>NZ_JALKCV010000001.1 GCF_023634065.1 Microbulbifer litoralis
GCGCCCCAGGGCGGGATCAGGGTTTGGCCGAGTAGGCCACATCAAAGGTTTGCGCGCCCGACATCAAATCGCGAATCACCTCCGGAATCGGCCGCTCTTCAAATAATATGGCGTGAATCGCGGAAACCAAGGGCATGTAGACGCCCATTTCGTCGGCTTTGTGCTTGATCAGGCGCACGGTGTTGACCCCCTCGGCCACCTGGCCGATTTCCGCGACCGCCTCTTCGAGTGCGCGGCCACGGCCCACCAGGTAACCGACACGGTAGTTGCGGCTCAGGTCGGAGGAGCAGGTCAGGATCAGGTCGCCGACACCGGCGAGGCCGATAAAGGTCATCGGGTCCGCCCCCATGGCCTCGGCGAAGCGCATCATCTCCGCCAGCGCACGGGTGATCAGCAGGCTGATGGTGTTCTGCCCGCGATCGAGCGCCGCGGCCATACCGGTAACGATGGCGTAGATATTTTTCAGCGCACCGGCCAGTTCCACGCCGAAGACGTCGTTGCTGGAGTAGACGCGGAAAGTTTCCGAGTGCAGTACCTTCTGGATGGCCTGGCAGAGACTCTCGTCCTCGCTGGCGATCACGGTGGCGGTGTAGTGGCCGCCGACAATTTCCTTGGCGAAGTTTGGACCGCTCAGCACGCCGATGCGCATACCGCTGGTCTCTTCACGCAGGATATCGCTCATCAGGTGGAAGCTGTCGTGCTCGATGCCCTTGGTGGTGGAGATCAGGATGGTACCCGCCTCCAGCAGCGGCGCCACTCTCTGCACCACTTCGCGGAAGGATTTACTGGGAATGGCCACGAATACGATCTTGCAGCCGTCGATGGCCCACTCCAGATCGCTGGTGACCTTAAGGTCCGGATGCAGGGGCACGCCGGGCAGGTAGTAGTGGTTCTCCCCCGTGTCCCGGCAGGCCTGGGCGCGTTCCGGGTCGCGCATCCACTGGCGCGTGTCGTGGCCATTGCCGGCCACGATATTGGCGATGGCCGTGCCGAAACTGCCGCCGCCCAGTACGGCGATGGGCAGGGAGGCTTCGGTCGTCGTCGGAGTGGGGTCTTGCTGTGTCGTCATACCGGTACATCTTATTCTTGCGTTTGGCGGATTATAGAGGGGCAGCGGTGGCAGCCCAATGACGGCGGGACAAAAATGTGGAATTGGGTCAGATCGTACAGAAAGCGCACAATCGCGCAGGGAGGCAACGCGGGCACAAGGGGCGACGCCTTTCCCGGATTCCGCTGCGCTCCATCCGGGCTACCCGAGTGACGGCGTAGCCCGGATGCAGGCGCGCAGCGCCGGAATCCGGGGCGAATCCCAATAGCTTAGCTATTGAGTTCCAGCAACAGCGCGTTCAGGCGACGCACGTAGTCGGCCGGGTCGGAGAGCTGGTTGCCGGCGGCGAGGCTGGCCTGGTCCATCAGGATATTGGTCAGGTCCGCGAAACGGTCCTCGTCCTGCTCCTGGTCCAGGCGCTGCACCAGCGGGTGATTCGGGTTCACCTCGAAAATCGGCTTGGCCTCCGGCAACGCCTGGCCGGCCTGCTCGAGGATGCGGCGCATCTGCGGGCCCATATCCTGTTCGCTGACCACCAGGCAGGCCGGGGAGTCCACCAGGCGCGTGGTTGCGCGCACTTCCTCGACGCGGTTTTCCAGCACTTCCTTGACCCGCTCCACCAGCGCGCCGGCCTCTTTCTCGACCTTCTCGCGCTCGGCCTTGTCGTCCTGTGTCTCGGCTTCCCCCAGGTCCAGCGCGCCCTTGGCCACGTCCTGGAACTGCTTGCCGTCGAACTCGTTCATATGGCCGACGAACCACTCGTCCACCTGGTCGGTCAGCAGCAGTACCTCGATCCCTTTCTTGCGGAACACTTCCAGATAGGGGCTGGACTTGGCGGTAACGAAATTGTCGGCGCAGACGTAGTAGATATGTTTCTGGCCATCCTTCATGCGGCCGATATAGTCCTCCAGGGACTGATCCTGCTTCGGCTCGTCGGTATGGGTGGTGGAGAAACGCAGCAGCTTGGCGATCTTCTCCCTGTTGGAGAAGTCCTCGGCCGGGCCCTCTTTCAGTACATTGCCGAACATGTCCCAGAACTTCTGGTACTGGTCCGCGTCATTCTTCGCCAGCTTGCCCAGCATATCCAGCACGCGCTTGGTCAGCGCGGTCTTGATGGCGTCGGTATTGCGGTCCCGCTGCAGGATCTCGCGCGAGACGTTCAGCGGCAGGTCGTTGGAGTCCAGCACCCCCTTGACGAAGCGCAGGTACAGCGGCAGGAACTGCTCGGCATCGTCCATGATGAAGGTGCGCTGCACGTACAATTTCAGGCCGCGGGCGGCGTCGCGCTGGTACAGATCAAACGGTGTGCGGCCGGGGATATACAGCAGGCTGGTGTAGTCCAGCTTGCCCTCGACATTGTTGTGGCTCCAGGTGAGCGGGTCGTCGAAGTCGTGGGAGATATGCTTGTAGAACTCCTTGTACTCCTCGGACTTCACCTCGCTTCTGGGGCGGGTCCACAGGGCCTGGGCGGCGTTGATGGTCTCGAACTCGGGGGCCTTTTCACCTTGAGCCGCAGGCGCTTCCTCCTCTTTTTTCTCCTCGGCGGCCGGCGGCTGCTCTTTCAGCATCTCCACCGGGATGGCGATATGGTCGGAGTACTTCTTGATGATAGAGCGCAGACGCCAGCCGTCGGCGTATTCCCTGGCCTCGTCCTTCAGGTGCAACACCACGCGGGTACCGCGTTGCGGCCACTCGACATTTTCCACCGAGTACTCGGCCTCGCCACTGGACTCCCAGTGCACGCCCTGGGAAGCATCCAGCCCGGCGCGACGGGTGAATACCTCCACCCTGTCGGCGACGATAAACGCGGAGTAGAAGCCCACACCGAACTGGCCGATCAGTTGTGCATCTTTCTGCTGGTCGCCGGTGAGATTCTGCAGGAAGCTGGCGGTACCGGAGCGGGCGATGGTGCCGAGGTTCTCGATCACCTCGTCGCGGCTCATGCCGATGCCGTTGTCGGTCAGGGTGAGAGTGCCCTCTTCCTTGTCGAATTCAATACGGATGCGCAGCTCGGGATCTTCCTCGAGCAGCTCCGGCCTGGAAAGGGCCTCGAAGCGCAGCTTGTCGGCAGCGTCGGAGGCATTGGATACCAGCTCGCGCAGGAAGATCTCCTTGTTGGAGTAGAGCGAGTGGATCATCAGGTGCAGCAGTTGCTTGGCTTCCGTCTGGAAACCGTGGCTCTCTTTATGGGCCTCAACGGTCATGGATTGGTCTCCCCGTACAGATTGATCGAAACAGGGAGGAGATATAGGGGTGGCTGGCGGGGTTTCAAGGGCGGCCGGGGATCAATGGTCAACAGCCTCTGCATTCAGGTGCCGGGTTCGGGTGCCGGAGGCCTACTTGTTGGCCATGGCCGTGGCCAGCTTGCCGTTGCCGGTGATATCAACGACAAAATTGGCCGTCAGATCGGCGATGACGCGCGACTCGGCGTTCATCAGGATGGCGATACCGATCTTCTGCTTCTCCGAGTAGGCCACCGCGGCGCGGAAGCCGGCCACCCAGCCGCCGTGGTAGATGATGCGGTCATCGCCCATGGTGTACAGGCGCCAGCCGAGGCCGTAGCCGGCGTGGGACAGGTAGTCGCGCCAGATGCGGTGGCGCATATGGCGCCGGGTCTCGACCCGCTCGGTGGTGATATCGGCGATCACCTCCGGCGACAGCACCTTGGGGAAATAGCCCATCTGCGCCTTCAGCCACTGCGCCATATCGGAGATGCTGGCGTTGATGCCGGCCGCCGGCGCGGCCAGGTAGTATTCCTTTTCCACCTTCACCGCGGCCCAACCACGGCCGGTCTGGATATGCGGCGCGGCGCGGTTGTCCGACGCCATAAAACTCTCCCAGCCCAGGGAGGCGTCGTCCATTTTCAGCGGCGTGAAAAAGCGGTCCTTGAGCTGGCGCTCGTAGGTAATGCCGGTGGCCTTGTAGATCACATCCTCGATCAGGCTGAACAGCACATTCTGGTAGCCGTAGCACTTGCCGGGCTTGCAGCGCGGGTCGATATTGGCGAACTTCGGCAGGATCTTGCTGAGCGGCTTGTTGTCTTCGAGGTAGTTGTCGTAGGCATTGGGTGTCAGGCCCGAGGAGTGGCTGAGCAGGTGCTGGATCTGCAACTGCCGCGACAGGCCCGGGGTCTTGAAGCTGAGCTCGGGCACAAAACTGACCACCCGATCCGCCCAGCTGAACTTCTTCTCGTGCTCGAGCACCGCGGCCATGCTGCCGGCGAACGTCTTGGATACCGACGCCAGCCGAAACACCGTGTGGCGATCGACCTTGCCGCGCTTGCCCTTGATCCGCACGCCGTAGGTGTCCATGGCCACCACCTGGTCACCCTGTACGATGACGTAGGCACCACCGGGGATGCTCTTCGCCTTCATCAACTGGCGGAAGTAGCGATCGAATTCAGCGGCGCTGTTCTGCAGGTCCGCGCGCGCCGGTACGGACGCCGTGCAGACGGTCAGCATCAGGGCACAGAGCAGCGCAGTGTGCCGGCGCCATAGGGCGAGTGGATACAAAAAGAATGAAGCTTTCATGCCGTACTTCGAGCCGCCGCGGCAATACTGTTCTTCGGAAGCCGCTGAGCCGGAACTCGGAGCCGGCCAGGGACTTGTTCAGGGGTTCCCTTAAGACTAGCAGCCGGCGAAAAGATTCTCTCCGTCTGTCCGGTCGAATGGAGTGCATCATTGTAATCGGAAATCGGACCTGCCGCACACTCATCGCGCCAAAGCGCGCCCACTGCGGCCGTGCGGCAGTCGCCCCACCCTCTCGACCACCGTTGCCAGCGGCGATTTCCGGGCACAAAAAAACCGCCAGGCGGCGGTTTTTCCGGCGGCGGGTGACCCGCACCCGCCGCCGCGAGCAAGCCGGAGATTTACAGCTGCTCGGCGTTCTCGGCCAGGTAAGAGGCCACACCTTCCGGAGAGGCGTTCATACCCTTGTCGCCTTCCTGCCAGCCGGCCGGGCAGACTTCGCCGTGCTCCTGGTGGAACGCCAGTGCGTCGACCATACGCAGCATTTCGTCCACGTTGCGGCCCAGCGGCAGGTCGTTGACCACCTGGTGGCGGACAGTGCCCTCTTCGTCGATCAGGAAGGAACCGCGGAAAGCCACGCCGCCCTCGGACTCGACGTCGAAGGCCTGGCAGATTTCATGCTTGGTGTCGGCTACCAGGGTGTATTTGACCGGGCCGATACCGCCTTCGTTGATCGGGGTGTTGCGCCACGCGTTGTGGGAGAACTGGGAATCGATGGAAACACCGATCACCTCCACGCCACGCTTCTCGAACTCGGCCAGGCGGTGATCGAATGCGATCAGCTCGGACGGGCACACGAAGGTGAAGTCCAGCGGGTAGAAGAAGACAACCGCCTTCTTGCCCTTGATGGTTTCCGTCAGGTTGAAGTTTTCAACGATCTCGCCGTTGCCCAGTACCGCAGCGGCGGTGAAGTCCGGTGCCGGCTTGCCTACCAGAACTGCCATGAGAACCTCCTCATTCCTAGTGGTGAGTGTTTTATGAAGGTGAAGTTGATCAATTTATATGCAATCGCTATAAATCGAATAGGGATTGATAGTGGGCAGCTATGATACACAGGGCCGACTATCAGTCCCATTAAATTTTTATATGGCGTCGATAAATGCGTCTTCAAGCGTCTGCGGGGAACGATTGCTGGCAGGAGTATGAACCGCCTCACTGCACTGGTCACACTTGGCGTACCGATCGCGAAAAGTACAACTAGAATAATTTATGAGCGCGATAGAATCTTATTGACACTCATTCTCAACTGCAATACGATCTCCCGCACTCACACAACGAAGCGTTTTTTGCGCCAGGTTCCAGCGACGATGTACGTATGTATCTGTAAAGGCATCACCGACCGCCAGATCAAGGAGGCGGTGTACGACGGCTCCACCTCGGTCAAGGCCCTGCGTCGCCACCTGGGCGTCTCCTCACAGTGCGGCCGCTGCGCCGAGCTGACCCAGGAGATCATCGAGGAGACCATGGCCGGCGGCGTGATCGCCAATGCCAACAACGGCCTCTTCTACTCCGCCGGCTGATCCCGGGACCCGCTTCCCCTCCCCGCGCCGATCTCCCAGCCTGTCCGGCGCCCCAATGCTGACCTATCTTTAGCGGACACTCTCCGGGTGACGCGTCCACCCGCCCGAGCACAGGTCTGCGATGAAACAGCGGTTACTGCACCTCGCCGAGCAACTGCGCGCCAGCTTCTGGCTGATCCCGGCAATGATGATGGTCGCCGCGCTGCTGTTGTCCGAGGGCCTGCAGGTATTCGACGCCCATATCCGCATCGGCGACCTGTCCGGCTTCGGCTGGATCAGCCTCCAGGACCCGGACAGCGCCCGCTCGCTGCTGGCCACCATCGCCGGCTCCACCATCACCGTGACCGGCACCGTATTCTCCATTACCACCGTCGCCCTGACCCTGGCCTCGAACCAGTTCGGCCCGCGCCTGGTGCGCAATTTCATGCGCGATCGCGGCACCCAGTTCTCCCTCGGTATCTTTCTCGCCACCTTTGTCTACGCCCTGATGACCATGCGCGGCATCAACGCCGCCGACCTCGGCGCACCGAGCCATGACCTGTCTGTGCATATGGCGGTGCTGCTGTCGCTGATCAGCATCGCCGTGCTGATATACTTCATCCACAACGTGGCGCTGTCGATCCAGGTGGACAATGTCACCTACCACATCAACCGCGAATTCAGCGAAGCCATCGACCGGCACTACCCCGGCGAGCGGCACCCCGACGAAAGGGCCGACTGCTGCGATGTCGAGCACCTGCCCCTCGGCGACGATTACCTGAACATCTACGGCGACATCGGTGGCTACGTACTGTCGATCGACCGACAGCGGCTGTTCGACTGGGCGGAGAAACACGACAGCTGCATCGTGCTCGACTGCCATCCGGGCAGTTATATTCACCACTGGTCGCGCATCGCGCGCATCTACCAGCCGCCCCGGCAGATCGACAGCGAGGCGATCACATCGTTTGTCGACGGCACCATCAGCACCGGCCACCAACCCACCGCCGAGGAGGACATCGTCTTCTCCATCCATCAACTGGCGCAGATCGCCGTGCGCGCGCTGTCGCCCGGTATCAACGACCCCTTTACCGCCTACTCCTGTATCGACCGGCTGGTGGACGGGATCGGCAAGGTGCTGCAACGCCCGCAATTGCCGAACTGTTTCCGCGACCAAGACGGGCGACTGCGGCTGGTCACCAGTGTGCTGGATTTTGCCGACCTGCTGGATGCCGCATTCGACGAAATCCGCGAGTACGGGCGCTCCAGCGGCGTGGTAATGCGGCACCTGCTGAACAAGCTCGATGAACTGGCGCAGATATGCACCCGCCTCGAAGACCGCCGGGCACTCGATGCCTACCTGGACCGGCTCGCGGAAGACTGTGATAAATTTGTCGGCGACCAGTTCGACCGCAATACCATCAACAAAAAGATTCTCGGTATCCGTCGATTGATCGCGCGCTGACAAAACGGCAGCCGGAGCGTTAACGGCAATCGTTCTCGTTTTATTTTTAGGCCCAATTTCCGTTAATTTTCACTCTTTAACCCCTTAAAAAAAGCCATTTATTGCGCTTGACTTGGTTTTATTGGGAAAGCAAACTCCACCGTCATAACGGCGCCGACCCTGTCATATCCAGTCGGACGCGCGCGCAACCACACCGTCCATCGGCGGAGCCACAGGAGCAAAAAGCAATGCAAGGCGATCCCAAGGTTATCGAACATCTGAACAAGGTACTGGGCAACGAACTGGTAGCCATCAACCAGTATTTCCTGCACGCCCGCATGTACGACAACTGGGGCCTGAAAGCGCTGGGCAAGCACGAGTACGACGAGTCCATCGACGAGATGAAACACGCCGACTGGCTGATCGAGCGCATCCTGTTCCTAGAGGGCATTCCCAACCTGCAGCACCTGGGCAAACTGCTGATCGGTGAAGACACCAGGGAAATGCTCGAGTGCGACCTGAAACTGGAAAAGAAAGCCATCCCCGACCTGCGCGACGGCATCGAATACTGCGAGTCGGTACGCGACTACGGCAGCCGCGAGCTGCTGGAAAAAATCCTCGACTCCGAAGAGGAACACGTCGACTGGCTGGAGACCCAGCTGGAGCTGATCGACAAGGTGGGCATGCAGAACTACCTGCAGACACAGATGGAAAGTGCCGGGTAACGATTTCCCGGGCTTTGGCTACAGGGGCGGAAACAGGGTTCGCCTCCTGCAGCTTTCACTGCCCCCACAAACAAAAAAACCGCGGCGAGCCGCGGTTTTTTCGTTCCGGCCGGCGGCAAACTTACTCGCCGCCCTCACTCTCGGGCGCGGCCTCGTCCACCAGCGTCTTCAGCTCGCCGCTCTCGTACATCTCCATGATGATATCGCAGCCGCCGACCAGCTCCCCCTTCACCCACAGCTGCGGAAAGGTCGGCCAGTTGGCGTGCTTGGGCAGCTCGGTGCGGATATCCGGGTTGGACAGTACATCCACATAGGCGAAGCGCTTGCCGCAGGCCATCAAAGCCTGGGAGGCGCGCATCGAAAAGCCGCACTGGGGTGCGTTGGGGCTGCCTTTCATGTAGAGCAGGATGGCGTTCTCGGCGATCTGCTGCTTGATGTTTTCCAGTGTATCCATAGGGATGACTAACCTCGGTTTGAAGGAATTCCGGCCCGCCACCGCCATCGGCTGCCCGATGGGGCCCGGCCCCGTCACAAGTTTGCGAGGGCGGCATTGTAACCCAAATGGCCCCCTCTGCGCGCGCGGCGTCTGGCGCGGCAACGCGCCTGTGCTAGTATTGCCGGCTCGATTTTTTCAAGGCCGACCAAGGAGAAAGACAGTGGCCACTCCCGCACTGATGCAGAACTACGGAAACAGAACCCTGACCCTGGTCAAGGGCGAAGGCAACTACGTGTGGGACGACACCGGCCGACGATACCTGGATGCGCTGTCCGGCATCGCCGTCTGCGGCCTGGGCCACTGCCACCCGGCCGTGACACAAGCGCTGCACGACCAGGCGCGCACCCTGCTGCACGTCTCCAACCTGTACAACATCCCGGCCCAGGAGCAGTTGGCGGACCGGCTGGTGGACCTGTCCGGCATGGACAATGTGTTCTTCTCCAACTCCGGCGCCGAGGCCAACGAGGCGGCCATCAAGCTGGCGCGCCGGCTCGGCAACGAGCGCGGCCACGCGGTGCCCAAGATAGTCGTGATGGAGGGCGCCTTCCACGGCCGCACCCTCGCCACCCTGACCGCCACCGGCAACGAGAAGATCCAGCAGGGCTTCGCGCCGCTGCCGGAGGGCTTCCTGCGCGTACCCTACAACGATGTCGCCGCGATCGAGAAGCTGGCGATCGAGCACGATGACATCGTCGCCGTGCTGGTGGAGCCGGTGCAGGGCGAAGGCGGCATCAACGTGCCGGCACCGGACTACCTGAACCGGCTGCGCGACCTGTGCGATCGCCGCGACTGGCTGCTGATGCTGGACGAGATCCAGACCGCCAACGGCCGCAGCGGCAAGCTGTTCGCCTACCAGCACAACGATATCCTGCCGGACGTGGTCACCACCGCCAAGGGCCTCGGCAACGGCGTGCCCATCGGCGCCTGCCTGGCGCGCGGCAAAGCCGCCGAGCTGTTTACCGCCGGCAGCCACGGCTCCACCTTCGGTGGCAATCCGCTGGCCTGCCGCGCCGGCCTGGCGGTGCTGGAGACGCTGGAGGGCGAATGGCTGATCGAGCGCGCCGACAAGCTGGGTGCACAACTGCTGGAGCAGCTGCGCCAACAGCTGGCCGGCTGCGACGCGGTCCGCGAGATCCGCGGACTGGGCCTGCTGGTGGGCATCGAACTGGATCGCCCCTGCGCCGAGCTGGTGGAACTGGCCCGCGCCGAGGGGCTGCTGATCAATGTCACCGCCGGCAATGTGGTGCGCCTGCTGCCGCCACTGACGCTCACCGACGCCGAGTGCGGGCAGATCGCGAATACCGTCGGCACACTGATAAAAGCCTTTACCCGGCGCGCGGCCTGATCGGGGCGCCGCAAACTGTTAGGGGGAACCTATTTATGGCAACCAGACATTTCCTGACCCTGCTGGACCTGTCCAAAGAGGAATTGAGCGGCGTCGTCGAACGCGCCATCGAGCTGAAGGCACTGCGCAACCAGGGCATCGCCACCGAGCCCTTCCGCGACAAGGTGCTGGGCATGATTTTCGAGAAGTCCTCCACCCGCACCCGCGTGTCCTTCGAGGCGGGCATGGCGCAGATGGGCGGCAGCGCCCTGTTCCTGTCGCCGCGCGACACCCAACTGGGCCGCGGCGAGCCGATCGAGGACAGCGCGCGAGTCATCTCGCGCATGGTGGACATGGTGATGATCCGCACCTTCGGCCACAACGTGCTGGAGCGTTTCGCCGAGTATTCCAGGGTGCCGGTCATCAACGCCCTGTCGGACAGCTACCACCCGTGCCAGCTGCTGGCGGATATCCAGACCTACGTCGAGCACCGCGGCAACCCCGCCGGCAAGGTGGTGGCCTGGGTGGGCGACGGCAACAACATGTGCCACTCCTATATCAACGCCGCGCGCCAGTGCGACTTCGAACTGCGCATCGCCTGCCCGGACGGCTACGAACCGGACGAGCAGATTCTCGCCGCGGCCGGCGACCGCGTCTCCATCGTGCGCAAGCCGGAAGATGCCGTGCGCGGCGCCGACTGGGTGGCCACCGACGTCTGGGCCTCCATGGGCCAGGAGACGGAACAGAAGGAGCGCAAGCGCGCCTTCGACGGCTTCCTGGTGGACCACGAGCTGATGGGCCGCGCCAACAGCGACGCCATCTTCATGCACTGCCTGCCCGCCCACCGCGGCGAGGAAGTCAGCGGCGAGCTGCTGGAGGACGACCGCATCTCCGTGGTCTGGGACGAGGCCGAAAACCGCCTGCACGCGCAGAAGGCACTGATGGAGTTCCTGCAGGAGCAGAGCAACTGACAGTGGAAGGTCGCGGATAAGCCGCTGCCACCCGGCCGCTCGGCCGCGCACCAGCCGTCATCCGGGCCCGTCCCGTCATGCCGGGTCCATCCCGGCCCCGCCCCGTCATCCCGGGCTCGACCCGGGATCCAGTGGCCCCGCCCGGCGCCTGGATCCCGGCCTCCGCCGGAATGACGGTTCAGCCCGCATCACCGCCGCCCTGATCAGTTTTCGAACGGCACAGCCATACGAATGAAATAAACGCCACCAGGGCTGCACATTCGAGTACCACTTTGCTCAACACCTGATCAACGCGAAATGGTTATTGCCGTGGTTAATTTGAGGGGCGCTGACTATTAAAAAATATTCTTAGCGCTCCAGCGGATGAAATTCTGCTGTACAGCATTCAACCACCGCCAGCAGTGACGGGCGCTGGCGCGAAAGTGTCCACTGACGTAGCGGCCCTACCCACAAATTATCCACAGTTAACCACAAGGTTATTCGCCTTGAATTAGCCCCCCTACCGCATTATCTTGTTGCTCAGTTGAGGCGCGCACCCAATATATAGGGGTTCGGGCCGAACGGAACCCCAATCTGGTGGGGTTGAATTCCGACTCAACGTTGTCGCGAAGCGGTCGATAACCCTGTCGACAGGCCGCGGCGGCGCCATCAGTCAGACACGCCTGATTCCAGGCAGATCAGAGGTAATCAGGCGGAACGGATTATCCGCCGCAGGCACTCGAAAGCCAGGTGCTCTCACCGGCATCCGGCCGACGTCAAAGCGGCCTGTATCCATCCCGGCTTACCCACAGCGGTATCCGGATGGGGAAACGACGGACCCGTTCTGCACAAGTCCACTCGTTCGAGCGGCGCTGTCCAGGCGGACAGAAGCGGAAAAAACAGTAACACTCTTTGCGGAGATCTCCATGCACACTGAGACTGAGCGCTCTCAATCTGTGCCTGCAGAAAAAACAGGCAGCACCAAGGACCAGGCCGGCGGCACCACCCTCGCCGCTACCGCACCGGGCCAGATTCGCGTCATCAAACGCAATGGCACCGTTGTACCCTACGACGACAGCAAGATCTCCGTGGCGGTCACCAAGGCATTCCTCGCCGTCGAGGGCGGCACCGCCGCGGCCTCCAGCCGCATCCACGAGCAGGTGCAGGAACTGGTGGGCCAGATCAGCGCCACCTTCAACCGCCGCATGCCCTCCGGCGGCACCATCCATATCGAGGAAATCCAGGACCAGGTGGAACTGGCCCTGATGCGCGCCGGCGAACACAAGATCGCCCGCGACTATGTCCTCTACCGCGAAGAGCACGCCCGCCTGCGCGCCGAGCGCGCCGGGGAAAAGGAACAGCAGGCCGAACAGCAAGCGGCCGCCGCCGACGCCCACCCGAGCATCCGCGTACGGCTGGAAGACGGCAGCAGCATCCCGCTGGACATGGAGCGCCTGCGCACCATCGTCAACGAGGCCTGCGAGGGCCTGAAAGACGTGGACAGCGAGGCCATCCTCAGCGAGGCGCTGCGCAACCTCTACGACGGCGTGTCCGAGGAGGACATCAACACCGCGCTGGTGATCACCGCGCGCACCATGGTGGAACAGGAGCCCAACTACACCTACGCCACCGCCTTCCTGCTGCTGGACAAGCTGCGCAGCGAAGCCCTGCGCTTCCTCGGCGTGGCCAAGGCCGCCACCCAGGAAGAGATGAAAACCCTCTACGGCAAGGCGCTGCACGCCTACGTGGAAAAAGGCATCGAACTGGAACTGCTGGACCCGGCGCTGGCCACCTTCGACCTGGAAAAACTGGGCGCGGCCATCGATGCCGGGCGCGATCACCAGTTCACCTACCTGGGCCTGCAGACCCTGTACGACCGCTACTTCCTGCACAGCGACGAGATCCGCTTCGAGCTGCCGCAGATCTTCTTCATGCGCGTGGCCATGGGCCTGGCCATCAACGAAGACAACAAGAACGATCGCGCGGTGGAGTTCTACAAGCTGCTGAGCTCCTTCGATTACATGAGCTCCACGCCCACCCTGTTCAACGCCGGCACCCTGCGCCCGCAGCTGTCCTCCTGCTACCTGACCACGGTGCCGGACGACCTGCACGGCATCTACGGCGCCATCCAGGACAACGCCATGCTGTCCAAATGGGCCGGCGGCCTGGGTAACGACTGGACGCCGGTGCGCTCACTGGGCTCCTACATCAAGGGCACCAACGGCAAATCCCAGGGCGTCGTGCCCTTCCTGAAAGTGGCCAACGACACCGCCGTGGCCGTCAACCAGGGCGGCAAGCGCAAGGGCGCCGTCTGTGCCTACCTGGAATCCTGGCACCTGGATATCGAGGAATTCCTCGAGCTGCGCAAGAACACCGGCGACGACCGCCGCCGCACCCACGACATGAACACCGCCAACTGGGTGCCGGACCTGTTCATGAAGCGCGTGTTCGAAGACAAGGACTGGACCCTGTTCTCCCCGGCCACCTGCCCGGACCTGCACGACCTGTTCGGCGCCGCCTTCGAGGAGCGCTACGAGCACTACGAGAAACTGGCCGCCGAAGGCAAGCTGAAGCTGCACAAGAAAGTGCGCGCGGTGGACCTGTGGCGCAAGATGCTGGGCATGCTGTTCGAGACCGGCCACCCCTGGATCACCTTCAAGGACAGCTGCAACCTGCGCAGCCCGCAGCAGCACGCCGGCGTGGTACACAGCTCCAACCTGTGCACCGAGATCACCCTGAACACCAGCGCCAACGACGAGATCGCCGTGTGCAACCTGGGTTCCGTGAACCTGGCGCAGCATATCGGTAAAGACGGCAAACTGGACCGGGCCAAACTGTCCAGGACCGTCAAGACCGCCGTGCGCATGCTGGATAACGTGATCGACATCAACTACTACTCCGTCGACACCGCGCGCCAGTCCAACATGCGCCACCGTCCGGTCGGCCTGGGCCTGATGGGCTTCCAGGACGCGCTCTACCGCGCCGGTATCTCCTACGCCAGTGACGAAGCGGTGCTGTTCGCCGATACCTCCATGGAAGCCATCAGCTACGAGGCCATCTCCGCCTCCAGCGACCTGGCCAAGGAGCGCGGCAAGTACCAGAGCTACAACGGCTCCCTGTGGAGCAAGGGCGTGCTGCCGCTGGACTCCATCAAGATCCTGGCGGAGCAGCGCGGCGAGCAGTTTATCGAGCAGGACACCAACAGCACGCTCGACTGGGACAACCTGCGCGGCAAGGTCAAAAAGCAGGGCATGCGCAACTCCAACGTGATGGCCATCGCCCCCACCGCCACCATCGCCAACATTACCGGCGTATCCCAGTCCATCGAGCCCACGTACCAGAACCTGTACGTGAAATCGAACCTGTCCGGCGAATTCACCGTCGTGAACCCCTACATGGTCCACGACCTGAAAGCGCGCGGCCTGTGGGACCAGGTCATGGTCAACGACCTGAAATACTACGAGGGCTCGGTACAGAAAATCGAGCGCGTGCCGGCGGACCTGAAAGCCAAATACGCCACCGCGTTTGAAGTGGAACCGCGCTGGATCGTGGACGCCGCCAGCCGCCGCCAGAAATGGATCGACCAGGCGCAGTCCCTGAACCTGTACATCGCCGGTGCCGACGGTCGCAAACTCGACCTGACCTACCGCATGGCCTGGTACCGCGGCCTGAAGACCACCTACTACCTGCGCGCCCTGGCCGCCACCAGCACGGAAAAATCCACCGTCGCCAGTGGCAACCTGAACGCCGTCAGCGCCGGCGTTGGCAACGGCACCGCCGCCAGCCCGGCCGCCGAACCGCAGGCAGCCCCGGTCCCCCAGGCCTGCTCCCTGGACGACCCGGACTGCGAAGCCTGCCAGTAATAACGGCAGGCCGGCGACAGAGGCCAGAAGACAGACTGTAGGAAGCCTGCTGGCAGGCGAATAAAACTCTCGGGGGAGAGCGTCGACCGCCCAAGTGGCCAAGACCATGCGCACCGACCCCGGTCCACCGCCGCAAAACCGCGGCGGAAAACAAATCCGGACCGGGGCTCGGCAGCGCCCTACCCCCCACATGCAGGAGCCTGCTTGCAGGTGAACGCGGCGAAGCCGCCCCTGGGAACGCCGAGCTCGGGAGCGCCCGCCGCCAGCTCGGCAAGTCGGCGACAGCCGACCAAAACAGACCAGACACCGAACACACACGCACGAAAAGACGGAAAGGCAAACATATGCTCAGCTGGGACGATCTCGAACAACCGTCACAACCCAAGAAAAGCACCGAACCGCGACCGGCGCCGGACACGCTGCAACAAGAAGTACGCGAACCGGGAACCTCATATGGTGCCCACAGCGCAGAGAAAAGCCACAGCGCTCCGGCGTCGCCCGCGGCCCAATCCACGGTTTCCAAACCAGCCTCAGACGCCGTGGAAGCCGCCCGCGCCGCCGTCGCCGACATGGACCCGGCCCCGGGCCTGGAAGAACTGGAAATGGGTGCCGCGCGCATCGAAGTGGATGAAAAACGCATCATCAACTGCCGCGCCGACCTCAACCAGCTGGTACCGTTCAAATACGACTGGGCCTGGCAGAAATACCTGGACGGCTGCGCCAACCACTGGATGCCGCAGGAAGTGAACATGAACAAGGACGTGTCCATGTGGAAAGACCCCGAAGGTCTGACCGAGGACGAGCGCCGCATCGTGGAATACTCCCTGGGCTACTTCTCCACCGCCGACTCCCTGGTGGCCAACAACCTGGTGCTGGCCATCTACCGCCATATCACCAACCCCGAGTGCCGCCAGTACCTGCTGCGCCAGTCCTTCGAGGAAGCCATTCACACCCACGCCTACCAGTACTGCGTGGAATCCCTGGGCATGGACGAAGGCGAAGTCTTCAATATGTACCGCGAAGTACCCAGCGTGGCCAAGAAAGCGGCCTGGAGCCTGAAGCACACCCAGTCCATCGGCGATCCCAACTTCAAGACAGGCACCCCGGAGACCGACCAGGAACTACTGCGCAACCTGATCGCCTTCTACGCCGTGACCGAGGGCATCTTCTTCTACTGCGGCTTTACCCAGATCCTGTCCATGGGCCGCCGCAACAAGATGACCGGCGTGGCTGAGCAGTTCCAGTACATCCTGCGCGACGAGTCCATGCACCTGAACTTCGGCATCGACGTCATCAACCAGATCAAACTGGAAAACCCGCACCTGTGGACCCCGGAATTCCAGCAGGAAGTGGCGCAGATGATCCTGGAAGGCATGGAACTGGAAGTGGCCTACGCCCGCGACACCATGCCCCGCGGCGTACTCGGCATGAACGCCAATATGATGGAGGAATACCTCCACTTTATCGCCAACCGCCGGCTGTCGCAGCTCGGCCTGAAAGAACAGTTCCCGGGCGCCCAGAACCCCTTCCCGTGGATGTCCGAGATTATGGACCTGCGTAAGGAGAAGAACTTCTTTGAGACGCGGGTGATTGAATACCAGACTGGCGGTGCGTTGCAGTGGTGAGCACCGGCTGACAAGTGAATTACTACAAAAGGAAAAAGTAGTCGCTCACAGGAAGAGAGGTATTTAAAGCGGGCGAAAGCCCGCTTTTTTTGTTGCTGAACTGGAAGAACAGCCCGGATGATCGTTATTTCTAGTTCTATGGGCACATGGCTAAAAGTCTCAGCAAAATCAGCTAACTAGCCATAATCGACAACACCTCGGCTGATTGGGACATGAGTCGTCAAGAGTGAAGAAAATAGAAGTTTTGTCCGAACCTCATCATATGAAAGAGCTAGCACGGAGGGGGGCAATGAAGCGGAACCGTATAACTGTCGCAGATAGTAGTCGCTACGATATCGGTCTTCGAGACCACGACATAAGTATTATGTATCTGGAGAAAAAATGCACTTAGATATAAACGCAGCAAGTATGCAGGGAAGTAACCACAACGTTCGTTTGACGTCAGAGCCAGACCTTTGCCCTACTTGCCACAAGAGTATTCACCCAAAACATGTGACGTCTGCATATATTGGTCAGCAGAAAAAAGTCCAATCTGTTTTCCGATGTACAAGTTCAACATGCCAAGAGCTAATTATTGCAACTTACACGGCATCGGGTGAGCCCTCCGGAGCGCGCCCACATTTTTATCTTGTAGGCCTGGCGCCAATTTCTCCCAAAAAAGAAGTGTTTTCAAGTTCAATATCAGAAGTTTCTCCTTCGTTCGTTGATATCTACAACCAAGCTCTACACGCGGAGTCAGAGAATCTACCTCAGCTTGTCGGGATTGGGCTAAGAAAAGCATTGGAATTTTTGGTAAAAGATTTTTTAATATACCAAAAACCGGAAAATACAGACTCTATTAAGAGGTTAATGCTAGGAAAGTGCATTTCTGATCACATCGATGACCAAAATGTAAAAGCATGCGCATTGCGAGCAGCTTGGCTTGGCAATGATGAGACGCATTATATTCGAAAGTGGGAAGAACAGGATATCACTGACTTGAAGCTTCTTGTAAGGTTAACAGTAAACTGGATGGAAAATGTCTTGCTAACTGAACAATACATTGACAAAATGAGTACTTAGTGTATAAAAAATAGCCACAACTGCCCCGGAACTCCTTGCTTCTCTTTTTTGGAGCTTCACTTCTACCCCAAAAATCTCGCCAAGGTACGAACAGCTGAGCCAGATGGCTGAGAATACAAGGAATCTGCATGTTTAGAAAAATTTTGATAGGCATACTGGTATTGGCAATATCTTTAAATTTGCTCTTCCTATCACTCGGCGATTTGACTTCGCGCGAAGTTGGCTTGTTGAGCACATTGCTTGCCATTCTTTCGATTGCTGGCTCCTGGATTGTTGCTCATATCTATGCAGAAAAATCAAATGAAAAAGCAATTACAGAAGTTAAAGAATTACATCAGAGCAATCTTCGCACATATGCACTTAATGCGGCGGAGAAGGTTAACAACGTTTCCATTCAACTGAACAGACTTGCGGGCTATTTGCAGGATGCTCTTAATATCGATCTTGACGGATCCCCAAAAGACATATCGACTTATAGAATTGAAAGAATTAGTAGCGCAGTCCATATTTTACATACATTAAGATCAGTCAATGATACTACGCTAAAT
Organism: Microbulbifer litoralis; assembly: GCF_023634065.1. GTDB lineage: Bacteria > Pseudomonadota > Gammaproteobacteria > Pseudomonadales > Cellvibrionaceae > Microbulbifer > Microbulbifer litoralis. Next base: position 18,112 of record NZ_JALKCV010000001.1, read on the forward strand.
GATTGGAGAGGTGTTATTGACGAAGAACTGGAGGAGCAGAAAGAGGAACGGGAATCCCGAGAAGCTGAGGTACAAGCATTAATCGACCGGGTACAGACTCTGGAATCGCATTGGAAAGAGGGAGCGAATGATATTGACGACCGCGTCAATCGAGAGGAACTCGATTCATTAAGAAAAGAGGTGCGTACCTTAGTGCGTGAGATTACAGGTTCATCACTGTCTACTAGGAGGACTAGTACTGGAAGAACTTCAGCCAACTGTCCATCTTGCGGATATGAGAACAGTTATGGGCAGTATCAAGTGAAGGATAACATTCGTGAAATCCGGTGCTCTGGATGTGGAATCGAGTTGGTATCAACCTTCACTAAGAAAGACAAAAAAACTATTTTAGAAGTACCAAAGCTAGTAATAGAAGACCTTGATTGCCCTGGTTGCGGTTCAGTATTCCAGCAGGAGCTTTCGACAGCTCATAGATCAAAATCTGACCATCGATGCCGAAATTGTGGATCTCTAGTTCGAGTAAAGAGAAATTCTGATCGAATTAGAATACGAATCATCTCCCAGAAATTACCTATATCAGAAGAAATACTCGAGCAAGTTAAAAGTCAGATGCCGCCACAACCATGGCCAACAGGAATTCACAAAGAAGTGCAAGCCAATTTAGGAATAACACCGAAAACATACCAACGAGCTATTGATGAACTTATTTCAAGAGGTATATTCAAAAAGCAGGTAGACGGAGTGCTCTATGAGCCAGGCGACGAGATACCGCAGCCTGCTTAGGGTAAAGGGAACAGATCTATTTTTGACGTTTATTTCATTCTCGGAATTAGCCATATAAAGCATCGGAAGTAGTATGGCAAAGGAAGCCTACGTCCATAAATTTAGAACGATGGATGACCTAAGAGATATCATCAAGGAATTCGAAGGAGCATTGGCAAGGCCGACAACCGACACCAGCCATCCCACCCTGTACAGGGAAAGCGATGTACCCAAGGGAGATAGACTTGTCTAGGGAATAAGAGTAAAGGACTGGCTGCTGTCAGAAGATCATCAATGGATCTTACCATATAATCAGATAGGCCTGTCTTTCTCATCGATCTGGCAACACCTTAAGGGTGCAGAAAGCGAAGGGGTCAGGTCTTGAATTTGACACAATACTTCGACGCCCAATCACCACCATGCGCACAACTCTCCTGATCACGCCCATTTTCGAGCCAAAGATCTGCAATCTGGGCGGAAGTTTATGATTTTCCCACCAGCAACAGATCTACTCACCCATGATTATTCGAGCACTATTCTTGCCGGAGAAGAAGGGTGAACCCAGTAATTCCTGATGAAGCGAAACAAGCACAGTTGGTCGCTGAAAATATACTTAGCGATTCGATCATTGGTATTTACCTTTTCGGTTCCGCTGTTGTCGGCGGTTTAAAGCGTGACAGTGATGTAGATATCTTGGTCGCGGTTACTGAGCCGCCTACTTTTCTGCAAAGAGAAGCCCTGGTTACTCAGTTGATGAATGTCTCGGGCGCGATCGGGAATCCACAGTCCGACAGGCCGGTAGAGCTGACTGTTGTAACGACCTCTGCTGTTGTACCATGGCAATTTCCGCCTCGGGCTGAGCTAATATACGGTGAGTGGTTACGAGGGGAGTTCGAAACCGGAAAAATTCCGGAACCTGCCCGCGACCCCGACCTTGCGATTGTGTTAAAAAGGTAGTCGATAACAGCCTGGCGTTGTGCGGGAGCAATGCTGATGAGGTTTTCGATCCGGTACCAATCACTGATATCCGAAAGGCAATTCGAGATTCTTTGCCCACTCTTTTAGGGGAGGCAACGGGTGATGAACGCAATGTAGTTTTGACCTTGTCACGGATGTGGCTGACTGCTGCTACTGGTGACATTGCGCCAAAGGATTTGGCGGCAATCTGGGCAGAAAGGCAAGCACCATCCAGCCACGCGATGTTATTGAAGTACGCTCGTGAAGGCTATCTCGGAAAGATTGAAGATCGATGGGAAGAGAAACAGAATGACTTCGAGACACTTGTTTCCTATATGAAAAAAACAATTGAGGCTCTCCTTGAAGCTTAGCGATCCATGCAGCAAGCTCCGCCACTATAATCTGATAAGTCCCCGCCGCTGTGTTGAGAAATTGAAATAGCAGAGTAAAATTTTCGGCATATATAGCCACCAAGCAGAAAAAATTCTCAAAGCTTGTCCTGGTCTACCTACCCCTGTGTCTCACACGGCGGTTTTCTTTGCCAGAAATATCGTATGCCGCGCCCCCTTGCCGGGGCGCTCACGCACCGTCTTGACCTCGACATCAAAGCCGGTTTTCCTCAACCGGTGAACGTAGAAGGAGTCCGGCCCGGCCGACCACACCGCCAACATGCCGCCCGGCGCCAGGCTCTCGTAGATACAGCTGGTGCCATCCAGGGAGTAGAGCCAGTTATTGTCGCTGTGGGTCAGCCCCTCGGGGCCGTTGTCGACATCCAGCAGCACGGCGTCGTAGTCGCCATCGCCCTTTACCAGCAACTCACCGACATCACCGATATGCACCTTACAGCGGCTGTCGTCCAGCGGTCGGCCGGCGCAGTCTCCCAATGGCCCGCGGTTCCACTTCACTACTTCGGGGATCAGGTCGGCGACAATCACCTCCGCACTGGGCGGCAGTACCTCGAGGGCCGCGGCGAGGGTGTACCCCATGCCCATACCGCCCACTACCACCCGGGCACTCTCGCGCTGTTTCAGATGGGCACAGCCCAGCAGCGAAAGCTCCCGTTCGCTGTTAAAGCGGCGACTGTTCATCAGCTCACCGCGCGGGCCGCTCAGGGCAATGGAGAACTCCCGATCGCGCTGGCGCAGCGTGAGTATGCCGCCGTTATTGGGGATCTGGGCGGTGCCGAGTTCGATCCAGGGTTTCATGGTAAGTGCTCGCGGGGGAATCAGTGGGATCAGAGCCGGTGATTCTACGCTACCCAAACCTGAATCAATAGGGCCAGAGTCTCTGGTTGCCCACGGCCCGTAGTTCCATCTACACTCGATACCCAGCCTGGGGATATAGAGGACAGGTTCACTTTTTGGTATCACCCCCTTCATCCACCATATAAGAAAAATTACCATGAATAAGATCATACTCCTGGCAACAGCCCTACTCTCCGCCCTTTGCCACGCCGCCCCGGAAATCAAGGGCACACCACAGGACCTGCGTGGACTCCTGTACCCTTCGGACAATATCGTCACCATCCATGGCAACGCGGAGAAAAAAGCCTATTCTGACAAGGCGATTGTAAGCCTGGTAGTCAGCACCGAAGAGAAACAGCTGGCCGACGCCATTGCGAGTAACAGCACTCTGCGGGAGAGGCTTGGCAATACGCTCAACGCCGCCGGTATTCCGCGGGAAGAGATCAGGAACTCCAAGTTCTCATCCTCTCCCCAGTACGGCTGGCTCGGCAGCACTCCCAGCAGCTACAAGGTGATCAACCGGATAGCGATCACGATCGACGAGGAATCCCAACTCGAGGCCATAGCGCGGCTGGCAGACCAGAATCAGGAGGTAGAGCTCTCCGATACCACCTTCGAGCACTCGAAGGAGCAGGAATACAACAAGCAGGTAAAGTCGCTGGCCCTGCAACGGATCATGGACCAGAAAGCGACCTATGAGCAGACACTTGGTATCAAGCTGACCCCAATCGGGATTCGCAATTCAAACGCGGGCTTCCAGGCCACCCGCGGTGCCATGGCTCTAGAGGAAGTGGTTGTTACCGCAGTCCGAAGAGCACGAAACGGCTACGAGTCACAATCCGCGGAACCCTCTTCTTATCAGACATCCTCTTTTGATGAAATCCAGTACGAGGCCGAACTTTCGGTAGATTTTCAGATTAAGCGAGAATAGCTAAAACCAGTGTATTACTCTGGTGTAGTTTTTTCACTATCGATGGAAACCATCGTTTTTTCATGAACATTTTCATAAGAAAAATTGAAGGTGTAACCACCGATACCAGAATGTATCTACATCGACACGGTATCAGGATCAACGGCCCGGCCAATAGTGTTTTTCTTGTTCACAAGGATGAAAATACGCAGCATTGGTCTATGCGGAACTCACAAGGCTGACAATCTGCCAGTCAGCCTTAAGCTCAAACTCATGCGAAACCGTACAGATATGGATCTTGCCCTGCGGATCCACCGCATACAGCCATATGGCGCGGTTACCATATTTTTGTCTGTAGTCCTCAACCACAAAGCTTTCCGTCAGGCCCGTCGTCCTGATCGTAGCCCCTTTCGCCACCAGGCTGGCCAGGCGGCCATAAGTGGCGCTCTCGGAAAACAGCTCCAGTTTTTTCGCGTAGTCCTCCGATACCCGGTGGCTGGCCCGCTCTTCCGGTGCGCCGGGGCTCAGGCCGAGTACCGAGCCTTTGCCGAGCAGGTGCTCGAAGTGATAGGTCACCAGCGGGTTGAGCTGTTTGTAGGGTGACAGCACCAGCACCGTGCCAATGGCGGAGAGATCCAGGGTCCGGCCGGCGTGCTCCGAGATCGGGTTGCCGTAGTATGTGGAGATACCCTCCATCCGCGCCTCGCGCAGGGCGTCCCAGTTAGTATCCGCAATGATGACGGGCACCTCCTTCTCCACCAGGTCTTTTGCCAGCAGCCGCGCAAACCTGCCGCCGCCGAACAACAGGTAACCGTTGGGATAGGGCGCGCGGACATCCAGCAGCTTGGCGACGGGCTTGGCCGTCAGGCTCTGGAACACGACGGTGACAATAATCACCAGAAATACCATCGGCACCAGCAGCTCGGACTTGGCCAGCCCCAGCGCATCCAGCTTCAGCGCAAACAGGGCCGACACCGCGGCGGCGACGATGCCGCGCGGCGCAATCCAGCTGAGCATCGCCAGCTCGCGCCAGTTCAATCCCGACCCGGGCGATGACAGGAACACGGACAGCGGCCGGGCAACGAACATGATCGCCACCAATACCAGCAGCGCGCCCCACCCCAACTGCGCCAGCGCGGAAAACTCCACACGTGCGGCCAGCAGGATAAACAGCGCCGAGATCAGCAGGACGCTGAGGGTTTCCTTGAACTCGAGGATATCGTCGACGTCCAGGCCTTTCATATTGGCCATCCAGAGGCCCATTACGGTTACCGTCAGCAGGCCGGACTCATGGGACATCAGGTCGGAGGCGGCGTAGGCGCCGAGCATCAGCGTGAGAACCGCGGTATTGCGCAGGTAGTGGGGGACCCAGTTGTTCCTGAGCAGCGCGCCCAGGAAGTACCCCATCAGGGAACCGATGCCAAAACCGATCGCCACTACCTGCAGGAAAATCACCACCGTGTGGCCAACGGCATCCTGCAACGCGACAATGTACTCGTACACCAGCACCGCAAGCAGCGCCCCGATCGGGTCGATGACGATGCCTTCCCAGCGAAGGATATTGGAGATTCGGGTATTGGGCCGCACCGAACGCAACATCGGCACGATGACGGTCGGCCCGGTGACCGTGACAATGGCACCAAACAGCGCGGCCAGTTGCATCGGCATGCCGAGCACATAGTAGGCGGCCGGCGTGGCGACCAGCCAGGTCACCAGCGCGCCCAATGTACACAGGTTGCGTACCATGACACCGTGCCCGGCGAGATCCGAAAACTTGAGGGTCAGCGCCCCCTCAAACAGGATAATGGCCACCGCCAGGGATACGAGCGGAAACAGCAGGTCGCCGAACAGCGCATCGGGATCGAGCACACCGGTCATCGGGCCCAGCGCCAGCCCGGCCAGCAGCAGCGGCAGTATCGCCGGCAGCTTCAGCATAAAGGCGAGGTACTGGCACGCAATCGAGACGAGCCCCACCATCACCAGCAGCGCCATTGGGTTCGAGATGATCTGTTCCATAGTGATCACTAACCGATTGCGACGGGTATCCAGACAAAAGTGGGCGAAAAGAGGAGATCCGTTTTTTGACGTTTATTTAACTCAAGTTTCGGGGTTCAAATCGGGGGGCCGGGTGGCGCGGCCCTTTGCGGGACACGAGCTGGGCGCCCCCCTGTGTATACATCCCTGTACGCTCTAATCGACATCCCTGTCTCACAAGGTCCCGCAAAGGGCCACGCCACCCGGCTCTGTGCCAATTTTCAAGGTTTCTCAACTCCGAAACTTGAGTATTTAAACATACTGCGTAACCCGTCATAAATAGACCCGCCTTTGATACCGAAGTATTTACTAACAGGGAGATATCCACGACGAGAGCCTTCACATCCACATACCGGCATCCAGCGTCTATACTTGCCAGTTTATAGCAGACAGAATATTCCGGAGAGTGACGTCATCATGGAAAGCGTTCTCGGGCTATTGATCTTTATTGCCGATATCTACGCCATCATCAAGATCCTGCAGAGCTCCGCTTCTGGGCTCAGGAAGCTGATCTGGATACTGGTCGTGTTGATACTGCCTGTTATCGGCCTGGTTATCTGGTTCTTCGCCGGTCCCGGTGGCAGGGGTGGCTGACTCGCAGTAGCCTCTACCGAAGACCCGTTTACTTTCCTGAGCGAGACCTGTGCGCCCCACCTGAATTCGCCATATCCATAGCGCCTGGCTCTCATGATTCGAGACCGGACGGGAACGATGTCCCGGCCAACAGTCCGGCAATACCTTCCCTGGAGAGCCGGCCCACCACCCGCCCCCTTCAACAGCATTTCGGTTACACTGTCGGCACCGTTATCCCCCGGAGCCACCATGAGTCAGCCCGACAGCCGTACCTGGCTGGACGAATTACCCCCGGCCTTCCAGGCCTATCGCAATGGCCGCAGGCTGGACGAGGTGGAGTGTATCGTCCCGGACCTGAACGGCATGTCCCGCGGCAAGGCGATGCCGCTGAAGAATTTCTCACCGGACAAGCCGCTCTACCTGCCGATTTCCATTTTCTACCAGACCATCACCGGCCAGGATGTGGAAATGGATATCGCCAACCAGTGGGCCGAGAGCGATATGGTGCTGGTGCCGGATATGTCCACGGCCATGGCGGCGCCCTGGGCCAAGCAGGCCACATTGCAGATCATTCACGACCTGCAGGAATTCGACGGCAGGCCGATTGCCTGCGCGCCGCGGAATATCCTCAAGCATGTGATCGACCTGTACGGGCAGCGCGGCTGGAAGCCCGTGGTAGCTCCGGAGCTGGAGTTCTACCTGACCAGGCCCAATATCGATCCCAACGAGCCGATACAGCCCCCAGTCGGCCGCAGCGGGCGCTCCGGTACGGCATTGCAGTCCTACTCCATGTCGGCCGTCGACGAGTACGGCCCGGTGATCGATACCATTTACGATTATGCCGAGGCCGCCGGCCTGCATATCGAATCGGTGATCCAGGAAGATGGCGCGGGCCAGGTTGAATTCAATCTCACCCACGGCGACCCGCTGCTGCTGGCGGACCAGGTGTTCTATTTCAAGCGCATCATCAAGGAGGCGGCGCTGAACAACGGCATCTTCGCCACCTTTATGGCCAAGCCCATGCGCGACCAGCCCGGCAGCGCCATGCACGTACACCAGAGCGTGGTGGATGTTGCCAGCGGCCAGAATATTTTTTCCGATGATCGGGGTGAGGCGACGGAGCTGTTCCACCATTTTGTCGGCGGCACCCAGAAACACCTGATCGAGGTGATGCCGCTGATTGCCCCGAACGTCAATTCCTATCGGCGCTTTGAGTCGGCGGCCAACTCCAGCGCGCCGACCAACCTGGCCTGGGGCTACGACAACCGCGCCACGGGCCTGCGGGTGCCACACTCCGGGCCCCGGGACCGGCGCCTGGAGAACCGGGTGATCGGCGTGGATACCAATCCCTACCTGTCGATTGCCGCCAGCCTGGCCTGCGGATACCTGGGGATGGTCAACAGAATCGACCCCGGCGCGCCCGCGGAGGGCGAACTGGATGACAGCCAGCAGGCACAGGCCTATATCCCCACCACCTTCGATGAAGCACTGCGTATCTTTGAGGATGCGGAGGAAATTCACCGGACCCTGGGCGGGGACTTCTGCCTGCTGTATACGGAAGTCAAGAAAAAAGAGCTGCGCCAGTTCCACCGGGAGATCTCACCCTGGGAACGCGAGCACCTACTGCTGAATGTGTAGGTGCCTCTGCGGATTGTTTCAGGCAGTTTGGAGACCGTAGATCCCTGACATTACCGTATAATCCATGCATAAGCGCGGGCTCCTGTCGGCAGACGTTGGCCTGTCCCTTCCTCTATCGTTCACTCCTGCCGGAGTACTTACCGGGAAAGCAGATCGCACCATGAGCAAAGAAGAACAGCAAGCCATCCTGGAACTGGATACCGAAGACCGCTACGAAGTTTTCCTGGACCTGGTGGGCGAGGAGCGGGAGGTCTGGATCCTGGTCAACAGTGAGCAACACTTCCTGAAACTACACGCCGACGAACAGGGCGGTTTCGAGTACCTGCCGGTATGGCCCGCAGCGGAATTTGCCGCGATCTATGCCGGCGACGACAGCGACCTCACGCCAAAGAGCATCGCCCTGCCCCAGTTCCTGAAAAAGTGGCTTTCCGGCCTGGAGCGGGACGGCATCGAGATCGGTGTCTTCCCGGCCCCGGACGGCAGCGTCTGGATTACCGAAGCCGCCGAACTGGAGCGGGACCTGCGCGATGAGCTATCCCGATTCTGAACATCGCCTCCGGGAAGGGAATCCCGCCCCGCCGCTTTCGCCAACCGACCATATCATTACCGGCAGCGGCCAATACCCGGCAGCTGGCTGGCGGCTCTCAAGCGGCAGCTTCCTGCCGGCTACTCCGGAGCGAAACCGGATTGTGCCGTTTTCCGGGTACTCTCTTGCCCCTGTGCTTATAACGCCATCGTAATAGGCAAGAATGCCAGAGGAATACAGTCGCGCACTCGGCGCGCGGCAGGGACAATACCGCCACGTTGAACGACACCAGCGAACCCGATTCACAATCCCTGGGAGTTATGCATATGAGCAACAACATCGAAGGCAAAGTCGTTGTCATCACCGGTGCCAGCAGCGGCCTGGGCGAAGCCACCGCCCGTCACCTGGCGGCCGAAGGCGCCACCCTGGTACTCGGTGCCCGCCGCACCGAACGCCTGCAGCAGCTGGCGGACGAAATCAACCAGAACGGGGGCAAGGCCCTGGCCGTGACGACCGACGTGGTCGAGCGCGACCAAGTGGAAGCGCTCGTAAAGGCGGCCATTGATACCCACGGCCGTGTCGATGTGATGCTCAACAATGCCGGTATCATGCCACAGGCACCGCTGGAGAAACTGCGCGTGGAGGAATGGGACCAGCAGATCGACGTCAATATCAAGGGCGTCCTCTACGGTATCGCCGCCGTCCTGCCGCATATGCAGCAACAGAAATCCGGTCACATCATCAACGTGTCTTCTGTCGCAGGGCACAAGGTACTGCCGCCCGGCACCGTCTACTGCGCCACCAAGCACGCCGTGCGCGCCATCTCCGAAGGCCTGCGCATGGAAATGACGCCCTACAATATCCGCAGCACCATCGTCTCGCCGGGGGCCGTGGCGACCGAGCTCAACGATTCCATCAACGATCCGGAAGTCGCCGAGGGCATGAAAGCGTTCTACGAGAAAGTGGCCATCCCCGCCGACGCTTTCGCCCGCGCTGTGGCGTTTGCCATCAGCCAACCGGAGGATGTGGATATCAACGAAATACTGTTCCGTCCGACCGCGCAGGAAGTTTAATTCCGATACGCTTCAGACAGACTGCTTTGAGGGGTGCAGCAATTGCTGCACCCCTTCAATGGCCGGCGCCGGGCTCAGTCCTGAACCTGTACCCCGTCCAGATACAGATTCACATTGTAGGCCGTATCCGGGTCACGCAATATCCAGACAGCATCCAGGGTCACGGTGCCCGCATCGATGCTGCCGTTTGCCCCGCCGACCCAGGCGTACCAGTCGTCGCTGTCACCCAGATCCCATTCGACAAAGGTCCAGCTGTTGGCGGCGAGGCTCTTGCTGTAGCCGCGCTCGGTGCCGTCGCTGTCGTCGATACCGATCGATACACGCATGCCACTGGCCGCGGCATACACCCAGTAGCCGATACGACCGTCACCGGAAAGTGGCACATTGGCGCCCGGGTTGCCGGCCCCGGAGAGCAACCGCACCGCCCAGTCGCTGCTACTGCCGGTATCGTCCCGCAATGCGACCCGCAATGAACAGCTGCCCTGGTAACGGTTGTTGCAATCCCGCGTAGCCGTGGACTGGGTGGAAACCCCGACAGTACTGCCCGAGTACGTGGGGCTGGTATAGAAATGTCCTTCACTGCTCTCGAAGGAATCCAGCACGGTGGTGGAACCGCCGCTGCCGGGATTGAGCAGCGCATAGTAGTGCGACCAGTTCCAGTTGATACCGGGATCCGTATGGGTCTGGCTGGTGTAGTGCTGGTGCCCTTTTACATCGATGGAGGAAGGCAGCACCACCACGTCACTATGCGCCGGCCCACTGTAAGCGTTGGCACAGTTGATGGCGGCGTAACTGTTGCAGAAACTGCGCACCAGGGCCGCGGAGCTGTTGTACATCGCCGTGGTATACCAGGAGCTGTTGCTGACATATCCCTCGTGCTCGATGCCGAGCGTGGTGCCGTTGTGCACGCCGACGTGATGGGCCGCATGGTGGTTGCGCACCATCTGCGTTACCTGCCCATCGGAACTGCGGATGACATAGTGCGCACTGACCGAGTAGGGATTGTTCTGGAACCAGCTGATCGTGCCGGCGTAGCTCCCCTGGGCCGTGTGGATGGTGGTGGAGCCATAGGAGGAACGCGAGTGGTAGTAGGGAGAGGCCACCCAGAGCGCCGGCCCGTAATCGGCGCTCTGGGTACCCAGGAGGCTCTGCGGCTCGATGCTGCTCTCCGGATCCTGCGACCCCCGCAGACCGGCATCCGGGCCCTGCGGCTCCAGTCTATCGGGTGCCGGCCCCTTGCGCTGGAGTGTTTCAGTGATCGGGTCCAGGCGATACTCGCGGGTCTCCAGTGCGTCTTCTGTCACCTGCAACCGCACGAAAGGGGCACGCAAAGTCGTCAGCTGCCGCGGTGTAAAGGCACGTTCCCAGGCGATTGCCTTTTCCGGCACACGGATGCCCCGGTCGTCCACACCGCGGTCCAGGGTCAGGAGCACATCATAGGCAAAGCTGGTGCGGGCATATTCCTGCGCAACATTTTCCTGCGGATATTCGGACAAACCGGAATAGCGCTTCAGCGCCGGTACCATATCCTCCATCGCGGGCCGCCGGATCATTCCTCCGCGCAGCAGATCCAGCCGATCGACCTCCCTGCGCAACTCCGAATCCAGCAACGCCGCCGCGGCGAGTATATTCGCTCCCGGATCGCGCTTGATCTGCTCCACCGTCAGGCCGGTTATTGCAGAGGCTGTGGACACCTGGTCGGCCATTCCATCCCCGGCGTAGAGTCCCATAACCCCGTAGGCCTTCGGCATATGCTGGTGACTGCCCGTACCGCTATTCCGATCCGGATCCAGGTGGACCCAGCGGCTCTGAACATAGGCGATGGCTTCCAGGGTGCCGGGCGGGATCGACGGGTAGGCAGCATAGGCGTCGGAGAGAAACTGTCGATAGGCCTGCCGCTGCGGCAGGAGACGCTGCTCTTCTGCCGCCAGCCTTGCGTTCAGGCCAGGGGATCCCTCTGCTGCCCGGGCCGACAGCGTCGACAGGCCGACACAGCAGATGGCAATCGCCAATAAAAACTGTTTCCTTGTCATAATTTGATCCAGGTCGGTTATTGTTGTGTTTCCCTTTCAACGGGGCGCATGGCGACGATTGATTGAAACTTCGCGACAACCGTACGGGATTTCCCATCCCGATCAACAGAGGAAATTATTATTTCCCAACCCGTTCTCAGCATTGACGTGTATTTTCTTTTGCAGGATTAACAGTGACTGTTTTCATTGTCCTGAAACTACAAGAGATTCCAGAAGCGCTGAAGCGTACGAACCATTACAGGAATATTTCCGGAATACTCAGCCGGCCGCCTGGCGGGAAAGCTCTGGCCCGGGAATCGTTTCCCGGCCCTTCCCCACGGACATCCCGCACAGCCAACGCAATACACTTACCCGACGGATCACCGCATAGCCACCGAGACAACCCGCGACCGTCAGCGCCAGCAATACCGGCGCCTCGAACCCGAGCGGCAGTGCCAGCGGCTTCAGCCACCAGGCGAACACGATGATCAGCGTCTGGTGCAGCATGTACCACGGCAGTATGGCCGGGTTGGCGTAGCGCAGTAGCGGGTTCGGCCGGTTCAGGTAGCGGCCGGCATAACCCACCACGCAGAAGATCCAGGCCCAGTGGTTCAGGGCCACCACGGCGCCAACCATCAGCCGCACTTCCAGGTACGCATCAAAGTCGGCCTCCAGGGTCGGGAAGATTCCGTTGCGGTCGGCGATGATCAGCAGGTAGCAGGCGACGGCCAGGCACAGGAATGCCCGGCGCCGGTCAATGACAAACTGCCACCAGTGCGGCTGCAGCGCAAACAGGTAGCCGAACACGAAGACCGGCAGGTAGCGCCCGTGGTTGTACCAGTCGTCCAGCAGCGCGTGGGTGGACGGGAAGCGCGCGTGAAGGCACAGCCACACGAGCATCAGGACAAGCACCGCCGCGGCGATCGCAGCCAGGGGCGGAATCCGCTGGAAGCCCCCGCCCCGCGACAGCCGCCGCAGCGGATTGCGCAGCGGCAACAGCAACAGGCTGTACAGCCACAGGTACGGCAGGAACCAGAGGTGGTTCCAGGTCAGCAGGCCGATGGGTGTGTGGTGTTCGCTCAGCAGGTCGGTGCGCGGGTTGATGTACTGGCCCCAGAAGCGGAAGAAACCCGGCCCCACCAGATCCTGGCTGCGCGCCTCGATATACACCTGCGGCACCACGATCACGAACATGCCGAATAGCAGCGGCACCAGCAGCCGCCGGCTGCGCAGTCCGGCCAGTTGCAGGCCGCCGCGCCGCTGCACCAGGGCCAGCGCCAGCGCCGAGATAAAGAACAGCAGCGACATGCGCCAGGGGGCGGTGAGCATCATCAGGTTCTGCAGCCACTCCGACGTCTGCCCGCTCTTGAGATGCCAGCCCCAGTCGGCCACATAGTACATACCCAGGTGGTACAGGATCAGCACCGCGAATGCCAGGGTGCGCAGCCAGTCGATATCGTATCGACGCTGTGTGCCGGGTTGTGTCATGATTTTGCTCCGTCGGTTATCAGGTTGCAGCATTCTGGCAAGGCGCCAGCCGGCGGGGCACGAAAGAGGCCATCCCGCCCCGTCCCGGGGACAGGCGGTGGTATGGTGGGATAAAAAACAGGCCGGCAAGCGGCAGTGGTGCCAGTAACTGGATGAACGACAAACACGAAAATCGGGCGACACAGCAGCCGCCCCCGTCTCTCAACCGGTGGATCGAGCGGTTCGACCGGCACCGGACACGGTATGTCTACCTGGCGCTGGCCGTTTATTTTTTCATCAACAATACCATCAACGCCTCCTCGGTGTGGATGGAACACAGCCGCGACGGCACGCCCGATATCCACCTGTGGGAGCCCTTTGCCTGGGAGTACACCAGCGCCCTCAGTATCCTGCTGCTGTTTCCTTTCCTGCTCTTCGCCTACCGCCGCAACCCCCCGCGCCTGGCCCGACCGGTCCGACAGCTCGGCTGGCACCTGGTCGCAAGCCTGGTATTTGCCGCAGCCCACGTAACGCTGATGATCGCGATGCGCGAACTGATCTACGCACTGGACGGCAGCGACTACAACTTCGGCCCCGGCCTGCGGGAATTCTGGTACGAATACCGCAAGGATGCCTGGGGCTATGCCATGTTCTTCTGTTTGTACCACGTATTCCGGTTGACCTACAGCCGCCTCAAGGGCGAAGCCAGCCTGATTGCGGAACAGGAAACGGGGACCGATGCGCCCTCCGGCCCGGAAGTGCCGGAACACTTCCTGGTCAGGAAACTGGACAGGGAATTCCTGGTGCGGGTGGCGGAGATCGACTGGATCGAATCCTCCGGAAACTATGTGAACCTGCACAGTCGCGGGCGTATCTACCCGCTGCGGAGCACCCTGGGCGCAATCGCCGGACGGCTGGCGCCGGTGGGGTTCAGCCGTATTCACCGCGGCCTGGTGGTCAATCACAACGCCATCGAACATATCAGCCTCCAGTCCAGCGGCGACGGTGAGGTGCAGCTGCGCTGCGGCAAGCTGCTGAACCTGTCGCGCCGGTACCGGGATACTTTCAAACAGGCGCTGGCCTGATCGACACGGGATCGACTCTCTCCATGACCATTCGACTGCTCCTCCTGCTGGCAATCCTGTGCTGCACGACCGGCGCCCTCGCCGCAGAATACCGCGCGGGCTTCGCCGCCGCGGATATCACCCCGCAGCCCGGCGACCAAATGGGCCTGGTCGGCGGCGGCAGCGGCACCGTGGAGTCCATTGGCGATGCGCTCCAACTCCACGCCGCCGTGCTCACGGACGGCAGCCACCGGCTGGCACTGGTATCAGCGGACCTGCTGGTACTGCGCGAGGCGGACTTCCGCGCGATCGAACGGGAACTGCACCGGCGCGGTTTCGACCATATAGTGGTGGCCGCGACACACACCCACGGCGGCTTCCTGGCTGACAGGCAACTCGATAAGGTTCGCAGTCAGGTCATCCGGGCTGTCGAAACTGCGGGCAGCCGGCTGCAACCGGTCACCATCGGCGCAACCCGGATACCGGTCGACGAGGCGTACAATCGCCGGATCATTCGCGATGGCCAGGTGGAGATGTTGTGGACCAATCCCGGGCGCACTCCCAATCGCGCCGTGGACAACACCCTGGGCATCATCCAGCTCAGGGACCGGGACGGGCAGCCCTTCCTGACCATCTTCAATTACAGCGCCCACCCGGTCGTCACCATGGACCTGGACAGAGCCGTCGTCTCCGCCGATTACCCCGGTTTCCTGCGACGGTCGTTTGAAAAGCGCGCCGGCGGACACACCATGTTTTTCATGGGCGCCGGCGGTGATGTGAATCCCTATCACGCCGATACCAAGCCATTCGAGGCGGCGCAGGTACAGGCGCGGAGACTGGGCCGGGTATTGGCCGATGGCGCAGTGCGGGCAACGAAGCAACTGCGGGACTTCCGCGGCGAGGGCCACTTCCGGTTTGATACCATTTCATTCCGGGAACCCGAGGCGGAGATCGGCGTACTGCTGCTCACCCCCGCCATTTCCCTGGTGAGCTTCCCCGGCGAGTACTTCGACGCCCTCGGGCGGCAACTGAAAGACGCCAGCCCGGTTGAATCGACCTTCTTTATCGGTATGAGCAACGGCGACCTGCGCTATGTGCCCACTGCGGCGGACGCCGCAGTGGGCGGTTACGGCGCCGAGAAGCCCTCTTTCCGGGTCGACAGCACCACCGGGGAAACCCACGTCCGCGCGGCCGTCAAAAAGCTGAAGGCGCTGGCGCAAGGCCCGGCCGCGGAGTGACAGCCTGACGCGCCCTGCCCCGGGGAACCGCCGGTCACCGGGCCAACGCACGGATGTTCAGCTAGCATTCAGGCCGATGCCGTAGCTTGGTGGGCCACCCTCTGACCAGCGGATTCCCGGCCAAACCGTATGAATGTAAAACTGCTGTTACCCGTTATCGCCTTCCTTGCAGCCGCGACAGCGGGCTGCGGCCTGTCCCCATACCGGCAACCCGCCGAAGAGGCCGCAGCACCGACTCCGTCCATCCCCCCAGCCACAGACCAGCAGACAGTGCAGGAGAAAATCTACAGCCAGCACCGGCAGTGGAAAGGCACCCGATATCTGCTGGGAGGCCTGAGCAGGCGCGGTGTCGACTGTTCCGGCCTGGTCTACACCACCTATCGCGAGCAGTTCGGTATCGAACTGCCGCGCACCACCCGCTACCAGGCCCAGACCGGCAGGCCGGTAAAACGCAGCGAGCTGCGCGCCGGGGACCTGGTATTTTTCAGGACCGGCTACAAGGTCCGGCATGTGGGCATTTATATCGAGGACAACAAATTCTTTCACGCCTCGACGTCCAGGGGAGTGACCATCTCGGAGCTGGACGGCTACTACTGGCAGGATAAATACCGGCATGCGAGAAGGTTGGAGTTCAACCCCGAGTACCGGCTGCCGATGAAGTAGCCCCGGGGTGACCGATTCCCCGGATTCCGCTGCGCTTCATCCGGGCTACGATGGCTGTTTTGCATTTTATGTGCGGGCGGAGCGCCGCATATCGCAATACAATAGTGGGCGACAGGTAGACTGGCAGAGAAAGAATGGAGATCACCCTGCTGACCCACGAGCGCGAACGCGACCGCAAGACGAATACCGGTGCGCTGGCGCTGCAGCAATGTGGAAATAGTGTGCGACGCACAATCTGGGCGCGCCGCCATCCGGACCCGGCCCTGGTGGGCGCGATCGAGCGCGGCGAAGCCGCGCTGGTATACCCCGGCAGGGACGCGACGCCTGCGCGGCTCGAGGATTTCGACCGGGTAATCCTGATCGACGCCACCTGGCAGGAGGCGCGAAAAATATACAACCACAGCCCCTACCTGCACACCGCGCCGCGCGTACAACTGGCGGCCGCCAACGCCTCCAGCTACAGGCTGCGGCGCAACCAGCCCGAAGGCGGCCTGTGTACCGCCGAGTGCGTGATCGAAATACTGCGCAGCTGCGGCGAGTACAGCGCCGCAGAGCGGCTGGAGGCGGCCTTTGCGGATTTCAACCGCGCACCACATACCGGGCAATCAAACCGATCCTGATCCGGGGTTGCCGTACAGCACAATAACTACATCCTTTTGGCACAACGAAACACCGCGCCCGAACCGGGCGCGGTGTGCGGTCGGTATCTGCCGGTCTGCGATCAGCTTTGCAGTTTGCGGGAACCCCGCTCTTCCAGCCGCTCCAGGCGATCCTTCAGGTGCTGCCGACGCTTTTCCATGCGCTTTTCCCGTATCTCCGCCAGTTCCGCTTTCTGTTCGTCGGTCAGAATGGCAAAGAACTGCTCGCGGTTGTCGCGGCGCTGTTGCATCTGCTGCACCTTCAACACACCCAGTTGCTGCGCGAGTGCGTCCAGTTTTTTCTGATCGGCGTTGTCATCGAGGGCGACCCTGATCTGCCGGTGCAGGTCGCGTTCGCGCCCGGCCAGTTCGCGGCGCTCTTTGTGTGCCTCCTCGCGCCCTGTGCGGATGCGGGCTTTCTGTTCGTCGGTCAGCGCCAGCGCTTCGGCCATCCTCTCGAAGCGCTTGTGCACCATCGGCCCCTTGTCGCCGTGCCTGTGGCCGTGGCCGAAATCCCCGGCCAATCCCAGGACCGGAGCACTCAGTGCCACGGCGAGGCCGAGACCGGTAATCGCTTGTTTCCAGGTTTGCTTTTTCATGGCGAGCTCCTCGCTGCTGGGTTCGATAATCGTTATTGCCGCGCTGTTTGCGTCGACGGCTTTATAGTAGCGGGATCAACGTAAGGGAGGGCTAACTGCGGTTAATTTGGGTTAAGAAATGTATCGATGAAAAACCGGCCGAAACGGGCCTCGACCGGCTTTCAGGGGGCGATTCCGGGTCAGGGAGCCTTTGTCTTCCCGCCCTCCAGCTGCAGGCGCGCATCCCGCTCCGACATCGCGTGTTTGAAATCCTCCCAGGCGGCCTGGGCGCGGCGGGTGGCATCGGCCTTGCGTTCGGCGGCGGTCACCACTTCCGCCTCCAGTTCCGCCAATCGGGTGGCGTGGGGTTCCGATTCCGGATCCTCGCCGGACTGGTTCAGCTCGGCCTTGTAATTCATCAGCGCATCCATCGCATCCCGCTGTGCCTGGGCGGCCTCCCCGGCCTGCACCTTATCGGTCTCGAAGCGCTTGAAGGCGATGCCCTCGTCGGACCAGGGGTCAATATCCGGCACCTCCTCGATATTGATTATCGGGTCCTGGTATTCCGGATGGTGCATCAGGTCGACACGTGCAGCGGCCACCGCCGACCAGGCGAGCATTACCGTAATCAGCAGCAGCGGCAGGCCACCGACAATCGCCGCGGTCTGCAACGTGCCCAGGCCGCCGAGAAACATCAGGGTAGCCGGCAGGAACGACAGCGCGAAAGCCCAGAAAAGGCGATTCCAGCGCAGCGGCTCCTCGCCGATATCGGACTGTACCACCGAGGCGAGGATGTAGGAGATGGAGTCGAAAGTAGTCGCGGTAAATACCACCGCCAGCAGTGTGAATACGGCGATGACCAACGTCGACAACGGCAGGGTTTCCAGCATGGCGAAAATGGCTGCCGTGGGGCCGTTATTGTTGAGCATGGCCACGACATCCAGCTCCCCGGACAACTGCAGGAACAACCCGTAGTTGCCGAACACCATAAAGAACAGGAAGCAGCCCATGGAGCCGAAGAAGATCGAGCCCACCACCATCTGCTTGATGGTGCGGCCGCGGGAGATACGGGCGATAAACAGTCCCATACTGGGCGCGAACACCAGCCACCAGGCCCAGTAGAAAATGGTCCAGTCCTGCGGGAAGTGTGTGTCGGCAAACTGCGCCAGGCCGCCGAAGGGTTCGGTCCAGGCCGCCATCTCAAAAAAATGTGACAACATGCGGCCGAACGCATCCAGGCCGGTCTCAAACATGAATATGCTGGGGCCCGCGAGAAAGATGAATGCCAGCAGTGCCAGCGCGCCCCAGAAATTGAAATTGGACAGCACCTTGATGCCTTTCGACAGGCCGGCGTAGGCCGAGTAGGCAAACAGCGCCGTGCAGGCCAGCAGCACGCCAATCTGGGTGCCGATGGTCTTGGGCAGGCCGGTGAGATTGCTGAGCCCCTCCGTGATCAGCGGTGCCGCCAGCCCGAGTGTGGTGGCGCCGCCGCCCAGCAGGCCGAAAATAAACAGTACATCGATCAGTTTTCCGAACGTCGACTGGGCCCGGCGCTCGCCGATGACCGGCATCAGCGCGGTGGAAATTTTCAACACCGGGTTTTTGCGTACGTAAAAGAAATAGGCAATGGGCAGCGCCGGTATCAGGTAGATGGACCAGGCGATAAACCCCCAATGGAAGATGCCGTACGTAGCGGCCCAGCGCACCGCCGTCTCGCTGCCGGGCTCGGCCTGGAATGGCGGATCCTGGTAATAGTAGGCCCACTCGATCGGCGACCAGTAGAGAATGCTGGCGCCGATACCGCCGCAGAACAGCATCGCCGCCCAGGAGCCGGTGGCAAACTCGGGTTTCTCACCCGGGTCACCCAGCTGGATATTGCCGATATCGCTGAAAATCACATAGAGCATAAACCCCAACGCGGCGAGCCCCAGTAACAGGTAGAGCGAACCGAGTTTGTCGGTCATGAAGCCCTTGGCCTGTGCCACCCACACGGCACCGGCCTCGGGCCACAGGATCAGCGGCACCGTGACCAGCAGCAACAGGCCAATGGAACAGAGAAAAGTAAATCGGTCGATACGGTCGAGACCGGCCAGCTTCATGATGTGTCACCTGGACGTCGGAAAATTTCGCCCCGGGGTCCTTCCCGGAAAGCCCGATCGCCCCGCCTCCGATGGCAGGGGAATCTAAAGTGCTGACAGTTCACGCGGAAAGTTCGGTAACCAAGGAGCACAGCCGAAGTGTTCAGATCAAGGCGAGAAAGCGCAGGAATAGTGGCTCTATTCCAAGTTTTTCTCAACGCAGGGCTGGACGCTTTGGCGCAGCGAACTGCTACACAGCTTTCCACACGGAACACTAGTGGGCCATGCGGAAAGTTCGGTAACAAAGGAGCACAGCCAAAGCGCTCAGATCAAGGCGAGAAAGCGCAGGAATAGCAGCGTTATTTCAAGCTTTCTCAACGCAGAGCTGGGCGCTTTGGCGAAGCGAACTGTTACACAACTTTCCGCATGGCCCACTAGCTCTGGATAAATTCGAGCATATCGGGATTGAGTACATCGGCGTGGGTAGTAAGCATGCCGTGCGGGTAGCCCTCGTATATCTTCAGCGTGGCATTCTTGATAATCCTGGAGGATTTCAACGCGGCGTCTTCATAGGGGACCACCTGGTCGTCGTCGCCCTGCATCACCAGTGTCGGCACATCGATTTTTTTCAGGTCTTCGTTAAAGTCGGTTTCGGAAAACGCCTTGATGCCTTCGTAGTGGGCCAGGGCACTGCCCATCATGCCCTGCCGCCACCAGTTCTCGATCACCGCTTGGGAGACATCCGCACCCTTGCGGTTGAAGCCGTAGAAGGGACCGCCGGCCACATCGAAATAAAACCGCGAGCGGTTGGCGGCAAGCTGCTTGCGGAAATCGTCGAAGACTTCGATCGGCGTGCCCTCCGGATTGGAATCGCTCTTCACCATGATCGGCGGCACCGCCGCCACCATGATCAGCTTGGCCACGCGGCCCTTGCCAAAGCGCGCCACATAACTGGCCGCCTCACCGCCGCCGGTGGAGTGGCCGATATGCACCGCGTCACTCAGCCCCAGGTGCTCCGTTACCGCCGCCGCATCGAGTACATACTGCTCCATGGTGTGGCCGGTCGCGATCTGGCTGGAGCGGCCGTGACCGCGGCGGTCGTGGGCGACGACGCGGAATCCCCGATTGACAAAATAGAGCATCTGCGCATCCCAGTCGTCCGCACTCAGCGGCCAGCCGTGGTGGAAGACTATCGGCTGCCCTTCCCCCCAATCCTTGTAATAAATCTCAGCGCCATCTTTGGTGGTGATTGTTCCCATTGCGTCGTTCCTCAATCTTCAGAGCACATGTTTCGGGGTTCAGAACAGGGCGCCAGCTGGGATAGCCCTTTGCGGGACACGCGGTGGATACATCCATGTACGCTCTAATCGACATCCTGTCTCATAAGGTCCCGCAAAGGGCCATCCCACCTGGCTTTGTGCCGCTACCCCACATTTATCGACTCCGAAGCTTGGATTCCGGGAGTCGGGATAAGGTTGTTTGTCGACAACAGTTTTGGGGCGGGCACGCTGCGAGAACGCCATCGCTATCCAAGCGTAGATGAAGATGGGGAAAGGCCGTCGCGACGGGCGGTGCTCTGGAAGCTTGAGATGCCAGGGCTCTCCGGACCCCGGCAGCCAATGCAGATCGGTCGGAAGTTTTTTCGGTGTCCGGACAGCTTACGCCTTGGCGTCAGCTATCAAGTGGTTGCCACAGCGGCGCGACGCTTCCCGAAAGGTGCGGTTTCCTGCCCGCGCCGTCCCTGACCGAAAACTCGATGACATCGCCCCCGCGCCGGTGCTGGAACTGGACCCCGCCGGGCAGGAATACCGGCTGCTTGAACTCGACACTCACCCGAAAGGCATCCCGCGGCAACAGGCTGTCCAGCTGGGCCAGGCAGCGGGCCTTGGTCCACATACCGTGAGCAATGGCGCGCCGGAAACCGAACAGCCGCGCGGTCAGTGCCGACAGGTGGATCGGGTTGCTGTCGCCGGAGACCCGGGCGTAGCGGCGGCCGGTATTGGCAGGCACGGACCAGTCGATCACCGAATCCGGCTCGAAACCGGCCGTTTTGCGCCTGGCCTCGGGGCGGCGTCCCGCCCTGCGGGTGGTGTCGCGCCGCAGCATGGTGGTCACGCATTCCCAGACCCGTTCACCGGCGGCGAAAACCCCGGTGTACAGGTCGAACTCCAGGCCCCGCGCGGCCGGGCGCGGGCCGCTCAGGGTGCACTCGATATCGAGTTTTTCGCGACTGCCGATGGGCCGGAGCTGGCTGATGCTGTTGCGCAGGTGCACCAGCCCCATCACCGGCAGCGGAAAGGTATCGGACACCAGCAGCTCCATATGCAGCGGCGCCGCCAGCACGAACGGATAGGTGGCCGGCAGGCTGTCGGCGGCGGGGAAACCGCATACTTCCCGGTATGCGCGCAGCGCCCGCGCATCGACGCGCCGGCCCTTCAGGACAGCGCGACCCAACTCGCTCTCCTCTTCCGGAATCCGGCCGGACTTCCTCGCGGTAAGCGCCCGCAGGTAGAAAGACAGGGTGGAAGGAACCGACTTCAATTCAATGGTGTTCGACATAACGCTCAAACGCGGGCACGGTGCCTCGGCAGGAAAACGGGTATCCGGCGCCGGGACGAGGCGCCGCCCCGGCACAGCCACAGTGAACTCTCTCGGAAAAGTATCGCAGATTATATTGCATCCACTCAGCGATTGATGCAAAGCAGGCTCAGCGCCTCGCCCGGTTCCCCGCGGTAACTGTCCAGGAAATGGCATTTGCCGACACGGATTGCCGTGGGCACATAGGTATGTCCCATACATACGGCGTCGATACCGGTTATCCAGAACGGCGCCAGCAACTCCGCCGGCCCCGGCGCAACCCATTCCCGCCCGCCGTCGCCACTGGCCAGGTGATCTTCGAGCCGTTGCCGGTTGTCGCCGGATTCGAGCACCTCGCTGTAGAAACGCAGGATCAGTGAGCGGTTCCACAGTATCCTCTGCGCCGCGAACGCCACACCGTGCTCGGTCAGTGGCGCGCCGTCACGCCAGCGCCGGTCCATCGCCTGCAACAGACGCACCACTTCGTTCCAGTTGCTGTCGGGGACATTGGCATGCACCAGCCCGGTGCAACCATTGCCGGTCTCCACCTCGATGGCCCAGGGCCAGCGCCGTGCCACTGTCACACACTGCCGCCGCCGTGCCTCCGGCAGGCGGTAGAACCAGTCGCCACCGTTTGCGCGATGCAGTTCGGCGGCACTCGCGTCTTCATAGCCGGCGATCATCATCGCCTCGTGATTGCCGAGCACACTGAAGCAGGTCCGCTGGTCGACCATTGCCAGCAGGGCCTCGCCATCGGGACCGCGGTCGACAATATCGCCGACAAAGAAGAGGCGATCGGCCGCCGGATCGAAGTCGAGCGTGTCCAGCTGTCGCCGCAGCTGCGACAGATGGCCGTGCACATCGCCCACCACCAGGTCCCGGCCGCTGGTGTTCCGGCCGACCCGGAGCAGAGTGGACATAACCGCCGGTCGCGCTTCCCGCTGTTCCATACAGGAATTCTAGTGCGCTGTTCGGATGTTGCGCCGGGTGCCTGGATTTTACCCGTCAGCGGGCCGCGTTGTATGCTCTGCCACCACTACGACCGGAATAACAGAACCATGAAAAGAATAAATCACCTCGCCGCCGCAGTCTGCCTGTCCCTGCTCACCGCCCACGTCGCGGCCGCCACGCGTATCGACGCGGATACGGCGGAACTGCAATATACCGGCCGCATCGATTTCAGCGACCGCAAGGCGCCACTGCTGTCATGGCCCGGCAGCAGCATCAGGGCCAATTTTACCGGTACCAGCCTGGGCCTGGTGCTGGATGACCGCCAGGGCAACAATTATTACAACGTGATTGTGGATGGCAACAAACGCCACCCCTTCGTGCTGCAGACCAAACAGGGCGAGCACCGCTACCAGGTCGGCTACGACCTGGCGCCCGGCCGGCACTCGGTGGAAATCTACAAGCGCACCGAGGGCGTGGAGGGCGCCACCGCTTTCAGGGGCCTGCTGCTGGCAGACGGCGGCGAGTTGCTGCCGCCACCACAACGACCGCAGCGCCGCATGGAGATCTACGGCGATTCCATCAGTTGCGGTATGGGCAACGAGGGTGCGGACAACGGCCGCGACGACCTGGCATCGGAGAAGAACAATTACTGGGCCTACGGCTCGGTGGCCGCGCGAGCACTGGATGCGGAGCTGCATACCATCTGCAAGAGCGGCATCGGCATCATGGTGAGCTGGTTTCCATTCACCATGCCACAGTATTACGACCAGCTGAGCGCTGTGGGCGACAACGACAGCCAATGGGATTTTGAACAATGGACACCGGATGTGGTGGTGATCAACCTGTTCCAGAACGACAGCTGGCTGGTCGACCGGGAGAAGCGCCTGGACCCCCTGCCGTCCGATGTCGAGCGCATCGATGCCTACGTGGATTTCGTCCGTTCAATCCGCACCGAGTACCCGGACACACAGATAATCTGCGCACTCGGCAGCATGGATGCCACCACCAACGACAAGTGGCCGGATTATATCCGCGCGGCTGTGGATCGGATGCGCACCGAGTTCGATGACGAAAAGCTGGACACACTCTTCTTCGAGTACACCGGCTACGGCCAGCACCCGCGCATTGCCCAGCATGTTGCCAACGGTGAAAAGCTGGCGGCGTTCATCCGCCGGAAGATGGACTGGTAACCGGCGCATTGGCGCCGGCCCCGGGGTCTGTGGAGAGCTGTCAGAGAGCCAGCTTTTCGACGCCCATATTGTAGAGCGTAAAGCTGAACAGATCGGCGTACTGCTCGATCTGTTTGGACACCGGCGTCCCCGCGCCGTGACCCGCTTTGGTTTCGATACGAATCAACGTCGGCGCCGGTCCCGCCTGCTTGGACTGCAATTCGGCGGCAAACTTGAAAGAGTGTGCCGGCACCACGCGGTCGTCGTGATCGGCGGTGGTCACCAGCGTGGCCGGGTACTCCACTCCCGCCTCCACATTGTGTACCGGCGAATAGCCCTTCAGGTACTCGAACATCGCCTCGCTGTCCTCCGCGGTGCCGTAGTCGTAGGCCCAGCCGGCACCGGCGGTGAAGGTGTGGTAGCGCAGCATGTCCATGACGCCCACCGCCGGCAGCGCGACCTGGAACAGGTCTGGTCGCTGCGTCATCACTGCGCCCACCAGCAGGCCGCCGTTGGAACCGCCGCGTACCGCCAGGTAATTGCTGGAGGTGTATTTTTTGTCGATCAGGTACTCGGCCGCGGCGATAAAGTCATCGAATACATTCTGCTTGTGCAGCTTGGTACCCGCCTTGTGCCAGCTTTTACCGTACTCGCCGCCGCCGCGCAGGTTGGGCACCGCGTAGACGCCGCCCAGTTCCAGCCACACGGCATTGGCGATACTGAAGGATGGCGTCAGGCTGATATTGAAGCCGCCGTAGCCATACAGGATGGTGGGGTTCTCGCCGTTCAGTTCAATGCCTTTTTTGTAGGTGATCATCATCGGCACCCTGGTGCCGTCCTTGGATTTGTAGAACACCTGTTTGGACTCGTAGCGATCGCTGTCGAAGTCGGCACCGGACTTGCGGTAAACGCTGGATTCACCGCTGTCCACATCCAGGGAGAATAGAGTGGACGGCGTCTTGTAGTTGGTGAAGGAATAGTAGAGGGTTTCTTCCTCACGCTTGCCGCCGATGGAGCTGGCACTGCCGGGGCCGGGCAGTGAAATTTCGCGTACCCGCTCGCCGCTGTAGTCGTACTGGTAGACCTTTGACAGGGCATCCACCATATACTCGGCAAACAGGTAGCCCCCACCGGTAGAGGCGGTCAGCACATTTTCCGTCTCCGGGATAAAGGTCTGCCAGTTTGCCGGTGCCGGCGCGGCCGCGTCCACGGTGACCACTTTCTTGTTGGGCGCGTTGCGGTTGGTTACCAGGTACAGTTTGCTATCGACATTGTCGATCACATAGGTGTCCGAGCCGAAGTCCGTCAACACCGGTACCAGCGGCGCCTGCTGTTCGGCCAGGTCGCGGATAAACAGGTCGTTGCCGGAGGTGGACTCGGCACCCGCGATCACCAGGTAGCGGTCGTCTTCGGTGACATAGCCCTGCACATAGCGGCGCTTCTCCGCTTCGGTGCCGCCGAATACCAGCCGATCCGCGGACTGGAGCTGGCCCAGCTTGTGGTAGTAGAGCTTGTGCCGGTCGGTCTTGGCCGACAGTTCGCTGCCTTCCGGCTTGTCGTAGCTGGAGTAGTAGAAGCCCTCGTTGCCCTTCCAGGAGATGCCGGAGAACTTCACATCCACCAACGGCTCCTCCAGCTGCTCGCCGCTCTCCGCGTCGATCACGATAATCTTGCGCCAGTCGCTGCCGCCCTCGGAAATGGAGTAGGCGGCGATGGAACCATCGCGGGAAAACTCCAGTGACGCCAGCGAGGTGGTGCCATCCTCACTGAACCCGTTCGGGTCCAGGAAGACTTCCGCCTCGCCATCGCCCTTCTTGCGCCAGACCACATACTGGTCCTGCAGGCCGTCATTGCGGTAGAAGTAGGTGTATTGCCCCTCGCGGAAGGGACGGCTGACTTTTTCGTAGTTCCAGCGCGCCTCGAGGCGTTGCTTGAGGCTGTCGCGATAGGGAATGGCGCCCAGGTAACCGAAGGTCACCTTGTTCTGGGCCTCTACCCAGTCGCCGGTCTCCTCGCTGCGGTCATCCTCCAGCCAGCGGTAGGGATCCGCCACCGGTGTGCCGAAGTAGGTGTCCACCACATCCCCCTGGCGGGTGTGCGGATACTCGATATTGACTGCTTGCACTTCGGCCGCAGAACCGGTGGCCCGCGGCGATTCACTGTCCGGGTTTTCGCCGGAACACGCCGCCAGCACACCGGCCGCGGCCAGGAGGGTCAATTTTTTCATTCCTTGCTACCTTGGATCTTCTTATTGGATAGTCGGCGGGGAACGGCTCAGCGGTCCCCGGATAGAGATAGAAGAACGTTTCCTGGCGTAAATAGCAAGGTATTGGAGCGGCTGCCGCCGGCAGTCCATCTGCAACGACGGCAGCGACGGCCGGCAACCGGCACTATAGAACCATCGGTTCGGGCCGGCGCGAGAGATCGTCAACCGCCCGGGACAACATATACGGCACACAGGTCACGCCCTCCGGCGGCGCGCCCGACATCAGCCGGCTGCCGTCGAACCAGACCACCGGCAGTGATTTCCGCCCCTCATAGGCGAGGGCCACGGAACAGCGCCCACGCAGCGAGTGTGGGTTTTGCCACAGTGCAAACTGCCAGTCGCGCGGACACTCAGTGCCGTCCACCACCTCCATCGCGATTCGCCCATCGCCCAGTCGAAAGCGGACCCTGCTGATATCGTCACTTAAACCGGAGCCCAGCGCCTTGAAGAAGGCCTCCTTCAGTGTCCATAAATACAGGAAAGACCATGGTCGCTCGCTGTCCGCAGCAGAGTCCAAGCAACGGGTCTCGGCCTCGTCGAAATACTCGGAGGCGATGCTTTCAATGTCGATGCTCCGGGACAGCTCTTCCACATCAATCCCCAGCCGCCGCTGTCGGCTGACTGCCATCACGGCGCCATCGCGGCTGTGGCTGAGATTGAAGCTGAGATCGAATCCCTGCAGCAGCGGCTTGCCGTAGGCGCCATAGGCCAGCGGCAGCCGGTGCACCGGCAGGTCGCAGTAATGGCTCAGCAGGCAGCGGAAGAACAGTTTCCCGGCCAGGTAGGCATAGCGAAAACGGTGGCGTCCCGCAGTCCGCTGTTCCTCTGCACTCAACCACGACAGTCTGTCATCCAACCAGGACCTGGACAGGTCGCTGAAATTCAGTGACCACACATGAATAGCCTGGTCATCAATAGTGGCTGTGGAAACCATTTGACTTGTTTCGGTCAACGTCGTGCCCCTGAGAATTCTGAAAATATAATCCATTCTTTACTGACTATCTAGCAGCGAAAGATTTCGCGAGCTCCCGCAAATTTTCCGCGAACAACATCCTAGCTTTCCTTTTTCTTTTGTCTAGACTCTTGATGACAGAACAGAGACATCAGTCATTGATTAAAAAGATCTCACCTAGCGGCGCCGATTTAAAATAAAAAATCATCCACCTTTGGATATTCGAAAAAGTAATCACCGATTCCCCTCCGGATCTCCCCACCAAAACTGTCAACCCTGATAAAGGTTAGGTGCACTAAGACACATAGCAAGAGTCACCCCGTGCCTATAGAGTGCTTTCCGCCAAGACAAGGCAGCACAAAAAAAATTCCATTTCTCTCATTATTCATACCAACCTTTGAAAACGGGGCGGGAAAACAGGATGTTTGACGACCAGGGATTCAGACGTATTCCGGACGGAATACAGAAAGACAATCTGAAAGACATTATCGAGACACGGGTAACCATTCACCCCCAGAGATTGGCGAGTAACTTTCTGCACAACGGTGAAATCGACAGCCAGGACCCGTGCTCCTACGCGGAACTGGACTGGGCGGCGCGGAGAATCCTGCACTTACTGCACTCGGCAGGAGTCCAGCAGGGCGACAGGGTTCTTTTGCTGTTTCCCGCCGGAAACCGTTTCATCCAGGCATTCATCGCCTGCATATACGGCGGCATCGTCGCGGTACCCGCAGCCCTGCCGGGACGCAAGGATGCCGATTGGCAACGGGTGTACGGCATGGCACGCGACTGCGAGGCGGCGGCCATGCTCAGCAGCGGAGAGCAGTTCGCCAAACTCGAGTCGCGCTTCAGCCGGGAATACCGCAAGCGGCCGGATGGCAATCCCTTTTTGCGGATCGACGCCGACGGTGCTTTTTCCGGCAGCAGTGTCGCCGCCCGGACCGCGACCATCGCCGCCGGGGATCTCGCCTTTCTGCAATATACCTCCGGTTCTACCGGCGCACCAAAAGGTGTCATGGTCAGCCACGCCAACCTGCTACACAACCAGAGAGTTCTGCAGACCGGTTTCAAGAACGACGGCGATACCCGCTACGTTTCCTGGCTGCCACTGTTTCACGATATGGGCCTGATCGGCTGTGCCCTGCAGTCGCTCTACCTCGGGGCACCGTTCAATTTCATGGCGCCGGCCGCGTTCCTGCAGCAGCCCCTGCGCTGGCTCAAGGCGATCGACCACTTCGGCGCAACCACCAGCGGCGCGCCGAATTTCGCCTACGCGCTCTGCGCCGACCGCTACTCGCCGACGGATTGCCGCAACCTGCAGCTGGATTCCTGGCGCTGCGCCTTCAATGGCGCCGAACCGGTACGGCCGTCCACGCTGGAGAAGTTCCGGACAGCCTATTCACCCCACGGTTACCGGGAGGACGCCATGCTTCCCTGCTACGGCCTCGCCGAGGGCGTGCTGATGGTATCGGGCAACGCCGACATTCGCGTACCGACACTGCTCGACCTGGATCGCGAAGGCTACCTCAAAGGGGAAATAAAGAAAGCGAGCAGTGGACGTCCCGAGACCACAATGGTCGGGGTGGGCCAGGTCGTCGGCGATCAACAGGTGGTCATCGTCGACCCGGACACCCGCCGGCGCACCGACGGCGATCACATCGGCGAAATCTGGCTGCACGGCGGCAGCGTCGCCGCCGGGTATTGGGGCAAGACACAGGAAACACGGGCAACCTTCCAGGCTGCCATCGAGGGCGAATCCCCCGACAGAACCTACCTGCGCACCGGCGACTCCGGTTTCCTCGACGCGCGCGGCGAGCTCTATATTACCGCCCGTATCAAAGACACCATCATTGTCAACGGCCGGAACTATTTTCCACAGGATATAGAACTGGTGGTCGAACAGGCCGACCCGGCCCTGAAACCCGGCGGCAGCGCCGTGTTCAGTATCGACCGCGAGGGCGAAGAGCGGATCGTTGTGGTTCAGGAAATACACCGAACCGCCCTGAAAAGCTATCGCGCCGATTCAGTCATCAAGGCAATCCGCGCTGCGGTGGCCAGAGAGTGCGAACTCAACGTCTACGACGTCTGCCTGCTGCGCCCCACGACCCTGCTGAAAACCACCAGCGGAAAAGTGCAACGCCAGCGCAACAAACAGGCCTACCTGCAGGGCGAGCTCAGCCTGCTCGACCAACTGCGGCAGGCACCGGCGGCGGAGCCGCCACAGGCAGCCGATGCCGACGCGATACTGCAGGCAATTCGCGACTACTGCCAGCAACACCTGGAAACCACCGCGTCGGTTGAAGCCGACGAGCTGTTTATCGATGTCGGCCTGACTTCCGTGGATGCCGTGGGCCTGGCCGAATACCTGAGCCGGCAGTTGCAACGCCCGGTGGATGCGGCCCTGTTCTGGCAGTACCCGGAAGTCGGCGACTTCTGCAGCGTACTCGGCAACACCGCACACCCGGCACCGCATACCGCAGCCGATCGGGACCTGGAACAGTTGTCGGGCACCGAATTGCGCCGACAGCTGGAACGGGAACTGTCGTGACGACTGCGGAGCCAAGGCCATGAAAGAAAGTACAGACACCGACCAGTTACTGAAAAAACTCTACCGCCGGCTGCAGCAGCTGCAACAGGAAAACAGCCGGCTGAAACAGGATCAACAATCGGCAATCGCCGTGATCGGCATCGGCTGTCGGCTTCCCTGCGGGGTGGATTCCCTCGGGCAGCTGTCGCACCAGCTGCGCGCCGGCCGGCCCTGGCATACCGGCGATATGAGTGCCCGCCTCGGCGAGGCCGGTGGCGACTGGCAAAGCCCTTTGGTGCAGGACGTCGACCAGTTCGATCCCGGCTTTTTCTCCATTTCCGAACAGGAGGCAGCGGAACTGGACCCGCAACAGCGACTGTTGCTGGAGACCGCCTACTGGTCGCTGGCCGATGCCGGCTATACGCGCGTGGCGGTCAAGGGGCAGCCCCTGGGCGTATTCGTGGGAATGAGCAGTGACGACTACCAGCTGCACACCATTGCCTCCGGCGGCGACAACGCCATCAACGGTTTCAACACGCTGGGTACGGCGCGCAGCGTCGCCGCCGGGCGCATCGCCTACAGCTTCGACCTGCGCGGTCCGGCCATGCAGGTGGATACCGCCTGCTCCTCGTCCCTGATGGCGGTGCACCTGGCCTGCCAGAGCCTGCAGCGGGGCGAGGCGACCATGGCTCTGGCCGGCGGTGTGAACCTGCTGCTCTCGGAAGAGACCTTCGCCACCCGCGAGGCGCTGGGTGCGCTCTCGTCCAGGGGGCGCTGCCAGACCTTCTCCGACTGCGCCGACGGCTACGCCCGCAGCGAGGGCTGCGCCATGCTGTTGCTGAAACCGCTGGCCGAGGCGCGCGCCGACGGCGATCGCATTCAGGCAGTGATTCACGCCAGCGTCGCCAATCACGACGGTCGCAGCAACGGCCTGACCGCGCCCAGCGGCCGTGCCCAGCGGGAACTGCTCGAGTCGCTGCTGCGCCAGGCCGGGCGCGAGCCCGGCGAGATCGACTATGTGGAAACCCACGGCACCGGTACCCGCCTGGGCGATCCCATCGAGCTGCATGCCATCGGCGATGTACTCGCCCGCGAGCGCGGGACACCGCTGCGCCTGGGCGCCCTGAAGAGCCAGCTGGGCCACCTGGAAGCCGCCGCCGGCGCAGCGGCGATGCTGCGCGTCACCGCCATGCTGAAAGACGGGCACTTCTACCCCGACCCGCCGGTGGAAGATCGCAACCAACTGATCCACTGGCACAAGTACCAGTGGGAACTGCTGGCGGCACAGCAACCCTGGCGGCGCAGCGGCCCGCCGCGCCTGGCGGCGATCAACGCTTTCGGGCTCAGCGGCACCAATGTCAGCCTGCTGTTGGGCGATCCCGAAACGGACAGCGCGCCGGATCACCCGGCCGCGATCCACGCCGGACCCGGGACACTGCTGTGTGTCTCCGCCCCCACCCGCGCCGGGCTGATCGACAACCTAGCGGCCTGGGAGGCGGCACTCGGGCGCAGCGACGACCTGCCCGCCCTGCTGCGCAGCAGCTGCGTACACCGGGATCATTTCGCCCAACGGTTCGCCTGCAGCGGCGACAGCGCGGACGAACTGATCGGACAAATCCGCTCCGCACTGCGACTGTCCCCGCCCGAAAACGGCTCCGCAAAACGCTGGCGTTTTGACTTCCCGGAACTGGCGCTGGCACCCGCGGAAGCCCGGTCGACACTCGAGTATTACCTGCGCTGGCCACTGTTCCGACAGGCTATCCAGCCCCTGCAGGAACAGCTCGCCGACGCCGGCCACGCACCCGGCGAGCCCGCCGACCTGCTACTGCAATACGGGCTGGCGACCACCTGGCGCAATCTCGGCCTGCAGCCGGAATATCTTTGCGCCAGCGGCCGCGGGGCACTGGCGGCCGCCCTGTTCGCCGAAATACTGACGCCGCAACAGCTGTCGCAGTGGCTCGATGGGGACACGGCGCCCGGGACACTGGCCACAGGCCGCTACCCGATCCTGTGGGCCGGCAGCGATACCCCGACAAAACACGCGCGGATCGACGACATCGATGCCGCCCGCCACCGCTCGATCGCGCCCCCACCGGCGCCCGCGGACTGCGCCGTGCTGGCGCTGGCGACCCGGCCGGCCACAGCGGATATCGTCGCCTTCCCCGAAACCGCCGACCTGGACAGCTGGCTGCAGCGGGGCTTCAACCGGCAACTGGGTCTCGCCTACCGTTTGGGGGCATCGCTGGACTGGTCGCGCATCTACCCGCAATCGCGCCGGCAAACGCCGACGGCACCCAACTTCGCCTTCCAGCGCCGTCGCCTCTGGACCCGCGCGAGTCGCCGCGACAGCGACCGGCCACCAACACAACCGGCCGCCTACGAGCGACAGTGGCAGGCCGTTGCCGGCGCCGCGAATCCTACCGCCGCCAGCCAGCTGGTACTGCTGCTGCCGGAACGCCTGCCCCCGGGCTCCCCCATCGCCGAATGGCAATCCCGTGCGGAGATCGAATGCCTGCCCGCCGGGGCCCTGGACACGGATAGCGCGCGCGCCCTCGCGCAGCGCTGGCCCGATGGTTTCAGCCTGGTGGACCTGCGCTGCTACCACACGGATCCGCAGGACTACTGCCCCGAGCGGGCCGCGGCCCTGCTGCAACAGGTGATCGCCAGCGTGCAGCAACTGCTGCCGTGGCGCGCCCGCTACCACCTGTGCCTGCCGCTCGCCGACGGCGCCGATGCGGACGGCGACAACCTCTACTGGTCGCCCCTGCGGGCCTGCCTGCGCACCGCCAGCCACGAACACCCGGAGCATATCGGCTCCCTGCTCTACTGCGCCGAACAGCAACTGGCACAGGGGCTGGCACAGCTGCCCCAGTGGCCCGACTTCGAGTGCCTGTGGCTCGACGGCGGACAGCTGCGCGCCGAGCGGCTGCTGCCCGCAGCGCCGCCCGCGCCCGAAGAGGCGACCGCGAAGGCGCCGCCGGCGGTCTGGATTGTCGGCGGCCTCGGAGGGCTGGGCCTGGCCCTGGCCCGCAGCTGTGCGCGCCAGGGGGTGCGCCGGCTGGTGCTGAGCGGCAGGCGCAACCGGGTCACGCCGGATGCGGCCAAAATCCTGGACGAGTTGCGCCGCGCCGGAGTGGAGATTGCAGTGGAATCCCTCGACATTACCGATGCGGCGGCAGTGGAGCACTTCGCCAGCCGCTTCGGCCACGACCTGCCAGCGGTCACGGCCGTGGTCCACGCCGCCGGCACTTCGGCGCTGTGCGATTTCCGCGACCTCGACGCCGATGCGATCCAGCGGATCTGCGCCGCAAAGATCGCCGGTGCCTGGAACCTGCACCGTCTCGGCGAGCACTACCCCTTCGAGCACTTCGTGCTCTATTCCTCCATTTCCTCTGTCTGGGGCAGTGCCGGGCTGGCGCACTACGCGGCCGCCAACGGTTTCCTCGACGGCCTGGTGCACCTGCGCCAGCGGCGCGGATTGCCAGCCGTGGGGATCAACTGGGGCCCCTGGGCCGAGGTGGGCATGGCCGCCGCCGGCGAGCTGCCGGATACCCGCGCCTGGGGCCTGCAGCCGATGCCGGCGGCATCGCTGGAGCCCTGGCTGCAGGCCATCTGGCAGCGCCCACAGTGGCAGCAGCTCGTCTGCGACCTGGTGCCGGACACCTTCCGCGCGGCCCTGGAGGCCCGCCACCGGGTTCCGCTGCTGTCGCCCCTGTTCGGCGAACAGGTGGCGACCGGCGACGCGCCGGCGGCACCGGCACCAGAGGTGCTGCCGTTCTCGGAACTGCGGGGCAAGGCGCGCTCACAGGCGATCTCCGGCACGGTCGAGGAGCATGTGCGGAAAGTGCTCAAGGGACAGCAACCGGCCCGCTTCGACCGGCGCCAGCCACTGCAGGAAATGGGCATCGACTCACTGATGGCGGTGGATGTCACCAGCACCCTGTCGGCGTTTTTCGGTGTGAAGCTGCCCGCCACCCTGATCTTTGACTACCCCTCGGCCGGCGCCATCGCCGACTTTATCGAATCCAGTTTCTACCCGCAGACAGAGGCAGAAGAGCTGACCGCCGACGAGCGCGCGGCACTGTCGCAAATGCTGCGGGACATGCCCGCCGAGTTGATGGAACAAATTGACGAAGCCTCTTGAACGACCACATGAGCACAAGGAACCAGCGTGAACAGCATCGATAAGTTATCCAAGGGCCAGCTGCTGAAACTGCTCGCCCGGCAACAGGAAAAACTCGCTACCGTGCAGCCGCAGGCAACTGCGGATATCGCCATCGTCGGCATGGATTGCCGCCTGCCGGGACACAGCGACGACCCGGAGCGTTTCTGGAACCTGCTGGAATCCGGCCGCGACGGCGTCAGCGACGACACCGCCGCCCGCTGGGATCCGGCCACCTACCTGGGCGGGCCCCGGGAGCCGCAGAAAAGCTACAGCCTCAGCGCCGGCGTGGTGGACGGCGTGGACCAGTTCGACCCGCAGTTCTTCGGTATCTCGCCGCGCGAGGCGGAGACCATGGACCCCCAGCAACGCCTGGCACTGGAGACCAGCTGGCGCGCGCTGGAACACGCCGGCATCGCCGCCGACACCCTGTCCGGATCCGGCACCGGCGTGTTCATGGGAGTGGGCGACAACGAATACATGCAGCACTGCTACGCCGCCGGTTCCGACGACAACAGCGGCCACGTGGCCAGCAGCAACGCACTGAACGTGATCGCCGGGCGCATTGCCTACAGCCTGGGACTGCGGGGCCCCAGCCTGGTGGTGGACACCGCCTGCTCCTCCTCCCTGGTGGCGGTACACCTGGCCTGCCAGAGCCTGCGCAATGGCGAGAGCGAACTGGCCATCGCCGGCGGTGTGAACGTGCTGGTGTCCGCCGATACCTTTGTCTCCCTGTCCAAGGCCAACATGCTGTCCCCGAGTGGCCGCTGCCGCACCTTCTCCGGTGACGCCGACGGCTACGTCCGCGCCGAGGGCTGCGGCGCCGTGGTGCTGAAACGCCTGGCGGACGCAGAGCGCGACGGCGATCGCATTCTGGCGGTCATCCGCGGTTCGGCGGTCAACCAGGACGGCCGCAGCAGCAGCCTCACCGCCCCCAACGGGCCCGCCCAGGAAGAGGTCATCCGCGCCGCGCTGGACAGCGCCGGGGTGACGCCGCAGGACATCCAGCTGGTGGAGACCCACGGCACCGGCACCGCACTGGGCGACCCGATCGAGGTCCAGGCGCTGGACAGGATCTACGGGCGGCACCACAGCGCCGAACACCCGCTCTACCTGGGTGCGCTGAAATCCAATATCGGCCACGCGGAGTCGGCGGCCGGGATCGCCGCGCTGATCAAGGTGGTGCTGTGCCTACAGCACCGGAAGATCCCGCCGAACCTCCACTGCGGCGACTGGAACGACAAGATCGACGCCGACCGGTCGCGCCTGGCACTGCCGGCCGAGATCACCGACTGGCCGGAGAGCGACCGCGCCACGGCCGCC
Organism: Microbulbifer litoralis; assembly: GCF_023634065.1. Classification (GTDB taxonomy): domain Bacteria; phylum Pseudomonadota; class Gammaproteobacteria; order Pseudomonadales; family Cellvibrionaceae; genus Microbulbifer; species Microbulbifer litoralis. The sequence goes on from NZ_JALKCV010000001.1 coordinate 53,494, forward strand.
ATCAGCGCCTTCGGCTTCAGCGGCACCAACGCCCATATGATCGTCGCCGCGCCGGAATCGCAGCAGCGGGAAACGCAGGCCGGCGAGCCGCATGCGCTGCCCATCGTCGTCTCGGCCCGCAGCCGCGAGGCACTGCAATCACTGCTGCAAGGCTATTGCCAACTGCTCGGCCAGCGCGAAGTTTCCGTGGCGACCTTCGCCCGCACCCTGGCGCGCGGGCGCAACCACTATCCCCACCGCGCGGCCTTCCACGCCGGCAGCTGTGCGGAACTGCGCGAGCAGATGGCCGCGTCGCTGGCCGGCGACGGCGAGCCAACCGCCGACAACGGCGACGGCCCGCTGGCCTTTCTGTTTACCGGACAGGGCTCCCAGTATGCGGGCATGGGCGAGGCGCTGTACCGGGACAATCGCGTTTTCAGCGCGGCACTGGACCACTGTGCCGTCGCCATGGAGGCACACCTGGACCGGCCGCTGACATCACTGCTGTGGGGGGAAGACAGCGGGCAACTGGACGATACCCGCTACACCCAGCCGGCGCTGTTTGCCCTCGAGTACAGCCTCGCCAGGCTGTGGCTGTCACTGGGGATAGAGCCCGACTATGTGATGGGGCACAGCGTTGGCGAGTACGCCGCCGCCTGCATCGCCGGGGTTTTCAGCCTCGAAGACGCCGCCACCCTGATCTGCGCGCGCGGCCGGCTGATGGCGGCGCTGGACGAACCGGGCAAGATGCTCGCGGTACTGGCCCCCCGGGCCGAGGTGGAACCGCTGCTGCGCGCCGGCGAGCGCCTGTCGGTGGCGGCCTTCAACGGCCCCGACAGCCTGGTGATCTCCGGCGCCGCGGATGCGATCGATCGCCTGGCCGGCGAGCTGGAGGCGCACAATGTCATGTGCCAGCCGCTGAATGTCTCCCACGCCTTCCACTCACCGCTGATGGAACCGATGCTGGCGGAGTTCCGCGCCGTGGCCGAGGGGCTCGAATACCGCGCGCCGCACTATGCCCTCATCTCCAATGTCACCGGTCGCGAGGAGCGCGAGCGGGTGCAGAGCGCCGAATACTGGGTGGAGCACGTCGCCGCGCCGGTCAATTTCCTCGGCGGCATGGAGCACCTGGCCGCCGCCGGCGTCGGCGCCTACCTGGAAGTCGGGCCCAGTGCCACCCTGCTGGGCATGGGCCGTCGCTGTATCCAGGGGGAGTCGTCACTGTGGTTGCCCAGCCTGCGCCAGGGGCAGTGCTGGGAGCCCCTGTCCCAGGCCCTGGCCGGGCTCTACCGCAGCGGTCGCGACCTGGACTGGCGCGCACTCTTCCCGACCGGCGGCCCCGCACCGCTGGCGCTGCCCGGCCACCCGCTGCAGAAACAGCGTTTCTGGCTCGAGGGCGGTGCGCGCGCATCACTGCCGGCCCCGACGGCGGGACACCCATTACGGGGCCTGCACCTGCCGGTTCCCGACAGCGACGGCCACCTCTACATGGCCAACTGGCAGCCGCACACACCCGCCTACCTGGACCACCACCGGCTCTATGGGCAGGTGGTGGTACCGGCCGCATCCCACGTCGCCATGATGCTGCTGGCGGCCACCGATACCTGTGGCCACAGCGACTTCGAGCTGCGCGACCTGCTGTTCCCGGAGGCCATTGCGATGGCGGACGGCGAGCTGGCGATGATGCAGCTCTATGTCCAGAAGTGCGAGGACGGTTACCGGCTGCAGCTCAGGCGCCTGCTCGAGGAGGGCAGCGCGCAGACACTGCACGCCGAGGGCCGCCTCGACACCGCCGCCGCGACACCGTCCAGCGAGGCGCAGCCGCGCTGGTTTGAATATCCCAGCAATCACGAACGCCATATTTCCGGCGACGAGTTCTACCGCGAGTTCTGGGACCAGGGCTACACCCTCGGCAGCGCTTTCTGCTGGATCGACGAGGGCTGGCAGCGGGGCCGGACGGTGGTCGCGCGCATGCGGGTTCCCGCGCTGCCCGACGGCGCAGACGACTACGGTCTCTACCCGGGGCTGATCGACTCCTGCTTCCAGCTGATCGCCTGTTGCGCCAGCGGCGATAACACCCACCTCAACCGCGGCCGGATCTATATCCCCTTCACCGTGGAGCGCTTCCGCTATCTGAGCCCGGGCAGCAACAACCGCGACCTGTGGTGCGCCGCCACGCTGCGCGAATCCCCGGATCCGGACAGCCAACGCGTACTCGGCGATATCACCCTGTTTACCGGCGACGGCCAGATCGTCGCCGAGATCGTCGGTTTCCAGGCGCGCGTCACCGACGAGCGGGGCCTGTTCCGGATGCTGCGCGCCGGCGCCCCGGCGCAGCCGCTGCTGACGCCCGAATGGCAGCCGCTCGTCACCGCGGACGACTACCGGTGGCCCGACGCCGACCGACCCTGGCTGGTGATCGGCGCCGCGTCGCTGCGCGACGACTTTGCCGCAATTGACCACGAGTACATCGACCCGCAGCATCTGGGTGCCGACCCGGAAAAGCTGGACAGCCAGTGGCGGGAACTGCTGCAGGCCGTCACCTCCACGCCCACCGGCGTCCTCTACCAGCCGGATACCGACGCCGGCCTGGAGCGGGAGGTCGCGCGCCTCGCCTCGCTGGTGCGGGTGCTGCAGGCGCGGTCGCTGCCCGGCGGGTTGGTATGCCTGACCCGCGGCGGCGCCATCGACCTGGGGATGCCGGTGCAACCGGCGGCATCGGCCCTGCCGGCACTGTTGCGCGTCGCCCGCAGCGAGGGCTCGACACTGCAGTGCCGGGCGATAGACCTGGCGACGGAATTCGACACCAGTGCGGCACTCTGCGAAGCGCTGGGCCGCGCCCTGGCGAGCGGCGCCGAGGAACTGGCACTGACCGCCGACGGACCGCACGCCATGGTTCTGCACAGCCGCCCGGTACCGGCGCCGGCGGCGCGCGAGATCCGCGGCAACTACGCCATTACCGGCGGGCTCGGCGGCCTGGGCCTGGCCGCGGCCGAATACCTGGCCGAGCGCGGCGCCACCGGTCTGTACCTGCTGGGCCGCAGCGAGCCCGGCGAGGCGGTGCAGCGCTTTGCCGAACACTGCGCCCGGCGCCGGATCGCGGTCCACGCGGTGCGCTGCGATATCGCCGACGCCGCCGCGGTCGATGCCTGGGCGGCGGCGCTGCGCGCCGACGGTGTGCAACTGAACGGCCTGCTGCACGCCGCCGGAACCGTGCGCGACCAGCCACTGGATGCACTCGATAAAGACAGCGTGGCGGCCGTACTGGCAGCCAAGGTACAGGGCACCGACAACCTGCTGCGGGCGCTGGCCGACCAGCCGCTGGAACAGCTGGTGGGCTTTTCCTCCATGTCCGCCCTGCTCGGCACCCAGGGCCAGGCCGCCTACGCCGTGGCCAACAGTTACCTGAATGCGGCCCTCGGCAACCACCCGGCCGGCAAGAGCCTGCTGTGGGGGCCCTGGGCGGATATCGGCATGGCCAGCCGCCTGGATCCGGCCGTGCAGCGCTACTACCGCGAGCGCGGCATTACCGCCTTCGACCGCGACAGCGGCCTGGACGCTCTCGATCGCGCCCTGGCCCTGCCCCAGCAAGTGCAGGGGCTGATCCAGGTGGACTGGGCGCGCTACCTGGAAACCGAACCACCGCGGCAGCTGTTTGCCGAACTGCAGTCGCGGTTGCAGCCGGAAGACAGCGACGCCGACGATTGGCGACAGCTGCCACCGCAAGAGCGCGCCGATTACCTGCGGCGTGAGACATTGGCAACCGTGGCCCGGGCACTCGGCTGCCAGGCCGGGGCACTCGACGACCCGCAGCGGGAACTCACCGCCCTCGGGGTCGACTCGCTGATCGCGGTGGACCTGCGCAGCAAACTGCAGAAACGCTTCGGTGCCGATATCGCCATCGCCGACATGATGGGCGGCATGACGCTGGCGCAACTGCAGGAGTCGGCGCTGAAGAGCCAGGGCGCCCTGTCGCAGGCGGAGGAAACCGTACCGCTGGTACAGTCGGAATCCGAGCGCTTCCAGCCCTTCCCGATCACCGACATGCAGCAGGCCTACTGGATCGGTCGCACCGGGGTCTTCGACCTGGGCGGCATGTCGCTGCACGGCTACAAGGAAATCGAGAGCGAACAACTCGACCTGGCGCGCTTCGAAACCGCCTGGCAACGCCTGGTGAGCCGCCACGACATGCTGCGCGCCTGTATCCTGCCCAGCGGCGAACAGGTAGTGGCCGCGAGCGTCGAGCCCTACCGCATCCGCGTGAACGACCTGCGCCAGCTGGACCCGCAGGCGCGAGAGGAAGCGCTGCTCGCCACCCGCGAGGAAATGTCCCACCAGGTACTGCCGCTGGAAACCTGGCCCGCTTTCGACCTGCGCGCGTCGCTGCTCGACGGCAACCGCGTGCGACTGCACCTGAGTGTGGACGGCACCTTCCTGGATTTCCGCAGCTTCCTGATCCTGTTCCGCGAACTGATTCTGCTCTACCGGGAGCCGCAGCAGCCGCTGCCGGAACTGACGCTGACCTTCCGCGACTACCTGTTGACCCAGCGCGCCCAGGAGGGCACCGCCGCCTACCGGCGCAGCCTGGAATACTGGCAGCAGCGCATCCGCGATATCGCCCCGGCGCCGGAACTGCCGCTGGTGAAGAAGCCGTCCCAGGTAAAAAACCATCGCAGCAAACGCTGGGAGAGCGGCCTCTCGGTGGCGGACTGGAGCCGCTTCAAGGAAACCATGCAGACCCACGGCCTGACCCAGGCCGCCACGCTGCTGGCCGTCTACGGCGAGGTGCTGGCCACCTGGAGCAGCAGCCCGCGCTTCTGTATCAACGTTCCGGTCTTCAATCGCCAGGACTGGCACCCGGACGTCAACCATGTGCTGGGCAACTTCTCCTCCTTCACGCTGGTGGAGTTCGATTATTCCCGGACACAGTCTTTCGTCGAGCGGGTTCGGGATGTACAGCGCCAGTTGATGGAGGGGCTGCAGCACCACCACATCAGCGGCGTGCAGATACTGCGCATGATCAACCAGACCCGCGGCCGCATCTCCGCGGGCGCCTACCCCTGTGTCTACACCAGCCTGCCCTCGGGCGTGGACGAGTGGGATTCGTCGCTGAAATCCATGATCGGCAGCGAACTGGGCGAAGTGAAATACACCATCAGCCAGACGCCACAGGTCTGGATCGACGTGCACGTCTGGTACGAGAGCGGCGGCCTGGAGTTCAACTGGGACGCGGTGGAGGAACTCTTCCCCGAGGGCATGATCGACCGGATGTTCTCCGCCTACTGCCAGATGATCGGCCGCCTGGCCGAATCCCCCGAAGACTGGCAGAGCGCGCACTGCAACCTGGTGCCGGCGGCACAGCAGGCGCTGATGGCGGAGGCCAACGATACCGCGGCGCCGGTGGGCGACTGGCTGCTGCAGGAGGGCTTCTACCGCGCCGCCGCGCGCCATCCGCACGAACCGGCCGTGATCGCCGGCGGCACGACGCTCAGCTACGAACAGCTGCGCTGCCGCGCCAATGCGCTGGCCGCCGAGTTGCGCCGGCGCGGCCTGGGCCCCAACCAGCTGGTGGCCGTGGCGATGCCCAAATGCGCCGAACAGGTGCTGGCGGTGATGGCGATCCTGATCGCCGGCGGCGCCTACCTGCCGGTGGACATCCGGCAGCCGCGCAGCCGCATCGACTACCTGCTGGAAAACGGCGAGTGCCAGTTGCTGCTCGACTGCGCCGATACTGGCCTGGACTGGCCCGACACCATTGAAGTGCTGACCGTGGATGCCACCGCCGAAGCCCCGGCCGGCGACGACCTGGCACCGCTGCAGAAGCAGGCCGATCTCGCCTATGTGCTCTACACCTCCGGCTCCACCGGCAAGCCCAAGGGCGTGATGATCAGCCACCGCAACGTGGTGAACATGGTCGAACACACCAACGGACACTTCGACGTCGGTCCCGGGGACCGGGCCTTCAATATCACCGCCCTGAACCACGACCTGTCCGTCTACGACCTGTTCGGCTGCCTCAGCGCCGGTGCCGCCATCGTCATGCCCGACGAGGACAAGCGCCGCGAACCCGGCCACTGGCTGGCGCTGCTGCAGGCGCACTCGGTCACCCTGTGGAACTCGGTACCGGCGCTGATGGACATGCTGCTCGAATCGGTCGAGGGCGACACTGCGCGGGCGGCGCTGCCGACACTGCGCGCGGTAATCCTGGGCGGCGACTGGGTATCGCCGGCACTGCCGCAGCGTATTCACGCCATTGCTCCCGGCGCCGACTGCCTGAGTATCGGCGGGCCGACCGAGACCACGGTGTGGAATATCTGGAATTTCATGAACGACGCCACACCGGACTGGAGCGGCGTTCCCTACGGCAAACCCATCCGCAACAGCCGCTACTTCGTGCTCGGCGAGGGCGGCAAACCCTGTCCGGTATGGGTGCCGGGGGAACTCTGCTGCGCCGGCGAGTGCGTGTCGCCGGGCTACTGGCGCGACCGGGAAAACACCGAACGCAGTTTCGCACCCCATCCCCAGACCGGTGAGCCCATCTACCGCACCGGCGATCTGGGCCGCTACCTGCCGGACGGGCGCATCGAGTTCGTCGGCCGCAAGGATTTCCAGATGAAAATCCGCGGCCAGCGGATCGAGGCCGGCGAAATAGAACACGCCCTGCAGGAATTCGACGGCGTCGACAACGCGGTGGTCGTGGATGCCGGCGAGGGGCTGCAGAAACACCTGGTTGCCCACGTGTCCCACAGCGGTGCCGGCGACTTCGCCCAGGCCAACAAGACCGCCGACTTCCTCAGTGAAGAGGAACAACAGGGCGTCATCACCAACGCCGTGGAGCGGCTGCAGTTCACCCTCAGTGAGCACGGCCGCCGCCGCCTCGACGGCGAGCGACATTCGCTGGACAGCGGCGGCGACGAACGCGACTACCTGCGCCGCCAGAGCTTCCGCCGCTACGATGGCCGGGCCACCGCCGCCGCGCTGCAAGCCCTGCTGGGCGGACTTTCGCTGACCCGCCTCGAGGGCCAGGTACTGCCCAAATACCGCTATCCGTCCGCCGGCGGCCTCTACCCGGTGCAGGCCTACCTGTTTATCAAGCCGGATGCCGTGGACGGCCTGGCCGGCGGTTACTACTACCTGGATCCGGACGCCGGCGCACTGGTGCAACTGGCGCCGCCCACCGGTGCCGAGAGCGATCTCTACGCCGGTTACCTCAATCCCCTCTACCAGGCCGCGGCCTTCAGTGTCTTCCTGGTGGCGGACCTGGATGCCATCGCGCCGATGTACGGCGAGGTGGCGCGGGACTTCTGCCTGCTGGAAGCCGGCTACATGGGGCAGCTGTTGATGGGCTCGGCGGTGGATCACCTGCTGGGGCTGTGCCCGGTGGGCGGCCTGCAGGAGAGCGACGAATTCCGCCGCGCCCTGCAACTGGGCGATTCCCACCAGGTCCTGCACAGCTTCACCGGCGGCGCCATCACCGAGGCGCAGACCCACTACTGGCTGGAGAAACCCGACAACGACGCGCAGGAAACGGACCTGCCGCTGGAAGAGCAATTGCTGCAGTACCTGGCCGGGCGCCTGCCGGAGCATATGGTGCCGACGCGGGTAGTGCTCTACCAGTCACTGCCGCTCACCGACAACGGCAAGGTGGATCGCAAACAGCTGCGGGAGAATTCCGGCAAGGCGGTGACAAAGGCACTCGAGGAACACTATGTAGCGCCGGAGACGCCCACGGAAAAACGCTTCGCCGAGGTGCTGGCAGACATTCTGGAACTGCCACGTATCAATGTGGAGGGCAACTTCTTCGAGATGGGGGCCAACTCCATCCATATGGTGAAGATCCAGAAGCGTTTCAAGGAGGAGCTGGGACGCGAGCTGGCGGTCACCGACCTGTTCCGCTTCCCCACCCTGCGCAGCCTGGTAACCCACCTGGAAAAAGAGGACGGCGGCAAAGTGGACGTCAGTGCCAACCGCGACCGTGCCGCCAAGCGCGCCGCGGCGCGCGGCCGCCGGCGCCGGCCCCAGACAACCGGCGAGGAGGTGTGAGATGGACGCGACACTGACGCCCGAACAGGAGGGCCGCATCGCCATCGTCGGTATGGCCGGGCGCATGCCCGGCAGAGACAGCCTGGAGGACTTCTGGCACGCCCTGCTCGAGGGGCGCTCCCTGCTGACCCGGCTCAGCGACGAACAGCTGGATGCCGCCGGTGTCAGCGCGGCCCTCAGGTCGGAACCGGGCTATGTGCCCGTCGCCAGCGGCATGGCCGACAGCGACTGCTTCGATCACGGCTTCTTCGGCTACGGCCATCGCGAGGCCAGTATCATCGATCCGCAGCAGCGGATACTGCTGGAGCTGTGTCACTCGGCCTTCGAGGATGCCGGCTACCGGCCCGAATCCGCCGGGGGCAAAGTCGGCGTCTACCTGGGCACCGGCTACTGCAATTACCTGGTCAACAACCTGCGCGGGCAGATAGACCCGGACGACCAGCTCTCCGGCCTGCAGATACTGCTCGGCAACGACAAGGAGTACGCCGCCACCCGGGTTTCCTACAAACTCAATCTCACCGGCCCCAGCGTGGCCGTCAACAGCGCCTGCTCCACCTCGCTGGTGGCGGTGCACCAGGCCTGTCGGGCGCTGCAGAATTACGAGTGCGACATGGCACTGGGCGGCGCGGCCAAGATCAATATCCCGGCGCTGACCGGCTATCTGGCCCAGGAGGGCGGCATCAGTTCCCGCGACGGCCGCTGCTGCCCCTACGATGCCGACGGCAGCGGCCCGGTATTCGGCAGTGGCGCCGGCGTGGTCCTACTCAAACGGGTCGAGGACGCGGTGGCCGACGGCGATCATATCTACGCCCTGATTCGCGGCAGTGCCGTCAACAACGACGGCGCCGGCAAAGTCAGTTTCTCCGCCCCCAGCACCGACGGCCAGATCGACGCGCTGGCCGAGGCGCTGGCGGATGCCGGCGTGTCGGCGACACAGATCGGTTATGTCGAGGGCCACGGCACCTCGACCCCGCTCGGCGATCCCATCGAGGTGGCCGCACTGACCGAACTCTACCAGTCGGATGGCGCCGCCCCGCAGAGCTGTTACCTGGGATCGGTCAAGGCCAATATCGGCCACCTGGAAGCGGCCGCCGGCATGGCGGGCCTGTTCAAGGCCACCTACGCCCTGCGCGAGGGACGCATTCCACCGCTGGTCAATTTCCGGCGCCCCAACCCGAATATCCCGCTGCAACAGACACCGTTCCGGATTAACCGCGAAGCGGTCGACTGGCCGGGCGAACGGCAGCGGCGGATTGCCGGCGTCAGCTCCTTCGGCATCGGCGGCACCAACGCGCACCTGGTGTTGGAACATTACCGCGAGCCGGAAGCGGCCCGCGGCGAGCAAGCCGCCATTTTCCCGCTGCTGCTGCCGCTGTCCGCCGCCAGTGATGCGCAATTGCGACAGCTGACCGCCGCCTGGCACAAAAGGCTGCCGGACCTGAGCGGGCACCTCGCGAACGCCGCCATCACCGCCGCCGCAGGGCGGCGTCACCACCCGGTGCGCGGCGCCTGGTGGCTGGGCGAAGACAGCGGGCTCACCCCCTGCGACCGGGGCGAAGCGGCTTCAACCCTGGGACTGTTTGGCAGCGCGTGGCAGGTCTCGAGCGAATCCCCGGGGCTGTTGCAACAGTGTCTCTGGCAGCGACAGCAATCGCTGCGGGCGCGGCTGCACGAGCGCCGCGCGGCGCTCGACCTCGACGGCGATGTATCCGTCGGCGGCAATACACTGGCCCTGCTCAGCTTTGCCGAGTGGCTGCGGGACGCCGGCCTGCCGCTGGCGACCATCGCCTGCGACAACCACAACCTGGCTATCGCCGCCCGTGCCCAGGGCGCACTGCGGCTCGACCAGTGCCTCGACCTGTTGCTGCACCAGGCCGCCGGAAACGCGCCCGCGCCCGACAATCCGATCCCCCTGCCGATAGTCATCGACTGCCACAGCGGCGGGCATGTCAGCCGCCTGGAATACCTCGATGCCGACAGCTGGCCCGCGCCATCGGACAGCCCCGCGACACCGCCACCGGGACTGGATATCCGCACCGACGGCGACCCGCGCGACATGGAACAGGCCTGTTGGGGAAGCCTGGCGCGCGCCTACTGTGCGGGTATCGATATCGACTGGCCGGCGGTTTACCGGCACCTGCCGTATCGCAAACAGCCCGTCCCCACCTACCCGTTTGCGCGCACCCGCTGCTGGATCGACACCGACGAGCGAACACCGGTGGCAACGCGGCCGGCAACTTCCGTCTCCCGCGACGAACTGCTGGCCCACATCGCCGATTTCGCGCACCGCCCCGCCGCGGAAATCCGGCCGCAGATGCAATTCCAGCGCGACCTGCAGATGGAATCGATGATGCTGGCCGAATTCAATGCCTCACTGAAAAAGCGCTTTGGCGCCGCGGCCGGGGTGCCACTCAGTTTCTACTTCAGCGGCGGCAGTGTCGGTGAGCTTATCGAGAAAGTGCAGCACGCCGACGCGGGCAGCGGCGCACCGGCACCCATCACTGACGTCGATAAAGAAGAGGCCGAATTCATCGCCGCCGCGCGAAACTGGGAGACGAGTTCACAGTTCCCCGCGCTGCAGCGGCTGGACCGGCACTGGGTTCACAAGCGCGAAGAGCGCAATGTCCTGGTGGCCCGCATCGATCGCCTGGGTGCACAGCGGTTTATTGCCGAAATCACCCAGGACAGCGAGCACCCCTATCACTACGAACACGCGCAGGACCATGTGCCGGGACTCTATTTAGTGGAAGCGGCCCGGCAGGCCGCCACCGCGATAGTGCACCGCCACTTCGACGTGCCCCTGGGACATAAATTCATCCTCAACGACATGAACTGCAGCTTCGGCCGCTTTGCCGAACTGAACAAAGCCGTATTCGCCGGCCTGGAATTTTCCCGGTGCCAATACACGGAAGGCGTGCTGGAACGCGCCGCGGCGTCGGTTCAGTTTATCCAGGCCGGACAGGTAATCGGCACCCTGCAGTCGCAGGCGGTGATCTTTGCGGCTTCCACTTACGACGACCTGCGCGACGGCCAGGCCATTATTGCGGGATAACCACCATGACAGAGACCGGTAAACCGGTGGTGGCGGTGTACGATTTCGACGGCACCATCACCGACCGCCACACCTTCTGGCGCTTCCTCCGCCTGTTGAGCGGACCCTGGAAATTCTGGTTCACGACCGTGACCATGATTCCCTGGATCATCGGCATCTACTACCGCAACCAACCGGTGATGTCGGCGCGGGAAGTGTTGATACGCCGCCTGCTGAAAGGCATCGATGAACAGCGCTTTCTCGCCCTGAGCCGACGGTTTGCACTGGAACAGATCCCCGACTGGGTACGGGCCGACGCCCTGCGCTCCTTCGAGGAGCACCAGTCGCGGGGCCACCGCCTGCTGCTGGTCAGCAACAGCGCCGCCAGCTACCTGCGCCCCTGGGCCGCCAGCGTCGGTATCGATACCGTTTTCGGTTCCGAATTCGAAGTCGACGGGCGCGGCCGCCTGACCGGCGAACTGCTCGGCACCCACTGCCAGGGACCGGAAAAGCTTCGCTGCCTGGAATTCCAACTGGGCGATCTCGACCGCTACGAACTGCACGTGTACGGCGACAGCGAGGGCGACCTGGCCATGCTCGATGCCGCCGACTTCGCCTACTACCTCACCTTCGATCCACTGCACCGCAACGACCAGCGGAGCCCGGCCCCATTGCAACAACAAGGTGCTGCCCTATGACCATAGCAATTGTCGGCGCGGGTCCGGTGGGCCTGACCCTGGCCTGCCTGTTGCGCCAGCAGGGCATCGATGTCGATGTCTACGAGCGCGAAATCCGCAAGGCGAAAATATCCAAGGCCTTTGCCCTGCACGCCAGAACCCTGGAGCTGTTCCGCCAGATCGGGATCAGTGATGCCGTGGTGGCACAGGGTCGCGCTATCCGCCGGATGAACCTCTACTCCGGGCAACAGCGTCTGGGGACACTGGATTTCAGGCACCTGGACAACGCCTTCCCCTACTTTGTCAGCCTGCCCCAATACCAGTTGGAGGAAATTCTCCGCGGACGCCTGCAGGAACTGGGCGGCCAGGTCCACTGGGGCGAGCAGCTGAACCTGCTGGCCCAGGATGACGACGGGGTTACCCTGAGCCTGGGTTCCGGTCTCCGCTCGCGACACGAATACGCGATCGGCTGTGACGGCGCCCACAGCCGCGTTCGCAAACTGTTGCAGGTCGGTTTCGGTGGCGACACCTACGACAGTGAATTCCTGGTAGTCGACGCGCGTCTGCACTGGTCCGGCAACAACTACGAGGCCCATACGTTCCTGTCGCGCCGCGGCTACCTGATGGTGATGCCATTTGCCGGGCGCCGACACCGGGTGGTCACCGACGTGCAAACCGGACAGTTCGAGCGGCCGCCGACACTCGACCAGGTGCACGACCTGCTGGCACACAAGGGCTTCACCGATGTAAGACTGTCGGAACCGGACTGGATCAGCACCACCCGCTACCACCGGCGCCTGGCCGACCGCTTCCGGCACGGCCGGATCTTCCTCGCCGGCGACGCCTGCCATATTCACAGCCCCATCGGTGGCCAGGGCCTGAATACCGGCCTGCAGGACGCCTTCAACCTGGGCTGGAAGCTGGCCATGGTTTACAGGGGGTGGGCATCCGCCGACCTGTTGGACAGCTACGAAACCGAACGCCGGCAAGTCGCCGAGCAGGTGCTGGCCAGCACCGATGCCATGACCCGCCGCTTTGCCAGCAACAACCCGATCAAGACCGGCCTGTCGCGCCTGCTGATGCCACTGCTGTTCCCCTCGCCACGCCTGCAGAAAAAACTCTCCCTCAATGCCTCGGGGCTGGCGGTGCACTATCGCGACTGCGGCCCGGCCTGGCGACGCGACGCCGGCCGGCCAGCGCTTGCGGGCTGCAGACTGCCCGATCTGCCATTGCTAGACAGCGCCGGCGACAAGCTGCGCCTGCATCAGCAGCTGTCCGCTTCGGGCTACTGCCTGCTGCACTTCACTGACGGCCAACCGGATACCGAACTGCAGTCAGCACTGGGCAGCTGCGTGTCCAGTTACCCGGCGGTCGCGGCCTCGATGGAGATAGCCTTCGACCAGGAACGCGCGCCCTCACCGCAGGGGCCTACCGCGCGCTACTTTGCACAACGACCGCGCGATTGGCGCGGTAGCGCCGGCCTCGTCGCCCTGGTGAGGCCCGATGGCTACGTGGACGCCAGCTACAAGGAAACCGAACTCCCATTACTGCAGAGCGATCTGTCAGCGCGGTTACTGCCGGGTATCCCCCAGGCTCAAACCGGCAAACGGGCCGCCCACTTCCCCCACCCACCAGAAAATGAATCTGCCAAGGAGATTGACGATGAAGTGGTACTTTAAAGCGATAATCGACTGGCCCCGCACCACGTTGCTGGGCCTGTTGATCGCAACGGTTTTGCTCGGCCTGGGGCTGCCCAAACTGGAAATCCGCAACAACTCGGATTCCGAGCTGCCGGAATCCGACCCGATCGTGGCGACCAAGGAACGTATCGACGAGATCTTCGGCGACAAAAGCGCCATCCTGATCGGTATAGAAACCGACAACATCTACAACACCGACACCCTGCAGAAGGTTGCCGACCTGTCGCTTGAACTGGAAAAAGTCGACTATGTGATTCCCAATGAAATCACCAGCCTGTCGACCGTCAACAATGTCGTGGGCACTGACGAAGGCCTTGCCATCGGCACACTGATGAAAGAGGTTCCGGCCACCCCGGAAGAGATTGCAGCGCTGCAACGCAAAGTCGATGGCAACGACATGATTCGCGGCGCGCTGGTATCCGACGATCACCGTTTCACCGCCATTGTCGCCAACCTGAAAGATGGCGCCGACCAGGCGACCGTGTATCGCCAGGTCTACGACCTGATCCGCAAGTACGAGGGCCCGGAAACCCTGTACGCCTCCGGCGAGAAAATCTTCTCAGAGGAGATCGATTCCGGCGTGCAGGCAGACTCAAACCTGCTGACGCCACTGTCGCTGCTGATGATCATGGCCGTGCTGTATTTCTTCCTGCGTTCGCCGCGGGGGGTGGCGCTGCCCTGGCTCTCGATCGTAATCAGCATCGTCTGGACACTGGGTTTCATGGGGCATATCGGCCTGAAACAGAGTGTGGTTTCGTCAATGCTGCCCGCACTGCTGGTCATCATCGGCAGCTCTTTCAGTATCCACATCATGCTGCATTACTATGCGGCCACGCGCGACAACGGCAGTCTCTCGCCGAAACAGGCCGCTTTCTCAGCGGTCGAGCACCTGGGCAGGCCATTGTTCCTCGCCGGCATTACCAGTTCCCTCGGCGCCATGAGCCTGGTGGTGTTCAATGTACTCTCCATCCGCGAGTTCGGCATCATATTCTCTGTGGCTATCCTGTTTTCACTGTTCCTGTGCGCCACGGTGATCCCGTCCCTACTTGCCATGCTGAAGATCCAGGTGCGCGACACCGACAACCTGCGCGGCACCCGCTGGCTCACCGGCGTACTGCAGCGGATGACCTGGTTGAGCCTGAATCGTCCCCTCCTGGTACTGACCGCCTTCGCCCTGGTCGCCACCCTGTCGGTCTTCGGTATCCAGCGCATTGAAACCGGTCTCGATGTCGCCAGCATTTTTCCAGACGGCCATCGCGGCAAGGTTTCGCTGGACAAGTTCGGCGATAACCTGGGCGGCGTGCGTGTGCTCAGCGTCATGGTGGAGGCCCCCGAATCCGGCGGCATCAAATCCCCGGAGTACCTGCGAAAAATCGCCGAATTCGAGGCGTTCATGAAAGAGCAGCCGGGCGTGGGCCACGCCACTTCCTTCTCCGATGTGGTGATGCAGGTGGCCAAGTCCCTGAATCCGGAATGGGGTGGCGTCGGCAGGATCCCCGACACCCGGAATGAGATCGCACAGTACCTGTTCCTGTACGACATCTCCGGCACACCGGGCGACTTCGCCAACCTGGTTGACTACGACTACCGGCGCGCCCGTATCCAGGTCACGCTGAACACATCCGACCCGGATGACCACGCCCGTCTCTACCGGCAGGCACGGGATTTCTGGAGTGCAAACCTGCCGCAGGGTGCCAACGTCGAGTTCGGTGGCGACACGCTGTTCTGGATCGCGCAATCGGAATATGTGGTGAAGGGCAAGGTTCTCAATATCATCCTGTCGGTCTGCATCATCATTTTCTTCGTCTCCCTGATCTACCGCGCAATCAGTGCCGGCTTTATCGCCGTTCTTCCCGTGGTCATGGGCGGCCTGGTCACCTTCGGGGTCATGGGCTTCGCCGGTATCCGCCTGGACATCGCCGCGGCGTGTATTTCCGGGGTCATGGCGGGGATCGGCATTGACTTTTCCCTGCACTACCTCGACCGACTGCGGGTCCACAGGCGGGAAAATAACAGCGACATCCCCGAGGCCTGCCACAAGACACAGATGCTCGTCGGCCGCTCGATCATTTACGACGCCATTACCAATGCGGTGGGCTTCTTTGTCGTAACCGCTTCCGGTTTTGTGGTGGTCAAGAACTTCGGCTACCTGCTCGCCATTTCGATGATGGCCACCTCGATCAGCGTTGTCTTGCTGGTGCCGGTCCTGTTACTGCTGACAAAACCACGCTTCGCATCGCGCGGTACTGCCGGCGAAACGACGGAACCGGGAATCGCTCCCGAAAGAACAGAAACGGCAATGGCCCCCCAATAATCTACCCACTTTATCCCAGGAGGATTTATGAAAAGCCGTATTGGTATTCTCTCTTTGCTACTCGGCGCCTGCTCACAGGCGATGGCAATCGGCATCGAACTATCAGACATGACAGAAGCGGAGAAGGAAGCCCTGTCACCGCGAGAGGTCATGCTCGCCAACGAGGCGTCCCGGAAAAGCATCACCGAACAGTCCAACATGAAGATGACACTGACCAACGCCCGGGGCGACAAGCGGGTACGCGATGTGCTGATGTTGATCGACGACAGCAACCAGCTGGCCCGCAAAACCTACCTGGAGTTCAGCTCCCCCCGGGACGTAAAAGATGTACGAATCCTGACCCTGGAGAAGGAGGAGATCACCGAAGACGACGACCGCTGGCTCTACCTGCCCGCCCTGAAACGGGTACGCCGGATATCGGCCTCCAACAAGAGCGAGAGTTTCATGGGTACCGACTTCAGTTACGAGGACTTCGAGATCGCCGACGGCGTGGTCGGCTCCAAGAACCATGAATATACCCTCCTGCGCGAGGAGACCATCGAGGATGCGCTGGGCGTGGAAAAGCATTGCTGGGTGATCGAAGCCATTCCGGTTACCGAGCACCAGATTCGCGAGAGTGAAAACAGCAAGCGGATCATCTGGGTTGACCAGGAGCACTTTGCGGCGATCCAGGAGCACTATTTCAACAAGAACGGCGAACTCTTCAAGATCCGGACGTCATCGGACGTCAGGCCCTACCCCGCGGAGGGCGGTAAAACAGTGTGGCGCCCGATGCGCATCGAGATGACGACCCAGGCCACGGGACACAAGACCACCGTGTTGCTCAACGATTTCAAGGTCGATGAAGGGATACCCGAAAACGTCTTCACCCGCAGCTATGTTGCCAACCAGCAACTTTAACCACCAATCCAGCCAGCCCCTGCCATTCGGGCAGGGGCTGGCCAAACAGTGGGAAACCATGAAAAAAATCCCCATTCTTTCAGCAGTTACGCTTTTATCCAGCGCCACAATCTGCAACGCCGACGCACTGGAGCTTGAAGACTTCGGTGGCCGGGTACGCGTCGAGCACAGCAGCCAGACCCACAACGACTACGACCGGTCCCTGATCAGGCTGCAACCGGAGTGGGAGCTGAGCTACGGTGACAGCACCGAAATCGTGTTCAAGCCGAGAGTCCTGCTCTCGCCCGGACAGTTTGACGCCGCCTACAACGACCAGGTCGAACGCTCCGAAGCATCCGAAATACATCGCTACAACGACTATGTCAGCGCCGATCCGTTTGAACTGCACCTGCAGACCCGCGTCGGCGACGGCTACATGACGCTGGGCAAGCAGCAGGTCTTCTGGGGGGCGGCCGACGGGTTGCGGGTAATGGACCTCGTCAACCCGGTGGATTTTCGCGATTTCATCATGGCCGAGCCAATCGACTCGCGTATTCCACTGTGGATGGCCAACTATCAACGCCGCACCGACTGGGGACAGCTGCAGCTACTGTGGATCCCCGACAATACCTACAGCGACTATGTCGCAGATCCCGATGGCTATTTTCTCACATCCCCCAAGATCATTGCCTCACCACCGCCGTCGACCACCGCCATCAGCGTAGAGCCACTGCAACGACCGGATGGCGACTGGGTGGAAGACGCCGATTACGGTGCAAAGATCAGTAGAGTCGTCGATAACTGGGACCTGTCGTTCAACTATCTCTACCACTACAACGACGAACAGGTCGTCCGGCGCCGCTGGGTCGGCGATGAAGGACTGGTAAGCTTCCAACCCTCCTACGAACGCACCCATACGTTGGGAGGCAGCTTTTCCGCTGCCTCCGGACAATTTGTCTATCGCGGCGAATATGCTTTTGACAGCCATCGCTACATTCTCAGCGAAGATATCCAACAGAACCAGGGAATCGAGCGGCGCCAGGACTTCAGTTATGTACTCGGCATCGACTGGTATGGCTGGACCGATCACTTCGTCAGCGCCCAGCTGTTCCAGAGCGTGATCAGCGGAAACGACGAAGGGCTGGTGCGTGACAAAGTGGATTCCACCCTGACCCTCAACTTCAGTCGCGACTTTACCAACCAGATCTGGCGCATTGAAGGACTATTCCTGTACAGTCTGAACGATCGCGACTCCGCCTTTCGCGGGCGGGTCATGTACGATTTTGACGACCGGCTTTCAGCCTATCTCCAGTACGAAAATTACGCCGGTAACAGCAAGGGGGTCTTCGGCCAGTTTGAAGAGAAGGACCGGCTGATGCTCTATTTCGATTATTTTTTTTAAAGGCAAATCATGCAACTGTTCTGTTTGCCCTATGCCGGCGGCGGTGCCACCGGCTTTCACTCACTGCGCGAGCATGTCGCCGGGGAGATTGAACTCCATGTCCTGTCACTGCCGGGTCGCGAGCAGCGTTTCAGTGAACCGCCGATCGATCGGCTGATGCCCATGCTCGACTGCCTGCAGGCACAATTGCAACAGTCGGTAACCGGGCCCTATGCGCTCTACGGCCACAGCATGGGAGCGCTGCTGGCTTTCGAGCTGGCACACCGACAGATGGCGGGGGCCGGACCGCGACCACAGCACCTGTTCGTCGCCGCGCGGGGTGCTCCAGCCCTCGATGGAGAATACGAGCGCTACAGCCATCTGCCGGATCGGGAGTTTCTCGAACGCATCGGCCGATTTGGCGGCCTGCACCCCGCCATCTTCGATACACCGGAGCTGCTGCAATTGGTATTGCCGATACTCCGCGCCGATTTTCGGCTACTGGACAGATACCAGTACCTGCCCCGTCCGCCGCTGCAGATTCCGATAACCAGCCTGCATGGCGCTGATGATCCGGGAGTGCGGGAGGACTGGGTGCGGGCCTGGCAAAGCGAAACCAGCACCGACTATCGCCACCACCGGCTCCGCGGCGGTCACTTCTTCCTGGCGGAAGCCGCCGCGGAGTTATCCGCCGTAATCGGGGACACGCTGAAAAACCGGCCGCAACAGTACCGGGAACAACAACCGGCAGCTCTGCCGGATGAGGCGTCAATCTCATCATATTGACTGTAAAGCACACTTGACATGCGGTAAGCCGCTCCATAGCATGTAAAGACTGCTTTACATGCCGCGGCAACGATACGAAGAGGTGGAGCACTCCATGTCGAAAGAAGATGAAGATGTAGTCAGGCTGAGCCCGGCCTACCTGGCCCGGATACTGATCGGCCTGATTCTGTTGGCTGCGGGAATAGCGGCTTCATTCGCACCGCTCTACCTGCAGGCAGAGGTCAGTCGCTGGCTGATTATCGGGGGCCTGTTGCTGGCCGCCGCAGGGCTGGTATTCCTGGTGCACTTCTTTTACCGCCGTTGCGACGAATTTCACCAGAGCCTCCATCGGCAGGCATGCGCCATTGCGCTGCCGGTCCTGCTCTCGCTTTTCGCCATGATCGGCGTCTTGCAGGTGAACAGGCTGCTGCCGGCTTTCAACAGTTTCTGGGCGATGCTGCTGGTCCTCGCAGTATGGGCGATCAGCCTGTCGCTGAGTGACAGGCGCTACCGGCCCTGACAACCAAAGCCCAATCGTGAACTGGGCCCGCAGGCAGGGATTGGCCCCGGGGATAAATCAAAATTGCGATGTTAGATGAGGGAACAACAATGAGTGAACGAGTACTGGTCACCGGAGCCAGCGGTTACCTGGCGTCATGGGTCGTCGAATACCTGCTCCGCGAGGGGCTGGAGGTGCACGGTACGGTGCGAAACCTGCACGACCGGGACAAGATCGAACACCTGCTTGAACTTGCGGCGGAGTACCCGCAAAAGCTGAAACTGTTCGAAGCCGACCTGCTCGTTCCCAAGAGCTTTGACCCCGCGATGGAGGGCTGCTCCCTGGTAATCCATACCGCCTCTCCCTATCTGTTTGAGGAGGCCAAATTCCCCGAAGAACAGTTGCTGCGGCCGGCCCTGGAGGGAACCCAGAATGTAATCGACAGTGTCGAGAGAACACCGTCGGTAAGGCGGGTGGTCCTGACCAGCAGTGTCGTGGCCCTGTACGACAACGCTCGCGAAGTCAACGAGGCAGGGGCGTCACTGGTAAAACCGGACGATATCAACCGCAGTTCCAGCCTCGCCAGCAACCCCTACGCCTACGCCAAAACCCAGGCTGAACAATGGGCCTGGCAACAGCAGGAAAAACAACAGCGCTGGAGCCTGGTCACCATCCATCCGGGCGCCATTTTCGGCCCGTCACTATCGCGACGCGTAGACAGCACCAGCATCAATATGATGCGGCAGTTCATCAACGGCTCTTTCCGCAAGGGCGTACCGCGGCTGTGGCTCGGCCTGGTCGACGTAAGGGATGTTGCAGAGGCGCATATAAAAGCCGCCCTGGACGGCGAGGACCAGGCCCGCTACATCGTGGTCTCGGAGAGCCTGCGCCTGCTGGATATCGCGCGCCTGATCGATGCAGAGCGCTTCAATATCAGCGACAAACTTCCGACCAACGAGGCACCCAAATGGCTGCTCTGGTTTATTGCGCCACTGATTGGGATGCGCCGCAGTTACATTTCAAACAATGTCAACTTCCCGTTGGAATTTGACGACGAAACCAGCCGCAAAAAGCTGAAACTTGAGTACTTCGAACCGGCCAAAACCCTCAATGACCATGTAGAGCAACTGTTTTCCGACAATCTCGCCAACTGCTAGTGGGCACTGAGGCGCACCATGAAGAACCGGTTAAAGGCATACCGCCAGAAGCAACAACTCACCCAACAACAGATGGCAGATGTCCTGGAAGTAAGCCGCCAGACAGTAATCTCCATCGAATCGGGAAAGTACGACCCCAGCCTGCCGCTGGCGTTCAGGATCGCCCGGTATTTTGGCGCAAGGATAGAGGATATTTTTATTCCCTCGTAAGCATGCGTACCCTGTAAAAGTATTAAGGAAGATACATCAGATGGCTACCAACTGTTTAATTTTCGACGAGAACTATATATCCCTCCTGGGTATCAGTTCCATGGTTGAGGAGAGCTTCCCCGATTGGCGCCTCTACCGGAGGAAAAGTCTATGCGATGCACAGAAGTTCCTTCGCGATGATCTTGCCCCGAAAGTCAACCTGGTGATAATCGGTTTAAGCAGTGACAGAGATGTCCAGTCGATAGCCGATTTCATCCAGCTGGCAAAGAGGCGCTCGCTGCGCACCCTGGTCATATCCAATTTGCCTGACAGGCTGGTGGCCGACCGTCTCGGTCGCTGCGGCAACAACGGCTACATACTGAAAGATGACAGCGTCAGCAATATCAACCGGGCGATAACGCTGGTTGCATCCGGGGAGTGCGATATATGCTCCAGCTTCCAGGAAGGAGTGTTTCCCTTTGGCTCCCAGAGCGAAGCATCACGGGCCATTGCCAACATGACCCGGCGGCAGAAAGACGTCGTCGACCTGCTGCTGGCAGGCTATTCAAACAAACGGATAGCCAACTACCTGAAGTTGAGCCAGGGTACCATCAAGAATTATGTTTTCGACCTGATGCGTCTTCTCAATGTGACCTCGCGGCTGGAATTGGCCCTGACGGTAAGGGAGCACGGGTACCGCCCGAGCACGATGCCAATGGTTTCTCCCGGGCAACCGTCCCAGTATCTGGTAACGGCCTCTTGAAGAGCCGTTAAACGGCAATGAGTTCTCCGCAGCCATCACAATGCACCCCGCAAACGATCTGTAGATAGCAGGGCAGGCACCCTTCAGCGCCTGCCTCTCAGCTGATCGACACTCCAACTGCCGCCGCCGGCGACGAACAGGTACAGGAACACAAAGCAGAAAAGCACTGCTGACTCGCCGCCATTCGTCAGGGGCCAGAACGATTGGGGCGCGTGCGCTATAAAGTAGGCGAACGCCATCAGGCCCGACAGCACAAATGCGGTGGGGCGGGTGAAGAGTCCGATCAGCATCAGGAAACCGCCGAACAACTCCAGTATGCCGGCCACGCCGGAGAGTGAAAACAGCTCGAATGGGTGACGCTGCGGTGCCGGAAAACCCAGTATTTTCTGCGCGCCGTGCTGCATGAACAGGAAAGCCGTCACGATGCGCAACAGGCTCAGCACCCGGGGCTGCCAGCGGTTTAGCAGATCTTTCATGGCCGTCTCCATATTGTCGGTCGGGAGGGAAATCGCATCCCTGTGAAACTCCTGTGAAACTATAGCAACTTCTGTCTATTCCGCAGACGGTACCGGCTCCAACGTTCCCGTTCAGTCTCTCCCTTCGATCATCCGCTCCGGCTTCCAGTGCCGGCCGGGCAGCGCGGCAAACTCCGGAGCCGGATACCCGCCTGATAGGAGTTCGAGCTCTCGGTGGACGCGGCGCCGGATACCTTTCTGGCGGTCCATGGCAGATAGTCAGTAGAGATCGCGCCGGTAGCGGCCTGCCTCGATCAGTTGCTCCACGGTATCGTCGCCGAGCAGGAACTGCAGCACTTCGTGCACGCCCTCGCCCATGCCGGCCATGCTGCCGCAGACGTAGATATCCGCCCCGCGGGACAGGAAAGAACGCACTTCGTCGGCATTGGACGTGAGAATATGCTGCACATAGCGTGCATCATCGGTGCCGCGGGAGAAGGCCCGATCGCAGCGGGCAATGATCCCCGCCTCTTTCCAGGCTGCAATTTCATCGACCAGCTGGCAGTCCGATTCCGGGCTGCGCTCACCGATAATCAGCCAGGCCCTGCCGGGGCTGCCGTGCAGGGCCCGCTCGGCGAGCTGCGCGCGCAGGCCCGCCAGGCCACTGCCGGCGCCGATCAACAGAAGCGGGCGACCGTGGTCCGGTGTCCGGCAACTGGCGTTGTTGCGAATACGACCGGCCACAAAGTCTCCGATAACGGCGTAGCGGGTAAGCCAGCCGGAACCGAGGCCGGGATTGCCCTGCTCGTCCAGCTGCTGGCGCACCAGCAACACCAGTCTGCCCTCCTCCGGGCACGACGCCACGGAATATTCCCGCTCCGGTAACAGCGGCCAGCCGGCAATATCATCGGCGGACAGCAGCACCCGGGCATCGTCCAGTCTGTCCGACAGCTGCCGTTCACCCAGCCAGTCCACCAGTGTCTGCGAGCGGCCGGCAACGGTTATCCGGGTGGTACCATCCAGGCCGTGCCGCACGAGCCACTGCTCCACCTGTTGCCGCGCCAGCCGCGGGCGCACCACGAAAATATCGCCGGCGCGCCAGAGGGGCAACGGCCCGCAGGCGCGCAGCACAATGCGGTAGAGCGGGTTGCCCGGACTGCCGGGGTTGAGCAATTGGCGATCCACCAGCTGCCAGTACTGGGCGCCCGGCTGCGCGCGGTCATCATCCCGGATCGATGGGACTGCCGGCATTCCATCCGCAATGCCACTGTCGATCCGTTCCAGCGGTTCCAGTGCCCGCGCGCCCATGGCCGCGAGGCCGTCGTGGACACGCTGGCCGAAAGCGCAGAAATTCGCATAGGCCCGATCGCCGAGTGCGACGACCGAGTAGGACAGGTGCGACAGATCCAGCGATTGTGAACCCGCCGAGCCCAGGTAGATGCGGGCAAAGCGGCGACCGTTGTCCGGCGGCTCGCCCTCACCGTAGGTGCTGACCACAAACAGCGCCCGGCGCGCGGACAGCAGTGTCTCGCGCGAGACGCCACTGAGCGGCAGCAGCTGCACTTCGCCATCCGCCCCGAGCAGCTCGGCCCGCTGCCGGGCCAGCGCTTCCGCGGTGCCGCCCTGGCTGGCATAGGCCACCAGCGCGGCGCCGTCCAGCGGCGCGGCCGGACGCGCGCGCCGCTGCCGCCAGTAAAGCCCGAAAACCCAGGCACACCAGGCGACGATCGCAACCACCGCCAGGGCGTTTCGCAGGAACTCCGTCACCGTGCTTTCCCCGACCTACAACGGCAGCACTTCGAAAGTCGCGGCGTACTGGCCGCGGCGTCTGGTGGCCGGCGCAGCGGCTTTATCATCCTCGTACTCGGCCTCCATAAAGTAGCGGCCAGCCGCCGGCCAGGTGACGCTGAACAGGCCTGCGCCGTCGGACTTCACAGTGATCTCTTCCTGGCTGTCGCGGTAGCGGCTGCCGCCGGGCACCAGCACCACCTCTGCATCCTGTGCCGGCTCACCGTCGATCAGCAGTTTGAACTGCGCGCTTTCCCCGGCGTAGAGATCGTTCGGATGGGTGACCGGTACCAGCTCCAGGCCGACACCGGTGGACGCGAAGACATCGTCGCTGGGCGCGCCGGCGGTGACGAAGGTCTCGATGCGACGGGAGCCGCGATACACGCGCAGATCTTTCGCATCCCGGGGTACGGCGGAATCGAATTCGGAATCGTCGGCGGTTTTACCGCGGCCCGGCCACATATGGCGCTTGCCGTCGGCATCGCGCCAGAAAGCCCGCAGGCCCGCGGAGGCGGTGCTCACTTTATAGGTACCTTCTTCCTTGAGCTGCAGGTCGAAGGTACTGCGGTATCTTCCCCTGCTGGCGTTTTCCAACGCCAGTGATTCACCACCCGGTCCCCGTACCTGCAGGCCATCGATTCGCAGTGCGACATGGTCCGGGAAGAAAATGGTATTGGAGACCGCGGCATCGAAAGTGACATAGGGGTCGTCGCCGGACAGCACGGTGGCACCGGGCAGGATCCAGGCGCGGTGCGCCTGGGCCTGCATGGCGGTACCGGCGGCGACCGCCGCGGTCAGCAGGACTTTTGCGGCTAGGCTTTTTTTCATCGGATCTCTCCTGGTTAAAGATAACGTTGGGGTGCGTCGTGGGCACCCTATCGGCCGGCTCCGTCCGGCCGGTGCGCACGGCGCACCCTACCCGGAACAAAAAACCGGGCAGTTTCTCAATCGGTCAGCGCGATACGGATATTGCCCAATTCGGACTCCCCCCGGCCGGTCAGCGGCAGCGCCGATTTATCCAGTGGCCAGGTCAGCGGGATATCCACCAGCTCGCGACCGCCGACCTCCCGTGCCGCCTCGACGCGCAGGCGGTAGTTGCCGGGTTCCAGTGCCGCGAGTTCTTCCCGGTCCAGTGCTACTTTCAACTTGTGCTCGCCGGGGCCGTAGGTGGCGGAGGTGATACCGTCAACCGGTACATCCATGGCGCGGCCGCCGCGTCGCCACCACTGCCGCAGGTCCTTGAGCCACTTCTCGCCTTCGTCGTTGCGCATCCCCAGGTCGTACCAGACCGCCAGTTGGGTGGCGTTGCGGGATTCGTCCTCCAGCCATACGGCCACATAGGGGTTATGGTACTCCGCCACCTTCAGGCGCGGGATTTCGATGCTGAGCTGCAGGCTCTGGGCCTGGGCCCAGCCACTGGCGAGCAGTGCCCCCAGCAGGGCAACGGCTTTGGATTTGCCGGATAATTTCTTGCGCATATTGCTAGCTCCCTATCAATGAATACTCTCAGTGGATGCCCTCTATGGAGACGATCAATGGATAAATGCCAGCGCGATCACCAGCGGCACCAACACCCCCAGTGCTGTAATCGGCCAGGTGGATACGCGGCGTGAGGATTGCTGCCACAGCAGCCAGAAGCCCGTCAGGCAGAAGATCACACAGGCGATCGCGAAGACATCCAGAAACCACTTCCACACAACGCCGCTGTCGCGCCCCTTGTGCAGGTCATTGAAGTAGGCGATCCAGCCGCGGTCGGTGCGCTCGTAGATCAACTCTCCGTTCTCCGGTATCAGCGACAGCCAGGCGTCGCCTCCCGGGCGCGGCATGGCCAGGTAAAACTCGCCGCTGTCCCACTCGCCCCGCCGGCCACCCGGTATGTCAATTCCGTACTCCGCCGCCAGCCAGTGCATCACCGCCGCCGGCAGTTGCGGCGTATCGGTGGCGGACGGCTGCCAGCCTTCCAGCAACTCTGCCGGCACCTGGGTCTCGAGGCTGACGATCTCGGCTTCCACGGAAATCTCCGCCGCGTGGTTCAGGGTGATCCCGGTAACGGCAAAAAGCAGCATGCCCACCAGGCATCCTGCCGAACTGATCCAGTGCCACTGGCGGACGCTTCCCAATGAAAAAGTCACTGTATTTCAACATCTCCCGGCTGAGCGCCATCTGACAATTGTTGTTCCCGCGAAAGAGCCCTGCCTTCCGGCAGCTATATTCGGGCTGCGCCCTCTTCGGGTTATGTCGCGGGTAGCCCGGATGAAGCACAGCGGAATCCGGAAATCAGAACCGGTAGTTGACGCCCAGCCAGTAGCGACGACCATCGGCGACAAAACCGTACTCATCGTAAGTGACCTCCTCGTCGAGCAGGTTATAGATACCGGCTTTCAACTTGGTGCTTTCAGACAGTGCATAATTGAGACCGGTGTCGACGAAGGTATAGGACGGTGCGATCAATGAACCGCTGGATGGGCCGGTGGTCGGCTGGCTCTCCTCGCCGCGATAGGTGACACGCAGCCAGTGGTTCAACGCATCGCTGGCACGCCAGTCGGTGCTCACGGAAGCCATGTTCTTCGGCAACTGTGCCAGCGGTTCACCACGGTACTCGCCAGTCTTCTGTTCGGAATCGGTGTGGGTGTAGCTGGCGTTGATTTTGAAGCGTTCGGTCAATTCGGTAGCCACGGAAATTTCACCACCGCGGGTTACCGCTTCGTCGATGTTGATGCGATAGGTGGGTGTGGAACCGAACTGGTTGGGGCCCGCGTCGCAGATATCTTCGGGGCAGTCGATACGGCTGATTTTATCTTCAAAGTCATTGTGGAACAGGGTAATGCCGGCGCTGAAACCATCGCTGCCCTGGAAGTGCAGGGCTATTTCCTTGTTGATCGAGGTTTCCGGTTCCAGGTCCGGATTGCCGTAAACATCGCCACCGCGGCTGGACTGCCCCCAGTCGGCAGTGAGATGGCGCAGGCCGGGGGAATTGTATCCGGTAGAAACACCGCCTTTCAGTGTCCAGCGCTCGGCCAGCTTCCACACACCGTAGAGGCGCGGACTGGCGTGGCTGCCGAAGTTTTCGTCGTCGTCCAGGCGCACGCCGGCAGTCAGGGCGAAACTGTCCGTCAGGGCCCACTCATCTTCGCCGAAAAAGGCCCAGCGGGAGCTCTCGATATGGGTGCGATCGGATATCTGGTTGGAGGTGAAATCGTCCAGCTCTTCCGCTTCATAGGTAGCGCCCAACACCAGGGTGTGATCCCCCAGGGGCATGACGTAGCTGCTCTTCGCCACCAGGTTGGCAATCTCCATCTGGCGGCCGATATTTTCGGTGACCTCCCGCTGCACAAAAGAGCTGAGGTCGCCACTTTCAAACCTGCCGTTATGGGTGATGGAGATAAAATCGCGGTTGTATTCGTTGAAGGCGTCGCTACAACCACCGCGGCAGCCCTCGGTGGGTCCGGATTGGCCCACCAGGGAGGTCCGCTCCTGCTCCGTAGTGCCGGTCTCCAGCAGGACTTCATGATTCTCGCTGGGCGTATAAGCCAGGCGGCCGGTAACGCTCTGCACGTCGGTTTCATTGTAGCCGTTGACGATGCTGTCCTCGTCGCGCTGGTACTTTCGACCGTAGAGTTGCAGGCTCAGCTTGTCCTGCACCAGCGGGCCGCTCAGGTGAAAATTGGCCTGTGCCATATCCCCGGAAGCGCTGTTGTCCTGGATGATACTGTCGACCTGTACACTGCCGTTCCACTGCGCGGGCACCTTGCGCGTGATGACATTGATCACACCGCCGATAGCGTCGGAACCGTAGAGCGTGGACATGGGGCCACGTACTACTTCGATGCGCTCGATGGCCTCCACCGGCGGCAGCCAGTTCTGCTCCTCACCGGGACCATCGCTGTTGGGGCGACTCTCGCGACCGGACAGGCGCTTGCCATCCACCAGCATCAATGTGTAGCCAGCCGGCATTCCACGCAGGCTGATATCGGCACTGTCGCCGCCGGACTCACCACCGGTGATGATGACTCCGGGCAGGTCTTTCAGTGCATCGGTCACATCGCGATAGGCGCGCTGCTCCAGCTGCTCGCGGTCGATCACGCTGATCGAGGCCGGCGCGTCCACCAGCGCCTGCTCGTGCCCGGAGGCGGTGACCACGAGGTTTTCCATCTCACTGGTCTCGTCCGCCAGCGCCGGGGCGGCGGCAACGGCCGCGGATAACAGCAGCGGGCGGGCAAAAGGGCGGTTCATAAGGATCCTGTGCGAGGAGGCCTGGGCGACCATATCCGTAACTCCTTGTCATTTGTGTCATTTTTCGCGAATGATAATGTTTCTCATTGTCGACAAATAGAGTAAAATCCCGAACATGGTGTTGCGATTCATGCAACGGGGTTTGCGGCAAACTGTCGGCTGGATACTGGTACAGATGGTTGGAGGTAGGGTTGCACGACCTGAGAGAACTGAGCGTATTCTCCGCGGTGATCCGCTCCGGCAGCCTGACCGCCACGGCGCGGGAGCTGGACCTGTCCAAGTCCACCCTGAGCCGGCGCATCCGGCAGCTTGAGGCTTCCCTGGGGCAGTCACTGCTGCGGCGGGAGTGCAACCGCCTGATCCCCACGGAGGCGGGCCGCGTCTACTACCGCTATTGCCGCGAGATACTGAAGCTGGCCGAACGCGGTCGGCAGGAACTGGAAGAGCTGCACGGGGAAGTCAGCGGGGAACTGCTGCTGTACTCCCACGAAGCCTTTATTCGCGGCTGGCTCGCCCGGGTGGTGGAGACATTTCTACTACAACACCCGCGGGTGCGAGTGAGCCTGCAGACACAGATGGAGGAACCCGAGGCCGGCCCGGAGGACCGTATCTACCTGTGGCTGGGGGCGGCGGCCGGACGCGGCCTGCGACAGGAACCCCTGGGCAACCTGAGCCAGGGAATCTACGCCCACCCGGACTACTTCCGGCGCCGCGGTATACCGCAACATCCGCGGCAACTCGACGATCACGACTGGGTAGACATGCTCGGTGACGGCGACCAGGGGCTGCTGCTGCAACACCGCGACGAAGGTACCTACCCGGTCGCACTGCAGTCTTCCTGTATGCGCGTGGATCAATACGTCATCCAGGCCGACGCCATTGCCCGCGGCCACGGCCTGGGCCTGATGCCGGACTGGCAGGTGGCTCTGCGCTCCCGTTCACATCCCGATACGCTACAGCGCTGCCTGCCGGACTGGCGGGGGCCGACGCGTCCCGCCTGGCTGCTCTACTCCCACGGCCGCCAACCGCGACGGGTGCGCGCCTTTCTGGAACATATCCGGGGCAGCGTGCCCGAGGCGTGGCAAAGCGAACAGCACCACACCCCAATTCCCGCGTGAGGTGGCCAGCGGGATGGCTGGCATATAACCGGAGGCTTGCGCGCGCGGCGAAAGAATTATTTCCCGCCTCACTGCTGCTCTATATAATCGCCGCCCTTTACCCGTTGTTCCACCTCCAGCCAAAGCAGTATCCATGGCCAAAACCTCTCCCCTCGCCCTCCTGCCACTCGGATTGTTCCTCGCCCTGTTTCTCGGCAGTGGTCTCTGGTATTCGATGCAGGGAACGGAGATGGCCTTCTACCAGATCTCCGCGCCGGTGGCGATTCTGCCGGCAATCGCACTGGCAGTACTGCTGGCCCGCGGGTCACTGAACGAGTGTATCGAGACATTTGTCCGCGGTGTCGGCGACCACACCATCGTCACCATGGCATTGATCTACCTGCTGGCCGGCGGCTTTGCCAGTGTGGCCGAGGCGATCGGCGGCGTGGATGCGACGGTAAATTTCGGGCTCAGCGTTATCCCACCGGCGCTGGTATTGCCGGGCCTGTTCGCCATCACCGCCTTTGTCGCCACTGCCATGGGCACTTCTGTGGGCACCATCGCCGCCATCGCGCCCATCGCTGTGGGTATCGCCAACGCGACAGCACTGCCGATGCCATTGACCGTGGGCACCGTGGTGGGCGGGACCATGTTCGGCGACAACCTGTCGATCATTTCCGACACCACCATCGCCGCCACCCGCACCCAGGGCGTGGCGATGCGGGACAAATTTCGCATGAATTTCCGTATCGCCCTGCCGGCGGCACTGGCAACGCTGGTGTGGCTGTACTTTGCCGGCGGCAGCGCCACCGTGCCGGAAAGCGGGGACTACGAACTGATCCGCGCACTGCCCTATATCGCAGTGCTGGTGCTGGCAGTACTCGGGGTCAACGTATTGCTGGTGCTGTTCAGTGGCATCCTGCTGGCCGGCGCCATCGGCCTGGGGTCGCAGCCGGATTACAGCCTGGTGAAACTGTCGCGGGATATTTACGCCGGCTACGCCGGCATGCAGGAAATACTGGTTCTGTCGCTGCTGATCGGCGGCCTGGGCGCCATGATGAAAAGCGGCGGCGGCCTCGCCTGGCTCGCCAACGGGATCGACCGTATCGCCCGCCTGCACGCAAAGGGTTCGCGCAACCCCGCTGCCGGCGAACTCGGCATCGGTACGGCAGTGGCACTGACCAATGCCTGCACTGCCAACAACACCGTCGCCATCCTGCTGACCGGTGACCTGGCAAAGGATATCGCCGCGCGCTATGGCGTGGATCCGCGGCGCAGTGCCAGCCTGCTGGATATCTTCTCCTGCGTTGTACAGGGACTGTTACCCTACGGGGCACAGGTGCTGCTGGCGTCTTCGCTGGCGGGTATCTCACCACTTGAATTGCTGGAAAGTATTCAGTACAGCTGGCTGCTGGGAATCGCTGCATTGGTATCGATATGGCTTTTCCCACGCCGCGAAGGCCTGGAATCCACTGATAAAAGACCGGTCGCAGCGCCAACCCAGTGAGCGGGCGTTAGCCGCTGTCCCGGCAGCAACCTCTCGTCAACAAAACAGCTTTCTCCTGTGCCTCAACCTCTGCGGAAAAAATGGCGAAAGCCAACCGCCACTGCCCCGCCATCAACAACGCCACCGGTCCGGACAGCACCACCCCCGCACTTGTACCGGCGTTGATCACCGTATTGACGGAGTCCTGTCGATCGGGTCGGAGAGCCGCGGCCACCGCTGCGGCCATGGGTGGTGAAGCCAGCCCTGTGCTGGATCCCGCCAGCATCACCGCGCCGGCAAGCCAGGCTGCGGAGGGCGCCGCTGCAATCCCGGCCATCCCCACGGCCGCCACCAGCGCTGCAACCATTGCAATGGCGCGGGCGCCGACCCGCTCGGTCAGGTGTGCCGCGAGGACGATGGCAATGCAATCGCCCAGGAAAGCCCCGCCGGAAATGCGGCGGAAATAAGCTTGATTCTGGTATCCATGCGCGGAGAGTAAAATGATCATTTTATACCATCAATGGAGCCCGGATTCTCCCACCGGCTCGCCGGTGGATAACGCGACCCACCAGCTGGAAAAAATTCGATGATCCCGCCGCGGAAATTCCGGAACCCGCGCACACTCTTCCCACAATAGACTGAACGGTCGCACAACTACTGGAATTCAGCGCCAGAAATTTTTCCCCGCGCCACTCCTGAAACCTTTCTGTCTTGCGTTTGCTTTTATGATTCAGCCGTTGTTGTTTCAAACATAAAACCAATAAAAAGGTGAAGACATTGCGAATAAAAATCAGAATCCTGTTATCGAGCCTGGCACTGCTTGTCGCCCTGCCCGGCGCGGCGTTGGCAACCACCGGACTGGCGCTGGTGCACGGCACCGGCAACCAGTCAGATGCGTACAGTGACTACTGGACATCGGAAATGGTGGAATCCGTACGCCAGGGGCTTCCCAACGGCGACAACCTGCTGATCGTCAACTGCAACTTCGAGGAGTATATGTGGGACGACGCCGCGGCCGGGTGCCTGGCGACGCAGCTGTACGATTTCATCACCGGCAGGAGTATCGACGACCTGGTGGTGATCACCCACTCCAACGGCGGCAACGTGATGCGCTGGATCCTGTCCAATCCCACCTGGGACAGCCGCTATCCAACCATTATCGACAACACCCGCTGGGTCAACGCACTGGCGGCCTCCAGCGCCGGTACACCGCTGGCAGATGCGGTGATGACCGGCAATGTGTTCGAGGCCGCGGTGGGCTGGCTGCTCGGCTACCAGAACGACGCGGTGGAAATGCAACAGACCGGCTGGATGGAACACTACAACCAGAACTGGCTGCAGGGCACCGCCGGCCGGCCGTCGCTGCCGGTCGGTTTCTGGAATGTGGTGGGCACCGATGTGGAGAGCTCGGTGGTCGACTCGGACAGCTACTGCGGCGGCTACACCCAGAACGTCGGCCTGGAAGTGACCCAGGAGTGGCTCGACGGCTGCTCCGACGGTTTCCTCAATTGCACTTCGCAAAACGCGGCGGGCAATCTCTGGTTTTACGACAACGCCCGCACCCGCGACGGCGAGCCGCTGAGCCACAACCAGAGCCGGCGCAAGTGCTTCAATCTCGACGTCATCCTGCGCAACGATATCTGAGGGAACCACCATGAAATCATTCAAGACATTTATCGCGGTCCCCCTCGCCATCGCGGCCGCGCTGACTGCCGCTGCACTCCAGGCACAGCAACTGGCCAACCGGAGCCGCGAGAGCGTGACCTTTTCCCAGTATGTCGATCCAGGCTCGGAACAGCGCCTGGCCGATACCGCCATTGCGCGGGAAAGCCGCAGCTTTTTCCGCAAAGTCAGCGGCGCGGAACTCAATCGCGGCATCGAACTGGTTACCGACGCGGATCGCGCGGTAATCCAGATCACACCACTGGACGGCGTCGCCAAAGGTGCCCGCGTGACCCGGCGGGAGATACCCAAAGGCATGACACTCTCCAACGGCGCCCAGCGTCGCTCGGTGAACGACGACAGTATCGCCCTGCACCGCATGTCCCAGGGCCTGCGCCAGATCATGCCTGCATTTTATCGCCGCGCCCACGCGATGCGGGTACCGGCCGACATGGGCCACGGCAAGCTGACGCTGCACGCCAACGGCAATGCCGCGGCGAATAGCCGGTATGTGGTCTATGTGCTGGATAAACACAGCGATACCACACTGCAGGTGCAGGCGCCGAAGACGCGCTTTTCCCGCGACGGGCGGCTGCTGCTCGACGCTCACGCCGGCGGCCGCGCGCAGATCGATTCCATCTCCGCCACGCTGGTGGCGCCCGGTGGCGAGCGCTATGTACTCGGCGGGCAGATGCGGGGAAATCAATATCGGGTGGACTGGCCGATCCGCGTCAGCGATTCCGGCGCCCCGGGGCAACTGTGGGAGGTCGAGGTGGCATCCCGCATCCGCAGTGCCAGCGGTGCGCTGGTGGAGCGGGTGGCCACGGTGGCAACGGATATTTTCCAACCGACCGCCGACCTCGCCTCCGTCTACAGCGACACCCGCGGCCTGCGCCTGGACCTGGACATCCGGCAGCCGGGCCGCTACGAAGCGCGCGCACTGGTCCAGGGCCGCGACCGGAATGGCGACTACCTGCCGATCGTGCTGAGCTACAGCGCCGAGTGGCTGGAAGCCGGCCGCCGGGAGATGTCCGTGCCAGTGGATATGGCGCGGCTGGCCGCGTCCGGCCTGGACGGCCCCTATCGCGTACAGTCGCTGCAACTGCTGGACCAGAGCCGTATGGCGGTGCTCGACTACCAGCGCGGCAGCTGGGAACTGGGCGCACCGTAACCCTTGGGAATTCGGCGGAACCCTGCTGGGTTCCGTCCGGAACTCCTGCCCGCTTCTGTTTTCCAATAATTCTCCAACCATTGCACAGAGGGAATTGGTCGTGAAACAGGGACTCGCGCGTATACTCAGGGAAAACCGCTCCATACTGGTTTTCCTGGCATTGATGTTCATTTTTCGCAGCGCCTGCGCAGATTGGAACCATGTACCCACCGGCTCCATGAAACCCACCATCCTCGAGGGAGACTATATCCTCGTCGACCGCATGGCCTACGATCTCCGCCTACCGTTCACCCATATTTCCCTGGCGAGACTGGGGGAGCCACAGCGCGGCGATATCGTGGTATTCGATTCCGAAGCCAGCGACAACCGGCTGGTAAAAAGGGTGATCGGAATTCCCGGTGATACCGTAGCGCTGCACAACAACCGTCTCAGCATCAACGGCGAATCCATTACCTACGAACCCGCCGGCGAGACCAGCCTGTCGCGGGACATGCGCGAAAACCTGTCCGGTATCGAACACCTGGTGCGGTTGCGCAAAGGCGGTTCGGCGATGGACAGTTTTGCACCGGTTCGCATACCGCGGGATTCCTACCTGGTGCTGGGAGACAACCGGGACAACAGCGCCGACTCGCGCGTGATCGGCCTGGTACCGAGACGCGAAATTCTCGGCCGCACCCGCTCGGTATTGCTGTCGCTCGATTACGACAATTATTTTCTGCCCAGAAGCGATCGGTTTCTGCAGGCGCTTTGAATGGATCGATCGTCTCGCGGCGGGACAGGTTATTCGGGAACGTTCACTTTCCGGTTCCCTTCATGCGCCGTATCCGGATCGCCGCCAAAGCGGTGATCGCGGTTGAGGCTGTCGATGCTTCCGATCTCCTCGACTCGCAACTCGAAATCATCCAGCAGGAAGTTCGAGCGGATATGATCGAGCGTCTCCGATTTGGGAATGACGATGCGGCCTTGCTGGACATCCCATTTCAGGATGATCTGTGCCGGAGACACGCCATACTTTTCCGCCAGCTCGAGAATCACCGGATCCGACACCGGCTTCTCCCCGATCTCCACACCGCTCCAGCTACCGGAGCCGAGCGGCGACCAGCAGCAGACGGCAATCCTGTGGAACCGGCAGTATTCCACCATCTCTCTCTGGGTCAGGTAGGGGTGTAGCTCAATCTGGTTACAGGTGGGCTTTACCTCGGCGAAGGTTGCAATCTGTTCGATATCGGATTTGCGGAAATTCGACAGGCCCAGAGCGCGAACTTTCTTTGCGCCGTACAGGGTTTCCATCGCCTGCCAGGTCTCGCGGGTGTAGGCGGGTACCGGCCAGTGCACCAGGTAGAGATCCAGGTAATCCAGTTGCAACCGCTCCAGGCTTCTCGCAAAGGCATCGGCTGTTCCCCTGCCCTGCTCGGTATCCCAGACCTTGCTGGTAATAAACAGCTCCTGGCGCGGCAGGCCGGATTCCCGCATGGCGCGGCCCAGTGCACGTTCGTTACCATAGACAGAAGCGGTGTCGAAATGCCGGTAGCCAATGGCCATGGCTTTCAGAATGGTATCGGTGACATAGGAATTATCCGCCTGCCAATCGTCGATGGAGACGGTACCGAAGCCCAGTTGCGGTATCTCGACACCATTGTTCAGCGTCACGCTAGCCATACGCCCGGCCTCTCTGATCCATCGCTGCTCCGATCAGTGTAGGGCCACGCCGGTCGGGACAGTAGCAAAGCCCCTCAACCCTTGATGCAGATCCGCGGCTCCACGCGCGCAACCTTGTGTGCCAACCCGGCCTTTTCCGCCGCGTCTACCACCGCGCGTACATCCTTGTAGGCCCCGGGCGCCTCCTCTGCGACGCCGCGCATGGACGGGCTGCGAATAAGGATGCCGCGCTGCGCCAGCTCGTCCACCAGGCTGCGCCCGCGCCAGCGTTTTGTCGCCTGGTGCCGGCTCATGGCGCGACCGGCGCCGTGACAGGCGGAATTGAAAGACAGCCCGGCGCCGGTTTCGGAACCGGCGAGGATATGGGATTCAGTTCCCATGGAACCGCCGATCAACACCGGTTGGCCCACGGCGCGCAGTGTCTCGGGGATATCCGGATGGCCGGGACCAAAGGCGCGGGTGGCACCTTTGCGATGCACGTACAGTTTGCGCATCTCACTGCCAAGCGGGTGTGTTTCCAGTTTGCAGGTGTTGTGGGAGACATCGAACAACAGCGTCAGGTCCGCCGCCGGCAAAATATCGGCGAACACCTGCCGCGTCAGGTGCGTAATGATCTGGCGATTGGCCAGCGCGCAGTTGATGCCCGCGCGCATGGCGCCGAGATAGGCCCGTCCCAGCTCGGAATTGATCGGTGCACAGGCCAGTTCGCGATCCGGTAATTCGATACCGTGCTTACTGGCGGCAAGCACCATATACTTCAGGAATTCCGTCCCTATCTGGTGGCCAAGCCCGCGGGAGCCACAGTGAATAAAAACCACTGCATCGTTTTCCCTGAGGCCGAAGACATCGGCGATACGCCGATTGAAGATCTCCGCCACCCGCTGCACTTCCAGGTAGTGGTTGCCGGAACCCAGGGTACCCATTTCATCCGCCTGGCGCTTCCGCGCGCGCGGCGAGACCTCCATCGGGTCGGCACCGGCCATGCAGCCGTGCTCCTCGATATACTGCAGGTCTGCCGGGTTGCCGAATCCCTGCTCCACCGCCCAGCGGGCACCGCCTTTCAACATCGCGCTCATGCCATCATCGTCGAGATGAACGAGGCCGGTGCTGCCGACGCCGACGGGAATATTCCGGAAGAGCGCATTGGCCAGCCGCTCCCTGACCGGCTCAATTTCGTCGACGGTAAGACCAGTGCGCAGCGCACGCACACCACAGGAAATATCGAAACCCACACCACCGGCAGAGACCACGCCACCCTCGTCCGCATCGAATGCGGCCACGCCGCCGATCGGAAAGCCGTAGCCCCAGTGAGCGTCTGGCATGGCGTAAGCGGCCTGTACGATCCCGGGCAGGCTGGCGACATTGCACAGCTGCTCGAATACCTTGTCGTCCATACCGCGAATCAGTGTTTCATCGGCATAGATGATACCGGGCACGCGCATATTGCCGCTGGCTTCGAGGCGCCAGCTGAATTCGGATTCCTGCTTGAGGGAGTAGGCTCTGCTCACGGGCACCTCACACATCGACGACGCACTGGGCCAGCCAGGCGCCATCCGGTAATCGATTCACCCGCAGCGCAGTATAGGTTGCGCCTTTCACTTCCACCGCTGGCTGGTGCTTTTCCCGGTCCACCCGCTCGCCCCAGGCGATACCGCCGAGTCGTCCATCATCGAGTGTCACGTTAAAGCGCGAAAAAAGCAGTTTGCGCGTGGCCATCTCAAACACCAGCGCGTTCAGCCAGTCCACCAGTAGCAGCTCGGGATCACCGCCTTCGCAGCGGATATCCACCCGCTCCGCGGGCTTCACCTGCGCCGGATCGGTAATGATCGCCGTCATCGCCAGGGCGGCCTGCTCGAACGCCCCGGCCAGGGTCGCGCTACAGCCGCGCACGCCCATATCCGCCCGGTGGCTGAAGTGTTCCCAGTGGGCCCTCACCGCGGGATCTCCTCGATTGACCTGCGCTAAGCATAGTCGAGACGGTCTCGAAGTCGCCTGCCCGGAGACCTGAAAGCTCAGGCGAGTCGGCGATGATTGGCCGCGATTTCCCGTACGAAGTCCTCGCGCACCCCGGCGCGCCCGGCAAACTCCGGCCAGCGCGCCACTGCAGCGGCCACTTCGGCGACAAGGTCCTGTGGCTTCTTGATACTGA
The DNA here is from genome assembly GCF_023634065.1 of Microbulbifer litoralis. GTDB lineage: Bacteria > Pseudomonadota > Gammaproteobacteria > Pseudomonadales > Cellvibrionaceae > Microbulbifer > Microbulbifer litoralis. The sequence goes on from NZ_JALKCV010000001.1 coordinate 90,571, forward strand.
TGGATTCCCCCACCGCCACCAGATCCTCGAGCCCGAAGTGATCGCGTTTGCCGTTAAGGCTCATCTGGTGGCGATTGGTCCACTGGCCGCCGGGGTTGTGGGCGTAGGTGAGATCAAAGGCGGGCGACAACTGCCAGTCGCCGTCGCGATTCATCAGGAAGGCGATATTTTTGGTGTGATCGTCCTGGTTGCGCGCCAGCACATTGAACACCATACGGCGGTACTGCTGGATCGCCTCGCTCTTGGGCAGGCGCAGTTCGCGCATCACGGCGAAGGCCTGCTCATAGGAGTGGGCACCGGCCATATTGAAATCCAGGTGGGCGATACCGCACAGGCTGAGCATATGCCGTTTTTCGCCATCGATGCGGTCGAAACGCTGCGTCATAAAGTGCGCGCGCCCGTTTTCTTCCAGCAGGCGCGATTCCATCATGTCGATACCGGCGGCCTGCGCCATCCGGTAATAGGCGTATTCGATGCGGCCAAAGCCCTGGGATGCGCCCAGTTCGATATCGTCCACGCCGTCGAATTTCAGCAACCAGTAGTCGTAGCCCTCCGGCGCCGGCACCTGGCCGGAACGCACGTCGCCGCTGCCATTCATGGCGATTACCGCCTTGGCGCGGGCGCCGCCGGCACTGGTGCCCACCCGCAGGATATCCCCCAGCGCACCGGCGCTGTCGTCGCCGCCAAAGTGCGAGGCCAGCCCTTCCTGGCGGTGGGTCACCGACTGGGCCAGCTCCACCAGCTCGGCAATCTCGACCGGCGCGGACTCCAGGAAGCGCCCGTCCACGGAGGGCTCGAACTCCAGCGCGCCCATGCCCCGGTTGCCGGTGTAGCAGAGCCGCTCGATGGGGCTGAAGTCTCCCGGCGTGCGTCCCTGCCGTGCCAGCCAGGCGTCGATAATGGCGTTGCCGAATTTGTCCGGCAGCGAATCCGCCAGCAGGCCCGGCAACCCCTTGTAGGTTTCGCGGTTCAGACCCGGGAAGGAGAAGATGCGCCCACCGCTGTCGATGGGCATCTGGATCGGCGACAGGTCCAGCCCCTGCTGGATAAAGTCCGGGTCGTACTCGAACACGCCGTAGCCATCCGGGTGCCAGGATACGGCCCCGGCGCGGTGGCCCCAGAGATTGACGGTTGCGGTTTCTATGGCTTCGGCCATGGCACTCACCAGTCGGATTGCGGTTTATCTTTCTTTGCTGGCGGAGTTTTCTGCGCCGACGTGCGGCTGGCCCGCTGCCGCGGGCGCCCCTGCCGCTCCGCCAGTTGCAGCGGGCTGATACCCGGGTCCGGCAGGAAAGTCTCCAGCCCGTCCAACTGCCCCAGCTCCCGCAGCACCGCAATCAGGCTGTCCAGCCGCCCGCGGCCGGCCTCCAGCCCCTTGATGGTCGACACGGACAGGCCGGCCCGCTCCGCCAGCTGCTCCTGGGTGATGTCCCGGTGCAGGCGGTGGCGGCGCAGGCGTTCGCCGAGGGTCTCCAGTATCTGGCGATCAGACTTTCCCAGAAAGCTCATAATAGCTCTATTTTAAGCTCTTAAGTATATTAAAAAACAATAATAGCTGCTTTTTCAACTTAAAACCAAAAAAATATTAATAGATGCAAAAGAAGCCACTAAATGGCCTAAATGCGACTAAAAGCTCTAGTTTCCACTTTAATAGTCATGTTAAAGGTAACATGGAGGGGCGGGTGTAAAACAGCGACCGCCATACCAGCATAAAAACCAGTGGCGGCCCACTCCCGAGGGAAGTCTGCGGGTCCCGAGTCCCGAGTCCCGAGTCCCGAGTCCCGAGTCCCGAGTCCCGAGTCCCGAGTCCCGCAACCATTATTGAACTATTCACCCGAGCCGCTACCATCTTGCGACCACCCAACAAGAATGAGCAACGCAGCCACCATGGCAAATCAGCTCCACGCACTGCTGGATCTCTGGTACGAGCAGAGAAGCGCCCGCAACTGGGTACTCGGGACCGTCTACAGAACCATCGGCCCCTGCTATCGCAAGGCCGGTGCCATCATGCTGTTCGACGATCTGGGGCGGCACTACGGCCTGTTGAGCGGCGGCTGCCTGGAAGCGGATATCCAGCGCCACGCACACCGGGTCATGAGCAGCGGGCAGGCCAAAACCCTGTGCTACGACGGCAGCGACGAGGACGACTTCGCCTTTCAACTGGGGATCGGCTGCGGCGGCACCGTGCATATCCTGCTGCAACCGCTGAACGCCGAAAACGGATTCCTGCAACTGGAACGGCTGCGCGTACAGTTGCAGCAACGCCAGCCCTGTTACTACCTGCAGAAAATCCCCGCCGACGGTGAAAGCGAGACAGAGATTATCCCCGCGGAAACAACCACCGGGCGGGCACAATTGATCGAGCGCGCAGATGGCCAGTGGCTGCAGACAGCGGTCACCCCGGTTCCCCATATCCTGCTGATGGGTGCCGGCGCCGACGCACAGCCGATGGCGCAACTGTTTCGTACCCAGGGCTGGCAGGTCAGCCTGTGCGATCCGCGACCGGCCAACGGTCGCGCGGCCTATTTCCCGGACTGCAGCGCTTATCGCTGTCATCCCGACGAGTTGCCCACTCAACTGGACCTTGCCCGGGTCGATGCGGCGGTGGTCATGAATCACAACCTGGAGCTGGATGCCGCTTCCCTGCGGGTACTGCATCCGCAACCCCTGAAGTACCTGGGACTTCTGGGTCCGGTCAGCCGCCGCAACCGGGTACTGGAACAGGCCGGCCTGACACTGGAGCAGCTCAACAGCAGGCTGGCAACACCGCTGCGCGCACCGATCGGCCTGAACCTGGGAGGCGAAGTGCCGGAGAGCATTGCACTCGCCACCTGCGCGGAACTGCACGCGGTTTTGCACGGCGCCGATGCCGCTAGTGGGCCGCTTGTAAAGTTCGGTAACAAAGGAGCACAGCCAAATCGTTCAGGTCAAGGCGAGAAAGCGCTGGAATAGCAGCGTTATTTCAAGCTTTCTCAACGCAGAACTGGACGATTTGGCGAAGCGAACTGTTACCTAACTTTGCGAGCGGCCCACTAGTCTGAGCGACCTGCAAAGAAACACTTCGGAACATCATCTGCCCACCATCCGGGGCCTGGAAAAGAGTGCCGAAGGCTGAAAACCGCCAACCTCCTAACGGGGGCACGCCCTGCGCACGACAATAAACAGGCAGGTTCCACCATGGACAGCATTCAGCCAATCATTCTCGCCGCCGGCGCCTCGCGCCGTTTCGGCGACTGCAAATTGCTATTGCGCCGAAATGGCAAAACACTGCTGCAACAGTGTATCGATAAGCTGTCATCGCTCGCCCTGCCCGCACCACTGATCATCACCGGCGCCTGGCACCGCGAACTGGTGGCGGCACATCCACACCTGGACCTTCGGGAAAACCGCGACTGGCAATCGGGCATGGGCAGCTCACTCGCCTTTGCAGTGCGCCAGTTGCAGAGTGACTGCGACGCGGCACTGGTACTACTGGCGGACCAGGTGGCGATCGATGAGACCGATATCCGGCAACTGATCAGTAGCCGGGATCGGCGCGCCGATGATGTCGTTTGCAGTTTCTACGCCGGGCGCCGCGGTGCGCCGGCAATTTTTCCACGCCGAATCTTTCCGCAGCTAATGGCATTGCGCGGCGATCGCGGCGCGCGCGACCTGTTGCGCAATCCGCACGAGACGATCACCACAGTGCCGCTTGCCAACGGCGCTATCGATATCGATACAACAGAGGACTGGGAGGCCTACCAACGCAGGTAACAGTCAACGCTCGGCCTGTGAAGTAGAAGTTCCCGGTGGATACCGCGCGCCTGGAGAATTTGCTGTGGCACGCGGCCTGGGGGATCCGGGAACTGTCGATCAGCGGGCACCTGACAACCGGTTAAAAAACGGGGACGGTTGATGCACGAAGCTCCACAGGGTGCGCAATGTTCTGGTAGAGTGGGCATACCGCCATATAGCTTTGCCTCAGGTGGATTGGCGCACCCTACAGATGCAGCAGACTGCGATACCGCTACCGAAAACGGACAATCATGCTTGTAAAAATCCCACTGCTGATCGCACTGGTCTACGCGTTTATCCAGACCGGCAATGTCATGCTTTGCTCGCTGATCTGGGGCGCAGCGGTATTGATCCTGGGCGGTATTTTCGGCGGTTTCAGCCTCTGGCTGCTCGCGGCCAGCGGCATCTCGTTCCTGCTGGCTTTCGGCTTCTTTTCACTGCTGGACTACCTCGAGGGCAGCAAATGGTGGTGGCCGGCAATGTTTGTCGGCCTGGCCGTGATGATCCTGGTCGCCTGACTCCCATGCGCCATGCAATGCCGTCTATTTCGGCGGCAGGGTGCTGGCGAAATCTGCCCCGCGGTTGACCCAGTCATTCAGGTCCGCAGCCACTGCGTCCTCTTCCACATAAACCATGCCTTTCAGTGGTCGGCCGGTATAATCCATCGGCCTTGTGTAGCGCTCGGCCAGCGCCTCCTGGTAGTTGTCGGGCCCTACCCGCACCATCAGTTCCTCGCCAACCACGCCGCAGGCCATGTTGCCGTTCAGCATAAAGGCGAGGCCGCCGAACATCTGTTTTTCCGAAAGCCCCTCATTTTCTTTCAACAACACACGTACTTTTTCTGCCAGAGTTTCGTTGTAAGCCATGGTGACCTCCTCGACGGGTCATTACTCAATACGGTGTTCGGTTACGATTGACGCCACTGCGGGCGACGCCAACTGGGATTCTGGGAGCAGTGCAGTGGATCGCCGGCGGCTCATCGCGATCATCGCTCGGGGACAGGCGGGGACAAAATGCCGGCGCCGCCGGGTAAAAAAACGGGTGGGAGGGTACTGCAACTGGTTGCGAAAGCTTCACCATCTGTAAAAAATTATTGTGAATAACTTTTCAAGTGTAGCAGGAAATAAGAGAGATGGCCGTCCAGGAGGCAAGCTGTACCCCGCCCGGACAATAGCGGGGGCATACCAAAAACGCATTTTCTCCTATAAAAAACCCGCTCTATTGAACAATGCCGATCAGTTAAGCCACACAGTCGCGGCAAAGGCCCTGATGCCGGGGGCAGCCTTGCGAGACTGTCTGCGAGAGGGACCTCGCAGACAAGCCTACAGGGACGTATTCACGGCGTGTCTCGCAAGGCTGCACCCGGTAGCAGGGCCGCCCCAATGCCAGCTAAAGCCTCGCGCAATCTCAGCTGCCAGGCCTTAACCCGTTCAACTGACCGGCATTGCGCTCTATTGAGCGGGTTTTTCAACAGTCGCGGAGTGCGCCTCAATCGACGAAAACCCGCGCGTTGCGGAACAGGCGCATCCAGCCGGAATCCTCCTGCCAGTCGTCCGGGTGCCAGCTGTTGCTGACCGCACGGGCGACCCGCTCCGGGTGCGGCATCATGATGGTGACGCGCCCGTCCTCGGAGCACAGCGAGGTGATGCCGTTGGCCGAACCGTTGGGGTTGGCCGGATAGGTATGGGTGACCTCGCGCCGGTTGTTGAGGTAGCGCATGGCGATGGTGCCGGATTTTTCGCAGGCCTCCAGCGCCTTTTCATCGGCGAACTCCACCCGTCCCTCACCGTGGGCCACCGCCACCGGCATGATGGAACCGGCCATACCCTTGAACAATACCGAGGGGGAATCGTCGATCCCCACCAGCGCAAAACGCGCCTCGTACTGCTCGGACAGGTTGCGCACAAAGCGCGGCCAGTGATCGGCGCCGGGGATCAGTTCCTTGATCACCGAGAACATCTGGCAGCCGTTGCACACCCCCAGGCCGAAGGTATCCTTCCTGTTGAAAAACGCCTCGAACTGGTCGCGCGCGCGATCGTTGAACAGGATCGTCTTGGCCCAGCCCTCGCCGGCACCGAGTACGTCGCCGTAGGAGAAACCGCCGCAGCCCACCAGGCCCTTGAAGTCATTCAACGCTATGCGCCCAGCGAGAATATCGCTCATGTGCACATCCACGGCATTGAAGCCGGCGCGGTGGAAGGCGTGCGCCATTTCCACCTGGCTGTTGACGCCCTGCTCGCGCAGTACCGCCACCTTCGGCCGCGCGCCTTTCTTGATATAGGGCGCGCTGATGTCCTCGTTGATATCGTAGGTCAACTGCACCGACAGGCCCGGGTCGTCCTCGCGGGCAATGGCGGCGAACTCCTGCGCGGCGCAGTCGGCGTTGTCGCGCAGGGACTGGATCTGGTAACTGGTCTCGGACCAGACCTCCTGCATGCGGGCGCGGCCACCGCGGAAGATCTCGGTATCCTCGCGGGTGATCCGCAACAGGCCCTCGTCGTTCAGGCTGCCGATGCGGTGCGCCGGCACACCGGCGGAGGCAAAGCGGCGCACCAGCATACCGGCGTCGCTGGCCGGCACCTGCAGCACCGCACCCAATTCCTCGCTGAACAGTGCCGCGATCGGGTCCTCACCCAGATCGAAGATTTCCACGTCCATCCCCACGCGGCCGGCGAAACACATCTCCGCCAGTGTGGTAAACAGGCCGCCATCGGAGCGGTCGTGATAGGCGATAACCTTCTCCTCCGCCAGCAGTTCCTGCATGACGTCGAAGAAGCCTTTCAGGCGGCGGGGGTCGTCCAGGTCCGCCGGCTCCTCGCCGAGCTGGTTGTAGACCTGCGCCAGGGCCGAACCGCCGAGGCGGTTCCTGCCGGCCCCCAGGTCCACCAGAATCAGTTCGCTCTCGCCTTTCTTGGTACGACGCAACTGCGGCGTCACCACCTTGCGCACGTCGGTGACCGGCGAGAAGGCGGAGATAACCAGTGACAGCGGTGCCGTAACCGCCTTTTCCTGGCCGTCATTCCAGGCGGTACGCATGGACATGGAGTCCTTACCCACCGGAATGGTGATACCCAATTCGGGGCACAGCTCCATCCCCACGGCTTCCACGGTGCGGTAGAGTTTTTCCTCTTCGCCCGGGTGGCCGGCGGCACACATCCAGTTGGCCGACAGTTTGATATCCGAGAGTTTGGCGATCGGTGCACTGGCGATATTGGTGATCGCCTCGCCCACCGCCAGGCGGCCGGAGGCCGGCGCGTCCAGCAGTGCCACCGGGGTGCGCTCCCCCATGGCCATGGCCTCGCCGGCGGTGCTGTCGTAGGAGACCGTGGTTACGGCACAGTCCGCCACCGGCACCTGCCAAGGACCCACCATCTGGTCGCGGGACACCTGCCCGGTTACCGTGCGGTCGCCGATGGTGATCAGGAAACTCTTGCTGGCCACCGTCGGCAGGCGCAGTACCCGCTCGGCGGCCTCGTTCAGGTCGATACCCGCAGTCTCAAACGCCTTTGTCTCGACCACGCGCTTTTCCGCCTCCCGGTGCATCTTCGGCGGCTTGCCGAACAGCACCGACATGGGCAGGTCCACCGGCTTGGCGTCGAACTTCCTGTCGTTCAGCAGCAGTCGCTTGTCCTCGGTGGCCTCGCCCACCACTGCGTAGGGCGCGCGCTCGCGCGCGCAGATGCCCTCAAAGCGTTCCAGATCGTCCGGCATCACCGCCAGCACGTAGCGCTCCTGGGATTCGTTGCACCAGATTTCCAGCGGGCTCATGCCCGGCTCGTCATTGGGCACGTCGCGCAGTTCGAACCTGCCGCCGGTACCGCCGTCCTTCACCAGTTCCGGGAAGGCGTTGGACAGGCCGCCAGCACCGACATCGTGGATAAAGGCGATGGGGTTCTTGTCCCCCTGCTGCCAGCACTGGTCGATCACCTCCTGGCAGCGGCGTTCAATTTCCGGGTTCTGGCGCTGCACCGAGGCGAAATCCAGCTGCTCGGAGCTGGTGCCGCTGGCCATGGAGGAGGCGGCGCCGCCGCCCAGGCCGATCAGCATGGCCGGACCGCCGAGCACCACCAGTTTGGCGCCGGGCGCAAACTCCGGTTTGTCGATATGCGCCTCGCGGATATTGCCGTAGCCACCGGCGATCATGATCGGCTTGTGGTAGCCGCGGCGCTCGCCGCCGAAATCCTCTTCAAAGGTACGGAAATAGCCGCAGATATTCGGGCGGCCGAATTCGTTATTGAAAGTGGCGCCGCCGATGGGCCCCTCGATCATGATCTCCAGCGGCGTGACGATGCGCTCCGGCTTGCCGTAATCCACCTCCCACGGCTGCAGGTGGTCGGGAATCTGCAGGTTGGAGACGGTGAAGCCGGTCAGGCCCACCTTGGGCTTGGAGCCGCGGCCCACGGCGCCCTCGTCGCGGATCTCGCCGCCGGCGCCGGTGCCGGCGCCCGGGAAGGGTGCGATGGCGGTCGGGTGGTTGTGGGTCTCCACCTTCATCAGCAGGTGGATGGGTTCGACGCTGAAGCCGTATTCCTTCGTCTCCGGATCGGGATAGAAACGGCCCGCTTCACTGCCCACCACCACCGCGGCGTTGTCGGCGTAGGCAGACAGCACATTGTCGCCGCCGACGCGATAGGTGTTCTTGATCATGCCGAACAGGGAGTGCGGCATCTCCTGGCCGTCGATGGTCCAGGAGGCATTGAAAATCTTGTGGCGGCAGTGTTCGGAGTTCGCCTGGGCGAACATCATCAATTCCACATCGGTGGGATTGCGCTCCAATTCCTGGAAGCTCGTCATCAGGTAGTCGATTTCATCCGCCGCCAGCGCCAGGCCCAGGTTGACATTGGCCTCCTCCAGCGCCGTGCGGCCGCCGTCGAGCAGGTTGACACCAGCCAACTGGCGCGGCGCCTCCTCGCGGAACAGCTGCGCGGCCTGCTCCAGGTCGCCCAGCACTGCCTCCACCATGCGATCGTGCAACAGCGGCGCGAGTTTCGTCCGTTCAGCATCGGTTAATTCAATGCCGGTAACATAGTAGGCGATACCCCGCTCCAGGCGATGGATCTGCGCCAGGCCGGCGTTGTGGGCGATATCGGTGGCCTTGGAGGACCAGGGCGAGATGGTGCCCGGGCGCGGCACCACCAGCAGCAGCTCGCCCCGGGGCTTGTGCTTTTCCTCGGTGGGGCCGTACTGCAGCAAGCGCTCCAGCACCGCCTCGTCGTCGCTGTCCAGCTCGTCGGTATCAGCGAAGTGGACATATTCGGCGTAGATCTCTTCGATCGAGGGCTGCAGGGCGCGCAGCTGGTTGAGTAACTTTTGGTGGCGGAATTTCGACAGTGCGGGAGCACCACGCAGAACTAGCATTGCGGGAGTTTGCCTCTTGTCTGAACTGGAACCTGGTTGGAGCCCCGGCGCAGTGAAAGATCGCGCAAGGCCCCGGGGATTGGAGAGGGCGCCATTGTACCCGAAGCCGGGCCGCTCCAACACTGCCCCGGCACCACGGAAACTGCCCCGCCGGACAATTGGCGCGCGGCAACGAAACTGGCGGATAAATCATCCGCTCGGCCAGGGGAGCGGGTTGATCTACTAAAATTAGCCCATAGATGCAACTCCACAGATCACACTGCCAATTCTCCAATTTGGGCAATCTGTCACCAAATGAGGTAAAATTGGCAGCCTTTGTACCGGCCCCGCCGCTCAGGAAGAGCACCGTCGGTACCCGCTGAAATAAAAAGCGATAACTAAAGGATTAGAGGGGACTGCCTATGATCATGAAAAGCCGCCTGTTGCGCTACAGCCGCCGCCTGACCAAGGGTCTGGTGCTGGCCTGTTGCGCCTCGCTGATCGTGGCGAGCAAGACGCCGGACACGCTGGAGAAGGTCAAGGCATCCGGCAAACTGGTCGTATTGTCCCAGAACGGTCCCACCACCTATTACGAAGATGCCAGCGGCGCCCATACCGGGTTCGAGTACGGCATGCTGAGCGCCTTTGCCCAGGAACTGGGCGTGGCGCTGGAAATTCGCGACGTCCACGACCTGAACCGGATGTTCTCCCGCCTGCAGGACCCACAGGAGGGCGCCCAACTGGCTGCCGCCGGCCTCACCGTGACCCCGGAACGCCGCGAGCAGGTACGCTTCACCCCGTCCTACTTCGAGATCCGCCAGCAGGTGATCTACCGCCTGGGCGAGGACCGCCCCACCTCCATCGCCGACCTGCAGGGCAAGCACGTGGCGGTCATCGCCGGCAGTGCCCACGCCGAGCAGTTGCGCCGGCTCTCCAGGCGCTACCCGGAGCTGGAATGGGACGAGATTTCCGATGTCGACGCGATGGAACTGATCGAAATGGTCAACGAGGGCGAATACCACTACGCTATCGTCGACTCCAACGCCTACTCGGTCCACCGCGGCCTCTACGCCAACACCTACCCCGCCTTCAACCTGACCCAGTTCCAGCCGGTGGCCTGGGCCTTTCCCAAAGGCGAGGATGACAGCCTCTACCGCGCCGCGCGCCGCTTCATGCTGCGGGCCAACACCAGTGGACTGGTGGCCGAACTGCGCGAGGAATTCTTCGGCCACGTCAGCAAGCTGAACGCCGGCGGCGCCCAGGCTTTCGCCCGGCGCACCCGCGAGCGGCTGCCCAAGTGGCGCGACGAACTGCAGAAGGTGGCCACCGACTACGACCTGGACTGGCACCTGCTGGCGGCACTCAGCTACCAGGAGTCCTACTGGAACCCACGGGCCCGTTCCCGCACCGGCGTGCGCGGCCTGATGATGCTGACCCGCGGCACCGCGCGCGAACTGGGCGTCAACCGCCTGGACCCGGAGGAAAGCATCGAGGGCGGCGCCCGCTACCTGGTCAAGATCCGCGACAAGATCCCCGAACGTATCCGCGAGCCGGATCGCACCTTCATGGCCCTGGCCGCCTACAACGTCGGCTACGGCCACCTGGAGGACGCGCGCGTCCTGACCGAGAAAATGGGCGGCAGCCCGGACCGCTGGCAGGACGTGCGCGATCACCTGCCGCTGCTGGCCAAACGCCAGTATTACAAACACACCAAGCACGGCTACGCCCGCGGCTGGGAACCGGTCACCTATGTGCAGAATATCCGCCACTACCAGGCCCTGTTGACCTGGAACAGCCGTATCGAGGAACAGCGCCTGGCCGCGGCCAACGACGAGGAGGCGGAAGCCCTGGCGGATGTCGCGACCGTGAAGGCGGAAACGGCCGCGGCGGCGTCGGCGCTCTGAGAGGAGCCCGGCGGCATTTCACGAGCGGTCGGTCCGCTCGCGCCTAACCAGGTTCAGCAGCCAGCGGGCCAAGAGCGGGAATAACGCCAGCAGGGCGAAGGACAGAACCAGTTCCGGCGAGAGGATATCGGACAGCCCATCGATCCGCCCCAACTGGGTACCCGCATTCACGTAGATCATCGTCGCCGGCAGCATGCCGACCTGGCTGATCCAGTAAAAGGGCCAGATCCGGATACGGGTCAGGCCCATCAGGATATTGATCAGCACAAATGGAAAGACAGGCACCAGCCGCAGTGCAAACAGGAAGAAACGCCCGTCCCGCTCCATACCGCGGTAGACCGCCCGCAGGCGCCCGCCAAAACGCCACTGCACCCAGTCGTGCAGCAGATAGCGGGAGGTGAGGAAAGCGATGGTGGCACCGAGACTCGATGCGAATGAGGCAATCAGGGTGCCCCAGAAAAGCCCGAACAGGGCGCCGACAGCCAGCGACAGGATGATCGCCCCCGGCACGGACAGGCCGGTAACCAGGATATAGACCGCAGTAAACAGCAACCCCATCGCCAGCGGCGATGCGTCCCGCCAGGTCTCAAACTGTTGTTGCTGCCGCTTCAGGTTCTCCAGCGTCAACCACTGGTGCAGATCGAGCCAGTAAAACGCCAGGCCGACAGCCAGCAGTGCGGCGATCAATAGGACTTTCTTGCTCATCAACACTCTGCTGTTGGCCGCGGCAACCAGCCGGATTTCCCTTACTCCCCCTGCAGCGGATTTCAGTATAGGAGTGGTCGCGGGCCCTGCCCTGTATATTGTTCCGCCGGATGCAAAAAGGGCCGCCCCTTGCGGGGCGGCCCTTTTTTCGGGGTGGGAGCGCGGAGTTCCCGTATCCCGATCTCAGCTTACCACTTGGCAGCTTCTTTCAGCGCGTCGCCGATCTCGGCCAGGGAGCGCACGGTTTTGACACCGGCGTCTTCCAGTGCGGCGAATTTCTCGTCCGCAGTGCCTTTACCTCCGGAGATGATCGCACCGGCGTGGCCCATGCGCTTTCCGGGAGGAGCGGTGACACCGGCGATGTAGGAAACCACCGGCTTGGAGACATTCTCCTTGATGTAGGCCGCCGCTTCCTCTTCCGCGGTACCGCCGATCTCGCCGATCATGACGATGGCTTCGGTCTGCGGATCCTTCTCGAACATCTCCAGGATGTCGATGAAGTTGGAGCCCGGGATGGGGTCGCCGCCGATGCCCACGCAGGTGGACTGGCCGAAGCCGTGATCGGTGGTCTGCTTGACCGCCTCGTAGGTCAGGGTGCCGGAGCGGGATACGATGCCCACTTTGCCCGGCTTGTGGATGTGGCCCGGCATGATGCCGATCTTGCATTCACCGGGAGTGATCACGCCCGGGCAGTTGGGGCCGATCAGGCGCACGCCCAGCTCGTCGCATTTCACTTTCGCGTCCAGCATGTCCAGGGTCGGGATACCCTCGGTGATGCAGACGATCAGCTTGATACCGCCGTTGGCCGCTTCCAGGATGGAATCCTTACAGAAAGGCGCGGGCACGTAGATCACAGACGCTTCCGCACCGGTGGCTTCAACCGCTTCCTTGACAGTGTTGAAAACCGGCAGGCCCAGGTGTTCCTGGCCGCCCTTGCCCGGGGTCACACCGCCGACCATCTTGGTACCGTAGGCGATCGCCTGTTCGGAGTGGAAAGTGCCCTGTGAGCCGGTGAAGCCCTGGCAGATCACTTTGGTGTCTTTGTTAATCAGTACTGACATGATTATTTATCCTCCGCAGCTTTAACCACCTGCTCGGCAGCATCAGTCAGGCTGGTAGCCGCAATAATGTTCAGACCGCTGTTGCTCAGCACTTCGGCACCCAGGTCGGCATTGTTGCCTTCCAGGCGAACGACCACCGGCACTTTTACGCCGACTTCCTTCACCGCGCCGACCACGCCTTCGGCGATCATGTCGCAGCGCACGATACCACCGAAGATATTGATCAGGACGGCTTTGACGTTCTCGTCGGACAGGATGATCTTGAAGGCTTCCACCACGCGCTCTTTGGTCGCGCCGCCGCCGACGTCCAGGAAGTTGGCCGGGCTGCCGCCGTGCAGATTGACGATATCCATGGTACCCATGGCCAGGCCGGCGCCGTTCACCATGCAGCCGATATTGCCGTCCAGCGCGACATAGTTCAGCTCGTACTTGGCCGCGTGCGCTTCGCGCGCGTCTTCCTGGGACGGATCGTGCATTTCACGCAGGTCCGCGTGGCGGTACAGGGCGTTACCGTCGATCACAACCTTGGCATCCAGGCAGTGCAGGTTGCCTTCGTCAGTGATCACCAGCGGGTTGATTTCCAGCAGTGCCAGGTCTTTTTCCTGGAACATCTTCGCCAGGCCCAGGAAGATCTTGGTGAACTGCTTCACCTGGGTCGGGTTCAGGCCCAGCTTGAACGCCAGCTCGCGCGCCTGGTAGGGCTGTGCACCCACCAGCGGATCGATGGTGGCCTTCAGGATTTTTTCCGGAGTTTCTTCCGCGACCTTCTCGATTTCCACGCCGCCCTCGGTGGAAGCCATGAAAACGATACGGCGGGTGGAACGGTCCACGACCGCACCCAGGTACAGCTCCTGGTCGATGTCGGTGCAGCTCTCAACGAGAATGCGGGAAACCGGCTGACCATTTTCGTCTGTCTGGTAGGTGACCAGATTGTTACCCAGCCACTTTTTGGCGAATTCTTCGATCTCGGCTTTGGAGTCCACCAGCTTTACACCGCCGGCCTTGCCGCGGCCGCCGGCGTGTACCTGGGCTTTCACCACCCACTTGTCGCCGCCGATTTCGTCTGCTGCCGCTGCTGCCGCTGCCGGGGTTTCCGCTGCAATGCCTTTGGAAACCGGCAATCCGTATTCCGCAAACAGTTGTTTGCCCTGATACTCATGCAAGTTCATAGTTGATACCAATTCATCAGTAAAAATTTAGAGGTGGGGTTACCCCCCTCTCCCCCGGCCCCTCTCCCGAGGGGAGAGGGGGGAGTTCGTGCCGAGTCCCGAGTCCCGAGTCCCGAGTCCCGAGTCCCGAGTCCCGAAATTATTTGCGCTTCTTGCGGTTGGCGATATGGATCGCGTGACCGTTGGCCGCCAGCGCAGCTTCCTTCACCGCCTCGGACAGGGTCGGGTGACCGAATACGGTCATGCCAATGTCCTCGGCGCTGGAGCCAAATTCCATCGCGATGGCCACTTCCTGCACCAGATCCGCCGCGGACGGGCCCACAATATGGGCGCCCAGCACACGATCGGTTTCCGCGTGGGCAATGAGTTTCACCATACCCGCGGTTTCGTTCGCGGCCACGGCGCGACCGGAGGCAACGAACGGGAAGACACCCACGTTGTAGGGCTCGCCGTCCGCTTTCACCTGTTCCTCGGTGCGGCCGACCGCAGCGATTTCCGGGTGGGTGTAGATCACGTTGGGGATCACATCGTAGTTCATCATCGGCTTCTGGCCGGCGATGCGCTCGGCGACCACCACGCCCTCCTCGGAGGCCTTGTGGGCCAGCATCGGGCCGCGCACCACGTCGCCGACCGCCCAGACACCCGGAGCGGACGTCATGCACAGATCGTTGACATAGATGAAACCGCGCTCGTCCATCTTCACGTCGGCATCTTCGGACAGCAGGCCTTCGGTATAAGGGCGGCGGCCGACGCACACGATCAACTTGTCGAAGGTTTCCTGTTGCTCATTGCCATCTTTGTCCTGGTAAGTGACGACCACTTCCTTGCCCTTCACTTCAGTGCCGGTGACACGGCAGGACAGGCGGATATCGAGGCCCTGCTTTTTCAGGATCTTCTGGGATTCCTTCGCAATCTGCTGGTCCATGATGGACAGGAAGTTGTCCAGCGCTTCCAGGACCACCACGTCGGAACCCAGGCGGCTCCAGACGGAACCCAGTTCCAGGCCGATAACGCCGGCGCCGATCACACCCAGGCGCTTCGGCACTTCGCTGAATTCCAGCGCACCGGTGGAATCGACGATGATCTTGTTGTCCACCGGAGCCGGCGGAATGTTCACCGGTACGGAACCGGATGCGAGAATGACATTGTCCGCTTCGTAAGTGGTGGTCTTGCCGTCGTGGTCGGTGACCTCGACCTTCTTGCCCGCCAGCAGCTTGCCGGTGCCCTCGATGGAGGTCACTTTGTTGGCCTGGAACAGGCCGGAAATACCACCGGACATCTGCTTCACGACGCCGTCTTTGCGCTCGATCATTTTCTTCACATCGATCTTCACCTTGCCGGTGTCGATGCCATGTACGTCGAGGGAGTCTTTGGCCTCGTGGTATTTCCAGGAGCTGTCCAGCAGCGCCTTGGACGGGATACAGCCGACATTCAGGCAGGTACCGCCGTTGACCACTTTGCCATCTTTATTGGTCCACTTTTCCACACAGGCGGTTTTCAGACCCAGCTGTGCGGCGCGGATTGCTGCTACGTATCCCCCCGGACCGGAGCCAATTACGATTACGTCAAATTTTTCAGACATGATCAGTTCCAGATTTTTTGGTGTATTCAATGTGCGGCCTGCGGCCGCGATTGCGGGCATGGCCCGCTCTTACATCAGTTCTGTGACGACATTAAAGTCCAATGCGAAGGCGCTGATGCCGGTATTGTTTTGCGAGACTGTTGGCGAGAGGGACCTCGCCGACAAGCCTACAGGGATGTATATACGGCGTGTCTCGCAAAACAATACCGGTAGTAGCGCCGCCACGGAGCCAGAAATAGCCGCCGTTAAACCTCGAGCAGAATCCGCGCCGGATCCTCGATCATTTCCTTGATCGCGACCAGGAAGCCGACCGCTTCCTTGCCATCGACCAGGCGGTGATCATAGGACAGCGCCAGGTACATCATCGGCAGGATTTCCACCTTGCCGTCTACCGCCATCGGGCGCTCCTGGATCTTGTGCATGCCCAGGATCGCGGTCTGCGGCGGGTTCAGGATCGGCGTGGACAGCAGGGAGCCGAAGACACCGCCGTTGGTGATGGTAAAGGTGCCACCGGTCATCTCGTCGATGGACAGCTTGCCGTCGCGGGCGCGCACACCCAGGTCGCGGATATTGTTCTCCATATCCGCCAGGCCCATATTCTCCGCGTTGCGCAGAATCGGCACCACCAGGCCTTTCGGGGAAGAAACCGCAACACCGATATCCTGGTAACCGTGGTAGACGATATCGTTACCGTCGATGGACGCATTCACGGCCGAGTAGCGCTTCAGCGCTTCCACCGCCGCTTTCACGAAGAAGCCCATAAAACCCAGGCGGGTACCGTTGTGCTTCTTCTCAAACAGGTCCTTGTAGTTCTTGCGCAGGTCCATGACCGGCTTCATGTTCACCTCGTTGAAGGTGGTGAGCATGGCCGTGGACTGGGACGCATCCAGCAGGCGCTCGGCGATACGCTTGCGCATGCGGGTCATGGGTACGCGCTTCTCGACGCGCTCGCCACCGGAAGTGCTGACTTCCGCGGCAGCCGCAGCCGGTGCGGCAGCGGGGGCCTTTTCGGCCTTCTGCACATCTTCCTTGGTGATGCGGCCACCTTTGCCGGAGCCTTTCACGGAGGACAGATCCACGCCCTTCTCATCCGCCAGTTTGCGCGCGGCCGGATTCACCAGCTGATCGCCATCGCCTTTGGACTCTTCTTTCGGCGCTTCCTCTTTCTTCTCTTCCGCGGCTTCCTCTTTGCCACCCTCGTCTTTGGACGCGCCGCCACCGGCGCCTTCCTCGAATTTGGCAATCACTTCGTTGGACAGGACGGTGTCGCCCTCATCCTTGATGATTTCGCTGATGGCGCCGTCGGCCGGGGCGACCACTTCCAGTACCACTTTGTCGGTTTCGATATCCACGATCAGCTCGTCGCGGGACACGGCTTCACCGGGCTTCTTGTGCCAGGTGGCGATGCTGCCGTCCTGAACGGATTCGGGGAAAGTTGGCGCTTTAATCTCGATCGTCATTGTTCCTGTATCCTGAGATTGTCTCTGCGTAAATTTCTTGGCTCCCCCTTCCTGCACTCTCCCGCGAACGGGAGATGGCAGAAAGAAGAGCGGCGGATCCCGTCATTTACTTGACGGTCAGCGCCTCGTTGATGAACTTGTTCTGCTCTTCCAGGTGCGTGGACATATAACCGGCAGCCGGGGCAGCGGAGGCCGCGCGACCGACATATTCCAGCTCCAGCTTCGGATTTATCTCCGCCAGCAGGCGGTGCAGATGATGCTGGCTGTGATACCAGGCGCCCTGGTTCATGGGCTCCTCCTGGCACCAGGCCACGCTCTCGAGGTTTTTGTAGGCGGAAACCGCCTCGGCAAATTCCTCGTCCGGGAAGGGATACAGCTGCTCGATGCGCACCAGGGCCACATCGTCCTGCTCCTTCTCCATACGCGCTTCCAGCAGATGGTAGTAAACCTTGCCGGAGCACAGCACCAGTCGCTTGACCTTGGCCGCATCCACACCGTCGTCCTGGATCACATTCTGGAACCGGCCCTTGGCCAGCTCGTCCAGGCTGGAAGTCGCCAGCTTGTGACGCAGGATCCACTTCGGGCTCATGATCACCAGCGGGCGGCGCATCGGGCGGATTGCCTGGCGGCGCAGCAGGTGGAAGATCTGTGCCGGAGTGGTGGCGTTGCACACCTGAATATTGTGCTCGGCGCACAGCTGCATGAAACGCTCCAGGCGCGCGGAGGAATGCTCCGGGCCCTGCCCTTCGTAACCGTGCGGCAGCAACATCACCAGGCCGCACATGCGGCCCCACTTGTGCTCACCGGAAGTGATGAACTGGTCGATCACCACCTGGGCACCGTTGGCGAAATCGCCGAACTGGGCCTCCCAGATGATCAGCGACCCGGGCGTGGTGGTGGCGTAGCCGTACTCGAACGCCAGCACCGCCTCTTCCGACAGCAGCGAGTCGTAGATATCGAACGCCGGCTGGCCCTCGTACATATTCTGCAAGGGGACGTAGCAGGAGCCGTCCTTCTGGCTGTGCACCACCGCGTGGCGGTGGGAGAAGGTCCCGCGGCGCACATCCTCACCGGTCAGGCGAATCATGTAACCCTGTTCCAGCAGCGTGCCGTAGGCCAGGGTCTCCGCCATGCCCCAGTTCAGCGGCTGGGCGCCGCCGGCCATCTTGCGGCGGTCCTCGTAGATCTTGGATACCTGGCGCTGCATGACCACGCCGTCCGGCACCGTGGTCATACGCTTGGCCACATCTTTCAGCTTCGCCAGCTCCATGCCGGTATCCGCCGGGGTCTGCCAGTCGTGGTTCAGGTAGGGCCCCCAATCCACGAACATGGATTCGTCCGGCTGTTTTACCAGCCCGGTGGCCACATCCTCACCGCGATCCAGTTTGTCGCGGTAGTCGTTGGCCAGCTTGTCCGCGGCCGGCTTGTCCAGCACGCCCTCGCCGACCAGCTTTTCCGCATAGAGAGTGCGGGTGGTCTTGTGCTTGCGGATGGTCTGGTACATGCGCGGCTGGGTACCGGACGGATCGTCGGTCTCGTTGTGGCCGCGGCGGCGGTAACAGACCAGGTCGATGACGATGTCCTTCTTGAACTCGTAGCGGTAGTCCACCGCCAGCAGCGCGGCCAGCACGACCATTTCCGGATCGTCGCCGTTCACGTGCAGTACCGGGGCATCGATCATCTTGGCGACATCGGTGCAGTACTCGGTGGAGCGCGCGTCCTCGCGTTTGCTGGTGGTGAAGCCCACCTGGTTGTTCAGCACGATATGCACGGAACCGCCGGTATAGAAACCGCGGGTCTGGGACATCTGCAGGGTTTCCTGCACCACGCCCTGGCCGGCAAAGGCGGCATCGCCGTGGATATTGATCGGCATTACCTTCTCGCCGGTGTTGTCGCCGCGGCGATCCTGGCGCGCGCGCACCGAGCCCACCACGACCGGCGCACAGATCTCCAGATGCGAAGGGTTGAAGGCCAGTGCCAGGTGCACCTCGCCGCCCGGCGTCATCACGTTGGAGGAGAAGCCCTGGTGGTACTTCACGTCGCCGGACGTATCCAGGGTCTTCTTGCCCTCGAACTCCTCGAACAGGTCCGACGGGTTCTTGCCCAGGATATTGACCAGCGTGTTCAGGCGGCCGCGGTGGGCCATGCCCATCACCACTTCCTTGACACCGTAGGTGCCGGAGCGGCGGATCAGCGCGTCCAGCATCGGGATCAGGCTCTCGCCGCCCTCGACACCGAAACGCTTGGTGCCCGGGTACTTGGAGTCCAGGTGGCGCTCCAGGCCCTCCGCCGCCGACAGGCGCTGCAGGATTTCAGTGCGTACATCGGCACCGAAGTTCGGCGTGGACAGGCTGCGCTCCAGGCGCTGCTGGAACCAGTGCTGCTCGTCCAGGTTGGACAGGTGCATGATCTCCGCACCCAGGTTGCCACAGTAGGTGCGGTTCAGGCCCCCGACAATCTCGCGCAGCGTCGCCTCGCCGTTGCCGAAGAAGAGATCACCAGTCTGGAAGGTGGTGTCGAAATCGCCCTCGGTCAGGCCGTGGTAATTCAGCTGCAGATCCGGAACCTGCTCCCGCGCCATCAGGCCCAGTGGGTCCAGGGTGGCCTTCTTGTGGCCGCGGTGGCGGTAGGAGTTGATCAGTTGCAGGACTTTGACCTGCTTGCGTTCGTGTTCGATGTTGATGGAGCCGGCGCCGGGAGCGGCCAGCGGGCGGGAGCGGTTCTTGGCCAGGAGTTCAAAGTGGGCGCGCACCGCCGAGTGGGATACGTCGCTGCCACCACTGACCCTGGGCAGGCTGTCGAAGTAACTGCGCCACTCCTCCGGCACGCCGTTGGGATCGTGCAGATAGGTTTCGTACAGCTCCTCCACGTAGGCGGCGTTGCCCCCGGAGATGTGGGAGCTACGCCACAGCTGCTCCATGGTACTTTCGTGCATTTTGATGCCTACCTCGATTGCAGTGCGCGGCTTCGGCACTGCGCTTTCCTTTCACTCATAATAAAGGGAGATGCACAGAGCGATCTCCCCTTTTCTTGTGACTGGCTCTTTGGCCAGCTTTCTAGTTGGATAGGCGCCGCCATTGGCGCCGGGCCCGCGGTGCGGGCCCAACCGGGCTTGGTTCTGCTTTCCCCGCTACACAGCACGGGTCAACAGCATATTGCGGATGTGGCCGATTGCGCGGGTCGGGTTGAGACCCTTCGGGCAAACGTTCACACAGTTCTGGATACCGTGGCAACGGAAGACGCTGAACGGGTCGTCCAGGTTGGACAGGCGCTCGTCGGTGGCCTCGTCGCGGCTGTCCGCCAGGAAGCGATAGGCCTGCAGCAGGCCGGCCGGGCCGATGAACTTGTCCGGGTTCCACCAGAAAGACGGACAGGCGGTGGAGCAGCAGGCGCATAAAATGCATTCGTAGAGGCCGTCCAGCTTTTCGCGGTCCTCCGGGCTCTGCAGGCGCTCGATGGCCGGTGCCGGGGTATCGTTCTGCAGGTACGGCTCGATTTTCTTGTACTGCTCGTAGAACTGCTCCATATCCACGACCAGATCGCGGATTACCGGCAGGCCCGGCAGCGGGCGCAGCACCAGCTTCTTCTTGCCCTTGGCGGCCTCGGAGATCGGCGTGGTGCAGGCGAGGCCGTTCTTGCCACTGATATTCATGCCGTCGGAGCCGCATACACCCTCGCGGCAGGAGCGGCGGAAAGAGAGGGTCGGATCCTCGGCTTTCAGCAGCTCCAGCACGTCGAGCACCATCAGGTCCTTGCCCTGGGTGTCCAGTTCGTAGTCCTGCATGTAAGGAGCTTTGTCAGTCTCCGGGTTGTAACGGTAAATGCTTACTTTCAACATTGTCGTATTTCCGCTCCCGAATTAATAGGTGCGAGCTTTCGGTTCGAAAGCTTCCACAGTGTTGGGCGCAAAGTTGACCGCGCGCTTGCCGACACGTTTTTCCGCAGGGAAGAACATGGAGTGGCACAGCCAGTTTTCGTCGTCGCGCTCCTGGTAGTCCTCGCGGGCGTGGGCGCCGCGACTCTCGGTGCGGACCTCGGCGGCGATGGCCGTGGCCTCGGCCACTTCCAGCAGGTTCTGCAGTTCCAGCGCCTCGATACGGGCGGTATTGAAGGCGCGGCTCTTGTCGGTGAGCTGCACATTCTCGATACGGCTGCGCAGGTCTTCCAGTTTCTTCACACCCTCGGCCATATAGTCGCCGCGGCGGAATACACCGAAGTGGTTCTGCATCACGCCCTGCAGCTCCTTGCGCAGGTCGGCGGCCTTCTCGCCCTCCTTGCTCTCTTCCAGGCGGTTCAGGCGCGACATGGCGGCCTCGATATCGGAGTCGGATGCCTCGCGGGCCTCGATGCCCTCGCGCAGCGCCTGCTCGATGAACAGGCCCGAAGCGCGGCCGAAGACCACCAGGTCCAGCAGCGAGTTGCCGCCCAGGCGGTTGGCTCCGTGAACGGAGACACAGGCCACTTCGCCGCAGGCGTAGAAGCCGTCGACCACCTGGTCGTTGCCGGCGGCGTCCTGGGTCAGGGCCTGGCCGTGCACATTGGTGGGGATACCGCCCATCATGTAGTGACAGGTGGGCACCACCGGGATCGGCGCCTTGACCGGATCCACGTGGGCAAAGGTCTCGGCCAGCTCGCAGATGCCCGGCAGGCGCGAGTGCAGCACTTCCTCACCCAGGTGATCGAGTTTCAGGAACACGTGGTCGCCGTCCGGGCCGGCACCGCGGCCTTCCAGGATTTCCAATACCATGGAGCGGGCCACCACATCGCGGGAGGCCAGGTCCTTGGCATTGGGGGCGTAGCGCTCCATGAAACGCTCGCCATCCTTGTTGATCAGGTAGCCGCCCTCACCGCGGCAACCCTCGGTCACCAGCACGCCGGCACCGTGGATACCGGTGGGGTGGAACTGCCACATCTCGATATCCTGCACCGGGAAACCGGCGCGCAGGGCCATGCCCACACCGTCGCCGGTGTTGATGTGCGCGTTGGTGGTGGAGGCGTAGATGCGACCGGCACCGCCGGTGGCGAATACCGTGGCCTTTGATTTGATAAATACGACTTCGCCGTCCTCGATGGACATGGCGATCACGCCCACCACGGCGCCGTCCTGGTTCTTCACCAGGTCGATGGCAAACCACTCGTTCAGGAATACAGTGTCGTGCTTGACATTGTTCTGGTACAGGGTGTGCAGCAGCGCGTGGCCGGTGCGGTCCGCAGCCGCGCAGGTGCGCGCCGCCTGGCCGCCGCGGCCGAAGTCCTTGGACTGGCCGCCGAACGGGCGCTGGTAGATACGGCCCTGCTCGGTACGGGAGAACGGCAGACCCATGTGTTCCAGTTCGAATACCGCTTCCGGACCCACCGAGCACATATACTCGATCGCGTCCTGGTCGCCGATATAGTCGGAGCCCTTGACGGTGTCGTACATATGCCAGCGCCAGTCGTCCTGCGGATCGGCACTGGCAATGGCGCAGGTGATGCCGCCCTGGGCGGAGACGGTGTGCGAACGGGTCGGGAACACCTTGGTGATGACCGCAGTCTTGAAGCCGGACTGGGCCATTTGCAGGGCCGCGCGCATACCCGCGCCGCCGCCGCCGATTACAATGCCATCAAAGCTTATGGTTCTCATATTCGCCATCAGTTACACACCCCACAGAATTTCGACGCCCCACACCACATAGATCACGGCAACCGCGGCCAACAGCACTTCCACCAGCAGGCGCAGCACAGTGGCCTTGCCGCCCATCATGCGGTTGGTGATGTAGTCGGTGACCACGGACCAGAGGCCGATCCAGGCATGAACAACGGTGGAGATCAGCGCTACCAGGCTGAAGATGCGCATCCAGGGCTGGGCAAACAGTGCCGACCAGCTCTGGTAGCCGAAGTCGTCACTAAGAAAGATGAAACCCACTATAAAGAGGGTGTAGGCGATCAGCACGACCGCGGTGACACGCTGGTACAGCCAGTCGAAGGTACCGCTGCGACCAAAACTCGTTACTGTTCTTACCATAACCACACCCCCACCAACAGAATCAGGATTGCACTCAGGACCAGCACCGCGACAGCGCCGCGGCGACCACCTTCCAGGGATTCCCCGATCCCCATGTCCATAAACAGGTGGCGGATGCCAGCCAGCAGGTGGTAGATAAGAGCCGCCAGTGAGGCCCACAGAATGAGCTTGGCGGGAATGCTGCTGAAGGCCGCCGCTACGTCGGCGAAGCCCTGCTCGGATTCCAGGCTGGCATCGAGCATGCAAAGGAGCAGTGCCACAACGGCGAAAAGGACCACGCCGGAGAGTCGATGCAAGATGGAAACCAGAGCGGCAGCGGGAAGCTTGATAGTGGAGATGTCTAGATTGACAGGTCTGCTTTTGTTCACAGGAAAAACACCTTGTTGCCCTGAACGACCGGGCGCCCGTTTGCTTTCAGAATGGAGGGGCGAGCTACCGGGTACCTCTATAAATCCTGCGCGCTTGGCGATGCTGGCACGCCAGCCCGGTCGCGATGCACGCGCATCCAAGTGCACGCCGCTCCGGTGACCACCGTTAGCCACCACTCGCTACGATTTCTAGAGGCGCCCTGCTTGCTGATCACTTTGCACTCGACCTGCTGAAGCCTTGTACAAAGTGGCCTTACCATGGCGCAAGCCGCGCGGATTATAGGCATTCGATCCCAAAAACACAACGAACGTCCCCCGATCTGTAGTCATCACCCCCCGCAGTTCCCCCCCCTATCCCGGGGGCGGCCGGGAGCGAAAT
Source organism: Microbulbifer litoralis (assembly GCF_023634065.1). GTDB lineage: Bacteria > Pseudomonadota > Gammaproteobacteria > Pseudomonadales > Cellvibrionaceae > Microbulbifer > Microbulbifer litoralis. The sequence continues at coordinate 114,314 of NZ_JALKCV010000001.1, forward strand.
TTCCGCGGAGAAAGCTTCCGCGATACAGGTAAAAGCTCTATCAGCAGTGGCGCCTGCCGCATTTCCTGTTGTTTTGAGACCGGCCGTCCACCCCGTTTGGTTTGACAATTTGCGGCGTGCCACTTAAGTTTGGCCCCGCTCAGAAGCCCGGCCGGCTCGCATTTCTCACAGATTTCCGCAACGAAGCGGCTCCAGGATGCGTCACTGGCGGCCTTCACAAAACGGTGAGCGCGCGGGCGGAACGCCGGCCCCTCCCCGGTGAAGGCCCCGTGGCACTGCCTGGAATCCCGGCGGCGGGAGATTTGTGAGAAATGCGGGCCCGTGCCCGATTTGGCGACAAATCCGGCCGCAAAGGAGCCGGCACAAGAACAGTATTTAGGAGTCCGCAATGTCCGATAAGAAAGCGCAACTCACGGTCGACGGTACCGACGGCGCCATTGAAATGCCCGTACGCTCCGGCACCCTCGGCCCCGACGTTGTCGACGTCAGCAGCCTCGCTGGCAAGGGCTTGTTCACCTACGACCCGGGCTTTATGTCCACCGCCTCCTGCGAATCCGAGATCACCTATATTGACGGCGCCAAAGGGCAGCTGCTGCATCGCGGATATCCGATCGAACAGCTGGCGGAGCACTCCGATTACCTGGAGACCTGCTACCTGCTGATGAACGGCGAACTGCCGACTCCGCAGCAGAAGAAAGACTATGTCAGCAGCATCATGAACCACACCATGGTGCACGAGTCGCTGGTCAACTTCTTCAAGGGCTTCCGCTACGACGCCCACCCGATGGCCATGATGTGTGGCGTGGTCGGCGCCCTCGCCTCCTTCTATCACGATTCCCTCGATATTACCGACCCGGAACACCGCCGTATCTCCGCCGACCGCCTGATCGCCAAGATGCCGACCCTGGCCGCCATGTGCTACAAGCACTCCAAGGGCCAGCCGTTCATGTACCCGGACAACAGCCTCAGCTACTCCGAGAACTTCCTGCACATGATGTTTGGCACGCCCTGCGAGCCGAGCAAGATCGACCCGGTCGTCGCCAAGGCAATGGACATCATCTTCCTGCTGCACGCGGACCACGAGCAGAACGCCTCCACCTCCACCGTGCGCCTGGCCGGCTCCTCCGGTGCCAACCCGTTTGCCTGCATTTCCTCCGGTATCGCCACCCTGTGGGGCCCGGCGCACGGCGGCGCCAACGAGGCGGTGCTGAACATGCTGCAGGAAATCGGCGACGAGAGCCGTATCGACGAATACGTGAAGAAGGCCAAGGACAAGAACGATCCCTTCCGCCTGATGGGCTTCGGCCACCGCGTGTACAAGAACTTCGACCCGCGCTCGCGCGTGATGCAGGGCATCTGTGACGACGTGCTGGGGGCCATGGGAGCGGAGAACGACCCGCTGCTGCGCATCGCCAAGAAACTGGAGAAGATCGCGCTGGAAGACGACTACTTCGTGGAGAAGAAACTCTATCCGAACGTGGACTTCTACTCCGGCATCATCATGAAGGCGATCGGCATCCCCACCGATATGTTCACGGTGATTTTCGCCACCGGCCGCACCGCCGGCTGGATTGCGCACTGGAACGAGATGATTTCCAACCCCTACAAGATCGGCCGCCCGCGCCAGCTGTACACCGGCTACACCCAGCGCGACTATGTGCCGCTGGAACAGCGCAAGTAGAGGGGCCATCGCCCAGCCAGACAACCCGGCCCAGCGCCCAATGCCGGTCAGTTCAACAGGTTAAGGCCTGGCAGGAGAGATTGTGCGAGGCTTTAGCTGGCATTGGGGCGGCCCTGCTACCGCGGGCAGCCTTGCGAGACACGGGCTAGGCGCCCCCCCGTGAATACGTCCCTGCAGGCTTGTCTGCGAGGTCCCTCTCGCAGACAGTCTCGCAAGGCTGCCCCCGGCATCAGGGCCTTTGCCGCGACTGTGTGGCTTAACTGATCGGCATTAGGCCCAGCGCCGGCTTTTTTATTGTTCGCCCACCGCCGGTGCACCTGCGTTGCGCCCTCTCCACAGCCTTCCCGCATTTCTCTTCCGCAAAAACGTGACCGACTTCCCAAACTTGAATTGGCGCGCTGCATTTCAATGCTTTTTACTCTAGTTTTTCGCAAAAAATTAGAACCGGGGTCCTAGAATCCCCCTTTCCTTGGAAAAAGGGTGACAGGCCATATCGACCAGCGGTGTACCGACCTCTATCACGACAACCACAAGGGCAGCCATTCATGTTCAACTTCATTTCCGACCTGTTTCGCGGCGACAGCGATGCCGGCGACGAACGCTACACGCGCAGTACCCAGGCGGGTGCCAAATCGAACCGCACCATCGGCTACGACCCGACACTGGTCAATTCACTGAAGAAGGACCACCACGCGCTGGTGGATATATTCCAGCGCATCTGGTCGGAGGGGTACGAACGGCAGGACTACCACCGGCTGGCCGAGCTGCTGACCCAGTTCAAATCCAGCTTCCAGGCACACCTGATCAAGGAGAATGTGCGCTTCTACGTCTACCTGGAACAGACCCTGACCGACGATGTGCACACACTGCAGATCGTGAAGGACTTCCGCGCCGACATGAATGAAATCGCCAACGCGGTGGTACAGTTCTGCAAGCGCTACACCCACGAGGCCTACACCGCGGAGATGATCCGCGACTTCAAGCGGGACTACCAGAAGATCGGCGAGGCACTGACCCGCCGCGTATCCCTCGAGGAACAGGAACTCTACACCCTCTACCAACCGGCGTAATTACGCTTCCGGGGCCGTGCCGGGACGGCACAGCCCCACCGCTTCTCCCGCTCCAGACCGCATGGCGTTTTTTTCTTTTTATTTTCATAATAAGCATTTACACTCTATATTAAGAATAATTATTAGAATAAAAGACTGGAAACAACACTCGGGCAATAACAAAAAAAATCCAGGAACGGGACACAGCCAGTGACCGACAGCAGTCTTTCCCGGGGGAATCATGGCCGATGAACTCGAGGTACCAGCATCTTCTCAAACGTCCACAGGCACAGCCTTGGATGCCGGCGCGGACTATCCGGTATACGCGGTTGTCGGCAACGGCCCCGTCGGCGTCCGCTGCGCGCAAAAATTGCTGGAGTACAGCCGGCGGGCCCAGGTGGTGGTCTTCGGCGAGGAAGCAACCGCCCCCTATAACCGCGTCAAACTGTCCCAGTACCTGGCCGACCACGTCCACCTCGCGGAGCTGGACAACCCGGTAAATACAGCGCCCGACAGCCGCCTGGCCACCTTCGACAATCGCCGTATCGCCGCCATCGACCGCGGGGCGAAAACCCTGATCGATGTCGACGGCAACCGCCAGCCCTACGACAGGCTGGTGCTGGCCACCGGCTCGGAGCCGGCCACCCCGGACATCCCCGGCATCGACCTGCCCAAGGTCTACCCCTTCCGCAGCCTGCGCGACACACAGGCCCTGATCCGCCTGCGCGACGACAGCCGACACATCTGCGTGATCGGCGCCGGCGCCCTCGGCCTCGAGGCCGCAGCAGCACTCAAGACCCAGGGCAATCGCGTCACCCTGCAATCCCGCGGGCAGATGCTCGGCGGGTTGCTGGGCACTGAGGGCGCCGAGTACCTGCAGGGCGCACTGGCGGCGCTGGGTGTCGAACTCAAGACCGGTGAACCGGTAAACGCCATCGAGGGCGACGACTGCGTGCAGGCGGTGCGTTTCGCCAGCGGCGAACGCCTGGCGGTGGACGCGGTGGTGCTCTGCACCGGTATCCGCCCGGCCGTGGCGCTGGCGGAATCCTGCGGGCTGGAAACCCGCCGCGGTATCGCAACCGACCAGTGGATGCGCACCTCGGACCCCGATATCTATGCCGTGGGCGAGTGCGCCGAGTTTGCACAACGGATCTACCAGTTTGTGCGCCCCGGCTACGAGCAGGCGCAGGCCTGCTGCGCCCATATCTGCCGCGATGAGATCTCACCCGTTGCGGATACCGAACCGCTCCCCTATCGCGGCAGCCCCACGGATATCCAGCTCAAGATCGCCCATATTCCCTGCGCCGTGATCGGTGAAACCGGCGCGGACCAGCAGGTGTATGTCTACCGCAATCGTTTCAGGGGCCTCTACCGGCTGTTGCGGGTCAGCAACCAGCGCCTGGTCGGCGCCGTGTATATCGGCAGCTGGGACGAAGCCGACCGGTTGCGCCGGGCCGTAGCCGATGGAGAAGCCGTCGGCGACCGCGCCCTGCAACGTTTCGAGCGCGACGGCCAACTGTGGGAAAAGCGGGCACTGCGGGGCCTCAAGGCACAGCCCGACAGCTACCTGGTGTGCCAGTGCAACAATATAAGCAAGGGGCAACTCTGCGAGGCCATCTCCCGCGGCAAGCGCACCCTGGCGGAACTGCAGCGGGAAACCAACGCCGGCTCGGTATGCGGCAGCTGCCGCCCGCTGGTGGCGGAACTGCTGGACACCCCCGCCCCCAACCTGGTGATGCGGCACGCGCGCGGCATCCTGGTGACCTCGATCATTTCCCTGCTGCTGATCGCCCTGGCCCTGCTGATGCCGCCAGCGCCCATTTCCGAAAGTGTGCAGAGCCACTGGTACTGGCAGACGCTGTGGTACGACAACTTCTGGAAGCAGGTCAGCGGCTACAGCCTGCTCACCTGCTGCCTGCTCACCGCGACTCTCAGCCTGCGCAAACGCTGGCGCCGGCTCAGCTACGGTCACGTGGATCACTGGCGCTATGTGCACAGCGTCATCGGGTGTACGGCACTGCTGGCCCTGGTGATCCACACCGGCTTCCGCCTGGGTGAAAACCTCAACCTGATACTGATGCTGGACTTCCTCGCCGCCACCACCACCGGTGCCCTGGTGGGTGTGTTCATGGCCCGCAATCACCACTGGACGGATATGAAACTGCGCGAACACCGCAAGTGGTGGTCGCGTATCCACTACGCGCTTTTATGGGCCCTGCCCGCGCTGATCGGCTACCACATACTGGCGGTGTACTACTTCTGATGAAAGGTTATCGATTCAGGTCCTGGCACTTTCGCTTCTGGCACTGGGGGGTTGTTGTCACCCTGCTGATCGCCGTATCGGCGACGTACAACCTGGAGCTGTCCGACAGGGCGCTGTTTATCAGCGGCGAACCCAGCCACGGCCATCACCAGATTGAAATGGCCTGCAGCAGCTGCCATGGCGACGGTTTCTCCGGCGCCGATGGTATGCAGCGGGCCTGCCTCGGCTGCCACGCCGAAGAGCTGGAAATGGCAGACGACTCACACCCGCGGGCGAAATTTCTCGATCCGCGCAACGCCGCGCTACTCGGCAAACTGGACGCGCGCCAGTGTGTCACCTGCCACGTGGAGCACAAGCCCGAGATCACCCGCGACATGGGCGTCACCCTGGCCGGCGACTTCTGTTTCCACTGCCACAGCGATATCGCCGAAGACCGCGGGAGCCACAGCGGGTTCGCCTTCGACAGTTGCGCCAGTGCCGGCTGCCACAACTTCCACGACAACCGCAACCTGTACGAGGATTTCCTCGTCGCCCACGCCGGCCAGCCGCAAATCCTGCCCGATGCGCAACTGCCCGAGCGCACCGCGATGCAGGCCTGGTTGCGGGAACATCCGCAGCGCAAAACGCTGCGGGCCGCGGATGCGGATATTGCCGCAGCTTCCGCGGAGATCGCCGCGGCCTGGGCGGGCGGCCCGCACGCCCGCGTAGACGTGAACTGCAGCGGCTGCCACACCGGCGGGCAGATGCAGTTCTCCGCCGCGGAAATCGCTGCACAGTGCGGCAACTGCCACCGCGAACAGCGCCGGGCATTTACCCGCGGCAAACACGGCATGCGCCTCTCCCCGAAACTGCCGGCGGGTTTTGTCGAACGCGTGGGCGCCATGTCGCCGCAACAGGCGCTGCTGCCGATGCACGAATCGGCCACCGGCGAACTCAGCTGCACCAGTTGCCACGAACCGCACGAAACCGACCTGCAGTTTGCCGCGGTGGAAGCCTGCCTCGGCTGCCACAGCGACGGGCACAGTCTCGCGTTCCGGGAGTCCGCGCACTTCCGACAGTGGAACGCCGGCGCGGCGGACGGTGTCAGTTGCGCCGGTTGTCACCTGCCGCGGGAACGCCGCGGCGGGCGCGTGCTGGTCAATCACAACCAGAACCACAACCTGCGCCCCAACGAAAAAATGCTGCCGGTATGCCTGAACTGCCACGGCGCCGAGTTCGCGCTGTCCGCACTGGCGGACGAGGCGCTGATCGCGGACAACTTCAATCGCGCGCCGACCGGCTCCCACGAGACCTTCGACCTGATCCGCAAGCGGATCGCCCACATCTCTGACAACAAAAAATCCCGATAGGAGGGGAAAACCATGCGTATTGCCGCCTGTATCGTCGCCACCGCCGCCCTGCTGGCCGCCTGCAGCCAGAAACAGGGCATCGCCCCGGAGCGGATGGCCGACGCCATCTTTGCCGTGATCGAGGCCGACCGCGCCAGCTACACCAACAATGTGGTCAACCGCCTGCAGAACGAGGAAAAGGTGATCACCGCGGACGAACACTGGAAAGATGCCAAGGCGCTGCCGCTGCCGGCGCAGATGATGCGCATGGGTGCCGAGCGGGTGGCGGAGAAGGAGGCCGGCTTCAATTACGCGCTGCTGTCCCTGTGGGCCATCAACAAGCAGAACAAGCCCCGCACGGAACTGGAAAAACAGGGGCTGCAGTTCGTGATCGACAATCCTGGCGAGAATTTCTATGGACGCGAAACCCTGGGCGATACCGAATATTTCACTGCCATCTACCCGGATGTGGCGGTATCACCAGCTTGCGTCAGCTGCCACAACGAACATATCGACAGCCCGCGCACGGATTTTGAATTGGGCGAAACCATGGGCGGCGTGGTGGTTCGCATTCCCCTGTGAGCATGCCGGGGGGCATTTCCAACCGGCAACAGAATCGGCTGTGGAAATCCCCCCTGTTACCTTCCACAGACAGCCGGAAAATCTCTGGCGCCTTTCTCCTTGCTAAAATTTGACTGCCATCCCAATACGAGCGGGAAACCCGCAGCGCCCGTGTCAAGTGGACTATTTTCTGTCGATGAAAACGCCTGCATCACCGCTTCCCGGACCCCAAGGCCCCACCGGGAACGGACGGGCGACAGGAATACATCGGCATAACAGGGAGGCGGAAAATGCTCAGTTTCTTTACCGGCCTGTTCCGCGGTGACGACACCTCGCGGGAAGAGAGTTACCTCCGCAGCAATCACACCGCTGGAGCCCCAAGACGTACCATCAGCTTCGACCCCACCCTGGTCAACTCACTCAAAAAAGACCACGCAACCCTGGAGACACTCTTCCAGCGCATCTGGGACGAGGGTTACCAGAAGCGGGATTTCCGCCAGCTGGCGCACCTGCTGACGCTGTTCAAGTCCGGTTTCCAGGCCCACCTGATCAAGGAGAATGTCCGTTTCTACGTGTACCTGGAGCAGCACCTGGCGGAAGATATACACACCCTGCAGGTGGTAAAGGATTTCCGCACCGATATGAATGACATTGCCAGCGCGGTAATGCACTTCTGCAAACGATACAACCACGAGGCCTTTTCCGGGCAGATGCTGCAGAGCTTTGAATGCGATTACCAGAAAGTGGGAGAGGCCCTGACCCGCCGCATCTCACTGGAAGAGAACGAACTTTACACCCTCTACGAACCAGCCTGACGGTCTTTCCCTTCCGGCGACCCCTCCCCCCGGGTCGCCCTTTTTTCGCGATCGGCCCTTGCCCCTGCATCCCTCCACCCACGTCCCGACCGCTTGCGACTCGCACCGGGTCGGTGTCCGCGGCGAGTCCCGACCGGAACTGCTGGCAGTCCACTTACACCTTCCCCCGGCAAAGCAAAAAAAAGGGCGCCGAAGCGCCCTTTCTACCGCATTCACCCTGTGAGGGGCGATCAATCAGTTACAGGTGGCCGGGCCGATTTCCACCCAGGCACCGGCGGTGCCGGGCTCTTCCCCCCTGGTCCACCACTGGGCTCGGTAGCGCAGCCCCCCGTGGTTTACCTCGTCGCCGCCGTTATAGGCGGTGCGGGCACTCCAGGGGACTTCAACGTCGCTGACCAGAGTCCAGTCGGCAGCGGTGAATCCCGGTTCCATCTGGGTCCAGTAATTGGCTTCCCAGACCAGGCTCTCATGGCTTACCCGGTCGCCGCCCAGATGGGTGGCGCCGGACTGCCAGGCCGGGTAATCGCCGGCATTCGGATCGCTGGCGCTGCAACCGTTGTCGCCGCCCTGGTCGAGAACGGTCACCTCCACCTGCGCACTGCCTGCGGCAATGCCATCGCTGACAGTCACGCTGACGGTAAAGGTGCTGTCGGCCTCAACCTGTGGCGCGGTCACGGTTGCTGTCGCACCGTCGGCGGCCAGATCCAGTCCCGGTGCGCTCCAACTGTAGCTCAGGGAATCGCCGTCGGCGTCGCTGGCATTGGCAGAAATGGTGACGCTGTCGCCCTCTGCTACCGGTTCTACCGTGGGCAGGCTGACTTCCGGCGCGGAATTGCCGTCTTCCGGCAACAGGAATACGCTCACCGTATCGGTATCGGACAGCGCGCCGTCATTGACCGTCAGTTCGAATACCAGCTCTTCTTCCGCGCCGACGGCGTCGACAGAGAATACCGGGCCGGCGACCGCGGTGTCGCTCAGGGAGACGCTCGCGCCACCCATCTGGTTCCAGCTGTAGCTCAGGCTGTCGCCATCGGGGTCACTGGAGACACTGCCATCCAGGGCAATTGACGCGGCTGGCGTCACGACAATCTGGTCGGCACCGGCGTCGGCATCCGGGGCGCGATTGGCCTGCTCGGCGGCGACGGTCACCTGCAGCGTGTCGCTGTCGCTGGCACTGCCGTCGGATACTGTCAGCTCGAAGGTCAGCACCTCGTCGCCGGCCAGGGTCGGCGCGGTAAAGCTGGCCTGCGCGCTGTCAGCATCCTGCAGGTCCACGGAAGTACCGTCGAGCTGCCGCCAGGCGTAGGTCAGCGGATCGCTGTCCAGATCGCTGGAATCGCTGCCGTCGAGAGAGACTTCGGCACCGCTATCCACTGCCAGGTCGCCGCCGGCGCGGGCTGCGGGTGTGCGGTTATCCTGGCCATCGCCGTGCCCCAGGCTCTCGTGCATGGCGTTGAGAATGTCGCCGTTGTCCGCATCGATTTCCCAGGAGAAGAGGCCGGCCAGGTTGTTGGACTGGGCGTAGGCGCCCTTGGCCAGTACCGAACGCTCGTTGTCGTAGGTAATCAGGTCGCCGGTATCCGGCTTGAAGATGTAGGGTCCCTCGGCGGTAGCGTCGTAGTATTCCTCCCACTCGCCACTGGCAATCCTGTTGGCAATATCGCGGTAGTCCACGACGCCCGCTTCCCAGGTGCCGGCGACAGCGCCGGTGGCGGTGCCGGTCAGGTGATCATTGCCGTCCCAGCCGGAAACGCCGGTCCAGCCGCGGCCGTACATGGCCACACCCAGCACCAGTTTATTGGCGGGAACACCCGCGTTCAGCAGCCCCTGAACACCGGTATCAGTGTTATAGCCGTCGGTCGGGTTCCAGCTGGGGGGATAGATTGCGGTCTGGTGACCGAGGTTTTCCAGGCTGAAGGCGCCGTAGAAGTCGTAAGTCATGGCGAAAATATAATCCATGTACTGTTCGACACCGGCGTAGTCGATGTCCTCGATCTTGTCGGTACCGGCCCCCACCGCGGAAGTGAGCTGGTACTCACGGCCGGTTTCCTGTTCGAGTTCATCGAGCATGGCGCGCAGATCCCGCATCAGGATCCGATAGGTCTCGCCGTCAGTGGTTGCATTACCCAGATCCGGGTTGGCCCCCTGGCCACCGGGATACTCCCAGTCGATATCCACACCGTCGAAGAATTTCCAGGTGCGCAGGAATTCCTCCACGGAATCGACAAAAGTCTGGCGCTTTGCCTCGTCGCCGAAGAAGAAAAAGGGATCGGACAGGGTCCAGCCGCCGATCGACGGCAGTATCTTCAGATCCGGGTAGGCCTGTTTCAGCGCCATCAACTGGCCGAAGTTGCCCTTGTAGGGATCGGAAAATTCCTGGTCCTGCTGGGATTTCTGCACTGCGGCAAAGGGATCGTGCAGGGTCACCTTGAAATCCTCGCGGCCGGAACAGGAGCGCTCCAGTGCCTGGAAGCTGCCGTCGATCTGCTTCAGGCTGTCGTTGATACCATCGCCGCCGCAGATGGGGATAAAGCCGTAGAGAATATGGGTCAGGTTGTAGGCCGGAATCTTGTCTACGGAGAATTTGCGCCCGTAGACACCCCACTCGACAAAGTAGGTGCCCACTACCGAGTCGCTGGTGTTCGTGTACGGCTGGTTGTTTTCACCGGCGGTGAGCGCAATCGGGTCCAGGTGGCTGCCATCGGTGTCGGCCACGATGATTTCAGTTATCTCGGAACTGCTGCAGCCGTCGTCGTTACACAGTGCTACCTGCAGGTCGTACTGGCCGCCCTCGGCCACTTGCAGCGTGGCCGATCCGCTCTGGGTATCGCCGCTGATACTCTGTTCCAGCACCACCTCACCATCGAGCAGGTAGCGGGCACTGGTGGCGGCGTCACCGGACCACCTGGACCAGGAGACCGGCACCTCGGCGGCATCGTTGATGGTGACCAGATCCTCGTAGGCAGTGGCCGCCTCGTCCACTTCGATAATGGCGAAGCTGGTTTCCATCCAGTCGATGGTGGGCGCGCCCGGTGCGGCGAGCGCGGGGGAACTGGCGAGACCCAGCGCAAGCAGTGCGCGGCGCCAGTGGCTGACATTGAGCCCTTTCATTGATTGTCACCTTGTACGTTATCTTTTATCAGTGTCGATCCGGGACCGGTGTTACTTCCGCCAGCCCCGATCAAGCGGACCCGGAGCCATCCTTTCCCGGGTCCGATTCCTCCTGTAGCGAGCTTGCAAGCATTGATGACATCGCTGTCATTTCAAAACAAAGAATGACAGCGATGTCATCTATTTTTCACGTTACCGTTGAACTTGCCGAAAAACCAGGGTGGATAGGCAGAATTTAAAGGAAAGTCACAACCATAATGTCCATCGTGACGCGTTAATCATTTTTCCGTGACGGATAACGCATTATCGATGTGCGTGGCTGCCGCAGGATTTTGCCAACAGCGGGAAGCAAGTTGCTGGAGCCACAGGTGGAATTTGTTCTGAATCGGAACCTGATGATCGAGGAAGCCGCAGCCACCACGGACACCACACTGTTGCGCTATCTGCGCGAGTACAGGCGCTTGCGCGGCAACGCTGGGTGAACTGGCCGGTGGACGCATCCACTACCGCGCAGTCAACGCCTGTATCACACTGCCAACCGCCGTCACCTAGTGGCCCATGGAAAGTTGTGTAACTGTTCGCGTCGCCAAAGCGTCCAGCTCTGCGTTGAGAAAGCTTGAAATAGAACCACTATTCCTGCGCTTTCTCGCCTTGATCTGAACACTTTGGCTGTGCTCCTTAGTCACCAAACTTTCCGCATGGACCACTAGTGGGCCGATCGCGCCTCATGAAGTTCTCTTTACGGGTCCCCACACCTGAAAGAAACTGATACTCAGCGGATAGGGCCACAGCTTACCTTCGCTGGCTTTGACAGCACCAATAACGATAAAAATCACATTCAGCAAAACAAGCACGAGCAGACCGAATATCCCGATGACAATGAGAACCAGCACTACACAAATCAATGTGTAGATCAAAAAGCTGATCATCCAGTTGACAATGACCTTGCCATGACGATCGATTTCCTCACATCGGTCTTTGTAACAGACCCACATGACGACAGGGAGGATAAACCCAAGGCCCGGCATAAAAATACCGACTAGCTGACTTAGGTGCATCACCGTCAGAAAGGTGTTTCTCTCCAGCCCCCAGGGCTTTAACTCTTCTTCCATTTCCATCATATTCGCGCTATTCGCTACTGGCCGCCAGGCTCGTCTCTCTTTTGGCAAAAGTAAGGTCACTCGCATTTATCAATCGCCATTCTATAATCCCTTTCAATATCTGATGCACAATTTGCAATTTGTTGACCAACACTTTCACTTAAGGGATTTATGCACAGGAATTTGATATGGCCGTGCAAGGCCCGCTTTTCAATGGAAAGTCCGTCGCCATTCAGGAATTACAGAAGCTCCGTCATCAGTGCCGAAACCGCCCGTGGAAGGGGCGGAACGTAGAAGGCACTCTCCGGGGTCTTCCCGCCAACATAGTTTTGCTTCCGCCTTATTTTTCCCGCGTCGGAGTGCCCGGGAGTGAGCATCCTGTTGGCTTGGCACAAGTCCGCCAGAGAGAAACGATCTTTTTTGGCCAGCAGGCCTTTTGCCTGACCGTACTGACGGACCTGCCACAGCAATCCAAGGGTCTCCGCATCCGAAGCGGCCGGAACTATATTGGCCAGTGACAGGCGTTTTCTGGATATGTGCCTGGATTCGCGCAGGGCGCCGTTTCCCACCAGGTAGCGTGAAAGGAAATCGGAGAGAGAGAAGCCACAGTTAAATCCACCAGTATTGTTGCCTTTAACTGTGGTGGGCTCCAGAAGGCAATCGAAGCCGGAAATTGGCATCCTGCCAATACTTTCAAAATCCATTTTATTACCATTCTCTTATTAGAATATAAATCTACCGAAAAATTTTTCTGCTTTCAACGCTGATAGCACCGTGAACTTATGAACATTTAATTTCTGTAATGTTACACTGGCCTCTTCCTACTTCCTGCGTCTCAAATCTAATCATTCTTTGTTTACAGGTTATTTCACGCTATTGTTGGCGCAGATATTGTATTGATACAAATCTGGAAACCAAGAATTAAGAGAAGGAATATCACTAGATTTTGTTATGTATGTACACTATTTTTACGGCTTGTCACTAAATCTTCTGTCGGCCAAAATTCTGTTGACATAGGAAATCCAGACTCATTATTAGTTTATATACCAGCAGAGCAATCAATGCGGGTAGCAGTGAAACCATAGTATCCGAAACACTCTAAATATTGTCATATACGCACGTTACTGTACTTCAGACCCCGCGATCGATCTCGTTGCTCGATGTCCGCTTGACGACACTTCCGGGGCCTCATAACTTTGCGAGCGACCCACTGTCAATGCCCGCCACGCAGCACAGCAACGGCTTCGCAGCTGCCTGGAAACTGATCGGTTCTCGGGCAGAAGTGGGCTCGACCCGCGGGTGTGCTCATGCAAGGCCGGAACGTAAATCGAGCACGTCATTGTTTGGTTTTTCGTGGAGGGTTGGCAGTCCCGTGTCGTAAATATCGGATGAAAAACCCGGGAGAACTTTTTTTCAACAACCTGTCAGGACACCCCGCGGATCAACCAGCGCTGTAGCGGTAACCCGAGGGAAGTCTCACGGTTCCCGAGAGATTCATTAGCAGGACAATAGCAATGTATAAATACACAGGCGCTTTATTATTTTCAGCGGTATTGAGCCAGTGGGCGAATGCCGATGTAGCCAACGGTGGCTTTGAAAACTGGAGTGGCGGCAGCCCCGACAGCTGGACCACGATCGACTCCGGTATCGACGTAGAACGGACCAACGCCACAGTTTACAGCGGTAGCTCGGCGGCGGCGGTAACGGTAATGACGGGCACCCAGTCGTCGACGGACCTGCGCCAGACAGTCAGCGTCAGCGCTGGACAGACCTACGATTTTTCCGTGTGGCTCTACCACACCGAGGGCAGCACCGCCGCGCGGCTCTATGTCAACGGTTACCGGAATTACACCGACTATACGCAGACGGGCCAGTGGCAGCAGCTCAGCTACAGCTTTACACCTAGCGGCAGCGGCACCATCGAAGTGGGGCTGCGCTTCTACGACCGGTCGGGATTCGACGGCTCGGAAGTCGTTTACGTGGATGCGTTTGAACCGGGAGACAGCGGTAGCGGCGGTTCGGGTGGCGGTTCGGGTAGCGGTGGCTCCAGCGGCGGCGGCAGCTACTACGATACCGCCGACGGGCTGAGTGGCTATACCCTGAAGACGGCGCTACACAATATCGTCCGCGGTCACAACGCGCGCAGCTACGGCGACCTGTGGGACTTCTATGCGGCCAATGACCTGGACTATTACTACGAACAGGACGGTTCCATCCTGGATATCTATTCGGAAAATCCCGGCGGCAGCGATCCCTATCACTATACTGCCGTCAGCGACCAGTGCGGCAACTACAGCGGTGAGGGCGACTGTTACAACCGCGAGCACAGTTTCCCGCGCTCCTGGTTTGGCGGTGCCGTGGCGCCGATGAATACCGACGTGCATCATATTTTCGCTTCCGACGGCTACGTCAATGCCATCCGCAGCAGCTACCCCTATGGCGAAGTGGCCACCACCAGCGCGGTATCCAGCAACGGCAGCAGGCTCGGCAGCGGCCAGTCCAGCCAGGGCTATACCGGCACGGTGTTCGAGCCCATCGACGAGTTCAAGGGCGACCTGGCCCGGGCCTATTTCTATATGGCCACCCGCTACCAGAACATGATTGCCGGCTGGCAAAACAACAGCAACTATAGCGACGCCATGCTGGATGGTTCCAGCGACCAGGTGTTCGAGGACTGGGCGCTGCAACTGCTGATCGACTGGCACAACGCCGACCCGGTGAGCCAGTGGGAGTCGGACCGCAACGAGGCGGCCTACAGTTTCCAGGGCAATCGCAATCCCTTTATCGATCACCCGGAATATGTAGAGTCTATCTGGGGACAGTAAGCGCCCTTTCCCGGTGGCGACAGGCAGTTGCAAAGGCGCGCGTCAGTCAATCCCGTTAGTCGCCGCAGGGAATCCAGAGTCTCTTTACCCGACAGGCTGCGCGCAGGAAATACCGTCCCTCTCCCGCCTCGCGGGAGAGCCAGTCGGGAACGCTTCCATTGCCTGCCAAGACGCGTTTACCGGTGCGGGTCGCGGTCTGCTGCGCCGATCTGCAGCCGGCGGCATGGCCGAAGCACCAGAGGCCATCCACCCACTCGTGTTCGGCAAGCGCCTGCGTCAGTGCGTCGCGCGCGCCGGTCACGATATTGACCGCACCCGCGGGAATCTCCGCGGTTTCCAGAACCCGAAAGAAATCCGTTGCAACCAGCGGGCATTTTTCCGAAGGCACCAGTACCACGCGGTTCCCGGCTGCCAGCGCCGACGCCAGCAACGAGACCAGCGACAACAGCGGCAGCCGATCCGGACAGCCGATCCCGACCACCCCCAGGGCTTGATTGACGGTCAGTACAAGGCCGGCGCGGGAAGGCAACTGTACCGCGCCCCCGAATTTATCGGCCCAGGCGGCGTAGGTGTACAGGCGACTCAGGCCGGTCTCGAACTCGCGAACGGCCGCCTCGCCGGAGACGCCAGTGGTGCGCTCCAACCGCGCAATCAATGCCGCCTGTCGGTCGTGCAGGCTGTCCGCCAACTGGCGGAGTCTCTGCCCGCGGTCGAAACCGCTGCTGCGGCTCCAGCCCTCGGCCCTGGAGGCGGCCCGCACGGCCCTGTCGATGTCCTTGCGATTCCCCTCGGCGACGTAGCCGCAGGTTCGGCCGGCGGCATCGGTGACCGCCATGAACTCGCCGTTTTCTGGCGATACCTGCCCGCCGTCGATATAGTGCCTGGCCTCGGGCGGTGGGGCGGCAACGGCTGCCGCATCGGCCACCGTGGCCATACCGGCAGCGGCCGGTGCGGATTCGGTATCGGTGAGTTCGAATGGCGGGCGCAGGTATTCTTCAATGCCATCGCGACCTGCATCGGCTGCGGTGTCACACGGGTTGCCGCTATTGATCCAGACTTCGGCGACTTTCAGTTGTGGCCCCACGTCCAGGGCGCGATTGATATTTTCCGACCAGAGGCTGGCGGCGGGGCCGCCGCCGGCGAGTTCCACCGCCTCGGACGGCAAGCGGAAACTGGTGACCGTGACCACCGGCCCGGGGATCGGCTCACGGGCGACGATATTGGTCGGCTCGACACCGCCCAGCAGTGTCGGAGGATAACAACCACTTTCTTGCCGGTCGTCGGAACCCGCCTGCCATAGGTCGGCGCCGTCGCCCACGCCCTGCTCCACCAGTCTGGCGATGTGCTCGCGACAGGCGGGGTCGAACGCGCCCAGATCGGTATTGTTATCCAGCGGATCGCCGACACGCAGTTTTTCCATGCGTGCGCGGACCCTGTCGATGGCCCGTTGTTCGATTCCCTCCTGGACCAGCAGTTGTATACCCGCCAGGCCCCGGTTGCCGCAGACGGCCTCCATCAGTCCCTCCACGGCCGCATCCAGGTCCGCATCTTCGAATACGATAAACGGGAGTTTTAGGACCGCTTCCAGGTTCAGTTTTTTGCCGCTACCGGCAGCGCGGTTGCGAATATCGCGTCCCTGTTCTGCGGAGCCGGCAAAAGCGATCGCGTCGATCCCCGGGTGATCCACCACGTATCCGCCGGCCTTATCGTCGCCGGTCACAATATTGACTACACCCGGTGGCAGGTCGGCGTCCTCACACAGCTCGGCAAACATCAGTGCGGTAAGACTGGTGCGCTCCGCCGGTTTCAGCACCACACCGTTGCCGGCGGCCAGCGCCGGGGCAATTGTTTGCATGGCCGCCAGTAGTGGGGAACTATCGGGAACAATCTGCCCGGCGACACCCAGGGCGTACTGGCCGGGAAATTCCGTCTCCATCAGCTGCGCCCAACCGGCATGGTGATGCAACTGGCGGATGGCCAGGGGGATGTCCACACCGCCGGCTTCGCGGATCGGCTTGCCGCTATCCAGGGATTCCAGTACGGCAAATTCGCGTGCGCGCTTCTGCAACAACTGTGCGAGACGGTAGAGATAACGGGCGCGACCACGGCCTCCCAGTGCTTCCCAGGCCGGCTGTGCCGCGCGCGCGGCCTGCACCGCGGCATCCACGTCGTCGCTGCTGGCGGCGGCGATTCCGGCCAGGCATCTGCCATTGGCTGGGTTGACGCTGTCGAAATTTTCCGTCGTATTCACCCATTCGCCATTGATAAAAAGCCCGAAGCCGTCCCGGTGGCTTTTCAGCCAGAAATCAATTTTTGCCGTACTTTCCGGGACGGAGCCATAGCTCATGGTGCTAAAAATTTCCGCGACCTGCATAAGGAGATTTCCACTGTTTTAACTTTGGGGCCCGCAGTGTCAATAAGGAAGCTTAGGGGCGTCACCGCGGGCACTCCACCTATGGCCACACAAACCGCGACAACTGCCGCTCGATATCCCCCAGCAGGCTGGAGGCGCCGAAGCGAAAGAGTTGCGGTGTCAGCCAGGCATCCCTCAACTCTTCCTTGACCAGCACCAGGTAGCTGAGCGCGGCCTCGGCGGTGGAGATACCACCGGCGGGTTTGAAACCCACCCGGTATCCGGTCAGCGCTTCGTAGTCCCGGATCGCGCGCAACATCACCAGGCTCACCGGCAGTGTCGCATTGGTGGATTCCATACCGGTGGAGGTCTTGATAAAGTCGCTGCCGGCCATCATCGCCACCATCGAGGCGCGGGCGACATTGTTTAGGCTGCCCAGCTCGCCGGTGGAGAGAATGGTTTTCATATGGGCATCGCCACAGGCGTTGCGGAAGGCCCGGATCTCCCGGTAGAGGGATTCCCAGTCGCCGTTCAGTACCTGGGCGCGGGTAATAACAATATCAATTTCCCGCGCACCGGCGGCGACCGAGGCCCCGATTTCCGCGACGCGGGTTTCCATCGGCGACAGGCCGGCGGGAAAACCGGTAGACACGGCGGCCACGGGAATACCACTGCCGTGCAGGGCACGCACTGCGGTTTCCACCATCTGGTGGTAGACGCAGACGGCGCCGGAGGTGAGCTGCAGCGATTCGATTCCGAGCGCTTTTTGCAGTGCCGGCGCCAGTGGCATGCGCGCCCTGGCACAGAGGCGGTGCACGTGGCCGGGGGTATCCTGGCCGGATAGCGTCGTCAGGTCGATGCAGCTGATCGCTTTCACCAGCCAGGCGGCGCGCCAGTTTTCCGTCAGCGAGCGGCGCGCGCTCAACGAGGCGATGCGCCGTTCGGCGGCGCTGCGGTTGACGCGGATATCCGCCAGCCATCCGGGTGTAAAGGCGACGCCCGGGTTGGCGACCTGCCCCGCAGTCGCAGGGGATTCCTGCTTCCGGCTTGGCCGCCGGCTCCCGGCGGCGTTGTGTGCGTCCCGCAGCACGTTATTCGCAGCCTTCATAGGCGTCACCTTCCGTTCGGGTTCAACTGTGGGTAAAAAGACTGGCCACTGCCGAGGGGCGCCAGCCGGAAAAACCCGGCCAGGGTCTGGCCGATGTCGGCAAAGCTGTGGCGCAGGCCCAGGCTGCCGGGCGAAACACCGGGGCCGAAGAAGAGCGCTGGGATATGTTCGCGGGTGTGATCACTGCCGGGCCAGCTGGGATCGCAACCGTGATCGGCGGTGATCACCGCGATATCGCCGGGGCGCAGCAGCGCCTCCAGCTCCGGCAGGCGCCGGTCCATGGCCTCCAGCGCGGCGGCGTAACCGGGCAGGTCGCGGCGGTGACCGTAGAGAGTGTCGAAATCGACAAAATTGGTAAATACCAGCGTCGGTTTGTGCGGCTGTTCGCGCGCGGCCTCGAGGGTGGCATCGAACAATGCCATATTGCCGTGAACCTTGATGCTGCGGCCAATCCCGCGGCCGGCAAAAATATCGCGGATCTTGCCCACCGCCACCACGTCGCCACCGCCGTGCTGCAGCGCATCCAGCAGTGTGGGCCCGTGCGGCGGCGTGGTGTAGTCGCGGCGGTTGCCGGTGCGCGCGAAAGTGTCGGCGCTGTCACCGACAAAGGGTCGCGCGATGACCCGGCCCACATTCAGCGGATCCACCATTTCGCGGGCGATCTCGCACAACGACAGCAGGCGTTCGAGGCCGAAATGGGTCTCGTGGGCAGCGATCTGCAATACCGAATCCGCCGATGTGTAGACGATCGGTTTGCCGCTGCGGATATGCGCCTCGCCCAGCTCCCGCAGAATCGCCGTGCCGGAGGCGTGGCAGTTGCCGAGAATACCGGGCAGGCGGCCGCGGCGGACCAGTTCGTCGCTCAGGGTTTCGGGAAACGCGGGTACCGTGTCGGGGAAACAGGTCCAGTCGAACTCGACCGGCAGGCCGGCGATTTCCCAGTGGCCGCTGGGAGTGTCCTTGCCGGCACTGACTTCGGCACAGTGGCCATAGGCACCGGTGACCGATGGCGGCATTTCGATGCCCTCGACCGGGGCACCGGTGCACTCTTGCAGCGCATGCCCCAACCCCAGGCGCAGCAGGTTGGGAATGGCCAGCGGGCCGCGGCGCAATCCGTCCCGGTCGCCCTGCCCGCGGTGACAGCCCCGGGCGATATGGCCGAGGGTATTGGCACCGGCGTCGCCGAAACGCGCGGCATCGGCGGTGGCGCCAATACCGAGGGAATCCATCACCAGGATAAAGGCGCGCGGTGCACTTGGGCTCGCAGGCGCTTCCATCGCGGACATGTCAGTTAGCCCCGCGCCCGCCGAACCGCTCCAGGATCACCGGTCGCGATTTTATATCGGCATCGCCGAGGCGGAATGCCCGGCGCAGCCGCTCCCCGGCCCGCTCCGCATCCGCTTCGCTGGCAGCGTGGATCATCGCCAGCGGTGTATCGGTGTTGACGCTGTCGCCGGGCGCGCGGATATCGCTCAGGCCTACACGGTGATCCACCGGATCCGAGGCGCGGCGGCGACCGCCACCCAACTCCACCACGGCATTGCCCACCGCGCGCACATCGATTTCGGCAATGGTGCCGGCACCTTCCGGGTAAGCCGATACCACCACCGGCGCCGCGGGCAGGTGTTTGTCCGGCCGTTCCAGCAGATCCGCCGGGCCGCCCAGTTCCACCACCATCCTGCTGAAATATTCGCAGGCGGAGCCGTCGTCCAGGGTCCGCTCCATCATGTCACTACCCTGCCGCTGCCCGTCGGCGCGGCCGCTCAGTTGCAGCAATTCCGCCCCCAGTGCCACCACCACCTGGTGCAGGCGCGGATCGCGGAAGTCGCCGCGCAGATAGTCGATCACCTCGCGCACTTCCAGTGCATTGCCCGCGCTGGGACCGAGTACCTGCGACATATCGGTAATCAGCGCAGAGATCGGCAGGCCCAGCCCCTCGCCGACTTCAACGATACTGTTTGCCAATTCCACCGCCATGGGAAAATTGTCGGCGAAGGCACCGCTGCCGGTCTTGATATCCATGACCAGGCTGTCGAGGCCGGCGGAGAGTTTTTTCGACAGGATGGAGGCGGTAATCAGCGGCACCGATTCCACCGTGGCGGTGACATCGCGAATACCATAGAGGCGCTTGTCGGCGGGAGCCAGCTCCGCGGTCTGGCCGACGATGGCGCAGCCGGCCCGCTCGACCACCCGCTGGAAGGTGAAAATATCCGGACTGGTGTTGTAGCCGGGAATACTGTCCATCTTGTCGAGGGTACCGCCGGTGTGGCCGAGGCCGCGGCCGGAAATCATCGGCACGAAAGTGCCACAGGCGGCGAGCATCGGGGCCAGCATCAGGCTGACCTTGTCGCCGACACCACCGCTGGAATGCTTGTCGACCACCGGCCCCGGCAGGTCCAGCGCCGACCAGTCGAGGGTGGTGCCGGACCCCTGCAGCGCCCGTGTCAGCGCCACGGATTCCGGGCGCTCCAGGCCGCGGAAGAAGATCGCCATCGCCAGCGCGGCCACCTGGCCCTCGGTGATGCTGTCATTCACCATGCCCTCGATGAAAAACTCGATCTGCCGCGCGGACAGGATCCCGCCCTCGCGCTTGGCATGAATGATTTCCTGAGCCAGCATTATTGTACTTGTCCTGTTGTTGCAGTTTTATTGCGGTGTTTTTGCCGATCGGAATATCATAGTTCAATCCTAACCAGTTGGTCCACTTTTTGCAGCTTCGGAGCCCCGGGGCCCAGTGATTCCGGGGCACTCCGGAAGCGGGCAAATTGACCGGATAATCTGCTTCTGATAATTTCCAGGCGGTGTGCCGAGGCCTATACGAATAAACCGAGCTGCCCTCCCCGCTCCGGTGCACAGCTCCAGCAGGCACTTATATGAGTTTGATCGGTATGCTTGCCCTGGTGGCAATTGCGATCCTGTTTTCCGAAAATCGCAGGGCCATCAAGCCGCGCACGGTCGGCGCGGCCTTCGCGATACAGGCCGGCTTCGCCGCCCTGGTGCTCTATATACCCGCCGGGCAGGCCGCATTGGCCTCACTATCGGAAGGGGTACAGCATGTTATCGACTATGCCGATGCCGGTATCGCCTTCCTGTTCGGCGATCTCGGCCGGCAGAAGCTCGGCTTTATTTTTGCTTTCAATGTGCTTCCCGTCCTGATCTTTTTCTCCTCCCTGGTGGCCGTGCTCTACTACCTGGGCATCATGCAGAGAATTGTCGGCATCATCGGTACCTTCCTCCACCGGGTAATGGGAACCGGGCACACGGAATCCCTTTCCGCCACCGCCAATATTTTTGTCAGCCAGACCGAAGCACCGCTGATTATCCGCCCCTACATTGCCGGCATGACCCGCTCGGAACTGTTTGCGGTCATGGTGGGTGGCATGGCCTCCATTGCCGGTTCACTGCTGGTGGGCTACGCGAACATGGGCGTGGAATTGAAATACCTGATTGCGGCCAGCTTTATGGCGGCACCGGGCGGCCTGTTGATGGCAAAGCTGATGGTCCCGGAGCAGGAAAGCCTGCAGGATACCAACCAGAATATCGTCTTCGACGACAGCGAGCGGCCGGCCAACGTGATTGATGCGGCGGCCAGCGGCGCACTGAGCGGTATGCAACTGGCAGTCAATATCGGCGCCATGCTGATCGCCTTTATCGCGCTGATCGCGCTGATCAACGGCGCTATCGGCGGTATTTTCGGCTGGTTCGGGCTGCCGGACGTGACACTGCAGGGCATCCTCGGCACCATTTTCTCTCCCATCGCCTACGCGCTGGGGATTCCCTGGTCCGAGAGCATCACGTCCGGCAGCCTGATCGGGCAGAAACTGGTGCTCAACGAATTTGTCGCCTACGCGGATTTCATCGATCACAAGGAGGCCCTGTCCCCCCACGCGCAGATCGTGGTCACCTTTGCACTCTGCGGCTTCGCCAATTTTTCCTCCATCGCCATACTGCTGGGCGGTCTCGGCAGCCTGGCGCCGTCGCGCCGGCCGGAGATTGCCCGCATGGGACTGAAAGCCGTACTGGCCGGCACCCTGGCGAACCTGATGAGCGCGGCGCTGGCCGGGTTCTTCGTCTCCCTGTAACCCGGCAACAACCAACAACATGCAAGAAAATTCCCCGACGACCGAGACAGCACTGCAGGATTTTCCCGGACGGCTTCGTGCCACTATAGGGCGGGCCGCCGGCAATGGCGGCATCATCAGTGCGGCGGTGGTGCGCCATACCTGCGAGGCCCTGGAGATCGATGTCGAACAACTGATGCTGCGACTGGTACCGGTGGCGGCCGCCTATGGAGTGGCCCCGGTATCCCGCTATCCGGTCGGCGCGGTGGCGCGCGGCACCCGCGAGGACTCCCACGGCTATGCGCAGCTCTACCTGGGCGCCAATATGGAATTTCCCGGACGCGCCCTCTGCTACAGCCTGCACGCGGAACAGGCCGCAGTGGCCAACGCCTGGAACAGTCGCGAGCCGGGTCTTTCCAGCCTGGCAGTCTCCGCGCCCCCCTGCGGCCTCTGCCGGCAGTTCCTGCACGAGCTGTCCGAATCCCGCCCGCTGAGAGTCGTTTTCCCGGACGGTGCCCGACGCGATTACTGCGAGACCGATACAGCCGCGCTGCTGCCCGGCGCCTTCGGCCCCACCGATCTCGGTCATAAAGGCAACATGATGGCGGTGAACGATGCCCCGGCCACACTGCCATCCGCGATCGATGGCGCCGACCCGCTGTTTCTCGACGCCCTGGAAGCCGCGCGCTTTTCCTATGCGCCCTACACGGGTAACCGCGCTGGCTGCGCACTGCAACTCGAAGACGGCTCGGTATTTTCCGGCAGCTACGCGGAGAATGCCGCGCACAACCCGGGACTGTCACCACTGCACGCCGCACTGTCGAACATGCGCATGGCACTTGGCCCCGGCGCCCTGCCGGCAGCTTTTACAAAACTGGCCCGCTGTGTACTGGTGGAGTCGACAGCCGATATCAGCCAGCGGCAGTTACTGGCCACCCTGCTCTCTTCCTTTGCCGCGGATGTTGCTCTCGAGTATCACCCCCTGCGGGCCGACAATAACTGACATAAAAAAGGGTATAGAACAATGAGTGAAAACCTCGTCCTGATTGACCACCCCCTTATCCAACACAAGCTGACGATCATGCGGGATCGCGATACAACCGCCGGCAAATTCCGGCTGTTGCTGAAGGAGATCAGCCTGCTGATGGGCTACGAGGCAACCCGGGACCTGCCTCTCAGCAGCAAGAATATCGAGACACCGCTGGAGGAAATGGAAGCACCGACGCTGTCCGGCAAGAAGCTCTGCTTCTTCTCCATACTGCGCGCGGGGGACGGACTGCTGTCCGGGCTGCTGGAACTGGTGCCCTCGGCGCGGGTCGGCCATATCGGCCTCTACCGGGACAGCGAGACACTGGAAGCGGTAGAATATTTCTTCAAGGCGCCCAAGCAGCTTTCCAACCGCCTGTGCCTGGTGGTTGACCCGATGCTGGCCACCGGGCATTCCGCCTGCGCCGCCATCGACAAGATAAAGAGCCACGGTGCCAGGAATATCCGCTTTGTCTGCCTGCTGGCATCGCCCGAGGGGCTGGCCACCATAGCGGCCGAACACCCGGACGTCACTGTCTACGCGGCCGCCCTGGACCGGGAGCTGAACGACAGCGGATATATCCTGCCGGGCATCGGCGACGCCGGCGACCGCCTGTTCGGCACCGCCAAATAGCCGCCCGGGGGTCGCCTGTGAGAGAATGGCCCGCAGTCAATTGCCAGTACGCCCCAGAGATATGCCAGAGAAGAAAAAGCCCGGCACAGCAAGGAAGTCGGGTATTCGCGAAGCCAACACCCGCCAGATCATCGCCGCGGCAGAAGCGCTGTTTTCGGAAAAGGGATTCAACGGCACCTCCACCCAGGAAATTGCCGACCGGGCCGGCCTGCCCAAGGCCAATGTGCATTACTACTTCAAGACCAAGCAGGACCTCTACACCGTGGTGCTGCGGGATGTCCTCGAGGGCTGGCAGAAGGACGCGGAGATCTTCAATCGCTCGTCGGACCCGGGGGAAGTACTGCGCTCCTATATCCGCGCGAAAATGGAGCACTCGTTTACCCGCCCCAAGGGCTCCAAGATGTGGGCCATGGAGGTGATCCAGGGCGGCCCGGTGATGGGCAGGGAGATCCGCAAGGCGCTGCTCACCTGGGACGACACGGTGCTGCAGCGGATCCAGTCCTGGATCGACGACGGCAGCATCCATGCGGTCAGCCCGCAGAGCATGCTCAATATGATCTGGGCCACGACCCAGTACTACGCCGACTACGATTACCAGATCCGCATATTGAACGGCAACAAGCGCCTGACGAAAGCGCAGCGGGAGGAGGCGATCGAGGACGTGAGCCGCATGATCCTGCACGGGGTGCTTAAATAGCCCGGCTGAACGGTTTCACGCGCCGGACCGAAGCGGGCAATCCCCGGATTCCGTCACAACCCCGAGCGGATGCGACGCACCACAGGACACAGCACAGGACACACCACAGAAAGGTACGCCGGCTCCAGACGCCCCCGGAGATGGAGGGCGGCACTTCAGAAATCCGCTGGCGTTATGCTCTCGCGCCCGGCCAGCAATTGCTGCACCGCGGTAAAATCCACAACCCCGCTGTTCACGTAAGTGGGCTTCTCCAGCAGCGGCGGATAGCCGTCGCCACCCGCGGCCAGGAAGCTGTTGGTGGCCAGCCGATAAACCTTTTGCGGATCCAGGGGCTGGCTTTCCGAACCGATAACAAGCTCGCCGTTCTCCCGGAAGGATAGGCCGGTGTACTGGATCCCCCGCCGGTTGCCATCCAACAACCCGACCGCCTGCAGGTACTGGCGCAGTTCCTCGCCGTTGAGGTCCACATAACCGATGGTATTGGCAAATGGCATGACCTGCATCAGCGACTTGACGGTGACCTCGCCCTGGTACAGGTTGTCCCGGATGCCGCCGCTGTTGGTAATGGCGATGTCCGCTCGCGCGAACTGTTGGAATGCCCGGGTAATCATACTGCCGAGCGGGCTGACATTGGAGGCTTCGCGCCTGTCGCCGCGATCGAAGGTTTCTTCCGCGCGGGTTATGACCTCGCGCAGGGCGGCGCCCCCCTTGTCCTGGTAATCCTTCAGGAATGCCTGTAATTCCACATCCGGGGAGATACTGGCCTGGACATACTGCCGCTCCTCGCCCTTCCCGGTTTTCAGGTTGACGGGGACCAGCCGATAATCGACCAGTTCGACGGAGTCCCTTCCGACAATCAGATCCGCGCGGCCGACATACTTGCCCCATTCGTGCGCCTGCATTATCCAGGTACCGTTTTCATGGTCGGGCTTGCAGGGCTCTCCGGGTCGGTAATCCGCAACCAGCTCACCTTTTTTGTCGATACATACCGGCTGCTGGGAGTGGCCACCGACAATAATATCGATACCGTTTACCGCCCTGGCGAGGGCCACATCAGTGCCGATTGCCTCCATGTCGTGGCCCATATGGGTGAGCGCGATCACCAGGTCGGCTTTCTCTTCCAGTTTCGGCAACAGCTGGGCCATCTCCTTTTCCGGTAGCACAAAGTCGAGCCCCTCGACGTATTCCGGGTTGCCGATATAACTGGTGGACTGGGTAATCAGGCCGACAACCGCGATGCGCATACCGCCCTTGTTGAAAATCCTGTAGGGCTTGAAAAGCCGCTGGCCGTCGCGGTCGTAGATATTGGCCGAGAGGAAGTCGAAACTGGACCAGCCCTGCTGCTTCCTGATCACCCCAAGCGGGTTGTCAAACTCGTGGTTGCCGACTGCCATGGCGTCATATCCCATACGGCTCATGCCGCGGAAATCCGGCTCGGCATCCTGCATGTCGGACTCGGGCACCCCGGTATTCACATCGCCGCCGGACAGCAGCAGGGTGTAGCCACCGTCGGCTTTCACTTCCGCGCGGATCCTGTCGACCAGGGTCTTGCGCGCAGCCATGCCGTATTCGCCGTACTGGTTGGGCCAGAAACGGCCGTGGTTGTCATTGGTATGCAGCAGGGTCAGCCGGATGGTCTCGCCATCCTGGGCTGCCAGGGTATTGTGGGCAAGGCCCAGCCACAGTACGGCCATTGCCAACAGCGCTGCGGACAGGCTTCCGCCCTGCCGATATTGTCTTCTCGTGATCATACGGTCACTCCCGTTCTGTTTACTGCAACTGTTCTTCTGCGGAGCCCCGGAATTTCGCGGTCCCGGGTCTGCAAGCAAAAAAGCCGGCGCAGGGCGCCGGCTCCGGATCAGCTTCCGATACATTGATCAGAAGTTGTATCTCAATCCCAGCTTCACGCGCCAGGTGGACTCTTCCGTCTGGAAGCGGCTGTAGTTTTTGGTATTCAGGCCGCCGAAAGGCTCGTAGTAGACGTACTGACCTTGGTCGTTGACGTCGTAGTCGAACAGGAGTTGCTGCGGATACTCGATGTCGTACACCTTGCCCCAGTCATCGTTCAACAGGTTGGCGAAGTTGTCGACCGTCAGGTAGACCAGCCCGCGATGCTCCGGCATGAAGCCGGGCACTTCCTGGGTGATGGCCAGGTCCATGGTGGTGACCCAGGGCATATTGTCGGAGTACTTGTCCGTATAGCCGCCGGCGGAACCGGCCACGCCCGCCGCCTGTGCAATCGCCATGACCTCGTCGTAACTCAGGCCGCTTTCAAAATCCACCGCCGGATCGTCGGCGCCGGAGGGAATATAGGCCAGGTAGACGTCGGAGTCGTCAAAGCTCGGCTGGTCGCCGAGGCCGCCATCCTGGTAGGAACCCAGGGTCCAGGAGAAGGGACGCCCGGAGCGACGCTCCATAAACAGGTTGAAATTGGTAGCATAGCCCTCCACAAACTCGGTCTGGTAGCCGAGGTTCAGCACGAAGCGGTGCTCGATCTCGTAGTAGGCGGTGCCCTCCAGCGGTACGCCACGGCTTTCCACCACTTCGTACTGGTAGTTGGATTCCGCCGTGGAGCTGGTGCCCGGGTTGACCTCGGTGATGTCCTGGTGGGTGTAGGACAGGTTGAAAGACAGCCCGTTGTCGAACACCTTGTCCAGCGCGGTGCTCCAGATAACACTGCGGCCACCGTTGTCGACGTTGGTCAGCTCCAGGTCGTAGTTGCCCTCGAACTCGGTGCCGTTATAGATATTGTCCCAGATAATACGGCCGTCCGGTGTGCGCTCGCCGCTGTCGACCCGCGACAGGTCGCGCCAGTAGACAGAGTTCTCGCGATCCACATAGGTCAGCTCGGTGCTCCAGTTGAAGTCGTTGCCCAGACCCGGGATGTCGAAGGCGTAGTCCGCGGCCAGCTGGTAGCGCCAGTCGGACGGCAGTTCGAAATCCGGGTCGATATTGTTGGTACTGCCGGCTCCCGGAGCCAGGTCGTCCATGGCCACCTGCGGAACCCGGGTGAAATCCACGGTACTGGGATCGAGGCTGGTGAAATAAGAGGCATCCTTGGTGGTACCGTCATTGGTGTAGGCGTTGGATACCCATACCAGCGGCATGCCACCGCTGAAGCGGCCGACGCCACCGCGCAGGGTCAGGTCTTCGCGCAGGTCCCAGGTAAAGCCCACCCGCGGCAGCCAGATATCCCGGCCGTCCAGGTCTTCCGTATTGGCGTAACCGTAGGTTTCCTCGAAGTTGCTGTTGCGGTTGGGCGTGCTGCCGACACTGAGTGTTTCGTAACGCAGGCCCGCGACCAGTTCGAAATCCGCAAAGGGCTCCAGGGTCACGTCGCCGTAGAGGGAGTATTTGGTGCTGTCGACATCGTAGGCGATATCCTGGACATCGTTGGTATAGGCGTTGCTGTACTCCAGGCTCGATATGACCTGGTTTTCGAAATCATCGATGCTGTCGAAGCCCCAGGTACCCGCAGAGTCGCGGCCGTAGACGTTGTAGTTCCAGGTATCCTCGAGTTCGGCACCGAAGCGGTACTGGACACCGCCCGCGGTGTAAATGCCGTGCACACCGAAGTTCCACACCTCGTTGGCCAGTATGTTGGCCTGGCGATTCTCATCCTGGCCGGCAACGATAGAGCCATTGTCGGTGCGGATATTGACTTCGCCCCAGTTCGAATTGGTCAGGGAAGCCTGTTCATACTCCTTGTAGGACAGGTTTACCTCGGTGCTGAAGGCGTCGCTCCAGTCGGAGAAGAGGTGGGAGGTGTAGTAGGTGGTGTCCTGGGCCAGGGTCCAGAGATTGGACGAGAGGTTCAGGGTATCGCTGTACTCGGTGTAATTCCGGGCGGAGCGGGTTTCCTGGTTGCTATAGGTGAAATCCGCGCGGTGGTTGTCGCTGATATTCCAGTCCAGCTTGACCAGCAGCTTCTCGTCTTCATCGGGGGACGGCGCGGAACCGATGGAATCGCTCAAGCCGTAGACATCTTCCATGATGCCCAGTACGCGCGACGCCTCCTCGGTAGTGACATCGTGATTTGCCAGTGTGTCCAGGTTGTAGTCAAACGCGACTTCTTCTTCCCATTTTTCATAGGAAGAAAAGAAGAACAGCTTGTCCTGCACCAGCGGACCACTGAAGGAGACACCGTAGGTTTCCTCCTCGTTGTCGATATCGTACTCGGTTACCGAACCGTCACTCGGCAACCGGTCGTCTTTTGCAGTACCCGCCCAGGGCACGGATTCAAAGAAGGCACTGCCGTGGAATTCATTGGTACCGGACTTGGTCACGGCGTTGATATTACCGCCGGCGAAGTTGCCCTTGCGGGCGTCAAAGGGGGCGTACTCAATGGAGATCTGCTCCACCGCATCCAGCGAGATCGGCGGGCGGGCGCTGGGATAACCGTTATCGTTCAGGCCGAAGGTATCGTTGATACCCACGCTGTCGACGGTCAGCGAGTTGTACTTGGGGTTGCTGCCGGCGATGCTCAGCTCGACACCGTTCGGGCTGACCACGGCCAGCGGATTGGAGCGGATCACATCCTTCAGGTCGCGGTTGAAGGTGGCCGAGTTGGCGATCTGGTCTTCCCCGAAGACACCGCTGGAACCGCGGTTGGTGTAAACCTGTGCCTCGGCGGTGACCACCACCTCTTCGACGCTGTTCAGTTCGATCCCCGCATCCCCCAGGTCGATGGGCAGGGTCAGGGGGGAACCCAGGGTCAGGTAGATGTCGTTCAATACCTCTTCGCCCTCTTCGGACTCCACACGCACGGTATAGGGTCCGCCCACGCGCAGGCCGTTCAGGCTGAAGCGGCCGGATTCACTGGAGAGAATTTCACGACGGCTGTTGGAAGGGGTATGAATGGCAATGATCCTGGCGTTATCCACCGGCTGGCCATCGGCATCGGTCACGACACCGCGGATGGCAGTACTGGTTTCCTGGGCGAGGGCCATGGGCGCTACGCCCATCGTCGAGATCACCGCAGCGGATAAGAGTCCACGCGGAAAAGAGCTGCGTTTCATGTAGTTCTCCTCATTGGTCAGATGGCCTGGGACAACGACCGTCGTTGTAATTTGGTATTTATCGTTTTCCGTCGTAGCTGTGGGGACGGAAGTCCATGCGGCGCTATTCTCTGGGAGAAATGTGACACCAAAGTTAAAACTTTCCGAATGTTGACCACAAGGACAACATCAGATCGACAAAGCAACAATCGTGCCAAAAAACCTGTCCGAATGGTTAGCTTTACAGAAGGGACGGGGGAGGTGGGGGAAGGTATTGGGGAGAGCTATTGGAGAGAGGTATTGGTGACCGCTTTCCGGCAGGGATCGGGGCAGGCACCAACGTTGGGCAAGCCGGTCTACCGGCATGTACCGGTGCCTCAAAAGCGTTCGCGGCCTGCAAAGTCCGCCTCAGCACATTTGGTACTATTGCTGGTATTTACTGATGGCTTTGCCCGAAGCGTGCGATAAACACCGGGCACAGTGCAATGTCGAAAATGACTTATTGGTCACAATTTGGCGCCAAGCTTTCCCGACTGGGGGCGCTGGAAGGGTTAGGGGGGCAAGGGGGACAAAAGACACAAACAAATAAAGCGGCCGAATTCATTTCGACCGCTCCCTCTTACGAAGCTGACTGGCTCTACTCCCGCTGTTCACCTCGCTGAAGTCGTTTCAGACCAGTGGTCACCCGCTGTGGGTCTATTTACGGGTCAGTCCAGTCTCCCGTTGCGGACCGCTTCTTCTTGCTCCCCTTTTCCTTCGGGGACTGCTCCTACCCAGGTACTTTTATATTAGTGTCCGCCGGCGCGGTTCCAAACTTTTTGCAGCGTCCCCCGGATTCCGCTGCGCTCCATCCGGGCTACGCCACTCGGGAACGGCTACTGTTTCAGCGGCTTTACCAATCCCTCGAGGCCCTCGATCTTTATCTCCAGGGTCAGAGCCATCAGCTTGCCCAGGCGTCCGGCCGGGAATTCCTTTTTGGCAAACCAGAGCAGATACTCTTCCGGCAGATCGATCAGCACCCGCCCCGCGTACTTGCCGAACGGCATGGGTGTGCGGGCGATATCCAACAGGTCCTGTTTCTCCAACATGCGGGTTTCCCGTTCGGGGTAAAAAATTTTCGTCGATGGGTTTCCACCACCATACACTTGCGCGGGTAATCCCAGAGCAACGCATTAGCGGGAGTTTCTATGCGAATTCAATCCGTCAGACGTATGGGGCTGGCCTCACTGCTCGCGGCCAGTCTGACCACAGTGGGCTGCGCCAATATGAGCGATACCGACCGCCGCGTCGGTTCCGGTATCGGTATCGGTGCAGTGACCGGGGCCCTGATCAGCGGCGGTGACGCCGGTGCCACCGCGGCGGGCGCCATTCTCGGCGGCGCCGGGGGCTGGCTCTACGACCGCGAGAAGAAACGTCGCTACTACTACGACCGGCACGGCCGCCGCGTCTACGAACGCCGCTAACCGGCCACAACCAGAAAACGGGGAATCCGCTTGCGGGTCCCCCGTTTTTTACAACAGTCTGGTTTTTTCCCTGCCGCAGCGCTGGCAACGGTATTCTGTCACCAGCTTGCCCTGCCTCACATCAAATTTGCGCTCGGTTACCACAACCCACTTGTGAAAACCCTCGCGGCACAGGCTTTTGCCCTTGTGTTTCTGCCACGCGGTCTTCTTCTTGAAGGGAACTACATCGCCCATGTCCCGAATCTCCGTGTAGGAGCCTGCCCCGCAGGCAATTTTCCGCAGGATGCGCCGTGTACACCAACACGCCGGCGAAACGTCAGTATCGTAGCCCGGATGGAGCGCAGCGGAATCCGGGATTACACCACCTCACCCGCCGCATGCCCCGAAGCCCAGGCCCACTGGAAATTGTACCCGCCCAGCCAGCCGGTCACATCCAGCACCTCGCCGATAAAATAGAGCCCCGGCTGTTGCTTGCATTCCATGGTCCTGGACGAAACCCCATCGGTATTGACTCCGCCCAGGGTCACTTCCGCCGTGCGGTAACCCTCGGTGCCGGCGGGCACCAATTGCCAGTTCTGCAACTGCTTGCCGGTTTCCGCCAGCGCTTTTTCACTGTATTGCTTCAGCGGCCGGCTTTCTAGCCGCCGGCGCTGCAGAAAATACTGGACCAGCTTTTTACTCCACAGCTCCGCCAGTACATTGTGCAAATGGGTATCCGGCTTTTCCGCTCGCTGCCGCTGTAACCATTCGCACAGGTCGACCCCCGGCGCCAGGTCAAAGCTTACCTTCTGCCCTTCGCGCCAGTGGCTGGATATCTGCAGTACCGCCGGGCCGCTGAGGCCTTTGTGGGTAAACAGCATCTGCTCGCTGAAGGCACCATCGCCGCAACGGGCGGTAACCGCCAGCGCACTGCCGGGCAGTTCCCGCTGGCTTTCCAACTGGCGCCCGTGCAGGGTAAAGGGCACCAGCGCCGCGCGGGTGGGCACGATATCGAGCCCGAACTGCCGCGCAATATCATAGCCGAAGCCGGTGGCGCCCATGGTCGGGATCGACAGGCCGCCGGTAGCGATCACCAGGGACTCGCAGCGCACACTGCCCAGACCCGTCTCCAGCCGATAGCCGCCCTCTTCCGCGACGATCGATTCTATATCGCAGCGTGTGCGAACCTGCACTCTGGCCGCGCGACACTCCGCCAGCAACAGGTCGACGATATCTTTCGACCTGTTGTCGCAGAACAGCTGGCCGAGGGTCTTCTCGTGATACGGAATGCCGTGTTGCTCCACCAGCGCGATAAAATCCCACTGGGTGTAACGGGCCAGGGCCGACTTGCAGAAGTGCGGGTTTTCGCTGTAGAAGTTTTCCGGCGCAGTGTACAGGTTGGTGAAATTGCAGCGGCCGCCGCCGGACATCAGGATCTTCTTGCCCACCTTATTGGCATGGTCCAGCACCAGCACACGGCGGCCACGCTGCCCGGCGGTGGCCGCGCACATCAGTCCCGCCGCGCCGGCGCCGATCACCAGGACATCGACGGCGTCGGGCAGCGGGTTGGGGGAAGATTCATTCATCGGCATACAGGGGCCGGCACTGCGGCCCGGGAGGCGGGCTCAGGCCCGCGGCAGGGTCACGCCGCGCTGGCCCTGGTACTTGCCGCCGCGATCCTTGTAGGACACGTCGCAGACCTCGTCGGACTCGAAGAACAGCATCTGCGCCACACCCTCGTGGGCATAGATCTTGGCCGGCAGGTTGGTGGTGTTGGAGAACTCCAGGGTCACGTGCCCCTCCCATTCCGGCTCCAGCGGCGTCACATTCACGATGATGCCGCAGCGGGCGTAGGTGGACTTGCCCAGGCAGATGGTCAGCACCGAGCGCGGGATGCGGAAGTACTCCACCGTACGCGCCAGCGCGAAGGAGTTGGGCGGGATCACACAGGAGTCCCCCTCCACGTCGACAAAGCTGTTCTCATCGAAGGTCTTCGGATCCACGGTGGCGGAATGCACATTGGTGAAGATCTTGAACTCGCCGGAGCAGCGCACATCGTAGCCGTAGCTGGAGGTGCCGTAGGAGATCAACCGCTCACCGCTGCCGTTCTGGCGCACCTGGCCGGCCTCGAACGGCTCGATCATGCCGTGCTGCTCGGCCATCCGGCGAATCCACTTGTCGGACTTGATACTCACTCGGCCCCCCCTGGGTATACATTTTGTGGCTGTTTTTAAGAGGCGGAATAATAGCCGGTTTGCACTGTGCAAAAAAGTGCCAATCGGCGATTTGCCCCCTTGTTGCCCCGAACCAACTACTGTATAAATTGCCAGTAAATGCTGTACAAATATACAGTCAACATCCCGACGGGGTGCGAAAAGAGGGCCAAAGATCGTGAGCAACGCCGAAAACCTTTTGCAAAACAAGATGTTAAGCGAAGAATCCAGACAGCAGCGGCTGGGCCGGCTGCTGGCGCGGCCGGATATCTGGCAGGCCGCCAACGAGCACAAGCGCCGGCGCAGCGGCGTGCCCACCGGCCACGCCGCCCTCGATGCCCTGCTCACAGGCCGCGGCTGGCCCCGCGGCGCCACCACCGAGCTGCTGGTCAATCAGTCCGGTGTGGGGGAACTGTCCCTGCTGCTGCCGGCACTGGCGGAAATGACCCGGCGCGAGCAGATGGTGGTACTGGTCAATCCCCCTTTCATTCCCTACGCCCCGGCGCTCGCCAGCGCCGGTGTACAGCTGGAAAAGCTGCTAATCCTGCACCCGCGCGGCCAGAAGGACGCACTCTGGGCCGTCGAACAGTCCCTGCAATCCGGCTGCTGCGGCGCCCTGCTCAGCTGGCAGTGCGGCCGCCCGCCGGCGGACAAGGACCTGCGCCGCCTGCAGCTCGCCGCCCGCGAGGGCGACTGCAGCCATTTCCACTTCCGTCCCACCAGCGTCGCCGATGCCCCTTCCCCGGCCAGCCTGCGGCTGTCCCTCGGCAGCGACGGCGAGCAACTGGCGGTCAAACTGCTGAAGCAGCTCGGCGGCCGCTCCGGCCAGCAGCTCCACCTGGCCCGCAGCCCGGACCTGACCCGGCGCGACCAGCCGCTGCATTGAGACTTTGCCTCCTGGGGGCGCATTCAGGCAATCCCGGATTCCGCTGCGCTCCATCCGGGCTACGGCTCCAACAACCACAGTGCACCCTACGCCAGTCCCCCCAACTGCGTAGCCTGGATGGAGCGCAGCGGAATCCGGGCCCAAACACGGAAAAACACCCATGCTCTGGCTCTGCATCCAATTCCCCAAACTCCCCCTGGAAGTCCTGACCCGCGCCCAGCGCGACAGCACCCAGCAGACGGCCCAGGCCGTGGTGGAAGAACAACTGATCGTAGACGCCAACCGCAACGCCGCCGGGCGCGGTGTGGAAACCGGCCTCACCATCGCCACCGCCTGCGCCCTCTGCGCCGACCTGCAGCTACTGCAGCGGGATACCCAGCGGGAAGCGCAACAACTGCAACAACTGGCCCAGTGGGGCTACAGCTTCACCCCGGTGGTGTCCCCCCAGGCCGCCGGCTCCATCGATGCCGGCGACAGCCGCTTCGCCTGCCTCTACCTGGAACTCTCCGGCTGCCTCAAGGCCAGCGGCGGCCTGCAACCGCTGCTGCAACAGCTGCGCCGCGAGCTGCACCAGATGCGCATCAGTGCCTTTATGGGCCTGGGCCACAGCCCCAGCGCCGCCCACATGCTCAGCCAGTTGCCGGAACACCGCCAGTGGCTGCGGGAAGCCGAAACACCGCCCACCACACAGCAGTGGCGCCAGTGGATCAGCTTCTCCCCCAGCAAGCTGCTCGACTGCGACAACAAGACCATCGCCAAGCTCTACGCCTGCGGCATCAAGCGGGTCAGCCAGCTGCTGGCCATTCCCCTGTCCGAGGTGGGCAGCCGCTTCGGCCGCGGCTTTGTCGACTACCTGGCGCGCCTGAACGGCGGCCGCCACGACCCGGTCCCCAGCTACACGCCGCCGCCGGAATTCCACAGCGAGCTGTTTTTCCCCAGCCCGCTGGATAACAGCGAGCAACTGCTGTTTCCCGCCGGCCGCCTGGTGCGCGAGCTCTGCCAGCAACTCCAGCGCCGCCAGTTCTACTGCCAGCAATTGCGCTGGAAACTGGACTTCGGCCAGCGGGGCTGCAAGGTCTTCAGCGTGGAAACCGCCCGCCCGCTGCTGGACCCACAACGCCTGATTGCGCTGACCAGGCTGCAACTGGAAAAACTGACACTGGAACAGCCGATACAGGCCCTGACCCTGACCTGCGATCGACTGCTGCCCATGGACCAGGGCAACCTCGATGACGACCTCTTCGGCAAAGACACCCAGCTGCAACGCAGCCACCAGTTGCTGGACAAACTCAAGGCCCGCCTCGGCCACGAGGCACTGTCCGGCGTCACCCTGAAAGAGAGCTACCTGCCGGAACAGGCCTGGGCCAGCGCCGACACCCTGGTGCTGCAGAGCGGCCACCAAAAAAGGGGCCACCAGCTACAACCGCTCAACGCCCCCCGCCCCACCTGGCTGCTGCCGCGCCCGGACAGGATCCAGAGCCGCGATCACCGGCTTTTCTACCGCGGCGAAATCCAGCTGCTGCAGGGCCCGGAACGTATTGACGGCTACTGGTGGCAGCACGGCCGCCACGGCCGGGATTACTACATCGCCCGCGGGGAACAAGGGGGGCTTTACTGGGTGTTTCAGGATTTGACTTCAGAGGATTGGTTCCTGCATGGGGTCTATGCATGACAAATTGGAGAAGTGAGCAATGGACAGGCAACCGTGCGTTTATATCCTTGCCGGCAAACGCAATGGCACGCTTTATACCGGTGTTACTTCCAGTCTTGTACAGAGGATATGGCAACACAAAAATGATCTTGTCGACGGCTTCACCAAAAAATACGCTGTTAAAAATCTCGTCTGGTACGAGCTTCATAGCAGCATGGAAAATGCAATCAGTAGAGAAAAGGCCATCAAAAACTGGAAGAGAGCCTGGAAGCTCAACTTAATCGAACAGTTCAACCCATACTGGCGAGACCTCTATCCCGAAGTACTTTAACCCGATGCCAAAATCCACCGAACAGGGCCCTTTAACTGGATCCCGGATCAAGTCCGGGATGACAACGCCCCACACCGTCATTCCGGCGAAGACCAGAATCCAGTGAACGGGGCCCTCAACTGGATCCCGGATCAAGTCCGGGATGACGAGGCCTCACACTGTCATTCCGGCGCAGGCCGGAATCCAGCGAACGGGGCCCCTCAACTGGATCCCGGATCAAGTCCGGGATGACGAGGCCCCACAACCGTCATTCCGGCGAAGGCCGGAATCCAGCGAACGGGGCCCCTCAACTGGATCCCGGATCAAGTCCGGGATGACGACATCTCTATACCGCCATTCCGGCGAAGGCCGGAATCCAGCAAACGGGGCTCCTTAAACTGGATCCCGGATCAAGTCCGGGATGACGACATCTCTATACCGTCATTCCGGCGAAGGCCGGAATCCAGCGAACGGGGCCCTTCAGCTGGATCCCGGATCAAGCCCGGGATGACGACATCTCTATACCGTCATTCCGGCGAAGGCCGGAATCCAGCGAACGGGGCCCTTCAGCTGGATCCCGGATCAAGTCCGGGATGACGACGCCCCACACCGTCATTCCGGCGAAGGCCGGAATCCAGCGAACGGGGCCCTTCAGCTGGATCCCGGATCAAGCCCGGGATGACAACGCCCCACACCGTCATTCCGACGAAGGCCGGAATCCAGCAAACGGGGCTCCTTAAACTGGATCCCGGATCAAGTCCGGGATGACGAGGCCCCACAACCGTCATTCCGGCGAAGGCCGGAATCCAGCGAACGGGGCCCCTCAACTGGATCCCGGATCAAGTCCGGGATGACGACGCCCCATACCGTCATTCCGGCGAAGGCCGGAATCCAGCGAACGGGGCCCTTCAACTGGATCCCGGATCAAACCCAGGATAACGATTTCGATCTACATACGAGTGACGCCCAATGCAGTACGCCGAACTCTTCTGCCAAAGCAACTTCTCCTTCCTGCAGGGCGCCTCCCACCCGCAGGAACTGGTTCGAACCGCACACCGGTTGGGCTACAAAGCCCTGGCCATCACCGACGAATGTTCCCTGTCCGGCGTCGTCCGCGCCTACAAGGAACTGCAAAACCTGAAAGCAGAAACCCAGCGCCCCCCCGGCGCGATCCAGGATCCGCAAACCGGGCTCAAACTGATCTGCGGCAGCCTCTTCCGCCTGCAGGAAGGGGAACAACTGGTCCTGCTCGCCCCCAATCAGACCGCCTACAGCGAGATCTGCCAACTGATCTCCCGCTCGCGCCTGCGCGAGGAAAAAGGCAGCTACCGCACACACCTCCAGGACCTTTTCGACCTCTGCAGTGAAACTATCGCCATCTGGCTGCCCCACCGGCAGCCGCTGGCAATCCCCCGGGCATTGAAAACGCATTTCGGCAAGCGCCTCTACATCGCCTTCAGCAACCACCTGCTGCCGCAGCAGAACCGTCACAATTGCGAGCTGATAGCCTTTGCCCGCAGGGAACAACTGCCCCTGGTCGCCACCAGCGCCGCACTGATGCACTGCCGCAGCCGCAAGCCCCTGCAGGATGTGCTCAATGCCAACTACCACCACTGCACCCTGGACCAGTTGGGCCACCGCATCGGGCAGAACGCCGAACGCTACCTGCGCAGGCTGGAGGATATCGCGGCCCTGCATCCACGGGAGGCGATCGACAATACCGTCGCCATCGCCGGACAATGCCGTTTCTGCCTCAGTGAACTGCGCTACCAGTATCCCTCCGAGGTATTGCCAACCGAAACAAGCGTCAGCGCCCACCTGCGGCAACTGGTCGAAGCCGGCGCGGCGAAACGCTGGCCGCAAGGGCCGAGCGAACGCATCGCCGCGCAG
Organism: Microbulbifer litoralis; assembly: GCF_023634065.1. Taxonomy (GTDB): domain Bacteria; phylum Pseudomonadota; class Gammaproteobacteria; order Pseudomonadales; family Cellvibrionaceae; genus Microbulbifer; species Microbulbifer litoralis. The sequence goes on from NZ_JALKCV010000001.1 coordinate 152,315, forward strand.
ATCGAAAGGGAACTCGGGATCATCGCCGACCTGGAGTACGAGCACTACTTCCTGACCATTCACGATATCGTCCAGTACGCCCGCAGCCAGTACATCCTCTACCAGGGCCGCGGTTCCGCCGCCAACTCGGTGGTCTGCTACTGCCTGCAGATCACCGAAGTGGATCCGGAAAATATCCAGCTGCTGTTCGAACGCTTTATCTCCCGCGAGCGCAACGAGCCGCCGGATATCGATGTGGATTTCGAGCACGAAAGGCGCGAGGAGATCATCCAGTATATCTACCGGAAATACGGCCGCGAGCGCGCCGGCCTCGCCGCCACCAAGATCAGCTACCGCTTCAAGAGCGCCCTGCGGGATATCGGCAAGGCCCTGGGCATTGGCCCGGCCACCATCGAACAGCTGATCGCCGAGCGCGCCTGGTGGGACAAAATGGAAGACTTCCCGCAGCAGATGCAGAAAGTCGGCATCGATCCGCACAGCACCATCGGCAAGGCGCTGCCGCAACTGCTGCAGCAGATCCACGGCTTCCCCCGCCACCTGTCACAACATGTGGGCGGCTTCGTGATTACCGAGCAGCCGCTGTACCGCCTGGTGCCACTGGAAAACGCCGCCATGGAAGACCGCACCATCGTGCAGTGGGACAAGGAGGATATCGAAGACCTGAAACTGATGAAGGTGGATATCCTCGCGCTGGGCATGCTCACCGCGCTGCGCAAATCCCTGGACTACATCGCCCTCTACGGCCCCAAGTACCGGCTGCAGGATATCCCGCGGGAAGACCCGGCCGTCTACGGCATGATCTGCCGCGCCGACACGGTCGGCGTTTTCCAGATCGAATCCCGTGCGCAGATGAGCATGTTGCCCAGGCTCAGGCCGGAAAACTTCTACGAACTGGTGATCGAAGTCGCGATCGTCCGCCCCGGCCCGATCCAGGGCGATATGGTCCACCCCTACCTGCGCCGCAAACACGGTCGGGAAGCGGTCACCTACCCCCACGATAACCTCAGGCCAGTGCTGGAGCGCACCAAAGGTGTCCCCATCTTCCAGGAGCAGGTAATCCAGCTCTCCATGGTCGCCGCCGGTTTCAGCGGCGGCGAGGCCGACGAACTCCGCCGCGCCATGGCCAGCTGGGGCAAGAACGGCGACCTGTACAAATTTCGCGACAAACTGGTCTGCGGCATGCAGGCCAACGGCTACAGCCCCGACTTCGCGGAACAGCTGTTCAACCAGATGAAAGGCTTCGGCGCCTACGGCTTTCCTGAATCCCACTCCGCCAGCTTCGCCCTGCTGGCCTACTTCTCCGCCTGGATCAAACACCACCACCCGGCAGCCTTTTACTGCGGCCTGCTGAACAGCCAACCCATGGGCTTCTACGCCCCGGCCCAACTGGTCTACGACGCCCAGCGCCACAACGTGAAGGTGCTGCCCATCGATATCCTCCACAGCCACTGGCACCACACCCTGGCACCAAGCGCGGGACAAATTCGCCCGCAGCGAATTGGGACGCCGAAGGCGGAAACCAGCACTACTCCCTGCGGGAGCGGTCCGGCCGGGAGCGGTCCATGGCCGCGATCCACCTCAAACCGACCGTCAGCATCCAGCCTCCCGACTTCCGCAGGATGGGCAAAGCGCAGCGTGCCCATCAAAACCACCGACGAAGAGCAACCGGCCCTGAGACTGGGCATGCGCCTGATCAAAGACCTGGACGAATCCACTGCAACCACCATCACCACCCGGAGAGAAAACACCACCTTCACCTCCCTCGCCCAATTCCGCACCCTCACCCGCCTGCCCCAGGACCAGCTCGCCGCCCTGTCCAGTGCCGACGCCTTCAGGAGCCTGAGCGAAAACCGCTACCTGAATACCTGGCAGTCCTTCACCCCGGACGCGGAAGATGACGCCGCCACCAAACACACCCCCGGCAACTCCACCGAAGACAACAGCTACAGCGACTACAACAGCACCGGCCTGACCCTGCGCGACCACCCCATTTCCCTGCTGCGCCGGCGCGACAGGTTCCGCGGGCACAACACGGCCCAACAACTGGCCCACTACAAAAACGGCCAGCGGGCCACCGTGCTCGGCCTGGTCACCTGCCGCCAGCGCCCCGGCAGCGCCTCCGGCGTAATGTTCCTGACCCTGGAAGACGAGACCGGGGTTATCAATGTCGTACTATGGGAAAAGGTCCAGCAGCGCTACCGGGCGGAAATCAAGCGGGGCAATATCCTGGAGATCGCGGGTACTGTACAGATCAGCACCCCGGAAACCGCGGACGCCTACCCGGTGATCCACCTGGTGGGGCAGAAACTGACCTGCCTGGCCTGGGAGGAAATTCAGGCGGTCAGGAGCTTTCACTGAGCGCGCAGCAAAACCTCCTCCTTCATCACCTTTTCTACTGCGACATCACCCGGCCAGGACACATTTCACTGTCGCAATGTGACATGGACAGCAAATAGAAAAGAATATTATCCTATACCGGCCTCGGATAAGGGTTATGGGGTAATCCGAAATACTGCAGAAAAAGCGGGCTTGGCTACTTCTACGAACCGATAGCAAGCCTGCAAAGCACAATCCGAAAGCCAAAAATATAAAAGCAATCAACAAAACGTGAAACACATCACACTATCGGGAACTTTAATAAATAAATGACAACAGGAGAGTTTCCTTGAAAAAGCTAGCTCTGGCCGCCTTGGCCACCACCGCTTTCGCCTCCAGCGCCCAGGCCATCGAGGGAGAGTGGTATACCCGCGTCGGTTTTGGCATCACCACCGCGGATGACGAATCCGTTGAAGAGTTTCTTGCCAATGAGATAGAAACGGATCTCGGCATCACGGAAGACGTGGACTTCGATTACCCACGTGGTTACAACTTCGGCCTGGGTTATCGACTCAGCCCCCACATCGCTTTCGAGGCCAGCTATATCAACTTTGGCGAGGAGAAGAAGGGCTACGCCTATAGCAATGCCTATGGCGATATTGAGACCATCGGCATCGAAGGCGTGGAAACGATGAGGTACTCGAGCAAAATCAGTGGTACCGCCAAGACACTGGGCGCAGTACTCAGCACCGATGTCGGCAGGCCACTGTCCGGCGGCCTGCGCGCCGGCTATGCATTCTGGAGCACCGAAGCGGATGTGATCTTCCGCTACCAGGACCAGGGTATGGAACTGAACTCCGAAGGCGAGCAGGAAAGCTATTCCATTTCCTACCGGGAAGAGCGGCTGAAAGACGAAACAGACGGCGGCGATCCCTTCTACGGAGGCTTTGTCAACTGGCGTATTGGCAGGTGGACCTATTCACTGGAGCATACTCTTTACAATACCGAAGACTCTGATCTGTCCCTAAGCAGTATCTCGCTCAGTATGGACATCTGAGCCATCCATAGCCGCCGGTTTCGGCGGCATTTTCCGACCTCGGGGCCACTACAACCCAGCAGGATTTCTACACTCAGGCAATTCAGCACGAAAACTCTAAAAAGCAACCATTTGGGTAAGCCTGACCCTAACCTGTATTTCTCACGACCTCATCCTGTTGTGAGCGGAGCCAAGTACTGATGGACACAGTAGTAGCTCGGCGGACATTTTGTATGTTATTTACTCGATCTGCGGTCGACGGAGAGTTATGCTGATTTCTGGTGTATGGCGGTAGGCTAAAAAGATGGCGTACCCTGTTGGTTGATCACCACGACGATCACAACCAACAAGAGGAGTACGCCATGGACAAGTCTACCTTGCATGTTCTTTCACAACCAGAGTCAGAGGGCCTGGACCCGCTCCACGAGACGATCCGCAAGGGCGCCTCAGCGCTGATCACCGCGGCGGTCGAGGCAGAGCTGGAGGCGCTGCTGCAGCAGTACCGGGATCTCAAGACGGAGGATGGCCGCCAGGCAGTGGTGCGCAATGGCCACCTGCCACAGCGGGCCATCCAGACCGGTGTAGGCGATGTCGAGGTCAAGGTGCCCAAGGTCAGAGATCGCAGTGGCTCCGGCATCAAGTTCAACAGCACGCTGCTGCCGCCGTACCTCAAGCGTGCTAAGAGCCTCGATGAGTTGATTCCCTGGCTCTACCTGCGCGGGATCTCCACTGGCGACTTCCAGGAAGCGCTGCAGGCACTGGTAGGCGAGCAGGCCAAAGGCCTCTCCGCCAACACCGTGTCCCGGTTCAAGGCTCAGTGGCAGGAGGAACACCGTGCGTGGCAGCGCCGCGACCTGAGCCAGAAGCGCTACGTCTACTGGTGGGCCGATGGCATCTACAGCCGTGTCCGCATGGACGACAAGCTGTGTCTGCTGGTGATCATCGGGGTCACGGAGCACGGCCGCAAAGAACTGGTGGCGGTGGAGGACGGCCACCGGGAATCGGAGGCCAGCTGGCTGGAGCTGCTGCGAGGCCTGAAGACACGGGGGCTGGATACCGCGCCCAAACTGGCGGTAGGCGACGGTGCCCTGGGCTTCTGGAACGCACTGACGAAGGTCTATCCGGAAGCAGGGCATCAACGCTGCTGGGTACACAAGACCGCCAACGTACTGGACAAGCTGCCGAAATAAGTCCAGCCCAAGGTCAAGTCTGCCCTGCACGAGATCTACCAAGCCGAGACGCGTGAGCAGGCCCACAAGGCCTTTGACCGCACGCTGACGCGCTTTGAGGCGAAGTACCCGAAGGCGATGGGGTGCCTGCAAAAAGACCGCGAAGAGCTACTGGCGTTCTACGACTACCCGGCGGAGCACTGGGTGCACTTGCGCACCACCAACCCGATCGAGTCGACGTTCTCCACGGTGCGGTTGAGGACGAAGAAAAGCCGCGGTTGCGGATCACGGGACACGACACTGGCGATGGTCTTCAAGCTGCTGCAATCCGCTGAGAAGCGCTGGAAGAAAATCAAAGGATTTAAGCAACTGGAGCTGGTCGTGAACAACGTCCAGTTCCGGAATGGAGAGGCAGTAACCGATCAATCAGACGGGGTCGCCGCCTGACGGCATACACCAGATTTGACAATAACTCGTCGACGGACGCAGCTCCCCCCTACCCCATGCTTTACTTGCGCCGGGGACGGCGCTTTTTTGCTACCCGGGCGCCAGGTTCAGACGCTCTTGGCCACCCAAAATAAACCCTGAATACTCTCTGGTGTGGCGCTGCTCGCCATAAACTTGACCCGGCGGGTATTGCACGTTACTACCGCGGCTAATTTCAGCCGGAGTTGATACAGGCACCAGTTTATGCCGATCCTTCTTCTGCTTGTGGTGCCAGTATGTGGAGATTCTGAGCTTCAGGTTATGCTGGCAATAGGCCGCCCGGGCCAGGCCACTATCCTTAGGCGTGAATGTGCTGCAGTCAGAAATCTGACCTGCTCTGCAGGTGCAGGTGCCCCCCTGATCATGGAAAGCTAGGAGCATGCCTGGAAGAGAGGCAGGATTTTAGGTGAGGCTTATCGATTGCTTATGTCTTCTTGGCAATGCAACCTGCAACGAAAAAGTGGACAATGCCCATCCGCAACTGGAAGCTAGCGCTGAACCGTTTTATGATTGAATTTGGTGATCGCTTGGCCGCGATTACCATTACCAATAACCACAGGCAGTTACACTCTCAATTATTTACAGCCTCTTTATCCTTGATTTTGACTTTGGGCTTTGCCATCCTCATCAAACTCGGGCAACCCCCCTCCCTTTCAAAGGAAAGCATCAGACTTAGGCCTGCAGTAATCTATCTATACTAAGGAGGGCTCTCCTTTTCCGAGCCATTCTGTATCAATCTAAATGTAGAGTACAAACTAGTATATTGTTACGCCGAGGCTTGATCTCTACAACCAACTCTTTCTTGCCCCAACTTTACTATTCGCTCAGAAAAAACAGCCCCCGCATGAAGCGGGGGGGGGGGTCTATTTATAGCGAGACGAGCCAGCCAAGACTTAACTTCATCACACTATATTAATATTTAGGGACCTGCAGCTGCACATTGCGGGGCAGAAACGGTCTGACGACAAGAGGCCGGAAAATACTTACCTTCTGTAGTATCAGAAATACCACACTGCCATTTAATGCCGCCATCACATTGAGTCGCAGAAAAAGTGACAGTAGTTGACGCACTAGCCGCACCAAGTGCAGTCCAGTCTGGCGTAATTTGGATACTAGCACCAGTGCCAGCCGCCGCAGGCGCAGTTACTGCTACCGTTGTTATATAATCTGTACCTTCAACTGCGGTTTTATCAATACCAGAACCTACATCATCACAACCAGTGATATCATTAGAAGTTGTCATGCACTCAGTAACGGAGTTTTTCATGGCCGCCAACTGAGCCATAATCTCACTCACTTTTGCACGAGTGGTGTAATCCTGATAGGCAGGTAATGCCACAGCGGCCAAGATACCGATGATCGCCACAACAATCATCAATTCAATAAGAGTAAAACCCTGTTGTTTCTTCATTGTAACCGTCTCCATACAGACTTTTGGTTTGGTGAATCCCGTTAGGGAGAGCATCCCGTGAGGAAGTCGCGAAACAAGATACAAGGTTTGTGCCAATTGTGGCAAGCGCCAAAACTAACATGAGACTCACAATTGGGAGCAAAGTCACTTCTTGCTAACGGACCACAATGGATGCCATTTCACCTTCTGACCGGCGTCGGCAGTCAGTGACAATTATCGTCACCTTCGGACCAATCGACTTTCCCGGTACGCCGTCTCTTCCGATAGTCACTCTTTAGACTTAAGTGTTTGGCTCACATAGGTATATTCGATATATTGAGTGGCTTGACGGCAGACTGAGCGGATGGGCTGGTTTCCTTCTATTTTCACCGTTCAGGCTCCCGTCAATTTAACAGCATAAAAAATCACCAACACATCAAGCGACCATTTAATGAGCAGTACTCAATTAAGCGGCCTGGCCAAAAGGTTGGTAGCGGATGGCATTCTCGACGAAACGACGGCCGATTCCGCAGCCAAGGCCGCGCGCAGGGAAAACCAGACTTTTGCCCAGCATGCGGTGGAAGCCAAACTGGTAAAGAGCCGCGAACTGGCCGGTATCGCCTCCTCTGCTTTCGGCTCCCCCCTGTTTGATCTCAGCGCCTACAATTTCGAGCTTGTGCCCAAAGGTGTTGTTGATGAAAAGTTGATCAGTAAGCACTTCGCTCTCCCCCTGTACAAGCGCGGCAACCGGCTCTTTGTCGCCGTGGCGGATCCTACCAATCTGGCGGGCCTGGATGAGATCAACTTCAATACAGGGCTCAATACTGATGCCGTCCTGGTTGAAGCAGATAAACTGGCCAAGGCTATCGACAGCTATCTGTCTGACAGTGGCAATATGGGAGCCGGCCTGGAGGGCATAGACGACGAGGAGCTTGATGGCCTTGAGGTCGGTGCCGATGAAAGCAAGGAGCAAAGTGACGACGAGCCGGGAGGAGATGAGGCACCGGTTGTACGCTTTGTGAACAAGGTACTTCTGGATGCTATCCGCACTGGCGCTTCCGATATTCACTTTGAACCCTATGAGAAGAGCTATCGGGTACGCCTGCGCACTGACGGTGTCCTGCACGAGGTGGCCAAGCCCCCGATTCAACTCGCCACCCGCATCTCCGCACGGCTAAAGGTGATGTCCAAAATGGATATCTCCGAGCGCCGTGTCCCCCAGGATGGCCGGATCAAGATGAAGTTGTCCAAGACCAAGGCCATCGACTTCCGGGTCAACAGCCTGCCCACCCTCTGGGGGGAAAAGATTGTGCTGCGGATCCTGGACCCCTCGTCAGCCAAGTTGGGGATTGATGCCCTCGGCTATGAAGATGCCCAGAAAAAGATCTATATGGATGCCCTGGCCCAGCCACAGGGTATGATTCTTGTGACCGGTCCCACGGGCTCGGGCAAGACGGTATCCCTCTACACGGGCCTGAATATCCTGAATACTCCGGAGCGCAATATCTCCACCGCCGAGGATCCGGTGGAGATCAACCTGGAAGGTATCAACCAGGTCAACGTCTCCAATAAGGTCGGCCTGAACTTTGCCGAAGCGCTGCGCTCCTTCCTCCGGCAGGACCCGGATATCGTCATGGTGGGGGAGATTCGGGATCTGGAAACCGCGGAGATTGCAATCAAGGCCGCGCAGACGGGACACCTGGTGTTATCCACCCTGCATACCAACTCTGCCCCGGAAACACTGACCCGTCTGATGAATATGGGGGTCCCGACCTTCAATATCGCCACCTCGGTCAGTGTGATTATTGCGCAGCGCCTGGCGAGAAGACTCTGCAACGAATGCAAGAAGCCGATCACCCTGCCAGATGAAGTGCTGAAGCAAGAAGGCTTCGGGTCTGTGGGTATTGATCAGAAAGAGTGGAAGATTTATCAACCCGTGGGCTGTGAGCACTGCTCCAAGGGCTACAAGGGCCGTGTAGGCGTGTATGAAGTGGTTCGCATCACTGACGGCATCTCCAGAATTATAATGGAAGGTGGTAACTCGATCCAGATTGCCGACCAGGCACGAGAGGAAGGATTCAACAACCTGCGGATTTCGGCACTTAGGAAGGTGGTGATGGGAGTCACCAGCCTGGAGGAAGCGAACCGGGTGACCAAGGATTAGATTTATCAGCCACCAGCGCTGGATGATGGGCACGCTGCGCTTTGCCCATCCTACGGGTGCTCTCGAAATCGAATAGATGGACAGTCGAACCGGACCAGACTCAAAGCAGTGCTTCTGCTATAGATGAAAAGTTACAGAGGGGCGTGGCAAGGGCCATGCCGATAACGAACGGGAATAACAACCATGGCCAATGCCACAGCAGTCGCTTACGTCTACAAAGGGGTGGACAGTAAAGGCAACAAGGTCGAGGGAGAGATCAACGGCGCCAGCCCGGCGCTGATCAAGGCTCAATTGCGACGCCAGGGGATTATCGCCAATCGGGTACAGAAAAAGCCGAAACCCCTTTTTGGCGGAAACAAGAAAGTAAAGCCGGCCGATATTGCCCTTTTTACTCGCCAGATGGCGACCATGATGAAAGCCGGTGTGCCATTGGTGCAGAGCTTCGAGATTGTTGCGGACGGCCTCGACAATGATGGGGTAAAGTCACTGGTATTCAAGATTCGTGACGACGTAGCCTCGGGCACTGCCTTTGCGGATGCTCTTCGCAAACACCCCCTGTATTTCGACGATCTATTCTGCAACCTGGTGGCATCCGGCGAGCAATCCGGTGCACTGGAGACGATGCTGGATAGGATCGCGACTTACAAGGAAAAAACGGAAGCGCTGAAGGCCAAAATCAAAAAGGCCATGACTTACCCGATTGCCGTTATCGTGGTTGCAATTGTTGTAACTTCAATCCTGTTGATCAAAGTGGTCCCCCAGTTTGCCGAGACCTTCTCCAGCTTTGGGGCAGACCTGCCCGCATTCACCCAGCTAGTAGTAGGAATGTCTGAATGGATGCAAGCCAACTGGTTTATTGCCTTGATCTGCGTAGTCGTAGGTATCGGCGGCACCATTGAAGCAAAAAAACGAAACAGGAAAGTGGCCGAGTTTTTCGACAGGTTGATGTTAAAGCTCCCTATTCTGGGAACAATTACCTATAACTCTATCTCTGCACGCTTCGCCCGCACTCTTTCCACGACCTTCGCTGCCGGCGTTCCTCTGATTGATGCTTTGAAATCCGTTGCAGGGGCCACAGGGAACAGCCTCTACGAGGAAGCCACCTTGAAAATCCGCGACTCTGTGGCAACAGGTATTCCTCTCAATGGTGCTCTCCGGGCATCCGGCCTGTATCCGACCATGCTCGTACAAATGGCTGCGATCGGCGAGGAATCCGGCGCCCTGGACGAGATGCTGGCCAAAGCGGCAGACTTCTATGAAGAGGCGGTCGACAATATGGTCGACAACCTGACAACCCTCCTGGAGCCGATGATCATGGCCGTGCTGGGCATACTGGTTGGCGGCCTTATGGTTGCAATGTATCTCCCCATTTTCCAGCTGGGCCAGGTCGTATAAATAAGAATGCTCGAAACTTTAATCTCATACCCGGCGCTGCTTTTATGCAGCGCTTTTATTTTGGGCCTGCTGGTCGGCAGTTTCCTGAACGTCGTCATCTACCGCCTCCCGATCATGATGGAGCGCGAGTACAAGCGCGATTTCTACAGTTATTTTGAAACCGAGCCGGACCCGGCGGAGAAGAAAGAGCTGGCGGAATCCTTCAACCTGGTCCTGCCCCACTCCCACTGCCCCAACTGCGATGCGGAGATCAAGCCCTGGCACAATGTGCCGCTGGTGAGTTACCTGATGCTGGGTGGCAAGTGCCGATTCTGTGGTACGGCCATTTCCAGGCGCTACCCGGTGGTGGAGCTGGTGACCGGTATCCTGACAGCCGTTGTTGTCTGGCAGTTGGGTTTTACCTGGCAGGCGCTGGCCGGTTGTGTGTTTACCTGGGCGCTGGTAGCGCTGACCGGGATCGACTTTGACAAGCAGTTGCTGCCGGATACCATCACCCTGCCGCTGCTGTGGGGCGGGCTGTTGATCAATCTCTGGGGCGTGTTTGTGCCGCTGCAGGAGGCGGTGATCGGGGCCGTGGCCGGTTACCTGGCGCTGTGGGCGGTGTACCATCTCTTCAAGCTGGTGACCGGCAGGGAGGGAATGGGCGCTGGGGACTTCAAGATACTGGCGGCCATCGGGGCCTGGTTCGGGTGGCAGATGTTACCGCTGGTGATCCTGCTTTCCGCCGCCGTGGGCGCGGTGGCAGGGCTGGCCTGGAGTGCGATTGTCGGGCGCGACCGGAACCTGCCGATTGCGTTTGGTCCCTACCTGGCCGGAGCCGGGTGGATTGCGATGTTGTGGGGAGAACAGATTGTGGGATGGTATCTGGGGTTTTCCGGGCTCGGTTGAGGCGGGCCTTTGGCTGCTTGGCCGAGTTGGGGCTGGGCATTCCCGGTTGGGTTCCCGGATTCCGCTGCGCTGCATCCGGGCTACAGTTGCGCGGTCCCGGCGGTTTATCATTTGGGGTTGATTGGCCTTTATCGCGGCCATGGGCCGCTCCGGCACAGAGTGGAGGATCGCCTTGTTTATTGTGGGTTTGACCGGGGGAATCGGCAGCGGCAAGTCTGCGGCGGCGGCCTGTTTCCGGGACCTGGGAATCAATGTGGTGGATGCGGACTGGGCGGCGCGGGTTGTGGTGGAGCCCGGGCAGCCGGCGCTGGCCGGGATTGCGGAGCACTTCGGCGCCGATGTGTTGCGGGACACCGGCGCGCTGGATCGGGCCAGGCTGCGCGCGCTGATCTTCGACAACCCCGCCGAGCGCGCCTGGCTGGAGGGGCTGCTGCATCCGCTGATCCGCGAGGAAATTGTGCGGGCGCTGGACGCCAGCGAGAGCGCCTATGCGATCCTGGAGTCGCCGCTGCTGATCGAGTCCGGGCAGACAGCGCTGGTGGACCGGGTCTGCGTGATGGACCTGCCGGAGGCACTGCAGCTGCAGCGCGCCAGTGCACGGGATGGCAATGATCCGGAACAGATCCGCAAGATTATGGCGGCGCAGCTTTCGAGGGAGGCGCGGCTTGAAAAGGCAGATGATGTACTGGATAACTCGGGAGAACTGACCGATTTAAAATCCCAGGTGGAAACCCTGCACCAACACTATCTCCAGTTGGCAGGCTAATGCGCCCCGCCGGCTTCTCATGGCAACACTCTTCAGCCTCCTTGTTGTGGTACCAAATTTAGACTATATTCAGTCTTCCAGCTTCGGAGGAGCGGCCGTGAAACTATCCAGCCAGATCAAACCCATCAGCTACCTGAAAGCCCACGCTGCCGAAATCGTGCGCGACCTGGGAAAGCAGGGCGAGCCACTGGTCATTACCCAGAATGGCGAGGCCAAGGTGGTTATGCAGGATATCGAGAGCTACGAGCAGATGCAGGAAACCCTGGCCTTGCTGAAGATTCTGGCTCTGGGCAATCGCGAGATTGAAGATGACCGGGTTATACCTCTCTCCGACGCCTTCAAGCGAGTACGTCGACGGCGGGAATCCACCTGATGCCATTTAGGGTCCTGTTGACGGAGAGTACCCTGTCCGACCTTGAAGAGATCGGTGATTACATCGACCGGCACGATGTGCCCGGGAGGGCTGAATACGTGATGGACAAGATTGAAGAAGTACTTGGAAGCCTGACAGACAATCCCCAGCGTGGGGCCTTCCCCCCGGAACTGCTTGCCCTCGGTATTCGTGACTACCGGGAGGTATTTTTCAGACCCTATCGCTGTATCTACCGTGTAACAGCCAAAAACGTCTATGTGCAATTGACCGCCGACGGCCGCAGGGATATGCAGAGCCTCCTACAACGCAGGCTGCTGGGAAGTAGCTGACCCTGACCATTACATCTATCTGTTTTTAATGTTACATCCATGGCTAAAGATACACCTACCCTCAACTGCCCCACCTGCAAGAAACCCATCGAGTGGAACCAGAAATTCCCATTCAGGCCCTTCTGCAGCGAGCGCTGTAAGCTGATCGACCTGGGGGAGTGGGCCAGCGAGGGACACAAGATTCCGGGGCAGCCGGTTTACGATGATGTGTTGAGTGAGGATCTGGATCCTTCCAAGACGCGGCATTGAGGGGGTTGGTCCGGCGGAGTCGCCATCCCCGGATTGATGCAGGGGCCGGTGGCGGGAGCTCTGTTCTCTGGATTCCGGCCTTCGCCGGAATGACGGTGGAGTGATAGTCGTCGACGGCGGCTCCCCGTGCCCTGGATTCCGGCCTTCGCCGGAATGACGACGGAGTGACAGTCGTCGACGGCGGCTCCCGGTGCCCTGGATTCCAGCATTCGCCGGAATGGCGATGAAGTGATAGTCGTCATCCCGGACTTGATCCGGGATCCAGTATCGAGGTCTCAGGCATGTTTTGCAGACTGGATAGCTTCCAGAATCGGACCGTTGGCGTCCGGAAAGCGGCGGTTTTCCAGTTCATCGACCGCCACCCAGATAACCTGCTGGCCTTCCGACCCCTCGGCCTCGCCCTCAAATTCCGTGACCCACCAGGTATCCAGCAGCACGGTCTTTTCCGGATAGTCGTGGCGGATCTCTGTCAGGGGCTGCAGCTGGCGGACTTCCAGTGCCACTTCTTCACGCAGCTCCCTGGCCAGCGCCTGCTGGACCGTTTCGCCCTCCTCCACTTTGCCGCCGGGAAATTCCCAGCGGCCGCCCATATGCAGGTGGTCGGGGCGGCGGGCGATCAGGATGCGGCCGTCTTCGCGCACGACCACACCCACGGCGACATGAATGACTTTTCCCATACAGGCCTCAGGTGCGGTATTCGGCGTTGATGGTGACGTACTCGTGGGAGAAGTCGCAGGTCCAGATATGCTCGCTGCAGTCGCCGCGGCCGAGGTCGACCGCGATGGTGAACTCGGGCTCCGAGAATACCTTTTCGCCGGCCTCCTCGGTGTAGCTCGCCGCGCGGCCGCCGGCCTCCACTACCTGGACGTCGCCCAGGTGGATATTCACCTTTTCCACATCCAGGCCCTCGACACCGGCATTGCCGATGGCCATCACCAGCCGGCCCCAGTTGGGATCCGAGGCGTAGAGGGCGGTTTTGACCAGCGGCGATTCGCCCACTTCAAACGCCACCCTGAGCGCCTCGTCGCTGGAGGCGGCGCCGCGCACCTGCACGGTGACGAACTTGGTGGCCCCCTCGCCGTCGCGGACGATGGCCTGGGCCAGTTCGATATGCACCTCGGTAATGGCGTTTTTCAGGCGCTCGTATTCCGGGCTGCGGGGGTCGCCGAGCAGCGGGCCGGTGGCGCCGCTGGCCATCAGGACACAGGCATCGTTGGTGGAGGTGTCGCCGTCGATACTGATGCGGTTGAAGGAGGCCTGTACGGCCTCCCTGACCAGTTCGTCCAGCAGCGGCTGCGCGACGGCGGCATCGGTGGCCACGTAGGCGAGCATGGTGGCCATATTCGGCTGGATCATGCCGGCACCCTTGGCGATCCCGGCGATGCGGATCTGCTCGCCGGCAATCTCCACCGTGCGGCTGGCCATTTTCGGGCGCGTGTCGGTGGTCATGATGGCGCGGGCGGCCGCTTCCCAACCGGCGCCGTCGAGATGATCGGCGGCCACCGGTATGGCCTGCAGGATTTTTTCCAGCGGCAGGTGTTCGCCGATGACGCCGGTACTGAAGGGGAGAACCTGCCGCGCGGCAATATGCAACGCTTCGGCGGCGGCGCCACAACAGGCGCGGGCGTCGCGCAGGCCGCGTTCGCCGGTAGCGGCGTTGGCGTTGCCGGCATTGACCAGCAGTGCGCGGATATTGCCACTGGCGATATGTTCTTTCGCCACCGTGACCGGAGCCGCGCAGAAGGCGTTCTGGGTAAAGGTGGCGGAGACGGCAGCGCCTTCGTTGAGCTCGATCAGCAGCAGGTCGTCCCGTTGCCAGTTCTTGATATTGGCAGGGACGGTGGCGAGGCGGATGCCGGGGATTTGCGCGATTGGAGTTTCGGTCATTTTTATCGCGGCCGTGGGCCGCTCCTACGGAATGATTTCCTTCCCTTCGTCATTCCGGCGCAGACCGGAATCCAGGTGGGGGAAGTGGCGGGCACTGGATACCGGCAGTCGCCGGTATGACGGGTTCTTATGTAATTTGAGTCATCCGGGCGGTGAGCCCGCCAGGCTGGAACTCGGTGTTCCCCCTTCCCGGAGGGGAAAGGGGGAACAGGGATCAGGTCTGGGTGGACGAGGCCAGCTTGCCGTGGCACTGCTTGTATTTTTTGCCGGAGCCGCAGGGGCAGGGGTCATTGCGGCCGACCTTGGGGCCGCGGCGCAGGGGTTCCGGCATCGGTTGCTGTTCCGGGGTTTCCGCTTCCGGCATTGCCGAGGCCTGGGCGTGCTGGAGTTCCAGTTGCTGCTTGCGCTGTTGCTCCAGGCGGCGCTGTTCCATCTCTTCCATCTGCTCGCGGGTCATCGGCTCCACATGGGCGAGCACGCGCACGACTTCGTGCTTGAGGTTTTCCAGCATGCTCTGGAACAGGTGGAATGACTCGCGTTTGAACTCCTGCTTGGGGTTCTTGTTGGCGTAGGCGCGCAGGCCGATACCGGCGCGCAGGTGATCCATGCTGGAGAGGTGTTCCTTCCACAGCTGGTCCAGCACCTGCAGCATGATCTGGCGCTCGATGGTGGGCATCAGGTTGGCGTCGCCGGAGGATTCGGCGATGCGCTCCACCTTGGCCTTGTAGGCGGCCTGCGCTTCGGTGACGATCTTCTCGCGCAGGGATTCCTCGTGCAGGGTGCGGTCTTCGTCCAGCCACTGCTGGACCGGCAGCGGCAGCGCGAGTTCGCCGGCCAGCTGTTTCTCCAGGCCCGGGATATCCCACTGCTCCTCGACACTCTGCGGCGGCACGGAGCCGGAGATGATGTCGTTGACCACATCCTCGCGGATGGCCTCGATGGTGTCGCTGATATTTTCCGCTTCCAGCAGTTCATTGCGCTGGCTGTAGATCACCTGGCGCTGGTCGTTGGCGACGTCGTCGTATTCCAGCAGCTGTTTGCGGATATCGAAGTTGCGGCCCTCCACACGGCGCTGGGCCTTTTCGATGGCGTTGGAGACCATGCGGTGCTCGATCGCCTCGCCCTTCTCCATGCCCAGCATCTGCATGAAATTCTTCACCCGATCGGAGGCGAAGATCCGCATCAGGTTGTCTTCCAGGGACAGGTAGAAGCGGGTTACACCAGGGTCGCCCTGGCGGCCGGCGCGGCCGCGCAGCTGGTTGTCGATGCGACGGGACTCGTGGCGCTCGGTGCCGATGATGTGCAGGCCGCCGGCCTCGATCACGGTGTCGTGGCGCTGTTGCCACTCCTCTTTCAGCTTGGCGATTTCCGCTTCACCGGGTTCCTCACCCTTCTGTTCGCGCAGCTCCTCGACGGCCGCCTCCCAGTTGCCGCCGAGCACGATATCGGTACCGCGGCCGGCCATATTGGTGGCGATGGTGACGTTGCCGGGCCGGCCGGCCTGGGCGATGATCTGCGCCTCGCGCTCGTGGTACTTGGCGTTCAGCACCTGGTGCTTGATGCCGGCGCGGGTCAGGCGCTGGGACATTTCCTCGGAGGTCTCGATGGACGCGGTGCCGACCAGGATCGGCGCCTGCTTGTCGCGGCAGTATTTGACGTCCTCGACGATGGCTTCCATCTTCTCTTCCTTGGTCAGGTAGACCAGGTCGTTGAGGTCGTCGCGCTGCTTGGGTTTGTTGGTGGGGATCACCACCACGTCCAGGCCGTAGATCTGGCGGAATTCGAACGCCTCGGTATCCGCGGTGCCGGTCATGCCGGACAGCTTCGGGTAGAAGCGGAACAGGTTCTGGAAGGTGGTGGAAGCCAGGGTCTGGCTCTCGCTCTGGATCTGCACCTGCTCCTTCGCCTCCAGCGCCTGGTGCAGGCCCTCGGACAGGCGGCGGCCGGGCATGGTGCGGCCGGTGTGTTCGTCGATCAGCACCACCTGGCCGTTCTGGACGATATAGTCCACGTCTTTGTGGAACAGCACGTGCGCGCGCAGGGCGGCGTGCACGTGGTGCAGCAGGCCCAGGTTGCCGGGCGCGTACAGGGACTCATCCTCTTTCATCAGGCCGCTGCGGGACAGCAGCTCCTCGATCAGCTGGTGGCCGTCCTCGGTCAGCTCCACCTGGCGGGTTTTCTCGTCCACGCTGTAGTGGCCGTCGGCGCCCTCTTCATCCGCGGCGCGTTTCAACTGCGGCACCAGTTTGTTCATGGCCAGGTATAGATGGGAGGAATCCTCAGCGGCGCCGGAGATGATCAGCGGCGTGCGCGCCTCGTCGATCAGGATGGAGTCCACCTCGTCGACAATGGCGAAGTTCTGCGGGCGCTGTACCCGGTCTTCCTGGCGCAGCACCATGTTGTCGCGCAGGTAATCGAAGCCGAACTCGTTGTTGGTGCCGTAGGTGATATCCGCCTGGTAGGCCGCCTTTTTGTCCTCCGGGTGCTGCTGGGACACGATCACGCCCACGGCCAGGCCCAGGAATTCGTATACCGGGCGCATCCAGTTGGCGTCGCGGCCGGCCAGGTAGTCGTTGACGGTGACGATATGCACGCCCTTGCCTTCCAGCGCATTCAGGTAGGCGGGCAGCGTGGCTACCAGGGTCTTGCCCTCACCGGTGCGCATCTCGGCAATATGGCCTTCGTGCAGGGTCATGCCGCCGATCAGCTGTACATCGAAGTGGCGCAGGCCCAGGGTGCGGTCGCTGGCCTCGCGCACGGCGGCGAAGGCCTCCGGCAGTATCTGGTCGAGCGTTTCGCCGTCGGCCAGGCGCTTCCTGAACTCTTCCGTCTTGGCCTTGAGGGCGGCGTCGTCGAGCCCCCGGTACTCTTCCTCCAGCGCGTTGACCTTTGTCACTGCGCGGCGCATACGCTTGAGTTCGCGGTCGTTTTTAGAACCGAAGACCGATTTAATCAGTTTGCCAATCATTATCCAGAAACCACTTGATTTTATTTGCGCTGCCGGCCTTCAGGACCGGTGGGAATTTCGATACCTGCCCCCTTTGAGCGCGCTTTGCAACGAGGGGTGCAAGTAAACAGGAAGGCGCAGCGACTGGCAACTCCTGCGGAGTGCCGGCGGCTGCGCAGTATTGAAGAGGATAGTTGCTATCGGCCGGTGCGGCGGATATAGCTGGCGGGGTCGACCGGGCGGTTGTTCTTGTACACCTCGAAGTGTACGTGCGGGCCGGTGGAGCGGCCGCTGGAACCCATCAGGGCGATAATCTGGCCCTTCTTGACCACATCGCCCAGCTTGACCTTCAGTTCACTGTTGTGACCGTAACGGGTCTTGTAGCCATTGCCGTGGTTGATTTCCACCAGTTGGCCGTAGCCGTAGCGGTCCTCGGCCCAGGTGACCACACCCGCGGCCACGGACACCACGTCGGAGCCGTTCTTGCCGGCGAAATCGAGGCCGTTATGCCAGGTGCGGCGGCCGGTAAAGGGATCGGTGCGGTAACCGTAGCGGGAGGACATCCAGCCGCGGGCAATCGGGCGACCGGCAATAAACTGCTCTTCCTGCAGGTGGCGGTTGGCCAGCAGTGACTCCAGGGTGCCGAGCTGCATTTCGCGGTTTTCGATCTGGTCGGACAGATCGCCGATCACGTCGAGGAATTCCGGCGGCTGGTAGGGCATCTCGGAGGCGCCGGCGAAGGCCGGGTCCTCGGGGCCGCCCACGGCCGGGGCGCTGCCGAACTGGAACTCGCCCTCGTCCAGCTTGGCGGCGGTGGTCAGGCGTTCGCCCATCGCGTCCAGGCGGGTCAGGCGGGCCTGCATCTCGGCCAGCTTGACGGTCAGCGCCGTCAGCTGCTCGCGGGCCTCGCGGTCCGCTTCGTCGATCTGCTCCTGCTGCTTGCGCAGCGCCTTACTCCAGGCCTTGGCGGTGCGGGAATCGAACACGTCGGTTTCCGCCACCGGCAGGTTGGCGCCGATCAGGAAGGCGCCCACCGGCAGACCCAGCAGGCACAGGCCCAGCAGCGCCCTGCTCAGGCCGCCAAAGCCGAAGGTGCGCGTACCGCCGCGCTCGTTGACCAGGATTATCTTCATAACAGGCGTGTGAAATTCGCTGTTTGTTGTTTTCTATGCTTGTCGCCGGGGCCTTCTCTTTCGCACCCCGCGTTCACGCCTTTCCGATGGCAGGTAACCGACCGTTTCATCCAATGTAACACCGGCCGGCTGACAAAAATGTTAACGGCGCACGTTTGCGGTGCGCACCGCGCACCCTGCAAATCCGCCGGTGGGAGTCCCCCACATAAACCACAAAACGGCAGGAGTGCCGTCTTGTACAGCCAAAGGCTGCCCGCGAGGCGGATGGGGCGCAGGGAAGTCCCCTATGAAAAAGCCGGCAATTTTCGTGCCGGCTTTCGGTTCCGATCTGGCTCAGACCGCCAGTATCGGCTTGATGTAGGAGATCGGTGCTTCCTCTTCGTCCTCGAACGTCACCATTTCCCAGGCGTCTTCCTGCGCCATCAGGTTGCGCAGGGACTTGTTGTTCAGGGCGTGGCCGGACTTGTAGGCCTCGAACTCGCCGATCAGGCTGGTGCCCAGCAGATAGAGGTCGCCGATGGCGTCCAGGATCTTGTGTTTCACGAATTCGTCTTCGTATCGTAACCCGCCCTCGTTCAGAATACGGTACTGGTCGATCACGATGGCGTTGTCGACACTGCCGCCCTGGACCAGGCCCTTGGAGCGCAGGTACTCGATCTCGTGCATGAAACCGAAGGTGCGCGCACGGCTCACTTCCTTGACGAAGGAGGTGCTGGAGAAGTCCACCGAGGAGCTCAGGTTGCGGCCCTGGAAAACCGGGTGGTCGAAATCGATGGTGAAAGACACCTTGAAGCCGTTGAACGGCAGGAAGCGGGCCACTTTGTCGCCCTCTTCCACGGTAACCGGCTTCTTGATGCGCAGGAATTTCTTCGCCGCCGACTGCTCCTGGATACCCGCAGACTGGATCAGGAATACGAAGGGACCGGCGCTGCCGTCCATGATCGGCACTTCCTGGGCGCTCAGCTCGACGATCGCGTTGTCGATGCCCAGGCCCGCCATGGCGGACAGCAGGTGCTCGACGGTGGCGACGCGCACATCGTCCTTGACCAGGGTGGTGGACAGCAGGGTATCGCCCACATTCTCGGCGCGGGCTTCGATTTCAACCACCGGATCCAGGTCGACCCGACGGAACACAATGCCGGTGTCCACAGGCGCCGGCTTCAGGGTCAGTACGACCTTTTTGCCGGTGTGGAGCCCCACGCCAGTGGCGCGAATAGCATTTTTGAGGGTGCGCTGTTTGATCATGTATCTGTCTTTTCCCAGTCGGTAGGCGGCACAGGGGCCGCGGCAAGCAGGCGATAGTACCAGAAAATCAACGCCAAAACTATATTTGGCGGCATGGTCACTGCAGTTTATCGCCCCATATTCTCAGGATAGCTCAGCGCGAAGACTGCGGCGCCATATTGCTATCGCGATTTCCGTTGTTCAATCAGCGCAATTCTAAGGTGCGAAGTGGTTCCGACGCTGTTAAAAATTGTTAACCCGAACGATAGCTCGAGCCAATCGATGAAGCCCGGCTGATAAACCGGGTTTTGTAGCCGCCACCGGGGCAGCCCGGCCGGGGCCGGGTGACATGAGCGGTGTGCTGCCCCGGTACGGCGGCTTTCCGGCCTCTCCCCGAAAGAGACTACCTTCCGGGTGATGACCACTGCGGGGCCAATTCAATCGCCTGCAAGGCAGGCTCCCACAGAGTGCCGGCTGTCAGGCCGCATAGTCATGATCGAGTCCCGACCATACTAGTCCGCCTGGCGGCGCAGGAAGGCCGGAATATCCAGGTACTCCATATCCGCATCCGCCGGGTTCAACGCCGGCGCCTGGCGCTTGGGACGCTCGCTCTCCGCGCGCGCGCGGGTCTCGGCGGCCTCGCGGCCGGGCATCGCACCCTGATTGCCCATGGCGCTTTGACCTTCGCGGGGCTCGCGCAGTTCCTGGCGGCGGGTGTTGTCCACCACCTTGGTCGGGCGCGCGCTCTGCTGGGCGCCATCGCCCAGGCCGGCGGCAACCACGGTTACGCGCATCTCGTCGCCCAGCTTGTCGTCCACGGCGGTGCCGATTACCACGGTGGCGTCGTCGGAGGCGATCTCCTGCACGATCTCACCCACTTCGGAGTACTCGCCCAGGGTCAGTTCCTGGCAACCGCCCTCCTCGCTGCCGGTGATGATGTTCACCAGGATACCGCGGGCGCCCTGCAGGTTGACGTTGTCCAGCAGCGGGCTGCGCACGGCCTTCTCGGCGGCCTCGCGGGAGCGGTTCTCGCCCACGGCGGAACCGGAGCCCATCATCGCCATGCCCATCTCGGACATCACGGTGCGTACATCGGCGAAGTCCACGTTCATGATGCCCGGGCGGATCATCAGGTCGGCAATGCCCTGCACCGCGCCCAGCAGCACGTTGTCCGCTTCCTTATAGGCGGCCTTCATGGTGATCTTGTTGCCCAGCACCTCGAGCAGGCGGTCGTTGGGAATGGTGATCAGCGAGTCGACCTTGTCGCGCAGCTCGAGAATGCCCTCTTCCGCCACCTGCGAACGCTTGCGTCCCTCGATCTTGAACGGGCGGGTGACCACGGCCACGGTCAGGATACCCAGGTCCTTGGCCACTTCCGCCACGATGGGCGCGCCGCCGGTGCCGGTACCGCCGCCCATGCCGGCAGTGATAAACACCATATCGGCACCCTGCAGTACCTCGGCGATCCGCTCGCGGTCTTCCATCGCCGACTGGCGGCCCACATCCGGGTTGGCGCCGGCGCCGAGCCCGCGGGTAATGCTGTTACCCAGCTGCAGGATAGTGCGCGCCTCGATATCTTTCAGTGCCTGGGCGTCCGTATTGGCGCAGATGAAATCCACACCCTCCACTTCGCTGACGATCATATGCTTCACAGCATTGCCGCCACCGCCGCCGACACCGATCACTTTGATGACAGGCTTATCCTGTACGCTATCGACTAGTTCGAACATCTCTGTTCCCCTTTTTTGCTCATGTCAAAAATTGTTGTTCGTTCCTGATCTTTCGCGATGGGCACATTGTGCTTTGCCCATCCTGCGCGGTCGCCTCCGCTACGGGAGCGACCGCTTTCCACATCTCTACAGATTCCCGCGGAACCAGTGCTTGACCTTGTCCCACCAGGGGTTGTCGTCCCGCTGCGGCCGCTGTTTCACGCCCCCGCCCACTTCTTCCTGGCGCATGGCGTACATCAACAGGCCCACGCCGGTGGAGTAAATCGGATTGCTGACAATATCGGTCAACCCGGCTACACCTTGAGGTACCGCCAGGCGCACCGGCATATGGAAAATTTCCTCGGCCAGTTCCACCGCGCCCTCCATTTTTGAAGAGCCGCCGGTCAGCACCACGCCCGCCGCACACAGGTCCTCGAAACCACTGCGGCGCAGTTCCGCCTGCACCAGCGTGAACAGTTCGTCGTAGCGCGGCTCCACCACCTCGGCCAGCGCCTGGCGCGACAGGTCCCGCGGTTCGCGGTCGCCGACGCTCGGCACCTTGATGGTTTCCCCCTCGCGGGCCAGTTTGGCCAGCGCGCAGGCGTATTTGATTTTCAGCTCCTCGGCGTGCGGCGTCGGTGTGCGCAGCGCCATGGCGATATCGTTGGTCACCTGGTCGCCGGCAATCGGTATCACGCCGGTGTGGCGGATGGAACCGCCGGTGAACACGGCGATATCGGTGGTACCTCCGCCGATATCCACCATGCACACGCCCAGTTCCTTTTCGTCGTCGGTCAGTACCGCGTAACTGGAGGCCAGCTGTTCGAGAATCACGTCTTCGACTTCCAGGCCGCAGCGGCGGATACACTTTTCGATATTCTGTGCCGCATTCACCGCGCCGCTGACCAGGTGTACCTTGGCTTCCAGGCGCACGCCGGACATGCCCAGCGGTTCCTTGACGCCCTCCTGGTTGTCGATCAGGTATTCCTGCGGCAGCGTGTGCAGGATTTTCTGGTCCGCGGGAATCGCCACCGCGCGCGCGGCATCGATTACCCGGTCCACATCCTGCTGCGTCACTTCGCGATCCTTGATCGCCACGATGCCGTGGGAATTCAGGCTGCGGATATGGCTGCCGGCAATACCGGCGTAGACCGAGTGAATCTCGCAGCCGGCCATCAGTTCCGCCTCTTCCACCGCGCGCTGGATCGACTGCACCGTGGACTCGATATTCACGACCACACCGCGCTTCATGCCGGTGGAGCGGTGCGAGCCGATACCGACGACATTCAGTTCGCCATCGCCGTAGACCTCGCCGACAATCGCGACCACTTTCGAAGTGCCGATATCCAGACCCACGATCATGCGGTGATCGGATGCTTGTGTCATTTTTGTACCAACCTCGCTGAACTGTACTCCGGACCGCATTCCCAATAACGGGCCAGGGCGCAGCGTTAGCATTTATATTCTGTTGTCCCTGCGGGTACGCTGTGCGACCCCCGCAATTCACTTCATCTACTTTTTATCGTCCTTCCACTGCACCGCCACCGCATTGCTGTAGCGGGCATCCACCCGCGCCACCTTGTCCAGGTGTTGCGACAGAACACCGCGGCTCAGGCTGAGGAAGCGATTCACCCGCTCCAGCAGTTCATCGTGCCCCAGGTGCAGTTCCACCCCGGATACCAGCTCCAGCCGCCATCCGGCCAGGTCGTCAAAGGACAACCTCTTCACTTCCATATCCCGCGTGGTCAGCAACCCCGCGAGTGCCTGGTACTGTGCGACGATGCGCTCGACCAGCTCCTCGTCCCCCGCCAGCTCCGGCAGGCGGCCGGTTTCCATATGCGCCGGCCGCGGCAGCAGTTCGCCGCTCGCCACCAGCAGTTTGTCCTCGCCCCAGGCCGCCAGCGGCCGGGCTTCCTCCACCGCCACTTCCACCCCTCGCGGCCAGCGCCGGCTGATCGAGGCGCCGGTGATCCAGGGGCTTTCCAGCAGCGCCGCGCGCATTGCACTGATATCCGCGCCGAAAAAACCGCCGCTCAAATGCGGCAGCAATATCTCTTCTACCTGCCGCTGGGTCACCGCGTGAAACGGCCCCTTGACCCGCACCTGCTCCAGCGCATCGACCCGGCTCAGTTCCTCCACCGGTGCCCGCTGCCAGAGCCAGAGGCCGCCGTAACTGGCACCGGCCAGCGTGGCCACGGCCAGAACCACAATCAGCAGCGGGCGCCAGTTGCGGCCTTCGCCCTCGATGCCGTCCGCAATCGGGCGCGCACCGCGAGCCGGCTTTTTCTTTTTTTGATGGGCACGCTGCGCTTTGCCCATCCTACGCATTCCCTGTAGGAGCCTGCCTGCAGGTGAACGGCTGCGGAGGCCCGTCAATATTCTCCTGCAGGCAGATTCCTACAGAGGCTGGTAGCCGGTCATTCCGCATCAGCCCCTCTCCCCCAACCGCCACTTGGCCAGTTGCTGGGACAGGGCACCGACATTGCCCGCGCCCTGGGTCAATACGATATCGCCCGGCTCCAGCAGGTCTGCCAGCACCGGCGGTACCTGTTCGATGGTCTCGACAAAAATCGGGTCCACCAGGCCGCGGTTGCGCAGGCTGCGCGCCAGGGTGCGACCGTCGGCGCCGGGGATCGGCTGCTCACCGGCGCTGTAAACGTCCAGCAGGATCAACTTGTCCACCCGCGACAGCACATCGACGAAATCGTCGAACAGGTCGCGTGTGCGGGTGTAGCGGTGCGGCTGGTAGATCATCACCAGCCGGCGATCCGGCCAGCCGTCGCGCACCGTCTGGATGGTGGCGCCCACTTCGCGCGGGTGGTGGCCGTAATCGTCCACCAGCATTACTTTCTCTGCGCCGGGTTCGTCGGTTACCGCGTAGTCGCCGTAGATCTGGAAGCGGCGGCCGACGCCCTGGAAACCCTTCAGGCCCTCGCGGATGGCCTCGTCGCTGACGCCCTCTTCGGTGGCCACCGCTATCGCCGCGGTCGCGTTCAGCACATTGTGGATGCCCGGGGTATTGACACAGACTTCCAGCGGTTTCCCGTCCGGACGCTGCACCTTGAAATGACTGCGCAGCGGCTCCTGTTGTACCTCGACAATGCGGAAATCGTTGCCCTCGTCGAACCCGTAGGTGGAGACCGGGCGCGAGAATTGCGGCATCACCTCGCGAATATGCTCGTCATCGCCACAGACTACCGCCAGGCCGTAGAACGGCAGGTTGTGCACGAAGTCGACGAAGATCTGTTTGACCTTCTCGAAATCACCGCCATAGGTTTCCATATGGTCTGCATCGATGTTGGTGATTACCGTTACCATCGGCTGCAGGTGGATAAACGACGCATCGCTCTCGTCCGCCTCGGCGATCAGGTAGCGGCTCTCGCCCAGTGCAGCGTTGGCACCGGCGGCGTTGACCAGACCGCCGATCACAAAGGTCGGATCCTTTTTATCGGCGGCAAAGATCGACGCGATCAGGCTGGTGGTGGTGGTCTTGCCGTGGGTACCCGCCACGGCGATGCCGTAGCGGTAGCGCATCAGTTCACCCAGCATCTCGGCACGGCGCACAATGGGAATGCGGTTGTCCCGCGCCGCCACCAGTTCCGGGTTGTCGCCGTGCACCGCGGACGAGTTCACCACCACATCCACATTGCGCACATTGTCCGCGCCGTGGCCGATCTGGACCCTGACGCCGAGCTCCCGCAGACGCTCGGTGACCGGGGACTCCTTGAGATCGGAGCCGGAAACCTCGTAGCCCTGGTTCTGCAGCACCTCGGCGATACCACTCATACCCGCGCCGCCAATACCGATAAAGTGAATGCGGCGGATGCGGCGCATGGTGGGCACGCCGTAACGGTTGTTTTCTATCGTGTGCTCTGTGGACATAACCCTCTACCTCAGTGCCCCTTAGCCGGCGCCGCGGGCGCTGCTGTCTCTTCGGCGCAGGCGGCCAACACCCGCTGTGTCGCATCGGTCACCGCCGCGCGGCGCGCGGCCGTGGCCATTGCCTGTAATTTTTCCGGTTGCGCGAACAGGTCGGTCAACT
The DNA here is from genome assembly GCF_023634065.1 of Microbulbifer litoralis. Classification (GTDB taxonomy): domain Bacteria; phylum Pseudomonadota; class Gammaproteobacteria; order Pseudomonadales; family Cellvibrionaceae; genus Microbulbifer; species Microbulbifer litoralis. The sequence continues at coordinate 177,818 of NZ_JALKCV010000001.1, forward strand.
GTTCCGCCAGCTGCTGTGCGGTCAGCGACTCCTGCTGCAGCACGATGCCGCCGCCGGCTTTCTGCAACCATTCGCCGTTCTTGGTCTGATGGTCGTCGATCGCAAACGGGAAGGGCACCATGATGGCGCCGACACCGGCGGCGGCAATTTCCGACACTGTCAGCGCACCGGCGCGACAGATAATCAGGTCCGCGTTGCAATAGGCCGCGGCCATATCGGCGATAAATGGCACCACTTCCGCTTCGACGCCCGCCTGCTCGTAGGCGCCGCGCGCAATATCCAGGTGGCGCTTGCCGGCCTGGTGCACGACGCTCGGCCGCAGCTCCTCCGGCAACAGCGCGATGGCCTGGGGCACCAGTTCATTGATTGCCACCGCCCCCAGGCTGCCACCCAGTATCAGCAGGCGCAGCGGCCGCTGTTGTGCCACCCTCGATTCCGGTTCCGGCAACTGCGCGATTTCGTCGCGTACCGGGTTACCCACCTGCTGGCCACCGGGCAAACCGCTCGGGAAAGCTTCCAGCACCCGGTTGGCGATGCGCGCCAGCAACCGGTTGGTGGTGCCGGCCACCGCATTCTGTTCGTGGATGATCAGCGGAATACCGCCAATCCGCGCGGCGACGCCACCGGGACCGGTGGCAAAACCACCAAAACCCAGCACCGCATCCGGCGCCACCGATTTGACCACCGCGCGCGCCTGACCGACGGCGCGGGCAATCTGCAGCGGGGCCTTCAGCAGCGCCAACTTGCCCCTGCCCCGCACCCCCTCGACAGTGATGAAGTGCAGCGGAATATCCGCTTCCGGAATCAGCTGTGATTCGATACCGCGCCGGGTACCCAGCCACTCGACCGACGCGCCCTGCGCCTGCAGAGCGCGCGCCACGGCCAGCGCCGGAAATACGTGACCGCCGGTCCCGCCGGCCATCACCAGGAACTTCTTGCCGGAGAAATCCGCAGGCTGCGGCGCGTTCTGTTCAACCATCAGGCCGCCTCCCCTTTAACGTTTCTGTCCCCGAGTTGCAGCGGGTTGAAAATTGGCAACTGGCGAATGGTGCCGCCACTTTCTTTCTCATCATCTGTCTCGAGCCGCAACTCGGCCTGCAGCCGCAGCGCCAGCGCAAACAGTGCACAACAGATCACCAGGCTGCTGCCACCGGAGCTGACAAACGGCAGCGTCAGTCCCTTGGTGGGCAGCAGGCCGGAAGCCACGCCCATATTGACGAACGCCTGTCCGGACAGCAGCACCGCGATGCCGAACGCCAGCAGCGCGGCAAAGAATTTTTGCTGTGCCAGCGCCTCGCGCACCAGCCGCAGCAGCGACCAGGTCAGGGCCGCGAACAGCCCGATCACCACCAGCCCGCCGGCCATGCCCCACTCCTCGGAGAGGATGGCGAAAATAAAATCCGTGTGCGCCTCCGGCAGGTAAAACAGTTTCTGCACACTGTTGCCGAGGCCGACCCCGAACCATTCCCCGCGACCGAAGGCAATCAGCGACTGGGTCAACTGGTAACCGCCGGCGAATTGGTCGCGCCACGGATCCAGGAAGGTCGTCAACCGCTGCAGCCGGTAGGGGCTCATCAGTGCCAGCAACGCCAGCGCGCTGGCCGCCAGTGCCACCAGCAAGAAAGTGTGCGGCAGGCGCGCGCCGGCCAGGAACACCATCGCCAGCACCGTGCCGGAAATCACCACCACCGAACCGAAGTCCGGTTGCGCCAGCAGCATCAGTGCCACGACGCCGAGGATCACCACCGGCACCATAAAGCTGCTCCAGTGGCGCAGCTGTTGGTTGCGGCGGGTCAGGAAGCTGGCAAAAAATACCAGCAGGCAGAACTTCGCCACTTCCGCCGGCTGCACGGTAAAGCCGCCGAAGGCCAGCCAGCGGCGGCTGCCGTTCACTTCGCGGCCGATGCCCGGCACCAGTACCGCCAGCAGCAACAGGCAGGCAAACACCAGCAGCGGCCAGGACAGTTTGGACCAGGCCGACAGCGGCACCTGGCTCACCACCAGCGCCGCCGCGGCGCCAACCGCCAGGAAAAGCAGGTGGCGCTTGAGGAAATACCAGGGGTCGCCGTAAATATCCGCCGCGAAGGCGATGGAGGCAGAGGCGACCATCACCACGCCGATACTGACCAGGGCCAGCACGCAGAACGGCAGCAGCCAATCGACGTTCTTTTCCAACTGCAGCTTTTCCGCCTGTGCCGGATTCACGCGGCGCCTCCTGCGGGCTGCGACGCCCCGGCCAGTTCGCGGACGGCGCGGCGGAAGTCGTCGCCGCGGGCCTCGAAATTGCGGTACATGTCAAAGCTGGCGCAGGCCGGTGACAGCAGCACATAGTCGCCACTCTGTGCCAGTGCGCGCGCGCTGGCCACGGCCTCGTCCATGGAGGCCGCGGACTCGATTTCGGTTTTGCCGGCAAACACCTGCGCGATTTTTTCGCCGTCGACACCGATGGCAACCAGTGCCCGCAGCGCACCCGCGGATTCGGCCAGTGGGGCGAAATCCGCACCCTTGCCGTCGCCGCCGGCGATCAGCACGATTTTCTGCGTCCCGGTGGCCAGGCCTTCCAGCGCCGCGCGGGTGGCACCCACATTGGTCCCCTTGGAGTCGTTCACATAGGTGACGCCGTCCAGGTCCGCGACCCGCTCGCAGCGGTGCGCCAGGCCGTTGAAGCGGCGCAATACCGACAGCATCGCCGCCATCGGCAGTTCCGCGGCATTGCCCAATGCCAGGGCCGCCAGTGCATTGGCCACATTGTGGCTGCCCACCATTGCCAGCTCTGCCTGCGGCAGCAGTTTCTCGAAGCCCTGTGCCAGCCAGGTTTCCCCGTCGACCTCGCGCAGGCCGAACTGTCGCAGGTCCGGCTGGTCCAGGCCAAAGCTCCACTCGCGGCTGTGTTTCGACAGGGGCCCGCGTGTCAGCGGATCCGCGCGGTTGACCACCAGCTGTTGCGCATTGCGGTAGATACGCTGCTTGGCGCGATGGTAGTCGACCATGCTGTCGTAGCGATCCATATGGTCCGCACTCAGGTTCAGGATGGTGGCCACGGTCGGTGCCAGCGTGCTCGTGGTTTCCAGCTGGAAGCTGGACAGTTCCAGCACGAACAGCGCCGGCAGCGGCTGCGCCAGCAGATCCAGCACCGGCACACCTATATTGCCGCCCACGGCGACAGTGACGCCGGCCTCTTCCGCCATCTGCCCCACCAGCGTGGTCACGGTGCTCTTGCCGTTGGAGCCGGTGATGGCGACAAGCTGCGGCGGCTGCTCCAGCTTTTCCAGCTCGCGCGCGAACAACTCGATATCGCCGACAATCGGGATACCGGCTGCGGCCGCCTGTTGCAGCGCCGGTTCGGCCAGCGCGACCCCCGGGCTGGCGACGATCTCGGTGGCGGCAAGCAGGGTATCCGCATTCAGTGGGCCGGTTTCCACCGGCACCCGCGGGAACTCCCGGCGGAACTTATCCAGCCCCGGCGGCTCGGCGCGGCTGTCCGCAACCAGCGGCGAAAAACCGGCGCGCAGCAGGTAGCGCACAACCGATTGCCCGGTTGCGCCCATGCCGATTACCACTTTTTTCTCCGAGGTCGCGATCAGTGTCATTCGTTTATCGGCCCGAAAATTGTCTTTTCATTTGTTCGTCGGTCTTGATGGGCAGGCTTCGCTTTGCCCATGCTACGTCTATCGTCTTGCTTCTATAGCGTTTCGTTTAACTCTTAACGTAATTTCAGTGTTGCCAGGCCGGCCAGTACCAGCACCACCGTGATAATCCAGAAACGCACGATCACCCGCGGCTCCGGCCAGCCCTTCAGTTCAAAATGGTGGTGCAGCGGCGCCATGCGGAAAATGCGTTTGCCCGTCAGTTTGAAGGACGCCACCTGCAGGATCACCGAGACCGTTTCCATCACGAACACGCCACCCATGATGAACAGCACGATTTCGTGCCGGGTGATCACCGCGATAATGCCCAGCGCCGCGCCCAGTGCCAGCGCGCCCACGTCGCCCATGAAAACCTGGGCCGGGTAGGTGTTGAACCACAAAAACCCGAGCCCGGCACCACAGAGGGCGGCGCAGAAGACCGCCAGCTCGCCGGCGCCGGTGATCGACGGAATATGCAGGTAGGTGGCGAACTCCACGTGACCGGCCAGGTAGGCGATGACACCCAGCGCGCCGCCCACCATGACCGTGGGCATGATCGCCAGGCCGTCCAGGCCGTCTGTCAGGTTGACCGCGTTGCTCGACCCCACCACCACGAAATAGGTCAGCAGGATAAAGAACACCGGCCCCAGGTCGATGGCAATATCCTTGAAAAAGGGCACGAAGAACTGGGTCTCCGCCGGGCTGGTGGCGCTCATGTACAGATAGAGCGCGGCGCCCATACCGGCGATGGACTGCCACAAATATTTCCAGCGTGCGATCAGGCCGCGCGGGTTCTTGTGCACGACTTTCTTGTAATCGTCGACAAAGCCCACGGCGCCGAAAATGAAAGTGACGATCAGTGTCACCCAGACAAAACGGTTGTCCAGGTCCGACCACAGCAGTGCCGAGGAAAAAATTGCGGCCAGGATCAGCGTACCGCCCATGGTGGGCGTGCCGGATTTGCTCAGGTGGGTCTGCGGGCCATCGTCGCGCACCGCCTGGCCCACCTGCAGCTGGTTCAGCCAGGTGATCATGCGCGGGCCCACGATCAGGGAAATGCCCAGCGCCGTCAGCGCTGCCAGGATGGCGCGCACAGTCAGGTAGTTGAACACCGCAAAGGTGCTCACATGTTGTTGTAATAGTTCTGCCAGCCAGAGCAGCATCGTTATACCTCTCAGTCGTTCCCGTCTTTTGCAGGTGTGTCCTGGGTAAGTGCCTGCACTACCAGTTCCATACGAGCACTGCGGGAACCTTTCACCAGCACTGTGGTGTGTTCATTCAGTTCGCGGGCGAGCGCCGCCGACAGCGGTGCGCGATCGCGGAAATTGTGCAGCGGCAGATGCCTGCCCTCGCCGAAGGCGACACTGGCGGCATTGCCCAGTGGGCCGAGCGTAAACAGCGCATCCAGTCCGCGCTCGCGCGCCAGTTCGCCGACCTGCCGGTGCATTTCCCCGGCGTCCGCACCCAGTTCTGCCATATCCCCCAGAACCAGGATTTTCCTGCCGGGGCGCTGCGCCAGCAGCTCGATCGCCGCCGCCACCGAGCCCGGGTTGGCGTTGTAGCTGTCATCGATCACGGTGGCGCCGGCAGCGGTGCGATGCTCCTGCATGCGGCCCTGCACACCGGCCGCCAGACCCAGGCCGCTGGCGATTTCCGACGCCGGGAGACCGGCGGCGAAGGCGCAGCCGGCGGCGACCAGCGCATTGTGCACATTGTGTTCGCCGAGCAGCTGCAGCCTGACCGGGTGCGCCAGTTCCTCGATCACCAGGTCGAACGCCGGCCGTCCCTGGGCGTCCAGTTCGATATTGTCCGCGTGCACGGCGCAGCCGTGCCCCAGGCCCACATCCAGTTCGCGCACGCCGTCCGGCAGCCGCTGGCGCCAGTAATCCGCGTAGTTGTCGTCGGCGTTGATCACCGCTGTGCCACCTGTTTCCAGGCCGGTGTAGATCTGGCCCTTGGCAGCGGCGATGGCGTCCACGGAGCCGAAACCCTCCACGTGCGCCGGCATCACATTGTTAACCGCGCTCACCTGCGGCACGCCGATACCGCACAGGTAGCCGATCTCGTCCGGTCCGCTGGCCCCCATCTCGAGAATCAGCACGTCGTGTTCCGGCTGCAGGCCGAACAGTGTCATCGGCAGGCCGAAGTGGTTGTTCAGGTTGCCGGCAGTGACGCAGGGCCGGTGGCGCTGGCCGAAAATAGCCGCCAGCATTTCCTTGACCGTGGTCTTGCCGCAGGAGCCGGTAATGGCAATAGTGCGGCCCTCAAACTGCTCGCGGCACAGCCGGCCGATCTGCCCGAGGGCCACGGTGGTGTCCGCCACCCGCCACTGCGGCAGTCGGCAGTCGGGGATTTCGCGCTCGACCACCAGACCCAGCACTTTGCCTTCCAGGTCGGCCACAAAGTCGTGCGCGTCGAAGTTCTCTCCCTTGAGCGCGACAAACAGCGCGCGTTCATCCGGCGCGCGGGTGTCGGTGCAGACGCGATCGAACGGCACCGAGCCGTTTACCAGCTCGCCGCCAAAACGCTCCTGTAGCTGTTGCAGGGAGAGCGGGTGGATCATTTCGCCTCCCCCTCGACGCGATCGGCGCGTTTGCGCAACGCGGCGGTGGCCTGTTCGCGGTCGCAGAAGTGAATTTTTTCCGCCCCGATAATCTGGTAGTCCTCGTGGCCCTTGCCGGCGATCAGCACGATATCGCCGGGCGCGGCGGCGTCCACTGCGCGGGCGATGGCACTGGCGCGGTCCACTTCCGTTTCAATATTGCTGGCGGCGCCCTCGAGAATATCGTCGATGATTTTCTGCGGGTCCTCGCTGCGCGGATTGTCGCTGGTGGCGATGGCATGATCGGCCATCTCCGAGGCGATGCGGCCCATGGGCGCGCGCTTGCCGCTATCGCGGTCGCCGCCGCAGCCGAATACGCACCACAGCCTGCCGCGGCAGTAGGGCCGCGCCGCCGCCAGCGCCGCGCGCAGCGCCTCGGGTGTGTGGGCATAGTCCACCAGCACGCTGACCTCATCGGCACCGTCCACCCGTACCCGCTCCATTCGGCCGGGTACCGGTTTGATGGTAGGGAAGGCCGCGAGAATTTCCTCGAAGGGCATGCCGCCGGCGGCCGCCGCAGCCACCACCGCCAGTGCATTGTGGATATTGAAGTCGCCGATCAGCGGCGCGTTCAGTTCGCCGTCGCCCCAGGGCGAGGTCAGTTGCACCGAGAAGCCGCTGTCATGGCGCTGCAGGTCGGTGACGTGCAGGTCTCCGGCCTGCAGGCCGTAGGTGATCACGCGCAGGCCGCGGATCTTGCAGCGCTCCGCCAACTGGCCGCCGAACGGGTCGTCGATATTGATCACGCCACGTTTCAGCTTTGGCAGGCCGAACAGCTTTTCCTTGGCGGCGCCGTAGGCGGCCATGTTGCCGTGGTAATCCAGGTGGTCCCGCGACAGGTTGGTAAAGATGGCGGTATCGAAAATCAGGCCGTGTACCCGCCCCTGGGCCAGCGCATGCGAGGACACTTCCATGGCCGCGGCGTCCACGCCGCGATCACGGAAATCGGCGTAGTCCGCCTGCAGTCGCACCGGGTCCGGTGTGGTGAGACCGGTTTCGTGCAGCTCGATTTGGCCGTCTTTCCAGATACCGTTGCCGATAGTGCCCATGACCCCGGCGGCGCCGAAATGGCGCGCCAGCAGTTGCGAGGTCAGGTAGGCGCAGGTGGACTTGCCGTTGGTCCCGGTCACGCCCACCAGGTACATGTCTTCGGTCGGGTTGCCATAGAAGCGCGCGGCGATTTCGCCCACGCGCTTGGCCAGACCCGGCACGCTGACCACCTGGATGCCCTCGCGGATATCGCAGTGCAGCTGCTCGGCGTCCGCCAGCACCGCGGCCGCGCCGGCGGCGATAGCGGCGCCGATAAACTCGCGCCCATCCACGACACTGCCGCGCAGCGCCATAAAGACATCGCCCGGCTCAACCTGGCGGCTGTCGAGTGCCACGCCGGACACCGCCACGTCGGGAATACCGGCATAGCCGGGCACCAGCTCCTGCAGCGATACCTTCGATGCCTTCGATACCTTCCGGGACTGACTGTTTTGTGTTTCGGGACGCTGATTCACGACTCTGTACCTCTCTCGCTCAGCTGAACCGCCAGTTGCCGCTCCGGCGAATCCACTTCTGTGGGCGGCACCTGCAGCAGGCGCATGGCGCCGGCCATCACGGATCCGAACACCGGCGCGGCCACTTCGCCACCGTAATATTTGGCATTGCGGGGATCGTCGATCACCACCACCGCGGCCAGTCGCGGCCGGTCCGCCGGGATAAAACCGGCGAACACAGAACGGTAGCGGCTGTCCTCGTAGCCCCCGCTGCCCACCTTGTGCACTGTGCCGGTCTTGCCGGCCACCCGGTAGCCCTCCACCGCGGCTCGTGTGCCGGTGCCGGCCGGGGTAATGACCGTCTCCAGCATGGCCGTCACTTCCCGCGCCAGTGGTGCCTCGACTACCTGCTCGGGCTCAGCCTCGGGATTGGCACCGCTTAAAACCAACGAAACCGGGCGCTTGAGCCCGGCGTTGGCAATGACACTGTAGGCCTGTGCAAGCTGCACCGAGTTCACCGTTAAACCGTAGCCGAAGGCGAAATTGGCCCGCTCGATTGGCCGCCAGCGACTTCGGCTGGGCAGGATTCCCGCCGCCTCGCCGGGGAAGCCGGTGCCGACCGCCTCCCCCAGCCCCAGCCGGTAAAAGAGTCCGCGGATATTGTTTGGTTCCAGGTCCAGGGCGATTTTCGTGATGCCCACCTGGCTGGATTTGGTGATCACTCGGGTCAGGTCGATCACACCGTAGTTGCGGTGATCGAGCAGCGTTTTGCCGGGCACGCGAATATAGCCGGGGCTGGTATCGATCGGCGTGTGCGGCTGGTAGCGGCCGCTCTCCAGCGCCGCCAGTGCAGTGATCGGCTTGACCGTGGAGCCGGGTTCGAACTGGTCGATCAGCGCGCGGTTGCGCATCGCCGCGGCGTTCAGGCCGCGGCGGTTATTCGGGTTGAAGGACGGCTGGTTGGCCATCGCCAAAACGTTGCCACTGCGGGTATCCAGGATCACCATAAAGCCGGAGGCGGCCTCATTTTCGGAAACGGCGCGCTTCAGCTCGCGGTAGGCCAGGTACTGCAGTCGCAAGTCGATGGACAGGCGCAGGTCCTGGCCGGGTCGCGCCTCGCGCACGACCGCCAGGTCCTGCACGGTGCGGCCTTTCAGGTCCTTGACCACCTGTTGGGCGCCGGGCTGGCCGGACAGCCACTGGTTGTAGGCGAGTTCCATGCCCTCCTGGCCACTGTCGTCGATATTAGTGAAGCCGAGCAGCTGTGCGGTCACTTCGCCCGCCGGGTAGAAGCGGCGGTACTCTTTCTTGCTGTAGACGCCGGCGGTATCCAGTGCCAGCACCTGCTGCGCCTGTTCGGGGGCCAGGTGGCGGGCCAGGTACATGAATTCTTTACTGCGGTATTTTTCCAGGCGCTTGGCCAGGGCAGCCGGTTTCATCTCCAGTGCCGCCGCCAGCCGGCGCAGTTCGTCGGCACCGGCCTCGCGCAGCAACTGCGGGTTGGCCCAGAGGCTGTGCACCGGCGTGCTCACCGCCAGCAGCTCGCCGTTGCGGTCGACGATGGAGCCGCGGTAGGCGGCGATCTCTTCGGTGCGGATGGTGCGCGCGTCGCCCTGGTCCTGCAGGAAGCGGTAGCCGCGCTCGGCCTCCGGCAGCACCTGCAGGCGCGCCAGGTGGAATACCAGCGACAGGGCGAGCAGGCACAGCAGCAGCGCCACCAGTGCAAAGCGCCAGCGGGCGATACCCGGTTTGACCTGCTGTTTCTTCACTGCGCCCATGGCGCTCCCATCCCTATCGCTTTATCTGTTGGTGCTAGTGGGCCCTGCTTTTTCGCCTGCAGGGCAGGCTCCTACACAGGGCTCCGTTCCAGCCCGGTTCTATTGTCTATTCCGCCGGTACCAGCACCTGTTCGTCCGGCGCCGGCACATGCATTTCCAGCTCTTCCCGCGCGACCTTCTCGATGCGGCTGTAGGCGGACCAGGCGCCTTTTTCCAGCAGCAACCGCTCCTGTTCGTAACGCAGTTCGTCGCGCGTTTTCTGCGCTTCCACCAATTCCGCGGTCAGCGCGCGGCTGCGCTGTGTGGTGTGGACCACCGCCAGGGCCGAGGCCATGGCGCCGAGCCACAGTAGCGCCAGCAGCAATTTGCGGCCTCTGCTCACGGCGCGGTCCCGCCGAGTTTCTCGGCCACCCGCATCACCGCGCTGCGGGAGCGCAGGTTTTCATCCACCTCGACTTCGTTCGCCTTGACCGCCTTACCCACCGAGCGCAGCGTTTTCTCGATCTGGCTGTCCATCACCGGCAGGCCGCGCGGCAGCTTGGGGCCGCGTTCCTTTTCGCGGATAAACCGCTTTACCATCCGGTCTTCCAGCGAGTGGAAGCTGATCACCACCAGGCGCCCGCCCGGGGCGAGCAATTGCAGCGATTTCTCCAGCGCGTCCTGCAGATCGTCCAGTTCTCCGTTGATATGGATGCGGATCGCCTGGAAGACCCGGGTCGCCGGGTGCTTGCCTTTTTCCCAGGCGGGGTTGGCCGCCTTGACCACTTCCGCCAGGTCCAGCGTGCGCTCGAACGGCTTTTCCGCCCGGCGCCGCACGATGGCCGCCGCCATGCGGCGGGCGAAACGCTCCTCGCCGTATTCCTTGAAAACCCGGACGAGCTCCGCTTCCGCTTCGCTGTTGACCCAGTCCGCCGCACTCGGGCCGCGGCTGGTGTCCATGCGCATATCCAGCGGGCCGTCCTGCATAAAGCTGAAACCGCGTTCGGCCTGGTCCAGCTGCGGCGAGGAAACGCCCAGGTCCAGCAGGATGCCGGTCACCTGCCCGGCGCGATCGCCGGCGGCCTCGTCCATATCGGCGAAGGAGCCGTGCCAGATGGAAAAGCGCGCGTCGCCGGCGAAGCGCTCACGGGCGAAATCCACTGCCTGCGGATCCTTGTCGACCGCCAACAGGCGACCGTTGTCATTCAGCTTTTCCAGCACCAGCGCACTGTGGCCGCCGCGGCCGAAAGTGCCGTCGATATAAAAACCGCCCGGGTCGATCACCAGGGCGTCCACGGCCTCGCGCAATAACACACTGCGATGCAGATCCTGAGACACCCTGTGCCCTCTTCTTTAAAGAGAGAGAGAAGCCATCTCCTCCGGCATCTCGCCCTCGCCTTCGCTATCGTCGAGCCAGGACATCCAGCCCTCTTCGCTCCACAGTTCCAGTTTCTTGCCCTGCCCCACCAGCATCAGTTTCTTTTCCAGGCTGGCGTACTCGCGCAGGGTCGGCGGAATCAGTACGCGGCCGTTGCCGTCCACCTGCAGCTCGCAGGCGTAACCGATCAACAGCCGCTGAGCCCGGCGCGCCACCTTGTTGAAGCTGGAAAGCGCTTCAATCTTCGGGAGAATCTCCTGCCACTGGGGTTCGGGATACACCAGCAGGCAGCGCTCTTCGGTGTGGGCCGTCACCACCAGGCGTCCACCGCAATCCTCCAGCAGCGTGTCGCGGACCCGCGCCGGAATGGCCAGACGCCCCTTGGCGTCCATATTGATTGCGTGGCTGCCTAAGTACACTTTTCGTCCAAGTGCGTTGCTCGCAAATGCGCAGGTGGAAACCGCTGCCGGCGCGCCGATTTAAACGGGAGAAATTCTGGCGGATTTTTATACAATCCTGAGCGTGATTTTCATTATCGCGGTGTAAATACCCACTCACGCCCCCTGATAAACCACTCTGACCCACAAAATTCCACTTTTCTCCACTTCCGACACTATAAATCTGGCCCGCTTAAAGTCAAGGAAATCAACGGCAAAGGAGCGCGAAATCCCAGTAATTTCGCGGCCTGCAGCGGTGGGCAACAAATAGACAGGCGATTTTTGCAGCAACAACTGCAAAGTTGAGCAAGCACTTACTTATTCAACTTCAGAAGTTACTTTAAGTTTCGAGGGAATGCGACTGAATCGAAGACTGTTAGCGAACACTGATACCAAATTGAATATCTGGCGGGCGTTTCAGTGCGGAGACAGGCTTGCGGGGCGGCCCGCTTGCCAGGCCGACAGTCAAAGCTGTACTGTCGCGATTCGGCAAAATACGGATCAACCAGATGACAAGGAGCGCTCCATGAAAAACATGAAAAAACTGCCGCTGACCGCCGCTGCACTGCTGACACTGGCCGCCGGCCTGCCGGCCCACGCCGACACGGTCATTACGGCGGATAACCTGAAGAAACTGCAGGCAGCCTCGCCGGAGATCGCTCCACTGCTGCAGCAGTCTTCCCTCTCCTCGGAAGAGGAAAGCACCAGCAACAAGCCGGCTTCGGAAGCCGAACGCTGCGATATGGAAATAAGACAGTCCTTCATCAAGGAGAAGATGCAGGAGCACGATGTCTACGAGCCAGTCGATGCCATCGCCAGGAAACACGGACTGGACAGCGCCGAGCAGTACGCCGTCTACCTGCAGGTCACCATGACCGGCTTCTCCGCCGGCATGAAGCAGACAGTGCTGCAGAATCTGGTCAAACGCGCGCCGGATGCGGCAGAGGAACTGAAGGCCGACTTCGAGTCCGACTTTCCATGCCTGACCGAAGAGGACCTGAACGCGGCGGCCGAACACAAGGCGGAGATCGGCAAGCTGATGCAGGCCTTCGCTGCAGCGGCCCAGGCGCAGCAGCAATAGCACAAAAGCCCCGGGCACTGCCCGAGGCTTTCAGTGCTGCTGACGGACAAACCCTGCGGCCCCGCCAGACGGACCGCGAAAGGGAGGCAATTCCCTTACGCGATCCGGATCAATCTATTGAGCTGGCCTGTAAGCCGGGTTCTGTCGGACGGCGAACCGCCCGCGACAATCATTCATCTGGGATGCCTGTCACCAGACACCTCAAGCGACCTACCCGCCCCCGGTGCGGGTCACACCTGTAGGGGGCCTATTTGGTCTTGCTCCGGACGGGGTTTACCGTGCCGCGGACTGTTACCAGCCGCGCGGTGCGCTCTTACCGCACCCTTTCACCCTTACCTGTGCCCCCAAACCGAAATCTGAGGGCCATCGGCGGTCTGCTCTCTGCTGCACTTTCCGTAGGCTCACACCTCCCAGGCGTTACCTGGCGTCCCACCCTGCGGAGCCCGGACTTTCCTCCACTCCCCCGAAGGGAAACAGCGATTGCCCGGCCAGCTCGGCGGCGGAGATTAATGGGGCCGGGAATGGAAGGCAAGGAGAAATGCGCGCGGAATGCCGGTGTCGGCCGAATTCCGGACAGATTTCCGGTCCGGCGCCACGCCGCTACTTCTGCTCCAGGCTCCAGTTGTACAGCGCCTTCTTGTTGGCGCCGGTAATCTCGGACGCCAACGCCGCGGCGCGCCTGGGTGGCAACTCGGCCAGCAGCAGTTTCATGACCCGCTCGGCCTCGCCATCCAGCGCCGAATCCCTGCGGCGCTCCGCGCCCCGCACCAGCAGTACTATCTCGCCGCGCTGCTGGTTGCTATCGGCGCGCACCCAGGCCGTCAGCTCATCGAGCGGTGCCAGGTACATGGTTTCGAAGGCCTTGGTCAGCTCCCGGGCAATAACCGCCTCGCGATCGCCGCCGAACGCCACGGCCATCGCTTCCAGCGTATCCGCCACCCGGTGTGGCGCCTCGTAGAAAACCAGCGTGCGGGGATCGCCCGCCAGTTCCCGCAACGCCTTTTCCCGCGCACCGGCCTTCGCCGGCAGGAAACCCTCGAAACTGAAGCGGTCGCTGGGCAGGCCGGCGGCACTGAGGGCGGCGACAAAGGCGCAGGCGCCGGGGATCGGCACCACGCGCACACCGCGGTTGCGGGCCTCTCGCACCAGTCGATAGCCGGGATCGGAGATCAGCGGCGTGCCGGCATCGGAGATCAGCGCGATGGTCTGCCCCTCTTCCAGCTTCTGTAGCAGTTGCCCGGTGCGCTTGTCGTCCGAGTGGTCATGGTATGCGACCAGCGGCGTATCGATCGCAAAGTGGGCAAAAAGCCGCTGACTGTGACGCGTGTCCTCCGCCGCAACCAGATCGGCGCATTGTAGAACTTCAATCGCTCGCGGTACCATATCGGCCAGGTTACCAATGGGCGTGGCAACAATATAAAGCAGCGCCTGATCCGTCCCCATAATTCACGACCCCATAGTCCTAAGAAGAGTTACATTTTGCGGGAGAACAGTATGTCCGCCCTGTCCCGGCGCGCGACCCCGATCATTACCCGGCTGGCGGCCAGCGCCCTGGCCCTGGCCCTGGCCGCGTGCCAGACCCAGACACCGCGGCCCGACGCCTCGCAACCGGTGCAAACCGGTTCCGGAACCGCCAGCCGCAGCGATGCCGTGCGCCTGTTGCACAGCGCCGACGCGCTGCCGGCGCCGCTGCGCGACCAGCGGCGGCTGCAGGCGGCGGCCATTCTATACGAGCTGGGCGATAACGCGACCGCGAGAGAGGCCGTTACCCAAATCGAGCCGGAACATCTGGAAGACGTCCAGTACGCCCGCTATGCCAAGGTCTACGGCAGCCTGCTGGCCGCCGACGACGAATTCTTCCGCGCCCTGGACCTGGCCACGGCGCCGCGCCTGGAAAACACCTGGCTGCGGCTGCCCGCGGACACCGCCCTGCCCCTGCGCGACCTGCGCGCGGACCTGTGGGGGCTGCTGGGCGATCTGGACAGCGCCATCGCCGAGCGCCGCCAGATCGCCGATATGGCCACCAGCGAGGAGGACATCGCCGCAAACAACGACGACTTCTGGCTGCTGCTGACCCAACTGCCATCCAGCGAGCTGCACCAGCGCGCCGACGAGAGTATCGATCCGCAGATGCGCGGCTGGTACCAGTTGGCCCTGCTCGGCCGCGACACCCAGACCGATATCAGCTCGCAGTTGACCGCACTCAATCGCTGGCGCCAGCAGTGGCCGCACCACAGCGCCGCCAGCCACCCGCCGGAGGCGTTGCGCCTACTGGAACAGCTCGCCTCGCAACGCCCGGACCGCATCGCCGTACTGCTGCCGCTGTCCGGCCCGCTGGGCAGCGCCGGCCGTGCCATCCGCGACGGCTTCATGGCCGCCTACTACACCGCACTGGACGCCGGTGCGCCGACCCCGAACGTGCAGGTCTACGACACCGGCGGCGAGCGGCCGTTTGAAGAGATCTACCAGAGTGCCGTGGACGACGGCGCCCAGGCCATCGTCGGCCCGCTGGACAAGCGCAAGGTCGCCAACCTGCTGGCCACCGAGAAGCTGCCGGTGCCGACGCTGGCGCTGAACTACGCCGCGGACGGCGCGGAGGACGGCGCCCGCCTCACCGGTGACCTGGTGCAATTCGGCCTCGCGATCGAGGACGAGGCGCGCCAGGTGGCCCGCCACGCCTATCGCCAGGGCCACCGCCAGGCAATGATCCTGGCCACCGACGCCGGCTGGGGCCAGCGCGGAGAGCAGGCATTTCGCCGCGAGTGGGAGCGCCTTGGCGGCAGTGTCAGCGTCAGCCGTACCTTCTACGACAACAGCAACTTCTCCAAGATGGTCAGCGAGACACTGCTGATCCCGGACAGCAAATCCCGCGAGAGCGCCCTGCGCCGCAAGCTGGCCGCACCGCTGGAGTTCGTTCCGCGCCGCCGCGGCGATGTGGACATGATCGTCACCTTTGCCCAGTCCCAGCAGGCGCGCCAGATCAACCCGATGCTGACCTTCTTCTATGCCGGCGACCTGCCCATCTACGCCACCTCGCAGGTATTCGACGGCAATATCAATCGCGGCCGCGACCGCGACATGAATGGCATCCACTTCACCGCGCTGCCGTGGCTGTTCGAGAGCGGCAACCGCACCAAGCAGAATATCGAGCGGCAGGCGTCGCCGGCGCCGGCCTTCGCGCGGCTCTACGCGCTGGGCGCCGACGCCTTCCGCCTCTATCCTCGGCTGCCGATGCTGCGCCAGTTCCCGCAGCAGCGCGTGCACGGCCTGACCGGCGCCCTGAGCCTGACCGCCGACGGCCGAATCGTGCGCGAGCAGATCTGGGCCCGTATCGACAAGGGTGCACCGGTGCCGGTCACCACCGCGGAACCCCGGACACCACCGGCTGTGGACGTGGACCTCGAACTGACCGGGAACCGTGAAACGTTTTAAGCCTTCGGGCGAACTGGGCGCGCGCATGGAGGAATCCGCCGCGCGCCACCTGCAGCGGGCCGGCCTCAGGATCGAAGCCCGCAACTACCGCAGTCGCTTCGGCGAAATCGACCTGATAGCGCGGGACGGCGAGACACTGGTGTTCGTGGAAGTGCGCTATCGCCGCAGCAGCCGCTACGGCTCTGCCAGCGCCACCGTCGACGCGCGCAAACAGCGCAAGCTGCTGGCCACCGCGGACAGCTACCTGCAGCGATACAAACCCGATTGCCCCTGCCGCTTCGACGTGGTTGCCATAGACGGAGCGGCGGAGGGCGAAACGCCGAATATCCAGTGGATTAAAGACGCCTTCGGTGCACACTGACAAGGCGGCCCACAGGCCCAGCGCGGCTTTTTCCGCAGCGGCATAACCCGGCCTGCGAAGGCGTTTAAGGAATCGATCAAGGAATCAATGGAACAGCGAGTCGTAACCCTATTTCATCGCAGTCTCGAGGCCACCATGAACGCCGGCGAATTGCTGGCGCCCCTGGTGGCCGAAGCCAGCGATATGATCGTCCACGCGTTGCTGGGCGAAAACAAGCTCCTGCTGTGTGGCAACGGCGTCAGCAGTGCGCTCGCGCAGAGTTTCTGCTCCCAGCTGCTGGGCGGTTTCGAGCGCGAGAGACCGGGCCTGCCCGCCATTGCGCTCTGTGCCGACGGCACCACGCTGGGCACCGTTGCGCACAATCACGGCCGCGCGGAAACCTTTGCCAGGCCGGTGCGCACGCTCGGCCAGCCCGGGGACCTGCTGGTGATTGTCAGCAGTGATGGCAACGACTCCAACCTGATACAGGCCATGCGCGCGGCGCGCGATCGCGATATGGGCATTCTCGCCCTGACCGGTGGCGATGGCGGCAACTGCGCCGCACTGTTGGATACCGATGACATTGAACTCCGCGTGCCGTCTGAAGTCGCAGCAGAGGTACACCAGGTGCACCTGCTGACCATTTTCTGCCTGTGCGACCTGATCGACAACAGCCTGTTCGGTGGCTACGAGGAATGAACCGATGAGAAAAAAACCGATGATCAACCGACTTTTGACCGCCCTGCTCCTGGCTGGAACCCTGTCTGGCTGCGCCACCGTGCTCGAAGCCACACACGATGGCCCCATCGAACAGGACCCCGGCGAGCGCTCCTTCGGCACCTATATGGATGACCGCAAGATCGAGACCATCACCACGGTCAACATCAACAAGGCGCACCCGGACCTGAAAGCGTCCAATATCAACATCAATGTATTCAACGGCGTGGTGTTGCTGACCGGCCAGGTGCAGGACAACGAGCTGCGCCTGCTCGCCGGGCGCACCGCGCAACAGATACAGAATGTGCGCCAGGTATACAACGAGGTTCAGGTGCGCGGCAATGTCTCCTTCCTCGCCAGCAGCAGTGACGCCTGGCTGACGACCAAGGTGAAAAGTGTGCTGCTGGCCAACGAGGAGGTCGACAGCGGCCGCATCAAGGTCATCACGGAAAATGGTGTCGTCTACCTGATGGGCCTGCTGACCCGCGCCGAAGCCGAGCGCGCGGCAGAGGTTACCCGCAGCATCGGCGGGGTGCAGAAGGTGGTGAAGGCGGTGGAATATATCGACTGAGGACTCGGGACTCGGGACTCGGGACTCGGGACTCGGGGCAGGCTACTCCCCGGCGAAACGGGACGACCATAAAAAACGGAGGCAATGCCTCCGTTTTTTATGTCCGGGCTGCGCCCGATTTCAATGCCGCGGGCGATTTCCGCCGCGACGCGGGCCGCGTTTGCCGCCACCCGGGCCGCTGCTGCGCTTCACCTTTACCTTCGGCGGCTCCGCCAGCAGTGCCTCCGGCGGCTGCTCACAGCGGAGCGCTTCCCCCAGCAACTCCTGGATCGGCTCCAGGCGCATGGCGTCATCTTCACAGGCGAAGCTGATGGAGGTACCGGTCTTGCCCGCGCGGCCGGTGCGGCCGATGCGGTGCACATAGTCCTCGGGCTCTTCCGGCAGGGTGAAGTTGACCACGTGGCTGATGCCGTCGATATGGATACCGCGGCCAGCCACATCGGTGGCCACCAGCACCCGCGTCACACCGGATTTGAAATCCTCCAGCGTGCGCACGCGCTTGTTCTGGGCAATCTCCCCGGACAGCAGGCCGGCGGGAATACCGTGGGCAATCAGGTTTTCGTGCAGGCGGCGACACTGGTCGCGGCGGTTGGCGAACACGATCAGGCTCTCCACCTCGTCGCTCTGCAGGATGTTGTACAGCAGTTTGTACTTTTCCTCGCTCGCCGCCAGGTAGACGTGCTGCTCGACAGAGTCGGTGGCGACCCGCTCCGGCTCGATCTCGACGATGACGGGCTCCTCGGTCCACTGATCCACCAGTGAATCGACCTCGGGGGTGAAAGTGGCGGAGAAGAACATCGTCTGGCGGTGGGTCTTGCGCGGGGTCTGGCGCACGATGCGACGCACCTGCGGGATAAAACCCATGTCCAGCATGCGGTCCGCCTCGTCGATCACCAGGATTTCCGCCTGGTCCAGGAAGCAGTCGCGATTGCTGGCGAAGTCCAGCAGGCGGCCGGGCGTGGCCACCAGGATATCCACCAGGCTCTCGTTCAACCTGCGCTGCTGTTTCTGGTAATCCATGCCACCCACCAGCGTGTGGATCTCCAGGTCCGTGTACTTGCACAGGGCCTTGGCATCGTCGGCGATCTGCATCACCAGCTCGCGGGTGGGCGCGATGATCAACGACCGCGCCTCGCCGGCGTAGCGCTCCCCCTCGAACGGGTTCTTGAGCAGGTCGTCGATGATGGTGATCAGGAAGGCGGCGGTCTTGCCGGTGCCGGTCTGGGCCTTGCCCACCAGGTCGTGACCGTTCAGCGTGTGCGGCAGCGAGCGGCCCTGGATCGGCGAGCAGTACTGGAAGCCCAGGTCACTGATGGCGTGCACCAGGTCCAGCGGCAGGTCCAGGTCGTGGAAGCGGACCTTGCCCTCCTGCTCCGGTACCTGGAACTGGTCCAGGGACCAGGGCTGGCGCGGCGCGGCGGGCTTGCCGCTCCTGCCGCGAGTGCGGCTATTGCCCTTGCCACCCCTGCCGGCGCCGCCCCGGTTGTCGCGGCGGCGGGACTTGTCCCCGGCGCTCTCGCCCCGGCTCTCCGAACCGGCAGGTTTCTCCGCTGTGGGAGATGACTGGGTGGACGCGTCTTTGTCGGTGGATCTGCGAAACAACTTTCCTATCAAGGGCCAATACTCGCTCAGGTGATTATTAAATAGGCGGCGAGTATATCATCTAACTCGTGGCCGACCCGAATGGTTATTTTCGCGGCGCCGGGCAACCCAGTAATCCACGCTGACGAAGCGCCCGGCACCGGTGGTCAGCAGCGTCAGCAACATCAGGAAATAGGTCGCGGCAAACTCGATGCCATTCTTCAGCACAGTGAAATTGCCGGCCCCGGTCAGCCACTCGTAGCGGCCGTACTCCTTCAGCAGTTCCACCGCCTTCGCCCTGCGCTCCAGGCCCTCCTCGATCAGGTCCCGGCGCCACTCCCAGGGCATCACCAGGGTGTCGTCCGCTAGCGCCGACCAGCCGTACTGCCAGTGGGCGCTGACCGCGGCCACCGCCATCACCACCAGCAGCGGGATCGCCGCCAGCCGCACCCCCAGCCCCAGCAACAGCGCGATACCGCCCAGCAGCTCGGCCAGGGTGGCGAGCCAGGCCATCAGCAGCGGCGCCGGCAGTCCCAGCCCCCCGTCCGGGTTGCCGAACCAGGCGGCGACGGTATCGATGTCGCGCAGCTTGTTCAGGCCCGACAGGATAAAGATCGGTGCCAGGTAGAGCCGCAGCAACAGCGGCGCCAGCCAATCCACGGAGCGGACCGCGCGCAGCAAGAAGCCGTACCACCGATTGAACCGCCCGGTTTCGCCATCCATAATTCAGCCCGTTTTTTTGCTATCCCTGCAAGATAGCCCACCCCAGCGGACAATCCCCTGCCAATGATCAAGCTATACAGACGGGCCATCGCCACCGATCTCTCGCGCCTGGCCACCCTCGGCGGCCCGTTGGTGGTCAGCAACCTGGCAGTCGTCAGCATGGGCGTGACCGACACCATCGTCGCCGGCCGCGCCGGCGAGGTGGACCTGGCCGGACTGGCGCTGGGATCCAGCATCTGGGCCGTCTGCGCGGTCACAATCATGGGCCTGCTGGCGGCGGTCTCGCCGATCGTCGCCCACCTGCGCGGCGGGCGGGACGAACGGGGCGCGGCACAACAACTGCAGCAGGCCCTGTGGATCGCACTGGTGATCGGCCTGGTTATCGTGGGCGCGCTGCTGGCAGTACCCTACTGGAGCCAGTGGATCGACACCGAGGAACCGGTGCGCCAGGTACTGCAACAGTACCTGCTGGCACTGGCCACCGGCACGCTGCCGTTTGCCATGGGCACCGCGGCGCGGGGCTACTGCGAGGGCATGGGCCAGGTACGTCCGGTGATGCGGATCTACCTGGCGGCGGCGGTACTGAACATTCCGCTGGATATCATCCTGGTGTTCGGCGCCGGGCCGATTCCGGCCATGGGCGGCGCCGGCTGTGGCTGGGCCACGGCGCTGGTGAGCTGGTCCATCGCCGCGGCCCTGTTCTGGCACGCCGGCAACGATCCCGCCTACCGCGCACTGGAACTGAAAGCGCTGCCGCCGAAGCCCCACTGGCCGACCCAGCGCCACCTGCTGGCCGTGGGGCTGCCGATCTGTGTCGGCGCCGCCAGCGAGGTCACCTTTTTTGCCAGCCTGACGATTCTGCTGGCGCCCTACGGTGCCACCATCGTCGCCGCCCACCAGATAGGCCTCAATGTCGGATCCATTTTCTACCTGGTGGCCCTGGCCCTGGCGCAGGCACTGAGTATTCGCGTGGCCCAGCTGCTGGGCCAGGGGCGGCCGAAACGGGCGCGCTTCGCCAGCCTGGTGGGTGTCGGCAGCGGCCTGCTGTACGCGCTTGCCACCGGTGTTCTGCTGATCGCGCTGCGCTACCCGTTTGTCCAGGCCTACACCGCCAATGCGGATATCATCGCCGTGGCCACCAACCTGTTGCTGCTGTGCGCCGCCTTCCAACTGGTGGATGTGGCCCAGGCCATGGCCTGGGGCGCGCTGCGCGGCTACCGGGACACCCGCGTGCCCATGTACCTGCAGCTGTTTTCCTACTGGCTGGTGGGCCTGACGTCCGCCTACTGGCTGGGGGAAAATCTCTGGGGCGTCTACGGCTACTGGACCGGTATCTGTATCGGCCTCGGCGTGGCCTCCATCCTGCTCGGCATGCGCTTGTGGCGCACAAGCCGCAAGACGCTGAGCGCATAGTTCGCCAACTGCAACGCATTCCCCCGGGAACCCATTGGCTATAATCCCGTCGTAATTTCCAACACACTGTTTTTCCGATCTGGAGTCACCGCATGCATCCGCGCTCACCCCTGAGCCAGACCCGCCGCCCCCTGTATTTCGCTTTGTTGCTGGCGGCCGCACCGGCATTCGGCTGGACCGAAAGCAGCGCAGAGCCGCGGGACACCGAAGTGCCGGAAGCGGAAGAGCAAGCGGGCACACCAAGCACAAAACAGCCGGGCGGGAACGGCGACAGCAACGGCGAAAAGCCGGCGCCCAAGGCGGAAGGGCGGGAACCGGATCAACCGCTGGCCGGAGAGCACGATGAACCCCCCGATGCGGCCCCGGATAGCGGCGACGACACCACCACGGGCGAAACCGGGACGGCCGATGAGAAGCCGGTGCCACAGGCGGAGAACCTGGAGCTGGATCAACCGCTGGTGGAGGAAACAACCGAAACACCCGCAGCGGCGGATGACAGCGCCCCTAGCGACGAAGCGGATAGCGCGGATCGGGAACCGGTACCGCAGGCGGAAAACCTGGAACTGGACCAGCCGGTGGTTGAAGATCGGCAGCCGCAACCCGAACAGCCTGCGCCGGCGGATAGCGGCGACACCGCAGCCGCGCAGAAACCCGCGGAAGCGGATGGGGAGCAGCAGAGCGAGCCGGAGACCGCCAAGCCGCTGCGCCTGCTCGGTTCCGAAGTCGCTCCCGCCACCTCCACCCGCCTGGCCTGGTCGCCGAGCCAGCATTTCGAGGGCGTCTACAGCGCCACCGCGGTGCTGGTGGTCAACGGCGCCCATCCGGGCCCGACCCTGTGCCTGACCGCGGCCATCCACGGCGACGAACTGAACGGTATCGAGACGGTGCGTCGGGTCATGTACAACCTGGACAAGGAAAAGCTGCACGGCGCGGTGATCGGCGTACCCATCGTCAACCTGCAGGGATTCCACCGCGGTTCCCGCTACCTGACCGACCGGCGCGACCTGAACCGGCACTTTCCCGGGCACCCGGACGGCTCCTCGGCCTCGCGTATCGCCTATTCGTTTTTCAACGAAGTGGTCAAGCACTGCAACGCGATTGTCGACCTGCACACGGGCTCTTTCTATCGCACCAACCTGCCACAGCTGCGGGCCGACCTCACCAATCCCAAGGTGGTCAAGCTGACCAAGGGCTTCGGCTCGACCGTAGTGCTGCACAGCGACGGCGCCAGCGGCACCCTGCGACGCTCCGCGGTGGAGGCCGGCATTCCCACCGTGACACTGGAGGCGGGCGCGCCGATGGTGCTGGACGAGCGCTCCGTGAGCCACAGCGTCAAGGGCATCCGCACGCTGCTGAACCAGCTGGAAATGGTCAGCAAGTTCCGCCTCTGGGGCGATCCGGAACCCGTCTACTACAACTCCACCTGGCAGCGCGCCACCACCGGCGGCATCATTTTCAGTGAAGTGGAACTGGGCGAGTTCGTGCGCAAGGGCGACCTGCTCGGCACCGTCACCAACCCGATCACCAATGTGCGCAAGGAAATCCGCTCGCAATACAACGGCCGCATCCTGGGCATGGCCATGAACCAGGTGGTGCAACCCGGTTTCGCCGCCTACCACATCGGCATCCAGGCGCCGCAGGAACAGATCAGCCAGCCGGAGGAAGTGACCGCGGAAAGTGAACCGGCAACAACACAGCCGGATGCGAATGGCGGTGAACCGCCGGCGGACGCCTCCGAGGCACCGCCCACCGATGAGGGCGCCCCGGAGGCCGAGGTGCACGACGCCGAGAGTGATGATGAATAAGTGGTGTGATGCCGCTGAGTCAAATTGAGGCCTGGAAGATTAGGTTGCACGGGGACTTGGCAAGCATTGGAGCGGTCCTGCACCCGGCACAGGACGAGACCTATTCTGGCATGACGTTAATGCGATACAACGCATTGGGATAATACCAATGCGCCGCTATTTTTCCGGTTCACTGATCGTCGCCAGCGGCTGGTTGCCCATCGAAATCGGTTCCGGCTGCAGGGTGATATGTTCGATATCGAAGCGTAGGATCAGCGTCTCGCGCAGCCGTTCCAGTACCGCCGGCCAGGCCGGCAGGTCGTCGACGACAATATGCGCGGACAGGGAAATGAACCTGGAATCGAGGCGCCAGATATGCAGGTCGTGCACCGAGCGCACACCGTCGACAGCGGCCATGGTTTCGCCCACTACCGGCAGGCTCAGTTCCCTCGGTACCCGCTCCATCAGCACGTCCACCGCATCGCGCAACAGGCGCATACTGGAAACCAGGATCAGGATGCAGATCAGCAGCGACAGCAGCGGGTCGATCGGCGTCCAGCCGGTAAAATAGATCACCGCACCGGCGACCAGCGCCGCCACCGAGCCCAACAGGTCTCCCATTACGTGCAGCAGCGCGCCGCGGATATTCAGCGTCTGTTCGCCCCGGTGCAGGGTCCAGGCCACCAGCACATTGACCAGCAGGCCGACCAGCGCGATCAGCATGACGGTGCCGCCCTTGACCGGCTGCGGATCCTGCAGGCGGTGGATCGCGGCATAGGTGATAGCGGCCACGATCAGCAGCATGAATACCGCGTTGACAATCGCCGCCAGCACTTCCGCGCGCCCCCAGCCGAACGACAGCTCCCGGTCCGCCGGCTTCTGTGCCAGCAGTGCCGCCACCGCGCCCAGGGCCAGCGACAGCGCATCGGTGGCCATATGCCCGGCGTCCCCCATCAGCGCCAGTGAACCGGACACCCAGCCGCCAATGGCCTCCACCATCGCGAATGCCAGGGTGATGACCAGGCCCCAGACCAGGGGGCGCAGATGGCCGTTGCCGCGGCGGTGGTGGACGTGGTCGTGCATGGCGGGAGTCCTTCAGAAAATCACGAAATAGCGACAGGCGGATCGAATATCGGGAGCGGCCATTCCGGTCTGCCGGTCATTCACTTGTGCCGCCCCAGGGTCAAGCGCTCCCAGCCGGACAAGTCCCTGCGGCTCTCGATACGCTTGAAACCGGCCGCAGCCAGGATTCCGCGAACCGCTTCGGCCTGCTGCCAGCCGTGCTCCAGCATCAGCCAACCGCCGGTCTTCAGGTAGCGCCGGCTTTTTCGCGCGATCCTCTCGATATCGGCCAGCCCCCCGCGATCCGCCACCAGCGCCGAGCGCGGCTCGAAGCGCACATCCCCCTCGTCCAGGTGTGGATCCTCGGCATCGATATAGGGTGGGTTGCTGACAATCAGCTCGAATTCCTGTGGGGCTATCTGTGCAAACCAGTCGCTCTGCAATACCTGCACATTGTCGAGCCCCAGCGCGCGGCGGTTTTCCTCGGCCAGCGCTGCGGCCTGCGCGGACTTTTCCGCAGCCAGCACCTGCCAACCCGGCCTTTCACTGGCCAGGGCCAGCGCGATGGCGCCGGTGCCGGTGCCCAGGTCCAGCGCGCGCAGTTTTTCTGCGGGGCAGAACTCCAGTGCCGTCTCCACCAGCAGCTCGGTTTCCGGTCGCGGGATCAGCGTGGAGGCATCGACTTTCAGCGGCAGCGACCAGAACTCCCGCTCGCCCAGCAGGTGCGCCACCGGCTCGCCGTTTTCGCGGCGCTCGAACAGCGTATCGAACGCGCGCTGTTCGGCTTGCGCCAGTTCGTACTCGGGCCAGGTATAGAGCCAGGTGCGGTCGCGGCCGACGCAGTGGGCGAGCAGCAGCTCGGTATCGAGGCGGGCGCTGTCGCTGCCCTCGAGTCCGGCGCTGCGGGCGAGGTTCTGTTTGATGGTGGCCATTTCGGATTCCCTCTCCCCCGGCCCCTCGTCCAGATGGAGAGGGGCAAAATCGTCATTGCCCCAGTGCCGCCAACTGATCCGCCTGGTGCTCGGTGCGCAGCGGCTCGATCACCTCTGCCAAACCACCCTGCATGACTTCATCCAGCTTGTACAGGGTCAGGCCGATGCGGTGGTCGGTGACGCGGCCCTGGGGAAAGTTGTAGGTGCGGATGCGCTCCGAGCGGTCGCCGCTGCCCACCAGGTTCCTGCGCGCGTCGGAGATCTCCCGCGCCGCGGCGGCTTCCTGCTCACTGGACAGCCTGGCCTGCAGCAGTGCCATGGCCTTGGCGCGGTTCTTGTGCTGGGAGCGCTCGTCCTGGCACTCGACCACGATGCCGGTGGGAATATGGGTCAGGCGCACGGCGGAATCCGTCTTGTTCACGTGCTGGCCGCCGGCGCCGGAGGCGCGGTAGGTGTCCACACGCAGGTCCGACTTGCTGATCTCCACCGCGTCGCGCTCGTCCGGTTCCGGCATCACCGCCACGGTACAGGCGGAGGTGTGGATGCGGCCCTGGGACTCGGTTTCCGGCACCCGTTGCACACGGTGGGCGCCGGACTCGAATTTCAGCCGCGCGTAGACGTCGTCGCCGGACACGCGAGTGATGATTTCCTTGTAGCCGCCGTGTTCACCGGGGTTCTCACTGATGATCTCGATGCGCCAGCCCTGTTTTTCCGCGTAGCGGGAATACATGCGGAACAGGTCGCCGGAGAAGATCGCGGCCTCGTCGCCGCCGGTGCCGGCGCGGATCTCGAGGAACACGTTCTTGCGGTCGTTCGGGTCGCGCGGCAACAGCAGTGCCTGCAGTTCGCGCTCCAGCGGTGCCAGTTGCGCCTCCGCCTCGCGCAGTTCCTCCTGCGCCATCTCGCGCATTTCCGCATCGCTCTCGTCGAGCATCTCCCGCGCCGCGGCCATGTCCTCCTGCACCTGGCGGTAGCGGCCATAGCATTGGACCACTTCTTCCAGTTCGGAGTACTCGCGGGACAGGTCGCGGAACTGGTCCTGGTCGCCGATCACACCCGGATCGCCGAGCAGTGCGGACACCTCCTCGTGGCGCTCCACCAGGTTTTCCAGCTTGTTCAGTAGCGAGTCTTTCATCCGTTTTTATTTCTCAGGTTCGGTGGGCGGCTCCAGGCCGACGATTTCCCGCGCCAGGCGCAGCCGCTCCGGATCGCCCTCGGCGGTCGCGCGCTTGAGGCTGACCGTGGGGGCGTGAATCAGTTTGTTGGTCAGCGAGCGCGCCAGCTGTTCCAGCAGGCGCCGCGGGTCGCCGCCCTTGTCCAGTTGCTGCAGCGCGCGCTCCAGCTCGCCGTCGCTGAGCGACTGGGCCTGCTGACGGTAGCTGCGGATGACATCCACGGCACCCAGCGAGCGGCGCTCGCGCATGAATTCCGCCGCCGCGGCCTCGACGATCTCGTGGGCGGCCTCTGCGGCCTTTTCCCGCGAGCGGCGGCCCTCGTCGATGACGCCGCGCAGGTCGTCGACGGTGTAGAGATAGACGTCGTCCAGTTGGCCCACCTGGGGCTCGATATCCCGCGGCACGGCAATATCCACCATGAACACCGGGCTGTGGCGGCGCTGCTGCAGCGCCGACTCCACCGCACCCTTGCCCAGGATCGGCAACTGGCTGGCGGTGGAGCTGATGACGATATCCGCCCGCGGCAGGTAGTCGGGAATATCCGCCAACAGGATCGGTTCGGCGCCAAAGTTCTCCGCCAGCTGTTCGGCCCGGTTCAGGGTGCGGTTGGCGACGATCAGCTTCTCGACGCCCTGCTCCAGCAGGTGGCGCGCCACCAGCTCGATGGTCTCGCCGGCGCCGATCAGCAGCGCGGTCTGCTTGCCCAGGTCGGTAAAGATCCGCGACGCCAGGGAGACGGCGGCGTAGGCGACGGACACAGGGTTCTCGCCGATGGCGGTCTCGGTGCGCACCCTTTTGGCCACGGCGAACACCTGCTGGAAGATGCTGTGCAGCAGGCTGCCGACGCTGCCGCTCTCGCGCGCGACCGCGTAGGCAGACTTGATCTGCCCAAGGATCTGCGGCTCGCCGAGGACCAGCGAGTCGAGCCCGCAGGCCACCCGCATCATATGCCGCACCGCGGCCTCGTCGGTATAGCTGTAGCTGCAGGTATCCAACTGCTCACGCGGCACCCGGTGGTACTCCGCCAGCCAGTCCAGCAGCCGCTCCGGGGCCACTTCGCCGTAGATCTCGGTGCGATTGCAGGTGGAGAGGATGGCCAGCTCCGGGCATTCCAGCACCCTGCGCGCCTCGGCCAGCGCAGCGGGCATCACTTCCGGGGCAAACGCCACCCGCTCGCGCACTTCCACCGGCGCGCTGTCGTGATTGATACCCAGGGCGAGGATTGGCATAGATTCCTGTCGGCGTTCCTTTGTCGGGGGCGCATTTTCGCGGTCGGCCGCACGGCTTGCAAGGTCGGGAGCGCCTTTAATTGGGCCCATGACCGGGTTTCGGGGCACCCGGGGCCGGGTTTAATTGCGCGCAGGGATGGGGAATCGGGAGCCCCGGCGCGGCTGTGCGTGGAAATCGCGACTAGAATGACAGGTACCCATTCGACGATAAACCGCAACCCCGCGCAAAGGCCCGCGCGGCGTCAACGTATGGACACGCCCCTATGTTCTCAGCCACAAACAGCCACCGCTCCCGCCCGCTGCTGGGTGCCGCCATCTGCCTGCTGCTCGGCGCCTGTACCCTCCAGCAGGAACAGAAACGGGCCCCGGAACAGCTCGCCTCCGCCGGTTCCCCGCCAGCGGAAAGCGCGGTAACCGACGCCAGTGAACCGGAAACCCGCGCCTTCCCCATCGATGCCTTCTACACCCTGCTGGTAGCGGAAGTGGCCGGCAATCGCGAGCAGTACGACGTGGCCCTGGCCAACTATTACTTCCAGGCGGAGCGCACCCAGGACGCCGGTGTCGCCGCCCGCGCCACCCGCATCGCCCGCTTTCTCAACGCGCGCCGGGCGGCGCTGCGCGCGTCGCAGCTGTGGGTGCAACTGGAACCGGAAAACCCGGAGGCACAGCTGGCGGCCACCGCCGAACTGACCCTGGCCGGCGACCTGGACGACGCCCTGGTGCACGCCAGAAAGGCACTGGCACTGGGCGGCGATGCACCGCTGCAATCCCTGGCCGCGACCGCCACTTCCAACCGCGAGCTGACCGATGCCATGCTGCCCGAATTCGCGCAGCTGGCGGAACAGTATCCGGACAACGGCGAAGTGGCGCTGGCCCACGCGATGATGCTGCGCGCCGCCGAGGACTACCCCCGCGCCCTGGCCCTGGTGCGGCGCGTGCAGGAACAGCACCCGGACAACCAGGACGCGCCACTGCTCGAGAGCCATATCCTCGTCGACCAGGGAAAGCGCGACGAGGCACTGGCACTGCTGGAGAAACTGGTCAGCATCTACCCGGACGAGAGCCGTATCCGCCTGCAGTACGCGCGCCTGCTGATCCGCGAGGACCTGGACGCGGCGCAGCGGGAATTTACCGAGCTGGTCAAGCAGCACCCCCGCGAAGCCAACATGATCCTGTCGCTGGCGCTGATCCGTTTCGAAACGCACAACTACAGCGAGGCCAAACCCCTGTTCGAGCGACTGCTGGCACTGGGCGAGCACGAGTCCGCGGCACACTTCTACCTCGGCGGCATCGCCGACCGCGCCAATGACACCGACACCGCCGTGGCCCACTTCAAGCAGGTGGAACCGGGCAGCGACTATGTACCGGCCATTACCCGCGGCACCCAGTTGCTGGCGACGAGCGGTCGCGAGCGGGACAACAGTAACTGGTTTGCCGAGTTGCGCCAGCGCCACCCGGAGCAGTCTGAACACTTCTACCTGATGGAAGTCAAACTGCTGCAGGAACACGATCACCAGCAGCGCGCCCTGGCGCTGCTCGACCAGGCGGTGCGGGAACACGCCGACAGCGGCCGGTTGATCTATGCCCGCGCGCTGGTCAACGAGCGGCTGGGCAACAGTGATGCGTTCGAGCGCGGCATGCGCAAGCTGCTGCAGCAGGATCCCGACAACCCCACCATCCTCAATGCCCTGGGGTACAAGCTGATCGAGGACGAGGAGCGCCTGGACGAAGCCCACAAACTGATCACCAAGGCGCTGGAACTGCGGCCCGACGACCCGGCAATCATCGACAGCATGGGCTGGGTACAGTACCGTCTCGGCAACCACGGCGAGGCGGTCAAGCACCTGGAGAAGGCGCTGGAAAAACTGCCCGATCACGAGATAGCCGCACACCTGGGAGAGGTTCTCTGGGTCCAGGGCTACCGCGACCGGGCCATGCAGGTGTGGCGCGACGGCCTGGAGAAGAACCCGCAGAGCAAGATCATCCCCGCCGCGATGAAGCGCCTGCAAATCAATGAGTCACTGGAACAGCATGCATCGGAATCTTGAAATGACGGAACTCGTGCGGAAACTCCCCCGCGGGGCGAAACTGCTGCTCGGCTGCTTCGCCCTGCTTCTGGCCGCCTGTAGCAGCCAGAAGCCCGAACCATCCGCACCCGCCCCGGCGGAACAGCCATCGGCGGAGCAACCGTCAGTGGAGCAGCTGCAGCGCTGGACCATCAAGGGCAAGATCGGCGTGCGCGCGCCGGAGGACAGCGGCAGTGCCAACCTGACCTGGGAGCAGCAGAATTCCCCCAGCTACCGCATCCACCTGAGCGGCCCCCTGGGCGCCGGCGCCACGGTGATCAGCGGCAGCCCCGCCGGGGTCAGCCTGCAGCGCGGCGACGAGCCGCCGGTACACGCCCGCAGCCCGGCACAACTGACCATGCAGACCCTGGGCTGGCCACTGCCGATCGATGAAATGTACTACTGGGTCCGCGGCCTGGTCGCCCCCGGTGGCGACGCCAGCGAACAGCGCAACGCCAGCGGCCAACTGCAGAGCCTGCAGCAGGCCGGCTGGATACTGAATTTCAGCGGTTACGAGAGTCGCGGCCCCTACGTACTGCCCACCAAAATCAAGGCCACCAGCAACCAGGCAGCGGGGCCGGTGAAGGTGACACTGGTGATCAAGGAATGGGTCTTTTGACAATGCGGAACAATAAATGATGAATGCGGAATGGCTCGCGAACGTTTATATTCTGCACTCCGCATTCATCATTCCGCTTCCACATCATGCTTCTGCCCGCCCCCGCCAAACTCAACCTGATCCTGCGCATCATCGGCCGCCGGCCGGACGGCTACCACGAACTGCAGACGCTGTTCCAGCTTTTGGACTGGGGCGATGAACTCGCGTTTGAATTGCGCCACGACGACGCAGTCAGTGTGCAGGCGGGCGCGCTCGATATACCGCTGGAACAGAACCTGGTCTATCGCGCCGCGCGCCTGCTGCAGGCGGAGAGCGGCTGCCGCAGCGGCGTCCATATCACACTGCAGAAAAAACTGCCCCACGGCGGCGGCATCGGCGGCGGCAGCAGCGATGCGGCGACCACGCTGCTGGGCCTCAATCAACTCTGGCAGTGCAATCTGTCACTGGACAGGCTGGCGCAACTCGGCCGCGCGCTGGGTGCGGATGTGCCCGTCTTTGTGCGCGGGCATACCGCCTGGGCGGAAGGTGTCGGCGAACAACTGACACCGGTGGAAACCGCAAGACACCACTACCTGGTGGTGATGCCCGACTGTTCCGTGAGCACCGCAGCGGTATTCGGCCATCCGGGTTTGACAAGAGATTCCGCCGCAATTACATTACCGCACCTTCGTGAGGGGCGGCTCGACAGTCGCTGGCTTGAACAGCATTCGGGCAACGATTGTCAGGCACTGGTCGAACACCTCTACCCGGAAATCCGCGCGACCAGAGAGTGGCTGCAACAGTTTGCCAGGGCGCAACTGACCGGTACCGGGGCCTGCGTATTCGCAGCGTTCGATTCGGCAACTGCAGCCGCAGAGGCACTTGCAGACCTGCCGGACAGATGGCGTGGCTTTGTCGCCACCGGGGTACAGCAATCCCCAGCCCATCGCCAACTCGCGAAAATTGCAGCCGGAGCCTGAAAGGTATCGGCGCAATGATGCTGGGGCGTAGCCAAGCGGTAAGGCAGCGGGTTTTGATCCCGTCATGCGTAGGTTCGAATCCTACCGCCCCAGCCATTTCCCGACTCTATCCTTACGCGACCGCCTGTGTCGCAAACAGCAAAAGGTGTACTGCGCACTATACCTATACAGCTTTCACAAACACGGGCATCTAAACTACCTTTCACCCTTTTGTATAAACGAAACCAAAGGAACTCGCAGTGGCTGACTTGATGGTCTTTACCGGTAACGCAAACCCGGAACTGGCACAGAAAATTGTCGACCATATGGCGATCCCCATGGGCGAAGCGGTGGTCAAGCGCTTTTCCGACGGCGAGATTGCAGTAGAAATCACCGATAACGTGCGCGGCCGCGACGTTTTCGTGGTCCAGTCCACCTGCCAGCCCACCAATCGCAACCTGATGGAGCTGATCCTATTGGTGGACGCCCTGCGCCGCGCCTCCGCCGGCCGCATCACCGCGGTGGTGCCCTACTTCGGCTACGCCCGCCAGGATCGCCGCGTCCGCTCCCAGCGGGTGCCGATCTCCGCCAAGGTGGTGGCGGACATGATGGTCAGCGTGGGCATCGACCGGGTCCTGACCGTGGACCTGCACGCAGAGCAGATCCAGGGCTTCTTCGATGTGCCGGTGGACAACGTCTACGGCTCCTCGGTGCTGCTGGACGATATCGAGCGCCAGAACTACGAGGACCTGGTGGTGGTCTCCCCGGATATCGGCGGCGTGGTACGCGCCCGCGCCGTGGCCAAGAGCCTGGAGTGCGACCTGGCGATCATCGACAAGCGCCGCCCGGCCGCCAATGTGGCCGAGGTGATGAACATCATCGGCGAAGTCAACGACCGCACCTGCCTGCTGGTGGACGACATGGTCGACACCGCCGGCACCCTCTGCAACGCCGCCAATGCCCTGAAAGACCACGGCGCCAAGAAAGTCATCGCCTACTGCACCCACCCGGTGCTGTCCGGCAAGGCGATCGACAACCTGAACAACTCGGTGCTGGATGAACTGGTGGTCACCGACTCCATCCCGCTCGGCGACAAGATGGAACAGGCCCCCAAGATCCGCCAGCTGACCCTGTCCGCCATGCTGGCCGAATCCGTGCGCCGCATCAGCAACGAGGAATCGCTGTCGGCGATGTTCCGCTGACCGGGGAGAACTCCCTCCCTCTTCACATAAGAGCGAACCCTGTGTTCGCCCTTTTGATTGGGGCATTTCGATACCCGGAATGGTGCGATTAAGCTGGCTCCGTGGCGGCCCTGCTGCCGGGAGCTACTTGTGGGACACGAGCTAGGCGCCCCCCGTTAATCCATCTTTGGAGGCTTGTCCGCGAGGCCCCTCTCGCAGACAGTCCCGAAAGCTTCCCCGGCAGCAGAGCCTTCACATTGGCCTCACTATTCTTTTCGCGCCCTCGCTTAAGGCCCGTAAAAAACGCCAAAGCCGATGAGAAGGCGCTGATATCGGTAGCGGTCTGCCAGACCTTATGAGACAGGGATGTCGATTAAGAGCGTACAGGGATGTATTCACAGCGTGTCTGGCAGACCGCTACCGGTAGCAGCGCCGCCACTGAGCTCTCTCACCGCCACTGCCCGAGCGACTCTAACAAGCAGGGCGAACACAGGATTCGCCCCACTGGCGCCCTCCCACCAATTCCCGTAGAATACGCGCCCGCCCGGCAGCTCTGCCGGGCGCTTACTATTGGGCCCGCGATGATCCCGGCCCGATTTGCAACAACGCCAGGGCGTTCCGGTCGCAGGTCGCCCTGGGCAGACAACCCGAGGTTTAACCCATGTCTGATATCAAACTGAACGCCAGCGTCCGCAGCGACGAAGGGAAAGGTGCGAGCCGCCGCCTGCGTCGCAACGGTCGCGTACCCGGCATCATCTACGGTGGCAAGGCCGAGCCGCAATCCGTCTCCGTACTGGCCCGCGAACTGTGGAAAGCCCTGGAGAGCGAAGCTTTCTTCTCCTCCGTGCTGAACCTGGACGTAGACGGCAAGAAAGAGCAGGTCATCCTGCGCGACCTGCAGCGTCACCCGTCCCAGCAGATCATTTACCACCTGGACTTCCAGCGCGTTTCCGCCAACACCAAGGTTCACATCAAAGTGCCGCTGCACTTCCTGAATGAAGAAACCTGCAAAGGCGTCAAGGCCGGCGGCATCGTCTCCCACACCCTGACCGAACTGGAAATCAGTGCCCCCGCCTCCAAACTGCCGGAGTTCATCGAAGTGGACCTGGCCGACCTGGACATGGACGGCGTACTGCACATCTCCGACGTCAAACTGCCGCAAGGCGTGGAATCCGTGGACCTGACCCACGGCGAAGACCACGACCTGGTTGTTGCTTCCGTACACAAGCCCCGCGGCGCCATTGAAGCCGAAGCCGAGGGTGAGGAAGCAGAAGGCGAAAGCGGCGAAGAGTAAGGCGCACTATTTTGGCCAAGGCACCGGACACGCCAATCCAGTTGATTGTGGGGCTGGGCAATCCCGGCCCCGAATACGACCGGACGCGCCACAATGCCGGTGCCGACTTCGTCACCGAGCTGGCCAGCCGTCACGGCAGCCAGCTCGCGCCCGACAAAAAGTACCACGGCCTCAGCGGCCGGGTACGGATCGGCGGGCAGGATATCCGCCTGCTGATCCCCACTACCTACATGAATCGCAGCGGCCAGTCCGTCGGCCCGCTGGCACACTTCTTCAAGATTCCTCCCGAGGCCATCCTGGTCGCTCACGACGAGCTCGACCTGCCCCCCGGCACCGCGCGCCTGAAAGCCGGCGGCGGACACGGCGGGCACAACGGCCTGCGGGACATCATCTCCGCACTGGGCAACAACCGCGACTTCATGCGACTGCGCCTCGGCATCGGCCACCCGGGCAACGCCCGCGAAGTGGTCAACTACGTCCTGCAGCGCGCGCCCAGACAGGAGCAGGAACAACTGGCGGAAGCCATCGACCGCGCCATCGACGCAATGCCCGGTGCCGCCGCCGGCGACTGGGGCGCGGCCATGAAAGATCTCCACTCAAAACCGGGCCCCGGGACCCGGGACTCGGGACCCGGGAAAAACTCCTAACCTCCTGCGGGGCCGGCTCCCGGCACTGTGGGAGCCTGCCTCGCAGGCGATCAATCATCGAGATAGCAAATTATGGGATTCACTTGCGGTATCGTCGGCCTGCCCAACGTGGGCAAATCCACGCTGTTCAATGCCCTGACCAAGGCCGGCATCGACGCCGAGAACTTCCCCTTCTGTACCATCGAGCCCAACGCCGGCGTGGTGCCGGTGCCGGACCCGCGGCTGGATAAACTGGCCGCGATCGTCAAGCCGGAGAAAGTGATCCCCACCACCATGGAGTTCACCGATATCGCCGGACTGGTTGCCGGCGCCTCCAAGGGCGAGGGCCTGGGCAACAAATTCCTGGCCAACATCCGCGAGACCGACGCCATTGCCCACGTGGTGCGCTGCTTCGAAGACGACAACGTCATCCACGTGGCCAACCAGGTGCACCCGGTATCGGACATCGAGGTCATCAACACCGAACTGGCGCTGGCAGACCTGGATACCGTGGAAAAGGCCCTGCAGCGATTCACCCGCGCCGCCAAGGGCCAGGACAAGCACGCCATCAAGATGAAAGCGCTGCTGGAGAAGATCCAGCCGCACCTGGATGAAGCCAAACCGCTGCGCTCCTTCGGCCTGTCCGGAGAAGACCAGGCAGCCCTGCGCGAATTGAGCCTGCTGACCCTGAAACCCACCATGTATATCGCCAACGTCGACGAGGACGGTTTCGAGAACAACCCGCACCTGGACGCGGTGGCTGCCATCGCCGCGGAGGAAAACGCAGTGCTGGTGCCCATCTGCAACAAGCTGGAAGCGGAAATTGCCGAACTGGAAGACGACGAGAAACAGGAGTTCCTGGAAGAGCTGGGCATGGACGAACCGGGCCTGAACCGCGTGATCCGCGCCGGCTACGAACTGCTGGGCCTGCACACCTACTTCACCGCCGGCGTCAAGGAAGTGCGCGCCTGGACCATCCCGCTGGGCGCTACGGCACCGCAGGCGGCGGGCCGGATTCACACGGATTTCGAGAAGGGCTTTATCCGCGCCGAAGTGGTCGGCTATGACGACTACATCGCCAACAACGGCGAGGCCGGCGCCAAGGACGCCGGCAAGTGGCGCCTGGAAGGCAAGGATTACGTGGTCGCAGACGGCGACGTGATTCACTTCCGTTTCAACGTTTAAAGACCGGGACTCGGGACTCGGGACTCGGGACTCGGGACTCAAGTAGGATGCGCCGTGCGCACCAACCAGCCAACGGTGTGCGCGGCGCCCCCGATTCAGCTCCCCTCTCCCCAGGGAGAGGGGCCCGAGGGAGAGAGCGAAGCCCACTCCCCACCACCCCATCAAACCAGGCGCCGCCCCCCATCTTCGAGAGCCGGGCCGGGAAGAAATCATGCCCCAATCCAACTGGAAAGTCGGTCTGCCCCTGGCACTGACCACCGCCTTTATGTGGGCCCTGCTGCCCATTGCCATGAAAGGCCTGCTGGGCGATATCAGCGCCGCCACCGTCACCTGGTACCGCTTCTCCGGTGCCGCGCTGCTGGCCGGTGCCTACTACGGCTGGACGCGCCAGCTGCACCTGGACCAGCTGTTTACCCGCAGGCTGCTGCCGCTGACCGTATTCGCCGTACTCGGCCTGCTGGGCAACTACATCGCCTACGCCACCGGCCTCAGCTATATCACCGCCGGCGCCGTACAGGTGCTGATCCAGGTGGCACCACTGCTGCTGTTGATCGCCAGCGTGATCTGGCTCGGCGAGAGCTTCTCCCCGCGCCAGTGGCTGGGCGTTGCGATGGTGGCCACCGGCCTGCCGCTGTTTTTCAACCAGCGGTTACAGGAGCTGGTCAGCGGGGCCAATCGGGAATACCTGCTCGGCGTCGGCTTTATCCTGGTCGCCGCCACCACCTGGGCCGTGTACGGCTTCTTCCAGAAAAAGATCGTCACCAGCACCCGCCCGCAGAGCCTGCTGGTACTGATCTACTTGGCCGGCACCCTGTGCTTCCTGCCGATGGCCGAACCGGCCAGTGTCGTCAACCTGGGCACCCTCGGCTGGGTTCTGCTGGCTTTCCTGACCGCCAACACCCTGATCGCCTACGGCGCCTTCGCCAGAGCCATGGCCGCCTGGGAAGCCTCCCGGGTCAGTGCGACCCTGGCCCTGGTGCCACTGATGA
Organism: Microbulbifer litoralis; assembly: GCF_023634065.1. GTDB lineage: Bacteria > Pseudomonadota > Gammaproteobacteria > Pseudomonadales > Cellvibrionaceae > Microbulbifer > Microbulbifer litoralis. The sequence goes on from NZ_JALKCV010000001.1 coordinate 214,040, forward strand.
CCCTGGCGCTCAGCGCCCTGATCGGGCGCGCCTGGCCGGACTATATCGAGGTGGAACCACTGAACTGGATCAGTTGGATCGGCGCCATGGCGGTGGTGGCGGGCTCGCTGCTGGCCGCTATCGGGCGCCGCCGCTAAGGGCGCGACAGTTTCGCTAACTTACTGATTAAATTACTAAAATGGGTCTTGACAGGCCCGCCCCTTGGCCTGATAATGCGCGCCCTCGGTTAGGCCAGAAGGCAAAAATAACCGGGACAGTAGTCAGTGGCAAGGTAGCTCAGCCGGTTAGAGCGCAGCACTCATAATGCTGAGGTCGGGAGTTCAAGTCTCCCCCTTGCTACCATTTTCAAACTGTAAGCAGTCGCTTCACAGTCCTGATACTGGGGCGTAGCCAAGCGGTAAGGCAGCGGGTTTTGATCCCGTCATGCGTAGGTTCGAATCCTACCGCCCCAGCCATTTCTTCCCTACTGGCGGAAAGTCGCCGGCGACTCGAACTCCCCACTGCCACTCTCCTGCGTTAAGCTTGCAAACACAGCCCAACCCTGCGAACGAATCGATGGACGGTGCAGATTGAACGCTGCGTTCAGCGCGTCCGGGAAGAGTACGACAAGAACCCTGACACCTTTGCCGAAGACCACACCCGCCAGGATGCAGCCATCCTGAACATTCAACGTGCCTGTGAAGCAGCTTTGGACATGCGGCAACACCTGATCCAGGCAGAGGGACTCGGCATAGCCCAGAGTTCGCGGGATATTTTCCAGTTGCTCGCCGATGCCGGGAAAATCACCCGAGCCTAGGGCAACTAAAGAAGATGGTCGGCTTCCGCAATATTGCCGTGCACGAATACTAGAAACTTCAAATTCCCATTGTCGAAGCCGTGATCAGAGAGCATCTGGACGAATTTTTGCAGTATTCCGCCCGATTGCTGAGCGACCAGCCCGGCTAAACAGCCCTTCCGAATGCTCCCGGCCCCCCTCGGCCATCCGCAACCCCACACGCCGCAACCGCTCAAAGGCCAGCAGGCAGGCACCCACGGCCATCAAGGCCACCAGCAACCCTGCCCCGCCCAGCGCCTCCCGCTCGGCGACACAGATCCAGGCAAACTGCCCCACGCACAGCACAGCGACCGCCAGAAGCGTGGAGCGCCGGCCGATCAGACCGACGACGAACACACCCAGCGGCGCCCCCAGCGCAACCACCGGCGCGGCGGCCAGCCAGTTGCCAAACACCCCCGGCTGCCAATCGCCACTCAGTGACTTTACGGCCACGCCAATAAGCGAACCGCAAGCCATGATCACCACCGAAGTGGGAATGGCCACCTTCAGGTCCACGCGGCTCAGCACCACCAGCGCGGTATAGATCACCATATCGATCCCGACACCGGTGACCGACACCGCCGAAAAACCGGCCACGGCCCCCGATAACAAACCCACACGGAAATCCCGTGGACAACGCCCATCGCCGGCGCGCTCGAGGGCCGTGATCTCATTCAGGCGGTACAGGTGGAAGATACCAAAACTGCCCCACAACACTGCGAACACCAGCTTCACCCACAGTTCGGGCACGATAGGGGCAAAGAACAGGATACCGAGGGGAATGGTCGCCAGCGAACCGATCAGCGCCCCGCGCAGCATCGACCAGGCCAACGCCTGGCGCCGGCACAGGATAAAGATACTGGCGCTGACCATACCGATCGACTGGACCGCAAAACTGAAATCGCGACCGAGACTCGCGGGCATATCGAACAGCAGCACCAGCACCGGAAAGCCCACCGTGCCACCCCCCATCGGCGTGGAACCAGCGGCATAGCTGCCGATGGCCATGGACAGGGCCATCGGCCAGTGCTCCCGGACAAGACTCCAGAGATCGAGGCCGACCACCAGTAACAGCCAGGCACCGTAGAACACGGCCAGCCAGCAAAGCCAGACCCACAGCAGAGAGGCGCGCATAGAAGAGCCAGAGAGGAAATGAAGTACTTTATTATCGGGTCGGGACAGAGGCTCCCCACCCCGTTATTCATCGACCGGGACCCGCCACCCGAACGGCGCAGCGGGCCGGAACGGAGCCCCAGAGGGCCCCAAACAACCGGTATCAGCCCTCTGCGTGCATCTTTGCCAGCCTTGAGAACTGGTGCATGGAGCCCAGCTGCGCATACAGCGCCGGCAGGAAACCGCGCTTGCGGAAATCGGCGAAATCCTCTTCGCTTAGCTCGCCCAGCTTCTTCTCGTCGACGATATAGACCCCACCCAGGTTGATCTTCTCACCACCGGCGGTGACGGACACATTCTGGGAAGCCAGCAGGTCCTTCTCTGCCAGAACGCTGACAAAGGCCCGGGTCATCTGCTCGCTCTCGAGATAGCCGACCAGGTTTTCCTTCTTGGCCTTCAGGTAGTCGGTCTCCTCGCCGGACTCGGAAAACAGCGCATTGCCCTCTTCCTCGCCGACCACCGGACTGCCCTCGATCAGGCCGACCATCAGCTGCTCCTTGTTCTCACCAACGGGCGCCAGCACGAACGGGTGATTGCGGACGGCACCGGGGACGAACACCCCCTTCCACTTCTCGCCATCCACGAACAGGTTTTCCCCCACCTTCAGCCCCATCAGCGCCACGGCCTGGAACTGGTCGGTATCAGAATTCTTGACAAAAACGATCGGGTATTCCGCACCCAGGCGGGAAAACTCGTGCGCGGTCACCGGGACCATATGGGCACTCTTGACATGCTCGAAGGTGCCCAGCTCGCGGACTTTCAGTTTGCCGTGGACGTCGCTGCGCAGGGGGACGATTTTGGGGGGTTGTTGATCAGACATACATCTATACCTGTTATTGATTGTTTATTCTGCTCAATAAGCGGACAGTATATTTGCCTTAAAGGAAAAGGGAAACACCTGACTCGTGGCTTCCTTATAAGACCCCGCACCTACAGCCAGGCAATACATCTACCCCGGCGGAGCACATAGAGCAGCTATACACACCGAATCCGGCCGCAACCATCGAACTAATACACTGTGGATAGCGCGGCTCTCCACTACACAATCCGCTCCAGCCAAGCTAAAATTGCAGAGCACACCGCTGACTTACAAGCCCGACAACCGATTTGACAGATCAAAACATAACAGAAAAAGAATCAGTCATAGGTAACAAAAAGATTCGCTGTTAATCGCCCTGTGTCGGGACAGAAACTTATACTTTTCTCACTTAAGATATTCGCGCTGTGCAGCATTACCCCGCGATAAACCACCAAACGGTTGAATTTCGCAGATACAAACCCAATCCTGGAAAACAAGTCATCTGATTCAGAGCAATATTTCTTGGGCCTGCGATATTTATTGAACTCGTAATAACAACAATCCAAATAATGCTCACACCTTTCAGGCGTTATAGATTCATAGCCTGTACTTTTATGCTGATAAAAGCCTGTTCCGCCGTGACTTTCATCGCAGAGATACAGCAAGACAGCAAAGAGTGCCGGGTTACTTGTATCAAAATGAGGAGCCCTCTGCAATGGACCCAGCTCCTCTTCAGGTACAGTAATTAAATTGAGAGTCTCTTGGTGAATCTTGAGCTCGCTCGACAAAGGTATATCAAACTGCTCTCGAATCAGGGGATCTATACGATCCATGATGAAGGCCGCATGATTATCAGGCGCTGCAGTTCTGACACCCGGATATCCCTTGCGCTCCGCAGCCATAGGCCACGGAGCAAATTTCGCACTCTTCGAGAACGCAACCAAATCCTCTGGATTCTCGAGAAAGTCATCAACAACCATGACTTTCCTTTTTTCATCACCAATTTCAAGAGTTTGCATATTCAGACTAATCATTTACTCAAGTGATTTATATCCTGAACCCTGTATATCACTTATCTCGGGGCAAAAAAAAGCCCAGCTGAATGCTGGGCCTTTCCTTAGCTCACGCTCTTAGAACTTGTAGCTGGCACCCAACTGGTACACTGCTTCGCCCTGGAACGACCAAGCCGGGAACCCCTCCTGAAGGGGAGCTTTCATACCGGTCGAGGAGCTTTCCGCACTAGCAGCGCCGTATTGAATGTCATCTTCCTCGAGAACATTGATGGCCTCAAAGGTAACATCCAGATGGTCGGTAGCATACCAGTAAAAACTGAGATCCAGAGAACCGAAGTCATCGTGCATGCGGTTACCGTACCAGTAACCGCCGTCACGGATCAGGTACTCGGAACGGTAATTGTATGCCGCACGTGCAGAGAATGTATCGTTCTCCCAATAACCTACCAGGTTATATGCATTTTCTGAAGACTCGGTGAAGATCGGTAACTGATCCATAAACGCATCCTTCGGCGCTTCGGCATCGGTGTATGTATAGTTGGCAGCTACACCAAAGCCGTTGTCAAACGCGTGCTGGATTTGCAGCTCTATCCCCTGAATGTCTGCACCACCGGTATTTTTCAGGGTTTCGACCGCCCAAGAGTCACCACCGGCCGGATCTTCAAGACCGATCTGCTGGTCAACCAGAATCTCGGAGGTCACAAAATCATCAATGGACTTCACAAAATAAGTTGCAGAGACCAGATTGCCATTGCCATAGTAATACTCAAGCGCGATGTCGGCACTGGTTGCCTTCATCGGCTGCAGGCCTTCACTACCAAAGCGCTGAGTCTGGTTGTTATCACGGTCGTCGGCAAAACCGCTGTAAGTCACCAGCATATCGTCGTAACTGGGGCGGCTGATAGTCTGCGACGCAGAGGCACGTAGAACCCAATCCTCCGACAGCTCATAGCGTACGGTAGCACTTGGCAGCACATCACTGTAGTCAGAACTGTAAGTAGACAAGGAGTAGGCGTAACCAATGTTCGCAGCGATCTCATCCGCCATGGGGTCTGTGCCGTCCAGATCGTACTGTGTACGGGAGACGTCGCTAGAGATGTAACGCAGACCGAAGTTACCGCTCAGGGCACCGGACTCGAAGTTGAACATACCGTACAAGGCGGTATTCTCTTCGTTCAGGTCGGAGTAACCCGCGCGCTCTTCCACCCACTTATCAAGACTTTCGCGGGTCAGGGCAACCATTGCATCCAGATCGGGTTTCGGTGCAGTAAAACCGTCCTGACCAACTTCGTACTCTCCGCTATAGAGGTCTGATGTCGGAACCTGAATCGGGTCACTCAGTACACCTCTGTATTTGCGGCGATTGACATCGTGATCAGTCCAGCGTACGCCAGTTTTGAAGGAGGTCAGAATTCCCGCGTTCAGATCGAACTCGACATCCAACTGAGCATAACTTTCTTCATCTTCTGCCGGGCCACTGGCGACCGCCCAGCCTTGCGGTCCCATGGTGTCGGCGAAGTCGTCCACCGTCTGGCTGGGATCACTGGTCGTGTCGATTTGGATCTCTTTGCCAGAGGCATCAATGGAACCTTCCCACTTGGGCTGGGTCGCACTGATGTCCTGGAAATTGGTGGTGAAGTCGGTACCACCATCCGCCTTGGTGGAACCAATACTGCCGCTGACACTGAAACCGTCACCTTCATACTCGGTGCTGAAGTCAAAGGTATCGGAACCCATGGAAGACTTCCGACCCCAGGTCTGATTGAAAGTATTGGCGGCAATCTCACTGCCCGGATCACCGCGGAAGTCCGGCGCGTTCTCGGTTGTGCTGGATACGCACAGACCCGCGGCGTTGGTAGAGTGGCAAGTAGTGCTGCCATTTTCGAGACCAGCCAGAGTAAAGAGATACAGGCTGTTGTTGGTGTTGTCCGCCTGCAAATCCAGGGACATGGCATGCAGGGTGAAAGACAGCGCGTCGGTCGGGGCGTATTGCAGAGTTACATCAAAAGCTTTGCGCTCCTGATCCTGCAGGAAGGTGGTCGGGGCCACATCGCCAGACCAGCGATAATCGGATTCGGTACCGCGGCGAACGTATTCACGGTCTTCAACAGCAGCGGAAACCAACACACCGAAAGTTTCTGAGTCATTTTTCCAGCTGTAAAGACCGGAAACTTCCGGGGCTACCTCGTCACTGATAGTCCCGACGCGACCCTGGGTACCGATCCAGGCAGTATTGGCATCCAGGTCCAGCGGTTTACGGGTTTTAACAATGACGGTACCGCCGATCCCACCTTCGTTCAGGTCGGCGCGAGAAGACTTGTACACCTCGATACCGCCAATCAGCTCCGCCGGCAGCAGGGAATAGTTGAAGCTGCGATCGACGGGAATATTGTCGAACCAACCGGTAGATGCAACGTTCTGACCGTTCAACTGGGTCAGCGTCATCGTCGGCGCCGCGCCACGAATGGATACGGAGGCACCCTGGCCGAATGAGCGACCAACAGTGATCCCGGGAATACGACCCAGTGCTTCACCTACGTCGGAGTCCGGGAACTTGCCGACATCTTCAGCAGACACGGCATCGACCAGATCGGTCGCGTCCCGCTTGATATTGACGGCATCCTGCAGGGCACCACGAATACCAGTAACGGTAATCTCTTCCAGAGAGGCATCCTGGGCCATTGCGAGCGGAGCTGCGAGGCCGCCACTCAGTACAGCTGCACTGACGGAGAGTGCGAGTTTGTTGCGCTTGAGCATCGATTTCCCCTTCCTTTTTTATTGATATAAAGGTTTGGTTAGAAATTTTTTTCACCTTGTACCGCAAAATGATAGCGCTGTCATTCGTTTTTATGATAGCGCTGTCATTCTCACGAACGACAATACACACAAAAAAAATAAAATGCTACTGCTTTACCGGCAATTTGCAGGACCCTTCGTCCGTTTCCACTTTGCCATTTGGCTGTTTTGTGTTCATCGCAGGAAAAAATAAACTAAAACAAGAGGTTACGAATAGCCATCAGGCGACAGGAAGAGCGGAAGACGTAACGGGTAAAAAGTCACTAAAGACAACTTTAGCGGTAACAGCCAGCCGGCGAAGGCCGGGTTTCAATCAACGGGGAACATCGGGACGCGAAGGCGGGCCTGGAACATCCGTTCTGCCGCCAGTGAGCGGCGGCAGCACGGATATCCCGGCGGGGGGTTACTCGATTTCCTTGATACGCATGGAGTTGGTGTGGCCCCCCGTATTCAGGCGTTCGCCCTGGGTGATCAGGACCCGCTGCCCTTTCTGCAGGTCCAGGCGGGAGCCCAGTACCTCGATGATCGAATCCGTCAGGTGCCCCAGCGGCACCGAGGCCGGGTCGAACCCGACCGGCTCCACGCCGCGCAGCAGCACCAGCTGGCGCGCGACGCGCGGGTGGCGGGTGAGCGCGTAGATGGGCAATTGGGTGGTGGCGCGGGACATGATGCGCGGGGTGCGGCCGGACTCGGTCAGGGCGGCCACCGCGCACAGGTTCTCGATCCGCGCGGCCACGTCGATGGCCGCCTGGGCAATCACCGTGTCGATGCGATCGGAGGCGCTCTGGCTGGCGGCCGGGCGCGGCACGCTGCCCAGATACTGCTCGGCGCCGACGATCACCTCGCTCATCGACTCGACCGCGGACACCGGATAGTCGCCGGCAGCGGTTTCCGCCGACAGCATGACCGCGTCGGTTCCGTCCAGCACCGCATTGGCCACGTCCATCACCTCGGCGCGGGTCGGGGTCGGGCTGGTGATCATGGATTCCATCATCTGGGTCGCGGTGATCACGCCGCGGTTCAGGGCATTGGCCCGGTTGATCAGCTTCTTCTGCACGCCGATCAGGGCCGGATCTCCGATCTCCACACCCAGGTCGCCGCGCGCCACCATGATGGCATCGGCGGCGAGGATCAGGTTGTCCATCTGCTCGTCGTCGGCGACCGCCTCTGCCCGCTCGACCTTGGCCACGATGGCCGCCTGGCTGCCGACCTCGAGCATGGCATTGCGGGCGGTTTCCAGATCCTCCGCACAGCGCGGGAAGCTCACGGCGAGGAAATCCACCTCCAGCTCTGCCGCCAGCTTGATATCGCGGTAGTCCTTTTCCGTCAGCGCCGGCGCGGAGAGGCCGCCACCCAGCAGGTTGATGCCCTTGTTGTTCGACAGCTTGCCGCCCTGCAGCACGCGACAGAAGAGTTTCTGCGGCGTGGTACCGGTGACCTCCAGCCGGATTTTGCCGTCGTCCAACAGCAGGATATTGCCCGGCTTACAGTCGCTGATCAGGCTCGGGTAGTCGACACTGACCCGGGTTTCGTCGCCGCCGTTGGACGGACAATCCAGGTCCAGCGCAAACTCGCTGTTGTTCTCCAGCCACACGCTGCCCTCGGCAAAGCGCGCGATACGGATCTTGGGCCCCTGCAGATCGCCGAGCACAGCGACCATCTTGTTCTGGGCGGTAGCCGCCCGCCGCACTTCCTCCACGCGCTTGCGGTGATCTTCGGGGCTGCCGTGGGAAAAGTTCAGGCGCACGATGTTGACACCGGCGCGGACCATTTCCTCGATTACGTGAGGCTTGTCGGTACCGGGGCCGAGAGTGGCGACGATTTTGGTGTGGCGAATCATAGGGATCTATCAGGGCTTGTCTCAAATATCGGGAGAGGCTTGCCCTCTCCCCTGGCCCCTCCCCCGCAGTCGGGAGAGGGAAGTTCAGTGTTCAGGCGGGTTGCGCGGCCTTCTGCAACTCCAGTGCCTCGGCCATGGCCAGGCTGGTGTCGAGCATGCGATGGGAGAAGCCCCACTCGTTGTCGTACCAGGCCATTACCTTCACCAGGTTGCCGTTGACGCGGGTGTGGTTGCCGTCGAAATGGCTGGATGCGGTGGTGTGGTTGAAATCCGCGGATACCAGCGGCTGGTCACAGAAGGTCAGCACGCCGCCGCTCGCCTCGGCCGCCTTTTGCATGATCGCGTTGACTTCGTCCGCGGTGGTTTCGCGGCTGGCGATAAACTGGCAGTCCACCAGGGACACATTGTTTACCGGTACGCGTACGGCCATGCCGTCCAGCAGCCCCTTCAGTTCCGGCAGCACCAGGCCCACCGCCGCGGCGGCACCGGTCTTGGTCGGGATCATGTTGTCGGCGGCGGCGCGGGCGCGATAGATGTCCTTGTGCACCGCGTCCTGGGTGTTCTGGTCGTTGGTATAGGCATGCACAGTGGTCATGAAGCCGCGCTCGATACCCAGCTCGCGGTGCAGCGCCTTGGCCACCGGTGCCAGGCAGTTGGTGGTGCAGGACGCATTGGATACGATCTTGTGATCGGCGGTCAGCTTGTCGTCGTTCACACCGTAGACCACGGTGAGGTCCGCGTCCTTCGAAGGCGCGGAGATCAGAACGGCCTTGGCACCGGCTTTCAGGTGCGCAGAAGCGGTGTCCTTGGTGGTGAAAAGGCCGGTGCACTCCAGCACCAGGTCCACACCCAGCTCTTCCCACGGCAGTTGGGACGGGTCGCGCTCCTGGCAGACACGCACGCGGTCGCCACCGATCACCAGGGATTCGCCGTCGACGGCCACCTCGGTGTTGAAGCGTCCGTGAATGGTGTCGTAGCGGGTCAGGTGCGCGTTGGATTCCACCGGCGCCAGGTCATTGATGGCCACCAGCTGGACGCGATCGCCATAGCCGGATTCGTAAATAGCGCGGGTGACATTGCGGCCGATGCGGCCATAGCCATTGATGGCAATTTTGATTTTCATCTCGCTAGCCTCGATTTATTGAATTTGTTACTTGCACTCTCGGTATCGGGACCAAAACCCTATTGTCCCTTCAGCGATTTCGCTTCTTTCGCCAGGCGGGTGATCTCCGGCCAGTCTTTTGCCTGCACCAGTTTCGGCGCCGCCATCCAGGAGCCCCCCACACAGACCACGTTCGGCAGTGCCAGGTAATCCGCGGCGTTGCCCGGGCCGACACCACCGGTGGGGCAGAACTGAACCTGAGCCAGTGGACCGCCGATGGATTTCAGCATCGGCACACCGCCGGCGGCCTGGGCCGGGAAGAATTTCTGGTAGCGGTAGCCGCGCTCCAGCAGCCGCATGACTTCAGAGGGATTGGCGGCCCCGGGCAGCAGCGGCACTTCGGTCTTTTCCGCCGCATCCAGCAGCGACCCGGTGGCCCCGGGGCTGACCAGGAAACTCGCACCGGCGTCGACGGAGCGCTGGATATCGTCCCCGTTCAGGACCGTGCCGGTGCCGACATGGGCATCGGGCAGGTGCCGGGCAATCTCTTCCACCGCGGCCAGTGCCGCCTCGGTACGCAGCGTGATTTCGAGTACGTTCAGGCCGCCCTCTACCAGCGCCTCCGCCAGCGGCAGCGCATCTTCAACTTTGTCGATCACCAGCACCGGCACTACGCCGGCCTGTTCCAGTACTGCGGAGAGATTGTTTTGCATCGTTAAATTCCAGATTCCTTCTTACCGGTGCGCGCGGCGCACCCTACGATTGGCCCGGCAACGCGCGCCGGGGCCCTCACGGTGCCCAGTAGACAGTGACCGGCTTCAGCCCCTGCTTGAGAATACTGCGCACCGGCATTGCCAGTTCGTCGCTGCCGAGCAGCGCCTCGCGATAGACCTTGAGCTTTTCATCGCCGGTAATCAGCAGCTTTATATCGTGCGACTGCAGAATGGCAGCGAGGCTCAGGGTCATACGCTCGACGTGTTCGCCGGTGACCTCGCTCCTGTTCGCGGTGATGGCCCGGCAGAGTTGCGTCGCCTGCGGGTCCAGTGCCGCCTCCAGGCCGTCGGCGTGGGGAAACAGCGACGCGGTGTGGCCGTCGCCGCCCATTCCCAGAATGCAGACATCGAACGGGCGCGGCAGCTCAGCGTAGGCGCGTTCGCAGTCGGCCTCGCCTTCGGCGGCGGTGGCGTGCGGGGTTTTCATGCCCAGGAAAGGCGCGTCGACAGCGTTGTTCTGCAACAGGCTTTTCTCGATAAACGCCTGGTTGCTGCCTTTCTCCGTTCTGTCCACCCAGCGCTCATCGACGAGCGCGACATTGATCTGCTGCCACGGCAGCGGCCGCTTCGACAGGGCGCGGTAGGCGGGTTCCGGTGTGCTGCCGCCGGAAACCAGGAAGCTCGCCTGGCCGCGCTCCTTGATACCCCGCTGCAGCGCACTGGCGCAGTCCTGGGTCAGCGCCTGTACCAGGCGCTCGCGATCGGAATAAAATTTTTCTTCTACCATGAGAAATTCCATTCGCCCGTCGACGGGCGTTTACTGTGCGTTGAACCAGTGGCGACCGTCCCGGTCCAGCAGTTCGTTGGCGGCCTGCGGGCCCCAGCTGCCGGCGCGGTACAGTTGCGGCTGGCTGTTGATCTCGCGCCAGTGCTCGATGATCGGGTCGACCCAGGCCCAGGCAGCGGCCACTTCCTCGCGGTGGATAAACAGCGCCGGATTGTCCGCTGCCGCGTCCAGCATCAGGCGCTTGTAGGCGTCGCTGCGGAAACTGTCGTAAGTGTCCGACAGGGTCAGGTTCAACTCGGCCGGCTGCAGTTCCATGGTCAGGCTGTCCATTTTCTTCGCCATCAGGATCAGCTTGATGCTCTCTTCCGGCTGCAGGCGGATTACCAGGCGGTTGGGGAGAACCGGGCCGGCGGATTCGTCGTACACGTGGTGGGAGACATCCTTGTACTGGATCACGATTTCCGCGCAGCGCTTCTCCATGCGCTTGCCGGTGCGCAGATAGAAAGGCACGCCGGCCCAGCGCCAGTTGTCGATATGGGCGCGGATGGCGACGAACGTCTCGGTGCTGCTGGTGGCGGCCTCCAGCTCCTCCAGGTAACCGGGTACCAGCTGGCTACCCAGGCCACCGGCGACGTACTGGCCGCGAACGATATTTTCGTCCACCGCTTCGTCCACCAGCGGGCGCAGCGCTTCCAGCACCTTGATCTTCTCGGCGCGGATGTTCTTCGCCGACATGCTGTTGGGGGATTCCATGGCGATCAGGCACAAAAGCTGCAGCAGGTGGTTCTGCACCATGTCGCGCAGCGCGCCGGTCTCGTCGTAGAAACCCGCCCTGCCCTCGAGGCCGACGGTCTCGGAAATGCTGATCTGGATATGGTCGATGGTCTTGGCATCCCACAGGTGCTCGAACAGCACATTGCTGAAACGCAGCGCCAGCAGGTTCTGTACCGTTTCCTTACCCAGGTAGTGGTCGATACGGAAAATGCTTCTTTCCGGGAAGTAGCTGGCGATCTTGCTGTTGATCTCGTCGGAGGTCTCGGCGTTGTAGCCCAGCGGCTTCTCCACCACCACGCGGGACTGCTCGTTGATCAGCCCTTTCAGCGACAGGTTTTCACAGCAGATACCGAATACCGCCGGCGGGATCGCCAGGTAGAACAGGCGCACCCGCTCTTCGTCGCCACCGAGAATATCCGCCAGCTGGTCCCACTGCTCATCCGGCTTGGCGATATCCACCGCCACCGCGCGCAGCATCTGGCTGAATTCCTGCCAGACCGCGTCGCTGTACTCGCCCTCGCGCAGATGCGTTTTCAGGGCGTCCTGGGCGGTCTCCAGATATTTGTCCACGTCCCCCTGGCGGCGACAGATCGGCAGGATACGGCTGCCCTCGGCCAGGCCGCCCTCCTTGTGCGCCCGGTAGAGCGCGGGAATCAGTTTGCGCAGCGACAGGTCCCCGCCGCCGCCAAACAACACCATGTCAAAAGCATTAGCCATATTTTTTGCTCTGTTTGTAGATCGCGTTCTTCCGTTCTCCACGCGATTGTTCAGTAGAGAATACTTGCGCCGCTCTCGGCGCCGCTGGCGATCGCCCGCATATTGGCGAACAGCTCGCGCCCCATGCCGCGGGCGCTGCCGGAGAGATCGCACTCGGCCGCCTGGCGCTGTTCCAGCTCGGCGTCGTCGACATGCACGCGCAGCACACCGGCTTCGGCGTCCAGCTCGATCAGGTCGCCGTCGCGGATCTTGGCGATGGGACCGCCTTCAACCGCTTCCGGCGATACGTGAATCGCCGCCGGCACCTTACCCGAGGCACCGGACATACGGCCATCGGTAATCAGCGCCACCTTGAAGCCGCGGTCCTGCAATACGCCCAGGGTCGGGGTCAGCTTGTGCAGTTCGGGCATGCCGTTGGCCTGCGGCCCCTGGAAGCGGACCACGGCGACAAAATCCTTTTCCAGTTCGCCGGCCTTGAAACGCTCCAGCAGGGCATCCTGGTCGTGGAACACAATGGCCGGCGCTTTCACTGTGCGGTATTCCGGCTTGATCGCCGACACCTTGATCACACTGCGGCCAATATTGCCCTCGAGCAGCTGCAGGCCACCGTGGCCGGAAAACGGATCGCTGACCGGGCGCAGGATATCGGCATCGCCGGTCTCCTCCACCGTCGGGCGCCAGACCACCCCGGTCCTGTCTTCGTTGAGGAACGGATCCTCGCAGTAGGGCGCCATGCCCGAGTCGCCGAGAACGGTGTGCACATCGTCGTGCAGCAGGCCCGCGCCCAACAGTTCGCGAATCAGGAACTGCATGCCGCCGGCGGCGGCGAAGTGGTTGATATCGGCGGTGCCGTTCGGATACACATGGCACAGCAGCGGCACCACATCCGACAGCTCCGCCATATCCTGCCAGGTGAGCTGGATACCGGCGGCGCGCGCCATGGCCACCAGGTGCAGGGTGTGGTTGGTGGAACCGCCGGTGGCCAGCAGGCCGACAATGCCGTTGATGAAGGCCTTCTCGGTCAGGACCTTGGCGATCGGCGTATGGCGGCTGGGCTCGGTAATCTGCACCAGTTGCTTCACCGCCTCGTTGGTCAGCGCATTGCGCAGGTCGGTGCCCGGATTGACAAAGGAACTGCCGGGCAACTGCAGCCCCATGATCTCCACCAGCATCTGGTTGGAGTTGGCGGTGCCGTAGAAAGTGCAGGTACCCGGACTGTGGTAGGAGGCGCTCTCGGACGCCAGCAGTTCGTCGCGGCCGACCTTGCCCTCGGCGTAGAGCTGGCGCACACGCGCCTTTTCCGAGTTGGAGATGCCGGTGGGCATCGGGCCCGCCGGCACGAACATGGCCGGCAGGTGGCCGAACGCCAGTGCGCCGATCACCAGCCCGGGCACGATCTTGTCGCAGATGCCCAGGAACATGCCGCCCTCGAACACATCGTGGGACAGCGCGATGGCCGTGGACATGGCGATCACATCGCGGGAGAAAAGACTCAGTTCCATGCCCGCGCGGCCCTGGGTCACGCCGTCGCACATGGCCGGCACGCCGCCGGCAACCTGCGCCGTGGCGCCGTTGCGCGCCGCGGCCTCCTTCAGCAGTGGCGGGTAGGCACCGTAGGGCTGGTGCGCCGACAGCATATCGTTGTAGGCGTTGACGATCGCCAGGTTGGGGCCGCGCCCGGACGCGATCAGCTTTTTGTCCTCGTCCGTGGAGGCGGCGATCGCGTGCGCCAGGTTGCCGCAGGACAGGTGGCTGGCGGCACGGCCCTCAAAGTGGGCCCGATCGACCTGCGCCAGGTATTCCGCCCGCGTCTCCTCACTGCGTTCGATAATCCGCTCGGTAACTGCTTGAACCTTGCTGTGAACCATAACCCTTTTGCCTATTGTTCAACTGGCGGGCTCGGGCGCCGGGGCACCTTTGCTCACCCGCTGGTAGTAGTCGATCAGGCCGGCGGTGGAGGCATCCTGATGGTGCAGTTCACCGCTCTCCAACTGTGGTTGTAGTGCCGCGGCCAGCCCCTTGCCCAGTTCCACGCCCCACTGATCGAACGAATAAATTTGCAGGATCGCGCCCTGCGTAAAAATCTTGTGCTCATACAACGCCACCAGGGCACCCAGGGAGCGCGGATCCAGCCTCCGCAACAGGATGGTGTTGCTCGGCCTGTTGCCTTTGTGCACCTTGAATGGAGCGAGTTTTTCGATCTCTTTTTCGCCCAATCCCCGAGCCGCCAGCCCGGCACTCACCTGCTCTCGGTCGACGCCGTTCATCAATGCCTGGCTCTGCGCCAGCATGTTCGCCAGCAGTATCTCGTGATGCCCTTCCAGGTCGTGCCCCGGTGCGACACTGCCGATAAAGTCCGCCGGCACCACTTCCGGGCTCTGGTGGAGGTACTGGTAAAAGGCGTGCTGGCCGTTGATACCGAGCATGCCCCATATTAGCGGGCCGGTTGCGTAACCGACCTCCTCCCCTGCCCTGGTGGTAGATTTGCCGTTGCTCTCCATTTCCGCCTGCTGCAGGTACGCCGGCAACCTGTGCAGCGCCTGCTCGTAGGGCAGGATCGCGTGCGCCGGGTAGCGCATGAAAGTGCAGTACCAGACACTCAGCAGCGCCATCAATACCGGCGCATTTTTCTCCAGCGGCGCCTCGTGGAAATGCCGGTCCATCGACGCGGCGCCGTCCAGCAGTTCGCGGAAACGGTCGAAGCCCACGGCAATGGCGATGGGCAGACCGATCGCCGACCAGAGCGAAAAGCGCCCGCCGACCCAGTCCCAGAACCGAAAAACGCGCTGAGCTTCGATACCGAACTCGCGCGCTTTTTCCGGGCTGGCCGTCACCGCCACAAAGTGCTTCTGCAACACCGCTTCCCGCGGCGCCAACTCGCCGAACCAGCGCAACGCGCTGCGCGCATTGGTCATGGTCTCGGTGGTGCCGAAGGTCTTTGAAGACACCGCGAACATGGTGGTCTCGGCATCCAGCCCGGCCAGCACATCCGCCAGTTCGGCACCATCCACATTGGAAACGAAGTGCACACGCACATCGTCGCGCCGGTAGGCCCGCAGCGACCCGATCACCATTTCCGGGCCGAGGTGGGAGCCGCCGACACCGAGATTGACCACATCGGTAATCCGCCTGCCGGTGTATCCTGTCACGCCGCCATTATGTAGTAAATTTACAAACTCTTTCAAGCGCCCCAGCTCGGTTTCCACCAGATCCGCCACCGGACCGCCGTCCAGTTCAACCGGATCCGGTAAACCGCCGCGCAATGCCGGGTGGAGAACCGGGCGCCCCTCGGTGCCATTGATTGGCGCTCCGGAGAACATTCTGGCCCGCAGGCCCTCCAGGTCGGTATCCCGGGCCAACTGTAATAAATTTACAAGAACCTCATCGTCGACCAGGTTCTTCGAGTAATCGAACAGGAATTCCGGCAGCTCCAGCGAGTAGCGCGCCGCCCGCTGCGGCTCCTCTGCGAAGAGCTGCCGCAGGTGGCGACCGCGCATCTGCCGGGCCTGGGTTTCCAGCTGCTGCCAGGTGGAAAGTTGGGTGATATCCATAGAGAACCCCTCTGAATGCGGCCCCGCGACGGGATGCGGGTGCCGGTTATTGTTTTTGTGGCGCCGCTGCCGTACCGCCGGGGAAATTACGAATCCCGGCAACAGCGTTATGACAGCGCTGTCATAAAGAAGTGAGATTCCCACAGCGACCCCGCCCTGTCAATTTCATCTGTAACCAGGCGCCGCAAACAAACCCGGAAGCGCGACAGCGCCGGCGCCGCCCGCGCACAGGACAAACTCACCGCCATTTACTGCTAGAATGCCGGACTCGGCCAGAGCAGCGCCGAACAGGCCACCAGCGCCGCCCAAACAACAAGGACCAGCGCCACAGATGAAAGTGACCATCAACGATGTCGCCGCGCGAGCCGGCGTATCGATCAAGACCGTCTCCCGGGTGATCAACAACGAGCCGTCGGTACGCCCCGCCACCAGGAAGAAGGTGATGGACGCCGTCTCGGAACTGAACTACCAGCCCAACCTGGCGGCGCGCAACCTGGCCGGGACCCGCTCCTACACCATCGCTTTCATCTACGACAACCCCAACGCCTACTATGTAATCGACATGCAGAACGGCATACTCGAGGCCTGCAAGGCGCGCGGCTACGAGCTGCTGATTCACCCCAGCAACGCCGGCTCCCCGACGGTGCACCGGGAACTGCAGGACCTGGTGGAACACTCGAAGATCGCCGGCCTGGTGCTGACGCCCCCCTTCTCCGAAACCCAATCGGTGATCGATACGGTCAAGCGCCTGGAGGTCGACTATGTCCGCATCGTGTCCAGCGAAGCGGCGCTCGAGGACGAGGGCAATTGCATCCAGGTGGACGACAGCGCCGCCGCCTACGACCTGACCCGCCACCTGCTGCAGCACGGCCACAGGCGCATCGGTTTTCTCTGCGGCGGCGAGGAACACGTCTCCACCCACGGCCGCCTGGACGGTTATCGCCGCGCGATGCAGAACGCCGGTATCATCGTCGAGCGGGAACTGGTCCTGAAGGGGGAGTACTCATTCGACTCGGGTGTCAACGGTGCCAAAAAGCTGCTGCAGTCCGACAACCCGCCCACGGCCATCTTCGCCAGCAATGACGAAATGGCGGCCGGTGCGCTGTTCGCCGCCCGCCTGATGAATATCGCCATTCCCGAACAGCTGTCGATCGTCGGCTTCGAGGACAGCCCCTTCTCCCGCCAGACCTGGCCCAAACTGACCACCGCCCACCAGCCCAACAACGAAATCGCCAAGTGCGCCGCGGCACTGCTGCTGAGCCGGACCCGCGGCAAGGCGACCGAGAGCGGTTCGGCCAGCAAGGAGGCCGGCATCAAACGCGAGTTTACGCCAGAGCTGGTGGTGCGGGACTCCAGCGGGCCGGCGCCGGTTGAAATCATGAATGATGAATAACGAGTGCGGACAACTCTGCCGGGAGCAGGTTTGCACGGCCGCAGGCTGCCCGCGAAGCGGGTGAAGCGCGGGGACGCGTTGCAGGAATGCGCAACAGCATGTGCTGCACCGCGTTTCGCCGCCGAGCTTTCTCCGACGCTTGATCACGACCTGTAACTGCCACGCCATACACCGGGTCAAGTCGCGTATTCCGCATAAAAAAATGCCCTCACAAGGAGGGCAAAGATGACGAGAACCAAAAAGAAAACAACAATAAAATCAGACTGAACCACACAATCTGCAGTGCCCGGCACACTGGGCCCGGCACACTGGGCGGCGCCCCACTTAGCGGCGGGGGCGCAGGCGACTAACCTTTACTCCAGCGACGCATCTTGTGCCCCTTGAGCGCGTAAAACATGATGAACAGGTAGGCCGGAATCGCAATCACGTAGGCGGCCTGACCATCACCGGTATCGGCGAAGTGCCCATACAATGGGGGCAGAATTGCACCGCCTGAAATCCCCATAATCAGCAGTGCTGCGCCCTTGGAAGTAAATTTGCCAAGTCCGTCCAAAGCCAGCGGCCAGATTGCCGGCCAGCACATGGCATTGGCGAAACCCAGCAGGGCAACAAAGAACACGGCATTTGGCACTTCCGGCAGGCCCACGTGGGACAGGCTCGCCGCAGACAGGGCGGTGCTGTCTAGGGAACCGGTCATCACCAGTCCCGTAAACACAATCCCCAGCACAGCGGAAATAAACAACGCGACTTGCTGGCTGATAAAGCGCGGAATCGCGGCAATACCGCACACATAGCCCACCACCATGAAAGTCATCGTATAGGCAGTGAGCTTGGAGGCCGTCGCGGCGCCAACACCGGCCTGCTTGCCCAGCAGCCCAATAGCGTCACCCGCGATCACTTCCACACCGACGTAGAAGAACAGCGCAATGGAGCCGAGGATCAACTGCGGGAATTTCAGCAGAACAGGGAGGGTAACCGCGACCTCTTCCTGCCCCTCGATGACCTCGTCTTCGATATCGGGCAAAGGCACAAACATCATGGCGACGGCAAGGGCAAACCCGAGGATGGCCATGCCGACGTAGGGGCTCACTAACTGTCCGGCCAACTCAGCCAACTTACTATCCCTGGCAGCGTCACTGAGCACTGCCAGTTCAGTGTCCGAGATGCCTGTGATGCCGGACAGAACCAGGGCCGCAAACACCAGCGGCGCAACAATCCCGGCTCCCTTGTTGAGAAGCCCCATGATGCTGATCCGCACCGCCGCCGTTTCCGGTGCGCCGAGTTTCACAACATAGGGATTGGACGCGGTCTGCAGAATGGTCAGGCCTGAGCCCACGACAAACTGGGCGAGCAGGAAAACACCGAACATGCGGCTATAGGCCGCCGGAATAAAAATCAGCGCGCCTACGCCGACCAGTGCCAACCCCAAAGCCATACCCGCCTTGTAGCCGGTGCGCTCGATAATGGCCGCCATCGGAAGCGCCATTACGGTATAGGCAATATAGAACGCAGAGGCGACCAGCATGGCCTCAAAAGAGGTCAGGCTGCAGACAGTCTGCAAGTACGGAATCAACGCACCATTCAGCCAGGTCACGAAGCCGAAAATAAAAAACAGCATGCCGATGATCAGCATGGGGACCAGGCTGCTTTTGGCCCCGACCCGGCCTTCGTCAATAACTGCAGTTTCCATAGGGAGCACCTTTTATCGTTATAGTCGTCAGCAGGAGCCCGCGGGCAGGCCCCTACACTGCAAATACTTCCTTGCCCTGAATCCAGGTTCTCCGAACCCGCAATTCGTCGTCCAACAGTATCAGGTCCGCACTGTCGCCGACGCGAATACGGCCGGCATCCATCCCCAGGAACTGCGCCGGGTAAAGCCCGCCCATGCGCAGCGCCTCGGTCAACGCCACCCCACACCAGTCGCGGATATTGCGCACCGCGGAAATCATGTCCAGGTGCGAGCCGGCCAGCTCACCGGTGGTGGACGTCAGTTTATCGCCCTGCTTCGTCACCACCCGGTCAAACAGCGGGAAGCTGGTCTCGCTGCTGCCCACCAGTGACATGGCATCGGTCACCAGCAGGACCTTGCCGCGGGGCTTGGCTTTCAGGGCCAGTGTCATGGCCTCGGCGCAGACGTGGTGGCCGTCGGCGATCAGGCCGCACCAGGCTTCGTCGCGGATCAGCGCCGTGCCCACCATGCCGGGCTCGCGGGAATGCAGCGGCGACATGGCGTTGTACAGGTGCGTAAAACCGGTCGCGCCGGCATCCACCGCCGCGGATGCAGTGGCGCCGTCGGCGTTGGAGTGGCCGAGGCACACCTTTACCCCCAGGTCCACCAGCCTGCGGATATCCCCGACCGCGACATTTTCCGGCGCCAGTGTCACAACCTTGATCCCCAGGTCGTCGCGACCGTACAGGGCCAGCTCCTCGTCACTGAGGGGCCGGATAAATTTTTCCTCGTGGGTGCCCTTCTTGGGCGTACTCAGGTGCGGCCCCTCGAAGTGCACGCCCAGCACGCCCGGCACCCCTTCGCGCAGCGCGTCGCTGACCGCATCGGCGGCCTTCCGCATTACATCCAGCTGATCGGTGATCAGCGTGGGCACGAAACCGGTGGTACCGAAACGCGCGTGCGCCGCACTCATTTTGCCCAGCGCGTTGACACTGGGATCGTTGTTGAACAGCGCACCGCCGCCACCGTTGACCTGCACATCCACCAGGCCCGGCGCCAGCAGACCGCGCAGCCGCTCGGCTGCGGCGGGGGCCTGGCCACCGACCGACTGGATGCAGCCGCGGTCGTCGATCGCCAGCGGAATATCGCGGTGAACCTGTTCACCGTCGAAAAGCTGCTCCGCGATAAATGTGCGCGTCACGTCAACCTCCACTTCCGGCAATCAGCGTGTCTGGGTGACTTTCTTCAGCCCCGCCGGCTCGTCCGGGTTGATCCCCCGGCTGACCGCCACGTGGGCCACATCGATATAGAAACGCTGCAGCAGTGCCAGCGGCGCCACGCGCGGGTGCACGCCCTTGCTCGGTACATGCAGGTTCACCAGGGTGCCGCCGCGGCGGATGATATCGGCGATCTGCTCGCTGTGGGCCTCGAAGGATTCGTCCTCGATCGGCACATTGACCACGGTCAGCTTCTGCTCCACCAGCGTCACCGGGCCGTGCAGGAATTCCGCACTGGAGAAGGACTCCGCGTGGATATTGCAGACTTCCTTGAGCTTCAGCGCCAACTCGCGGGTAATGCCGTAGCCGGGGCCGCGCCCCAACACCACCAGGTTCTTGACCGCCGCCAGGTCCTCCGGGCGCAGCTGGGTATCGGCCGCAACCGCTTCCTTCAGGGTCTGCGGCAGCTTGTCCACCGCTTCCAGCAATTCCTTGTCTTCGGTCCAGTTGGCCACCAGTTGCAGCACGGCCGACAGTGTCGCCAGGTAGCTCTTGGTGGCGGCCACGGCTTTTTCCGGGCCGGCTTTCAGCGGCACCATCTGGTCGACGATATCCTTGATCGGCGCGGATTCATCGTTGACCAGCGCCACGGTATAGGCGCCCGCCTCTTTGGCCATACGCGCCTGGGCGAGAATGTCCGGGCTGCGGCCGGACTGGGAGATCACGATGACCAGCGCCCCGTCCAGCTTCAACTTGCGACCGTAGACACTGGAGACAGAGGGCGCCGCGGCAAACGTCGGCACCCCGGTCTCGATCTCGATCAGGTACTTGGCGAAGACGCCGGCGTGATCGGAGGAACCGCGGCCGACGATCATCACGAACTTCGGCGGCTCGCGGCGCAGCCGTTCACCCAGCTGTGCCATGATGCCGGCATTGGCCTGCAGTTGCCCGGCGATGCGCTCCGGCGCCTCGCGGGCCTCGGTTTCCATCACGGTGGTGGCCATGGCGCTGTCACCCTGTGTTGTCTCGGCAGTAGTTGCTGCGGTCATAGGATTTCTGCTTCCGTTATCCGTAAAGTGCTTTGCTGCCGGCCTTCTTGGCGGCCGGCTTGCTCGCGCTGGCCTCTCCGGCCAGGGACTGCTGTGCAAAATAGACACAGCCGAGTTCGGGTGGATCCAGCGGCTCGGCCAGGCGCTTCACCACATGTGGCGCGAGCCAGCGGCGCAGGCGCGGCGCCAGGCCGCCGATCATCGACAGCCGCGGCGGATTCAGCTCCAGCAGCTTGTCGGCCAGGTCGCTGATATAGCCGGCGCCGTCGCGAACGATCGCCACCGCCACCGGATCGCCGGCCTCGGCGCACTCGATCACCGGCACCGCCAGGCGCGCGTAGTGGCTGGAGGATTTGCCGCCGATCTTCTCGAATACCTCGTTGGCCGTACTGCTCTCGAGCATCTTCAGCAGTTCGCCCTTCAGGCGCGAATCCTCTGCCAGGCCGTCGAGGGCCATCAGCAGGTATTTCACCGCTTCCATTCCCATCCAGGCGCCACTCCCCTTGTCCCCGTGCGGGAAACCGTGCCCGCCCAGAAGGGTACTCTCACCATTGACCCAGGCGTAACCGACGGATCCGGTACCGGCAATGATGACCGCACCGTCGCCGCCGCGATGGGCGCCGAGACAGGCGGAGTGCTGATCGGTGGTGAGGTACATTTTCTTGAAGGGATGGGCCCAGGAGGCCATTTCGTTGTAGAGGCGCGGCATATTCACCCCCGCCAGCCCCACGCCGGCAACCAGCTTGCCCAGGGTTTCCGGCGCCAGCCCGGCATCGGCCAGGGCCAGGGCCGCGGAGCGGGCGATGGAATCTATGGTCTGGGCGTAACCGTGCAGCGGGTTGGCGGGACCGGCAACTCCGGTGCCGAGAAGGCGATTGTCGGCGTCGACGATAGACGCGCGGCACTTGCTGCCACCGCCGTCAACACCAATAAAAAGTATGTCCCTGTCTCTCAAAGCAACCATCTGTACCGGCCTCTAAGATTTCGTATTGTTATGTGTCTTCACCGGGCTTCCCACACGATTTCCCCCAGGGGAAGCCCGATCGGCGCGCCGGCACGGCAATGCACCGGGACGCGATCATCGCGTTCCCGGGCCGATACCCGGCCAAGGGGCGCCAGTGCCAATATGGAAGGGATACTACAGGACAAATGACAGCGTTGTCATCCCATTTCCATAAAAAATTGCGCCCGCAGGCGTAAACAGGGCCCGGCTTGATCAAAACTTGTTCTCCCATGTCATTGGGGCGCGCTCTGTCCTGCCCATGTCACCTTTCTTCAACCCCCGGCGCCAGCTTGCAATACGCACGTCACACTTTTCTGCGATAAAGCAGCCGCTTTGAATTGTGCGCCAGATCGCGCGCAGACTGCCAACCCATAACAACAAGGATCGGGAAAGTGAATTCTGCGCTCTCCCGAAGCCCACCCAGAGCGAGAGATCATTGGATATGAAGGGCTTGTGGCTATACGGTCTGCTGACCGCCCTGCTCTCCTGCCCGGTACTGGCTGCACCGGCACAGGAAGCGCAGACCCTGTTCCGGATGACCGGGTCCAACACCATCGGCGCCGAGCTGGCACCGCGACTGGTGAAGGGGTACCTGCAAAGTCTAGACGCTACCGGCATCGAGCAGCGCAGCGACGGCGAACGGCACTGGATCAGCGCCCGGCTGGCCGGCAATGCGGTCGAGGTACCGATCGTCGCCCTGGGTTCCAGCACCGGCTTCAAGGCGCTGGACAAGAATAGCGCCGATATCGGCATGGCCTCGCGCAGGATAAAGCCGAAGGAAGTAAAAATGCTCGAACGCTTCGGCGACCTCACCGGCGCCGCGGCGGAGCATGTGATCGGGCTGGACGCGCTGGTGGTGGCCGTACATCCGGACAACCCCATCTCCCAACTGACCCTCGCCCAACTGGCGCAGATCTACAGCGGCGAAATCCGCAACTGGCGCCAACTGGGCGGTGCCGACCTGCCGATCCAACCACTGCACCGGGACACCGAATCCGGCACCCGCGCCACTTTCGACGGCGAAGTCTTCGGCGGCGGCCGACCGGCGGCCCGCGGAGTCCGCGAGGTATCCGGCAATGCCGAAACCGAGCGGCTGGTGCAGGAGCGGCGCGGTGCCATCGGCTACCTCCCCTACGCCGATGCCGATGGCGTCAAAAAGGTGGCGATCAAGGCCGGCAACCTGGCCGCGGTGGTCCCAGACAGCGGCATCATCGCCACCGAGGACTTCCCACTGACGCGGCGCCTGTACCTGTACAGGAATCCCGGCGAGCACAAACCCCACGTGGACGCCTTCCTGCACTTTGTGGAATCCGGCCCGGGTCAGCAACTGGTGGCGGACACCGGCTTCATCAACCTGACACCGGTGGCACTGAAAATGACGCCCTACCCCAACGCGCCCGAGTCCTATCGCGCGCTGATGGAAAGCGGCCGGCGCCTCAGCATCTCCTTCCGCTTTACCGACGGCAGCGCGGAACTCGACAACCGCGCGCTCAAGGACCTGCGGCGGCTGGAACACTATATGGAAGGATCCGGACAGCAACTGGACCTGACCCTGGTCGGATTCTCCGACCGCAAATCCAACGACAATATCGCCGACCTGATTTCCCGCTTCCGCGCCCTCAAGGTCCAGGGCGCGCTGCTGCGCGACCACCAGCTGGGCGACAGCCACATCCTGGCGCTGGGCGCCTTCGCACCGCTGACCGCCAACCGGGAGCACGCGCCGGTGAAAAACAGCCGGGTCGAGGTCTGGATCCAGTAGTGCCGGCGCCACCGGTTGCGCGCGAGTGCTATGGGGGCGGCTATGCTTGTGTCCATGGGCCTGCCAGAATAGCGGCGGGTTACTCATTACAGGGATGCAACGAATGACTCACCCGGCCCGGCTCGCTTCGAACTGCGCATTTCGGATCCTGTGCACGACCGCTCTACTGTCAATTCTGCTGTTGCTCGGCAGTTGCTCCAGCATCCAGTTCGCCTACGGGCAACTCGACCGCTGGCTGCGCTGGCAGCTGGACGACTACGTGGACCTGAACCGCGAGCAGGAGGATCAGCTACAGACCGCCCTCGACAGTTTCCTGGCCTGGCACCGCCAGACCCAACTGCCCCGCTATGCCGATTCCATGGAACAGCTGGCCGGGCAGGTGGACAGCGGCAACCTGGAAGCCGTGCGGCTGGAGGCCGTCGAAGACACCGCGCGCGGCTACTGGGAGACCGCCAGCACGCAATTCTACGACCTGCTGATCCCGCTGGCCGGCACCCTGGACCGACAGCAGATCGACGAGCTGGAGGAAAACCTGCGGGAAAAGCGCGCGGAATCCCTGGAAAAATGGCGGGAGTCCCCGGAGAAAGTGCAGCGGCGCCGCCAAAAACAGATCCGCAAACACAGCGAACGCTGGCTCGGCTCCCTCAGCGATGAACAGGAAAGGCTGATCGCCGCCTGGGTGGCAGAGGTGAGCTACAACCCGCAGTTGCGGGACCGGCAACGGGCCAAGTGGCAGGCGCGCTTTATCGAACTGCTGCGACGCAGACCGGACAACTACCAGTCGCAGTTGCGCGACCTGATGCTGAACCCGGAACAGCTGTGGCCGGGCGAGTACCGGCAGATGCAGGAAGAGCGGCACCAGCGCGCGCGCGCCCTGAGCGAAAAAATACTGGCCAGCACCACACCGCGACAGCAACAGCACCTGAGCGAAACACTGCGCGAATATGCGCAGGACTTCCGCGAGCTGGCCAATCGCTGACTCCCGGGCCGACAGCAAGATAATTGCCTGATTGGCCCGGATGGAACGCAGTGAAAGCCGGGGCCACTGCACCCATGCCCGTATCGCCCTTCCCGGATTCCGCTGCGCTCCATCCGGGCTACGCGCGGCCTCCCTGCAAGAGAACACGTGATCACATTTCTTGATCCGGGCCCATTCGCGCCGCTCGCCCCGGGCGCACTGGCCACCGGAGCTGACGAATCCGCCCCGCGCCTGCTAAGCTCCCGCCTCCCATAAGCCAAATCGAGGACAAACCGTGCATATCGACTCCGCCAGCCGCGAACAACTGCAAGAGTGGGAAAAGGAACTGAGTGCGCAGTACCAGCGAATCTGCGGACACGAACTCAGCCTGGACATCACCCGCGGCAAACCGTCCGCCGACCAGCTCCACCTGGCCGACAAGCTCGACGGCATCCTGAACGGCGACTACCGCGCGGCAGACGGCACCGATACCCGCAACTACGGCGGCCTGGACGGCCTCGCCTGCGCCCGCGACCTGGGTGCGGATATCCTGCAGGTTCCCAGTGAGGAAGTGATGGCCGGCGGCAACAGCTCGCTGACGCTGATGTACCACGCGGTACTGACCGGCTACCTGTTCGGCTTTGCCGGCAACACCCCCTGGCGCGAGCTGAAAGAGCCGAAATTCCTCTGCCCGGTGCCCGGCTACGACCGCCACTTCGCCATCTGTGAGCAACTGGGCATCGGCATGGTCAACGTGCCCATGACCGACACCGGCCCCGATATGGACACGGTCGAGAAACTGGTGCGCGAGGACTCCGATATCATCGGTATCTGGTGCGTGCCCAAATTCTCCAACCCCACCGGCGTCACCTACAGCGCCGACACCGTCGATCGCCTGGCGCAACTGGGCGGGATCGCCAACCCCGGCTTCCGCATCTTCTGGGACAACGCCTACGCGATCCACGACCTGGAGCAGCAGGTCAACCTGCCCGGTATCCGCAGCGCCACCCTGGCCAACGACACCGCCGACTCGGTGATCCAGTTCGCCTCCACCTCCAAGGTCACCTTCGCCGGCGCCGGCGTGGCCTTTGTCAGTAGCAGCCCCGCCAACCTGGCGTCGCTGAAACAGCAGATGCAGGCCATGACCATCGGCCCGGACAAGGTGAACCAGCTGCGCCACTCGCGCTTTTTCGCCGAGTTCACCATGCTCAAGGCGCACATGCAGAAGCACGCCGAAATCCTGAAACCGAAATTCAAATGTGTGCTGGGCCAGTTGGAAAAGGCCTTCGGCGATTCAGACCTGGGCGAATGGGAAACACCGAAAGGCGGCTACTTCGTATCCTTCAATACCCGCCCGGACTGTGCCACCGAAGTGGTCAGGCTGGCCGCGGACGCAGGCGTCAAGCTGACCCCGGCCGGCGCCACCTTCCCCTACGGCAAGGACCCGCAAGACACCAATATCCGCATCGCCCCCAGCTTCCCGCCGCTGGAGGAAGTGGACACGGCCATGTCGGTATTTGTGCTGTGTGTGAAATTGGCGAGTGTGCGCAAGCAGTTGGAGGCGGCGTAGGTTCGGGACTCGGGACTCGGGACTCGGGACTCGGGACTCGGGACTCGGGACTCGGGACTCGGGACAAAATTGTCGGGAACAATTTTGGACGCCGCAAGGCGCCCGCGTAGCGGTAAGCGCCAGGGATGGCGCGAATCACTCGGGACTCTCAGGTAGGGTGCGCCCCCGATCAAGCCCAAAAAGAACATCCAAGCCAGATGTGAAGGCCCTGCAGCCGGGGGCTGTTTGTGAAACGATTGACTCGGGACATCCATGTCCCTCGCCCTTCGGGCGCCTGCGGCGTCCAAATCGGCGGCCCTGCCGATTTGTGCCGATGAGGCTGTTGAGCAAACAGCCACCGGGAGCGGGGCCGTCCCGAAGCATGCTTACGAGCCCATCTGCGGACGCCCCACCAGCCCGATGAGCGGTGCGCACGGCGCACCCTGCCGCTCGGGATTGATGGGCACGCTACGCTTTGCCCATCCTACGGTGAAAGAGTCCGGCCCGGGGTGGAAAATTCAAGCACCGAGGTAGCGTTTGGAAAACTTCGGATCCATCTTCTCCAGATCCACCACCACCAGCCCATCCACCGAATCGCAGAAATCCGGATCCACATTGAAGGCGTGGAAACTGGTCCCGCCGGGCTCTGTCACCGCGGTGTACTTCTTGAATAGCGGCGGCAACATCACGCCCTCTTCTTTCAGGATCTTTTTCAACTGCACCATATCCTCGCCGGCATCGCCGCCCAGCGGCGGCAGGTCATCGCGCGCCTCGGAAAACGGCAGGCGCGCATCGCCGAGCGGATTGTCGGTGGCGAAGTGGTGCAGGAAATAGCGCACGATCGCCGACTTGGCGCGCGCCGGGAAATTGCCCGGCATGGACACCGGCCCGAACAGGTAGCGCACGCGATTGCGCGCGATCCACTGGCCGATACCGCACCATAGCAGATCCAGGCCGCGACCACGCCAGTACTCCGGCAACAGGAAACTGCGCCCCAGCTCCGCGGAACCGGGCAGGCACTGCTGCGGCGGCCTGGGATAATTGAACAGCGTACCGCTGTAGATCTGTTCCGGTGCCAGCTTGTCGGTCTTCGCCAACCGGTAGGCGCCGGCGATCTGGCGGCGGCTGTTGTCCCACAGCAGCAGGTGATCGTAGTGGGCGTCAAAGGCATCCCAGTCGCGGCTCTGGCCGGTGCCCTCGCCCACCGCGCGGAAGGCGATCTCGCGAATGCGGGACAGTTCGCGCATCACCGGGCAATCGGGCCGCTGGCGGTACAGCCTGACCGAGAACTCGCCCTGTTGCACCAGCGTATCGCAGGTGTCGATGACCCCTATTACATCGTCCGCCGATTCGGCGGCGGCGATAATCTCCGGCCCCAACGGGCGCGGCGATTTATGCAGGCGATAGACATGCTGGCGCCACAGGCGCGCCTGGGCCCGCGGTGTCAGCGGCCAGTGGCGGAAATGTTCCGCCTCTACCGGGCTGCCGATACGGATATCGATACTGCCGTGGCTCTGCTTGAACATCTCGCGGATCAGCCACAGGGTCGACAGCGGCCGGTTGACCATCGACAGGCCGTAAAACCACAGCGAATTGCGGCCGCGCACCTGCACCGGCAGTATCGGCGCACCGGTCTTTTCCGCGAAGCGGGCGAACCCCGGATTCCAGCGACCGTCGCGCACTCCCTGCGGCGTCAGGCGCGACACCTCGCCAGCCGGGAAAACGATAATGGCACCGCCGGCGCGCAGGTGATCGTAAATACCCTCGACATCACCGCGGCGCGTGCGGCCATTGAAATTGTCCACCGGCAGCAGGTAGGAACGCAGCGGCTCGATATTCCACAACAACTGGCTGGCCACCGCTTTTACGTCCCTGCGCACCCGCGCCACCATATCGATCAGCGCCAGGCCGTCGAGGCTGCCGAGCGGGTGATTGGACACGATCACCAGCGGCCCACTGTCGGGAATCCGCTCCAGCTCCAGTGGGTTCAGGTCGTAGCGGAAATCGAAAAACGCGAACACCTGGCGGATAAAATCCAATCCACCCAGGTGCGGATAGAGCCGCCCGAACTCCTGCAACTGCTGCTCGCAGCAGATTTTCTTCAGGGTTGCCGACACCAGCCGCCGCGCCGGTTTCTGCGGCGCGGCGCTGTACCAGGGATTGCTCTGCAGCAGACTTTCCAACTGAATCATGCGGCCACCGCCTCGGTCATGATGCGCGCGATTTTCGGCGTGCGATGCCAGTGCAACAGATCCAGGCTGCCGTCGGACTGCTCCACCACGGCGCTCATGGAATCCACCCAATCGCCGCAATTGGCGTAGGTCACCGGGCCCTCGCCACCGCTCCTGCGGTGCAGCGCGGCGCGGTGGATATGGCCGCAGATAACGCCGTCCAGGCCGCGCTGCGCGGTCTCGCGAATCGCCACGTCCTCGAAACTGTTCATCATGCGCCTGGCCGCCTGCACGCGGTTTTTGACATGGTTGGCCAGCGACCACCAGGGCTTGTCGAAGCGACCGCGCCAGTAATTGATCCAGCGGTTCAGGCGCAGCATCAGGTAGTAGCTGTGGTCGCCGATGTGGTAGCTGATGGGATTGATATCGATGGCGTGTTCGAACTGGTCACCGTGGGTCACCCAGTAGCGCTTGCCGTCTGCGGATTCGTGCACCCAGTCGCGCTCCACGCGGATATTGCCGATCCGCTTGCCGGCCCAGCTGCGCATGGGCGCGTCGTGATTGCCGGGCACATAGATCACCTCGGGGGTCTGACTGCTGAGTTCCGCCAGCATCCCCATCAGCATCGAGGAGTGTTGGCACCAGCTGCCCCGGCCCTGTGCCAGCGCTTTCATATCGAAGATATCGCCGACCAGGTAAACGGTATCGGCGCGGTTCTGGGCCAGGAAATCCGCCAGCCGTTGCGGCTCGCTGTCCCTGCTGCCCAGGTGAACATCGGAAATCCACAGTGCGCGATAGCGGTTGCTCATGCCAAGGTCCCAATTGGAGGTTTGGGATACCTTGATCGACTTTTCTTACAAAAAAGGGATTTTTTGGTGAAGAATTTATTTCAGGGCGGAACCCGGCGCCTCATCCGGTGCCCCAGTCCACGCCACAAACCGAGAAGACCAAACGGTTCCGGACCGAATGGCACTAAGTTAAGCCAATAAGTCTGATGCGAAAGGCCCGCTACCGGGGGTTCTTTGCGGGACTGTCTGCGAGAGGGACCTCGCGGACAAGCCTACAGGGATGTATTCACGGCGTGTTCCGCAAAGAACCCCCGGTAGCGGGCCCGTCCCGAGCCTTAACTTAGTGCCAATCAGTTCCGGACCCTTTCGATCTGGTCGAAGCGCGACACGCTGGCCAGATAGTCTTCCCAGCTGGTCTCCAGTTCCGGCGTCTGGTACCGCTTGTATTTCTCGCGGCTCAGCCACAGCACTCGCGTTTTGGCGCGGCGCAGGTCGATCAGCGGCAACTGCTCGATCGCCGAGGGCCCGCTGTGGAAAACGGAGCCGGCGCGGGAGTTCTGGATCATGTCGCTGACCAGCGTCAGGTTGACCTCGTCGGCGCGCGGATCAATGCGTTTCAGCGCGGCAACATCGGACAGCGCCTCGTAGATCGGGGAAATGGGCTGATCCCCGGCGGAGACCGTATCGGCAATGGCCGTCTGCAGCGGCACCTCGAAACGCTTCCGGTAGAGGTCCTCGACAAACAGCCGGTTCGCCGTCAGGCCGCTGACGTCCTCCGCGGACCTGGGTTTGCACAGATCGACGATCGGATCGGAGAGGCCCGCGTAGCGCTCGTCGAGCACGAACACGGTAAAGCGGTCATTGATCCCGGACATTTCCAGCAGGCGCGATATATGCCGGTTGAGGAAATTTTTCTGGTGCGCGGACATGGCATCCGAGACATCGATAATAAACAGGTGGTGGACCTGCCGCGGCAGGCGCTCATTGCAGAGTGTGTGCCGGTCGTAGGCGTTTTCCGCCGACAGCAGTTTCTGCAGCACCACCGCGACCAGCACCACCAGTATCGCGATACCGGCGGCGAACAGCAGCAGCCCCTTGCGATCCTCCGCCGAAAACCGGCTGCGCGAACGCCTCGTCACGGCGTACCCAACCCGTTTTCCCGTTCGACCCGGCCGATAAAGTCACGGATATCCGCACGGGCCTTTTCCCAGCGTTCGCCGATCAGCTCCATGGCCGCCGCATACTCCCGATCCAGGGACGCCACCATCTTCTCGAAAAACTGCAGCTCCTCGCGGTGCTGGTCGAGGCCGACCGTATTGAGTTTCGGCAGTGTGCCCAATTCAAATCGCAGCAACTCGCCGAAATAGGCCGCGCGCCGGTTCATGATCCGCGCCGAGTGCGATTGGTAGTAACGCACCAGCTCGTCCAGCAGTGCCTGAGCGCGGGCGATATCCTCCTCGTATTCGCGGCGGATTTCCTCGCTGCGCTCGATACTGGCCTTGAACTGGATAAACTGGGAGCGGAGCTGGCGATCCTTTTCCGACAGGACCTGCTGGGTTTCATCGACCGCGTCACCGACCTCGTTGAAGGCGTCGCCACAGAGTTCCAGCCAGCGTCTCTGCAGATCCCTGACCCGCCGCGAAATTGCCGTGTAGCCCGGGTAGCGGTCCTCGACCACAAAGAATTTCGCCACCAGGGCAGACAGCGCGATGGCGCTGACAATCACCATGATCCAGGAGTTGAAATCGCGGATGCCCCAGGGGTCCGCCCACAGGCTGGTCACGGCCACCTGGGAAGCGGTGAACGGGTTGGCCTCCAGCGCCTCGCGGTAGTGCCCGACTCCCAGCACGAAATAAATCGATGCGGCAGAGAAAGCGACAAACAGCACCCCGAAACAGAGCTTGCGCAGAATATGGACGTGAAACAGGTTGCGCAGGGAAGAGGCGATAAACACCGCCAGGCCCAGGTTGACCAGCGACAGGATAAAGGCCTGGAAAAACCCACCCAGCAGCCCCAGTTCGCTGCCGCGGGACAGGAAGAAGGCGTTCAGCCCGGTTTCGAATATAACGATAAAAAAGATGGTGGCGTAGTGGAGCAGTTTCGATTCGCGGTATTCGGCATCGCGGGTGAGACCGTTGTTGTGCCGGAATATCTCCAGGTCGGCGCGCGCGGAAGCCAGGTCCCGGGCCGATTGCTGCAGTTCCTGCAGCAGCGCCGACTTGCGGCTTTCGATCTTCTTGCTGAGCTCCCGGTCGGTATTGCCCAGTTCCTGGTAGAGCTGGCGGATGTGCAGTTCGTTGCGCGCCCCGGCCTGTTCGTCAATTTCGTCCTGGCGCTTGCGGTGCACCTTGCCGACCACTTCGTTGGCGACATAGGCGCGGATACTCTCCTCGCTCTCCGTGTGCCGGGTCCGGTCCAGCTCCGGAATCCCCGCTTTCACATCCCGCTCGACGCGCTGCTCCAGCTTGAGGGCGGAGATCGCTGATTTGCTTGCCGGTATGGAGGTCATCGACTTCACCTAAATACATCCCACTTTTAGGTACTTTCCAACTCAAGACTTGGGGTTCAGTTCCCAGAGCCGGGCCGGCCCAATTTCACTTACCTGCAAGAACAGGGCAGCAGAACTCTCTGTTTACAGAATAGCCACGCAGGCGAAACCCTGCGCCGCACATGCGACAAATCGCCGGCGCACGGGGGTACAAAAGGGTAAAGCAGTTGAAGGCGGCGCCCCGGGGCGCACCGATTACCGTCGGGAGGGAGGGACGGCGGCGTCGGAAGCGTCGCCGCCGGTCGATCTACTCGGTATCCACCGGCGGGCGGCCGGGGGCGGGGAAGGGAAACTGGGCCACTTTGTCGCCCTTTACTTCCACGATCTTGCCGGTGCCCTCTTTCTCCACTTCATCGATGCGCACGATGCTGTGCATCGGGATATAGGAGCGGGTCACCGCGTTGAACTCGGACTTGAGCTTTTCCTCGCTGGGGTCCACCACCAGCTGCGACTTCTCGCCAAAGACAAACTCCTCCACCTCGATAAAGCCGTACATATCGCTCTGGTAGATGGCCCGGGCATAGAGTTCGTACACCTGGCTCTGGTTGTGGAAGATGACTTTGTAAATCGGGTTCGCCATAGAGATCTCAAAAAGGGAGCTTTCGCCCCACCAATGGTAGCCTGACGTCGGCCTCGAAAAAGCGGGCAAGCATAGCAGTCGCCCCCAGCCCCGTCTATGCAGTCCGGAACGGGGCCGCTATAATGCCCCACCTTTTCGATTGACCAGTTTTTAACCAGGCGATCTATGTCTTCCGAACTGACCGAAACCCCGGAAAGCACCGGGGTGAAAAAGCTCTACATCAAGACCCACGGCTGCCAGATGAACGAGTACGACTCGGCGCGCATGCGCGACCTGCTGGGGGAGTCCCACGCCATGGTGCCCACCGACGACCCGGAAGACGCCGACGTGCTGCTGGTCAACACCTGTTCCATCCGCGAGAAAGCGCAGGAAAAACTGTTCCACCAACTGGGCCGCTGGAAGCACCTGAAGGAAAAAAATCCCGACCTGATCATCGGCGTCGGCGGCTGTGTGGCCAGCCAGGAAGGGGATGCCATCTCCAAACGCGCGCCCTACGTGGACCTGATTTTCGGCCCGCAGACCCTGCACCGCCTGCCCGAGATGATGCAGACCCGTGAACAGAAGAACGGTGCCGTGGTGGTGGACGTGACCTTCCCGGAGATCGAGAAGTTCGACCGCCTGCCGCAGCCAGAGGCCGATGGCGCCACCGCTTTCGTGTCCATCATGGAGGGCTGTTCCAAGTACTGCACTTTCTGCGTGGTGCCCTACACCCGCGGCGAGGAGGTGAGCCGCCCGGTGGCGGACGTGCTGGAGGAAGTGGCCCACCTGGCGGACCAGGGCGTGCGCGAGGTCAACCTGCTGGGCCAGAATGTCAACGCCTACCGCGCCCCCGGCGACGATGGCCAGATCGTCGATTTCGCCGAGCTGATCACCTACGTGGCCGCCGTCGACGGTATCGACCGCATCCGCTACACCACTTCCCACCCGGTGGAGTTCTCCGATGCGCTGATCGATGTCTACGCCCAGGTGCCGGAGCTGGTGAACCACCTGCACCTGCCGGTGCAGAGCGGCTCCGACCGTATCCTGATGGCGATGAAGCGCGGCCACACGGCACTGGAGTACAAATCCAAGATCCGCCGCCTGCGCCGGATCCGTCCGGATATCTGCCTGTCGTCCGATTTTATCATCGGCTTCCCGGGCGAGACCGACCGGGACTTCGAGGACACCATGAAGCTGATCGAGGACGTGGGTTTCGATATCTCCTTCAGCTTCATCTATTCCGCGCGGCCGGGCACCCCGGCGGCGGACCTGCCCGACGACACTCCGCAAGCCGTCAAGAAACAACGCCTGCAGCTGCTGCAGCACCGTATCAACCAGCAGGCGGCGGAAATCGCCCGGCGCATGGTGGGCAACACCGAGCGGGTGCTGGTGACCGGCGTGTCGAAAAAGGATCCGGGCCAGTTGCAGGGCCGGACCGAGAACAACCGCGTGGTCAACTTCCGCTGCGACGACCTGGCGCTGATCGGCAAGTTTGCCGATGTGCTGATCGAAGAGGCGCTGCCGAACTCGCTGCGGGGCACGCTGGTGGACTCGGAGCTGGATGGGCCGCTGATTTAGATCGGGCACCGTACAGTCCCCTCTCCCACCGGGAGAGGGTTAGGGAGAGGGGAGCGCCCTTCGATCGGACCCGGTGACGGTGCGCACGGCGCACCCTACGCTAAGTCCCGAGTCCCGAGTCCCGAGTCCCGGAACTGTAATACCACCATGTTATAAGTCCTAGAACCAGTTAGAACCCATTCGTCACACTCTGCCCTTTCCCCTACCGGGAAAATGGGTATACCCTAGCAATGAATCCCCCAGATAAAGGTGCCGGAAACCAATTTGGAAACACATACCCTCGCTCACAGTATCACCCTTGAGCCCAACGACGCCCGCCGCCTGGCCAACCTCTGTGGCCAATTCGACCAACACCTGCGCCAGATAGAACAGCGACTGGATATCGAGATCCGCAATCGCGGCAACCAGTTTGCCTTCTACGGCGAGCCGGAAACGGCCCGCGCCGCCGGTGAACTGTTGAATTTCCTGTATCAGGAAACCGATACCCGCGACCACCTGACGCCGGAGGAGATCCACCTGGCGCTGCAGCAGTCCGGTGTCGAGGAGTTGCAGCAGGGCGGCAACGACAAGGCAGACGAGGCGGAGAAAGTGGTACTGATCCGCACCAAGAAATGCTCTGTACGACCGCGCGGCGGCAACCAGCGCAAGTATGTGCGCGCGGTGCAGACCAACGATATCAACTTCGGCATAGGCCCGGCCGGTACCGGCAAGACCTACCTGGCGGTGGCCTGCGCCGTGGAAGCGCTGCTGAAGGACGATGTCGAACGTATCCTGCTGGTACGCCCGGCGGTAGAGGCCGGCGAAAAGCTTGGCTTCCTGCCCGGCGACCTGAGCC
Organism: Microbulbifer litoralis; assembly: GCF_023634065.1. Taxonomy (GTDB): domain Bacteria; phylum Pseudomonadota; class Gammaproteobacteria; order Pseudomonadales; family Cellvibrionaceae; genus Microbulbifer; species Microbulbifer litoralis. Next base: position 249,195 of record NZ_JALKCV010000001.1, read on the forward strand.
AGAAGGTGGACCCCTACCTGCGCCCGCTCTACGACGCCCTCTACGAGATGCTCGGTTTCGAGACGGTGGGCAAGCTGATCGAGCGCAACGTGATCGAGGTGGCACCGCTGGCCTATATGCGCGGCCGCACCCTGAACAACGCCTTCGTGATCCTGGATGAGAGCCAGAACACCACCCGCGAGCAGATGAAGATGTTCCTGACCCGCATCGGCTTCGGCTCCACCGCGGTGATCACCGGCGACCCCAGTCAGGTGGACCTGCCCCGCGGCCAGTCCTCCGGCCTGCGCCATGCGATCGAGGTACTGGGCAAGGTCAACGGCATCAGCTTCACCCACTTCGGCGCCAAGGATGTGGTGCGCCACCCACTGGTGCAGCGCATTGTCGAGGCCTACGACGCCCACGAAGCCGAGCGCGAGGCCCTCTCCCTGGAAGGCAGGGCCGGCAAACCGGGCGAAGACGCGGCCTGAGGCCGCCGCCCGCCGATGTGATCGCGATCATGACCGAACTCACCCTCGAGGTGCAGCGCGCGAGCCGCTGCACCGGCCTCCCCTCCGACGATGAGATCCACCGCTGGGCCACCGCCGCGCTGGCAGACCGCCGCGCCGGGGCGGAACTCAGTGTACGCATCGTCGATGAAGACGAGAGCCGGGAACTGAACCACCAGTACCGCGGCAAAGACAAGCCCACCAATGTTTTGTCCTTTCCCGCCGAGCTGCCGGAGGATTTAAATCTCCCATTGCTCGGCGATCTTGTAATATGTGCCCCCGTTGTCGCCCGCGAGGCGGAACAGCAGCGCAAAGCCACCACCGCGCACTGGGCACATATGGTGGTCCATGGCACACTGCACCTCCTGGGTTACGACCATATCGAGGATGCGGACGCGGAGATCATGGAGGGCCTGGAAACCAGCCTGTTGGAGGGGCTGGGGTTTACAGATCCCTATATCCCGGCAGAAGTACAGGAATAGACAACGGCGGCGGCTTTCCCGCCGCTGAAACCAGTGACTAGTGGGCTGCTTGTAAAGTTCGGTAACTTTGGCGAAGCGAACTGTTACCTGACTTTGCGAGCAGCCCACTAATGTAAGAGTGAGAGAAACCCGGAGCATGGCCACTTCCATGACCACTGACGAACCCCCAAGTAGTCCCTCACCCAGCAAGGGTGAGAAGAACTGGCTGGAAAAGCTGTTCGGGGCTTTTTCGGCAGAACCCAAGTCCCGCGATGAACTGCTGGATATCATCAAGGACGCCGCGGAGAACCAGCTGGTCGACGCCGAGGCCCTGTCCATCATCGAGGGCGCGCTGGATGTCTCCAGCCAGCAGGTGCGCGAGATCATGATCCCGCGCTCGCAGATGGTGGTCGTCAGCCTGCAGGACAAACCGGAGGAATTCCTCCCCAAGATCATCGAATCCGGCCACTCCCGCTTCCCGGTCATCGGCGACAGCGTCGACGACATTCGCGGCATACTGCTGGCCAAGGACCTGCTGCCACTGGTGCTGAAGGGCGTGGGCGAGTTCCGCCTGGAAGATATCATCCGCCCCGCCAATATCATTCCCGAGAGCAAACGCCTGAATATCCTGCTGCGGGAATTCCGTGAGAACCGCTACCATATGGCGGTGGTGATCGACGAGTACGGCGGCGTTTCCGGCGTGGTCACCATTGAAGACATCCTCGAGGAGATCGTCGGCGAGATCGAAGACGAAACCGACGAGGAAGAGGCGGACAGCTTTATCCGCAAAGTGGGCGAAAACGACTTTATCGTCAAAGCCCTCACCCCCATTGAGGAGTTCAACGAGTACTTCAAAGCCGAACTGAGCGACGAGGAATTCGACACCATCGGCGGCCTGATCATGCAGTCCTTCGGCCACCTGCCGGGGCGCGACGAGATCACCCGCCTGGGCAGTTTCACCTTTCGTGTACTTTACGCCGATAACCGGCAAATTCACCTGCTGAGAGTAATGCGGAGTAGCGAGAGCGGTAAACAGAGTGAAACCGGTGATTAAACACTCAGCACTGGCGATTTTTGCCGGCGGCCTGCTGACCCTCTCCTTCGCCCCCTACGGCTACTGGATCTGCGGCCTGCTGTCGCTGGCACTGCTCGCCTGGCTCTACCTGCGCGCCGCCGGCGAACAGCGACTGCCGGGCAGGCGCGCTTTCTGGCTCGCCTTCTGCTACGGCCTGGGCCTGTTCGGCACCGGCGCGTCCTGGGTCTATGTCTCCATCACCCACTTCGGCAACTCCTCGGTGCCCCTGGGCCTGCTGCTGACCGGCGGCTTCGCCGCCGTGCTGGCAGTGTTGCTGGCACTGCCGTTCTGCTTTCTCGGCCGCTTTACCGACAATCGCGCCAGCTTCGCCCTGGCCTTCGCCGCGCTCTGGTTCGCCAGCGAATGGCTGCGCAGCTGGGTCTTTACCGGCTTCCCCTGGCTGTTCGCCGGTTACGCACACCTGGACACACCGCTGGCGGGCTGGGCCCCGGTGCTCAGTGTCTACGGTATCGGCCTGCTGCTGGCGCTCACCAGCGCGGTGATCGCACTGCTTGTGAGCGGGCGACTCACACCGATCAGGGAAAAATCCAGCATCGCCCTGCTGCTGGCCGCCGCCCTGCCCTGGCCCGCCGGTGCCCTGCTGACCCAGGTGAACTGGACCCATCCCGAGGGCGAGACCCTCGAGGTGGGGCTGGTACAGGCCAATATTCCCCAGGAGAAAAAGTGGCTGCCGGAGTTCCGCGGCGAAACCATCAGCCGCTACCAGAGAGGCACCCAGGAGCTCAGCGCCCGGGGTGTGGACGTCGTCATCTGGCCGGAAGCCGCACTGCCGCTACTGTACCACCAGGCGCCCAACCTGATGGAAGCACTGCAGCGCAACGCGGAAAAGACACAGATCGACCTGATCAGCGGCCTGCTCTACGACCAGCAGGACACGGACAGCAACCGCAGGATCATCCACAACTCGGCGGCCGTCTTCGGCCGCAGCCCGCAGGTCTACCACAAACGCCACCTGGTGCCGTTCGGCGAATATGTACCGCTGGAGGAATGGATTCGCGGCACCATCGAGTTCTTCGACCTGCCCACCTCGTTCATTCGACCGGGAGCGGAGGGGCAGCAGCCGCTGCACGCCGCCGGTACCAGTTGGGCACCGCTGATCTGCTATGAAATCGTCTACCCGCGCATGGTGGCCGACAGCGCACTCTCGTCGCAGGTGCTGCTGACCATCAGCAACGACGCCTGGTTCGGAGACTCCATCGGCCCACTGCAGCACATGCAGATGGCGCAGATGCGCGCACTGGAAACCGGTCGCTACCTGGTGCGCGGCACCAATACCGGCGTCACCGCCATCGTCGATCCCCGCGGCCGGATCACCCGCAGACTGCCCCAGTTCGAGCAGGCCACGCTGGTGGGCGAAGTCTCGGCGATGCGCGGCAATACGCCCTTTATGCTGGCGGGAATTTCTGCAGTCTTTGCCCTGGCGTTGCCGATGCTGGCGGGCGCAGTGCTGTTGCGTCGCAGGAAAAGGGCTGTCGCCGAGAGCCCGCTGGCGGGCGAGCTTCCCGACTGACTGACACTGTCGCAACGACACTTCGACGCCGGGCTTCCACCCGGCGCCGGAAGCTACCCTTAAATTGCACATATATCGCATCAACCACCGCCAGCGCCCGTCATTGCTGGCTTCGACTGCTATGCTGCAGACAAATTACTTCAAAATGGCGGCACGGATGCCCTCTTCTATGCATTGTCTAATCAGCGGTGGCACGGGCCTGATCGGCCGGCTGTTTTGCCAACAGTGGCTGGCGCGGGGCAACACTCTGACTGTCCTGAGCCGGAAACCCGACAAGGTGCACAAACTCTGCGGCGAGGCGGCCTCGGGCTGTCGGGAACCCGAGGATGTGGACACCCCGGTCGATGTGGTGGTGAACCTGGCCGGCGAACCGATCACACACCGCTGGACGGAAAAACGACGCGCAGAAATCCGCAATTCACGCCTGGACACCACGGAGAAACTGGTGCACTGGTCCCTGTCCCAGGCCCGGCGCCCGCGCTATTTCCTGTCCGGTTCGGCAGTGGGCTACTACGGCGATCGCGGTGGAGACCTGCTGCGGGAGAACAGCCCCCCCGGCGGGGGCTTCGCCGCGCAACTGTGTCGCGACTGGGAGGCGGCCACCCTGCCCCTGCAGGAAGCCGGTATCTGTGTCGGCACCATGCGCACGGCAATCGTGCTCTCCACCCGCGGCGGCGCGCTGGCGCAGATGCTGCCGGCCTTCCGCCTGGGCGTGGGCGGGCCGATGGGTTCCGGCGAGCAGTGGATGAGCTGGATTCACGAGGAGGACATCATCGGCCTGATGCTGCACGCCATCGACCACCACCTCTGCGTCCCGTTCAATGCCTGCGCCCCGGAGGCCGTCACCAACAACAGCTTTACCCGCCTGCTGGGCAGGCAACTGCACCGCCCGTCCCTGATGCGCGCACCGGCCTGGCTGTTGAAGCTGTTGTTCGGGGATATGGCGGAGGAACTGCTGCTGGCGAGCCAGAAGATGGAGCCGGGTACCGCCCTGGACAGCGGCTACAGTTTCCGGTTTCCGACCCTGGAACAGGCACTCGCGGACCTGCTGCAGAAGAACGGACACGCGAAGAAAGCGCAGGCCTGAACATTCATAAACTGGCCCAGCGGCGACGCTGCTGCCAAACCGGCTAACGGCACGCAGGGGGATTGCCCCTACGCCGCCTCCTCGCTGCGACCGAGCGCCTGCGCCAGGTAGCGGCGGCCGGACTCGCCCACCACCAGCTCCGCGCGACACTCCATCGGCGCCGAGCCCACCCACTGGGCGTGCCAGCGGTACCAGTGGCGCTCCTCGCCATCGCAGCGCAACTCGACGAAGTCGACCTCGGCCGGCTCCAGGCGGAACTCCCGCACTATCTGCCCGGCAAAGGTCTCGAAATTCTTGCTCACCTGAGCCGTCCCCTCACTACCCGCACAGAGGAAAACCAGCTCGCGGCCGTCCTGGACCGTGCGCTTGAAGCCGATCTGTACCGGTCGGTTGAGACGGTTGTGCAGTTGAATGGGGGAGAAGGATGAAGGAATACCCGTCATCTCAAAGTACCTCTTTTATTGTTATTGCTGCTCACAGCCAACGACTCCTGATCGACAATAAACAACAAAGGCAGCCACTGTGAGGCCTGCCATCTTATGTCCGCCTAGCGGGTCCGACAAGCGCATAAGGTGACTCCCGTTCGGCCTGCAGTTGGCCCGTTCCATAGGAACCCGCGCTTCACCGATGGTTCCTTGCGCCTGTCGCATACGGCCTCAGCATGCGCGCACCGGCGGCAGGGGCCGCCAGTAGTACCAGGCCCGCGCCAGCAGTTCCCGCCAGTAGACCTGGGTGCGCAGCAGCGCCGCCGCGCTCGGCAACCAGCGCAGCAATCCCGTCTGCGCCCGCGGCAACAGCTCCTCTGCGCCGCCCACCGACAGCGGCTGTACCTGAATACCGGCGCGGGCGAACACCCTGGCCGCCCGGGGCATATGCCACCAGTGGGTGACCAGCACCACGCTCTCGATGCCGGAGTCGTGCAGCAGCGCCGCCGAATTGACCGCATTCTCGGCCGTGGTACGACTGCAATTCTCGCGCCAGGTTGCCGGCCGCCGGAACAATTTCTGCATCAGCTCCGCCATCAATTCCGCCTCGGAGGCCTGCTCCCGCTCGTATACGCGACCGCCGGACACCATGACCGGCAGCGGTTCCGGTGCCTTGTCCACAGCCCAGGCGACCCGCTCCAGGCTGGTGGCCGACAGGCGTTCGTTACCGGATTTCTCATCCCGGTAACGGCCTCCACCGAGGATCACCACAGCTTGGGGCACCGCCTCGGGATCCCGTACCGCCTTGCCCAACTGCCCCCCGAGCCAGGCGGAAAATGCCGGTGTCGCGCATATCCACAGCGTGGCGGCCGAGAGCATAGCCAGCGGCAATGACAGTTTTGCGAAAGGCGAGGCGGCGGGAAAACACCAGAAGATAAAAGCCAACAGCAGGCCCAGCAAGGGGGCGAGCGGAGGCATAACCAGGGTGGTCAAGATGGCGTGGAACTCCATTTATTGTCCTTAAACTTCACAGTCGATAGTTGCCACAAAGCGCTGAAGGCCGGGCGGGGTACGGCCCGCCCCAGAACTTCCAAAAGCCCGGCGCTTACTCTTCCAGGCCACCCTCAATCTGGCGGAAACAGCCATAGCCACAGCGATGGCAGGGCGTGATCTGGCTGTTCTCCGGCGGCAGCGCGCGGTAGCCGCAGCCGAGGCACTGCAGCTCCTCCCCGGCCACGGTGCGCTCGCCGGCCAGGGCCCAGGGCTTGCCCGCCCTGATACAGCGCATCAGGTTGGGCCAGGCGGTCTCGGTGGGGTCGGCACTGTCCAGCAGCCAGCTGCCGCCGCGCTCCTCCAGCGTCTGCAGCTCGCCCCCCAGCCCGCGCAGGTAGTCCGCTGCGCGGTGCAGGTCATCTTTTAACCAGGCACGCAGGAAGGCGACCTTGTTGGCGGTCAGGTCTTCCACCGCCAGTTCCCCCTCCACCAGATCTTCCAGATCCCGGCGCAGTTCCTCCGCCAGATCCTCCTCCGGCGGCAACTTCGGTTCCTTCGTCACTGTATCCCTCCTATAATCCCGCGTTTGGCAAAGCATCTGATGCCGCGGGCGAACCCGGTCGGGGAAGGCCCAGGCGAGATTCCGGGCATTTCCCCACAATTTTCGATCACAGAGTATAGGTCCCCAATCGATGGAAGAGCAGTACAACCCCTCCGCAGTCGAAGCCTCCGCCCAGCAGTTCTGGGAGGAACAGCAGAGCTTTGAAGTGACAGAGGACGCCAGCAAGGAAAAGTTCTACTGCCTGTCCATGTTCCCCTACCCCAGCGGCAAGCTGCATATGGGGCATGTGCGCAACTACACGATTACCGACGTCATCTCCCGCTACCAGCGCATGCAGGGCAAGAATGTACTGCACCCGATGGGCTGGGACGCCTTCGGCCTGCCGGCCGAGAACGCCGCCATCCAGAACAGGACCGCGCCGGCTGTGTGGACCTACGCCAATATCGACTACATGAAGGGCCAGCTCAAGGCCCTGGGCTTCGGCTTCGACTGGTCGCGCGAACTGGCCACCTGCCAGCCGTCCTACTACCGCTGGGAACAGTGGTTCTTCACCCGCCTGTACGAGAAGGGCCTGGTGTACAAGAAGAACTCCGCGGTCAACTGGTGTCCCCATGACGCCACGGTGCTGGCCAACGAACAGGTCGAGGACGGCTGCTGCTGGCGCTGCGGTACCACCGTGGAGCGCCGCGAACTGGCGCAGTGGTTTATCAAGATTACCGACTACGCCGAGGAACTGCTGGCCGACCTGGACAAGCTACCCCACTGGCCGGAACAGGTGCGCACCATGCAGCGCAACTGGATTGGCAAGAGCAAGGGCGTGGAGCTGACCTTCGCGCTGCCTGAAACGATCGCCGGCGTGGACCACTTCGACGTCTACACCACCCGCCCGGACACGCTGATGGGCGTGACCTACGTGTCCCTGGCCGCCGAACACCCGATCGCGCTGGCGCTGGCCGAGGGCAACCCGGAACTGAAAACCTTTATCGCCGAGTGCAAGAAGCAGTCCATGTCCGAGGCCGACATGGCCACCATGGAGAAAAAGGGCATGGACACCGGCCTTGTGGCCATCCACCCGATCACCGGCGACGAGATCCCGGTGTGGGTGGCCAACTATGTGCTGATGGATTACGGCTCCGGCGCAGTGATGGCGGTACCGGCACACGACCAGCGGGACTGGGAATTCGCGCGCAAATACAACCTGCCGATCGAGCAGGTGGTGGCGCCTGAAAACGGAGAGGAGATCGATCTCGAGAAAGAGGCCTTCACCGGAAAGGGCAAGCTGGTCAATTCCGGCGGCTTTGACGGCCTCGACTTCGATGCCGCCTTCGACGCCATTTCCGCGGCCCTGAAGTCCGCCGGCAAGGGCCGCGTGACCACCAACTACCGCCTGCGCGACTGGGGCGTGTCCCGCCAGCGCTACTGGGGCGCACCGATTCCGATGTTCAACCTGCCCGACGGCGGCGAGATCCCGGTACCGGCGGACAAGCTGCCGATCCTGCTGCCGGAGGACGTGGAGCTGGACGGCGTACACTCGCCGATCAAGGCCGACCCGGAATGGTGCAAGGACGAACTGAACGGCGAGCCGGTGGAGCGCGAGACGGACACCTTCGACACCTTTATGGAATCCAGCTGGTACTACGCCCGCTACACCTGCCCGGATTTCGAGCAGGGCATGCTGGACCCGGAGCGCGCCAACTACTGGCTGCCGGTGGACCAGTATGTGGGCGGCATCGAGCACGCCATCCTGCACCTGCTGTACGCGCGCTTCTTCCACAAGCTGATGCGCGACGAGGGCCTGGTCGACAGCGACGAGCCCTTCAAGCAGCTGCTGTGCCAGGGCATGGTGCTGGCGGAATCCTTCTACAGGGAAAAGGATGGCCACAAAAGCTGGATCAACCCGGCCGATGTGGACGTGCAGCGCGACGACAAGGGCAAACCGATCAAGGCCGTCGAGCGCGCCACCGGTGAGGAAGTGGTTGCCGGCGGTGTGGTCAAGATGTCCAAGTCCAAGAACAACGGCATCGACCCACACGCGGCGGTGGAGCAGTACGGCGCGGATACCGTGCGCCTGTTCACCATGTTCGCCGCACCGCCGGAGCAGACCCTGGAGTGGCACGACGCCGGTGTCGAGGGCGCCAGCCGCTTCCTGCGCAAGCTGTGGAAAACGGCACACGGCCATATCGCGGCCGGAGGCAAGCCGGCAACAATCGACCAGGCATCGCTGTCCGACAAACAGCAGCAACTGCGCCGCAAGACCCACGAGACCATCCAGAAGGTCGGCGACGACTACGGCCGCCGCCTGACGTTCAACACCGCCATCGCCGCGGTGATGGAACTGCTGAACGATGTCGGCAGGCTGGCCGAGCGCGACAGCGATCGGGGCCTGGCGGTGGAGCACGAGGCGCTGCACGCCGCGGTGCTGCTGCTGGCCCCGGTCACGCCACATATCTGCCACCAGCTGTGGCAAGCGCTCGGCAACGATACGCCGCTGGTGGATGCCCAGTGGCCGCTGGTGGACGAAAATGCCCTGGTGCGCTCGTCCATCACGCTGGTGGTGCAGGTCAACGGCAAGGTGCGCGCGAAACTGGATGTGCCGGCGGACGCCGACAGGGAAGCGCTGGAAAAGCTGGCGCTGGCCAGTGAAAACGTGCAGAAATTTATCGGCGACGCCACGGTGCGCAAAGTGATCGTGGTGCCGGGCAAGCTGGTCAATATTGTTGCCAAATAATGGGACTCGCGCAGGGGGAACCCTGCGCACCGTTGACCCCGGTGGTGCGCACGGCGCACCCTGCCATGCCGGCTCGCCCCGCAATCGATAACAAGACATACCATGAAGAAAATAACCAGCTGCATTTTGCCATTACTCATCATCGCTGCCACCAGCTGCGGCTGGCACCTGCGCGGCGCGCCGAAAAACTTCCCACCGGGCAGCGAGCTGTATATCTCCGCCCAGGACCCGCGCAGTGATATTGCCGAAGAGCTGACCCGCCTGCTGCAGAACGCCGGCGTGCCCATGGCGCCAACGCCGGAGCAAGCGGACTACGCCCTCATCATCCACGAGGAAATCGAGCGCAAGCGCACCGTGTCGGTGGATGCCAAGGGCCGCGCCTCGGAATACGAACTGATCACCAGTGCCCTCTACAGCGTGCGCGACAGCGGCGGCCGCTGGCTGCTGAACAACGCCGAGGCGGATGTCTACCGCACCCTGGTATGGGACGACGACGAGATTGTCAGTAAGGGCGAAGAAGAGCGCCTGATGCGCGAGGAAATGCGCCGCGAACTGATCGGCCGTATCATCGACCGCCTGCGCCGTATCGATGTCAGTGCCACCGCGGAAGACAGAAGCTACTGATGAGAATCAACCCCCGCCAGTTACCGCAGAGCCTGAACAAGGGCCTGCTGCCGATCTATATCGTCTCCGGCGACGAACCGCTGGTGGTGCAGGAATGCTGTGACAGCATCCGCGCCGCGGCCAGGGATACCGGCTTCAGCGAGCGCGAGCTGCTGCATGCCGAACACAATTTCGACTGGGGGCAACTGCTCGCCTCGGCCGGCAGCATGTCGCTGTTTGCCGAGCGGAAGGTCATCGAACTGCGCCTGCCGGGCGGCAAGCCCGGCGACAAGGGCAGCAAGGCGCTGCAGGAATTCGCCAGGCTCGCCAGCGACGACCTGCTGCTGTTACTGGTGCTACCGAAACTGGACCGCTCCCAACTGAACAGCAAATGGATCAAGACACTGGATCAAAAAGGTGTACTGATCCAGGTCTGGCCCGTGGACGCACAGGAAATGCCGCGCTGGATCCACCAGCGCCTGCGCGCCGCCGGCCTGGACGCCGAACCGGAGGCCATCCAGATTCTCGCCTCCCGGGTCGAGGGCAACCTGCTCGCCGCCAGCCAGGAAATCGAAAAACTCAAACTGCTCAGCAGCGACAACCTGATTACCGCCGCGACCATGAGCGACGCCGTGGCCAGCTCCGCCCGCTACGATGTGTTCGGGCTGATCGACCGGGCGCTGGCCGCCGATGCCGAGGCGGCCATCAAGACACTGCACGGCCTGCGTGCCGAGGGCGTGGAAGCGCCGGTGGTGCTCTGGGCACTGGCGCGGGAAATCCGCAGCCTGCTGGAAATTGGCGAAAAGCTCGACCAGGGCCAGCCGATCGTGCGCCTGGTGCGCATCCAGAAGCGCCAGCCACTGGTGCAATCCGCCCTGTCGCGACTGCACCCGCGGCAACTGGAAGGCCTGCTACTGCGCGCCCGCGCCGTGGACAATGCGATCAAGGGCGGCAAGGACCAGGATCCCTGGACCGGGCTGCTGGAACTGACCCTGAACCTGTCCGGCAAGCGCAGCATCTGAGGTTGCGCGCCTACCCTCTCCCCACTACCAGTATTTCAGTTGAACACCAGTCCCTGAACCTGCCATTACAACCGTCCCTCCGCGCACAAGCTTTATTTTTCAAGGCAACTATTTATACTCGAGCGACTGCCTGGATGAGCAGTCCCCACGTTCAAAAGGAAATGAAGTATCATGAAAATCAATTTTTTCAAATGCCTGATACTGGCAGCCGGCCTGGCAGTCGGCAGCAGCGCTCTTGCGGCCACAGATTACTGCAGCTCCGAGGGAAGCAACACAAACTACGAATGGATAGAGGCCGTCAGCCTGAATGGCCAGGCCTTCACCTCCGGAAACAACAACGGCTATTACATACACCCGGAAAGCGACATTGAGCTCCTGGCCAGCAACAACACCATGACCCTGACTCCCGGCATGCTCAATACCGGCTTTGTGGAAAACTGGGGAGTCTGGCTGGACGCCGACGGCGACAAAACCTTCAGCAACAGTGAGCAGGTTTTCAGCCATGCCGGCAGCGACAGCAGCGACCTGACGTTCGACCTCCCCGCCACAACCGCGCCGGGTCAAACCAGGTTGCGAGTGGTAATGCAGTACGGCAGCCAACCGGGCCCCTGCGGCAACTACACCTACGGTGAGACCGAGGACTTTGACCTCACCATTTCCACAGGGGAAGACCCCTCCTACAGCCACCACATAGTCATGGATCATGACTTTACGGTACACCGCAATGGCGAAATCGGTGATGATCTCAGCTGGGTCATCGAGAAGGATGGCCAGGTCGTTTTACAACGCAATGCCGCCGGCGAGCTGCAGTACCGTTACTTCAGCAACCTGTCCGGCAGTGATTACCGGGTTTGGCTGCAGGCATTAATCGATGGCCAATACCAACAGGTTTCAAACCGGGTTGAATATACTCCCGGCATTACCGACCTGTTTGAATTGAACCTCGGCAGCGGCTATCAATTCGAACGCTCAGGCTACCTGGGCGATAGCGTGCAGTGGGTCATCGAAAAGGACGGACAGGTGGTTCTCCAACGCAATGCCGCCGACGAACTCAACTATACCTATTTTGACAATACCGGGGGCAGTCAATTCCGGGTCTGGTTGCAGCAGTTTATCGACGGCGAGTACCGTGTTGTATCGAACACTGTCGAATACCAGGCCGGTCAAAGCCAATTCAACCTGAGTGCCGACCAACACTTCGAAGTCGCCCGAAATGGCCAGCTGGGCGACCAGGTACAGTGGGTGGTGGAAGAAAATGGCCAGGTGGTACTACAGCGCAACGCCGCCAATGAACTCACTTACACCTATTACAACAATACTGAAGGTAACCACTACCGCGTCTGGTTACAGGAGTTTGTCGACGGCAACTACCAGATAGTTTCCAATATTGTTGAGTACAGCGTAACAGCCGCCCCCTGGAGCCTGTCCATGGATGGGCAATACCAACTGAGCCGCAGCGGCCAGCTCGGCGAAAACCTGCAGTGGGTCATTGAAAAAGACGGCCAGATCGCGCTCAAGCGCAACGCAGCCAATGAGCTTACCTATACCTACTACAACAACAGCCCCGGCAGTCACTATCGCGTCTGGCTGGAACAGTTTGTGGATGGCTACTACACCGTCGTATCCAACACCGTCGAGTACACCGTCCAGGCAGAAGGGGAACAGTATCCCTACAGCCTGAGTGTCGATGGCAACTACCAGCTGACCCGAAGCGGCCAACTGGGCGACAACCTGCAGTGGGTCATCGAGAAAAATGGCAGTGTAGTCCTGGAGCGCAATGCAGCCAATGAGCTCAGCTACACCTATTACTCCAATACCAGCGGCAGCACGATCGAGGTTTACCTGCAACAGTTTGTCGACGGTAGCTACCAGCAGGTATCCAACTCGATCACCTACAGCATCCCCTGATTCGGGATCGCTCATCCAGAGACGACGTCGCTGCACGTCAACGTCTCACCGGCAGAAAAGCGGGCATCCATTAATGCCCGCTTTTTCTTATCCTCCCAAACCGACACTCAACATGCTCCCCGCCCCAGCCAGACGACCGGACTACGCCAGCGGCAACACCAAATACGTCGATTGGTATGACAATTTTGAACCCAGTACACAATTAGAGGTTTACTCCGATGCCAGGAGCGACCACTCTCTCGCCCTGAACAATTAAAGCCCACAACAATAAAACCCTTTTATTTCAATCAAATACAGACTCTAGTGAAATTTATTTGACAGACGACAGTCGATTTTCGCCCCTTTTTGGCCAGGCCTCCCGCATTGCGCACCAGAAAAGCTCATGCAATTATTGTCTTACCATACTACGGTAATTTTACCGTATTGGTCTGGCAATGAATGCCGTACCCATTGCCCGGAATGGCGAGCCGAATCCAGCGACAGTGCTGGTTCACAGCGCGGCCGGGAAATTGGCTCAAAACTCAAACAATAAAAGGACGAGAAGCAGCGATGATCAATCACTCCATAAAACCCGTATTGCGCAACTGCCTGTTTGCCCTGCTTGCGCTTCCCCTCTGTGCCCTGGCCCAGCCGGGCGGCTTTGCCAGCCTCAACGGTGGCACCACCGGCGGCGCCGGCGGCAGTACCGTGACCGTCAATAACGGCACCGCCCTGCAGGATGCGATCGACAATGCCTCGGGGCCGATTACCATCTACATCGACGGCACCATCACACCGGGCAATTCGTCGGACAGCAAGATCAACGTCAAGGATGCCAGCGATGTGTCGATCATCGGTGTCGGCGGCAATGGTCGTTTCGACGGTATCGGGATCAAGATCTGGCGCGCCAGCAATGTGGTCATCCAGAACCTGACCATCCACGAGGTGGACACCGGGGACAAGGACGGCATCAGTATCGAGGGTCCGGCCAACAATATCTGGGTGGACCACAACGAAATCTACGCGTCGCTGGATGTGGACAAGGATTACTACGATGGCCTGGTGGACAGCAAGAGCGGCGCCGAGTACATCACCATTTCCTACAACTATTTCCACGACAGCTGGAAGGCATCGCTGCACGGCTCCTCCGACAGCGACAGCGGCAACCGCTACGTGACCTTCCACCACAACCGCTGGGAGAACATCAATTCCCGCGCACCGCTGTTCCGTTTCGGTTACGGACACATCTATAACAACTACTACAACAACGTCATCAGCACCGGCATCAACTCGCGCATGGGCGCATTGCTGCGGGTGGAAAACAATGTGTTCGAGAATGCGCAGAACCCGCTGGTGTCCTTCTACAGCGACGACATCGGCTACTGGGATGCGCGCGGCAACAGCCTCAGCAACGTGACTTGGGAGGAAGGCGACGGCATAGTCGCCGGCGACAGCATGGCCTCCACCACCACCTACGACCCGCCCTACAGTTACAGCCTCGATGCGACCGGCAGCGTCAAGGACCACGTTATCGCCTGCGCCGGCGTGAACAAGGGTTCCAACTGCAGCAGCGGTGGCGATGACGGCGGCTCCGGTGACAACAACGGCACCGTCAACGGTACCTACCGCATAGTGCCGGTGCACAGCGGCAAGACCCTGGACGTCACCAACTGCGGCACTGCCGGCGCCACCAATGTGCAGCAGTGGACCTGGCTCGACAACGACTGCCAGAAATGGAATATCTCCACGGTGGACGGTATCTGGCACCGCGTCTCGCCAGTCAATGCGCCGGCCATGGCGCTGGATGTGGATTCCTTCTCCACCAGCGACGGCGGCAATGTCATGCTGTGGGAATACTGGGGCGGCAGTAACCAGCAGTTCCGTTTCCAGAGTGCCGGTACCGGTCGCTGGCGGATCATCAATCGTAACAGCGAACGGTGCCTGGATGTGGAGGGCATATCCACCGCGGACGGGGCCAATATTTTCCAGTGGACCTGTATCGCCGGCAACAGCAACCAGCAGTTCGAGCTGATTCGGCAGTAGTTACAGAACCACTCATCAGACGCAACTGAAACTCACGGGTGATTGACCGCTCCCGCTATGACCTCGAGAGCGGTCTGTCGATTTCAAACCTGCCCATCCTGCCGCCGCCATCCGCAAGGATATCGTTTCCACGAAAGTTCATGAGCAGCGCGCAGAATAGTGAACTAGTCTTTCCTGTGCGGGGGTGACCCGATCTCGCACCCTCCCTCGCCGTACTTCCAGTACCCTCAGATCAGCCAAACCACAGGAACAACGTCCGATGAAATCGCCGATGACATGGCGCATGATCACCCGCGTCTACCTGGCAGCAGCAATAGCAATGACATCCTGTTTTTCCGTTGCCACCACGACAAAACTCACACCGGACGAAGCAAAACAGATTGCCATCGAGGCCTACCTCTACGGCTACTCCCTGATCTCCGTGGAAATGACCCGCAGGGTAATGACCAACGTAGCCAAACCTACCGACAAGCATGCCCCAATGGGACAGTTTGCCAACCTGCGTAAATACCCCTCCGCCAAGTTCCGAGACGTCACCGCTCCCAATGCCGACACGCTCTACTCCAACGCTTTCATCGATGTTTCCGAGGAACCCTGGATCATAAGCTGGCCTGATATGGGGGAACGCTACTATGTGTGGGAGTTTTACGACGCCTGGGTGCCGGTGATATTCGCCCCGGGGTCACGCACCACTGGTCAGAAAGCGCAGACCTATGTCATCACCGGACCCAACTGGCGTGGTGAGCTACCCGATGGCATAAAGGAGGTAAAGTCACCCACGGCTTCGCTGTGGATCCTTGGCCGTACCTATTCCACAGGAACCCCGGAAGACTATAAAAAAGTCTGGGCGCTGCAGGACCAGTACAAGCTCTACCCACTCAGTTACTGGGGAAAAACCTACATTCCTCCGCACGCCACCGTGGACCCAGAAATAGATATGAAAACCGCCGTTCGGGATCAGGTAAATGCGCTGGATGCAGGACGTTATTTCAGCTGGATGGCGCGGCTGATGAAAAACAATCCGCCCACGCCGGAAGATGCTCCGATCGTGGAAAAAATGAAAAAAATAGGCTTGGCGCCCGGCAAATCCTTTGATCTGGAAAATTTCGAACCGGCGGTTGCCAAAGCCATCCGTCAGGCACCCGCCACCGCCTGGAAGCAGATTGTCGACTACACCAGGGAGTCGGGCAAAATGAACAACGGTTGGCTGGTCAACCTCAAGGTCGGCCACTACGGCACTGACTACATGGCGCGCGCCTGGCTGTCCGCATTTGGCATTCCCGCCAACGCACCCAAAGACGCTGTCTACCCGGTGGGACAGACAGATGCCGACGGCGAGCCACTGGACGCCTCAAAACACGACTATGTAATCCACTTTAAATCGGAGAAAGACCTGCCACCGGTAAACGGCTTCTGGTCACTGACGATGTACGATGACGAATATTTTTTCGTACCCAATCCACTGAACCGTTACACGCTCAGTGAACGTAACAACCTGAAAAAGAATCCGGATGGCTCTATCAGCCTATACCTGCAGAAACAAAACCCCGGCGCGGAGAAGGAATCCAACTGGCTGCCTGCGCCGGATGCGAAATTTATCCCCATGTTCCGCCTCTACTGGCCGAAAGAAATTCCGCCTTCGGTCCTCGACGGCAGCTGGTGGCCACCGGTCATCGAAAAAAACTGATGCCGAGAAGATAGCACGCACGCGACCGTTTTTCTCCCGCCGCTGGGACCAGTGCTTGCGCTACCTAATTAATAATGCCCCCATCGCCCTCCGCGCGTGCCGCTCCGGCTGTGGTGCGCTGGCCTCGCGGTCGGCGAAGTGGTACCAGGGTGGATGGAATTCCAGACCCTGGCGGGTGATATGCAGGTACAGGCTACCCCACAGATTCATGTACACCGAGCTCCAGACAAACACCAGCAACAACAGCCTCAGGCTCAGCGCCCGGTGCGGGTCGAAACTGAAACGCGCCCTACGCGGAACGAACGGCGGCGCATCGGAAACTTACACTGAGTGAGTCCACCACATTGGAGGGCTCGCTGAGCATACTCGACCAGCACGAGCGCAGGGTGTAGTAATACCCATCGGTGAGGTTGTTGAGGATCAGACGCGCGGTGGCCGGCGTGCTGCCCATCTGAAAATCGTAGGCGTCAAACATAACCCAGCGGGTGTAAGCATCGTCTTTGTAGCTGTTGTCGGTGAACTCGCCCGGCAGCTCCAGATCCGGCGTGGTGGTAAGGGATATGAACGAGTCTCGGGGATGAATCGGTGGCGATTGCGTCGTCAAAACGCGGCAGCGGCAGCCACTGGTGGGCTGCCGCGGAGAGAGTTGAGGGGCCCTCAGCGACCCGTTTTCTCGGCGTAGATGGCGTCCACCAGCCCGCGCTTGTCGCTGTCGCCGGGCAGTTGCCAGAACATGATGCCGCCGAGATTGCGCAGCTTCGCATAGCGGGTTTTCAATGTGACCGAACGGCGGTTGTCGAAAGTCGCGTAGCGTTTTTTATCCGCGCTGTAGGCATAGGGTGCCTGCGCGCTCTCGTCCCAGAAAAGTTGATAGCCGCCGTCTTCGTCGTAGGTCTGTGTCAGTTCCCGGAACGGCAATCCGGCGATATGCTCGCCGCTCTGGTAGCGACCGTTATCCGCCCCTACCACCCCGTCCCAGACGCGGGAATAGAAGGCCGCACCGATCACGATTTTCTGTGAAGGCACCCCCTGCGCCAGCAGGTAGCGGACTGCATTGTCCGTGGACTGCTTCTGGGCATCGGTGGAATACAGCGGGCTGTGGTGACCGGTGACGGTGCTGAAACCGTTGACCAGGTCGTAGGACATCAGGTTGACATTGTTGACCAGCGGCATCACCTGTTGCCAGTCGACGGACTTCTGCAGAAATTCGTCAAAACCGCCGGCGGCAAAGCTGATCAGGGCATCGCCGCCGAGCGCGCGGCGCAGTTCCCGCACCAGCGCGGTGAAATTTTCCCGGTCGCCGGCACTGTACGGGTGGCCCGGGTGCCCCTCGATGGCCGGGTACTCCCAGTCCAGGTCGATACCGTCGCCGCCGACGGTTTCCAGCATCTGCGCCACCGACTGCGCGAAGGCGCGGCGGTTGTCCGCATCGGCAAAGACCGGCGAGCAGGTCTCGCAACCGCCCCAACCGCCGAGCGCGAACATCACCTTCAGGTGCGGATACTGTGTTTTCAGGTCCAGCAGGCGGCGGTAGGCGGCCACCGCTTCCGGGCCGTCAAACGTCACGCGGTTGCCGTCGAGATGCACGAAGCTGTAGATCAGGTGGGTCATTTTGTCGAAATCGTAGCGCTCGAGATCGCGACCGTCGCCGGTATAGTAGGCGATCACCGCCAGCTCCGACGGACTGGCGGCCGGGACCGGCGCCTGCACCCGATCTCCTTCATTGCCGAGTAATCCGCATCCGGACAGCACCAGCGCCGCCAGCAGCCCCAGCAGGCTCCCACTCCGGTACAACGTGTTTCTGAGTTTTTCTGTCACCTGTTTTACTTCCTTCTTATTTCATATTGAACAACCGCGACTCGCCGGCGTACCGGCGGGAGGCCGCTGCGGGAATACTATCCGCTCAAGCGCCTGGATGACAACGCTGTCAGCAATAGGAATTGATCGGATGTGGGCATGCCTACGACAGGAGGATCGGCGGCGTGCGTTTATCGTCGACCGCCAGAATATTGTATCTGCGCGCCAGTGGGCGGCACGGTAAATAGCGTCGTCACAAATGGGCAAGACCCGCGACCCCAATGGCACTAGCATATCGGCAAGACCCGCTCCGGAAGCTAATCTTTCCAACAGCAGCGCCGCGTGAAGACACCAGAGACAGGACCCATGAGCAAAACACCCTCCCCCTCCGCACTCGCCCGTACCCACGAGGTATTCAACCAGAGCAAGGCGCTGACCGGCCACAACCTCTACGCCGGCGACGCCGCACTGCGCGATGCCGTGCAGCACAACGGCGGCCACTGGGCCGAGGACGACCTGCAACGCTACGGCGAGATCTGCGGTCGCCGCGAGTGGATAGAGCGCGGCTATGACGCCAACGAGTTCAAACCGCTCTTCGAGCCCGACGATCGCATCGGCAACCGCGTCGACCTGGTGCGCTACCACCCGGCCTATCACCAGTTGATGCAGCTGGCCCTGAGCGAGGGGCTACACAGCGCGCCCTGGACCGACCCCGGCCCCGGGGCCCATGTGGCGCGCGCGGCCAAGTACTACCTGCACAGCCAGGTGGAAGCCGGCCACGGCTGTCCGGTGACCATGACCTTTGCCTCGGTGCCGTCCATTCGCCTGACGCCGGCGCTGGCCGACGAGTGGCTGCCGAAGATCACCGCCCGCGGCTACGACCCCAGCAACCGCCCGTACGCGGACAAATCCCACCTGACCATCGGCATGGGCATGACCGAGAAACAGGGTGGCTCCGATGTGCGCGCCAATACCACCACCGCCGCACCGGTGGGCGACGGCAGCTACGAACTGGTCGGCCACAAATGGTTTACCTCCGCGCCCATGTGCGATGCCTTCCTGATGCTGGCACAGACAGACGCCGGCCTGTCCTGCTTCCTGGTGCCCCGCTGGCGCCCGGACGGCAGCAAGAACCCGATCCAGGTACAGCGGCTGAAAAACAAGGCCGGCAATGTGTCCAACGCGTCCTCGGAGATAGAACTGCGCGGCGCACTCGGCTGGCTGGTGGGCGAGGAAGGGCGCGGCGTCAACGCGATCATCGAGATGGTCGCCACCACCCGCTTCGACTGCATGATCGGCTCCTCCGGCGGCCAGCGCCAGGCCGTGGTGCAGGCCATCTATCACGCCAGTCAGCGCAACGCGTTCGGCAGGCCCCTGATCGGCCAGCCGCTGATGCAGAATGTGCTCGCCGACCTGCAGCTGGAAGTGGAGGGCTCCGCGGCCATGACCATGCGCATGGCGCGCGCCATGGACCACCTGGACAAAGATCACGAGAAAATGCTGATGCGCCTCGGCACCGCGGTGGGCAAATACTGGATCTGCAAGCGCACCCCGCACCACGCCTACGAGGCGATGGAGTGCCTGGGCGGCAACGGTGTGATCGAGAGTTTCATCACCGCGCGCCTCTACCGCGACGCGCCGATCAATGCGATCTGGGAGGGCTCCGGCAATATCCAGGCGCTGGACGTACTGCGCGCAATCGCCAAGACACCCGCGGTCATCAATCACTGGTTCGACGAACTGGCGGACAGCGCCGGCGCCGACCCGCTGCTGGACAGGGCGGTCGACAACCTGAAAAACCAGCTGGCGGATATGGAGCAGGTCGAGTACCGCGCCCGTCACCTGGTGGACCAGATGGCCCTGGCGATGCAGGCGCACCTGCTGGTGCAGGGCGGCAACAGCGCCGTGGCGGAGGCCTTTATCGCCTCGCGCCTCGACAGCCGGGGCGCGCACAATACCGGCACCCTGCCCACCGGGCTGGATGTGAAAACGCTGATCGAGCGGGGCAATCCACTGGCTGTCTAAACGGCGCCTCCCCGGCTCCGGCCCCCGCCTATCGGCGGGGCGCTGGATGCCCATCCTGCAAACCGGCTCCGTGCCGATGCCTCAGAAAGGTTTGAACACCGCCATCCACACCATCCCGACCACAAAACACAGCGCCAGCGAAGCGTAAATCAAACGCCGCCCGCTATCCGCCGCTTTCATCGCGATCATACCCGCGCCGATATAGCCCACAAGCAGCGACAACTTCACCAATAGCCAGTGTGTTTCCAGCGGCGACAGGCGGTAGATCAGTGCCAGGGCCACACCGCTTGCCAGCAACAGCGTATCGATCAGGTGTGGCGCCACCCGCGCCCACAGCGCGCGCATAAAGGCCGCGTCCGCTTGCCGGGCGCAAAAACGCAGCGCGAAAAATGTGACCGAAATTGCGGCCAGGGTAATATGCAGGTGTTTGATCCAGATTGGGCCCGCCATTAGCGCTCCCCACCCGGCAGCGGCCGGGTTGCCAGCCAGGTGCCGCCGGCGGCGAAAAACAGCCCCAGCACGGCCAGCAGTTTCCAGTCCGCCCCCAACCAGAACAGCACCGACCAGCTGCACAGCATCAGCGCCATCCCCGAGACCTTGGCCGAGCGCGGGACCGCGCCCTCCTCGCGCCAGGCCCGCAGCATGGGGCCGAAACGCGGGTGCTCGTGCAGCCACCGCGCCAACCGCGGCGACCCCCTGGTCGCCGACCAGGCCGACAGCAGCAGGAAGGGAGTCGTCGGCAACAGCGGCAAAACGGCACCGGCCATTGCCAGGCCCAGGGAAATCCAGGCCAGGCCCAGCCAGAAGAAACGTCGTAGCGGGCGACTGCTCATGGCCCAGCTCTCCAAAGCGCGTTCAAATCAGTGCCCTATTCTGAGAGACTTCACGGACAGGCGCAATTCAATCGGGGAACCCTAATGCCGGACAAGAACAAAAAACTTCATTTCGTTACCGCCGCCCTCAGCGCCATCGCGCTGCTGATTCCAGCACTGACCATGGCGGCGGAACCCGTGGACAAATCCCGCATTCTGGTCTTCTCCAAAACCGAAGGCTGGCGCCACGATTCCATTATCGACGGCAAGAAGGCGCTGCTGGAGCTCGGGCAGCGGGAGGGCTTCGCGGTGGACATTTCGGAGAATGCCGGTCTGTTCAGCGACGATACGCTGGACAGCTACGACGCGGTGGTTTTCCTGAGTACCAGCGGCAATATCTTCAACGACCGACAGCGCCGGGCATTCGAACGCTATATCCGTTCCGGTCGCGGCTTTGTCGGCATTCATTCCGCCGCGGATACGGAATACGACTGGCCCTGGTACAACCAGCTGGTGGGCGCCTACTTCGCCAGCCACCCGGAACAGCAGGAAGCGGAGAAAGTCGTGCTGGATTTCAACCACCCCGCCACCCGCTTTTTACAGGCGGCGCTGGACGGCAATCGCTGGCGGCGCTTCGACGAATGGTACAACTTCAAGTCCATCAACCCGGATATCCGGATACTGATGAACCTGGACGAGTCCACCTACAGCGGCGGGGAGAACGGCAAGCACCACCCTATTGCCTGGTACCACGAATACGATGGTGGACGCGCATTCTATACCGCCGGCGGGCATACCGGCGAAAGCTATCGGGATCCGCTGTTTATGCAACATATCCTGGGCGGCATTCGCTATGCGACCGGCAAGGCGGGGGAACAGGATACCCTCCGGGACTGAATGCGCTATCCCGGATAAAACTCAGGCCGTGGAGGAAACCCCGACCGGACCGGTATCCTTCGCGGCGCCCCGCACCGTCCTGCCCGCGAACCAGATACTCTCCTCAGGCGCGCTGCGGATTCTCTGCGCGGTCTTGCGCGCAAGTGCAACCAGCGCGAAAACGCCGGCCACAGCCACCAGATCGATCAGGTAAGTCGAGCCGCCGTGGTTCCAGCCCAGGCCAGGCACCACGGCGGAAACCAGGCTCGTGAAGGGAATCGCCAGGGTCGCCGCGGCAGAGGCGTACAGCAGCTCGACAGAGCCCCTGGCCGCGCCGCGGACAAAGGCCCAGGCGATGGCCGACAAGAAGACCGCGTAATAGAGGCCGAAATGCCAGCCGGCCACATTATCCACCCACTGTGGCAGCAGCTTGGCCGCGGCGATGGTCAATGAAATACCGGCCACGCAGCCCAGCGAAATGCCCACCGTCAGTGCGCCGAGAACCTTCGCCGCGCGGGTCTGCCTGACCTCCCGATCCTCGTAGCCCTTGCGGCGTTTCTTGCGGTGGGTTTCGATCCACAACAGGTTGCCGGTGTAGAAAAGCACGGCGCCGGCCAGGCCGAGGATAAAGTAACCCCAGCGCACCGGGTTGCCGCCGAAATTGCCGAAATGCAATGCGAAGAAACTGGTGACGGTGGCGAACCAGCCGTCCTGCTCGCCGGGCATATAACCGGTCATGGTCAACGCGCCGCTATAGGGATCCACGCCGGCAAAGCCCATGGTGGAACCGCGCATACCATAGCGCGGGTTCACCCCGCCCACCCGCAGTTCCAGGCCGTGCTCCTCCTCGAAGTGATACTGCAGAGTGGCGGGACGAAACGCCGGTGCCTGCTCCTCGAGGCGGGCGATGATCGCCAGCGGCGACAGCGCTTCTGCCCCGTCTGGTACTTCTGCGTGCGCTTCCGCCGGCGGCCGGCCACCGCCGCCGAGCGTCGCGCGCTGGGCATCGTAGAACTGGTGGTGAAACGCGAACACCACCGCCGTCAGTGCCATGATGATATGGAATGGCAAACTGAACAGCCCCAGGGCGTTGTGGAAATCCAGCCACAGGCGTTTCAGGTTCTTGCCGATGCGGAGAATAAACAGATCCTTCACCAGCGTCGGCAGCAGCACGATCACACCGGAAACCAGCGCGATAAAATAGAGCAGTGACACCGTGCCCATGATCGATTCGGAAATTTCGTGATCGAACGGCAGCCCCACCTGGCGGTGCAGGTCGTCCACCAGTTGCCCCACTGCAGACGGGCCCTCGCTGTTCACCTGCAGGGTGCCGTCTTCGCCCAGGTTGGCAAAGTAGGTGGTGCCGCCGCCGCGCGGTCCGGTGCTCCAGCTCATGCGCGCGGGCCGCTCCGGGCTGGTCTGCAGTACGATTTCGTAGCGGCCCGCGGCCTCGGGATATTCCGCCAGTACCCTCTCCACCAGTTCGGGGGTTTTCTCCAGTGGCGTGGGCCGATCGAACTGCACCGGCGGCGATGCCCAGCGCTGCAGCGGCGTCTCGAACATGGTGATGGCGCCGGCGTAGAAAGCGATAAACAGGGCGAGACCGCAGACGATTCCCACCCAGCTGTGGATATCGCGATACATGCGGATAATATCACTGCGAATTTTCATAATGATCGCCTAACCGACCGGGAGTGCGCTGCCATAAAGCAGCCCCCACAGGACAACGTTGGCCCCGCCCAGCCACAGCCAGGCGCGGGCACCGGATTGAAAAAGGAAACAGAAACTCAGGATGCAGGCCCACAGCGGCGACATCAGCCACATGGTCACCTGCGCCTGGGCGGAAAAAAAACCCACTTCACCGGGGCCGAATCGGGCAAAGAGACCGCACAGTGCCAGGGACAGCGCAAAACCCGGAATGGCGCCGGCACTGGCCTTGCCAAACCAGTTGCGGCTGGTCAGTTTCTGCGTGCTCATCGCGCGGCCCTCCCCGCTTTATTGCCCGCATTGGCCGGATTCCGCCCGTGGCGCCAGTAGGCGATTGCCATCGGCAATACCGTCCACACCAGCATGGCGCCGGTCACCAGGATAAATACAGCCGCCGCCGCGCCCGAGTACTGCAGCAGCAGGTACAGCGAAACCGCCAGCATGGCGCCGCCAGCGGCGGCCAGTGGGCGCCGCGGCAGCGGGCGGGATAACAGCCGCTGGTTGGGGCTGGCCAGATAGAGCGCCAGAGCACCCAGCGCCATCAGGCCAGCGGCGGATACGAGAAGAAAAACGATCAATGAAATTTTCTCCATCTGCGTAACAGTCTCGCAGGATGGGCAAAGCGCTGCGCCCCTTTGCCCATCCCACAATGATCTATAGGCTTACCACTGGTACTGCAGCCGCGCGGGCACCACCCGCCCCTGGCCATAGAAGCAGGACTGGGTGGTGGTGCAGGTCACCACATAGCGCTCGTTGGACAGGTTGCGCGCGTTCAGCGACACGGACACGCCGTCCAGTTCCGGCCGGGACACCCCCAGGTCGTAGCGCATCAGCAGGTCGTACAGGGTGTAGCCGCCGATCTCCAGGGTATTGTTGGTATCGCCGTAGCTCTCGCCCGTGTAGCGCACGCCGGCGCCGAAACCGAGACCCGCCAGCGCGCCCTGCTCGATACGGTGATCGACAAACAGCGACGCCAGCACTTCCGGCACCTGCGGCAGTGTATTGCCGACAATGGCGTCGGCGGAGCGGGTCACCTCCGCGTCCAGGCGCGAGGCGGACGCGATCAGCGTGGTACCGGAAGCCAGGGACGCCCTGCCCTCGAACTCCACACCGCGCACCTGCGCCTCGCCGGTCTGCACCCGGCAGACACGGCGGCCGCACAGGCTGCCGTCCGGGTCGGCGATGGAGACATTCTGCTGGGTGATATCGAAAGCACCGACACTCAGGTAGATATTGCGCCCGCTCTGGTAGCGCAGCCCGGCCTCGATCTGCTCACCGGTGGTCGGGTCGAACAGCACACCGCCCAGTGTCTGCGACGGATCCACCACCTGTGGCAGGAAGGATTCCGAGTAGCTGACGTAGGGGGCCAGGCCGTTGTCGTACAGGTACACGGCACCGGCCTGCCAGGTGAACTCCTCGGCTTCGGTGCTGAAGGTCTCCCCGGTCAGCAGATCGGTGTTTTCGTCTTCGGCGGAGTCGTAGCGGCCGCCCACGGACAGGCGCAGGTTACCGGCACTGATCTGGTCCTGCAGGTAGAGGCCGGTCTGCTCGCTCTCGGCGGCGCCGTATATCTGCGGCGTCAGGTTGGCGACATAGTCGGCGGCGCCGCGCGGCTCGGGATCGAAGATATCCCACAGCGGATCCACCTGGCCGCGAGGCAGACCCGGCAGCATCACCACGTCGCGATAGTGTTCCCACTCGGTCTGGAAGTAGTCGAGCCCACCCAGCAGGGTATGGCTCAGCGCGCCGGTATCGAAGCGGCCTTCCAGCTGGGTGTCGATGGCGTAGCCGTCGCTCTCCCCGTCGCCCTGCACCGCCCGACGGCCGATGGTCTGGCCGTCGATGCACTGCTCGCCATAGGTGGTGGCGGCGCAGTCGGCCACGGTGTCACCGGACAGCACGGTAACCCGGTAGAGGGTATCGACATGGGTGTAGCGCGCATTGTTGCGCAGTGTCAGGTTGGGATTGATCTCGTGTTCGAAGAAAGAGCCCACCAGCAACTGGTCGCGGTCGAAGGTGTTCCAGCCCGGCTCGCCGATATTGGCATCGTTGTCGATGTAATCGCCGTTGGAGGAGTCCAGCGTGCCGGCCGCCGGCAGGAACTGGAAGGTGGCGCCGCCCTCGTCGCGCTGGTACTGGGTCAGGAAGGTCCAGGAGGTCTGCTCGCTGGGCGTCCAGGTCACACTCGGGGACAGGTAGTAACGGCTGTTGTCCACGTCGTCCACCTGGGTGCCGCCGTCCTCGGCCACGCTGACGACGCGCCCGTGCAGGGTGCCGTCCGCGTTCAGCGCCGCGCCGAAATCCGCGGCGATGCGGCCCGACACATTGTCCAGGTCGGTGTAACCCTGGCCCTGCACCTGCAGTTCCTGCGTGGCGTCGCTGCCGGCGCGCTTGGTGACCATATTGACCATGCCGCCCGGTGCCACCTGGCCGTAGAGCACACTGGACGGCCCTTTCAACACCTCGACCTGCTGCAGGCCGAAGGTGTCGAAGCCGAAGCGCGTCCACTGGCCGCCGGCCGGTAGGCGCAGGCCGTCGACAAAGTTGTTGTTGGACGAGAAGCCGCCGGCGCCGAAACCGCGTACGGAAATTTCGTCGGTACGGCTGTCGATGCCGGAGGGCTCCGGCTGTACGCCGGCGGAATAGGACAGCGCATCGGCAATGGTGGACGCCGCCCGCAGGTCGATCTCCTCGCGACTGATGACCGAGATGGTCTGCGGCGACTCCATGATCGGCACCCCGGTCTTGGTGGAGGAGGAGGCGGTGGACAGGCCGGTGGCGGTGACCACCACCTGCTCCAGGTCACTCTCCCCGGCCTCCCGGGATTGGGCGTTGGCCTGGGAAATGGCGAGCACCAGCAGTGAAGTGGCAGCAAAAAGACGGGAATGCGCGGGAATTCGCAAAGCCATGGAAACTCCGATTGACGACGTTGTGAGCAGGAAAGGCAAACATTCAGCCCCGGGATCGCTCCGGGGATACGCAGTTAATAGTACTTATCATTTGCATTTGAATTGTGGCCGCAACTATAAGAAGATCCCGATCAATTGGCAATTCAAAACCTTTGCGTAACAGTCAAAATCCTTTGACTGACAGAAAAACACATAGAATTCCCAGCCTCGACTGCCCGGTTCACAGATGACAGATCAAAAAGCATCCAGAATTTCCGACCGCGATCCCGAAGCGGTTATCCGGGTTCGCGACTTCTCGCTGCGCAAAGACATCTCGCTGGAGGTCCACAGTGACCGGGTTTCGCCAGACGACATCCTGGTCCGGGGCCGGCGCCAGCGGAGGGATCTGCGGCCGGGGCTGTTCCTGCAGACCGGCGACACCTTCGAGGAAACCGCGTTTACGACCCACTCCCACCAGCCCGCGGGGCTGACCTGCATCTTCTTCCTGCACGGACAAGTCGAGACACAATTCGGCGATCGCCTCTTCCATTTCAAGGCCGGCGCGAACGGCCAGGTGGCTGCGGCCGCCGTGGCCAGGCGGGAGGCCGAGAGCTTCCGGCGAACGGCAAAGGGACCGCAGCGGACACAATATCTGGTACTCACAGCCACAGTGGGGTGGCTGGATTTCCACGGTTCCGAACAGCGCGGCAATCCGCTGGGCACGCGGTTGGGCGGGAGGCGCATCGAATCCTACCAGTGGGAGCAGACACCGGGGCTGGTGCGGCGCCTCCGGGAGCTGTTTGAACCGCCCGCCTATTCGCCGGAACTGCTCCGGCTCCACCAGGAGTCGCGCGCGGTGGAGCTGATGCTCGAGGCGGTCTCCGGCATGACGGGGGAAAATCGCCGCGGCGACGGCAACGCCCTGAAGCGGTGCGATCGGGTGCGGCTGCAGCGGGCCAGGGAGCTGATGATCTCAGCGCCGGGCCGGTTGTTGAGCGTCGACGATATCGCCCGCGAGGCCGGCGTCAGCGCCAGTGGCCTGCAGCGGCTGTTCCGCCGCGCGGAGGGCATGAGTGTATTCGGGTACCTGCGCCGGGTGCGGCTGGAACAGGCGCTGGCAGCGCTGCAGAGGGACTCCGTCAGCGTGCAGCGGGCCAGTGATATGGCCGGCTACACCAGCCCCGCCAATTTTGCCACGGCGTTCAAGAGGCAATTTGGTTTTACCCCCCGGGAGGCCGGGAAAAAACGTCTTCCCCACCGGAACTCTCCCACAGACCCGCAGCCGGAATGACGCCTGTTACCGACATCCGGGATGGTCTATCGATTCCGGCAAAACCGGTTACCGCCGGTAACTGAAGTAAAACTGCTCCGCCGTGCGACCGCTGTGATTGGCGCGCAGCATCGCAAACTGCTTGGCCGCCCGATGCAGTTCCCCGCGGTCGCCTTTGTGATCGGGAAAATAGGCGTCGACGATTTCCAGGTAGGTTTTCCAGTCCGCCGGGTAGAAGCTGAGCCAGAGGCCGAAACGGTCGGCCAGCGACAGCGTCTCCTCGACGTTGTCACCGTGGTGGAGTTCATTGCCCACCACCCGCGTCTGCTCGTTGTCCCGCGCGTCCTCCGGCAACAGGTGGCGGCGGTTGGACGTGGCGTAGAGCAGGATATTGTCCGGCGGCAGTTCCAGCGAGCCGGCGAGAATCGTTTTCAGCTGCTTGTAGCGCAGGTCCCGCTGCTCGAAAGAGAGATCGTCGCAGAAGAGGATGAAGCGGTAGGACCGGGCGGATTCCGTATCCAGCAGGTCGACGATTTCCGGCAGGTCGTCGAGGTCCGATACATCCACCTCGACACAGCGCAACCCGTCAGCGGCGCATTCATTCAGCAATGCCTTGATCAGGCTCGATTTCCCGGTACCGCGCGCACCCCACAGCAGCGCGTGGTTGGCGCGTTCGCCGCGCAGGAATCTCCGCGTATTTTCCAGCAGTTGCTGTTTCTGGTGCTCGATACCGAGCAACTGCTCCAGGCGGATCGGGTCCGGGCGGGTGACCGGCTTCAGGCGCTGGTGTCTGGCGCGCCAGAGGGCGGCGTGGGTATTTTCCCAGTGCAGGCTTCGCATAGAACAGGAATTCTGGCTATTGGAGATCGACTGGGCGCAGGATACCAAAAGATCGCAGCCGACGACTGCACCATGCCCGCCCCGCAGGAGCCTGCTCGCAGGCGAATGGCCGGCGAGGGCTCGATCTTTTCGCCTGCCAGCAGGCTCCTACAGGAAAGGCGAACCAACCTATCTGGAAGCGTTCTTCTTCCGCGGTTTCTTCCCGCCTGTTTCCCCGCGCTCCTTGACCACCCGCAACATCGGCTCGTCGGAGCGGAATATCAGGCCGTGGATTTCAGTGGCGTTCTGCCCCTGCAACAGCTGTTGCAGGAACTGCACTATCTGCGCGGAGATTTCCTGGCCCGGCACCAGCACCGGAATCCCCGGCGGATAGGGCACGATTTCATCGGCACTGGTGCGGCCGATCAGGTGTTTCTCCGCCAGCGCGCCGTTGTCCATCAGCGGCAGCTCCTCGGTGTCGGCGAAGTAGGCGTCCGCCGGCAGGCAGGTCAGGCGGGTGAACTCCGGCAGCCGCCGCGGTGTGCCGGTATTCGGCCGCCTGCGGGCGCTGCGCGCCAGTTGCTTGAGGGCGTGTATCAGGCGCAGCAGCTTGCTCTCGGTACTGCCCAGGGTTACCAGCACGGTGACGGTGTTGTAGGTGGTCTTCTCCACCTGGATGCCGTACTGGTCGAACAGCTTGATCTGCATCTCCTTGCCGGAGTAGCCACTGGCGGAGATATCGATGGTGACCTTGGTCGGGTCCAGGCGGATGTTGTCGTCCGCCAGCGGCGCCGGGATCAGGTCCTCGCGGGTCAGGGCACGGAACACGCCGGTGTCGTCCACGGCCCGGCGCAGTGTCTCCACCATCTGCAGGCACTGGCGCAGGCGGCTGTAGCCCTCCATCGCCATCTGTTTGCGCGCCACGTCGAGGCTGGCGATCATCGCGTACTGGGGGCTGGTGGAGGCGTGCATGTTCAGGTTTTCGCGGAAGCGGAACTCGTCGAAGTCCGGGTCCTGCACGTGGATCATGCTGGCCTGGGAGAAGGCCGACAGCATCTTGTGGGTGCTCTGCGTCACGTAGTCGGCGCCGCACTCCAGCGCCGTCGGGCGCAGTTCCGAATGGAAGTAGCCGTGGGCGTACCAGGCCTCGTCCACCAGCACCTTGACGCCGCGCTCGTGGGCGTAGTCGATGATCGGCTTCAGGTCGTAGCGCAGGCCGTCGTAGGTGCAGGAGGTGATCACCAGCAGGCTGGCATCGCCGTGCTCGTCCAGCGCCTGTTCGATATCGGCGCGCTGCACCGGGCCGTAGATGCCGAACTGCGGGTGCAGCGTGGACTTCAGGTACACCGGCTCGCAGCGGTTCATGACGATGGCGTGGTGGACCGACTTGTGACAGGCCTGGTCGACGATGATCTTGCCGCCACCACCGAGAATCTGCTGGATCACCACCTTGTTGGCGGTGGAGGTGCCGTTGGTGAGGAAGAAAGTGTGCTCGGCGCCGAACGCCTGCGCCGCCAGGTCCTGGGCCTCCTGGATCACCGAGTGGGGCTCCAGCAGGCTGTCGAGCACCTGCACGGACACCGAGAGATCCGTGTTGAAGATATGCTCACCCATAAAGCGGTAGAAATCCCCCACCCAGGGGCTGTTGCGCAGGCTGTCGCCGCCGGAGTGGCCGGGGGTGTGCCAGGCATCACGGGCGGAGAAGACGTATTCCTTCAGGGTGTCGGCGAAGGGCGTGGAGGCGCGGCGGGCGATAAACGCCTGCACCAGGCGGAACATCTGGTTGAAGTTGCCCTCGCGACGGTCGAACAGTTCGTCGAAGCGCTGGCGCACGGATACGGACACGGCACAGCCCTGCCCCTCGAATACGCTCTGCGCCATCAGGAAGACGTTCAGCTGCGAGCGCAGGCCGTGCAGCCTGTCCACCAGCGCCTCGGCCGCGGCCAGGCCGCCGGCTTCCGCGCCGGCGTCGACGATCAGCGCCTGCAGCCTGTCCTCCTCGCGGATCAGGCGCTCGGCGGCATCGGCGTCTACCGCCTCGAAGCGCAGCCCGAACGGGTTCTCGTGTTGTGCGGCGGTGATATTGAGCGCATTGACCCAGTCGCTGGCCAACTGGCGGTCGGCGCTGATCAGCGCCACGCGGCATTCCAGCGGCTGGACATTGTCGCCCAGGTTGCCCAGATCAGGCATCTTCAGATCCAAACCCATAGTTCTCATCCATCAGCATAGCCCGGATAACGCAGCGGGCTGCTGCCTCGTCCAGTTAACTTATTGATTTTCTTTAATTTTCAATATTTTCCCGGCGGGCGCGGCGGCGCGCCCCTCAGGCCGCAGGCAAGATACTAAAGGAGCTGTTCAGGGAATTCCTCGGGCGGGCGAGATTTGGCGACTTTTGCCAAAAGATGACAGTTAAGCGAGATCTGATGCCGCAAAAGCAGAGGGTGTTAGAATTTTGCGCTCTGGACCCGACCGTCGAAATTGAGGCAGTCTGCAACCCGCTGGCGCTGCACCGGCGACAGTTCCAGCAGCGGGAAATAGGCCATTTCCGAGTGCTCGTCGGACAGGGTGATCGAGCCCGAGTCATCGAAGTGGGCGCGGAAGATAAACACGTGGGAGCTGTAGACGCGGTGGTAGTAGACGCCGCTCAGGTAGTCGATCCGCACAGCGCGCCCCAGTTCTTCCCGGCACTCGCGCAACAATGCCTCGTGCACCGTCTCACCGGGGTCCAGCGCACCACCGGGCAAGCCCCAGTTGCGATCGGCGTAGGTGGCGCGCAGCTGCAGCACTTCACCCAGTTCGTTGGTGATTACTGCGTGGGCGCTGAGGCGATACTGATCTTCGAAGCTCATGTATTTCGGGACTCGGGACTCGGGACTCGGGACTCGGGACTCGGGACTCGGGACTCGGGACTCGGGACTCGGGACTCGGGACTCGGGACTCGGGACTCGGGACTCGGGACTCAAGTAGGGTGCGCCGTGCGCACCGTCAAGGTCAAGAACAGAATAGCCCGGCCGTACTTGAAGGCCCGAAACCTGCTTACGAACCGAATTTCGGCCCCCCACAAGCCCGATCAACGGCGCGAGACCGCCAAGGACGGCGGTCATGCAGAGAACGCATGGAGCAGTTGTCTGCCACGGCGCACCCTACGACGGTTTCGACTGTCCAAATTTGATCCGGGAAAATTTGTCCGCGTTCATCGTCAATCTAAAACCCCTGCGCCAGCTCGAAGCCGATCCCCAGCGTCTGCACCGATTCATCGTAGTCGATCAGGCTCTCGCCGTAACCGTTGAAATACTTCACATAACCGCGCACCCGGCTGCCCATCGGGAAGCTCCAGCGCAGCTCCACCGCACCGTGATTGTCCGACTGCAGGTTGTTGCGCAGCAACATGGAGAAACTGTGCCCATCGGTGCGGTAGCCACCGGTCAACTCGAAATGGCCGAGGTAATCCTCGATATCCGGGTTGTCGTCGTCCTCCCTGTCTTCGGGGATCCGGTACCAGGGTTTGAAGCTGAAGAAATACTGCTCCCGCTCGAAAAGGAAATTGGCGTAGATGCGGTTCCAGCTGCGCGACAGCGGCTCGCTGCGGCCGTTGGACTGGTGATTGAACGCCAGCTGGTTGGCGACATTCTGGAAACCGAACAGGCTCCAGTCATTCAGCCAGGTCATGATCAATTCCGGCTCGTGGTTGGTCTCGCGAAACGGAGACGAATCGTCAGAGTTGTAGGCCTGCCAGAAACTGCGGTTGGTATAAGCGACGCTCATGAAAGACGCCTGACCGAGAAACCCGCGCCAGATGGGTACCTGTACCGACAATTGGAACTGGACTTCCACCCGGTCGAGATCGACCGGCTGCCCCTCGATATCCACGTCCTCAAGACCGGCCTTGTTCGGCGAAGGATTGTAGACCAGCGGCAACAGGTAATTGGTCTTGTGAGACGCCAGCGTAAACGGGTTATTGGCCGCCTCGCGGATCGCCTGGGCGGCGAAACTCACCCGCGGCTCATCCGGCGCCTGCTCTTGCGGCGCTTCGGAGGCTGTCGCAAATACCGGCCGCTGCTCCTGCTCTTCCGGCGCGCTGCGCACCTGTTCGGCACAGAAGCGGCGCATTTCCTCGAGTGTCGTGCTGGCGGGAGCCACCAACAGCTGCTCGCGCAGGCAGACCTCCTCGCGCTGCTTGAGTGTCAGCGTCTCCGCTTCCACCTGGCCTGCGGTCTCCGTGGGAATCTGCAACCATTCGCCGGCCCCGGACTGCTGGGGAGCTGCCTGGGCACAGAGGGAGTGAAAGCCAATTATCGTAAAAATTGTGATACAGCGGGGTAGTGGGTTATGCGACAACGGCTCCTCTCCTGCGGCGCTCCGATCAAATCTGTCGCAAGCTTACACCGAAAGGCAGGCCGTTTCCCAAACTATCGCCACAGCGTGAAAAATCCCGTGAACTGGCACGCCCCACTTTGTATTCACAGGCCGCGGGCCAACTCTATACCGATGCCGATCGACTGGATGGACCTGTCATAGTTGATCAGGCTCTCGCCGTAACCGTTAAAGTAGCGCAGGTAACCGCTGATATGGCCCCCGAGGGGAAAGGCCAGGCGCATCTCGACGGCCCCGCGGTTGTCGGAGCGCAGGTTGTTGCGCACCATCACCGAAGTGCTGAAAAAATCCCCGCGGTATCCCAGGTCGAGCTCAAAATTGCCGAGATAGCGATCCATATGTGGATTGTCATCGCCTTCCCGCTCCTCGGGTATCCGGTACCAGGGTTTGAAGCTGACAAAGTAATCGTCGCGCTCGAATACGAACCTGCTGTAGATGCGGTTCCAGCTCCGCGAAAGTTCGTCGCCCCTGCCGTTGGACTGGTGACTTATTCCCACCTGCGTGGTAACACAGTCGAATCCCCACAAGCTCCAGTCGCTGAGCCAGGTCACCAGCAGCTCCGGCTCGTGATTGGATTCCCGCACCGGTGCGCTGGCCGTGTAGGCCTGCCAGTAGCTGCGATTGGTGTACGCGAGGCTGACAAAGGAATCCTCGCCGATAACGCCACTCCACAGCGGAACCTGCACCGACAACTGGAATTCGAACTCGGTATCGGAGATTTCCCCATCCGGATCGACCGGCTCGCTGTCGCCGTCGAGCCGGAAAACCGCCGGCAAAAGATAATTTCTCTTGTGCGGTATCAGCGACAGGCGGTCGTCGACCACTCCGCGCACCAGCGCCGCCCGGTCGCTGAACGCGATACCGGCGCTGCCGCGCGACGGCGCCGCCAACCCGGTCTCCGAGCCGAAGGATTCCCGGATCAAACTTCCCGCCTCGCGACCGGGAAGCAGCAGGGAAACTGGCGCGGCAAGAGCGGGCGGGGTGAAGCAGGAAGTCGTGAGAAACAACAGAAACAACGGGAAGGCGGATACCACAGACCGTCTGGAACTAAAACGGGGCACGGGCTTTTACTCCTTGTTAAAGCCAGTTACCCGAATAGCTTAGAAGCGGTTGTGCGGGACCGCGAGCGGCTGGCGGCTGCCGGCTCCTGCAGCCAACCGAATGGGGGCAGGGTTAACAGAGCTGCCCGAGCTGCGCGGACCACTCCAGGTCCCGCAGGCGCACCTGCCACAGGCGCCCGGTGCTCGACGGCCAGTCGTAACCGACCAGGAGCCCGCGACCGTCCACATAGCAGTGAACATCCCGTTCCGCCTCGTCGCCCTGGTAGATGTAACCACTGACATCGGCGCCGAGTTCCTGGGCGCCCTGGGTGGCGGCATCGCCGGCCATCAGTCGGGCGCTGCGGTGGCTGATACGGGGCGCGAGCAGCTTGCCGCGCTGAGACGGATCGACAATATCCGGGGAGACGATTTCCAGACCCTCGCGAAACGGCTCCAGCTTCAGCAGCAGCGGTCCCATGAAAATCCGCATCAGCGGAAACAGCAATCTTCCGCGCCCCGCTACCTGCGCCCGCTGGGGGCCATTGGGTCCGGTCCAGTCCGCCTCGATTTCGTCGCCCAGTTGCGGTTCAGCGCCGTCGCCCGCTCTCAGGCGATACTGCGCCTCGACTTCGTCGACTTCGTCGCGCCAGCGGACGAGGCACTCACTCACCAGCCCCTCGCTGAGTCGCGCGCGTACCTCCATGCCGTATCCCTGTTCGCCGACCAGCCGCTGGCTGATCAGCACACGGTGACCATCGCCGTCCCGGCCGAACTGCCAGCTGTCCTGAACCGGCATTTCACGTCCATCGCAACTGTAGTAGTAGCGTCCCTGCGCTAAAGTGGAGCTCAATCGCATCGCTAACCTCCTCCCTGTGCGTCCGTGCACTAAAGTAATGCATTGCAGCGGAAATATCTTTTCGCTGACTCGGTAACCACAATAAAAAGTATTGCACAGGGAACGGTGTCTCGCCGCACCGGTCGGCTCGCGATGTGAAGAAAGTAACGAAAGATGTCGGACGGATTTCCTCGCCTCTTCCGGGAAATCCGTTCGATTTTTTGGGTCACTCCGCCGCCGGCAAAGCCGCCATGGATCCCTGCCGCGCGGGAGTGGCACCGGGGCGCATGAAACGCCGGCCTAAAGGTATCTCTGCCAGAATTCCGCCTGACCCAGTTCCTCGTCCAGGGTATAGGGCCTGAAACCGGACCTGCGATAGGCGATCTGTGCCGGCAGGTTCTTCCCGAGCACTTCCAGCGTCAGCTTGCAGCAGCCGCGACTTTTTGCCTCCCGCGCAACCCGATCCAGCATTTCCGTACAGACGCCGCTGCCGCGAACACTTTCACTGACCACCACATCGTGAACATTGACCAGTGGCCGGCAGGCGAACGTGGAGAAACCGGTAAAACAGTTCACCAGGCCAACCGCCCGCCCCTCGAGATGGGCCAGCACACTGAAAGCGCCCGGGAACTCCGCCAGCCGGTCCACCAGCTGTTCGCGGTGGAGATCCGACAGCGGTTCGCCGCCGCCGAACGGGTCCCGCGCATACTCGTCCATCAACCGCAGGATATCGGCGGCGTGATCCGGATTGCGATAGTCCGCAACCCGCGTTGTCAGCGCAGTGGCAATGTCACTCATCGATGCTCCCCATTATTCGGATCTTCCCATTGATCTTCATCCAGCTTGCGGAAGCGACGCAGGTAGTTGCGCATGCGGGTCCGCTGCGCCAGCAACCAGCGCACGCGGATACGGTGCCGGTTGTGGGGGCCGGCGCGGTGGGAGCGCCAGCGCCGCTTCGGTATTCTGCGGATTCGTCTCGTCATATTCCCTCGCTCCCAGCCGGGTTGCACTTGGCCGCAGGCGGCAAAGCGGATATGCTGCAAGGCTAATGGACTTACAGTCACATTGGAAATCGCCTTGCGCCCTCTCGACCACCTTCTGCAAAACAACCGGCAGTGGTCCCTCGCAACCCGTGAGGAACACCCGGATTTCTTCCTGCAGCTCTCCGAACAGCAGTCTCCCGACTACCTGTGGATAGGCTGTGCCGACAGCCGCGTGCCCGCCAACCAGATTGTCAACCTGCTGCCGGGCGAACTCTTCGTGCACCGCAACGTCGCCAATGTGGTCGTGCACACGGACCTCAACTGCCTGTCGGTGCTGCAATACGCAGTGGAGATCCTCAAGGTAAAGCATATTATCGTCTGCGGTCACTACGGCTGCGGCGGCGTCCAGGCCGCGCTGGAGAACAGCCAGCTGGGCCTGATCGACAACTGGCTGCGCCACATCCAGGACGTGCGCGACAAGCACCATACACTGCTCGACCTGTTCGCCCAGAAGGAGCGCACCGACCTGCTGTGTGAACTCAATGTGCTGGAGCAGGTGATCCACGTCTGCCAGACCACCATCGTGCGCGATGCCTGGCGCCGCGGCCAGTCGCTGTCGGTCAACGGCTGGGTCTACGGCCTGCGGGACGGCCTGGTGCACGACCTGGGGGTTTCCATCTCCGGGCCGGAGGAGATCTCCGAGATCTACCACAGCGCCCTGACCAATATCGCCCAGCGGGATACCGAGTAGCGACTTCGCGGCGGATTTTCCTTACACTCCCCGGCCAGATTTTTGTTAACCCGACCATAGTCAATCTCTCTGTGAAAGCAGCGTGAGAGCCTTCGCATCTACCAAAGCGGGACTTGTTCACGCACGGCATAGGGCCATCGTCGGGTTTTCTGTTATTCGGGTTCGAGCCCCTGCCGATGGCACAAAGCCGGGGCGGGGTGCGCCTTTCCGGGACACGCCGTAAATACGCCCCTGTAGGCTTGTCCGCGAGGTCCCTCTCGCAGACAGTCCCGGAAAGGCCCACCCCGCCCCGGCGCCCTGAACGAGGCCCCGCAACCCAAGTGTTCTAGTTTTACGGGAGAACCAATGTCCGAATACCGCGTTTGGGAATGCCAGATCTGTGGCTGGATTTACGACGAAGCCAAGGGTTGGCCGGAGGACGGCATTGCCCCCGGCACCCGCTGGGAGGACATTCCCGACGACTGGAACTGCCCCGAGTGCGGCGCCGCCAAAGAGGACTTCGAGATGCAGCCGGCGACCTCCGGCCAGGCGGAGCCGCAGGAAGCGCCCATCGCCCCCGCGGCCGCCAGCGGCGCCGCGGCAGCCGCGCGGGAGACCGCTCCCGATCGCACCGGCAACCGCATCTGGGAGTGCATGGTCTGCGGCTGGG
This sequence comes from Microbulbifer litoralis, assembly GCF_023634065.1. Taxonomy (GTDB): domain Bacteria; phylum Pseudomonadota; class Gammaproteobacteria; order Pseudomonadales; family Cellvibrionaceae; genus Microbulbifer; species Microbulbifer litoralis. Next base: position 286,610 of record NZ_JALKCV010000001.1, read on the forward strand.
TCTACGACGAATCCAGGGGCTGGCCGGAGGATGGCATAGCCCCCGGCACCCGCTGGGAGGATATCCCCGAGGACTGGTGCTGCCCGCAGTGCGGCGTGGGCAAGGACGAGTTCGATATGGTGCTGGTTTCCGGGCCGGAACCCGCGCCGCAGCCCGCAGCTGCCGACAGCGCCCTGCCCACCGGTCGAGAACCGCTGGTCATCGTCGGTACCGGCCTGGCCGGCTACAACCTCGCGCGCGAATTCCGCAAACTGGACAAAACCACACCACTGGTGATGGTCAGCGGCGACGACGGCACCTTCTACTCCAAACCGCTGCTGTCCGCCTCGCTGGCCCACGGCAAGACCCCGCAACAGCTGGCCACCTCATCCGCCGAGGACATGGCGCGGGAACTGAACGCGGAGATCCTGGTGCACACCCACGTCTCCAATATTGACGCCGAAGCCAAAATCCTGACCCTGGTGCCGGCAAACGGCAGCCACACGGCGGAACTGCACTACGGCAAGCTGGTGCTGGCCACCGGCGCCGGCTGCCGCCCGTTGCCCAATATCGACGGCGACGGCACCGCGCGCCTGTTCCGCATCAACAGCCTGGAAGACTACCACCGCTTCCGCACCGCACTGGTGGGCCGGCGCAGGGTGCTGCTGCTGGGTGCGGGCCTGATCGGCTGCGAGTTCGCCAACGACCTGGTCCAGGCCGGCTACCAGGTGGAGATGGTGGATCCGCTCGACTGGCCGCTGGCCACGCTGCTGCCCGAGCCCGCCGGCCGCGACCTGCAACGCACACTGGAAGGCGCCGGTGTGCGCTTCCACGGCAACAGCCGGGTCACTGCCCTCGAATACAGCGGTGCCGGCATTCGCGCCAGGCTGGACAACGGCGAAACCCTGGAAGCGGATATCGCCCTGGCCGCGCTGGGCCTGCAGGCCAACACCGGCCTCGCCGAGGCCGCCGGGCTGGACACCGCCCGCGGTATCACCGTGGATCGTCAGTTGCGCACCAGCGACCCGCATATCCATGCCCTCGGCGACTGCGCAGAAGTGGACGGCCACCAGCTCTACTTCGTCGCGCCACTGATGGCCTGCGCCCGCGCGCTGGCCGCAACCCTGGCCGGAGATGCCAGGGAGGTGCACTACGGCGCCATCCCGGTCGCGGTCAAGACCACCCTGCGCCCCACCACCGTCTGCCCGCCCCGCGCGGGCGCCGAGGGCCAATGGCAGATCGACGCGTCCGCGGAAGGAGTGAGGGCCGAGTTTCGCGACGCGGCCGGACGCCTGCTGGGCTTTGCCCTGACCGGATCCGCCATTGCCGCCCGGGAAGAACTGTCAGCCGAGTGTGCGCCACTGATGTAGGCCTTGCACCACCACCCCGCAGGGGCCCGCCCGCCGCTGAATACTGCGGCCTACGGGCTTTCCGGCGGAGCGCTGCGGGGTGAAATGGGCATTGACGGCATTTTTGCCGTAGAATGGCCGCCAAGATGAAATTTGCACAAAAAATGAACGACGGTATGACCACAGACAGCAGCCCCACCATCCCCTCGCCGGCCGAACAGAGCCGCGCCCTGCGCGATACCCTGGGCCAGTTCGCCACCGGGGTGACCGTGGTGACCTGTCGAGACGCGGCCGGCCAGCCGGTGGGCATGACCGTCAACAGCTTCAACTCCGTATCCCTCGACCCGGCGCTGGTACTGTGGAGCATCGACCGGCAGGCGCTGGGCTACGACGCCTTTACCCGCGGCGGGCATTTCGCCGTGCACGTGCTGAAAGCCGACCAACAGCATATCTCCAACCTGTTCGCCGGCCGCGGCGCCGACAAATTCGGACAGGTGCACTGGCACGCGGGCCCCGACCAGGTACCGCTGCTGGAGGACTGCGCCGCCCGTTTCCACTGTCGCCTGGCGCAGTGCGTCGAGGGTGGCGACCACACCATCCTGCTGGGGGAAGTGCTGGAGTTCAGCGCCGATGGCGGCGAGCCCCTGGTCTTCCACCGCGGCCGTTACCGCGCCCTGGCCGGGGATTGAGCTCCCCTTCAAAGCGGCGGGAATCAACGCCAGAATCCTGCGACCTGAAGCGCCGCGCTGGTGAAGGTGTAATCCCGACGTCATACTCTGGGAGCACACTGCCATTCGAAACTGTGTTCCATCGCTCTGCGAGACTGCCACCATGCAGACACCCGGCACCCTCTTCTGTTTCGCCCACCGCGGCTACCGCCAGCGGGCCACGGAAAATACCCTCGGCGCCATCGCCCACGCACTGGAATTCGATGTAGACGGTATCGAGATCGATATCTGGAACATCGGCGGTCAGCTGCTGGTAAAACACGACCGCCGCCTGGGGCGCCTGATCGCCGGCAGCGAGCTGCTCACCGATATGTGCCCCGAGACCCTGCGCGAGAAGCTGCTGCCCTGCGGTGCCAATGTACCGACCCTGCGCGAGGTGCTGGAACTGGTGGGCAACAATGTACAGCTCAATATCGAGCTCAAGGGGCCCGGCTGCGCCGCGCTGGTGGCGCGGGAACTGGAGTCCTATGTGCGCGACAGCGGCTCCGGTTTCGAGCAGTACCTGATCTCCTCATTCGACCACCGCCAGTTGCACGAATGCCTGCAGCTGATTCCGGAAGTGCGCCGCGGCGTGCTGCTGGCCGGTATCCCCCTGGACCTGGCCGCCTGCGCCGAACCGTTGCAGGCCTATTCAATGCACCTGAACCTGGATTTTGTCGACGCCGAGCTGATCGCCGACGGCCGGCGCCGCGGGCTGAGAAACTATGTGTTTACCGTGAACAATATCGCCGACCTGCAGCTGGTCGCGGCAATGGGGGCGGACGGGGTCTTTACCGACGAGCCGCAACTGATCATGGATTACAACGCGGCGAAGACGGCGGAACTGTTACTGCAGCAGGCGCAGGTGACCGGAGGGGATTCCCAGCGCTCCACCTGAAGACTGGCGGGGTGCCGTCCAACGGAGTGCCGTCCAACGGAATGCCGTCCAACGGGATGCCGTCCAACGGAGTGCCGTCCAACGGAAAATCAAACAGGGCCCGGCGCTGCCGGGCCCTGTCACAGGCTTTCGCACAGATCAGAAATTCGCGGCGGCGCGCAGGTACCAGAAGCCGCCGTTGAAGCCAAACGGTGACGTCAGCGACTGGCGCACGCCAAAGATCTCCCGCAGTACGAAATTACCCTCCTCGTCCGCCTCCACGTCGAAAATATTCTCGCCGCCGATGGCGACGGTGTAATTTTCCGCGAGCGTAAGGCGGGCCTCGATATCCGTCAGTATCTCGGCGCCGTAGGCGGTGGCATTGGAGGTATCGTTGCCGTCTGCCTCCAGCTGGCCGCCGGTGGACTCCCAGCCGCCGTAGCGATTGAACCGCAGGTAGCCGGCAAAGATACCGCCCGTGTCATAATCGAACGTCAGGGTGCTGCGCTGGTTGGGCACCTGGTTTTCGAAATCGAATACGCGCGTGGCATTGATGGTGTTCGGGGCCACCTTTTTGACTTCCTGCTCGTTGAAGTTGTGGCGCAGGTCCACGGTCAACAGGCCGCCGGCCAGGGCAAAATCGCTGGTGATGGCGAGATCGATACCGCTCACCTCGGAATCGAAGGCATTGGTGAAGTAGTTGGCCTCGCTGTCAAATAACAGCTCTGCATCCTCTATGCCTGCACTCTGTAAAATTGCAAGTTCATTGACACCATCGGGATCAGGGAAATCCGGATCATTCGGATCGCCGTTGCCGATGGTGTTGTTGCGCAGCGCCAGGCGGTCCTCGATATCGATGTTGTAGTAATCGACAGTGATACTGGTGTTGTCCAGCGGATTGATCACCGCGCCGATGGTAAAGCTCCGGGATTCCTCCGGTTTCAGCTCCACCGCACCAAGAGCCTGCGCTACCGGGTGGTTCACCGGATAGACCCCGCTGGGGACCAGACCGCCATCGGAATTCGCCGTGGTGGTGATATTCAGCGTGTTCACCTGGCCCGGCGTGGGTGCGCGGAAACCGGTGTTGGCGGTGGCGCGCAGCGCGAAGGCCTCGTTGAAGTCGTAGCGGGCGGACAGCTTCCAGTCGGAGGTGGAACCGAACAGGTCGTAGTCCTCGAAACGCAGGGCCGCCCCCAGGGTCAACTGCTCGGTGACATCCGCCTCCAGGTCCACATAGGCCGCCATACTCTCGCTGCTGTAACTGCCGGCCGCCTCGGTGGGGAAGCCCTGGAAGCCATCGGAGCCGACCCCGAAGACCGCCGCGGTCGGACCCACGGCGATGGAGGCCTCGTCACCGGCACCGATCTTGTAGGTTTCCTCGCGCCACTCGGCACCGAATGCCAGGTTCAGCGGCGCCGCCAGCGCGGCGATCTCGAGCGGCTGCACGAAGTCCGCGTTGAGGCTGGTCTCCTCCTGGGTCAGTGTGCCCGGGTTGAAGCTGGTCGGCGACAGGGCACCGAGGCTCGGGTTGATGGAATCCTTCAGCACATAGGACACCTCGTTCTCGGCCGTGCGCGCGCGCAGGTCCCAGCTCATACCGGAGGCCAGCTCGCCGCGGGCGCCAACAACGGCGGAAATATCGCTGATATCGGCACCGAACTGCGGGTTGTAGCCGCCCGGGAACTGGCTGTAGATCGGGTTGCGCAAGACATAGCCGCTGGGACTGGAGTCGTCCGCCACCAGGTAGTCGGAAGGGTTCAGGCCCTGGGCGGCGATACTGTCGATCAGCGACTGGGGTGCCGGGTCGGGCATAAAGTCATCGTCTGCATCCGCCTGCAGCGTGGCGCGGGCAGCAAATTCATGTTCGGGATCCAGCACCGGTTCGCGATAGAAGAAATCGGAGATGGTGGAATTGTCGGAGTAGCCGAAGTTGCCATACAGCTCGGCGCTGTCGCCGATATCGTAACCGGTATTCACGAACAGCTTGGTGGTTTCCACCTCGGGATCGCCCCAGCGCTGACCGAGGCCATCCAGGGGCACATTGTCGACACCGACCACCGAGCCGACAAATTCCGCATCCGGCCGCGCGCCACCGCGCCAGGTCTTGTCCGCGGTGGAGTGCTCCACGGTCACGTTGACGAAACCCCGTTCGCCGAGCGCGAAGCCGGCGTTGGCCGCCAGGCTGTTGCGGGTGCCGTCGCCCTCGAAATATTCGCCGGTCTGCGCCGACAGGCTCAGGCCCTCGGCATCGTCCTTCAGGATCACGTTGACCACGCCGGCGATGGCATCGGAGCCGTACTGGGCCGAGGCGCCGTCGCGCAGCACTTCCACCCGCTCGATGGCCGCGGCCGGAATCGCCGAGAAATCCACCGCCTGGGCGCCCTGGTTGTTGGTTCCCAGCGGCGCCAACTGCAGGTTCACCAGTGCCGAGCGGTGCCGGCGGGTGCCATTGACCAGCACCAGGGTCTGGTCCGGTGACAGGTTGCGCAGGCTCACCGGGCGGATAAAGGCGGTGCCGTCGGCGATCGGGAAGCGCTGGGTATTGAACGACGGCGCCACCTTGGCCAGGGATTCGGTCAGGTCGAAACTGGCCTGGTTCTCCAGGTTACCGCCACCGACGACATCCACCGGTGACAGTGTCTCGGTCGGGGAAACGCCCTCCCGGCGGGTACCGGTGGCGATGACCTCTTCCATTGCGCGGTCGTCCGCGGCGGGAGTGGCCTCTTCCTGGGCCAGGGCGCCGGAAACCGGCAGTGCGAGTGCGGCCGCTATCGCCAGCGACAGTGGTTTGAATGAAGGTGAGTGCATGATATGCCCGTCCTCTCTCTTATGGTTATCGTGTGAGGATCACGCCGTCGAATACCCTTGGCGTGGTGATTATTATTGTTCTCAGTCAGAAGCATTGCACCGAATGAGTGCAGTCAGGGTATTGAAACCCCTGTGGGCGGGCAATACTCGGGCGCAAATCACAAAAAATTTCGCCGGGAAGTGTGAAAGCCGTTACAACTGATAATGATTTAAGCGCCATTTAGGTAATTTATTTCGGATAATTCCCCCGGGCAGTGCAATCATCTTCCTGCGATGGTTCCCGTGAGCAGCGTCATCCGAACAAAAAACAGACAGAAACGCGCCCCTGTCCCCCTGGTATCCGGCCTGTGGAGACAGAGAACGGCTGTGGTCCGGGCGGGTTGGGAAAGCACTCCGCTGGCTTCTGTCAGCCCGGTCGCGGCGAGACGAGTTGCCGGCGATATTTGTCGCTGGACACTCTTCCGCCCCCTGGAAAAAACCTCTGCCCGGCCGGCACATGAAAACACCCCCGGACGGTATAACTGAGAAAGAAAACACGTCTTTTCTCAAAAAAAATAATTTAATCCGTAAAAAAATCGACCCACTCATTCAGGAAAAACAACAGAAAATAAATATTGGCACGCACTACTAAATTTAATTCTTACAAACTCTCCAGAAAAACAACCAAGTTCACAAATACAAAATGAAAACAAAAATATAAAAAATACAAAGCAAACCTGTTGATACACTTTTCACGCTTACCACCGGACAGTGAGAGACGATCCAACTCCTGGACCGGTGTCTCAGCGATGTCTTTTATTCACCTCTGTAACCAGACTGTTTCCAGAAAACAGAAACAATCAATTATTACTACATCTTTCTGTGGGAGAAATAAGAATGCGTTACCCGTTACTGTTATCGACACTATTTTCGACACTTTTGGCAACAACGACAGGCGGGGCTGTGGCCCAGGACGACAAGGAGAACCTGGCCAACCCCAAACCAGAAGAGCTGCGGTTACGCCGCAAAAAGGACAATGTCGCGGTCATCTCCGCGCTCTTCCCCGACCGGAAACCCGGCAGCCAGCTGGACCTGATTATCGATGGAAAACCTTTTACGCTGTCCGATAATGGGGAGAATGGCGACAGCAAAGAGGGGGACGGCTGGTTTTCGATCGAGACGGAAATGGATTTTGAGCTGCTGGCCAAAGCCAACGAGATTTTCGGCAAGGTGAGTGCGGAACGCGAGCGCAGTATTTTCGAGCCCGGCGGACGCCGGATCATCGGCAACCAGGTCACCTTTCTCGAGGGAGAAGAAGTTTTTGTAAAGGAAACCATTGGCAGGGAAACCCGCGAATTTATCCTGCCAACCGACCCGGGCCGCTTTGAGTTCGACGTGGATTTCCCAATCCCCGTACACGGGCTGCCCATCGGCCTTCCCGCCGATTCCGGAAGCGGTTCCAGGGCGAACATAGACGAATCGCTGATGATCAGGAAGTTGAGTGTTGTCAACGACCCTTCGCGCACCTGGTCCTGCCAGTCCACCAACCAACAGCCCAGTGGCAATCCGGTCGGCGAGTGGACCTTCTGGAAACTGATGGAAAACATCAGCAACGGCACCATGCCGACGTCCGATTTCATCAAGGCGCTATTTGACCAGTGGAATACAAACCTGGTTATCAATGGGCAATCGGTACCGGCCAGGCCGAACGTCTACGACGAAGTGATTGGAGACTGGGAAATCCGCAGTGGTGGACCCGGGGCCCCGCTGCTGCCGGACCAGAGCCCCTTCAAGCTGCTGGGCGTGGTACTGCGCCTCGACCTGCGTGGCGGCCAGGCCATCTATGGCGGCGGCGATGCCGGAGAGGGCCGCTTCGTGTTCTCGCTGCACGACGGCGACTGCAACAGCCTGGGAAAAACCATCATCCTGGAATACAAGGTGCCCATCTCGGGCTGCGACAATGTCCGGCACTGGGCACAACAGTGGAAGGACCTGGAAAGTTCTGCCAACTACAACAGCGACCTCGCAGCCCTGACCGAAATGTTCAGCGCGGCCGGCGCCGCACCCTCCCGCCCCAATGGCAGCGCCATCAGCCAGGTACGGACAAACGAGCTGTTGCCCGCCTCTCCCGGCTGGGAATTGCGTGAGTTCGTATTGAATCAATCCGGCGGCATCCTGGAACAGACGACAGTAAAACAGGAACCACAGCAGATTCACAACAACAGCGCCCTGCTGGCCGATTACATCAATACCCACTGGCCCAACCTGACGGTACCGGAGGATTTCGGCGGTACCGACTTCCTGGCCGGCCGCGCACCGGCGCCGATCCTGTGGAATACGCCTTTTCCACTGACGCCGCCGGACCCGGACGAGGCCATGTTCCAGGTTGCCTTTGATACCTGCAGCGGCTGCCACACCCTGGAAACCGGCACCAACTTCGCACACCTGCACTACAATACCCAGCCGGGGCAGGAAGCGATACTCTCGGGTTTTCTCACCGGTATTTCACTGCCGGATCCGCGACAGCCGTCCATCATGCGCACCTTCAACGACCTGGACCGGCGCGCGGATGATCTCGACCTGGTCGCGAACAGTGCCTGCCCCACGATTGAGCGGTTCCCCATCGGGAATGCGCTACTGCAGGAACTGACTCTACCGCCGATGGTATTGGATGTGCACTGACCGCCGTCAGGAAACGGTCACTGCGCGATTGTCCGCCAGCCCGCGGGGCTGGCGGTTGTATTAAGAACCCGCATTTCGCGGGCCCCCTGTTCCTGTTGCCGCCGCAGCTACTCCTCCGGATCCAGCCGGTCCAGATCCTGCCGCAACAAATCCGAGTGCTTTTTCCCCAGTAGCTGCAGCCGCCCCCGTACCTGCCCGTTGAAGGACTCCTCGGGGTAGTCTCCGCGCTCGTCGGCAACGCCCGCCTCCAGACCGGTGAGCAGCGACAGCGCGCTATCGACACGATCCACCGCATGGATCGCAAAGCGGTTCGAACGCACCGCTTCCACCACGGCGCTTTTCAACATCAGGTGCTGCACATTGGCCGCGGGAATCACTACGCCCTGATCGCCGCTCAGGCCGCGCGCGCGGCAGAGATCAAAAAAGCCCTCGATCTTTTCGTTGACGCCGCCGATCGCCTGCACCTGCCCCAACTGGTTGACGGAACCGGTGACGGCGAAATTCTGGCGCAGCGGTACCCGGGCAATAGCGGACAGGAGTGCACAGAGTTCCGCCAGCGAGGCACTGTCGCCATCGATGGGTCCGTAGGATTGCTCGAACACCAGGCTCGCGGACAGGGAAAGCGGCTCCGAAGGCACATAGCGATTGGCGAGAAAGGCACCCAGGATCAGCACGCCTTTCGAATGCAAGGGGCCGCCCAGCTCCGTCTCCCGCTCGATATCCACCATCTTGCCACTACCGAGCCGCGCGGTCGCCGTGATGCGCGATGGGCGACCGAAAGCGGTGTCACCGATCGCGGTCACCGCCAGGCCGTTGATCTGCGCCACCCGCTGGCCGCTGGTTTCGATCATCAGGATGTCGCGCTCCATCGCCTCCTGCACACGCTCCTGCATCTGTCGCTGGCGGTACTCGCGCTGCTCCACGGCTTTCTGCACATGTTCCCGGCTTACCCATTCGGCGCCTTCGCGGCGACACCAGTAATCCGCCTCGCGCAGCAGGTCGGAGAGCCGCTCGCCGTGCAGTGACAGCTTCTCCGCATCGCCAGCCGAGCGCGACGCCTGCTCCACCACCCGCGCCACGGCTTTTCTCGACAGCGGCCGCAGTTTTTCCTCGTGTGCCATGGTGTGGATACGCTGCGCGTAGGCGGCCACACTGTCGCGCTCGCGCGCGATGTCCTCGGCAAAATCCGCGTAGACTTTGAACAGCTGCGACGATTCCGGATCGTGCATCTTCAGCAGGTGATAGAGCCAGCGTTCGCCGATCAGCACCACGTTCACGTTCAGTGGGATCGGTTCCGGTTCCAGGGTGATGGTGGACAGCATCCCCAGTTGCGATTCCAGTGGCTGTATCTTGATTTCCCGGGAACGCAGGGCCCGCTTCAGGGTCTCCCAGACAAAGGGCGCCATCAACAGCCGGCGCGCATCCAGTATCAGGCAGCCGCCGTTGGCCCGGTGCAGGGCTCCGCCCTTGATCAGGCTGAAATTGGTGGTCAGGGCGCCCATCTGCGATTCGTGCTCGATGCGCCCCAACAGGTTGATATAGGTGGGATTGTCCTCGTAGACCACCGGCGCGCCGTCGGCATCGCCGTTGTCGACGAGCACATTGACGCGAAAGCGGGTGAACTCCCGCAGGCGGATCAGCTTGCCGACGGAGATGTCCTCCTTCTCGCCCCGTTCGCCGGCAGCGCGGAAATCGTCGGCATTGTCGATCACGTCGCGCTTGATATTGTCGATAAAGTGTTGCACCTGTTCGAGCCGCTGGTAGCGCCGGCGCAGCCACTCGATACGCTCGTCCAGGGTCAGGTGCAGGTATTCGCGGTTCAGGCGCTTCAGCTTTTTTGCCAGCTCCTCGTGCCAGCGAAGCGCGCGGCCCAGGGTTTTCTTGAGGTCGGCATTGACCTTGTCGATACTTTCCTTGAGCCGTTCCTGCTCCCCCTCCGGCAGACCGGAGAACTCCTGCGGACTGATAAAGTCTTCCTCTTTCTGCGGCCCGATGGTGTACCCCTGCGGGGTGCGCACCAGCCCGATATCCAGTTCCGCCGCCCGTTCCGTCAGCTCGGAGAAGGCCGCCTCCTCCCGATCCTCGACTTCCTTTTTCAATTCTTCCCGACGCGCGCGATACTCGTCGCTGCGAAAAATATCGGGAATGGCGGTGAGCAGGTGCTCCAGCAGGCTCTCGGTGTCGCGCTGCAACTGGCGCGCGGTACCGGCGGGCAGTACCAGAGCCCTGGGCCGGTGCTCGGCGTCGAAGTTGTGCACATAGCAGAGATCGTCGGCCGGCTCCCGCCCCCTGGCCCAGGCATCGATACGCTCGCCGACCAGGTGGTGCTTGCCCAGCCCGACGGAACCGGCGACATAGAGGTTGTAACCCTTGCCGGACAGGTCCAGCGCCAGGTCCAGCGCCTCCAGGGCTCGCTGCTGGCCGAGGCGGGCGCCCTCCTGGGTATCCGCCGCCGCGGGTTCGGGTTCCAGCCATTCCAGCGGGCAGTGTCGATACAGTTGTTCCGGGGACAGGGGATCTAGACTCATGCGCAGTCCGGGGTGAAGCCGTTTTCGGTTGCCGGACTTTCAGTCTAGTCTCGCGGCCGCACGGCGCGCCGGTAGGCGCCGGAAGCATCCGCGGAGGCGCCGAAATTCGCCTTATCGAACGCCGGGCTGTCCGGCAATATCAGGTTGAGGCCGCGACTCTCGTCCACCGGCACCGACAGCGCCGGGCTGCGCAGGTCCAACACATGGCCACCGAGGCGGCGCTCCGCATCGACAAAGTGCATATGGAAGCCACGGCCGGACGTCGCGGCGAGATAGCCGGGCAGCCGCAGGGCGACGATGGTGCCGACCAGATCCCGGTGTTCGTAGACAGACTGCTGCTTCACCACTTTGTCGATGGGCGGATAGGGCGGTTTCTGCCGCGGCACACTGCGCAGCTTCAGGTAGTCGAAGCGGCCCTCGATACGCAGGGCATATATCAGGTTCGGGCTCGGCAACTGCTGCTCGATTTCCCGTATCAACTCATCGAGGCTGGCCGCCGCCGGCAGCTCCAGGCGACGATCCTCGCGAAAATTCTTAATATAGGCGAAAGGACTTTTTTCGCCCGGCTCCACTCGACGTAGTTTTCCACCGCGGTGACTCGCGTGATAGACGACACCGTCGACAATAATGATCTCGCCGTCGATGGGGTTGATACCGCCGAGACCAAAGCCCCCGAAGCGCAGCAGCTCTCGAAACGGTGTCGGTCCTTCGTAGAGTCCCTGCGCCAGCACTGCGGTGGGCGCCAGTTGATAGAGTGCATCGTCGAGCCGGTGGCCCGGGCCCGCAGTGGGCGCCTCTTCGGCGAGCGTCTGCGGCGACAACAGGGTGGCAGCAATAGCGACCAGGCAATATTTCCGTGAACATTTCAGCATCAGTTTCTCTGCCTCTCTCAATGGGCGATAGCAATATGGTGTGCCCCGTGCGGCATCGCGATCCGCCCCAGCGGCCGCAAGCCGTCCTCCTCCACCCGAAATAGCTCGATACCGCCGCCCTCGCGGTCGCGGTACTCGAAGACGCTGGCGAGAAAATACTTTCCGGACGGATCGAAGGCGCCCCCTTCCGGCAGGATTCCGGCAAAGGGGGTGTCGGCGACTTTCTCCAGTCGGCCGGCGTCGGCACGAAAGCGGAACAGGGACACCGAAGCGCGGCGCTGGAAACGGGGACTCTGTTCGGGAAAGGGCGTGCCGCGTATATTTACCGTGGCGACCAGATGACCGTCGGCGCTGATCGCCAACCCCTCGGCGGACTGCCCCGAGTGCACGGAGTGCAGCAGCCGGTGGCGGGGTTCCGACGCCTCCGGATCGGCGAGCCGAATCACGCTCAGCCGCGACGGTTTCTCGGGCAGGCGGCCGGCGAGATCAACGGCACCGAAATCGCGCCCCCAGTCGGAGGTGATGTAGTACCGGCCACCCGGTGTAAAGCGACCGACGAAAGGATCAGTTCCCACCGCTACGGGCTCACCCCAGGGCTGCAGGGAAAATGTTTCGTCGCTGTTGCGCAAGGAAAGGAAAAGCACCCGATTCCGGGTGTTCAGGTTGACCGCGAGCGAGCGGCCCGACGGGTGCCAGTGGATATTGCTGGCGTAAATCTCCCGCCCGTCTTCCAGCATCTCACCCAGATCGAATTGCTGCGGGGCGGCAAAGCGGTTGTCGGCGACCGGCACCAAGTGCAGCAGGCTCCTGCCACCGCTGTTGGAAACCACAGCGACGGTGCGACCGTCCGGACTCAGATCCAGCGCCTCCGGGTAATCCCCCAGGGCGACGCTGTCGGCGATTGTCGCCGGCGCACCCGGCGGCAGTGCGATCGCAAACAGCCGCCGTCCCGGCGCCAGGTCGGCGATACGGCTCGCCCCGGTTCCGCGGGGCGCCAGTCGCTCGATCACAAACGCCGTGCGGCCGCCTGCCGACAGCGTCAGGACTTCCGGCGGTGCCGCAACCGAATTGGAAACCGGCAGCCACTCGCGCCACCAGCGGTCGCCCGAGCGGCGCAGCAGCAGGAGCCGATCCCGATAGCCGGCGAACAGGGGCGCCAGTTCGCCACTGGCATAGCTGCCGCCGACAAAGTCGCCGTCGGCCACCGCAGCGATCACTGTCGCGTCCAGCCCGCTCAGGATACTGTCTGGCAACTCGGCGGCAGTGACATTCACCGCGAATGCCGCCAGTAGCAGTCTGAAAAGAATCCGCTGCACCACCTTCAATTCCGCCTCCCCCATATTTTCCTTCAGCAATCAACGATTGCTGGCCGAGAAAAGAATCTAGCGGCAGCGGCATCGGGGAAAAAGCGGGCTGCGATCAAGGGTTTGTTGCCCCCGGTTCACGAATGGTGCAATCAGGCCCTGGCGGCGAAACCCGGCACCTCCCCGGGCAGGGCGGTGTCCCACGCCGGCACGCCGTCGAAGGCGGACGCCAGGAAATCCACCGCCGCGCGCACCTTGCGGGACAGCTGCCGGGTGGAGGGGTAGATCACATAGATGGCCGTGGACTCGAATTCGTAGTCCGGCAACACCCGCACCAGCTCACCGGAGCGCAGCGCGCCGGATACGGAAAAGGTGGCGCCCAGGGCGATGCCGAGACCGTCCTTGGCGGCCTCGGTCAGCACTTCGCCGTTGTTGCAGACCAGTGGCCCGGCGGCGGAAACGGTCACCGGCCCCTCGGGGCCAACCAGCCGCCACTGGTGCGGCCTGTCCAGGGCGGTGAATACCAGGCAATCGTGATCGTCCAGGTCCGCCGCCGCCCGCGGCGTACCGCGGTGTTTCAGGTAATCCGGGCTGGCCACCAGCAGGCGGCGGTTGGCGCACAGGCGCCGCGCGATCAGGCGCGAATCCGACAGCGCGCCGATACGTACCGCGAGATCCACGCCCTCCTCAATCAGGTCGACAAAGTGATCGCTGAGCGTCAGCTCCACCGACAGCTCCGGATACTTGGCCCGCAGCGGCCGCAACAGCGGCGCGATATGCTGGCGGCCGAATACCACCGGGGCATTGAGCCGCAGCAGCCCGCGCGGCTGCAGGCTGGCGGCCGAGGCCTCCACCTCGGCCTCGTCCAGATCCCGCAGTATCTGCAATGCCCGCTGGTGAAACGCCGCGCCAGTCTCGGTCAGTGACAGGCGCCGCGTAGAGCGCTGCAGCAGCCGCACACCCAGGCGCTCCTCCAGTCGCGAGATCACCCGGCTGACGCCCGAGGGCGTCATCCCCTGCTCTTCCGCCGCACGCGCAAAGTTCGAGTGCTTCACAACGCTGGCGAATACGGCGATGGCGGACGTATCCAGCGGCATGGCGATTCCCCTGATGTCATTCGATCGGTGATCCAGCCTACCACGCGGTCACGATACATTGTTGACCGACAATCACGAATACCTTGCCGGAACACGGATTTATTCCATGCGAGTGACTGCGGCAGAGTAACCGGCGACAGACCAAAGCCAATGACCGCGACGGAAGAGACTGATGAGCAATCCACGGCGCAACTTTCTGAAACTGGGCGCGGCGGCCCTGGGTACCACGGCCGCCTCTGCGATACCGGCAACAGCCCAAAGCGACGACCGCGACACACAAAAAGCGCGCTTTACCGGCAAGGTGGTCGCCATTACCGGTGCTACCTCCGGAATCGGCGCGGCCGCTGCGCGGCTGTTCGCCGCCGAGGGCGCGAGCGTGACCTTCTGCGGCCGGCGGGAAGAACTGGGGGAACAGGTCGCCGAAGCGATCCGCCGGGCCGGCGGCGAGGTGCGCTATATCCACGCCGATGTCACAAGGCCCGAACAGGTGCAGAGATTTATCCACGAGACGGTGGACACCTACGGCAAGCTCGATATCGCCTTCAACAACGCCGGCGAAGTCACTTTCAAACCGCTGCACGAGATCGAGCTGGAGGAATGGGAGTGGATCCACAACACCAACCTGCGCGGTGTCTTCCTGGCGATGAAATACCAGATTCCGGAAATGCTCAAGGCCGGCGGTGGCAGCATCGTCATCACCTCGTCCCAACACGCCTATGCCACCCGCCCGGGCGGTGCCGCCTACGCCAGCAGCAAGCGCGCCCTCGAGGCACTGGCCCAGAGCGCCAGCCAGGATTACGCCGAGCGGGGGCTGCGCATCAATGTAGTCGCGCCCGGTATAACCGACACGCCCATGTTCCGCCGCGCCACCGGGCAGAACGAAGCGGCGGTGGCGAGGGCCAACAGTATCGTGCGGGGGGGGTGAAACGGGTGGCGGAACCGGAGGAAATAGCTCGGGTGGCCATGTGGCTGGCGTCCGGGGAGGCATCCTATATCACCGGGACCACAGTGCTGGCGGATGGGGGGCTGTTGACCGGTTTTGCCTGATATTGCTGCCTGCCGCAGTCAATTGCCTGATAAACTGTTGACTGCCGGGTGGCCGGTCAAGTTGGTTCAGGACAAGCAAGGTTAAAGGCGTGCCGCTGTATCCCCTACTTCGAGAATTCTGGCTGTTCGGCCTCAAACAGGCCTACGCCTGCATGTTCGGTGGCTTTCTGCTGGTAGTGATGATCATCACCAAGTACTGGTACCCACTGGAAACCCTGCATCGCTACGATTTTATCTTCCTCGCCGCCATCGGTTTTCAACTGTTTCTACTGTTGTGCAGGTTCGAGACCCTGCGCGAGGCACTGGTGATTGTCGTCTTCCACCTGGTGGCGACCGTCATGGAACTGTTCAAGACCGCCGACGCCATCGGCTCCTGGGTGTATCCGGAAGCCTATGTATTTGGCATCGGCAATGTCCCCCTGTTTACCGGCTTTATGTACAGCGCGGTGGGCAGCTATCTCGCACGGATCTGGCGAATTTTCGAATTCCGCTACAGTGGCTATCCCGACAACCGCTGGGCAATCGCCCTGGTAGCACTGATCTACTTGAACTTCTTCACCCATCACTTCATTCCGGACCTGCGCTGGCTACTACTCGGCTGCACACTATTCCTATTCTGGCGAACACAGATTTATTTCAGGGTGGACTCAGTCTATCGGCGAATGCCATTGCTGCTTGGCTGGCTCCTGGTAGCACTGTTCATCTGGTTTGCCGAGAATATCGCCACCTTTGTCAATATCTGGATCTATCCCAACCAATCCGATACCTGGAGCATGGTACCCATGGCCAAGCTGTCGTCCTGGTACCTGCTGATGTTGTTGAGTTTTGTTTTGGTGTCGTTGGTGCATGGCGCAAAGGCTACAACAGAAAGTTCCCTTGAATCTCAGAAAGAAACCAATTCTCTCGACAAACTCACAGGCAGGCATATGCAAAACTGATCTCTGGTTTGACATGACCTTAAAGAAATCTGTCTCAATGAATCACCCAAAATCCTGCCGCTCCATCCACGGAATAATCCGCTCGAATGCCCGCTCGATATTCTCGATCGAAGTGGCATAGCTGAAGCGCAGGGCATTGCGGCAGGATTCGCCGAAGGTGTCGCCGGCGATGGTGCAGACGCCGGTTTCGCGCAGCATGCGCAGGGCGACGTTGTTGCCGTTGACGCCTTCCGGCAGTGAGGGAAACAGGTAGAAAGCGCCCTCGGGCATATAGCCTTCCAGGTGCGGGGTCTGCTCCACCAGTTGCACCAGGCGATTGCGGCGCTGCTTGTAGGTCTCGCGGATGTCGTCGATAAAGGCGCGCGGGCCTTTCAGCGCGGCGACACCGGCCCACTGGCAGGGGGTGTTGGCAACGGTGGTGGTGAACATGTGGTAGCGGCGCAGTTTGCGGATCGCGCCCTGGCTGGCGATCAGCCAGCCGATACGCATGCCGGCCATGCTGAAGGTCTTGGAAAAGCTGCTGATGATCATCACATGGTCGAGGTCCGAGCAGCAGCTGAGTACGCCGGCGTAGTCGCGGTTGTCGTATACCAGGTGGTCGTAGACCTCGTCACTGATCACGTAGATACCGCGATAGGCCGCCTCCTGCACGATGGTTTCCACGGTTTCCCGCGGGTAGACGGTGCCGGTGGGGTTGCTGGGGGAGTTGAGGACGATCGCGTGGGTGTTGTTGTCGATCGCATCGATCACATCCTGCGGATCCAGCTGGTGATTGTTTTCCGCGCGCGTGGGGATATAGCGCACGTCGCCGCCGTGCATGCGGATCAGCGGTGCGTACAGCATGAAGGACGGGTCCGGTACGATAAACTCCCGGCCCGGCGCGGATACGGCGGTGAGCGCCAGGTAGATGGCCTCGGTGGCACCGGTGGTCACGAGAATATTTTCCGGTGAGATACTGCGGCCGTAGCGCTCGCTGTTGTACTCGGCCAACGCATCGAGCAACTCCGGCAGGCCGGCGTCCATGGTGTAACCGGTCTGGCCCGCCTGCAGTGCATCCACACCGGCCTGTATCACGTGTGGCGGCGCCGGTGCGTCCGGCTGACCAATGGACAGGTGGATCACATCGTCCATGGTCGCCGCCAGGTTCACCATCTTGCGGATACCGGGCACCGGTATCGTCAACAGCGCCGGGTTCCAGACCGGATCCTCGGACTCATAGAAATCAAAATCCAGCCGACTCACGCTTTTTCCCCCTCGGTGGCGCCGGTATGGAAGAGCTCCGGGCGCTTGTCCGTCAGCGGTGCGGCCAGCTGGTAGGCCTGGCCGACGCGCAGTACCGATGCATCGTCGAAGCGCCTGCCCACCAGTTGCAGGCCGATCGGCAGGCCATCGGAGGAAAACCCGCAGGGTACCGACAGCGCCGGCTGGCCCGTCATGTTGAACGGGTAGGTAAACGGCGTCCACGACGGCCAGCGGGTGCTGGGCCAGTCTTCCGGCACCTCGCGCCCGGCCTTGAAGGCGGTGATCGGCAGGGTCGGCGTCAGCAGCAGGTCGTATTTGCGGTGGAAGTTGGCCATGCGCTCGCACAGCGCCGTGCGCTCATTGACCGCCGCCAGGTAGTCCAGCATCGTCAGCTGCGCCGCCTTTTCCGCCACCCCCACCAGTTGCGGATCCATCAGCGCACGCTGGCGCTTGCCGAGATTGCGCAGCGCATTGGCCGCGCCGCCGTAGAAAAGGTGGCCGAAGGCCGCCAGCGGATCGTCGAAGCCCGGCGCCACTTCGGTGACCTCCGCACCCAGGCTCTGCAGCAGGTGCGCGGCCTCGCGCACCGTCTCCTCCACCTCCCGGTCCACATTGACGTAGCCCAGCGTCGCGCTGTAGGCGATGCGCACGCCCTTGAGCAGGTCCTTCGGCTCGCCGGCAATGGCTTCCAGGTAATCGATATTGCGCCGCGGAATCGCGTTGGTGTCGCGGAGATCGGCCTCGCTGATCACATTCATCATCAGCGCGCAGTCCGTCACTGTCCAGGTCATGGGGCCGGCGTGCGCCAGTGTGCCGAAGGGGCTTGCCGGCCAGTGGGGCACTTCGCCGAAGCTGGGCTTCAGGCCCACGTGGCCGCAGAAGCCGGCCGGGATGCGGATGGAACCGCCGGCGTCGGTGCCCAGCGCCAGCGGCCCCATGCCCAGCGGTACGGCCGCGGCGCTGCCGCCACTGGATCCGCCGGCGGTTTTCTCGGGGTTCCAGGGATTGCGGGTGACGCCGTCGATGGGGTTGTCGGTGACCCCCTTCCAGCCGAATTCGGGGGTGGTAGTCTTGCCCAGCGGCACGTAGCCGTTGCGATTCAACGCCGCGACACAGGGTGCCTCCTTGCCCATGGTGGATTCGGGCAGGACTGTCCTGGAGCCTTTCAGCGTGGGCCACATGGGTGTGAGGAATACGTCCTTGACCGCCACTGGTACGCCATCGAGCTGCCCGCGCGGCTTGCCATCGACATAGCGTTTCTCGGACTCGCGCGCGAATGCCAGGGTGGTTTCCGCATCCACCAGGCAATAGGCGTTGACGGCCGGATTGCAGCGCTCGATCTGTTTCAGCAGGGCTTCGGTGACTTCAACCGGGGAAAATGACTTGTCTTCATACCCTTGCAACAGCTCCATCGCTGTCATGCGGACAAAATCATTCATCGGCAATTCCTCTTCTTCTCAGTTATATGCACCACCTATCGTAGTACGGAACGGCGCCAAACCCGCGGCATTCCCGTAGACTTGTGCGCCCCGATGCTTTCCCGCCAACGGGGGCAGCAAAGGCGACGCTCACTTTCCCGATCAACTTGCAACAGGCGTTCCATTTTTTTGTGGCCAGCTTCAGGATCCAGACAGCTTTGGTGCGATAATCTGCAGCCGAAAAACGCAGACGGATGCGAGCAGTGATTGAGATCCACAAAAAAATAGCGATAGCGGGGCTGGTGATACTGACCGGTGGTTGTGCCAGCATGAGCGAAGAGGAGTGCCTGGTGGCCGACTGGCACGCCCTCGGCTTTGAGGACGGCGCCGCCGGGCTGACAGTGGCGCAACTGGGCGAGCGCCGCCAGGCCTGTGCCGAATACGGTGTGCGCCCCGATACCGGCGCCTACCGCGCCGGCCGCAACGAGGGCCTCCGTCTCTACTGCACCGACCAGCGCGGTTACCGCCTGGGCCGCTCGGGCCGCACCTACAACGGTGTCTGCCCGGCGGGCCTGGAGCCGCCATTCCTGGCCGCCTACCAGGCCGGGCGCGATATCTATCGGGTGCAGGCCGCGCTGAACGAGGTTTCCGGGGCCATCCACGACCGCGAGCAGGAACGCGAACACCTGCTCGACGATATCGCCGCAATGAGCGCGCGCCTGGTCAGCGACGAGGCCACCCGGGACGAGCGCATCGAACTGCTGGCGGAAGTCGCCCGACTCAAGGACCGCCACAGCGAACTGGGTATGCAGATCGAGGATCTCGAGTACGAACTGGCGCTGCGCGAGGCGGAATACCAGGAAGTGCAGGCACTGTCGCCCTACCGGTAGGGGACTCGGGACTCGAGACTCGAGACTCGAGACTCGAGACTCGGGACTCGGGACTCGGGACTCGGGACTCGGGACTCGGGACCCTCAGAAATGTAGGAGCAGCCGGTAGTCGCGATCAAGCGCGTAGCCCGGATGGAGGTGCGCAGCGTCGGAATCCGGGATTGCAGTGCCGGGGCGCCCCGGTCCCGGATTCCGCTGCGCTCCATCCGGGCTACGATTGCGCGAAACGGAATACCAGCAGGTGCAGGTGCTTTCAGTTTTTCAAGCTCGACAAACCCGAGCACACTGGCAATGGATTCCCGTCACATTCAGCGCTCCCGGTCCGCCGGGTGATTGATGCCGTCGTCGGTGGGTACCTCGCCCAGGGCAAACGGGTTGACGCCCTCCAGGCAGGCGATATTGAAACCGTATTCGTCGGGGTTGGAGCGGCGCCGGTGGTGGGTGTAAATACCGCAGTTACCACAGAAGTAGTGCTCTGCGGTCATGGTGTTGAACTGGTAGAGTTTCAGTTGTTCGCGGCCGCGCAGGATACGCAGCCCGGCCAGCGGCACCGAGGCGACGATGGCGCCGCGGCGCCGGCACAGGGAGCAATCGCAGCGTCGCGGCTCGGCGATGCCCCGCGGCAGTTCGAGTTCGTATTGCACCCCGCCGCAGTGGCAGGCCGCCCGGTGCACGGCCTGTATTTCCGTTTCTCCGATTTTTCTGATCATCCGGTGTTCTCTCTCTTATAAAGAATGGGGCCGCGATCCATTCGCCTGCAAGGCAGGCTCCTACAGGGCGTAGCCCGGTTAGAGGTGCGCTGCGCCGGAATCCGGGATCGGTGCCGGGCCGCAATCCCGAACTCCGGAACTGGCGTTATAAAGAAAAGCTCAGGGATTCAGGGGCTCCGGCAGCGGGACGTCGAATTTGTCGGCCCAGGCCTGCAGGTCCTGCATGATGGTCGGGTACAGCTCCACACCCAAGCGCAGCTGCCGCGCGCGCGCGGCCCAGGCGCGCTGGCCCGGCACCCGCAAACGGGAATCGCTGCTGTCGCTGCGTCCCTGCTCCCACAGGTCGCACAGCGCCACCGTCTGCCGCAGGAAGTCCCCCCGGGAACCGAAGGCCTGCGGGTCGATGATCTGCAGGAAGACCGAGTTGGCCTCGTCGTCCCCCCTGGCCGATTCGTCGCCGCGACCGTAGCCGCCCAGGCCCATGGACAGCACTTCCAGCATGGCGCTGAGCGCCGCGCCCTTGTAGCCGTGGTCGGCGCCGCCCACCGGCAGTATGCTGCCGCCGTTCTCGAACGCAGCCGGATCGTCGGAGAGATTGCCCTCGCTGTCTTTCAGGCACTGGGTGGGCAGTGTTTTGCCCTCGCGCCTGGCGCGGGCCACATAGCCGCCGGCGGTGACGGACATGCTGATATCGAACAGCAGCGGGTAGTCGCCGGCGGGCGCGGCGAATGCCAGGGGGTTGGCGGAGAACAGCGGATCCCGGCCGCCCTGCGGCGAGACGGTATTCTCCGCTGGAGTGGAGCAGGTCAGGATCGCCACATAGCCGGCCTCGACGATCGGCGGCAGGTAGGCGGCCAGGCAGGCGATATGCTGGCTGCGGCGGATGGTCGCCGTGACCACGCCGTGTTCCGGCAGCCGCTCGAGCGCGTGGTCGATGGCGCGGGTCAATACCCAGGGGCCGGGCAGGAAGTCTGCATCCCAGTTGAAGCAGTTGCCGCGATCGGCGATCACCTCCGGCTCGCCGTCGCGTCGGGACTCGCCGCTTTCCAGCCAGCCCAGGTTGCTGCCGACGCGGTTCATGCCGTGGGTGGTGAAGCCGAGCAGGTCCGCCTGCAGGAAGACCCCGGCCAGGACATCGGCGCGCTCCGGCGCCAGTCCGGCGCGCTGGAACAGGGCGCTGGCAAAATCTTTCAGTTGCGTCGCATCGTAACGTTTGGACATGATCTCTCCGTATTACTGCCGGGGTCGAAGCTGAGAATACCCCTCCCGCGTTATTGGTAAGAACTTGCTGCAGTGCCACCGCCGCCGGTGGCTACTCGCGCACCTTACCGCGCAGCGCCTTGACCTGTCCGCGCTGTGTTTTCTTCTTCAGGCGTCGCTCCTTCGAGCCCCTGGTCGGTTTGGTGGGGACGCGCTTCTTCTGCCGCCGGGCGGCGCCTTGCAGCAGTGTACGCAGACGCTCCAGCGCATCCTCGCGATTCTTTTCCTGGGTGCGGAAGCGCTGCGCCTTGATCACGACAACACCCTCGGCGGTGATACGCTGGTCGCTCAGTCGCAGCAGCCGCTGCTTCAGTTCTTCGGGCAGCGACGAGGCGCGGATGTCGAATCGCAGGTGGATTGCGCTGGACACCTTGTTGACATTCTGGCCCCCTGAACCCTGGGCGCGCATCGCGCTCATATCGATTTCGGTCAGCGGAATGGCCGTTTTGTTAGATATTTTCAGCATTAATCGTCAATTTGATATTTGTCAACTGCCTATACAATGGGCTCGACTATGCTAAACGCGATAGGCGCAAAAATTAACAGCAGTACTGATCCGGACACCGCGCTATGAACTCTGAGCCTAGTAATTCCAAGGGGCACTTCAATCCCCCGGTCTTCTATCTGTCGACCGGGATCCTGCTCCTGCTGGTGGCCTACGCCGTTGTCTTCCCGCAGAACGCGACGGAATTCTTCAAGGCCCTGCAGGCCGGTATCGTCGCCAATATGAGCTGGTACTACGTGCTGGTCGTGGCGATCATCCTGCTCACCGTGGTATTTGTGGGCGTATCCCGCTTCGGCGAGATCAAGCTGGGGCCCGAGCACGCGCAGCCCGACTACAGCTACAGCGCCTGGTTCGCGATGCTGTTTTCCGCCGGTATGGGCATAGGCCTGCTGTTCTTCGGCGTGGCCGAACCGGTGATGCACTACCTGGAGCCGCCGGTGGGCGAGACCGGCACCGTGGAGGCGGCGCAGCAGGCAATGGTGCTGACCTTTTTCCACTGGGGGCTGCACGCCTGGGCCATCTATGCGATCGTGGCGGTGATTCTGGCCTATTTCAGTTACCGCCACAAACTGCCGCTCACGCTGCGCTCGGCACTCTATCCGATGATCGGCGAGCGCATCTACGGCCCCATCGGTGACGCGGTGGATATTTTCGCCATTGTCGGCACTGTCTGCGGCGTGGCCACGACCCTGGGCTTCGGGGTGCTGCAGATCAATTCGGGCCTCAACCACCTGTTCGGGGTACCGGTCGGCGATGCCACCCAGGTGGTGCTGATCGTGGTCACCACCATTCTCGCCACCATTTCGGTGGTAATGGGCCTGGATGTGGGCATCAAGCGGCTGTCGGAGCTGAACATGAGCCTGGCCGCGCTGCTGCTGCTGATGGTGATGGCGCTGGGCAGTACCGTCTACCTGCTGCAGGCGTTCGTGCAGAATTTCGGCAGCTACCTGTCGGTGCTGGTCAGCAAGACCTTCAACCTCTACGCCTATGAGCCCACCGACTGGCTGGGGGGCTGGACCATTTTCTACTGGGGCTGGTGGATGTCCTGGTCGCCATTCGTGGGGCTGTTTATCGCCCGCATCTCCCGCGGCCGCACCATTCGCGAATTCATTGTCGGCGCCATGTTGGTGCCGGCCGCCGTTACCCTGCTCTGGATGACGTTTTTCGGTAACTCCGCCATCCACATGATCCTCGACGAGGGGCTGACGTCGCTGGGCCAGGTGGTGGACAAGGACCAGTCGCTGGCACTGTTCGCATTCCTGGAGCAGTTCCCACTCTCCGGGCTGTTTTCATTCGTCGCCGTGATCATGGTGATCGTCTTCTTTGTCACCTCGGCGGACTCCGGGGCCATGGTAGTGAATATGCTGGCATCCCATGGCCGCGACGACACCCCCATGTGGCAGCGCATTTTCTGGTGTGCCCTGATCGGGGTCGTGGCCATCGCGCTACTGCTGGCCGGCGGGCTCGCCTCCCTGCAGACAGCCGCCATCGCCAGTGCACTGCCCTTCTCGGTCATCCTGATGATCGCCATCTACGGGCTGATCTCCGCCCTGCGCACCGATACCGTCAAGCGGCTGTCGCAGTCGGCACCGGTCGCGCCGGTCACCGCGCGCAACCCGGTGGGCTGGCGGCGGCGGCTCCGAAACCTGATCGAGCTGCCATCGCTGGAAGAAGTGCGGGAGTATATCCGCGATGTGGGCGAGCCGGCACTGCGGGAGTTCGCCGAGGAAATGGACAGGAGTGGCTATACCACCGAGATCGTCCACGGCGACAACAGCTATGTTTTCCTGCGGGTGTTCCAGGGCGACGAAGTGGATTTCCTGTACGGCCTCCACCCCAAGGCGCACCTGAAACCCAGTGCCGTACTGCCGGAACACGCGGACTTTTCCGACCAGAAACTGGACGACACCACCGACGACGGCAGCGAGGAAAAATACTTCCGCGCGGAAGTGCACCTGCACGAGGGTGGGCAGGATTACGATGTGATGGGCTGGACCGATGACCAGCTGCTCACGGATATCCTGTCCCAGTACGAACGCCACCTGCAGTTCCTGCACACGCTGCGCTGATCATCCGCAATGGCCGGCGGCCGCCATGCGCGGTCTCCGGCTCCCTTCCCTACCGTCGACCCAGCGGCAACATTGTTGCAACAACGCCCGCAACAAATGGCCAGCCAGCTCAGGTAACTAATCCACCAGCGGCGCCTGTTTCGACTACCCTGAAAATGTCAGCATTTTATTCCGGCGGATTCCGCGCCGGATATCGGTATTTTCAGCCCGGGCGACGCGATGAAACTGCGAACGACAGACGACGGGAAGGCCAAACTCGACCCACCGGTTTTCTACACTTCCACCGGCCTGCTGCTGTTGCTGGTGGCCTACGCGGTCTTTTTCCCCGAAGACGCGACACAACGCTTCCAGAGCCTGCAGAACGCCATCGTCGACTATATGGGCTGGTACTACGTACTGATCGTGGCCGTGCTGCTGGTAACGGTGGTGGTCATCAGCCTGTCCCGTTTCGGCGATATCAAGCTGGGCCCCGAACACGAGAAACCCGAGTACAGCTACGGCTCCTGGATCGCCATGCTGTTTTCCGCCGGTATCGGTATCGGGCTGCTGTTTTTCGGCGTGGCCGAACCGGTAATGCACTACCTGAACCCGCCGGACGCGCAGGCCGGCAGCGTCGAGGCGGCGCGCGAGGCGATGGTACTCAGCATCTTCCACTGGGGCTTCCATGTCTGGGCCATCTTCGCCGGCGTGGCGCTGATCCTCGGCTACTTCAGCTATCGCCACAACCTGCCGCTCACACTGCGCTCGGCGCTCTACCCGATTATCGGCGAACGTATCCACGGCCCCATCGGTCATGCGGTCGACGTCTTCGCCATTGTCAGTACCGTCTGTGGTACCGCCACGACACTGGGCTTCGGTGTCCTGCAGATGAATTCCGGTCTCAACCACCTGTTCGGCATTCCGGTGAGCAATATCACCCAGGTCATACTGATCGCGGTAACCACCTCGGTGGCGACAGTCTCGGTGGTGGTCGGCCTGGATGCCGGCATCAAGCGCTTGTCACAACTGAATATGAGCCTGGCGGCCATCCTGTGCCTGACCATCCTGGTACTCGGCAGCACCGTGTTCCTGTTCCAGGCATTCGTGCAGAATGTCGGCAGCTACCTGTCGGTGCTGGTCAACCGCACCTTCAACCTCTACGCCTACGCCCCCACCGACTGGATCGGTGGCTGGACCATTTTTTACTGGGGCTGGTGCCTGAGCTGGTCGCCATTCGTGGGGTTGTTCATCGCGCGCATTTCCCGCGGCCGCACCATCCGTGAATTTATCGTCGGCACGCTACTGATGCCGACCCTGATCACCATTGTCTGGCTGACGGTGTTCGGCAATTCGGCACTCCGTTTTATCCGCGAGGAGGGCCTGCAGTCCCTGGCCGATATCATCGAGAAAGACCAGTCGCTGGCCCTGTTCCAGTTTCTCGAGCAGTTTCCCTTCTCGGGCGTACTGTCGCTGCTGGCCATTGTGCTGGTGGTGATATTCTTCGTCACCTCGGCGGATTCCGGCGCGATGGTGATGAATATGCTCGCCTCCCACGGCCGCGACGATACACCGGTGTGGCAGAGGATCTTCTGGGCCGCCATCATCGGCGTGGTGGCCATCGCGCTGCTGCTGGCCGGCGGGCTGGCCTCGCTGCAGACCGCGGCGATTACCAGTGCCCTGCCCTTCTCACTGATACTGCTGGTGGCCATCTACGGGCTGATCAAGGCGTTGCGAACGGATTCCGCCAAGCGCGATGCCCAGAGTGCGCCGGTGGCGCCGGTCAGCGCGCGCAACCCGGTGTCCTGGGAGCGGCGTCTCAGGAACCTGGTGCAACTGCCATCCCTGGCGGAGGTACACGACTATATCGAGAGCACTGGCCTTCCCGCCATGCGCGATTTCGCCGCGCAGATGGAGAAAAACGGCTTCCAGGCCGAGGTCAGCGAAGGGGAAAACTCGGTGGTGAGCCTGAATGTATTCCAGGGCGATGAGGTCGACTTCCTCTACAGCATTCACCCCAAGGCGCACCTGAAGCCCAACGCCAGCAACCCCGATGCAGAGCTGGACGACACCTACGACGACGGCTCGCCGGACAAATACTTCCGCGCCGAGGTGCACCTGAGCGAAGGTGGCCAGGACTACGATGTCATGGGCTGGACCCGGGACCAGTTGCTGACGGATATCCTGTCGCAGTATGAGCGGCACCTGCAGTTTCTGCACAGCCTGCGCTGACAGGTCGGCGCCACTTGTGCAGAATAGCGTTTTTTGCGAGTAACGCCCCATGACCCTGCTACAGACACCGCGACTGAATCTGCGCGAGCTCGACAAGAACGACGCACCGCTGCTGCTGGCAGTGCTGACCGACCCGGACTTCCTGCGCAATGTCGGCGACCGCGGCGTACATACCGAGGAAGATGCCCGCCGCTACATCATCGACGGCCCCCTGGCCATGTATCATCAGCACCGGTTCGGCATGTACAAGGTCGAACTGAAAGACGGCACCGCTATCGGCCTCTGCGGGCTGGTCAAGCGCGACGGGCTGGACGACGTGGATATCGGTTTCGCCTTCCTGCCGGCTTACCGCGGCCAGGGCTATGCGTTCGAGGCCGCCGAAGCGGTGATGCACTATGGCCGCGAGACCATCGGCCTGAAACGCATCGTCGCCATCGCCCAACCCACCAACGAAGCCTCCGTCAACCTGCTGAGGAAACTCGGTCTGCACGCCGAGAAAACCATCAAGTTGCCGAAGGACGATGAAGAGTTGCTGTTGATGGCCTGGAGTGCCGCTGAAAATCGCACGCCGCAGGAACAGGGCTGACAGAAAAAAGGCGAGCACTCCTGGGGGAGAGCGCCTCGCCAAGGATGGTAGGGGGTTGGATCTACATCAGTGCGCAGTGGCCTCGCCGGCTCCTTTGGGGAAGCGGATATCCGCCACCATGTCCTGCACATGCTTCGGCGCGTCGCTGGTCATACGCGCGACCCCGACGGCCACAGCAAAGTTCAGCAGCATGCCCAGCGTACCGATGCCCTCCGGCGAAATACCGAACCACCAGTTGTCCGGCGTATTCGCGGCCGGGTTGATGAACTTGAAGTAGATGATGTAGGCCGCGGTAAAGGTGATACCGGACAGCATGCCTGCAATCGCCCCCTCCTTGTTCATACGCTTGCTGAAAATCCCCATGATGATCGCCGGGAAGAAGGAGGACGCGGCCAGCCCGAAGGCGAACGCCACCACCTGTGCGACAAAGCCCGGTGGATTGATCCCCAGGTAACCGGCGATACAGATGGCCACCGCCGAGGCGATGCGGGCGTAGCCGAGCTCCTGCTTCTCGGAGATATTCGGCATCAGGTTGCGTTTCAGCAGGTCGTGGGAAATGGACGTCGATATCACCAGCAACAGGCCCGCTGAAGTGGACAGCGCCGCGGCCACCCCGCCGGCGGCGACCAACGCGATGACCCAGGCCGGCAGGTCGGCGATCTCCGGGTTTGCCAGCACCATGATATCGCGGTCGATATCCATCTCGTTGCGCTCATCGCCGGAGTAGAACATCTTGCCGTCACCGTTCTTGTCCTCCCAGCTGATCAGGCCGGTACTCTCCCAATTGCCGATCCAGCTCGGCGCCTTTTCGTAGGCGGTACCCTGCGCATCCGGGCCGTTGATGGTATCGATCATATTGACCCGCGCAAAAGTCGCGATGGCCGGTGCGGTGGTGTACAGCAGCGCGATAAACAGCAGTGCCCAGCCGGCGGACTTGCGCGCGTCCCGTACCTTGGGCACGGTAAAGAAGCGCACGATCACGTGCGGCAGGCCGGCGGTGCCCACCATCAGCGCGGCGGTGATGAAAAATACATCGATGGTACTTTTCGTCCCCGACGTGTACTCGGCAAAGCCCAGTTCCGCCGACAATCCATCGAGCTTGTCCAGCAGGTAGGTACCGGAACCGTCGTTCAGCTCACCGCCGAAGCCGATCTGCGGAATCACGTGGCCGGTCATCATGATGGAGATGAAAATCGCCGGCACCAGGTAGGCGCAGATCAATACGCAGTACTGGGCCACCTGGGTATAGGTAATGCCCTTCATGCCGCCGAGCACCGCGTAGAAGAACACGATCCCCATACCGATGATCACGCCCCAGGTGATATCCACCTCGAGGAAACGCGAGAAGACCACGCCCACGCCGCGCATCTGCCCCGCCACATAGGTAAAGCAGACGAAAATCGCGCAGATTACCGCCACGGTGCGCGCCGTCTGCGAGTAGTAGCGGTCGCCGATAAAGGCCGGTACCGTGAACTTGCCGAACTTGCGCAGGTAGGGCGCCAGGCAGAGCGCCAGCAGCACATAGCCGCCGGTCCAGCCCATCAGGTAGACGGCGCCATCGTAGCCCATGAACGAGATCAGGCCGGCCATGGAAATGAACGAGGCCGCCGACATCCAGTCCGCGGCCGTGGCCATGCCGTTGGCCACCGGGTGCACACCGCCGCCGGCCACGTAGAAGTCGTTGGTGGAACCGGCGCGGGCCCAGAGGGCAATGCCGATATAGAGCGCGAAGGTCGCACCGACGATCAGGAACGTAAGTGTCTGAATATCCATGATGCGCTCCTATTGACCGAATTCTTCGACGGGTTGCGGCTGCGCCGGTGCTTCCGGCGCCTCGTCATCCTCGTGCACGCTGTACTTTCGGTCCAGCTTGTTCATCTGCACCACATAGACCGCGATCAGGGCCAGGAATATATAGATGGATCCCTGCTGCGCAAACCAGAAGCCGAGCTTGAAGCCGCCCAGGCGGATCGCATTCAGCTGTTCGACAAATAAAATACCGCAGCAGAAAGACGCGACAAACCAGACACCGAGCAGTATCAGCATCAGGCGTATGTTTTCTTTCCAGTAATCGTCTGCGTGTTGTTCGCTTTCAAAACTCATTGTTATCACTCCGTACTTATTATCGGTTATCGGAACTCTCGATCATGCAGTCATACAGTCATGCTGTCATGCCCTTGTGTCATCAACGCTCCACCCATCTTGCGAAGCGCCGGACAAACTCACTCAGAACACATATTTCACAGAAAACTGCAGCCGTTGCAACTCCCCCTCGTCATCCGCCAGCGACCCGCTGGTGTTCTCCACCTCCTTGTTTGCCAGGATATATTCGCCCCCCAGGGTCATTTTCGGTATCGGTGAATAGAGCAGGTTCAGGTGCATACTGCGGTAGGCGGAGGCGGTGGTGTCGGACACGGTGTCCGGGTTATCCGCCCGCGACGCGGACAGCACCAGGTTGCTGCGCCAGGTCTCACTCCAGAAATGGCGCAGCGCGACGAAGCCGCCGCTCTGGTCGATCAGGTCGATATTCCCGTCCGCCTCGATAATGCCGGCGCGGTAGCCGTTCAGGCCCATATAGCGGCCCAGCGCGTTGCCGCTGCTCAGCATAAAGCGGATGTCGTCGCGGCCGAACTGGTATTTGCCCGAAACGCTGATGGCGTGGCCGCGCACGGATTCATTGTCGGCACCGTCGTCGTAGCTCAGCTCGCGGCTCAGGGACGCCACCGAGTAGCTGAAATCCCCGGCGCTGTTGTTGTAGCGCAAGACCAGGTCCGGTGTACCGCTGTCGTCGTAGGGATTTTCCGTACCGTTGTACAGGGTTGTGGCCGGGTTCTCCGCGGCCAGTTGCAGGCTGCCGTTGCCTATCTTGTGGCTGTAGCGCAACTGCGGCTGGCGCTCGAAAATGGTACCCACCGGGCCGACAAAGTCCATCCCCTCCGGCAGCGCGCCGACGTTGAAAAAAGTCGACCAGGTCTGGCCCGCCAACAGGCTGCGGCGGTCGTCCATCTGCCAGTCCACATAGGCATGGCGCAGGCGCTGGGCGTAGGAATTGCTGATGCGTTCATCGCCCTGGCCTCCGGCCATGGCATCTATCTCGAGATGGGTCCGCACCTCGCCGCCGGCCACCGCTGTGCGACTCTTGATAAACAGGCGCGAGGACTTGGCGTGGGAATTGAACTTGGTGTCACCGCCCTCACCACCGACGGGAATCGTCGAAGGCACCAGGAAATCCTCGCCCACGCCGGCGGTGGCGGCATTGCCGTCGGAGTAGTCGCTGAACTCGCTGTCCAGCTTCATGAAACCACCGATCTCGATCTGCGTACCCTGCTGTGGCTGCTCCGGCTCCGGGTTCTCCACCACGGTGCGGCGCTGCTGCTCCGCCTCCGCGGCCAGCCGGTTCACCTGTGCCTGCAGTTCCTCGATACGCAGCTGCAACTCCTCGTTACTGCTCTGGGCCAGGGCCGCCTGCGACACCGGGCCAATCATCATCGCCGACGCCAGGCCTGCGGACAGGCCGGCGGTTTTTATTCTTGTAAACGACATAAGCTCCCTCCGAGCGCGGGTTGTCGAAATACTGCCTTGTCACCGACGATGGAAACCTGTCTGCGCCGCTTTGGGTATTAACCATTGGTCTAAACCTCCCTGCGCCTTCGACTTATGTCTAATACGCCCGCTCGCCAGGCCGATGCAGAATGCGGGCAATAAGAACAGGCAAGATGATGAGGTGCACTGTGCCCGAGGAAACCGTCTACCCCGTACCGGCGGCCTACGCCGGCCGCTCCCTGCTGAATGAAAGCGCCTATTTCGAACTCTACAACCGCTCCATCGAGGACAGCGAGGGCTTCTGGCGCGAACAGGGCCGGCGGCTCGACTGGATCCGGCCCTACACCCGGGTCAAGGACGTATCCTTCGCCAGGGACGACCTGCATATCCGCTGGTACGCCGACGGCACCCTGAACGTGGCCGCCAACTGCCTCGACCGCCACCTGGATGAACACGGCGACGATACCGCCATCCTGTGGATCGGCGATGAACCGGGCGTCTCCCGGGAAATCAGCTACCGCGAACTGCACCGGGATGTGTGCCGCTTCGCCAACGGACTCAAGTCCCTCGGCGTGCGCAGGGGAGATGTGGTCACCATCTACATGCCGATGATCCCGGAGGCCGCGGTGGCCATGCTGGCCTGTGCGCGCATCGGCGCGGTGCACTCGGTGGTCTTTGCCGGCTTCTCTCCGGAGGCGCTGGCCGGGCGCATGGACGACGGCAGGTCGCACACGCTGATCACCGCCAACGCCGGCGTGCGCGGCGGCAGGCCGGTGCCGCTGAAAGACAATGTCGACAAAGCCGTGGCCCTGTGCCGGGAAACCTGCGTCGACAACGTGGTGGTAGTGAATGACACCAGCGACAAGATCCAGTGGCACGAAGGGCGCGACCGCGACTACGGCGAACTGGTCGCGCAGCAGGACGACGACTGCCCGCCGGAGGAAATGAATGCGGAGGACCCGCTGTTTATCCTCTACACCTCCGGCTCCACCGGCAAACCCAAGGGCGTGCTGCACACCGGCGGCGGCTACCTGGCCTACACCGCCCTGACTCACGAATACGTATTCGACTACCGCCGCGGCGAACGCTACTGGTGCGCGGCCGATATCGGCTGGATCACCGGCCACTCCTACATTCTCTACGGCCCACTCGCAAATGGCGCCACCACAGTGATGTACGAGGGCGTGCCCAACTACCCGGATGTGACGCGTGTGGCGCAGATCATCGACGACCACCGCATCAATATCCTGTATATCGCCCCCACCGCGATTCGCGCGCTGATGGCCGAGGGCGACAAACCCGTGGCCGGCGCCGACCTGTCCAGCCTGCGGCTGCTGGGTACCGTGGGCGAACCGATCAACCCACAAGCCTGGAAGTGGTATCACCGCACCTTCGGCCGCGGCCAGTGCCCGATCGTCGACACCTGGTGGCAGACGGAAACCGGCGGCGCCATGCTCACGCCGCTGCCCGGCGCCACCGCGCTGAAACCCGGTTCCGCCACCCGCCCCTTCTTCGGCGTGCGGCCGGCGCTGGTGGACAACGACGGCAAACTTCTCGACGGCGCCGCCGAGGGCAACCTGGTGCTGCTGGACAGCTGGCCCGGGCAGATGCGCACCGTGTTCGGCGACCACCAACGCTTTGTGGACACCTACTTCAGCACCTTCGACGGCATGTACTTCAGCGGCGACGGCGCGCGCCGCGATGCCGACGGTTACTACTGGATCACCGGCCGCGTGGACGACGTGCTCAACGTCTCCGGCCACCGCATGGGCACCGCCGAACTGGAGAGCGCGCTGGTGGCCCACGAGGCGGTGGCGGAGGCGGCGGTGGTCGGCTTCCCACACGAACTGAAGGGCCAGGGCATCTATATCTACGTGACCCTGAACAGCGGCCTGGAGCCGGACGAGAAGATGCGCATGGAACTGCGCGGCTGGCTGCGCAGCGAGATAGGCCCCATCGCCACGCCGGACGTGATCCAGTGGGCCCCGGGCCTGCCGAAAACCCGCTCCGGCAAGATCATGCGCCGCATACTGCGCAAGATCGCCGCCGGCGAATGCGACCAGTTGGGAGACATTTCCACCCTGGCGGATCCATCCGTGGTGCAACAGTTGATCGAGGAACACGCGGCGCTGGCGCAGAGCGCCTGACACGGGGCCCTCGAATCCCCCGCAGGCAGGCCCCGGCAAAAGTGAAGTACCCCAGAGCTGTACCCGATAGTTATAAATAATAAGAAAGCGGCGGACCGCCGCCGTAAACTGATGTGCCCTCCCCGGAGGGCCCGTTGACGATGAGGGAGCGATGGGTATGCACTCGAATACCGATAATACGGTGCGTAAATTCATTATCGCCGATGACCACCCGCTGTTCCGCAGCGCGCTGCGCCAGTCCATTGCCAGCGCCTTTCCCGAAGCCGAGCTGCACGAGGCGGAGGATATGGAGAGCCTGCAGCGCTGCGCGGCCGAACACGGCGATTGCGACCTGCTGTTGCTGGACCTGCACATGCCGGGTGCGCGCGGCTTCAGCGGCCTGATTTTTCTCAGCGGCCAGTACCCGGAACTGCCGGTGATGGTGGTGTCCGCCAACGAGAAGCCGGAAGTCATGTGCCGCGCGATCGACTACGGCGCCTGCGGTTTCCTGCCCAAATCGGCGCCGGTGGAAACCATCAGTGCGGCGCTGCGGCAGGCACTGGCGGGCGACATCTGGCTGCCCGACGGCGTGGCCGCACAGTGCGCCGGCGAATCCCCGGAGCTGGCCGTGGCGGATGTGGTCGCATCGCTGACGCCGCAGCAGTTCCGCGTCGCCACCATGCTCGCCGAGGGCCTGCTGAACAAGCAGATCGCCTACGAAATGCACGTCACCGAAGCTACCGTCAAGGCGCACCTGACGGCGCTGTTCCGCAAACTGGACGTCAACTCCCGCACCCAGGCGGTGCTGGCGCTGGGCAGCCTGGATGTGGAGCCACCGGGGCAGTTCACCCCGCCGCCGAAACATTCGCCGGCCTTGGCCTGAAGGCTCGGGACTCGGGACTCGGGACTCGGGACTCGGGACTCGGGAAATCGTAGGGTGTACTGTGTGCACCATCCAACCCCGCGGTGCGCACGGCGCACCCTACCTGTCTACGTTCTGGTGTGAACCGGGGGCCGGCGCCGGGCCAGCCGGCGCACCAGGTTGCGCAGCGCGGCGGGTTTGACCGGTTTGGACAGGTAGAGACAGCCGCACTCCGCGGCCGCGGCGCGCACCTGTTCGGAAATGTCGGCACTGATCAGGATACCCGGCAGCGACCGCCGCCAGTGTGTATTCAGGGCCTGCAACGCGCCGATCCCGGTCTCGTCCCGGTCCAGGTGGTAGTCGACAATCACCAGTTGCGGCGGCCGCTCGCCGGGCCAGGCCGCCAGGGCCTCGCGCAGCGAGCGCGCGGCCGTCACCCGGCAGCCCCAGCCGCTCAGCAGGCTGTGCATACCGCGCAGGATCGAGGACTCGTTGTCGATGCACAGCACGCGGATTCCGGACAGGTCGGCACCCGCCGGCTGTGGCTGCGGGCGCGGCCGCCGGGCGCTATCGGCCGCGCCCAGCGGCACGCGGATACAGAACATGGCACCGCGCCCGGGGCGGGATTGCACGCCGATCGGGTGCTGCAACAATTCCGCGCTGCGCCGCGCGATCGCCAGCCCCAGGCCCAGCCCCTTGTCCGACGGCCGCTCGGAGGCAGAGAGCCGTACAAATTCGTCGAAGATCTGCGCCTGCGCCTCCGGCGCTATGCCCGGCCCCGTGTCCCACACCTGGATTTCCAGCTCATCGCCGCGCCTGCGCGCGCCCAGCAGCACCCGGCCGCGGCCGGTGTAGTGCAGCGCGTTGCTGAGGAAGTTCTGCAGTATGCGGCGCAGCAGGTGCCGGTCGCTGTGCACCCACAGCCGGCTGGGCCGGTAGCGCAGCCGCAGGCCGCGGCTGGCGGCGATGGCCTGGAACTCCACCGTCAGCGCGTCGAGCAACTCGCCGATGGGGAAATGTTCGCGCTTCGGCGTCAGGTTGCCGGCGTCCAGGCGACTGATCTCGCGCAGCGCGCCGATCAGTTGCTCGGCGGTATTGAGCGCGCTGTCGACGTGCCCCATATCCTCCAGGGTCTGCTCCCAGTCGCTGCGCGCGGCCTTCTGCTGCGCCGAGGCGATAAACAGGCGCGCGGCATTGATCGGCTGCAGCAGATCGTGGCTGGTATGCGCCAGGAAGCGGGTCTTGGCCCCGTGCAGCTCGCGTATCTGCGCCTCCACTTCGGCGCGGCGGAGGTTCTCCGCCTGCAGTGCCTCGTTGCTGGCCTGCAGCTCCGAGGTGCGCTGCGCCACCCGCTCTTCCAGCGTGCGCTGGTTTTCCTCCAGCGCATCCACCGCGGCGCGGTAGTCGCTGATATCGGTAAAGGTGGTTACGAAGCCGCCACCGGGCATGGGCGTGCCACGCACCTCGACGATAGTGCCGTTCGGCAGCCGCCGCTCGAAGCGGTGCGCACTGCCGTGGCGCAGTAATTCCAGGCGCCGCTCGATCTGGGCCTCCAGGTCGACGCCCCCACCGTAGAGTCCGCGCTCGGCGTTGTGGCGATAGAGTTTTTCCACCGGGCAGCCGATATACAGCAGCCGCTCCGGGTAGTCGAACAGCTCGATATAGTGGCGGTTCCAGGCCACCAGCCGCAGCTCCGCATCCACCACGCTGATGCCCTGGCCCACGGTTTCCACCGTGGTCTGCAGCAGCTCCTGGGAAAAGCGCAGCTTCTGCGAAGTGCCGTCCACCAACCGCGCGATATCCTCCAGCTGGAAGGGGCGATTGACCCGCAGCAGGTCCATCACCTGGTGCGCGGTGGCGGAGCCGACGATACCGGCCAGCGTGCTCTCCGCCTCCTGCACCGCAAAGCGCGGCGCCGCATCGTCCGCCAGCAGCCGCTGCTGGCTGCGGCGCTCGAAGCCGTTCCAGATCTGCTCCAGGCGTTTGCGGCCGACGAACGGCTGCATCAGGCTTTTCAGCTGCCCCACCTGGATGTCGCTCAGGTCCAGGTCCTCGCCCTTATCGACCTCCGACAGTTCGACAAACGCCTCCGCCTGGCGCCGGTCCCGCGCCAGCGGCCGGCACAGCAGCGACACCGCCACAAACAGCAGCAGGTTGACCAGCAGGCTCCAGAAGACCCCGTGGCTGAGCGGGTCCAGCCCCTCCAGGCCGAACAGCTGCTGCGGCCGCAGCCAGTCCTGCCCGAACAGCCCCTCGCTCAGCAGCCGGTGCCCGGGGTAGACCGCCGGCAGCACCAGGCAGTAGAACCAGAGGCCGTAGCCGGCCACCAGCCCCGCCAGCACACCGAGCCGGTGCGCACGGCGCCAGTAGAGGGCGCCGGCCAGCGCCGGTGCCAGCTGCGCGGCGGCGGCGAAGGACAACAGGCCGATGGAGGCCAGCGGCGCCACGCCGGTGATGGCCCGGTGCATACCCCAACTGAGCAGCAGCAACAACAGGATACTGAGCCGCCGGATCAGGCGCAGGTGGTTGCCGAGCGACGCCGCCGACAGCGGTGTAAAGCGGCTGAGGAACAGCCACAGCGGCGCCACCAGTTCGTTGGAAATCATCACCGCCAGGGTCACCGCGGCCACGATCACCATGCCCGTGGCAGCGGAAAATCCGCCGATATAGGCCAGCAGTGTCAGCACGCTGCTGCCGCTTTCCATCGGCAGCATCAACACCAGGCCGTCCGGCTCCGGCAACCCCTGCGCCAGCAGCGGCTGCCCGGCCAGGGCGATGGGCAGGATCAGCAGCGAGAAGAGCCCCAGGTACAGCGGCAGCAACCAGCGCGCGCTCTTCAGGTCGCGGCGGTCCTGGAACTCCACCACCGCCATATGGAACTGGCGCGGCAGGCAGATGATGGCCGCCGTGGCCAGCAGTGTCTGGGTGAGGAAATTGGCATCGGGCACCAGCGGGTCCAGGCGCAATTCGATATCGGCGTAGCGCTCGCCGCCGAACAACAGCCCGGTGGCCAACACCGCCACCGCGGCAAAAGCCAGCAGCTTGACCACCGATTCCAGCGCAATGGCCGCCACCACACCGCGGTTGCGCTCGCGCCCCTCCAGATGGCGGGTGCCGAACAGCATCGCGAAGACGCCCATCAGCAGCGCGGTGACGAAGGCGGTATCCAGATTGATCAGGCTGCCGGATTCCGGCCCGGCGCCGACCGTATCCCAGGCCATGGTCACCGCGCGCAGCTGCAGCGCGATATACGGCAGGCTCCCGACGATCGCCAGCAGCGTCACCAGTGCCGACAACCCCTGGCTCTTGCCATAGCGCGAGCCGATGAAGTCGGCGATGGAGGTCACCTTCTGCCGCTCGCTCACCAGCATCAGCTTGCGCAGGAAGGCGCCGCCGAACAGGAACAGCAGCATCGGCCCCAGGTAGATCGGCAGGTAGTCCCAGGTGCTGGTGGCCGACTGGCCGACCGCGCCGAAGAAGGTCCAGGAACTGCAGTAAACCGCGAGCGTCAGCGCATAGATCAGCGGCCGGTAGCGCAGCAGCCACTGCTTGCGGTGCTCGGCGCGCCAGGCCACCACGAACAGCAGCGCCACATAGACCAGGGCAAAAAACAGCAGGTAGGGCTTGCCGATCATCCGCGCACTCCGGCTTGTTGTTCTGACGCGTGAGTGATCTTTATAACCGATCGGCCGGTCGGGCCGCCATTGGCAATTGGTCGAGATGGCAGGGCCAATGCCGGCCGGGCCGGCTGCTAAACTCGAACGTAAAAGCCCCAGCAGAGAGAGCAAAGCCATGATCATCGCGACCGATATGCCCGAAGTCGCCAAGTGCGTCATCAGCCAGTGCGCCTACAACGCCGACGATGCCTGCCACGCGCGCGCCATCACCATCGGCGACGGCGACGACCCGGACTGCGACACTTTCTTCGACAGCAACAAACACACCCACAGCGGCCGCACGGCCGGCGTGGGTGCCTGCAAGATCGAGGACTGTACCCACAATCGGGACTTCGAGTGCACCGCCGACAGTATCCAGGTGGGCAACCGGGGCAGCGAAGCCAACTGCCTGACCTATACGACGCACTGAGCCGGACTTCGGCGCAACACCATCCCGGGCCCTGACCCGGAATCCAGTGCTGCGCCCCGCTGGCCTGTTGACGGAATCGATCCGGCAAAGCCCTTTCGCCGGAGCCCGCTCCCGGCACTAAGCTATTGGGAGGCAACCCAGTCAGCGAGGTTCGCTATGATTATTGCCACCGATATGCCGGAAGTCGCCCACTGCACCGTGGCCAGCTGCGCCTACAACACCGATGACAGCTGTCACGCCCGCGCCATCACCATCGGCGATGGCGACAACCCCGGATGCGACACCTACTTCACCAACGACACCCACACCCGCAGCCACCGCGCCGCCGGCGTCGGCGCCTGCAAGGTGGCGGACTGCAGCTTCAACGACGATTTCGAGTGCTCCGCGGACGGCATCGATGTCGGCAGGCAGGGCGAATCCCCCAAGTGCCTGACCTGTACCTGCCACTGAGCCGGCCAGTTACGCAATAAAAAAGCGGGTGTGAGGTCCGGCCCCACACCCGCTTTTTGTCCAATCCAAATACTACCAAGTCAGGCAACACCCGTAGGAGCCTGCCTTACAGGCGATAAAGAGCGATGTCTTCTATTCACATTCGCCTGCACGGCAGCCTCCTACGAGAAGGCTTTCCTTCGCTCTACAGCACTGCTTCCAAGCCCCCGGCGCTACTTCGCGACCACCTCGGACCCCTTCAGGCCGTAGAAGGCGATATACACATAGCAGACAATCGGCACCAGGAAGGACAACTGCAGACCGGCGCTATCCGCCACCACACCCTGCAACAGCGGCACCAGCGCGCCGCCGACGATCGCCAGGCACAGGATGCCGGACGCCTGGCCGGTCTGCCGGCCCAGGTCCTTCAGCGCCAGGCTGAAGATGGTCGGGAACATGATCGAATTGAACAGCCCCACCAGCAGGATGGCCCACATGGCCAGCGCGCCGGAACCGGCGATGGCCGCCGCCACCAGCAGGATCGCCGCAACGGCGTTGAACGCCAGCACCGTGCCCGGATTGACGCTGCGCATCACCGCGGCGCCGATAAAGCGCCCCACCATGGCACCGCCCCAGTAGTAGGCGATGTAGTGCGCCGCCCGGGCCTCTTCCAGCGCGGCGATACTGTCCAGCCCGAGAAAGTTCACCAGGAAACTGCCGATGGACACCTCGGCCCCCACGTAGACGAAAATACCCACGGCACCCAGCACCAGGTGGCGGTGGCTCCAGGCCGGCGCATCGGCAACCGCTTCACCGGCGCCCTCCTCCTGCGAGGCGATGACCGGCAGTTTCAGGCGGCTGAAAATCACCGCCAGCAGCGCCAGTACACCGGCCAGCATCAGATAGGGCATCTTCACCGCCGCGGCCTCCGCCTGCGGGCTCATGGAGTCCACCGCCACCGTGGCCGCGGACAGGATCAACATCCCGCCGAAGAAAGGCGCCACCGTGGTCCCCAGGGAATTGAACGCCTGGGTCATGGTCAGGCGGCTGGAGGCCGTGGCCGGATCGCCGAGCGCGGTCACATAAGGGTTGGCGGATACCTGCAGCAGCGTGATGCCGGAGGCCAGTACAAACAGCGCCCCCAGGAACAGCGGGTAGGAATGGTAATCCGCCGCCGGATAGAACAGCAGGCAACCCACACTGGCCACCAGCAGGCCGCCGACGATGCCTTTCTGGTAGCCGATACGCTTGACCAGCGCGCCGGCCGGCAGCGAGACCGTGAAGTAGGCACCGAAGAAACAGAACTGGATCAGCATCGCCTGGGTGTAGCTCAGGTCGAAGACCGCCTTCAGGTGCGGAATCAGAATATCGTTGAGGCAGGTAAGGAAGCCCCACATAAAGAACAGAACAGTCAACGCAGTCAGCGCAAAGCGGAAATTGCCCCCCGCCTCACCGGCGGACGCACGCACATCACTGACGGGAACCTGGACCCCGGCCATAGATCACCTCGTTATGCTTATTGTCTCGTTTCATCAACATCGCTGGGCGGGGTGGCGCCCGGCACCGAAACGGAGACTACCACGGAGACGGCGCCGGAGGTGATTACCAGATTCCCCGGCCCGGTTCCCACTTTGCATTTCGAAAACTGGCACGGGCGCAACCCGCGCGGGAAACGGATGTTAGCATACACTTACATCAGGCAGCTGCTTCCGGGCGCGACGCGGGGCGACTGTTCAGTCTCAGCCTTGTTGCATGGGGGCGGGAAGTGGGCAAGTGACAAGCGGGCTGGCGCATCAGTGCCGGGAAGGTGAACCGAATCAAAGCGTGGCCGATGCCAGGCTCCAGATCACACTCGACCGATGCCGGACCACTTATTCCTCCACCGGGTCCTCCACCGGGTCCTCCAACCTGGACGTCCAGCTCAGAGATTACCGACAACAACCTCGCCCAGCGCCGACAATATCCTGGAAACTCTCAAGCCGCTTTCGGCGTTGCCACAGCGAGCAACTACTCCCCCCTGCAGTTACAAGACTACAAGTAAAAACCCCAGCTCTACCCCAATAAGCCAGGACAGAAAGCTGAAAAAATGTACAGCCAAAATTGGACAAGTGAACCACTTTGGCGGGATCAGAAGCCGCGTGCTTCTATCTACTGAGATCGCTCCGTAAGTGATTGACTTTTAAGGAGCACTCAATAGGATCAATAGCCAAACAAGGAATAAAGCGGCCGGCGGCTTCGCCTTATATCTCTGTATAAAAATCAGGCAGGAAATTCAAATTTTGCTGATTGTTACCAGGTTTTAAGCTTTTTGAATTTCTTTCGGTTGTAGATAGAAGCTTGGGGGATATGCAGCGGTGGCTTTTGAATTAACTGTTAGGTGTGTATGGATACCATAATCATCGACTGCCAGGATGTCAGAGACGAGAGCGATTTCTGGCAATTATACATAGATATAGTGCGTCCTGAAGGTGCGGATTTCTTCGGTAGAAACGCCTCTGCCTTCTTGGATGCGATTTCCGGGGGCGGGCCAGGGTGGCCCGGCGATGTGAAGTTGCTGTTCGTCCATGCCGAGTCTCTTTCGGCAATCAATAGCGGTAGTCTCCTCCGCCGATTGCAAGAGATACAGCTCCATTCAAAGCGGGTTCGGGTGGAACTTGGAGCGGACACCTAATCGGGTAAGGGCGGGTGTTTAGCCCGTCCTCCCCACAACACCCTGCATGCGGGTCCGCACAGGGCGTTTCAATCAGAGTAGTGAAGCTTGATCCATCCGTCGCGCAGTGTCGCCAACCCGACCTTCTTCAGGTTGACGTTAAATTGTCATTTAACGGTGATCTTCCTACAGGGGACTCTCACACCATTAGTTCATGCCCATGCTGGGCGTACACAAGGCCAGGCACAGCGACGGCTTTTACGTTGCGGCTTCGCCTCCACTACAAAGCTTCGCGTGCTGGCGGCGTTAAGTGCTTATGAACTACGAATCGGGTGAGCGAGTATTGTTGGGCGACACGGTCAGGTTTGATTCTGGTCCAGATCAATATGTATCGGCCAAAGTGGTAATGCTCGGTGAAGATTATTCTCACCTTCAATTGGAGCAAAAATTCCTAGATTGGGTTGTCGCAGACAAGGTTCTAGATAGTGAAGGGGTGTTGGTAGAGGTGGCCTCCGAAACAGGGCGCTATATGTTTACCACTCTGTGCTGCGTAGAACTTATTCAGAGGTTGAGTGCTGGCTCAGAAGGCACTTAATAAGAAGGTGCGCGCGACGAGCCCGTGACCAGGGCGTTATGTGCCAGAGTACTGAAGGAACATTATTCGTATGAAAGGAAGCTGTTTGTGTGGTCAGGTTCAGTATCAAATAGAAAAGCTAGAAAGCCCAATTCAACATTGCTCCTGCAAAACGTGTAGAAAGGCGCATTCAGCTGCATTTAATACAGCTGCTGCTGTTTCAAAGAAGAGTTTTAGGTGGGTAAAGGGCGAGGATAAAATTTCAGGTTATGAATCTTCGCCTGGAAAAGTTCGGTACTTTTGCTCAAATTGCGGATCTCAGCTAATCGCTGAAAAAGAAGGAAGTCCAAATTACGTTCTTCGTGTAGCTACTTTAGATGATGATCCTGGGGTTAAGGCAGAGTTTGGTATCTGGAAATCCCATGAGATTTCTTGGTTGGAGTACGGTGACCATATTCACGCGCACCCAGAGTGGCAACCAGGCCGGTAATCCGTAGCACATAACAAACAGCGGCAGAGCGACAGCCAACGCTGGGCGTTCAGGCTGTAGAAAAACTCGAGTAATTCTGGAGCATGTTAATTTCTCGTGCGGAGAGCGCCCTGAAATGCTTTTCGTCATGGAGAACAGGTGCAGAATTCACGTAGAAGCGCGATTTTGATTAAAATATGAACAGCAAGGAGGGGCTGGAGCTTTTCTACAGCCTCGTTAGATGAAATCAAACCAAACCATGTACTGGACTGATGAAAAGAAAGAAGTAGCAAAGGCTTTCGCCATAGCTCCAGCAATTCCGATAGGTATTGCGAGCCTACTAGCGCTGCCTGCAGGGATATTCGTCTTCATCATTGGAGCGCCTGTCGCCTATGCTTGTGCTGCCATCATTGGTATTCCCCTTTACCTTATTCTAAATAAATTTAGAATCTACGGCTGGCCATATTTTGCTCTGGGCGGCGCCTTATGTGCCACTCCAGGAGTTTTGCTGTTTACGAAGCACAACGTGCCTATAGTTTATAGCCTTCAATCGATTAGCAGTTTTACTCTTATTGGTGCCGTAGGTGGCTTCGCTTTTTGGTGGCTTTATCCTAGAAAAAAATGCAATGAAAGCAGCGTTACCAATCTGACAGGGATATTTTTATTGGCTGTGATCGGTAGTTTTTTGACCTATGTTTACATGCTTGGCGAGTTCCACTATATCGATGGGAAAACTCTGTCAGTTAAACACCCTTTTGTAAGCCAATCCGATATAGTAGTTAATATCGAAGCTGATGGACAAATTGTAGAGGCTCGGATACCAAAGGGAGTGCCCTATCGAAAAAATTGTAAAATAGGTGTGGTTGTCTGGCGCGAATTTTTTAGCCATAAGAAAGTGTACTCATTAAGCCACTATCCTGACTATCCGCAGGCACATCACTACCAGTGGTTAACGAAAGAGGCTCAAAATGGCATTAGTAAGTCATGCAACTAATATCATCTAACAAACAGCGGCAGAGCGACAGCCAACGCTAAGCGTTAAATTATGATGCCGAGATTCGTACTTATCGCTAGTATTTTTATGCTCTCTGGCTGTGCAACCAGAGTAACTTGGGATGGATTAACTCCCTCAAAGAGCTACCAAATTATTTTTAAAAATCAAGACGCAGATCCCGTTTCTGGAGTAAGTGCCAGTTGTAACGGAAATGGAATATGGCCAAGTGATAAAATTGCCCAAGAAATAAATGAAGCCCATGAAAAATCTGACTCAAGTGGATTACTAAAGTTATCGCATAGTGGGTACGAGGTGGGCGGGACCTATAAAAAACTCGGGCCATTTACCTGGGGAGGTAGCGAGCAATGGAAGGTGTATTGCACATTCATACATCGTGGTTCAATTATCGAGTCCGGTAAATTGGCTAAGTTCAATCAGCCAGTGGAAATCACAGTGCCAAAAATAATTTAACGAAATAAGGATAGATCACACGCGAAAGACGCACATTGGATAGCCTACGCTACGCTTCGGCTGCCGGTTACTAGTGGTCCATGCGGAAAATAGTGTAACTTATGGGCAAGTGAGCGTATCATCTATTTATGCGCACACCAAAACCTTTTCAAATTTCCAGCGAAACCACGGACGCCCTGAATGAACTATGCCGTTCGACGACTCTGCCGCATGGGCAGATTATGCGGGCGAAGATTATTCTGCAGCTCAGCGAAGGCATGACTCCCACTGAAGTCGCCGAAGCGCAACGAACTTCGCCCAAGACAGTTCACCGTTGGCGAAATCGGTTTGAGGAGGAAGGTCTTAATGGGTTACTTGAGCGTCCTCGTAGCGGCCGACCAACTGTACTCGATAAAGAGGTCGTAGATCGGGTACTGTACCTGACAACAAAACGTATTCCTGAAGAAGCTACACATT
This sequence comes from Microbulbifer litoralis, assembly GCF_023634065.1. Classification (GTDB taxonomy): domain Bacteria; phylum Pseudomonadota; class Gammaproteobacteria; order Pseudomonadales; family Cellvibrionaceae; genus Microbulbifer; species Microbulbifer litoralis. The sequence continues at coordinate 330,325 of NZ_JALKCV010000001.1, forward strand.
GGAGCGTTGAGTTGATGGCCAAATACGCGGAAATAACACCTTGGCAAGTTCGGCAGATCTGGGCAGCCGCAGATTTACGTCCACACCGATTAAAAACGTTCAAGATCAGCAATGATCCAGAGTTCTCTGATAAGGTCGTAGACATCGTGGGTTTGTATATGAATCCACCAGAAAACGCCATTATTCTAAGTGTTGATGAAAAAACACAGATTCAAGCTTTGGATCGAACGCAACCAGGTCTCCCGCTCAATCCAAGCCGAATTGGCAGCCGGACGCACGATTATAAAAGGCACGGAACGGCCAGTTTGTACGCAGCTTTTAATACTTTGACGGGCAAAGTGATTGGGAAAGTGGCAGCGCGGACGAACAGCAAGGAATTCTTATCCTTCTTGAAGTTGATTGATCGACGTACAAATTCGGATAAGGATCTCCACATCATTTTGGACAATCTCAGCGCGCACAAAACAAAAGAAATTCGGGAATGGGTCGATACTCATCCTCGCATCCATTTACACTTCACTCCAACCAGCTCTTCTTGCCTGAATGCTGTGGAGGGCTGGTTTTCTCAATTGGAGCGTCGAGCATTGTATCGTGGAGTATTCACCAGTGTTTCAGACTTAAAGGTGAAGCTGGAGAACTTTATCAAAGCCCATAACGCGGAGAGCGCAAAGCCGTTCAAATGGACAAAGCCCGCCAGCCAAATTTTGGCTTCGGTCGAACGCGCAAAACAATCGTTACAGAATTAACCGCATGGCCCACTAGAGTGTTACAAGCCGCATACAAGGAGATTTAAATTTTCCTACTGACATTAAAAAAGCAGCAGTTGCGTTAATTGTTTCATGCTTCTCGACGCTAACTGCTGTCTATTTTGATGGAATAGAATTTGAAGAGGCGGGCTTTGGAGACCCATTTATGCTCGGAATTAACGCAGTTTGGGTTCTAGCTATAGCCTGGATAATTTGGGATTTGCTTAAGGGGAAAAACATAAGAGTTACATTTTTTGTGATTGGCGCCATTATGCTGGCATCATTGTTTTGGGATCTTGTCGAGTTCGGCTTTGGTATTTCTCAAATATTCTATGCAGTGGAAATTATTATGTTTTCATTGGCTTATTTCTTGATCAGCACATGAAAGAGCAAAAATTGGTATGTTGCAAAGAGTTTATAAAAAGGCCTGGCTTCACCGCTCCCACTGGCAACGTTATAGTGCACCATGAATCAGCCAAGTATAATTAAAATCGCAGTTTATGCAGGTATCGGAGCAGTACTTGTTGGACTAATTGTATTTATCGTAAATTGGACTGTGTGGGGTGGAGGCATGCCTGGGTATAGATTTTTTCTATTCCCCGGAAACTTGACGCTCATTTACATCTGGCATCCTTTGTTTACTGAAGAAATAGATTTCTGGCCAAAACTCGCTATTCACATGCTAGGCCAATTTACTGTAACTTCGCTTTTTGTCACATTAATTGCTACTGGATTAAGGAGGCTGCCGCTTGCCCCTGCCCTATAACCAGACCATGTTGACGGACGGCCTACGCAACGCGCTTCTTCTGCCAGTTTCTGCGTCCTCGTTCTCTGTCGAGTGTGGTCGAGTTAACTAAAGAGATGGGCTTAAAAGCATGATTACTTTCGGATCAGTACGAGAATTATTTGAGCAGCGAGCAACTTCTTGCCCACATTGTGATCATGTAGTTAAACATAACGAGATTGTCTGCCCAGGATGCGAGACGGTCTACTCAAAGGAAGAAAGAGCATTTATTGAGAGTCAAGCTAATCGTACATTCAAATTTGGTATAGCTATTGGTTTGGTATTTATTCCTATATTTTTAGCAGCATTTATCTTCGCTTTCGTTATCTTAAATAATTTGGATTATTTATGAAGAATCTGAATATTTTTATCATTCTTCTGACATTTAGTATTTCTTCAAGTGTTGGAGCAGGAACTACTTCCTCAATCGACATCGAAAAGGCAGTAAAATCTGTAAATAAAGCACAAAACAGAGCAATGCTTGCCACTGCATCTATCAATGACCTGGATACATTGTTTGATATGTATACGGATGATTTTGTTTATGTGCATAAAATTTATGGCGGCACCTACACAAGAGAAGAACTTTATGACAATGCCGCTAAGTATATTACCACCAAACATTACAAGCTGACTGAAGGCAGATATAAAGTACTTAGGATTTTACCAGGGTCAGACGCTGCAGCGGTAGAAAGGCTAGAGGTTGCCAGCGGAAATATTCACCTATCAGTTTTTGAGTTTGAAGGCGATAAGGTTTCAAAAATCATTGAATACTGGGAATGATAATTTTCTGCTTCCGTCATTGATATCACTCAAGTAAAAATCACATATTTAGACGGAATTTTTCGACGGTTCCGAGAAAATCGGGATGTTCATCAACATCAACTGACGCAAACAACCGCATCATGCCACAGACTCTGGCGAATAACGTAAGCCCATGAAGACCAGAAAAACCAAATATACTACTCCTTATAAACTGTAGATGTAAAAAACGGGAGCAAAACTGATGAGCAACACGGCAACCCACGACCCATCGAACGGCTACGATGCCGCCGCCGCAGAGTTCATGCGCCACCGTGAGCAGTCGAGCGTCGGTACCGCGACGGTTCGGATATGGGCCCGTGCCCTCCCCAAAAATGGTACCGTTCTGGATCTCGGCTGTGGATCGGGAGTGCCGATCTCAACGGTATTATCCGAGGAGGGGCTTGCCGTGTATGGCATAGACGCTTCGGAAAGTCTCATTGCCGCATTTCGCCGCCACTTACCCCATGCACAGGTTGCCTGTGAGGCTATCGAGGACTCGCGCTTCTTCGACGTTCGATGGCGTGATCGCGATAGGCGTGATGTTTCTATTGCCTGCGAAAGTACAACGGGACCTCATTTTCAAGGCCGCCGCGGCATTGAACCCGGGCGGCCGGTTTCTGTTCACCTCCCCGGCACAGACATGTGTATGGGCAGACGTGTTGACGGGCAGAAGATCACACTCCCTGGGAGCCGAGGAGTACAGAGCCGCATTGTCGGATGCCGGGCTCTCACAGGTTGACGAGTACCGGGATGAAGGCGGGAACCACTACTACGATACCCACCTTTCACCTTCCCCGGGCGCAATGCAGCAGCAGTGAACGAAGATCACAGTCGATACTCCAGTCACGAGGTGACTTCCCGGCAGCGGAACCCAGGCTGGGACCTGGCGATCGTCGAGCCTGGCGTGGATCACCATTCCACAAACGAGCGCGCCCCCTCCCGCCCCTTTTTCACCCATTGCCACGACGACACTAAAAAGTCGCGTATTTCCCCTAGAAGTCTCCGTTAACCTCAGGCACACTTAGCTGAAAATGTAAACGTTTACATTTTCAGTCCAACAGCGGCAGATGTACCGCCAGACCGACCTCGGCAGGGAACAACAATGGATAAACTCAGCCAGCTCAGAACCATGACCGATGTAGTGGCCGATACCGGCGATATCGCCGCGATCCGCCGCTATCGCCCCATCGACGCCACCACCAACCCCTCGTTGCTGCTGAAGGCAGCGGCGCTGGAGGAGTATCGCCCGCTGGTGGCGTCTGCACAGGCCTGGGCCGCACGCCAGCCCGGCGACGGCAACACACGGATGGCGCTCTGTTGCGACCACCTGGCGGTGGCAATCGGCAGTGAAATACTGCAGATCATCGACGGCCGTATCTCCACGGAAGTAGACGCGCGCCTGTCCTTCGACACCGGGGCCACCGTGGCGCGGGCGCGGCGGTTGATCGGGCTCTACGGGCAGCAGGGGGTGTCGACGGAGCGGGTGCTGATCAAGATCGCCGCCACCTGGGAGGGCATTCGCGCGGCGGAAATCCTCGAGCGCGATGGCATTCACTGTAACCTGACACTGCTGTTCAGTTTCGCCCAGGCGCGCGCCTGTGCCGACGCCGGCGTCACGCTGATCTCACCGTTTGTCGGCCGCATACTCGACTGGCACCTGAAGAACGGCGACCGCGACCACTACGCCCCGGCGGAAGATCCGGGTGTGCAGTCGGTGCGCCGCATCTACCACTACTACAAGGAGCATGGCTACGACACCACGGTCATGGGGGCCAGCTTCCGCAACTGCGGCCAGATCGAGGCGCTGGCGGGCTGCGACAGCCTCACCATCAGCCCACAGCTGCTGGGTGAACTGGCGGAGGATTCCGGCTCCCTGCCCCGCGCCCTGACACCGGGCGGGGCGAGCGCCCCGGCCGAGGCCGGGCTCGGCGAGAGCGATTTCCGCCTCGAGCACAACGGCGACGCCATGGCCCACGAGAAGCTCGGTGAAGGTATCCGCAAGTTCGTGCAGGACCAACGGGCATTGGAGGAACAGCTGTCGGCCGGCGCACCGGTGCGGGAGGCGGCATCATGAGTGTATTCCTCGGCATAGACGCCGGCACCCAGAGCGTCAAACTGCTCGCCTTCGACGCGGACCGCGGTGAGGTGGCCCATGTCAGCAGCACAGCACTGGAACTGGACAGCCGCGCCGATGGCAGCCGCGAGCAGCGCGCCGAGTGGTGGCTTGCGGCGCTGCGGCAGTGTATGGCGAAACTGCCCGGCGATTTGCGCAAGCGCGTCGCCGGCATCGGCGTATCCGGCCAGCAGCACGGCTTCGTACCGCTCGGTGACGGCGGCCGGGTACTGGCGCCGGTCAAGCTCTGGTGCGATACCAGCACCGCGACCGAGTGCGACGAGATCACCGCGCGCTTCGGCGGCGAAGCGCGCTGTGTCGATATGGTCGGCAACCCGATACTGCCCGGTTACACCGCCTCCAAGATCGCCTGGCTGAAAAAACACAACGCTGAAGCCTACGATGCACTGCGGCATATCCTGCTGCCCCACGACTACCTCAACTTCTATCTGACCGGCGAGATTTTCACCGAGTGCGGCGATGCCTCCGGCACCGGCTACCTGAATATTTTCCGGCGTCGGTACGATGCCGGGATGTTGGGCGCGATAGATCCGGACAGGGACCTGTCGCCACTGCTGCCACCGATCCTCGAAGCCGGCGACAGCGTGCCCCTGGGCGAAGCGGCCAGGGCCGAATTCGATCTGCCGGCCGGTGTGCGCGTGTCCGTCGGCGGCGGCGACAATATGATGTCGGCGCTGGCCACCGGCTCGGTGGAGCCCGGTGTACTGACACTGAGTCTCGGCACCTCCGGCACCCTGTTCGCCCACAGCGACAACGCGGCGCTGGATCCGGGCGGCGAACTGGCCGCTTTCTGTTCCTCCAGCGGCGGCTGGCTGCCACTGCTGTGCACCATGAACTGCACCCTGTCCACGGATCTGACCCGCGGCTATCTGGGGCGGGACCTGGACGCCTGCGAACAGCTGCTGTCGGAATCGAAGCCCGGTGCCGACGGCCTGGTCACCCTGCCCTTTTTCAGCGGCGAGCGGGCCCCCAATTTGCCCGATGCCCGCGCCAGCCTGCTGGGCATGAACAACGACAACACCACACCCGCCAACCTCTACCGCTCCGCGATGGAGGGGGCCAGTTTTGCACTGCGCCGCGGCCTGGATGCCTTCGCCCGCGCCGGGCAGCGTTTTTCCGCTGTCCGACTGACCGGTGGTGGCGCCGCCAGCCCCGGCTGGCGGCAGATGATTGCGGATATCTTCGAGCTGCCGGTGCAGCCGCTGCGCAACAACCAGGGCGCCGCCCTGGGCGCAGCGCTGCAGTCAGTCTGGGCCCTGCAGCGTCATGCAGGCGAGGATATCTCCCTCGCCGACACCATCGCCCGTCACCTGGAAATAGACGGCGAGGCCTGCTGTAACCCGGATCCCGACACCGCGGCCGAATACCGCGAACACTACCGCCACTTCATCGACACCCTGCAGCAACTGCACCCGCAGGTCGGCGAAGCGGTATGCACCGAAAGCGACAACAGATAATAAAACCGAGGAGAAAAGAAGATGAGCAGATCCGTTTTTACCGGCGAGCGGGCCTATTTTCCCGATATCGACGCCATTCCGTTCGAAGGCCGCGAATCCGACAACCCACTGGCATTCAAATTCTACGAGCCGAATAAAGTGGTCGGCGGCAAGACCATGGAAGAGCATTTGCGCTTCGCCGTCTGCTACTGGCACACCTTCTGCGGCAAGGGCGCCGATCCTTTCGGACGCGACACCCAGGTATTCGCCTGGGACGATGCCCCGGACGCAATGACCGCGGCGCGCCAGCGCATGGACGCCGCGTTTGAGTTCGCCAGCAAACTGGGCGTGCCCTACTACTGCTTTCACGACATCGATATGTCCCCCGAGGGCGCCGATGCGCGCGAGAGCGAGCGCAACCTGCAAACCATGGTGGAACTCGCCGCGGAACGCCAGAGGAGCAGCGGCCTCAAGCTGCTGTGGGGTACCTCCAACCTGTTCACCAACCCGCGCTATATGAACGGCGCCGCCACCAACCCGGACTTCAAGGTAGTGGCCCGGGCCGGCGCCCAGGTGAAGGCCGCGCTGGACGCCACCGTCGCCCTCGGCGGCGAGAACTATGTGTTCTGGGGCGGCCGCGAAGGCTATATGTGCCTGCAGAACAGCGATACGCGCATGGAACAGGAAAACCTCGCGCGCTTCCTGAGCATGGCGCGGGACTACGGCCGCTCCATCGGCTTCAAGGGCACTTTCCTGATCGAACCCAAACCCATGGAACCCACCAAGCACCAGTACGATTTCGATGCGCAGACGGTGATCGGCTTCCTGCGCCACTACGGCCTGGACAGCGACTTCAAGCTCAATATCGAGGCCAACCACGCCACCCTGGCCGGCCACACCTTTGCGCACGAACTGCAGATGTGCACCGACGCCGGCCTGTTGGGCTCCATCGACGCCAACCGCGGCGATTACCAGAACGGCTGGGACACGGACCAGTTCCCCACCGACCTGTACGATGCGGTAACGGCGATGATGGTGGTACTGGCCGACGGCGGCTTCAGCAGCGGCGGCCTGAACTTCGATGCCAAGGTGCGGCGCGAATCCGTGGATATGGAGGATATTTTCCTGGGCCATATCGGCGGCATGGACACCTTCGCCCGCGGCCTGGAAATCGCCCACCGGTTGCTGCAGGAATCTCCCTATAAAACATGGAAGGCGGAACGCTACCAGAGTTTCCGCGACGGCAAGGGCCAGGCCTTCCGCAACGGCGAACTGGGCCTGGCGGCACTGGCCGAACTGGCGCAGGAGTACGGCGAGCCGGCGGCGACCAGTGGCAAGCAGGAACTGTTCGAGAACCTGATCAATCAGTATATCCGCTGAAGCGTTGTAGGAGCCTGCCTGCAGGCGAATGGTTAACCGGCCACGATGCTGTTCGCCTGCAAGGCAGGCTCCTACAGAGGGGCACTGCCCGTAAAAAAGCGGGTGTGGAATGGCTTCCGCACCCGCTTTTTTGTATTCGGCAGTGTCTTGCGGTGCGCGCGGCGCACTCTACCGATCACCCCACCTTTTCCCCGTGCGCCTGCTTGTCGGCATGATAGGAGGAGCGCACCAGCGGTCCGCAGGCGGCGTGCTTGAAACCGATCTGTTCGGCGTAGCGGCGGTACTCCTCGAACTCGTCCGGGTGTACGTAGCGCTGTACCGGCAGGTGTTCCTTGCTCGGCTGCAGGTACTGACCGATGGTCAGCATGTCGATATCGTGTTCGCGCATATCGTCGAGCACGGCGAAGATTTCTTCTTTCTCCTCACCCAGGCCCACCATCAGGCCGGATTTGGTCAGCACGTCCGGGCGGCGCTTCTTGTATTCCTGCAGCAGTTTCAGCGACCACTTGTAGTTGGCGCCGGGGCGGGATTCGCGGTACAGGCGCGGCACCGTCTCCAGGTTGTGGTTGAACACGTCCGGGGCCTCGGCCTCGAGAATGTCCAGCGCCGTATCCATGCGGCCGCGGAAATCCGGTGTCAGGATTTCCACCTGCAGGTCCGGTGAATGCTCGCGGGAGGTGCGGATACAGTCGGCGAAATGCTGGGCGCCGCCGTCGCGCAGGTCGTCGCGGTCCACCGAGGTAATGACAACGTAGCGCAGGCTCATGGCGGCGATGGCTTCTGCCAGGTGCTTGGGTTCTTCCGGGTCCAGCGGCAGCGGCTTGCCGTGGCCCACGTCGCAGAAGGGGCAGCGGCGGGTGCAGATCTCGCCCATGATCATGAAGGTGGCGGTGCCGCCGCTGAAGCACTCGTGCAGGTTCGGACAGCTGGCCTCTTCGCACACGGTGGACAGTTTCTGCGAGCGCAGGATTTTCTTGATGCGCTCCACTTCCCTGGAAGCGGGTACCTTGACGCGGATCCAGTCTGGCTTGCGCAATACATTGTCGCTGGCGATTACCTTGACCGGGATGCGCTCCACCTTGTCGCCGTCGCGGAGCTTTTCGCCCTGTTGCAGGCGGCGGGTGCGTTTTACCGGTACCAGGTCGGGTTTGTCAGCCATTGCTCGTCTCTATCCTCTGCGCCAATCGGGAAAACAGGTTTTCGTCCAGGGGTTGCCAGTTAGACTCGGGCAGTGCGAGCGCGCGCTGTAGTGCGCGCACATAGATTTCGGCCACCGGCAGCCACTCGGGGGGCGATTCCAGCAGCTCCGCCATTTGCACCATCTGCATGCCCGCGTAGCCGCAGGGGTTGATGCGCAGGAAAGGCGCCAGGTCCATATCGAGATTGATGGCGATGCCGTGGAAACTGCAACCGCGGCGCACGCGCAAACCGATGGAGGCGATCTTGTGGCCCGCCCGCGGGCCCCCGGTCAGGTAGACACCGGGGGCGTCGGGGCGCGGCGCGGCGGCGATGTCGTACTTTTTCAGCATCTCCACGGTGGCGGTTTCCAGCGCCGTAACCAGGTCGCGCACACCCACCTTGCAGCGCCGCAGGTCCAGCAGCGGGTAGACCACCAACTGGCCGGGGCCGTGGTAGGTCACCTGGCCGCCGCGGTCCACCTGCACCACCGGGATATCGCCGGTATCCAGCAGGTGCTCGGCCTTGCCCGCCTGGCCCTGGGTAAATACCGGCTCGTGCTCCACGCACCAGATCTCGTCGGTGCTGTCGCCATCGCGGGTGTCGGTGTAGTGGGCCATCGCGTGCCAGACGGATTCATAGTCGCGGCGGCCCAGGTTCCTGACGACGGCCACGCTCACATCACCATATGTACTGAGGGATGGGCCTTCAACTCCTCGAACAGCGCCCGCAGCTGCGGCTCGCCGGTGGCGACGATATAGAAGGTCATGGAGGTGAAACGGCCGTTGCGACTGTCGCGCAGGGTGACCCGCTCCTCGTCCAGGTCCGGGGCGTGGCGGCGCATCACTTCCAGAACAAACTCATGCACCTGGTCATCGGCGTCGCGGACGACCTTGACCATATAGTCTTCACAGGGGAATTCGATCTTGGAAGGCTGCTGCTGGTTGGGATCTTGACTCATACCACTCTCCGGGGCCGCGCGGATGGAGATGGATCGGGCTGCGGCCGGGGCGGGATTATACAGGGGTGCTGGTTATGTGGACAGGGAGGGCGAGGTGGAATGGCCGGGGGGCGCGGCAGCTTGGCCAGTGCCGGGATCGGGCGGGCCTGTGGCCCGCTGGCCGAGCTGGGGCTCCGCGGTCCCGAGTCCCGAGTCCCGAGTCCCGAGTCCCGAGTCCCGAGTCCCGAGTCCCGAGTCCCGAGTCCCGAGTCCCGGCAGTTTACTGAAAGAATCCCATGATAAAGCGCTTCAGGGCATCCCACATACGCTTGAAGAAACCGGCCTTCTCGACATCTTCGGCGGCGACGGCCTTGATGTCGGCGACGGTTTCACCGTCCAGGGTGACGACCACCTTGCCCACCGGCTGGCCCTTCTCCAGCGGCGCTTCGAGTTCGCCGTCGATGATCAGGTCCGCCTTGATGCTGTCCTCACCGCCGCGGGGAATGGTGACATAGACATCCTCGGCCACGGCGATACCCACTTCCGGCGCCTTGCCGCCCCAGACGCGCTCGGTCTGCAGTACGTCGCTGCTGCTGTAGACCTTGTGGGTCTGGTAGTAGCGGAAGCCGTAGGCCAGCAGTTTCTGGGATTCTGCGGCACGATTTTCATCACTTTTGGTGCCTACCACAACGGAAATCAGGCGCATGCCGCGCTTCACGGCGGAGGCCACCAGGCAGTAGCCGGCTTCTTCGGTGTGGCCGGTCTTGATGCCGTCCACGGCCGGATCGCGCCACAGCAGGCGGTTGCGGTTTGGCTGGTTGATGCCGGCGTAGCTGAAATACTTCTCGGAGTAGATATCGTAGTGATCCGGGTGGTCTGCGATCACTGCGCGGGCGAGAGTGCCCAGGTCGCGCGCGGTGGTCAGGTGCCCATCCGCCGGCCAGCCGGTGGCGTTGACAAAGTGGGTGTTCTCCATGCCCAACAGTTCCGCCTGCTGGTTCATGACCTCGGCAAAGACGGACTCACTGCCGGAGACATACTCCGCCAGCGCGATACTGGCATCGTTGCCGGATTGCACGATCACACCGCGCAGCAGGTCGATGACCGGCACCTTGTCGCCGACTTTGACGAACATCTTGGAGCCGCCCTTTTTCCAGGCCTTCTCCGAGATGCGCACCGGGTCGTCCTCCTTGATGCTGCCATTCTCGATCTCCTCGGAGACGATGTAGGCAGTCATCATCTTGGTCAGGCTCGCCGGCGGAATCTGCTCGTCGGCGTTGTGCTCCACCAGCACCTGGCCGGTGTGGGCATCGAGCAAAAGATAGGCTGTGGCGGCCAGTTGCGGCGGCGCCGGAATCAGCGGCTTTTCGGCGTGCGCGAGTGCGGTACCGAGTAACAGGATTAAGCAGGCAGCGATGCGTTTGATCATGGGAGAACTTCTCTTTTCCTCGTGTTCTTTAATTTCCTGACAGCGGACGCTGTTCGATTACTCGTAAACCACTTGCGGTTCGCCCAGACGGTTCTCCTGGACCGATTCGCGCGCCGCAACCAACGCGCGCTGCTGACTCAACGGCCCGATACGCACGCGGTAGAGCCTCGCCCCGCCACGCGCCACAGAACTGACGGATACAGGATAGTCGACCAGCGCCGCAACCTGTGCCCGTATCTGCTCGGCCTTGTCGGCGTTGCCGTAGGCGCCGACCTGCAGGAACGTATTGGCGGGCAGTTTGAAGCTCGCATCCTGCGCCAGCACCTCGCGCGCGGCAACATCTTTTTCCACCGCCAGGGTTTCATTGGCCGACGGCAGGGTATCCGGGTCCAGGGCCACCACCTCGACCCGCGCCACGCCCTTGTTGATATACCCCAGCTTCTGCGCGGCAGTGTAACTCAAATCGATGATGCGTCCGGGCACGAAGGGGCCGCGGTCATTGACACGGACGATCACACTGCGGCCGTTTTCCAGGTTGGTGACCTTGGCGTAGCTGGGCAATGGCAGGGTTTTATGCGCTGCCGACATGGCGTACATATTGTAGACCTCGCCATTGGCGGTGCGCCTTCCGTGAAATTTTGTGCCATACCAGGAGGCATGCCCTTTCTCGCGATAGCCTTTGACGCCCTTGCGTACACGGTAGGTGACGCCGTCGACCCGGTAGGGGGACTTGTTGCCGGCCTTGCCGATGGGTTCGCGTACCGGGGTAGGCTCGGGCGTAGCCAGCATATCCACCGGCTGCGGCGGACCGCTGTCTTTCACCGGATCCGGCGTTTTTGCCGGCCTGCCCGGCTGGCCGCTACAGGCCGCCAGCACCAGAGCGGCCAATGCCACTCCCAGTCGCGCTTTGCACTGAAACATGATTCCCCCCGGCGTGCGGCGAAATTACCGCCCCCAAGCCACTTTATTGGTAGATGTTTGATTAAATTGAATTGGTTCGATTAGTGGTTTTGTTTTTGGTTCCCCGGGTGCTTCGGCCGCCCCCTCTCCCACAGGGAGTGGGGGCAATACTTCCCAATTGGGGCTCGCTCAAGTCCCGAGTCCCGAGTCCCGAGTCCCGAGTCCCGAGTCCCGAGTCCCGAGTCCCGAGTCCCGATATTATGACCTGCCGCCCCGCGCCTTGACGATCTCCTGGGACAGGTCGTAGGCCGCCATGGCGTACAGGCGGCTGCGATTGTAGCGGGTGATGACCGAGAAGTTGTTCAACCCGATCCAGTACTGTTTGCCATTCTCCGTCTGCAGGGAGAATACATTGGCAGGCATATCCGGCGACACCTGGGCGGTGGTGGTGAAGCCCTTTTCCGCCAGTTCGCCGACGGTCCATTTGGGATCGAGGGAATCGTTGACCACGGTCATGTCCGCATTGGGGCGCGGCGTCGCCAGCACCGCTACCGGCTCGCCGCGTTTCCAGCCGTGTTCGGCGAAGTAGTTGGCCACACTGCCGATGGCGTCTTCGGTGTCCTCCCAGATATCCACGTGGCCGTCGCCGTTGAAATCCACCGCATAGGCGCGGTAGCTGGATGGCATGAACTGGCCGTAGCCCATGGCGCCGGCATAGGAGCCCTTCAGCGCAGTGGGATCCACGCCCTCGTCGCGGGTCAGCAGCAGGTAGTTTTCCAGTTCCTTGGTAAAGAACTTGGAGCGGCGGGGATAGTTGAAGGCCAGGGTCGCCAGTGCATCCAGCACGCGGTAGCCGCCCATGTTGCCGCCGTAGCGGGTCTCGATGCCGATGATGGCGACGATCATCTCCGCCGGTACGCCGTATTTTTCCGAGGCTTCCGCCAGGGCCTGGGCATTCTTGTCCCAGAAATCCACACCGCCGGCGATGCTGGCCGGGGTCAGGAACAGGTTGCGGTACTCATACCAGGGCTTGGCCTTCTCCGCGGGGCGCTTGATCGCCTTGAGGATGGAGTCCTTGCGCTTGGCCTCGCGCATCAGCACCATCATGTCATCGCGGTCGAAGTCGTGTTTCTCCACCATATAATCGACGAAGATTTTGGCATTGGCATTGTCGCCGTGGCCGGTTTCCTGAGCGCAGGCGGCGAGCATCATGCCCATTCCAGCCAAAAGTCCCGTGGTCCACTTCAAAACAACCGCTCCTGTTCTCATATCCTACTTCTCTACGTCCAAGTTCTTATACTGCCCGAATGGCGGCTCCCCTAGAAGGATACCCGGCGCCGCTCGGTGCCTATGGCCATCAGGATGCCGAAACCCGCCATCAGGGTGACGACAGAGGTGCCGCCGTGGCTGACCAGCGGCAGGGGCACCCCCACCACCGGCAGCAGGCCACTCACCATCCCGATGTTCACAAACACATAGACAAAAAATGTCAGCGTAATACTCCCCGCCAGCAGGCGACCGAATACATGCTGGGCCATAAAACTAATATAGATGCCCCGGGCAATGATCAGCACATACAGCAGCAGCAGCAACAGCGCACCGCGCAGGCCCCACTCCTCCGACAGCACCGCGATAATAAAATCCGTGTGACTTTCAGGCAAAAAATCCAGTTGCGACTGGGTGCCCTGCATGTAGCCCTTGCCGTAGAGGCCGCCGGAACCGATCGCCGCCTTGGACTGGAAGATATTCCAGCCGGCGCCGAGGCGATCCGCTTCCGGGTCGAACAGGGTCAGGACACGCTGGCGCTGGTAGTCGCGCATGCCCCACTCCCACATCGGGTAGGCGGCGGCGGCCAGGGCCAGCAGGGCCCCGCCGATCAGCTTCCAGCTGAGCCCGGCCAGATAGAGGGCGAAAATCCCCGATGCCGCGATCAGGATAGCGGTGCCGAGATCCGGTTGGCGCACGATCAGTGCCGCCGGCACCCCGACTATCGCCAGGGCGCCCAGCACCGTGAAGAAGGACGGCGGCAGGTTGCGCTTGTGCAGGAAGGCCGCCACCGACATGGGGACCGCCAGTTTCAGTGCCTCGGACGGCTGGAAGCGGAAACCGCCGATCTCCAGCCAGCGCTGCGCGCCCTTGGCGCCAACCCCGAAGAACAGCACCGCCACCAGCAGCCCGCAACCGCCGACATAGAGCCACGGCGACCAGCGCCGGTACATATCCAGCGGAATCTGCGCCGCCACCAGCATCACTACCAGCGCCAGGCCGAGGAATACCGACTGGCGGCGCACATAGTGCACTTCACCGCCGGAGGCACTGTAGAGCACCACCAGCCCCACACCGGCCAGCACCAGCAACAGTACCAGCAACGGCACATCGATATGCCAGCGCCGGGAGAAACTCACCGGCCGGCTGAGGCCGCCGTGGGAATCCGGCAGCCGGTGCATGTAATCGCGGCTAGCCACGTGTCCCCTCCCCGTTGCTGTCTGTATTGCCCGCGTCGGCGGTCTCCTCCAGCGGCCGCGACATCCAGTCGCGGAACACTTCCCGCGCCACCGGCTGGGCCACCTCGCTACTGTGCTCGCCGTTCTCCACCAGCACCGACACTGCGATCTGCGGATCGTCCAGCGGCGCGAAGGCCACGAACAGGGCGTGGTCGCGGTGGCGCTCCTTGAGCGCCTCCGAGTCGTACCGTTCGCCCTGGGCGATACCCACCACCTGGGCGGTGCCGGTCTTGCCGGCCACCTTGAAATCCAGCCCCTTGCCGACGGCCTTGCCGGTACCGCGAATGTTGTAGACCACCTGTTCCATACCCTTGAAGACCAGGTCCCAGTGCTCCGGCCTGGCTTCCACATGGTGCAGGATTTCCGGCGGCTGTTCCCGGCCGCCCACTGCCTTCACCACCTGTGGCCGGTAGTGGGTGCCGCGGTTGGCGATAGTGGCGGTCATCACCGCCAGTTGCAGCGGCGTGGCCAGTACGAACCCCTGCCCCAGCACCGCGTTGAGGCTGTCGCCGGGGAACCAGGGCAGGCCGCGGGCGCCGCGTTTCCACTCCCGCGATGGAAAGAGACCGGGGCGCTCCACCGGCAGGTCGATACCGGTCTTGGCGCCGAGGCCGAAGCGGGTGGCGACATCGTGCATCTGGTCGATATTCCAGCGCGCCGCCATATCGTAGAAATAGACGTCACAGCTCTCGGTAATCGCCTGGATCAGGTCCACGTTCTTGCCGTGCCCCCAGCGCTTCCAGTCGCGGTAGCGGCGGTCGTCGTTGGGCAACACGTAGTAGCCGGGGTCGTTGACGGTGTATTCGGCGTCGACCACACCGTCGGCAAGGCCGCCCAGGGCCATCATCGGTTTCAGGGTCGAACCGGCCGGGTACTGCCCCTGCAGGGCGCGGTTGAACAGCGGCACGTCGAGGGAATCGGACAGTGCGCGGTAGTCCTGGAAGCTGATCCCGGTGACGAACAGGTTGGGATCGAACGAGGGCTTACTGACAAACGCCAGCACACCGCCGGTTTTCACATCGATGGCCACGACAGAGCCGCGGTTGTCGCCCAGTGTCTCTGTCGCCACCTTCTGCAGGCGCGCGTCCAGGTTCAGGGTCAGGCTCTGCCCGGGTTTGGGGTCGTGGCGCTCCAGCACGCGGAGCACCCGCCCGCGGGCGTTGGTTTCCACATTCTCGTAACCCACCTCGCCCAGCAGCCGGTCCTCATAGGAGCGTTCCAGCCCCACCTTGCCGATACTCTGGGTGCCCCGGTAGCGGCGCACGTCTTCCTCGGTAAAGCGCCCAAGCTCGCGCTCGTTGATACGCCCCACATAGCCGACGCTGTGGGCAAACAGTTTTTCCAGCGGGTAGTAGCGCACCAGTTCCGCCTCCACCGATACGCCCGGCAGGCGGAATTCGTTCACGCTGATGCGGGCGATCTCCTCCTCGCTGAGGCGAAAGCGCAGTGGTATCGGTTCGAACGGGCGGCGGCGCTGCATGCGCTGGCGGAATTTCTGCACGTCGGCGTCGTCGAGCTGGATCAGGCGGCCGATCAGTTCCAGGGTCGCGTCCATGTCCTGCACCCGCTCGTGCACGATCGACAGGTTGTAGCTGGGGCGGTTGTCCGCCAGCAGGGTGCCGTTGCGGTCGTAGATGAGGCCGCGGGTGGGCGGTACCGGGCGCACCTGGATGCGGTTTTCGTCGGACTGGGTGCGGTAGTCGTCGTAGTTGACCACCTGCAGGTTGTAGAAACGCGCCACCAGCACCCCCAGCAATACCGCCACCCCGACGAGCGCCACCAGCATGCGGTTGCGAAACAGCCGCAGTTCGGAGTGGTGATCTTTGAGGTGCAGGTCCTGGGGCATCGGGTGATTCGGTGACTGGCGCGTATTTAATTGACTACTGAGTGTACAGCTTTAATGCGGAATGATGAATGCGGAATGCGGAATACGCGAACCAGCGACATACCTGGGTCACAAATTGTGGCCGCGCATTCACCTGCTCGCTGGCAAGAAACGCCGGTCGCGGCCCTTGAGCCGTTCCACTGACATGGCATTCATCATCCCGTATTCATCACTTGTGGTAGGGGTGCCCCGCCAGCAGCGTCCAGGCGCGGTAGAGCTGTTCCGCCAGTACCACCCGCACCAGCGGGTGCGGCAGGGTCAGCGGCGACAGGGACCAGCGCTGCTGCGCCCGCGCCAGGCAGTCCGGCGCCAGGCCGTCGGGCCCGCCGATCAGCAGCGCCACATTGTCGCCCTGCATCCGCCAGTGATCGAGTTGCTGCGACAATTGCCCGGTGCCCCAGGGTTTGCCCTGTACATCCAGGGCCACCACATGGTCGCGCGGCGCCAGCGCCGCCAGCATGGCCTCGCCCTCTTTCTGGCGGGCCTTCTCGACCAGGGCCGGCGAGTTCTTCTGGCCGCGGTTGCCGAGCGGAATTTCCACCATCTCCAGCGCGATTTCCCGCGGCAGGCGTTTGGCGTACTCGGCGTAGCCCTGCTGCACCCAGCCGGGCATCCTGCCGCCGGCGGCGAGGATACGGATCTTCACAGCGGGCGGCTCAGGAGGTGTGCGGGTCGCTGCCGTCCGCGTCTTCGCGGGTATTCGGCGTCATCGACCAGAGCTTTTCCAGGTCGTAGAAGCTGCGTACATCCGCCAGCATCACATGTACCACCAGGTCGCCGTAATCCACCAGCACCCACTCGCCCTGTTCGGTGCCCTCGACCCCGATGGGGCGCTCGCCAACTTTCTTGAGTTCGTCCACCACGTTGCTGGCCAGGGACTTCACCTGGCGGTTGGAGGTACCGGTACAGATAACCAGAGTCTCCATCACGTCGGAAAGTTCCGATACATCCAGGGCCACGATGTCCTGGCCCTTCAGGTCTTCCAGCGCCTCCACGGCGATTTCTTTGAAATTTTGCATAACCACTTTCATTTACTTGCATTCACCGGCCGCGGCGGCGGCCTGTCGGTAGAGTTGATTGTCTTCAATATATTGCAGTACCGCCGTCGGCAGCAGGAAGCGCGGCGACTGTCCACTGGCGATCAGTTGGCGGATATCGGTGGCGGAGATCGGCAACAGTGTCTGCTCCCGCACCACCAGCCGCCCGCAGGGCTCGCTGTGCAGCTGCTTTGCCTTGCCGGCGCAGCGCTCCAGCAGCTCCGCGACCGCCGCTTCGGCGCCGCCGGCATCCCGACGCGGCAACTGCCAGCCGGGCCGGGCGACCACCACCAGGTGCGCCAGTTCCAGCAGCCGCTGCCAGCGGTGCCAGGCGGGCAGAGTCAGCAGCGAATCGAGCCCCATGCAGAAGCTGATCGAGACATCGCAGCCCAGCTCGCGGCGCAGTTCCTCCAGCGTATCCACGGTATAGGTATCGCCGCCGCGCCGCAGCTCGCGGTCGTCCAGCGCCAGCTCGTCGCAGCCGGCCAGCGCCAGCGCCAGCATCTGCCGCCGGTGCTCCGCGGACACCCCGGGGCTCTCGCGGTGGCGCGGCCGGTGGCTGGGCAGCAGCCGCATCTCGTCGAACCCCAGTGCCTGGCGCAGTTCCAGCGCCATGCGCAGGTGGCCGAAATGCACCGGGTCGAAGGTGCCGCCGAAGAGGGCGATGGTGTGTCGTGTATGACTCATTTCCAGGCTCCGCCCGGCTTTGATCTGCTCCGCGCCGAGAGCGAGGGCCCTTTCCGGGACACGCTGTGAATACATCCCTGTACGCTCGTAATCGACGTCCCTGTCTCATACGGTCCCGGAAAGGGCCCTCGCTCTCGGCACTCCAGGGCAATCCCCAACCTATTGGCACCTTTATTGGCGAATTTGCCCATCGCCCAACACTATCCACTTCTGCGACGTCAGCCCCTCCAGCCCCACCGGCCCGCGGGCGTGAATCTTGTCGGTGCTGATACCGATTTCGGCACCCAGCCCGTATTCGAAGCCATCGGCAAAGCGGGTGGAGGCGTTGACCATGACGGAACTGGAATCCACTTCGCTGAGAAAGCGCCGCGCGCGGGTATAGTCCTCGGTGACGATGGCCTCGGTGTGGCCGGAGCCATAGGCGGCGATGTGGTCCATGGCCGCGTCCATATCCGCCAGCACACGGATCGCCAACACCGGCGCCAGGTATTCCTCGCTCCAGTCCGCCTCGCTGGCGGCCACGCAATCGCTGAGGATCTGTTGCGTGCGCTCGCAGCCGCGCAGTTCCACGCCCTTTTCGCGATAGGCCGCGGCCAGGCGCGGCAGGATTTCGTCGGCGATGCCGTCCGCCACCAGCAGCGTCTCCATCGCATTGCAGACACCGTAGCGGTGCGTCTTGGCGTTCAGCGCAATATTGAACGCCTTTTCGCGATCGGCGCGGTCGTCCAGGTAGACGTGGCAGACGCCGTGCAGGTGCTTGATCACCGGCACCCGCGCGTCGCGGCTGACGCGCTCGATCAGGCCGGTACCACCGCGGGGCACGATCACGTCCACGTATTCCGGCATGCTGATCATGGCGCCCACGGCCTCGCGGTCGGTGGTGTCCACCACCTGCACCACCTCCTCTGGCAATCCGGCCTCCTTCAGGCCCGCGGCAATACAGGCGGCGATGGCGCCGTTGGAGTGCAGCGCCTCACTGCCGCCGCGCAGGATGGTCGCATTGCCGGATTTCAGGCACAGGCTGGCGGCGTCGATGGTCACATTGGGGCGGGACTCGTAGATGATGCCGACCACGCCCAACGGTACCCGCATCTTGCCCACCTGGATGCCACTGGGGCGGTATTTCAAATCCTCGATCTCGCCCACCGGATCCGGCAGTTCGGCGATCTGCGCCAGCCCCTCGATCATGCCGTCGATGCGCGCATCGGTCAGTTCCAGCCGGTCCAGCAGCGCCGCGTCCAGGCCGTTGTCGCGCCCGGCCTGCATATCTTTCCCGTTGGCCCCGGCGATACTGTCGCGCTGTGCGTCCAGCTGCGCGGCGATGGCCTTCAGGGCGCGGTTCTTGGTGCCGGTGTCCGCGCGGGCAATGGCGCGGGCGGCCGCGCGCGCGGCGCGGCCCATTGCCTCCAGCCGCGCGCGGGTGGATTGCTGGTCGGCGGTATCGGCGACGGGACTGTTCACTGTGGCTCTCCATGGCTGTATTCGACGGGCCGCGCAGTATACCTGAATCTGCCGCTGCCTGGCGGCCCTAGCGGAGCGGGCTTCGCAGCCGCTGGTGCAGGTAGGCAATCGCCAGCAGCGCCAGCCCCAGGCCCATAAACGAAGCCACCCGCAGCAGCCCCTCCAGGTCCGCCATATCCACCATGAACAGCTTCACGATCACCAGCGCCAGCAGCGCCATGCCGCCGCGGTAGCAGTTCTGCCAGCCACGCCAGCTGCCCAGCAGCAGCGCGCCGGCGGCGAGCAGCAGCCAGACTGCGGAATAAGTGTAGAGCTCGCCGGTGGCAACGCCGCCCCCGAGGCTGACACTGCCCTGCCACAGATGGCGGATCTCCAGCGAAATCCACACGAAGCCGGCCAGCGCCGCAAACACGCCCGCCGCCCGGCGCAGCGCCGGCTCGTAGTAGCGGCTGGCGAGCCAGCCCAGCAGGGCCGGCCCGGCGAAGGCGGGCAGTAGCAGGTTGAACAGCGGGCGCCCGGAGATCGACTGCCACACCCAGGGTTCACTGGCCAGGGTGCGGGTGACAATGGCGAGGTAATTGCCCAGCGCGACCAGCATCAACAGGGCGCCGTAACCGCGGTACAGCGGCGCCAGCCCCTCGCTCACCAGACTGCGGCGGTAGTAGACGATTCCCAGCGCGGCGAACAGCCACAGGTTGATCACCGCCTCGGCGAGGCCGTAGTGCCCGGCAAAGGCATCGCCGCCGCAGAGCCAGTAGCGGCTCTCCGCCCACAGTGTCAGTACCAGCAGGTGCAGCGCCGCGCCCTCGGCCCAGCGCGCCAGGTCCCGGTAGCGGGACAACAGGCGCGCCGCTGCGGCTGCGCACAGGGTGGCGCCGCCGTAGGTCCACAGGGTCCAGTGGTTGTCGGCCGGATAGCCGGCCAGCCAGGGGTTCAGGGTCAGGCGCAGCAGCACCAGCGCCACCGCGCCTTTCAGCAGCCAGCCCAGCGCCGGCACCTCGAAACGGCGCACCACCCAGGCCAGGGAAACCACCTGCAACGCCAGTGCCAGGGTCAGCCCGGCCCGCTCCAGCAGCAGGCAGGCGGCGAGGCTGTAGCCGGCGTGCCCGGCCACGAACAGCCACACCACCACCGGCCGCGGCCACTGCCCGGACGCACCGCGGCCCCCCAGGGCCAGCGCCACCGCGCCGAAGACAGCGGCGAGCAGGCTCCAGCGCCCGGTGGAGAGGAAATCCCCGGCGAGCGAATAGCCGAGCAGCAGCGCCAGCAGCGGCGGCATGACTGCCAGCGAGGCCCACCAGTAGGCGGCGCTGCGCGCCTGTGTACGGCGCAGGTTCCACAGCGCAAAGGCGGAAAACAACAGCGCGGTGGCGCCGGCGAACAGCAGCAAGCCGCCCTGCTCCGCCGCCGGCAGCGGGCGCAGCAACCACTGGCCGTCGACCGGGTGGAGGCGCTGCACAAACAGCGCCAGCCCCTGCCCCAGCAGCAGCAACCAGGGCGCGAAGGCGATCGGCGGCCGCCGGCGCGCGGCCAGCAACAACAGTACCGCCAGTGGACTCCAGGCCCAGAGGGCGTTGTCACCGTAACCTTCACGCCACAGGGACAGGCACTGGGCCGCGATCAGCAACAGCAGCGACAGCACCGGGAACAGGTGCGGCCCGCGGCCGGGGCCATCGCCGCGCAGCAGCCAGTCGCCGGTCGGGATCGCCATCAGGCCGTAGGCGAACAGGGCCAGGTAGGCACCGCGCCAACCGTGCGCCTGGTCGCCGGCCAGGGCGATGGCCCACCAGCCGAGACCGCCCGCCAGCAACCCCCACCAGAGCCAGGCCGCAGTCACGGCGCGCAACAGCATCAGCACCGAGGCGCTGATGATCAGGCTGTAGACCAGGGCCACCAGCACATTGCCGTCGCCGGTGGACACCAGCAGCGGCACCGAGTAGGCGCCGAGCATGCCGATGGCGGCCAGCACCGGCCCGTGCTGGCGCGCCATCCACATGGTGACCAGGCCCACCAGCGCCAGCAGCGCAAAGGTCGCGCCCGGGGCGATCATCTGGTAGAGGTGGAGCGCGGACAACAGTGCCGCAAAGGCGGTGATGGCTCCGCCGCCGGCCATGGCGGCGAAGGCGGGGTGGGGCGCGCCGGTCTTGCGCCGCAACCACTCGGCACCCGCGGACAGCGCCAGTGCGGCAAGCAGGCCGAGCGTCACCCGCGCGCCCGGCCCCAGCAGGCCCTGCTCGATGCCGTAACGGGCCAGGAAGATGCCCGCCAGCGCCACGCAGCCGCCACCCAGCCACACCATCCAGTTTTCCCGCAGGCGCAGCCAGAGCCGGGATGGCGGCTTTTTCGGGGCCGGCCGCGGGCGCTCGGGCGCGGCGGGAGCCGCCCTCTGCCGCTGCGGCGCCTCAGTGGCGGGGGCGGACGGCGGCACCTGCGCCTGTGGCGGCGCGGGCGCTGCGGCGGCGGGCTCGCCCTGTGACGACAGCCGCGAGAGGCGCTCCCGCAGCCCTTCCACCTCCCTGCGCAGAGTCTGCAACTGGCAAAAGGCCACCAGGCCGAGAATCGATCCCAGCACCAACAGCAAGCCGAACAAAACCCCCAAAACCATGGACAACTTCCCCAGCGATATTCATTGTTCTCCGCCACCTGAAACCGTGGCTTGAGCCCGACCGAAACTACTCTTTCGCCCACTCATCCAGATTCGAGGCGATATCCGCCAGGCGCACCAGCGGGTCTTCGATCGACAGCAGCTCCACGCGCACGCGGTCCTCGAGCGGCAGCAGTTGCGCCAGTTGCCAGGACAGGGCATCGGCGGAATCCACCGGCGCGAACTTCAGCGGCAGCATGGTGGCGTGTTCCTTGAGTTCGTCCAACACCGCCAGCAGGCCGTCGCACTCCTGCGGCACCGGCTGCAGGTCCGGCTCCGGCAGCCACTCGATATCGGCCAGCAGCAGGCCGTCGCCGTCGGGGTGGCTGTCGGTGATGCGGAAGCGGCGACCACCCCGCACCTGCACGTGCAGCAGTCCCTCCTCCCCCTGGCTCCAGTCGACGATTTTCACATGCAGGCCCAGCGGCCACACGGACGCGCGCCCCACCTCGCCGCCCTCGCGGATCAGCGCGACACCGAAACCGGAATCCGTCTTCAGCGATTCACTCACCAGGCGCAGGTAGCGCTGCTCGAAGATGCGCAGCGGCAATGTCACGCCGGGAAACAGCGCCAGGCTCAGGGGAAACAGGGGGATCTGCGGCAAAACACCCTCTTCTGATTGCGGGACCGATAATTCACAAAGATAACATCTGCGCCCATCCGATCGCACAAAGAATTATGTGCCAACTGGGCTAGACTGATTGGAAACAGGGTTTCGGAGAAGAGCCATGCGTTGGCGCCAGGGTCGCAGGAGTAGCAATGTCGAGGACCGCCGCGGCGAATCCGGCGGTGGCGGTATGGGCGGGCTGGGCAACCTGCTGGCGCTGGCGCCACTGCTGCTGCGCAGCAAAAAGGGCTGGCTGATCCTCGCCGCCCTGGCCGCCTTCTACCTCTTCTTCGGCGACAGCCAACTGTTCCGGGGCGGCGCGCCACAGCCGGCGTCGGTGGACTCGGGACAGGCCGGCCAGGCGGGTGCCGGCGGCGACGAGGTGGCCGACTTTGTCTCGGTGGTGCTGGCGGATACCGAGGATACCTGGGGCCAGCTGTTCCAGGCCGCCGGCTCGGAGTATATCCCGCCCAGACTGGTACTCTACAGCGATGCGGTGCGCTCCGCCTGCGGCCTCAACAGCGCCGCCGTGGGGCCTTTCTACTGCCCGACGGACAGCAAGGTCTACCTGGACCTGAGTTTCCTCAACGACCTCAAGCAACTGGGTGCGCCCGGCGATTTCGCCTTTGCCTATGTCATTGCCCACGAGGTGGGCCACCATGTGCAGAACCAGATGGGGATATCGCAGAAGGTACAGCAGGCGCGCGCGCAGTCGGACAAGATCACCGCCAACCGGCTGTCGGTGATGCTGGAACTGCAGGCGGACTGCTTCGCCGGTGTCTGGGCCTTCTACGCCCACCGCGACCGGCAGATGCTGGAGCCCGGCGACTTGGAAGAGGGGCTGGCGGCGGCCGCGGCCGTGGGTGACGACCGCCTGCAGCAGCGCTCCGGTCGCGCCGTATCGCCGGACGCCTTCACCCACGGCAGCGCAGAGCAACGCGCCTACTGGTTCACGCGCGGCTTCAAGAGCGGTGACGTCAACCAGTGCAATACCTTTGCCGCCCTCGGCGGCCGGGGCCGGTAGATCGCTGGCCGCCGGATGCTAAGATCAACAGGTCCCGATACAGTCTCAAGGAGAAGCTCCCATGCCCAAAGCCACAGCGCGCCATATTCTGGTGGACAGCGAAGAAAAATGCCTGGACCTGAAAAAGCAGATCGACGACGGCGCCGATTTCGGCATCCTGGCGGAAGAGCATTCGCTGTGTCCGTCCGGCCGCTCCGGCGGCAACCTGGGTGAATTCAGCCAGGGACAGATGGTGCCGGAGTTCGACCAGGCCGTATTTTCCGGCGAAGTGAACAAGGTCCAGGGCCCGATCAAGACCCAGTTCGGCTACCACCTGCTGGAAGTCACCAGCCGCAGCGACTGAGCACCCGCGGATAAAAAACCGTGCGCGACGGCCGGGAAAGCCGCCAACGCTACTACCGCCACCCGCTGCCGGTGCGCATCGCCCACTGGCTCAACGCCCTGTGCCTGTTTGTACTGCTGTTGAGCGGCCTGCAAATCTTCAATGCCCACGCGGCGCTCTACTGGGGCGCCGCGTCGGATTTCGACGATCCCTGGCTCAGCATCGGCGCCACACTGACGCCGGAGGGCCCGCGCGGGCGCACGGAGGTTCTCGGCCGCTCTTTCGACACCGGCGGCGTGCTCGGCACCTCCGGGGATGCCGCCGCCCCGGAACAGCGCGCCTTCCCCGCCTGGCTGACGATTCCCGGCCCGCGCTGGCTGGCCATGGGGCGCCGCTGGCACTTCTTCTTCGCCTGGCTGCTGGTGATCAACGCCGCCTTCTACCTGGCCTGGTCCACCGCCAGCGGTCACCTGCGCCGGCTGTGGCCGGGCCGCGTCGACTGGCGCAGACTGGGCCCGTCGCTGCGCGACCACCTTCTGCTGCGCCACGCCAGCGGCGAGGCCGCCACCCGCTACAACATCCTGCAGAAACTGGCCTACCTGGCGGTGATCTTCGGCCTCGGCCCGCTGATCGTGCTGACCGGGTTGTGCATGTCGCCGCGCATAGACACGGTACTGGAACCATTGCTGGACCTGTTCGGCGGCCGGCAGTCGGCGCGCAGCCTGCACTTCCTGGCCGCGGCGGGGTTCGTGCTGTTTGCGCTGGTACACGTGTTCCAGGTGCTGGTAAGCGGCCCCTGGAACAACCTGCGCTCGATGATTACCGGCCACTACGACTACCGCGCTGCGCCCGGCAACCGCCGGCGGGAGAATCGCGATGACCGACCCTGAACGCCGCCGCGCGCTGAAATCCCTGCTCCTGCTGGGCGGCGCATGGCTCGGCGGCTGCGACCGCCTGTCCCGCTCGGACCGCTTTGTGCGGCTGCTGGAAAGTGTCGAGCCCGTCAATGAAACATTGCAGCGGGCGCTGACCGGGCAGGCGCTGGCCCGGGAATACACGGAAGCCGACATCTCGCCGGTGTTCCGCCCCAACGGCCAGACGAATCCACAGAATCCCGAATACCGCAAACTGGCCGCGAACCATTTCGCCGACTACCGGCTGCGGATCGGCGGCCTGGTGAAAAACCCGATGCGCCTCAGCCTGGCGGAGATCCGCGCGCTGCCGGCGCGCAGCCAGATCACCCGCCACGACTGCGTCGAGGGCTGGAGCGCCATCGGCCAGTGGCGCGGCGCGCGCCTGGGGCCGCTGCTGGAGCGCGTCGAGCCCCTGCCCGGTGCCCGCTTTGTGGTCTTCCACTGCGCGGACCTCTGGGGCCCGGCGCAGGAGCCCTACTACGAGAGCATCGACCTGGACGAGGCCCACCACCTGCAGACCCTGCTGGCCTACGAACTGAACGGCGCACCGCTGCCGATCGCCAACGGCGCGCCGCTGCGCCTGCGGCTGGAACGGCAATTGGGTTACAAGATGGCGAAGTACATCATGGCGATCGAGCTGGTAGACAGCTTCGCCCCGATCGCCGGTGGCCGGGGCGGCTACTGGGAGGATCGGGGTTATGAATGGTATGCGGGTATCTGAATGATCCCGGTTTCGGGCAGGACAGGCACAGACAGAAAAGCCGTGGCAGTCCGCGGCTTTTCTGTCGATTACTGACTCAAGTTTCGGGGTTCAGATCGGGGCGCCGGGTGGCGTGGCCCTTTGCGGGACACGAGCTAGGCGCCCCCCAGCAAGTACGTCCCTGTATGCTCTAATCGACATCCCTGTCTCATAAGGTCCCACAAAGGGCCACGCCACCCGGCTTCGTGCCAATTTTCAAGGTTTCTCAACTCCGAAACTTGAGTTACTGAAAACACCTGCCGCCCGGATCAGGAACTGGCCAGACTCTCCTCTTCCACCGCCACTTCAGACGGCTTTCCCGGCGCCTCCGGTGCCGGCAGCGGCCTGATCAGCAGCAGCAACAGTGGCAGCAGTGTCAGCGAGCCCAGCAGTGCCGCTGACATGGCCAGGGCGGTCAGCAGGCCGAAGTAAATCGACGGCACGAACTTGGACAGCGCCAGGATCGAGAAGCCGGCAATGATGGTAATGGCGGTGTAGAACATGGCCCGCCCGATGGTCGCGTGGCTGCGGTGCATGGTGGCCACATAATCGCCGTCTTTCGCGAACTCGGCGCGGAAGCGATACAGGTAGTGGATCGCGTGGTCGACGCCGATACCGACGGTGATCGCGGCGATGGTGATGGTCATCATGTCCAGCGGGATACCGGCCAGGCCCATGCCGCCGAGCACGATACAGGCGGCGAGCATGTTCGGCACCAGCGCGATCACCGCCAGCCACAGGGAGCGGAACAGCACCAGGAACATCAGCAGGATGCCGACAAACACCGCACCCAGGGTCAGGATCTGCGACTTGAACAGGCTCTGCAGCATATTGTTGTAGAGCACCAGCAGGCCGGTCAGGTGGATGTTTTCCGGCGCAATGCCCATCTCGTCCTGGGCGTAGTGGTAGATGCGGTTGATCAGTTCGTCGCGGCGCAGGTTCGGGTCCGTCTCCATCGCCCGCAGCGTAATGCGCGCCTGGCTGTGCTCGATGGACAGGTAGGGATCCACCAGTACCTGGCTGATTTCCTCCGGCAGGCTGGTGCGCGCCACCGCCAGCTCGAAGTCGTTCAGCGGGCCGTTGTTCAGGTCTCGCGCCACCTTGTACAGGGTCGCCAGCGACTGCACCTTGCCGATCTCCGGCTGCTCGTCGAGGTAGTCGTGCAGTTGCTCGATTTTCGCGAGACCGGCAGTGGTGAACCAGTAGCTGTCCTCGACGGCCTCCTCACCACCGCCGAAGGGATCCGCGCCCGATGCAAAGGGGTCGTCGGCGGCGAAGGGGTCCTCACTACCGCCAGCATCCGCGGCGAACGGATCCTCCCCACCCTCGAGCGCCTGCTCCTGCTCTTCCGGTTTGTCGAGAATGATATCCAGCGTCACGGTGCCGCCCAGGCGGCGATCGATCACCAGCATGCCCTGGTAGATCTCGGTGGAATCGTCGAAGTAGTCGATAAAGCGGTTTTCCACCTTGAGCTGGGAAATCCCCACGACGCTGGCGATCGCCGCCAGCAGCGACACGCCCAGCACCACCGCGCGGCGGCGGTGGGCAAAGCGGGAGAACTTCAGCGTGAAGGCACCGGAGTTATCTTCACCACTGCCCCCGGTGCGCTTCGACAGCACCATCAACGCGGCCGGAATGATCAGGAACGACAGCACCAGCGCCAGGCTCACGCCCATGGTCATCATCCAGCCGAAATCGATCACCGGGCGGATGCCGCTGACCACCAGCGACATAAAGGCGACGATGGTGGTCAGGGCCGTGTACAGGCACGGCTTGGCCATAAAGCGCACCGCCGCCAGCGCCAGCTGTTCCCGCGTCCACTCCGGGTGCTGCGCGGCCAACTCGCGGTAGCGCACCGCCAGGTGAATGGTGATCGCCAGGGTGATGATCAGCAGCAGCGCGACAAAGTTGGCGGAGATCACGGTCAGGCGCCAGTCGAGCCAGCTGAGCATCCCCAGCATGGTCACCGCCGTCACCACGCAGGTGGTCAGGGGCAACAACACCCAGCGCAGCTGGCGGAAGATGATCAGCAGCGTCACGACGATAAAGATCAGGATACCGGCACCGAACACGGCCAGGTCGCTCTTGATGAACGAAATCATATCGGCGGTGATCATCGACACACCGCCGAGGAAGAGTTCCGCCTCGCCGCGGTAGCCGTCGAGAATGCCGCGCACCGTCTCGACCCGCGCCCGCGAGGCCTGCTCCTGGGCAGTGCGGTGCTGCAGGTAGGTCTGGCTGACCTGCTCCAGGCGCGCGGACTCCTCCGCGCTCAGGCCCTCCTCGTTGCGCTTGCGCCGCAATGCGTCGCGCTCGCGCACCAGCTCGATACCGCGGCTGTCCAGCGCCAGGTTCACCAGCACCGCGGTGGTCTCGCCGTCCGGACTCAGGATCAATTCGCGGTAGATGGGGCTGGACAGGAATTCCTGCCGCGCCAGCTGTTTGTCGGTGCCGGGTGCGGACAGGGTGCGGATGCCGTCGGCCACATCGGTAATCGAAATCTTGGGGCTGTACAGCAGCGGCACATCGAGGATCGACTGCACACTGCTGACGCCGTCCACCTGCGCCAGCTCGTCGCGCAGTTCGCGCAGCGTGGCGAGGGAGCGGTCGCTGAACAGGTCGCCGTCTTTATGGCGGTAGGTCACCACGAGAAAATCGCCGCTGGCGTAGCGCTCGGCGATTTTGCGGTAGTAGTCGAGCGCCTTGTCGGCCTCCAGTGTCAGCGAGTCCGCCGACGCATCGATCTTGAAGCGCGGCAGCCCCAGTGCCGCGCCCAGCGCGAGCAGGGCCACAAACAGCAGCACCAGTTTCGGGCGCCGGGTGATCAGGTTTTCGTAACAGGTCTTGAAAGCTGACAGCATAAGTTTTCGCTTAATCTGGTGGGGCCGTATGGGGTTCTGCGCCCTGGCCACTATGGACGCACACAAGGTGCGCCCCTATTGATGTCCTTTCACCGGTAGGACGACTCGATAAAATATCGATTCAGTGAGGTAGTCGCGCGGCTGCTCTACCAATCCGTGTTCACGGCTTGTCGATATGGCCCAGGTCCCGCTCCGGGAACAGCAGGTCCCGCACCCGCTGCTTGA
This sequence comes from Microbulbifer litoralis, assembly GCF_023634065.1. Lineage (GTDB taxonomy): Bacteria > Pseudomonadota > Gammaproteobacteria > Pseudomonadales > Cellvibrionaceae > Microbulbifer > Microbulbifer litoralis. Next base: position 358,964 of record NZ_JALKCV010000001.1, read on the forward strand.
GCTCCTTCGGGCCCGGGAAGCCGCCGTCGCGCTTGCGCTCCCAGATCAGCTCCCCGCCGACGCGGATCTCGAACACACCGCCACTGCCCGGCTGCAGCGCCACCTGCCCGAGGTCTTCGGCAAAGGTGTAGAGCAGCTCCTGGGCCATCCAGGTGGCCCGCAGCATCCAGTTGCACTGGACGCAGTAATGAATGGTCACGCTCGGTTTCACCGGCATCCCCCTCCCTTTGTCATCCCGGCCCGCGGGACTATTCGCCCCAGCGGGGCAGCAGTTCCTGCTCGACGCCCAACTGGTCCAGCAGCCGCGCGACGATAAAGTCCACCAGGTCCTCGAGACTCCGCGGGCGTTGGTAAAAGCCCGGGCTGGCCGGCAGCACCACCGCGCCCATGCGCGTCAGCTTGAGCATATTCTCCAGGTGGATCTCCGAATAGGGCGCCTCGCGCGGTACCAGGATCAGCTGGCGGCGCTCCTTCAGGGCCACATCCGCGGCGCGCTCGATCAGGTTGTTGGACGCCCCGCAACTGATCGCCGACAGGGTGCCACCGCTGGCCGGGCAGATCACCATGCTGGCCGGCGCGCCGGTGCCGGACGCCACCGGCGAGAACCAGTCGGTCTTTGCAAACAGCTTCATCTGGCCCTCGCGCGCGCCGAAGCGGTCGCGCAGGTAGGCCTCCACCGCCGAGTTGTCACCGTCGGGCAGCTGGCAGTCGGTCTCGGTCCCGATCACCACCCGTGCGGCATCGGACATCAACAGCCACACGCGCACGTCGGCGGCCAGCAGGCACTGCAGCAGGCGCAGGCCGTACTGGGCACCGGAAGCGCCGGTGATGGCGAGAGTGACAGTTTTAGTGAAGGTGGATTGAACCAAGATTTCTTCCGAGCCCTGTAAGCCTCAATTCCCCGAGTCCCGGCCGTATTTCCCTTCCAGCGCCCCCAGCAGTCGCTGGTGGATGCCGCCGAAGCCGCCGTTGCTCATGACCACGATATGCGTTCCGGTCCCGGCCAGGTTGACCGCGGATTCTACACCGGCGGCGATATTGTCGAAAATCTTTGCCGGCACGGTCGAGTGGTGCACCACTTCACCCAGGGACCAGTCCATGCCCTCCGGCTGGTACCAGAGCACCATATCGGCCCCGGCACAGGCCTGCGCCAGCCTGTTCTGGTGGCAGCCCATTCGCATGGTGTTGGAGCGCGGTTCGATCAGGGCGATGATCTTGTCGTCGCCCACCTTGGCCCGCAGGCCGTTCAGCGTGGATTCGATCGCGGTCGGGTGGTGGGCAAAATCGTCGTAGACGCGGATACCGGCCACCTCGCCCAGGCACTCCATGCGGCGCTTGACGCCCTCGAAACTGCCCAGCGCCAGGGCCGACAGCTGCGGCTCCACGCCCACGTGGCGCGCCGCCGCGATCGCGGCCAAGCCGTTGCGCACATTGTGCATGCCGGTGAGGTCCCACGCCACACGGGCCACCTCGGCGTCGCGGAAGTTCACCGCAAAACTACCGCCGTCCGCGGCGATATCCACCGCCCGCCAGTCGCCCAGGCGCACCGTGTCCTCGCCCTCGATGGCGAAGCGCTGCACCTCGCTCCAGCAGCCCAGCTCCAGCACTTCCTCCACCGGCTCGTCGGCGGCGGCCACAATCAGGCCGTCGCCGGGCACGGTGCGCACCAGGTGGTGGAACTGGCGCTGGATGGCCTTCAGGTCGTCAAAGATGTCCGCGTGGTCGAATTCCAGGTTGTTGATGATCAGGGTACGGGGGCGGTAGTGGACGAACTTGGAGCGCTTGTCGAAGAAGGCGGTGTCGTACTCGTCCGCCTCCACCACGAAAAACGGTGTCTCGCCGAGACGCGCGGACACACCAAAATTGCCCGGCACACCGCCGATCAGGAAGCCGGGCTTCATATCCGCCTTCTCCAGGATCCACGCCAGCATCGCGGAGGTGGTGGTCTTGCCATGGGTACCGGCGACTGCCAGCACCCAGCGGTTGCCGAGGAAATGGTCGCAGAGCCACTGGGCACCGGAGGTATAGGGCAGCCCCCGCTCCAGCACCGCCTCCACCGCCGGATTGCCGCGGGACAGCGCGTTGCCGATGATCACCAGGTCTGGTGCCGGCTCCAGTTGCACCGGGTCGTACCCCTCGGTCAGCTGGATTCCCGCCTGCTGCAGCTGGGTGCTCATGGGCGGGTAGACATTGGCGTCCGAGCCGGTCACCTTGTGGCCCTCGGCCACCGCCAGTTGCGCCAGGCTGCCCATAAAGGTGCCGCAGATACCTAGAATATGAATATGCATGGCGGAAATTTGTACTCCTGCAATGTGCGGCGCAAGCTTATCACGCCCGTAGTGGCGGGGAATTGCCAAATCCCCCATTTTCGGTGCATTTGCCACGTCATTCCATTAGACTCCGCCCCCAAATTTGCCGGCCTCCGCCCCTGTGGGGGAGTAGAGCTCTCGATGAAAGAGCCACCGGCACCGCGAGCGCCCCGCCTGCCGGCATGTCACCGCCGGTCGCCGGGGCGCAGTTTTTGCAGGCTTGAACACCCGCAAGCGCACCTAGCAGATGACAGATGACGAAACAGGACAACCATGCCGAAGAAGAATGCCTTTTATGCCCAGTCCGGCGGTGTAACCGCCGTGATCAATGCCTCCGCCTGCGGTGTTATCGAGGCCGCCCGCGAACATCGCGATGAAATAGGCACTGTCTACGCCGGGTTGAACGGCATCCTCGGCGCCCTGCGCGAGGAACTGATCGACGTGAGCCAGGAGAGTGTGGACACGATCGCCGCACTGCGCCACACGCCCTCCGGCGCCTTCGGCTCCTGCCGCTACAAGCTGAAGAGCCTGGAGCAGAACCGCGCCGAGTACGAGCGCCTGATCGAGGTTTTCAGGGCCCACGATATCGGCTACTTCTTCTATAACGGCGGCGGCGACTCCGCCGACACCTGCCTGAAGGTCTCCCAGCTCTCCGAGAAAATGGGCTACCCGATCCAGGCCATCCATATCCCCAAGACGGTCGACAACGACCTGCCGGTCACGGACAACTGCCCGGGCTTCGGCTCGGTGGCCAAATATGTGGCCGTCTCCACAAAGGAAGCGGCGCTGGACGTGGCCTCCATGTGTGACACCTCCACCAAGGTATTTATCCTCGAGGTCATGGGCCGCCACGCCGGCTGGATTGCCGCCGCCGGCGCCCTGGCCCGGGAAGCGGACGGCGATGCGCCGCATATCATCCTGCTGCCGGAAGTCGCATTCGACAGAGCGCAGTTCCTGGCGCGGGTACAGAAGACGGTCGATGAAAAAGGTTACTGCGTGATTGTCGCCTCCGAGGGCGCCCAGTATGAGGACGGCACCTTCCTCGCCGACGCCGGCAGCGTGGACGCTTTCGGCCACAAGCAACTGGGCGGCGTGGCACCGACCCTGGCCAATATGGTGAAGGAGGAGCTGGGCCTGAAGTACCACTGGGCACTGGCCGACTACCTGCAGCGCGCCGCGCGCCATATCGCCTCCGCCACCGACGTGCAGCAGGCCTACGCCGTGGGCCGCGCCGCCGTGGAGATGGCGCTATCGGGCAAGAATGCCATCATGCCCACCATCCAGCGCGGCGCCGGCGACAACTACAGCTGGTCTGTGGGCGAAGCGCCGCTGTCGGAGGTCGCCAACGTCGAGAAGATGATGCCGAAGGAGTACATCAGCGAGGACGGCTTCGATATCACGGCCGCCGGTCGCGACTACCTGCTGCCGCTGATCCAGGGCGAGGACTACCCGCCCTACAAAGACGGTGTGCCGCAATATGCGAGACTGAAGAAGGTGCTGGTGAAAAAGAAACTCGAGGAAAGCTTCGACGTTTGATACTGCCCCTCTCCTGAACAGCCCCTCGACCTGAGTCGGGGGCTCTCTGTTGGCACCCCGGCACCGGGGCTGTCGCGCACAATATTCCCCACCTGCCGAATCCGGCAGCTTTCAAGACGAACAGTTCGGCACCCCTGTTAACCAGCTGCCTTCTCACCCACCCGAGCTGTCGTTTGCACTGCCCTGCACAGGGAAAGTGAAACTGGCACTGTTCCGGGACACTCGCAACGCTGGCATTCCCTGCCACTACGCCCGGCATCACCGATGCAGACACTTCCAAACGGCCTCATAAAGGAGTCGACGGGATATTTTTAAAATTGAATATTCCAACGACGAAAAGACAACAAAAACGAAAACACTACAATCGCACCGCAAAAAAAGGCGGGGCTTTATCTTGTTTTAAACAGGCAGGACTTAGCCAGAATAATTTTCTTGGCTAGCATTTTTACTGAATCATCCCGGCATTTCTCCCTGTAAACCAAGAGACCAGGTCAAGACGAGAAAGCGCTGGAATAGCAGCGTTATTTCAAGCTTTCTCAACGCAGAGCTGGACAATTTGGCGAAGCGAACTGTTACCCAACTTTGCGAGCGGCCCACTAGTGGTCCATGCGGAAAGTTTGGCGACTAAGGAGCACAGCCAAAGTGTTCAGATCAAGGCGAGAAAGCGCAGGAGTAGTGGTTCTATTTCAAGCTTTCTCAACGCAGAGCTGGACGCTTTGGCGACGCGAACAGTTACACAACTTTCCGCATGGACCACTAGGCACGAATATTTCCGAAAAAGACGAACCAGGAGGCAGCTGTGAATATTTGGCGTCAGCATGGTGGAGCACACCGGCTACCGTTTTTTATTGCTTTTCACTCGATTTTTATCGCTCTGAGCTTTAGCGTCACGGCCCAAGACAGTGATAAAAATCCGATTGCGCTACCACTACTCGGGAAAATGCTGTTTTTTGATACGCGACTTTCAGATCCTCCGGTGATGGGCTGTGTCACCTGTCACGACCCCATCAGAGGCGGTACCGGCCCGGATTCGGAAGTCAACCTGACGCAGGTGGCCATCACCGGCGCCAACCCGGAAACCGTCGGCAGGCGCAAACCGCAAACCAACACCTACGCCAGTTTCGCGCCCCCGTTCAGTGCCTGTGATCGCGGCGTTCCGCTGCTCTGTGGCGGCAATTTCTGGGATGGGCGCGCCCAGGGTCGGGAGCCGGTAACAGACGGCACCTTGCCTGTACCGCCCCTGGCTGCGCCCCACGCCGGCACAGAAATTTTCCACGATATTATCAACCCGAACGTGCTGGGATATGAGAGATTTATCTCAGCAATCAGTGACCAGGCGCTGAACCCCTTTCCCAATCCGGTTGAGCAGAATATTTCCCGGCAGGTAGTCTGTGAACATGTCGCCAGTTCCGAATATGCCTGGCTGTTCCAGCTTTCCTGGGGAGTGAATATCAACTGCAGCACCGAGACCGCGGCGGGCGGGGACACTTTTACCGACATCAGTTTCAAACGCCTCGCCATTGCGGTGGGCGCCTACCAGCACTTTGCCGATGTGAACCGCTTTGATTCCAGGCGGGACCGCGCAATCCGATCCGAGCTCGCCTGTGTGGACGACAGCTTCAGGGACTATTACAACCCGCAGACTTGCCATCGGGTACGCCAGCTGCAGAACAGCAATCCAGACAAGGAATACGGCAGGTTTCCACTGGTCGGATTCACAGCACAGGAAAACCTCGGGCACGACCTGTTCTACAATGTCGACCCGCCATTTGTACCCGGAGATCAACGCACCCACCCGAATCTACCGGCCTCGCAATGCGCCTTCTGCCACAGCGACGATCCGGACAACGATGATGGGGCCGAGCTCCAGCAGGTATACTCCGATCAGGCTTTCCATAATATCGGCGTCCCCTCCAATCCGGAGATTCCAAAGCTGCAGGGGATCGACACCGGGCTGAATCAGCATACCGGCGCACTGTTTTCCGGCAATGGCTTCTTCAAAACACCGACTGTACGCAATGTCACCAAAGGTGCCAGCAACAACTTCGTCAAGGCTTTTATGCATAACGGTTTTCATAAAAGCCTCGAAAGTGTCGTGCACTGGTACAACACCCGCGATGTACTACCCAAATGCGAGGCAATGCTGGGCGACGAAATTCCTGTGGGTACGGAGTTGACAGAGGCCGTGGCACTGGCCAATAACTGCTGGCCCACTGCCGAGTTTCCACAGACGCAGTCACCCTCGCCGCTGGTCGGTAATCTCGGCCTGACCGACGAACACGAAGCCGCACTCGTCGCCTATATGAAAACACTGTCCGACAGTGGCTCAGCCCAACCTCCGGTCCTGCTGACGGCCAGCGAACCCCAGGTCGATAACTACCTGTCAATTTTCGAGTTTATCTGCCCGGGCGAATACAGCCTGGTGACCGATGAGAGTCCGGGAGGTTACGACAGGGACGCTTTCAATACCTGTGTAACACTCTACGATGTGGTGGAGATACTGCAGGAGGACGACTGGCTGCCGAGCAATTAAGCCGGCGCGCTAACGAAAGTCCTCAAAAAATAAGCCCCACGTCGACGAAGTGGGGCTTTCCGGATGACGCGTCCATGCGTCCTTTATCCGGACTCAGGAATCCAGCACCCCGCGCACGAAGTCCGCCAGCGCCTGATCCCGGCAGTTCTCGAAGAAACAGGCCTGGAAGCGCTCGCCACCCACCGCGGTTTTTACCAGTTCCGGATCGATGGCCTTGAGACCGTCGAGGTAGTTTTTGGCCGTGGCTTCCTTGATGTGATTGAGGATACCGGCATTGGCCACCTGGGATTCCTTGCGCTCCGGCGGGTAGCCCTGGCCCTTGACGCCAGTGAAGGCCTTTTCAAACATGTAGCGGATATTCAGCTCCGCGCCCCAGCCGAAACCCTTGGCGAACGGAATCGACAGCGCGTTGCCGTTGTTGATCTGCGCAAACAGGAAGGCGTCCGCCGGGTCGATGCAGTAGCCGCAGTTGACACCCGGGTAGGCGTTCAGCGACATCAGCGCGCCCTGGCCGGTGCCACAGCCGCTGACGACGAAATCCACCGCTTCCGAGTTCAGCAGCAGGCTGCCCATGATGCCCAAGTGAATGTAGGTGAGGCGGTGGTCGTTATCGTCGCTCATGCCGGTGTTGTACACGGTGTGGCCGAGCTCGCCCGCGACATCCTCCAGTTCCTTCAGCACGATAGCGTTCTTGGCGGCCTGGCTGAATTCGTTCATCAATGCAATCTTCATTCGATCGGTCTCCTTTCTGTATCCGCTCTCTTGTCCGAATGCGGGCCACTGCCCGGCTTGCCCCTGTGCAGAAAACGTTCAATCACAGAGATCCACAATCGGGAATCGCTCCGCTGCCGATTATAGGGATCTGACAGGATATTGAAATTGGTCAGACAGGAAAAGCACTGCACGGCACGGGAACATCACCGGAAACACTTCAGGATCGATCACCTCACCTTCAAAACGAACAAATTTCAACCAGCCAGAGGCTGTGCACACAGCTCTCGGAAGACCAATTTTACAATCCGGTTACCACCGGGGGCCCGGCCGATCTCTTCCCGCCGAGTTTTGCCAAGGGTGACTTTCGATTAGTATCACGCCAATAACAACGGCGGTTCCCATGCAGTTCACTCTCCATCTCTCCAGCCTGCTGATTCTCTTCGGTGTCGCCACCGGGCTGACGCTGTCGCTACTGCTGTGGATGGCGCCCTGGGGCAACCGCAACGCCAACCAGTGCCTGGCCCTGCTGCTGCTCGTCAGCATCATCATTTCCGCCGCGCAGATCCCGATCGCCGAAGAATCCGGGCAGTTGTGGGAATACCACCTGATTTTCTCCCTGCAGTTGCTACAGGGCCCCATGCTGTATTTCTACACCCGCGCCCTCACCCGGCCGCAGTTCCACTGGCGCCGGAGCGACATCCGACACCTGCTGCCGGCCCCGGCGATGGCGCTGCTGTGGTATCTGCAACTGCCGCTGTCCGACGGCGGGCTGCTGAACCTGCCCTGCTTCAGCGGCGCGGGCTGCGATCTCATCTACCGCGCGCGCTTCGTACACCGGATCACGGCCATGGCCTCGCTGTTCGGTTACGCCACCGCGGCGCTGTGCCTGCTGCGCCCGCACCTGCGCCGTATCAAGGAGAGCTACTCGGCCATCGAGGAGGTGAACCTGCACTGGCTCACCACCCTGGTGTATTTCTACCTGGCCGCCACGGCCGTGGCGGTGGCCATCGAGGTGTACGGCATGACCGTCGCCGAGCGCGCGCTGACTCCCGGGCAACTGCAGGCCATGGCGCCGCTGTTGCTGAGCCTGCTGCTGGGCTGGTTCGGCCTGCAGCAGCGCAGGATCCATCTGGCGGACAGCGAAGCGGGCAGTGCGCCGGAAGTCGCCGCGGCGGAGGGGAAAAGCGAAAAGAAATACCAGACCAGCAGCCTGACGGAGGCCCGCGCCGGGGCCATCTGGGCGGCGCTGCAGCGGGTTATGGCGGAAGACCGGCCGCACCTGGAGCCGGGCCTGAAAATCGCGGACCTGGCAGATACCATGCAGCTACCGGCCCACCACCTGTCCGAGACCATCAACGGCTTCGCCCGCCAGTCGTTCTATGAATTCATCAACCAGCACCGGGTCGAGGAGGCCGCGCGCCTGCTGGGCGACGATGCGATGGACCACCTGTCGGTCACCGATATCGGCCTGCAGGCGGGCTTCAACTCCAACTCGACCTTCTTCAACCACTTCAAGAAGCGCCTGCAGCAGACACCGCGGCAGTTCCGCCATGCCCGCGCGGCCGGCGACAGTGTTTGAAGCCACTCGCGATCCGCTTGCCGGTCGGGTCGAGTGTGGCAGGGGGGTAACGCCGGAATCCGGGATGGCGCGGTAGCGGGCCGACCCGGCCACAATCCCGGATTCCGCTGCGCTCCATCCGGGCTACACCTCAAGCTAACACCGCTCGCGCAGGATCTCGGCCGCGATCCGGAAGGACTCGAGGCGCGCGGCGTGATCGTAGATGGCCCCGGTCACGATCACTTCATCCACCGGGTTGCGCTCCAGGAAGCGATCGATCCAGGCCGCCACCGTATCCCGGGCCCCCACCGCGCTCTCCGCCAGCGCCTGCTGCACCTGCTGGCGCTCGGACGGTGACGCGACACTGCCCATATCGTCTACCGGCGCCTTCAGCGGGCCCGGCGTACCACGGCGCAGGGCGATAAACTGCTGCTCCAGCGAGGTCATCAGGTAGCGCCCCCGGTCGTCGGAATCCGCGGCAAAGACATTGATACCGGCCGCGGCGTAGGGCCTGTCCAGATAGCGCGACGGCTTGAACTGTTCGCGGTAGAGATGCAGTGCCTGGCCCAGCATCTGCGGCGCAAAGTGCGACGCGAACGCGAACGGCAGCCCCAGAGCTGCAGCCAGCTGGGCGCTGTAGAGGCTGGACCCGAGCAGCCAGATGGGTACTTCCAGCCCCACACCGGGCACCGCCATCACCCGCTGGCCGGGTTTCTGCGGTTCGAAATAGTGCAGCAGCTCGCGCACATCCTCCGGGAACTGGTCGGCGGCGTGGCGCGGGTCGCGGCGCAGCGCCATCATGGTGGAACCGTCGGTGCCCGGTGCCCGACCCAGCCCCAGGTCCACCCGCTCCGGATACAGCGCCGCCAGGGTACCGAACTGCTCGGCGATGACCAGCGGCGCATGGTTGGGCAGCATCACCCCGCCGGCGGCGACGCGGATGCGCTCGGTGCCGGCGGCGATAAAGCCCAGCGCCACCGCCGTCGCCGCGCTGGCGACACCGGCCATATTGTGGTGTTCGGCCATCCAGAAGCGCCGGTAGCCCCAGCGCTCTGCGTGCTGCGCCAGGTCGCGCGAATTCAGCAGCGCCCGCCTGGCGTCGCCGTTATCGGTGATGGGGGACAGATCGAGCAGGGAATAAGCGCGCATAAAAACTCCATACCGCGGTTTGGTCGCGCAGAGACTAGCGCAGCCGGGCCCGGTGGCGATAGCCGATTCCTGCAAAAAGGCGCCGCTTTCCCGTTTGCGGCCGCTCCACTGACCGGGCCCAAAAATTCCTGCAAACTGTTGATTTAAAAGAAAATTTTTATCCCGATTTGCAAACCCGCAATCCGCAATGCAGGGCTTTTCTCCGGGTTTGCAAATCCGGAGGCACTCCGTTCATCGCCGCGCTATAACCGGTTGCAACGCCGCAGCAACAGCCGGCCAAGCAACACCATTCCCGAAAATAATAACCCCTGTAGGAGAGACTCCATGAAGGCTCCACGATTCCTGCCCCAGGCCCTGGCCGCCGCGGTGGCCGCACAGATGGCACCCTGGGCGGCTGCCGCCGAACTGGAAGAGATCGTCGTCACCGCGCAGAAGCGCAGCGAGCGCCTGACCGAGGTGCCCATCGCCATCACCAACTTCGGCACTGAGAATATCGAGCAGACCGGCGTGCGCCAGTTGAAGGAGGTGGCCGAATTCGTGCCCAACCTGCAGATCAGCTCCGGCACCGACTTTAGCTCCAGTGTCAGCATCCGCGGCGTCGGCGCCAACAGCCGCAATATCGGCTTCGACACCCGTGTGGGTGTCTACCTGGACGGCGTCTACCTGGGCCAGTCCCCGGCGCTGAACCAGGAGCTGCTGGACCTGGAGCGCATCGAGGTACTGCGCGGGCCCCAGGGCACCCTGTTCGGCAAAAACACCGTCGCGGGGGCGATCAACATGATCTCCAAACGACCCGACGACACCTTCGGCGGCAGCCTGGGGGTCGAATACGGCAACTACAATTCGCGCCAGCTGTCCGCGTCCCTGAACCTGCCGCTGTCCGACAACCTGTTCGGCAAGGTCTCGGTCAACAGCCAGCAGCGCGACGGCCTGGTAGAAAACCTGGGCACCGGCAACGACCTCAACGAGCAGGACGGCGACTCCTATCGCGCCCAGTTGCTCTACGATGCCGGCGGCGCCTTTACCGCCCACCTGGCTTTGGATGGCACCGACACGGAGCGCCTCTCCTACACCGGCGACGCCGTCACCGATACCTTCGGCAGTGTGCCGGAGACCGCTTCGCCGGAAGACAATACCGTGGCCATGAACCTGGACCCGCGCGAGGAGCGGGAAATCCGCGGTGCGGCCCTGACCCTGAACCGGGATTTCGGCAACGGCTATTCCGTAAAATCCATCACCGCGTCCCGCGATACCGAGATCTTCTACGCCAACGACGTCGACTATTCCGAGCTGGACCTGGCCGAACTCGCCTACGCGGACAGCTACGAGCAGGTGACCCAGGAATTCCAGCTGATCTCGCCGGAGAGCGCGGCCATGAAGTATGTGGCCGGCCTCTACTTCTACCAGCAGGAAGGCAACAGCCTGCGCCAGATCAAGAGTTCCGAACTGGGCGCCATGCTGTTCTACACTGATCCGAACCTGCCGGTGACCACCGATGGCACTGTCGACACCGACAGCTACGCCGCCTTCCTGAACGGTAGTTACGACCTGTCCGAGCGCTGGAAGCTGGGCTTCGGCTTCCGCTATTCGGAGGAGACCAAGGAGGTGGACTGGCGTATCGACGGCCGCGGTTCCGGCGCCTTCGGCATGGCCACCGCCAGCGTGCAGGACGAGCGCACCGACGAGAATTTCTCGCCCACGGTCAACCTGAACTACAGCTTCTCCGACGATATCAGCGGCTACGTCAAGTACAGCAACGGCTTCAAGAGCGGCGGCTTCAACCTGGACTTCATCAGCCAGGGCGACGTGGACGCGGGAATCGATTTCGACAAGGAGACGGTGGACAGCTACGAGATCGGCCTGAAGGGCACGCTGCTGGACCGCAGCCTGGGTTTCAACCTGGCAGTCTTCCAGTCCGACTACACCGATTACCAGGTCAACCAGTTTATCGACCTGGGCGACGGCCGCACCTCCATCAGCATCCGCAACGCCGCCGAAGTGGAGACCCGCGGCCTGGAGGCGGAATTCACCTACCGCCCCACCGACCGGCTGCAGTTCAATGCCGCCTTCGGCCTGCTGGATGCGGAATTCGCCGACTATCCCGGCGGTGGCGCCAACGGTGCCGATGTGAGCGGCAACAAACTGCCGGGCGCATCGGATTATTCCGTCAACCTGGCGGCCAGCTACTATCACCCACTGCCGGCCCTGGGCGCCGAACTGCTGGCGCGGATCGACTACTCCTTCCGCGACGACTACTACAACACCGCCGACAATGAGCAGTTCCGCACCCTGGCAACCGGCGATACCGTGCAGTACGGATGGGTGGACGATATCCAGTTGATCAACGCGCGCCTGGGGCTGGAGAGCGAAGACGGCAGCTGGACCGCCGCCCTCTGGGGCCGCAACCTGGCCGACGAAGATTACCTGACGACCACATCGCGGGATTTCTTCGGCACCATTACCCACTTCGCGGGCACGCCGCGAACTTACGGTATCGAGTTGGGTTACAACTTTTAGGAGGCCTTTTAAGTCCTCGAAACCAGCCTAAGTGCGGGACCGGGTGGGGTATCGCTTTCCGGGACACGCTGTGAATACATCCCTGGACCCAAAGCACTCGCTTCGCTCGCGGGGCCGACCCTACGCTCGTAATCGACATCCATGTCTCATACGGTCCCGGAAAGCGATACCCCACCCGGCCTTTTCGCGTTTCGTGCAAGAGTCCAACAGGTCCAAAAGATAGCGAATCGATAGCACGGACCAACATTATGCAATCCACGAAAAAGTCCCCAGCTGAGATTTACCAATGCAGTGGTGACATAAAAAGGCGAGAACATATTTTCCCGAACACTATCCAGAGGCAACCATGAAAAAACTGTCGATCGGACTCGGCGCAGCACTGTTGTTGCTGGTCGCCGTCGTGCTGGTGCGCACCGCCCTCTACGCGGCCCCGCCCCAGCCCCAGCTCCCGAAAGAAACCCAGGACCGCGTCGCCGATACGGGGCGGGAAGGCCGCCAACCATCCCGGCACCTGTCGCAAGCGATCCGTTTCCAGACCGTGTCCGCACAGCTGGGCAAAGCGCAAACGCGGCAGCAGTACGAGCAGTTTATCGACTGGCTCGCCGCCACCTATCCGCAGGTACACAGCGCGCTGCCACCGGAGCGGCTGGGCAAAACCCCGGGCCAGGAGTACACGCTGCTGTTTACCTGGCCGGGGAAGAACCGGGAACTGAAACCGGTACTGCTGTCCGCCCACTACGACGTGGTACCGGTGATTCCCGGCACGGAAAGCGAATGGGAACACCCTCCCTACAGCGGCGATATCGATGCAACCCATATCTGGGGTCGCGGTGCACTGGACGACAAGAGCGCCGCCATCGGCCTGATGGAAGCCGCCACGCGGCTGCTGGCAGAGGGATTCCAGCCCGAGCGCACCGTCTATATCAGCCTGACCCACGACGAGGAAATCGGCGGCGAGAACGGCGCCCTGGCGGTGGTGGAAAAACTGAAACGGGACGGCGTGCAACTGGCCTGGAGCCTGGATGAAGGCTCCTTCCTGCTGGATGGATTCATTCCCGGTATCGAGCAGCCGGTGGCCAGTATCAACGTGGCCGAGAAGGGTTACCTGACCGTGGATTTGATTGCCCACGGCAAGGGCGGCCACTCGTCCATGCCACCACGGGAAACCGCCGTGGATATCCTCGCCGGGGCCCTGGTGAAACTGCAGAAACACCCGCTGCCCGGCGGGCTGGAAGGGCTGGGGGCCGACATGTTCGACGCCGTGGCCCCGCACATGCCCTTCGGCCAGCGCGCGCTGTTCGCCAACCGCTGGCTGTTCGGCGGCCTGATCGACTCGGCGCTCGAAGACAGCCCCAGCACCGCCGCCATGCTGCACACCACTGTCGCGCCGACCATGCTGTCCGCCAGCATCAAGGAAAATGTACTGCCGATCAGGGCCGTGGCCACGGTCAATTTCCGCGTGCACCCGCGCGACAGTGTCGACGGTATTGTCGAACACCTGCAGACGGTCATCGACGACGAGCGCGTGGCCATCGAGCGCCACCGCCACCAGCCCGCCTCCCGCGTCTCCAGCAGCGAGTCGGCGGCTTTCCACACCCTGGCGGAAACCGCCCGCCACACTCACGGCCAGGCGATCGTCGCCCCGGGCCTGACCATTGCCGGCACCGACAGCCGCCACTACGAAACCGTGGCCGACGACAGCTACCGCTTCAACCCGATGGTGGTCACCAAACAGGATATCAGCGGCTTCCACGGTACCAACGAGCGCATCAGTATCGACAATATGGTCAAGGCGACCCGCTTCTACCGGCAACTGATCAACCGCGGCGCGTCGCAGTGAGCGGAGACGGCGCAGGGCCCGATCGACGTGGCCATCAGGGGCACTCTTAAAAGTGCCCGCGGCCGCCCTGATAGACAGTCAGTTCTTAAGGGAGTGATAATTGTTTTAACAACGCGGATTCAACCTTTCAGACTCCCGTATTTCTCTTATACGACCGTCATTCCGGACTCGATCCGGAATCCAGGCCACCGCGGCACCCTCACTGGATCCCGGATCGAGTCCGGAATGACGGCTCCAAAGAAGGGTTTGGTCAAAATAATTTCCACAGGACTAATACACCACCTTGTCGACGCAGAGTCCCCGATGCCGTCAGAGCCGCTTGTACATATAGGTGGTCGGCGACAGATGCCGGCGATCCGGGTCCAGGGCGAAGTCCGGGATCTCCCCGGCCACCTCGAAGCCCAGGGACTGGTAGAGCTTCTGCGACGGATCCCCGCTGCGGGTATCCAGCGTGACCAGTTTTTTTCCCAGTGCGGATGCCCGCTCCAGCACCGCTTCCATCAACAGCCTGCCAATCCCCCGGCGACGGGCACGGGACAGCACGACCAACCTGGAGACTTCGCAGCGATGTCGCTGATTGGGGACGAGACCGGTCACCAACTGCACGGTGCCCACCAGTTCACCTTCCAACACGGCCACAAACAGCAGGCGCTGCCCGCCGATAACACCGGGAAAGACTTCCTGTCGCCAGTAATCGGTTGCCTGCTCCGCGGAAAAAGGCTGCAGGAAACTGATCGATGCCCCCGAATTGACACCGTCCACCAGAATAGCGGCGAGGCCTTCAAGATAACCATCCAGACAACCTTCCAGCGAACGGCCCCGCACCAGCTCGATTGACACAGACATGCGCTACTCCCCCGCCGCCAGGGCAATGAGATACCTGGCCGCCTGCCGGCCGGTTTCAAACTGCGATGCGCCATACAGCCTGTACCGGACACAGTCCCCCGTCTTCAGTTGATAGACATTCCCCTCGACGGTGATGGAGAGCGCCCCCGACAACAACAACAGGTGGTGTTCCTGGCCGGGCATGGCCGGCGCGCTGTAGGCGATGGACTGGTTCGGGGACAGGGCCCCCTCGACCAGCTCGCATTTCAGCGAGCGGGAGGGCGGCGAGACACTTCTCCGCTCGAACCCGTTTCTGTCATCCAACCAAAGCTGCTGGTCGCCCCGCCGGATCAGGGGCTCGAAATCCCGCTCCAGCGGCGACAGCAATACCGAAATCGGCAGGCCATAGACCGTCGCCAGCGCGCCGAGGGTGTCGGCAGTGGGGCTGACTTCCCCCTTTTCGATACGGGACAGGGACGCGCGGCTGATACCGCTCTGCTCCGCCAGCGCCTGGAGCGTCAGGTCCCTGTCGGTACGCAACTTCTTCAGGTAATTGGACAGGGTCTCTGAGTACATCATCATGATTCCCACTTAAGAACAAAAATCTCATATCTGGGATTTTAACGGCGTACCCCAAGCTGTCAACAGGTCTTTCGCGGCCCGCCGATATCGTTTCCCGCCCCGGCACTCATCTGCTACTATCGCCGCCGCAAAACCTAAGGGGTGGCTCCGGCCTGAGATGCAGACGGAATTTCCGTCTGGCAAACCCTTGAACCTGATCCGGTTAATACCGGCGTAGGAATAGGTACCCAGTGTGGTTCCCCAAACCACATCCTCTTCACGTCGCACACCGGGTCTCTTTCACTCCGCTATTCCCGAGAGAGAGCCATGAATCGAGCAACCAGAATAAAACCGCTCAGTTGGTGGATCGGCCTGGCCGGCTGCCTGGGCAGCGCCACCGTGGCAGCCGCGAACCCCGAAACCACAGAGTTGGAAGAAGTCGTCGTCACCAGCCAGTTCCGCCAAACCGCGCAACTGGAAACCGCCACCAGCGTCAGTGTGCTCGGTGAAAAAACCATTGAAGCCCGCGGCGCCGGCCACCTGGAACAGCTGCTCAACCTGGCACCCAACGTGAATTTTGCCAGCGGCGCCTCCCGCGGCCGCTTTGTGCAGATCCGCGGTATCGGCGAGCGCAGCCAGTTTATCGATCCGGTCAACCCATCCGTGGGCCTGGTTATCGACGGCATCGACTTTACCGGCCTGGGCCTCGCGGCCAGTACCCTGGATATGGACCGGGTGGAAATCCTGCGCGGGCCACAGGGAACCGTCTACGGTGCCAATGCGCTGGCCGGCCTGATCACCATGACCAGCAACGCGCCGTCGGCCGACCCCATGGCGCGGGTATCGGCGGAAGCGGCGCAGTACGGCGGTCGCACCCTGTCCGCCGTCGCCAGCGGCCCCCTCGGTGAAAACGGTGAAAACGGTGAAAAGCTGGCCTACCGCCTCGCGGCGCAGACGCGCCAGTCCGATGGCTATGTCGAGAACCGCTACCTGGACCGCGACGATACCCAGGATATCGACGAATCCATGTTGCGCGGCAAGCTGCGCTATCGGGCCAACGACGACCTGCAGCTGGATTTCTCACTGCTGCAGATCGATGTCGACAACGGCTACGATGCCTTCTCACTGGACAATTCCCGCCATACCATTTCCGACCAGCCGGGCCGGGATACCCAGGAAACCCTGGCCGGCGCCCTGAGCGGCCGGTGGACCGGCAGCGACCTGTTTACCCTCGAATCGGTACTGAGCCTGGCGGACTCGGAAACAGAATACGGCTACGACGAAGACTGGACCTACGTCGGCTTCCACCCCGACGAATACAGCTCCACCGACAATTACCACCGCGACCGGGACAACCTCAGCGCCGATGTCCGCTTTATCTCCAGCGACGCCTCCCGGCTGTTCGGCGACAGCACCGACTGGGTGGCCGGCATTTATATCCGCCGCGAAGAGGAATCGCTGCTGCGCAACGGGAATTTCCGCAGCCAGTTCGATACCGAAAACAACGCCGTCTACGGCCAGTTGCGTAGCGCCCTCGGCCGGCGCTTCGACCTGGTAACCGGCCTGCGGCTGGAACAGCGCAGCGCGGATTATGCCGATTCCCTGGCCGTTACCACGGCCACCGACGAAGACCTGTGGGGCGGCAATATCACACTGGAATACCACCGGTCGCAAGGTACCATGCTCTACGGCACCCTCTCTCGCGGCTACAAGGCCGGCGGTGTCAACGGCCGCATCATTTCCGCCTCGGCCGGCAACCCGCAGATCGGTAGCGATGTATTCGAGTTCGATACCGAGCAGCTGCTCAACTACGAGCTCGGTATCAAGGGCAACTGGCTCGACAACCGGTTGCAGGTGCAACTGGCCGCCTTCTACCAGGACCGCAGCGACGTGCAGGCCAAGCAGTCGGTCTTCAATCCCGGCGACTTTTCCTTCGACGACTTCCTCACCAACGCCGCCGGCGGCAGCACCACCGGTTTGGAAGCGGAGCTGCACTACCGGGCCACCGACAGGCTGCGCCTGTTTACCTCGGTGGGCTGGCTGAATGCGGAATTCGAGGACTTCGCCAGCTCCTCCCATGTGGATGCGCGCAACGACTACACCGGCGAGGTGTTCGCCCCGGTGGACCTGGACGGCCGCGACCTGGCTCACGCGCCCAACTACCAGTTCTTTACCGGCGCCGAGTACGCACTGCCGGCGAACCTGGTGTTGCGCCTGGAAATGGAGGGCAAGGACGACTTCTACTTTTCCAACAGCCACAACGAAAAGTCCACCGCCTACGAGCTGTTCAACGCGCGCCTGACCTACAGCGGCGACCGCTGGGATGTGTCGCTGTGGGGCAGGAACCTGACCGACGAGGTTTACTACACCCGCGGCTTCTATTTCAGCAACCAGTTCGGCAACAACCCGGCCAACGGCTATGCGCCGGAGGCCTACTACCAGCTGGGCGAGCCGCGTATTGCGGGTATTTCCGGCAGCTATACGTTTTAACAGAATGGCAAAGACGGCCATCGCAGGAGCCTAATGCCGGCTAGCCCGGATATTTCACCAGGGGCCACGATGATCGCGCCGAGATCTGTGCGCTCAGTGCATTTTTGTGGCGTACATGCATGCTTACTGCACGTATTAGCCACAAAAATGTGCTGAGCGTGCAGAGATCAAGCGAGGGCGTGGCCAGCGTTGGCCGGTGACAATCTGTCCCCACGGAGATCCCTGAAAACATTAACGAAAACATAGAGTTACGCTGCATTCTGAGCGGCCTGGTGAAATATCCGGGCTAGTTAAGCAACTGAAGATTAGGAAGATGAGATTGCACCGGGCCTTAGTTGATATCGGGGCGGCCCTGCTACCGGGTGCAGCCTTGCGAGACACGCCGTGAATACGTCCCTGTAGGCTTGTCCGCGAGGTCCCTCTCGCAGACAGTCTCGCAAGGCTGCACCCGGCATCAGGGCCTTTGCGTCGACAGCGTGGCTTAACTGACTGACTTCTACAAACCTAGACTGGAACAACAGCACTATGAAACTATCCGTGGAAATCAGCATGTACCCGCTGAAAGACGCGTATATTCCCGCGATTCAGGATTTTATCGAGCGCCTGAACGGCCACCCGCAACTGCAGGTCATCACCAACACCATGAGCACCCGGGTATTCGGCGACTACGACCTGCTGATGGACACACTGAAAGCGGAGATGCGCAGGTCCTACGAGCAGTTCGGCCGCGCCATTTTCGTGTGCAAATTTATCGACGGCGACCTGCACCCGGACAACACCGATGCCTAGCGCCGAAATTCGCGATGCCATCGCCACCGCATTTGCCGCCATGTCCCTGTGGGAGCTGGCGGCGGTGGTACTGGCGCTGGCCTACCTGCTGCTGGCGATGCGGGAGAAAATCCTCTGCTGGTACGCGGCCTTCGCCAGCACGGCAATCTACCTGTTCCTGTTCTGGGACGTCAGCCTGCTGATGGAGTCGGCGCTGCAGATCTTCTACCTGCTGATCGCCATCTACGGCTGGTGGCAGTGGAAAAACCGGCGCGCCGAGCGGCGGGAACTGCAGATTCACCGCTGGCCGGCGGCCACCCATATCACCGCCCTGTCGATCGTCGGCCTGCTGACGCTGGTGTTCGGCTACGGACTGCAGCGATACACCGATGCCGCACTGCCCTACCTCGATTCGTTTACCACCTGGGGCGCGGTGGTAACCACCTACATGGTTACCCGCAAGGTACTCGAAAACTGGCTCTACTGGGTGGTCGTCGACGGCGCGGCCATCTATCTGTATATCGACCGGGAACTGTACCTGACCGCGGTTTTGTTCGTACTGTATGTGATCATCGTCATCATCGGGTTTTTTAATTGGCTGGCGCTGTACCGGCGGCAGCTTCCCGAGAGCAATCAGCCCTCGATGGCGGAAAGCGGCGCTGCACAATGACAGCTCCTGCCACGGACATCATCCCGGACGACTGGCCGCGCTGGAGTGCCACCAGGCCCAGGTTGATCCGCACGCTGGCGAACGGACTGACCAACCGCAGTTTCCTGCTGGCCGACGGAGAGCGGCAGCTGGTGCTGCGCATTAATTCCGCCATCAGCGAGGCACTGGACCTTAACCGGGAAGCCGAGGCGCAGGCGTTGCACCTGGCGGACAGGGCCGGGCTGTGCGCGCCGCTGGTCCACTGTGATCCGGGGCAGCGGTACCTGGTCACCCGCCATATCCCCGGCGACCACTGGCGTCCGGACGGCGCCGGCGCCTTCGCGCAACTGGCGGCCCTGTTGCGCGCGATTCACAAGCTGCCGGCCATCGATGCCGAGCTGGATATCGGCGACAAGGTTGGCCGCTACCGGCGCTCGATCGATACGGACAACAGTCTGTTGCGGCCACTACAATCCCTGCACCGGCCGCTACAGCGGCACATCGCCGCGGCCGGCGAGCTGGGCAGCGGCAAGGTGCTCTGCCACAACGACCTGCTGGCGGACAACCTGATCGCCGGTACTGATGGAAGACTCAGCGCCATCGACT
This sequence comes from Microbulbifer litoralis, assembly GCF_023634065.1. GTDB lineage: Bacteria > Pseudomonadota > Gammaproteobacteria > Pseudomonadales > Cellvibrionaceae > Microbulbifer > Microbulbifer litoralis. The sequence goes on from NZ_JALKCV010000001.1 coordinate 379,019, forward strand.
GGGAATACGCCGCCAGCGGCGACCCCTTTTACGACCTGGCGGTTATCTGTGAAGGGCAGCACCTGAAGAAGGGGCAGCGGGAAACGCTGCTGGCGGAATACCTCCAGCGCCCGACGTCGGACAGGGACCGGCAGCGCCTCGATCACTGGCGGATTATCTACGGCTACCTGTCGCTGCTGTGGTATGCGGTGCAGTGGTCCTGCGGCGGCCTGGGAGGCCCCGGTATAGGCGATCAGATCAACGGGCAGATGGCGTTGCTATCCGGACGGCTCTCCGGTTTCGAAAATGGAAGCAAGGCGACTGTGATCGACTGAATTGCGGATCCGCTTGCGGTCCATCACCGCAAAACCTCAACCGATAAAACGCACCGCTTTCTGCCCATAGATATAGCCGAAATCCAGGCTCTCGGTCCCCTCTGCCGATTCGCGCGCCGCCCGTTCATCGCGGCGATTCCACGGGTAATCGAAATGCCCCAGCCGAACCATCGACTCGAATTTTTTCGGCTCCGTGAGCGGGATACAGGTGAAGTAGAGCCCTTCCAACGGAAAACTCAGTTCGGCCGGAATTTTCGCCTGCATCGACTGCAGTTTCGGCAGTAGCTCTTTATAGTATGACTTGATCGATTTACTCGCTTTGGAACCCGTCCGGTGTTCCCCGCGGGCGTTCACACCGATAAAGTGTTCCCCCAGCCGTTTCCTGATCGAGCCCTCATGCTTGCCGACATACATGGGAAAAAAATTCGTCGGGTATCCCGCCGCGTGCAGCCCGAAAGCCGTTCCCTGGTTGGCGATATACGCCTCTTTCCTGAAGCCGATTTCATAGACGCCGGGTTTATCCGGCGCATCGAGATAGTTTTTCAGCGGTCTCAATTTTTCCCACGAAGGTCCATTCATCACCGTCAACGCCTCCTTGTTGTCACAGGCGAATGCGCCCGTCTGTGTCGATGCATAGCGCCGATCAATCTACCCCAGTAAGGGCCGCATCACCAGAAGAACAATTTCACTCCGACACCATTTATTATCAATTCCGCCAATAAAACAGCGTCGACTAGGGAAATATTTTCGGGCAGACAGAAAACGGGCCCAACAGGGCCCGCTTTCCAGATAAAGTTGTCTTCCTGTTAACGGAGGAAAGGCCAGAACCAGGAACCTCCGACATTGACAGGCCTGCTCGAGCTGGCTTCACGTCCGCCGGTATCGCGGACGCGCAGAGTGATTTCATAGCGTCCGCGCCCGTCGTAGCGGTGCCAGGCCACGGGACCGCTGGCGGTGCTGCCATCGCCGAAATCCCACTGATAGCTCAGGTCACCCGCCTTTCCGCGGCCGCGGTGCTGCACCCGCACCCAGCCGAAAAACTTCCGCACACTGAATCGCGCTTGCAGTGGCGGGCCATCGGCGATCGAAATCTGGTGCTCCGCCGTCGAAATGGCGCCTTTATCGTCTTCCACCGACAGGGTCACGGTGTAGCTGCCGGCTTCGCGATAGTGGTGACGGGGATTGCGCTCGGTACTGGTGCCGCCATCGCCGAAATCCCAGTGCCAGCCGACAATACGGCCGTCGCTGTCACTGCTGGTATCGGTAAAGCGGATATGCCGGCCCCGCTGCTCGCTGGTAAAAGCGGCACTGGGCGCGGCGTTGCCGCCGGTCAGGTCCAGTTCCACCACCACCGGATCGTGGTCCGAGGCACGGTAGGCGTCGGCATTGTAGAGGCTGTCGAGCTGCGCCTCGCTCTTGTACTCGGTGTTGTAGTCCAGCGCCCGCGGTTCGTCGGCATTGATCGGCCAGCTGGTGGCACCGGTCACCAGCGGCGCCAGCCCGGCACTGGCCAGGGCGTGATCCAGGTAGCCGGCCTGGGCGCCGTAGACGTAGGAGTAAACCCCGCTGCCGCCGAACTGCGCCAGCAGGTCGGTATAGCCGGCCGCCTTGATGGCGGTGATCGGGTTTTCCCGCGCGTAGCTGTTCAGGTCGCCGATCAGCAGTACGCGATCCACACCGGTGCCGGCGGGGTCGCCGGCAATCCAGCCGGTCAGCGCGTCGGCGGCCTGGATACGGGTCCGGTTCCAGCAGCCCTGGCCGTCGCCCTGGGCGTCGTCGAGGCTGCCGTCGCCGGGGCAGCTGCCCTTGGAACGCAGGTGGTTGACCGCCACCGCCAGGGATTCGCCGGTGGCCAGCTCGGTAAAGGATTGCAGCAGCGGCTGGCGGTTGCCGTAGTCGAACGGATAGCCGGCCAGGGTCTCGGCACCGCCCAGCGGCTGTACCCGGTCGCTGCGGTAGATCATGCCCACGGCCACCTGGTCGGTGCCCAATTCTTCCAGGCCCGGGTTCACAAAAGCGTAGACCTGACTGCCGGCGGCAGTGTTGAGGCCATCCACCAGGTCCTGGATTGCGCTGTCCGGACCGTAGCCATCGTTCTCGATTTCCATCAGGCCGACGATATCGGCCCCGGTCCCCAGCACGGCGGCGATCACCTTGGCGCGCTGGCGCTGGAACTCCTCCTCGGTATCGGCGCCGCGGGCGGTCGGATAGCCGCCGCTGCCGTCGCCGTCACCATCACCGTCACCGTCACCGTCACCGTCACCGTCACCGTCACCGTTAAAATAGTTGAGCACATTCATGCTGGCGACACGCAGGCTGCCGACACCCGGCAGTGCCGGCGCCGCCGTGCGCGGATTGCTGTCGGCGAACACCGGCGCCTGTAGCGGATAGACGCGGTAGACATCGAAGCTGTAACCGATCACGCCGCGCAGGCCGGCCACCGTGGCCCCCGCGCGCAGGCTGTTGCCTGCGCTCAGCCCCGATCCCGGATAGGGGATGGTCTCCGGATTCTGCACCGGGGAACCGTCGTCGAGCACAATCCGGTTCAGGTCGTTGGCAGCCTGCTGGGCCACCGCCGCCGGTCCCGGCTCAGCGATATTGGTCGGTGTGTGGAGACGGCCGAACGACAGGCCCAGCTCGCCGTAGCGGGCCAGGTTGTAGTTTTCGTTGACGGTCAGGGTCTGGCTGAAGTCCGCCAGCATGCCCTCGTAGCGCTCCGGGAAATCGGCGCTGGCAAACGGCAGGCTGAGCTGCGCGGGCGTCACCGAATGGCCACTGCTGCAGACGCTGACACCGTCCACCTGGCCGAGTTCGGTGAAGTTATAGTACTCGCTGACGACACCGCCGACGCGCACCAGGTCCCCTTCCTCGACCGCCACACCGAAGCCGGCATCGTAGACAAACAGGCCCTCGGAGGTGGTGTCGAGACCGTCCTGGTCCGCATCCTCCTCCTGCACGAAGAAGCCGGCCATACCGGTGTCGATATCCTGGAAGACACCGACCACCACAGCCTCCACTTCGTGGCGTTCACCGACCAGCGGGCTGGCCGCGCCGGGGCCCTGGATCGCGCTGATGGCGGTGGCGCTGTCGCCGCAGCTGCCGAACACCACATCGTCGCCACCATCATCTCCGTCGTCGCCATCACCGCTGCCGTTGTGCTGACCCAGGTCGTCGAAGTTGTCGGCGCCGGTACTGGTCCACTCCAGCGACGGATCGAAAGCCGCGCTACCATCGCTGCGGCCATCCGCCACAGCCGGGTTGCGCAGCAGTGTCTGGTTCCGGGTGCCGAGGCCGCTGTCGCCCCACTGGCTGCCCGGATCGGCACCTATCTGGCCGATCACATCCACGGCAGCGCCCAGGTAGCGCAGCTCTACTGCGTCGTCGCCATTGAACAAGCTGCCGCCGTAGGTCATATCCGCCTGCGCCAGGACCGCGGCGTCGGCGCTCGAATGGGCCAGCACAAACACTTCGCCATCGGCCAGGCTGCCGCTCAGCGAGACCGTGGTACCGGCCGCAGTGGCGCCATTGAAGTAGACGGCCACCGAGTAATCCCCGAGATCCACCGGCGCACCGGTATTGTTGTAGATCTCCAGCGCCTTGTTGTAGCTGCTGCCCTCGATATATTCGGAAAAAAACAAATCTGCGCGGGCGGTGCCGGACAGAAGTAAAAGCCACAGCGTCAGCTGTAGCACCACGGTGCTTTTCATCTTGTCATTCCTTGCGTATTGAACGATTGGGGGCCGCCAGACTCCCGCGGCTCCCCGGCGCCCGCCGCTGGCGGACAGGGTTTGCAAAGCAGAAACCCTGCCAGAGGAAGTGTGATGAAAAGATGAAACGGGGCGTTTCAGACCGGTTTTATGTGACCCTCCCCACAAATTCCGTCTCCAACCCCGACACGGACAGGAAGAGCGATTCACAAGTGATCAACAAGGTACCCGGCTCCGGGCGGTCACCTGCCCGGCGGGCCCGCTGCCGGCTCGCGGGGTTTCGCCCCCGGAATTGCGGCAACGGACGGTGCACGGGCGGCCGCTTTGTGACAGAATCCCGGGATAAATAAAAAATGGAACTACTCGCTCCTTTTCCAGGCCCCAGTTCCTGGCAAAGAACACCGCAGTTTACGGCAGCGTGGTCGCACCGATCCCGCTTACCGACGACAGGGTTCGGGTAGTTACCGGGAAAATACATCAGTCGCTCGCACCACCCGAGATAAAAACCGGGCATTCCCCGTTATCGCTGTGGATTTCCCCGGCGTTGGCGTTGCGGATATGCCTTCAATAACCACGGGGGCTCTCGATGTCAGAGTATCAGCGCAACGCCAGGCTGGGCGCCGGCGAAAAACTCGGCTACGCAGTGGGCGATGCCGGTTTCAACTTTTACTGGATCATCATCGGATCCTACCTTTCCTATTTCTATACCGATATCTTCGGTATACCCGCCGCCGCGGCCGGCACCATGTTCCTGGTGACCAAGATCGTGGACGCCTGTACCGACCCGGTGATGGGCGCGCTGGCCGATCGCACCCGCAGCCGCTGGGGCCGCTTCCGCCCCTACCTGCTTTTCGGCGCGCTGCCGATGGCCGGCGCCGCGGTACTGACCATGACCACACCGGCGCTGGATGGCGGCGGCAAACTGCTGTGGGCCTACGGCACCTACACCATGATGATGCTGTGCTACACGATACTGAGCACACCCTACTCGTCCCTGGCCGGCGTACTCACCGCCGATGCCGCGGAGCGCAACTCGATATTCGGGCTGCGCTTTTTCTTTGCCTACAGTACCGGCATCGTCGTCGGCGCCCTCACCCCCGGCCTGGCGGCCTATTTCGGCGACGGCAACGACGCCCTCGGCTGGCAGGTCACCATGGCACTCTACAGCGCCGTGGCCAGCGGCTGTTTCATTACCGTCTTCTTTACCACCCGCGAGCGGATACAGCCGGCGCCGGAACAGAAAACCCGGCCGATCGAAGATATCCGCGACCTGGCCGGTAACGGCCCCTGGCTGGTGCTGTTTGCGCTGGCGATGATCATCATGATGACCATCGTTTTCCGCGGCAGTTCGGCCACTTACTACTTCAAATATTTTGTCGAACGTCCGGACCTGATGGGGCCCTACATCGGCGTGCAGATGGCGGCCTACGCCGTGGGCTGCCTGCTGTCCCCCTGGCTGACGCGGCTGGTGCCGGACAAGGCGCGGCTGCTGATGCTGTTGATGGGGATCGTCGGCACATTGAGTGTCGCCTTTGCATTTATTCCCAAACCGGCCAACACTGGCGTGGTCACTGTGTCCAGCGAAAGCGCGCAGACCCTGCACGCCACCGACCTGCTCGGCGATAACACCACCGAAGCCGGCCGCTACCAGTGGGTGGAACAACTGCCGGGCGCCTTCTGGTTCGACCGCGAGACAAAAGCCCTCGCGAGCGACGGGCCCCACCTGGTAATCGGGGCCGCGACGGAGCAAACCGATGAAAAGCGTCTCTTCAGCGTATCGCTGCTGGACGAACAGGGCACCGTGATCCGCGACAGCGCCGACTGGCCGTGGCAGATCGTCGCCATGTTTGTGCTCAATATCCTGATCAGCCTGGCGCTGGGTCCCAAATCCCCCATCACCTGGTCCATGTACGCCGACGCCGCGGATTACAACGAGTGGAAGACCGGCCGCCGCGCCACCGCCATGACATTTTCCGCCGCCACCTTTTCCCAGAAAATGGGCGGAGCCCTGGGTTCGGCGGGTATTCTGTGGGTGCTGGCATTTTTCGGCTACCGGGCCAACACCATGCAGCAGGATGCCTCGCTGGACTCGATCGTCTGGCTGCAGACGCTGGTACCGGCTTTCTTCGCCTTCGTCTCCATCGGCGCGCTGCGCTTCTACCACCTGGGCGGCGAAAAGCTGGCGCAGATACAGCGGGATCTGCAGCGGCGCGATGACCGCGACACCGCCGACTGCGGACCCGAGAAAGACAGCGGGGATGCCGAAGGGATCGCCCCCTGAGCTGAAACCCCCGACCAACGCGGGATGGGCACGTCGCTGTGCGCTTTGGCCCATTCTGCACTTCCGCCCACTCTCTATCGCAAACATTCAGTCAACCGGGAAACCGATCATGCTGGTAAAGGAAAATCGCCAGGGCGACCGCTTCGAACTGTGGAGCCCAACCAAAATGCCCCGCGCTGCAGCCTTCCTGTGGAATCGCAAAATGATGATCCAGGTAAACTGCCGCGGTTTTGCCACTGCGCAGTTTATGCAGCCGGAACCGGCCAAATACATGCACGGCCCCAACCTGGAAGCGAAAACCTTCATGCAGCCGGAGCAACCCTATTACGCGCATCATCCGGGGCGCTTTTTCTATATCAAGGATGAGGTCAGCGGCGAGTTGTTCTCGATTCCCTACGAGCCGGTGCGACGCGAACAGGACAGCTTCTGCTTTTCCGCCGGCCAGTCGGATATCCGGTGGCGTGTCCGCCACCGGGATATCGGCACCGACTTGAAACTGAGCCTGCCACAGGAGGACCCGCTGGAAATCTGGGACCTGCGCATCGGCAATGAGTCGCAGCGCGAGAGAAAGCTGAGTGTCTACCTGTATTTTCCCATCGGCTATATGAGCTGGATGAACCAGTCGGCGCGCTACCGCGACGACCTCGGCGGGATCGTCGCCAGTTGCGTGGCACCCTACCAGAAGGTCGAGGAATACTTCAAAAGTATCGGCAACAAGGACAAAACCTTTGTGCTGCACAGCCATGCTCCCTGCGCCTTTGAAACCATTCGCGAGCAGTTCGAGGGCGAGGGCGGCCTGCACGATCCCGATGCGCTGCGGGGGCCCGAGCTGGCCAACGGTGAAGCACTCTATGAGACGCCGGTTGCCGCGTTGCAATACCGCCTGACCCTGGCGCCGGGGGCGCGCGGGAACTATCGCTTTCTCGTCGGCCCGGCGGCGGACGACGGCGAGATCGCACGCCTGCGGCGCGACTATATCGACGGCGCGACCGCGCAACCGGAGGCCGGCGGGGACAGCGCCGAAGGTGCTATCCGTATCGAGACACCGGACAGCCACTTCGACACCTTCGTCAATCACTGGCTGCCGCGCCAGGTCTTTTACCACGGCGACGTCAATCGCCTGACCACGGACCCGCAGACCCGCAATTACCTGCAGGACAATATGGGCATGAGTTATATCCGCCCGGATGTCACCCGCGCGGCTTTCCTGCAGGCGCTGTCCCAGCAGAAAGCGGACGCTTCCATGCCCGACGGTATCCTGCTGGACGAATCCGCCGAGCTGAAATATATCAACCGGGTGCCACACACCGACCACTGTGTCTGGCTACCGGTCTGCCTGAAAGCCTACCTGGACGAGAGCGGCGATCTGGCACTCTTGCGGGAAGTGGTCCACTGCCCCACGGACGGCAGCAGCGCCAGTGTTTTCGACCGCATTACCCGTGCCCTGCGCTGGCTGTTCGCCGCCCGCGACGAACGCGACCTCAGCTATATCGGCCAGGGGGACTGGTGCGATCCGATGAATATGGTCGGCTACCAGGGCCGCGGCGTTTCCGGCTGGCTGACCCTGGCCAGTGCCCACGCCTGCCGGCTCTGGGCGGAAATCGCACAGCAGGTGGATGAAAAGGAACTGGGCGGTGAATTTCTCGAATACGCGCAGGTGTTGAACAAGGCCGTAAACAATCATCTCTGGGACGGCCACTGGTACGCGCGCGGCATTACCGACGGCGGTGTACGCTTCGGTATCGCCGACGATGCGGAGGGCCGCATCTACCTGAATCCGCAGAGCTGGGCGCTGCTGGCCGACACGCCCGACGCCGCGCAGCGACAGAGCCTGTTGCAGGCGGTGGAAGAGCAACTGGAAACCCCCTACGGCGCCATGATGCTGGCCCCGGCCTATACCGGTATGCGCGAGGATGTGGGCCGGGTAACGCAGAAGTTTCCGGGCGCCGCGGAAAACGGCTCCGTCTACAACCACGCGGCCATTTTCTACGTCCACGCACTGTATAAAATCGGCGAGGCGGACCGGGCCTACCGGCTGATGCGCGCCATGCTGCCGGGGCCGGACGAGGAAGACTATCTGCAGCGCGGCCAGATGCCGGTATTCGTGCCCAATTACTATCGCGGCGCCTTCTACCAGTTTCCGCGCACCGCCGGCCGCTCCAGCCAGCTGTTCAATACCGGTACCAGCGCCTGGATGTACCGCTCGGTGATCGAGGACCTCTTCGGGTTGCGCGGCGACGGCGATGCCCTGAACATCGAGCCGAAGCTGCCCTCACAGTGGTCGCGGGCATCGGTAAAGCGTCGCTTTCGCGGGGCCGAGTTCTCGGTCAGTTACCAACGCGATCCGGCCGTGGATTCGATGCAGGTGCAAGTGGACGGCACGCCGCTGGCGCGACCCCGAATCGGGGATATCGAAGCGGGAAGGGAGTACCGCGTAAAAGTGCGGCTTCCCGCCGGGTAAAATGCAGGGTGCGCCCTGCGCACCGAGAACCACGCAGAGACGGTGCGCACGGCGCACCCTACCCAACTGGGATAATCGTTCAGACCACACCGCGCAGGGCCCGCTCAAACAGCGCGCTGTACTGCGCCGCATCGAGCGCAATCGGATTGCCGCCGGCGGCCGCATCGGCCACCGCCATCCGCCCGACCTTTTCCACCTGGCGATTGTCGATACCGATTTCCTCCAGGCTGTGGGGAATACCGATCTCGGTGCGCAGTTCCAGTATCCAGTCCTGTACACCATCGAATCCGGGATGTGCCAGGTCCAGGTAACGGGCCAGGCGCGCCATCGGCACTTCGATCGCGGCGCGGTTGGCCTGCAGTACATAGGGCATCAATACCGCGTTCAGCAACCCGTGATGCGCATCGTAGAGGGCACCCAGCGGGTGCGCCAGCGCGTGCATGGCGCCGAGACCGCGCTGGAAGGCCGTGGCGCCCATACTGGAGGCCACCAGCATCTGCTGGCGCGCCCCGAGATCACTGCCGTCGGCGACCGCGCGCGGCAGGTTCTCCCGAATCAGGCGCATCCCCTCGAGCGCGATACCCTCGGCCATCGGGTGGAAAGACGGCGAACAGAAGGCTTCCAGGTTGTGCGACAGCGCGTCCATGCCGGTGGCCGCGGTGATTGTTGCCGGCAGCCCCAGCGTCAGTTCCGCATCCAGGATCACCAGTGCCGGCAGCATGCGCGGGTGGAAAATAATGCGTTTCTTCCGCGCCTGTGTATCGGTGATCACCGACGAGCGGCCCACCTCGGAACCGGTGCCGGCGGTGGTCGGTACCGCGATCACCGGCACCATGGCATCCACATCGACACGCCGGTAATTGTCTCCCGCGTCCTCAAAATCCCACAGCGGCCGTTGCTGCCCGGCCATCAGTGCGATTGCCTTGCCGGCATCCATGGCCGAGCCACCGCCGAGGGAAATGACGCCGTCGTGCCAGCCGGCGCGCAGGGCATCGACGCCGGCCTCGATATTTTCGCCACAGGGGTTGCCCTTGATGGCGAAGAACAACCCGGCTGCCAGTTTCTCTCCGCGCAGCGATTCCAGCACCCGCTGCACCATCGGCAACTCCGCCAGCCCCGGATCGGTGACCAGCAGCGGCGCGCGGATGCCGAGCTGTTCACAGGCGCCGGCGAGTTCGGAGATACGTCCCGGACCTACACGGATATGGGTGGGATAATTCCAGTCGACGGATTGGTGCCACATTCTTCTACCCTCTTCTTTCCCCGGCCCCTTCCCACAAACCGGGATGGGGTGACAGGATTCAGGTCGATTTGAAATGGAAGGATTTGGGCCGGGTGACATGTTCGTAACCGACTGAAGACAGCGTACAACCGCGCCCGGAATGCTTGATACCGGTCCAGGCCAGCGCCGGATCCAGGTAGTCGCAGCGGTTCAGGAACACGGTGCCGGTTTCGATGGCATCGGCAAGCGCCATTGCGGCCTGTTCGTCGCGGCTGTAGATGGCGGCGGTGAGGCCGAAGTCGCTGTCGTTGATCAGCGCCAGCGCCTCGCTGTCGTCGCGGACTTTCTGCACGCCGAGTACCGGGCCGAAGGATTCCTCGCGCATGACGCGCATGCTGCTGTCCACATTGGTCAGCAGTTGCGGCGCCATATAGGGCGTGCCGCGGCGGTCCAGCGAAAATGCACCGGTATCGATATGGGCCACGGCGCCGGCGGCGACGGCCTCGTCGATCTGTCCGCGGACAAAATCCGCCGCCTCGGCGCGCACCAGCGGGCCCAGGTTGGTATCCGGGTTGTCCGGGCGGCCGAGCCGGTAATCGCGCAGCAGCGCCGCGGCGCGCTCGACAAATTCATCGAATAGCGACTCGTGTACATAGGCGCGCTCGATACCGCAGCAGGACTGGCCGGAATTGAAGTAGGCGCCGTCGACGACGCTGGCCACCGCCTGCGGCAGGTCCGCATCGGCGCGTACATAGGCCGGGTCGACACCGCCGAGCTCGAGCCCCACCGGAATAAACCGCCCCGCCGCGGCGCGCTCCACCGCCGTGCCGGCCGCGACCGAACCGGTAAAGGCGATGTGGTGAATTTCCGGTGCGCGCACCAGCTGTTCCACGTCGCCGTGGCTCAGGTGCAGGTACTGGAAAACACCCGCCGGCAGGCCGGCCTCGGCAAAGGCCTCCACCATGTGCTCGGCGCACAGCGGCGTCTGCGCCGAGTGCTTGAGAATGACGCTGTTGCCGGCCAGCAATGACGGCACCACCGCGTTGACGGCGGTGAAGTAGGGGTAATTCCACGGTGCGATTACCAGCGAGACGCCCAGCGCCTCGCGGCGGATAAAGCGGGTGTAGCCGGGTTTGTCCGGCAACTGGATATCCGCCAGTGCCGACTCGGCGATATCCGCCATATAGGTGGCCCGCTCGGCAAACCCGAGAATTTCCCCGGAGGCGCAGCGGATCGGCCGGCCCATCATCCAGCAGAGCTCTGCGCCGAGCTTGTCCTTGCGATCGATCAGCAGGTTGACCGCCTGGCGCACTATCGCCACGCGTTCCGCCAGCGGCGTATGGCGCCAGGCGGGCTGGGCACCGCTGGCGGCGTCCAGGGCACAGCCTATCTGGTCGTGGGTGGCCAGGGGGCGCTCGACGTAGATGGAATTGTCGATTGGGGATAGGCACTGGAGTTTTTGCATGGAGTTCCGTTCCAGGGTTCATGGGTGATCGAGACAAGTTCGCGGTCTCGAGTCCCGAGTCCCGAGTCCAGATCAGATAATTTCGAAATAGCGATCCAGCTCCCAGTCGCCGACATGGCGGCGGTACTCGCGCTCCTCCCATTCGCGACTGGCGGCGAAGTGCTCGACGAAGGCATTGCCGAACAGTTCGCGGGCCGCTTCAGAGGTTTTCAGCCGCTGCGCCGATTCCCACAGGGTGCGCGGCAGCGCCAGTTCCCGCGGGTGTTCCAGTGCATAGGCGTTGCCGTCCACCGGCTCGCCCGGCTCCCACTGTTGCAGTACGCCGTAGAGCCCGGAGCCCAGCGCCGCCGCCAGCGCCAGGTAGGGGTTGGCGTCGGCGGCACCGAGCCGGTATTCGGTGCGCTGGGACTTGTCGCTACCGGGAATCACGCGCAGCGCCGCGGTGCGGTTTTCCACCCCCCAGGTGGCATCGGTGGGTGCCCAGAAGCCGGGCACCAGGCGCCGGTAGCTGTTGACGGTCGGCGCCAGCAGGCTCAGCAACTCCGGCATCAGCCGCTGCTGGCCGGCCAGGAAGCGGCGCTGCACGGCGCTGATATTCCGCGGCTGGCCGGGATCGTGGAAGGCGGACTTGCCGCTGTCGCGATCGCGCAGGGACAGGTGGATATGGCCACTCTGCCCCGGGTAATCGCCGGACCATTTGGCCATGAAAGTGGCCATCAGGCCGCGCCGCTGGGCCAGCACCTTGATGAAGGTCTTGAACAGGCCCGCCTTGTCCGCGGCCGCCTCGGCACCATCCACGGCGATGGCGGCCTCCAGCACGCCGGGACCGGTTTCGGTGTGCAGCCCCTCGATGGGAAAATCCATGCGCTCGGCCAGGTCGAGGATCTCCCGATACAGCTCCGCGTGTACCGAGTTGCGGATCACCGAGTAGCCAAACCAGTCCGGCGTGAACGGCTTCAGGTTGCGAAAGCCTTTCTCACGGGCGGAATCCGGGGTTTCGTCGAACAGGAAGAACTCGTATTCCAGCGACGCCAGCGGATCGAAGCCCGCCTCGCGGCATTTCTCCACCACCCGGCGCAGCGTCGCGCGCGGGCACACGGCCTCCGCGTGCTGGTCGAACTCCGCCAGGAACAGCAGCGTCGACTCCTCGAACGGCAGCTCGCGGCAGCTGTGCGGCAGTATCCGCACCGGCGCGTCCGGGTAGCCGGTGTGCCAGCCGGTATAGCGGGCGTTGTCGTAGAGCTGGTCCTTGACGTCCCAGCCCAGCACCACGTCGCAGAAAGAGAAGCCGTGCTCCAGCGAGGAGAAGAATTTGTCGCGGCTCATGTATTTGCCGCGCAGGACACCGTCGTTGTCGAACAGGCCGACTTTCACATGGCTGAGACTGCGCTCCTCGACGATGCCGCGGGCATCCTCGGCGGTCCTGATATCCCGGGGTTTCAACATGGCGGGCCTCGTTGTCGTTATCGCGAATTGTTGTTATCGCGAAGTCGCGGGGATGGGAGGATAGTCTTGGTCAGGATAGACCCGCTGGGGCGGCCGCGGGCGCGGGACAGGCGAAGGGATGGCGCCGCCTGGGCCGGAATTGCCGGTGGAGACGCGGCAGTCGACGGTTTTGCGCGACTTTCCGCAGGGCGGTCCAGGGTTTATAATCCGCGCTCCCGATTTTTCGTCCACTTTTTAATCAGGAACAGCAATGAGCTTCGATAAGATCCCTGCAGGTAAGGACCTGCCCAACGATATCAACGTCATCATCGAAATCCCGGCCAACCACGACCCGATCAAGTACGAAGTGGACAAGGACGCGGATGCGGTATTCGTGGATCGCTTCGTGGCCACCCCGATGTTCTACCCGGCCAACTACGGCTATGTGCCCCAGACCCTGTCCGAGGACGGCGACCCGCTGGACGTGCTGGTGGTAGCGCCCTATCCGGTCATGGTGGGCTCCGTGATCCGCTCGCGCGTGGTCGGCGTACTGAACATGACCGATGAGTCCGGCGTAGACGCCAAACTGCTGGCGGTACCGCACACCAAGCTGACCAAGCTGTACGACCACGTCAACGAAATCGGCGACCTGCCGGAACTGCTGATCAAGCAGATCGAGCACTACTTCGAGAACTACAAGGCGCTGGAAGCCGGCAAGTGGGTGAAGGTCGACGGCTGGGCAGACGCCGAAGCCGCGCGCAAAGAGGTACTGGCCTCCCGCGAGCGCTACCTGAAAGAGGAAGGCTGAACGCCGTCCGATCTGCAAAAGCCGGCCTCGCGCCGGCTTTTTTGTGCCTGTGTAATAAGAAGTGCGCCCATATTTCGCATCTTTCGCCGCCTTGATGGGCGCGCTCCGCTTTGCCCATCATGCGAAACTGGCATTACCACATGGCGGAATTCTAGTGGGCTGCTTGTAAAGTTCGGTAACAAAGGAGCACAGCCAAATCGTTCAGGTCAAGGCGAGAAAGCGCTGGAACTGCAGCGTTATTTCAAGCTTTCCCAACGCAGAGCTGGACGGTTTGGCGAAGCGAACTGTTACCTAACTTTGCGAGCGGCCCGCTAGGCGTTCTGCGCCGCCTGCGCCGAATCGGCCCGACTTTCCGAACGCGGGCTTGCCGGCGTTTCCAGCAGCCGCAACAGCGGCCGGCGCAGCAGCCACACCAGCAGTGCACCACCGCCGGCAATCACCGCGTGCAGGAACCAGAAACCGCCGGCCGGCAGGGTCTCGTAGAAGCGCCCGAGGAAACCGCTGAACACGGAGCCGAAAAACAGGCCAAGGTAGTAGACCCCCACCATCATCGCGTTGATCGACGGCGGCGCCGCGCGGGAGAAGAGCGCCAGTGCCGTGGGCGCCACGTACAGGTAGCCGCAGGCGCAGATAAAGTGGAACACCGCCGGCCACCAGAGTGCTACCGGGCCGCCGGCGGACAGCACATCGGCCAGGGACAGCCAGGCACAGGCCAGCGCGAAAATACCGCAGCCGATACCGATCTTGTCCAGGTCGCCGGGCTCGCGGCGGCGGTTGTTCTGGCGCCGCCAGAAAGCGATGATCGCCGGTGCCAGTACCAGCACCGCCAGCGAATCTAGGGACGGGAACCAGGTGACCGGCACCGTCGCGCCGAACAGCACCCGGTCGACGCGATCCTGGATCCACAGCACATAGGCATTCCAGACCTGGAACTGCGCTGTCCAGAAGAGTGCCGTGACCGCCAGCACCAACAGCAGGCCGACGATCACACGTCCCTCGCCCGGCTTCAGGCCATCGCCGCTGTCACTGCGGACCAGGTTGTCCGGCGGCAGCCGGTCGCGGCCGGCCAGGTAGATCGCGGTGCCGACCAGCATCCCCAGGCCGGCGACGCCAAAGCCGTAGTGCCAGCCGTAGAGTTCGCCCAGGGTGCCGCAGATCAAGGGTGCGATAAAGGCGCCGATATTGATCGACGCATAGTAGATGGAGTAAGCCGCATCCCGGCGCTGGTCATTTTTTTCATACAGGCGACCCACCTGCGCCGCCAGGTTGCCCTTGAGCAGGCCGCAGCCCAGCACCAGCGCCAGCAGTGCGAACAGGAAAGCGGATTCCAGGGCCATCAGGAAGTGCCCGAGAGACATGATGACCGCGCCCAGCACCACCGCGCGCCGCTGTCCCAGCACCCGGTCGCCGAGCAGGCCGCCAAAGATCGGCGCCAGGTAAATGAGGCCGCCGTAGATACCAAAAATCTGCGTTGCCAGCGCCTGGGTCGACAAGGGGCCGAACACGCTTTCCAGCAGCGCGCGAAAACCGGCAAAAGCGGCCACCTGCTCCACCGCCCCGGGGTGCAGCAGGTAGTTGGCCATATACAGCACCAGCAGTGCCTGCATGCCGTAGAACGAAAAGCGCTCCCAGGCTTCCGTGAATACGATGTAGCCGAGCCCGGTCGGGTGGCCGAGAAAAGTCCGCGGGGACTTTCCGGGAGCAGCGCTGGTTACAGTTTCAGGAGTCATGTCGAGCACCGATCGCGACCGCGGGCCGCGCCTGACAGTTTTTGACTCGAGTTTCGGTGGCCGGGGCGGCCCTTTGCGGGACACGCGGTGAATACATCCATGTACGCTCTAATCGACATCCCTGTCTCATAAGGTCCCGCAAAGGGCCGCCCCGCCCGGCTTTTTGCCGGTTTCCCAGTTCCGAAGCTCGAGTTGTGAAAATTATGCTATGTCCGGGCCAGGTGACAGGCGGCAGTCAAGCCAGCGCCTCCACCAGGGCATTGAAAAAATCGTTGTCCAGGATCGCCTCGGCACCGGTCGGTTTGGAGCGCGCGCTCCACACCACGGCGACAACTCGCTCGCGGCGATTGACCATGATGTGCTGGCCAAACAGCCCCCGTGCGCCGAAAGCACCGCGATTGGGGGAGCCGGCCGGGGCCGGAATCGGCCACCACATAAAACCGTAATTGACCGTCTCGCCGTTCACTTCCGCCGGCGCGCCGGCCAGGTCGAACCAACCTTCCGGCACCACCCGCTCGCCGTCGATGACGCCGTCGTTGGCGACGAACAGGCCGAAGCGGCCGTAATCGCGCAGGGTCGCGCAGATGCCGCTGCCGGCCACTTCCAGCCCGCCGGGGGATTCCAGCCACCAGTGGGCATCTGCCTCGGCGCCCATTCTCGACCAGATTTTCTCCGACAGGTAGTCCGCCAGCGGCCGGCCGGTGGCGGCGCGCAGCAGTGCGCCCAGCACATGGGTTTCGCCGGTGCTGTAATTCCAGGCGCTGCCCGGCTCAGCGGCGCGCGGCAGGCCCGCCATCAGGCCCAGGATGGCCCCGGGCTCCTGGGCGATCTGCAGTTCCAGCATGCGGCGGCGGTCGGATTCGGGGTCCGTTGGCGACTCGTTCCAGCGCACCCCGGAACACATCCGCAACAATTGCGCCACGGTGACATCGCCATAGGCGCTGTCGTCGAGTGCCGGCAGGTAGTGCCCCAGGCGGTCGTCCAGGCCGCCGATGGCACCGTCGTAAATGGCTGCGCCGGCCAGGGTCGAGCTGACGGACTTGGCCACCGACATCGACAGCCAGCGGCTGTAGTCCATATTGCCCATCTGGTAGTTTTCCAGCAGGACCCCGCCATCCTTCAATACCAGCAACCCGGCCACCCGGTTGCGCGACAGGTAGTCGTACAGGTCGAAAGTGCCACCGCGGGAGCGGATCTGCAATGGTGGAAATTCCGCGTCGCTGCGCTCCAGCGGCACGGCTTTCTCACCGCGGGCGATCCTGCGGGTCGGGAACAACAGGTCCGTATGGCGGAAAGTCTCCGTCTGCACATCGGGAAACTGGTGCCCGGAATAGATATCGCGGATCAGTTGCGGGGGGACCTGCCGTGTATTCATCGTATTTGCGTCGCTCTACAATAGCCCGAAATCGCGGGCGGTCTTGTCCAGGGCATCCCGGGTTTTCGCCAGCAGTTCGTCGATCTCTTCGCGGCCGATGATCAGCGGCGGGCAGGCCACCATGGAGTTGCCCACCGCGCGCAGGATCAGGCCGTTTTCCATGCAGTAGTCCCGGCAGCGCACCGCCACTTTTTCCTCCGCCGGGAAAAACTCGCGGGCGGCCTTGTCGCGCACCAGCTGTAGCCCCGCCATCAGGCCGGCACCGCGCACTTCCCCGACCAGCGGGTGATTTGCGGCGATCTCTTCCAGCCCGGCGCGGAAATACGGGCCGCTTTCCTCGCGCACCTTCTCCACCAGGCCCTCGCGGCGGATCAGTTCGATATTGGCGATGGACACACTGCAGGCCACCGGGTGACCGGAGTAGGTGTAACCGTGGGGCAGTTCGCCGCCGCCGTTGAGCGTCTCGAACACGCGATCGTTGAAGGCCACCGCGGAGATCGGCATATAGCCGGACGAGAGCCCCTTGGCCATCGGCATCAGGTCCGGCTGGATATCGTAGGTGTCCGATCCGAACCAGTGGCCGGTGCGGCCGAAGCCGCAGATGACCTCATCGGCCACCAGCAGGATATCGTGACGCCGGCAGATCCGCTGGATCTCCGGCCAGTAGGTTTGCGGCGGGTCGATCACCCCGCCGGCGCCCTGGATCGGCTCGCCGATAAAGGCCGCCACATTTTCCGCTCCCAGCTCGAGGATTTTCTCTTCCAGGTATCGCGCGCAGCGCAGGCCGAATTCGTCCCGGTCCAAGTCGCCGCCGCTGGCGTACCAGTGCGGGTGCGGAATATGCTCGAACCCCGGCAGCAGCGAATCGCCCATGGCGTGCATCGGCGCCATACCGCCGAGGCTGGTGGCGGCCAGGGTACTGCCGTGATAGCCGAGGGTGCGGCCGATAAACACTTTCTTCCCCGGCTTTCCCTGCAGCTTCCAGAAATGCCGCACCAGGCGCACGACGGTGTCGTTGGCCTCGGAGCCGGAGTTGGCATAGAAAAAATGATCCAGGCCGGATGGGGTGATTTCCGACAGCTGTCGCGCCAGCTCGATCTGGGGCGGCGTGGCGGTCTGGAAAAAGCTGTTGTAATAGGCCAGCTCGCCCAGTTGCTGCTGCGCCGCCTCGATCAGCTCCCGGCAACCGTAGCCGGCATTGACACACCAGAGCCCGGCCATACCGTCGAGGATCTTGCGGTTGTCGGTATCCCAGACATAAACGCCCTCACCGCGGTTGATCACCCGCGTGCCCTGCCGGTTGAGTGCCCGGATATCATTAAACGGATGGACGTGGTGACGCCGATCCAGTTCCTGCCATTCGGCAGTGCTTCTCGCGCTGTACAACATTTTTTTACCTCATACTGCATGCCGACAACGGCTTTTCCAAATTGAACCGGGCACCGAAAACGGGGCCTCCCTGCCCCGCCCGGCATCCTGTGCGATCAGTAGCGATAGGTGGTGGTAAAACCGATGGTGCGCGGCCGGAAGCTGGTGTTGGTAAACAGCGGCGAGGCCTGGAAATGGTGGAAACGGCTCAGGCCGTCGCTGGCGTTGGTCAGGTTGTCCACAAACAGCGACAGGTTCCAGTCGTTCATTTCCATCCCCAGGCGCGCATTGACCAGTTCGGTTTCCGGTACCGGCGGCAATTCGGGGTCGTAGCCGTATATATCCGGATTGGCGTCCTCGCCCTCGCCGGCGTAGGAGTAGTCCACGCGCAGGAAGGCGTCGCGCCCGGCGAACATGAAATCCTGCTGCGCGGACAGGGTCGCCATCAGCTGCGGGCCGTCGAACACCGCATCGCCCTTTTCGGCAATGACCACCCCGCCGCCGGAGATGGTTTCGTCGTAGGTGGCATCCGTGTAGCCGACACTCAGGGTTACGTTCAGGGCATCGGTGACCTGGCCCTGCAACGCCAGGTCGATCCCCTTGCTGGTGGCCTCGCCGGTGTTGTCGATAAAGCTGCTGCCACAGCTGTTCATCCAGATGGATGTCTGCATATCTTTCCAGTCGATCCAGTAGACATTGGCATCCACCTGCATGCGCCCGCCGAACAGGTAGTTCTTGGAACCGATCTCGTAGGACCAGACCGTATCGGAGTCATACTGGGTGGGCGTTTCCTCCAGGCCCAGTGCCGCCAGTTCCGCCTGGCAGGCATCGGTGGTGACCGCCACCTGGGCCTGGCCACCACCGGGGCGGAAGCCCTCGGCGGCGGTCACGTAGTACATATTGTCATTGTCATGCTGGTATGAAAGGCCGACTTTAGGCGTTACCGCCGTTTCCGAGGAGTCCTCGTCGGTGGTGAAGTCACCACCGGACCAGGGGCCGGTGCCACTCTGGAAATGCTCGACATCGAACTCCGCCGCGCGCGCCCCCAGGGTGAAGGTCAGCCGGTCGGTCAGGGCGACATCCATCTGGCCAAACAGCGCCTGCTGCTTGGTGCGGCTCTCGAAAGACGTATCGTAGATAAAGCCGTCCTCCAGGTAAGACCAGCCCATCGCATCGAAATCCAGGCCGAAGAAGTTGCCCAGCAGCTGCTCGTAGAAATAATCCTGGTTGCGCTGGCGCGCCGACTGCTCCTCATCGCTGTAGTAGTAGCCCAGCACCCACTCGAACTCGGCGCTATCCAGGGACTGCAGGCGGATTTCCTGGGTGAAATTCTCCTGCTGGTCGGAGAAATAGCCGGTGGCGATCTGGCCGTCGATGGTGACGTAAGGCTGGGTCGGGTTCAGCAGTGCGGAATCGAATCCAGTGTAGTCGCGCACTTGCTGCAGGTCGCGATCGAAATAGGAGGTGTTGGAAATCAGGGTCATATCGGGGAAGTCGTAAGTGAGCCCCACGGACGACAGCATATACTCGTCATCCACCGGCTGGGCCTGGACCTGGCCGTTGATAAACTCGCCCTCGTCGGGGTCCGACAGGGATTCCCAGTAACCGCTGGTATCTTCCACCTCGCTCTTCTGGTAGTAGATGGAGGGTGTGATACGCAGTTCCGGCACCGGCGCCCAGGTCACCGCCACCTTGGCCGCGCGCGCGTCCTCGCCGTTGGCATTTTCCTCCCCGCTGCCGTCGGCATGGCTGACGCGATCCACCCAACCGCCGTCGCGGCGGTACCAGGCACTGGCGCGGATACCCAGTACGTCTTCCACCAGCGGCGCACCGCCGGCGATACCTGTCTCGTAACTGGCGTCGCCGCCGTCGGTAAAGGCCACTTCTGAGCGGCTGTAGACCGACGATTCCGTCAGGCTCGGCTGCGGCGTGATAAAGCGCACCGCACCACCCTGGGCACTGGCACCGAACAGCGTGCCCTGCGGACCGCGCAGCACTTCCACCCGCTGCAGGTCAAAAGTGCGCGGGTAGACGTTGGCGGAGGAGAAGCTCAGGGAGCGGGACTGGATGGGCACGTCGTCGATATAGACCGCGGTGGTGGCCGCGCCGACGCCGGAGGAAATGCCGCGGATGGAAATCTCGGTATTGGCGCCGGAGAAATAACTCTGGCGGGAGAAATTCAGCCCCGGCGTCAGCCGCGCCACGTCCTCGACCGACTGGATGCCCTGCACATCCATTTTTTCCTGGCTCATGACCGCGACACTGGCGGCCACATTGCTCAGGCTCTCTTCGCGCCGGCTCGCGGTCACGATGACCTCTTCGATCGCGTAGCTGTTGCTGCCGGTGCTCTGCGCCGCCACCTGGGCGCTGATGGCACAGCTGATCGGCGTCAACAACGCGGACAGGCAGGCGAGTTTTGCGGCTGCTGATTGATGGTGTTTCATGTCGATTTCCCACTTATTATTAATCGATGGCGGATTGTGTTTTCGACTATAGGGCAGCCCGGCGGCGCCCAACCAGTTGCGAAATCCGCGCATCTTGTTGACTTTGAGTCACCACCGCTGGAGTGGAATTTATTGTTATCGGCCCGGACAGGCATCCGGGAAAATCGGGAATAAAAAAGGCCGGGCGAAACTGCGTACCCGGCCGGTCACAGGTACTACTTGGGGTTTACAAACTGACAGTCCCTGTAAAATAAATGAGTGCTAGTGGGCCGCTCGCAAAGTTAGGTAACAGTTCGCTTCGCCAAATCGTCCAGCTCTGCGTTGAGAAAGCTTGAAATAACGCTGCTATTCCGGCGCTTTCTCGCCTTGACCTGAACCATTTGGCTGTGCTCTTTTGTTACCGAACTTTACAAGCGGCCACTAGATCTTCTCGCCCAGCTGCTGCCACTGGCCGGGGTTGATCACCAGTTCATCCTCGCGGGAAAAATCCAGAACCAGCGGGAAGCGGCCGGGTACAGTAAAGCGCGTGGACGAAACCGGCTGCAGCTCCACCGCCTTGTCGCGGCCGATGGTGTAGGCATCGCGTTCGCCGATGGAGCGCGCGAACAGGCGATCGCCCTTGCGCTGCACCCTGAGGGTCACGAAGCGGCTGAAGTGGTAATCGCCCTGGTAGTCGCGCAGGACTTTTGCCGGCACCGGGGTGTCCTTCGCCGGCACCACCTGCGGCTGCTCCGGCACCGAGGACAGGATTGCATCCCACATCACCTCGGACGCCACCGCACCCAGGTCGGCTGACGACATGGCGTCGTCAGCGGTCGCTTCCATTTCGCCGGTGGATACGGCGTAGAGCACGTCGCCGTCGAACTGGGTCGCAAACGGCTGGATACCCCGCGACATGGAGGCGTGCACCTGTTTGGCGAGCCGCTGCAGTTGCGCGTGGGGCAGCTTCTGGTTCACCACCACCAGGCTGACGGTGGTGTTGTGGTTTTTGTTGCGGTCATCGGCGGATACACCGGCCCAGCCCTCGGCGCGGCTGCGCGGGAAATCCTGCATCAGGTCCGCAGTGCGCAGGTCTTCGGGCCAGTTCTTGCCGGGGTAGCAGGCCACGGTGTTGCCGTCGCGGTCGGTGATCACGCCGAGGGAATTGACCACGGTAAAGGCGGCAATTTTCAGGTCGCCCAACTGGCGGAAGGCACCGCCCTGGCCGGAGTGGGCATTGCAACCGAAGAAGACACCGCTCAACGCCATGCGCCCGGCACCGGCGGAGCCCTGCGGGAACCAGCCCGTCTCCGCCGCGCGGTAGGCGGCCTGGGCCAGGCGCTTGTCGGGATAGATTTCGTTGAGGCGGCGCGAGCCGAAGTCGTAGATGATCGAGCCCACCGACAGGGCGATATTGGGATCCTCGCCGAAGGCGTAGCCATCGCGCACACCGTCGTCCTTGAGCGCGGTGGCCACGGCGGTAGCGGTTTCCAGCCCGTACCAGGAGCCACCGGACAACACCACTGAATCCAGCTCCGGCAGGTCGTACCCCAGCTTCAGGAATTCCGCATTGACGGTGCCCGGTGCACCGCCGCTGACATCCACCGCACCCAGCACCTTGCGCTTGAAATGAAATACGGTGACACCGGTGGGACCGGCCGGGTATTCACCGGTGCCCACGCGCACCATCGGCCAGTCGAACTCCAGGGTTTTCTCGCCGCGCTTGTTGATCTCCATCGCCAGGCCGGACTGGTCGGCCCGGACAGCCGGAGACAGGAGAATCGCGGAAGCCAGTGAAGCGGCGACGAGCTGCCGCCCGCGCGCCCCGAGCCTGCCCAGGGCCATTTTCGCCGCCATCGGTTGAACGGGAATTCGCATATGCACCTCACTGCTGCTGTTTTATCGAGTTATGCCCCGATCATACGGACGGCCGAAGGCTTGGCAGAAGATGACAAATGCGCAAAGTGCGGTGCGCCAAAAGCACCACTGTTGAAAAAGTGGCTTAAAAAGAGGGTTTATTAGGACAGAATTATCGAAGACACGCCATAAAACACAGGCGCCGTCACTCAGGCGACCACATTCTGATCGCCTGGTGACTCTGAAGCAATGGTTTTCAGCAGCCATTCGCGAAAGCGCTGCACCGGCAGCGCGTTCCAGCGGTCGCTCCTGGCCATGAAGAGATAGGCACCGAGCGGCACCCGCTCGAAGCCGGCCAGGCCCGGCCCCACTTCCACCAGTTGCCCGGACTGCAGGTCTTCCGCGGCGACGAAATGGTTGGTCAACGCGATGCCGCGCCCGCGCCGGGCCGCATCCAGCGTCAGGTGCCCGTGCCACAGGCGCGGCCCGGACAGCTCCAGATCGCTGCCGAGACCGTGGGCCTCGAGCCAGGCCTGCCAGCTGTCGTAGCTCTCCTCGTGCAGCAACTGATGGTACAGCAGATCCCGCGGATGCTCGATCTCCGGGCTGCGGGACAGGTATCCGGGGCTCGCCACCGGTACGGTCGGCGGCCGCGCGATCTCCGCCGTGCGCACACTGGGCGGCAACTGCAACTGCGGCCCGTAGGCAGGCGCGAAGCGGATATCCACATCCGCCTCATGGCGCTCGAAGTCCGGAATCGTATCCGCCGGTCGCAGCTCGATATCCAACACCGGGTTGGCGCTCTCGAAGGCCTCCAGGCGCCCCACCAGCCACTGCAGCGCGAAGCCGGGCATGCACCAGGCGTACAGCAGATGGTCGTCATTGCGCTTCATCAGCTCGATGGTTGCGTTGGCGATCGAATCGATCGCCGCCGATACCTGCTTGTGGTAGCGGGCACCGTCCTCGGTCAGCACCGCACCCGCCGGCGTGCGCTCGATCAGGCGGCAGCCAACCCGGTCCTCGATGGTACGCAGGTGGCGGCTGATCACCGCGTGGTCCCGGCACAGGTACTGGGCGGCCTTGCGCACGCCGCCGAGCCGGGCAACGATATCGAATGCCCGCAGCGCCTCGAAGGGCGGCAGTGCCTTGCGGGACGGCAGGTGCGAAGTGGCCGATGCGGGGCGGAGGCCTTCTTCTGACATGGGGATTCCTCTTGCACACAGCCGGGGACAAGGGGGCCGACTACTGTACTCGAGGCTGCCACACCGCTTTTAAAACTGTCAAGAAAGGGTCAACAATGGGAGGCCCGCCCCTCTGGCAGAGACATGGGCGGGGCCGGGCCCGAGGGCCCGGAGGGCGCCGCTATGACTGCGGTTCCGCAGACATCAGTTCCAGAATCGCCGCGGCGCCGCGCTGTGGCGAGCCGGACAGGCCGGCCATGATGCTCTCGCGGTCCACTTCGCCCTTGTCCTGGTTGAGCCGGCGCACGCCCTCGATGCGTTCACCCACAAAGCGGAATGCCAGCACACCCTCGCTCAACCGCTCCACCAGCGATTCCGGGGCCTCCGACAGAGTCCAGGGACGCTCCCCATCCCTGTGGGCCAGGGCCTCCATCTGCTCGATGCTGCGCCGCAGCACCGACATTGTCTCCTCCCGGTCGCGAATTGCATTGAAATAGCCGCGCAATTGCACCGACAGGTAACTCCAGGTGGGAACCCCGGGCCTGTCCCGGAACCAGCGCGGCGATATGTAGGCATCCGGTCCGCAGAAGAGCGCCACCGCCCGCTCGCCATCCTCTATCGCTTCGCAGTGGGCGTTGCGGCGGGCGATATGGCCGATAAAGTTGAGCCCGCCGGATTCCGGTTCGTGAAACAGCGGCGTGGCGGTAACCCGCAGATCGCCGCAGGCGTTGGAAACCAGCTGCGCAAAAGGCTGCCCGGCGACGAACTGCAACAGTGCCTGCCGTTCGGTAAACCCGTAGTGGGCGGGGGCGAACAGTTTCTCCCCGACATCCCGCCAGGCCCCGGTCCTCTCTCTGTTATCGGTCGACATTACCTCTCCTGTCTACTGCCATTGCGGGCGAACCCCTTATACGGCAGCAGATTATGACAATCCCCGCTTTCCGGGGAGATGCCTTTACCGGTGTGTGCGGTGCAGCGGGGGCACCGTGGCCGCCGGGTCCCGAGTGCGGTTACCCCACCCATTATCGCGGCAAAAAAACTGGCGGGTTTCTATCGCGGCCGGCGTTTACCCCTGTTGCAGGCCGGGATTTTCGCCTGCGGAACAATCGAGAAGTTTCATCGATGCCAATAACAATAGAATGGAGAAACCCGATGCACAGTCTGCGTCTTCCATCGCACCGATTGCACAAGCCCCCCTTCCTCCCAAAAACCCTGCTGGCCACTGCCGTGGCACTGCTGTCCGCCAGCTCACTGGCGCAGGAGAGCGACACCGTCGAGGAGGTTGTGGTCACCGGCATTCGCGGCAGCCTGCAGCAGTCGCTGGACGTAAAGCGCGACGCCACCTCCATTGTCGACGCCATCAGTTCCGAGGATATCGGCAAGTTTCCGGATAAAAACGTCGCCGATTCGCTACAGCGGGTGCCGGGGATTTCCGTCGACCGCATCTGGGGCGAGGGCCGGGATATTTTCGTGCGCGGTACCGACAGCACCCTGAACCGCACCCTGATGAACGGCCAGAACGTGGCCTCGGCCTACTGGTGGGCCAACGATAATCCCAGCCGCGGCTTCAACTATTCGATTCTCGCCTCGGAGCTGGTGTCCTCACTGGAGGTCTACAAAAGCCCGGAAGCGCGCCACGATGAAGGCAGTATCGGCGGCATGGTGAATGTGCGCACGCGCAAGCCGATGGACCTGGATCCGCTGACCGTGAACCTGTCCACCGAGGGCGTCTACAGCGACCTGCCCGGCGAGTGGGATCCACAGGTATCCGGCCTGCTGAGCTGGAAGAATGAGGCGGAGACTTTCGGCGTGCTCGCATCGTTCAACAACCAGGGCCGCACCATGCGCCGCGACGGCCTGGAGGTGTTTCCCACCAACGACCTGTACACGGTCACCGACCAGCACGGCAACACCACGGACAATGTCTATGTGCCCTGGGGCGGCGGCTCGGCCATTTTCAACCAGGACCGGCAGCGCGACACCGCCAATATCACCCTGCAGTTCCGCCCCGGTGAGCGCTGGGATACCACGCTCAACTATGTGTCCTCCGATATGGAAATGGACAACAGCAACCAGAACTACCTGTTTGTGGCCGGTGGCTACAAGATTCCCAACGGCGATGCGGTCACCGACCCGGTATTCATTCCCACCAGCGACGGCAATCGGGCACTGGTGGGCGGCACCATCGAAAACCCGGACAGCATCGGCGTCGCCGACGAACCGATCGTGCGCGACTCCTTTGTCGAATCCGAAGTGCTGGACCTGGCCGCCGACTACGAGGGCGACGGCTGGCAGCTGCACCTGCAGGCCGGCAGCACCAGTGCCGAGGGTGGCAGCAGCAAAGACCGCAACTACTGGTTCGAGGGCGAGAGCGCCGAGGACCTGAACTTCGGCCCCAACACCAACGAATTCAGCTTTCCCGGCATCGACCCGCTCGACGGCACCGCACTGCACCTGAACGCCGCCAACCTGCGCGACTGGGTGCGGGTCATGGAAGACGACGAGAACTACTTCCAGGCGGACGGCAATTTCGATCTGCAGCTGGGCTTTATCACCGCGATCCGCACCGGCCTCAAGTTCCGCGATCACACCATCGAAAACAATCGACAGAACGGCTCAGTGGACGTCACCAACCCCGCCATCGCCGAACAGGTGGCGGCGCTGAATGCGATCACGCTGGCGGACGTCTCCAGCGGTCCCAGTCCGGCACTGCACGGCGAGGCCGCCAGCGCCGGCTCCCTGACCCAATACGCCTATATGGATATCGGCCTGGCGCGGCAGAAAATCGACAGCATCCTGGACAGCGGTGCCATGACCTACGCCGAGGACACCAGGGCCTACTACAAAATCAACGAGGAAATCACCGCGGGCTATGTGCAGGCGGAGTTCGAGCGGGGCCGGTTGCACGGTAATTTCGGCGTGCGCCTGGTGGAAACCGACCAGACCTCCAACGCCTATATCGACGGCGAGCGCGGCTCCGTCGGCCGCAGCTATCGCGAGGCGCTGCCCAGTGTGAACGTGATCTACGACCTCGGTGAGGACATCATACTGCGCGCCGCCGCGTCCCGCGCCATGGCCCGCCCCACCTTCCAGAACCTCAGCTCCAATATCGTCATCAACGCCACCAGCGGCACCGCCACCGCCGGCAACCCGAAGCTGGACCCGATATTCGCCGACCAGTTCGAGTTCGGCGCCGAGTGGTACTTCAGCGATGCCAGCCTGCTGGCCGCGACCTATTTCAACAAGGACCTGAGTACCTTCGTATTCCAGGACACCCAGGTGGAGGAAATAGACGGCGAGCGCATCAACGTCACCCGCCCCTACAATGCGGACAAGGGGGCGGATATCCAGGGTATCGAGCTGCAGGTACAGCACGATTTCGGCAGCGGTTTCGGCGCCCTGGCCAACTACACCTGGACCGATGCCGAGGTACCGGCGAACGAAGACGGCACCCGACTGGAACTGCCGGGCAACTCCCGCGACCAGTTCAACGCCTCCGCCTATTATGAAAATGCGGACTTCAGTGTGCGCCTGTCCTACAACATGCGCTCCGAGTCCTACGGCGGCCTCACCTCCGGCTCGCAGCTGGTCACCGACGAGTACGACCAGTGGGATGCCACCGCCAACTGGATGGCCACCGACAATGTCGATATTTTCCTGACCGCGGTCAATCTCACCAACGAGGTCATTTACATGCGCACCGCCGACGGCATCCCGGTGGGCTTCTACGAAAACGGCCCTCGATACAGCCTGGGCGCGCGCCTGTCCTTCTGACAACAGGCATCGATGTTGTCACCTTCCTGGGCGCCCCTGCGGGCGCCTTTTTTATGTTCTGCACCGCACACTGTTGACGCAATAGGACAGTCGACCTAACATCTAGGACAAACGACCTAGCCCGGATATTTCACTAGGGGCCACGATGATCGCGCCGAGATCTGTGCGCTCAGTGCATTTTTGTGGCGTACATGCATGCTTACTGCACGTATTAGCCGCAAAAATGTGCTGAGCGTGCAGAGATCAAGCGAGGGCGTGGCCAGCGTTGGCCGGTGACAATCTGTCCCCGCGGAGATCCCTGAAAACATTAACGAAAACATAGAGTTACGCTGAATACTAAGCGGCCTGGTGAAATATCCGGGCTAGACGGACAGTCAACGAGGGAGACAGCCATTGAGCGGCAAACCGACCCGGGAACAGATCATCGAAACCGCGGACCGGCTGTTTTACCAGCAGGGCTTCGAGCACACCTCCTTTGCCCATATCGCCGATGCGGTGCGGATATCCCGGGGCAATTTCTACTACCACTTCAAATCCAAGGACGAAATCCTGTCCGCGGTGATCCGCCACCGGCTGGCCAATACCGGGAAAATGCTGGAGAGCTGGCAGGCGCAGGCGGATACACCGCGGGACAGGATCCGCTGCTTCATTCATATCCTGCTGGTCAACGGCGACAAGATCAGAAACTATGGCTGCCCCGTGGGCACCCTGAGCAGCGAACTGGCCAAGCTGAATCACTCGGCACAGGGCGAGGCCAACGAGCTTTTCACCCTGTTTCACGACTGGCTGAAATCGCAGTTTGTGCAGCTGGGCCACAGGCGGGATGCCGGCCAGCTGGCTGCCCACCTGCTCAGCCGCAGCCAGGGCGTGGCCACGCTGTTCAACGCCTTTGGGGATGAGAAGTTCGTCCGGCGGGAGGTCGGGCAGATGTGCGAATGGCTGGACGATATAACCAACCAATGACAGGAAGGAGACTGCCGTGTTTATCGTATTGCTGAAGTTTTCCGGAAATCGCGAGCGTATGGGCGAGTTTATGGAGGCGCATAAAAGCTGGCTGAAACAGGGGCTCGACGACGGTGTATTCTTGCTGGCGGGAAGCCTGCAGCCGGCCCGGGGCGGTGGCATCCTGGCCCACAACATTTCCCGCGAGGACCTCGAGACGTTCGTCGATAGCGATCCGTTCGTGACCGAACATATCGTCACCGCAGAGATTCTGGAGATCAGCCCGTCGAAAACGGATGAGCGGCTGGCTTTCCTTCTCGACTGATCTCCAGTTCAGTTTCAATTTTCAACAGGGAGCGTCGCAATGAGCAACCCGATCCCCGGCCCCGACGGCAGACTCCGCTGCGGCTGGTGCACCGTCACCCCGGAGTTCTTTGATTACCACGACAAAGAGTGGGGTTTCCCGGTGGCGGACGACCGCCGCCTGTTTGAAAAACTCTGCCTGGAGAGCTTTCAATCCGGCCTCAGCTGGCGCACCATACTGGCCAAGCGGGAAAACTTTCGCGAGGCTTTCCACCATTTCGATTTCGAGCGGGTGGCGCAATTTACCGCCAGGGACGTGGAGCGGCTGCTTCGGGACAAGGGGATAATCCGACACCGCGGCAAAATCGAGGCGGTCATCAACAATGCCCGGCGCGTCCGCGAACTGGTGCAACAGGAGGGGTCGCTGGCCGCCTATATCTGGCGCTACGAACCGGCGGAGGACGCGTTGGCCCCACCGCAGACCGCCTCCACCTCCGCCGCGTCCATCGCGCTGTCGAAAGACCTGAAAAAACGCGGCTGGAAATTTGTCGGCCCCACCACCGTCTACGCATTCATGCAGGCGATGGGCCTGATCAACGACCACGCCGAGGAATGTGTCAGTCGCATCGAGGCCGAGCGCCTGCGCAAACGTTTCAAGCGGCCCTGTTAGAGTAGAGTGGGCAAATAACGATGCAAGTACAATTGCTCACACCGGAAAGTGAAATCGATCCGGCCGCCAAAACCCTGTTGCAGCTCCGCCCCCAGTACAACCTCGAGCAGATCAAGGCACAGATCCGCAAGCAACAACAGGGCGGCTACCAGCTGGCCTGTGTGATCGAGGGCGACCGCGCCCTGTGCGTGGCCGGGTTTACCCTGGGCGAGAAACTGGCCTGGGGAAAGCACATTTATATCGACGACCTGGTTACCGATGAAAACTGCCGCTCCACAGGCGCCGGGCGCCTGCTGATCGAATGGCTGAAAGGCTATGCAAGGGAAATCGGCTGTGGTCAGATGCATCTGGACTCCGGCGTACAGCGCTTTGCCGCCCACCGTTTTTATCTGCGCGAGGGCTTCGATATCGCCAGCCATCACTTTTCCATCGCGGAATTGTGAACCGCCGGGGAATCAATCCCGGCCGGGCAATACCAGGATCCGCTGTTCGCTCTTATTGATCCGCGCGCCGAAACTCTCCTCCAGGGCAAAGGCCAGTGCGTCGGCGTCGCCGATATTGAACACACCGCTGATCCGCTCCCCGGCCAGTTCGTCGCCCACCAGTACAATCTTGCGAGTGGTGTAGCGGTTGTATTCGACCACTGCGTCGTCGAGCCGGTCGTTGTCGAAATAGATCCTGCTGGCCTGCCAGGCGGTCACTTTTTCCAGGTTGACCGGTGCCACGCCGCTGTTGTCCTGCGGCTGCTCCGGGCTGTAGCTGAAGCCCTGCCCCGGCAACATCCTGGCGAGGGAGCGGCGATTGCCCGCCGCGTCCCCGGCCCGCACTTCCACCACGCCCTGGGTGACCGCCACGCGTACGTCGCCGGCGCGCCGGGCCACATTGAACGCCGTACCCAGCGCCCGTACCTCGCTGCCCTGCACATTGACCACAAACGGCCTCTGTGGATTTTTCGCCACCATGAAGAAGGCCTCGCCGCGCTCCAGGAATAGCGCGCGCAGCCCGCGGGTATAGCGCACCCCCACGCGGCTGTCGGTGTTCAGCATCAGCGTGGAGCCGTCTTCCAGGTGCACCACACGCTGTTCGCCGATCTGTGTCTGGTAGTAATCCACGGCAAAATACTGCTGCAGCCACGTTGCCGCCAGGGCCAGCAACATGACGGCCGCCACCTGCAGCAACGCCTTCCAGCCGAAGGCGCGCCGCCGGAAGCGCCGGCGCACTGCCGCCGTTTCCGCCCGCAAATCCCCATCGTCGGCCAGGAAGCCGGTCATCAGCGAAAGCTGGCGGCAGTTGGCATAGGCGAGCCGGTGGCGCTCGTCCTGGCGCAGCCAGCGATCGAGCGCGCGCTGCCCGGCGGCACTCAATGCGCCGCCGTCCTCGCGGGCCACCCAGTCCGCGGCCGCTTTCTCTATCGATTCGTCCGTCATATCATCGACGCGCTTCATAGGATATCGCTCAGCTCTCTCTGCAGGTGCTCCATCGCCCTGCTCATATGCCGCTCGACACTGCGCGTACTGATCGACAGGGTCTCGGCAATTTCCGGATAGGTCATCTGTTCGAAACGACTCAGCAGGAACACGCGGCGCACCACCGGTTTCAGCTCCAGCAGCGACTGTTTCAACCTGCCCAGGTTCTGCTGCCATTCGGCGGCTCCCGGCGGCGAGGGGGTACGGCTTTCGTGCTCGCTGTCGTCGTAGCTGTGGTGCTGCTCGCTGCGGCGGCGCAACTGGCGGCGCAGGCTGTCGCGGACCAGGTTAGTGGCCACGGTGTAGATGTAGGCCCGCGGGTTTTCCCGCAGGTGCTGCAGGCTCTCCTGTCGCAACAGCTTGACGTAGGTTTCCTGCAGTATCACTTCCACATCCTGCCGCCCACCCGGCAGCATACGGGCGATATAGCGGCACAGGGCCGCGCTGTGCGCAGTGTACAGTTCCTCGACATAGGCCCGGTCGCCGCTGTCCGCGGGCTCCGGCTTGCTGCTCACAAGGCGCAGGTTTGCTTTGGATACGGCCATCGATCCCCCGTCGGACAAACGCTTCCCCATAAACGGCCTAAACGCCGGATCCGGCATTTCCCCGACAACTTTTTCAAAATGATTCTTATCTTCCGGCACCGCGACCGGACCGCTTGCGGGCGCGCAATCAAATCGAGTATTTTCTGGGCGTTGGCCCCGCAGCCGGGCCACCCTACTCGAACGATAATAATGACCAGACCGCCCGCTCCAGCCTCAAAGGCAGCCCTGCGCACAGCCGCGCGCGGCGCCCTCTTTGCACTGTTGCTCGCCAGCACAGGCGCCGACTGTGTGGCCGCCGGACCGCGACCGCCGGCCACCGCCCTGGAGCCGGTCGACTTCGATATCGGGGCACAGCCCCTGGATCGGGCCCTGCGCCTGTTCGCCGAACAGGCGGACCTGCAGATTCTCTATCGCACCGACATACTGCCCCAGGGGAACTGCCTCCCGGTTCAGGGCCGGCTGCCGCCCGACGTGGCCCTGCGCCGATTGCTCGACGGCAGCCAGCTCGATTTCCGTTTCGGCAGCGGCGGAACCCTGGTGGTGCGGCCCGGCACCGCGCCCCGCGCCGTACCGGAAACCTCTGCCGAGCCCGATGGCGGGCCGCGGCGCACGCTGGAGGAGACCTATGTCACCGGTGTGCGCGGCACGCTGGAGCGCAACCTGGCGATCAAGCGGCGCAGCGGCAACCTGGTCGACGTTATCACGTCCGAGGATATCGGCAAGTTTCCGGACAGAAATGTGGCCGATTCGCTGCAGCGCATCGCCGGCGTGTCGGTGGACCGGCTGTGGGGCGAGGGTCGCGACGTCAATATCCGCGGCACCGACAAGGATATCAACCGCACGCTGCTGAACGGCCAGCATGTGGCCTCCGCCTACTGGTGGGCCAACGACAACCTGAGCCGCGGCTTCAACTATTCCACCCTGGCCTCGCAGCTGGTGCAATCACTGGAGGTACACAAGACACCCAGCGCGGACCTGGACGAGGGCAGTATCGGCGGCACGGTGATCGTGCGCACCCGCCGGCCGCTGGCCATGGACCCACTGGAGACCCATATTTCCTTCGAACAGCAATACAGTGAACTGGCGGACGCAATGGCGCCCCAGGCGTCCCTGTTGAGTAGCTGGAAAAACGCCGACGGCAGTCTCGGCCTGCTGGCATCGATCAACCACCAGCGGCGCCGCAGCCGCCGCGACGGCCTGGAAACCTTCGCCGACAATACCCTCTACCGGGTGACCGATACCGACGGCAACAGCCGCGACGATGTGTACGCCATCTGGGGCGGCGGCAGCGCCCTGCTCGAACAGGAGCGCGCCCACACCACCGCCAACCTGACCCTGCAGTGGGCACCGGGGGAGCGCTGGGACAGCGCGCTGAACCTGGTGCGCTCGGAACTGGATATCGACAACAGCAACCACAACTTCCTGTTCTCCCCCGGCGGCTACAAGCTGCGCGAGGATCCGCCGGCCGCGGTGGAACAGCCGCGCTATATCTCCGCCGACGACGGCCACCCGGTGCTCGCGGGCGGCACCCTGACCAACGCCGATTCCACCGGGGCACTGCTCGACAGCATCCAGCGCCGGGCCTATATCGATACCGCGGTCAGCGACCTGGACATCCGCTATCGCGGCGACACCTGGACCGGTCACCTGCAACTCGGCAACACCCGGGCCCGCGGCGGCACCGATCGCGATCGCCTGTACCGCTTTACCGGCAACAGCCGGGTCCGCTTCCGGCTGGATCGCGATGCGCTGGAAGTGGAATACCTGGACCTGGACCCGCTCGATGCGGCGAGCCTGGACAGCTTCTCGCCGGTCTCCCGCGACTGGATCCGCGCGATGGAGAACCGCGAAAACTACAGCCAGCTGGATTTCGAGCGGCAGTTGCCGGGCGCATGGCTGAGTGCAGTCAGGTTCGGCTTCAAATACCGCAACCACGCGGTGGAGAACAACCTGACCGTCGGCAGTATCGATACCAGTCACCCGGACTGGGCCATATTGCGACGGGTTGGTCTCGATCGGGTCAGCGGCGGCCCGGGGCCGGAACTCAACGCCCAGGCGGCCAACAGTGCCACCCTGACCCGCTACGCGATCGCCGATCCGGCGCTGCTGCAATCGGTCATACAGCCGCTGTACGACCGCGGCCTGATGCAGTACCGCGAGGACCGCAACGCCCATTTCCGCATTCGCGAACACAGCCTGGCGGAATATATCCGGCTCGATTTCGAACGCGGCCCCTGGTCGGGCAACCTGGGCCTGCGCTCGGTGGCAACCCGCCAGCGGGCCAGCGCCTACCGCGAAGACCGGCTGCAGACGGTGCGCAACCGCTATCGGGATACGCTGCCCAGTGTGAATATCCACTATCGCGCCGCCGAGGATCTGTCGCTGCGCGCGGCCCTGGCGCAGGTGATGGCGCGACCGAATTACCAGGACCTGAGCCCGGGTATCATCATCGATCCGACCAGCGGCTCGGGTGCGGCGGGCAATCCCGACCTGGAGCCCTACCGCGCGGACCAGTTGGACCTGAGCCTGGAGTGGTATTTCGCCGAGGCCTCGATGGCCGCGGCCACGCTGTTCTTCAAGGACATATCCACCTTTGTCTATCCCCACGTGGCGAAGGAGCAGGTGAACGGGCAGGCACTGTATATCACCCGGCCGCAGAACGGGCCGGGGGCGGATATTCGTGGGCTCGAGCTGCAGTGGCAGCAGGACTTCGCCAACGGCTTCGGCCTGCTGGGCAACTACACCTATACCGATGCCGGCGTCCCCTCCCCCGACGGCGGCCGCTCACTGGAACTGCCGGGCAATTCCCGCAGCCAGTTCAACGCCAGTGTCTATTTCGAGAAACGGCGCTTCAGCGGCCGCCTGTCCTACAACTACCGCTCGCGCTCCTACGGCGACATTGTGGCCGGCTCCCAGAGCGAGACCGCCGCCTATCGCCAGTGGGATGCCAGCCTGCAGTGGGCGCTGAACGATTACACACAGCTGACCGCGGAGGCGGTCAACCTGACCGATGAAGTGATCACTATCCGCAGCGCCTCAGGGATTCCGCAGGGATTTTATGAAAATGGGCGGCAGTTCAGGGTAGGGTTGCGGTTGGAATACTGAGCCGCGCTGGGCGGACCAGGCTCCTTTAGTCAGCAGGTGGGCATTGTGTTGCAGGGACATACGTTATATTCGCCCTATTGTGGCACCTGCTGCCGATGCGAAGGCGCTGCTGCCGTCACCGACTCATCTAATGACACAGCGAGTCAAACAACGAACACAGGATTCCCCCGAACTGCAGAAAAACCTAATTGACCTGCCAATCCGGAATATCCACCATCACCGGCTGCTTCCGCCGATGCTCGCCCTCTTCAACCAGATTGCCCTGCGCCGGTTTCAGGCTCAGGTGATCCACCGAAACCTGCACCGCTTCTTTTCGCTCGCGCTCGTGTTCCTTGACCAGGTTGCCCTCCATCGGCGCCAGGCCCCAGTCGCCGCCAGCCGCTGCAGCGGGCTCTGCTGCCTGCGCTTGCGGTGCCGCGGGTTCGGCCTCCGCGGGCGGGGGTGGCGGTGCCGCGGGCTCGCCCTCGGCCTTCAGTGCGGCCTGCGCGCCCAGTTTGGCCAGCGTCGCCTGCAACTGCTCCGCCTTCGCTTTCGGCAGGCCTTTCTTGATCGCCAGCGGGCGGCCACTGAACAGTTTCTCCACTGCCGCCGGGCCGGCCTTGAACAGGCGCGCGAGGTTCGCCTTGACATCGCCGGCGGTGTAGCCGGGCAAAAGGTCCCCGCGGAAAATCACACTGTAGGTGGGTTGCGACATGGCATTGCCTCTTTTTGTTTAAGCGTCGTCTGAATCCAGCGACTGATCCATGGTGTAGGCGGGTACCGCCGCACTTTTACTGCCGACGATACGCGCCGGCACGCCGGCCACCGTCGAGTGTTCGGGCACATCCCGCAGCACCAGGCTGCCGGCCGCCACCTTGACGCCCGCCCCGATCCTGACCGGGCCGAGAATTTTCGCCCCCGCGCCGATCATGACCCCGCGGCCGATCTTCGGGTGGCGGTCGCCGCCGCCACTGCCACTGCCGCCCAGGGTCACCGAGTGCAGTATGGAAACATCGTCCCCGACGACACTGGTCTCCCCCACCACCAGGCCGGTGGCGTGGTCGATCATGATACCGCCGCCGAAGCGGGCCGCCGGGTGAATATCCACCGCAAACTGCTCCGACACGCGACTCTGGAAATACAGCGCCAGCGTGTGCCGCCCGTTTCGCCACAGCCAGTGGGCAACGCGGTGGGACTGCAACGCGTGGAAGCCCTTGAAATACAGAAACGGCGTCAGGTACTGGTCGCAGGCCGGATCGCGGTCATACCAGGCACAGATATCCTCGCGCATCCTGCGGCCGATTTCCGTGTCGCGTTCGAGCGCGCTGGCGATCACTTCCTGCAGGGCGGTGGCCGTCAGGGCGCTGTGGTCCAGCACCGACGCCAATTGATAGGCGAGCGCGTCGTCCAGGGACTTGTGGCGCAGCACGGTGTTGTGGAAATAACTCGCCAGCACCGGCTCGCCCGCGGCGGCTTCGGTGGCCTCGGCGCGCATGGCGCCCCAGATATCCCGCTGTTCGATATTGCCGTTGATGATTGGGGTCCTCTCCGGTCACCGGAAGCGGCAGCCGCCCTCTCCCGGGGCCCCTCCAGAAAGGGAGGGGGAACTACTTGTCAAAATTCGGGTAACAGTGATCCGGCACCGCGACAAAGCGCGTATAGATCGTATCAATCTGATCGCACACAGTGTCGCACAATTCCAGCTCGCAGCGCTGAAGCTGTTCACAGAGCCGCTCCGGCGTCAGCAGCTGCTGCAACTCGATTGCGCGCGGCGCATAACTCAGGTGCCAGCGCTCCGGCGCCACACCGCCGCGGTCCTCGGCGTAGGGGCGGAACAGGCCGTGACTTTCGCCGGCGGCGATGCGTTCGTCCAGCCAGACGTGGAAGGGGCCGAAGAGTCCGTTGTCGGCCACTTCCCGGGGTGTCAGTTGCGGCCGGTAATCCTCCGGCATGGCGGCGGCGTCGACCACATCGAAGTCGGTGCCCCAGTGGTGGCGCGAGCCGCCCGGCAGGGCCGACCAGCGCAATATGGCGTAGACGATCTGTTCCGGCGACAACTGCGCTACATCCAGTTCGGCGCCGTCGCTGTCGAGCACCGGTCGCTGGCCGGAGGCCTTGCGGTTCCAGATGGTGCGCTGGCGCTCGAAGCTGCGGAAGCCGGACACCACCAACGGGTCAAAACCGGCATTGCGGGCGTCGGCGGCCAGGCGCTCGAAGGCCACCAGCGCCTCCGGGTGCAACAGTTGCCCGGAGCGGGGCTCGAGGATCACATGCTCGTCGCCGAGCCCCAGCAGCATACGTTCCAGCGGCACGCTCAACATGACCAGACCTCAATAAACAGAATCAACGGACAAACCGGACTAAAGTGAACAACAACTTTACCAGATGCCAAACCCGCCGCCAGACCCGTTGGGAACCAGCGTGCCGGATGCTTTTTAGTACCAATACTAATGAACGTTTGGCCCATTAGTATTTTATGCTATGTTCAATGGATCGGCCGCGGGATCTGGCCGCAGACACACGGAAGTACAACCTGTTAGGGATAATCCATGCACCCGAGTCAATCAGAGCTGTTAAAGCTGAAAAACCTGGGCCTCGCCTCCGTCAATATCCTCCATTCCATCGGTATCCGCTCCCGTGACGACCTCCACCGCGTGGGTCCGGTCGACGCCTTCATCAATATCCGCAGCCGCGGTATCAACGCCTCCCGCGTGCTGCTCTACGCCCTGCAGGGCGCGCTGATGGATGTGCACTGGAACGAACTGGACCCGGACCTGAAACAGCGCCTGGCCAGCGAAGCCGACCGCCTGCTGGCCTCGCAGGATACAGATTAACAGGCGTCGGCCCATCTCCCGATTGCGGCGGAGCGCCGGGCAAAACGGAAACCTCCAGTCACCGAGAGAGCGTTCAATTCGGCGCAAGCCGTCTTGAAAGCGTATCGGGCGTCCCTATCTACACTTTTCGTAACTGCATTGGATGGAGAGCACCGATGTTGCGTATTGGCCTGTTTCTGCTGACCAACCTGGCCGTCATGGTCCTGGCTGGCATCATCTTCAATCTGCTGGGGATCCAGGGCATTCTCGCCGCCAACGGCGTCGACCTGAACCTCTCCGGCCTTTTCCTGCTGTGTGCCATTTTCGGTATCGGCGGCGCGCTGATCTCGCTGCTGATGTCGAAGACCATCGCCCGCATGAGCACCCGCACCCAGGTGATCGACAAGCCGCAGACCGCCGACGAGCAGTGGCTGGTGGACACGGTGCGCGAGCTGTCGCAGAAAGCGGGCATCGGCATGCCGGATGTGGGGATTTTCCCGATGCCCCAGGCCAACGCCTTCGCCACCGGCTGGAACCGCAACAGCGCGCTGGTGGCGGTGAGCGCCGGGCTGCTGGAGCGCTTCAATCGCGACGAGGCGCGGGCGGTGATCGGCCACGAAATCGGCCACGTCGCCAACGGCGATATGGTAACCCTGGCGCTGATCCAGGGGGTGGTGAACACCTTCGTGATGTTTTTTGCGCGGCTGGTGGGCTTCTTCGTCGACCGGGTCATTCTGCGCAACGAGCAGGGGCTGGGTATCGGCTACTTCGTGACCTCGATCGTCATGGATATCGTCTTCGGTGTCTTCGCGATGATGGTAGTGGCCTGGTTCAGCCGCCGCCGCGAATACCGCGCCGACCACGCCGGCGCCACGCTCGCCAACCGGGAGTCGATGATTGCCGCCCTGCAGCGCATCAAGTCCGAGTCCGAAGCGGGCCGGGAGCAGCCGCTGCCGAGCAATATGAAGGCCTTCGGTATCTACGGCAACATGGGCGCGCTGCTGGCCAGCCACCCGCCGCTGGAAGACCGTATCCAGGCACTGCGGGGCCAGCCGCAGTAAAGGCCGCCCCGCAAGACGCCGCTATCAACCCGGCCCGCGGCCGGGTTACCATTTCCGCCCACCCGCAATACCCGATCGCCGACCATGAACAAACTGAAAAGACTGTTGCTGGCCGCACCACTGCTGTTGCTGGCCACCCTGGCCACGGCCGCC
This sequence comes from Microbulbifer litoralis, assembly GCF_023634065.1. Classification (GTDB taxonomy): domain Bacteria; phylum Pseudomonadota; class Gammaproteobacteria; order Pseudomonadales; family Cellvibrionaceae; genus Microbulbifer; species Microbulbifer litoralis. Next base: position 417,447 of record NZ_JALKCV010000001.1, read on the forward strand.
CCGGCACTTCCCGACTTCTCCACCGACGACGAGCGGAACACCATGCAGGTGTTCAACTTCGCCAGCCCATCGGTGGTGTACGTCACCAACGAGACGGTGGTCCGCGACCGCTGGAGCCTGCGCCTGCACACGGTGCCCAAGGGCGCCGGCAGCGGTTTTGTCTGGGATGACCAGGGCCACGTGGTCACCAACTTCCACGTTATCGAGGGCGCCAGCGAGGTCACCATCACCCTGCAGGACCGCAGCGAGTGGCCCGCCGAGCTGGTGGGTTCGGCACCGGAAAAGGACCTGGCGGTACTGAAAATCGACGCCCCGCGCGAACACCTGGAACCGCTGGTGGCCGGCACCTCCAACAATCTCGCCGTGGGCCGCAAGGTGCTGGCCATCGGTAATCCCTTCGGCCTCGACACCACCCTGACCACCGGTGTGGTCAGCGCCCTGGGCCGCGAGATCCAGGCGGCCAACAACCGCACCATCCGCAATGTGATCCAGACCGATGCGGCCATCAACCCGGGCAATTCGGGCGGCCCGCTGCTGGACAGCCGCGGCCGGCTGATCGGCGTCAACACCGCCATCTACAGCCCCAGCGGTGCCAGCGTGGGCATCGGCTTCGCCATCCCGGTGGATACGGTGAAGAAGATAGTGCCGGAACTGATCGCCCACGGCCGCCTGGTGCGCCCGGTGATCGGCATCCAGTCGGCGCCGGACCAGTGGGCCAGCCGCTATGGCTTCGAGGGTGTGGCGGTACTGCGCGCGGCGCCGGGCACGCCCGCCGAGCGCGCCGGCCTGCGCGGTGTTTACCGCACACGCGGCGGCGGCTGGCAACTGGGCGATATCATCGTCGAACTGGACAGCAAACCGGTGCGCAATTACGACGACCTGCTGAATGTGCTGGAAAATCACCGCGCCGGCGATGAGATCAGCATGGGCTATCTGCGCGACGGGCAAAAGAGAAGCACATCCGTTACACTCGCGGCTCCCGAATAATCCATTGCAGACAAGAGTTGCCGTGCAGAAATATTTTCTTTGCCGCTATGACGAGTTGGCGGAAGGCCAGTCGAAGGGTTTTGCCCTGGGGGATACGCCGGAGGGCGTCGACAATGTTTTCGCCGTAATGAAAGGCGGCGAGATCTATGCCTATAAAAATGTCTGCCCACACCAGGGCATCGGCCTCGACTGGCAGGAAGACCAGTTCCTGGATCCGGACGGCGCGCTGATCCAGTGCGCCTCCCACGGCGCCCTGTTCGAAATCGAAACCGGCGAGTGCATCGCCGGCCCCTGCGCCGGCGATGCGCTGACACCGCTGCCGGTGGAGCACTCGCCCGAGGGGCTCTATGTGTTGATGGCCGACTGACTACAAAGTTTAGGGTCTTCGTTGTAGGGGCGAACCTTGTATTCGCCCTGTTTAGCTGGTGCGAATAAGACAATCCAGTGGCGGCCCTGCTACCGGGGAAGGGTTTCGGGACACGCCGTGAATCCATCCCTGGAGGCTTGTCTGCGAGGTCCCTCTCGCAGACAGTCCCAAAACCCTTCCCCGGTATCAGGACCTTTGCATCGGCTTCACAGTTCTTTCCACACTTCCAAGTAGCCAAATAGAACTTCAATGCCGATGCGAAGGTGCTGCTACCGGTAGCAGTGCCGCCAATGAACTATCTAACGCTAACGGCGACAGTTTGAAGCGCCGCAAATAAACGGGATATTTTCGGCCAGCACAATCTCCCCGGTATCGATCCGCGCCCGGTACGCCAGCACCTCCACCCCCGCCGTCAGCGCCCCATCCAGCGCCGCCGCATAGGCCGGATCTATGTCCCGCGCCGCCTCCACCGTCTCGATACCGGTGTGCTGGACACAGTAGAAGAGCACTGCCCGCACTCCGTCCTCGGCCAGCTTCTGCAACTCGCGCAGGTGCTTGGTGCCGCGACTGCTGACCGCATCCGGGAACAGGCCGCGCCCGCCCTCGGCCAGGGTCACATTCTTGACCTCCACATAGCAATCACCCCCATCGCCGGCCAGCAGCAGGTCGATGCGGCTGTTCTCCGCACCGTAGCGGACCTCCCGCCGCAGGCTGTCGTAACCCTGCAACTCCACCACCACCCCCGTCTCGATCGCCTCCTCGACCAACGCGTTGGCGCGACCGGTATTGACCCCCGCCAGAGCCCCCTCCGGCGTGGTGGTGACTTCCAGCGTATGGCGGTACTTGCGCTTGGGATTGCCCGAATCCGAGTACCAGCAGTGGCTGTTCTCAACCCAGCAGTTTTTCATCGAACCGGTATTCGGGCAGTGGATTGTGAAAGATTCACCCTTCTCGGTCACGACATCGGCGAGAAAACGCTTGTAGCGGCGCAGCAGAGTGGCCTTTTCCAGGGGGGGATTCAGCTTCACGTGACGACCTAAACTGACAATTTGGACGCCGCAATATACCGGACAACATTTTGTGGCGCGAACAGAAGAGATTTGGTAGCTTCTTCGCCCTCGGTCGCCAGGGGTATCGGCGCACCGGGGAGGAATAGCCGGTCACCGCATCCCGCTCAAGTGGGTTAAAAATGCATCACTACGGAGAATTCCGGACTAGGCTGATTGAATTTGGTGGTATCGCCCCCATAAACGGGGGTCCGTAAAGAAAGAGAGGCAACGATTATGCCCAGAACTGCTGCGAGCACCGAATCTCTGCACGGCTTTGAGCCCTACAAGGAGAAAAAGGGCGAAGAGTACATGAATGAGAAGCAGCAGGAGCATTTCCGCAACTTGCTGCTGGCCTGGAAAGCCGAGCTGATGGCGGAAGTGGACCGCACCGTTTCCCACATGAAGGACGAAGCTGCCAACTTCCCGGACCCGGCCGACCGCGCCAGCCAGGAAGAGGAATTCAGCCTGGAGCTGCGCACCCGCGACCGCGAACGCAAGCTGATCAAGAAGATCGACGCCACTCTGGAACTGATCGACCAGGACGACTACGGCTTCTGCGAGGCCTGTGGCGTGGAAATCGGCATCCGCCGCCTGGAGGCCCGGCCCACCGCCACCCTGTGTGTGGACTGCAAGACCCTGGCGGAGATCAAGGAAAAGCAGATCTCGGGCTGATTTTTTGTCGGGACTCGGGACTCGGGACTCGGGACTCGGGACTCGGGACTCGGGACTCGGGACTCGGGACTCGGGACTCGGGACTCGGGACTCGGGACTCGGGACTCGGGACTCGGGACTCTCAGTAGGGTGCGCCGTGCGCACCGGCAGGTCAATGGTGCGCACGGCACACCCTACAGCTCGGCTCAAAAGAGTACCGAAGCCAAAAGCGAAGGTCCTGCCACCCAGGAATTTTCTTACTGGCACCACCCCCTTGGAATCAAAGCCGCGCCTTGGATAGCCCCCACCCCTACACAGGCCGCTTCGCCCCCTCCCCCACCGGACCGCTACATTTCGGCTCCTTGGTCTGCGCCCTCGGCAGCTACCTGGACGCCGTCGCCCACGGCGGCACCTGGCTGGTGCGCATGGAGGACCTGGACCCGCCGCGGGAAGAACCCGGCGCTGCCGATCGCATTCTCAAATCCCTCGACGCCCACGGCCTGCACTGGCAGGGCCCGCTGGAGTGGCAGAGTCGCCGCCACGGCTTCTACGAGGAAGTCCTTGCAACACTGGCCGAGCGGGACCTGCTGTATCCCTGCCGCTGCACGCGCGCACAGATCCGCGCAGCCGGCGGCCACGACAACAGCGGCTGCCGCCGGGGAAAACGGCGCGACGACGGCAGCGCAGCCCTGCGCCTGAAAAGTGCCGGCGGCGAGGAGATCTTCGACGATATCTGGCAGGGATCGCAGCGCCAACACATCGACGACGACACCATTCTCAAGCGCAAAGACGGTCTCTACGCCTACCAGCTGGCCGTGGTCGCCGACGATATCGACCAGGGTATCAGCCACGTGGTGCGCGGCGCCGACCTGCTCGACACCACCGGCGCCCAGCAACGGCTGTTCAAACTGCTGGGATCACAACCGCCACAGTTCGGTCACCTTCCGCTGGTGATGGGACCCGACAATCAGCAGAAACTGAGCAAGCAGAACCACGCCCCGGCCATAGACGACCGCCGCGCATCGAAGAACCTGTGCACGGCGCTGGGCTTTCTCGGTTTTCATCTGCCAGCCCAACTCTCTGGCGAGACGCCGGAGCAGATTCTCAGCTGGGCGGCGGCCCGCTGGCAGAGGCGGCAGGTAGATCTGCGCAACCGCCATCTGGCCTGATCGGGACTCGGGACTCGGGACTCGGGACTCGGGACTCAAGTAGGGTGCGCCGTGCGCACCGGCCTGATCAATGGTGCGCACAGCGCACCCTACTGAAATTCCCTGTAGATCCCGGCATACTTACACGCTTCAGTCATTAGCGCGCCAGCGAAGATACCTCCTATGTCTCCGACCGAGTCCCGAGTCCCGAGTCCCGAGTCCCGGCCTTTATGACCAACCGCACGCTTTTAATCCTGCTGGTTCTGGTGGGCTACGTCTTCTCGCCGACCATATTCACCTGGATGATCAACCCGTCCGGGGCCTGGTACCGGCCGTTTATCCTGTGGTTCGTGCTGATCCTGCTGGCGGTGTTCGTGCAGGCCAGGCGCAAGTCGGATGAGCTTTGACCATGGGTTTTGAACTGACGCATATCGCGCTGATCGGTGTCGCCTATATCGCCGCGCTGTTTTTCGTCGCCTTCGCCACATCCAAGGGCTGGCTGCCGTCGCGCTGGGTGCGCCACCCGCTGATCTATGTGCTGTCGCTGGGCGTTTCCATGTCCGCCTGGACCTTCTACGGCATCGTCGACCTGGCCTGGCAGTACGGCTACGGCGTGCTGGCCTACTACCTGGGCACCGGCGCCATGTTCCTGTTCGCACCGGTGGCGCTGGAGCCGCTGGCGCGCCTGGCACAGCGCTACCAGTTAACCTCGCCCGCGGACCTGCTGGTATTCCGCTACCACAGCCGCGAGGCCGGCACCCTCGCCACCCTGTTCATGCTGCTGGCACTGCTGCCGCTGATCGCACTGCAGATACAGGCGGTGGCCGAGACGCTGGCGCTGCTGTCCCGCGACAGCGTCGCCGCACTGGGACTGGCGGAGAGCGGCGTCACCAGCAAAAACCTGATCGCCTTCTTCTACTGCGTGCTGCTGGCGGTGTTCACCAGCATGTACGGCGCCACGCGCGAGCGCCGCGCCGGGCTGTCCAGTGCCATGGCGCTGGAGTCGGTAGTCAAGCTGGTGGCGCTGCTGGCGGTGGGCGGCTATGCGATCTACGGCGTCTTCGGCGGCTTCAACGGCCTCGACCAGTGGTTGACCCGGAACCCCGACATGCAGCAACTGCTGTACACCCCGATCAAACAGGGCTCGTCGCACACGCTGCTGCTGGTGTTTATCGCCACCGCGGTGGCGATGCCCCACATTTTCTACCTGAGCGTCGCCGAGCGCGCCGCCGCCAAGACCCTGCGCCACGCCAGCTGGGGTTTCCCGCTGTTCCTGCTGCTGATGGCGCTGCCGATCTTCCCGATCATGTGGGCCGGCTTCGCGCTGGATGTGGCCGAACCGGTGCAGTATTTCGCACTGGCCGTACCGCGCGCCAGCGGCTCCGCGGCCCTGACCACCCTGGCCTTTATCGGCGGCCTGTCGGCCGCCACCGGTGCGCTGGTGATGATGACCCTGGCGCTGTCCACCATGGTCATGAACCACTGGCTGCTGCCGGGCACCCGCTGGCACTCCGAGGACAACATGTACCGCCAGCTGGTGTGGTTGCGGCGGGCGCTGGTGGCCGCGATGTTCCTGGCCGGGTTCGGCTTCTACCTGCTGCTGAACAACCGACTGTCCCTCTCCGACCTGGCGCTGCTGGCGTTCATCGCCTCACTGCAGTTCCTGCCCGGCATCTTCGCGGTGATCCACTGGCCGCAGGGCAACCGCCGCGGCTTTATCGCCGGCCTGCTGGCGGGCATGTGCATCTGGGCCGGCGGCCTGCTGCTGCCGGCCATCTTCGGCCTCAGCGGCATCACCCTGCCCGGCACCGACATCCAGATTCCGCTGGGGATGTCGATCTGGACCCGGGTCACCACCCTGTCGCTGGCGATCAACGTGCTGCTGTTCGTCGGCCTGTCACTGCTGACCCGCACCACCAGCCTGGAGCAGTACGCCGCCGACCTGTGCAGCGATGAGACCCTGAGCCAGGCGCTGCGGCTGGAGCTGGACGTGCAGTCGGCGGCCGAATTCCGCCTGCGCCTGTCCGACAGTCTCGGCGCCGCCACCGCCAACCAGGAAGTGAACCGCGCGCTACGCCAACTGGACCTGCCGGACGACGAGCGCCGCCCCTACGCGCTGCGCCAGTTGCGCGACAAGCTCGAGGCCAACCTGTCGGGCCTGCTGGGGCGCGTACTGGCCGGGCAGATCATCGACCGCCACTTCCCGTTCAAGGACAGCGACCAGCCGGCCAACAAGGACATCCACCTGATCGAGACGCGCCTGTCGCGCTACAAGAACCAGCTCACCGGCCTGGCCGCAGAGCTGAACAGCCTGCGCCTGTACCACAGGCAGATGCTGGAGGAATTGCCGCTGGCGGCCTGCTCCCTGGGCCGCGACGGCGAGATCCTGTTGTGGAACTACGCCATGCAGGACCTGACCGGCGTCACCGCCGCCGAGGTGCTGGGCTCCAAACTGGATTACCTGGCGGAGCCCTGGCGGGCACTGCTGACCGAGTTCGCGGACTCCACCGAGGCCAGCCGCTTCAAGCAGCAGGTGCAACTGGGCGGCAACAGCCACTGGCTCAACCTGCACAAGACACGCCTGAAGAGCAGCCGCGGCGGCCGCTCCCGGGTGGAGCGCGGCGACGCGCAGATGCTGCTGTTGGAAGACATCACCGAGACCCAGGTGCTGGAGCAGGAACTGATGCACAGCGAACGGCTGGCGTCGGTCGGCCGCCTGGCCGCCGGCGTGGCCCACGAGGTGGGCAACCCGGTCACCGGCATCGCCTGCCTGGCGCAGAACCTGCACTTCGAATCCGACAGCAGCGATGTGCGCGACACCGCCGACCAGATCATCAGCCAGACCCAGCGCATCAGCCGCATCGTCCACTCGCTGGTGAATTTCTCCCACAGCGGCAGCCAGGAGACACAACGCGCGCCGGTGGACCTCTACGCCTGCGTGCAGGAGGCGGTACAACTGTTGTCGCTGCAGCGGGACAAGACCCAGGTCACCTTCGACAACGCCGTGCCGACAGACCTGTTCGCCCCCGGCGACAACCAGCGCCTGATCCAGGTATTCATCAACCTGCTCAGCAACGCCCGCGACGCCAGCCCCGACGGCGGCCGTATTCGGGTCGACGGCTACATCGCCCGCGGCTGCGCCTGCATCGCCGTGACAGACGACGGCCCGGGCATCTCCGCCGAACACCGCGAGCGCATCCTGGAGCCCTTCTTCACCACCAAGGAACCGGGCCAGGGCACCGGCCTGGGCCTGGCGATGGTCTACAGCATCGTCGAGGAACACGACGGGCAACTGGAACTGATCAGTCCCGCGCACCCGGACACCGGGCGCGGGGCCAAATTTATCGTGCAGCTGCCATTGGAACAGACGGGACTCGGGACTCGGGACTCGGGACTCGGTCGCGCCGGGCCTCAGGAATAACGGCCCGGCAGTGCCCGCGTTTCTGCTCTCCCCGGCGACAAGCGAACCGAAACTTCTCTACATGTTCAGAGCCCCGCCCCCCGAGTCCCGGAAATCATGGGTTGCATCGAAACGCCTCGCAGGTAAAACTAGGCGCTTCCTGAGCATTTTGTAACCAGGCGTAACACATGAGCCACATCCTGATCGTCGAAGATGAAGCCATTATTCGAACGGCGCTGCGCAAACTGCTGGAGCGGCACCGATACCAGGTCAGCGAAGCCGGTTCTGTGCGCGAGGCGACCACCAAACACCGCCTCGACCAGGTCGACCTGATCATTTCCGACCTGCGCCTGCCGGGCGCCCCGGGCACCGACCTGCTGAAGCTGGCCGGCGACACCCCGGTGCTGATCATGACCAGTTACGCGAGCCTGCGCTCGGCGGTGGACTCGATGCGCATGGGCGCCGCCGACTATATCGCCAAACCCTTCGACCACGACGAGATGATCGCCACCGTGCGCCGGGTCATCGGCAAGGCCGAGCAGAGCCGCGCCCGGGCACCGGCGGGCCGGGAGCCGGGCCGCACCATCGCCGGCATGATCGGCGACAGCCCGGTGATGCGCGAACTCTACGGCCGCATCCACAAGGTGGCGCCCACCGACGCCACCGTGCTGGTGCACGGCGAGACCGGTACCGGCAAGGAGCTGGTGGCCCGCGCCATCCACGAGGAGAGCCGCCGCGCCGGCAAGCCGCTGATCTCGGTCAACTGTGCGGCCATCCCGGAAACCCTGATCGAGGCGGAACTGTTCGGTCACGAAAAAGGCGCCTTTACCGGCGCACAGACAGCCCGCGAGGGCCTGGTGGCGGCCGCCGATGGCGGCACCCTGTTCCTGGACGAGATCGGCGAACTGCCGCTCGAGGCTCAGGCGCGCCTGTTGCGGGTGCTGCAGGAAGGGGAAGTGCGGCCGATCGGCGCGGTGGAATCGCGCAAGGTGGATGTGCGCCTGGTGGCGGCGACCCACCGCAACCTGCGACAGCTGGCCGCCGAGCGCAAATTCCGCGAGGACCTCTACTACCGTATCAACGTGGTGCAGATGACCCTGGCGCCGCTGCGCGAGCGGGGCAAGGACGTGCTGTCGATCGCCGAGCACCTGCTGGAGAAATTCTGCGCGCGCGTGGAGCGCCCCACGCTGAAGCTGTCACCGGAAGCCATCCAGGCCGTGACCACCTATACCTGGCCCGGCAATGTGCGCGAGCTGGAGAACGCCATCCAGCGCTCGGTCATCCTGACCGACGACAACAGCGCCGAGATCGATCACCGCACGCTGGATATCGACCTGGACCTGGTTCCGGTGGAAGAGGCCGATCCGGAGCGCCACCCGCGCAGCCTGCATACGGATCCGCGCGAGGACCTGTCCCTGGAGGATTACTTCGCCCGCTTCGTCCTCGAGCACCAGGACACCATGAGCGAGACGGACCTGGCCAAGAAACTCGGGGTCAGCCGCAAGTGCCTGTGGGAACGCCGCCAGAAACTGGGTATCCCGCGCAAAAAGACCCGCCGGACGGCGGCGGAAGCCTGAATCAATCGCCCCGGCCGGTGATCGCAGGCATTTTCACCGGCCAATCGCCTGCCAACCCTACCCCCGACGAAATCCCGCTCCCCTTTTCCGAACACCCGTCTTTATTTGTTGTCCATTGATAGGATGGTATCGCTAACGCCCGGTAGGTCCCACTTCGGTGACCACCGAAAGTGTTACCCCAGTCTCCCGGCGAGTAACAACTGCCGCGTCATCTGTAACGCAGAATCCCTCCCCGCTGTCGCCCAATGCCACCCCAAATTTGTAACTTATTGATTTATAAAGACTTTTAAAAGTTGGCACACTACATGCTTTCTTCTTAGTACAAACAAGAAGAACAGCCAAGAATAAAAATAAATGACTGTTTAAGCCCTAATAACAACTGACAATAAGTGGGCGAAACACAATAACAATAACGGGGCGGTCGAGAATAAAAGCAAACAGGGACCAAAACCGGAAGAAGAATCCAGAACAATAAAAACAACAAAAAATAACAATAAACAATAAAAATAAAGCAGAAGACAACAAAAATAACGACAAGCGCGTTACAAACTGACTGATTGTACCTGGGAGAGGGTGTTTGCTAGACAGCAAATTGATAGCGCAAGGAAGCCGCTGCCTTCATCCTAATAACAATAATTCCCATTTTCCTTTGTTTTCCCCCATTCCATACCGCTTTCGGCGACTTTTGCCGCCGCCTGATTGCGGCCGCCTGCCTGTGGTAGAATCCGCCCTTATCGGGACCTGTCTGCATGAGAACCTCTGGCAATGACGGGACCTTCGTGAAGCCAAACCCCGTTGGCAGCAGTCAAGACAGACAGCCGTATGCTCAATTCCCTGATCAGTAGTATCAAGCGCTGGCGCAAGCCGGGGCGATCCTCCCTCCCCCGTATCGTTGCCCGCAGCGACCACAACCTTTCGCGCCGCGATATCAGCCGCGCCGCCCTGACCGTGATGAAACGGCTGCAGGAGGCGGGCTTCCAGGCCTATATCGTCGGCGGCGGGGTGCGCGACCTGCTGCTGGGTGGCCACCCCAAGGATTTCGATGTGGCCACCGACGCCACCCCCGAAGAGGCCAAGAAGCTGTTCCGCGGCTCGCGTATCGTCGGCCGCCGCTTCCGCATCCTGCACGCCCGCATCGGCCGCGAGATCATCGAGGTCACCACCTTCCGCGGTCACCACAGCGAGGGCGAGGAGCACGAGGCACAGCAGTCCGAGCACGGCATGCTGCTGCGCGACAACGTCTACGGCGACCTGGAGAGCGACGCCGTGCGCCGCGATTTCACCGTCAACGCCCTCTACTACACCACCGACGGCTTCGAGATCCACGATTACACCGGCGGCATGCGCGATATCGAGCAGCGCAAGATCCGCATGATCGGCGACCCGGCCACCCGCTACAAAGAGGACCCGGTGCGCATGCTGCGCGCGGTACGCTTTGCCGCCAAGCTGGATTTTGAGATCGAGGACAAGACCGCCGCCCCGCTGGAGGAGCTGGCGCCACTGCTGCGCAATATCGCCCCCGCGCGACTATTCGACGAAGTCCTCAAGCTGCTGATGAGTGGATACGGCGAGCGCACCTTCGAACTGCTGCAGCGCCACCACCTCTGGCACCACCTGTTCCCGGACAATGCGGCAATGCTGGACCAGCCGGCGGCGCTGGAATTGAGTCACCTGGCCCTGCGCAACACCGACCAGCGCATCCGCGACGACAAGCGCGTGACCCCGGCCTTCCTCTACGCTGCGCTGTTGTGGCCCGCGGTCTACAGCGAACAGCAACGCATCGCCGGCAAGGGCACGCCGCCGGTACCGGCGCTGGCCCAGGCGGCGCAGAAAGTCACCGGCTCGCAACTGGCCCACACCGCGATCCCCAAGCGCTTCTCCATTCCCATGCGCGAAATCTGGGACCTGCAGCAGCGACTCCCCCAGCGCGGCGGCAGCCGCGCACAGCGGTTGAGCGAACACCCGCGCTTCCGCGCCGCCTACGACTTCCTGCTGCTGCGCGAAGAGTGCGGTGAAATCCCGCCCGGACTGGGCCAGTGGTGGACCGATTTCCAGCAGGCCGACGGTGAGCAGCGCCAGGAAATGGTGCGCAAACTGCAGCGCAACGGCGGCGGCAACAAGCGCCGCGGTTCCCGCGGCGGTCGCCGCCGTCGCCCGCGGGCCGAACAGAAGTCCCAGTAATGGCCCGGGTATTTGTCGGGCTCGGCAGCAACTTGTCCGGCCCCCGGCAGCAGTTGCAAAGCGCGCTGGCGTCGATGGCGGGGATTCCGCACACCGCACTGCTGCATCACTCCTCTTTCTATTGCAGCGCACCGGTGGGGCCGGGCGAACAGCCCGACTATGTCAACGCCGCGGCCGAGCTGGAAACGGATCTGCCGCCGCTGGAACTGCTGGACCGGCTGCAGGCGATCGAAAACGCACAGGGCCGCGAGCGCAGCGTGCGCTGGGGCGCCCGCACCCTGGATTTGGATATACTGCTGTTCGACCGGCAACGCATCGACGAACCGCGCCTGCAGGTACCGCATCTGCGCATCGCCGAGCGCAATTTCGTATTGCAGCCGCTGGCGGAGCTGGACCCGGAGCTGACGCTGCCGTCGGGCGAGACCATCGCAGAGCTGCTGCAGCGCTGCCCGCAGAACCGGCTGCAGAAAATCTGATACGGCGGGGCGCTCACCGGAGCCGGGCCAGTGTGCTGTGCGGGAGCGGAAACAAGAAAGGAGTAAATCCCGTGGCAATCGATACCGACGAATCCCACGAGCCGGACATTTCCGGTGTGACCCTGCCCCGCTTTATCGCCGTCGAGGGCAATATCGGTGTGGGCAAGACCACGCTGGCGAAAAAGCTCGCCGCCACTTTCAATTACGACACCCTGCTCGAACAGCCCGAAACCAACCCGTTCCTGGAGCGCTTCTACCGCGATCCCAAGAGCGCTGCGCTGCCGACACAGCTGCATTTCCTGCTGGAGCGCTCGCAACAGATCCAGGCCCTGCGCCAGGACGACCTGTTCAAACCGGTGCGCGTGGCGGACTTCCTGATCGAGAAGGACCAGCTGTTCGCCGAAGTCACGCTGGACGCCGACGAGCTGGCCCTCTACCAGCAGGTCTACCGACACCTGACCCTGCAGGCGCCCAAACCCGACCTGGTGGTCTACCTGCAGGCGCCGCTCAATGTATTGCAGGAGCGCATCCGCACCCGCGGCATCGCCGCCGAGCGCGCCATCGGCAACGAGTACCTGGCCACACTCAACGAGGCCTACACCAATTTCTTCCACTACTACGACGAGGCGCCACTGCTGATCGTCAACAGCGAAGAGATCGATATCGTCGACCGCCCGGAAGACTACCGCCAGCTGGTGGAGTATATGCTCACCATCACCAGCGGCCGCCACTACTATAACCCCGGAGTCTGATATGCCTTACGCTCCAGCCGAATTGGAAAAACCCGTTACCATCCACAAACTGCGCCAGATGAAGGCGGACGGCGAGAAATTTACCAGCGTCGCCCTCTACGATGCCCCCACCGCCGGCGCCGCCCAGCGCGCCGGCGTCGAAACCGTGTTGATCGGCGATTCCCTGGGTATGGCCATGCTGGGCTACGACAGCACCGTACCGGTGACCATGGAAGAGATGATTCACCACATCGGGGCCGTGGCCCGCGGCAACAGGAAATCCCTGATCATGGGCGACCTGCCCTTCATGACCTACGCAACACCGGAGCAGGCACTCACCAACGCCGCCCGCATCATGCAGGCCGGCGCCCATATGGTGAAAATCGAGGGCGGCACCTGGCTGGCGGAGACGGTGAAGATGCTCAGCGAGCGCGGTATCCCGGTGTGCGCCCACCTGGGGCTCACCCCCCAGTCGGTACACAAGTTCGGTGGCTACCGCATCCAGGGGCGCAGCGACGAACAGGCCGGACAGATACTCGACGACGCCGCCGTACTGGACGAGGCCGGCGCCGACCTGCTGGTGCTCGAATGCGTGCCGTCCCGACTGGCGAAACGCATCACCGACACCGTCTCCATGCCCACCATCGGCATCGGCGCCGGCAGCGACACCGACGGCCAGGTGCTGGTGATCACCGACCTGCTCGGCCTGACGGAAAAACCGCCGAAGTTCTCCAAGAATTTCCTCAGGGAAACCGGCGATATCCACGGCGCCCTGCGCCAGTACGCCGAAGAGGTCAAGAACGGGCAGTTTCCCACCGCGGAACACAGCTTCAACTGAGTCGCTACAGATGCCCCCGTCTACAAGCATCGACCGCCGGCGGCTGCTGCAACTGCTACTGGCCGCGACCGCACTGCCCGCCGCGTCCCGGGCGCAACCGGACCTGAGCCGCACCATGGGCAGGACCCTGGCCGACCGGGGTTCCGCCCACTACCGGTTCGAGACCTTTGCCCTGCAATCCGCGGACGGGCAGCGCCACTACCGCGTGTGGCTGGCGATACCGCGCGGCGGGTCACCCGCATCCGGCTTCCCGTCGCTCTACCTGCTCGACGGCAACGCCGTGCTGCACCACCTGCGGGAGCGCTGGCTGCAACCGCTGATGCAGGCGGAACCGCCGGTGCTGGTCATGGTGGGCTACGATACCGAAAAGCTGTTCGACGTGACCGCGCGCCAGCGCGACTACACACCGGCCGCTCCCGGCGAGGATATCGCCGTGGATCCCCGCTGGCCGGACCGCCCCGGCGGCGGCGCGGCCGCGTTCCTGCAGTTGCTGGAGCAGCGCATCAAGCCCGAAGTGGCCCGGCGCGTTCCACTGGACAGCGATAGGCAGAGCCTCTGGGGCCACTCCTTCGGCGGCCTGTTCACCCTGTTCGCGCTCTGCAATCGCGCCGGTTTCAAGAACTATATCCCGGTAAGTCCGGCGCTCTACTGGCACCGGCATGTCATCGGGCGCTATGTCGCGCGCTTGCAGGCCACACCGGCCGGTACCCGCTTATGGCTGGCGCGCGGCGACCGCGAGGCACGGGTGCCCCGGGATGCGACGGCGGAGCAGGCGGCCGCCATCCGCCGGCGCGCCAGCGCCGAATTTACCGCCGCGCGCGAGGCGCTGGCGGGAACCGCCGGGCTCGAAATCCACAGCCACGAGTTTCCCGGCCTCGGGCACGGCGAGGCACTGGTGGCCTCCCTGCCCCGCGCCCTGCGTATCGCCGCCGGCATACCCGCCGGCCACGGGTTGATGGAGAGACCGCATGAACTTTGAGGAACAGCTCAATCTCTGGCGCAACGGCGCCAGCCGCCAGCAGGTCCCGCCCGGCTGGTCCCAGGGGCGCGCCACATTCGGCGGCCTGGTGGCGGCCATGCTGTACGAGCAGATGGCCGCCCGGGTAACCGGCGATGCCAGCCTGCGCTCGCTGACCTTTTCCTTTGTCGCCCCCGTCGCCACCGGCGAGCTGGAAGTGAGTGCCAACACGCTGCGCGCCGGCCGCTCCGTAACCCAGGTGGAAGGCCGCGCGTTCCAGGACGGCGCTGCGGTACTGGCCGCGTTTGCCAGCTTCGGCAGCGGGCGCGAGTCCGTAATCGCCGTGGACCCGGCCCCGGCGCCGACATTTTCCGCGCCGGAAGAGAGCCCGGCGCTGCCCTATATTCACGACCTGGTACCGGAGTTCACCCGGCACTTCGACTACCGCATCGCCGCCGGCGACATGCCCTTCAGCGGCAGCCCCGAGCCGCGCCTCGGCGGCTGGGTGCGCTTCAGCGGCGACGCGCCGCAGGCACCGGCGTCCGTCAGCCACCTGCTGGCACTGATCGACGCCTGGCCGCCGGCGCTGCTGCCAATGCTGAAACAGCCGGCACCGGCCAGCTCACTGACCTGGACAGTGGAATTCATTGAGCCGCTGCCGGCGCAGGGCGTCGGCGACTGGTGGCAATACCTGGCGGAAGTGGAACAGGCCGGCGACGGTTACGGCGTCGCGCAGGCGCGATTGTGGGATGCCGGTGGCAGGCTGGTGGCCTTTACCCGCCAGACGGTGACGGTATTCGGTTGAGGGCGGATTAAAAAAGGGGGGGCACGGAGCCCCCCCTGAAAAGCCAATTCGATATCGGAAGGGAAATCCGGAATTGGAAAAACAAGGTGACAATCAAGCCCGCCGGCACTAACCACGAAACCGGCGGGCCCGGCGCCCAAGTTCACAACGCCCCGGATCACTACCACTACCGGATTATTGCGAAATGATGAGGCAATAGGAATATATTATTCCTGCACGACGAAAGCAACCCCGGCACGGGTCGGTGGCGCTCAATTGATCCGCTTGTGATTCCTGAAGACTTCCACCGCCTGGCGGCTGCGCTCGAACAACTCTTTCGCCCGCACATCCCTCTGCGACATCAGGATAAACAGCAGGTCCGTCACCATGTGCTGCGCCGTGCGCGCGAGGATGGATGAACTGCGGGCACCCGCCTCGCCGGACAGGCAGAACAGGTTGACCCCCGCCAGTTCCGCCAGCGGATTGCGCGAAAAACCGGTCAGGGAAATGACATCCGCGCCGCAATTCACACCGGTTTCCGCCACGCGGATGACATCCCGGGTCAGCCCCGATTCCGAAATGGCAAAGATCAGGTCCCCGCGGCCGAGGGTGGCCGCATTCGCGACCTGCACGTGGGTGTCGCTTTCGGCCAGCACGGCCTTGCCGAGTTTCATCAGCTTGAAGGCAAAGTCCCGCGCCACCAGGGAGGAGGCGCCCACGCCGGCCAGCACGATGCGCCCGGCGGCGGTAAGCAGGCCGACCGCATTCAGCAGCACCTCTTCGCGATTGACCGTCAGGGTCTCGTTCAGCGAGCCGGTTTTCCGCGCAATCAGTTTCTGCGCCACGGTGGTGAGATCGTCATCCGTGGAAATATCGCCGTGGATCGCCTTCGGCAATACCGAGGTCCGCGCCAGGGATTCCGTCAGCGACAGCTTCAGGTCGGTATAGCCGCGGTAGCCGAGCTTCTGGCTGAACTTGACCACGCTCGACTGCGACACACCGACACTGTCTGCCAACGCCTTCGAAGACAGCGCGCGCACCCCCTCGACATTGTCGAGCAGATAAT
This sequence comes from Microbulbifer litoralis, assembly GCF_023634065.1. Taxonomy (GTDB): domain Bacteria; phylum Pseudomonadota; class Gammaproteobacteria; order Pseudomonadales; family Cellvibrionaceae; genus Microbulbifer; species Microbulbifer litoralis. Next base: position 433,660 of record NZ_JALKCV010000001.1, read on the forward strand.
CCGCGATGCGCCGCTCGTGATTGGACATGGACTCGCGCATCGCGCGGATTTTGGCAATCGACCCCACCATCTGGAACTCCACCGGAATAAATCGTGCAGCCCCACAGCGGCGGCAATCGACAGTAAATATTTTTGATCTGGCAAAGAATAAATGATACCAATAATAACCGGATTCAGGAATAATTCAGTACGCGGTCCCGGATGCGGTGAGTCCGCCGCGCGGCCCGCCCGCCCACCACTGACAAGAAAACAAGGGTAAACCCCGATGGAGTTGCAGTTCACTCTGGTTGATTGGGCCATTTTCGCCCTCTACGGTGCAATCCTGGCCGCCAGCGGCTGGTTCTTCAGCCGCCGCAAAACCGCCGACAGCCGCGATTATTTTCTCGCCCGCAACACCATGCCGATGTGGATGGTGGCCATTTCCACCCTCGCCACCATCCAGTCCGCGGCCACGTTTCTCGGCGGCCCCGACCTGGGCTACAGCGGCGACTTCAGCTACCTGTTCACCAACCTGGGCGCGATCATCGCGGCGCTGATCGTCTCCCGGCTGCTGATTCCGCGTTTCTACGCCCAACGGGTCACCACCGTTTACGAGCTGCTGCAGTCGCGTTTCGGCACCAGTACCAAACACCGGGCCGGTGCCATGTACCTGGTGGGGCGCGTCTTTGCCAGCGGCGCCAGGCTCTATATGGCCGCCATCGCCGTCTCCATGATCCTGTTCAACGATATCGCCGCGGGCCACGTGGTGACCGCGGTGCTGATCCTGACCCTGGCGGGCCTGCTGCAGACCCTGGTCGGCGGCGTGCGCTCGGTCATCCACAGCGATATCCTGCAGTGCGCCGTGTATATCAGCGCGGCTGTCGCGGTCATCTCCGTGCTGCTGTCGCAGATCCCCGTGCCCCTGCCGGAAATAAACGCTGCGCTGCAGTCACCCGGCGAAAACCTGGATTCCAAGCTCGCCGTCGTCGACCTGGGCTGGGACCTCGGCGACCCGTTCAATGTCTGGGCCACCTTCACCGGTTTCGTGCTGCTGCACTTTGCCACCCTGGGGCTGGACCAGGATGTCTCCCAGCGCCTGCTCACCTGCAAGAATCCCCGCGACGGCGCCCGCGCCATGATGCTGTCCGTGGTCATGGTGGTGCCGGTGATGTTTGTGTTCATGGCCATCGGCATGCTGCTGTACGTGTTCTACCAGCGCCCGGACCTGATGGCCGGCGCGGCCGGGCCGGCCCCCACCGGTGGCGACATCACCGTTTTCATGCACTATGTACTGAACGAAATGCCGCAGGGCCTGCGCGGCCTGGTGACCGTCGGCGTCATGGCGGCCGCCCTGTCCACGCTCAATTCCAGCCTCAATTCCATGGCCAGCGTGCTGACCGAGGACCTGTACCGCGGCTGGCTGAACAAGCGCCATATCGATAAACCGGCCCGCCACTTCGTCCTCGCCGGGCGCATTTCCATGTGCGCGCTGGCCCTCGCGCTCGGCGGTATGGCCGTCGTCTGCTACTACTGGCAGCAGTACAGCGAACTGCCGCTGATCACCTTTGCGCTGTCGGTGATGGTGTTCGCCTACTCGGGCCTGCTGGGCGTTTTCTTTACCGTGCTGTTTACCCGCCGCGGCAACAGCACCAGCGCCGGCCTGGCGCTGGCCGCGGGCTTTCTCGTCACGCTGGCCCAGCAACCCTGGATGATCGGCCTGGTGAGCGACGCCGCCCCGACCGACATCGCCTTTACCTGGCAGCTGTGCCTGGGCACCGTGATCGCCTTTGCCGTCTGCTGCCTGGGCAGGCCCGAGCCCGTCTCGATCGACAACCGGTCATTGGAGGGATCCAGTGCATGAGCGACTATTTCATCGGCATCGACGGCGGTGCCACCAAGACCCTGGGGCGGCTCGGCGGCGGCGACCTGGCGCCGCTTGAAATACGCAGCGGCGCCAGTTCCCTGAGCCGCGAGCTGCCGGAAGCCATCGCCAGCATCGTCGGCCTGGGGCGACAACTGTTGGCAAAGCGCGGCATCGACCCTAAACAGGTATCCATCGCCTGCGGTGTCGCGGGGGCGGGCAACCCGGTCGCCGCGGAACAGCTCCGCACGCGCCTGCAGGCCGCGGGTTACGCCCGTGTACTGGTCACCTCGGATGCCAGGACATCGCTGATCGGCGCCGGTGCCGGCCAGCCCATGGTGATGGCGGCGATCGGTACCGGCTCCGTGGCCATGCGGCTGGGGCGGGACGGCAGCATCCGCCAGTTCGGCGGCTGGGGCCTGGCCGTGGGCGACGAGGGCAGCGGCGCCGCCATCGGCAAAAGTGCGGTGCGCGCCCTGTTGTGGGAACTGGATATTCACGGCCGCGCCGCGAGCGGGCTCTGCCGGCATATCATGGAACACGTCGGCTACGAGCGCTCGACGATCCTCCCCTGGCTGCAGCGGGCCGGCTCGCGGGAGTACGCCGCGCTGGCCCCGGCCGTTTTCGAACATCTGCCGCACAGCCGGTTGGCGGAGGATATCGTCGGGAAAACGGCCGTCGACCTCGAGCGGTTGATCCGCACCGCCGGCGACGATGAGGCACTGCCGCTGGCCCTGCTGGGAGGCCTGGCCGGGAAAATGAGCCCCTACCTGTCCGCGGACCTCCGCTCGCGGCTGGTGCGCCCGCTCGGCACGGCCCTGGACGGCGCCTGCTCGCTGGCACAGCGGGATATGGAACTGGTTTGATTTCCGCCGATTCGGCGCAACGCAAGGCGGGCACCAGCCGCGGCCGGCAGGCCCGCCCCTATGGAAAACGCAATGTACGAAGATCTCATACAGGAATTAAGTCTGCTCGCCAGTGAGGCGCGCAACCCGGACACCCAGGATATCGACCTGCTGCCCACCGTCTCGATCCTCGAGAAAATCAATGTCGCCGACCGCGAGGTGCCGCAGGCGGTGGAGCGGGTGATTCCGCAGATCGCCGAGGCCGTCGATCACATCGTCGACGCTTTCAAGGCCGGCGGCCGGCTGGTGTATATGGGCGCCGGCACCAGCGGGCGCCTCGGCATTCTGGACGCGGTGGAGTGCCCGCCCACCTACGGCGTGCCGGAAGACATGGTGATCGCGCTGATTGCCGGCGGCGGGGAAGCGGTGTACCGCGCCCAGGAGGGGGCCGAGGACAACCCGGCGCTGGGGCAGTCGGATCTCGAGGGTATCGGCCTGACGGAGAAGGACGTCGTGGTCGGTATTGCCGCCAGCGGCCGCACGCCCTATGTGATCGGCGGCCTGCGCCATGCGCGCAAGCTGGGCTGCACCACCGTCGCCCTGTCCTGCAACCGCACCGCGGCCATCGCCGATGAGGCCGATATCAGGATCCTGCCGGAGGTGGGGCCGGAAATCCTGACCGGTTCCACCCGCATGAAGGCCGGCACCGCCCAGAAGCTGGTGCTCAACATGCTGACCACCGCCAGCATGATCCGGCTCGGCAAGAGCTTCTACAACCTGATGGTGGACGTGAAGGCCACCAACGCCAAACTGCGCGGGCGCACCCGCCGCATCGTCATGGAGGCCACCGGCGCCTCCCTGGCCGAGGCCGACCGCGTCTTGGGCCAGTGCGACCACAACGCCAAGATCGCCATCATGATGATCCTCAGCGGGCTCGAAAGAGACAGCGCGGAAAAAGCCCTGGACGACGCCGATGGTTTCCTGCGCCGCGCGCTGCAGCAGGTACAGGGCGACAGCGCCGGGGCAAAACAGGGCTAGCGGCCCGCTAACCCACTGTCCTTTCATCCAGCGCATCGGCGACAAGCTCCAGCCAGTGGCGCACCGGCTTGTCCGTTCCGCCCTGCAGGTGCAGCAGGCAGCCGATATTGGCCGTCAGGATGGTCTCCGGATCCGTCGCCTGCAGCTTGCGCAGCTTATCCTTTCGCAGGGCGCGCGCCCGGCCCGGTTGCAGCAGGGAATAGGTGCCGGCGGAGCCGCAGCAGAGATGCGCGTCCTCCACCGGCGGCAGCTGCAACCCCAGGCGCGACAGCAGCGCCTCCACCCTGCCGCCGAGGCGCTGGCCGTGCTGCAGTGTGCAGGGGCAATGGAACACCGTATTGTCCAATCCGCCCAGCAGATCGCTGTCGAGCGGCGTTTCGCGCAGCACTTCCTCCGCCAGCTCCACCGGATCGCGCAGCAGTGCGGCGATCCGTTGCGCCTTTTCCCGGTAGCCGGGGTCGTCGGCCAGCAGCGCCGGGTAGTCCTTCAGGTGCACGGCGCAGCCGGAAGCCGTGGAGACAATCGCCCGCAGCGGCCGCCGCTCCAGTTGCGAACACCAGAGATCGATATTTTTCCGCGCCATGTCGCGCGCCTGTTCCTCGGCGCTGGTGTGAAAGCTGGCGGCGCCGCAACAACCCGCCGACGGCGCCTGCAGAACCGGTACCGAGCAGTGCGCCAGGACGCGCTGCAGGGCCGAATCGATGCCCGGCCGCAGCAGCGGCTGCACACAGCCGCCCATCAACAGCACCGCCCCGGAATCGGGGCCCTCTTCCCCGCCGGCCGCTACCGGCGCCCGCCCGCCCCGCCGCGACGGGAAATAGACGCGGCGCAGCCTGCGCGGCAGCAGCGGCGCGGCCAGCCGCCCCATCCCCAGCAACACCCGCAGCAGGCGCGGCGACAGCAGCAACTGCCGCACCAGGGCGCGCAGGCCCCGCTGCGGGAAACTGCGCGGCGCCAGGCGCTCGACCGTCTCCCGGCCGATGGATACCAGGTGGTGGTACTCGACCCCCGACGGACAGGTGGTCTCGCAACTCTGGCAGGTCACACAGCGATCCAGGTGCGTGCGCGTGGCGGCGCCGGCCTCGCCGGTTTCCAGCATTTCCTTGATCAGGTAGATGCGGCCCCGCGGGCTGTCCAGTTCGTTGCCCTCCAGCAGATAGGTGGGACAGGTAGCAGTGCAGAAGCCACAGTGCACACAGGCATTCAGTATCTCTTCCGCACGCCGGGAATCGTTTTCGGAAACCAGGCCCTCGACCAGCTTTACCTGCATGGCCTACACCTCCCCACCGGTAAAACAGGTTTCGGCGAGATGGGGATTGAAGATCCCCTGCGGGTCGAATGCCCGCCTGATGCGCCGCTGCCAGCCGCGGCCACTATCCGCAACCTGCGTGGGCCGCCCGCGCAGCACGCGCACGAAACCGCCCGCCTCGCCGGCCCGGCGCTGCAGCGCCGGGTGATCGCCACCGGCCACCCAGGTACGGGCGCCCTCCCAGTCCACCATGACGTCGCCACTGTATTGCGCCGGCGGCGCGCCCCGCGGCAGGTAGACGGCGGCGAGCTGTTCCGCGGAGAAAAAGTCGTGGCGCAGGTCCCGCAGCGCACTCCAGTCGAAATCGCTGTCCTCGCCGCCGAGAGAATCCAGCAGTGGCCTGACCGCGGCCCGCCGCCCGCTGAGGCGCAGGTACAGCCGTCCATTCCGGTGACAGGCGCCGCTGATCAGCGGGCGCAGCGAACGCGTCTTCTGCCACCACTGCGGCAGGTCGGCGGCGGGCACCAGGAAACTGCGGGTCAGGCTGCACTCGGGCCGCGGCAACAACCGCAGGCTGACGTCCAACAGCACGCCGAGCGTGCCCAGGGCGCCCACCTGCAGCCGCGACAGGTCGTAGCCGGCCACATTCTTCATCACCTGCCCGCCGAAATTCACGATCTCGCCGCGGCCGTTCAGCATCCGGCAGCCGATCAGGGAATCCCGCAGCGACTGTCCGAAAGCGCGCGCGGGCCCGTCCCAACCGCTGGCCACGGCGCCGCCGATGGTGCTGGCGGCGCCCGGCTGCGGGATATCGGCCGCAAACCTCTGCCCCTCGGCGGCGAGCAGTGCCTGTAGCTCCGCCAGCGGCGTGCCGCTGCGCACCCGCAGCATCAGTTCGTCCGGCTGGTAATCGATCACGCCGCGGTGTTCGCCCACGTCCAGCCTATGTCCGCCCAGCGGCAGATTGAAACCGGTGCGGCTGGCGCCGCCGGCGATAGCCAGGCCCCCCGCCGCGCCGCCGGCCGCGGCCGCCCGCAATACCCGCTCGACCTCTTCCTGCAGCTGCAGGCTGCAATCCCGTTCAGCCATCGGATTTTCTCAACATTCGGTATTCCTGGCAGTGCGCCAGGGTGGGAATCAGTTTGCCCGGGTTGAGCAGCCGGTCGGGGTCCAGCGCGTCCTTGACGGCGAGGAACTGGGCAATTTCCGCATCGCTGAACTGCACTGCCATCTGGTCGATTTTCTCCAGGCCCACGCCGTGCTCGCCGGTGATGGTGCCGCCCACCTCGATACAGTACTCGAGAATATCCGCAGCCAGGTGTTCGACCCGGTCCACGGCGTCGACTTCGCGGCCGTTGAACATGATGATCGGGTGCAGGTTGCCATCGCCGGCGTGAAAGACATTGGCCACACGCAGTTGGTAGCGCGCGGCGAAGCGATCGATGGCTTCCAGTACATCGCCGATGCGGTGGCGCGGTACGGTGCCGTCGATGCAGTAGTAGTCGGGGCTCAGGCGGCCGACGGCCGGGAAAGCACTCTTCCTGCCCTTCCACCAGAGTTCCCGCTGGGCGGCGTCGGCGGCGCGCTGGACCCTCGTCGCGCCGGACCGCGCCAGCACCGGCTCGACCACCGCCATGTCCGCGGCCACCTCCTGCGGCTGGCCGTCCAGGTCGATCAGCAGTATGGCCGCGGCATCGAGCGCGTAGCCCGGGTGGCAGAATTTTTCCGTCGCCTCGATCGCCAGCGCGTCCATCATTTCCAGCGCCGCCGGAATCACGCCGGCACGCACGATCGCGGAGACCGCGTCCGCCGCCGCGCGCACTGTCGGGAAGTCGGCCATCAGCATGCGCGTGCGGCTCGGTTGTGGCGTCAGCCGCACCGTCACCTCGGTGACGATGCCCAGGCCGCCCTCGGAGCCGTGCACCAGTGCCAGCAGATCGTAACCCGGTTGCGCCGGGCAATCGCCCCCCGCGGTCAGTACTTCGCCGTCGATGGTGACCAGGCGCAGCCCGGTGACATTCTGCACCGTCACCCCGTATTTGAGACAGTGCACGCCGCCGGCGTTTTCCGCCACATTGCCGCCGATGGAGCAGGCGATCTGCGACGACGGATCCGGGGCGTAGAACAGGTTTTGGGCCGCGGCGGCGCGGGATATCTGCAGGTTGACGACACCGGGCTGCACGCGCGCGGTCATCGCATCGGGATCGATCGACAGGATACGGTCCATGGGGCTGGTCACCAGCAGTATGCCGCCGGCATCGGGCCTGGCGCCGGCAGACAGGCCGGTGCCGGCACCGCGGGAGACCAGCGGTACCTGCCACTCGCGGCAGAGCCTGGCCACCGCCACCACCTCGGCTTCGCTGCGCACCAGTGCCACGGCGCGGGGGCGCTCTCGGTATACCGGCAGCGCATCGCACTCGAACGGCGCCACACGTTCACATCCGCTGATGACGCGGTCACCGGGCAGGATGCGGCACAGGGCCTCGACAATGGGGTCTCGCTTGGAGTGCATATCACACCTTCCAGATAATCCGGCGCCGGTAGAGCTGCCACAGGGCACCGTAAAAAATCGCCAGGCAGCTCAATGCGAATGCCAGCGAACCACCGTAGCCACCGAACAGCGGCCGATAGACGCCATTGAACAGCCACTGTTTCAGCGACAGGTCGCCCACCGGAATCGCGATCAGTAGCCGGCCGACAATCCCCGCGAGCATGAACAGGGCGATGGCGTTGATCCCGAACACCAACAGCGGCGCCAGCGCCCGGCGCTGCCCGCGGATATCGGCCAGGTAAAAACAGCCGGCCAGCAGTATCAGCGATACGCCGCCGGTCACGGCGACAAAACTCGGCGACCAGAGCGCCTTGTTGACCGGTACCCAGGGGTGCAGCAACTGGCCCAACGCCAGCAATACTAGCCCGCCCAGTAACCAGTATGCGGCGAGGCGCGTTTTCGCCGCCGGCGACTGTGACGAGGCGCGCCACCCCAGCCCCGCCAGCACACCGAGCAGGCAGGTGGCCGCCGCCGGCAGTGTGGTCAGCAGTCCTTCCGGGTCGAAGGCGAACGGCTGTGCGGTCCGGTAGTAGACATGTGTACTACCGAGGATCGCCTGGTCCAGCCAGGCGGAAAAATGGTTGCCGAACGACAGCTGGCCGCGAAATATCTCGCCGGCACCATCGCTGTAGGGCACCCACAGCATCAGCAGCCACGGCGCGATCGCCAGCGTCAATGTGGCCACCAGCAGCCCGCGCGGCGAACACCAGCGCAGCAGGTAACAGCATATGATGTACACCAGCGCGATGCGCTGCAACACACCCAGCCAGCGGATGCGCTCGAGGCGATCCCGCAGCCAGTTGTAGTCGGCGTCGCGGAAATTGTAGAAAAAGACCGCCAGCAACAGGCCCAGCGCAAACAGTTTCAGTGCCCGCGACCACTGCCGGCGCCCCACAGCCGGGAACTCGCGCCGGTCGCCATTGGCCAGCACCAGCGACAGGCCGACAACAAACAGGAACAGCGGGAAAATCACGTCGGTGGGTGTCCAGCCGTGCCACTCGGCGTGCGCCAGCGGCGCGTAGACATGGGACCAACTGCCGGGGTTGTTGACCACCACCATGGCGGCGATGGCGAGCCCGCGCAGCAGGTCGACGGCCACCAGCCGCCCCTCGGGCATGGCGGCGAGAATTTCGTTGCTGTGGCGGGAAAGCACCGTCCGTTACTCCGGGTAGAGCAGGTAGGGGCGGCGCTGTTGCAGGTAGTGCTGCAGCGCCGGCTGCCAGCTGCGGCGGATCTCGGCCTCGCTGTCGCCGCGCAACACGGCGAGTCGCAACGCATCGGTGCCCGCCAGCTTGTCGAAGAAATCCGCGCGGGAGAAAAACGCCTGGTCGGATTCGCCGCTACGCCGGCGCCAGTCGAGCAGGTAGGCGAGCGTAAAGCGGTCGCCGCTGTCGCCGCGACGCAGGTCGTCGCCGCGGAGCAATTCGCCGCGGTGCTTGGGGTTTTCGCTGGCGCCGGGGATGGGAATGGGTTTGAAGGAGAAGTCCCCACGGTTGTCGCCGGGGTGGCCGATCACCTGGAATGGGTAGGGCGTGCCGCGGCCAATACTGACGCTGGTGCCCTCGAACAGCCCCAGCGACGGGTAGAGGCGGATGGCGCGGTCGTTGGGCAGGTTGGGCGAGGGTTTTACCGGCAGCGAATAGCGCATCCGCTTGCGGTAGCCGGCCACCGGAATCACGCTCAGGTCGCACTGGGCACCGCCATCGAGCCAGCCCTCGCCGTTGATCATCCGCGCCAGTTCGCCCACGGTCAGGCCGTGCACCAACGGGATCGGGTGCATGCCGATAAAGCTGCGGTATTGCGGCTGCAGCACGGGGCCGTCGACGTAGTCGCCGTTGGGGTTGGGGCGGTCGAGTACCATCAGCGGTATCCCGTAATCGGCACAGGCCTGCATCAGGTAGTGCAGTGAGCTGATGTAGGTGTAAAAACGCACGCCGACGTCCTGGATATCGAACAGCAGCCAGTCGAGGCCGCGCACATCCTCGCGGGACGGCTTGTGGTTGCCGCCGTACAGGGAAACAACCGGCAGGCCGCTGGGGCCGTCCACACCGTCGGCCACCTCGCCGCCGTTCTCGACATCGCCGCGGATACCGTGCTCCAGCGCGAAGATCCGCTCGATATCCAGGTCCCGCTGGCGCAGGAAGTCGATCAGGTGCTGGTCGCCGACGCGCGAGGTCTGGTTGACCACCAGGCCCACGCTGTGGTTTTCCAGCAGCGGCAGGTAGCGACCGGGCTGTTCGGCGCCGGTCAGCAATTCACTGCCGGCCAGTGACGGACCAGCGGGCAGCAGCGCAATGGGCAATGCCAATAGATAGCGGAAAATTCCGGATTGATACATCTTTTTTCCTCGAGCTAGTGGGTCGCTTGTAAAGTTCGGTAACAAAGGAGCACAGCCAAATCGTTCAGATCAAGGCGAGAAAGCGCTGGAATAGCAGCGTTATTTCAAGCTTTCTCAACGCAGAGCTGGACGATTTGGCGAAGCGAACTGTTACTTAACTTTGCGAGCGGCCCACCACCTGGTGCTGATAAGGGGACCCTCGGGCGGCCCAGCTACCGGGGGAAGTTTGCGGGACACGCTGTGAATACATCCATGTACACTCGGGATCGACATCCATGTCTCATACGGTCCCGCAAACTTCCCCCGGTAGCTGGACCTTCACTCCAGGCGATCGTTTTCTTTTCCGACCCCTTATTTCTCAACTCAAGTTTCGGAGTTCGACAAGCCAGTCAATGGCACCCCCGCGCCGGTCTGCCCGGGACGTCAATGACTTGAATCCTACGTTATGCCCTTGCCAGCCATTCGCTGCATTTCAGCAACACCATCGGATTCCTCCCCCGGCGACATCACCCGCAGCGCAATCTCTCCCTGCACGCGCCGCACCCCGTGCATTTCCAGGTCCGCCCGATCAAAGACATAGGACAGGATGGCCTCGAGTATTTCCGCGGTAATTGCCTGCCCCGGCACCAGCAGCGGGATACCCGGTGGATAGGGCACCACTTCATCGCAGGCCACGCGGCCCGACAGTGTGTCGATACTCCCGCGGTTCAGCGCCAGTTTTTCGCCGCGGGCGAAATAGGCCGTGCGCGGCAGCACCGCAATTTTACTGAGTGCGGGCAGCGGCTGTGTTCCCGGCGCGCGGTTTTCGCCACCGGGGGCTGTCCCGGCCAGTTTTCCCAGCGCCTGCTTCAGGCGTAGTACCTTGCTTTCGGTGGTGCCGATGGTGACCAGGAACGACAGGGTATTGTGGGTGTTTTTTTCCACCTGAATGCCGAATTCGCCAAACAGCTGCTGCTGGGCGCGGGGAGCCGACAGACCGGCGCAGCCGACGTCGATGGTCACCTTGGTCGGGTCCAGCCGGATACCGTCGCCGGCCAGCTCGGCACTGCAGAGGTCTTCGACCGTCAGGCAGCGGAACGGGGTGGCGTCGTGTACGAAATTGCGGATGGCTTCGGCGTACCCCAGGGTTCTCTCCAGTACCTCGAAGCCCTCGATACTCATCTGCTTGCGGGCCATGTCCAGGCTGGCAATCATGCCGTACTGCGGACTGGTGGAGGTGTGCATGTTGATATCTTCGCGGAAGCCGGCCGCGTCGAAGTCTTCCGCCGCGGCACCCACGTGGATCATGCTGGCCTGGGAGAAGGCCGACAGCATCTTGTGGGTCGACTGGGTCACGAAGTCGGCACCGCACTCCAGGGCAGTGGGCCGCAGTTGCGGGTGGAAGCGGCCGTGGGCGTACCAGGCCTCGTCGATCAGTACCGCGATGCCGCGGCTGTGGGCGCGCTCGATAATCGGCTTGAGGTCGTAGCGCAGGCCGTCGTAGGTGCAGGAGGTGAGCACCAGCATACGCGCGGACGGGTTGGCGTCGATGGCGGCGAAGATATCCGCCCTGGCCACCGGCCCGTAGATGCCGTAGTGCCGGTTGACCGAGGATTCCAGGTAAACCGGCAGCGCGCCGGTCATGACCGCGGCGTGGTGGACGGATTTGTGGCAGTTGCGGTCCACGATCACGCGGTCGCCATTGCGCAGCAGATGCTGCAGTACGATTTTGTTGGAGGTGGAGGTGCCGTTGGTAATGAAATAGCTGTGGCGGGCACCGAAAGTGTCGGCGGCCATCTGCTGTGCCTGCCGGATCACACTGACGGGCTCCAGCAGCGAGTCGAGCATTTTCACGCTGACGGACAGGTCGGTATTGAAAATATGCTCGCCCATAAAGCGGTAGAAATCCGACAGCCAGGGGCTGGCGCTGAGGCTGTCACCGCTGGAGTGGCCCGGCGTGTGCCAGGAGTCGCGCGCGGCGTAGACGTATTCTTTCAGCGCATCGGCAAACGGCGTGGCCGTGCGCTGCAGCAGGATGCGGCGCAGTGTGCGATAGACGACACCGTAGTTGGGTTCGGCGCGGGAGACGATACATTCAAAGGCGTGGGGCTGCGCCGGGATCGCACCGGTGGTCAGCAGGGCGCAGTCGATTTCGGCGCGCTGGCTTTTTATCGCACGGTGGCATTCCGCCAGCGCCTCTTCCCCCAGGCTGCCTTCGTCCAGGGCCACCAGTTGGGTGGCCCCCCGCCGCAGGAAACCGTCCAGGCCGGCGATGCCGGTCTGGAAAAATTCCAGCCGCACGGGCGCGTCGCCATCGCTGTCGGCGGCCTGGGCCAGCTCGGCGACCCAGCGTTCGCCGAACGGCGCATCTTCGGTGACCAGTACCAGGCTGCAATACCGCATCGATATCTCCCCTAAAACAGGAACAGGCCCAGCGCGACAAACCCGATCGCGCTGATGGCGCCGGCGCGCAGGGCGTAGGGCAGCTGGGTTCGCACATGCTCGATATGCTCGGTGCCGGAGGCGAGCGAGGAGACGATGGTGGTATCGGAAATCGGCGAGGCGTGGTCGCCGAAGATACCGCCGGACAGTACCGCGGCCACAAACAGCGCCGGCTCGGCACCCAGCGCCGATGCCACCGGGATGGCGATCGGCAGCATGATCGAGAAGGTGCCCCAGCTGGAGCCGACGGAAAAGGCGATCACACCTGAGACCAGGAAAATCACCAGAGGCAGCAGCGCCAGCGGAATGCTGTCGCCCACCATGCCGGCGACGTACTCACCGGTTCCCAGCGCCTTGGACACGCCGCCGAGTGCCAGCGCCAGCACCAGGATCACGGCCAACGGCAACATGCGCCCCGCCCCTTCCATCCAGGTGTGGCTGAGTTCGTCCAGGGTCATGATGCGCTGCATCAATACCAGAATGGATACCGCGGCCAGCGCCGACAGCGAGGCCCAGAGCACGGAAGTGGAACCGGAACCGGCAAACAGCTCGCCGTCGCCGGTGATCCACAGACCCGCCGGCATCGCCAGTATCAGCACCAGCACCGGCAACAGCATATTGACCAGCCGCGGCCTGGCCCTGCGGTGTTCCTCTGTGTGCGCGGCAAACTCGATACCGTCCGGGTCGCCGGCCGCAGTGCGCGCTTCCGCCGCCGCCATGGGGCCGGGGTTGTAGTTTTTCTGGATGGTAAACGCGGTCAGGGCGACGGCGCAGATTGCGTAGAGATTCAGCGGGATGCTGGCCAGCAGCACGGACAGTGGATTGCTCACGCCCAGTCCGTCGAGCAGGCCCAGGTTGAACGCGCCCCAGGCGTTGAGCGGAATCAGCATGCAGATGGGGGCGGAGGTGGAGTCGATGATGTAGGCGAGTTTTTCACGGGAAATCCGGAAGCGATCAAACAGCGGTCGCGAAACCGTGCCGGCCACCAGTACGGTGATATTGGATTCGATAAAGATGACAATGCCCACCAGCCAGGCCATCCACTGCGCGCGCCTGCCGTTGGTCACCCAGCGGCTGCGCTCCAGGAACTGGACAAAACCACTCACCGCACCGCAGCGCTCCAGGGTCACGATAAACGCGCCGATCACCAGCGTGAACACCACCACCCGCGCGTCGCCGGCATTTGCCAGCACCGCCAGCACGCCGTCCAGCGCCTCGGCCAGCGAGGGGAAAAAACCCGAGCCATTGAGCAGGAAAAAACCCAGCCAGATACCGGCAAACAGCGCCAGGTATACCTGCCGTGTGAGCAGTGCCAGGCCGATGGCAAGAAAGGGGGGTAACAGGGTAATCCAGGTTAAATCATTCATACGGCTTTTATTGGTTATTACTCAAGTTTCGGAGTTGGAGACGGCATAAGCCGGGACGGGTACGCCCTTCTGGGACTGTCTGCGAGAGGGACCTCGCGGACAAGCCTACAGGGATGTATTCACGGCGGGGGCGCCTAGCCGTGTCCCAGAAGGGCGTACCCCGTCCCGGCTCCCTGAACTGAACCGCGAAACCTGAGTTATCATTGAGCAGCGACAACGGGCAGCTTGTTGCGAATAAGAAAGACAGGTGGCGGCCCTGATACCGGGGGAAGTTTGCGGGACCGTATGAGACAGGGATGTCGATTACGAGCGTACAGGGAAGTATTTACAGCGTGTCCCGCAAACTTCCCCCGGTAGCAGGGCCTTCGCATCTCACTCATATTTTCTTTTCCGTTAGAGTCGCACGTTTATTGATACCATGCTCCCTTAATTAACCCGAAATTAACCCGCAAGCCCATCTTCAACGAACCACCGGCTCGAGCAATCTCAAACTGCCGGCATCGCCATCCAGCTCCGCCATGGCCCCCACGGGCACCACCGTCTGGTCCTCGACATGACCGATCATCAGGCCGCGCACCACCGGCACTTCCAGACCGGCGCAGCGCTCGCGCAGCACATGCTCGATACTGAAACTGTTGCCGTCGACATCCGCCTCGGTAAACTTGCCGAAAGCGATGCCCGCCACCTGCTCCAGTTTGCCCGCCAGCCACAGCTGCGTCAGCATCCGGTCGATGCGATACGGCGCCTCGCCGACATCTTCCAGGAACAACAGCTTATCGCGGAAATCCGGTTCAAACGGTGTACCCAACAGGCTGCATACCAGTGTCAGGTTGCCGCCGATCAGGCGGCCGCGTGCGCGACCGCCGCGGAAACGGGTAATGCGGTTTTCGCGCTCCACCTTTCCGGGGCGCGTCTCGAACGGCGGCGGCGCGCCGATCCCGGCCGGCGACTGTCCGCGCACCAGCACCTTCCGGAATTCCTCCAGCGTGTAGTCGGTAAAATTCTGCGCGGCGATGGGGCCGTGGAAAGTGATCATGCCGCTGCGCTGTGAAATCGCATTCAGCAGCGCGGTGATATCGCTGTAGCCCAGCAGCACCTTGGGATTCTCGCGGATGCTGTCGTAATCGAGCATCGGCAGTATCCGCGGTGTGCCGTAGCCGCCGCGCAGGCAGAAGACCGCATCGACACTGCGGTCGGCAAACATGGCGTTGATATCCTGCGCCCGCGCGGCGTCCGGCCCGGCCAGGTACTGGCTGCGCCGGTAGAGATGCTCCCCTTCCTTGACCTGGAAACCGAGGGACTTCACCACGTCGATGGCGAAGCGGATATCCTCGTTTTCCCACACGTTGCTGGCCGGCGTCACCAGCCCCACGGTCATGCCCCGCTCGAGGCGCCGTGGCAACCGCAGCTCGCCGGTGGAGGGAGCGGCGGCAGCGCCGGAGGCCGCCAGGCCACCGAGCAGCGGCGCGGCCACCAGGCCCTTGATCAGGTCGCGTCTGTTCATTGTTGCTCCTCGCCGCCGACCCGCTCGAAGCGCAGGTCGGGAAAATCGTAACTGAAATCGACGCCGCGGGATTGCGGCTGCATGGTCAGTATCAGGGTACCGGTTTCGTCCCGCTCGGCCATCAGCCAGGCGTCCGCCTGCAGGCTGCGGTCGTCCCAGCGCAGGCTCCAGACACCCGGTGCCGCCATTTCCAGTCCGCCCGCCAGCCGCGGCGACTTCAGCGAGCGCCAGCGCAGTTCGCCGCTGTCGCCCTCGATCCGGATCGGGCCGAACCAAGGATCGCGGTAGCGGCCCGGCAGGTCGCGCGCGGCCACCGCGGAGTCGATCTGCGGCGGCGGGTAGTGTTCCGGCTCCAGCGGTTCGGCTGCGCCGCCGTACAGCTCCTGGAAGTACGCCAGCCAGTCGCGCGGTTCCGCCCCCAGGTAGGGTTTCAGCAGGCCGTAGATCAGCGACTGCCGGGCGACACCGGCACTGCGGTTCATCAGCACCACCAGCGCCAGGTCCTTCTCCGGCACCACCGCCGCCCAGGCGTACATGCCGGACAGGGAACCGGTGTGATGGATAACCCGCAGGCCGTGCATGTCCTGCACGCGCCAGCCCAGTGCATAGGCGTAGAAGTGGCCGGCATCGCGCCGTGCGCGCTCGTCGGACATCGGCATCAGCGTGACCGGTTTCCACAGGCGATCGCGGCTCTCCTCGGAGAAGATGCGCTCGCCATCGGGCGTCACGCCGCCGGCCAGCAGGGTGCGCAGCCAGCGCAGCATATCGCCGGCGCTGCAGTGCATGCCGCCGGCCGCCGCCAGTACGATCGGCTGGTCGCCGGCGAGGTTGGGCGTATCCACCACCAGCCGGTTGTTTTCGAGCCGGTGGGGGTCGGCGAGGTTGTCGCGGGCCGTTTCCGGCACCGGTCCGGCGTAGCAGTGCCGCAGGCCGAGCCTGGCCAGCAGGTGTTCCTGCACAAAGTCTTCGTAGGATTGCCCGGAAACCGCGGCGATCAGTTCGCCGGCAACAATGTAGAGGAGATTGTCGTAGGCGTAGTCTGCGCGGAATTTCTTCGTCACCGGCAGGTACTTGAGCCCGGCCAGCACGTCCGCGCGGGTGAACTGATTCGGCTGCGGCCACAGCATCAGGTCGCCGGCCCCGGCACCGAGGCCGGAGCGGTGGGTGAGCAGGTCCTCGACGCGAAACTCGCGCGTGATCCAGGGGTCGCCCAGCTGGAATTCCGGCAGGTAGTCGACCACCCGGCTGTCCCACTGCAGCCTGCCCTCTTCCACCAGCAGCGCCAGCGCGGCGGTGGTAAAGGCCTTGGTGGTGGAGGCCAGCTTGAACAGCGTCTGCGGGTCGACCGGGCGGGGATTGTCCACATTGGTGACCCCGAAACCACGCAACAGCACCGGCTCCCCGCGCTGCCAGATGCCCACGGCGGCGCCGGGCACCCGCTCCTCCTGCAGCACCCGGGCGACCAGGGACGCGGCGTCTTCCCCGGCGGGTTCCGCCGGCCCGGAGCAGGCGGCCAGCAACAGCACCGCAGATATGGCGAGAATTTGCGTTCGCATTCTGTTGCCCCCTGTAAAGCCTCTGCCGGGCCGTTTATGCTGTTGCCGCAAGCGGGCGCCGCTACAGCACCACTTGACGGAAGTGACCATTCAGAATAATTTATCAATACAGGAATATCGTGTAAATATAAATTATTCTAAAACGTCGATAAAAACTTCCGGAGCCCGCCGTGTCCGACCGCCGACTGCCGCGAAAACTCGCCCTGCTCTTCTCCACCCTGTTTGCCCTCGTATCGGCCATTGCCGACAGCCGCGGCGACCTGCACCGCGTGCAGGTGCTGGTGGACAAGGGCCACTACCGCCAGGCCCGCACCAGGATCCAGCAGCTGCTGGACCAATCGCAGCCGGAGAAAACCCGGCACCAGTTGCTGTTCGAAGCGGAGAGGATGCGGCGTATCGAGAAGGAGTTCACGCTGCGCGAAAAGGATCTGGCGGCCGCCATTCGCCACTATATTCCCGACGCCAGCGAGGAGGACATTCGCCGCTGGAACAGCGAGGGATTACTGGAGAACAAGGTGATCGACGGCGAGCGCCGCTACTTCCACAAGGCCGCGTCCAACCTGCTGCAGGTTTCCGCGGAGGCCGCCCGGCGCAGCGGCAATTTCCGGGGATTTGCCGACGGCGCGCCGCTCTATGGGATACACCCGCATCACCGCGAAGTCATCGGCTCTGCGGCACCGGTCAGGAAACGTATCCGGGTCGACTACACGCTGTCGGTCGACGCGGGCGCAGTACCCGCCGGTGAAACCATTCGCGCCTGGCTGCCCTTCCCGCAGGAACTGCCCGGGCGGCAGGAAAATATCGAGCTGCTGGAACACTCGCCCGCAGACTACGAACTGGCCCCCGCGGGCACACCGCAGCGCACCATCCATTTCGAGCGGCGGGCCAGCGCAGAAGGCCCTACCGAATTCAGTATCAGCTACCGCTTCGACAGTATCGCCCGCTTTACACCGGTCGACCCGCAGCGAGTCGAAACACCGCCCGCGAGTGCGGCACTGGCGGACTTCCTGGCCGAGCGCCCGCCGCATATACGCTTTACGCCGGAACTGCGCGCCCTGTCGCAGCGTATCGTCGGCGACGAGCGCAATCCCTACCGCATTGCGCAGAAACTGTTTGCGTATGTGGACAGCATCCCCTGGGCCGGCGCGCGCGAATATTCCACCATCCGCAATATCAGCCAGTACGCCGCCGAAGCGGGCCACGCAGACTGCGGCCAGCAGACGCTGCTGCTGATTACCCTGATGCGCCTGAACGGCATACCGGCCCGCTGGCAGTCCGGCTGGGAATTTTCACCGCAGAGCTTCGACACCATGCACGACTGGGGGGAATTCCATCTCGCGCCCTACGGCTGGCTGCCGATGGATGTGACCCACGGCCTGCTGGCCGGCGATTCCGAGCGGGAGAACTGGTTCTACCTCGGCGGCCTCGATGCCTACCGGCTGATATTCAACACCGATTACGGCCGGCCGTTCGTGCCGGCCAAGCAGCATTTCCGCTCGGAAACCGTGGACTCCCAGCGGGGCGAGGTGGAGTGGCGCGGCGGCAACCTGTATTTCGACCAGTGGCGCTACCGCCTCGACTGGCAACTGGTGGAAGCGGAGTGAGGCGGGCTACTGATCCGCGATCAGCAGGCCGCCGATCAGGCTTTCGATCACGTGCAACTGCGCCGAGCGGAACAGTAGCCGCTGCACGGCCTGCTCCTCCTCTGCGGGCATGACATAGAGACTGATATCCGCGTGAATGCTGGCCGCATTGTAATTGTAGCGGGTGAGACTGAGCACCTTCACGCCCCGCTCGCGGGCGCTGTTGGCGATATCCACCAGGGATTCCTCGCCGCCCATATCGCAGATGATGCACAGCAGGTCTTCCCCGTCGAGGGATTCGGCCATGCTTTTCTGCAGCGGGCCACCCTGGTCAAAAACGGCCCAGGCGCCCAGCTCCAGCAGTTGGTAAGTCAGGTATTGCGCCACCGCCACCGATCCGCTGCAGGCGGACACCTGGATACAGCGCGCGGACTGGATGGCGGCCACCGCCGCCTGTAGCTGTTCCGGTTCATTGATGCTGACGG
Source organism: Microbulbifer litoralis (assembly GCF_023634065.1). GTDB lineage: Bacteria > Pseudomonadota > Gammaproteobacteria > Pseudomonadales > Cellvibrionaceae > Microbulbifer > Microbulbifer litoralis. The sequence continues at coordinate 452,437 of NZ_JALKCV010000001.1, forward strand.
TATTTTCCAGCACTTCCAGCTTTTTCTGCCCCAACTGGCTGATCGGGGTGTTCGCCTGTGACAGGTGGGTATAGACCTCGTCAGGGGCGGCATGGTTGAGCACGCCGGCGTAACTCTCATAGACGGCGAGCTTCAGGCTGGGGTAGCCCTTGTAACCGAGCTTCTGGGAAAACTTGACCACACTGGACTGGCTCACACCCACCGCATCGGCGAGCTGCTGCGAGGAGTAATCGCGCAGCAGCTTGGTGTTCTCCATGATGAAGTCGGCGAGCTTCCGTTCGTTGACCGACATCTGGTCGCGCATTGCACGCATTTTCAGTAAACACGTCATGACTTACCGCTCCGCCGGCCCGTCCAGGTGCTGTTACAGCAATTGCAGTCCATCTATTTTTTCTATTCCCAATCCCGGGGTTTCGTTCAGGATGATATCCGCATCCCTGTAGGTAGCGCCACCGACCACCGGATCATACTGGCACAGGGAGGGCACATCCAGGTCCAGTTTTGACACTACCGGGGACTTGGCCGCGGCCACGTGGGCGGCGGCGGACACACCGATACTCGTTTCCAGCATACAGCCGACCATGCACTCGACATCGTAGAGGCCGGCGATATCGGCGATTTTCAGCGCACTGGAGATGCCGCCGGTTTTCATCAGCTTGATATTCATGATATCGGCTGCGCGACGCTTGATCACCTCCATGACCTCCAGCGGCCCGAAGATACTTTCGTCGGCCATGATCGGGGTTTTCACCCGCTCGGAGATATAGCGCATCCCCTCGAGATCGGAGGCCTTCACCGGTTGCTCGATCAGTTCCAGCATCACACCCGCATCCTCGAGGCCGCGAATAGCCAGCACCGCCTCCTTGGGCCTCCAGCCCTGGTTGGCATCCAGCCGCAGCAGCGCGCGGCCTTTTACCGCCGAGTAGACCGCCTTGATCCGCTCGATATCCAGGCCGATATCCTTGCCCACCTTGAGCTTGAGGATCTCGAAACCGCGCTCCACCGCGTTTTCGGCGTCGGCCACCATTTTGTCGATATAGTCGACGCTGATGGTGATGTCCGTGGTCAGGCTGTTGTCGCCACCACCGAGAATGCGGTAAAGCGGCGCATTATAGCTCTGCGCAAAAAGATCATACAGGGCGATCTCGATCGCCGCCTTGGCACTGGTGTTGTGAATCATCGCCGCGCCGATTTCCCGCGTCAGCCGGTTCAGGTCGGCAACGTTGCGGTCCAGCAGCCGCGGGGCAAAAACGGTGCGGATCGCCTCGATGACCGAACCGTGTGTATCGCCGGTAATCACAGCCGTCGCCGGGGCATTGCCGTAGCCTATGTGGCCGGTATCGGTTTCGAGCATCACGATCACATCCTCGACACACTCCACGGTGCGAAGCGCGGTCTTGAAGGGAGTGATCAGAGGCACTTTGAGCATGCCCAGCTTCACGTCGACTATTTTCATAACTGTACCGATCAAATAATGCTTTTTATTGCGTAAATACTGCCGACGATGCTTTTCTCGCGACTGAGCATCAGCGGTTTCAGCGGCGTTACCGAAACCCCGGACAGGGTACCGCTGTAGAACTTCCTGCCTGCGTCGAAATAATTCAGGCCGGTCACATCGTGGATCACATAGGGCTCGCCGCCCACCCGGCCGATATACATCATGACATGGCCGGGGATATAGAGCAGGTCGCCGACTTTCAGCGACGCCAGCGCCCTTTCCCGCGCCGCGCTGTCGCCCTCGTCGAAGAAACGGGTCGGAGCGAACTTTCCGTGCCCCTGCTGGCCGGAGTTGCGCGGCATCAGCACGCCGAACGACTTGAACACCTCACCGACAAAGCCGGTGCAGTCGCGGGCATTGTAGTCGTGGCCCCAGCCGTAGCGCTCACCGAGAAACTTGAACGACTGTCGCAGGAGTTCCGACGGGCGGTAGGGCAGATGCCCCACATGCACATCGCGGCTGCGGGCGATCAGTGCCGGCTCGAAACCCAGCCCGCCGTCGTCCCGGCGCACCGGCAGTTCGACGATGTGGCTGGCGTAGGGATTCTGGCCGTGCACATTGTGGCCCACCTGACGCGCGCTCAACAGCGGCAGTGACACCCCCATATCCAGCAGCCGCTCCGACGTGCGGGCATCCTCCGGGTTGTAGTTGGTACGCACCTGGGCACCGGTCACCAGCAGCCGCGGCCCGCGATGTGCCCAGCGCTCGATCTCGCCCCGGTCGCCGGTGGCCACGGCGGACTTGGGCAGCCAGGCGGCGTAGTGGTAATTGAGCGCAAACCACCAGTTGCCGTCCGCACTCTCGTGCAGCAACGCAACCCGTTGGCCGGGAAAGACACCGGTTTCCTGCAGGCGGTCCAGGTCGCCACCCGCGGGGCTCTTGTAAATCCGCTGCCGGGTGGGATAACTGCGCATGCTCGCGCGCTGCACGACCAGCCCCCAGCGGACATCGACGGTATCGGGGATCCTGTCGCGCTGCACGCTGGCCTGCAGCCGTTCGTAGTCCGCCGCCGAGACGGGGGATCCGTCGCTGTGGTAGCGGGGGGAGGAGGCGGGCCGACTGACGCCGTCGAGCAACGCCAGCACCCGGACCCTGTCCAGGGTATCGCCCAGGGCGCTGAGGTCGCGCAGGTACTCACCGCGCGCGAGGTTGCCGGCATTGAAAGCGGAGATCTCTCCGGCGGACATGCGAAGACTGTCGTCTTCGAGGCGCTGTACCCAGTAGTCAGCGGAGAGCATTTCCTCCCGAATACCCGGCACATCGGTAAAAAATTCGTCGGATGGCGCTTCGCGGGGCGGTTCCGCCGATTCGGCACAGGCGGACAGCCACGAGGCGAAAAGCAGGCCCCCAAGCAGTGTTATTGTCTTCATTACATCTCAATGGCGATCAGCCAAACCCCCGGTCAGCGCAATCATCATCCCATTTGAAAGAATACATTATTCTGACCACCCCAACAACAAAGAATAAAGCGTGAAAAAAGCCGGCGCAGGGCGCCGGCAAGACAGAGACCGGAGGGGCCACACCGGGGCGGTGCGTCGGCCCCTCACGGGTTGGGGTCGTTAAAACTTGTAGTTTGCACCGAGGAAGAAGCGGCGGCCGTTTTCCCACTCGCTGCCCTGCAGGGTGGGACCGCCGTCCACCTTGAAGATTTCGTTGACCGTTTCATTGGCCAGGTTGAGGGCCTCGGCACGCAGCGTCAGCTGGTCGGTCAGGTAGTAACTGAACTGGGCGTCCAGCGATGCCTGCTCGTCCCGGAACAGGCTGCCGACCGCCGTTTTTGCGCGGAAGAACTCGGAGCGATAGTTATAGGCCAGGCGCGCGCTGAATTTTTCGTTCTCGAAGAAACCGCTCAGGTTGGCCATATGCTCGCTGTTACCCGGCAGCGTGACCGGGCCATCCTCGGTCTTCGCGTCGCCCACATCGGTGTAGGTGTAGTTGCCGACGAAGCCGAAACCGTTGTCGAAGCTGTACTGCAACTGCGCCTCGAGGCCGCTGAGGTCCACGCCCGGGCCGTTCTGCGGCCGCGACATCGACTGGATATCGACCACGCCGTCCGGGCTGACAACCTGTTCCGCGCGAATCTCGGTAAAGATGTAGTCGTCGATCTTCTTGGTAAACAGGGTCGCGGCCGCCATGGCACTGTCGGCGAAATACCATTCGGCCCCCAGGTCGTACTGGGTCGCGCGGTAGGGATTGAGCGCCGGGTTGCCGCCCGAGCCAGAGCTGGTCTCCGGCGTCAGGGAAACGGATGACGTCAGTTGGCTGGGGCTCGGCCGCGCGATCACCTTGGCGGCGGCAAAGCGCAGCACCACATCGTCGTTCAGGTCCCAGGCCAGGTTCAGGCTCGGCAGGACGTCGGAGTAATCCGAGGTGACCTCGTCGTAGAGGTAATCCCCCTGCTCATCGGAGAAGCTCCAGGCGCCGGAAGTGGTGTCGGTGGTCACGTAGCGCACACCGACATTGCCGCGAACACCGGTCGCATCGTCGGCAAAGTCCGCTTTCACGTAGACGGCGTCCACTTTCTCGTTGATATCGAAGATCGAGGGATACCAGGTCTGGTCGCGGTTGGAGCACAGTTCCGCACTGCCGGCCCGGCAGTCCGGCAGCGCATCGAAATAGGCGTTCAGCTTGTCGCGGTCCGGATCGAAGTAGGCGCCGGGGGCGAAGCCGGTCTCGCCGTGCAGGCCACTCACCACGGCACCGCTCCAGAAGTCCGCGGCGGTACCGAAGTAGCCGCCCGCCGCATCGAGATTGGAGGCGTAGGTCCTGACGCGGTCCTGGCCGGTGTCCCGGTCGCGGCGCTTGTAGCCCACCTTGATCTGCTCCACCGGGCCGAAGTCCACATCGAACTCCGTGTCGACCTGGGCGTAATCCTCGGCGTCGCTCATGAGAATGCGGGATTCGAAGTAACCGTTCAGGACCAGCTCGTCGCCGGGGTTGGTGATCCAGCCGCTGTCGGCAAAGCTGCCGCTGGGACCGCCCTCGTTGCTGTAACTCCAGTTCACGCGATCGTCGTTCGCCTGGTTGAAATACTCGTAGAACCAGTCGTTGGCCCTGCCCTCGGAAGTGGTGCGGCCGAGCTGCGCGTGAACGCGGGCGAAGCCGAGATCGTAGTTCATGTCCAGGTCGAGCACGTCGGTGTCCATGCTCGAGCCATCGCGGTAGATCACATCGTAGGCTACGTGCGAGCCCACTTGTGAGCCGTCGATATCGGCCCCGATCAGCACGCCGTTTTCGTCCACCCGGCTATTGGTGGCGCCGTCGCGGACACCGTTGCCCGGCAGCGGCAGGAAATTCTGGTTGCTGTTGGAGGCACCCAGCTCCGAGGCCATGTAGTGCAGGGTCGCGTCGAACCGCTCGCCGGGCCGGTACTGCAGGTTCAGGTCGACACCGCGGCGCTCGCGATCCTGCTTGAACAGCGCGGACCCCAGCCCCCAGGGTACATAGACGTCTTCGCCGGTGTCCGCGGTGTTGTAGACACTGTAGTTGCCCAGCACTTCCGCGCCGTGGCGCTCGACCGTGCGATCCTGGAATACCACAGCCCCCAGCACGCCGAAGGTGCCGGCCTCGTTTTTCCAGGAGGCCATGGCAGAGCCGGACGGATCCCACTGCTCCGGCAGTTCGCTGTACTGGCTCTCCAGGCTCACGGACGCGGTACCGGAATCCATGTCCAGCGGTTTGCGTGTGCTCAGGATGATGGTGCCGCCCACCGACCCCTCGTCGATATCCGCCTGCGGGGTTTTGTAAACCTCGGCGCTGGCGATCAGGTCGGACGGCAACATTGCGTAGTTGAAACCGCGGGACAGCGCGCTCAGCACCTTCCACTGGGAGGTCGCCACTGTCTGGCCATTCAGCAGGGTCATATTCAGGGAAGAATCGGTGCCGCGAATGGATACATCCTCACCCTCGCCGAAATCGCGGGAAATGGAGACGCCGGGCACACGCTGCAGCGCCTCAGCCACATTTTTGTCCGGGAACTTGCCGATATCCTCGGCGGTGATCGCATCCACCACCGAGTCGGCGTTGCGCTTCATGTCGATATTCTGTTCCAGGCTGGCCCGGATGCCGACGACGGTGACCTCCTCCAGGTTGTCGCCGCCCTGTGCCAGGGCGCCCGTCGAAGCGATGGCCAGGGCTGCCAGGGACCCCAGGCGGACGAGTGATTGGTTGGCGGACCGAATGGCCCGATCGAGCTTGTGCATCTTATTCCCTCGCGTCGTTTTTTTATTGAGTTATCCACTTTCGGTCGAGCGACCCGCGTCGAAGACAGCGCTGTCTTATGGAATAAACTATTTCAGAGAATGTAGACGGTCAAGAATTATTTATGTTTAATGGCGGTACTGGCGCACAGTGGCGGGAATAAATATTCGGACTATTCCGCACTAACTGTCTTTTATGTCAACCGAAGGATCCCTTACGGGGCAAAGGCACGCGACAGGGACAAATATAACCATGACTGGCGGCCGGATCTCGCCGGGCCATTTCCGGTACCGCCACCAGTACAGTATCCCGACCCGGCTATCAGACTGGAGGAGCCCCAATGCCGACTACCGGAACAAAGCGCGGCTGGAAGAGCGCGCTGATCGCGTCCGCCTGTACCCTGACCCTCAGCGCCTGCAGCGGCGCTGGCGGAGGCTTCAACAGCGCCGCCAGTGGCGATTTCCAGCTCGAGACAGTGGCATCGCAGAACGCCAGCGAACGGGTGCGCTTCCTGGTCATGCACTATACCGCCGAGGATTTTGCCAGCTCACTGCGCATACTGACGCAACCCAGCCCCTACCCGGTGAGCGCCCACTACCTGGTGCCGGAGAGTGGCGACCCCAGCTATCCGCACTCCGATCTCCGCGTCTACCAGCTGGTGGACGAGAGCCGGCGCGCCTGGCACGCGGGCCCGGGGGAATGGGAGGACCGCACCCAGGTCAACGACCAGTCCATCGGTATCGAAATCGTCAATCAAGGCCGCTGTCACCCGCCGGTGGAGATGGTGGCGCAGAAGGCCGGCGAAGAGGTGTGTTTCTTCCCCGAGTTCGACGATCGCCAGATCGAGCTGCTGATAGCGCTTTCCCACAGCATTCTAGAGCGCTACCCGGAAATCACCCCCACCCGCGTCGTCGGCCACAGCGATATCCGCCCGTACCAGAAAGTCGACCCGGGCCCGCGCTTCCCGTGGGAGCAGCTGGCCGCGGCCGGTATCGGCGCCTGGTACGACGACGACACCGCCGAGCGCCACCTGGAAAACCTGCGCGGCAACACCAGCAGCGACCGCGACAGCATCCGCCGGCGCTTTGCCCGCTGGCTGTCCGATTACGGCTACGGCATCGATCCGGAAACCGCCAGCGACGAGGATATCGGTCTCTACACCCGCGCCTTCCAGTACCACTTCCGGCCGTGGAAGGTCGACGGCGAAGTGGACAACCAGACCCGCGCCATTCTGCTGGCACTGCTGGAGAAGTATTTTCCGGATAAACTGAGCGGCTACAGCGAAATCAACACCCGGGTACTTGCGGAACTGCAGCCGGACGAATAGCGATCCCGGTGCGCATGGCGCCCGCAGCAAAGCGGAAACAGGCCGGTACAGAAACCGGTTGCCCGAACACTTCAGAAGAACCTGGGAACAACAATGCACCATCTGGCCGGTCGCGCCCTCAGCCTGCTGGCGGCTTTCGCCCTACTCGTATCCGCCGCCCGGGCCGGCGAGCCGATCCGCTACCCGGTCCTGGGCCGGGCCGCGAGCCCGGAAGCAGCCGGCTTTTCCAGCCGCGGACTGCAACGGGTGGATGCGCTGATCCGGCGCGAAGTCGCCGCGGGTTTTCCCGGCGCGGCGCTGATCGTCATCAAGGACGGCAAGATCGTCAAAAGCACCAGCTACGGCTACCGGCAGAAATTTGCCGGCGCCGCACCGCTGCCGACCTTCGCCCCGATGACGAGCGGGACCCTGTTCGACCTGGCCTCCAACACGAAGATGTACGCGACCAACTTCGCCCTGCAAAAACTGGTCAGCGAGGGCAGGCTGGACCTGCGCGACAAGGTCCAACAGTACCTGCCCGAATTCCGCGACACCGAGGGCGATACCATCAAGGGCAAGGATTCGCTGCGGATCGTGGATATCCTGCACCACAGCGCCGGCTTTCCGCCGGACCCCCAGTACCACAACCCGGCGGTGGCCGGGGCGCTCTATTCCCAGCAGCGCGACAGGACCATCGCCCGGGTCAGCAGGACGCCGCTCGCCTATACGCCGGGCACCCGGAATGTCTACAGCGATGTGGACTATATGCTGCTGGGCATTATCGTCGAGCGGATCACCGGACAGCGGCTCGACGACTATGTGGAACAGTCGATCTACCGGCCGCTGGGCCTGGACCACACACTCTTCGTACCGCTGCAGAAAGGCTTCAGCCCCGGCGACTTCGCCGCGACCGAAACCCTGGGCAATACCCGCGACGGCGCTGTCGACTTTCCCAATATCCGCACCGGCACGCTGCTCGGCCAGGTGCACGATGAAAAAGCCTTCTATTCCATGGCCGGGGTTTCCGGGCACGCCGGTCTCTTTTCCACCACCGGCGACCTGGCGGTACTGTTACAGGTGATGCTGAACGGCGGCGGCTACGGCCGGCAGGAATTCTTCGATCGCGAGACCGTCGAGCTTTTCACGCAACCTTCGGCAGCGGATCCGAGCTACGCCCTGGGCTGGAGAACCAATGGCGACCGGGAAATGGAATGGATGTTCGGCAGCGGCGCCAGCAGCCACGCCTACGGCCACACCGGCTGGACCGGTACACTCACCGTGATCGACCCGGAGTTCAACCTGGGGATAGTCCTGCTGACCAACAAGAAGCACTCGCCGGTGATCCAGAGCGGCAAAAATGCCGGCCGCTTTATCGGCGACCTGTTTTCCGTCGGGCGCTACGGTGCCGTGGTAACGGCGGTATACGAAGCCCTGCAGTAAGAGCCTGTTTGAACGCCTGGACAGGCGTGACGGCGGCCTCCGGTTTCATTTCGCGGCGCACCCTGCCCTGCCCGGCGCACATCGCATGCCTTACAGCCAGGGTGGCTCGCTGCCGGCGGCAATATTTTCCAACTCCCGCGCGAGCCGGTCGGTCACCAGCATATGGCCCGGGCTGTTGGTCGCAAAGAAATCCAGGTTCGCCCCCCGCAGCGCATCGCCGGCGGTCACGGCGCAGGACCAGAAAACCGGTACCTCGCCTTCCCGCACGGCCACGGCCTCGCCGAAATCCGGCGCCTGCAAATCCGCAATCCCCAATTGCGCCGGTTCCCCGGCCGCCACCGGTGCACCGTGCAGCAGCGGGTAGCGCGCGCAGATACTGCGCACCAGATCCAGTTGGCCGGCGCTGAAGGGGCGCATGCTGACCACCAGGTTGGCACCGAAGGGCCCGGCCGGCGTACAGCTTGAGGAAGTCCGGAACATGGGGATATTTTTGCCCTGCCACACATTCCGCACCTGCAGCCCGTTGCTGATCAGCGCCTCCTCCAGGGAGAAAGAGCAGCCGAGCAGGAAAGTCACCAGGTCGTCGCGCCAGTGGTCGGCAATGTCGGTGACTTCCGTGTCGCCGCCGTCCCGGTGCAGCCGGTAGCGCGGCAGATCCCGTCGAACGTCGATATCGTCGCCGGCGGGCGGCAGCGCAAACTGGCCCGGCTCCGAGCGGTACAGCAGCGGGCAGGCGGCGGGGTTGGCGGCACAGAAACGGGCAAAGTCCTCCGCGGCGGCGGCCGGCAGGATCACGGCGGAGGCCTGTACATAACCGGCCGCGAGACCCGAAGTCGGGCCGGCGATGCGCCCCGCGCGAATTTCCGAGCGAATGACTTTCGAACAGTGGCGAATCATGCTGTCTGTTTCCTGCGGGCCCGCGACGGAAAAAGGCCTGCCCGGCAATGCACATCGCCGGGCCGGTGTTGATCAGGGCAGCGCGGCCCGCTCCATCGCGGCGTGCACGGTGACCGGCAGAATGCCCGGCGGCACCTCGGCGCTGGTCAGGGCGCGGGCGAGAGCCCCGTAGATGGGGCCGTGCAGGGCGCCGTCCCTATCAATATAGGCTTTGTAGTCGTAACTCGCGATCTGCAGGTCCGCGATGTCCCGGAACTGCGCCGCCTCGTAGGGCGAGCGCATGCTGATGAAGACCGTCTTGCTGCCCCGCTCGCGGGCGCCGAGCAGCGCCTTGCGATAGATATCGTAGAGCGCCCCGGTATCCAGCCGCGGCCGCCGCAACCCGGCCAGGTCGTCCATTCCGCCGCGCTCCACGGCGTTTTCCTGCGGCACGATACTGGCAACCAGCAGCACATCCGCGTGGCCCTGCGCCTGCGCCGCGAGCGCGTTCTCCGGCGTGACTACCCGGACTTCGGATTCCGTCACCCGCGCCAGGGCCAGCTTGAACGCCTCGCCCACCTCCACGGAGGGGGCGATCACCCGGATACGCCGGGTGGCTCGGTCCACAACCGGCAGGACACCGGGCTCCACCGGGAAAATCGGGCTGAGCGCCGCCCCCGCCAGCGCGCTGGCGAGCTCCGCATCGTCCGGGCTCGCCAGTGCCTGCCGGGCCAGGCGGATATTGTCCCGCGCGCCGCGCTCGATCCAGGCCCGGTCAACGTACTGCCGCTTGAGCGCCCGGACCCGCGCCACCGAGCGGTCCAGCTCCGCCAGCGAGAGCTCGCCCGCCTCGACGGCATCCGCCACGTGATCGATCAGGGTCTGCAGGTCGCGCAGCTGTTGCGGGTAGCGGATCTTGATCGGCATCACGGCGATATCCGCGCCGGCGGCAAAGGTATGCAGCACTGCATCCGTGGGGGAGAAGTAATTGCTGATTCCCGCCATGTCCAGCGCGTCGGTGACCACCACGCCGCGGTAGCCGAGCTCCCCGCGCAACAGGTCGGTGAGGATGGCGCGCGACAGGGTCGCCGGCACCGGGATCTGCTCGCCGTCGACAGTCTGCAGGGTGGAATCGTCCAGCGCCGGATACTGGATATGCGCGGTCATGGTCAGGGCCGGGGCGGAGCGGGCGATGACCTCGGCAAACGGCAGCAGGTCCACGGCCCTGGCACGCTGCAGGCTGCGTTCCACCCGCGGCAGGCCGGTATGGCTGTCCACCGCGGTATCGCCGTGGCCGGGAAAATGCTTGACGGTCGCGGCGATGTTTTCCGCCTGGAAGGCGCTGACACTGGCCGCGCCGAGATCCGCTACCACGCGGGGATCCTCCGAATAGGAGCGCACGTTGATCACCGGGTTGTCCGGGTTGCTGTTCACGTCCAGCGTCGGGGCAAAATTCACATTGAACCCCAGCAGCTTCAGCTGCCTGGCCATGGCCGCCGCGGTGGAGCGCGCGAATGCGTCGCCGTGGCTGGCGTGGGTGGCACCGATGGCCATATTGCCGGCGAAGGCGACGGACTCGGCGCGCGGCAACCGGGTCACCCGGCCACCCTCCTGGTCGACCGCAATCAGCAGCGGAATGCCGTGGCGGGCGTCGGCGGCGGCCGACTGCAGTGCGTCATTGAGACGGACGATCTGTGCACTGTTCTCCAGGTTGTCGGCAAACAGGATCACCCCGCCGAGGCCGCTGTCCGCGATCAGGCGGCGCAGGTCCTGCGGCAGCCGGGTGACCGGCTGGCGGCACTCGCCGGCCTGGTCCGGGCTGCCGTCGGCGCAGTAGTAGCGGATATCCAGCATGATCTTCTGCGCGATCTTCTCGCGCAGGGACAGCTCCGGCGGCGGGGCGCTCTGCTCATCGGAACAGGCACAGACAGACAGCAGGGCCGCCAGGAAGATCGACGGGCGGGCGAGGCGGTGACACAGGCTTCTAATCATTGCGAGCCATAATCCATTATTATTAACATCAACTTCAGGAATATTTTATTCTATCGAATGCAATAAGACCCCACAAGAGAGGGGCCGGGCATTCGGGGAAAACGGCTGGACCGGAAGCCGTTCAGGCCGGCAGGGCCTCCGGGGCGGGCTGGGGGCGCGCAAAAGTGAAAGCGGCCGCTGTCGGGCCGCGCTCGCCGAGCAGGTCCAGCGCCCGCCGGGCATCCCCGACGGTGGGAGTGCTGCCCGCCGGAATCCACCACAGCGCCAACGTCGGCCCCGGCATTTTCTCGAACCACTGCTTCTTGTCTTTCAGCACCTGCAGGTGCTCGCCGGAGTAGACATAGTCCCTCAGCGACGCCAGCGATTCCCACACCGACATATTGACGATAATGCGTTCGTCGTCGAAAACCTGCAGCGATGTGGCATCGCCCTCTTCCGTCTGCAGGCGCCACACGAATCCGGGGCTGCGGTCCGCGAGTGCGTTAATCGCATCCAGTTGGTCAACAAATCCCTGCATGACCGGGCTGTCGAGCGGCGCCCGGGCGCGACCGATATTGACCTGTGCCAGATGAAATTGCGTCGTCACGAAACCTCCTTTTTCAACGTTGAAACCCGGTGTCACTATCCGGGTCAGAGCCACTTCTTCCAGCGGAAAAAGGTAACCTGCCCGATCACCGCCAGTATCAGTATGCCGATAAAAACCGCGAACGCCTGCGGCTCGTCCGCGCCGGGTATACCACCGACGTTGATACCCAACAGGCCGGTAAGGAAACCCAGCGGCAGGAAAATGGCGGCCACCATCGACAACACATACATGCGATTGTTGAGCTGTTCGGAGTTGCGGCTCAGCAGCTCTTCCTGGGTGACCGCGGCGCGTTCGCGCACTGCGTCTATGTCTTCGATATGGCGTAGCAGGCGATCGCTCACCTCGCGCAATTCGATACGGCTGTGATCGTCGAGCCAGGACACCCTCTCCACCAGCATCCGCGCCAGCGCCTCTCTCTGCGGCGACAGGTAGCGGCGCAGGGTAATGGTCTGTTTGCGCAACAGCGCCAGGTCGGAGCGCAGTGTCGCACCGCCCGCCTCCAGTACCCGGTCCTCCAGTTCGTCCACGCGATCCTCGAAGGACTCCACGGTATCACTCATGCGCCATACCAGCAGATCGGCAAGCCCGACCACCAGCCCCGCCGCACTCTGCGGCCCCCCGCCCCGGCGCAACGCTTCCACCAGGTCGGTGACCGACAACAGGCGGCGCTTGCGCGTACTGATCACGCGGTTTTCGTCCACCCACAGGCGCACGGAGACCATGTCCTCGGGGCTGGATTCCGGGTTCAGGTTGACGCCGCGCAGCGCGATCAGCAGTCCGTCGCCAATGGCCGCGGCGCGCGGGCGGGTCTCCTCGGTCAGCAACGCCTCGGCCACCAGCGGCTCCAGGCCGCTGTCGCCGCGCAACCAGTCCTGCGCCTCGCTATCCGTGTAATCGAAATGCAGCCACAGCAGTCCCTGCCCGGGATGCCAGTCCCGCACTTGGCTCCATTCCAGGTCCCTGCCGCCGCCATTGCGATCGAGCAGGAAGGCGTGAATCAGTCCACTCTGCATCGGGCCCCCGATCAATCGGTGTTCTTCGGCACCGCCCACAAGAGCCCATCGGTGATCAGTGTCGGGAAGACACTGACATGCATCTCGTCCGCGATCACCCTGGCCGAGACATCGAAACCCTTGTAATTCCTCGATGCCATGACTTTTTCAAAGGCCATCATATCGTCCACCATGTTGAAAGCGCTATCCGGCTTGCCGTTCTCCCTCTCGCCGATCAGCATCATCACCTTTGCCGGCAGGCTATCGTGCTCCCGGGCATAGGCGGCCTCCCTATCGAATATCACCCTGTCGTCATACCACAGCGACGGGCTTCCGAGAATATAGTATTCAAACGCATCGGGCCTCGAGAACAGGATACTGGCCCCGAGCAGTGCGCCAAAAGAGTGGCCGACAAATACCTTCCTGTCCGGGTCGATCCTGAAGTTGTCAGCCAGATAGGGAATCACTTCCTCCATCAGGAATTCCACATACTGTGCCGACTGACCGGAGGCCTCGAATGCCCGGGCATATTTTCCTCCCCAGGAATACAGCCGTCGGGTCGGCGTATAGTCCCTGGTGCGGCTCAGGAAGCCGCTGTCCCCCTTCGAATAGGAGATCCCCACGAGGAAGACCTCTTCGATCTTTTTGCCGTAGTCTCCCAGTTGCCGGGTGATACTGCTGATCAGCGGGAAGGCATAGCCGGCATCATTGACCAACAGCAGCGGGTATTCTTTATCCGAACGGTCATAGGACTTTGGCAGTTTTATATACAGCTCGTAGTCTTTGCCATTGGCGTTCGAGTGAATATCGATGACCCGTGTGCGCTCAATGGTATAGGGGCGATAGTCCGGCGGCTCGGATGCCGAAGCGACAGTGGAGAACAGAAACAGGGAGAACAAGCTGAGGCACTGCAGATGCAGGCGCATCGGGCCATTGGATATGCCCATTCGGGGTTCCTTTATTGTTGTTGTGATGACTGTGTATGACCCGGGTTGCGATTCCCTTTTCCCCCGGGAGTTCCCGACTGACCGGATCAGCGCTTGAGATACAGGGTCGCCGTTGCGGTTTCACCGGCCTCCAGATGCCAGCTGTTGGCGAAGGCATTGCCGTGTTCCACGCACACAAAACCGCGATAGTGCTCTCCCACATCGGCCAGTTCCGCGGCCAGTTTCTCGCCCGGGTTCCAGGTGATGACACTGTGGCAGTTCTCGCTGGTGAGACTGATCGGGTTGTCGGTGAGGATCCGCTGGTGCGAGGCCGCGTTTTCGAATACGCGATCGACTTCACCGGGGAAGGTCAGCGATCCGCTCTGTGTGGCCCGCTGCAGGCCGCAGGTGTTGTCCAGGTACTCGGTGTGCTCAAGGCCGTGCACCTCGATCTCGCGCACGCTCTCCACCGGGAAATAGCTGTGCCACGCCCAGCTGTACACGGCCGGCTTCGGGCCGCGGTTCTCCAGCGCCAGGCTCAGCTTCAGTGTGCGCCCCAGGCGCATCGTCACGGCACAGCCAAAGCCCGCCTCGAACAACGCATCGCCCGGGTGGTCGAAGGTGAAGCGCAGCTCCAGCTCGCCGTCCGACTGGAGCTCGCTGCCCGCCAGGACCCACGGGCGGGTGCGCACCAGGCCGTGCTTGGGCTTGTGCGGATCCGTGCGGTCGACACCGAACCAGGGCAGGCACAGCGGAATACCGCCGCGCACCGACTTGCCCTCGGCAAACTGCGCCGCGGGGCTGAGCCACAGCAAAGGCTCACAGTCGACGGCCTGGAACTCCAGCAGCTGCGCACCCTGTTCGGCGATCACGGCACGGCACAGCGGGGTCTCCACCAGCAACAGGTCCAGACCGGGCTTGCCGTAGAGTTCGCCACTGTCAGTGCGGCGAATGGTGTCCTTTGCCTGTATATCACTCACGCGGTGTTTCTCCTTTTTTGCAGACGGGGGCAGGCGCCTGTTGCGAATGGTCCGTATCTGTAAACAGCGGCCGGGCACACAGCAGCGACAGTGCGCCGGCGGCCAGCAGCAGGTGGAACCAGTTGGTGCGCGCCAGGCCCAACACCGTTGTCGCACCGGTGCCAATCACCAGTCCGGCAAACACCACCAACACCGCTCCCGCGGCCAGCAACAGGGCCTGGTAGCGTGGCATAAAGCGCGCGGAGAAAAGCCTCCACAGCGCCACCAGCAGCCACAGGGCAATTCCCAGGGTCGAGCAGAAACGGCTTACTCCGGCGGCTGAAAACTGTGGACTCGATACCGCCCCCACGGCAGCGGCGAGTACCAGCGCCAGGACGGCATAGGCCGGCCAGCGCCTGTGCCGGCCCAGCTGCGGGGCGAGTCGCACCCAGAGCAAGGCCAGCCCGGACAGCAGGAAGGTGAGATAGCCGGACAATTGAGTCAGGGCGCGATGCAAACCGGTGGTGGCCGGATCGATTCCGTAGCGGTAGGCCCCGGCAATCGCCGCCAGCGCCAGGCTCAGCATGGCCGCCACGACCAGCAGCGCCGGGGACCGGCAGCGATCGCGGGCGATATACCAGTACTGGCTGGCAACCAGTGCCGCGGCCAGCGCCAGCAGGATCTCGATCAACCAATAGTTGTGCAAGCCGTAGTCCCCCTGTCTTTTCTGCCGATTCTAACAGGCTACCGTGTACTTGCAGATGTCGGGGACAAACAAAAAGGCCCCGGCAAAAGCCGGGGCCCTGTCTTCGCAGCCGTGCCCCCCTGATACGAGGGGCGGAAACGGGTTTAGAAATCCATACCCAGGGACAGCTGCACGCGGCGCGGCTTGTAGAAACTACGCGCCTCACCGTACTCCACGGAATCGATATAGGGGTCGATATTGTAGCCTGTCTGGCGATCGAACAGGTTGAACACATCGGCGCGGAAGCGCAGGGTGTAATCGCCGGAGATATCGAAGTTCTGGGTGTAGTTCAGGTCCATCTGCCAGTGGCTCGAGGAGCGGCGGCTGCCGGCCTTTTCGGCGTAGCGGTTGGTGCTGTCATCAGTGTAACCGTAGATAGAACCATCCCAGGTCTCCCAGGGCTCGCCGGACTGGTACACCAGGTAGGCGCCGACGTTGGCATTCCAGTCCAGGGTGTACTGACCGAACAGTTTCAGCAGGTGCGGTTTGTCACCACGCAGCGTGCCATCCTTGTTGTCCCAGACCTGGCGGCCGATACCATCGCCCAGGTAAGAGGAGCCGATAAAGGTATTGGCATCGTTGGCGGATGTGGTGTTGTCCTGGTCGAAGTTGCCGGTGTAGTCGCTGTAGGTGTAGGACGCATTGAGGTAGGTGCGGTCGCCGGTCCAGGACGCCTGCACACTGAACTCCAGGTACTCGGTGTAGGCATCGTCCAGCTCGGCGATTACGTAGCTAGAGCCGCTGCCGATCTGCTCCCTCTGGGCCTCCAGATCGTCAATATAGAGCCCCTTGTCCGCAATATGCTCCGGCACACAGAGCGCGCCCTCCGGACCGTAACAGCCGTACTGGCGCGAACCATTCCAAGTATCTTCCCAGAAATGGGAACCCTCACGATAGCGGATATGCGAGCGCAAGCTGATACCGTTCTCGAATTCCTTGGTGGTACCGATCGTCAGCTCATCCACGCGACGGGGGTCCAGGTCATCCGCGAACAATTTGCCGGAGGAGCCGGCGCGGGGCGAGGAGCTGATGTAATCGCCGTTTTCATCGAAAAAGACCTCGATGGTGGCAGCGCTGTTGCGATCCCAGGAAGCGGCGCGGGCCAGCGACGAGGCCGAGGGATTGTACTGGGCAAAGCTGGCAAACACCGTGTCGACACCGTTGTAGGCCCATGAAACACCGACGCGCGGTTGAATCATATCTTCCCAGTCTACCTGGTACATCTCGTATTTGTGGCCCGGATCAGCCACATAGCCGGACAGGGTGCTGCCATCCTCCCTCAGGCCCTGGCCATAAAGAGTGTCCTGGCTGATCAGGAAGCCCACATCGAAGATAAAGTCTCCCCAGGCGATGGAGTCGTTGATCTCGAAATTATGGGTCTCAGTGGAAGATTTAATCGCCGGAACCGTGGTGCCATCCGAGGTGACAAAGCTCATCTGTTGGGTACGAGCGCGGAACCAGGCATCGTTCGGTACATCTTTGTTTTCGGGCCCATCAACGACGCTGATCACCCCCCAACCATTGGAGAGACGCGCCAGTTCCTCACGGCCCTCTGACCACTGGTAACCCACGTGTAGCTCATGGGAGGTGGCTCCCCACTCAAAATTGTGGTCCAGTGCCAGCTCGAAGCTCTCGCGGTAGAAATTCTGGATATTGTACTGGGAGTAAGCGCCGATACCGCCGCCGCCTACACGGTTGCCATTCGCATCCAGATAACCGTACTGATCGACAAATTGCTGTGCAAAATCATTGTATGCGTCAGTATTTTCCGGCCCCACATTGGGTACGCTGAAGTAACCGATCTGCTCCAGGTTGGCGAGATCCAGGGAATCGCCGATCACCGGCTGGAAGCCCAGTTCGGTATCCGGCACACCGGCTGTCTCCAGCGAGTAGTCACTGTACTGGAAGCTGATAGTGGTGTCGTCATTGATAATCCAGGAACCGTCCACAGTCAGGATATCCTGGCCTGCTTCCGACCCGGTAGAGACAGAATCCGCCTCGAACTCGTCAATGGAATCGCCTTCGTTCGTACGGTCGGAAGTGCGGTAGGCGGCGTTCAGCAGCACACTGTCGATCGGCGCATAGGTCAGCTTGCCGTAGTACTCGTCGCGCTCACTCTTGTAATCCTTGGTCGAACCATAGGCGGTTTCCTTGCTTTCACCATCTTCGCGAGGGCCGAAATAGGAACCGTAGAAGAACAGCTGATCCTCGATCAACGGTCCGCCCACATTGGCCGTCATCCATTCCTTGGTGATATCCGATTGGATGCCCTCATCAGGCGACTCACTCAAACCGGCCGGCTGCACCCGGTATTCCACACTGCCCGTGAATTCATTGGTACCGGACTTGCTGATGGTATTCACGGTAACACCACCGGCACGGTTGAAGCCGATGGCCCGCGCGCCGCCGCGCTCGACCGAGAACTGCTCCACATCCTGGGTAGAGGGCTCGGAAGACAGGGTACCAAACATCGGCAGGGTGACATTGACGCCGTCAAACTTGTACACATTGTCCTGGCCGCTGCCGCCGGCATTGGCGCCGCGTATGGCGTTCTGGCTGTACTGGACACCGGGGGCCAGCTTCATCAGGTCGCGGTAGTCCTGTCCCACCGGCAGGGCGTCGAGCACGTCCGCACCGATAGCGTCGGACAGGGAAGAGTTGCCACCGGCGGTAATCACTTCACCGGTCACCACCAGCTCTTCCATACCCTCGGCAACCTGCGGCGACAGGCTTATGTCCACCATGGTCATCTGGTCCAGCAGCACCTCGGTCCTGATGGTGCGGGACGTGCCGTCCTCGGCGGTGAAGGTCAGGGTGTAGATGCCCGGAATCAGCATCGGCAGCTTGAACTCGCCCTCGTCGTCCGTGGTGGCGGTACGGGGGCGGGGCATGACATTACTGGTGGCGGTCACCGTAACGCCGGGAGCATCGACGCCGGCGTCGAGGGATACCTGCCCCTCGATGGTCCCTACCTGCTGCGCCATGGCGGTCACAGAAAAGAGTGTGCCCGCCGCCAGGAAAGCGGCGCGACTCAAGATCGAGGAACTGCTGGTCCTTTCCATTGAGTGACTGAGCTTATTTTTTTGGAACATGAGAAAGTCTCCCGGACAGTGCTTTGTATTTATCCTGTGGGCTGATACCTCTTGCCCCTGAATTCTCAACCCAGCTATTGCGTTTGGCGCGATTCACTTGCACTCTTTTGGAGCTCTGCCGTTGATCCCGACCCGAACCCCGCATTTCGCTCTCAGGCCCAGAGCGGCAAATGAAATACTTTATAAACTGGAATATTTTTCTAAGGAATATCTTATTCCTCGAAAGCATTGTGCGAAAAAAATTCCTGCTCGGCGAGACTTAGTTCATAAAAATTTCAAAAAAATATTCACAAAATGAAGAAAAGTCAGGTTAAAAAGATCAAAAAATAGGCAAATGAATAATTTGGGGTTGGAATTTATAAAAAACAGACAGGCTTTTGGGGACAGTCACGTACGGATGTATCACCCGTTTTCAGCACTTCAGGAATAATTCCAGGGGGCGATTCCGGCCTGAAAGGATAAAAATCATACAAAGAGGATAAAAATAAGGCGGTCTTTACTGGTGCATATCCAGCCGAACCGGCCCCATGTGCGCATCAGAATGGGGCCTGCAAAATGGCAGAGCCTGCGGCCCATGGCAACCACCAATATACCGGAGCGGCCACTGCGGGAACCGCCCCATCCCTACCCCATTGTCGAGCGGACATAAAAAACCCGGCAGAAGCCGGGTTTTTTGCAGAAGGCGTAGAGAATATCTCTCCCCCCTTCTTACTCCTCGCCGGAAGAGGCCTGGTCGGCGCCTTCTTTCTCGGCCTGTTCCGCCTTCGCTTCCTTGATGGAGAGCTTGATGCGGCCGCGCTGGTCGACGTCCAATACCTTGACGAACACCTTCTGGCCTTCGCTCAGGTAGTCGGTCACCGCGTTGACGCGCTCTTCGGCGATCTGGGAGATATGCACCAGGCCGTCTTTGCCCGGCAGGAAGTTCACGAATGCGCCGAAGTCGACGATACGGACCACGGTGCCTTCGTAGATGGCGCCGATCTCCGCTTCCGCAGTGATTTCCTCGATGCGGGTAACCGCCGCTTCCAGGCTCTCGCCGTCTTCACCGAACACCTTGATGGTGCCGTCGTCCTCGATATCGATGGAGGCACCGGTCTCTTCGGTGATGGAACGGATGGTGGCGCCACCCTTGCCGATCACGTCGCGGATCTTGTCCGGGTGGATCTTCAGGGTGGAGTAGCGCGGGGCATTCTCGTTCACGGTGGAGCGGGACTCGCCGATGACCTTGTTCATTTCCGCGAGAATGTGCAGGCGCGCCTGCAGGGCCTGCTCCAGGGCAGTCTCCATGATCTCTTCGGTAATGCCCTCGATCTTGATGTCCATCTGCAGCGCGGTCACGCCGCTGGCGGTACCGGCAACCTTGAAGTCCATATCGCCGAGGTGGTCCTCGTCGCCGAGGATATCGGTCAGGACCGCGTAACCGTTGTCTTCCTTCACCAGGCCCATGGCGATACCGGCCACCGGTGCCTTCAGCGGCACGCCGGCGTCCATCAGCGCGAGGCTGGAACCACACACGGAGGCCATGGAGCTGGAGCCGTTGGACTCGGTGATCTCAGAGACCACGCGCACGGTGTAGGGGAAGTCGTCCGGGTTCGGCAACACGGCGGCGATACCGCGGCGCGCCAGGCGGCCGTGGCCGATTTCGCGGCGGCCGGTGGCACCGACACGACCCGCTTCACCTACTGAATAGGGCGGGAAGTTGTAGTGCAGCATGAAGTAGTCTTTGCGCTCGCCTTCCAGCGCGTCGATGATCTGCGCATCGCGGGTCGCACCGAGGGTGGCCACGACCAGGGCCTGGGTCTCGCCGCGGGTAAACAGCGCGGAACCGTGGCCTTTCGGCAGTACGCCGACTTCGGTTGCAATCGGGCGCACGGTCTTGGTGTCGCGGCCGTCGATACGGGGCTCGCCGCGTACCACGGAGCCGCGCACGGTTTTCTTCTCCAGCTTGCCGAAGTAGCTCTTGACGGTGCCTTCGTCCAGCTCTTCGGTCGCCAGCGCCTCGATGGCCTCGTTGCGCAATTCGCCCAGGCGCGCAGTGCGCTGCTGCTTGTCGGTGATCTTGTAGGCCTCAGCCACTTTCTCACCGAACTGGCTCTCCAGCGCGGATTGCAGGTTTTCGTTGACCGCTTCGGGCTGCCAGTCCCAGGTCGGCTTGCCGGCCTCGGCTTTCAGTTCTTCGCAGACCTTGACCACGGCCTGCATTTCCTGGTGCGCGAACAGTACCGCGCCCAGCATGATGTCTTCCGGCAGCTCCTTGGCCTCGGACTCCACCATCAGCACGGCGTCCTTGGTGCCCGCTACGACCATGTCCAGCTCCGAGGTTTTCAGCGCGCTGTAGGTCGGGTTGAGCAGGTAGCCCTCTTCCTGGCTGTAACCCACGCGCGCGGCACCGATGGGGCCGCCGAACGGGATGCCGGAGACGGACAGGGCGGCGGAGGTGCCGATCATGCCGGCGATATCCGGATCCACGTCTTTCTCGGCCGACAGCACGGTGATCATCACCTGGACTTCGTTCATGAAGCCGTTCGGGAACAGCGGGCGAATCGGGCGATCGATCAGGCGGGAGGTGAGGGTCTCTTTCTCGGACGGGCGGCCTTCGCGCTTGAAGAAGCCACCGGGAATCTTGCCGGCCGCGTAGGCCTTTTCCTGGTAGTGTACGGACAGCGGGAAGAAGGCCTGGTCGGGCTTGGCTTCCTTGGCGCCTACAACGGTACACAGCACTACGGTCTCACCCATGGTGACCAGCGCCGCACCGGTGGCCTGGCGCGCAACGCGGCCGGTCTCGATGGTGACTTGCTGATTGCCGTACTGGAAGGTTTTGCTTACTGGATTCACGTTTTTTTCCTATTTCCTTACGGTTGCTGGCCCATTCCAGCAACCCCTACAGTTTTCGCCCTGTGGGAGCCTTCCCGGGGGAGCCGCTCCTACAAGGGCGAATATAGCGGGCCTCGCGGCACGCTACATAAAAGAATGCCCGCCGGAGGCGGGCATTCCAGGGTCTTAGCGACGCAGGCCGAGTTTTGCGATCAGCTGTGCGTAGCGGTTCAGATCCTTCTTCTTCAGGTAGTCCAGCAGCTTGCGGCGCTGGTTTACCATGCGGATCAGGCCACGGCGTGAGTGGTGATCCTGCTTGTGCTCAGAGAAGTGGCTCTGCAGCTTGTTGATGTTCGCGGTCAGCAGGGCTACCTGGACTTCCGGGGAACCGGTGTCGCCTTCAGCCTGGCCGTGCTCTTTCAGGATGGTTTCTTTTTCAGATGCAGTCAGTGCCATAACGAATTACCTCGTCGTAATATGCTTTGAAGATTCGGCTGGCCCGTGCATATTTACAGACCAGCTAGTCGATGTTGCAGCTAGTGGGCCGCTCGCAAAGTCAGGTAACAGTTCGCTTCGCCAAATCGTCCAGCTCTGCGTTGAGAAAGCTTGAAATAACGCTGCTATTCCAGCGCTTTCTCGCCTTGACCTGAACGATTTGGCTGTGCTCCTTTGTCACCGAACTTTACAAGCGGCCCACTAGTCGCCGCTTACCAGACGCCGGGGGGCAACCCGGCCGTCGTCAGTAATCTCTCCTACGCCCAGAAAATCGCCACTTTCCAGGAAGAGGCGCACCATATCACCTTCTTTGCCGATACGGTAGACCTGCAGATCCATTACCGGCTGCCCCTGACGCAGATAGTAACCGGAGTCGTCCGGCAGGGTCAGGGCAGGCAGATCGGCGGCGGGAGAATCAACCGGAAACAGGTGATGATCCAGCGTTTCCGCCCGGCCCTCACCGCGCTCCTCGGTCAGCTCGTCCAGCGTCACAGCGTCCGCCTCGTCGAAGGGACCGGCAGCGTTGCGGTGCAGTTGATCCACATAGGCGCCGACGCCCAATTCGCGCCCCAGGTCCTCGGCCAGGCTGCGCACATAGGTGCCTTTGGAGCAGTGGATCTCCACTTCCGCGCGCGGCAGCCCATCGGGCGTGTCAGTGCCCGGGGTGAAGCGCAGCAGTTCGTACTCGAAGATCTCCACCTCGCGCGCCTCGCGCTCCACTTCCAGCCCCTGGCGCGCCAGTTTGTACAGCGGCTGGCCCTGGTGCTTCAGTGCCGAGAACATGGAGGGCACCTGTTTGATTCGGCCGCGGAACGGCGCCATCGCCGCCAGTAGATCCCCCTCCGTCAGGCCGGAGGCGTCGGCGGTGGCGATGACTTCACCATCGGCGTCGCCGCTTTCGGTCGCCATGCCGAAACAGAAGGTGCTGCGATAGCGCTTGTCCGCGTCCAGCAGGTATTGGGAAAACTTGGTCGCCTCGCCGAAGCAGACCGGCAGTACGCCGGTGGCGAGCGGGTCCAGCGCGCCGGTGTGGCCGGCGCGGTTGGCGAAAAACAGGCGTTTGGCTTTCTGCAAGGCGTCGTTGGCGGTGATTCCGGCGGGCTTGTTCAACAACAGCACACCATTGACCTTGCGGCCCCATTTTGGTCTGCGGCCCATGGATCACTCTTCTTCGGAATCGTCGTCGCGGTGTTGGCGATCTTCCTTTACCGCCCTGTCGATCAGTGCAGACAGCTGCTGGCCGCGCACCGACGTCTCGTCGTAGCGGAACTGCAGGCGCGGAATGGTACGCATCTGGATGGCGCGAGCCAGCTGGCTGCGCAGGAAACCCGCAGCCTTGTTGAGTGCGTCCATGGAGGCCTTGATCGCAGCCGGGTCGTCCTCGCCCACCAGGGTCACGAAGACCTTGGCGACAGACAGATCGCGGCTGACCTCCACGTCGTTGACATTGACCATGCCCACGCGCGGATCGCGGACTTCCCGCTGGATCAGTTGAGATAGTTCGCGGCGCATGGCGTCGGCGACGCGATCGGCGCGGTGGAATTCTCTTGCCATTGGTTACCTATATCGAATGGCTTGGCTGATGGGCACGTCGCTGCGCTCCTTTACCCATCCTGCAGCAGACTCGGAAGCCGCAGGATGGGCAAAGCGCAGCGTGCCCATCATAGGCCCCGGCCTAACCCCTCTCCCGGAGGGAGAGGAGGGACCAGACATTAAAGCTCGCGGGCCACCTTGACGATATCGTAGACCTCGATCTGGTCGCCCGACTTGACGTCATTGTAGTCCTTGACGCCGATACCACACTCCATGCCATTGCGCACTTCCTGGACGTCGTCCTTGAAGCGGCGCAGGGACTCGAGTTCACCCTGGTAAATGACCACATTGTCGCGCAGTACGCGGATCGGCTTGTTGCGGTAGACGGTACCCTCGGTGACCATACAACCGGCGATGGAACCGAACTTGGGCGAGCGGAAGACATCGCGCACTTCGGCGATACCGACGATCTCCTCGCGCACCTCCGGCTCCAGCATGCCCGACAGGGCCTGTTTCACTTCGTCCAGCAGGTTGTAGATCACGCTGTAGTAGCGGATCTCGACGCTCTCGGTCTCCGCCAGCTTGCGCGCGGCGACATCGGCGCGGGTATTGAAACCGATCACGATGGCGCCGGCGGTCAGGGCCAGGTTGATATCGTTCTCGGCGATACCGCCCACGCCACTGGAGACCACGTTCACGGACACTTCCTCGTTGCCGATGTCCGCCAGTGCGGACAGGATGGCTTCCAGGGAGCCGCGCACGTCGGCCTTGATCACCACCGGCAGCACCTTGCGCTGGCCGGCCTCCATATCCGCGAACATGTTTTCCAGCTTGGCCGCCTGCTGGCGCTGCATGCGCTCGCGGCGCTCCTTCTCGGCGCGCTGCTCGGCCACTTCGCGGGCCTTGCGCTCGTCGGCCACGACCAGGAATTCGTCACCGGCATCCGGCGTCGTATCGAGGCCCAACAGCTCCACCGGCGTGGATGGACCGGCCTCTTTGACACTCTTGCCCAGTTCGTTGGTCATGGCGCGCACGCGGCCGTAACTCTGGCCCGCCAGCACGATATCACCGCGCTTCAGCTCGCCGTTCTGCACCAGCAGCGTGGCGACCACACCGCGGCCCTTTTCCAGGCGGGATTCGATCACCACACCGGTGGCCGGCACATTGACCTTGGCCTTCAGCTCCAGCATTTCCGCCTGCAGGGAAACCGCTTCCAGCAGCTCGTCGATGCCCTGGCCGGTGTGCGCGGACACTTCGATAAACTGGGTGTCACCGCCCCAGTCTTCGGGGATGACGTCTTTCGCCGCCAGCTCGTTCTTAACCCGGTCCGGATCCGCACCCTCCTTGTCGCACTTGTTGATGGCGACAACCAGCGGCACACCGGCCGCCTTGGCATGATTGACGGCCTCTTCGGTCTGCGGCATGACGCCGTCGTCCGCGGCCACGACCAGAATCACCACGTCGGTGGCCTGGGCGCCGCGGGCGCGCATGGCGGTGAAGGCGGCGTGGCCCGGGGTGTCCAGGAAGGCGACCTCGCCCTGTCCGGTCTTCACCCGGTAGGCGCCGATATGCTGGGTGATGCCGCCGGCTTCGCCGGAGGCCACCTTGGTCTTGCGGATATAGTCGAGCAGCGAGGTCTTGCCGTGGTCGACATGCCCCATGACGGTCACCACCGGCGCGCGGCTCTCCTCTTCGCCCTCAACCTCTTTGGCCTCGGCCACCAGGGAGTCTTCCAGTTGTGTCTCGGATACCGCAACGGCCCTGTGGCCCATCTCCTCGACGATCAGCTGCGCGGTTTCGCGGTCGAGACTCTGGTTGATGGTGACCATCTCGCCCATCTTCATCAGGCGCTTGATCAGTTCGCCAGCCTTGATATTCATCTGCTTGGCCAGCTCACCGACGGTGATGGTCTCACCCAACTGTACTTCGTACACCTGTTTTCCCGTGGGCTTCTTGAACCCATGTGTGTTCTTGATTTTGAGGGTCGGGCGCGACAGCGAACGGGTGCTGCGCTTCTCCGACTCGTCGTCTTCAAAGGCTTCCAGGGCCTGCTCGTAGAGCGAGGTCTTGCTGGATTTTTTCGGCCCCGACTTGGCGCCGCGACGACCGCGGCGTTTGCGCGGCTCGTCTTCGTCCTTCTCCACAGCGGGAGTGGCCTCGAGCTTGCGGCGCAGGGACGGCTTGATCGTGTCGCCGGTCTTGGCCTTTTCCTCGCGCTGTTGCTTTTCCTGCTCGACGCGCTTGCGCTCCTCTACGACGCGGGCCTTTTTCTCTTCCAGCTCCTGCGCTTCCTTGGCCGCCTGCTCCTTGCGGCGCTCCATGGCGGCGATGCGCATGGCTTCGATATCGTCCACATAGGTGGAGCGCACCGGCGCCGGCTGCTCGGTCGGCTTCTCTTCGCTCGCGGCCTGCTCTTCAGTTGCGGCGGCTTCCGTTTCAGCCGCCGCTTCGGGCTCCGGTGCCGCCTCTTCTTCGGCGGGCTGCGCCGCGGCCTCGGCTTCCGCCTTAGCACGGGCTTCCTCTTCGGCCGCCTCGGCTTCGGCGCGCACGCGCTCGGCCTCCGCCTGCTCGGCGCGGGCCTGCTCCAGCTCAGCCTGTTCCGCGAGCGCCTTGTCGAGCTCTGCCTGGTGCTCGGCTTCCTGCGCCACATCCGCCTCGAGCTCTTCCTGCGGGCGCTTCACATAGGTGCGCTTTTTGCGCACTTCCACGTTCACGGTTTTGCGGCCGGTGCCAGAGCCGGTTTTCAACGTGGTGGTGGTTTTGCGTTTCAGGGTGATTTTGCGCGGCGAAGCCCCCTGCTCCCCGTGACTGCTTTTCAGGAAGTTGAGCAGGACCTGTTTTTCCTCGTCCGACACCACCGCATCCGCAGAAGTGTGGGGCAAACCCGCTTCCTTCATCTGCTTCAGCAGACGGTCCTCGGTGGCACCAACCGATTTCGCGAGTTCGCTAACTGTTACTTCGGCCATTCTCTCTCCTGTAAGTCACTTGGTCGGAGGTTATTTATTGCATCTGCACACCATTTTCATGTGCGATTTTTTCATGTGCGCGATTACGCACGGGCTTACGCCTGTTCGTCGCTGTCGTCGGCAAACCAGGGTTCGCGCGCTTTCATGATCAGTCCGGCGGCGCGCTCCTGGTCCATACCCTCGATGTCCAGCAGGTCGTCCACCGCCTGTTCGGCGAGGTCTTCCATGGTCGCAATACCGCGACTGGCCAGCAAGTACGCCAGGTGGCGATCCATTCCTTCCATGTTGAGCAGGTCTTCCTGCGGCTCGGACGCATCGAGCTGTTCCTCGGAGGCCAGCGCCTGGGTCAGCAGGGCGTCCTTGGCACGGGCGCGCAGCTCCTCGGCGATTTCCTCGTCGAAACCTTCGATTGTCAGCATTTCCTCGATCGGCACATAGGCCACTTCCTCGAGCGTGGTAAAACCTTCTTCCACCAGCACGCCGGCGACGTCCTCGTCGATGTCCAGGCGCGCCATGAAGGTTTCCATGATACTGCCGGATTCGGCTTCCTGCTTCGCCTGCCACTCATCAATGCTCATTACATTGATCTGCCACTGGGTCAGCTCGGAGGCCAGGCGTACATTCTGGCCGCTGCGGCCGATGGCCATGGCCAGGTTTTCCTCGGCCACCGCCACATCCATGGAGCCGGCGTCTTCGTCCACGACGATGGATTCGATTTCGGCCGGCGCCATGGCATTGATGACAAACTGAGCCGGGTTCTCGTCCCACAGCACGATATCCACGCGCTCGCCGGACAGTTCGTTGGAAACCGCCTGTACACGCGCACCGCGCATGCCCACACAGGCTCCGACCGGGTCGATGCGACCGTCGTTGGTATTCACGGCAATCTTGGCGCGCAGGCCGGGGTCGCGCGCGGCGCCCTTGATTTCGATCACCTCTTCGGCGATTTCCGGCACCTCGATGCGGAACAGCTCGATGATCATTTCCGGGCAGGAGCGGCTCAGCTTCAGCTGCGGGCCGCGGGCCTCCGGCTCGATCTCAAGCAGGATGGCGCGCACGCGGTCGCCCAGGCGGAAAATCTCGCGGCCCACCAGTTGGTCGCGGGGCAGGCGCGCCTCGGCGTTGTTGCCCAGATCCACGGCGATAAAATCGCGGGTCACTTTCTTGACGGTACCGCTGACCAGCTCGCCGACACGATCGCGGTACTCCTCCACAACCTTGGCGCGCTCGGCTTCGCGCACTTTCTGCACGATCACCTGCTTGGCAGTCTGCGCGGCGATGCGGCCGAACTCGACATTTTCCACCTGTTCGCGGTAGACATCGCCGGCTTTCAGCTGCGGATCTTTCTCGTGCGCTTCCTCCAGGGTGAACTGGGTACCCAATTCGGCGAGCGTGTCGTCGTCCACGACTTCCCAGCTGCGGAAGGTCTCGTAGTCGCCGGTACCCGGATCAATGCTCACCTCGATAGTGGAATCCTCGTCGTAGCGTTTTTTGGTGGCTGTTGCCAGAGCCGCCTCGATCGCCTGGAAAATAATTTCCCGGTCAACGCCCTTCTCGTTGGAAACCGCCTCGGCTACCAGCAAGATCTCTTTGTTCATGCAGCTGCCCCTTTAGATAAAGCTTCGCCTGCAAGCAGGCTCCTACATTGCTTTGCATTCGCCCGGTTGCAGGCGCCTACTTGAATTGGGGAATAATCTTCGCCCGCTCGATACTGTCGATCGGCAACAGGTACTCGTTTTCACTGTCGACACGCAGCACCACTTCCTCTCCCTCGACACCGGCCAACAGGCCGCGCCATTTTCGCTGGCCATCCAACGGCATACGCAGGCGCACCTCGATCTGTGCACCGACAAAACGCGCGTACTGTTCCAACGTATACAGCGGGCGATCAAGCCCCGGCGAGGAGACTTCGAGGGTGTATTTGCCACTGATCGGATCTTCGACATCCAACACGGCACTCGCCTGGCGACTGACCTTTTCGCAGTCATCCACGGCAATACCATCCTCGGAATCTATATAGATACGCAACAGCGCATTGTGGCCGTGGGTCTGGTATTCGACCCCCCACAACTCACAACCCAGTGACTCAACCACCGGGGCCAGCAATTTTTCCAACTGTTCGCGCTTGCTCGTCATTCAGATTACCAGTCGCCACACAAACCGGCGGGACTGCCGATTTGCACAGCCATCGGCTGCCCCGAAGGGGGTGAGGCGCCGGGAGCACCTCGTATAAACAAAAAATGGGCCCACGGCCCACTTCGACAGGTATCTGCTTACATTTCCTGCAGATACGAAAAAGCCCCTGACGGGGCTTTGACCGCACATCCACGCAGCCAGTATGCGCAGACGCAAATTTGGTAGCGAGAAACAGGCCTTGAACCTGCGACCTTCGCCCGGCTATGCCGGCCAGAGTTTGAAAGCAGGCCCGACTCGGCGGGCGGCTTCCGGCGCCTCTGGCACCTGAATTTGGTAGCGAGGGCAGGATTTGAACCTGTGACCTTCGCCCGGCCATGCCGGCCAGAGATTGAAAGCGAGCCCGACTCGTCGGGCCCTGCTAACGCCTCTGACACCTGAATTTGGTAGCGGGGGCAGGATTTGAACCTACGACCTTCGGGTTATGAGCCCGACGAGCTACCAGGCTGCTCCACCCCGCAACAACTCCGGAAAGCGAAGCCTGGTTGCTCTCCGCTCCCCTGCGGCGGGTCACCCCAACCGCTCAAGAGGCTGCGCATTCTAGGGGCGCGGCCCCGGTGAGTCAAGTCGCGTTTGGCATTTATTTTCACACCGACCCGGGGCGCCTCGGAACACAGTATAGGTGGTGCCGGGAAGCGCTCCTAAATCCTTTTGACCGGCTTCAAACCGGAAAAGAACTTTTTACGCCACATGCGAGAAACACAATTGATAAATATTCTCAATATCAATAATATCCGCACCCCATCGAGGGCAGGCGACAGCCCTTCCCGCCCCCTTAATAGGGTTAAGGCAGGCGGGAGAAGAACTGTTGCCCCAGGAAAACGCTAAAAACAGGAGCTTCCACCGCATGCGCACCCGGACCACACTGGCCCTGGCCATCTCACTCGCCTCCACTGTGGGCCTCGCCCAGGACCGCACCATCGAGGAGGAGATCCTCGTCACCGCCAACCGCACGGAAAAGCCACTGAGCACCATCCCCAACACAGTGACCCTGATCGACCAGCAGGCGCTGACCGAGCAGCTCAGCACGACCAGCGACCTGTCCACGGTTCTCGGCAACCTGATTCCCGGTTTCTCCCCCGCCCGCCAGAAGCTGACCAACTCCGGCGAGAGCCTGCGCGGGCGCAAGCCGCTGTACATGATCGATGGCGTACCCCAATCCAATCCACTGCGCAACGGCGGCCGCGACGGCCACACCATCGATCCCCTGATGCTGGAGCGGGTTGAAGTGATCCACGGCGCCAACGCCATCCACGGCATGGGCGCCTCCGGCGGCATCATCAACCTGGTGACCCGCGAGCCCAGCGATGAACTGCAACAGAGCCTGCGCATCGACTCCAACCTGCAGACCGAAGATCTCGGCGAAAGCCTGGGCTACAACGGCAGCTACAGCCTGTCCGGGCAATTCGACAGTTTCGATCTGCTGGGCAGCGTCAGTTATCGCAATGCCGGCGTCGGCTACGATGCCAACGGCGACGTCGTCGGCTTCGATAATACCCAGGGCGACACCATGGCCAGCGAAACGGTCAACGCCTTCCTGAAAGTCGGCCACAGCTGGGACGACCAGCGACTGGAACTGACGATCAACCGCTACGATGTCTCCGGCAGCACCGACTGGATCTCCGTGGATGGCGATATCGCCAACGGCATACCCACTACCGCGGTCGAGGGCGACTACCCGGGCAAACAGCCGTCCAACGAAGTGACCACCGTCAACCTCCAGTACAGCAACGAAAACTTCTTCAACCAGAAGCTGCGGGTACAGGTATTTTCCCAGGATTTCGCCGGCACCTATGGTGCCACGCCCAGCGACACCTTCCAGGACCTGGAAACCTACGGCGAGACCATCTACGACCAGTCGCAGAACAATTCCGAAAAACGCGGGGTCAAGATCACCCTGATCCGGGACCGGATTGCCGGCGCCCCGATCAGCCTGACCTACGGTGTGGACCTGTTCGAGGACGAAACCTGGCAGCAGTTGATCCTGACCGGCCGCGCCTGGGTGCCGCCCACCCGCTACAAAAACGCGGCGCCCTACGTCCAGGGTGAATTCACCGGCATCGATCGCGTCACCGTAACCGCCGGCCTGCGCCATGAGATCTCCCGGCTCAACGTGGACGACTTCACCACCCTCGCCTCCTACAACGGCGGCCAGACTGTCGAGGGGGGCGAGCCCGACTTCAGCGAAACCCTGGGCAATATCGGCGCGACTTTCCAGGTCAACGAGACCTGGCGGCTGTTCGCCAACTATTCCGAAGGTTTCTCCATGCCCGACGTGGGCCGGGTGCTGCGCGGCATCGACCAGCCCGGACAGGATGTGGAGAGTTTTCTCGACCTGCAGCCGATCCTGACCGAAAACAAGGAACTGGGCGTTGATTTCAGCGTGGACAGCTTTGCCGCACAACTGGCCTACTATGTCTCCGATTCCGATTTCGGCCAGCGCCTGAGTCTCGGTGATGACGGCATCTACAGCGTAAAGCGCGAGAAGACCGAAATCGACGGCCTGGAACTGCGCACCCAGTGGTTCGCCAGCGACCGCGACACCCTGGAACTGCGCTACGCCTATACCGATGGACGTTACGACTCAGACCAGGATGGCCGCGTGGACAGCGACCTGGGCGGCAGGAACATTGCCCCCGATCGCCTCAACCTGAGCTGGCAACGCCACTGGAACGATCGCCTGAGCACACGCCTGCAGGCCAACATCCTGCTCGACCGGGATTTCGAGGACGCAACCGGAGCCACCGCAACCGAGTTCGACGGCTACACCACCGTCGATGCCAGCGCGCAATTGCAGGCGCTGGGCGGGGAGTTTTCGCTCGGCCTGCAAAACCTGACCAACGAGGACTATTTCACCTATTACTCGCAGACGGCCGGCAACGATATCCGCAACTTCAAGGGGCTCGGTCGCAGCGCGAGCCTGTCCTACTCGCGCCTGTTCTGACCGGGATTGACGGGCGGGCTCCTCGCTTTACTATCCTGCGCATCGCCGCAGGATAGGGAAAGGGGCGGCGACACGCCCATCAGTTGCACCGGATTACCCGAAAATGCGGCAATTCTTTTTTACCCTGCACAAATACGCCGGCCTGAGCCTGGGCCTGCTGCTCTCCCTGATCGGTCTCACCGGCAGCCTGCTGGTGTTCGATCACGCGCTGGATGAACGGCTGGCACCGCACACCGTCGACTTCAACCCCAGCCCGCAACCGGCCAGTTACGGCGAGATACTGGCCGCCGCCCGCACAGCCGTGCCCGACAGCGAGCCACAGCGCCTGATGACGCCCCGCGGCGAGGCCAGCCCCTACGTGGTGCGCTTCCCCACCCCCGAGGGCGCACCCGGCCCGATCGAGGTGAGCGTCTCCCCGACCGACGCCGAAGTACTGGCCGTGCGCGGCTGGGGAAAATATCCCATGAGCTGGATCTACCGGCTCCACTACACACTGCTGGCGGGCAAAAACGGCAAGACGGTGGTCGGCCTGATGGGCCTGCTGCTGATGCTGTTCTGCATCAGCGGACTGGTAATCTGGTGGCCGCGCCGCAGCCGGCGCGGCGGCCGCTGGAAGCGGGCCTTTACCGTCAGCCGCAGGGGCAATCGCTTCCGCCTCTACTTCGACCTGCACAAGGTGTTCGGCATCTACTTCCTGCCACTGCTGCTGGTGACCGCCTTTTCCGGCGTCACACTGGTATTCCCGCAACAGGTGGAAACGCTGGTCGGCGCGCTGCTGCCTACCGAGCCGCGCCCGGCGCTGCCCCGCTCGCACCGGAGCACCGGCACCCCGCTGGACCCGGATACTGCCGTGGCGATAGGTCGCAGCGTCTTTCCCGGAGGCGAACTGAAACGCATCTACCTGCCGCGCGATGCCGGCGACAGCTACGGCCTGAGGTTCCGTGCCGCCGGCGAACCCTGGCGCAACTACGGCGCCAGCTTCGTGCGCCTGGACCAGTACAGCGGCGAAATCCTGATGGTGCGCAACGTCACCGCGATACCAGCCGGCAACCAGGTATTGCGCTGGCAGTTCCCGCTCCACAATGGCGATGCCCTGGGCCTTGCCGGCCGCTGGCTGGTGCTGCTGGCCGGCCTCACCCCCAGCCTGCTGTTTGCCACCGGCCTCTACCTGTGGTGGAAAAAACGCCGCCCGGCCCGGCGAGCCCCAGCGCTGAAACCGGCCAACGCCTGACGCGAAAGGCGCTATCATCTGTATTTTTCGCGGGAGGGAAGATGCAGATCAATCACGTGCAGGTGCGCGCCACCAATCTCGACAGGATGACCCGCTTCTGGACCGAATTGATCGGCCTGGAGCGGGGATATCGCCCACCATTCAACTCTTCCGGCGCCTGGTTCTACAGCAATGGCCGCCCGATCATTCACGTAATGGCAGTCGGTGACATAATGGGCGACGGTCCATTCGACCATGTCGCCATCGAGGGTGCCGACTACCGGCAGCTGATCGCCAGGCTGCAGCAACACAACGCCGACTATCGGGAGACGAGCGTTCCCGGCAGCGGCGATCGCCAGGTGTTTATTGCCGGCCCGGATGGACTGAAGGTGGAAATGCTGTTTCCACAGGGAGATTAGCCGACAGGAAACCATTCAGTGAAAGCAATCGGTCTCTACAAGTACCTGCCCATCGAAGACCCGCACTCGCTGGTCGACGTCTATGTCGATCGCCCGCAGACAGGCCCCCGGGATCTGCTGGTGGCCGTACAGGCGATCTCGGTAAACCCGGTCGACACCAAGGTGCGCGCCCCCAGGCCCGGGGAAAACGAAAAAGAGGAAAGGGCCCGTATCCTCGGCTGGGACGCCTGCGGCGAGGTGCTCGCCACAGGCAGCGATGTGGAGCACTATGCCGCTGGCGATCGTGTCTACTACGCCGGCGATATCACCCGGCCGGGCAGCTACAGCCAGATGCAGCTGGTAGACGAGCGCATCGTCGGCCACATGCCGAAAAGCCTCGACTACCCACAGGCCGCCGCGCTGCCGCTGACGGGCCTCACCGCCTGGGAGGCGCTGTTCGATCGCCTGGAAATATCACCGCGCGGCGACGATGCCGGCAAATCCATACTGATTATCGGCGGCGCCGGCGGGGTCGGCTCCATCGCCATCCAGCTGGCCAGCAAACTGGCGGGGCTCAAGGTCATCGCCTCGGCTTCGCGTACCAGATCCGGTATCTGGGTCAAACAGATGGGCGCGCGCCACGTGGTCAATCACCGCAACGACCTGCACCGGGAGCTGCGCGATCTCTATCTCGAGTCGGTGGACTACATCCTCTGCCTCAATAACACCGACCAACACTGGCGCGCCATGGCCAGCGCCATCGCACCACAGGGAAAAATCTGTTCGATCGTCGATAACCGGGAACCACTGCAGCTGAACCTGCTGAAAAGCAAGAGCGCCACTTTTGCCTGGGAGTTCATGTTCACGCGCGCCATGTACCAGACCCGGGACATGATCCGCCAACAGGAAATCCTCAACGAGATCGCCAGCCTTGTGGACCGCGGTGAACTCAAGACCACCGCCAACCAACTGATGGAACCGATCAACGCGAGCAATCTGCGCGAGGCGCACAAACAGATAGAGAGTGGGCGGACGATTGGAAAGATTGTTTTGAGCGGTTGGGAGTAATAGTCACCAGCTTCCACAATGGATGGGCACGACGCTGCGCTCTTTTGTCCATCCTGCACCCGGAGTTCACCAATTTTGTAGGATGGGCAAAGCGCAGCGTGCCCATCATTAAAATGGACCGGAGCAATACTGTGGAATATCGCCGAGCGTATGTCCCGGGAGCCTGCTACTTCTTCACCGTCGTAACGGAGCGACGAAAACCGCTGTTGATCGATCATATTGGCCGCTTACGCAAAGCATTCCGCCAGATTCTCACGAAGCATCCCTTTGAGGTCCAGGCCATCGTCATTCTTCCGGACCATCTTCATACCATATGGAAGCTGCCTGAAGAGGATGAGGATTATTCATCTCGCTGGAAAAAAATAAAGCGAATATTCTCTACAGGCTTTCCGAGTAGAGCCCATACGGACTCGCAAAAAAACAAACGCGAGAAAGGCACCTGGCAACGACGATTCTGGGAACACCTGATCAGAAGCGAAGAAGACTGGACAAACCATCTCGACTATATCCACTACAATCCGGTGAAACACGGATATGTAAATCAGGTAAAGGAGTGGCCATACAGCAGCTTTCACCGGATGGTGAAAAGAGGTTGGTATCCGGAAAGTTGGGGCACAAAAGTATCGAAGAAAGTGCTTGAGATGAATTCCGAGTGATGGGCACGTCGCTGCGCTCCTTTGCCCATCCTACAGTACTGTCGGCAACGAAAGC
Organism: Microbulbifer litoralis; assembly: GCF_023634065.1. Classification (GTDB taxonomy): domain Bacteria; phylum Pseudomonadota; class Gammaproteobacteria; order Pseudomonadales; family Cellvibrionaceae; genus Microbulbifer; species Microbulbifer litoralis. The sequence goes on from NZ_JALKCV010000001.1 coordinate 487,381, forward strand.
CTTGCCAGCAGGCAATAGTAAAAATTGGTAGCGGGGGCAGGATTCGAACCTACGACCTTCGGGTTATGAGCCCGACGAGCTACCTGGCTGCTCCACCCCGCATCAACTGTTGGCGCTTTATTCAACTAGCGCCGAAGAGGCTGCGCATTCTAGTGATACGGCCCCCGTATGTCCAGAGTCTTGTTAAATATTATCTGTATTTCGCCGGCTGCTCGCATTTTACATTGCCGGAGGAACCTGATGGGCACGTCGCTGCGCTCCTTTGCCCATCCTACGGCGGGGCGACACCTTCGTAGGATGGGCAAAGCGAAGCGTGCCCATCAGCCCAAATCAGAGTTTGCCGATCACATTCAGGAACACACCCTGGCTGTTGTAGTCCAGCTGCGTCAGGTCGTCGGAGAAATCGGTGAAGTTGTAACCGACACCCACTTTCAGGTGTTTGCCCATATGCCGGTAGAGACCGATCAGTGCGCCGCTGCGGCTATCCTGTGCATCCGGCAGGTCGAGCATACGGCCCTCGATCAACAGGTCCCAGCGGTTGACGAAATGCCAGTCGGCGCGCAGTACATACAGGTGCGCGCGGCTGTCGAAGAACTCGGGGTCCTCGCGGTCCTGGCTCAACTGGCCGAGGCGGTAGGCGTACTTGGCGCCGAGGCTCCAGCGGCGGCTGATATCGTAGGTGGCGTCCGCCGAGAAGATATGGCTCTTCTGGATAAATTCCGCCGCCGTGTTCTGTACCGTGACCTGGTCCTGGGTGGGCACGTTGTAGAAATAGGTGTATTTCAACAGCGTGTTCCAGCGGTCGTTGTCCACCGGGCGGTAGGCATAGCCCATGACCGCCTCGGTAAACTTGCCGTCGTAGAACTCGCCCTGGGAACTCTTGCTGTCGGAGTAATTGAGCTTGCCGACGATGCGCCAGTCCGGACTGATCTGGTAACTGGCGGTGTTCTTCAGCAGCCAGGTCTTGCGCTCGGATTCGGTCACCGTATCCTCGTCGACCGCCGTCTCCATCGCGTCGGTGCGGTATTCCACCGCGGATGCGAGGCGGATATCCTCGGCGCTGAAGCCCATATTCACACCCAGTGCACGGCGGTCCGTCTTGGCCCCGGTGCGCGGATCTTCCAACGTGCCAGCCTCCAGGCTGGTGCCGTAATTCCAGCGGTCGTTCGGCGCCAGGTCCATACCCAGGGCATGGGTCAGGCCGGTGGACACATCGCCGTGGTTGTACTGCTCCTCACCGTAGATGCTCAGGCTGTCGGAATAGCGGCTGCGGAAACCGGTACTCATATTGCCCTTGCGCGAACGCAGGCCGGTATCGGTGCGCTCGTTGTCGAGGGTGTAGTTCAGGTAGAGGTTGGTCCTGTCGGTTACCAGGTAGTCGGTACCCAGGCGCGCGGCGGTGCCGGTATCGCCGCCGGACACTTCGCTGTCCAGGGTCAGCCGCTCACTGACACGGTAGGCGCCGCCGAGGCCCAGGCGGTTGTTTTCATCGCGGGTGCCGGACACTTCCACCGTTCCCTGCGCGAAACCGTAGGCATTCCAGTCCTCGCCGGAGTCGTACGACGCCTCTACCGCCATATCGGTGCGATCGCCCTGGGTCTGCGTGGCCGGAACCACCGCCGAATAATCCTCGCGGGTATCGGCGCGCGCGCCGGTGGTCACGCTCCAGCGATCGTTGATGCGATAGCCCACGGCCATATCCACCGCCGAGGTCTGCAGGCCGTACTCCTGCTCCTTGCTGTCGGCCTTCAGGCTGACATCGACGCGGCTGCCGATGGGGACATTCACACTGGCGCCGTACTGGGTGGTCTCACCGTTGACCAGTTGCCCCGGGGCGGAGAAACCGGCCTCGCGCTCCTGGTGGTAGAAGGTACCGGAACCGCGCGTCTCCTCGAAAAAGTCGGACAGCTGCAGTGCGCCCTCAAGCCGCTGGGCACCGGCCTTGGCGTCCGGGTCTATGGGGTTTTCATTATTGAAACTGAAACCGCCGTCGTAGGAGGAGGTCGCATCCAGGTTGCCACCCTGGCTGTCGGCCACTTCCATTTTCAGCCAACTGCCGGCGCTCTTGCGCAGCGTCAGGTCGACCCCCTGCAGTGAGGTTTCGTTGTCCTCTTCGTCCTGCTGGGTACCACTGACGCCGAGCTTGACGTGATCACCGACCCAGTAGTGGGCACGGCCACCGACAGCGAGCGTATCCATTTCCTCAAAACCCGGCGTGTACTCGTAGCGCGCCACCAGGAACTGCGGATTACCGTTGTAGGAACCGTCCTGGATCAACAGATTGTCGTTGGCGATCGCCGATAGCGGCCGGTTCAGCAGCACGCGGCCCTGGATATAATCGATATCGTAATCGATCACCGGCGTCAGGTTCTTGACCCCCAACACCAGGCCGGAATCCTTGTCCCGCACCTCCACGCGCAACCGTTCGGAACCGCTCAGGATGTCCTGGTGGCGCATGAAATACAGGGAGCCGCCGGTACCGCGGAATTCGTCGCGCCCGGCGATGGTGCCCGGCTCGGCACTGAAGGCGTCGACCTGGAAACGCTTCTCGCCGAAGCTGGTCACCGCGTCGCTTTCATAATGACCGTTGGCACCGTAGAGAGCGCGGTCGATATGCGCCAGCTCGTTGTCGGTGTAGGCGGCCTTGAAGTTGCCCCACAGGCCGTAGTCGTCGTGCTTGGAGACCTTGACGTAGAACTTGCCCGATGTGGGCGCCTCCTCGACCACGGTGGAATCGTCGCCGAAGGTCGGGTAATAGAGGTCGCTGTCCAGCCGCCGGAACAGTGCATCCGGGGATTTCTCCATAAAGTTGGAGAAGAGTTCGTCCACCGGCCCCTCTTCGGTATCCGCGCTGGCAGCCAGGCGCCAGCCCTCGCCGAAACCGCCGCTGGTATAGAACGCCAGGCGGCCGTCGTAGCTGACGGAGTTGTCGTAGTGGGTCTCGTCGCCGGTCACCAGCGCGGCCGGGCCTTGTGTGTCGTCGGCGGCGATGGTCAGGTCGGCGATACCGACGGTAAACCAGTCGTTATTGGCAAAGCGCAGGTCGCGCAGGAAAAGCTCGCCGTTGCCCTCGCGGTCCAGCACCGCTACCTCCACCGTGTGCAGGCCGCGGGAAAAGATCTGCTCGGAGACAAATTCACCCTGGCCGTTGACCGGCACCGGATTGCCCGCCAGCCACACGGTGTGCCCGTCCGGGATCTGCGAGCCATTGACCAGCACGGTATTGCCATCCAGCGGGATATTGCGGCGCGCGAGGCGGTTTTCGCCGTAGCCCACCAGCAGCTCCTGTTCCGGGTCCAGCCCTTCTTCCGGCGGGTCCAGGCGGTCTACCAGCCACAGGTTCTGCGCCTCGGTCTCGTCGTAGCGGCCCTGGCTGTCGTAGACGCGCAGCAGGTACTGCAGTTTTTTCAGCGGCGCCTGGAATTCCTCGAACTCCGCCTGCCACTCGCCCTCGCCGCGACGGTCCAGTTCGACTACCGCCAGCGGCTCGTCGCGCAGCGACTGGTCTTCCTCGAACAGGCGCACTTCGGCCCGCTCGACGAAGGATGGATAGTTGGTATAGCTCTTGAAGCGCACGCGGCTGTCGGCGACTTCCGTCTCCGGATCGTCGGCGTAGCGGATGGTATTGGGCCAAGCGCTGACATTCAGGCGCGGCGACATCTTCTGGTTGTCGAAACGGAACTGGATATGCGCATTTTCCAGTGCCACGTCGGTACAGCGCTGCAGGTCGGCGGAGTTTTTGTAAGGGTCGTATTCCGGGCTGCCGTCTACGGTGATGCGCATCAGGTTCAGCGAGTAGGGATTGTAGGCCAGCGCCTCCCGTTCGAGTCGCTCGATTTCCAGGCGGTCCCTGTCCGCCAGTACGGCCAGCTCATCGTAGAGCACCTGCACTTCCACCCGCGCGCCGTCGAGCTGGATAAAGCCGGTGGTCACCACATCGTCGGACTGCACATAACCCCTGCCCTCGAACTCCACCTGCTCCTCGGTCAGGTCGAGCTGCCGCTGCACCTGCTCCATCGCGCGGCGCGCGCGGGCGCGGGACAGACCCACATCGTCGCCGTAGACCATGGCCTCGCGGCGCTCCATGCGCTCGTTATCGCTGTAGCCGACGAAACTCAGGCGTACATTGGCCTTGTCCGCCACTTCCGCCATGACATTCTTCATCCGCATCAGCTGCGACTGGGAAATGGCTGGATCGCCGTTTTCAAAACGGATCGGCGGAATTTCGCCAGCGGGGGATTCGTGCGCGATGGTGATGGTCTCGGCACTGGCCGCTTCCGGGCAAGCCTGCACACCGTCGCCGGCGGTTTCCATCGGGTCGTCGTACCAGAATTCCACTTCCACGCGGCGGTTCAGGGAGCGGCCCTTGGGGGTATCGTTGGCGGCGATGGGCTGGCTGCTGCCCTTGCCGCTGCTGGTCACCATGGCGTCCGGCAGCGACAGTGCATCGCGCACCGCCAGTGCCACCCGCCGCGCCTCGGCGCGGGACAGTGCCATATGGTCGTTGTAAAGTTGTGCCGGTCCCTCCGGCAGTGGCAGGCCATCGGTATGGCCGACAAAATGAATGACCAGGTTGTTCTTGTCCGCCAGGTTGGCCCGCACCTCGCGGATGCGGCGTACAAAGGCTTCCGGCAGATCCACCTGGCCCGGTTTCCAGCGCAGCGGCGTCACCAGGTTTTTGATGCGCGCGCGCTGTTCGGTGCCGGCCTTGTAATGCAGGCGACAGACGGTCTCCTGGCGGCAGACCTTTACCCGGTTCAGTTGCAGCGCCTGGGCGCGCATCATTTCCGCCTGGGCTTCCTCATCCAGTTCATCGTAGCTGACCTGCACCTGCACACGACGGTTCAGGGCGCGGCCGGTGGAGGTAATATTATCCGTGGCCGGCTCGGCGTCGCCGCGGCCCTCGAAGGTGACCACCTCCTGCGGCAGGTCCAGCGCCAGCTGGAAGAACTCCGCCACATGCCTGGCCCGCGCGCGGGAGTATTCCTGCTTGTCGAGATATTCGGCCAGTTGCTGTGGTGTCAGCGGTTGCGCATCGGTGTGGCCGATAAAGTGCAGTTTCAGGTTGTGCTTGTCGCCGAGCTCGTCCAGCTTCGCCTTCAGCGCTTCCACCGCCTCTTCACTGACCGGATCCTCCACGACCTCGTACGACAGTGGCTCGATCGCATTTTCCTCGACCACCGGTTCCATGGCTTCCGAAAACAGTGTGGCATCCTGCACCCACTGCTTGCGCGGCTGGCCCAGCAACATGCTCTCGGTATTGTTGCCGACCGGCTGTTCCTCGTACTCGACTTCCGGCGCCTCGATTTCCGGGGTAAGGCCAGGGATCTGGTTCCAGACCTGCCACCACGGAGCGGAATCGGCCTCGGCGCTCTCATCCGTCTCCTGTGCATAAGCGGAGGGCAGCGCAAACAGCAGCGCCAGGGCAATAAAATGCGGGATTAATCGCGAGAATGGCCCTGTAAGAGCCACACCGTAGGATGGGCAAAGCGAAGCGTGCCCATCATCCGGCGCCCGATGGGCACGTCGCTGCGCTCCTTTGCCCATCCTACAATGATCCCCGGGCCCACTTACCTTCATTCCGCATTCCGCATTTCGTATTCCGCAATCAAAAGAGGACATCATTCCAATCCTCCCTCGCTGGGCGGCGCGCCGCGCCGCCAGAAGACTTCGGTTTCAATCGTCAGTTCGTAATCGCCATAGTTGTTGGCCCACTCGTCGGCAATCCGCGCTTTCATGGCCTGCAGCCGGCGTTCCACCAGGGCCGGGTCCTCGTTTTCGGCCAGGTAGGACAGGCGCAGTACGGACGGCGCCTCGCTGAGTTTTTCCAGTAGCAGCTCGGTGCGCGAATGCCATTGCGGGCGCAGTTCGGTGGTCTGAGGCTCGAATACCGCCTCGGCCATATCCAGGCGCACGACGCGGTGCAGGCTGGTGCCGAAGTTCACCTTGATTGCCTTACCGCGGGTGGCGCGCACGACGCGCGGGTTTTCGCTGGTGAGGCGGTAGCCGCTGGGCAGGCTGCGGTCGTCCAGCTTCATGATGAAGTTGGAACCGCGATCCTGGTTCGGCACCACCGCACAGGTGATATGGAAGCGGCCGTGGGCGTCGGTTGTGGCGTTCAGGCCGGTGGCCGTCACCACCCGCGCGCCGGGCACACCGCCCTCGCCGGCGTCCTGGTAGCCGTTCATGTTCTTATCGTCGTAGACCTTGCCGATCACATCGGAGCAGTCGAAGGTCGGGTCCGGCACCACGCGCACCGTGGCCGAGGCTTCGCCCGAGGCCTGCTGGCCGGACAACTGGTTGTACATGCGCGCCCGGTTGATGTACTTGCCTTCGCCGACACCGGAGCCCACTACCAGCAACATTTTCACTGTGCGGGTCTGGTCCGGCTCCACATCCAGGTCCGACCAGCGCATCTGCAGGCCGTTGATTTCCGGTTCAGTGGCCACGCCATCAATCTGCGCGGAACCGGCCACATATTTGAAACCGGCCGGGAAGAAATCCATCAGGCGCAGGTCGCGCATGGGCACCGGCAACGTATTGCTGAAGGTAATCGTGTAGGGCACCAGCTGGCTGCGGGTCACATTCAGCAGCGCCGCGGTCTTGGTGATCGACAGCGCACCTTCCAGTTGCGGGTCCACCGGAATATGGTTGTTGAACAACTGGCTCTCACCGGGGATCAGGCCGTCGTCGAGCCGCAGGCGCAGGTAGTAATCCGTCGCCTCGCTGCGCGCGTCGATATCGACACCCGGTGCCTGCTCGGACAGTTGCACTTCGCAGTGGTCCGGCGTGGCGCCGATCAGGTCATCGGCACCGCCGAGGCAGGCAGCCACATCGAAGCCGGCAGTTTCCACATTGGTCTGCGGCGGGATGATCTGCGACTCGCCGGTGACATAGTCATCCCTCGGCATTTCGACCCGGATCAGGTAGTCGTTATTCGCCGCGCACGCCGCCTCGCTGAAGTTGATATCGAACTTGTAGTAACCACCGGCGCGGGTCACCTGGCCCTGCTGCCGGTCGTCGTCGAAGCAGCGATCCGGCAGTTCCTGGCCGCTGGAAGCGCGCAGCATGGTCACGGTGGCACCGGATACCGGCTGGCGCAGCACCGAATCGTAGATCACACCGTTCGGCGTGATCGGCAGGTTCAGGTTCTGCGGGTTGGCCCCGGAGCCGACGTAAATCTCGGTGATTTCCTGCGGGCCATTGGTAAAGTCGGAACTGGCATTGCCCAGGGAAGCGGAGGTTTCGCCGGCGTTGGGGGCGACATATCTCAGTTCGTAGCTGGCACCACCGGCCATGTTCGGAACCAGCCCATTGAACTGGAAGAAACCATCCTCGTCACTCTGCAGGGTTTCCAGCAGCGCGTTGTTGAAGTAGAGCTCCACCGACCAGTTCTGCAGCAACCGCTCCTCTGCATCCCGCTGGTCATTGAAGTTCACGTCGTGCCACAGGTAACCGTTCAGGTTGGCAATACCCGGCGTACCGCCCACGTCGATGGCGACGCTGGCCTGCTCGGTCGCCGGCGGATCATTCCAGGTGACTTCCGCAGTGTTCAATACGCGGTAACCAATCTCCAGGTTCTCGCCCAGTTTTGCCTGGAAGCGCAGCGTGGTGGTGTCGTCCGGCTGCAGCTCACCGAAGGTACCGGCGAAATCGGCGGTAATCACCGAGCCGGCCACGGTGATGCCATCAGCCTGACCGTTCAGCAGCGCGGAGTCCTCGACATAAGTGAGTACCCCCTCGCCCGCCAGCAACAGGTCGTCGGTGATGGTCACGTAGGTCGCCGGCACGGCGCTGATATTGGTGACCTTCACCAGGTATTCCAGCGTCGCCCCGGCTTCCGCCGCGCCGCCGCCGACCACGGCCACTTCCTTGGTAATCGACAACTGCTGTGCATCGCCCACCACCACTTCCGTGGGTTGGGCACCGTTGGACGGGTTGCCGTCGGCATCGGTCAGGGTCAGCGGCAGTTCCCCGGTCGACACGCTGCCCTGGTTGCTGATCACGGTACCGGTGGGCGTGCCGTCGTCGACGCGCACATCGAAAGTGATGGTGGCGGCCTGCGCGGAAGTGATTACCCCCTCACCGGCGCCGGGCAGCGGCGGTGTCAGATCACTGGAAGCGATCGGCAGGCCCGCATCCAGACGCGAAGTGCCGCCACCGTTGTCCGCCACGGCGACACCGTTCAGCACCGTGGAGTTGGCCACGTAGGTGGTGTATGCCGGCAACTGATCCGTCAGCACCGCATCGGTGGCATCCACACCGCCCATATTGGTGACGGTGATCGTATAGCGCAGTACATCGCCCGGATCGACAATACCGGCGGACACATTGTCCTCGGCGATATCCACGGTCTTCTGCACGATCAGCAGCGGCACGTCGCCGACAATGTCGATGGTCGGGTCCAGCGGCGCATCGGTGGCCGGATCGTCCGAGGGCACTTCGTCAAAGGCGCCGCTGCCGGCACCCTCGCCGTTGGCAAAGCCCTGGTTGGAAATCACCGTGCCGTCGTTGACGTCGTTGATGGTCACATCGAAAGTCACCAAGGCCGCCAGGCCGCCGCCGACTTCCGGATCCGCCAGCAACACGCCTTCATCCGCACCCGGCGACTGCACCGGCATACCGGAGGCCAGCGCCGTAGAGCCACCGCTATCTGCAACGGCGGCACCGTTCAGCGTCGTGGAATTGGGCACATAGGTGGTATTGGCCGGCACCTGGTCGCGCAGGACAGATTCGATGGTGTTTTCATCGCCGATATTTTCCAGGCGCAGGGTGTAGCGCAGCGTGTCGCCCACCATCAGCAGTTCCGGATCGCCGGTGATGTCTTCGGAGGTTTTCTCGACGATCACTTCGGGGGCGGATTCGATCAGCAGCTCCGTCGGGTTGCTGTCGCCGTCGATGGTCGGATCGTCACTGTCCTGCAGCAACTGGCCGGGCAACTGCACCTGGGCCTGGTTCAACACAACTGTGCCGTTGTCGATCACCGCAGCCAGGGTCACATCATAGGTCACTTCCAGGCTGCCGTTCGGCGCCAGGCTCAGGTCGCCCAGATCCAGCAGCCCGCTGTTGTGTGCACCACCGCTCGGATCGGAATTGTCGGTCGCCCCGGAAACCACGATATTGGCCAGGGTACCGGGTTCGAACAACGGCAGTTCGTTGAGGCGGCCCAACTCATCGGTAATCGCGATATCGTCGATCTGCAGGTCCGATTCATTGGTCAGCGTCAGGCGATAGCTGGCAGTATCACCGGGGCTGGCCGGGCTGTCGCTGAGAAGTTCCTTGGTAAAGGCGACACTGGGAACCAGCGCGGTGATCTCTAGCGCATCCTCGTGCAAATCCGCACCGTCATCCGGTTCAGAGCGGGTGTATTCACGGCTCTCTACACCGGCGCTGTCCCAGCTCCACCAGTTGGTGACACCGGCCACATTGGTCAGTACATCGCCGTCGACTGTGTCCGTATCCAACCAGGCCTGGTATTGCACCTGCAGGGTGGCACCGGCGGGCAGCGCGGCACTGCTACCGGTGGTAGTCACGGTGAAGCGGCAATCATCCCCGTTGAACGCAACACTGAAGTCCGTGCCCTCAGAGAGGTTTGACGCGTTTCCGCCGGCATCGATTATCTGTGCCGTGAAATTATCCGGCGCTGTCTCGCACATGCCACCCGGATCGTTATTCGGCAACAGGTCAACGATGGTGATATCCCAGGCCGGACCGTCGCCCCGGTTTTCCACATTCAGGCTGAAGTTGCCGGGCAGCCCGGTCTGGACCTCGGTATCGCCGGTTTTGGTCAGTGCCAGCTCGTAGGGCTCGACAATGGTAATCGGCGCCGAGTATTCACTGACCTCGCCCGTGCCGCGCCCGGCATCCGGGTTGTCGTCGGCGTAGTTGTAACTGTAACTGGCGCGGCTGGTGAAGCTGTTGCCGTATTCGTTGGTGGCAGTATCGCGCAGCATCAGGGTGACATCGATCACCGCCTCATCGCCGGCTTCCACATCGATACCGCTGGCGGGATCCTGAATAGTCAGCAATCCGCCGTCCACGGACCCCTGTGGATTGAAGGCGATATTGCCGGATACCTGCTCGGCGCCGACAAACGCCAGATCGACCGGATCCAGGCCGGAATCCGCCAGATCCATTTCTATCGCCACATCGTGCAGTGCGCCCGCAGCGGGAACCGTAATGCGATAGACAAAGGGTTCGCCGATGGAGGCCGTTTCGCGGCTGGCGGGTTCCACCGCGATCAGCAGCGGCTGTGCGTCCGGGGTGCTGAAGGCCACACTTACCGGATCGGACGGCCCGTAGGGCTGGCGATTTTCCAGCGCGGCGCCTTCGGGGATATCGCTTTCACCGAAGGAGTAGTACCACTCCACATAGGCGTTGTTGCTGATCTGCAGACCTGCAGCGATATCACTGTCTGCATTCACTTGGTAAACAACTTCCATAGTGCCGCCCGCGGGAATTTCATTGAGGAAATTCCACACGGTTTCGCCGGAGGTTGCATCAAACGTGGGTTGCAGCGGATTGGTCGTGTCGCCATCGACGCTGATGGTCTGAACACCGCCCTGGCGCAGTCCCGCCGGGATTACATCGCGCAGCACGATATCGTAGGCCGGCGCCGTACCGTCATTGGTGATAGTGGCGGTAAAGGTGATGGTCTCGTCCGGCGTCAGTGCATCGGTACCGTCCGGAGTCGCCGTCAGGGCAAAATCCAGATCCGGTTGCAATAGATCCAGGGAGACTTCTTCGGAAAGTACCGAATCGCTGCCAGCGGCCGTCCGGAACTCGAAGGCGGCGCTGTTGGGTAGCGGAATAGTCGGCGCGTTCAGTTCCAGGACGTCTCGCTGTACACGAGTGCGATAGGTGATGACCAGTTCTTCGCCGGAGGTATTCACCAGTTCGCCCAGGTCCCAGCTCACTGCGCCGCTGGCCTCCGGCTGCGGTTCCTGTGCGAGGCTGTAGTCCATGCCCTCGGCGCTGATGGAGACGGTATCCACAAATACCATGCCCTGCGGCAAGGTGTCGGTGATCACCGCATCGGGCAATGTGCCCCGCTGCGCGCCCAGGCGCAATTCATAGGTCACCAGATCGCCGATACGCAGCTCGCCGTCACCGAGCGGAGCCGTTTCACTGAGTGCGCTTTTCGTCAGCGTGGAATTGTTGCCGACCGCCAGTGGCGGCAGGGACTGCGGACCGAGGAAGTAATTATTCAGCGCATTCGCGTCCGGCATGTCGGATCCATTGCGCTCGATATACTGCGCATCGCCCTGCTGGCTGGTCCACTGGGCGGTGGTATCGCCACCCAGTTCCTGGCCGGCGAGCACACTGTCCAGCACGCGGACATCGAATGCCAGGGTGCGGCTTTCACCCGCTGGAATGTCGGTACCCGCCACGGCGTTCCAGGCCAGCGTCTGCGCCTCATTGACACCGTCGCCAGTCACGGTAAACAGCCCGTCGTCAATGGCGGTGCCATTGAAAGTGGTCGTACCCGGTTCGTAAACCCAGCCCAGGCTCAGCTCTTCCAGTATTGAGAGATCGTGCGCGGTAGCGCCATTGGCACCCTGCTCGGAGAATTCCAGCGTGAAGTGATAGATATCGCCGGCGACGGGTTCGGTGTTGCCGCTCTGGTTCACGGCTGCCTTGGCCAATACCAGTTCCGGCTCGACAATGGTGACCTGCGCCGCCTCGCCTTCCATTTCCCGGGTGGCGCCTGCCTCGCTGTAAGTGTAGAGGGCACTGGTATCAATGGTGACACCGGACTGCGCTTCGGGGACATTGTCCACCCAGGCGTTGACGACGATATCCCGGGTCTCGTTTGGAGGAATATCGCCAATATCGAAGGTGAGCGTCTCACCATTCTGCGCAGGCGTCGCCGCGGTTCCATTCACGGTAACAGTGTCGATCTGTACAAGGGTGCCCAGCCCAGCAAGGACATTTTCCACTTCGACGTCTGCGAGCGTGGAGCTGGTGATGGGATTACCCGGTACACGGATACGGTAACTGACCGACTCGCCGATGGGCGCCAGGCCATCGTCGGGAGACTCGAGAGCCAACGTCAGGGGACCGGCTTCGGCAACCGGCGTCAGCAACTCGAAACAGTTGGGCAGGCCGGCGCTACACTGTGGAGCAACATCCGTTCCATAAAGCCGACGATTAACGACGCCTTCATCTTCCAGGGAAGCGTAACTGCTGGGGTGGAAGCTGTTGTACCAGGTGTGGCCACTGGGGATATCCGTGTGCAGCCCCACGTTGTATTCGATGCTCAGGCAGTCTCCCGGCTGGCCCGTTTCAGCCAGTACGCCATCGAAAGTGAACTCTATAACGCCATTGGTTACGGTATGGCTGTAGGTGGCCGGCTGGCCGCCGATCAGTACCTGCTGGATGGCAATGGTACTTTCATCAAATTCCGGGTTGGCCGGATCCGCGTTGAGCGTATCGGTTACCACCGGATCATAGGCGGGGGCGCCGCCTGTGTTACAGGCCTGCAGACGGAAGTTCATCACCTCATTGGCAATGTCCGTTACTGAATAAGGACTAGCCACACTGTTGCGGGTGTCGGTTTTTGCCAGATCGCTGATATTCGGCTGCACCACCCAGATACTGGCCTGATCCTCGCGCGGCTCATCGATGCCATCGTAAGTCAGCTCGGCGCTGTTGATGCGCTCTATTTCACCACTGCCGGCAGGGAAAGCACTGATATCATCCAGCACAACTGCGGTATAGACAATGGTAAACGGGGGGGTTGAATCACTCTCTGCTGTGATGTTACCCAGTTGCCACTCCAGGGCGGTTGCACCGGGAGCAGGTTCAATGGGTTCCTGATCGCAGGTAAAGCCGTTTACGCCGCAATCGATAGATTCCACGGACACCAGTTCCAGCCCCACCGGTAATTGGTCGGTAACCACCACATTGCTAGTCGTGCCAGGCTGCAGGCCCAGGTTGAGAGTATATTGAACCGTATCGCCGATACGCGCACGTGAGGGGTCACCCCAGGCTGTGGATTCGGCGGTTTTGCTGAATACGGTGTTATCCTCGGTAGTTACCGATTCTGAGGCTTCGTTGCAGTATATATTCGGGGCAGTAGTAGCGGGGCAGCCCTGACCGTGGCGCTGATAGTCTCCCGGATAGGTATCCTGACCCGGCACACCGTGATCCAGAGAGGTCCAGTCCACATATACGGTGTTATCGATGGCACTGCCAAAAGCCGAAAGTACCGTGGTGTGATAAACCAGTGTCAGGGTTTCGCCCGGAGCGATATCCAGGTTGTTATCACCGTTCTCACGCCCCCATACCAGTGCGCCATCACTGTCTCGGACGCCAGGCGGGGAATCGGCATCATTGATCGTGGCGCCGTCCAGGCGCAATTGTTCCGGCACCGGCAGAATATCGGCAATATTTACATCGAAGGCAGTGGAGACATTATCCCCGGTGGCATTGGTGATCTCGACGGTATAGTCCAGTGCATCTCCGCTAACTGCACTTTCCGCACTCGCGGTCTTGGTAACCGTCAGTACCGGTTCCGTCACTGCAATCGGTCCCGCCTCGGCAGTCCGGCTTTCCCGGCTGCTGTCCTGGCCGTTGTCATACTCCAGGTTGGCCGCATTGCTCAGCTCGGTTCCGGCCTGGTTTCCATCCACATTTGCAATACGCGCAAAGTAAGTGATGCGGATTACCGGATCGATAGTACCAGTCCCGGTGATATCGTCCTCGGTATGGGTCGCTACCATACCGATATCCCAAGCGATATCGCCAGTGCTACCCGCAACCGGATGATCTCCGCGGAAAGACTCACAGAATTCTTCTGGCGCTTCGCCGTTGATCGTGAGAATGCTGTCGTCGTATTCACAGCGGATGCCATAGCCCTGGGCGTCGTTATCAGCCAGTACATAACCTGCAGAGAGAGTATCCGTTACCAGCACATTGTCGGTAACACCTTCCGGCAGAGAGATTTCCAACTCAAACTTGCGATGGGCACCGATAGCGCGGGAGTCGGCTTCAACGCTGTACTGCGAAGTATCGGTAACATCGGTCTTGCCAAGTTCCAGGCCGGGAACAACAATGGAATCCTCGGCTTCGGTGTCATAGTCGTTGATGCCGGCCACGGGATTTGGATCCCCATCATCAATGGAGAACCAGCCGTTGCGCATACCGTCTTCGGCACCGTCTGCACCGATGGCACCAGCGCTGAGAGCGGGGTCGATGTTCAGGTTCAGGTTGCGGTTGGGCAGGGACTGCCAGACAGCCTCAATGGTGTTGGCCAGTTCTTCGTGGGGTGATACATCCACTCCATCATCATTTTCACCAACCACACGCACCTGGAAACTGAATTCCACAGGTTGGCCCTGGGCGATGGCATAGGGAGAAGCCCACTCAGTGCCGGCGGGCGCATCCGGATTGGGATCATCCCAGTAGAAAATCGGCGCGTCTTGTTCATTGGTATCAACCAGCGGTGCCGGTGTACCGTTCAAGCCGGCTTCGCTGCCGGGCACATAGCGATATTTTGTGTTGCGCAGATCGTCCAGTACACGCAGGCCGTAGGCGGTGCCACTGGTATCGCCATCCTCATTACTGTTGTTGGTGGCCCTGACGGTGACAGTGACAATATCGTCGCCATCGACATTTTCCACGGCCTCGTCAAAAGTCTTTTCCAGGACAACCCGGGGGCCGTTGACGTGCACGGTAATAGGCGGCGGCACAAACACATTGGATTCATTTTCAGAGGAGCCGGCCGGCAGGTAGGACATATAGGAGTCCCCGTTACCGTTGACTACCAGATCTGAACCATGCCCGGTGAAATTGTTGTTCTCCACCCGCACCACGAAGGAAACCCTGACAGGGATCAGACCGTCGCTATACATGGCGCGATCGTATTCGAGTAGATGCTGGAACCCATACTCCCAGGTCACTGAGTCTCCCGCCCCCTCGCAGCCGCTGATTTGCGGAGTCAGGGGGGCGCTACTGTCGCCCGGGAACCACGTGGTGCCGTCAATACTGCGCAGGTCTTTTGCCTCCGCGTCAATACAGCGCAGGCCATCGGGTAACTCGGCGTGGAAGGTGAAATCCCCCAGGCGCGCCGCCGGTACGCGACCGGTGAGGCGCAAGCGGATTTCCTCACCCACTACTGCCTCCAGCTCGCCCTGGCGCGGTGCGTACTCGCCGAGGGTGGACTGGCCGATAGCCTCGATGGGGTCCACATCCACCTCATAGATGGTCATGGTGGCACTGTCTGAAGCACAGTGTTCACTCTCATCGTCCGAATTGACGCAATAGATACGCGCACCGGCGGAACGGGGGGTATCCGGGGTTTCAGGCAAGCCGGTGGACGCCAGGGGATGATTGGTATTGGGTATGGGTACTACTGTCTGCTCCCCGGATTCCCCCCTCAGGCTGTCGTAGCGGAAAATATCCGCAACGTTGGTAAAACTCTGGCCCGGAGCCACAGTGCGGTGGGGGCTGACCCGGTACTGCAGCACCACCTCGCTGCCCGGATCTATCTGTTTCAGCTTGTCGGATTCTTCATAGGAGAAGGTGATATGGGCCGGACTGCCACCGTTGAGACAGTGCGGTGATGACTCCGGGTCTGTATGGTCATAGGTGTAATCCGCCCGGCCCGTGGCTGTTCCCACGATACCGGCCTGAGGTCCGGCGGCATCCCCGGGAATATTGTCGATACCATCGTCATCAAATGCGCCATTGACCGCCCAAACGCACATCTGGCCGCCGTCGTCCAGGACATCGGTAATCACGACATCGTAGGCGGGGGCGCGGGCCACATCATCAGCCGCCGCTTCGTTCTCGACAGTCAAACGGTAGACAAAATCATCGAACTTGCTGCCCTCGGCGGAAGTGTCCCACTGACATGCATTGACATCGCCCGCCGCACCGCTGAGGTTGCAAACCTCCTTGGTGATACTCAGCCTGGGCTCCGCCATCTGTGTCTGCGCAGTCCATTCCTGCCATTGGGGGTAGCCGGGGTAGGACGGGTTACAACCCTGGTTTTGCGTGTCGTAAACAGGGTTATCCCAGTCTTCTCCGGACTTGAAGCAGGCATTCTGTGCAGGGCTGCCACTACCGTCATTGGCAATAGTCTGCTGATCGATAATGCCACCGCCCTGTTCCGCAAAGGTAACCTGGAAACGACTGCGGCCATAATCGACACTGATATTGGCGTGCTGGTTCGGGTCTGCGACTGCATCCTCCGACTCGTTGCGCAGGCGGGTGGTCATGTTGGCCAGGAACCAGCGGTTCTTCGTTGTGACAGAAGTGCCACCGAATGTCCAATTCAGGTTTCCGCCACCCAAGGGTGCGGCCGGAGTAAAGCCGCCGGGAGTAATGACACTGTCGCAGACGGAATTCGGGGAGCCGGGTAGCCCTCCAACAGTACAGAGACTGGTCAATTCCTCTTTGCTGACATAGTGCTGCGGGCCGGTACCACTGTCATCACCACCGGCATGTGCGGGAATGGCGTCGGCTACGGCGATGGAATCCACAGTGACATTCCAGCCAGGGGTTTCAAACCCGAACCAACCGCCGGCATAGATATCGAATTCACATTCCTCGCCGATAAGAATCTGCGGCGGACTGATCCGGCCGTCGCCATCGCCGCCCCCCCGATTGGCGGCTTCCTTACAGGTTCCGGGCACGTATCGCTTGAGCAGGTTGAAACCCAGCGCCTTGGCGCGAACCGCGTCGAGAGTGTAGTTGTTGGCAAGTTGCTGGGAGGGCGTGGTGCCGTTTACAGGATCATTCAAGTTGGCCGGCGGGGGGTAAACCAGGGCCTCATCGCTGATGGCATAATTGGCCGGATCCGAGTAATCTCGGCCCTGCTCCGCCAGGGTGATCATACCGACTATATCGGCGCGCATGGTGAGGTCGTCGGCGCCGGCACTGTGATTTTTACTGACTAGGAATTCCAGGGATGTATTGGGGTTATTGCTACTGTAACCACCTCCCAGCTGACCTAGGTCACAGAGATAGACGTTGGCATTTTCTGGCAGGGGGTTGCCATCATCGTTTGGGGTGGGGTCGTTTCGCCATGCCGGTGTATTCCACAGTGGAATCTGTGCATCCGTCTGGTTCGGTACATTCATATCAGCTGGCAGATGAGGGGGATTACCATCCGCCAACTGACATTGTGCCGGCGGGCCCTCTACGATAATGGCTTCACCGAAGGTAACGTAAAACAGGTAGTCGCTGGCTGTGTGACCGCCGCTGTTCCAAATATTCACCGTAACTGGCGTAGTACCCTCGTCACGGATGATATAAAGAGGATGTGGGATATCAACGTTGAGGTTTTCTGGATTCGGGGTAAATATCTGGCTTACCGTCTGGTTGGAACGCGTAGAGCCGTTGGCGTTACTGTCACAGAAGTCGCCCCACTGTACTCTCAAGTTGTTTGTCAGGGTTCCCATTGAAGCCGGATCAAAAGCAGTCCCACTCTCATCATGCTCGTCCAGATCCGCCATACGATCGTAATAGGTCAGGGTTTCATTCTGGTTGACCTGTACGATACGAAAGGTGATTGTCGCCACGTCGCCGTGGCGCATCAGATCTTCCTGATAGCTCTGCTCGTTCGCAAAGCTTCCATCACTGGTCAAATAGAAATTAGGCGCTTTCAAAGCCGGATTATTCAGGTAAGCCGTCTGATCCGCTGTCGGCGTGACCCGATTTCGCCAATCTATACGGGTGACACGCCCCGCATAATTCTCGTAGGGCGATGAAATGCTGAATTGGGGCTCGAAATTGGGGTCAAGAATATACTCGTCCGGCAGGGTATTGGTCAGCTCAACCCGATTGACGGTGCCGCCGGTACGGTTTTCTAGTGTAATAGTAACCAAACCGCGCATACCTACAGGTTCACCGGGATTGAGGCCACTGAATTCTACGTTGTAGTTGAGTTCGCCTGCATCGATAAAGTCTCCACCTAAGCCTTCGGTCAGGTTCGGGCTAGAGCTGACAGCCAGCCTAGACTGATTGCCAGCACCATATTGAGGGAAGCCCCCTTCTATACTCTGCCCTATTCCGGCAACACCATTGACCTGGGTCTGACCATCCGTTGCCAAGCAACCCCACTCGACATTATTTGCGACGTTTAACTGGTCTTCACATGAGTTACGCAGAGTACCGGCTATAAAAATTTCGCGTTCCTGCCCTGGCCAAATTGGAAGCGGAAACCCGAAATCATCTTGTAGATGGCTACCTAAAAGCTGATCCCCCGATATAGGTGTGCATGAGCCACCATTGGCAGGCCCTCCCTGAGCGACATTCTCCGCTTCCGCCTCAGTACGGCATACCGCCAGAACATCCATGTTGCCATTGGGGTCTGGCACCATGGAGTCATCGAAGATGACGTCGTACATGGGCGCAGAACCATTGTAGTTGTCGATGATCACCCGCCAGATTACACCGTCGTCTTCGTGGCCGAAGATAGTATTCCCAGCCAGGTCGGGATCATCAGAGAAGGTTCCGCGAGGCATACCCGCGTCGATGTTGCGACCAGCCTTCGCAATCCCCGGACGGGGTTCCCGAATATTCAAAGTGTCATAGAAATTAAACGGACCTTCACTATATGGAGAACCACCATAGATGTGATACTCCCAACTTCCTCCCGGCCAGCCCCCCGTTCTGGTTCGATACTCCCCGCCTTCGCAGTTTCCATATTCGAACTCTACGGCTGTTCTGATCTGCCGCGAAATACCTACCAGATCTTCCTGATCGAAATCTCTGGCATTCAGGTCAAAACTGACCGTTGCTGAACCATTCCGGTAGATATTGCCCAAATTCCATCGTAGTTGGGAACCGTTCTGGCCAGCGAATCCAGCTGAATAACCACTGGTATCAAAGACAGCGTCTACCTGCTGCAGGTCCACAGTGACCTCGACATCCTCGAAGCTCCTGTTGCCGGGCTCAACCGTCTCACTACGCCAGGGCAGGTTAACCGCGTTGTAGCCCGTGTTATTACTAATGCGTAACCTGACTTCACCACCTGCGCAAAACTCGCAGTAACCAACCTCCAGAGCCACCTGAACTTGAGGGTCTGGACAGTATTGCGCTGCCGCCCAAACACCAGCAGCAGGCCAAAAGGTCCCCAAGCAGGCAAGAACAAAGCCAACAAGCGCATTCTTCAAAGATTTTCGCCCAGTTACTTCAGACATCATCGTTAGTTATCAGCCGCTGTTCTCTTTTGGGATTGCTGCCCGGTGCTCGCGCAGGGGTGCTGCCGGGCAGACACTGCCCGGTAGGCGGACTTTAGTGGGGATGGGACGAATGGGCCGTGAAGCAGGTCTAAATTAGTGGACTGGCAGGGAACTTTTTTGAAGTTTGCCAAGCAGTTCTCAGGGGAACTTTAGGTGGATTATTAAGAGATACAAAGTGTGAGACGAAGCGGCCTTTGCAGGTGCCCCCGGGTTGTTATTGCCATGTTCTCTTTCAGTGAAAGCGACGATCCACGGCAGTATCGGTCGCTATCAATGATCACTCCCGCAGTGCAATCAAGCGGGGGCGCAGTTTGCCGGCCTGCAAGCAGCTCCCCCGCTCGGGATGTCGAGCTGGAGATCGGTGCACCCGGGGAGGGGGGCGGAGCTGGAGCTCCGCGGTCCCGGGAACCCCGGGCCCTCCCAATTGGCTGTCAGGCGGCCGGGAGGAAGTCGATCGGGTAGAGGATGGTGATAGTCGGGACACCCTCTTTGGCGCCGAAGTTAAACCGTTTTACCCTCGCGATGATCTTCGCATTGAGCGGCGGTGAATCCATATCGCTGGACTCGACCTGGGCCAGGGAAACCGAGCCGTCGGGTTCGATGGTGATCTTCAGGACCATCTTGCCCTGCAGTGCCGGGTTCTTGCGCAGTTCGCGGTTGTAGATGCGATACAGCGCGGCCTTGTAGCGGTCGAAGACGATCTGGATCTCTTCATCGGTACGGGATGGGCCCACACCGTCGCTGAGAGGCCGGTCCTCGCCTGCAAAGTCGCCCTCGGTGCCGATGGAGCTCTCCACCCGCGAGAAGGCCACACCGTCGAGCGCCTGCCCGGCACCGCCCACATTGCGGCTGAGTTCGGCGGTATTGATACCGCCGCTGCCGGCCTTGGCCTGTGCGGTGATAAGCGAGCGCTGGCTGCGATTTTCCTTCTTGCCGGCGGTGCTGAGCTGGGTCTGCTGGCCGAGGCGGTCGTCCAGGTCGTCTTCCATCAGGTCCTGGAAGTTGTCCTTGAAGGCCAGTACACCGGCGCGCTCCGCCTTCTTGCGGGCTTCTTTCTTCTCGGTCTTGCTCGGCTTGGGCTCTTCCTTGGCCACCTTCTGCTGCTTGGGCTCCGGCTTCTTCTCTTCCTTCTTCGGCTGCGGCTTCTCGGGCTCCGGCGGCGGTTTGGGTTTGGTTTTCTTCTCGATCACCAGCTTGGCCAGGCGCTCGGGAATCTCCACCACCTCATCCTCTTCCGGCTCCGGCAGTGTCCATTGCGGAACCATATAACCCAGGAACAGGGCCATCAGCAGCGATGCGAACAGGCAGCGACGGAAACGGCGCTCGTCCTCGCCCTGTGTATGCCAGGGCATCTGCGAGGGGCGGTATTCGCCCTGCTCGATATCCCGGGTGACTTCAAATTCGAACTGCGCCTCTTCCTCATCGCGGCGGATCTGGTCCGCGCGGGCATCCAGTTCGAAGATATCGTCCCGGCAGTCCTCAATACTGTCGAGAACGCGCTTGCGCCGCTCCTGTAACAGATCCAGGTTGGCGTTGTAGACGCTGACCGTCCGCTCGATGCGGTGGATAACCGCTTTGGCGGAGTCTTCCCGGTAGTCGTCGGCCCAGAAGAGATCGCCGGCCCCCTGCTCTTCCAGCTTGTTGAGGCGCTCGGATATCTCGTCGAGAAGCTGGTGCTTGTTCTCGTCCTTGCGCAGCTCGGTCAGCTTATCTTCTACTTGCCGCTGCTCGCCTTCAAGCACGCGCAGCCGTCGGCGAACCTGTTCCAGTTCGCCGCTCAGCACCTGCTTCTGTTGAAGAAAATTACTCACAAACTTCTACTAACCTTGAGCTGCTTTCTGAATGACCGCCAGCGAAACCTTGGTGTACCCAGCATCAGTGCAGCTGGACATCACTTTCTTGAGCAGGCTGAACGGTATGGTTCTGTCCGCGAGAATATTCACTTCCGGCGGCAGCGCGGATTGGTCTTCACCTTCCTCTCCAGCAGTCTCTGCCTGCTGTTCATCCTGTTCGTTACTGGCGACCAGAATGGCCTTGTCCATCTCCGAGATCATCGCCTGCTTGATGGCTTCGATGATTCTCTCCTCGCTATTGATCACATCACTGGTCGCGACAATTGACTTGGATTCGACCAGGATTTCCTCATCGGTAACCATCAGCGTTACCGTCTCGCGCGGCTTGGTCTCTACGACCGAGTCCGGCAGGGTGATCACTTTTGGCGGCTCAAGGGCCTCGTTGCTGGATGTATTGGTCAACAGGAAGAAGACCAGAATGGTGAATACATCCATCAGCGATGTCAGGTTCATGCCCTGGGTCTTCTTACGCTTGTGGCTCCGGGCCATGCGTTTCATGCGTCGGCTTTGTCGTTTCACGGCGCATCTCCTATGGATATATCCGGGAACAGAACCACATGCTCAACGGCCTCCGGGTCGTCGGGGTTACTGCCCTCTTCGCGCACATCGGCGCCGCGCACGGCGTCCATGACACCGACCAGGTGCTCATAGGCGATATCCGGCTCCATCAGCAGGATCGAATCTGTCTTTTCCGGATAGCTGCTTTTTATATCCAGCAGGGCCAGGCTCAGTTTCTCCAGATCGTAGACATCCTCTGTGGGCAGTACGGGCTGCGCGGCCTGCTCAGCGGAAGCATCGGTATCCGCCGCTGTCTCGCTGCCGGTTTCCGTCGTCTCGCCCTGCCCTGCAGTGCCCAGGTTGGGAAAGCGGGCGACCACTTTCTCACCATCACTGATCTCCAGTGCGTCTTTGCGCACCACGACCTCAACCGTGACCGTCGGATCGTCCGGGGCGCCGCCACCGGCACCGGAAGGCATATTCAGCTCGAGAATCGTAACCCGGGAAAATACGGCCGATACCAGCAGAAACGGCACCAGCACCACCATCAGGTTCAGGAAGGCGGTAATGTCCAGCTCCGGGGCTTCTTTATCTCTCCCATGGCGCCGTCTTCTCATTACACTTTTTCCGCTTGCTGTTCTTCGGCTGTGGTTTCTTCGCTATCGGGTTCGGCAGTGTCTTCCGCAGCCGACGCCTGCTGCTCCTCCTCCACAGGCTCCGGGGAAACCTCTGCCTCTTCGGCCGGCTCATCAGTTCCGGTATCCCGGCGGCGGCGGGAGGACATGGCGATAATATTCAGTGCCTTGACCGATACCATTTCCAGGCTGTCGACGATCTCGCCGGTCAGGGAGTTCAGCAGGGCGTGAATGATCAGCAGCGGAATACCGGTCATCAGGCCGAATGCGGTGGTGTTCATCGCCACCGAGATACTGGCCGACAGCAGGTCGGCCTTTTCCGCCGGGTTGGCGTTGGCTACTGCGGTAAACGCCTCGATCAGGCCCATAATGGTACCCAGCAGGCCCAAGAGTGTGGCGATATTGGAAAAGAGTGCGACGTAGGGCGTGCGTTTTTCGAGCTGGGGAATAATCTCCATCATGCTCTCTTCCATCGCGATCTCGATGTCCTCGCGCCGGCGTACGGCCCCCTGGCGGGCGAGGCCCATCGCCAGCACCTGGCTGACACCGGATTTGTCCTGCTTGACCAGGTTGCGCGCGCGATCGAAATCACCGGAGTTCAGCACCGGCTCCAGCTTGTCCCACATGGCCCGGTTGGTGTGGCGCTCGTAAATCAGGCGGATATAGCGCTCCACCGCCACCGCGATCCCCAG
This sequence comes from Microbulbifer litoralis, assembly GCF_023634065.1. Taxonomy (GTDB): domain Bacteria; phylum Pseudomonadota; class Gammaproteobacteria; order Pseudomonadales; family Cellvibrionaceae; genus Microbulbifer; species Microbulbifer litoralis. The sequence continues at coordinate 510,252 of NZ_JALKCV010000001.1, forward strand.
CGCGGCAACCACCAGGATCGGGTACATGAAGGTACCGCCTGTCTGGAAGAACGCGATTACGCTGTTGAAAAAGTCCATTACAAGCCCTCTTTAGAAAATACTGCAGTAATTTGTTGAATCTTTGTTGTGCGCCACAGGCGCACGGTGTTTCTGTCCGTGCCCGGCCGGGAGTCCGCTCAGTCCCCGGAGAGACTCAGCTCATAAAATTCCAGTTCGCGCATAAATACCTCTTTGTCCAGAGGTTTCAGCTTGCCATCCATCAGGCTCGAGGCCAGGTCGCTTTCCACACCCACCTCGGAGCTTTTCCAGGGGACGATATAGAGCGATTTTGGCGCTTCCTTGTTGCCGATGATCGAGATACCGGAGAGTTCCTTGACGTCGTTGTCGACCTTCTTCTCCTCGCTTTCCGACTCGCCCGACTGTGCAAACGCCAACGCACTGCCCAGAGCAATCGGCAATGCCAGCGACAATGAACCTATCGCGATTCCCAGTCTCATTGTCCGGCCCTCCTTTTGAGATCTGCCATCCAGATAGTGACGTCTTTGTCTTCAGGTTCCAGCTGCAGGTAGTGTTGGAATTGTGCCAGAGCACAATCCAGATCTTGCAGATAGAGATCACATAAAATCCCAAGGTTTTTGATCAGGGGAAGATATTGCGGGTGTTCGCCCAGCGCCGCACTATAGAGTTTGCGCGCCTCCTGGAACCGACCCTGTTTGCGGTACAGAACCGCCAGCTCATTGGTGGCCACCGGATTGTGTGGATCCCGCTCCAGTGCAGCCATGAACGTTTCTTCCGCGTGTTTTTCATCGCCACTTTTGAAGTAGGCAATCCCCAGATTGATATAGGGTGCTGGCAGGCGTTTTTCGCGCTCGATCACACTCTGCAGCAGTTCGATGGCAGCTGCATAATTCTCTGCGCGCAGATATTCCAGCGACTTCTCGAAGTCCCGGTTTACGCTGCCGGAAACATCGACCGAGGAGAAGTCCTCCACCTTTCCCGGCTTCGACGGTGCCGAGGCACACGAGGCCAGCAGTACCACCAGGGACAGAACAGCCAGTCTTTGCAATGTTTTCTGGAGCTGAGTCATAAACCTTGTTTCTTGCCTTATCCGGAAACTTTATTCCGGGATACCCTCCCGAGGGGATTAGCCTTTTGTGCCCGAAGCGGGCTCTTCCGTACTCGCCTGCTCCGGAGCCGGCGGCAGCGGCACGATGCTCTGTACATACTGGCCGGACTCCTCGGCCCTGGCGTAGCGTGCAGGTACCAGGCCGGCCAGCTTGCCGATACTCTTTTCCACCCAATTGTTGTATATGCCCATCCCCAGGAGCTCGACGTTCTTCTCGTGCACGGAGATCGCCTTCTCCTCAAACGGGTAGATCTGCTCCTCCAGTGCCAGCTCGTATTCCTCCAGCTCCAGCGGGCTCAGGTTTGTGGGCCGCTCGGATTCTTTCAGTGCGCGACTGAAATGCAGGTAGATTTCCGCCAGGTAGTAGGTTGCCGCCGCAGTCACATCGGCCACCTGGTAGTCGATCAGGTCGGAATAGGCACTGATTGCCGCCTTCATCCGCGTGCGCTTCCTGTTGAGGTTCTGTTCGATCGGTGCCACCAGCCGGATCTCGGTAAAGGCGTCAAAGCGGGGCTCCGCCAGGATCAGGGCCGCGTTGCCCGCCAGGTAGCGGGTGCGGTCATTGCGCTGGTCGCCGCCGCGGAGCTCGATGCGCACCATCTGCTCGAGCTCATCCTTATAACGCCCCTGTTCGCCGGCCGCCTTATATAACCCGGCAATCTTCTGCCGCGTTTCCAGTGCGGGCTCCATCGGGCTGGGGAAGAGCTTGACGTAGCGACGCAGCACCCGCAGGGCCTTCTCGTCGTCCTTGGCGGCACTGTAGAGGTCGGCGGCCTGGGTCAGGGCCTCCCGGCGCACGGCATCGTCCTCGGATTCCCGTTCGATACGCTCGAACTCGGCGGCAGCCAGTAACAGTTCGCCACTCTCCTGGTAGACAACCGCCAGTTTCTTGGTGACATCCTTGATCAGCTTGTGCTCGGGGAAGTTCTGCCGGAAAGATTTCAGTACCGAAGCCGCCCGGCCCCAGTCTTCCAGCAGAATCAGCGATGCCGCGGCATCGTATTCGGCGGTAGCCAACAGGGTCGCGCCGGGCGCGGATTCGCGAATACGCAGGAAGTGCTTCGCCGCCGTGGCGTGATCCTCCTGCTTGCGTGCCAGTTCACCCTGTTGGTAGATGGAGGCCGCCAGGTTGTCGATCAACGCCGCGCGGTCTTCCGCATCGGCAGCAGTCAGGGCCAGGGCGTCGCCGTATGCCGACTCCGCCTCGACGAAGGCGTCCGTATCGAACGAGGCGTGCCCCACCAGCATCCACGCGGAGCGACGGATGCCGGTCTCGGCCTGCGGGAATTTTTCCAGCAGCAGCCGGCCGTTGTGAATAGTCTGGGGAAAATCCTTCAGGCTGTACAGGTCTTCGACGGCGCCCACCATCACCTGTGCGGCCTTCTCGTGCTCGGGGAAGGTATCCGAAAACTGCAGCGAGGAACGGATGACTTCCCGCTGGAAGGGCGCGCGCTTTTGTGCCGATGCGTCTTTCAGCGCATTGGCGAGGTTCTCGCGATAGGCGTAGACCGCGGCGTAGCCCGCTTCGCTGGATTTCTCGTGGGCCGGATATTCGTAGGCAGTGCGCTCGTACTCCCGCGCCGCGCCGTGGAAATCGCGGTTTTCCAACATCAGACCGGCGAGCTGGTGATTGATTTCCGGCGCACGGGGCCTGTCGCTGAACGACTCGAGATATTTCCGGTACCAGTGGATTGCCTCCCGGTAGTGCTCCGGCTTTTTGTCTTTGAGTTTCTTGTTCTGGTAGGCGGCATGATAGTGACCCGCCAGGTCGATCAGGTTGGTCTGCAGGAAGTCCACCACTTCGCCGTACTCGTTGACGTCGAAGACAGTCCAGTATTGCGCGTTCAGCGCGTAGGTGGTGGCGAAGTCTTTCTTCGCTTCCAGCACCAGTTTCGGGAAGCCGCCTTCTTGGTAGATCTCAATCACACGGATGGAGAAATCCGCGGAAACCTTGTTCAGGGGGTTGCGATCCACGTAGAGATTGTAGGCTTCGGCCGCATCCTGGTAGCGGCGCTTGGTCAGGTAGTATTCGCCGAGATGGCTGTACACCATGGACTCGTACTGCCGCGAGCCCTTGCGCTCGAAGTAGTCGACGATGGAACGGGCCCCGCCCAGATAGGAAAAGCTCAGGCTGACGACGCGAAAGGTATCGTCGACATGCTTGCGCTCCACCTGGTTGCTCTGCTGTTCAAAGTCGTAGCCCTGGGAGAGCTTGTAATCGAGCATGGCGATGTAGTCATCCAGTGCCATCTCGTACATTTCCTGCTTGAACAGGGACCAGCCGCGCTTGTAGAGCGACAGCTCGAAGAAACTGGAGGCCTCGCCCATGGCGATAACCTTGCCGTACGCCTCCTCCGCGTCCAGGTATTTCTTGCGCGTGAAGTAGTACTCACCCAGGCGGAACCAGGCCTCATCGAGGTGGCGCGAATCGGGGAACTTCGCCACCATTTCCCGCAGCACTTCCACCGCTTTCTCGATCTCGCCGATCTCTTCGTAGGCGCGCGACAACTGGTACATGACCTGGTCGTTGCGGTCGTAGAGCGGGTACTTGGCCAACAGCTTGCGATAGAGGTTGATGGCTTCGCGCGCATTGGCTGCCAGCAGTGCATCCGGGTTGTCGCCCGGGGGGGCGATGGGGGTATCGTCTTCCGGAATATCGATTCCGGCGGTGGCCCTTGTCTCGAAATCGCTATCCGATTCGTCGTGCCGGGCGATGCCGCTGGCCGCTGCGGCCGTTGCAGCGGCGGCCGGGGCAACCGCTGTTTCCGGCGCGTCCATCTTGCGGCCCGGCCGGGTCGCCGACTCCGGGTCGATGGAGACCACGGCGTCGCTGCCCCCGCCGGCGGCGTCGGCAACGGCGCTGTCAATGGCCCGGTCTTCCGCCCGGTGTGCCTGTTTGATCTTGAGGTCGGCGATACGGCGTATCGCCTCCGGTGTCAGGTTGGTTTCCGGTGTTTCCTGCAGGTATTGCTGGTAGCCCGCCAGCGCTTTCTCGAGGCTGCCGTCGATATGCTGTTCCCTGATTTCAATATCGACCTTCTGCAGGCTGGCAATGGTTTTGCCGCTGTTGCTCGCACAGGCGTTCAGCAACAGCGCCATGGAGGCCAGGGTGGCGCAGCGCAGAAAGACACGCCCTGCCGGGGGCTGGCTGTTTCTGCATGCCTGGATGGCCCCGTTTTTTTCGCCTGCGGGCAGGCTCCTGCGGCGGGAGACGGCGTTCAGGAGGGGATTCATTCTTCGCCTCCATCTTCGGGCGCTTCCAGTTCCGGCGGATTGTCCTGGGGAAGAGCTTCACCATCTTCCTCGGTGCCTTGCGACGAGGATTGGTGCATCTCGATCCTGCGCTGGTCCTCGCGCTGTTCCTGCAGTTCGTTGGCGCGGTCGTAACTGTCCGCCAGGGCGAAGCGTGCCTTGATCTGGTAGCTCTCCAGCTGGGCCCGGCGTCGCTCCAGCTCGTCGACGGCGAGCCTTTCCAGCATGTTGCCCTGGCGCGCCATCAGGCGATCCAGCCGCTCCTGGGTGCGATTGACCTGGGCCCGCAGGCGGTCGATGGTGTCGTTGTAGCCTACATAGCTGTGCGTCGCCGCCTGGCGGCTGCGCACGTAAGAGTTGTATACCGCCTGCAATGCCTCGATCTCTTCGTTGAGTTCCTGCAGATGTTTGTAGGCATCGGTCAGCCTGTCATCGTACTGGGTGGCCAGGCGCCAGTTGAGTACGCCTTGCAGCCGCGCCACCCGCGCTTCGGTTTCGCCGCTGCTGAGGTTGGGGCTGCGCTGCAGCACGGAGCGGATTCTCCCCAGCCTCTGCAGTGCTTCCTGCTCTTCGGCCCTGGCCAGGTATTCCGGGCGCCGGCTCACCAGCATCTGCTCGATACGGCTGGCGAACCTGTCGCGCTGTTCTATACGCACCTGTATACGCGCATCCAGCTCGCGGAACTTCCGGTCCAGCCCCGGAAGCAGCGGCTCGTAGTAGGCGCGGCGCTGGCGGATGACATCCTCGTAGGCCGCCAGGCTGTCGAGCCAGGACTCGTTGCGTTCGAAGAGATCATTCAGGTCGCGGTAGTTGCGCAGGAATTCCTGATAGTCATTGTTGGCCATCAGATCCAGGAGATAGTGGGTCTCCGGCGCCCCCGGCAGGTCGCGCAGGGCGACGACCCAGTTCTTGACCTGGTTCGCCTCTTTGCGGCGCAGCGCCTCCAGGAATTTGCCCTCGCGGATACTCTGGATGGAACCGGTCAGGGTGTCGATTTCGCGACCGAAGGTTTCCAGCGCGCGGCCGTAGTTGATCGCGGCGGTGCTGTGTACATCCAGCTTGCCGTAGGCAAAGGGCACCGCCAGCATGACCTCCTGTACCGACTCATTGGTAACCTTGCGATCCTGCAGCATCTGCCAGGGCACCAGCGCGCGATCGTAGCGGCCCGCGCGCGCCTCGACCCAGCCGGCCCCGAGCAACGCGCGATTGGAGAAGGGCCCCTCCAGGTGCACGCGATCGAAATAGGGGCGGGCCAGCTCCAGTTCGCCGGACTCCATCAGGTGCGAGCCAAGCAGCAGGTTGGTTTTGTCGTACAGGGCCTGCATGGCCGGTTCCGAACTGGAGCGCTTGCCCAGCGCCGTCAGTTCGAGGATGCCGCGCTCGGTCCGGTCCGCCTTCAACAGCGCGATGCCGAGGTTGTATTCGACAAAACCGTCGAGCGACTCTTCTCCCTTCAGGTCCTCCAGCAGTTCCACCGCCTCTTCGAAGCGCCCCAGCTCCATATACACCCGCGCGCGCAGGAACTGTTCGTCGGGCCTCACCCGTTCCGGCACCCGCCCCTCGATCATCTCCAGGGCGTGCAGTGCATTGAGCGGCTGCTGCTTGTGGTACTGGATACGGGCCAGGCGATAGGCGGCCTCGTTGCGCACCGGCTGCGGGACATTGCCCTTCAGCACCGCCTCGATCGCGCGGCCGGCCTCGCGGTGCATACGATAGGAGAGCTCGAGATCGCCGACAGAGAACTCGGCCTGGCCCAGGTGCGCGGTAAACGGATCCAGCTCGGGCTCATCCAGGTTGCGGTACTGCTGTAGCTCCGTATCCAGCTCCACGATCGCATCGAAATAGTTTTCCTGGTAGGCCTGGTACATGGCCTCACCGAAGAACAGATCCTCGAGCTTGCCCGGTTGGTCGGCCACAGCGGCGGCCCCCGCTACCGCCGGCACGGCACACAGCGACAGGGCCAATCTGCGCAGCCGGGGGAGGGCGCGGAAGAGAGCAGAAGCCAGGGGAGCGCGCATGGTTACCAGTCCTTGAAGCGGATCGCGGACTCGGTACCGGCTATTTTGATTTCGACGAATTTGGGGCCGACTTGCTTTTCCACCTGATAACTGGCCGTTGCCCGGTATTCCCTGCCCGACGCCGATTTGCCGATAAAACTGACTTCCAGTGGGTGATTGCCGGCCTGTACATTGCCGGTAAAGATCTTCTGCACGCCGCCCTTCTGCAGGGCTTCGATCTCGCGGAAGGTATAGAGATGGTGGGCGACGACCTCACTGTCGAGCTTCAACTCCACCGATTCCAGGTTGAAAGTCTCCGCATCGGCGGTGGAAACGAAAAAAGAGACCTGGGTGTTCGATGGAAAGAGTAGCTTTTCCTCCAACTGCGACAGCTCGGCGGTCAGCCCGATCACATCTTTTTTTACATCCTGGATCTGCTCGTCGAGCCCGCGGATCTCGTCGCGACTTACGCTTCCAGTGCTCTGCGCAAAACAGGCAGAGGTCAAAAGCATAAAAAGGGTTATCTGTAGAAATCTGAACATGTCACCTACCTCGAACACGACGCCGGAATTTCCAGTCGGGCACAACGGAAACCGTGTGCTATCAGGGGGGCATCAGGTCAGCGCGATTGTATTGCAATCCGGGCAAGGCCAAATGTGAGGCAGATCATATCCCGCACAATCCGGCGCAATCGTCGCGCAGCTACAGACTTGTAGCGGGGAAGAGATGTGACGGTGTTAGCTGATACGACATGGCACGGGCAACGACCCTAAAAAGTGAACATGTACGCAAAGCGGCAGCAGGTTTCTCCGGGATTTACTTTTTTGGGGAAGGTCGCGGCCGGAACAATAAGCAGACTTTGCGACACACCTCACAAAGTCGAGCAAAGCCGGCGGCAACGCCCAGGGGAAACCAAAGCTCTCCAGCGCGGCGCTCCCGGGAAGATGCCAGAGAAGATTTACAACATTACAGTGCCGCCAAAACGCAGAAAGCCCCGCAGAGCGGGGCTTTCTGTCGGACTCCGGAATACCCGGATTTTGATGTGGTGCCCAGGGCGGGACTTGAACCCGCACGAGCATAGCTCACTACCCCCTCAAGATAGCGTGTCTACCAATTCCACCACCTGGGCTGAAAACTGTTACTGCTGCTCCCCTTGCGGCTCATCGGCCTGCGGAGCCTGTTCGGCTTCCGGGGTCTCCACCTGCGGGATCTCACCGGAGGAGGGAATATCTCCGGCCGGCTCTTCCTGCAGCTCGGGGATATCGCTTTCCATGGCCGGCACTTCGCTCGGCTGGCTTTCTTCGACTGCCGGCGCCTGCGGCAGATCCGCATCAATGTCCGCACCGGCATCGCGCTTGGACAACAGCGCCAGGCCGAGGCTGGTCACGAAGAATACAGTGGCCATGATGGCGGTCAGGCGGGAAAAGAAGTTACCGCTGCCCTGGCTGCCAAATACCGTCTGTGAAGCGCCTGCGCCAAAGGAGGCACCCGCTTCGGCGCCCTTGCCCTGCTGCAGCAGGATCAGACCGATAATACTGAGCGCGGTCAGGACGTGTACGATTAAAACCAATTTTTCCATTTTCAGGAAGCTCGCTATCGGGGCCCGCGGGCCCGTTATTCAGAATTCTGTTTTGCCTGCCAGACCGGGCTTCTACCCCGCCGCCCGACAGATCCGGGCAAACTCTTCCGCATCCAGAGATGCGCCGCCCACCAGTGCGCCGTCGATATCCGGCTGCGCAAACAGGGTTGCCGCATTGCCGCTCTTGACGCTGCCGCCGTACAGTATCTGTACCGCCGCCCCGGCCTCGCCGAGATACCCGCGAATAAACCCGTGCACCTGTTGTGCCTGTTCCGGCGTCGCCGTCTTGCCGGTGCCTATGGCCCATACCGGTTCATAGGCGATGATCGCAGAACCCCAGATATTGCCGCTACCGGCTTCGGCGACCGCCTGCAGCTGGCTGCCGATCACTTCCAGGGTGCGCTCCGCCTCCCGCTCCTGCAGGGTCTCGCCCACGCACAGGATTGGAACCAGGCCGGCGGACTGGGCGGCCAGGAATTTGCCCGCGACCAGTTCGCTGCTCTCCCCATACAGGCTGCGGCGCTCCGAGTGGCCCACTATGGCATAGCGGACCCCGAAATCCAGCAGCATCCCCGCCGACACCTCACCGGTAAAAGCTCCGGAGGTCTCCTGGCTGAGGTTCTGGGCACCCAGCGCCACGCCCATGCCCTTCAGCTTTTCCCCCACCTGCGGCAGATAGGGGAAAGAGGGGCAGATAACCACTTCGGCAGTCGCACCCTCGAGATCGAGCGCGGCAAAAAACTGTTCGGCAAACTCGCGGCTGCCGTTCATTTTCCAGTTAGCTGCTACCAGCGGTGTGCGCATGTGTGCTCCTTCAAGGGGCGCAAATCTTAGCGATATTGCCGGGGAATGTAAATGCGAAATCATTCCGCATTCCAAACCCCCGGTGGGTCATGCGTTGCCGACTCTTTCGACCACCTCGGCAATCTGCCCGGCCAGCTGTTCCACCTGGGCGCGGTCCTCGCCCTCGACCATGACCCGAATCAGGGGTTCGGTCCCGGACGGGCGCAACAGTACCCGGCCGCGACTCGCCAGCTCGCCCTCGACGGCGCGCACCGCGGCCCTGACATCCCCGTGGTCCAGCACGCCATCGCGGTGGGCGAGGCGGACATTGATCATATGCTGGGGCAGCATCGTCATGCGCCCCTTCAACTGGTGCAGCGGTTCGTCAAAATCGCACACGGCGCGCAGTACCTGCAGGGCGGAGATGATGCCATCGCCGGTGGTGGTGGCGTCGGCACAGATGATATGGCCGGAGGACTCGCCACCCAGGCTCCAGCCGTTGGCCTGCATCTTTTCCAGCACGTAGCGGTCGCCGACCTTGGCGCGATCGAACGGGATCTGGCGCTCGCGCAGCCCCAGCTCGAAGCCGTAGTTACTCATCTGGGTGCCGACCACGCCGTTGCAGCCGCCGAGGAACTGCTGGCGGTGCAGGGCGATCATGAACAGCAACTGGTCGCCATCCACCAGTTCGCCGTTGCAGTCGGCAAACAGCACCCGGTCGCCGTCGCCGTCGAAGGCGATCCCCAGGTCGGCGCCCTGCTCCCGCACTGCCTGCTGCAGTTGCCGGGGCTTGGTGGAGCCGCACTCAAGGTTGATATTGACGCCATCCGGCGCGACGCCGATGGTGGACACCTGTGCTCCCAATTCCCGGAATACCTTGGGCGCGATGTGGTAGGTGGCGCCGTTGGCGCAGTCCAGTACGACCTTCAGGCCCTCCAGGGAGAAGCCCCAGGGGGTGGAGGCCTTGCAGAATTCGATATAGCGGGCGGCGGCATCGTCGATGCGCCAGGCCTTGCCCAGGTCGGCCGCTGTGACCATGGGTTGTTCGAGCGCCGCCTCGATATCCAGCTCCACCTGATCCGGCAGCTTGCTGCCGTCGGCGCTGAAGAACTTGATGCCGTTGTCCTGGTAGGGATTGTGTGAGGCGCTGATCACGATACCGGCACTGGCGTGGAAGGTGCGCGTCAGGTAGGCAATGGCCGGTGTCGGCATCGGCCCCAGCAGCCCCACGTCGACGCCGGCGCTGATCAGGCCCGCCTCCAGCGCCGCCTCGAACATATAGCCAGACACGCGCGTGTCCTTGCCGATCAGGATGCTGGGCCGGCCGGAGCGCTTGTTGGCCGCCAGCTTGCCGAATACCTTGCCGGCGGCGTAGCCGAGCCGCAGCATGAATTCGGGCGTAATCACGCCCTCGCCTACGCGGCCACGGATACCGTCGGTGCCGAAATACTTTCTCGCCATATTGTTGGTTCTCGATTCTGTTCATTGCATGAGAGACAGACGTAGCCCGGATGGAGTGCAGCGGAATCCGGGGAACCCGTCGCCACCTGGCCCCGGATTCCGGCGCTGCGCGCCTCCATCCGGGCTACGTCCCTCAAGGTTCAGGTTCTCGGGAGTTAAGAGGGGCCGTCCACCAGCTGCTGCATTTTGAGGACGTCCGCCGTGGCGGCGACATCGTGTACACGCAGTATCCTGGCGCCGCGCTGGGCGGACAGCATGGCCAGGGCCAGGCTGCCGGGCAGGCGGTCGCGGACGTCGCGCCCGAGCAGGCGGCCGACCATCGACTTGCGCGACACTCCCACCAGCAGCGGAATATCCGACGGCGCCAGCTCCGGGAGGTTCCGCATCATTGCCAGGTGGTGGTCATCGTTCTTGCCAAACCCGAAACCCGGATCAAAAATCATTCGCTCGCGCCCGATACCGGCGCGCTCACAGACCTGCATCCGCTCCAGCAGGTAGGCACCCACTTCGGCCACCACATCGTCGTAGTGCGGATCCCGCTGCATGGTGCCGGGCTGCCCCTGCATGTGCATGATGCAGACCGGCAGATCGGTTGCGGCCGCCGCCTCCACGGCCCCGGGGCGCTCCAGGGCGCGTACATCATTGATGATCCCGGCGCCTGCGGCTGCAGATTCGGTGATCACCGCCGGGGTGCTGGTATCCACGGACACGATCGCGCCCAGCCTGGAGACCACTGCCTCCACCACTGGTACCACGCGGTCCAGTTCCTCCTGCTCCGAGACCGGCGCGGCGCCCGGCCGGGTGGACTCGCCACCGACATCGATAATGGCGCCGCCTTCCTCCAGAATCTGCTCGGCCCGGCGCAGTGCCAGGTCGAGATCCAGCCGGCCGTCGGCATAGTAGCTGCCGCCATCGGAGAAGGAGTCCGGAGTGGTGTTGAGAATGCCCATGACGACCGGGCGGGAGAGATCCAGGGTGTTTTTGCCGCAGGTGAGATTCATAGGGGATACGGAATGGTGAGATTCACAGGGAATACGAAACGCGGAATGCGGAATACCCGGTCCACTGCTGTGCCGTAAAAACGGCCGCTGGCCGCGATCCAGCTACCGGGAACCCCGGCAGTTGGATCGCGGCCAGCGGCCGCTCCTGCAACACTATGTCAGTGCGCGTACTCCGCATTCACCATTTATTGGTCAGTGCCCGGAGACGGGGCCGCCGATCGGGTTTTCGCCATCGCCGGCGGGCTCACCGCTGGCGCTGCCGCCGGAACCGAAGTCGTTGTCGTGCCAGTCGCGCGGCGGGCGCACCTTGCGGCGGGCCATCAGGTCGTCGACCTGCTCGGCATCGAGGGTCTCGTATTCCATCAGCGCGTCTTTCATCGCCTCGAGAATATCGCGATTCTCGGTCAGCAGTGTCTGCGCGCGCTCATAGCAGCTGTCGATAATGCGGCGCACCTCGGTATCGATCTCGTTGGAGGTGTTGCCGGATACCGGATTGCCGGCGCCGGGCTGGCCGCTATCGTCCTCGCCGTAGTGCAGCGGGCCGAGTTTCTCGGACAGCCCCCACTTGGTGACCATATTGCGCGCCAGCTCGGTGGCCCGCTCGATATCGTTGGAGGCGCCGGTGGTCACACCGTCCACGCCCAGGGTCATCTCCTCGGCGATACGGCCGCCGAACAGGGAGCACAGCTGCGATTCGATCGCGCGCTTGGAGATGCTGTACTTGTCCTCCTCCGGCAGGAACTGGGTGACACCCAGGGCGCGGCCGCGGGGAATGATCGTGACCTTGTGCACCGGGTCGTGCTCCGGCACCAGGCGGCCGATGATCGCGTGGCCGGCCTCGTGGTAGGCGGTGTTCACCTTCTCCTTCTCGCTCATGACCATGGACTTGCGCTCGGCGCCCATCATGATCTTGTCGCGGGCGCGCTCGAACTCCTCCATGGTCACCACGCGCTTGTTGGCGCGGGCGGCGAACAGGGCGGCCTCGTTGGTCAGGTTGGCCAGGTCGGCACCGGAGAAACCGGGGGTTCCGCGGGCGATGGTCTGCGCATCGACCTTGTCGTCCACCGGCACCTTGCGCATATGCACCTTGAGGATCTGCTCGCGACCGCGGATATCCGGCAGGCCGACAAACACCTGGCGGTCGAAACGGCCGGGGCGCAACAGCGCGTGGTCGAGCACGTCCGGGCGGTTGGTGGCGGCGATGACGATGACGCCCTCGTTGCCCTCGAAACCGTCCATTTCCACCAGCAGCTGGTTCAGGGTCTGCTCGCGCTCGTCGTGACCGCCGCCGACACCGGCGCCGCGGTGGCGACCGACGGCGTCGATTTCGTCGATAAAGATGATGCAGGGCGCCTGTTTCTTGGCCTGCTCGAACATATCGCGCACGCGGGACGCGCCCACACCGACGAACATTTCCACGAAGTCGGAACCGGAAATGGAGAAGAAAGGCACTTTCGCCTCGCCGGCGATGGCCTTGGCCAGCAGCGTCTTACCGGTGCCGGGCGGGCCCGCCATCAGCACGCCGCGGGGGATAGCGCCGCCCAGGCGCTGGAATTTGCTCGGGTCGCGCAGGAATTCGACCAGCTCCTGCACGTCTTCCTTGGCCTCGTCCACACCCGCCACATCGGCGAAAGTGGTCTTGATCTGGTCCTCGCCCAGCAGGCGCGCCTTGCTCTTGCCGAAGGCCATGGGGCCGGAGCGGCCGCCGGCGCCGCCCTGCATCTGGCGCATGAAGAACATAAACACGGCGATGATGATCAGGATCGGGAAGCTGGCCACCAGCAGTTGCTGCCAGATGCTGGGGGATTCCGGCTCGCGGCCGACGAACTGTACATTGCTGCGCACCAGTTCGTTGGTCAACTCGTCATCGATGATCTGCGGCTGGATGGTCTTGAAGTGGCTGCCGTCGTTCTTCTCGCCGGTGATGGTGAGGCCGTCGACCACCACGCTTTTCACCTGGCCGGACTGCACGTCCTGCACGAATTGGGAGTAGCTGAGGGACTCGTCCCGGGACTGCGGTTTGAAGTTCTGGAACACCATCAGCAGTACCGCCGCGATGATCAACCACAGTACAAGATTCTTTGCCATATCGTTCAAAGGGATCACCCTCTCGCATTGTTGACGCTGTGGCCGGGCGCGCCCGACCGGCGGCACGCCCTGTGCCGCGCTAATATTCAGTCACACCAGTATAGGCATGTACTTCGGCGCGCCCTCGCGCGCAGGGACGCTTATACCATATCGGGCCCCGGGCCAGAAATGGCCGATCAGCCCCTGAAGCCCCGCGCCACCAGGTAGACCTCGCGGGAGCGGGCCCTGGACGCACCCGGCTTGCGGGTCACAACGCTGCTGTAACTGGCCCGCAGGTCGCGGATCAGGGCGTCGAAGCCCTCGCCCTGGAATACCTTGGCGACAAATCCGCCACCCGGCTTCAGTACCTGTCGCGCCATATCCACAGCCAGCTCCACCAGGTACATGGAGGCCGGCTGGTCGACATCGCGCACACCACTCATATTGGGGGCCATATCGGAAATCACAAGGTCGGCTTTCTCCTCTCCCAGGCGGTCGAGCAGCGCATTGAGCACCGATTCCTCGGTGAAATCGCCCTGCACGAACTCCACCCCGGCCAGGGCGTCCATCGGCAGGATATCCGAGGCCAGCACGCGGCCCTTGTGACCCACCAGTTCCACCGCCACCTGGGACCAGCCGCCGGGCGCCGCCCCCAGGTCCACCACCGTCATGCCCGGCTTGATCAGCCGGTCTTTCTTCTGCAGTTCCTGCAGTTTATAGCTGGCACGGGAGCGGTAGCCCTCTTTCTGGGACTGTTTGACGTACTGGTCGTTGAAATGTTCTCGCAGCCAGCGGTGGCTGCTCTTGGATCGGCCCATCGGGTACAATACTTCCTCAGATCCCGTAGCAGCGGCCCGGGGCCGCGATCTTGCCGCTAGCAGGCACTGATCGCGGCCCCGGGCCGCTTCTACAATAAGATAGATGTGGTAATGGAGTATTGTATGCCTTTAACCGCCGACCGTAAAAAAGCCCTGCGCACCATCGGGCACAATCTGAAGCCGGTGGTCACCGTCGCCGGCAAGGGCCTGACCGAAGGCGTACTGGAAGAACTGAACCGCGCACTGGAAGACCACGAGCTGATCAAGGTCAAACTGGTGGTCGCGGACCGCGAACTGCGCCACCAGGTGATCGCCGAGCTGTGCGACAAAAGCGGGGCCGAACTGGTGCAGGAGATCGGCAAGATCGCCCTGATCTACCGGGCGGCGGAGAAACCCAACGCCAAACTGTCCAACCTGCTGCGCTGATATACCCGGCGCCACCGGCGGGATTACCGGCAACGCTGCCGCCGGCACCACAACCCCGCACTTCCTCTCGCGGGGAGGTTAATCCTCCGCCGACTGTTCCGGCACACAGCTGGCGCCCGGCAGCGACCAGCGGCTGTTGTCGGACAGCTTGACCAGCCAGCAGCCGGAACCGTCAGTCATCAACCGGAACTTCTCCGGCTTCTTCAGCTTGCGGCCATTCAGGCCGCCGGGATGCTGCAGGTTGCGCACCGGGCGGCGCTCGATGATCAGCAAGCTCTCCTCGGTCAGCGCGTCATCGGCCAGCGTCACGGTTACTCCGTGAAGCGCTTCGGAGACGGCGCGCTCCAGCTCTGCGTGACTGTTGTCATCCGTGTTCTCCAGCAGGGCGGGCACCGGCGTGCCCTGCGCCGGCTGGGAGCCGCAGGCGGTCAACAGCAACGCGGCAACGCAACAGCGAATGGTGTTTGCAGTCTTCATCTGGTCACCTCACCATGATCCGGTTGCTGCGCCAGATAGACTTGGAAACCCTGCCGTCGCTGTTGGATAGCGAGGAACCTATAGCACCGCGCGAATAGCCTGCCGCCGGGATATCCTCCGGACAATTGCCGGTCTCGATATAGTGAATCGCCGCAGCCAGCCGCGCTTCATCCGGATTGCCCAATGGATGGGTAAAATCATCACCGACCCTGCAGCCCGGAAGGTCGGCTTCGGTACCCGTATTGCCATCGGGGAAGAAACCGTCCGTGTAGTCGCCGTAACCATCGGCATTGACGCCCTTGAACTGGATAGTGAAATAGGTGGTGCCGCAGTTGTCCAGACCGTAGAAACCGTAGGGTTTGCCGCAGGTGGTATTGCCGATCTGGACCACCTCCATACCGATGCCCCGCAGACTATTGACGATCGATTCGCTGGCGGAACAGGTACTGCCGCCGGTCAGCACGAATACACGCGACAGATTCAGAGCCGGCAATGGCAGGTCCTTCTGCAAGCCGCTATTGTCGGACGTAACTGTCATGAAAGGCTCCGGGGTCAGGGGTGCGCCTGTCACCGGATCGGTTTCCGGATGTTTGTCATTCCAGACTACCTGCTCGAAAGTCTGGCCCTCGGCAGTATCGCCGGCAAGCATATAGGCCAATTGACTGGCGATGTACAGGTAGCCACCGCTGTTGTAACGGAGATCCAATACCAGATCATCGACATCCCAGCTCTCCAACTGATTAACAGCATCAATCAAAAGGGGCTCCGCGGTGGCGATATGGTCGTTGAACAACATATAGCCGATACGACGGCCCATCGCCCCGGGAATAGACTGAACAAGCTGCACCGGTTCGGATTTCACGGCCCGGGCAGTCAGTTCAATTTCGATGGGCTCTTCCGCTCCGACCGGCAGCAGCTCGAAGATATGCGCATCGCCAACTTCAGCGGGCCACATACCCTCGTTCAGGGTATCCACATCGTCGCCGTATTCCAGATCCACTCCATCGACGGAAATCACTTCCGCTCCCCGTGTTACCACCGGCGGCAGGCCGTCCCCGTTTTCGGTCTCTGTATAGGCTACTACCGCCTTGCGCGGCGGATAGGATTCGAGCAGGGCCCACTGCAGACCGTAGCCAACGAAGACTCCCGATTCCGATTGCGCTCTCCACTCACTGGTCGGCGCCGTATAGTGAAACCTGTCTTTATCCTCACCAGTAGCGGTCTGGGCGAACGTTTTGAGCTCGCCGAAATACTCGATGGAATCGTTGAAATTGGCCGGGTCCTGATCTTCGATCTCGCCATACCACAGATAGAGATCGTTACTCATGGAGCGCAGCCAGTTGTTCTCGTCCAACCTCGTCCCCTTTACATCGGGGTAACGCCTGCCGTCGGGATCGGTGCCGCTACGCGGATTGACGCAGCGGCTGGCAAAGGTCGAGGCCGGCAGAAATACCCCCTCTTCCCAAGTGCCCTGGTCATTACCGTCATCGACGTCGGGCGGACTGTCGGAACCACCGTCGCCGCCGCCCCCACCACAGGCGGACAGATAAAGGGCACTGAAAAGAAGGGATAAAGACAAAACCAGGCGGCGGACAGTAGCCTCCATGTGAACGAGCTCCAGTTTCTTATTTTTGAAGCCCCGAAGGTTACCACCGCCGCCGGTTTCAATCGACGGGAAAAAACGGTCAGCCGGTCAGTTTGCCCAACACCGCCTGCAGGCTGTCCTTGGCGTCGCCGAACAGCATGCGCGCATTTTCCTTGTAGAACAGCGGGTTGGCGACGCCGGCGTAGCCGGAGGCCATGGAACGCTTGAGGATCACCACCTTGCCGGCCTTCCAGCACTCCAGCACCGGCATGCCGGCAATCGGCGAACCGGGCTTTTCCACCGCGTCCGGGTTGACCGTGTCGTTGGCGCCGATTACCAGCACCATATCGGTGTCGGGAAAATCATCGTTGATTTCGTCCATTTCCAGCACGATATCGTAGGGCACATTGGCTTCCGCCAGCAGCACGTTCATATGTCCGGGCAGGCGGCCGGCCACCGGGTGGATACCGAAGCGCACCGTCTTGCCCTGTTTGCGCAGCTTGTCGGTCAGGTCGCTGACCGCCTGCTGGGCGTGGGCCACGGCCATGCCGAAACCGGGCACGATGATGATGCTCTCGGCAGCATCCAGGTCTGCGGCCACTTCGTCGGCACTGGTCTCTACCGCCTCGCCCTCGATCTCGCCCTCGGCCACTTCGCCACCGTCGGAGCCGAAGCCGCCCAGGATCACGCTGACAAAGGAACGGTTCATGCCGCGGCACATGATGTAGCTGAGGATGGCACCGGAGGAGCCCACCAGCGCACCCACCACGATCAGCAGGTCGTTACTGAGCATAAAGCCGGTGGCCGCCGCGGCCCATCCGGAGTAGCTGTTCAGCATCGAGATCACCACCGGCATGTCGGCGCCGCCAATGGCCGCGATCAGGTGAATGCCCAGCAGCAGCGCGATGGAGGTCATGATCAGCAGGTTGATCACAGTGCCCGCCCCCAGGTCGGCGGGAATAAACAGTGCACCCAGAACCACACAGGCCAGGATCGCGGCCAGGTTCAGCCAGTGGCGCGCCGGCAGCATCAGCGGCTTGCCGGAAATCAGGCCCTGCAGTTTGCCGAAGGCCACCAGAGAACCGGTCAGGGTGATGGCGCCGATAAAGATACCCAGATAGATCTCGGTGTTGTGCACGACGTGCTCGGCACCGGTCAGTGAAAGGCGCGGATCCAGGAACCCGCCCCAGCCGATCAACACCGCTGCCAGGCCGACGAAGCTGTGCAACAGCGCCACCATCTGCGGCATCTGTGTCATGGCCACGCGCCTGGCGAGGAAGATACCGATCGCCGCACCCACCGCCATGGCGATGGCCACCATCCAGTAGGCGCCGGTGGCGATGCCGGCGATGGTGGCAATAATGGCCACCGCCATACCCACCATGCCGTAGATATTGCCGCGTCGCGCCGTCTCGTGGCTGGACAATCCGCCCAGGCTGAGAATGAACATCACCGCGGAGAAGAGATAAGCCATGGAAATCATACCGTTCATCGTTTTTCTCCTCTGTTAGCGGTGGAACATTTTCAGCATGCGGTAGGTGACGAAAAAGCCACCGAAGATATTGATGCTCGCCACCAGCACACCGACAAAGGCGAGCAGCGTGACCAGGCCGGAGCCGGTGGCGCCCACCTGCAGCAGTGCGCCGACAACGACGATACCGGAAATGGCATTGGTCACACTCATCAATGGTGTATGCAGCGCGTGGGTCACGTTCCAGATCACCTGCCAGCCGACAAAGATCGCCAGTACGAATACGGTGAAGTGGGAGACGAATTCCTGCGGCGCCACGCGACCGAGCCAAAGCAACAGCGCACCGGCCACGGCCCAGAACGCCAGTATCGCCAGCGGCGATTTGCGCCCGGGTGTTTTCTCCTCCGTTACGGGTTCCGGCTCGGGTTTCTTTTCCGGGGCCGGTTTCGGCTGGGCGGAAACCTTGGGGGCGGGCGGCGGCCAGGTGACTTCGCCCTGTTTGACCACGGTCGCCCCGCGAATCACCTCGTCGTCGAAATTGAGGTTGATCTCTCCGTCTTTCTCCGGCGAAAGCTCACTCAGCAGGTGCGCCAGGTTGGTGGAGTAGAGGGTGGAGGACTGGGTCGCGGCGCGGCTGGGCAGATTGGTGTAGCCGATAATGGTGACGCCGCTCTCGACCGTCTTCTCGTGCGGCACCGTGTAGTCGCAGTTGCCGCCGTTCTCCGCCGCCAGATCCACGACCACGGAGCCCTCGGCCATGCTGTCGACCATATCCGCCAGCCACAGCTTGGGGGCAGGTTTGCCGGGAATCAGCGCGGTGGTGATGACGATGTCCACCTCTTTGGCCTGCTCGCGGAACAGCGCCATCTCCGCGTCGATAAACTCCTTGGACATCTCCTTGGCATAGCCGCCGGAGCCGGAGCCCTCCTCCTCGAAATCCACGGTGAGGAATTCCGCTCCCATGGACTCCACCTGCTCGCGCACTTCGGCGCGGGTGTCGAAGGCGCGCACCACGGCACCCATGCTCTTGGCGGTGCCGATGGCCGACAGGCCGGCGACACCGGCGCCGATCACCAGCACCTTGGCCGGCGGTATTTTCCCGGCAGCGGTAATCTGGCCGGTAAAGAAGCGGCCAAAATTGTGCGCCGCCTCGACCACTGCGCGGTAGCCGGCGATATTGGCCATGGAGCTGAGCGCATCCATCTTCTGCGCCCGGGAGATACGCGGAATCGATTCCACCGCCAGGGCATTGATATTCCTGTCGGCGAGTTTTTTCAGGTAGTCGCCATTCTGGGCCGGCTTCAGGAAAGCGACCAGGGTCGCGCCGGCGGGGATCAGCTCCAGCTCTTCATCACTCGGGGCCTGCACTTTCAGGACCAGGCCGGCCCCTTCCAGGCACGCCGTGATATCCGGGCAGATCTTCGCGCCGGCCTGCTCATAGGCGTCGTCGGTGAAGCTGGCTTCCGCACCCGCCCCTGTTTCCACCGCGACCGAAAACCCCAGGTCACGCAAACGCCGCACGCTGTCGGGAGTGGCCGCTACCCGCGCCTCCCCAGCTGCAGTCTCTTTCGGTATGGCTATGATCACCGCTTTGCTCCGTCAGTCAGTTTGCCGGATTCGGCTTTACGCCTGCCGCCAACTTCCTGCAACGTCGCAAAGCCTTCATCGGCATTTTTATTGATACATCTGCTCACTTCCTGCCCGTAAGACTCGAACATGAAAAACGGAATTCGGGAAATACAGACTCTCGGAAAGGACGAAAAAGTTTATACGCCAAGCGGGCTTATTAAAAGAATATTTAACTGATTCGCATATAAAAGTTATCAATAACGAAATTCGCGCCTGGCAATAGTCCCCGGAAACTATTCTGCAGTTGCAGGTGAAACTTTTACGCAGCCCGCATAACGCCTGGATACAGACGGACCAGCCCATTGGCCAGGTTGTCAAAACCGACCATATCCACAGGTCAATCAGATCATCACCGGGGCGGGACAAGTGGCGTGATAGCGGGATAACCAGCGCACAGTTTCAGTTGATACTGTGCGAATTTGAACAGTAGTTTAACGACAGGAATTGACTGGTGAACAATACGGAATCATGACGGGCTTCGTATACCGCTCGCCGAACTACCATTTATCGAGCGCTTTGAGATCACTCTGGCGTGCGGCCACCCAGTGCTCCCCTTCAGGGCCGCTTTCCTTTTTCCAGAATGGCGCCCGGGTCTTGAGAAAATCCATCATGAAGGCACAGGCATCGAGTGCCGCCTGGCGGTGGGGGGCCGTGCTGCCGACAAAGACAATATCCTCACCGGGATGCAGGCGACCAAACCGGTGCACTATCCGCACCCGCCCCAGCTGCCAGCGCCCGGCGGCCTGCCCGGCAATTTCCCGCAGCACCTTTTCCGTCATTCCCGGATAGTGCTCCAGTTCCAGGCAGCTCACCGACTGCGCCATATTCAGGTCCCGCACCGAGCCGGTAAACATCGCCGTGGCGCCATCCGCACAATTGTGCTGTCGCAACTGCGCGTATTCGGCCCCGACATCGAAGGCTTCCCGCTGTACGGCAATACTGACGGCCACACTCACCCCCCGGTTACCGGCGGAAAGAAAGCGACTTCATCGCCACCGCCGACGGCGGTATCCGGCGTAGCCACCGAACGGTTGAGGGCCATCTGCAGATTGTCGTCGGCGAGCGCCGAACGCCACTGCTCACCGCGTCCGCCCAGGTGTGCGCGCAACTCGGCCAGGGTGCCGCACGTTTCCGCCGGCACTGAAATCTCGGCGCACGCCAACTGTTCGCGCAGCCCGGCAAAAAAAAGTACCCGTATCACCAGTGTTCCTCCACGTCTCCGGCCGCTCGCGACTCACCGGGCACCCAGTGTCCGCGCTTGCCACCGATTTTTTCCCGCAGCCGGGTGTGGGCGATGGTGATCGCCGGATCCACGGCCTTGCACATATCGTAGATGGTGAGCGCGGCGATCGATGCCGCCGTCAGCGCCTCCATCTCCACGCCGGTCCGGCCGGCGAGCTTGCAGAAACTGGCGATACGGACACGGTTGTATTCCGGCTCCAGTTCAAAATCCACCTGCACCCTGGTCAGGGCCAGCGGGTGGCACAGCGGGATCAAGTCGGCGGTTTTCTTCGCCGCCTGGATACCGGCGATGCGCGCAGTGGCGAGCACGTCGCCCTTTTTGTTCTGGCCAGCCTGCAGTTGCCCGAAGGCTTCGGCACTCATACAGACCAGGGACTCGGCACGGGCAATGCGTTCGCTCACCGATTTATCGGTGACATCGACCATACTGGCTTCACCCCGCTGATTCAGATGGGTCAACACGATTTATTTCCCCCGCAGGTGGGCGACAAAATTGCAGGGTTTGAAAGCCGCATCCAGTTGCTGGCCGAGGATATTTTCCCAGGCGGTGCGACAGGCGCCGGTGGAACCGGGCATACAGCAGACCAGCGTATTGTTGGCGAGGCCGGCGAGTGCGCGCGACTGGATTGTCGAGGACCCGATCTCGTCGTAGGAAATTGCCCGAAACAGCTCACCAAATCCCTCCACCCGCTTGTCGAACAGCGGCGCCAGCGCCTCCGGGGTGGAATCGCGGCCGCTGAAGCCGGTACCGCCGGTGGTCAGGATCACCTGCACATTGTCATCGGCGATCCAGCGGGAAACCTCCGCGCGCAGTTGGTAGATATCGTCGCGGACGATTTTCTTTTCATGCAGCGTGTGGCCGGCGGACTGGAGTACCTCGGCCAGATACTGGCCGGAGGTGTCCGTGTCTTCGGTGCGGGTGTCGGAGACCGTCAGCACCGCGATGGATAGTGCGTTATTTTCTCGATCTTGCATTGTCTGGTTTTCCTCGAAATAAAGAGCACGGCGACGTGCCCATCAAGCCCGGTGATGAGCGCGCTTCGCTTTGCCCATGCTACGGAAGCGTGAGATTCGAAAACTCCCGCATGGTATTTACATTTTGGTGCCAGTCGCCCAGCGGCTTCCGCAATTGACAGCCACCCAGGGTTGCTATCAGCGCGCGCACCGGCGGTGTTTCAGGACGCTCGACCGCAGCTCGCAGGTAATTGCGACAGCGTTCATCCAGGCGCAGCCACAGCGGCAGGTAAAACCGGTCGAAGCACAGCGCTCCGGCGCCGCTCTCCGGGCCCGCGCAGCACAGGGCTTCCAACTGGGCGCGCTGCAGCAGCGGCATATCCACCGGTATCACCAGCAGTGCGTCGCAGCGGACCTGCCGCTCCTGCAGGAAGTGGGCGACAGCGTGCAGGCCGCCTAACGGGCCGCGATCCGGCACCCGGTCCGCAATGCCACCGGGCCTGTCGCCGCTGGTCAGCGGCGGCAGGAATTCCAGCCCCGGCACCCGCAGGCTGCGCAGCAGGGACTCCGCCCGCGCCAGCAGTGTCTGTCCGCTGGCGAGCCGCAGTTGCGCCTTATCGCGTCCCATGCGGCGCGAGCGGCCGCCGGCCAGCACCAGCGGGCAGACACTCAGGCGGCTAACCACCGAGCATTGCCAGGTTGCGGGTGGCGCCCACCCGCTGCTGCTGCAGGTAGTGGCTGGGCTCCTTGTGGCCGATCAGTTCACGCACCCGCGCCGCGACGGCATCGCTGTCGCCGGAGCGGATGATGTCGTAGAGGTCCAGGCCCTGATCGGCGAACAGGCACAGGTGCAGCCGGCCCTGGGCGGAAATCCGCAGGCGGTTGCAGCTGTCGCAGAAATCCTCGCTGTAGGGGGTGATCAGGCCGATGCGGCCGCGGTAATCCGGGTGGCTGTATTCCCGCGCCGGCCCCGCGTCGCGCGCCCGCGGCAGGAGCTGCCAGCCGTCGCGCAGCAGCTGCTGCTCGATCGTGGCGCCACGCAGGTGGTTGCTGGCGAAATAGTCGCGGTTGTCGCCGGTGCGCATCAGCTCGATAAAGCGCAGGGTCACCGGCGTGTCGCGCAGCCAGTGCAGGAAGGCCTGCAGCCGGCGCTCGGCGCCATCGGCCAGCAGCACCGCGTTGACCTTGACCTGCACTCCCAGGGCGCGCGCCAGCTCGATGCCGTCGAGCACCCTGGGCAGGCAATCGTGGCCGGTAAAGTCGGCGAACTCGCGGCGGTCCAGGGTATCGATACTGATATTCAGCTGGTCCAGCCCCGCATCGCACCAGGCATCGATGACCCGCGGCAGCTTGTAGCCATTGCTGGTCACGGCCACCCGGCGGATACCGGGCGCTCCCTTGCTGGCGGCAATGATCTCCGGCAGGTCGGCGCGCAGCGACGGCTCGCCGCCGGTCAGGCGCACCTTTTCAGTGCCCAGGCCGGCAAAGGCGCGCACCACGGTCGCCGCCTCCGCGGCGGAGAGATGGGGGGATTCGTCAGTCGACTGATAGCCATCGGGCAGGCAGTAGCTGCAACGGAAGTTGCAGACATCAGTGACGGACAGGCGCAGGTAATAGAACCTGCGCCCGAGGTTATCTTTAAGCATCAAACGCCTTTCCAAGTCATCGAGCCGCAGCGCCGCTGGCGGTACTGGCTCTCGGGAGGCCGGAGGATTTCTCTGCCGACCCTGGTGACCGCGACCGCTTGTCGCGGTTTCGGTCACGGCCCGCAAATCCTATTCCGGGGAACTTAGATCGACGGGCTCGGTGTTTACGATGTCAGCGAATTCGATTTGTTCTCAATGTTCTGGAATAAGAACAGCTCCAATCGGTGATTGCCTGTTCAATCAGGCAAACTCTGTGCCACCGCCCGGATGCGGGGGACAGCCGAGCCCGCCCGGCACTCGCCGGTACCCGGCGCACCAAAATCAGGCCGGGCAAACAGGCACCGCACCAGCATAGCGCAGTGCGGCGGATTCCTGGAAGCGCCGACCCGGCAGCCATCGGCGAACGGACGGATTCCCCGGGGCGAAACGGCGCTCGCGCGCGGCCGGCGCCAATTGGCACGTCTTTTGATTATATTTTGTTATCGGCAATGAAGCCCGGTGACTCCCCCGCGATTCGCCGGGCTTTTTTGTGCGCGGACAATCCGGCCGGGCGGCTGGCACCGCCCTTGCAACTCCGATAACCCGAGAGCAGAAAAAACAAAAGACGGACTCGATGAGTAAACCCCTTGGCATCATGCTGGTAGACGACCAGCCCGAGCGCGCGGAGATGGTGGGCCGGCAGTTGCGCGCCGCCGGCTACCGCCTGCTCGTACAGCTGACCAGCGCAGAGGGGCTGCTGCAACACGTGGACGCCCACCGCCCGGATATCGTGCTGATCGATATCGAATCCCCGGATCGCGATATTCTCGAGAGCCTCACCATCATCAACCGCCAGAACCCCACCCCGGTGGCCATGTTCTCCGCCCGCGGCGGCAGCGACTTTATCAGCCGCGCCGTGGAGGCCGGGGTCAGCGCCTATATGGCCGAGGGTATGAGCGCCGAGCGGGTGGCGCCGGCGATCGAGATCGCCATGGCCCAGTTCCGCAACTTCCAGCAATTGCGCCAGTCCCTGGAGCGCACGCAGAAGCAACTGCAGGAGCGCAAGACCATCGAGCGGGCCAAGGGCCTGCTGATGGCCAGGAAAGGGCTCGACGAGGACGCGGCACACCGCACGCTGCGCAATATCGCCATGAACAGTAATTCCACCATGCTCGCCGTGGCGGAGCAGATCATCAATCACCTACAGTCCCAGCCATGACCGCAGCAACGCCACTGACACCGGAAAAGCCCCATCTCAAACTGCTGTACCTGCGGCTGACCGACAGTGCGCCGCTGATCGTCGCCCGCGAGATGGGCCTCTTCGCCCGCTTCGGGCTCGAGGTACAACTGCAGCGCGAAACCTCCTGGGCGACGCTGCGCGACAAGCTGATCGGCGGTGTCGCCGATGCCGCCGCCATGCTCGCGCCCATGCCACTGACGCTGAAGCAGGCCCTGCCCCACTGCGAGGAGCGGCTGCTGACCGGCCTGATCCTCAGTTGCAACGGCAACGCCATCACCCTGTCGACAGAGCTGCATGCCAGACTGGGGCTCTCGGCCGCGGATGCGGGCGGGGCCGCCGGCAGCGCCCTGGCCGCCTACCTGCGGCGCCGCACGCCGGGCGCGACACCGCTGAAGCTGGCCACCGTCTACCCCTTCTCCAGCCACACTCTGCAACTGCGCCACTGGCTGCGCAGCTCCGGTATCGATCCGGACCGCGACCTGCAGATCCAGGTACTGCCGCCGGAACAGATGGTCGAGCGGCTGAAACGCGGCGATATCGACGGCTACTGTGTCGGCGAGCCCTGGAACACCATCGCCGCACAGCGCGGGCTCGGCACCATCGTCGCCGCCTGCAATGCGCTGCTGCCGGCGATGCCGGAAAAGGTGCTGGCCGCCACCGAATCCTGGCACGCGCGCAACCCGCGCACCCACCTGGCCCTGCGCGCGGCGCTGTTGCAGGCCTGCAGCTGGCTGGCGGACCGCGGCCAGCGGCGCGATGCCGCAACCATCCTAGCGCGGGAGGAATACCTGGACCTGGAGCCCGGCAGCCTGGCGCCGTCGCTGAATGACCAGCTTCACGCCGGGGGTGACCAGCCGCCCTCGGCCAATCCCGGCTGGCACCTGTTCGCCCACACCGACAGCGACTGCGGGCGCCCCAGCGGGGACAAGGCGCAGCAACTGCTGGGCCTGTGCGAGCGCTTTTCGCCCATCAGCGCCGGTGCGGAAAAGGCCTTCCGGGAGGACCTGTACCAGCAGACGCTGGACTTCCTGCAGCGCAGGAAGTGAACCCGGCCCACCGGTAGAACAGACAACGATGGCACGCAATTTGAATACACACTGAGCACAGCAATTTTCAGCGGACCCCGTGTTCGCGCGACAGACCAGACAATGGACAACGGAGTCCACCGGCCGCAGCCGAGGCACAACCAAGGCTGCACCCGTGGGCTTTTTTCGTGCCCGCGGAATTTGAAGGCGTGGAAGCTACCCCGCGCAATCGATCAGAGGAAACGAAATGTCCAGCGAGACCCTGAACCTGCTCTCCTTCCGCGGCAAGACCCGGATACTGCACCTGACCTGGGTGGCCTTTTTCATCAGCTTCTATGCCTGGTTCAACCACGCACCGCTGTTGATGGCCATTTCCGACAGCCTGTCGCTGGCGCCGGAACAGGTAAAAACCCTGCTGATCCTGAACGTCGCCCTGACGATTCCGGCACGTATCGTGATCGGCATGCTGACCGACAAGTACGGGCCGCGGCTGACTTTCTCGATCCTGCTGGCCGTGGGCAGCATCCCCTGCTTTATCTTTGCACTGGCCGAAAACTTTGTGCAGGCCGCCCTGGGCCGTTTCCTGCTCGGTTTTATCGGTGCCGGTTTCGTGGTCGGTATCCGCATGGTGTCGGAGTGGTTCCCGGCCAGGCAGCTGGGGACTGCCGAGGGTATCTACGGCGGCTGGGGCAATTTCGGGTCCGCCGCGGCGGCCATGACGCTGCCTACCGTCGCACTGATCTTTGGCGGTGAAGACGGCTGGCGCTATGCCGTCGGCCTCACCGGTGTCATCGCGCTGGTCTACAGCTTCATCTATTACAATACCGTCACCGACACCCCCAAGGGCTCCACCTATTTCAAGCCGAAGAAAATCGGCGGCATGGAGGTCACCGGCAGGGGGGATTTCATCCTGCTGCTGGTAATGAAGCTGCCGATGTACGCGGCGCTGGCACTGCTGACCTGGAAACTGTCGCCGGCCGGTGTCTCACTGCTGCCCGGCACCGCGGCAACAATCATTTATATCGGCCTGGTGCTGCTCTACGCACTGGATGCGCGCAAGTGCCACGACGTCAACCGCGAGGTTCTCAGGACACCGCCGGAGCCGATCCACCGCTACAAGTTCAAACAGGTCGCGATCCTGAACCTGCTCTACTTCGCCACCTTTGGCTCCGAACTGGCGGTCGTCTCCATGCTGCCGCTGTTTTTTTCCGAAACCTTCACCCTGGATCCGGTCAAGGCCGGCCTGCTGGGCTCCGCCTACGCGTTCATGAACCTGGTATCCCGTCCCACCGGCGGCCTGTTCAGCGACAAGTACGGCCGCAAGGTCACACTGCAGATCCTGGTGCTGGGCCTGGCGGTGGGCTACCTGCTGATGAGCCAGATCAACTCGGAGTGGCCGATCTACCTGGCGGTGGCAGCGGCCATGTTCTGCTCCTTCTTTGTGCAGGCCGGCGAGGGTGCGGTATTCGCGGTGGTGCCGCTGATCAAGCGCCGCCTCACCGGGCAGATCGCGGGCATGACCGGTGCCTACGGCAATGTCGGGGCCGTCTTCTACCTGACGGTACTGAGCCTGGTGTCCTACGAAGTCTTCTTCCTGGTGATTGCCGCCACCGCCGTGGTCGGCTTTGCCGCACTGCTGTTGATGGAAGAGCCGCAGGGACAGATGGCGGAGACGCTGCCGGACGGCACCGTTTCGCTGATCAATGTCACCTGAGTGAAATAGCCAGGCCGGAAATCAGATACCCAATAAAAAATAACCGGTACCCTGGGAAACCTCCGATCCGTTCGGGGTTTTCCCGTCTATAGCGAAGATGAGAGAAACGGATAAGGAAAAAGTATGTCCGGAGATTCCCTGAACCTGTTTTCCTTCCGCGGGAAAACGAAGGTGCTGCACCTGACCTGGCTGGCATTTTTTATCTGCTTTTTTGCCTGGTTCAACCACGCGCCGCTATTGATGGCGATTGCCGACAGCCTGTCGTTGAGCAGCGAACAGGTGAAGACGCTGTTGATCCTGAACGTGGCGCTGACCATTCCGGCGCGCATCATTGTCGGAATGCTGACCGACAGGTACGGCCCGCGGCGTACCTACTCCGCCCTGCTGATGGTGGGCAGTGTGCCCTGCTTTATCTTCGCACTGGCGGACAGCTTTGCCGCGGCGGCCCTGGGCCGCTTCCTGCTGGGCTTTGTCGGCGCCGCCTTCGTGATCGGTATCCGCATGGTCTCCGAGTGGTTCCCGGCCCGGCAGTTGGGCACCGCCGAGGGTATCTACGGCGGCTGGGGCAATTTCGGCTCCGCCGCCGGCGCCATGAGCCTGCCCGCCATCGCGCTGCTGTTTGGAGGAAACGAGGGCTGGCGCTACGCCGTCGGGCTCACCGGCCTGCTGTGCCTGGCCTACGGTTTTATCTATTACTTCTCCGTCACCGATACCCCCAAGGGTGCCACCTATTTCAAACCGAAAAAAATGGGTGCCATGGAAGTCACCAGCCCCGGCGATCTGGTGTTGCTGCTGGTGATGCGGCTGCCGCTCTACGCGGCCCTGGCACTGCTCATCTGGAAACTTGCCGGTGAAGTCAATCTGCTGTCGGGAACCTGGGCGGCGCTGGTCTATTGCGGGCTGGGCCTGCTCTACCTGCTGGACGTGAAAAAGAGTTTCAGCGTCAACCGCGAAGTGCTGAGCGCACCGCCGGAGCCGCTGCTGCGCTACAAGTTCAAGCAGGTGGCGGTGTTGAACCTGCTCTATTTCATCACCTTCGGCTCCGAACTGGCGGTGATCTCGATGCTGCCGCTGTTCTTTTCCGAGACTTTTACCCTGAGCCCGGTGATGGCCGGCCTGCTGGGTTCCTCCTACGCCCTGATGAACCTGCTGGCCCGGCCCGCGGGCGGCCTGATCAGCGATCGCTGCGGGCGCAAACCCACGCTGCTGGTACTGGTGGCCGGGCTCGCCGCCGGTTACTGCCTGATGAGCCAGATAAACGGCAGCTGGCCACTGTACCTGGCCGTAGCCGCGGCCATGGCCTGTGCCCTCTTCGTACAGGCCGGCTCCGGCGCGGTGTTCGCGGTGGTGCCGCTGATCAAGCGCCGCCTCACCGGCCAGATCGCCGGCATGACCGGCGCCTACGGCAATGTGGGTGCCGTCTGTTTCCTGACCGTGCTGAGCCTGGTTTCCTACCAGACCTTTTTCCTGGTCATCGCCGCCACCGCGGTACTCGGTTTTGTGGCACTCTTCCTGCTGGAGGAACCACAGGGCCATATGGCGGAGGTGATGCCAGACGGCAGCGTGTCGCTGATCGATGTCGCCTGACAGGGGGAGCGGAAACTTGGAACCGGGAACGGGGGAAGAAACACTGGCAGCGGAGAGGGTGAACGGCGCCCTGGCATTCTCCAGCGCCTCCAGCGCCGGCCGCCGCCAGCAAAACGACGACGCCTGCGCCATCTGCCAGCCCGACGGTCCGGAACTGCGCAGCCGCGGCGCCCTGGCCGCAGTGGCCGATGGCGTGGCCAGTGCCGAGGCCGGCGGCGAGGCGGCGCGGGCGGCCATCAGCGGTTTCCTGTCCGACTACTACAGCACCCCGCAGACCTGGCCGCTGAAAAAGGCCGCCGCGCGGGTGCTGCAATCCCTGAACAGCTGGCTCTACCGCCAGAGCGGCGGCGGCGAGATCAGGCAGGGCTGGCTCACCACCTTCTCCGCGGCCATATTCAAGGGCGCCAGCGCGCACCTGATCCATATCGGCGACTCGCGCATCTACCGCCTGCGCGGCGATAAACTGGAGTCACTGACCCGCGATCACAGCCGCGCCCTGGGCCCGGGGCGCACCTTCCTGAGCCGGGCGCTGGGCATGGACGCCCACGTGGATGTGGACTACCGCCGCGAGGAACTGCGGCCCGGCGATATCTACCTCGTCAGCAGCGACGGTGTACACGATTTCCTGTCAGCAGCACACATTGTCGATATCCTGCAGGCCGACGACGACTCCGCCCGGGCCCTGGTAGACGCGGCCCTGGCCGCCGGTTCCGGCGACAACCTGAGCGCCGCCGTCTGCCGGGTGCACCGCGTCGAGCCCAACGACGACGACCTGCTCACCCACAATCGCGAGCTGCCCTTTCCCCCGGACCTGCGCCCGGGCAACAAGCTGGACGGTTTCCTGATCCTGCAGGAGCTGCACGCGAGCAGCCGCAGCCAGTTGTACCTGGCCAGGGATATCGACAGCGACGAGCTGCGGGCGATAAAAACCCCTTCGGTGAATTTCTCCGACGACCCGGCCTATATCGAACGCTTTATCGCCGAGGAGTGGACCGGTCGCCGCCTGGATCATCCTGGTATCATCCGCGTCTATCCACCCAGGCCGGGGCGGCAGTTTCTGTACCACGTGCTGGAATATATCGACGGCCAGAACCTGCGCCAGTGGATGCAGCTGCACCCGCAGCCGTCCGTCGAACAGGTACGCGAATTGATTGCCCAACTGGTCAGCGCGCTGCGCCGGCTGCAGCGCATGGAAATCGTGCACGGGGACCTGAAGCCGGAAAATATCATGGTCACCGCCGACGGCCGCCTGAAACTGATCGACCTGGGCGGTGCTGACGGCGCCGGCATCCGCGAACACCTGAATCTCGGCGGCGATACCCCGCCGGGCAGCAAGAACTATGCGGCCCCGGAATATTTCCTCGGCGACAGCCCCAGCCACCGCTCGGATATTTTCTCCCTCGGCGTCATCGCCTACGAACTGCTGACCGGCCGCTATCCCTACCCGGAGCGCGCCGGTTTCCGCCACTACCAGCTGAAGCACTACGCCAGCCTGCAATACACCAGCGCGCGGCAGCACCGCGAGGATATCCCCGAGTGGATCGACGGCGCCCTGCACAAGGCCTGCGCAGCCGACCCCAGGCACCGCTACCCGGCGCTATCGGAATTCGTGCACGATCTGCATACGGCCAACCCGGAATTCGTCCCCAGGCGGGAGCGGCCGTTGATGGAGCGGAATCCGCTGTTGTTCTGGCAGGTGGTGGCGTTGTTGCTGTTGCTGTCGCACCTGTTGCACTTCCTTTGACAGCGTCGGGGATACGCGTTCGCATGAAGTTTCAGGGCCCGGTCGCCGGGCGGAATAGCGGCACTTTGTGTCAATCCAAACAGGCTCCGGGCTCTCCTGGTCACGAATCGCGCGCGAGCTGCCTCTACGCCCGTCACTGTTGGGCAGGCGCGGCCCTCACCGCGGACGGCAACTCGCCAAACTGCCGCGCAAACTGCCGGCTGAAATAGCCCGGATCGGCAAAACCGGCCCGCTCCGCCACGGTGGCGATGGACAGGGCGCTTTCCGTGAGCAGGCGGCGGGCGTTGATCAGGCGGAATTCGTTGAGAAACTGCATGGGCGTCTTGCCCAGGTGTGTCTTGAAGCGTCGCTCAAGGGCGCTGACCGAGAGATTGGCACTGTCCGCCACCTCACGGATGGTGATGGGCCTGCTGTAGTGCTCGCGGATAAAATCGATGGGCGCCCGCAACTGGTCGATGATCCTTCTGGCGATCGGCGCCTGGCCCACATGGCGGGAAACGCCGTAGGAACCGATAATACGCCGGTCGCGATCGAAGATCGGCCGTTTGCTCGTCAGGAACCAGCCGATATCGCCATTGCGGAGAATATTCATTTCCAGGCGATCGTCGATGATCTCACCCCGCAGTACCCGCTGGTCGTCGGCGATAAACTGTTCGGCGATGTCCCGCGGCGCTATATCGTAGTCGGTGAGGCCGATGGTGTGCTCCAGACAGTGCGTGCCGATGACCTCGAGGGTGTGCCGATTGGCAAACAGGAAGTGTCCACCGGCATCCTTGATCCAGAAGGAGATATCCGGCAGCAGGTCGAAGGACTGCACCAGTTGGTGAATACCAGCCCGGTCGATAAAGGACTGCAGCTGGGAGTGATCGAAGTTGTCCGGCATACCGTCTGGATTATTATTGGGTTGTAAACTCAGGTTTCGGAGTTCAGTTCCGGGAGCCGGGACAGGATGCGCCCTTCCGGGACACACCGTAAACCCATCCATGGAGGCTTGTCCGCGAGGTCCCTCTCGCAGACAGTCCCAGAAGGGCGCATCCCGCCCCGGCTTGTGCCACCTGCAGGTCTTCGAATTCCAAAACTTGGGCTGTAGAGAAAACGGACAGGTCCCGCCCCAATATTACCCGAATGCACCAATATATCGACCCCCGGGCCCACCATTGGTGCAATATCCAACCGCCGCAAACGCCGATTTTGTCCCCCTGGGCGGTGATTCTCTTCTAACTGCCGCACCGGCCCTTGGGTAGCATCTTTGCCTGAATCGAAATTCTTTCAGCGAAAGGGAGAACAATGCGCAAAATCCGCATGGGTATGGTGGGCGGCGGCAGCGGTGCCTTTATCGGTGCCATACACCGCATGGCCGCGGCGCTGGACGGGCAGATAGAGCTGGTATGTGGCGCCTTCAGCAGCAGCGCTGAACGCTCGCGGGAATCCGGCCGCGGGCTCTACCTGCCGGAATCCCGCTGCTACGCCAGCTACCGGGAGATGTTCGAGCGCGAAGCGCAGCTGCCCGAGGGCGAGCGCATGGATTTCGTCGCCATCGTCACCCCCAACCACCTGCACCTGCCGGTGGCCAGCATGGCGCTGGAAAACGGCTTTCACGTCCTCTCCGACAAGCCCGCCACCCGCAGCCTGGCGGAGGCCCTGGAGCTGCAGGACTGTGTGGCGCGCAGCGGATGCCTCTACGGCCTGACACACACCTATACCGGTTACCCCATGGTCAAGGAGGCCCGCGCCCGGGTGGCCGCGGGGGAACTGGGAGCCATCCGCAAGGTGGTGGTGGAATATTCCCAGGGCTGGCTGGCGGACGCGGCGGCGGAGAATAGCAAGCAGGCGGCCTGGCGCCTGGACCCGGAACAGGCGGGTATCAGCTGCTGCATGGGGGATATCGGTGTCCACGCCGCCAACCTGGCGGAATATGTCTGCGGCGAAATCCGCGAAATCTGCGCCGACCTGCGCGCCGCGGTGCCCGGGCGGCGGCTGGATGACGACGGCACCGTGCTGCTGAAATTCGACAGCGGCGCCCGCGGCCTGCTCAGCGCCAGCCAGGTGTGCACCGGCGAGGAGAACGGGCTGCGCCTGCGGGTCTACGGCGAGAAGGCCGGACTGGACTGGTCGCAGATGGAACCCAATACCCTCTGGCTGCGCTCCCTGAACCAGCCCGCACAGCAGCTGCGCGCCGGTGTCGGCAACCTCGCACCCGAGACCCTGGCCAATCTGCGCACACCGGCCGGGCATCCGGAAGGCTACCTGGAGGCGTTCGCCAATATATACCGCAACTTTGCCGGGCAGATTCGCGCGCGGATCACCGCGGAGCCGGCGCCGGAAATCGCCTGCGATGTACCCGGTATCCGCGAGGCTGTTCGCGGCATGGCGTTTATCGAGGGCACGGTGTCGGCCAGCCTCTCGGACAAAAAATGGCACCCGCTGGCCGCGCCCGAACCCGATCCGCACATAGGGAGACCAGAATGACACAGAGCGAGACAAAAACCCGTATAAAGGGCCCGGCCATCTTCCTGGCGCAGTTTCTCGGCCCCGAGCCGCCGTTCAACAACCTGGAGAGTATCTGCCGCTGGGCGGCGGAGCTGGGCTACCGGGCCATCCAGCTGCCCACATCTGACACCGCGCTGTTCGACCTGGCACTGGCCGCCGAAAGCCAGGACTACTGCGATGAGATCGCCGGTACGGTGGAGTGCGCAGGACTGGAGATCAGCGAACTGTCCACCCACCTGCAGGGGCAGCTGGTGGCGGTGCACCCAGCCTACGACGCCATGTTTGCCGGCTTTGCCCCCGACGAGCTGCGTGGCAATGCCGAGGCGCGCCGCCAGTGGGCCAATGAACAGTTACTGTATGCCGCTCGCGCCAGCCGGCGGCTGGGGCTCAACGCCCACGCGACTTTTTCCGGCGCACTGCTCTGGCATACGGTCTACCCGTGGCCGCAGCGCCCGGCGGGACTTGTCGAGGCCGGCTTCGAAGAACTGGGCCGGCGCTGGCTGCCCATTCTCGACGCCTTCGACGAGGCCAGCGTGGACCTGTGCTTCGAACTGCACCCGGGCGAGGACCTGCACGACGGCGTGACCTTCGAGCGCTTTCTACAGGCCACCGGCCAGCATCCGCGGGCCAATATCCTCTACGATCCCAGCCACTTCCTGCTGCAACAGCTGGATTACCTGCAATTTATCGATATCTACCACCAGCGCATCAAGGCCTTCCACGTCAAGGATGCGGAGTTCAATCCCAGCGGCCGCAGCGGCATCTACGGCGGCTACCAGTCGTGGGTAGACAGGCCGGGGCGCTTCCGCTCCCTGGGCGACGGGCAGATCGATTTCAGCGGCATCTTCAGCCGCCTGACCCAGTATGGTTTCAGCGGCTGGGCGGTACTGGAGTGGGAGTGCTGTCTCAAGCACCCCGAGGACGGCGCGCGGGAGGGGGCCGAATTTATCCGCAAGCACCTGATACGCACCGCGGATCGGGCGTTCGACGATTTTGCCAAGGTGCAGACAGATGCGCAGTTGAACCGGGAACTACTGGGATTGAGCGATTGACACGCAGGATGGGAAAAACGAAGTGCACCCATCAGCGTTGTATTAAAAGCGTAGAAGAATAAAATGAGTCAAAGGAATAATAACGATGAAGCCTTTTGCCAAATACCAGCTCGGCGCCATGATGTTTCTGCAGTTTTTTATCTGGGGCGGCTGGTTTGTCACCCTCGGGACTTTCCTGGCCAATAACCTCGGCGCCGACGGCGGCCAGATCGGCATAGCATTTTCCACCCAGTCCTGGGGCGCCATCATCGCGCCCTTTGTGATCGGGCTGATCGCCGACCGCTATTTCAATGCCGAGCGAATTCTCGCCATCCTGCACCTGCTGGGCGCACTGCTGATGTTCCTGATGTATCGCGCCGCAGACTTCTCCGCCTTCTATCCCGCCGTGCTGGCCTATATGGTGCTCTATATGCCTACCCTGGCACTGGCAAATTCCATTTCTTTCCGCCATCTGGCCGACCCGGCTCGAGAGTTCTCCGGCATCCGCGTCTGGGGGACCCTGGGCTGGATCTGCGCCGGGCTGCTCATCAGCTATGTGTTCGCCTGGGATTCCCGCCAGGGTATTGACGCGGGTCAGCTTGCCAACACCTTCCCGATGTGCGCTGCGGCATCACTGTTGTTGGGGCTGTTCAGTCTGTTCCTGCCGGCCACACCGCCGGCAACGGAAAAAAGTGGCGGCAGTACACTGGGAGAAATACTGGGACTGAAATCCATCGGGCTGTTCAGGGACAGGAATTTCCGGGTATTCTTTGTTTTTTCCATCCTCGTGTGTATTCCACTCGCCTTCTACTACCAGAACACCAGCCTCTTCCTGACGGAAGCCGGTATGGAAAACTCCACCGCCAAAATGGCGCTGGGCCAGGCTTCGGAAGTTCTGTTCATGCTCTGCGTACCGCTGTTCCTGCTGCGCTTCGGTATAAAGGTCACGCTGCTGGCGGCGATGCTGGCCTGGGCAGTGCGCTATTTTCTGTTCGCCTATGGTAATGCCGGTGAATTCTCCTACCTGCTGATCCTGGGTATCGCGCTGCACGGCATCTGCTACGACTTCTTTTTTGTCAGCGGGCAGATCTATACCGACAGCAAGGCCGAAGCCAGCTATCGCAGCGCTGCCCAGGGCCTGGTCACCCTGGCCACCTATGGCCTGGGGATGCTGATCGGGTTCTGGATTGCGGGGTGGGTAACCGACCTCTATGCGCTCGACGGGGGCCATGCATGGCGGAATATCTGGCTGCTGCCAGCCGCCTTCTCCCTGGTGGTTTTCACACTGTTTGCCGCGCTGTTTCGCAGCGAGGCAGTGGCGACCGGTGGCCTGGCCTACTCCAGATAGGAAGTAGTGTACAGGGCACCTCCAACAATAAGAAAAAGGTGTCAATATGAGCGATGATGTCCAGAGCCCGGCAAGGCGCCGGTTACTGCGCGATATCGCGCTGCTAGTCGGTGCGACGGCCGTCAGCCCGCAGATTGCCTCGGCGTTGATGGCCGCCGGCGATAGCGAAGCCGCATCCAATCCATCCCGCGGTTTGACCAGCTCGCACTTTCAGCTGGTTGAAACCCTGAGCGAGATCATTATTCCGCAGACGGATACCGCCGGCGCCATCGGCGCCGGCGTGCCGCAGTTTATCGATGCCCTGGTGGCCAGCCACTACCCTCCCGAACAC
Source organism: Microbulbifer litoralis (assembly GCF_023634065.1). Classification (GTDB taxonomy): domain Bacteria; phylum Pseudomonadota; class Gammaproteobacteria; order Pseudomonadales; family Cellvibrionaceae; genus Microbulbifer; species Microbulbifer litoralis. The sequence goes on from NZ_JALKCV010000001.1 coordinate 546,255, forward strand.
CGCCGGCGTTTTCGCCGGGGTCTGGAAGACATCGATGCCCTGCCAATGGATTCGGCCACCGACGGTTTCCTGCATGCGACGCAGCAACAGCAAATCGCCCTGGTGGAAAAACTGGATCGACAGGCATTCGCACAGGAAAGTGAACTGCCGGGCAATGTATTTTTCCGCGAATTCAAACAACTGGTGCTGTTCGGCTACTACACCTCCGAGATCGGGGCAACCGAGGAATTGCGATACCAGCCCATTCCGGGGGAATTCAAGGGCTGTGTTCCATTGCGGGAAATCGGTCGCGCCTGGGCGACTTATTAGTGTGGTGCAAGGCAAGGGGGCTGTAATGAAAGAGAAAATCTACGATGTCATTGTTGTCGGGTCGGGAATATCCGGCGGCTGGGCGGCCAAGGAATTGACCGAAAACAATATGAAAACCCTGGTCATCGAACGCGGCCCCCAAAAGGTCCATCGACAGGACTATCCACACGATTTCAGCAATCCCTGGGATCTGGAACAGCGCGGCATGGTGCCTGAGCAGCTGCAGGAGAGCGACTACGCAACCCAGAAAAAATGTTATGTCTTCAACGAATTCAGCCGCGACCGCTTCGTCAATGATCGCGAAAACCCCTACGTCCAGGAAAAACCCTTCGACTGGATCCGCGGTTACCAGACCGGTGGCCGCTCACTCCTCTGGGGGCGCCAGAGCTATCGCTGGAGCGACCTGGACTTCGGCGCAAACAAACGCGACGGGCACGGCGTGGACTGGCCAATCCGCTACCGGGATCTCGCACCCTGGTATGATCACGTAGAGGAATTCGCCGGGATCAGCGGTAACCGCGACAATATCCCGCAGTTACCGGACGGCATTTTCCAGCCACCGATGCCGATGAACTGCGTGGAAAAGGAGATCAAGTCCCGCATTGAAAAAGCCTTTCCGGAACGGCGCATGATCATAGGCCGCGCCGCCCACCTCACCGATCCCAAGCCGGTGCACACCGAGCTGGGGCGCGGCAAATGCCAGTACCGGAACCAGTGCTATCGCGGCTGTTCGTTCGGGGCCTACTTCAGCAGTCTCAGCGCCACCCTGCCCGCCGCGGAGAGAACCGGCAACCTGGAAATGGTGCACGACAGCATCGCCAGGGACATCATTTTCGATCCGCAAACCGGGCGCGCCACCGGGGTCCGGGTCGTCGACCGCCTTACGCTGCAGGAGCGCGTTTATCGTGCGCGGATCATTTTCCTGTGTGCCTCCACCCTCGGCAGTACCCAACTGATGCTCAACTCGGTATCCGATCATTTCCCCAACGGTATCGCCAACCGCAGTGGGGCACTCGGCCGCTACCTGATGGACCACACGATGAGCGCCGGCGCTTTCGGCACCGTCGACGGTCACCTGGACAGCTATTATTCCGGTCGCCGCCCCAACGGCATCTACATTCCCCGCTTTCGCAACCTGCAGCGGCAGGGCGAGGACTACCTGCGCGGCTTCGGATATCAGGGCGGCGCCATGCGACCGAGCTGGCAGCGCCGCGGACAAAAGGCCGGTATCGGGCTCGCGCTCAAGGAGCGCCTGCGCCAGCCCGGCCCCTGGGTGTTCCACCTGGCCGGTTTCGGAGAGATGCTGCCCTATCGACACAACCGTGTATCGCTGGACCCCGAAAAGCGCGACCGCTGGGGCATACCGCTACTCAGGATCGACGCGTCCTGGGGCGAAAACGAAAGAAAGATGCGTGAGGATATGGCGTCCTCCGCGGTGGAGATGCTGCAGGCGGTGGGAATCGGGGACGCGACGCCCATCAAGCAGGATCACGCACCGGGGCTGGCGATTCATGAAATGGGCACCGCCCGTATGGGGCGGGACCCGAAGACATCGGTACTCAACGGCTACAACCAGTGCCACGATGTCAAAAACCTGTTTGTCACCGACGGCGCGGCAATGGCCTCCTCGGCCTGCCAGAACCCCTCCCTGACTTATATGGCGTTGACGGCACGGGCGGTCGACCATGCGGTGAAAGAAATCCGGGCGGGGCGCCTTTGATCACAATGAGGAAAACACCATGAACAGAAGAAAGTTTCTCGGTATCACCGCCGCCGGCCTCGGCGCCATGGCGGCCGGTTGCAGCGCGCGCGAGCCGGCCGGCGGAGACAACAGGGCGCTCGGAGTGCAGCTTTACACCCTGCGCGAGCAGATGGCCCGGAGCGTAACGGAAACCCTGCGGGCGGTGGCACAAACCGGCTATCGATCGGTGGAGTTCGCCGGCTACTTCGATCAGCCACCGCGGGAGATCCGCACCATTCTCGACGGCGAGGGCCTGGCCTCTCCCGCCGGCCATTTCCCGCTGGAGATGATGCGGCGGAATTTCCAGCAGATCCTGGATGATGCCCAGACGGTGGGACATCGGTATCTGGTTCTGCCCTGGCTGTCGCCGGCGCAACGCCAGTCCCTGGATCAATACAAAAGATTGGCGCAGGATCTCAACCGCTGGGGCGAGGCCTGCAACGCGCGCGGCATGAAAATGGCCTACCACAACCACGACTTCGAGTTCGAAGCAAAAGAAGGCATCACGCCCTACCAGCTGCTGCTGGAGGAGTCGGAAACGGATAAGGTATTTTTTGAGATGGACCTCTACTGGATGGCCAAGGCGGGCAGAGACGCCCAGCTTTACTTCCAGCAGAACCCGGGCAGGTTTCCCCTCTGGCACCTGAAAGACATGGCCGCCGACGGCGCAATGGCAGACCTGGGCAGCGGCATACTCGACTTCAGGAAAATCTACGCATCGCGGGACCTGGCCGGATTCGAATACGGGTTTGTCGAGCGCGATGATCCGGAGGACGCCTATCGCTCGATCCGCGCGGGCTACAAAACAATGGCCGGCATCATGTAATCCGTGCACGCGCGAGGCCCCAGAATGGGGCGGATACACCTTGCCCGCACCAAGTTATGGCACCCGGTCAGGTCCTCTGCCTCCAGACCCCACAAAATGCGGAGCTTTCCATCTTGGCACAAACCTTGAATAACCATAGTCACCAACACAATTTACCCCCCTAACGAGGCAACGGCGCCTGAACTCTTCGGCAGAAGAGGAGGCGCCCGTGCCGAGTCACCTCCGCCCTTCCCTCTCCTGCCGGGCAATTCAGACAACACACGGCAGGAATTATGGTTAAGCAAAAACTGATCGTCATCGGCAACGGCATGGTGGGCCACCACTTTCTCGAGCAGCTGGCTTCAAGGCCCGAAAAAGAGCTGTTCGACGTTACCGTCTTCTGCGCCGAACCCAGACCCGCCTACGACCGCGTCCACCTGTCCGAATACTTCGCCGGCCGCACGGCCGACGACCTGGCCATGGGCAAGATCGAGCAGTACCGCGACTGGGGGTTCGAGCTGCACCTGAACGATGCCGCGGTGAGCATCGACAGGGAAAACCGGGTCGTCACCTCCGAATCCGGCACCGGGAAACCCTACGACAAACTGATCCTGGCCACCGGCTCCTATCCTTTCGTGCCGCCCATCCCCGGCCACGAGCACGAGAAGTGCTTCGTCTACCGCACTCTCGAAGACCTGGACGCGATCCGCGCAGCCAGTGAAAACGCCCGCGTCGGCGTGGTGGTCGGCGGCGGCCTGCTGGGCCTGGAAGCGGCCAATGCGCTCAAGGAACTGGGCCTCGAAGCCCACGTGGTCGAATTCGCCCCCGGCCTGATGGGCGTGCAGCTGGACGAAGGCGGCTCCGGGCTGCTGAGAAGCAAGATCGAGGACCTGGGTGTGACCGTGCACACCAGCACCGCCACTGAGCTGATCGAGGAAGTGGACGGCGGTCGCCTGCGGATGCGTTTTAAGGGAGAACGCGAACTGGCCACCGACCTGATCGTCTTCTCCGCCGGTATCCGTCCCGAGGACAAGCTGGCCAGGGCCGCCGGCCTGCAACTGGGCGAGCGCGGCGGCATCGTCATCGATGAATCCTGCCGCACCTCCGACGGCAATATCTTCGCCATCGGCGAGTGCGCCCTGTACAACAACTTCATCTACGGCCTGGTGGCCCCCGGCTACACCATGGCCCGCAACACCGTGTCCCTGCTGTGCGGCGAGGAGGCCAGCTTTACCAGTGCCGATATGAGCACCAAGCTGAAACTGCTGGGCGTCGAGGTGGGTTCCATCGGCGATGCCCACGGCCGCGCCGAGGGCGCCGCTGCCATTACCTTTGTCGACGAGCAGAGCGGCATTTACAAACGCATGATCACCGACAGCGAAGGCAAGCAACTGCTGGGCGCCGTGCTGGTGGGCGATACCGGTGACTACGACCAGCTACTGCAGTACCACCTGAACGGCATCGAACTGCCCGAACAGCCGGAACAACTGATCCTGCCCGCCGCCGACGGCGCGGCGCCGACCCTGGGCGCCGGCGCCCTGCCGGACACCGCCACCATCTGCTCCTGCCACAACGTCAGCAAGGGCGATATCGTACAGACAGTCCAGGGGGGCTGCTGCTCCCTGGGCGAAGTGAAGGATGCCACCAAGGCCTCCACCGGCTGCGGCGGCTGCGCCGCGCTGCTGAAAAATATCGTCGACGAGGAGCTCGCGGCGCTGGGTATGGAAGTCAACAACGACCTCTGCCCGCACTTCCCCCACACTCGCCAGGAAATTTTCCATATGGTGCAGGTGGAGGAGATCAAGACCTTCGACGAACTGCTGGAAAAACACGGCCGCGGCCAGGGCTGCGAAGTCTGCAAGCCGGCGGTGGGTTCCATTCTCGCCTCGCTGTGGAACGAGCACGTACACAAAAAACCGCACGTGGGCCTGCAGGATACCAACGACACCTTTATGGCCAACATGCAGAAGAACGGCAGCTACTCGGTCGTGCCGCGCGTGCCCGGCGGCGAGATCACACCGGACAAACTGATCGTGCTGGGCCAGGTGGCGAAGAAGTACAACCTCTACACCAAGATCACCGGCGGCCAGCGGGTCGACCTGTTCGGCGCACGGCTGGAACAGCTGCCGGAAATCTGGGGCGAGCTGATCGACGCCGGTTTCGAGACCGGCCACGCCTACGGTAAATCCTTGCGCACGGTGAAGTCCTGTGTCGGCAGCACCTGGTGCCGCTTCGGTGTGCAGGACAGCGTGAAGATGGCGCTGGACGTTGAGAACCGTTACAAGGGCCTGCGCTCGCCGCACAAGATCAAGATGGCGGTCTCCGGCTGTACGCGCGAGTGCGCGGAGGCGCAGAGCAAGGATGTGGGCGTGATCGCCACCGAGAATGGCTGGAACCTGTTCCTGTGCGGCAACGGCGGTATGCGCCCGCGCCACGCCGACCTGTTCGCCACCGACCTGGACGACGAGACGCTGATCAGGTACATCGACCGCTTCCTGATGTTTTACGTGCGTACCGCCGACAAACTGCAGCGCACCTCCGTATGGCTGGAAAACCTGGACGGCGGCCTCGACTACCTGCGCGAAGTCATTGTCGATGACAAGCTCGGTATCTGCGACGAGCTGGAGGCGCAGATGGCCAATGTGGTGGGCACCTACCAGTGCGAGTGGAAAACCGCCATCAACGACCCCGAAATGCTCAAGCGCTTCCGCCAGTTCGTGAACACCGACGAGCCGGACGAGAAAATCGTATTTGTCGAGGAGCGCGGCCAGCCGCGACCGGCGGAGGAAGAGGAAATCGTCAGGATTGCCGAACCGGCGTAGAGAGGCAACTGCATGGTCTGCGGAACTACTGCTCGGCGCACCATGAATGGGCAAAACAATGAATTTTTAAATACCAGTGCACAACTATTGCATTTTGGAGTATAAATAATGAATCAAGTTGCCATAACCCGCACCCAGTGGCAGCCGATCTGCCAGCGATCAGATCTGGTTGCCAATTCCGGAGTGTGTGCCCTTATGGGCGATGCGTCTTCCGACAGAAAGAGCATTGCCCTGTTTTTTATTCCCGGCGCAGAGCCACAGCTCTACGCCATCGACAACCGGGATCCCTTCTCCAATGCCGGTGTTATCGCACGCGGTATTGTCGCGGAGGTGGACGGCCAGTTGACCGTAGCCTCGCCGCTGTACAAACAGCACTTTCGCCTCGGCGACGGCGTCTGCCTGGAAGATGAAACCGTCAAGCTCGACACCTATCCGATCGCCTTTGACGGCGATACCGTTCTCATTACCACCGGGTCGGAAAATTCCTGACAATGGCACTGATCGAGCGGTTTCACGCCCAGAAAACCTGTACCACCTGCCCCTACTGCGGCGTCGGCTGCGGCGTCGCCGCCACGCACAAGCGCGGCGCCAGCGAGGAAGTCAGTATCGAGGGCGACGAGCGCCACCCGGCCAATGCCGGCCGCCTCTGTGTCAAGGGATCGGCGCTGGCGGAAACCCTCGGCGAACGCGGCCGCCTGCTGCGCCCGCGCCTGCACGGCCGCGAACACGACTGGGACAGCGCCATGGACTATATGGCCCGCCAGTTCGCCCGCACCATTGCCGAGCACGGTCCCGACTCCGTCGCCTTCTACCTGTCCGGCCAGTTGCTGACCGAGGACTACTATGTCGCCAACAAGCTGATGAAAGGCTTTATCGGCAGCGGCAATGTGGATACCAACTCACGGCTGTGCATGTCGTCCGCGGTGGCCGCCTACAAACGCAGCCTGGGCGCAGACGCAGTGCCCTGCTGTTACCGGGATCTGGAAGAGGCCGAGCTGGTGGTGCTGGTCGGCTCCAACGCCGCCTGGACCCACCCGATCCTGTTCCAGCGCATGCAGGCGGCGGAGACGAAACTGGTGGTCGTCGACCCCCGCGCCAGCGCCACCAGCGAAATGGCAGACCTGCACCTGCCGATTACACCGGGCAGCGACGCGGCACTGTTCAACGGCCTGTTGAATTACCTGCTGGAACAGGACCGGCTCGACGACACCTTCATCGAACAACATACCGAAAATTTTGCCGAGGCGGTAATTGCAGCGCGCGACTGGACACTGGAGAAAACCGCCCGCGCCTGTGCTATCGAGAAGGAGAAACTGAAAGAATTTTTCCGATTGTTCGCGCGCACGGAAAAAACCATCAGTTTCTACTCCCAGGGCGTCAACCAGTCCAGCAGCGGCACCGACAAGAACAACTCGATCATCAACTGTCACCTGGCCAGCGGCCGCATTGGCAAGCCAGGCTGCGGTCCCTTTTCCATTACCGGCCAGCCCAATGCCATGGGTGGGCGCGAAGTCGGCGGGCTCGCCAATATGCTGGCCGCCCATATGAATTTCGAGCCGGACGATATCGACCGCGTGGGCCGCTTCTGGCGCGCCGGCAATATGACGCAGAAGCCGGGACTGAAGGCGGTGGATCTTTTCCGCGCGGTGGAGAGTGGCGAGATCAAGGCCATCTGGATCATGGCCACCAATCCGGCGGTGAGCATGCCGGATGCGGCGCGTATCGGTCGCGCGCTGGAGAAGTGCCCACTGGTGGTGGTGTCCGACTGTGTCGCCGATACCGATACCGCCCGCTGCGCCGACCTGCTGCTACCGGCCACCACCTGGGGCGAAAAGAACGGCACCGTGACCAATTCCGAACGGCGCATCTCGCGGCAGCGGGGTTTCCTGGCGCCGCCGGGCGAAGCCCGCCACGACTGGCAGATTATCTGCGACCTGGCGCGGCGGCTGGGTTACGGCGAGGCGTTTGACTACCGGCACCCGGTGGAGATTTTCCGCGAACACGCCGCCCTGTCCGGCTTCGAGAACGACCGCTCGCGCGCCTTCGATATCTCCGCATTGCAAGCTCTCAACGAGCGCGAGTACGACCAGTTGCAACCGGTGCAGTGGCCGATCAACGCCGACAACCCCGGCGGCAGTGCGCGGCTGTTCACCGACGGCCACTTTTTCACCCCCAGTGGCCGCGCGCAGTTTGTGCCGATACGCCCGCTGGCGCCTCAACAGCAGCGCAGCGACGACTATCCGCTGTGGTTGAACAGCGGCCGCATGCGCGATCAATGGCACACCATGACCCGCACCGGACGCGCGCGCAAACTGCTCGATCACAGCGAGATGCCCCGGATCCAGGTCCACCCCGCCGACGCCGCGCACCTCGGTATCGAAGACGGACAGCTGGTGGAAGCGGCCAGCGTTCGCGGCCGCATGCGCGGCCGCGCCGAAATCACCGCGGCGCAGAAAAAAGGCGAGCTCTTCGCGCCGATTCACTGGAGCGAAAGCCTGGCCGGCGACAGCCGTGTCAGCGCCCTGGCGGAGCCGGCAACCGATCCGCATTCCGGGCAGCCGGAATTCAAGCAGGTGGCCGTGCGACTGCGCGGGCTCACCGTGCATACCTACCTGTGCCTGATCTGCCCGGCGCAAACCGCGGGCCGACTGCAGGGCCAACTGGCCGAAATCGAATCCCTGCAGCATTGGTACCGGGTACCCTGCGATGGTGGCTACCGCTATGAACTGGCACTGTCCGACGCACCCGACTGCCGCGCACTGGCACAGCGGTTACTGGAGAGCGTCGGCGAACCACTCCGCTGGCAGCAACTGCAACTGCCCGGCGCCCAGCGCTGGCTGGTGTACACGGACGCATTGCAACTGCTGCTGTTTACCGCTGACGACTGGCGACGGCTGCCGGACCGCCACGCGTTGGAGCAGTGGCTGGTCGAGGCCCTGCCCGACAACCCCGCCCAGCTGTTGCAGAAGGTTACCCCGGCGGCACAGATGGTCTGTAGCTGCATGCAGGTCTCCCGGGAGCAGATCGAGACCGCCATCGCCGCGGGCACCGACTCCGTGGAGGCCCTGGGTGAACAGCTGGGTTGCGGCACCAACTGCGGCTCCTGCAAGCCGGAGATCGCCTCGATTCTGCGGGCGCGGGTGAAAAGCGTCGCCTGAGCACGGATCCTCTCTCCGGCCATCCACCCGCAGGCGCTATCGCGCCGGCGCTTGCCCAGGAGTCTTCGAAAGCGGACTCCCGCGACAAACCCTTCAAGAAGCTATCCACCGATTTAATTTTGCCGCCGATCGCGCTATTGTCCGGTGCAACAGCCGCAATAAAAGACCAGAGCCCATGACCATCGATACCTGCCTGCAGAAGGGCCTGCTCCCGGTGGAGCGGGCGCGCGCGCAGCTGCTGGAATCCGTTGCGCCACTGCGGGAAACCGAAACACTGCCGCTGGAACAGGCCCGCGGCCGGTTACTGGCGGAGGCGGCCAGTGCGCAGCTGGACCTGCCGCCCTGCGACAACTCGGCCATGGACGGCTACGCCCTGTGCGGCGACGGCCTGCAGTTCTCACTGGTGGGCAAAAGCCTGGCCGGCCACCCCTATTCCGGCGCGCTGGAGCCCGGCCAGTGCGTGCGCATCACCACCGGCGCGGCCCTGCCCGAGGGCGCCGACCGGGTGGAAATGCAGGAAAATATCAAGCTCGATGACAAGCGCGTGCTGCTGCAGAAAGCCGCCGCTGCCGGCGCCCATATCCGCCGTCGCGGCGAGGATGTCACCAGCGGCGAAACCCTCGTGCCGGTCGGTCGGCGCCTCAAGGTGCCGGATATCGCGCTGCTGGCCGCGGCCGGCGTGCAGCGGGTCACGGTACTGCGCCGACTGCGCGCGGCGCTGTTGTCAGTCGGCGACGAACTGAAACCGCTGTCGACGCCGGCGGCGGAACTGGGCACCGGCGAGATCTACGACAGCAACCGCATCGCGCTCAGGGCCGCGCTGGAGGAGCTGGAAATCGACGTCGTCGACCTCGGCTGCCAGCCCGACGATCCCGGGCCGATTCGCGCGGCCTTCGAGCGGGCCCGCGACAGCGCGGATATCGTGATCACCAGCGGCGGTGTCTCCGTCGGTGAGGCGGACTATACCCGCGGCGTACTGGAGGAACTGGGGCAGCTGGAAATGTGGCGACTGGCGATCAAGCCCGGCAAGCCGTTCACCTTCGGCCGGCTGCCGCGGGCAGCCGGCGAGAGCTACTTCTTCGGCCTGCCCGGCAACCCGGTGTCCGCGCTGGTCACCCTCTACCAACTGGTGCTGCCGGCAGTGGAAAAAATACGCGGGGCCGACGACGAGCTGGTACGTTTCCAGGGCCGCGCGCGCCTGCTGAACCCGATCCGCAAGTCGCCGGGGCGGCTGGATTTCCAGCGCGGCTTTACCTATCGCGACGGCGACGGCCTGCAGGTGGTGGAAACCACCGGAATCCAGGGCAGTCATATCCTGTCCGGATTCTCCCACGCCAACTGCTTTATCGTGCTGCCCCGGGAAAGCGGCGACTGCGACACCGGCGACTGGGTGACCATCGAACCCTTCGGGGCGCCGTTGACCTGAGTTCACCCGGAAGATCACTGATCGGGCGGGGTGTAAAACAATATTGGGATAACCGGATTGAGATAACCGGCCATGTTCAAGATTCAACAGATCGACCATATCGTCCTGCGCGTCAGCGACCTGCAGGCAATGACGGATTTTTATATCGACGTACTGGGTTGTACCCGGGAACGGGAGCAGCGCGAGATCGGCCTCTACCAGCTGCGCGCCGGCAGCAGCCTGATCGACCTGGTACCGGTCAACCAGAAACTGGGCCGCGCCGGCGGCGCACCGCCGGGAAACGAGGGTCGCAATATGGATCACCTTTGCCTGCGCGTGTCCCCTTTCGACGCCGATGCGATACTCTCCCACCTGCGCGAACGGGGCCTGGAGCCGGGGCAGGTGGAATCCCGCTACGGTGCCGAGGGCGAGGGCCCCTCCATCTACATCACCGATCCGGAAAACAATGTGGTGGAGCTCAAGGGGCCGCCCTGGCAGAGCTGAACCACGCCTCTGCAGGCCGCGTCGATACCGCGGGGCCGTTGCGTACGGCGCACCCACCCCAATAGAGATAGTTTCATTCGGATGAAAAGGAGAGCGAAACGCATGCACAGCGAAACCATCGAGTACACCGTGGAGGGCGATTCCTTTACCGGTTATATCGCCAGCGACGACAGCGTCAGCGGCAAACGCCCCGGTATCCTGATGATTCACGAATGGTGGGGCCACAACGATTTTGTGCGCGGGGAAGCCGACAAACTGGCCGCGGAGGGCTATACCGTCTTCGCACTGGATATGTTCGGCACCGGCAAGCAGGCGGACAACCCGGACGATGCCGCCGCGCTGATGAACGCAGTGCTGGAGAAACCCGGCGCGGTCGAGGCGCGCTTCCGCGCGGCGCTGGAAATCCTGCAACAACACGACACCGTGGATGCAGATAAAATCGCCGCCCAGGGTTACTGCTTCGGCGGGGCCGTGGCCCTGAATATGGCGCGGCTGGGACTAGACCTGAACGGTGTCGTGAGCTTCCACGGCAACCTGGCCAGCGATATCCGGGCGAAACCGGGCGGCGTCAAGGCGGAACTGCAGGTCTATACCGGTGGCGCGGACGCAATGATTCCGGCAGAGCAGGTGGGCGCCTTTGTCGAGGAAATGCAGAATGCCGGGGCCAAATTCGAGCTGACCAGCTACCCGGGCGTCAAACACGGCTTCACCAACCCCGCCGCCACCGGCCGCGGCGAGAAGTTCGGAATCCCGCTGGCGTATAGCGAAGAGGCGACCAGGGATTCCCGGACAGGCGCCCTGGCCTTCTACCGGAAACTGTTCGGGGGCTGACTTGATTCTGGAAGTCGCGCGGCTGGATATAAACCCCGAGGTGGAGCCCTACCGGCTCACTCGGGAAAGCCCCCGGCCTTAGCAGCGGAATCCGGGGCACTTCGACCCCGTTTCCGACACCGACTTTCCCGGATTCCGGCGCTGCGCGCCTGCATCCGGGCTACGCCCTGTCGACTCGCACTCCGGGCCCAACCCGGACAAGTAGCCCGGATGAAGCGCAGCGGAATCCGGGAGCCCCCTGCATCCAGGCTACGCCCTGTCGACTTGCACTCCGGGCCCAACCCGGACAAGTAGCCCGGATGAAGCGCAGCGGAATCCGGGAGCACCCCTGCATCCGGGCTGCGCCCCGTCGACTTGCACTCCGGGCCCAACCCGGACAAGTAGCCCGGATGAAGCGCAGCGGAATCCGGGAGCGCGCCTGCATCCGGGCTGCGCCCTGTCGACTCGTACTCCGGGCCCACCCCGGACAAGTAGCCCGGATGGAGCGCAGCGGAATCCGGGAGCCTTTCACCATCGCTCCCGGATCCGCCGCCATGTCTCTACGACTTGCGGCGCACCTCTTCCAGGTACCAGGCACCGCTACCCAGTTCCGCCGCCCTGTCGCCGGGATTGCGCAGGGGACAGCTTTTCATCGACAGGCAGCCGCAGCCAATACAACCGTCCAGGCTATCGCGCAGCCTTGTCAACTGCTCGATGCGCGCATCCAGCTCCTCGTGCCACCGCGCCGACAATCTCGTCCAGTCTTTCTTGTTGGGTGTGCGGCCATCCGGCAGAGTGTCCAGCGCCGCCTTGATTTCCGCCAGCGGGATACCGGTGCGTTGCGCGACCTTGATGATACTCACCCGCCGCAAGACATCCCGGGCGTAGCGCCGCTGGTTGCCGCCGGTGCGCCAGCTTTTGATCAGCCCCTTGCTTTCGTAGAAATGCAGGGTGGATACCGCCAGGCCACTGCGCTCGGCCACCTCTCCCACACTCAATTCGCGGTTGAGCTTGCTGCAACCGTCACCTTTCGCCATGACCACCCCTCCACAGCGGCAATAAATTGCCGTCGCCTATTGACCTAAAGTTAACTTGAGCTTTTACACTGCCCGGTAACAGATTGCAACCAACGGGAGAAATCACCATGGAAAATACGCTCCGCATTGCGCTGATCTACGGCAGCACCCGCGAGGGCCGCCTCTGCGACACCATCGTCAACTGGACCGCCGCGCGCCTCCGGGAACTGGGCGACTACCAGCTCGACCTGATAGACCCGGCGGCCCCGGGCGATCTCCACCAGCGCCTGGATCGGGCCGACGGCTTTATTGTCGCAACCCCGGAATACAACCACGGCTATCCGGCCCCTCTGAAGGCCCTGATCGATTCCGCCAAGGCCGAGTGGCAGGCCAAGCCGGTGGGCTTCGTCAGCTACGGCGGGATCTCCGGTGGCAGCCGCGCCGTAGAGCAGTTGCGCCAGGTGTTCGCCGAGCTGCACGCGGTCACGCTGCGGGACAGCGTCGGCTTTATCAATGCCTGGGAACAGTTCGACAACGGCCGCCTGCGCGAGCCGGAGCGGGCCAACCGCTCCCTGCAGCGGCTGGTCGCCCACCTGCACTGGTGGGCCTCGGCACTGCGCAGTGCACGCGCACAGGTTCCCTACGGGGAGGTCGTCGCATGACCGGGACACCGACCGCTGCCATCTTCCGGCTCGACCGGTTCAGGATTCCCGAGAGCGCACGCGCCGAGTTCCTCCACAGGGTGCGGGAAACCCACCGGCTATTGCGGCGGCAACCGGGCTTTGTCCGCGACCTGTTGCTGGAATCACCACTGCCGGGGGATTATTTTACCCTGGTCACGATGGTCGAGTGGCAGAGCGCGGGCGCACTGGAGAGCGCCCGCGCCGTGGTGACGGCCCGGCACGAGAGGGACAACTTCAATCCCCGCACACTGATGGCACGGCTCGGTATCGAGGCCAGCCTCGGCAGCTTCACCGAACTCGACAACTGACAGAAACAGGCAGACGAGTGGACAAAACTATGCAACTTCAATACAGCACATCGACATTTGCGTTAGGATGTCGATCTGTCCCGCGCCAGGTCGACAGGCTGGATGGGTCATACTGAAAAGGAAGAAATACAGTGGAATCGATTATCTCCGTCAAAGGGCTCGGCAAAACCTATGCCGGTGGGTTTACCGCCCTGAAGAATGTGGACCTGGATATCCGTCGCGGCGAGATATTTGCGTTGCTGGGTCCCAACGGCGCCGGCAAGACCACATTGATCAGCATTATCTGCGGTATCGTCAATCCCACCAGCGGCACAATTACCGCCGACGGTTGCGACATCGCCCGCGATTTCCGTGTGGCGCGCAGCAAGATCGGGCTGGTACCACAGGAGTTGGCCACCGACTCCTTCGAGAGCGTCATGGCAACGGTCAAGTTCAGCCGCGGCCTGTTCGGCAAGGCCCCGAACCCGGCCTACCTCGAGAAGCTGCTGCGCCAGCTCTCCCTGTGGGAAAAGAAGGACAGCAAGATCATGGCGCTGTCCGGCGGCATGAAGCGCCGGGTGATGATCGCCAAGGCGCTGTCACACGAGCCGGACATCCTGTTTCTCGATGAGCCCACCGCGGGCGTGGATGTGGAGCTGCGCCGGGATATGTGGGAAATGGTACGCGGCCTGCGCGAATCCGGGGTGACCATTATTCTGACCACCCACTATATCGAAGAGGCCGAGGAAATGGCCGATCGCATAGGTGTGATCAATCGCGGCGAAGTGGTACTGGTGGAAGACAAGAACACCCTGATGCAGAAGATGGGTGAGAAGGAGCTGAGCCTGCACCTGCCGGAGCCGCTGCAGCAGGTGCCGGAGACACTGCGCGACCTGCCACTGACCCTGAACGAGGACGGCAGCCAGCTGATCTACCGCTTCGACATCAAGAGCAGCGATACCGGCATTACCGAATTCCTGCGCCGGCTGAACGAGGCCGACATCGAGTTCCGCGACCTGCACACGCGGGAGAGTTCCCTCGAGGAGATTTTCGTCGGGCTGGTGCACAACGCGCGCAGTGAGCAGGCAGAGCAGTTGACCAAGGAGACGCAGGAATGAACTGGTACGGAATCCGAGCCATCTACAAATTCGAAATGGCCCGCACCTGGCGCACTCTGATGCAGAGTATCGCCTCGCCGGTGCTGTCGACGTCGCTCTACTTCATTGTCTTCGGCGCCGCCATCGGCTCGCGCATGGGGGATATCGACGGGGTCAGCTACGGCGCCTTCATCATTCCCGGGCTGATCATGCTGTCACTGCTGTCGGAGAGCATCTCCAACGCCTCTTTCGGGATCTTTTTCCCGAAATTTTCCGGCACCATCTACGAGGTGCTATCGGCACCGGTGTCGGCGTTCGAGATTGTCGCCGGCTATGTCGGGGCCGCGGCCACCAAGTCGATCATTCTCGGCCTGCTGATACTGGTTACCGCGCGCTTTTTCGTCGACTACCACATCGTGCACCCCTTCTGGATGCTGGGTTTCCTGGTATTGACGGCGCTCACGTTCAGCATGTTCGGCTTTATCATCGGCATCTGGGCCGACGATTTCCAGAAGTTGCAGGTGATCCCGCTGATGGTGGTCACGCCGCTCACCTTTCTCGGCGGCGCCTTCTATTCCATCAACATGCTGCCGGAGATCTGGCAGAAGATCACCCTGTTCAACCCGGTGGTCTACCTGATCAGCGGTTTCCGCTGGGCCTTCTACGGCGTGGCGGACGTCAACGTGGGGGTCAGCCTGGGCATGACCATGCTCTTCCTGCTGCTGTGCATGACCGGGATCTGGTGGATCTTCCGCACCGGCTACCGGATCAAGACGTAACAGGCCGGCGGTGCGCACGGCGCACCCTATTCGCGGGTTCCGTAGGCGCGCATGAACACCTGCACCGCCGCGGCGACCCGCTCGCGGTTTTCCGCCTCCGACGGCGCCTCGCAGCAGCCGATCAGTACCTGCACGTTCCGGCAGCCCCCCTGCAGCAGGCCGAAGAAAAACTCCGCCGCCGTAGCGGGGTCCTCCACCCGCAGCAACTCCAGTTCCTGCGCGCGGCGCAGGAAACGCTCCATCTGCGTCAGCGTGCGCCGCGGGCCGGCCTCGTAGAACAGCTGCGCCATCTCCGTATCGCGCCCGCCCATACCGCACAGCAGTCGCATCAGGCGCACTGAATCCTCACTGTCGATCATCTCCAGGAAGGCCTCGCCGATCCGCTGCAGCATCCCGGCCACCGAGGCCCCCTCCTCCAGGTCGAACATCGGCATCGGCATCTGGCTGCCGCACTTGGCCTCCACCGCGGCGCTGAACAGCGTCGCCTTGTCGGAAAAATGGCTGTAGACAGTCAGTTTTGACACGCCGGCGGCCGCGGCCACCGCATCCATACTGGTACCGGCAAAGCCCTCCGACAGGAACAGCCCCTTGGCCGCATCGAGTATCGCCCGGCGCTTGGCCGGGTCCTTCGGGCGGCCCCTCGACGCGGCCGGAGAAGACAGTTCAGACATAGTGCTCCATATACTGGACTCGAGAGTTCAATAAAATTACTATACTCGCCAGTATAACATTACCGGCGGGTCCGGCGCCCGTTGGCACCTGTAGAGGGAAGGGAGTTTCCATGGTCCGATCGCTCACTCTCACCGGCATTGCCGCGGCGGCACTGGCTCTCGCCGCCTGCTCGCCACCGGAAGCCGATACCGGCGAACAACCGCGCCCCGCCATCGTCGTGCAGCCACAGCAGGCCGGCGTGGAGCGCGAGATCTATCCCGGCGAGGTGCGCGCCCGCTACGAGCCCGACCTCGCCTTCCGTATCGGCGGCAAGATCAGCCGGCGGCTGGTACAGGTGGGCGACCGGGTCAACCGCGGCGACCCACTGGCGGAACTCAACGCAGAAGACCTGCAACTGGAGCTGGACGGCGCCCGCGCCCAGCTCGATTCCGCACAGGCCGACCAGCGCCTCGCCAGCAACGAACGGCAACGACACCGCTCGCTGCTGGAGCGCCAGCTGGTCAGCCAGTCCCAGTTCGATACCGTCGAGAGCCGCTACGATGCCAGCACCGCGCAGCTGGAGCGGGCCCGCGCCAACCTGGAAGTGGCCCGCAACCGCGCCGGCTACGCGGTATTGAAAGCGCCGCGGGACGGCGTGATCGCCCGGCGCCAGGCAGAGGCCGGCCAGGTGGTGGCCGCCGGCCAGACAGTGTTCACGCTGGCGGCGGACGGCGACCGGGAAGTGCGCATCGACCTGCCGGAACAACAGATCGACCGCTTCGCCGTGGGGCAGACAGTCACGCTGGAACTCTGGTCGCGCCCGGGCGAACCCTTCAACGGGCAGATTCGCGAACTCTCCCCCGCCGCCGATCCGGCCTCGCGCACCTTCGAGGCGCGGGTGGCCTTCGACAACGAAAAAGTCAAAGCCGACCTGGGCCAGAGCGCGCGCGTGTTTGCCGACACCGGTGAACGCCACGGGGCCCTGTCGATCCCGCTGGCGGCGCTGACCGCGGACAATGGCAACCCCTTCGTCTGGGTATTGGATCCGGACGGCAACACCCTGCACAAGACACCGGTTACCGTGGGCGCCTTCGGCACGGAGCGGGTGCCGGTGCTGGATGGCCTGGCTCCCGACAACTGGGTAGTGGCCGCCGGCACGCAACTGTTGCGGGACGGCCAGCGGGTGCGGCCGGTAGACCGGATGAACCGGCCGGTGGAAATCGAGTCTTCGCAGCCCCGGCAGAATTGATGCGAGAACCTGCCTGCATACAAACGGCCGGCGGGTTTCGACCCCTCGCCCGCAGGCAGGCTCCCACAAGGCCCCGGCCGGGGGAAAACCTTCAGGAAGAATCACTATGGCTTTCAATCTCTCCGAGTGGGCGCTGAAGAACCGCCCGCTGGTGCTCTACGCCATCGTCCTGATGGGACTGATGGGCATCTATTCCTATACGCAACTGGGCCAGAGCGAGGACCCACCGTTTACTTTCAAGGTGATGGTGGTCAATACCCTGTGGCCCGGCGCCAGCGCCGGGGAAGTCTCCCGCCAGATTACCGAGCGGGTGGAAAAAAAGCTGATGGAGACCGGTGACTACGACCGCATCACCTCCTTCTCCCGCCCCGGCCAGTCCCAGGTAATGTTCGTCGCCCGCGACGATATGCGCTCCAGTGAAATCCCCGATCTCTGGTACCAGGTGCGCAAGAAGATCGGCGACATCCGCCACACACTGCCGCCGGATATCCAGGGGCCATTTTTCAACGACGAGTTCGGCACCACCTACGGCAATATCTATGCGCTGACCGGGGCCGATTTCGACTACGCGCTGAAAAAGGATTACGCCGAGCGCCTGCAGCTGGCGCTGCAGCGGGTCGAGGATGTGGGCAAGGTGCAGCTGGTCGGCCTGCAGGACGAGAAAATCTGGGTCGAGCTCTCCAATACCAAGCTCGCCTCGCTGGGCATTCCCATGTCCGCCGTGCAGTCCGCGCTGCAATCCCAGAACGCCGTCGCCGACGCCGGCTTTGTGGAGACCGGCAGCGACCGGGTGCGCATTCGCGTCAGCGGCCAGTTCCGTTCCGTCGACGAAATCCGCCGCTTCCCGATCACTGTCGGCGGCCGCACCCAGCAACTGGGCGATATCGCCGAAGTACAGCGCGGCTTTAGCGACCCGCCGCAACCGCGCATGCGCTTTATGGGCGACGATGCCATCGGTATCGCCGTGTCCATGAAAGCCGGCGGCGATATCCTGGCACTGGGGGAAAACCTGGATGCCGCCTTTGCCGAACTGCAACAGGACCTGCCGCTGGGGCTGGAACTGCGCAAGGTCTCCGACCAGCCGGCGGCGGTAAAACGCAGCGTGGGTGAATTCGTCAAGGTGCTGGCGGAGGCACTGGCCATCGTGATGCTGGTGAGTTTCTTCTCGCTGGGTATACGCACCGGCCTGGTGGTGGCCCTGTCGATCCCGCTGGTGCTGGCGATGACTTTCGCCCTGATGCAGTATTTCGATATCGGCCTGCACAAGATCTCCCTCGGCGCCCTGGTACTGGCCCTGGGGCTGATGGTGGACGACGCCATCATCGCCGTGGAAATGATGGCGATCAAGATGGAACAGGGTTTCAGCCGCCTCAAGGCCGCCGGTTTCGCCTGGACCAGCACCGCCTTCCCGATGCTGACCGGCACCCTGATCACCGCCGCCGGCTTCCTGCCCATCGCCACGGCCCAGTCGGGCACCGGTGAATACACCCGCTCGATATTCCAGGTGGTCACACTCTCCCTGCTCGCCTCCTGGGTGGCGGCGGTGGTATTCGTGCCCTATCTCGGCGACCGCCTGCTGCCGGACCTGACCCGCCGCGACAGCAGCGGCGAGGTACAGGATCCCTACCAGAAACCGTTTTACCGGCGTTTCCGCCGGCTGGTGCAATGGTGCCTGAGCTATCGCAAAACGGTCATCGCGCTGACGTTGCTTGTTTTTGTCGGCTCACTGGCACTGTTCCGCTTTGTCCCGCAGCAGTTCTTCCCCTCTTCCGCACGCCTGGAACTGATGGTGGATATGAAACTGAGCGAGAGCGCCTCGCTGACCGCAACCGAACGGCAGGCCGCGCGGCTGGAAAAACTGCTGGCCGAAAACCCGCTGGTGGACAACTACGTGGCCTATGTGGGCACCGGTTCGCCGCGCTTCTACCTGCCGCTGGACCAGCAACTGCCGGCGGCCAGTTTCGCGCAGTTTGTGGTGCTGACCCGATCGATCGAGGAGCGGGAGCAGGTGCGCAGCTGGCTGATCTCGACCATGCACGAGCAGTTCCCCACGGTGCGCTCGCGTATCTCGCGGCTGGAAAATGGCCCGCCGGTGGGCTACCCGGTGCAGTTCCGCGTGTCCGGCGAACATATTCCGGAAGTGCGGACAATCGCCCGCGAAGTGGCGGACCGGGTGCGGGAAAATCCGGCCGTGAGTAATGTGCACCTGGACTGGCAGGAGCCCAGCAAGGCGGTGCAGCTCAATATCGACCAGGCCCGCGCCCGCGCCCTGGGCGTGACCAGCGCCGATCTTTCCCGCGCACTGCAGAGTTCCCTGGCCGGCGTTGCCGTCAGCCAATACCGGGAGGACAACGAACTGATCGATGTACAGGTGCGCGGCAGCGACGGCGAGCGCGGTGCACTGGGCAGGCTGGGCAACCTGGCGGTGCAGACCGGGAGCGGTCGCAGCGTGCCATTGAACCAGATTGCGACGCTGGAATACGGCTTCGAGGAGGGCGTTATCTGGCACCGCGACCGCCTTCCGACGGTAACCGTGCGCGCGGATATCTATGGAGAACAGCAGCCTGCCACCGTCGTGAACCAGGTCTGGCCGCGGCTGGACGAAATCCGCGCGTCGCTGCCGCCGGGTTACCTGCTGGAAATCGGCGGCGCCGTGGAGGAATCCGCTCGCGGCCAGGAATCCGTCAACGCCGGTATGCCGCTGTTCGTGCTGGTGGTGGTGACGCTGCTGATGCTGCAGTTGCGCAGCTTCTCCCTGTCCACGATGGTGTTTTTGACTGCGCCGCTGGGTATTGTCGGCGTCACCCTGTTCCTGCTGGTCTTCCGCCAGCCGTTCGGTTTCGTGGCCATGCTCGGCACCATCGCACTGGCGGGCATGATCATGCGCAACTCGGTCATCCTGGTGGACCAGATCCAGCAGGACATCAAACAGGGACTGGCGCCCTGGGAGGCGATTGTCGAGTCCACGGTGCGGCGTTTCCGGCCGATCGTGCTGACGGGCCTGACCGCCGTGCTGGCGATGATCCCACTGTCGCGCAGCGACTTTTTCGGTCCCATGGCGGTGGCGATCATGGGTGGGCTGATTGTGGCCACGGCGCTGACACTGCTGTTTTTACCGGCACTTTACGCGGCCTGGTTCAGAGTCCGGGAAGAGAGCAGCGAAACGACAGAATACCAATCGATGCGGCGGGGGGAGCTTGTCGGGGAATTGTAGGGGCGAACCTGTGTTCATCTCTGATTTCCGTGCCCCGAAACTGGATGTTCTAAGCAAATGCAGTGGCAGCCCTGATGCCGGGAAGGGTTTCGGGACACGCCGTAAATCCATCCCTGGAGGCTTGTCTGCGAGGTCCCTCTCGCAGACAGTCCCGAAACCCTTCCCGGCATCAGGGCCTTCTCATCGGCTTCATAGTTCTTTTTAGGCCCCGTACAGAGATAGATAGAAACTCTAATGTCGATGCGAAGGCGCCACTAAACTCTTTTACATCACGGCCCGAAGCGGCATTAACAAACAGAACGAACACAAGGTTCGTCCCTACGGATTGAAATCCGGATCGGGGGTTTCTTCCAACAGGGCCATTAACCTGTCCGGCCGGTTGGTGACGATGCCGTCCAGCCCCAGCTCGATATAGTCGCGCATATCCTCCGGTTCATCGACAGTCCACACGGACAGGTGCAGGCCGCAGTTGCGCGCCGCGTTGACAAAACGCGCTGAAAAAACCGGAATGCCGTAGTAGTGCATGGGTAATTGCATCGTCTGGTAGGCCGGGCTCAACAACCGTTCGGCGAAAAGCCACTGGGCGATAAAAAACAGCAGTGCTTCCGGCATGGTGGCACCGGTGGCCACCCGCGGCGACAGGCGGCGGAACTCGCGTATCACGCCGCGGTGGAAAGAGGACACGATCACGCGTGCCTCGCAGCCGGCTTTTTCGATCGCGTCGCTGAGCACCCGCGCCGCCAGCGGATCGTCGTTTTTCAGTTCGATAACGATCGGCGTCTCCGGCAGGGCCGCGAAGACTTCGTCAATGGTGGCAATGCGCAGCGGACTGTCGCGATAGGGATAGCGACCTCCATCACTGCTCCAGCGATGGGCCACGTTCAGCTCTCGCAACTCGTCCAGCGTCATTTCAATAATGGCACCGCTACCGTCGCTGGTGCGGTCGACGGTACCGTCATGCATCAATACCAGATGGCCATCTGCGGTGAGATTCAGGTCCAGCTCCAGCGCATCCACCCCCAGTTCGACCATCTTCTGCAGGTAGAACAGTGTATTGCCGGGATAGAGGCCGTTGCCGGCGTCGTCGCCGTGGGAGATGACCAGTGGGTGATGGCGGTGCGCCAGCGAGAGCGACGTCAAGGGTACAGGGCGCGCAGTGGCGTAGCACCAGAGCAGGAAAACGACGATTGCAAAGAGTGCCAGCCAGAGCATCTGAAGCCTTATTCAAAGTACACGCGCGGGAGGCGCCGCGGCGCCTTACGGCAGGATTTTTTCCAGCCGCTCCAGGTCGTTGATCACCCGCCAGCTGCCACCGCTTTTCTCCACCCGGCTCTGCCAGTCCTGCAGACGTCCCAAGTATTCGTTCGGGTCGATATTGTCGCTGCGCAGCTTGGTCACGTTCAAGGCGACCAGGTTGAAGCCATCCAGTTGCAGCGGCACATCGCGGTTGTAGCCCTCCTTGATCTCCTCCTTCAGGTCGGAAAATATCAGGATGGTCTTGGTGCCGGGCCGCTTTTCATTCAGGTATTCCACCGCCTGCAACAGGCCGCCGGTGATGTCGGTATAGGAGGCCGGCTCGGTATTGTCCACAAATTGCTGGATGGACTGCTGGAATGCCTGCTTCTGCTTGTTGGTCACACTGGGGCGGTCATCGAAGGTGACCTTGGCCTGGATATTTTTCTCGCTGAAACTGCCGGTGTTGATACTGGCCACGGCGAAGGTATCGCCGGGGTTCAGCTTGGCCAGGGTGTAGTTGATCACCTGCTGCGCCTTGTCCAGTTCCTCGGTATAGGTGCCGGAGGTGTCGATCAGCATATAGACACCGCGATTGTGCGCCACTGGCTCGCCGCAGGCGCTCAGCAGCAGGCTGCAGGCCAGTGCCGCAATGGTTGGCAGTGAAATTTTCATTGGGCTTTCTCCGCGTTTGTCGGCTCGACGGTCCGGGCGCGCCAGTCGAGCACTTTGTTTTCCAGCCACAGGGGAAAGAAGATAACGATATCGTAGAGCCGCACCAACAGGGTTCCGGCGCGCAGCGCCGCGGTACCGGTGAGGCGCAGGGTCACGGACAGGATTCGCAGAGCGAAGGAGGTGACCACACCGATCACCGTGCGGGCGGACGCGATGAAATTCTCCAGCGGAATCGCGACAAAAGTCAGCGCAAACGGAAGGATAAAGCCCATGCCCATCTGCGCCGCGGTGGTGATCCAGTAGACTCCGCCGGTCTGGGCCGCCACCTCGTCCCCGCGAAGCTGGGCGCTGACCGCCAGGTCCTCCTGCATCAGTATTTCCCGCATGAAGGCGAGCCCCGCCTCTACACTGGCGAGGAAAAACAGCAATACGAATGCGGCCCACATCATGCGCATGCGCAGCTTGTCGTTCAGCGCCCCGATCACCGGGAAGAGCCGCGTGATACGCAGGCACTCCATCACGAACAGCCCCATGGTGATTTCCACCAGGATAATCACCAGTGCCGAGATATCCGCCACCTTGAAACTGCCGATATAGCTGGTGCCGCCGACCATCTCGGTCATCGGCCGCGCGATCAGGTGAAAATTGATCAACGCGCCGCCCACGGCGATCGCCAGCACGAAGGCGGCGATGAAGAACTGGCTCAGGGAGGAGGAGGACAGCATGCGCAGGGCGCGGTCGCTGCCCTGCTCGATTTCCTCGTAGCGCTCCATATGGCCATCGATGGCCTTGGCCCGGCGGGTCACCGATTCAACACTCTTGTTGACCCGCCCGAGCGTGGTCAGCATCGAGCGCCAGTTGGGCATCATGCGCTTCAGCAACTGGTGGCGCTCCCGCGCCGATTCGCGGTAGGCCTCCAGCGCCTTGGACTCCGCCTTGCGCATCGAGTGGTGGATGGTCTCGAGCACGTCGCCCACCACCGGATCCTGCTTGGCCGGGATATCCGCCACCGCCTTGATCGCCTTGGCCCAGTTGGTGGGCTCCGGCGGTACCTCGGCGCTGCGCACATAATCCTCGTCGATGGCGGTGAGCTGTTCGCACAGGCGCCGGTGCAGGGCCGGGTACTGCGCCAGCTCCTTTTTCATCGTGGCTTCGATACGGTCGAACTCGCGCTCCACGTGGCGCTCGGCGGCCTCGCGCCCCACCGCCAGCAACACCTCGCGGTTGCGCTCCTGCAGGCGCTGTTCGGCACCGGCCACGGCATTGGCCCCCAGGCGCAGGGACTGGTGAAAGAAACGCGCCAGGGAAAAGATGCCCTGGTGCACCGGCTTGCGCGCGACAAACAAGGCCACCAGCGCCAGCAGAAACCACAGCCAGAGCGGCAGGCTATCCATTAGTGCGGTCACGGTGTTGCCTCCTCGGTTATTGTGTTTTTCAGTTAATCCTAACAGCAGTAGGCAGCACTATCGCCCTTCAGTTCACAGTTTCCCTGCGATGAAAAGTCCGACCGCCCGGCCGCTAACCATTTGGCACGAATATCGACGACTATCAGGTCGATAGATATTTCCAATCATAACTCGCGTCAAAATAATGAACCGGACGGATACCCTCGCGGTAAATACACATATTGTGTCAATTACCGATCTTTCTGGTCACTTTTCACCCAAATTCTCAAGGAAAGGGACATATCGATGATGTTCGCCAACCACGACCTGCTGCTGGTGGGCCTGTCCTACGCAGTTTCCGTGCTCGGCTCCTATACCGCACTGGAACTGGCCACCGCCATACCGGCTGCAGCCTCGCGCAGGGAAAAATATTCAGCCATTCTCCGTGCCGCGGCAGTGATGGGCGGTGGCGCCGTCTGGAGCATGCACTTTATCGCCATGCTCGCCTTCGACATGGATATCGCGGTGTCCTACGACATCCTCGTCACACTGCTCTCGGCGCTGATCAGTATCGGCGCCTGCACGATGGGCTTCATGATCGCCGGGATCGGCCGCTACCAGTTGATCAACCTGCTGCCGGCAGGCTGCATCATGGGTTGCGGTGTAGCCGGTATGCACTACGCCGGCATGGCGGCGATGCTGATGCCGATGGAAATCGACTACAACCTGAATACCCTGTTGATCTCGGTGATCATCGCCGCCGTTGCCTCCTGCACAGCCCTGTGGATGGCCTTCTGTATGCGCGGCTACTGGCAGAAGCTGGTCAGCGCGCTGGCGATGGCCGTGGCCATCTGCGGTATGCACTATACCGGCATGGCCGCGGCCAGCTACCGCCCCAGCGGAACCACTCCCACAGACAGCGGCCTCGGCGCAGTCAGCGGAGACTATCTGGGCCTGGCCACCTTCACGATTGCAACATTACTGCTCGCGCGGGTATTGCTCAAAACCGTTTCCGCCCGACGCGAGAGTGGATCTGTAATCTCGAGCTAAAAGGTTGTCGGGGGCCGCTGATCACGCACACTGGTAACAGATGATCGAAGCCCCTGTACAAAGATGAACACTGTCGCCGTGCTCCGCAGACCATCATCGTCTTCGACCTCGAGTTCAAATTCCAGGATTCTCACCTGCTGTAAGGGGCCGCCGAAAACCGGGGCGACGAATGTGGCAGAGCCATTCGGGAAGGATTCGATATCGACCGCGGTCCCGGAAAGCTGGCGCCAGTGAAATTCGACAATCGTGCCGTCCGGGTCGTGGGATGAGGACCCGTCGAGTATCACCTGGTCTCCCGCCGTCACGGTTTGTACCGGCTCCACATCGGCAGTTGGCGCCAGGTTGCCCTGCACTGCGACCGAAACTGTATCTGTCGACGCGAGACCACTGCTATCCTCAACCTCGAGTTGAAATTGCAGTAACAGGTTTTCACCGGGAGAGTCCGGCGCGACAAAGGTCGCGGTGCCGTCCCCCGCGGCATTCAGGCTGACGGAGGGGCCGAAAGTCTGCGTCCAGTGATACCCGACAATCTCGCCATCGCTATCGGAAGATCCCCTGCCATCGAGCAATACCAGCGCGTTGCCCGAAACCGATTGATCGACACCCGCATCGGCGACAGGTGGTTCCTGCTCCGCAGTTTCCGCTCCAGGCAAAACCACAAGCCCCCGATTGTAATCTGCCACCACCACGTCGGGAATACCGTCGCCGTTGATATCGCCGGTATCCAAACCCTGCGGGTTGTAATGCGACGCGTAGGGGATACCGAACAGGGATTCTCTGCCCAGTGTGCCGCCTTCAAGCTGCTCGTATACACCCAGCTTGTTCGAGCCGCCGTGTAAAACCAGTAGATCGTCTGTCGAATTCCCGTTGATATCCGCGGTGACAATGGTCTCGGGGATATCATAGCTGGGTAGTACCTGCGGTTGCTGCAGCAGACCGTCGTTTCCCTGGTGGAAAACGGCGATCGAGGCTGCCGGCTGGTTGCCCCCAAAGGTGACCGCGACATCATTCAGGCCATCGCTGTCAACATCGCCGATGGTGACAGCATTTGTCAGCTCGTTGCCACCGAGATCGTAGAAAGCCACCGACTTGAAACCACCCTGTCCGTCCGATGCGACCACGGCCAGGTTGTCCGCGAAAGTCTGCCCGCTCATCACGACGATATCGTCGGCACCGTCCGCGTTGACATCGCCAAGCACAAGATCGTCGTTGCCTCCATGCGGTGCGTAGTGCAATTCCGCTTGGTGGCTGATACCCAGTTCTTCCTGGTAGAAAACTCCTACACTGTCATCGCCCCAGCCAATACCGGCGATATCGTCGAGGCCATCGCCATTCAGGTCGGCCACGGCGATACGCGTGGAAAGAGGAGTGTCGATGGTATCGGCGCTGAAGAGAGTGCCATCCGTATATTGCAGGAATATCTCGATATGGCTGCGGTCCATACCGACGGCGATATCCAGTAGCCCATCGCCATTCAGGTCTCCGGCGGCGATCGTCTTCGGTTGGCTCGTGTATTCCGCATCGACCGCGTAACTGACCGGTGGCCGCAAGTTGCCGTTCTCATCCTGCAGGAACACCTTGAGCTTGTAATCATTTTCCGGATCAAAATACGTCGAGGTATTCAGCAATACATCGTTGCGACCGTCGTTATTAAAATCCCCGATAGTCACTGCCTCCGGATGGGAACCTGTCGCGTGGGCGAAATAGGGCAGCAGTTCAACATCCGCGCGCACAGTTGCGGCGATCAGGAAAGTAGCCGACGACAGGCCGGCGAAATGAATAAGCTTTCTGAGTTTCACAACATCTCCTTGTTATCAGGTTGTACCAGCCGCAGATGGCTGACAGACAAAACCCTAACACGGAGAAGAGGATAAATTGTGCATTTCAAATGCGGGATAATGACGAAAGATAGCAGAATCCCAAGCGTCGACATAATAAAGGAATAAATTCGAAATCCGTATGCCCGAAAATCGCAAACAGGAAATATTTCAATCCAGTCGCTTCCGGAAACGCAATATCGCAAACGCCATCATCAGCACGATAAACACTACCAGCGCCAACAGGTCCGGCCATAGCTCCAGCAGGTTGGCACCACGCAGCATGACGCCGCGAATCAGGCGCAGGAAGTGGGTCAGCGGCAGCACTTCGGCGATCCACTGTGCCGCCCTGGGCATGCCGTCGAACGGGAACATGAAACCGGACAGCAGGATCGAGGGCAGGAATACGAAGAAAGTCATCTGCATGGCCTGGAACTGCGACTGGGCGCGGGTGGAAATCAGCAGGCCCATGCTCAGGTTGGCGAGAATCAGCAGTATGCCGGCCCAGTAGACATCGAGTACGCTGCCGCGGATGGGGACGTCGAACAGCAGCATGCCGAGAATCAGGATCAGGCTGGTCTGTACCAGGCCGATCACACCGTAGGGCAGCACCTTGCCGATCATCAGTTCGGCGCTGCTGACCGGGGTGGCGATCAGCAATTCCATATTGCCCCGTTCGCGTTCGCGCACGATCGCCACCGCGGTGAACATCACCATGGTCATGGTGAGGATGATGCCGATCAGGCCGGGAACGATATTGATTGCCGAGACCCGCTGCGGGTTATAGAAACTCACCACGCTGATCTGTGGCGCCGGCAGTGGCACCGAGGAATCCCGCGGTTCACCGGGCGTATAGGTCAGAGGCATCTGCGCGAGCTGCACGGCGGCGCTCTGCACCACGGTGTCGCTGCCGTCCACCAGTACCTGCACGGCCTCGTCACCGGCGGCCAGGCGGCGCTCGAAATCCTGCGGGATCACGACACCGACGCTGATCTCGCCGCGGCGCAGCAGGGTCATCAACTGCTGCGGGCTGCTGGCCTCGGTCACCGGCTCTATCACGCCGGTGGCGAGCATATCCATCACCACCTGGCGCGAGCCGCTGGTCAGCGCCTGGTCGGCCACCGCCGCCGGCAGGTGGCGCAGGTTCAGGTTGATGGCGTAGCCGAACAGCACCAGCTGCATGACCGGGATACCGATGATCATCGCCAGGGTGATCCGGTCGCGGCGGATCTGGCGCAACTCCTTGATCACCACTGCCCAGAGGCGCCGCAGGTTCACGAGTGCTCCGAGGGCTGTTGTTGCGGTTGTTTATTGGTCACGGCGACGAAGACATCCTCGAGATTCGGCGCGGCCGGGACCACCTCGGCGTCGACACTGGCATTCGCCAGTGCGTCCTGAATTCGCGCCGCGCAATCTCCGGCCTCGGCGCAGAGCACGCGCAGGCTGTTGCCGATCTGCGCCGCGCTGATCACGCCGGATACGGTCAGCACGATGTGCTTCGCCTGCCGCGGGTGCTCGCCCTTTATCTCCAGCGTACGGTCGGCCAGCCTGCCGGTGAGTTCCGCCGGGCTGCCATCGGCGACCAGCACGCCGCGATCGAGAATCGCCAGTCGGTGGCAGCGCTCCGCCTCGTCCATATAGTGGGAAGAGACCAGTATGGTGGTGCCGGCGTCCGCCAGCTCAAACAGCTTTTCCCAGAAATCCCGCCGCGACTCCGGATCCACGGCGCTGGTGGGCTCGTCCAGGAACAGCAGTTCCGGGTTGTGAATGACACTGCCGGCCAGCGCCAGGCGCTGCTTCTGGCCACCGCTCATGGTACCGGCCAGCTGGTTGGCGCGGTCGCTGAAGTGGTATTCCTCCAGCAGTTCGTCCACCCGCTCGCGCGCCTTCTTCGGCGGCAGGTTCTGTACCGCGGCCAGGAACTCCAGGTTTTCCTGCAGGGTCAGGTCGGCAAACAGGGAAAATTGCTGGGTCATGTAGCCGATACGCTGGCGCAGGGTTTCCGCCTGTTCGGGAATGCGCAGCCCCAGCACCTCGATCTCGCCGTCGGTCGGTGTCAGCAGGCCACAGAGCATGCGGATACTGGTGGACTTGCCGGAACCATTGGGACCCAGGAAACCGTAGACCTGGCGCCGCTCCACGGTGAGGTCCACATCGTCGACTGCGCGCAGCTCGCCAAAACATTTGGTCAGGCCGCGCGCACGAATGGCAATGTCGCCACCGCTCACGGTTGCATCCCCCGGGGGGCGCCGCGCCCGCGGCTACTGATCAGCAGCTCCGGCGGTGGCAGGAACTGCGCACTCTCGCGCCGGCCAAACTCCGCGCGCAGGGGCAGACCGGCCGGCAGGTCGACCGCATCCTCGCCCAGCTGGATTTCCGCCAGGTAGCTGAGACGCGCCACATCGTCACCGGTCAGCGCGTAGTAGGGAGTGAAGCTGGGCTCGCTGCGGATCATGCGTACCCGGCCGAGAAATGGCTGGCCGATACCCTCTACATGGACCCGCGCAGAGTCGCCGACACGCACATCCGCCCGCAGGGGCTCGGGAATATAGACCCGCGCATAGGGCGTATCCCCCACCAGCATGATCGCCAGCGGTCCGCCGACCGGCGCCTCGTCACCCAACTTATAGGGCAGGCTGTCTACCAGGCCGTTCCGCGGCGCCTGTACCTGGAGCTTGTCCAGGAGAACCGCCTGGGCGCGGGCGTCGGCCTCCGCCTGGGCCAGTTGCGCCTGCCCCTGGGCGATTTCCTCGCTGCGGGTGCCTCGCTGCAACTCGAGCAGGGCCGCCCGGGCCGACTCCACCTGCGCCGCGGCCGAATCGGCAGCCGCCTTCGCGCTGTCGATGTCCGACTGGGAGACATAATCCTTGTCGCCGAGGGCGCTCAGGCGCCGGTAGTTGTCCCGCGCGTCTCTCTCCTGTGCACGCGCCTCGCGCAGGCTGGCCTCGGCACGCTCTATCTCCTCGATGCGCGGGCCCGCATCGAGCTCTTCGAGGAAAGCCCGCTGTCGCTCGACCTGTGCCCGGTTGGCGGCGAGCTGGGCACGGGTGCGGCGTTCATCCAGTTGCAACAGGGTCTGTCCCGCCTCCACGCGCTGGCCCTCGCTTACCTGGATCGCGACGATCCTCTCCGCCGCCGGGGCCGGCAGCGCAATGCGATCCCACTCCAGGGTTCCCAGGGCCCGGTCGCGCTCCGGCTGGCAGCCCGCCGTCAGCAGCAGTGCCAGCGCGGGCGGAATCAGGTACCGAAACACAACCATCGCCGCGATGAATCCTCCCTTATTCAAGGTTGCAACTCGAGTCCCCGCGACAGCAATGCCAGTGCATGCCGCTGCAGGTCCTCGCTGGTGATATCGTCCGCGCCCAGCGCCTCGCGCCAGATATGGCTGCCGGCGGCGGGGAAGAGCGTCAGGCCCAGCAGCGAGACGATCAGCAGGCGCGGATCCAGCGCCGCATTCAGCCGCCCGGCGCGCTGGGCCGCGGCGAAGCGCTCCGTCATGACGGCGGTGAAGTCGCGCACCACCTGCTCGATCACCAGCTCCCTCAGGGCCCCGCCCTCGCTCAGCACCTCGCGCACCCAGAGCGCCGGCCACCACGGGTTCTGTGTCACCGCCTCCCCCATCGCGGCGACAAAGGTGGTCACAAACTGGCCAACATCATCGCCGGCGGCCTCGAGCTTTTGCTGCACTTCCGCCAGCAGCGGCAGCACCCGCTCCCCGACCACCGCGTCCCGCAGTTGATCGCGGTTGCCAAAATAGTAGTGCAGCAGCGCCGGGGTGACGCCGGCCTCAGCGGCGATCGCCTTGACCGAGGTGGAGGCGATGCCCTCCCGGGCATAACAGACCAGGGCGGCGTCCAGCAGGGAGTGGCGCAGGTCGGCGGAATCCCGGGCGGGGCGACCGGGTGAGCGGGCTTTGGTCATTTCGGCTCCACGGGCAGAGATGGATCAGTCGATATCCCTAAATTTAATTAACTAATTAATTAAATTCAAGCCTCTTCTGCCCAGGCGCAAGCATGGGGGGTTGCACCTTCACCGGGGCAACAAGGTGCAATCCCATCATCCCCTGGGAATCCAGGGTCACGGCGCTCCATCGGCTTCAAAGCTGGCCCGGGAACAACTGACCGGAACTGGTGAACACAGTGAGTCCGACGGATGCCAGGAAAATGGCACTTTTGTACCATCTGCGGAATAAACCAGAAATTATCCGAAAGATTGAATCTCTACGATATCCCCGATACCGATTTCCCATCGGACACAACCGGTTTAAACGCCAGAACACCGAGCGAACTAACCGCTACAAACAGAGTTTTTAATCGGTTGGAACTTAACTGTACGTTCTGCTGAGAAGAATTTCCCAGCCCGACCATACCAATGTCCTACCCCCCGGGACACACCTCGTTCTTACCCGAACAACCCGCCAAAAGACGCACGAATGTCTCAAAATGAAAACCCCAAAAAACAGGCAGAAGAAAGAGCCCCGGCTCAAATTGGAACTGACTTTCCAGCAAAAAAGAACTATATCCGACCCGGGAAGTAACAACGCATTACACCGTTTAAAAAGTGGCAAGAATTAAAACGGAGTGGAGGCCATTTGCCCCGTGTGCGACTGGATAGTGTCTACACTCCAAACCAAACTCTCAGATGATGAGTGATTCATCTCAAACAACAACGATCTCCTGCGCCACGGCGCAGTTGACATGGGGTTAAAAGGTGACAGGGCCCGGACGGGAAAACCGGCATCAAGGCACAGGCATTCCGGACCGCGGGTCATTGTCAAAAATGGAGCGGCTTATGCCAATTCTTTTCTTCAGCGGTTCAGGCCTGCAAGGTGAACTGCTCTACTCACTGGTCTCAGACGCGCTGCCATTCAACTGGGAAAAATCGGAAATCGGGAAACAGAAAAACTGCCTGCAGAATTATCGCGCCATCGTCATCGACTGCTGGCACCTGGCGACGAACGGAGAGGCCGGCAATATTCTCGACCTGTTGAGAAAGCTGAACCACCCGAGAATCCTCCTGATCAACTACCCGGCGGAATCCTCTATTCGCCTTGGCCAACAACTGAAGGGCAACAATACGCTACTGCTCTGTGATGCCAGTACCGATCGGGAAAGCCTTATCCGAAAACTGGGTACGGCCCTGCAGAACAGTGATCATCCACCTCCCAATGAAACACGCGGCCAGTTGCTTTTGACTCCCCGGGAGCAGGAGATACTGACACAATTGACCACCGGTGAACCGAACAGTGTTATCGCATCAAAGCTCCACCTGAGCGAGCACACCGTGAAGAACCATATGTACAACATCTTCCGCAAGATCGGCGTCAAAAACCGTTTGCAGGCGAGCAACTGGGCCAAATTGCATCTCCAGGCCGAGAAGATATGAAACGCATGGCACTGTTATTCCTGCTTTTCCAACTGCCGTTGCAGGCCCAGGAAGAGACCGGGGACCCACAGGCTGTCGGCGAAAAACTGGATGACAGCGGGCGTATCGAGAATGAAATCAGCGGCTTCAACATCGACCGGACCATCACACGGACGGGCCATGACTTCGCGCGCTATATGAGTGCCTATCGCAATCTCCACTACCCCGACAGCGACTATAACCTCACGATTTACGAGAGGCCCTCCGCCCGCTGGGGCAACCTGATCTGGGTCACCTACAACAACAAGACCGTTTTCCGGCGCTTTATCAGCCCCAGCACGAACGATATCCGAAAGCTGGCGGAAGAGGTATCGAAACATGTCCACGAAGTAGTGCTACAGGAAAAGGTGCGCAACGCGCTGATCGATCACTACGACCTCGGAAAGGATGAATTCTGATGAAGACGACAGATCCAAAATGGCGGGCCGCTCCACTGGCCCCATTACTTCTCCTGAGCGGCGGACTGGCCTCGGCCACGGAGCTGATCTATGAGCCGGTAAACCCCAACTTCGGCGGCAATCCGCTGAACGGCAGCTACCTGCTGTCCAACGCCCAGGCGCAGGACACGCACGAGGATCCCGATGCGCCGGAAGACCTCTATGAACAGCCCAGCCCGCTGGACCGCTTCACGGACTCCCTGGAAACGCGCCTGCTGAATCAGTTGCTGACCGATGTGGGTAACGGTAACAGCGGCGAGCTGGTGACCGACGACTTCATTGTCCAGATCCTCGACAACGACGGCGTACTGACGGTACTGGTAACCGACCGCAACACCGGCGACAAAAGTGAAATCGTAGTCAGCGGACTGAACCCGACAAATTAACGCCTCAGCTTCACTCTGATAAGAATTACTGGAGAGAAAGGCAATGCGTATTGCGATAACAAGGTTTGCCTTGCCCCTGCTGGCAACCGCAGTCACATTGGGCGGCTGCACCGCCGTCAAGAGCACTGGCGACGCGTTGTTCGGTCCCGGGAAAAGTGACGCCCAGCTGACCCCGAGGACGGGCACCTACAAGGACCTGATCAACCTGCCCCAACCCAAGGGCAAGATACTGGCGGCGGTCTACGGTTTCCGCGACCAGACGGGCCAGTACAAGCCCGCCCCGAACAGCAGCTTTTCCACTGCGGTAACCCAGGGCGGCGCCTCCATGTTGATGGATGTGCTCAATGAATCCGGCTGGTTTATCCCGCTGGAACGCGAAGGCCTGCAGAACCTCCTGACAGAGCGCAAGATCATCCGTGCCGGCCTGAACAAACCCAATGCCCCCGCCAACAACAACAGTCCGCTGCCGTCGCTGGTGGCCGCCAATATCCTGCTGGAAGGGGGAATCGTCGCCTACGACACCAATATCCGCACCGGCGGTGCCGGGGCCCGCTACTTCGGCATCGGTATCGACGACCAGTATCGTGTGGACCAGGTGACCGTCAACCTCCGCGCCATCGATATCCGCTCCGGCCGCATACTGCACTCGGTACTGACCTCCAAAACGGTCTATTCCAAGGCCATCAGCGCCGATGTCTATCGCTTCATCAAGTTCCGGCGGTTGCTGGAAATGGAGGCCGGCACCACCACCAACGAGCCGGCGCAACTGGCCATGTTGTCGGCAATGGAGTCGGCGGTCATCCACCTGATCAGCGAGGGAATTGTCAGCAATTCCTGGGCCCTGGCCAATCCGGACGAGATCAACAACCCGATTCTGCAGTACTACCTCAACGAAAGCACTTACATCATGTAAACCGGTGCCGCTATTGAACATTGCCGATGCACGCAGCCTGCGCCGGCCGGGCGCCAGAGTGAGATTTCCACCGATGAGAATTGCGCATTCAATTGCCGTCCGCGCACTGACCCTGCTGTTTGCCGGCGGCCCCTGTGGTATTGCCGGTGCCCAGGACCTGGCGCCCGGCTCGGAACTGGCCAACAGCAGCGAGCTGGATTACAGCAGTACAGCTTCATTGGCCAACCTGGCAATGATTCTCCAGGACGGCAATTTCAACCGGGTGGATGCCAGACAATACGGCCTGCTGAACTACCTCTCCGTTCTCCAGAGTGGCCAGCAGAATACCCTGTCGGTCATCCAGTCCGGGGGGGAGAATTCGGTGATTGCCCGCCAGTTGGGCGAAAGCAACATCGCCGCACTGCTGCAGGCCGGGTATGAAAACTTTATCCAGCTGAACCAGGTGGGCTACGCCAATACCGCGGGCGTATCCCAGGTCGGCATCCGGAACTCCGCCCAGGTCAGTGAAATAGGCGTTCGCCACAATGTGGACATCTACCAGAGCGGCAATGGCCTGACGACCTCGGTGACCGTCACCGGCGCCACTGCCGCCAATGTAACGGTCAATCAATACGACTGATAAAGGTTGGGAACTCAACGTGAAAATCCTTTCCGCAACTGCCGCGCCACTGCTGCTGATCGCGAGCGTTACCGCAACCGCGGCCGACAACAGCGCCGAACAGACCCAGGATGGCACGGGCAATACCGCCTACGCCGAACAGATCGAGCCCGGCGCTTCCGACAACAGCCTGATCCAGGAACAGGACGGAGCCTACAATACCCTTACTGCGGGCCAGAGGGAGGAGTCCGACAGCAGTATCGAACAAATCCAGGAAGGCTTCCTGAACTCTGCCACCAGCCTGCAGCTGGGGGGGTCCGGCAATAGCAGCGCGATCTACCAGCTGGGCGTCCGCAACAGCGCCGGCACCCTGCAGAAGGTCGCTGTGGACAACCGCGCCATCTCCGAACAGCGGGGTTACGACAACCAGTCCGAAATCCAACAGGACCTCGGCATCGGCAACACGGCGGCTACAGAGCAGCGCGGGCAGGTGCACAGCGCCTCCATCTCACAGGTCTCCAGCTATCACAGCGAGGCCTATATCGATCAGCACGGCACCGACAACGAGGCCGATATCGCGCAGACCGGCGTCGGTCATTTTTCCAGTGCCGGGCAACAGGGTGCCTTCAACCGTGCCGACATAGACCAGGCGGGCGAATTCCAGGAAGCCGATATCGCCCAGAGCGGCTTTGCCAACGGCACTGTTGTGATCCAGGAAGACCTGTACAACAGTGCCATCGTGACCCAGGATGGCTCTTTCAATACGGCCGCCGTGCGGCAGACCGGCACCCTCGGTATGGGCGGCAGCCACCTTTCCGTGATCAGCCAGTCCGGCAGCCTGAATGAAACCGCGATCATCCAGGCCGGCTCCTCCTCCTCGGCAATAGTGACCCAATCGGGCAGCGGTAACTCCGTGTCTCTGGTGCACTGAACAAGACCCGCAGTGCACTCCGGCAACGCCGGGTAAAACCTTCCATTCCGGGGCGCGGCGTATGCGCCCCATCGACGAAACCACAGTCGATTCCCCACAGCAGGCAACCCCGGACGGAAACAGCGACTCCCCCGGGCACCCCCTGCCCCGTTCCCAGCATCCAAAAGCACAACTGTTCAAAAATCGAACTTTTTTCCTAGTGTTTCGACACTTCTCTCCTATGGCCACCTCCCGATTGAGCAGCAAGACTCAATACATCTTCAGGTCAAACTTTGAACAGTTTGATTGATTTGTAAACTCCCAACCAAAGTCACCGTCGCCTGAGTCGCCGCCAGCGGAGCCTCTACCGGCAGTACTACAGGGAGCCAAGGCCACCTTCAGACGAATCGGGGCCAGTCGGGTTTCCCCATCCGGAAACGTGCCGTTGCGCGGGATGGGAAAGATGAAAAGTTTCAGCAGCGAAGCCAGTGGCGGGCCGGGTGACGACCGCCACTCCGCTGACCCAGACATGGTGCAGGGATCTGCGCCATTGTAAATCGGTACGGCCAGCAGGGTACGTACTGATTCTTCCAACGTCGGACGTAAGTGAAAGGAGCAACACATGAAGACGTTTTCCCCGATCGCCGCAGCAGTACTTCTTGCAGCAAGCGGTAGTGTTCTGGCAGACAACAACATGGCCACCAAAAGCCAACTGGGTATCGGCAACGATGCCATTTCCGTTCAGGCTGGCGGTGACGTAAACAACAACGAAACCAACCAAACCCAGGTAGGTCTCTTCAACGACTCCCTGGCAATCCAGACTGGTGGTGAAGATTTCGGTGATATCGATCACCTGCAAATCGGCATTGCCAACGACGCTTTCTCCCTGCAGGCGGGCGGTAACTTCAACGATGCCACAGTGACCCAAGTGGGTGCCGGCAACGATGGTGCCACCGTACAGCTGGGCGAAAACTTCAGTGACGCCACTGTCATGCAGGTCGGCTTTGGCAACGACGGTGTCGTTCGCCAGGTTGGTGGTGCCTTCAACGATGGTGAAGTCAACCAGACAGGCGCAGGCAACGAAGGTGAAGTCAACCAGATCTTCGCTTTCTTCTCCGACGCCCTGGTGGACCAGGACGGTATTGCCAACGATGCCGACACTGACCAGAGCGGCGCCTTCCACGATGCCGAGACCTACCAGAACGGTATCGCCAACGACGCGTGGACTGACCAGGTCGGCCTGGGCCACGACTCACTGACCGTACAGAATGGTATCGTGAACGATTCCGACGTGACCCAACTGGGTGCGTTCCACGATCAGTACACCTTCCAGACCGGTCTCGCCAACGACTCTGTAACCTTCCAGGCCGGATTCAATCAGCTGTCTGTTACCAGCCAGCTGGGTATTGCCAACGACAGCATCACCCTGCAGTTCGTTACCAACAGCAATACTTCCATTACCGGACAGGTTGGTATCGGCAACTTCGCTTTGACAGTCCAGTAAGCGCGTTTTATTGCTGGAACAATGGGGCGGCCACACGGCCGCCCCTTTGTCGATCTGAAATTGCGATACCAGTGGTAACGGCAACAACCGGCCCACCAGTAAACAGATCCTTTGAAGTGAGAAGTAAAGGAGCCACCGGTGAAAACACTTACTCCTATCGCCGCCACACTGATGTTGGCCACAAGCGGACTTGTTGCAGCGGCAGACAATACGGCGATTACCAACCAGAATGGCATCGACAACGAGGCCGTGGCCGACCAGGACGATCCGGGATCCAGCGGAAACCTGATCCAGCTGGAACAGGGCGGCGCCTTCAACAATGCCGAGGC
Source organism: Microbulbifer litoralis (assembly GCF_023634065.1). Classification (GTDB taxonomy): domain Bacteria; phylum Pseudomonadota; class Gammaproteobacteria; order Pseudomonadales; family Cellvibrionaceae; genus Microbulbifer; species Microbulbifer litoralis. The sequence goes on from NZ_JALKCV010000001.1 coordinate 583,446, forward strand.
CAGCCAGCGCGGAGAAACGGAAAGCCATATCTACCAGGTGCAGGACGGGTTGGCGAACGAGGCCTACTCCCTGCAGATGAACGGCACCGGCAATATCGCCAACATTCACCAGTCCGGGGCCTTCAACGAGGCCTCCACCTGGCAGCTGGACAACGACGACAGCGAGGCAACCATCCGGCAGAATGGCTTTGCCAACGATGCCGAGATTTACCAGGTGGCCGGCGGAGACAATGTGGCGGTCATCGAGCAGATGGGCTCCGTTCACGGCGCCTCCATCGGCCAGTATGCCAGTTACAACTCCGATGCCTATATCTACCAGAGTGGTGTCGGCAACGAGGCGGACATCCTGCAATCGGGTACCGGGCACTACTCGAGCATTCACCAGGACGGCCTTGCCAACACGGCGATCTCTGCCCAGGGTGACCTCCACAACACATCCGAGATTTACCAGAGCGGCTTTGGCAATGAGGCCCAGGTGACCCAGGTATCCTGGTACAACACCGCGGTCGTCAACCAGCGCGGCTTTCTCAACAGCGCCGATGTCTATCAGTTCGGCCCGAGCGGCAGTCACCTGGCAATCATCAACCAGTCCGGTGGTCTCAACGAGGCGACCGTCATACAGAGCGGCTACGCCGAGACGGCGAACATCACTCAAAACGGTATAGGAAATAACGCTGTCGTTATCCAGTGACGCAAGGCGCACTAAACCGTTTGCAGGCGGTGGATCGTCGGGGCGGATGCCCTGGCCGTCCGCCGCTCCACTTCCCCGGATTACTGTCTTGAGCCCCTGCTAGTGGTCCATGCGGAAAGTTTGGTGACTAAGGAGCACAGCCAAAGTGTTCAGATCAAGGCGAGAAAGCGCAGGAATAGTGGTTCTATTTCAAGCTTTCTCAACGCAGAGCTGGACGCTTTGGCGACGCGAACAGTTACACAACTTTCCGCATGGACCACTAGGGCTGCTCTGCATGCCTTCTCTTCAGGGCGGCTTTTCAGAACCACTTCCCCGACCTGGTTCCGCACCAACTTTACCGTCTCTCACAGGTGCCGCTCACCCTACTGACGGCTCCAACCAAAAGAATCATGGCTGTAATTTTTCAGGAAATGACAGTTGCGCAATTTTCATCAAAAACAAGACTTTTTTCCCACCATATTTGGCACTTCCCTCTCATAGCGAAAGCAAAACGCCACGACAAGAATAATGGGGAGACAACCTGTTTTTAAGGATCTTCAGCCACCAATGGATTGGCCTTCCGAAACAACCCTATTGATCCCGTCCGGAAACGCGACCTCCCGAGCAGGCCGCGGGCGGGGAAGATTTACAGCGGGCTTACGTGCCGGACCGGCATTGCTCCTCCGCTGTAAAGCCCGATGGCACCGGCACTGGTGCCATTTCAAGCCGGCTTGATTCAAGCCGGAATTCATCGACGTCAGAGCTCATTGAAGTTTGTAGTAATGGAGACACTCATGAAGACGTTAACCCCCATCGCCGCGGCCATTTTGCTGACCATCGGCGGTACGGCATTTGCCGAGGACAACACCGCGGTGCAGAACCAGGTCGGTGTAGGCAACTCGGCTTCCGCAACCCAGACAGGCCACGCCACCAAGAAGAACCTGATCGAACAGGATCAACACGGTTTCTTCAACAACGCGGATGCCACCCAGAGTGCCGAACGCCACAGCACCATTTACCAGCAGCAGGACGGCGCCCATAACGACGCCTACTCCCTGCAGGCGCACGGTGCCCACAATACCAGCACCAGTATGCAGAGTGGCATTGGCAACTATTCCAGCACCACCCAGATTTCCCAACTCGGCAGCACCGCCACCACCATGCAGTACGGCGTGGGCAACAAGGCCTCTACACTACAGCTGGCAGGTGTCGGCAATACGTCCACCATTGACCAGTCCGGCTTCTTCAACAAGGCCGACGTAACCCAGGTCCTGAGCTTCCACTCCAATGCCTCGATTACCCAGACAGGTCTGGGTAATGATGCCTCGGCCAAGCAGAGCGGTTTCGGCCAGGACTCAAGCATCGACCAGGATGGCAAATTCAACCATGCCAGCACTACCCAGCTGCACGGGTTCGGCAACGATGCGACCATCCTGCAATCCGGCTTTGGCAACAAGGCATCCATGCTTCAGATAGGCATCCACAACGAGGCACTGGGCTTTCAGAAAGGCTTCGCGAACAAGCTGAATGTATGTCAGGACGGGGTCGGCCACCTGGCTGTTTCCTCCCAGCTCGGCCTCTTCAACAAGGTGAGCATTTCCCAGGTAGGCCATCACGAGTCGGCCTACACAACCCAGGTGGGTATCGCCAACCACGCCAAGGTCTGGCAGTAACCCTGCGAACCTGTTGACGTGGTTTACTGTGCAGATAACAGCAATCACTTTGCGCAGTCCACAAAAACCAAGGGCGGCCAGAGGCCGCCCTTGTTTTTATCACTCGAGAACAGATACGGTGTCAGAGATGCTCAACGGCATCGATTTCATACTCCACCGCACCGGAAGGCGTGTGCACTTCCACCACATCCCCGATCTCCTTGCCGATCAGCGCGCGGGCGATGGGGGAGTTCACTGAAATTTTCTGCTGTTTCACATCCGCTTCGTCATCACCGACAATCTTGTAGGTAACTTCCGCATCGTCATCCATATGGATAATGGTCACGGTCGTGCCGAAAATCACCTTACCGCTGGGCTCGATGGTTTTGACATCGATCACCTGTGCATGGGACAGCTTGCCCTCGATTTCCTGGATGCGCCCCTCGATAAAACCCTGCTTCTCACGCGCGGCGTGATACTCGGCGTTCTCCTTCAGGTCGCCGTGCTCGCGCGCTTCCGCGATGGCCTGGACAACCGCCGGACGCTCGACCTTTTTCAGTTTTTCCAGTTCAGCGCGCAGTGCGTCGGCGCCTTCAATGGTCATTGGTACCCGGTTCAATGTGGGACCTCCAATTCTTATTACTAGAAAGCCGGGTTCCGCCCGCTGTGCGAAACCCGGCTGCTCTTTTCTTGAGAATTTCTCTCCGGGATCCCGCCCTGCAGGCTCCCGGATTGGCGCCGACCGGCTATTCCGGCAACTTGACCACGCGCTGGTGCAGGTCCTGCAAACGGCGTACCGCCAGCGACTCACCCTGCTGCATCGCCAGGGCCATGGCCTTGGCCGCGGCCAGCGTGGTGGTGTAGCACACCTGGTGGTTCTCCGCGCTGCGGCGGATATCGGCGGAATCGCGAATGGCCTGGCGCCCCTCGGTGGTATTGACCACCAGTGCAATCTCGTCGTTCTTGATCATATCGACGATATGCGGGCGCCCCTCGCTCATCTTGTTGACGGTTGTAACGGGAATATCGGCATCTTGCAAGACCCCGGCGGTACCGCGGGTAGCCACCAGCTCGAAACCGAGGCCCGCCAGGTCGCGCGCCACGCCCACCACTTCGGGCTTGTCGAAGTCGCGCACCGAGATGAACACCTTGCCGGATTCCGGCAGGGTATCGCCGGCGGCCAGCAGGCCCTTGTCGAAGGCCTCGGCGAAGGTGGCGCCCACGCCCATGACCTCGCCGGTGGATTTCATCTCCGGGCCCAGGATCGGGTCCACCTTCGGGAACTTGTTGAACGGGAATACCGACTCCTTCACGGAGAAGTAATCCGGCACGATTTCCTCGGTAAAGCCCTGCTCTTTCAGGCTGATACCGGCCTGCACGCGCGCGGCCACCTTGGCCAGGGAGGTGCCGATACACTTGGAGACGAAGGGCACGGTGCGGGAAGCGCGCGGGTTCACCTCGATCACAAAGATCTCGCCGTCCTGGTAGGCCAGCTGGGTGTTCATCAGGCCCACGACGCCCAGTTCGCGTGCCATGGCCTTCACCTGCTCGCGCATCAGGTCCTGCACATCCGCCGCCAGGCTGTAGGGCGGCAGCGAGCAGGCGGAGTCACCGGAGTGCACACCGGCCTGCTCGATATGCTGCATGATGGCGCCGATCACGACATCCTCGCCATCGGAAACCGCGTCGATGTCCACCTCGATGGCGGCATTGAGGAAGTTATCCAGCAGCACCGGTGAGTCTTCGGAGACCTCCACCGCTTCCTTCATGTAGTTCAGCAGCTCGTCTTCCTTGTAGACGATCTCCATCGCGCGGCCGCCCAGCACATAGGAGGGGCGCACCACCAGCGGGTAGCCCACTTCCTTCGCTTCACGGACAGCCTCGTTGACCGAACGCACGATGGCGTTTTTGGGCTGTTTCAGGCCCAGGCGCACGATCATCTGCTGGAAGCGCTCGCGGTCCTCGGCGCGGTCGATCTGCTCCGGTGTGGTGCCGATGATCGGCACCCCCTCGGCGGCCAGGAAGCGCGCCAGCTTCAGCGGTGTCTGGCCACCGAACTGCACGATCACGCCTTCCGGCTTTTCCTTGTGCACGATTTCCAGTACGTCTTCCAGTGTCACCGGCTCGAAGTAGAGGCGGTCGGAAGTGTCGTAGTCGGTGGAGACTGTCTCCGGGTTGCAGTTGACCATGATGGTCTCGTAACCGTCCTCGCGCATCGCCAGCGCCGCGTGCACGCAGCAGTAATCGAACTCGATGCCCTGGCCGATACGGTTGGGGCCGCCGCCGAGCACCATGATTTTCTTGTTCCCGGACGGATTCGATTCGCACTCCTCGTCGTAGGTGGAGTACATATAGGCGGTGCTGGTGGCGAACTCGGCCGCACAGGTATCCACCCGCTTGTAGGACGGGAAGACGCCCAGCTTGTGGCGGAATTCGCGCACGGTCTTCTGGCTGACACCCAGCAGGTTGGCCAGGCGCATATCGGAGAAGCCCTTGCGCTTCAGGAAGCGCATGGTGGCCGCATCGATGGCCGAGGTGGGCATCGACTTGAGCGGCTGCTCTATTTTGATCAGCTCCTCGATCTGCACCAGGAACCAGGGATCGATACCGGACAGCTCATAGACTTCCTGGACGCTCATATCCATGCGGAAGGCGTCCCCCACATACCAGATGCGCTCGGCACCGGGCACGGACAGCTCGCGGCGCAGGCGCTCCCTGGCGCCCTCTTCGTTCGGGTCGATTTTGCTTTCCAGGCCGTAGCTGCCCACTTCCAGGCCGCGCAGGGCCTTCTGCAGCGACTCCTGGAAAGTGCGGCCGATGGCCATCACCTCGCCCACGGATTTCATCTGCGTGGTCAGGCGCGCGTCCGCTTCGCCGAATTTCTCGAAGGTGAAGCGCGGGATCTTGGTGACCACGTAATCGATGCTGGGCTCGAAGGAGGCCGGCGTCGCGCCGCCGGTGATTTCGTTCTGCAGTTCGTCCAGCGTATAGCCGACCGCCAGCTTGGCGGCTACCTTGGCGATCGGGAAACCGGTGGCCTTGGAGGCCAGCGCCGAGGAGCGGGATACCCGCGGGTTCATCTCGATCACCACCATGCGGCCGGTGTTCGGGCAGACCCCGAACTGCACGTTGGAGCCGCCGGTCTCCACGCCGATCTCGCGCAGCACCGCCAGGGAGGCGTTGCGCATCAGCTGGTATTCCTTGTCGGTCAGGGTCTGCGACGGCGCCACGGTGATGGAGTCGCCGGTGTGCACGCCCATCGGGTCAAAGTTCTCGATCGCGCAGACGATGATGCAGTTGTCGTTCTTATCGCGCACCACCTCCATCTCGTACTCTTTCCAGCCGAGCAGGGATTCGTCGATCAGCAATTCGTTGATCGGCGACAGGTCGAGGCCGCGCTTGCAGATTTCCTCGAATTCCGGCCAGTTGTAGGCCACACCGCCGCCGGAGCCACCCATGGTGAAGGACGGGCGGATGATGACCGGGAAGCCGTATTCCTCCGGCACCTTCTTCGCCTCTTCCAGGGAGTGCACGATCTTCGCGCGCGGCGTTTCCAGGCCGATGGCCTTCATCGCCTTGTCGAACAGGTCGCGATCCTCGGCCTTCTCGATCGCGTTCTTGTCGGCGCCGATCAGCTCCACGCCGAACTTTTCCAGCACGCCGTGTTTGTCCAGGTCCAGCGCGCAGTTCAGCGCGGTCTGCCCGCCCATGGTGGGCAGGATCGCATCCGGGCGCTCCTGTTCGACGATCTTGGCCACATTGCGCCACTCCACCGGTTCGATGTAGGTGGCGTCGGCCATGGCCGGGTCGGTCATGATGGTGGCGGGGTTGGAGTTCACCAGGATCACCCGGTAGCCCTCTTCCCGCAGCGCCTTACAGGCCTGCGCACCGGAATAGTCGAATTCGCAGGCCTGGCCGATGACGATGGGGCCGGCGCCGATAATCAGAATGCTTTTGATGTCTGTGCGTTTTGGCATTAGTAACTCCGGGACTCGGGACTCGGGACTCGGGACTCGGGGTCCATTCTGGTTGTCAGTGCGCGGTGGAGCTTTAACAGCATCTGGCCCACTCTGTTGCATGTGGCCAAAGTGTCATCAATTGCGTTTGGGTTTCCCAATGCCAACTCCCTACTCAGAAATAATTGGGTCTGCAATTCTGCGCAGGATCCCTGCGCCATTGAAATAAAGCGCGCGTAATCTCGCGTGCTGCCGCGGGCATTGCCCTCGGCAATATTCGACGGAATCGATACTGACGAACGTTGCAACTGAGAGCTAAGCCCATAGCGCTCCTCACGAGGAAAATCCGCCGTCAGCGAATAAACCTGCGTTGCGAGGCTCATGGCCAAACGCCACACCTCTAATTCACGAAAGTGAGATACGCTCAATGCTCCCCTCCCGAGTCCCGAGTCCCGAGTCCCGAGTCCCGAGTCCCGTTCTTCCGTACCTGCATCAGTTCGATAAAGCGGTCGAACAGCGGCGCCATGTCGTGGGGGCCCGGGCTCGCTTCCGGGTGGCCCTGGAAGCTGAAGGCCGGCCTGTCCTTCAGGCGGATCCCCTGCAGCGTGCCGTCGAACAGGGATTTGTGGGTAATTTCCACATTGTCCGGCAGCGAATCCTCGTCCACCGCAAAGCCGTGGTTCTGCGCGGTGATCATCACCTTGCCGGACGCCAGGTCCTGCACCGGGTGGTTGCCGCCGTGGTGACCGAATTTCATCTTCGCCGAGCGACCGCCCACCGCCAGGCCCAGCAACTGGTGGCCGAGACAGATACCGTAGGTGGGGATGCCCTTGTCGATAAAGGTTCTGATCGCCTCGATGGCGTAATCGCAGGGCTCGGGATCACCGGGACCGTTGGACAGGAAGATACCGTCCGGATTCAGCGCCAGCGCCTCTTCCGCTGGCGTCTGCGCCGGAACGACAGTCACGTCGCAGCCGCGGTCCACCAGCATGCGCAGGATATTGCGCTTGACGCCGTAGTCGTAGGCCACCACTTTGTAGGGCTGCTCCGGCGCCGGCCTGTGGCCCTGCCCCAGCTCCCAGGTACCCTCGTTGAAGGCGTAGTGTGTTTTGGTGGAGACCACCTTCGCCAGGTCCATGCCTTTGAGGCCGGCGAACTCGTTTGCTTGCGCCAGTGCCGCATCGCGGTCGATGCCCTCTCCGGCGACGATGCAGCCGCTCTGCGCGCCCTTGTCCCGCAGCAGGCGGGTCAGGCGACGGGTGTCGATATCGGCGATGCCGACCACGTTGCGCGAGCGGAGATAGTCATCCAGTGACTGCTCCTTGCGGAAGCTGCTGGCCAGCAGCGGCAGGTCGCGGATCACCAGTCCCGCCGCCCAGATATCCGCACACTCCTCATCCTCAGAGTTGGTACCGGTATTGCCGATATGCGGATAGGTGAGAGTGACGATCTGGCGCGCGTAAGACGGATCGGTGAGGATTTCCTGGTAGCCGGTCATCGAGGTGTTGAAGACCACTTCACCGACGGCGCTGCCGTGGGCCCCGATTGCGCGCCCTTCAAAAACACTGCCATCTGCCAGCACCAGCAGGGCCGGGGTTGTACTCTCCATAAAGTTGTGGGGCGCAGGGGACTCCGGCGTGGGGACAGTCTTAGTCAAATTGATCTCCAGTGCTTGCGGGCGTAACTTTTTGCGGGCTCCAATTGTAAAAAAGCGAGATGAAACACCTGGGCTTCATCTCGCTCTTTTCAATTCTTCACGCGCGGCTCTCACTCTGTGGCCGGCGCTTGCCGCCGGCGTTGACGGGCAGCCGTCGCCGCGACAGGAGGTCGCGAGGCCAGCCCAAACCGGGCGCAGATTCTACGCCAAACCGGCAGCCGATTCCAGTACAAATTTCCGCCGGCGCTTTCGCGGGGCGCGCTCAGCGCAGCTTGCGGCTCAGGCGGAAGAGACTGTCGCCGATCTTGAGTTCCGCCCGCTCGAGCATGGTCTTGTTCAGTTGCAGGGCCACATTGGCGCCGCTGCCGGCGAACTCCACCATGCCGCCGGTCACCGCGAAGCGGTCGGCGTCGCTGACGGTCAGCACCGGGAAGAACTCCAGCGCTCCCATGGTCTTCAACAGGTTGGCGCGCTCCATGGCGCCGAATACCAGGATCTGGCAGCTGCGCGCACGGGTTGTCTCGCCCTCTTCGACCCGCAGCAGCTCGACCCGGCGGCCACCCACGCGGTGGCGGTCGAGCCGTTCCGTCAGAGGCTCGAATAATTCCGCGCCCCCCATCACGCAGATGCGAAACGGCGCGTCGGTGCCGGTAAAGGCCGCGATCGGCCACTGCAGGTGGTGGGCGAAGTGGACGATATAGTCGACCATGACCCGGCGGCCGGCGGTGGAATCGGACAGGCGGTTCGAGGCCTGGGCCGGGGCCGCCACCAGCGCCATCAGCAATAACGGGTATACGACCAGTGATCCGGGGCGGACCGGGCAAACGCGGAAGGGGTGTTTCACCGCACGACTCCAAGCCGGTCACCGGGGCCGCGGCGCCTGGTGCCGAGCCCACTGGCCATCCCTGGCGACCAGTCACATGACATTGTCGGCCTGCGCCAGGCCGGGGTGGGAAGATGCGCCGGAATGCCTTTTCCGGCCTCACCAAAGATTAGTCGCGGTGAAAACGCTTCGCCAAGCGGGGTGGAGGCGGGCAACGCCAGCGGGCACCGGCCGGTGCCCGCCGGGAGAACAGCGGTGGCAGCGGGTTCAGCTCTCCTGTGACGCGGTATCGGCGTTGGCGGCGGCGGGCCGCCACTTCAGGGCCTTCTCGATCGACACGATCATCGAACCGGCCACATCCTTGCGCGTGGCGCTCTCGATCCCCTCCAGGCCCGGCGAGGAGTTGACCTCCAGTAGCAGCGGGCCCTTCTTCGAGCGGATGATATCCACACCGGCGACCTTGAGCCCCAGCGCCTTGGTCGCCTTGACCGCCAGGCGCTTCTCGTCCGGTGTCACCTTGACCACGGAGGCGGTGCCGCCCTGGTGGATATTGGCGCGAAATTCACCCGGTGCCGCCTCCCGCTGGATAGACGCCACCACCTTGCCGTCGATCACGAACAGGCGCAGGTCCTTGCCCTGGGCCTCGCGGATAAACTCCTGTACCAGCAGGTTGGCCTTCAGGGACTTGAAGGCGTTGATCACCGACTCGCCGGCCTTGCGGGTCTCCGCCAGTACCACGCCCCGGCCCTGGGTGCCCTCGAGCAGTTTCACGATCAGCGGCGCGCCGCCGACCATCTCGATCAGCTCGTTGGTATCCACCGGCGAGTTGGCAAAACCGGAGGTGGGAATATTCAGCCCGGCCTGCTGCAGCAACTGCAGCGAGAACAGCTTGTCGCGCGACTGGCTGATGGCCGAGGAACCGTTCAGGGCGAAGACGCCGAGACTCTCGAAGTGGCGCGTCAGGGCGCAGCCGTAGAAAGTCTGGCTGGGCCGGATACGCGGAATCACCGCATCCAGGTTGTTGAGGATGCGGCCGTCGCGGTAGTGCACTTCCGGATCGTTGGCGTCCAGTTTCATATAGCACTGGCGGATATCCAGGAAGCTCATGCGGTGGCCGCGCTCGGCACCCGCCTCCATGATGCGCTGGTTGCTGTACAGGTCGGGGTTGGACGCCAGCAGGCCGATACGCAGGCCGGTGCCGGCCATATGGTGCTCGTCCCGGTAGTACTCCTCCAGCTCGCTGGGGCGGATTTCACCGAGACAGAAGCTCTCCGACGGGTCCACCATCATGCGCCCGAGCATCGCCTCGCGCCCCAGCAGCATACGGTAGCCCATGGTGTCGCGGTTGGTCAGGGTCAGCTCGATGTCCCAGACACTGCCGCCGATGGACAGGGCGGTGCGGATCACCGGGCGCCGCTCGCTCTCGCCGGAGGAGCTGCGCACCGTACGCTTGTCCAGCAGCTTGGCCTCGCAGCGCACCGACGGGCGGCGCAGGTGCTGCAGGGGGTGGGCCTCGAAGCTCACCCAGGGGTCGCCGTCGCGCTTGAAAGTCTGGATGTTATAGGCGTGCAGCGACGAGGTCTTGGCCCCGGAATCCACTCGCGCCTTGATGGCGGGCACCCCCAGGGAGGGCAGACCGCACCACTCTTCACTGCCGACAATCAGTTTCTTTTCCAATTCGGAATCCTCGTCAGTTTTTCAGGCCCAGTACATCGCGCATATCGTAGTGGCCGGGTGTGCGTCCTTCCGCCACCAGCCACAGCGCGGCGCGCACGGCACCGCGGGCGAAGGACAGGCGGCTGCTGGCCTTGTGGGTAATCTCCACCCGTTCGCCCTCGGCCATGAACATTACCGTGTGCTCACCCACCACGTCGCCGCCGCGCACGGTGGCAAAGCCGATGGTGTCGCGCTCGCGCGCGCCTGTCTGCCCCTCGCGGCCGTAGACCGCCACCTGCGACAGGTCGCGGCCGAGGGTGTCGGCCACGACTTCCCCCATGCTGAGCGCGGTACCGGAGGGCGCATCCACCTTGTGCCGGTGGTGGGCCTCGACAATTTCGATATCGGATTCATCGCCCAGCACGCGGGCAGCGGTTTCCAGCAGATTGAAACAGAGATTCACACCGGTGGAAAAGTTGCTGGCGAGACACAGCGGCACCCGCTCCGCCTGGGCCAGCACCGCGCTTTTCTGCCGCTCGTCAAACCCGGTGGTGCCGATCACGATCGGGCGCCCTTTTCTGGCGCAGAAATCGGCGTTGTCCCGGGTCGCATCCGGCGCGGTAAAGTCGATCAACACGTCGAAGTCCGCTTGCCCGAGATCGTCGACGATCGCCAGTCCGTTGCGGCCCAGGCCCGCCACCTCACCGGCATCGGCGCCGACCAGGCTGGAGCCCCGGCGCACCACCGCCGCGGACAGCTCGGCCTGCCCGGATTGCACCACCGCCGCGGCCAGGGCGCGGCCCATGCGCCCGCCAAAGCCGGTTACCGCTATTTTTACCGCCATACTGCACTCTCCCGTCAAACCCCGATACAAAGCCGCCGATTCTACCCCCTGTGCAATCCCGTGGCATAGGATTCACTGGCACCGCGTCGGCAAAAACGGCCCGGCCCACCACCATGGAAACCAACGGACAGGAACAATTCAAGCAGAGGCCGCCGCCGATGCAATCCGGGCGAGCCCAACCCAACGGGATTTCACGGCACGAACTGCAGTATGCACTCTCTCGGACCGGTCCCGCCCTGCACATCTGCTAGCCCGGATATTTCACCAGGCCGCTTAGTATTCAGCGTAACTCTATGTTTTCGTTAATGTCTTCAGGGATCTCCGCGGGGACAGATTGTCACCGGCCAACGCTGGCCACGCCCTCGCTTGATCTCTGCACGCTCAGCACATTTTTGCGGCTAATACGTGCAATAAGCATGCATGTACGCCACAAAAATGCACTGAGCGCACAGATCTCGGCGCGATCATCGTGGCCCCTGATGAAATATCCGGGCTAGGCTTCAGATAGATGGATGATTGGAGCGCCAACCATGCAAGTATTCACTCACCCCGGCACCTTTGCCCGGCTGTTCCCCGTGCTGCTCGCCGTCAGCCTGCTGTTCTGCGCCATGCAGCTCAGGGCGGACGACGAGGGCCTCGGCGAGAACTTCTGGGAAAAATACGACGATATCGCCGACTGGCTGACCCTGCGCCTGAAGCTGACACCGGAACAGGAAAACAGCGCACTGCCGATACTGGAGCAGAACTTCGAGAAAAAGAAAGCAATGCTGAAGGAATACGGCTTCCTGAGCGGCGATATACCGACACTCGACCAAAAACAGAAAGAGGAAATCGACGCGAAGATGATCGCGATTCGCGCGGAGACGCGGGCACAGCTGGTCAGTGTGCTGGACGAGCGGCAATTGGAGGAACTGAAGAAAGTACAGCGGGAGTATCACGAGGAGTTCCGGCGCCGCTTGAAACAGCATACCGACGACGGCTGAACCGGGGCGACCAAGGGGCGAACCTTGTGTTCGCCCTGGACGAGGCGGGTAACAGCGGGAAATCGGACCACTGCGGGCCGGGCGAACACAAGGTTCGCCCCTACAGTGACTCCGGAGCGCTCCGTCCGAGTCCCGAGTCCCGAGTCCCGAGTCCCGAGTCCCGAGTCCCGAGTCCCGAGTCCCGAGTCCCGAGTCCCGAGTCCCGAGTCCCGAGTCCCGACTTACAGTTTCATATCGCCAAAGAAATTCTTCACCCCTTCAAACCAGCCGGTCTGGCGCGGTGAATTTTTCTTTTCGCTGAGCGTGCTGGAGAACTCTTCCAGCAGCTCTCTCTGCCTGCCGCTCAGGTTGACCGGGGTCTCCACCACCACGCGACACAGCAGGTCGCCGGGAGCGCCGCCACGCACCGGGGTGACGCCCTTGCCGCGCAGGCGGAACAGCTTGCCGGTCTGGCTCTCGGCCGGGATCTTCAGTTTGACCTTGCTTTCCAGTGTCGGCACTTCCAGTTCACCGCCGAGCGCGGCAGTCACAAAACTGATCGGCACCTCACAGTACAGGTTCTTGCCATCGCGCTGGAACAGCTCGTGCTCCTTGACCACCACCTGCACATACAGGTCCCCGGGCGGGCCGCCGTCCGGTCCCGCCTCACCCTCGCCGGTCAGGCGGATACGGTCGCCGGTGTCGACGCCCGGCGGCACCTTGACCGACAGGGTCTTGGTCTCCTCCACACGACCGCGACCGTGGCAGCTTCCGCAGGGATCGGTGATGATGGTGCCGCGGCCGCGACAGTTGGGGCAGGTCTGCTGCACCGAGAAGAAGCCCTGCTGCATGCGTACCTGGCCGATACCGCCGCAGGTGCCGCAGGTCTGGGGGTTGGAACCCGGCTTGGCGCCGGAGCCGTCACAGGTGCCACAGGCGGCCAGGGTGGGTACGCGGATCTTGACGTTGGTGCCGCGCACCGCGTCTTCCAGGTCCAGCTCCAGGTCATAGCGCAGGTCGGAACCCCGCGCCGGGCCGCCGCGACGGCCGCCACCGCCGCCGAAGATATCGCCAAACACATCGCCGAAGATATCGGAGAATCCACCGAAACCGCCGGCGCCACCGCCGCCCATCTGGCCCTCGACACCGGCATGGCCGAACTGGTCGTAGGCCGCCTTTTTCTGCGGGTCGGACAGGACTTCGTAGGCCTCGTTGGCCTCCTTGAACTTGTTCTCCGCTTCGGCATCATCGGGATTGCGGTCCGGGTGATATTTCATCGCCACCCGCCGGTAGGCTTTTTTCAGCTCCTTTTCATCCGCCCCCTTGGAGACGCCGAGGACTTCGTAATAATCGCGTTTGGACATATCGAGTGTGTTCTTTATTTAAGCGCTTTTTAACGGCATAAGGCGCGGCGGCTTTTCCGCAGAATTGCCACCGCGCCTTTCGAGCTATTTTGTAGGAGCCTGCCCTGCAGGCGAAAGCGAACGAGCCCTATGGATCGCTCAGTCTTTCGCCTGCAGGGCAGGCTCCTACCAAGAGGAGGTAAGCTGGCGCTTACCTTTTACTTGTCCTCTTTTTTGTCTTCCTTCACTTCCTCGAACTCGGCATCCACTGCATCGTCGCCTCCGGCTGATTGCTCGGCCTGTTCGGCGGATGCACCTTCGGCACCGCCCGCGGCCTGGGCCTGCTCGGCGTACATCTTCTGGGCCACCGGACCGGAAGCTTCGGTCAGCTTGTTGGTCGCGGCTTCCATGGCGTCCTTGTCGTTGCCCTTGACCGCTTCCTCGGCCTCCTTGATGGCTTCCTCGATGGCGGATTTCTCTTCCGCGGTGGCCTTGTCACCGGCCTCTTCGAGGGTTTTCCTGGTCGCGGAGATCAGGCCGTCGAGGGTGTTGCGGGTGGTGACCAGCTCCTCGAACTGCTTGTCCGCCTCGGCGTTGGCCTCGGCATCGGACACCATCTTGTCGATCTCTTCCTCGGACAGGCCGGAGGACGCCTTGATCACGATGGACTGCTCCTTGCCGGTGGCCTTGTCTTTGGCGTGCACGTGCAGGATACCGTTGGCATCGATATCGAAGGTCACTTCGATCTGCGGCGTGCCGCGCGGTGCCGGCGGGATATCCGCGAGGTCGAAACGGCCCAGGGACTTGTTCTGCGCCGCCTGCTTGCGCTCGCCCTGCACCACGTGAATAGTCACGGCAGTCTGGTTGTCCTCGGCGGTGGAGAAAGTCTGGGACTTCTTCGTCGGGATGGTGGTGTTCTTGTCGATCAGCGGCGTGGCCACACCGCCCATGGTCTCGATCCCCAGGGTCAGCGGGGTCACGTCCAGCAGCAGTACGTCTTTGACGTCGCCGGCCAGTACCGCACCCTGGATGGCCGCACCCATGGCAACCGCCTCATCCGGGTTGACGTCCTTGCGCGGCTCCTTGCCAAAGAAGTCGGTGACTTTCTTCTGTACCAGCGGCATGCGGGTCTGGCCGCCCACCAGGATCACTTCGTCGACGCCGGAAGCAGACAGGTCCGCGTCCGCCAGTGCGGTCTTGACCGGATCCAGGGAGCGGTCGACCAGGCCTTCCACCAGGCTCTCGAGCTTGGCGCGGGTCAGCTTGACCACCAGGTGTTTCGGGCCGGAGGCGTCCGCGGTGATGTACGGCAGGTTCACCTCGGTCTGCTGGCTGGAAGACAGCTCGATCTTGGCCTTCTCGGCGGCCTCTTTCAGGCGCTGCATGGCCAGCGGATCGCCCTTCAGGTCGATGCCCTGGTCCTTCTTGAACTCTTCCGCCAGGTAGTCGATCAGGCGCAGGTCGAAATCCTCACCGCCGAGGAAGGTGTCGCCGTTGGTGGACAGCACTTCCACCTGCATCTCGCCGTCTACGTCGGCGATCTCGATGATGGAGATATCGAAGGTACCGCCACCCAGGTCGTAGACCGCGACGGTGCGGTCGCCGCTCTGCTTGTCGAGGCCGTAGGCCAGTGCCGCCGCGGTGGGTTCGTTGATGATGCGCTTCACGTCCAGGCCGGCGATGCGGCCGGCATCCTTGGTGGCCTGGCGCTGGGAGTCGTTGAAGTAGGCCGGCACGGTGATCACCGCGGCATCGACCTTCTCACCGAGGAAGTCCTCGGCAGTCTTCTTCATTTTCTTCAGGACTTCGGCGGAGATCTGCGGCGGGGCTTTTTTATCGCCTTTCACTTCCACCCAGGCATCGCCATTGTCGGCTTCGACGATGCCGTAGGGCACCATCTTGATATCTTTCTGGACCACATCGTCCTTGAACTTGCGGCCGATCAGGCGCTTGACCGCGAACAGGGTGTTCTGCGGGTTGGTAACGGCCTGACGCTTGGCGGACTGGCCCACCAGGATCTCGTTGTCGTCGGTGAAGGCGACGATGGAGGGGGTGGTGCGATCGCCCTCTGCATTCTCGATCACGCGCGCCTTGTCACCGTCCAGTACTGCCACACAGCTGTTGGTAGTACCCAGGTCGATACCGATAATTTTGCCCATCTGTAAAATCCTCGCTTGTGTTTCGCGCCGGCCATCGGGGCCCCGCCGCGCGTTTTGCATTCGGTGATGCCAGCTATATTGGTGCCGGCCCTACAATTTCAAGGGGCTTTTTGCCCGATCCTCCGGATCTCTTGCGGAGATCTACGGAGCTTTGCTGACCACGACCATCGCCGGGCGCACCAGGCGACCGTTGAGGCGGTAGCCCTTCTGGAACACATCCAGCACGGTGTTCGGCTCCACATCGCCGTTGGGCACCTGGGTCATGGCCTGGTGCAGTTCCGGGTCGAAGGGCTCGCCGGCCGGATCCACCACTTCCACGGCGTATTTCGTCAGGGTGTCGACGAAAGACTTGTGGGTCAGCTCTATCCCCTCGACCACCGCCTTGTTGGCTTCGTCGCCGGTGTCGATGGTGGACAGCGCCCGCTCCAGGTTGTCGACCACCGGCAGCAGGTCCTGCAGCAGTTTCTCCACGGCAAACTTGTGCGCTTTTTCCACATCCTGCTGCGCGCGGCGGCGGGCGTTCTGCGCCTCGGCCTGGGCGCGCATGGCCATGTCCCGCTGAATTGCCAGCTGTTCCTGCAGCTTGACGATGTCCTCGTGCAGCGCATCGGGGCTCTCGCCGGCCTCGTGCAGGGCCTCCTCGGCCCGGTGCTGCTCCTCGGCAGTCGGTTCTTCCATCTCTGCGGAAGCCCCTTCGCCGGCGGGCGTATGCTCGTCGGTCAGGACTTCTGCCCCATCAGAGGATGCATCCCCCCGCGCTGAGGGCTTTTCTCCCTGCGCTGAGGGCTCTTCTCCCAACGCTGAGGGCTCTTCAATCTGATCTTCTTCGCTGCGCTCTTTGGCCACTGCTTTCTCCGTCGCGTCGACTGTCAGTTTCAATAAAAACTGCCCGCCAGGCGGGCACTGCCCACCTATATGGGGCCCGGACCCCACAGTTCAAGTGGTCTTTTGCCCCCCGGGGGGCGAATCCATCCCCGGACGCCCCGCTGTCACCCTGGCGCCGGGCCCTCAGGGCAGGTTAATGTGGCCCGGCACGGCTGGCTAACCCCACCCGAATACTGTATAAATAACCACTGATTCGACTGCCGGGAGCGCCCGGCCACCTACAGCAACCCCAATAACAAGGGCCACGATTCCTATGCTGCTGCACCTGTCGATCAGCCAATTCACCCTGGTGGACCAACTCGAACTGGAGTTCGGTCCCGGCACCAGCACCCTCACCGGCGAAACCGGCGCCGGCAAATCCATCACCCTGGACGCCCTGGGCCTGGCACTGGGCGACCGCGGCAACGCCGAACTGGTTCGCGCCGGTGCCAAACGCGCCGACATCCACGCCACCTTCGATATCAGCGATCACCCGGAGGCGGCCGCCTGGCTCGAAGAGCAGGAGATGGACGCCGGGCGCGAGACCATCCTGCGGCGGGTGATCGGCGCCGACGGCCGCTCGCGGGCCTATATCAACGGCCAGCCGGTGACACTGCTGCAGCTGCGCGCCCTGGGCGAGCAGTTGATCGATATCCACAGCCAGCACGAACACCAGTCGCTGCTGAAGAAGGACACCCACCGGCGCCTGCTGGACGAATTCGCCCACGCCCAGGAGCTGTCCGCCGAAACCCGCATCCACTTCAAGACTTGGCAGGACCAGCATCGCCGCTACCGCAGCCTGGCGGACAGCGCCGAGGAAACCGAGGCCCGCCGCCAGCTGCTGCAATACCAGTTGGAGGAGCTGGAGCAACTGGACCTGCAGCCGGGCGAGATAGAGGAACTGGAGAGCGAGCAGCGCCAACTGGCCAACGCCGGCCAGATCCTCAGTGGCAGCTACCAGCTGGCGGCCATGCTGAGCGGTGGCGAGGGGGATATCGCCGAGCACCTGCACCGCGCCCTGCAACTGTTGACGGCGATGCCGGAGCAGTCGCCGGCACTGGCCGAGGTGGCACAGATGCTCGACAGCGCACGCATCCAGGTGGACGAGGCGGCCGGCACCCTGTCGCGCCATATCGACCGCTTCGAGATGGATCCCGAGCGCCTGGCCGAGGTGGAGGAGCGCCTTAGCGCCATCTACCAGGCCGCGCGTAAACACCGCGTGCAGCCGCCCGAGCTGCCGGCGCTGCAGGCGCAACTGCAGGCAGAGCTGGACGATATCGGCGCGCCGGACACCCTCGACCGCCTGGCGGCCGAGTGCGAAAAACTGGAAAAAACCTTCCGTACCAGCGCCGGCAAACTCAGCAGGTTGCGGGCGAAAGCCGCTGCGCGACTGGCCGACGCCGTCAACGCGCAGCTGGCGGACCTGGCCATGCCGCACGCGAAGGTGGAGCTGGCCCTGCAGCCGCAGGAGAAGCCGACCTCCAGCGGCCTGGAGGAGGTGGAGATACTGATCGCCACCAACCCCGGCCAGCCGCCGCGCCCGCTGGGCAAGATCGCCTCCGGCGGCGAGCTGTCCCGGGTCAGCCTGGCGATCCAGGTGGTCACCGCGCAGACCTCGCGCACGCCGACGCTGGTATTTGACGAAGTGGACGTGGGTATCGGCGGCGCCACCGGCGACGTGGTCGGCCGCCTGTTGCGCCAGTTGGGCGAGCACCGCAATGGCCGCGCCGGCCAGGTGATCTGCGTGACCCACCTGGCACAGGTGGCGGCGCGCGCCCACCGCCAGTACCTGGTGGAGAAACACAGCGACGGCCAGGCCGCGTTCGTGTCACTGCGGGAATTGAAGGACGGCGAGCGCCGCGAGGAAGTGGCGCGCATGCTCGGCGGCGAGACCACCGCCCAGTCCCTGGCACACGCCGGGGAAATGCTGGAGCGCAGCTGATCGGGACTCGGGACTCCAGTAGGGTGCGCCGTGCACACCATCCTCCCAAACCTTTTCGCCGCCGGGGCCGATTCCCGCACCCGACATCCATCCGCAGCAATAGGCCGAAAATGACCGGGAACAGCGGCAAAGTTCGCCTATACTGCAGCGCCATCAGAAGTAGTGAGTTCGGCCCGATCCATGCGAAGAACGATTTTCAACACCCCCATCGTGACCCCGATACTGCGCCAGGGCGCGCGCCTGTTGCTGAGACTGCACGGCTGGCGCGTGGTCGCGGACGAGCAGGCCCTGAAGCTGAAGAAGTACGTGCTGCTGGGCGCACCGCACACCAGCAACTGGGATGGCTACTACTTTATCCTCGCCGCGCTCAAGCTCAGGGTCACCCCCCACTGGATGGGCAAGGACAAACTGTTCCGCTTCCCGCTCGGCGGCGCCATGCGCTGGTTCGGCGGTATCGCCGTGGACCGCAGCAGGGCCAACAACCTGGTGCAGGGCACCGTCGACCAGTTCAATGCGAGCGACGAACTGGTGGTGGCGGTACCGCCGGAGGGCACCCGCGGCCGCCGGGAGCGCTGGAAGACCGGTTTCTACCATATCGCCCGCGGCGCGCGGGTACCGGTGGTGTGCGGCTTCGCCAACTACGCCAGGAAGGAAGTCGGTATGGGCGCGGTGATGGAGATGGGGGAGAACCTGGTGGCGGAGTTGGAACGCCTGCGGGACTTCTACGCGGACAAGATCGGCAAGTTCCCGGAGCGCTATACGCCGCCGGCGTGATGCCGGGCGCCGGGGCCCGGCTCGGCAGGCGGGCGGGCCTGCGGCCTGCAAGCGGAGCTGGAGCTCCGCGCTCCCGGGATCACTTTTTCTTGACGTAGAGCACCAGGCTGTGGCCGGTGAGTTCGTAACCGTGCTCCTCGGCGATCTGCTCCTGCAGCCGCTCGATCTCCTCGTTGTGGAATTCGATCACCTTGCCGGTATCGGTACAGACCATGTGGTCGTGATGCTCGCCGCGGTCCAGCTCGAACACCGAGTGGCCGCCGTCGAAATTGTGGCGGATCACCAGGCCCGCGCTCTCGAACTGGGTCAACACCCGGTAGACGGTCGCCAGGCCGACGTCCTCGCCCGCCTCCAGCAGCATCTTGTAGACATCTTCGGCGCTCAGATGCGGCTCGGTGGAGCTCTCCAGCAGTTGCAGGATCTTGACCCGTGGCAGGGTGACTTTGAGGCCCGCTTTGCGCAGTTCCTGATTTTCAGTAGACATGAATAGACAATTCCCGACAGGATTCTGGTTGAATCTTTCAGTTTCAATGGTTCGTTCGCACAGCCCGGGGGCTGTCGGCCGACTCGACAACGGCCTTCGGCAAGGCCGTGCCCGGACTCCGCGGAGATCTCTGTCAGCGGGCGAACACTTCGGGTATTATCCCACGCCCAGCGGAGTTAGCGGAACCCCGGGCACTGGATGGTCGCACCGCGGAGGCGCCGAACCGCCACATTTGCGGCCAACTCCACGCCCCCGCGGAACTTTCTTCGACGGTGGGCGCCCTAACCGCAGATAGTCGTCCCGGCGGCGAGCACCGACCGGAAAACCATAATGGAGCAATGAATGCCGTCTAGCCTGAGAATCCTCGCCATCGTCGGCCTGAGCGCCATGCTCGGCGCCTGCAGCCTGTTCAAGTTTCCCGGCGTACACCGCATCGAGATACAACAGGGCAATATCGTCACCCAGGAGATGGTGGACCAACTGAAACCGGGCATGACCCGCCGCCAGGTCCGCTTTGTGCTCGGCACGCCGCTGATCGAGGACACCTTCAATCCCAACCGCTGGGATTACCTCAACCGGGTGCGCGATCCGGACGGCGAGGTTTCCCAGAAGCGCTTCAGTGTCTACTTCAACGGCGACATCCTGATCGCCACCAGCGGCGACTGGCAGCCGGCGGGCTGGCCGGAGTAACCGCCGCCCCGCGGGCGGGCCGCCGGCGCAGCTACTGCTGTTGCTGCTTGCCGGCCTGCCGTTTCGCCTTCTCTGCGCGCTGCCTGCGCGCCTCCTTGGGATCCGCGATCAGCGGGCGATAGACCTCGACCCGGTCGCCCGGCTGCAGCTCGTACTGATCCGCCGGCGCCAGCCCCTTGGTTCCCAGCGCCTGGCCGAAAATCCCCAGCCTGGCCGTGTCCGGATCCACCTCCGGGTACTCCTCCGGAATGCCCGAGCGTACCAGCGCCTCCCGGGCCGTGGTGCCGGGCGCAACCAGCAGGCGCATCAGGCGCTGTTCGTGGGGCAGCGCATAGACCACCTCCACGGCAATTGTCTTGATATCCGTCATGGTGATTTCCCTTCCTGTTTTCCGTACACCTGCTCCGCGCGCGCACTCATGACCCCCACCATCTGGTTGGCCAGTTCACTGAACAGCTTGCCCGCGGCGGCAGCAACCAGCCGGTTTTTCAGGCTGAACGACAGCGAAAAGGTCACCTTGCAGGCATCCACCGCCAGCGGCGTGAAATGCCAGAGGCCGGTAAAATCGGTAAACGGCCCCTCCACCAGCTTGAGGGTCATGCGCAGTGGCCGCTCCAGCTGGTTGCGGGTCACAAACGTCTGGTGGATGCCGGCGCGCGCCAGCTCCAGCCGCGCCTCCAGGGTGTGTTCGTCGCTGTACAAAACTTCGGCGCTGCGGCAGCCGGGCAGGAACTGCGGGTAACTGGCCACGTCATTGACCAGGTCGAACATCTGCTCCGCACTGAACATTACCAGCGCACTGCGCTCTATTTCAGTCATTACTGCTATCTATTCCAATTCTTCGAGCCAATTTGCCTTTCCTGATCAACGAGCGGGCAATTTTGCCAGTCGGCGCTACTCAAGCAAGGCAATTCCTGCAACAATCGCAGTTTTTATTCGGCCGGCCCGGGGCCGGACAGAACCCAAATGACAAGAATAACAGGCAAGCGAGAGTACTATGGCCGCAGCTAGAGAACATTTTGGATCGCGACTCGGGTTTATCCTGGCCGCAGCCGGGTCCGCCGTCGGCATCGGCAACCTGGTGGCCTTTCCGGTGGCCGCCACCAAAAGCGGCGGCGGCGCCTTCCTGCTGGTCTATGCCCTGTTCGTATTCTTTATCTGCCTGCCGGTCATGATGGCGGAACTGGCCCTGGGCCGGAAGTCCGACAAGGACCCGGTGGGCGCCTACCGCCAGGTGTCCGGCGGCTCCCGGTTCTGGTCGCTGCCGGGCTGGCTGGCCCTGGTCACGCCGTTCATGATCGCGGTCTTCTACCTGGTGGTCACCGTGTGGATTCTCGGCTACCTGGTGGAAGCCCTGCGCGGCAACCTGGACCAGCTCGCCACCGGAGCCTACTTCGGCCAGTTCATCAACTCGCCGATGGTGTTTGTCTACCTGATTGTTGTCATGCTGGGGATCAACGGCATCCTGACCCTAGGCGTGAAGGACGGCATCGAGCGCGCGGCGAAAACCCTGATGCCGATGCTGTTCGTAATGCTGCTGGCGCTGGTGATCTTCGTGCTCACACGGGAGAACGCCATGCTCGGGGTCAAGTACTACCTGATTCCGGACTTCAGCAAAATCAACCCGGAGGTCATCAGCAAGGCCATGGCACAGGCCTTTTTCTCCCTGTCGCTGGGCATGGGCATCATGATCACCTACGGTTCCTATATGAAGAAGCAGGATTCCATTCCCAGCTCTTCCCGTGCAGTGGCCATCACCGATACCCTGGTGGCGTTTACCGCGGGCCTGCTGATTCTGCCGAGTATTTTCCATTTCAACCCGCAGATTAACCCAGCGGAACTGAGCGATTCCTCTGCCGGCATGATTTTCCTGTTCCTGCCCAAGATCTTCTACGCGCTGCAGAGCAGTATCGGTTACTTCGGGGCCAGCGCCTTCGCCGCCGTGTTCTTCTTCCTGGTGCTGGTGGCCGCGCTGACCTCGCTGGTATCGATCATCGAAGTGCCGGTCGCCACCCTGCGCGACGAGCGCAACATGGACCGCAAGAAGGCGATCTACACCATCGCCGCGGTACAGCTGGTACTCGCCATCTGCTGCGCCGTGTCCTTTGGCCTGGTGCAGTGGTTCACCGAGTTTGCGACCATCGCCGGCGAGAACAAGTCTTTCTTCGACCTGGTTGAAATGATCTTTTACGACACCATACTGCCGCTCAACGGCCTGTTGGTATGCCTGTTCGTGATCTACAAGTGGAAACGGGCCAACTTCGACCGGGAACTGCAGGAGGGCGACAGCGGCTTTGCCGGGACCTTCTCGCAGAAGTATGTCAATTTCTCCCTGGGCACGTTCATCCCGTTGATTCTGCTTTTGATCTTTATCAACACGCTCGCGCTCAAATTCTTCGGACACAGTTTCATCTAGGCAATCGTTGTATCCATGGCCAAAAAGAAAAAAGCCCAGTCTTCCAGCACCATCGCGCTGAACAAGAAGGCCCGCCACGACTACTTCATCGAGGAGCGGTTTGAGGCCGGCCTGGAACTGCAGGGCTGGGAAGTCAAAAGCTGCCGCGAGGGCAAGGCGCAGCTCACCGACAGCTACGTGATTTTCAAGCGCGGCGAGGCCTTCCTGCTGGGCGCGCGCGTCCAGCCGCTGCCCAGCGCCTCCACCCACTTCGTCACCGAACCGGACCGCACCCGCCGGCTGCTGCTCAACAAGCGCGAACTGGCCAAGCTGGTCGCCGCCGTCGAGCAGAAGGGCCACACCGTGGTGGCCACCGCACTCTACTGGAAAAAACACCTGGTCAAGTGTGAGATCGCCCTGGCCAAGGGCAAGGCCAAGCACGACAAGCGCGAAACCGAGAAGAATCGCGACTGGAATCGCGAGAAGCAGCGCCTGATGCGCACCGAGAACCGCTAAGTAGCGGGCCCCCTGCCCCAGCCTCCCCTCGAGGGGGAGAGGCAGGGGTAGGGCGCCGCAGAAAATAAAAGAATAACGAAGAGATTCACAATGAGTGCACCGCGAGGACAGTTCAGCTCCAACATCGGTTTCCTGATGGCCGCGGCGGGCTCCGCCGTGGGGCTCGGCAATATCTGGGGCTTCCCCACCAATGTGGCCGCCAACGGCGGCGCCGCTTTCGTGCTGGCCTACCTGGTGCTGGCTTTCCTGCTCGCCTACCCGGCGCTGATGGCGGAACTGACCATCGGCCGCCACGCGCGCCGCAATATGGTCCAGGCACTGCGCGGCATCGCCACCGGCCCCACCAGCCGTTTCTTCGGCGGCCTGGCCGGCTTCGGCGGCATCGTGGTGGCCTCGTTGATCCTCAGCTTCTACGCCATCGTCGCCGGCTGGATGGTCGCGCACCTGGTGGGCCCCTTCGCCAGCCTCGCCGGCGCCGAGGGCGCGGTGGAGTGGCTGACCGGCAACAGCACCGCACGCAACCTGACCTTCACGGCCATCTTCAGCGGCATGACCATGCTGATCATTGCCAGCGGCGTGGAGAAAGGGATCGAGCGCTGGTCCACCCTGCTGATGCCGGCGCTGATCGTGCTGCTGCTACTACTGATCGTCTACGTACTGACCCAGCCCGGCGCCATGCAGGGGCTCGAAGCCTACCTGATGCCCGACTTCAGCCTCTTCTCGCCGCAGCTGATGGTCTCCGCCATGGGGCAGGCATTCTTCTCGCTATCGCTCGGCGTGGGCACCATGCTGATCTACGGTTCCTACCTGAGCCGGCAGGAAAGCCTGCCGCGACTGGGTGCCCTGGTGACCCTGATCGACGTCGGCATCGCCTTTACCGCCGGCCTGCTGATACTGCCGGCGATGTATGTGGCGCAGGAAGCCGGCACCCGGATCTATGCCGACAGCGGCGAACTGATCGCCGGCCCCGGACTGATTCTGCAGGTGCTGCCGGCCCTGTTCGACACCATGGGCACGGCCGGCCTGTTCGTGGCCATCGCCTTCTTCGCACTGATGGTGATCGCCTCCCTGACCTCGTCCATCTCCATGCTCGAGGTACCGGTGGCCTTCGCCATCGAGAACCTGAACGTGCCGCGCCGCCTGGCCACACCGCTGGTGGGGATCATCATCTTCGCCATCAGCAGCGTGATCATCTTCAATTTCGACGCCCTGTTCGGGCTGGTGGTCAGTGCCAGCACCGAGTTCGGGCAACCCCTGCTGGGTGTGGCCCTGTGTATCTTCGCCGGCTGGATCTGGCGCCGCGACCAGTTGCTGGCGGAACTCCGGGAGGGGCACCCGGGCATCGAACACACCTTGTTCTGGAAGATCTGGCCCTGGTATGTTCGCATTGTCTGCCCACTGCTGATCCTGGCCGCATTCGTCCAGTCGGTCATGTGACTGCGGAGCCATAATCAGACAAACAGGGCATATTGTAGAGGGCGTATTTGCGGTATAATCCGCTTACACAAATGAGTTTCTATCGGGGATGACTTGGATTCGACGCCGGTAACGAAACCATGGGTGCATGCCGTGATGGCAGCCAATCACGTAAATCCAAAGCTGCAATTTATTAGTTGCCAACGACGACAACTACGGTGCCCAACTGGCTGCGTAAGCAGCCCGTGAAGCACTAACTAAGGGTTCGCCCTTAGCGGCCTTCAGCAAGGTTCCAGTACCGCGCTGCAGGCTGTCAGACAGAACTGGATCGCTGTGAACCGCGCCTGTCGGGGATCAGCTAAAACTTAAACAGGCTCGCCAATTACGTCCTGCCCGTTGGGCTGTATGCGGCTAAATCAATAGACGGAACTAAGCATGTAGAGCCTCTGGCAGAGTGCTGACGGACGCGGGTTCGACTCCCGCCATCTCCACCAACTACCTGTCCCAGACAGACCACAAAAGCCCCGGAGGCCCAGTGCTCTCGGGGCTTTTGCTTATCAGACCCATCCCAGTTAATCTAATCCAACCCGTCCAAATCTAACCCCAGTTGGCCGGGTTATTGGACGGGTTGAGCCCACCGACACCGTCCAACCCGTCCAAACCCCAGCAAGGAAGGCGCAGCCATGCCCCTGTCAGATACCAAGATCCGGGCGCGCAAGCCCCGCGACAGGAAGTACATCGAGGCCGACGAGAAAGGCCTGGCCGTTGAGGTCACCTCTACCGGCCTCTACCGGCACAAAGCGCTGGGTATTCCGCTTCCGCCTCCAATTATTCATTCACGAAATCATCACGCTGCTCCACCAGAAAATCAATCAAAACCCTTATCTTAGCCGGCATCTGTGCTCTAGAAGGGACGTACAAAAAGAATCCCGGAAAAGGCTTACACCAGCTCTGCAACACCCTCACCAGCGAGCCCTCTGCAAGATACTGCTGCACGCATAGATCCAAGTGCTTTATCACACCCACACCGTTGAGCGCCGCGTGCAGCATACTTTCGTCATCATTGAACACTCCATTACCCTTCGGCTCGAACACCAGAATGCGCTTGTCAGCATCCGACGACGTGAAGGTCCAGCGGTCGATGGTGCCACTGGAGGTAAAACGAAAGGCAAGACAGTTGTGTTGCAGTAGGTCATCGGGTGATTCCGGGGTGCCGTGCTTCGCGAAATACTCCGGGGAGCCAACGATCGCCATCGACATCGGCGGTGTTACCGGCACAGCCACCATATGCTCAGCGAGGCTTTCCCCCAGGCGAATACCTGCGTCCACTCCACTCGAAATGATATTGGAAAGGCCATCATCCAGGATCAATTCCAACTTTAATTTGGGGTAGCGCGCCAGGAATGATTCCATCTTTGGCTCCAGCAATAACCTGGCTGCCACCCTCGACGTATTGATACGTATTACCCCGGACGGCTCTGCCTGCGACTCCCCCACCTCAGCGACTGCCCGGTCGACCGACTCAATGGCCGGGGTAAGAACGTCAAACAGTCGCTGCCCCTCCTCTGTTAGCGACATGCTGCGCGTGCTGCGGTTCAGCAGCCGCACATTCAGCTGCTGTTCCAGCGATTTCAGGTGCTGCGACAGGGCTGCGCGTGACACTTCACCCTCCTCCGCCGCCCTGGTAATGCTGCTGTGACGCGCTATACGCACAAACCATACTAGAGACGGATACAGCGAGGGATCGATGGCCATATTGTTAACCTGGACTTAACACAGATTTAAGTTTTAGCACGTTTTTTCAAATAAGTCCCGCCATTAGTATTCCCCCTGTCTGAGCAGAACCGCTCAGAAGAACACTGAGACCGAAGCTACCAACATGAAGGGCACCATCATGAAAAGCATCAGCATCAAGAACCTCAATGGCCAGGGCGTCACTATCGCCGCCAACGTGTACTTCCCTGCCGACTTTGATGAAAGCCAGCAGTACGCCGCACTGGTGGTATCCCACCCCGGCGGTGGTGTTAAGGAGCAGACAGCTGGCCTCTATGCCGAGCGACTGGCAGAGAGTGGCTTGGTCACGGTTGCATACGACGCTTCTTACCAGGGAGCGAGCAGCGGTACGCCGCGTCAGCTGGAGAACCCCTACATCCGCACTGAGGATGTCAGTGCCGTGATCGACTATCTGACCACACTGCCATACGTCGACAACAGCCGCATCGGCGCCATGGGAGTCTGTGCTGGCGGCGGCTACTCCGCCAATGCCGCGATCACCGACCGTCGTATCAAATCCCTGGCCACCGTCAGTGCGGTGAACATCGGCCAGATGTTCCGCAACGGCTGGGAGAACAATGTGAAGGATGCCGACGCATTGGCGTATGTCGTGGCGGGCTCCGAAGCGCGCACCAGCGACGCCAACAGTGATGAGCTGGGCACCCTGCCCCTCGCCCCAATGAAGGAGGAGGATGCACCCAATGAAGAGCTGCGCCAGGCCTGGGAGTACTACCACACCGATCGCTGCCAGCACCCGAATGCGCCCGGATTTATGACCGCTCGCAGCCTGAACCAGATCATCACCTATGACGCCTACAACCTGGCTGAGGCCTTCCTGACACAACCGGTACTCACCATTGCCGGTGACCAGGCGGGAAGCAAGTGGATGAGTGATGATCTGATCGCCCGCGCAGCCAGCAGCGACAAGACCATGCATGTCGTGAAAGGTGCGAACCACATGTCACTGTACGACGTGCCTGAGTATGTGGACGAAGCAGTATCCGTACTGACCCCGTTCTTCGCACGCACGCTGAAGTAACTGTATTGAAGGCAATTAATATCGGGGCACATTCTGTATGTGCCCCGATAAGAATTCGAGGTGATTTAAATGAGTAAGGTAAACGTCCAACACGTTAATTATCAGAACCTGGGATGGGAGTCGGCTGCTGACCTCTACCTGCCGCCGGGTTTTGATGACACTAAAAAATACCCGGCCATCGTCAGCACGCATCCGATCGGAAGCTGCAAGGAGCAAACCTCCGGCAATATCTATGCGAAGGCCTTGGCGGAGGCTGGATTTGTCGCCCTCGCGTTTGATGCAAGCTTTCAGGGCGACAGTGGTGGCTCCCCGAGATTTATCGAGGACCCGTCGATTCGCACATCCGATATCCGCTTTGCTATCGATTACCTGGTAACACTGCCCTATGTGGATCAGGACCGTATCGGGGCCATCGGCGTTTGTGGTGGCGGCGGCTACACCATTCACGCGGCGATTACCGATCACCGCATCAAGGCTCTGGCCTCAATTACCGGCGTGAACTTCGGGCGTTTGATTCGTGAAGGGTTTAGTGAATTCGATCCGGTGTCTGCCCTGCAGGCCATGGGCAAGCAGCGCACCGCTGAAGCACAGGGCGCAGAGCGCCATGTCATTGACTACCTGCCTGCTTCGGTGGAAGAAGGGCGGGCCAGTGGCATCACCGACAGGGATGTGCTGGAAGCCACGGATTACTACAAGACCGCGCGCGGCCAGCAGCCAAACGGTGCGACGAGTGGCCTGTTTTCATTTAACAGCGCTGCCATGGGATGGGACGCATTCCTCAATGCGGAAAGCCTGCTGACACAACCGTTGCTTGTCGTCACCGGTGATAAGCCCGGCGCCTTCGGTGCCTATCGGGATAGCTGGGAAATCTACGGACGCGCCGCCTCGAAAGACAAGCAGATCTTCGTGACTGAGGGCTACTCCCATTACGACCTCTACGACAAGTCCGAGCCCGTAGCACTGGCTATGACTGAGATCCTCCCATTCTTCGAGCAGCACCTCTAACTGTCGCCGAGTTAGTTGAGAGAAAAACTAGGGTTCCAGACTCCCTGGCTGGAATCCTCTTCAGACTAAATGGAGATACACGCGCATGCATGCTGCGGATTCTCCGGAATGTGGAAAACAATCCATGAAAAATGTTCTCGTATTGGGCGCAAACGGACAGATCGCCCGCTGGGTTATCGCGAAGCTAACAGATCAAAAAGATATATCTTTGACTCTTCTGCAACGCAACCCGAACAAACTTACGGGGTGGGAACCTGCTAATGGACAGATCGTAATTGGCAACGTACTTGATCGTAAGCTGATGCGAGGAGCAATGACTGGCCAGGACATCGTATATGCCAACCTCATAGGAGAGGACCTGGATATACAGACAAAACGCGTGATCGAAGCGATGCAGAACGCAGGCGTAAAGCGCCTGGTGTTCATACTTTCGCTTGGCATTTACGATGAAGTACCGGGTCGATTCGGTCAGTGGAACAACGAGATTATTGGCAAAGACCTCGAACCATACCGCAGGGCCGCAGATGCCATCGAGAGTTCAGGCTTGGAATACACCATCCTGAGACCAGCTTGGCTGACTGACGAACACGAAGTGGACTATGAAATCACAGCCAAGGGGGAGGCGTTTAAAGGAACGGTGGTATCGCGCAAGAGTGTGGCCGACCTGGTTTCCAAGATCATCGTGTCACCTGAGCTGCATCTGGGCGAGAACCTGGGGGTAAATAAACCCGGCACTGAGGCTGACAAGCCGTATTTCATGTAAGGAGGCGGTTGAGCCCCCCCTTTTACCGCCGCGCTCAGAAACAAGTCGCTTGTAAACGAGGACATCATGAATGCCACTTGAAATTGCAAAGACCAGGATTGGTGATGCTGAAATAATCCAGATCATCGAAATGGATGTTGGCCATCATTTCGACTGGTTTCTGCCGGACAACAACCCGGAAGCGATCCGCCAAATCACGTGGCTCGACGAACCCTATCGCACGGCTGATTACCGCCTGAACGGACTCTCTCAGAGTTTCATCATCAAGCACGCAGGCCGGATACTCGTTGTCGATACCTGTATCGGTAACGACAAGACGGTAGATGAGATCGAGGAGTGGAATGCCCTGCAGATCGATTTCCTGGGGCAACTGGAACGAGCCGGAATAGACAGGGAGAAGGTGACAGACGTGCTCTGCACTCATTTGCATGTCGATCATGTCGGTTGGAATACGCACTTGAAAGACGGACTGTGGCTGCCGACCTTTGCCAATGCAAAATATCATTTTGCGCGCGATGAATACGACTTCTGGCTCGATGCGCTAAAGCAGGATGAGGAAGGAAGCATGCAGTCTGCTTCTTTCCACGAATCCGTTTTACCCATCGCAGAGGCGGGTCTTGCCAATTTTATCGATCCGCCGACGGATTTGGGGGATGGCATTACGGTTATACCCACACCCGGCCATACACGTGCGCATGTCGCCGTGGTGGTGGATGCTGGCGGCGAACGCTTGGTGATTGCCGGTGATGCCATACATCACCCCTGCCAGATCGCGCGGCCCCACTGGGCCACCGTTTCCGACTACGACAAGGATCAATCGGCCGCGACACGTGTGAAGCTATTGGGTGATCTTGCCGGAACACCGACGCTGGTGGCAGATATTCATTTCAACGTACCTTCCTTCGGTCGCATAGAGGTCGCGGTGGGTGAAGACGGGTTTGTCTTTGTGCCGAGAAAAGAATCACATTGAAATCAAGTATTTAAAGGAAATTCCCCTATGGCAAACGTTTGGTTAGTGACCGGCAGCGGAAACGGGCTGGGTCGCACGATTACAGAACAGGCTTTATCCGCAGGCAACTCAGTAGTCGCAACGACTCGAAAACCAGAACAGCTTGATGATCTGGTCGCGCGCTACGGAGATAAAATTCGTACAGTCCGGCATGATGTTACGAGCGAGGAGGAATGTCAGGCCGCCGTGCAGGCTGCACTGGAAGCTTTCGGTCGAGTAGACGTTCTGGTGAATAATGCAGGCTATGGCGATGTTCGCCCGTTTGAACAGACACCGGCGGAGGACTTCCGCAAACTTGTCGAGACCTGCTTGTTTGGCACAGTCAACATGACACGCGCAGTTCTGCCAGTCATGCGGAATCAGCGCAGTGGCCATATTTTCCAGATATCGTCGATTGGTGGTCGCGTAGCCTTTGCCGGTAACGCTTCCTATCACGCCGCGAAGTGGGGCGTAGGCGGCTTTGCCGAAGCCATTGCCCAAGAAGCGGCGCCATTCGGTGTTGTCGCTACCACGATCGAGCCGGGTGGCATGCGTACCGGCTTTGGCACTACGGCGACGAAGGACATAGAGCTTTTACCCGACTATGAGCCGTCGGTCGGGCAAGTCATGGCAATGCTTGGTCAGAGCTTTGGCCACGAGGCTGGCGATCCCGAAAAAGTAGCAAAATTGCTTTTGGTATTAGCCGAGCAAACAGCGTTGCCGCCCCACATTGTTCTCGGTCGCGTCGGGCTTGAGACGGTCAAAGCGGTTGAGGGTGTGCGTGCGGCGACCCGTGACGCATGGCAAGCGGTGGGCGACTGGATCGATTTTGATGTGACCGGAGAATTACCGCCGCTGCCTAATCGGCAGGCGTAGACAACGCCGCACAGGCAACCGACAAGAAATTCCGAATCGAAAGAGAGGAAACACACGATGAGCCGTATCTGGTTTGTCACCGGTGCCACGCGTGGCATGGGTGTTGAAATCGTAAAAGCTGCGTTGTTGCGTGGTGACAAGGTTGCCGCTACCGGGCGCAACCTGGAAAAACTTCGTGAGGAATTCAGTGAGGTGCCGCCAAGCAGCATCGCACTGTTGCCTCTAGATGTTCGGGAAGAACGACAGGCAAAGGACGCGGTAAAAGCCGTCTTGGAGTGCTTTGGTCGTATCGACGTTCTTGTCAACAACGCGGGTTATTGCCTCCTTGGGCGCTTCGAAGAAGCCAGTGCGGCCCAGATTGAGGAGCAATTCTCAACCAACGTCTTTGGCATGGCCAACGTGTTACGTGCCGTGCTACCAGTCATGCGTGACCAAGGTAGCGGACACATCATCAACACCTCCTCCATCGCGGGAGTTAAAGCAGTGGCCAATGCCACTTTCTACTCCGCATCGAAGTTTGCCGTGGAAGGCATGACGCTGGCGCTGGCCGACGAGGTCGCGCCACTGGGTATAAAAGTCACCGCGATAGAGCCGGGGTTCTTTCGTACTGAATTCTTGAGCGACAACTCGGCCCAGTATGGCGAAAGGCAAATTGCCGACTATGTGCCTTACGGCAATGCCCGTTCCTTGCTGGCATCCGCTGATGGCCAACAACAGGGAGACCCCGCGAAGCTGGCACAGGTTGTGATGCAGTTGGCTGCTATGGACAACCCACCGAGACAGCTGCTGATTGGCAACGATGCGCTGGACTTTGTCATGCCTTCATTACTAGCCCGCATAGAAGAAACACGCAGCTTCGAGTCCTTGACCAAGACGACCGATTTTTAATTCTCCCGCGAGACCTCTCGCGCGTTCCAAATGGTGGTGAAGACAATGTCATTTCTGCACTGGCTTGCTTTAGCTCTGGCACTGGTTGTCGTTGCTATAGTGGGCGTGTTGTTCGGCGTTACCCGGATAGAAAACTACCAGGCCCGGCATCTGAAGGCTGTCGGGCCAGGCATACCGGCCGCATCGGGCTCCAAGAGTGTTGCCGTCGTGTTTTTTTCACGTTCGGGTAACACCGGGTTGGCCGCCCGTCACCTGGCTAAACAGCTCGATGCGCATCTGGTGGAACTGCAGGCCGCTGAATACGAGTTGGGAATGGCAGGTCTTGCCAACGCGCTCAAAGATGCCAACACGTTAAAAGGCAATCATCAGGCGCTGCCCGATATCCAGCCGCACACTGTTGACCTATCGTCCTTTGATACTGTCTACCTGGGGTCACCGATTTGGCTCTATTCACCGGCGCCGCCAATTTGGGCGTTTATTGAAAACAACCGTTTTGATGGAAACCATGTGGTTTTATTCAATACGTTCAACAGCAACTTCAGCCAGGAACGAATTGAATCCTTCCGCAGCAAAGTAATGAACCGGGGAGCCAAGTCCTTCACGCATCTTCAGTTCAAGCGCGGAAGGATGACACAGCAAAAGACTCCAGATGAGATGCTGGAGGCAATCAACACACAATGGATGCCGATTATTGAGCGCCCCTAGGGCTGTAAAGTAAGGAAGACGTCGGGGTAAACAAGCCGCGGCCTTGGTAAGGCTGCGGTGATGAGCGATATGGGCGAACCATGCCAGGGAGGGAAGAAGCGACGGATCCATCAGGTAACCCGATTGTAAAGTTTCACTTACCACTATTTTCACGATTAGCACCTTTTTCAGCGCCAATCAGATGCCTACTATTCGTTCACCAACTGCAAGTCGCCGGTTGGGGCCAACGTCAGTTGGGCAATGTGTCAGCGACCACCCCAAACCGTAATTGGAGAAGACTATGCAAACGGTCATGATCAAGACCCAGTACTGGGCCATCGCAGCCAACATCTACTTTCCCCCCGGCTTTGACGACCAGAAGCAATACCCGGCCATTATCAGCGCTCACCCCATCGGGAGCTGCAAGGACCAGACAGCGGGCAACGTTTATGGCGAAGCCCTCGCGAAGGAAGGTTTTGTCGTCATTGCTTTCGACCGCAGCACACAAGGGCAGAGCGGCGGTGAGCCCCGCTATACCGAAGACCCGGCGTTAGCCGTAGAAGACTTTAGCCGCGTAACCGACTATCTGGTGACTCTGCCGTACGTGGATGCCAACCGCATCGGGGTGCTGGGGATCTGCGGCGCCGGCGGCTATGCCATCAATGCGACCATGATCGAGCGCCGCATCAAGGCCCTTGTCAGCATTACCGGTGTCAATTTCGGCCGCCTGTGCCGTGAAGGCTTCAGTGGTTTCGACCCCATCGGCCAGATGGAAGCGGTGGCTGCACAACGCACTGCCGAGGCCAGGGGAGAAGCACTCAAGGTCGACCTGTTCGTCCCCCCTTCCTTGGAAGCGGCAGCCGAAGCGGGTATTACCGACGTCGACGTGCTTGGTGCCACCGACTACTACCGTAATCGCTGTGTCAACGACAATGCCGGCACGCGCGCATTGTTCTCCCGTCGCGCCGCCTCCGCTGCCTGGGATGGCTTCCATCTTGCCGAGACCCTGCTGACAACGCCGATGATGGTGGTGGTCGGCGACATACCTGGTGGCTTTGGTGCCTATCGCGATGGCCTGGAGATTTACGCGCGCGCTGCGTCGAAGGTCAAGGAACTGGTGGTCGTCGAGGGTTACTCCCACTACGACCTGTATGACCAGCCGGAGCCAGTGTCTCAGGCTCTGGCCAAGTTAATCCCTTTTTATAAGGAAAACCTATAACAGCAGCGTGAGGGCGTGGATTCACCGCGCCCAATTCGATATCCACTTTGGACACATCTGAGTCACCTCTTTCGGCAAATGACACCATCGGAGTTATTTAAGATGACAGTCAAACATTCCGACACAGTATTTAAGCCTTTTACCTTTAAAAACGGCACTACCCTGCGCAATCGAATTGTGATGGCGCCAATGACAACGTGGTCTGCCAACCCGGATGGAAGCGTTTCCGACCAGGAGCTTGACTACTATCGCCACCGCGCCAACGGTGTCGGCTTGGTGCTAACGGGATGCACCCACGTAATGGAAAACGGCATTGGCTTCACGGATGAGTTTGCGGCACATGATGACCGATTCATCCCGAGTTTGCGGAGTCTCGCCCAGGCCGCGAAGAGCGGCGGTGCTCCAGCCATCCTGCAGATATTTCATGCGGGTAATAAGGCGGTCCCTGGCCTGGTACCCGGCGGTAAAATCGTGAGTGCCAGTGCACTGAAGGCGCAACCAGGTCCATTCAATAGCGGGGAAGTTACGAGCCTCGCACTGACTCATGAGGAAATCCTGGAAGTAATTCGGGCATTTGGTGAAGCCACTCGACGTGCCATCGAAGCCGGATTTGATGGTGTTGAGCTGCATGGCGCACATGGGTTCCTGATCCAAAACTTTTTCTCGCCCATGTTCAATCAGCGTACAGACGAGTGGGGTGGCTCTCTGGAAAATCGCATGCGCTTCCCTTCAGCCTTGGTTAAGGAAGTACGTAAGGTAATCGACACGCACGCCAAGCAGCCATTCCTGCTCGGGTATCGCATTTCGCCCGAAGAGTCCGGGGAAGGCACACTGAGGATTCACGACTCCTACGCACTCATTGATCGCCTGATCGAGAGCGGATTGGATTACGTACATGTTTCGCTAGCGGACATTCTGAACGCGACACCGATCGATGCCACGGCAGATCAGCTGACTGCCGAGTTGATCACTGCACATGTAGCCGACCGCATACCGATTATTGCA
Source organism: Microbulbifer litoralis (assembly GCF_023634065.1). Classification (GTDB taxonomy): domain Bacteria; phylum Pseudomonadota; class Gammaproteobacteria; order Pseudomonadales; family Cellvibrionaceae; genus Microbulbifer; species Microbulbifer litoralis. The sequence goes on from NZ_JALKCV010000001.1 coordinate 618,489, forward strand.
GCAGGTAACGTTCGTACGCCTTCTGAGGCTGAAGAAGCACTGAACCTTGGCCTGTCACTGGTCGCCGTCGGGAAAGGACTGGTGATGAATCCTGACTGGGTAGAGCTGGCGCAAAATCAGCGGGACAGTGAGATTGATACGGAGTTGGCGCCAGAAAAAGTGCCCGGTTACGTTATCCCTGACAAGTTGTGGGGTGTCATCGAGGCTTCCAGGGGAAACGGCTGGTTCACATTTCGTGAAGATAATCTCGTTGATGCTTAACCAGGATCCTGAAGTATTGGTTCGCGGAAAGTTGTAGTGGTCAAGTATTTTTGGCCACCGTCTTTTGAGCGTTCCGATATTTTTCTTCTGCCACACTTGGCGGCAAACCACCGTTGTGTTGATGCGGCCGTATTTGGCTGTAATAGCCAATGATGTACTCGTTGATAGCCTGCTTTGCTGCCGGGAAACTCTGGTAGCCAACCTCCGGCATCCACTCTGTCTTTAAGCTCCTGAAGAAGCGCTCTGTCGGCGCATTGTCCCAGCAGTTTCCACGACAGCTCAGGCTCTGTGTCATCCGGTAGCGCCACAGCAGTTGCCGGAACCCCAGACTGGTGTACTGGCAGCCTTGATCTGAGTGGAACATCACCCCTTCCGGCTCCCCTCGCGATTCGTAGGCCGTCGTCAGTGCCTTCTTTACCAGTTCTGCATCTGGTGACAGCGACAATGCCCAGCCAACCGGCTTGCGTGCAAACAGATCCAGAACCACCGCCAGATAGGCCCAACGAGCGCCAGTCCAGATGTACGTTATGTCACCGGCCCAGGCGGTATTCGGTTTCTGGATGTCGAATTTCCGGTCCAGCAGGTTCGGAATGTCGACATGAGGCTGCTCCGCCTTTTTGTACGCATGGGAAGGAACCTGAGCGCTTTCCAGACCCAATAACTTCATCCGGCGGCCTGCGCGGTACCGGCTGAGCGGGGTTCCGCCTCCCGTTACTATCTGCGCAATGGAACGGGCCCCCGCTGGGCCGTTACTGGCTTTATGTGCGGCCTTCACCAGAGCCTGTAGCTGCAGCTCTTCTGGCTTCAGATCTGTTGGCCTATCACGCCAAGCCCGGTAGCTGCTGCGGTGAACGTCAAACACCTCGCAGAGGCGTTGGACAGGGTAGCTCTCCTGCAATCGCTCGATTATCGAAAATTGTTCAACGAGTCCGACATCAAGAGAGCCGTAGCCTTTTTTAGGATTTCTTTCTCCTCTTCGACACGTCTGAGCTTGCGCTCCAGCTCCTGTATACGTTGCTGCTCCGGCGTCAGGGCACTTCCTGCAGGCGTTTTACCGCCTCGCTCTGAGCGGAGTCTCCGCACCCACGACTCCATGGTAGATTTGCTAACTCCCATGGCTTCGCACGCGGCCTTTACCGTGTACCCCTGATCAACAACGAGCTGCGCCGCCTCCAGCTTGAACTCCGGGCTAAACCTTCTTTTTGTGCTAGTCATTTATTCACCTGATCTTCGTTGAGAGTGATAATATCACTCAAAGTCAGGTGGCCAAATTCGCTATGCCACTACACAGCTGCGCAACAACACCGCCGAGCAGGCCATGTTGGGTAACTTTCCCAAGGCCGTCGTAAAGGCAATGATCGAGCCGAGAAGCGCCCACCATGACCAGTCGACCCAATTACTTTCCGATGAACAAAAGATGCGGATTTCCAGCGAGAGATGTAAGTGGCGAATATGACGACACCAAAAACAACCACCAACACGGCCCTGCCCCACGCCAGTGTGGGAACCCGATGGCATCAATTGTCTGCGATTCTGGGCTTTCTGCTGATAGGGCCGCTGGCGGGCTGGCAGATGTTATCGCTGGTCGAGCGGCAGCAGCTCCCCGTCTGGCTGTGCTTTCTGGTCGGCGGCCTGGGAATGGTGATGCCGGGTGCGCTGGCGATGATATTGCAGCCGATGCGCCAGAGTGTTTCCGTAGGCGCTGGGGGACTGCGCTTCGGGCGGCACGGCTGGGTGCCTTTCTCCGAAATCGATCAGTTCCGCCACCAGAGTTTCCTCACCCTGCACCGGTCCGGCAGGGCGACCCTGATCGTCCAACAGGGCAAACACGATCTGGAGGCATTCGACCACTTCTGCGAGACTGCCCTGAGTCGCTGGCTCGACTGGCGGCGCCTGCACGGCAGCCCGCCCAGCGCGCAACGGCGGACCGCCCTCTACGACAGGGCAAAGGTCGCCGGCCTGTTAACGGTCGGGGCGACACTGCTTGTCGGGTTCCTCGCCCTGACCTTCAGCTTGACACTACCTGCCGCTGCGCTTCTGATCTTGGCGGGCCTGTTTATAACCGGGCTGATATGCGCCGTTTTCTATGGTGCCTGAAGGCCCGGATGCGAATGCGGCCCGCCATTGAAAAGGGAATATCATGATTCCGGCGAGAGCCAGTGTGTGAATGGTTTCATGACCCAGACAATTTCATCAGCACCAGCCCGGAAACAATCAGCATCGCGGCAGTGACCCGCATCGCGTTCAGCGGTTCCGCCAACAGGATTACTCCCACCAGAAAAGCCCCGATTGCGCCAATGCCGGTCCAGATGGTGTAGGCCGTGCCGAGCGGGATGGTCCGCATCGCGATCGCCAGGAGTCCGAAGCTGCCGAGCATTGTGACCAGTGTGACGAGAGAGGGTGCCAACCGGGTGAAGCCGTGGGACTGCTTCATGGAGTAGGCCCATATCACTTCAAGGGCGCCGGCAACGAGGAGGTAGATCCAGGGCATTGACCGCTCCGTATTCAAACAGGGCCAGGTCGTCCTGGGCATCAGTACCCGATTATGGGGGAGGTCGTCCTCCTTCAGACAGCGGCACGATAGCTCGCGGATACTATTTGAGCAAACGGTTTTTATCGGATCGACGCCCGCCAAGGTGTTACAACTCGCGAGCCGGGACGCCGAGTCACCCTTCGCTCAGGCACTCGCGCCCACCAACTGTGCCGCCTTGGCCCGGCGTTTCTCCCGCGCGGCGCGGCGCTTGCTGCGGCGCCGGTTCCAGATATAAATGCCGGTCACTGACAGCAGCAGTGGCGATAATCCCACCACACACCAGATGACCTTGCTCACCAAGCCGGCGAAGTTGCCGAAGTGCAGGCGGCGGTAGGTATCCAGGATGGTGGCACCCAGGCTGGCCTCTCGAATATCGTAGTTCGACAGGTGCTCGCCGCTCTGGGCGTTGTAGCTCACCATACTGGCGTACTGGCTCTGCAGCGGGTTGCCGCTGTGTACATCCCCCCAGAAAGTGAAGTTGGTACCCGGCTCCCAGGGGAAGGAAATATAGGTGGTTTCGAAACCGTCCAGTTGGCGGCTGGCATCGTTCATCAGGCCCTGCAGGGAGAGGTCGTCGTTGTACAGGCGCTCGGCCATTTTGTAGTGCTCGGCACCGTCGGCGTGATGTTCCAGTTCGTGGGCGAAGTGCTCGATATTCCACCAGGCGCCGGTAAAGCCGAGAATCAGCAGCACCGGCGCACCGATGATGCCGGTCATTTTGTGCAGGTCGGAAAAATAGACGATCAAGCGCGCATTCCAGCGCAGGGTGAAAAAGTTCTTCCAGAATTTGCGGTACAGGATAAAACCGGAAATTCCCAGCAGGCACAGCAGGATGGAAAAGACACTGGTGACCAACAGGCCCGCATCATCCATCAGCAGGGTGTAATGCAGGCTCAGCAGCCAGTCGGTCAGGTGGTGCGTAGTGCCCATGGGCGGGCGCAGCGGCTCGCCGGTGTACTGGTTCAGCAGCGCGTAGGTCCATTCGCTGGTGCCGCGCTCCATGGTGTAGACCAGGTCGGCGCGGCCGCGGTCCTGAAACGGTACCCAGCCGACGATCTCGTAATCGGGGAAATGGCTGTGCACCGAGTTTGCCAGCGCATCCAGTTCCATGCGTTCACGCCCGGCCGGGTCCACCCGTACCCGGTCCTCGATCAGCAGGGTGTCCACCTCGTGCTTGAAAACCAGGATACTGCCGGTCACGCAGATGACCAACAGCGGCACAAAGGCAACCAGGGCCATCCAGCTGTGCAGTTTGAACAGGAATTTATTCATCTTTGCCTGTATTCGTCAGATGTTCGGATATAGAGAACGGTGGTAAACGAGCTCGGAAAAAGCCTTCTCGCGGCGGGAACATCCTTGGCGAGAAGGCGATATTGCCCAGACCTGGGCCATATGGGCTGCAAACGTTACCACAATGCATTCTCATTTGCATTTACTGGAGCAGCTTCCAGGTGACGCTTCCCCGCCCCCAATCCAATCGACACCCCCTTCCACAGCGGCAAGCAATGCCGAACAGATTATTTTTTAGCCAAAACGCATCCAGGCAAAGCGTTTAGAACACGCGTTCCGCCCGATAGTGCAAAAGCCCCCTTCCTGTGCTAGCTTGCGCACCATTCACACACAAGTAATGAGAAACATTATCATGCGCACTCGTCTTTCCCCTCTCGCTACGGCAATCGCGCTGGCACTGGGCTCACTGCCCGCCCTGGCCGCCGACGAAAAAACCGGCAATGAGCAGGAGTCGTCGGGGCAGGCCATCGAAACCGTCACCGTGACCGGGAAATACGCCGTCGACGAGTCCATCGATACCGCCACCGGCCTGGGGTTGACCCTGCGCGAGACACCGCAATCCGTCACCGTGCTCACCGCCGAGCGAATCAAGGACCAGAACCTCAACAACCTCGTCGACACCGTGAACAACGCCGTCGGTATCTCCTCCTCGCAGCTGGACAATGTGCGCAACTCACTGCAGTCCCGGGGGTTCGATATCAACAATTACCAGATTGACGGCGTGCCGCTATCCTGGTCCCTGTCGGGGGATTCCGGGGAGACGTCTGCAGACGTCTCCATTTACGAGCGGGTGGAGTTCGTGCGCGGCGCCACCGGCCTGCTGACCGGTGTGGGCGACCCCTCCGCCTCCATCAACCTGGTGCGCAAGAAAGCGAGCCACACCGACCTCACCGGCTATGTCGACGTGGATGCGGGCAGTTGGGGCAAGACCCAGACCACGGCGGACATCGCCAGCGGCCTGAACGAATCCGGCAGCCTGCGCGGGCGCCTGGTTGCCCGCTACCTGGACAGCGAATCGCACAAGGATGATTTCTCGGAACAGCAGAATGTTGTCTACGGCGTGATCGAGGGCGACCTCACCGAGAACACCCTGCTGCGGATCGGCGGCCACTACCAGAACAGGAACCCGCGCGGCGCGGCCTGGGGCGCCCTGCCGGCACTCTACTCCGACGGCACCGCCACCGACTGGGATGTATCCAAAACCACCGGCCTGGACTGGACCCGCTGGGAAACCACCAGCGAGAACTACTTCGCCACCGTGAACCATGTGTTCGCCAACGGCTGGGACCTGAAGATCAACTACAACCACCTCGCCTACGAAAAGGAATCCCGGCTGGTCCTGCTGAGCGGTGCGCTGGACAGGGAGACCGGCGAGGGCCTCTACGCCCAGCGCTACCGGGCCTTCGGGGACACAGAACAGGACAGCTACGATTTGCAGTTGAAGGGCGATTACCAGTTGTTCGGAAGGCAACACGAGTTCGTCCTGGGTGCCCTGCACAGCGAGCAGGAGGGCGGCACCAGCACCTACGACCCGGATCCGTTGGGCGGCAATACCGGCTGGGATTCCGTGCCGGTGGGCAATTACTATGAGTGGGGCGACTTGCCGGAGCCGGACTGGACCGAGAACGCCACCGTGCGCGACGACAACGAAACCTCCCAGACCGGCTATTACGCCTCCACCCGCCTGTCATTCAGCGACCGCTTCAAGGTCATTGCCGGGGGGCGCCTCGCCAGTTGGGACCGCCAGCGCACCTATTACGGCGCCGTCAGCGATTACGGTGACGACGATGTCTTCGTGCCCTATTTCGGCGCCCTCTACGACCTGACGGAACAGCACCGGCTGTACGCCAGCTACACGGAAATCTTCACCCCGCAGAACAACAAGGACGCCAGTGGGGACTACCTGGACCCGCTGACGGGCACCAACACCGAAGTGGGCCTGAAAAGCACCTTCCTCGACGACCGCCTGCAGACCTCCGTCGCCCTGTTCCATATCGAACAGGACAACCTCGCCGTCGTCGACCCGGACTATATCCCAACGCCGGAGCAGGCCTCCGCATATAATGCGGCCCAGGGTACCGAAAGCGACGGCTTCGAGGCCGAAGTGATCGGCCGCATCGCGGACGGCTGGGATATTTCCGCCGGCTACTCCCGGTTTGAAGCGGAAGATGCGGATGGGCTGGAAGTCAATACCACATATCCGCGCAAGCAGTTCAAACTGTTTACCACCTACCAGTTCGTGGACAGCCTGCCGGCGCTGACGATCGGCGGCGGCGTCAACTGGCAGTCGGATATCTATGCGGAAGGCTCGGGCAACCGCCTGGAACAGGATGCCTATTCCCTGGTCAACCTGATGGCGCGCTACGATATCCGCGACAATATGTACCTGCAGATGAACGTGGAAAACGCCCTGGACGAGAAGTACTACAACTATCTCACCGCCGGTTATTACAACCAGTACAGCTACGGTACGCCGCGCAATGCGACACTGAGATTCAGTTACAACTTCTGATCCACTGCCCGGCTCCGGGACTGCGGAGCCGGGCCGCGCCCTGTCCCGGATTCCGCTGCGCTTCATCCGGGCTACGCCTGTCGATCCACAATCCCGGGCTCCGAAACCCGGGCTATTAACCTTCCACCTTCCCGCCGGTGCCCGCTGCGCGGTGGTATCGGGTCTGTACTATAGTTCTGCCGGCGGGGGCGACAGCTCCCGGTGCCGAAGGGGCAGGATGGACTGGGAGACACTCGGGTGAAGAAATTCGTCTACATCATCTTTATCGTACTGATCATTCTCGCTTTTGGCCGCTTTTTCGTCAGCCCGGTCGATGCGCACAACCGGACTGCCGCGGCGATCGAACCACCGGAACTGCCCGTACCGGAGCCGTTACAGCGCTGATTCCTGCGACCGCTTTCGACGGCATCAACTCTATGATGGGATTCGTGTGCTGGTTCGCACCTGGCAAAAATGCTGCCATTTTGGCGCCTAACACCCTCGCCATTCGAGCCCTGCCGGATTAATGTCGGTGCGACAAAAGGTCGCAGCCAGGGGCACCAAATTCCGGACCAGACATGGAATCCATGCCTCCCACAGTAAGAAGATGGCAGCGCCCCGGAAATAAAATTAATTTCAATAGCTTTTCGCTCTCACCAACCTGACCGGCATTGCTGCCGGGCACATCATTCCGCACAAAAAAACAAACGGGTCATTTTGGAGCCCGAGACAAGCGGAAGCGTATTTGCGAACCGTCCACAGCGGGCCCGATCAGCCCATGGGTGCCTTTCGACCCGTCCGGGACCAACGCAGATACACCGATCTACAACATTCAGCCAACACTTCAACGCCCGGTATACAGGATCTGTCGGTCACCGGGCGTGAAGAGGCTTCAGTCAAAACAATAACCTGATAAGGATCGCGATGATGAAGATACGATTTCGCAAACGCTATATACCGGTGCTGTCCCTGGCCCTGGCCGGGGGGCTGGCATTTGGCCACGGCCTGATGGTGGATCCGCCCGCGCGCAATGCGCACTGCGGGCTGAACGAACCGGCGGACCAGGCAACCACACCCGCCTGCGTGGAAGCGGCCCAGGTCGATGCCAACGGCATGTACCAGTTCATGAGCGTGCTCACCCACACCCGTGGTAAGTCCGAAGGTACCAGTACCAATGTCTGCGGCTTCGACAGTGAAACCTGGAGCGGCGGGCCCACGCCCTGGGACCACCAGTTCGACTGGCCCACCAGCGAAATGAGCGCCGGTTCCCAGACCATCACCTGGAATATCAGCTGGGGCCCGCACTGGGACGACACCGAGGAATTCAAGTACTGGATTACCCGCCCGGGCTTCGACTACCAGGTGGGCGGCAGCCTGTCCTGGAGTGACTTTGAGGCCGAACCATTCTGTGTGCTGAACTACGACGATACCAACCCGACCGGTAACCCCAACGTGGTTGCGGAGAAAAGCGCAAACCTGTTCCACACCACCTGTGAAGTTCCCGAGCGCTCCGGTCGCCATATCATCTACGGCGAGTGGGGCCGAAACTACTTTACCGACGAGCGCTTCCACGGCTGTGTCGACGTGAGCTTCGACGGCGGCGGAACCGGCTCGAGCTCCTCCTCTTCCAGCAGCAGTTCATCCAGCAGCAGTTCATCCAGCAGCTCCTCCTCGAGTTCCTCGTCCAGCAGCTCGTCGAGCAGCAGTTCTTCCAGTTCCAGCGGCGGAACCGGCGGCGTTGCCTGTGAGTATGTCGTCTCCAACGAGTGGAACAACGGCTTTACTGCCGAGATCCGCCTCACCAATACCGGCACGACTCCGGTCGATGGCTGGAACGTGAACTGGGAGTATACCGATGGCAGCTCTGTACTCAGCTCCTGGAACGCGGCGATCAGTGGCACCAACCCCTACTCCGCTACCGGCATCGGCTGGAACGACACCATCAACGCCGGCCAGACCGTATCCTTCGGCCTGCAGGGCGAAAAAGGCAGTAATGATCTTGAAGTTCCGACAGTCACCGGGGACGTCTGTAACTGATCATTTGCCAATGAAAAGTCCGGCCTCTCCCGCTGGGGAGGCTTGATTGCCTGCGCCGCCCGCTTCCGAGTGGGCGGCGTTTTTCATTCCGCTCCCACCGCTGGCGCAGTTCCTTTCTCACGCCGTCCGGATTCCCACCAAAAGCGACACAGCCTGCTACTTTTTAGTGTTACTTCAAAGGCGATTAATTCGCCGGCGCTGGCGTCTCCAGGAGCCGGCGGGCAAACGGATAATTTGTAGTCCGGACCACGGACATCCAGACGGAGTTGACCATGAAGCCCATGCGCACTGTCGCCGCTCTCTGCATGGTTTTTTTCATTTCGCTGTCTCCGCCCCTCAGCGCACAACCGGACTGGCGGGATGTGGACTGGGGGGAATTCATCGTCCGCATCGGCGGCAGCTACCTGCACCCGGACGAGGATTCCACCTCGCCCAAGTTCCGCGTGTTGCAACACTGGGATCTCTACAACACCCGTTGGGAGGTGGATAGCGACATCACCTGGAATATCAGTGGCGTCTGGCGGCCGGACGAACACTGGGGGGCCGAGCTGATACATATCAACGGCGCCCGCTACAATACCGAGCTGAGCGGCTTCACCGGCATCCCCGGGCGCACGGCCATCGGGCTGGGGTATTTCCAGGCCACCTCCACCAGTGCCTTTGCCAACTGGTATCCCCTCGGCGCCGATTGCCTGGGGCGCCCCTATGCCGGCCTCGGTGTCACCTACACCGACTTTCACGATATACAGCTGAACCCGGAGCTCAACGCCTTCCTCAGAAATACCGACCTGGCCACCGGCAATGGCAAACTGAGCCTGGGTTATTCCTGGGGCTGGGCCGCGCAGGTGGGTGTGGATTTCAGTTTCGGCCGCAATCACAGCTGGCTCGTCAACGCGGCGGTGCTCTACTTCCAGTCGGATTCCGATGTCACCATCAGCTTTCCCACCCGGCTCGGCCACGACCGCCTCTACGCGGATTTCGACTACGACCCCTGGACCCTGAACCTGGGTATCGGCTACCGGTTCGATCTATAGCATCGGTGGAACAACGGCCACGGCAATAATGCGGGAATCATCGTGGACAGCAGAGACAGAAAATCCGGGCAGAGAAAACTTTTCCGGCGCCGGTTCTGGCCATTCCTCGGGCTGTCCGCCATCGCGCTCAGCGGTTTTGGCGATCGCAGCTGGGCCGAGTGCACACCGGCTAATACCGGCACCCCCGGCGCAGACCACATCACCTGCGACGCCGACAACGACGCCGAAGGCGCGGATGTGGAAAGCTTTGCTGGCGACGACATCCTGAACCTGGACGGCGGCACCATCGGCAGCGTCTTCGCCGGCAGCGGCAACGACACCATCAACCTGATCGTCGAGGAGGAAGATAATATTCCCGATGTCGACGAGACCAATTACGACGAATTGGAGGAAGAGGATTTCACCGATATCGGAGGTATTACCGACAACGCCGTCGTAATCGAAAATATCATCGACGCCGGTTCCGGCAACGACACTGTTATCCTCAACAATCGCAAGGCGGATATCGGCGATTTCATGAATGGTGGCGGTATCGATGCCGGCTCCGGAAACGACACCATCGAATTGCTGGACGGCCTGACTTTTTATATCTGGGGCGGCAGTGGCGACGACAATATCACGCTCGACGGCGCCTATGTGTACAACTATATCGATGCCGGTGACGGCGACGACACCATCTACTGGGACGAGGGCGTCACCAACGAAGTCCGCGGCGGTCCCGGCTCCGACACCGTCAGGATTGATGCCTACGCCTACGAAAGCGGCCCACTGCTGGACGGCGGCGACGATCTCCACGCCGGCGACGGCCAGATAGATACCCTCACCTTCCTGCTCGATTTCAAGCAGGACGGCAGGCTGCTGAGAAACTGGGAGCGGATCGTCATCTGGGGCAGCTCAAAGATGGAGTTCTTCGGTTCGCTCAATGTCGGCGGCGGCGTCGACGCCGACGGCAACGACCTGGGCCTCGATATACTTTTCGGTGGCCTAGTGCAGTTTATTCCGCAACGCTTTGTCGTCACCGGGAATATCGCCAACGCCGGCACCCTCGACCTGGCGCACAACAACCGCTTCGACCGGCTGATACTGCGGCGGGATGCCGACGGCAACTACGGCAGTTATATCGGCAACGGCGGCCGGCTGTGGCTGGATACCAGGCTGTACGATGACGGCTCCCCAACAGACCTTGTCACCATCGGGGGCGACACCTCCGGCCGCACCTCGGTGCGGATTACCAACCGCGGCGGCAGGGGCGCGGTCACCACCGGCGACGGTATCCGTATCGTGGCGGTGCAGGGGAATTCCGCCGCGAACGCTTTCGTGCTGGACGGCGACTTCGTCTCCCGGGACGGCCAGCCAGCGACCGTCGGTGGCGCCTACGCCTACACCCTCCACCACAACGGCATCACCGACCCGGCGGACGGCGACTGGTACCTGCGCTCGGTGTTCACCAACAGCGACTATTTTCCCGGTGAGGGCAGCATGCCGCGCTGGCAGCCGGGCGCCGTGATGTACGAGTCCTACCCGCAGATACTGCGCTCACTGAACCAGCCCGATACACTGCGCCAGCGCGTGGGCAACCGCTTCTGGGTGGGTTCGAGTTACAAGGACGTGGGTGTTTGCGACTACGCCGACTCGGTCGAGAAAACCATCGACGGCGGCGGGGCCTGGATGCGCGTCGTCGCCGAACGCCGGGAAATGGAATCGGAGGAATCGACCACCCGCGCCAACTGGACACAGGATTTCTACAAACTGCAATTGGGCGTGGACGTACCGCTCAATTTTACCGTGCGCGGTACCCAACCGATCGCCAGCGTCGCGCTGCACTACGGCGACTCGGATACCGATGTGGAGTCCTTTTTCGGCGATGGCGATATCGACGTCGAATACTATGGTGCCGCCAGCTACCTCACCTGGTACGGCATCGACGGCAGCTACCTGGACACGCAACTGCACCTCAACTGGTTCAACAGCGAGATCGAACCCGACGACCTGCGCCGGCTGAGCGGGAGAAACGACGCCTTCGGCTACGCCCTGTCGGTCGAGGGCGGCCGCAGCTTCAAACTCGGTGGTCACTGCAATATCACCCCCCACGCCCAGCTGTCCTACTCGTCGGAGGAGGCGGACGATATCCGCGATGTCTACGGCACCAAGCTGACCGACGTCAATAACAACGGCTTCCGCGCGCGCATCGGTGCCACCTTCGACAACCGGGTAACACAACGCAAGGCGAAGCAACCCGTGTTCGGCAGCCAACTGCTGGAGCGCTTCACTGTTTACGTCACCCCCAGCGCCATCTACAACATTCGCGACCAGACCGATGTGCGCGTATCCGGCACCAGACTGATCCAGGACCGAGACGACTGGCGCGGCGAGCTGAGTATCGGCGCCACCTACGACGAGTGCGGTGACTACTGCTCCGTATACGGCGAACTCAAGCTGTCCAGCAGCCTGGAGAATTTCGGCAAGAGTAACAGCGGCGGGCTCTATTTCGGTTTCCGGTTTAAATGGTGATTCCCCGCCCCACGCCCACACCAACCGCGCAGGTATGAAGGTATAGCGCGTGAACTACAACCGGCGCATCATCTGGAGCTGGGCCCTCTACGACTGGGCCAATTCCGCCTTCGCCACGGTGGTGCTGGCAGGCTTTTTCCCGCTGTTATACCAGGACTTCTGGAACGCCGGGGTCGACGCCGCCACGGCCAACCTGCGCCTCGGCTGGTCCAACGCCGCCGCGTCGCTGCTGCTGGTACTCAGCGCGCCACTGATCGGCGCTGTGGCCGATGCGGCCGGCGCGCACAAACGCATACTTTTCCTGTTCGCCGCACCGGCCATGGTCGCCACCGCGGCGCTGGCACTGGTACCGGAGGGGGCCTGGATCACGGCGTCAGTACTGTTTGCCTGCGCCACCCTCGGATTCATGGGCGCCAACCTGCTGTACGATGCACTGCTGGTCAGCGTGGCGCCGCCAGACCGCTGGCACGCGGTATCGGGGCTGGGCTTCGGTCTCGGCTACCTGGGCGGCGGGCTGCTGTATCTCGTGTGCGTGATCGGTACCCTCCGGCCGCAACTGTTCGGCCTGGCGAGCGGCACCGAGGCTGCCCTCCACGCCTTCACCCTGACGGCCATCTGGTGGGCGATTTTCTCACTGCCCCTGCTTCTGCTGGTGCCGGAACCCGGCCGGCGCAACAACGCAGCGACGGGAACGCCCTGGCGCGCGGGTGCCGTACAGGTGTGGCAGACACTGCGCCGGCTGCGTCGCCACCGCACCATCGCCCTGTTCCTGTTCGCCTACTGGCTGTATATCGACGGCGTCGGCACCGTGATCCGCATGGCCGTCGCCTACGGCCGCGCGCTGGGCTTCGAGCGTTCGGACCTGATCCTGGCGTTGCTGCTGGTACAGTTTGTCGGCTTCCCCGCCGCCATCGCCTTCGGCCACCTGGGCGAGCGCATCGGCCCCCGCCGCGGTATCTATATCGGCCTGGCGGTCTATATCCTGGTCTGCCTCTGGGGGGCGCTGATCCGCTCGCCGTGGGAGTTCTTCGTGATCGCGGTGTTGGTGGGGCTGGTACAGGGCGGCATCCAGGCGCTGAGCCGCTCCGCCTACGCGCGGCTGGTCCCGGCCAGCCGCAGCGGTGAGTTTTTCGGTTTCTACAACCTGATGGGAAAATTCGCCGCTCTGCTGGGCCCGCCGCTGTTCGGGCTCTTCGGCACCTGGTTCGGGGACGTGCGCTATTCGATGCTGTCGCTGATACTGCTGTTTGTGGCCGGCGGGCTGGTGCTGTCGCGGCTGCCGGACTCGGCCTTCGGAGACGCCGGCAATCGACCACCTTCCCAATAGCAGCGGGGCACTTCAGAATACTCCCGTCCCGACACCCCTGACCAATAACCCCAAGTAAACAGCCGTATGCCGGAAGCCAATCACTGGAACAACCTGCTCTGGGCAGTGACAACAGAAGACATCTCCCGCGACAGCAGCCTGCCCTGGCTGCCGCGGCCGCGCCGGGATGCGGTGAACGACTACTTTTCCCGCGCCGATATCCGCGACAGACTCGCACCCGCTCTGGAAGCCTCCATTCGCCGGTGCGACGAACAACAGAAAAACACCAGGCTGGGCGCCTATTTCGAGAACCTGTGGGAATTTGCTTTCACCCGGCACCCGGACTATCGGCTGCTGCACCGCAACCTGCCACTGCGCGCCGACGGGTGCACGCTGGGCGAACTGGATTTTGTCGTACAACACCTGCCCAGCGGTGCCACGGAACACTGGGAAGTGGCGGTCAAGTTCTACCTGCAGGTGGAAGGGAATTACTGGGTGGGTCCCGGGCTGCGCGACCGGCTGGATATCAAGCTGGCGCGGATGCGGGATCACCAGCTGCCGGTTATCGGACGGCCGGAGGCACAATCGCTGTTGTGGCAACAGGCTGTCCGGGTCGACCGCCAGTGGTGCCTGGTGCCCGGTCGGCTTTTCACCCCGCTGCGACTGGGTGCCGGCCGCGAGGGCCAGTACTGGTGGGCCGACCGGCAAACCTTCAGCCGCCACCTGGAGCAGTTGGAAGAATCTGTCGAGTGGCTGCCGCTCCACAAGCGCTGCTGGTTGTCCAAGGTCTGCGACCGGGGTGAGACCGACGAACCCTGTCGCCAGCTGACAAGCGCACCGCTCCACAACCCGCTCTGTGTCGCCGGCCTGCGAGACGGCCGGGAAATCAGTCGCGGCTTTATCGTTCCCGATGACTGGGCCGCGCGGGCACACGGCTCGCTGCCCGGCTGACCTCTACCACACTGCGGGCGGCCCCACGGCATTTTTCTTGGCCATCGGCATTTCCGGTACAATCAGGCACACCAATAACAAACAGCAACGGGGGATTCATGATTTCCGGAAAAACATGGGCCAGGGTGGGGGTTTTGACCCTGGCCGCACTGGCAACACTGCTGGCCGGCTGTGCCGGGCAGGTCAATATGGTACCCACACTTTCCGAGGAGACCGTCGTGCAGCCCAACCAGGGGCTGATGGTCGCCAGGGTGGTCAATGCCAGCGGTTATCCGCTGCCGTTCAACCAGTTGACCCTCGATCCGGAGAACCTGAACGAATCCACGAAAATCAAACCCGAAAGGCTGAGCGCACTGACCGATCAGCGCAACAGCAGCACGGTATTCGCTGCGCCGCTGAAATCCGGCAAGTACGCCCTCAGCAGTATCCGCGCCTTCCACAGCAACGGTAACTTCTGGTATTCCCGCTTCGCCTCGACCACGGCAAAGTTCGGCACTTTCGAGGTATCGCCGGGACAGGTGACCGACCTGGGCACCATCATCTACTACCCCAAATCCCAGGGCGATCGCTACGTCAATATGCTTATGCGGCGCCCCGCCGCCGAGCCCGCCGACACCCTGCAACGCTACTTTCCCTTTTACGACTTCGACCTGGATGCGGTTAGCGGCTGGGATCAGGACGAACGCGACATGGAGCGCAATACCGCCTATGTATCGGCGGCCCGCAACCCAGTCACCTACAACGACAAGTACCTGGCCCCCGACGGCAGCCTGTACTTCGTCGGCAAGCTGGGGATCATCATCAAACGCGACCCGCAGGGCGACTGGCAACTGGATGCGGTGCATACCAATATCGACCTGCACACCGTCGCTGCCAGCGAGCGCGGAGACCTGGTGGTGGCCGGTGAAGAGGGCAAGGTCTTTGTCAAACCGGCGGGTGGCGAATGGCAGGATCGCTCAATCGACCACCGCAATTACATTCACCAGGCCCTGTTCACGGACGACAACCGGGTCGACCTGCTGACCAGCCGCGACAGCCTGCTGAGTGTCATGCGCGGCTCCGGCGATGGGGATTGGCAGACGGTTGCGAGCTTCCGCGCAGGGTACGGCTGGTACGACGCGAACAACGACATCACCTTTTCCACAGCCAGTGACAACAGCGGCAAGCGCGCACCCAGCCCCCGCGATATCGACGTTGTCTCCCTGAAGCGGGTGCAGGGTCGCAATGAACTGTTTATTCGCACCCTCGCCCGCTACGAGAGCCACCTGTTCAGCAATGGCAGGCTGGAGACCTTCCTGGTGGAGCCGGAGACATGGCGCATCACCGGTAGCGGCAATACGGACGAGTACTCATCCGTGATCGACGCCGGCAACACCCAGCTGGCAATCAAGGAAGCCGGATTCTGGAGCTGGGATGGCAAGCCAGACTTCCTGCGCCTAAACCGCGAAAACAACCGCTGGGAGGAAATCACCACCAGGATCCGCTCCTGCCCGGGCGACCTGCAACTCCAGGGCAGCTCTTGCGACGCGGGGAACGGCCGCGAGTACAGGGCCGAGGTGGAGTCTTTCAGTTTCAGCAGCACGCCCTGGTTCAAGAACAGCGACGAGGCAATCGCGATCGCCCTGTTCCGGGAAAAATCCGCGGAAACCGGCGAGTACGAACGTGTGCCCCGCATCATCGAGACCAGCGATGGCGGCAAACACTGGAGCAAGACCGACCGCACACTGCCGGCCAGGTACTGCGGCACGCTGATCCCGGATCTGAAGGACCACCTGCTGCTCACCTGCAAAGGCGGCTCCAGCGATTTTTACGAGTCCTTCGACGAAGGCGAAACCTGGCAACATGTCAGGCAGCACGAAAACTTCTGACAGGAAACCCGGGGCCGTCGTTATCGGCCCCCCCCTTACACTCATCGCAAAGCATCGTCAGCGGCTTTCTGCCAGATTGGTGTCGACAAAGCTTTTCAGCCTGGTGAACAGCGCCGCCTTTGTTTCCGCCCCGCCAAAATCGTGGCCGACCCCGGGCTCGAAGTACCATTCAAACGGCTTGTCGAGTCTCTGCAGCATCAGTTTCAGGCGGTGGGAATGCTCCGGGTCGACCACTTTATCTTCGCCGCCATGGGCAATCAGCAGCGGACGGGTAAACCGCTCCGCCAGGTATACCGGGGAAATGGCTTTCAGCTGTTCGTACTCCCGCGCCGGATCGCCGACGTATTCCCTCGTCCACTCGACCTGCCGCTCGGAAAGGCGCGGCGAGTTGAGCATCAGGTTCACGTCCGTCACCCCCGCGACGCTCGCCGCACAGCGATAGAGTTCCGGGTGCAGTATCGACAGCATGGCTGAGGCGTAACCACCATAGCTGATGCCCAGGGCACAAACGCGGTTTGCATCGACTTCCCGCCGCCCGGTTACGGCGAGTGTCGCCCGGTAGATATCTTCCAGTATCAGGCCACCCCACTGCTTTTTACCCGCCTCTTTCAGCGCCTCGCTGTAACCGCTGGAACCCCGAAAGTTCACCCTCAGGACCGCGTAGCCGGCGGCGGCGAAGTACTGGGTTATCGGGTCGTAATTGCGGTCGTCGAACACGTCCACCGGTCCGCCGTGGGGCAGCACGATCAGGGGGAATTTCCCCGGGCCCGCGGGCAGGGTCAGGAGGTAGGGGATCTCCAGCCCCTCGACCTCAACCCTGTCCTCCACCAGCCGGCTGTCTATCTTTCCACTCAGTGCCGGGTACTGGGAGCCGACGTGGCGGGGCTGCTGACTGCCGCGAAAACGCAGCAGGTATTGCCCGGGAAGATCGTGGCCCTCGCGATACTGCAGGCGCACGGCGTCGTCACTGCTGCGGTCCAGGTCGAGTGTGAATTCATCGCCGGACACCCGCACCGAGGGCGTCACGCCCTCTACCTGCCTGAAGTACTCGTCTACCAGGGTGGCGTTGCGCAGGGTCCGGGCACCGATCAATGTTCCATCCTCCGGCGACAGGATCAGGTCCACGATCTTGTAGGAATCCACCTTCCGGACCAGCTTCTCGGTATCCCGGGCAAAATCCAGCAGGTAGATACTGCGCTCCTCTTCCTCGTTGAAATCCAGCCCGTAAAACTTGCCGGTTTCTCCCGCCAGGGCCACCGGGATCACCCTGCGGCTCTCCTCCTGCCCATCGGGGCTATCGGTCCAGCGGTATATCAGCTCCGCCCCGCCTTCACCGCCTTCACCGCCAAAGGTACTCAGGCTCAATTCCCCCTCGCGGTCAAAGTGCAGCGCCGCGCGCACCTCGCCCTGCCGGTCGAAGAACCAGCGCACGGCATAGCCCTCCACCGAGCAGACCTCGTTGGAGGGAACGAACTGGCCCCCATCCACCGCCGCCAGCTTATTCAGTTTGCCGGGAGCACTGAGCCGGGCGGTATCGATCCGATAGACTTTCGAGTAACTGCCGCTTTTGGCAAACAGGAACTTGCCCGGCTCCGCAGGCAGCGGATCCACCAGCCAGCCGCGGGTCAGGATCTGTTTCAACACCGGCTCGCCGCCGCCGACATCAGCCACAAACCACTGGCTGCTGGTCCTGGTATCCAGCAAGTCCTCGATACCTTTCTTGACAGCGGTGACCTGGAAGATGATGTGCCGGTTGTCGATCCAGTCCCATGCGCGGATGGTGGCTTCACGCCCCGGTATATCCCCTTCCTCCACCAGCAGCCGGCGCGCATCGTCAGCGACCGCGCGCACCTCCAGCAACTGCATACCGTCGCGGTAGCGTATCGCCGCCACCCGCTGGCCATCGGGGCTCAGGTTTGCAGACGTGTAATCCGGTTGCGTAAAAAACTGCGCCGCCGGCACCTCGGCCGAAGCCGGCGGGGCCAGCAGGCAGGCCAGCAACAGAAAAATTCTGTACTTCATCGGGCACTCTCCCCTGTACTCTTCCCAGCACTCTCCCCGACGCTGTCGGCTGCAATTAACGCGCGGAAGAAATCGTCGCGATAGCCGGCGTTGAAGCTCAGTGGACAATCGATCAGCAGATCGGGCATGGCCGCCTCTATTTCCGGTTTCCTGATGGCAATGCGATTGAGCAGGTTGGTATCCACGGAGTTGGAGGCGCGCTCCTTGCGGATCTCCACATCGCCGATGTAATTGGTCCTGCCCTCCTCGATGACAAACCGCCAGTTTGCCGCCAGATCGGTGCCCATCCAGTAAGGCAGGTCGTAATAGGGGGCGTTGACCCGGGTGAACTGGTATTGCCCGGCGCGCAGCGGCAGCAGGTAGAAACCCGGCTCCAGGCCCTTCAGGCTGAGCTTGTCGGCCTTGGCCGCGAAACGAACCGGCTCATCCACCTCCAGCGGTTCGGACCCGGCGCGCCGGATCCGGGCAAACTCGAGCGAGGGGGCGCTGCCACCCGCATCGACGTGTACCAACAGGTATCCCTGCCCGGATCCCAACTCCGGAGGCAGCGCCGGGCTGCTCAGGAAATGTGTCGCGGCCTGGACTGACAGTGGCAACAGGCAGAAGATCAGAGAAAATACTATCGTTCTTATGGTTTTCAGCATGGAAATTCGCGCAAAAGGGCGATTCTAGGCAGGATGCTCGCTGGCGGTCAATTGACCCTCTCTGTTTGCATTGTTTACCAATCGGGCATTGACAGGCGCCATTTTGTGTTTACAATTTTCAGAAATTTCTGAAAGTTCATTAAGCAATGAATCTTACCTCCCAGACCCAGGCCTTCGTCCTGCACTTCGGCGAGATGGGCAGCCGATGGGGCTTCAACCGCACCGTGGGGCAGATGTTCGCGCTGCTGACGGTCCACTCGGAGCCGCTCAATGCCGACCAGCTGGCCCAGGCGCTGAAGATCAGCCGCGGCAACGTGAGCATGGGGCTGAAGGAACTGCAGGCCTGGCGACTGGTGGAAATGCACCACCTGCCCGGTGACCGCAAGGATTATTTCACCGCCGCCGGCTCCATCTGGGACCTGGCGCGGACCGTCTTCGAGGAGCGCCGCAAGCGCGAGCTGGACCCCACCCTGACGCTGCTTCGCCAGCTGCTGCTGAATGAGCCGCAGGACGAACAGGAGGCCCAGGCCCAGGAGAGAATGCGCGAAGTCTACAGCCTGCTGGAATTGCTGGACCAGTTTGCCAACACCCTCAGCGGGCTGGATCAGAAAGATCTGCTAAAACTGATGAAGTTGGGTTCGGGAATCAGCAAGTTGCTGCTGAAAGGCAAAGGCGGTTCCAGGAAGCAGTGAGCGCCTGGAGCACAGGGGCGCCTGTCGCGGGCGTCCACCCAACGGCCAGGAGCTGAGACGGCGCGGCACCGAATGTCTTTTAAGCCGACCTGCAGAGGTACCCATGCTAGATACACTGATACTGTCGAGGATACAGTTCGCGGCCAATATCAGCTTTCATATCCTGTTCCCCTCCATCACCATCGCCCTGTGCTGGATCCTCTTCTTCTTCAAGCTGCGCCACGAGCAGACCAACGACCCGGTGTGGATGCGCGCCTATCGTTTCTGGGTCAAGGTGTTCGCACTCAATTTTGCCCTGGGCGTCGTTACCGGCATCACCATGTCGTTCCAGTTCGGCACCAACTGGCCCGGCTATATGGAGACGGTGGGCAATATCGCCGGCCCGCTGCTCGGTTACGAGGTACTGACGGCCTTTTTCCTCGAGGCCACCTTCCTCGGCATCATGCTGTTCGGCATCAACCGGGTGCCCAGCAAGGTCCACACCTTTTCCGCGCTGGTTGTCGCCATCGGCACCACCCTGTCCGCCTTCTGGATCCTGGCGCTGAATTCCTGGATGCAGACACCGGCCGGCTATGAAGTCCGCGACGGTGTCGTCCACGCCACCAACTGGCTGGAAGTCATCTTCAACCCGTCCTTCCCCTATCGATTTACGCACATGATGCTGGCCTCCGGGCTCACGGCCTCTTTCTTTGTCGCCGGGATTTCCGCCTACCGCATTCTCAAGGGCGATAGAAAACAGGCGCCGCGCCTGACACTGAAAACCGGCCTGGTGCTGGCCGCCATACTGGCGCCAATCCAGGCCTTTGTGGGCGACCTGCACGGGTTGAACAGCTTCGAGCACCAGCCGCAGAAGATCGCCGCGGTGGAGGCGGTCTGGAAAACCGAGCGCGGAGCACCGCTGTTGCTGTTTGCAGTGCCGGACGAAAAAGAGCGCACCAACCATTTCGCACTATCCATCCCCCGCGGCGCCAGCCTGATGCTGACCCACAGCCTCGACGGCGAAGTGCGCGGGCTCGACGCGTTCGAGGAGCACCCGCCGGTGAAGCCGCTTTTCTATGGTTTCCGGCTGATGGTCGGCATGGGCCTGCTGATGCTGCTGGTGGCCTGGACCGGGGTCTATTTCCTGCGCAGGCGCGGCGAGCCGCCGCGCTGGTTCCTGAAAGTGGTGGTGGGCATGACCTTCTCCGGCTGGGTCGCGGTGCTGGCCGGCTGGTACGTGACCGAAATCGGCCGCCAGCCGTGGCTGGTGACCGGTGTACTGAAAACCGCCGACGCCGTGACACCGGTCCCGCCGGGACACGTGGGGCTGTCCCTGACCATGTACCTGCTGGTGTATGTCGTGTTGATGACCGCCTACATCCAGACACTCAAGGTCATGGCGATGAAATCGGTCAAGGTCGAGGAGTTCGAGACCGCCGAACCGGAGCGGGCCGGCAGCCTGACGCACCTGCCGCAATCATCCAAGGGCACTCACGGAGGTGAAGCATGAGTGAGAGCGCGATGACATTTGCAGACTGGCTGCCGGTGATTTTCATCGGCCTGATGGGGCTGGCGGTATTGATCTACGCAATGCTCGACGGCTACGACCTGGGTGTCGGCATCCTGTTGCCGATGAGCGAGGACGACGAACCGCAACGGGATACCATGATCGCCTCCATCGGCCCCTTCTGGGACGCCAACGAAACCTGGCTGGTGCTGGCCGTCGGCCTGCTGCTGATCGCCTTTCCCAGCGCGCACAGCGTGGTGCTGACCAACCTGTATATTCCCGCCGCGCTGATGTTGATCGGCCTGATACTGCGCGGGGTTTCGTTCGACTTTCGCGCCAAGGCCGCGGTGGCCCACAAGCTGGCCTGGGACAGGACCTTCAAGCTGGGATCGCTGCTCACCGCACTGACCCAGGGTTATATGCTGGGCCAGTATGTGATGGGATTCGACAGCGGCTGGCAGGCGCAGCTGTTTTCCTGCCTCAGCGCCCTGGGCGTCACCGCCGCCTACAGTTATATCGGCGCCAACTGGCTGGTGATGAAAACCGAACACCAGCTGCAGAACCGCGCGGTGCACTGGGCCAAGCGGGCCGGCCGTGCCACTTTCCTCGGTGTTGTGGCGGTCTCCCTGGTCAACCCACTGGTCAACCCGGGGGTCTTCAGCCGCTGGTTCACCTTTCCGCTGGTGATGTTCGTATTGCTGATTCCGGTGGTCTGCTTCGCCGCCTTCGTATTCAACGACCGTCTGCTGGCGCGTCTGCCGAAGGAGGGCGATCGCTACAGCCAGGTGCCCTTTTTCATCACGGTGCTGATATTCCTGCTCTGCTTTACCGGCCTGGCATTCAGCTTCTTCCCGGACATCGTCCCCGACAGGCTGACGATCTGGGAGGCCGCCAGCGCCCCGGAATCACTGACCTTCATCCTGGTGGGCGCGGTGATCGTCGTCCCGCTGATCCTCGCTTATACCATCTATGCCTACATCGTTTTCAACGGCAAGGCGACGGAACTGGAATACCACTGACCATCCTCCGGAAGCGCCTGGCGCTTCCGGGCTCTTCACACTGAAAACCGATTTCCAGGCCATTGCCAACCTGAATTTCTACTCGGGTTTTCGGACCCGCCCAAGCCGCAAAAACCATTCCATCGCTGCTCCCCAACGACGCTAATCGATATTTTTTTATTAACGGTTGTGTCGTCAATTTGTCGCTTTAAATAACTGGAACTGGCTCACGTAGTGAAAAAAGTACGCTTGCGCTAAGGTGCCACCCTGCAGATAATTGAACGTCGCCAAAAGACAACGAATCTGGCGAATCGGGTTTTGCAGCACGCGGGAATTGGCGTGCGAAGTTACGACGTAGGGATATGACAGTGACCGAACAGCTGAATGGCCGCAGGCGCACCGCCGCACTACCGCGCAAACCACAACGCAAAAACGGTCGCGAGAAGTACGAGAAGCTCCTCGACACCCTCGAGATACTGCTGGCAAACAGGGAGGTGGCCGATATCTCCCTGGCGGACCTGAGCGAAGCCGCCGGCGTTCCCACCGCTTCCGTTTACCACTTCTTCCCCAATCGCGATGCCGGCGTAACCGCCCTGGCCGAACGCTATTTCAACAGCAATCGCACGGACCTGGAGGTCCTCCTGCCCCAGAGCCGCAATTCGAACAGTTGGCAGGACCTGGTCATGCTGTTCTGTGAGCGAGCGCGGGCCTACTACGAATCGAGTGAACCGATACAGAAGCTGAAGTTCGGCCCCGAGGTGAGCTGGGCGGTGCGCGACCTGCTGCAGGAAAACAACCGGCGCCTGGCGCGCGCCATGCGGGACCTGTTGACCCGGGAATTTGAACTGCCCCCCTCCCAGGACTGGGAGGAGCGATTCCTCCTCGCCATCACCATCAACGATGCCTTCTGGTCCCAGTCCTACACCCGTTACAACCAGATCACCGGCCCCATGGCCGCCGAGGGCCGGCGCGCCGCCATCGCCTACCTGAAGCTGTACCTGGGTGAGCTGCTGGAGCGCCGCCAGCCCGCCGAACTGGTGGAGGAAAGCCCGGCCTGAGCGGGCTGGCGCCGGTCTATCCCCGGCAACCGGGCTCTCCATTGAAGGTGCGCCGGGGTTCCAGACAGGTACGAGTCAGTGACGCCGGAAACTACACTTGGGAGGACAGCCACTAGCCGGAGATCCCGCCATGCCGATCGCCTCCCATGCGCTGGAGCAGGACTTTCCCGAATACTCGGAAACCATCAGGCGCCTGAGTGAAGAAGATCTGCAATTCAAGACGGAGAGCGACACCTACCACAAGCTCGACAAGCAGATACGGGGGCTGGAGGAGCGCGGTGTCGCCACCGACGACAATCACTTCAATGCCCTCAAGATCCAGCGCGCCCACCTGAAAGACCAACTGTACCGGCGAATCGCCGACAGCCACCGGGAGCATTGAGCGGCCGGGACAAGTCGACCCCACTACATCCCACCACAGTTAGCGCAAGTGCCGGCGCCGCCAGTCGGCGAAGCGTTTCAGGACTTTCCCGGGGTGCTCCGTATACCAGCCATAGCCGCGCTGGCGCTCCAGCGATATCTCGCTCAGCCGGTAGTGGACACTGCCGTCGCGATCGCCGAACACCGGCCGGTCGGTGCCGATCTCGTAGAAGCGCGCCCAGAGCGCATCGGCATCCGCGTCCTGCAACAGTTCCCTGTAATCGTGTTCATCCCGATCCCAGCGATAGCCGCTTATCCGGTGCGCGGCAAACCAGTTGTGAGCGCTCACTACCAGGCGCTTTATCTCCGGTGACGGCTGTTCCAGGTCCATCAGGAACAGCAGCAGGTCAGCACTTTCCGACGTGGACATGGCCACCGGCTCATAGGCCCGGGCCGAGGCCGGCTCCAGGCTCTGCGGCCGGTGCTGGGCGCCCCAGATCGCGGGGCCGGATGCGCCCGATACCCGGGCCTCGACCAGCATCTGCAGCCCGCGCTGCAGACTGTCTCGCGCCCACGCCCGCAGCACATCCGGCAGGAAACCCAGTCGCGCATCGTCGCCGGCGGCGGCGTGTACGATCCGCAACAGGTTGCTGGTGACCCGGTCGTTGAAGGTGATCAGGTCGTGATAGCCGCCGCGCAGCGGGAAGCTCTGCGGCCAGCCGCCATTGGGATACTGGGCCAGCAGGATCAGCCGCAGGGCCCGCTCCGCCGCCGCACCGTAGCGGCTGTCGCCGGTGGCGCTGTAAGCGTTCACCATCACCCAGAACTGCGTGCTGGTGGCGCCGTTATCGAACGTCGGGATGTAATTCTCCTCGACGCCGTAGGCCTGGCCCGGCGCGCGCGCGGCCTCGCCCATGTCGGTTCGCTTGGACCAACCGCCGGAGGGCGTCTGGAAACTGAGCACGATATCGGCGATGCGACGCCCCTCAGCGGTGCGGTAGAAATCGACTCCCGCCCCCGGATCGAAACCGAAGCGCCTGGCATGGGGCGCGGGCAGTGGTGTTTCCACCTTTGTACGCCGCAGTTCGCTCGCGATCGACAGCCGGTCGCTCTCTCGCAGCTGCGCGGAGAGCACCCGATAGGCCTCCAGTGTCTGCGCCGGCTGCAGCGCGGCCGGCTGCCCGGCGCTACAGGCGGCATACGCCAGCAACAACAATCCAAGCCATCGGTGTGTGCACATTCCTGTCTGCCCCCATTCTTCCCCGGAGTATCGTTTCCTGTCAGGCAGGATTATCACATTGGCCAGACCAAAATAGCCAGCCCACTGGCGGTTTCGATTGCGGCAGTTGCCAGACGAGCGGCCATCGCCAAGCGCCCCGCCGCCGTTCACCCGGCGATCGCCATCAACAGCGCAATCCCGCCGACCAGCAACAGCGCCAGCGCCCAGACAAGGTCGAAATTGATCCATTTCTGCCGCAGCACCGCCAGGCCGAACCTGCGGTAAACCAGCCAGGCGCAGCTCCCCATGACCAGCAGCATCGACAGTGTGTGCAAAGCCACCGCGAGCAACATGGCACCGCTCGCCGACGACACCGGGCCGGTATGGCCGTGATGCCCCGCCGCACCACCGGCCACACCCAGCAACGCGGGTACCAGCATCAGGCCCGCACCGTGGGCGGTGGCCATCAGGAAAGACCACCACAGCAGGTCGAGGCTGCCCACTTTCATGCCCACCCAGCGCGGATGGCGGTAGTAGTTGAACAGTTTATAAGAGCCCAGCCCGAGCAGGGCCGCGGCGGTCAGCCAGCGCAACAGTTCCAGCGAGACATAGTGCAGCCCCGCAAGGACCAGCAGCACTACCGCGATCACCGCCGCGGCGTGGCCGGCAGCAATGGGCAGCAGCGAAAACCAGATGACCCGCCCGCTGCGCTGCTGCAAACCCAGCGACAGGGCAAACAGCCAGCCCATGCCCGGGTTCAGGCCGTGGAAGGCGCCGAAGGCGAGCATGGCCAGCCAGGGGCTCATACTTTCAGGAGGGATAACAGTAGGAGTCCGTTGAGGCGTCACCGCCCTCGAGTCGCACCTGGTGAACCCGGGTACTGCCGAAATCGACAAAGAAATCCGGGTCGATCTCCATGCCGCCGTCCGGATCCACATTCACTTTCACCATCCAGCCCCGCATGCCGTCGGGGTAGAACTGATCGTCCCAGCGGCTGTAGAGGGAATTGGTAAAGTAGACGCGGCGGCCATCGCGGCTGATTTCCACCATCTGCGGTGCGCCCAACAGCTCGCCCTCAGCCCGGGGGTGCCCCCTGCGGTTCAGGATGCCACCGATTTCCACTTTGCCGGTCAGCCTGGGATTGAATGGATCCGATACGTCGTACTGGTGCAACTCGCCGGTGCCCCAGCAGGAGACGTAGAGAAAACGGTCGTCCAGGGAGAGATCGATGTCGGATACCAGTGGCGGCACCGCCTTGAAAGGTTTCAGTGCCGCTGGCAGTGCGTCCTCTTCGGCCGCCACGGCCGGAATCGAGATGACCTTGTCCATCTTCCAGAGCTCCCCATTCTCCCCGTCCCGGCTCCAGGCCCAGATCGAGGCGGAGAGGTCCTCCGTGTTGATCACCACACCGGCAAAACCGTACTGCCGGGTGGGATCGTGGGCCGGGCGCAGCTCCAATACCATCTGGTGCTCCCTGCCCAGGTCGATCGTCTGCTGCAGCCGGCGCCGGCGCAGGTCCCAGAAGTGAATCCGGTGACCGTACTTGTTGGCCAGCAGATCCTCCGGCACCAGGCCGTCCTCAAACTGCGACGGCTTGCCCCACTCGCTGCTGACCAATACATCCTCCGCCAGGTGCCACCAGAAGTCGTAGGCCAGCTCCTGGTCGCCGCGGTGCAGCTCCCAGGGGCCGGTAACATCGAAGTTGAAATGATCCAGCAGGAAAATACCGCCGGGCCCGTCGTCGCCATTTTTCGATCCCATCGCAGAGACGTAAATGGCATCCGGGCCACAGTGCACCGTGTGCGGGCGGCTGTAACCGGATTTTCCGATCACCTCCTGCGGCTCCAGGGTTTTGACAATTTCCGGCCTGCGCGGATCGCCCTTGGTATCGATGATGTAAATTCGCGAACTGCGGATGCCCGGCACCACCAGGTAGCGCCGCTCCAGGTGCGGGTGGGGCGCATAGGGGCACAGCGCGGAACTGCAGGCATTCCAGCCGAAGTGGTGCAGCTCGTCGCCGCTGTTGGGCAGATCCAGCTGGTACACCACCTCGCTGTAGGTATCGGAATCCGGATCCAGGTCCACCACACAGATGGCATCCGGTTTTCCATCTTCGCCGGGATTGAGTGCGGCCACATAGGCGTGGCGCTCCGGCGGCGCCTGCATGGCCATTCTGGCCGAGGGGTAAAAAGACGTATCGGGTTTCCACAGCGCCATGGAGACGGCCCTCCCTGCCGGACGGAGATGGAGTAGCAGTATAGGAACTGCCGCGGCGGGAGCGAATCGTTTTACACGCCATTGTCGGTCGCGCAACAGTTTTTGCCGACAAAAAGCGGGGTTGCCCTATTTCATCAATCGCTGCAGGATTTCCACCAGTTCCCTCTGGTCGATATCCACATACTCCAGTACGCGGCCATACAGCATCGCGGTGGGCACACTGCGGTCGCCCAACTCTCGCTGTGTCTCGTGCAGTACATACAACACAATCCGCTCAACACGGATCAGTCCGTCGCGCACATCGGGAAGGTTGTCCTGGGGCATCCACTGCACCGTGTTCACTCAATCCTGCCTGGCGCTGAGACCAACCAGATCACTGCCATTAACCCGGTCTTCAACAACCGTTTCAACCCTGCGGTGCCTTGAGATGCCGATCAAAGAAATCCCGGATCATGGTATACAGGTGAATGCGCGTCTGCTTTCCGCGCAGGCTGTGTTTCTTGCCGGGATATGTCATCAGCTCGAACTGCCTGCCATCGTCCTGCAGCTGCTTGATCAGTTTGGTGGTATTGGTAAACAGCACATTGTCGTCCGCCATGCCGTGATAGATCAGCAGCGGGCCTTTCAGGCCGTTCGCGTAGGGAAACACCGACGACTCGTGATAGGCATCCGGCACCACGTTCGGGTTGCCCATATAGCGCTCGGTGTAATGGGTATCGTACAGGGACCAGTCGGTAACCGGCGCCCCGGAAACCCCGGCCGTGAAATAATCGCCGGCCTTGAACATCGTCATCAGCGCCATATAGCCGCCGTAGCTGTGGCCGTAGACACCGATACGGTCGCCATCCACGTAGGGCAGCGAGCGCAGGAATTTGACGCCGGTTACCTGGTCATCCACTTCGACGCTACCCATGCGATGGAGGATCGGGTTCTCGAATTCGGTGCCGCGATGGGCGGAGCCGCGGTTGTCCAGGGTGAAAACGATATAGCCCTGCTGCGCCATATACTGGTTGAACTCGCGATCCCAGCTGTTGGTAACCAGCTGCGCATGCGGACCGCCGTACAGATAGACCATGACCGGGTAACGCTTGTCTTCATCGAAGTTGGCCGGCTTGTACATGCGATAGTAAAGGCGGTGTCCCTGCGGGGCCTCGACAGTGCCAAATTCCGGGGCAATCCAGTCCTTCCTGTACGGATACAGGGGGTGACCCTCGACCACCGCGTTTTCCTCCAGCCAGGTTATCTGCTCGCCACCGGCCCGGTGCAGGCTCACCTGCGGTGGCGTGGTGGTGTTGGAAAACTTGTCGATATAACCGGATCCGTCTTTGGAAAACTCGATGTCGTGCATCCCCGCGCGGCGGGAAATCTTCTGCGGCAGGTTATCGCCCTGGCCGTACAGATCCACCGAATAGAGATGGCGCTCCATCGGTGTATCGCGGCGGCCGGTGAAATAGAGCCTGCCGTTTTCCTCATCCACAGCTTCCAGGTTGTCCACCGCCCAGTGGCCATGGGTCAGCTGGCGCACCAGTTTGCCGTCCAGGTCGTACAGGTACAGGTGCTTGAATCCGTCGCGCTCGGATGCCCAGACAAAGCGGTCGCTGTCCTCGAGGAAGCGCAGGTCCTTGTTCAGGTTGATCCAGGTATCGCTGCGCTCCTCGACCACCACGCGATCATCGCCACTCTCCAGGTCAAACAGGTGCAGGTCCAGCTGTTGTTGATCGCGGCTCTGCCATTGATAGCTGAGCAGATTGTCGCGCGCCCATTTTACCCGCGGGATGTAGATGTCCCATTTTCTTCCCAGGTCGATCCAGCGCGTGTTACCGGAATCCAGGTCCAAAACGCCCAGTTGGATTTTCACGTTGGGGCGGCCGGCGGCGGGGTAGCGCTGCTGGATCACATCGATGCGATCGGCATAGATCTCGCTGCGGGTCACTTCGTCCACCGGTGATTCATCCACACGCAGGTAGGCGATGCGGCGATCGTCCGGCGACCACCAGTAACCGGTCATGCGGTCCATCTCCTCCTGGGCGACGAACTCCGCCATACCGTTCTTGATCGGTCCCTCACCGTCGCGGGTGAGCTGGCGCTCTTCACCGGTTTTCAGGTCGACGATAAAGATATCCTGATCGCGGATAAAGGAGACATAGCGGCCCTCCGGCGACACGCGCACATCGGTCTCGAAGGCTTCCGTGTCGGTCAGGCGGCGCGATGTTTTTTTATCGAGATCGTAGTAGTAGATATCTCCGGCCAGCGGGAACAGCAGCGCCCTGCCGTCACTGGACCAAGTGTACTCCATGATACCGCTGCCGTAGATTCGCTGGCGCTCGCGGCGGGCCTTCTCTTCATCGGACAGCGCTTCCTCCCCCCGGTGCAGGGAATCGGAATTCACCAGCATGCGGGTTTTGCCATCGGCGATATGGTATTCCCACAGGTCATAGCGGTTGTAGTCTTCGTCGCGGCCTTTCAGGAAGGTGACCCGGCGGCCATCGGGGGAGTATTCCAGTGCGCGGGGGGCCGCACCACTGAGGGCGGGATCCGAGAACAATCTCTCGATCGTCAACTCTTCTGCAGAAGAAAAACTGGCAAATACGCAGCTCAACAGGATAAGCAATCCTCTTTTCATGGGGCAACTCGTTGTTATCGTCACAAATCGGGCGGGCCCGCCTGCGCGGCACCACAGCAATGATCCCGATTCTACTGCCGGGCACCCGTAAGAGCCACCCGGGCAGCCCACCGGAGGGTAGCCGGTGCGTATCGGAAAATAAGAATTCCCGGCGGAACAAAGTGCGCAATACACAGTCGCAAGTGATACCGAGCGGACACTTTCAGCAATACAGGAGTTCTTTTATGGACGCATTCAAAAAATTAAGCGTGATCGGCTTCACAGCCATGCTGGCAATAGGCGCCGCAGGCTGCGAAAAAGAAAGCGGGGCAGAGAAAGTTGGCGAGCAGATCGACGAAACAATGAACGACATGGGAAATGCCGTTGAAGATGCCTGCGAAGACGTGAAGGAAGAAGCCGGCGCAGAAGACAAGGACTGCTGAGCCCAGCACCCGGACAGGCCCCGGAAATGTAGCCCGGATGGAGCGCAGCGGAATCCGGGCTCCCCGCACAATCGACAGCCGATAAACTCCCGGACTCCGCCGCGCTCCGTCCGGGATCTCCTTCTTTAGAATCCTATATTGCTCCGGGGTAGTCTTTCAGCTCCTCGGACAATATCGTTTTCAGCGGTGCCAGTTCCGCCTCGAAATTTTTCCACTGCTCGGTACCCGCACGGTAAATTGGCTGGCGCACCTGTTCAGCGCTGGGCGTGCGTACGGCGCGCTCTGTCTGGTGGAAATCGATGCAAGTCTGTTCAAACGGCAGGCCGCAGTAATCGAGGATGCGGCGCACCTGCCCCTCCAGGTCTTCGACCACCGATTCATAGTGCACGCGCAACACCTTCTCCGGTAGCACCCTGTCCCAGTGCGCCATCAGGCGCACATAGTCGCGGTAGTATTCGCCCATCTGTTCCAGTCCATAGGTAAACTCCTGACCGTCGGCGAACAGCTGCTTGAAACCGCTGAAGCAGCAGGACAGCGGGTGGCGGCGTGCGTCGATGATCCTGGCGTTGGGCAGCATCAGCTGGATCAGGCCGATATGGCGGAAATTGTTGGGCATCTTGTCGATAAACAGCGGCGCGCCCTGCCGGTGGATACGGGTCTCCTCGATAAACTGCCGGCCCAGCTGCTGCAGTTTTCCCGCATCCAGGTCGTGCAGGACGGCCGGGTAGCGCGGTTCCTCGCTGGCGCGGCGGCGGCCATCCAGGCGGCGGGCCGCGGCCATGATATTGTGCAACTCGAGAGTGCCGTCCACCTGTGAATGGGAGGCAAGTATCTGCTCCAGCAGCGTGGAGCCAGCGCGGGGCAGGCCGACAATAAAAATCGGGTCCGGTGCATCATAGCCGGCGCCGGAAAATTTCTCGAACAGCGCAGGAATGCAGTGTGCTATCTGCAGATCGGTATCGCGGCGGTTCTGCTCGATACTGTAGCGACATTCCTGCTGCTTCAGGGCATTGCCCTGTTCATACCAGCGGAAGGCCCGCGCGTATTCCTTGCGGTCCTCCAACGCCTTGCCCAGTGCAAAACAGAGGTGGTAGCGATCCTCGAGTGCGGTAGTCGCAGCACTTTCCAGTTCGCGCATGCGCTCGATTTCCGTGTCCGCAAAGCGGTAGGTTTTCATATTGGCGAGGCTCCACCAGGCATCGCCAAAATCCGGCTTGGCCCGATAGGCGTCGCGATAGGCGCTGTTGGCCGCCTCTGCATCGCCGATGGTTTTCAGCGCGTGGCCCCGCTGCAGGTGCACACCGTGTAGCTCCGGCGCCTCGGCGGCAATGCGATCGTAGATCGCCAGTGCGGTTTTGTAGTCGCCGACCATGGCACTCTGGGTGGCGAACAGGATTTCCGTGCGGCGGCCGCCCTGGGCTTTCCTGAGAGTTTCCGCCTGCTCCAGCGCGGCGGCGAATTTCTGTCGCTTGCGCAACACGCCGATATAATCGAAACGCGCCTGGTGGAAATCCGGGTAGAGTGCCAGGCAGCTCTCCAGCAGGAAGTCGGCGTCGTCGAGAATCCCCAGTTCGGCACCCACCAGCGCCAGCAGGCGCATGCCTTCAGGGTGGTGTTTGTGTTGCTGCAGGAAGGCGCGGCAGAGCTGCTCGGCTTTGTAGAGCTTGCGCTCGTACAACAGGCTGGCGGCACTGAGCAGTTCCGGCGGCAGTTTCTGCAACTGCTGGTACTGGTGCAGGGCCCGTTCGGCCTCGCCCTTTTCACCCAGGGCCCGCAATGCCAGCGCCAGTCCGCGCCAGCTGGCTTGCAGGGCCGGGTTCAGTTCCACCGCGCGGCGAAACGCGTCGGCAGCCGCTGGGTTGTCGTCCAGCTGCGCGAAATTGTGGCCACGCTCCTGGTATGCGCGGGTGTTCTCGCCGTCGAGTCGCAGCAGTTTTTCCAGTGTCTGTAATGCCTGCGCGTATTCGTCCAGATAGCGCTGGCTGACGGCGAGCAGGTAGAAGACTTCCGGGTCCCGTGGATGGGCGTGCGCGACGGTTTGAGCCAGATCCCGGGCGCGGGAAAAATCGCGCTGTTTCAGCGCACTGCGGATTTCAGACAGGGATTCCGGGTTGGCGGGTTCGGAAGACACTATGGTATCTCGTTGGGTTGGAAGCAATTGTAGGAGCCTGCCTTGCAGGCGAAAGGAGCGGTGCCCTATTCGCCTGCAAGGCAGGCTCCTACTGCACGATTTCAGGATAGTGGGCCGCACGGCCCACTAGCCATTAGAAATCGTAGCTCAGCCGTACGCCCATAGTGCGCGGACGGTTAGTGGTGGTGCGCTTGGAGCCGTCCAACGTGTTGATAAACAGCTCGGCGCGCTCGTCGGTGAGATTCTCCGCATAGAGTTCCACACCCCAGTTCATTTCGCGCAGGCCTACGGAGGCGTCTACGGTGGCGTAGGCGTCCTGCTTGAAGCGGTCGTTGGGCTGCACCACGATGGAACTCCAGGCCTCATCGCTGTACTGCACACCTGCCTGCCAATAGGCGTCGAAACGGGAAACCGTCCACTCGTAGCGCGCGCGCAGGTTCATCTGCAGGGGCGGGGACAGGGCCAGCTCGCTGCCTTCCGGCGCCACGTTGACGGCACTCGCCGGCACGTCGGTGATCTCGGTATCGTTGTAGGAGAAGGCACCGGTGATCTGCAGATTGTCTGTGGGCAACCAGGTCACGTCCGCCTCGATACCGTTGATCTGCGCATCCAGGGCGTTGTCCAGGTAGAACAGGAAGTAGACGCTGGGATCGAATACCGCGGTCTGGATATCCTTCCAGTCGACGCGGTAGATACTGCCGTTGAACTGCACTGTGTTGCCGGCCAGGCTGGTTTTCCAGCCGGCTTCGTAGTTGTCGACGGTATCGGTGCTCACTGTGTAGGGCACGGTGGTGGTGTCGTTGCCGTTGCCGCCGCCGCGGTTGTAGGCCGGCGGGCGGAAGCCCTCGGAGTAGGTTGCGTACAGCAATACATCGCTGTTGGGCGTGTAGCTGAGGGTGAACTTGGTGATGGTATCACTTTCGTTTAGCGGGGTTTCGATGCCGGCCTCTGCCCACTTGGAGTCGAGGTTGTCACCAAACTGGTCGACGTCAACCCCTTCGTTAAACAGCGGCGAATTGCCAAAGGCGGAATTGGCAGAGCCCAGCAGTTCCACGTCCATGTCGTAGTGACGCAGGCCAACGGTACCAGTCAGCTTCTCGGTAAAGTCATAGGACAGCTCACCAAAGAAAGCCAGCTGTTCTTCGGTACGGGTAATATCGTTGAAGAAGGCCACTTCCGCCGGACGCGCGCTCGGGTCGATCACCGTCGCCTTTACCGGGTCAGTGGTATCCGGGGACCAGCCGCGCGGGTAGTTTTCCGGAAAGCCCAGGTCGGCGACGGAGGCGTAGACAAAGTTGCCGCGATCGAGAATTTCCACATCCTCGTAGAAGGCGCCACCGGTAAAGCGCAGTGCGTGCTCCTGCGGTGTGGAGATACGCAGCTCGTGGGAGGTGCGGGTATTTTCTACCAGGCCGACGTAGCCTTTGGTCGGGTCGTAGCAGGTATCCACATAGTCGCAGGTATAATAGGCCACATAGCCGCCCACATCGTTATAGCCGGTATAGTCCATGGACTGCTCGACTTCGCGGTCCAGGTAGGCACCGGTGTAGACCACATCCAACGCCGCCAGGCGGCCTTCCAGGGTCCAGCTGGTCAGGTCGAAACTGTCGTCCAGGGAATCCTCGAAGTAGCGCTGCACTTGCAGATCGCCGACGTTTTCCGGGTCGTGGTCGAAAACGCCGTCCGCTTCCAGGTCCTGGTGCGTGTGTTGTACCAGCGCTTCCCAGTCGTCGTTGATGGCGTATTTGACACCGATACGCGCGCCCTTGTAGCTGGCGTCATTGAAGTCCTCTTCCACCAGGTTTTCGTTGGTGGCACTCTCCACCGGCAGCCCTTCCCAGGCCGGGTTCACTTCCGGATTCGGGGTATAGGTACCGGCAACATTGTCGATGTAACCACCCTCATTGGACTGATAGGCAGCCACACGCACGGCCAGCTTGTCGTCGATGATCGGCAGGTTCACCACTGTTTCCAGGGTGTCGGACATATCGCCATCCTTGGTGGTGGCAAGGCCGGCATCAATGCCCAGCTCGAACTCGTTCAGCTTCGGCTTGTTGGTGATCAGGCGCACGGTACCCGCCTGGGAACTGGCGCCGAACAGGGTACCCTGCGGGCCTTTCAGTACTTCCACGCGCTCGATATCGGTGACATAGACATCCAGGTTGCGGCCACCGATACTGACCGGCGCTTCATCCACGTACAGGGCCACATTCGGCGCCGTGCCGTTGGCCTGGGACAGCTGGGTGGAAATGGTTTCAGTTGCCATGCCGCGAATGTAGATGGATGACTGGCCCGGGCCGCGACCGCCGGCGGTCACATTGGGCATATGGCGGATATAGTCGTCAAAGTTGCTGACGTTGAGGTTTTCCAGATTCTGCTCCCCCAGCGCCTGCACCGCCACCGGGATATCCTGCGCGCTTTCGGCGCGCTTGGTGGCAGTGACCGTCACTTCCTCGATCTGCTTCGGCTCGGCCTGGGCAGCCTGGCTGCCCAGGATCGCTGCAGAAGCGGCGAGTACCGCGCTGTGCAGTCTGTTCTTCTCAAACACAGAATTCTCCTCGTTTTTTTGGTTGATCGTTGACCGGGGCGCCCCGCCGGCATGTGCCGGCAGCCCAGAGCAGCTCGGGCGACAAAGTCGCTCGGCAGCCAAAACAACACCCCGCCGCCGGCGGGTGGCACCGGTTGCTGTATTACTGCCAGATCGCTGAAAAATTTAGTGGACTAATTATTTTGACAAGCTTTTCTTAGCAAGAAGGCGATATTTTCCACCTTCGACGAAGCTTTTGGAGACAGAGACGCGGACGTAAACCCCGTTGCCCGGCCCGGATGTGCGGCGAAATTCTACAGAAATGTCGCTAAAACACAAATCATCGACGTTTTTCACACTGCCTGCGCCAAATCGATCAATTTTTAAACAGGAAGAAAGTCCATCCCCTTTCAGTTTTCTTGCGACTGTAATCTTTCGCCTGCGAAATAAAAGGCGGGACAGTCCAGGCACGCGCCGCAACAGTTTACTGATTGCGCGGGCGCTATCCTGTACACAGGTTTTAAAATTCAGACACGGGGTAGAAATTCATGCCAGCAATCCCGATCAGGATCGAAATCGTATCTGACGTCGTCTGTCCCTGGTGTGTGATCGGCTATCTGCGCCTGCGGAATGCCCTGGACAGATTTTCCGGGAGACTGGAAGCCAGAATTCACTGGCTGCCGTTCGAGTTGAACCCGCAGATGCCGGCCGACGGGCAGAACCTGCGCGAACATCTGGTCCAGAAATACGGAATCACGCCACAGGAGAGTATCGAGAACCGCCAGCGACTCACGGATCTTGGGGCGGACCTGGGTTTCACCTTCAACTACAGCGACGATATGCGCATGTACAACACGTTCAATGCGCACCAGTTGCTGCACTGGGCAAGCGGCTACGATCGGCAGACAGAACTGAGCCTGCAACTCTTCCATGATTTCTTCCACCAGCGCAAAAACGTCGGCAATATCGAAGTACTGGCAACCGCAGCGGAAACCGCAGGGCTGGATCCGCAGGAAGCGCGAACGGTTCTGCGCGAGCAGACCTATGCCCGGCCGGTACGCGAGCAGGAACGCCAGATTGCCGGGCAGGGCATCCACGGCGTGCCCCTGTTTATTCTCAACCGCGAGTACGGTATCAGCGGCGCCCAGGAAGTGGAGACTTTCGAGCGACAACTGCAGCAGTTACTCGACGACGATGGCAGCGAATAAAAAAGCCATCCCGACTGTCCCCGGCCCGGCCCTCTGCCCTGTATCCCGCTGTTAACAATTGTTTACCTTCCTTTACCCAACCCTGCTGTGTCGATGTGGTCTGATGGACTCCACAACAAGAGGAGTCGATCATGCAACGCGCCACAGTCATCGCCGCGGTACTGCTCGCCACCGGCTGCAGCAGTGCTCCGGAAATACCACCCGTTTATTCAGAGTCCCTGATTACCAATATTGCGCCCCAGGGTAATCATTTCTTTACCTATACCGCCACAGTAAATACCCGGCAGGATGGACCCGGCGAAGGCATGGGTGGTGGCCCGCGCGGTGGGCGCAGAGGCCCGGGCGGTGGCATGGGCGGCGGGCCGGGCGGCATGGATAGCGGCCCCGGCGGTATGGGCGGCGGGCCCGGCCGCGATACCCAGCGAAAAATGACCGAAGATCCCGAAAAAACAGCGATGCAGCGGCTGGAAACCGTACTGTCAGAAACCGGCTACTGCCCGGCTGGTTGGTTCGTTATCGAAAGCACGTTCGATCGCGGTGCGGCGAAGATCCGTGGCGAATGCCGGGCAATTCCCGAAGACAGCTAAAAAGGAGATGATCGTGAACGGCAAGAATAATAGTGAAAATCCCGATCGCCGACGGGTACTGGCGCTGCTCGGCAGCCTCACCGGCGCCGCCGCCCTGGGGGCCTGCAGCAGCGATAGCTCTGGCAGCGGCTCTTCCGACAGCAGCTCGTCGGGCAGTTCTTCCAGCAGTGCATCCAGCAGCTCCTCGAGCAGTTCCTCGGGAGGCGATACCGGTTCCTGTGTGCTGATCCCGGAGGAAACCGAGGGCCCCTATCCGCTGACTGCGGTACTGAGCAATTCCTCCATGGTGCGTTCGGATATCACCGAGGGCAAAACCGGCGTGCCGCTGACGGTGGTGCTCAACCTGGTGGATATCAACAGCAGCTGCGCACCGATTACCGACGCTTCCGTCTATATCTGGCAGTGCGACAAGGACGGTGTCTACTCCGGCTATTCCCAACCCGGTGCCGACACCCGCGGGGAAACCTTCTGCCGCGGTATCCAGGATGTCGACAGTGATGGCATGGTGCTGTTCGAGACCATTTACCCCGGCTGGTACACCGGCCGCATTACCCATATTCATTTCCAGGTTTTCCTGTTCAGTAGTTCGACCGCGACTGCAACCTCGCAGATTGCCTTTCCGCAGGAGATTACCGCGGCAGTCTACGATTCCGAACTCTATGCCGAACACGGACAGAACAGCTCCGTCGGCAGTTTTTCCGCCGACAATGTGTTCAGTGATGGCGTAACCTACCAGTTGGCGGAAGTGACCGGCGACCTGGAAAACGGTTATGTGGCCACACTGCAGGTGGGCGTCGCAGTGTGAACTGAATGGAACGACTCTCGCTGCAGGATGGGAGAGAGCCCGCCATGGATGGTGGGCATTTCAATCCGCCCCGACCCTACCTTCCAAACCCTGCTTATGTCCCTCAATGCTTAAGCAGGTAATCCGCGTGAAAACGCAGATGCTGCTCGATAAAGCTGGCAATAAAAAAATAGCTGTGATCGTAGCCCGCGTGGTGCTCCATTTTCAGCGGGTAGCCGGAGGCCTCGGCGGCGGTTTGCAGCGCGTGGGGTTTCAATTGCTCTTCCAGGAACGGATCCTCTTCGCCCTGCGAGACCAGGATCGACAGCTTTTCGGTGGCGCGGCCTATCAGCGTGGTCGCGTCGTAATCCTCCCAGCTGGCTTTGTCTGCGCCCAGGTAAGCGCTGAACGCTTTCTCCCCCCAGGGACAGGCGATCGGGTTACAGATGGGGCTGAAGGCGGAGACAGAGGTGTAGCGCCCCGGATTCCTCAACCCGATGACCAGCGCACCGTGACCACCCATGGAGTGGCCGCTGATCGCACGGCGGCCGTTGACCGGGAAATGCCGCTCCACCAGTTCCGGCAGTTCGTGCACGATATAGTCATACATCCGGTAGTGCTGTTTCCACGGCGCCTGAGTGGCGTTCAGGTAGAAGCCGGCCCCCTGCCCCAGGTCGTATTCCGCATCGTCGGCGACACTGTTGCCGCGCGGGCTGGTATCCGGAATCACCAGCGCGATTCCCAACTCCGCCGCCATTCGCTGGGCGCCGGCTTTCTGGCTGAAGTTCTCCTCATTACAGGTGAGGCCGGAAAGCCAGTAGAGCACCGGGAATGCCTGCTCGCCCTTCCCGTCCTCCGCCTGCGGCGGTAAAAAAATGGCAAAGCGCATCGGGCAGTCAAGCACCCCGGATCGGTGCTCGAACTGCTGCTGTAAACCGTCAAAACACTTGGTACTGCTCAGCTGTTCGATTGTCATATCTCTCTCCGTCCATTTTTATCGTAGTGAATCACACTGCGGATACTTTTGCCCGCATGCATCAGGTCGAAGGCATCGTTGATGTTCTCCAGCGGCATGGTGTGGGTGATAAAGTCGTCCAGGCGGAACTCCCCGGCCAGGTAGCGCTCGACATAGTCAGGCAACTGCGAGCGCCCCTTGACACCGCCGAAAGCCGAGCCGCGCCAGACGCGCCCGGTCACCAGTTGGAAGGGCCGGGTGCAGATTTCCTGTCCGGCGCCGGCCACGCCGATGATGACCGATTCGCCCCAGCCCTTGTGACAGCACTCCAGCGCCGAGCGCATGACTTTCACATTGCCGATACACTCGAACGAATAATCCACACCGCCGTCGGTCAACTCGACGATCACTTCCTGGATCGGCCTGTCGTAATCGTCCGGGTTTATACACTCGGTGGCACCGAGCTTTTTCGCCAGCCCGAATTTCGAATCATTGATATCGATGCCGATGATGCGACCGGCCTGTGCCATTCCCGCGCCGATAATGGCCGACAGGCCGATACCACCGAGGCCGAACACCGCCACGCTGGCGCCCGGCCCCACCCTGGCGGTATTCATGACTGCGCCGATACCGGTGGTGACCCCACAGCCGAGCAGGCACACCTCTTCCAGTGGCGCCTCGCTGTTGATCCGCGCCAGGGCGATTTCCGGCAGCACCGTGTACTCGGAAAAGGTGGAGGTCCCCATGTAATGGAGTATCGGCTTGCCGTCGATCGAGAAGCGCGTGGTGCCGTCCGGCATCAGGCCCCTGCCCTGGGTTTCGCGGATTTTGCCACACAGGTTGGTCTTGCCGGACCTGCAGAATTTGCACTCACCGCACTCGGGTGTATACAGCGGGATCACATGGTCGCCGACGGCGACGCTGGTCACGCCCTCGCCCACCGATTCGACGATGCCGCCGCCCTCGTGGCCGAGAATCGCCGGGAAATTGCCCTCGGGATCGTCGCCGGACAGGGTGAACGCATCGGTGTGACAGACACCGGAGGCCACCAGCCTGACGCGCACCTCTCCCCGCTGTGGCGGCATGACGTCGACGTCTTCAATGGACAGCGGTTCGCCGGCCTTCCAGGCGACGGCGGCTTTGCAGCGGATGGTTTCTGCGGACATGGGAGCTCCCGGTGAGTTGGCCTGTCCCGCTCAGGATAGACCCTGGCCCACACCGGTCGCGGAGCTATTCTCCGTCGCGCTGCTGTTTGCGCCACTGCAGCGGCGAGAGGCCGTGCGCGGCCCGGAACGCCTTGGAAAAGGCACTGATATCCGTATAGCCGAGGGTGGCGGAAAGCAGGTTGATATCGATGCTGGACGCGCGCAGGTGCCAGCGCGCCGTTTCCATCCGCGCCTCCTGCAGCAGTTGCTTGAAGCCACTGCCCTCGCGTTGCAGGTGGCGCTGCAGGGTGCGCGCGGGCACGTCGATCAGCCGCGAGACCTGCGCCAGGCTGTGGCGCTGTGCGCCCAGCGTCTGCAGTATCAGCGCCTTCACCTGCTCCGCCAGGCTGCCGCTGTACCGCTCCAGCAACTGGCGGGAAAACTCGTCGAAATAGCGGTTGAGATTGGGGCCGGGGGGCACAGCGGCCGGCGCACAAGCTCCGCATCGAATACCAGGCAATCCCCCGGCTGGCCGAACAGCACTTCGGTATAGAAGAAATCCCGGTAGCGCTGCGGTGGCGACAGCGGTTGCTGATGGAAATGCACCTGCAGCGGACGGATATCCTGGCCGGCCAGATCCTGGATCAGGCGGTAGCCGGCCCCCATCGCCAGTTCGCGGTACTGTGCCGCCGCCGGTGTATCGCCGAAATGATCGAAGCGCCGGGCGACCAGCCGCTCCCCCTCCAGTTTGATGCGCCAGTGCTCGGCCTGGTTGTGCAGCGCCATATACCGCTGCGCGACCGCCAGCGCCGTGTGCAGGTCAGCACTGTCCAGCACCAGCCGACCCAGTGCACCAAGAATGCGCACGCCCTGCATATTCGCCAGGCGCAGACCGAAGTCGGGGCACTCGAACTCCGCCGCACAGAGGTTCAGCAGTTGACTCAGGGTGGCGATGGGAATCAGCAGGTCCGGTCGGCGCATGCAGTCGGCCGGCAGCCCGACACGGGCCAACAGCGCCGACGGATCGCCACCCAGGTGGGGCACCAGCTGGTTGAACCCGGCCAGGGCACCACTGCGGATCTCGTAAACGGGTTTCATTCGGTGCTCTTGTATTGCCAGCAGGTGTAGAAATTAACGCCCCGGCAACCTGCCGGACCTGCCAATCAGGCGCAAATCATACCCCACTCACTTCCGGATGGCAGCATAGAGAACCCGGTCACACTTGCCGGGTGATGCTGGCCCGATATTTGCCCTTATTTACAAGGGAGTGCACAAGCAGCCGGGACACGAATAAAAATAGAGAGCGGAAAAGGAGACGAGAACAATGGATAACCACCACTGGTTAATGAGTTCAGAGGTCTTGACCATCCTGCGCAAGCTGCGCAAACGCCTGAGCGCGGAATTCGGCATCGTGTTGCGTTTTTCGGACTACGATTTCGAACAGCAATTGGCACGCGCGCGCGAAAAGACCGTCGACAGCGAGACCCTGCACATGATCGCCGAGCTGGAGGCGCGCAAGGGCGAAGCTTTCCGCACTGGCGACGAACCGCAGCCGCGACTCTACCGCGGACAGCCGATTCTCGAGGAGAAGGATTCCAGGCGGGATATCTACGAACTGCTCTACGGCGAGGAACTCGCCGACCACGATCCGTCCAGGCGCAGGGCATCGACCAGGATTTACCGGGGACAGCCGGTATTGCGAGAGCGCGCCCCCGGCGGCAATCGACAATCACAGCGCAGCCGGGGATTTGGCGGCGGCAGTTCCCGCTGATCAACCGAAGCTTCCGACAAAAAAGCCCGGCAACGGATGTTGCCGGGCCAGTGGATGCAGGATGGAGGTCGGTTACTGCAGATAGACGGCCCTGAGCTGCGCCAGTTCCTGTCGATCCACCCCCAGCTTCTGCTCGATAAAGCCTTCCACGGAACCGGACTCGCGCTTCATTTCAGCGAACGCGGCTTCCAGGTAAGACGCCTGCACGCCGCCCAGGGCATCCTTGACCGGCTGCGGCAACCTGGAGAAGAAGGCGTACATGCGCTTTTCCTGTTCGCTCGCATCTTCCGGCAGTTTCATCAGGTCCGTATCCTTGAGGACTTCGCTGGAAAGCAGGTAATCCCGCATCACGGTTTCGCGATCGACGCCCAGCGCGGTGAGCAACAGCGCAGCCCCGACACCGGTGCGGTCCTTGCCGGCAGTGCAGTGAAACAGCAACGGATCGTCACTTTCCAGCAGCGATTCAAACATGGCGCGGTAGGCCGGCGTCTGCTGGCGCACCAGGCCCGGGTACATATCGGCCATCAGCTCGATCATGTCCGCGGCTTCGAAATCCGGTTTTGCCATCACCCTGCCAAACTCCGTTTCCCAGTCGCCCATGGTGTAATCCCAGGCCAACTCTTCGACCTCGCCGGCCTGCCACTCGGTAGGCTCCTTGCGGCGCTCCTCGGTGGTGCGGAAATCCACGATGGTTTTGATACCGCGGTTTTCCAGGTAGTCGTAGTCACTGTCGGTCAGGTTGGTGAGCACACCGGAGCGGTACAGCTTGCCCCACTTGACGTGCTTACCGTTCGCGGTTTCGTAGCCGCCCAGGTCGCGGAAGTTGCGCCCCCCCTCCAGCGGCAGTACACGCACATGCTCGATCTGCGCGGCGATACCGGATTGCGGCTTTTCCACCACCGGCGCGGTGGCGCTGCAGGCGCCCAGGGTTACGGCAGCGGTTGCTGCCAGAATGCCGTTTACGAATTTTTTCTGCATATTGCACCTTTATGCACGTATTAATAAAAGAATTGTTTAATTGGATTGATTCGTGCGGCCGCAAAGCCGGCCGCGCAGCCGTCGTGGCGGTCAATCAGAAGTTGACCCGAAAGCCCGCCAGGTAGCGGCGGCCGTAGCCTTCCACCTGATTCGGCGTGCTGATATCGCCCTCGTAGCGCACGTCTTCCTCGTCGGTCAGGTTGTTGGCGTTGGCATAGAGGGAGACGCTGGCGCCGAAGATCGGCTGCGGCAGTTCGTAGCTCACGGCCAGGTCCAGACGCTTCTGTTCTGCCCAGTATTCGGTCATGCCGACGTTCTCGGTAGTGGAGAGCCAGTCGTCGCGATACTGGTGGTTCAGGCGGATGGAAAAGCCGTGCATCTCGTAGAACAACGAAGCGTTGGCAATGGTCTCGGAAGTGCCCGGCAGGCTGTGGCGCGTGCCCTCCTGCGTCTCGAATTCGCTGTCCAGCAGCGTCAGGTTGGCACTGATGCCAAAGCCGTCCAGTACCGGCAGGAAGTCTGCGGCCTGGGCGATGACATTGAACTCGGCACCGTGCATTTTGCCGTTGCTGCCGTTGACGTATTCGGTGTAGGTCCACTCGTCGCGCCCCACTTCCGGCAGGTAGTCGGCACCGTCGATCACGCGGCTTTTCGCGTAGATCACATTGTCGATGCTGCGGGTGAACAGGCCCGCGCTGACCAGGCTGGCATCGCCGGCGTACCATTCGATCGACGCATCCGCACCCCAGGACTCCTCGGCTTCCAGCGCCGGGTTGCCCGCCATTACGCTGCCCTGGGTCATGTCGACCATATCGGCACCGCGCCATTCGGAATAGGTCGGGCGGCTGACACCGGTGGAGGTGGACAGGCGCAGCTTCACGTCGTCCGCCAGGTCGATGTTCAGGTGGGCGCTGGGCAGGAAGTTGGTGAAGGAATCCTCGAAGTTGCCGGTGGGCCCCTCGCTCAGGTAATCGGTATTTTCCACCCGCGCACCCCACACCAGGTTGCCCCAGCCGTAGTCGCTGGTGACCATGGCGTAGCCGGCGGTGATGTCTTCTTCCAGGCGGATTTCCTGCGAGTCGTTGGGGGTCACCTCGAGGCCGCCCACGGCCTCGGACCAGGCCCGGCGCAGGGCCCTGTTGTCGTAGTAGGTGGCACCGATGCCGTTGTCAAAACCGCTGTCCCACAGGTCATTGGTGGCGTAGTCGGCGATATTGATGCCGGACGGCCACTGGCCCATGGCCATCACCATGCCGTGGCCATCCGCCTCGCGGGAATCCACTTCCACCCCGGTCCGCAACACCGAATCGGTACCGAACAGCATCAGGTCGCGCTCCGCGTCCAGTTTCAGCTTGCTGGCGTCGATGGTCATCGCGGAGCTGATGGTCATTGCCAGCATGCCCGCGGGCGAATAGGTGATGTCGTTCGGGCCGATGGATGTGCCGGTCATATCCATCAAATCGCCCACCGCCGGGTCGTTCAGGTCGCTGACATCGTAACTGGCCACCACGAAACCGCCGGCGCTGTACGGCATCGGCAGGAACATGCTGTTTTCGGTTTCGGTAAAATTGAGGCGGGACTCCAGGTACCAGTCTCCCAGTGCAAAATCGGCGCCCAGGGTGTTGGTGA
The DNA here is from genome assembly GCF_023634065.1 of Microbulbifer litoralis. Taxonomy (GTDB): domain Bacteria; phylum Pseudomonadota; class Gammaproteobacteria; order Pseudomonadales; family Cellvibrionaceae; genus Microbulbifer; species Microbulbifer litoralis. Next base: position 662,227 of record NZ_JALKCV010000001.1, read on the forward strand.
AGGTGGAGTTTTCGTATAAGCCATACTCCAGGCTGCGGGTCACCAGTGCGTACTGGTTCTCTGCGCTCTCGCCCACCGCCTGTGGTGCACCCACCGCGCCGGCGCCTCCGGCAAAGTCGAATACAAACTGGTTGCGCTCTTCGAAGTCCTGGAACTCGTTGTACAGGCTGCTGACGAAAACCCGCTCCAGTGCGCCGTCGCCGCGGAATTCGAAGCGGCCGCCGTAGGCGCGGTCCTCGCGGGTCACCTTGTAGCTGCGGAAATCCAGTTCGTTGACACTCAGCTCGCCGCCGTTGCGGTCCAGGTCGTACTCGCGGTTATCGGTGATCTGCTCGCGGCTGTTTTCGGAGGAGAACAGCGAGAAACCGAAGTTGTCGTTGGACCAGGATGTGCGCAGGGCCAGCTTTTCGATATCGCCGTCACCCAGCTCCTGGTTGCCCATGCCCACGTCGGTGGAGAGGGCCCAGCCACGCTGCGCAAACGGATCGAAGGTGGAAATATTGATATAGCCGGAAACCGCCTCGCCGGGCATGTTGGGCATAATCGCCTTGTTGGCGTCGATGCGGCTGGTAATCACCGACGGGAAACTGTCGAAGCGCGGCACGCGGCCGTTCTCGGCCCCGGGGATGCTGAGACCGTCGATGGCCAGCGCCGTGTAGCGGAAGGGCGCACCGCGGAAGTTGATGTAGCGGGCCTGGCCCTGGTCGCGCTCGATAGCGAGGCCGGGCACGCGGCCGAGGGAGTCGGCCAGGTTCTGGTCCGGGAAGCGGCCGATCGTATCGGCGGAGATCACGTCGACGGTGTTGTAGGCGTCGCGCTTGGCATCGATGGCGGCCTTCTGGCTGTCGCGGATGGGCGAGGCGGTGACCAGTACCTCTTCCACGGCGGCGCTTTCGCCACCCTGTTGGGCGATGGCCGGGGATATCATCCCGGCCAGGGAGAGGGAGATCAGTAGGGGACGCCTGCTGCGGGCGATGCCACTGAAAAGCCTGTTGCGCTTGAATTCGATCATTGTTGTGCTCCGAAGTCGCTCTTCGACCGGGTCTTGTCGTGGTCTTGCAGGGGCCCGCTGCCGCTGGCGGGCCGTTCGGGGGGCATGATCGAAATTGCGTGTGACAGGTGGGTTAAAGAGATACCTCGGTGGCGAAATGAGATATCTCCAAAATGAAAATCTTTTTAAAATCAGCAACTTGAAATTAAGCCGCGATTTTCAGAGAAAGCGGATTTCCCCCGCCGGCAGGGCCAGGCGATAGCGGTAGCGGCCGCTCTTCAGGTCCCGCTCGGCCTCGAACAGATACGGCTGTGCCAGCGTCTCGCCCAGGGTGGACAGCAGCTCGTCGCGGATCCTGTTGCGGTTCTGGTCCAGGGTCTTGGCCCGCAGGCCGTTCTCGCGCAGGTCGTTGATCGCCTTGTTGTGGCCACCGTATTCCTCCATCAGGGCCACCAGTGAAGCGGCGCTGTCGCGGTCCGGGCGGTTGACCGGCGGATTCAGGTACCAGCCTTCGCCGTCGAGCCGCCGGCGCGCGTACCAGAGAAAATAGAAGAAGGGGGTTTTCGACAGCTCCAGCGGAATGCCGTGCGCCAGCACGCGGAAGTTCCCGCAATCGAACTCCAGCCCACCGCCGGCCAGCGCCGAGATCAGGGAAGCCCGGTGGTCGCCGCCGTTCAGCGCCATGGCGCGCTCGAACCAGTGCCATTGTGACGGCTCCAGCGCCGCCACCTGCGGCTGCTCCAGCCAGTCCAGCAACTCGGGCAGCGGCTGCCCGCCCTGCGGCTGCAGCCGTTCAAACAGCTGCAGCTGCGGCGGATTCAGGGCTGCCAGCCGCGCGGACAGTGCCCTCGCCTCGCGCGCCGGCACTCCGCGGCGCAGCAACGCGGCAAATTGTCTGCGCTGCGGGCGCGGCAGGGGCAGCGGTAACAACGCCGCCAGGGCCACCAGCAACAGCGCCAGCAATGCCTGGCTGCCGACCAGCAGCGGCCAGTGTGCACGGCAATCGACACTGAGCAGGGTCCGCTCCCGCCGCCCCGACAACTGCCAGTCGACCACAATATCACCGGCCGCCGCCGGCGCCGGGGGCAGGTCGTCGCTCAGTAACTGCTCGACCCCGGCACTGCATCGATCCAGCAGCGCCAGCCGCCCGGTCGCGGGCAGCCCGTCGAGATCCGATTCCAGCCGCGCGGCGATCCATTCCCGCAGCCCGCCACCGCCCAGCCGGTTCTGCAGCGCCAGGGTCATTTTTTCCGGCAATTGCGCCCGCAACTGCCGCGACAGGTCGCGGGCGAAAGCCGCCTGCGCCTGCCAGTGGGCGAGTGCCGAAAACAGGGCCGTCAGCAGCAGCCAGGCGAGGAACAGTCGGCTAGCTTTCACAGCGGTCGGCCCCCTCGAACTGTCGCTGCGCGTTGATGAAGGTATCGGTAAAGGTATCGAATGCGCCCGCCACATCGCAGTCGACCTCGGGCGCGCGCGCCTTGCGCACAAACAGTGTCGCGGCGGTGGCATTCTCGGCGATCAAAGTGCGGTGGAGCGGGATATCCAGGTCCTTCTCCAGGAAGAGTCCGCCACTGACCAGGTCCAGCTCACCGCGGGCGAAGGCCCGGTAGAGGCCGATGGCATCGTCGAAGTAGATCAGTTTTTCCCGCGACAGATCGACCCCGATCTCTTTCAGCGAGGCCAGGGGCAGCAGGTAAAAGGTGTGGCTCAGCTTGTCGTTGAGCAGCCCGATTCTCTTGCCGTGAAAATATTCGCGGCTCAGTTCCGGACGCCCGCTGCGGCTGAACCAGTAGACCCGGTAGTGATCGTAGCGCACAAGGGTGTCGTAGAAATCCGAGAACTCCGGCACCAGTCCGCGCATGGTATGTACGCGGCTCCAGATCAGGTCGTAATCCTCGTTGAGGATTTCCTCCGCACTGAGCCGCCCGCGGGGCTTCCAGGAAATACGCACGGCACTGTAGTGACGCGACATCGCCGGTGCGCGACAGAGACGGTCGGCAATTGCGCGCGCGTGAATGGAGGAAACCGCCAGGATATCGAAGATCTCCCGCTCCGCCCCGGCGCCGGTTTCACAGCGGTAGATATGGTAATTGCCGAGTTTCAACTGCGGCGCCCCCTGTTCCACCAGCCACAGGCAGAGGCCAACGCCGGCCGCCAGCAGCAGGCCCAGCGCGGCGAAGTAGGCTTTATGACTGGTGAGAAACAGTGGGGACATGGACATAGACGCGCAGCCGGGCTATTGACGCAGTCTATGTATTTTTTGTGACAAACCGATGACCCGGTCCAGCCTCACAACACTTCAGCTTTCCAGTGCCTGGCAGCTGCGCTGCAAACGCACCAGGCGCGCCGGGGTGACGTCGAAGTGTTTCCTGAAGGCGGCGACAAAATTCGACGGATGGTTGTACCCCGCCAGGTAGGCGGCCTCGCCGATACTGAGGCCCTCGTCGGTCAGCGCCTCGCGCGCGATTTCCAGGCGCCGCCGGCGCAGGTAGTCGACCACCGTGGTGCCGTAGGCTGCTTTGAAACGGCGCTGCAGGGTGCTGACACTGACACCGAGACTGGCGGCCATATCCGCCAGGCTGCGGTGATCCCGCAGGCGTGCATCGATCTGCTGTTTCAGCCGCTCACTGCGCGGGCAGGACGGCGTCCCGGGCGCGTCGCCCAGCAGTTGCGCCAGCTCGCCCAGGCAGCGCGAGAGCAGGGCGATCGCCGCCTGCTCCGCGCGCAGGCTGCTCTCGAGCCCCCCACCGGTGGACAGGGAGATCCACTCCAGCGCCAGCGCGCAGGTCTGCGCCGGCGGCCGCCAGCGGTGGACGGCGGCGTGCTCGCGGAAGATCCGCTCCAGGTGGCGCCGGTCGGCGGGGCTGCGACAGCGGTCCTCCAGCCAGCGGCGCTCAACCCACAGGCCCAACAGGCGCAGCCGCTGGCCGCGCGGTACCGAAGCCGCCACTGTTTCGGCCCGCGACAGCGTCATCGCCGCGCAAAGGCCACCACCATCCCGCACCGGGGTCGCCTGCCCCAGCCCGCAGCGGCGGTCGCCGACGGCGATGTCGACCGAACCGGCAAACAACAGGTTGAAACCCAGCCCGGGCGGCAACTCCAGCGTGCGGTGCAAATCCTCCACAACCTCTCCATCGCAACACAACAGCGACAGGCCGCCGTAGCGACGGCAGGCCCGGCGCCCGTCCACCGCCCGGAGATCCTCCCGCACGGTTGCTCCCGCGCCGCGACAGTGCAGCACTCCCCCCCCGCGCACATGACTCACGAAATACTCTCCCTGCAGTACACAGCCCGCCCCTGACGATTTCCAATAACACTTTGACGATTCCCAATACCGGATTTTTCCCACGGCAACGGCCGAACACTATACCATTAATGATAACTATTCGCATTCTCAAGTTAAGGCTTCCGGCACGGAGGTGGTTGCGCATAGTTGAGAAAGTCTGCTGAACGCGGCCCACGGACGGGTCGGCTCCCCTACCGGTCGGCATCTCCGGGCGGAGCAGGGCCGGCGTTTCTACGCCCGCCGGCTTTCGTATTGAGGTGCAGGGACGCACTTCTTTTTAGCCCGGGCCATTTCCTGCGGCGCGGCAATCTATACTGCTGGTTACCCGCCAGCGTTGAAACGGATTGCATGCGCTACCTGCTTCCCCTGTTCACACTCTGCCTCTGCGCCTGTTCCGGCACGCCGGTCTTTCCCGAACCGCCACCGCGCGCACCCAGTTTTCACCGCGAGGCGCCGCCGGCCGCACCGCTGGTGGCGATCACCGACCGCCTCACCCGCGGCCGCGCCGGGCGCACCGGGGTATATCCGCTCACCTCCGCACAGAGTGCCCTGGCGGTGCGGCTGGCCAGTATCCGCGCCGCGCGCGGCTCCATTGATATCCAGTACTTCATTTTCCGCCGCGACGATACCGGCCTGCTGCTGACCCGCGCCCTGATCCGCGCCGCGGATCGCGGTGTGCGGGTGCGCTTCCTGCTGGACGACTTCACCACCGGCGATGCCGACAAGGTACTGGTGGCGCTGGACCGCCACCCCAATATCGAGATCCGGCTGTTCAATCCCTTTCCGCACGAGGGCCCGCGCGCCGTGGAGTTTTTCACCGACTTCGCGCGCCTGCAGCGGCGCATGCACAACAAGTCCCTCACCGTGGACAACCGGGTGACCTTTATCGGCGGGCGCAACCTCAGCAACAAATATTTCGGGATCGACAGCGAGATCAATTTCGGCGACCTGGATATGCTCGCGATCGGCGCGGTCGTGCCGGAAATCGCCGGCCAGTTCGATCGCTACTGGAACAGCCCCTACAGCTTCCCGGTCCAATCGGTGATCGACTACCGGCCGGACGCCGATGCGGATATCGCCTTCGCCGAAGATCTGGAGCGGAATGCCAGCCGGCTGCTCGGCAGCGACTACGGCCGCAGCCTGGCGCGCTCGCCGGTTATCGATACCCTCAGCAACGACGCCGATCTCTGGTACTGGGCCGAGACCCGCGCTCTCTACGACCCACCCGGCAAGGTGGCTTTCCCGCCCGCTGCGGACCGCCAGTTTGCCGGCCGCGAACTGATGGAGATGATCACCGGGGCCGAGCGGGAGCTGATCGTCATTTCACCCTACCTGTTGCCCGGCCGGCGCTATCTGCGGCAGTTGATCGCCGCGGCCCGGCGCGGTGTCGAGGTGCATATCCTGACCAATTCGCTCGCCTCCACCGAAGTGGTGCTGGTACACGGCGCCTATCGCAAATACCGCCGGCCGCTGCTGCGCGCCGGTGTCCATCTGCACGAACTTTCCAGCGACCTGGACTACAGGCTCGACAACTGGAACGGCGAATCGCGCTCGCTGTTGCACGCCAAGGCGTTTGTGATCGACCGCAAAAGGGTTTACGTGGGGTCATTCAACCTGGACAACCGCTCGATACTGCTGAATACCGAGCTGGGGCTGGTGATAGAGTCGCCGCAACTGGCGGCGAAGATGGCAAAAAACTTTATCCGCAACGTGGGCGGCAACGCCTACCGCCTGGAACTGCGGGGGGACGACCTCCTGTGGCACCGGAGCGACGGCGAAACCGCCTCCACCGACCCAGACACCAACTGGCTGCAGCGCGCCGCCTCCGTGATCAGCGGCTGGCTGCCGATCGAGTCACTGCTGTGAAAGGGCCGTCCCTGGCAGCCGATCAATGATGCGCGGATACCGCCGAGGTGAACTCGCCGATTTCCCGGTTGGCGGCGGAGTGGGAGAGATCCCCCAGTGCCAGGATACCGACCAGGCGTTTTTCCGCGTTCATCACCGGCATGCGACGCAATTGCTGATCTTCCATTTTCTGCATGGCAGTCTCGATATCGTCATCTTCCCAGCACCAGGCGATGCCCTCGGTCATGACATCGCGGGCGCTCAGGGAGGAGAGATCCTGTCCCTCGGCCACACCGCGGCAGGCGATATCGCGGTCGGTTACTATCCCCACCAGTTTGTCGTTTTCGCCGATGGGAACCGCGCCGATATCCTCGTCGCGCAGTATCTTCGCCACTTCCGATAGCGGCGTGTCCGGTGCGCACCAGGTACAGCCCTGATGCATGACTTCTCCTACTCTCATGATTGCCTCCACATTTTCGGAACCTGTATCGAGTGTAAGGTGGCTGCCGCCGCCTGGCAGCAGCCCGCCGGACTGTGCACAGAGCCGGCCAGTGTGGCGATCAGGCTCTGCACACAGGCTGCCCTCCCCCGCCGTCAGTGAATTTCAATACGCTGGCGCTGCGGCTGGCTGGGCTCGCGCTTGGGCGCTTTCAGTTTCAGCACGCCATCCTTGAAGCTGGCATCGATATCCGCTTCGCTGATGTCGCCACCGAGGTTGAAGCTACGCATGTATTTGCCGTAGCGCCGCTCCTGGCGAATCACGCGTCCTTCCTTCTCCTGTTTTTCCTCCTGGTGCACTTCCGCTTCCAGGGTCAGGACGCCATCTTCCAGCGTGATGTTGATATCGTCCTTGCTCACCCCCGGCAGCTCGGCGCTGATTTCGTAGCTGTCGCTGGTTTCGCTGACATCGATGCGCGGTGAGAAGAATCCCTCCTTGCCCTCCGTCAGCGTGCGGCCCGGCGAGACCAGTTGCTCAAAAAAGTTGTCGAGATCGAATAGCGACCCCCTCGGGACAAGACTCATATCAGACCTCCCGCGGTCGGCCCGGTCTCGCGGAACATCCGCGACCGGGCCGGCGCAATGTTCAGTTTCAAACGGAATTTTAGGGACTGGGAACGCATTCGGTAGGGGCCAATACGGGCCGGTGTACCCCAATGGTTAAACGCTTTTTTTATATCGAAAGCGATATACAGAACCCCACGTTCCAAAGGTTTCCTCGGCGGTAATTCACAGGCGTGAATGGCACCGTTTTCAACTAGCATTGGCAGGGACAACAGAGAGGAATCGAGCATGGCACTTGCATGGGTCCTGGTGGCCAACCAATCACACGCGCGCCTGTTCGAGGCGGACAAGCGCGCCAGCGCACTCCACGAACTGGAGTCCATGATCTACCCGGAGAGCCGCCTGAAGGGGCGCGACATCTACGCCGATGCCCCGGGGCGCACTTTCGACCGCAGCGGCGAGGGCCGTCACGCAATGGGCAACTATCGCGAGCTGCGCCGCAGGCCGGCGCGCAACCGCTTTGCCCGCGAACTGGCTCACGCGCTGGAGCGCGGGCGCGAGGAAGGGCGTTACGAAAAGCTCTATATCGTGGCCGAACCGCAGATGGTCGGCAGCCTGCGCGATGCTCTGGATTCCCCGACGCGCGCGGCCATTGCCGGCGAGACCAGCAAGAACCTGGTGAGCAGTGAGACGGACGAAATTCGTGCGCAATTGCCGCACTGGCTGTAACTATTGTGCGAATCCGGAACGCTTTCGATTGATTTGCGGCAGGCAGATTGTAACCATGTGGTCTGTCCCGACCTGAACCCTGGCGTGTTGCAAGGTTCCGGGTCTCCATACCACATGGTCATTTGCATGCTGAGACTATTTGAAATAGAGCGCGGCCGGATTGCCGAACAGCCCTACCAGGGCACTGTTACCGAACAACAATTGTCGGAGACCATCTGGGTCGACCTGCAGGACCCACAGGAGAGCGAGCGCGACCTGCTGGAACAGTTGCTGAGAACCGAGCTGCCGGAGGCCGAGGATGTCGATGAGATCGAGGCCTCGGCACGCTATTTCATCGACGCCGCCGGGGTGCATATCCACTCGCTGTTCCTGACCCAGAGCGAGGGCCGCCACGATACCAATACGGTGGCGTTCATCCTGCAGCCGGGCCGGCTGATCACCGTGCGCGACAGCGAACTGGCGGATTTCCGCCTGCTGCGCATGCGCGCGCGCCGCGGCCAGGTGGAGGCGCGCAGCGCGCAGGAGCTGACGGTGCAGGTCTTCGAGCAGAAGGTGGAGAACCTGGCGGACGCGCTGGAGGATATCCACGTAAAGCTGGGCGAGGCCAGCTACCTGGTGCTGGAGGAAGAGGATTCGGATCTGGAAGATGCCATCGATATGCTGGCCAAGCTGGAGGACAGCAACGGGAAGGTGCAGCTGTGCCTGATGGATACCCGCCGCTCGATCACTTTCCTGCAGCGGCATATCCATATCGACAGCGAGCTGCAGGAGAGCTTCCGCGATATCACCCGCGATATCGACACCCTGATGGCGCACACCGGCTTCCTGTTCAACAAGATCAACTTCCTGATGGACTCGACCCAGGGGTTCATCAATATCCAGCAGACCAACATCATCAAGATGTTCTCCATCGCCGCCGTGGTCTTCCTGCCGCCCACGACCGTGGCCAGTATCTACGGCATGAACTTCGATCACATGCCGGAGCTGGACTGGCTGCTGGGGTATCCGTTTTCGCTGGCGCTGATCGTGCTTTCCGGCATCGCGCCGTATCTGTATTTCAAGAAGAAGGGATGGCTGTAGGGACGAACCTGTTTGCTGTGGGGGAGTTCGGTTTCGGTGGCGCCACTGCTACCGGTGGGAATTTGTCAGACACGCTGTGAATACATCCCTGTACGCTCTAATCGGCATCCATGCCTCATAAGGACTGCCAAATCCCCACCGGTAGCAGTGCCTTCGCATCAACGTCTGTACTTCTATTTGGCCGTGAAGGTAGCTTCAAAAGAAAAGTGTGGCCGACGCGAAGGCCCGCCCGCCATTACAGGTTGCCGATCTCGATCATCATGGCCGTATACATCCGCAGGTTCAGGCGAAACTGTTCGACGGTCATGAACTCGTGCTCCGAGTGGCCGGTGTAGGCCCTGCCCGGCATGGACGGGCCGAAGCTGACCGCGTGCGGCAGCAGTTTGGCATTGGTGGAACCGCCGATGGCCACCGGGCCGGCGTCCTCGATACCGGTGAAGTGGCGGAACACCTCCAGCAGCGGCTCCACGTGCATGGCGTTTTCCACCCGGTAGGGCGTGCCCAGCTCCACTTCCACCCCGGCCAGTTCGATACCGCTTTCCTTCTGCCAGCCATCCAGTGCCGCGCGGATCTCCCGCTCCAGGCGACCGGCGGACTTGCCGGTGGGGCGGCGCAGGTTCAGGTAGCTGGTCAGCCCCCCGTCATCCGCCTTGACCATGGTGACCGCCGCCGTCATGGGCCCCATGAAATCGTCGCTGTAGGCGATCTCGCCAAACGGCTCCGCCACGATACCGGTACCCACCAGGTCGTTCAGGTAGCGCACCATGGTGCCGGCGGCATTGGCTGGCCACTGGTGGACCGAAAGCGCGTCGGCCAGGAAGGCGATCGCATTGACGCCGTGCTGTGGCTCGGAGCTGTGGGTGGCCTTGCCCCTGGCCGTGATCGACAACGCACCGTCATCCCGCGCGGAAAATTCATAGGCCATCCCTTCCTGCCCCGCGGCGCGGGCGCGGATCGCTTTTTCCAGCGCAGGGGTACTATTGATCACAGTGGCGTGGGCCTCATCCGGCACCTGGCTGCGGAAGTAGCCGCCGCGGAACTCGTCCAGATAGGGCGCGGCGGATTCTGCCAGCGGCCTGTCCGCGGCGGTGACGCGCACCTCGCTCCAGCCCTTTTCCGCCGTGACCACCGGATAGTTGGCATCGATGGTGATGTTGTAGGCGGGGATCGGGTAACGCTTCAGGAACTCCCGCAGCGGCCCCCAGTCGGACTCCTCCGCCAGGTAGACGATCAACTCGATGCGGCGCTTCAGCGGCACGCCCCTGTCCTTGATCGCCTTCATCGCGTAGAGGGCGGTAGCAATGGGGCCCTTGTCGTCCTCGCTGCCGCGGGCTATCAGTTTGCCGGGCTCGCTTTCGCGGTCCAGCTCGAAGGGGCTCTTCTGCCACTTGGACGGGTCCGCCGGCTGCACATCGCCGTGGGTAACGATACCCAGCTTTTCCTCGCCATCGCCCAGGGCGACAATCACCACATGGCCGTGATCCTCGAATTCCAGGCCCAGCGCCCCGGCCCTGTCGCTCAACGCTTTCTTGAAGCCGGTAAACTCGGGGTTCTCTTCCAGCGGCAGGTCCTCGCGTGCGAAGGTCTTGTATTGCACCAGTTCGGCCAGGGTATCGGTCATCGCCGTTTGGTAGGTTTCCACCGCATAGTCGGCGGTTTTCTGCGCCACCGGCGAGACCCCGGCAACGGCCAGTGCCGGGGCGCACAGCAGCAGCGCGGCCAGTCGATTGAACAGGGAACGAATCTGCACGGGCAACTCCCATAACGATAAAAACGCCATTATACCGCTAGCGGCGCCTCAATTCCCGTGGCAAACGTGCAACTGCTAAGCTTGAAGTCTGCGGATATAAGTTGATCAGGGCCGCAAAGACCGGAAACCAGCATGAGACAGCACAACGCCAAGTCTTTTCATCGACGCAAGTGGCTCAGCGTGGATCAGGCCGTCACCCACCTCAGTGCCGTCGTCGAGGAACCCCTGAGCAGTGCCGATCTGGCCGACCTGGCCGATCAGTACCAGCTGGACCTCTACTGGTACCGTCCCGGCCAGCAGGTGGCCTACCTGGACCGTCCCGAGGTGAGCGAACTGAGCGGGCCCCTGCGCCTGTGCGCGGAAAATCACAGCGACTGGAGCGCGATTACCGGCATCCTGCGGCACCGCCCCGCCCTGCCCGCCTATGAACAGGACACTCCGCTGCTGGAAGACGAGCAGGGCAACCGGTTGCGGATCATTTTCGACAACCGCGAGCGCCCGGAGCCGTTCAGCGCCCGCTGGTACCCGAACTACGCCGAACTGGTGCTGAAGCGCCGCGAGCTCGAGCAGTTGGAGCCGCGACTTTTCTCGCCATCGGACCTGGACAGCGAGCTGGAACCCCACCTGCTGCTGAACGTCATCTGGCAGCTGGAACAACTGGCCCTCGACAGCTCGCAGCCGCGCCATTCTCCTGAGTGGTTGGCGGATCAACTGGCACGGCGCTCCGAAGCCGTCGATCGCACCGCCGTGGAACGCATCCTGGCCGCAGCAGAGCGGGAGGGCGCGCGCGGCACGCCGCACTGACCCGGTCGATATCCCCACTGATACTGCGGAAATTCGCTTTCCTGCGAATTTTTCGATAGGTTGCTTCTGGTTTTTTTGCTATTCCCGCAACAGAAAATTTTTATAATCCCGTGCAGACTATCCCAATGGCGGGACTGCACTGTTATCGATCACTTTTTTGGGGGAACTCCGTGGCAGCCAGAAACAGCAATGCCCGATACGGCTGGGTGGCCATCGCCCTGCACTGGCTGATGGCGCCGGCCATTATCGGCCTGTTTGCCCTCGGCTGGTGGATGCGCCAGTTGTCCTACTACGATCCCTGGTATCGGCAGGGGCCGGAACTGCACAAGGGCATCGGCATCCTGCTGCTGGGCCTGCTGCTGTTGCGGCTGGTATGGAAACTGCTGAACCCCAGCCCGGCGGCCGAAGCCGGCACGCCGCGCTGGCAGGCACTGGCCGCGCGGCTCGCCCACGGGATTCTCTACCTGCTGTTGCTGGTCATCATGACCTCCGGCTACCTGATCTCCACCGCCGACGGTCGCGCCATCGACGTCTTCGGCTGGTTCAGTGTGCCCGCCACCGTACAGGGCCTGCCTCACCAGGAAGACATCGCCGGGCAGGTACACGAAATACTGGCCTGGAGCCTGATGGCGCTGGTGGCCCTGCACGCGCTGGCGGCACTGAGACACCACTTTATCGACCGCGACGCAACCCTGCGTAAAATGCTCGGGATGCGCGCACGGCCACAAAGTGGCCAATCACCGGAACTCACCACCACACAATAAGGGAGCACACCATGAAGAAACTCGCCGTACTGTTATTCGCCACTCTGCTGGGCGCCACCGCCCAGGCCGCAGAGTACAAAATCGACACCAAGGGCGCCCACGCCTTTATCCAGTTCCGCATCAAGCACCTGGGCTACAGCTGGCTCTACGGTCGTTTCGACGACTTCAAGGGCTCGTTCACCTACGATGAGAGCGCGCCGGAGAAATCCTCCATCAACGTGAACATCGACGTGACCAGCCTCGACAGCAACCACGCCGAGCGCGACAAGCACCTGCGCGGCGAGGATTTCCTCTACACCGAGAAATTCCCCACCGCCACCTTCAAGAGCACCGACTTCGAACCGCTGGGTGATGGCAAGGCCAAGCTGACCGGCGAACTCACCCTGCGTGGCGTCACCAAGCCGATCACCATCGATGTCAGCGATATCGGCGGCGGCAAGGATCCGTGGGGTGGCTACCGCCAAGGCTTCACCGGCACCACCGAATTCGCGCTGAAGGATTTCGGCATCGACTACGACCTGGGCCCGGCCTCGCAGAAAGTGGAAATGATCCTCGACGTGGAAGGTATCCGCCAGTAACGCGATGCTTTCCTGGCGCACTCAGGGCAACAGCCCGACACAGACCCGCCATAACAGAATCAGCCCGGCATCAACGCCGGGCTTTTTTATGCGCTCAGGTTAGTGCAGTGGCCGGGTTCCTGCAGGCTCACCATTGGCGATACTACAATCGTTTACCAGGCAACAAAGACAATTTCGAATGCACGGCGTTGTGCAAACCGGTATAGGGGGCGCCGTGCGCGTTGCATAGAGCTGCACCAGCGCCGCGGCAGCTTCCCGAGGCCGCGGCGGACTTTCCGAAATCCCCACCAACAAAAAGCCCGGCAAAAATGCCGGGCTTTTCTATCTCAGGCTATCGCCGCTCATCGCTTTCGAACTCTGCTTTTACGCTTTTCCGCGCTCAGGCTCCGACACTCGACAATCGCGCCGCGCCAGACAGGCCACAGAGCCGGCCAATACCGTACACCACCCAGGCACTCGCCAGTGCCGGCAGCACTTCAGAGATGGTCCCATTGAACCCGGCTACGCGCCAACCAACAGCTACGGTGCTGGCCACCACGACCATCGCGACGGCCAGCGCTTCCCGGGGCCGCCCGCCCAGCGCATAAACTACCAGCAGGCCACCGAAGGCGGAGCCCAGCACGCCCCAGGCGAACAGCACCAGGTTGAACACATTGTCCTTGGCGAACAGGGCGATGAGCAGAGACGCACCCACCACGACCAGCGTGGCGATGCGAGCGGTGGCGTAGCCGTGCCAGCGCGAGGGTATCAGGTCGCGGGACAGGCAGGCGCTGCAACTGAGAATCAGCGAATCCACGGTGGAAATAGTGGCGGCAAAGAGGCCTGCCAGCACCAGGCCGGTGGCCAGTGGGTGCAGCAGCACGTCCGCCATCACCGGCAGCGCCAGCTCGGCATCCAATTCACCCCCTCTCATCACCAGGGACGGGTCCACCGCCCCCTGATCCATCAGCAAGCGCGCCATCAGGCCCACACTTACCGCCAGGAGGTAGAAGGCCACGAACCAGAGATAGTAGTAGATGCGGGCCCGCTGAATACTTTTCACATCGTCACAGGCCATAAAGCGCACCATCACATGGGGCTGACCGATCACCGCCGCCCCGGCAAAGGTCCAACCAACCAGGAACAACAGCGCACCGGTCCACCCACTGGCAGCGGATTCGGCGGGGAAAAACTGGAAGAAACTGGGGGAAACCTCTTGCAGGCCACTCCAGGCCGGCTGCCAACCGCCGACGGCGGCAACTGCGACCGCGAGCATCACCGCCATGGCGATGATCATCACCACTGACTGCGCGGCATCCGTCCACACCGAGGCACGCAAACCGCCGGAAAAGCCGTAGCAGAGCACCATCACTGCGCCGATAATTGCACCGGTGCGCACGTCCCAGCCGAACAGCGCCTCCAGGGCCTTGCCGCCGGCCTTGAACTGGGCCGCAGCGTAAACGCCCAGCAAAGCTACGGCGATAAGTGCGGTCACTATCTTGAGCAGCTGGAAATTCTCTCCACCCCAGCGGGACAACAACTCCGGAATGGTGAGAGTGCCGCGCTGCTCGCCCATTTGCCGCACCTTGCGCGTCACTAGGGTAGCCGCCATCCAGTCCCCCAGAATCCAGCCCACCATCATGGTGAATGCCGGCAGACCAGTGGCGTAGGTGTAGCCGATCACACCGATAAACATAAAACCGGAATTGTTGGTAGCTACCGCGGAGAGACCGGTGAGTGAGGGCGGCAGGGAACTGCCCGCAAGCAGGTAGTCAGACTGCTTCTTGGAGCGGACCAGCACCGACGAAAAGCCGATCAACAGAAACAGCAATAGGAAACCGATAAAACTGGCAAGCAGCATGGGATAGCGCCCCCGGATATGAAGCCTCTCCGCCCCCAGAGCGGAGAGGCTGGTTTTTATTGTTGGGAATATTGTGTCTGCGCCAGAATACCACTTATGGCGAGGTAATCACGCCGCACAAATTGCCTCACCGTGGTCGTAGACTTCAACCAGGGCGTGGTGCAGGCTTTTCACGGCGCTTTCGTAGTCGCTTTCATTGACCACGAACTGCATGTCCACCTGGCGCATGGACTGGTGCACGGCCAGTACGCTGATATTGGAGCGGGCCAGCGCGGCCACGGCTCGGGACAGCATGCCCGGTACCTTCATGTCACTGCCGATGGCGGAGACCACGGCCACCTTGCGCACCTGGATATCGCAGTCCGGGTATTTGTCGCAGATGGCACCGCGAATACGCTTGACCGTTTTCAGGTTGTTGGCCAGGAAGTGGGTGATGGTATTGGCGTTGGTGTCCTTGGTCACCACGCTGCCCTTGAAGCGGCCGATGATCTCGTTGATCGTGCGGTCGTACTGGGTCATGGAACCCATCATGTCCTGGTCGAAGCACTCCACCGCGTAGATATTCTTGCGGCCGGCGATGATTTCCACACAGGGGGTTTCACTGACATAGTCGCCGGTGACCAGCGTGCCGGCGTGCTCCGGCTCGAAGGTGTTCATGACACGCAGCGGGATTTCCTGCTGGCGCAGGCCCTTGGCGGCGCGCGGGTGGATCGCCTCCATGCCCAGGTTGGCCAGTTGGTCGGCCACGTCGTAGTTGGTGCGGCCGATCGGCACCGCCTGTTCCTCGCCGACGAGGCGCGGGTCGGCGCTGCTCAGGTGATATTCCTTGTGGATGATGGCCTCGCGCGCGCCGGTTTTCACCGCGATGCGGCTGAAGGTCATTTCGCTGTAGCCGCGGGCGAAGGTTTTCATCAGGCCCTCGGCAGTGTGTGCGTAGCCGGTGGCAATCGGCAGCTCGGTGGCCAGGTCGATATCGGCGAAGGCGCGCTCGATACGCTCGTCCAGGCTCAGGTGCTCGCCGTCCTGCCAGCCGGTCAGGTCGACAAAGCGCGCCTTGATGCCCTCGAGTTTCAGCAGCTCGGCGGTGTTCCAGGCACTGTGCGCCTCGCCCAGGCTGGCCAGCATTTCGCTGACGGTATTCAGGTGGCCCTCCAGTGCGAAGTGGCCGTGTTGGCAGACCCGCTCCAGGTCGGCCAGGCAACTCTCGGCATCCGCCAGGCGCTCGCCGATAAAGGCGTTGGCCTTTTCCAGCTGTGCGGGCTCGGTAAACAGGGTACCGTTGATTTCTTCCATTCGGGCGCGCAGGCCGCTCACGGCTTCGGACCAGCTGCCCTCTTCATCGTCGGCACTGGCGAACAGGGCGAAGACACCCGGCCGCCCGGATTTCTTGTGCTCCAGCAGCATGTCGGTGATACCGCCGTAGGCGGAGACCACGAAGACGCGCTGATAGAGGCCCTCTTCCTCGGCTTTGCCGTCTTTGAAAATAATGTTGTCGCGAACAGCGGCGTAGTCGCTCATGGACGTGCCGCCAATTTTTTCCACCGTGTGTTGTTTCATGGTTTTCCTGTAGATGTATCAGTGACTTGTGGGTGAACCGGCGCCGCGGCGCCGGTTCTGCACTACAACATCTATTATTTGTCGTCTTTGACTTCTTCAGCGTCCAGTTCGTAGGCACCTTCGGCATTGTGTACTTCCTTGCCGTGCAGCGGCGGGTTGAAGACACAGGCCATCTTCATTTCGGTCTTGGCACGCAGGATATGCTTGTCGTGCTGGTCGAGGATGTAGATGGCACCCGGCTTGATTTCGTGCTCGATCCCATCGGCCTCCGCAGTGACGCTGCCTTCACCGGAAATGCAGTACACGGACTCCAGGTGATTCTGGTAGTGGAAGTTGTGCTCGGTGCCGGCATAGATGGTGGTGATATGGAAGGAGAAACCCATGTTGTCGTTTTTCAGCAACAGGCGGGTGCTGTCCCAGCCGTCGGACTTGATCAGGCGTCCGCTTTTCTCGGCATCTTGCAAATATCTAACAATCATCACTTTACTCTCATTGATGGGTTGATCGAATTCTCATACTTGCGGGGCGCGCCATGCGCACCCCGCGACCTCAACTGCAGGGCCCTACCCCCGGACTCGATCCGGGGACAGATACTGTGCAATCAGGCGGCACCGGCGACTTCGCCGTCCTTGCCGGAGGACTCCGTATCGTCGGCGAAGAAATCGTGCTCCTCCGGTACCTCGCTGCCTTTCAGCACCTTGGCCACGGCGGCTTCGACAATGTCCAGCGCGCGGGTCAGGTTCTCGTCGCTGATGGTCAGCGGGCACAGGGTTTTCACCACCTGGTCGTCGGCACCGCTGGTCTCGATCACCAGGCCGTGCTTGAAGGCCTCGCTGGTGATCTTGTCCGCCAGCTCGCCGCTGATGCAGTTCAGGCCGCGGAACATGCCGCGACCGCGGGTGGTCATGTTGCCGTCGCCGTACTTGTCGACAATCTTGCTCAGGCGCTGTTCGATGTAGTCGCCCTTGCGCTGCACTTCCTTGGCGAACTTGTCGTCGCTCCAGTAGTGATTGATGGCCGCGGTGGCGGTGACGAAGGCCAGGTTGTTGCCGCGGAAAGTACCGTTGTGCTCACCCGGCTTCCACTGGTCCAGTTCCGGGCGCATCAGCACCACGGCGAACGGCAGGCCGTAGCCGGACAGGGATTTGGACATGGTTACGATATCCGGCTTGATACCCGCTTCCTCGAAACTGAAGTAGCTGCCGGTACGGCCGCAACCGGCCTGGATGTCGTCGATAATCAGCAGCACGTCGTGCTTGCGGCACACGGCTTCCAGGTTCTGCAGCCACTCGGCGCTGGCCGCGTTGATACCGCCCTCGCCCTGTACGGTTTCGACCATCACCGCGGCCGGCAGGTCGACGCCGCTGGAAGAGTCGGACAGCACCTTGTCCAGGTAGGCGGTGGTGTCGATGTCGTCACCGAGGTAGCCGTCATAGGGGATACGCGCAACACCGGCCAGGCTGGTGCCGGCGGCACCGCGGTGGTGGGAGTTACCGGTGGCGGCCAGGGCACCAACGGTGCAGCCGTGGAAGCCGTTGGTGAAGGTGACGATATTCTCGCGGCCCTTGTACTTGCGCGCGATCTTCATGGCCGCTTCCACGGCGTTGGTGCCGGTGGGGCCGGTGAACTGCATGACGTAGCTCAGGTCGCGCGGCTTGAGGATCTTCTCGGAGAAGGTTTCCAGGAACTCCTGCTTGGCCTTGGTGTGCAGGTCCAGGCCGTGGGTAATGCCGTCGGCCTGGATGTACTCCAGCAGCGCTTCCTTGAATACCGGGTTGTTGTGGCCGTAGTTCAGGGTGCCGGCACCGGCGAGAAAGTCCAGGTACTGAGTGCCGTCCTCGTCGTAGAGGTACTCGCCCTGCGCCTTGTTGAAGATACGCGGGAAGGCGCGTGCATAGCTCTGTACTTCCGATTCGATCTCGTCAAAAATTTTCATGTTGGCAAACCTTTGCTTGATTAATTGGCAATTCGCAGTAAAGAAAAGGCGGGGATTACCCGGGTTCCGCCGATTCGGAAAACGGGCCGATGCGCAGCAGCATCTCGCTGTCGTGGTGACCCTGGAAGTGGCGTTCGCGGTCGAACATCACCGACTCGGCAATGCTGGTGCCCAGCTTGCGGGCCAGGCCGCGGAACAGGGCCCAGGAGGCTTCGTTGTCGGGGGTAATGGTGGTTTCCAGATAGCGCACCTGTGCGCAGGCGGGGCGGCGCAGTATCTCGCGAATCATGCGCCCGGCCAGGCCCTGGCCGCGGCCCGCTTCGGCCACCGCCACCTGCCACACAAACAGGGTATCGGGGCGCTCCGGAACCAGGTATCCGGAGACAAAGCCGGCCAGCTCGCCGTCCACTTCGGCGCACACGCTGGTGTCGGCAAAGTGGCTGGCCTGCAGCAGGTTGCAGTAAATGGAATTCTCATCCAGGGGTGGGCAGCGACTGATCAGGCGGTGCACGTTGGCACCGTCCTCACTCACCGGTCGGCGCAGCAGGGCTTCCCTATTGTTGGCCCTTTCGTTGGCCTCACCCCGCCGCGCTGTGACCTTTTCTTCCGGAGACTCTTCAGTTTTGCTTTCCGAGCTTCCGCTCTGCGATTTCGCAACGCTTGTGGCGCTCAAATCAATACCTTTAGTCATCAAATTTTTGTTTGGGATGCAGAAGTTGGCCCTAATGCCGCATTTTGCACCATTTAGGTCAAACTTGACCTTTTACTGGAAAAATTATTTACTGGTCTAAATAATTTTTTGCATAGTACTCTAAACAATTGCGAGAGATCAAGACGACCCCATGCAAAGTGATCACAAATTAAGCAGGCCGGATCACCTGGAACCGGACCGCACCAGCGGTGCCAAAACGGGCGCGCGCGGGGAGAGAACTCATGGGTCGGCAATTGACAAACCGGAAATGGCGCATAAAGTCGCTCTCAGGCACCTTTCCCGCCGAGACCTGCAGAGCCTCCTACTGATGGACAAAATCGAAGAAGTACTGACCACCCTGCGCCGCCTGATCCGCGCCACCGACCTGCACTCCAAGCAACTGGTCAAGACCGCCGGCCTCACGGCGCCGCAGTTGCTGCTGCTGCAGGCGATCCGCGAAAAGGGCCAGGTCACCATCGGCGCCCTGGCCCGGGAAATCAGCCTCAGCCAGGCCACCGTGACCACCATCCTCGACCGCCTGGAAAAACGCGGCATGGTCTACCGCGAGCGCTCCTCCCAGGACAAGCGCAAGGTGCACGCCTACCTGACCGACAAGGGCATGGATATCCTGCGCGATGCACCGACGCCCCTGCAGGACCATTTCGTACGCCAGTTCCGCGACCTGCGCGAGTGGGAGCAGTCGATGATCATCTCCTCTCTGCAGCGCGTGGCGCTGATGATGGACGCCGAACATATCGACGCCTCCCCGGTGCTGGATATCGGCGATCTTGACCGCAAGGACAGCCGCCAGGGGCCACAGGAAAAAGAATAGTCGCGAAAAGAGAAACGGGGCGGACAGGGCCACTGCCATTTGTGCATTTTCTGCCGTTTGGCGTTGTAAAAGCGGTAATTTTCGCTGGAAACTTTTCGCGCCAAACGCAACGAACCCACGAATTACCACTCATTCGCATTCAATCGTTGCATTCACACGGAAGTTCGGTATAAATGGTGCGACAACACTAAAGTGGCTGCCGACCCTCTGGTTAGCGGTCGCTCATCAAGACAGGGCGTAACAACAAATTACAAAGCGCCGCTGAAAAATGGCTTTCGACGTCGGTTATGGGGCTCAACCGGCGTCGTATCGGCACCGGTTTTTCAGCGGCGATTTCCGGCGCCTGGCGAAATGAAAACCGATATATCGATATCGGCCCCTCCGGTTTTCCATCTGCGAGCAATGCTCCCCGCCACGCGCCCCTGTCCCGCTTCAGAATTCAGACGTTGCCGCACCTTCCCCGCGGCAACCAGGGGGAAAAGGAAGCAAACCATGGCTTGTTTGCAACATCCAGACAGGGAACAGCCCGTTTACCTGATGGCACACCACACCGTCGGCCGCCGCCAGGGCAAAGTGGACACGCGCATCACCAGTGCGGAGATTTCCGGTATTCACGCCGCCATCCAGTGGACCGGCACCCACTGGAACATCCGCGATCTCAGCCGCAACGGCACCTGGGTCAACGACCAGCAACTGGTGCCGGCCAAGAACTATCCGCTGCAACAGGGCGACCGGATTGCCTTCGGCCGCGCCAGGAACCCGGAGTGGGTGGTGGAAAACCTGGACGCACCGGAGAACCTGCTGATCGACCTGATGGGCGGCGAGGCCCAGCCCCTGGAGCAGTACCACCTGCTGCCGGACGAGCGCGAGCCGCTCGCCAGCCTGCACTTCAGCCCGGTCTCCGGCCAGTGGCTGTACGAGCTCACCGGCAATTCCAACAGCGCCGACAACGCCACCGCCGTCAGGCACGGCGACCGCATCGACTGCGGCCTGCACAGCTGGCAGCTGTTCCTGGCCGACAACCAGGGCGCCACCACCGAGCTGTCGATGCAACAGCTCTCCATTACCGACTTCGACCTGCGTTTTGCCGTCAGCCACCACGAGGAACACGTGCAACTGCAGTTGCGCCGCGAGGATATGAAACTGGCGCTGCCCGCGCGCATCCACCACTACCTGCTGATGTACCTGGCGCGCGCACGCGTGCGCGACTTGGAGGCCGGTGCAGATGTCGACGCCCAGGGCTGGGTCTCCATCCAGGTGGCCACCCGCGAGCTCGGCATCACCGTCAACCACCTGAACACGCAGATATTCCGCGCGCGCAAGCAGATCGCCGAATCGCTGCCGGACGCGATCGATACCTCCGGCCTGGTGGAGCGGCGCTCCTGGGAAGTGCGCCTGGGCTGCAAGCGTTTCGAGATCTACAAGGGCTCGGAACTGGAGGCACAGACCCTGCGCCGGCAGCCACTGCCGATGGATTGACGGGCCGCAGTCCGGGACGGGGCCCGGGCCGGGGCCAGGACAACAACACAGATTTGCTAGGGACGGCAGAGAGCAATAAGAGTGCAATAAAAGGCGGTAAAGCCAGGCTCATGACGTCAGAGCAGTTACCTTTTCATATCGGGCGCTACCAGGTTACCCGCCGGCTCGGCTCCGGCGGCATGGGCGTGGTGTACCTGGCCACCGACGACAGGCTGCACCGCCAGGTGGCCATCAAGCAGTTGCTGAAGAACCCCACCAGCGATTCCGCCCACCTGCGCATCCGCAAGGAAGCCCTGCTGCTGGCGCAGCTGAACCACGCCAACATTGTGCAGATCTACGATGTCGTGGAAGAGCGCAATGACGTCGCCCTGGTAATGGAGTATGTGAACGGCAGCTCCCTCGACAGCTGGCAGCGCGAACGCGACCCGGGCCTGCGCCAGAAGATCCAGCTGCTGAAGCAGATCTGCAGCGGCCTCGCCCGCGCCCACAGCATCGGCATCATCCACCGCGACCTGAAGGCCGACAACATCCTGATCGACGACAGCAACATCGCCAAGATCACGGATTTCGGTATCGCCAAGAACTGGCGCGAACACAGCGACCTTACCCGCGAGCAGCATATCGCCGGCAGTTGGGGCGCCATGTCGCCGGAGCAGGCGCTGGGCAAGCCGCTGGACAACCGCTGCGACCTCTTCGCCCTGGGCGTACTGGCCTACCGCCTGCTGTGCGGACAGGGCCCCTTCGGCGACAACGAGAGCCCGTTCGTGATCGTCGATCGCGTGGTCAACATCGCGCACCCGCCGGCGAACAGGCTCAACCCGGAACTGCCGGCGCCGCTGGTCCAGCTGCTCGACCGGTTGCTGGCCAAGGACCCGGCCGGGCGCCCGCTCAACGCCACCGCGGTGGCCGCCGAGCTGGACGCCGCCCTGCTGGCCCTCGACGACAACGGCGGCGACGCATTCAGCCCCACCGTCACCGTTACCGCCGAGGACTATCACCGGCGCCGGCAGCGCAGTGGCGACCGCCGCCGGGCCCTGCTCGGCGCCCTGGCCGTCGGCTGTACGGCTCTGCTGGTAGCGGCCGCGGTGGCCCTGTGGCCGGAAACCGACAGTGGCGGCGGGCGCTATATCGCCGTGGTCGCGCCGCACCGGGATGCGTTCGACAACCGCGAGGAACAACTGCTCGCCAGCAGCATGCTCAGCGCCATCAAACAGGGGCTCTCCAACCGGCAGGGCCTGCTGCTGGTGCCCTACACCGAGTCCCGGCAGCAGCGCGGCCAATCGCTGCGCGAACAGGCCCGCGCCCTCAATGCAGACCTGCTGCTGCACCCGTCGCTGAATTGCGAAACCGCCCACTGCGAGGCGTCGCTGGAACTGATCGACACGCGGAATTTTGCCGTTACCGCCAGCCGCAGCGCCGTGCTGGAACTGGGCGAGCCCCTCGACAGCCGCGCGCGCGTGCTGCAGCAACTCACCTACCTGTTCCCACACAATCCACCCCGCGGCCCGGGCGCGGGCTTCGATGTCAGCGCGGCCGATTACCAGCGCTATCTGGAACTGTACGAACAGCGCGACGACGACGTCAGGGCCGCGGAAACCATGCGGGCGATGGAGACACTGCAGGCCAATAACCCCGGCTTTCCGCCCTACTACCGGCTCTACAGCGAGCTGGCCATCGACCTGTACGACAACACCCGCAACGCCGCCGCCCTGGCACGGCTGGAGAGATTCCTGCAGCGGGTCCCCTACGAGATCAACGACCACCCCGCCGTGCTCGAGGCGCGGCTGGAACTGACCATCACCCGCGACGACGCCGATCGCGCCGAGGCGCTGCTGCAACAGCTCAAGGTGACACTGCCGGACCGGGCCAGCTACTACGCACAGCTGGCCAGCTACTACGACTATCGCGACAACTATCCGGAGGCCCTGGCCGCGATCGATCGCGCCCTCGCCCGCCGCACCAGTGCCGTCTACCTGCGGCAGAAGGCCCTCTACCTGAGCCGCAGCGGCCAGATGGACGCCGCCAAGCCCTACCTGCTGCAGGCCATGGAACTGGGCGACAGCAATATGGAGGCTCTCTCCCTGCTCGCCGCCAACGAGCTGGACAGCGGCCGCCCCGGGGAGACCATCCGCCTGCTCAACTCCGCCGACGTCGAGCAGCTCAGCGTGCTGAACACCTACAACCTGTGCCTGGCCTATTACATCGAGGAACAGCTCGAGCGGGCACAGCAGTGCATGGCCGGCGTCGCCGAGCGCGCCCCCAAAGACGCCGACCCGCTGCTCTACCAGGCGGAAATCGCCCGCGCACAACAACAGCCGGAGCGGGCGCGGGCGCTCGCCCGCCGCGCGCTGGCACTCACCGATGATCGCGACAACTGGTCGGCCCAGTTGATGCGCGCGCGCGCCTACGCCGAACTGGGCCAGGCCGACCTCGCCATCGAGACACTACTGCGGATCCGCCGCAGCGCCCCGGACGATCTCTATACCAACTACGCCCGCGCGCAGGTCTATATCGCCACCGGCGACCAGCTTTCCGCCAAGGCCCATATTCGCAAGACCCTGGAGCAGGGGGTATCGCCGACCTGGTTCGATACCGAGCGCTTCGCCGCGGTATGCGCGGGCGACGGTTTTGCCGACCTGCGCAGTGAATATCCGGCCCTGTGTGCCGGGCGGGCCGAAACCAGGATCGCCCGCAAATAGTCGCGGCAGCGCGTGTGGGGTAGACTGCACGCCGCCGCAGCCCGGGCCAACAGACAGACCAGGACTTCGACAAGCACAGAGCGCCATGGAAACCGACGCACCGGAACAGCAGAAACCGGGCCGCTACCGCCTCGAGCGCAAGCTCGGCGCCGGCGGCATGGGCGTCGTCTACCTGGCCGAAGACACCCAGTTGCGACGCCGGGTGGCCATCAAGAAGCTGCTGCCGGACACCGCCGGTGCCTCCGCACAGCAGCGCATCCGCCGGGAAGCCCAACTGCTGGCGCAGCTCAATCACCCCAATATCGTGC
The DNA here is from genome assembly GCF_023634065.1 of Microbulbifer litoralis. GTDB lineage: Bacteria > Pseudomonadota > Gammaproteobacteria > Pseudomonadales > Cellvibrionaceae > Microbulbifer > Microbulbifer litoralis. Next base: position 686,398 of record NZ_JALKCV010000001.1, read on the forward strand.
AGCTCTACGACGTGTTCGACGAGGACGACGGCGGTATCGCGCTGGTCATGGAGTACGTCGAGGGCACCACACTGCGGGCATGGATCGACGACCGCTCCATCTCCCTGCGCGCCAGGATCGATATCCTGGCGCAGGTCTGCCGGGGCCTGGAGCAGGCCCACCAGCTGGGCATCATCCACCGCGACCTGAAACCCGAGAACATCCTGGTCAGCCACCGCGGCGCCACACCCGCGGCCAAGATCACCGATTTCGGTATCGCCAAGAGCTGGCGCGAGCGCAGCAACCTCACCAGCGAGCAGCATATCGCCCTCAGCTGGGGCGCCGTCTCGCCGGAACAGGCGCAGGGCAAGGCACTCGACCAGCGCAGCGATCTCTTCGCCCTGGGCATACTCGCCTACCGCCTGCTGTGCGGGCGGAACCCGTTCGGCGACAGCGACAGCCCCTACCTCATGGCCGAACGCATCATCCGGCGCCCGCACCCGCCGGCGCGCCGGGTCAACCCGGCACTGCCGGAAAAACTCGGCCGGCTGCTGGACCGGCTGCTGGCAAAAAAACCCGCGCGGCGTCCCGCCAGCGCCGCCGATGTGGCCGCGGAACTGGAAGCGCTGGACCCCGGCGCCAGCGACGATACCGGCACCGCCGCGCTCGATCCGGAACACTTCTACCGCCGGCGGCGCCGCTTCGGGTTCGCCACCGGGGCGGCTCTCGCCGTCGCCGCGGGGCTGGCGGTCGCGGCGGCAATCTCCCTGTGGCCGGGGGAAAAGCCGGACCGCACCGCGCGGTATATTGCCGTCGTACCGGCGACAGTCGACACGGCGGAACAGAAACGGGAAGTTCACCTGCTTTTCCAAAGCGTACAGAACGCCATCCGGCAGGGTCTTTCCAACCGCGAGGGGCTGTACCTCGTCCCCCAATCCGAATCCCGACAACTGCACAACCAATCCATGCGTCGCCAGGCTCGTGCCCAGGATGCACAGTTGTTGCTCAACCCAGACATTGACTGTGGAGAAAAAAACTGCGATCTGTCGCTGGAGCTGATCGAAACGGAAGGCTTTTCCGTGATCGCCAGCCGCCAGTTCTCCCTGAGCCTGGACTCCAACCTGGGTGGGTTTGAACAGACACTGCAACAGGTCAATTACCTGCTGCCTCAGTACCCACCGCGCGCGCAGAGCCCGAAGCTGACCATCAGCGAGGAGGATTACCGGCGCTACCTGGAGCTGCAACCGCGAGGCAAGACTTTCCAGAGTATCGGGGAAACCCTGGATGCCCTGGAGGAACTGCAGGAAAGGGCCCCCCAATTTCCCCCTGTTTACGAACTCTATGGGCAATTGGCCTTCGACGACCGGTTCAGCAATCGCAACATGAACTCCATCGACCGGCTTGAAGAAATGCTCGCCAAGGCGCCGCCGGAGATTGCCGACACCGTGGAAATACTGAGCGCCCGACTCTTCCTGTACCACGCGCGCTACAACTGGGACGCCTCGGCAGAGGTCCTGGCACAGCTGAAATCCGCCCTGCCGGACCGGGCCAACTACTACCAGGCGGAGGCCATCCATTACCACCTGCGCGGCGACTATGAACGGGCGCTGATCGCGTCGGACAAGGCCCTGGCCCTGCGTACCAGCACCAACTACCTGCTGCAGAAAGCACTGTCACTCAGTTATAACGGCCAGATGGAGGCCGCCAGGCCCTACCTGCAACAGGCACTGGAGATCGACAGCAGCTATGCCGACACCCGCTCGCTGCTGGCCGCCAACGAACTGGATATGGGCCGCACCGGGGAAACCATTCGCCTGCTCGACGATGTCGCCCCCGGCAAGCTGAGTGCGCTGGATTTCTACAACCTGTGCATGGCCCACTACCTGGAAAGGCATTTCCAGCGGGCGGACCAGTGCTTCGCAGATCTCTACACGGCCCTGCCCAGTGACGTGGAGCCCCTGCTGTACCGCGCGGAGATCGCCCGCGAACGGGGTGACCCGCAACGGGCGCGGCAGTTCAGCGAGCGCGCCCTGGAACTCAGCCGGCAGCGCGAAGGCTGGGAGAACCGGTTGGTGCAGGCCCTGGCACACGCCCAGTTGGGCCAGTCCGAACGCGCCGTGACCTCGCTGCTGGAAACCCGGCAACGGGCCCCGGACGACACCTACGTCAACCAGGCCCTGGCCCAGGTCTATATCGCCACAGACGACCTGAATTCCGCCGAGGCCCATATCCGCAGGTCGCTGGAACTGGGGCAGGCCCCCGTTTGGTTCCGGACCCGGCGCTTTGCGAAGCTCTGCAGCCACCCGGAATTTGCCGACCTGCGCGCCGAATACCCGGCGCTGTGCGAGGGCGGCACAGCGCCTGCCCGGGTTGTTCAGAAATAGTACCCTCCCACCAAACAGGGTAAACTGTGCGCCGATCCGCCGCCGTACTGCGCGGAACAGGGCCGTAACCGATCACCGCCAACAAGAATAAATGGCTATGGAAGTCGCCGAACCCGAACAGGAGCAACTGGGCCGCTACCGCATAGAGCGCACGCTCGGCGCCGGTGGCATGGGCGTCGTCTACCTGGCCGAAGACACCCGCCTGCGCCGCCAGGTAGCGATCAAGAAGCTGCGCAAGGACAGCACCAGCGAATCCGCCAGCGCCCGCATCCACAGCGAGGCGCAACTGCTGGCGCAGCTCAACCACTCCAATATCGTGCAGCTCTACGACGTGCTGGAAGAGGACGGCGGCATCGCGCTGGTGATGGAATATGTCGAGGGCACCACCCTGCGCGAGTGGATGCGCGAGCACACGGCGCCGCTGCGGGAAAAGCTGGGCCTGCTGATGCAGATCTGCAAGGGCCTGACCGAGGCCCACTCCCTGGGCATCGTGCACCGCGACCTGAAGCCCGACAATATCCTCATCACCTTCAACGGCACCGCCAAGATTACCGACTTCGGCATCGCCAAATCCCTGGATCACGAGGCCACCGATATCACCCGCGAAGACCAGGTGGCCGGCACCGTGGACGCCATGTCCCCGGAACAGCTGCAGGGCCTGCCCCTGTGCGCCCGCTCCGACCTGTTCAGCCTCGGCACCATCGCCTACGAACTGCTGTGCGGCGCCAAGCCGTTCGACAAAGGCGAGGGCGGCAGCATGGCGCTGGCGCAAAAGGTGGTCAACGAACCCCATATCCCGCCGCAACAAGCCTGGGAACGGCTGCCGGAACCGCTGGCGGTCCTGCTGGACAAACTGCTCGCCAAACAGCCCCACCGCCGCCCGGAATCCGCGCAGCAGGTCTACGAGGCGCTGGCGTTCCTGTACCAGCAGGGCTCCGATACCGACACCCAGCAGTTCTCCGAAACCGTCACCCAACTGCTGCGCAAACCGCCCAACCGGCACAAGCGGCTCCTGTCCACCATCGCCGGACTGGTGATTGCGATCGGCGCCGGCTACTGGGGCTGGCAGGAAATCACCCGGCTGGAACCGCAGTATATCGCCGTGATGCCGGTGGAGATCAGCGGCGAAGTGCGCGGCGAGGACAATGCCAAGGCACTGACCGCGACCATGGTGCGCCAGGCGCTGATGAACGCGGCCTCGCAGTTGAAGGCCAGCGCCTTGGTGAGTTTTACGCCGAAGGAAGGCGAGGATTTTGACGCGCAGTTGAAGGCGCTGCGGGAGAAGGGGGTGACCGATGCGCTCTATGCGCGGCTGGACTGTGCGCGGGTGCGGTGTGAGATTGAGTTGCAGCGGATTGGGCCAAAGGACAGCCAGATCAAACAGCAGACTGACTTTGCGTTCTTGGCGGATAAGCGGCAGGAGGCGGAATACCGAATCAGCAATCGCACTGTCGAGTTTTTCCCGACTGGCTATCAGAAAGAGTCCTCTACGGCTAAAGCCATGTCCGATGAACATTATGGACAGTACCTGGATATTGCCTCCCGCAGAGAAAGTCGCGAAGTGACGGACAGTGACCTATCAGCACTGGAACGACTTATCACGATTTATCCGCAGAACCTCAATCTATACAGGACGCATGCGGATATCACTACGTATCTGTTTCTTGAAGACGGAAAGAGCGAACGCCTGAAATCTTCCTTGGCCTTAATCAATAGTGGAAAATCGCAGATCCCGGACAGTTCAAGTCTGCTCGAAACCGAGCTGTTAATTCGCTCGTTCGACACGGATAAAAAGGCGTTTAATCGCACGTTTTCACAGCTAGAGAAGCAGGGACTGCCGACATCCAATCTGCTTGGGCAGTACTCTCGTTTCCTGTTCGGGCAGGGGGACTATAAATCAGGGCTGCGCTATGCGCAGGATGCTGCTGCACTAACCCCATCGGCCGATAATCTGTATCTGATCGCAATCAATCAAACTGCCGGCGGCGACTATACTGCGGCTCGAGCCACACTGAAGGGGTTAACCCAGAACTATCCACAACACTGGTCGTCGTATTCGCTGCTCGGCGTAATCGAGCTGGAAAGTGGCAACTCAGCAGCTGCCGAGGCGGCAATAACTGAGATTCCCAAGGAGCTGCGTAGCTGGCGCACAAAATCCAACCTCGGTGTCACTTACTTTTTAATAGGCGAATACGATCAGGCGCTTAAGGTCTACCAGCAAGTCTTAAAGGCAGTCCCAAACAACACTCCAACGTTAGCTCAAATCGCAGAAACTTATTTGGCTCTAGGCTTTCGAAAGCAAGCAAATGATAGCTTTCAGAAAGTACTAACTCTCACAGATGGCAGCAACGACTTTGAAGACCAATGGCATCATGCGCTTGCTTTAGCCAATTTAAATCGGCTCTCTGAAGCAATTTCTCTAACCCACAAACTACTTAAAGAGGCTCCAGAAGACACCGACATCAAGTACGTAGCTGCACAAATATACACGCTATCAGAAGAGTGGCATTCTGCCAGCTACCAAATAGAGGAACTGCTACAACAGGGTATGAGCACAGAGTGGTTCAATCTGCCCGCTTTCCAGCGACTCTGCACCCAGCCCCAAGTGTCCGCGGACGTAAAGACCGCTATCTGCGACTGATTACCTCGGGTCGATCTGCGCGTTCGGATCACCGGAAACAAAATGCATTCCGGTCTCCACATCCTCACACAGCCACAGGAAGGAGAAGTTATCCGGAATCTCCTCCCGGTCCCGAATCCAGATCACCAGTTTGGTATACCCCTGCGGCGTCCAGCGGGCCCGCGCCCAGAACTGGTGCTTGAAATCCGGGCTCAGCGCGATAATGCCGTCCAGCCCGTTGCGCCAGCAGTGGGAGAATTCCAACTCCCGACCCGGCACTTCTGACAGGTCCAGGGTAATATTCAGCTTGACCAGCCCGCGCTCACCGCAGAAACGGAAGCGCATATTGCCGAAATGCTCGTCCGGGCTGTCCTGGTTGAACAGCGGCCAGTACTGCGGCTTGCCGTCGTCGCCCGGGTTCAACGGCTTCAAAACCAGGTCCAGGCTCTTCCCGCATCCAGGTACTTCGATATCCAGCACCGGCAATTCGTCACATTTGCTCATAAATCCACCCCTTATAAAAAACTTGTTGTATTCGTTCCAGATTTTGTGAGTCAACGCACATAACAAGGATACTGCATTCCACATCCATGAGGAATGCACTGCCAACCCCATAGCAATAAAAAAAGCCGGCAGCAACGCAGTTACTGCCGGCCCGAATTGATGGTCCCAGCCATCGACGGTTACAACAACACTATCAAGAGCGAAAATGAGGCATCCCTGCCCCGGTCAAGCCCTTCCCCAAATCCCGGCCTACTAGGCTCTGTGTATGCCGGGCCCGGCTTGACAATTCAGCTTGCGCTGAATGGGTATCCATCCCACGCTGCGCCGCAGAGCGCAGAGATCCGGTCCTTCGGATTCGGCCGTCGAGGAGTGCCTGTCCATAGGCGGCGTGAAGTCAAATCCCGCTGTCGTTCACTGCCCCTCAACGATGTGCGCTACTTTACGGATCGGGCGATTACAGGTCGATCACATGCCATTACACCAAATTACAGCCAGGCCGCCCGGCACTCTCGCCAATAAGGAAGTGACAGAGTGCCGAAAACGATAACTCTTCACTTGATCTGGCCACCGGATTATTCATAGCATTTGTCTTTTAGACACAGACAAGACAGGGATATGTTTCACTTCGACCTTACGGATGAGGCCGGCAACTGCTACCGCCTTTCCCCCGGCTCGCGGCTGCCGATCGACGGCAGTATCGCCACCCACCCCGCCCAGGCCGACGCACTGCTGTACCAGATAGAGCAGCGCCAGTTGCTGGATGCCCGGGAGCACTTCTATACCACCGGCAATTTCCACCTGCTGGAGACTTGGCGGCAGCAGCGCCTCGACAACCGGCGCCCACCCCTGTGCCCGCGGGAAGACCTGCTCCAGGCCCTGTGCCACGGCGAGCTCGCCATTGTCGGCATCGATTCCAGCGGGCCCGCCGGGGCAGACAGTGCGGAGGGGGACCGCCGCAATCTGCTGAGGGTCGAGATACGCCGGGCCCTGGCGCAGATCATCGCCGGGGAGCGGGCCGAAGCCGCACAGCACGCGCGCCTGCTGGCCCGGGAATCCACCGGCGGCCGCGCCCTGATCTATACCGGCGCCTTCTTCAACGGCCTCTGGAATGCCGGCGCGGACCTGGCGCAGTGGCTCAAGGAGGTCAACGACGTCGTCAACCCGGTACAGCGCAGCCTCCGCGCCATGCACTCCAGCTACCGCGCCCTGCAGCGCAGCCGCCGGGACGGCGACAATATCGTCGCGGCCTATACGGAGGAGCACCTCAAGGCCGAGAAGCGGGAACTGGTGGAAGCCTTGGGCTTCGATCCCAGCGCCATCACCGCGGAGCAACTGGACCGGGCCATGGAAGTGGCCGACCTGATCTGGGACGACCCCGCCCTGCGCGCGGACATCACCCGCTTCGCCCGCGACTACGCCAGCGCACAGCACGCCCTGGAGATCACCGAAATCTCCGGCGGCGCCGCCTTCGAAGTCCTGTTCACCCTGATCCTGGCCGCCATCACCGCCGGAGCCGGCCTGGCAGCCAGCGCCGCCAGCCAGGCGCGGCATTTGGCGAAGTTCCGCAGGGTCGGGGATCTGTTGATGGAGTTTGCGGAGCAGGCCCGCAGGGCCAAGCTCGCCCGGGAACGCAGTAATGGAGGGGGTGAGGCGGCCAGCTTCGACGATTTCGAAAGCCTCGGCGAGGTTGAACCAGCCCAACAGAGTGCGCCCGCACCAACCCCGCGAAAAGAGAGGACGGCGACAAGGGGCCGAACCGATTTCAGCCAACGCAAAGGTGTTCCACCCAGTTCATTGGACGACGCCGTCAATCGCCTGAACTCCATGGCCGATGAGATTGCCAGAAACGGTTACCAGCCAAAGTACACCGACGCAGAACTCCAGGCTCTGGCTGATTCCGGGGACGTATCCAATGAACGCTATCATGTACGCTTTATGGAAAGCCGCTACCTGACATTCAATGGAGAACCCGGCATGCTTGGAGCTCCAATGCAAGGCACCAGTGGCAACGGCGCCAAGTACTGGTCCACGACCTTCGACCAGTTGGAGGACGCCGACACAGACAGCCGCCTGATCGCTGAAAAGCTGGGACTGGATTACGATCCCGATACCGAGTACGCCCTGGTCGTAATCGACACAGAGAAGGCAACACCACTAACCGGTGTCAAGAGTGTGCCGGCGACCTTTGACAAGGTCGGTGAATTTGCCAATCGGGAACTGCCTGATGAATTTCCTGCAGAATTTACTGAAACAGCAATGACACCTGAGTTCCAAGCGGAATATTCAAATCATTATCAAGCGGCATTGGATGCTGGTTATCTTGATAGTTCATGGTCTACAGAGCGGGATGACTTTGGCAACTATCTATCAACTACCGACGTTCCCAGCAGCGAGCAAAAGCAGATGCTCCAGCGTATGTATATGCAGCAAAGAATAGGCAACAACCAATACTACGAAGGTAATGGTCTAACTAGGGATAAAATAAGTGGCTCCAGCAATCAGTTTGGTGCAGTGGAAACATTGAATTTCGAACGCAAACCGGTAAATTTACAACAACTGGAAGACGCCGGTGCCATCTCCTATGTATCCAAGGGGTTTTAAATGAGCTGGAAACCAAAAGCTAAATACCCTCTGAAAAACCCTCTAACCAAAATAGAGCATCACGAGAAACTGCCTTATGAAGTAAAAGAGCTAGCTCGAATAACCGATCCCAATGATGGGGATACCGTAGCATTTGTTCGGCAGGGAAAACATCTCAGTATACTGGAAGCTTCCAGCAGAAAACTTCGAGATGGCAGTCCATATTATAGATGTTCACAAAGTGACTTTCCTTTGGGCGTATTACCCTGGTTTTCAATTTCTCTCAATGAATTCCGAAAATCTCCTGCTAAAGGAGGGCTGCATGTCGGAGCCATGACCAGCGCCGATGAAAATGTAGAAGGAGAAATGCTTTGTATCCAGAGAGCCATGGATGCGGGAAACCGCCAGCAGGGATACATCATCATGAATAGATCAAGAAATGATCACAGCGATATATGGAAAGACAGCTATCATCCGCAGGAGATCGTGTTTGCGGAAAACTTTCTTTTCGAAGGTGGCCTGCTGGATTTAATTGAGACCCTGGGCAATAAATATCTCCGAGGAGAGCTATAGCATTCACGCCGTAGCTTTCTGATACTACAAAAAATCTTAACCAAAAATTTTACTAGCACTTTAAAACACTGAACAAAAATGTTATTCCTTGAAATTCGTGACAACTTCAACAAGACAGGAAAACCGACATTGCCATCACGATTTATACAAAGTTATCATAATGGAAGAAAACCTCTTTAAAACCTCTCTATCAAAAAATGAAACTGCCCTCTTCTTTGCAGGAAAAGGAGAATATTACTGCAGAAACCGAGAAGATTATAGCCATGCATATGTAACACACATGACTGGATGGGTAGCCAATTATATAGGCAACGACTTGAGCAAGCTCAACATCGTCATTAAGGAGTTATCAGAATTTTTGAATGATAATGCATGCAAGCCAACGCTCTTATTTTCAATAAATATGAACCTGCTAGGCTTATCAAGGCTTCTTAAAGACAGGCCGCATGCTGTCGAATCCATAGACAAGAAGCTATTTGAAAAATTTTTATCAGTGGCATTCAATTACTATACATCTCTACCTCCTGACTCTACCAACAGAAAAATACAAGAAAAAATAATAGCCTCCATAAATGAAAACGGCTTCAACGAATTATCCAAAACAATGAGTAAGGCATTAATGCGATATAGTTGCCAGTCCGCCTCCCCCCTGAAAATGGACCATAATTACAACTGATAACAAACACAAAAATACTGAAAATCAAATACCGGACAACTATCCAGACACGTGAACCAAGGCAACGGTTAAAGCACCTCCCAGTTCGAAACTTGGAAAGAAAAAAACGGAATGGCAGGAGCAGTCAGATGAAAATTCCGGCCGACAGAATAGAGGAAATCGGCCACCTGATTCTGCAATGCGATGACATCGCCGACAGCCAGTGGCACACCCTTTCTTTCGTCTTTGATATAACGGATGGCGCAATATCAAATTCCGGATTTCTTTATAAAGGTGAAAAGGTAACACCAGTTATTGCGGAAATAGAAGAGCATCCTCTGTTACTGGACGACACTATTCTTGACTTGAGAAAAGAAATTGCCGAAAAGAATGGCCACAAGTTCTTCCAGTTTCTGATCCAACTGGAAAAGGAGACGGGAAGAATCAAGGTAGATTTGGAATTTGACAACCCGGACCGCTGGAAAATCACACCGGGCAAGCTGAAGGAAATCCGCGAGACACTGCGCCCCAACTTTACCTGAACACTACCAATACTTCCCCGTCCGGGTATTTGACATGGGGCACCCCTGCCCCGAACCTCCCCTAAGGCCGCGTTGCCCCGGCAATCTGCCAACACATCCCCTCCCATCCCAAAGCCTGCTACAGTCAAACGATAACAATAAGCAGCAATTGATGAGGACAACATGGAACCCGGCCTGGAAGACGCCAGAATACTCTCGCCCTGTCGCAATACCACGTCCGCCACCAGTGTGGAGGCGCTGGCGCGGGAGCAGCTGGCGCATTTCAATATCTCGCCGGACAGCGGCCACGGCCGCCTGCTGCTGGAAATCGCGCAGCAGCTCTACCGGGCCCAGGGCGGTATCGGCGAGCTCTGGGCGCAGAGCGCGGCGCTGCTGGCGGAGATGGATCGCGATGACAGGGTCGCCTACTTCAACGCCAAGCGCTTTGTGAGCTTTCAGCTGGCCAAGCTGCTTCACAACCTGCAGAACCCGCTGCGCGCCAGCTTCGAGAGCCTGCAGGGCGAGGATTTCAACGCGGCCACCCGCGGCGGTTACCCGCTGTTCGACAATATCCCGGCCATCTTTTCCGCCACACCGGTGATCGCGCGCACCGCCACCTATATCTACGCCTGCACCGAGTGGATCGACGACGCCTTTCGCGGCCGCGAGCCGAGCCACGATATCTACTCGCGGCTGCTGAACCCCACCTCCATCTCACTGGCCAATGCGATGGTGGAGCTGGAGTGCGGCCCCGGCGCCGGCGACTATATGGCCTGGAATTTCAATTCCGGTATGGCGGCCATCGATGCGCTGCTGGCCAACCAGCTGAAGCGCGGCGATATCCTGGTCGTGTCGCGCAATGTCTACGGCGGCGTGCACCAGTTGCTGCAGGATTTCTACGCCCGCGAGGACCGGCTGGCGATTCAACTGGTGTGGTTCGACGGCACCGGCGGCGGGGAATTCGAGCAGCTACTGGCGCGCACGCATACGGACTGCGCAGCGGCGCTGGCGGGCGGTGCGCAGATGCACGTCTATATCGAGTCTCCCTGCAATCCCCACGGTATCCTGCTGGACGTACCGGCCATCTGTTCGATCGCACACCGCCACGGCCTGCGCGTGACCCTGGACTCGACCCTCGCCACGCCCTTCCTGCAACAGCCACTGCGGCGCCGGGACCGCGCCGAGCGGCCGGATTTCGTGGTGCATTCCTACACCAAGGATATCGGCGGTATCGGCGCCGCCACCGCCGGCGTGGTGATCGGCGAGAACCACCGCCTGTTTATTCCCAAGGGCGACAGCGCCGGTGGGCTGGAGTGGCACCAGTGCCTGTTCTGGGATGTGTACTATATCAAGGGCGCTTTCCTGGATGCCGACAAGGCCTGGGAGGTGCAGGCCGGCATGCGCACACTGGAGATGCGCATGCTGGCCAAGTGCATCAATACGTTGTGCCTGAGCCACTTTTTCGCCAGCCATCCGCAGATCCGCGTCAACAGCCACGCGCTGGCGGCACACGGCAACAGCGCCCTGCGGGAAAAACTGCTGCGGCACGGGTTGCCGGTACCGCTGTTCAGTATCGACATGGAAGCGGCCGAGTTGCCCACGCAGGCCTTCAAGCGCTTTTTCGACGCGCTGGAACCGGCCTTCGGGCAGATGGTGAGCCTCGGGCAGACCAACACCATGGTGCTCTGCCCGGCACTGACCTCGCACTCGGAACTGTCGCCGGAAGCACAGCGCGCCGCCGATATACACCCGACCACCATCCGCATTTCCGTGGGTGACGAGCATATGGCGCAGCTGGCCGCCCATGTACTCTGCTGTGCGCGCCTGCATCTGGATCCCGTGTGCCCCGGCTTCAGTGACGGCTTTATGGCCGCCAGTGATATCGATGCACTGTTTGCGCGATTTTATACCGAAGTGCACGGAAAGGTGGCCGAGGCTTTCCCGCGGGTGATGGATTATCTTTGATCCCCGGCCCCTCTCCCGCAAAGGGGAAGATCCCTGTTCCGCCCCGCGGCGGCGCTTGTTGCACTACCCTTTATCCCGTAACATCCACTGTCTTCTGCCCATAATTTAATCAAACAAGATGTCGATACTTCCCCTACGCATGCTGGCCCTGTTGTTGTGCTGTTTTTCCGGATTTGCGTTTTCCATCCCGGTTGCGGCGCAGGGTTACGAGCAGCTTTACAGCGATTACCGCGGCAGCCTCTACCAGATCCGGTTGATCGAAAAATCCTCCAATTCCAAGGCCGGGCTGGGTTCCGGCTTCCAGATTTCCGCAGACGGGCTGATCGCCACCAACTACCACGTGGTGGCCGAGGCGGTGAGCGATCCGGAAAAATACCAGCTGGAATTCCTGTCCGTGGACGGCAACAAGGGCACCCTGGAGTTGCTGGATATCGATGTGGTCAACGACCTGGCGATACTGCGCCAGGACAAGCCCGGCGCCGAGTATATGCAGCTGTCCGGCACCACCCCCAGGAAGGGCGAGACCATCGTCTCCATGGGCAACCCGCTGGACCTGGGCATGACGCTGATTCCCGGCACCTACAACGGTATCGCCAGCGGCAGCTTCTACGATCGCATCCACTTCTCCGGCTCCATCAACCCCGGCATGAGTGGCGGCCCCACCGTCAATACCAACGGCGAGGTGGTGGGCATCAATGTGGCCACCGCCGGCAACCAGGTGAGTTTCCTGGTGCCGGTGGACAAACTGGCGGCGCTGTACCGACACTTCCGCGACACCGGCAATCACGTCGACCTGCAGGACGTCACCCACCAGCAGCTGTTGAGGAACCAGGAGTCGATCATCGATACGGTGCTCGGCGCCGAGTGGAAGCCACGCTCCCTGGGCGAGGCCAAGGTGGTCGGCGAGATAGTGCCGGCAATCCAGTGCTGGGGGAACACCCAGGAACAGGACGACAACCCGGTAACGCGCATCGACAAGGGCTGTACCGGCCAGGACGTGGTCTACCTGTCGGAGAGTTTCAACACCGGCCGGGTGGAGTACGAGTTTTTCTGGCTGCAGGCGGAAGACCTGCAGACCACGCGCTTCTACAGCGCGTACGAACAGCAGATGAGCAGTTTCTACCCGGGCAATAGCGCCGGCGAGGACGACGTCACCAACTTCCGCTGCCGCCAGTCCTTCACCTCCCAGGAGCGCGGTGCCGACCCGGACAGCGAGCGGGCGGAGGGGGAATCGGACCCGATTATTGCCCGCACCAGCTACTGCGTGCGCCGCTATAAAAAATTCCCGGACCTGTACGATATTTTCTACCTGAGCCTGAGCGTGGACAAACGGGACCGCGCGCTGGTCAGCCACTTCACCCTGTCCGGGTTTACCCGCGAATCCGCCGCGGCCTTTACCGAGAAGTTCACAAGCGAGATCCAATGGCACTGATTATTGAAGAGCTGAACCGCGCCAATAAGGTGCTGGCCCGCTATCGCATGGAGGGCGACCGTTTCACCCTCGGGCGCGGCTATCACAACGATGTCATTGTCGAGGATATGCACGCGGATGCCGCGCACGCGGAGATCCTGCGCGGCGACGACGATTGCTACTACCTGCACGACCTGAACAGCGTCAACGGCACACAGCTGTTGCGCAATAACCGCGACAAGTCGGTCAAGGGCGCGGAAGTCGATGAGCGCATGGTCGAGTCCGGCGACGAGATACAGCTGGGCAAGACCCACTTTCGCCTCACCGACAGCGAGGCGGCGACGGCCCCGGCCGTGCCGCTGCACTCGGTGGAGGGCCTGTTCGAGCGCCTGGCGCATCCGGCGCTGGCCATCGCCCTGTTGCTGGCGGTCACGGCCGGCTTTGTCGTGGTGAGCTATTTCGGCAGCGCGGAAGAATACCAGTGGAATATCGCCCTCAACCTGATCGCCGGCACCGCGGTGGGGCTGCTGGTGTACGCCGCGGCCTGGGCCTTTATCGGCCGCGTGGTGCGCCACGAGACTCAGTTCTTCGCCCACCTGGCGATCGCCTCGCTGGCGGCGCTGGCTTACCTGGGCTGGGAGCGCATCAGCAGCCTGCTGGATTTCAACTACGCCCTCGGCGAGACGCTGCCGCTGATGAACTTCGCCGTGCTGGCGGTACTGCTGCCGGCAATGCTCTGGTGCGCCCTCTACCTGGCGACCAACATCACCCCGCGCTGGCGCTGGGGCGTCTCGCTGGCACTGCCCCTCGCCTTCCTGGGGCTGGAGCTGGCCGGACAGGTGGGCAGTATCCGCGAGTTCAGCGAGGTACCGGAGATATCCACCACCCTCAAGCACGACAGCCTGCTGTGGCGCCAGCCGGTGCCGATGGACCAGTTTATTGCCAGCTCGCCGGAGATGTTCGATATCCCGATTGAAGAGAAAGCGGACCAGGACGCCGGAGATGGAGAAGACGCGCCGCCGGCAGAGGAAGCGCCTGCAGCAGAGGAGGCGCCAGAGGCCGAAAAAGCGCAGCGCGACGGCCCGGCAAACACCACGGAGGCAACCTCTTGAGCAATCCATTCTGGAGCCCGGCACTGGCCGGGCTGGAACCCTATGTACCCGGCGAGCAGCCCCGCGGCCGCAAGCTGGTCAAGCTGAACACCAACGAAAACCCCTACCCGCCCTCGCCGCGGGCGATGGCGCTGCTGGCCGATACGGAACTGGCGGACGCCCTGCGCCGCTATCCCGACCCGGAGTCCGCGGACCTCTGCGCGGCCATTGCCGAGCACTACGGTGTCGACAGCGGGCAGGTCTTCGTCGGCAACGGCTCCGACGAGGTGCTGGCGCACAGTTTCTACAGTTTCTTCCGCCGCGACGAACCGCTGCTGTTCCCGGATGTCACCTACAGTTTCTACCCGGTCTACTGCCAGCTGTACGGTATCGACTATCGCACGCCGGCACTGCGGGACGATTTCAGCATCGACGTGCAGGACTACGCCGGCCCCGCCGCCGGAGTGATACTGCCGAACCCCAACGCCCCCAGCGGCCGCTGCCTGCCTCTGGCCAAGATCGAGCAACTGCTGCAACTGCAACCGGAACGGGTGGTGGCCATCGACGAGGCCTATATCGACTTCGGCGGTGACAGCGCCGTGGGCCTGGTGGCGCGCTACCCCAACCTGCTGGTGATCCGCACCCTGTCCAAGTCCCACGCGCTGGCGGGCCTGCGGCTGGGCTTCGCGATCGGCCAGCAGCACCTGATCGAGGGGCTGAATCGCACCAAGAACTCCTTCAACTCCTACCCTGTCGACAGCGTCGCCCAGCGCCTGGGCGCGGCGGCCATCGCCGATGGCGCCTACCTGGCGGAAAGCTGCGGCAAGGTGATCGCGACCCGCGAACGGGTCGCGGCGGCACTGCAGGCGCTGGATTTCGAGGTGGTGCCGTCCAGGGCCAACTTCCTGCTGGCAAGGCCCACGGCCGTGGATGCGGAAAGCCTCTACCTGGCGCTGCGCGAGCGGGGCATACTGGTGCGCTATTTCAACAAACCGCGCATCGCCGGCTACCTGCGTATTTCCATCGGCACCGACGGCGAGATGGACCAGCTGCTGGCCGCCTGCCGGGAGATCTGTTCGCCGTAAGGCACTTCACAGACACGGCGAAGTCAGATTCTATAATCTCTGCGGAGACACCGGGAAAACCGGCTGCCTGCGCTCCGCCCGGCGGGGCGCACGGCGCACCCTGCAACTTCAGACGCCGGAAACGCGTGCCAGGGGTGGCGCGAGTCAGAGGGGCCGGGGAGAGGAAGCCCGGCGAAACCCCGAAATTCAACAGCATCAAAGGCCCCATGCGCAACGCCATCACCGCGACACTGATCACCGGCGCCCTGCTCTTCTCCGGCAACGCCGCCGCCAATCCCTGGGAAGAGGTGCACAGCCCCTCCTCCCAGGCCTCCGCCAGTATCGGCAACTACACCAACGGCTGCCTCAGCGGCGCCGAGGAAATGCCGCTGCGCGGCGAGGGCTTCCAGCTGGTGCGCACCGGCCGCGACCGCCACTACGCCAACCCGGCCATGATCGAGTTCCTGAAGGATTTCTCCCGCGACGTGGCACGCCACGACCTGGGCCGGCTGCAGATCGGCGATATGTCCATGGCCCGCGGCGGCCCCTTTTCCTCCGGTCACAAAAGCCACCAGATGGGGCTGGATGTGGATATCTGGTACTCCCAGGACTGGCGCGCGCAGAAACGACCGCTGACCGAGTGGGAGCGCGACAACATCTCCGCCATTCCACTGGCGGACGAGCGCGACCACCGCCTGATCGAGGACAACTGGGATCCGAAGGTGCCCGGCATCCTGCGCCTGGCGGCCGAGGACGAGCGCGTCGAACGCATCTTCGTGCACCCCACCATCAAGCGCCGCATGTGCAAGATGGCCGGCGACGACAACGAGTGGCTGCGCAAGATTCGCCCCTGGTGGGGCCACAACTATCATTTCCATGTACGCCTGGCCTGCCCCGAGGGCGACAAGTACTGCAAACCCCAGCGGCCGGTGCGCAACCCGCCCTGCGGCGACGACCTGGACTGGTGGTTCAGCGACGAGTTCTACGCGCTGCTGAACGGCACGGCGCCGAAAAGCAGGAAACCGGAGCCGAAAAAACCGAAGCCGATGCCGGCCCAGTGCAAACGGGTGCTGGCCGCACCCGGGCAATAGCAGGGTGCGCCTCGCGTACCGAAGCAGAGCCGGCAGAAATACCAACGGACCACGATGAACATGAACGCCACAGTCCCCAGCTCCCAGCCCCCAGCCCCCATTCACGTCCTGCTGATCTGCGGCGGCGGCGGCAGCGAGCACGCAGTGTCCCTGCGCACCGCGGATTTTATCCAGCGCCACCTGGAAAAGGCCGGGGATCTGCAACTGGTCCGTGTGGAAATGGACGGCAACGGCCGCCTGACGGATACCGAAGGCAACGAACGGCGCCTGGGGCAAGACCGGCAACTGCGCGACGACAGTGGCGCCTGGGAAGTGCACTACGTGGTGCCGTCGATCCACGGCTACCCCGGCGAAACCGGCGACCTGCAGTCGCTGCTGGAGCTCTACGGCATTCCCTATTACGGCTGCGGCCCCGAAGCGAGCAAACTCTGCTTCAACAAGATCACCACCAAGCTGTGGCTGAGCGCACTGGGCATCGACAACACCCCCTACGAGTTTCTCTGCAACAACAGCGCCGAAGAACGCTCCAAGGCGGAAATGGCCCTGAAGGAATGGGGCGCCCTGTTCGTGAAGGCCTCCAACCAGGGCTCTTCGGTGGGCTGTTACAAGGTGACGACGCCGGAGGGATTGCACAGCGCCCTGGCCCGTGCTTTCGAGCTGTCGCCCTACGTGCTGGTGGAAAAGTGCCTGAAAGTGCGCGAGCTGGAAGTGGCGGCCTACACCTACGGCGGCGAACTGGTGACAACGCCGCCGGGCGAAGTCTGCGCCCCCGACGACACCTTCTACAGCTACGAGGAAAAATATGCCGAGGGCAGCCGCGCCGTCACCCATGTGGAGGCGCAGGGGCTCAGCGACGCGCAGCTGGGCTGGATCCGCGAGGCCTCGCGGCGCGCATTTATCGGCCTGCAGTTAAAAGACCTGTCGCGGATCGACTTCTTCCTGACCGACAGCGGCGATATCTACCTGAACGAGGTCAACACCTTTCCCGGCATGACCCCCATCTCGATGTTCCCGAAAATGCTGGAGAACGCCGGCCACGATTTTTCCCGTTACCTGGCCAGCCTGATTCGAGCGGCAGTGGGCTGAATTTGTAAACCTCCCGCTGCGGCAACACCATAAAGCGCGATCCACGTCTGACTATCAAGGTTACCCTCCGTTTTTCCACCTCACTCCAACTGTAGGAGCCTGCCCCGCAGGCGCGGGCCGGGGTCAACTCCGGGGCTTTCGCCTGCGGGGCAGGCTCCTACGTTTTTTCAGCAAAGCTGCAGCCAGCCCTCCTGCCGCCGGCGGGAAAACTGGCCGCGCAGGAATTCCATCTGGTCGCCGCGAATCCGCTCGCTGTTGATCAGCGCCAGGTACTCGGCGGCATTGGGGCAGAAGGGCAGCGCCAGCAGGTCCATTTCGATATCCTGCAGCAGCCGGTTGCCCTTGTGCTGGTTGCAGCGCCGGCAGGCGGTCACCACGTTCTCCCACACATCGCGGCCGCCTTTCGACACCGGGTGCACGTGGTCCCGGGTGAGTTCGCGGGCCGGGAAGGGGTTGCCGCAGTAGAGGCAGGTCTGGGCGTCGCGGAAAAACAGCGCGCGGTTGGTCAGCGGCGGCCGCCGGCGCGGGCGCGCCATGCGCTCGCCACCGCAGGCAATGATCGCCGCCAGGTCCAGCGCCGAGCGCTCGCCGTAGCGGTTGATACCACCGTGTACCCGCTGCACCACCCCGCCCAGCGACCAGGTGACCAGGTCGCGCACATAGAGGCAGGCCGCCTCCTGCCAGTTCAACCACTCCAGCGGCTGCCCCGCCAGGTTCAGACGCAGAATCCTCGCTTGCATCAGATTGCCTCCCCGCATACAAGTTGACGAGCGCCGACCGCTCTTTCCGGCAACGCCGTATATCGCCGGCGCAGACCGACAAAAAAGCCCCGCAGGCGTACCTGCGGGGCTCTGGTATCGAATTTCAGGGGTGAGAAGGGTATCGCCCGCCACTGAACTGGAGGCTGTGGGATAACGGGCGTGTCTGGCACTGGCTTACTGAATGCGTCACCCTCCGCCGGCCGGGAGAATTTATGGCCGTACTGACCTGATTAAAGCCGATAATTGTTTCAATTTCCAGACAGCGGGGATGCGCGAGCCCAGTGCAGTGGCGGAATAAGCCCGGGCTGAAGAATTATTTATTCAGTGAATTTTTCGGAGGGCAAATAAAACACCGCCCAGGCAATCCGGCCCGGGCGGTGCGTCTCACAGGATGGTGCCAATTTCCCTTTGGCGAGCGGCGCAATCCCTTTATCCCTTGCCGCTTAAGTGCAGTCCCTTATGCATCCTTGCAATTTCATTATGGCAACTGGCGAAAGAAAAAGTAGAGGCAATCGTCTGAAATTCTTGTGCGAGATATCTCACAAAGTTGCGATATATCTCACGCCGATGTGACTGCAAAGACGGGAGGCGGCCAATGTGATAAAACTGCGCCTGCGAATCGGAGAGCGACAACTATAGCCACTTTGTTTACAGGATCAATCGCCAACGTGAATCATCTGTTGAAATACACGCTTATTTTTTTCGCCGCTGTAGCTGCCGCCCTGTTCGCCGTCATCCAGTTCTTCCCCGGCGTCAGCATTCCCTGGCAACAACTGACCGGCGGCGCCAGTACCGATACTGAAACCGTCGACAGGCAACTGCAGGTGCCCGAGGGTTTTCGCGTAGAGCTCTTCGCCGACGACGTTGACAATGCGCGCTGGCTCGCCGTCACCCGCCGCGGCGACCTGCTTGTCTCGCAGCCCCGGCGCGGCCAGGTGAGCCTGCTCAGGGCCGATGGAAACGGCGACGGCCGCGCCGACCACAGGCGCGTACTGATCGACGGCCTGTCGCGCCCTCACGGCCTTTTCCTGCACGAGGACTGGCTCTACATCGCCGAGAGCAATGCCGTCGGCCGGGTGCCCTTCGATCACTCCGATGGCCGCCTCGCCGGCAGCTACCGGAAAATCGTCACCGGCCTCGCGGACAGCGGCAACCACTGGACCAAGACCATCGCCATGGGCCCCGATGGCTGGGTGTACCTGACCAGCGGTTCCAGTTGCAATGTCTGTATCGAGGAAGATCCGCGACGCGCCACCATGATGCGCTTCCGGCCCGACGGCAGCGATTTCGAAATCTTCGCCACCGGCCTGCGCAATGCCGTCGGCTTCGACTGGTCGCCGAAAAACGGCGCCCTCTACGCCACCGATAACGGCCGCGACTGGCTCGGCGACGACTTCCCGCCCTGTGAGCTGAACCGGGTGAAAGAAGGCGGTTTCTACGGCTGGCCCTACGCCAACGGCGACCGGGTGCCCGATCCGGATCTCGGGGTCGGCGCCGGCCCGGCGGTGCAACAGAAGATCGCCGATTCCATCCCGCCGGTGCACGACTTCCCGGCCCACAATGCGCCACTGGGCATCACCTTCCTGCGCAGCCCCGCCCAGCCGGCCCGCTACCGCGATGCCGCCCTGGTGGCGCTGCACGGCTCCTGGAACCGCAGCGTCAAGGATGGCTACAAAGTGGTGTCCCTGCACTGGGACAAACAGGGCAATATCCACCAGAGAGACTTCCTCCGGGGGTTCCTCGGGGAGAACAGGGAACAGGTATACGGCCGCCCGGTGGCCATCGCCGAGGATGCCGGTGGCAATATCTTTATCTCCGACGACTACGCCGGCGCCATTTACCGGGTTGCCAGCGGCGGCGACCGCCAGCGGGCCGCGGCAGCGACCAACGGCCAGGCCCCCGTGCAGGCACCGCGCAAGCCGCTGGCCATAGACAGCGGTGCGGCCCGGCGCGGCGAGGAGCTCTACCGCCGCTACGGCTGTGCCAAATGCCACGCCGAACAGATTCCACTGCGCGGACTGTCGAAGAGATACAGCCTGCAGACACTGGCGGACTACTTCGATACCCCGACGCCGCCGATGCCGAACTACGGATTCAGCGGCACCGAAAAACGCGCACTGGCGCACTACCTGATGTCCCTGGAAGCGGGAATATCATCCTCAATTGACCAGTTACCCGCCAGCGGCTAAGGTTGCGCGGCGATTGAGAGAGGCAATGCAATGGCAGCGAAAAAGAAAGCGGCAACCTTTGAACAGGCCCTGGAAGAACTGGAACAGCTGGTGGAGCGCCTGGAGGCCGGCGACCTGCCACTGGAGGAAGCCCTGTCGGATTTCGAGCGCGGCGTCAAACTGACACGCGAGTGCCAGCAGAAGCTGGCCAGTGCCGAGCAGAAGGTCAAGGTACTGATGGAGGAAAACGGCAGCATTCGCGAACTGCCCTTCGACGAAGACGGCGCGGAAGATGCCTGAGTGACCGCCGCAGACGCCATGTCCCCACAGCTGAGGGACGCCCTGCAGCAGGCCGCCGGGCGCGTGGAAGTGACGCTGCGACGGACGCTCGCCGAACCGGTACCGGGGGCCGACACCCTGTTTGCCGCCATGCGCTACGCCGCCCTGGGCCCCGGCAAACGCCTGCGCCCGGCGCTGGTCTACACCGCCGCCCGAACGCTGCGCAGCGATGCCTTCGACCCAGCCCACTGCGACGCCGCCGCGGCCGCACTGGAATGTATCCACGCCTATTCCCTGGTCCACGACGATCTGCCGGCAATGGACGACGACGACCTGCGCCGCGGCCACCCCACCTGCCATATCGCATTCGACGAGGCCAGCGCCATCCTGGCCGGCGACGCCCTGCAGACCCACGCCTTTGAACTGCTGCTGGCGAGCGATGCCGACAGCGACCTGAAACTGCGCCTGCTGGGCGAACTGGCGCAGGCGTCGGGCGCACGGGGCATGGTGGCCGGCCAGGCCATCGACCTGGCGGCCGTGGATCACAATCTCGACCCACCGCAACTGGAGGCCATGCACCGCCTCAAGACCGGCGCCCTGATCCGCGCCAGCGCCCGTATCGGCGCGCTGCTCGGCGGTGCGAACGCAATGCAGCTGGCAGCCGTCAGCGGCTACGCCGAGGCCATCGGCCTGGCCTTCCAGGTGCAGGACGACATCCTCGACGTGACCGCCGACACCGCCGTCCTGGGCAAGACCCAGGGTGCCGACGCGGCCCGCAACAAGCCCACCTATGTGTCCCTGCTGGGCCTGGACGGCGCGCGCGAGAAACTGGCGGGACTGCACCGGCAGGCACTGGACGCCCTGGCGCAGCTGGACGGTGATACAGAACTGCTGCGACAGTTGGCGGACTATATAGTCCGCCGCAGCCACTGAAGGGGATTCGGGCCAGGGGCGGGTCGCGTATCCCGCATTGGTTTTCTTCTCCCCGTCACAGGCATACAATCCCTTTTTCTACCGTTCAGTTGCATTTGATACATTTGATGTTCAACGAGATTCCACGCACACGCCCGCAGACCCCGCTGCTGGACGCCATCGACGACCCGGCGCAGCTGCGCGCCCTGGACGAGCGGCAACTGCCGGAACTGGCCGGTCAGTTGCGCGAATACCTGCTGTACTGCGTCGGCCAGACCGGCGGCCACTTCGGCGCCGGCCTGGGCGTGGTGGAGCTGACCCTCGCCCTGCACTACATCTACAACACCCCGGAAGACCGGCTGGTGTGGGATGTGGGCCACCAGACCTATCCGCACAAGATCCTGACCGGCCGCCGCGAGCAGATGCTGACCATGCGCCAGCAGGGCGGCCTGTCGGGCTTCCCCAAGCGCAGCGAGAGCCCCTACGACACCTTCGGTGTGGGCCATTCCAGTACCTCCATCAGCGCCGCACTGGGCATGGCCCTGGGCTCTGCCGCCGAGCGCAAGGTGGTGGCAGTGATCGGCGACGGCGCCATGACCGCGGGCATGGCCTTCGAGGCCCTGAACCACGCCGCCCACACCGGCAGGGATATGGTCGTGGTATTGAATGACAACCGTATGTCCATCGGCCGCAATGTCGGCGGCCTGGCCACCTATTTCGCCAAGATCCTGGCCAGCAAGACCTACCTGTCCATGCGCGAGGGCAGCCGCAAGATACTGTCGGCGATTCCCAAGGCCTGGGCGCTGGCGCGGCGCACCGAGGAACACGTCAAGGGCATGATCACTCCCGGCACCCTGTTCGAGGAGCTGGGTTTCAACTACGTGGGTCCCATCGACGGTCACAATGTCCACGACCTGGTGCATACGCTGCGCAACCTGCGCAACCAGCGCGGCCCGCAGCTGTTGCATATCGTCACCACCAAGGGCAAGGGCTTCGGCCCCGCCGAGGAAGACCCGGTGGGCTACCACGCACTGAACAAGCTGGAACCGGAACCCAAGGTACAGGTGGCTGCGCCCGCGGAGAAAAAGCCGGGCAAGAAGGGCCCCAAATACCAGGAAGTGTTCGGCCAGTGGCTCTGCGACCTGGCCGGGCGCGACGACAGGCTGATCGGCATCACCCCCGCCATGTGCGAGGGCTCCGGCATGGTAGAGTTCGCCAGGCGCTTCCCGGAACGCTTCCACGACGTGGCCATCGCCGAGCAGCACTCGGTGACCCTGGCCGCCGGCCTCGCCTGCGAGGGCCAAAAACCGGTGGTGGCCATCTACTCCACCTTCCTGCAGCGCGGCTACGACCAGTTGGTGCACGATGTGGCCATCCAGAACCTGGATGTCACCTTCGCCATCGACCGCGCCGGCCTGGTGGGCGAGGACGGCCAGACCCACGCCGGCAGTTTCGACCTGACCTACATGCGCTGCCTGCCCAATATGATCATCGCCGCGCCCAGCGACGAAAACGAGTGCCGCCAGTTGCTCTATACCGCCTACCAGCACAGCGGGCCCTCCGCAGTGCGCTATCCGCGCGGTACCGGTCCGGGCGTCGAGATCGCGGCGGAGATGACCGAACTGCCAATCGGCGAGGGCCGCATCCTGCGCGAGGGCAGCCGGGTGGCGATCCTGAATTTCGGCACCCTGCTGGCGCCGGCGCTGGAGGCGGCGTCGAGCCTCGGCGCCACCGTCGCCGATATGCGCTGGGTCAAGCCGCTGGACGAGAAGCTGGTCGAGGAGCTGGCGGCAAACCACCAGCTGCTGGTCACGCTTGAGGAAAACACCGTTGCCGGCGGCGCCGGCAGCGCGGTGATGGAATACCTGAACGGCGTCGGCACACCGGTGCCGATGCTGCAATTGGGTCTGCCGGACAGGACCCTAGAACACGGCAAACACAAGGACCTGCTCGCCGGTGTCGGCCTCGACGCCGCCGGTATCGAAGAACAGATAGCGCGCCGCCTGGAACTGCTGGACGGCAAGCGCTACAAGGGGCAGGCCGCCGCCTTCTGATGTCGGCCGGCGGGCAAGCCGCCGGCCTTGGTTGAACGAATTCCCCGGGGGAACCATGTCCTTTTTCCGCAAATCCCTGATGGCCACCGCAGCCATGCTGCTGGCGGCCACCACCTCGGCCATGGAGCAGAAGGCTTTTGAAAAAGCCTTCGAGGCACTGCCGAAGGAAGATGCCGCAGCACAGCTGACCGCACTGCAGGATCTGCGCTACCGCTGGCTGATGGAGAGCCACCCGGAGCGCGCCACCTACGAGGGCTACCCGGGCCTCGACACCCTGTGGACCGACGCCTCCATGGACGGCATCGAGCGCCGCCGCGACCAGACCCGCCGCCTGCTCGCCGCCAGCCGCCACCTGGACAGCGACACGCTGCCGGACGACCGGCAGCTGGACCTCCAGCTTCTGTACCAGGACCTGCTGACGGAAGTGAAGGGTTTCCAGTTCCCGGATCACCTGCTGCCGGTCAACCATATGAGCGGTATCCAGATCAATGTGCCGGGCGTACTGAATACCATGGCCCACCGCACCGAGACGGATTACACGCAGATTCTCGAGCGACTGGAGAAGGTGCCGACACTGGTGGCGCAGACCCGGGCGCTGATGGAAAAGGGGCTGGAGGAAAAAATCACCCCGCCGCAGATCACCCTGCGCGACCTGCCGGGCCAGATCCGCGCGCTGATCCCCGAGGACCCCAAGCAGAGCCCGCTGCTGAAAGCCTTCGCTGACATGCCGGGGAGTATCCCCGCGGACACCCAGCGCCGCCTGCGCAACCGCGCCTACGCGCTCTATCACAAGGACCTGGTGCCCGCCTGGCGCGGCCTGGTGGAGTTCGTCGAGCGCGATTATATTCCCGGCGCCAGGGTGGACACCGCCTTTACCGATATGCCCGACGGGCTGCGCTGGTACGCCCACAAGGTGCGCGAAAACACCACCACCGACCTGAGCCCGGCGGAAATCCACCGTATCGGGCTGTCCGAGGTACGCCGCATCCGCGCCGAAATGGACCAGGTGATCGCCAGGACCGGTTTCAAGGGCAGCTTCAAGGAATTCACCGAGTTCCTGCGCACGGATCCGCAGTTCTACTACCGCAGCGAAGAGGCACTGCTGAAGAACTACCGCGATATCGCCAAACGCATCGACGGCGAGCTGCCGGGCCTGTTCGGCAAACTGCCGCGCCTGCCCTACGGCGTCAAACCGATCCCGGCCTACGCGGCAAAATCCCAGACCACCGCCTACTACATGCCGGGCTCCAACGAGGCCGGCCGCGCGGGCGTCTTTTACGCCAACACCTACAACCTGCCCAGCCGCCCGAAATGGGAAATGGAGGCTCTGACCGTGCACGAGGCCGTGCCCGGCCACCACCTGCAGATCGCGCTGGCCCAGGAGCAGAAGAACCTGCACCCGCTGCGCCGCAACAAACACTACACCGCCTTTGTCGAGGGCTGGGGCCTCTATTCCGAGAGCCTCGGCCACGATCTGGGCCTGTACACGGATCCCTACAGCGAGTTCGGCGCCCTGACCTACGATATGTGGCGCGCCGTGCGCCTGGTGGTGGACACCGGCATGCACCAGCTGGGCTGGAGCCGCGAGCAGGCGATCGAGTATTTCGCCAGCAACAGCGCCAAGCCGATGCACGACATCACCGTGGAGATCGACCGCTACCTGGTCTGGCCGGGCCAGGCCCTGGCCTACAAGCTGGGGCAGTTGAAAATCGTGGAACTGCGGACCAGGGCGGAAGAGGAACTGGGTGACGATTTCGATATTCGCAGCTTCCACGACCAGCTACTGAGCGCCGGGGCACTGCCGCTGAATGTGCTGGAAACACGCATGAACAACTGGATCGAAGCCCAGGACGGCCAGTCTGCAAGCATCCCCGCCAAACCGGCGCAGGGCGGTGAAGTCACTGCCAGTTGAGTTTTCCGAAGCCACCTGGCAGTGCGGGGCGGACTTTGTGTTCGCCCCCTTCACGATCGAATCGCCACCCGCCGCCCACCCACCGCAAAGAAAAATCACTCCCCACGCTGTTTGCGCGCCCGCGCATGGTTCTTTACTTCGCGGTAGAACTGCCCCAACGCCCGGTCCCCGGCGCGCTGTTCGGCCAGGGTGCGGTTGTTGTGTGCCACCTCCCGCTCCAGTTTGCGCCAGTTGTGCAGGCGCCGCTCCTCCAGCGCTCCCGCTTGCAACGCCGCCTGGACCGC
This sequence comes from Microbulbifer litoralis, assembly GCF_023634065.1. Taxonomy (GTDB): domain Bacteria; phylum Pseudomonadota; class Gammaproteobacteria; order Pseudomonadales; family Cellvibrionaceae; genus Microbulbifer; species Microbulbifer litoralis. The sequence goes on from NZ_JALKCV010000001.1 coordinate 712,292, forward strand.
GCAGCCCGGCTCGCTGTCGTGACGGCAATCGGAGAAACGGCAGTTCAGGGCGAGACGGCCAATGTCATCGAACGCCGCCGCCAGCCCCTGTTCCACGTTCGCCAATCCCAGCTCGCGCATGCCCGGGCTGTCCAGCAGCAGGCCGCCGCCGGGCAATGGGTACAGGGCGCGGTGGCGGGTGGTGTGGCGGCCCTTGCTGTCGTCCTCACGGATACCGGCGGTGACCGCCAGTGAAGCGCCGCACAGGGTATTCAGCAACGTCGACTTGCCGACACCGGACGACCCCAGCAGCGCCACCGTCTCGCCAGTGGCACACCAGTCGCGCAAAGGCGCGACGCTGTCCTCGTCCAGCCCGTTGACCAATACCAGCGGCAGGTCGCCGTAGCCGCGCAACGCCTCGGTATAGGCAGACGTATTCCCACACCGGTCGACCTTGGTCAGCACCAGGCACGGCCGGCAGCCGGCCTCGCGCACCAGAGTCAGATAGCGCTCGATACGCGACAGGTTGAAATCGTCGTTGCACGAGGACACGACCAGCACATTGTCGATATTGGCGGCAATCAGCTGCGCCCGGTCTGCACCCGGCGCCATGCGCTGGAACAGCCCGGTCCGTTCCAGCATCCGCACCGGCCTGCGCGAGTCCCGCTCCAGCAGCAGCCAGTCGCCGACCGTGGGGCGCAACCCGGCCTGCAATTCCCGCGGCAGCAGGCCGAGCGGCAGCGGCTCGTCGCCGCCTTCGCCGCTGACATCCAGCTGGCTGCGGTGCACGGCCATCACCCGCACCGGCTCGCTGTCGGCCAGCTCTTCCAGGGTCAATTGCTGCTGGAAAAAAGGTTTCCAGCCCAGGCGCTGCAGTGCCGACGGCGCGCGTTTCGCGCTGGATACAGAGGAGCCGCGCCCAAAACGGGGGCGGCGGGAAATCAGTGATTTACTCAAGGTGTGAACCCTCTTGTGTCGATACACAGGGGTTTCCTCGGGAAGGGAAACCCGACGTTCAGGAAATCTCCTGTCTGCCGGGCTGGAACCGGGAACCGGCTGGTTTAGCGGCTCCGGGGGGCCCGGCGAAGGTTGGATACAATCATCTACTGTCCTCCGCTGGTGAATCGTTGGCTGCAATTTAGCATTGGGGTCGACGGTGCGCAATATTCCGCAGAAAAAGAAAAGCCGGCATTGAAGCCGGCTTTTATATCCGATCGCAGCGGGTGCATCACCTTTCTCGACCCGCAGCAACCTGATGCATTTGAGTATAGACCGGGAAAGAAGTTCCGCTGGGGAAAATCCCGCTGTTCTCTACTCGCGGACCATAATCGCTCCGCCAGGTTGCCCCGCCGTGACGCTTTTATAAAACATTTGTGACAGTCGTCCCTCTCTGGTATCGCAGAACGACACCGCCTCCGTCTACTCCCCCCGGGGTGGGAGGCCCCGCTCGCGCGGCTGGGTTTCAATGACTGTCGATGTATCTGTCCCGATCTTAACGCCATAACAATAATCAGGGAGACACCTCAATGCGATCGATAAAAGCCGCAGGCGTACAACAGTGTGCGCCATTTCTGCTGGGCGGCCTGTTTGCGGCCGTTCACCTGCCGGCACTGGGTGCCGATACGCCGGATCCCTCCGCGGTCAATATCCCCGGCACCGTCCAGAGCCAGGTCGGCTGTACCGGCGACTGGCAGCCGGACTGCGCCGCCAGCCAACTCAGCTATGACAGCGCCGACGACAAATGGAGCGGCCGTTTTTTTATTCCCGCCGGCAACTGGGAGTACAAGGCCGCGCTGAACAACAACTGGGATGAGAATTACGGCCAGAACGCGATACGCAACGGCGGCAATATTCCGCTGTCCCTCGCCAATAGCCGCGAAGTAAAGTTTATCTACGACCACGGGAGCCACTGGATCGCGGATAGCGTCAACGCCACCATTGCCACTGTCGCCGGCAATTTCCAGGGCCAGCTCGGTTGCCCCGGCGACTGGCAGCCGGATTGCCTGCGCAGTTGGATGCAGGATACGGATGGCGACGGTCTCTACACTTTTGTCACCGACAGCCTGGGCGCCGGCGACTATGAATTCAAGGTAGCGCTCAACGAGAGCTGGGACGAGAGCTACGGCAGCGACGGCGCCAATGTACCCTTTTCGGTGGATGCCGATAACGACGAAATCTATTTCGCATTCGATCCGGTCAGCAAACAGGTCAGCGTCAGCGCCGACGGCATGCCCCGCGGCGATCTCGGCCTGGACAAGGCGCACTGGGTCGACGCGGAGACTTTCGCCTGGAACGTTGCCGTCAATCCCGGCGATACCGTCAAGCTGCATTACAGCGCCGACGCCGACCTGCAGTTGAACGCGAACGGCGTCAGTGGCGACGGCGAGATCGCGCTGCAGTATCTGGCCGATCAGCTCGGTGGCGGGATCCGGCAGAAATTCCCGCACCTGTCCGGCTTCACTGCACTGCAGCTGCCCGCCGACAGCCCGCCGATCTCCGAACTGGTTACCGGGCAACTGGCGCTGGCCGTCTACGGCGAAGACGGCAGGGTGCGCGATGCCACCGGTGTACAGACCGCCGGAGTCCTCGACGACCGTTTTTTCTACGACGGCAAGCTGGGTGCCCAAGTCGGCGAAAACGACGTTCACTTCGATCTATGGGCGCCAACGGCGCGGTCGGTAAAACTACACCTGTTCAACGATGCCGCCGCGGAAAGTGCCGATCAGGTAGTACCGATGACGCGCGACGCGGACACCGGCGTCTGGTCCGCGGATGTAGCCGGTAACTGGGACCGCAAATTCTACCTGTACGAGGTGGAGGTCTACTCCTATTTCAGCCGCCGGGTGGAAACCAACCTTGTTACCGATCCCTATTCCCTGGGCCTGTCAATCAACAGCAGCAGGAGCCAGGTGGTAAATCTCGACGACCGGGACCTGAAGCCACACGGCTGGGATCACCTGCGCAAACCCCCACTGGAACGGCCCGAAGATATCTCCATCTACGAGCTGCATGTGCGCGATTTCAGTATTGAGGATGAAACCGTCGACAGAAATGCCCGTGGCACTTTTGTCGCGTTCGCCGATCGTCACAGCCGCGGTATGCGACACCTGGAAAGACTGGCCCGCTCCGGCCTGACGCACGTGCACCTGCTACCAGCCTTCGATTTCGCCACCGTCAATGAGGACCGCACGCAGCAGCAACAGACACCGGATCTGTCCGCCTTCGCACCGGACAGCAGCGAACAGCAGGCAGCGGTCAACGCGGTGCGCGACCGCGACGGCTTCAACTGGGGTTACGACCCGTTGCACTTCACCGTGCCCGAAGGCAGCTACAGCACAAACCCGAACGGGGTCAGCCGCATCCGTGAATTCCGTGAAATGGTCCGGGCGCTGTCCCGTTCCGGCCTGCGGGTGGTGATGGATGTGGTCTACAACCACACCAGTTCCTTCGGCCAGCACGACAACTCGGTGCTGGATAAAATCGTGCCCGGTTACTATCACCGCCGCAACCTGGAGGGCGGCGTGGAAATGAGCAGCTGCTGTGCCAACACCGCCAGTGAACACGCGATGATGGAGAAGCTGATGCTGGATTCGATGGAAACCTGGGCCACGGCCTACAAGGTGGATGGTTTCCGCTTCGACCTGATGGGGCATCACAGCCTGGACAATATCCTCAAGACCAGGGCGCGGCTGCAAACACTGACCCCCGAGGAAAACGGTGTGGAAGGTGACAGTATCTATCTCTACGGCGAGGGCTGGAATTTCGGCGAGGTGGCCGACGACGCCCGCTTTGTCCAGGCGCGCCAGTCTAATATGGCCGGCTCCGGTGTGGGCACCTTCAACGACCGGCTGCGCGACAGTGTGCGCGGCGGCAATCCGTTTGGCGGCTACGAGGAACAGGGTTTCGGCAACGGCCTGTTTACCGATTCCAATGGCAAGTTCGCGGGTGACGACGAGCGCGCGACCCTGCTGACGCTGGCCGACAAGGTGCGTATTTCGCTGGCCGGAAACCTGGCGGACTACCCGCTGGTAGACGCCCGGGGAAATACCGTCACCGGCGCCGAGCTGGTCTACAACGGGCAACCCACCGGCTACACCGCCGACCCGCAGGAATCGATCAACTATATTGCCGCACACGATAATGAAACCCTGTTCGACGGCATACAGATCAAGGCGCCGGCCGATGCCTCACTGGCCGAGCGGGTGCGTATGCAGGTCTTTGGCAATTCGCTGGTGCTGTTCGCCCAGGGCATCCCGTTTATTCACGCCGGCCAGGATTTCCTGCGTTCCAAATCCCTGGACCGGGACAGCTACAATTCCGGTGACTGGTTCAATGCGTTGGATTTCAGTTTTACAGGCGGCAATTGGGGCAAGGGCCTGCCGATGGCGGATAAGAACGAGGAAAAGTGGCCACTGATGGCACCGCTGCTGGCAAATCCGGAACTGGCACCGGAGCGGAAACACCGGCTCTGGTCTATCGCCCTGTTCCGCGAGCAACTGTCCATCCGCAACAGCTCGCCACTGTTCCGGCTGCCCGACGCGGTATCGGTGGAAAAACACTTGAGCTTCCTCAATACCGGCCCGGGGCAGGTACCCGGCCTGATTGCGATGCAGCTGGAAGATACGGAAGGAAATATCGATCGACGCTACCGGCGTATTCTGGTGTTGTTCAACGGCGACGATGGCCCGCTCGAGTTCAGCCACGACAGCCTGCGCGGCACCCACCTGATGTTGCACCCGAGACAATGGATCTCCGCCGACTGGCGTCTGCGCCAGGCGAACTTCGATCGCCACAGCGGCACCTTCACCCTGCCCGGGCGCAGTACTGTGGTTTTTGTGGAGAAACGAAGTGGTGGATGGATACTGCCGTGGCTGTGGGATTAATTCAATTTATTAGCCACTAGCGATTGTCGGGGCGAACCTTACGTTCGCCCTTGTTATTCGCGGCCCCGGAACCAGACATCATAAGCGAGTTCAGAGGCGGCCCTGCTACCGGGAGTACCTTGTGGGACACGCCGTAAATCCATCCCTGGAGGCTTGTCCGCGAGGTCCCTCTCGCAGACAGTCCCACAAGGTACTCCCGGTAGCAGGGCCTTCGCATCCGCGTTGCCATTCTTTTGAAGCCATCTTTACGGCCAAATAGAAACACAGATGTCGATGCCAAGGTGCTGATACCGGTAAGGGTTTTCCAGACCTTATGAGGCATGGATGCCGATTAGAGCGTACAGGGACGTATTTACAGCATGTCTGGAAAGCCCTTACCGGTATCAGCACCGCCACCAATCTCTCTAACGACAAAAAGGTTAAGGGGCCACGACCAAAAGCGCGAACACAAGGTTCGCCCCTACAGGAGAATTGCCGGCTTCGGCTATTCCTGCTCTTCGTCATCCTCGAACAGGTGCCCCAGCTTGCCCTTCTTGGTGGAGAGGTACTTAACGTTGTGCGGGTTGCGGCCGGTCTGGTGTGGGAGGCGCTCCGTCACTTCGATGCCGAGGTCCTCCAGCGCCTTTACCTTGCGCGGGTTGTTGGTCATCAGGCGGATGGATTTGACCTGCAGGTGCTCGAGCATCGCCTTCAGGATGGAATAGTCACGCATGTCCGCACCGAAGCCCAGCTGTTCGTTGGCCTCTACCGTATCGGCACCGCAATCCTGCAGGTGGTAGGCACGGATCTTGTTCAGCAGGCCGATACCGCGACCCTCCTGGCGCAGGTAGAAAACCGCTCCGCGGCCCTCAATGGCAATCCGGTGCAGCGCGTGCTGTAACTGGGCACCGCAATCGCAGCGCAGGGAAAAGAGTGCATCACCGGTCAGGCACTCCGAATGGATACGGGCCAGCAACGGCTCGTCGGTAGCCGCATCCCCCATGGTCAGCACCACATGCTCCTTACCGGTCTCCACTTCCTCAAAACCATGCATTTCAAACATGCCCCAGGGAGTCGGCAGTTTGGAGGATTCCACGTAACGAATGGTGGTCAAGTTAATACCTCTGTCTTCAATTCCGCGCGCGCAGAATCAGCATGCCGCGCTGCTGCTCCATATCCACCCGACTGAGAAAGCTGTTGCCCAGCAGGGTTATCTCCGGAAAATCGTCCGGCAGTATCGTGGCTTCCACATTGTGCACCTTGATTCCGCCGATGGTGACGCTGTCCAGGTTCAGTTTGTAGCCGCGGGCCACACCGCTGGCCGTACTCACATTCACCGGTTGCGCCCGGTCGAAATCCAGCCCCAGGTTGCGCGCAGTGGGATAATTGAAGGCGACACTGGTCGCCCCCGTGTCCACCAGCACCGGAACCCGGCGGCCGTTGACCCACACGCGAGTGCTGAAATGCCCCTGCGCATCGGCCACCAGCCGCACTTCGGCGCGCTCGGAACGCACATAATTGCTCGCCACCGGCGCGTCCAGGGTCAGCTTCTGCTCCCGGCCATTCGCCTCGATACGCGCATAGTCGGTAGTCGCCTCCAGCAACGTCACCCCCTCCGGCGACGTCTGTCCGGATTTCAGCAACCGCTGCTCGCCGCCAATCTCCAGCATGGCGCTGCTACCAAACAGCCCTTTCAGCTGCACCTGCTGGGCTGCGGCCGCGAGCGGCAGCAGGCACAGCAGGGCGAGAATCATCTTGTACATGGGTCTTCCCTTTCCGGTTTCCGATCAGCCAATCCATAGCGCCGTCAGCTGTAACACCAGCGCCGCATAAACGGCAGCCAGTATATCGTCGAGCATAATTCCAACACCACCGTGAACCCGGCGGTCCACCCAGCCGATCGGCTGTGGCTTGGCGATATCGAACAGGCGGAACAGCAGGAATCCGTACAGGGCCCAGCCCCAGCCGACCGGCGCCATGAACATGGTCAGCCAGTAGCCCACCATCTCGTCCCAGACGATGCCGCCATGGTCGTGCACCCCGAGTGTTCTCGAAGCGGCGCCGCACAGATAGCAACCGACCAGGGCGGTGGCGATCACGATACCCAGGTAGTGGAGCGGCGCCAGGCCCTGCATCAACCACCAGAAGGGGATGGCGGCGAGGGTGCCGAAAGTGCCCGGCGCCTTCGGCGACAGGCCGGAGCCGAAACCGAAGGCCAGCAACATCGTGGGGCTGCGCAATAGCTGTTGGGCGGTCGGGTTCTGCATCGCTGTTATCTGTTGTTTCGCGGGCGCGCCGCTGTCGTTCAAAAGTGCCGGTAGCCGGGTATCCGGGCCCGCCAGGGTTCGCCGCGCAGGCGGGGATACACCGCCGGCTCTTCCCCTGCGGCGACCAGCGTGCCGATGCGCACGGCCCCGGTGGCCAGCGCCTCCAGCGCCGAAGCCCTGCGCTCGGGCACGGTAAAACAGAGCTGGTAGTCGTCGCCGCCGGTGGCCGCCAGCTCCAGCGCTCCGTCGCCGGCGAGGCGCCGCGCCAGTGTCGCCACCGGCACGGATTCCATTCGCACTTCGGCAGACAGGCCGCTGGCCCTGCAGATATGCCCCAGGTCGGCGAGCAGGCCGTCGGAGATATCCACTGCCGCGCTGGCGATCCCGCCGATCGCGGCCGCCGTCTGCAGTTGCGGCTGCGGCCGGTAATAGGCCTGTTCCGCCCGCTGCCGGTCGCCGCTGTCGGCCGCGCCCCGGTTCAGGACCAGCGGCAACGCCGCCGCGGCCGCGCCCAGCGGGCCGCTGACATAAATCCCGTCGCCGATGCCGGCGCCGTCGCGGCGCAGCGGCCGCTGCGCAGTGCCGATGACCTGCACGGTGATCGACAGCGGGCCGCGAGTGGTATCGCCACCCACCAGCGAGATATCGTACTCGCGCGCCGTCTGCAGCAGGCCGTCGGCAAATGCGCGCAACCAGTCCGGATCGCTTTCGGGCAGGGTCAGGGCGAGGGTAAACCACAGCGGGCGCGCATTCATCGCCGCCAGGTCGCTCAGGTTGACCCGCAGTGCGCGGGTGGCGATCAGCCCGGCGTCGGCATCCGCCGGAAAGTGCCGATCGGCCACCAGGGTGTCCACGCTGGTGGCCAGCAGTCCCTGCGGCGGCGGCTGCAGCAGCGCGCAGTCGTCGCCGATTCCCAGCGCCACGCCCTCGCCCTGCGGGGCAGCGCTGAAGTAGTCGCGGATGATTTCAAACTCGCCAGGGCCGGGCACAGTGTTACTACTTCTTGTCCGCGGCCACTTCGGCCGCGCGCAGGTCCGCGGCGGTCTTGTCCAGGATGCCGTTGATAAACTTGTAGGCGTCGGTGGGGCCGAATTTCTTTGCCAGCGCGACGGACTCGTTAATGACCACCTTGTAGGGCACGTCGATGCGGTTTTTCAGCTCGTAGGTGGCCATGCGCAGCAGCGCGCGGGATACCGGGTCCAGTTCCTCGACACTGCGGTCCAGGTGCGGGCTGTAGGCGCCCTCCACCTCGTCGAGGTTTTTGGCCACGCCGTGGAAGAGCTCGCGGAAATAGGGTACGTCCGTCTTGCTCATATCGTTGTCGGCATGGAACTCGGCCTCGATCGCATTGAGGCTGGCGCCGGCCATCTGCCACTGGTAGAGCGCCTGCATGGCGTAGTGGCGCGCCTTGCGGCGCGCGGATGCGGTTACGGTCATGTTTCTCTATCTTTTCCTGGAATTCCGGTGTGTGCCAGTAAGAGGGCTCGGTGGCGGCCCAGATACCGGGGGTGGTTTGCGGGACACACTGTGAATACATCCATGTACGCTCGTAATCGACATCCCTGTCTCATACGGTCCCGCAAACCACCCCCGGCATCTGGGCCTTCGCATCTGGCAGTGGCATTCTTTTCCGAGTCCCGAGTAACTATATCTTGCCCAGCAGGGAAACCATTTCCAAGGCGGTTTCCGCCGCTTCGCAGCCCTTGTTGCCGGCCTTGGTGCCGGAGCGTTCGATGGCCTGCTCGATGGAGTCCACGGTCAGCACACCGAAGGTGACCGGGATACCGCTGTTCAGGGAGACCTGCGCCAGACCCTTGGTGCACTCGCCGGCCACGTACTCGAAGTGCGGCGTGCCGCCGCGGATCACGGCGCCCAGGGCGATGATGGCATCGAACTTTTTGCTCTCGGCCAGTTTCTGTGCCGCCAGCGGGAATTCGAAGGCGCCCGGCGCGTAGTAGATGGTGATGTCCTCGTCCTTGATGCCCTTGCGGCGCAGCGTGTCCAGCGCGCCGTCTTTCAGGCTCTCCACGACAAAGCTGTTCCAGCGGCTGACCAGCAGCGCGAACTTGCCTTTGTTATCGATAAAATCGCCTTCGATGACGTTGATATTGCTCATTGTTTTTTCCCATTATTCTGATGGGCACGCTGCGCTTTACCCATCCTACAAAAACGGCGAAACCCTAGCCCTGATGCGGTCTAAAGAGCGAAGCGCCGCGACCATCAGCTTGACGGTTATTCGTCGTCGGCATTCAGGTAGTCTTCCACTTCCAGGTCGAAACCGGAAATGGCACTGAACTTGAACGGCGCGCTCATCAGGCGCATTTTGCGCACCTTGAGGTCGCGCAGTATCTGCGAACCGGTGCCCACCTGTTTGTACACCAGGTCGGAACTGGGGCGCTGCTGCTTGCCGCTGATCAGCCAGTCGATACTTTCCTCGATTTCCTCGGTGGTCTCGTTGTGGCAGATCAGTACCACCACGCCCTTGCCCTCCTTCGACACACGCTCCATGGCGCGGCGGAAGGTCCAGGGGGTGAATTTCTCGTCGCCGCGGCGGATGGTCAGTACATCGCGCAGGGTATTGCCGACGTGCACACGCACCAGGGTCGGTTCCTCCGGCGTCGGGTTGCCGAGCACAAAGGCGAAGTGGCGCTCGCGACGAGCCTTGTCCAGGTAGGTACGCAGTTTGAATTCGCCGAACTCGGTGTGCACCAGGCGTTCGTTGGTGCACTCGACGGTCTTCTCGTTCAGCGCGCGGTAGTTGATCAGGTCGGCGATGGTGCCGATCTTCAGGTTGTGCGTCTGCGCAAATTTCTCCAGGTCCGGGCGGCGCGCCATGGTGCCGTCCTCGTTCATGATCTCGACGATCACCGCGGCCTGCTCGAAACCGGCCAGGCGCGACAGGTCGCAGCTGGCCTCGGTGTGGCCGGCACGGCTCAGCACGCCGCCGGGCTGGGCCATGATCGGGAAGATATGGCCGGGCTGCACGATATCGCTGGGCTTGGCATTGCGGGCCACGGCGGCGCGCACGGTGCGGGCGCGGTCGGCGGCGGAGATGCCGGTGGTGACCCCCTCGGCGGCCTCGATGGAGACGGTGAAGTTGGTACTGAACTGGGCACCGTTGTCGCGCGACATCAGCGGCAGGTCCAGTTGCTCGCAGCGTTCGCGGCTCATGGGCATGCAGATCAGGCCGCGGGCGTGGGTGGCCATGAAGTTGATATCCTCGGCGCGCACCTGCTCCGCGGCCATGATCAGGTCGCCCTCGTTCTCACGATCCTCGTCATCCATCAGGATCACCATCTTGCCCTGGCGGATATCGTCGATCAGTTCTTCAACCGTATTGAGTTCCATAAAGCTCTCTAACATCGTGATTGGTTGTCGTAAGACCGTGGCGGTCCTGCTGCCGGTGGTGCTTCGCGGGACACGCCGTGAATACATCCCTGTAGGCTTGTCGGCGAGGTCCCTCTCGCCAACAGTCCCGCAAAGCACCACCGGCAGCAGGACCTTCGCGTCAAGTCCGTTGGTTTCGATCAGCGCTTGAAAAACCCGTGCTGCGCCAGAAACTCCACCGTCAGGCCGTCGCTATCCGGCTCGGCCGCCTTGTCCCCCAGCAGCAGCCGCTCCAGGTAGCGCGCGATCAGGTCCACCTCCAGGTTGACCCGGGTGCCGGCGCTGTAGTCGCCCATCACGGTTTCCTGCAGCGTGTGTGGCACAATGGTCAGTTCGAATTCGGCGCCGTCCACGGCGTTCACCGTCAGGCTGGTGCCGTCGACAGTGATCGAGCCCTTGTGGGCGATATATCTGGCCAGGTGATCCGGTGCGCGCACACGGAAACGCTCCGCGCGGGCCTCCTGCCTGCGCCACACGACCTCGCCGATGCCGTCGACATGGCCGCTGACAATATGCCCGCCGAGGCGGGTCTGCGGCGTCAGTGCCTTTTCCTGGTTGACCCGGTCGCCGGTCTTCCAGCGCTTCACACTGGTCACGTCCAGCGTTTCGGCGGACACGTCCGCCCAGTAGCCGTCGCCCGGCAGGTCCACCACGGTCAGGCAGACGCCGTTGGTGGCGATACTGTCGCCCAGCTGCACATCGGACAGATCCAGCTTGCCGCTTCTGACCCGCACGCGCAGGTCGCCGCCCTGGGGCTTCAATTCGGTGATTTCGCCGATGGCTTCGATAATTCCGGTAAACATCTGCGGACAGCCTCGCGCTAGCGCTCTATATCGGTAGTGGCGGTGATGCGCCAGTCGTGGCCGACCGCGTGCATCTCGGTGATGGTGATCGGCAGCACCGAGCCCATGCGTTCGATCGGCAGCTCAAACAGCGGCCTGGCGCTGGAGCCGAGCAGTTTCGGCGCCATATAGACGATCAGCTCGTCGATATGCCCGCGGTACAGGAACTCGCCGGACAGGGTGGCGCCACTCTCCACCAGGATCTCGTTGCACTGGCGTCGCGCCAGTTCCCGCAGCAGGGCCAGCAGGTCCACGCGACCGTCACTGTCTGCCGGCAGCGCCAGCACCTCGGCGCCGGCCTTTTCCAGGCGCTCGCGGCGGGACGCTTCCGCCGCTTCGGTGGTGACCACCAATGTGGGGGCGTCGCCCTGCAAAATAAAGGCTCTGGCCGGTGTCCGCAGCCTGCTGTCGACGATCACCCGCAGCGGTTGCACGGCAGCGGCCTCCGCGGCCGCCTGCGCTTCCAGCGCCATCTCGTCGGCGCGCACATTCATATTGGGGTTGTCGAAACGCACCGTGTCCACGCCGGTGACGATGGCACAGCTGCGCGCACGCAGCCGCTGCACATCGGCGCGGGCGGCGGGGCCGGTGACCCACTTGGATTCGCCGCTGGCCATGCCGGTGCGGCCGTCCAGGCTCATGGCCGATTTGCTGCGCACCAGCGGCAGGCCCAGGGTCATGCGCTTGATAAAGCCCGGGTTCAGCGCCCGGCACTGCTCCTCAAGCAGCGGGCCCTCCACCTCGATACCGGCGTCGCGCAGTTTCTGCAGGCCGCTGCCGGCCACCGACGGATTCGGGTCCTGCATACCGTAGACCACCTTCGCCACGCCGGCCCCGATCAGCGCCTCGGCGCAGGGGCCGGTCTTGCCGGTGTGGCTGCAGGGTTCCAGGGTCACATAGACGGTGGCGCCGCGGGCGCGCCCGCCGGCGGCGTCGAGAGCCTCGATCTCGGCGTGGGGCAGGCCCGCGCGGCGATGCCAGCCCTCGCCGACGATCGCGCCGTCACCATCGGCGATCACACAGCCGACGCGGGGGTTGGGCATGGTGGTATAGAGGCCGCGCTCCGCCAACTGGATAGCCCGCGCCATCAGTGCCCGCGGGCTGCTGTCGGGACCGGCACCCATCACTTGTCCGCTCCCTGTTCCCTGGAACGGCTGGTCAGGCGCTCGATCTCTTCACTGAATTCGCTCAGGTCCTCGAAGCGGCGGTAGACCGAGGCGAATCGCACATAGGCCACCTGGTCCAGTTCGCGCAGCTGGTCCATGACCAGTTCGCCGATACGCATCGCCGGCAGCTCGCGCTCGCCGGTGGCCTGCAGCGCGTGCTTGATCTGCGCCACTGCCGTCTCCACGCGCTCGATGCTGACCGGGCGTTTCTCCACCGCGCGCTGGATACCCGCGCGCAGCTTTTCCTCGTTGAAGGGTTCCCGCTGGCCGTTCTGCTTGATCACCCGTGGCAACAGCAGTTCGGCGGTTTCGAAAGTGGTGAAGCGCTCGTGGCAATCGAGGCACTCGCGCCGGCGGCGCACCTGGTCGCCCTCGGCCACCAGGCGGGAATCGACGACCTTGGTTTCTTCCGCGCTGCAGAAAGGACAGTGCATTTTCAGGAGAGCTCTGTGGAAAATTGCGCGCAGTTTATCACAGTGGCCGGTGGTTGGTGGTCGGGGGCCGGCGGAAGGCAAGAAACAGAAAACCCCGGGAGAACCGGGGTTTTTGTGGTGGACGGCGGGAGATCAGTGGCGGGGCCAGCGGTCGCTGGCCATCGACCTCCAGCCAGCCATCACTGATATACCGGGAACTTGGCGCAGATGTCCAGCACCTTGCCCTTGACTTCGTCGATGGTCGCATCGGCGTCGCCCTTTTCCAAAGCGTCCAGCACGTCGCAGATCCAGTGGGTCAGCTGCTGGGTCTCCTCGACGCCGAAACCGCGGGTGGTGATCGCCGGGGTGCCGACGCGCAGGCCGCTGGTAATGAACGGCGAGCGCGGGTCGTTGGGCACCGCGTTCTTGTTGACGGTGATGTTGGCGCGGCCCAGGGCCTCGTCCGCATCCTTGCCGGTGTACTCCTTGCCGATCAGGTCCACCAGCATCAGGTGGTCGTCGGTGCCGCCGGAGACGATGTTGATACCGCGGTCGAGGAAAGTCTCGGCCATGGCGCGGGCGTTCTCGACCACCTTCTTCTGGTAGGCCTTGTACTCGGGGCTCATGGCCTCCTTGAAGGATACCGCCTTGGCCGCGATCACGTGCATCAGCGGGCCGCCCTGGCCGCCCGGGAATACCGCGCTGTTCAGCTTCTTCTCGATCTCTTCGTTGGTCTTGGCCAGAATGATGCCGCCGCGCGGGCCGCGCAGGGTCTTGTGGGTGGTGGAGGTGACCACGTCGGCGTGCTCGATCGGCGACGGGTATTCACCGGCGGCCACCAGGCCGGCCACGTGGGCCATATCCACCATCAGGTAGGCGCCCACCTTGTCGGCGATCTCGCGGAAGCGGGCCCAGTCCATCACGCGGGAGTAGGCGGAGAAGCCGGCCACGATCATCTTCGGCTTGTGCTCCTCGGCCAAGCGCTCCACTTCCTCGTAGTCCACCTCGCCGGTTTCCGGGTTCAGGCCGTACTGCACCGCGTTGTAGATCTTGCCGGAGAAGTTGACCCGCGCGCCGTGGGTCAGGTGGCCGCCGTGGGCCAGGCTCATGCCCAGCACGGTGTCGCCCGGGGCGCACAGCGCCTGGTAGACAGCGGCGTTGGCCTGGGAGCCGGAGTGCGGCTGCACATTGGCGTAGTCGGCGCCGAACAGCGCCTTGGCGCGCGCGATGGCCAGCTCTTCCACCTTGTCCACATACTCGCAGCCGCCGTAGTAGCGCTTGCCGGGGTAGCCTTCCGCGTACTTGTTGGTCAGGCTGGTGCCCTGGGCTTCCATCACCAGCGGGCTGGTGTAGTTCTCGGAAGCGATCAGCTCGATATGTTCTTCCTGGCGGCGGTCCTCTTCCTGAATGGCACTCCAGACATCCGGATCGAAAGAGGCGAGCGTGACTGATTGATCAAACATGATTTTCCCTCGGTAAAGCGGGCTACAGACGGGTGAAACTATAGAAAGGCGCGCATTGTACACCAAGGCGGGAAGCGCTGCGCGAGTATGACGACGCGGTCACAATAACCGCGTCGGGGAGGGAGATTCAGAAGGTCAGGGTCATGGTGCCGGACCAGAAACCGACATCCTCTTCGATCATGGTGTATTCCAGCTCGATATTGGTATTGGGACCATAGTTGAAGCCCACACCGCCACCGAGGGAGATACCGGTATCATCCGAGCTGCCCCAGCCGACATCCACGTCTTCATACAGGACACCCGCGCGGCCTTTGAAATAGAGATCGCCGTAGGAGCGATAGGTGGCGTAGCCGGCCAGGGTCTGGATATCGACATCCGCGCCGCCGCCATTGAGCGCGTCGGCCTCGCCACTGATCAGGGAGTTGGTGTACTCACCTTCAAACCCCCAGCCGGAGGGCAGCGTGTAGCCGCCGCGCAGGCCGACGTTGATCGGGTTGTCGGCATTGTACATATCGATATCCATAATGCCGGCAGTGGCCCCCCAGTAGGCGTTCCCGCCCTGGGCGCTCGCCGCGGAAGAGCAGACCAACGCCAGAGCGGCGACACCGTTTGCAATGTTACGCATAGGAATTCCCCAATTCGTGTTGTTCGAGAAAATTTGCGCGGATTTTAGCCGCGTTCAATCCCGCAGAACAGTTACCGGGGTCACAGTAGTGCGTGGTAATCGCCGCAGGGAAGTATCCGACCCCGGTAGCCGTAGATTTGTTCCACCAGCTCCGGCTGGATCAGTTCCGCCGGCGGGCCGTCGCCACGCACTGCGCCCTCGCTCAGCATCACCACGCGATCGGCGTAGCGGGCCGCCAGGTTCAGGTCGTGCAGCACCACCAACACGGCGGTATTGTCGGCGGCCACCTCCCGCGCCAGTTGCAGTACCTGGTGCTGGTGCCGGAGGTCCAGCGCCGAGGTGGGCTCGTCCAGCAACAGGATTTTCTCCGTTCCGGGGTCCGCCAGCGTCAGCTGCGCCAGCACCCGCGCCAGTTGTACCCGCTGCTTTTCGCCGCCGGACAGGCTCGGGAAGAGCCGCTCGCGCAGGTGCCAGACATCGGCGCGCCGCAGGCAGTGCTGCACCCGCTCACGCTGCTCGGCCCGCGACAGGCTGCCGGGGCCGAAGCCCAGGCGCACCACTTCCTCGCAGGTAAAGGCGAAGGTCAGGCTGGAGTGTTGCGGCAACACGCCGAAGCGCTGCGCCAGCCGGCGGCGGATCTCGGTGCTGCGGTCCCAGTCCGCCAGCGGCCAGTTGAACAGGTGCACGGCGCCGCCACACTCCTGTTCGCCGGCGATCGCGCGCAGCAGCGAGGTCTTGCCGCAGCCGTTGGGTCCCAGCAGCGCCGTCAGTTTTCCACAACAGAAGGACAGGTTGATATTGTCCAGCAGCCGGCGGCGCGGAAACTCGATGGAGACTTGTTCGATTTCGATGACCGGTTTCATTGGAAAATCTGCCGACGCTGTTGCCACAACAGGAACATAAAGAAAGGCGCCCCGAGAATCGCGGTCAGGATGCCCACCGGCATCTCCGCCGGCGCCACCAGCGTGCGCGCAATCACATCGGCAATCACCAGCAGCAGCCCGCCGGCGAGCACACTGTAGGGCAGCAGGCGCACATGGTCCGGGCCCCGCAACAGCCGCACCGCGTGCGGTACCACCAGGCCGATAAAACCGATCATGCCGGCGGCCGACACCGCCGCTCCCATGGCCAGCGCGGTCAATACAATCAGCATGCGCTTCAAGCGCGCCACATCCACCCCCAGGTGACGCGCCTCCGCCTCCCCCAGCAGCAGCGCATTCAGCGCCTCCGCCCGGCGCCAGAGCAATACACCGGTGGGCACCAGCACCAGCGCCGCCACTGCAACCGCCGTCCAGTTGGCACCGGCCAGCGAACCCAACTGCCACATGGCCAGGTCGCGCAGGGCGCGATCGTCGGCGATATAGTTCAATAGACCGATGGCGGCGCCGGCCAGCGCATTGATGGCGACGCCGGCCAGCAGCATCATCACCACGGATTTGCCGCGATCGCCGAGCCGGTAGACCAGCCAGGTGGTAAAGGCGCCACCGGCACTGGCGAACAGCGGCAGCAACAACCAGTGCACTTTCGCCAGCAGGCCGCCGGCAAATGCCGTCAGCGCACCGCCCAGCACCAGGACCACGGCCGCGCCCACACCGGCGCCGGCGGATACGCCGATAATGCCCGGATCCGCCAGCGGGTTGCGAAACATACCCTGCATGACCGCGCCGCACAGGCCGAGAATACCGCCGACGATCAGGCCCAGCAGCAGCCGCGGCAGGCGGATCTCCCCCATGACCAGCGCGTACTGCTCCGGCACCTCGACACTACCGGGCCAGCCCCAGGCGGCCAGCGCCGCGAACAGGTCGCGCCAGCCGATGGAAATGGCCCCGACCGCCAGCGACAGGCCGCTACCCACCAACAGCAGGAGCAGCAGCGACGGCAGCAGTGTGCGATCGTTAATGCGCATTTCCACGTGGGGATACCTCGTTTAGGTTCGGGACTCGGGACTCGGGACTCGAAAAGAATAGCGAAGTCAGATGCAAAGGCCCTGCTGCCGGGGGAGGTTTGCGGGACTGTCTGCGAGAGGGACCTCGCGGACAAGCCTACAGGGACGTATTCACGGCGTGTCCCGCAAACCTCCCCCGGTAGCAGGGCCGCCACCGCTTTCGCTTACCGGCTGGCAGCGGCAGGAGTTGTCTCCCCGGAAAACAACCGGTTGATTCTTTTTGCCTCCTGCAGACTTGCCAGACCGATGCCGCCGAGCAGCGCATAGCCGTCCACCTCGGCAAAAGCCTTCCTCTCGCCTGCCGGGGTCAGCTTCAACAGCGGCAGCCATTCCAGCAGCGCGGCGCCCTCTTTCAACTGCTGTGCCTGATCTGAAGAATAGAAGATCCAGTCCGGGCGCAGCTTCAGCAGCGCCTCGTCGGTCAGCGTCTTGTAGCCGGAAAAATCCACCGCGTTCTGTCCGCCGGACAGCCGAATCAGGCTGTGCGGACTGGTGTCGGCGCCGGCCACCTTGATGCCGCGACCGCTCTGCGCGCGCACAAACAGCACCCGCGGTTTTTCCGGCAGCGATGCGACCGATTTTTTCAGCGCGGCCAGGTCTGCGCGCGCCCCGGCGGCCACCTCGCCGGCCGGCTTCTCCAGCACCCCGGCGAGGTGCTCGATATTGCCCAGCAGCTCCTCGCCGTTGCGCGCCTCCGGCAGTTTGACCACCGCCACACCGGAACTGTGCAGCAACTCCAGGGTACTGGCCGGTCCCATATGCTCGCCGCCGATCAACAGTTCCGGGCGCTGCGCCAGCAGCCCCTCCGGCGGCAGCTGGCGGTAGTAGCCCACCACCGGCAAGCGGCGGAAATCCTCCGGCAGGCGCGTGGAGGAATCCACCGCGACCAGGTTGTCGCCCACGCCGAGCGCCAACGCCAGTTCGGTGACCGCGTGGCCGGCGCTGACGATGCGCTGCGGCGTTTCGGCACAGGCGCCGACCGCGGCGAGCGCGAGGCCCGCAGCGGCAAACAGTTTTTTCAGTGACAGCGAGCGAGAGGATTTCATAGGGAGTTTCATAGGGAGTGCGATAGAGAGTCTCATGGGAAATTCCAGCATCGGATTTATTGTGTTGTCAGGGCCTGGCGCCGCCCGGCTGCAGCGCAATCTCCGCAACCGCGACACCTTCTTTCTGCAGCAACGCGAACAGATCCAGCATCCGCTGCACCGGCACATCGCGATCGCTGGCCAGCGCCACCGGCCGCTGCCGCGCCTCGCGCAGTTCTGCCAACAGTGCGCGCTCGAACTCGCCGCGATCGCTGAAGCCCCTGTCGCCCAGGCCCCATTGATAGGGACCACCGGCCGGCAGGGAAACGGTGAGCGGATCCGCCGGCAGCTGTTCGCTGACGCTGTCGTTGCCGGGCAACGCCATCGGCAGCGACACCAGGCGCATATTGGCCGTCAGCAACAGGAACACCAGCACGATAAAAATGATATCCAGCAGCGGCGTCAGGTCCGGTGCCATCTGGGCGACGGAAAATGACTGGCGGGACTGTCGGGAAACATCGATCACATCAGGCCGCCTTTACAAAACTTGCCTCGCGCCGGCCGGCGCAGGGATCCAGCCCCTCCAGCCACAGGTTGCCGCGGTTGAACAGGTGCTCCAGGTCGGCGACGATGCGATCGCTCCAGATACCCAGCAGGTGCGCGCCGCCGATCGCCGGCAGCGCAATCAGCAGGCCCGCCGCCGTCGTCGACAGTGCCATACCCAGGCCATCCGCCAGCAGCGCCGGCGTCACCGGCGCATCGCTGGTACTGAGACCGGCGAACATATCGATCAGGCCCAGCACCGTGCCCAACAGCCCCATCAGCGGGCTCAGGATGCCGATCACCATCAGCAGGCGCAGGCCGCTGTGCAGCCGGCGGCGGCGGTCCTGCAGCCAGACCGCGGCCACTTCCTCGCGCTGATTTTTTTCCGCGTCGGCGTGCCGCAATAACAGCGCGGTGGCGCGGCTGGCGAGGCCGCGTTCGCCGTCACACTGCTGCGCCAGTTCGGGCAGGCCCCCGGCGCCGGCGCGCTGCAGCCGGCACATGGATTTTTCGATGCCCCGATGGCCGGTCGACAGCAGCAGCACAACGCGCTCCAGCAGCAGTGCCAGGGCCAGCGCGGAAACCAGCAATAGCGGCCAGGCCATGGGGCCCAGTTGGGCGAAGAGTTGCGGCCAGGATTGGTTGTTCAGCATGTCAATCTCGATTGTTACTTTGAAGCGCCTCTGCCCGGCTCACAGCGTAAACCGGATCGGCAACTGCACCCGCGACTGGCGCGGGCGGCCGTTTTCCCGGTAGGGCAGGAAGCGCCAGTCTTCCACCGCCGCCAGCGCCGCCCTGTCGAGGCTGTCGACGCCGGAGGACCGCAGCACTTCCCTGGCCACCTGTTCGCCGCGGCGACCCAGTTGAACCTCGATTACCACCGTGCCCTGCTGCCGTCGCTGGCGCGCCAGGCTCGGGTATGCCGGCGGGTGTGGCGGGCTGGCGAAAGCGGGCCTGTCAACCAGTACCGGCTCTTCGCCGGCGCCGATTTCCGGAGCCGTCGCGGCCGGGGCTGCGGTCTCTGCCGATACTTTGTCTTCGTCTTCGGTCTTCTTCTCGGTTGCCGTTTCCGCCTGCGCGATTGCCGCCGGCTCGCGGCTGGCCGACGGCTCGGGTGCTCTCCCGGGCGGAGCCTTTTCCGCGATTTTTTCCGAAACCTGCGGCTTGGGCGGTGTCGGCGGTGGAATTCGCGCTTCCGCTTTTTGCGATTCCGCGGCGCTCATCTCCATAGCCTGCTGCGTCTCCGCGCTGCTCAGGCGCAACTGGCCGAGAGACAGCGCGACCTTCCCGGCAGGCGCGCGGATCGCGGTCGCGGGGGCTGCCCACAGCAGCCAGCCGTGCAGCACAAAAGACAACAACAGCATTGCCGCCAGTCTTTTATTCACCTGTCACCTTTTCACCTCTCGCCCTGCCGATATCGCCCATCCAGTCAGAATCCTCTCCCCGCCCGGGGCGACTGCCTCCACTTCCTGGCAATCAACGTCAGTGACGCCCGGCGAAGCTGGCACAAGATTAGCAATTTGACCATCTAATATCAAATGATAACAATTCGTATTTACAATACAGTTAACAGAAACTACCATTCCCACCCACTGCGCAGCGCTACCCGACTCAAAAGCCAGAAAACTGGAAAAACCGCAGACGGGCAACAGCCATAAAACAGCTCACTTTTTAAACAGGGCAAACGACTCGTATCCACACGAAATCATCACAAAGGGGGACCTGATCATGGGTCTGCAGATCAAACCGCTGGCCGCGGCCATCCTCGCGCTCGGCGCCACTCCCACAATCGCACAACAGGACAATACGAACGGCGAACAGCCGGTTATCCAGTTCGGTGAAACGGTGGTGGCCGCCGAGCGCAATCCCGCCGCCACCGAAAAAGAACCGGGCACAGTGGTCGTCGACCGCGTGCAACTCGAGGAGCAGCAACCGGAGTCCGTCGCCCAGGTACTGAAATACGAGCCGAATATCGACGTGGTCGGCGGCCCGCGCTACAGCAGCCAGTCTCCCAGTATTCGCGGCCTCGGCGGCGTGCGTGTGCTGCAGACCATCGACGGCGCGCGCCAGAACTTCAACTCCGGCCACCGCGGCACCTACCAGATGGACCCGGAACTGCTGAAGCAGGTGGAAGTAAAAAAAGGGCCGGCCAGCAGCCTGTGGGGCTCCGGCGCCATCGGCGGCGTCGTCGCACAGAGCACCAAGAGCGCGCGCGACCTGCTGCGCGACGGCCGGGCCGTCGGCGGCTACCTCAAGGAAGAGCTGGGCACCAACGGCGATTCCACCGAGACCAGTGCCGCGGTCTACGGTGAATCCGGCAGTCTCGATTACCTGCTCAATGCCAGTGTCTCCGACCACGACAATCTGGAAATCGGCGGCGGCGACGAACTCGAGGACAGCGCCAGCGAAAACACCGCCCTGCTGGCCAGGGCCGGCTGGCAACTGGCCGAAAACCAGCGACTGGATATCTCCCTGCGCCACAACAATCGCGAGGAAAATGCGCCGTCCAATCCCGGTTCAAATGTGGGCACCAGCTCGCCGCTGGTGGAGCGCGATAGTACTGACCGCAACCTGACGGCGAACTACCTGCTACAGGCATTCGAAGGCAGGCACACCAGCAAACTCACCGTCTATCGCAACGAAACCCGCTTCGACGAGTTTCGCCCCACCATGGGCGAGGGCGGCCAGCGCGACGACACCGAGGTGGAGACCACCGGTATCGCCATCAACAACGCCACCGACGGCCTCGGCGCCCAGTGGATCTACGGGCTCGACTGGTACCGGGATGATGTGAACACCGTCCGCGACGGCGAAAACCGCCCGGCCGACCTGGACGCGGAAACCGACACCCTAGGCCTCTACACGCGCGCGGACTTCGCCATCGGCGAGCACCTGACGCTGACCCCGGGGCTGCGCTACGACCGCTACGAGGCCGAAAGCGCCGAACTGCAGGGCTCCGCCCGCGACGACAGCGCGGTATCGCCCTCCTTCGCCGCCGCGCTGCAGACCGCCGACTGGATGACCCTGACCGCCAGCTACGCCGAGGCCTTCCGCGCACCGGGCGTGGAGGAGATGTACACCGAGGGCACCCACTTCTGCTACGGCGATTTCGGTTTCGGCCCGATCTGCAACACCTTCCTGCCCAACCCGGACCTGGAAGCGGAAGAGGCGCAAAACACCGAACTGCGCGCCGACCTGCAGTTTGCCGGCCTGTGGAACAGCGGCGACCAGTTGAGCGCCAGCGCCGCGGTTTTCCGCAACCGGGTGGACAACTTTATCGAGCAGCTCACGGTCAACCCGCACCCGAGCTTCTTCTTCCCGATGAACACTACCTACCAGAATGTGGAAGAGGCGGAACTGGAGGGCTTCGAGCTGGCCGCCAACTACCTGGTTGGCGACCTGGAGCTGGGACTCAGCTACGGCCAGACCGAGGGCAAAGACCTGGGCGACGACAGCTACCTGAGCAATATCCCGGCGGACAAATGGGTGCTGGATATCGGCCACTATTTCCTGCAGCGCGACCTGAAAACCGGCCTGCGCGCCACCCGCGCCAGCGCCCAGGAACAGCTGCCGGAAAGCGAGACCCGCGAGTTCGACGGCTACACCCTGGCCGACGCCTACGTCACCTGGGAGCCGGCCACCGGCGCCGCCCGGGGCCTGAAACTGGGGCTGGCACTGGACAACCTGACCGACGAGGAGTACCGGGTGGCCTTCCAGGAACTGACTATGCCGGGCCGCAACATCAAACTGTCGGCCAGCTACAGTTTCTAAACGATTCTCCCGTAGGAGCGCTGGGCCGCACTCGGCTGGGCCGCACCCGGCCACTCTTACAAAAGGCATTCGTTCGCGAGAGGAAAAATGCAACAACGAATTCAACAACTGCTGGAAAGCGCGCCCGGCCATACGCTGGAACAGATGGCGAAACAACTCGACACCAGTGTGCGCGACATCATCGCCGCCCTGCCCGGCGAGATGGCCGCGCTCGCCGACAGCGAACAACTGTGGGCGCTGATCGGCGAATTGCCGGACTGGGGCAGGGTCACCGTGATCGTGCAGAACGAGGGCTCGGTATTCGAGTTCAAGGGCGACTTCCCCAAGGGGACTGTCGCCCACGGCTACTACAACTTCATGCACCACAAGAACCCGTTCCACGGCCACCTGCTGGTGGACGGCCTGGCGGAAGTGGCATTTGTCAGCAAACCCCACCGCGGCGCCGAGAGCCACTCGCTGGTATTCCTGTCGCCGGCCGGCAACTGCGTATTCAAGGTTTTTCTCGGCCGGGATGAGGAACGCAGGCTGATTCCGGAGCAGGTGGAAAAATTCACGCAACGAAAACAACAGCTGGCCCGGACCAGCGCAACAGATTCCTAGGGGAAACCATGTCGGAAGAAAACAGCCAACAACCGCCGGAGCAGAAAACCGATGAAGGGGCGGAACTGGTGGCCGAGGTGCGCAACTTCATCGCCTCGCGCAAACTGCTCAACCTCGCCAGCCTGACCGCCGGCGGCCACCCCCACGCCAGTACCGCGCCCTTCCTGGCAGCGGACGGCAACTTCTACCTTTTTATCAGCGATCTGTCGGAACACGCCACCAACCTCAAGGGCGACAGCCGCGCATCGGTGATATTCAACGCCGATGAGAGCGACACCAGGCAGCCGTTTGCGCGCCTGCGCGTCACCTTCAACGTAGAGGCGGGTGTCGTCGGGCGCGACGACCCCCTGTGGCAGCGCCGTATCGAGCAGATGGGAGAAAAGTTCGGCCCGGTAGTCGATCACCTGAAGGACCTGGAGGACTTTCACCTGTTCGAACTGAAACCCAGCGGCGGCCGCTACGTGAAAGGCTTCGGCAGGGCCTATGCGCTGGAGGGCCTGGAAAGGCAGGTGGCGCTGCACCTGAAGGACGGCCACAGAACAAAGGGCGACCTGCGCGACGCCGGCTGACAGATACCCGGGCGCCATCTGGCGCCCCTTTTTTTGGCGCCAGCTTCCCCTTGGCACCCCCTTCCCCACTGAAACAAAATTGTCACCGCTTCTTCATCCATCGCCGCTATCTTGATTTCCCGTTTGCACCACATCCACGAAATCAGCCGCAAACGACCATAATCACCATAAAAGGGGGATCTCCATATGCGCACTGCCATTCCGTTACTTTCCGCTCTCCTTGTGTCTGCCTGCAGCAATATGGAAACGGCGCAGCAGGTCACCATCAGCGGTACCGTGATCGAGAGCGACGGCAAGTTCTATCTGCAGGACAGTGACTCCCGATACCACCTGAACGCCATGCCGCAACTGCAGTACCGGGATTACCTGGGCCGGGAACTGGTGATCCGCGGCGAGGTGCCGGCCGAATGCGCCCAGGCCTGGCAGGATGCCGTGGTCCAGGTGGGTGACAATGCAGAACTGGTCGACTGGGAGAAAGTGGACTGGTCGCCCTGTATCGCGCCACAGCGGATCAAGCTGGTTACTACCGAGGGGCCGGAGCTGGTTTACGATTGGGAGAAAATCGACCTTGAGGACTACTACTTCTGACTCGCGGGCAGTTGCGGACCCGCATGTGGCCAACAATCATTCGTCACCATCGTAGCTGCAGTGGGTACCGGTCAGCTCGCTGAGCGCCATCAGGTCGAGAATTTCCACCGCCCGTCCGTTTCGGCGAAAGAGGTTAAGCGTTGTGCCGGCGGCCCCCTTGATCCAGGTCAACCGGGGATGCCGCCGGTTGTCAGTCGCCCGCCGGGCGCCGGAACAGGTTCTGGATACTGGAGAAATCCAGCGCGCGATTGTCGTCGTCACCGCCGTGCAGCTGGTACAGGTTTTTCGCCAGGGCCCCCAGCGGGGTCGACGAGGCGCTGCCGGCGGCGGTATCCATCGCCAGCCCCAGGTCTTTCAGCATCAGCGCCACGGAGAAACCGCCGCTGTAATCCCGCGACGCCGGTACCCCGTCCATCACGCCGGGATAGGGATTGTACTTTTCCAGTGACCAGTTGCCGCCGGAGCTGGCCTTCATGATGTCCGACAGCACTTTCGGGTCCAGGCCATTGTCCACCCCCAGTTGCAGCGCCTCGGATGTGCCGATCATATGGATCGCCAACAGCATGTTGTTGCAGATCTTGGCCATCTGGCCGGCGCCGGCAGGGCCGGCGTGGAAGATATTGGCCCCCATCGCCTCGAGCACCGGGCGCGCCGCGTCGACATCGGCGGCCTCGCCACCGCACATAAACGAAAGCGAACCCGCCGCGGCCGCCGCCGTGCCGCCGGAGACGGGCGCGTCGATCGCGCGTATGCCCCGCTCGCCGGCGGCGGCGATCAGTTGGCGCGCGTCGTTGGCGGCGATGGTGGAGGAGTCGATCACCAGAGTGCTGGTATCCAGCGCCTGCAACAGGCCGCGCGCGCCCAGGTAGAGGCCCTTGACGGCATCGCCGCTGGGCAGCATCGAAATGACTGCGTCGGCGCCCTGTGCCGCCTGTTGTGCACTGTCGGCACGCGTGCAGCCATTCTCCACAGCCTGCGCCAGGGCCGATTCCGACGGATCGAAAGCGGTGACCGAAAAGCCCGCTTTGACCAGGTTGGCGGCCATGGGGCCGCCCATATTGCCGAGGCCCAGAAAGGCGATTTTTTTCATGATGATCTCCCTGTTTTTATTGTTGATATCCGTTGGTTGATTGGTCGGGGTTGTGTGTCAGCGCATCTCCGCGGTCGTCACCGGCGTTTGTCTTCGCCCTTGCGGCATGGCCCCGTGGGCCTAGTGCTTGTTAGCCAGCTCAGTGGCGGCGCTGCTACCGATAGCGGTTTCCCAGACACGCTGTCTATACATCCCTGTACGCTCTAATCGACATCCCTGTCTCATAAGGTCTGGGAAACCGCTATCGGTATCAGCGCCTTCGCATCGACACTGGAGTTCTATTTGACTATCTGGCTCGTTCGAAAAGAATACCGAGGCCGATACGAAGGCCCTGATGCCGGGAGCAGGGGCGCCACTGAGTTCACTTACGATACCCAATTCCGAAGCCACAACAACAAGGGCGAACACAAGGTTCGCCCCTACAGGTCCTCCAGTGGATTCTCGGGCCAGGGGGCGGCGAAACACGCCTCCACCTCCTCAGCGGAAATGTCCTCCAATGAGGCCGGCTGCCAGTGGGGATTGCGATCCTTGTCGATCAGCAGCGCGCGCACGCCCTCTTTGAAATGCCCGCTGGCACAGACATTGACCGCCAGCTCCAGCTCCATGCGGAATACATCGGCCAGTGACAGATGGCGGCTGCGACGCATCTGCTCCCAGACGATCCAGGGGGTCAGCGGAGAGCCGGTGGCGAGAGTCGTTGCCGCCTTCTGCAGCCACTTGTCGTCGCCGCCGTAGTTGCGGATGCTGCGGCAGACCTCCGGCAGGGTGGCGCCATCGGTGAGTTCCTGGATCCGGTCAAAATGCTCGCGCACCGTCGATACCGGGCGCTCGTCCCGCGGCAGCTCCAGCCGTTTCAGACACCGGCTCACCTGCCGGTGATTGCGCTCACTGTCGGCGAAGAACTCCAGGCCGTCCAGTTCCGCCAGCACCGATTCGCGCCGCCCGTTTGGCAACATGCGGTCCGCCATGCCGGTAAACAGCGCATCGCTGCCGTTGAACTGGGCCCCGGTCAGGCCCAGGAAGAGGCCGGTGCGGCCGGGCATACGGTTCAGGAACCAGCTGCCGCCCACATCCGGAAACAGGCCGATGGTCACCTCGGGCATCGCCATGCGCGTGGTCTCGGTGACGATGCGGTGACTGGCGCCCGCCATGATGCCGATGCCGCCGCCCATAACGATGCCGCCGCCCCAGACGATGACGGGTTTCGGGTAGGTGTGAATCCGGTAATCGAGACGGTATTCGCGGGAGAAGAAACCGGTGGCCAGCTCCAGCTCCGGCTTGGCCCCCTGTTGCAGCTGCTCGTAGCCGGGCGCCTCGCGGTAGAGCGCGACCACGTCGCCACCGGCGCAGAAGCCCTTGTCGCCACTGCCGTCGATCCAGACGCAGGCCACGCTGTCGTCCCCGGCCCAGTCGTCCAGTTGCCGGTCCAACAGGTCGATCATCTCCAGGTTGAGCGCGTTCAGTGCCTTCGGCAGGTTGAGCGTAGCGGTGGCCACGGCGCCGCGGCGGTCGAAGAGTACGGGGGAATCCTGGTCCATCTGTGTGCTTGTTCTGCTGCGAATGACGCAATGCAGTTAAACACAGATCCGGCGGGGCGTCAGCCGGGATAGCAGGGGTCATAGCGCGCTGCGGTCGGGGCAAACACAAGCTCCGCTCATGAAGTACAGCCACACCCCCGGCCGGTTGCACTTTTCCCGTAAACTGATAAGTTGCGCGCAAATTCTGACCGATTCTGAACAGTTTACGGGAACCCTGAATGGCCGAATACGTATACACCATGAACCGCGTGGGCAAAGTGGTGCCGCCCAAGCGCGAGATCCTCAAGGATATCTCCCTGTCCTTCTTCCCTGGCGCCAAGATCGGCGTGCTGGGCCTGAACGGCGCCGGTAAGTCCACGCTGCTGCGCATCATGGCCGGCATCGACCAGGACTATAACGGCGAGGCCCGCGCCATGCCGGGTATCAAGGTGGGCTACCTGCCCCAGGAGCCGCAACTGGATCCGGCCAAGAACGTGCGCGGCAATGTCGAGGACGGCGTGCGCGAGGCCATCGACGCCATGGCCGGCCTGGAGCAGGTCTACGCCGACTACGCCGAGCCGGACGCGGACTTCGATGCGCTGGCCAAGAAGCAGCAGCAGTACGAGGACATTATCCAGGCCTGGGACGGACACAACCTGGAACACCGCCTGGAAGTGGCCGCCGACGCCCTGCGCCTGCCGCCCTGGGATGCGGACGTGAACAACCTGTCCGGCGGTGAGAAGCGCCGCGTGGCCCTGTGCCGCCTGCTGCTGTCGCGCCCGGACATGCTGCTGCTGGACGAGCCCACCAACCACCTGGACGCCGAGAGTGTCTACTGGCTGGAGCGATTCCTGCACGACTTCACCGGCACCGTGGTGGCCATTACCCACGATCGCTATTTCCTCGACAATGTCGCCGGCTGGATCCTGGAACTGGACCGCGGCCACGGCATCCCCTGGGAGGGCAACTACACCTCCTGGCTGGAGCAGAAGGAAAACCGCCTGGAGCAGGAACAGAAATCCGAGCAGGCGCGCATGAAGTCGATGAAGAAAGAACTGGAGTGGGCACGCCAGAACCCCAAGGGCCGCCAGTCCAAGAACAAGGCCCGCCTGTCGCGCCTGGAGGAGATGCAGTCGCAGGAATTCCAGGCCCGCAACGAGACCAACGAGATCTACATTCCGCCGGGCGAGCGCCTGGGCGACAACGTGATCGAGTTCGACGGTGTCAGCAAGGGCTTCAACGACCGCCTGCTGGTGGAGAACCTGTCGTTCCGCGTACCCAAGGGCGCGATCGTGGGCATCGTCGGCGGCAACGGCGCGGGCAAGTCCACCCTGTTCCGCATGATCAACGGCACTGAACAGCCGGACAGCGGCGAGATCCAGATCGGCGAGACAGTGCAGGTGGCCTACGTCGAACAGGGTCGTGAGAACCTGGACGACAACAAGACCGTCTGGGAAGCCATCTCCGACGGCCACGACATGCTGAAGATCAACAACTACGAAGTGGGCTCACGCAACTACGTCGGCCGCTTCAACTTCAAGGGCTCCGACCAGCAGAAGCGCGTGGGCGAGCTGTCCGGTGGTGAACGCGGCCGCCTGCACCTGGCTTACACCCTCAAACAGGGCGCCAATGTGCTACTGCTGGATGAACCCTCCAACGACCTGGATATCGAGACACTGCGCGCGCTGGAAGAAGCGCTGCTGAACTTCCCCGGCTGCGCGCTGGTGATCTCGCACGACCGCTGGTTCCTGGACCGCGTCGCCACCCATATCCTCGCCTACGAGGGCGACAGCGAGGCGGTGTTCTTCGAGGGCAACTACACCGAGTACCACGAGGACTTTATCCAGCGCAAAGGCGAGGACGCCACGCCGCACCGGATGCAGTACAAAAAACTCAAAACCTGATACAACGAAGCCCGCACAAGCGGGCTTTTTTGTGTGCCGGAAGCGCCGGGCTGTTTCTTCGAGCGCTGAAGGCCCCGCCCCGTCTTGCGGACCACAGGTCCACCCAACAGAACGATGAACAGCAGAAGCGACCATGCACATCTCCGCCCTCTACCACTTCCCCATCAAATCCCTGCAGGGCCACCCCTGTGACTCCCTAACACTGGATCGCTTCGGTGCTGCCGGCGACCGGCGCTGGATGCTGGTGGACCCTGACAGCCAGTTCGTCACCCAGCGCCGCCTGCGCGCCATGGCGCGCCTCAAGGCCACCAATATCGACGGTGGCGTGCGCATCGAGAATGACCGCGGCGACCGGATCGAGATCGACCAGCCCGGACCAGACGCCCCGCGGCGCCAGGTCACCGTCTGGAACGATACCGTGACCGCCAGCGATGCGGGCGAAGGCGCCGCAACCTGGCTTAGTGAGCAATTGCAAACCCCGATACGCCTGGTAGCCATGGGCGACGAATTTCACCGCCCGCTCCGCTCGCCGCGGGACCGGATACAGGTCGGCTTCGCCGATGCCGCACCGCTACTACTGATCGGCCAGGCTTCCCTCGACGACCTGAACGCCCGCCTCGACACCCCGGTATCGATGCTGCGCTTTCGCCCCAACCTGGTGCTCGAAGGCGCCGCCCCCTTCGCCGAGGACGGCTGGACGCAGATCCGCATCCACACCGCCAGCGGCCCACTGGAAATCGAATGTACCCACACCTGTGCCCGCTGCGCCATTCCCGGCCTGGATCCACACACCGGCAAAGCCGGCAAGGAACCCCTGCGCACCCTGGCCCAATACCGGCGCGGCGGCGACGGACAGATCTATTTCGGCGTCAATCTCGCGCCACACCTTAGCGACCCGGCCGGGGTGACCATAAACTTGGGGGATAAAGTCGACGTGGAGTAACCCTCCAATCATGAGCATCACCCGCTATTGCGCAGAATTGCTCGAAGCCGCCAGCCAGTATCACGTCCGCTACGGCGACCGCCTGGCCAATCACCTGCCAATGGTTCTGATTGCACTGGACAAGATGGGCGCCAGCCGGGAGCAGCTACAGCGGGCGTTTGATCGCACCGTTCCGCATCTCGAGCGGCCACCTCTGGCGCCGCCGGACCCGACAATTCCGATCGGGGAATGCCGCAATCGCGAGGACCTTTTCCCCACCGCGCGTCGCTACTACGAAACACAGGTAAAGCAGCACGGCATCGGTGAATGCCTGCGAAGGGAGCTTCCACCCCTGTTGCCGGCCATCGCCGCGGCCGGCTTCCACTGCCTGATCCGCACCGCCTACGGCGTGGACGCCCGCCACCAGGAGGAAGTCGCCACGGGGCTGGCCTACTGGAACCTCGAATACCAGACTCTGCCGGCCAGCGACGAGCGGGTAGCCCTCGCCGCAACAGAAATACTGCCGGAACTGGCGCGCCGCTACCCACTGATCTCACTGGCGCCGGGAAATATCGCCGACCATATGCTCTCCATAACACGGCAGCGTGGCTGGATGGAAACGCCGGTTCAGCCGGAGCAGTTGGGGTTGGAGGATATTGCACGGGTGGCACTTTCGGCCTATCGCGCAACAGGGGATTTCACGCTGCTGCATGGCATAACCGGTTGCCATGCCTTACGCCTGCTGCTACCGCATTGCCCTGAGCCTGAAGCGGCACTGCGATATTTCTGGACTGGGCTCGTCACGGCCTATATGAGTACAGGACCGAAGGAATTCGGCCCTCCAACCAAAAGCGACACCATGCTGGATTGGAAGGAAATCAGAAAAAAGGCTTGCTGTAGCGACGATGATCATAAGATCAAAATCTCCTATAGCTGTCTACAGGAGTTCAGGGTATACGGCATCAAAGATTATCAATATGTAGCAACTCACGCCGTCGGGGATACTTGAGGAACCTCTTCCCGCTGAGCAACCCAAAAAGTTCTCTGCTTCCCGAAAGCAGATTATTTTTCAAGCCAAAAAATCGGGAGGCAAAGCCTCCCGAAATAAATGCTGAAATTTACTCTAATTACCAACTACATCATTTTAGAAAGACATACGAGTTCCAAGATAGAAGCGGCGGGGTTCAACCCACTCGACTGCTTGACCAAAGTCATATACGCCATCGCCATCAGTCAGGTCCTGTTCCCGGATACCGGCCTGGTCGTCAAACACATTGAATATATCCAGGAAGAACTCTGCCTCATAGCCAGCTATCTGATAGGTGTATTTTACGCGGGCATCCAGGGTCCCATAGGAGTCCGCGACATTTGAACCAACGGAGTTCTCATCAACCCATGCCGTCGAGACACCACCGTATTCAAATTGTTCACCTCGGTCAGGCAAGTGGCGCCCTGCGACAGACCAGGTATTACTGTAGCGCAGGCCGGAGTTCCAGTTGTATACGAGCCCCACTTCAATGCCGTTATTAAAGAAGTAGGAACCGGCCGCCTTGAATAGGTGTTCAATATTTCCCGGCTGATCGCCCCACATTCCCGGCGCGCGAGGATCCAACCAGACTACATCGCCCTGGAAGTCGGCGTTGCCGTCAGAGTTAGTGTTACCTTTGGCCTTGTTGTAAGTATAGGAAGCCAGCATCTGCCAGTTGTCACTGCGACGCTTACGGAAGGTAAACTCCAACCCCTTGTATTCACGCTTACCGCCTTTCAATGTCCCGATCGTATAGTTATAACCTTCCGGAACCTCATCCAGACCAAAGTATTCAGGCGGCAGAGTAAAATCTCCCAGCCCTTCCGTATACAATCCAAGGTCGTAGTCTTCCATGATATCCTCGGTTACCCGATCAGTGTAGGTAACTTCGGCACTCATATTGTCGCCGAAGGACATGGAATAACCGAGCAGGATTTCATCTGTATACGGGGTCTTGGTGGCTGGCGCAATAAGAGCATCGCCGGGACCGCGGGTCCGATAAGTCAGCCAATGATCTCCAACAAAAACCTGTTCATCAAGCACATAACCCGTAACAGTTCCCGCAAAGGAAGTCATATCGGTACGAACTGGGTCATAGTAACGGCCGTAGAAACCCCAGACTTTACTACTGCCGTCACCGCCGATGTCATAGGTCACGCCAAATCGAGGAGCAAATTCATAATCGAAAGTAAAGATACTGGAGCCATCACTGGCGAAGTGCTCCCATTCCTCTGCGCGCACACCAGCGTTAATAGTCCACTTATCGTAATTCCAACTATCCTGGATAAAGAACGCATTACCTTTGGTTTTCACCGTGAAAGGTTCGGTTGAGGCCATATTGATTCGATAGACATTAACTGAATCACCAGGATTACCTGCGGAGCTTGAAAAAGCCAGGGCTTCAAGCTCTTTATACTTTTCTATATTTGCTTCTTCATCTTTGTCTATATTGTCAATAGTACCGTTATTATTGGAATCGAATAATTCCAGGTAATAATCTGGATTCGCATCCATCATTGCGCTGATGATTCTCTCATAGTCATCTTCTACAATTTCAACAGATCCGGTCCAGCCACCTCCTGTCAGATCTTCAAGGCTGGCACCGCTATTAGCCATTGCAATGGAGGAGTACTGCGCTCCGTCTCCAGTATAGGAAAAGTCACGCATACGTTCATTTTCCGTATTGGAATAACCAACCTTTATTTCGTGGGAACCCCAGTTTGTATCCAGGAAGTACTCGAAGGTGGCAGCCCATGTATCCCTGTTGCGGAATTGGATGCTGTCCGAGCCATACCCGCCACGGTCCAGATCTGATTTACTCGGATCCCCTCCCAGATATGCAACATCATTTCGAGTAGACTTGTCGGCAGCGAGCGAACTGATCTCCCCTTCATGGCTCGCAGCCTCCAGGGTAAGGAGCATATTGTCCCAGGAGTGGGAGTATTCCAGCTTATAGTTATCACCGCCCAGACTCTGAGCGCGATCTCGGTTGTTCAAGGTGTCGGATTGCCTGGAGCCGCTGATATCGGTCGGGTCGTTGAAGTAGGTAGCTACAAGCTTGTCATTTTCAGTCGCCTGCCAAGTCAGCTTGGCGAACCCCAATTCCTCTTCCCGATTGACTTTGCGCATGAAGTTTCCACTATCAGCATCAAAGACATCGTCCTCCCTCTCTTTTACCTGATAAGAAGTAAAAAACCACAGTTTGTCCCTAATGATCGGACCACCTAATGTAAAGGCGCTATCAAAAGTGGAGAAACTGTTACCATCTACATGCTTGTTATCGGCAACCAGGCCATCGTTCTGGGTGTAGTAATTAACGGAACCATGGAATTCATTACTGCCGGATTTGGTGACCACACGGGAAACCAGGCCCGCGCCACCCTCATATTCCGCTGGCATGCCGCCAGTGAGCACGTGCTGCTCTTGAATAATCTCGGAATTGACATTGGCGCCAAAAGTTCCCGTCACATTATCGGTGACATTGATGTTATCAATATAATAGAAGTTGTCGGTCGAGGAACCGGAAGTGCGGCCTTTGGAGTCCACGGCGTCAGAGTAATTCACACCGGATTTGGAGGACGGATTTCCACCACTGGATGGCTTGGTACCCGGTGCGAGCTGGAGATAAGACTGGTAGTCTCGCCCTGTTGGCAGAGACTCGGTCAGATCCAGCGTAATATCCTGGCCGACAATGGTAGATGTAGAGTCGACCATCTGCACCCGCTGTCCGGTCACTTGCACCTCTTCAATACTGTCTCCGATCGCATTCAACTCATAATTCAATGCAAAGCTTTGACCGGAAACCACAAGTACGTTTTTGTTCTTTATGGGCTGATAACCTTCTCCACTGACTTCAACCTCATACTTGGCTGAGGGATCCAACCCTATCAGCCTGATTTCACCATTTTCGTCGGTCACACCCGTCTTGGTAGTCAAGCTCTCGGGCGTATGGACGTCCACCTCTGCTCCAGAAACAGGGTTGCCCGATGCATCGGTTACCGTGATGCGCAAGGCCCCGGTATCGGCGAATGCAGATCCACAGTAAGCGGTCATACCGATAGTGACTGCCAGCAATCCCCTCTTGAACTTATTTTTCATTATGATTCTCCTATCGAGCTATAGATCCTTGGAACTAAACAGCGCACCAGATATCCAGACGCCATAGTGGAAGTAGCCACCCCCTAGCAACTAATTCCGTTCCCAACACATATTCCTCAACGAACCAAACAGGTTTTGCCTGATATTTTTTTTCTGAAGCTCGTCACATTTCATTAAATTTTAGAGACCTGCCAAACCTGAACTTTATAATCTCTGAATCAGTCAAATCGTATTACTAATAGCGCTTCCAAAACCTAAACGACTGTTTTCATTCATCTTTAACCTACGTCTATTGCACAAAGAGACTCCCATGACCCTAACTCCCTCCAGCATGACACCCCTGATTACATCCATGCCCAGCTTCTCTCTAACCGACCCGATGGGGAGCCTTCATAGAGATACAAACCTTCCTGCCCAACCTGTATTAATTGCCTTCATATGCAACCACTGTCCCTACGTCAGACATATCGCCGACGCCTTTTCGGAGTTCGCGCGTTCGTATTCACAGATGGGATTGACTGTTGTCGCCATAAACAGCAACGACTTCGAAAACTATCCGGAAGACAGCCCCGAACGGATGCGGGAGGAAATAGCCGCCCGGGGCTATACCTTTCCCTATCTTGTGGATGAAACCCAGGAGGTCGCACACGCGTTTGGGGCGGCCTGTACACCGGACTTTTTCCTGTACGACGCCAATCACAGGCTGGTCTATCGCGGGCAGTTCGATGACAGTCGGCCGGGGAATGGTGAACCGGTGAGTGGAAAGGATTTGCGGGCGGCGGTGGATGCGGTTTTGGCGGGCGGGAAGCCCGATGAGGAACAGACACCTTCGGTGGGATGCAATATCAAGTGGAAATAACGTCAGCGCCATCCCTGGCGCCACCCGGCTTTCGAGGCTGATCCCATCTGATCTTGCCGGAGAAAAGGGGAGACCGGAGGGATTACTTGCGCAGGAACTCCAGCATCCAGCGGGCCACGGCACTCTCATGGATATCGTTCTGCAGTGAGGCCAGCCCCTTCGCAACCACTTCTTCACCGAAAGCCTCACGGCGCAGCTCCATCAGGCTGTTGGAGTAGGGCTTGGTAAACTCCGGGTGCGCCTGGAAGGTGAGCATATGGTCGCCGACCTGCATCATCGCCATGGGACAGAAATCGCTGGAGGCCAGCACTTTCGCCCCCGGCGGCACAGCTTCAACCTGATCCTGGTGGCTGACCAGCAGGCTGAACTCGCTCTGCGGCTCGCTCATCCAGGAGGGACTCTCCTGCAGTTCGTAGCTGTGCACACCGACGCCCCAGCCCTTATCGGACTTGCGCGCCTTGCCGCCCAGGGCTTCGGCGATCAGCTGGTGGCCAAAGCAGATGCCGATGGTGGGCTTCCGGGCGCGGTGCAGCTCGCGCACGAAGTCCATCAGCGGGGCAATCCATTCCTTGTCCTCGTAGACCCCGGTCTTGCTGCCGGTAATCAGGTAGGCGTCCACTTCATTGATATCCGCCGGGTAGTGGCCACGCTGCACCTCGTAGGTCACAAACTCCAGGCCCGGGTCCTGGGCGCTCAGCAGGTCTTCGAACATTGCCGGGTACTCGCCGAACTCTCCTACCAGCTCTTTGCGCACGTCGTCGGTTTTCAATACACCTATCTTCATTGTTTTCACCGCTGAATGAATTGACTGCAAGGGGTGCGGATTATCGCATATCCGCTACAGCCCGTCGGCACTGCCGCCGAATACAACCCGCGTCCGCAGTAACAATGCGATAGTGACTAAACTGACAGGATTCAGTCTCAGGGACCCCTTTTCATGGAGCGATACACGGATGAAAGTCGCCACCTTCTTCACGGCCGTACTGGCCATTGTGCTGGTGCCGGCGCAGGTACTGGCCGACTACGAGGAGAGCAGCGTGATCCTGCGTATCGGCGCGGGCTGGGTGAACCCGGATGATGACTCCAACTGGCTGCGCCTCGATGGCACCGAACTCGCCGGTACCCGTGTCTACGTAGACGACGGCGAGAGCGCCACCTTCACCGGGACCTGGCTGTTTGCCGAGCACTGGGGCGTCGGATTGCTGGCGGCCATTCCATTCGAGCACGACCTGGCGGTGTCCGGCCTGCCGGATCCCGCCGGCGGGCCGCCGCTGGGGCGCGTCGACCTGGGCAGCATCGAGCACCTGCCGCCCACCGTCACCATGCAGTGGTTCCCGGCCTGTACCGAATCCCGGGTACAGCCCTACGTGGGCCTGGGCGTCAACTATACCACCTTCATGGACGAGAAGGTCAGCCGCACGGCGAACGACTACTTTGCCGCCACCCTGGGGGCGACGGGCAGGGCGGACCTGGAGCTGGACGACGCCTGGGGGCTGGCCGGGGAACTGGGTGTGGATATCGCCCTCGGCCGCAACAGCCGCTGGCTGGTGAATGCCGCCGTCTGGTACCTGGACCTGGACAGCGACGCCCGGATCCGCTTCCCGGTCGACGGCGGCAGCCGCCGCATCAAAACCGAAGTGGATGTGGATCCCTGGGTCTATTCCGTGGGTATCGGCTACCGCTTCTGACCCCGCCGGATGCTCAAGCGGGCTCCGGCCATTCCAACGCAAGCGGCAGCCGCTCCAGCAACCGCCGCGCTTCGCCAGCCTGGTCAGGATCCACTTTCACCCGCAACAGTGGACTGCCTGCGCGCAGCGCCGCGCTGACATCGGCATCGATATCCGCTGCCGCCAGCAGATCCCGGGCCACCGCCAGCGCCGCCAGCCGCCGCAGTTCCGGTTTGAAGATTTTGCCCACGGCGGTGAGCGGCATTTGCTCGAGCAGGAAGACCCGCTTTGGCACCGCGGCGCGCTCTGCAATCTGCGACTCGGCAAAGGCCAACAGTGTTTTCTCATCGACACCCTGCCCCGCGCGCGGCTGCACGAAGACCACCGGCAATTCACCCGCGCGCGCATCCG
Source organism: Microbulbifer litoralis (assembly GCF_023634065.1). GTDB lineage: Bacteria > Pseudomonadota > Gammaproteobacteria > Pseudomonadales > Cellvibrionaceae > Microbulbifer > Microbulbifer litoralis. The sequence continues at coordinate 748,833 of NZ_JALKCV010000001.1, forward strand.
GCATGCCCACCGCCACCACTTCGGCCACGGCGGCGTGGCCGCGCAGCGGCTCCTCGATACTCACCGGATCGATATTGTGGCCGCCGCGGATGATCAGGTCCTTGGCGCGGCCGGTGATAAACAGGTGGCCGCCGGCATCCAGGTAGCCGCAGTCGCCGGTATCGAACCAGCGCAGGCCCACCCGGTCGGTGTACCAGGCACCGCGGTTGTCCGCTTCGCGCAGGTAACCCGCAAACAGGTTGGGGCCGCGGACCAGGATGCTGCCCACCTGGCCATCTTCCAGCGGTGAGATTTCGCCAGCGGCCAGGCTGGCCACCTGCAGGCCGGTATAGGGCAGCCGCAACCCGGTGCTGCCGGCGGGCGCGATCTCCGCCGCCGGTGCCGGTGAACCCGGCGCGCGGGCAATCAGGCAACTGCTCTCGGTCATACCGTAGCCCTCGACCACGCGTATGCCGAAGCGGTCCTCGACACGCCGCTTCATCGCCGGCGGCAGCGGCGCCGCGCCACAGCCCAGCTCCCACAGGGACGACAGGTCGAGTCCGTCCGCATCGGCATCCAGCAACAGTCCGAACAGCGTCGGCACCAGCGGCACCACATTGGCGCGGTGCGCCGCCACCAGACGCCAGAAGTTGGCGATCACCGTCGGGGTGCGAAAGCCGGCCGGCGTCAGCTGCACCACCCTATTGCCGTTTACCAGGCTGGCGAGCCCGGCCACCATATTGCCGTAGATATGAAACAGCGGCAGGCCGTTGAACAGCGTATGTCGGGGCAAGCCGGTGATCTCGCGGATCTGCTGGGCGACAAAGGCAAAATTGCCCTGGGTCAGGCGCGCTACCTTCGGCCGGCCGGTGGTGCCCCCGGTGTGGAAGTAGGCCGCGGTATCCGTGCTGGAGGGCAGTTTCCGCAGCGGCAGCGGATCGCACTCCGCCATTGCCGCGCGGTAGTCCAGCACCCGGACGTGCGCCGGAATGCCATCCGCCTCGACCGCCCTGCCCGGCGGACCGATCACCAGCAGCGTTTCCAGCGCCGGGCACTGTTCCAACAGCGCCGGCACCTTAGACCAGAGTTCCGGCGATACCGTGGGCGCACACACCGCCAGGGCCCGCGCACCCGTCTCGTTCAGGATGCCGGCCAGGTGCTCCACTTCCAGCAACGGGTTGAGGGGATTGAGAATACCGCCGCACTGGGCGGCAAAGCCGAGAATGTAGGCCTCGGGAATGACCGGCAGCAGCAACGCCAACACCCGCCCGTCGCCGAAGCCGTTTTGCAGCAACAACTGGCGCGCCTTCAGGACTCGCTCAAGCAGGTCCCGGTACGACAGGGATTGTGGCGCCTCTCCGCACTCGCCGGTCCACAGCATATCCAGCGCGATATCGTCGCCGAAACGCTCCGCCGCCGCCTGGAGCAGCGCCGGAATACTGTCGCGGGGAAACCGCTCGAGCAGCGGTGTCTGTTCAAATGCGCGAATGTCGTCGAGTGTGAAAAGTCGGGTCTTGTCTGTCATCGCTGAACTCGGAATTCTTATTGTGACGACAATGTGGCCCAAGCCCGGGGCCGGCACCATTACCTGTGAGGTAGCCGGCTCGGGCCGGAGAAACCCGACTGTTCAGCGGGCGTAGACCCTCTGCCCCGCCACCCAGGTTTCCAGCACCCGGGTGCGCCAGAGATCCTGCGGGTCCGCGGCGAAAATATCCCGGTCCAGCAACAGGAAATCGGCGGCCTTGCCCGGCGCCAGGTTGCCGATCACCTCTTCCTGGTGGGCCGCATAAGCGGCATCCAGGGTAAAGGCGCGCAGGGCTTCGGCCAGGCGCATTTTCTGCTCGGGCTTCCAGCCTCCCGGGGGCCTGCCTTGTCGGTCCCGGCGGGTTACCGCGGCGTGGATACCGAAGAACGGGTTTACGGGCTCCACCGGAAAATCGGAACCGGCAGCGATGCGCGTGCCGCCATCGAGCAGCGTGCGCCAGGCGTATGCACCCTCGAGCCGCTCCTCTCCCACGCGCTCGGCGGCCATATTCATATCACTGGTGGCGTGAACTGGCTGCATGGAAGCGATCAGGCCCAACGCCCGCAGGCGCGGAATATCTGCCGGATCGAGAATCTGCGCATGCTCGATGCGGTGACGAAACGTTTTTCCATCGGCCTCGCCGGCATATTTTTCGAATTTGTCCAGCACCTGCCGGTTGGCGCGATCGCCAATGGCGTGCACATTGACCTGGAACCCCCGTTCCAGAGCCGCGCGGTAAAAGTGATCGAGCGCTTTATCGCTGTGCAACAGCAACCCGCTGTGGCCGTGCTGGTCGCGATAATCCGCCAGCATCGCGGCGCCACGGCTGCCCAGGGCGCCGTCGGCGACAACCTTGATACTGCGGATAAACAACCGCGATTCCGGCGTGCCGACAATGCCCCTGCCCAACAGTTTGCCGAAATCCCCGCCGCCGGCCATCAGCATCGGGTAGACACGCATCGGGATGGCGTTCTCCGCGGCCAGCGCGCGGTAGGCGGCGTAGGTTTCGCTGTCGATACCGGCGTCGTGCACACTGGTCAACCCGTTGGCCAGTGCCAGTTCAAAAGCTGCGTCCAGCGCCGCGCGCCGATCTTCCATCGAGGGGGCCGGAATCGCCTTTTCCATCAGCGCCATGGCATTGTCGATCAGGATACCGGTGGGCCTGCCGCTGTCGTCGCGCAGGATTTCGCCGCCGGCCGGCGCCTCGGTTTCCCTATCGATCCCGGCCGCCCGCAGGGCCGCAGTATTGGCCCAGCCCGCGTGGCCGTCGATACGCCGCAGCCAGACCGGCTGCGCTATCTCCAGTGCATCCAGGTCAGAGGCGGCGGGCCAGCGGCCGCCGGGCCAGAGTACCTGGTTCCAGCCGCGGCCGGTGATCCAGCTGTCCGCCGGGCGCCGGGCCGCAAACTTTTCCAGGGCTTCCAGCGTATCGGCGAGGCTCCGGTCGCGCAGGTCGATTTCGTTCTGCAGCAAACCCAGCGCACTCATATGGCCGTGGGCGTCGATCAGCCCCGGGATCAGGCCGCGACCGCGGCCGTCGACTTTGCGGGCGTCGGGGTAGCGGTCCGCCAGTTTGTCCGCATCCCCCAATGCCAGGACTTTGCCGTCGTCAAATGCAATGGCCGGGAATGTCTCTACCTTTGCGCCGGGAATATCGCTCTCGACGATATGCGCTCCGCGGACATTGTGCAGCAGCAGGGTTTCACAGGCGGCATTCAGGGGCAGCAGCAGTATTATCAACAGCAGACCTGGGAATTTCCGAATATCCATGAGATCACCTTTTTCTTCTGTCACGCCATTAGAACCCGCTGTCGGCACTGTGCCAACTTTCGAAAAACACCTTTGCAGTACCGAGAATTTCATGCTGATAGTGCGCTTGCGTCCGTATCGCGCTTCCAAAGACGACATCATCGACAGTTCTGTCAGTTCAGATCGTTGGGATAATTAAAAATCGCCAGTCGATTTTAATCGGAAAATGATTGCCAACGGCCTCTCAATTTTATTGTGAACGGGACCAGCTTGCGCAGCCGTTGGGAAATGGGTATCTTGAAAAAGCCCCGACTGGAGAGTTGGGTCACTTCTTGCATATCCGATAGGACGTCGCGATAAACAGAATAAGGAATGTTATCACCTGCCGATTCTCTTTCGCTCAATAGCAATCTTCACCCGGTAAAGCGCCCCGATGCCGCTTTCACACCATCAAGTACGGCTACCCGCAAAGGGCCCGTTCACTTTGCGCCCGTCATTTTAAACGGCCGACAGTCTGCGCCGACGGATGTACCAAAAATAAAAGGAGCTCAGCATGACTTCACCATTCAAAACCGGCTTCACATCGATCGCCAAACCGCGGCGGCTACTGCCGCTGGTTATCGCCGTGGCCGGGGCCACCTCAGCCCAGGCCGACCAGCAGTCGGTCATTGAAGAGGTCACGGTTACCGCACAGAAACGCCAGCAGTCCATGCAGGATGTCTCTGTCGCCGTGAGTGCATTTTCCGGCGACGCCATCGAAAAAATGGGTTTCGAGGAAGGGCTGGATATTACCCAACAGGTGCCCAACATGAATTTCTTCGCCATCTTTGGCGAAGCCTCCAGTCCGTCCGTCAGCCTGCGCGGTATCAGCCTGGTGAATTTTTCCGACTCCTGGGAATCGCCGGTATCCATCTATGTCGATGACGTCTATCGCGGCAACCCGGCCGGTTCGGCGATACAGTTGTTCGACCTGGAGCGGGTAGAGGTACTGCGCGGCCCGCAGGGCACCCTCTACGGTCGCAACACCACCGGCGGCCTGGTGCACTATGTCTCGCGCAAACCCACCGACGATTTTGAGGCGCGGGCCAGTGCCAGTTACGGCAGCTATTCCGAGCGGATTGTGGAAGGGTCCGTCAGCGGGCCCATCAGCGACAGTGTACGCGGGCGCGTTGCGGTGAAAAGTACCGTGAACGACGGCTGGCAGACCAACACCGTAAGCGGCGACAAACTGAATGATACCGACAGCTTCGGCTACCGCACCCAGTTGGAATTCGACCTTGCCGAAAGCGGCAGCCTGCTGCTGAATGTGCACGGCAGCAAGGCAGATCAGGGATCTGTCGGGTTTGCACATATGGGCTATCTGGAAGAGGCGACAGCGGGTGCTGCGACCTGCTCCATCTCCCGCATTCAGAACGGCCTATGTACCAGCAACAGTTTTGGTATGACTGGCGAGGAAGCGGTCAACGGTAAATTCGATCCGGAGCACATTGCCAGTGGCGCCACGGACGGCCTGGGTACCGAAATCGATACTTTTGGCACCTCTGCGACAGTGAATTGGGATTTCGAAAATTTCAGCCTGACTTCGATCACCGCCTACGAGGAACTGGACAAATTCCTGCAGGACGACGGCGACGGCACCGCCGTTATTTACTTCGACGAGCAATACGGCGTGGACGCCGAACAGTACACCCAGGAGATCCGCCTGAACGGCAGTACCGATAACACCACCTGGGTGACCGGCTTCTACTACTACAAGGACGACCGCGGCCTGCTCACGGAATCTCCCACCACTGCCGACTGGGGAGAAGACGAAAGCGGCCTCCTTCATCGCGAAATCGTCACCCTCGACACCACCTCCTGGGCCCTGTTCGGCCAGACAGAATACGACCTGAACCCGGAACTGACACTGGTAACCGGCCTGCGCTATACCGAAGAGGACCGCGATTTTACCGAGGTGTCCGGACCGGCTTTCGGCGAAGACCTCGATGTCGTAGACGACCTGAGCGATAGCGCCACCACCGGCCGCGTCGGCCTGGACTGGCGCCCCAGTGCGGGCACCCTCGCCTATGCCAGTTTCTCCACCGGCTTCAAGAGCGGCGGTTTTTCCGGCAGCTACAACGCCAACGAACTCGCCACAAAACCGGTCGGCGCGGAGAATATCCAGAACTTCGAGCTGGGCCTGAAGACCACGGTCGCCGATCGCTTCCGCATCAATGCGGCTGCATTCAACTATGTGGTGGAAGACTACCAGGCGCAGGTATTTATCACGGTCGAGGACGGCAGCATCATCACCAACGCCGGCGATGTCACCGGCACCGGTGCGGAGATCGAGATCACCGCGCCGATCACGGACAACTTCGAAGTGATCGGCGGCGCCGGCTGGCTGACCACCGAATTCGACTCCGAACAAATCTTCGAGGTCGCCGGTGATTTCTATGCACTGGACGGCAACGAACTGCCCTCGGCCCCGGAGTTCACCTACAACCTGATGGCCCGCTACTACCTGAGCCTGGGCGACAGCGGTGAGCTGGTGTTCCAGGGGGACTACGCCTGGCAGGCGGATCACTTCCTGCAGATCGAGAACGACCCCTACTCCAGGCAGGACAGCTACGGCCTGGCCAACGCCAGTATCAGCTGGCATTCGCCCAGCGACAGCTACAGCATCGAGGGCTTTGTCCGCAACCTGACCGACGAGGAGTACTTCACCTACCAGAACACGCTGGGTACAGACTGGGGCTACGGCGTCTGGGGTCAGCCGCGCACTGCCGGTGTGCGTCTGAACTGGCAGCTTTAAGTCCCCTCCGCCGGCCCCGCCCAGTCGGGCGGGGCCATTTCCAGCCCGGTTCCGGGGACAGCGGATAGAGGCCCACTTCCGGAAAGATCACTACCACCGGGAAACGCCTGCTACACGCAACGAAACAGAAGGCAAAAACGAAAATAAAGAATTAAGTTCTCATTAAAATAAAATAAGTAGTCTTTAATTTCCCTGCAGGCCGACATTTTCAGCCGTATTTCCTGCGCATTTGTCGTCAAGTATCAAAATTGTGTCCCAAATTAACGAGATCCCTGTTTGGCGGGTTATTACTTTATACCCACAACAGATAAGCCGCCCGACTCCCAGGTCGGGCACTCTGACTCGGTGAGCTCACAGAGAAGTAACGAGAACAATAACCGGAGTGGAGGTTGGTATGACTCCCGCAACTGAGCCCGATTCAGCGTCGGACCCAATCACCACCTGTTACGACAGCCGCGATGACGCGGCCGCAATCAACCTTCCCTGTGCCCGTTTCAGCGCTGGCTGATATCGAACAATTTTTACCGGTACACCAAATCGGCGGCCCGACAACATTTCCGGCCACCGCGTACCAGATCCTGCAGAGCGCGGGGCAGAGTTGGGACAACAACAATATGACATTGCTGATCAGAACCACTTCATTAACGGGGTTTTATGAGCTGGTTACCAGGCTTAACGGCAATCCGGATACCCTGCTGCGTCGATTCCATATCGATCCGGCCAAGGTCATCAAGCTCGAGGGAGTGCTGCCCTACAGCACCAAGATCAATCTGATAGAAGAGGCGGCCCGCCAACTGGATTGTGCCGATTTCGGCCTGCGCCTGGCACAGGAGCAGGACCTGATGGTCATGGGGCCCATTGCCGCGGTCGCGCTGAATGCGCCCACGGTCGGCGAGGCGATGGAAAATATCGCCAGCTACGTGCACTACCACTCGCCGGGTATTCGCCTGGTCCTCGACCGGGACAGCCACCCGGACGAGGTCTACCTGAAGCTCGAACTGAACGGGGAACTGCCCTACCAGCAACAGAGCCTGGAACACGCCCTGGGCCAGGCCCACAATTCGCTGAAAATGCTGTACGGCCGCGACTTCCGTCCGCTGGCCGTGCTGATGCGACCAGCGGCTTCACCGGGGCACGAGCGCTACCAGCAGTATTTCCAGGCTCCGGTTTTCTTCGCTCGCGAATGCGATGCACTGGTCCTCAACCGGGCGCACCTGGACAGGGCCATCGACCAGAACAACCCGGCATTGCACGAGCTGCTGGGCGAGTATATCAACGACGCCCTGCTGGATGAGCCACTGGACCTGCCCCACCAGGTAAAGCAGTTGATCCACCGGCTGCTGCCGACACAGCGCTGCAACCTGCAGACGGTTTCCCAGCAATTGGGGTTGCACAAACGCACACTGCAGCGCCGGCTCGCCGAGCAGGACATCATCTTCGAGGAGCTGGTGGACGGTATCCGCCGCGAACGCGCCGACAACTACCTGTCGCTGCCCGAGATGCCCATGACCCAGATCGCGGGCCTGCTGGGCTACCGGGAACAGAGCTCCTTCAACCGCGCCTGCCGCCGCTGGTACGGGATAACGCCACTGAAGCGACGCCGGGAACTACAGCAATCGGCGCTGCTGGAAGAGGCGCAGGCAGTCGAAACCATTTTCTGAAGACACCGCTACCACTCGACACCCTTGCGCGCCGCGACACCATCGTTGAAGGCGTGCTTGAGCGCGCGCATCTCGGTGACGGTATCCGCCGCGTCCCTGAGATACTGTTTGGCACCGCGGCCGGTCATCACCACCGACTGCTCCGGCGGACGCTGTGCCAGGGCATCGAGCACCTCGCCCTTGTTGAGCCAGTGGTAGTTGAGGGCATAGGTCAGCTCGTCGAGCACCACCAGGTAGACACTATCGTCGCGCAGCGCCGCCAGCGCCCTGTCCCAGAGTGCCCGCGCCGCCGCCTTGTCCGCCTCGAAATCCTGGGTCTCCCAGGTAAAGTCGGTGCCCATCTCATACCACTGCAGCGGGTATTGCTCTGGCGGCAGGCGGCCGAGCAGGTTTTTCTCGCCGCACTCCCAGGCCCCCTTGATGAACTGCGCCACCACCACCCGGTAGCCGTAGCCCAGCGCGCGGGTCGCCGTGCCCACCGCGGCGGTGGTCTTGCCCTTGCCGTCGCCGGTGTAGAGCACTACCACACCCCGCTCCTGCAGCGCCCGGGCCACGCCGGCGTCGACGATTTCCTTGCGCGCCTGCATGCGCTTCCTGTGGCGCCCTGCCCTGTCTTCCGGACCGCTCACTGAATGACCTCCTGACTGAATGGACTCCCGATTAGAACCTGTAACCGATTCCGCTTAAACTCGGGGGAGCTTCGATAATAACGACAGCGGATACGACCGTGCGCAAACTCCTCTCGAGCCTGCTACTGCTGACTTCCACCACCTGTAGCGCACAATTTGCGCCGTCGACCTTCGCCCTGCGCGCGGGGGAATTACAGCCCACGACCTACGGCCTGGAGATCGTGCGCGTCGGGCTCTGGCAACCGGGGAACGGCGCCGATGAGACCGCCGACACCACCGGCGCGGAAATCGATACCGTGCTGGCCGCCGCCAGCATCGCCAACTACAAGGCGCAGATCAAGGCGCTGGAGATACAGCAGGGGCCCTACGCCACCGGGCTCCCCGAAGCGCTGAGCGGCCTGGGGCACAACTACCGCAGTATCGGCGATTTCGACGGTGCTATCCGCAGCTTCAAACGCGCCGTCCACCTCACCCGTATCAACCGGGGGCCCTACAACCGGGATCAACTGCCGCTGCTGGACAACCTGCGCGAATCCCTGTTCGCGGCCGACGAGATGCCCGAACTCGATGGCCTGCAGGAATACATCTACCGGGTACACAGGAAGGTATTCGAGCCCGGCGACCCGGAGTTGCAGGCCGCTACACGGGACTACGTGGCCTGGCAGCGCTCCGCCTACCTGCAGGAACTGGGGGGCGGGGAGCAGCGCCTGCAAGCCCTGGACGCACTGTTTGACGATACACTGGCCGGCCTGCGGCAACAGGACGCATCGCCGGCCAGCCTGCTGCAGCCCCTGAACGATTCCCTGGCACTGGCCTACCTGTTCGGCGACCTGTCCGAGCGACACCGGGATGACTTCAGCGTCCAGTTCGGCCACTCGCCACTGGCGCCCCACCCGATGATGTACACCTCCGCGGCCGGCGAATCGCCACAGGAGCGGCTGCAGCAAATCCACTACCGGAAAGGCCTGCGCCTGACCGGGGAACTGACCGAGGCCGCCGGCGAGGATCCGGAGACCCGCGCCCGCGCCCTGGTTGCCGAGGGCGACTGGTATCGCTGGCACGACAAACGCCACAGCGCGCGCCGCAGCTACCGGGAGGCCTACGAACTGCTCGGCGGGCACGAGCACGCGGAGGCGCTCCGCACAAAGCTCTTCGCCGCTCCCACCGAGCTGCCGGCCAACCTCGCCTTCCAGCCCGATATCCAGTTCGGCGAACGCACTCCCCGCGGCCGCGCCAGGGTCCGCTACACCGTCACCCGCAATGGCCGCCTGAAAGACCTGGAAATCCTCGAGATCACTCCGGAGGAAGACCGCGGGGCCAGGATTGTCGCCAGCCGCCTACTGCGCGATATGGTGTTCCGCCCGCGCCTGGAGGACGGCGAGGCCGTGGACACCGAGGGCGTGGAGCGGGAGTACGTATTCTTCGACGATCGCTGACCCGCAGCTGCCCCCCAATCCCGTAGCCCGGATGGAGCGAAGCGGAATCCGGGAGGACCGCCCCTACAGCGTCAGTTGCACACCGGCGTAAACCGCCGCACCGGCGGTGTGGAAGCCGGCCACCTCGCGGTAGTCCTCATCCAGCACATTTTCGCCGCGCAGGGTCAGGCGCACTCTGTCCGTCAGGCGGTAGGCTGCATTCAGGTCCAGCTTGTCGTAGTCGTCCAGCATGACGCCGCTAACATCGAGCCGGTCCTGCACCTGCCGCCAGTTGCCATTCAGGGTCAGGCGGTCGCCCAGCAGGCTGTAGCTGAGGCCCAGGTTGTACACCTGCTGCGGCACCTGCTGGCGCTGCTCGCCCTGTGTGTCGGTGCTATCCAGCCAGGTGCCGTTCAGGTACCAGTCGAAGCTCTGCCCCAGCGCTCCGGACAGTGCCAGCTCCACGCCCTGTGACTGGCTGTCGCCGTCGTTCTGGCCGTAGGCGCCCCAGGAACCGAGAACATTGTCGTAGAAGATCGCGTCGGTGATTTCCTGGTCGAAATACACCAGCTCCAACTGCAGCAGCTGGGCCAGTTGATATTCGAGACCCAATTCATAACCGCGGCTGGTCTCGGGGCCCACTGCCGGCACGCCCTCGCTCAGGTTGAGACTGATCTCGTAGGGACTGGGCGCGCGGTAACCGGTGCCGTAGCTGGCGCGGTATTTCAGCTGTTGCTCGTCGCCCAGCAATACCGGGTATGCGACGCTCGCGCGCCAGCTGTTGTGGTCTTCGGTCTCCAGACTGTCGCGGCGATAACCCAGGGTATAGAAAACCGTATCCGCGATATCGGCGTGCCACTCGGCGAAAAGCCCCAGGCTGTCGATATCCTGTTCGTCGGAAACACTGGTAAATTCCTGCTGCTCGTACTCGCCGCCCCACAGCAGGCGGCCGCCGGCCAGGTCGCTGTGGCCGACGTAGTTCAGTTCATCGATGGTACCGTCCACAGCGTAAGTGCTCTCTCCCAGTGAGAGGCTGTCGCGCTCGATTTCCTGCTGTGAAACCGCTAACTCGTGACCGCCAACGGTCGTGCGATAGTTGCCGCGCAGGCTGGCACTGGTCTGGGTATATTCGTCCAGGCAGTCCTCGGTGGAACCGAAGGTGGCGGGATCGTAGCAGCCGTCGTAGCCGGTCTCGGCATCGATGCGGCGCAGTTGCCCCTCCAGCGAAAACTGCTCGTTGAAGTCGTAGCCCACACGCGCGCTGCCGCTCAGGTTGTCGTAGCCGTCGCGCTCGCCGCTGGTGTCCGCTTCCTGCGCATTGAAACCGTCGGTGGAGAGATCGGACAGGCTCAGGTCGTAATTCCAGCGCTCACTGCTGCCACCCAGCCCGACACTGGCCTGCTGCGTGCCGTAGCGTCCTGTCTCGGCGGACAGGTGCCCGCGCAGCGGCTCGTCGGCCCGCTTGCTGATGATATTGATCACGCCGCCGGCACCGGCGCCGTACATCATGCCCTGCGGGCCGCGCAATACCTCGATACGCTCGATATCCGACGCCTGCAGGTGCTGGAACTGGGCGCCCACCTGGGGCGCGGACGGATCGGCAATATTGACGCCGTCGAGCAATACCAGCGTGCGGTAATTGCTCTCGCCGCGCAGGTACACGGAGCTGACCTTGCCGGCGCCGCCGTTATTGCTGACGGAGACCCCCGGCAAGGTGCGCACCACATCCAGCAGGCTGCTGTAGCCCAGGCGCTCGATATCGGCAGCGGTCAGTACCGACACGGACACGCCGCTTTCGCGCTTCGGTGTTTCCACGCGGTTGCCGGTAACGATGATCTGTTCCAGATCCGCAGCCGTTTCGGATTCCTGCGCAACGGATGGCAATGACAGGCCGGCGGCGGTCGCAGTCACTGCCGCCGCGAGAAGTGTTCTTTTCATGGTTGTTCCCCAATCTCGAAATAAAGGACGGATTGAGGGAGGGTGAGTGCAATCGGTGCGCGGACAGGGTGGGAGCACACAGATCGGACAAAGCCCTCCGCTTTATCCTCGAACCGGATCTGGTCCGGACGACAATCACCGAGGGCCGGTATCGGGCTTATCGGTTTAACAACCGAATCACCGTTGCGGGGGCAGCGCCGGAATACCTGCAAAAATCAGGGGCATCACCGGACTTCCCGTTTAACCCGACCAAGCGCATCTGCGCTGCCGGGCACCCTGGGCGGCCGGCAGTATAACAGCGGTTGTCCGGTATCAGGTAGGGTGTGCCGTGCGCACCGCCCGGGGCAAGCGCTGCGCAATCGCCCGTCGCGGCAATACGGAGGCGGGCTTTCCGCCCCGCACTCCCTACAACAGGTCCAGCGGTACAAAATCGGCTACGCCATCGCGCCAGCGGAATTCGCAGCTGACGCCGTAGACATCGCCGATCAGGGCCGGGGTGAACACATCCTGCGGGGCGCCCTGCGCGGCCAGGCGGCCGTCGCAAAGCAGCAGGATGCGATCGCAGAAGCGCGCCGCCAGGGACAGGTCGTGCAGGGCCAGCACCACGGTTTTACCGGCGTCCGCCTGGTTGCGGAAGGTGTGCATCAATTGCAGCTGGTGGCGGATATCCAGCGCCGCGGTGGGTTCGTCGGCAATCAGCAGCGGCGCGTCGCCAACCAACAGCCGCGCCAGTTGCACCCGCCGCAGTTCGCCACCGGACAGGCGGGTGACCGCGCGGCCCGACAGATGGGTGGCATCCACCAGTTCCAGCGCCGCGGCAACCCGCTGCGGCCGATCGGCGGCACGCCCCCAGGGCAACAGACCGAGCGCCACCAGGTCGGCGACGCACAGGCTCCAGGCCGGCGCCTCCGATTGCGGCAGGTAGGCACACAGGCGCGCGCGCTCGGCGGCGGGAATCGCGGTTGCATCGCGGTCGCCCAACTCGATGTGGCCACTCGCCGGTGCCAGTACGCCGGCCAGGGTTTCCAGCAGGCTGCTCTTGCCGGCGCCATTGGGGCCCACGACGGCAGTCAGTTCACCGGGGCTGAAAGCGCAGTTGATCTCGCGCAGTACCGGCGTGCGGCGGCGTTCGAGGGACAGGTCGCGACAGGAAACCTGCAGTGTCGGAGTCTTCACAGTGCCTGCCCCCGCCGCACGCTGACGATCAACCAGAAAAAGAAAGGCGCCCCGATGAAAGCGGTTACCGCGCCGATGCGCAGTTCCTGTGCGCCGACAAAATTGACCACCAGGATATCCGCCAGCAACAGCAGCAGCGCGCCTGCCAGCGCACTGGCCCACAGCAGCCGTGCCGGGTCCTGCCGCACCAGCGGCCGCACCAGGTGCGGTACTACCAGGCCGACGAAACCGATGGTGCCGGCCACCGCCACCGCCGCGCCCACCGCCGCGGCGATACCGCCCAGCACCAGCAGCGGATAGCGCCGGCCGCGGAAACCCAGCGACGCGGCGCTGGCCTCACCGAGAGACAGTGCGCGCAGATAGTTGCGGGCGCAGAACAGCAGCACAGCACCGAAAAGGATAAACGGCAGCGCCAGCAGCAACTGGTCCCAGCCGCGATTCGCCAGCGAGCCCAGCAGCCAGAAAACGATTTCCTGCATCGCAAACATGCTCGGCGCATAGTTCAGGGCCAGCGCCATCAGCGCCGACAGGAAGGCATTGATCGCCACCCCCGCCAACACCAGCCGGCTGGCACTGGCGCCGCGCCCGGCCAGCAACCAGACACAGGCCACCGCGCCGAAGGCGCCGCCGATCGCCAACACCGGCAACAGCCAGCCGGACTGCCAGGCAACTCCATAGTAGAGCAGCAGTATCGCCGCCAGCGCCGCACCGCTGGAAACGCCCAGCAGTGCCGGCTCCGCCAGTGGGTTGCGCAACATGCCCTGCATGGCCGCGCCGCCCATGCCCAGGGCGCCCCCCACCAGGATGGCCAGCAGCGCGCGCGGCAGGCGCAGTTGCCAAAGGATCACCGCATCGCCCGCCTCGCTATGCCAGCCCCCGGCCAGCGCGGCGGGCAGGTCGATGGAAACCGGCCCGCTGACCAGCGCGGCCAGCAGTGCCAGGGGTATCAGGGCGGCCAGTAAAATCAGGGCCGGATTATTGTTTTGCTGCAAGGGACTTTCTCTTTTCCTTAAGCTGCTGCAGGACGTCCGCGGCCACCAGCGCCGGGCAGAAGCTCAACTCCGATGGCAGGGTAAAAACGCGGTCGCGGTCAAAATAGTGTCGCAGGACTGGATGGCGCTCGGCCAGGTGCGCGATGGCAAAATCCTTCTCGCCGCCGTAGAGCACCAGCAGGTCCGGCTGCGCCGCGATCACTTCCTCCAGGCTGACGCGGCGCAGCTGTTCGGTGCCGTCCGCCGCGGCGAGATTCTCAAACCCGGCGAGCTCGAGCAACTGGTGCTCGAGCATACCGCTGCCGTAGGTGATGTTGTTGGCGGACAGGATCAGTGCGCTGGCAGCGGCCGGCCGCTGCGGCTGTGCCAGCATTTTTTCCAGCAGTGCTTTCTGTTTTTCCAGGGGCGGGTTCTCGCCCAGCACATTCTCCAGCGCCTGCAACTGCTGTGACAACTGCTCCAGGCTGTAGGCATCGGGGATATCCACCACGTTGAACCCCAACTCCCGCAACCGCCGCGCCGCCCGCTGCGCCCCGTACTGGCCCACCAGCACCAGGTCCGGATCGAGTCGCAACAACTCCTCCGCGCGACCGCGGTTCAGGTGAATATGCTCCGGCAGCGGCGCCTTGCGGTACTGGTCGCTGGCGGAGAGCCAGGTGACCGAGGCGATTTTTTCCGGCGCCACCCAGTTCAGGAGTAGCTGGTCGGTGCAGAGGTTCAGGGAGGCGATGTGGTTGTAGGCCGTTGCTTTGATGGATAACAGTAGGAGCGTCAGCAGGAGTATTTTCTTCACGGTGTTTTTTCCTGCTGTGGTTGTTGCCAGGCTGGAGCTTGGCGCACCCAGGCGCTGGACCATTGCCACTCTTCGGGCCTTGAACAGAGACCTGCTTTTACCGGGTTCCTGTGGATGTAATCCAAAACCCGCTCGAAATACTCCTGATCCCGAATATAGCGATCCCAGTAATCGCGCATCCAGAACTGCCTCCCGGGAACGCGGAGCTCGGGAGCGCCCGCCGCCAGCTCCGCATTCTTGCTCAGCGCCCAACGACCGGTAAAAGACTTCCAGGATTGCACTATCCTCGCCAGGGAGTCTTTCGGATCAATCAATACATGCACATGGTTTGGCATTATGTTCCGGGCAGTCAACAAGTACCGAACACCGTTAAATTTAAGTAATGCGTCCTGTACGACTTTCGCGACCATTGGATGGCCCAGCGCACAACAACCGTAACCGGCATCCAGCCACTGTTCTATTCTTTTTCGCTTCTCTAACCCCTTTCGGGAATCTGGCAGATTTTCCTGTCGCAGCTCTTGGCTCAACTGCTCCAGTTTTCCCTGTGGCAGCGAATCCGCCAGTCGAAACGTGATGGATTGCAGCGCGCAAAAATGATCAAAATGCGGCACATAGCCGCGGGAATACCACCCCTTGGGCGCGCCGAGCCCCAGTTCGGCATCCTTGCTCGAAAAACTATTCATTCCAATCAACCCTCCTTGGTTTCCATAGGTTTCGAGCTGCCGAGCCGGAGCTCGGCGCGCCCAGGAAGATCAGCTCATATCAATCGCCGCCAGCGCCTCCGAAAGCGTCTTCACCGCCACCATCTCCATCCCCTCGATATCATTTTTCAGGCGGTTGGCGGCCGGCACGATCGCCTTGCGGAAGCCGTGCTTGGCGGCCTCGCGCAGGCGTTCCTGGCCGGACGGGACCGGGCGGATTTCGCCGGCCAGGCCCACTTCGCCGAACACCACCATATCCCGCGCCAGCGGGCGGTTGCGGAAGCTGGATACCACCGCCAGCAGCAGTGTCAGGTCGGCGCTGGTCTCCATGACCTTTACACCACCGACCACATTGATAAACACATCCTGGTCGCCCACCAGTACACCGCCGTGGCGGTGCAGCACTGCCAGCAGCATATTCAGTCGGTTCTGGTCCAGCCCCACGGCCACGCGCCTGGGGTTGCCCAGGCTGCTGTCATCCACCAGCGCCTGCAGTTCCACCAGCAGCGGGCGGGTGCCCTCCCACACCGACGTCACCACCGAACCCGCCGCCACTTCCTCGGCGCGCTGCAGGAATATTGCGGACGGATTGGAGACCTCCTTCAGGCCCTGCTCGGTCATCGCGAACACGCCCAGCTCGTTGACCGCGCCGAAGCGGTTCTTGTGCGCGCGCAATGTGCGGAAGCGGGAGTCGTGGGTGCCTTCCAGCAGCACCGAGCAGTCGATGATATGTTCCAGCACCTTGGGCCCGGCGAGGCTGCCGTCCTTGGTGACATGACCAACCAGGATCAGCGCGGTGCCGGTCTGCTTCGCATAACGGGTCAGGTAGGCGGCGCTCTCGCGCACCTGGGCCACGGAGCCGGGGGCGGACTGCACTTCGCTCATATGCATCACCTGGATGGAATCCACCACCATGACTTTTGGCTGCACTTCCTTCGCCGCCAGGCAGATGCGTTCCACGTCGGTCTCGCTCAGCATCTGCAGGTGATCCGCCGGCAGCCCCAGGCGGCTCGCGCGCATGGCCACCTGCTGCAGGGATTCCTCACCGGTGATATAGAGCGCGGGCATGGACCGGGACAGCTGGCACAGGGTCTGCAGCAGTATCGTGGACTTGCCGGCGCCGGGGTGGCCGCCGATCAGCACCACCGAACCCGGCACCAGGCCGCCACCCAGGACCCGGTCCAGCTCGGAGGTGGACGTGGAGATACGCGGCAGTTCGGTCAGGTCGATTTCCGAGAGTTTCTGCACCCTGCCGGCGCCGGCCGCGCCGGCGTAGCCGCCCTGGGCGCCGGTGAAATCGGCCGCACGGCTGTCGCTGTGTTCCGCTCCCAGCCGCACTTCGCTGAGGCTGTTCCAGGTGCCGCAGGCGCTGCACTGGCCCGCCCATTTGGAATAGTCGGCACCGCACTCGTTGCAGACGAATGCGGTTTTGCTTTTCTTGGCCAAGGCCGTCCCCCCGGAGAGTTCAAGGTTGTTCTGTGGCCGCAGAGTTTACCTGCGCCCGCGCGCGGGGGAAAACAGGAGAGGGAGCGACGGTCAGTAGCCGACCGTGACCCGGGTGCCGATGGGTGCGTGACGATAGAACTTGCGCGCCATATTCGGCGGCATGCGCACGCAGCCGTGGGAAGCCGGTTGGGCGGGCACATCGCCGGAGGCGTGGAAGCCTATGCCGCGGTGAAAGCGGATAAAGTGATTCATCTTGGCACCGCGGTAGTAGGTGCCCGGCGGCCGGGGGTCCTTGTGCCTCTCCACATCGGCGCGCACCACGGCGTGGGTATCGCGATCGACATACATGCCGTACTGGGAGGACCGGTGACGGGTCTTTTTCGACAGTACGCGGAAACTCCCCCGCGGCGTCCGGAAACCGGAGCGGCCCGACGAGATACGGGACACCCCCACCAGCGTGCTGCCCTTGTAGAAATAGGCCAGTTGCTCACTCAGGTCGACGCGGATGCTCGCCGCCCCGGGGGTACTGGCAGCGGCCTGCTCATCGAACCAGCTGGCTGGCCGCGCTTCCAGCGGGGGCGCCGCCAGCAGCGCGAGGACGCACAGCAGCAGAGTGGTCAGAAACAACCTGAGGGAATATGTCCTGTACATGACCCTACCTCCATGCCTTCGAACTTAAGGTGAGGTGGATCGATCAGTTAGAAGAAAAGGTCATATAGGAACAGAGCCCTCCGGGAACCCCGCCCCTGCGGCAGGTTGCGCGCCCCCCGGCCAGCTCATACACTGCCCCGGTCCATCGACACTGACGACACCATGCGCACAGGAATACTGCCCCTACTGCTATCGCTACTGCTGCTGGCCCTGGCCGGCCAGGCAATGGCTGCGCCCTGTGCCCCGGAATCCGCCGACGCTTCCCCCATGCATAGCCACGCCGGTGATGGGGCGACAGCCGCAGGCGCCGCCCACAAAAAAACCGGCGATCACGGCGCGGACTGCGAGTCCCACGGCCAGTGCGGCCAGGGCTGCTGCCCGGGCCTCTGTGCCAGTGCCCTGCCGGCAGCGGAACCGCGTCCGGCGTGTCTGCCGGGCAGCGCCCGGCCCGAAAACTACCGCACCTTCAACTCCTCCCCCGCGCCGGAAAGCCCGCTGCGCCCACCGATCTCGCGCTGATACGGGATAGCTGCGCCCGCAATCCGGGCCCGGCCGCGCCCCACATCGATCTGCCTGCGGGCGCGCTGCGCCCCCCTGTTTAACAACGGAGTTGAAACCATGCTGCGTAAATTCCTCATCGCCGGCATCGCGCTGCTGGCCGTGACCGCCTGTACCAGAGAGGCGACCGAAACCGAAGCGCCCACCGCCTCAACGGAAAAACTGACCACCTACAAGAGCGCCAGCTGCGGCTGCTGCAAACTCTGGGTCGACCACGCCCGCAACAACGGCTTCGCCGTCGACGCCAGGGACGTAGACGACCTGAACGCGATCAAATCGCGCCATAAAATGGCGCCCCGCTACCAGTCCTGCCACACCAGCGTGTCGGCCGGCGGCTATGTCTTTGAGGGACATGTACCGGCCCGGCTGATCCGCCAATTCCTGCAGAACCCGCCGGCCGGCGCCCGCGGCCTGGCCGTGCCGGCCATGCCACTCGGCAGCCCGGGTATGGAAGTCAACGACCGTTTTACTCCCTACGACGTGGTTCTGCTGCACCGCGACGGCAGCGACAGTGTCTACGCCCATATCGACAGTATCGAAGCGCAGCATGGGGGAGCACGGTGAAAAGGCCCGAGATAAAAAAGAAGAACACTGCGATACCCTCAAAATCGTTGTCGCGTCGCACTTTCGTTACCGGCGCCGCCGCCGGCGCAGCGTTGCTGGCGGTGCCCGGCGCCCGTGCCCGCTATCGACCACAGGCGGCGCCACAGACACTGCGCGGCAATGTCTTCGACCTGCAGGTGGGCTATACACCAGTCAATTTCACCGGCCGCGAGCGCACCGCCGTCACCGTCAACGGCGCCCTGCCCGGTCCGGTGCTGCGCTGGAGGGAAGGCGAGACGGTCACGTTGAACGTCACCAACAAGCTGGCCCACGACACCTCGATCCACTGGCACGGCATGATCCTGCCCAGCGATATGGACGGTGTACCGGGGCTCAGTTTCAACGGCATCCGCCCCGGCGAGACCTTCACCTACCGCTTCCCGGTCCGGCAGAGCGGCACCTACTGGTACCACAGCCATTCGGACTTCCAGGAACAGCAGGGCCTCTACGGCTCCATCGTGATCGATCCGGCGGACGCGGACCCGGTAACCAGTGATCGGGACCATGTGGTATTCCTGTCCGACTGGAGCGATGAATCTCCCCACGATATCTACGCCAAGCTGAAAAAGGAGGGCCACTACTACAACCGCCGACGCCGCACCGCCGGGGATCTGTGGAATGAAATCCGCGAGAAGGGCGTGGCCCGGACCTGGAACGACAGGAAGATGTGGAACGAGATGCGCATGTCCGACCGCGACATCTCCGATGTGACCGGCTACACCTACACCTTCCTGATGAACGGCCAGACGCCGGACGCCAACTGGACGGCACTGTTCCGCCAGGGCGAGAAAGTGCGCCTGCGCTTTATCAACGGCTCCGCCATGTCGATTTTCGATATCCGCATTCCGGGCCTGAAAATGACCGTTGTGGCCAGCGACGGCCAGAATATCGAACCGGTCAGCGTGGACGAATTCCGTATCGGCGTGGCCGAAACCTACGACGTCATTGTCGAACCGGATGGCGACAGTGCCTACACCCTGTTTGCCCAGACCATCGACCGCAGCGGCTACGCCCGCGGCACCCTGACGCCGGACCCGGCAATGGGCGCAGCGGTACCGGACATGGATCATGCGCCGGTGCTGACGCACCGGGATATGGGAATGGGTGCAATGAGTGGCATGGGGTCGATGGACCACAGTCGCCATGGCGCCATGAAAAACATGGGAGACATGGACCACAGCCAGCATGGCGACATGAGTAACATGGAAGACACGGACCACAGCCGGCACAGCGGCACAGGCAGCACACCGGCTTACACCCTGCACGGTGGCCGCCCGGAGCTCGGCGGCATGCAGGGCGTCTGGTACACCGGTAACCTGGGCCACGCCGGCCACGGTAGCGACAGCCCCATCGCACATCTACCCAGCGAATACGGCTACGGCGTGGACATGCGCTCACAAATGCCGACAAGCGGCCTACACGACCCGGGCATAGGCCTGCGCGACCACAAACAGCGCTACGGCCGCCGCGTACTGACCTACGCGGATATCCGCAACCTGACCCCCACCATCGACAGGCGCGAACCCACACGGGAACTGCAACTGCACCTGACCGGCAATATGGAGCGCTATATGTGGTCCATGGACGGCATCAAGTTCAACGATGCCGAACCGCTGATGCTGAAATACGGCGAGCGTATCCGCATCACACTGGTCAACGACACCATGATGACCCACCCGATCCACCTGCACGGCATGTGGAGCGAACTGGAAACCGGCGACGCGGAAGCCATACCGCGCAAACATACGGTGCTGGTGCAACCCGGCTCGAAAATAAGTTACCTGGTCAACGTCGACGCCTACGGCCGCTGGGCCTACCACTGCCACCTGCTGTACCACATGCCCGGCATGTTCCGCGAAGTCAGGGTCGTATGAGGGGAAACCGTGAAAAAGACAATCATTTTGTGCACCGCACTCACCGCACCGGCAGTCCTGGCGCAGGGGCATCACGACCACACCCAGACTGCAGCCCCGGTGAACACCTATCCAGCAACCCGGGGGGCGGGGCAAAACCTGGAACACGCACCGGATGCACCGGATCATGTCATGGACCACGAGGTACTGCTGACCAAGGTCACCATCGACCAGTTGGAAGCCCGCGAGGACGACGGCGCGGCGCTGGAGGGCAGCGCCTGGTTCGGCGGTGACCGCGACAAACTCTGGTTCAAAACCGAAGTGGAGCGGGCCGAAGGTGAAACGGAGAAAAAAGAGCTGCAGGCACTCTACAGCCGTGCCATCTCCCCCTATTTTGATCTGCAGGCGGGCGTCCGCCACGACTTCGAACCGGAAAGCGACAGCCGCAATTGGGCGGTTGTCGGTCTCAATGGCCTGGCGCCCTATTTCTTCGAGGTGGACTCGGCGCTGTTTGTCGGCGAGGACGGCGACAGCGCCCTGCGCCTGGAGGCCGAGTACGAGCTGTTGCTGACACAGCAGTGGGTACTGAGCCCGGAGTTGGAACTCAATTTCTTCGGCCAGAACAACCGCGAAACCGGCACCGGTTCCGGCCTCTCGGATATCGAGGCGGGGCTGCGCCTGCGCTACGAATTCACGCCGCAGTTCGCGCCCTATTTCGGTATCAACTACGAGAAAAAAGTCGGCAATGCCGCCGACTTTGCCCGCGACGACGGTGAGTCGACCAGTGAAACCACCTGGGTCGTCGGCCTGCGGACCTGGTTCTGACTCGGGACTCGCGCTATTACTCCCCTGGGAACGCCGAGCTCCAGCTCGGCAAGCGGGCCGAAGGCCCGCCCCTAGTGGTCCATGCGGAAAGTTTGGTGACTAAGGAGCACAGCCAAAGTGTTCAGATCAAGGCGAGAAAGCGCAGGAATAGTGGTTCTATTTCAAGCTTTCTCAACGCAGAGCTGGGCGCTTTGGCGACGCGAACAGTTACACAACTTTCCGCATGGACCACTAGGCCCAATTTCGACACCACTGTCGATTCGGGACTGTGCCCACCGACAAGGTAGTACCGGACAACAAAAGGAGACAAAACCATGGCCAATACGGTTCAACTGCACCGCGTACTGCGCGCTGCCCCCGAGAAAGTCTACCGCGCCTTCCTCGATCCCGACGCCTTCGCCCGCTGGCTGCCGCCCTGCGGTTTTACCGGCAAGGTGCACGAAATGGACGCGCGGGTCGGTGGCAGCTACAGGATGTCATTTACCAACTTCACCACCGGTGGCAGCCATTCGTTTGGCGGCAGTTATAAGGAGCTGGAGCCCCACACCCGCCTCTGCTACACCGCCCGCTTCGACGCTCCGGAATTGCCCGGTGAAATGACCACCACGGTGACGCTGAAATCCGTCTCGGTCGGCACCGAGCTGCAGGTGGTGCAGGAGGGTATTCCGGAAATGATTCCCACCGATGCCTGCCACCTCGGCTGGCAGGAATCCCTCGGTTTCCTGGCGCAATTGGTGGAGCCGGATATTCCGCAGGAATGATCAACCCTCCGTCGCCGGCAGGCCCGCGCGGCCCGGCATCAATGCCCGCCACCAGGCCGGTGTGTCGGCCGGCGCGGCCACTGCCACGGGCGCGCCGATCACGGGAGTCACCAGCCGGACACCCCGCCGCTCGGCCGCTGCGGCCGCGCGCTCCAGCGGCTCGAACCAGTCGTGCAGGGCCAGGTCGAAAGTGCTGTTGTGAATCGGCAGCATGGCTTCACCGCGCAGGTCCAGGTGGGCCTGCACACTCTGCTCCGGCAGCATGTGCACCTGGCTCCACAGCTCGTTGTAGGCGCCGGTCTCGATCAGGGTCAGGTCGAAGGGCCCAAAGCGCTGGCCGATTTCGCGGAAGCCGCCGAAATAGCCGCTGTCACCGCTGAAGAACAGCCGCGCCTCCTGCCCTTCGATCACCCAGCTCGCCCACAGGGTTTCATTGCCGTCCCCGAGGCCGCGCCCGGAAAAGTGCTGCGCCGGTGTCGCGGTCAGCGTGAAGCTGCCGAAGCGGGTCGACTGCCACCAGTCCAGTTCGACAATCCGGTCCCCATCGATGCCCCACTTGCGCAGGCGCTCGCCCACCTTCAGCGGTACCACAAAGCGTTTCACCTTGTGCGCCAGGGCCTGCACACTGGCCTTGTCCAGGTGGTCGTAGTGATCGTGGCTGATGACGACGGCCTCGATATCCGGCAGGGCGCCGATTTCCAGCGGCAGCGGATGGAAGCGCTTCGGCCCCAGCCACTGCAGCGGCGACGCCCTGTCGCTGAACACCGGATCCGTCAGCAGGTAGCGGTCGTCGAGACGGATCAGCACACTGGAATGCCCCAGCCGGTAGACCGCCGCCGGGCCGGCGGCGAGTTCCGCGGCCGGGATCGGGCGCAGTGGCAACGGCGAGGAAGGCTCCGGCGCGGCGCGCTCGGTGCGCACATAGGCCTTGAGAACCTCCCAGATCTTGCCCGCACCGTTGCGATACTCGATCTCGGAATTGTGGAATTTCGGCGCTTCGTGCGCACACGCATTGAAAAGGCTGACAGACACAAGCACGGCTCCCATGGCGATGAATCGGCGGAGGTTCATTTTCAACCCAAAAGTAAACTATACAGTGTAGTGTAATACCAGAACACAAAAAGTAAACTGCTTAGTGTAAAATTAGCGCCCGCAATATCCGGCCGACCGCGGTCGGCAACCCTTCACAGAGAGAGCGATGAGCGAGAAGAAGCCCAGCAGAAGTGAACAGAAACGTCGCGCCATCCTGGATGCCGCCAAGCGGGTCTTCCAGGAACAGGGCGTCCAGGCCAGCAGCATGGATGAACTGGCGGCTTCCGCACAGGTTTCCAAGCGCACGGTCTACAACCACTTCGCCAGCAAAGAGGCGCTGATCATGGCGCTGATCGCCGAACTCTGGCAGCGCGCGACACTATCCACAGACGGCACCTACGACGCCGACGCCGGACTGCAGGGGCAGCTCTGCCAACTGCTGGAGTCCGAGATCGACACAATCTGCAGCCGCGAGTATATCGAGCTCAACCGGGTGGCCTTCGACCACTTTTTCCACCGGCCGGAGGCCTTGCGCCGGCAGATCGAAAAGTTCTCCAGCCACGAAACCGCAGTCAAGCGCTGGATCAGGGCTGCGCGCGCCGACGGCCGCCTGGGCGAGCTGGATGTGGACATCGCCACTGCCCAGGTCCACAACCTGGTCAAGGGCAGCTGTTTCTGGCCGCAGTTGATGCAGGTGGCCCCGCTGCTCGACGAGCGGGAACGCCGCGCACTGGCCGAGCGGACAGCCGCTTTGTTCCTGAGCCACTATCGAGCCTGAAACAAAACCCTACTCCACTACCAATGTGCCGCGGTACATCTGCATCTGGCAGGTGAACGGGTATTCGCCCGGCTCCGCCGCCGGGATATCCACCGCGGTATCCCGGTGCACCGCCAGCTGTGCGCTGACTTCCAGGTCCGGGAACAGCACCCACTCGGCGCAGGGCGTCGGGTCCTCGCGGCGGAAATACAGTGTGGCCGGCTCGCCCGCCGGCAGGCGGATGCGATCCGGCTCGTAGACGCCATCCCTGACCAGCACCCGCAGTTTTTCCGCGGCGTTGACCGCCTCGGCGCGATGGCGGCGGGGTTGCAGCCAGAACCACCAGCTGATCGCCGCGACCAGCAATAACCCGACCAGGTTGACGATCAATGCAGACGTCACTGCTGCACCTCCGATGGTTTGAAAAAACGCAGCCGGTTGGCGTTGCTGACCACAGTCACCGACGACAGCGCCATCGCGCCGCCGGCGATGATCGGGTTCAACAGCGCACCGGTGAGCGGGTAGAGCACGCCGGCGGCGATGGGAATGCCCAGGGTGTTGTAGACAAAGGCCCCGAACAGATTCTGCTTGATATTGCGCAGCGTCGCCCGCGACAGTTCGATCGCATCGGCAACGCCGTGCAGCGACGAGCGCATCAGGGTCACGTCGGCGGTCTCGATGGCCACATCGGTGCCGGCACCGATGGCGAACCCCACATCCGCCCGCGCCAGCGCCGGCGCGTCGTTGATACCGTCGCCGGCCATGCCCACGCGCTCGCCACTCTGCTGTAAATCGCCGACAATTTTTTCCTTGTCTTGCGGCAGCAGGTCCGCATGCACCCGCTCTATCCCCAGTTGCTGGGCCACCGCCTCCGCCGTGGCACTGCTGTCGCCGGTGAGCATTTCCACCCGCAGGCCCAGCTCCAGCAGCCGCGCAACGGCATCTTTGGCATCGTCGCGGATCGGGTCCGCCACGGCGATAATGCCGGCGGCGGTGCCGTCCACCGCCGCGAACATTGCCGTGCGCCCCAGTTCCGCCAGCTGCTCTGCGCGCTCGCGCAGAGAGGCCGCGTCGATATGCTCCCGCTGCATCAACTTGCCGTTACCCAGCAGGACTTTTTTACCACCGACGGTGCCGCGCACCCCGTGGGCGGTGATCGCCTCGAAATCCTCCAGCGGCGGCAGGGCCAGGTTTTTTTCCCGCGCCGCGGTGACCACCGCTTCCGCCAGCGGGTGCTCGGAGCCCTGCTCCAGGCCGGCGAGCAGCGCCAGCAGTTGGTCGGCGTCGCCAGCGGTCTCGATATCAGTCAGTTTCGGCGCACCTTCGGTGAGGGTGCCGGTCTTGTCCACCACCAATGCGGTCAGGTCGCTGGCCTGCTGCAGCGCCTTGCCGTTGCGCACCAGTACACCGTACTCCGCGCCCTTGCCCACACCGACCATCACCGACATGGGTGTGGCCAGCCCCAGCGCGCAGGGACAGGCGATGATCAGCACCGCGGTCAGCACCACCAGCATATGCGCCGCGCGCGGATCCGGCCCCCAGTTGAACCAGGCCAGCGCCGCCAGTACGGCGATAATCATCACAGTGGGCACAAAAATGGCCGAGATGGTATCGGCGAGTTTGGCGATGGGTACGCGCGAACTCTGCGCGTTCTTGACCATCTCGATGATCTGCGCGAGGCGCGTATCGGCACCGACCTTTTCCGCCTCGAACAGCAGGCTGCCGTTCTTGTTCAGGGTGCCGGCGGTCAGGCTGTCGCCCTCGCTTTTCCGTACCGGCACCGGTTCACCGGTGAGCATGGATTCGTCCACCAGGCTGCCGCCCTCCAACACGCGGCCATCCACCGGGATTTTCTCCCCCGGGCGCACGCGCAGGCGGTCGCCCACCTGCACCTGCTCCAGCGGGATATCCTCCTCGCCGCCGTCGCGCACCACCCGCGCAGTCGGGTCCTGCAGTTGCAGCAGTTTCTCCACCGCCGCGCTGGTGCGGCCGCGGGCGCGCACCTCCAGCGCCTGGCCCAGGTTGATCAGGCCGATGATCATCGCGCTGGCTTCAAAGTAGACGTGACGAGCCGCCTCCGGCAGCAATTGCGGTACCGCCACCACCAGCATCGAGAAGAGCCAGGCGGTACCCGTGCCCAAGGCGATCAGGGTATCCATGTTGGCATTGTGGTGGCGGAATGCGCGCCAGGCACCGGTGTAAAAGTGGCCGCCGCAGAACACCAGCACCGCCAGTGTCACCAGTCCCACGCCCCCCCAAGCCAGTTGCTGGGGAACAGAGTTCACCCCCATTTCACCGGTGATCAGGCCCCAGGCCATCAGCGGAACACCCAGGCCCAGCGCCAGCGCCGAGTGCCACAGCAACTGGTGGTAGTGTTGCTGCTCCTCCGCGCGCTGCTGCTCGCGCTGTTCGCGCTCGCTGGTGCGCACTTCCTCGGCGCCGTAGCCGGCGCCCTGCACGGCGGCCACACAGGCCTGCGGATCGGCATCGCCGCGCACGGTCAGGGTCCGGTCGCCCAGGTTGACCCGCGCCTCGTCGACGCCGGGCACATCGTTGAGGGCACTCTCGATCTTGCGCACACAGCCGGCACAGGAGGCCCCCTCCAGACGGAAACGGTGCGCGGGGCGATTGGATTCTTCGGCCATCGGGATCTCCGGAAATTGTGCAGTGATTCAGGTGGCCGCCAGTGTAAAAGCTTCCTCCGGGGACATAGCAAGGCACTTCATACCGGCAGCAGCGCACCGATCAGCAGCCACAGCAGCGCCGACACCGCCAGGGCCAGCAATATTCTATCGCTGGGTTTGTCGGTATCCAGTGATGGCAAACCGCTGCTTTTTATCCGCCAGGCAAAAAAGAACAGGCTGAGCAGGAGAAAACCGAGATTCAGGAACAGGGTGTAATCGACCTTGAAAAAGTCCCTTCCGGTCACGCTCTCGCCACCGGCGGACTGCGGCAGCAGGTCCAGTGCGGCGAAACCGTAGTGCAGCAACAGCGCACTGGCGACCAGGATGCACAGGAAGACTGCGAGAATATACAGCGCCATTTTCCAGCCGTAGTACTGCGCCTGGATGCGCAATACCGGCAGCACCACCAGGTCGCTGAAGATAAACGCCATGATGCCGGCGAAGGCGACGCCATTGTCGAACAGCACCGCCGCCAGCGGGATATTGCCCATGGAACCGATAAAGGTGAAAAAGGCCGCGATCGGGCCTACCAGGCACTGCAGCAATACCTGCCAGAAAGTCGGCTCCGCTTCGCCGGAGCCGACGAACAGGGCCTGGAAAAATGCCTGCGGTACAAACACCGCGATAATGCCGGCGACGGTAAAGCCGATGGTCACGTCCTTCCAGACCATCTTCCATTCCATGACAAAGCGCTCGGCCACGCGGCGCCAGCCAGCCATCGATCGAATCAGTTGCTTCCAGTCCGGGATCTCGCCGGGATTGTCACTTCCCTCCGCCTCGCGGGCGCGCTGTCGCGCGCGCTCCACCAGTTCTTTCGGATAGAGGGCGCCGACCAACAGCCACATCAACAGAATCAGCAATACACCGCCGACATACTCGCCCACCACAAACTGCCAGCCGAGAAATACCGCAATCACGATGCCGAGCTCGATCACCAGATTGGTGGATGCCAGCAGGAACGCCAGCGCCGGCACCAGCCCCGCGCCCTTGGCGAAGAGCGCGCGGGTGGTGGCCAGCGCGGCGAAAGAACAGGAGCTGGAGATAAAGCCGAAAAACGTCGCCAAGCCCACGCTCCCGGCACCGGCCTCCCCCATGCTGCGCCGCATCCGTTCGCGGGTGACGAACACCTGGATCATGCTGCTGATCAGGTAACCGAGCGCAAAGGCCCAGAACGCCATCCAGAAAAGGCCCAGAGTTGTCACCGCCGCCTGGTGCCAGTTTTCGAGGAAGGATTGCACGCGTGACTCCCGTTTCAGCGTCACCATTCAGCTTAGCGAACACTTACTTTCAACGAGGTGACGCGGTATTGAGCGGGGCTATTACGACAATAAAAAAGCTTCTGCTTTCTTTATTGCAGGCATACTGATACCTTAATAAAAAAACAAAATGCTTACTTAACTTCCTATGCCAAACGCCAAAGCCACACTGGTGGCGGTCATGCTGGTCACCCTGGTGGGCACCGCCGGTATCGCGCTGCCGTATCCGATACTGGCGCCGCTGTTCCTCGAGGGGCCGGCCACCGATCTCACCCACTTCGCCGGCATTCCGCCGAAACTGCTGCTGGGCCTGGTACTGGCGCTGTTCCCGCTGGGCCTGCTGCTGGGCAGCAGCAGCCTGGGCGGCCTGTCCGATCATTTCGGGCGCAAGCGGGTACTCACTGTCACCCTGCTGCTGGCCGCCGCCGGCTATGCGCTGGCCGCGCTGGCGCTGACCTGGAACAACTTCATGCTCTTCGCCCTGGCCCGCTTCCTGACCGGCCTCTGCCAGGGCAATATCGCCATTGCCCGCGCCATCGCCGCCGACCTGCACCCGGCCATCGACCGCACCCGCGCCCTGTCACTGGCCATGGCCTGCGCCTATGCCGGCTGGCTGCTGGGCCCGCTGTCCGGGGGCTACCTGGTGGTGCTGGGGCCGGCCGCCGTGTTCTGGGCCGGCGGCCTGTCGGTGATCGTCTGCGCGCTGCTGGTACAGCTGGGTATCGGCGCGGACGGGCCCCGGCCGCAGGATCGGGTCCGGCTGCTGCAACTGGTCCGCGCACAGAACTCGCTGGGGCTGTGGCGAGAACCGGCGATACTGCCGCTGGCGCTGTTCAACCTGTTGTTCTGCCTGGGAATCAACGCTTTCTACGAGTTCTATCCCTTCTGGCTGGTGGAGCAGTTCGGCTTCGCGCCGCACCAGATCGCCTGGAATACGGTCACCGTCACCGGCCTGATGATCGCCACCAGCGCGCTGGCGGTACCGGCGCTGAAGCACCGCTTCGGCGGCAACGCGCTGGTACTCAGGGGAGCGCTGGCACTGGGTGCACTGCTGATACTGTTGCCACTTACCGCCGGCGCCGGGGTTTACGCTCTGTTTGCGCTGATCGGCATCGGTATTGCCACTGTCAACGGTGTCTTTCCGGCGCTGATGGCGGAGCGCTTCGAACACTTCGGCCAGGGCCGCGTCATGGGATTGCTGACCGCCAACTTCTGTCTCGCCAGCTGCGTGATCGCGCTGGCCGGCAGCGGCGTGGCGCTGGTGGGCAGCCACTGGTCACTGGTGCTGGGCGGGCTTCTTTGTTTCGCCGGCGCGGCGCAGTTTGCGCTGCAGCGCCCGGCGCCGGCACATTCACCGGCCACCGCCAAATCCCCGGTGCACTGATATGGCGGGCGCAACCAATAACAGCCGCGAGCAGATCCTGTATCTGCTGAAAACCCGCGGCCCCCAGTCGGCGCAGTTTATCGCCGCGGAACTGGGCATCAGCCCGGTGGGCGCGCGCCAGCACCTGAAGCAACTGGCCAGCGACGGACTGCTGGAGCGCTTCGACCGCGCGGAAAAGGTGGGCCGCCCATCCAGCTACTGGCAACTGACAGAAAAAGCCCAGGGCCGCTTCCCGGATCGCCACGGCGACCTGACCCTGGGCCTGATCGACAATGTGCGCCAGGTCTTCGGCGAGGAGGGCCTGGACGCCCTGATCGCCGCGCGCGAGCGGGAATCCCTCGCGGACTACCGCCGCGCACTGGCCGGCTGCGCAAATCTGGACGAGCGGGTGGCAAGGCTGGCGCAACAGCGCAGCCGCGAGGGCTATATGGCCGAGGTGGTGCGGGATGCAGCGGAGCGCTGGCTGCTGGTGGAAAATCACTGCCCCATCTGCGCGGCGGCGCGCAGCTGCCGGGGCTTCTGTCGCTCGGAGCTTGCGATCTTCCGCCAGTGCCTGAAAGGCGCGCGGGTGGAGCGCTGCGAGTACCTGCTGGAGGGGGCGCGGCGCTGCGCCTACCGGATTACCGCGGCGGACGATTGAGCGCGCCGGAGATGGCCTACCATCGCGTCAGGCCACCATCGCGCCGAGCCGGGCGGTAAACCAGTTATTCCCGGTGCCCGTCACCAGCAGCTGCCGTCGCGCCCGTGTCATGCCCACGTAGAGCAGGCGGGTTTCGCGCTGCAGCTTCTCTTCGTCGTCTTTCAGCCCACCGAGGCCACAGAGAATAACGGTGTCGAATTCGAGCCCCTTGCTGCTCTGGCGGCTGAGCAGCACCACCTTTTCCTCAGCGGCATCGTAGGCCCGCTTCTCCTCCCCCGTCTGCAGGCAGGCACAGGGAATGCCGGCATTCTCGAGCGCCTTCTGGTACTGGCGGCCCTGGCTGTTGAAGGCATAGACCACCGCGATGCCGTTTAGCGCGTGCCCATCCTGCCGCCACTTGGCGATGCAGCGGACAATAAAGTGCCCTTCTTCGCCAGCAGATTCGAATTGCCGGAAAACCGGCGGCGGGCCATTGGCGCCCGCCACTTCCGGTGCAATCAGCGGCACATGGTCTTCGTCGGCATCCTGCTCGCGCAGGAAGTCGCTGGCAAACTCGTAAGCGAAGGTGAGTATCTCGCGGGTGTTGCGGTAGTTGAGCTTGAGGATGGTGGTGCGCCCGCGGGCCCGGATACCAGCGCTGGACAGCGGAAACCTGAGCGAGCCCTTGTCGTAGATGGACTGGGCGTCGTCGTAGAGCAGCAGCAGGGAATCGCTGTCCGGATCGATCATCTGCACCACCAGCCTGAGCCAGTCCCGCTCGAAGTCGTGCCCCTCGTCGATCATCACGGCGCCGTACTGGGCGCGGGGAATCAGGCCCCGCTCCGCCGCGCGGACAACGCTCCGCACCTGGCGCTCGAAGGCCGGCTCCGGGCCGCCGAGCAGATCGACGTTGTAGGTGTTCAACTGCCGGCCGCACCAGTCGTGAAAGTGGTGCACCTGCACACTGTCGGCAATGCCTTTTTCGGCGATAAAACTGCGCAGCCGCGCGGCCAGGGTGATATTGAAGCACAGCACCAGGATCGGTTTGCGCACTGCCCGCGCCAGGTGCACACAGCGGTAGCCGAGAATCAGCGTCTTGCCGGAACCGGCCACACCGTGGATCACCCGGTGACCGTCGCCCATGCTCTTGGCCAGTTGCTCCTGGTGCAGGTCCATAACCCGCACAATATCGGGAATCGTCTCCGCAGCGGGCGGCTGCGCCTCTGCTTGCACTTCTTCGTCAGCGGCAAAGAAGTCCTGCTGCCGGTGGTTGATACGGACTTCCGGAAACAGCTGCCAGCGGATACGGTCGATCTGTGGCAGGCTCAGCTTTTCGCCGAAGCTGTATTCGAACATGCCCCACAGGTGCGCCTGGAAGGTTTCCGGGTCCGCCGTTGCGGTCATCTCGTCCTTACACAGGAGCCGATGGCCGGGCAGCAACCGCTCCCGCTCGACTTCCGGGACGGCCGCGTTCCACTGCTTGCGGGTGATATTGGTAAACACCACGCCGTAGCCGTAGGGAAACTGCAGGCGCCCGCGGTAGCGCCCCTCCGGCTGGACCAGTTGTGGATCGCGCTT
The DNA here is from genome assembly GCF_023634065.1 of Microbulbifer litoralis. GTDB lineage: Bacteria > Pseudomonadota > Gammaproteobacteria > Pseudomonadales > Cellvibrionaceae > Microbulbifer > Microbulbifer litoralis. The sequence continues at coordinate 780,192 of NZ_JALKCV010000001.1, forward strand.
GAGCTGGTCGACCGCCGCGTGGGCGTACTGGCGCGCCTGCTCCAGCGGATTGCTGACGGTTTTGCGCCCACTGGCGGTTTCCAGCTCGACGCTGTCCGGGGTCATGCTTTTGACGGTGTCGAGCTTCCAGTCCTTCACTTCCAGAAACAGCAGGCCGCGGCCGGGATGCAGCAGGATAAAATCCGGATAGCGGCGCCGGCTGCCGACGGGCGTATCGAACCAGACGGTATAGTCGTCCTCCAGCAGGCTTTCCAGGCGCTGGCCCAGGCGGCGCTCGCCGGTGGTCATCCTGCGGATGGTACTGAGGGTGGGTATGATCTTTGCCATTGCGCCTGTTCCACTGGCTTGCGGCGGTTGTTGTGACGGCCTTCCGGCGTCGACTGGCCATCCACTTTAATCCCGGCTGCCGAATCCCTCAAGGCGAGGGGCCCCATCCACCATTCCTCATTCCTCAGCCTCCATTCCCCAGCCCCCAAGAGTGTTATCATCCCCGCCATGAAACACCCCCTGCTCCCGGAAAGACCCCTGTGCCTCTCCCCCACTCTGGCCGCCACCCTCGGCCTGGAGGAGGCGGTGTTGCTGACCGTGCTGGGGGAGCTGATGCCATTCCTGCCGGTAGAACCCCACCCGGGGCGCGACTGGTACACGGCCGAGGGCGAGCAATTGCAGCAGTCGCTGCCCTTCTGGGAGCCGGCGGATATCCAGCGCGTGGCCACCAGCCTGCGCAACCAGGGCGCGCTACTGCTGGGCGCGGCGCCCTACGGCAGCAGTTCCGTGCTCAAGTTCGCCCTGCCCGGCGAGCACACCCGCCCGGCGACGCCGGCGGCCCCGCAACAGCGGGGCTACCAACCGCCCGCCCAGGTCCCGGCGGCGCGCAGCGCCAACACCATTTCCCCCGGTTGGCACCCGGACGCCGAGACCATGGCCCGTATCGCCCAGTTGGGCGTGCCGGAGCACTTCGTGCGCGAACAGCTGCCGGAGTTCGTGACCTACTGGCGCGAGCGCGGCGAATCCCGCCACTCCTTCGGTTCCCTGTTCCTGAAACAGGTCAAGAGCCGCTGGGAGGCCTATCGCGCCACCGCGCAGCGCAAACAGCCACTGCCGCCCGACTGGCGCCCGGGCGGCGAGACCCTGAGCAAACTGGCGGACGAGGGCGTGCCCAGCACCTTCGTGCAGCGCGGCCTGCAGCGCTTCGTCGACTACCACCACTCCAGCGGCAAGCTGTCCATCTCCTGGGACCTGGAGTTCAACGACTGGATCATGGAGGACTGGGAAAAGCAGGACACGCCGTTTATCGAGAAGCGCAAGCCCACCGCCATGACCCGCGACTGGCAGCCCAGCGAGCACACCTGGGAACAGCTGCGGCGCCTGGCAATCAATCCCAACTTCGCCGCCGAGGTGCTGCCGGAATTCATCTACAAGTGGCTGGAGCGCGGCGGCCACAGCGCCCGCTGGGGCGAGCTGTTTATCGACTACGCGCGCGAGGAGTGGGCCTACTACTGCCAGGGCATCGAGAAGAACCCGGTGGCCAAACCCATCTCGCGCCACTGGCAGCCGGGTAGCGACTGCTTGAGTCACCTGGTCAACCAGTGTGAAATAGAGCGCGACTTCGCACTCTCGCTGGTGCCCGAATTCATCATCTACTGGCGCGGCCAGAACGCCGCGCGCAAAAGCTGGGACGCCGTCTTCGTGCGTCACGCACGCCACCAGTGGGCGGCGCGTAACAAGCTGGCGATAGGACAATCCAATGGCACACAACAATCCGACAACCAACGTCACGACAACCAGAGGACAAGAGACAGATCCGTCCTCGACATCGTCACGGACACAGACTGGTAGCGGCGGTGCCGGCGAGCAGCTCAACGAAAAGAAGCGCGCGCTCAACGAAGTGTTCGGCCTGCTCAAGCTCAGCTACCACAACCAGTTCAACGCCGCCTTCCCGGACACCGAGACACTGAACCACGCCAAGCGCCTGTGGCTGGAATCCCTGGAGGCCTTCTCACCGGCGGAAATCGTCGCCGGTGCCAAGCGCGCCATCCGCCAGAGCGAATACCTGCCCACGGTGCACAAGATGCTGACGCTGTGCGCCGCCGGTGACAACGGCCTGCCGGACGCCCGCGCCGCCTACCGCGAGGCCTGCAACGCCCCCAGCCCCAAGGCCAATTTCAACTGGAGCCACCCGGCGGTCTACCACGCCGGGCGCGAATCCAACTGGTTCTTCCTGGCGAACAACCCGGAATCGGTGGCCTACCCGGTATTTGCCGAGCACTACCGCAAAATCTGCGCGCGGGTACTGGAAGGGGACAAGCTTACGCCGCCGGAACAACTGCAGCTGGAGGAAAAACCCGGCGAACCGCTGTCGAAGTCCGAAAATGCGAAGAAGATGGCAGCGCTGCGGGCGGAACTCGATATTTGACAGGCGGCCGTTGGTCGCGAGCGCACTTTACAGTAACCTCTAGTACTCGCGGCCGACGGTCGCTGCCACAAAAGTGGAAAAGAATAATTTACAACCCAGCAGGTGACGCCATGACCAGGCCATGCTTTCTGCTAGCGGTACCCTTTCTCACTGTCTGCGTCAGTGCCCAGGCAGACTTCTATTCCCATCGTTATGCGGGAGTCAGTTTCAGCAACGAAAACCTGGACGGACTCTGCGATAGCGGCAGATCGACGGTTCAGGGTTTCAATTCCAACGGCCAGACAGCAATTTTCGACCGCTGTACGGAAACCGGAAAGGGCTGGAAAATCTACGGCGGCTGGCGCTGGACACCTCATCTCGCCGTGGAAGCCAGCTTCCAAAAGCTGGCACAGGGTAGCATCACCTATGACAGAACCGATGTGCAGATGCCTCCACCTCCGGTCTTCCTTGTCCCCGGACAACGGGCTCCTACCGGTTTCTTTCCCGAGTGGCGCGAACGGGATGACATAGACACCGCCCTGGGCAATATATTTGTTGTCACACACTGGCCCATTGCCGAGGGCTTCAGTGTGTTCGCCAAACTGGGCGGCGGCGGCTGGAATTCCCGTCTCAAACGGCGAATCAGTGGCATACAGGTTTTCGCGATACCGCTTGAACCGGAAGAGGGACAGGAGGAAATCGAATTTGAATTCGAGGAAGGGCCGTCGTCCGGTACACTGGAAGAAACACGCAACGGTTTCCACTGGAGTTACGGCGCCGGAATCAGCTACCGCCACCGCAATAGCTGGACCATTCGCGCCGAGTGGGAGAGCTTCAGCGACGTAGGCAGCGATGACTTTTTCACCGCTGTCGACGTGGAGAGCGCATCCCTGGGCTGGAGCATGCACTTCTAGGCGGCCGCGCCGCGTTTCAGCAAAGATACACGGCGCCGTTCAGCTGGTACTCCTCCCGCGCCTTCATCCTACTCCGCTAAACGTTCGCCCGGCCGATTACTTATCGGCTTGAGTTTCTTCGGGATTTCCGTCCTTCTCCTCGATTTCCGTCACCACCTTCTGCACCAGCTTCACCCGGCCGGATTTCACCAGTGCGTCGCGCAATACATACTCGATCTGTGCGTTGACGCTGCGCAGGTCGTCGTCGGCCCAGCGTTGCATCGCCACCAGGACCTGTTCGTTGATTCTCAGTGGGAAAGCTTTCTTTTTTGCCATAACGACACGGGCCGATCAGTACAGGCTGCCGGCGTTCACCACCGGCTGCGCCTGCTGCTCGCCGCAGATGACGACCATCAGGTTGTTGACCATATTCGCCTTGCGCTCCTCATCCAGTTCCAGTTCGTGGGATTCCGCCAGCGTGGCAATGGCATCGGTCACCATTTCCACCGCGCCCTGCACGATCAGCCGGCGCGCCGCCAGTACGGCACTGGCCTGTTGCTTGCGCAGCATTGCCTGGGCGATTTCCGGCGCGTAGGCGAGATGGCTGATACGCGCCTCTATCACCTCGATGCCGGCCCGCCCGAGGCGCTCCTGCACCTGGCTTTTGATTTTCTCCGCAACACTGAGCGGGTCGCCGCGCAACGACAGGATTCCCTCGGCGTGGTTGTCGTAGGGGTATTCATTGGCCACGTTGCGCAGCGCCGCCTCGCTCTGGATGGTGACGAAGCTCTCGTAGTCGTCCACTTCGAAGTGCGCTTCCGCCGAGTCCACCACTTTCCACACCACCACCGCGGCAATCTCGATGGGATTGCCGTTGGCATCGTTGACCTTGAGCTTGCCGCTCTCGAAGTTGCGCACCCGCAGGGAAATGGGCGTGCGTTTGAACACGAAGGGGTTGGCCCAGCGCAGGCCAGTGCTGTGTTCGGTCCCCACATACTTGCCGAACAGCTGCAGTATCTTGCCCTGGTTGGGCGCCACCATGAACAGGCCGTGCCAGCAGAAACCCACCGCCGCCGCGGCCAGTATCCACAGTGCCACTGCGGGATTCTCCGCCAGCCCCGCCCGTACGGCCAGGCCGATGGTGGCCAGCTGCAACAGTGCCAGCGCGGCGACCATACCGTAGCCGTTGACGGTAAAGGCCCTTTTCTCTGTGATCATGCGGAACTCCTTTTTGATGTCATTTTGATATCACATTAACACACAGCTACAGGAACACCAACGGCGACGGATATTTGTCGCCGCGGGAAAGGGCAGGGAGAGTGTGGTGGGGAGATGGTTAGTTGAGCTGCAGGCGCCGCAGCTTGAAGCGCCGCGCCAGGATCCAGTCCACGATCCGCCGCGGCAGCCAGCGGGCCATCCACGGCATCAGGCCGCTCTTGTTGCCCAGGCGCACGACCGAAGGCGGACGTTTGCGCAGCAGTTCCTTTGCCAGCCTGCGCGCCATGGTGCTGGCCAGTGTGGCGTTCTGCTGCGATTCCTGGGCCCGCGCGCGCACCATCTCCTCCTGGCGTTTGTACCAGGAGTCAGGGGCCAGCAGGCCGCGCAGGGAGGTCTCTGCGTGGCGGCCGAACTCCGACGCCACGGCGCCGGGCTGTACCGTCATCACGCGGATGCCGAAGGGTTTCAATTCCAGGCGCAGCACATCGGAAAGGGCGTGCAGGGCCGCCTTGGAGGCGCAGTAGGCGCCGGAGAAGGGCGTCGGCAGCACCCCGGAGACAGAGCCGATATTGCAGATCAGGCCGCGGCGCTCGGATTTCATCAGCGGCGCACAGGCGCGGGCCAGCGCCATGGGCGCGAACACATTGGTCCGGAACTGGTTCTCCAGCGCGCGGGTATCCAGTTCCAGCAGCGGGCCCATCTGGCCATAACCGGCGTTGTTGATCAGGATATCCAGGCGGCCGTAGGCGGCTTTCAATGCGTGTACCACACGGTTGATATCCGCCTGGGAATTGACATCCAGCGACTCGGTGGCGATACCCAGGTCCGCCAGCTCCTGCAGGCTCTCGGGGCGCCGCGCCGTGGCGATGACGATGGTACCGCGGCGGTGCAGGGCCAGCGCCAGCTCGCGGCCGATGCCGGAGGAGCAACCGGTGACCAGCGCCACCCGGTCCGGCACGACATAGCCGCGGCCTATCTGCGCCAGGCTCTCGGCGGCAAAGGTATGGTCGGAAGGGCGGAACCTCGATGCCGGCGTCTTGCTCACGGGAAGGTCTACTCCGCTTGAAAGTGGGGATTCTGTATCAGGCCGAAAATATTGCCGTAGGGATCGAGGAAAGTCGCCATCAGGATGCCCTCCCCCACATCGACGGTCTCGCTGTGCTGGCGCGCACCCAGAGCGTTGAGGCGCTCCACCTGCGCGGCGATATCCTCGACGCCCCAATAGGCCACCACGCCGTCGGCGCGGCTGGTGACACTGCGGGCGTCCGGGTCCAGCCCCAGCTCGAAGCCGCCGACATTGAAGCCGACATAGCATTCGGCGTCGAAATAGGGTTCCTGCTCCAGCAACCGCATGTACCAGGCTTTCGCCTCGGCGATATCGGTAACACCGTAGATGACGGTGCGCAGGCCGAGAAACTGACTCATTCCGGGACTCCCGCTTATTGTGTGTTGTTTCTGTAGAGGCCTTTTTGCAGGCGAATACTGCCGATGTTCTTGCCGACGCCGGTTTATTCGCCTGCGGGCAAGCTCCTACAGCGGGCTTTGTTCACTGCGAGGGGCCGCATTTACTGCAGCTCCTGCTCCAGTTGCTCGAGCAGGTCCAGCGGTTCCAGCTCCACCCCTTCCAGTTCGCCGTTCCAGTTGATGCCCACCAGTATCACATCCTCGTGCATACCGGTAAGCCAGTCGTCCATAAATTCTTCCAGGTCGATGGCCACCACCCGGTAGTCCGCCCAATCGCCGTCGGTGTGGATCTCGGCGAATTCGCGCCGGGACCAGAAGGGCATCACCTCCGTCTGCGGGTACTTTTCCGACTCGCAGAGGGCGAAGCCCTCGTCCCCTTCCAGCGCCCAGACACAGCCCTGGCCGGCGCTCTCGGGCAGAAAGCGGGCGCAGTTGTCTTCGAAATCGTTACTCAGGGGCTCACTGGACATGGATCGGGACCTCGGGAATTTGAACGCAGTTTACGCCAGATTCCGGGGCACACCAATGACAGGGCGCCGACGCGCGCCGCATGTCAGCCGCGTTCGAAGACCGCCATGGATTCCACGTGCGCCGTATGCGGGAACATGTCCATGACACCGGCACCGGTCAGGCGATAGCCGAGGCCCGCCAGCTCGCCGGCATCCCGCGCCAGGGTGGCCGGGTTGCAGGACACGTAGACGATCTTTTTTGCGTCAAAGCGGGCCAGCTGGCGCACCACTTCCAGCGCGCCGCTGCGCGGCGGGTCCAGCAGGATGCGATCGAAGCCGCCCTCCGCCCAGGCGTGGGACCTGATATCCCGCGTCAGGTCGGCAGCGTGGAACTGCACATTGTCCAGGCCGTTGCGGGCGGCGTTGTCGATGCCGCGCTGCATCAGTGCGCCCTCGCCCTCCACCCCCACCACGTTCCCGGCGCGGCGCGCCAGCGGCAGGGTGAAGTTGCCCAGGCCGCAGAACAGGTCCAGTACCCGCTCGCCGGGTTGCGGGTCCAGCAGTGCCACCGCGCGACTGACCATCTGCCGGTTGATCTCAAAATTGACCTGGATAAAGTCGAGCGGGTGGAACGCCAGCGCCAGGTCGAATTCCGGCAGGCGATAACCGAGCCGCTCCTCGCCGCCGAGCGGCCAGATACGGTGGGCGCTGGCCGCATCGCCGGGCTGCAGGTACAGGTGGATACCGCTGTCCGCGGCGAAGGAGAGCCAGCGCTGCCGGTCCGCATCCGCCAGCGGTTTCAGGTGGCGCAACACGATGGCCGCGGTATCGTCGCCGACCGCCACCTCCAGTTGCGAAAAGTGCGCGCGACCCGCGCTGCCGGCCACCAGTTGTTTCAGCTGCGGAATATGTTCGGCGATCGCCGGGTGCAGCACGTGGCACTCGCGGATATCGGTCAGTTCATTGGAGCGCTTCCTGCGGAAGCCGAACACCAGTTCACGCGCCGCCTTTCCTTTTCCCGCCCCCTTTTTCACTTCGCGGATGCCAATGCGCCCCTTGCGCCGATAGCCAAAAGACTCCGCCACCAGTGGCGGCAGGATTTCCGGCACCCGCAGATCGCCGAAGCGTGCCAGCTGGTCCAGCAGGATTTTCTGCTTTTCCGCAATCTGCACCGGCGGCTGCAGATGCTGCAGCGAACAGCCGCCGCACAGATCCACGTGTGGACAGCGCGGCGCGCAGCGATCCGCGGACGGCTGCAGGATTTCCACCGCCGCGCCCTCGTCGAATTTCGAACGCCGCGCCGTGTACCGGAAGGCGACCGACTCGCCCGGCAGTGCATTGTCGATAAAGACCGTCTTGCCACCGACGCGGGCGATGCCGCGCATATCGTGGCTGAATGTTTCCACCCGTGCCTGCGCTTTTGCGGGCAGCGTTTTTTGCGGGCTTTTTTTCGGGGAGAAGAAACGGGGTCTGCTGGTGGCCATAGAAGTCAGTTACAAAAGGCGTAGGGTGCGCCGTGCGCACCGGGAAGATCCGGATATTGTACCGCCCATACGGTGCCCCCTTGTATCTACAGTACCAGGCGGTGGCCGCTGTCCCGCAGCCAGCGGCGCAATTCCCGGTAGCGCGGGCAGACGGATTCCACCAGTTGCCAGAAGGCGCGGCTGTGGTTGTGGTGGCGCAGGTGGCAGACTTCGTGGGCCACCAGGTAATCCACCACCGGCTCCGGCGCCAGGCACACCAGCCAGTTGTACTGCAGTTCGCCGCGAATGGTGCAGTGGCCCCACTTGCTTTTGGTGCGGCGCACGCGCACCGAGGAGAACGGCAGGCCCAGTCGATCGGCATAGTACGCCGACTTGTCCGCCAGCATGGCCAGCGCCTCGCGCTGGTAGAGCTTGTGCAGGGCGGCCTGCAATTGCGCTTCGGATGGGTCGCGGTAGCGGCTGTAGAGACGGATGGCACGGTCGGAAATCCCCGCGCCCGCCGGCCGCGCCGCGCGCTCGAGCGGCAGCTTCTGCCCCAGCCAGGGAAAGCTGGCCCCGAATCCGTAGCGGTGCTGCGGAATCTCCGCCGCGCGCACCTCGGCGCGCAGCAACTGGGTCCGCACCCACTGGATATTCTCCTGCAGGAAACGGTGTCCGTGGCGCGCGGCGCAGCGCTGCGGGATGCGCACTTCAACGCCGGATTCCGCCAGCACCAGCCCCAGCCGCTTGCGCCGCGGCGAGCGCACCAGGCGGTAGGGAATATCCTCGTAGCGATGCTGTTCGGCAGAACTCATTGGCCGCCGTGGGGCACGACGGCCATGGTGATGCGGGAAATACAGCTCAGCTTGCCGCGCGGATCGCTGATGCGGATTTCCCACACCTGGCTGCTGCGGCCGATATGCACGGGCCTGGCGACGCCGGTAACCTCGCCCTCGGGCACCGGGCGCAGGTGGTTGGCGTTGATCTCCTGGCCCACGCAGTAGAACTTGTCCGTATCCACCACCAGGTTGGCGGCAATGGAACCCAGGGTCTCCGCCAGCACCACGCTGGCGCCGCCGTGCAGTATGCCGAACGGCTGGCGGGTGCGGCGATCCACCGGCAGGGTACCCACCAGGTAGTCGTCGCCCAGTTCGGTCACCTGCATGCCGATATAGCCAGGCATGCAGCCGGCGGCGTTGTCATTGATCGCTTCCAGCGTGGGCGTGGAGTGCCAGATTGCCATAGTGTTGTTTCCGGTTGGGGGGCCGCGGCCCCGGGAGGCCACGTCTCAGTAGAATCCGGGCCAGAACAGAAAATCGATACCGCTGCCGACGCCGAACCCGCTGTCGAAACCGAAGCCCCGGCCAAAACCGAAACCGCTGATGCGGAACATCTCCATATCCAGCAGCTGCCGCTCCCGGTTCAGGGACAGGCGCCGCATCTGCAGGCGGCGGATACGTTTCGGGTCCTCGGCCCCGGCCAGGGCGGCGTTCACCGCGAACAGCTGGCGCTCGACATGATCCTGTCGCGCCGCCAGGCGGCGGTACTCCCGCTCCACCTGGTAGTCGGCCAGGCCCTGCCGGTAGTAATCCAGGAACAGGTCCGCCGTGGGGCCGGTACAAACCCCCTGGTAGCTGCGCCCCTGGCGCCCGTAGCGATAGCCGTTTTCCGGTGTGCAGAACTGCTCCACGCCCTGCTCGTGGCCGCGCAGCCAGGCATCGCTGTCCACGCGCACACCGTACTCCTGGCAGGTCTGCGCGATATCGTACACCAGCGTCTGGCTGCGGCCGCGGGCGCCGTCCGACACGCCGCGCTCATACCACTGGCCGGCGCGGCACTCCTCCTCGGATACCACGGCACAGCCGGCCAACAGGACCGGCAGCAGTATCGTCAGGTGCTTGATCGGGTTTATCCAACGCATACCGGGATTGTCCCATGTCCGCAGTTTGTTGCCACCCCGTCCACCGCCATCCGGTCTCATCTGGGCGGCTTCAGCCGAAGCGCTTGTCGGCCACGAACGGATTCGTCTGCCGCTCCCGGCCGAAGGTGGACATGGGGCCATGGCCGGGGATGAAGCGCACCTCGTCGCCGAGCGGCCAGAGTTTCTCCTGGATCGAGCGGATCAGGGTATCGTGGTCGCCCTTGGGGAAATCGGTGCGGCCGATGGAGCCGGCAAACAGCACATCGCCCACCAGCGCCAGGTTACCGGGGCGGTGGAACAGGATCACATGGCCGGGGGTGTGGCCGGGGCAGTGATGGATTTCCAGTTCCTCCCCGCCGACGGTCACGGTATCACCCTGCTGCAGCCAGCGGTCCGGAGTGAAGGTCTCCACCGGCGGGAAGCCGAACATCTGCGTCTGCAGCGACAGCTGTTCGATCCAGAAGGCGTCGTCCTCGTGCGGGCCCTCGATCGGCAATTGCAGCCGTTTCGACAGCTCGGCGGTGCCGCCCACATGGTCCAGGTGGCCGTGGGTCAGCAGGATTTTCTCCAGTTTCAGGCCGCGCTCTTCCACCGCGGCCAGGATCTTGTCCAGGTCTCCCCCCGGGTCCACCACCGCGGCGCGCAGGCTGTCATCGCACCAGAGCAGTGTGCAGTTCTGCTGGAAGGGCGTGACGGGAACGGTATGGAATTGCAGCGACATAGACGGCACCAGTACTTCTGCTGGAAATGTGCGCTTAGTGTACTATCTCGCGCTATATGCGGATATCAGAGCACCCCAAAATGTTCACAGCAAGGCGCCGCTCGCAGGGAATGGCGGGCCCCATTTGCAAAAGCGGCAACGCCGCGGTGGACATTTTGGGGCGCTCCCTCCGGGCGGCCCGCTGATATCTGCATATAGTGCGAGATAGTGCACGACTATACCGCGGCTGCCGCGCGGTTTCGCGCCGGGGCCAGCGGGCGCCGGGTGCGGTTTTTCTTCAACAGCTCGCGCAGGTCCTCCAACAGTTGCTGCCGCACCAGTGCCTCATTCCAGTAGCCGTCGTGGGAGACCAGCTGCGGCCCCCAGTGGGCGGCGCCCCAGTCCGCCAGCGGACGCGTCTCGTAATCGCGGTAGACCGCCTGGTTGTACGACGGCGAAAGCGGTTTCAGCGGCCAGCCGAAGAGATCGTCCGGGTGATAGAAGTTCTTCCAGCGGAAGTTGTAGCCGCGGGTGTCGGAGGTCACGGCCTGAATCTGGTCACGCGGCATGCCCGCGCACCAGAGCGGGTTGTTGGCGCCGAGGGTGTACCAATGGCTCAGGGTCTTGAGACGCAGGAACAGGTCCCGCGCCGAACCCTTGTGCACACCGCGCGGCCCGCCGTCGCGCCAGATGCCGTGGTTGATACTGGGGCGCTGGGCGTCCCACAGGTAGTTGGAGAGATTGACGCAGCCCACCGAGTGACTGAGCAGTACCACCGGCGCCGTGTCGCCGGCCGCGGCCGCGGCTTTCTCGAGGGTGGCGTAGATCGCCTGCTGGGCCTTTTCGTAGTTGCCGCCGCGGCTTTGCAGTTCGTTCATCTGCGCGGCGCTCTCGGCCAGGCCGTAGAGCAGGAACTTGCGCGCGCGCAGGAAATCCATATCGCGCTTCTGCATGCCCTCGAACACCCGCTCGATGTTGGTCTGCAGGTGCCCCTGGCAGAGAATGGTATCGCAGTGCAGGCGCGACCAGTCCTCCTGCCCGAGGCCCTCGCGCAGTGCGGCAAACAGCGGATCGGCGAAGCTTTCGTCCACCGCCCCCATACCCGGTGCTGCCAGAATCACGATATCGGCCATTTTCTGCCCCTGTTTTATTCTCGTACGGCGCTCTGCGGATACTTATTGTGAATAAGACCCGCCTGTCACTCTTGTTCTTGCTAACGGGCACCGCTGAATTAGACGAAACTACCACTTGGGCCACAGTTTGCAAACTTTGGCCGCATTTCCCACCAGGATCTGCCATCTGGCCGCGGGGATGGCGCGCAAAGTGCCTACGCCCCGCGACGGGAGGATGTCACAGCCCTGTCCCGATGGGATTCTAATAGTGCATAATTGCGCCTGTACAAAATTCACACAAAACAAGACCGCGCAACCAGCGATGCTACTGACTTCCAAATACAGCCTGCCGGACTGCCCCGAGCACACGCTGCCGCGGCCGCGACTGTTGTCGCTGCTGGACGACAGCCACAGCGACCAGTTGCTGCTGATCACGGCGCCGGCCGGTTACGGTAAAACCACCCTGGTCTCGTCCTGGGCCCTGACCCAGGACAGCCCGGTGGCCTGGTTCTCGCTCGACGCCAGCGACAACGACCCGGCGCAGTTCTGCCGCTACCTGGTGGAGAGCGTGCACCGCGCCACCGGCAATGGTGTGCCCGAGACCCACAGCCTGCTGGCCGCCCAGCAGCACCCGGACGCGGCGCTGATCATCAGCCAGATGCTGGCGGAGCTGCGCGGCCTGCCCAGCGAGCTGCGCATCGTGCTCGACGACTACCACCAGATCGACGACCGCGCCGTGCACGACGCCACCCGCTTCCTGCTGCGCCACGCGCCGGCCGGTATCGGCGTGGTCCTCACCAGCCGCAGCCAGCCACCACTGGGCCTGGCCGCACTGCGCGTGGCCGGCCGCCTGCTGGAACTGGGCAGCACCGAACTGGCACTGACCGGCGAAGAGATCGCGCAACTGCTGAAGCAGCGACTGCCCTTCTCCCTCGACAGCGACCGCGTCGCCCAGCTGCACCAGTTGAGCGAGGGCTGGCCGCCGGCCGTACAGCTGTTCGCGCTGTCGGTGCGCGACCGCGCCGAGGTGGACCGCTACTTCGCCGAACTGGAACAGGGCCACAGCCATATCCTCGACTACCTGGCCGAGGAGGTCCTGGAACGCCTGGAACCGGATTTGCGCGAACTGCTGGCCACCACCTCCATCCTGGCCCGCGTCAACGCGCAGCTGGCAGAGCGCCTCAGCGGCCTCGACGACGGCCAGCAACTGCTGGAGCAGACCGCGCGCCGCGGCCTGTTCCTGCAGGCACAGGATTCCAGCCGCCGCTGGTTCCGCTACCACCCGGTATTCGCGCGCTTCCTGCAGCGCCAGCTCACCGACCGCGCGCGGCTGGAACAGCTGCACAGCACCGCCAGCGACACCTGGCTGGAAATGAACGAACCGCTGGAGGCCCTGCGCCACGCCATGGAGGCCGGCGACAGCGAGCGCGCCGAACAGCTGCTGGCAGATCGCGGCGAACAGCTGCTGCGCGAGGGCCAGAACCGCCTGCTGAAAGACAGCCTCGACTGGCTGGGCGAGGACAAACTGCGCCGCAACGCCCGCTTCGCACTGATCGCCGCCAAACTGGCGCAGGAGAACTACGAACACGACCAGTGCGAGAAAACCCTGGCCGCCGCCGAGAGCTGGCTGCAGCGCCAGGATCCGGCCCAGTGGCGCGACTTCGAGGGCGCCTTCGCCGCCGCCCGCGCCCAGGCCGCGGTGTCCCGCGGCCAGACACTGCTGGCCAAGGAATACGCCGAAGAGGCGCTGACGCTGCTGCGGGGAAACCAACCCGGCGACCGCCTCGATGCGCTGCTGGTGACCGGCGAGACCGGTTTCTGCCTGGGCGAACTGGCGGCCGCCGAAACCCATATGCGCGAGGTGGAATCCCTGGCCCTGGCCGAGGGCGACTACCCCGGCGCCACCTGGGCCGTCTGCCAGCAGACCGAGATCGCCATTGCCCAGGGCCTGATGAAAAAGGCCGACGCGCTACAGGAGCGCGCCCAGCGCCTGGTGCAGGAACACCACCTGGTGGGCCTGCCGATCTCCGAATTCATCTGCCGCCTGCGCGGCCAGCTGCAGTGGGAGCAGGTCGACCTGGACGGCGCCGCCGCCTCCGCCCGCCGCGGCATGCAGATCAACCGCAAGGTGGGCGAGCGCTGGCTGCTGCCGGAGTACACGCTGCTGCTGAAAGTGGCCCAGGCCCGCGGCGAGAAGGAGGAATCCCTGGAGTGGCTGGCGCGTATCGACCGCCTGATGGCCGGCGAACGCTACCATTTGGACTGGATCGCCAACGCCGATGCCGCGCGTATCCGCGCCTGGCGCGCGCTGGATGACCGCCCCGCCATCGCCGCCTGGCTGGAGCAGGCGCAGCCGGTGGCGGACAGGCCGGCCAACCACTTCGAGCAGTGCAACGGCCGCAACCATGTGCGCGCCATGATCGAACTGCACCGCTGGTCCGACGCCAACCGCCTGCTGAGCCGCCTGCTACAGGTGGCACGCGACTGCGGCCTGGTGACCGACTGCCTGCGCAACCGGGTACTGGAAGCGCGCCTGTTGTGGCTGCGGGAGCAGCGCGGCGGCGCCATCGACGCCATCCGCGAGGCGCTGAGCATCGCCGCCGAGCGCTCTTTCTGTGCCAGCTTCCTGCAGATCGGCAAACCGCTGATCGTGATCCTGAAAGCCGCCCTCGAAGACGGCGAGGCGAAGGGCAACCTCAGCGACGCCGAGCGCGACCTGGCCCAGGCACTGATCCGCATGGCCCAGCAGCAACCGGAACTGGACGGCGGCATCCGTATCGAGCTGGACGAGACCATCATCCGCGAGATCCTGGAAAGCGACGCGGTGCCGGACTTCCTGCGCCACTCGCCGCTGACCCCGCGCGAGTGGCAGGTCCTGAACGCCATCCACTCCGGCCTCTCCAACGAACGCATCGCCCGCCACTTCAAGGTGGCACCGAGCACCATCAAGACCCATATCCGCAGCCTGTACCAGAAGCTGGACGTCAAGGACCGCCAGGAGGCGATCGCGCTGGCGGAGCAGATGTTGCGTTCGGTGCAGGATCAGTAAGGAACACGACTGTAGCCCCTGTTCGTTTGCCCAGACACGCCGGAGGCCTCCGCCCCTCCCACCCCCACGGGGGAGGAGGCATCCCCCGTCCTAGCCCCTCATACTGCACCCTATCCTAATAAACGACGATCCAACGGACTGAGTTATGAGCGGTAACCCCATTAGCAAAAACCACGGGGAATGGTGGCGCAACAGCGTCATCTACCAGATCTACCCCCGCAGCTTCTGCGACGCCAACGGCGACGGTATCGGCGACCTGCCCGGTATCACCCGCAAGCTGGACTATGTGCAGTCCCTGGGCGTGGACGCCATCTGGATCTCGCCGTTCTTCAAGTCGCCGATGGTGGACTTCGGCTACGACGTATCCGACTACCGCGATGTGGACCCGATCTTTGGCAACCTGCAGGACTTCGACGACCTGATCGCGGCCGCACACGAGCGCGGGCTTAAGGTCATCATCGACCAGATCCTGAGCCACACCTCCGACCGGCACCCCTGGTTCGAGGAGAGTCGCGCGAGCCGCGACAACCCCAAGGCCGACTGGTACGTGTGGGCGGACGCGAAAGCCGACGGCAGCGCGCCCAACAACTGGATGTCCAATTTCGGCGGCAGCGCCTGGCGCTGGTGCACCCGCCGCCGCCAGTACTACCTGACCAACTTCCTGAAGGAACAGCCGGACCTGAACCTGCACAACCCGGATGTCCAGGAACAGCTGCTGGCGGACCTGCAATTCTGGCTCGACCGCGGCGTCGACGGCTTCCGCCTGGATGCCATCAACCACGCGTTCCACAACCGCTCGCTGGAAGACAATCCGCCGCGCCCGCTGGAACTGGACGAAAAGGGCCTGCCGCCGGTCAACACCTACGAGTACCAGTGGCATATCCACGACAAATCCCAGCCGGAAAACCTGGTTTTCCTGCAGCGCGTGCGCCAGCTGACAGATCGCTACCCGGGCACCATCACCATGGGCGAGGTGGGCGACGACAACACCCACAAGATCATGGCCGAGTACACCACCGAACAGCGGCTCAATATGGCCTACTCCTTCGACCTGCTGGAGAGCGGCCACAGCGCGCAGTTCCTGCGCGACACACTGGAGAGAAACCGCGGCGTCATCGAATCCGGCTGGCCCTGCTGGTCCATCGCCAACCACGACGTGCCGCGCTCACTGACCCGCTGGAATCCGGAATTCACCGCCGAGCAGGCACTGGCGCGCGCGCCGCTGTTCGTACTGATGCAACTGACCCTGCGCGGCAGCGTCTGCCTGTACCAGGGGGAGGAACTGGGGCTGGAGGAAGCGGATATCGCCTTCGACGACCTGCAGGACCCGTACGGCATCAATTTGTGGCCGGAATTCAAGGGGCGCGACGGCTGCCGTACCCCCATGCCCTGGTTCGACAGCGGTGCGATCAATGCCGGTTTCTCCGAAGTCAAACCCTGGCTGCCAGTGCCGCCGGAACACCACCCGAAAGCGGTGAGCGTGCAGGAAGGGGATCCGAACTCCACCCTGAACCGGTTCCGCGCGCTGATCGACTGGCACAAGGGCCTGTCAGCGGAAATCGCCACCGCCGAACAGCAGGTACTGGATACCGGCAACGACCTGCTGGCCTTTTACCGCCGCGGTGACAGCGAGCAACTGCTGGTGGTACTGAATATGGGCACCGGCGATGAGACCCTCGCCCTGCCGGGCGAATTTGCCGCAGCCGAAGACATCACCCCGCCGATATTCGCCGGCGAGGTGGACGGCGGCGAGATCAAGCTGCCAGTGGCCGGCGCGCGCGTGCTGCGTGTCGGTAAACAGTAAACCGAAGCAATCAGTCAGTTTTTTGTTTAAGAAGCGCCCCGGTACCGGAACCGCCATTCGTCGGTCGGGGCGCTTCGCCTTTTTCTTTCTGCTCTCTCTTCCTTAAGAAGCATCTGTGCCGGCCTCGCGCCGGCTTTTTTTGTCCGCTCCCAGCAATCCGCCTGCGTCGATACGCACCTATCGGGCGGCCTTTGCCGACTACTTTTCCAGCAAGTCGCGCAGCGCCTGCAGATCCCGCTCCACTGCCAGCCCATCCTCAGCAAACTGGCTGTCGGACATGCCCGGCTGCTGGATCAGGGTAAACACAAACTCACTGCCCTCGCCATTGGGCAGCACCCGCATCGGGTTGTGCACTACGACCCCCGATTCCAGCTCGACGTCGTGATCCATTACGCCGAACGTATTTTTCTCGGCAAAACGGATCCTGACCCGGCCGAATGGCGCCTCGGCAACCCAGGTATCGCCCTCCCTGCTGACCCGGGAACGGGCCAGGCCCGCGGCCCAGCGCGGCAGGTTGGCGGGGTCCGACGCAAACCGATAGACCGCCTCCGGCGGGCAGGCGATGGGGATACTGATATGTCTGACCCGATTCATGCGAAACCCCGCTGCGGTATCAATCCCACTACTGTGACACACCTGCTCATCGATCAACGCCCCGCATACGCTTTCCGGAGCGCGGCCAGGTCAAACTTTTTCATTGCCAGGAATGCCCGCGTCAGCCTGGCAACCTGCTCGCGCGAGCCATTTCGCATCATTTCGTCCATGTCGGCGGGCACTACCTGCCAGGAAACACCGTACTTGTCCTTGAGCCACCCGCACTGCTCGGCCTCCGGCACCGCGGAGAGTTTCTCCCAGTAGCCATCGATTTCCCGCTGGTCATCGCAATAGATGACGAAGGAAAGCGCTTCGTTAAAGTTGAAACCGTGGTCGTGGGCACTGTCCATGGCCGCGAACCAACCGTTCTCGAGCATAAAGTCGGCAAACATCACCGTCCCTTCCCTGTCCGGCGCCTGGCCGGCACCGTGGCGCACCAGTTTTCCCTGCCGGGAGTCGCCGAATACGGACAAATAGAAATCGATGGCCTCTTCGGCCCGGCCGCAGTTTTCCCCCACGAACAACAGGAAGGGGACAATCGGCGGCCGCGGCTCACCCTCCGGGTCGGGGAGTATCAACTGCCAGGACACGCCGTATTTGTCCTGGATCCAGCCGTAGCGCTCACTGAATGGATATTCGCCCAGTGGCATCAGCGCCATCCCGCCCTCGGACAGCCGCGCCCAGACCTGGGCCAGCTTTTCCCTCGCCTTCTCTTTTGCCGATGGCGAGTCGCCGAAGAACAACGGATCGAAGTTCACCAGAAACGATATGGACGGATTAAAACTGAACAGCGGCCCGGCGCTGATCGCCATGAAATCCTGCTTCCACACCTCGAACGAGACTACATCGCAATCGCCCGAGGGCGTGTCGTGAATGCGGGTTATGTTACCAACGGCGGAATTGGGAAACACCGACGCGTAAAATCCGGCCGCCTCCCGCGCCTGCCTGTCGTACCACAGGTGCGGTACGATTTTCTGCCTGATCTCAGCCATCATGCTTCTCCCTGTCGATATGTCGCTGTCTGTTGTCATGATATTCAACGGCTTTTCCACTGCACCGCGTCGCCCGTACCGATTCTACATTTATACCATTGATTGGCGTATGCTCCCGGCAACGGAGGTATCCGATGAATATCAGAGAATTTTCCAGCCGCACGGGCATCAGTGCCCACACTCTGCGCTACTACGAAAAAATCGGCCTGCTGCGCCATATCCACCGACTGCCCAACGGCCACCGGGACTTTACCGAGAAAGATCTTCACTGGGTCACCTTCGTGCAACGGCTGAAGGACACGGGAATGCCCCTGGAGCAGATTCACCGCTACGCCGATCTTCGCGAGATGGGGGACACCACGCTCGCCGAGCGCCAGCGGCTGCTCGAGGCCCACGCCCGCAACCTGCGCGAATCCCTGCGGCAGCAACAGCGGCACCTGGACAGCCTCGAAGACAAGATAGCCCTCTACCGGAGTGCGATAAAGCGCGGCCGATTTCCTTGAGAACTCCCTGAAATACACTTGACTTAGAGTCAACTCGAACCCTTAGCCTGCTCCCGAATTCATCGTCAACGAGAGCAAAGATGACAGGGAAAAGCGACAGGCCGCAGGGTGCCACGAGGCGGGACTTTCTTTCCACAGTGGGCCTGCTGGTCGCCGTCGCCACGGGCCCGCTTGCCCCCCGTCGATCCACGCTCGTACAGGAGCAACCAATGAGTACAGACAACAGCGAACGTTTTCAGCGCGGCTGGGAGAAACTGCGGGAAATCGACGGCGAAGCCGGGAAGAAGGTGATCGAATCCCTGCGAGAAATAGCCCCGGACCTGGCCCGCTACATCGTCGAATTCCCTTTCGGGGACGTCTACAGCCGCCCGCAGCTGGATCTGAAATCCCGCGAGATCGCCACCGTCGCCGTGCTGACGGCGATGGGCAATGCGGCGCCGCAACTGAGAGTGCATATCCACGGCGCCCTCAATGTGGGCTGCACACCGCAGGAGATCATCGAGGTGATTATCCAGATGGCCGTCTACGCGGGCTTCCCTGCGGCATTGAATGGCGCCATAGCGGCGAAGGAGGTATTTGCCGAACGCGGCCTGATCGACGCCGACTGAAAACCGGCACCGCTCACAGCGGCTCCGGCACTGCGTCGACCAGCTCGCCGCGTTTTTCCACCGCGCGCCCGACAAAAAACACCAGCAGGCCAGCGATGGCCAGCAGCGTCCCCACCGGTCCGGTAATCGACCAGGTGAAGCCCGCCTCGATCGCAACGCCCGCCAGCCAGGCGCCGAGCGCATTGGCCAGGTTGAAGGCCGCGTGGTTCAGCGATGCGGCCATGGTCTGGCCGCCCTCGGCCACATCCATCAGCCGCGTCTGCAGCGCCGGTCCCAGTGCCATGCTGGTGCCGACCAAGCCGACAAACAGGATACCGGACACTACGTGGTTCGCGGCAAAATAGAAACCGCCCTGCACCAGCGCGCACCAGACCAGCACCAGCGGAATCGCGCGCAGCAGGTTCCAGTCCGCCGCCCGCGCGCCCAGCAGGTTGCCGGCGATGGCGCCGATACCGAACACCGCCAGCACCAGCGGTCCCAGCGCCTCGGCCATGCCCGCCTGCCCGGTCAGCGTCGGCATCACGTAGCTGAATACGGAGAACATACCACCGAAACCGATACTGGCGATCCCCAGCGTGAACAGCACCCGGTGCTTGGCCAGCGCCGACAGTTCCCGCAGCGGGCTGGCGTCGGGGTCCGTGGGCTGCAGCGGCACGAAGCGCCACACCATCAGTGCTGTCAGCAGGGCGATGACACCGACGGCGACGAACGCCAGCTGCCAGCCGAACAGGTTGCCGGCCCAGGTCGCCAGCGGCGCCCCCACCAGGATCGCCCCGGTGAGCCCCAGCATCACCCGCGCCACCGCGCGCGCCCGCTCACGGGGCGGCACCGCCGCCGCGGCCACCAGCGCGGACACACCGAAATAGGCCCCGTGGGGCAGGCCGGCCAGGAAACGCAGGCCGACAAAAGACCAGAAACCCGGGGCAAAGGCACTGGCGATATTGCCCAGCGCAAAGACCAGCATCAGCCCGATCAGCAGTGCCCGCCGCGGTGCGCGCGCGGCCAGCAGGGCAATGATCGGCGCCCCGACAACCACCCCCATGGCGTAGCTGCTGATCGCATAGCCCACTTCCTGTGGGGATACGTTCAGGTCCGTCGCCACCCGATTCATCAACCCCATGATCACGAATTCGGTGGTGCCGATACCGAATCCCCCCAGGGCCAGGGCAAACTCGGCCATGCGGGAACGCGAGGGGGCAACTGCGCGCTCATCGGCGGCCGTCGACATGGATGGAGAGGACATCGGGAAACTCCTTACAGCGATATACAGCGGAGGCCACACAGCAGCCGGGAAACGTTTACCGGGGAACGGGTGTAAGCCGGGCAGGCAACGCCGACAGGGCGGCGGGTGCGCATGGTATCGCCAACGGCCGCTGCGGGCCATCCCCCCGGCCTCCGGAGTAGCCGGTCTTTTACCGACTCGCAGGTGGAGATCCATTCACCCCGCAAAAACCTCCACTGGTCGCCCAACCGCCGGACTGCGCCCGCCCTATGGCAGTGCATAAAAGACACATTGAAAACGACAAGGAAAGCGTGGCGAGACATATACCGGACTGCTGCGAGCAAGTTGAAGGTTCGTCAGCGCGGATATCGGATTTCAACCACTCTCCTTACACCCTTTTAAAGTATTGAGCTTTGCAACGGCCATGCCAGTTCCCGCCGGCGACCACTGAAACTGCATGCGCATTTTTTCAATACGCCATTTCTCCCCCGCCAAACCCCGCCCGGCCCCACATTCACAAAAACTTAACCGGCACAGATATCAACGGCAATAAAACTGCCATCAACAGGCGTTACCTTCGCGCCCCGTCCATTTGTCCTGAAACGACATTGGGGGATGGACGGTTCTCTCCTGTACCCAGGGGAAACCGTACCGAAAAACACAGACCGCCAGGGAAGGTGTGCACCAAAACAAACGATCGGGTTACCTGAAAATGCACAGAATTTCTGACTTCCATAAAAAGCGCCTCCACCTGGCGATCGGTAAAATACTCTCCGGCACCCTGCTGGCCGCGGCGAGCGCCGGCACCCTGGCACAGGACACCGCTGCCACGGCGGGCGGCTCCATCGAAGAGGTGGTGGTTACCGGCAGCTATGCCCGCAGCCTCGAAAAGGCCGTGGATATCAAGCGCGACTCCGTCGGCTTTGCCGATGCGATCGTCGCCACGGATATCGCGGACTTTCCCGAACAGAACCTGGCGGAAGCCCTGCAGCGCATGCCGGGTGTGACCATCGAGCGCAACAAGGGCCTCGGCAGCAGGGTCAATGTGCGCGCACTGCCGAGCGAGTTCACCTTCACCTCCATCAACGGCCTCGCCACCGCATCCGGCAGCGGCGGCCGCGATGTGGAGTTCGACATGTTCGCGTCCGAAATCATCCAGAGCGTAACGGTCAAGAAATCGCCCACCGCCGCCGACGAGGAAGGCGGCATCGCCGGCACGGTGGAAATTACCACCGCGCGCCCGTTCGACTACAACGAGCGCCAGCTGGTGGTATCGGCGGAAACCGCCCACAACTCCATCTCCGAAGAGAACGACCCCAAGTTCTCCTTCCTCGCCAGCGACACTTTCGGTGACTGGGGCGCCCTGGTGTCCTTTTCCAGCTCCGAACGCACCAACAGGACGGATTCCAACTCCGGCGTCGACTTTCGCCCGTCCGGCCGCTGGCTGGAAAAAACCGGGGACGCCCAGTGGCAGGCGGACCAGACCGCCGAGGTACTGGAGCGGGATACCGGTATCGTCATCGATGATCGCTTCGACAGCGACGAGACCAGCCGCGTCGTTTTCATGAACAAAGTGGGCGACCGCGCCTACCTGAACAGCCAGGAAAAATGGGGCGCGACCGCGGCCCTGCAGTACCAGCCGAGCGACAGCTTCGGCCTGACCTTCGACGCCATGCTGGGCAGCTTCGACAATACCGAGGACGAATACGATGCGGCGGCCTACTCCGCCTCGAGCATCAGCGCGCTGGAACAGGTTCACGATTACGACGATACCACCCTGTCCCGCTACGGCATCACGGTGCTGACGGACGCCTCCTACGCCGCCACCCAGCACGAGTTCCTGAGCAAGGAGCACGTCTACGAAACCGATTACAACCAGTACAGCCTGAGCCTGGACTGGACCCCGGGCGACTGGCTGATCAACGGCCTGCTGGGTTATTCCGGTGCCGAGAAGCTGATCGACAGCAGCAACCTGAAACACGTGGCCTACGCGCCCTCGCGCACCCGCTATACGGATACCGGTGGCGAGACCATTCCCAGCGACAACCCCGATACCATCGACATGTACAACTCGCCGGATTCCTACCTGTTCGAATCCTACGAGGTGAACCTGGAGGAAATCCAGGATGACAAATACGCGGCACAACTGGATGTCATCCGGCCGCTGCAACTGGACTTCCTGCCGTCGCTGGCCCAGGTGCAGTTCGGTATGCGCTATACCGATAAATCCAAGGAACGCAACCGCGGCACCAACACGGTCACCGGCCCCAGTGCCGGCGACAGCGCCTGGGCCGGTGAACGCACGCTGGCCGACAGCGAACTGACACCGGTCTCAGAGCTGGTACCGGGCGGCAGCTACCTTTCCGAATCCGCCAATGCGCCCCAGTGGTCGCAGATTTCCAACGCCTATGCGCGCAGCACCTTTCGCTACGACGGCTTTGGCGTGGACTACGCGGATGACCAGTACTACCGCGTCGACGAAGAAGTACTGAGCCTCTACGCCATGGCGGATTTCGAATTCGACCTGGGGCAGGTGCCGGTCTTCCTGAATATGGGCGTGCGCAATGTGGACACCTCGGTGCTGTCCTTCGGCTATCACCAGATCCAGAATCCGGACGGCTCCACCGGCTATACGGCCGCACCGGTCTCCAAAAAGGGCGACTATAAGGAACTGCTGCCGAGCCTGAACCTGACCGCCGAGCTGGCCGACAACCTGCAGTTCCGCGCCGCGGCCTCCGAAACCATGATGCGCCCGGCGCTGACGGATATCGCCTACAAGCGCACCGTCAGCGTCAGCGAGTTCAAGTACTTCGACGGCAACCCCGACCTGGAACCCACCTATGCCGAGCAGTGGGAAATGGGCCTGGAGTGGTATCCGGAAAACGGTGGCCTGCTGGCGGCCTCCTATTTTGAAAAGGAAATCGAAGGCGTGGTGCGCGAGGCGCTGACCGGCGTGGTGGAGGATGTCACCAAGTACAATGCCAACGGCACCATCGACGGCGTCTACGATTTCGACGTCTACCAGAAGGTCAACGGCGAGGGCGCCTACGATATTTCCGGCGTGGAACTGATCGCCCAGTATCCGCTGGGCGCACTGCACGAGGCGCTGCAGGGATTCGGTATCAATGCCAACTACACGATCCTGGACAGCTCCCTGACCGGGGAATCCGACCTGGATGTTCCCACCCCGCCGGAGGGACTGGCGGACAAGACCTGGAACTTTACCGCCTTCTACGAAAACGACACCTTCGACGCGCGTATTTCCTACAACTACAAGGACAAGTATGTGGAACGTATCGAGCGGGATATGTACCCGGTGTACCGGGATGCGTACGGCCAGGTGGATATGTCACTCGGCTACCGGATCACGGACAATGTGAAGCTGACGCTGGAAGGCATCAACGTGACCGACGAGGAAACCACCGGTTACACCATCGACCCGGCCTTCCCGACCATGTACGAGTTCTCCGGTCGCCGCACGACGCTGGGCGTTCGGGCGACGTTCTGACTCCAGTTTCGGGATTCAAATCGGGGGCTCCGGGCCGTATGGCCCGGAGCTGTGCAACCCCCAACCTTCTGAACTCCGAAACCCGAGTTTCTAAAAATCATCTCTCGCAGGATGGGCAAAGGAGCGCAGCGACGTGCCCATCCTGCAATGCTGAAATTCTTTCAGGCATCCCATGCGATACAGACCTTCACTGACCAGGCCATTTTCTCACCGCATCATTCTCGTCTTACTCGGCCTTGCCATCGCGTTTCAGGCTGCCGCTGCAGAATCGCCGACGCAGATCGCATTTATGCCGGATATCCACTTTCACGATATCTACGCGCAGTTCGAGGACGGCTCCTTCGACGGTATCGAGAACAGCATCTCCGGGAAAAACGCGACCATCCGTACCATGCAGGCACAGCTCAATTCCACCCGCCTGTTCAATGAAAACTACTTCGCGCTACTGGCGGCACTGGACGATATCGCCGCGCGCGGCATCAGGCTGGTGGCCCTGCCCGGCGATTTCAGCGACGACGGACAGCCGGTGCATATCCGCGGCCTGCGCAAAGTACTGGATCGCTACCGCGACCGCTACGGTATGCAATTCTTTGCCGCGCCGGGCAATCACGACCCGGTGCGGCCCTTCGATACACCCGGCGGCGAGCCGGATTTTCTCGGCCGTGGCGGTCACGCGCAGCGTATTTTCAGCCGCGGTGCCGGGGAGTGCACGGACTATGAGGACCGCTGGACTACCGTCGACACCGGCCGCGCCCTGCCGACCATCTGCAGCGAGGAAATCAGGCACCTGGGATACCGGGGCATCATGGCGGAAATGCAGGATTTCGGCTTCTATCCCAGCCCCGACTACCACTACTGGGAAACGCCCTATTCCGACTACGAGAGCTACGACTACGACAGCGCCCTCGCCCAGGCGGATTACCGCCACCGGCAGTACGAGATCTGCCGTCGCGGCAGTGGCGGCCCATGGAAAAAACCGGACTACCGTAATTGCCATCGCGTTCCGGATGCCAGCTACCTGGTGGAGCCGGTGCCGGGCCTGTGGCTGCTGTCCATCGACGCCAACGTGTATGTGCCGGAGCCGGCGGCGGGCCGCTTCGCGGGCTCCGGCAACGCCGGCTACAACCGGCTGCTGACCCACAAGCGACACCTGCTGGACTGGATACGCGATGTAGTGAAAAGGGCCAGGCGCGCGGACAAGCAGTTGATCGCCTTCAGTCACTTTCCGATGACCGAGTTCTACGACGACCAGTCCGATGCCATCGCATCGCTGTTCGGTAGCGACCGCTTCCAACTGCAAAGGCGACCGCAACGGCAGGTCAGCCGCGTACTGGCCGAAACCGGCCTCAGGCTGCACGTCGGCGGCCATATGCACATCAACGACACAGGCATCGCCCGCGGGCGCGACGGACACAGCCTGTTCAATATCCAGGCCCCGTCCCTGGCCGCCTACCTGCCGGCGTACAAGATTCTTACACTGCATTCGATAGACCGGGTGGAGGTGGAGACGGTTATCCTGGACCGGGTACCGGGATTCGACGAACTGTTCGAACACTACCGGCGGGAATACGATACCGCGCTCCGCTCCGGCCAGCCGCCCTGGAACCCGGCCATACTGCAGTCTGCGGATTACCGCACCTTTACCCGCTGGCATATCCGCGAGCTGAGCCGCCAGCGCTTCCTGCCGCGGGAGTGGCCACAGGATCTCAGGCAACTGCTGCTGGAGCTGGACGGTCGCGAACTGCTGACCCTGACCCGCCTCGCGGACGACACCCTGGCCGACGTCGCCACCGGGGCAGGTATAGAAGGCATCCGTCGATCACCACAGTGGCAGGATGCACAGAGCCGGGCCCGCGAAGCGGCCACCGCGGCAGACATGGCACTGGAGGATTTTTCCCGCTGGAACGGTTTCGATCTCGCCGTCGATTTCTACCGCCTGCGCAATGGCGGCGCGCTGGCCCTACGCGATATCGGCAGCGGACGGCTGGCGCAGTACCGGTTGCTGGCGACGTCCGCCCGGCAGCGGCCGGTGAATCCGGCCGCCTCCGCGGACCACCCGCTGGCGGCGCTGTTCGACGGTCGCTTGGCGGAACTGTTCGGTATTCTCGAAGGACTGCAGCGGGGCGCGCCGGACGATCACTTTATGCTGGACCTGGCGGACGGGGAAATCCGCAGTCTCGAATTGCCAGCGGAATAACGCACTGGCCATTCCCCACTATCGCCGGGCCGTCTGCTACAACTCAAGTTTCGGGGTTCAGAAGCTTTGGAGTGGCACAGCTCCGGGCCGTACGGCCCGGAGCCCTCGATCTGAACCCCGAAACTTGAGTTACAACAGCCCGATATCCACCGCCTCGGCCATTGCGCGATAACCGGCGTCGCCCGGGTGCAGGTGGTCGCCGGAATCGTATTGCGCGCGCATGCGGCGCGGGTTTTCCGGATCTCGCAGCGCGCGGTCGAAATCGATTACCGCATCAAATTCGCCGCTGTCGCGAATCCAGCGATTGACCTGCTGTCGCAGCGCCTCCTTTTCCGCCGAGTAGTAATCGTGCACCGGCGAACCATCCAGTGCGCCCTCGAAGGGTGTCAGTGTGGTGCCGACTATACGCACACCGCGCAGGTGGGCCTGTGCAATCAACTGGCGGTAGGCGGCGATCAACTGCTCCGCGGTGGGCAGCGCCTTTTGCGGCGCCAGGCCGGAACCGGGCCAGCCGATATCGTTGATGCCCATCATTACGATGGCGGTGCGCACGCCGGGCTGGCCCAACACATCCCGACGGAAACGCGCCAACGCGTTTTCGCCCATCAGGCTGTCGAGCAGCCGCGCGCCGGAAATGCCCGCATTGAGGACGGCGATGTTTTCTCCAACCAGGCGTTCGGCGAGAAAATCCGGCCAGCGATGATTGCTGCCCGGTGTGGAGGCATTGCCGTCGGTAATGGAATCACCGAACGCGACCACCGCGCGGGCGTCCTCGGCAGTCTCGACCAGGATACCGCTGAGGAAGATGCGCGTATTGGTCGTCGAGGCGACGTCCAGGGCTTCGCGGAACACCTGGTTGCCGGCGCCGATATAGGCGGTCTGCAACCCGTCCCAGTGGAAGGTTTCCGGCGCGGTGGGCTCCGGCAGGTAGAGGCTGACCGCCAGTGACTGCAGCGGCTTTACCCGCAGCGCCACCGGGTCGCTGACGATACTCGCACCCGGCGGAATCACCGGCGCTTTTTCTCCGGAAAACGTCAGCGGGCGATCGGAACCGTCCGCGATCGCCGACTTGCCATCCGACAGCGCCAGGTGCGCGGCACCGATCCGCAGCGGCCTGGAACCGTATTTGTTCGACAGCACCACCCGCACCCGTTCACCGCCGATGCTTACCCGCGCCACCTGACGCAACGTCTGGTCCCATAAATGGAAAGGCGCATTGGTCGGCAATGCAAAGTCGCCATTCCACAGCGGCTGCGGGCTGGCCGCCCAGGTCGCGACCCAGTTGTCCCGCGGCTGTGCGCTGGCTGTCGCCGAAAACGCGAACAGGAGTACCAGCAGGGATAGGGCCGCGATGTGGAAACGGTTCTTACCCGCGGCGGTAAAGTTAAAGTTCATGGTTGCCCCCTCAGGACAAGAGATAAGGTTTCGGGAACGGTTGTGATTTTTTTGCCGTGACATCGCCCGTAGGAGCCTGCCCTGCAGGCGAATGATGGCGGCTTCAAACCTGCTTATGCCCAGGCAGCCATCCATAGAGCTGACGCCGGCCCAGCCATCCCTGGCTGGTCGCAAAAGCTGCGCAACGAGCATGCTCGTTATGCGCGCAGTTTTTCCCTGCAGGGCAGGCTCCTACAAACCAACGAGGATCAGACGATACTGTCCACCACACCCCCATCCACCCGCAGCGCGGCGCCGGTGGTGGCGGAGGCCTGGGGGGAAGCGGTGTAGACCACCATATTGGCCACCTCCTCCACCGTGGCCGGGCGCTGGATAATGGAGCTGGGACGGTTTTCTTTTACAAAGGCCACACCGGCCTCTTCCATCGAGCGGCCGGATTTCTCCGCGTCCTCGCGCAGCATCTCCTCCACACCTTCGGACATGGTCGGGCCGGGCAGCACTGAGTTGACGGTGACACCGGTGCCGGCCACGCGCTTGGCCAGCCCGCGGGCGATGGACAGGTTGGCGGTCTTGGTAAAGCCGTAATGGATCATGTCCTCGGGAATATTCAGCGCCGACTCCGACGACAGGAAGATCACCCGGCCCCAGTTTTTCTCCAGCATGCCCGGCAGGTAGGCGCGCGACAGGCGCACGCCGGACAGCACATTGATCTCGTAGAAGCGCTTCCACTCTTCATCCGGTATCTCGAAAAAATCCTGCGGGCCATAGATACCGAGGTTGTTCACCAGGACATCCACCGCGGGCTCTGCCTTCAGAAGTGTCTCGCAGCCCTCCGCAGTGCCCAGATCAGCGGCGACACCGCGCACCTCTGCCTGCGGAAACTCTTTCTGCAGCGCGGCCACGGCCTCGTCCACGGAGGCCCGCTTGCGGCCGTTGACCACCACCGCGGCGCCGCTGCCGGCCAGCCCCCGCGCAATCGCAAAGCCGATACCCAGGGTCGAGCCGGATACCACGGCGGTTTTTCCGGACAGATCGATGTTCATAATCAACTCCTTTTCAGTGATCACCCGCAGGGGCAGGTGTTGTGGATTTGCAATTCGGGTTTGTGCGCCGCCGCCTGTTCCAGGCGCAGGCTCCAGAGGGCCGCGGCGATGGCCGCCAGCGGCACCAGTGCGGCCACCCAGGGCAGCGCCGTCAGTCCGGCGCCGCTGTCTATCACCGCGCCGCCCAGCCAGGCGCCGATGGCGTTGCCCAGGTTGAAGGCGGCAATATTGAAACTCGACGCCAGGCTCTGGCCGGCGCCGTCCACCTTGGACAGCACCCACATCTGCAGCGGCGGCACCGTGGCGAAGGCGGCGGCGCCGAGCAGGCCGACAAAGACCACCGCGAGAATCCGGCTCTGCACCGCAAAGGTCATCAGCCCCAGCACGACCGCCAGCAACAGCAGGCTGCCGAGCACCGCGGGCACCGGCCAGCGGTCCGCAAGGCGCCCGCCGAGCAGGTTGCCTGCAACCAGGCCGGCGCCGAACACCAGCAGGATCGGCGACACGGCGGATTCGGCGAAACCGCTGACTTCAGTGAGGATAGGTGCAATGTAGGTGAACACCGCGAACATGCCGCCAAAGCCCAGCACCGTCGTCAGCAGGCCCAGCATTACCGGTGCCCGGCTCAGCGCGCGCAGGTCGGCGCGCCAGTCGGGCCGCGCCGGTACGGCGCCGTCCCGCGGTACGAACAGCGCGATTACCGCCAGCGCCAGCACGCCGATCAGTGCCACCGCCCAGAAGGTGGTACGCCAGCCGTAGGCCTGGCCCAGCCAGGTACCGAAGGGCACGCCGAGGATATTGGCCACCGTCAGGCCGGTGAACATGATGGCGATGGCCGATGCGCGGCGGTCCGTCGCCACCAGCCCGGTGGCGACCACGGAACCCACGCCGAAGAAGGTACCGTGGGCAAAGGCCGTCACCACCCGCGCCAGCATCAGCGTCGCGTAGTTGGGGGCCAGTGCGCAGATGACATTGCCGACAATAAAGACGCCCATCAGCACCAGCAGTGCGCGCTTGCGCGGCCAGGCGGCGGTCAGTGCGGTCATCGCCGGCGCCCCCACCACCACGCCCAGTGCGTAGCCGGAAATCAGTACCCCGGCCGCCGATACAGACACCGACAGGTCGGCGCTCACCTGCAGCAGCAGCCCCATGATCACGAATTCGGTCACGCCGATACCGAAGGCGCCGGCGGCCAGGGCCAGCAGGGCCGGCGACAGTCCACTGGCGGCCGTTTCACTGCGCTGCATACATCTCTCTCCTCGAATTTCTCTCTTCGCATTTCTTTCTGCGGGTGGTAGCGGCGACTATTGTGGTATCCGGCGCGGCCACTGATAATTGGCTCTACCGATAAAAGACTTTCAAAGATTTTTTGAAAATGCCCAATCTCAACGACCTGCAGCTTTTCCTGGAGGCGGCCCGCCTGGGCTCCCTGAGCGCCGCAGCGCGGCGGCTGGAGCGCACACCGGCGACTGCCAGTGCCAGCCTGAAGCGGCTGGAAGAGGAACTGAATGTCCGCCTGGTGGAGCGCAATACCCGCAGCCTGCGGCTGACCCCGGAGGGCCTGCTGTTCCGCGACAAGGTCGCGCCGGCCCTGGCCCTGCTCGACGAGGCACAGCACGCGGTGCACTACGACTGCGCGGATATCGGCGGCGAGATACGCCTGACCGCGCCGGTGGATTTCGCGCGACAGTGGCTGCGGCCGCTGATGGATGCCTTCCAGGCACAGCACCCACAGGTGCACTTTGTGCTGCTGGCGGGGGACACGGTGCGCGATCTGGTCAACGAACCGCTGGACCTGGCCCTGCGCTATGGCCAACTGCCGGATTCCGCGCTGGTGGCGCGGCAGCTGCTGGATAACCGCCGGGTTCTTGTGGGCTCGCCGGACTATTTCACCCGCCATGGTCGCCCGGCGCACCCGCGCGAACTGGCGCGGCACAACTGCCTGATCTACTTCAACCGCGGCACCGCCTTCCGCCGCTGGCAGTTCCAGCGCGGGCGCGAATCGGTGGTGGTGGAAGTCAGTGGCGACCGCATCTGCAACGACGGTGCCCTGGTGCGGGAGTGGGCCCTGGACGGCGCCGGCCTGGCCTACAAGAGCGAACTGGATGTGCGGCAGGATCTGCAGGCGGGCCGCCTAGAGAGCGTATTCCGGGACTGGCGCGGCAACACGGCACCGCTCAATGCGGTCTACCCGGGCACCGGCCCCAGGCCGGT
This sequence comes from Microbulbifer litoralis, assembly GCF_023634065.1. Classification (GTDB taxonomy): domain Bacteria; phylum Pseudomonadota; class Gammaproteobacteria; order Pseudomonadales; family Cellvibrionaceae; genus Microbulbifer; species Microbulbifer litoralis. Next base: position 810,936 of record NZ_JALKCV010000001.1, read on the forward strand.
GCGGGTGCGCCGCTTTGTCGAGTTCCTGCGCGAGCAGTTGGGCGAGGAAAAAAATGGGGGAGAAACCGAATGAAACCTTGGCACAGGAAACTCTGGCGCTGGGATACCGGCCGGCAGAATTCCGGTTACGAGAAAATGCTGCTCCTGGGCGCGAAGTGGCCCCTGCCGTTCGATCTCTATTTGCTGCGCTTCAGTACCGGAAGCCGTATCCCGCCGCACACCGACCGGGTGCAGTCGGGCCGGCACTACCGCCTGAACATCGTGCTCCGGAAAGCCCGCGCCGGCGGCGACTTCCTGTGCGAGCAACCGATTTACACGAGCCCGCGGATAAAATATTTCCGCCCGGACAGGGCGGAGCATTCCGTCAGTGAAGTGAAAGCGGGTACGCGATATGTGCTCAGCCTGGGCTGGGTGCGGCGCGGTTGATGCGACCGACGCTCTGGCCTCGCGGAATATGCAAGGCAGTGCCCCCATCATGCGTAGCCTTTACAGGCGCGAACCGTCCTATTCGCCCGCGACCCGGTAATCCACCCGGACAACGCCACCAACAAAACTGTTGGTCCGCAACAGTTTCAGCGGTCCCGGCATCGACCCTGGAACAAACAGCGGCTTTCCCGACCCCAGGAAAACGGGGAACACAAAGAAACGGAATTCGTCAATCAGGTGGTCGCGGGCGAGCGCCTGCACAACGCTCGCACTGCCGATCACCATCAGATCCCCGCCAGCACCGCTCTTGATATCCCGTAGTGCGGACAGCGCATTTTCCCCCAATAGCCGGGAATTGTTCCATTCGAGTTTACGTAGGGATCTGGAAAAGACCAGCTTCTGGATACGGTTCATTATCGGCTGCAGGGGCTCATCCGCGGCCGCCGGTGTGGGCCAGTAGCCGGACAGTTCGCGAAAGGTGGTGCCGCCCATCACCAATGCGTCCAGCTCCGCATATTGGGCGGCAAGATCTCGCTCCATATCGTCGCCAAAGGCAGAGACCACAAAATCCATCTCGCGCCCCGGCGGCCCCGCCATAAAGCCATCCATAGACAGGAATTCAAAAGCGATCAGTTTTTCCATTCGATCCTCCGCGACCATTGAGTGACATCAACCAGTCGAACGGAGAGGCACCATTTCTACCGTTTCAGATATATTTTATTCCTGTTCCCCCCGTCGCTGGCGCAGAAAATCGGCAAACGCCCGCAGCCTGGCCGGCAGATGCCGGCGCGATGGGTAGTAGAGATAAAATCCCGGCGACGGCGGGCACCAGTCCTCCAGCATGGATTGCAGGCTGCCCCGCTCCAGGTGGCTGCGCACCGCCTGCTCCAGCAGCAGGCCGACTCCCCGGCCCTCGAGTACCGCCCGCAGCATCAGGTCGTTGTCGTTGGTGGTCACCGGGCCGTCCACGTGGATATCGCAGCGCTGCCCCCGCCGCTCGAACTCCCAGCGTTCCACCGCGCCGCTGCCGGTGTAGCGGTAGCGCACGCAATCGTGTTCGAGCAGGTCCCGCGGGTGCCGTGGCGCATCGCGACCGGCCATGTAATCCGGGCTGGCTACCAACAGCCAGCGCAGCGGCTCGCCCACCGGCACGGCCACCATATCCTGCTCCAGCGCCTCCCCCAGGCGGATACCGGCATCGAAGCCCCGCGACACCAGGTCGGTCAGGTTGTCCTCCACCAGCAACTCGAGCCCAATCTGCGGATGGGCGCGGCTGAATTCGCCCAGTACCGGCTCCAGCAGATGGTCCGCGGCGATGCGGGGCAGGGTAATGCGCAGGGTCCCCGACGGTGTGGCGCCATGCCGGTGCAGCCGCTCCACCGCGTCATCGATTTCCGCCAGCGCGGGAGCGATGCGTTGCAGGAATTCGCTACCGGCCTCGGTCAGCCCCACCCGGCGGGTCGTGCGGTGCAGCAGGCGCGTTCCCAGCCGCGCTTCCAACTGGCTGATGGACTGGCTGAGCGCCGGCGGCGAGACTTCCAGCTCCGCCGCCGCGCGGGTAAAGCTGGCGTGGCGGGCGACACAGGCAAAGGCGCGCAATGTATCGGTCTGCATGACAATTATTAAAATTTACTTAATAAAGAGTAAAGATAATTGCTGTTTTTCTGCCCAATCACAATCCCTAACCTGCGACTGCACCGGCGCCCTGCGCGCCAGACCAACAAGGAGCAGTCAATGACCAACACCATTCCCACTTCCAACAACAACCTGCAGGGGCGCGTCGCCATCGTCACTGGCGCCAGTTCCGGGATCGGCCGAGCCAGCGCAGTCGAGCTGGCCGCGCGCGGTGCCAGGGTCGTGGCGGCCGCGCGCCGCGAGCAGGAACTGGAACAGCTGGTGGCCGAAGTCCGCGAGCGCGGCGGCGAGGCGCTGGCGGTGCGGACCGACACCACCCGCGAGAGCGATATCGAACAGCTGGTGGCAGCGACCCTGGCCGAATACGGCGGCATCGATATCCTGTTCAACAACGCCGGCACCGAGGGCACTTTCGCGCCGCTGCAGGAGCAGACTGCGGAGACCTACGACCAGGTTTTCGCCCCCAATGTGCGCGGCGCCTTCCTGGCAATGAAGCACGTGGGAAAAGTGATGCTGGAACGGGGCGCAGGCTCGATTATCAACAACGCCTCCATGGGCGGTGTGATCGGCTTCGAGAACGGCGCCCTGTATATCGCCAGCAAGCACGCGGTGCTGGGCATGACCAAGACCGCGTCCATCGAGTGGTTCCGCCGCGGCGTGCGCGTCAATGCGCTCTGCCCCGGCGTCATCGACACAGCCATGACTGCCGGCCGCATCTGGCCTTCGGCGGAGGCCATGCAGGATTTCGCCCGCGACACTATCGCCGGGCGCGCCGGCAGTCCCGGTGAGATGGCCCGGGTAGTCGCTTTCCTGGCTTCCGACGACGCCTCATTTATCTCCGGCCACGGCCTGCTGGCCGACGGCGGCTACAGCATTGCCTGAACCCGATTGAGGAGAACGTGATGGAAAAACCATTGACCCTGGTCGCCTTTATCCGCGCCCGCACCGGTCGGGAGGAAGAGCTCGGCCGCCGACTGCAGGCACTGGTGGAACCAACCCGCCGGGAAGCCGGCTGTATCAACTACGACCTGCATCGCTCCGGCGAGGACCCGGCGCTGTGGATGCTGTACGAGAACTGGCACTCACAGGACGATCTGGATCGGCATTTTGAAACGCCCTATCTGCGGGATTTCCTCGAGCGAGCCGACGAGGTGTTGGCTGAAGGCATGGACTTGAGATACTTCTCGCCGCTACTCGCCGATAAGACGGATAAACGTTGATACCGTCTGCCTGCTCGAGTCGCGGAACCTGGGCAATCAGGTTCGTTAGAGGAAAAACAGGATGGTCAACGGCCCGGCCCGAAAGGGCCGGGCCACCGCTCACTCCGCACCCTGGAGCGCGGCCTGGTCCATCCACATGGTTTCCCAGATATGCCCATCCGGATCCTGGAAGGAGCGGCCGTACATAAAACCGTAGTCCTGGGGATCCCGGAACTCCGTGCCGCCCGCCTCCAGCGCTTTGTCCACCAACTGATCCACCGCTTCGCGGCTGTCGGCGGACAGGCAGACCAATACCTCGGTACTGCTTCTGGCGTCGCTGATACTGCCGGGGATAAAGCTCTTGAACTTTTCGTGGGTCAGCAGCATGACGAAAATATCGTCGCTGACAACCATACAGGTGGCGCTTTCATCGGTGAATTGGGGATTGAAACTGAACCCCAGATGGGAAAAGAACTCAACGGAAGCTCCCAGGTCGGCAACCGGGAGATTGACAAATATTTTCTTCGACATGACGTTTCCTCAACAGGAGAGATTGATGACACTCACCAGCTAATCGAAGGGCCGGGCGGTAAATCGACTGCCCTTCGAATATTTTTAGCGGCTGCCGGAGGCAGACATATCGCCGCTGGTAAGGCGCTCCCGCCACTGCTCCCGGCCAATCTGCCACTCCACCTGCTGCCAACCCCGCGCCGCCATCCACTCCGGTGCCGGCCGCACTACGGCCCGGGCACCGAGGGATTCCGCCAGGCGGGCGATACGCGAATTGGCACTGACGGTGCCGCCGTAGATTTCCCGCAATTCCAGCCCGGTGAAGCCGAATTCCGCCAGCGCCACCATCACTTCAACGGCATAGCGATAACGGCCCCAGTAGTCCGGCGCCAGCTCGATGCCCAGTTCCGTAGCCGGGGAGGCCGGCTCATCGCGGCGCAGGCCGCAACAACCGATCAGTGTCTGTCCGGCGTCGCGCCGCACAATTGCCAACTGGTAGTTGCATCTCGGCTCCTCTCCGGCCCAGCGGGAGAAGAGTTCGAACAGTTCCCTCGCGTGGTCGGGATGCGATTGTGCCTCGCCGTAGAATTCGGCCGAGCGCGGGTCCGCGTGGTAGGCCTCGAACGCGGGCCAGTCCTCGGCCTCGAAGTCCCGCAACAGGAATCTCCGGGTTTCTATTTTCATCCTGTTCCTTTTTTGTCTGGTGGGCCGTTTGTAAAGTTCGGTAACAAGGGAGCACAGCCAAAGTGTTCAGATCAAGGCGAGAAAGCGCAGGAATAGGGTTCTATTTCAAGCTTTCTCAACGCAGAGCTGGGCGATTTGGCGACGCGAACAGTTACACAACTTTCCGCATGGACCACTAGCCAACTTGCATCAGGCATCGGCCACCAGCAGGTTGGCGTCGCGCGCCAGCAGCCACCTGCCGGACTCCTTTCTGAAAACCGTCAGCGTATGCCCGCTTCTCCGGATCGGGGAACCACCGGGCGGCGTGGCGACCACGGCCAGCTTTTGCCACATGAAAGCAAAGTCCCCGCAAATCTCGACTTCCTGGATATCATTGCAGGCATCGAATCCGGGAGCGCCTTCACCCGACTGCGCCTGCGCGGCCGCAGCGAAGTCGTTTTTACCCATCGGTGGCTGACCGGCGACCAGAAAAACGGCATCGTCGGTCATCAGAGACAATACGCGCTCTGCATCCCCGGCCTTGGTTGCCTCCATCCAGGTAGAGACCAGCTGGCGTATTTCCTGTTCGTCTTTTTCTTCATTGTTCATACTGGATTCCCCTGAACCGGATTTTCAGTGATCTTAGCGGGCCACCTCCAGTCATTGCGAGGGGGTCCAATAGATATTACCTCTTAGTGGTCCGCTCGCAAAACCAGGGACCAGTTCGCTTCGCCAAATCGTCAAGCTCTACGTTGAGAAAGAATAGAAACAACACTGCTATTCCAGCACTTTCTCGCCTTGACCGCGCTCCTTTGTTCGCGAACTTCCCGCACAGCACATTAGTCATAACAATATGGCCTATTATTTCAAATCGAAATAGCGCTGGCCATGCTCGAGCGAGGCTCTCCACAACCCCGAGTGAAGCCCTGCCGACTCCCTGGCACTTCCGCACGACACACTATTTTCAATCCGCTCTATCAGGCTTCGGTGTCATGCCCAATCGGTGTAATGGCGCCAAAATCAGCACCTTAGTATGCCTTCCACTTGCCGTGGCTGCGTCTGCGGCGGGCCCTTTCTGCGGGGGATGCCGGGGCACATCGGCAATCCGCTCTGGGGAAATCAATGCTCGTTATCGCGTCGCCGTGACGTGCGGGAAATTGTTGCCCCGCGAATGCGCGCGGATCGGGTAAGGCTCGCAAGTGGCCGCTGTTCGCGGCGGTCGACGCAAAAAAGAGAGGTGTGCAATGCAAAGATATTCATCGCTGCTGAAAAAGATGGGGGCGCTTACCGGGGCACTGGTGCTCGGTGGCGCGGTTCTCTCCAGTCCTCCGGCCCAGGCCGTGGACTACGGCTACAAATTCCTCCGGGAAGGTACGACGTACCAGGACCGCTTCGCCGGGCAGACCTCATGGAACCCGGCCGTGGGCGGCGCGGCCCGGATCACGATCGACCTGAGTGAACAGAGAGCCTACTTCTACAAGGGCGGCCGCCTTGCCGGTGTTTCACCGGTATCCACCGGCATGGCCGGTCATCGCACCCCCACCGGGAACTTTCGCATTTCGGAGAAGAAAGTGAATCACCGCTCCAATCTCTACGGTCACTATGTCAGCCGCAGGGGTTATGTACTGCGCAGCAATGTAGACGTACGCCGAGACCGCCGGCCGCCTGGGGCCGTTTTCCGCGGTGCATCCATGGACTTTATGATGCGCATCAACGGCGCCATCACCATGCACGCGGGCCGGGTGCCCGGTTATCCGGCCTCCCACGGCTGCATCCGCCTGCCCTGGCATATGGCGAAGATCTTCTTTTCCCACGCGTCGGTGGGCACAAAGGTTTCCGTCGTCCCCTGATCACTGACGGAAGGCTCACAAAAAAGCCGAAGCAATGGCTTCGGCTTTTTTGTGATTGGCGCGGGAGTCAGGCCTCTGACTCCTTCGCCTTGCCCTGCTCAAGGTCCAGAGCGGTAAAGTAGTTGTGCGCAGCGCGATTGACCTGCCTGGCCAGCAACAACGTCGACACCATCGTGGGCACGGCCATCACCGCGTACATCCCGATGATGATATTGTTCACCGCACTCAGGGAGGCCACTGCACCGATCACGATCAACACGATATAAGCGGCAGTGTAAAAATTCTGCCAGCGCGCACCAAACAGGAACACAAAACACTTAACGCCGTAATACCAGAAAGTGACGATGGTACTGAACGCCAGCGGCAGCACCATGACCAGCAACATGATCGGTCCCCAGCCGCCAAAGACCTCCGAGAAGGCATCCGCCGTCAGCGATACGCCGGCAATCCCCTCCCCTTCGCGCCAGGTGCCGGTCAACAGGATCACCAGTGCGGTACAGGTACAGATAACCAGGGTGTCGATGATGGGGCCCGTCATTGCCACCACGCCCTCGCGGATTGGCTCGCGGGTCTTGGCGGCGCCGTGTGCCAGGGACTCGGTGCCGATCCCCGCCTCGTTGGAGAAGGCCCCGCGGCTGATACCGGTGGCAATCACCGTCCCCAGGGCGCCGCCAGCCGCCGCCTGACCGGAAAATGCATCGCTGAAAATCAGCGCGAAGGCAGCCGGCACCTGCTGCCAGAAATAGCCGATCACGATCAGTGTCAGCGCCAGGTAGAAGATCACCATGGCCGGCACGATACGCACCGCAAACTTGCCGATACGCTGGATGCGCCCGACGATCACCACCAGCGCCGCTGCGGCCAGCACACAGCCGATGGCGAAATCGAACAGCAATGAGCCGTCGGCGCTGATCCAGCCGAAAGGCACGGCGAAGGATTCCCGCAGCAGCTGTACCGTCTGGTTGGACTGGAACACCGGCAACAGGCCGCATAGGCCGGCCACGGCGAACAGCAATGCCAGTGGCATCCACTTCCTGCCCAGCCCCTCGCGGATCACGTACATGGGACCGCCCTGCAGTTCGCCGGTGGAGTCGCGCCCGCGGAACATCACCGCGAGCGAGGCGGTGTAGAACTTGGTGGCCACCCCGACCAGCGCCGTGACCCACATCCACAGGATTGCGCCGGGCCCACCGGTGCTGATCGCGATCGCCACGCCGGCAATATTGCCCAGCCCCAGGGTCCCGGACAGCGCGGTAGACAGTGCCTGGCGATGCGGTACCTGGCCGGGATCGTTGGGATCGTCGTATTTGCCGCGCAGCAGGTCGATGCTGTGGCCCAGGTGGCGATAGGGGCGGCCGCGGGAATAGATCAGCAGCGCCAGGCCGCCCCCCACCAGCAGGACCAGCAGGGGCGTCCCCCAGACGAAGGAGGCAAAAGCGGCGAGGGCGGTATCGATGGCAGAGAGGGAAGGCATGGGCAGAGCGCGGGTCCGTTATTCTTTGGATTAAACGGCCTATGCTCGCGCAACCATCGCAAAATCTCAAATAGCGGCGCCTTTCCAACAGGGGCCGGAGGGCCTGAACCCGCTGCCGCCCCACGTAGCCCGGATACAGCGAAGCGGAATCCGGGGCAGCAGCATGCGGCTAGCCGAGCTTTTCCGCCACTGAGCGGTTGCGTTGTTCCGCGCGGCGCTTTTCGTCCGGCGGCGGGGCGTCCGACTGCCGTCTCACCAGAGTAAAGTCCAGCAATTGGTGGCGACTCTCGAGCTCCTCTTCATCGCGGCGGGCGCGGACCTTCTCGGCCAGCAGGTCCACCGCCGCGCGGGCCATCTCGATGATCGGCTGGTGAATGGTGGTCAGCTCCGGCCAGATGGTGGTGGCCAGCGCCGTGTCGTCGAAGCCGCAGACGGTGAGATCGGTGGGCACATCCAGGCCGCGGCGGTGGGCTACGGCCACAGTGGCCGCCGCCATATCGTCGTTACTGGCGAATATCGCCGTGGGGGGTGAATCCAGCTCAAACAGCTTCTGCGCCGCCTCCAGCCCCGAGCGGTATGTAAACAACCCCTCCGCAATCAGCTCCTCACCGCGGGACAGGCCCGCCTCGGCGAGTGCATCGCGATAGCCGGCCAGGCGCCGGCCACTGGCCACCTGGTTGTCGTCGCCGGTGATAAAGCCGATACGCTCGTGACCCAGGGCGATGATATGGCGGGTCATTTCGCAGGCCGCGCGGTAGTCGTCGATACTGACCGAGGCGATGTTCTCCCGCACACACTCGGACGCGATGGCCACCGCCGGCGTGTCGCTGGAGTGCAGCAGGTTCAGCATGCGCGGCTGGTCGGACAGTGGCGGCGGTATCAGGATGCCCTCGACGCCGCCCGCCACCAGGCGCATGGCCACGGCTTCCGCATCCCGTTCGCTATCGCACTTCTCCACCAGCAACTGGATATTGTGGCGGCTGGCCTGCTCCAGTCCGCCCACCAGCAGCTCGCTCAGGTAGGCGGCACTGGGGTTGCTGTAGAGCAGGCCGATGATGATCTGGTCGGCGCTGGCGAGGCTGCGGGCCGCGCGGTTGGGGGTATAGCCGAGCGCCTCGATGGCCCGGTTGACCTCGTCGCGGGTCTTCTCGCGTACATTCTTTTCGCCGTTGATGACACGGGACACGGTCATCGGCGAGACGCCGGCCTCGCGGGCGACGTCGCTGATGGTGGGCGCATTGCGCTGGCGGCGGCTCTGTCTCTGCTTCACTGTCTCTATTGCCCGGCAGTCCTGATTCAACGCTTTATGATCTATCCAAAAGCGACACTAAAGCAACCATCGGGCTCTTCAGCGGCAATCGATAAAGCTGTTGATCGATAATCGACCAGTAGCGATGTCTCCCGCGGGAGTAAAGCTCTCGTCAATTGAGCCGGAGTGAAGAGAGTTGCGACGATAGATCAGCATCCGGTTGAAAACACCCTCCTCTGCGTGAATCTGCTCAAAGAAGGGGGTATCGCCATTGATATAGCCTCCACCGGGGAAATCCGGGTTCCCGCTTTCCTTTTCCAATGCGGCGAAATAGGACTGCTGGCGGGTAGCATCCACCGTCTCGAAACCTGTCGCCCGGTGTCGATAGAAGGCCGTCCCCCCAAGCGGGCGGCGGAAAAGATAGTGAATGGTGGCGAGGCCGTTGGACTCGACGGAATCGATATGGGGTATACGCTGTATCAACCCCAGTTCCTGCGGCGGCTTGGTAACCAGGGAATAATGGCACATGGAAAAAGACAATCGGCGACCGTGCAACTGGAATTGATCGATCAGCAGGTCGCCCAATTGCTCCAGCAGAAACTGCTTGTACTGCAGCGGCGCCCGGGCGCGGACGCCTGGATAGAAACGCCCCCGCTCGGCAAAAGACTTTCCTGCAGCCATATCCACCAATTGCTGCGCGTCAGCGAGGCAGTTATCCACTACCAGCAGTGGTGCTTCCTCAGCGCCGATGGCCAGCTTGCGGATATGGAAATCCGGATGGACGTGCATTGCCATCAGGGCGACACCTCACGCTCATCCGCCATGCAGTATCGCTCGATAAATTCCTGGTGCTGCGGCAGAGCCGAGACGACCCGGGAGATTCCGGATCTGATCCCCTGCTGGAATTTTCGCATTTCCTCCCGGTTCATCAGCCGGGGCAGGGGATGGTATCCCTCGGGGACCAGTCCCTGTCCCAGCATCACCTGTACCCAGGAATCCACGCGGAACAACTCGCCGCCATCCTGGTAAGCGTGAGCGCGCTCGCGGAACAGATGGATGCGGTGTGCGAGTGAATCGGGAATCTGCATACTCTTACAGTGCCGCCAGAATTCACTGTCGTCCCGGCCAGTCACGTGGTAGTGAAGCACAATGAAATCGCGCACTTTCTCCAGCTCATCCCGGGTTTGCTGGTTGTACTCATCGACCAGCGACGGACTGATGCCCCCGAAAGGGAATAACTGCATAAGCCGCGTGATGCCGGTAACAATCAAGTGAATACTTGTCGATTCCAACGGCTCGACAAAACCACCCGCCAATCCCAGTGCGATGCAGTTGTGTCTCCAGGCCTGGCGGCGGCGTCCGGTCTGATAGCGGATCACACGGGGCTCGGTGATTGTTTCCCCTTCGATATTGGACAGCAGTTTCTCCATCGCATCTTCATCAGACAGGTAATGGCTGCTATAGACAAGACCATTACCGACCCGACTCTGCAGTGGAATTCGCCATTGCCAGCCAGCCTCGTGGGCAATGGAGCGCGTATAGGGCAATGCCGGGCCGGTGGCGCGGGTTTGCACCGGTACAGCCCGGTCACAGGGCAGCCACTGGGACCAATCCTCATAGCCGGTGTCCAGGGCCTCCGCTATCAGTAGCCCGCGAAAACCTGTGCAGTCAATAAAAAGATCACCGGCAATTTCACGGCCATCCTCCAACAGCAATGAGTCAATTGAGCCAGTCTCATTGTTCCGCTGTACCTCGAGAATCTTCCCTTCAAGGCGTGTCACTCCATGGCGCTCGCTGAACTCGCGCAGAAACTTTGCATACTTTCCCGCATCCAGGTGATAGGCAAAATTCAGTGGTGATTTTTCTGAAGTGGCAAACTTCCCTTCTTCTGCCACCTGCAACTCCAGGCAGAAGTCGCCTATCTCGGAGTCGAACCCCATCTCCCGGCCATGCAGCCAGAAGTGATGAAAGTCGCACATCCAGGCACTGGTTCCCATTTTTCCAAAGGAGTGGACATAACGATCTCCTTGTTTTCCCCAGTTTTCAAACGCGATACCCAGCTTTGCCGTCGCCTGGGTCGCCCGCATGAATGCCTGCTCATCAATACCCAGCAGCTGGTGAAAGGTACGCAGGGGCGGGATTGTCGCCTCACCGACACCGACGGTGCCTATCTGTTCTGATTCCACCAGGGTAATATCGAGCAGCTCGCCCAACTTTTTTGACAGGGCCGCGGCGGCGATCCAGCCGGCGGTACCGCCTCCGGCAATGACGACCTTCGAGATCTTATTATTGTTATGGTTCATCTCTTTTTTTACCTGTTCAGTTTATGAAGGAGCATCGCCCTCAGCTGCCTCGCTTTCATATCGTCCATCGTTGCCAGAGCCCCCTGTGCATAACCCGGCAGGTGCTCGCGCGGACGCTCTCGATCGCCAAAAATGTAATAGTCGAAAATATGCTTCCATCCCTGCCGTTCATGTTCCGGCCTGTCGCGCAGGCTCAAGAGTGCGTGATACAGCACGTTCATGGGAGTTCCCATATAATGGGGCGATGTATTCCACCAGTAATTGACTAACACATTGAATGGCGACAGGGCTTCCACCTGATGCCACCAGAGGCTTGGATAGAAAACGGCATCGCCCGGCTCCAGGTCCGCTACCTGGGCCTCAGACAGCGCCTCCCGAAAACGGGGGTACTTATCGAAATCCGGCTCGTCAAAGTCAACCATGCTGACCACCTGGCCACCTGGCGTGGGCTCCATGGGACCGGGATAGAGGTTGTCGATCTGATCGGGCGGAAACAGGGTGAACCGGCGCCGGCCGACGACACAGCAGGCGAAATTATTGGGTGCATCGTAGTGGGCAGAGGCAATGGAGCGATTGCCAATCCAGATACTGGTCAGTGGTGCCCCATTTCCAAACATCGCGTCATCAAACACCAGATCGTTATGCTCTCGCAATCCCGGCAGGCAGGCATCCAGGGTGGTGGACCCTACGTATATGGATGGCGGGCTATCACTGCCAAGATGTTCGTCGATCCTGTCCAGAACCTGGTCCAGTGGTAAACGCTGGGTATCAAAATTCAATTCATTCAGGTTGTTCTTGTAGAAATACTTTCCCTTTATCTCCGCCGGCCCCGTATAGGCACAGACCGTCTTTCCATTGTGAAAAGACTTCAGGTAATCCATTGCCTGTTGCGCTGACTGCCTGCCGGCCTTTACCAGTTCCCAATCCTTTGCCACCCCCTTCAGCACAACCGGCTCGCAGGCATCCATCAGTTCCTGCCAGGGAATACTGTCCGCAGAGACTCCCTCCAGGATTTTTGTTTTTTTCTCTATCTCAACCATGCCGATCAGAACCTCTATGGCTGCCCAACAGCCTCCAATAACCGCCGACGCTTCATTTCAATCAGTTTCCTGACATTACCCAGTGAAGCGGTCAACAGATAGGCGCCCTGCAGGAAACCCGCGCGATTGAGTTTCTCCAGCGATGCGCCGTCCAGGTTCGTCAGTTTTTCTTCACTGATCGCATACAAACCGCGCAGGTCGTACTTCTCACCTTCGTGCACCTCGACCTCAATATTCACCGGCTCTATCAATTCGAGGGATTCAAAAGCGGCGAACATGGCCCTGGCCGCAGCCATACCGTCATTGATTCCTCCCAGTATCGTGGCGATACGCTCCAGATAGGGACTGTTTCCGCCGTGGGGCAGGAATACCGGCTCACCCTCAGTCTCGCTGACCCTGGGGCTGTCCATGTCTACATGGATCACCGGCTCAGGCTGGGACTCGCCGTCCACCTCCCGCTGCTGAAAACCGATCAGGAAGGGCCCCCGTGCGAGAATGCCCGGGACATAACCGGCATTCCAGTTGCCGCCATCCAGGAAGAGATTTTCCCCCCTGGCAAAGCCGAGCAACGCTATCGACTGATAGTCACCACTATCGCCGTCCTTGCGCAGCAGAATCGGGTACTCCCGCTGCACATCGCTGTACTCAGTGGGGAACACCAACACCCGGTTGACGTTATCACCAAACTCTTCTCCATAACGGGTGATGACTCGCAAGTTCTTGTGCGTCACATTATCCAGTAATACAGGTTTGCTCATTTCAGATACCAGCGGATGCAGCGGAGGACCGGCATTTGGCGACGGTCAACTCGTATGGAAGTACTTCAGATGAAAGTACAGGAAAGTTTCGACAAAAAAAAGGCCGCTGCAACCAGCGGCCAAGGTTATTCAAGCAACAAACTTAACTCTTGCATCAATAGAATAATGCAATGGTCCAGAGAGGTTATCACCGGGCACGGCCACTCCGGATTATCCCGGCGTGGCCGCTTCAACCCGATATCAGAAGGTGTAACGGGCACCCACTTGATAGCGCGCACCCAGCTCTTCCAGATACCACAACTGACTGGTATTCCGGGAGTAGTGGCGAACATCTTCCTCAGTCAGGTTGATCCCCTCGAAAAAGACATCGAGGCTATCATTGACCTGGTAGCTGACGTTCAGGTCCCACTGAGAATGGGCCTCCACAAAACGCGCGTCGGTAGAGCCCTGAGTGATCGACATCAGGTAGTCATCACGCCAGTTATAGGCCAGGCGCGCCTGGATACCGTAGTTATCGTAGATACCCACCAGGTTGGCGGTATCACTCAGGCCCGGGAGTGCAAACTGTATTTCAGACGGGTCGGCATCGACATCGTAGCCCACATCGCCGCGTACGGTGGTGTAGTTGGCCTGCACACCGAAGCCGGTCTCGCCGAAGAAATGCTGCACCGCGAATTCGAAACCGTGGATCTTGGCACTCTTCTGGTTGGTCGGGTAGGTGGTTTCGTACACCATCACCGGATCATCACTATTTGGACTCAAATCAACCGCGCCGTTAGGCACCGGGTTGCCGTTGTCATCCGTTATGATATCCCCGTTCTCGTCTCTTTTGACCTTCTCCAGACTGCCGATTTTTGCGCTACAGTCCGGATTGGCCAAACCGCTGAGGCTCGATGACAGGTCACCACACTCCGACGGGAATACCACATCCGGATCACCCCGGTATTCCTCGTACACCATCGCTGAAAACAGGGTGGTGTCGTCGACGGCTACTCCGGCACTTTCAAGTGCCGCGATCGCGTCCTGGGCGCGGGGGCCGGCAGTGACATCGCGCATGTCGAAGAAGGTTCGATTCTCTTTCTCGTTGCCGATAAAGTTGTCCACCCGCTTCTCGTAGAAACCGAGGGAAACGTAGCTGGTGTCGCCGTAGTACCACTCCACGGACAGGTCCAGGTTATCGGACTCGAAAGGTATCAGTTGCGGGTTGGTCTCGTCCGCCGTCGGGTTGGCTCCGTTCAGCGTCGAGCCGTTGGTAGCCCAGCCACTGGGAACGGCCGCCAGGCTGCCCAGGCCGGCGCGGGCGATGGTCTTGCTGTAGGAGAAACGTCCCTTCAGGTCATCGCGCAGATCGATTGAGAAATCGAAGCTGGGCAGCAGGTGGTCATAGCTATTGTCGACCGTAAGCGACACCTTCTGGTCGGTATCCACTCTCGAGAAGTCATTGTTGTCCTGCCACAGCAAATAGTCGGGCATGAGCACTTCCGAGGTCGAGGTGGAATCCGTGCTCTCGTAGCGGATACCGGTCAGGTAGTTCACCGGGAAACCGCCCAGTTCGCTGTCTACCGCCACCTGGAAGTAGACCGCCTGCACGTCTTCCTCGACCTTGTTGTTGGCACTCCAGTTATCCGTGTGCGCGCAGGCTGCATCACCACCCCGCGGATAGTTTTCCACGGCCCAGTTGCACAGCCCGGTCGGATCCGAGGCGCGGAAGCCGAGGTTGGTTGCGTCGCCGGAGGGGCTGAAATCATCAAACTGCCCGGTGAGACCGAAAGGCTCCAGTAGTCCGTCAAGGCCGGTGGCGCCTGTGTCGTTGATACCCCAGTCACCCATGGTCCACTGGCGGTTGGATTGCCGCGACAGGAACTCGGTGCTGCGATCCTCAATCCCGAAGTCAAAGCGGCCGTTGTCAAACTCGTAACTGCCGTCCACCTTGACCTGGGAAATGTCGGTCTTCTGGGAGGCGTACCAGACCCGCGCCACCTGGCTGCCGAAATCACCGCCGTCAAACTGGCCCGCTGTGTTGCCACCGTTGGCTTTGCCGGAATCGTCGAAAATGAAGTTGGCACCCGGCAGGTCACCGCGGAAATCCCAGCTCTGGCCGGCAACGACCGGGGCACCGAGACTGATGTCGATGGAGCCGGCGTCGCCGGGGCCCGCGGGCAGGCTCTCCATGCTGGAGTCATGAGCATCCAGGGCCAGTGTCAGGGAATCGTTCACTTCCCAGTCCAGATTGAAGCCGACGGACTTCAGGGTATCTTCCTGTTCGCGCCACTGCTGCTCGAAGCCCATGTCCTTGTCCGTCAGGTTGGTCTCACGGACAAACTCGGGTGTGGCCACAGTGGAGTCGTCGAATATTATTTCGGCAACGCTGCTGCTGTTGGACATCCACAGGGTCTGCTCGCTGCGGAACTCGGTCAGCTGGTTTTCCGCAAAGGTGTAATCCAGGGTACCGGTAATGTTATCTGCCGGACGGAACTGGAAAGTCGCCTGGGCATTGGTGCGCTCGCGCTCGCGATCGGACCAGGTGTAACGCAGATCGAAGGGGCGTACATACAACTGGCCATCTTCGGGGGCGTTCGTGATCTGGGCATCGTCAGTGAGGCTGTAGAGATCGTCCTGTCCCCAGCGGCCGATAGCCCAGTCGTTGACCGTGGCACCGGCAGCACCGGAATCACGCTGCTGGATGCTGCTGGTCAGGGAGACCCCCCAACGCTCGCTGTCATCGGTCCAGCTGAAGATACCGGAAACCTCGGGAGTGTAATCGTCGCCGTTCAGGTTGGTGGTATCGTTCACCGCCTTGGCGCCGAGGCTGAGTTTGAAGCCCGGATCTTCCAGGGGCCGGGTGGTCTTGATGTTGATGGTGCCGCCCAACCCACCGGAGGCAATGTTGGCCTTGCCGGTTTTATAAACCTCGATGCCCCTGACGCTCTCGGAAGCCAGGTTGGCAAAGTCAAATGCACGGCTCTGACCGCCACGGGTGATACCGGCGCCACTGCCACCGCCAAACGCGGAACCACCGGGCATGGTACGACCGTTCAGCGTGACCATATTCATGTCGGAACCAAAGCCACGGATGGTGACCTGGGAACCTTCACCATTGACCCGGTCAATGGAAACGCCGGTAATCCGCTGCAGCGACTCGGCCAGGTTGGTGTCGGGGAATTTACCGATATCTTCGGCGGAAATGGCATCTACCACACCGGACGAATCGCGTTTGATATCCATGGCACGCTCCATGGATGCGCGGATACCGGTTACTGTGATTTCTTCCAGCGAGCCAGATGTTTCCTGGGCACCCACCTGTTGGGCACAGGCCATGGTAGCCACGGCGGTGATGATTACATCCGACAGCTTCTTGCGTTGGAACATAGGGTTCTCCCTTCTCGCGATTAGCCGCCCAGCCATTCCCGGCTGCACAACTCCGGAAATACCACGGCGGTTTAGTTATGTTTATTGTTTGATCGTCTTCTAATTTTTGTTAGCGGGATGGTACCGCTACCATCATTAGGATTACGCTTACACCCGGTGGAAGTCAAGAACTTTTCATTTCTGCAACACACGGAGCACTGTCGCACAACAGCCAATATCCGCGCGGCAGGGTTTTCGGGTGTAAGGAATCACAAACGTCGCAGCCTTATCCTGCCCCGCCCGCGGGAACGAAATCGTCCAGATGGGCGCCGCGACGCAAATCCTGACGTTCGACTTTGCACGTATCACAAAGTCGGACCCCGCCAGAACGCCCTAATGCCCCGGCGCATGGGGGTATGACAGCGCCCGGTAATACTGCAGCGAGTGCGCCGGTGCGCGCGCCCCCGGGGGCAGTTCGCGGCCGGACACCGCGCCGAAATAGGCCAGGCTGGCGTCGCGCCACCAGCGCGCCTCACGCTCCTGGATGGCCAGGAAGCTCGAAGTCTGCACAAAGCGCTCCCGATCCACGAACGGCTCCAGCTGTGCCCAGTCCCGGCGCATCTCCTCCACCTGCGCCACCCCGCGATCGTAGCGGTACACCAGTTCCTGCCAGAGATCGCGACCGGATGGCATCGGGTGGTCCCAGGGCAGATGGTGGAACCAGAGCAGGTATTTTTCCGGCACCGAGGCCCGCGATGAGAATTTCCGCTGCAGCGGCGGCGCATACTGGGCCACCGCGTCGCTGCCCTCGGCGGTGCGATCGAAACCGATACCGCCGGCGTCAGCGCGGTGGTAGTAGACCGGGTTCCACTCCGGGCGCGCCAGTTCCGAGACCCAGGGCGCCGGGCCATAGTGGTGACCGGTGGCCATCAGGTGCGCCAGGCCCAACGGGGTCATGTAATCCACCACCGCCTCGCGAGAGGCCATCATCAGGTCCGCCGCGGGTTGCACGAACGCATCATCCGCGGCAAATGTCATCTCCAGCCAGTCCTCGGCAATGGCGCGGGCGGAGCCGCGCGGATTCCAGGCCAGGCGGCCGAAGACATACCAGTTGGCCTGGTTGAAGATGGAGCCGGACCAGTCCCGGTCGCGGCCGATATTCGCGACCCCGGCGATGCCGGTGTGGCCGTAGTCGTGCAGGCTACCGTCGATGACACTGGCAACCGTGGCGCTGCCATCACAAGCTGCGTCCCTCCTGCCGGGGCCGGGTCCGGTGCAGGTGTCCGCCTCCAGCACCTCTTCGTAGAGCGGCCCCAGGTAGGCCAGGTGGGTGGCAAAGCCCAGGTATTCCTTGGTGATCTGGAATTCCATCATCAGCGGCGTGCCGGGCATGGCGCCGAACAGCGGGTGGAAGGGTTCCCGCGGCTGGAAGTCGATGGGACCGTTTTTGACCTGCAGGACGACGTTGTCGGCGAACTCGCCGTCCAGCGGCTTGAACTCGCTGTAGGCCTGCCTGGCCCTGTCATCGGGGTTGTCGTGGGCGTAGACGAAAGCGCGCCACATGACGACGCCCCCGTGGGGGGCCAGCGCGGCGGCGAGCATATTGGCGCCGTCGGCGTGGCTGCGACCGTAGTCCTGCGGGCCCGGCTGGCCCTCGGAATTGGCCTTGACCAGGAAACCGCCGAAGTCGGGAATGGCGGCGTAGATCTCATCCGCCTTTTCCTTCCACCAGCGCTGCACGGCGGGATTTCCGGGATCCGCCGTGTCCAGGCCGCCGATCTCCATCGGCGCACTGAAGCGCGCGGACAGGTAGACGCGAATACCATAGGGCCGGAACACCCCGGCCAGCGCCGCGACCTTGTCGATATAGCGTGCGGTGAGAATATCGGCATTGGCGTTGACATTGTTCAGCACGGTGCCGTTGATACCGATGGAGGCATTGGCGCGGGCGTAGTCGGTATAGCGCGGATGCCGGAAGTCGGGCAGCCGCCACCAGTCCCAGATGGACTGGCCGGCGTAGCCGCGCTCGACACTGCGATCGAGATTGTCCCAGTGATTGAGCAGGCGCAGATCCACCTGCGGCGAGGAGGCGATCGCCAGCTGCTCCAGTGGCTGGCGCGTCTGCATCAGTTGCAGGAAACGAAAAGCGCCGTAGAGCACGCCGATATCGTCGTTGGCGGCGATGACCGTAGTCCGCTGGCCATCCACCTGCTCGGTGCGAATCAGGTAACCGCCCCTCGCCAGGTCCTCCAGCGGCAGTTCCAGCGCCGCGATCGCCGGTGACTCCTGCGGCGTTCCCAGCAACAGGGCGCCGTCGCGGCCAACCTTGTCGGCCGATTCGATATCGATATCCAGCAGGCCGCCGATACCGCGGCGCAGTTCGTCAGCGGCGGCCCGCAGCGTCGGCGACTGCCGCCGCGGCAACACCAGCTGCCGTGTCGAAACGGTATAGGTTTCGCGCCACTCGGGCTCCACAGACCGATAACGCAGCCACAGATCGTAGCCGTCCTCGGCGTGGCTGTGCGGCGCCAGGCTCAGGGCAATCGAGAACAACAGTGCCGCGCGGCACACCATGGCGGGCCATCTCATCGCTGAATCCTCATTATCATTGTTCTTTCGTCGCAGCGGCTTTGACAAAGCCGTTCGCTGATTTATGATGGTAGCGCTATCACAACGATAAGAAAAGCCAGAACAACAATAACGGCGAGAGGAGAAATATCGTGGCATTCCCCCTGCGGCCACCGAAACTGCTGATCGGCCTCGGCGCTGGCGCCTGCCTGGCGACGGCGGCCTATTTCCTGGCACCCGAATCCGGCGATCCCGCCGACAACACCGGCAACGCACCACTCTACCGCGACGCCTCGGCGCCGGTGTCAGCCCGCGTGCAGGACCTGCTGGCACGCATGACCCTGGAAGAGAAGATCGCCCAGATCACCACCATCTGGGCCGGCAAGACCGAGATCCAGGACGCCGACCTCGATTTCGATCCGGCCCGCGCCCGCGACGCCTTCCCGCACGGCATCGGCCATATCGCGCGGCCCTCGGACCGCCGCGGCAGCGAGCCCGGCGGCCAGTCCCGCTGGCGCACGCTGCGCGACACCGTCGACTATATCAACGCAATACAGCACTACGCGGTGAAGGAAACCCGCCTCGGTATTCCGGTGCTGTTCCACGAGGAGGCGCTGCACGGCTACGCCAGCGCCGACGCCACCAGTTTCCCGCAGTCGATCGCACTGGCCAGCAGCTGGGACACGGACCTGGTGCAGCGGGTCAATACCGTCATCGCCCGCGAAGTGCGCGCCCGCGGCGTGCCGCTGGTGCTGTCGCCGGTGGTGGATATCGCGCGCGACCCGCGCTGGGGCCGTATCGAGGAAACCTTCGGTGAGGATCCCTACCTGGTAGGCGAAATGGGCGTGGCCGCGGTGAAAGGCCTGCAGGGCGACACACTGCCGCTGGCGGGCGACCGCGTCTTCGCCACGCTCAAACACATGACCGGCCACGGCCAGCCGGAGAGCGGCACCAATGTGGGCATTGCACCCTTCGGTGAACGCACGCTGCGCGAATACTTTTTCCCACCGTTCGAGCAGGTGGTCAAACGCACCAATATCGGCGCGCTGATGGCGTCCTACAACGAGATCGACGGCGTCCCCAGCCATGTGAACAAATGGATGCTGGACGATGTGCTGCGCGGCGAGTGGGGTTTCGGCGGCGCCGTGGTCAGCGACTACGACGCCATCGCCCAGCTGCAGCGCCTGCACCACCTGGAACCGGACCTGGAGTCCGCCGCGCTGGCGGCGCTGGATACCGGTGTCGACACCGATATGCCGGACGGCGAGAGCTACCGCCTGCTGGCCGATGCCGTGCGCAACGGCCGCGCGACGGAAAAGCAGATCGATACCGCCGCCGGCCGCATGCTGGCACTGAAGTTCAACGCCGGCCTGTTCGAAGACCCGTTCGGCGACGCCGACCTGGCCGAGCGGATTACCGGCAACGACGACGCCCGCGCCCTGGCCCTGGAGGCCGCGCGCAAATCCATGGTGCTGCTGAAAAACGACGGCACCCTGCCCCTCGACGACGGCGCGCTGGACTCCCTCGCGGTGATCGGCCCCAACGCAGCGGTGGCACGCCTGGGCGGCTACTCGGGCCAGCCGCTGCAGACCGTCAGCCCGCTGGAGGGCTTGCAGTCCCGCGTCGGCGAACGCGTGCAACTGCTGCACGCGGAGGGCGTGCGCATCACCAAAGACGACAACTGGTGGACCGACGAGGTACAACTGGCCGACCCGCAGGAAAACCGGCAGCGTATCCGCGAGGCCGTGGCAGTGGCGAAAAAGGCCGATGCCATTGCGCTGTTCCTCGGCGACACGGCGCAGACCAGCCGCGAGGCCTGGGCCGAAAACCACCTGGGCGACCGCTCCAGCCTGGCACTGGTGGGCGAGCAGGAAGCACTGGCGGAAGCCCTCTTCGCGCTGGGCAAGCCGGTGGTGGTGGTGCTGGTCAACGGCCGCCCGCCGGCACTGGAAAATATTGCCGCCCGGGCCAACGGCCTGATCGAGGCCTGGTATCCCGGCCAGGAGGGCGGCACCGCGATCGCCGAGGCGCTGTTCGGCGACATCAATCCCGGCGGCAAACTGCCGGTCACCTTCGCCCGCAACGTCGGCCAGTTGCCGCTCTACTACAACCGCAAGCCCAGCGCGCGCCGCGGCTACCTGTTCGACGACAAGTCGGCGCTGTTCCCGTTCGGTTTCGGTCTCAGCTATACCCGCTTTGAAATAGGCACACCGAAACTGTCGTCGGGCGACATTGCCACCGACGGTTCCGTCGACGTCTCGGTGACGGTGGAAAACACCGGCCAGCGCAGTGGCGACGAAGTGGTGCAGCTCTATATCCGCGACCGGGTCGCCTCGGTCACGCAGCCGATCAAGCAGCTGCGCGGTTTCGAGCGCGTCACACTACAGCCCGGCCAGCGTCGCGAGGTGACCTTCACGCTCGACGCCGAAGACCTGTCGCTGTGGAACCGCTCCATGCAGCGGGTGGTCGAGCCGGGCGAATTCGAGATAATGGTGGGCGCCAACTCCGGGCAACTGAAAACCGCAGTGCTCACGGTCAGCCCCTGAACGATCAAAAAGACCGGGACGGGGGCGGCAGAGCAGCCCCCGCCGGGAATACACAAAGCACAGACAATAAATAACGGAGCCAAAACGCGATGAACAAAGCAAAACTGTCCACCCTGGCACTGGCCCTGGGCGCCACCCTGTCCGCCTGCGCCGCCGACGACAAATCCGGCGAGGTCCCCGACGTCGTCAAGAAGGAAGCGGAAAACCGCCGCATGGCCCAGGAGCGCGAATTCACCTCCGATCCGCTGGTCAGCCATATCTATACCGCCGACCCATCCGCCCACGTCTGGAACGACCGGCTGTATATCTACCCGTCCCACGATATCGAGACGGATATCCCGATGGACGACACCGGCGCCCACTTCGCGATGCGCGACTACCGCATCCTGTCCCTGGAAAAGGTCGGCGGCGAGGTGGAAGAACACGGCGTGGCCCTGTCGGTCGAGGACGTACCCTGGGCCAAGCGCCAGATGTGGGCGCCGGATGCGGCCAGGAAAGGCGACAAATACTACCTGTACTTCCCGGCCAAGGATGAGAAGGATATTTTCCGCATCGGCGTGGCGGTCGGCGACTCGCCCACCGGCCCCTTCGAGGCGCAGCCGGAACCCATCTCCGGCAGCTACAGTATCGATCCCACCGTCTACCAGGACGACGACGGCGAGAGCTACCTGTACCTGGGCGGTATCTGGGGCGGCCAGCTGCAACGCTGGCAGACCGGCGAATATGTGGCCGAGGACAGCTATCCGGCCGACGACGCACCGGCCATCGCACCGATGGTGGCCAAGCTGTCCGACGATATGCTGCGCTTTGCCGAAGAGCCGAAGGAGATCGAACTGCTGTACCCGGACGGCACCCCGATCCGCGCCGGCGACAACGAGAAACGCTTCTTCGAGGCCGCCTGGATCCACAAGTACAACGACACCTACTACTTTTCCTATTCCACCGGCGACACCCACAAGATCGCCTACGCCACCGGCGACAGCCCCTACGGGCCCTTCACCTATCGCGGTGTCATCCTGGAACCGGTACTGGGCTGGACCAACCACCACTCCATCGCCAAGTTCAATGACCAGTGGTATCTCTTCTACCACGATACCGAACTCTCCGGCGGCCAGACGCACCTGCGCAATGTGAAGATGATGCCGCTGGCCTACAACGAGGACGGCACCATCAAGACACTGAACGCCTTTGCGGACTGAACCATGAACCAATCCAGACGATGTAACGGTAGGAGCCTGCCCCGCAGGCGAATCACGAGGCGCCGGTCTTTCGCCAGCAGGGCTGGCTCCTACAGCCTGGCGCTGGCGGCGCTATTCGGTGCGGCTGTGGCGGACGCTCAGCAGATAGAAGCCCACACACTGGAAAACGACAAACTGAGCTACCGCTTTACCCCGCAGATCGGCGGGCGCGGTCTCGGCTTCTCCACTGCCGGCGGCGAAAACCTGTTGAAGGTGGGCGCGGCGGTACGCGAGGTACCGGCACCGCAAGCGACTGCGGAGGCGGGGTTCGTGCCCTACTTCGGCCATATCGTCTGGCCCGGCCCACAGGGCGACTGGTGGAAACAGCAGACGCTGAACGCCGGGCGTCGCGAGGCCGCCGCCGTCTGGCCACCGGATCCGTTTACGGTACTGGCCGCGAGCAAACTGATAAAGCTGACCGAAACCGAGGCGGAAATGGTCTCGCCGGTGAGCCCGGTCACCGGCCTGCAGCTGACCAAGCGCTATCGCCTCGACGGCGACACGCTGCAACACCAGGTGCAGGCGGTCAATCGCCGCGACGAACCGGTGCGCTGGGATATCTGGTTCAACACCCGCGTCAGCCCGGATGCCCGCCTCTATGTGCCGGTCAGGGATTTCGACGGCGACCTGCGCCTGGAGAAATTCCCGGAAATGTCCGCTGTGGCCCAAGCCGACAAGAACAAGCGCCAGTTGGGGCTGTTCGATTTCGCCCGCGGTGAGAACGTCAAGGCCAAGGCGTTTATCGAACCCGCCGCCGGCTGGATCGCCGCCTTCGACCGCGGCCAGCTGTTCCTGATCGAGTTCGAACAGCAGCCGCGCGAATCCATCCATCCGGAACAGGGCCAGGTGGAAGTGTATCTGGAACAGGACCCGGACAAACCCGGCAGCGGCGTCATGGAACTGGAGGTACACGCCCCCTATCGCGAACTGGCGCCGGGGGAATCCATGGCTGCGGAGGAAAACTGGCGCGCGCTGGCCTATACCGGTGAGGACAGTATCGAAGGTCATCTGCGTGCGCTGAAAGAACTGGGCCTCGACGGTCTCTGACTGCCTCTGCAGGATGTTTTCGTCATTCCGGCGCAGGCCGGAATCCAGGTACCACTGAGCTGGATACCGGCTTGCGCCGCTATGGCAATCCAATAGATACCTGTTTGGAAACAGATTTGGAAACAGAGTATCTGCAGACAGCACGATATTTTTTGCAGGAAAGTTTCAATGCCAAAAATCACCGCCGCCCGGGTCATCATCACCTGCCCCGGCCGCAATTTCGTCACCCTGAAAATCGAGACCGACACCGGCGTCTACGGTGTCGGCGACGCGACCCTGAACGGCCGCGAACTGGCCGTGGCCAGTTACCTCGAGGACCATGTGGTCCCGTGCCTGATCGGCCGCGAGGCGCACAACATCGAGGACACCTGGCAGTACCTGTACCGCGGCGCCGACAGGCGCCGCGGCCCCGTCCCCCG
>NZ_JALKCV010000002.1 GCF_023634065.1 Microbulbifer litoralis
ACCCGTTCAAGATTTTAGCTGAGAAGTATAAAATGATATTTATTAGTCATAATCACAAGGATAAACCCATTGTGGAGCCGGTAGCTCTTCAGTTGCGTGAGATCTTTGGCCAAGACCGGGTGTTTTATGATTCTTGGTCAATTCAGCCGGGTGATGGAATTATAGAAAAAATGTCAGAAGCACTTGGCGAGGCTGAGTACTTCTTCTTTTTTGTGTCTCAAAATAGCATCTCGAGCAAAATGGTCTCGCTTGAGTGGCAAAACGCTTTACTCAAAGCGAGTCATGGCAATTGTAAGCTTGTCCCGGTTCGTTTGGATTCAGTGGCAATGCCTCCAATACTCTCACAAACTCTCTATATTGATCTCTACTCGGTAGGCCTGGATGCTGCTGTAGCGCAAATGGCTAATGTAGTTCAAGGCCTCAATGGCTTTCAGCGAGCCAATCAGCAACCATACTCGAACTTGGGCTTTACAGTAAGCGGCGACGAGAACGAGCTAAATATTAATATCGTAGCTCAACATTATTTAGAGCCTATTACAAGTTTTGTCATTCTCGTTACGAATGAGGAGAGTGAGCTGGTATTTAAAACACCAAATGAAGACCCTACAAAAACTGGCTTCAATAAAAATATCAAGCTAAATGATGGGAATACCTATAATGGACAACTGGTAGCTGTATTCAGAGGCTTGACGCCGCAGATGCCTATTCATGTAAATATAAAAGCCGTTGGCGGCAGTACAATAAAATTTTGTGGTGTACTGCACCAAAAAACACCGCAAAACTGGGCAATGATCCCACAGTTCGTGGGTTAACAAAGCGCTGCAGCCGACATCTTACTTTGCGCACCTTTTGCGCGGTCGCTTTCGCTCCCATTTTCGCGCAAAATGCACACAAAGTAAGCTGCGGCTGAGCGCGGCGTTAGCTTTTTAGTGGAAATCATATATGTCAGTAGACTGGGCAAACAGACAGAGAAATACGAATCATATGGTTCGCAAAATTGCTGGCTATGTATTCAAGAAATCTGAAGTAACACCGAATCAACTATATGGTTTATCTAAGCTGTCATGGATTACGAATAGCTACGAAGGTGAGAATGCTAGCTATATAAAGAGTACAAAAATTCCTGCTTTGGGAGATATTTTCAATAGGGATTTCACGTCTTCCTCACTTGAGGAGGTATCTCAAGATATAGCCCTAATTCTAAAAGATTCATCTGTCGATAAAATAGTTCAAGAACAAACAGGGTTCACAAACTTTTACAAAGCATATAGAAATAGCTCTTTAAGATGGGTCGAAGACAATTTTAATACTCTGTTGCCAATGTATAAATCTGCCTATGCTGCTAAAAATAACAGCGATAGGAAAAGGCTGATACAGGCAATACAACAAACACCTGGAATTCCAAAGGCCAACCATAAAAAACAACTTATGAAGGCTGAGTACTTCTTAACACCAGCATTTTTTATGCTGGACAAGGAAATTAAATTTCCGCTTATCAATGGCAATGAAGGTGTAAAAAACTTACTTAAGGCATTGGAGGTTCAGGGAGATGATTTATTAAAACAGTACACTGCAATGGTAAATCTTTATGGTACAGGTGGAATTGAAGATGCAGCAGACCTTGATCAAGTAGGTAGTGATTTACCTGATTTTATTGAAACAGAAAGAAAAAAGGCAAAGAAAGGTTTGCTCAAGAATAAAGAAACAAAAAATAAAGATAAATTACCGCTTAAAGATGAAGAGGACGTTGAGGTAATACGCAAGGCTGGGACAATCAAACAAAGAAAAGTCCACAATCAACTAACAAATATGATCAGAACAGCACTATCAAAATATACCTTACTCGAAGGTCGTGATAACTCCTGTATGTTCGATGTCCTTGTACAAAAATACTGCAAGAAACAAGATTTATTAATTGAAGTAAAAAGCTCATTAGAAAAACCAAATATTCGAATGGTTGTAGGGCAACTGTTTGATTATTGGTATGCCCTAAAAGGTGACGAAGAACCGCATATAGCCATCTTGTTACCAGAAGCCCCCGATAGTGAATGCGTTAAATTTCTGGAATGGATGGGTATTGGATTAATGTGGTTCCAGAAAGATCAGCTTCACACGTCAACAGAATGGCTTAAGCAACTTGCGATCGAAAGCTAACAAACGCATGCACTCGGACAAAATAAAGCTGCGCCGCTACGCTCTGCAACTTTATTTTTCCGGTGACGCGAAGCGTTAAGTTTCACTAGGAATCGAAGCTCTAGATATGGAATGGGAATCAATTAATGGCATTACCGGAATCATAAGCGCTGTTGGTGCAGTTCTTGGCGTAATCCAGATGGGGCGATTTTCTAGCCAAGGTAACAGCATAAATGTAAATGCCAAAAGGTTCTTTGGCTACGTTCTAGCCTCGTGTTGCTGGGCGCTCTTGATATTAATAGGCCACTGGCTGTTCGATCCCCTCGGGCCAATAGTAACAAGAGATGAAGAGCGTCAAATATTCGCAGTAGCCATTTCATTCCCAGTGATTGTAGGGTTTGTATATGCAGTCAATAGCATGCAGCAGACTTCAAAAACTTAACAAGCCAAGGCAGCGGGACATATTTTTGCTTCGCTGCGCTCAAAACGCAAAAATATGCCCCTGCTTGGGGGCGTTATATGCCAAAGGAGATTCTGTGGTTCAACTAGCTGATATTGAAAAGATCGCTCCTGGTGTTGAGCATCTCTCAATTGAAGAACATGAAGCGCTTCAGAGGTTTACGTTGCTCTGGACGTTGTTCGAGGCCCAAATGTTGGAGAGCAATGCATCCGTCAAGAAAATATCAGAGAAAGTCGAAAGCATTGAGCCGGGAATCATCGACGGCGGTTGGTTCACGGAGCATTTAGACTACTTTTCCAATCGCTATATTGGTGGTGGTAATACGAATTATCGCTTTGACAATCTCCACCTACGTAAAAATGACAACCCTGATTTGGTGTGTGCTGTGCTAACCGGGGAGAATACAGATTCAGCTTCCCAGCTTATTGGCTGCCTGATCATAGTTTATCGTTTCAGGAATAATTTCTTTCATGGCATCAAATGGGCATACGGTCTGCAAGATCAGCTTGAAAACTTCACGCACTCAGCATCCCTGCTAAGAAAGTTCTTAGAGAAGGTGCCAAGTGGCATATAACAATCACATCAAATTCGCTCCCTGCGGTCGCCGGACGCTCGTTCCTCACGCCGTTTATGTGAAGCGTTAAAAACCTATGAACCACCTGAGATGTCCAGACTGTAATACCGCCATCGTAAAACCAGGAACTAAATTGCGAATTGCGTTTTTGGGCGGTTCAGTTTTGTGCCGAAAATGCGGTGCTCGTCTTGTAGCTGGTGGAAGGTTCATAGGGACAATTATTGGTGCGGCTACAGGTAGCATATTTTTATATGTAGTAATCTACGCACTCGCCTTAAAGTCATGGTTTCCGGTATGGGGTACAATATTTTTGACATGGTTTATGGCGGGTACAGCAACTTATTTCGTCCGGCTTAGGCGTACTGGCACAAAGCGGTTTCAGATTTAGCCCCCGGGTTTTAACAAGTGACAGACACGGCGATGGCCAACTCTGTGCGCCTTTTGCGCGGTCGCTGCGCTCCCATTATTGCGCAAAATGCGCACAAAGTTAGCCGCGGCTGATTTCGGCGTTATGAGTATCTAGCATGAGTCAGTTAACTCGGGGAAATGAGCGTCGGCTCATGTACATTGAGAACAAAGAAGGCGACATAGACGGCCACAAAGCTCGTATTGGGTGGGTTACCTTCTCGAAAACGGGGCGTACCATTTACTATCGAGGCCGTTTGCTTGCTCGTGCCAAAGGAGGCGGTGTCTTGGGTAACTACTTTTGCGAAGATTCCGGAGCCGAATATTGGGTTTCAGGGGTTAAAAAAAGAGGCTCGAACGCACACTGGGCTGAGCCCGTGTCAGTTTTTGTAGATGAGGACGCTACAGAAGAATATGAAAAGCAAAAGAACTCATAACCAAGCGCATCACTACGCAGCCTTCGGCTGCCGGATGCTCGCAAGCTCGCACCGGTGTGCGCGGCATTATGAGTTGAAGAAGTATTTTTGACCACTACAGGGCCCTGGGAGACCGGGGTTCCTACGGCGAGAAATGGTGTACATGACACGCAAAGAGATACATTTAGGCTCCCTAGAATCTAGATTCTATGAAAAGAGTGGAAAGGATTATTACAGGGTTAATGCCATCTTCGGGACACAGGTATCATTTAGTTTTGATAATCCGGTTAGTCGCATTCAGGTAGAAGAGTGTTCGGAAAGCGCTCTAGTAATTCATGGAAAGTACATGAGCTTGAAAATGGAATTCTCCGAACTCTCTCCGGGATTGCAAAAATGTACGGTAAAGCCCTATTTGCTCGGTTTCTACCCAATAGGTATCTATTTTGGTCAAATATCGTGTCCCAATAAAAGATACCTGCTTGAGCGCTTCGGAAACAGTTAAGAAGCGCAGCTCCTGCCGAGTTGGTCGGTTAGGAAAAAACATTGCACTTATTTTCCTGTTCTTGTGTGGACCATTATGAGAAGAGATAATTAATGGAAGTAGTAAAAGATGTTGCAACAGTGCTGACCCCTTTTTTGGTTGCTGCTTTTGCGTTTATCTTAAATAGACAGTTAGCTTCACTAAAGGCTAATGAAGTATTTGAAGCTGGTCTTAAAGCGGAACACTACAAAGCAGAAGTTGAATATTATAGAAATAAGCTAACCGGTTTTTTGAACCCGCTTATAGCATGTATTGAGTTTGACCGTTCGATCTGGGGTAGGTTGTCGATGTTGTCTCATTCAGAGGATGTATTTAGTGAAAGCCTGTTGACGTAGGCGTCCCATTTCCTTCTGAATTAGAAGATCTTGTCAAAAAGGAATACCAAGATTCGGTTAATCGGTATGAGGAGCTTGTGACGACTCCTGACAAGTCAACTAACTATATGCCATCGACACTCGGCACGCAAAAGTCGCGTTCCGATTATAGATGAATTATGTCGCTGAACATGAATTCTTTAATTGAAATTAAATCATATTGTGTCGAAAATTTTGATTCTTCCCATTTTATACCGGGTAGTTGAGGTTCCATCATCGAATATAAATCGCTCACAGTTGGCCGCGATTTTGAGACTCATGAGGAGGTAGGATGAATTTCCAAGAGATGTCGGAGAAAGAAATATTAGACATAGCTAATCCCATCATGGATAACCTGATGGAGGCATCGACAAATATTGATCATGATCGACACGTTCGAGATTTCAATAAGAGAATGCTAAAGATTGTCACCAGGGATCATCTGAATAAGGTTTGCGTGAAATATCAGGAAGAGAAAGGGTTCTTTGCGCAACGAGAGCCAGTTGCCGTTTTCAGAAGACCAGAATCTGCGGCTATTGTGTGGAAGCAATATTACACAAAGGCTCCAGGTGAGCACGTGGCAGAAATGGTTTTGGTTTATGAAGATGGACGTTTTTTAGTTGATCACGCAATGGTATTTTAAATCATGTTGACGAATAAAAATGGCTCATGTAGTGGGCCTTTTTGCGTAGTTGTCTCAAAATGGAAAATTATTAAAATCGTTGGATAACTAGGTTTCCCGTGAAGAGTAAGTGCCTGGTTATTGTATTAAGGGAGGCGGCTAAAAATATATGTTTTATTGTATTTTTTTAATCTATCATATGGAAAATTGATGATCTCATGATAAAAAATCATAGGCGTTACACAATTTTATTATTCCCTTTGCTGCTGGGCCTTTCTTTATCGGCGAGCGCAACTCAGTGGCAGCCCTTGCTGGATACTGAACTCAGTCAGTGGCGAACTTATCTGGGCTTCCCAAATCCAGGGACGAAAGTCAGCGACCTGAGGCAGGATGAAGGCGGAGAGTATCTCGAGCCAGTTGGCTACGACAGGGACGAGTGGAATGTTTTCAGCGTAAGTACCGAAAGCGGTGAGCCTGTACTGCGGATTTCCGGTGAAATATACGGCGGTATTTTTACCAGAAAAGACTACAGTAACTATCGCCTTCGGCTACAGGTAAAGTGGGGCAACCAGAAGTGGCCGCCGAGGGAGGCTTTGCCACTGGATAGCGGTATTCTGTACCATGGAAAGGGTGAGCATGGAGTAGACTATTGGCGTGCCTGGCCGCTCTCGCAGGAGTTTCAGGTCGTTGAACAGGGGGTGGAAGGGCTGACCGGTGACTGGTGGAAAATTGGCTCCTCCCGGATCGATATCCAGTGCGCCTCGAAAGGGGAGGACGAAGCTCACCGATATGATCCCGAAGTCCCACTGGAAACCTTTGGTGGCGATGGAGAACCGATCACCTGTCGCGCGAGCCACAACAACGAAAAGCCCTCCGGTGAGTGGAACACGCTGGAGTTGATCACCTATGAGGATAAAAGTCTTCATATCGTCAACGGTGAGGTCGTGATGGCGTTGCGGAATTCATCGTATCCCACTGAGACGGGCGTCGAGCCTCTGACAAAAGGGCAGATTGTCCTTCAGAGTGAGGCAGGGGAGGTGTTCTATCGGCGCATCGAGTTGCAACCTATTCAGGATATTCCGAAAGCCTATCGTTCCTACTTTGAGTTGTAGAGCGCGGGGGTTGGTAAACAATCCTTGCTGCTCCGTCATAAGGAGAAGTTTTGATGAGCCTGAAAAATCACTTTGCATTGCTGGCCGGCTACAATCAGTGGATGAACTTGAAGGTATATGAAGCCGCGGCATGCCTCTCTGCCGAAGATTTGGCAAGAGACCGGGGGGCTTTTTTTGGTTCTGTCCTCGGGACACTGAACCACATCCTCGTTGCTGATACCATCTGGCTCAAACGGTTTGCCACTCATCCTTCCTGCCTGAACTCGTTGCGGGAGGTCGTTGATCTTGAGGACCCGAAGAACCTGGACCAAAAGCTCTTTGACGATCTCGGTCGTTTATCTGAACGGAGGGCCTGGCTGGACCACCGGATTATCAGTTGGGTCGCCGAGCTTTGTGATGCTGATCTGGATTTTGTTCTCAGCTATCACAGCATCGAGGGCGTTCCGTCTAGTAAACGATATTCGAGCCTGGTTCTGCATTTCTTTAACCACCAGACTCATCATCGAGGACAAGTCTCTACTTTGCTGTCACAGGCGGGTGTCGATATCGGGGTTACCGATCTTTTGGTACGGGTTCCGGAAGAAGCTCATATGTAGTAAGGGATCCATCGTTGCGTTAGCGGCTATCCGGGCTAGCCCGGCGCGACCCCTTTACCCGTTGGTTCGGCCATATAGATACCATCTCGGAGGAAAAAATGAATCTGCAGAGAATCTATACATCGCTGCTCACCGCGGATCTCGCCGCGGCCGAGATCTGGTATACGAAACTGTTGGGTCGAAAGCCAGATTACCGGCCCATGGATACGTTGGTACAGTGGGAGCTTTTCGATCAGGGTGGGTTGATGCTCTCTGATAGCGACGAGATCGCAGGTAAAGGTGTGATGTTTTTATATATCGGCGATCTTGCCGCCGAGCGACGCCGATTGCTGGATCTGGGGATCGCACTCGGAGAGGACATACCGGGTGATTATTCGACGCTGGCGCAATTGCACGATCCCGACGGCAACCTCATCACACTGGCAACGCCGCCCGCGGAACCGTTTCCTGCGGCAAGATCGTGACAAAGGAGCGAAACCTGCGGCGCGTTGTTTAATAAGGATTACTGGGGTTAGTTCAGAGCGGCCCACTAGGTTTGAACGGTGCAATAAAACCTTGCGACCCAAGGTATTTGAGGAATCTCACTACTCCCGGGATACTTCACGCAACATCCACGTACGAAGTGCCTGCACCCCAGGGGTTTCGCGACTGCCTTCCGGATAAACCAGGTAATAGGCGTACTCGTCCGCCACACTGACGCCGATATCGAACAATCTCACCAGCCGCCCCTGCGCCAGGTCGTTTTCCACCATTGCCAGTTCCACCAGGCCGATTGCGTTGCCGTCGGTCACGGCCTGTATCACGTGGCTTGAGTCGGTGAAGGACAGGCAGCGGCTGTCGTCGAAGTTGTCGATGCCGGCCGCGGCCATCCAGGTTGCCCAGCCTGGCCAGACCATGCCTTCGATCTGGCAGTCGACATGGCACAGGGTATGGTGGAGCAGGTCCCGGGCTTCCTGCGGGGCGGGGCCGGTTTCGAGCAGTTGTGGGCTGCACACCGGGATAACGACCGTATCGAACAGCCGCTCAGAGCGTGTGCCGGGATAGCGCCCGTGGCCGAAACGGATGGCTGCGTCCACGTCGTCGATGTCGAAGTCCCGCACCCGATCGGTGATATCGAATGTCAGTTCCAGGCCCGGGTTTGCTTCCCGGAAGCGCGACAGGCGCGGCAGGAGCCAGTGGCTGGCAAACCTCGCTCCCAGGGAGAGGCGCAGGTGTGCGGTGCCCCGGGCCATTTTCCGGGCACGGCTGGTGGCGCGGTGGAGGTTATCCAGTGCATCGCTGGCCGCCTCGAACAGCACGGCACCGGCTGCCGTGAGCCGGATCCTGCGGCTGGTACGGGTGAACAGGACTATGTCGAGCTGTTCCTCGATCTCCTTGATCTGGAAGCTGACCGCTGCAGGTGTCAGGCCCAGCTCCTCGGCCGCGCGGGTGAAGTTCAGGTGCCGGCCGGCGGCCTCGAAGGTTCTGAGGGCCCGGGTCCCGGGGAGCATTCGCTGCATGGATCTTCAAGCTTTTCTTGATGAACTGTCGAAAACTACTCGTTTCCCTGCATGGGATCAATGGGGAATAGTGATTGCTCCGATTGATCTGTTGAAGGAGCTTGAAAATGTTGAAGTCCGGACTGACCCATCCACTGGCGGTCGCGATGTGGGATTTCTCCTGGCTGGAGCGCCGCTGGCCCGGCGCCGGCTATGAGGACTGGGGAAAGGCGCTGGATGAATTGAAGGAGCGTGGCTACGACGCCGTTCGTATCGACGCCTACCCCCATCTCATCGATGCCGGCCCGCAACGGGAATGGGAACTGCTGCCGGTCTGGAGCCAGCATGACTGGGGCAGCCCGGCGTTGACGAAAGTCCGTGTACAGCCGGCCCTGAATGAATTTATCGGCCTGTGTGCAGAGCGGGACGTGAAGGTTGCTCTCTCCACCTGGTTCCGGCAGGACAGCGATGATGTGCGCATGGGGATCACTTCCGCGAAAGACCTGGGGCGAAGCTGGAGGCGCACCCTGGACTCTATCGCCGCCGCGGGGCTGATCGACAACATCCTGTGGGTGGATCTCTGTAACGAGTGGCCGGCGCCGCTGTGGGCGCCTTTCCTGCAGCTCGGGGCGGGCCCGGAAGGTGTCGGCCCGTCGCGTACCCGGCAGGATGTGAGGCAGTGGATGATGGATTCCATCGCCATACTGCGGCAGGCGTATCCCGACCTCGACTACTGTTTTTCCTACACCGCGGAATATCTCAACTGGCGACAGCAGG
Source organism: Microbulbifer litoralis (assembly GCF_023634065.1). Classification (GTDB taxonomy): domain Bacteria; phylum Pseudomonadota; class Gammaproteobacteria; order Pseudomonadales; family Cellvibrionaceae; genus Microbulbifer; species Microbulbifer litoralis. Next base: position 9,468 of record NZ_JALKCV010000002.1, read on the forward strand.
ATGTCTCTTTCATGGATCTGCTCGAGCCGCATATCTGGATGTCGCAGGCGGAGGTCAGCGACTTCGATGAAAGGATGGGGTTCGATCTCGGTGCGGCGGGTTTTGACCCGAAGATGTACGAAGTGCTGGCGCGCAACGCCGAGGCGCTCTACCGAAAAGAACCGGAACACTGGAAGGGACGCCTGAAGGGCGGTATCGACCTGCTGGCTGAGTGGTCGCGGCAGGCCGGAAAACCGCTGGTCACCACGGAGGGCTGGGCGCTGGTGGCCTACAAGGACTGGCCGCTACTGGATTGGGACTGGGTCAGGGAACTGTGCGCGTTCGGCGTGGAGGAGGCGGTGAAGACCGGCCGCTGGACGGCTTTGTCCACCAGCCATTTCTGCGGCCCGCAATTCGCGGGTATGTGGCGGGACGTTGAATGGCACCGGCAGCTGACGGATCTGATCCACGCGGGGCGTATCGAATAGCTTTCTGTCGTGAAAGCCGGGGTTGCTTTACGGCTCACCCCGGCTTGCGCCGAAAATCTATCGGTGCCGCCAGCGCCGGTTTCTGAAACGGTTCTGCGTTTTTCAGTGGCAAGGCGCAAAGCGCTCAGGCGTCATGCTAGTCATTTTTTGTTTCAGTAAAGTTAAACCACCTGGATTCCAGAAAACTAAAAATATTTGTCCCCTTTCTCACCCTTTCCCTCTCTACGCAGGTGTCGCGAGCGGGCCCCTCGCCGAACAAGCAACGATTTATTGACGGAAAGGTGAGAACCTGGAGACAAGAATGAAACAGCCCACTTTCAGAAAGAGCGCACTGTTTGCGTCCATGGCCGCGCTTGGCGTCGCGGCGGTTCCTGCCGCGGCGCAGGAAGACGCCGAGTTGATGGAGCAGATTGTCGTTACCGGAAGCTACAGCAAGAGCCTGCAGTCGGCGATTGATGCCAAGCGCAACGCAGACAGCGTGGTCGATGCCATTGTCGCCGAGGATATCGGCGAGTTCCCCGCACAGAACATTGCCGAGGCGTTGCAGCGGGTTACCGGTGTCACCATCACCCGCGATCGCGGCGAAGGGGTTTATGTACGGGTTCGCGGCCTGGGGGCCAACTTCCAGGTAACCACACTGAACGGCCGCACCATGGCAGTCAACGAGAATGTGCGCACCTCCGGGCAGTTCGGTCGCCAGTTCCGCTTCGACACCCTGCCGGCGGAGCTGGTGTCCGGTGTCGAGGTGATCAAGAGCCCGACTGCCGATATGGATGCCGGTGCCATCGGTGGTACCGTCAATGTGCGCACTTTCCGTCCACTGGACCTGCCGGCCAGTACCTTCAATGTCAGCGCCCAGCAGAACCGCTCTGAACTGGCCGGCGAGAACAACCCGCGCCTGTCGGGGCTGGCGAGCTGGAAAAATGACGACGATACCTTCGGTATGCTGGTTTCCGGTGCCTATGCGGAGCGCAGTGCGCGCCAGGACCGTGCGCTGAACTTCGGCTGGACCGAAATCGAAGACGGCATCGATACCGATGGCGACGGTGCGGCGGACACCGGTTCCGTGATTACGCCCGGTGGCGTGCGCCCGACACTGGAGCTGGAGGAGCGCGAGCGCACCGGCCTGAGCACGGCCCTGCAGTGGCGCCCGAACGACAGCCTGGATGTGAATTTCGACCTGCTGTACACAGACCAGGACGTACACTACGACGAGTTCACCTACAGCGCCGACTACGGCACCAGCCTGGTGCCCGGTTCGGCGGTCATCCGCGACGGCGCCGTGGTGGGCGGTACGACCACCGACGGTTCGGTGCAGATCGGGCGCGAAAGCTCCGGTATCCACGATGAAAACCTGTCCATGGGCCTGAACGTCGATTGGGCGATCGGCAGTTGGGACCTGTCCGCCGATCTGTTCCGCTCCACCGCGGACAGCGAGGATGCCGATCCAATTCGCCGTACGCGTTTCCGCCAGACCAGCGGTATCGAATTCGATTTCCTGTTTCCGCGGGCGGACGGCAACAGCGTACCGGATATCCAGTACAACAATGTCGACCTGAACAACCCGGCGGACTGGCCCGGGCGCCGCCTCGAGTGGCGGACCATCCGTGCGGAGGATGTCGAGGAATCCTTCCAGTTCGACGCCACCCGCGAGATCAATGTACTCGCCTTCAACGAGTTCTCCACCGGCTTCAAGCTGCGCGAGCGCTCGCGCGATTACTTCCGCCGCGACCTGCGCCTGTACGAGGGGATCGAGGGCGAGCTGTTCGACGAGAGCTACTTTACCGGCTTCCCTGTGGACGACTTCCTCGGCGATGCCGATGGCACCCTGCCGCAGGTCTGGCTGGTGCCGGATGAGTCCGCTTTCTGGAGCGACTATCCCTCGGCCGAAGACCTGGCGGCACCGCCGACGGATGGCGACCTGCGCAACTCCTACCGTATCGAGGAGACGATCAATTCCGCCTACGCCATGGCCAACCTGGATGCGATGCTGGCGGATATCCCGGTGCGCGGCAATATCGGTGTGCGGGTATCGCGTACCGAGCAGACGTCCGCCGGGCACGCCGAAACCGACAATGGTGCGACTCCGGTTTCCTTTACCAGCGACTACACCGATGTCCTGCCGTCGGCCAACTTTGCGCTGGATCTGCGCGACGACCTGGTCAGCCGTGTCTCGGCGGCCAAGGTCATCACCCGCCCGGACCTGCAGGATATGGCCCCGCGGATGACTTTCAACTCCGGCGATATTCTCACCGCCACCGGTGGCAACCCGAACCTGGAGCCGTTCGAGGCCTGGCAATACGACGCCACGCTGGAGTGGTATCCGCAGGACGGAACCGCGCTGACCGCGGGGCTGTTCTACAAGGATATCTCCACCTTTATCCAGACCCAGATGTTGGACCTGGAGTTCAATGGCCAGACCTACCGGCTGACTTCCAAGGTGAACGGTTCCAATGCCGAGGTGAGCGGCTTTGAGCTGGCCTACCAGCAGGTGTTCAATACACTGCCGGCACCTTTTGACGGACTGGGCTTGCAGGCCAACTACACCTACACCGATACCAGCGCCGTCTATGTCGACGGCGATGAACGGATAGAGGGGCCGTTGGAAAATGTCGCCGAAAACAGTTACAACCTGACCGCGTTTTACGAGCAGGGCCCCTTCGGTATCCGCTTCAGTTACAGCTGGCGCGACGATGTGTTGAACCAGATCGGCACCAACAGCCTGGCGGACGAGAACAAGGCCGATTTCGGCTCGCTGGATTTCAGTGCATCCTACGATGTGACCGAGGAGATATCGGTGTTTGCGCAGGGCATCAACCTGACCAACGAGATCCAGCAGGAGTTTGTCCAGGGCAATGAGTTCCGCAGTTATACGGATTACGGCAGAACCCTGGCCTTCGGCGCCCGCGCCAATTTCTGATGTCGGGCCGTGGCGGTGTGGTGGCCAGCCGCCCGCACCGCGATGTTCCGAGAACGATTTCCGGACCCTAATGGAGCGTGGGAATAATCGGGCGAGGGCATCCACTCGCCCGGCAGCTCTCCCATTGCCCGGCCGCTTTGCCGACCCCCAATTCGGGGTTCGGCCTTTTTCGTTTTTACAGAGAGGTAACGACACCATGTTGAGTCGCCGTGTTTTCCTGCAGCGCGCCGCCGCCGCTGCGCTCGCCTTTGGCGGTTTGTCCAGTGTGCCGGCACAGGCGCAGACCTATCGCATCGATCCCGTGCGTGGCAGCCGCGGTTTCGGTGATCTTGTCGGCGGGGAGGGGGATATCCTGCACCTGCCACCGGGATTCAGTTACAAGGTGCTGTCGCGCACCGCCGATACCATGAGCGACGGCCTGCTGACACCCAGCGCGCCGGACGGCATGGCGGCGTTTCCGGTGGCGGGCAACGCCCACCAGTGCCTGCTGGTGCGCAACCACGAGCTGGATTCCATCGGCGAGGAGGTGGGGCCCTTCGACGGTAAGCCCGAGGCCGCGGCCGGGGTCTCATCGCGGGTGTTCGACCGGTACCGCAACGAGCTGCCGGTCAAGGGCGGCACCAGCACGCTGCTGTACGATCACCGCAGCGGGCGCATCGAGCGCTCTCACCTGAGCCTCAGCGGCACAGTGCGCAACTGTGCCGGCGGTCCCACACCCTGGGGCAGCTGGTTGAGCTGTGAGGAAACCCTGGCGGGCCCGGCGGAGGGTTTCGGCCGCGAACACGGCTATGTATTTGAAGTGCCGGCGGATGCGCGCGGACTGGTGGAGCCGGTGCCGCTGCGGGATATGGGCCGCTTTACCCACGAGGCCGCGGCCGTGGATAGCAGCAACGGGATTGTCTACCTGACCGAGGATTCCGGCGAGTCGGTTTTCTACCGTTTTATTCCCAATACCCCCGGCGAACTGGCCGGGGGTGGCCGGCTGCAGGCGCTGGCGATCCGCGGTCGGCCCGGCGCCCAGACCCGCAACTGGCCCGATGACGAGGGCGAGCCGATTACCACCGAGCAGCTGTTCGAATGCGACTGGATCGACCTGGAGGGGGTCGACAATCCTCACGGCGACCTGGCGCAGCGCGGCGCCGCCGACGGCGCCGCGCGCTTTTGCCGCTGCGAGGGAGTCGCCTTTGCCCGCCGCGACGACGGCAGCCGCGAGATCTTCTTTGCCGCAACCGGCGGCGGGCCGAAAATGATCGGCCAGATCTGGCGTTACATCCCCAGCCCCGACGAGGGCACCGCCGCGGAAACCGGTTCGCCGGGCAAACTGCAGCTTGTCTACGAAACCCGCGACCGCGCGATCATGGAATCCTGCGACAACCTGGCCGTGGCGCCCTGGGGTGACCTGATCGTCTGCGAAGACAGCTATTCGGAAGCGCCCGATATGCGCAACTATATCCGCGGTATCACACCGGAGGGCAAAATCTACACGCTGGCGATGAACGCCCACCCGGACAAGGGCGAGTTCTGCGGTGCCTGTTTCTCGCCGGACGGTTCCACCCTGTTCGTCAATATCCAGCGGCCCGGCTTTACCCTGGCCATTACCGGCCCCTGGGGCACGGCGCGGCGGGGCGTTTGACGAGCGGCCGTTCGATGGCGATCGGTGATTACTGCCGGCGGTTGTTGTCTGGCGGTTATTGCCCGTCAGTTATTGAAAGCGCAGCTCGATCCCCGCGGCTATGCGGCGGCCGTAGTCGCTGTATCCGGCAAATTCATTGCCGGCGGCGGATTGCCGCTCCGCCGCGCCGGTCAGGTTGGTGCCCTCGGCAAACAGGTGGATATTGTCCGCCACGGCGACGGACAGGTAGGCGTCGAGGGTGCCGAAGGCCATATCGTTCTGCGCCGACTGGTCGAAGTCTCCCACCTCGCTCAGGGATTTGTCCCGCCAGCTGTACTGCAGGCGCGCGGTCAGCGCCGGGGCATCGTAGAACAGGCCCAGGTTGAAGGTGCGCCGTGCAACCTCCTCCAGTTGATCGTGGACAACGCCACTGCCGCGGCTGTAGCGGGCGCGGGAGTCGGCCAGGGTCAGGTTGGCCTGGGCACCGAGCCCGTTCCAGGGGGGCGGCAGCCAGCGCAGCGGCTGGCGCAAGTCCAGCTCCAGACCGCGGACCTCGGCGCGGCCGCCGTTGGTTCGGGTGGTCAGGCTGTAGCGCTCGCCTTCGATGTCGACCGGGGCGATATCCCGGTGAATGAATCCGTCCAGGGATTTGTAGAATGCGCCCAGGCCCAGCAGGCCACTTTGTTCGCCGGTATCGGAAAAATAAAACTCCAGGCCGGTGTCCAGCTGCCAGGCGGTAACCGCGCGCAGTGCGGGGTTGCCGCCCTCGGCGGTTTTCTCGTCGCCGGAATTCAGGGTCAGCCGCGGGGCCAGGTCCTGCAGGTCGGGCCGTTTGAGCGTGCGCGCGGCGGCGGATCGCCAGACCAGTTGCGGCGAAAGGTCGACGGCCAGGTTGGCCGCCGGCAGCAGTTGGCCGTAGCGCTTAGAGTGCGAAACCGGCCCGGTGTTGCCGGAGCGGTTGTCGAGCCGGTGCCCGCGGGCGGTGTGACCGGTTTGCGCATAGCGCAGGCCGATATTGCCCCGCCAGCGACTGCCGCGCAGGTTCAGCTGTGCGTAGGCTGCATTGACGGTCTCGTCCACGCGGTAGGAGTTGACCCGGTTGTTTGCCGTGAGCAGGTTGTCGGCGAGAGTATCCGCATCCACATGACGCCAGAACATGGATTCGTTCGGTACCAGCCACTGTTGCGGCAGGTGGCTGTCTGTTCCCGAGAGAAAATCGTCGACGGGCAGTTCGCCAAAATAGGCCGGGGGAAAATACTCGCCTTTCATATCGTCGATAATCATCGCATCGGTCCGCCGGTAATCGCGGATGCGGCGCTGCAATTCAATGCCAGCCTGCAGGCTGTCCAGCAGTCCCGATTCCATACGGCGTGTAAGGGACAATTCCGCCGAGTAATTGCTGTCCCGGGTTTCGTTGCGCCGCCATTCCAGGCGGCGGCCGGGAAAGGCGCCGGCGTCGAGCAGTGAAAGGTCTGCGTAGTCCACCTCGGGCAGCCGTTCACTGTCGACGGTGGGAAAATCGAAGGTGAGGCCGGTGTCGTTTTCGCGGCGGAAGCGTGTGCGCCGGATCGGGTCGTCGTTGTAACTGTCGGCCCTGGACGCGGCGGCGGTCAGGCGGTAGGACCAGTCGCGCTTCCAGTCGCCCGCCAGGTTGAAATCGACCGCCCGGCTCAGGTCCATGAGGCCGGCTGTCTCCAGCCCGATCTGCACCGAGCCGCTGTCGGTGCTGCCGGAAACGATGGCATCGTCGCGCAGGCCGATACTGTCGGGATCCAGTGCGGCGATGGCGTAGTCGGCGCTGTAGCTGAACTCGCGGTAGTCGATTTCCTGATCCAGTTGCAGGAAGTTCAGGTTCCAGTCGATGCCGGATTCGGTCTCGCGCTGAATTGCGAAGCTGACGCCGGACTGGTCGCGGCTTTCCAGTTCCAGTGTCGGCCGGATACTGCCCGGCGACAGGACTGCGCCCGCCACCTCCGGAAAAACCGCCTGCCCCGCCGGCAGTTGCTGCCAGCCAAAATTCAGCACCCGGTCCTGGCGCAGGTTCAACCGGCTGTGGGTGCCGGCGAGGAAAACGCCCAGGTCGCCGGCGGGATTGACCCAGTTTGCAATCAGCGAGAAGCGCGGATCCTTCTGTGATACGTGTTCGGATTCGCCGGCGGAAAAATGCAGATCCAGTTTGTTGTGGCCGATATCCAGCGGGCGGAAGGTGCGCACATTGACGCTGCCGCCGATGGAGCCTTCGTCGTCCGCCGCGCGCGGGGATTTCTTTACTTCCACGGCCGCTACCAGTTCCGGTGGCAGGGTGTCGTAGTGGAACTGGCGGCCGTACTGGCCGGAGGTGCGCACATTCTCATTGGTGGCGATCGGGTTGCCGTTGAGCGTCAGCCGGTTGAAGCGTGTGGGCAGGCCGCGAATGCTGACAAACAGGGCCTGGCCGCGATCCCGCACCACCGAGACACCCGAGTTCCTGCTCAGGGCGTCGGCGATATTGGCCCCCGGGGAGTGGCGTATCTCCCCGGACAGCAGTATGTCCAGGTGTTGGCCGGCATCGCGTTTCAGGGCCTGCGCGCTCTGCAGGCTGCGGCGGTACTCGCCGATCGCCACCACTTCCTCCAGCCGCGGCGCCGGGGTCGCCGGGTCCCGCCCGCCGGCTTCGCTGTTATCGACCGCGCGCACCAGCCAGCCCTGTTCGGTGCGGCTGGCCTCCAGGCCGGTATCCTGCAGCAGTTGCGCCATTGCCGCGGCCGCTGTCATCCGGCCGGTGACCGGTGGCGACGCCAGGCCGCGAACCAGTGCCGGGTTGAACAGTACCGTCTGTTGTCGCGTGCGGGAAAAGGCCCGCAGCGCATCGCCGAGCGGCTGCGGGGGGATGGCGAACTGGATTTCCCGCCCGCCGTCACCGGCCCCGGCCTCGGACGCCCCGAGGGTTACCGCCAGTGCCAGCAGGCAGGCGAGATATCCGGCGGGGCAACGGCTGCCGCGGCGGTGCATGGTTCAGTGCTGCTGGGCGCTGATCACTATCCGCCCGTCGCGGTGGGAAACCTGTAGCGGATAGAGTTCGCTGAGCAGGCCGAGTGTGGCCCGGGTGTCCCGCAGGTGAAAGCGGCCGGCGACGCGCAGGGGCGCCAGGGCCGGGTCGCGCAGGCGGATGGGTTGTGCACTGTAGCGCGACAGGTGGCCGAGCAGGTATTGCAGCGATTCGTCGCCGATATCGATCCAGCCGGAGTGCCAGGCGCCGCGCCCGGAGGGTGTGAAGTCGCGCAGCTGGATACGGCCGCTGTCGTCCAGCCTGAGGTGTTGGCCGGCGGTCAGGATCTGCGGCCGCGGCATGGCCGGGCGCGAGACCCGGACGGTGCCCTCGTGTACCCGGACATCGATACCGCCGCCGATACGGTCGACGCTGAACTCGGTACCCAGTGCGCGGACGCTGGTATCACCGGAAATCACCGTGAAGGGTCGCTGGCGATCCCTGGCGACACTGAAATAGGCCGCGCCGCGGTGCAGTCGTATCCGGCGCGCGTCGGCCCGATACTGCACATCGAGGGCGGAATCCGCCTCCAGCGACAGCTCGGAGCCGTCTTCCAGGGCCACGGATTTTTCCTCGGCGATGGCGGACTGGTATGCGATCGGCTCGGCCGGGGCCGGGCCTGTACCCAGTGTCACCCACAGCAGCGCGCACAGCAGGCAGGCCGCCGCTGCCGCGATGCCCATCGCCCGCGAGCGGCGTTGGGCGCTCGCTGTGCCCGGCTGCCCGATCTGTTCTGCCGCCGCAGCCAGGGCCGGGTCTCCCCAGGTTGCGAGCATGCGTTCGAACAGTTCCCTGTGGCCATCGCCGCCCTGCAGCCACTGTTGCAGCTGGCGTTTTTCGGTCCGCTCCAACGGGCCGCCGGACAGGCGCTCGAGCCATTCGGCGGCCTCGGTGTAGGGATCGGTGGCTGTCTGGATAGTGTCGAGATTGTTCATGCGGTGCGACGGGTCTATTGCTGGCGGTCCAGGTGGCGCTGGATATCCACCAGGGCCCGGGTCATGTGCTTCTTGACGGCTTCCCGGCTCAGGTTGAGGGCGCGGGCGATTTCCTCGCGGCTCTCGCCGTGAATCCGGCGGCGGATAAAGACTTCGCGCCGCAGTGACGGCATTGCCTTCAGTGCCCCGGACAGACGCTCGACGCGCTGGCGGTAGCTGTAGCTGTCTTCGGGGGAGGGAGCGGTGCAGACCGGCTCGTGTTCTTCGAGGGTTTCCTCGCGCACCCGGTTGAACATCAGGTTGCGGGCGGTGCGGATGGCGTAGGCGACCGGATTGTCGATACGGCGACCCCTGGCCTGTTCCAGCACCCGGGTGATGGATTCCTGGTAGACATCGGCGGCGTCGCTGGGGTCGGCGGCGTGACGGCGGACATAGCGCTGGATCTGGGCGCTGCCGTCGATCAGTTCCCGAACAAGCTGCCGCGATAGGCGCCCGGATTCCGGCATTGGCGAGAGTCCCCGATTATTGATACTCCACCGCGCAGCCTAGCGGGGGAATGTTACAGACTCGGGAAAACGCCTGTGGAAAACCGGACGGATCCCGCACCCGAAACTCCGGATTGATAGACGCAGCCTGGATGAGGCGCAGCGGAGTCCGGGATGGGGTGCGGTGAATGTCGAAGCTGGCGTAAGGTAAAATACGCCGGGAAAGTCGATGGATAACCGGTGTGAGCGTAACCAGTGAGCAGATTGCAGCAATTACTTGACAGTGCCTATCAGGGGAGGGATCTTCAGGAAAGGCTCTATGGAAGCTTTCCGTTTGAGATAGCCCGGGACTGCGGGTCGGGGGAAGTGGACGAGATCCTCGCCAGACTCGACCGGTTGCAGCGCGAGAAAGACGCGATCGAGGAGTGGGATGGCGATTCCCGGGATGGTATCTGGCGAATGCAGCGCGATTTTTCGGCGCTGTTGGAGCGGCTGACACACCGGTATGCGAAACAGATAGCAAAAGGCCTCGCCAGCGAGTGCCTCGAAACCAGGTTCTGGGTCGCCATGGCTTTTTCCAGGTCCCCTTCGCCAGAGGTGGTGACCGAGCTGGCTGAATACCTGCTGGATATTCTTCCCGATCACCACCGCGCCTGCGGGCATGAGGCCCTGCAGGCCTGTAAGGACTGTCGATCCTCACCTACTGGCTGAACCCCACCAGCTTGCCGTGACTGAAGGAGAAGCGGAAGCGCTCTCCCACCTTGAGTTTGTCCCTGCAGGTGGACTGGATCGGAATACGCGGGAACTGGGGCGTGACCACCCAGGTGCGGTAATCGCCGCGGGGACCCTTGCCGATCAGCCAGTAGTGATCGCCCTGTTCGCAGTCCGCATACTGGGAGCAGCGGTCTGAACCCCAGACATAGGCGGCGACGTTGAACTGGGCCGGCCTGTCGTCCGCCTCGCGGAAGGGGGCGTCGCTATCGCCGGTGATGGTGTAGAGATCGTCGAACGCGACCTGCTGGAAGCCCCTGGCGGGCGTATCGCAGTCGACGGTGTGTGGTTTGGCCCTGATGCGGGCATGGGCGGTGCGTTTCGCCTTGCGCGGCTCGGCGCGCGCTTCTGCTTTTTCGGGCTTCGCCTTGTCGGGTTTTCCTTCGGCTTCCTTACCCTCGCTTTCCTTGGCGTCGGGTATTTCCATTTCACTGGGCAGGTAGCCGCAGCCCGACAGGGAGACCAGTGCCAGTACGCCGAGGACTGTCATTACCCTGTTGAACGCCACAGTGACTCCTTGCCGATCGGGACTTCCTCTTTTCACTATAGCCCAGACTTTTGCGCTGTTTTTTTGCTGGAGCGCCGTTTGAAGCGCCACTTGCGCCGGTAGGGGAAGGCGCTCTCGATATGGCCGGCGCGAATCCGGTCCTGCAGCCGCTGCCAGTAGCGGTAGTCGTAGAGATCGCTGTGCTGGTCCTCGAACGCCTTGCGCGCGGTCGGGTTGCCGGAGAAGAACAGGCGGAACTCCTCCGGAAAGACATCCGCCTCGTCCACCGTGTACCAGGGCTGGTCGGACAGCTCCTGTTCGGCGGTCTGCGGCTCGGGGAGCTTGCGGAAGTGGCAGTCGGTCAGCGGGCAGAGTTCGTCGTAGTCGTAGAACACCACGCGGCCGTGGCGGGTGACGCCAAAATTCTTCAGCAGCATATCCCCGGGGAAGATATTGGCGGCGGCCAGCTGCTTGATGGCGTTGCCGTACTCCTCCATCGCCTCGCGGATCTCCTCGTCGCTGGCGTTCTGCAGGTACAGGTTCAGCGGTTCCATGCGCCGCTCCACATACAGGTGGCGGATGATGACCCACTTCTCGTCGATATGCAGTTTCGACGGTGCCAGCTCTTTCAGCTCCTGCAGCAGTTCGTCGCTGAAGCGGTTGCGGTAGAAAATGAAGTTGGTGTATTCCTGCGTGTCCGCCATGCGCCCGACCCGGTCGGAACGCGACACGAACTTGTACTTGTCCCGGACGATTGCCTCGGTCACGGTCTTCGGCCGGTCGAAGCGGTCCTTGATCACCTTGAAGACCACCGGGTAGGACGGCAGCGTGAACACGCTCATGACCATGCCCTTGATCCCCGGCGCGATGATGAACTTGTCGTTGCTGACCTTCATATGCGCGAGGATATGGCGGTAGAACTCCGTCTTGCCGTGCTTGTGGAAGCCGATGGAGTTGTACAGCTCGGAGCGCTCCTTGAGCGGCATGATGGTGGACAGGAAGCGCACGAAGCGCGACGGGATCGGCGCGTCCACCATGAAATAGGAGCGGGTGAAACTGAAGATGATGCTGGTGGAGTCGTTGCTGTAGAGCACCGTGTCCACGAAGATGCCGCCGCGGCCGTTGTTCAGGCAGGGCAGCACCAGCGGCACCACTTCGCCGCCGAACATCATGCGGCCCACCAGGTAGGCGGCCTTGTTGCGATAGAACACCGATTCGAGCATGTCCACCCGCAGGTTCTTCTCGCTCTCCAGCCCCGCCAGCGGCGCCTCGCGCAGCGCCGCGCAGATATTGCGAATATCCCGCAGCTGGTCCTCCCACGGCACCGAGAAACCGTAGTCGTTGAGGATATCCTCGATCATGTATTCGAGGCCGTCCTTTGCGCTGTAGCTGATATAGATGCTGTAGTCGCGCAGCGGCTTGTCGTCCGGCGTGCGCGAGGGTTTCACGAAGATATTGCTGTCGTGGATATGGTCGTGCTGGAACTGGCTGCAGAACACCGAGTTGAAAAAGGTCTCGGCGATCTCGTAGTTGCTGTGGTTGGCGATCAGCTGCGCGTAGGTGGCGCGGGCGTCGCGCCACAGGTCGAGCATGCCGGTGTCCTTGCTGGTGACCGAATGGACCAGTTTCAGCACCTGGTTGACCTTGGTCTTGTAGAGGTCGATACGCTCCTTGTTGGCCTGGTGCCCCTCGTGCCAGGCGGCCCGCTCGAAACGCGCCTTGGCGCCGAGCGTGATATTCTGGAAGTCGGCAAAATAGGCATCAAAACCATTGAGGATGGTTTTGGCAATACGCCGCGCAGTCGGTGAGTGGTTGGTCATGCACTAGACTCGTACGATACGTGCTCTTCCGAAGGGAAAAATCTTCATTACAATACGGCGGATGTTAGCACGCTGTGTGGGAGCCGGCCTTGAACGATTGGATCAGCAGCTTTGTCTTTTTCTTTGCCGTGATCGACCCGGTGGGTACGCTGCCGGTGTTCATCGCGGTGACTGCGCGCCACGCCGAGTGGCAGAAGCGCAAGATCGCGATCCTGGCGGTGCTGGTGGCCACCGGCATACTGCTGTTCTTCCTGTTCGCCGGCCAGTACCTGCTGGAGACCATCGGCGTGCCGCTGTCCGCCTTCCAGGTGGCCGGCGGCCTGGTGTTGTTCCTGTTCGCGCTGACGATGATCTTCGGCGAGGGCAAGCCGGAGCAGGAGGTGGAAATCGTACAGGAGGGGCACGAAACGGCGATATTCCCCCTGGCGGTGCCGTCCATCGCCTCTCCCGGTGCCATGCTGGCGGCGGTGGTGCTGACCGACAACTACCGCTTTGACCTCACCCACAACCTGTTCACCGCCACCGCGATGCTCTCAGTGCTGGGGATCGTGCTGGCGCTGCTGCTGTGCGCCAACTGGATCTATCGCTGGATCGGCAACGCCGGTGCCAGCATCATCAGCCGCGTGATGGGGCTGATCCTCGCCTCGGTGGCCACCACCAATGTATTGCTGGGGATACAGCAGTTCTTTTCCGTCTGATCCGGTCCCGCTGTCTGCCGGGTATTTTGCCGCCCTTTTTTCCGCATGGGAGCGAAAGTCCGTAGTGTAGAATCCCCGGGTTCACGACGTTCAACGGTAAAAGGAACCCCCGGCTTTGCATCACAATATCACCCTGATTACCACCATTTCGGTCGGCCTGGGCCTGGCGCTGATCCTCGGGTTCATCGCCGCGCGCCTGCGCCTGCCCGCGCTGGTCGGCTACCTGGTTGCCGGCATCCTGATCGGCCCCGCCACGCCGGGCTTTGTCGCGGATGTGGAGTTATCCCAGCAACTGGCGGAAATCGGCGTGATACTGCTGATGTTCGGTGTCGGCCTGCACTTTTCCCTCGCCGACCTGATGTCGGTGCGCCGCATCGCCATTGTCGGCGCGCTGGCGCAGATTGTCGTGGCCACGGCGCTGGGAGCGTCGGTGGCGACCTACTGGGGCTGGCCGCCGGGCTCCGCGGTGGTGTTCGGCCTGTCGCTGTCGGTCGCCAGCACCGTGGTGCTGTTGCGGGCGCTGGAGGCGCGCGGGCTGCTCGACTCCATCAACGGCCGCATCGCCGTCGGCTGGCTGGTGGTGGAGGACCTGGTAATGGTGCTGGCGCTGGTGGTGTTGCCGCCACTGGCCGGCTGGCTGGGCGGCAGCGGCGATGCCGTGCCGGAGGGCGACCTGCTGACCACGGTGCTGGCGACCCTGAGCAAGGTGACGGTGTTCGTGCTGTTGATGCTGGTGGTGGGGCGGCGGCTGTTCCCCTGGTTTCTGTGGAAGGTGGCCCGCACCGGCTCGCGGGAGCTGTTTACCCTCAGCGTCATCGCCACCGCCATGGGGATCGCCTACAGCGCGTCGATGGTGTTCGGTGTCTCCTTTGCACTGGGGGCCTTTTTTGCCGGCAGTGTGCTGCGCGAGTCTTCCCTCAGCCACCGCGCCGCGGACGAATCGCTGCCGCTGCGAGACGCCTTCGCGGTGCTGTTCTTCGTCTCGGTGGGCATGCTGTTCGATCCCATGATGCTGGTGGAGCAGCCGCTGCGGGTACTGGCGGTGGTGGCGATCATCCTGCTGGGCAAGACGCTGGCCGCCTTTGCACTGGTGCTGCTGTTCCGCTACCCGCTGAATACCGCCCTGACCGTTTCCGCCAGCCTGGCGCAGATCGGCGAGTTCTCCTTTATTCTCGCCGCGCTCGGCGCCTCGCTGGGATTGCTGACGGCGGAGGCGCAGAATCTGATACTCGCCGGCGCGCTGTTTTCGATTGCGCTCAACCCGCTGCTGTTCAACGCGGTGGAACCGCTGCAGCGCTGGATCCGCTCCCGCTCGCGACTGGCGCGCGCCATGGAGCGGCCCTCGGACCCGCTGGCGGAACTGCCGATGACCGTGGACCTGAGAAAGCTGACCGACCACGTGTTGCTGGTGGGTTACGGCCGTGTCGGCTCGCGCATCGGTCGCAGCCTGCTGGAGCAGGGCGTATCGGTGGTGGTGGCGGAGCAGAACCGGGAAACCGTCGAGGAGCTGCGCGCGGCCGGGATTCCCGCCGTCTCCGGCGACGCCGCGGAACCCGAGGTGCTGATCCAGGCCCATGTGGCGCGGGCGCGCATAATGATCGTCGCCATTCCCGACGCGCTGCGCGCCAGGAAAATGGTGGAGATTGCGCGGATGCTGCGGCCCGGGATCCGCACCCTGGTGCGGGCGCACAGCGACGAGGACGCGGCCATGCTGCGGCGCGAGCAGGTGGGCGAGGTACTCATGGGGGAGCACGAACTGGCACTGAGCATGAGCCGCCATGCGATGGAGTACCTGGACGGCGATGAGGCGGCGCGGCGGTCCTCATGACTACCGGTGGCGGTCTTTCAGTCGTGCAGTTCCCGGCTGTCCGGCGGGGCCGCGGCGCGATCGCCGTGGGTATAGTCCCGCAGCACCCGTGCCACGCGCAGCCGGTAACCGGCGAAATAGTGGCCGCGGCCAAGGGCCTGAGCCTTGCGGTGTTCCGGCAAGCGGCGCCAGCGGTCGACGGCCTCCTCACTCTCGAAAAAACTCAATGACAGGAGTTTGCCCGGTTCGGCCAGGCTCTCGAATCGCTCCACGGCAATAAATCCTTCGATCGATTCCAGCAGCGGCCGCAGCCCGGCGGCCGCGTCCAGGTAATCCTGCCGGTGTTCCGGCTGCGGCCACACCTCGAAGATGACTGCAATCACGATTTCGACCCCGCTGCGTGAGGTGTGGAAGCCAGCTTCAGGAACTGCCGTTCCTCCCGCAGCAGGAATTTTTCCCGCTGGGCAAAGCGGTAGTTTTCCTCACCCAGCGGGTCCCGCGCCAGGCGCGCGCGGTAGGCCTCGTAGGCGGCCAGGTTATCGATGTGGTAGATGCCGTAGGCGGTGGTGGTGGAGCCCTCGTGGGGCGCGAAGTAGCCGACCAGGTCGGCGCCGCAGCGGGGGATGGCCTGGCCCCAGTTGCGCGCGTACTGTTCGAAGGCGTCCTTCTTGTGGGGATCGATTTCGTAGCGGATGATACAGGTAATGGTCACGGTCATTCTCCGTCTGTGTTGTGAGCGACGCCGACGGTACACCGCAATGCCCGGACGATAATTCGATGGAGAACGAATCGTGGAAACCCCGCCCATAGCCTCGATCGGCGCCCTGGTCGGCGAGCCGGCCCGCGCGCTGATGCTGGATGCGCTGATGGACGGGCGCGCGCTGACAGCTTCCGAACTGGCCGACCGGGCCGGCATCACGCGGCAGACAGCCAGCGCCCATCTGGCCCGACTGACCGATGGCGGGCTGCTGTCACTGGAGCGCCAGGGGCGCCACCGCTATTTCCGCCTGGGCGGGGAAGAGGTGGCAGCGGTACTGGAGAGCCTGATGCTGCTCGGCGAGCGCCGCAGCAGTGCGGCGTTGGCCCGGCCCCGGTCGCCGGAGCGGTGCGCGCGCAGTTGCTACGACCACCTGGCCGGGCGGCTGGGCGTGGCATTGCTGGACAGCCTGGACGGGCAGGGCCATATCGAAACCTGCGGAACCCGGCTGCTGTTGTCGCCGTCCGGCGAAAAACTGTTTGCACAACTGGATATCGACTGGCGATCGTTGCAGCACCGCCGGCGCAGCTTTGCCCGCCTGTGCCTGGACTGGAGCGAGCGTCGGCATCATCTGGCCGGTGCGTTGGGTGCTGCGCTGCTGGCACATTTCCTGGAAAACCGCTGGCTGGTACGCAGCGGCGAGACGCGGGCACTGATGCCTACGGACAGGGGGCGGAGAGGGTTCGGGGAATATTTCGAAATTTCCGTTTAGTCGGAGCGGCCGTTGGCCGCGATACCGGGCTGGAGCCCGGGATGACGAACCAATTGCTGCCTGATTTGAAATAGAGTATCTACAGAAACCCGGTCAACTGCCCACCGCTCTTCCATCCCTGCGATAGATCGCCAGCACTGACGGCCGCGGCGGCAGTGCCGGGTCGTTGTCGGGCCAGCGGTGCATCGGCCTGTCGAAGGTGGATTTGCCACCGTCCGCCGGGTGTTGCACCGACACGAACAGCGTACTGCCGTCCGGCGTGAATTCGGGGCCGCAGACTTCGGCGCCGCGGGGGCAGCCGAAGAAATGTTTCGGTGCCGCGCGCGCCTCGCCCTCGGTGGCCATGGCCCAGAGCCCGTCGTGAAATCCGAAATCCTCGCAGCCGTCGGTGGCGATCCACATATTGCCGCGCGGGTCGAAGGCCACGTTGTCCGGGTTGGCAAACCAGCCGCTGGCGGAAATCGCTCCCGCTGACTGCTGGCCGTAGGCGCCGCGCTCGTTGGGGTTTTCCGCGTTGGGGTTGCCGCCCAGCAGGAAGGTGGCCCATTGGAAAGTGTCGGCTGCGTGATCGCGCGCGCCGTGTCGCCCCGGCGGCACGATTTCCAGCACGTGGCCGGCGGTGTTGCGCGGGCGCGGGTTGGCCGGGTCGATATCGTCTTTTTGCCGCTTTTTGTTCTTGGTCAGCATGACGTAGGTGCAGTCGTTGACCGGGTTGGTTTCCACATCCTCCGGCCGGTCCATGGGGGTGGCGCCGAGCAGCGCGGCCGCGCGGCGCGCGTCGATCAGCACATCCGCCTGGTTGCGAAATCCATTCGCCGCCGTCAGCGGCCCCCGGCCGAACAGCAGTGGCAGCCAGCGGCCGCTGCCGCCCTCGTCGAACTGCGCCGCGTACAGGGTGCCGTCGGTCAGCAGTTCGCGATTCTGCCGGTGGTCGTCCGGGCGGTAGATACCTTCTGATACGTAGCGGTAGACAAACTGGTGTTCGTCGTCGTCACCGCCGTAGGCCACGATCGGCCGGCCGGGCTTGCTCACCAGGGTAAAGCCCTCGTGTTCGAAACGGCCCAGGTTGGTGAGCTTGCGCGGCCGCGATGCCGGGTCGTAGGGATCGTACTCCACCATCCAGCCGAAGCGGTTGGGTTCGCGCGGTTCCACGGCGATATCGAAGCGGCGGTCGTGGTCGCCCCAGTTGCGGTTGCAGGGCTCTATGCCGAAGGCGTGATGGTTGCGCGCTTCCACCGGGTCGGCGATGTTGTCCGGGTCGCCCTGGAAGGCGCCGCCGAATCCCTCCTCGGCCACCAGCACCGTGCCCCAGGGCGTCTTGCCGCCGGCGCAGTTGCCGACGGTGCCGAAGACCTTTTTACCTGTGGGGTCGGCCTTGGTCTGCAGGCGCGTGTCGCCGGCCGCCGGGCCGGCGATCTCCATCTCGGTGTTGAGGCTGATCCGGCGGTTGTAGGGGCTGTCCAGTACCGGCTGCCAGCCGCTGGCGGTTTTCTCTATCTCGACAATGGCGTGGCCGCAGGCCGCCTGCTCGATGGCGACATGCGCGGCGGAGACGCCACGGGTCGCGCTGTGCTCGTCGTTGTAGCCTGAGAACATCAGGTGCGGTTGGGTGTACTCGTGGTTGACGCACAGCAGGCCGCGCTCGCTGTTGCGGCTGCGGCAGTGGCGCTCGCCTTCGCCGGGTCCGGCGTCGGCGGCCAGCGGCATGAAGCCGATGAAATCGTTGTTGTAGCCGAAACGCTGTTCCTGTTCGGCGGCTGTCAGTTGTGCCGGTTCGAACTCGGCGACACCGGCGGTGATCGGGTCGCCCCAGCGCAGCAGCACGTCGGCGCTGTAATTCGCCGGCAGGTGGTGGTGTTCATCCAGCGCGTGGGGGATTTCACTGAAACCGAGGTTGTCCCCGTGCGCTTTCTCCCCTTTTCCACAGCCCGGCAGCAGGCTGGCAGTGGCGCCGGTCGCCGTTGCGGCGCCGACCGCCTTGAACAGGGTGCGCCGGGTGGGATTCTTCAGTTTCTCGCTCATGGGAGCTCCCGCTTTTGTTTCGAATTCGCGGCCATCATATGGCGTAAATATGACAAATTTAAAAAAAACGTAACGTAACCTTCACATCTTCTGACTAGCCTGCGCCCCATTCCAAGAACGACCGCCACTACTCAATAAATGGGAATGGGGACTCCATGAAAAATACAGCGATCAACGCGCGCATGCTTGCTCTGGCCGCCGCCGTCATCTCCGCCAACAGCGCCGCCCAGGCAGAGAATACCGGGTCCGCCGAGACGCAGAGAATCGACGCGGGCAATGTCGAGGAAATCGTCGTCACCGGCACCAACGTCTACCGCGACAGAACCAACGACATCAACCCGACCCTGGCCTTCGACCTGGATTTCTTCCAGCGTTTCGAGCCGCTGACCGTCGGTGAGATGCTGAAACGCACCCCGGGTGTGACCTTCACCTCCGATGTGCTGGAATACGACGCAGTACAATTGCGTGGCATGAACGCAGAGTACACCGAAGTGTTGATCAACGGCCGGCCGATTCCGGGGCAGGGCGCGGATCGCACCTTCTTCGTCGACCGTATTCCGTCGGAACTGGTGGAGCGCATCGAGATCATCCGCTCGCCGTCGGCCGACATGTCGTCCCAGGGCGTGGCCGGTTCCCTGAACGTGATCCTGAAAGATGGCGCCCAGCTCGACGGTATCACCACCCGCCTGGGCAGCACCTACTACGCCGATACCGAGGAGTTCCGCACCATCGGCTCCGCCGCCATCGCCCAGTCCGGCGACACCTACGATTTCTGGCTCGGTGCCAACGTGCAGGAGCGCTACAACCCGAAGCGCAAGGTCGAGGAATACTTCGACGATGAGCAGGCACTGGAGGGCTACGCCTACGAAAACGATACCCGCGACGGCACCGACAGCTCCCTGAACGGCTCCGTGGGTTTCCGCCTGGACGAAATGTCCGAGCTGCGCTTCAACGGCTACTACGTATTCACCGACCGCGAGGAAAACGAGGTGGTCAACGAATACGAGGGCGGGGTGGTGAGCCGCACCGAGGGCGACCTGGTGGCGATCGAGACCCAGCAGGAGCAGATCGACCAGACCAGCTGGGGTTTCGACGGTGTCTATACCACGGTGGTGAGCGGCGGCGAGCTGGAGCTGTCCGGTGCCATTTCCCACTTTGAGGAGGACACCGTCAACTTCGAGACCGAGGAGGAATTCGAGGACGGTATCTCCGGCGGTGTGGAAGAGGGCGATGAAACCCTCGAAATCGAGGACGACAACTACTCCCTCGAGGGCAGCTACAAGGTCTCCCTGGGAACCGCCGAGCTGAAATCCGGCCTCGCCTACAGCAGTGCCGAGCGCACCGGCCTGCAGGCCGGCTTCTTCGATGTGGATGCGGATATCGAGGAAACCCGCATCGCCCCCTACACCAAGCTGACCCTGGACCTGGCCGACAATGTCAGCCTCGAGGGCGGCCTGCGCTACGATATCTACGAGCGCGAAGTCTCCAACGAGGACGGCAGCGCCTCCCACGACAGCAACGAACTGCTGCCGTCCCTGAGCCTGCGCTGGGACGTCAACGCGGAAAACCGCGTGACCGCCTCCGTGGCCCGCACGCTGCGCCGCCCGGAGTTCGACCTGGTGTCGCCGTTCGAGGAGGACGAGACCCCGGACGACGAGGACCTGACCATCGGCAACCCGGACCTGGATTCCGAACTGGCGTGGGGCTTCGACCTGGGCCTCGAGCACCGCCTGCCGGGCCGCGGTATTGTCGGGGTGAACCTTTTCTACCGCGATATCGACGATGTGATCGAGCTGACCGATACCGGTGAAGTCTACGAGGAAGCCGGCGGTGCCATCTTCACGCCGATGAATATCGGCAACGGCACCTCCCGCGGCGTCGAGTTCGACATCTCCATGCCGCTGGCGTTCATGGGCCTGGAGAACACCGGTTTCTATGCCAACTACGCCTACCTGGATTCCGAGATCGAGGATCCGTTCACCGGCCAGGATCGCACCTTCCGCAACCAGCCGGACTCGGTCTACAACATCAGCCTGACCCAGGACCTGCCGGGCTTCGGCGGCGCCGGCATCTCCTACCAGAAGCGCAGCGAGTCACTGGCGACCGAGTTCGAGGAGTATGTGGTCACCGAGTACGACGCCAACCTTGAGGCGTTTGTCGAGTGGAACATCAGCCGCAACTCGGTGCTGCGCTTCAGCGGTACCAACCTGCTGGACCAGGAAAAAGTCGAGTACATCCGCGACTACAGCGAGCCGGTCAACGAGATCCAGTACGAGCAGAGTACGCCGACGTACACCGTGACCTGGCGCTCCGCGTTCTGATCAAAAACAGCAATGCGCCGCGCGGATGGAGCTGTGCTCCGTCCGGGCTACCGGCTTTTTCGATGCCTGGCTCCGCAATCATTTGGCCGGGCTTTTTTTGAATCCGCAGCGGGGTGTCATCGATTTGACACGACAATGCTGTAATTCTGTAACCAATGATTCACAAGCGAGAAGCACAACAATGGCTTTGAGACTATTTCCGACCCTCGCGCTGGCCGCGGCGGCCTGCGTCGCCGGCGCGGGCTGCAGCCAGGGCGACCGGGGGGCACCGAAAGCTGAGGGCAGCGCCGCCGCGCAGGGGGCAGCCCTGAACGCCGAGCAGACCTTCGCCCTGTCGCCGCTGGAGTCCAAGCAACTGGCACCGCTGACCCTGGGCGGCAAATCTTACCTGCTGGCGGCCAGTGAACAGCGCGGCCTGGTGCTGCTGGCCGAGGACGGCAGCGAGGTCGCCTCCCTGGATGGCGGCAGTGTGGAGCGATTTGCCCTGCGGGCACTGGCCAATGACCGCTGGCTGCTGGCCGCCTACGACGAGGACGGTGGCGCCATCCGCCTGCTGCAACTGGCTGTGGCCGATGGTCAGCCCGTCTTCGATTCCCTGGCGGCAGAGCCCACTGCCGCCCCCCAGTCCGCCATGTGTTTTTCGCACCAGGGCGGGCGCAGCCATCTGTTCGCCATCGGCGAGAATGGCCTGGGTCGCGAGTATGTGGTGCATCCGGGTGGGGATGGCTGGCAGTTCCGCGACGTGCGCCCGCTGTACTTCGGCGAGCAGGTCAGCGGCTGCGCGGTGGACGATAGCCACGGGCGCCTGCTGGTGGCACAGCCGCCGCTGGGTATCTGGAGCCTGAACGCGGATGCCGAGCGCGATGAGGAGCGCGATATCTTTGTCGCTGGCGCTGAACTGGGGGAGGAATTCAACGGTGTCCCCTGGCTCGACGAGCGCGGTGGAGCGCTCTGGCTGTCGGCCGCGGGGCAGGTCCGCGCCTACAGCCTGGATAACCCGGCTGCCGGGCCCTTGTTCGCACGCGACCTCGAAGGCGTGGGCGGAGAGCCGCTGTCCGTGTCCGTCGCCGGCAACACGCTGCTGGCACTCGAGGAAGAGAGCGATGCCATGCGTTTCTCCGTCGAACTGCCGCAGGCTTCGTCACAGGTTGCCGCGGAGGCCGGGATTGCGGGCGTACCCGCCCATGCGGAGACGCAGCCGGTGGCCTCCGGTGGCGACGCGGCCGACGATCCGGCCATCTGGATCAACCCGCAGGATGCCTCCCGCAGCCTGATCCTGGGTACCGACAAAAAGAGCGGCCTGAATGTCTACGACCTGTCCGGCAGGCTGCTGCAACAGCTATCGGTGGGGCGGGTCAACAATGTGGACCTGCGCGCTATCGAGCACCCGCAGTATGCGGCACTGGCCGCTGCCAGCAACCGCACCACGCCCGGTATCAGCCTGTTCGGCATTACGCCCGCCGGCACCGTGGAGAGCCTGGGCCTGCGCAAGATGGACCTGGACGATCCCTATGGCCTGTGCACCTACAGCAGGGATGGCCGCACCTTCGCCTGGTTGTCGGACAAAGAGGGGCCCCTGCACCAGGTGGAAATCCAGCTCGGGGCGGCGGCGTCCGACTGGCGGCTGCGCGAAGTCGCCCGGTTGCCGGTCGACAGTCAGGTGGAGGGCTGTGTAGTGGACGACGAGCGCCAGACATTGTTCTTCGGCGAGGAGGATCGCGGTGTCTGGCGCCTGGACCTGGCCGCTTTCGCCGCCGGCGATGCGGAACCGCAGCTGGTGGCCGAAGTGGATGGCGAGAATTTGGTGGACGATGTGGAGGGTGTGGCTCTCTATCTCAATGACGAGGGCGACGGCGGGAAAAGCTATCTGGTGGTGTCCAGCCAGGGCAATAACAGCTATGCGCTGTTCGACCGCGACGGCAGTGAGTTCGTCGGCCACTTCCGCGTCGAGATGAACCCGCAGCGCGGTGTCGACGGCAGTTCCGAAACCGATGGCCTGGAAGTGACCAGCGCGCCGCTGCCGGATTACCCGCAGGGCCTGCTGATCGTCCAGGATGGTCGCAATCGCATGCCGGCGGCGACACAGAACTTCAAGCTGGTTTCCTGGGCAGACATCGCCGGGAAGTTGCAGCTATAGCGCCGGCTGCAGGTGCGCAGCACCGGAATCCGGGAGTGCCCGGGTTCCGCTGTGCGCCGCAACCGGTCCCTCCCTATTCATCATTCCTCCTTGCATCCAGCCATTCCGCCCCCTCGGCGTGACAGCTGCGAAACAGCACTTTCCCCCGCCGCTGGCTCATCCAACTGCTGGTGCGGCAGCCCGCCGATCCATCATGGGGAATCGTGCAGAAAGCGTCGGCGCTGTTCTGGCGCAATTTCACCCTCCCCAAATTTTCATGCCAGTGTAACCTGAATAGATGGGCCAGCAGGACCAGTACACCAGATGACCGCTGATCAACTGATCATCCTGATCATTCTCGCCGTCACCATCGTTCTGTTTATCTGGGGACCCTGGCGCCACGATATGGTGGCGCTGGCGTCCCTGCTCGCCTGTGTTGTGACGGGCCTGATCCCGGCGGAAGATGCCTTCAAGGGGTTCGGGCACCCGGCGGTGGTCACCGTGGCCTGCGTGCTGATCCTCAGTCGCGGCCTGCAGAATACCGGTGCCATGGATGTACTCGCCCAGCGGCTGATTCCCAAAAGTGCCAACACCACCCTGGCGATCTTTTCCCTGACTGGCCTGGGCGCGCTGATGTCCGGCTTCATGAACAATGTCGGTGCCATGGCGCTGTTGATGCCGGTGGCCACGGATATTGCCGACAAGCACCGGCTGCCGCCGGGCAAGGTGCTGATGCCGCTGTCGTTCGGCACCATTCTCGGCGGCATGACCACCCTCATAGGCACGCCGCCCAACCTGATCGTATCCGGCTTTCGCGCCAGTGCCGGCGGCAGCAGTTTCGGCATGTTCGATTTTACCCCGGTGGGGCTGGCGGTTGCCGTCGTGGGGGTGGTGTTTGTGGCGCTGCTCGGCTGGCGCCTGGTGCCGGCGCGCACCCAGGCCGGTGCGGCCACCTTCGATACCGGTACCTATCTGACCGAGGCGTTGGTACAGGAAAAGAGCACCGCGGCGGACAAGACCGTGCGCGAGATAATACATATGCTCGAGGACGAGGACGCGCAGGTGGTGGGTGTGGTGCACAACGACGCGCGGGTCTCGCCGGCCACGCCCTGGCAGAGGATACGCGCTGGCGACATCCTGGTGATGGAGGCGGAGCCGGAATCCCTGTCCGCGGCCATCTCCAGCCTGGGCCTGAAACTGGCGGCGGAAGCCGAGGAGGAGGAGCGCCAGAAAAAGGAAAAGGAGAGAAAAGAGAAGAGGGAGCAGGAACAGGAAGAGCAGGAAAAGCAGAAGCGGGAAAAGGGAGAGACGGGGGAGGAAAAGCAGGAAGACAGCGAGGAGGAACTGCGCGAAAAGCCGGTCGAGGAGGGCACTGGCAGGCGCCGCGAGAAAAGGCAACGTGGCGGCGACAAGGAGAAGAACGGCGAAACCCGCGACTCGGAAAAGGAAAAGAAAAAAGAAAAGGCGAAAGAAAAGGAAAAGATTGCAGAGGACGACGTGCAACTGCGCGAGCTGGTGGTGATGCCCGATTCGGGCCTGATCGGCCGCACGGCCCGCTTCCTGCGCCTGCCCATGCGCTACGAGATCAACCTGCTGGCCCTGTCCCGCCAGGGGCGACGCTCGGTGCGGCGGCTGCGCTCGACACCGTTGCGCGCCGGTGACGCGCTGCTGATGCTGGGAACCGACGACAACCTCAACACTTTCGCCTACGAACAGGGCTGCGTACCGCTGGCGCAGCGCGATATCACCATTCCCAACAAGGAAAAAGCCGCGGTGGCGCTGGTGGCCATGGCGCTGGCGGTGGCCGGTGCCGCCTTTGGCCTGTTGCCGGCGGCCATTTCCTTTGCCGCCTGTGCACTGGCCTTTATGGTCCTGAAGGTGATACCGCTGCGCAGTATGTACGGGGCGATCGACGGTTCGGTGATCGTGCTGCTGGGGGCACTGATCGCGGTGGCGGAGGTGATGGATTCCACCGGTGCCGCGGATCTGGTGGCGAAGGGAATGCTGAACAACCTGGCCGGCGGCAATCCGGTGGTGGCGCTAACATTGCTGTTGGTGATCACCATGACCCTGTCGGATTTCATGAACAATGCCGCCACCGCCGCGGTCATGTGTTCCATTGCGCTGAGTGCCGCGGCGCAGCTGGATGTGAATCCGGACAGCCTGCTGATGGCGGTGGCCATCGGTGCCTCCTGCGCCTTCCTGACCCCGGTCGGCCACCAGAACAATACGCTGATCCTGGGCCCGGGCGGCTTCCGCTTCGGCGATTACTGGCGCATGGGGCTGCCGATGGAGATTCTGGTGGTGTTGGTCAGTATCCCGATGCTGTTGTGGATCTGGCCCCTGTAGGCCACTGGCAGTTGGCTGTTACTCCATTCCGTGCCCGGGTTCAGGCGACCGAGTCATCCGCCGTCTGCGCGAGTTCCGCCAGGTATTTACCGCAGAAATGCAGTGCGTCGGTGACCGTGACTATGCCCGCCAGTTCTCCCTCGCGCATGACCAGCACCGAACCGATTCCGGTGTCCGCCATGGCCAGCAGTATCTTGTCCAGGGGATCGTGGATATCGGCGATATAGGGGCGCCGCGCACAGAGGTCGTGTACGTACAGTTGCTGTTCCTCCAGGCGGTGGCCCGGGGCATTGGCGCGCTCTATATCACCGCGGGAAATGACCGTTTCCAGGTCACCGTCACGGGTGACCGGCAGGTGGTGCACGCCGTGGGCCTCCATCAGTTCCAGTGCCGCCTCCACGGTGGCATCGATATCAATATGGTACGGAAAAGGCGTCATCAGTGCCGCCAGGGTGGGGATATGGTGAATATCGCGGGATTTGGACATGGTACAGACCGTATTAAATCTGGCCTTTCAAGGATAGGCCAGACCCCACGATTACCGCAAAAGGCCCGGCGCGAATCCTTTCCGCCTGTTTGCAGGCTCTCTATCAATATTCGAACTGGCGATATAATCAAATAGAGGTTGATATTTGCCGGTAAGGCCTTATTATTCGCCACCTCAGCCGCAGAGCGCGCGATACGCGCGGACTCCAGGGTAATCCGGGCCAGCCTATAATATCGGTACGTACCGCGTGTCGGCCGGAATTTTGGCTGCATCCCGGTGTCTGTCACTGTACCGAATACCATCGGTTAACCGGATACAGCACTGCAGCCTTTTTTGGCTGTCGCCCCTTTAAGAGTATTTAGCGTTATATCGCCGGATTTTCGTATCGAGCGCCATATCGACAGTGTTTGTGGCGTATTTGATTCTGTATTACATATATCAGTAGAAAGCCGCAGAGGTTTATTGAATGTTCCAGGAATACGACCAGATTGAACAAAAAATCGCCGAGCACCAGGCCATGATTGAAGAATTGCAGGAGCAGAAGGCCCAGGCCGAACGCAAGAAGGAAGGGGTCATCGCGTTCGATAAAGCACTGGTTAATATCGCCGCCGAATACCAGATGGAAGAGGAAGAGCTGTACGTTGCCCGCGGTGAGGAAGTGGTCGAATGGCTGGTGAGCCAGCTCAACGATGAAGACGCCCCGGACTATGTGCAGACCCTCAAGGCCCGCGTTGCTCGCGCCATGAAAAAGGGCGATTCCCCGCGCCGTGGTCGCCGTACCACCTCCGCCAAATCCGGTGAACCCAAGCTGGAAGTCGGTCACTACCGGAACCCCTATACCGGTGGCACCCTGGAAAAGAAAAAGCGCAACCCCAAGCAACTGAACCAGTGGATCGAAGAGTACGGCCTGGATGAAGTGAAGGCCTGGAAAATCTGATCGGATTGTCGAATCGAAAAAAGGCGGACCTGGTCCGCCTTTTTCAATTCAGTAGCTCGCGTCTATAGCGGCTTACAATTTCGGACACCGGCCCGTGCCGGTGGTCCGCAAAAGCATCCCCCCACACTGCTGTGTTCCATTCGCGCATTCGACAAATGCCGCTGCCGGACAGACATTAACAGACATTAGATGGCCATGGGTTGCGAAAGGGATTGTGCCCGGGAGAGCGGAGCCGCAGTTCCGCACTCCCGGGAAATCAGTGCATCTTCAGGCGCGGTTTGACGAAACGGTTCGCCTGTCCCACCAGGTAGATCAGCATCGCCTTGGGCCAGCCGTGCACGGCGGCCAGGTGCATGCGGTACAGGGAGCGGTAGGCCAGCCCGGCGATCCGGCCCTCGATGGTGAGGCTGCCCTTGACCAGCGCGCCCATCAGGTTGCCGACCGCGGTGTGCTTGCTCAGCGAGACCAGCGAACCGTAATCCCGGTAGCGGTAGTCCTGCAGCGGCCGGCCCTCCATATCCGCGATCAGGTTGTGGGCCACCGTGTCCGCCATCTGGTGGGCCGCCTGTGCCCGCGGCGGGACCCGGTTGCCGGCGCTGTCGACGCAGCCGGCGCAGTCGCCGAGGGCAAAAATATGGGGATCGGTGACCGACTGCAGATCGGGTTTGACCTCGATCTGGTTCAGCCTGTTGGTGTCCAGGCCCAGCTCGGAGAGAAAATCCGCCGCCTTGACGCCCGCGGCCCAGACGCGGACGGATGCCGGAATTTCCTCGCCGGTGGCGGTGGTCAGGCCATCCTTGTCGGCTTTGGCCACGGCGCAGCCGGTGATCACGCGCACACCCAGTCGCGTCAGCTCCCGTTCGGCGTTGTTGCCCAGGCGCGGCGGCAGCGCCGGCAGCAGGTGCGGCCCGGCCTCGATCAGGGTCACGGCCAGGGAGCCGCTGGTGATATGGCCGTAGTTGCCCATCTGCCGGGTGGCGTCCATCAGTTCCGCCGCCAGTTCCACACCGGTGGCGCCACCGCCGACAATTGCGATATGCACCTTGTCCGCGGTGTGGGTTTCCAGTTGCAGGAAGCGGTCCAGCAACAGGCTGTGGAAGCGCTGTGCCTGCTCGCTGCTGTCCAGGAAGACGCAGTGTTCGCGCACACCGGGTGTATGGAAATCGTTGCTCTGGCTACCCAGAGCCAGGACCAGGTAGTCGTACTCCAGTTCCCGCGCCGGTACCAGCTGGTGGCCGTCGCTGTCGATGACCGGTGCCAGCTCGATTGCGCGGCGCTCGCGATCGACTTTCCGCAGGCTGCCGAGTTCGAAATTGAAACCGTTGGCCCGCGCGTGTACCTGGTAGTTGAGAGCGTCCAGGCTGGAGTCCAGCGCGCCGGTGGCCACCTGGTGCAACAGCGGTTTCCAGATATGGGTGCGGTTCTTGTCGACCAGTGTGACCTGCACATCGGGGGACTGGCGCCGGCGCTTGAAGAAAGGGGTAAAACTGAAATGGTGCCCGAGCCGGGTGGCCAGTTGCAGGCCGCCGGCACCGCCGCCAACGATGACGATTTTTTTCATGGGTGGTCTTCCTTAGTTTCCTGAATAAACCGACTCCCACTGCGAAGACCATTTTCTTTTTTGCACTGCCGGGAAAGCGGCGCGCTATTTTCTGCACAGTATCCATGGATGCGCGGTACTTCGCAATTAAATTTGCCCCGGGGTTGTTTCCGTTTCGGGAGAAACCATTTTCGCGTCTTCACAGGACCTGATGGTATCAACAAAAGCCCGCGACCGGGGCTGCCGGCATCGGGCCGGCCGGCGGGAAAGCCGGAGGGACGGCGCGCCCGATTGCGCAGCGGGGTGGATATTGTGGCGGATTGCAGCGCCAGCTTGCAGAAATTCCGCCGCGCTGAGCTTTAATTATTGGGCGCTGCTGTACCCAGTGCATTCGTCTCATTCATTTCCCGGCGCTGTATTCAATAATGCCACCAGAGCCCACCCCGCCAATGGACACCTTCCGCCGCCTGCTTTGGTGGCTGGTGGCGGTGTTGCTGCTGCTGGGGGTTATGTCGATTGCGGCCTCGACCATTGTCGCCGGGAAAGTCGAACGGTGGCTGGAATCGCGCGGCCTCTCCGCGCAGATCGATTACCTGCATGTGTCCGTGCCGCGCCTCAGCCTGCTGGCTCGCGGGGTGCAGGCGGAAAACCGCGACGGGCGCGGTTTCCGCGCCCGCGAGCTGTTGCTGGATTACAGCTGGTGGCAGCTGCTGCGGGGCCGCTGGAAACTGCAGCGCGTGTCGCTGGAAGGCGCCTACATGGACCTGGAGTCCAGCGCCGTCGAGCGCGGCCGCCAGTGGGAGATCGGCGGCTGGGCGCTGGGGCAGGGGCCGCGCCGGGATCGCGACCTGCAACTGTTGTTCGAGCGCGTGCGCATCCGCGACAGCCGCCTCTGCTATCGCCACCGCCCGGCCTGGCCGACACCGAGCTGCGTGCGCTTCGGCAATCTGTCCGCGCGGGATTTCCAGCTCGGTATGCAGCGCAGCGGCGACGAACCGCTGGACCTGACCATCGGTGCGCACAAACTCGGCCTCGGCAACCTGTTGATCGAGACCAGGGGATCGGACTTCATCAACACCGCGCTGGTGGAGCTGGCGCTGTCCGAAGCGCTCTACCGGCGCGCGCCTGGCAATCGCATTACCGCGGACTCGCTGGCCGTGCGCATGTTCGGCAGCTGCCCGCCACAGCGCTGGGCCGAGGCGCTGCCGGCGCTGGGACGCCTGGTGGGCCACTGTGCCACCGCGCGGCAATTGCAGCTGTCGGGGGACCTGCTGTTCAGTTTCGGGCGCGGTGCCGAAGTGCGCTGGCATCGCGCCGGGGGCCGCGAAATTGCCCTGCGCCACCGCGATCGCCGCTGGCAGAACTGGCGCGCGCAGACGCTGGCGATCGACGATTTCGACTATCTGCGCGACCGGCGGCGAATTACCTGGCAGCGGGCCGCTGCCGACGGCTTCGACTACTGCCCGGGCGCCTGGCGCAACCGCGAGCACCACTATTGTGTGCGCGCCGGCAGCCTGCAACTGCCGGACCCGGTGCGGCTCGGCTGGGGCGACGGCTTCAATGCGGATGCCGGTCCCGGGCGCCTGCAGCGGACCCGCCTGCTGGACCTGGCCGGCGACAACCGCAATCCGCTGACCCTGCACCGGACGGCGCTGGGCACGCTCTCCTATCGCGGCAGAGAGCGTCTCCTTTCCATCGACGGCGTGGATATGGAGAGCGCCAGTGGCTGTGTCCCCGGGGGCCTCTGGAATGAACCGGATTACTGCGCGCGGCTGGCGGGGCTGCACAGCCCAGAAACCGTGGAAGTCCGTTTTGCCTCGAAAGCGGCGCAGCGAAGCTGGGGATTTGCCAGCGGGCCGCTGAAACTGGCCCAGTTGCGCCTGCAGCGGGGCTCGCAGCCGCAGTTCCAGCTGCAGCGCCTGCACTGGCAGCACATCGACCTGCTCGGCGCCGGCGGGCCGCTGTTGCTGCAGGATTTCGGCCTGCAGTCGGCGTCCGGTTGTGTGCCGCAGCCACTGTTGCCGCAGCGCCTGCGACCGCTGTGCGCGGATCTCAGGCGCCTGCGGGGCGAGGGCCATTTCGCCTGGCAGGGCGGCGATGACAGCTACCTGATTTTCGGCGACGTACAACTGCAGCGGCTGTTGCTGTCGGACCGGCCCGACAGTGCGCGCGGCCTGTTGCTGGAACGGTTGGCGGTGGGAGAGGGGTTCTATCGCCGGCACAGCGACGGCGACAATCCCTGGATCGATGCCGGGGATATTCCCGCCGATATCCTGCCGGTCACGGCCGGCACCGGTGTCGCCGAAAGTGCAGGTGAAGCAGCGGATATCGGTGCGGAAAAGGGCCTGCTGCCGGAAGAGCTGGCCCGGCGCCGCGCGGCGGCAGCGGACGACAATGGCGATGTGCCCAGTGTCGCCAGCCCCAACCTGAAACTGCAGCGGCTGTCCCTGGATCGGCTGGAGGGCTGCCTGCCGGCCGCCTGGGCGCGCCTCTTCTACCAGGATCCGCAGCGCATGCCCGGCTGTTTCGATTTTCGCAACCTGCAACAGCGGCAGCCACTGCTGCTCGCCTGGCAGGGCGGGCTGGACCTGGCGGCGGCGGAGCTGACGCTGGAACGGGCACTGGCGCGCACGCCGGCCGGCAACCCGTTGCTGCAGTTGTCCGGACTGCAGTTGCCCAGGGCGCGAGTGCGCTATCTGTCCGCCAGCCGCAGGGCCGACTTTGCATTGCCGGAATTTTCCCTCGAAGGCTTCTACGCCTGCCTGCCGCGGTCGATCGAAAGCGCCCCGCTGGATATCCGCTGCGCCGACCTGCAGCAGTTGCAGTTCAGCGACGCATTTGCCCTGCATATCGACAGCCGCGGCGTATCGGCGACCCTGAATGGCAGCTCGGCGCAGCGCATTCTGCTGACCGGTGCACAGGAGCAGTTTGTCGCCGATATTGTGGGCCTGCAGGCGCCGCAACTGGATTTCCACTGGCCGCGGGACAGCGGGCGCCGAGCCAGGCTGCGCGTGGACGGCTTTTCCGCCGAACAATTCCAGGCCTGCCTGCCGCAGACGCTGAAATTGCGCCCGGGATTGCCGCGCTGTATTGCCACGGAAAAGCTGCGCAGCACGGGGGGGGCGAACGACAGTGGTATTGCACTGGAGGAAACGGTGTTGAAAAGCGGGCCGGTGGCGGAGCCGCTGTGGCGTATCGGATCCGTGCGTGTATCGCTACTGGCGCTGACTCCGCGGGCGCTGCAGCTGCATGGATTGCGCCTGCAGCAGGTTTCGGTGTGCGGTCTGCGGCAGTTCCTGCCGCCCGGCGTCGCGGACAGCGGCATTGCCGACTGCGTTCGCGCGCGGGACCTGAACTTTGCCGGTACCAGCCGGATCGGTTTGGCACCGTCGGAGCCGCGGCTGCAACTGGCGGCACTGGAGTCGGAGCCCATCTCGCTCTGGCAGGCGTCGGGGGAATACCTGCAGTTGGGATTACAGCGTCTCAGCTGGCGGAACCTGAGCTGGAATGGCGGCGCGCTTGTGCGCGTTACCGACCTGGACTTGCGCGGTTTCCGCGCTTGCCTCGATATTTCCGCGCAACGCTGTATCGACCTGGGGGAGCTGCGCATACGGGGCACCCAGACCCTGTCGCTGGCCGCGCCCTTCTCCAGCGACGGCGCCATCGAACTGGTGGGGCTGCGTGTCGGCAACCCCGGAGGTGCGCCCTGGGAATTCTCGCGGATGCAACTGGATCAATTGGCCTACGGCGGCGACGGCGTTTCCGCGGGCAGCCTGTCGGGGTTGAGCGGCTGCCTGCCGGCGGGCTGGTTTGGCGATACGCGACTGTCGCCCTGTTACCAGCTGGGGGCAGTGCGTTTCGGCGGTATCCAGCGTGTCGATACACCGGCCGGGCGGGTCACGCGCCTGCGGGATTTTGCCATCGACGGCGTACAACTGGTGCAGGCGGATTTCCCGGCCTCGGCTCCGGCGCAGTTATTGCAGGTGAAAAACCTGCAGGCCCGGGTACTGCAGTTTGGCGCCGGTGTGGTCGAGGCCAACGGCCTGGAACTCGAAGATATTTCCGGCTGCCTGCCCGGGGGATATGTGCCGCGGCTGGACCACTGTGTCGGGGTCGACAAACTGTCCAGCAACGTTTTCTATCGCGCGCGGGCGCGGCGCCTGGCCCTGCGCGATATTGCGCTGCAGCAGTTGCAGGTCATCGGCGGCGAGGGGCGCCGGCTGGTGCGCGGTGAACAGGTGCGGATTGGCAACCTGTGGCGGGAGCCGCAGGGTGTTGGCTTCGACTGGCTGCAGGCGGATGCGTTCAGCCTGTTCGGCCGCCGCGAGCGGGCACCGGAGTTCGATCGCCACGCCTGGACCGGCGAGTTCCGGCAGCTGCGCGTCGAGCAGTTGGGTTACGCCAGTAAAACGCGACACCTGGATATCGACAGCATCGAGCTGCTCCGGCCGCGGGGCGTCCTGGTGCGCGACGGCGAGGGCAATTACCCGGTGGGCAGGCATTTCGAGCGGCTGGTGGGCGAGGCGCCGGCCGGTGCGGAAAACCCGCGGCCGTTCCGCTATCGCGTCGGCGATCTGGTGCTGGACCACGGGACCTTTACCTGGGTGGACCGGCAGGGGCACTACCGCGCGCGTTTGCCGGTGCGACGTATCAACCTGCGGCTGAAGAACGCCAGCAACCACCCGCACCACGACCCGGCGACAGTGTTGTTCAATGCGCGCCCCGGTGGTTTTGGCGAACTGCAGCTGGCAGGCACCCTCGACTATCTCGATACCAGGAAATGGGATGCGAACCTGACGGGCTATATCAGGAATACCAACCTGATCCCGGCCACACCCTACATGGCGCAGCTGCTGGGCTACAAGATCCTGCAGGGGCAGCTGGACGCGGTGCTCGATATCGGCATCCGCTCGAACGAGGTCAAGGCGCACGCAAAAATGGTATTGAACCGGATACGGGTTCGGCGTGTCAGGGATAGTGACCAGTTGCCGGTTAGCAGCACTTTCATCCCGCTGGGGATAGCCCTGGAGCTGTTGAAAGACGGGGAGGGGAATGTCAGGTTCGATATGCCCGTAACCGGCGACCTGTACGATCCGCAGTTTTCGTTCAGCTACATTTTCAGCGACCTGCTGCAGCGGGCGATCATGGAGGCGTTGTTCAGTTACTTTACACCCATTGGTTTCTATACCCTCGGCAAGCTGGCGTGGGCGCGCCTGCGGGCGGTGCGCTTCGACCCGATCGAGTTCGAGCCGGGCAGCGTGGATCTGAGCGAGAAAGCCAGGCGACAGCTGATGGACGTCGTGGAGGAACTGCGACAGAGGCCGGACGCGCGGCCGGGAATCTGCGGCACCGCCACCGCCCTCGACTGGCACGCGCTGCATCCGGACAGGACGCCGACCATGCGCCGCAGCCGCAAGGCGCGCGAGACCTTTTACCGCTATCCGCCGATCGAGCTGCACGAGGAGCTGGAACGGCTGGCTCAGCGCCGCAGCCGGCGGGTGGAATTCTTCCTGCTGCGCGAGGGAATTTCCGCCGATGAGTTTATCCAGTGCGCACCGGACTACAATGGACGCAACTTCGACAATCCGCGCGTAGAGTTTTCGCACTAAGCAGAAACGGGAGGCTGACAATATGGCCAAGAACCTCGCCCAGAAACTGATTGAGTCCCACCTTTACAGTGGCTCCCTGGAGCCCGGCAGCCCCATCGAGCTGAAAATCGACCAGACGCTGGCCCAGGACGCCACCGGCACCATGGTGATGCTCGAATTCGAATCCCTGGGCCTGCCGCGGGTCAAGACAGAGCTGTCGGCGCAGTACGTCGATCACAACCTGCTGCAGACGGATTTCAAGAATGCCGACGACCACCTGTTCCTGCGCAGCGCCTGCCGCAAATTCGGCGTCTGGTACTCGCGCCCGGGCAATGGTGTCAGTCACCCGGTGCATATGTCGTGTTTCGGCATTCCCGGTAAAACCCTGCTGGGCTCAGACAGCCACACCTGTGCGGCCGGCTCCATGGGCATGCTGGCGATCGGTGCCGGCGGCCTGCAGGTGGCGCTGGCAATGGCGGGCACGCCATTTGCACTGACCATGCCCAAGGTCATGGGAGTGAAGCTGGAGGGCGAATTGCCGCCCTGGGTCAGCGCCAAGGACATCATCCTGGAAATGCTGCGCCGCTATACGGTCAAGGGCGGCGTCAACAAGGTGATCGAGTACTACGGCCCCGGCCTCGACAAGCTGACGGCGATGGATCGCCATGTGATCGCCAATATGGGCCAGGAGCTGGGTGCCACGGCGAGTGTGTTTCCCGCCGACCACGCGGTGAAAGCCTTCCTGCAACAGCAGCAGCGCGCGGACGACTTTGTCGAGTTGAAGGCCGACGAGGGCGCGACCTATGACGAGCATGATGAAATCGACCTGTCGAAACTGGAGCCGTTGATCGCCTGTCCGTCCAGCCCCGACAAGGTAGTGACGGTGCGCGAAGTTGCGGGCCAGCCCATCTACCAGAGTTATATCGGCTCCTCGGCCAACCCGGGCCTGCGGGATTTTGTCATTCCCGCGCGCATGGTGGCCGGCCGCCAGGTGGACGACGCGGTGTCCTTCGATATCAACCCCACCTCGCGCCAGCTGCTGGAGGAAATCAGCCGCAGCGGCGACCTGGGCCGTCTGCTCGAGGCCGGCGCGCGCCTGCACCAGACCGGTTGCAACGGCTGTATCGGCATGGGCCAGGCGCCGGCCAGCGGGCGCATCAGCCTGCGCACGGTGCCGCGCAATTTCCCCGGTCGTTCCGGCACCAGGGAGGACCAGGTCTACCTGTGCAGCCCGGAGACCGCGACCATCAGCGCACTCCGGGGGGAGATCACCGATCCGCGGGATATGGACATGGAGTACCCGGATTTTACCGAGCCGGAGGAATTGCCGGATATGCGCCCGCTGCTGCTGGCACCGCAGGAGATCCCAACGGAGGTGGAACTGGTCAAGGGGCCGAATATAGAACCGCTACCGGATTTCGAAGGGCTGCCGCAGACACTGACGGGCCCGATACTGCTGAAAACCGGCGACAATGTCTCCACGGACGAGATCCTGCCCGCCGGTTCCGATATTCTGCCCCTGCGTTCCAATATCCCGGAAATCAGCCGCTACGCCTTCTGTCGTCTCGATGAACAGTTTTACGACCGGGCCATGAAGCTGAACGGCGACTGTTTTGTCGTCGGCGGCGAAAATTACGGCCAGGGCTCCAGCCGCGAACACGCCGCCATAGCCCCGCGCTATCTCGGCGTGCGCTGCGTCATTGCCAAGAGCATGGCCCGCATCCACCGTCGCAACCTGATCAACTTCGGTATACTGCCGCTGCTTTTCGACAGCGCGGGCGATTACGACCAGTTGCAACAGGATGCAGAGCTGGAATTGGACAATCCGGTGGGGCAGCTGGAGCCGGGTAAACCGGTGCAACTGAAAATCGTATCTACCGGCAAGACCCTGAGCCTGCGCCACGACCTGTCACCGGCGGAGATCAAGACCCTCCACCACGGCGGCCTGATCAATGAAACCCGCAGCGAGCATCCGGATATCGAGACTTAGGAAACCGGCGGGGCGGGATCGTATTCAATAAAAGGGGGAGGGCGATGCGCGATAGCTGGCCGGAGGCCATTGCCGGGCGCGCCGCGCAGATGTACGGAGAGCTGGATACCGCTATCGGCCGGTTTATTGCCGAGCACCAGCTCCCCGACAGTTTTTGCCGGGTGATCGACGACTATTACCTGCCGCTGGCGCTGTGGCTGGCCGGGCAACGGCGCAGCGGGCAGACGCTGGTAGTCGGGCTCTGTGGCGGCCAGGGCTCGGGTAAGTCCACGCTCACCGCCTTCCTGGAACTGGTCTGGTCCCAATTGGAAATGCGCAGCGCCGGTTTCTCGCTCGACGATATCTATCTCACCAGGGATGCGCGCCGACAGCTGGCTCGCGAGGTACACCCTCTGCTGCAGACACGCGGCGTGCCCGGCACCCACGATGTGCCGCTGGGGCTGGAAACCATCGACGCGCTCAGCGGGCGCCGGGGCCCGGGCGAGTTCGCCATTCCCCTATTCGACAAATCCGTGGACGACCGCGCGCCGGTGGCGCAGTGGCCGCGGCGGCGGGCGCCGGTGGACATCCTGCTGTTCGAGGGCTGGTGCGTCGGTGCGCGCCCCTGGCAAAACGCGGAGGCGCCGATCAACGCACTGGAGCGGCGGGAGGACCCGGATGGAACCTGGCGGAATTACGTCAACAGCCAGTTGCGCGGCCCCTATGGGGAGTTGTTTGGTCGGCTCGACTTGCTGTTGATGTTGAAAGTGCCGGATATGGACTGTGTGCTGGAGTGGCGGCGCCTGCAGGAGCGAAAGCTGCGCGCGCGCAGCGGCGGCGGTATGAGCGATGACGGGATTCTGCGTTTTGTGCAGCACTACGAGCGGGTGACACGCAACCTGCTCGGGGAAATGCCGGACCGGGCCGACTGTGTGCTGGAATTGGGGCGCGACCACGGTATTGCCGGGATGCGCCTGCGCTGAGGGCGCGCGGGATATAAAAAAACCCGGCCGGAGCCGGGTTTGCCACCAGATTACTTGGCCTTGGGCGGACGGCCCGGGCCTCTCTTCGCGGTAGCGGCCTTTTTCGGGCGACCGGGAGATTTCTTGGCGGTGGCCTTCTTGGTAGCGGCCTTCTTCGGGCGACCAGGCCCTTTCTTGGCTGCGGTCTTCTTGGTGGCAGCCTTTTTCGGGCGACCGGGGCCTTTCTTGGCCTTGGTTGCAGCCTTCTTGGCCTTGGCAGTGGCTTTCTTCTTCGCGGCAGCGGCCTTCTTCTTCTCTGTAGCCGCTTTCTTCTTGGCGGCGGCAGCGGCCTTCTTCTTCTCTACAGCCGCTTTCTTCTTGGCAGCGGCAGCGGCTTTCTTGGCTTCTACAGCGGCTTTCTTCTTGGCCTGGGCAGCCAGTTTCTTGGCTACTGCGGATTCTTCCTTGGCTACGGCCTTGGCCACTTTGGCCGCCATCTGGTTGTCCGACTTGATGGTGGTCAGCTGTGCCTTGGCTTCCTTGGCGGCGGCCTTGGCGTTGTCGGCCACTTTTTTCGCCGCGGCGGCAGCGGTGCGGGCCGCTTTCAGTTGCTTCTGCTGCGCTGCAGTTTTCTTCTTGGCGCGAACAGATTTTACCTTGTCGGCGGCCTTGGAGGCCTTGTCGGCAGCCTTGGTGGCGTCCTTGGCCAGTTTGTCAGCGGCCTTGGCCGCGTCGGATTCCTGCTTCTCGCGCGCTTTTTCCAGTTTGGTTTTCAGTGCGCTCAGTTCCGCTTCCAGTTTGGCGACGGAGCTGACCTTGGATGCTTTGCTCTGTTTACTTGCAGCCATAAAATATCCCTGTACTAAGAATTGTTTTGGATGTGTGAAAAACATCGCGCTAATTGCAGCTTATTTATATACTGAAAACAAGTGTTTTTGGGCATTTTTACCCCGCAATGAATAAATTTAAGGGCTTTTTTACCCTCATTTCTTTTTTCTGGCTCTGGAGCTGCGGTTTTTGCGCGCTGTTCCAGTGGTTTGTCACCGGGAAAGCCGCCTGGTTCGGATTGCTGATTAGCGCCTGGGCGCTGCCGCTCTGGATGCTTTTGCGATTTCGGAATCCACAGAAATTCTCCGGCGATCAGCGTGAGACGCCGGCCTTTGCGGCAGTTTTGTCAGGGCTGGCAGTCACCCTGCTCACGGATGTCGATCGGGGGCTGCCGCTCTACCTGGCGATCGCCAACCTGTTTGTGGTCCTGGTCTATCTTTTCCACCTGAGCGCGTTCCGGCAGCCGGCAATGCCGCCAGTCGATGGCGTTTTTCCCACACTGGCCACCGGCGGCGGGCAGGACTGGAATGCGGCCGACAGCGCCCGGCGGGAAAAAGCGGCGGGATTGCTGCTGGTTTTTCTGCGCGGCAGTTTCTGTGCCGACAGCCGCGCGCAGTTGTCACAGCTGGCGGCGATGGAGGGCGAGTTGCATCGCCGCCGGGTGCAGCCGGTGCTGATCAGCACCGAGTCTGCCGATCACTGGCGGCCTCTGTACACGGGTGAAATGGTTCCGGAAATCGTCGAGCTGTGTCCGGCCGACAAACGCAACCGGCCGTTTGTCGCCGCCGGTGGTGCGCCCGCCTGGCTGTGGATGCTGGGCCGGTTGGCGGGCAGCGGCGCGGGAGCGGTTTGCCGGCCGAGCTGCTGGCTGTTGGACGATGAAGCTTTCGTTGTCTGGCGGCACCTGCCGGACAACTACCGGCTTCCGGGAAGCGGGGAATTTATTCGCGGGCAGTTGGTGCGGCTGGAGGAGTGAGGTGTGGGGCGCCCGGGACGGATTCCCGGGCGCAGTACCGGCGGCTCTTTACATCGCCTTGATTCATATTCCGGCTTTAAAGAGGGCCATAGGGCAGGTAGCGGTTGTCGGAGTGTTCCTTTATCCACAACAGCTGATCCCGGTCCAGCGGCGTTTTGCGGCGGCGCAGTGCCCTGGCCAGGGGAATTACCGCCGATTCGGCACCGGCATCCCAGCCCGGCAGTTGTTGTTCCGCGAGGGTGAAGAAGCGGATCAATTGCCACAGCTGCTCGCTGTCCCAGGCTTCGCTCTCCTCCAGCCAGCGTTGCGCCGGCAGACGGACCAGGTGAGAGGCCTGCATATCGCGTGGCTCCAGCACTTCGCCCAGCGGCTTGTCCGCCCGCACCGCGGCGATATAGCGCTGCAGCAGTTCACGGTCGATGGGCTCCTGTGATTTTTCCTGTGCGGCTGCTCGATCTGGTTCCCAGGCTCCGACACTCATTGCATGACTTCCTATTGGTTGGCGATGGCGGCGCATTATAAAGGTGCGAGTGCGGCTCTGCCGACCCCGAGGCCGTAGAGGCACCATTTATCCGGTGCGACGGGGTAGAATAGGGCCGCGCGACGGTTCCGGGCCTTGCCCTGCCGTTATTGCCAGACCGGGAGCGGGAAGTGTCCTCTCCCGGCAGACTCCGGACATACGCCCCTGTGTGCTTCCGCCTCAGTACATAATGAAGATAGAGGACTCGATGGAATTTATTGCCCAACCCCTGCCGGCCACCAAGCGGGTGGCACTGGTCGCCCACGACAACCGCAAGGCGGCGCTGATAGAATGGTGCAATCGCCACCGGGAGCTGCTGCAGCGCCATCGGCTGCTGGCCACCGGGACTACCGGTGCCCGTATAGAGGAAGCTACCGGGCTGGAGGTGGACAAGCTGTTCAGTGGCCCCATGGGGGGCGACCAGCAGTTGGGCGCGAGGATCTGCCAGGGCGAGATCGACCTGCTGGTCTTTTTCTGGGACCCGTTCGAGCCCATGCCCCACGATCCGGATGTGAAGGCGCTGCTGCGTATCGCCGCGGTGTGGAACATCCCGGTGGCCTGCAACTCCAGCAGCGCGGATATGATGGTGCAGTCCGCGTTGATGGAGGCGAGCTTCGACCGGGAAGTGCCGGATTACCTGGGTTACCTGGCAGCCCGCTAATACCGGAAAATCTGCCTAAAATTTGATCTAACTGGCCTGATGGACTTTGTAAGTTATTGATTTGCAAGGGTGTTTTTGTGACCATGCAGGTTTCACTTGCAAAGCTGGTGATTTCGCGGCAATCTTGCCCACCTGATTAGACCGGTCAATCCGGCGCCATTCGCATTAGCTAACTGTACGGTGTTTTATGAGTAGACGACGCGGTAAGGCCGTAGAAGAGGAAAAAGCAGAAATCGACCTGACGCCCATGCTGGACGTTGTGTTCATCATGCTGATCTTCTTTATCGTGACGGCTTCCTTTGTAAAAGAGAAGGCGCTGGATGTGAACGTCCCGGATCCGAATGATACGGAGACCACACCTCCGACCGACAAGCAGAACATTCTGCTGACGGTGGACGCCAACGACGAGATCTACCTGGGCGCCAGCCGTATTGATACCCGTGCCGTGCGCGCACGTATCGCGCAGCTGTATGCCGAGAACCCGGACGCGATCGTCATTGTGCGCGCGGACAACAAGTCCAGTGCCGACACCTATGTACAGATTGCCGACGCGGCCAAGGAAGTGAACCCGAATATCCAGGTTTCCCTGGTGCCCTACAAGGGCTGATCCGTTTCGGGATCACCGATTGAAAAAGCCAGCCTCGCGCTGGCTTTTTTTGTGCCCGCAGATCCGCTGTGGTGGGTCGAACCTCGACCCGCCGGTTTCAGAATTCCGAGCGGATCGCCCACAGATCCGGAAACACCGGCCGGAACAGCGTGCCCTGCAGGTAACCCACACCGCTGGAGCCGCCAGTGCCCATCTTGCTACCGATGGTGCGCTCCACCATCTTCACGTGGCGATAGCGCCACTGCTGCAGCGACGTATCGATATCCACCAGCGCCTCGCAGATCTCGCTGACCAGCGGATCGTTGCGGTAGACGTCGATCAGTATCTTCTGCACAGCAGTTGAAGGCGGCGCGACCTGACTGAAATCCCGTTTCAGTTCATTTTCCGGTATTTTGTGACCCTCCTTGGCCAGGAAGTTCAGGAAGGCATCCCACAGGGTCGGTGCCTCCAGGCGTTTCTGCAGGCGCAGGTAGTGATCGGAACCCGGCGCGTAGTTCTCCAGCTTCTTCGCATCCTTGGCGCCGAACAGGAATTCCAGCTCGCGGAACTGGAACGACTGGAAGCCGCTGGCGGTGGACAGCCGGTCGCGGAAGGAGTTGAACTCCAGCGGCGTCAGTGTCTCCAGGATGTCCACCTGCTGGATCAGGGTGCGGTAGATGGCATCCACCCGTTTCAGCGTATGCTGGGCGCGGTTGCGCTCGCCGGCGTTGAACAGGCGCACGAGGAAATCCAGTTCGTGCAGCAACTGCTTGAACCACAGCTCGTAGCTCTGGTGAATGACGATAAACAGCAGCTCGTCGTGTTCGGGCCCTTCGGACAGGGGCTGCTGGCACTGCAGCAGTTCGTCTACTTTCAGGTAGGAACTGTAGGTAACGGTCATGGGGAATCAACCTGGTTGTGTTTTGATCAGTCACGAAATAATGCTCTCTTTGAACGGCGCGGATCAAAACTAAAATTGCGGAAAAATCAGTAATATTGGGCCCATTATAAGGTCTGGAGTCTCGCAAATGGAAAACACAGCGCACGCTCTGCGAATCGATGGCCGGCGTCTCTGGGACAGCCTGATGGAAATGGCCCGGATCGGCGCCACTCCCGCTGGCGGCTGCAACCGCCAGGCCCTGACCGATGAAGATCGCGAGGGTCGCGACCTGTTTGTCGGTTGGTGTCGCGATATCGGCTGCGACATCCGCATCGACCGGATGGGCAATATCTTCGTTCGCCGCGCCGGGAGCGAGGACGGGTTGCCACCGGTGATGACCGGTTCCCACCTGGATACCCAGCCCACCGGCGGCAAGTTCGACGGCGTCTACGGCGTGCTCGCCGGACTGGAAGTGCTGCGCACCCTGGAAGACCGCGGAATAAAAACCAGGGCGCCGCTGGAACTGGTGGTCTGGACCAACGAGGAGGGCGCGCGCTTCTCGCCGGCGATGATCGGCTCCGGCGTCTGGGCCGGGGAGTTCGATCTCGAATACGGCCACTCCCGCGCCGACAAGGCCGGCAGGACCATCGGCGGGGAGCTGGAGCGCATCGGCTATCGGGGCGAGGCGCCGGCGGAGCCGCACCCGATCACCGCCGCCTTCGAGGCGCATATCGAACAGGGCCCGATCCTGGAGAACCGGGACCAGGTGATCGGCGTGGTCACCGGTGTGCAGGGTATCCGCTGGTACGACGTGACCTTCCACGGCACGCCGTGTCACGCCGGCCCCACGCCGATGGCGGACCGCCGCGACCCGGTGCAGGCGCTGTCGCACCTGTGCGAGCGCCTCTACAGCGAAGTGAAAGCCTACTCGGATGAGGCCCGTATGACCTGTGGCGACCTGCGCGCAGAGCCGGGCAGCCGCAATACGGTGCCGGAAAAGGTGGTCCTGGCGCTGGACCTGCGCCACCCGAAGCCGGAGGGTCTCGAGCACCTGCACCGTACCCTCTACCGCCTGGCCGAACAGGTGCAGGAGGCCACCGGCGCGACCATCGATGTGCGCGAGGAGTGGCACTCGCCGCCGGTGCAGTTCGACCAGGGCTGTATCGAGGCCGTCGACGGCGCCGTCAGGGCGCTGGGCTACAGCCACCGCCAGATGGTTTCCGGCGCCGGCCACGACTCCGTGTACGTGTCCCGCGTGGCACCGGTGTCGATGATCTTCGTGCCCTGTGCCGGCGGCCTGTCCCACAACGAGAAGGAATCCGCGGAGCCGGATCACCTGGAGGCCGGCTGCAATGTGCTGTTGCACGCGATGCTGGAAAGGGCCGGCGTGGCTTCCTGATCATAGTTCCCCTCTCCCGGCCCCTCCCCGCCATCGGCAGAGGGGCGTTTCGTAGCGAACATTTCTGGAACGAGAAACCATGAGTGAATTCACCCTCAAACGCCGCAGTGACGAAGGCGGCACCCGGCCTCTGCAAGACTGGGGCATGGACTCCGAATACGGCCCGCTGCGCGATGTGCTGATCGGTCCGGTGGACAATTTCAGCTGGCGCACCGGCAACGCCAGTGCCCGCCGCGCCGAGCGCCTGGGGTTGCAGTTCGACCACAAGGTGGCCGCCGCACAGCACGCGGAAATGCTCGATGCCTACCGCCACGCGGGTGTGAACACCCACCTGATCCCGGCGGACAGCAGCCTGCCGTACCAGATCTACGGCCGCGACTCCTCGGTGATGACCCCCTGGGGCCCGATCGTGACGCAGATGTACAGCCCCTGGCGCCGCGGCGAATGGGCGCCGATCGTCAAGAAATACGCGGAACTGGATATCCCCATCTACGACATCGTCACCGCGGGCTCACTGGAGGGCGGTGATTTCATGGTGCTGGAACCGGGCGTCATCCTCTGCGGCTATTCCGGCGAGCGCACCAGCGAGGCCGGCTTCAGGCAGATGAAGCGCTGGATCGAAAAAGAGGGCTGGGAGGTTGTGGGCTATCCGTTCGACCC
Organism: Microbulbifer litoralis; assembly: GCF_023634065.1. Classification (GTDB taxonomy): domain Bacteria; phylum Pseudomonadota; class Gammaproteobacteria; order Pseudomonadales; family Cellvibrionaceae; genus Microbulbifer; species Microbulbifer litoralis. The sequence goes on from NZ_JALKCV010000002.1 coordinate 52,768, forward strand.
CTTCTTCCTGCATATCGATGTGCTGGTGGCGATGCTGGCGGAAAAGCTGGCGGCCATCTGCATCGATGCGGTGGAGCCGGAACTGGTGCAGTGGTTCCGCGACCGCAATATCGAGATCATCGATATCCCCTTCCCGCAGGTGCTGGAACTGGGCGTCAATGTGGTGGCGCTGGGCAATGACCGTGTGATGCTGCCCGAGGCCAACCGGGGCCTGGCGGAAAAGTGCCGCGCCCACGGCCTCGAGGTGATCGACCCGGATATCTCGATGATCACGCCCGGCGGCGGTGGCGTACACTGCATGTGCCAGCCGTTGAGAAGAGATTCGGTAAGCCAAACTGGTTGATTCGGCCCTCGCGCGGGGCCCCGAAGTGGCTAACATGGCTGTTTTATCACAGGGCTCTCTGCCGCGCTCCCGGAGGGAGAGGGCAGGGGGCGAGAGTAATGGTAACGGAGCCCCCAATGAAGAGTTCATGCCCCGAGATCCGGGCCGGCGTCGCAGACCGGATCCTGGAAATCACCATCGATCGCCCGGAACGCAAAAACGCACTGACCATGGCGATGTACTCCGCCATGGCGGAGCTGTTGACTGCCGCCGCCGACGACCCGGAAGTGCGCGTTGTCATTATTTCCGGCGCCGGGGGCAATTTTACCAGCGGCAACGACCTGACGGATTTCCTCGGCGGCTCCGCTTCCGGTGAGGAATCGCCGGTGTTCCAGTTCATGCAGGCGCTGTACAGCTTCCCGAAGCCGGTGGTGGCGGCGGTCAACGGCCCCGCGATCGGTATCGGCACCACCATGTTGCTGCACTGCGACATGGCCTATGCGGGTGAGGACGCCATCTTCCAGATGCCGTTCGTGGACCTGGGCCTGTGCCCGGAATACGCCTCCAGCTACTTCCTGCCGCGCATCGCCGGCCACGCCAGGGCCTCGGAACTGTTGCTGCTGAGCAGGAAGTTCGATGCCCGGGAGGCCGTGTCGCTGGGCCTCTGCAATGCGGCCGTGCCCGCCGAAGAGGCGTTGGCCAGCGCCCGCGCAACCGCGGCAGAGCTGGCGCAAAAGGCGCCGGCGGCGGTGCGCCTGAGCAAGCGGTTGCTGCGCCGCGGAACCCACGACGCGGGCCTGGAAGTGATCAGGGAAGAGGCCGGCCACTTCCAGCAGCGGCTGGCGTCCGAGGAGTTCAAGGAGGCGGCTACCGCCTTTATGGAAAAGCGCCCGGCGGATTTTTCCCGCTTTGAGTAGCGGACCTTACCCGGCCGTCGACAATCTGTCTGGAGTATTCGAAAGTCGGCCTTGATGCCGGCCGGGTGGGGTATCGCTTTCCGGGACTCGCTGTGAATACGGATATGTACGCCTCTTGCTACGCAACAGAGGCCTATGCCGGGTAGTGAACGTCAGAAATCAAACAGCTCGGTAATCAGGTTTCTCTTGTGTTTTCTCGGCTCTGAGGTCTCGTCTTTTGCCGGTTGTGTGTGCGATCGTTCGATGATCTTGGCCAGTTCGCCGCGGTCGAGCCAGATACCGCGACACTTGGGGCAGTAGTCGATTTCGATGCCGTTGCGGTCGGCCTTGAGCAGTTTGGCGTCATCACAGGTGGGGCATTCCATGGCTTCCTCCGGTGTCGTTGATGTTTCCACTCTCTGCCGAAGTTGAGGCAGGTACTGCATACAAGCTTATACCACCGGGGCGGGTTTAAAGCCGGACCGCGGTGCCGCTGACGGCCCTGCCTTCCACGACGGAGGTGGTTGTCTTCAAGATGGTGGTTCTCTCCCGCTTCATTCAGTGAATTCATTGATAAAGGCGCGGGCCTGGTCCGGGTGATCCGTGAACAGCCCGTCCACACCCAGCTCACCGACAAACAGCTGCAGCAGCGCGTCAAAGCTTTCCAGCTGAGCCGGAACCCGGTCGGCGCGGAAAGTGTAGGGGTATACCGCAAGCCCCAACTGCTGCGCACGAGGCAGCAGTGCCGTGGGTGCGATGTCCCCGTCCTGTTGCGCGACCAGCATCATCGCCCAGGGGCCGATACCGTCGGCGTAGCCGGCGATCTTCTCCAGTCCGCCCTTTTCCCGCATCCAGCTGTAGTCGTAATTGACCAGCTCGCCCCCGACCTCCACGCGCTTCTCGCCCCACGAGGTCATGGCGATCAACTGTACCAGCGGCAGGTCCATCTCCAGTTTCGGCATCAGTTCCCGGTCGATACGCTGAAGTTCCTCGGCGTCGAAGGATTGCAGGAAAATCTTCTGCTTTCTGTCTGTGTAGCCGTAGCGCTTGAGTGCCCGCAGGGCCAGTGCCGCAATATCGCGCCCCTCGCGGTGGTGGAAAGCGGGTTTCTTGATTTCCGGATAGAGGCCGATGTCATAGCCGAGGGTTTCGTTCAAACCCTGGATCAGTTCGATTTCCTCTTCCAGGGTCGACAGTTGAAAACTGGAGCGGCCCAGCGGAAAGCGGCCGGGAAATTTCTGCGTGGGGCCGTCACCGGACTGGATGAACGCCTCGCTGACCCGCAATTGCTTCAGTTCGGCCAGCGTGAAATCGATGGTGTAGTAGTGGCCGTCGGCGCGCGCCCTCCGGGGGAATACCGTGGCGACATCGGTGGTGCTGTCCAGATGGATGTCGTGCATGACGATCAGGTGGTTGTCCCGGCTCAGCACCAGGTCCTGCTCGATATAGTCGGGGCGCATACCGTAGGCCAGCGCCTTGGCTTCCAGCGTGTGTTCCGGCAGGTAGCCGGAGGCTCCGCGGTGGGCGATCACCAGCGGTTTATCCGCCGCGAGGGCAGTGTCCGCGCAGGCGAGCAGTGACAGGCCGAGAACAAGTGAGAGGATCTTTGTCATATCGGGCAGCCATCGGATAAAAGATGGGGCCTTTTTACGGCAATACTGTGACAGCGTAAGGTCTGTGGGATGACCCGGTGCACGCTTACACATCCGCTTCCGCCGGCCAGCGGTAATCGGCGAGTTGTTCGCGAAGGTCCCTCTTGCTGATCTTGCCGGTGGCCGTGTGCGGCAGTTCCCCGACGAGAATACAGTCGTCCGGAATCCACCATTTGGCGACCTGGCCGCCGAAGGCCGCGAGAATCGCACCGGTGTCGAGGTCGGCCCCCGGCTTCGGTACCACCAGCAGCAGGGGCCGCTCGGCCCACTTTTCGTGTGCGATGCCGATCACCGCCGCCTCGGAGACTCCGTCCAGTGTCATGGCGAAATTTTCCAGTTCGATGGAGGATATCCACTCACCGCCGGACTTGATCACGTCCTTGGTGCGATCGGTGATGCCCAGGTAGCCGCGCGCATCGATGGTGGCCACATCGCCGGTATCGAACCAGCCGTCGGCGGTCAGCGCGGACTCGTCGGCGCGGTAATAGCGCTCGCATACCCAGGGGCCGCGCACCTGCAGCGCGCCGTAGGCCACGCCGTCCCGTGGCAGCGACTGGCCCTGTTCGTCGACGATGCGCATTTCCACCCCGAACGCCGCGCGTCCCTGTTTCAGGCGCAGGCTCCTGGCCTCCCCGGCGGGTACCGAGCCTGCGACCCGAGGGTTGAACGTTCCCAGCGGGCTCATCTCGGTCATGCCCCAGGCGTGGTGGGTGTAGACGCCGTGGCGCTGTTCGAATTCCTCCATGATGCTCCACGGACAGGCGGAGCCGCCGACCACCACGCGATCCAGGCTGGCAATCGTGTCGTCGTTTTCGCGCAGGTATTTCAGCAGGGCCAGCCAGACGGTGGGAACCCCGGCGGCAATGGTGACCTTCTCCCGCTGCATCAGCCTGGTGAGGGTTTCGCCACAGCCCATCCTGGGCCCCGGCAAGACCAGCTTGGCCCCGACCACCGGCACCGCGTAGGGAATCGCCCAGGCATTGACGTGGAACATGGGCACCACCGGCAGCACCGCGTCGTGGCTCTGCAGGGCGAAGACGTCGGGCAGCAGTACACCGTAGGTGTGCAGCAGCATGGCGCGGTGGGAGTAGAGCACGCCCTTGGGGTTGCCGGTGGTGCCGGAGGTGTAGCAGAGGGCGGCGGCAGTGGACTCGTCCAGCTGCGGCCAGTCGAACCGGGTCGGCTGCAGGGCCAGCAACTCCTCATAGCAGTGTACGTCGGGCAGGCTGGTATCCGGCATGTGATCGCTGTCGGTCAGGATCACATAGCCCCTGACGGTGCCCAGCCTGTCCGCCAACGCCTCCAGCAGCGGTACGAACATCGGGTCGATGAACAGCCAGCGATCCTCCGCATGCTCGACGATATAGGTGATCTGTTCGGGAAAAAGGCGCGGGTTGATCGTGTGGCAGACCAGTCCACTGCAGGAAGTCGCGTAGTAGAGTTCAAAGTGGCGGTAGTCGTTCCAGGCCAGGGTGCCGATGCGGTCGCCCGGCGCAGCGCCCAGTTTCTGCAGTGCATGGGCCAGCTGCGCGCTGCGCTCGAAGGCCTCGCTGTAGGTGTAGCGGTGCTGCGGGTTGTCCGCGGTGATGGAGACAATTTCACTGTCGGCGAAGTTGGCCTGTGCGTGGCGCATCACCTCGGTGAGGGTGAGTTGGGACTGCATCATCATGCCTGGCATGGGCTGGCTCCTTTATCATTATGGTTCTTGGTGTGTGCGTCGTTCACTCTGGCCCGGATACAGGGGCGCCATTGCCCGGGCCTGCGGCGTTCACAGGTCCGGAGCTTGTTCCCGGTGGGCTGTAGTCGCGAGTTCCGAAACTACTGCACTATCTTGATCCACTCGCCGTCCTTGGGCTCGCCGCGCGGGTAGTAGCCGTTCAGCAGCCGCAACTGTTCCTCGGCGTACTCGCCGATTTCCATATGCCGGGCCAGGGCGGCGAAGGTGGTTTTGTTGTTGGCCCTGACGTAGCGCACGCGCTTGATATCCGGCTGGATGATGTCGCTGCGGCGCAGCGGCCGGAAGCTGCGGATACTGGTCAGGAACAGGTTGTCGTACTCGTTGAGTTTTTCCGCACCGCCGCCGGGTTGCCTGACCTTGCCCTCGAGGATATACAGACGGCTGCCGTAGTAGATAACCGCGACGCGATCCGGATCCGCCTCGCCGGCGGCGGGCAGTTTGCCGGTGTGGCCGGTCAGCCGGTACTGGTTCAGCGCCTCGTCCTGTTCCAGTTCGCGCACGTCGTAGACTTCGCGCAGGGTCATATCGGCCGGCTGGTTGTTCTCGCGCTGTTCCACTTTGAGGGTAATGCTGGCGGAACCATCCGGCGCGGTGCCGACAATGGCGCTGCGCTCGTTGCTCACTTCCCAGCCGTCGGGGAACAGCAGTGAAAAGCCCAGGCGCTTGTGGTTGTAGCGGTTCTTGTCCGACTGCTGTGCATTCTGGCCGTAGACCAGGCCGTCGGTTTTTTCCCGGTAGTATTCCACCTTGGTGCTCTTGTCGCCCTCGGACAGTTCGCCCGCAGCCTGCACCACTTCCTGCAGGCGGATGTCGTTGCGCGGGTGAGAGGAGAAAACACCGTGGTAGGTCTGCTGCTTCTTGCCCTCGATCCGGGCGCGGCGGCGGGAAAAGGTTTCCTGGTCTTTCAGCAGCGCAATCACATTGATCATCGCCTGGGGATCGTAGCCGGCGTTATACATGTACTGGGCGCCGAAACGGTCGGCTTCCAGTTCCATATCGCGGCCGTAGCCCTTGACGGCGGCGGTGCTCCAGAGATTCGCCACATCGCCGACAACGCCGCTGCCGGTAACCAGCACCGACAGTACCGAGGCGACCCCGGCGCCGGTGGCGGCGGTTTTCTGCCGCACCGCATGGCGCGCCGTGACGTGGCCTATCTCGTGGGCCAGCACCGCGGCCATTTCCGCCTCCGAGTGCAGGTAGGTCAACAGGCCGCGATTGATATAGATATAGCCGCCGGGCAGGGCGAAGGCGTTGATATCCTGGCTGTCGATGATGGTGAAATGGTATTTGAGTTCCGGCCGGTCGCTGGCGTTGGCAATCTTCTGGCCCACGTGATCGACGTAGGCGGTCAGCACCGGGTCCTCGTAGACCGGCGTGCTGTCCACCAGCTTCTGGTGCATTTCCCGGCCGATTTCGATTTCCTTCTCTTCCGACATCAAGACCAGGTCCGGCCGGTTGGTGGCCGGATTGAAGGCGCAGCCGGCGGTGGCCGCAATCAGGGTACCGATGACCATGCTTCTGAAATAATGTTTATTGAAATAGTGCATCGCTCTGTTCCCCCTAGGATTTGCTGTTCACCGGTTGCCCCGGCAGTAAGAACTGCTGCAGTTGGGCGGCCATGCCCTTGCAGGCGTTGTTCTGCACCCGCGCGATCAGCGGTATCGGCACCACGATCGCGGGCATATAGGATGTGCCCTTGGCGTCTGCACTCATCTTGCCGGACAGTTCCTGGTCGCGGAAATCCCACACCGAGGCCTCGTAGTCCGACTCCTTGTCCCAGGTGCCGAAACCGAAGCAGCCGGCGCCACCGGTACCGATGGAGCAGCCGATGGAGCCGGCGCTCGATGTGGTTTCGGTAGAGCCGTCGATCCAGACGATATATTTGACCCCGTAGGCCTCGAGGCGGTCGCGCACTTCCGGGATCTCCATCAGCCGGTCGAGCGACTTGAGGTGCATGGGGGCGGTGCGCGGTTCGAACCAGGGGTACATGGCGTCGACAAACTGCTGTTCCGGTATCACCTTGACGCCGCGCTCCGGATCGTTCAGGCGGTTGCCGACACAGTCGATCAGGTCCGGTTCCGTCTCGTATTCGCTGGAGTGGCGGCGGCCGAGAATCACCACCGAGTCGCCGTGGGCCAGCTCGCCGTCGCTGCGCCGATACTCGTCGATCACCACGGTAGTGCAGCCGCTGAGGACGGCGAGGGCAAATGCAAACACTATTCTGAACACGACAACCTCCTGTTCCCTAATCCTGTCCGGCCGCGGTTTCGGTCGGCGCGTCGGCTTCCTTCATCGACAGCGAACGCTGTTTCTGTGCCAGTATCGCCCGCAACCCGGGGACCTGGGCAAAGCCGGTATAGAGGGTGGCGCCGGCATCGCGCAGGGCCACGTTGATTGCCTGGGCCAGCGCGTCCTCCCGGGACTTCAGGAAGGCGGTGGGGGTCTTGCCGTAGGCGGTGATCACCCAGTCGGCCACCGAGTTGCCCTGCTGGTCGTAGGCGTGCATATCGTATTTGATCCAGACTTCAAAAATATTGACGCGGGTTTCCCGCGGCATGGTGAACTGCAGTTCGCGCACTTCCGGCACTATGACCAGCTCCACGTCGCCGGGCAGGTTCTGTGGATACTGCGACAGGGGCACCGTCTCGGTGAACATGGAACCCAGCACCGTCTCGAACAGCGCTTTCTGTGCGCGACCGGTATCGATGTTCCACTCGTCGCGGTCCTCGGCATCTTCCGTGTAGGTGAAATTGCTGAAGCCTTCACTCAGGTAGATACCGACGGTCAGCGGGTGCTGGGGCCCCACTGGCGCCGGGTATTCGCCGCCCACCTGCACCGTATGGCTGCAGGCGCCGGCGAGCAGTGTCGCTGCGATCAGGATGATTTTCGTTACCGCTGAAAATCCATTTTTCGGGAAAGCCATGGTTTACTCCTGGTACGGATGTCGCGCTCGGCTATCGAAAATCGTTCAACCCCACAAAAGTGCCGCCGTTGCGGTAGGTAAGTTCGCGCATCAGCGCGGCAAACCTGAGCCCGGTGGTCTGCAGGTGCGGTGGGCGCGAGAACTGGATCGGGAAGCCCACCGCGTGTATGCGTACATTGCGCTTGCCCTCGCCGTGCTGGGCATTGACCCGGTCCACCGCCAGCATGACATTGCGGATGGACTTGCCGGTAAACTCGTCGCCGAGCACGTAGATACTGATTTTCTTGTTGGGATCGTAAAAACTGCGCACGGCTTTCTGGATGCCCTCCACGGGGCTGGAATTACTGAACGGGTTCCAGGAGCGCAGCCGCTCCAGGATCGCCTGGCGGCGCCCGGGGGTATCGGGAATCCACTTGCGCCGATAGTTGGAGAACATATAGTCCCCCATATCGTTCATGACCTGGATGCCCTTGACGTTGGGATAGAGGTCCAGGGTGTTGACCATCTCGTTCATCATCCGGTCCCAGCCGTAGTTGAACATACTGCCGGAGGTGTCGATGATGAACAGGATGTATTCGCTGTCCACGGGGATGCCGCCGATGACGTTGTTCTTGCGCTGGTAGTTCTCGCCCAGCAGGCGTCGCATTTCCTCGGTCATGCTCTGCAGGGCGACTGTCAGTTCGCCGCGCAGTTTGCCCTCTTCGGTCTCGCCCTCGGTCTTGCGGGCGTATTGGGCCTGCAATGTACTCAGCTCGCCGCGCAGCTTGGCGATGCGCTTGCGCTCTATATCCAGCTGCTCGCGCTTTGCGTTCAGGTCGCGGTTGAGGACGCTGGTCTCGCCGCGTATTTCCGCCAGCTGCCGCTGCAGTTCCTGCACCTGGCCGTCCAGGTCGACCTCCGCCTCCTCCAGGACGATGGGCTCCACGGTCTTGGCGATCATCAACAGCAGGACGATGGCGCCAAAGCCGCAGCAGATGACGTCGAGAAAGGAAATGCTGAACTCTTCCTGATTTCGTTTCTGGCGGTTTCGCCTCATGGCCAGTCCCTCGATGGTGCGAGGAAGGATCCCCGGGTATCCATGGCGAGTTTCCAGAACTCACTGGCGGCAAAGGGATCGCCCTCCATCGGTGCCAGGATCACATTGATCGGCACATCTTTCGGCAGTACCTTGACTGCGCGCTTGAACAGGTCGCGGCGGTCCGAACCGGAAATGGTATTGCCGCGCGGCTTCTTCATGCCCTGGGTGGGCAGGCCGTCGGTGATCAGGATGATATTGTCCGGCAGCGGGGACATGGCGCCGACGGCATTGAATACCCGCTCCAGGCTGGTGCCATTCTCCGGTACCACTTTTCCCAGCTCCTCGATTGCCCTGTCCAGCTGGCCGCGATCGTCGACATTCAGCCAGCGGTCCTCGGTGCCGGCGATGGCAGCCCGAAAACCGGTATTGAAAGTGTAGATCTGATACTGGCTGTCCTGCGGGAACTGCGCGGTGAGCCAGGACACGGTGCGCAGCGCGCGCTGCCATTTATCCGTCTCCCGTTTGACACGGGACGACATATTGCGCGTGCGGATCACCTTGATCAGCTCGTCGCCGAGCATGCTCGCGGAGGAATCCAGCAGTACCAGGATGCGGTCGCCGCCGAGGCGCAGGCCGGTGAGGTACTGTCGGTCGCCATCGCCGACAAACTTGCGCACGTTGTTGCCGAGTTTTTCGTTCTCGGCCTCCAGTTCCCTTTTTGCCTGTTCGAGCTTCTTGAGCTTTTCCTGCAGGCGCTTGATATCCTCTTCTTCGTCGGTGCTGTCTATTTCGGCGATGTTGCCCCTGACCGCTTCTATCTCCTCGATGATGCGGCGGGCGAGACCCTGGGTCTCGGCCAGTTCGTCGCTGGTGGTATCCAGCGTGTTGCGCGCCAGCACCAGGTGTTCCCGGCCGAATTCCACCTCTTCCTGCAGCAGGTTGACCTCGGCTGCCAGATCCTCGTTCTCCGCCTCGATATCGTGATCCGAGCCGTGCTTGATGATCAGGAAGATCAGTGCCACGGCGCCAAAGCCGCAGGACATGATGTCGAGAAAGGACAGGCTGGAGGTGGAAAAGCGCCTTTTTCTACGCACTATAACGCTCCACGCTGATCGCGGTGATGACTTCCTCGCCGTCTGCAACCCCGATCCGGTCGCCGGCGCTGAGATTGACCGGCGCGGCAATCTCCTTGCCGTTCAGCATCAGTTGCGTGCCCGCATCCACCCGCAGCGCCAGTTTGCCGGCGTGGTTGGTGATGGTGGCGGCCGGGTGATCCGGCGGTGTCGGCGTCACGGTAAATTTGCCCTCCTTCCAGCTGACGAACAGCGGTTGCTGCGCTGCCAGCGCGCGGTGGCCGTATAGCAGGTGGGTGGCGGCTGCCTCGGCGACGCTGTTGACCTGCACCGCGACTTCGTTGGCCGGCGCGGCGCTCAGGGCGTTGACCAGCCGCAGGGCGGCGGAGTCGCTGTGCACTTCCTGCCAGCGCTGGGAGATGGACTGCGCCACACAGTTGTGGGGCAGCAGGTGAATGCGCTCGGCCAGTTGCGCGCCGCCGGGAATTTCCGCCCAGCGGTGTGAGACGAAGACGACGCTGTTGGACTCGGCCAGGTTGTCGATCAGGGCGCGCACGCGGGAGAGGATCGGCGTGCTGGCATCCTGCAACTGGCGCAGGCTGACCTTGGCCGTGCGGTCGTCCAGTTCCGCAAGCACTTCTCCCTGGCGCATGGCGCGATTGACCCATTGCGGCATCATGTCGTAGAGCTGTTGTTCCGCCTCCGCCGAGTGCAGCGGATCGAAGCGGCACTGCATGATGAAGGCGTCGGTGAATACCCGCGCCCAGGCGTCCTGGAAATTCTGCAGGCCGGCGTCGTTAACCGTCTCGGCGATATCCAGCACTGCGTGTTCGTGCACGGCGACGCGGCTGACCAGCGTCTGGTGGCGCTGCAGTTCGATGTGCAGGTGCACGCCCCGCGGCGCCGAGTGGGCGATGCAGGCGCTGGCCGCGTCCACCAGGCCCACGGCGTTGACCGGGCTCTCGTTGACGATACCCAGCAGCAGCGCCAGCTGTTCGCGGGTGAAATTACCGGGCACTGCCAGCACCACTTCCGCCGGCAGGTCGCAGTGTTCGGCGGCTTCCTGCAGGTGGCAGTAGGCCAGGTCCGCGTGGTGGCGACAGCGGGCGTTTTCCGATTTCAGGGACTCCAGGCTCAGGCGGCGCCAGAACTGGTTGTTGACCTGAGTGGGGTGGCTGCGCGCGCGCATCAGCGCGGCGTTGCCGACAAGAATTTTTTGCGGTTCGATAATTGCGACGCCGGGGCTGTCGAGCACCTCGTCGGTGCCGTCGAAGACGCGCAGGCCGCAGTCATTGATTTCCAGAACGCCTTGGGTCATGGGTTTCTTTCCTTCTTCAGCGGGTGAGGGCGACCGCGGCCGGCCCTCTGCCCCGGCCCTTCTCCCGGTGGGAGAGGAGTGGGGCTTTGTGGGGGAATAGGCCCCACCATGTTTTCCGAGTCCCGTAGTTTCAACTCACTTTCAAAAACCGCAGCAACCTGTTGTCACAGTAATTCTGCGTATCCAGCACCAGCCGCTCCTGCATCAGTTGCAGCTGGTGGGTAAAGAACATGATCACGATACTGATCACCAGCGCCACGAAGGTGGAGTTGAAGGCCACGCCCAGGCTGACGGTGACCCCAGCGATATCGCCCTCCACTGCCTTGTGGGCCTGGGACAGGGCCTCGCCGATGCCGCGTACGGTGCCGATAAAACCGATCGACGGAATTGCCCAGGTGATATAGCGCACCATCGCCAACTCGCTGTCGAGGCGGTCGCCCTCGGTCTCGCAGACTTCTTTCACCGAATTGGAAGTGGCGGCGACATTGCGGGTGGAGCCGAAGCGTTGCAGTGCCGTCAGCAGCGCGCGCGGCAGCAGGTAACTTCGCTCCTCTTCCGGCAGTGCCTGGATCGGCCGCGACAGGTCGCGGGCGTCTTCCGGCAGCACCGGCGTGCCCTCGCTCACGTTCAGCAGGGCGCGGTCGAGCAGCTGGCGCTCGCGCACGCTGCGGCGCGCCTTCATGCCCATGATGGCCATGGCCCAAAGCATCAGGACGAAACAGGCCTCCTGTTCGTAGTCGCGCATGACGATATACAGCGAGCGCTGCTGTACGTAGGTTTCACCGGCGGCTTCGCGCGCCAGTTGCTCTTCGATCAGCGCGTCCGCATTGGGCCGGATGATCGCCACATAGACGGCGTGGACCAGGATGACGGCGCCGAGTAGCGCAAACAGCTGGAACAGGAAATCGGAGGATTTGAATTTCATAGTCGTGCTCGCTCTAATCCGGAAAGCACACCGCCGCTGGCGGTGCCCGGAAACAGTCGTTGTTGTCTGCCGTTTTCATCTTTCAGATATCGACCGGGTAGGAAACCGACAGGTCTTCGGAGATTTCTTCCGAGGCCTCGTAGTCGTCCGCATCGGTCGCGTCTTTTTCACGCTCTGCGTCGGCTTTCGCCTGGGCCACTTTTACCGCTTCCGCCGGTTTGTCGCTCTCTTTCTCTTCACCGTCCTTTTCCTGCGCTGCGGCGGCAAGCGATAGCAGCGCGGTACCAAGCAGCGCCAGTAGCCATAGTCTGGTCGAGTGTTGCATCAGTGCTCTCCTGTATTCACCGGCACGGCCCGCAGTCCCGGATCAATTCACCCACCGTGCCACGCGGAAGCCCACGTCGTTGCGCGGCTCGGCACCGTAGTCGCGGAAGGACAGGCGCAGTTCCGTCAGTCCGGCGTGCCGCCAGCTGGAACCGCGAATCACGTGATAATCGCCGTCCTGCGGGCCCACCGGGTTTTCCTCGCGGCGCATCGACAGGCCGGTGCCGATGGTGTAGAGGTCGTGGATCCATTCCGAGACATTGCCGCCCAGGTCGTACAGCCCCAGGTTGTTGGCACTGTAGTTGGCGACCGGAGCGGTGGCGGCGTAGCGGTCGCTGTAGGTGCGCAGTACCGCCGGCACCAGTTGCGCGGCATTGTTGTCGGCGTAGTTGCCGGAGTCCTTGCGCACCGGCAGTTCGTCGCCCCAGGGGAATTTGCGCATGTCGCCGTCCCGGAAACGCGCGGCCCAGGCCCACTCGGCCTCCGTCGGCAGGCGGTAGCCGTCGGCGGCGCCATCAAAGCCGGTGACGCGACCGCGCTCGGTGCGATAGACCGGGTTGAGCCCGTCGCGCTCGCTGAGCCAGTTGCAGAAGAGCGCGGCATCGGTCCAGCTGATGTTGACCACCGGCAGGTTGTCGTTGTCCAGGCTGACGCCGTTGACGTGGCTGGAACTGTGCATGCGCTTGAAGCGGCGGAATTCGCGGTTGGTCACTTCGGTGACGCCGATATAGAAGGGCCGGTTGAGGTAGATCTGCCGCATCACCTCGTTGGCGCGGCGCCCCTGTTCGCGGCGCGACGAGCCCATGGTGAATTTGGCATCGGGGCGCATCAGTTTCATGCGGCCGCCGGCGGGGTGGGTGATGTCCGCCGGCACATTGCTCCAGCGGGCCTCCTCCGCGGTCAGCAGTACCGCGCGGATGTTCTGCTCCAGCTTGGCGCTGGGGACCACGGTGGTGCGGTAGTCCTCGTAGCCCTGCAGGCGCACCAGGATTTCGTGGCTGCGGGTGGGCAGGTTGAAGGTCTCGCCGGCAGTGCCGGCCAGCTCGCCGTCGATATAGACGCGGGCATTCTGGGGGCTGCTGGTAATGCGCACGCGACCGAAGACGGCGTTCAGGTCGATATCCAGGTTGCGCTCGGTTCCGGCCGCCAGCTCCACCGTGCGTTCCACCGAGGCGAAGCCGTCCTTGAAAAAGCGCAGTTGGTGCTGCGCGCCGGAGGCGAGTTCCAGTTCCAGCGGCGTGCGGCCGCGGAATTCGCCATCGACGGTCACGCTGGCGCCGGTCGGGGTGCTCACCACCTGCAGCAGGCCGTCGGCGGGGCCCAGGTCCACCGGTGCCAGCCGCTGGTCGACGCCGGCGGTGACGGCCACGGGAATCTCCGCGGTTTTGTGGGCGGGCAGGGATATTTCCACAGTGCGGTCCCCCTGGATCAGCTCGGCTTCCAGCGGGGTTTTGCCCAACACGTCGCCCGCCACGGTCACGGTGGCGCCGGGCGGGTTGCTGCTGATATGGATATTGGCCCAGGCCGGGCGCAGCTGGGCCTCGATGCGCTGGGTATTGTCCAGGCCCTCGACTTCCACCTCCTGGGTGAACGGCAGGTAGCGGTCGGTGAGCACGGTGATGCGTTTGTGCCCGGCCGGTACATCCTTCACCAGCCCCCGTTCACTGGCAACGGCCTCGCCGTCGATCTCGATGCGCACCGGTACCGCGGGGTCGGTGACCACCTGCAGGTGGCCCGGCAGTTTTTCCAGTTTGACCGAGTGGCGGCTGTGTCCATCGCTGGAAACCTCCACCTCGCCGTTTTTGGGCAGGTAGCCGTCGGCGCTGATGGTATAGCTGTAGGATCCGGGCAGCACCAGGTGGCCGTCGCCCAGTGGCAGGGCGAGGCCGCTGACGCTGACATCGGCATCGGCCGGTTGGGTTTCGAAGATCAGGGAGCGGGCGACCAGAAGGTAGACCAGTGCCAGGGTGCCGAGCAGCAGGCAGCCGGCGACGGCGAGCGCCCGCGGGGACAGCAGCAGCTTTCTGCCGCCGGTCTGCAATTCTACCGGCGTAAAGCCAACGGGCTCGATGACTGAGAAATCGTCGTCGGCGGAGCTGCCGCCGCGAACGGGTACCGCTTCCTTCGCTGTCATTTATGATTTCCTGTTACTGCCGCACTTATCGATTTATCGCGTTGGCAGGAGGGCCGGGGTTCCCTGTGCCCTACTGCAGGGAATCGCCGAAGCGCTCTTCCCTGGTGCAGTACAGCTTAGTCCGCAACCGCTCGCTGCATGGACCCGGCGACACCGTTTGGCATGAAAATAATCTTTTCACGCTTACTGTAATGGTGTTTTCGTCCGGATTCACCTTTTGCGAAAAACCGTATTTTTTGGATCGACCAGCGGGCCGGCAGTTCGGGGATTCAACTATTATTGGCACCGTTTATTTTTTCGGCACACCGGATCACGACAGTCGGCGGTTCCTCCCCCGGGGCGACGGTAAATTCGCGCCGCACGTCGCGGTAGCCGGCGCGTGTGCCCACCGCGGTGTAGCGTCCGGGTTTCAGGGTGATCTCGCGCTCGGCAAAGTTGCCCAGCCGGCCCACGTGGTAGATGGTGACATGGGTGCTGCTGTCCGACTGCAGTACCACCGGCAGCGGGATCAGCGCCTGGGTGAGGGCGGTTTCCAGGGCCTCGATCTGTTGCTGCAGCCGCTCTGTTTCGGCGCTGCTTTCACTGATTTTGCGCGCATCGGTGAGCACGCCGCGGGCATACTGGTTGCGCTTGCTGGCGCCCAGGCTGAGGGGGTCGTCCAGCAGTTCCTTCAACTGGTCGTCCAGTTGGGCACGGGCCCCGGCGCGCGCCTTGCCGGTAATGGCGGAGACCAGGCTGCCGTCCTTTTCCAGCAGTGTGGAATAGCTTTTTACCGCACCGTGCCAGTCCTCGGATTGCTCCTGTTGCCGCGCGCGGGCGAACAGCCGGTCGATTCTGGACTGTTTGGCGCCGTTGCGGGCCTGCTGCAGGCCCACGTCCGGGTCCGCGGCTTCGGGTTTCAGTTTGCCGGCGCGCAGGAAGGCTTTTTCAGCGGCGGTAAAGTCCCGCTCGGCGATGGCGGCGTAGCCCGCGGACATGGCCTCGCTGTAGTCCCGTTCGTTGATCGCTGCCAGCACCTGCGGCAGTAATTCCTTGGCCGGGCGCGTCTCCGGGTCCACCTCGAGAGACTGGCGCAGGCCGCTGCGGGCCGCATCCAGGTCGCCGTCGGCGAAGGCCTGCCTGGCGGTGGTGAAGTGTTGCCACGCCTCCGGCAGTTTCTCTGCACGCGCCTTCCCTTTGACGCCGCGCGGGTGGTCCTCGGAAATGGTCAGTACCAGGTCGAAGGCGGTGTGGGCCGCCTCGGCATCGCCGCGGTCGAGCGCCTCATTGCCGGCGGCAATATGTTTTTCCAGGCGCGCCGGAATGCTGTCGCGGAGTTGCTGGAATGCGGCGAGGGATTCGCGGTATTTGTCCAGCGCGCGCTTGAACTGGCGCTGGCGGTAGATATCGTCCGCGGTCTCGGCCATGGATTTGGCCGCGGCGAAATCCTCCGCCGCCCAGGCTTCGATATCCCTTTCCTCCAGTTCCTCCTGCAGTATCAGGATATCCTGCAGCACATTCTGCACTGCGCGGCGCTGCTGGGCGATTTCCGCATCGCTGTAGGGGGACGCCTCGATTTTTTTTGCGGCCGGTTGCTGTCCGGTGCCGGCGTCGTTGTCCGCGGTCGCGGGCTGCACCCTGGGCCCGGGTTTTTCCACCATCTGCGGCAGCAACCAGAAGACGCCCAGGATGCCGGTGAAAAGCAGCGCGCCGATAGCGATGGTGGGCCAGCGGGAGCGGTCGCCGCTATCCTGCGCCGCCGCGCGCGGCGCCGGCTGGTGCTGTGTGGATTCGGCCGCACTGTCGCGGCCGAAGCTGAAGTCGGCCGGCTGGATGGCGTCGTCGTCGGAGGACGGATCGCGGTGTTGCATGGTGAGTCCGCTATTGCTGTTTTATTCGTCGGGTTCCGCGGCGTGGGCGCGGCGGTGGCCGCGCCCACTTCTTCGCGGTTGTCGGTTCAGATCTGTTCTTCCAGACCGCCGGTTTCGGCTTCGTAGATTTCCTTCAGCAGTTCCCGCCACTGGCGATACTGGTTTTCCACCGAGCCGGTCAGGGTCACGGTGCGATCCTCCAGCTCGACGATGCGTGGCTCAACCTCGGCCTGCATGGAGTCGCCCAGCTCCTGCAGCGCCTCGATATGCATCTTGGCTTCGCTGCGGCGGTCGAAGCCGCTCTTGATCAGGTAGCCGCCCCCGGCGATGCCCACCTGGCCCGCGGCGCGGGCGCTGCCGGCACCGGCGCCAGCGGCGGCGATACCGCCGATGATGGCCGCGGCACCCATGATGGTGTGGTTGCGGGCCTTGCGCTTCAGCTCGCGCATCTGTTTCACCTCTTCGTAACTCATGGCGCGCCACTCCTGGTAGGGCGTTTCCATGGATTTGACGAAGGTGCCGTAGTAGCCCTGCAGGGTATCGACGAACAGGTAGTCGCGTTCGCGGATTCTGCGTACCCGCTGCAGCATGGGATCGTTTTCCGCCGGCAGCGCATTCAGCTTGTAGAGGCCGTCTTCGGTTTTGCTGAGGTAGCGGCCGAAGGCGTCGGGGGAGAAGTTCTGTGCAAACCTCAGTTCCGAAATGGTTCGCAGCTCGGCGATGTATTCATCCGACAGCTGCTGGCGGTAGACCAGCATGTCGTTGGCGACGCGGTTGTAGATACCCTGGAAGGCGTCGCCTTTGGTGGGGTGCTTGCGGTCGTAGGCGTAGTGCGAGGCCTGCTCGGTGTACTGCTTGGTAAACCAGCGCTGGCCGCGCGAGTCGGTGACGGTGACATCCACGGTCAGGGTTTCGCCGTCCGACTGCACGATACGGCCGGTAACGGTGACATCGATATTGGTGCGCTCGCTGGGAATCACCCGCACTGCGCCCCAGCCCTGGCTGGATTGCAGGGATTCCGCCAGGGTGACGGCGATGTAGCGGGATTCCGCCTGTCGCAGTTCGGGAAATACCAGTTGCTCCTCGTCGACCTCGGCGGTATCCAGGCCGGGGTTGAACTGCACCACGCCCACGTCCAGCAGGCGGCTTTCCGGAATGGTCGCGTCCTCGACGGTGAGGGGGGTAAAGGCGGTGGTGCGCACATCGGTCGTGGTACAGGCACCGAGTGCGAACACTGCCAGCAGCGGCAGCGCACGCAGCAGCCTGCCGCCGGGACCGGAGATGGAAAAAAACATGCCGATAGCCTCCGCTGTCAATTCTGCGCTTTCTTGTATTTCCGATACTCTTCCCAGAGCTTTTCACGCAACTCGGGGTCCGATTCGCGCATTGCGGCCTCGCGGATCTGCCGCGCCACCACATCGTCGTCGTCGCCCTGGGGAATGTCCGCGGGGACCACCGGTGTGGTACCCGTGTGGTTGTACTCGCCCTTGCGCCCCTTGGTGGGCATGCCCGGGCCGGTGGCCTGGCCGCTGGAGTTGTTCTGTTCCGGACCGCCGCCCTCGCCGCCACCGCCGGGCGGTGCGGGGATTTCCGCTTCCGCGGATTCGATCAGGTCTTCGAGGGACTCCCCGGGCGGCGGTGCCTCCTCGCCGTCGGCGCCCTGGTCCTCGGCGGAGGCGGGGCGATTGCGCACATAATCGCGCTCGCGCAGGATCATGCCGTCGTAGCTGGCCATGGTGGAGTCGAATTCGCCCTCCAGTTCCGCCACGCGCTCCGCCGACGATGCCGGGGCCTCGTTGGGCGCGCCGCCACTCTGCGAGGCCGGGCCGCCGGCACTGGAGCGCGCACCGCCCGCCGCCGAGGGCTGCCCGCCGGCGGAGGCGCTGCTGGCCGAGGCGGCGCTGTCGGAGGCGGAGGCACTGCTGGATGCGGCGCTGCTGCTCGAGGAAGCGCTGCTGGAACTGCTGGGGCTCGAGGAACTGGAGGAGGCGCTGCTGGATGACGCTGTCTGTTCCTCTTCCGAGAAGTCGACCTCGTCCGGCGGTTCGCCCTCGCTGTCAGTGGACGGATCCGGCGGCATGCGGCTCTCCTGCGGGCGCTGGTCGGACTCGTTGTACACCGGCGAGGAGCGCTCGCCGCGCGCGGTCGGGTCGGGCATGCTGTCGCCGGCGGAACGGCTCCGCCGGGAGGAGGACTGCTCGCCGCTGCGGGAGGCGGTGGTGTCGCTGCTGCTGGATTCGCTGCCGGAGTTGATGGTGGGCATGCTGGAACTCGGCTGGCTGCTGCTGGTGCTGCCGGGCATGCCCTGGCTCGGCTGGCTCGACGAACTGCTGGACGGCATACTGCTGCTGGCCGTCTGCGACTGGCTCTGGCTGCTGCTCGGGGAGCTGCTGGAAGAGCTCGATTGCGATTGCGACTGGGATTGAGATTGGGAGGACGAGCTGGACGAGGATTGCGACTGCGACGGCTGCGCCGGCGGCTGTTGCTGGGTCTGCTGGCTCTTGCAACCGGCGACAACGGCGCCGAGCACCATCACCGACGCCAGGGTCCGCCATCTGGCATTCCTGCGAAAATCCTCGGGTACCGCTTTCCATAGTGACATTTTATCTCTCCTGAAGCGCCCGGGGCGCTGTCGGACATGAGCGATTTCTGCGACACAGGCCGGGGGGTGCCCGGCCTGTGGGGCAGCGGCTGAAAAGCGGCCGCTGCTACTGGGTTGTCTGGAGTTGGACAGCGCTCGTTATACGGGGTTTGGCCGCTGTCGCCAGTCGGGCGCGAGAATCCCGCTCATTGCGGTCCCCGGAGGCGCCCTGTCGTCGATATCATCAGTCGAAAACGAACCTCTGTACAATACCCGTGGTTTCCACCGGCTCGCCATTGACGAAGCGCGGGCGAAATTTCGCGCGCTTCAACACATTGCGCACCCGCGAGCGGATGCCGACGTTGTCGTCCGGCCTGGCGTGCAGTATCTCGATATTGCGCGCCTTGCCGAAGGCTGTCACATCGTAGGACACAGTCACGTAGGATTCCTCCAGCGCGGTTTTGTCCTCGTCCAGCATCGGCAGCGCGGGCAGTGCCGCCGGGCGGCCGAAAATATCCTCGATCTCCCGGTTGGTGGCGCCGTTGTCCCACAGTGCCTGGTAGGCCTCACCGTAGGTTTCCCGGGCCGAGTGCCACTTGTTGAACATCATGTACCAGTCGCCCAGTTCCACTTTGGCCTTGGCCGAGGCCGCCGGCGGCGACTGCGGGTTCTGCTGGTAGACATCGACAATACGCGCGATGGCTTTCTTGCCGGTGCTGAAGCTGTTCATGCGGTAGTGATCCAGTTTGGAGCGCCGCTGGGCGTCCATATTACCGCCGCCGAAGCTGGTGTTGACCACCACCGCCGGCTGCGGCTCGCCGTCGTAGGTGGCCAAATAGTAGTTGGTGGCCTTGAGGCCGCGCAGGGCCTCCACCAGGCGCAGGTCATTGGCGCCGAAGTTCTGGGTGATGATATCCACCGCCAGCTCGTAGAGATTGGTGGCACTGATCAGGTGCTCGAACAGGGTGGCGCCTTTCTCCTCGACGTAGGCCTGCAGATGCCAGCGGCTCAGATCGTTGATGACCGGCAGCATGCGCGGGTCCTTCTCGCCGAAATTGCGCGCGTGCAGCCAGTAGAGATACTCCTGGTTGTCGTTGGCATCTTCCCACTGGCTGAGCGCAATCTGGCTTTCGATCATACGCTCGATCATGGGCGTCTGGTTCAGGGAGTAGAGGCCCTCGTTGACCCGGGTGATCAACATGGCGCGGCGGAACTCGCTGATGGCCTGTTCGTGGGCGCCCACTTCCTGCAGGGCCGTTGCCAGGCCCAGCAGCTCTTCGTCGATACCGGCGCCATAGGCGCCTCTTTCCGCTTCCAGTTCCTCAATGCGTTCCCGGTATTGGTCGACCACTTCGCTGGGTCGCAATTGACGCCGCCGGGGCTCGGCTGTTTTCAGTGGTTTTGAGGCGGCCTCTATGAAGGCGGGCGGAGGGGCGCTGGGATCGGTAATGATTGCGGCGCCATCTTCCGCGTAGGTGTTGCCACACAGCAGAGCTGTGGCTGTAAACATCAAGCCGATAGCAAGGGTGCTGCTGAAATCTGTCTGTGTCACGGTTGAACCACTTCTGTTCCATGTTGTGCTTCACCCGGTTCTGCGCACGGCGCAGAACTGCGGGCACGGATTCCGCTCGGGCCCGCGGGCCGTGCGGATTCTCTCTCCCTGAAGTGTGGTTCTCTCTTGTTCCCTGACTGTGCCCGGAGTGTTTTTTCCGGTGCCCGGTGGTGGGTCCTGGCGCCGCCACCTGCAATAACGCGCCCGGGCCCGCTTCGGGGCTTTCGCGGCTGCGTATCTCTGAGTATAGCTAACCGGTTTATACACCCGTCCAAGGTGGCGGTTAATCCACCCGCCTTGCGCTGGCATTGTGTCCGGTCGCAAATCGGTTGCTCTGTCCTGAAGAGCTTGGACCCCTGACGCGCTGGCCGTTAGTGGAATATTAGGAAACAGGCGTCAGAATTTTTGTGTACTGGTTATTGAATCGAGACTCCTGTACAGATTTTGTGCGCATCGATCCCCGGCGCCTACGCTGGTGGCGGCCCAATCGCGGCAAGCGGGCGCCAGACTGACCGCTGGCGAGATTATTGTCCTAATTTAAGAGGCCATACCTGTGGCACTGTGCGTAAAATCGGACCCTGATGGGCCGTATATTTGGATTGCTGGCGGGCAAGCGCCATAATCAGCGCATCGGAATGACAGGAGAGAGTCGGTGAGCATTTACATTGACCCCGCCGTGGCCACCAGCCTGCGCGGATTCGAGATGCCCGAGAAGCTGGGCTTTGGCAAGGTGATGGCGCCGGTGATGTTCCGGGCCGTGTGCCAGGACGGCTGCTGGAGCCCCGGCCAGTTGGTGCCGTATGCGCCGCTGGCGTTGGACCCGGCGGCGAAGGTACTGCACTACGCGCAGTCCTGTTTTGAGGGTATGAAGGCCTACCGCATGCAGGGCGGCGGCGTGGGGCTGTTCCGGCCCGAGCGCAATGCGGCGCGCATGGCGCATTCGGCCGAACGGCTGTGCATGCCGGCGGTGCCCGAGTCCCTGTTCATGGACGGTGTGCGCGCAGTGACCGCTTACTGCGCCAACCTGGTGCCGGCCAACAGCGGCGAGTCCCTCTACCTGCGCCCCTTCCTGATGGGCACCCAGCCGGATCTCTCGGTGTCCGCCAGCAGTTCCTACGAGTTCTACGTGATTGCCAGCCCGTCCGAGGCCTATCACCCCGGCAACATGCGCCTGTGGGTGGAGCGGGAGGACTCCCGCGCGGCCCTCGGTGGTACCGGCGACAGCAAGGTCGGTGGCAACTACGCCGCCTCGCTGCAGAGTATTGCGCGGCTGAAGGCGCGGGGCTACGACCAGTCCCTGTGGCTGAACCCGGGCAACCGGCGCACGGTGGATGAACTCTCCGGGATGAATTTCTTCGCCGTGATCAATGGCGAGTTGCACACACCGGCCCTGAACGGCTCCATTCTCGAGGGGGTTACCCGGGATTCGCTGATCGACCTGGCGCGGGAGCTGGACTACCCGGTGCGGGAGCGGGAGATCGATATCGACGAGCTGCTGGAACTGGTGCAGTCCGGCCGCTGCGAAGAGGCCTTTGCCTGCGGCACCGCGGCGATTGTCAGCCCGATCAGCGTCTTCGGCGACGGCGAGCGCGAGTACACACCGGCACAGGCCCCGGGACCGGTGGCGCAGCGGTTGCGCGCGGCGCTGCTGGATATCCAGGAAGGGCGCGCCGGGGACCCGTTCGGCTGGATGCAGGCCGTTGAGGTGGCCGACCCCAGCGAGCGGTAATCCATGCATAGCGATGGGGGCGCCCCCATCGCCAGTTCGCACCACGTCGAGTTGATCGGTATCAGTACTGCCCGCCGACTGTTTCCAGCAGAAACGCATATGTAATCTTTTCCGCCAAAGCGCCGGGAGCCGTTGACTTGGGCGACCGCAGTGCTACAAATGGGCTGGAAACAAGAATAAATGCTGGAACTCTGGGAATGGCCTCTGGGCAGTATTCCTCACTTTGACGAGCAGTATCCAGATCAATTTGAGCAGCTAGGTCCTCTCTCGGGGTTCCTCACAATCGTGAGTGAGGAGAATCGGGATGTTGAGCCATATGTACGGACTGCTGGTACAGCCGCGCAGGCAGTGGCAGCATATTGGCGGGTTGCCTGAAAAGGCGCTGCGCCGCCAGGTCCCCTATGTGATCGTACTGGCGCTGTTGCCGGCGCTGGCCTGGTATTTCGGCACCACGCAAGTGGGCTGGAGTATCGGTGGCGAACAGCGGCGCATCACCAGCGACAGCGCCCTGTCCCTGGTGGCGGTGTTCTACTGCACCATGGTGCTGGCGGTCATTGCCGTCGGCTATTTCATTCACTGGATGGCAAAAACCTACGGCGCCCGCAGCTACCCGATGAAGGGTATGGTGATCGCCGGTTTTACCGCCACGCCCATCTTTATCGCCGGGGTCGCCGGCCTCTACCCCCTGTTGTGGCTGGATATTCTGCTGGCGATGCTGGCGGTGGCCTACGCCGTCTACCTGCTCTACACCGGCATCCCGATCGTGATGGGGGTGTCGGAAGAGCGGGGTTTCCTGTTTGCCAGCGCGATCGTCACCGTATCGCTGGTGGTGGCAGTGCTGGTGATGGTGGGAACGGTGCTCTTCTGGAGTTACGTCGCCGCGCCGGTATTCCACTGAATATGGCGCCCGCAACGTAGCCGCCTTGATGCGTACGCTGCTCCGCTTTACCCATCCTGCGTAAACTGCACCGTAGCCCGGATGAAGCGCAGCGGAATCCGGGGCTGGTAGCCGCAACGCAACAGGGCCCGGGCTCCAGCTTTGCAGCGTGCCGGCCCTGCCATCACGGCGTATAGCGGTACACCAGCCGGTAACCATTCGCCAGCACCACTTGCCGGCTTTCGCGGCTGCCGCGATCCAGCTCGACCTTCAGCAGTGACCGTACCACCTGTTTCGGTTCGGTATCGATGCAGTGCATTTTCATCGCCTCGATATTCCTGTCCGCACTGATCACCGCGTGTTCAACAATCTGCAGCGACAGCCGCTCGCCGTCGGCGCGAACCTGGTAGCCGGGGCCGCTGGCCAGCGGCAGGCTGTACCTGATTGCGCCCCAGGGGCCGTCGCAGCGGATGGCCTTGTATTCCCGCGGAGGCGCTTCCCCGCGGATGACGCCGGAGTCGAATGACTCGAATGTTTCGCCGAGTTCCCGGCTGGCCGAGTAGCGGGCGCCGTTTGCCGTGACGATTTCAAGCTCCAGGGTTTCCGTTGCCATCGCGTTGCCGCACAGGAAAACGGAGACAAGCGGGATCAGGTGGCGGGCTTTCATGGTGCTGGCGGTTGGTGAATATCCGGACACAGCAGAGACAGTACAGGGCCCCGATTCCCCCGGCAAGCCGCTCAAATGTGTCCCGGAATGACCAGTGGCGCCGCCTTGCTGGCCCCGGGGCGATTGGATACTATCGAATGCGCCGAAGGCAGCCATTTTCTGCGCGCCCAAGTTGGTACAAGCGTACACATTTGTGGTTGAGCAGTTCCGGGCGCGGGTGGCTGCCGTGCGAAATAACTCGAATAAAAGGAATAACTCATGAAGACCGCAGCCTATATCGGCGTGGCGCTCGCCGCAGTGCTGGCCGCCGCCTGCTCCCGGGACTCGGGCAGTGATGGCGCCCCTCAAGACACCACCGAGGCCTCCGCCTCAGCCGATTTCCAGAAGAACCTGCTCAAGCAACTGATCTCCGCTGAGCCCGGGGATGTCATCGAACTGCCGGCGGGCGAATTCAGCCTCAACCGCAGCCTGTCGCTGAACGTCGATGGGGTGACCATTCGCGGCGCCGGCATGGACAAGACCATCCTGTCGTTCAAGGACCAGATCCAGGGGGCCGAGGGCCTGCTGGTCAACGCCAGTGACTTCACCATCGAAGACCTGGCAATCGAGGACACCATCGGCGACGCCCTGAAAGTGAACGAGGGCGAGAACATCATCATCCGCAATATCCGCGTCGAGTGGACCAACGGCCCGGAGACCGAGAACGGTGCCTACGGTATCTACCCGGTGCAGACCAAAAACACCCTGGTGGAGGGGACGGTGGCCATCGGTGCCTCCGACGCCGGTATCTACGTCGGCCAGTCGCGGAATGTGATCGTTCGCAACAACCGCGCCGAGTACAACGTGGCCGGTATCGAGATCGAAAACACCATCGGAGCCGACGTCTACGACAATGTGGCCACCAACAACACCGGCGGCATCCTGGTTTTCAATATGCCAAACCTGCCGCAGCCGGGGCACAGCACGCGCGTTTACAACAACCGGGTATTCGAGAACAACACCGACAACTTCGGCCACGAGGGCACACCGGTGGCCGCGGTGCCGGCGGGTTCCGGTGTGGTCATCAACTCCAACGACAACGTGGAGATCTTCGGCAACGAAATCGCCGACAACGATACCGCCAATGTGATCGTCAGCAGTTATTACATGGCCGGCTACTCCACCGACAAATCGACCCAGGAGAGCTTCGATCCCTACCCGGAGGGGATCTATATCTACGGCAACCAGTTCTCCGGCGGGGGCAGCTCCCCGGACCATATTGAACTGAAGGCACTGAAACTGGCCAAGTTCGGCCTCGGTGGCAGTCTCCCGGACGTGCTCTGGGACGGCGTGGTCAACCGCGACAAAATGGTGGATGGCAAACTGCCCGACTCATTGAAGTTGTGTATCGACAACGGCGATGCCGGCATCCTCAATGTGGATTTTCCCAACGACTTCAAGAATATCTCCACCGATATCGCGCCGCATCAATGCAGCCTGGAAAAGCTGCCGCAGATCGTGCTGGACTTCGACCAGCCGCAGCCCGAAGGTAAGGAAGAAAGTAACGTAGCAGCACTCGAGGCGGCCGATGCGTAAAATCTCCTGGGGCGCGGTGCTGGCCCCGGCAATCCTGGCACTGGGGCTCGCGGGATGCGATGCCCCCCGCGAGCAGGTGACGGTATTCGAGCGGGACGCCGTGCCGGCAAAACTCAGTGCCTGGCACCTGTTGGAAGTGATCGACGGCGAGCTGTCGCCGAATGCGGGCGTGACCCCCTACGACCTGAACACGGCGCTGTTTACCGATTACGCCCACAAACTGCGTACGGTGTGGATGCCGGCGGGCAGTTCGGCCCGCTACGGTAAGGAGGATTTCGACTACCCGGTGGGCACCGTCCTGAGCAAGACCTTCTACTACCCGAGAGGGGAAAACGGCGCGGTACTGCGCACGGACGATTACAGCAACGATTACGCAGCCGGCGGGGCCGGCCGCGCCCTGAACCTGAAGACGGTGCGGCTGGTGGAAACCCGCCTGCTGGTCCGGCGCGAAGAGGGATGGCAGGCGTTGCCCTACGTCTGGAACGATGCGCAGACCGAGGCCACGCTGGAAATTGCCGGCGACGCCAGCCGCATGCAACTGGTGGCGGAAAGCGGTGAAAGCCAACCGTTTACCTACGTGGTGCCGGATGCAAACCAGTGTGCCGGATGCCATGCCGACAATCACACCGCCAAAGCGGTACACCCACTGGGTCCGCGCGCGCGGCACCTGAATAAAGAGTACCGCTACGCAGAGGGCGTGCAGAACCAACTGGTGCACTGGCAACAGATCGGCTACCTGTCCGGCCTGCCGGAGTTCTCACAGATTCCGCGCAATGTGGATTATGCCGATACCAGCCAGCCACTGGCGGTGCGCGCGCGCTCCTATCTGGATATCAACTGCGGCCACTGCCACAACCCGTCCGGGGCTGCGGATACTTCGGGCCTGATGCTGTATCACAGCGAGCGGGACATGCGTCGGTTGGGCGTGTGCAAACCGCCGGTGGCGGCGGGTACCGGCAGCGGCAATCGCCGCTTTGCGATAGTGCCGGGTGCGCCGGGTCAATCGATCCTGAATTTCCGTGTGGAATCCACGGACCCCGGCGCCATGATGCCGGAACTCGGGCGCAGCCTGGTACACGAGGAGGGCACGGCGCTGTTGAGCGAGTGGGTCGCCTCTCTGTCGGGAAGCTGTTCCTGATATTTCAAGTTTCGGAGTTGAGAAGCCTTGAAAACAGGCGCAGAGCCGGGTGGCGTGGCCCTTTGCGGGACCTTATGAGACAGGGATGTCGATTAGAGCCTACAGGGAGGTACTTGCAGCGTGTCCCGCAAAGGGCCACGCCACCCGGCGCCCCGATCTGACCCCCAAAACTTGAGCTGATACGAGTGTTGGAATCATGCGAGAAGGGCCCGCGCGATGCCGGGCCCGGACAGGCGCCGCTCAGTCGAGGAGTTCGGGCTCGGTGGCGGTGGCCCCCATCGGGATCAGGCCCTTCACCATCATGGTCACGGTACGCTCCAGCAGCGGCGAATCGATACTGGCTGCGCCGCTGAGGATCTGGTATTCCAGATTGAGGATAGTGCCGTGGACTATCTGTACCGCCGCCTGCGGATCGGCGAGCCCCAGCAGTTCGAAAAATTCCTGGATCAGCGCTTCGGTCGCGTTGTTGGCCGCGCGAATGGCGGCAGTCAGCTGCGCGCTGCGCAGGGCCTCGTTGCGGAAGGCGAGCTCGATCAGGCGGAAATCCCGGTTGCCCGCCTGGTTGCGCACATGGGTGAGGATAAAACGCGTGAGCTGCTGGATCAGCAGCTTGCGCCCGGCGCCGGAAGCGCGATCCTCCGGCGACAGGTTGCGGGCAGCGGCGAAGCTGTCTTCCTGCAACTGGCGCGTGTGTTCGAGGCCCTGTTCGACGAAATAAGTGAAGGCGTCGCTGATCAGGTCGTTCAGGTCTTTGAAATAATAGGTGGTGGCGGCGAGCGGCACCGAGGCCTCGCGGGCAACGGCGCGGTGGCGGATGCCGCGAATACCCTCTTTGACAATCAGCCGCAGCGTGGCCTCGAGTATGGCCTTGCGGCGCTGCCGACTGTCCGCGCGCTGGGCGCGGCGGCCGTGATAGACCAGTTCAGACTTTCCGCTGTCCATAGTCATAGCGCAGTTCCCTGTTTTTTTTATAAAGAGATCGATCCAACCCCTGATCGAGCGTCCCATTCTAGCGAAAAAGTGTGAAATGACTAGCGTAAAACAGATGAATATGGCGCCAATAGATTACAGACGCTTACATGGATATTGCGCTGTTTCCATGCAGTTTGTGTGAGTTTGCGCCAATTGGCGCCCATTTTTGAATGGCACGATCGGATCAGGTGATTTTGCCGGTCACCCGGACTCTTTTGGAGCCCGGCATTACCCGGACCCGCTGGCTGCGGCGCCGCTCGATACCGGCATCGATCGCATTCTTGGCGGCGATCAGCAGGCCCGCCACCAGGAAGGCGCCGGGCGGCAGCACCGCCACCAGGAAGCCCGGGTAGTCGGTGCCCAGCACCGGAATGCCCCAGTCTTCCGCCATCGGCCCCAGCAGCAGGTCCATATCCGCGAACAGGGTGCCGCGGCCCAGTATCTCGCGGATGGCGCCGATGACGATCAGCACGGCGGTGAAGCCGAGCCCCATCATGAAACCGTCCACCAGCGACGGCAGCACCGGGTTCTTGCTGGCGAAGGCGTCGGCGCGGCCGAGGATCGCGCAGTTGGTCACGATCAGTGGAATGAAAATACCCAGCACCAGGAACAGTTCGTAGGTAAACGCCTTCATCAACAGCTCGGCGCAGGTGACGAAGGTGGCGATGATCATCACCGAGGCCGGCAGGCGCACCGTCTCCGGCATCTGCCGGCGCACGATCGACACCGCCAGGTTGGAACAGGCGAGTACGCCGATAGTGGCCAGCCCCAGGCCGATGGCGTTGACCACCGAACCGGTCACCGCCAGCAGCGGGCACAGGCCCAGCAGCTGCACCAGGGCCGGGTTGTTGTTCCAGAGGCCGTTGCGGCTGATCTCGCTGTAGCCGGGTGTCGCCATCAGTTGTTCTCCGGGGATTCGTCGCTGGACTGTTGCTCTCTGTCGCTATTGGGCTGTGGCACTTCGCCTTGAGGCTGGGGCACCTCCACCGCCCGCCTGGAAACCGGGGCACTGAACAGCTGTTCCCGGTGGGCGGCAACGAACTCGAGCACGTCGCGCACCTGATTGACCACCGCGCGCGGGGTGATGGTGGCGCCGGTGAACTGGTCGAAGGCGCCGCCGTCTTTCTGCACTTTCCACATTTCGGCGGGCGGATTCTGCAGGGACTTGCCGTCGAAGCCCAGGATCCAGTCGCTCTTGCCGATGTCGACCTTGTCGCCCAGGCCGGGTGTTTCGCTGTGGGCGGTGACGCGCACGCCGGCCACGGTGCCGTCGCGGTTCACGCCCACCAGCATCTTGATGGGGCCGGAATAACCGTCCGGCGCCACCGCCGGCACGATCACCGCGGTGATGCGGCCGTCGTCCTCCCGCGCCAGGTTGATATCGCCCCCCTGGTCCAGTCCCAGCCGCTCCCAGTAGGTCTTGGGAATCGGATAGGTGTCCACCAGGATATCGTTGCTGTGGCGCTCCACCGGGATAATCTCCAGCAGCGCCTTGGCGGATGCCGCGCGGATCGCGCGCTCGATGGGTTCGCGGGTGGTGATCTGGGTGATGGCCAGCGTGCCGGCGGTGACCAGCGCGAACAGCGTCAGTATCACCGCATTGGAGGCCATGGAGCGTTTCAGCATTGACTGCTCCCTTTGCTGATGGGCACGCTACGCTTTGCCCATCCTACGGTAGGCCACCGTGTAGGATGGGCAAAGGAGCGCAGCGACGTGCCCATCAGGGTCGGATTCCGCATCACTGTTCCTCCACATCCGTGGCCTTGCGCGGGGCCTTGTGGCCATAGGTGCGCGGCAGCGTGTAATTGTCGATGGTGGGGGCGGCGAAGTTCATCAGCAGCACGGCGAAGGCCACGGCATCCGGATAACTGCCCCAGGCGCGGATCACATAGGTCAGCAGCCCCACGCCGGCGCCAAAGATCAGCCGCCCCTTATTGCTGGTGGCGCCGCTGATCGGGTCGGTGATGATGAAGAAAGCCCCCAGCATGGTGGCGCCGGAAAACAGGTGCAGCAACGGCGAGCCCTCACTCAGGGAACTGCCACTGTCGTAGAACAGCACCGACAGCAGGGTCAGGGTGCCGAGCATTGCCACTGGCGCGTGCCAGGTGATGATGCGCCGCAACAGCAGGAAGAGGCCGCCGACCAGGAAGCCGAAACTGGCCACCTCCCAACCGTAGCCGGCGATGCTGCCCTTGTTGAACATCGGCTCCCTCTGGTAGAGCTGTTCCAGCAGCACCGACTGGTTCAGGCGCACGATTTCCAGCGGCGTGGCGCGGGTGAAACCGTCGACATTGATATTGCCGAACCCGAAAACCAGCCCCAGGGTTTCGCTGAGACCGGGGGCACCGTAGATCATCTCGGCCGGGCCCACCCAGCGGGTCATGGCCACCGGGAAACTGATCAGCAGCACCACGTAACCCACCATGGCCGGGTTGAACGGGTTGTAGCCCATGCCGCCGTACAGGTGCTTGGCCAGTATGATCGCCGAGGCGGTGCCGACCACCGGAATCCACCAGGCACAGTAGGGCGGGATCGCGATGCCCAGCAGCAGCGCGGTGACAAACGCGCTGTAGTCCTTCAGGTAAAAAACCACCGGGCGGTTGCGCAGTTTCATCACCGCCGCCTCGCAGGCGATGGCGGTAATGGTGCAGAGCGCGATATTGATCAGCACGCCGATACCGAAATACAGCACCAGTGCCAGTACGCCGGGAACGGTGGCGGCGGCCACTTGCAGCATTACCCTGGCGGCGCTGTCGCCGGAGCGGGCGTGGGGGGAAGAGGCGCGCATCAGGCTCATCGCGCAACTCCGTAACCTGTAGGTATTGGAGCCAACTTGGGTGGCGCCGAGTGAAGCCAATACTCCCCGTAGGATGGGCAAAGGAGCGTAGCGACGTGCCCATCTTCCGCCGCTTTGATGGGCACGCTCCGCTTTGCCCATCCTACGGAAACTGGCGATCGGGTGGTGATTTCCCCGGTCCGGGATAATCGCCCGCGGGGCAGGCTCCTACATTGCCGTTCCATTATTCCGGTTCCCCCGACTGTTCCCGCTGCTTCTGTTCCAGCTTCTTCTGCATTTTTTCCAGCGCCGTGGCAAAGGCATCCACATTGCTGTCGCCCTCCGCGCGCGCTTTTTCCAGTCGCGCCCCGGCCTTGGCCACGCGGGCCTTCAGTGCCTCGATATCCGCGGCCAGCTTGTCCGCATCGCTCATCTGCGCGCGGGCCGCAGCGGCCGCCTTGGCTTTTTCGATCGCACCCTGTGCCCTGCTTTTTTCGCCGGGGGGATCTTCCTGTGCCTCGGGACCGGCCGGCGCGGATGGCGACGGCGCCGCACTGGCCTGCTGTTCGGCCTGGGCCAGCTTCTGCCGCGCTTCCTCCAGCTTGAGTTCGGCGCTCTTCAACTGGGCCGCCAACTGGTCGCGCTGCTCCTCCGCGGCTTCGGCGAGTTTCTTCTGCATCCGTTCGACACGGTTTTCGGCACTGGTCAGGGAGCGTTTGGCGCGGGCCAGTTGCTGTTCCGGCGAGGCCTGCTTGGCCTTGACCCGCGCCAGGGCCGCCGCCACCACATCGGATTCCTGGCTGGCCGACCTGGCCTCGGGCGAATCGGCGTCCTGTTCGCGCTGCCTGCGCGCCTGTTCCGCGGCCTCGCGGCGCGCCTTGCGCTTGGCTTCCTTCTCTTTCTCCGCCTTTTCCAGCCGCAGCTTGCGAAACTCGAAGCGCTCGCGGGCGCGATCGGATTTTTCCTTTTCCTGTTCGGCGATACGGATATCGCCCTTGGCCGCGCGGTAATACTGCACCAGCGGAATGGTGCTGGGGCAGACATAGGAACAGGCACCGCACTCGATGCAGTCGAACAGGTTGTAGGCCTGCAGCTTCTCGCGGTCCTCGGCGCGCGCATACCAGTAGAGCTGTTGCGGCAGCAGCGAGGCCGGGCAGACCTCGGCGCAGAAACCGCAGCGGATACAGGCCTTGGCCGGCGGTGCCGGCGGCAGTTCTTTTTTCGTCGGTACCAGGATGCAGTTGGTGGTCTTGACCACCGGCGCGCGCTCGTCGTCGATGGTGTAACCCATCATCGGGCCGCCGATAATCACCTTCTGCATCAGGCCTGTGTGTTTGCCGTGCTGCTTGAGAATGTGTTTTACCGGCGTGCCGATGGGCACTTCGATATTGCGCTGGCGCTCCAGCGCCTCACCGACCACAGTGGTCACGCGGCTGATCAGCGGCTCGCCGAAGCGCACCGCGCGGTAGACGGCGCGGGCGGTGCCCACGTTCTGGCAGATAATGCCGATATTGCCCGGCAGGCCCTTGTTGGGCACCTCGCGCCCGGTGAGAATCTGGATCAGCTGCTTCTCGCCGCCGGAAGGGTATTTGGTCGGGAAGACCACGATATCGAAACGGGTTTCTTCTGCCGCTTCGCGCATCGCCTCGATGGCTTCGGGCTTGTTGTCCTCGATACCGATCAGTACCCGCTCCGGCTCGTCGAGGATATAGGCGAGTATCTCCACCCCGGCGATGATCTCCGCCGCGCGCTCGCGCATCAGCATATCGTCGGCGGTGATATAGGGTTCGCACTCGGTGCCGTTGATGATCAGTGTATCGATCTCGCTGCCGCCGTGCGGATCCAGCTTGACCGCAGTCGGGAAGCCGGCGCCGCCCAGGCCGGCCACGCCGCAATCGCGGATCTTCTCCAGCAGTTCCACCGGTTCCCGCTCGCGGAAATTCTCGCAGGGCTCCAGCGCGCACCAGTGCTCCTCGCCGTCGGTACGGATGGTGATGCAATCCGCCGGCATGCCGGACGGATGCAATACCGGGGCCGGCTCTATCGCCATCACCTTGCCGGAGCTGGGCGCGTGCACCGGGCTGCTGATCAGGCCATCCGCCTCGGCGATCTTCTGGCCCTTCATCACATATTCCCCCAGCGCCACCAGCGGCAGGGCCGTGGTGCCGGTGTGCTGCAGCAGCGGCACGACGAGATCTTCCGCCAGCGGGATACTGCCGATGGGTTCACCGGTGGACTGGAGTTTGTTCTCCGGCGGGTGGATGCCGCCGGGAAAATCGTTGGGGCGCAGTTCGCGCGCCTTGTCCCGCGCCCGCTCGCTGGCAATCAGTTGTGCCTCGCGCGCGGCGCGCTGCTCTTCAACGGTCTGGCGTTCGGAGATGGGTTCCTGCTCGGGGCTCAAGCTGCGTCCCTCTTTTCACTGGTGCGGGTGCCTTGCTGGGGGCGGTCGCTGGCGATCAGGTCGATGCCTTCCTCCGGTTTCTGCGGGTGCCATTCCTGCAGGGAAGTCTCCAGCGGCACCATGTCGATACAGTCCACCGGGCAGGGCTCCACGCACAGGTCGCAACCGGTGCACTCGTCGACGATCACCGTGTGCATATACTTGGCCGCGCCGGCGATGGCGTCCACCGGGCAGGCCTGGATGCACTTGGTGCAACCGATGCACTCCGCCTCGCGGATAAAGGCCACCTTCTTGACGTCCTCGACGCCGTGCTCGGCGTCCAGCGGCATCGGCTCCATATCCAGCAGGTTGGCCAGCTCGTTGATGGTCGCCTGGCCGCCGGGCGGGCACTTGTTGATCGCATCGCCGTGCACGATCGCCTCGGCGTAGGGCCGGCAGCCGGGATAGCCGCACTGGCCGCACTGGGTCTGCGGCAGCAGTTCGTCCACCTGCTCGACCAGCGGGTCGCCCTCCACCCGGAAGCGCACCGCGGCAAAACCCAGCAGCGCGCCAAAGGCCAGCGCCATGCCGCCGAGTACCAGCAGGGGCGTGGAGATTTCAGAAATCCAGTCCAGCATCGGGCCCCCTTACACCAGTCCACCAAAGCCCATAAACGCCAGCGACATCAGTCCGGCGGTGATCATGCCGATGGCGGCGCCGCGAAACGGCGTGGGCACATCCGCAGCGAACAACCGCTCGCGCATGGAGGAAAACAGGATCAGTACCAGCGAGAAGCCCAGCGCCGCGCCGAAACCGTAGAGAGTGGACTGCACGAAGGTGTGTGCCTTCATGGTGTTCTGCAATGCCACACCCAGCACCGCGCAGTTGGTGGTGATCAGCGGCAGGAAGACCCCCAGCACCTTGTACATCAGCGGGCTGGTCTTCTCGATGAACATGCGCGCAAACTGCACCACCACCGCGATCACCATGATAAAGGAGATGGTGCGCAGGTATTCGATCCCGAAGGGCTCCAGCAGGTAGGTGTTCACCAGGTAGGAACAGATGGACGCCAGCGTCAACACGAAGGTGGTGGCCCCGGCCATGCCCACGGCTGTCTCCAGCTTGTTGGAGACCCCCATAAACGGACACAGGCCGAGAAACTGCACCAACACGAAGTTGTTGACCAGGATGGTACTGAGCAGGATGACGGCGAAATCGGTCATGGTTCTCCGCAGGTGTCGATTGGCGGGCGGTACGGCATTGAACCCGGCCGTCTCGCCCGGCCCCGGGCTATGCGGCTGGCGCTGGGAGCGTGGGGTCGGGCGCCGCGCAGGGCGGCTATTATCCGCGAGTCCCAGAGGCCGTTCAACATGGCCGGCGCCGACGACGCCATGCCCCGGAGGCCCAGGGGAGACACATACAACCCGGGGTTCGGCGTTCAGGACCCCGGATCGACAGGCGTAGCCCGGATGGAGCGCAGCGGAATCCGGGACAGAGCACGGCGCGCCCCCATCCGGACTAAGCCCCACCAATCACCTGCCCCCCAAAAACCGGGACACAACACCAGCAGGCGTAGCCCGGATGGAGCGCAGCGGAATCCGGGACAGAGCACGGCGCGCCCCCATCCAGACTACGCCCCACCAATCACCCGAACCCCAAAAACCGGGACACAACAACAGCAGGCGTAGCCCGGATGAAGCGCAGCGGAATCCGGGACAGAGCACGGCGCGCCCCCATCCGGACTAAGCCCCACCAATCACCTGCCCCCCGAAAACCGGGATACAACACCAGCAGGCGTAGCCCGGATGAAGCGTAGCGGAATCCGGGACAGAGCACGGCGCGCCCCCATCCGGACTAAGCCCCGCCAATCACCTGAATCCCCAAAAACCGGGACACAACAACAGGAATTGTAGCGACAATCCTCCCCGACACCCGTGGCACCACCACGGCGCGACGAGTGAGGATGTTGAAATACCGGCCACGCGAACCTCCACGGTTGACCCTCCCGGGCCACTGGCGTAAAACGTTGCAGACATCACAAATAATAAAGAAGCAGTTCACGTTGCTGTGCGCTGCGCCAGCAACGCTTATGGATGAGAACCAGCAACGCCGCTTCTGGCTGATCGAGCTTGTCGCCTACTGGGAAGGGCGGCTCACCACAACCCACCTGCGGGAGTTCTTCGGCATCAGCCGGCCGTACGCCAGCAACGAGATCAACCGCTACCGCGAGGCGTACCCGCGAAACCTCCTGGATTACCGGCCCAGCGACCGCGCCCACCTGCCATCCCCGGATTTTGAGTGCCACCATATCGGCACAGACGTGGCCGAATACCTGAACTGGATGGCCGGCCTCAGCGCGAACTCGCAACCGACCCACCCCTCCTGCAGCCTCCCCAGCCTGGTATTGCGACACCCCGCCCGCAACGTGGGCCCGCAGCTGATGCGCCCACTGATCAAAGCGATCCGCGAACAGCGGCGGGTGGAAGTGGACTACGGATCGATCGCCAACCCCGACCGCGAGGGCCGCATCATTGCGCCCCACACCTTCGTCAACACCGGCCTGCGCTGGCACCTGCGCGCCTGGTGTGAAAAGAACCAGCAATACCGCGATTTCGTGCTGAGCCGTTTCCACGGCCAGCCGGAAACGCTGGACAAATCCCCCCGCGATGCCTCCGGCGATACCGCCTGGAATACGCAGATCACCCTGATACTGCAGCCGGACATGCGCCTCTCCCCGGAACAGAAAACCGTGCTGGAGCACGACTACCGGATGGAAGGCGGCCAGCTCTGCCTGCAGACCCGCGCCGCCCTGGCCAGCTACCTGCTCAAGGAGATGCAGGTGAATACCAAAATGTTGGATGGGCGGCCCGAGGCGCAGCAGCTGGTGCTTGTCAACTTTGATGACGTTAAGGAGTGGTTGTTTTAGGCCGGGCCGGGGCATTTGGGGCGGGGAGTGTCAACTGGGATGACCTGTGGATTTGTGCAGTGTTGGTCAATTTGAGGGCTCCGGATAGGGTTGCGTGAACAGAAAGCGAAAGAAGGAACATCGTGTGTCCAGATTGCAGCGAACAGATTTTTACGCCCACTCTACAGAGAGGTCTGACAAGGCGGACTGGCAATCTCTGGCTGACCACCTTTCTGCTGTGGGAGAACTGGCTGCGCAGAAAGCTGCAGTTTTCGGGGGGCAGGATCTGGCCCGAGTCGAAGGGTTGTTGCACGATCTCGGCAAGTACACGGACGAATTTCAACAGCGCTTGGAGGGAAGCTCCCAGCGGGTGGATCACGCTACCCACGGCGCGGTGATGGCAGTAGAGCGGTACGGTCCGCTAGGGCATTTGCTCGCCTACGCGATTGCCGGCCACCACGCGGGCCTCGCCAATGGCCGTGACAGCGGGGAGCGCACCAGCCTCAAAGACCGTTTGAGAAAGGAACTGCCGCAGCTCCTACCGCATTGGGAGCGCGAAATCGAGCTGCTGCAGGCGCTGACACCGCCCGCAGGTTTTCGCCCCGCAACGGAGCGCGGCGCTTTCCAGCTTGCCTTCCTGGGCCGCATGCTCTTTTCCTGCCTGGTTGACGCGGATTATCTCGATACGGAAGCCTTTTATCTGCGCAAGGACAAGGGGCTTGAGGGGCGCGACCAGAGGTTTCCTTCTTTACCTGCGTTGCGCGAGCGGTTGGACCACTATCTCGGTCGTTTCACGGCGGATTCGAAGGTCAACCGCATTCGCGCTGGGATTCTGCAGCATGTGCGCGAAAGAGCTGGGCTAGAGCCCGGGCTCTTTTCTCTCAATGTGCCCACTGGCGGTGGGAAAACACTCGCAACCTTGGCCTTTGCCCTGGATCATGCCATTGCCCATGGCTTGCGTCGGGTGATCGTTGTTATTCCGTTTACCAGCATTGTCGAGCAGAACGCAGCGGTGTTCCGCGAAGCCTTGGGAGAGCTGGGTGAGGCAGCGGTGCTCGAGCACCATAGTGCGTTTGTCGACGACGACAAGAGTTCTGGAACCCGGGAATCCAGAGACAAGTTGCGCCTGGCAATGGAGAACTGGGAAGCGCCGATTGTCGTGACAACATCCGTGCAGCTCTTCGAGAGCCTGTACGCCAACCGCGGCTCGCGCTGCCGCAAGCTGCACAATATCGCCGGCAGCGTCGTGGTTCTCGACGAGGCACAGACTTTGCCGCTCAAGCTACTGATGCCCTGTGTTGCCGCCATGGACGAACTGGCATTGAACTATCGGACCAGCCTGGTGCTTTGCACAGCCACCCAGCCGGCACTGAAGAAGGACGAGGGATTCGCCAATGGCTTGGAGAATGTGTGCGAGTTGGCCCCGGAACCGGAAGACCTGCAGCGTCAACTGGAACGTGTCCGAGTAGAGTACAGGGGCCCGCTTACTGATGAGGAGCTGGTGGCCGAGCTGGCCGGGAGTGAGCAGGTACTTTGCATCGTCAATAGCCGTCGTCACGCCCGCAGCCTTTACCAGTCGATCTCCCACCTGCCGGGTGCGCGTCATCTTACCACTCTGATGTGTGCCAGGCACCGCAGTGCCGCGCTCAAGGCCATTCGCCAGCGACTTCAAAACGGCGAGCCTTGCCGGCTGATTGCCACTTCCCTGATTGAGGCTGGTGTCGATGTGGACTTCCCAACGGTTTATCGCGCGGAGGCCGGCCTGGATTCCGTTACCCAGGCGGCCGGGCGCTGCAATCGTGAAGGCAAGCGGCCCCTGGCGCAGAGCAACGTCTATGTGTTTGCCGTAGCCAGTGACTGGCCCACACCGCCGGATGTGGAACAGTTCGCCGGCGCCGCCAGGTCCGTTTTTCGCCGCTATGAAAACCCGTTGTCCCTCGCTGCCATCCGTGACTACTTCCGTGAACTTTACTGGATCAAGGGTAAGGAACAATTGGGGGCGGATATGCTGAAAATGGTCGAGGAAGGACGTCTGGAGGGAATTCCCTACGAAAAGCTGGCCAAGGAATTCCGCATGATCGACAGCGCTATGTTGCCGGTGATCATACCCTACGACGAAGAGGCGCAGAAGGCACTGCGTCAACTTCAGTGGGCAGAATCCTGTGGAGGTTTAGCACGCAGATTGCAGCCCTATCTGGTACAGCTGCCAGAGCGTGCGCTTCGTGCGTTGCGAGAAACAGGCGCTGTACAGCCGGTACGACCGGAGCTATTTGGCGAGCAGTTTATGGAGCTGGTGAATGGAGATCTTTACCACGACGAGTATGGGCTCGACTGGGATGAGCCCACATTTATCAGCGCAGAAAAGTCGGTTATGTAAGAAGGTCACCACCCATCGGTGCGGATAGGATTTAGGAGAGCAAGAGTAATGGCATACGGAATAAAATTGATGATCTGGGGCGAACGCGCCTGCTTTACCAGACCGGAAATGAAGGTGGAGCGGGTGAGTTACGACGTAATCACTCCCTCGGCAGCGCGCGGCATATTGGAAGCGATTCACTGGAAACCCGCGATTCGCTGGGTAATCGACGGGATTCAGGTGCTCAAACCGATCCGTTTCGAGTCTATCCGCCGCAATGAAGTGGGGAGCAAGATCAGTGCACGCAATGTGAGTTCTGCGATGAAGGCCGGCAGCACTGAGGGATTGGTCAACTATGTGGATCAGGACAGGCAGCAGCGCGCCGCCACGATATTGCGTGATGTTGCCTATGTGATCGAGGCCCACTTTGAGCTGACTGGCAAAGCTGGCGAAGGTGAAACAGAGGGAAAACACCTGGATATCTTTAACCGCCGGGCGCGCAAGGGGCAGTATTTCCATGCGCCCTGTCTGGGGGTGCGGGAGTTTCCGGCCGATTTCCGGCTGGTTGAACCCGATGAACCAGAGCCGGATTCTGATATATCTTTGTCCGGCGAGCGTGATCTCGGTTGGATGCTGCACGATTTTAATTTCAGCAGTGACTGCGAGCCGCACTATTTTCGAGCGTGTATGCGCGATGGACTGATAGAGGTTCCGCGGTCGTTCAGCGAGGAGGTTAAGGCATGATTCTCTCGGCGCTGGATGGCTACTATCATCGGCTGGTGGAAAGTGGAGAGGAAGGCATTGCTCCGGTTGGTTTCAGTCAGGAAAAAATTAGCTATGCATTAATTTTGGCTGAGAATGGCAGTTTGGTAGATGTGCAGGATATTCGCGATACCAGAGGAAAGAAGCCTGTTCCCGCAATACTGACCCTCCCTCAGCCACCCAAGAGATCGGTGAATATTGCGCCTTGTTTTCTGTGGGACAAATCTGCATACGTACTGGGAGTCGCCTCCGCAGAGGATGCAAAGTCACGGAAACGAGCGATTGAAACGCATCAGGCATTTAAAAATATCCATCAGGAGTTGCTGGAAGGCTGCGAAAGCCCGGCTCTCAAGGCGTTGCTGGCGTTCTTAGACTGGTGGACACCGGAGATGTTTGCCGAGTCTCCGTTGTTCTCAGAATCCATGCTGGATGGAAACTTTGTTTTCCGCCTGGATGGAGAGAAGGCCTATCTCCATGAATGCCAAGAAGCGCATTTTTTGCGCCAGGCTATGCTGCAGCAGTCTGAAAGCCCCAGCAAAGTTTGTCTGGTTAGCGGAGAACGTCGGCCGGTGGCCCTGTTGCACCCTTCGATCAAGGGCGTTTATGGGGCTCAGACCGCTGGCGCGTCTATTGTCTCCTTCAATCTGGATGCCTTCACGTCTTATGGACACTCCCAGGGGCAGAATGCTCCAATATCCGAGCAGGCAGCCTTCGCCTATATCACAGTTCTGAATCATCTGCTCCGCAAGGGAAGTCGACAGCGGCTGCAACTGGGAGACACTTCGGTGGTTTTCTGGGCGGAGGCCGACTCAGCTAGTCAAGCCGAGAAGGCGGAAGGGGTATTTGCCGACCTGCTTAACCCTTCGGCAACGGATGCTTCCGAAACCGCCAAATTGCGGCCAGCTTTGGACGCTGTAGTCAAGGGCAGGCCTCTCCGGGAGATCGATCCAGAGCTCGAAGACACTACCAGACTGTATATTCTCGGTCTTGCCCCCAATGCTTCCCGGCTTTCGGTGCGTTTCTGGGAAACCGGCTTGCTGCACAGCTTCGCAGAACGTCTCGGACAACATTACCGGGATATGAAACTGACACCGTTACCCTGGAAAACAGAGCCTTCCGTCTGGCGGTTGCTGTTGCAGACGGTACCTCACCGGGAAGGTAGCCAGCCAAAGTCCGATGATATTCCACCGCAGCTGGCCGGCGAGATGACACGCGCCATTCTCACCGGCCGTTGCTATCCCCGTAGCCTGCTTTCCAACCTGATTATGCGTATGCGTGCCGATGGCGATCTATCGCCATTGCGCGTGGCCCTGTGTAAAGCAGTATTGACCAGGGAGTCGCGTATTGCCAACAAAGCCAAAGAGAAGGAAATTTCCATGAGTCTCGATACCGATAATGCCGATCCCGGTTATCTGTTGGGACGGCTATTCGCCGCCCTGGAAGATATTCAACAATCGGCACTGGGCCGCGATATCAACGCAACCATCCGTGACCGATATTACGGCGCTGCCTCCGCTACTCCCGCCAGTATTTTTCCCGTTCTCGTGCGTAATGCCCAGCACCACCTCGGCCGTTTGCGTAAAGACAATCGGGGGGCAGCAGTGAATCTTGAGAAAGATGTCAACGAGATAGTGGACAAGCTTCCGGCCAGTTTCCCCAAGAGCTTACGCATCGAAGCGCAGGGACGCTTTGCCATCGGCTACTATCACCAGAATAAGGCACGTTTCAGCGGCCAGAAATCCAATGTTAAGGAAGGAGAAGAATCATGAGTGCCATCGCCAATCGCTACGAGTTTGTATATCTATTCGACGTTACCAACGGCAACCCCAACGGCGATCCGGATGCGGGAAACCTGCCGCGTCTGGACCCTGAGACCAATCAGGGCCTGGTGACTGATGTCTGCCTGAAGCGAAAGATTCGCAATTATGTGAATCTGGAAAAAGAGGATGAATCCGGCTATGGCATCTACATGCAGGAAAAGTCGGTATTAAACAACCAGCACAAGAAGGCCTATGAGGCTCTCGAGGTAGAGCCGGTGTCCAAGAAGCTGCCCAAGGAGGAAGCCAAAGCCCGGGAGCTGACTAGGTGGATGTGTAAAAACTTCTTCGATGTCCGCGCATTTGGGGCGGTGATGACCACTGAAGTCAATGCCGGCCAGGTACGTGGACCGATCCAGATGGCATTCGCCACCTCCATAGATCCGGTACTTCCCATGGAGGTTTCCATCACCCGTATGGCAGTCACCAACGAGCGAGATCTGGAAAAAGAACGAACCATGGGCCGGAAGCACATCGTACCCTACGGCCTGTATCGTGCTCACGGCTACATTTCAGCCAAACTTGCTGAGCGCACTGGATTTTCTGAAGAAGATCTGGAGCTACTGTGGCGTTCTCTGGTCAATATGTTCGAGCATGATCGATCCGCAGCTCGGGGCGAAATGGCGGCGCGTAAGTTAATCGTATTCAAGCACGAGCACCCCATGGGCAATGCGCCGGCTCACAAACTGTTCGACACAGTCCAAGTCGAGCGTGTGGAGGGTGCTGATGATACTCCTGCCCGTGGCTTCTGTGACTACCGTGTCACAGTGGATGCGGAATCCGTACCGCAGGGCGTTTCTGTCGAGGAGAAACTGTAGGCAGATATCATGGATGATTTCTTGCCCATCTCCGCTCTGCAGCATTACGCCTACTGCCCGCGACAATTTTCGCTGATCCATGTGGAGCGGGCCTGGGCAGAAAACCGCTACACGGCCGAGGGTCGTATATTGCACGAGCGAGTGGATTCCGGTGCGGCTGAGCAGCGCAAGGATGTGCGGTTTGAGCGCAGTGTCATGCTGCGTTCCGAAAAATATCGGCTCACCGGAAAGCTGGACCTGCTGGAAGTTCACAATGGTGGGCGTTATATCCCGGTGGAGTACAAGCGTGGCAAACCCAAGCTTCAGAGCTGGGATCGTATCCAGGTGTGCGCCCAGGCACTGTGCATTGAAGAAATGCGTTCTGTTCGTGTAGAGGAGGGGGCTATCTGGTACTGGGAAGTCCGGCGTCGCGAATCGGTTGCGCTGACGGAGGAGATTCGCCAGGAGACTCTCACGGCAGTCGAGTCGTGTCATGTATTGATTGAGCGGGGCGAGACCCCGAGGCCTACAGTCGAGAAAAGCCGTTGTAGAGCCTGCTCCCTACGCGATTTGTGTGGTCCGGAACGCTTTCGCCGAGATGGCTCTGCGCTCTATGCAAGGAAGTTATTCGAACCGTGAAAAAATTGCTCAATACTCTCTATATCACCCGCCAGGAGAGTTATCTTCACAAGGAGCGGGAGACCGTTGTCATCAAAAAAGGCAATGAAAAGCTGGGTCAATTTCCTGCACTTTCTCTCGGCGGAATTCTCTGTTTTGGCCGGGTTTCAGTCTCGCCCTTCCTAATGGGGTTCTGTGCGGATAATGGCATTGGCATCGCTTACTATACAGAGTACGGCCGCTTCTTGGCGCGGGTGCAGGGACGCCAGACCGGTAATGTACTGCTGCGCCGGACCCAGTATCGCCGGGCGGACAGTGATGAGCACAGCACGGCTATTGCCCGCCTATTTGTCGCTGCCAAGATTGCCAACAGCCGCTCGGTGCTGTTACGGGAGCTAAGAAATCACGGAGAGAACCCTGTTCTCGGTGATACATCGGAGAAACTTGCGTCGAGCCTGAGGCGTGCGCGCAGTGCCAGATCTGTGGATGAAGTGCGCGGTATCGAAGGTGACGCGGCGGCTAACTATTTCTCTGTATTCGATGAATTACTGCGGGGCTCTGGATTTGCTTTCGGCGGCCGGGTCCGTCGCCCACCTACGGATCCAGTTAATGCTCTGCTGTCTTTTGTGTACTCTCTGATTACCCAGGAGTGTGTATCGGCATTACAGGGGGTAGGGCTCGACCCCTATGTCGGCTATCTGCATAAAGACCGGCCTGGCCGCCCCAGCTTGGCCCTGGACTTGCTGGAAGAATTCCGCGCATCTTGGGCGGACCGCTTTGTCCTCACTTTGGTTAATCGGCGCCAGGTTCAGGTCAGTGACTTTATTACTGAAGCGAGTGGTGCTGTACGCTTGCAAGATGATGCACGAAAAAAATTGCTCACGCTTTACCAGGAGCGAAAGCAAGAAGAATTGACGCATCCCTATCTACAGGAGCAGGTACCAATTGGCTTGCTTCCCCATTGCCAAGCGCTACTTCTCGCCCGCCATTTGAGGGGGGATACTGAGTTCTACACGCCCTATGTAGTGAAATAATATGCTGGTTCTTGTTACCTACGATGTCAGTGTCACTACGGCCGAGGGCCGTAAACGCTTGAGGAATATCTCCAAGATCTGCCAGGATTATGGTGTCCGTGTTCAAAACTCGGTATTTGAATGCGAAGTCGATCCAGCGCAGCTGACTTTTCTCAAGAACCGCCTGCTAGAAACCTACGATTCGGACGAGGATAGTCTTAGATTCTATTCGCTCGGAAAACGCGGACGCCAACGGGTTGAGCACTTTGGAGCCAAGTCGGTTGAAGACCCCGTGCGAGATGCGCTTATCCTGTAGCCGCTAACCTACAGCTCTCATTTACCCCCCGGGAGGCTAGCGGCCATCCAAGTTATTGAATTCTCTAGTTTTGTATATTTTTTGATCAGGCATTGCGGCTGATTTCGGAGCTATGGCTATTGGTTAGCGGATATCACCGATTTTTTCTTTGCTCTTTAACAACTTAGAATATTGCCGTCGCACCCTTCACGGGTGCGTGGATAGAAACTATTCTATTATCCATTGCCGCGACGGCACTTTCGTCGCACCCTTCACGGGTGCGTGGATAGAAACACGCTCCTAATTACCGGTCAATTGATGTGCTGTTGTCGCACCCTTCACGGGTGCGTGGATAGAAACGATTCGCACCGATAATGCCGTAGCGATCACTCCGTCGCACCCTTCACGGGTGCGTGGATAGAAACGGACGTAATGGTAAAAGGAAAAACTCTCACAATTGTCGCACCCTTCACGGGTGCGTGGATAGAAACACGCTGATAATAGTCCTCTTTATCAGTTTTAAACGTCGCACCCTTCACGGGTGCGTGGATAGAAACCGGGGTTTTTGTTTCGTCTCGCCCATTCCCTAATCCGTCGCACCCTTCACGGGTGCGTGGATAGAAACAGAGAAATGAAAGTAGGCGAATTCGAAGAGGTGATGTCGCACCCTTCACGGGTGCGTGGATAGAAACATATCCATACCCTCTTGCTGGGTCGCGCTATTCGGGTCGCACCCTTCACGGGTGCGTGGATAGAAACCTCCGCGCATTACTTCGAATCTTCGCACTCGGCAGTCGCACCCTTCACGGGTGCGTGGATAGAAACCCTCTCAACCGGGGAGTCATTATTACCGAGGCTCCGTCGCACCCTTCACGGGTGCGTGGATAGAAACCGCGAGCGTGGACAGATCAGCAAAGAGGCCGTGAAGTCGCACCCTTCACGGGTGCGTGGATAGAAACGGCACACCGGCAACGCCCGCGCGCCGAATTGACTGTCGCACCCTTCACGGGTGCGTGGATAGAAACCTCACTACCATCCGTTTTAAGACCGTAATAATCTGGTCGCACCCTTCACGGGTGCGTGGATAGAAACTCGAGAGGGCTAGTGCATGGCATGAGTGTATGGGTCGCACCCTTCACGGGTGCGTGGATAGAAACTGTCAATAACTGTAACCGGGAGGGCAGGGAGTGAAGTCGCACCCTTCACGGGTGCGTGGATAGAAACATACGTGCCACCTTAAACGTAGCCAGTTTTGAGACGTCGCACCCTTCACGGGTGCGTGGATAGAAACTTCACCGTCTTGGGAGTTTGATTTGCCATTTGATTGTCGCACCCTTCACGGGTGCGTGGATAGAAACATCACGTTTCTTGATCCTGCAAGCCAGGCAACGAGTCGCACCCTTCACGGGTGCGTGGATAGAAACTATTGACAACAGTTTGAGACATCCGTACTTTGAAAGTCGCACCCTTCACGGGTGCGTGGATAGAAACAGACTGACCAGTAATAAAGTCCTCCCATCCAGGCCGTCGCACCCTTCACGGGTGCGTGGATAGAAACCAATATCCGGTGACTCGCCCCGAGTTACTAATGAGTCGCACCCTTCACGGGTGCGTGGATAGAAACTTCGCTGAGCTGCTGGTAGAGGATGCTATTCGCAAGTCGCACCCTTCACGGGTGCGTGGATAGAAACAACACCCACGAAGTACAAGACACTAAAATGAGAGAGTCGCACCCTTCACGGGTGCGTGGATAGAAACCTGACCTGGCCCAGGGTGCGACCAGAGACTGGAGGTCGCACCCTTCACGGGTGCGTGGATAGAAACCACTCAGCTGAACCCGGCGGTGTATGCCGCGTACGGTCGCACCCTTCGCGGGTGCGTGGATAGAAACATACTCCGCCGCGGATTCGCCGCGCAGCAACACCGTCGCACCCTTCGCGGGTGCGTGGATAGAAACCAACTCAGGTGTGTCGAAGATA
Organism: Microbulbifer litoralis; assembly: GCF_023634065.1. Lineage (GTDB taxonomy): Bacteria > Pseudomonadota > Gammaproteobacteria > Pseudomonadales > Cellvibrionaceae > Microbulbifer > Microbulbifer litoralis. The sequence continues at coordinate 97,730 of NZ_JALKCV010000002.1, forward strand.
TGGACATCGTAGTCGTCGCACCCTTCGCGGGTGCGTGGATAGAAACAGGCTGAAGGTGATCCCGGCCGCGGAAGTGGCTGGTCGCACCCTTCGCGGGTGCGTGGATAGAAACTACGCCCGCGCCTACGGCAAGCACATCACCGCAGGTCGCACCCTTCGCGGGTGCGTGGATAGAAACTGAGCAGAGCGCGACCAACTCCGCCAGCTCCGCCAGTCGCACCCTTCGCGGGTGCGTGGATAGAAACCCTGCGATTGATATGGCTGTGACCCCCTCTGTAGGTCGCACCCTTCGCGGGTGCGTGGATAGAAACGAGTTGCTGTTGATAGGTTTTCATAGTCATTCACGTCGCACCCTTCGCGGGTGCGTGGATAGAAACACAGTACGCGGATATAACGCGACAGACGCTGAGTGTCGCACCCTTCGCGGGTGCGTGGATAGAAACCCGCGCTGTATTGCGGTGGGCGGGGATGAGCTGGGTCGCACCCTTCGCGGGTGCGTGGATAGAAACTGCATCCTATTGAGCCGGACGGTCTCCCACCGGGCGTCGCACCCTTCGCGGGTGCGTGGATAGAAACCGTGCTGTACTGCCCTGCCCTGGCGTCTGCCGGCCGTCGCACCCTTCGCGGGTGCGTGGATAGAAACGGCAATGACCTCACCTACGAAAAAATCGACAGCAAGGTCGCACCCTTCGCGGGTGCGTGGATAGAAACACTGCTGGAACTGTATGACGCATGGCGCACGGCCGTCGCACCCTTCGCGGGTGCGTGGATAGAAACCCAGTCGTGGTCGGTTTCTGGATAGTCTCCGAAGGTCGCACCCTTCGCGGGTGCGTGGATAGAAACCCCGTGAACGCCTGGGGCTGCCAGTGCTATGTGATGTCGCACCCTTCGCGGGTGCGTGGATAGAAACACCGCTACCAGGAAGTTCTGGTGCGCGTAGTTGCCGTCGCACCCTTCGCGGGTGCGTGGATAGAAACGCCGTGCGAGTGCTGGCCGTGGGGCTACGCGAGGGTCGCACCCTTCGCGGGTGCGTGGATAGAAACTGCGCGTGAAATCCACCGGCAGCAGCAACAATTAGTCGCACCCTTCGCGGGTGCGTGGATAGAAACACTCATGGAAATACCGGCCGCGGTCGCGTCGGCCCGTCGCACCCTTCGCGGGTGCGTGGATAGAAACATTTACGACTACATCGGCTATTGGGGAGTGACCGCGTCGCACCCTTCGCGGGTGCGTGGATAGAAACAGCGATGAATAAATCAACGTATTCGGCGAACGTTGTCGCACCCTTCGCGGGTGCTTGGATAGAAACCAGCGCATGACGGCGATCAAGCCGGGCTGGCGGGCGTCGCACCCTTCGCGGGTGCGTGGATAGAAACAGAGAGGGGAGAGAGAGGAAGGGAGAGAGGGTCGCACCCTTCACGGGTGCGTGGATAGAAACATGGGAGGCAAGCCGTGACCGAGAAGCAAGACGGGGTCGCACCCTTCGCGATTGGATGGAAAAATAGTACGGCTAGAGGTTTGTTCGCTTTTAAAGGTGAATCTAGCCTAGAAAGACATTTTCTCGTTGTATTTCCTGTACGATTTTAAGACAAACAAGAATGCATCTGCAGGATGTACATTTATCGCTTCACAATAGTTTATGAACTCGTACAGTTCAAATTTCCGATCGCCAGACTCAAGCTTCCCGATTATGGAGTGATGAAGGCCGAGCTTTTTTGAAAGTGCTCGTTGTGATAGTCCAGCGGTGTCTCTGGCTCTTTTTAACCATTCTCGGAGGGCGTCGTACTCTGGGCTATACAAGGATGAGCTGAACATTTCCCCTTCACTTTATAGGGAAAGGGAGATGTCTCAAATTTCGAGACGAATCTGTCGGATGTGTGGGAAAGCACGGCAGCCGGGTATGCGTGCATCTTCGCGAACGAACAGATTGACTTTTCGCCTCGAAATTGGAGGCATTTGCAGGTGGGTGTTAGTTTCTCGGTGAATTCACGCTGCAGGTTTTCGAGAGGCCCCATGCAATCCACCCATCAACAGATCGATCAACTGCCACATCCCCTGAACAGGATCCTGCAGGTCGCCCACAGCCTGTTGGAGAAGGGCGCCGGTGATGAGAGCAACAGGGAGCGGATCGCCGCCGCCTTTGTCCTGGAGCGGATGGAGTACATTCCCCGGGGCCGGGGTGTCATTGAGGCCTGGGAATCCCTGGATATCGAATGGCAGCTGTATGTCAGGCACCTGTGGGAGGAGTGCGGGCACCTGATCAAGGCGCTGAAGGTCGATGTGGCCGGCCGGGAACAATAGCGCTTCCCCTTGGGGGCGCCGGTCTGGTGGGCGGCGCGGAGATGACCCGGCAGCCGCGCGGGTTATCGACTAGGCTGGTTGAATAAGGCGCCTGACGACCTGTCCTGCGCACCATTCTCCTATGCCCGGGTGGGAAGCCATGAAGCTGGCCGGCATCGACCGTATCGACCGATTTACCTTTCTCTGTTCCGTTGGGCTCCTGCTGTTGGTCACAGTGCCGCTGATCCTGTGGCCGGCGGAGGGGGCTGGATGGGTGGCGTGGGCCAAGCGTTTTATGACCGACACGCTCGGCTCGCTCTATCTGTTGCTGGGGCTGGCGGCGCTCGGTTTCATGCTCTATGTGATTTTCAGTGATATCGGCAATATCCACCTGGGCGATCCGGGCGAGAAACCGGAGTTCGCCACCGGTTCCTGGGCGGCGATGCTGTTCTGCGGCGGTATCGGGGCCAGTATTCTCTACTGGGCGCCCATCGAGTGGGCCTATTATTACCAGGATCCGCCATTCCAGGCGAAGCCCGGCAGCGAAGATGCGATTGTCTGGGCGGCCACCTACGGCGTGTTTCATTGGGGCTTTATCGCCTGGTCGATTTACCTGATTCCGGCACTGCCGATCGCCTATTTCTTTTACGTGCGCAAAAAACCGGTGTTGAAGGTATCCACCGCGCTGATGCCGGTGATCGGCGAGCATCGTGCCCAGTCCACCGGCGGCAAGCTGATCGACGTGTTGTTTATCTTCGGCCTGCTGGGCGGCGGTGCCACCACCCTGGGGCTGGCGGCGCCGCTGATTACCGAGGGGCTCAGCAGCCTCACCGGGCTGCCCAAGACCATCGGCGTGCAGATCGGTGTATTGCTGGTCTGCACGGCGCTGTTTGCCTACTCCGCCTATGCGGGGCTTTCCAGGGGCATCAAGCTGTTGTCGAACATCAATTTCTGGGGGGCGCTGGGCCTGCTAGCCTTTATCTTTGTGGTGGGCCCCTCGGTGTTTATGTTCGAGACGGGGCTGGACGCGCTTGGCCGCATGCTTTCGAATTTCTTTGAAATGGCTGCCTGGACCGATCCCTTCGGTGGCCTGGCGCCGTTTGCGAATACCCATTTTCCCCAGAACTGGACCATTTTTTACTGGGCCTGGTGGCTGGTTTTTGCTCCCAGCATGGGGCTTTTTATCGCGCGTATTTCTCGCGGGCGCACGATCAAGCAGATGGTGGTGGGTTCCATTTTTTTCGGTTCAATGGGCTGCTTCCTGTTCTTTATGGTGTTTGGCAATTACGGGTTGTACCTGCAGCTCTCCGGGGAGCTGGATGTGGTGGCCATGCTCGATGAGAGCGGCCCCACCGCGGCGATCTTTTCCATGCTTGAAACCCTGCCGCTGTCGAAGCTGGTGATCGCGGCGTTCACGCTGCTGGCAGTTGTGTTTACCGCGACGACCTTTGATTCCATTTCCTATATTCTCGCTTCGGTGGTGCAGTCGAATATCGACGAGGAGCCGCTGCGCTGGAACCGGCTGTTCTGGGCCTTTGCGCTGTCGTTCATGCCCGCCACGCTGATGTTCCTGGGCGGCCTGGATACGCTGCAGACCGCCGCAATCGTGGGTGGGCTGCCGCTGCTGGTGATCACGGTGATGCTCGCTGTCTCGGCGGTGACTGCGGCGCGCCTGGACCTGATGCACCATCCGGAATACCAGAACCCGATCATCAATATCGAAGAGATACCGGATATCGATCCCTGGTCCGACGAGGGGATCGCACTGCGCCGCTTCGAGGCGGACAAGGTCCGGGCTGCCAAGGCGACCCGGGCGCGGCGTGAGGCGTTGGATGAGTTGATGCACTACAAAGCCGGGCTGTCCCGGTCCGGCGGGGACCCCGAATCGGAGCCCCATGCCACCCGGCTGGCGGAGCTGGGTTCGAAAGTGATCGGCACCGCGGAGCGCAAGGCCGATGCCACCCGGCGCGCCCAGGCCGCGTGGGAGGATTTCAGGCAGGCGATGTCGGAGCGGGAGGCGCGGCTGAAGGAGGTTGGGGGTTGACGAGTGTCTGTACCGCCCCGGGTTTCGGGGTTTTCATGTTGCTGCGAGCGGCCCACAGGAAGAAGCTGTAGAGGAATTGATAACGATCCCGTAGATTCTGGTCGCGACAGGGGGCCGCGCAGCGATTAGCCTCGGTGCATTGATCGTTGAAGACGATATGCGGGACCATGCCCGTGTATCGATCCCTACAATGCTGAAAATCGGAGCCAGTGCATGACGGACAATACCTACACCCCGCCCAGAGTCTGGAAATGGGATGCCGAAAGCGGCGGCCAGTTTGCCAGTATCAATCGCCCCGTTGCCGGCCCCACCCATGAAAAGGCACTGCCGGTGGGCCGGCACCCGCTGCAGCTGTATTCGCTGGCCACGCCCAACGGCGTCAAGGTGACCATCATGCTGGAGGAATTGCTGGCGCTGGGGCAGTCGGGGGCCGAGTACGATGCTCACCTGATCCGTATTACCGAGGGCGACCAGTTCGGCAGCGGTTTTGTGGAGGCGAACCCGAATTCCAAAATCCCGGCGCTGGTGGATCACAGCACCACGCCGCCGATCCGCGTGTTCGAGTCCGGTTCCATCCTGTTGTACCTGGCGGAGAAGTTCGGCGATTTCTTGCCGCACACGCCGGCGCAGCGCACGGAATGCCTGAACTGGCTTTTCTGGCAGATGGGCAGCGCGCCGTTTCTCGGCGGCGGTTTCGGGCATTTCTACGCCTATGCGCCGGAGAAATACGAGTACCCGATCAACCGCTACGCGATGGAGGTCAAGCGCCAGTTCGATGTGCTGGACCGGCAGCTGGCGGAACATCCCTATGTGGCCGGCAGCGAGTACACCATTGCCGACATGGCGATCTGGCCCTGGTACGGCGCGGTGGTGCGCAATGAAGCTTACGATGCGGCGGAGTTCCTCGATGTGCAGAGCTACAGGAATGTCGTGCGCTGGACGGAGGAAATCGCCGCGCGGCCGGCGGTGCAGCGCGGGCGCATGGTCAACCGGGCTTGGGGCGAGCCGTCCGAGCAGTTGCGCGAGCGCCACGATGCCGGTGATTTCGAGACCAAAACCTGGGACAAGATCGGGGACGGGAGCGAATAGTCCGCGGGGCCAAAACACTTTGTCCCCTTGGTTGTGCGCTTGCGGATAGCGCCTGCGGTGATGATGGCCGGTTCTGATGGGCACGCTGCGCTTTGCCCATCCTACTGGTTGCTCGGTTCCTACAGTTGGGCCAGGGTGGCTGCCAGTGTTTCGCCGATGCGGGCGTCCAGCTTCAGGTCGAGCATGTCGTCCGCTCGTGTGCGCCCCAGGTTCAGCGCGGCCATGGGCTTGCGCCATTCGCGGGCGTAGCGGCAGAAGCGGAAGCCGGAATACACCATCAACGACGATCCCACCACCAGTAATGCGTCGCTGCCCTGCAGCGCGTCGAGGGCGCGCTGCACTCGGGTTTTGGGCACATTGTCGCCGAAGAAAACCACATCCGGTTTGAGGATGCCGCTGCACTGCGGGCAGTCGGCGACGCGGAAACCGCTGAAATCCACTTCCAGGTCGGCATCGCCGTCCGGTGCGGTGGTGGCGCGGTAGCGGTGGAAGTCCGGGTTCAGGGCGTAGCAGCGGTCGTGCACCGCCTGCCGCTGGCAGCGGTAGTCGCAGGTCATGCAGACGATCTCGTCGGCGCGGCCGTGCAGGTCGATGACGCGGTGGCTGCCGGCGCGCTGGTGCAGCCGGTCCACGTTCTGCGTAACCAGCAGTTCCGAATGGGCGCGCGACTCCAGTTCCGCCAGGTGGCGGTGGGCCGGGTTGGGGCGGGATTGCTGCATGATCGGCCAGCCCACCAGGCTGCGCCCCCAGTAGCGCCGGCGGGTGTCGAGGCTCTGCATGAAATCCCGGTGCTGAACCGGTTGCTTGCGTTTCCAGGCGCCCTGCTGGTCGCGGTAGTCGGGAATCCCGGAATCGGTGCTGACGCCGGCGCCGGTCAGGATCGTCAGGCGCGGGTGGCGGCGGATAAACGCGGCCAGCCGTTCGGCGGCCTCATCGGTGGCGGGATGGTCGCTTGTCACTGGCTGCGGGCTGCTGGTCATGGCGGGTGCTGCCTGTTGCTGTGCCCCGCATTCTAGCCCGGATATTTCACCAAGGGCCACGATGATCGCGCCGAGATCAAGCGAGGGCGTGGCCAGCGTTGGCCGGTGACAATCTGTCCCCGCGGAGATCCCTGAAAACATTAAAGAAAACATAGAGTTATGTTGAATACTGAGCGGCTTGGTGAAATATCCGGGCTAGCCCGGCGAGCGAATCAAAGGGAATTGTGTTCAGAAGGTCCGCCACGCCAGGTAGAGCCGCCACAGGTTGGACGGGGCGCGGGTGTGAAAAAAACGTTCCGCGGCAAAGCCGCCGGCCACTGCCAGGCCCAGCACTACCGGCAGCGGGATATGCCTGGCCTGTTGGTCGAAAGTCTCCCTCTGTTTCTGCAGCAACTGCAGTGCGCAGCGCCGCTGCCGCGCCATGTCCCGTTGGCGTTGGTCAATCTGGCGATTTAAAGAGCGCACGGACATCGTTCAGTGCCTCTCTGGCCTGTTGTCGGGTGTGGTCGAATCCCAGCAGCGCCTGCAGTTTGCGCATGTACAGCAGCATGGCCGCCAGCAGCAGGGCCTGCGTCAGAACGAAAACGGCAAAGCCGATATAGACGGACTGCGAATAGTAGTAGGCCAGCAGGCCGATGCCGGCGCAGGCGCTCAGGACGAAGGTGATGGCCAGCGGCAACAGCAGCAGTTGCAGCGCCAGAATCCGTTTGCCGGCGGCGAGGGTGCGGCTGAATTCCAGCCGCGCCAGTGCCTGCAGGTTGGAAATCCAGGCCGACAGCAGTGTCAGCGTGGCTTCCGCCTGCGCCAGCGGTGTCGCTTCGCCGTCTGTATCTGTATCTGTGTCTGTGTCGGGGTTGGAAAACGATTCCCGGCCGCGACTCTGCGCGGCCGGGTCCGCATCGTCTGGCCGGGCCCCTTGTTCGTGCTTCATGGGTCTTCCTTTCAGTCCTGCAGTCCAGTCGGATCGCCTGAAAGCGGATGCCCCTATTTCAGCAGCTTGGAAATGGCCCAACCGGCCAGAAAGGCACAACCGACGCTCATCAACGGATGTTTCTTGATGGAGGATTCCGTCTTTTTGACCACATCCTCGGCGCGGTGCTTGTTGCTCTCCACGGACGACTTGGCGCGCGCTCTCAGGTTGCCGGCGGCATCCTGCGCCGCTTCGCCGGCCAGGTGGTAGGCCTGCCTCAATTTCTCCTGGCTCGATGTATTGTGGGCAGATTTTGCAGTCGCCATAACACTCTCCTTCATCAGAGTTTGTGTGTCCCTGAATCCTATAGTCGCGACCGGTAAAAACCACGCTGTGGCGGGTGCCGATGCGACCGGTCGTCCAGCTGCGCAATACCGGAAACGGCGGTGGATCGAGCCGCGCGGCACATTAGATTTCACGGACGAGCCTTCGGAAAATACAGAATCTGGGAGGGGTTATGGCTGCATTCCGGGTAGTGCCAACATGCCTGCTGCTGGCGGCGCTTGCGCCGGCTGGTGCGGCGGTGGCGCAGGATCGCTATGTCTGCGAACTGGGGAAAAGCGAGCGCGTCATCGAGGTGGTCTATTCCAGCCCGCCGAGCAGGGTGCCGTGTGAGGTGAGTTACACCAAGTCTTCGGGTGTGCAGACGCTATGGCGCGCCGAGAGCGAGGTGGGCTACTGTGAAACGCGGGCGCGGGAGTTTGCCGACAAACAGGCCGGCTGGGGCTGGCACTGCGCGGCACCGGCGGAGATCGACGGGCGCCCGGACGCGGCGGACCCGGGTTGATGGGTCAGTCTGCGTCTCGCCAACTGCGGATATTCTCCACCACGCCGTCCAGCAGCCGCTGGCGGCTCTCGCGGCTGATCCAGGCATTGTGGGGCGTGATGACCAGGTTGGGGAGGTCGTCCGCCAGCAGCGGGTGATCGGCCGGCGGCGGTTCCGCGCTGAGTACGTCCAGTGCGGTGCCGCCCAGCTGGCCGCTGCGCAGCGCATCGGCCAGCGCGGCCTCGTCCACCAGGCCGCCGCGCGCGGTGTTGATCAGCAGTGCGCCGGGCTTCATGGCGTTGAGAAACCGGCGGTCGACCAGTTGCCGGGTTTGCGGCGTCAGCGGGCAGTGCAGGCTGATTGCGTCCGATTCCGCCAGCAGTTGCGACAGCGGCACCCGGCCGGGTTTTGATTGGCCGCTGAAGGATTCCGCCACCAGTATTTCCATGCCCAGTGCCTCGCCGAGCCGCGCCACCTTTTGCCCCAGGTCGCCGTAACCGATGATGCCGAGCTTCTTGCCCGCCAGTTCCATGACCGGGTAATCCAGCCGGCAGAATACCGGCGAGCGGCTCCAGTGGCCCTGTTGTACGTCGCGGTGGTAGAGATGCCACCGCGTGGCCAGGGCCAGCAGCAGGGCGATGGTGTGCTGGGACAGCGAGGTGCCGGTATAGCCTGCCACATTCCTGACCGGGATGCCTTTCTCCTGCGCGGCCTGCAGGTCGATATTGTTGGTGCCGGTGGCGCAGACGCAGATCAGTTTCAGCTTGGGGGCCTTCTCGATCAGGGTGCGGTCGAGCACCACCTTGTTGGTCAGCACCACGTCGGCATCGGCGATGCGCGCGGCGGTTTCCTCCGGGGTGGTGGATTCGTAGTAGTCCCAGTGATCGAGTGCGCTTTGCAGGGCGGAGGTGTCCAGTTCCTCCAGTTTCATGGTCAGGGTGTCGAGGAATACACCGCGCATGTTGAATGCCTTTTGCTGAGATTTTTCGGGGCTTTGCCCATCCTACGGTACTTTCGGAACCGGGCTGTAGGAGCCTGCCTGCAGGCGAATGGTTTTTTTCGCCTGCAGGGCAGGCTCCTACGCGGGGCGTTGATCCCGACAGCGCCCACGGCGCAACCTGTTGAGAGTCCCGAGTCCCGAGTCCCGAGTCCCGAGTCCCGAGTCCCGAGTCCCGAGTCCCGAGTCCCGAGTCCCGAGTCCCGAAAAATTACATCACCCGCATGCCCGGCTGGGCGCCCTCGTGGGGCTCGAGGATCCACAGGTCCTTGCCGCCGGGGCCGGCGGCCAGCACCATGCCCTCGCTGACGCCGAAGCGCATCTTGCGCGGCGCCAGGTTGGCGACCATGACGGTGTGCTTGCCTTCCAGTTCTTCCGGCTTGTAGGCGCTCTTGATACCGGCGAACACCTGGCGGGTCTCGCCGCCCAGGTCCAGGGTCAGTTTCAGCAGTTTGCCGGCGCCCTCGACATGTTCGGCCTTGGCGATCAGGGCGATGCGCAGGTCCACCTTGGCGAAGTCGTCGAACTGGATTTCGTCGGCGATCGGATCGTCTGCCAGCGGTCCGCTCAGGGGCCTGGCCTCCGCCTGCAGTTGCGCCAGGGATTCTTTCGCCGCTTCCAGCACGGCGTCCACCTGGGGTTTTTCGACCCGCTGCATCAGCGGCTTGAACTTGTTGATCTGGTGGCCGGCCAGCGGTGTGGTGGCGCTGTGCCAATCCAGTTCGATGCCGAGGAAAGCCTCGGCCTTTTTCGCCGTTTCCGGCAGCACCGGCGCCAGCCAGGTCATCAGCGCGCGGAACATGTTCACGCCCTGGGAACAGATGGCCAGCACCTCGGCGTCCTTGCCTTCTTCCTTGGCCAGTGACCAGGGCGCCTTGTCGGCGATCCAGGCGTTGGCGGCGTCCGCCAGTGCCATGATCTCGCGCATGGCGCGGGCGTATTCGCGGGCCTCAAAGAATTCGGCGATGCGCGGCTCTGCGTCTACAAACTGTTGCCACAGGTCCCGGTCGGCCAGCTCGCCCGCCAGTTCGCCACCGGCCTTGCTGACGAACTTGGCGGTGCGCGAGGCGATATTCACCACCTTGCCCACCAGGTCGGAGTTCACCCGGGCGATAAAGTCGTCCAGGTTCAGGTCCAGGTCGTCGACGCCGGACGTGAGCTTGGCGGCGAAGTAATAGCGCAGGTACTCCGGGTGCAGGTGGTCCAGGTAATTGCGCGCATTGATGAAGGTGCCGCGGGACTTGGACATCTTCTTGCCGTTGACGGTCAGGAAGCCGTGCACGCACACCTTGTTCGGTGTGCGGAATCCGGCGGAATCCAGCATCGCCGGCCAGAAGAGCGCGTGGAAGTTGACGATATCCTTGCCGATGAAATGGTACACCTCGGCGTCGCTGTCTTTTTTCCAGTACTCCTGCCAGTCCAGTCCCTTTTCTTCGCACTTCTGGTCAAAATAGTTTTTCAGGCTGGCCATATAGCCGATCGGCGCGTCCAGCCAGACGTAGAAATACTTGCCCGGCGCGTCCGGGATCTCGAAACCGAAATAGGGCGCGTCGCGGGAAATGTCCCACTCCTGCAGCCCTTCGTCCAGCCATTCGGACAGTTTGTTGGCCACCCCGTCCTGCAGCGTGCCGGAGCGGGTCCATTCCTTCAGGAAATCGGTGAAGGCCGGCAGGGTGAAGAAAAAGTGTTCGGATTCCTTCTCGATCGGCGTGGCGCCGGAGATGACGGACACCGGGTCGATCAGCTCCGTGGGGCTGTAGGTGGCAGCGCAGGCCTCGCAGTTGTCGCCGTACTGGTCCGGCGTCTTGCAGCGCGGGCAGGTGCCCTTGATATAGCGGTCCGCCAGGAACAGGTTTTTCTCCGGGTCGAAGGCCTGGGTGATGGTGCGCGTGGCGATATGGCCATTGTCGCGCAGGCGCCGGTAGATCATCGACGACAGCTCGCGGTTTTCATCGGAGTGCGTCGAGTGATAGTTGTCCACACCGATCAGGAAGTCGGCGAAGTCGCGCTGGTGTTCCGCCTTCATGTTGGCGATATGCTGCTCGGGCGTGAGCCCCAGCTGTTCGGCCTTCAGCATGATGGCGGTGCCGTGGGCGTCGTCGGCGCACATGTACAGGCACTGGTGGCCGCGCGCGCGCTGGAAGCGCGCCCAGATGTCGGTCTGGATATATTCCAGGATATGGCCCAGGTGCAGGGAGCCATTGGCGTAGGGGAGTGCGCTGGTAACGAGGATGTTGCGCGATTCGGACATCGGTTCTTCCATCGGCTGAAGGGTTTGGCCGGGCGTGGAAACGGGGTGGCCCGGGGTCGTCAAAAGACGGGCGAATATAGCAGATTTGGGGTCTTGCTGGGAGTTTCGGGCCCGGTTTCCCCAGGTTACTGGCTGGCTTTGGCGGCGTCCTTCCACCACAATGCCGCCCATCGAATATTCGCCGAGAGGGACTGACAGTGAGCGATCACGAACACAACCATTTGCCGGAAGATGCCCAGGCCGAACTGGAGCGGCTGGCGGCGTGCCTGGGACAGCTGCACGACCCGGCCACCGGCCTGGAGCTCGACGAACTGGACGCGGAGATCGAGGTGGGGTTCGAGGCCGATACGGTGTTTGTCGGCCTGACCCTCGGCTATCCGTGCGCGAGCCAGGAGGACGCCTGGGAGGCGCGGGTGCGCGAGGCCTGCCTGCCGGCGCTGAAGGGCGGCCCGCTGGGCGGCGCGCATCTGCAGTTCGAGCTGTTCAGCGAGATCCCGGCCACGCCGGCGGCGGATGTGCCGGAACCCCTGCGCGGAGTGAAGAACATCGTCGCCGTGGCTTCCGGCAAGGGCGGTGTGGGCAAGTCCACCACGGCGGTGAACCTGGCGCTGGCACTGGCGGCCGAGGGCGCCAGTGTGGGCCTGCTGGATGCGGATATCTACGGCCCCAGCCTGCCGACGATGCTGGACACCGAGAATGTGCGCCCGGAGGTGAAGGAACAGAAATTCTTCCTGCCGGTGGAGGCCCAGGGCCTGAAGACCATGTCGCTGGGCTACCTGATGACCGAGGAGACACCGGCCGTGTGGCGCGGCCCCATGGCCAGCGGCGCGCTGAACCAGATCCTGACCCAGACCCTGTGGTGCGACGACGGCGGTGAACTGGACTACCTGGTTGTGGACATGCCCCCGGGCACTGGCGATATCCAGCTGACACTGGCCCAGAAAGCCACACTGGCCGGCGCGGTGATCGTGACCACGCCCCAGGACCTGGCGCTGAAGGATGCGATCAAGGGGGTGGAGATGTTCCGCAAGGTATCGGTGCCGGTACTGGGGATCGTCGAGAATATGGCCCTGCACACCTGCTCCAATTGCGGCCACACCGAGGCCATCTTCGGCAGTGGCGGCGGCGAGCGGATTGCCGCCGAGTACGAGACGAGGTTGCTGGGGCAGTTGCCCCTGGCACTGTCGATCCGCGAGGATGCCGACGGCGGCCGGCCCAGTGTGGTGGCGGATCCGGACGGCGAGGTCGCGCAGCACTACCGCGAGATCGCGCGCCGGGCGGCGGCCCGGGTGTGGCTCGCCAGCGGGGACGACGAGGCGGTGCAGATCGATATTTCCTGATGAGGCCGCGGGTTTGTGGTCGCGCGCCGCGGCCGCCAGCCTGCAAATTGGTGTGATCCGGGTTGGTCGGCCAAGGTGCGGTATTTGTGGCCTTTAGTGCCAACCATTTCACACTGCAAAAAAGTTTCCCGATTTTTTGTTTATCGGGAAAAATTTCCTACCTATAGTGCGTCAATGATTTTGGCGCCAGATGACACCAGATATTCCCATGCCTGAGGGGGAGAGACCGGGTCTCTGCGCAGTCGCGTTGTGCCGCAGTGTTTTTGGTGCAGCAAAGAGCAAGGCAATACTTTGCACACGGAAACCCGAATGTCTTCGAGCTTCAAGATCCGATATAACGCCTCCTCCCGTATCGTCCGGGTATTGTTTCTCGGCCCGGCTGGCATGGAGACACAGCTCCGCGCAGGGCGCCACCTGGTGGAGCGGTTCCGCCACCACGGGCGGCTGAAAATCCTGGTGGATTCGCGCCACGCGGATGTGTCGCTGTCCGCCAGGGAGCAGGAGGTGCTGGCCGGGTTCGTGCAGGAGCAGCCGGTGCTGTTGCGCGCGCGGCTGGCGGTGCTCTATCCGGACGGTGTCAACGCGGTGGTGTCGCTGGTCGAGCGGCTGGCGCGGGCGGGGCAGGACGCGCGCTTTTTCGCCTCGGAAGCGGCGGCTGTGGAGTGGTTGAATTCCCGCGAGCCTGTGTCCTGATCGATGACCTTGGCGCCGCCAGTGTGACCGGCCGGTGAATCAGGAGCCCGCCACCTGTGCCTGGCGGCGGCGTTCTTCCCGCTTGGCGCGCCGGCGCGCGGCGGTGGCTTCGCGCGCATCCTGGCCGATATGTTCCTCGCCGCGCTGCCTGGCCAGCTGTATCTGCTTCTCCCGCTCGCGAAAGCGCGCGCGGTCCGCGTCGCTGACCCTGTCGTGGCAGTGGGGGCAACTGACGCCCTGCTCGAATTGCGGGGACTGCTTTTCCGCGGCGGTGACCGGCATGCGGCAGGCGTTGCACTGGTCGTAGTTGCCGCGCTGCAGGTCGTGGTCGACGGTCACGCGGTCGTCGAACACGAAACACTCGCCATCCCACAGGGTTTCCTCTTTGGGGACCTCTTCCAGGTATTTGAGAATGCCGCCCTGCAGGTGATAGACCTCTTCAAAACCCTGTTCCTTCAGGTAGGCGGTGGATTTTTCACAGCGGATACCGCCGGTGCAGAACATGGCCACTTTCTTGTGCCTGGTCGGTTCCAGGTGGTCGCGGACATATTGCGGGAACTCGCGGAAGCTCTCGGTGTTCGGGTTCACCGCGTTGCGGAAACTGCCCACCTGGTACTCGTAGTCGTTGCGGGTATCGATCAGCAGGACTTCCGGATCGCTGATCAGTGCGTTCCAGTCCTGTGGCTTGACGTAGGTGCCCACGCTGCGGCGCGGGTCTATGTCCTCCACGCCCATGGTGACGATCTCGCGCTTCAGTTTTACCTTGCTGCGGCGGAAGGGGGCGATATCGGTGTAGGACTCCTTGCAGTCCAGCGTCGCCAGGCGCGGATCGCGCCGCAGCCAGTCGAGCAGTGCATCGATACCCTCGCGGCTGCCGGCCACGGTGCCGTTGATGCCCTCGCGGGCCAGCAGCAGGGTGCCGCGCACGCGCTGGCCGAGCATCATGTCGAGCAGCGGGGCGCGCAGGGATTCGAAATCGTCGAGGGTGACGAATTTATAGAGCGCACAGACAACGGTCTGTTTTTCGGCTTGGTTCACGGAAGTTCCTCTCTTGCATGCCGGAGCGTAAATCCGGGGCAGTGGGCCCGTATCCACGGGGTAAAATCGCCGCGCATTTTATCTCAGATGGCAGAGGTTGTCGTACATTTATCATTCAGTGGTGGTGCGCAAGCGCTCCTCGACCGGGCCGAAACTGATTGACCAGCGAGGCACAAGTTGTCAAAGTTCGGCGACCCCTGCAGTAACAGCCACAGCGAGGCTATCCCATGGCAGAAGAGTTCGTTCCCAGAGAGTCTGAATTGAGTCAGACCTATCGCGAGGGCGACCTCAGCGTCCAGATCGATATCTACGAAGACGATGAAGGTGGCTGGCTGCTGGAAATTGTCGACGAGGACGATAATTCGACGCTGTGGGAGGATGCCTTCGATACCGACGAAGAGGCCCTGGAGGAGGCGCTGGAGGCCCTGCGTGACGAGGGCATCGAGGCGTTCGTCGGCCCGGTGCAGGAGACCGACGAGAGCTGGTAAGCCGCCGCCGCTTTCGATCGCCGGTCGCCACCGCCGGATTCCCTGCTATGGTTAAAGGGAAGGGAATCGCGACAGTGTGACAGCACTACCCAATCACGGTGTCGCCCGGAGCCAGTACGGACAATTGTCTCCGGCGACGCCCACTGGTCCAGCGGCGATTGTCTTCCCGATGAAAGCGGTTTCTGTTCTTTCCCTCCTGTTCCTGGTGCCGCTGCTGGCAGTGGCCGAAGCCGTGCAGCTCTCTGACCGGCGCATCCTGCAAACCGACCTGGCTGAGGCCAGGCTGGTGTCCGAGCTGGATGGCTATGCCATCGTCGCCGGTCGCACCTGCATCGATTGCGACGAGAACACTTCCATCTACATCCACCGGATCTCTCCCCGCAATAATGGCGAGGAGGATGCGCCCGCGGCCGAGCGCTATACCTATCCCGGCCGCTACGTCGACTACATGAGCAAGGAGCTGGTTGAGAAGACGCGGCTGTTCTACGGCCGCTGCTACGAAAACCAGCCGGCGCTGCTGTGGCTCAGCGAATACCGGGAGGAGGACGGCTGGGTGAAATCGGAATACCTGATCGTGTTCGGCGAGGATGGCCTGGAACACCGCTACAACCGGAACCGCCAGCCCAGCGTCTACTACATCGAGAACGAGCAGTGCAGGGAGCTGCCGGGCATCGAGGCGGAGACGGAGCCCTGATCGCACCGGGCGCCCTACCGGCCGGCAAAAAAAAGCCCCGCCGGGGGAGGCGGGGCGTAGAGGGCCGCGGTGAGGCCGCGGTTCTCATAATGTAACTGGCGCGTTGTGGTCGGGCTGATCGGTTACTTCTTGTGGCTCCAGATGATCTTCAGCTTCTTCTTACCCCATTTACGTGCCTTCTTGAGATCCTTCTCCATCCACACGTCGATGCGGTTCTTGAAGCGCTTGTTCATACGGTCGCGCACGGTGTAGGTGCCCGGCAGGCCTTCAATCTTCACCTTGGTGCCGTTGGTCAGGCCGTGTTTCTCGAGGTCGCGGGACACGGCGATGATTTTGTCGCCCGGGCGCAGGCGGTTGTTCCAGGCCGCTACCCAGGGATCGTCGTCGGTCTGGCCCGGTACGGAGTTGTACGCGGTGGCGTCGACGGTCATGGACTTCTTGCTCGCGGCAGTCGCGTTCACGCTGACCGCGATTGCGAGGATGGCCATCATAAAAAATGCTGTGTTGCGCAGAGTCTGTTTCAACATGTCCCGATACCTCCAGGATTCAAACAGTCACTTGTCGAAAGAGACAAGCGGAATCCCTAAATGACTTTAGGAATAACTGATCAATATTTAATCAGTGGTCGCTATATTACCGTTCCGTGACGGCAAATCAATAAGTTCTGTATATCTGGCCGATAGCCGTATGAATTGGCGTTTTGCCGCGGCAGGTTGGTTCGGTTTTGCGCAATGGGAAGACAAGTGGGGAACAATATTTCCACAAATAAAACTTCTGTAAATCGGTGACCAAAAATTGTCCAGAGTCGTAGTAATTGATTGCGTTACTCAGGTATTGGCCGACAGCGATGTCATCCTAATGGCTGGTTAAAATCTATACAGGATGACGCTCCTAAGGGTGGAATCAAAAGCAAAATATTGCTCGAAAATTATTTGTGACCGGCGGTCCAGGGAGGTGGAATCTGGGGGATTTTCGGGAATGTGGGGCCCGTTTTCGGGGATGGCGGGGGAGTCAGAGCGACGTGGCGGTGGCCCGCGCCGGCGGGTTGGCCTGCTCGCGCAGCGCCGACAGGTAGTCGCGGTCTTCCTGCAGGTCGGCGAAGCCGTGTCGGGCGTCCAGCTCCACCGCCTTCTCCAGCCATTCGATGGCTTCCGCCAGGTTGCCCTGCCACTCGCACACCTGGCCGAGGTTGAAGTAGGTGATCGCCAGGTTGTGCCACTCGCGCCGCTGCGCCAGGCCCCGGGCGGCGCCGTTGTACAGCAGGTAGGCGCTGCGCAGCAGGTGGGCGCGCTGGGTGCCATTGCCCTCGCTGGCGGCCTGCTGGTGGTAGGTGTGGGCCAGCGCCGAGCGCACCCGGGCGGGGGAGTGTTCCAGGCGGGCGCCGCTGTCCAGGTAGTCGAGCACCGCCTCGAACTGGGCCCGCGCCAGCGGGTAGAGGTCCGGCCGCGCCCGCGCGCCCAGCGCATTCAGCACCATGCCGTAGCGGTAGCGCAGCGCCTGCTGGCGCCCGGGCTGTTTGTCGAGGGCGGCGATGGCCTTTTCGTACAGGGGCAGGGCGGTATCGAAATCCCCTTCCAGCGCGCGCTGCTCCGCCTCGGCCACCAGCTGCTGCGCCGGCTCCGCCAAAGCGGCGCCCGGCGCGAGCAGCGCCGTGCACAGCAGCAGTCTGGTCAGGGGTCTATACATCGGCCCTTCCTGTGGTTGCGAGCGGTGCGCACGGCGCACCCTACTGGAGTCCCGAGTCCCGAGTCCCGAGTCCCGAGTCCCGAGTCCCGAGTCCCGAGTCCCGAGTCCCGAGCCCCGATACTCCCAGTATCACCCCTCAACCCGCAGTTGCGCCAGCAGCCCCTGCAACGGGTGGCGCAGGGTCACACCCGCAAAACGCTGGGACTGGCAGCGGCAGGAGTAGCCGCTGGCCAGCAAGCCGTCGGTGTCGCCCGCCAGGCGCGGCGCCCAGGACTGCTGGAAGATCACCCGCGAGGTCTCCCGGTGCGCGGTTTCGTGGCCGTAGGTGCCCGCCATGCCGCAGCAGCCGAGGCTCTCGCTCTGCAGTTCCAGGCCCAGGGCCTCGAAGATGTCGCGCCAGTCTTTCAGCGAGGCCGCGGCGTTGGTCTGCTCGCTGCAGTGGGGCAGCAGGCGGAAAAGGGCGGGTTCCAGGCGCTGGCGCTGCTGGCGCAGGTGGTCCAGCTGGCCGCCCAGCCACTCCTGCAGCAACTGCACCGGCGGCGCCTTGTCGCCGAGCAGCTTCCGGTATTCGGCGCGATAGGTCAGGGTCATGGAGGGATCCAGGCCCACCAGCGGTACGCCGCTCGCCGCCAGGTCGTTCAGCATGTCGCTGTTGACCGCGGCCACGCGCTGGAACTGGCGCAGGAAGCCGTGCACGTGCAGGGGTTTGCCGTTGGCCTTGAAGGGCGCCACCAGCGGGTGGAAGTCCAGCTTTTTCAGCAGCCGCAGCGCATCCGCCACCACTTCGGCATCGAAATAGCTGGTGAAGGCGTCCTGCACCAGGATCACCGCCCGCTGCCGCTGGGCCGGGCCCAGGGCGTCGAGGCAGGCGCGGCTGGCGTAGGGTACGCCCAGCTCGCCCATGCTGGCGGCGAGTGTCTTGCGCGACAGCTGCGGGCTGTCCGCCAGGCCCAGGCCCCGCTCCAGCAGGGCGCGCACCGGCTTCAGGCGCAGGGGGAAATTGTACAGCTGCGGCCAGCGCGACAGCTGCGGCATGACGAATTCGAGGCCGCCGACGAAGTAGTCCTTCAGCGGCCGCAGGTAGCGGCTGTAGTAGAGCTCGAGGAACTTGCTGCGGAACTCCGGCACATCCACCCTGACCGGGCACTGGCCGACGCAGGACTTGCAGCCCAGGCAGCCCTGCATGGCGTCGTTGACCTCGTGGTTGAAGTCGTACTCGCCGCGGGCCTTGGCCAGGGAATTCTTCAGGCGCCGCGGCAGCGTGACCAGGAAGGACTGTTCGCGGAATTTGCGGCTCTCCTCCACCGCATTCACATTGCGCGCGGACAGCAGCCGCAGCCACTCCTTCATCAGTGTGGCGCGTCCCTTGGGCGAGTGGATGCGCTCGCGGGTGGCCTTGTAGGACGGGCACATGGCGTCGTCCGGGTTCCAGTTGAAGCAGGCGCCGTTGCCGTTGCAGTGGACCCCCTCGCTGTAGCCGTCCCAGACCTGCACCGGGATCTGCCGGTCGCGCTCGCCGCGGGTGGGTACCTCGTCGATCTTCAGCAGGCTGGAGATCTTGCTGGGGGTGGCGATCTTGCCCGGGTTCAGCTGGTTGCGCGGGTCGAAGGCGGCCTTGATCTTCTGCAACTCCGGGTAGAGCTCGCCGAAGAACTCCGGCGCGTATTCGGAGCGCACGCCCTTGCCGTGTTCGCCCCACAGCAGGCCTTTGTATTTCTGTGTCAGCGCGACCACCCGGTCGGTGATCGGGCGTATCTGCGCGGCCTGTTCGGGATCCTTCATGTCGATCGCCGGGCGCACGTGCAGCACGCCGGCGTCCACATGGCCGAACATGCCGTACTCGAGGCCGGCCTCGTCCAGCACCGCGCGGAACTCGGCGATAAAGTCGGCCAGGTGCTCGGGCGGCACGGCGGTGTCCTCCACAAACGGAATAGGCCGCTTTTCCCCCTCGACATTGCCGAGCAGGCCCACGGCGCGCTTGCGCATGCCCCAGATGCGGTTCACCTGTGCGTGGCCGCGGGCGATGGTGTAGCCGAAGCTCTTGCCCGCCCGGCCGAGTGTCGACTCGATGCGGGCGGTGAACTGATCCAGTGCCGCGTCCAGCGCTTCCTCGGAATCGGCGGTGTACTCCACCAGGTTGATCCCTTTTACCGGCCGCTCGTCCGAGGGGAAAAACTCGCTGACGCTGTGCCAGACGATATCCTCCATCGCCAGCCCCAGCACCTTGCTGTCGACCGTCTCGATGGATGTGGGGCCGGCCCCCATCAGGTCCTTGGCGTCGCGCAGGGCGTCCTGGAAGTGGTCGTACTTCAGGTTGACCAGCGCCGCAGACCTGGGAATCGGCAGCACATTCAGTTTCGCCTCGGCGATAAAGCCGAGGGTGCCCTCGGAGCCGCACAGCACGCTGTTCAGGTCGAAGGTCTCGCCGCCGTCCTGTTGCCGGCGCAGGTGGGCCAGGTCGTAGCCGGTCAGGCAGCGGTTCAGTTTCGGGAACTTCCGCTCGATCAGCTCCGCCTTGTCGCGGGCGATATCGTCGCAGATCCGGTGCACCTTGCCGGCGCGGTCGTCGCGGGCGCGGATATCCTCCAGTTGCCCGCTGTCGAGCGGGGCGGATTGCCACAGGCCGCCGCCCATCAGCACCGTGGACAGCTCCAGCACGTGATCGCGGGTCTTGCCGTAGACACAGGAGCCCTGGCCGGAGGCGTCGGTATTGATCATGCCGCCGATGGTGGCGCGGTTGCTGGTGGACAACTCCGGGGCAAAGAACAGGCCGTGGGGTTTCAGCGCCGCATTCAGCTGGTCCTTGACCACGCCCGCCTGCACCCGCACCCAGCGCTCTCCGGCATTGATCTCGAGGATGCGATTCATATGGCGGGAGATGTCCACGACGATACCATCGGTCAGGGACTGGCCGTTGGTGCCGGTGCCGCCGCCGCGGGGGGACAGCACCACCTGCTGGAAGTCCTCGCGCTCCGCCAGTTCCATCAGCAGCTGCAGGTCGTGCACATCGCGGGGGTAGACCACCGCCTGCGGCAGCACCTGGTATATGGAGTTGTCCGTCGCCAGCACCGTGCGACTGGCGTAACTGGGGCTGGTATCGCCGCGAAAACCGGCCTCTTTCAGCGCCTGCAGATACTGCAGGTAGAGCGCCTGTACTTCGTCGATTTCGCGCAGTGCTGGAATCATTGCTTAATCCATGGCTCTCGGAGGGGTCTGGCATTGTAGCGGTGGCGCTCGCCGGCGCAACAGCCATCCTCACAGGCTTGTACAGGAGAATATTCTTGTATAAGAGTGGTCGCCGCGTTATAAAACTTGTACGGCATTCAATATTTGTACAAGGCTTATGAACATTCGCCTGCTGACGCAGAAAATACCCGTGGGCATCAGCCAGTGCGCCATGGGCGACCCGGTGCGCTACAACGCCGGCCACAAGCACAGCAAGATCTGCACGCGCCTGCTGGGGCGCTGTTTCGAGTATGTGCCCGTGTGCCCGGAGGTCGCTATCGGTCTCGGGGTGCCGCGCCAGCCGATCCGGCTGGTCAAGAGCGACTCTTCCGCCGATGCCGAAGTGCGCGTGCTCGGTGTCGAGGACCCGGCGCTGGATGTGACCGAGCCGCTGAAAGAGTACGCCGACAGCCTGGTACCGGAACTGCAGAAAATCCGCGGCTATATCCTCATGCAGAATTCGCCCAGCTGCGGCCTGCGCAAAGTGCGACGCTATCTCCCAAACGGTCACAGCCACGACAGCGAGGGCATGGGGGTGTTTGCCCAGCGGCTGCGGGAGCAGTTTCCCGACCTGCCGATGGAAGAGGTGGGCCGCCTGAACGACAGCGATATCCGCGAGAACTTCCTGACCCGGGTGTTCGCCTACGACGCCTGGTTCCGCTATGTGGAAAACGGCGATGAGGAGCCGCGCCCGGCGCGCGTGATCGAGTTCTACAGCGCGTATAAATACCTGCTGCTGGCGCATCACCAGCTCGAGACCCGCGAGCTGGGCCGGCTGGTCGGCAACGCCAGGGCGCTGCCGCCGCGGGAGTACGCGCGCCGGGTGCGCGGCAAACTCATGGAAATACTCGCCCACCCGGCCAGCCGCAAGGACCGGGCCAACGCCCTGATGCACAGCCAGGGGCACCTGAAAGCCTATCTCGACAAAGACGAGCGCGCCGAACTGGCGGCGCTGATCGAGGATTACCGCCGCGGCTTCAAGCCCCTGTCGGCGGTGCTGACCCTGATACGCCACTACCTGCCGCGCAGTCCCCACCATTTTATTCACAGCCAGGTGCTGCTGGCCGCGGAGCCGGCGGAACTGGGCCTGTGCGATTTTCGCTGAAGAGGTCTCCATGGATAGCGAAACACCAGTGATCGAGGTCGATGTGGCCGCAGCCAAAAGCGGGCCGGAGAGGGAACCGACCCTGCCGATCCGCACCGTGGCCCAGCGCACCGGCGTCAATCCGGTCACCCTGCGCGCCTGGGAGCGGCGCTACGGACTGCTGAAACCGGCGCGCACCGGCAAGGGCCACCGACTCTACAGCGAGGGCGATGTGGCGCGCATCGAGGAAATCCTCGCCTGGCTCGCCCGCGGCGTGGCCATCGGCAAGGTGCGGCCGCTGCTGGACGAGGGCGCGGAACCGGAGCGGCGCGACAGCTGGAGCCAGCAGGTGCGCGAGACCTGTGTCGCGGTGGAGAAATTTGCCGCGGGGGACCTGCAGCGGCAGTTGCAGCAGCTGCTGGCCAGCTATCCGCTGCCGATGGTGCTGGACCGCTGGCTGGTGCCGGTGCACCGGCAGTTGAACCGCCGGCAGCGCTTCGGCGCCAGCGTGGCGCAGAGCTTCTTCTGGCAGCTGCTGATCGAGCAACTCTCCATCGGCCTGCGCGCCGGGCGCCAGAACCTGGCCCAGGGCGGTCGCGGCGCGCACCGGACAATCCTGCTGGTGGGGTTTGCCGGTGGCGAACAGCGGGTGTTCGCAAAGCTGTTCGCCGCGGCGCTGATCGCGGCGGGGTTCGACGCCGTATCCCTGGGGCCGGACCTGGACCTGGCTGAACTGACCCTGGCGGTGGAAAAACTGGGGGCCGACGGCGTCATCTGCTACAGCCACAACGCCCTGCCGATGGCGGTTTTCGCCGACCGGCTGGCGCGGGCGCTGCGGGTGCTGCCGGTGCCCCTGTGGTTCGCCGGCGGCATCGTCGGCCTGCAGCGCCGGGACCTGAAGAAACTGGTACACGACCGGAATGCCGGCCTGCTGCCGGCCGACACCGCCGCCGCACTGGCGTCCCTGCGGGAGCAATTGCCGTGAGCGAGGAGGAACAGCCATGAGTGTGGATAAAAAGCCTTTCCGCCGCGGCCTGGTCTGGCTGCGCAACGACCTGCGCCTGCAGGACAATACCGCACTCTACCGCGCCGCCAGCGGCTGCCGCCAACTGGCCGCGGTTTTTATTGCCTGCCCGGAAACCTGGCACAGCCACGGCGACGGCGACCCGGTGGTGGCCTTTCGCCTCGCCTGCCTGCGCGAACTGCAGCGGAGCCTGGCCGCGCGCAATATCCCCCTCTACTTTCTCGAGCTGGAGACGTTTGCGCAGGTGCCGGAAGCGCTGGCACAGATCGCGGAAAAACTGCAGATCGACGCGCTCTTCGCCAACGCCGAGTACCCGCTCAACGAGCGGCGCCGCGACCGCGCCGTGCGCGAGGCGCTGAAAGCGCGCGACCTGCCGGTGGAGTACTGCAGCGATCGCACACTGGTACCGCCGGGCAGTGTCAAAACCGGTGAAGGCGAGGCCTACAAGGTCTTCACGCCGTTCAAGCGCGCCTTTATCGATCGCTGTGGTGGCAGCGACTTTTCGCCCCTGCCAGCGCCGCGCAAAATCTCCCCGGCCGGTGACTGGCCCCAGTGGCTGCAGGTGTCCGGGGCGAACAACCTGGTGCAGACGATTCCGGACTGTGTCCGGGGCTACGAAAAAATGCCGCAGGAAAACGGCGCCCTGCTCGGCTGGATGCCGGGAGAGCGAGCGGCGGCGAAACGCCTGCGGGCATTTCGCGACGATATCGTCGACTACGCCAAAGAGCGGGATTTCCCGGCGGTCGACGGCACCTCGCAGCTGTCGCCCTACCTCAACTGCGGCGCCATCTCCATCCGCCAGTGCGCGCAGATGGCGCTGGATAAAAACGGTGGCCGCTGGAAAGGCGGCGATGAAGGCGTCGACTGCTGGCTGGGCGAGCTGATCTGGCGCGAATTTTACACCCACCTGATCGTCGCCTTTCCAGAGTTGTGTATGCACCGGCCGTTCAAGCCGGAGACGGACCGGGTGCCCTGGTCCTATGACAGGAAGGTTTTCCAGCGCTGGTGCGAGGGCAGGACCGGCGTGCCGATCGTCGATGCGGCCATGCGCCAGCTCAACGGGACCGGCTGGATGCACAACCGCCTGCGCATGGTGGTGGCCTCGTTCCTGAGCAAAAACCTGTTGATCGACTGGCGCTGGGGCGAGCGTTATTTCATGAACCGGTTGCTGGATGCCGACTTCGCGGCCAACAACGGCGGCTGGCAGTGGGCCGCGTCCACCGGGACCGACGCGGCACCCTATTTCCGCGTTTTCAATCCCTACAGCCAGTCGAGGAAATTCGATCCGGGCGGTGACTTCATTCGCCGCCATGTGCCGGAACTGCGCCAGCTCGACGCGCGGGAAATCCATTGCCCGGAAGCGGCGGCGGACTATCCCTCGCCCGTCTGTGATGTGGCGCAAAGCCGCAAAGATGCGATCGAAGCATTTGCCGGGTTGAAGTGACTGGCTGTTGTATATTTTCCGGGAATGTCCCGGGCGGATTCGCGGCCTATTGCCGTCTCCGCCCCGGCTTGCAGCCACTATCGAGGCTCCGAATTCCGAAACTCGGGTCAAGCAATAAACCAGGCAAGGGCCGGACCATGAAGCAGGTACTCAATTTTTCGATGTACTTCTGTGGTTGGTGGATCGCGATTCTCGGCGGCAACGCCATGGCGCTGATTGCGCTGTTCGTGATCCTGATGTCCCACTTTTCCCTGTGGCGCGACCTGCGCGATATTTTCGTCGTACTGCTGTTCATCTTCGCCGGGGTGGTGATCGAGTGGGCCTTCATGGCCAATCGTGTACTGGACTACGGCGCCAACCTGCCGCCGGCCTGGGTGGTCTGCATGTGGGCGATGCTGGCGACCACACTGCGCTATTCACTGTCGCCGTTGATCGGGCGCCCGCTGCTGGCAGGGCTGTTCGCATTTGTGATGGCGCCGCTGGTCTATGCCAACAGCGTGCATTTCGGCCCCGCGGACTGGGGGCGCGGGCCCCGGGAGTCGGTGCTGATCATCTCGCTGGTCTGGGCGCCGCTGGCGGCGGTAATCAGCGGCGTCCTGGTGCCGCTTATCGATCGGCTGGGCGAAGATACACCGCCGCAGGTCTATCCCGCCGGCCTCGACTGACAGCCTGTCTATACTTGCCCCATCGCAAGCGACGCAAAGGAGTGCGCCATGGGGTTTCCCGCCAGATCCATCGCCGTGACAGTGGCGCTTGCCGCCGCTTCCAGCGCGGTTGCAGACAACTTCACCCCGGACCTGTACGACAATTTTGTCGTCTTCGGCGACAGCCTGTCGGACAGTGGCAACGCCGGGATTTTTACCAGTGCCGATCCCGACGGCCTGCTGCCGAGGCAGCCGGCGATCGCCTTCACCGCGCAGAATTTTGGCGTCAGCCCCCTGCGGCCCTCCTGTTTCGGCCTGGGGCCGGCCAGCGGCGGCGCCATCCCCTGTGCGCCGGCGGCGGGGACGCCCGCGCAGCAACTGCAGCAGATCGCCACCTCGGTACTCGCCAATGGCAGCAACTGGGCCGTCGGCGGCAACCGCGCGGCGGATGTATTGCTGGACGTGGTGGGCCCGCAGCGGTTTCGCCAGCTCTTCCCGAATACCACGGTTGCCGACCACAACGCCCTGACCACGGTGCTGCCGGACTCCTCCCGCTGTGGAGAGGACGGGGTCTGCGATCCGGCGGCCGGCGAGAGCCCCTACCTGCCGCCAGCGGAAGCGGCGCAGGCGGCGGCCGCATTCAATGACCCGGCGGCACTGCAGGCGCTGGTGGACGACCCGAACAACAGCATCACCCTCACCGGCGTGCCCTTCGCCACCGGCCAGGGCTACCTGCCGCAGAATCCGGTCGACGGCAACTCGCTCTATTACCTGAACGGCGGTGGCAACGACATCATCGCCGGCGTGCGCGCCGGCACCATCTCGCCGGACAGCATGCAGCGCTCGGCCACCTTCCTGGCCGTGGCCGCGGCGGAACTGCGCGCGGCGGGCGCGCGCTTTATCGCCGTTTCCAATGCGCCGCGGGTCGGCAACACGCCGCTGATGAACGATGCCGGTGCGGCGGCGGTGAGCGCCGCCAATACCGGCACGGCGCTGTTCAACGAATCCCTGCGCCGGCAGATCAACCGGGTGCGCAATGTACTGATCCTGGATACCGAGGGATTCAGTACCCTGGCACTGAATCGCCCCGGGCTGTTCGGTTTTGCCGATATCGACCAGGCCGCCACCTGTTACGCCGCCGGCGAGTGCGCCAACCCGGATCCGGTCTACAGCGAGAACGGCAGTGCGCCGGATTCCGACCGGCTGTTTTTCAACGACGGTGTCCACCCGACGCTGGCCGCCGCCGAGCTGCTCGGTGACTACTACTATTCGGTGCTGGCCGCGCCGGTGGGTTTTGGCATGCTGCCGGACCTGGGCTACGAGACCACCCGCCAGCACCAGTCGAATATCGACCACCACCTGGTGGCACAGCGTTTCCGCGATCCGACCACCACGGTATTCTTCGGCGCCGCCTGGTCCCGCAACGACCTCGGCCAAGGGCCTGCACCGGGCGAGAGAGGCAACAGCTGGGACGGCTTCTTCGGCTTCAGCTTCAAGGGCAGCGAGGAACTGGAGTGGGCGCTGGCGCTCTCGTACGCCGGCGCCGAGTACGAGCCGGACGACCTGTGGCTGGAGGCGAAGAGCTGGAACTTCAGCGGTTTCGCGCGCTGGGACAACGAGCGCTTTTTCGTCGACGGCGGCATCACCTATTCAGATATCGATTACGAGGATGTGGATCGCCGCATTTACCTGGGCCAGTCCTTCAGCCGCCGCATCGAGGCGGACACCGACGGCGATGCCGTGAGCCTGTTCGCCCGCACCGGCTACGATGTGGCGCCGGCGCTGCCGTGCCAGCTGGGCCCGTTTGTCTCGCTGGCCTGGACCGATGTCTCGGCATCCAGCTTCCGCGAGAACACCCAGGCGGACCTGACCTATACCGGCAGCGATGGCCGCATCCTGGACCCGATAGGGCTGCGGGTGCGCCACCAGAGCCGCGAGTACTGGCGCTACCGCGCCGGCTTCTTCTACAACGCGCCGGAAAACGCCGAGTGGCGCTGGTTTGGCGAGCTCTGGCTGGAGGTCAACGACGGCGACGATGTGGACACCGTGGGTATCGGCCACAAGTCCATCCGCTACAACAGCGCCTACATGGCCGGCTACGACAGCCGCAATACCGGTTTCTTCCAGGATGGCGCCGGCGCGCTCGTGGGCCTGAACCTGACCGAGAAGTTCCAGGTCAGCGGCAATATCCATGTGGGCAAGGACGATACCGTGGGCGGCCTGAACCTGAATTACCGCTTTTGAGGTTGTCGGGACTCGGGACTCGGGCTGAGGTGCGGAAGAGGGGCCGCCACTCGAATGTCACCGAATTTTCTGCGGCAAAGCCCCTGAAAAAGCCGCCCGGATGCGAAAACAGTGCCCCTATCGCGGCAACGATTACCCGCCCGGTTGTTAACGTATGGATATCGAAAACAACCCGAGCAGTAGAAGACCGTGACGAATTACAGCCCCAGATTCAGCCAACTGAGCGAAGCCCTGAGCGGGGACGATGCCAATGTCTGGGCGGTCAGTGACCGCGCCCACGAACTGGCCGACCAGGGTGAGGATGTCATTTTCCTGTGTGTGGGCGACCCCAATTTCGACACCCCGGAGCCGATTCTCGATTACACCCGCGCGCGGCTCGGCGTCGGCCGCACCCACTACTCCCCGGACGCCGGCGAGCCGGTGCTGCGCCGCGCCATCGCCAATATCGAGAGCAAGGTCTCGCCGCACCCCTGCAGCCCGGACGACGTGGTGGTGTTTCCCGGCGGCACCAACGCCATCTACGCGGTGCTCGCCTGCCTGCTGAACCCCGGTGAGGAAATCCTGATCCCGGAGCCGATGTATATCGGCTACGTGCCCATCTGCGACGCGCTGCGCCTGAAGATGAAAAAGGTGGCCTGCCCGGCGGACAATAACTTCGCCTTCGATGTGGACGATATCGTGGCCGCGATCGGCGACGACACGCGCGTGGTGATGATCAACACCCCGGTCAATCCCACCGGTGCCATGGCCACACCGGAACAGCTGCGCGAACTGGCGGCCCACTGCCGCGAGCGCGGTATCTGGCTGGTGTGCGACGAGATGTACTCGATGATCACCTTCGCCCGCCGCCACACCTCCCTGCGCACTGCCGCCGAGCACCTGGACAATGTGGTGGTGATCGACGGCCTGTCCAAGTCCCACGCCATGAGCGGCTGGCGCCTCGGCTGGGCCGTGGCCCAGGGGCCACTGGTGGAGCGCCTGACCCAGTTTGCCGGCGCCACCATTTTCGGCTGCCCGCAGTTTATCCAGGAGGCCGCCGCCTTCGCGCTGGAGTTCGATACCTACTTCGTCGAGCAGATGCGCTCCGCTTATCAAAAGCGCCGCGACCTGATCGTTGAGCGCATCGGCCGCATCCCGGGCCTGAGTTGCTACTCGCCGGACGCGGGCATGTTCGTGATGGTGGATGTCTCTCGGGTAGCGGATTCGGGTGAAGCCTTTGCCGAGGCGTTGCTGGATGCCGAGCGGGTGTCGGTACTGCCCGGCGCGCCCTTCGGCGCCAGCGCCGCCAACCACGTGCGCCTGACCCTGGCCGCGGAAGAGGGCGAACTCGCCCGCGCACTGGACCGCATCGAGCATTTCGTCACCAGCGGCAACCGGCGCGCCAGCTAATCGTACAGGGTGCACCGCCTTCCCGGCGGTGCGCCCTGCGTGTTTCGATCCCCGAAGAATGCCGCTATCCTTCCCCTTTTGGCACAGAACTTTCCTGTAAGAAGAACAACCGCGTGAAAATAGATCGCCACAACCTGAAAATTCTGGAGGCGCTGCAGACCAACGCGCGCATCAGCAACCTGAATTTGAGCGAACAGATCGGCCTGTCCGAGAGCGCCTGCCTGGCGCGGGTCAAACGCCTGACCAGCGAGCGCTACATCCGCGAGTTTCTCGCCGAAGTGAACCTGGACAAGGTGCGCCACGCCGAGTTCTACGTGAACGTGGCGCTGAAGCGCCAGGATGCGCGCACCAGCGAGAATTTCCGCCGCGCCATCGACGCCATTCCGCAGATCGTCTCCTGCGTGAAAATGTCGGGGGAATTCGATTACATGCTGCGCTTCGTATGCCCGGACGCGGCGGATTTCAACCGCGTGTCCGAGCAGCTACTGGCCGAAGAGGACGCCGCGATTTCCCGCATGACCTCCCACCTGGTGATCGAAAAGACCAAGCCGTTTACCGGCTACCCGCTGGAGCTGCTGTTTCAGGACTGAGTGTCGCGACCCGCTTGACTGTCGTCGCTGCCTGAGGCGTGTTTCCCGGCCAGGGGTCGATAGAGAAGTTCCGCCGCTGTCTGCCAACTGACACCGCCGTCGCCGGATACCTGCCAGGTGCGCTGCAGATGGCCATTGCCCAGCGGCTGCCAGACGACCCGGTGTCGCTCCCGCGCCTGCAGGTCGTACTGGAGCCGGCCGGTCATGATCATCGCGCCATCGTGAATCCCCCCTTCCAGCACCATCAGCAGGCCGCTGTTGTCGATCCAGCTGTGATTCCACAGCTGCCGGCGGGCGTCGTAAGCGCTGTAGCCGCGGCCGCGGTGGTGACCCCGGCCGGACCAGTTTTCCGCAATCGCACAGCCACCAAGTATTTTTTCGATACGGTTCTCGCCGAGTCTGTTGCCCTTGGCATCCAGCACCTCCCAGTGACCCAGCAGAAAATCGAACTGGCGGTAGGCCTCGGCACGGCAGTTTTCACCCGATTGCGAGCGGGCCGTGCCGGCGGCAATGACAAGAAAGATGGCCAGGCAGAGTGTCGTAACACCCGCCCGCAGATCCCGTTCCTCAATGGCTGTAGACATCCCAATCCTCCAGCGCCGACCGCGGCAGGCTTTGCCGTCGGTGGCGGCTTCATTCCTATCGGGTAATTCTCGTCCATTCATCGGCAATTGGCAGTGGCTCCAGCCTTTTCCGCCGCTGTTGGCGCCTTTCGTCACCGGTTGGGAGAGCGCACTGCTTTACTCAATAGATGATCGAAGATTCCGCTTTGCCGGGCGGCTGGCGCGAGGTGAGCTTGAGGAGTAGGGAAATGGATTTTGGAAGGCGGTGGAGTGTTTACGGCGGAAGAATTCGCGCAGTGCTGTTGCTGCTGCTGTTGTCAGCGGTGCCCGCGGCACAGGCGCAGTTCGTCTGCGATAGCACAACGCCCGGCGGCGCGGACGGTGCCAGTGCGACAGGGCCCTTTTCCCTGGCCTGCGGCAATAGTGCGACCGCCGATGGCACCGATGCGACCGCCGTGGGCAGCTTTGCCAGTGCGGGCAACGATGAAACCACGGCCATCGGTTCTGGGGCCACGGCCTCGGGGTTTTCCTCCACAAGTGTCGGCGTTTTCTCTTCGGCGACTGGCGACTTCTCGACGGCAGTCGGGACGGACAGTATCGCCACGGGCAATCAGTCCTCCGCCTTCGGGTTCGGTGCCCGCGCCAATGTGCAGGGCGCCACTGCAGTGGGATTTGAGGCGGATGCCACCGGTGTCGGAGCGACCGCTGTGGGCCGTCAGGCCCAGGCCACCGCCGTCGACAGTTCTGCCTTCGGTCGCGGCGCCATGGCCACAGCCGCCAACTCCGTCGCCATTGGTGCCGATTCCATTGCAGGCCAGGCGAATACCGTCTCCATCGGTAATCGAGGAAGCGAGCGGCGTCTGGTGAACCTGGCGCCGGGTGTGGACGATACCGACGGGGTCAATGTCAGCCAGTTGAACGATGGCCTGGACCGGGCACTGATCAATGCGAATACCTACACCGACAACCAGACGGCGCAGACGCTGATCGATGCCAATAACTACACGGACCAGCAAGTAAGGGAGGGTGACCAGCTGACGCTGCAGAGAGCCAACGACTACACCGATATGCGCATCGACGAACTGGCGGGCTTCAATTTCGAGGGATTGCAACAGCTCAACGACCGAGTCGGAAGACTCAATGAAAAGACCGACCGCGTTGGCGCTATGGGTATGGCCATCATGCAATCCGCCATCAACGCCGGAGGCAGCAGTTGCCGCAACTGGCGCGACTGGAATGAGTGTCGCGGCCGGATCGCGATCGGTGCCGGCTGGCTGAACGGCGAGAGTGCTGTGTCCATCGGCTACGGTCGCCCGCTGGGGAGTCGGGGGCGTTTCAGTCTCGGCGGGGCCTTCAGCGATGGCGACTCCGGCGGTGGCATCGGTTTCGGTTTCGACTTGTAGGGTGCGCCGGTCACAGCACCATTGCCAGTGTGCGGTCGATCAACCACCAGGCCGCCAGCCCGCCCACCAGGTAGGCCACCGGCCAGGTGACGACAACCGCGGCGGACCGGCCGCTGCGCCACTGCCAGCGCTGTATCGGCGGCAGCCGCCGCAGCAGCGCGAAGAGCCCGCAGATCGCGGCGATAAATACCAGCTGCCCCGCCTCCACACCGAGATTGAACAGCGCCAGCGAGAGTGCAATCGCGTGTTGCGGCACGCCGATATCCGCCAGTGCGCCGGCGAAGCCCAGCCCGTGCAACAGGCCGAAGCCGAATGCCACCAGCCAGGGCCTGCGGATCGCCAGGGTGGCCTGGCCGCGACGCTTGCGCAGTATCTCACCGGCTACAAAGACGATGCTGAGGGCGATGATCGCCTCCACCGGCGCGCTGGGCAGTGACACCAGGCCGAGTACCGCCGCCGCCAGCGTGATGCTGTGGGCCAGGGTAAATGCGGTGATGGTGCCCAGCAGCTGCCTCCAGCCACTGGCCAGCAGCACCAGCGCGAGCACGAACAGCAGGTGGTCGATGCCGAGCAGGATATGCTCGACGCCGAGCGCGAAGTAGGTGCGGGCAACCTGTCCGTTACCGGCCCTGCTGTCGACCTCGAATGCCGGGTTTTCGGGCATCAGTCGCACCAACTGCTCGCGGCCGTCCCGCCAGCGGATACGCGCCAGCGCGTCGGTCATCGTCTGTTGCAGGCCGTCGATGGCAATGCGGGTGTCGGCCAGTCTGCGGTGGTGGCGGATTTGCCAGCGCTCGGTGTAGAAACCGTTGGCAAACCCGCCTGCCGGCGCGGACAGTGCGGCGACGGAGTCATCGAAGCGGACATCCAGTGACAGCCGCAGTTGGCCGCGGGCGGGCACCCGCCAGGAAACGGCAAAGTTTCCCGGCGCCTGCTCCTCGATCTGCAGGTAGGCGGGGCGCAATTCGTGGCCGCCGGCATGCAGTGTGAACAGCAGGGCCAGCGGGCCGGCCAGCAGTTTCAGCAGCGCTTTCATTGCATCGCCACCCCGCCGGCGGCCGGCTCGGGTTCGCCCTCGATACGCACCGAATAGTTGCTGCGATAGGTGTCGAACTGGGCCTGCAGGATTTTCTGTTTTTCATCCCGCTGCCAGTCCCGCAGCACCCGCTGGCGCACCGCGGCGAACGCCGCTGTGCGTTCGCGGCGGTGCTCCCCGATTTTTACCAGGTGCGCGCCGTAGGCGGACTCGACCGGTCCGCGCCACTCTCCCGCCGGCAGCTCGCGCAGCCGATCGGAAAAACCCTCGCCGAAAAGCCGCGCCAGGCGCTCGCCGGTCTCGCCGCGGTAGTGGTGCTGCAGCAGGGTGCTGTCGCCGATCCCCTCTGCCGGCAGGCCCTCGCGGAGCTGCGCCAGGGCCTTGCGCACGCGCTCTGCCCCGGCGTCCGGGCCGAAGTAGACCTGCCGGAAACTGAACTGTGCCGGTTGCCGGTAGCGGTCGACGTGATCGGCGAAGTAGCGGCGCAGGGTTTCATCGTCCGGCTCGACGGCGTCCACCAGGTCCCCGGCCAGGAATTCCATTTTCATCTGCAGGCGCCGCCGGATCACCGTATCGTCGCGATCCAGCCCCAGGTTCAGTGCCTCCCGGTAGAGCACCTCTTCGCGAATATAGTTGTCCACCAGGTCCCGCAGCTCCGCTGTGCTGGGGGGGCGCTGCCAGCCGCGTTGGAATACGGCCGCCAGGTGGTCGATGCGCTTCTGGCTGACAACGATCTCGCCGCGGTCCGCCCCCCGGCCGGCAAACAGCGCGTCCAGGCTGAACAACAGCAGCCCGATGGCGATAAAGTGAAACAGGGGATCGCGAAAAAATTGCCGGCTCATGACGGGGTTCCTTGCAGCTGTTTATGCTTGCCGTAATCTGGGAAGCCTCTGAACGGTATTGCCCGGGCCGAAAACCCGCCAGGGGATGGACTTTTCCCGCAGGTTTCCCAGTCTGCAGGGAGGAAGTATGGAAGCTGCCGCCGGCATTGCCATCGCCGATATCGTCGCCGTCGTCCTGCGCGACGCGATTTTCGTTTATCCAGGGAGATTCTTGCTTGAAATACTTCGGGAAAACCTACCTGACCCTGAACCTGCTGGTCTATGCCGCCATCGGCGCCGGCGCTTTCATCAACCCGGAGGGTTTTGCCGGCGGCATCGACCTGGGTTTCCTGGCACCGTCGGCGGTGCCGGAGTTCCTGGCCACTTTCGGCGGCCTGATGCTGGCGATCGCGGTGGCGCTGGCGACTGCGCTGTCGATCCGCCAGCATCGCCGCGTCGCCTACGCACTGCTGGCACTGGCCTACGCCGGCTTCGGCAGCGGGCGCCTCTACGGCATGCTGCTGGTCAGCGGCTTCGACTGGCGCAACGGCGCTTTTCTCGCGCTGGAAATATTGTTGGTGGTCTGGGGGATTCTCTGTTACCGGGAAACCCGCTGGCTGCCGGTGGAGCACGGCCACTGATAGCGTCCCGCATGACTATCCCCGGCCGTGCGATGGTACCTTTTCGCAGGCCAGTTCCCCGAGGTGCCGCAGGGCACGCTTGACGTCACCGCTCAGCGGCCAGCCGCAATTGAGGCGAATACAGTGGCGGTAGCGCCCGAGGCTGGAAAATACCCCGCCCGGCACGATGCTGATATTTTCCGCCGCGGCCGCCTCGAACAGTGCCGTGCCGTCGCTCCCTTGTGGCAGTGTCAGCCACAGCACAAAACCCCCGTCCGGGCGCGAAATCGCCGTGCCCGCGGGCATGGCTTCCGCCAGTGCGCGGCGGTAGGCCGATAACTGTGCCGCCAGTGTCTGGCGCAGCCGCTGCAGGTGGCGCCGGTAGTGGCCGCCGTTGACGAAATCCGCCAGTGCCGCCTGCAACGGCAGGTTTACGCTGACTGTCTGCGCGCGGCGCCGCTGTATGGCCGCGGCCAGGAAGCGGCCCGGTGCGCACCAGCCGATCCGGTAGGCGGGCACCAGTGTTTTCGAGAAGGCGCCGCACCAGAGTACCCAGCCGTCCCTGTCCCAGTGCTTGAGCGGCAGGGCGCGGTTCAGGTCGAAACCGCACTCGCCGAAAACATCGTCCTCGACAACCGGACAGCGGTACTCGGCCGCCCAGCGGGCAATGCGCTGCTTGTCTTCGACACTGAGGCTGAAACCCAGCGGGTTGTGGTGGTTGGCGGTCATCAGGCAGGCCTTCACCGCCGGATCCGCCATCGCCGCCCCCAGTGCCGGCATTTCGATGCCGTTGCGGTGCAGGGGAATCTCCAGCAGCCGCCGGTCGAGGCTCTCGATCAGTTGCAGCAGGCCGCTGAAGCAGGGGCTGGGGACAGCGACCACATCGCCGGGCCTGGTCGTCAGTTGCAGTGCCAGGCAGATGGCGTCCATGCAGCCGTTACTGATCAGCAGGTCGCCGGGGCGCAGGGCGATGCCATCGGCGGCGAAATGCCGCGACAGGGCACCGCGTAGCGCCGCTTCGCCCTGGGCTGTGCCGTACTGCAGCAAACGCTCGCCGAGTTTCAGGGTGCTGCGGTGCAGGCTGCGCTGCAGCATTGTCAGTGGTACCAGTTGCGGACTCAGCAGGGAGATGCCCAGCGGCGCGCTGCCGGGCCGCGCGGCGATGGCCTGCACCCGCTCGATTTCGGCGATATTGGCGATCGGGCCCGGTGTCGCGCTGAAACTGTCCAGCTCCGCGCCCGCTTCCGCCGCCTCGGCGGCGCGTACGTAAAATCCGGATTGCGGGCGGGCGCTGATCAGTCCCTCGCTTTCCAGCAGGCGATAACACTGCAGGGCGGTGGTGACGCTGACACCGTGCTGGCGCGCAAACTGGCGCACGGCCGGCAGCCGCTGCCCGGGGCGCCAGCGGCGCTGGCGGATTTCCCGCTGGAACTGTTGCGCCAGCGAGCGGTACAGAGCGGCCATGATTCCCCCCCATGGCTTCGGTGTCCCGGCAAATTGTACTGCAAAAATTATAATTAATTGTCTCTGTTTTGATACCGGCGATGGCGGCAGACTGGGCTTTCCGCCACCTGAGGAGAAAGCCGATGTCGAGTCTGCGAGAGAAGGGCACACCGCTACCGCGGTTATTGGCGCGGGTGCTCGAGACCGGTTGCGAGTTCCTGGATACCCTGGACAGCCGCCCGGTGGCCTGCACCGCCGCGCCGCCGATGCCGGCGGGGGACCTGCCGCAGTCCGGCTGCGGTGAGATCGATGCACTGGCGCTGTTCCGCCGCCGGATAATGCCCTACCTGTCGGCGTCGGCCGGGCCGCGCTACTGGGGATTTGTCACCGGCGGCGCCAGTCCGGCCGCGCTGGCGGGAGACTGGCTGGCGGCGGTCGCGGACCAGAATCCGGCCAGCTCCGGTGATTCCATCGCGCCGGCGGTGGAACTGCAGGTACTGGACTGGCTGCGGCAGTTGTTCGGGCTGCCCGCCAGTTTCACCGGCAGCCTCACAAGCGGCGCCACCAGTGCCAACCTGCTGGGGCTGCTGTGCGGTCGCCAGTTTGCGGGCCTCGCGCAGGGGATCGATGTGGCCGCCGGGGGCATGGCCGGAGTCCATATCGAGGTGCTTGCCGCCAGCCCGCACGCCAGCAGCCTGAAGGGGCTGGCGATGGCCGGGCTGGGGCGGGACAGGGTCGTGAAGGTGGCCTGCGAAGCCGATTCCGAGCGGATGCAGGTGGCCGACCTGGAGCGGCACCTCGCCGCCAGCGACAGCCCGGGCAAGATCGTACTGGCCAGCGCCGGCACCGTTACCGGCACGGATTTCGATGATCTGGCCGCGATCGCGGCACTGTGCCGCGCGCACCATGCGTGGCTGCATGTGGATGCGGCCTTCGGCCTCTTCGCCGCGCTGTTGCAGGAGCGGCGCCAATGGCTCCGCGGCATCGAGCTGGCGGACTCCATCACCAGCGATGCGCACAAGTGGCTCAATGTGCCCTACGACAGCGGCATTTTCCTGACCCGGCATGTCGCGCTGCTCGAAGCGGTGCTGGCGGTGCCTTCGCCCTATCTGCCGGCCGACGGCCCGCTGCCGCATTTCATGAATCGCGGCGTGGAAAATTCGCGCCGCTTTCGCGCCCTGCCGCTGTGGTTTGCATTGCAGGCCTATGGTCGCGACGGGGTGGCCGGGGTGGTGGAAGACAACTGCCGGCAGGCGTCGCGGCTGGCGGAGTGGCTGGATGCGTCGCCGGATTACCGGCTGCTGGCGCCGTGCCGATTGAATGTGGTGGTCTTTCGCCCCGAGCGACACGCCGGGGTCGACGTTTGGCTGCAGAAACTGAACGCGACCGGAGAGGTCTTCATGACTCCCGGGCGTTGGCGCGGTGAAGCGGCAGTGCGGGCCGCGTTCAGCAACTGGTCGACTGGCGACGCGGATGTGCAGCGGGTGATCGAACTGCTGCGCGAGGCGGGGCGGCCCGATTGGGGGCGGCCGCCCGGGTGTTAAAAAAGCGCGGCCACTGGGGGCCGCGCAATACATGCGGACATCTGCCGATCAGCCGCAATGTTCAGGCTATCTGTCCATTTGCCGGTGCCTTTTCCCCGGTATCGCTGAAGTCGCCGTCGACGGCGCGGCGAAAGACCGCTTTGTAGTCGCCGATCTCCGTGCCCATCCAGCGGTCCCACCAGGTGAAATAGAAACCGTAATTGCCCTTGAAGCGCTGGTGGTGCAGGTCGTGGTGGGTGGTGGTGGTGAGGAAATCCAGCGGCCCGTCCACCCAGCCGCGGGGGTGGAATTCGCGGCCGGCGTGCAGCATGGCGTTGCGGAAGATCATCACGAAGATAAACGACAGCCAGATCAGCGGGTGCAATGGCAGCGCCATCAGGACCAGCGGCGAGAAGATCGCCATCAGGAAGGCCTCACCCACGGAGAAACTGTAGGCCGCCCAGGGCGTCGGTGTGCGCGACAGGTGGTGTACGCGGTGGAAGTGTTTGAGCAGTTTCGGGTGGTGCATGCCCCGGTGCACCCAGTAGAAGTAGGTGTCGTGGATCAGGATCACGACCGGCAGGCTGGCCAGCGCCCACCACAGCGGGTAGTCGCCCCACTGCCAGTAGAGCCGCACCAGGCCCCAGTCGCCGAGTATGCCGGTCACCAGGCCGATGGTGGCGAAGACACCCATGGTGAGCATGGAGAAGCCGATTTCGCGGCGGATATCCGCCAGCCGGGCGCGGCGTTTCTGCAGGCGGCGCCGGTCCATCCAGCCGCGGAACAGCCAACTGGCGGCGAGGCTGACGGTGACGGTGGCCAGCAGGTAGCGGAAGAGATCGCGCTGGAAGTTGTCGCCCCAGTCGCGGGCCAGTTCCCACAGGAATTCCATACCTTCACCTTCTTGTTCTTTTTGAATGGGATGCGAAGGAGTCTGTCGGAAACTGGCCGGTGGCGCTTGCGGAAACCGAAAAACTGCTGACGGATTCCGAAAACCCTGCGGTTTTCGCTCGCTGTCGCTATGTTTCCCGCTGCAACAGCGCGCGCTTGCGTTCCACGCCCCAGCGGTAGCCGGACAGGCCGCCGTCGCTGCGCACGACCCGGTGGCAGGGGATGGCCACCGCCAGCCGGTTGGCGGCGCAGGCCCCGGCGACGGCGCGCACGGCGTTCGGGTTGCCCAACCGCTTCGCCACCTCGGCGTAGCTGAGGGTCTGGCCGGGGGGAATCTGCCGCAACAGCTGCCAGACCCGCTGCTGGAAGGCGGTGCCGCGGATATCCAGCGGCAGGTCCAGGCCGAGTTCCGGCGCCTCCACAAATCCCACGACGCGGGCTACCAGTTGCTCGAATTCCCGGTCTCCGGCGATCAGGTTGGCGTTCGGGAACTGGTCCTGCAGTTCGTGCACCAGCGCTTGCGGGTCTTCCCCGAGCGAGATGGCACAGATCCCGCGGCGGCTGCGGGCCACCAGGATGGCCCCCAGGGAGCACTGGCCCACGGCGAAGTGGATATCGGTCCCGGTGCCGCCGGCGCGATAGCGGCTCGGGGTCATGCCCAGGAGCTGGTCCGAGTTTTCGTAGAAGCGGCCGCTGGAGTTGTAGCCGGACTGGTAGATGGCCTCGGTGACCGAAGCGCCCGCCGCCAGGGCCCGGCGCACCTTGCCGGAGCGCACCGCTGCCGCATAGTCGCGGGGTGTCAGGCCGGTGACCGCCTTGAAGCGGCGCTGCAGGTAATAGCGGCTCCAGCCGGCGCGCCGGGCCAGTTCCTCCAGCGTGGGCGGCTGCTCCGCCGACTCGATATGGCGGCACAGTTTGGCGATGGTGGCGGCCTGTTCCTGCCGCGGCGAGCGCCGGTCGGGCCGGCAGCGTTTGCAGGGCCGGAAACCGGCCTGCTCGGCCTCGGCCGGCGTGTCGAAGAAACGGATATGTTCGGGCCGCGCGGCCCGGGACGGACAGCTCGGGCGGCAGTAGATCCCGGTGGTCAGCACCGAATAGACAAAGGCGCCGTCGGCCCCCGGGCGGCGCTCCGCCACGGCGGCCCAGCGGGGATCGTCTGGGGTGTGTTCGCTGGTCGCCATATCAATACTCCTCTGCCCGGCTCTTATGCCCGTAGTGGGTCTATCGGATTCCGGATCCACCATACCCGCAGCAACGGATGCCGACACTCCGCTGATTGCTCTCCAATTGACCGGCAGGCCGGCAGTCTACCACTCCGGTGGGCCGCGGCTCCTCCGTTCGGTCCATCCGCGAATTGCAGCGCAATTTCCGGAGTGCCCGGCGATTCCGCTGCCGGCACAGTGGCACCTCCACTATTCGACAACGGAGGACACAATCGTGAACACACTGGAACACAAAGTCGCATTGATCACCGGCGCCACGTCCGGCATCGGGCGCGCCGCGGCGCTGCTGTTTGCCGGGGAGGGCGCCCGGGTGATCGTCAACGGGCGGCGCGCCGACGAGCTGGCGCAACTGGTGGCCGATATCGAGGCGCACGGCGGCCGGGCGGTCGCGCTGCCGGGCGATGTGCGGGAGGAATCCATCGCCGCCGAACTGGTGTCGCTGGCGCGGGAGCGTTTCGGCAGGCTGGATATCGCGGTCAACAACGCCGGCAGCATGGGCGAAATGCTGCCGGTGCCGGAACTGTCCCGGGAGAGCTGGCAGGACACCATCGATGCGAATCTCACCGGGACTTTCCTCGGTGCCAAATACCAACTGCCGGCGCTGGCCGAGCGCGGCGGTGCGCTGATCGTGACATCGTCTTTCGTCGGCCACACGGTTGGCATGCCGGGCACCGCGGCCTACGCCGCCAGCAAGGCCGGCCTGATCGGGCTGGTACAGACCATCGCCGCCGAATGGGGTGCAAAAGGGATCCGGGCCAATGCCATCCTGCCGGGCGGCACCGACACCCCGGCCAATGTCGCCAATGCGCCCGGCGCCGACGCCGGAGTGCGGGGTTTTGTCGAGGGATTGCACGCACTGAAACGCATGGCCGCGCCCGAGGAAATCGCCCGCGCAATGCTGTTCCTGGCCTCGGATGCCGCCAGCTTCGTGACCGGCAGCGCTTTCCTGGTGGACGGCGGAGTGTCGATCTCCCGGACCTGAGTCGCTTCAGTTATTCAGAGGGTTTGGGCTCGGGCAATGCGTACTCGTTGTTCTGTACGGACTTGTCCGGCATATAGACCCGGAAGGCGAGGGTCCAGTTGTCGGTGGGCGCGATCAACAGGTTTTTGGCGTCTTTGCCACAGGTTTCCGGGTTGCCGAAGTGGAGGTCGAAGGTCTTTCCATCTTCGTTTGGCTCAATCTCGTGGTTCGACAGGCTGGAACCCTCTTCGGTGTGGAGGTAGAGGTCTTCGCCGTAGATGGTCATTGAATAGAAACCCAGGCTGGGATCAGTCATTCCGGGCACCGGATAGGTGGCGGCGTAGCAGGTGTCCTTGTCGACCTTGTAGGTTTTGAAGGAGTACCAGGCGTGTTCATCCGGCAGCAGGCCGGTGGCCACTGCCGCGCCTACGTTGATGTCTTCCTGAGGAATGCTGCCGCGTGCACCCATGGTCTTGCTGACACCACGGGTGTCGGCGACCCTGGTGTAGTGATCCTGAAGTTTCTTCAGTTGTGCTTTGTCCCAGTCGATCACCTTGAATTTCCTGGGAGTGTATCCACTGGGGAAGGTAATTTTGTACTGGTCCTGAATCGCATTCGCTTTGGCTATGTCCGCGGGGTCATTGGGGTCCACTTGGGTGCGAACGTTGATCACAACGAAGTCCGTTACAGTTTTCGGGTCGATGGCGTATTCACCCTCGCCATAGTAGACGTTGTCGGTGACGTGATCGTGCTGCATCACATGGACGGAAACATAGCGGCCGTCTCCCTCGGGAATGCTGACCGTTGCCCCGTGGGAGGCGTCGATGATCGCAAACGAGTAGAGGGTGTCCCGGTTCATCAGCACCGCGGGCTGTTTGTCGAGTTCCATCGGTTTGCGGTGGTGGTAGAAGCGATTGACCGCACCCAGCTTCGCCTCTTTTTCCATGGCGACGTCGAGATTGGCAAAAGCAAAATTTTCCTTGGTGACGGGAACCTCTTTTTTGCCGACCAGCTTGGTTTCCAGTTCGCGCGCCTTGTCGAGCGTGAGCAGCGGAACCGAACTGTCGCTGGCGGCGGAGGCTGTAAACGCTCCTGCAGCTGCGGCCAGGGCGCATAGCAATAACGTCAACTGGGTGGTTTTGCGATGCATGAGTCGTGTCAGATTCATGTGGATTTCCTGTGTTTACTCCGGATCACGATGGGTTGTGTATCTTCGCTTTCCGGCGTGTAGAGGCGGAAACAGATCTTTTCGTCGTTGCCAGTTGCCTGCTGGCGACTTCAGTGGACACTGTGTCTCTCGCTCGGTACCCCAGCCTTTTTCGATATCGCCCGGTATCCACGACTTCTCGATCGCGGCTTCCGTGGGCGAGTAGAGCCGCAGGATCGCGAAGTAGGCCCTGTCCGGCGGTGTGGCGAGCCAGTTGGCTTCCTTGCCCGGAGGCGCCTCGGGGCCCGGGTAGAGGGTGGTGGAGCCGCGTTCAGTGAGTGGATACCGATGAATACCCCGCCGGGCCTATGCGGGTGGCCCGCCGTTTTGCCGCTCCTCTTGCCGCTTCTCCCGCAGCAGTTGCCCGAGCAGGTCGTTGGTCTGGTATTGCGCTGTCAGCGCGGCGGGCAGCCATAGCGGGGCCAGAGCGTTGAGGATGGAATGGATCACTGGAAGCTCCTGTGATGACAGTATTGTCCATAGATTTATCACAAGAGCTTAGTCGAACTTTTTGGAATCGCCGGCCCCGGTGGGCCCTGAGGCATTACAGTTGATTACAGGCGCGGGGCGCCCGGGGTGGGCAGCGATCTCCGGGGCGGCAATGTCCGCTGTGCCGGCCGGCTTTAGTGAAGATCGCGAACCAGGCGGATGGCCTTGGGTTTGGCCCTTTCACCGTAGGTAAAGGCGCCAGTGACGAAATCGACGTACCAGGAATAGTGGGTATGGAACCCCGACGGCGAAGAGGACCAGACGCCGGCAGCCGGTGCGTTGTTGAAAACGGCCAGGTTGATGGCGGGGCCGGTACACTGCAGTTCGACCAGTGTGCCCAGCTCGCGGATATTCGGCAGGCGCCAGTCGCTGTGGCCGGCGAAACCGCCGTCGCCGTTGGCGTTGGGCACATAGGCCAGCGCCTCGGCCCAGGTCAGCGCCAGTGGCTTTCCCTCGTCGCAGGCTTCGCCGGTGACTCCTTCCAGGCAGGCGCGCCACATCAGGTGCGTCCGGGTATCCACGACGGAGCCGTTGTCCCCGCGTTGGAAGCGGGAGGATGGCGCCGTCGGGGCGATGGACTCGGGCTTGCAGTGTTGCCCGGTCTGCGCCTCGGATATCGGGGCCATCAAGATCAACAACAGTGCCGTATTGCGTATCGTGCCGATCATTTTGCCTCCGGTTCCCGGGGTTCCCAGTTCCTGACCAGCCGCACATGGCGGCCGTTGTCGCGCGGCATGGGCGCCGAATAGCCGAACTGGAAATTGACGGCCCAGGCCCTGCCCTGCAGCTTTGCGTCGGGGGAGTGGCTCCAGTAGAAACCGCTCTTTGTATTGGGAAAATATGCGGTATCGATGGCCGGGGCGCTGCGCCCGAAGTGCACCAGGCTGGCGAGTTCCTCCAGGGTCGGCAGGCGCCAGTCGCTGAATCCGCACAGGCCTCGGCGGTTGATACGGCTGACGAATTCCCCGGTGTTGCAGTAGGTCGGGGGCTTGCCTTCGATGTAGCCGGTGCATTGGTCGTAACGGCTGTTCCATTCTCCGATGGCGCCGCCGTTGGCACTCTTGTCGGGGTTGTACCAGGTGAACACATCGTCCGCGTCGTGCTTTCCGCGATTGCCGTAGACGCCGTCGGTGGGCTGTTTGACCTCCCAGGCGAGGCCGGTATTTTTATCCAGCACGCATTGCCAGGCCCGGGCATCGGCGGGCAGGGGCTCGCCTTTGCGGCCGATCTTGCGAAACGCGAAACCGGCCGCGCCGTCGGCGTCATCGGCAGTGGTGTCCGGGCCGTGGCTGCAGTCCTGCTGGCTGAGGATGTCCCCGGCAATTTTCTCCCCGTCGGGCAGGAGCGTTGCGTCGATGGTGGCGCTGCAATCGCGGTTGACGCCCCTGGGATAATCCGCCCCCCAGGTGATGCCGGTGTCGTTGAGGCGAGGCCGTGGCGATGCGGCATCCCCGTCGGGTTTCGAGCATCCGCCGGCACCGGCCATTGCGAGCACCAGCGCGACAACTGCTATTTTTCTGCTTTCTAGCATACCGGGTACTTATGAAAAGATAGTTTCGTCCTTCCCTGCACGGTGCCGTTTCCGCTCCCGGTCACGTCAATACGCCCGGAATCACTTCGCTTGCATAGCCCTGGTAGTCCGGGTGCTGGTCGGCCTGCAGTGCCACCGCTGCCGTATGTATCTGGTGCAGCGGGGTGTAGGCGGCGCTGCCGGCATTGGATACACCGCGCTGGATGGTGCCGCCACCGCCGGCCATGATCAGCGGGATGTCGTTGCTGCCGTGGGCATCGCCGTTGCCCATGTCGGTGACTTCGCAGACGATGGTGCTGTCGAGTATGCCCCGGTCCCGCAGGCGACTGATCAGGAAGGCCGACAGGCTGCTCAGGTGGGCGCGTGTCTCCCGGTAGTGCGGGTAGGTGGGATCGCCGCCGTTGCCGCCGTGGATGGACGAGTGATAGGTGTCCTTGAAATCCAGGTAGGGCAGTGCGAACTCGGCGCCGTCGTTACCCAGCGCCAGCGAGCAGGACGCCGTCAGGTTGCATTCCAGTGCCAGCGCGATGATGTCCGCCTGCAGTTCCGCCTGCTGCTGGAAGGTGGAAAACTCGATCGGAAATGGATCGGGCGCGGTGGCACCGCCGCAGGACAGGCCGCCGCCGGCCAGGTCCTGCAGGCGTTGCTGGGTTTCCTCGATGGCGGTCAGGTGCGAATCCAGCCGCTGCTGTTCGTAGTTGCCCAGTTTCGTTTTCAGCGCGTTGACCGCCTCCAGGTGCGCATCCACCGCGTTCAGCTTGGGATCGCCACCGCCGCCCTGCAGGTTGCCGAACAGGTGGTTGAAGGCATTGAACGGGTTGTCTTCAAACGGCACTTCCGAGCCGTTGTCCTTGGTCAGGGTGCCGTTGCCATTGCTGTGTACGCCCAGGTTGACGTAGGTGAAGGGCAGGTTGCCGCCGAGGATGCGGCCCATGTTG
The DNA here is from genome assembly GCF_023634065.1 of Microbulbifer litoralis. Classification (GTDB taxonomy): domain Bacteria; phylum Pseudomonadota; class Gammaproteobacteria; order Pseudomonadales; family Cellvibrionaceae; genus Microbulbifer; species Microbulbifer litoralis. The sequence continues at coordinate 141,339 of NZ_JALKCV010000002.1, forward strand.
ACGTCGAAGCTGTCGCCGCCCCAGCTGTTGTTGATGATGGTGGGCATGACGCCGTGGCCGCCGCGGTGGTGGCTCATGCTGCGCAGGAAGTTGCACTCGCCGGCGACGCCGCTGTAGGGCTGCGACATGGCGCCGAAGCTGGTCAGGTCGCTGTTGGGAAACCAGTGCTCGGGCAGGGCGCCGTCGGGAACATAGATGATCACCGATTTGTTGGGTGCGGTCTGGGCCTCGGCCCAGCGGGACACCATCATGCCGGTGACCAGCGGCGAGGCCCGCATCAATGCCCCGCTGATACCGGCACCCGCAAAAACTTTCAGTAGATCCCGGCGTCTTTTATCAAATACGTTTTTGTATCGTTCTGCCATGACGTAAACCTTTTTTATTGTTAGAGCCTGTTTGGAGCGGTAGGGTGCGCGCGGGCAGAAAAATGCTCCTGCCTTTTTGCACTTCCGCCATCCATGGCGGTCGCGCACCCTACGATTGCGACACTTCGTTGATCAGCGCTGCCATTCCTTGCGATAGCGCACCGCATCCAGCGTGCTCATGTTTTCAAGCATTGTCCGCGGACCCTGGTCCACCAGGGTGTCGGTCATATCCTGCACCGTGCACAGGTAGCCGTCCTCCTCGAGCGGGTCTAGCTCACGCCCCTCCGGGTTCGTGTTGTCGATGCTGTCGTGCCCGACTCCGAGCATGAAGCGGAACATGTTCTGGGAGACGCAGGACTGGGCACTGGGCAGTGTCGACAACACCTGGCCCAGGCCGCGGGAGCCGTCGAACTCGATCCACTCGCCGCGGTTGCTCAGCACATCCGGTGCGTACAACCGGCCGCTGGCATCGATCGCATTGCCATTCAGGTCGACGCTGCGCGGGTTGCCCACCGCGTTGAAGTCCTCCATGCCACCGCCGAGCGGGTTGATCCACTCCTGGTGGCAGTTGAGGCATGGCGACACCGACGTCAGCGCCTCGTACTTCGTGCGGTTGGTGGTGGTCGGGTCGGCGATCAGGTCCGCCAGTTCCTCGAGCCTTTCCGCGCGGCTTTCGGCGATGCCGGCGGGCGGGTCGGGCTGGTCCTGGCACAGCATGCGGCGGCGCACGCGCACGGAGCGGCGGATGGGCGAGGTCTCGGTGCGCTCGGCCCAGCGCGCCATAAAGGCACCGCTGGTGAGGATGCCGCCGCGGTCGCTGGTTGCGACCCGCTGGAAGTCGTCGCCGCTGACGTCGTCGATGCCGTAGTGCTGTGCCAGCGGGCCGTTGACGAAGGTCCAGTCGGCGTCATACAGGGAGGCGAAGGACTCCTCGCTGTTCAGCATCACCTCGGCGAAGACTTCGCGGATTTCGCGCTCCATGTGCGGCGCCACCTCCTCGAAGCCGGACCAGGTATCCGCATCCTTGGGGGATTTCTCCAGGTTGTCCGTGTCCAGCCAGCTGCCGACGAAATTGCCCATGGTGTCCCTGGCCTGGGCCAGGTCGAGCAGGCGCTGCGCCTCCTGGCGGATCTGGGCCGGCTGGCGCAGGGCGTCGTTGGCGGCCTTCTGCAGCGCGGTGTCGTCCGGTGTGGAGCCGGTGAACGAGTAGCTCAGCCAGGTGGCCATTTCGTGCGAGGTCAGTTCGAACGCGTTCGCGTCTATCTCGCCGTTGGCCGGGTTGGCCTCACCCAGTTCGTGGCGGTACAGGAACTGCGGCGACGACAGCATGGTCATCAGCGCCAGCTGGATGCCGGTGTGCACGTCGCCTTCGGTGAAGGTGCCGTTGGCCAGTTCGGTGTAGGTGGCGACTTCCCCGCTGTCCAGCGGGCGGCGGAACAGCCTGGGCGCGAAGTCGCCGATAAACTGGTCCACGCAGTCCTGGTTGAAGGTGTCGCAGTTCAGCGCCGGCGCGTAGTCGCGCGTTGCCGACCAGGCCGCGATCTCTTCCGCGGCCGTCAGGTAGCGGTCGTAGGTGCCGGTGACGATCGACGCGTGTGCATTGTTGATGAAGTAGCCCACCCTGCTGTCTTCGGCCAGGCCGTCGGCGGCCGCGAAATCGACACCCAGCAGGTCCCCGACCGTGTTCTGGTACTCGGACCGGGTGAGGATCTTCAACTGGCGGGCGCCGTAGCGGACGATGCTGCAGTTGGGCGGCTCCTGATCTTCCCAGAAGGTGTCGGCGATGTAGTTGCCCACCTTGTCCGCGCAGTCTGCGTCGCAGATTTGCGGCTGTCCCTGGGGCATGCTCTCCTCGATAAACCCGATCATGAAATCCAGGTCCTGGGGCGTGGTCAGCGGGATGCCCACGGAACCGCCGTCGCCGGCAAAACCGTGGCAGTGGGCGCACTGCGCGCTGTAGATCTCGGAGCCGGTCATATTGCCGGTGCCGCCGCTGCTGGAGGAACTCGAACTGCTGGACGACGAGCTGGAGCTGCTACTGGACGAGCTGCCCGAACCGCTGCACTCCGGCATTGCAAAGCTGCCGTCGTGGTCGCCCTGGAAGCCGAACGAGGTACTGCCGCCCGGCGCGAGATTACCGTTCCAGCCCACATCGCTGGCGGTGGCGGTATTGCCGGATACGCTGATGTCCACATTCCAGCTGCCGGTGACCTGCGGCGGTTCGCTGAATTGCAGCGCGATCTGCCAGGCACTGACGGCGCTGGCACCGCCGTTGGTGACGGTCACATCCAGCTGGTAACCGCTGTTCCAGATATTGTCGCCGGTGATGGAACAGGAGACGCCATCGCCGCTACCGCCACTGGAAGAGGTACTGGAAGTCGAGCTGCTGGAGGTGGAACTGCTGCTGGACGAACTGCTGGACGAAGAACTGGAACTGCTGGAGTCGCCGCCGCCCTCTGCAACAATCCGGTGCAGGCCGCCGCCGGCGATATCCACCACGTAGACTTCGCCGGCGTTGGAGCGGCCGAACGATGTGATACCTAGATTGGTATCCGCCAGCGGGTACATGGCGTCGGTGTAGGCCCAGATCCTGCCACTCTGGTAGTCGCCGAAGATATAGGCCCCGCCCATGCCGGCGATCTGTGTGCCGCGGTAGACATAACCGCCGGTGATCGACTGGCCCTGGCTGTGGTCATACTCGAACAGCGGCTCGTCGTAGGGACCGCTGCTGTTGCAGCTGTTGGCAGTGGTGTGGAAACCCTCCCGGCAGCGCCAGCCGTAGTTGCCGCCGTTCTCGATGATATTCACTTCCTCGTATTCCGCCTGGCCCACGTCCGCCAGCCACAGTGCGCCGGTGACGCTGTCGAAGCTCCAGCGCCAGGGGTTTCGCAGGCCGTAGGCGTAGATTTCCGGCAGGCCGCCGCCGCTGGTGAAGGGGTTGTCCGGCGGAATGCCGTAGGGGGAGCCGCTGTCCACGTCGATCCGCAGCATGGAGCCGTGCCAGGTGCCGGTATCCTGGCCGTTGGCCTCCGGGTCGTTGGCGGAGCCGCCGTCGCCGAAACCGATATACAGGTAGCCGTCGGGGCCGAAACCTATCTGGCCGCCGTTGTGGTTGGCGTAGGGCTGCTCGAGGGTGAGGATGTCCGTGCGCGAGGCGGCGTCGAGGGCTGTGCCGCTGGCGTTCTCGCTGTAGCGCGCGATCACCGATGTCATCGGCTCGGTATCCGCGGTGGTGAACGACAGGTACACCTGACCGTTGTTCTGGTAGTCGGGGTGGAAGGCCATGCCGAGCAGGCCGCCCTCGACCGCGGTATCCACCAGGTTGGAGAGATCCAGGTAGGTGTTCTTGCTGGATGTCGCATCATTGTTGGCGTCGATCCAGTAGACGGTGCCGGTTTTCTCCAGCACATACCAGCGGGAATCGTCCCCCGGCGCCTGCATCAAGCCGAGCGGCTGGCTGAAGGTCAGGTTCGGGAAGGCCCGCTCGATTTCCACTGCCGGCGGCGGACCGCTGGGGCCGCCGCTGCCCGAGGAACTGGAGCTGCTCGACGAGGAGCTGCTGGAAGAGCTGGAACTCGAGGACGAGCTGGAACTGCTGGACGAGCTCGAGCTGCTGGAGGAACTGGAGCTGTTGCCGCCGTCGCAGACCGCCCCGCTGACGGCCGGCGTCGCCGCGCTGCCGGAACCGTTGCTGACCTGCATGCCGAACTCGGCGTACTGCCCCGGCTGGATGCTGCCGTTCCAGGACAGGTTGCCCGCGGTGTAGGGGTTGTCACCGGATACATTGGCGTTCCAGCTGTCGGTCACGGCGGTGCCGTCACTGTATTCCCATGCCACCTCCCAGCCGTCGAGGGCACTGGAGCCGTCGTTGGTGATGCGGATGGTGGCCTGGGCGCCGGAACCCCAGTCGTTGACCACCGTGTATTCACAGGTGGCCGCGATTGCGCTCTGTATCATGCTCCACGCACAGAAGAACAGAAATAACGATGATATTTTCGTGGCGGGGTTTTTCATTATTATTTCCTGCACCGTCAAGAGGTAAATGGATGCCGCCGTCGACCGGTGGCGCCTTTACTGCTTCGTAATTTCCAGGGGAGCTGGTGTCGGATAGAACAGGGGCGGCCGTCGACCGGCAACGCGTCGTTCTACCAGCTCAGCTTGAGGTGCGGAAAAAAGGTCTGGGATGATTCCTGTTTGAAGAACAGAAGAATCTCCCGGTCTTATTTTTATTGTTCGGTTTTTATTTTTTCTGTTTTGCTTGCCGGGCCCACTGTCTTTTTACTTTTTATCTTATCGACATTCGACATCTGCTGTTGGCATTTATTCTCATTCGGCATCAATGCGACAGTTTCCGAGGTGAGCCGGGAGCCAATGTAAACGCTTCCATTTTAATCCACAACTGTTGCAAGGGGATTTGGCGCTACTTTCATTTTGCGCTATTTGGCGGCTGGGATTATGAGAATCCGGTCACGGTAAAATGGGCTTTCCTTTTGTGTTGTCCCTTCGGAAAGCGGGCGCTGCCATATCAGGCCGGCAGCTGTTCGCGCCGGTACTCGGTGGGAGTCCTGTTGTGGCGGCGTTTGAAGGCGGCATTGAAAGGGCTCAGGGAGCGGTAACCAATATCCAGGGCGATGGAGAGCACCGGCAGGTGTGCCTGGCCCGGGTCGGCGAGGCGCGCGCTGGCTTCGTCGATACGGAACTGGTTCAGGTATTCGTTGAAGTTGCGGTAGCCCAGGTGGCGGTTGATCAGTACCCGCAGCACGTGCTCGCGGGCATCCAGCTGTTCCGCCAGCGTGCGGATGGTGAGCCCGGTGTAGCGGTAGCCGCCGTTGTTCATGTGGGCGTGGAGCTTTTCCAACAGTTGCAGCTGGTGTTCGTCCAGCGGTTCCGGACGCGTTTCCTTATTCTCGGCGACCGCGGGGCTGTCCTCCGCTTTGGGCATCGACTCGACCAGCGCGGCCGGCGACAGCGCCAGCAACCACAGGCAGGCGGCGAGGGTCAGCAGGCTGGCGAGAACCGCGTGCAGCGTCGGCACGCCGGCGGGAACCGGCTGGTAGGAAAACAGGAATTCGGCGCAGATCACGATCAGCATATAGCCGCCCACGGCGATCAGCAGCGCCGCCCGCAGCCGACGCCGCGCGGCCACCAGGTCCGACTGGTAGCGCTGCAGCAGGGCGACCATGCCGGCGGCGATCAAGCCCAGTTTGAGCGGCTGTGAAAGTACGTAGAGCACTTCGTGCAGCAGGGAGGTTTGCGGAAAATCGATATAACCGGCGGCCACGGAGACCAGCACGGAGAGTCCCACCGGAAGCCAGCCCCAGCGCGGGAAGGATTCCCCCTCGCTGCTGAGCAGGTGTGCGAACAGCCAGAAGGCCGCCGGAACCAGTATCGTGGGCAGGTCGAGCAGGAACCCGATAAAGCGGTTCTCCAGCGGCAGCAGTGGTCGCAGCAGGTAGCAGAAAACCCCGGTGATCAGCAGGAGCAGCCAGCGCCCGGCGGCCTGTTGCCGATACCCGATTGCCAGCCGCGCCGCCGCCAGCAACAACAGGCCGCAGGCACTGCCGGAAAAAAATACAAACCACTCGCTCATTTTCGGCGACCAGGGGCCGAAGGCGGGCAGTTATTGTTCCCCGATTCCTGCAATTCGCCCATTGTACTCACCGCCATCGGTCTGCCCAGGCATCCAGTACCTTGCTGGAGTAAGTGTGGCGGCCGTAGCTGCCGTTGTAATAGGCCAGCGCATTGGCCAGGTTGCCGTCGGCCTTGCCGATATAGTGTTTGAGGATGGTGCAGCCGTAGCGCAGGTTGGTGTCCATATCGATCAGGTTGTCTTCCGGGCGGCCGATTTCGTTTTTCCAGAAGGGCATCACCTGCATCATGCCCTGGGCGCCGACGCGGGACACGGCGTAGGGATTGAAGGCGCTCTCGATCTGGATTACCGCCAGCACCACTTCCGGCCGCAATCCGGCCAGGGTGGCCTCGCGATGCACGGCCTTGAGGACCCGCATGCGCTCCTGGGGATCCTCGATGTAGCGGGCCAGCGGCTGGGATTTGGACATCAGCCAGACTTCTGCATCGAAGCGGTCGGCAAAGCTGTCGGCCTGGGTCACCGCGTCTTTCAGTGCGCGCTTGAGCGCCGGGTCTATCTCCGGGATCTTCTCCTGGGCCCGGGCGCCGGTGAAAAGCAGGCAGAGCAGCAGTGTGGTCAGGCTTTTTCTTATCATGACAGCGGATTTTACGGAAAGGCGGGAGGGAAGGGCAGGGGCAATCGTGGATTGCGGGTCGGGCTGCCCGCACAATCGTCATCCCGGACTTGATCCGGGATCCAGTGTGGCACACGAGTAGGCCGGCCTGCGCCGGCATGACGAAAGCGGCTTCTCAGCTGCCGATCGTTTTCAGCAGCACTTCCTCCAACTGCGATTCGGCAAACTCCTGGCTCTCGGCATCGCGGCGGCCCTTGTATTCCACCACGCCCTTTTCCAGGCCGCGATCGCCGACCACGATGCGGTGCGGGATACCCATCAGTTCCACGTCGGCCAGCATGGCGCCGAGGCGGGCCTTGGGTTCGTCCATCAGCAACACGTCGACACCCTGCTTGCGCAGGGATTCGTACAGGTGCTCGCACTTCTCCCTTACCACATCGCTCTTGTGCATATTGATCGGCACGATCGCCAGTTGGAAGGGCGCGATCGCTTCGGGCCAGATGATGCCGGCGTCGTCGTGGTTCTGCTCGATGGCGGCGGCGACGATACGGGACACGCCGATGCCGTAGCAGCCCATGGACATCACCTGCTCCTTGCCATTCTCGTCCAGCACCGTGGCGTTCATCGCGCGACTGTATTTGTCGCCCAGCTGGAAGATATGGCCCACCTCGATACCGCGTTTGATCTCCAGGGTGCCCCTGCCGTCCGGGCTCGGGTCGCCGGCGACCACATTGCGCAGGTCCTCGATGCGTTCCAGCGGGGTGTCGCGGTCCCAGTTGACGCCGGTGTAGTGGTAGTCGTCCAGGTTGGCGCCGCAGATAAAATCGGCCAGGTTCGCCGCGGCGCGATCGACGACGGTGTGGATGTTCATACCCACCGGGCCCAGGGAGCCGATGCCACAGCCGAGCTCTTCGACGATGCGCTCCTCGGGTGCGAACTCGAGCGGGCTGGCGATACCTTTCAGTTTTTCCGCTTTCAGCTCGTTCAACTCGTGGTCGCCGCGCAGCACCAGGGCCACCAGCGGCGCCTTTTCATCTTCACCGGCCTCGCCCAGCACGATCAGGGTTTTTACCGATTGGGCCGGATCCGCCTTCAGGAACTCGCTGACCGCGGCGATGGTTTTCTGCCCCGGCGTGTGTACCTGCTGCATATCCGCGCTGGCTGCCGGGCGCCCGCCCGCCGGTGCCACCGCTTCCGCGAGTTCCACATTGGCGGCGTAGCGGGACTCGCTGGAGAAGGCGATATCGTCCTCGCCGCTCTCGGCCAGTACGTGGAATTCGTGGGAGCTGGAGCCGCCGATGGAGCCGGTGTCCGCCAGGACCGGGCGGTAGTCCAGGCCGATGCGCTCGAAGATGCGGCAGTAGGCGCCGTGCATCGCGTCGTAGGTCTCCTGCAGGGAGTCCGGGTCGATATGGAAGGAATAGGCATCCTTCATGGTGAACTCGCGCGCACGCATTGCGCCGAAGCGCGGGCGTATCTCGTCGCGGAACTTGGTCTGCAGCTGGTAGAAATTGGCCGGCAGTTGCTTGTAGCTGCTGATCTCGGTGCGGATCAGGTCCGTGATCACCTCTTCGTGGGTGGGGCCCAGGCAGAAGGCGTTGTCGTGGCGGTCCCGCAGGCGCAGCAGTTCCGGCCCGTATTCCTGCCAGCGGCCGGATTCCTGCCACAGCTCGGCTGGCTGCACGACCGGCATCAGCACTTCCAGGGCGCCGGCGCTGTCCATTTCCTCGCGCACGATGCACTCCACCTTGCGCAGCACCCGCAGGCCGGTCGGCAGCCAGGTGTAGAGGCCCGAGGCCAGGCGGCGGATCATGCCGGCGCGCAGCATCAGCTGGTGGCTGATGACCACGGCGTCGTTGGGGGTTTCTTTCTGTGTGGCGATCAGATAGCGGGATGCGCGCATAGGAAATCTGTTCTGTGGTTGTTGCTTTCAGGGCCGGTCATTTTACGCCGGAGCGGGGATTTTGTGATAGGGCCAGCCGGTTATTGGCGAGGGGGCACAAAAAACCCCGCCGCAGCGGGGTTTTCGCTGTCGGCAGTGGCGAAATCAGGATTCAGCCATTTCCTTCAGCTTCTTCAGCGGGCGTACCTTGACCTGGATGCTGGCCGGCTTGGCCTTGAACATAGTCTCTTCACCGGTGAAGGGGTTGATGCCCTTGCGCGCCTTCTTGGCCGGCTTCTTCACGGTGGTGATCTTCATCAGGCCCGGCAGGGCGAACTCGCCCACGGAGCGCTTCTTCACGTGGCTGTGGATAACATCGGTCAGTTCGTCCAGGACCGACTGTACCTGCTTGCGGCTCAGTTCGGTGTTCTCGGCGATCTGGTTCAGGATCTGGGTCTTGGTGTACTTCTCTTTTACCGCTTTGACCTTCTTGGCCGGAGCTGCGGCCTTCTTGGCTGCGGTCTTCTTGGCGGGTGCTTTCTTAGCTGCTTTCTTTGCGGCCATGAGTAGCTTCCTTCTTTGTGGTGTTTTCCAGTGAGAGTATGTTCGTACGCCCGTTACGTTACCGCGGAAGGCCCGGGGGGACGCAACAGGTGTTGGGGCAAGTATATATAGTTTTTGTTCGCTCGCACGGGAAAATACGGGAAAAATAGTGCTTTTTTACTCAGTTTTGGGGTTGGGACCGCATCTCCATGCTCGATTTATGGTGTCCATATTGCCCCTTGCCGCCACAGCTTCTTCCCGCTCGGGGGCTCATGTATAATCTGCGCCCCTTAATGTACTGGGTATTGACCAATGCCGATCTACGAATATCAGTGCAAGGCCTGTGGCCACGAAATGGAGAAATTGCAGCGGATCAGCGATGCTCCGCTGACGGACTGCCCGGCCTGTGACCGGGCCGAGCTGCGCAAGAAAATCTCTGCGGCGGGCTTCCGCCTCAAGGGCGGGGGCTGGTACGAGACCGATTTCAAGACCGGCGGCAAGAAGAACCTGGCCGGCGAGCAGTCCTCCTCCAAGGGGGAGAGCAAGGGGCAATCCAAGGCCAAGCCGTCGACGGACAAGCCGGCAGCGGCCAGCTGAGAGCCCTGAAAGCCGGGGCGGACGCGCTGTTCCCGGCCCCTGCAGGCTCTGATGCCGGATCAGGGACCAATACGATTAACCAACCGACAACGGGAATTTGCATCCATGCGCACCGACTACTGTGGCGCCCTTCGCTCTGCGGATATTGACCGCACTGTAACCCTCTGTGGCTGGGTTGACCGCCGCCGCGACCACGGCGGGGTCATCTTCATCGACCTGCGCGACCGCGACGGTATCGCCCAGGTGGTGTTCGACCCGGACGCCGCTGAGTACTTCGAGAAGGCCGACCGGGTGCGCAGCGAGTATGTGCTCAAGGTCACCGGCCGCGTGCGCGCCCGCGCCGCGGAGGCGGTCAACCCGAACATGGCCACCGGGGAGATCGAGATCTACGGTACCGAATTGGAGATCCTGAACACCGCCGAAACCGTGCCTTTCCAGCTGGACGAGCACACGGCAGTGGGCGAGGACGTGCGCCTCAAGTACCGCTACCTGGACCTGCGCCGTACCGAGATGCAGCACAACCTGCGCTTCCGCTCCCGGCTGACCACCGCCATCCGCAACTACCTGGACGGCGAGGGCTTCCTGGATATCGAAACGCCGATCCTGACCCGCGCCACCCCCGAGGGCGCCCGCGACTACCTGGTGCCGAGCCGCACCCACGAGGGCAAGTTCTTCGCCCTGCCGCAGTCGCCGCAGTTGTTCAAGCAGTTGCTGATGGTGTCCGGCTTCGACCGTTACTACCAGATCGCCAAGTGTTTCCGCGACGAGGACCTGCGCGCGGATCGCCAGCCGGAATTCACCCAGATCGATATCGAGACCGCCTTCCTGGAAGAGGGCGACATCATGTCCATCACCGAGGATATGGTGCGCCGCCTGTTCAGCGAGCTGAAGGGTGTGGAGCTGGGCGAGTTCCCGCGCATGACCTACTACGAGGCGATGCTCAGGTACGGCTCCGACAAGCCGGACCTGCGCATCCCGCTGGAGATGGTCGAGATCAAGGACCTGATGGCGGAAGTGGACTTCAAGGTCTTCTCCGGCCCGGCCAACGATCCGAAAGGCCGCGTGACCGCACTGAAAGTGCCCGGCGGCAACGACAAACTGACCCGCAAGCAGATCGACGACTACACCAAGTTCGTCGGCATCTACGGCGCCAAGGGCCTGGCCTATATCAAGGTCAACGACCGCAGCGACCTGGAGGGTGGCCTGCAGTCGCCGATCGTCAAGTTCCTGCCCAATGAGACCCGCGCGGCGATTCTCGACCGGCTGGAAGCCGACAACGGCGACCTGATCTTCTTTGGCGCCGACAGGGCCAAGGTCGTGTCCGAGGCCCTGGGCGCGCTGCGCTGCAAGCTGGGCGAAGACCTGCAGCTGTACATCCGCGAGTGGGCACCGCTGTGGGTGGTGGACTTCCCCATGTTCGAGGAAGAGGACGACGGCAGCCTGACCTCGCTGCACCATCCGTTCACGGCGCCATCCTGCTCGCCGGATCAGCTCGAACAGAACCCGCTGGAAGCGCTGTCGCGCGCCTACGATATGGTGCTGAACGGCACCGAGCTGGGCGGCGGCTCCATCCGTATCCACGACCAGTCGATGCAGGAAGCGGTTTTCCGCGTGCTGGGTATCGGCGAGCGGGAGCAGCGGGAGAAATTCGGCTTCCTGCTGGACGCGCTGAAATACGGCGCGCCGCCCCACGGCGGCCTGGCCTTTGGCCTCGACCGCCTGGTGATGCTGATGACCGACAGCGATTCCATTCGCGACGTGATCGCCTTCCCGAAAACCCAGAGCGCTGCCTGCGTCATGACCGACGCACCGGGCACCGTGGATTCCAGGCAGCTGCGCGAGCTGAATATCCGCCTGCGCCAGAAGGAAGAGAAGGTCAGTTAATACTCAGGTTCGGCGTTCGGGATTCCGGATTGATCGGTGTAGCCCGGATGGAGCGCAGCGGAATCCGGGACAGGGTGCGGCCCGGCACCCGGCCCCGGAACTGAACTCCGAAGCTTGAGAATTAAGAGAGTAATGTGGGAGGCTGCCTTGCAAACGATTTCCGGGGACTTCGCGGTAATCGCCTGCAGGGCAAGCTCCCACAGAAATACCGGAGAGAATAATGGCTGGACACAGTAAATGGGCCAATATCAAACACCGCAAGGCGGCCCAGGATGCCAAGCGCGGCAAGATTTTCACCAAGATCATCCGTGAGTTGACCGTGGCCGCCAAGGGCGGCGCCAACCCGGACGACAACCCCACCCTGCGCGCCACCATCGACAAGGCCCTGGGCGCGAACATGAAGCGGGACACCATTGATAAGGCCATCGCCCGCGGCGCCGGCAATGCCGAGGGTGACAACTACGAGGCCTGCACCTACGAGGGCTACGGTGTCGGCGGTGTGGCTATCCTGGTGGAGTGCCTGACGGACAATCGCAACCGCACCGTGGCCGAGGTGCGGCACGCGTTTACCAAGCGCGGCGGCAACCTGGGCACCGATGGCTCGGTGGCCTACCTGTTCACGCGCAAGGGGCAGATGTATTACGAGTCGGGCACCGACGAGGACGCGCTGATGGAAGCGGCCCTGGAGGCCGGTGCCGACGATATCGAAACCAGCGACGATGGCAGCATCGAGGTCACCACCGAATTCCAGGACTATATGCCGGTGAAGGACGCGCTGACCGAGGCCGGCTTCAAGCCGGACGGTGCCGAGATTGCCATGATCCCGTCCACCACCATCCCGCTGGATAAGGACGGCGCCGAGAAGGTGTTGGCGCTGGTGGATATGCTGGAAGACCTGGACGATGTGCAGAATGTCTACACCAACGCGGATATCCCGGAAGAGGTGATGGCCGAGCTGGGATAACCCGGGTGCGCGGAGCTCCAGCTCCGTATGCGGGCCGCAGGCCCGCCACCACGGCCCACTCGCCACCAGTTACTTATCCCTCATCATCAACTTGACGCCTCCCGCCCGCCTTGGGAAACTCCCGCCACTATATAAACGTACAGATATTATTGGAGGGAGCGGCCCTTGACCCGGATCCTGGGCATCGACCCCGGCTCGCGCAAGACCGGCTACGGCCTGATCGATGTGCAGCGCAGCAAGGCCGCCTATGTCGCCAGTGGCGTGATCCGTATCCCTGACGGGCCGCTGCCCGAACGCCTGAAGCTTATTTTCGATGCGATCAGCCAGATTGCGACCCAGTATCGCCCGGCACAGATGGCGATCGAGAATGTGTTCATGGCCAAGAGCGCCGGTTCGGCGCTGAAACTGGGCCAGGCGCGCGGCGCCGCCATCGTCGCCGCCGTCAATGCGGACCTGCCGGTGTCGGAGTACGAGGCGCGCAAGGTCAAGCAGGCCGTGGTGGGCACCGGCGCGGCGGACAAGCTGCAGGTGCAGCATATGGTCAAGACGCTGCTGGCCCTGCCCGCCGCCCCGCAGGAGGATGCCGCCGACGCCCTGGCCGTGGCGCTGTGCCATATGCATACCACACAGACCCTGGTGCAGGCCGCCGGGGGCGCCCGCGGCCGTTTCCGCCGCGGGCGCCTCAGTATTTAGTGCGGGGGTTCTGCGGGTTCCGGGGCGGCGCTGCTGCCGGTACTCCCTTGCGGGACACGCCGTGAATACATCCCTGTAGGCTTGTCTGCGAGGTCCCTCTCGCAGACAGTCCCGCAAGGGAGCACCGGCATCAGCACCTTCGCATCGAACGCATTGCCAGTTGGCACCTATTGAGATAGAAGAATGATAGGAAGACTGAGCGGCACCATCGCCGCCGTACAACCCCCGCTGCTGCTGGTGGATGTGCAGGGGGTCGGCTACGAGGTGCTCGCCCCCATGACCACCATTTTCGAGCTGCCGGCCCAGGGGCAGCAGGTGCAGTTGCACACCCACCTGGCGGTGTCGGAAACTGCCCAGACCCTGTACGGCTTTATCCGCGACGCCGACCGCCAGCTGTTCCGCACCTTGATCAAGGTCAATGGCGTGGGCCCCAAAATGGCACTGGCGATACTCTCCGGCCTGGACGGCGCCGCGCTGTCCCGCTGTGTGGCCGAGGACAACGTGGCGGCACTGGTCAAGGTACCCGGCGTCGGCAAGAAGACCGCCGAGCGCCTGATCGTGGAGCTGCGGGACAAGCTGGCGCCGCAGTTCGGCGACGCCAACGATATCCCGCTGATGGCGGCTTCCGCCGAGCCGACAGTGGATAGTGCCGGCGAGGCCGAGAGTGCCCTGGCAGCGCTGGGTTACAAGCCCACCGAGGCCAGCAAGATGGTGGCCCGCGCCAGCAAGGAACAGCCGGATGCCGACAGCGCCACGCTGATCCGCCTGGCCCTGAAGAGCCTGGCGCCGGCGTAGTGGAATGAGTAAAACGATGCAGGGAACAAACTATCGCAGCGTGAAGAGCTCTGATCGCGGAGCCGATGCTCCGGGCCGGCAAGCGGTCTGCCCGCGCATTGCGCATTCGGAGACCCTCCCGTGATCGAAGCCGACCGCCTGATTGCCCCCGAACCCATCGGTCCTTCCGGTCAGGAGGAGCGACACGACCGCGCCGTGCGTCCCAAATCCCTGGCGGACTATGTCGGCCAGCCGGTGGTGCGCGAGCAGATGGAGATCTTTATCCAGGCCGCCAGGTTGCGCGACGAGGCCCTGGATCACACGCTGGTGTTCGGCCCGCCCGGTCTGGGCAAGACCACCCTGGCGAATATCATCGCTGCGGAGATGGACGTGGCCATCAAGACCACCTCGGGTCCGGTACTGGAAAAGGCCGGCGACCTGGCCGCGATCATGACCAACCTCGAGCCGGGCGATGTGCTGTTTATCGACGAGATCCACCGCCTGAGCCCCCATGTGGAGGAGGTGCTCTACCCGGCGATGGAGGACTACCAGCTGGATATCATGATCGGCGAGGGCCCGGCGGCGCGCTCGATCAAGCTGGACCTGCCGCCGTTTACGCTGGTGGGTGCCACCACCCGCGCCGGCCTGCTGACCTCGCCGCTGCGCGACCGTTTCGGTATCGTGCAGCGGCTGGAATTCTACAACGTGACCGACCTGACCCATATCGTGCGGCGCTCCGCCGGCCTGATGGGTGTGCAGATGGACGAGGGCGGCGCTCTGGAAGTGGCGCGTCGCGCCCGCGGCACGCCGCGCATCGCCAACCGCCTGCTGCGCCGGGTGCGCGACTACGCGGAGGTGAAGGGTAACGGCACGGTGGATTCGGCCATCGCCGACGCGGCGCTGAATATGCTCAACGTGGACGCCAGCGGTTTCGACCAGCTGGATCGGCGCATGCTGCTGGCGATGATCGAGAAGTTCGAAGGCGGCCCGGTGGGGGTGGACAGTCTCGCCGCAGCGGTCAGCGAGGAGCGGGATACCCTGGAAGATGTGATAGAGCCCTACCTGATCCAGCAGGGCTATGTGGCGCGGACCCCCCGTGGGCGGGTGGTGACGGGGCTGGCCTACGAGCATTTCGGTATCCCCAGGCCGGATAGAGCCGGGACTCGGGGAGGTGGCCGTGGAAGCCAGAAGGAATAGCTTCCTTCTGGCCGCTCGGGAGGGCAAACCCGCCGGGTATGACGTGTTTGTATGCGCCGCGGTTCCCGCAGCACAATCCTGCGAGTCCCGAGTCCCGAGTCCCGAGTCCCGAGTCCCGAGTCCCGAGTCCCGAGTCCCGAGTCCCGAGTCCCGAAAACCACCCGACAAACGGATACCCAAAACCACCCAAAGAGCGATAACGGACCCCCATGACCACCCCCTTCACCCTCCCCATCCGCGTCTATATCGAGGATACAGACGCGGGCGGAATCGTCTATTACGTGAATTACCTGAAGTATATGGAGCGCGCGCGCACAGAATTCATGCGTTCGCTCGGCTATGATAAGCCCGCCATGCCACAGGAGGGCCTGTTGCTGGTGGTGCATTCGGCCGAGATCCAGTACCGCCGCTCGGCCTGGCTCGACGATTCGTTGCGGGTCACGGCGGCCCTTGGCAGACTGGGGCGTGCCGCGATGACCTTCGAACAAAAAATATGGCGCAATGATGAAATTATTTGCGAGGGCGTGGTCAAAGTCGCTTGCGTCTCGGATGACAGCCGCAGGCCCTGCGCGCTCCCCGAACCCATTCATTCAGCATTAAAGGCAGCTTGTTAGAAAAATGAACGCCGGTGAACAACTTTCCCTGTGGGGGCTGATACAGAACGCCAGTCTTCTGGTCCAGCTGGTCATGTTGCTATTGCTGCTGGCCTCGGTGATATCCTGGGTCATGATCGTGCAGCGTGGTCTCTACCTGTCCCGCGCGCGCAGGGCGCTGATCAACTTCGAGCGCCGCTTCTGGTCCGGCGCCGACCTCAACCAGCTGTTCCGCGAGGGCAACGCCCGCGCCGAACGCGGCAAGACCGACGGGGTCGAGTCCCTGTTCCGCGCCGGTTTCACCGAATTCACCCGCCTGCGCCAGCAGAGCCAGGGCCGCAGCAGCCCCGAGGCGGTGATGGAGGGCACCGAGCGCGCCATGCGCGTGGCCATGTCCCGCGAGCAGGAGAAGGCGGAGATGAACCTGCCGTTCCTGGCCAGCGTGGGTTCGGTCAGCCCCTATATCGGCCTGTTTGGCACCGTCTGGGGCATCATGAATTCCTTCCGCGGCCTGGCCACCATGCACCAGGCCACCATCGCCACGGTGGCGCCGGGGATCAGTGAGGCGCTGGTGGCCACCGCCATGGGCCTGTTTGCCGCGATTCCGGCGGTGATGGCCTACAACCGCTACTCGGCCAAGGCGGAGTGGCTGCTGTCCAGCTACGAGACCTTCGCCGAGGAGTTCTCCTCCATCCTGCACCGCAAAGTGCACTCGGCCTGAGCAAGCGGAGCGAAACATGGGTGTATTTCGCAAAGGCCCGAAAAAGAAACTGGTATCGGAGATCAACGTCGTCCCCTATATCGACGTGATGCTGGTACTGCTGATCGTGTTCATGGTCACGGCGCCGCTGTTGATGCAGGGGGTCAAGGTGGACCTGCCCAACGCGCCCTCGGCGCCGATCGACGATACCGACGACGAGCCGCTGATCGTGTCGGTGCGCGCAGACGGGACCTACTACCTGAACCTGGGCGAGGACGAGAAAGTGGCCAAGCCGCTGGAGGACATCAAGGAAACTGTCGCCAAGGTTCTGCGTCAAAA
Source organism: Microbulbifer litoralis (assembly GCF_023634065.1). GTDB lineage: Bacteria > Pseudomonadota > Gammaproteobacteria > Pseudomonadales > Cellvibrionaceae > Microbulbifer > Microbulbifer litoralis. The sequence goes on from NZ_JALKCV010000002.1 coordinate 158,073, forward strand.
ACCCAAGACGCCGGTGTTGGTGTGGGGGGATACCGAGGCCAAGTACGGCCTGATCGTCAGCGCCATGACCCATCTGCAGCAGGCCGGTGCGCCCAGCGTGGGCCTGGTCACCGAGCCGCCGCAGGAATAGTGCGAGATGCGGGTTAATTCCTATCTATTGCCGGTCTTTGTCAGCCTGCTGCTCCACGGGCTGCTGATCGCTGTACTCGGCTTCGGCTGGGAGGCGACCAAGGAGCCCAAGCGCACCATGCCGCAGTTTGTACAGGCGAAGCTGGTCACGGTCGATGCGACGGTGAAGAAGAAACAGGCGCCAAAGAAGGTCGACCTGCGCGAGAAGCGCCGCCAGCGGGAGCTGGAGCGCCAGCGCCAGGCGGAGGCCGAGCGCGAGCGCCGCGCCGCGCTGGAACGCAAGAAAAAGGCGGAGGCGGACAAGAAGCGCAAGGCCGAAGCCGAGCGCAAACGCAAGGCGGCCGAGGAAAAGGCCCGTCAGGAGAAAGAGCGCAAGGAGCGGGAGCAGAAAGAGCAACTGGAGCGCGAGCGCCAGAGTGCTTTTGACGAGGCGCTGGAGGATGAAGAGGAACTGCTCGACGCGCGCGAGGACGCCCAGGCGGTGATGTCCATCGCCCAGGCAATCCAGCAGCGCATCGAGTCGGTATGGAACCTGCCGCCCAGCGCGCGCAATGGTATGGTCACCGAAGTGCAGATCAACTTCGTGCCCACCGGGCGCGTGGTGGCCACCAACATTGTCGAGGGGAGCGGCAATGCGGCACTGGACCGCTCGGTGATCAACGCCGTGCGCAAGGTGGAAGTGTTCCCCGAAGTGGCGGACCTGGCCCGCGAGGAGCCGGCACTGTTCGAACGCGAAGTACGTACAACCCGATTGATTTTCAGAGTCGAAGGCCTGCGCCAATGATCAAAAAACTCAAGTTGTTCCTGATAGTCACCATTGCCAACTGCCTGCTGGTCGCGGCCGCGCAGGCGCAGTTGGTGGTGGAGATTTCCGGGGATGTCCAGAACCCGACACCGATCGCCATCTCGCCGTTCGCCTGGTCTGGCAGCGGCGTACTGTCCGAGGATGTGTCGGAGATTGTCTCCGCGGACCTGCGCCGCAGCGGCCTGTTTGCGCCGGTGCCGCGGGAAGACATGCTGTCTTTCCCGAAAACACCGGAGGATGTGGTGTTCCGGGATTGGCGGATACTGGGAACCGAATACGTCGTTACCGGTCGTATGGAACCCCAGGCGGGCGGCTACCTGCTGACGTTCGACCTGACGAACATCTTCGGCCAGAGCAAGGTGTTCACCAAACAGGTTCGCGGCAGCAGCCAGCAGCTCAGGGATATCGCCCACCGCGCGGCGGACGAGATCTTCGAGGCGATCACCAATATTCGCGGGGCTTTCTCCACGGAGATGCTCTACGTGCAGGAGACGACCCGCAACGGCCGTCCCAGCTACGCGTTGATGCGCGCGGATATCGACGGCGCGCGCGCGCGCGAAGTGCGCCGCTTCGACCAGCCGGTGATGTCGCCGATGTGGTCACCGGACGGCCAGGAAGTCGCCTATGTGTCCTTCGAGACCGGCCGCCCGGCGATCTTCCGCGAAAACCTGCGCACCGGGGCGCGCCAGCAGTTGACCAACTTCAAGGGCATCAACAGCTCGCCGACCTGGTCGCCGGACGGAACTAAACTGGCCATGGTGCTTTCGAAAGACGGCAATCCGGAGATCTATGTATTGGATCTGAACTCCGGCAAGTTCACCCGGATGACGCGGCACTTTGCCATCGACACCGAACCGAACTGGATGCCGGATGGCAAATCACTGGTTTTCACCTCAGATAGGGGAGGTAAGCCACAAATTTACGAATTGACCCTTGCCACCGGTCAAGTGGACCGCTTAACCTTCGATGGCGACTACAACGCTAGACCGCGGGTGTCGCCGGATGGGAAAACGCTGGTCATGGTTCATCGCAGCAGGGGGGTATTCACGATTGCGACGATGGATATCAAGTCTGGCAGAATGCGTGTCCTCACGGAGACGAGCTTGGATGAGTCCCCCAGTATCGCACCGAACGGCGCCATGCTGATGTATGCCACCAAGCGGGGAAACAAGGGAATTCTGGCAGCGGTATCGCTGGATGCCGGTGGTAAGTACAACCTGCCGTCCCAACGGGGGGATGTTCGCGAGCCGGCGTGGTCGCCATACTTTGATTGACTTTCTTGGAGTGTGAGGGGTGCTCGTTCGATCGTGGCTTTTGCCCGCGGCGGGTATGGATTCAGACAAAATATCTTTCAGGATTTTTTATAACACTAAATAGCGGAGTTGCTTATGTTGAAATCAGTAAAAACTGGCCTGGGTTTGGCCTGTGTCCTGGCGGTAATGGCCGGTTGTTCCAGCACCGATACCGATGACAGTGCACAACAGCAGATGACCCAGCAGCCCCAGGAGCCGGTCGTGGAAACCCCGGCGGAGCCGGTGGAAGCCACACCGCTGGACAATGTCGTTTACTTCGACTTTGACCAGTCCCTGCTGAAGCCGTCCACCCGCGAGCTGCTGATCCAGCACGCCGATCGCCTGCGCGACTCCAGCGCCAGCGTGCGCCTCGAGGGCCACGCCGACGAACTGGGCACCCGCGAGTACAACCTGGCCCTGGGTGAGCGCCGTGCCAACGCCGTGCGCGACTTCCTGGTGCTGCAGGGTGTAGACGCCAACAGCCTGGAAGTGATCAGCTACGGTGAAGAGCGCCCGGCCCAGAACGGTTCCAGCGAGAGTGCCCGCGCCATGAACCGCCGCGTTGTGATCGTAAAATAATCGTGTAAGCTGCCAACATGGCTTTGACGATTAAACAGATCGCGATTGCCGCAGCCACACTGGCTGCGGCGTCGCCCGTATTCTCACAGGCGCCGATTGTCGACCTGTCGAACGACAGTGAGCAGCAGTCGGCGTCCTCATATCCGGATTCCGCCAGTTCGTCGTATCCGGATTCAACCACCTCCGAACCCGCCTACCGCGACACCCAGCTGGCGCGGGCTCCGGCCGCGCAGCGCCCGCGGGCCCAGGGCAACCAGCAGGCCGATGCCTACTACCAGATGCAGGTGTTGCAGCAGGAAGTCCAGGAGTTGCGCGGTGCGGTGGAAGAGCTGCGCCATGAGGTCAAGCGCCTCAAGCAGCAGCGCACCGATGACTACATGGACCTGGACCGCCGCATTTCCCGCCTGTCCGGCAGTGCCCCCGCCGATGGCGCGCCTGGCGATGGCGGGGAAGAGTCGGGTGACAATGGCCTGTCCAGCCCGTCACAGCCCGCTGCCAGCGAGCCGGCGGCGGCCAGCGAAGACGAGCGCGACCGCTACCAGGCCAGCTTCGGCCTCGCCCGCGAGGGCGATTACGACGGCGCCAGCGCCGAGTTCAGGAAGCTGCTGGAGGATTACCCCGAGGGCCGCTATGCGCCCAATGCCAACTACTGGCTGGGTGAGATAGCACTGGTGCAGGGCAATCTGGAAGAGGCGCGCCAGTGGTTTGTGTCCCTGCTGGACGGTTATCCCAATTCCACCAAGGTCTGGGATGGCCGCTACAAGCTCGGTACCGTCTACCACCAGTTGGGTGAGGAGAAGAAGGCCCGCGATCTGCTGGAGCAGGTCGCCGCCAGCGATGCCCGCGCCTCGGGCCTGGCCAGGAAGTACCTGGAGCAGAACTTCTAGGGGCCCGGGCCGGTCCCCAGTCCGGCCGCTGGTTTTTTGACCACAAAAGCTCTATGATCCCGCGCCCGGGTGGCACAAGCCGCCCGGGCGTTTTCTATTGTGGTGGCAATGACTGACTTGACCGCGGAGTCGCTCCGCATCACCGAAATTTTCTATTCCCTGCAGGGAGAGGCGCGGGAATCCGGCTACCCGACGGTGTTCGTGCGCCTGACCGGCTGCCCGCTGCGCTGCACCTACTGCGATTCCGAGTACGCCTTCCACGGCGGTGAACGCATGACTCTGGCGCAGATCCTGCAGCAGGTACAAAGCCATCCCGCGCGCCACGTCTGTGTCAGTGGCGGTGAGCCGCTGGCGCAGCCCAACTGCCTGCCGCTGCTGACCGCGCTCTGCGATGCCGGCTACCGGGTGTCGCTGGAGACCGGTGGCGCCATGCCGGTGGAGCAGGTGGATCCGCGGGTATCGCGGGTAGTGGACCTGAAAACCCCGGCCTCCGGCGAGCAGCACCGCAATCGCATGGAAAACATCGATGCGCTCAACGAGCGCGACCAGGTCAAGTTCGTCATCTGCGACCGCGCGGATTTCGACTGGGCCAGCTTCGCCGTCGACCGCTACCGGCTGACCGAGCGGGTGGGCGAGGTGCTGTTTTCCCCCAGCTACGAACAGCTCAAGCCGCGGCAACTGGCCGAATGGATCCTCGAGGCCGGCCTGCCTGTGCGCATGCAACTGCAGATGCACAAACTGCTCTGGGGCGATATCCCGGGAGTGTAAGCCGCAACCCGAAAGAATGACGCCCTCTCCCACCGGGGAGAGGGCCCGGTACTGATTCACGAGGAAACAATGACTACGCAAAAAGCTGTTGTCCTGCTGTCCGGCGGCCTGGATTCCGCCACCACACTGGCGATGGCCCGCGCCGAGGGTTTCGAATGCTACGCGCTGGGGTTTGACTACGGCCAGCGCAGCAGCGCCGAACTGATGGCCGCGCAGCGGGTTGCCGCGGACCTGGATGCCCGCGAGCACAAGGTGGTACAACTCGACCTGCGCGCGATAGGCGGTTCCGCACTGACCGACGACAGTATCGATGTGCCCGAAGAGGAGACCAGCGGTATACCGGTCACCTACGTGCCGGCGCGCAACACGGTATTCCTGTCCATCGCCCTGGGCTGGGCGGAGGTACTGGGCGCACAGGATATCTTTGTGGGCGTCAACGCGGTGGACTACTCCGGCTATCCGGACTGCCGCCCCGAATATGTCGAGGCCTTCGAAAAAATGGCCAACCTGGCCACGCGCGCCGGCGTCGAGGGGCACAGGCTCCATATCCGCGCGCCGCTGATGGACATGACCAAGGCCGACATCGTCCGCCGCGGTACCGAATTGGGAGTCGACTACAGTCTGACAGTATCCTGCTACCAGGCACAGCCGGATGGCGCTGCCTGCGGCCGTTGCGACAGCTGCCGCTTGCGGGCCGCCGGTTTTGCCGAGGCCGGGCTAGCGGACCCGACCGTCTACGCGGGCTGATCGGGGCAATTGTGCGGCCTCCGGTCGCGGGAGGCTAAGCCCTTAAATTAGCAGGATTTTTTTGGCGGCGGGTATTGTCTTTTGGAAATAGATCCGTAAGATACGCAGCTCCTCACAGCGAGGCATCAAAGGGTCGTTAGCTCAGTTGGTAGAGCAGTTGGCTTTTAACCAATTGGTCGCTGGTTCGAATCCAGCACGACCCACCATATTCCGGAAAGGGCCGCCAGTGGCGGCCCTTTTTGCTGGTCTGGCACCGGCATTGCTTTTCAATGCCAGATCAGTATGATGCGCTCCTTCTTCAAGGGTCGTTAGCTCAGTTGGTAGAGCAGTTGGCTTTTAACCAATTGGTCGCTGGTTCGAATCCAGCACGACCCACCATATTTCCTTCCCCTGTCCGTCCTGTTCACCGAATGGCCCCGGGCTGTCTCTCCGCTGACTTACACTTGACGGTGGCGATGGCGGGCTGCAACAGTCGCGTCACAAAAGGCTATAATGCGCGCTTTTCCGCTAGTGGTAGATAGCATGACCGAGAAGTTGGTTCCCACACAAAACACCGATTCCCGCGATATCGTGCAGGCGCACCTGGCCGAACCGGCGGTGCACCAATACAGTGAAGAGGAGCTACAGCTGTGGCGCGAGCGTATCAAGCGACTGCTCAAGGAGCAGAACGCGGTGCTGGTGGCCCACTACTACACGGACCCGCTGATCCAGGCGCTGGCCGAGGAGACCGGCGGTTGTGTGTCGGATTCGCTGGAGATGGCGCGTTTCGGCGCCGAGCACCAGGCGGATACCCTGATCGTCGCCGGGGTCAAGTTCATGGGCGAGACCGCCAAGATCCTGACGCCGGAAAAGCGCGTGCTGATGCCCACCCTCGAGGCTACCTGCTCCCTGGACCTCGGCTGCCCACCGGAGGAATTCTCCGCCTTCTGCGACGCCAACTCCGACCGCACGGTCGTCGTCTATGCGAACACTTCTGCCGCGGTCAAGGCCCGCGCAGATTGGGTAGTGACCTCCAGTATCGCGCTGGACGTGGTGGACCACCTGGACGAGCAGGGCGAGAAGATCCTGTGGGCGCCAGATAAGCACCTGGGCAGCTATGTGCAGCGGGAAACCGGTGCCGATGTACTGCTGTGGAACGGCGCCTGTATCGTGCACGAGGAGTTCAAGGCCAAGGGGGTTTCCGACCTGAAGGCCCTGTACCCGGACGCGGCGGTACTGGTGCACCCGGAATCGCCGGCGTCCGTGGTGGAGCTGGCGGACGTGGTGGGTTCCACCTCGCAGATCATCAACGCGGCCAGGACCCGGCCGGAGAAGCGTTTTATCGTCGCCACCGACCAGGGCATCTTTTACAAGATGCAGCAGCAGTGCCCGGACAAGGAGCTGATTGTCGCGCCGACGGCCGGCGCCGGTGCCACCTGCCGCAGCTGCGCCAACTGCCCGTGGATGGCGATGAACTCCCTGGAAAACCTGTGCGGGGTACTGGAGCGGGGCGACAACGAGATACTGGTGGACCCGGACCTGGGCCGGCGCGCGATGATTCCGCTGCAGCGGATGCTGGATTTCCGCAAGCCGTTAGACTGAATGCGGGCAAACCTGCCGGGAGCAGACTTGCACAGCCGGAGGCTGCCCGCGTAGCGGGTGAGGCGCAGGGACGCGCCTCATGAATACGGAATACCCTACAGCTCTTTCGCTTCCTGCTGCATCTTCAGTACATCCTTCAGCCGCTGCTCCAGGATCGCGTGGGTCTGGTAGTCGTTCTTGGTCAGGCGGATACCGTGGCGCAGGTGCTGGGCGGCCTTGTCGAAGACGCCGTTCAAGATGTAGTACTCGGCGCGCGCCTCGTGCACGCCGACGATATCGCCGGCCAGGCCGTGGGTTTCCGCCAGCAGGTACCAGACCGACGGATCCTTGCGGCGGGTGCGGCTGTGCCTTTCCAGGATACGCTCCGCTGTCACATAGTTGCCGGCCTTGAAGTGGGCGTTGGCCAGGCCCATGGTCAGCGCGTGATCGCCGGGATTCCTGTCCAGTGCGGACCGCAGGCGGTCGGTGGCCGCATCGTAGGCGTGGCGGGTGATGTCGACATCCGCCCGCGCCAGTATGTAGGCATTCTTGTCCGGTCGCGCGTCCAGCAGCGGCTGCAGGGTCTCCAGTGCATTGTCGGGCTTGCCGGCGTCGATCTGCGCCAGCACCAGGCCGTAGCGGGCCGCTTCCTCGCTGTCATTGATACCGCGCAGCTCCGCCTGGAAGCGCTTGACCGCCTGCTGCGGCGTGGCTTCGGCCCTGACCCGGATACGGGCGCGCATCAGGTGGTAGTCGAGGCTGTCGGTGGTTTCCGTGTCCGGCATACGGTTGGCACGCAGCCTGGCGTCGGCGATACGCTTTTCGGTTACCGGGTGGGTGAGCAGGAATTCCGGCGGTCGGCGGTAGTAGCGGGTGGCCCTGAGCATCTGCTCGAACATCTCGCCGGCCGCCTCCGGGTCGCGCCCGGACTTGGCCAGTGTCTCGATGCCGACCCGGTCGGCTTCCTGCTCATTCTGGCGCGAAAAGCGCAACTGGCTGTCCAGGGCCGCGGCCTGGGTTGCGGTCATGGCGGCGATACCGGCATCGCCGCCGGCGGTGGCGGCCAGAACCAGCGCGCCCAGCATGCCCGCCAGGGTGGGAATGGTGCTGTTGCGCTGCGCTTCCAGGGAGCGCGCGTAGTGGCGCTGGCTCAGGTGGCCCAGTTCGTGCGCGACAACCGACGCGAACTGGTCTTCGTTCTCGGCAAACAGGAACAGGCCGGTGTGAATCCCCATGACACCGCCGGGGACGGCGAAAGCGTTCATGGTTTCGTTGTTGACCACCACCACGTCGATGGCCTTGTCCTCCAGCGGGCTGTACTCGGCGAGGCTCTTGACCGTCTTTTCCACATACTGCTGCAGCAGGGCGTCGTTGGAGGTGGGCACCTGGCTGCGGAACATGCGCAGCCACATCTGTCCCAGCTCTTTCTCCCGCGCGTGGGAGACCACGCCGCTGGTGGCATCGCCCAGCTCGGGCAGCCGTATCTGGTCGTCGTCCGCCAGCGCTGCCGGCGGCACACTGCCGAGCAGCAGCCCCATGCCCAGCGCGGCCAGGCCGCCGCCGAGGCGTCGCCGGAGCCGGCGCAGGGGGCTGTTCATTGTCAGGTCGATCATCGGTTGTTTACTGCTCGGTCGGTTCCGGGGAGATCTCTGGGACAACTCTATGGCAACCTCAGCGAACTGTCGAGGTTTTGACCAGTGCGGCGAGAAAAGGTTCTCGGAAACGGTCGCCTGCGGTCACGGCCCGCCGGATAAATTTGCGCGGCGCTTGAGCCGGCGCGGATTCCCGCCGAACATACGCGCTATAATGCGCCGATCGATAGAAAGTGACCGCGAAGCCAATGACAGTATCCGCCGCCGATCGCGAGCCCGACTGGGAGGGTGCCGCCACCGTGGATGCCCGCGGCCTGTCGTGCCCGCAACCACTGTTGGCCATGCGCCGGGCGCTGCGGGAGTACCCGGCCGGCACGCTGCTGTGCGTGCTGGCCACGGACAGCGGCTCCTGGCGCGATTTTCACAGCTTCGCAGTACTGGGCGGCCGCCCGCTGCTGCGCGCCGAGCGCGGCGGAGACTGTTACCGCTACTGGCTGCGGGCCGGATAAGATGAGAATGCCGAATTTATGCTGACCATTGTCAAACACTGGGTAAACCGCTATTTCAGCCAGGAAGAAGTCGTGTTGCTGGTACTGTTGCTGCTGGCGGCCCTGGTGGTGCTGGCCACGCTGGGGCAGGTGCTGGCACCGGTACTGGCGGCACTGATCATCGCCTTCCTGATGCAGGGCATGGTTCAACGGCTGCAATCCTGGCGGGTGCCCCACTGGCTGGCGGTGAGCCTCTCCTGCCTGGTGCTGGTGGGGACCATCGTCGCGCTGTTCCTGGTGGTACTGCCGATTATCTGGCGCCAGCTGGTGCGGCTGTTTGCCGAGCTGCCGAATATGATCGAACAGGGGCAGCAACTGCTGCTGCTGTTGCCGGAGCGCTACCCGCGCCTGGTGAGCGCCGAACAGATCGACGAGATTTTCAATACCATCGGCAGCGAGCTGGGCAATGTGACCCAGACGTTGCTGACCTTCTCGCTGGCCAACCTGCCGATACTCGCCGGAGTGTTGATCTACGCGGTGGTGGTGCCGCTGCTGGTGTTCTTTTTCCTGAAGGACTCGGACAGACTGGTCGGCTGGTGCACGTCCTTCCTGCCCAACCACCGGCCGATGCTGCGCCAGATCTGGCACGAGATGAATGACCAGGTGGCCAACTACGTGCGCGGCAAGGTGATCGAGATCGCCATAGTGGCGGTGGTCAGCTACGCCGCCTTCCTGGCGCTGGGGGTCAACTACGCGCTGCTGCTGGCGGTCGCCGTGGGCCTCAGTGTGCTGATCCCCTATATCGGTGCCGCGGTGGTGACCATTCCGGTGGCTGCCATCGGCCTGTTCCAGTGGGGCTGGAGCAGCGAGTTTTTCTACCTGATGCTGGCCTACGGCATCATCCAACTGTTGGATGGCAATGTGCTGGTGCCGCTGCTGTTCTCCGAGGCGGTCAACCTGCACCCGGTGGCGATCATCCTGGCGGTGTTGTTCTTTGGCGGTATCTGGGGCTTCTGGGGTGTATTCTTCGCCATTCCGCTGGCGACCCTGCTCAAGGCCATCATGAACGCCTGGCCCACCGCGGAACACCAGGCCGAGTGGCAGGCCAAGGAGGTGGAGGAGACCACGGTCGACACGGAACCATCGGCATAGGCCGCGCTATCCTGTCTCCGCCCGGGGTTTGCCAAGTGCCGTGTCTGTATTTAGAGTCCGTGCCTGCATTTAGAGCCGCGCCTGGATTCTGCTCCTCAATATCAACCCTGATTAGGAATGACCCATGAGCCTTGCTGGCAAAGTACTGGCGGTCAATGACGATTTGCCGATCCGCACCGATAAACCCGTCCACAGCGGCAAGGTCCGCTCGGTCTACTGGCTGACAGAAGCCGACAGCCGGCGCCTGATCGAGGAAAAGGGCTACCCGGTGGCCCCCGACGCACCGCTGGCGGTGATGGTGATCTCCGACCGCATCTCCGCCTTCGATTGCATCTGGACCGGCGAGGGCGGCATGCGCGGCGTACCCGGCAAGGGCGCGGCGCTGAACGCCATCGCCAACCACTGGTTCCAGCTATTCAGGGACAGGGGGCTGGCCGACAGCCATATCCTGGATATCCCGCACCCGCTGGTGTGGATCGTGCAGAAGGCCCGCCCGGTCATGATCGAGGCGATCGCGCGCCAGTACATCACCGGTTCCATGTGGCGCGCCTACGCCGGAGGTGAGCGCGAGTTCTGCGGCATCCGGATTCCCGGCGGCCTGCAGAAAGACCAGAAACTGCCAGAACTGCTGATCACCCCGTCCACCAAGGGCATTCTCAAGGGTATTCCGGGTGTGCCGGAAGCGGACGATGTGAATATCACCCGCAAGAATATCGAAGACAATTTCGAAGCGTTCAATTTCCGCAGTGCCGGGGACATCGATCGCTACGAAAAACTGTTGAAAGAGGGCTTCGCCGCAATCTCCACCGAGCTGGAAAAGATCGACCAGATCTTCGTCGATACCAAATTCGAATTCGGCTATGTCACCGGCACCGATGGCCGGGAGAAGCTGATCTACATGGACGAAGTGGGCACGCCGGACTCCTCCCGCCTCTGGGACGGCGAGCAGTACCGCAACGGCAGGGTGGTGGAAAATTCCAAGGAGGGCTTCCGCCAGGCATTGCTGAACCACTTCCCGGATCCGGATATCCTGCTCAACAAGGAGCGCATGGACGAGCGCCAGGCGCTGGCGCGCGACAACGAGCTGCCGGAATCCATGCTGATGGATGTCTCCGCGACCTATGTCGGAATCGCCGAGAAGATTATCGGCGGGAAGCTGGAAATCTCCGACAACCCGAAAGCGGAGCTGATCGGCGTCCTGCGCGATGGTTACGGTTTGATTGACTGAGCCCGTTTATTACAACGTACAAGAAAACCGGCAACTGCCGGTTTTTTTGTGCCCAGCCACAATTCGCCATTTTTGGCCTCCGCAAAGCCAGTATCTGGCCGAATCCCGCCTGCTTTGCCTGGTTCAATCGCTGAGCCTCTTTATCGTTGACAAAAAAAAGCAATCGGGGGAAACGGATGAAAAGAAAACTGCTCTCTGTGGTATTAGTATTGGTATTGGTATTGGTATTGGTGTTGGCAATTCTGTTCTTGGCGTTGACAGCGCCGGGCTATGAATCGGCAGAGAAAGGGCGGTTGGTCGCCTACCGCGGCGGTGGCCAGTTGCTGGATTACGCCACCTTCGATCATCGGTGTATCGCCAGCCAGATCCTGGAGACCCCGAACCGCCATATCGAGAATACGCTGCAATCGATCGATGCCTCCGTCGCCGCGGGTTTCGATGCGATTCACCTCAATCTCCATCACACGGCGGACGGAAAATTTGCCGTATTCCACGACTGGACACTGGATTGTGCCACCGACGGTAAGGGCGTCACCTCCGAACAGACGCTCGACCAGTTGCAATCCCTCGATGCCGGCTACGGCTACACTTTCGACGACGGCGAGTCATTCCCCTGGCGCGGCAAGGGATATCGTATTCCCTCGCTGGACGAGGTGGTGACACGTTACCCGCGGCTCGAGATCTGGCTCAACCTGAAAACCGCTGACGCGAAGACCGTCAAGGCGCTGCTGGATTACAAGCGCTCGTTGCCCCCTGGACAGCGGAACAATTTCTTCCACTTTGCTGCCGACGAGAACCTGCCTCTGTATGAGCACCGCGGGTCCCGGCGCACGGCACTGAGCATGGCTTCCGACAAACGCTGTATCCGGGATTACCTGCTCTACGGTTGGAGTCGCTTTTTCCCTAAGGCCTGCGCCAACACCAATATCGTTGTGCCTCCCAAATTTGCAGGTTACCTGTGGGGCTGGCCGCAGCAGTTTGCCGCCAGGGCTCAGAGGCACGGCAGCCGGGTTTATCTCTGGAGCAAGCACCGAAAACTTCAACCGGAATCCAACCTGCTTGATAGCGGTATCGGAATCATTACCGGCGATATTGCAGGCGCCGACTCTTTCCTGTCGGCCCATTAGTGTAGAACGCACCATGTGCACCAGTGGCCAGACCGCGCGCGCAGGCCCCGGGCCGGTGCGTACGATGCACACGGCGGCCATGTCCGCCGCCACAATTCGCCACAATTCCCCATCTCCTCACCTGAATTCCACCCCGCTTCTGCCGTTTTGGCCCTTTTTAATGGCCTCCATTAGAAACGGATATTGGAGGGAAGCTTGTGAACAGGGTGATCTATTCCGGCCAGCGGATTCCGCGGGACCTGCTGGTGCTGCCGACGGACGAATACTACCGGCGCCGCTACCGCGGCAGCCGGCGCGGGCGCTGGCTGCTGTTTGTGGTCACTGTGCTGGCGGTAATCCTGGCCGCAATGGGCGCGCGGGCCGGGGAGGGCGGGCAAGGTGAATCCGCCGCGGTAACGCTGAACGATGTGGAGGCCGGCGATCTGCTGTTTTCCGCCGGTGGCAAGGGGCAATATGTGCCCGCCATCCATCTCGCCAGCGATGCCCGCATCTCGGTGCGCGGGCTGGTGGCGGAAGTGCAGTTGCAGCAGCAGTTTACCAACCGCAGCGGCGAGTGGCGCGAGGCGATCTACGCGCTGCCGCTGCCGGAAGACGCCGCCGTCGCCGGACTGGAAATCCGCGTGGGCGAGCGCCGTATCGTCGGCAGGGTGCGCGAGCGGAAAAAGGCGCAGCAGATATATGACGCGGCGCGCAAGGCCGGCAAGCGCGCCGCGCTGCTGGAGCAACAGCGCCCCAACCTGTTTACCAACAAGGTGGCCAATATCGCACCCGGCGAGACGGTACAGGTACAGATTCGCTATCTGCAGCCGGTGCGCTACGACAGCGGTACTTTCAGCCTGCGCCTGCCCACCACCCTGACGCCGCGCTATATTCCCGGTGAGGTGAAGGCCGCCGGCGCAGGCAATGCCAACTCAGAACTGGAACTGGTTGCGGACAGCAGTGGCTGGGCACTGCCTACGAACCAGGTGCCGGACGCGGACAAAATCACCCCTTTCATGCAGCCGGCCGCCGAGCTAACGGCCAATGACAGCCACAGAATTTCCATCGAGGTGAGCCTGGATGGCGGCCTGCCGCTGGCGGATATCTCCAGCCCCTATCACGATATCGATTTCAGAAAGCGGGCGGACGGCCGCTATCGTGTGCGGCTGAAAAACGGCAGCGCGGTAATGGACAGGGACTTCGCCCTCAACTGGCGCCCGCGCAGTTCCGCCATGCCGCGCGCGGCGCTTTTCACCCAGGTTGCCGAGCCCCGCAACGAGAAAAATGTGGCCGGGACGGATTCGGGTCACTACCTGCAGCTGTTGCTGTTGCCGCCGGACGCGGCCAGGAATGTACGGCGCCTGCCGCGGGAAGTGGTTTATGTAATCGACACCTCCGGCTCCATGGGGGGCAACTCCATCCGCCAGGCCAAGGAGAGCCTGCTGATGGCGCTGTCGCGACTACAGCCCGGTGACCGCTTCAATGTCATTGAATTCAATAGCAACACCCGCGCCTTTTTTCCGCGTCCGGTGACGGCCGACAGGCAGGCTGTCCAGCATGCCCGCGACCTGGTCGAGGGGCTGCAGGCCGGCGGCGGTACCGAGATGGCGCCGGCCCTGCGCCTGGCGTTGAGCCAGCAGCTGCCCGGCGACAACAACCTGGTGCGCCAGGTGGTATTTATTACCGACGGTGCCGTCGGCAACGAGCGGGCCCTGTTCGAATTGATCCGCCAGCAATTACAGCAGGCGCGGCTGTTTACCGTGGGGATCGGCTCGGCACCCAACAGCCACTTTATGCGCAAGGCGGCGCAGTTCGGCCGCGGGGCTTCTGTGACCATCGGCGACCTGGGCGAGGTGCAGGCGCGGATGCAGGCGTTGTTCGCCAAGCTGGAGAACCCGCTGGTGACGGACCTGCAACTGACCTGGCCACAGGGACTGAAGGTCGACGCCTATCCCAAGCGCCTGCCCGATCTCTACCGCGGCGAGCCCCTGCAGTTGGCGGCGCGCATAGATGGCGGCCCGCTCGAGGGGGAAGTGGTGCTGCGCGGCCGCCTCGCCGGCAAACAGTTCCAGCGCAGCCTGATGTTGAAAGAGAGCAAAGAGGGTGGTGAAAGTGGTGAGAATGGCAAGAGTGGCGAAAGCTCCGGCCGGGGCATCGGCAGCGTCTGGGCGCGCGCGAAGATAGCGTCCCTGCGCGACCGCCAGCTGGAAACCGGCGAGCGCAGCGAGGCCGGGGACGCGCTGCGACAGCAGATACTGCAGTTGGCCCTGGATCACCAGTTGGCGAGCCCCTACACCAGTTTTGTCGCTGTGGAAGAGGAAGTGGCGCGCCCGGCGGCGCAGCGTATCGCCAAAGGCCCGGTGCCCAACGCCGTCGCCCGCGGCCAGCTATTGCAGACCCAGGCCTACCCGGGCACCGCCGCCGGCCTCAGCGCCCAGCTGTTGACCGCCGCAATCCTGTTCGGCCTGGCCGGCCTGCTGCGTCGCGGGCGCCCGTTGAAAGGGAGACTGCTGCATCGCCTGCGGCAGCTGTTGCGCCGCATCGTGCCGGATCCGCGCCGCGCACGTGACGCGGCGGGGCGTTGCTGATGTTGCGCAGGATCCTGTTTGCCGCCTGCCTGCTGGCGGGACTCTGGCAGGCGGGCGCCGCCGCCTGGCTGCTGGCCAAGGCCGAGCTGGCCCAGTACCTGATCGCCGATGCCTGGGAGGAGCAGTTGTCGGTGGGGAAAGCGGTCAAGCCCTGGCCCTGGGCGGATACCTGGCCGGTGGCGAAACTGCAGCTCGCCGACCGCGCGCCGCTGATGGTGTTGGCGGGCGGCAGCGGCCAGGCGCTGGCCTTTGGGCCCGGCATGCTTGCGGTGTCCGGCCAGCCGGGCGATGCGCGCACCACGGTGATCGCCGCCCACCGGGACACCCATTTCACCGGTCTCGACCAGCTGCGGCGCGGTGCGCCGGTCATGCTGCAGGATCACCGTGGTCGCTGGCACCGTTTTCGCGTTACCGAGACGCGGGTGGTGGATAGCGATCGGGAGCAACTGCCGGTGTTCGCCGAGCCGGGTCTGCTGCTGGTCACCTGTTATCCCTTCGGGGTCATCGATCCCGGTGGCCCGCTGCGCTACCTGGTCTATGCCGAATACCTGGGCGCCGGCGAGACGGTGCAGCTCTGAATATCCCGCTGGGCATGGGGTTCACCGGGTACTAAGACCGAGTACTACAGATGCCAGGCTATTCGCGCTCCCCAGAGGTCCAGCTCCTGTTCGTCCAGGAACAGGCGCCGGTACTGCAGGCCCAGCTCGATGTTTTCAGACAGCGGTCGGGCGGCTTCCAGGCCGATCAGCGGGTCGGTGCCGCTGCTGCTGTCCGGGTCGATCGAGCGGTTGCCGGTAGTGGGATCGTCGCGCCAGGAATAGAGCCCGGCACTGACGGACGCGCGCCACTGGCCGAGGGGAAGATCGAAGCGGTTGGCGAGCGTCCAGCCGCTGCCGCTGAAAGGCAGGCTGTTTTCCAGGGCGCTGGTCAGGGCGGCGTCGCCGGCTTCGGTATCGAAATCGAAACGCACTTCGCCCAAATCCAGGTAGCCGAATTCAACAGCCATTCGCGGGTGGTAGCGGTAGCCCAGCGCCAATTGCCAGGCCGGGCGCCGCACATCGTAGTCCGATATGTCGACGTCCACGCCGTTGCGTTCCATGGCACTGGTGAAATCCCGCGCGGTCCGGCTGCCAATGGCCTGCTGTACATCCAGGGCGAGATACAGCGCCGGCCGCGCTGTTTGCACCGTGGTGGCCCGTTCGTCTTGTGCGACCGGCTGCTGTACGGGCGGCTCTTCCTTGACCTCCGGTGCTGCCGCTGCCACCGGTTTTTTGTGGGGTGCGGGATCTGCGGGCACCAGCTCCGGCGGCAGCGTGACACGGATTGTTGCCCGCCGCGCCGGGGCCAGGCAGGTAACCCTGTCCTCGCGGGGCAGTGTCGCCGGGCACGGTTGGCCGTCGGCTTTCGATGCGACTTCCGCAGTGTGGGAAATGGCTGCCTTCGCGACGCCCCGTCGGCTCAACCAGTCGCGCAGTGACTGCGCCCGGCGCGCGGCGAGTTCGCGGTTGCTCTCGAGACTGCCCATCGGGTCTGCGCGACCCTCCACCTGAAACCGCAATTGCCCGAGCTGTTCCGCTGGCAGTTGCGACCAGAATTCCTCCAGTATCTGTCTCTCTTCCGGGCCCAGGCGGTAGCGGGCGGAGTCGAACTGCAGGGTAATGCTCGTCGCGGCACTGGCGGCGCTTGCCAGCAGCGGGGCGAGGGCGGCGAAGATGGTTAAACACTTTGACATGAGTTGTTCCTTGTTCACTCGGGAGATACAAGGCGGACCGCTCGCCGACGGTTGCGCCACAGTACCAGCAGCAACAGGGCCAGCAGTGTCGGCAGCTCCAGGGCACCGCCCCCTTTGTTCCTGCCGTTGACCGACCCGGAGCCGGCATGTTGGCCGCCACTGCTGCTGGAGCTGCTGCTTCCGGAACTACTGGAGCTGGAACTGCTGCCGCCGGAGCTGCTCGCGCTGGAGCTGGAACCGCCACTACTCGAGCTGCTGCCAGCGGCTACGGCCAGGCCTCCCGGGTCCAGGAGGCTGCCGTTTGCGAGGCTGTCGCTGTCGTTGGGGCCGCCGTCCTCCAGCGTGAGCTGCAGGCAGTGGTAGCCTTCCACCAGCCCCGGCTGCCAGGCGGCATCGCCCGGCGGTGGGCAGAAGCCGACGTCGCCGGCGCTGGAGTGCAGGGCATTGTTGTTGTCCTCGACAAACGGGAACCACAGTTGGCCGTCGAACTTGCGGTAGACGGCGCCGGCCGGAATCGCCTCGGCCAGGGGGATGGCCACGCGCACCGTCCGGCCCGGGATGGGCAGGCCGTGCACTTCAAAGTCGAACAGGCCTCCGGCGTGGTTGAAGCCCGGGTCCGCCGGCAGTGCGTCTTCCCGGATCGCAGCGCCGCCGTCGGCCCCGGCGAGGGCGTAGCGGCCGCGCCGGCAGAGCAGGCCGGGCTCGCACTCGATCAGGAAGGCATCGGTCACGCCGGCGGCCAGGGGAAGGACATTGCCGGCGGCGATATTGTCCAGATAATCCGGAATGCCATCGCCGTCCGAATCGCCGAAGCCTTCGCTCAGGTCGTCCAGGTCGTCGCCGTCGCTGTCGGTGAGGCCGTCGAGCAGCGGTGCCGCCGTCGCCAATCGGAAACTCAGTTCGGCGGTGTCGGAGGCGCCGTTGCTGTCGATGACGAACGCCCGCAGGGTGTAAACCCCGGGGGCGAGGGTGGCCGGATCGAAGACAAAGCCATCGTCGGCCGGATCGCCGTCGGTGTCGGTCAAGTTCGGCGAGGTGCCCGCCCAGTTGTAGTTGTGGGTGTCGGCGGTATTGGGATCGGACACATTGGCGGTGACCGTCACATTGCCACCACCGCCGGTCACCAGTGCGGTATCGATGGCGTTTTGCTGCAGTTCCAGCGATACCACCGGCGGTACATTGCCCTCGGTGATGGTGACGGTATGCCGCGTGTTGGCGCCGCTATTGAGCGCGCCACCATCTAGGTCGACCACCAGCGTTTCATTCCCCTCGATGGCATCGCCACCGGTGAGATTGACGGGCAGGCTCAACTGGAGCTGGCCGCTGCCGAACGTCGCATTCCCGTCCACCAGGTCGTGATCCGCAGTGTCCGCCGTGCCGGACGTGGCGATGCTGTAGGGCGCGTCCAGCGGATAGCTGGGGGCCGGGCCGTTGAGATAGACGCGCAGACTTACCGGGCCGCCCTCAACGCCGATCTGGTCCCTGCCCAGCGATACCAGGGGCCGGATCTCAAGCGTCTGGACATCGGTACCGGTATTGCCCTTGCGGTCTTCTCCCTGCCAGTCGACGGTATGGGTTCCGGGCGCCAGCCACAGGGTGTTGTCGCTGTCGATGGACCGCGGGTTGCCGCTGTTGCTGGCGATGCTGGCAGCGCGGGTGTCGCAGCAGTCGGCGCCGTCGATGGCGTCGCTCGCCAGTGCATCCCGGGCCTGCTGGACCTGCTCCTCGGTGGCATTCGCCGGCAGTTGCAGCAATTGTCGCAAGGTCACCGGGGTGAACAGGCCGGTGGCGTCGAACAACAGGTCCGCGGGCGCGGTGACCACCGGTGGCGTGTTATCGAGATAGTCGTCCGCATCATTGGGATCGGTGCCATCGATGCCTTCCTGCACGTCGCTGACGCCGTCGCCGTCGCTGTCGAGGCCGTCGTCGACCAGGACACCGGTCAGGCTGCCGACGGCATTGAGGCCGATGTTGGCGTCGTTGCCGGTGGTGTCCCGCAGGGTGCCGCCATTGGTATCCAGGGTCGCGCTGAGTTCCACGCCGTCGCCGTCGCGATCGCCGCTTAGTACGGTGTAGTGGAACTGCAGGGCATTACTGCCGGAACCTGCAACATAGGTTGCGTAGCGTGTGCTTGAGCCGACGGTCAGTTGGAGACGCGGTGTACCGCTGACAGCGATGACCTCGTCGTAGTTGACGGTGAAATCCAGGGTTTCGCCGGGCTGGTAGATGTTGTCGGCCGGCGGGGTCACCGAGGTGACCGACGCCGCCTGGGTATCGACCAGCACCGCCGCCAGGCTGTCGATGGGGGCCAGGTTGTTGTCTGCGCCGTTGCCGACGGAGTCCCGCAGGGTACCGCCGTTGGCATCCAGCAGGGTATTGAGCGCAATGCCGTCGCTGTCGTTATCGCCGTTCTGCACGTTGTAGCGGAACAGCAGCGTTTGGGTCCCGGAACCGCTGATATAGTCTGCGTAGCGCGCGCTGGCGCCAATGGTCAGCGCCAGTCGCGGTATCCCGCCGCCGACGGTCACGGCTTCGTCGAAGTTGACGCTGAAGTCCAGGCTCTGGCCGGTGCCGTAGGTGGCGTCTGCCGGCAGGGTGACGGAAGCCGCCGCGGGCCCCACCGTATCCATAATCGCCGTGTCGGTAACGGCGCCGGCGCTGTTGCCGGCGCTGTCGGTCAGGGTTGTGGACAGGGTCAGGGTGCCGTCGGGCAGGCCGCTGACGTCGATGCCGGCGATCTGTTCGCCGGCACTGGCCACGGTGCCCGAACCGGTTACCGGCATGCCGCCGCCGCTGCTGCTGATACTGTAATTGAAGTTTGCACCCGCTTCGGCGGCGGCGAAGGTGAAGCTGACCGATACCGCCTCCGTGCCGTTGAGCGCGTCGTCGTCGAAGTTGACACTGTGACCGGCGGGCGCAACCGCATCCACAAGGACTCCGGCAGTGGAACCGATATTGTTCAGGCTCGCGCCGAGATCGTTGCTGGCCGCATCGTCGATGGTGCCGCCGTTGAAATCGATGGCGCCACCCGCGGCTATGCCATCGCTATCGGAGTCCTCCGCCTGTATTGCATAGCGGAAGGTCAGGACCGAGGTGCCCGAGCCGCTGACATAGTCCGCGTACACGGCTGCACTGCCGATGGTGACCGGAATCCGCGGTGTGCCGGTGACGGCCACGTTTTCACTGGTATTGACGGTGAAATCCAGGTTCTGGCCAACAGTGTAGGTGCCGGCCGTGGGTACACTGACACTCTCTACAAGGGGAGCGATATCGTCGACAACGGTGATGGTAAAGGCTTCCGCATAGGTACCACCGGCGCTGTCCTGTGTCTGGACGCGCACGCTGTAAGTTCCGGCCGCCAGTGCGCTGGCGTCGTTGGCCCGCAACTGGTTGCCACTGATATTGAAGCTGCCGTTATCCGTATCGCCGGTACCCGCTACCAGGCTGTAACTGTGGGAGTCCGCCGCGTCGGCATCGGTGCTGCTCAATGTGCCCACCTGGGTATTGGTGCCACCGCTCTGGTTGACGTCGAGTGAATTCAACGCGATATCGGTGGGAGGCTGGTTGGCGATGGCCGTGAGCAGGTTGCTGTCGGCATTGGCCAGGGCGCCGGACGTCGCCCTCAAGGTAAAAGTTTCGTTGGTACTGCCAGAAGTCGTGTAGTTGATAGCCAGGCCCGCAAAGCTGGAGACTCCGCCGCCGGGTGTGAAGGTTACCGTATTCGCTGCGCCGTCGGTATCGCCGGTGGCGGTGATAACCGCACTGCCGGGGCCGTTGGCCTGCAGGGTAATGTCGGATGCGTAACCGGTATCGAGCGTGTCGTCGGCGTCGACCGCGCGCACCACCGGGTCGCTGGTAAAGTCGGTCAACATACCGCTGGCGACGCTGGTCGGTGCCGGTTGTGTGGTGAATAACAGTTTTGTGGCGACCACATCCGCGGTGAGCGCGCCGGCGCTGACGGAGGCCAGGTTACTGCCGACCCCGTCCTCGTCGTTAGCGGTGAGTGTAAAGGTCTCCTGGTCCGCGGTGGCGGTATATTCCAGTGCGGTAAAGCTCGCCACGCCGCCGACCGCGACCAGCGCATTGCCGGTGAGGCTGCCGGCACCGTCCTGGGTCAGGGTAATCGTCTCGCTGAAATCAGTGTCGGTGTTGCCGAAGGCGTCCCGGGCCGCGATCACGGGCTGGGTGGCCAGCGCGTTGCCTGAAACCGAATCGGCGGGCTGGGTGGCGAAGGCCAGCTGTGTGGCCTCGACGTCGATGGTGGTGCCGGTGCCGTTATTGACGGCGGCATTGCTGCCCGACATGCCGGTGCCGCTGCCGTCGATGGCCAGGTCGGTGTCGCCGTCGACGCTGAGCACGATGGTATGGCCGTCGGTGAGACCGGTATTGTCGTTATAAAAGGCATTGATGGTGTAGGTTTCGCTGCCGCCGTCAGCGATGGACAGGCTCAGGGCAGAGAAGGTGATGGTGTCCGTGGCCGCATTGTAAGTGCCCACGACATCGGCCGAATCCGGTCCGCTCAGGCGCCAGGTAATCTTGCCGCGTTCGCTATCGGTCGAGGTGCCGGAGGCATGCACGGTGATGGCGGAAGCCAGCAAGGGATTGCCGTCGCCACCGCCGCCGTCTTTGAGGGTAAAATCGAATACGCCCTCCGCTTCGGCGGCTGTATCGACAGTGGTGCCGAGCGCAACGGGCTCGGTAACATCGCCTGCCGGCGTTAGCTCGCCGTCACTGTCCAGAGAGGTAAAATCGACCGATACCAGGCAGAAATCACGCTCGTCATTGGGCGCAACGCTGCTGGTGGCAGCTATCCTGAAACGAACGATACCGGCAAAGGAGCCGGTAATGCCTGCAGTCAGGTCGATGGCCGTTCCCGTGGGAGTGTCCGCACCGAGAGTAACGGGGCCTTTTGTTCCCACTATTGTGTCACTGGCGTTGTACCCGGTTATGGTGATTGTGTCAGCCCCATACTCTGCGGAGCCCGTACGGATATTTAATCCGCTAATGCCGAACAACTCACCGGAGGGATCCGAGCGGAGGGAGAAGCGGGAACCGGCATGAAACATGCTCACATACAGGCCATCACCGGGGCCGTCGTCACAGGTTGTATTTACCCCACTGCTGAGAATTTCGCTATTGGTGGCTTCCGAATTGATATAGGTAGTGAACTCGTCCCAGTCTATTGAAGGATCATCTTGATAATATTGTGCACCCACCCCTTCAAATATTTGGGTACCGGATGGCCGCAACACAGCGGAAAAGTCTGTCAGCGCCCTGTCGCTGAAGGGGCGTCCGGTTTCGATGGTTCCCGCCGTGATTTCCAGGGTCCAGTCGCCCCCCAGTTCGGCCGCGCCGGTGAGGTTGTCGGAGGCGGCCACATCCAGGTGCGAGTTGTTGTGGATCACTTCCAATAGCCCGCTATCCTCGCCGGCCAGGTCGCAGCCGTACAGCAGCAGGTCGGCGCCGGCGCGGGTGGCATGGTCGAGTGCGGACAGGAATTGCGGCTGTCTCTCCAGAGTGTCTTTATCAATACGCTGACCGCCGAGCAGCAGTGTGCCCGCCTGGCCGTGGGAAACCAGGTGTACGGCCTCCAGGTTGTGGTAATTTTTCAGCAGCGCCGTGGTCTGCGCCAGCGCATCCGTGCCCGATTGCAGTACCAGGGTTTCGACTCCCGGTCGGGTGGCGCTCTGCAGCAGAATCTTGTCCGGCACCGCGGCATCGATGATCACCAGCTCCCTGACCGGGGAACCGGCGGTGATAGCCAGGTCGGCATCGCTGCCAGTGAATTGTTTGCTATCCGGCGGAGTCTCTTTGAGCCGCGGTGGGGGCAACTGGCGATCCACAGTAGCGGCGTTGCGTCTGGCCTGATAGGCCCCATAACTACTCGGCGCCGCATAGGCTGCAAACGGTATCAACAGGCTGGTCAGCCCGCCGAGAATTTCCCTACGCATTGTCTTTTTCCCTGATTTTATTCTGTTGCTTGGCGATTATGTTGGCGGCGGTACCGGTATTGTCCCGCCAGAAATCCATGTCCTGATATTTGGCGAACAAGTCCGGCGGAAGTATGGTGCGACGGGGCCTGAACTCCACCTTTTTGCGCACGCTGTGCAGCCCTTTGACGCCGAGCTTGTAATCGAACTCACCGTCTTCATAGTCGATGTCATCGAAATTGTGGGTAAACGCCGCTTCGCCGAGAAAGCGGTAAATCAATTCCAGGGTTTTTCCTGGATGTTGTGTCAGCAGGTCGTAGTCCACCAATAACAGTTTGTCGGAGTACTCGCCGTAGTAGGCTTCCTTCAATGCCATCCAGGCGCTGCCGACGGTGCTGCCACCCATCAGCGCTTCGCAGCGGCTGTAGACCGTCTGGCGGCTGCCGGCATTGAACATGCGGCTGTAGTCGAACGGGTTCTTGCGGTAGATGACCTCGAAGCTGTCCATGATCCAGGCCGGATTGCGCACGCAGCAGATCACCTTGAAGTCGTCGAACAGTTCCACCAGTTGGTGCAGGCGCGCGGTCCACAGGCGGTTGGTGTCGAAAATGACGTTTGGAACGGCTTCTTCTGTAGCAGCGGTATCCGAGTAGTAGGCATCGAAGAGCGCGCGGCAGATTCGCTTGCGCCGCTCGTCATCGAAAAAAGTATAAAACTCGCTGCCGGCTCCCATCTGCTCCAGCGCGCCATTGATCAGGCCCGCCACCGGGCTGCTCATGGCCGCGTGAAAGCGGGGGTTCTGGCGCAGGATGCCGGCCAGCAGGGTCGATCCGGAGCGGGGCAGGCCGGAGATAAAATGTAGCTTTCTTGACATGCTTTATCGTGGTTTTTCAGAACGGAAAAAGCCGCCGACGCCGATCGCCGGCGGCCTGCTGATAAGCGCCTAACCTCTGGGCGGGAAGATGCCGGTCAGTGCGATACAGTATTTTACGGCCAGAAACGGTTGCCGGTTTTCGTGTGGCCGGCTTTCGCCACTGAGCGTCAGTGCCTCGGGCGTCAAGGTGGCATCGGGAGGGGTTTCCGTCCGGGCCAGGAAATTGACGTTTCCCTGGCCGCCTCGAGCACTGTCCTGGCCCAGGTAGGCGTTTTCTGAGGGTTGGTCAGTATCTCCACTGATATCCAGCCCGCGGAGGCTGTGGTGGTGCTGTGGCATTTCCGCCGCGGTGAGCGTGACCGAATCTGTACCGTCTTCCGCACCGAGATCCCAGCTCTGCAGCCCCGGTCCGCGGCCGGCACCGGGGGCGACGCGCCCCTTCAGGTTGGGGAGTGCGAAGGTCGTTGTGCCATTGCCACCATAGGTTGTACCGATGAGTGAAAAAAGTGCAGTGTTCTGGCTGATGGGCAGCAGCTGGCCGTCACACAATGCCCAGCCTCTCGGTACCAAAGTGTAGGGCAGCAGCCGAATCTCGCCGATAAAAGGCTCCATGATGTCTCTCCTTTAGTTGCGCGAGGGATAGATTCCCCACAGGCTGATGATGTAGTGCACCGCCAGGCTGGGCATGATGTTGTCATGCGGCTGGCTGCCGCCGGTAACGGTGACGCTGGTCGGGTTCATGGTTCTGGGTTGTGGATTGTCAGGCGCCGACACATAGATGGTATCCCCCGGAGGGCTCGCCAGCATGGCGCCCGATGGGCTGTTACTGTCAGCCGCCGCGCTGGTGGCGACAAATTCGTGGCGGTGTGCGGGTAGCTGTTGTTGCATCAGGGTGACGTTGTCCTGGCCGAACTTCTGGCCCAGAATGCGCAGTGTCAGCCCGGTCCCCTGGCCTTCACCCACCGGCAGGCGCCCGCGCAGGTCGGGCAGCGCAAAGGTGGTGCGACCGTCGCCACCGTAAGTTGTACCGAGCAAGCTGAACAGCACATCGTGATCGCTGATTGCCAGCAATTGGCCGTTGCAGAAAGACCAGCCCTGCGGCGCGTAGGTGCCGGCGAAAATGCGGATCTCTCCCACAAAAGGTTCGCTCATTTTTATGCTCCTTGTGATATTCCCGCTTGGGTATCAATCGGGACTCGGGAAAATGCCCTGGACAGCGATGCAGTAATTGCCGACCAGTGACGGTTGGCAATTGGGGTGGGGCTGTGAGCCGCCGGCAGTCGACACAGTGGCTGCACTCAGTGGCTGCATGGAGCCCGATGCGGCATACAGTTTGGCATCGGATCCGGAGGCGGCCGCGAAAAGGCTATTGTCATATTCCTTGAGCGTGCCGGTGGTCGTGTGAGCCGTGACACTGTGGTTGTGTTGGGGAATCTGGTTCTCGGTCAGGGTGACGTCCTCCTCGCCCGCCTTTGTACCCTGTGGCGTGCTTTCATCTGGGTGCATGGCTGCGCGGCCGCGCAGATCGGGCAACGCAAAGGTTGAAACGCCGTCGCCGCCAAACTGGGTTCCGAGCAGGGAATACAACGCCTGGTACTGCATGATCGACAACAGTCTGCCGTCGCATGGCATCCAGTTCTTGGGGGTGAACTTGTAGGGGTAAAAGTTGATTTCCCCGAGGAAGGGTT
This sequence comes from Microbulbifer litoralis, assembly GCF_023634065.1. Taxonomy (GTDB): domain Bacteria; phylum Pseudomonadota; class Gammaproteobacteria; order Pseudomonadales; family Cellvibrionaceae; genus Microbulbifer; species Microbulbifer litoralis. Next base: position 183,218 of record NZ_JALKCV010000002.1, read on the forward strand.
CGGCCATTTGTCTGCTCCCTGGTTGTTGTTTTATAAAAGCGGCCGCCTGGGGCGGCTATTGGCTAAATGCTGGCAAATGAAAGTTGCCAGTGATCGCTGCAGTGGTCGGCTGCCATTGCATGGATTCATGGGTTCCGGAATTCCCGTTCACGCGAAAACCAAGGGCGAGGTAGAGTTTCCTGGCTCTCGGGTTTTGCCGGTCCACCGACAGGCTGATCGGCAAGCCGTGTTTTTCGGCTTGCGCCTGCAGTGCACGCAGTATCGATGTCCCCAGTCCCCTTCCACGCACGCTGGTCTCGAAGGCGATATCGATGAGATGCAGGCCCGTTTCCCCTTCATCGAGCGTGACGCTGCCGATGGCTTTGCCTGCGTGTTCAATGATCCGGGTGTCCGCATCCGGCCATTGCAGGGTGTAATGGGAATGCTGGAGCCGGTATTGTTGTTCCAGTAACTGGTCGACTTGCTGCTGTGGCAGCGGCAGGCTCAGCAGGTGCTTTCGCGTAGAGGCGAATAATTCCTGCATAAACCCCCGATCCGCATCCGTCACCGGGCGCAGTGTGAGTTCATTGGGCAGTGGGAGAGCATTCAACATGCGCGATTTCTGCGAGCGGGGCGGGTACCGGGCTTCGGTTCCTGCGCTTTCAGGTTTGGGGCGTCGGAGGGGAGATTGCCGTCGTTGATCGCGTACCAGGTAATCGATGCATTGGTCGGGCGACATTCCAGTGTCCGCATGGCGATAATCCGTATTCGGTCGGTGTCGATGTGAAACGCGTCACATGCAAGGTTGCCACAGGTGGACCGGCTGGCGTTATTCCCTAATCAGGGAATGGCCCGCCCCGGATCACGTCGGCCGACCGAGCCAGGTCGCCATCAGGGCGGCACGGCTGTTGATATTGAATTTGCGGTAGATGTTGCAGATATGTTTATGGGTCGTGTCGGCTTTCTGCTCCAGCTTTTCGGCGATCTGCTTCTCGGCGAGTTCCGTCAACAGGTAGTGCATCACTTTCCGTTCCGTAGCAGTCAGCGGTTTGCAGGCAATCAACAGGCCGTGCCCCAGCAGTACCTTCCTGTGAAACCAGCCCAGGCTGCGAATGGTGTCAGCGGCGATATCCAGATCGGCTTTCCCGAAGGGTTCGCTGCTGCCGATGCGGTTGAAACAGAAGTAGACTTCCGTATCCGCGTTGACGGGCGCTACCACAAAGAGCGTGTCGGTGATGCCGCGGGCCAGATAGTGTTCCCGGTAGTGTGCGCTCTGGAAAAATTCGGGGGGGACGTGGTCCCGCATCAGGGTGGCGCGAAATCTTCCCGCCTGGCGTAGATGGTTGCTGGTGCTTTCATCCAGAGCGTACTTGCCTGTCTCCGTTTCCCTCACCTTGCTTCTGTATAGCGCTTTATCGCCAGGCAGCTCTCCGTAATGAAACACTGGTCCCAGCCTCCAGCCGCGCATGGGATCTGTCTCTGCATTCAGGTGGCGCATCCGGAGTCCACTGAGCCAGTAACCGTGTTGGGCATCAATCAGCCCGCTGATGGAGTGAAGCAGGAACTGCATGCCCCGGGTGCTCAGTTGTGGTTCCGGGAATTCGGCCAGTCGATCCCATATGGCGTGAATTTCGTCAGGAATTGATCGGGGCATAGTGGAATTTTTTTATCTTTATGTGTGGTCAGGCTAGTGGCTATTGTACCTTGTCTTGTGATTCTGTCAGGGGCGGCCTGTTTTTCTTCTCCATTTACTGTAGTGATACGGTAAACAGTGATTGCCGGCGTGGTTTTACCGGTCGATACTGGCGCAGTATTCTTTGTCGCCCGACTGGCTCCAGTCGGGCACAATGGCAGAAATGTCGAACCTCAATTTTCCCCCGCGCGGTGCCGGAGGCCCCCTGCTACTGATCTTGGCCTGTGCCCTGTTGCAGTTGTGCCACCTCGCCTGGCTCGAATTCGATCGCGAGGCCCTGGCGACGGGGCAGCTCTGGCGACTGCTATCCGGCCACCTGGTTCATACCAACGGCACCCACCTGGTGATGAATGTGGGTGCCGTGGCGATGCTATGGCTGTTGCATGGCCAACACTACCGGGCGCCGGTTTATCTCGGTCTGGTGGTGGCGTTGTCGCTGCTGATAAGCCCGGGTCTCTGGTATTGGTTTCCGGGTCTGGAGCTGTATCGCGGCCTCTCGGGTGTTCTGCACGGGCTTTTCTGCTGGGGCTGCTGCCGGGACCTGGCCGGGCGCCGGTTGTCCGGCGCACTGCTGCTGGCGGGTTGCTACGGCAAGGTGGCCTGGGAGCTGATCGTCGGGCCCAATGCCGCCACCGCGGAACTGATCCGGGCAGAGGTGGCGGTTTCCAGCCACTTGCTGGGGGCTCTGGCGGGTACCGCCATTGGCCTTGCGGGGGTGTGGCGTGTGTGGGTCGATTGGGGAAAGCCATTGTACGGCGGGCGGAAATCCCGGATTCCGCTGCGCTCCATCCGGGCTACGCCTGTCGATCCGCAATCTCGAACTTCGAAACTTGAGTGAATGATCTTTCCGGTGGTTGTCTCTGCCGATGCGTTTTGCCCCGCATGGGGAGCGCTGTGAACGGACTGACTGGTGAGTCACGATTTTTCTCCGCGGAAGTGCCGATACAGCGGGTGCCTGTCTTCTGGTGCTGCGACCGGTATTGATAGAGGGCGCGCTGTTGCCCGATGCCCCTCGCGTTTCCAGCTGTTGTCGGTCGAATGCCCTGGCGGGGGGCGCGTCACCCCGCTGGAGGTGTGACCGGGGGGCGCCACCGGGACTCGATTTTGTAATTAAATTTCCGTCTTTTGCCGCAATTTCTTCCGCCGATCCCGAGGTGAGGAATATATTTGTTTTGGAAAATGGTTTTATTTGTTACTAATCGTGCTATCTGGAAAATTTCTTGTAGTAATACTACAATCGCCTCCGCCCGCGGATCCGGGGCCCTCTGGGCCGGGGTTCCGCGTCCGGAGAATCATAAAAGCGCGGTAGCAGACAGATGCCGGCTCCTTCCTGTTTCGCCAGCGCAGATGTGAGCGCCCGCACACTCTGCATTTCCGCCAACGAGGGCGGTGAATTGGCGGATACGCTGAGAAAAAGGAAGCAATTTTCTGCCCGCGCTGTACTTTGCCCGATTGCCAGAAACTGAGTCTGAATAGAAAGAAGACGCACCGACTCGACGTCGCACAATTCGCCGAGGAGCATTGTTTGATGCAAGACGAAACCGATATCCAGGAAACGCAGGAGTGGCTGGACGCCCTGCAGGCGGTGATCCGCTACAGCGGCAAGGAGCGTGCCGCGTTTCTGCTCAAGCAGCTGTCCGACCGCGCCACCGACATAGGTGTGAAGCTGCCGGCCGCCATCACCACCCCCTATCGCAATACCATTCCGCCCAATGCGGAAAAGCGTATGCCCGGCGACCTGTTCATGGAGCGCCGCATCCGTTCGCTGATCCGCTGGAATGCGCTGGCCATGGTGGTGCGGGCCAACCAGAGTGCCGACAACCTGGGCGGCCATATCGCCAGTTTCTCCTCTGCCGCCACCCTCTATGATGTCGGCTTCAACTATTTCTTCCGCGGCAACGAAGGCGAAGAGCTGGGCGACCTGATCTTCTTCCAGGGCCACAGTTCCCCGGGCATCTACGCCCGCTCCTACCTCGAGGGCCGCTTCGACGAGGAGCAGCTGGACAACTTCCGCCGCGAGGTGAACGGCAAGGGCCTGTCCTCCTACCCGCATCCCTGGCTGATGCCGGACTACTGGCAGTTCCCGACCGTCTCCATGGGCCTGGGCCCGATCCAGGCCATCTACCAGGCGCATATCATGCGCTACATGTCCGCGCGCGGCATGTCGCCCCGCGGCGATCGCAAGGTCTGGGCCTTCCTCGGCGACGGCGAGTGCGACGAGCCGGAAACCCTGGGCGCCATCTCCCTGGCCGGCCGCGAAAACCTCGAGAACCTGGTCTTCGTGGTCAACTGCAACCTGCAGCGCCTGGACGGCCCGGTGCGCGGCAATGGCAAGATCATCCAGGAGCTGGAAGGTATCTTCCGCGGTGCCGGCTGGAATGTGATCAAGGTCCTCTGGGGGCGCCTGTGGGACCCGCTGCTGGAGAAGGACGACAAAGGCCTGCTGCAGAAAGTCATGGACGAAACCGTCGACGGCGAGATGCAGAACTTCAAGGCCAACGGCGGCGCCTATACCCGCGAGCATTTCTTCGGCAAGTACCCGGAGCTCGAGGAGATGGTCAAGGATCTCTCCGACGACGAGATCATGAAGCTGAACCGCGGTGGCCACGATCCGTACAAGGTCTACGCGGCCTACGCCGAAGCCATGGCCAGCAAGGGCAAGCCCACGGTGATCCTGGCGCAGACCGTCAAGGGTTACGGCCTGGGTGCCGCCGGTGAAGCGGCCATGGATACCCACAACGTCAAGAAGATGGACGTGGACGCCCTGAAGCGCTTCCGCGACCGCTTTGCCATCCCGATTACCGACAAGGAAATCGAGGACATCCCCTACTATCGCCCGGCCCCGGACAGCCCGGAAATGAAATATATGGCCGAGCGCCGCAAGGCGCTGGGCGGCCCGGTGCCGCAGCGCCTGCACGATTGCCCGAAACTGGAGGTGCCCGGCCTGGATATCTTCAGCGCCCTGACCAAGGGCTCCGGCGATCGCGAGATCTCTACCACCATGGCCTTCGTGCGCGCCCTTTCTGCGCTGGTCAAGGACAAGAACATGGGGCAGAACGTGGCCCCCATCGTGCCGGACGAGGCGCGTACCTTCGGTATGGAGGGCCTGTTCCGCCAGCTGGGTATCTATTCCTCCCAGGGGCAGAAATACACCCCGGTCGACCACGGCCAGATCATGTATTACAAGGAAGACAAGAAGGGCCAGGTGCTGGAAGAGGGCATCAACGAGGCCGGCTCCATGTCCGCCTGGATCGCCCTGGCCACGGCCTACAGCAACCACGGCGTGCCGATGGTGCCCTTCTACATCTACTACTCGATGTTCGGCTTCCAGCGCATCGGCGACCTGGCCTGGGCCGCCGGCGACATGCAGGCGCGCGGCTTCCTGATCGGTGGCACCGCCGGCCGCACTACGCTGAACGGGGAAGGCCTGCAGCACCAGGACGGCCACAGCCACGTGCTGTCCGCCACCATCCCCAACTGCAAGAGCTACGACCCGGCCTACGGCTACGAGCTGGCGGTGGTCCTGCAGCGCGGCCTGGTGGAAATGTATGAAGAGCAGCAGAATGTCTTCTACTACGTCACCATCGAGAACGAGAACTACCTGCAGCCGGAAATGCCGCAGGGATGTGAAGAGGGCATCGTTCGCGGACTCTACAAGCTGAAGTCGAACGCCAAGAAGGGTGCCCGCGGCAAGGCGGCCAAGAAGCATGTACAGCTGATTGGTGCCGGCTGCATCCTCAACGAGGTGCTGGCGGCGGCAGAGCTGCTGGCGGACGAATTCGGCGTGACCTCCGATGTCTGGAGCCTGACCTCCGCCACACAAGCGGCGCGCGAGGCACAGGACGTGGAGCGCTGGAACATGCTGCACCCGGAGAAGAAACCGCGCAAAGCCTGGATCACCGAGCAGTTCGAGGACAACGAATCCCCGGTGATCGCCTCCACCGATTACATCCGCGCCTACGTCGAGCCGCTGCGCAACTATATCGACGGCGACCTGACGGTACTGGGTACCGACGGCTTCGGCCGCAGCGACAGCCGCGAACAGCTGCGCCGCTTCTTCGAAGTGGACCGCAACTATGTCGCCATCGCCGCGCTGAACAGCCTGGCGGAGCAGGGTGTGATCGAGGCCAAAGAGGTCAGTGAAGCGATCAAGAAACTCAACGTCGACCCGGAAAAAGCGAATCCGCGTCTCGTGTAAGGCACCAGGTAAGGAAGGCAGACAATATGGCAAAACAAGTCATCAAAGTGCCTGATCTCGGCGGTGCCGATCAGGTAGACGTAATCGAAATTTCCGTCGCCGAGGGCGATACCGTCGCGGAGGAGGATGCGCTGATCGTCGTCGAGGGCGACAAGGCCTCCATGGACGTGCCGTCCCCTTACGCCGGCAAGATCGTCAAGATTTCCGTTTCCGAAGGCGACCAGGTCTCCGAGGGCGATGTGATTGGCGAGATCGAAACCGATGCCGATGGTGGCGAGGAGGCATCCTCCGAGCCCGAGGAAAAGGAAGAGGCGGAAGAATCATCAGAAGAGAAAGCCGCAGAAGCATCCGCGGATGAATCTGAAGATGCCGACGCCGGTGAAGCGGCCTCTGGAGAGTCGAAAGAGGAAACCGTCAAGGTGCCCGATCTCGGCGGCGCCGACGCTGTCGACGTGATCGAAATCAGTGTCCAGGCCGGCGACGAAGTGGAAGAGGGCGATGCCCTGATCGTGGTCGAGGGCGACAAGGCCTCCATGGACGTACCGGCGCCTTTTGCCGGCACCGTGGTTTCCATCGCGGTCAAGGAGGGCGACAAGGTCTCCACCGGCGATGCGCTGGGGGTCATGAAGATCGTGTCCGGCGGCGCGGCCGCTCCGGCCGCGAAAGCCGACAGGAAAGAGGAAAAGCCTGCCGCACCCGAACAGAAAGCGGAACCGGCAGCGCCGGCAGAGCCCCCGGCTCCCCAAAAGGACCGCTACCTGGAGCGCGACCTGACCGTTTCCGCCGAAGTCTACGCCGGCCCGGCCGTGCGCAAGCTGGCCCGCGAGCTGGGGGTGACCCTCAACAAGGTCAAGCCCACCGGCCCGCGCAACCGCGTTACCAAAGACGACCTGCACGCCTATATCAAGGAGCAGGTGAAGAAGGCCGAGAGCGGTGCCGTGGGTGTCGGTGCCGGCGTGGCACCCATGCCGGAGATCGATTTCAGCCAGTTCGGCCCGGTGGAAACCGAGCCCATGAGCAAGATCCACAAGCTCACCGCCGCGAATATGGCGCGCAACTGGCTCAATGTGCCCCACGTAACCCAGTTCGACGATGCCGACATCACCGAACTGGAGGACTTCCGCAAGTCCATGAAGGCGGAAGCGGAGAAGCGTGGGGTGAAGCTCACGCCGGTGCCCTTCCTGCTGAAAGCCGCCGCCGCCGCGCTGCGCGCCGAGCCCAGCTTCAATGTGTCGCTGCACAACGACGGCGAGCACATCGTGCGCAAGGATTACGTGCATATCGGCATGGCCGTGGACACGCCCCGGGGCCTGATGGTACCGGTGATCCGCGATGTGGATAAAAAGGGCCTGTACGAGTTGGCGGAAGAAGCCACCGCAATGGCGATCGCTGCCCGCGACGGCAAGCTGAAGCCAAAGGATATGCAGGGTGCCTGCTTCACCATTTCCAGCCTCGGCGCCATCGGTGGCACCGGTTTTACGCCGATCGTCAATGCGCCGGAAGTGGGTATTCTCGGTGTCTCCAAACTGGCGGTGAAACCGGTCTGGAATGGCAGCGAATTCGTGCCGCGCAAGATGCTGCCGGTGGGCCTGTCCTACGACCACCGGGCCGTCAACGGCAGCGACGCCGGTCGCTTCCTGACTTACCTGGTCAGCGTTCTCGGCGACGTGCGCCGGCTGCTGCTGTAAGGCGTATGTGCCCCCGATCGCCGGCTGGCTGCGTAAAACTACGCGCCGCCAGCCGGTGATCGTTTTCCCCTCCCTGCCTCTGGTCGAATTCCGCGCATAAATTCCCCCGCCACCGGCGAGTCAAAACACCCGCCCACTACACTGAAAAAGATCACTGTAAACGCGCAACTCTGAAATCGAGAGGTATTCGGAAATGAAGCGCATAGGGATATTCGCTCTGCCGGCACTGGTGCTGCTGGCGCTGCAAGGTTGTGTTTTTCTGCCCGTGGAAAGCGGTGACAGAAACGATCCATTTTTCTTCAATCCGGACGATGTCGGCCACAGTGCCGATTTTGTCGAGGTCGGTCACTACCAGCCCAACTCCCAGCTGCCGCCCTCCAGCAGCCGTCGCTGTTCGGTGGAATCGGAAATGACAAAGGTGGGATCCGCCTGCTGGTTCTTCCCGATCATGCGGGTCTATTGATTTCGGGGCTCGCGCGGTGCCCACAGCAGTGGCTTTGGTCGCCATCATCTGAAAGGCTGGCCCGTCTCCGTATTTGCCCGAGAGGGACCGGAGAGGGGAAATGAGGAGACAGCAGTCATGACAAGGTTCGCATTCATCCTTCCCGCCATTGCCGTCATTGCCGCGACGCTACTGGGCGGCTGTGGTACGACCGACCCTCGCGATGAAGTCGTCTATCCCTACAGCAGGCCGATCCCCAAGGCGGAGTACCGGGAACAGCGGGCCCCGGCACCGGCGCCGGCGAGCAGTAAACGCAATTACGACGCCTGCCCGGGCGATGCCGAGGAGCTGGCACCGGGATCTATCTGCCCGGCGTCGGCGCAATGTTACGAAATTTCCGGAGGCAAACGCTGTATTGTCTATGAAAAGTAAACTCGCAATTGTCCCGATACTCGTTGGGCTGCTCGGCGGCTGCGCCGGCTGGGATGGCTTCTGGGGTGATCTCAAGGGCACACCCGACGGCTACACCCGGCGAGACGTGCCGCTGTCGGAGCTGCAGGCTTTTCCCCGCCACTGCCTGGCCGGTGATACCGAGGTGATGGCGCTGGCGGATTGCCCCATGGGCTATGCCGCCTGTTACCAGCTGGACACCGGCAACTGGTGCAGTGACAGCCGCGCCGAAATCTGCCCACTGTCGGCGGAGCCACTGGTGGTGGATTCGGATTGTCCCTGGAAGGGGGACTGCCGGGTTTACTATACCAACCTGCGCTGCCGCTCCACCGCTGATATCCGGGGTTGAGCAACTGCGCCGACGCGCGGGGCGCGACTCCTGAGCCATCGCCCCGGTGTCTGCTGACTCTGTGAACGAGCGGCATTTTCCGGGGTGAAGGGGAATGATCGGTGAGCTGGATAGGCGGCGTACTGGTAGCCATCGACCAACTGGGCAATGCGCTTGCCGGCGGCAACCCGGATGCGACCATTTCCGCGCGCACAGGTTACTTCTCCCATGTGGAGGAGACTCCCCTCCGTCCCTACTGGCTGGCCATGGAAAGGGTCATCAATTTCACCTTTCTGCCCATAGACGGGCCGGATCACTGCTACAACGCCTACCTTGCCGACAGGGACGAAATGAATGAAGAGGGCAGCGACCTGATGCGCGCGTTGCTCGGCCTTCTCATCATCCTGGTCTGTATCCCGCTGTCGCTGGTCACGCGGCTGTATGTCCTGGTCTTCCCATCGGCCCGCTACCGCGGCTGAGCCCTTCCCTGATTTCCTCCGTTCGATCGTAAGGAAATGCTTGACCTCAACTTTGGTGGAGGTTGTAACTTCTGTCCCGGGCGTATTTGACGCCTCCATGTCCATCGATCCGGTTGCCTATTCCTGTTCGGCTGGGTTGATGGAAATTATTCCGGCATTGGCCGGACAGTGGGGCTGGGGCGTGGGTGGACAGGGGGTCACATTCTGTCAATCCGAGAATGCCAGTAAATACGGGGGCTTGGCAGTATTTGTCAGTATTGCATATTGCTGCATGCTTATTGCCCAATTCTGCAAAAGTCTAAGCGGCTTGCCTAAATCTCCGTATACTGGCCCTTCCAGTCGTCAAATAGATCGGTTCGCATTGGCGCGGCGCCCATCCGGCCGCGCCTGAGGGCCGCTTCTGCAGATCCGGGAAGCCGGGGGGAGAGAAGTTGTGAGTGAGAGTCTGGACAGAGGGGAAAACGTATCGATGGAAGTGGAACGGCAGCGCCTGGCGCAGTTGGTACAGCGCCGGATGCCCGGCGAGGGGATGCAGGAATCGGGACTGGCCGGTCTCGCATTCGGCCGGGCCAATGACACCAGCAGCTGTGTCTCCAGTGTCTACGAGCCCTCCCTGGGATTTATCGTGCAGGGCTCCAAATCCCTGCAGTTGGGGGACAGAACCCTGGTCTACAAACCGTTGAGTTACCTGGCTTCCTCGGTTCACCTGCCGGTGTTGGGCCAGGTGATCGGGGCCTCCGCGGAGGAGCCCTACCTGGCCATCAAGGTATCGGTGGACCCGCAGGAAGTCACGGACTTGGTCATCGAAATGGGTGACCAGGCACCCACCTTCGAGACCGATGCCGCCTGCAGCGAAGTTTCCTGTGGTCTGTGTGTGGCACAGATGGACCTGGAAATGCTGGATGCGATTACGCGGCTGGTGGAGTTGCTGGACAGGCCGGCGGACGCGCCGATACTGGCACCGCTGATCCGCCGGGAAATTCTCTATCGCGCGCTGATGGGGGAAATGGGGCCGCGCATGCGCAAGTTTGCGCTGGCGGATAGCCAGGCCAACCGGGTCTCCCGGGTTATTGCAGTACTGAAAAACCGGTTTACCGAGCCGCTGCGTGTCGGTGACCTGGCGGACCTGGCCAATATGAGTGAGTCGTCCCTGTACCACAGCTTCAAACAGGTGACCCGCATGTCGCCACTGCAGTTCCAGAAAAAACTGCGCCTGCACGAGGCGCGGCGCCTGATGCTGACCGAGGGGCTGGAGGCCGCCTCGGCCAGCTACCGCGTAGGCTACGAGAGTCCGTCGCACTTCAGCCGCGAGTACAGCCGCATGTTCGGCGCGCCGCCGCGCGCGGATGTCAACAAGCTGCGCGGGGAGCAGCGCGAGTCCGCCTGATGTATCCCGGCCCGGCGTACAGGGATTGTGCCGTCGGGCCGGCTCAGGACGCTTTCTTCACGAACAGGCTGCACCAGCCGTTGGGGCTGATTTTGCCCTCCACCACCTGACACGCATCCGGCGAGGTAAAGAACTGGCAGTCGCCACATTTCTGTCCGTTTTTGGGGGATTCCTGGTACTGCACCGCCTCCTTGCTGGCCTTGCCCTGGGCCGCCGCGCGGTCGGTGGCGATCAGTGCCAGCGGCAGTAACACCGCGACGCCGCCGCCCAGCTTCAGGAATTTCCGCCGTGAAATATTCCGTCTGTTTTGGCTCATGGTCATTCACCTCACTGAATAAAATCTGCGGTAACCGCTTTTCTATCAGGTTAGATCACGATCGACGTATGCAGCTTGCATGAAATTGCGAATGCATTGCGTTTAGATTTTCCGGTGCGGGGTGCCGTTATCAGGATTGTTGGGTCCACGGCAACCACAGGCTGATCTGCAGGCCGCCGCCGTCGCGATTGTGCAGTTGGATATTGCCGCCGTGGGCATCGACGATCTCACGGCACAGTGCCAGGCCCAGCCCCATGCCCTGTGACTTGGTGGAGTAGAAGGGCAACAGGGCCTGCTGCAATACCTTCTCCCCCATACCGCAGCCGCGGTCGCTGACCACCAGTTGCTGGCCCTGGCGGTCGACGCGGATCTGCAATTCCGTATCGTCGCTGCCGGCCTCGTGTGCATTCTTGAACAGGTTCAGCAGCGCCTGTTCTATCTGCACCGGGTCGAAATATCCGGGCCTTTCCGGCAGCTCACCCTTCAGGGTGAAGGGCTGTAGCGGTGCCAGTCGATCAATCAGTTGTTGCCACTGTACTGCTTCACAGCTTGGGGCCGGCAATTTGGCAAAGCGGGCGTAACCCTGGGTAAACTCTGTCAGGTGTCGGCAGCGCTCGGCAATGGTGTCGAATACCCTGTCCAGGGCGGCGGGTTTGTGACTCGTGGTATTCGGAGCCGACGCGGAGGATTTATCCAGCTGCTGTGCCAACATCTTGCCACTGTGGGCCATAGAGGAAATCGGTGCGAGGGAGTTGTTCAGTTCATGGCTGATCAGGCGGATGACTTTTTTCCATACCTGCACTTCCGCGCGGGTCAGTTCGCGGGTCATCTCGCGAATCACGACCAGCCTATGGCGGTGTGCATTGAGGACAAAATAGCTGTTGCCGATATGCTGGGTTACGGCGCCGTCGGCGCCACTGTAACTGAACAGGCCGTCCTCACGCCGGGCGATGGCATCCGCCAGTTCCGGAGAGCACTGTGACACTACCTGCTCGAGTCGCAGTCCCTGCAGTGGTTTGCCGTTGTTCAGCAGGTGGCGGGCACTGGTATTGGCATAGATGATGCGCTCATCCTGGTCCAGCAGCAGCAGGGTTTGCGGCGAGCTCTGGATGACGGTATCCAGCAACAATTCGCGCTGGTAAATATGCGCGCGCTCGCGCCGCAGTATTTCTGCCACTTCATTGTAGCGCCGGCCGATATGGCCCAGTTCGTCACGGCGCCGTATGACCAGGGAGTTGGAGAAGTTGCCGTCGCGGAAATTCAACAGGCCACTTTCCAGTGCATCCAGGGCCCGGTTGAGCGACGCTGTCAGCGGCCGCAGCAGTGCCAGTGCTACCGCGACAGCCAGCAGCAGGCCGCCGGCCCAGGCGAGATAAATATCAATATCGAAATACAGCAGGGCAAACGGGATACTGGTACCGACGGCGACCGCCAGCAGGGTTACGCCAAAGATACGGCCTTCAAGGCTGGTCTGCATTCGCCTCCAACTCCCTCAATAGGTACGATTCGGGCGCGCCGGCCGGGCAGGGAGCCGCTGTGCGCACCGGCGGAAAGTGCTCCCTGTGTTTCCGCCACCCCTGGCGGTCGTGAACTCGCGGTTGCACATCAGTAGGGAATACCGTATTTATCCAACCGGCGGTACAGGGCCTGCCGGCTGAGGCCGAGTTCGCGCGCCGCCTGGGCAATAATGCCATTGCAGCTGGCGAGCGTCTGCTCGAGCAGTTCGCGGCTGGGCTCAAAACTGAGTTCGGCCCTGGCGCCGGTATCCTGCTGCGGCAGTGCCAGGGTTTCCGCTTCGATGGTATCGCCACTGGTCAGTACGGCGGCCCGCTGCATGCTGTTCTGCAGTTCGCGCACGTTGCCGGGCCAGTGGTAGCGCACCAACGCCGACTGCGCCTGCGGTGACAACTGTTTTGTCTGGCCGATACCGTGATGCAGGAAGGCGAGGGCCAGCGGCAGTATGTCTTCGGCGCGATCGCGCAACGCGGGCACTTTCAGTTCAATCACATTCAGGCGGTAGAACAGGTCCTGGCGAAAATGACCGGCGGCAATCTGCTGTGGCAGGTCACTGTTGGTGGCGCTGAGGACGCGCACGTTCACCCGACGCGTCTGGCTGCTGCCGAGCCGCTGGAATTCACCGGTCTGCAGTACCCGCAACAATTTGACCTGGCCGCTGGCGGAGAGTTCGCCGATCTCGTCCAAGAACAGGGTGCCGCCGTCGGCGGCCTCGAAACGGCCCTGGCGCGCGCGATTGCCAGCGCCGGTGTAGGCGCCCGCCTCGGCACCGAACAGCTCCGCCTCCATCAGTTCTTCCGGCAGTGCGCCCACGTTCACTTTCAGGTAGGGGCCGTCGCGCAGTGTCGAGTTGGCCTGCACGATATCGGCGATCTTTTCCTTGCCGGCGCCGTTGGGGCCGGTGATCAGCACCGGCACCTCCGAGCGTGCCACCTGGGTGGCCATTTCCAGCAGTTTCTGCATGGCACTGCTGCGGTAGACGATCTCCTGCAGGTCGAACTGCTGGCGCAGTTGCTGCCGCGCCTGCATGGCCTCCTGGCGGGAGTGGCGCTGCTGCGCCTGCAGCTCGCTCAGCTCCAGCAGGTTTTTGACCGTGGCCACCAGTTTGTGATCGTCCCAGGGCTTGCCGATATAGTCGGCGGCACCGGCCTTGACCAGTTCCACCGCCATTTCCAGTTGCGTCCAGGCCGTGAGCAGGATCACCGGCAGGTCCGGCTCTATCTCGCGGATGGCGAAAAACAGTTCGCGGCCCTCCTCGCCGGAGGTGGTATCTGCGGTGAAGTTCATGTCCTGGATCACCAGGCCGATATCCCCGTGCTCCCGCAGCAGCTGCAGCCCCGCTTGTGGTGTGACGGCACTGACGCAGTTCAGGTTATGCAGGGACAGCAACAGCTCCAGGGCGGAAATGATGCCGGAGTTGTCGTCGATGATCAGAATTTTATCCATAGGCGTGTTAAGTATTCCCGTGTTTCCATTGATGGGCACGCTGCGCGGGCGCCTTCGGCGTCCAAATCGGCAATCCTGCCGATTTGTGCCCATCCTACGGAACCCTGCATGTAGGAGCCTGCCCTGCAGGCGAATGGCAACGGGATCCGTTTTTTCGCCTGCAGGGCAGGCTCCTACAGCACAATCCTTTGAGTCCCGAGTCCCGAGTCCCGAGTCCCGAATCTACACGCTGCGCGTGGCCGTCGCTGGCGAGATATTCGCCGCGCGCAGGGCCGGTACCAGCGCCGCCGCCAGGCTGACACCGAGCAGTATTAAGGCACAGGTGAGCGTCGTCGACAACGGCAGGGCCGGCTGGTCGAACTCGCTGGCGAGGAAGTGGTTGAAGATCTGTGCCGCCGCCACGCCGATCGCAATCCCACTTGCGGCGATCAGCAGGTTCTCCAGCAGGAAATAGCGGCTGATGGCGGTGCGTGTGGCACCGAGGGCGCGGCGCACGCCTATCTGCTTCTGCCGCTGGGTGATCCAGAAAACCGTAAGGCCGACAATGCCGAGGGCGACGATAAAGGTGAGCAGGCCCACCACGCCGCTCAATACGGTGATCATGGTATTGTCACCGGCATAGGAGCGATTCAACTGCTCCTCCAGGGTTTTGACGTCGACTACGCGCCGAGGGTCGCGTTCGGCCAGTTTTTCCTGCAGCAGTTTCGCCACCGCGTCCCGCTGCCCCGGTTCGGCACGGATGATATAGTCGAACCACTGGGTGTCCATGATCATCGGCAAAAAAATCGAGTTGCCGGCAATGGGGGAATTCGGCCAGGGGCCGAGATTGCGTTCCACTATGCCGACGATCTCCATGGGATGGTCGCCACCTCCGTAGTAGATGGATTTGCCCAGTGCCTCGCCACCGGCAAAGAGTTTGTCGGCCAGTTGTTGCGTGATTACGGTTGTGTCCGGCTGCCAGGTAGATTCGCGGCCGATTTCGCGGATTTCGTTGGCGGTAAAGTTGCGGCCGGCAACCAGTCGCATGCCGAGGGCGTCGATAAAGTGTTCATCCACGCGGAAGGTGGCGGAGTTGGTTGCACCTATCTCCTGATTGGGTTTGGTGTGAAAGCCGGCGGAGGAGCCGCCGCCGGCCAGCGGTGCGCGGCTTACGGTGGCGGCCACCACGCCGGGAAGCTGTCGCATCATGTCCAGGTCCAGGCGGAAGGCCTCCATTCTGTCATAGTCCTTGGGAATGGGCATAAAGTTGGCTGTGACGATATCCTCCACGGCCACTCCGGTGGGGCGTGCAATGGTATCCATCCGCTCCTGTATCACTACCGTGGCGTTGCCGACGATGGCCAGGGTCAGGCCCAGCTGCACGGCGATCAGCAGCGCGGAAATCTTGTGGCGCCAGAGCGCCGATAAAATGGGTCTCAGTTCCAGCATGGCATTTCTCCTTTGTCCTCGCGGGCCTTATTGGGTTTTCAGGTAAATGGAGGGGTTGGTGCGGCTGATGCGCCACGCAGGGTAGAGGCCGGCCAGCAGGCTGGACAGAATCGCCAGGCCGATGGCGGACAGCATCATCAGCCAGTCCATGGAGGCCACGCGGTCCATATAGCCCATCGCCAAGTGGCGGATCAGCGTCAGCCCGGCCATGGTGAGCAGTATGCCGGCCAGGCCACCGGCGAGACCGATACAGCCGCTCTCCACCAAGTGCTGGCTGAATACCGCCTTGCGGCTTGCGCCCAGGGCGCGGCGCACACCCGCCTCCGGTGCCTTGCGCAGGAATTTGGCCAGCAACAGTGCAACGGCGTTGACCAGGCAGACCAGCAGGAAGGACAGGGAAAGCCAGTTGAGCATGCGGGCATCATCGTCCACGACTTCGTTAAGCACCAGCCACTCGGAAGGTTTGCTGAGACCGAATTTCAGTGGGCGCGGAAAGCGGCCCTGTTGCTTTTGCTCGCGGATGAAACCAGTCAGGTAGTCCCGGTAGCGTTCCAGCTGTTCCTTGCTGTCCAGTTGCACCCAGTATTGAACCCACACGTACTCGCTGCCCAGATAGCCCTCGTAGCTGTCGATATCTTCCGTCAGCCAGCCGTTGGTATTACCCCAGGGGTAAATCTCCAGGGAGCGGTGCAGGCCAAAGGGTATGAAGACTTCAGCGGATTCCAGGAAATCCCCGTTGTTGAGGTCATGCACCTTGGGGCTGGGTTGCCAGTGTTCGATAACGCCCACGACCCTGAAAGGTGTGCCGTTGAAATTCACCGTGCGACCCACACTGTTTTCGCCGTTGAACAACTTCTCGTTGGTTTCCTGTGACAGTACTATCTGGTAGACGGGATTGTTGTCCGCTTCGCTGGACCAGGTGCCACCGTAGGTGAAGGGGACATCGAAGAGGGTAAAGAAATCCCGGCTGGTGACCCGGGCCTCGGCGGTATAGGGGCGCATTTCCGAGTCGTCCCGGTTTACCGGACCGCCCCAGCGGTGCATGGCCACCTGGTGAGTGGGGATATCGGAACGCAGCAGGCTGGTCGCATCCTTGTAAGTGATCTGCCAGGGCATTTCACTGGGATTGTTCCTGGCTTCGTGCGGATCCCAGCTATCCAGCTGCAGCGCGTAGAGCACATCGTCTTTGTCCGCCAGTGCATTGCGCGACATCATATAGTTGAGCGTCAGTGTGGTCATGGACGCGCCCACACCCACGGCAATGGCGGCCACCATCAGCGCGCTCAGGATCGGCGTGCCGCGCAGGCTGCGCAGGGCCAGGGAAATATAGTATCCGAACATGGTGGGGTCTCCTTACGCGGTCGCAGTCTGGGCGCGCTCGGCGGCGCCCTGCTGCAGGTCGGCGACCTGTCCGTCGACAATCTGGATGTTGCGGTGGGCGCGCCTGGCCAGGTCGGGGTCGTGTGTGACCATGATGATCGTTGTTCCCCACTCGTTGATAAATTCCAGCAACTCCATCACCTGGCGCGCCATCAGGGAATCCAGGTTACCGGTAGGTTCGTCCGCGAGCAGGAAGCGGGGCTCACCGGCCAGCGCGCGGGCGATGGCCACGCGCTGCTGCTGGCCGCCGGAAAGCTGGGCCGGCAGGTGCTTGGCACGGGCGGCGAGACCCACCTGCTCCAGGGCCTTCTCGATGCGTTTTTTCCGCTCTTTACCGTTGAAGCCGCGGTAGCGCAGCGGCACGTCGACATTGTCGAACAGGTTCAGGTCCGGGATCAGGTTGAAGCCCTGGAAGATAAAACCGATTTTTTCATTGCGCAGCCGCGAGCGGTCGCGGTCGTTGAGGTTGCCGATATCCTCGTTGTCGAGCAGGTACTGGCCGCCGGTCGGTGTTTCCAGCAGGCCGGCGATATTCAGGAAGGTGGTTTTTCCGGAACCGCTGGGGCCGGTAACGGAAACGAACTCCCCTTCGTTCACTTCCAGGCTGAAATCCCGCAGCGCGTGGGTTTCGATGGTGTCGGTGCGGTAGCTTTTGCGGATGTTCTGCATTTTCAGCATGATGGTTTTCCTATTGTTGTCGGGACTCGGGACTCGGGACTCGGGACTCGGGACTCGGGACTCGTGTAGGGTGCGCCGTGCGCACCGTTGGTATTTGCGGTACGCACGGCGCACCCTATTGTTTCAACGCAACCACTTGCGCTTTTTCCAGTTGTTCGGCTGAGGAGATAATGATCTGGTCGCCTTCGCTGAGGCCGGAGACGATTTCCACCCGGTTCATGCCCAGCGCGCCTATCTGGATCGGCACCCGCTCGGCCTGTTGTTCGCCGTTGAGGCGAAAGGCGTAGCGGCCGCCGCTCTGATCGAGAAAGGCACCGCGCTTGACCAGCATGACGTCCTCGCGGTTTTCCAGCAGAATGCGGGCGGTCAGGCGCAGGTTCTGGCGCAGGTTTTGCGGTTGTTCTTCAGTAAAGCGCACCCGCGCCTGTACCTGGTTGTCGATCACTTCCGGGGAGATGGCGGTGATCTCGCCGGGTAGCCTGCGGCCGCCCAGGTTGATCTCCACAGCCATGGCCAGGCCCAGGTCGTCGGCGTAGTTTTCCGGCACGGCGGCTTCCAGTTCGAAGCTGGTCAGGTCGACCACTGTGATCAATGGGGCGTTGGCGGCCACGGCACTGCGCTGCACGACGGCCAGGCTGCCGATGGTGCCGTCCACCGGCGACAGGATTTCCAGGTCGCGCACCTTGCGTTCCAGTTCCTCCACCTGCAGCTTCTGTTGCGAGACCTGCAGTTCCAGTGTCCGGGTTTCGAAAACCAGGGCTTCCTTCTCCAGTTCGGCATTCTGCACCGCCTGTTGGTATTCCAGTTCGGCGCGGGCCAGGTCATCGCCGGCCTTTTCGAAATCCAGCCGCGGAATGATCTGTTTTTCCAGCGACAGCTCGGCCCGCTTCAGTTCGCGGCGGGCCGCGGTGAGTTCGACTTTGGCCAGGTCCGCTTTCTGCCGATTCTCCAGTTGCTTGCGCTTGGCCTGGATTTTCTGGCGCTGCAATTCCACCGTCAGCTTGGTGAACAGGGCCCGCTCCTGGGCGAGGCGGTTGGAAAGTTCGGGACTGTCGACTTCCGCCAGCAACTGGCCCTGCTCGACACTGTCACCGGCTTTGACCGAAAACTTGACGATGCCCTGGGCGGGGCTGAACAGGGTGGGGCTGTTGGCTGCCACCATGCGGCCCTGGACCACCAGGTCGCGAACCAGGTCGCCGCGCTCCACCTGGGCGACATTGATGCGGGACAGTGACAGGGTGCCGTCCACCGAGCCGGTGGCCCACCAGGCCTTGATCCCCCAACTGAGGAAAACGAGGGTAAAGAGGCCAGCAGTGGCGGCCTTGAGGAATCCGGGTCTTTTCCACAGGGGAGCGCTGTCGATACGGGTGTCCTGGCCGGAGGTGTCTCTGATCATTGCGGTTGTCCGTCTCTCTTCTGTTCTTGTGCCGGCGCGCTGTATGGAAGTCTGACGCGCCGGCGTTGAAGCCTGGATGCACGGGGCGTGTCGCCCCGCTTGAAGGCCATACAGCAAGGGCCGTGCCAGTTTTTTAACTATCGTTAAGTGTCTGAAATTAAAGGTAATTTCCAGTTTTCTCGGAGGAGGGACTGGAGGCCAGGTGTCCGCTGGATGTGTCCGCTGTCCGGCGCCCGCAGTCCGGACACCTGCGGCGGTTTGTGGTAGAGTGCGCGGCCTTTTTTGACCAGATCGTTCGCTCGTCCCTATGCTGCTCTCTTCTTCCAAGGCCGACTGGTTCGGCAATATCCGTCGCGACGTACTCGCTGGCCTGGTCGTCGCACTGGCGCTGATTCCCGAAGCCATTTCCTTTTCCATCATCGCCGAGGTGGACCCGCGGGTCGGCCTCTACGCGTCCTTCTGTATCGCGGTGGTGATTGCCTTTGTCGGTGGCCGGCCCGGCATGATTTCGGCGGCCACCGGCGCCATGGCGTTGCTGATGGTGACGCTGGTAAAGGAGCACGGGCTGCAGTACCTGTTGGCGGCGACGGTGCTGACCGGGGTGCTGCAGATCGCGGCCGGCTACCTGAAGCTGGACAACTTGATGAGCTTTGTCTCGCGGGCGGTGGTGACCGGATTCGTCAATGCGCTGGCGATACTGATTTTCGTGGCGCAGCTGCCGGAGCTCACGGACGTTACCTGGCATGTCTATGCGATGACGGCTGCCGGTCTGGGGATCATTTACCTGTTCCCGACTATTCCGGTGATCGGCAAAATCATACCGTCGCCGCTGGTCTGTATCCTGCTGCTGACTGCGGTGGCGGTGATCCTGGGGCTGGATATCCGCACCGTCGACGACAAGGGTGAACTGCCGGACACGCTGCCGGTTTTCCTGTGGCCGGATGTGCCGCTGAATTTTGAGACGCTACAGATCATTTTCCCCTATTCCGCGGCGCTGGCAGTGGTGGGCCTGCTGGAATCCCTGATGACGGCCACGATCGTCGATGACCTGACCGACACCCCGAGCGACAAGAACCGGGAGTGCAAGGGCCAGGGCATCGCCAATATTGCTACCGGCATGATGGGGGGGATGGCGGGCTGCGCGATGATCGGCCAGTCGGTAATCAATGTGAAATCCGGCGGCCGCGGCCGTCTGTCGACGCTGGTGGCCGGTATCGGCCTGCTGTTGCTGGTGGTCTTTCTCAGCGACTGGGTGGCGGTGATCCCGATGGCGGCCCTGGTGGCGGTGATGATCATGGTATCCATCGGCACCTTCAACTGGGATTCCATCCGCAACCTGAAGGAGCACCCGCTGTCCACCAACCTGGTGATGCTGGCTACGGTGATTGTGGTAGTGTGGACCCACAATCTGGCCTATGGTGTATTGGTTGGTGTTCTGCTGGCCTCCCTGTTCTTTGCCAACAAGGTGGGCCATTTCATGTACATCAGTTCCGAACTGGACGAAGAACAGGGTATTCGCACCTACAAGGTAGCGGGGCAGGTATTCTTCAACTCCGCCGACAAGTTTGTCGCCGCTTTCGATTTCAAGGAGGTGGTGGACAAGGTTGTGATCGACCTGGAGCGCGCCCACTTCTGGGATATCTCTGCGGTCCACGCATTGGACAAGTCGGTGGTGAAATTCCGTCGCGAGGGAGCCGAGGTGGAGCTGGTCGGGTTGAACGAGGCCAGCGAGACCATCGTCGACCGCTTCGGTGTACACGACAAGCCTGAAGAAATCGAACGGGTCCTCGGAGGACATTGATGAGCGTCAGTGACAATACCAACAATAAAGAATTGAACGGTCACAGCAATCCCGAAAACGGACAGCCACTGGTGCTGTCCTGCATCGACGGCTCCCGCTATACCGGGGCTGTCTGTGACTACGCCGCCTGGATCGCCGGCCGCACCGGCGCGCCGCTGAAGCTGCTGCACAATATCGAGCGCGGCAATGTGCCGGCGGTGGCGGATCTCACCGGCAGTATTGGCCTGGGAAGCCAGGAAGAGTTGCTCGACGAACTCACCTCGCTGGAGCAGCAGCGCGCGCGCCTGATGGTGCAGCAGGGGAAATTGATGCTTCAGGCGGCGCGCGAGCGCGCCGAGATGGCGGGTGTAAAGCAGGTGATCTCCTGCCAGCGCCACGATTCCCTGAGCGAATCCCTGGTCGAGCTGGAGGACAGTATTCGCGTACTGGTGCTTGGTATACGCGGCGAGGAGCATGGCGACTCGGAAGTGGGGCTCGGCACCCACCTGGAAACCGTGGTGCGCGCGCTGCACAGGCCGATCCTGGTGGTGAACCAGGATTTCGCCGAACCCCGGAGAATCATGCTGGCCTTCGACGGCAGCGAGGCGGCGCGCAAGGCATTGGATATGGTGGCCTCCAGCCCCGTATTCCGCGATGTCACCTGTCACCTGGTTTTTGTCGGTGGTCCGGAAAAGGCCGAGGCACTGCTGGCGGAAGGCAGCGCCGAACTGGACAGGGCCGGCATCGCAGTAACTGCCAACTGCCTGCAGGGCAAAACCGTGGAGGCACTGGTCGCCTACCAGCGCGAGCACGATATCGACCTCACGGTAATGGGGGCTTTCAGCCACAACCGCCTGCGGGACCTGCTGATGGGCAGCATTACCGCCAGGATGCTGCTCAGCACCCAGCGGCCGCTGTTGCTGTTGCGTTGACTCCCGCGGCGCGCTATCGAAATCGGCGGGGCGGGAAGAGTCCGGGGGAGTGTCGGAATCTGGGTGCCCCCCTCCCGCGAATGGGAGAGGGGCGGAGGGTTAACTGGCCAACCGCTGCTCGCGCATTTCGCGC
This sequence comes from Microbulbifer litoralis, assembly GCF_023634065.1. Taxonomy (GTDB): domain Bacteria; phylum Pseudomonadota; class Gammaproteobacteria; order Pseudomonadales; family Cellvibrionaceae; genus Microbulbifer; species Microbulbifer litoralis. The sequence goes on from NZ_JALKCV010000002.1 coordinate 204,866, forward strand.
TCCTGCTCGGTTGCCAGCCGGGCCTCCTCCAGCGTCATGCCGGCCTTGTTGTGGGGGGTCGGTTTGCCGTCGGCATCCAGCGCCACGAACACGATGCGCTCCACCTGGATGATCAGCTCGCGGCTCTGTTTCTTGCGTGCCTCGCAGCGCACCGTGAGTGAACTGCGGCCGATATCCACCACTTCGAAGCCGAACTCCACCACGTCGCCGCAGAAGGCCGAGCTCACGAAGTCGATCTCCGACATCAGTTTGGTGACCACCATCGGTGTTCCCATCTGGCAGCCGGCGAAAATCGCCGCCTCCTCATCTATCCACGCCAGTAACTGGCCGCCGAACAGCCGTTGAGCCGGGTTGAGATCGCCGGGTTTTACGAAGTGACGTGAGTAGTATTTCATGATTACCTCTTTCATTTGAGCTGAAGGCTTCTTGCCCGGAAAGGCGCTTGCCTGGGGTGTAGTGCCACTGTCCGTAGTGGGCCCGTCGGGAGTGGGGTGCCGGCGCCGCCGGTAGATGCTCCCACAAGGATAGGTGCACTAAGCGTGCCAAAAAGAGATTACATAAAATGCATCGATCTCCGTGAAATCGGCGCCATAGCGGGGGACGCTGCGACTCGGGCCGGCACCGGCAGTGGGCGGCTGCCCCGTTTTGGGAGCGGGCGCTTTGGCCGGCCACGGGGATATTCTGGACAGCGGTTTGCCCGGCGTGCGAACCCGGCTATGGACTGGCCGGGAATCCTCCTTAGAATGGGCGGCCAAAATGACCGATTGACCACGCCTGCCGCTGCCCCAACGCAGCGGGGGCGGTTCCCAGACGCGAAGGGAGAGAACCGAGGCATGATCATCAAGCCGAAAGTGCGGGGCTTTATCTGTACCAACGCCCACCCGCAGGGCTGTGCCGCCAACGTGCGCGAGCAGATCGAATACATCCAGTCCCAGCCGGCGGTCGAAGGCGGCCCCAGGAATGTGCTGGTGGTGGGCGCTTCCACGGGCTACGGCCTGGCATCGCGTATCACCGCGGCATTCGGCTGTGGCGCCAGCACCCTGGGGGTGTTCTTCGAAAAACCGCCGACGGAAAAGCGCACCGCGTCCGCCGGCTATTACAACGCCGCGGCGTTTGAAGAGGAGGCCCACAAAGCCGGTCTCTACGCAAAGAGCATCAACGGCGACGCCTTCTCGGATGAGGTTAAGGCCCAGGCGATCGAGATGATCAAGCGCGATATGGGCAAGGTGGACCTGGTGGTTTACAGCCTGGCCTCACCGCGGCGCAAGGATCCCAAGACCGGCGAGCTGCACAGTTCGGTACTGAAGCCGGTGGGCAAGTCCTATACCTCCAAGAGCCTGAATACCGACAAGCTGGAAATTTCCGAACTGACCCTGGAGCCGGCCACCGACGAGGAAATCGAGTCGACCGTTAAGGTCATGGGCGGCGAGGACTGGGAGCTGTGGATGGATGCGCTCAGTGACGCCGGCGTACTGGCGGACGGCTGCCAGACGGTTGCCTACACCTATATCGGCGAAAAGCTTACCTGGCCCATCTACGGTCGGGCCACCATCGGCAAGGCCAAGGAAGACCTGGACCGCGCCGCCCGGGCGATCACAGGCGGCGGCCAGGCCGATGCCCATGTGGCGGTGTTGAAGGCCATCGTCACCCAGTCCAGTGCCGCAATTCCGGTGATGCCGCTGTACATCTCCCTGGTTTACAAGGTGATGAAGGAAGAGGGCACACACGAGGGTTGTATCGAGCAGCTCTACCGCCTCTACACCGAGGGCCTCTACACCGACAGCCCGCGCCTGGACGACGCCGACCGTTTCCGCATGGACGAAAAAGAACTGCGTCCGGAGACCCAGGCCAAGATCGAGAAACTGTGGCCGCAGGTAACCGAGGAAAACCTGTTCGAGTTGACCGACTACAAGGGCCATCACGAAGACTTCCTGAAGCTGTTTGGCTTCGGCGTCGACGGTGTCGACTACGATGCCGATATCAGCCCGCTGGTGGAAGCCGATTTCCAGTAAGTCCCCCGCCGACTACCACGACGATGAGGAGCGGCCGTCGGCCGCTCCTACAACTCCCGGTCCCGAACCTGCATAATTCCGTTTTTGTTTTCGAGGAGTCCCTCCATGGAATACCGCCAACTCGGCAAAACGGATCTGAAAGTCAGCCTGATCTGTCTCGGCACCATGACCTACGGCGAGCAGAACACCGAGGCGGAGGCTTTCGAGCAGTTGGACTACGCGCTGGACCGGGGAGTGAATTTCATCGACTGTGCCGAAATGTACCCGGTGCCACCGCGGCCCGAAACCTTCGGTCGCACCGAGGCGTACATCGGCAACTGGCTGGCGGCGCGCGGCAACCGCGACAAGGTGGTGCTGGCCACCAAGGTGACCGGCCGCGGCGCCGCCAACTCCGGAGTGGCGCATATCCGCAGCGGCCCCCGGCTGGATCGGGCGCAGATTCTCAAGGCCTGCGACGACTCGCTGGCGCGCCTGCAAACCGACTATATCGATCTCTATCAACTGCACTGGCCCGAGCGACAGGCGAATTTCTTCGGCCGCCTCGGTTACCGGCACAGCGATGACGACGGCATCGCCATCGCCGAGACCCTGGATGCCCTGGATGAGTTGGTGAAAGCCGGCAAGGTGCGCCATATCGGTCTCTCCAACGAGACGCCCTGGGGCATGCACCGTTACCTGCGCCTGGCCGCACACGGCAACAAACCGCGAATCGCCTCCATCCAGAATCCCTACAGCCTGCTGAACCGCACGTTCGAGGTGGGCTGTGCGGAAATGGCAATCCGCGAGCAGTGCGGCCTGCTGGCTTATTCTCCCCTGGGCTTCGGTGTGCTGTCCGGCAAGTACCTCGGTGGTGAAAAGCCGCAGGGGGCGCGCCTGACCCTGTACGAGCGTTTCCAGCGCTACACCGGCGAGCGCGCACAGGCCGCCACCGCGGCCTATGTCGAGCTGGCGCGGGAGTTCGACCTGGAGCCGGCGCAGATGGCGCTGGCGTTCGTGAACCGGCAACCGTTTGTGACCGCGAATATCATCGGCGCCACCACCATGGATCAGCTGCGCAGCAATATTGCCAGCGCCGATATTGCGCTCGATGATGACCAGTTGGCCGCAATCGAGTCAGTTCACGCCGGCAACCCGAACCCGGCGCCCTGAGCGCTATACTTGCGACAACGGTTTCCCGCCGGCTTCTCGGCGGCGGGCGCATCTGCGGGGAGCGACAGACAATGGAAATCAGCGGCTTTCACTCACTGAACGATCTCTTCGCCCAACTGGGCCTGGACTCCGACGACCCGGCGATCGAGGAATTTCTCGAGCGCCACCACCTGAGCGGCCAGCAGCACCTGTCCGAGGCGCCCTTCTGGTCCGACGGCCAGCGCCGCTTCCTCGAGGAGGCGATACTGGACGATTCCGACTGGTGCGAGGCGGTGGACGAGCTGGATACGCTGTTGCGCCACTGACTGACAGTCACTTTCCCGATGGGCGAACGCGAGGTTCGCCCCTGCGGCTCCCCGCCGCTATAATGCGCCGCTTTCCCCGGCGGCAGATAACAAGTTTCGATGGAAAAACCCCGCTTCCGCGCCGAGCTCCTGCATCCGCGCTACTGGCCCACCTGGCTGTTGTTCGCTCTCTGGTTCCTGGTCGCCCAGTTGCCCTACCGTTGGCAGTTGGGGCTGGGGCGGCTGCTCGGCCGCCTGATGATGCGCCTGGCATCCAGCCGGCGCACCATTGCCGAGCGCAACCTGGCGCTCTGTTTTCCCGCCATGACGGAGGCCGAGCGGCAAAAGCTGCTGCGCCGCAATTTCGAATCCAGCGGTATCGCGGTGGTGGAGACTGGCATGGCCTGGTTCCGCTCCAGCGACTGGCTGCGCAAGCGCCTGACGGTGGAGGGGCTGGAACACCTGCGGGCGCCCCAGGCCCGGGGGCAGGGCGTTGTGCTGATGGCGATGCACTTCACTACGCTGGAGATCGGCGCCGGCTTCATGGCCATGAACCACAAGGTAGATGGCATGTACCGGCCGCACAAGAACCCGGTCTACGACTATATGCAGCGCAAGGGGCGCGAGCGCCACGGCGAGGATTCCGAGGTCTACCAGCGCAAGGATGTGCGCGGCATGCTGCGCGCGCTGCAACGCGGCCGCGCCGTCTGGTATGCACCGGACCAGGATTACGGTATCAAGCAGGGCGTGTTCGCGCCGCTGTTCGGCGTGCCGGCGGCAACGGTAACCGGCACCTCGCGCTTCGCCCGCGTGGGCCGCGCGCTGGTGGTGCCCTACACCGTCATCCGCCTGGATGGGGATGCCGGCTATCACATGAAGATCTATCCGCCGATCGAAGAAATTCCATCCGGCGACGAACTGCGGGACGCGATACTGGTCAATCAGTTTGTCGAGGCGCGTATGCGGGATAATCCCACACAATATATGTGGGTTCATCGTCGCTTCAAGACGCGCCCGCAGGGCGAGCCGGATATCTATGAGGGTGTGCGCAAGAGAAAGCGGAAGAAGCGCAGGAAGAAGACCCGCTAATCGCCTCTGGCATAGATCCGGCGCGCTCAGTAACATACCGGTCTCATTTTCGGTGGCAGAGACGGTGCGAAAGTAAGGAGTTAGGATGTTTTCCGGCAGTATGGTGGCGCTGGCTACCCCAATGTACACAGACGGCGGCCTGGACTGGGACAGTCTGCACAACCTGGTTGAATGGCATATCGAGCAGGGCACACGGGCCCTGGTGGCCGTGGGCACCACCGGTGAATCCGCCACCCTCGACGTCAACGAGCACCTGGAGGTCATCCGCCGCGTCGTGGACCAGGTGGCCGGGCGTATCCCGGTGATCGCCGGTACCGGCGCCAACTCCACCACCGAGGCCATCGAGCTGACCGAGACCGCCGCCAAGTGCGGTGCCGACGCCTGCCTGCTGGTGACCCCCTACTACAACAAGCCCACCCAGGAGGGGCTGTTCCAGCACTACAAAACCGTGGCCAAGGCCGTCGCCATTCCGCAGATCCTCTACAATGTGCCCGGTCGCACTGCCGTCGACATGCTGCCGGAGACGGTCCGGCGCCTGGCCGCGATCGGCAATATTGTCGGCATCAAGGAAGCCACCGGCGATATGGAGCGCGCCCGCGTACTGCTGGACACGCTGCCGGAAGATTTCGCCCTCTACTCCGGCGACGATGCCACCGCACTGGAGCTGATGCTGATGGGCGGTCACGGCAGTATCAGTGTGACTGCGAATGTGGCACCGGCCGCCGTGGCGCAGATGTGCGAAGCGGCCCTGAACGGCGATGCGGAAACCGCCCGCGCCATCGACCAGCGCATCGAGATACTGCACAAAATGCTGTTTGTAGAGGCCAACCCCATCCCGGTGAAATGGGCGCTGCGGGAAATGGGCCGTATCGACGGCGGTATCCGGCTGCCGCTGACCACTCTCTCCGCGGAGCACCACGCCTCGGTGCGCGAGGCTCTGCGCAGCGCGGGTGTTCTCTGAGCCCGCGAATCGGGAATCAACCAGGATAGTAATAATGACAAGATTGATCGCTGGAGCCGCAGCCTGTATCGCCGCTATGGCGCTGACTGGTTGTGGCATGTTCGGCAACGAAGGCTATTTCCGCGACCGCAGCGACGATTACCAGCTGGCCTCCAGCCTGCCGCCGTTGCAGATGCCGGAAGGCGTCACCGAGAAACACCAGGAAGAGCTCTACGAGATTCCGCAGGTCGGTGCCGGCGAGCTCGAGAGAGGTGAGTTCGAGGTGCCGCGGCCCCAGGCGTTGTCGGTCAATATCGGCGCCGACCGGGTCAAGATCCAGAAGCTGGGCAACCGCCGCTGGGTGCTGGTTTCCCAGCCGCCGGAAGAGGTCTGGCCGCAGCTGCATTACTTCCTGCGGACCTCCGGCCTGCAGCTGGCCTCATCCGATGCCAGCGCCGGGATCATGGAGACCACCTGGCTGCAGTTCAAGGAGAGCCCGGAGACCAAGGACAGATATCGGCTGCGGGTTGAGTCCGGCGTACAGCCGGATACCACCGAAATCCATGTGCGCCACCTGTCGGTGTCGGCCGAGACTCCGGCGGACGCTGGTGTCGACTGGCCGCAGCGCTCCACCAGTCCCGAGCGCGAGGGCTGGATGATCGACGAAATGTCCACGGCCCTGGCGGCTGAATCCACCGGCGCCGCGGCCTCGCTGCAGGCCCAGGCCATCGGTGGCGGCTCGGTGAAAGTGCAACTGCAGGAGCCGGCGGGCAAAGAACCCTTTATCGCCATGGACCTGACCATGGATCGCGCCTGGGCCACGGTGGCACACGCGCTGAATGTCGGCGCCTACCGCCTGCACCGCGAGGACGACCAGATCGGTCTCTTCTACGTCACCTACGACGAGGATCGCGAGCTGACCGAAGAGGATGATGGCGGCTGGTTCTCCTGGGGCGATGACCAGGGCGAAGACGAGCTGGCCGCGGAAGCGGAGAAAGTCACATTGCAGCAGGTGCTGGCCAATATCGAGATGGACAGCGATGCCCAGCCGGCGCTGTTTACCGGTGTCCAGGGCCTGGGTGGCGGCGCACCGGACGCGAAAATTCCCGGCTACCTGGTGGTGGTACGCGGAGCCAATGACACCATCGAGGTGCGTGTGCGCGACATCCACGGGCAGCCGCTGTCTCGCGCCAAGGCCTCGAAACTGTTGATGTCCATCCGCCAGAACCTGATCTGAGGGCGCCGTTTCAATGGCGCTCAGATTCGCTTCGCTGGGAAGCGGCAGCAAGGGTAACGGCACCCTGGTTGCCAGCGGCGACCATTGCCTGCTGGTGGATTGTGGTTTTACCATCAAGGAGACCGAGCGGCGCATGGCGCGGCTCGGCCTGTCGCCCGCCGATCTGAGTGCCATCCTCGTCACCCACGAACACAGTGATCACCTCTCCGGTGTCGCGCCGCTGGCGCGAAAGTACAAGTTACCCGTCTACCTGACGCCCGGCACGCTGCGCGCGCGAGATATCGGCAAGTTGCCGACGGTACATCTGATCGAGGGCCACCGGCCATTTGCGGTGGCCGATATCCAGGTTACGCCGGTGGCGGTCCCCCACGATGCCCGCGAGGCCGCGCAGTTCGTCTTTCGCCACTGCGGTGCGAGCCTCGGCCTGCTCACCGATCTGGGAACCGTGACCCCGCACGTGGAGGAGCAGTTCGGCGGCTGCGATGCCCTGGTATTGGAAGCCAATCACGATCCGCGCATGCTGGCCCAGGGGCCCTATCCGCCGTCACTGAAGCGCCGCGTCGGCGGGGCCTACGGCCATCTCAGCAACCAGCAGGCCGCCGGTTTCCTGCAGCGGGTCGGCTGCGAGGGGCTGCAGCACCTGGTGGTGGCTCATATCAGCGAGAAAAACAATACCGTCGAGCTGGCCCGGGAGGCGCTGGCCAGCGCCGCCGAACAGGTGGCCAGCTGTATCTTCGCCTGTCAGCAGCAGGGCTTCGGCTGGTTGGATATCGAAAAGAAAAGCTGACGTCGATGTGCTGTCTTCAATCGAACACTCTGCCAATCGGCCTGCCGGCACAGAGCCCGCGCCCCTGTCCGGGGACGCCGGGGCTGCACGGCGAGGTCAGTCGGGGCCTGTAGGCGCGAGCTCTCTGTTCGCCCGCCCCACAGGTGGCAGTGGAACTGTGGGGGAATTAAGGAATGGAAACGCTACTGATCTACCTGGCGGTCGGCGCCGCCGCCGGCACCATTGCCGGCCTGTTTGGTGTCGGCGGGGGATTGATCATCGTGCCCGCGCTGGTACTGGTCTTCACCGCGCTCGGTATTGCCCCGGAAATCCTCACCCATATGGCCGTGGCGACCTCCCTGGCCACCATCGTCATCACCTCCCTCAGTTCCATCCGCACCCACCACCTGAAAGGGGCCGTGGACTGGTCGATTTTCCTGTCCATGACGCCGGGAATCCTGCTCGGCTCCTGGCTGGGCGGAGTGACCGCCCACTGGCTCCCGGGTACCTGGCTGCAGTTGCTCATCGGTATCTTCGCGCTGGTGATCGCGATGCGAATGTGGCTGGCGGGCAGGCGCCACGCACAACTGGCGGAGAACGGCGAGCGGCTGCCGGGGGGAGCCGTGCTGGCTGGTGCCGGCGCTGTGATCGGTTGGGGCTCGGCCATTTTCGGTATCGGCGGCGGTTCCCTGACGGTGCCCTTTCTGTCGCACTGCCGCGTACAGATGCAGCGCGCAGTGGCCACCTCGGCCGCCTGTGGTCTGCCCATTGCCGTGGCCGGAGCCATCAGCTTTGCGGTACAGGGCTGGGGCGAACCGCTGTTGCCCGCCTGGAGCAGCGGTTACATCTATTGGCCGGCCTTCGCGGGAATCGTACTGGCCAGTGCCATCTTTGCCCGCTTCGGTGCCCAGCTCGCGCACCGGATGTCACCGCAACTGCTGAAGAACTGCTTTGCCGGTCTGCTGTGTGTGATCGGGGTACGCTTTATCTGGCTGAATGCGGGACTGCTGGCTATCTGATACCGGAGTAGCCCGGATGGGCCGAAGCGGAATCCGGGAGACCATCGCGACAATAAAAAAAGGCCACCGGGCTACCCCGGTGGCCTTGGTGACCGCAATTGCGGTCCGGCGTGGGCCCTTAAACGGCCCGGGCTTCCGCCTCGCCTTCACCGATTTCCTTTTTTCCTTCCGCGAGCCCTTCCCATTTCTTGGACTTCAGGCTGATCAGCGCGATCACGGCGCCGATGCCGATACTGAATACGGCGATCTGCAGGTACAGGTTCGGCAGTTCGGATACATTCTCCGGATCGAAGTTGCCCGCCAGCAGGCCGGCGATGATATTGCCGATGGAGTAGGTGAGTACAAACACACCCATCATCTGGCCGGCAAAGCGGCGCGGCGCCAGTTTACTCACGGCACTCAGGGCCACCGGGCTCAGGCAGAGCTCGCCCACCGTGTGGAGGAAGTAGGTGGCCACCAGCCAGTAGGGCGCCACTTTCAGGCCGGCGGCGGCGTACTGTGCGGCAAAAAACATCACGATAAAGCCGCTGGCCATGATGATCAGGCCCACGGCGCACTTCATGCTGTAGGACGGGGTGATCATGCGCTTGCCCAGGCTGATCCACAGTGCCGCGAAGAAGGGCGACAGCAAAATAATGAACAGGGCGTTGGCGCTTTGGAACCAGGAGGCGGGCATTTCGAAATCGCCCAGCAGCCGGTCGGTGTAGTCACGACCGAACAGGTTCAGGGAGGAGCCCGCCTGTTCAAAACCGGACCAGAAGCAGGCAGAGGCGAGACACACCAGGAACAGCGCCCACATCTTCTTCTTTTCACCTTCGTTCAGTTTGCCGGCGAAATAGATGAAGCCGAAATAAACGAAAAAAGTCAGGGTGAAGGCGATAGCGACATACTGCGCTACCATCACCGGGTTGATGGAGATGATTCCGGCCAGTGTCAGGCCGGTGATCAGCGCTGCGGCTGCGACGGTAGCGCCGATGATGCGCCAGGCGTTCTTCTCGCCTGCCGGTGTCATCGGGCTCACCGGCTTCAGGCTGGCATCGCCCAGGTTGCCGATGGTGTGGCGGTACTGGATCAGGCCGATAGCCATACCCACCGCGGCGGCGCCGAAGCCCCAGTGCCAGCCGACGCTCTCGCCAAAGTAGCCACAGATGAAGTAGCCAAGTATGGAGCCCAAATTGATGCCCATATAGTAAAGGGCGTAGCCGCTGTCCCGGCGCACGTCGTCTTCACTGTAGAGCTGGCCGACCAGCGCGCTGATATTCGGCTTCAGCAGGCCGGTGCCGGAGGCCACCAGGATCAGGCCGATAAAGAAAGTGCTGTCGTGCGGAATGGCCAGTACGATATGGCCGCACATGATAACGATGCCGCCGTACCAGATGGTGCGCTGGCCGCCCAGCAGCCGGTCTGCGATCCAGCCGCCCGGCAGGCCGAGGAAGTAGACGGCACCGGTATAGAGGCCGTAGATGGCAGCGGCCGTGGCCACGGTGAAGGTCAGGCCCTCTTCCTGCAGGCTCGCGGTCATGAAGAGCACGAGCAGGGCACGCATGCCGTAGTAACTCATGCGCTCCCACATTTCGGTGAAGAACAGGGTCGAGAGACCTTTCGGGTGGCCGAAGAAACCGGCGCTATTCTGATGCGTAGTCGACGACATAAGCTGATGTTCCCGTTGTTATAGCTTTAATCTGAAGTCACGGATTCAGGATTAACCGGGCATTCCTTCTCTTTTGGAAAGTGCTCCCGGGTTTCAGTGCCAGCATAGAACGAATCAACTCCACGCGCGCACCGAGAGAGCACAGAGGTTCCCTGCCCTGTGCTTTGGAAGCGTCTCCGCTCGTCTCGCCGGGCCGCGCGGGCCCTGTAGTGGCGTCGGAAACCTCCCAATGGATCTGTCCGAGTGTAACAGTTGTATGATAATCAGGCGACTAGTTACAGGTGAAACCGTGTGATTTACCCCGAGGGTATTCACAGGGAGGCCGTTTAGTGATAAATCCTGCAACAACATTTCCAAGTAGGGGATAATAATGATGAAGACCCCGTCAGTTCTCGCTGTATGCCTGCTGGTTTCCGCCTGTGTCAGTGTACCGGTACCAGAACAGTCGCCCGATACCGCCGGCGCCTTGAGTGGCGATGCGATCCTCGGCGAGCCGTTTCGGCCCGATCAACTGCCGGAAGACCGGCCGCTGTCCCTGCCGCCGGAAATGCGCAGCTATCTGGCCTCCATTGCCCCCGACCAGCGCCCGCAGCAACGGCTCGCGGCGCTGATTCGCGCCTTCGAAAAGCGGGAATTTACCGTCGAATACGATGCGGGCAGTACCCTGACGGCCTCGGAGACTTACGACCAGCAGCGGGGCAACTGTATGGCCTTTACGCTGATGATGGTGGCCATGGCGCGGACGCTCGGTGCAGAAGCCTACTTCAACCAGGTGGAGGTGCCGCCGGTATGGAGTCTCGATGACGAGACTGAGACCTTCGTCACCTACCGGCATATCAACATGGTGTCGGAGAGCAGTCGCGGTCGCCGCGTGGTGGATTTCGACCTGGCCGCCTACGACCCGGTCTACGACCAGCGCAAGCTGTCCGACACCGAGGCATTTTCCCAGTACTACAGCAACCGCGGTATGGAGCTGATGCAGCAGGGCAGACCCGAGCGCGCGTTCCTGTACCTGCGCAGGGCGCTGCAGCTGAATCCGGCTGACAGCGATCTCTGGTCCAACCTGGGGGCGCTGTACAGCCGCTTCGGCCACGGGCGTGAAGCGGAGCAGAGCTACCTGTATGCCCTGCAACTAGAGGGAAGCCACCTGCTGGCGATCAGCAACCTTGAACGGCTGTACCGGAACGACGGTCGCATCGAACTCGCCGACGCCTACGCCCGCAAAGCCCGCTACCACCGCGAGCGCAACCCCTACTATCTCTACTACCGGGCCAGGAATGCCTATGAGCGGGGCGAATATGGGCAGGCGCGGCAACAGTTGCGGCGGGCACTGTGGCGCTACGAGGACGATCACCGTTTCCATTTCCTGATGGGGTTGGCCAATTATCGATTGGGGGAGATGGAGAAATCCCACGAGAGTTTTCTGGAGGCCTTCTCGTTGGCGGGGAATGCGGCTACCCGGAATGCTTATATGCGGAAGTTGGATTATCTGAAGCGTGAGGTGGAATAGGTCGCTCGGTAGGCCTGTCCTGTCAGGGAAATAATCATTACAGGACATCTGTCTGCGGAATAGCCGCCAAAACAGAAAGGGGCGCCGAGGCGCCCCTTCCAGATTACGACCGATAACGTCGTTGCGTGGAACTAGAACTGGTAGCTGACACCGGCCCAGGCGTAACGACCACGGAAGTCGTACGAGCTGTTCCAATCGCTGTAGCCGGAACCGTCAGTGGGCTCGCGGTCATTCAGGTTGTCGATACCACCGCTTACGCGGACGTTCTCGTTCACATCCCAGCCTGCACGAAGGTCAAGGTAGGTGTGGGAGGGCATGTCGCGGTCGGGGCTCTCGCCGTTACCCAGGTAACGAACATCCAGGCCCAGGTTCCAGTCGTTGTTTGCATACCAGGTCACGCCGGTCAAGCCGCGCCATTTCACGTACATACCACCGGTATTGCTGATATAGCCCAGCCAATCACTGGTCTGTTCAGTCTGCTCGTTGTACTCATCGTACTCCAGTAGACGGGTGGCCTGCAGACGCAATGCCAGTTGACCTGCGTTGAAGTGGTAGTTGTTGGTGATATCCAAGTCGATACCGCGAGTGCTGATCTCGCCGATATTCATCTTGGCGCCTTCCAGGTTGACGATCTGGCCACTGTCCCCGCGGTTGATGGAAGCACAAGCAGTGGCAATACCTTCGCGGAAGCAATCATCCAGCATCAGCTGCAGATCCGGAGAGGTGATCGCGTTTTCAACCTGGATATCGTAGTAGTCCAGAGTGATGGAGAGGTCGTCGACAAATGCCGGAGTCCAGACCATACCGAGAGTGTAGGACTCGGCTTCTTCCGGCCCCAGTTCCTGGTTGCCGCCGATATTGGTTGGGATCTGGCTGCCAGCCTGTTCGAAGCCCGGTCCCACTTCCATTCCCGGCAGTGCGGCGTTGCCACAGTAGGCACCCTGGCCTTTCTCATTGGCGTCGCTGGTATCGCAGGGGTCGGTAAGAGTCTCGTAGCTCTGTGCGGTGCCGCTGTACAGCTCGTAGATACCCGGTGCACGGAAGGAGGTTGAGGCACTTGCACGGAAGCGCAAGTCTTCAACCGGTGCGTATACCAGGCCCACTTTGCCGGTGGTTTCACCGCCGAAAGTGTCGAAGTCTGAGTAGCGCACGGCAATATCGGTGCTCAGCTCTTCTGCATAGGCAGCTCCGGACAGGATTGGCAGATTGAATTCCGCGAACACCTCGGTAACGGAGTAATCACCCTCGGTTGCATCCTGCTGGTTACCGAATGTGGAGCCGTCCTGGGTCTGCTGGCTGGGATTGAACTCGCCGGACTCCTTGCGGTATTCGACGCCGGTTGCAAATCCGAGCGCACCGCCCTGGAATTGAATGGCCTCGATATCACCGGTCAGGGAGAGGCCGTAGTTTTCCAGTTCATACTCGTTGTCTTCGCGGTCGGTGTAGCGCATGTAGTCGATGACGTCAGAGCTCATGCCCCCGGCGAATACCGGCTCAATTCCCGCTTCGCCATTCAGGATTTCTTCCAGCTTGGATTTGCTGTAGGAGTTGGCGATAACATTTTCACCTTCGTTCTTGCCGTAGCTGGCGAAGGCATCCCAGCTCCAGCCATTGGCCAGATCGCCACGAAGCCCAACCAGGCCGCGGAAAGTTTCGGTTTCCTGCTCATAGTCGCGGGGACCACCGGCTACCGGGCGGGAATAGAGGCTGCTGAAACCTGCGACGCCGTCTTCACTGAGGGGGTGAGACCAAGTGTCGCCCGGGTAGGGGTTTTCCTCGTCATCCATATCGCTACCGGCAGCGACCCATGCGTCGTAGGCTTCCTGCCATTTCGCCTGCAGCTCGGCCTTGATATCGTCTGGCAGATGCTGTTCCGGGTCGATCTCAAAACCGTTGGCAGCGTACATCGGCTGCGCAGCCAATTGCTGGTTGGTGGTTTTGGTGGTGTAGCTCGCTTCACCGTAGAGCTCGACTCTGTCGGTAATCGAGAAATCGCCAGCAAAGTTAGCGCTGGTGCGTTCCATAGCGCCAGACAGCCACATGAACTGACCGATATCGTAAGAGGTGGTACCTTCGTTGAGGGAACCGTCTTCACCTACCGAGAAATTGCCGTAGTTAGTATAGATATTCCCGGTTGGGGTCAGGGAGCTGTTCAGGCTTGCCCAGTCCCGGTCATTGTAGGTGATCTCATCGCGCTGGCTGTGGGTAACATTACCAATGAAGCTACCGCGAGCGCCTTCTTTACCGAAAGTGATGGACAGTTCACCATTCTCGCCGCCACCTTCAGTGGTAGCACCGCCACGGGCACTGATCTTCACGCCGTCAAACGACTTTTTCATCACTACGTTGACGACACCGGCAACGGCATCAGAGCCGTATACGGCAGAGGCACCGTCGGTCAGAACTTCGACACGATCGATCATATCAACCGGGATGTTGTTCATATCGACTGCAGAGCTAACGCCAGAGCTCGATGAAACGAAGCGTCGGCCGTTAACCAGGACCAGGGTACGTGCAGACTCCAGGTTGCGCAGGTCAACAAACGCCAGGCCCATGCCACCGTTGTTGTCATTGGAGTTGATGCCCTGAGTTCCCATTGAAGGAAGTTCTCTCAGTAGCTCGTCAATGGTGCCAACACCGGAACGGCTGATTGCTTCGGAGTCAACAATAGTAATAGGGCCAGTGCTGGACAGCGGATCGCGGGCAATACGCGAACCGGTAACGATTACCTCTTCAACGGCCGGGCCCGGAACCGCGTTCTGAGCAGCTACATCTGCGGCAGCGATGGTGCCCAGGGCAGCGATAGCAACGCTCAATTTGGTCTTGATCATAGTGCATCCTTTTATGTACTTAGGGTACTTATAATGCGTTTATTAGCATGTAGCATTTAATGCGCGGGCTGACTTTAATGCATTGAATAGAATTATGGAACTATCGTGACAAGGAGGTATCACGTTACACCAAGGTGAGGTAGGTTAAATATTGCTCTTGCTGTGTGATTTTTGAACCACAAGAAAGCTATATATCCGTTTTAATCCCTTTAAAAGATTAAATAAAATTATAAATTAATGGTTTGTTAGTATGCATGTTTCAATTGTTGAGTCATCAAGTCGCCAGTCGAATTGTTTAAAAATCAACCTTTTCCGGCTGGGTGATCGGAGAGGAAGATATTTGACTGTAACAGGGGATGAAATTGGCTAAAAAATGAGCATTCTGTGGGCCGCTCATCAACAAGAAGAATGGAGGGTTAGCCGAGGCTCTGTTTTACGCCGTCGAGGAACAGTTGCACGGACAGCATCACCAGCACCATCCCCATCAAACGCTCGACAGCGATCAGGCCGCGATTGCCGAGCAGGCGGGCCAGAGGAGCGGAGGATAGCAGGATCACCGCTGAAACCGCCCAGGCTCCGAGCAGTGCCAGTGTCCAGTCCATCAATTGCTCCCCTCCACTGTTTGTCATCAGCATCAGGATCGCCATGGTAGAAGGACCCGCCACCAAAGGCACCGCCAATGGAACGAAGAAGGGTTCCCCTTCCAGCCGCTCTCCCATAATGCCGCCCTCGCTGGGGAAGACCATGCGTATTGAAATCAGGAACAGGATGATTGCACCGGCGATGCGTATGGCCTCCTGGGACAACCCGAGCCATGCCAGTACGAACCGCCCGCCGTAGAGGAAGGCCAACAACACGATCAGGGCGAAGATCAGCTCGCGCATGATGACGTAGAGCTGGCGGCGCTGGGGAACGGTTTTGAGGGCTGCCAGGAAAACTGGGATGTTGCCCAAGGGGTCCATGACAAACAGCAACGTCAGGAATGCAGTCAATGTGTCCATTTGTTATCCATGTTACGGTAAGGTTATCGTTGACTTGCTGCGCAAATAGGTGGCACTAATTCTATAGTGTTGTAGCTGCTGTGGGGAAGCTCCTTGAGGTCTATATGCTTCAGGAGGTTGTGTTGACGACTGAAGCTTGGCTGCACTTGTCACGGTATGGTTCTCCTCTCAAGTTGACGAATTTTAGATGTACTTCGAGATCGGAACTAAATTGATAAACCTAGTGGGCCGCTCGCAAAGTTAGGTAACAGTTCACTTCGCCAAATCGCCCAGCTCTGCGCTGAGGAAGCTTGAAATAACGCTGCTATTCCATCGCTTTCTCGCCGTCATCTAAACGATTTGGCTGTACTCCTTTGTTACCGAACTTTACAGACAGCCCGCTAGAGGCGAGAAGTGCCACGCCCAGTAAAGAGGTAGTCTTATTCTTGTAGGCCAGCGATATTGCCTGCTGGTCTTGCCTGGGAATAAATTAGGATTATAAATCCTTGCTAAATTTGATACAGATAAACTGTCTGTTTAATATTAATGACGGTAGTGGAGTGAAACGGGGAGATGCCTCACGACGAAGTGTGGGTTATATCAAGAAGGCCACGGCTGTCACCGGGGTGTGCGAGAACGTTCAAGAGCGGGATCTGTAATTGTTTGGTGATTGACACCAAGAGTCGCTAGTAAGTCTTTTAGTTCTAGAAATTCTGGTAATTTTCTAATTGAACGATAGAGGTCTAGCACTGTAAAATATGGCTGCACTGTCTTTTAGGCATAATAAAAGGTTTTGAAAAGTATAAGGGTATTGATATGAAAGTTAATTTATTTTTGTTTGCCGTTCTCGGTTTTAGTTTTCTTGTGGGCTGTGCTTCCGGCGTGGGAGATAATCAGATTGCTGCGACATCATCTTCGGGACAGAAGAGTGAGTCTTCTAACAGTTCGGCCCAAGAAAAAGAAAAGAAAATTTGTAAAGTTCGTCCTATCACTGGTTCGCGCTTCAAACAAAAGACTTGTATGACCGCTGAAGAGTGGGAGAATATGCGAGTTGAAACCAAGAAAATGCTTGATGATGATACTCGTAGTAAGCCGACTAATTATTAATTGACAAGTTCGAAAGATTAGTGGCAATTTTCTATTGACGCCAGTTGCCACTTTTCTGTATCAGATTAATTTCTTCGGTTCTAATTTAATCGTTTTATTATAGTAAATGATTGCGTTTCCATATATATAATTGTGCTTGAGATTGGTCTTCTGCAGTCATAGATTGAGGATAATAGTCCGTATGGCAACGTTTATCACGTTTGTAAACATTTTTTATTGGTAAGGCATCGTTGATGTTGGTGTGAAGTTATGTATTTCCTGATGTGATTTATGAGTTTTTCTTCTGCATTCATACGTCGCCTTAATGAAGCGAGAACCCTTGTAGCTCAAAATCGTTTTTCTGAAGCGGAGCGGTTGTATCAGGAGCTGCTTTCTGTCAAAGAGGGAAGTGAGGGGCTACTAAGGGAGCAGTTTCACTTATATATGCAGTGGAAGCGGCCAGTTGAGGCACTGCGTTGCCTCAAAAGTCTTGCTCAAGCTGTTCCGGATAGGCCTGAATACTGGTTGCATTTGGCAGAGTTGGCGAAGTCCTTTGATAAGCTTGAAATTGCAATCAACGCTTACTACAAATTTCTGCGAGTGATTCCTGATCGGCCCAACACTATTTTTAATCTCGCCCATTTGCTTAAGCAAGCAGGTTATCTGGAAGAGGCTCTTGAAAAATATTGTGAAGCTCTTGAAAAGAATATTTCCGGTCAGGAAGAGGTGTATACCAATATCGGTGTTATTTACTCCGAGTTGCGAAGCGAGGAAAAGGCTAGAGAGTATTTTGAGAAAGCAATCGAAATTAATTGTGAATACGTGCCCTCCCTCGTCAATCTTGCGGGGATTCTTGAGGAAGAGGGAGAGCGGAATGCTGCATCCAATTATTACAAGAAAGTATTAGAGATTGACGATAGCTGCTATTTGGCTCTGTGTCGTTTGGCATACTTGAAAAAAGCGAAAAGTGAGAGTGACCCACTGGTAAAAAGAATATCTTCCTTGGTGGTTAGAAAAGATTTGTCTTCAGGCGATTTGGAAGAGCTGAATTTTGCACTCGGTAAACTTTTGGATGATTGTGGTAGTTATGATAAGGCTTTTTCGAGATTCAGGCACGCCAATGAGATGGGTGCACGAAGGTTTATATCTTATGATAAATTTCTTCATGAAAAGCTTGTTGATGAGTTAATAGGGACATTTTCACAAGAATGGTTTTTTAGTGCACTCAGTAAGCTACCCACTGCCCCAGTATTCATTTGTGGAATGTTTCGATCAGGATCTACTCTGTTGGAGCAAATTTTGAGTGCTCATCCAAGAGTTGTAGCAGGAGGTGAATTGGAGTTTTTCCCCGACTTGGTTGATAGTCTGAGAGATAGGTATCCGCAGGGGCTTGCAAAAGAAGGGCAGAAATATTTTGAGAGGATTGGTAGGAAGTATTTAGCTTATCTCGAGAAAAGGTTTTCGTCTAAAAGCTTGGTTACTGACAAGCGGCCGGATAATTTTCTCCACGTGGGGTTGATAAAAAGCGTGTTGCCAAAATCCAGGATAATCTGGACTAGGCGCAGTTTGCTGAATAATTGTCTCTCGGTTTATTTTCAGCAGATGGGCGGCGGCATGAATTACTCGGTGGACTTAGACAGTATTGGACACTATTACGTCGAACAAGTCCGGCTTATGGAGCACTGGAAAACTCTATTTCCGGACAGCATTTTCGAAATCGAGTACGAAAAGCTGGTGGCGGATCCGGAGCCGGAGATTCGGCGTCTATTGAATTTTCTGCGGTTGCCGTGGGATCCAGCCTGCCTCAATTTCAGTACACAAAAAACTTACGTCAAGACCGCGAGCATCTGGCAGGTGCGTGAATCCATTCATCAAAGATCGACAGACAGGCACAAGAACTATGGGGCTTATTTAAAGGTTTTGGAAAAGTATCTCCTCCGCTAATCTGGGTCGAAAAGTTTTAAAAATAAAAAAGGCGCGGTGGTTTGCCCACCGCGCCTTTTTCTTGAGCTTGCTAATTTCGGAGAATTAGAAGTCCAAAGAGGCTCCAAGGAAGGCATAGCGACCCAGAGCGTCATAAATGCCCGGGAAGGTGTTGCCGTTACCGTAAATGCCAGCACCCGCGTCAGCAGTTAACGGCGGCTCCTTATCCAAGATGTTGTTGATACCGCTGCGGATGGTAACGCTATCGGAAGCAGCCCAAGACGCAGATAGGTCGAAGTAGTCAATAGCATCGAAATCTGCACCATTGGTCCCCAGGTCGGTTACGTCACCGATGTGGCGCCAAGTTCCGGTCACGTCAACATTCCACGGTGTAGCCCAAGTTGTGCGAACGGTGCTGACGAACTCAGGAGTTGGTTCTCCACAAGAGCTATTCCAGACACCGACACAGTCCTCAACTGGCTGGCCAACGAACTCCTGCTGATCCCACTTGGTGAGATAAGTGGCAATCCAGTTCATGTCGACGGAGCCGTAGGCACCGACGTCAAAACCGTAATTGGTGTTGATATCGACACCTTCCGTTTCGAAGAAGCCGATGTTTACGTCGGTAGCAACGATGCCAGCTTGACCAACCCAGAGGTTGCCGTTGCCGCCGCGGCTGATGGCGTCACAGAAGAGTGCATCGCCGGTTTCCGCACACTTTCTCAGGATTGTTTCTGGCTGGATGCCCGCAATAGCTTCTTCAACCTGGATGTTGAAGTAGTCCATGCTGACAGTCAGGCCTTCAACAAATGAGGGAGAGTAAACGAAACCGAAGGAAACCGTCTCGGACTCTTCAGGAGAGAGTTCCGGGTTACCGCCGCCGATGTAGTTGTACTGACCTGCCGGGGAATCGAACTCGTTACCGTAGGAGGCTGAAGTGGTACCGGTCCTTGCGCACTGCTCTTCACTATAGTCCGGACCGATTACCTCGCCATCATCGTTAGTACGAGAACCGCAGGGATCGTAAGTCATGTCGAACAGGCCGATAGCCTGAGCGCGATACAGCTCGCGGATGTTGGCATGACGTACGGCAGACTGGAAGCTGGCGCGGACTTTCAGGTCAGCGGTCGGTTGCCAGTCGGCTGCCACCTTATAGGTATTGGTCTCTTCGTCAGTGGAATAGTCGGAATAGCGGTAAGCCATTTCCAGACCCAGATACTCCATACCCGGCTTGCCGCTTACCAGCGGCACACTCAGCTCCGCGAAGGCTTCCTTCACGCTCAGTTTGCCGTCTACGCCTAGAGTTGGACCGCCCTGACCTGCACCTTCGCCATTTTGGAAGCCGGAGTCAGGAGAGTAGTTCAGAGTTTCGCGACGGCTTTCCAGACCCATTACAACGGCTACACCGCTATCGGCGGTCGGTATTTTCACGCCGTAGTCGGTCAGGTCGCCGGTCACGTAACCGGAGATAATCTCTTGATCGGTGGTACCGCGGGCGTATAGCGGTAGTACCAGATAGTCGATTGCTTCCTGGGTTACGCCGCCTTCCTGGAATACATTCCAGGGCACACAGTTGGGATCGCTGCCGTCCAGTACGGACTGGCAAACAGGGTTGCCATATGTCTCAGAGTTGACGGGATCGCCATTAGTGTCTACACGCTCATCCACTCGTACGTCCAGAGCGTTTTTGATGCGGCTTACAGACATGTCGTTAAGATAGGTCTGTTCCAGGCTGACCTCAGAGTACTGACCGTAAACATCGTAGGACCAGTTTTCATCGATATCGCCTCGTACGCCGAACACACCGCGGAAAGTGGTGTGGCGCATATCGTCCTGACGAGGGCCGCCTTCAACGTTACGACGGCCGATGTAAAGGGCCCCTGGGTTGGTTGTCACTTCGCCTGTATCTGGGTCTGTATTGGTCACAACCAGGTCGCTGAGGTAGTCGTTTTCTGTCAGGCCGTAAACGCCACAGATAGCGTCGAACTGCTCATCGGACAGGAAGGGGTTGCCGCAGTACAGATCGTCGGTTACGAAGAAGGCACCGGAGGGCGCGATCTGGGCAACTGTGCGGTCATCCGCATATGATATCTGGGTATAGGCCTCGGCGTGCTCGTTGATTTCGTAGTGGCCAAATGCGCCCATGGTCCAGCGCTCGTCCGGTCGCTGGAAGTAGTTCAGCGGACCATAGTTGTACAGGCGACCGAACTCGGTGAAACCGTCACCGTCGACGCTGTAGTCGAAACCTTCGGTGTCGTCGCCTTCGTTCAGGCCGAAGTCGGTGAAGCGGCCCCAAGGTACAGTGGAGGAACCACCACAGTCGAAGCTGCCGGGGCCGCCAGCCAGAGCACAGCCGCTGTAGTCGCGGTCGGACTGCAGAACTGCGTCGATCTTGCGGTAGTTGGCGTAGGCAGTGACATTGCCGCGGCCATTATCCAGGTTGGCACCCATGATCAGTGAGAAATCATTGGTCTCGCCATCGGTTACGCTGCCATCAGCTACATCGAAGCCATTGGAGCTAACCAAGTCCTGCATTGCATTGTTGTCGTTATCATGCTGATAGACGCTGGTTTGGGTTTCGAAGCGTACACCTTCGAAATCATCCATCATGATGAAGTTCACAACGCCTGCAATTGCGTCAGAACCGTAGGTGGCGGAGGAGCCGCCGGTCAGAACTTCAACGCGTTCTACTAGAGCGCCCGGGATCTGGTTAAGGTCAGCACCGGAGCCTCCAGCGAGTGGTGACCCAGCAGGCATGCGACGGCCATCAATAAGTACCAGGGTTCGCTGAGAGCCGAGGCCGCGAAGGGAGACAGTTGCTGTGCCGGTGGAGCCGTTGGCTTGACCTGCAGTCTGAGTGGCGGCTACCTGTGGAAGATCATTGATCAGGTCTTCAACGCGTACAACGCCGGTGGCTTTCATATCTTCTGCGCTAACAGAGGTAACCGGGCTCACGCTCACATCGTTGGCGCGTTCGATCCGGGAGCCGGTAACAATCACTTCTTCTACCAGAGTTGCATCTTGCTGAGCAAATGCCGGCATGGCAGGAACCATTACTGCGGCTGCGGTGAAGCCAATGGCCCCTTTCACAGCTACGGACAGGAGGTTCTTTTTCATTGTAAATCCTCTCTTGATCGTTGGATTTATAGTCTTTTGCCTTGAATGGCGATACGTGGAAGCGGCTACCCCCAAGTGGCCGCTTCCCTCCCAACACTGTTCATAACGGTTGGCACGAGAGTTACCTCAATAGAATTCGCACTTTTTTTCCATAACTTCCTAATGGCAGGTTAGGGATGTCTGAATTGGTTAAAAAACGACCAGAATGAAAGCGGAGAAAGGGGAGGGAAAGGCTGAGGAGATTGCTCCACCCCGAGAGGGGTGGAGCGGAAGGAACTTAGAACTGGAAGGTCACAGAACCGTAGACGAAGCGGCCCACGGTGTCGTAGTTCAGCGGCAGGGTGTTCATGTCGTCGTAGTTGGTGACATAGGGGGGCTGCTGATTCCACACGTTGCGGATACCGCCGGATATTGTGATGTCCTCCCAGCAGAAGTAGCTGGCGCGGATGTCCTGGTACCAGGTGTTGTCCACGAAGGTGGCCAGGTCCGACGCGGTGGGAGAGATATCTTCAACCTCGCCCTCCATGCGGACAGTGGTACCAATGCTCCAGTTTTCCAGTTCGTAGTCGCCGGTCAGGAAGATTTTCCACTCCGGGAAGGCGGCGATGCGGGTGGTGACCGGGTCTGCGCCGAATTTGCCCGCCAGGTCGATTTCCGGGTCGAATTCGCTCGCCTGGAACTTGTAGTCGTGGAGGTAGGTGGCGATCCCCTGGAATTTTGCCAGGCCCGGGCCGGCGTCGATGCTGAAGTTGGCGCCGAAGTCCACACCTGAGGTCTCGAAGGTGGAGATGTTCTGGGTGGTCAGTGCCTGCCCGGCGATGGTGCCGTCACCGGCGCGGCGGGGGCCGCTGTTGCCGGGGAACTGCCCCACAGCCTCCGGACCGAGAATCAGGTCACAGGAAGGGTCGGAGAAGTTCGGGCTGGAGTAGCAGTTGTCCACGATCTGGTCGGTGGTGAAGGTGCCGATAGCGTCGTCGACCTCGATCGTGAAGTAGTCCACCGTGAAGCTGAGGTCCTCCACGAACGTGGGGGTCCAGACGATACCGATAGTCCAGCTCTCGGAGGTTTCCTTGTCCAGGTCGGTGTTGCCGGCGAAGAAGCCCGTGGCCTGTGGAGAGGCCAGGTTTTCGTTGTTGGGATCCACGCCGTCCGCGGCACAGTTGGCCTGGACATTGGCATTGGTTCCCGCCGTGTCGTACTCAAAACAGGGGTCGGAGTAGGTCTCGGCCGAGAGTACCGCCGGGCTGAACAGGTCGTCGATGCCCGGGGCGCGGAAGCCCTCGGAATAGCTGCCCCGGAAGCGCAGTTGCTCCAGCGGTGCGTATTCAACAACAGCGCCGAAAGTGGTGTCGCTGCCGATGGTGTCGTAGTCGGAATAGCGGGCGGAGAACTCCAGCGCCAGTATGTCGGCCCAGGGCCTGGCCTCCAGCAGCGGGGCGCGCACCTCCATGTAGGCTTCGTCAACGCTGTAGCTGCCGGTCCAGTCCGTCCCCTGGACGAAGTAGATCTGGCCGATCTGCGCGGCGCCGTCGGCGGTGACTTCGACACTCTCGGAGCGGTGCTCATAACCGACAGCCCACTGCCAGGGCTCGCTGGTGAGGGCGAAGTCGCCGAAGTCGCCAGTCAGGTTTGTCTGCAGGCTGCGCAGTGTTTCCTTTTCCACCGGCGAGTTGGTGACCAGGCCGTAGGCCTGCATCGCCGGAGTCAGGGTGCCGCTCTGGAAGGGATTCCAGAGTCCGGGACAGTCCGCATCGTCCGCGCAGGGAGTCGATACCGGATCGCCGTTCGGGTCGACAGAGCCCAGCAGGGTATCCATGCGCGGCTGGTTGGCGCGACCGCGGTCGATCTGTGAATCGACCCAGCGGGCGTAGTTATAGGAAACATCCCACAGCCACTCGTTACACCACTCGCCATTGAAGCCGATTACACCGCGCCAGGTACTCAGGTCCTGGTTGAACGAACGGCCGCCGGTCTCGGCAAGGCGGCGCAGCAATACCACGTCCTCGCCAATGGGGTTGAACGGGTTGTCGGCGGGAATGGTGGGTTGCCAGAAGGTGCCCTCAGCTGCCAGCAACTGGTCGGACTGGCGGTTGGCATAGAGGAGTTCGGTAAAGGCATTGACCGTGGTGAGGTCTTTGAAGTCCCACAGTTCCTGCTCGCCGTAGCCGTAGATGCTGAATACTTCCTGGGGCGTGACCAGGTAGCTGAACTCGGCGAAATTGAAAGCATCGGTGCTGGCGCTATAGTCCCGCACCTCACCGGTGTTCGGGTCCACGATCAGGCTGTCGTTGTCGTCGGTGAAGAAGTGGCCCGGTGTGGTGGTACCACTGCCGCCACAGAGGACCTGGTCGCCGGATTCAAACAGGGCGCAATCGGAAAACCGTCGATCACCCTGGAAAATATCGTCCCGCTTGGAGTACTCCATGTTCAGCATCACATGGCCATCGCCCTCGTCATTCTCGGCGCCGAAGGTCATGGCGGCGAGCCACTCCTCGCCATCGCTTTCGTCGGAGATACCATAGTCCGCGCGAAGTTGTGCGCCGGTGAAATCTTTCTTGGTAATGATGTTGACGACGCCGGCGATCGCATCCGAGCCGTAAATCGAGGAGGCGCCGCTTTTGAGGATCTCCACGCGTTCAATAATGGATACGGGAATGGTATTCAGGTCCACGGTGCCGGTGAGCGGGCCCGCAGACGGCATCCGCCGGCCATTCAGCAGCACCAGGCTGCGGGAGGCGCCGAGACCGCGCAGGGAAACGGTGGCCAGGCCCGGGTTGCCGTTGTTGACCGAGGAGCCCAACTGGCCACCGGTCATGGATGGCAGTTCCTGCAGGAAATCTTCGAGTGTGGTCTGGCCGGAATTTTCCAGCGCTGCGGCGTCAAACACACTGACAGGAACGGCGCTGTTGGCGTCCGTTGTACGCTGGATGCGCGTACCGGTGACGACAACTTCCTCCACTTCCTGAGCAAACGACAAAGTGGCAAAACTGGTGGATACGGCCGTGGCGGCGATTGCGCCCTTAATTGCCCGGGATAGACGGGATCTGTCCATGGTATACCTCTCCTGATACCGGTTCTAAACGCCGAATATGGCAGTGCCCTCCTTGACAACTGCAAACTACTATCAACAGAGGCTTGCTTAGAACACTAGAACATTTTTTCTGCGAGGGAAGGATTCGTCGAACATTCGGGCGCCTTTGACGCTTGTTGCCGACTATTTATATGTCAGCCCCGTGTGCGCGGATGGGTTGTGGGCGCGCGCGGCCGGAGCGGGTGGGGATTCAGAGATTGTAGGCGAGAGTCGTGTACCAGTAGCGACCACTGAGGTCGTAGGTGCGGCCGTCGTAATTGTCGTTGAATGCGGTGGCGGCAAAGGGCGGCGCCTTGTCGAGCAGGTTGTCGATACCCACGGCAAAGCGCAGGCCCAGGGGCAGGGCGTAGGCCAGTTGCAGATCGTGACTGGTCCAGCTGCCGATCTCGCGGGTGATGCGGATTTCGTCGCGGGTAAACGATTCCTCCAGGGCGCTGACAAAATGTACCGTATAGCCACCTTCCCAGCGTCCCCTTTGCCAGTAGAGGCCGGTGTTGGCTTTCCACTGGGGCAGTGAGCCGGCACCGCCGCTGGCGGGGTCGACAAAAGTGCCGGCGAGATCCTCGGTGGGGGAGCCGGGTGCGGCCTGGTTGAGGTACTGCTGCATATGACTGGCGTTGACTGACCAGCGCAGCTGGCCAAGTGCCTCGGAAGTGTGTTCGTAGCGCAGCGCCAGGTCGATACCGCGGACTTCGCGCGCGCCGATATTCAGCCGCGTGGCGAGAATCTTCGTGATGTCGCCGCGGGCGTCGCGCAGGACGCGATCGGTGAAAAGAGCGGCGTTGGCATTCTTATCGATCAGGTACTGGGGGCTGGTGTCGATCACGTCGTTCTGGCGGATATCGAACAGGTCCAGTGAGGCGCTGAAGCCGCGCAGTTTTTTCGGCGTCCACACCATTCCCAGGGAGCGGTTGTCCGAGGTTTCCGGTTGCAATTCCGGGTTGCCGCCGAACTCGGTCAGGTACTGGATGCGCGCATCGTCGGCCTGGCCGCGACAGCCGGGCAGGTTGTCGGCGTCGCTGCCGGTGCAGGGGTCGAAAAGGTACTCCTGGCTCTGGTAGCCGGTCTGGTTCATGTCCACCAATGTCGGCGCCTTGAAGCCGGTGGCGTAACTGGCGCGTACCATCAGTGAAGGTACCGGGCGCCAGCGCAGGGCGATCTTGGGGTTGATGGTGCTGCCGAAGTCGCTGTAGTTCGAGAAACGCGCGGCGCCGTCGATCCACAGGGCGTCTTCTACCAGCGGGACCGAGAGTTCGGCAAAGGTTTCGGCGATCATGCGCTCGCCCTGGGCGGATCCCGCCGCGTGGCCGCCGACAAACGACAGTCCATTGGCATCGTTGGAGCGGAAGTCGATCGACTCGCGGCGAAACTCGACACCGGCGGCGCCGAGGATATCGCCGGCGCCGGTGCTGCGGAGCACGCCGTCCGCTACATAGACCAGCGACAGCATGCGTGAACTGCCTTCGATCAGGCTCTCGCCGCGCACATAATCCAGCTGCTCGCTATCGATGCTGCCGCTGGGGCCCAGCAGGTTGACGGCGACGCAGCCGCTTTGCCGGTCGCAACTGGCCGGCCCCTTGAGTCCCGCGGAGAGCCTGTAGGGGTCGATCAGGTTGCTCAGGCTCTCGGAGGCGCGGGTGTAGTGCAGCGCCGCGGCCAGCTCCCACTGCCAGTTGTCCCGCATTCCCTTGAGGCCGGTATTGAGGCGCCAGGTATCCGTGCGGTCCTGCTGTTCCCGGGGGCCCAGCTCGAGCACCCGCTTGCGCACATCGGTGATTTCCTGTCCGAAGGGGTTGTAGGCCTGGTCCGCGGCAATGGTCAGGTCGCCGTTGTCGAAGCGGGTGAAAACCGGTGTCGGGGCCAGTGTGGTTTCGGCCCAGGTGCGGATACCCATCGCCTCGACGAAGGCGAGCGCATTGTCACCCAGGTCGATATTGCCCTCCAGGTAGAGGGACTGCCGTTCGGACGGCACGACTGCGCTGGTGTACTCGCTGTAATCGTAGCGGTCTTCCTGGGTCCAGGTCCGGTAGCCCCTGTCGCTGTCGTTGGTCACCACGGTGTCGGCGTCCAGGGCGATAAAGGCGCCGGGGGACGCCGCCGAGCGCAGGTCGGTGCCGCCCCGCGAGCGGTTGTCGGCGGAGGCGGAGAGGTCGCGATCGCGGCTCATCAACGCCCCTTGCCGATAGTGCGCCAGGCTCAGCATCATGTGACCGAGCTCGCCGCTTTTGCCCCAGGTCAGGTGAAAGGATTCTGTCTGCTGGTCGCCGGCTTCCGCTGCACCGTAGTAGCTGTTGATCGACAGCCCCTCGAAGTCGCGCCGCAGGATAATGTTGACCACGCCGGCGATGGCGTCGGAGCCGTAGACCGCGGAGGCGCCGTCCTTGAGGATCTCGATCCGGTCGATTGCGGACAGGGGGATGGTATTCAGGTCCGCCGCCTCGCCGCCAAAACCGTTGCTGACGATACGCCGGCCGTTGATCAGCACCAGGGTATTGCTGGCGGGCAGGCCGCGGAGGGTGACCGTCGCGGTGCCATCGCCACCGTTGCTGACCGAGGTGCTGGTGGAGTTTCCGGACACTGCCGGCAGGAATTTCAGCAGTTCTGCGACAGTCTGCGCGCCGGTGATTTCCAATTCCGGCTGGGCCAGCACGTCGATGGGTGCGTAGCTATCCAGTTGGGGGTGGCGCAGGTGGCTGCCGGTCAGGCCGCGGCCGGTAACGGTGATTTCCTCCGTGCGGGCTGCCTCACTGTCGAATGTTTCCTTTTCGGGCGTCTCCACTTCGGGGACAACGGCCACCGCGCCGGGGCCGACACGTTCGTAGGTGAAGGGGGACTCCTGCAGGAGCTGGCGCAGGATAGGCTCGAACTTGCCATCTTTTGTCGCGATCGTCTGTTCGGGAAGCCGATAACTGTCCGCCGCCGAGGCCTGTACCAGAACCGAGATTTTGCACTGGCGGCCGAGCGAGATCAGTGCCCGCGACAACTTGCCGGCGGGCAGGCGCACACCCGTCTCGGGGCAGGTGGCGAAAGCCCCTTCCGAAAACAGTATCAAAGTGGTCAGGGTGGCCAGCGATAGCGTGGCCCGGCGCCGCATGCTCAAGTCTCTGCCTGTCTGCCCCGCCGTGCGGGTTTTTATTTGTTGTAATTCAGTGTGGCGGGCGGAAAGAATCGGCCGGTTGGCTGAACAATAAATGATCGCCCGAGCGCTTTTATAACTCAGTTGCGTCGGGGAGACAAGAGAGTCAGGTTAGGGTCGCTGCGGTCCTGTTCCAGGCCCAGGGCGGTGGCGATGGCCTTGAGGGTGTTGTCGGGATCGGAGAGTTCGAAGGTGCCGGACAGCTTGTGATCGCGGACACTGGGTTCTGCTGCGGCGGGCACCTGCAGGTAGCGGTTCAGTTCTTCCAGGGCGTCGGCCAGCGGCGTCTGCTCGAAGACCAGTACGCCGCGGGTCCAGTCCAGTGCCTCATCGGCGGAGGTGGCGCTGACTTCGCCGAGGCCGGTGCCGGAGACGCTGACTTTCTGGTCCTTCACGAGCCTGACGGATTCCGGCCGCAGGCCGCTGCCGCTCTCCGCTTCGCTGACGGCGACAGTGCCGCCGGTAACGGAGACGCGGGTATTGTCCGGATTGCGCTCGATATTGAATTGGGTACCCAGCACGCGGATATTGGCCTTGCCCGCGGCCACCGTGAAGGGGCGGGCGGTCTGGCGGGCCACCGCGAAATAGGCTTCGCCGCGCAGCAATTCGGTGCGGCGCTCCTCGCGGCTGTAGGCCACGCGCAGCTCGGTATTGGTGTTCAGTTGCACCCGCGAGCCGTCGGTGAGTGTCACGGTGCGGGTCTCGCCGACATTGGTGGCGTACACCTGGCCGGTCGGCTTCTCACCGGCCAGCCACTGGTTGCCGATCCAGAGGGTGACGGTGAGGCAGGCCGCGACCAGGCCCCCGCCCATCAGCCACTGGAGTGGATTCCAGCCGGCTTTGCCCGCAGTGGTGGACGGGCGGCGCGCCGCTTGTGCTTCGGGCCTGCTTTCCGGGTACAGTTCGTCCACCGGCATATGGGCCAGGGCGCCCAGGTCGCCCCAGAGCTCCGCCATCTGGTCGAAGGCCTCGCGGTTGGATGCGGAATCCATCCAGTTGGCAAAGTTCCGGCGATCGGCCGCGGACAGGGCGTCGGAGCGCAGGCGCGCGACCCAGGCGCACGCCTGGTCGAGCCTGTCTTCGTTCGGTACCTCTTGCGCCACCGCTGTACTCACCGTGTTGAATCCTTACCTTGTCTGGGCGACCCGGCGCTCTGTGCCGCGGTCGGTCGATATTTCGGCCCCGCAGATGTCGCAAAGGTTCCATCTTCGCGCCCGCCGGGAGATCATTGCTGCTCTTTTCTGGTGCATTCTAGGAAAATTTGGGCGCTTTGGCGCGAAATTTTCTTTTTATGATCGGGCGGCACAATAAAATGTTTGAAAGCCGGCCAATCGTAGCATTTTCTTTTTCCAGATGCCGTTTTTTTGCCATTCAATGTCGAGCCTCAGGGAATAGACGGCTGGCCGGGGATCTACCTCAAGAAAAAATGTGAGCGATTGGCAACGCCCGCGCACAAAGCTTGTGCGTCAGTGCGCACTTCTGCAATCGGTTTGCGGTGGGCGGGAAGATAATTGCGGTCAGGGCCTGTGTCCGGCGGTCGAT
This sequence comes from Microbulbifer litoralis, assembly GCF_023634065.1. GTDB lineage: Bacteria > Pseudomonadota > Gammaproteobacteria > Pseudomonadales > Cellvibrionaceae > Microbulbifer > Microbulbifer litoralis. Next base: position 234,229 of record NZ_JALKCV010000002.1, read on the forward strand.
TGCCGATTTTTCGGGCAGGCTCCGCGGCACTCGTTTCAGTGGCTCGATTCGACGCGCCGGCGGCATACCTTGAGTGCCTGGAGAATATACTTTTCCACGCTGCTGACCGAGATATTCATCTCCCGGGCGATATCGTTATAGGAGAGCCCCCGGGTGCGGTGCAACAGGAATGCCTGGCGGCACTTGAGCGGCAGGCTGTCCATCGCGTCGTGGATGGACTGCAGCTGCTGGCGCGCCGCCAGTACCCTTTCCGGTGACTGGTGGTCCGCATGGTCATCGGTCGCGGTTTCCCCCTCCGCCGGCATCTGCTGGCTGACATATTCCATATGCAGTTTGCCGCGGCGCAGCTGGTCGACGGCCAGGTTGTTGGCAATCTGGTAGAGATAGGCGCGCGGGTTTTCCAGCTCTTTCTCGTCGCTGAGTTTCTGTAGCCGGAGATAGGCGTGCTGGGCGATATCTTCCGCGTCTTCGGTATTCCTGACCATACGCGAGACGAAGCGCACCAGTGCCTGGCCGTGTTCGGCAAACAGCTTTTCCAGAAGCGTTTTCCGAGTTTTATTCATTGATTGGTGGGATCCCCGTACTGCGCGCGCTGTCGATTGTGATTGTTGTTCTGCAGGTCGGCCCGGGCGCATTGACGTCAACCGCCAAAGTAATAACAGTCACGATAGCGGGCCTGGCCACAGTTATATCACAGGCTTCGCGGCGCCGACGAGTGGCCGCTGCCGCCGCCGGCTCCGGCCGGCGATTGGATGGAGCCCGCCGGGCCCGCTGCGGGATGCCGGCGGGGAAAGAGGGGGAGGCCGCCGCTATGCCTCGGCGCCTATGCCGTTATAATGGCCCCCGATCAGTCACAGGTATGGCGCCCCCGGGCGCTGGAGAGCGGATGAGTTATCAAGTACTGGCGCGCAAATGGCGGCCGCGGTTGTTTCGGGAAATGGTGGGCCAGGAGCATGTGCTCCAGGCACTGATCAACGCCCTGGATAACGGCCGCCTGCACCACGCCTATCTTTTTGCCGGCACCCGCGGCGTGGGCAAGACCACCATTGCGCGCATCCTGGCCAAGTGCCTGAACTGCGAGAGCGGCGTCAGCTCGGAGCCCTGCGGGCAGTGCCCCGCCTGCACCGAGATCGCCGACGGCCGCTTCGTCGACCTGATTGAGGTGGACGCCGCCTCCCGCACCAAGGTCGAGGATACCCGCGAGTTGCTGGAAAACGTCCAGTACGCGCCGACAAGAGGCCGCTACAAGGTCTACCTGATCGACGAAGTGCACATGCTCTCCAACAGCTCGTTCAACGCGCTGCTGAAAACCCTGGAAGAGCCGCCGCCACACGTCAAATTCCTGCTCGCCACCACCGATCCGCAGAAGCTGCCGGTCACGGTGTTGTCGCGCTGCCTGCAGTTCAACCTCAAGAACATGAGCCCGGAGCGAGTGGTGGAACACCTGCGCTTCGTGCTGGAGCAGGAGATGGTGCCCTTCGAGGAGGCCGCCATCTGGCACCTGGGCCGCGCCGCCGACGGCAGTATGCGCGATGCCATGAGCCTGACCGACCAGGCCATCGCCTTCGGTGGTGGCAAGATCGCCGAGGCGGAGGTGCGGGCGATGCTCGGCAGCATTGATTCAGGCCTGGTGTGGAAGCTATTGCAGGCGCTGGCGGAGGAGAGTCCGCCGGCGCTGTTCGCCACGATCGAGGAACTGGCCCAGCAGGCACCGGATTTCAGTGCCGCGCTGGCGGAACTGGCCAACAACCTGCACCGCATTGCCGTGGCCCAGGTATTGCCCGGTTCGGTGGACAATACCCTCGGCGACGGCGAGCGGCTGCAGCAGCTCGCCGGGCAGCTGGCGCCGGAAAACGTCCAACTCTACTACCAGATGGCGCTGTTGGCGCGGCGCGACCTGCCACTGGCGCCGGACCCGCGCAGCGGTTTCGAAATGGCGCTGCTGCGGATGCTGGCTTTCCGCCCGCAGGGGGTTGCGGATATTCCCACGGCGAAGCTGGAGGCTTCGGATGTCGGGACTCGGGACTCGGGACTCGGAACTCGGGAAGGGGGCGCCGAGGCAAAAAAGCCGATAGCTGACCCCGAGCCGACCGCGGAGGTCGGCAGTGTTGCAGTGGAAGCCGCGGTAGAAACCCGGGGAATGGCTCAGCAGGCGCCGGTTTCTGAGCCCCCGATACGGCAGCCGGTCGAGGAGGTTGCACGGCCCGCTGAAGCTGCGCCTGCTGCAAAAGAGGGCGAGCAACTCCGCCAGCAGGAGGCGGAAGTCGAGTCAGCCCCTGCGCCGTCTTCCCCGAGCCCCGGGTCCCGGATCCCGGGTCCCGACTCTGGCGACCCGCAACCCGAACAGGCGCCGAGCGCCTCGGAGACCGGACAACGCCACCAGCAGGTAGCGGAAGTGGAATCGGCCCCCGCGCCGTCTTCCCCGAGCCCCGAGTCCCGGGTCCCGGGTCCCGACAGCAGCGCTCCCCAACCCGAACAGTCACCGGGCGCTTCCGTGGTCGAACAGCTCCGCCAGCAGGTGGCGGAAGTGGAATCGGCCCCTGCGCCGTCTTCCCCGAATCCCGAGCCCCGAGTCCCGAGTCCCGGTGGTACCAACACTGCGCCGGCCCGCCTCGACGCGCTGACGCCGGGCAGCTGGCCGGCGCTCTACAGCCAGTTGGGCATCAGCGGCATACTGCACTCCATTGCCTTTCATCTGGAGTTGGTTGGAAGGCGGGAGAATATACTGTCTTTTACGCTGGACGAGTCCTACAGCAGCCTTTACGACGAGGTGCACCAGCGCCGCCTGGCGGATGTGCTGGGTGACTTTTTCCAGCAGCCGGTCACGGTCCATATCCAGGTGGGCAGCGTGCAGGGCGGTACCCCGGCGCGGCTGGTGGCCGCCACCCGCGAAGCCCGCGCCGAGGCGGCCCGCGAGGCCCTGTCGCAGGACCCGCTGGTGCAGGAGCTACAGGCCGAACTGGGCGCCGAACTGGTGCCGGACTCGGTGGAATACCTGAAAGAATTAGAGAGTGAGCAAAGCCAATGAAAGGTTTGGGCGATTTGATGCAGCAGGCCCAGAAGATGCAGGCCGACATGCAGGAAAAAATGCAGAAAGTGCAGCGGGAACTGAACGACCTGCGCGTCTGCGGCGAGGCCGGCGCCGGCATGGTCAAGGTCACCATGAATGGCCGACACGACGTGACGGCGGTGGATATCGACCCCTCGCTGATGAGTGAAGACAAGGAAATGCTCGAGGACCTGCTGGCCGCGGCCGTCAACGACGCCGTGCGCCGCGCCGAGGAAAAGGCCCAGGCACTGCAGAAAGAGCAGTTGGGCAATCTCGCCGGAGGCATGAACCTGCCCGAAGGCTTCAAGTTTCCGTTTTAACTGCCGGCCGAGTTTCTATGTTCAGCCCCCTGATTGAAGACCTGATCCGCGCCCTGCGCTGCCTGCCGGGCGTGGGCCCGAAGTCGGCCCAGCGCATGGCCATGTACCTGCTGGAAAAGGACCGCGATGCCGCCGGCACCCTCGCCCGCACCCTGGAGCAGGCGGTGGAAAAAGTCGGCCGCTGCAGCCAGTGCCGCACCCTGACCGAACAGGAAGTCTGTGCCCTGTGCAACAATCACCGGCGCGAGCGCCACTCCATGTGTGTGGTGGAGACCCCGGCGGATGTGCTGGCGATCGAGCAGGCCGGCAACTACCACGGCCGCTACTTCGTACTGCACGGCCACCTGTCGCCGATCGACGGCGTGGGGCCGGCCAGCCTGGGCATCGACCTGCTGGAGCAACACCTGGCCGGTGGCGAACTGCAGGAGCTGATCATCGCCACCAACCCCACCGTGGAAGGGGAAGCCACCGCCCAGTTTATTGCCGAGCGCGCCGCGGAGCGCGGCGTGGCCGTCAGCCGTATCGCCCACGGCGTGCCCATCGGCGGCGAGCTGGAGTACATCGATGGCGGCACCCTGGCGCACGCCTTCAACAGCCGCACGGCGTTTTCGGCGGGCAGTTAGCGCACCGCGAAGCTCCGGACCCGGTTCCGGCTCTGAGACCCAAATAGCGATTGCAATGTTGAAAGTAGATACCACCCCGATCTGGATCGACAGCAGTGAAGAGCTGGCGGCACTCTGTGAGCGCTGGCGCGGACAGAAAGCCATCGCGCTGGATACCGAATTCATGCGCAGCCGAACTTTCTACCCGCTGCCGGCACTGGTGCAGGTGGGCGATGGCGAGCGCTGTTACCTGATCGACAATCTCGCCATCGATGACCTGCAGCCGCTGCAGGACCTGTTGCTGGACACCGGCGTGACCAAGATCATGCACAGTTGCAGCGAGGACCTGGAAACCCTGGAGCGGCTGCTCGGCGCGATCCCCGAACCGATATTCGATACCCAGATCGCCGCCGCCATTTCCGGTATGCCGGCCGGGCTCGGCTACGCGGCCACCGTGCGCGAGCTGCTCAATATCGAGCTGCCCAAGAGCGAGACCCGCTCCGACTGGCTGCAGCGCCCGCTGAGCGAATCGCAGAAAAACTACGCCGCGCTGGATGTGGCCTGGTTGCCGCTGGTTTACGGTGTGTTGCTGAAACGCCTGCGCGAGCAGGATCGTCTGCCCTGGCTGGAGGAGGACTGCGCGGCACTGGTGGCCGCGGCCCGCAACCCGCAGCCGCCGGAGCTCTACTACCAGCGCGTCAAGGGGGCCTGGCGCCTGCGCGGTGAGCAACTGGCGGTGCTGCAGGATCTGTGTGCCTGGCGCGAGCGCGAGGCGCGCCTGCGGGATATGCCGCGCAACCACCTGCTGAAGGAAAACGTCTGCCTGGACCTGGCCCAGAAAATGCCGAAGCATGTGGCCACCATGGCCCAGCCGGGGCTGGAAGGGCGCACACTGCGCGAATACGGCGATATCCTGCTGTCGATCATCGAGCGTGCCGCTGCGCGCAGCGATGCGCCGCCCCCGCTGCCGCAGCCGTTGAATCGCCGCGAGGGTGAATGGCTGAAAGCGCTGCGGCAGAAAGTGAACACACTGGCCGGACAGGCGGGGTTGCCGCCGGAGATCCTGGTGCGAAAAAAAGAGCTGGAAACCCTGGTTCAATCCGCGGTGCCACAACTGGAAGGCCGGCTGGCGGGCTGGCGGGCCGACGTCATCGGCGAGCCGCTGCTCGGTACGCTGGGTGAGTTGCGCGGGGAAAAGGTGCAATGAGTACAATGAAAGTCGTCTGTGACCTGTACCGCAGCCCGCGCGAAGAGGAAATGTATCTTTACGTCGACAAGCGCGAGGGGACCGGGCGCGTGCCGGAAAAACTGCTGGAGCTCTTCGGCAGGCCCGAGCATCTGATGACCATGCTGCTGACGCCGGAGAAAAAACTCGCCCGCGCGGAAGCCGGCAAGGTACTGGGCGATATTCGCGAGCGCGGCTACTACCTGCAGATGCCACCGGTGCGCGACGACGAGATGCGCGCGATTGCGGCGCAGAACAGTAAATTGCAGCGCTGAATGCAGACCGCCGTGAACGGGAACAGGCCATTCTGGCAGCGCAAAACCCTCGAGCAGATGACCGGCGCCGAGTGGGAATCCCTGTGCGACGGCTGCGGCCGCTGCTGCCTGCACCGGCTCGAGGACGAAGACAGCGGCGAGGTCTATACCACCAATATCGCCTGCCGCCTGCTGGATACCCACTCCTGCCGCTGCAGTGATTACCCGCACCGCCGCCGGCATGTGCCGGACTGTATCCAGTTGCGGGCGCAGGATGCGCGCGATTTCCACTGGCTGCCGGCGAGTTGTGCCTACCGCGCCCTGGCCGAGGGGCGGCCGCTGGCGGACTGGCACCCGCTGGTGTCCGGCTCTGCGGAAACGGTGCACACCGCGGGCATCTCGGTGCGCGATGCGGTGATCAGCGAGGAGCTGGTGCACCCGGACGACTTTGAAGAACATATCGTCACCTGGGTGGGTGACGAACCCGAATAACGATTGAGAACGAAAAGAATCATGGCTGAAGAATATCGAATCGCCTGGATCGTCTACGTGGCCGGCACGGCAGTTCTGCTGCTGGCGGGCTGGTGGTTTATGCGCGGCTGGAGCTGGAGTTGGCTGCGCCGCGCATTGCTGGTGGTGCTCGCCGCGGCACTGCTGATTCCCGCTCGTAGTGGCGTGCCGGAGACACCGGCGACCCCGGTGCTGCCGCTGTTTGTCTACCAGGCCCTGTTCGAGGAGGAGGGCGCTACGCCCGAGGTGACTGCCAACCTGGTGTTCGCCACCGGCGGCGCACTGGCGCTGCTGGCCGCAATCGGTCTCGGCTCCCTGTTCCTGCGTCACCGTCGCGAAAAGCGCCGCCAGTTTGAAGAGGATCCCTATTTCAATGATCAATGAGCGGAGATCGGTGACCGGCAGTCCCGGTTGTGTCTCCTCCGGCCCCGGCAATTGATCCGAGTCTCTCGATCATCGGGCAAATGGCGCCAGATTTCCCGCCCTGCCGCACCCCATCCCGGCGACAACTGCTATATCTATAGGGCTGGCTCCGCCTGTGGCGCGGCGTCGCTCTCATTAGAAAAATGCCGGCGAAAGCAGGAGGCGGCGGCCCGCTGTCTCGGCTGTGCAGGGCTGAGGAACCCGGATGCTCGATCATCTGCTTATCTTGACCGCCGTAATGCTGGTTTCCGGTATTCTCGGCGGCCTGGTCAACTACTACCAGATGCTGTTTACCGAGGAGGACCCCGCCGGTCTGGCGCGCTGCCTGATCATGGGCCTGTGCGGCGCGCTGATGGTTCCCATCTTCCTCAAGTTCACCCAGAGCGACCTGCTGATCGAGATCCAGGGCGACCCGTCGCGCCTGTTGCTGTTCACCGGCTACTGCCTGCTGGCCGCTATCGCCTCGCGCATGTTCGTGTTCAACGCCGCCCGCCGCCAATTGCGGGATGCCAGTATCGCCCGCGCGCGCGTCGAGAACCTCGAGCAGGAGCTGCGCGCCATGCAGCTGGAGATGATGCCGTTGCTGGAGCACGAAATCGAAGGCGATCCGGAACAGGGACCCACGCTGGACTTCAACCAGATCCGCAAGCTGGACGACAATGCCCTGCAGGTGCTCAACCTGCTCAATAACGGTGACTGTGTATTCCGTTCACTGACCGGCATGGCCCAGGAAAGTGGTATGGAAACCAACTCTGCCGCCCGCGCCCTCAACAGCCTGCTGGTCCTGGAAATGGTGGGCAAGATCCACAGTCACCTGGGTATCCGCTGGTACATTACCGACAAGGGCCGCCAGGTGGTCCACCGCCGCAGTACCCAGGCCGCCTGAATCCAGTCTTCTATCGGCGGCATTCCCCAAAGCCCGAGCCGGTCATTGGCCTATCTTGGCAATGGATCCATGCTGATCGGTCATTGAATCATCTCCCCGATCACTTAGTATGCGTCTTTTCTCTGAGGCGTCTCTTTACAGAGGGGGATCGAGCATGAAATTCACCGGCACTGAGAGCTATGTTGCCACCGAGGACCTGCAGATGGCGGTGAACGCGGCGGTCACGCTGCAGCGACCGCTGCTGATCAAGGGCGAGCCGGGCACCGGCAAGACACTGCTGGCCGAAGAGGTGGCGCGGAGCCTGGGGCTGAAGCTGATCCAGTGGCATATCAAATCCTCCACCAAGGCGCAGCAGGGGCTGTACGAGTACGATGCGGTATCGCGGCTGCGCGACTCACAGCTGGGGGGGGACAAGGTCCACGATATCGGCAACTACATCAAGCGCGGCAAGCTGTGGGAGGCCTTCGCGGCCGACGAACAGGTGGTACTGCTGATCGATGAGATCGACAAGGCGGATATCGAGTTCCCCAACGACCTGCTGGTGGAGCTCGACCGCATGGAGTTCTTTGTCTACGAAACCGGTGAGACGGTCAGGGCGAAACAGCGCCCGATCGTCATCATCACTTCCAACAACGAAAAGGAACTGCCGGACGCCTTCCTGCGCCGCTGCTTCTTCCACTACATCAGCTTCCCCGACCGGGATACCATGCACAGGATCGTCGATGTGCACTATCCCGAGATCAAGCGGCAGCTGGTGGCCGAGGCGATGGATATCTTCTTCCAGTTGCGCGAAGTACCGGGCCTGAAGAAAAAACCCTCCACCTCCGAACTGATCGACTGGCTGAAACTGTTATTGGCCGACGATATCCCCGAGGAGGTGCTGAAAAACCGCGACAATACCAGCGCGATCCCGCCGCTCTACGGCGCCCTGCTGAAAAACGAGCAGGACGTACATATGCTCGAGCGGCTGGCGTTTATGGCGCGCCGCGAGAACCGGTAGGCTTCGTTTAACCTGGGTGGCGGTGCCGATACCGGATGGCCCTTTGTGGGACACGCCGTGCATACATCCCTGTAGGCTTGTCCGCGAGGTCCCTCTCGCAGACAGTCCCACAAAGGGCCATCCGGCATCGGCACCTTCGCCCCGACCTTCGGGGATCAATATGCTAATCGGCTTTTTCCTTAATCTGCGCCGCTACAAACTGCCGGTCTCCATCACCGAACTGCTGGCCTTGCTCGAGGCCCTGCAGCGGCGGCTGGTGTTCGCCGACCTGGAGGAATTTTATTTCCTCGCCCGCACCTGTACGGTCAAGGACGAAAAGCACTTCGACAAATTCGACCGCGCTTTCGATGCCTATTTCAAGGACCTGGAAACGCTCGACGACGTGATCGAGCAGATGATTCCGGAGGATTGGCTGCGCGCTGAATTCATGAAGCAGCTGTCCGAGGAGGAGAAGGCGAAAGTCGAGAGCCTCGGCGGCCTGGAGAAACTGCTGGAGGAGTTCCAGAAGCGCCTCGAGGAACAGAAGGAGCGCCACAGCGGCGGCAACCGCTGGATCGGCACCGGCGGCACCAGTCCGTTCGGCAACAGCGGCTATCACCCCGGCGGTCTCCGCGTCGGTGGCCAGGGCCGCAACCGCTCGGCGTCCAAGGTCTGGCAGAAGCGCCAGTTCAAAAACCTGGACGACAGTGTCGCGCTGGGTACCCGCAATATCCAGGTGGCCCTGCGCAAACTGCGCAAACTGCGCAAATTCGCCCGCAGTGGCGCCGCGGAGGAGCTGGACCTGGACGACACCATTTCATCCACCGCGCGCAACGCCGGCCTGCTGGATATCAAGATGGTTCCCGAGCGCCACAATGCGGTGAAGGTGCTGATTTTCTTCGATGTGGGCGGCTCCATGGATCCCCATGTACGGGTTTGCGAAGAACTCTTTTCCGCCTGCCGCTCCGAGTTCAAGCACCTGGAGTATTTCTACTTCCACAATTTTATCTACGAGGGCGTGTGGAAAGACAACCGGCGCCGCTACCAGGAAAGCACGCCGCTGGCGGAAGTGCTGCGCACCTATGGCAGGGACTACAAGGTGATCTTCGTCGGCGACGCCTCAATGGCACCTTACGAAATCACCCACCGCTACGGCAGCGTCGAGCATATGAATGAGGAGCCGGGCGCGGCCTGGATGGAGCGGGTCACGGACAGCTACAGCGACCTGGTGTGGCTCAACCCGGTGGGTGAAGAATACTGGCAGTACACTCCCAGCATCGGCATGACCCGCCAGCTGGTGGGCGATCAGATGTTCCCGATGACCCTGGAGGGCATGGATCGCGCTATCGCAAGGTTGGTAAAAGGGCGGTGAATCCCGGGGGTTATCCCGTCATACCGGCGCAGGCCGGTATCCAGTTTTTGCCCCTCAGCTTTCGTCAGGTTCAAATGCCGGGATGACCAGCGCGGCGACTCATTCACCAGGGTGCTTCGGCGGCGCCCCCTCGTGATCCGCGGTGATACCGATTTCCTCCCTGGTCGTGGGCGTGATTTCGGTGTGCACCTCCTCGGCGCCGTGCATCCAGTCCACCAGTTTCTCGCGCAGGAAAAACAGCAGCACACCCGCGCCGATTGCGGCGATGGCCACACCGCCAAAGGTGGCCAGCGGGCCCGACTCCCCCACCAGCTTGCCGATCTCCGCCGCGCCCTTGTTGGCGATGCCGATAAACGCGAGCCACAGCCCCATCATCAGCGACAGGTAGCGCAGCGGCGACAGCTTGGTGACCATCGACAACCCGATCGGCGACAGACACAGCTCGCCGATTGTGTGAAAGATATAGGCGAACACCAGCCACCAGATGCTGGCCCTGATGGTCTCCGAAGCGCCGATCTGCAGCGCCGCGCCGCACATGGATACAAAACCCAGCCCCAGGAAAATGAGGCCCATGCTGAACTTGGCCGGCGAGCTGGGCTCGCGATCGCCGAGTCCCACCCAGATACTGGCGATCAGCGGTGCCAGGATGATGATAAACAACGGGTTGACCATCTGCAGCCAGCTGGCCGGAATCTCCCATCCCAGTACGTGCAGGTCGGTATTATGTTTGGCAAACAGGTTCATCGAGCCCGCCGCCTGCTCGAAACCGGCCCAGAAAATGACCGTGAATACCCCCAGGACCAGGATCACCTTGATGCGGTTCCGTTCCTCGGGTGTCAGCGGTTTGTGCCTGTCCGTCACATCGGGCGTCAGGCCCAGCTTGGCGGATGGCTGCTGGCCTATCTCGCCGAGGTAGCGGCGGGCCTGGGTCAGCTGCAGGATAACGCCCAGCAGCATGCCGAGGCCGGCGACAAAGAAAGCCAGTTGGTAATTCACTTTCTCGCCGATCCAGCCCACCACCAGGTAGCCGAGAATGGAGCCGATATTGATCCCCATATAGAAGATGGTGAAGGCGGTGTCGCGGCGCCGGTCGCCCTCTTCGTAGAGATCGCCCACCATGGTGGAAATATTGGGTTTGAAGAGGCCGTTGCCGATGATCATCAATGCCAGGCCAAGCCACAGCATCGTGATCTCGCTGCCGTCCGGCAGCCAGGCGTGGGGGAAGGCCAGGGAAAACTGCCCCAGCATCATCAGTATGCCGCCGAAGATGATACAGCGCCGCTGGCCCCATTTGTTGTCCGCCATCCAGCCGCCGATGATCGGTGTCAGGTAGACGAGCATCGCATACCAGCCCAGGTAACTCAGTGCCTTGGCCTCCAGCGCCACCTGCGGCATGTTTTCCCAACCGAAGGCCGCCACGGCGCTGGCAGACGTCAGGTAGAACACGAAAATGCCGCGCATGCCGTAGTAGCTGAGCCGCTCCCACATCTCGGTGCCGAACAGCAGGAACAGCCCCTTGGGATGGCCGAGCATTTCCCCGGCGGATGTGGGAGGCTTGGGTTTGAGGTCTTGCATGGATACCGCTCGCAAGTGATGTTGATTCTGAACAGGGAACCGTTGTGTTGCGACGCAAGAGCGGCCCCCGCCAGGCGCAGCCCGGATGGAACGTAGCGGAATCCGGGGAGCCCGCCGCATTCCGATACCGCGTTATTCAGTATGTCGGGCCACAAGGACTCCTGAGCAAGTATAGTTCAGCGCCAGAGCACTGATATACTCCGCCGTTTTCGATGATTTCCGGTGACCGATGAGTGACGTCGACTCCCTATCCGAGCAGATATCCCAGTGCATGGGCAGCGATCGCCTGCGCCTGCGCAAAACGCTGAACAACGCCCGCCGGCGCCTGCGCGATGGCAAGCCGGCGGACCGGATGCTGGCGCAACTGGAAGAACAGTTGAAGGCCTCGCAGGCGCTGGCGGCGGCGCGCAGGGAGAAGCTGCCGCAGGTCACCTGGCCGGAGCAACTGCCAGTAGTGGAACGGCGCGAGGAGATTGCCGAACTGATCGCCGGGCACCAGGTGGTGGTGGTGGCCGGCGAGACCGGCTCGGGCAAGACCACCCAGTTGCCGAAGATCTGCCTGGAGCTGGGCCGCGGCGTATTCGGCCAGATCGGTCACACCCAGCCGCGGCGGATCGCCGCTCGCACCGTGGCCAACCGCATCGCCGAGGAGTTGCAGCAGCCGCTGGGGGCGTCGGTCGGCTACCAGGTGCGCTTTACCGACCACAGCACCGAGCATACCCACGTCAAGCTGATGACCGACGGCATCCTGCTGGCGGAAATCCAGCGCGACCCGCTGCTGGCAAAATACGACACGCTGATTATCGACGAGGCCCACGAGCGCAGCCTCAATATCGACTTCCTGCTCGGCTACCTGAAAACGCTGCTGCCGAAGCGACCGGACCTGAAGCTGATCATCACTTCCGCGACCATCGACCTGCAGAAGTTTTCCCGGCATTTCGACAATGCGCCTATTATCGAGGTGTCCGGCCGCACCTACCCGGTGGAGATCCACTACCGGCCGCCGGCGGACAGCGACGGCGACCTGAGCGAGCAGGTGATCGAGGCGGCGGAAGAGTTGCTGCGGGAGGAGAAGGCCAGCGGTCGGCGCGGTGGCGATATCCTGGTATTCATGAGCGGCGAGCGCGAGATCCGCGAGTGCGCCAAGGCATTGCGCCACGCGCAGATTCCACACCTGGAAGTGCTGCCGCTGTATGCGCGCCTGAGCCTGGCCGAACAGAACCGGGTTTTCCACCGCCACTCCTCAACCGGTTCAAGGGGCCGCCGCATCGTGCTGGCCACCAACGTGGCGGAGACGTCGATCACCGTGCCGGGCATCCGCTATGTGATCGATCCGGGCACGGCGCGTATCAGCCGCTACAGCTACCGCAGCAAGATCCAGCGGCTGCCGGTGGAAGCGATTTCCCAGGCCAGCGCCAACCAGCGCGCCGGCCGCTGCGGCCGTGTCAGTGCCGGTGTCTGTGTGCGCCTGTACGAGGAGCGGGATTACGAACAGCGGCCGGAATTTACCGACGCGGAGATCCTGCGCACCAACCTGGCCGCGGTCATCCTGCAGATGCTGCAGCTGCGGATCGGCGATATCCGCGACTTCCCGTTTGTCGACCCGCCGGATGAACGCCTGATCAACGACGGCTACAAGCTGCTGCAGGAACTGCAGGCGGTGGACGCGGGCGGCAAAGTCACGCCGCTGGGTCGCAGCCTGTCGCGCCTGCCGCTGGACCCGCGCCTCGGCCGTATGCTGGTGGCGGCATCGGAAAACGGCAGCCTGCGGGAAATGCTGGTGATCGTCGCCGCACTGGCGGTGCAGGATCCGCGCGAGCGCCCGGCGGAAAAACGCCAGGCGGCGGACGAGAAACACAAACAGTGGCAGCACGAGCAGTCGGATTTCCTGTCCTTCGTGCAACTCTGGGATGCGTTCGAGGAACAACGCCAGGAACTGAGCCAGAACCAGTTGCGCAAGTGGTGCCAGAAAAATTTCCTGTCCTGGCTGCGCATGCGCGAGTGGCGCGACATCCACTACCAGTTGCGCATCGCCTGCCGGCAGATGGATATGAAAGCGAAAGGGGAGGGCGGCGAGCCGGCGGACTACGCGTCGATTCATCGCGCCATCCTGCCGGGCCTGCTGGGCAACATCGGCCTGCGTGATGAAAACAGGGAATTCCTCGGCTGCCGCAATCGCCGCTTTCATATTTTTCCCGGCTCCGGCCAGTTCAGGAAACCGCCGCGCTGGGTGGTGGCCGGGCAGTTGCTGGAAACCAGCCGCCTGTTCGCGCACACGGTCGCAAAAGTCGAACCGGACTGGGTGCTGGCCGCCGCAGAGCACCTGGTCAAACGCCATTATTTCGAGCCCCACTACGACGCCCGCGCCGGCCAGGTAAAGGCGTTCGAGAAAATCTCCCTGTACGGCCTGGTGTTGGTGGAGAAACGCCGCATCCACTACGGCAAACTGGATCCACAAACCGCGCGCGAAGTGTTTATCCGCCAGGCGCTGGTAGAGCAGCGCTATCGCGGCAAGGGCAGGTTCTTTAAACACTACACGGACCTGCTGGCGGAGCTGGAAGACCTCGAGGCCAAGTCACGCCGCCGGGATATCCTGGTCGACGACGAGGTGGTATTCCGCTTTTTCGACGAGCGGGTGCCGGCGGATATCGTCAACCTGGCGGGCTTCGAGCACTGGCGCAAGAAAGCCGAACAGGACGACCCGCAACTGCTGTCGATACCGCGGGAACTGCTGATGCAGCAGACCGCCGACCACGTGGGCGAGGCGCAGTTCCCGGACGCACTGCAGGCCGGCGGTATCGAATACCCGCTCAGCTACCACTTCGAGCCCGGCAGCGCCGCGGACGGAGTGAGTATTCACGTGCCCGTGGGCGCGCTGCACCAGGTGCCGGCGGCGCGCCTGTCGTGGCTGGTGCCGGGGCTGTTGCGGGACAAGTGCATCGCGCTGGTCAAGAACTTGCCCAAACAGTGGCGCAAATACTTCGTGCCGGTACCGGCGGCCGTGGACAGGGCGCTGCCGCGCATGCAGCCGGACAATACGCCCCTGTGGCAACGGCTGGCACAGGAACTCAAACGGCAGACGGCCCAGCAGGTGCCGGACGCAGACTGGGAGGCGGCCGAACAGTCGCTGGAGGATTTCTACCGTTTCAATATCCGCGTGCTGGACGAGGCCGGCGAGCTGCTCGACCAGGGCCGCGACCTGGCCGCACTGCAGGCCCGCTACCGCGACCGGGTGCAGAAAGAACTGGCCACCGCCGGCGACGATTTCGAGCGCGACGGCATCACCGCGTGGGATTTCGGCGACCTGCCGCAGACCCACACCCTGCAGCAGGGCAGCCTCAAGGTGCGCGCCTACCCGGCGCTGGTGGAAGCGGGGGACAGCGTCTCCCTGAAACTGCTGGACAACCCCGGCGAGGCGCGCCGGCTGTCCCGTGCCGGTATCTGCCGCCTGGCGCTGCTGCACCTGCCGGAGCCGGTCAAGTACCTGCGCAAGGAGCTGCTGCGCGGCAAGGAGCTGGGGCTTTCCGCCGCCGACCTGGGCCGACGCGAGGAAGTGGCGGACGATATCCTGCTGGCCGCCGCGCGCGAGCTCTTCTGGCCGGATGAACACTGGCCGCGCACGGAACAGGAATTCCTGGCGGCGCTGCAGAAAAGTGGTGAACTGGTGGGCACCGCCCAGGAAATCGCCGGGCTGCTGGTCAAGGCGCTGGCGCAGCTGGTACCACTGCGCAAACAGATCAAGCAGCAGAAAAACCTGGCTGTGGCCATGGCGGTGGGGGATGTCCAGCGGCAGCTTGCCGGGCTCTTCTACCGCGGCTTCCTGTTCGATACGCCGCTGGAGTCACTGCGCCAGTATGGCCGCTACCTGAAGGCGATCGAGTTGCGGCTGGAAAAGGCGGCTCTGGATCCGAACCGCGATCGCCGCCTGCAGGCGGAGTACGAAAAGGCGGCGGCGCCGTACCTGGCGCTGGCGGAACACCGCAAGCCGCGCACACTGGCGGCGGAGCCACGGCTGCAACAGTACCGCTGGATGCTGGAGGAGTTCCGCGTATCGCTGTTCGCCCAGTCCCTGAAAACCCTGATGCCCGTTTCCGCCAAGCGTCTCGACAAGGCGTGGCGGGGAATAGAACGGGATGGTCCGTTCGCTGTGTAATTGCGTAGAAAATGACGGAGTTCGCATTCGGCAGCGCTGCTTGAACCTATGCTGGGCGCTGATTCGAAGCAGTAGTCGCCGGTGGTGTTTGCTGACTATACTGCTGGCGGCAGTTGAGGTATTACCAGCTCAACTTTCGGAATTTGAGAACTCGCCGGTGGCACAAGCCGGGGCAGGTGGCGCCCTTCTGGGACACGCCGTAAATACATCCCTGTAGGCTTGTTCGCGAGGTCCCTCTCGCAGACAGTCCCAGAAGGGCGCCCCCAGCCCTGCTCCCGGAACTGAGCTCCGAAACTTGAGTTGCCAAGAACGACGTTTGTACCAAGTATCAAGGTCATTTCAGGAGAACCATTTATGTCCAGGAAAAATCTTTCCCCGGTCGCAACAGCGGTCGGCGCCGCCTTCCTGGCGTCCGCCGCGATGAATGTATCCGCCGGCCATGCCGACGCCAACCCGTTTGCCGCTGAAAAACTGTCTTCCGGCTACAATCTCGCCGCCCAGGACCAGGATGATAGCGGCAAGAAGAAAGAGGGAAATTGCGGCGAAGACAAGAAGAAAGAAGGTAAGTGCGGCGACGACAAAAAGAAAGACAAGAAGAAAGAGGGTAAATGCGGCGAGGGCAAGTGCGGCGGTTGATACGCTCCCCTTCCGTTGTAGCAGCCAGCTTCGCAGGTGATGATGTCTATCGCCTGCGGGGCGGGTTGCCACAAATATTTCCTGCCCGCCCATTGCTGCCCGCACCCCATGCCAATTGATTCCCCCAACCGTTATCCGGTCAGCGGCGCCGGCCTGGGCCTGCGACGCTCGATGATGGGTGAGCGGATTTCAGCGGATAGCGTCGACTTTCTCGAAGTCGCGCCGGAAAACTGGATCGGTGTCGGCGGGCGGCTCGGGTGCTGGCTGCGAGAGCACACGGAGCGTTTCCCGTTCGTGATTCACGGCCTGTCCCTGTCCATCGGTTCACCGGCGCCGTTGGACCTGGAACTGGTCAAATCGGTCAAGGCGTTTATTCGCGAGCACGGGATCCGTTGCTACAGCGAGCATCTCAGTTACTGTTCCGATCACGGTCACCTGTACGACCTGCTGCCGATTCCGTTCACCGAAGAGGCGGTGCGCCATGTCGCCGCGAGAGTTCGCCAGGTCCAGGATCTGCTGGAACAGCGTATCGCGCTGGAGAATGTTTCCTACTATGCCGCGCCCGGGTGCGAGATGAGGGAACTGGATTTCCTGTCCGCGGTACTGGAAGAGGCGGACTGCGACCTGCTGCTGGACGTCAACAATATCTATGTGAATTCCATCAACCACGGCTACGATGCGCACGAATTCCTGTGCGGCCTGCCCTCGCAGCGCATTCGCTACGCCCACGTGGCCGGGCATTTCGACGAGGCGGAGGACCTGAAGGTGGATACCCACGGCGCGCCGGTGATCGATCCGGTGTGGTCGCTGCTGGAACAGGCCTACCGCGTCCACGGCCCGCTGCCCACACTGCTGGAGCGGGATTTCAATATTCCGCCGCTACCGGAACTATTGACCGAGGTGGCCCGGATCCGTTCGATCCAGGCGGAGGTCGGGGAGGTGCAGTATGCCGGTCGCTGATTCGGAGCCCGGCTTCCAGCGGCTGCAGCGCGCCTTTGCGGCCCACCTGCGCGAGCCGGATGCGCACGCGGCACCGTCGGAGATCGAGGACCGGCGCATGGCTGTGTACCGCGACCTGGTCTACAACAATATCGAATCCTTCGTCGCCGGCGGTTTTCCTGTACTGCGCAGTCTCTATCGCGACGGCGACTGGCATCGGATGGTGCGCGATTTTGTCGCACACCACGCTGCCGCCAGCCCCTATTTCCTGCAGATCGGCGAGGAATTCCTGCACTACCTGCAGAGTGAACGCAAACCCCGGGCCGGCGATCCGCCATTCCTGTTGGAACTGGCGCACTACGAGTGGGTCGAACTGGCGCTGGATGTCAGTCCGGAGACGTTTCCCCCCGGCCTGTTGCGCGACGGCGATCCGCTGGCGCTGGTACCGGTGGTGTCGCCGCTGGTATGGAGCCTCAGTTACCGCTATCCGGTACACCGGATCGGGCCGGATTACCGGCCGTCGGAGGCGCCGGAGACTCCCACTTTCCTGCTGGTTTACCGCGACCGCGCAGACGAGGTCGGTTTTATGGAAGCCAATGCGGTCACCGCGCGCCTGTTGCAACTGGCGTCGGCGGAACCGGCGAGCGGCCGGGCTCTGTTGCGACAACTGGCGGCCGAATTGCCGTCGATGAGCGAAGAGGCCGTGATCGGTTTCGGCGCCGAGCTGTTCGGGAAGTTGCTGAAACTCGATGTCATTGCCGGTTACAGGCCCTGAAACAGCTGTGCTCTCAATCCCGGGTTTTACGCAATGCTAAATTATCGATGACACAAATCGGAAAATTGATTCGGCTGCTATGCTGCCGAGGGTGGTTTGCGCTTTGCTGGGGCGGTAGAATCCCTGCCCGAGTAAGGCTGATAACATTGAGGAGCAGGGTTTTGCTGGGACGCACAGTTTATTTGCCCTGGTTGTTCGCCGCGACACTGGCCGCTTCGCCGGCCCTGGTTGCGGCACAGGATCCGTTCGGCGAACCCGCCGCGGAACAGGAAACGCCCGCGGCGGAAGCGCCGGCTGCGGTTGATACAGATACCGATGGGGGCGCAGATCCCTTTGCCGAAAGCGGTGAAGAGAGCGCCTCCGGCGATGAAGCGACCTCCTCGCTGGAGGACGAATACGGTTTTGATCCGGCGGACGCTTTTGCCAGTGAAGAGGAGCCGGCCGAGCGGGATCCCTGGGAGGGGTTCAACCGCGCCGTGTTCCGCTTCAACGACACCGCCGACCGCTGGGTACTGAAACCCGTGGCCACCAGCTATCGCCAGATTACGCCGATCTTCATGCAGACCGGTATTCACAACTTCTTTTCCAATCTCGGCGAAATCACCAATATCTTCAACGGCGCACTGCAGTGGAAGTGGGGCCAGGTGGGCAACGATACCGGCCGTTTCCTGGTGAACAGCACCGTGGGACTGGCGGGGCTCTTTGATGTGGCCAAGCACATGGGGATGGAGGCCGGCGACGGCGAGGACTTCGGCCAGACACTGGCCGTCTGGGGCGTGCCGTCGGGGCCCTACGTGGTGCTGCCATTTATGGGGCCGTCCACCGTGCGGGGGGTGCCCGCGCAGGCGGTGGACTGGTATTCCAACCCGGTCAGCTACATCGACCACGACCCCACGCAGTATACCTTTCGCGGCGTCGACCTGATCCAGACCCGCGCCGGCCTGCTGCAGGCCGAGACCCTGTTGCAGGGCGACCGCTACCTGCTGATCCGCGATGCCTACCTGCAGCGGCGCGATTACCTGGTGGTGGACGGCGAGCAGGAGGACGATTTCGGCACCGAGGTCGACGATGACGAATACGATTTCTGATTCCCATTGCCGACAGGCCGCTTCATGGCCGCTTTCCAGAGCCTGTTACTGATTGAGGAAGACCAGCCGTCGCGCGATTTCGTGCGGCGCGCGGCGGCGCGCCTGGGGTTCCGGGTCGAGGTGGCCCAGAGCGGTGTCGAGGGCATCGGCAAATTTGCGCCGGGGCTGTTCCAACTGGTCATCACCGACCTGCACCTGCCGGATATGGGCGGGCTCGAGGTATTACGCAAGATCAAGCGGCTGTCGCCGGAGGCCGCGGTCGTGGTACTGGCCTCCAACAGCCAGGTCAACGACGTGGTGCAGGCCCTGCGCCTGGGCGCTGCGGATTACCTGTTGAAACCGATCGAGGACGCGGCGGTCATCGACCACGCGATCTGCCGCATCACCCAGGGGGAGACCCTCAAACAGCAGAATCGCGACTACCGCGAGGAGCTGGAGCGGCGCAACCGCGAACTGCACGAGCACGTCGAGGTACTGCAGCGCGACCACCAGGCCGGCCGCCTGTTGCAGCAGCATCTGTTGCCGCGCACCCCCTACCAGTATCCCGGCGGTATCGAGGCCGCCTACCGGCTGGTGCCGTCGCTGTACCTGAGCGGCGATTTTATCGACTACGGCCTCTTCGGCGAGCGTTTCGTGGCCTTCTACCTGGTGGACGTCTCCGGCCACGGGGTCTCCTCGGCACTGGTGACCGGCCTGATCAAGCACAGCATCATGCACCTGCTGGGTGAGCGCCCGCTTTTCTCCCGCCTGGATACGCTGGACCTGGATCTGCTGGAAATCCTCGAGATGGTCAACCGCGAACTGCTGTCCACGCGGCTGGACAAGCATGCCAGCATGTTCGTGGGCGTGATCGACAGCCGCGCGCGCCAGCTCCACTACGCGGTCGCAGGCCAGGTGCCGATGCCGGCGCTGGTGACCGAAACCGGCGCCGAGTGGCTGCCGGGCAAGGGGCGGCCGCTGGGGCTTTTCCAGCGGGGAGACTGGCAGGTGCTGTGTGCCAGCCTGCCCACCTCCTGGCGCCTGGTGGCCTGTTCCGACGGGGTGCTGGACCTGCTGCACGGGGACCTGCTGGAGAAGGAGGCACACCTGCTGCAGGCGATCGACAGCAGCCGCGGCGACCTCGACAGCCTCTGCACCGCTCTGCACATCGACACTTCCGAGGCGCAGCCGGACGATATCACCATCCTGACCCTCCGCCAGGGGTAGGGCCCTTTCCCTGCAGGCTGCGCGCCAACGTCGATCAGAGACTGAGGTATAGCGGCGCGCGAACGTCTAGTTCCCGGGAGCCCGCCCGGGCCATTGCGAGCCTGACCCGCCGGTCCAAGTTGGCGACACCGGTACCCTTGTCAGTCCCGCCGGTCAGGAGTAAGCTCCGCCCACTTTATGCACAAAACTGCACTGCGACGCTCCAAACCGGGGCGCTGTCAGTCCGGTTCTCCACAAGTGAACTTGCCGTCCGCGCGCCCGATCCTGTCGAGGTGGGGTGGATGTGCCAGGGGTTGTTATGCAGTCCGGGCAAATTATGGTTGGGGCCCACGAGGGCATCTACGTGATCAAACTGGTCGGTGATGTGCGCCTCAACCTGTGTACCTCGTTCGATGATTTCATCGACAACATGTTTGCGCACGACGAGTTCAATGATGTCGTGTTCGACCTGCACAGCGCGGACGGCGTCGACAGCACCACCCTGGGGTTGATGGCCAAGATCGCCATCCGCGCCCTGGAGCGCGGCTGCCAGAAACCGCTGGCGCTGAGTGCCGACAAGGGTATCCGCCACCTGCTGGATGCGATGGGGTTCGACGCGCTGATCGAGGTCAGTGACGAGCGGCGGGACTACGGCGCAAAGCCGGAGCCCCTGCAATGCAAGACCCCGGACGAGTGCGCCGCGCGCGAGAAGGTGCTGGAAGCCCACCGCGTGCTGATGAGCATGAACGAGCAGAACGCGGAGACCTTCCGCGATCTGGTGCACACGCTGGAGCGCGAGTGCGAGCCTTACGCCAAACCCACGGCGCGGATGCACTGACTTCCCGAGTGGGGAATGATGGGCGCGGAAAGCGCATTCCGGGATAGCGGTCGCTCAATCTGCCCGGGCCGCGCCCACTCCGTAGGGTGCGCCGCGCGCACCGCTTGAAATGGGGAGAACCCCGCTTACTTCCTGTTCCGCATTCATTCCTCTTTCCGCATTTATCTGTCTTTCCGCATCGCCCGCGCCTCTGCCCGCGCCCGGGTAAACAGCCCGTGCGGCAGGTAGATCAGCTCCGCCACCCGGCGGATCAGGTGCTCCTCGAAAGCCTCGATCACATCGTCCGAGAAGGCCACCTGCCACATCTGCAGCACCAGCAGGTACTTGTCCTTTTCATTGAACTGGTCGTTGACCGTCTGCGTAAACTCGTACAGCGAGGTGGCCTCGTCGCGGTGGGCGAGGGCGTTTTCCACCAGTTCATCGGTGGTTTCCGCATCCAGGCGGTAGTGCTGTTGCAGCACCTGCACCAGCGTCTGCCGCTCGCGGTCGTCCAGCTTCTGGTCCACGGTGGCCACTTCCGCCAGCAGTGCGGCGCTGATCATGCGCACATCCTTTTCGTCGCGCACTTCCACGTCGGCGCCGCTGCCGATCTGTTCAAACAGTTTACGAATCTGTTGCAACATCTTCCGCCACACTCCCGGCCATCTGTTCCTGCAGCAGCGTTTCCAGCCGCTCCTGGTCTTTGACAAAGTTGCGAATGCCCTCGGCCAGTTTTTCCGTGGCCATGGCGTCGCCGTTCAGTTGGTAGCGGAACCCGGCCTCGTCCAGCGCGCGCGCCGGTCGCGGCGCGCTCTCCTGCTGTGCATCCAGGCCGCTCGCCAGGGTGCCCGAATCCTCCTCCAGCTCCTGCAGCAGTTGCGGACTGATGGTCAGTCGATCACAGCCGGCCAGCGCCTCTATCTCGCCGGTGTTGCGGAAGCTGGCGCCCATGACGATGGTCGGGTAGCCGCGGGACTTGTAGTAATCGTAGATACTGCGCACCGACAGCACGCCCGGGTCATCTTCGGCGGTGAAGTCGTCGCGGCCGCTGGCGGCCTTGTGCCAGTCGAGGATGCGGCCCACGAACGGCGAAATCAACGTCACGCCGGCCTCGGCACAGGCCACCGCCTGGCAGAAGCTAAACAGCAGCGTCAGGTTGCAGTGGATACCTTCGCGTTCCAGCACCGCGGCGGCGGCAATCCCCTCCCAGGTGGAGGCCATCTTGATCAGCACCCGCTCGCGCGCCACGCCCATCTGCTCGTAGAGGGCGATCAGCCGCCGCGCATAGTCGATGGTGGCGCGGGTGTCGAATGAGAGGCGCGCGTCCACCTCGGTGGAGACCACGCCGGGCACCAGTTGCAGTATCTCGCCGCCGATGGCCACGGCCAGCTTCATTGCCGCCAGCTGTGCCCGGTCGCCGGAGTGCCCGCCGGCCCAGGCCAGGGCGTCGGCGATGTGCTGGCGATACTGTGGCAGCTGCGCCGCCTTGAACAGCAGTGACGGATTGGTGGTGGCATCCTGCGGTACATAGCGGCGAATGGCCTCGATATCGCCGGTATCGGCGACCACCTGGCTGCGCTGCTTGAGTTGTTCCAGTTTATTCATGTCCGTCTCTCAATATTGCATTTGTTCCGTGATTGAATCGGCCCGGGGCCTGTCGCCTGGATGGTAGATGGTTACGCCGCCTCCTGCACCAGCGCCAGCGCCCGCTGCAGTACTTCCGGCCCGGCGCCCGGTTTGTGGGCGTTCTCGCTCAGGTGGCGGCGAAAGCGGCGCGCTCCCGGCACGCCCTGGAAAAGCCCCAGCATATGGCGGGTGATATGGTTCAGGCGCGCGCCGCGCCCCATCTGTCGCTCGATATAGGGCAGCATCCGTTGCACCACTTCCGCCGGGGTTGGACCCGGCTCGCCCCCGAACAGTTCGCTGTCCACCTGCGCCAGCAGGTTGGGCATCTGGTAGGGAGCGCGCCCCAGCATAACACCGTCCAGTTGCCGCAGGTGCTCGCGGCACTCGTCGATACTGTTGATGCCGCCGTTCAGCACTATCTCCAGCTGTGGGTAGTCGCGCTTCAACTGGTAGACCATATCGTATTTGAGCGGCGGTATTTCGCGGTTCTGTTTTGGGCTGAGACCGTCCAGCCAGGCCTTGCGCGCGTGCACGATAAAAGTGCCGATACCGGCCTGCGCCTGGGCCTCGACAAAGCGCGTCAGGCCGGCGTAGTCCTCCATGTCGTCGATACCGATGCGGTGCTTGACCGTCACCGGGATGGACACCGCCCCGCGCATTGCCGCCAGCCCCTCGGCCACCAGCTCTGGCTCCGCCATCAGGCAGGCGCCGAAACGCCCGGACTGCACCCGATCGCTGGGGCAGCCGCAGTTCAGGTTGATCTCGCTGTAGCCCCACTGCTCGCCCATGCGCGCGCACTCCGCGAGCTCCCGCGGATCGCTGCCGCCCAGCTGCAGTGCCGTGGGCAGCTCGGCGGTGTCGAACTGCAGGTGCCGCTCGCGGTCGCCGTGAATCAGCGCACCGGTGGTGACCATCTCCGTATACAGCAGCGCGTGCCGGCTGAGCAGGCGCCACATATAACGGCAGTGACGGTCGCTCCAATCCATCAGGGGGGCAGTGCAAAAGCGGTGGGAGAGTGGGTCCGGCATATCTCGACTTCAGATTTCGGGGGCCTGCGGGTGATCCGCGGCGGAGGCGGAAAAAGGTGCTATATATTATCGCCGATTGTACCGGCAGTCGAAGCCGGGAGCCCGGTTTGCCGGGTTCACGATAGGGCTGGCAGTCCCCCGTCCGGCGATTGTGTGGACAGTTGCGTGTTTCCCCCCGCGCGGATTTTTTACACTTCCGGCAGTTGAGTCTCCAGGGAGTTGGATATGAAGTCTCTCACCAGGCTGGCCGGATCGGTCGGTACCCGGAGCAGGAATTTCCCCGGCGATGTCGGGCTGGTACAGGAACTGTTGAACCGGGCCGCGCGGGTGCTTTTTCCCTTCACCCGTCGGGCGTTGGGACTCCGGCGGGCGGGGCCGCCGGCGACGGTGCGGAGGTCCGCTTCCGCTCCTATGGCAACGGTGAGGTCAAGAATATCTACGGTGTGCAGGTTTACCGGGTAGACGAGACGCTGTTTCGCCTGCGGCGGCGATCTGCCGGGGCCGAAGCGCTGCTGACGGACTGGGTTGGCCTGGTGCCGGATTCGGTCGAGGAGAAATCCGGCCGTTACTTTCGCCCGCTGGAAAGCGGTGCGAGCCACGCACCCTGAACAATCGGCCGACCCTCCCGGGCCGATCGAATCCCGAAGCCCGACTCAGAAGCCCGGCTCAAAGATTGCGTTCCTTTTCCGACACGGCCGTCCGGCCCCTGCCTTTCGACAGCCCGCCACCGCCGTTGCCGCCGGCCTTGAGCGTCGGCCGCAACGTCTTGACGATCCTGCGGGCCGTGGCGCGATAGCTGGTGAGTTTGCCGCCGGCCACCGCCAGCATGCGCGGTTTCCGGTCGCTCTCGGCACAGATCATGGTTTCCCGCGGCCGCGAGAAGGGCCGCTTGTTGTCCCGGGGCAGCACCCGCAGGCCGGCGTAGCTGTCGCAGATATTGTGTACCTGCAGTGAGCGGGTCTGCGGAAAGCAGCGCTGCACCGTGCGCAACAGGTAATTCTCCTCCTCGATGGTCGGGGCCAGGTCGCGGGGATCCCCGCCGTAGCTGCGCTCGGTGGTGCCCACCAGGGTCTTGCCCTGCCAGGGCATCACGAATACCGCGCGGCCGTCCTCCGCCTCCAGGTAAAAGATCCGTTCGCCCAGGGAGATCGGCAGCTGGATATGGGTGCCGGCCACCAGGTCCAGCGGCGGCAGCGGCACCGGCGGGCTGCAGCGGGAGTTGGTGTCGGCGACCCAGGGCCCGCTGCAGTTCACCAGCGCCCGCGCGTGCAGGGTACTGAGCTGGCCGTCGGCCACATAGTCGACCCGCACGCCGGTGGCGGTCAGCTCCGCGCCAACCAGGCTGCCGGGGCAGATCAGTCGCGCGCCGCCGGCGATGGCGGATTCCACCACGTCGCGGGTCAGGGCGGCATCGTCGGTCTGGGCATCGTAATAGCGGAACACGGCGACCAGGTCCTCGGTTTCCAGGCCCGACAGCCGCTCCCATTCCGACCGGCGCAGGGTGCGAAAGCGCGAGTGGCGGTCGGCAACCCCGGCCAGCAGTGCGTAGAGGGTCAGGCCCAGGCGCACCAGCCAGGCGGGCCTCTGGCTGTAGCGGTAAACCGGGATATAGAAGGGTACCAGGCGCACCAGGCGGGGCTTGTTGGCCAGCAGCCAGCGGCGCTCGCGCAGGCATTCGCGCACCAGCCCCAACTGGCCGCTCTCCAGGTAGCGCAGGCCGCCGTGGATCAGCTTGGAAGAGCGCGACGAGGTGCCGGCGGCGATATCCAGCTGCTCCAGGATCGCCACCCGGTAGCCGGCCCGGGTCAGGGCCTCCGCTGCGCCGGCGCCCTGGATACCCGCGCCGACAACGAGGACGTCAAAATCCGTAGACATCGCTGGCTTCCCGGGAGCGCATCAACAGTGGCAGGTTGCCGGTGAGGATATGGTGCGCACCGCGCGCGCGCCAGCGCACCGCCTCCTCCGCGGAATTGATCTCGTACACCACCCACTGCCAGGGACCGGGGGGCAGTTCCTCGCATTCCACACTGCGGTCGCGAATCAGCAGGTAGTCCGGCGCCAGCGTGACCACCTCCGCCGACAGGCTGCGGGCCACGCTGTCCACCTTGAGCGCCACCCGGTGGCAGCCGAGGTTGCGCGCCAGGCGCAGGCTGCGGTTGTCCCGCGAGAGCAGGGCGACGGATTCGCTCTGCGGCAGCAGTTGTCGTACCAGCGGTGCGACGGCGGCGTCGGCCCCCATGCGCGCCAGTGTTTCCGGCGCCACTTCCACAAACCATTCCAGGTGCCTGTGGCGGGCGGCCCACGCCATCAGTTGCACGAATGAGGTGAGCCCCAGGCGCGCCAGCTGGTGGTCGCGCACCTGTGCGAACGGTCGGCTACCGCCGTGCGGCAGTGCGACCTCGCCGCAGTGGAAACACCACGGGGTGTCGTCGGCGCTGAACTGGATTTCGGTCTGGATGGCGCAGGCACCCAGGCCGTGTGCGCCCTCGAAGGCCGCGATGGTGTTCTGCGGATGGCGGGTTTTGTCGCCGCGGTGAGCAATCAGCATTGGAATCAGATCCGGGTGGCAGACGTTATTGTCATCCAAATGCGGGTAATACGGCGCCGGTAGCGCGCTGGATTACTCGAGTCTGAGCGGTTCCCGGCGGCGCTGTCACTGGCCGCCTCTCCTGATGGGCCCGGACGGAATTCCGCAACCGCGCTGCTTCAAAACGCCCGGCCCACTAAAAAAATAGTCGGTGCGGAAGATGTTGCAAGGTGGCTCGTCGACTCCCGCCGGCCCGGACCCGGGGCGTCGCATGGCACTGCGCCCGGACACCGCGGAAGCCGCCCGCGACGGCGGGTAAAATACTTTGTCCGCACCGCTAAAGCCCCCGGACGAGCCGCCGATAGAGACGCTATACGCAACGCGCACAGCGGTGGAGGGAGAGAGCAGTCGTGCTGATTATTGTCGGGTTCGTCATTGTCGCGCTGTCGGTGTTCGGGGGCTTCGCCCTTTCCGGCGGCCATCTGGGGCCGCTCTACCAGCCGATGGAGGTGCTGATCATCGTCGGCGCCGCGGTGGGGGCCTTTATCGCCGGCAACAACGGCAAGGCCATCAGCGCCACCCTGCGTGCGGCCTCCCGTCTGAAGCGGACCGGCGGCTACGACCGGGAACTGTCCATGGACCTGATGGCGCTGCAGTACCGGCTGCTGACCAAGATGCGCCGCGAGGGCGCCATCGGCATCGAGAAAGATATCGAGAATCCGCAGGACAGCCCGCTCTTTTCCGAACATCCGCGCATCCTGCGGGACCCGATGATCATGGGTTTCGCCACCGATTACCTGCGCCTGATGGTCAGCGGCAGCATGGACCCGCTGGAACTCGACGAACTGATGACCCACGAAATCGAGACTTTCGAGCACGAGGCGCGCATCCCGGCGGACGCACTGGCCAAGGTCGGCGACGCCCTGCCGGCGTTCGGCATCGTGGCCGCGGTGCTGGGGGTGGTGAAAGCCCTGGCGTCGGCCAGCGCCGGCGTCAGTGAAATCGGTGTGATGGTGGCCCAGGCCCTGGTGGGGACCTTTCTCGGCATCCTGCTGGCCTACGGTTTCGTCAACCCGATGGCCAGCCGTATCGAGCGCCAGGTACAGGAGGCGGTGAAGATACTGCAGTGCGTGCGCGTCACCCTGCTGGCCAGCCTCAACGGCTACGCCCCGCAGCTGGCGGTGGAATTCGGGCGCAAGACCATCGGCACGGCCGACCGGCCGTCGTTCGAAGAACTCGAGACCCATGTGCGCGCCGGCCGGGGCGGTGCGGCAGCGGCATGAACGGAATCGACAGCCGCATCGTCATCCGGCGCCCGCGCAAGGTCCGCCACGAACACCACGGCGGCGGCTGGAAGATCGCGCTGGCGGACCTGATGACCGCGCTGATGGCCCTGTTCCTGGTGCTGTGGATCGTCTCCACCGCCACCCCGCGGGAACTGCAGGGCCTGGCCGAGTATTTCCGCACGCCGCTGGCCGTGGCGCTGTCGAAGGGCGATCGCAGTACCGCCAGCACCAGCGTCATTCCCGGCGGCGGTCCGGATCCGGCCCACGCCGACGGCGAGCGCGCCCGTATCGATATCCGCACCCAGCGCCTGCCCGCCGATGTGCGCCGCAGCCTGATGGAGTTGCGCCACCGCATCGAGTCGGTCATCCAGGCCGACCCGGAACTGCGCGACATGCGCCAGCAGATGCGCTTTGAAATGACGCCGGAGGGGCTGCGTATCCAGCTGCTGGATACCGAGAGCCGACCCATGTTCCGCCTCGGCAGCGATGCTGTCGCGCCCTATATGCGCCGCCTGCTGCGCACCCTGGCGCCACTGCTGAACGAGTTGCCCAACCGCATCAGCATCAGCGGCCACACCGACAGCCTGCGCTACGCCGGCGGCGACAGCGGCTACAGCAACTGGGAACTGTCCGCCGACCGCGCCAACGCCTCGCGCCGCGAGCTGGTGGCCGGCGGTCTCGACAGCGACAGGTTGCTGCGGGTCACCGGCCTGGGGGACCAGGTGCCGATGCCGGGCAGCAATCCCGGCGATCCGGTCAACCGGCGTATCGCCATCCTGGTACTGGGGGAGCGGGCATCCACACGAATCGGCACCGCACCGCCGCGGTCAGTTCAAGCGCGTGAGTGAAGATGGATATTACCGAATTTTACGACACCTTTTTTGAGGAGGCGGGCGAGCTGCTGCTGGAGATGGAGACCCATCTGCTGGAGCTGGATCTGGACGCCCCGGACGCGGAGCAGCTCAACGCCATTTTCCGCGCGGCCCACTCGATCAAGGGTGGTGCCGGCACCTTTGGTTTCGAGGCTCTGCAGCGCACCACCCACCTGCTGGAAAACCTGCTCGACTACACCCGCCGCGGCGAACTGGCCCTGCGCCGGGATATTGTCGACATCTTTCTGGAAGCCAAAGATATGTTGAACGACCAACTGGACGCCTATCGCGGTGGCGAGGAGCCGGACCCGGAAGCGCTGGAGCGTATCTGCCAGACCCTGCGGCAACTGGCCCTGGAAGAGCTGGGGGAAGACGCCGACGTCGGCGGTGGCGCGGTTCCCGAACCGGCCCCGCGGGAGAAACAGGAGAAAAACGCGGAGCCCGCGCCGCAGCCGGAAACGGCCAGCGGCCGCCACTGTGTGGCGCTGCTGGATATGGTGGAAAAGGACCGCCAACTGCTGGTGGAGGAGCTGGCGCAGCTCGGCGATGTCGAGCGCCAGTCCGGCGACGACAGCCGCTACGAAGTGATCCTGCAGTCCACCGTCAGCGCCGCGGATATCGAGGCGGTGATGTGCTTCGTGGCCGAGCCGGAACAGCTGCAGGTGAGCGCATTGCCCGCGGCGCAGGCAGCGCCCGCGGCCACTGCCGAAAAAGCGCCGCCGGCCAAAGCCGGGCCCCCGCCGGCGGAAGCACCGGCGGCGAAGAAAAAACCGGCCGCCGCGGCAAAGAGTGGCGAATCCACTTCCATCCGCGTGCCGGTCAGCAAGGTGGACCAGATCATCAACCTGGTGGGCGAGCTGATCATCACCCAGTCGATGCTCAACCAGCAGCTGGAATCCTCCGGCAGCGACGATGGCGGCAAGCTGGCCAACGGCCTCAACCTGCTGGCGCGCAACGCGCGCGACCTGCAGGAAGCGGTGATGTCGGTGCGCATGGTGCCGATGGATTATGTCTTCAGCCGCTTCCCGCGCCTGGTGCGCGACCTGGCCGGCAAGCTGGACAAGGAAGTGGAGCTGGTGACCGAGGGCAAGTCCACCGAGCTGGACAAGGGCCTGACGGAAAAAATCATCGACCCGCTCACCCACCTGGTGCGCAACAGTCTCGACCACGGCATCGAATCCCCCGAGCGGCGCGAGGCGGCCGGCAAGTCCCGCAGCGGCTGCCTGACCCTGTCGGCCCAGCACCAGGGCGGCAATATCCTGATCGAGGTGGCCGACGACGGCGGCGGCCTGAACCGCGAGAAAATTCTCGCGCGGGCGCGGGAAAACGGTCTCTCCGCACCCGACAGCATGAGCGACGAGGAAGTCTGGCAACTGATTTTCGCACCGGGTTTCTCCACCGCCGAGGCGGTCAGCGATGTCTCCGGTCGCGGCGTGGGCATGGACGTGGTCAAGCGCAATATCCAGTCCATGGGCGGGCGCGTGGAAATCCTGTCGCAACCGGGGCAGGGCACCACCACCCGCATCGTGCTGCCGCTGACCCTGGCGATCCTCGACGGCATGTCGATTCGCGTGGGCACCGAGACTTTCATCCTGCCGGTGACCGGTGTGATCGAATCCCTGCAGCCGCAGCCGGACGACCTCTTCCCGATGGCGGGCGGCGATCTGCTGCTCAAGGTACGCGAGGACTACCTGCCGCTGGTGGCAACCCACAGCGCCATGGAAGTGGACGGCGCGGAGACGGATCCGACCCGCGCCATCGCCGTGATCGTACAGGGTGAGGGACGCCGCTACGCACTGATGGTGGACGAACTGGTCGGCCAGCAGCAGGTGGTGGTGAAAAACCTGGAAACCAATTACCGCAAAGTGCCCGGCGTGTCCGCCGCCACCATCCTCGGCGACGGCAGTGTGGCATTGATCCTGGATATTGCCGGCCTCGACCGGCTGGGCCAGAGCAAAAAAGAAAACCCGATTTTTGCGGCCGCATCACCGGCCCGCAGCGCACAGGAGATCGAACTGACATGAGCAACGCCGCCAAGGAAACTGTCGCCGAAGCCGGCAGCCGGGAGTTCCTGGTCTTTTCCCTCGGGGACGAGGAGTACGCCATCGATATCCTCAAGGTGCAGGAGATCCGCGGCTACGAAAATGTCACCCGTATCGCCAACGCGCCGGAATTCATCAAGGGCGTGGCCAACCTGCGCGGCATCATCGTGCCGATCGTCGACCTGCGGCTGAAATTCCGCCTGGAGAAAGTCGAGTACGACGAGCAGACGGTGGTGATCGTGGTCAATATCGAGGATCGCGTCGTGGGTATTGTCGTCGACCGGGTCTCCGACGTCATGACCCTGGAGGCGGAACAGATCAAGCCGGCACCCGAATTCGGCGTCAGCCTGCCGCTCGCCTACCTGGACGGCCTGGGCAACCTGGACGAGCGCATGCTGGTGCTGGTGAATATCGAGAAACTGCTCACCAGCGAGGAAATGGCGCTGGTGGAAGAAGTCGGGGAGTAGCGGCGATGCGCAACAACCAGCCGGTGACGGACCGCGAGTATCCGCTGCGCGAACACCACTTCCTGATTTCCCGCACCGACCTCAGCGGGCGCATCACCTACGCCAACCCGGCGTTCGTGGAAGTCAGCGGGTTCGATCGCGGCGAACTGGTGGGCGCACACCACAATATCGTGCGCCACCCGGATATGCCGCGCGAGGCATTCGCCGACCTGTGGGCCACGGTCAAGCGCGGCGAAACCTGGATCGGGCTGGTGAAAAACCGGCGCAAGGACGGCGATCACTACTGGGTCCGCGCCCATGTGACGCCGGTGCTGGAACAAGGCGAGGTCACCGGTTATGTATCCGTGCGGCTGTGCGCCGAACGCGAGGAAATCGATCGCGCCGAGGCCCAGTACCGCGCGCTGCGCGAAGGTGACGGCCGGCGCCTGACGGTTCGCGATGGCCGCGTGGTGGCGCGCGGCCCGCTGGGCCGGCTGCCGCGCCTCGGTATCAGTTCCCTGAAAACGCGCCTGCGCCTGCTGGCAGTGGCGGCGACACTGCTGCTGGGCGGCAGCGCCGCACTCACCTGGCGTGCGCTCGGCGATACCGTGTCGGCGGAATTGCTGCGCGCCCAGTTGCTGCTGTTCGGGCTGGGTGCGCCGCTGTTGATCGCGCTGGCCTGGATCGCCGGGCGCGCCGCACTGCACCCGCTGCGCGCGGCCCGCGACTGCACCCTGCAGATCGCCGCCGGCAACCTGGGGGCGCGCCTGCCGCAGGGCGTCGGCGGCGAGGCCGGGCGGCTGGTGGCGGCGCTGGAGATCATGCGCCGCAGCCTCGCCAGTATCGTCGGCGAGGTCAACGGCGGCGTCGCCGTGGTGGAACCGGCGGCACGCGAGATCGCCGCCGGCAACGGCGAGCTGTCCGCGCGCTCCGAACAGCAGGCCGCCTCGCTGCAGCAGACCGCCTCCAGCATGGAGGAAATGACCGTGACCGTGGGCCAGAACGCGGACAACGCGCGCCAGGCCAGCGGCCTCGCCCGCGACGCCGCGCGCGCGGTGAAAGACAGCGGCGAATCCATGGGGCAGCTGGTGGAACGCATGGGCCGCATTACCGGCAGCTCCAAGCAGATGGCGGCGATTATCGAGACCATCGACGGCATCGCCTTCCAGACCAACATCCTCGCCCTCAACGCTTCGGTGGAGGCGGCCCGCGCCGGCGAACACGGGCGCGGTTTCGCTGTGGTGGCGCAGGAGGTGCGCAGCCTCGCCGGGCGTTCCGCCGACGCCGCGCGCGAGATCCGCGGCCTGATCGACGGCTCCGCGCGGGAGATCGACGGCGGCGCGCAACTGGTGCGCAGTGCCGAGTCGTCCATGGCCTCGGTGATCGACGCGGTCACCCGCGTCAACGATATTGTCGAGGAGATATCCGCGGCCTCCGCGGAGCAGACCACCGGCATCTCGCAGATCAGCCAGGCGGTGACGCAGATGGACGAAGTCACACAACAGAATGCCAGCAGTGTGCAGGTCACCGCGCGCGCGTCCGCATCGCTGGAATCGCGTATCGAACAGCTGTCGCAGGCGGTGGCGGTATTCCAGCTGGCGGGCGATCGTCCGCGCCGGCGGGCGACCGGTGCGGCCGCCGCGCAAATACCGGAACCGTCACGTTGAACGCCGGGGTGTCTGCCGCCGCCGGCGGGGGCGCGCCCGCTCCCGGGCGCGACCTGCTGTTTACCGAGACCGATTTCGCGCGCATTCGCGAACTGATCGGCCGGCGCGCCGGCATTGTGCTGGCGGAGCACAAGCGGGATATGGTCTACACGCGTATCGGCCGGCGCCTGCGCCAGTGCGGGCTGAACCGTTTCTCGGACTACCTGGCACTGCTGGAACGGGAGAGCGGTGGCGCCGAGTGGCAGGAGTTCACCAACGCGCTGACCACCAACCTCACCGCTTTTTTTCGTGAGCTGCACCATTTCCCGTTGCTGGTCGAACACCTGCGCGGGCGGCGCCGGCCGCTGACCGTCTGGAGCGCCGGCGCCTCCACCGGCGAGGAACCCTATTCCATCGCCATGGCGCTGCTCGAGGCACTCGGCGACGGCGCCGATCTCGAGGTGCGCGCCACGGATATCGATACCGGCGCACTGGAGCGGGCCCGCAGCGGTATCTACCCGCTGGACCAGGTGCGGCGCCAGGTCGACGAACAGCGCATCAAGCGCTTTTTCCTCCGCGGCGGCGGCCGCCATACCGGCTTTGCCCGCATCCGCCCCGAGGTGGCCGCGCGGGTGCGTTTCGAATCGCTGAACCTGATTGCGCCCCAGTGGCCCGCCGCCGGTACCTTCGACGCGATTTTCTGTCGCAACGTGATGATCTATTTCGATCACGCCACCCAGGCCCAGATACTGCAACGCTTCGCGCCGCTGCTGAAGCGCGACGGCCTGCTGTTTGTCGGCCACTCCGAGAGCCTCTCCCATATCAGCGACCGGTTCCTCCTGCGCGGCCAGACGGTCTACACCCGCACAGGCGGCTGAGCCGCCACTGCATTCCCTCCCATCGACCCCCTTTTCAGTTGAGTGCACGGCAGTTCGCCACACAGTGATTTTTTCCATCACAAAAGCATCGGAAAAATATTTTTCAACCGCCAGCTAAAGCGCCGCCCGGATCGGCCGATGCATAGGGAAAGCAAAGGCGAAGTGCGTCGGTCCGGCCGGCAGCGGCCGCGAGTAAAAGCAGGTTTTGCGCATGGAGAAAATCAGGGTCCTGTGTGTGGACGATTCGGCGCTGATCCGGGGCTTGATGCGCGAAATCATCAATGCCCAGCCGGATATGGAAGTCGTTGCGGTTGCGCCGGACCCGCTGGTGGCGCGCGACCTGATCAAGAGCCACAACCCGGATGTACTGACGCTGGACGTGGAAATGCCGCGCATGGACGGGCTGGATTTTCTCGAGCGCCTGATGCGCCTGAGGCCCATGCCGGTACTGATGGTGTCGTCGCTGACCGCGGCCGGATCGGAAATCACCCTGCGGGCCCTGGAACTCGGCGCGGTGGATTTCCTGCAGAAACCCTCGATGGGTATTCGCAGCGGCCTGATGGAATACAGCGCGGTGATCGGCGAGAAGGTACGCGCAGCGGCCCGCTCGCGCCCGAAGCGAATCCGGGCCCGGCAACAGTCGCCGGTGCGGGAGCTGGAGCCGGTCATGGTGTCCAGCGAAAAGCTGGTGGCCCTGGGGGCCTCGACCGGCGGCCCGGAGGCGATCCGCCGGGTGCTGGAACCGCTGCCGGCCAACAGCCCGGCGATCCTGATCGCCCAGCATATGCCCGGCGGCTTTACCCGCTCCTTTGCGGAGCGGCTCGACCGCCTCTGCCGCATCCGCGTGAAAGAGGCCGAGGCCGGCGAACGGGTACTGCCCGGGCACGCCTATATCGCCCCCGGCGACCGCCACCTGAAATTGAAACGCAGCGGTGCCAACTATGTGGTGCAACTGGACGACGCGGCGCCGGTCAACCGGCACCGGCCTTCGGTGGACGTGCTGTTCCGGTCGACCGCGGAGCAGGCCGGCCGCAACGCCATCGGCGTACTGCTGACCGGCATGGGCAAGGACGGCGCGCCGGGGTTGCTGGCAATGCGTGAGGCCGGCGCGCCGACACTGGCCCAGGACGAGGCCACATCGCTGGTTTTCGGAATGCCGCGCGAGGCGATCGCGCTGGGGGCGGCCACCGAGGTGGTGGCGCTGGAAGAAGTGGCCGGGCGCATGATGGCACTGGCCGCGGCGTCCGGGCGTGCGCAGAGGGTTTGATCGTGTGAAGAAAGAACCGATACACCAGTTTTTGACCCGGCGATGGCCGCAGTGGCGCGCCGTCGCCGCCGGGGTGATCGAGCGCGGACGCGATCGATTTTCCAGGTTTTCGACCCAGTTGCTTTTTCGGCTACCCGCCAGACAAAGCGCAACACTCATCAATAATGCGAGATTGCACGAGGAGGATACGCCGGCCATGATGAAATTGATCCGGAATCTCAATATCAACACGATAGTGGCGGGTGTGCTGGTGTGCTGCACCCTGCTGATCGGGGCGCTTTCCGCCCTGCGCTTTACCACCAACCAGGTCGGCGAAAACGCCGTGCAGACCCTGCACCGGATCAACGTGCAGGAACTGCACGATATTTTCCGGGCCATCACTGTGCTCAACCAGGCGCGCATCGAAATGGACCTGGGCGCCGACGAGCTGGCTGCCGGCCGCAGCCTGACCGCGAAAACCTACCTCAACGGCGTGCCCGAGTACCTGGCGCGCGCCGAGCAGCAGTTCACCGCCGTGCGCGAGCTGGAGCACGACGACAAGGCCGCAGCGCGCCTCGAGGAACTGAACGTCGCCTTCCCGGAAGTATTGGGAGAAGTGCGCGGCCAGTTGCAACTGCTGCTGCAGGACGATCCGGACCTGGAGGGCTACAGGGAGCGCCAGGAGGATGTCAGTGTCCTCAACGATGACCTCAACACTGCGCTGCTGGCCATTCTCGACACCGCGGGCCAGGAGAGCGCCGACCTGATGGACGAGTACCACGATAAAATCGGGCTCTACGGCAATATCGGTATCGCGGTACTCGCCACCATTTTCGTGATCCTGGTATTGATCTACCTGCTGCTGCGCCAGGTCGTCGTGCGGCCGCTGGGCGAGGCGGTGGAAAACCTGCAGCGTATTGCCCGCGCCGACCTGTCGCGCCCGATCAGCGACCGGGGCCGCAACGAGATCGGCAAACTGTTCAGTGCCATGCGCGAAATGCGCGACAGTCTCAGCGGTATCGTCACCCAGGTGCGCACCGGCAGCAGCTCCTTCCATACCGGCTCCTCGGAAATTGCGCGCGGCAACGCCGACCTGTCCTCGCGCACCGAGCAGCAGGCCGCCTCCCTGGAAGAGACCGCCACCAGCATGGAGCAGCTGACCGCCACGGTGAAACAGAACGCCGACAACGCGCGCCAGGCCAGCGGCCTGGCCAGCGATGCCTCCGGTACCGCATCCCGCGGCGGCGAGGTGATGCAGCAGGTCTCCAGCAAGATGCAGGGCATTACCGAGAGCTCGCGCAAGGTGGCGGATATCACCGGCATGATCGACTCCATCGCCTTCCAGACCAATATTCTCGCGCTCAACGCCTCGGTGGAGGCGGCGCGCGCCGGTGAACAGGGCCGCGGTTTTGCGGTGGTGGCCGGCGAAGTGCGCAACCTGGCCGGCAACAGCGCCGACGCCGCGCGCCAGATCAAGGAGCTGATCGAGAATTCCGCCACCGAGGTGGAAGAGGGCTCCGCGCTGGTGCAGCAGGCCGGCGATACCATGCGGGAAGTGCTGGATGCGGTCACCCGTGTGGCCGACATCATGGACGAGATCTCTGCAGCCTCCCAGGAGCAGAGCGGCGGTATCGAGCAGGTCAGCCAGGCCGTCAGCCAGATGGACGAGATGACCCAGCAGAACGCCGCGCTGGTGGAAGAGACCACCGCCGCCGCCGCCTCCCTGGAACAGCAGGCGCAGCGCCTTGCGGAAACCGTGTCCGTGTTCCGCCTGCGCGCCGGCAGCGAGGCGGGTGCCAGCGATGGGGAAAACGCCCGGGGGCCCGCTGATCGCGAACAGGGCAGTGCCCGGGAGCGCACCCCAGCCGCTGCAGAGCGGCGCCCGGCGCGCGACACCGCCGCGGAAACCCGTGCGGAAGCGGTGGCCGAGAGCGACGGCGACTGGGAAGAATTCTGAGCCGGTGCGGCCGCGCCGTGGCTGCACCCTGAACAATTTATTGCCGGCCATCTGCGCCGGGCCATCGACGATCGAGTGAGAAGTGAAAAATGGATAAGGGTATGAAAATTCTGGTGGTGGACGATTTCCCCACCATGCGCCGCATCGTTCGCAGCCTGCTGAAGGAGCTGGGATTCAACAATGTGGACGAGGCCGAAGACGGCCAGGAGGGGCTGCAGAAACTCGCCAGTGGCGACTTCGAATTCGTGGTTTCGGACTGGAATATGCCCAACCTGAACGGCCTCGACATGCTCAAGCAGATCCGCGCCGACGACGCGCTGAAATCCCTGCCGGTGTTGATGGTCACCGCCGAGGCGAAAAAGGACAATATCGTCGCCGCCGCCCAGGCCGGCGCCAACGGCTATATCGTCAAGCCGTTTACCGCCGCCACCCTGGAGGAAAAGCTCAACAAGATTTTCGAGAAGCTGGGCAAGTGACCGGCCACTATGGTGAGGAGAAGCGACTATGAGTGGTGAGGCACGGCAGATGGCCGCCCCCGGCAGCGCGCCCAATGACGATCTGGTACAGCGCATCGGGCAGCTCACGCGGATGCTGCGCGAGAGCATGCGCGAACTGGGCCTGGACAAGGAAGTGGAAAAGGCCGCGGAGGCAATTCCCGATGCCCGCGCCCGCCTGAACTATGTGGCCGCCATGACCGAACAGGCCGCGGACCGGGTGCTGAACGCGGTGGACCGCGCGCAGCCGCTGCAGAACGATATCGAGAGCCGCGCCGAGGCGCTCGACCGCCAGTGGCAGGCCTGGTTTGAAAACCCGGTGGAGCTGGAGGATGCGCGCGAACTGGTAAAAGACACCCGCGCCTATCTCGGCGCCGTACCGGAAATGGCCCGCGGCACTGGCCGGGAACTGCTGGAAATCACCATGGCCCAGGATTTCCAGGACCTGACCGGCCAGGTGCTGAAGAAAATGATGGATGTGATCAGCGAGGTGGAGCGCCAGCTGGTACAGGCGCTGCTGGAAAATCTGCCCGAAGACGGCGAGCGCGAGGCCTTGCGCCAGCGCATGGAAGGCGGCGAAGCGGCGGAAGCCGGCGGCGACGCATCCCTGGTCAACGGCCCACAGATCGATGGCGGCGGCGAGGATGTAGTCAGCAGCCAGGACCAGGTGGATGCGCTGCTGGACGAGCTGGGGTTCTGATCTCCCGGATTCCGCTGCGCTCCATCCGGGCTACGTTTGCCCGCGAGTCATGTAGCCCGGATGCAGGCGCGCAGCGCCGGAATCCGGGGGCCGGCCCGAGCGCATCTCTTCCGGCAAACAGACGCCGATAAATCACTCTAATCGTCGAATCGACGCGATCAGCTTTTATCCACAATGGCGGCAGTAAAGCGAAACTGCGCAAGTTGCCGCCATGGCCGACGAGACCGAAGATCAGGAGAAGACAGAAGCCGCCACACCCCGGCGCCTGGAAAAGGCGCGCGAGGAGGGGCAGGTGGCGCGCTCGCGGGAACTGGCCACGGTGCTGCTGCTGGCCGGCGGTGTGGGTGGCCTGTGGGCCATGGGGCCGCTGCTGTTCGGCAAGGTGGGGCTGGTCATGGAACAGTCCTTCCTGTTCGAGCGCCAGCAGGCGCTGGACCCGGCGGTGATGCTGTCCCACGTCGCGGACCTTTTTGCGCGCGGCCTGTTCGCGCTGATGCCGCTGTTCCTGCTGCTGGCGCTGCTCGCGCTGGTGGCGCCCAACCTGCTGGGCGGTTTCCTGGTCTCCGCCAAGTCCCTCAAGCCGCAGTTCTCCAAGCTCAATCCCCTCAAAGGCCTCAAGCGGCAGTTCTCTTCCCAGGCGCTGGCCGAGCTGGCCAAGGCGGTGGCCAAGTCGGTGCTGGTCGGGTCGGTGGTGGCCGCCTTCCTGGCC
This sequence comes from Microbulbifer litoralis, assembly GCF_023634065.1. GTDB lineage: Bacteria > Pseudomonadota > Gammaproteobacteria > Pseudomonadales > Cellvibrionaceae > Microbulbifer > Microbulbifer litoralis. Next base: position 272,474 of record NZ_JALKCV010000002.1, read on the forward strand.
AGCCGCCGCGGCGAATTCTTTGCGCTGATGGACCAGCCGGTGGAGCAGGCGCTGGCCGGCGCGCTGTCGCTGGCGGCACAGGCCTGTGGGCTGATGGTGTTTTCGCTGGTGGTGGTGATCCTGATCGACGTGCCCTACCAGCTTTGGAGCCACGCGAAAAAACTGCGTATGAGCAAGGAAGAAATCAAGCGCGAGCACAAGGAAACCGAGGGCGATCCGCAGCTCAAGGGGCGCATCCGCCAGCAACAGCAGGCCATGGCTCGCAACCGCATGATGAGCAAGGTGCCCGATGCGGATGTGATCGTCACCAACCCGACCCACTACGCGGTGGCACTGCACTACGACGAACACCGCATGGGCGCCCCGCGCGTGGTGGCCAAAGGGGTGGACGCGGTGGCTGCGCGCATTCGCGAACTGGGCGGCGAGCACCGGGTGCCGCTGTTGGAAGCGCCGGCACTGGCGCGCTCGCTGTACCGGCACGTGGACCTGGATTGCGAAATTCCCGGCCCGCTCTACACCGCCGTGGCCGAGGTGCTGGCCTGGGCCATGCGCCTGAAGAGCGCCCGCCGCGACGGCACTGAATTGCCGCAGACCCCGGCGCAGTTGCCGGTTCCCGAAGAATTGGAGGTAGCGCCATGACAACGGCAAACGCAAACCCGGGGGCGGGCGGCTGGCTCGGCGCACCCGGTGGCAAGGTACTGGCGGGTCCGGTGTTGATCCTGCTGATCATGGCGATGCTGATACTGCCGCTGCCGCCCTTCGCGCTGGATGTCTTCTTCACGTTCAATATTGCGCTGTCGCTGATGGTGCTGCTGGTCAGCATGTTCACATTGAGCGCGCTCGAGTTCGCCGCCTTCCCGGCGATACTGCTGTTTACCACGCTGTTGCGCCTGGCCCTGAACGTGGCCTCCACCCGCGTGGTGCTGATGGAGGGCCACAGCGGCGGCGCCGCGGCGGGCAAGGTGATCGAGGCCTTCGGCCAGTTCCTGGTCGGTGGCAATTTCGCCGTGGGGCTGGTGGTATTCCTGATCCTGGTGGTGATCAATTTCATGGTCATCACCAAGGGCGCCGGCCGCATCGCCGAAGTGGGCGCGCGCTTTATGCTCGACGCCATGCCCGGCAAGCAGATGGCCATCGATGCCGACCTGAACGCCGGCTTGATCGGCGAGGAAGAGGCGCGCCAGCGCCGCACGGATGTGGCGCAGGAGGCGGATTTCTACGGCTCCATGGACGGCGCCAGCAAATTCGTGCGCGGCGACGCCGTGGCCGGCCTGGTGATCATGGCGGTGAATATTATCGGCGGCCTGCTGATCGGCATGCTGCAGCACGACATGTCCTTTTCCGATGCCGGCCGTACCTACACGCTATTGACCATCGGCGACGGCCTGGTGGCGCAGATACCGGCGCTGGTGATTTCCACCGCCGCCGGCGTGACCGTATCGCGGGTCAATACCGATCAGGATGTGGGCCAGCAGATGATCGGCCAACTGCTCACCAACCCGCGGGTGCTGTTCCTGGCCGCGGGTGTGATGGGCCTGTTGGGGCTGGTGCCGGGTATGCCCAATTTCGTCTTCCTGCTGTTTACGTTGCTGCTGGCGGGCCTGGCCTGGTTCCTGATCCGGCGTCGCGACAACCAGCTGGCCGAGGAACAGGTCAGCGCCGAACCGCCGCCGCAACCGCAGGACCCCGAGGCGAGCTGGGACGACGTGCAGCTGATCGATACCCTGGGCCTGGAAGTGGGACACCGCCTGATTCCGCTGGTGGACCAGCGCCAGCAGGGCGAACTGTTGGGACGCATCAAGAGCGTGCGCAAAAAATTCGCACGGGAGGTGGGTTTCCTGCCGCCGGTGGTGCATATCCGCGATAACCTCGAACTGGGGGCCAACAGCTACCTGATTGCGCTCAAGGGCGCGGAAGTCGGTCGCGGCGAGGCCTATCCCGGCAAGTGGCTGGCGATCAATCCCGGTGAGGTTACCGGCGAACTGCAGGGCACCGTCACACAAGATCCCGCTTTCGGCCTGCCGGCGGTGTGGATCGAGTCGGAGCAGCGCGAGCGCGCGCAGGTTTACGGTTACACGGTGGTGGACGCCAGCACCGTGGTGGCCACGCATTTCAACCACCTGCTGCACCGCCACTCGGCGGAGATGCTCGGTCGCCAAGAGGTACAGCAACTGCTGGACAAGCTCGGCGGCGAAAGCAAGAGCCTGGTGGAGGAAGTGGTGCCGAAAACGGTGTCGCTGACCGCCGTGCAGCGGATACTGCAGAACCTGCTCGACGAGGAGGTGCCGATCCGCGATCTGCGCACCATCCTCGACACCCTCGCCGATCGCGGCGGCCAGCAGGCGGACCCGCTCGAGCTCACCGCCTGGGTGCGCGTGGCGCTGGGCCGCGCCATTGTGCACCAGTGCTTCCCGGGCAGCGGCGAACTGCATGTGATCGGTCTCGACAGCCAGCTGGAGCAGGTGCTCGGCCAGGCGCTGGAGGGCGGCGGTGCGCTGGAACCCGGCTTGGCGGATACACTGATGAACCAGGCCGCCGCGGCCCTGGAGCGCCAGGAGGCCGCCGGCGAGCCGCCGGTGCTGGTTGTACAGCACAGCCTGCGCCCACTGTTGGCGCACTTCCTGCGCCGGCGCCTGCGCCACCTGGCGGTACTGTCCCAGGCGGAAATCCCCGAGGACCGCACGCTGAAAATCACCAGCCTGATCGGCGGTCGCTCGTGAATTGGCGCGCGATGCAGATCGCGGTGCTGGTCGCCTCGTTCGGTGTCCCCCCGTGCACTGCGGCACCGGGCAGCTGGGCCGCTTCACCGGAGGTGCCGCGGCCGGCGGTGGCCGGGCGCATTTATCGCAGCGCAATTGTCGCAGTACCGGAGCGGGCCGCGGCACAGGAAATTCGCCGCGTGGCCTGGCACTGGCGCGCCGGCGCTGCGCTGCAGGCCTGGTTGTGCCAGCGCGAGCACTGCAGGAAACTGCCGGGCCGGCGCGGCAGGGAGGCACTGTTCAACGGCCGGCCCGCCGCTATACCGCTGCATTTCCGCTTCCGCCTGCCCGCGGGAAAAACCCGCGCGGTAGATATCTCGCAACTGTCGCTGGTGGTGGAGTACGGAATGGCCCGCTAGCGGGTCGTAGGAGCCTGCCCTGCAGGCGAATGGTAACGCTGGCCGCGGAACTGGCTCGCGCCCCGGCGACCTTGCGCGGTCGGCCGCATCCGCGATCGCCACACCCGACACTCCCGTCAAACCCCCGATAAGCCGACAACAATCCCCGCTTTTCCCCGCTTCCGATTTTCCCGCAGCGCAAATAATAGCGATGCGGGGTTTTATTTTTGCCGCGGCATTTCCGCGGCGCTCCGCGGGAATAAGAAAACAGCCCGGGGAATGCAATGTACACGGCACAGGGAACCATCAATCGGGAGGACCTGCTCGAGCAGCACCTGCCCAATGTCCGTCGCCAGGCGCTGGCGCTGCAGGTCAAACTGCCGTCCGGTATCGATCTGGACGACCTGATCCAGGCGGGTACCGTCGGCCTGCTGGATGCCCTGCAGCGTTTCGACCCCAACGCCGGGGCGAGCTTTTCCACTTTTGCCAGCCAGCGCATTCGCGGCGCCATGATCGATGAGCTGCGCAGCCGCGACTGGTTGCCGCGCAGTGTGCGCCGCAATGCCCGCGCGGTGGAACAGCACCTGCTGCGGCTGGAGCAGCGTCTTGGGCGTTCGGCCAATGAGCGTGAAATCGCCGAAGAGATCGGTATGAGCCTGGAGGAGTACCGCCAACTGCTGAGCGATACCAACAACGGTCACCTGTTGCCGTTCGAGGAACTGGTGGCGGAAAGCGGCGAGCCGGAAGCCGGCAGCGGCGGACCCATGTCGCCGTTTGCGGCGCTGGTAGACGGCGAACAGCGCGAGCGACTGGTGGCGGCCATCGATGCATTACCCGAGCGTGAAAAGCTGTTGATGGGGCTCTACTACCAGGAAGAGCTGAACCTGAAAGAGATAGGTGCGGTACTCGGTGTCACCGAATCCCGTGTCTGCCAGCTGCACAGCCAGGCGGTCAAGCGGCTGCGTGCGAGCCTGGTGGGTAGTGATTAAGTGTTGAGGGTCTCATCATTGTATTGACCGTTGCCCGGAATCCTTCAATAACCTTGAGCCTTGTATTCACTCCCTTGAATCGTCATTCCGGATCGAGTCCGGGATGACGGCTCCAAAGAGCGGGCCTTGGTCAGGATGATTTTGAGACAACCAATAAATGGATGTTCTGAAATAACGGATTTTTTACACGCGCGATTGTTGTCGCCTGTAGCCACTGCGGGAAATCCGCAGTGGCTTTTTTTGTGCTGGAAAAACTTTCCGTGACAACTTAAAGGTCCAGGCCGAACTCGAATGCCGCGCCCAGCGTATCGTTGGAGGACTTCACCGCGGCCAGGTGCAAGTGCAGCACATCGAACGGCGAGAAGCCGATACCGGCGCTGGCTGTATCCTCGACAGTGCCCTCCAGGTCGTGGCGATACCCGAATCGCAGTTGCGCCCAGTCGGCCATGTCCAGTTCCAGTCCGGCGCGGGCGAACTGTACCTTTTCCTCGCGGGCGGAAAGCCGGCCCGGTATTGCGGCACAGGTCAGGTCCAGATCGAACAGGGCTGTCAGGGTTTCGCCATTGTAACCGGCACCGGCGGTGACCCGGGTATCGAGTGGCATCCGGTTGCCGTAGACGGTTTCGTACTCGCGCGCCACCAGGTTGCGCGCGGAGAGGCCGAAGCGCGTATTGCCCCGCACCAGGGTCGCGCCCAGGTCGAGATTCAGGTCCGTCTCCTCCAGCGTGTAGGTATCCGCATCCAGGTCGTCGATATCGTAGTCGCCGGCGGTGGCGATATACTCGATGGTTTCGATCGCCTGGTGTTTTGCGGTCGCCCCCAGAGACAGTTGCCAGTCCGGGTTGCCGATAGCAAAGCTGTGCCCCAGTGCCACACCGGTTTCGCGCACACTGTAGCCGCGGGCAATGGCGGTCGACGTCAGGCTGTTTTCGTCGAATGCTGTCGGCGTCGGGTTTTGCAGGAATGCGCGGTCCCGGTCGCTGTAGCGGAATTCGGCCGAGATCAGCGCGTTCTGCCTGGCAAAAAATACCGCGCTGGCAAGCTGGTTGGGAATCGCGGCACTGAACTGTGCGCCCGCTTCGCCACTGACGCCGCCACGGTCTAGGTCATCGAGCAGTCGGGAGAGCGCGCGAGCGTCCTCCATTTGCAGTCGCACACCATCGAGCCGGTCCAGCTGGTCTTCCAGCTGGTCGCCGGTATCGAGAAAATCCTCGCGCTCATCGGCGATGGCGCCGACATTCAGCAGTACGGCGAAGTCGTCGTCACTGCGGAAGAAAGTGGCGTTGGCGGGATTGAGGATGGCGCCGGCGGTATAGTCCCCGCCGGCCACACCCGCGCCGCCCATCGCCGTGGTGCGACCGCCGAATACCTCGTTCGCAGATGCCGCCGAGGTCAGCAGCAGCGCGGCAGAAAATGTGGCCAGTTCTGTTTTCACGTTGTCTCTCGCGATCTGTTACTGGGACAGGCGGAAGGTGATGGGCACAGTGAACTTGTAGCTGCTGATACCCAGTTCGGCCGGAATCGGCGGGTAGGGATTGGCGCGCTCGACACTGCGCAGGGCCTCGCGGTTCAGGTTGGAATAGCGGGACTCCTCCAGGACTTCCAGGCCCTGTACCTGGCCGTTGGCGTCGATGGTAATGCTCAGTTGTACCTCGCCTTCCCAGTTGCGCTCGAGTGCGCGGCGCGGGTACTTGATGTTCTGGAAAGTGTGTTTCTTGAGTGTGTCGACGTAGTGGCTGAGCGTATCGGAGGCGGCCTGCTGGGTGCCGACGCGGGCGGTCAGTGGAGTGGCCTGCGCGCAGACTGCCAGCGCGGACAGGGACAGGGCAAAAGCGAACTTGATCGGATGCATGATGGTTTTCCCGGTGTGTCTGAAACCGGACGAATTCCGGTAGTTGAAACGTTTGGCACCTCCCCCTGGAGGTGCTCCCGACAGATCGCGGGGATCTGTACTGACGCTATCGGCAGAATTCCGGTGGGCTTTAGCCCCGATGGCCGTGCGGCCGATTCGACAATCGCAGGACTGGTCGGCATCCGATAGCGGGTGATCGGAAAATATTGTCCGGACACCCGCGGGGATCAGTCCCGGTAGGTCATCGCTTCCTGGACCTGGCGTGCCCAGGCGGTGCTGTGGCGGTAGGCCACTTCGTAGTAGCGCTTGTCCGCCAGCAGGGTCAGGTCGGAGAAACGGCCCTTCTCGTAGAGTTCCGCTTCACTGAGGACTTCCCCCAGGCTGCCGCTTCGATCCAGCAGCGCTTCCTTGACCTCGCGGCTCAGCGGTACCTGTTCCATCAGCTCGGGCATGGAAATGTCCATCAGCGCATCCAGCTGCGACAACAGGCCGACGATGAAATGGTTGATGGCGCTGTCGCGCCCGGAAATCTCCGCCAGCACCTCGCACATGCGCCCGCGCACCAGCATGTTGCGGGTCAGTGCCTCGGGCTTGTCGCGCTCGTTGCTGACCAGGAACAGGTTGGCCCAGCGTTTGACCTCCTCCATGCCCAGCAGGCCGATGGCGTGGGACAGGGTATCGACCTCGCGCCGCAGGCCTACAGCCACCGAGTTGACCACCTTGAGGATGCGGAAGGTGAGGTCGGCATCCTTGAGTGCGATCTCCTCCAGGCGCATCGGCGAGACGTCCGGGTTGTGCAGTTCCGACAGCAGTTGCAGCAACAGCAGTTTGTTGCCGGTGATTTTCTTGCCGCGCACCGGCGAGGGCTCGCTGAGGAAATCCCCCTGGTAAAAAGTGAAACCCAGTTCCATGCAGTCGCGGAACTGCCTGCCGTTATCCAGGTTGTCCGCCAGCAGGTCGACACCGAAGTGGCGCAGCTTTTCCGCCGCGCGGCGCAGGCCGTCGCGGTCCAGGCGGCGCGCGTCCAGCTTGACGATGTGCACCACCTCCAGCAGCGCATCCAGTTCCGAATCGTCGGGATCGTAGCCGGCCAGCGCCAGGCGGTAGCCGCGGTGGGCCAGGTCGCGCAGCCGCTCCACCCGCTCGGAGGTCAACAGCATGCCCTCGGGCACTTCCAGTATGTACTGCTGTTTGGGCAATTCCGGCAGCTGCGGGGCCATCAGCACTTCGTCGGTGATTTTCAGGAAGCTGGGTACGCTCTGCACCCGACCGCGCTGGAACAGGCGGGTGTAGGTGCCGAGGATTACCGGGCTGGTGGCCTGGATGTCCGACAGGGTTGCCCCCTGGTTTGGATTTTCGCCCTGCAGGAGCAGTTCGAACGCGCTCACATCGTGGTTGCGGCTGTAGATGGGTCGGCAGGCCAGCACCACATCGAGCATGTCCTCTTCAATGGCTGCTTGTACTTGTGTCACGCTTGTGGACTCCGTGTGTCGCGCTTGAAATCGGGAAAACCGGGCAGGGCCCGGCGTCGGAAGTCAAATGGTTGGGCGGCTGTCACGGGCTCAGGCCCGCGAATTCACGCGGGCGCTGCGGCCGTTCGCCTGGCCGTCGGGGCCGTAGAGATTCTTCCCGGCCGCGTCGCGCAGTGCGTTCAGCAGCCGCTGGTTGTGTTGCAGGCGGAGGCCGATCATGGTGCCGTTGCCGCGGTTCAGGTCCGCCGCCCGGCCGGCACTGTCGCGCAGCGCGCGCCACAGCGCCGCGCAGTCCGCGTCGGCGGCCGCGCGCTCGTCACCGTCGCGGTCGTCGCTGTATCCCAGTTGGGTCAGGCCGCGGCGCCGTTGCTGTTCCAGCTTTTCAATCTGTGCGAGCCGCGTGTTTTTTTCCTCTGCCACCTGCGACAGCCGCTCGCCGTCCACCTGCCCCTCGGCCAGCAACTGGCGCTCCTCATGCAGCAGCGCCAGCAGTTCCTCCAACTGTTGCCGCTGGCTGGCGAGGTGGCGGGGCAGGGTCATTGCTCCTGTGTCCCCAGCATTTCGCGCACACTGTCGACCAGGCCGTCGGCGATCCTGTCGGCGCGGATTTCAAGGTGGCCGTCGGCGATCGCCTGGCGGATCTCCGCCACCCGGGTGCTGTCGATATCCCGGCTGTTGTCGGCGGCGGGGCGTCGCAACTGGCTGACATTGGAGGATTCCGCGGCGGCGCTGTCGCCGGTCGCAGCGGCGCTGTTGTCGCCACTTTTGCGTTCGCCGACCGCCTGGGTCCCCGGCAGCTGGGAAATATTGTCGATCTTCAAGGGGATATCTCCGTCGTGCTTTGGCCGGTATATCGGCGCCTGCGCCGGTTCCTTTAGTGGCCGCGTGTGATTCTTGTCACACTTCTGTCAATTCATGCGGTTTTGCTGGTCAGCGGATGATTTCCACCTGGCCGGGGCCGCGCACCGTGGCCGACAGCACGCTCCGGTCCGCCAGCCGCACCCGCACCGATTCCCCCAGCGCGCCGCTCTCCAGCGCCCGCGCCTGCCGCGCGATGCGGAAGCCCCGGCCGCGGACTGCGACTGTGACCGGCTGCCGCCGCTCCACCAGTGGCGGCTTGCTGAGTTGGTAATCACAAACCACCGCGCCGGCATTCAGCGGGCGGCTGGCCACCTGGCCGATGATCCGCGTGCGATCGAGTACCGCGCCGCGCGGCAACCGGGCCAGGTCGCCACGCACCCGCTTCAGCATCCCGGCGGAGATGGGCGTATTCGCCGCGATGCGGCCGGCCGCCACCCAGTAGTGGCCGCTGGCACTGACGCGCGCCTGCAGGAAGCGCTGGTGCCCGCCACCACAGCGCACGCCCACGGTAACGCGACCCAGGCGATTGCGGGCGCCGCCGGGCATGAACGGGCGCGGCCGGTCGCAGGCGGGCATCTGTGCCGCCGGTGGCCGCACCTCCACCTGTACCTCTTCACCCAGGCCCCGGCTGCGCTGCATCAGGAAATCGTGTACCGCGCGCAATACCGGATCCCCCGCGCGCGCCTGCAGGGCGCCGGGCAGTGCGAGCCCCGCCAGCAGCGGGGCGACGAAAATCAGTCTGTGCAGTTTCACAATCGCAGCCATCGGTTTTACCGGTTTGCGGCGCATTCTAGGTGGGAGCGGAGAAAACGAAGGGGGGAAATAGGATCAAAACTTGATTCTGTTTGCGCCTTTGTTGTGACACAGATCCAATTAATCTCCAGCCTGACCAATAAACATCCGGGAGCATCGGCATGATCGACCGACTCGCCGCCGCACTGAACTTCGACCGCCAGGCGCTGGACCTGCGCCACGAGCGGCAAAAAGTGCTGGCCAGCAATATCGCCAATGCGGACACGCCGGGCTACAAGGCCCGCGATTTCGATTTTACCAGCGCGATGTCGCGCGCATTGGAAAACGGCAGCGCGGATGGCGGCCTGTCACTGAGCAGGACCTCCTCGCGGCATATTGCGGCCTCGTCTGCGAACACCGCGATGAACCTGAAATACCGCGTGCCGGACCAGCCCAGCCTGGACGGCAATACCGTCAATATGGATGTGGAGCGCAGCCAGTTCGCCGACAACTCGGTGCGCTACCAGGCGGCGCTGACCCTGCTCAACAGCCGTATCCAGGGGCTCAAGTCGGCGATGCAGCCAGAATAAATGACAGGATTTTGATATGTCGATGTTTTCGATTTTTGAAATATCCGGCTCGGCCATGACGGCCCAGGCCCAGCGCATGAATACCACCGCCAGCAACCTGGCCAACGCCGACAGTGTGGCCGGCCCCGATGGCCGGGCCTACCGGGCCAAGCAGGTGCTGTTCGAGGCGCGCACCGACGACAACGGTATCGGCGGCGTCGGTGTCAGTCGCGTGGTGGAAGACACCTCGCCGATGCGCCTCGAATACCGGCCGGAGCACCCGCTGGCCAACGACGAGGGCTATGTGGAAATGCCCAATGTGGAACCGGTCAACGAAATGGTGGACATGATTGCCGCGTCCCGCTCCTACCAGGCGAACGTGGAAGTGCTCAACACCAGCAAGCAACTGATGATCAAGACCCTGACCCTGGGAGAAAACTGATGGCGGTAAGCAATGTGATCGATAGCGGTGTCACCGGTGCCATGAATGCCGCAACCGGCAGCGCCTCCAGTGCCAGCGCCGACCTGCAGGACAGCTTCATGACCCTGCTGGTGACCCAGCTCCAGAACCAGGACCCGATGAACCCGATGGAAAACGCCGAGATGACATCGCAGCTCGCGCAGATCAACACGGTCACCGGGATCGAAAAGCTGAACGATACCCTGGCCGGTATCAACGGCCAACTGGATACCAGCCAGGTACTGCAGGCCAGCGGCCTGATTGGCCAGGGCGTACTGGTGCCGGGCAGTCGGGTGCTGGTTGGGGAAGAGGGCGCGACCACGCCCTTCGGTGTGGAGCTGGGCCAGGCCGCCGAGGATGTGCAGATCACCATTCGCAACGACAGCGGCGAAGTGGTGCGGACATTCGACAGCTTCTCGCTGGATTCCGGTGTCGAGACCTTTACCTGGGACGGCACCATGGATGACGGCAACACCGCACCCGAAGGGTCCTACACCGTTTCCATCGAAGCCAGCAGCGGTGACGACGCCATCGATACCACCGCGCTCAATTACGCACTGGTCAACGGCGTCAGCCTGGACAGCGACGGCTCACCGCTGCTCGACCTGGGCGGCGTATCCGAACAGATCACCCTGGACGATATCCGACAGATTCTCTAATAAAGGAGCAACAGCAATGGGTTTTTCACAGGCACTCAGCGGCCTCAACGCCGCCGCCACCAACCTGGATGTGGTGGGCAACAATATCGCCAACTCCCAGACCGTGGGCTTCAAGGGCTCCAGCGTGCAGTTCGCGGATGTCTATACCGGCGCACTGGCCGGCCAGGGCACCCGCGTGGCCGCGGTACTGCAGGACTTCTCCAACGGCACCCTGGAGTCCACCGGCCGCAACATGGACCTGGGGATCAATGGCAGCGGCTTTTTCCGTTTTACCCAGAATGACGAAGTGGTCTACTCGCGCAACGGCCAGCTCACCCTGACCAGCGAGGGCTACCTGGAAAACGCCCAGGGCGCGCGCCTGACCGGTTTCCCCGCGGGCGTCGGTACCGGCGGCCAGCCGGAAGTGCTGCAGGTACCCGCCGGTGCCATGAACGCCTCCGCCACCACTGGTGTGGAAGCGTCCTTCAACCTGGATGCGACCGTCGACCCGATCGACCGCGCCGCGACCCCCTTCGACACCGCGGATGGTGACAGCTACTCCTATGCCAATACCGGCACCGTCTACGACTCCCTCGGTGTCCAGCACACCATGACCAGCTACTTCACCAAGACCGGCGACAACACCTGGGAAGTGCGCGTGGCCGTGGACGGTGTCGAGGACACCGCCAATAGCGGCGAACTGGTGTTCAACAACAACGGCACCCTCGATGAAGCCGCGAGCACCTTTCCCACCTACAGCTTTACCCCGGGCGGCGGTGCCGACCAGCTGGATTTTGCCATGGAGTTTGACGGCACCACCCAGTTCGGCAACGACTTCGCGCTGGACTCCCTGACCCAGAACGGCTACTCCGCCGGTGCATTGGTCGGTGTCAGCTTTGACGAGGCCGGCAATATCGTCGGCAACTATGCCAACGAGCAGACCCAGGTGCTGGGTACCATCGCGCTGGCCAATTTCCGCAACCCCGAGGGACTGCAGTCCCAGGGCGACAACGCCTGGGTGGAAACCGGCAGCTCCGGCCAGCCACTGCTGGGCCTGGCCGGCAACGGCCAGTTCGGCAGCCTCGAGAGTGGCGCGGTGGAAGTCTCCAATGTCGACCTGACCCGCGAACTGGTGGACCTGATCGTGGCGCAGCGCAACTACCAGGCCAACACCCAGACCATCAAGGTCCAGGATGAAGTGTTGCAGAGCGCAGTGAATCTCCGCTAACGGCGGCAGATTGCGGATTCCTTACCTCCGGGCTACGGACTGAAACGGACGTAGCCCGGATGGAGCGAAGCGGAATCCGGGATGTAGTGCGGGTAAGGCGATACAGTGGTGGCACTTTGCCTTCGCATCTGACGATTGAATTTTTAAGGGGGGCCCGGACTTCCCCTGAACAACGGAAAAGACAATGGACCGCATTCTCTACACCGCCATGAGCGGCGCCCGCCAGAGCATGGAGCGGCAATCGGTGGTCAGCCACAACCTGGCCAATGTCACCACCGCCGGCTTTCGCGCCCAGCTGCACGAACTGCGCGCGGTGCCGGTACAGGGCGACGGCGCCCTGGATACCCGCGTTTCGGTTGCGGCCACGGTGCCCGGTTCCGATTTCGGCAGCGGCCCGGTCAACGCCACCGGGCGCGACCTGGATATCGCCGTGCGCGGCGACGGATGGATTGCGGTACAGGCCGCCGACGGCGGCGAGGCCTACACCCGCCGCGGTGATCTGCAGATCAATGAAAACGGTGTGATCACCACCGGCGGCAACCCCGTGATTGGCGACAACGGCCCCATCGTCGCGCCACTGGGCGCCTCCCTGTCCATGGGTGCCGACGGCACCGTCGGCGCCATCGGTGCCGGTGAGAATCCGGACGCACTGGTGCAGATCGGGCGCATCAAACTGGTGGATGCCAGCGAAGTGGACCTCCTGCGTGGCGGCGATGGACTCTTCCGCGCACCCGCGGGAGCGGACGGGGAAGCCAATCCGCTGCCGCGCGATGAAGAGGCGCAGGTGATTACCGGCGCGCTGGAAGGCAGCAATGTCAGCGCGGTGGAATCCATGGTGGCAATGATCGACAACGGCCGGCGCTATGAAATGCAGATGAAGGTAATTGAAAGCGCGGACGAAAATGCCCAGCGGGCGGATAACCTGCTGTCGATGTCATAAGAGTCTGCCTGGACTCTTGAAACTAGAAAAAATTATGAGCTCAAGGTTCGGAGTTGAGAAGGCTTGAAAACAGGCACGCCACCCGGCGCCCCGACCTGAACCCCGAAACTTGAGTTATGGAAAGCCGGAAACGGCCGGAGAACAGAATGATCAAATCCCTGTGGACTGCCAAGACCGGGCTGGAATCCCAGCAGGTCAAGATGGATGTCATCTCCAACAACCTGGCGAACGTCAGCACCAACGGTTTCAAGAAATCCCGCGCGGTGTTCGAGGACCTGCTGTACCAGAACCTGCGCCAGCCCGGCGGGCAGAACGATATCCAGAATACACTGCCGTCCGGCATGCAGGTGGGCAGCGGCGTGCGCCCGGTGGCCACCGAGCGGCTGCACTCCCAGGGCGGCCTGGAAAACACCGGTAACTCCCGCGACCTGGCCATCAACGGCAAGGGCTTTTTCCAGGTGCGCATGATCGACGGCAGCACCGCCTACACCCGCGACGGCAGTTTCCAGTTGGACGAAAACGGCCAGATGGTGACGTCCAGCGGCTATCCGCTGGAACCCGCGGTGATTATTCCCGACAACGCCCTGTCGGTCACCATCGGCAAGGACGGCCTCGTCTCCATCACAGAACCGGGATCTACCCGCAGCGTGGAAGTGGGCCAACTGACCCTGTCCACCTTCGTCAACCCGGCCGGCCTGGAAAGCATCGGCGAAAACCTCTACCTGGAAACCAGCGCCTCGGGCATGCGCACCGAGAGTGTGCCGGGCATGAACGGCGCCGGCAGCCTGTACCAGTCTTACGTGGAAACCTCCAACGTCAATGTGGTGGAGGAAATGGTCAGCATGATCCAGACCCAGCGCGCCTACGAAATCAACAGCAAAGCGGTGCAGACATCCGACGAGATGCTCTCGCGCCTGACCCAGCTGTAGAGCGTTGTCGGCCATGTTGCGGAAATTGAAAACTCAACTTCCCGGGTTCGTTGTCGGGAGCCGGGGCGGGGTACGCCCTCCTGAGACACGCCGTGAATGCGTCCCTGCAGGCTTGTCCGCGAGGTCCCTCCCGCAGACAGTCCCAGAAGGGCGCACCCCGCCCCGGCCTGTGCCGTCGGCGAAGCATCGAGTCCGGAAGCTGGCGTTGAAAACCCTTGCGACAGCAGCCGTTCTTGTCGCGGCCGGTTGTGCACAGCTGCCGCAGCCCTCGGTAGTGGGAGAGCAGGAAATGGTGCCTGTCGCAACACCGCCGCCGGCGGTGCCAAACGGCAGCATTTTCCAGGCCCGCGGCGGCTACTACCCGCTGTTCGAGGACCGCCGGCCGCGCATGGCGGGCGATGTGCTGACCGTGGTATTCAACGAACAGGTGAGTGCCTCCAAGAGCGCCGACAGCAACGCCGGCCGCACCGGCGAGTCATCGCTGACTGCCACCACGGTACCGGACGGCCTGGAGAGCCTGGCGGACTACGGCTTCGAACTCGAGGGCGACAACAATTTCGAGGGCGGCGGCGCCTCCCAGGCGCAGAACACCTTTACCGGTACCCTGACGGTGACAGTGTTGCAGGTACTCGGCAACGGCAACCTGCGGGTGCGCGGGGAAAAGCAGATACTGATCAACCAGGGTACCGAATTTATCCGTTTCTCCGGCGTAGTGGACCCGCGGGAAATTTCCGGCAGCAATACCGTGCGTTCCACCCAGGTGGCGGACGCGCGCATCGAATATGTCGGCGACGGCTACATCAACGAGGCGCAGACCATGGGTTGGCTGCAGCGCCTGTTCCTGAATATTTCGCCCTTCTGACGCGGTGAGCGCCCAAGCATGCAATTATTTTTCTCCACACGCATCCTGTTGATCGTCGCGCTGCTGCTGAGCGCGGCCGCGCGCGCCGAACCCCTGCGCGAGCTGGCGGACTTCGCCGGCGTGCGCGACAACCAGCTGGTGGGCTACGGCCTGGTGGTGGGGCTGGACGGCAGTGGTGACCAGACCATGCAGACCCCGTTTACCACCCAGAGCCTGAGCAACATGTTTTCGCAGCTCGGCATCACCATTCCCGAAGGCACCAACATGCAACTGCGCAACATTGCCGGGGTGATGGTTACCGCCGACCTGCCGCCGTTTTCGCGGCCGGGCCAGCGCATCGACGTGGTGGTTTCCTCGATCGGCAATGCCCGCAGCCTGCGCGGCGGCACCCTGTTGATGACGCCGTTGAAGGGCGCCAACGGACGCACCTACGCACTCGCCCAGGGCAACCTGCTGGTGGGCGGCGCCGGGGCCGAGGCCGGTGGTTCCAGTGTGCAGATCAACCAGCAGGCCGGCGGCCGTATCAGTGGTGGCGCGGTGGTGGAGCAGGGCGTGCCCGTGGACCTGGGAATGGGCGGCGGCACTCTGGAGCTGCAACTGCGCGAGGCGGATTTCGGTACTGCGCAGCGCGCCGTGCAGGCCATCAACGCCGAGTTTGGCCACGCGGTGGCCGCGGCGCTGGATGCGCGCTCGATCCAGTTGCAGGGACCGGCGAATGCCAACGCGCGGGTCAATTTCATGGCGCGTGTCGAACGGGTCGAGGTGACGCCGATGGAGGCGCCGGCGAAAGTGGTGATCAACGCGCGCACCGGCTCGGTGGTGCTCAACCGCCGCGTCACGCTGAAACCCGCCGCCGTGGCCCACGGCAGCCTGTCGGTGGTCATCGACACGCAATTCGGCGTCAGCCAGCCGGGTGCTTTCAGCGACGGTCGCACGGCGGTGGTGCCCGACAGCGATATCAGTATCCAGGCCCAGCAGGGTTCACTGCAGTTTGTCGAGGGCGCGGACCTGATGGAGGTTGTGGACGCACTCAATGCACTGGGGGCGACGCCACAGGACCTGATGTCGATTCTCGAAGCGTTGAAGGCCTCCGGCTCACTGCGCGCCGAACTGGAGATTCTGTAATGAGCACGAGCGCCCTCGACGGCCAGTTCGCCCTGGACCTGCGCGGCCTGGAAAAACTCAGGCAGGACGCCGCCGGCGATCCGCAAAAGCACCTGCGCGACGCGGCGGAGCAGTTCGAGGCACTGTTCCTGCAGAAAATGCTGCAGAGCATGCGCGATGCCACCCCGCACTCGGGACTGGTGGACAACTCCAGTATCCGCTTCTACGAATCCATGTTCGACCAGCAACTGTCCCAGCATATGGCGGGCGAGGGGCTGGGACTGGCGGAACAACTGGTGGCGCAGCTCTCCGACGGGACCGCAACGGACGCAAACTGATTCGACCCGTAGCCCGGATGCAGCGCAGCGGAATCCGGGAAATCCCGAAAGAATTCACCACGGGAACTCAAGCCCCGGCCCCCGCCGGCCGATAGAGACAACATCGGTATTACGGAAAAGGCGACCATGAGTATTTTTTCAATCGGCCTCAGCGGCCTGAACGCCGCGCAGAACGCGCTCAATACCACCAGCAACAATATCAGCAACGTCTACACCGACGGCTACAACCGCGAGCTGACACTGCTGGGCGAGCGCAATGCCAGCGGCGGTGTGCAGGTCGAGGATATCCAGCGCCAGTACGACTACTATGTGGCAGACCAATTGAACGCCGCCAACAGCAAGACCGCTGCGCTGGATGCCTACCAGACACAGGTTGCCCAGATCGACGACCTGCTGGCGAACAGCGAATCCGGCCTGGCGCCGCTGATGCAGGATTTCTTTTCCGCGCTCGAGGACCTGACCGGCGCCCCGGCGGATTCCGCCGCGCGCCAGGGCGTGATCGGGGCGGCGGACACCCTCAGTGCGCAGTTCCGCGCCTTCGACGGTTACCTGCAGGATATGCGCGACGGCGTCAACGGCCAGATCGGCGACGAGATTGCACAGATCAACAACAGTGCCGACCAGATAGCCAACCTCAACCGCGAGATCGCACTGGCCAAGGCCAAAACCGGCGAGGCGCCCAACAGCCTGCTGAACCAGCGCGACCAACTGGTGGCGGAACTGAGCGAGCGCATCGACGTGGAGCTGACGATCCAGGAAAGCGGTACCTACAACCTGTCTATCGGCAACGGCCAGCCGATTGTCGCCGGCACCCGCAGTTTCGGCCTGGAGGCGATCGCGTCCTCCGCCGATCCGTCGCGCACGGTAGTGGGCTACCGGGATTCCGCCGGCAACCTGGTGGAGCTCGAGGAGGAAAACCTGGGCGGCGGCTCGCTCGGCGGCCTGCTCACATTCCGCCGCGAAACCCTGGACAAAACCCAGAACCAGATCGGCCAGTTGGCGGTGTCTTTCGCCGCTGCCATCAACGAACAGCACAGTGCCGGCTTCGACCTGGATGGCAACGCCGGCGGCGACCTGTTATCCGTGGGCGAACCGCGCGCTTTCAGCAACGACGGCAACAGCGGCGGAGCCAGTATCAGCGCCGAGTTCGGCGATATCGACCAGCTCACCGCCGCCGATTACCAGCTGCGCGCAACCGATGCCGCCGCGGGCGAGTTTGAAATTACCCGGCTGGACAGCGGCGAGTCGGTGACCGCGACGCTGGATGCCAACGGCCAGCTCAGCTTCGGCGGTGTGGTGGTGACCATCGCCGACGCCGGCACCCTGGCGGATGGCGATACTTTCCAGGTGCAACCGGCGCGCGGCGCCGCCGGTGCCATGGAGAACCTGATCCGGGATACCGGCGCCATCGCCGCCGGTGCCGGCGGTGGCAGCGGCGACAATGAAAACGCCCTGGCATTGCAGGAATTGCAGGACAAGTTGCTGGTCGGGGGCAGTGCCACTTTCAGCGGCGCCTACGCCGCCATGGTCAGCGATGTGGGCAGCCGCGCGAATATCGTGCAGGTCAACCTGGAGGCACAGCAGGGGCTCAGCGAACAGTTGAGTGCGGTACAGCAGTCCGAGTCGGGGGTGAACCTGGATGAAGAGGCGGCCAACCTGATCCGCTACCAGCAGTACTACCAGGCCAATGCAAAAGTGATAGAGACCGCCGCCACCATCATGGACTCGATTCTCGGCCTGCGCTAACCGGACAGGAGAAACAGCATGCGTATCAGTACCGTCACCATTTTTGAACAGAGCATGAGCTCCATGAACCGCCAGCAGGGGGATTTTCTCAAGGTCGGCCAGCAGATTGCCAGCGGGCGCCGGGTGGTCAATCCGTCGGACGATCCCCAGGCCGCATCGCGCGCGGTGCAGGTATCCCAGTCGCTGGCGGTAACTGAACAGTACGCCGATGCCCGGGTCAGCGCGCGCAATGCCCTGTCCCAGGAAGAGAGTGTTCTGAACAGCGTGGGCGATGCCATCGCCAGTGCCAAGACCCTGATCGTCCAGGCCGCCAGCGATACCCTGAGCGATGCCGACCGCGCGTCGGTGGCCAGTGAGTTGCGCGGAATTTACGAGACCGCGATCGGCCAGGCCAACGCTACTGATGGTAACGGCCGCTATCTGTTCGGCGGCTATCGCGATGGCAGCGAGCCGTTCGTGCGCAATGCCGACGACACGGTGGGCTATGTCGGCGACGACAACAGCCGCGCGGTGCGCATCGATTCCTCCCGGCTGATGCCGGTGGCGGACAACGGCAGCGATGTCTTCCTGAGTGTCGATGCCAGCGCCGGTTATGTCGCCGAGGCGGATAGCGACAATGCCGGCAGCGTGACCTTTACCGGCCCGCGAGTAGTGGACGAGAGCGATGCCGGGTACGGCAACGCCTACAGTATCGAGTTTTCCGTTGCCGGTGGTGCAACCACCTATTCGGTCAACGGCGGCCCGGCCCAGGCCTACGAAGCGGGCCAGTCGATCAGTTTCGGCGGCCTGTCGATCACCCTCGATGGCACGCCCGCAGACGGCGACCGCATCGACATGGACAGGGCGGAAAACATGAACACCAACCTGTTCGAAACCTTCGAGAAAGCCCTGGCGGTGCTCGAGGCGCCGGCGGCAACCGATGCGGAAAAAGCGGCGCGCAGCAATACCCTGAACGGTGTCATGCGCGAGTTCGACAACAGTCTCGATAATATCCTCACCACCCGCGCATCTGTGGGCGCACGCCTGAATGAACTGGACGTGGTGGACTCGGTGGCCGACAACCGCACGCTCAACTACGAGCAGACCCTGTCGGACCTGGTGGACCTGGACTACGTGGAAGCCATCGCCGAATACAGCCTGCGCCAGGTGGGCCTGCAGGCGGCGCAGAAGGCGTTTGTGGATATCAAGGGGATGAGCCTGTTCGACCGGATGTAGTACAGTGAACCCCGGGGAAACCCGGATTCCGGCGCTCCGCGCCTGCATCCGGGCTACACACCGAATCGTGGCCCGTATAACGTAGGGAAACCTCTGGCGAACCCCGGATTTCCTACAGCGGCGCCAACGTCTCCACCAACTGCTGCAGAAAAACCAACCCCCGCCCGAACAACCCCTGCAAAAAGCGCCCGAAGTCCGTCATCAGCACCATCAACAGAAACAGTCCCAGCGTCAACGAGGTCGGGAAACCCACGGAGAAAACCGTCAACTGCGGCGCCGAGCGGTTGAGGATGCCCAGGGACAGGTTGATGATCAGCAGCGCTGCCACCAGCGGCAGCGCCAGCAACAGGCCGGAGGAAAAAATGGTGCCGCCATAGCGGACCAGCAGCTCGAAACCGCTGCGCTCGAGGCCGGTGTAGCCGATCGGCAGCAGGTGGAAGCTGCCCGCCAGGGTATCGATCACCACCAGGTGGCCGTTGACGGCCAGGAACATCAGCAGCGTGATCATGTAGAAGAGCCGCGACAGCACCATGGTGTTGGAGCCGTCCGGGGTAACGAAGGTGGCGAAGGCCAGGCCCATCTGCAGGCCGATCATTTCCCCCGCCGCCTGCACCGCGGTAAACATGACCCGCAGCGCCAGGCCCATGGCCGCGCCCACCAGCGTCTGCTCCACCATGATACCCAGCCCGGCCCAGGACCAGACGGGCGCGTCGGGCAACGCAAGTGTCGGGCCCACCAGTATACTCAGCAGCGCCGCCAGGCCGATCTTGACCCGCCTCGGCACAGCGCTGTGGCCGAGCAGCGGCGCGGCCATGAAAAACGCCGAAAAACGCGTGAACGGCCACAGGAAGGCCACCAGCCAGGCCTGCAGTTGCGCAAAGGTAATATCGATCACCGCCGCGGCCGCCGGTCAGGAAATCAGGTAGGGAATATTCTGGAACAAGGCGCGGGTGTAGTCGGTAATCAGGCTCAGCAGCCAGGGACCGGCAATCACCAGCACCGCGAATACACCCAGGATCTTCGGGATGAACGACAGCGTCATCTCGTTGATCTGGGTGGCGGCCTGGAACAGGCTGACCAGCAGGCCGATCGCCAGTGCCGTCAGCAGCATCGGGGCGCCCAGGTAGAGCGTCACCATCATCGCCCGGTAGGCGATATTCATTACGGTTTCCGGTGTCATACGAAAAAGCTCTCCGCCAGGGAACCGATGATCAGTTGCCAGCCGTCCACCAGCACAAACAGCATCAGTTTGAACGGTAGCGAGATGGTCGCCGGCGGTACCATCATCATACCCAGCGCCATCAGCACACTGGCCACCACCAGGTCGATGATCAGGAAGGGAATAAAGATCGTGAAGCCGATCTGGAAAGCGGTCTTCAGTTCGCTGGTGACAAAGGCCGGCAGCAGAACCCGCAGCGGCAGCTGCTCCGGCCCCTGTATCGGCCCGGTTTCCGCCAGCCGCGCAAAGAGCGCGATATCCGGTTCGCGGGTCTGCGCCAGCATGAATTCGCGCAGCGGTTCGCTGCCGCGGCGGGTGAATTCCTCGAAGCCGATTTCTTCATTGGCCAGCGGCTGCCAGGCATCGGTGTAGATTTTTTCCAGCACCGGCGACATCACAAAAAAAGTCAGGAACAGCGTCAGGCCCAGCAGCACCTGGTTGGGTGGTGCCGCCTGGGTGCCCATGGCGGTGCGCAGCAGGCTGAGGACGATGATGATGCGGGTAAAGCAGGTCATCATCAGCAGCACCGCGGGCAGGAAAGCCAGGCTGGTGAGCAGCAGCAATGTCTGCAGCTTGATCGACCACTGCTGGCCGCCGTCCGCGGTGGGTTGTGTCACGATCCCGGGCAGTGTCGCCTGGGCCCAGCTGGTTTCCGGCAGCCAGAAAAACAGCAACAGCAGCGCCGGGGTGAAAATACTGCGAATCACGAATGGCTTCCCGGCAGTCTGAAGTTCTGTTGCAGGGCGCGGGCAAAGCGCTCGGCGAAACCGCTGTTTTCGCCGGGCTGCACTTCCGTCTCCGCAGTGGGCGGTGGCGCGGGGCGCTCGTGCAGCTTGTCGATACGGCCGGCGCCGACGCCCAGTACCAGCCAGGTATCCTCCAGTTCCACCACCACGACCCGCTCCTTGGTGCCCACGGCCTTGCTGGCGATTACCTTGAGTGCCGGGTTGCCAGTGCCCGGCGCGCGCTCGAGGCCGAACTTTTTCAACAGCCAGGCGCACAGCAGGATGAAGGCCACCAGGGCGAACAGCACAGTAGCGGTTTTTCCCATGGCGGCCATTCCGGTTGCTCCTGCGCCGATTTCCGCTGCGCTCATGGCCGTTTGCGTCGCGCTCATCGGTTCAGCTTGTGTACGCGTTCGTAGGGGGTGACGATTTCGGTGATACGGATTCCGTATTTATCCTCGACCACGACCACTTCGCCCTGCGCAATCAGGTAGCCGTTGATCAGGATATCCATGGGTTCGCCGGCGAGGCCGTCGAGCTCGATCACCGAACCCTGGGCCAGTTCCAGCAGCTGTTTGATGGTGATACGGGTGCGCCCCAGTTCCACGCTCAGCTTGACCGGGATGTCCATGACCATTTCCAGGTCGCGCGGTACCGATGCCGCGGCGCCCTGGTCCAGGGGTTTGAACACCTCTTCGCCGGCGTTGCGGGTAGCGGTGCTGTCCCCGTCGTCCTGTTCGGCCAGCGCCTCGGCCCACAGGTTGGCGCCCTCGCCGGTTTCGTTTTCGTCGCTGGCCTGCTCGGCCATGGCCGCCGCCCAGCTGTCTTCGCCGGACTGCTGTTCTTTGTTGTCGGCATCACTCATTGGTCGGGTTCCTCACTTTGGGGGATGGCCCCCTGGACAAATTGACCCGCGCCGGTCGCGGCGCGCGACGCGGTGTGCTCGATCACCCTGGACACGCGCAGGGCGCGCTGGCCGTTGCGGCTGCCGTAATCGCATTCCAGTACCGGCACGCCGTCGACCCGCGCGGTGACGCTGTCGGGCAGGTCGATTGGCAACACATCGCCGCGCTGCAGGTCCATGACCCTGCCGATGCGGCTGGGCAGTGCGGCGAATTCCGCCACCAGTTCCACTTCCGACTGGCGGATCTCACCGGCCATGCGCCGGTTCCAGGTCTGGTCGCCGGAGTCGCGGCCGTCGGCCACCGGGTTGGTAAGCAGGTCGCGCAGCGGTTCGATCATCGAGTAGGGCATGCAGATCTGGAACTGGTCCGACAGGTTGCCCACTTCCAGCTGGAAGGTGGTATTGACGATGATTTCGTTGGGCGAGTTGGTAATGTTCGCGAAGCGCGCCTGCAGCTCCGAGCGCAGGTAACTGATATCAAGCGCATAGACGGATTTCCACGAATCCCGGTAGGCGTCGATCGCCAGGTGCAGGATGCGCTGGATAATGCGCTGTTCCGTGTTGGTGAACTCGCGCCCCTCGGATTTGGTTACGAATCGGCCGTCGCCGCCGAACAGGCTGTCCACCACCATGAAAACCATGCTCGGTGGAAACACCATCAGGCCGGTGCCGCGCAGCGGTTTCATCGAAATCAGGTTCAGGTTGGTGGGCACCGGCAGGTTGCGGGCGAAATCCCTGAAACTCTGGTAGCGCACCGAATCCACGGTAATATCCGGGCTGCGGCGGATCAGGTTGAAAAGCCCCACCCGGAAGTGCCGCGCAAAGCGCTCGTTGATGATGTCCAGGCTGTGCAGCCGCTCGCGGATTACCCGCTGCTGCGAGGCCGGGTCGTAGGGGCGCACTTTCGGTTTCGTACCGGCGCTGTTGCCACTGTCCTCGGTGTCGCCGGGGCCGTGTAGCAGCGCGTCGATTTCTTCCTGGGAGAGCAGGTCGTCCTGGGCCATGGGTGAATACTTTCCTTACTGCACGATAAACTCGGTGAAGAGCACATCGTCGATATGCAGCTCCGGCTGGCCGGTGGCCATGGGTTCCGACAGGGTGGCAACGATGGCATCGGCCAGCTGCTCCTTGCCCTCCGGTGTGGCCAGTACTTCCGGGTTCTGGGACGAGTTCAGGATCAGCAGCCGGCTGCGTACCTGTGGCATGTTTTCCTGCAGGAAATCGCGCGTATCGTCATCGCCCACCTGCAGTGACAGGCCCATGTACAACAGGCGGCTGGCATAGAGGTCGCCCCGCAGGTTGACGGTGAAAGGGTCGATATTGACGTAGATGGGCGTGGCACTTTTCTGCACCACTTCCGGTTCTTCGGTCGCCGTCTTCTCGCCGTCGTCTTTCGTCAGCAGGTAGATGTTCATCGCCACCAGCACGAGAAGCATCAGCACAACCGGGATTCCCAGCCACAACCAGCCGCGTGATTTGTTCGGAGTCTCTGCCATTGACCTGCGCCTTTACCGGGGGATTTCTTTCGAGGGTCGAGTATGCCGGCGACCGGTCCGCGGGCATGCGAAGAAAAAGATGGCCTAGAGGCGTTATCTCTGCGCTTTGTCGTTTTCGAACGGATTGTGCTCGTGCGGTAGGCGGGGTTCCCGGATTCCGCTGCGCTCCATCCGGGCTACCGGTTGCGGTTGCCGTAGCCTGGATGAAGGCGCGGAGCGCCGGAATCCGGGAGGGTGGTTTCCGGGGTTGAAGCGCGATCTATGCGTACAGGTCCACACGGCCGGAACCGATTGTCGTGTTGGTTTGTACGGTCGCGCTGGAGGTTTCGGTGTCACGGGTAGCAAGAGAGCCGCCGCCGGAGCCGTTTCCGCCGCCGGCGGAATCATCCCGCGCGGATTCCTGGCGCTGCTCGCCGACACTGGTATCGCCGAGGGAAATCCCCTGTTCCGCCAGTGCCTCGCGCAGCTGCGGTACCGCCTGTTCCACCGCGCTGCGCACACTGGCGTGGGCGGACAGGAAGTGCGCGCGCGCGCCCTGGTCGTCCAGTTGCAGGTTGACCGACAGCGGCCCCAGTTCGCGCGGGTTCAGGTGCAGTTCCACACTGCCGTCGCCGCGCTGCACCATCCCCTGTAACTGCTGGCCCAGTTCCTGTTGCCAGGCGGTGCTGGCGAGGGGGGACGGCAGGCTCGCCTGGGCGGGCGCGGCAGTGGTGGGCGCAGCCGCGGGTGCGGACGCGACAGGCGCGGCGGCGGTCGCCGGAGTCGGGGCGGATATCTCCGCGGGGCCGGCGGACAGGTTGCGGCCGGTGCTGCCGGCGGCCTCGAAAGCATTGCCGTCGTCGACCGTTGCCGCAACGGCGCTGCGGAAATTCCCGTTTGCCGGGCGCTTTGCGTCGTCGGCGATATCGGCCGCCGCTGTGGTGGCATTCGCGATGGCAGTGTCCGCTTCCGTCCGGCCCGGCGCTGCCGCCGCGGACGGCAGTGGTTGCGCGGCTGTGCTGGCCGACGCCGGCGTTTCGGTAACTGCCGGGCTGGCGGAGCGCGGGGTATCCGCGACGGCAGCGAGCAGCGGGACTGGCGCAGCGGCGTTCCCGGTTTCGGCGGCGGTATCGGTGTCGTTTTCCCCGGCCACCACTTCCGACATTTCCCCTGCTGCCATTTCCCCGGGTAAGGGATCCGCCGCCGGCGCAGTCGCCTGCAGTGGCGAAGCGGGCGATCCGCTTTCCGCAATCGACGGTGGCACCACGCCGGCCCCGAACAACGCCTCCGTCTCTGCGATCCCGGTACGGATCGATTGCGCGGCCGATGGATCCGAGGCATTGCCGGCGGCGGCGATGGCGGCCGACAGGGTGCGCTTGAAGGCCGGGCCGTCGCCGGCGCTGCGGTTGTCCGCCGGGGCGGCGTCGACTTTGGCGGTGCGGGCGAGCAGTGCTGTGATATCCATAAATTTGCTTCCTATAGTGTTCCTATAGTTCTTCTCTTTATAGCGGGTTCCGGTCTTCCGCCGGCGGGCGCCGCGCGACCAGGTTCTGGGTTGTCTCGTCGTTCAGGCGCCGCTCGCGTTGTGCCAGTCGCTGCTGTTCGCTGTGGGCGCGGCGCTGGGCCAGGGTGTCGTAGGAGGACAGCTGCCGCTGGCGCTGCTGCCAGTGCTGGCGGCTGGCATCGAGCCGTTCACCCTGTTGCGCCAGGGCTGCGCGGGCGCGGGCGATGGCGCTGTCCAGCGAATGGATAAAGCGGTTGTAATCGTTCAGTGTGTCGGCGCCGACACCGCGCTGCATCGCCTCCTGCAGTTTCTGCCGGTACTCGCCGCGGTATTGCTGCAGGGTTTCCAGCTGCGCGGCGGTCTGCGCGCGACTCTGCTGTTCCTCGGCCAGTGCGCGCCCGGCACTGTCGCGGGCCTTGCGGCTCTGGTCGATCAGGGTGTCGAGTGGGCTGGAGCGGTTCACGCCTGTCCTCCGTTGGGCACAGGGTTGCCGAGCAGTTGCGCCAGCGCGGTCTGCGCGTCGTCGATGGCGGCGCGCTCGCCGATGCCCTGCTGCAGGAAGTTTTCCATTCGCGGGTAGAGCTGTACGGCGCGGTCCAGTTGCGGGTCCTGGCCCGGGCTGTAGGCGCCCACGCTGATCAGGTCGCGGTTGCGCTGGTAGCGCGAGAACAGTTGTTTGAAGCCGCGCGCGCGATGCTGTTGTTGCTCGTCGGTGATGGCGGTCATGGCGCGGCTGATGGAGGCCTCGATATCGATGGCCGGGTAGTGGCCGGCTTCCGCCAGTGCGCGCGACAGCACCACATGGCCGTCGAGGATCGCGCGGGCGGAATCGGCGATCGGGTCCTGCTGGTCGTCGCCCTCGGTCAATACCGTGTAAAAGGCGGTGATCGAACCGCCGTTCTCGCCGTTGCCGGCGCGCTCCACCAGCACCGGCAACTTTGCAAATACCGACGGCGGATAGCCCTTGGTGGCCGGCGGCTCGCCGATGGCCAGCGCGATTTCCCGCTGCGCCATGGCGTAGCGGGTCAGGGAATCCATGATCAGCAGTACGCTCTTGCCGGCGTCGCGGAAGTGCTCGGCGATGCGGGTGGCGTAGGCGGCGCCCTGCAGCCGCTGCAGCGGCGAGGTATCCGCCGGTGCGGCCACCACGGCGGCGCGGCGGCGGCCCTCGTCGCCGAGAATATTGTCGATGAAATCCTTCACCTCGCGGCCGCGCTCGCCGATCAATCCGACCACGATCACGTCGGCACTGGTGTAGCGCGCCATCATGCCCAGCAGCACCGACTTGCCCACGCCGGAACCGGCGAACAGGCCCATGCGCTGGCCGCGGCCGACACTGAGCAGGCTGTTGATCGCGCGGATGCCGACGTCGATCTGCCGCTGGATCGGTGTACGCTGCAGCGGGTTCAGCGGCGGCGCGGCGAGGGTGCCGCAGTCGCCACCGTCCAGCGGCGGCCCGCCATCCAGCGGCCGGCCGCTGCCGTCCACGACGCGGCCGAGCAGCGAATCGCCGAGCGGAAAGCGGCGCGCGCCGGAGCCGGCCAGCGGGAAAACCCGCGCGCCCGGGCGCAGGCCGGCGATTTCCGCCAGGGGCATCAGGAAGAGTTTATCGCCGGAGAAGCCCACCACTTCGGCCTCGGCAAATTGCGCCGGCGCGGCACTGTCCGCGGCTGTCAGTTCGATGCGGCAGCCGGCGCCCAGCGGTATTTGCAGCCCCACGGCTTCCAGCACCAGGCCGGTGGCGCGCACCACGCGGCCGCTGGTGCGGTAACCCGGGCCAGCGGCAATTTTGCGCGCGGCGCCGTCGAGGGCGTCGCGCCAGCGGTTGTTGTGGATTTCCGCCGCGGCGCTCACGGCGTTGCCCCGGCGGTTTTCGCCAGTTGTTCCAGCAGTTGTTGCCAGCGGGTCGCGCGGCTGGCATCCAGTTCGCCGGCGCTGCTGGTCACACGGCAGCCGCCGCGTTCCAGTTGCGGGTCCGGGCGCAGTTCCCAGCCGGCTGCGGCCAGTTCGCCAGCCAGTTCCGCCTCTACCAGCGACCGGTCGTCCGGGTGTAGCCACAGGTGCGTGCGGCCGCTGTGCAGCGGCTCTTCGCGCAGCAGCGCGCGCACCAGTTCGCGCACCTGTTCCGGTTGCTGTTGCAGGGCTTCGCCGGCCAGCTGGCGGCCGGTGGCCAGCGCCAGCTCCACCAGATTGTCGGCGACGGTTTCGTCCACCGTCGCCAGGGCGCTGCTGAAGTTGCCGGCCAGCTCCGCCAGCGGCGCCAGCAGTTCGCGGCGCTGGCGTTCGCTTTCCGCCTCGCCGTTGCGCAGTCCTTCCTCGCGGCCACTGGCCAGCCCCTCTTCGCGGCCGGCCTCGAAGCCCGCCTGCCAGCCCTCGCGGCGGGCCTGTTCGCGCGCGGCATCAAAGGCCGCCTGCAGTTGCGCGGCGCGCTCGGTTTCGGCGCGCCGGCCGGCATCGCCGTTGAGTTCGTCCATGCGCCAGCGGCGCCAGGCGGCGTCAGACATAGGTGTCGTCCCCGCCGCTCAATACGATTTCGCCGCTGTCCGCCAGGCGGCGCACCACCTGCAGAATGGCTTTCTGTTCGCTCTCCACTTGCGAGACGCGCACCGGGCCGCTGGCTTCCATCTCCTCGCGCAGCAGGTCGCCGGCGCGGGTGGACATATTGCGCAGGAATTTTTCCAGCAGCAGGGCGTCGCAGCCCTTCAGTGCCACCACCAGGGATTTGCTGCTGATTTCCTTCAGCACCAGCTGGATGGCGTGGTCGTCCAGGTCGAGCAGGTTCTCGAACAGGAACATCTCGTCGATGATCTTCTGCGCCAGGTCTTCGTTGTGGTCGCGCACGCGGCCGATGACTTTTTCCTCGGCACTGGAATTCATCAGGTTGAGGATTTCCGCCGCAGTGCGCGCGCCGCCCATCTTGCTGCGCTTGAGGTTCTGGCCGTCGAGCATATTGCCCAGCACCTCGGTCAATTCCTGCAGCGCCGCCGGCTGCACACCGTTGAAGGTGGCGATGCGCAGCACCACGTCGTCGCGCAGTTTGTCATCGAAGTGTTCCAGCACCGCGGCGGCCTGGCGCCGCTCCAGGTGCACCAGGATGGTGGCGATGATCTGCGGGTGTTCGTCGCGGATCATTTCCGATACCACGTTCGGGTCCATCAGGTTGAGGGCGTCGATGCCGGAATCGGCGCTGCGGGTGTCGAGGATGTCCTCCAGCAGGCTGGCGGCGCGCTCGTTGCCCAGCGCCTTGGTCAGCACCGCGCGGATATGGTCGCTGGAGTAGAGGTTGAGCGCGGTAAACTCGTCGGACTCGCGGTGGAAATCGTCCAGGACCTTGCGCATGTCCTCGTGGGAGACGCCCTTGAGTGTGGCCATCTCCTGGCTGATATCCTGCACTTCGCGCGCGGACAGGTGCTTGAAGATCTCGGCCGCGCTGTCCTCGTCCAGTGCCAGCAGCAGTATGGCGCTGCGGCGGATATTGCTCAGGTCATTCTTGTCAGTCATGGCGGTTCATCCAGCTGCGCACGATCATCGCCACCAGGGACGGGTCCTCGCGCGCCATTTCCTGCAGGTCTTTGAGGTTCTGTTCATAGGGGGAGGAGCGCCGGCGGCGGCGCGGTTGTGGGGCCTCCTCCGCTTCCTCTTCGTAGGGCTCGCCGGTTTCGCTTTCCGCTGTTGCCGGCGCTGCCTGCGCTGTCGGCGCCGGCTGCGGTTGCGGCGCCGCGACCACCGGCCGGCGGGTGTAGCGGTCCACCATCGGCCGCACCACCCACAGGAACAGCAGCAGCGCGCCGATGCCGACCAGCAGGTAGCGCACCAGCGTCAGCAGGAAGTGCTGCCAGAAGGGCGATTCCCACCAGCGGGTTTCGATTTCCTGCACCGGCTCCTCGACTTCGCTGAAGGGGCTGTTGACCACTTCCAGGCCGTCACCGCGCGCCTGTGAATAACCCATGGCGCGGCGCGCCAGCTGCTCGATGCGTTCCAGTTCCTCGGTGGTGAGCGCGACCTGCTCGATCTCACCGTCGTCGGTCTCGGTTTCCCGGTAGTTCACCACCACCGCCACCGACAGCCGTTCGATACGGCCGCGGCGGTGCTGGATATGCACTATGTCGCGGTCCACTTCGTAGTTGATCAGTTCATCGGTCTGCGAGCGCCCGGTTTCCACCGGCAGTTCATCCGGGCCGGGGCCGCCTTTTTCGTCCGGGACTGTCTGGATTGGCGACGGTGCGGTACCGGGTGGGGTATTGCTGATGGCGCCGGGAATACCGGCGGCCATGTTGCCGCTGCCGTCGTAGGTGTTGTTGCGGCGCTCGCTGCGGATCGCCGCCGGGCGGTCGTCGCTGTTGGGGGTGTAGCGCTCGCTGGTTTCCTCGCGCTGGTCGAAATTCACCTGTGCCGCCACTTCGGCGCGTACATTGTCTCGGCCCAGGATCGGCACCAGGATATTTTCGATGCGTCGCTGGTAGCGGCGCTCCACTTCGTGCACATAGTCCAGCTGGGTGCCGTCCAGGTTGCCCTCGCTGCCGGGCCGCGACAGGAGGCGGCCGGCCTGGTCCACCACGGTGACATTTTCCAGCGCCAGTTCCGGCACGCTGCTGGAGACCAGGTGCGCGATGGCGTCCACCTGGCCCTCGCCCAGGGCGCGGCCCGCTTGCAGGGTCACCACGACCGAGGCCTTGGCCGGTTCGCGGTCGCGGATAAATACCGAGGGTTTTGCCATCGCCAGGTGTACGCGCGCCTGCGCCACCGGGCCCAGGGATTCGATCGATTTTGCCAGCTCGCCCTGCAGGCCGCGCTGGAAGTTCACCTGCTCGGCAAACTGGCTGATGCCGAACTCCTGCTGGTCCATGATCTCGAAACCGCTGTTGCCGGCTTCCGGCAGACCCTGCTCGGCCAGTTGCAGGCGCAGCTTGTGCACCTGGTCGCCGGGCACCAGCAGCGCGCCGCCGCCCTGGCTGAACTCGTAGGGAATGGCGAGACTGTCGAGTTCCGCAATAATGCGGCCGCCGTCGGCCTCGCTGAGGTTGCTGTAGAGCACGCGGTAGTCGGGCTTGCCGGCCCACATCAGCAGCACCGCCACAATGGCAATGGCGGCGGCACCGGCCACCAGCAGCGGCACCAGCGGATTGGCCAGCAGGCGCGCCGGAAGCTGGCCGAGTGGGGCCGATGCGGCGCTCTGGGTCGATCGGGAGGCGCTGCTCATACCGCGGTTCCCCCCGGGCGGTTTTGCGGATTGAATCGTGTACAAAAAGGCATTACTGCTCTGCTTGTGCTGTGCCGCCCGCAGGCGGGTCTGGAGTCAGCATGGGATTATGGGCGGGCCCGGAACAGATAAAGGAAAGAAAAGCCCGCATTTTTTTCGCTATTTGCGCGCATGGCTGCGGTGCCGGGGCTGGTACTGTTGCGTCGTAATCGGAAAAAGGCAGTAACCATGAGTACAACCCAGATCGAAGGCGTCCTGGCACAGATGCAAGCGGTTGCCGGTGCGGCCGGGGGCAGTGAGGGCGCGGCGCCGATCGCAGACGCCGGTGACGAAAGCGCTTTTGCCGGGGTGCTGAAAAACAGCCTGGAGCGCATCAACGCGCTGCAGAACCTGAGCGGTGAACAGAAGCGCGCTTTCCAGGCCGGTGAAGCGGGCGTGGAGCTGCACGAGGTCATGATCGCCGGACAGAAGGCGAGCATCGCATTTGAAATGGGCGTGCAGGTGCGCAACCGGCTGGTGAATGCCTATAAAGATGTGATGAATATGCAGGTGTAAGGGCCTGTCCCGGCCCTGTTGCAATACCCGGCCCACCTCCCCGTCGTCATACCGGACTCGATCCGGTATCCAGTGCGGAGGGCCGAAAGCCCGGTAGTCATGCGCAACTCACGAGTGCCTGGATTCCGGCCTTCGCCGGAATGACGATTAGGCTTCCAGCTGCAACAACCTGCCTTTGACTTCCTCCAGGCGCTGGGCCGCGTTCAGCGCCTCCTCCGGCGGGATTTGCCGGATCAGTTCACCGTTTTCGCGATCCACCAGGCGGATGATGGTGCGGCCGGAATCCTCGCTGATTTCAAACTGCACACCGTAGTTGCGCAGCACTTCGTTGACCTGCTGCACCGGGCGCACCAGCTCCTCGTCGGCAATGGCGCGGCTGGTGGAGGCGGTGTTGTCGTTTTCGCCACTGGCCGCCAGTTGTTGCAGCACTTTCTCCACCCGCTGGCGCGCGGAGAGGTAGGAGAATTGCGAGGGCAGGGAGGAGACGCTGTTGTTGTCCACAGGCGTGGTCATGGGGGATCCTTTTCGCTGCATGCCATGGTGGCTTTTATCGGCGGAGGCGGTCGAATCTTTAGTCGGGAGCCCATTCGGATCCCCGGATTCCGCTGCGCTCCATCCGGGCTGCGGGCCCGGGGCAAATTCCGCACAGTGCATAGCGGAATCCGGGGGCAGAAGCCCCCACTTCCTGATCACGCCGCCGCTTCCCTGCCGAACCGCGCCAGTACCTCGCGGTGGACAAACCCCGAATCCAGGGCCTGTTCGACAAACAGCGGATCGAGGAAGCCGATGCGGTCGAGTAGCTCCGCTTCTTCGCCGGAAAATGCCAGGCGTTCGCTGCCGTCGCGCCTGCGTCGGTTGGGGTTGTGGTGGGCGGCGATGATTTCGCGGTGTTGTCGTTGCGCCGCCTGCGGGTCCGAGATGCCGAGCCCGAAGCGCCGGCCGGTGGCCAGGGTAAAGTCGAAATCGTGAAAATCGTTCGCGGTGGCCCAGATGAAATTGTCGCGGCCCTCGCTGCGGTAGATGGCGGCGGCCTGCAACTGACGGGCGTAGGCATCCAGCACGCCCCAGTAGCACAGCTGGTAGTCGCTGAGGCTGTCCGGCGCGTGGACCGGCAGGCTGCCGGGCACGCGCGGATCGGCGGAGAAGTGGCGGCCCCGGTCGGTGCGCATGGGGGTGCTGCCGCGCTCGAACAGGCTGGTGGCCGTCTGGCGGAAATCCCGGTTGAGGAAAACCAGTCCGGGTGCCACACCCAGGCGCAGCAGCGGGATCAGGAACCCTTTGCCGAAGACGTTGCTGGTTTCCACATAGTTTTTTTCCGCTGCGGCGGTGATAAACGCGAGCTTTTCCCGCAGGAAGGCGACGGCGTGGCGCGGGTCCGCCTTCACCTGTGGCAGCACATCGGCGTAGTTGGGATCCGGTTCGTGCAGGGACAGGGTATCGTCGAAAATCCCGAACACCCGGGTGAGGAAGGTCGTGCCGGTGCGGCCGTGGGTAACGGTGAAAACCGGGTTCTTGTCGCCGATCATGTCTGAGCATCCCCGATGGTTTTTACCGGCACCGCGGGGCAGCCGGCGACGATGGTGTTGGCGGGCACGTCGCCGCGCACCTGGCTGCCGGCCGCCACCACGGCATTTTCGCCGATGATCGCGGGGCCCAGTACCGTGACGCCGGACCCCATCCAGACGCCGCGCTGGACATGAATATCGCGACCGCTGTCCGGCACCGCCCTGAGTCTTTCCATACCCTGTTTGCGGTAGTCGTGGGTACCGGTCAGCAGCATGCAGCGGTGGCCGAAGAAGCAATCCTCGTCGATGGTGACATGGCCGGAGCGGGTGTTGATCAGCAGGTCGTTGACGGACATGGTGGCCCGGTCGAGGTGGACGCGGCGCCTGTCGCCCCAGATGCGCAGCTGCCGCAGTTCATGCTCGGCGATGGATGGCATCAGCAGCCTGGCCAGCACGTCCAGGTCGCGGTGGCTGGCGGTGCGCAGCAGTTGCAGGAAGCGGCTCTCGCCGTCCGCGTCTGTCGCCGGCGGATATTCGCTTTCCACTGCGTTTTCTGCGGTGTTTTTTCCGGGGGTCGTATCCAGTATCGGTATCATCACTTTCCCTTTCTTTTATTGTGGCGCGGCGGTGATGCCCAGCAGGCGGTCGATTTCATCGCTGACGGTGTTGTCGGCGGCTGCGGCGCGCGGCGCCCGGGTTCCGGTTGGCCACAGGGGAGGGCCGCCGCGTTCCGCCTCGCGCAGGTAGTCGGTGGCGCGCTGCAGTGAATCCCGGCCCAGCAGGTCGCAGGCCAGGTCGCGGAAACCGAATACGCTGTGCAGCAGGAAGGCCAGTTTTTCCCGCCGGTCGGCGCCGAGACTGTCGAGGCGTTGTTCATCGGGAATAAACACCAGGTCGATGGCCCGCAGTTGCGAGGCCTGCGTTTGCCCGCCGGTATTTTCCGGCAGGCGGGTGCAGTATTCCGCGCGGTCGATCCGGTAGAGCTGGAAACCCAGCGCCCGGGCGCGGCCGCTGATATCGCCGATATCGGGCTGCTCGCGATAGAGGGGCGCAATCGCCAGCCGCACCTGTAGCAACAATGTGGTGGCCAGCGTTTGTTGGCCGGCGTCGAGAATGGCGGGGAGATCGCCGCGTTGATCCAGCAGCAGCCAGTCCAGCCCGGGCAGCCCTTCGATACTGTCGAGCGCCACCGTCGGCAGCGGCAATTTGGCCAGCACTTGTGCGTCCGCTGCCACCGGTTGCAGCAGGGCGCTGGCCTCCGGGTCCAGGCAGGCGTGCAGTGTCGCCGGGCGACCGTCGCCGAGGCCGGTACCGGGGAAGTACTGGCATTCATCGCGCGCCTGCTGACCGGCGTCCTGGTGCCGGCTGGCCGGGTCGAACACCAGCAGTTCGAATGTGCCCAGTTGTCCCAGGGGCTCGTGCAGTTTCTCCTCGAGCAGGCGAGCGCCATTATCGAGCGTGACGACTTTGCCGCTGAAGCGGAACTGAAAACCGCTCTCCTCCGACCGGCAGGCCTGCGCCAGGGCCGGGCCCGCAAATGGCTGCGAATCGATGGTTGCCGGGCTGCCCTCGAAGCGGGCCGCCCCGTTTTTTTCAAACGTGAGCGCGGCGGGGGGCAGGCCTTCGCAGTGGCGTTGCCAGACGGCGCGCAGTGCCGTGGCCAGGTGGCGGCCAAAACGCGGCGCGTCGCACACCGGCGACTGCTTCAGGATTTCGCGCAGGTGGCGGCGGATGGTGGCCAGGCTGTTCAGGTCGGCCGCCAGTTCACTCGCGCGGGATCGGTAGGCATCCCAGTTGTTCACCACCAGTTCCGGCAGGCCGGCGTTGACCAGGTGGGTGGCGGCGTGACGGCCGGCAAAAGTGGGGCCGGGCAGGGTGATGACCGGCACACCCATCAGTAGCGCCTCGCAGGTGGTGAGCCCGCCGGAGTAGGGCCAGGGATCCAGTGCGATATCGATGCGGTTGTAGGTGGCCAGGAATGCGCTGTGGCTGTCCGGTCCTTCCAGTAGCACGCGGCTGCGTTCGATGCCTTCCTGCTCGAAGCGGTACCAGAGGCTCTCGCAGTAATCCGCGTCGTTGTACTGGCCGCCTTTCAGCAGCAGGCGGCTGTTCGACTGCTCCAGTAACAGCCGCGCCCACTGGCGTATGACCTGAGGGTTTACTTTCACCGGATTGTTCAGGCAGCCG
The DNA here is from genome assembly GCF_023634065.1 of Microbulbifer litoralis. GTDB lineage: Bacteria > Pseudomonadota > Gammaproteobacteria > Pseudomonadales > Cellvibrionaceae > Microbulbifer > Microbulbifer litoralis. The sequence continues at coordinate 306,780 of NZ_JALKCV010000002.1, forward strand.
AAAGTGATGATGCCGCCGTTGGCCAGTGCCGGCAGTTCGCCCACCGGTGGCGCCTGCTCCGGTGGCAGGTAACAGATGTAGTCGTCCGGCAGCCGGATCAGTTTTTCGTAGTAGTCGCCGTCGCAGCCCGGCGGTGTCTCCACACTGTCGCTGATCAGGTAGTCGATGGCGTCCAGGCCATTGGTGTTCACCAGGCCGCCCACCCATTTGACGATCAGCGGTGCCGGTTCGCGGGACAACAGCCGCAGCCGGTTGCCCTCGGTGTGGCCGCTCATATCGATCAGGATGTCCACGCCGTCTTCGCGGATCAGCGCCTCCAGTGCCGAATCGGAGTCGCCGGCCACCCGGTGCCAGCGGTGACACAGGCGGCGGATACGGTCGCTGAGGGGATCCTCGCGATCGCTGTTGCTGTAAGCCACCAGTTGAAACTGCCCGGCGGGCAGCTGCTCCAGTGCGGCGGTAATCATCTGTCCCACCGGGTGGGCGCGCAGCCCCGGCGACACCAGGCCGAGTGTGATTCGGCCGTGCGGATCCCGGTGGGTTTCGGGCCGGGGAGGGCGCTCGCGCGGCGAGAAGGCGGCGCGCCAGCGCGCGATCAGTCGACGGATATCGGCGGCGCCGAGCGCCGGGTCGTAGTGGGCGTTGAAAACCCGGTTGGAGAGGGCCTCGAGGTAGTCCGGCTTCAGTTCCAGCGCTTTTTCCAGGTAGCCCGCGCCATCGGCAAAGTGGCCCATTTCAAAATGCCTGACCGCGGCCAGGTTGTGGAAGCTGGCATTGCCGGGCTCCAGTTCGAGGAGCCGGCGCGAATCCCTCAACACGGTTTCCATACGCCGCGCGGCGGAATGGATATGGATCGAATGCATCAGCACGATCGAATTGTCCGGTGCCAGTTCGCGCGCGCGGGTAATACTTTCCAGTGCCTGTTGCAGCCGGTTGCCGCTCTGGAAGGCGCGCGCCAGTTGCGTATGGGCCAGCGCGTGTTCGGGAGCCAGGCGCAGGCAGCGGGCCAGGCTGTCGGCGGCCGCCTGCCACTGCCTGTCTCCCAGTTGTGCCAGCCCTTTCAGGTACAGCGCCTCGCTGTCGGATTCGTCCTGTTGCAGCGCCCGTTCCGCAGCGCGCAGTGCGGCTTCGGAATTTCCGTCGTCCAGCGCCACCATCGCCTGCGCCCGCCAGGCGGCGGCGTGTCTGGGGAAGGCCCGGGCCAGTTCGCCGGCAATTTTTCCGGCGGCCTTGCCGTCGCGCTTTTTCCGCGCCGCGGTGAAGCGGTTCCAGAGCTTTGTGAAGTCTTTGGCGCTGTTGTTGGCGGACATTGGCGTTCCCTGAAAACAGTATTCTGATTGCCAGTCTAAAGAGCGCCGCGGGAATCAAAGGGGGGATTAAGTGGGGCAAAGGGGGTTTATTCCGCTGCTGGCGGAAGGGGGAAACGCCGTTTCCGTGTTGGCATCCGTAATTGCGGTGCCGGGCGCACCCTGTCCCGGATTCCGCTGTGCTCCATCCGGGCTACGTAAAAGCGGGCATTAAAAAGGGCCCCCGCAGGGGCCCGGAAAATGGGACACAGAGATTGTCCCTCAGCGCGGGGGTGCTGATTAGCCCAGCAGGGACAGGACGCCCTGCGGAACCTGGTTGGCCTGGGCCAGAACCGAGGTGCCCGCCTGCTGCAGGATCTGCGCGCGGGTCATGTTGGAAACCTCTACCGCGTAGTCGGCGTCCTCGATGCGGGAGCGGGCGGCGGACAGGTTGGTCTCGGTGGTGCTCAGGTTGTTGATGGCGGATTCGAAGCGGTTCTGGATGGCACCAAGGTCGGAGCGCAGGGAGTCCACGTCGCTCAGGGCGGAGTCCAGGCCGGCCAGCGGGCTGGTGGACTTGGCACCCAGGGCCGCGTCGGCATCCACGGTCACGGTGATGGCCGCGTCGTCGGCAGTGCCGTCGCCGTCGCTGTCGCTGACCGCTTCCAGGTTGGTTACCGCGTAAACGTTGCCGGAGGCAGTCTCGGTGACGAACTGGTTGCCGTCGGCGTCGGTCTGCAGGGTGCCGGTGATGGCATTGCCGTCGGCGTCTTCGATGGTCATGGCGGTAGCCACGGTGCCGCTGGCGGTGCCGCCGGTGTCGTAGGTGATGGTGTCGCCGCTGTCGGACGCGGTCACGGTGAAGCCGCCGGTGGCGTCTACATCGGTCACGCTGCCGGCGTAGCCGTTGACGTTGAAGGTATCCAGCTGCAGGGATTCCGCATTGATTTCCTTCAGGTTCATGGTGATCTGCTCACCGTCGTTGGCGCCAACCTGGATGGTGAAGCCCTGGTCTTCGGCCAGTACTTTCACGCCGTTGAAGTTGGTTTCCTCGGAGATGCGGTCGATCTCGGACAGGCGCTGGTTGATTTCGTCCTGGATGGAGTTCAGGTCGCTCTGAGAGTTGGTGTCGTTCTGGGCCTGAACGGTCAGCTCGCGGATGCGCTGCAGGTTGTCGTTCACCTGGTTCAGGGCGCCTTCGGCGGTCTGGGCGACAGAGATGCCGTCGTTGGCATTGCGCTGCGCCTGGGAGAGGCCGGTGATCTGGGAGCTCATGCGGTTGGCGATGGCCTGGCCGGCGGCGTCGTCGGCAGCGCTGTTGATGCGCAGACCGGAGGACAGGCGCTCCATGGAAGTCTGCAAGGCATTCTGGGAGTTGCTCAGGTTCTGCTGGCCGATCATGGCCGTGATGTTGGTATTGATTACTGACATATCGATGTCCCTCGGTTTTCACCGTGAAAATTGCTATTCATCCGGCAGAACGTATCGCCGGTCGGATATGACAACGGCGCAGGCCGTTACCCAGTCTTTCGGCGGTTTCGGCCACCGCTTTAGGCCCCCGGTAAAATTCTTTGCGGAAATATCGCCGGCAGTCAGATGTCGGGACCGGGCTAAAGACCCCTGCGAGCGGGCCGATGTATTTCCACGTTCGTAGGGTGGGCAAAGCGAAGTGTGCCCATCAAGGCGTCGGAAGATGGGCATGTCGCTGCGCTCCTTTGTCCATCCTGCAGGGGCGCTGGCTTAACTTGGCGCTGTTCAACTCTGAAGCTTGAGCTGTAAAGAACTCAAGTTTCGGAGTTGGAGACGGCACAAGCCGGAACGAGGTACGCCCTTCTGGGACTGTCTGCGAGAGGGACCTCGCGGACAAGCCTACAGGGATGTATTCACGGCGTGTCCCAGAAGGGCGTACCTCGTTCCGGCTCCCTGAGCTGAACACCGAAACTTGAGCTGTAAAGAATGATGTGAGGAGAGCGTGGCCTCGGATAAAGAAGTATTTACCCGGATCGACGATGACGATGAGATTGCGGCACTGGTACAGGCGCTGGCGGAGCCGGGCGCGGCGTCGCTGTCGCTGGAAAACGCGAGCGGGAGCGTGCGCGGACGCGCGCTGCCGGTGACGGTGCGGGTCGAGGAGCTCGGCCGCACGCTGTCACTGGCGGTGAGCGCACCGGCAGATGAGGAGCGGGCGTTGCGACGCGGCGCCGGTTTTCGGTTGCTGGCGCGGGTGCGTCGCGGCGAGCTGCGCACGCCGGTGCTGTCTGCCGGGCGGTTTTCCTACCGGGACGGGCGCCTGCTGTGCCGCTGTGCCTACCCGGCGGAGATGGAGCTGCGCCAGCGCCGCGACACTTTTCGTGCAGCACTGGCGTCGGGCATGGCGGTGACGGCGCGGCTTTATCGCACCGGCAGCATCGGCAGCAGGCGGAGCGCGCACGCGTCCGGCGCATTGTGCGACCTGTCGCTGGAGGGTTGCCAATTGACCCTGCCGATGAAAGCGGCCGTCGATGGCGATCTCTACGAGGTCGAGCTGTGTTTTCCCGACGGTACTGTCTTTGCCGTGCGCGGCCGGCCCCGCCACCGGCGGCCGGATCCTCTGCACGGTCGTCTGCAGGTGGGCTTTGCTTTCGTCGGCCTGGATCGCACACAGTTGCGGCGGCTGGGTTTTTACGTGCGCGAAATCGAGCGCGAGGCGGCGCGCACCGCCGACGGCGAGCGCGCCAATTTACAGCCCTCTCCGTTGTTCCGCAGTCGCTAAAGTCCGGCGCCACCGGGCCGATAGTCAGAAAAAGCGGGTATAGCCGGGCTTTATCGGTGCCTTCCCCCTGTGGCGACCGTTCAAAATGGTCGGCAATCATTCATCCCTATTTTGAGGACATTACATGGCCAGTATTTCATCCCTGGGTATCGGATCCGGCCTGGACCTGAACAGTCTCCTCGACCAGCTGGAATCGTCGGAGCGCCAGCAACTGACGCCCATCGTTGCACAGCAGAACAGTTACGAAGCCAGGATCTCCGCCTTCGGCACCCTGGAAAGCGCACTGTCCAAATTCCGCGATGCCGCGGCCGAGCTCGCCGATGCCGATACCTTCAGGGCGGTAAAAACCGAACTCTCCGGGGAATCCCTGTCGGTCAGTGCCGACGAGGAGGCCGTGGTGGGCAGCTACGATATCGAGGTGACGCAGAAGGCGCGCAGCTACAGCGTCGCCACTGGCGGCGTGGCGGACAAGACCGAAAACCTCGGCGGCGGCAGCGTATCCTTCACGCTCGGCAACGGCGATAACTTCAGTGTGGATATCGGCGGCGACGACAGCTCGCTGGAGGATATCCGCGATGCCATCAACGACGCCGACGCCGGCGTCACCGCCTCGATCATCGACGACGGCAGCGACCAGCCCTACCGGCTGGTGCTGTCATCCACCGATACCGGCACCGATGCCGCCATCGAGTCGGTGGACTTCGGCGCGCTGTCCGGCAGCGTCAGTCTCGATACCGGGACCGAAGTCGCCGCCCGCAACGCCGAGTTGACCGTCAACGGTATCGCCATCGAGAGCCAGGGCAACCGCGTGGAGGACGCCATCCAGGGTGTGACCCTGAATGTTTCCGAGACCGGCAGTGCCAACCTGGATATCACCCGCGACAGCGGCTCGGTGGAGGGCGATATCGAGAACTTTGTCTCCGCCTACAACGACCTGCAGGAGACGATGTCCAGCCTGACTGACTACAACAGCGAATCCGGCAGCGCCGGCACCCTGCTCGGCAACGCCACCGTGCGCGGCGTGCAGACCCAGCTGCGCAACCTGATGGGCGACGCGGTGGACGGAGGCGAGTTCAGCACCCTGACGGACCTGGGCATCACCCTGCAACTGGACGGCACCCTGGAGCTGGACGAAGAGACCCTGGCCGAGGCGGTGGACAACCAGCTCGGCGATCTGGCCGATTTCTTTGCCGGCGCCTCCGACGAGGCGAGCGGTTTTGCCGGCCGCATGGACACCGCCCTGGGCGCGGTGCTGGAGGAGGGCGGTACCCTGGAAAGTGCCACCGACGGCCTCGAGACCCGCATCGAGGGATTGGAGCAGACCTACGATCGCACCGAATCCCGCATAGAGGACACCATCGAGCGCTACCGCTCGCAGTTTGCCGAACTGGATAGCCTGATCGCGCAGATGAATTCCACCAGCAGCTATCTCACCGAACAGTTCGATGCGCTCAGTGCGCAACTGGGACAATAACGCAAGGAGAATGCAGCGATGAAAACAATGAGAGCCGCGGGCGGCGCCGCCGCCTATTCCCGGGTGGGGGTGGAGAGCGATGTCCTGTCCGCCAGCCCGCACCGGCTGATTACGCTGCTGTTTGACGGCGCCGACAGCGCCATCCGCCGGGCCGCGGTATACCTGCAGGACGGCAATGTGGCCGAGCGCGGCAAATCCATTTCCAAGGCACTGGATATCGTCAACAACGGCCTGCTGGCATCGCTCGATCGCGAGCGCGGCGGCGAACTGGCCGGCAATATGGCCGCGCTGTACGATTACATCGCGCGGCTGCTGCTGCGCGCCAACCTGCGCGGCGACGCCGCGGCACTGGACGAGGCCGGCCGCCTGCTGCGGGAGCTGGCCTCCGCCTGGCGCGAAATCGACCCACAGGGGGCGCCATGACAAAGCCCGTTATCGAGGGCGCGCCGATGTCCGCGGACCGGCTGCTGGCCGCCTACGCCAACCTGCTGGCACGCTCCAGCCGCATGCTCGCCTGCATGCACGAACGGGACTGGTTCTCGCTGGTGGAGGAGCAGTCCAGTTACGTAATCGAGGTGGAATCCCTGTCCAAGGCCGAGGGCAATCTGGAACTCAGTACCGAACAGCGCGAGCGCAAGGCGGAACTGCTGGAGCGGATTCTCGAACAGGATATGGAGATCCGCCGCGGCCTGCTGGAACGCCGCGAGGAACTGCAGAAACTGATCGGCGTGTCCCAGCGCAAGCGCGACCTGGCCCGCTCCTACGGCGTGCGGCCGCTGTTCGACAAAGGGCCGCCGTGAGCGGTATCACCCCGATTCTCGATACCCTGCTGCACCAGGTGCTGGGCAAGCGGGTGGATGTGCCACTGGTGCGGGACTTTCCCGAACCGGTGCGGCCCACCTCGCCCGGAGAGGCGGTGCAGCCGGCGCGCAGCGACTCGCGCCTGGATCCCCGCGCGCCACTGCCACAGGCCGCGGCAGCGCAGGGCGGCGGGGCCCGCGCAGGTACCCCCCCGGCTGCCGCTCCGCCGGTGCCGGCCGAAAACACCTCCACCCTGACCCATTTCAGCGGCGCCGCCCGCACCATCGCCGATCTTTTGCAGCGCTATCCCGCGCCACCGTCCGCCGTCCGCCCACCGGCACCGCTGCTGCCGGTGCCGGCGCGGGATGGCGCGCAACTGGCGCAGCGGTTGCAGGGCAGTATTGAAAACAGCGGCCTCTTCTACGAATCCCACCTGCGCAACCGCCTGTCTGGCGGTGGCAACCTGCAGTCGCTGGCGCGCGAACCGCAGATGCGGCTGACGCAGGCGCCGCCGGCCGCGGAAGTGCCAGTGAATATGCCGGAGAAAGTGTCGGCGGAAGAACCGGCCGGGTCCTCCCAGCCGCGGCGCCTGCCGCTGGACAGCGGCGCGGCCGACGCGTTGCAGGGCCTGCTGCGACACCAGCTGGAACTGCTGGCCACCCCGGTGCTGCGCTGGGAGGGAGAAATCTGGTCCGGGATTTTTGCGGCGCTGGTGCTGCAACCGCCGGAGCAACGGCCCGCACGCGACAGGGATGCGCCCGATGGCGACGGCGAGCGGGCGGATGCGGAGGAACGCTGGCAGACGCAACTGCAGTTGCAGCTTCCCGGGCTGGGCGACATTCACGCGCAGTTGGGCCTGTACGGCGAGCGGTTGGCGCTGACGCTGTCTGCACCGGAGGCGGCTGCGGTGCGGCTGGAGGCCGCCGCCGGCACGCTGCGTGAACGGTTGCGCGATCGCGGCCTGGGTGAGTTGTCACTGACTGTGGAGCCGCTGGCATGACGGAAGACCGGGATAACCGCGAACGCCGCCGCGCCGTGGCACTGGCCTACCGGGACGGCGACACGGCGCCGCAGGTGGTGGCGCGCGGCTACGGAGAGGTGGCGGAGCGCATCGTCGCCGAGGCGAGGCGCGAGGGGGTGTTCGTACACGACGCGCCGGAACTGGTGGCACTGCTGATGCAACTGGACCTGGACGAGCGGATTCCGCCACGTCTCTACCAGGTGATTGCGGAACTGCTGGTCTGGGTGCGCGAAGTCGCGGAAAACACGCACACGGAGGCCCCGCATCCACCGGCGCGGCCCGAATAAGCCGGGGGGATGGGAAGGCAGGGATTATTCGCCAAACCGGTTTTTCATGACCGGGCTTTGCAGCAAAGTTTTGTCATTTGGCTTTTTCTGTGATCTACGTCACAAAAATTGACATATGGTATTTTGTAAGACAAAAATGACAGAAAAGTTCTCATTGTTGTGGTACTTTTTGCCAAAAAAGAGAACTGAATCACTGTTTAAGTGAGATCAGAGTCTCATTTAGGTGACTTTTTTCCGGTGAAAGAGGCGTGCAGGATATTTCTGTTCTCATGGATCTATCCGCAAAAAACAAGTTGATGGTCTTGGGGCCGGCGGTTTCGCAAGAACCGATCGGGACAACCACAACAACGATAATGCCTGTTCGGGCCAACCCGTGGGGGGTGGTTGACGAGAGCGGACAGATTGTTTCCCCGGGGGAGACACCGCGACAAACAACAGGAAACTTTCGTGGCAGCGGAGGTTTCCAGAGACGCATCCGGCTACCAGGAAAGGTGGCGGTGCAGTGGGCACAGGAGTGATTGCTGTCCCGGCGCAGCTGCGCCGGTGGCGCTGGGGTTTTGCGTGGTTCCTTGGGTGCAGTCGCCCGCGGTTCCGTCTATCGGGGCCGAACAGGCTGGGGGATCGGGGTTCGCCCCGTATCTGGTGACCAAAGGAGACAACCAGCAATGAAGTTGGACACCAATATTGACGAAATCCAGGATATTAACCTGACTTACCTGCTGCTCGCCCAGCGCCTTTTGAAGGAAGATTACAACACCGCCATGTTCCGCCTGAAAATCGAGCCGTCGATGGCGGATGTACTGGTCTCGCTGACGGCCAGGCAACTGACCAAACTGGCGCGTACCAACCAACTGTTGTTCCGCCTGCATATCGACGATGCGGATCAACTCTCCAAGCTGACCGGCAACAGCCGGGTCCAGGATCTCAGCCAGATGCACACGGCACTCCTGATGTCTTCCTGTTCAGCTTGAGGGGCGGCCTATGTCGGGGAAAAGTCTTGTCGGCGAGATGCAGCAGGTGCAGCTCGCCATCGAACTGATCGAACTGAATGCGCGGCTCCAGGTACTGGAATCGGAAACCGACCTGAGCCGCGGTCGCCTGATCCGGTTGTACAAGGAAGTGCGCGGCATGTCGCCACCCAAGGGCATGCTGCCGTTTTCCACGGACTGGTTTATCACCTGGATGCCGAACATCCACTCCTCGCTATTCTATGGCATCTACCGCCGCATGACCGAGGAGCAGGGCTGTGAACGTATGGAGGGCTTTGTCAAAGCCTACCGGTTGTACCTGGAGCAAGTGGATTTGGACGGCGGCGAACCGGTACTCGGGCTGACCCGCGCCTGGACCCTGGTGCGCTTTTTCGAAAGCGGCATGTTCGAGCTGTCTGTGTGTAACAGCTGCCGCGGGCATTTCGTCAACCACGCCCATACGCCCAGCCAGGATTTTGTCTGTGGTATCTGCCAGCCGCCATCGCGGGCGGGCAAAACCCGCAAGCGCCGCAAAGCCGATGCGGTGGCGGTCGCAGAAGAGGACGAGGCTTTGGCGGTCGACGCCTGAGCGCTTTCATCTTCCGCGGGTTGCCCGCGGACAGGGAAGGCAGGGATTGCCTTTGAGACCCGCTTTCCTCCACCGCCCGGACAGGCCGCCGGTACAGCCGGCGTATTCCTGTTGCCGCCTCCATTTCCAGCCCCGCCCCCATTTTCAATCCCATCTCCGCGCCCAACCCTCAAGAGCGGCGCCCGGCCGCCGATATCACTGTTGAGTGGCGCAGGGTACTGTGATCGCTCGCAAACCGCCGGCGGTGGAGGTTCCCCGCATCAGTTGTCCGCCGACCGCGGCAATCGGAAGCAGGGGAAGCTTTCGGTGCCAATTGTGCCCGCCTGTCGGTATACCGGACCCGCCGTGCCCAGTGGCCGAATACACTGAAAACAATGGCTGAACTCCTGGGCCGGCCCGGGCAAAGTGGAAGTGGAGCCTGTGCGTATGAAGTGTCGGAAGATAGCGATCGGCGCCCTGCTGTGGGGCGGTGTTGTGCTGCCCGCCTCCAATGGCGGTGCCGAGACCAGCGGCAGCGACTCCGCCTCGGCGCGCATTACCCTGAATATCCCCTCCCAGGCCCACTTCCGCCGGGTCTCCGGCCAGCGCGACAGCCACCAGCTCTGTCTCAGCCATATCCCCGCCGACAACTACTACCTGTCTATCCGGACTATCGATGATGGCGTGGCCGCCGAGAAACGCGTGGCCGGGCGCCGCGGACGCTTCTGCGTGCCCGTGTCGGCGTCGCAGCAGGGCAAGATGGTCGTAATCGTGGCGGAATAGCGGTTTTTCCCGCCCGGCGGCCCGGATAGAATGCAGGTTTTCGCTGCCATCTTTCGCATACGCCATGAAACCACTCGCCGCATTTCTGTTGCTGTTGCTCGCCTCTCCCGCGTGGGCCGGCATGTCGCTGGACAAGATCATCGTCTACCTGGACGACGTACCCAATGCCCGCGACGATATCGTCGTCAGCAACCCGGACGACGAAACCCTCTACCTGCAAACGGAAATCTACCGCGTGGACAATGCCGGCCTGCCGGACGAAAAGCGTGTGCGGGTAGTGAACCCGAAGGAATTCAAGCTGCTGGTGAGCCCGGCCAAGGCGGTACTGACCAGCGGCGAGCAGCGCCGCTTCCGGCTGATGTCCCTGGAGCACAACCTGGACGAGGAAAAGGTATACCGGGTGACCTTCAAGCCGGTGGTCGGCGATATCAAGACCGATCGCACGGCCCTGAAAATCCTGGTGGCCTACCAGGCGCTGGTGTTCGTGCAGCCCGGGGACGGTGATTACCAGTTGGAGCTCGAGCGGCAGGACGGCGGTTGGGCGCTGAAAAATACCGGCAATATCAACGTGGAGATCAGCGGGGTTCAGCACTGCCTGAGCGAGGCCGGCTGCGAACCGCTGGAACTGAAAGGTCGCCTCTATGCCGGTGCATCGCTGCCGATCGACAAGCCGCTGGTCGGCGGAAAACTGAAACTGTTGGCGCGCAGCAACAAGCAGTCCGGCGAGGAAGAGCTGCCCCTGCCCCCCGCCGGATAGAGTCCCATCCCGGATTCCGATACAACAGAACCGCCCCCGCCATTGCGTAGCCCGGATGCAGCGCAGCGGAATCCGGGGCTGCCAGGGCCTATTCGATTTCCACGGTCAATGTCAGCGTATCCGTATAGCTGCGATCCTGCGGATCGCGAAGCTCGCCGGACGGAACGCGGATAGTCAGCTGCATATTCTCGTCGCCGCCCCCGAGGCAATCCCTCTGGCTGTGCCCCTGCCAGCGGTTGCCCGAGAACTCGCCCTCCCCGAGCCACACGCGCCGGCGCGGTGGCTGCAATCCCTGGACCCGTACGCGGTAACCGACGGTATCGCCGGCGGAAGTGCCCTCCAGCAGGAATTCCCCACTGCCGTTGCGACTGTCGCCGCGCAGGCGAAAATCCGCACCGCCGCTGGTGTAGACGCAGAAGGTCTGCTGCGCCTCGGCGGTGCCGCCGCCGCTGGCGTCGATAACCATATCCTGCAGGCCGCTGATGCGGATCTGCGGTTCCACCAGCAGCCGTATCTGGAACGGAATCGGCGGCCGCAGTTCCGCCCGGCCCTCAGAAACCGCGCCCCGGCAGTCACTGTCCTGCCAATCGCCCTGGCACTGGTAGAGGTAAAAATCAAACCAGTTGCTGTAGACGCCCGCCGCCAGGTTGGCGGATTCCGGCACGGTAACCTCGAAGGAAACCGGCGTCTGGGCGCCATCCGGTGCGCCCGGAAGCAGGGCGCTCTGCTGCGACGGTGCCAGTGCGCGCGGCCCACCCGCAGCCGGATGGGAGATGGCGATTTCCACCGGGATATCGCCGCCGGGGCCGGACAGCACGAAAGCGCCGGCGCCGCCGGTGGGGCCGCTGAGCTCGACGGTATAGTCGCGCTTTTCACTGCAGTAGGCGGTACTCCACTGATTGCCCTCCCACCAGGCCCAGCAACTGCGGATCTGGAAGGGAATGCTCCCACTGCCCTGCGGGGACAGGGTATGACTGGCCTCCAGGTTACAGACACCGATGGCCTTTTCCCCCAGTTCATCCGCCGCCACCACCTCGGAGCCATCGCTGCAGGGGAAGCGGTTGCTGGAGTATTGGGACTGCGCCACCGCTGCGCTGCAGCAAAAGAGCACGGCAATAAGCAGGGCGCACAGCGCCCCGCCGCGGGTTGGGAATAATCTGTCGGGATTCACTTCAGGTTTGTCTTTTCCGCCGCCAAAAACAACTGGTGCCTGGGTCTTTCAAGGCACTTTTAAACAGTTCAGGTCTCGGAGTTCTGTAGCCTGGATGGAGGCGCGCAGCGCCGGAATCCAGGATTGTAGTGCAGGGCCGCACCCTGTTCCCGGATTCCGCTGCGCTCCATCCGGGCTACGCCTGTCGATCTGCAATCTCGAACTCCGAAACTTGTGTTAATCGGGAATTGTTACTGGGGAGTGACTGTAACAGTCAGTGTATCGGTATATGTGGATTCATTTGCGCTGTCCCAATCCGATACGGCTACGATGACCCGCGCATTGTCCACAATGCAGCTTTCGGTGCCGTTCCGGGGAAAGGATTGATCGATGTTGCCGAGCGGTGTGGGGGCGATGCCGCTGGTACTTGAGGTGTTGTCGATAAACTCGACATCGTAGGGCAGGCTCTCACTCAGGCCATTGAGTTGATAGGGGTAAATTCCTGCACCACTACTAGTGGAACCGTTTTGGCTCTCGAGCCTGACGTTGTAGTTTGCGAAACCGATACCGCCTACGCAGATGTCCTCAAAGCCTTGAATGGGTTGTCCCGGGGAAACACCCGTGGAGGTCAAGTCCATGTCGTTCAGGTTTTCTACGACAGCGCGGGTTGGAACTGCCAAGCTGATTGTAAATTCGACTTCCAGTGGGGCCGTACATAGATTCCAGAAAATATAATTACAGTTTTGTTGTTCAATGCGCAGTCTGAAGGTGCCGGAGTAGCTGTTGCCACTGAGCGATTCGGGGTTGATCAGGCTGATTGGTAGCGATACGGGATGCAGTTGTCTTCGTTCACTGAAATCCCCACTCTGGTGGCCGGGAGTCAGTGATTCCGTTTTGACACCGTCTGAGAAGCTCAAAGAAAAATCCGCACTGTCTACACCCGAGGCGGAATCAAGTGTGTAATTGAGGTCATCAATGGAGCTGATCGTGACCCGGTAGGGAAGTTCATGATTGCCATCTTGAGGGCTGTGACTGCGAATAAAGAAATTAATATTTTTGGGCGCTGTGGCCGGGTCGTAGCCAATAGAATTGAAATCGGGCAAGCAGACTTCAATGACGCTGGTGCCCAGGAAAATAATATTTCGCGTCGATTGCTGGCAGTTGGTTTGGGCTGGCAGTTGTAGTGACCAAAGGCTTCCCAATAGCAACAACCCCAATGTTATAGCGGGGGAAACTTTACCGCGGACCAGATGCATAGTGCTCCTCCACCGCTTCACACTCCGCATTCCCCAACTCGATATCCCCAAGGTTCAGCCAATGCTCCCCACTATCCTGCCCGGGAATATCCACCTGGCACTGTTTCCAGCGCACCGCGGGCATGGTCAGCTGTTGTGGGTCGCGGTACATCTCCATCTGGAAGACACCGTAGTCGTCGGCCACTGCCGAGTATTCGCCGATTGAAATCTTCGCCCCGGGCACCGGCTTGCCGTCGCGCACGATGCGGCCGAGTACCAGGATCAGGGGCTTGATCTCGTACTCCGTGGAGGTCACATTGCCCGGATAGAGCGTCACGGTGTCCTGCCGCTCGCGGTAATCGTAAAAACCTTCCGCCAGCGGGCGCAACTGCACATCGTAGCTCTGGAAAGCGGGCAGGTTGATTACCGAGCGGCCGCTGCCGCGGGCGTAGCCGCGGCGCACGCCGTCCACCAGCACCTCGAATTCCTGGTCCGGGCTGCCGGCGATATCCACCATGACCGCGCTGGAAGAGGTCCGCTCCCCACCCCAGGCGAAGGCGTTACCGTTGCTCATGAAATTGGTGCTGAAGCTGCCCAGGTAGTTGAGGGAATCCTGTCCGTAGAGGCCGTTGTCGCGGTATTCCAGTGTGGAGCTGAGGTGGCCGCGGCGGCCGGAGATTCCGGTGCGGCTGCCGACGAAATACTCGTCGCCGGACATCTCGCCGGAAAACTGCTGGTCGACTTCCGCTGCCCAGCGGTCGCCGTCGCGCCAACCGGCGTTGAAACCGGCCCGGGAATCCTCGCCGTCAGTGTTGCCGCTGTCGCCGCGCAGGCGCGCACTGTGGTACCAGTGGTCGCCGCGATAGCGGAACTCGAAGGTGGCCGTGGTCAGCTGCTCGCCATCCGCATCGCTGTGGGCCAGGCTGAAGTTGCCGTTCCAGTGCCGGCCGCGGAAGAAATCCCGCCGGTATTCCAGCGTCGTCAGCCGGTCGGACGCGGCAAAGGTATCGTCCAGGGCGAATTCCGGCGAGCCGAAATACAGGCTGCGGTCCTGCTCCGTATAGCGCAGCGACAGGCGGCCGCCGAGCAGGCCGCTGGTCAGGGCCAGGTTGCGGTAGTGGTAGCCGCGCCCCAGCAGCGAATAGTTGTCCACCGTCGCCTGTTGCCCGTCGGACAGGCGGGTTTCCGATGCGCTCAGGTTGAGGATTGGCAGTTTCAGCAGCGCGTGAAACCGGTGTCCACTGCGTCCGCTATCGGTGTAGACGGCGCTCGGCGAAAGCTCCAGGTACTCGCCGATCCAGCGGCCGCCCAGTTCGTACAACTGTTCGTTGCCGGTGGCGGCAATATTGAAAAAGGCCCCGGCGTTGTCGAGCAGTCGCCGGGAGAGCCCGCCCTGGATAAATTCGTCGTCGAGTTTTTCCGGCAGCAACTGTGCTTCATCGATACGGGCGGGGCGCCCGGCCTGGAAGGTCCAACGCCATTCGCCCGGGGCGGGCAATAGGGAGTCCTTGGCAAAAAATTGCTGGAACTGCCGCAGCGGCCGGCCGCTCTCGTCATAGGTGCGGATTTCCAGCTGGTAGGCGCCGCTGGGCAGGCCGGAGGTGTCCAGCAACTGGTTGCCGGCTTCCAGCAGCTCGCTGTGTACCAGGCGGTTGTCCCGGTAGATTTCCACCCGGCCGCGCACCGGCATATTCACTTCCAGGGGCGCGCCCTGGCTGTAGCGGTTGTCGGCGCGGCTGTTGTTGGAGCTGCGGTATTCCAGCCCGTACAGGTAGGGGGTGGCGGCAAAGCTGCTGAGCCCGCCTTCCGGCTGCAGCAGCCCCACGGAGTAGGCGCGGCCGCGGAAATCGCGCGTCCACTGCATCTGGTATATCTGGCTGCCGCCGCTGTCGCTGGCCGCCCACTGGCTGTGCAGGCCGCTCTCTCCAAAACTGAGGATGGACTGGCCGAACAGCGAGGCGCTGCGGGAATCGGTACCGCCGCTGCTGTCGACACCGGACCAGGTGCCGGTCAGGCTCTGGATAAACGAGACATCGCTGCTGGATTCCGGCAGGTAGGGATCGTCGATGGCCGGCTGTTGCGGCAGCAGCCCGGCGGAGACAAAGACGTCGACGCGAAAACGCCGCTCGTCGTAGATCAGGCCGATGGTCTCCGGGGTCAGGAAGCCGCAGTCCCGCTGCCGCTCGGTGTGGCAGACGCGTCGGGAGTTGCGGGGCAGGGGGCCGGACAGCGCCCGCAGCAGCAATTCGGGATCGAGGGTTTCCGGCAGCAGTGCGCGCACGGCCGCCGGGTTTTCAAACCGCAGCGTGTGCAGGTCCACGCTCACACGGGCGGCACCCAGCGGCCGGCTGCCGTAATAGATATCCACCACCAGCTGCTGGGCTTCGGTAAACTCAGCGAAGCCGCTCGGTGCTGCGGTATCCAGCCTGAATGCCGCGCTGGCCGCCGCCGCGGCCGGGTTGGCCAGGGCGCAGGAAGCCAGCGACAGCAGTACCCCCGCTATCGCGCGTTTCATAGGTTGCGTTGGAGCGGCCCGCCCCAGGGAGGCGGCGGGCGAGACCCGATCAGATCGCGCTTACGGTAACCGTCAGCGTATCGTTGAAGGTAGCGTCGTCGGTGTCCTGCCAGTCGTCGGAGTCCACAGAGACAAAGATCCGGGCATTCTCGGCACCGTTGTCGATGCAGTCCGCGGCGGTCCCCTGGCGGGTGAAGCGGCTGCTCATGGTGCCGTCGGTGCTCGGGTCGCCGTCGGTGTCAGTGGTGTTGTTGGCAAAGGCCACACCGTAGGGGACCACGTTGCCGAAAGCGTCACCCACCAGTTCGAACGCAGCCGTGCCGGCACCGCCGGTGGAGCCGTTGGCACTCTCGAAAGTGATGCTGTAGTCGTCGAAGCCGTAGCCGCCGACACAGATATCCTGGGACTGGGAGATATCGCCGTTGGCGGTGGCGTTCAGGGTCATGTCCTCAAAGCTGTTCACGATGATGAACGGCGTCAGCTCCAGGGTGATCAGGAAATCGCCCTGCGAACTGTTGGCGGTGGCCGCAGACGGATTGGTCGCGGCGGCAGTATTGAGGGAAAGTGCAGCTGCACCCACAGCGGCGAGCGCGCGGAGTGTTTTTTTCATGTTCAGTACCCCCCGAGGGTCCTTTGGTCTTGATAGTTGCACCGGTTGCCGGTGCGTTTCCTTGAGCGGAGGGTGCACAAGTTGAATCCTGCGTCAATAATCGATTCCCTCGCTGTGGCCGCAATACTACGCATTTCGTGACTCAAGTCACGTTGATGGTGTTAAGTATTTCTCTTTTTTCGGCGTTATATTGTGCATTATGTTCGGTTGTACAGGTTGAGCGCTGCCGCTGGGCCCGGAACCGCAGCGGCGATATAATGCCGCGCCTGAATTTGCACACTTTTTCATCACAGCCAGGTTGACCATGACCGTAAGAACCCGAATTGCCCCTTCCCCCACCGGCGATCCGCACGTCGGCACCGCCTATATCGCCCTGTTCAACCAGTGTTTCGCCCGTGCCCAGGGCGGCCAGTTCGTGCTGCGCATCGAGGATACCGACCAGCAGCGCAGCACCCCGGAATCGGAGAAGGCCATCCTGGACAGCCTGCGCTGGCTGGGGCTGGACTGGCAGGAAGGGCCGGATGTGGGCGGCGCCCACGGCCCCTATCGCCAGAGCGAGCGCGGCGACCTCTATAAAAAGCACTGCGACGAGCTGGTGGAAAAGGGCCACGCGTTCCACTGCTACCGCACCGCCGAAGAGCTGGAACAGCTGCGGGAGCAACTGCGCGAGGCCGGCCGCACGGCGCTGAAGCCCAGCGACCTGGCGCTGCCGGACGCCGAAGTGGAGAAACGCAAGGCCGCCGGCGAGCCCTACGTGGTGCGCATGAACGTGCCGGAGAGCGGCACCTGCGTGGTCGAAGACCTGCTGCGCGGCGCCATCGAGATCGACTGGGGTCAAGTAGACGCGCAGATCCTGCTCAAGTCCGACGGCATGCCCACCTACCACCTGGCCAATGTGGTGGACGACCACCTGATGGAGATCACCCACGTGCTGCGCGGCGAGGAGTGGATCAACTCCGCGCCCAAGCACAAGCTGCTGTACGAATACTTCGGCTGGGAGATGCCGGTGCTGTGCCACCTGCCGCTGCTGCGCAACCCGGACAAGACCAAACTGTCCAAGCGCAAGAACCCCACTTCCATCCTCTATTACCAGCGCGCCGGCTTTATGCCCGAGGCGGTGCTGAACTACCTGGGCCGCATGGGCTGGTCCATGCCGGACGAGCGCGAGAAGTTCTCCCTGGAAGAGATGCTCGAGCACTTCGATATCCACCGCGTCTCCCTCGGCGGGCCGGTGTTCGACGTGGAGAAGCTGTCCTGGCTGAACGGCCTGTGGATCCGCGAGCTGGAAGACGAACAACTGGCGGACCGGCTGCAGGCGTGGCTGCTGAACCGCGACAACCTGCTCAAGGTGCTGCCCCACGCCAAGGGCCGCATGGAGACCTTCGGCGATTTCGCCCCGCTGGTCAGCTTCCTGGCCGCCGGCCAGCTGCCGCTCACCGGCGACAGCTTCAGCGACAACAAGCTGGAAACCGATGAACAGAAGAAGCTGCTGCAGTTCGCCCTCTGGCGCCTGGAGGCCCTGCGCACCTGGGAGAGGGACGACATCTTCCAGGCCATGAAGGCCCTGGCCACCGCCATGGACATCAAACTCAAGGACTTCAACGCGCCCCTGTTCGTGGCCATTAGCGGCACCACCGCTTCCTTCTCCGTAATGGACGCCATGGTCCTCCTGGGCCCCGACCTCAGCCGCGCCCGCCTGCGCCACGCCATCGAGGTACTCGGCGGCGCCGGCAAGAAGGTCCTGAAGCGCTGGGAAAAGGAATACGCCGCGCTGTAGACACCAAACCCGGAAAAACGGCGTAGCCCGGATGAAGCGCAGCGGAATCCGGGAGCCTGCGGGCTGTAGCGGACTCCACCCGGATTCCGCTTCGCTCCATCCGCCCGACCAACCACCAAGGAGGGAAAATGGTCACCTACCGCCGCAACCGTCTCCCCGGTGGCACCTACTTTTTCACCGTCACTCTGAGGAACCGCGATGCCACCACCCTCACTGATCATATCGACGCCCTCCGCCAAGCCTTCCGCTCCACCAGAAACAAATACCCCTTCACCCTCGACGCCGTAGTCATCCTCCCTGACCACCTCCACACCATCTGGACCCTGCCACTCAAAGACGATGACTACCCGACCCGATGGCGATCCCTGAAAAGTCTGTTCGTCCGGGCATTGAAGAAGCGCGGGATCCCGCTGTCTCGCGACGCAAAGGGAGAGTATGCCCTCTGGCAGAGACGCTACTGGGAACACACCATCCGCGACAGCGAAGACCTGAGCCGCCATATGGATTACATCCACTACAACCCGGTAAAGCACGGCCTGGTCAAACGGGCACGGGACTGGCCACATTCGTCGTTTCATCGATGGGTAGAGAGTGGGGTATACGATCTGGACTGGGGAGGCCCGGAGCCGTTGGAAGAAGAAGGCTATGGCGAGTAGTGAGCCCCTCCGGAACCCGGCAACACGTAGCCCGGATGAAGCGCAGCGCAATCCGGGAGCCCAGGGGCAGTAGCGCACTCCCCCCCCGGATTCCGCTTCGCTCCATCCAGGCTACACCCGAAAACGGCAACTCCGCATCCGTAGCCCGGATGAAGCGCAGCGCAATCCGGGAGCCCAGAGGCAGTAGCGCACTCCGCCCCGGATTCCGCTTCGCTCCATCCAGGCTACACCCGAAAACGGCCCCCATCGCAACGGCGTAGCCCGGATGAAGCGCAGCGTAATCCGGGAACCCAGGGGCGGTAGCGCACTCCGCCCCGGATTCCGCTTCGCTCCATCCAGGCTACACCCGAAAATGGCCCCCCACCGCAACGGCGTAGCCCGGATGAAGCGCAGCGTAATCCGGGAGCCCGGGGGCAGTAGCGCACTCCACCCGGATTCCGCTTCGCTCCATCCAGGCTACACCCGAAAACGGCAACCCCGTATCCGTAGCCCGGATGAAGCGCAGCGGAATCCGGGAGCCCCTATCTCCCGGGCCCTGACCGGCAGTTCAACCGGGCGCTGGCCTGCCCCGGCTAACTGATTGATTAAAAAGTTGTTTTTCTTGTTGACAGGGGCCGGGGCGCTGTTAAAATGCGCCCCGCTTTCGACGGAAAGCAAACAATTTGGGGCTATAGCTCAGCTGGGAGAGCGCAACACTGGCAGTGTTGAGGTCAGCGGTTCGATCCCGCTTAGCTCCACCAAATTTGGAAGGCCGCATCCGAAAGGGTGCGGCCTTCTTTTTTTGTCCCAGAGTCGGGGAAAGCCAGCAACTTCTGTAGGAACCTGCCCCGCAGGCGAACGGGGCGAACAGAAACAAGCCCACCACCGAAAAACGATACCGCTCCTAAAAGAGATCACCTCAAACAGGTTGGCCGCGTCGTGAGCCCCGAAAAAGGCAACAGCTTTGCCGCAAAGAGCGCAAAAGAAAAATGCAGTAACAATCTGCCCGAAGCACGGCTAACGCATGGAAGCCAGACACACCTAACTCGTCTGGAACTAAAGTGCGTCAGGGGCAGTCACTGAGATCACTGTTTTGCGCAATCCGGACGTGGCGTAGAAAGCTTTTTCGAACTGGTGGGATTAGCGGCTGCTGGCGCAAAAGGGCAATACCGCCGGGTGTAATGCTATGTAATAGTACTTGGCTGACCGGCAGGCAGCGGCAGGGTAGAATTGCCCGCTTGAGGAGAAAAGGCCGGTTAGTACAAGGTTATCGACCCGCGCCCGAAAATATTGAGATGGAGTTTGCAAAACAGACGACTAAACGGGGTGGGGACCCCACGGGGGCGATCGCTTTTCGGCGCGGCAGAAAAATGAAGAGGCTGCGCCGACCGCCTGATGTATCCACTGGTGCGATTGTAAAAAAACAAGACGTCTTGGCATGAACTCTATTTCACGAACACCCTGGCAGATCCAGCGCGATGTGATGCACGCATTGCTGGTGCGCGAGATGAAGACGCGCTTCGGCAAGTGGCGCCTGGGCTATGCCTGGGTTTTGCTGGAGCCGGCCATGCATATGTTGGTGCTGGTTGCGGTCTTCAGCTTTCTCGGTCGGGAATTTTATCCGGGAATCCCCACCGCGCTGTTTATGCTCGGCGGTATCGCGCCCTTTCTTTTCTTCGGCCAGTGCTTCACTAAATCCCTGGCAGCGGTGGCATCCAACCGCGGGCTGTTCAGCTATCGACAGTTGCGCCCTTTTGATGCGGTGGTGACCCGAGTCCTGCTCGAGTTCTGCATATACCTCTTTAGCCTGGTGGCACTGTTGGGGATTCTTGCGTGGTTCGGTGTGGCAGCCACGTTCAACGATTTCCTGTTGCTGGTGGCCGTCAATATCCTGTTTCTGGGGTTCTGCCTGGGCCTCAGCCTGGCGCTGTGTGTGTTCGGCGAACGCTTTCCCGAGGCCGCCAAGTTTGGCCCGATGATTCAGCGGCCGCTGTACTTCATGTCCGGGGTATTTTTCTCGCTCGAGCATATTCCCGAGGAGTACCACCCCTACCTGTCCTGGAATCCCCTGCTGCATGTGATCGAGCTGACACGCGAAGGACTTTTTGCCAGCTACCACGGCATGTTCGCCGATATGCAGTACCTGGTGATGAGTTCTGTCGGCATGTTGGCGTTCGGGCTGCTGGTATACCGGGCCAACTGGCGCGACCTGGTACGCAGCCAATGATCGAGTTACGCAATCTCACCAAGTCCTTCCGCACGCCGCATGGGCGCAAGGTGCTGTTCCGGGATGTCAATGCGGTATTTCCCGAGGGCAAGAATATCGGCATCCTCGGTCGCAATGGCGCCGGCAAGTCCACCCTGCTGAGAATCATGGGGGGCATTGATTACCCGGACACCGGCCGTGTGGTAACCGACCAGCGGATCTCCTGGCCGATGGGGCTGTCCGGGGGCTTCCAGGGCAGTATGACGGGGCGCGAGAACGCGGCCTTTGTGTGCGGTCTGCACGGTATCTGGGGCCGGGAAAAGCGCAAGGTGCTGGGCCGGGTGCAGGAGTTTGCCGAGATCGGCAACTACTTCGATGCACCGGTAAAGACCTACTCCTCCGGGATGCGTTCGCGGCTGGCCTTTGGTCTCAGTATTTCTGTGGACTTTGACTGCTACCTGGTGGACGAGGTGATGTCCGTCGGGGATGCGCACTTCAAGCACAAGTGCCAGCAGGTGATCGCCGAGAAGCGCAAGACATCCAATTTCATTATTGTCGCGCACGGAATGGAGCAGCTTAAGAAAAATTGCGATGTCGGGATCTACCTGGGGCCCGAAGGGCTGGCAATCTACGACACCGTCGAGGCCGCCATCGCCGAGTACCAGAAGGGCCTGCCGCAGGCGCAGAAGAAAAAAACGGCCGCCGGGAATCCGGGCCGATTGGTTAACAGTTAAGAGTCTTGATGGAACACAAAGAACCGATACAAGATGCGCGCAAGCTGGACTCCGGTGCCAAGCGTATCCGTTTGCAAAAGCTTGTCGGCGCGGCCCGGGATCTGTTTGGAGGCCCAGCTGAAGAGGGCGCGCCGCCGGTAACCGGCGTTCGCCGCTGGGCCGGCCTGGCGGTCTGCGTGCTGTTGCCGCTGTTGCTGGTCAGCGTGTACTACCTGGTTTGGGTCTCCGACCGCTATGTCAGCAGCACCCAACTGATCGTGAAAGAGAATGGCTCGAACCAGAACATGGCCTCGCCCCTGGGGTTCCTGGTGCCGGGTGTCGGCGGTGAGAGCCAGGATGCCTTCCTGGTGGTGAACTATATCCAGTCCCTGGATATGGCCCTGTACCTGGATGAAAAACTGGACCTGGCCGACTACTACAAGAGCGATCGCTACGATGTATTCTCACGGCTGGCGGAAGATGCCTCCCAGGAAGATTACCTGGAGTACTACCGCAGCCATATCGGTGTGGGGCACGACGAACAGACCGGCATCATCTCCATTGAAATGCAGGCTTATGAGCCCGATTTCGCACGCAAGCTGGTACAGACGGTAACCCTGAAGTCTGAAGACTTCGTCAACGCCATCAGTAACCAGCTGGCTGAAAAACAGGTGGCGTTCGTACGCAAGGAACTGGATTTTGCCCAGGCCAAACTGCGTACCTCCAAACGCGAGATCCTGGATTTCCAGAACCGCAATAAAGTCGTCAGCCCGGAAGACCTCACCAAGGGTATCAGCGGCATTATCCAGGAGCTGGAAGCGCAGCGGGCCACACAGCGGGCCAAGCTGACGGCGGCAAAAACCTACCTGAATCCGGGCTCTTCACAGATTGTCTCCCTGGAAGCTGAGATAGACGCGCTCGAACAGCAGATCGAGGCGGAAAAGGTTCGCCTGGTCGGTGTCGCCGATGAAGAGGGCGAAGAGCGCCTGAACAGCCTCAGCGCGGAGTTCCAGAACCTGAAGCTGGAACTGCAATTCGCCATGGATGCCTACCAGGCCGGCCTTACCGCACTGGAAACCGCAAGAATGGAAGCTTCCAGCCGCCTGAAACATTTGATGGTCGTCAGTGAACCTTCACTGGCAGAAGAGGCCGAATACCCGAGAAAAATATACAACCTGACCAGCCTGGCAGTCATTTTGCTACTGATTTACGGCATCGTAAAAATGCTGGTAGCCAGCATCCGCGACCACCGGATGTAAAAATGGCCGCTATAGGATGGGCAAAGCGCAGCGTGCCCATCATGCAGGAGCCTGCCCGCAGGCGAAAAGAACAAGGCACCGCAGCTATTCGCCTGCAGGATAGGCAAAAAAATGCAGTGACGTAGCCGCCCAGCAGAATAGCCGGAAACAACAAACACGAACTAACAGACCAACACAGATGTTCGCAAAAAAATTGAAAACCATCGGGGGATGGATGGCGCTCCTGGCAGCACTGGCGCTACCAACAGCCCAGGCCCTGGAAACCCAGCAACTGGACGAAGAGAATGCCGCTGCAACCCAGATGCAGCAGAACAGCGGCGTGCCCGTGTTCGGTGCCTCCCTGTTCCGCGGCGCCTTCCGCGACCAGCCCTATACCGGCTTCAACCCCACCTACCGGATCACGGTCGGCGACCAGATCAACCTGCAACTCTGGGGGGCTTACAGCTTCAGTGCCACCCTGCCGGTGGACCCCCAGGGCAATATCTTTATTCCCGAAGTGGGGCCCGTGCATGTGGCTGGCGTCGAGAACGGCGAGCTGAATAAATACGTTCTGCGCCATGTAAAGCAGGTGTTCAAGAACAACGTCCACGCCTACGCCAATCTCGAGGCCAGCCAGCCGGTCAAGGTGTTCGTCACCGGTTACGTCAACAAGCCGGGGCTCTACAACGGCTACTCGTCGGATTCCATTCTCTACTACCTGGACAGTGCCGGCGGCATCTCCCGCGAAAGCGGCAGCTTTATCGATGTCCGCGTCCAGCGCGGCGGTGACCTGCTGAAAAGAGTCAACCTTTACAATTTCCTGGTGGAAGGGGTCATGCCGCCACTGCAGCTGCGCAATGGGGATGTGATTGTTGTCGGCCCGCGCCACGGCGCTGTCACCGTGGAAGGCGCAGTGCAGCAGTCGGCCCAGATTGAATTTACCGGCCCCTACACCCAGCTGGGTGAAATGCTGCTGGTGGCCAAGCCCGATCCGCAGGCCAACTTTGCCCGCATCACCCAGGTCATTGACGATCACCAACAGGCCTCCTACCTGCCACTGGACCAGGCCCTGACGGCACAACTGTATCCGGGCGCCCGGGTCGAACTGGTCCGCGACAACGATATCAAATCCATCTCCGTGAAAGTGAGCGGGGAGCTGGACGGCCCGGCGAGCTATGTAATGCCCTACGGCGCCACGCTCGAGGATCTGGTAACGCAGCTACAGTTCCGCCCCAATGCAGACCGCTCCGCGGTACAGCTCTACCGGGATAGCGTTGCCGAACGGCAACGGGAGGCACTGAATCGCTCGCTGGATGCCCTGCAGATGGAAGTGCTGACCCGCCAGCCCAACACAGACCTGGAGAAAACCGCCCAGAAAGACAATGCGGCAATGATCCAGAGCTTTATCGCCAAGGCCAGGCAGGCCCAGCCCCGCGGGCAGGTGGTGCTTGCCAACACCGGCAATGCCGGCGAGATGCTGCTGGAAGATGGCGACGAACTGGTGGTGCCGGTGAAAGCCTCCACCATCTCCATTGTGGGCGAAGTGGTATTCCCGACCTCACTGGTCTTCAACCGCAATCGCACGCTGGAAGATTACATCGAGCTGGCCGGCGGCTTCGCCAACAACGCCAATGAAGACGAGCTGGTTGTACTGCACCTGGACGGCACCATCAGCCGTATCGAAGACAACGACTTCGATAACCGCCTGGGCGACAGGCTGCGCCCCGGCGATGAAATCATGGTGATGCCCAAGATCAAATCCAGCGAACTGCAGATCACCAAAGATGCAACAGAGATTCTGTATCGTATCGCCGTAGGGACAGCAGCGGTGCTGTCTTTCTAAACCTCTTCAACGGGGGAGTTCCCTCTCCCTTCTCGGGAGAGGAACACAGGGGAAGAATAAAACAGGCAAGACACCAGCAAGCAACGAAGCAAACACAGGGGAAGTTGGCGAACACCGCCACTTGGGGAATACGGACGGATCTCCAGCAACGAACAGACCGCTATGGGGGCGGTTTGCAGGGGAACCTACGCCGTAAAAAAGAAAATCAGGGGGGAAATAGTAATGGAACCGGGAGATGTAATGAAAAAAGGACGTTCAAACCGCAAGGGAATTATTCTGGCCGGTGGCTCCGGCACTCGCCTGTACCCGCTCACCAGGGGCGTCAGCAAACAGTTGATGCCGGTGTACGACAAACCGATGATCTACTACCCGCTTACCACACTGATGCTGGCGGGTATCAGCGATATCCTGATCATCACCACACCGCAGGAGCAGCAGCTGTTCCAGAGCCTGCTGGGCGATGGCGCCCAGTGGGGCATCAACCTCAGTTACGCGATACAGCCTTCCCCGGATGGCCTTGCGCAGGCGTTCATTATCGGGCGTGAACACGTTGGCAATAACCCTAGTGCGCTGGTCCTCGGGGATAATATCTACTATGCCGAACATTTCAGTGAAGTGCTTCACAACGCCGATGCCCGTGAACAGGGTGCTACTGTATTTGGCTACCACGTGGCGGATCCGCGGGCCTATGGCGTCGCTGAGTTTGATGAAACCGGCAAGGTCATCAGCCTGGAAGAAAAGCCCGAGCAACCCAAATCCAACTACGCCGTTACCGGCCTCTATTTCTACGACAACCAGGTCTGTGACCTGGCGCGGGAAATCAAGCCCAGTGCCCGCGGAGAGCTGGAAATCACCGACCTCAACCGAATCTATCTCGAGAATGCGCAACTCAATGTCGAAGTCATGGGCCGCGGCGCCGCCTGGCTGGATACCGGCACCCACGACAACCTGCTTGAAGCCGCGCACTTCGTACAGACCATCGAACGCCGCCAGGGCCTGAAAATCGCCTGCCCGGAAGAAGTGGCTTTCCGCAAGGGCTTTATCACCGTCGAGCAACTGACCGAACAGGCACAGCCCCTGATGAAAAGCGGCTACGGCGGCTACCTGCTGGAGGTAATCCGGGAGTCAAAACAGAACCACCGTTTCGCCCGCTAGGAACCAGAGTCAGTAGCCCGGATGAAGCGAAGCGTAATCCGGGGAACCGGCCCGATCAAAGACCAAACAACCCAGATCACACCATGAACGTAATAGAAACAGACATCCCGGACGTAAAAATCATAGAGCCCAAAATCTTCGGCGACGAACGCGGCTTCTTCTACGAATCCTTCCGCCAGGACACGTTCAACCGCGAATGCGCCGAGCGTGTATTCGTGCAGGACAATCACAGCAAATCCCGCCAGGGCATCCTGCGCGGCCTGCACTACCAGACCGAGAACACCCAGGGCAAGCTGGTGCGTGTCACCGCCGGTGAAGTCTACGACGTAGCCGTCGACCTTCGCCGCAGCTCGCCCACCTTCGGCAAATGGGTAGGCGTACTGTTGTCCGCTGAAAACAAACGCCAGCTCTGGGTTCCGGAAGGCTTCGCCCACGGCTTCTACGTCACCAGCGAATCCGCCGAGTTCGTGTACAAATGCACCGACTGGTACAACCCGGAACACGAACACTCCATCCGCTGGGACGACCCGGACCTCAATATCGAATGGCCCCTGGTAAACGGTGAAGCCCCCCAGCTCTCTGCCAAAGACGCCGAAGGCCAACGCCTGAAAGAGGCCCCAACCTTCGCCTGACCAACGGAGCAAGCGTCCGAACACAAGTAGCCTGGATGCAGCGAAGCGGAATCCAGGGGAAGGCACCCGGCACCACGAAATGCCAATGCCGCAAAAGCCGCCCCTGAGCGCGCCGAGCTCCAGCTCGGCAACGGGCCAAAGGCCCAAACAAAACAACCTCTCCCCTATCGAGAGGCCGAACGACACCAGACAACCAAAAAGACCATGAAAATCCTGATCACCGGCAAAAACGGCCAATTGGGCCAGGAACTGCAGAACAGAGCCCCGAAAGGCACCGAGCTGATAGCCCTGGACCGCACCCAACTGGATATCTCCAACGCCGAAGCCGTTATGAATACTATCGGCCAATACCAGCCAGACTTTATAGTGAATGCGGCCGCCTACACCGCAGTAGACAAAGCCGAACAGGAAGTCGAACAGGCCTACGCCATCAACGCCACCGGTGCGGAAAACCTGGCCCTCGCCGGCAGGGAACACGGCACAAGGCTGATCCATGTCTCCACCGACTTCGTCTTCGATGGCGAACACTCCAGTCCCTATGGCGTGGAAGACTCAGTAAGGCCCATCGGCGTATACGGCGAAAGCAAGGCCGCCGGCGAGGCCGCCGTGCGCGCAGTACTGCCGGAAGCCATCATCGTCCGTACCGCCTGGGTCTACGCCCGCCACGGCAGCAACTTCGTCAACACCATGCTCCGCCTGATGGCAGAGCGGGACCAACTGGGCGTGGTCGCCGACCAGATCGGCACACCCACCTGGACCGGCACCCTGGCAGATGCCATCTATACCCTGGCCAGCAACCGCGAAGCCAGGGGCATCTACCACTGCACCGACGCCGGCGCCGCCAGCTGGTACGACTTCGCCGTCGCCATCTTCGAAGAAGGCAAGGCCGCCGGCTTGCTGCCGCAGGAAAGGCAAGTCCAGATCAACCCGATCACCACCGCCGACTTTCCAACCCCAGCCAGCCGCCCGGCCTACAGCGTCCTGGACAAAAGCCGCCTGACCCAAGAACTGAACTTCGAATTAACCCACTGGCGCCAGTCCCTGAGACAAGCCCTCACAACCTGAACACGCGTCATCCCGGACAAGGTCCAGGATCCAGTGCGGGCCACGAAAACAAAGTAGCCTGGATGCAGCGAAGCGGAATCCAGGAAAAGAAACCACAAAAGTGCACCCCGCCAACACGGGGTAAAGAAACCACGGACCCAAGAAAGAAATGAGCAACCTACTGGTAACCGGCGGCGCCGGCTTTATAGGCGCCAACTTCGTCCACTACTGGATGAAGACCTACCCGCAAGACAAGGTCGTCGTACTGGATGCGCTCACCTACGCCGGCAACAAAGCCAACCTGAATCCGGTAGCAGAGAATCCCAACTTCGTCTTCTATCACGGCGATATCTGCGATACCGCCCTGGTGGAAACCCTGTTGAAAGAGCACCACATAGACACCCTGGTGCACTTTGCCGCAGAGAGCCACGTAGACCGCTCCATCACCGGCCCGGATGCCTTTATAGAAACCAATATCATCGGCACCCACAGCCTGCTGAAAGCGGCCAAGAAAATCTGGCTGGACGAAGGCCTGAACAAAGAAAACCACCGCTTCCACCACGTATCCACGGACGAGGTGTACGGCACGTTGGGCCCGGAAGACCCCGCCTTTAGTGAGACCACGCCCTACGCGCCCAACAGCCCTTACTCCGCGAGCAAGGCCGCCTCAGATCATCTGGTAAGAGCCTATCATCACACCTATGGGCTCAAGGTCACTACCAGCAATTGCTCCAACAATTACGGGCCTTACCATTTCCCGGAGAAACTGATTCCATTAGTCATCACGAATATCCTGCACGACAAGCCGTTGCCCATTTATGGTGATGGTCAGCAGATCCGGGATTGGCTGTATGTGGAAGACCATGCGCGTGGTATCGACCTGGTGATAAAAAAGGGACAGCTGGGCGAATGCTACAACATCGGCGGTATCAACGAGTGGGCTAATATCGATATCGTTAAACTAATTTGCGAATTGATGAACAATGAATTCAGAGAGAACCCAGAATGGGCGAAAAAATATCCACATGCAGATAAAGTCCGGAATGGGCTGGCGCAGGAATTGATCACTTTTGTCACCGATCGTGCCGGACATGATCGCCGCTATGCTATCGATCCGAAGAAATCGAACGAAGAACTCGAATATCAGCCGACCGAAAGCTTCGAAACAGGAATTCGGAAGACAGTGCGTTGGTACCTGAGTAATGATAGCTGGTGGCAATCAGTTATTTCTGGTGATTACCAGGTTTAGTATTTAAATCGTAGTCAAATCAAGTTCTAAATAGTTTTAAGTGTACGGAAAAATGAAAGATTTATTCAAACTGGGACGTAAAGGAAAGGCTTCATCTGACTCCGAGAATATCCATTTGATCCATGAGTCTGGGTTGTTCAATGAAGAGTGGTATAAAGAGAGTAATCCGGACGTAGCGGAAAGTGGTGAAAGCCCTCTGGTTCATTTCTACTATCACGGATTCCGGGAAGGCAGAAATCCCTCCTATCTATTTGATGTGAACTGGTATCTGCAGGCTTATCCTGACGTGAGCGAAGCGGGTTTTCATCCGCTGATTCACTATATTCGACATGGCGAGCAGGAGGGGCGCAATCCCTCTCCTTGCATTGATATTGCATACGTGCGGCGGCAGATCAAAGAATCAATTGATGGACTGGTTTTAAATTACTTCTATAAGAAAGTTTCTGAAGAGCAATTAAATCCCATACCAGAATTCAATACAGCTTATTATTTGAGCGTAAGCCCTGATGTTGAGGAATGCGGTATGGATCCGTACTTCCATTTCCTTCTCCAAGGCATTAAAGAAGAGCGCAATCCATCTCAACTATTTGATGTTTCTAAGTATAGGGCGGAGAATAATCTGGCAGATAATCCGTTTTGGCATTACCTGACTATTGGTAAGGCGAAAGGCTTGCCTATAAGGTCCGTACAGGACTCCACTGGATCGCCAAAAGCAGAAAATCTGGACTTCCTGGCTGAAGTCACACGCTACAGGGGACCCGGAGAGGGCTACGAGGACTTCCAGTACAAAGGAAGGTCCAGCAATACAGCAAAAGTGAAAGCTCTGGCCTTCTATCTACCGCAGTTTCATCCGTTCAAGGAAAACAGTGAGTGGTGGGGCGAAGGGTTTACCGAGTGGACCAATGTAACCCGTGGTCTGCCCAGGTTTAAGGGGCACTATCAACCACACCTGCCCCGGGATCTGGGATACTACGACCTGCGTCTGAAAGACACGCTCAAAGCACAGGTAGAAATGGCAAAAGCCGCAGGTCTGCACGGTTTCTGTTTTTACCACTATTGGTTTAACGGCAAGCGCCTGATGGACAGCCCCGTCAATATGTTGATGGACAGCCCGGAAATTGAGCTTCCGTTCTGTATTCTGTGGGCCAACGAAAACTGGACCAGAACCTGGGACGGCCTTGAGAACAACATACTGATTGCCCAAGACTATCGGGATGAAGACGACGTTGCCTTCATCAAAGATCTCGGTCGGCATTTTTCCGATTCCCGTTATATCCGGGTAGAAGGCCG
The DNA here is from genome assembly GCF_023634065.1 of Microbulbifer litoralis. Classification (GTDB taxonomy): domain Bacteria; phylum Pseudomonadota; class Gammaproteobacteria; order Pseudomonadales; family Cellvibrionaceae; genus Microbulbifer; species Microbulbifer litoralis. The sequence goes on from NZ_JALKCV010000002.1 coordinate 336,769, forward strand.
TCCGCTGTTCTTTATGTACCGCCCTGGTATTGTTCCGGACGCTGCTAATAGAATCAAAAAATGGCGCAAATTGTGTGAAGAGCTACTCGGCGAAACTCCATTGTTCTTTATGGCGCAAGCTTTTGGAGACAATGATCCCGAGGTGTTCGGGATGGATGGGGCTGTGGAGTTCCCTCCCCACAAACTCGCCCAAGACCTGGACTCCAAGGCACAAGACCAAGGTCTGGTAGATCCCGGATTCACTGGTCATTACCCGCTGTACGATGACCTGGTTGATCGTAGTCTTGAAGTACAGAAACCAGACTTTGATCTGATCCGTGCTGTCACCCCGAGCTGGGACAATGAGGCCCGAAAACCGGGCCGGGGTATGGGCTTTATTGACTCGTCTCCCGAGAAGTATGAGCGCTGGCTCGCAAGTATGGTGAAGTATGCTGAAGCAAACCCGATTACTGGCGACGAATCTTTCGTTGTGATCAACGCCTGGAACGAATGGGCAGAAGGTGCGCATCTGGAGCCTGATGTCTATTGGGGAAGCGCATATTTGAATGCGACATACAGAGCGGTGCACGGATTCACTCGGCAGGAAGGTAAAACAAAGCTGGTTTTGGTGGGGCACGACGCCTACAAGCATGGTGCACAATTACTGACCCTCAACATCTTCAAAACACTGGTTCAGGATTTCGGCATCGATGTAGAACTCGTCCTACTTGATGGCGGCCCCTTGGTTGATGAGTACCAGAAGATCGGCCAGACCCACGTGGCGCACGGCGACATCGCGGTATTCCGGGATATCATTAACGAAATTTCAGGCCGCAGTACTGTCGCGCATGCTATCTGTAACACAACTGTTACTGGCCAGTGTACCGATGTGTTGGCCGAGAACGACTTAAAAGTGATCTCTCTGGTCCACGAACTGGAAACTTTGATTAAAGAGTATGCACTTGAGGACAGGGCGAAAGCGATAGCCAGAAATGCAGACTCGGTGGTATTTGCATCATCCTTTGTAAGGGAATCGTTTGAACGCGTTGTCGGATCCATTGGCGATAAAGCTGTGGTCAAACCCCAGGGGATTTATCAGAGGCTCCGGCCCAATAGTAATAGTCGAAAGATGTTGCGCAAGAAAATGGGCCTTCCCAGCAGTGCAAAAATCGTGGTCAATGCCGGGTTCGCTGACTTGAGAAAGGGGTTTGATCTCTTTGTCAGTGCTGCCCGCATCGCAATGGAAAAGAGCTCTGACTACCACTTTGTCTGGTTGGGGAATGTGGAGCCGGGCTTGGAGAACTGGATACTCCGGGATATAGAAGGCAGTGAACTGCAGTCTCATCTCCACATCGTACCTTTTAGCAATGAGATATCCTTGTACTTGCAAGGGGCGGATGTCTTTGCCATGACATCCCGGGAGGATCCATTCCCATCTGTAGTGCTGGAGTCCCTCGCCCTCGGTACGCCAGTGGTCGGTTTCCGGAAGGGAGGTGGCTTTGTGGAGCTGCTGTGCGACGATTCTAATGGTACCCTTGTACCCATGGGTGACGTAAATGAGATGGTAGAGGCGATCGATCGGGAAATCGCCAATGACAGCGAGGTCCGCCGTTCAGCGCGTAGTGTCTCGGCGCTGGGCAGGTTTGATTGGAAAGACTATGTCTTCAGTCTGGTTGAGCTGCTTATGCCGGAAATACGTCGTGTTTCGGTTGTGGTTCCCAACTACAACTATGAAGACCATATCGGTGCCCGTTTGGAGACAATATTTGCACAGCATTATCCAGTTTATGAGGTCATCGTTTTGGACGACAAGTCAAGCGATGACAGTGTTTCAGTAATTGAGGCTACGGCGGAACTGTACCAGAGAAATATTGAGCTGCTGGTCAACGAGAAGAATTCCGGTTCCGTGTTTCGCCAATGGGACAAGGGGGCGAGGCTGGCCAAAGGCGAGTTGCTGTGGATTGCCGAGGCGGACGACCTGGCTGCGCCCGATTTTATCAGCGAGCTGGTGGCGGGGGATGACTTCGATCTAGCCTACTGCGATTCCATCCAGGTGGATCAGGATGGGAAGTTGCTGGCCGAGAGCTACAGCTACTACTTCACGGAGTTTGGTGAAGGAGCCTTTACGAACGGATTCCACATGGCTGGAAGGGAGTTTCTTGCCGAGTACCTGGCTGTCAAGAATGTTATCTTGAATGTCAGTGGTGTGATATTCAAGACAGATAGTTTGTGTGATGCCTTGGACAGAACTGGTGACGATCTTTATGGATACTCGGTGGCGGGTGATTGGTTTCTCTACTCCGACCTTCTGGCAGCAGAAGAATCTACGGTTAAATATAGCGAGAGAAGTTTGAATATACATCGACGTCATCAAGGTAGTGTGACTCATTCACTTAAAGCAGAGAAGCATTTAGCAGAAATTTTTGCTGTTCAACAGGATGTAAAATCCAAGGTGAAGATAGATGCCAATATCTCAGAGAAAGCTAATTTGCACTTTAATGATGTAAAGGCTCATCTGCAGTAGATTTGGTTTAAGTGACGGATAGTTGAGTATGAAACACTTTGGTTTAGTTTTTCGGGGGGGGGAATGAATAAGCGAATAGGTGTAGTTGGCATTAATTTAGAGGGGCTTGCAACACGCCATGGGGCTGATGCGTTGAAGGCAAGTGGAAACAACTTTGGGAATATGTTGTTTACAAATGCAGTGTATAAACAAATTGAAGGATGTAGGCATTTGGGTTTCTCTTTTGATCCACTTATGACTAAGGAGAATTTAGACTCAATTATAATTCCTGGAGCGAACTGGATTAATTTGTCGCAAGATTGGCAAGTCTTAGCAGACTTGTTGGAATCTACACTTCTTCCCTGCACTGCAGTCGGACTTGGAGCTCAATTGTCGTCCCTTAAAGAGGTTAGGTCTATCCCTAAAGGAACCAAAAAACTTCTGAAAGTTATAAGTGAGCGCTGTCATAGCTTTGGGGTTCGTGGAGAGTTTACAGCTGAGGTTGTACGAAAGCTTGGCATCGATAACGTAGAGGTCTTAGGCTGCCCGTCAATTTTTTATTATGGGAAAGTGGCGGATCTTAGAGATATCGATTACTCCAGAGGCATCTCTAACATTGGCATCGGACCGACTAGATATGTGCTCCCAGGTTTAAAGGTGGAGCGCTCGATAGATAAACAACGTCAGCTTTATCAATTCGCTATCCGTGAAGCCTCGTCGATCTACTACCAATCTGAAGCTTTTGAAATATCAATTCTTGCAAGGGAAGAGCCTGAGCAGAGTCGAAATTTAGCATGTGAATACTACGGTATGAAAAATTTTCATGAACTTAGGAAAAGTTTACTCTCAAAAGGGAAATATCATAAAGATTTAGAGCATTGGATTACTGATTCAAGGAAAGATGATGTTTACCTTGGGACAAGGATTCATGGCGCCATAGCAGCAACTCTGGCAGGGACCCCAGCTGTATTAATAGCTCATGATAGGAGAACTGCTGAGTTGGCGGATGAAATGTGTATGCCATGCATATCAATTGAAGATTTTGATATTTCTATGCTTTATGATATCGATGGTTTAGTTAAGAGTTTTGATTTTGTAAAATTTCAGAGGCGAAGTGCTCTTAATTTGAAACGGATCTTTAAGTTTTATTCGGCCAATGGTTTGAAATCTAATATATCTTTATCGTAGGGTGGCTGTCTATTGATCTCTTGAGGTGTAATTGTTTTATTTTTTTGATTTAATTTTTTAGATTTTTAGGGTCTCCGATTTTATATGATATATGGTGATAAATTTGTTTGGCTGCATTTTCCTAAAAATGCCGGAACGAAAGTGGAAGATATTTTCAATAAGTACTTTTCGGATAGAAAAGATATTGTTCAAGATTCTATTGATGGAAATGATTCTAACTCTTTTTGGCATGATGGAATATCGGACAGGGAAAGAAGAGATCCTAGTTTCTCTGTTGGCGATAGGGAGGTGGTTATATGTGTTCGCAGGCTAAGATCTTGGCTGGTCAGTAGGTTTAATTACGAGAAAAAACGCTCTCCAAGTATACCCCATGATTATAGTTACCTTCTTGAAGGGCGTTTTTACGAATCAAGTGGGTATTTGAATCATGCCGACTATTATGTCGAGAAATATTTTTCTGACGTTAGACACAAAGCAAAAAATATAAGGTTTTTACGAGTCGAAAATTTTTCTGATGATTTTAGGGAAATATTTGGAGCGCATGTAGATGTTGATTTGATAAAAAATGATATTTTGTCTTCTAAAAATAATAAATCACACAATTCAATTCCGGATAGCTTCTTGGCAGAGATGAAGCTTGGTTTGTCTGACTTATACGAACGTTGTCCAAGATGGAAAGAGTTAGAAACTTTGGCTTATGGCGGCCTAGAGAGTTTTTAACATGTATCCATTATATTCTCTTCAGTGCTGGCCAAGTTGTATTGTTGGACGATACCTTATTAAGAATTAAGGTTGTTGTGGTGTTGAAGCCTTATATTTTTGTACATATTCCCAAAACCGCAGGTACCAGTTTTCGGCTCGCCGCAGATCGCTACTTTGGCAATAGTAGAGTATGTCGGGACTACGGTCCCAAATCCCCGGAAACCAGCGAGATTGTCAAGCACTGGATAACCGGGGCTCAGGATAAGTGGAATTTCAAGAAGGCGTTTGAAAAAAGCGGTTACCAATTCCTGACCGGCCATTTCCATGCGGCAGCCTACGCGCCCCTGTTTGGTACCTGCCGGATGGTTACCTTCGTGCGCGAACCGCTGCAGCGCCTTGTTTCCGAATACAACCATATGGTGAGGAACTACGGATACAAAAAGTCGTTCGAGGAATTCTACCGTTCACCTCACAATATCAACCGGCAGCAGCGTATACTGGGCCAGCTGCCTTGGGCCGCAATTGGTTTTATCGGTTTGACTGAGAGATATGAGCAGTCCCTGTCCCTATTGAATCAAAAATACGGCCTGGATATTCCCAACTGCAGGGAAAATCTGGGCCGGGACGGTCTCGGGGAGCTCTACGAGATCCCGGCTGATCATGAAGACGAACTGTGCCGCCTGAACGCCGACGATATCGCGCTGTATAAGGCCATCGGCACCCTGTTTGACTGGCGGCTAAGGTTGGCCGAAACGCGGCAGGACTTTGTTGCCGGCACCCTGATGCACGCGGACAAAGGCCGGCTATTCGGATGGGCCTTGGCAGAAAATGGAGATGAGCCCGTTGTGATCCAGGCTTGGGTCAACGGCGAGATTATAGGTGAAACTACCGCGATTGGGCATCGCCCCGGGCTGTGCGGGATGGGCATTGGACGCTGTGGATATGTGGGTTTCTCTTTCGATATATCGAAACTGAAGGCCGGCGACAGGGTTGAGTGCGTGGTGGCGGCCACCGGGCAGCCGCTGGTGCGCTCCCCCTGGAAAGTTCTGGAACAGGCGTGACCCCGCTGATAATAATAATTCCATTAGAAGGGTACTGTGGTTAACCTTATCAAATCCCTGTTTCGCGTGGATCTCGTTTCCCGCCTCGAGCCTGTGGCCGATATTGAACCGGCGGAGGCTGCTGCAGAAGGCTACTGCTGGCGCTCACTCAGTGAGAACCCGCTGTTTGCGGTTTGCCGGCGCGGGTTTCTGCCCGGCTGGTATATGCTGGAGCTCCAGTTGACTTACGACAACGCCGGCGCAGACGCCTCGCTTGTTGTCGATACCGGTGACGGCTTTAACGGTGCGGAGAGAATCTCCCTGCCGCTCCGCACCGGGCGGGTCGTCAAGCGCCTGCTGTATTTCCCCCAGCGGGTAAGCGCCCTGGGCCTCGCGCCGATGGAGGCATCCGGCCCCTTTTCCGTGGATCATTTCCGCCTGGTGCGCCTCGTCCCCTGGTTTGCGCGGGATCGACTGGCCCGGCGCCTGTCCAGTATGCATCCCGGGTTTCGGGGCTTGGGCAAGCCGGAGGTACTCGACCGCCTCAAGCGCGAGGCAAAAGACCGCGGACAGGGCTGGCACCGGTTCGCGTTGGACCGCTATGGCGAGACCTTCGTCCGCAGGAAGCACGACCGGGATTATCGACTCTGGATTGACAAGGTGGAGCGTCGCCGCCTGGCTTCGGCATCCGGGACGGAAGGGAATTCCCGGGAGAGAGCGCCGCTGATCTCCATACTTCTGCCCACACACAATTCCGATATTGCACAGCTGCGGGCCTGCATCGATTCCGTCCTGGCCCAGGATTATGGGCACTGGCAGCTCTGTGTCGCTGACGATGCTTCGACTGATCCGGAGGTGCGCGATTGCCTGCATTCCTACCAGGCCCGGGACCCGCGTATTCGGATGCTATTGCGCGAAGAGAACGGACATATCGCAGTAGCGAGCAACAGTGCCCTGGAGCTGGCGCAGGGAGAGTTCGTTACCTTCCTGGATCACGACGATACTCTGGCGCCCTATGCACTGGACAGGGTTTGCGATGCAATCGCCGGGAATCCGCAGGCACTGTTGATCTACAGCGACGAGGACAAGATCGATGAGGCGGGAGAGCGCTTCGATCCCCATTTCAAGCCGGGCTGGAATCCCGATTTGTTGTTGTCGCAGAACTATATCTGTCACTTGGCCGTCCTGAGTACGGCGCTGGTCAGGGAGGTCGGCACCTTCCGGCCGGGTACCGAGGGCAGCCAGGATCACGATCTGCTGCTGCGCTGCCTGCCGTATCTGGAGGCCGGCAATGTGGTGCACATTCCCGAAATCCTGTATCACTGGCGGGCGACCTGTGGCTCCACTGCGCAGGACGGCACCAACAAGAATTATGCGGCGGAGGCCGGCTTGCGCGCACTGGGGGACCATTTACAGCGGAGTTGGATGGATGCCACGGCGGAGCCGGGCCTCGCTCCTAACTCATACCGCGTGCGCTGGGCCCTTCCGAGCTCCGAGCCGCTGGTGAGCTTGCTGGTACCCACCCGCGACGGTTACGATATTCTCAAGCCCTGTGTGGATGCAATCCTGTCGAAGACCGATTACCCGAATTTTGAGCTGTTGATCCTGGACAACCAGAGCCGTTGCACCAGAACCCTGCACTATCTCCAGGAAATAAGTGCGGATTCGCGGGTTAGCGTGCACCGCTGGGACCATCCCTTCAATTACTCTTCGATCAATAACTTCGGTGCGAAATTGGCGAGAGGGGAGATTCTCGGGCTGATCAATAACGATATCGAACCGATCAATAGCGACTGGCTGAGGGAAATGGCCGGCCAGGCCTGCCGGCCGGAAATCGGTTGTGTAGGCGCGAAACTTTACTATCCGAATGACACCACCCAGCACGGCGGCGTGATTCTGGGCATCGGCGGTGTGGCAGGGCACGCACACAAGTATTTCCATCGTAGCGAATACGGCTACTTCTGCCGTTTGCATCTGGTACAGAACCTGTCGGCGGTAACCGGTGCCTGTTTGCTGTTGCGAAAGGAGGTATTCGATGCGGTGGGCGGCTTGGACGAAGAAAACCTGGCCGTAGCCTTCAACGATGTGGACCTGTGCCTAAAGGTGCGCGAGGCTGGATACCGCAACCTGTGGACACCCTATGCGGAACTCTACCACCACGAGTCGGTCTCCCGGGGCGCCGACAATACCATGGCCAAACGTAAGCGCGCCCAGCGCGAGGCAGAATATATGCGCCGGCGCTGGGGAGACCTGCTGGACAATGATCCGGCCTATAACCCCAATCTAACGCTGGTTCATGAGGATTTTTCTTTGGCGTGATTTTATGAGGCGCTGTGTCGTGGAGAGGGGGCCTGGCCGGTTCCCGGATTCCGCTGCGCTCCATCCGGGCTACGCCCGTATGCGGAGCTGGAGTTCCGCGAGCCCGGGTCAGTCTCGAAGGATGTAGTGGATTCCTTCCAGCCAGGGAAAAGCCCGGATTTCTCCTATTATCTGGCTGTGGGGAATCTGGCCCAGGACAATCGCCTCTGCGTCGGGGAAGTCGTTGGCCAATTGCGCGAATCGGGTGATTTTTTCAGGTGCTATGGTTTTTCCCGACTTTATTTCCACCAGCAGTAATGGCAGGCCGGGGCGCTGTATTATGCAGTCGATCTCCAGGCCGCTTTTTGTGCGGAGGAACGACAGTTTGAAGTCGTTCCTGGCATAGCTGCAACGCTTTTGCAGCTCAAGCAATACCAGGTGTTCAAATGTTTCTCCGTAGTAGGATGTACCGGCTTTGGGTTGCAGGCGCAGTTCTCCGGAAAGGGCGCGTTTGACACCGGAATCGAAAAAATAGAACTTCGGTGTTTTCCCCACTTGCTTGCGTACGGAGGTATCAAAAGGCTCGAGGAAAAAGCCGAGCAGGGTATCTTCAAGGATTTCGAAATAGGTGCGTACGGTTTTCTCCGTCACGCCACAGTGGCGGGCGGTAGCGGAAAAGTTGACTTCCTTGCCGTTGCTCTGGGCCGCTACCTGCAGGAACTTGCGAAAGGGTTCCAGATTGCGGATAAGTTGTTCCCCCCATACCTCCTCTTTCAGGTAAGTTCTGGCGTAGGCGGTGAGATAGTCATAGCGGTCCTCTTCATCCCGTAGCTGGTAGATTTCCGGCAAAAGGCCCCAGCTCAGGGCAGATTCGGTATCGAAATTTTCGCCCAGTTCGCTGGCGGTAAACGGGTAGAGCTCCCGGACCGAGGCCCTGCCGGCCAGAAGGTTGGAGCTGCCACGCTTCAGTTTGCGGGCGCTCGATCCGGTCAGGACGAAGCGGTATTTTTTTTGCTCGATCAGGTGATGAACGATATCCAGGAGTTTGGGGACCTTTTGCACTTCGTCGATGATGACGACAGCGGGCGATCCGGTGTGCGAGGGCTGGGGGTCCCAGGCCTTCAGGCGCCGAATCAGGGAGTCCGGGTCTCCAGCCAGTTGCGCTTCCTCTTCGTCCAGTAGAAGGTTGATATAGAGGGCATTGGGAAACTGGGTGCGTACCAGGGTACTTTTTCCTACGCCGCGGGCACCAAACAGGAAGAAAGAGCGACTCCCGGGGCAGGATATCAGGCGCTTTAACATACCACACTCCGAAATTAGCGGCTAATTTCGGAGTGTGGTGGCTAAATTGGAATGTGTCAAGCGCGCTTGTGGCTGCCTGGAATCTGGAACTCCCCGTATGGCTGCCCCTGTTTTCGCGGGCGGGCCTGCAGCCCGCTTGCCGAGCTGCAGCTCGGCGTTCCCGGCAACGTAGCCCGGATGAAGCGCAGCGGAGTCCGGGGTGGGTGGATATACGGTAGAGGGAGCTTGGCCGGTTCCCGGATTCCGCTGCGCTACATCCGGGCTACGGCCTCAAATTGTCCAATAAGAAGAATCAAAAGGAAGGGAAGGATCTATAGACCACGAACATTCATGCGAACACTTCGGCGATAGAGCTGGCCGTATTCCTTATTCTTATTGAACGGAAAACGGATTCAGAAACTGACGCCCCCAGAACAGTTTCCGGTCAACTTCACTCAGTTCAGCTTCCTCGCAGACGGTGTTCCAGTGCTGCCGGATGGTCCCTGTCAGGTGGTTCGTGAGCCCGGCTTCATCCGCATCAAAAAGTTTGACCCCGACAATGGTGGCCAGATTCCCTATGCCACTACAGGTGAGCTGTAGCTCCTTGGTTCAGAGGGGGCTGAGGGGGGATTTCAGGCCGCTTGGTGGGGCGAGTCGCCGATCTCTACCTTTAACTTCAACCCCAGGCCGTGGATCACCTTGGTGAAGCTGGAAAGCTTGGGGTTCCCGCTCGCTGACAGCATTTTATACATGCTTTCACGGCCCAGGTGGGAGCGGTTTGCCAAGCCGGTAATGCCATCTTCCTGAGCTTCGGCGATGTTGCGGAGAGCCATCAGGATAACGGCGGCATCGCCTTCTTCCAGGGCTTCGCTCAAGTATTCTGCCGCCACCTCCGGATCTCGCAGGTGTTCGTTGTGGGTCGCTCTGATATTACGCGCCATTTGGATGCCTCCGCTTGTGATCTTGCCAGTAGGCTTTAGCTCTGGCATCACGCAGCTTCCCCAGCCATTCGGCATAGAGGCTTTTCCCGTTCTCGTCCGTGTACTCGTTGATGGTATTTTTCATGTCCGACATGCTCTTATTGTATCCTGAAGGATACGGATCGCAACTACATATTTCGGTAGGGGCGTGTGAATTAGCCAGGTTTCCCGGATTCCACGTCGCTCCATCCTGCCTACGCGTGCGCCGGGCCATCTGCTCCTGCGGGGCGCATCGGGGGGCAAGATTTGGCATAATTTGCCTTCGCCACAGGCGCGTATCCATAACAATCACCTGCTTCGAAGACCAGAGCGGCGCCCCGATCTATGACTCTTTCCCAAATTATTGTTGCCGGCCTCTTTGCCGCGGTCATCGCCTCGCTGATCTTCACGCGTATCCGCCCGTCGCTGGTCTTCGCCTCGGGTGCGGCTGTCTGCTTTTTGACCGGTCTGGTGCCGGCGGAGTCGGTGTTGCAGAAGGCGGTGAACCCGGGCCTGGTGACCCTGGTGGCGCTGATCCTGGCCTCGATCGGCCTGGAGAAGGCCCGGTGGCTGCGGGCCATCTCGGAGGGATTGATCAACGGTTCGCTGAAAAGCAGCCTGCTGCGGCTCACCGGGGCCACGGCGCTGAGCTCCGCCTTCCTGAACAATACCGCGGTGGTGGCCGCGCTGGCTTCCAGTGTGCGCGACCAGCGCCGCTACCCGCCGGCCAAGCTGTTGTTGCCGCTCTCTTATGCGGCGATTCTCGGTGGCACCCTGACCCTGATCGGTACCTCCACCAACCTGATTGTGAACAGCTTCGTGCTGGATCGCGGCCTGCCGGGGCTGGAATTCTTCTCCTTCCTGCCGGTGGGGATCGGCGCCGTGCTGGTGGGCCTGGTGGTGCTGATGCTCTGCAACCGGCTGCTGCCGGAGGGCCGCGTGGCCGAGGAGCCGGTGGCCGAATACCTGCTGGAGGCGGAGGTGATCGGGGATTCGCCGCTGGACGGCAAGACGGTGGAGCAGAACAACCTGCGCCAGCTGGAAACCCTGTACCTGATCGAGATCGTGCGCGGCGGGCGAACCATCAGCCCGGTAGCGCCGACGGAGATAGTCCGCTGCGGCGACAAGCTGATCTTCAGCGGCGATGTGCGCGACCTGGGCCGGCTGGAGGAGATCGAGGGCCTGCGGCTGTTTGCGCTGGAAGACGAAAAGCTGGACCTGGACCTGACGGAAGTGGTGTTGACCCCCAACTCCAGCATGATTGGCGAGAGCCTGAAGAGTGCCCAGTTCCGCACCCGCTTCGATGCGGCGGTGGTGGCCATGCGCCGCGGCGGTGACCGCCTGTCCGGCAAGCTGGGCGAGGTCCGGCTGCAGGCCGGGGATGCCCTGTTGCTGGCGGTGGGGCCGGACTTCAAGCACCACCGCAATATCGACAAGAACTTTTATGTGATCAGTGGCAAAGAGGTGCAGCGCCAGTTGTCCCGGCGCGACAGCTGGCTGCTGGGCATCGGTTTTGCGGCCGTGGTGGCCGGCGCGGCCCTGGGGTACTTCTCGCTGCTGAAGGGGCTGGTGGTGATGCTGGGTGGCATGATCGGCCTGAATATCGTTTCCACCACGGAGCTGCAGCGCCGCTTCCCGTTCCAGATCTGGCTGATCATTGCCAGTGCGCTGGTGCTGGCGGAGGCGTTTTCCGGCAGCGGGCTGGCGGATGCGCTGGCCGCCGGTTTGCGCGGGCTGCTGGCCGGGGCGGGGCCCTATGCGGGGCTGGTGGGTATCTTCCTGCTGACCCTGGCGCTGACGGAACTGATGACCAACAACGCGGCCGCAGCGCTGGCGTTTCCGCTGGCCTGGAGCCTGGCGGAGAGTTTCGGTGTGAGCTGGACCCCGTTTGTCATGGCGGTGGCCTACGGGGCCAGTGCCAGTTTCCTGACGCCGTTCGGCTACCAGACCAACCTCATGGTGCAGAACCTCGGCGGCTACCAGTTGAAGGATTTTGTGCGCGCCGGGCTGCCGTTGACGGTGGCCTACTCGGTGACGGTGCTGGTGTTGCTGCCGATGGTGTTTCCGTTTTAGGGCGGGCCTTGATCCCTGGATCCCGCTGCGCTGCATCCAGGCTACGGGAGCTACCTTTCACAGTCGTCATCCCGGACTCGATCCGGGATCCAGCAGTGATGAGACCCTTAATATCAACTTTTCCGGATGTGACTGAATTTTGAAGAAGGGCGATCGGGTATTGCTGGTTGAGGAGGGGGAGAACCCCTCCACCGATTATTTTGTAATGCCCTTCCTGGGGGAACGGGGTGTGGTGCCCCGGCGCTTCAATTTTTCCCACCTGCCGGCGGCGGAAGAGTTGGAGGGGGCCACGCTGGTTTTTGTGCGCTACATCCCCACCGCCTGGCGCGCGCTGGTGGAGCGTTGCCGGGACAGGATCGGCGCTGTCTATTTCTTTATGGACGACGACCTGTTCGACTGGCGGGCGACGATCGATATGCCGTTGCGCTACCAGTGGAAGATCCTGCGCTACAGCCGCCGGCACCGGAACTGGCTGCAAAGCCTGGGTGCGCGGCTGCTGGTCTCCACCGAATACCTGCGCGACAAGTACGCCCAGTGGCAGCCGCGCCTGCTGCCGCCGAAACCGCCCGAGCCGGGCGAAGCCCCGATTGTGCTCTTCTACCACGGCTCCGCCTCCCACGGCGTGGACCTGCGCTGGTTGCGCCCGGTGATTGCGGAGGCGTTGGCGCGGGACGAGCGGCTGGTGTTCGAGGTGATCGGCAATGCGTCGGTCAACCGCCTGTTCAAGGGGGTGCCGCGGGTGCATGTGGTGCACCCGATGAAATGGGGCAGCTACCGCGCGCTGGCCCGCCGCCCCGGCCGCGCCATCGGCCTGGCGCCGCTGCTGGACAACCGCTTCAACCGCGCCCGCTCCCATACCAAATTCTTTGATATCACCCTGGCCGGGGCCGTCGGTATTTACGCACACGGCGATATCTATGGCGGCGTTGTCCGGGATGGCGAGAACGGTTTGTTGCTGCCGATGGACCGGACCACCTGGGTCGAGGAAATACTGCGCCTGGCCGCCGATGAACCCCGGCGCGAACGCTTGCTGGCGAACGCAAGGGCGTACCTGTGATCGGTTACTGCTCACCGGGGATTCGCCGCATCCCGTATCTGGAGGCGCTGCTGGAAGTGCCGTGCCGGTATTTTGTCCGCCGCCCCGGCGCCGCGGTCTCGGCCATTGCCGGCTGGGGCCTGAAGCCCACTGCCAATCGCGCGCGCCGCATCGCCGCCGCGCGCAAACTGCCCTATATCGCCATCGAGGACGGATTCCTGCGTTCGCTGGACCTGGGCGTGGCCGGCGCGCCGGCGCACAGTGTGGTGGTGGACTTCAAGGGTATCTACTACGACGCCACCCGCCCGAGCGACCTGGAAACGCTGATCCTGGAGGCGGATTTCGGCGCGGCGGAACTGGCGCGCGCGCGCGACTGCATGGCGCTGCTGCGGCAGCACCGGTTGTCCAAGTACAACTGCGCCACCGACCGCGCCATCGAGTGGCCGGATGCGCGCCCGCGGGTGCTGGTGGTGGACCAGACTTTTGGCGATGCGTCGGTGGTGTATGGCGGCGCCGACGAGCGGCGCTTTGTGGAAATGCTGGACGCGGCGCAGCGCGACAATCCGCACGCCGAGGTTTGCGTCAAGGTGCACCCGGATGTGGTAGCGGGCAAGAAGCGCGGGTATCTGCTGGACGCGGCGCGGCAGCGGGGCTGCCGGATTCTGGCCGGGGATATTGCCCCCTGGGCGCTGCTGGATGCGGTGGAAAGTGTGTATGCGGTTACCAGCCAGTTGGGCTTTGAGGCATTGCTGGCGGGGCGCAAGGTGCACTGCTTCGGCCTGCCGTTCTATGCCGGCTGGGGGCTGACCGACGACGTGCTCGATTGCCGGCGCAGGAATGTGGCGCGATCGCTGGAGCAGTTGTTCGCCGCCGCCTACCTGCGCTACAGCCGCTATATCAATCCCTACACCGGCGAGCGCTGCGAGCTGGAAGACACCATCCGCCTGATCGCGGAACAGAAGCGATTGCGCGAACGCTTTCGCGGCCCCTGGGCCGGTGCCGGTTTTTCCGCCTGGAAGCGGCGCTTCGTGCCCGGTTTTCTCGGCAAACACCGTAGCCCGGATGCAGGCGCGCAGCGCCGGAATCCGGGGGCCCTTGAAAATCAGGCGGTGCAGTTTATCGCCGCCAGGGCGTCGGCGTTGGCCAGGCTGCCTGCGGCAACCCGTGTCGCGACCCAAGTTGTAACCTGGGCCAGCGGCCTGACGGACGCGTTTGCCGCTGCCTGCGATCGTGCCGGCTTGGACCTGTGGCAGATGGAGGATGGATTTCTGCGCTCCGTCGGCCTGGGTGCGGACCTGGTTGCGCCGCTGTCGCTGGTACTGGACAGCCGCGGTATCTACTACGATGCGCGCTCGCCGTCGGACCTGGAGACGATTCTGCGCGAGACGCAGTTCGATGCGGCGCTGTTGGCGCGGGCGCGGCGGCTGCGCGAAACCCTGGTCCGTTCGCGCCTGAGCAAATACAACGTCGGCACTGCGCGGCCGGCGGAGCTGCAGTTACCGGCGGGCCGCCGCGTGATCCTGGTGCCCGGGCAGGTGGAGAGCGATGCGTCCATTGCCGGCGGCTCGCCGGCCCTGAAAAGCAACCATGCGCTGCTGCGGGCCGTGCGCGCCGGCAATCCCGATGCGCTGATCGTTTACAAACCGCACCCGGATGTTGTGGTCGGAGCGCGCCTCGGCGCATTGCCGGAGGAGGGCGGGGAACCGCTGTTCGATCGGCTGGTCACGGATATCGCCATGCCACAACTGCTGGAGGTGGCGGACGAGGTGCATACGCTGTGTTCCCTGAGCGGCTTCGAGGCCCTGCTGCGCGGTTTGAAAGTGGTGACCTACGGTCTGCCGTTTTACGCCGGCTGGGGGCTGAGTGAGGATCTGCTGCTGGACGCAGACACGATGCCGTCGGGCGCCGTGCAGGACTTTGACCGCAGCGCGATACTGGCGCGGCGCGGCCGGCAGTTGCATCTCGACGCGCTGGTGGCCGGTGCGCTGATCCTGTATCCGGTCTATTGCGACCCGGAGTCCGGCGATCATATCGATGTGGAAACGGCGGTACGGCTGCTGCAGGTCCGGCGCCACCGACAGGCGAAACGCGAATGGGGCCGCACACTGTATCGCCTGTTCCGCAACCGTTTTTTGCGACGGTAGCGGTGTGGCGATACACGATAGGCTCCGCCTCCCGGATTCCGCTCCGCTCCATCCGGGCTACGTTGACACCTTGCAAACGGCGTACCGGGGAGAGAGGCCCCCACCTCCGCAGGAGTAGCCTGGATGCAGGCGCGTAGCGCCGGAATCCGGGGAGAGAGGCCCCCACCTCCGCAGTCATCAAAACAGACAAAAAAACCATGATAAACAAAACCCTGAAATCACTCCGCAAGCTCCCCCAATGGCTGCTGGAGCTGGTGTCCTGGGGCAAGAGCTTCAAGAACAACCCGATCATCGGCAACTACTGGCTGAACCGCTGCGGCCTGCATGTGGTGCGGGTGGTGCTGGCGCAGTTGCTGTTCCGCTTCCGGTTGCTGCTGTTGGCACCGCTGGTGCCGGCGGGGGATCGGCGCGCGTTTCTCAGGGATGGCTTTGTGCTCAAGGAAAACTTCCTGCCGCCGGAGCAGTTCGAGCGGCTGGCGCGGGAACTCCAGGTCTACGAGGGCGAGGTGCGTGAGTTCGTAGAGGGCACGACACTGACCCAGCGCACCTTCATGACGCACGATGTGCGCGCGGATTTGCCCGAGATGCAGGCCTTGGCGGAGGAACCGCGTCTGGAGCGTTTGATGCGCTACTGCTCCTCCAAGAACCGCCCACCGCTGTTCTATGTCGAGAACCTGTGCAACCACGCCAATGTGACACCGCGCCCGGACCCGCAGCGCGACATGCACGCCGATACCTTCCACCCCTGTGTAAAAGGCTGGCTGTATATCGATGCGGTGGACGACCGCAACGGCCCCTACATTTATGTGCCCGGTTCCCACCGCCTGGGCTGGCGGCGGCTGAAGTGGGAGTACCGCCAGAGCCTGGAGGCCTGCAAGCGCGGTGCGGACCGCGCGCCGGGGCGCTACTGGGATGGCTCCTTCCGGATCTCCGGGGCCGAACTGGTGGAAATGGGGTTCGAGCCGCGCAAATTCTGTGTGCCGGCCAACACCCTGGTGATCGGCAATGTCTACGGCTTCCACCGCCGCGGCGAGGCCCTGGAAGAATCGCACCGGATGACCGTGTGGATGCAGGCCCGCGACAATCCCTTCAACCCGCTTTTCACACTTTGGCCCCGGCGCACCGGCAGGGTGTTCGAGTGGGTCTGGGGCAGGGTGCTGCAGAACCTGGACCGGAAAAAGCTGGCCAGTGGCGAGCAGCGCAGTTTCCGCGGCCGTTTCAGTCGCGGAAAGACAGTCTGATCCGTCCGCTTTTTCCGCCCGGATTTTGAGCAGTTGGAACACCGCTTGCAGATTGCAATATCGTGGCGCCGGGGCTGAATGGCAAACCGATTACATCGCATTACAAAGTAAAGATTTTGTGCCATATAGTGCGTACAATGCGACGCTGGCAAAAAGCTCCATGTGACGTGAAGGGGTGCCGCTTCATTGGGGGAAGCGGCGAACGGCAGAGCCGCCAAGGATCACCAATACCGTTTTTATCTTTTTGCGACTTCCCGGTTTGGCCGCTGGCCAATCGCAGTTCGCTGCCGTATCTGGTGCGAACGTGGAAGTTTTGGTGTCGGTATAAGCAGTAACAAAACCGGCACGTTTGGGGGGCAAATGTCTTCGGCTGTCTTTTTGCAGGGCCCGCTTGGTCCTTTCTTTGCCCGATTGGCAAAGCGGCTGTCTGCCTTTGGGGTGGAAACGCACAAGATCAACTTCAACGGCGGCGACCGCCATTTTGGCTGGGCCGACCACCAGGTGGATTTCACCGGCCACGCCCGCGACTGGTCGGCGTTTTTCCGCGACTATCTCCAGCGGCACGATATCGCTGCGGTTTTTGTCTACGGCGACTGCCGCCTCTACCACGCCGAGGCCTGCAGCGTCTGTGAAGCGCTGGATATCCCCTTTGGTGTCTTCGAGGAGGGCTACCTGCGGCCCGATTTCGTGACCCTGGAGTGGGGCGGTGTCAACGCGCTGTCGAGCACCGATTGGTCGCTGGAGGCCATCGACAGTTACCGCCCCGCCGGCCGCGAACCCTCGCTCAAGGTGGGAATGACGTTCTGGCAACGCGCCGCGTTTGCCGTCCGCTATTACCTGGCCGCGCGCCTGGCCCGCTCGGAATTCCCGGATTACCAACACCACCGCAACCGCGACTGGAAGGCGGAGACCGGTTGCTGGCTGAAGAGCTTCGTCCGCAAGGGGGTCTACAAACTGACCCAGCGCTCGCTGCTGCCCCGGGTGCTGGAGCGCTACAGCGGGCGCTTCTACCTGTTCCCGCTGCAAACCCGCGACGACTTCCAGCTGCGCACCCACTCCGATCTGCTGTCGATCGAGAATGCCATCGATGTGGTGATCAGTTCCTTTGCCAGGAACGCCGCTGAAGACGAGGCGCTGGTAATCAAGCACCACCCGATGGACCGCGGTTTCTGCCAGTACCGGAAGCTGATCGAGACGCTCGCCCGGCAGCGCGGCGTGACCGGCAGGATCTTCTATTGCCACGACCAGCACCTGCCCACCATGCTCAAGCACGCCAGGGGCGTGGTGACGATCAACAGCACCGTGGGGATTTCGGCACTGTTGCACCGGGTGCCGACCAAGGTGCTGGGGCGCGCCTTCTACGATATGGAAGGGCTCACCCACAGCGGGGACCTGGCCAGTTTCTGGCGCGGCGCGGATCCGGTGGATGCCAGGCTGTTCCGTCGCTTCCGCACCTATCTCTACGAGCGGACCCAGCTGGATGGCAGCTTTTTCAAATATATCGACCTGACAGTCGATGCCGCCTGGAACCGGCTGATGCACGTGGTTCCGGTCCGGGAGCGGGTCACCCTGCCATCGGTACAGGCACACTCGGCCGAGGCCGGCTGATCCCACCGCCCGGGATCCCGGATTCCGCTGCGCTCCATCCAGGCTACATCCTTGCGTACCGGGAATGGCCGCCCGGTGTCACGGATTCCGCTTCGCTCCATCCGGGCGACATCCGTCCGTAGCCCGGATGCAGGCGCGCAGCGCCGGAATCCGGGATCACCGCCCGGGGGCCCCGGATTCCGCTTCGCTCCATCCGGGCTACATCCCCGTAGCCTGGATGCATGTGCGCAGCGCCGGAATCCGGGATCAGCCGCTCGAATCCCCATTCCCGCCAATTGGCGTTCAAAAAACATACTGCCGACATCGCCCAAAGCTGCTAAACTGCGCGGCCTTTTGACCCCCGCCGCAGCCGGCCCCTCTATGCTGTAGAGAAGAGTAGAGACAGGCCCCCTTTGCAGCTTCAAGTGAATTCCGAAATGACCGATACCCCCGAGCCCGTTGGCTTTGACCAGCTGGGTCTACCCGCCCAAATTCTCACCGCCGTTGAAAAGCTGGGTTACGAAACCCCGTCGCCGATCCAGGCACAGACCATCCCCACACTGCTGGAAGGCCGCGACCTGCTGGGCCAGGCGCAGACCGGCACCGGCAAGACGGCGGCCTTTGCGCTGCCGCTGTTGTCGCAGCTGGACCTGAACAACAAGCGCCCCCAGGCGCTGGTACTGGCGCCGACCCGCGAGCTGGCCATCCAGGTGGCCGAGGCCTGCCAGTCCTACGCCGCCAACCTGAAGGGGTTTCATGTGGCGCCCATCTACGGCGGCGCCGACTATCGCAGCCAGCTGAAACAGCTCAAGCGCGGTGTGCAACTGATCGTGGGCACACCCGGCCGGGTGATGGACCATATGCGCCGCGGTTCGCTGGACCTCTCCAACCTGAAGACCCTGGTGCTGGACGAAGCCGACGAAATGCTGCGCATGGGCTTTATCGACGACGTGCAGTGGGTGCTGGAACAACTGCCCGAACAGCGCCAGATCGCCCTCTTTTCCGCCACCATGCCGAAGGAGATTGCACGCATTGCCCGCGAGCACCTGCGCGAACCGGTGGAGGTCAAGATCCGCGTCAAGCAGGAAACCGCGGAGACCATCCGCCAGCGCTACTGGCCGGTGGGTGGCCTGCACAAGCTGGACGCGCTGACCCGTATCCTCGAGGCGGAGCCGGTGGATGCCACCATCATCTTCGTGCGCACCAAGAACAGCACCGTGGAACTGGCAGACAAGCTGGCCGCGCGCGGTTTCGCCAGTGCAGCGTTGAACGGTGATATGGCCCAGAACCTGCGCGAGGGGGTGATCGACAAGCTGAAAAAAGGTGCGCTGGATATCGTCGTGGCCACCGATGTGGCAGCCCGTGGCCTGGACGTGAAACGTATCAGCCACGTGATCAACTACGACATTCCCTACGACAGCGAAGCTTATATCCACCGCATCGGCCGCACTGGCCGCGCGGGGCGCGAGGGCGACGCGATCCTGTTCGTGGCGCCGCGCGAGCGGCGCATGCTGCGCGTTATCGAAAAGGCCACCAAGAAACCCATCGAGCAGCTGGAACTGCCGAGTGCCGACCAGGTGAACAGCGCACGCATGCAGCGCTTCCGCGAGCGCATCACCACCACCCGCGAGGGCGGCACCGACCTGGCGCCCTACCGCCAGCTGGTGGAGGAATACCTGGCCCAGAACGACGTCGACCCGCTGGACGTGGCCGCGGCCCTGGCCGCCATGGCCCAGGGCGACCAGCCGCTGCTGGTGAAGGAAGTGGCGCAAAAGCCGCGCAGGGAGCGCAAAGAGCGCGACCGCGACTCCGAGGACCGCGGGCGCAAGAAGGGCGGCTACGACAAGGACAAGAAGATGCCGCCGCCGGACGAGGGCATGGAACGGTTCCGTATCGAGGTGGGCCGCGAGAACAATGTGCGCCCGGGCAACATCGTCGGCGCCATCGCCAATGAGGTGGACCTGGACAGCTCCTATATCGGGCGTATCGAAATCTACCCCGAGTACACCACCGTGGATCTGCCGGAGGGAATGCCGAAGGAGATTTTCCAGCACCTGAAAAAAGTGCGGGTGGCCGGCAGGGAAATGAAAATCTCCCGCTTCGATGCGAAGGTCGGCGGCAAGCCGAAAAAGCGCAAGCCCCAAAACAAGCCCCAAAAGTAGCCGCGTTTGTCATACCGGCGGAGGCCGGTATCCAAGTCCGGGGGACACCTGGATTCCGGCCTTCGCCGGAATGACGATGGGTAGCGCAGGTTGGGCTTCGCGGAGCTCGGCCCAACCTTGCGCCATCCGGGACTATCGCTGCGGCAACATCCTTGTGAGCGTATCGTCCTTCCGCACAAAGTGGTGCCACAGCGCCGCCGCGATATGCAGCCCCACCAGTGTCAGCAGTGCCGGCCACAGGACCTCCTTGTGCATAAAGGCGAGCTGCTTGCCGATATCCGGGTTTTCCGCCAGCAGCCGCGGCAGCGGGAAGAGCCCGAAAAACTCCGTGTCGCGGCCGAACAGCTGCCGCATGGCGATACCGGAAGCCGGCATTGCCAGCAGTACCAGGTAGAGGGCGGCGTGGGTCAGCTTCGACAGCGCCCGTTGCCAGCCGGGACCTGCCGCCTGCGGCCGCGCGTGGCGGGCCCGCCAGAAAAGGCGCACGGCCAGCAACAGCAGCACGGTAGTGCCGAGGGAGAAGTGCAGCCGCACCAGCCAGCCGCGCATCGGGTCTTCCCGGTCGTAGAATTCATGCAGTTCCACCGCGCCCCAGACGCAGATCAACAGGATCACGAACAGCCAGTGGAGGCCCTTGCTGACCGGGTTCCAGCGCTCGATCTGATTTGCCATAACACCATATCCTCACTCAATCTGCGGTTATGTTAATCGTGTTGCGCGGGCTGCGGAACCGCCGGGCGGCTGGTTTAAGAAATCTTTACACAGGTTCGCGCGGCGGTTTCCGTACCAAGCGGAGCCCGCCCATCAAAACGGCGGCTGCCGCTGTGCGATTCACACAGCGCGGATCCCGTTCAGGTTACTGAAGCAGGTGGCGCGGGCCGTGTCGAAGAAGTCCCGCAGGAATGCCTGCTCCAGCATTTCCTCGCGCACGGCGGCGTAGAGCCGGCTCCAGAGTCCCTTTTCCCCCAGCCGCAGCTGCGCGATCAGGCCCTTCTGCCCCTTCCGCAGATGGTCGTGCAGGGCCCAGTTGGGCAGCGCGCAGACCCCGCGGCCGCTGACCACCAGCTGCACCATCATCACGGTCAGTTCCGCCGTGCGCACATCCGCCGGTTCCACCCCGGCGGGGTCGAGAAAGTGCTGGAAGATATCCAGCCGCTCCCGTTCCACCGGATAGGTGATCTGTACCTCGCCGGCCAGTTCCTCCGGCGAGACCCAGCGTTGCCCCGCCAGCGCGTGCCTGCGGCTGACCGCCAGGCACATCTCGAAACCGAACAGCGGTTCGTAGTGGATGCCCTTGAGCGAATCGTCCGGGTTGCTCGTCACCACCAGGTCCAGGTCGCCGCGCACCAGCGCCGGCAGCGGCGCAAAGTGGAAGCCGCTGGACAGGTCCAGCTCCACCTCCGGCCAGTCGTCCCGGTAGGCGTCCAAGGTTGGCATCAGCCATTGGTAACAGCTGTGGCATTCGATGGCGATGTTCAGCCGGCCCGCCTGTCCCGACGCCAGCCGCGCGATATCCCGCTGGGCCACGGCGACCCGCGGCAGCACGTCGTCCGCCAGTTGCAGCAGCCGCAGCCCGGCGCTGGTGAAGCGCAGCGGCCGCGACTTGCGCACGAACAGCGCCTGCTCGTGGCGGTCCTCCATTTCGCGGAACAGGTGGGACAGGGCGGATTGGGTCAGGTGCAGTCGCTCAGCGGCCCGCACCATGCTGCCGGTCTCCCGCAGCAGCGTCAGCGCGCGCAAGTGGCGGAGTTCAATCATGGTGCAGGAGCATCTTTAGGTTGGTTCATGTTTTTGTCTGGAAAGGTGAAATTTATTAAACAGGGAGGGGCCCCGGAAATCAAGCCCGATGGACTTCGGCAGCGGGATCCACCGACAGGATTCGCATCGCGCGGCAAATAGTCCTTTCAGACGAAGCGGCGTAGCGCGCGAGCGGCTAGCTTCAACAACGCATGATGAGCGGGGCCGTCGACAGGCCATGCGATATCCCCGATTGACTCTTTGCGCCCCTCCTTCACCCGGAACCCAGCTGTATTCGCGGTAAAAGCATTCATTAGCGGGAGGTCACGATCCAGCCCGACGGCTGGAAAATATCCATAAAATAACGAGGGAGCCGAGTGTTATGTTGGAACCAACACACAAAACGACGGCGCTGGCCGTTCTCGGTGGAAAAGCGGTGATGAGAGGCGCGTTGTTTGCGTCGGTATTGACACTTCTATCAGCAGGGACCCCTGCCTATACGAGCGCGGATTCCGGATATGACGATCCCTATTACGATCCGGAATCCTCATCCAGCCCGCACAACGTATACAATCGCCCGTCGGATTATGATCCCGGCGCCCTGCTCGGTAGCAGCAATGGTGGCTGGGCCGTGTGGGATTTCTGTTATGGAAAGCCGGATGAGACCCAATTGCCCGAGGATCCGCGCGCGCTGGTCCAGGAGGGCATCAGCGATGGGCGCGCGGTACATTTCAATGCCTACTACAAAAACTGCCATGTCGACCCGGAAGCGGTGCGGGAAGTCGGGGCCGCCGAAACCTGCGGTGAACTGCGCGAGCGATTCGATCTCGGCGGGCGCCTGCTGACCGGTGGCTCACCCGGAGTCGGTGCGCTGTTCGCGGGCACTGACCCCTTTACCCCGGAAGCCGCGCTGGGTATCTCCACTCTGACACGCAGGCAGTACAACAACCTGTGGAAATCCTGGGGTGGCTACATCGCCAAGCCGGAAAATTACGATGCGCTGGTCGCGGAGCGCTACGGTTCCGTGTTGCCGGCGGGGCGCAATCCCTATCCCCTCAATGGCGAGGACCCGAACAGGACCAGTGGCGGTTCCGGGCAGCTGCCGTTGATGTTCACGCAGATGCGCTACCCGGACGGCACCTGGACCGGCCGCATCGGCATTACCTGCCACGCCTGCCACAGCGGTGCCATTGACGGTGAGGTGGCGCTGGGCGGCGGCAGTCCCCTCGCCGACCTGGACCTGTTCCTTCGCGACGCGTTGCCGCAGGGCTATCTCGCCTCCATCGCCACACTGGCCAACCTGTCGCATACCCGCGGCACCAATAACGCGAGCGACGTCAATCTGGCCTTTATTTTCCCGGACCAGGGGCTGTATTCCGCATCGGATGCCATCGACCTGATCACCTCCGGCTCGACCGCCAGTATGGACACGCCGGCCTGGTGGAACCTGGGGCACCGGCCGGTGAAATTTGTCGATGGCATGTTCCCCGCGGATGCACCGCGTATCGACCAGGTTTTCTATACGCCGCTGTTTGGCCTGTTCGGCGAGTTGCTCGGGCCGCTGAGCGACGCGGGACAAAAATACATGCGCGATAACGGGCCGCCGATCAACGCCTGGATCGAGACCCTGAAGGCGCCGCAGTATCCCGGGCAGATCAATACCGCGCTGGCAGAGGAGGGCGCGGTGCTGTTCCACGAGCTGGATATGTGGGCGCCGGAGCGCGACAACACGGTGCGCCGCCCGGAGGGCAACGGCAGTTGCGCCGGCTGCCACGGCGCCTATGCACCGCGCTACGTGAATGACCCGGATTTCCTTGCGAGCCCGGTTCTGGAAGGGGTTGCCAGCTACATCGTGCCGCAGGAAATCATCGGTACCGACCCGGTGCGCTGGGAAACCAACAACGAGGGAATGCAGCGCGCGGGCTCGGTCAACTTCTTCGGCTATCCGCCCACCAGGGGCACCGACCAGGATTGCGGGCCCCAGAACCAGGAGCGCCTGCGCGGCGACCGCGAGTTGGGCTACCTGGCGCCACCACTCTATGGTATCTGGGCCAGCGCGCCCTATATGCACAACGGCTCCATCCCCAATGTCTGGGAAGTGCTGAAACCCTCCGAGCGCGAACCGCTGTGGCGCCGTGAATCCGCGGCCAGGCTGGACAACCCCTGGTGGAACAACGGCAATGTGGTGATGGGCTACGATACCGATCTCGACAGCGCCTACGATCACGGGAAAATGGGTTGGAAATACGACGTGATCGACTGCGAGTGGCGCTCTTTCCTGAATCCTTCGGTTTCGCCGTATCGCACCTGTGACCCCAACGACAAGCACGCGACGCCGATGGCCCAGAAGGTGCTCGACGGCCTGTACAGCAACCTGATCCTCACGTGGAATATCTTCTTCCCGCCGACACTCACCACCCGGCAGATGGAAGACCGGAAGATCTACAACACGCTGCTCTTCAGCCACGGCAACGAGGGCCATGAGTTCAACAGCGTGCTGACGGACCACGAGCGCAGGGCGATTATCGAGTATCTCAAGACCCTGTAGTGACCGGGGTTACAGGTTTCATCCACAGAGGGCCGCTCGGGAGACCGCGCGGCCCTTTTTGTTTTGCCCGGTTGTTGCACCTTCCTTTAGAAGTATTCATGTTTTCGGCAAAAAATATGAAATTGATTGATGTTCGAATGATGCGCAGAATCAACCGGGAATACGGGGCTCCAGCCCCGCAGCGGGCCGGGCCCGCAGAGACAGGATGCGAAGGAAGAGATCAATGACACAGACACATATCCTCGGCTACCCCCGCATCGGCGCGCAGCGCGAGCTGAAAAACGCCCAGGAGGCTTACTGGCGCGGGGACATCACGCAGGCAGAACTGCTGAAGGTGGGCGCGGAGATCCGCCGAGCGAACTGGCGGGCGCAGTGCGACGCCGGGCTGGACCTGGTGACCGTGGGTGATTTTGCCTGGTACGACCAGGTGCTGAACCACACGCTGATGTTCGGTGCCGTGCCGGCGCGTTTCAATCAGGGCGCCGCCGATAACAAACTGGACCAGTATTTCCGCCTGGCCCGCGGCCGCGCGCCGTCCGGCGAGCCGGTGGCGGCCAGTGCCATGACGAAATGGTTCGACACCAACTACCACTACCTAGTACCGGAATTCGCTGCCGACCAGGCTTTCGAACTCGACGCCGAGTGGCTGCTGGACGAAGTGCGCGAGGCCCGGGGCCAGGGGCACAGCGTCAAGCCGGTGGTGATCGGGCCGCTGAGCTATCTCTGGCTCGGCCGAACCCGTAGTGGTGTCCGCGGTGATCTGCTGGAACTGTTGCCGAAACTGCTGCCCTGCTACGAACAACTGTTGCGACAACTGGCCGCGGCCGGCGTCGACTGGGTGCAGATCGACGAGCCGATCCTGGGGCTGGACCTGCCGGCCCAGTGGCGCGATGCCTTCGCGCCGGCGTTCCGCAAGTTGGCGGCTGTGGCACCGACCAGGTTGCTGCTGGCCACTTATTTCTCGTCGCTGCGGGAAAACCTGGCGCTGGCATTCGGTCTGCCGGTGGCCGGTGTACATATCGACTGTGTGCGCGCGCCGGAGGAACTGCCCGCGGCGGTGGAGGCGCTGGGGGCGCAACAGGTGCTGTCGCTGGGGGTGCTGAACGGTCGCAATGTCTGGCGAGGCGACCTGGGCCGGTGGCAGCGCGAACTGCAGCCACTGGCGGAAAAGCTGGGCCAGCACCTGTGGCTGTCCGCCAGTTGCTCGCTGCTGCACACGCCGGTGGACCTGGACAGCGAAACCGGACTGCCGCCGGAGCAGGTGCAGAAGCTGGCCTATGCGCGCCAGAAACTGGATGAGCTGCAGCAGTTGCAGTTACTGCTGAAAGGTGCGGGCGACACTGTGACGGCGCCGCTGGAGCAGACCGCAGGCTCCGGTTCCGTGGCTGCAGAGCTGGCCGATAGCTGGCGCCCGCAGCGCTACGCCGAGCGGGCGAACCTGCAGCGCCAGCGCCTGCAGTTGCCGCTGCTGCCCACCACCACCATCGGCTCCTTCCCGCAGACCGACTTGCTGCGCCAGACGCGCCGGCGCTTTCGCAGCGGTGAGATTTCCCGGCAGGATTACTGCGACCACCTGCGCGCGGAAATCGCCGAGGCCATCCGCCGCCAGGAAATCCTGGGCCTGGATGTGCTGGTGCACGGCGAGGCGGAGCGCAACGATATGGTGGAATATTTCGGCGAGCAGTTGGACGGCTTTGTGCACACCGGCAACGGTTGGGTGCAGAGTTACGGTTCGCGCTGCGTAAAACCGCCGATCATTTTCGGCGATATCTCGCGGCCGGCACCGATGACCGTCGAGTGGAGCACCTACGCGCAGGGCCTGACGAAGAAACCGGTCAAGGGCATGCTGACCGGGCCGGTGACGATCCTCAACTGGTCCTTCCCGCGCGAGGATATTTCCCGCCGCGAGAGCTGCCTGCAGATTGCGAAAGCCCTGCGGCAGGAGGTGCTGGACCTGGAGGCGGCCGGTATCGGCATCATCCAGATCGACGAACCGGCCCTGCGCGAGGGCGTGCCGCTGCGTGAGTCGGAGCACCGGGATTATTTCGACTGGGCCGTGGCCTGTTTCCGCTATACCTGCAGCGAGGTGCAGCCGGAAACACAGATCCACACGCATATGTGCTACAGCAACTTCAACGCGATCATGGATGCGATCGTGGCGCTGGATGCGGACGTGATCACCATCGAATCCGCGCGTTCGGACCTGCGTCTGCTGGAGGTCTTTGCCGGCGACGCTTCACTGTCCGGCCGGGGTGGCTACCCGAATGAGATAGGCCCGGGGATTTACGATATCCACTCGCCCAATGTGCCCGAGCGCGCGGAGTTGGTGGCGCGCTTGGAAAAGATGGCCGAGGTGGTGACGGTGGAGCGGCTGTGGGTCAACCCGGACTGCGGCCTGAAGACGCGCAGCTGGGCCGAGGTGGGATCGTCGCTGTTGAATATGGTGGAGGCGGCGCGCGCGGTGCGGGCGGCGCTGGCCTGACCCCGGCCCGACTCCGGTCCCGGTACGCGGCGTAGAAGAGAGGGGCTCCTCGGTAGGGTGCGCCGTGCGCACCGTTGACCCGCCGGGAGCCCGGAACCGGCTACGACTCCGCGTAACAGTCCCGTGTCATATTCTCCACCCGATCCGCGTGCACGATCACATTGTCCTCGATCCGCACACCGCCGAACGGCCGCAGTGCCTCTACCTTGTCCCAGTGCACTTCGCCCGCCAGGGCGGACTCCTTCAGGTCGCCCAGCAGGCTCTCGATGAAGTAGAGACCCGGCTCGATGGTGAACACCTGCTCCGCCTCGATGGTGCGGGTGGTGCGCAGGAAGGGAAAGTCCGCCGGCGGTGGGGTGGTGCCGCCCTCCGGGGCGCTCTGGTGGCCGCCGACGTCGTGTACCTGCAGCCCCAGGAAATGCCCCAGGCCATGGGGCATGAAGGTGCCGGTGAGGCCGGATTCCACCGCATTCTCCGCTGCCATTGCAATGATGCCGAAGCGCTGCAGGATATCCGCGATCTTCAGGTGGCAGTCGCGGTGCAGGTCCGGGTAGGGCAGGCCGGCTTTCATCTGCTCCACCAGTTGCAACTGCATGATGTCCATGGCCTCCACCAGGTCCGCAAACTCGCCGTCACTATAGGCGTAACTGCGGGTGATATCGGCGCAGTAGCCGTGGCTGTCGGCGCCGGCGTCGATCAGGAAGCTTCTCAGTTGTGCCTCCGGGAGGCGTCTGTCCGACAGGTGGGTGTAGTGGAGGATGGAGCCGTGTTCGTTGAGGCCGATGATATTGCCGTAGGGCATGCGGTTTTCGCCCTGGCCGGCGGCTTTCAGGTAGGCGAGGTTGATCTCGAACTCGCTGGCACCGCTGCGAAAGGCGTCCTCGGCGGCCCGGTGGGCGGTGACCGCGATGCGGTTGGCGTCGCGCAGGCAGGCCATCTCGTAGGGTGTCTTGTAGGCGCGCGCCCAGTGCAGCCGGGAAATCAGCTGTTCCGGGTTGGCTTCGCCCAGGGACCAGCCTTCGAGGCCGTCGGTCTCGCCGATAAAGGCGGCATTGTCGGCGCTCAGGAACTGCTTCGCTTCGTCCGGCTTGCTCAGCAGCTCGATCTCGTACTCGTCGCTCCAGAAGGTCTGCGGTGCCGGCGGCACATAGTGCCAGAAGTCCACCGGGCGGTAGAACAGCAGCTTGGGCTTCTGCCCGCGGCGGTAGATGACCCAGCTGTGCGGGTTGTCGGTGACCGGCACCAGCGCCTTGAACTGTGGGTTGACCTTGAACGGGTAGTTGTTGTCGTCGAGGAACTGGACCTTGGGGCGGCCGCTGTAGACATTCAGGGTGTCGAAGCCGCAGTTGTCCAGAATGGCGTCGTAGCGGCTGCGCAACAGCGCGAGGTGTTCGGCGAAAAGCTTTTTGTCCATGGTTCCCCTAATAGTCTGTGTGAATCGGGCAATCCCCTTAGTGTATAGTCTGTACCCTGGATATTTGGCCTGATTTTCGACCATGGAAAAGAAGATACTGCTGACTGATTGCCCGGATGCCAAGGGATTGATCGCCAAGATCACCAACATCTGTTACAAGCACCAGCTCAACATCACCAAGAACGACGAATTTGTGGACCGGCGGCGGGGCCGCTTCTTCATGCGCACGGCGCTGGAGGGCAACTTCAACGATGCCACCTTGCTGGAAGACCTGGATATGGCGCTGCCCGAGGGCGCCGAGCGCCGGCTGGTGGCCAGCGGGCGCAAGCGGCTCGTGCTGATGGTTACCCGCGAGCCGCACTGCCTCGGCGATATCCTGATGAAGTGTTACGCCGGGGCGCTGGATGTGGAGATTGCCGCGGTGATCGGCAATCATCCCGACCTGGGTGCGCTGGTGGAGAAGTTCGATATACCCTTCCACTGCCTGCCCGCCGAGGGCCTGGCGCGGGAGCAGCACGAAGAGCAGGTGGTACAGCTGGTGGACAGCTACGCGCCGGATTACCTGGTGCTGGCGAAATATATGCGCGTGCTGACACCGGCCTTCGTGGATCGCTACCGCGGCCGCATCGTCAATATCCATCACTCGTTCCTGCCGGCCTTTATCGGCGCCAGTCCCTACCGCCAGGCCTATGAGCGCGGGGTCAAGATCATCGGCGCCACAGCGCACTTTGTCACCGACGACCTGGACGAGGGGCCGATCATCGAACAGGACGTGATCCACGTCGACCACGCCTATTCCGCCGATGCCATGGCAGATGCCGGGCGCGATGTGGAAAAGCTGGTGCTGACCCGCGCGCTGCAGTTGATTCTGCAGGAGCGGGTATTCATCCACGGTAACAAGACGGTGGTGTTCAAGTAGTCGAACCGATCGCTGTTCGGCGCAGATCCGATAACGCCTGATTACGGAGGTACAGCTTTGATAAAAATGATAAATCCCGCGCTTGCCCGGCGCTGCGGGCTGCCGGTGATGGCGCTGCCGCTACTGCTGGCGGCCTGTGGCGGTAACCCGCCGCTGCCTATTCCGGGGTTGAAGGAATCCTTTCACACCGAGATCGCCGCCAATGGCGCCAAGCGTTTTACCTATTCTCTGCAGATGCAGCGGCGCGATATCCCCGCGCCCTACACCGACCAGGGGATCAATTCCGGCCGGGTGTCCCGTGCCTCCACGGGGCGCGGCGGGCGCCGGCCGACCGGGGCGGGACCGCTGCAGTTCGATCGTGCGATGAAGGAGAAGCTGATGGAGACCGGTTTCTGCAGGGATGGTTATTTCGAGATAGAGCGGACGATTTCATCTCTTGGGGGAGAGGTTCGGGGCGAGTGTCGCGAAGGGGCAAGTCGCACTGCCGGACAGTGATCCGCAGGGCCCGGTGTTTTACTGCGCCGGGTAACTCGCTCTATTTTTTTGTCGTCTCCCGACAAAATTCTTTGCCGGAATTTTCCTGGCTCACTGTGTCAATGCAGTGACAGGATTATTTGCATCAACTTCTCCTCATTGGCAAACCTCCCCTTGTCGCTTCCTGCCCTTTCCTGTTCGGTCGTCCCAATTAATCCTCACCTGACTTTTTGAAATGGTTTTTTGTATGTGATGACAATCACATAAAAAAATTATGGAGAAATAATTGACGCCAATTCCTTGTGAAGCTAAAAATTGATGCTATCTATTGAAGTGATAGCTAAAGGTAAATTTAGGCGCCGCACCCCGGTGCTGAACAACGGATAGGGGAGCTGGTATTCGACCCCCGTAAGGAAGCGCCGAGGTCGCCGGGAGTTCCATAGAGCATAATTATAAAACCAACCTGCCAGAAGGATCACAATGGAAGTCGAGTTTACGGTTCTATCCGACCGCCGCGAGGGACTGCTGCGGGGTTTGGGAAATGTCGTTATCCAGAGTGGCTTTACGTTGTTGCGTCAACGGATGTCGTCCCTGGAAAGTGGCATTCAACTCTGGTTGCGCGTCAGCGGGCGGGAGGAGTGCCTGCTGGAGCTGGAGGAGCGACTGGGGTCTCACCCCATGGTGCTCAGTTTTGAATCCGAGCACCAGGTCTCACCCAACGGCGCCCTGGCACCCCGCCCGCCAAAACCGGCGGCCTTTTCTAAACGGCCTTCCGGCGGCGTTGGCAGCAGCTTGAAGGCTGGCGGCAACGCCGGCCCGGCGGTGGGGCAGATAGAAGCGGAATTGCCCGGGCTGGCAAAGGAATACCCGCGGATTTTTCCCCGCCTGTTGAGTATGCACGGCAAGCTGCCCGACGGGCAGGTCGCCGCCAGCATGGAATTCGCCGGCCGCCGGGTGGGGGCCTGGGTATACAAGAGGGATTATGCCCTGGGGGGTCGGCTGGACATGTCCAGTGCCCTCAAGCAGATCGCTTTGCCCGCCCTGCGCAATTTGCTGCCCACCGACCTGAAGGAAAACTCCCTGCGAATCAAGAACAACCCGCTGTGCATGCCGGGCGGCCACTGCCGCAACGGCGATTTTTTCTGTGGTTTTTTACAGGGGCTGCTCGAAGAGTCCGGTGTCGGCGGGCAGGTCACCGTGCGCGAGATTTACTGCCGCAGTGAAGGAGCGGAAGACTGCGTTTTTGAAATCGTCAACTGAACCGGGATGCGACAAATTTCGAAACCTGAACAAAAAGGAAAAATGGCAGGAAAGCCAATCAAGGGGAATGCGTTATGATCGCTGAATACAATATGGTGCTGGTGACCCTTTCGTACCTGATTTCGGTGCTCGGGTCTTTCACCTCTCTGCAACTTGCCATCTCCATTCCACACGCCCGGCCGGGGCGGGAGAAACGCAATGCCATACTGGCAGCCGGTACCGCCATGGGTGGCGGCGCCATATGGGCCATGCATTTTATCGCCATGCTGGCTTATGAGATGGATATGCCGGTGGCCTACGACACATTTGTCACGCTGGTGTCGTCGCTGATTGCCATAGCGTCCTGTTCTATCGGTCTGGGCATTGCTGGATCGGGTGTTTTCACTTTCGATAAACTTCTGCCGGCCGGTATCTTCATGGGGTGTGGCGTTGCCGGCATGCACTACACCGGTATGGCGGCGATGCTGATGCCGGCGGAAGTCTATTACGACCTGAATATCCTGATGATCTCGGTGATCATCGGTGTGCTCGCCTCCTGCGCGGCGCTGTGGCTGGCATTCCATATGCGCGGCCAGTGGCAGATGTTCGGCAGTGCCCTGATCATGGGGGTGGCCGTCTGCGGCATGCACTATACCGGCATGGCGGCGGCCAATTACCGGCATACCGGCACCATTCCGGGTGCGACCTTTGCCGGCACCATGAGCGGTGAATACCTGGGGCTGTCGATATTTGTCATCAGCGTGGCATTGCTGATGTTTGCGCTGTGGATTACCCAGGCGCGCCGCCGTCGCCGGGCTACGTTGGCTATTTGAGCGTCGCTGGCAAGTGCCTGCTGAATAGAAAAAAGGCCGGGAAATTTCCCTAATGCCGGTCAGTTAAGTCACACTGTCGCCGCAAAGGCCCTGATGCCGGGTGCAGCCTTGCGAGACTGTCTGCGAGAGGGACCTCGCAGACAAGCCTACAGGGATGTATATACGGCGTGTCTCGCAAGGCTGCACCCGGTAGCAGGGCCGCCCCGAAGCCAGCCAAAGCCCCGCACAATCCTGCGGACCCGGCTTTAGTCCATATAACTCTCGACCGGCGGACAGGAACAGATCAGGTTTCTGTCCCCATAGACATTGTCGATGCGGTTGGATGAGGGCCACACCTTGTGGTCCTTCAGCCATGCCGCCGGGCGTCCGGCAATATCGCGGGAGTAGCTGTGGGGCCACTGGTCGGCCATCACGTCTTCCAGTGTATGCGGCGCATTGTGCAGCGGGTTGTCGTCGGCGCTGTACTTGCCTTCCGCCACATCCTCCACTTCCTTGCGGATGATCGCCATGGCCTCGATAAAGCGGTCCAGCTCTTCCTTGGATTCGCTTTCGGTGGGCTCGATCATCAGGGTGCCGGCCACCGGGAAGGACATGGTGGGTGCGTGGAAGCCGAAGTCCATCAGGCGCTTGGCGATATCCTCTTCGGTGATGCCACTGGCCTCTTTCAGCGGGCGCAGGTCCACCAGGCACTCGTGGGCGATGAAGCCGTTACTGCCGGTGTAGAGCAGCGAGTAGTCCTCGCTCAGGCACCGGGCCACGTAGTTGGCGTTCAGGATGGCCATCTCGGTGGCCTTTTTCATGCCCTGTCGGCCCATCATGCGGATATACATCCAGCTGATCGGCAGGATGCTGGCGGAGCCCCAGGGCGCCGCGGAAATGGTGCCGTTGACAGTGTCGGTTTCCGGCACTTCAGTGACCGGGTGCCCGGCCAAGTAGGGCTTCAGGTGTTCGCCGACAGCGATGGGGCCCATGCCCGGGCCGCCGCCACCGTGGGGGATGCAGAAAGTCTTGTGCAGGTTCAGGTGCGAGACGTCGCCGCCGAACTGGCCCGGCGCGGCCACACCGATCAGTGCGTTCATGTTGGCACCGTCGATATACACCTGGCCGCCGGCTCGATGCACCAGATCGCAGATCTCGCGGATACCCTCCTCGAACACGCCGTGGGTGGACGGGTAGGTGACCATCAGCGCGGCGATGCGGTCGCCGTGCTCTTCGATCCTGGCCTTCAGGTCGTCAGTGTCGACGTTGCCGTTCTTGTCACAGGCAACCACCACCACTTTCATGCTGACCATCATCGCCGAGGCCGGGTTGGTGCCGTGGGCGGAGGCTGGGATCAGGCAGATATCGCGCTGGCTCTCGCCCCTGGCCTCGAAGTATTTCTTGATCGCCACCAGGCCGGCGTACTCGCCCTGGGAGCCGGCATTGGGCTGCAGGCTGACGGCGTCGTAGCCGGTGCAGGCGGCCAGCATCTGTTGCAGTTGCTCGAACATCTCGGCGTAGCCCCGGGCCTGGTCGGCGGGGGCGAAGGGGTGCAGCTTGCCGAACTCCGGCCAGGTCACCGGGATCATTTCCGCGGTGGCGTTCAGCTTCATGGTGCAGGAACCCAGCGGGATCATCGAGTGATTCAGCGCGATATCCCTGGACTCCAGGGTTTTCAGGTAGCGCAGCATCTCCGTTTCGGAGTGGTAACTGTTGAACACCGGGTGGGTCAGGAACTCGCTCTCGCGCTGCAGGGATTTGGGCAGGCCCTGTGGGCCCTTGGCCGCGATCTCGCTGTCCAGCGCCGCCAGGTCCAGGCCGTGTTCCGCGCCCACAAAGGCGTTCAGCAGGTCGGACACATCCTGCAGCGAGGCGGTCTCGTGCAGGCTGATACCCAGCGAGTCATCGCCAACCTTGCGCAGGTTGATCTCGGCATCCAGGGCGCGCTGGTAAATTTCGCCCTGTCTGTCGCCGGTCACGACGGTCAGGGTATCGAACCAGCTGTCGTGAGCCAGTTCAAAATCTTTCTTCTGCAGGCCGGCGGCGAGAATATCCGCCAGGCGCTGGATGCGCGCGGCGATGGTCTTGAGGCCGTCCGGGCCGTGGTAGCAGGCGTAGAAGGCGCTCATGACTGCCAGCAGTACCTGCGAGGTGCAGATATTGGAGTTGGCCTTTTCGCGGCGGATATGCTGTTCGCGGGTCTGCATCGCCATGCGCAGCGCGCGCTTGCCCTTGCTGTCCACGGACACGCCGATAATGCGGCCCGGCGCGGAGCGCTTGTAGGCCTCGCGGAAGGCGAAGAAGCCGGCGTGCGGGCCGCCGTAACCCATGGGGATACCGAAGCGCTGGTTGCAGCCGACGACCACGTCCGCGCCCATCTCGCCCGGCGCCTTCAGGGCTACCAGGCTCATCAGGTCCGCGGCCACGGTCACCAGGCCCTTGGCTTCGTGCACCCTGTCGATGATGGCGGTCAGGTCGCGCACCACACCGGTGGAGCCGGGGTACTGCAGCAGGGCGCCGAACAGCTCTGCCGGCAGGTCCTGTTCCGGATCGCCGACGACAATGTCGAAACCGAAGTGTTCGGCGCGGGTTTTGACCACGGCGATGGTCTGCGGGTGGCAGTCCGCGTCGACAAAAAAGACGTTGGATTTGTTGCGCTTCGCCTGGCGCTTGCACATGGCCATGGCCTCGGCGGCGGCGGTGCCCTCGTCCAGCATGGAGGCGTTGGCCAGTTCCATGCCGGTCAGGTCCATGATCATCTGCTGGAAGTTCAGCAGGCCTTCCAGGCGGCCCTGGGCGATTTCCGGCTGGTAGGGGGTGTAGGCGGTGTACCAGCCCGGGTTTTCCAGCACATTGCGGAGGATGACATTGGGTGTAATCGTATCGTGGTAGCCCATACCGATGAATGTGCGGTAAATTTTGTTCCGCGCGGCCAGGGATTTCAGGTCCGCCAGGGCTTCTTCTTCGTTGATGGCGTCGGCGAGATCCAGCGCATCGTTTTTGCGAATCGCGGCGGGGACGGTTTTCTCGATCAGCTCATCGACGCTGGAGATGCCGAGCCGCGCCAGCATCGCCTCCACCTGGGCACTGTCCGGGCCGATGTGGCGGTGAATAAAAGCGTCGTGTTGTTCCAACTGCTGAAGAGATGGCTGGGTCATAAACTTCGTTCCTGTTATCGCAGGGAGGAGATGCGTCCACGGTTAAAGTAGCCGGCACCGGGCTCCGGCGCCCGGTGCCGCCCCTCGGGTTGATTCGGGTAGAGAGGGGCGGGGCAATTGCTCGCGGCGCTCTCGGCCGCCGGCCGGCGCGCATCTTAGCAACAGCGGGCCCGACCGGCAATTGGCCGGTTTTTAGCGGTAATTGTGCTATTTCATGTCAAAAATTGTGAAGGAAATCCTGTTGTTGGGGTTCTGGCGCAATTTTATTCTAGTTGATTTGGCACTGTTCAGTGGCCGAGCGGGCCTTCAACCATACTGATTCTCATTAATCGCCGCTGGCGATTGTCGATAACCGGATGTTCGTGCGCGCCTCATCCGGGGCAGTCTGCGCACCGCACAATAAGCGATAAACACCGGAACCGGAAAGGGAATCACCGCGTGCTGCGCCTGGCCTGCCCACTGATACTGTTGCTGTCCCTCGCCACCGGCCCCGTGCGCGCGGAGGGTGAGCCGTATGTATTTGTGGTGGTCAGCCGCGCCTCGGTGGAATCACTGGACCAACAGGCGCTGCGGGCCATTTTTTCGATGCAGCTGCGGGAGTGGGAAGACGGCAGCAGGGTCCATGTCTTTGTGCTGCCGGACGGGGACGCCACCCACTGCCAGTTTGTGCGCGAAGTTCTGCATCTGTTTCCCCACCAGCTGCGGCGCAGTTGGGACAGGGCCACGGACTCGGGCATGGGGCGGGCCCCGCGGGTGGTCGCCTCGGAGGCGGAGATGACCCGCAGGCTGATCGACAACCCGGGCGCCATCGGCTACCTGAGCGAGGACCCGCGGGACGAGCGCTTGTATACGGTTGCCGTCAGGCAGTAGCGCCGGGTACCGCTGAAGCGGCCATTGAGGAGAGGGCCGCTGCGAAGAAGGATTTTCCTGACAAAGTTCCAGGGCTTTGCAGATATACAGGAGTAGCAAAGGAAAATGCAGTTACACAGCTTGAGAGTGAAGGCCAGTATCTTTTCGCTGCTGTTGATTGTGGCGATATGCCTGTTTTTTATCTTGCTGGGAAACGGAAGCCTGCAGTCCCTGTTGGAGAAAAACCGCAAAAACCGCTACCAGACCTACGAGTACCAGATCTCCGGCCTGTTGAAACAGTCCCGCGAAGACCTGATCCAGCTGACCGACCTGATCGTGCTCTGGCACAACGGCAGCTCGGCCAATCCGTCGGTACTTCGACAGTTGTTCGACCGCCAGTGGGAGTACCTGCAGATCAGCTGGGGTGTCGAATCCCTGAAGCTCTATGTCGACGATCGCGAACCGCCGATTCACTGGGGCGAGTCCACCCGCCGGCTGACACCGGCACAGATTCGCGAGGTGATCATCAGCGGGCAGCCGCTGGAGAGTGTGCGCTGCAACCGCATCTGCGTGCAGAGCCTGGCGGTGCCGGTGATCGGCAACGACAACACCGACTATGTGTTACAGGTGGACCGCTCCCTGGCGGGGGAGCTGGTCACTTTTCGCGAGATTACCGGCTCGGATATCGGCATCCTTTCCGCCGCGCGCAATACGCCGTCGTTCCATACCAGTGATTACCTGGAGAACTGGCAGCGCGAGGTGATTGCTCTGACCTCGCGGGAGATGCTGATGCCGCTGCTGCGACAGGTGGCATCGGGGCAGTCACAGGTGCCCGGCTTGCGCTACTCGAAAAGCCACCTGTTCGAAGGCAGGCATTTCGATATCAAGACGATCCCGGTCAGCGGCCTGGACCGGAACGGGGCCCAGTTTGTGGTTGTCGAGGATGTCTCCGACCAGGTGGGACATATCGGCGATTCCCTCAAACTGCTGCTGCTTTTCTCGGTGCTCGGGGCCTTTATTTTTATCAGTGCCGTGACCAGCATGCTGTGGCAGCCGATCTTCCGCCTGCGCCGCCTGGCGGAGGCGCTGCCGCTGCTCAGCGACGGCAAGTTCGATGCGGCGCGCAGCCTGATCCGCCCGGTGTCCAAGCGCATTTCCCACTACGATGAGATCGACGTGCTTGACTCCACCGGTCTGGCGGTCTGTGACCAGCTGGAAGTCATGAAGGAAATCGTTTCGCAGAACACGGCCGAGCTGGAGCGTATTGCCATGTACGATACCCTCACCGGGCTGGCCAATCGCCACAATATTGTCGAGGAGCTGAAAAAGTACCTGCACAGTGGTGACTGTGACGAGAGTAACGGCTACCTGTTCTTTGTCGACCTGGACGACTTCAAACAGGTCAATGATTCCCTCGGCCACCAGGGCGGCGACGACCTGCTCAGGGTAGTGGCGCAGCGGCTGGTCAGTGTGATGCGTTTTGGCGATATCGTCGCGCGCCTGGGCGGCGATGAATTCTGCGTATTCGTGCGTTCGCTGTCCGGCGACGGCACCTATCGCGCGCTGGCGGAAAAAATGTTGAGCATCGTTGCCGAGCCGGTACGCATCGGCGACGAGCTGGTGCAGGTCACGCTGAGTATCGGCATCGTCGCCATTCCCGAGCACGGCAAGACCCTGGAAGCTGTGCTGCAGAAGGCGGATGTCGCCATGTACCACGCCAAGTTTCGCGGTAAGAACAATTACCAGTTGTACTCGGTGGAATTGCCCGGGATCGAGCAGGTCAGTACCGGTACCGGGGAGACAAAAAAGCTGGAGCTGGTCGCCGACCGAGATCACGGCGACCGAGATCACGGCGACTGGGTGACGCCAATAAAAACCCCGACCTGACGGTGGAATTCGCGTTATTGTCGAGGCTGGTCTATTTTTACGAAACCCCCGACGGTTTTGTGGGGCTGAGGGAGGCAGAACAAGGATAATGCATTTGGCAAGGATCGCGGAAAATTTTCAACATGGCGCAAAGGATTTATATCGCCAGTGACCAACTGTTAGTCAACCATCTCTGTAACCTGCTGGAAAAGGCCGGCATCCCGGCCCTGACACAAAAGGCGGTGATGGATGCACCACAGGAAGAGTGCACACCACTGGCCTGGTATTCGGAATTGTGGATCATGCGGGACGGCCAGCTGGCCAGAGCCTGGCAACTGCTGGACCGGGCCCTGGCCGGGGAAAACCCCCGCCCTCCCGGGCGCGACTTCTCCGCACTGGGCCGACAGGCCGCAAATATTCCCCCGTCTTTTCCCCCGCCGGCAGAAATCGCCTGAGCTGCTGTTGCTAATGGACCACTAGAGAAACGGTCGCAGGTAACGGGCCAGTTGCTCGTCGATGGATCCTGAAACCGAGATACCGAGATCGGCAAGGCGCGATTTATCGAGCTGGCAGTTATGCGGCCGCGGCTCGGCGTAGTCGGGATTCGGGTCGCCACTCAGGTGATCGGCCGGCAATCCACAGGCCCGCGCCACCAGGCCGGCGAGCTGGTAGCGTGTGCAGGCCCTATCGCCGCTCCACTGGTAGACACCACCCAGTTCCGCCGAACCGTCGGCAATCCTTTCCGCGCACTGTTCCAGCACCCGGGCGACGTCCTCCACGCTGGTGGGAAAACGGATGGCCCAGTCGTCCAGCGCCGCGGGTTTGCTGTCGCGGACGGTATCCAGCAGCGCGGTGACCCCGGATTCCTGCGGGTAGGTTACGGGCCCGAACAGCAACGGCAGGCGCAGCACCCAGTGGTCGCCGTTGCCGAGCACCGCCTCTTCGCCGGCGAGCTTGCTGCGGCCGTAGAAGTTCACCGGGTTGGGCCTGTCGCCGGCGGAGTAGGGCGGGGCACTGCCGTCGAAGACGTAGTCGGTGGAGATGTATACCAGCTGTGCGCAGGAGTCGGTACAGAGTTTCGCCAGGCGCGCGGCGCTGTCGACATTGAGCTGCCAGGCGGCATCCGGGTTTTCGGCGCAGCGGTCCGGCCAGCGTTCGGCGGCACAGTGGATGACCAACCGCGGGCGGACTTGCCCGAGCACAGCGCCGAGTCGGTCGCCGTCGGTCAGGTCCAGCTGTAGCAACGGCCCGCTGGCACGGGAATGGGCGGTACCGGTGACGGTAAAGGCGGGGTTGCTGTCGAGCTGTTTGAAGACGCTGCGACCCAGCAGGCCGGAGGCCCCGGTGATCAGGATTTCCAACGCGGTTCTCCGGATTTGCCTGTGGTCGGGGCGGCGGTTGCAGGGGGAATCCCTCTACAACCGGCGGGCCCGCTTACATCTTCTCCAGCACCTCGATACCCAGCAGGTCGAGGCCGGCGGCGATGGTGCGCGCCACCAGGTCGCACAACTGCAGGCGGCTGTTGCGGACATCCGCTTCGACCCCTTCCCTGAGCACCGGACAGGCCTCGTAGAAAGCCATGTAGCCGCTGGCCAGGTCGTACAGGTAGCCGCACAGTACGTGCGGGAAGGTGTCTTTCGCCACCTGGTCCAGCACTTCGCCAAACTGGCACAGCTTGATTGCCAGCGCGCGCTCCTCGGCGGTGCCCAGTTGGATATCGCCGCTCAGTTCCCCGGGATCGATACCGGCGCGGCGGAAGATACTGCGCACCCGGGTGTAGGCATACTGCAGGTAGGGGGCGGTGTTGCCCTCGAAGCTGAGCATCGCGTTCCAGTTGAACGCGTAATCGTTGGTGCGGGTCTTGCTCAGGTCGGCGTATTTGACTGCGCCGATACCGACTGTGCGACCGATCTGCGCGCACTCGTCGGGGCTCAGGTCCGGGTTCTTGTCCGCCACCAGCTTTTGCGCGCGCTCGATGGCCTCGTCCAGCAGCGCGGACAGTTTTACCGTGCCGCCGGTGCGGGTTTTGAACGGCTTGCCGTCGTCACCCATCATGGTGCCGAAGGCGCAGTGCTCGAGGCTCACGGACTCCGGCAGGAAACCGGCCTTGCGCGAGGCGGTGAAGGCCTGCTGCAGGTGCAGCGACTGGCGCGCGTCCACCACATACAGGATACGGTCCGCGTGCAGCTGGTTGGCGCGGTAGCGGATCGCCGCCAGGTCGGTGGTGGAGTAGAGATAGCCACCGCCTTTCTTGCGGATGATCATCGGGCTGGGATTGCCCTCCTTGTCCGCCATCTCTTCCAGGAACACCACGATCGCGCCCTGGTCCTCCACGGCGATGCCGCGGTCCAGCAGTTCCTGCACCAGCACCGGCAGGTCGTCGTTGTAGCGGCTTTCGCCATAGACGTCGCTGCGCTTCAGGGTGACGTTGAGCTTGTCGTAGATCTCCTCGCTGTGGCTGATGGAGATATCGATGAACTGCTGCCACAGTTTCAGGCATGCCGGATCGCCGCCCTGCAGTTTCACGACGTATTCGCGCGCGCGGTCGTCGAAGCCCTCCTCCTCGTCGAAGCGCACCTTGGCCTCGCGGTAGAAGACTTCCAGGTCGGCCAATGCCACTTTGGCTTTTTGATCGCTGCCGGCGCCGGCGTCATTGCTTTCCAGCTTGTCCGACAGGTGTGCCAGCAGCATGCCGAACTGGGTGCCCCAGTCGCCCATATGGTTCTGGCGGATCACCTTGTGGCCCTGGAACTCCAGCAGGCGCGCCAGCGCGTCGCCGATGATGGTGGAGCGCAGGTGGCCGACATGCATCTCCTTGGCCAGGTTCGGGTGCGAGTAGTCGATGACGACCGTCTGCGGCTGCGCCGCCGGGGCGATATTCAGGCGCTCGTCGCGCTGCGCCGCGGCCAGTTGAGCGGCCAGCCAGGCATTGCTCAGGTGGATGTTCATAAAGCCGGGACCGGCGATCTCGACCTTCTCGATCATGTCGCCCCGGTCCAGCTGCTCCAGGATCCCGGCCGCCAGCTCGCGCGGGTTGGTGCCCATGCGCTTGGCCGCGGCCATGGCGCCGTTGGCCTGGTAGTCACCGAAGCCCGCTTTCTTGGCCGGGGCCACGACCGGGCCGCAATCTTCGGGAATGCCGGCGGCGAGCATGGCGGCCTGGAATTTGTCGGTGAGGAGCTGGCGAATATTCATAGGTGGGAACTGCAGTTGTGATCCGTGGAAACGGCGGATTTTAATGGGCGGGAGCGGCTTTGCAACCGGCCGCCCGCGTCAGTGCGGGCGGCGGGCAGGTCAGGAGAGTTCGGCGACGCGTTTTTCCAGCTCGTCTTCCGGCACATCCTCGATATGGGTGCCGACAAACCAGACATGGCCGAACGGATCCCGCAGTGTGCCCATGCGGTCGCCGTAGAACTGGTCCACCAGCGGTCGCACGACGGTAGCGCCGGCGGCGGTGGCCTGTGCAAACACCGAGTCGACATCCTCGACATACAGCAGCAGGCCCACCGGCGAACTGCCCTGCGGGCTCAGCAGGCCGCCGTCCGGGTTGTCGTCGGCCAGCGAGATGCGGGTGTCGCCGACCTGTATCTCCGCGTGCATGATCATGTTGTCCGGTCCTTCCATGCGGAACAGCTCCTCGGCCCCGAATGCCTCCCGGTAGAACTCGATGGCCCTGGCCGCGCCTCTGATACACAGATAGGGGGTGACGCTGTGATAGCCGTCGGGAATGGGTTTGACCGCCATGTCGCTTCTCCTCTCAATTCTGTTGGTGTGCCCGGGCAATGCTCCGCCGCAATGGTGGATTTGTCCAGTGCGGCAGGGTGCACCGTTGATCCTGGCGGTGCGCACGGCGCACCCTACTGGGAGTCCCGAGTCCCGAGTCCCGAGTCCCGAGTCCCGAGTCCCGAGTCCCGAGTCCCGAGTCCCGAGTCCCGAGTCCCGATGATATGATGCGCGCAGACAAAGGAGACCGTTTTGAGCGCAAATACCCTCTACTGGCACGACTACGAAACCTGGGGCACGGACCCCGGCGCCGACAAACCGTCGCAGTTCGCCGGTATCCGCACCGACGAGGACCTCAATATCGTCGGCGAGCCGCTGATGCTCTACTGCCGTCCCCCGTCCGACTGCCTGCCGCAGCCGATGGCCGGCCTGGTGACCGGTATCATCCCGCAGAAGGCGCTGGCGGAAGGGGTGCCGGAAATCGAATTCATCCGGCGCATTGTCGCCGAACTGGGCGCGCCCGGTACCTGCGGGGTCGGTTACAACAGCCTGCGCTTCGACGACGAGGTGACCCGCCACACCCTCTACCGCAACCTGCTGGATCCCT
Source organism: Microbulbifer litoralis (assembly GCF_023634065.1). Taxonomy (GTDB): domain Bacteria; phylum Pseudomonadota; class Gammaproteobacteria; order Pseudomonadales; family Cellvibrionaceae; genus Microbulbifer; species Microbulbifer litoralis. The sequence goes on from NZ_JALKCV010000002.1 coordinate 378,790, forward strand.
ACGAGCGCGAGTGGCGCTCCGGCAACAGCCGCTGGGACATCATCGATATGGTGCGCCTGGCCTACGCGCTGCGCCCGCAGGGGATCCAGTGGCCGCAGAAGGAAACCGGGGTGCCGTCCTTCCGCCTGGAGGAGCTGACCGCAGCCAACGGCATCGCCCACGAGGGCGCGCACGATGCCCTGTCCGACGTGCGCGCCACCATCGAATTGGCAAAGCTGGTGCGCAGCCGCCAGCCGAAGCTTTACGATTACCTCTATCGCCTGCGGCGCAAGAAGGAAGCGGGCAAACTGATCGACCTGCGCAACCGCAAACCGCTGCTGCATATCTCCGGCAAGGTGCCGGCCTCCCACGGGCACCTGACCTATGTGATGCCGCTGGCCAGCCACCCGGTCAATCGCAACGCCATCATCGCCGCCAACCTGGCGATGGATCCGCAACCGATACTCGAGCTGGACGCCGATGAACTGCGCGAGCGCCTGTACACGGCCCGCGACCAACTGGCGGAGGGCGAGTTGCCGGCGGGACTGAAACTGATCCACCTGAACAAGTGCCCGGTGCTGGCGCCGCCGAACATGCTCGACGACCGGCGCGCCGCGGAACTGGGCATCGACAAGGCCGCCTGCGAGGCCAACTGGCAGCGGCTGCAGCCGCTGGACCTGACGGACAAGCTGCACCGCGTCTACCTGGACAGCGAGTTCCCGCCGCGGGACGTGGAGGCGAGCCTCTACGACGGCTTCCTCAACGACGCCGACCGCGACCTGTGCCGGGAACTGCACCGGGCGCTGGCCGAGCGGGGCCCCGAAGTGCTGGTCGGCGATGTGCCCTTTGCCGACGCGCGCCTGCCCGAGCTGCTGTTCCGCCTGCGCGCGCGCAACTTTCCCGAGACCCTGTCCGCGGACGAGCAGCAGCGCTGGCAGGAGTGGCGCTACCGCCGCCTGACCGCCCCCTCCGCCGGCGCCAGCATCACGCTGGAGCCCTATTTCGAGCAGATCGCGGCGCTGCGCGCGCAGTATCCGGAACAGGCGGCACTGCTGGACCAGCTCGAGGCCTGGGGCGACAGCCTGCTGGCCTGACCCGGCGTCCCCGCGAACGCCGGGCGCTAGCCCGGTGTGCGGGCCGCAGCGCCGCTCCTGCGGCTATGTTCTTCGCCCGCGCGCGAGTAGAATCCCCCGGTCAAAACCCGCGCCCACAAGGCGCAGTCAACGGAGTAGCAATGGACTTTATCGGAGCCAATATCCTTTCCGTCAGCCAGTTCGAACGCTGCGACATCGAGCGCATCTTCGATGTGGCGGACGCCATGGGTCCCTACGCGCGGCGGGAGAAGGTCACCCGCGTGCTGGAGGGCGCCATTCTCGGCAACATGTTCCTGGAGCCGAGCACCCGCACCCGGCTCAGCTTCGGCTCCGCCTTCAACCTGCTGGGCGGCACTGTGCGCGAGACGGTCGGCATCAGCGCCAGCGCCATGGCCAAGGGGGAATCCCTGTACGATACGGCGCGGGTCCTGTCCGGCTACAGCGATGTGATCTGCATGCGCCACCCGCAGGCCGGTTCGGTGGCGGAATTCGCCGCCGCCAGCCGCGTGCCGGTGGTCAACGGCGGCGACGGTGCCAACGAGCACCCGACCCAGGCGCTGCTGGACCTGTACACCATCCGCAAGGAACTGGAGGGGCACGGCCGCACCCTGGACGCATTCAGCATCGCCATGATCGGCGACCTGAAGTATGGCCGCACGGTGCACTCGCTGTGCAAGCTGCTGTGCCTGTTCGGCAGGGTGCAGATAGTGCTGGTGGCGCCGCCGGAGCTGGCCATGCCGGAAGCCGTGATCGAACAGTTGCGCGCGGCCGGGCACGACGTCAGCGTTTCCGACCAGCTGGAGCAGTCCATCTCCCAGGTGGATATCGTCTACTCCACCCGCATCCAGGAGGAGCGTTTCGCATCCCAGGAAGAGGCCAACCTCTACCGCGGCCGCTTCCGCCTGAACCGCGAGATCTTCACCCGCCACGCGCAGCCCAACACGGTGATCATGCACCCGCTGCCGCGGGACTCCCGCGCCGAGGCCAACGAGCTGGACACGGACCTGAACGAACACCCGAGCCTCGCCATCTTCCGCCAGACCGACAATGGCCTGTTGGTGCGCATGGCGCTGTTCGCGCTGTTGCTGGGGGTGGAAGGTAAGGTCGACCAGTATTCCCACGAAGTACGCTGGCACAGCCGCCGCAACCCGGTCCCCTAAACCCTCTCTCCCGGTGGGGGCGTCGCCGGGCCCCCGCCCGTTTTGCGGGCCACCACGTCCGGTTCCATTCTTGCGCTCACTGAGCGATTTTCTGTTAGGCTCCGATAAACGCCATTTCCGCTTCCAGGATTGGAGCCATGCTGAATCGGATTTCAGAGGTGTGCCCGGGCGGCTGGAGACTGGCCGCAGCCCTGCTATTGGCCGCGGTGTTTTCCTGTGCCGTCGCCCAGCCGGCAGGTCGCCCCCATGTGGCCGAATTTTCCATCGAGGGTCCCATCGGCCCCGCCACCACCGACTACCTGATCCGCGCCATGGAGGAGGCCCAGGGCGATGGCGCGGAACTGTTCCTGATCCAGATGGATACCCCCGGTGGCCTGGACGCCGCCACCCGCGACATCATCAAGCATATCCTCGCCTCCGAGATTCCGGTCGTCACCTACGTCTACCCCGCCGGCGCCCGCGCCGCCAGCGCCGGCACCTATATCCTCTACGCCAGCCAGGTCGCCGCCATGACGCCGTCCACGACCCTCGGTGCCGCTACGCCGGTGCAGATGGGGGGCGCACCCGGGCAACAGCCACCCGGCGAGCGGCCGCAGCAGGGCGGTGGGGAATCGGAAAAAACCGGAGAGGCGGCTGGAGAAGGCGACGGGGAACAGGACGACAGCGCGAAATCCGGTACGGCCATGGAGCGCAAGGTCACCAACGACGCGGTGGCCTTTATCCGCGGTCTCGCCAACCGCCACGGCCGCAACGCCGACTGGGCGGAAAAGGCGGTGCGCGACGCCGCCACGCTGACTGCGACCGAGGCGCTGGAACAGAATGTCATCGATATCGTCGCCAGGGATCGCGAGGACCTGCTGCGCCAGGTCGCCGGTCGCGAAGTGGTGCTGGATACCGGCAGGGTCGTTGTCGACGAGCGCGTCGCCGAGCTGCCGGTGCAGGCCTACGAGCCGGACTGGCGCAACGAGATACTGGCGCTGATCACCAATCCGCAGATCGCCTATATTCTGTTACTGGTCGGAATCTACGGCCTGATTTTCGAGGGCTACAACCCCGGTGCCATGGTGCCCGGCATCGTCGGCATCATCTGCCTGCTGCTGGCCTTCTACGCACTGCAGGTGCTGCCGATCAATTACGCCGGCCTGGCGCTGATTGTGGTGGGCGCGGTGCTGATCGTCGCGGAACTGTTCATGCCCAGTTTCGGCGCCCTGGGTATCGGCGGCGTGATCGCGCTGGTGATCGGCTCGGTGATGCTGATCGACAGCGACGTGCCCGGCATGCAGGTCTCGCGTGGGCTGATCGGCGCCATCGCCGGCGTCAGTGGCCTGGCGGTGCTGGGGCTGCTGCTGGCAGCCGGGCGCAGTGCGCGCCAGCCGCGCATTCCCGCCGACCAGGCGCTGGTGGGCCGCAGCGCGACAGTCAGCGATATCCAGGATGGCGAGCTGCTGGTGCACCTGGGTGGCGAAATCTGGCGCGCCAGCTGCGACGAGCCGGTGAAGCCGGGGGATCGGGTGACCGTGGCGGAGCAGCACGGCCTGCGGCTGAAGGTGACGCCCGCGGAAAACTCCGGGCAAAGGGAATAACGGGAGAATAATTATGTTCAGCTACTTCATGGGATTGCTGATCGCGGTCATTGTGCTGCTGATCATGTACGCGATCCGCATCATGCGCGAATACGAGCGCGCGGTGGTGTTTTTCCTCGGTCGCTTCCAGTCGGTCAAGGGCCCGGGCCTGATCATCATCATCCCGGTGATCCAGACCATGGAGCGGGTGGATCTGCGCACGGTGGTCATGGACGTGCCGACCCAGGATGTGATCAGCCGCGATAACGTTTCGGTCAAGGTGAATGCGGTCGTCTACTACCGGGTGATCGATCCGCAGTCGGCGATCATCAATGTGGAGAACTACCACGAGGCGGTCAGCCAGCTTTCCCAGACCACGCTGCGCTCGGTGCTGGGCAAGCACGAGCTGGACGAAATGCTGTCGGAGCGGGACAAGCTCAATGTGGATATCCAGAAGATTCTCGACGAGCAGACCGATGCCTGGGGCGTAAAGGTGACCAACGTCGAGATCAAGCACATCGACCTGGACGAGAGCATGATCCGCGCCATCGCCAAGCAGGCGGAGGCGGAACGGGCGCGGCGCGCCAAGGTGATTCACGCCGACGGCGAGGCCCAGGCGGCGGTCAAGCTCACCGAGGCGGCCGACGAGCTCTCCAGGAACTCCAATGCCATCACGCTGCGCTATATGCAGACGCTGATCGACATCGCGGGCGAGCAGAACTCCACCATCGTCTTCCCCCTGCCGCTGGACCTGATCCAGCCGATCATGAAGAAATTGGTGGATGAGAAGAGCGGGTAGACGGCGATGGAGCTGAACTGGGATCAGTTCATCAATTCCTTCCTGTTGCTGCTGGTCCTGATCAATCCCTTTATCATGAGCATCTACCTGCTGGACCTGATCAAGCGGGTGGAGCTCAGGGTTTTCTCCCAACTGATCGTCCGCGCATTCCTGATTAGCCTGGTGGTTTTTCTGGTATTTGCCTGGTTCGGCGAGCGGGTATTCGAAAGCGTGTTCCAGGTGCGTTTCCTGGCATTCATGATCTTCGGCGGCATCACTTTCCTGATCGTCGGCATCCGCCTGATTCTCGGCATCGGCCCGCCGGTGGAAACCATGAAAACGCAGTCCAGCGAAGTGGCCGGCGCCATCGCCATGCCGTTTGTCGTCGGGCCCGGTACCATCAGTGCCTGTGTCATCGCCGGCAGCAGTGTCGGTGCCCCGGGCGCTTCCCTCGCCATCGTGCTGGCCATGTCTGTGTCCGTCGGCTCCATGATCCTGCTGAAAATACTCCACGACTGGGTACAGACGCGACACGAACGCTATGTGGAAAGGTATGTGGAGATTGCGGGCCGGCTTACCGCACTGTTCACCGGTTCCTTCGCTGTAGACATGATTCTGAAAGGGGTCGAGCGCTGGCGCGAGTTACTGTGAAGGGGCGAGCCCCGACCCTGTCGGTCCTTTAAATCCCAAATGCCGTTTTCGCGGTTTTCCCATTTCCCCCAAGTATCAGGATCGTCGTCCCTTGACATTCATGTAAAGTACGTAATAACGTTCTTTATATGAATAAAGATTCAATTTGGTTGGAAATTCATGCTTTGCAGGAGCGGGTTGCGTTGCTGGAAGCCGGCAGCGGTGGGGTGGCCCCTGCAGGGGGAAAGGATGACTCGCGCCTATGGTTGCTGGAGGCTCTGCGGCAACGAGTAGAGGCGCCCGGCGCGGTCGCGTTCGGCGGCACTGTGGATTTGCCCGATGGTCGGTATTACGAGTGGCAATGGGGAGAGTCTGTCGGTGAGCGCCTGGAGGCGGACTGGAGTGAAGCGGCAGTGCCGCTTGAGGCCCTGGGGCATCCGGTGCGTCTGGCAATACTGCGGAGTGTCCTGCAAGGGGTTTCGGATATCGCCTCCCTGGCCGCCCTGCCGCAAATGGGGACGCGCGGGCAGCTGTATCACCATCTCAAGGTTCTGGAAAACGGCGGTTGGATCCTGCCGCAGCGACGAGGCGTCTACGGTGTCCCCGGCGAACGCGTGGTGCCACTGCTGACCGTGCTGGCTGCCGCGACCGGAGGATGATTCTGTATTCATTTCGTTACGGGGGAAGGCGTGATGCGTCGAATACCGCTTTTGCTACTTGGGGGCCTGCTGGCTTTGCTGCCCCTTTTCGGTACGGCCAAACCGGAGGAGGGCCCGGAGCTCCTGCTGCGCGAGTATGTGCAGAATTTTGCTCCCGGGACATCGGTAGTGGCGATGGTGATAGATCTGGAGGCCGATGGGCCGCGGCGGCAGCTGTACCGCTATGCGGAGAAGGGCGAGCCCCTGCCCGATGGCGACAGCCTGTTCGAGATAGGCTCTGTCACCAAGGTATTCACCTCCCTGTTGCTGGCGGATATGGTCCGACGCGGGGAAGTATCCCTGGATACGACGGTGGGAGAAATTCTACCGGAACGGCAATTTCCGCAAGCCGTCAAAGACATTCCCCTGCGAGAACTTTCGCAACACACTTCCGGCCTGCCGCGCCTGCCTGCCGATCCGCGCTCCCTGCTGCAGTTGCTGCGGATCGACAACCCCTATGCCGGTTTCGACCAGGAGGATTTATATCGCGCATTGGCATCGGTAGAAGTCAGTGATCGCGGTGATTTTGCTTACTCCAATCTGGGTGTGGCTCTGTTGGGGCAGCTGCTCGCGGAGCGGGCCGGCCGGGATTTTTGGCCGCTGCTACAGGACAGGGTGTTATCGCCACTCGAACTTGCCGATGTCCATCTCGATGATGAGTCCGTCGGAAAGCGCCTGCTGGAGGGGCATCGGCGCAATGGTATGGCCGCTGCGGCATGGGAAATGGGTGCCTACGCACCGGCGGGCGATCTGTCGGCCTCTGCCGAGAGTCTCGCGAGACTGGTGGAGCTGCAGATGACAGAGCCCTGCCCGTTGTGGAAAGCCTGCATCAATGGTGAAACGGGCAGTGTGCGCCTGGGCTGGATGGAGAGCGATTGGCAGGGCAATACGCTTGTCTGGCACAACGGTGGCACTGGGGGGTTCCGCAGTTTCATTGGCTTCATACCCGAGTTGAAGCGGGGTGTGATTGTGCTTTCCAATGGTGCTGCGAGGGTTGGACACCTGGGGGGGCAATTGCTCGGAGGGGATCCCGAGCCTGTGTTGCGGCCGGAACCCAGATACTTCTGGATATTGTTTAGTGGTTTCTACCTGCTCCTGACGCCCCTCGGTTTGGGCATGTACTGGTGGTGTCACCCTCGAAAAACCGGGAAGCTGGCTTTGCGTTGTTGCCGGCTGTTCTTCGCCTGCGGGTGGCGCTTGAGCCGTGGAGTGGCCGATCGCTGGGAATGCCTGGTCTGGTTAGGAATTATGGGGCCTTTCTATGTGTTCTTGCTTTTCTTCGGCCCCTGGGAGGCGATCCCATTGTGGGCCCTATGGATATCCGCACCCATATCGGCAGTACTGTTTATCGCGTTGTTGATACGGCCGAAGGCCCGCGCCGCGGAGCCGGCGATGGGCGAGAGCGGGCAACCGGGCCGTATCGATGTGGGTTAACCGCCGTTACTGCGCTATTACGGCAGCAGGCGCCGGCACAGCTCCCGGGTCGAGCCGTCCCAATCCCCGGGTATCTCGCCGCCGATAGTATCGTGCACCCGCGCACCCAGCAGTTTGCCCAGCTCCACACCCCACTGGTCGAACGGATTGATACCCAGCAGGCAGCCGTGCACGAACACCTTGTGCTCGTACAATTCCAGCAGCGCAAAAAAACCAGCCTGTAAAGCAGGTGGACATGTGCGGGGAAGCAAAGCTAATACTGTCTCGGTTTAGAAAGCAGTTAGAGGTGGGCTGATCCCCAGTCAAAGCGCCAAGGTTGGCCCCGCGATCATAGTCGTGCGCCAAACCTCAAGTTTATCCCGCGTATAGTACTTTCAGTGTCGCCATTATTTACTTATCTCCGATAGTGGCTGATGAGGCTTTAAGTCAGTGGAGGATGGTTGTCTGAGATATCAGGCTGGGGCGGGTGTGCTAGGCTCAAAGCTGTGCGTTAGGACGGCTGATCGCGAAATTTTCCTGGTTAGCAGTGTAACAGAAGAAGCCATAAATCAGCTTGTCCTTCCATGTATGATGAAGAGTGCGCCCGTATAATTATACATTATGTCTCCGGCCAGAAATGGCGGCGGTTTTCTCTACTTGCGTGCATACTTTCTGCTCGTTCTGAATGTGTGAAGTACATCCCGCGGAAACGGAGAATGTGGATGTTTAAAAAGGTGAACGCTTTAGTTGTCGCAGCGGTATCGCTGCTTGGTATTTTCTGCTCGGAGGCTATTGCCGAAAGGACGAAAGAGGCGAATAATTCCGAATGGCCCGATCGGGAACACCTGCCGATTGAACCCTTTCAGAAGTCCGGCAAGCTTGCGCCCACAGTGCGTGATTCCACGAAGATGGAATGGCCAAAGGAAATTTCGGCTCCAGACGGTGCGCCGAATATCCTATTGATCATGATGGATGATGTCGGATTCGGCGCATCGCAGCCCTTTGGAGGCCGGTCCCCACGCCCACTCTTGATCGTATTTCAAAAGAGGGTCTGCGTTATAACGCTTTCCACACCACCGCAGTATGTTCCCCGACACGCGCTTCACTGATCACCGGTCGCAATCACCATGTTGCCTCTACCGGTATCATCATGGAGTTCTCTACGCCATATCCGGGTTACCACAGCCTTGTATCGCGCAGTGTGGGAAATGTCGGTGAAATCCTGACGATGAATGGCTACGGCTCCTCCTGGTTTGGCAAGAATCACAATGTTCCGGATTGGCAGACCACGCCCGCGGGGCCCTTCAATCTGTGGCCGACCGGGCTTGGCTTTGAGTATTTCTACGGCTTCCTCGGCGCCGATGCGCACCAGTTTCGGCCAGCCGTTTACGAGAATACTGCCCCCATAGACCCCTATCTGGGGCAGGAGGATACGTATCATTTTGATGCTGATATGGCCGATCAGGCAATCCGCTGGATACACACACAGAAGTCAGTGTGGCCGGACAAGCCATTCTTCGTGTACTACACACCGGGGACTTCACACGCGCCGCACCATGCACCCAGGGAATGGATCGAAAAATTTAAGGGTAAGTTCGACCACGGTTGGGACAAGCAGCGGGAAATGACGTTTAGAAAACAGAAGGAGATGGGAATTATTCCAGAAGATGCTGTATTGAACCCGACGCCAGAAGCCTATAAGCGTTGGGATGACCTATCTCCTGATATGAAAAAAGTCGCTGCCCGTGAAATGGAAGCCTATGCCGGAGCACTTTCGCATTCCGATCACCAGGTTGGGCGTGTTGTTGACGCAATCGAGCAGATGGGCGAGCTGGGCAATACGCTGATTATCTACATTATGGGCGACAATGGCGCCAGCGCAGAGGACCCGACGGGTATCGGTATCACCAGTGAGATCGCTGTACTGGGGAATGGTGTTGAAGATGATCCCAAGTACATGCTGGAGAATATCGATCTGTTTGGAACCATGTGGTTCCAGAATCATTATTCTCACGGCTGGGCCCACGCGATGAATACGCCTTTCCAGTGGGACAAGAAATTTGCGTCACATCTGGGGGGGACGCGCACTGGTATGGCCGTTTCCTGGCCGGGCCACATCAAGGAGCCGGGAAAGATACGTAGCCAGTTTACGCATGTTACCGATGTTTTGCCGACGATTCTCGAAGCTGCACGGCTGCCGGTTCCTGAAACCATTAATGGGTTCGAGCAGGTTCCCATGAATGGGACAAGCTTTATTTACACTTTCAACAATGCCGAAGCGCCGGAGCGTCACACCACGCAGTATTTTGAGATCATAGGAAACCAGGGGATTTACCACGAAGGCTGGCTGGCGAATACAACGCCTGAGCGCCTCCCATGGCAAGGTCGCGGCCCCACTCATGAAGACCCATTCAATGACTTCGAGTGGGAACTCTACAACCTCAAGGAAGACTTCACGCAATCCAGGAATGTCGCCGAGGAGCACCCGGAAAAGCTTGCGCAAATGAGGGCGTTATTTAAAGCGGAGGCTGAAAAGAACCAGGTCTTCCCGTTAGATGATCGTTATATTGAGCGGCTGGATCCGGCCAACCGACCGCAGCCGAACAAAGGACGTACCAAGTTTGTGTACTATGGGGATACAGTCCGAATTACTGAGCCAATGGCGGCAAATATCAAGAACACGTCATTCACCATTACGGCCGATGTGGAGGTGCCGGAGAAGAACGCCGAAGGTATCGTAATGACGCAGGGCGGGTGGTTCGGCGGCGTGGCATTGCTGCTGCAAGAGGGTAAGCCGGGTTTCGTATATGCGCGTTCTCATTACCCGAAACACAAGTATCGTGTTCAGTCAGATATGGCGCTTGAACCCGGAAAGCACCAGATAGTCGTCGATTTTGTCTATGATGGCGGTGGTGTGGGTAAGGGGGGGAAAGCGGTGCTGCGGGTTGATGGTAAGCAGGTCGCTGAAGGCCGTATACCGGAAACTGTTCCCTCGCGATTCTCCGCGGATGAGACTCTCGATGTCGGTGAAGATTCCGGCACGCCTGTGGTGCGTGATTATGATGTACCGTTTCGCTTTACCGGGAAGATAGAGAAAGTTGTGATTGATATTGATCCTACTGCCACGGCCAAAAGCCAGGCTTCCCTGCCCCCGCCGGCAGGAATATGATCATCGCAGATGAACTGATCAAGTATCTGCCTGATGACCCAGAGTTGCTCTAGTGTGCCGTACGGGAAGTTCGCAAACAGTTCGTGCGCCAAGGCGCTCAGCCCAGCCTTGAGAAAGCTTGAAATAACCCTGCTATTCCAGTGCTTTCTCGCCTTGATCCGGGCGTTTTGGCTGTGTTCCTTTGTTGACGAACTTCCCGCAGAGCGCACTAGTGCTGGCGATACTGGTGGCCGGTGGTTCCGTCATCTGCAGTGGATATGATCCTGAAAGGGGTGGAACGCTGGCTGGCGTTGGTGCCCCCGTAAGTATCAGCCCAAGAGTTTCTCGACCAGCGCGCGGGTCGAGCCATCCCAGTCTTCGGGCACGGTGCCGCCGATGGTTTCGTGCACTTGTGCTCCGAGCAGCTTGCCCAGCTCCACGCCCCACTGGTCGAACGGGTTGATACCCAGCAGGCAGCCGTGCGCGAACACCTTGTGCTCGTACAATGCCAGCAGCGCCCCCAGGTGTCGGGGATCGAGTCTGTCGACGATCAGTGTATTGCTGGGCCGGTTGCCGGGCACGGCCTTGTGCGGCGCCAGGGCGTGGGCTTCGCGGTGGGTGTGGCCCTGCCGCTCCAGTTCCTCGCGCGCCTCGTGCTGGCTCTTGCCGCGCAGGAGTGCCTGGCTCTGGCTGATGCAGCAGGCCAGCAGCCAGCGGTGCTGTTCCTCCAGCCCGGAAGTCGGTTCCCTGATGGCGATAAAGTCCGCCGGAATGGTGTCGGTCCCCTGGTGCAGTAACTGGTGGAAGGAGTGCTGGCCGTTACTGCCCTCGGTCCCCCAGATCACACTGCCGCTGGGGTAGTCCAGTGGCTGCCCGTCGCGATCCACGCCCTTGCCCAGGCTCTCCATATCCAGTTGCTGCAGCCAGGCGGGAAACTTGGCCAGGCGCTGGGCGTAGGGCAGGGTCACCTGGCTACTGGCACCCCAGCACTGGCGGTACCAGAACTGGATCAGCGCCTGCAGCACCGGCAGGTTTTCCGCCAGCGGCGCGGAGGCGAAGTGCCGGTCCATCTCGTTGGCGCCGGCCAACAGCGCCTCGAAGGCATCGAAACCGCAGGCCAGCGCGATCGGCAGGCCGATCGCGGACCACAGCGAATAGCGCCCGCCGACCCAGTCCCACATCGGGAAGATGTTCTCCGCGGCGATACCGAAATCGCGGGCGGCAACGATATTGCTGCTGACGGCCACAAAGTGCTTTTCCAGTTCGCCCTCGGCGCAGCCGGCATCCAGGATCCACTGGCGCGCGGACAGGGCGTTCTGGAGCGTTTCCAGCGTGGAGAAAGACTTGGAGGCGACGATAAACAGGGTCTTTTCGGCCGGCAGTTGCGCGATGGTATCGCTCAGGTCGGCGCCGTCGATATTGGCCACAAAGTGCACCGACAGGCCCTCGACCCGCCACGGGTGCAGTGCCTCCACGACCATGCGCGGCCCCAGGTCGGAGCCGCCGATGCCGATATTGACGATATGCTCGATAGGCTGGCCGGAAAAGCCGCGCCATTCACCGCTGTGTACTTTTTCCACAAAGCTGCGCATCTGTGCGCGGCAGTCGGCTACCGCCTGTTCGTGCTCGCTTTGCGGCTCGCCCTGGAAGCGCAGGGCCGTGTGCAGTGCCGGGCGATGCTCGGTGTTGTTGATATTGGCTCCGGCAAACAGGGCCGCAATCTGCGCGGGCAGGTCGATCTGTCCGGCGAACTCCAGCAGCATTGCCAGTGTGTCGTCGCGCAGGTGGTTTTTACTGTAATCCAGGTAGATGCCGGCGGCTTCTGCACTGAATTGCTGCGCCCTGTGCGGCGCGGTGGCGAACAGGTCGCGCAGTGACCACTTGTGTTGCTCGCGGTGGGATTGCAGTCGGGCGATGGCGGCGGAACGGCTGAGTGCCGGGGTGGCTGTTGTCATGGTGTTGTGAATTATTGCTATTGCGGAAAGGTTTCGCTGCAAGACAATGCGGGCAGCGGTCTGGAGCGTCAATGCTAGCGGGAAAGGCCGATTGGAGCCAGGGCTTTGGTATCGGAGGGCGTTCGCCGCGAAAGCCGGGCGGTGGGGAGGCGTGGGTCGTAGTGCCCGGAAGCGGAGTGGCCGGGCCGCGAAAAGCAAATGCCGCTTCGGAAAGCGGCATTGCTAATCGCTGGAAGCGATCTTACTTGACCACCTTCATGCAGCGCACGTTGTCGGAAGCCATCCAACAATCCGCATCTGCGGGGCAGGCCATTGAGAGTGGAATCTGCTCAGAGCCCGGAGGGCAGGAAGCCGGCATAGGTGGCGCTGCACAGCAACCTGCCAGAACCAGTGCACTGATAATTCCGATTAAGTACTTGGCTGGAGTGAAATTCATCCCCTAACTCCTTTCCGTTGATGTTAGCCATTAGCATAGCCAATAAAACGTCACCTGTTTGGTCTGCTTTGTAAAAAGATTTTCTACAAAGATACCGCCCAATGGAGTGTAATAGGCACCAGGTTTAAATAGCCGCCAAGGGTGAAGTCTGGATAAAATTTGTGCCACTTTGTCGCGGCGAAATACCTAAATTTAAAGGTTTTTCCGCCAATATGGCCGCTAGACCATTGCAGGACGCTTAGGATTTTTTTTCAGAAAAAATACAGGCAAATATTTCTGTGCCTGTTTGGTGGCTTTGTGTGTCACTTTTTTGCCGGTGGCCATCCCGGAAAGTGGTTTGCGGATAAATTTTGAAGAAGGATAGCTTCTTTTCAATTCAACTTTCGGCGTTTGACGTTTTGCTGGTCGACGAAAGTCGTCAGTGAATGGTGCCCGGGCCGTGCAGGAAGTTGCCGAATGCCCGTGCCAGTGCCTCCGGGCGCGTTGGGTCGCGCAGGGCTGCCAGCAGCGCTGTGCGCACCGGCGGCAGGTACATCAGGTCGCCGAGCAGCAGGTTGAAGGTTTCCTGCCCCTGGTGTTCCGCCAGTGCCGCCAGCCAGGGCGCGGCGATTTCGCCGTGTTCCAGGTCCTGCGGGCATCGGCTGCCGATGGCCGCGATCACTTCGGTATTGCTGCGGGCCTCGACGTTGTTCAGCAGTTCCAGCAGGAAGTCCCGTCGCAACCCCGCTGCCGGCGAGTGCGAAACACCGCGCACCGCCGCGGCGACAATGGCGCAATCCACCGTTTCGCCGCCCAGGGTCGCCCGGGCGCGGTGGATTACCTTTTCCGCCAGATGGTGGTCGATCGCCTCGTTTTCCAGGCATTGGCACAGGCCGATAAAGACCGGCGGCGCAACCTGGACGATCCCCTTCGACAGCAGGTTTTTCTGCGATTCCCAGCGCGCGGCGAGATCCGCGATGCCCTGGAGCCCGAGTTGGTCCCAGCGGTGCTGTTGCGGGTCGTGGAAATAGGCCAGTGCGGCGTCGAGGTGCGCACTGGCGGGGCGTTTCAACTGCAGGGCGGCGCGGGCGTGGAAGCAGGCCTGGCGCTCCGGTGCCGGCGAGAACTGCAGGCCGCTCTGCTCCAGTGCCGCGTGCAATTGCGCGGCGGATTCCGACGGCTCCGCCCGCTCCAGTTTCTGTGACAACAGCCGCAGCAGGCCGTCCCGCGCCGGCAGTTGCAGCCTGCCCTGTTCGTCCAGTGGCAGGCGCAGGAACCAGACCACCGGCTCGCCGCCTTCCTCCGGCCACAGCAGCAGTCCGGCCCAGGCGCTCTGCAGGTAGGGATATGGCCAGGCTGCGCGCCCGGCCTCGAAGGCCTCGGCGGCAGCGCGCGAGACCGGCTGCAGGCGCCGGCCCAGGTCGAACCAGCGCAGCTTGAACTGCGCCTCTGTAATCAGGCCGCCGAGGGTAGCGCTGTCTGTCATAGCGGTGGAAATCTCAATGTTCTATCCGGGGAATCGGGCCTTGGCGACAGCGCCTGTCGGTTTATCGCGCAGTTGCCGCCGCGGACAGCGGCATCTGCTTGAAGTGGAACCATCCGTAGGCGATGGCCAGCAGCGGGCAGATGAGGTTAAACAGCGCGTAGGGCGCGTAGCTGAAGGTGGCGATGCCGAGGGTCGCGCTCATGTAGGCGCCGCAGGTGTTCCAGGGGATCAGCACCGAGGTGATGGTGCCGGAGTCCTCCAGCGTGCGCGACAGGTTCAGCCCGTGCAGGCCCTTGTCGGCGAAGGCCTCGCGGAACATGCGCCCGGGAATGATGATGGCCATGTACTGGTCGCCGGCGGCGGCATTCATGCCGAAGCAGGTCAGTACCGTGGTGGTGACCAGGCCGCCGACGGTTTTGACCTGGGCCAGGGTCCAGTCGACGATCACCTGCAGGAAACCGGCGCGTTCCATGGCGCCGCCGAAGGCCATCGCCGAGATGATCAGCCACACGGTATTGAGCATGCTGCTCATGCCGCCCTTGGACAGCAGCGCGGCGACATTCTCGTTGCTGGAGGTGGACTTGTAGCCGTCGAACAGGCTGTACCAGGCCCCCTTGATGGCCGCCAGGAAATCGTCGCCGCCGCCCAGGCGGCGCGCGGTATCCGGCTCAAACACCAGCCCGATCAGGCAGCCCACCAGGGCGCCGATGATCAGCGTTGGGTAGGCCGGGATCTTGCGCCAGGCCATAAACAGCAGCAATACCAGCGGCAGCAGGCTGACGATGGAGATATTGAACTCTTCCTGCAGGGCGCCCAGCAGCAGTTGGATATCCTCCGCCGAGGCGCTGCCGGTATCGGCGGTGAGGCCGATCACCGAGAAGACCACCAGCGCGATCACGAAGGCCGGCATGGTGGTCCACAGCATATGGCGGATGTGCAGGAACAGGTCGTTGGAGGTGACCGCAGCGGCCACGTTGGTGGTATCGGACAGCGGCGACATCTTGTCGCCGAAGTAGGCGCCGGAGATGACCGCGCCGGCGGTAATGGCCGGTGACAGGCCCAGCGCGCCGGCAATGCCCATCAGCGCCACGCCCAGGGTGCCGGCGGTGGTCCAGCTGGAGCCGATGCTGAGGCCGACGATGGCGCAGATGATGCAGCTGGCGGCGTAGAACCACTGCGGCGACAGTATCTGCACACCGTAGTAGATCATCGATGGCACCGTGCCGGCCAGGATCCAGCTGCCGATCAGCGCGCCTACCGCCAACAGGATCAGGATGGCGCCGAACACCAGGCCGATGCCGTGCAGCATGCCGCCTTCCATATCGTTCCAGCTGTGGCCGTTTTTTATTCCCATCAGCGCGGCCACGCCGGCGCACAGCAACAGGGCAATCTGGTTGGGACCGTAGGAGGAATCGGCGCCGTAGAAATACACGGACAGGGACAGCAGGGCGATCAGTATCCCCAGTGGGATGAGGGCGTCCAACAGACTCGGCTTGTGGGGTTCGGGACGGGAACGGGTCTGGCTCAAAGTGAACTCCAAGTCTACTGCATACCCGGCGGCGGGCCGGGTTCGTTATCGTTGTTGTGGAATCAAGCGGTGTATTCTCCCGGCAGAGGGCGGGGAAGTCCAATTTCGCGGGAGCCGCTGGCCAGCGGCCGGCGCTTCCGGTATGTTCTGCGCCGGCCCGCCTTCCCGGGCCCGCCCGCAGGCGCGCGTCCGCGGGGTTGATCCTTGTCCAGAATAACTGAGAAGAGAGGTCCCGCGCGGTCCGCGGTTGGCAGGTAGTTTCATGAGAGCAAGTGAGTTGGATTCGGCCCAGTTCGAGGATATCCGCCCCTATCGCGACGACGAGGCGCGGGCGGTGCTGGACCGTGTGATCGCCGACCCGGAGATGTCACACGCCGCGGCCCACCTGCTGGTGCCCAAGCTGGCCAGGCTGGAGGGGCCCATCGCCTGGCTGGTGCGCCTGTTCGTGCGTTTCGAATTCCGCAGGGCCAGGGATATCCGCGGCGTGCAGGAAGTGATCGCCAAATACCTGCAATTGGCGGTCAACCGCACCAGTTCCGGCCTGAGCATTTCCGGCCTGGATACGCTGCCGCGGGATCGCGCCTGCCTTTTTGTCGGCAACCACCGCGATATCGCCATGGACCCGGCGCTGGCGATCCTGGCCATGTTCCGGGAGGGGCACGAGACGGCCCGTATCGCCATCGGCGACAACCTGCTCACCAAGCCGTTCGCCACCGATATCATGAAGCTGAACAAGAGCTTCGTGGTCAAGCGCGATGCCGGCAGTCGCCGCGAAAAACTGGCGGCCGCCACCCAGCTGTCCAATTACATCTACCACTCGGTGGTCAACGAGAATGAACACGTGTGGATTGCACAGCGCTCCGGGCGTGCCAAGGATGGCCTGGACCGCACCAATCCCGCGCTGGCGGCCATGTTCGCGATGACCAAGGACAAGGGCGCGCCCTTCGCCGATTTCTGGCGCAAACTGCATATCGTGCCGCTGTCGATCTCCTACGAGTGGGACCCCTGCGACGCGCAGAAGGCCAAGGAGCTGTACATCACCGAGCACAAGGAGGAGTACCGAAAGGGCAAGCACGAGGACCTGGGTTCCATCGCCAAGGGTATCACCGGCTTCAAGGGCCATATCCACGCCGCCTTCGGCACACCCATCGAGGGAGACTTCAACGATGTCGGCGCCCTGGCCGAGGAAATCGACCGCCAGGTGATCGGCAACTATGTGCTGCACCCCACCAACCTGATCGCCTACCAGATGCTCTACGGCGAGGCGCCACCACTGCAGGTGGGTTACCCGGCCAGGCCCTGGCACCCGGACGAATACCGCGAGACCCGCGAGAAGTTCGAACAGCGCATGGCGCGCATCGACGGGCGCTGGCGCGAAAAGGCGATCCATGCCTACGCCAATCCGGTGGTTTCCAAGCTCGCCTACGAGTGAGCGGCGGTTATTAATGGTGGCTGGTGAGTCGCGGATGGTTAGTGGATAATGCCGGCCTTCAATCCCCAACCACCATCACCAACCGCTGACCATTCCGTGCTGCAAGACCGAGACAAAAAAGCCATCCAGTCCGCCTACAGCCAGTTCCTTGCCGGCCGCGACCTCAAGGCCCGCTACGGGCAGAAGCTGATGGTGGCGGCCATTGCGCGCACCCTGGGCGGTATCGTCCAGGATGCCAGTGGCGAGCGCGACGCGGCCAAGTGCAGCGGCGAGCATATCTGTGTGGTCGAGGCCGGCACCGGCACCGGCAAGACGGTGGCCTACCTGCTGGCCGCGATTCCACTGGCCCGGGCCCAGGACAAGAAGCTGGTGGTGTCCACCGCCACCGTGGCGCTGCAGGAACAGATCATCAACAAGGACCTGCCGGAAGTGGCGCGCCACAGTGGCCTGAAGTTCGACTTCAGTCTGGCCAAGGGCCGCGGCCGCTATCTGTGCCTGTCCAAGCTGGACCAGCTGCTGTCCAGCCTCGGCAGCAGTGGTAGCGGCTTCTCGCTGGGCCTCTACGGCGATGAGCCACCGCAGGTGGACGAGGCCGACGCGAAGCTCTACCGCAATATGGCCGACCAGCTGGCCGCCGGCGACTGGGACGGCGATCGCGACAACTGGCCCGAGACCATCGAGGTCGAGGACTGGAGCCGCGTCACCACCGACCACCGCCAGTGCAGCGGCCGCCGTTGCCCCCACGTGACCAACTGCAGCTTCTTCCGCGCGCGCGAAAACCTCGGCAAGACCGAAGTCATCGTCGCCAACCACGACCTGCTGCTGGCGGACCTGGCCCTCGGTGGCGGCGCCATACTGCCGCCGCCGGAGGAGAGCATCTATGTGCTCGACGAGGCCCACCACCTGCCGGACAAGGCCCTGAACCACTTCTCCCACCACAGCCGCGTCGGCGCCTCCACCGGCTGGCTGGACCAGATGCAGAAAAATCTCGGCCAGATGCTGGGCGAGATCGGCGACGGAGGTGAGATAGACCGCAGCGGCGAGCAGTTGCCGGCGGTGCTGACCTCCGCCAAACAGGCGCTGGAGCAGATGTGGCCGCTGATCGAGGAGCACTGCAACTTCGAGGACGAGCGCGGCTACGGCAGGCAGGGCGGCAGCGCCCGCCACCGCTTCGAGGGCGGCGTGGTGCCGGAGGCCATGATGCAGCTGGCGGAGAAGCTGCGCGAGGACTTCGACGAACTGGAGACGCTGCTGAACAAGATGCTGCAGGCGGCGCAGAAACTGCTGGAGGATCCGCACTCGCCGGTGCCGGCGGTGGACCTGGAGCGCTGGTATCCGCAATTGGGCAGTTGGTACGGTCGCGCAGAGGGCAACCTGCAGCTGTGGGCCAACTATGCTCGAGCGGACGCCGAGGGCGCGCTGCCGCAGGCGCGCTGGGTGACACTGGTGGACTGGGGTGGGTCGACGGATTTCGAAGTCTGCAGTTCGCCCATCCTGGCTGGCAAGACACTGGAATACGGGCTCTGGCAGCGCTGCTATGGCGCCGTGTTGACCTCGGCCACGCTGACGGCACTGGGCAAGTTCGATCGCCTGAAGATGCGCGCCGGCACGCCGGACAACGCCAGCTACCAGGTGGTACCCAGCCCGTTCGACTTCTCCCGGGCAAAACTGCAGGTGCCGGCCGGCGCGGTGGATGCCGGCAGTGCCGACGCCCACACCGACGCGGTGATCGACGCGCTGCCGGGGCTGCTCGACGAAAAGGGCGGGGCGCTGGTGCTGTTCGCATCGCGCCGGCAGATGGAAACCGTCTACGAGGCGCTGCCGGGCGTGTTCCGCAATCGCGTCCTGATGCAGGGCCAGCGCTCGCGCCAGCAACTGCTTGAAAACCACCGCGAGACGATCGACGGCGGTGGCCAAAGCGTGCTGTTCGGCCTCGCCAGTTTCGCCGAGGGGGTGGATTTGCCGGGGGACTACTGTCGCCATGTGGTGATCGCCAAGCTGCCGTTCGCGGTGCCGGACGACCCGATCGAGGCGGCGCTGGCGGAGTGGATCGAGGCGAAGGGCGGCAACCCGTTCATGCAGATCACGGTACCGGATGCGGCACTGAAATTGGTACAGGCCTGTGGCCGCCTGCTGCGCACCGAGGGCGATACCGGCACCATCACGCTGCTGGACCGCCGCGTCGTCACCCGCCGCTACGGCCGTGCCATTCTCGATTCGCTGCCGCCGTTCAGCCGCCATATCGAGTAGCGCTTTCCCCGTCCCCCGCACGCGGATATCGCCAAGCGGGCCGGTTCGGGGGAGGTCGTGTCAAGAACGGCGGTCGATTCGCCCGCTTGTCGACCGGCTGGCCGAAAGAAAACACATTTTGTCCTACAACACCGTATGAAACCGATTTACAACGATATTGCCGATCAGTTGCTGTCACTGGAAATGGAGCTGCGCCGCCTGGACCTGTGGCGTTCGGAGCCCCCGCCGCCGGAAGCGCTGGCCAGTACCGAACCCTTTTGTGTCGATACCCTGACGCTGCCGGAGTGGCTGCAGTTCATCTTTATCCCGCGCATGGGGCAGTTGATCCGGGCGGAGCAGCCGCTGCCGCACCAGTGCGGTATCGCGCCGATCGCCGAGGAGTTTTTCAAGGAAACCGGTGGTGCCGGCGCGCTGGTCGAGCTGTTGCGCGCGATTGATACACGCCTGCAGCGCGGTTGAAAGCGGTCCGCTGCGACGCGGGTTCGGGTACGACGTCCGGAGCGGGCAGAACGCTGGCCTGCCGACCAGTCGCTGTTCAGCTACCGGGGGGATGCGGTACTATCGGCTCCTTGTTCAAGACGGGGGCAGGACTCTCCGGTATATAACAAGCATGGACAGCCTATCGCACAGGGATGGCCCCAGAGGCCTTAAGGTAGTAAACAGGAAAATGCGGATCTCTCCCATTTCATGGTTGTTGTTGGCTAGCCTGCTGGCCGGTTGCGAGTCGCTGCCGTTTGTCTCCCGGGACAGGGCACCGACCGCACCCTCCCCGGTTACCGAGACGCCGGCAACGCCCGGCGAGGGCCAGCAGTGCCCGGAGCCCGCCGAAGTCGTCTGCCAGGAGCCCGAGGTCAAAGTTGTCGAGCGGGTGATCGAACGAAGATTCGAAAAGGTGGTCGAAGTGCCGGTCGCGAAAGACAAGCTGGTACTGGGCTCGGTGGAGTCTGTCTCCATTGAGCCGGGCGGCCTGATTCTCGACTCGCTGATCGATACCGGCGCTCCCACTTCCTCCCTCGCCGCAAAGGAATTGAAACCCTTCGAACGCGATGGCAAGGAATGGGTGCGTTTCAAACTCGCCCCGCCTGCAGCCAACAGCGACCCGGTCACCATCGAGTTGCCGGTGAAGCGCTATGTGCGGGTGTCGCGCCCGGGCTTTGAGAGCCAGCGCCGCCCGGTGGTGGACATGAGCCTTACCGTCGGCGAGGTCACCCATATGGTCGAGGTGAACCTGACCGATCGCAGCGGCCTCGACCAGCCGTTGCTGGTGGGCCGCAACTTTCTCAAGGACGCCGCGGTGGTGGACGTGAGTCGCCGCAATGTCCAGGGCCAGCCCAGGCCACCGCTAAGCAAATAATCGATTAAAAGTGGCGCTGGTGATCCCGGCGCCCCTGCATGGGGATTGGCGAATGTCGCCACGCGCTCAGGTATATTTTCTGGCCGCGCTGCTCGCATTGATGGGCGCGGGGCTGACCATCTACAAAAACCGCGAACTGGGATTCCCGCTGCTGCCGGGAGAGTATCGCACCGTCTGGACCATCGAGGCCAAGGTCGGCTTTACCGCCGATGGCGGCCCGGTCAAGGCGGCGCTGACGCTGCCGCGCGAGCAGCGCAATATGGAAGTGCTGAACGAGAGTTTCAGCTCCTCCGGCTACGGTTTCAATATCATTCGTGAAAACGATGAGTACCGGGCCGTCTGGTCGCGGCGTTCCGCCAGCGGCCCCCAGTCCCTTTTCTATCAGCTGGATGTCCACCAGACTCCCGGCGCACCACTGGAGCAGCCGCTGGACCTGAGCACGGCGGTGGAAAAACCCTTCCTCGGCGCGCGTGAACAGGAGGCGGTGCGCCAGGCGATCTACTCCCTGGTGGAAACCGCGCGCGAGCGCTCCTCGGATGTGGAGACCTTTACCACCCAACTGCTGAGCGCACTGGGCGATCCGCGCAACCAGGACCGCAACCTGATCTTCGGCTATTACAAGGATCGCTCGCTGGTGGATGTGGCGCTGCTGGTATTGGCCACGGCGGAAGTCCCCGCGCACCGCATCCGCGGTCTCTACCTGGAGGACGACCGCCGGCGCCTGGATCCGGAGGACCTGCTCGAAGTCTACGACGGCAAGCGCTGGGTGGTGTTCGAGCCCCACAGCGGTTCCCCCGGTGTGCCGAAAAATTTCTTTATCTGGCAGCGCGGCGGCAAGAGCCTGCTGGACGTCGAGGGCGGGCGCAATTCCCAGGTGACCTTCTCGGTGATTTCCAACGATGTGCCGGCGCGCGACGTCTCCATGCTCAGCACCAGCAAGGAAAAGGAAGCGCTGGTGGATTTCTCTATCTACAGCCTGCCGATCGAACAGCAGAGTATCTTCAAGCTGATCCTGCTGGTGCCGGTGGGCGCACTGGTGGTGGTGTTGTTGCGGGTGTTTGTGGGCCTGCGCACCTCCGGCACCTTCATGCCGGTGCTGCTGGCCGTCGCCTTTATCGAGACACAGCTTTTTACCGGCCTGTCGATCTTCGTATTGATCCTGATCCTGGGCCTTTGGGTGCGTTTCTATCTCAGCCGGCTCAATCTGTTGCTGGTGTCGAGGATCGCCGCCGTGGTGGTCACGGTGGTGATACTGATGGGGGCCATCAGCGTGGTCAGCTACAAGCTGGGTATCGAACAGGCGCTGACGGTGACTTTCTTCCCGATGATCATCCTGGCCTGGACCATTGAGCGCATGTCCATCGTCTGGGAAGAGGATGGGCCCTACGAAGTGGTGGTGCAGGCGGGCGGCAGCCTGCTGGTGGCGGTGCTGGCCTGGTGGGTGATGACCAACCGCTACGTCGAGCACTGGACCTTCAACTTCCCCGAGCTGCTGCTGGTGCTGCTGGGCCTGATCCTGGTGATCGGTAACTACACCGGTTACCGCCTGGCCGAACTGATGCGCTTCCGGCAGTTGGTGAAATAGATGGGCGCTTTCTCCCTGCCACAATTCCTGGCCAAGCTGCGCGGCGGCCTGGTATCGCCGATGGCGCTGCACCGCATGGGTGTGCTGGGGATGAATGCGCGCAATATCAATTACATTGCGCGCTACAACGACCGCGACAAGTACCCGATCGTCGACGACAAGCTCAATACCAAGCGCGCCGCCAAGCGCTATGGCATCCCGACCCCGGAATTGATCGCCGCCTTCGAGATCCAGCCCAGCCGCTCGCAGGTCCTGAAACTGATCGAGCCCCTGTGGCAGTTCGTGATCAAGCCGGCGCGCGGTTCCGGCGGCAAGGGGATCCTGGTGATCGTCGGTCGCGACGGCGACAAGTACAAGAAAGCTTCCGGCGCGGAGCTGACGGCCGAGGATATCCTGCGCCACGTCAGCAACATCACCAGTGGCCTGTATAGCCTGGGTGGCAAACCGGACCGGGTGATGGTCGAGGCGCTGGTGGACTTCGATCCGGTGTTCGACAACTACTCGTTCGAGGGAGTACCGGATATCCGCGTGATCGTCTTTCGCGGTTTTCCGGTGATGGCGATGCTGCGCTGCTCCACCCACGACTCCGACGGCAAGGCCAACCTGCACCAGGGCGCCGTGGGTGTGGGAATCGACCTGGCTACCGGCAGGAGCTGCCACGCGGTGCAGCGGGGGCTGCGCATCAAGCAGCATCCGGATACGGAAATGCCTTTCGGCGAGCTGCAGGTACCGGGCTGGCGCGACCTGGTGCGGCTGGCGGCCAGTTGTTATGAGATGACCGGCCTCGGCTATCTCGGCTGCGACATCGTGCTCGACCGCCGGCGCGGCCCGCTGCTGCTGGAGGCCAATGCCCGCCCGGGCCTGGCGATCCAGGTGGCCAACGGCGTCGGCCTGGCGAGCCGGTTGCAGCATATCGAGCGCTTCGACCTGGAGCAGCTGGAAAAAAACGTGGAGGAGCGGGTGGCCTATTCCATGCGCGAGTTCGCTGCCTCCCGTACCCTGGACAAGGAATAAGTCCCATAGGCCGGCTCCGGCGGTTTGCACCCGTCGGCAAAATGCATACCCTCTGTTGCCGGTACTTTCTCGATTGCTAACCCCAGATAACCCGGGCTACCCATGACTCAATTTCGCAGGAAAGCCCGCCTCGGGCTGTTGCTCGCCCTGGCGCCGGTGGCGGCTGTGGCCGAACCCCCCGCGGAACTGGAAACCCTGTCGGTTACCGCTTCGCGGGACCGGCGGGCCCCAGGCTCTCTGGCGGAGAGCCTGTCCTCCGTTTCCGCCGCCGAATTGCAGCGGGCGCGCGCGGTACATATCAGCGAGGCGCTGGCGCGCGTCCCGGGGACCTGGATCAGCCGCGGCAACGGCCAGGAACACCTGACGGCCATCCGTTCACCGGTGCTGACTGGCGCCGGCAGCTGCGGTGCCTTCGCGATCACGGAAGACGGCGTGCCGGTGCGCGGCACCGGTTTCTGCAACGTCAACCAGTTATTTGATCTCAACAGTGAACAGGCGGGCCGCATCGAAGTGCTGCGGGGGCCCGCGCCGGTGCTCTACGGCTCCGATGCGCAACACGGTGTGATCAACCTGATCAGCGCGCCGCCGGGGGAGGGCGGCGATCGCCTGTCGCTCGAGGCCGGCGCCAACGACTACCTGCGTTTCGGAACCAGTATCGGCCGCAGCGCCGGCCGGCACGGCTACCGCCTCAGTGCCAACGGCGCCAGCGACGGCGGCTTCAAGGACGATTCCGGCTTTGACCAGCAGAAGCTGACCCTGCGCCACGATTTCGACGGCGACGGACTGAGCGCGCGCACCCTGCTGAACCTGAGTAACCTGAACCAGGAAACCGCTGGTTATGTGTCGGGTAAAGACGCCTACAAGGTTGCATCTCGCAAGCGGGAGAACCCGAACCCGGAAGCTTTCCGCGACAGCCGTTCGGCGCGTCTCCAGACCCGGATCGAGGGCGCGACGGATGGTGGCAGCCACTGGCAGTTGACGCCCTACGCACGCTACACCGATATGCAGTTCCTGATGCACTTCCTGCCGGGCACGCCACTGGAGGAAAACGGCCAGCGCGGTGTGGGTGTGAAGAGTGCGTACTTTTTTTCCGACCCGGACGGGTGGTCGCTGACCAGCGGTGTCGACCTGGAGTTGACCGAGGGCTGGCTCAGGCAGAGCCAGGAAAGCGGTTTTTCCTCGTTTCCGGCGGGTCAGCAGTACGACTACGAAGTGGCTGCGGCGGTGGCGGCGGCGTTTTCCAAAGCGGACTGGAGGCTGTCGGATTCCACCCGCCTGGCGGCCGGTGCCCGTTTCGAGTATCTCCGCTATGACTACGACAACCGGATGATCAGCGGCGACACCGCGGAGGACGGTTCCGTCTGTATCAGCAGTTACACCGGTGCGGAGGGCTGCCGCTACTCGCGCCCCGCGGATCGTCGCGACGATTTTACCAATCTTTCAATCGATGCCAGCCTGTTGCACCGGTTTGGTGACAGCCTTACCGGAGTTGCCCGATTGGCGCGCGGTTTCCGGGCTCCCCAGGCGACGGAACTCTACCGCCTGCAGAATGGCCAGCTGCGGGCCGACCTGGATTCGGAATCCATCGACAGCCTGGAGCTGGGGCTGCGCGGTACTGTGGAGCAGGTGCATTTCAGCCTGACCGCTTTCTATATGGAAAAGGCCGATGTGATTTTCCAGTCGTCGGAGCGCCTGAACCTGAGCGATGGCGAAACCCGCCACTACGGCCTGGAGTACGACCTGGGCTGGCAGCTCGCCGATCGATGGCGCCTGGCCCTGGCCGGCACTCTGG
The DNA here is from genome assembly GCF_023634065.1 of Microbulbifer litoralis. Classification (GTDB taxonomy): domain Bacteria; phylum Pseudomonadota; class Gammaproteobacteria; order Pseudomonadales; family Cellvibrionaceae; genus Microbulbifer; species Microbulbifer litoralis. Next base: position 404,063 of record NZ_JALKCV010000002.1, read on the forward strand.
CCCGCCACCTGTACACCAACGATGTCAGCGCACCGGGCGCCTCCGAATGGATCGAAACCAGCGGCAATGATATCGATACCGCGCCGCGACAGATGCACACGCTGAACCTGCAGTGGTCGCCGGGTGAGGCCACCGCGGCGGAATTGCAGTGGCAGCGCATGGGCGCCTATTACACCGATATCGAAAACGATCACCGCTACGCCGGTCACGACCTGCTGAGCCTGCGCCTGCGCCAGCGGCTCTCGGAAAAGGTGGAAGTGGGCCTGCGGGTGCATAACCTGGCGGATGTGGATTACGCCGAGCGGGCGGATTACTCGAGCCTGGGTGGTGGGGATCGCTACTTTATCGGTGAACCGCGGAGTTTATTTGCGGATATCAGCTTCGTGCTGTGATTCGTCTGGGCGAACCTTTGGGTTCGCCGCTTTTCCTTGGCCTTTCCCATTTTGTGTCATTAGATGATTCAGTGGCGGCGCTGCTACCGGTGGCTGTTTGCCAGACACGCGGTGAATACATCCCTGTACGCTCTAATCGACATCCCTGTCTCATAAGGTCTGGCAAACAGCCACCGGCATCAGCGCCTTCGCATCGACATTGAAGTTCTAATTGGCTAGTTGGACCGTTCGAAAAGAAGATTGAAGTCAACGCGAAGGCCCTGATACCGGGAGCCACCAAATGCGCTTACCAGCACCGGCCTGAAGTGCCACAAATAAAAAGGGCGAACCCAAAGGTTCGCCCCGACGATCGAATCAAGTCGAATTGATCAGGCCGCAGTAGCCGGGCAGAGGTGGAACTGCTCCATCATGATCTGCAGGCGCTTGCGCTGCATCTTCAGGCTGTATTCCAGCTCTTTTACCCGTGTGCGAATAGCCGCGCTTTCCCATTTGGCCAGCAGGCGCTCGCGCGCGTTTTCGTAGCGGCGGGACTGGAGTTCCTTCCATTCGGACAGCGCTGCGGAAAATTCCTGCGCTTCCTTTTCCAGCAACTGGCGCCAGCTCTCCCTGTGATTTGATTCCTGCAACTTCTGTTCGGCGCGCTTGAACTGCATGGCGAGCATGGCGCGCTGGATGCGCATGGCCGGCACGGTTTTCAGGTTGCGTGCCAGGCCCAGCCAGCTGGCGGTCCTGATCAGCCACTTGGTCGGGTCCCACTGGTACCAGCGGATACCGTTGCGGTAGTCGGTCTGGAAGATGTGGTGGTAGTTGTGGTAGCCCTCGCCGAAGGTGAAGAACGCCAGCAGGTCGTTGTCCCGCGCGGTGTTTTCGTCGGTGTAGGGCCGGCGGCCCCAGATATGCGCCAGGGAATTGATAAAGAAAGTGGTGTGGTGGTTGACCACGATACGCAGCACACCCGCCAACAGCAGCATGCCGATCACATCGCCGGTAAGCAGGCCCAGCAGCAGCGGCAGGCCCAGGTTCATGGCCAGGGTGATGGGCACATAGTGGTTGTGCTGCCACATGACGATCTTGTCGCGCTGCAGGTCCTTGGCGTTACTGAAATCCTCTTTGCCGCTGGGGTAGTCGCGCAGCATCCAGCCGATATGGGAGAACCAGAAACCGCGTTTGGCGGAATAGGGATCCTGGTGGTTGTCGTCCACATGGCGGTGGTGGCGGCGGTGGCCGGAGCACCAGATGAGGACGCTGTTCTGCAGCGCGGCGGCGCCGAACAGCGCGAACAGCAGGCGCAGGGACCAGTGCGCCTCGTAGGTGCGGTGGGACCAGAGGCGGTGGTAGCCGGCGGTGATCGAGAGGCCGCACAGGGCACCGATGACGGCAAAGGCCAGCCACTGGTACCAGTGGTAGCCCACCATGGCACCGTACAGCGGTACCAGGATCAGGGCCGCCAGCGCAGTGCTGGCAAAAAGGACGGTGGTGACCCAGATGCGCGGCGCGTCGGCCCACTCTCGAGTCTCTTTAGCTGGATTCATAGTACAACCTTTCTCGTGCGCTACAGCGGGTGGGCGGTCGGGGAAACAGAACCGGGTTCCCCCCATCAGGTTAGTGCCCACTGAATGGCAGATGCTAACCGATCGCCCGGCGCAAGGCACGCCCAAAGCGCACAGACTGGGACTGATGCCCAACAGGAGGTCACCACCATCCATCCTCCCATTCATGACTTTTTGCCTGATTTTGGTGCACAAGCGGGTTTTTTCGTGCCCTGTTGGTTCAAACGCCGGCTGCCGGCTGGCGGGAAGGGCCCCACAGGGGCGATTTCATGGGGTTTGCAAAGTTGGCATGGCGGTTGCAATAACCAGGGTGTGGGCCGAAAGGTCCACGCTCCGGGAATCCATCACGGGGTTATGGCAAAAGTTATTACTGCGTGACTTCCCGTTTTCTCTCATCATCGCTGATTCAGGCCCCGCTTTGCGGGGCCTTTTTTTATCTCCTCCCGATACCGGCTTCCCCTGCCACAGCGGCTGACGCGGCGGTCTTTTCAGCGGCGCCCAGAAGTGATTCACTTGTGGGAATACCAGAAAAGCGATGAAGTGACCCGCGTGTCCCAGCCACTCCTCCCCGATAGCGCCGAAATGCCGCTGCAATTGCCCGCGTCTGCCGAAGAGCTCGAGCAGTTGGAGCCGGCGCAGTTGCAGCGGCAGTTGGGCTATTTGCGGGATCTGTTGCTGGATACGGACTGCGGCCTCTGGGAGTGGCACCCCCGGAGTGGGCACCAGCGTGCCAGCGGGGCGGTCTGGACACTCCTGGGGGAGGATCCGGACGCGGTTCTGAGCGGGCTCTGGAGTGGCGATGAGCTGACCCTGGTGCACTCCGACGAGCGCGACAAACTGTTCGCCCTGCGCCAGCGCATCGCTTCCCGGGGGGGCTCCATCGATACCACTTTCCGGGCCTACGACGCGTCCGGCCAGATCTACTGGATGCGGCTCTGGGCCCGCGCCTTCGATGTTGATGACAGCGGGGTGCCGGCCCTGGTGATTGGCGGCTGCGCCGATTACACCGAAGCCCTGTCGGTACGCTATCTCTCCAACCTGCCCGGCGAGCGGCCGCTGCAGGCGCTCGCCGGTGTCGGCGACGGCCTCTGGGAATGGGACCTGCGCGCCGACGAGGTAGTGCTGGACCGGGCCTGCTGGGCGATGCTCGGCTACGAGCACAGCCAGGTGGACACCGATGCGCGCACGGCGCTGTCGCACTGGAAAAACCGCATGCTGCCGGAGGATTACCCGCGCGCACAGCAGGCGATCCAGGACCACGTGCGCGAGCAGGTGCCGCTGGACGTGGAGTTCCGCCTCTGGCACCGCGATGGCGGCATCGTCTGGGTCCGCTGCCGGGGGCAGGTACAGCGCAACAGCGGCGGCGAGGCGGTGCGGGTCATGGGGGTGTTGCAGGACATCACCGGCAGCCGCGAGGCGCTGGCGCGGGCCGAACGGGAGCTGCAACAGCAGCGCCAGGAGAACGCCAATCGCGCGGACCTGCTGTTCAGCCTCAGCCACGAGCTGCGCACGCCGCTGAATGCGATCCTCGGCTACAGCCAGATGGTGGAGCTGGACCAGTCCCTGAACCCGGACCAGCGCCAGCGCCTGTCCGAGATCCGCCGTGCCGGGCAGCACCTGCTGCATCTGGTGGGCGACGTGCTGGAGCTGGCGCGCATCGACAGCCATCGCCTGGCGCCGTCGATGGAGCCAATGCAGCCGGCGGCGCTGGTGGCCGATTGCAAGCGGCTGCTGGAACCGCTGGCGGAGACCCGGCGTGTAAACCTGATTTTCGAGCCGCTGGGTTGGGAATCGGCCTACATCTGCGCCGATCCGGTGCGCTTCAAGCAGGTGGTGCTGAACCTGGCGGGCAACGCGGTCAAGTACAACTGCGAGAACGGCCGTGTCGTCATCAATTTTGCGCCGCAGACAGAGGGTTGGCTGCGGCTGAGTATCCTGGATACCGGCCAGGGGATTCCGGAGGACAAGCAGGCGGAAGTGTTCGAGCCGTTCAACCGCCTCGGCGCCGAAGAGGGACAGATAGAAGGTACCGGTGTGGGCCTGGCGATCGCCAAGCGGCTCACGGAGGCCATGGGCGGGCGCATCGATTTCGAGAGCCACGAGGACCAGGGCTCCATCTTCTGGATCGAGTTCCCACTGATCGACGCGCCGCTCGAGGTGATGCAACTGAAATCGCAACCCCAGTTGGACATCCGCCTGCTGCCCTGTCGCCTGTTATTGGTGGACAGCAGTCCGGCGGGTTTCAACCGTCTCGACAGCATGCTGGCCGGCGCTTCCCAGGTGCAGCTGTTGGCCGCGGCCGACGCGGTGGAAGCGATTTTCACTGCGCGTACCCAGTCGCCGGATATCGTGTTGTTCAATGCGTCGATGCCGGGAATGTCGGCGTCGGATATGGCGGCCATCCTGTGCGGCGATCCGCAGACGGCGGAGATCCACTTCGTCGCGATCGGTGAATACAGCGGGGAGGAATGCGAGGCGGCGCTGCCGTCCGGGTTCGAACTTATACAGCTTTGTCAGGTTGTGGAGAAATGCCTGGTTCCCACAGAGGAAGTCGACTGAGGTATCCCGGCCAACCGGTTTCAAGTCGTCTACAATGGGCCTCGATAAAACAAAATAAACGACGCAATGCGGGGTTTCCAACACCAGCCGGGACGTTTGCTGACGCCGCGCTACCCGGTTGGAGTGCCAGCTCCAGAAATCAGGCAGTACTCACGGAACGATACCGATAAGCCGAGGCAGTGGATGTCTGTTTTACTCCCGGATGCCAGTCCTGAGCGGCGGCAATTCTGTCAAAGTCCCTGGATCTCAGCCCTGCAATTGGCAGTGCTGGGTGCCGTTTTTGTCGTGGTGTGCAAGAAGCTCCTGAGTTCGGAAGTGGGCGCCGCACCCATCTGGTACGCCGATGCCATCGCCATCGCCTACCTCTATCGCTCGCCGGTGCGCGACTGGCCGCTGTTGCTCGCCGCGTACGTGGCGGGCAACGTCGTCGCTGGCGCGTCGATCAATTTCGGCGTGGATGTGGCGCTGATCTATACCTGCGTGGGATTGACGGAAATCCTGCTGGCCGCCGCGCTGCTGCGGCGTTTCTGCCCGGAGGAGGACCGCTTCGACGAGTTGCGCCGCTGGCTGCGTTTCACGTTTTTCTCGGCGATAGTGCCGCCGCTGGCCAGCGCCGGCATCGGTTCGGCGATCGCCTCGGTGCGGATGGATGTGCCCTACGCATCGCTGGTCCTGCCCTGGTACCTGGCGGATGCAATCGGCATCCTGGTACTGCTGCCGCTGGCGCTGCACTGCCGGCCCGAGAATCTGCGCGCGGCGCTGGGCCCGGCGCTGCTGGGGCGTTTCCTGGCGGTGTCGGCGGTTGCCATCGGTTCGGTGTTCGTGCTGCTGGAGGTGGCGCTGTTGCCGTTCGTGTTCGTGTCGCTGCCGCTGATCTGGGCCGCGACCCGGCTGCCGGTATTACAGACCCTGCTGCTGGTCTTCCTGACCGTGACGGCCCTGGTTTTCCGCTACGTGGGGGTGGAGGCGCACCCCAACCCGGCGCTGATGTCCGGGTCCCTGCAACCGCACACCGCTTCGCTGGTCCTGTCTATTTTCGTCGCCACGCTGCCGGCCTACGCGATGGCGCTGTACACCAACATCGAGCGCAACCGCAACGCGCGCATTGTCGAGGTGGAAAGCAGTTTCCGTGCCGCGGTGGAAAACTCGCGCATCGGCATGCTGCTGGTGTCGCTGGAGGGGCGGATACTGCAGGCGAACCGCAGTTTCGGTGAATTCCTGCAGTACTCCAGCGGTGAGCTTGAAGGGCGCAGTGTCTTCGATATCACCTGTCGGGAAGACCGGGACAGCAGCCGCGCCTTCTGGCGGGATTTTGTCAGCGGGCGCCAGCAGGCCCCGCACCTGGAGCTGCGCTACCTGCGCAGGGATGGTGCGGTGGTCTGGGGGCACCTGAGTTTCTGCCACGCCCGGGATGTGAACGGAGAGCCGCTGTATTCGGTTGCCCAGATCGAGGATATCGACTGGCGCAAGCGCAGCGAGGCCAGTCTGATGGAGGCCAAGGAGCGCCTGCAGGTGACCTTGTCCTCGATCGCCGATGCGGTCATTGCCACCGATGTGCAGCGGCATATCAATTTCATGAACCCGGTGGCGGAACAGATGACCGGGATTGGTTTCGAGGAGGCCCGTGGGCAGCCGATCGAATCGGTGTTTCATATCACTCGGGGGCGCGATGGTAAGCCGCTGGATCACGCGGTGGCCGAGTGTCTCCAGCGCGGCGAAATCGTCTACGGCGCCGATGGCACTGTGCTGCACAGCCGCGACGGCCGCACCTACGATATCAAGCACTCCGCCTCACCGCTTAAAAACGAGCGCGGTGCGCTGCTGGGGGCGGTCACTGTATTCCAGGATGTGAGCGAGTCGCGGCAGTTGATCCGGCAATTGAGCTACAAGGCCTCCCACGATGACCTGACCGGATTGCCGAATCGCGACGCCTTCAAGCGCGAGCTCCTGGATGCAATCGACAGTGTGCGCGGCGGTGACCGTTGTCATTCGCTCGCCTACATCGACCTGGACCGTTTCAAGGTGGTCAACGACAGCGCCGGGCACCTGGCCGGGGATGCGCTGTTGAAAAAGGTCAGCAAGTACCTGCGCGGCCTGTTGCGTGCGTCCGACAGTGTCGCGCGCCTGGGCGGGGACGAGTTCGGCCTGCTGTTCCGCCACTGCAATGCAGAACAGGCAAAACTGCGTTGCGAGCAGTTGATTCGCCAGATTGTCTCCCTGCGTTTCCCCTGGAACGAACGCATCTACGATGTGGGGGCCAGTGTCGGTATTACCGAAATCAATCGCCACAACGACCGGCTCGGCGATCTCCTCAGCCAGGCGGATGTCGCCTGTTACTCGGCCAAGCACGCCAGCCGCGGCACGGTGATGATCTACGAGCGGGAGCAGAGCGCGGCCGCCGACCAGCACCGGGAAATCATCATGGCATCCGCTATTCGCGAGGCCCTCGACGAGCGCCGGCTGGCTCTCTGCGTGCAGCCGATCGCGGCCACCGGCAATATCGTCGCGATCAATCACTACGAAGTGCTGGTTCGGATGGTGGACGATTACGGCAGCCTGATCCTGCCGGCGGCGTTTATTCCCGCGGCGGAGCGCTACGGGCTGATGCCGCAGATCGATCGCTGGGTAGTGGACGAGGTACTGGTGCGGCGTGCTGCAGAAGTAGCCCGCGCGGGGCTGCACTTCTCCCTGAATATTTCCGCCGATGCGCTCGGGGATGGCAGCTTCCAGTCCCACCTGATCGAGGTGCTGGAAAAAACGTCGATCCCCCTGTCCCGCGTGGGGTTCGAGATTACCGAGACCGCGGTCATCAATCAACTGGAAAACGCCGGCTATTTTGTCGCCCGGCTGCGGGAGATGGGCTGCAAGGTGGCGTTGGATGATTTTGGCAACGGTCTCAGCTCGTTCAACTACCTGAAGGCTTTCTCCGTCGACTTTATCAAGATCGACGGCAGCTTTGTGCGGCAGGTGGAATCGAACTTTGTCGATTCGATCATCGTCGAGTCAATTCACCAGGTGGCGCATCGCCTGGGGGCGCAGACCATTGCCGAGTATGTGGAGGACGCCTCTACCGAGGCCAGGCTGCGCACTATCGGTGTCGACCTGGTGCAGGGCTACCATATCGGCCGGCCGAAGCCCCTGGAGGCGCTGTTGTCAGACGGGTGCGAGGTAAAGCAGCTGGCGGTTGCCGCCAGTGATTGACGGCTCCTTCCCGCGGCGCCCCGGGAATTACCGCACCGAGCCCAGGTGCTTGCCGACAATCTGCAGCAGCGGCTTGAATGCCTTGGGGGTGGCGCAGACCAGGTGACCGGAGTCCAGGTAGCCGTCGCCGCCGCGGAAATCGCTGATCAGGCCGCCGGCCTCTTTGACCAGCAGCGAGCCGGCGGCGATATCCCAGCTGTTCAGGTACATTTCCCAGAAACCGTCGAAGCGGCCCGCGGCCACATAGGCCAGGTCCAGCGCCGCGGCGCCCGGGCGGCGGATGCCGGCGGTCTGGCCGGCGATCTCTTTCAGTGCCGCCAGGTAGGAATCCATATTCTCCAGTGCCGGGCCATTGAACGGGATACCGGTACCGATCAGGCCACCGCGCAGGTTCTGGCGACCGGAGACGCGGATGCGGCGGCCGTTCAGGGCCGCGCCGCGGCCGCGGCTGGCAGTGAACTCCTCACGCTTGATCGGGTCCAGCACCACCGCGTGTTCGATGCGACCGCGGTAGCGGCAGGCGATGGAGACGGCGAATTGCGGAATGCCGTGGATAAAGTTGGTGGTGCCGTCGAGCGGGTCGATGATCCACTCGTAGTCCGGCTCGGCGCCCTCGAGAACGCCGCTCTCCTCCGCGTGGATGCTGTGTTTGGGGTAGGCCTTGCGCAGGTGGTAGATGATCTCCTGCTCGCAGGCCTTGTCCACTTCGGTGACGAAATCGTTGCGGCCCTTCTCCTCGAATTTGGTCAGGTCGCTGCGCTCCCAGGCCCGTTCAATCAGTTCTCCGGCCTTGCGCGCCGCGCGCAGGGCAATATTCAGCATGGGTTCCATAGCTATTCCGCACAGTGGTGGTTGGGGGATTCGTAAAAAGCGGGAGCAGCGAGCAGCAACTCCGGGTCGGGCATCGATAGGTCTGGCGCATCGTCGCGCCGGCCGCGGGGCGCCGACGGCGGCGATTGTAGGGATTCCCGCGCACTTTTGCTACACTCGCGCGCCGCTAACGACCGACTAATGCATACCAGTATGGCCAACTCGTCCCCGGATCTCTCTCCCCTCGACAATGTGCGCGTGGTGCTCGTCAACACGGCCCACCCCGGCAATATCGGTGGCGCGGCCCGCGCGCTGAAGAACATGGGCCTCAGCCAACTCTACCTGGTGGCGCCGCGGGAGTTCCCCGCCGCCAACGCCATCTGGCGGGCTTCCAGTGCCGCGGACCTGCTGGACAGTGCCGTGGTGGTGGACACGCTGGAAGAAGCGGTGGCCGATTGCGGCCTGGTGGTGGGAACCAGCGCCCGTGAACGCCGCATCCCCTGGCCGCTGCTGACCCCGCGGGAGTGTGGTGCCCGCACCGTGGCCGAGGCACAGAGCCATCCGGTGGCGCTGGTGTTCGGGCGCGAGGACCGCGGCCTGACCAACGAGGAGCTGCAGGTCTGCAACTACCACGTGCATATCCCATCCAATCCGGACTACAGCTCGCTGAACCTGGCCACCGCGGTGCAGGTGCTGGCCTACGAGGTGCGCGTGGCCGCACTGGAAGCGGGCAGGGGGGGCGAGCTCAGCTACGCGGACTGGGACAGGCCGCCGGCCAAAGCGAGCGATATGGAACTCTACTACGAGCACCTGCAGCAGGCCCTGGGCGAGCTCGGTTTTATCGACCCGGACAACCCGCGCCAGACCATGACGCGCCTGCGCCGACTGTTCAGTCGCGTGCGTCCGGACGATATGGAGCTGGGGATATTGCGCGGCATGCTGACGGCGATCCAGAACCATATTCACCGCACTGGAGGCAAGGGCAGGCCGGATGATTGATGCGGAAGGCCGCCGTGGCTGCGGGCAGTTCCGCGACTGAGAGGCATGAACGCCTGGTCGCGGTGGAGATATTGCAGTCCGGCATCAACTATCTCCGCGTATTCCGCATTCATCGTTCAGCGTTCCGCATTTGGGAAATACCTGACTCCGATACCCGGTTATATACTTGACTGGGTTGCTGGGTTATTACATACTCCCGCCCCGATCGGATAAGGGCTGTAGATCAGTCGGGAGCTGATATGCGTTTGACAACCAAAGGCCGCTACGCGGTCACGGCGATGCTGGACCTGGCGCTGCACGCCGGTCGCGGCCCTATCAGCCTGGCGGATATCTCAAAACGCCAGGGGATCTCCCTGTCTTACCTGGAACAGTTGTTCTCCCGCCTGCGGCAGTCCGGCCTGGTTTCCAGTGTGCGCGGCCCCGGTGGCGGCTATCGCCTGGCGCGTGCCGGCGGCGAGATCTATGTGGCCCAGATTGTCGATGCGGTCAACGAGTCCGTGGATGCCACCAGCTGCGGCGGCAACAGCGATTGCGCCGGTGGCGAACAGTGCCTCACCCACTACCTGTGGTGTGACCTCAGCGACCAGATACACAGCTTCCTGAACGGTATCAGTCTCGCCGACCTGGTGGCGCGGGCCGAGGTGCAGGAAGTGGCGCGGCGCCAGGAACTGCGCGACGCGCCGGAACAGAAAGTGGCGGTGATCGGCGGCTTACAGTAAGGTGCGCGCCGCCGGACCGCCGGTTTTGCCAGAATTCAGCAAGTACAGCACTCGAGTTAACAGCACAGTGCGCGGAGAGAGATAAGTATGAAGCTTCCCATCTACCTGGACTATTCGGCTACCTGCCCGGTGGACCCCCGCGTCGCCAGCAAAATGGCGGAGCAGATGACCATGGAGGGCAACTTCGGCAACCCCGCGTCCCGCTCCCACCTGTTCGGCTGGAAAGCGGAAGAGGCGGTCGAGGACGCGCGTCGCCAGGTCGCCGACCTGGTCAATGCCGACCCGCGCGAAATCGTCTGGACCAGCGGTGCCACCGAATCCGACAACCTGGCAATCAAGGGCGCGGCCCACTTCTACCAGGGCCGCGGCAAGCACATCATCACCTCCAAGATCGAGCACAAGGCGGTGCTGGACACCTGCCGTCAGCTGGAGCGGGAGGGCTTTGAAGTCACCTACCTGAATCCCCGTGAAGACGGCATCGTCTACCCGGAGCAGGTGGAGGAAGCGCTGCGCGAGGACACCATCCTGGTGAGCCTGATGCACGTCAACAACGAAATCGGCGTGATCAACGACATCGCCGCCATCGGCGAGATCTGCCGCGCGAAGAAAGTGATCTTCCACGTGGACGCGGCCCAGAGTGCCGGCAAGCTGCCGATCGACCTGGCGGAAATGAAAGTCGACCTGATGTCCTTCTCCGGCCACAAGGTATACGGCCCCAAGGGGATCGGTGCCCTGTACGTGCGCCGCAAGCCGCGGGTGCGCATCGAGGCGCAGATCCACGGCGGCGGCCACGAGCGCGGCATGCGTTCCGGCACCCTGCCGACCCACCAGATCGTGGGCATGGGCGAGGCCTTCCGTATCGCCAAAGAGGAAATGGCGGCGGAAAACGAGCGCCTGCTGATGCTGCGCAACCGCTTCTGGGACCAGATCAGCGATATGGAAGAGGTCCATATCAACGGCTCCCTCGAGCAGCGGGTGGTCGGCAACCTGAACGTGAGCTTCGCCTTCGTCGAGGGCGAGAGCCTGATCATGTCGCTGAAGGACCTGGCGATTTCCTCCGGCTCCGCCTGTACCTCCGCCAGCCTCGAGCCCAGCTACGTACTGCGCGCGCTGGGCGTCAACGACGAAATGGCCCACAGCTCCCTGCGTTTCAGCTTCGGCCGTTTCACCACCGAAAGCGACGTGGACACCGCCGCCGCGGAAGTGCGCAAGGCGGTGGAAAAACTGCGCGAACTGTCGCCCCTGTGGGACATGTACAAAGACGGCATCGATCTCAATACCATTGAGTGGGCCGCTCATTAATTCCGCACCGGCAAAGATTTAGGAGATAAGAGTCATGGCATACAGCGATAAAGTGATCGATCACTATGAACATCCCCGCAATGTCGGTCGTATGGACGACAAGGCGGACAACGTCGGCACCGGCATGGTCGGCGCGCCGGCCTGTGGCGATGTGATGCGCCTGCAGATCCAGGTCAACGACGACGGCGTGATCGAGGATGCCAAGTTCAAGACCTACGGCTGCGGCTCCGCCATTGCCTCCAGCTCCCTGCTGACCGAGTGGGTCAAGGGCAAGAGCATCGACGAGGCGGAGCAGATCAAGAACACCGCCATCGCCGAGGAACTGGCATTGCCGCCGGTAAAAATTCACTGCTCTGTACTGGCGGAAGACGCCATCAAGGCCGCCGTGAAGAGCATTCGCGAAAAGCGCGGCCAACTGGCCGGTGACGCAAAAGAGGCCGGTTGATCGCGAGCGGAAGCAGTAGGGGAACCGCTATGGCAATTACCATGACAGACGCGGCCCGGGATCATATCCGGCGCCAGCTCGAGAAGCGCGGCAGTGGTATCGGCATCCGCGTCGGCATCAGGACCGCCGGCTGCTCGGGCATGGCCTATGTGCTCGAGTTCGTCGATCGGGCCGAACCGGAGGACCAGGTGTTCGAGCGCGACGACGTCAAGCTGGTCGTCGACCCGAAAAGCCTGGCCTACCTGGACGGTACCGAGCTGGATTTCGTCAAGGAGGGGCTGAACGAAGGGTTTGCCTTCTCCAACCCCAACGTGAAAAACGAATGCGGCTGCGGCGAAAGCTTTCACGTGTGAATTTTCCGCTGCCGCCAGAGAGGCCGGGTGCGTCGCGCACGCCGGCCTTTTTAATATGTTCGGGACTCGGGACTCGGGACTCGGGACTCGGGAGGTGCGCACGGCGCGCCCTACGCATCTCCGAACTCCGAAACATGAGCGCCCCTCTCCCTCCGGGAGAGGGGCCGGGGGAGAGGACAGGCCCATGGCACAGACCTATTTCGAAATATTCGGCCTGAAACCCGGCTTTGAAGTCGATCGCCGGGCCCTGGCCGAGCGCTACCGCGAGCTGCAGCGGGAATTTCACCCGGACAAGTACGCGTCGAAATCCGATCGCGAGCAGCTGCTCGCCATGCAGTACGCGGCGCAGATCAACGAGGCCCACACAACGCTGCGCGATCCGGTACAGCGCGCCGCCTACCTGCTGAAACTGGCCGGCGTCGAGGTCAGCCCCGAGCAAACGACCTCCGACGCCGAATTCCTGATGCAGCAGATGATGCTGCGCGAGCGCCTGGAGGACGTGCGTGGCGAAGCGGACCCGGCCGCCGCGCTGGACGAACTGGCCGATGAAGTACACGGCTTGTACAGCGGTGAACAGAAACATTTCGCCGAGGTCTTTGTCGCCGGCGATCTCGACGCGGGCAAAGACTCCCTGCTCAAACTGCAGTTCCTGAGCAAGCTGCAGAAGCAGGTGGAAGAACTGGAAGAAGACCTGGACTGAAGATTTACCATGGCATTACTGCAGATTTCCGAACCCGGCCAGACCCCGGAACCACACCAGCGCAAGCGCGCGGTGGGTATCGATCTGGGTACCACCAACTCCCTGGTGGCCGCGGTGCGCAGCGGTTCGGCCGAAGCGATCGCGGCCGAGGACGGCAGCGTAATACTGCCGTCGGCGGTGCACTACGGTGAGGACGGCATTGGCGTGGGCGCGGAGGCCCGCGCGCGCGCCGGCGAGGATCCCTACAACACCATGCTGTCGATCAAGCGCCTGATGGGGCGCGGTATCGGCGACGTGAAAAGTTTCGGCGAGCAGTTGCCGTATCGCTTTGCAGACAGTGACAACGACGGCGGCATGCCGATGATCGAAACCGCTGCCGGCCCGGTCAGCCCGGTGCAGGTATCGGCGGAAATCCTCAGGGTGCTGGCGCAGCGCGGCAGCGAAGCCCTGGGCGGCGAGCTGGACGGCGCCGTGATCACGGTGCCGGCCTACTTCGACGACGCCCAGCGCCAGGCCACCAAAGACGCGGCCCGCCTCGCCGGCCTGCATGTACTGCGGCTTCTGAACGAACCCACGGCCGCGGCGGTGGCCTACGGCCTGGACAGTGAGGAAGAGGGCGGCGCCGACCGGACAATCGCCGTTTACGACCTGGGCGGCGGCACCTTCGATATCTCCATCCTGCGCCTGTCCCGCGGCGTGTTCGAAGTGCTGTCCACCGGCGGCGACACGGCCCTGGGCGGCGACGACTTCGATCGCACCATCGCCAGCTGGATCGCCGGGCAGGCGGGCCTCGGCAGTGACCTGGATGTCACCACCCAGCGGGCCCTGCTGGATCGTGCCTGCACCGCCAAGGAGGCGCTGGCGCGGGAAGAGAGCGTCGCGCTCGAATTCGGCGACTGGCGCGGCAGCTTGGATCGCGCCGGCATGGCCGAACTGCTGGACTCGCTGATCGCCAAGACCCTGCGCGCCTGCAAGCGCGCCCTGCGCGACGCCGAGCTGGGCGCGGAAGATATCGACGAAGTGGTGCTGGTGGGCGGTTCCACCCGCACCCTGCGTGTGCGCGAGCGGGTGGAGGACTATTTCGGTCGCGCGCCCCACGCGGATATCGACCCGGACAAGGTGGTCGCCATCGGCGCCGCGCGCCAGGCGGACGTGCTGGTGGGCAACAAGTCCGGCGACGACCTGTTGCTGCTGGACGTGATCCCGCTGTCCCTGGGCATCGAGACCATGGGCGGCCTGACCGAGAAGCTGATCGCCCGCAACACCACCATTCCGGTGGCCAAGGCGCAGGAGTTCACCACCTTCAAGGACGGCCAGACCGCCATGGCGGTGCACGTGGTGCAGGGCGAGCGGGAACTGGTCTCGGACTGCCGTTCCCTGGCGCGCTTCGAGCTGCGCGGCATCCCGCCGATGACCGCCGGTGCCGCCCATATCCGCGTGACCTTCCAGGTGGATGCCGATGGCCTGCTGTCCGTCAGCGCGATGGAAAAGAGCAGCGGCGTCAGCGCGGATATCACCGTCAAGCCGTCCTACGGGCTGGAAGACGCGGATATCACCCGCATGTTGCAGGACTCCTACACCCACGCCGAAGAGGACATGGCCGCCCGCGCCCTGCGCGAGGCCCAGGTGGAAGCCGAACGCACCCTGGAAAGCCTGCTGGTCGCGTTGCGGGAAAACGGTGCCGAGCTGCTGGACGAACGGGAACTGGACGCGCTCGAACGGGGCATGGAAGCGCTGCGCCTGGCGCACAACGGCGGCGACGCCGACGAGATCCACAGGCGCATCGAGGCACTCAACGAGCTGTCCGAAGCCTTCGCCCAGCGCCGTATGGACGCATCGATCAAGCGCGCCATGCAGGGCCACTCCCTGGACGAATTTGATCAATGATTTTGTAGGAGCCAGCCCGGCCGGCGATTGTCCTCCCGGACCATCGCCGGTTTCGCCCGCAGGCTGGGTTCCCGGACCACAGAGAGTCAGTTATGCCGAAGATCGTATTTTTACCCCATGCCGAACTCTGCCCCGACGGCAAGGTTGTGGAAGTGGAACCCGGAGTCAGCGTTTGCGACGCGGCCCTGCAGAACGGTGTCGAGATCGAGCACGCCTGCGAAAAATCCTGTGCCTGCACCACCTGCCACGTGATCGTGCGCGAGGGCTTCGACTCGATGGAGGATCCGGACGAGCTGGAAGAGGACCTGCTGGACAAGGCCTGGGGCCTGGAGCCGGAATCCCGCCTGTCCTGCCAGGCCATCGTCGACGGCGAGGACCTGGTGGTCGAGATTCCCAAATACACCATCAACCAGGTATCCGAAAAACACTGACGGAGCAGTCACTGCCGGGGAAAATACTATGAAATGGACCGACATCAACGATATCGCCATCGAGCTGGTGGATACCCATCCGGATGTGGACCCGCTGCGGGTCAACTTCGTCGACCTGCGCAACTGGGTGATCGAACTGCCCGGTTTCGACGACGACCCGGACCGCTGCGGCGAGAAAATCCTCGAGGCCATCCAGGCGGCCTGGATCGAAGAGGCCGATTAGCGGACCCGGGCGGAAATAGTACAAACTTCACGCACTAACGCGTATAATCCGCCGGCCGTCACCGACGGTTGTTCATTTATTGAGCTAAGTGAATATTGGGAAAGAGCAACTTATTGGTTGCTCTTTCCGTATTGGAATTACAGATATCCCAGCAATCAGACAAATTGGAGAAAAACATGGCCCTGGAGCGCACTCTTTCCATCATCAAGCCGGACGCGGTAGCCAAGAACGTGATCGGCGAAATCGAAAGCCGCTTTGAAAAGGCCGGCCTGCGTATCGTCGCCATGAAAATGCTGCACCTGTCCGACGAGAAAGCCGGAGGCTTCTACGCCGAGCACAAGGAGCGCCCCTTCTTCAAGGATCTGGTAGGCTTCATGACCTCCGGCCCGGTTGTCGTGCAGGTGCTGGAAGGTGAAAACGCCATCGCCGCCAACCGCGACCTGATGGGCGCCACCAACCCGAAGGAAGCCGAAGCCGGCACCATCCGCGCCGATTTCGCCAACAGCATTGACGCCAACGCGGTACACGGCTCCGACTCCGCCGAATCCGCCGGCCGCGAAATCAGCTATTTCTTCGCCGACGACGAAATCTGCCCGCGCGGTTGATTTGTAAACTGGAAGCATAATGGTGCGCACGGCGTACCTTGTGATTCGCGCATCGGCAAAGGTGTTAACAACTCTTGAGTCGATGTGAAGGCCCTGCTACCGACAATGGGTGCAGGGACTGTCAGCGAGAGGGACCTCGCAGACAAGCCTCCAGGGATGTATTTACGGCGGGGGCGCCCAGCCGTGTCCCAGAAAGGCGTACCCCGTCCCGGCTAGCGAAACGGAACCCCGAAACCCGGGGCCGGAACGTCTGGGCCGCCACCGAGCCAGCTTAGAGGCACTGTTACCCATGAGCCAGCCACAATCCGACAAAGTGAACCTGCTCGGCCTCTCGGTCGAGAAGCTGACCGCATTCTTCGAGTCCCTGGGCGAGAAGCGCTTCCGCGCCGTGCAGGTGCTGAAATGGATGCACCAGAATGGGGTGGACGATTTCGCGCAGATGACCAACGTCAGCAAGGCGCTGCGCGAAAAGCTGGCCAAAGTGGCCGAGATCCGCGCCCCCGAAGTGCTCAAGCAGTGGGATTCCTCCGACGGCACGCGCAAGTGGCTGATCCGCGTCGAGGGCGGCAGCGCCATCGAGACCGTCTATATCCCCGACGGCGAGCGCGGCACCCTGTGTGTTTCCTCCCAGGTGGGCTGCTCACTGGACTGCAGCTTCTGCGCCACCGGCAAGCAGGGCTTTAACCGCGACCTGACTGCGGCCGAGATCATCGGCCAGGTGTGGATTGCCTGCAAGTCCTTCGGTCAACTGGAGCCGAAGGGGCCGCGCAAGGTCACCAACGTGGTCATGATGGGCATGGGCGAGCCGCTGCTCAACTTCGACAACGTCGTCGATGCCATGAACCTGATGATGGAAGACAACGCCTACGGCATCTCCAAGCGCCGCGTGACCCTGAGCACCTCCGGCGTGGTGCCGGCACTGGACCGGCTGTCCGAGGTGACCGATGTGAGCCTCGCCATCTCGCTGCACGCGCCCAACGACGAATTGCGCAACGAACTGGTGCCGATCAACAGGAAGTATCCGATTGCGATGCTTCTGGACAGCGCCGTGCGCTATATCGCCAGCATGCCCGACACCCATCGCAAGATGACCATCGAGTACACCCTGATGCGGGAGGTCAACGACCGCCCGGAGCACGCCGAACAACTGGCCGAATTGCTGCGCGATGTGCCTGTCAAAATAAATTTGATACCCTTCAACCCGTTCGAGCTGTCCGATTACCAACGGGTCAGCAACAACGCTTTGCGACGGTTTCAACAGATTTTGCTGGACAAAGGCTTTACCGTAACCGTACGCACCACTCGCGGCGACGATATCGCCGCGGCCTGCGGCCAACTGGCCGGCAGCGTCAACGACCGCACACGCCGCTCCGAGCGCTACCGGGACGCCGGCCGCCGCAATGCCGGGCGCGGCGACGATATTGAAAGCCCGGTACGCATCGTCGGGTGATGTCGACCAGACATCACCGGGATGAAATATAAAAATGACAGGTGATGTTGTGTTATCCAGAATTCTTTCCCCACCCATGGTGGGAATACTTCTTACTGCGTGGCTGAGTGGTTGTGTCACCACCGGCCTGCCGCCAAAACAGGAAATCGACCTGGACAAGGCGTTGGAGACCCATGTGCAGCTGGGCCTCCGCTATCTGCAGAGCGGCGACAACCGCGAGGCGGCGCGCCAGCACTTCCTGAAAGCCCTGGAACTCGGCGAGCGCGACCCCCGCGCCCACCACGGCCTGGCCCTGCTCTACCAGTCCCAGGGCGAGCTGGATGTAGCCGAATCCCACTTCAAGAAAGCCCTGCGCTATGGCGACGACTTCTCCATGGCAAAGACCAACTACGGGGTGTTTCTCTACCAGCAGGAACGCTACGAGGAGGCGCTGGAGCTGTTCCGCGAGGCCTCCGCGGACCTGCGCTACAACCGCCGGTCATACGCGTTGGCCAATCTGGGGCGCACCGCTCTCAAGCTCGGCCGGGTGGAGGAGGCGGAGAAGGCCTATACCCGCGCGCTGGCACTGAACGAAGGCATGCCGCAGGCGCTGCTGGAACTGGCGGAACTAAAATTCGATGCCGGTGCCTACCCAGAGGCCAAGCGCTACCTGGATCGGTTCAGCGCGAACAACCGGCAGATCCCCCAGTCCCTGTGGCTGGGCATCCGCATCGAGAAAGTTTTTGGCAACCGTAACAAGGAACGCAGTTACGCCCTTGCGCTGAAAAACCTCTATCCCTACTCAGACGAAGCGCTGAAGTACAAGAAGATGACAGCCAATGACGGATAACGTTTCTGAAAGCGTCGAAAACGCCGGGAACCGCGCCTCGCAGAGCGATGCGCGGAGCCTGGACAACTCCCCCGGCAGCCAGCTGCAGCGGGGCCGCGAAAGCGCCGGCCTCAGCCGCGAGGAGCTCTCCCGCCGCCTGTGCATGACGGTCGAAAAGCTGGACCTGCTCGAGCGCGACGAATACGAGCGCCTGCCGAGTGCACTCTATGTGCGCGGCTATATCCGCAATGCCTGCAAGGAACTGGGCCTGGATTCAGCCCCGGTACTGGCCGCCTTCTCCGGCTACGCTGCCGCGGAAGAAGAGAGCCGCGCAATCGTTGAGCACGTGCGCCGCGGTCCGGTGATCGACAACCGCCCCAAGCGCAACCTGCGCGGCCTGGCCCTGCTGCCGCTACTGCTCGTTGCCGGCGTATTCTGGTGGCTGAACGGGCGCGACCTGACCCCGCCGGTACTGACTGCGGAGCCCGCCGGGGAAGAGGCCCTTGCCGCCGAACAGGCGCCGGTGGAATCCGGGGCATTCGCAGTAGCCGGCAATGTACAGCCGCAAGGGCCCGACACCGACGCAGAGGCGGCCCCACTACAACCGCTGGCGGAAGAGCCCTCAGCGAAGGAGGTAGAGCCTTCAGCGGAGATAGAGCCCTCA
The DNA here is from genome assembly GCF_023634065.1 of Microbulbifer litoralis. Taxonomy (GTDB): domain Bacteria; phylum Pseudomonadota; class Gammaproteobacteria; order Pseudomonadales; family Cellvibrionaceae; genus Microbulbifer; species Microbulbifer litoralis. Next base: position 423,161 of record NZ_JALKCV010000002.1, read on the forward strand.
GCGGAAAATGAGCCTTCAGCGGAACAGCAGCCCTCAGCGGAACAGCAGCCCCCAGCAGAAGAAGCCCCCCAGCAGCAAGAGACTGCCGCGGAGGCCGCCCCCGCGGCGGACCCCGTCAGCGAGCCGTCCTTCGACCCGGCTCCCGCGCCGGCCGGCAGTGAATCGCTGCAGTTGGCCTTCACCGAAGAGGCCTGGATCGAGGTGAAAGACGCCAGCGGCGCCGTGCTCCTGGCCAAGCTGCAACCCGCCGGTTCAAAGGTATCGGTGGCCGGTCAGCCGCCATTCCAGTTGATGCTGGGCAATGCGAGCGGCACCGAGGTGCGCTTCCACGGCGAACTGGTGGACAGTGACCCGTTAGGCAACCGCCGCACACGCAAGCTTACGGTCGGGGACTGAAGCGGCACGGTGGCTGCGGGGCGACCCGCCTGCCCACCCTCCGCGGCAGTCTCTCCCGGGCCGATACTGGTTTGACCAGCCCGCATTTTAGCGTGCAGGCAGCACATCCCGGCAATTCCGCCCCGCCGGAGGCCGCTGTCGGCGTGACAAATCGGCCATCCATGCTGATTTGTAAGCCTTCCGCATTTATAATCTCCCCCTCATTTATCCAGTCTGCGAAACTGCCGAGTCAGCCCTATGCAATTTGAGTCACCCATTGTCCGCCGCCGGTCGCGTCAGATTATGGTGGGCAACGTGCCCGTCGGCGGTGATGCGCCGATCTCGGTGCAGAGCATGACCAATACCGACACCTGCGACGTGGCCGCCACCGTCGACCAGATCCGCCGGCTGCAGGCAGCGGGCGCCGATATCGTGCGCGTCTCCGTGCCCAGCCTGGACGCCGCCGAGGCCTTCGGCGAGATCAAAAAGCAGGCGGAAGTGCCGCTGGTGGCAGATATCCACTTCGACTACCGCATCGCGCTGCGCGTAGCGGACCTCGGCGTCGACTGCCTGCGCATCAACCCGGGCAATATCGGCCGCGAGAAGCGCATCCGCGCCGTGGTGGACAAGGCCCGCGACCTGAATATCCCCATCCGCATCGGCGTCAACGCCGGCTCGCTGGAAAAAGACCTGCAGAAGAAGTACGGCGAACCCACACCGGACGCGTTGGTCGAATCCGCCCTGCGCCATGTGGAGATTCTCGACGGCCTGGATTTCCAGGATTTCAAGGTCAGCGTCAAAGCCTCCGATATCTTCATGGCCACCGTCGCCTACCGCAAACTGGCGCAGCAGATAGAACAGCCGCTGCACCTGGGCATCACCGAGGCCGGCGGCCTGCGCTCCGGCACGGTCAAGTCCGCCATCGGCCTGGGCGCGCTGCTGCTGGACGGCATCGGCGATACCCTGCGGGTCTCGCTGGCGGCGGACCCGGTGGAAGAAGTGAAAGTGGGCTGGGATCTCCTGAAGAGCCTGCGCCTGCGCACCAAGGGCATCAACTTTATCGCCTGCCCCAGCTGTTCGCGCCAGAACTTCGACGTGGTACAGACCATGAACGAACTGGAAACGCGGCTGGAAGATATCACCACGCCGCTGGACGTGGCGGTGATCGGCTGCATCGTCAATGGCCCCGGCGAAGCCAAGGAGGCGGATATCGGCCTCACCGGCGGCACGCCCAGCCACGCCATCTATGTGGACGGCAAGCCGGACCGCAAATTCAATCACGACAACCTGGTCGACAACCTCGAGCGCCTGATCCGCGAGAAAGCCGCGGCCAAGGAAGAGCGCGAGGCGGATATTATTGCCAAGGCATGATTGTTGGGACTCGGGACTCGGGACTCGGGACTCGGGACTCGGGACTCGGGACTCGGGACTCGGGACTCGGGACTCGAAAAAGAACACAGAAATCAAATGCGAAGGCGCTGATGCCGGTACTCTCTTGCGGGACTGTTGGCGAGAGGGACCTCGCCGACAAGCCTCCAGGGATGGATTTACGGCGTGTCCCGCAAGAGAGTACCGGCAGCAGCGCCGCCACAGGACCTTCTTACTGACACCCGTCCGTGTGGCCGCAAAAAATTAGCAAGTAAGGAACACCGTTGAAACAACTTCGCGCAATACGCGGCATGAATGACCTGCTGCCGGGCCAGTCCCCGGTGTGGCAGTATGTGGAATCCACCCTCAGCGAACTCTTCGCCCGCTACGGCTACAGCGAGATCCGCACGCCCTACCTGGAGGCGACACAGCTGTTCTCGCGCGCCGTGGGCGAGGCCACCGATATTGTCGAGAAGGAGATGTACACCTTCGAAGACAAGAGCGGCGACAGCGTCACCCTGCGCCCGGAAGGCACCGCCGGCACCGTGCGCGCGGCCATCCAGAACAACCTGCTGACCCAGCCCCAGCGGCTGTGGTATTTCGGCCCCATGTTCCGCTACGAGCGCCCGCAGAAAGGCCGCCTGCGCCAGTTTCACCAGTTCGGTATCGAAGTCTTCGGCATCGAGGGCCCCGACATCGATGCGGAAATCCTGGTCATGACCGCGCGCCTGTGGCGCCAACTGGGGATCCAGGATCACGTCAAACTGCAACTCAACTCGCTCGGCAACTCCGCCAGCCGCGCCGCCTACCGCGAGGCGCTGGTGACCTACCTGAGCGAGCGCCGCGAACAGCTGGATGAAGACAGCCAGCGCCGCCTGGAGCGCAACCCGCTGCGCATACTCGACAGCAAAAACCCCCAGACCCAGGAACTGCTGGCCGATGCGCCCTGTCTACTGGACTTCCTCGACGGGGAATCCGCGGCGCACTTCGACCGCCTGAAAGCCATGCTCGACGCCGCCGGCGTCGCCTACGAGATCAATCCGAAGCTGGTGCGCGGCCTCGACTACTACGGCAAGACCGTATTCGAGTGGGTCACCGACAGCCTCGGCGCCCAGGGCACCGTCTGCGCCGGTGGCCGCTACGACGGCCTGGTGGAACAGATGGGCGGCAAATCCACCCCGGCCGTGGGCTTTGGCCTCGGTGTCGAGCGGCTGGTGCTGATGCTCGAGACCCTCGAGGTACTGCCCGAAGCCATCGACCAGCAGGTGGACGCCTACCTGGTCGCCGTGGGTGATGTACAATCGGCGGCTTTGGCCGCGGCCGAGCAGCTGCGCGACGAACTGCCCTGGTTGCGCCTGCAGACCCATATGGGCGGCGGCAGCTTCAAGAGCCAGATGAAAAAGGCCGACCGCAGCAACGCCGACTTCGCGCTGATCATCGGCGAGGACGAGGCCGCGGCGGGGCAGGTCACCGTCAAGTTCCTGCGCGCCGACGAGCCGCAGCAGACGGTCGCGCTGGCCGAACTGCCCGCGCTGCTGGCAGGCTGACGACAGAACAGGCAGGGAAGGGGCCCGGCGCTCCTGATTTCCCTGCGGGAAGATCCAGATAATTACAGGAAAGGCAAGTATCCAATGGCTGACCACATTACCGAAGAAGAACAAATAGAAACGCTCAAGCGCTGGTGGGCGGAAAACGGCAAGGGTATCGTCACCGGCGTGGTATTGGCACTGGCCGGCTACTTCGGCTACCAGTGGTGGCAGGACAGCGAGCGGGGCGAGGCCGAAGCCGCCTCCAACCTCTACCAGAGCTTTGTCCAGGCCGTGTCTGCCAACGAGGGCCAGCCGGACAACAAACAGCTGACCACCGCCAAGAGCGTCGCCCGCCAGTTGAAGGAAGAATTCAGCCAGCGTATCTACGCCAGCCAGGCAGCCCTGCGCCTGGCCGCCATCGCCGCGGAAGACAACGACCTGGAAGCGGCCGCCAAACAACTGCAGTGGGTGCTGGACAACGGCGCCGAGCCCACCATGCAACTGCTGGCCAAGCGCCGCCTGGCTGCAGTGAAGGCCGCGCGCGGTGAACCGCAAGAGGCGCTGGCACTGCTGGAAGGCGAGGTGCCGCCGGCCTTCGCCTCCCTCTACGCCGAAACCCGCGGCGATATCCTGCTGCAGCAGGGCGATGAGGCGGCGGCCCACAGTGCCTACCAGCAGGCACTGGCCCAGCTGTTGCCGGAACAGGCCAACAGCGCCCGGTTGCTGCGGATGAAAGCCGACAGCCTGGCCGCGGCCGAAGACACCGAAGCCGCAGCCGACGACAAGGCTGAGCCGGTCGATGCAGAGGTAGAAGTCGAGGACAAGGAGAGCACTGAGCAATGAGTTTCCTTTCCCGCGCGAGTGCGCGCATGTTGGCGGTGGCACTGGCCGCAACCCTGGGCGCCTGCGCGTCCAATGACGAAAAAGAAGACACGGACCCGGTCGAACTGGTCGAGATCCAGCCCAGCGTCGAGCTGCGCGAAGTCTGGTCCCACAATATCGGCGATATCGACGCCAAGCTCTACGCCATGTTGCAGCCCGGTATTTCCGCCGGCCGTATCGTTGTCGCCAACAGCGAGGGGGACGTGATTGCCTTCGAGCGCAGCAGCGGCAAGCGCCTGTGGGAAACCGAACTGGATGTGGAAATCAGCGGCGGTGTCGGTGTCGGCCTGGGCCTGGCCGTGGTCGCGGATTACCGCGGTCGCGTCGAGGCCCTGAACCTGAACACCGGCGAAGAAGTCTGGAGCCACCAGCTGTCCAGCGAAGTGGTCGCCGCACCCGCAGTCGGCTCCGGCCGCGTGGTGGTACAGACGGTCGACGGCAAGATCATCGGCCTCGACGCCTCCAGTGGCGAGGAGCGCTGGAGCCACAGCACCGTATTGCCGGTACTGACCCTGCGCGGCACCGCCGCACCGGTGATCTCCGCCGGCGTGGTCTACGCCGGCCTGGACAACGGCAAGCTGATCGCACTGGATGCCACCGATGGCATTCCGCGCTGGGACCAGCGCGTCGCCATTCCGCAGGGCTCCGCCGAACTGGACCGGGTCGTGGATATCGACGGCTCGCCGGTGGTGCGCGGCGACCTGGTGTTCGCCGCCAGCTACCAGGGCCGCGCCGTGGCCCTGTCGCGCGAAGATGGCCGCGGCCTCTGGGCGCGAGATGCCTCCACCCACCACAGCGTGGCCGTGGGCGCGGGCAGTGTGTTCCTGAGCGATGCCGAGGGCAGCGTCTACGCCTACAATGTGGGCAATGGCCAGATTGTCTGGAGCAACAACGAACTGTTGCGCCGCGAACTCAGTGGCCCGGCCTATTTCGGCGATGTCCTGGTGGTCGGCGACCTGGAGGGCTACCTGCACGCGCTGGATCCCGCCAGCGGCCGCATCATCGGACGCAAGAAAATCGACAGCGACCCGGTGCGTATCCCGCTGCTGGCCGACGGCGACCTGCTGTTTGCCCTGTCCGACGACGGCGAACTCGTGGCCCTGCGCCTGGAGCGCGGATAATACTGGCGGGACTCGGGACTCGGGACTCGGGACTCGGGACCCGGCATCTGGCACTCTGGAAAGGGCCTGATTGCCCCGAGGTCGGAAAGAATAGCTCCCCTTCTCCCTCTGGCAGGGGGCTGGGGGAAGGGCCGCGCTGGCGCCCCGCATTTGAACATCGCCCGCACCTCTGCGGGCGTTCGCATTTATGGCAAACAAGTTTTGCCCCGAGTAGAAAGAACTATGCTCCCTGTAATCGCCCTGGTCGGGCGCCCCAACGTGGGCAAATCCACCCTCTTCAACCGGCTCACCAAGAGCCGCGATGCCCTGGTGGCCAACTACGCCGGCCTGACCCGCGACCGCAAGTACGGCGAGGCGGAGATCGAGGGCCACAAGGTTATCCTGGTCGACACCGGCGGTATCAGCGGCGGCGAGGAGGGTATAGACGCGGCCATGGCCCAGCAGTCCATGCAGGCCATCGAGGAGGCGGACGTGGTGCTGTTCCTGGTGGATTGCCGCGCCGGCCTGACACCGGCGGACGAGATGATCGCCGAACAGCTGCGCACCCGCTCCAAGCCCACGCTGCTGGTGGCCAACAAGGTCGACGGCGTCAACCCGGATATCGCCCTGGCGCCTTTCTACGAGCTGGGCATCGGCGAGCTGTTCCCCACCACCGCCACCCACGGCCGCGGCGTGCGCGGGCTGATGGAACGCGTGGTGCAGGACCTGCCGGAACCGCAGGAAGCCGAGACCGGGGACGAGGCCAAGGGCATCAAGATCGCCATCGTCGGCCGCCCGAATGTGGGCAAGTCCACACTGGTCAATCGCCTGCTGGGCGAGGACCGCGTGGTGGTCTACGACCAGCCCGGCACCACCCGCGACAGCGTCTATATCAACTACGAGCGCGACGACAAGCCCTATACCATCATCGATACCGCGGGCATCCGCCGGCGCAAGAATATCCGCGAGTCGGTGGAGAAATTCTCCATCGTCAAAACCCTGCAGGCGGTGGAAGACGCCAATGTGGTGGTACTGGTGATCGACGCCGGCGAGGGCCTGGTGGACCAGGATATGCACCTGATGGGCAGCGTGATCCAGGCCGGCCGCGCGCTGGTGGTGGCGTTGAACAAGTGGGATGGCCTGGAAGACGACCACCGCCAGTACGTCAAGACCGAGCTGGAGCGGCGCCTGCGTTTCGTCGACTTCGCCGATATCCACTTTATCTCCGCACTGCACGGCACCGGCGTCGGCCACCTGTACGAATCGATCGAGTCCGCCTACCAGAGCGCCACCGACAAGCTCTCCACCAACCACCTGACGCGTATCCTGCAGTGGGCGGTCAGTGAGCACCAACCACCGCTGGTACACGGCCACCGCATCAAGTTACGCTACGCCCACGCCGGCGGCCAGAATCCGCCGGTAATCGTGATTCACGGCAACCAGACCGAGCAGGTGCCGGGCCACTATGTGCGCTACCTTGAGAAAACCTTCCGCAAGGCGCTGGACCTGCACGGCACCCCGGTCAAGATCGAGTTCCGCACCGGCAGCAATCCCTATGCCGGCAAAAAGAACAAACTGAGCGACCGCCAGAAGGCCAAGAAGCGGCGCCTGATGAAGTTTGTGAAAAAGAAGAAGTAGTGTTGTCGGGACTCGGGACTCGGAAAAAGGCGCCTTGGGAACGCCGAGTTCGGGAGCGCCCGCCGCCAGCTCGGCAAAGCGGGCCGCAGGCCCGCCAATGCCAATGGAATATGTCAAAAGGAGAATGCGATGCTGGACCTGAAAAATACCTCGCTACTGCGCACCCAGTCCTACGTCGACGGCCAGTGGATAGATGCCGACTCGGGCAACACCTTCGATATCACCAACCCGGCCACCGGCGAAGTGATCGCCAGCATCGCCGACCTGGGCGCCGATGAAACCCGCCGCGCCATCGAGGCCGCGGACAAGGCCTGGCCCGCCTGGCGCGACAAGACCGTCAAGGAACGCGCCAAGATACTGCGCCGCTGGTACGACCTGATTATCGACAATGTCGACGATCTGGCGAAAATCCTCACCGTCGAACAGGGCAAGCCATTGAAGGAGTCGCAGACCGAGATTGTCTACGGCGCCAACTACATCGAGTGGTTCAGCGAAGAGGCCAAGCGCGTCTACGGCGATGTGATTGCGCCGCCGTCCAACGACAAGCGCATCGTCGTGATCAAGCAATCCGTCGGCGTCACCTGTTCCGTCACACCGTGGAATTTTCCCAGCGCCATGATCGCGCGCAAGATGGCGCCGGCACTGGCCGCCGGCTGCCCGTTCGTCGCCAAGCCCGCTTCCGATACGCCGCTGTCGGCCCTGGCCCTGGCGGTGCTCGCGGACGAGGCCGGAATTCCCGCCGGTGTTTTCAATGTCGTGGCCGGCAAGAGCTCGCGCGAAATCGGCAACGAGATGACCGCCAACCCGCTGGTGCGCAAATTCACCTTTACCGGCTCGACCGCGGTGGGCAAGAAGCTGATGGCCCAGTGCGCCGAGACCATCAAGAAAACCTCGATGGAACTGGGTGGCAACGCGCCGTTTATCGTCTTCGACGACGCGGACCTCGACGAGGCCGTCAAGGGCGCCATCATCTGCAAGTACCGCAACGCCGGCCAGACCTGCGTCTGCGCCAACCGTATTTTCGTGCAGGAAGGCGTCTACGATGCCTTCGCGCAGAAATTCACTACCGCTGTCGAAGCACTGAAAATGGGCAACGGTGTGGAAGAGGGCGTTGAAGTCGGACCGCTGATCAACAGCCAGGCGGTGGAGGATGTCAAGGCGCTGGTGGACGACGCACTGGCCAAAGGCGCCAGGGAAAAAGTCAGCGGCGGTCCCAGCGAGCTGGGCGACTGTTTCTATGCGCCGACGGTACTGACCGACGTCAACGAAGAAATGAAACTCTTCAAGGAGGAAATCTTCGGCCCGGTCGCGCCCCTGTACAAATTCTCCAGCGAAGACGAAGTCATCGCCATGGCCAACGACACCGAGTTCGGCCTCGCCTCCTATTTCTACTCCCGCGATGTCGGCCGTATCTGGCGCGTCAGTGAAGGCCTGGAATACGGCATGGTCGGCGTCAACGAAGGGATCGTCTCCAATGAAATGGCACCGTTTGGCGGCGTCAAACAGTCCGGCATCGGTCGTGAGGGGTCCAGGTATGGCCTCGACGATTACCTGGAAATCAAATACCTGTGCATGGGTGGGATTGATCAATGATGTGTTTCGCTTTCACGGCGCCTTGATTCCCGGTCATCGATGCTTGTCGAACCCATTGCCACCGTCCATTCCTGCTTCGGCGAAAAATTCGGCGTGCCGCGCCAGCCGCTGCTGGCCGATGCCAGCCGCGCCGCCATCGAATTGCTGCCGCCACTGGACACCGCCGATGCGGTGGCCGGGTTGGAGGAAAATACCCATCTCTGGGTGGTGTTCCAGTTTCACCAGGTCGCCGGCCAGTGGTCGGCGAAGGTGCGGCCGCCGCGGCTGGGCGGTAACAGGAAGCTCGGTGTGCTCGCCACCCGCTCGCCATTCCGGCCCAACAATATCGGCCTGTCGGTGGTGCGGCTGATCGAAGTGCGCACCGGGCCCAAGGTGGAGTTGGTTGTCGGCGGGGCGGATCTCGTGGACGGCACGCCGGTGCTGGATATCAAACCCTATATTCCCTACGCCGATGCGCTGCCCGACGCGCACAGCACTTTTGCCGACGCCTCGCCGGCACCGCTGCCGGTATCGATGCCCGATGCTGTACGCGATCGGGCTGCCGCCTACCGCGACGACTGGGGCACGGACCTGCCGCGACTGATCGAGCAGGTGCTGGCCCAGGACCCCAAACCCGCTTACCAGAAACCGGATCCGGCGCGGATCTACGGCATGCAGTTGTGCGGTTTTGATCTGCGCTGGCGCTATGTTGACGGCGGGATCGAGGTCGTCGACCTGACAAGCCCGCAGAACTGAGTTCCGCCATCGCAGCGTCAAATTTCTGCCGTCAAATTGTCACTTCCCCCCGCTTCAATAACCTGTCAGTCCGGTGCCGTGATGGCCGATTCGGTTGGTCGCTATTGCCGAGATTCGCGTGTGCCAACAGCATTCATTGTGTAGTCCGTAAAAATTCCCGATCCCGATAATGGAACAGGACAAATGACAGGTAGCAACAATATCGATTGGCGCTGGATCCTATTGGCATTGCTGATCGCCGCGGCCCTTGTCGGCTGTGGATCCGACTCGGACAACGGCATTGCAGCGGATACACAACCGCCCAGTGCCGGTGAACTGCCGGGGAATGAAGAGGAACCGGGGGAAGAGCCGCCCGCGGAAGAAGAAACCGGGCAAGAAGGCGTGCCAGAGTTCCGCATCGGCCTGCTGCCCGATACCCAGGGCGGTACCGACGGCGAGGGACAGGCGCACGTGGCCTTGCACCCGATGCGCGAAGTACTCGAACACCAGCAGTCCGCCGGTGTGGATATGGTGATCGCACTGGGGGACCTGACCGATCACGGGTCGGCCCTGGAATTCAACGAGTGGCGCTCGGTAGCGGAGGACTATGCGGAACTGGGCATCGAGTTCCTGCCGGTGATGGGCAACCACGAAAGCAGCTACGCCTACACCGTCGAGTGGATCGATACCATGCGGGATTTTATTCCCGCGGACGCCGTGCATATGCCCGGCTATGAATGGGTCAATTACTATGTGGTGCGCGAGAATGTGCTGGTGATCGGCCTCGCCTACTACAACCTGCCCATCGCCTTCGAGTGGATCAAGCAGGTGGTCTATGAAAAGCGCGACCAGGTGTTTCATATCGTCGTCGCCAGCCACGATGGCCTGATCGGTGCCAAGTACGGCCAGACCCGCGAGCAGATCGTCGAGGGCACCAAGGCGGACAACTGGGTTTACCAGATCCAGCCACAGATTCGGGAATTCCTCGCCGATAACGATGTCATCTATGTGCAGGGCCACGAGCACCAGTACCAGCGCTCGCTGATCTCTGCCAGGACGGCGCTGCAGACACTGCCATCGGGGTCCACCCCGTCGGGCGGGAATTATCGTATGCCCGCCTATACCCAGATCATGGCCGGCAACGCCTCCTACAAGGGCTATGAGTTCCGCTACGGCGAGCGGGATCTGGTGCAGATGATCGTATCGCAGAAGAACGCCACGCTGGAAAACGGCTCAGAGTCCTTCGACGTCAATTCCTCTATCCTGGCTTTCCGCGGCCCGCGGGTGGATTACGCTTCCTACTTTGCGCCACACACTGCGAAAAGCAATGACGAGGCTGAAGCTTTCAGCGCGGAGTGGAAACTGCTGGATAAATTCTCGCGCACCGGCAACCGCTGCGAGCGGCTCGTCTATCCCGACTCGATTCCCGACGACACCCGCTCGGCCCTGGTGTTGCAGCCGGAATATCGCACCGACGCCTGCCTGGCGCCGAACGGCGGCGAGGCGCAGTTGTCAGGCGGCCGCAACCGCACCTTCAACCGCACCGATACCCGTACCCGGGATATGGAGTACAGCCCCGGCTTGACCCGCGCGGAATCCCTCAACGACCTGGCGCGACTGGCTTACCAATGGCTGTTCCAGTATCACGAGAACTGGACGCCGAACCTGAACAGCCCGCAGCGCGCGGTACCGGACGCCGACAGCGATACGCTCATCATTCCGGAAACCACCATCGACCTGAAGGAACACGTCACCCTGAGCTGGCTGCCGGGCAACGGCGACACGCTGTCCGATATCCTGATCGTCAGCGGCACCCAGAACCAGACCGGTGTCTACCAGGATGACTACGGCGCGCCGAAGGATATTGAAACGGATTCCGGGCTCGCCACAAGCCGCACCGACGGCGGCGCCAAGCCCCCGGTCGCGTTGCCGGACACGGCGACAAAATCCTGGGATATCGGCGATGCGGTGGCCGATCCCTATGTGTTGTCTTTTACCGGCCGGGAAGAGGTCGGCGGCCCCGCGATACTGGCGACCAGGGACGCCGGCGCCTGGCGTGCGCTGGCGCCGGAGGCGTGCCTGGTGCAGGCCCCCTGGCAGGACAGTTACCTGGATACGATGCCTGAACGCACGGCCGGCTGTGAGGACCGGCCGCTGGTGGGGTTCGATCCGTTACAACCAAACCACTGGTGGGCGATTCTGCAGAGGGATGTGGAGGTGGCCTTGATTGAGCGCGAAAGCCTGAATTGATGAATCCGGGAACCCTGTGGCTGGCGAAGCTCCCCTACGCCTGAAAGCGGATCGTCGCTCGTGTCGGCGCAATTGTCGCACCGGTGTTTGCAGGCGGAGAGGGAATCCGCTTGAATGGCATTGTCGTATAAAAAATGCGCCGGTGCGGAAACGCAGCAAAACCGGCTCTTATCCGGGGAAGGCCAGTGTTCAATCCTTGCAATGTCGCAAAACTCATTGCCGCTGTCATGCTGCTGGCCGCTGCCCTGGCTGTCTCCGCCCAGGACAGCGCCAGCGGCGATCATGTCCGCGTACGTTGGCTGGCGCCGGATTCCTTTGCCGCCGGCGAAACCGAAACCGTCGGCTTCTATTTTGAAGTGGATCCCGAATGGCATGTCTACTGGCGCAATGCCGGTGATTCCGGCGCCGCGCCGCGTTTTGATATCGCTGCGGACGAGGCCGAGGTCGGCGGCATACAGTGGCCCTTCCCGACGCGGCTGCCGATCGAGCACCTGACCAATCTCGGCTATCACGGCAACGTCGCCTACCTGTTCGATGTAACACCCGCCGACGGCGCCGACAGCCTGTCCCTGGATGTGAACCTGGAATGGCTGGTGTGCCGGATAAACTGCATCCCCGGCTTTGGCAGTATGAACCTGGAGCGCCACGTGGGGCCCAGCGCCAACTGGAGCGCCGGGGACCGCAGCCTGCGGGACCGGTTCGCGCGACGCATTCCGGCAGCGGCAGCCGCCAGTCCCTGGCAGGTGGTCTCCCTGTCCGAAGCCGGCGGCGACAGAATCCGCCTGACCCTGGAGGGAACGGGTGAAGCGCCGCAGGTGTTCCCCCTGGACGGGGAACTGTTGACCGCGAAAGAACCGGCACTGCGCAGCGACGGCGGGCGGCTGCACTACACCTTTGAACGCGTGCCGGGCGCGCCGCGGCCCGAGGGCAGCGGTTTCGTCGTCAGCGATGGTGAGCGCGCCTGGCAGTTCGACGATATCCCGTTCACCGCCGCGGCGGTCGCCCCCGAGGCGCAAGCGACGAGCCTGTGGTGGCTGCTGCTGGCCGCCTTTGCCGGCGGCGCCATACTGAACCTGATGCCCTGCGTGTTCCCGGTGCTGTCGATCAAGCTGTTCGGGCTGATCAGTGCCCGCACCGGCACCGCCGGGCGGTTGCGCGAGGGGCTGGTCTACAGCGCCGGGGTACTGGTGACCTTTGCCGCGCTCGGCGGCCTGCTGCTGGCCCTGCGCACCGGCGGCGCCGCGGTGGGCTGGGGCTTCCAGCTGCAATCCGCGCCGGTGGTGCTGGCGCTGGTACTGCTGTTCTGGCTGATGGCGCTGTCGTTCAGCGGTGTGTTCGAGTTCGGCCACCGGCTGATGAACCTGGCGGGCCACAGCCGTGGCGGCTCCTTTGCCACCGGGGTCCTGGCGGTGTTTGTGGCCGCGCCCTGTACCGGCCCCTTCATGGGCGCCGCGCTGGGGGCGGCAGCGGTATTGCCCGCCGTCTCGGCGATGGCGGTCTTCCTCGGCCTCGGCGCCGGCCTGGCGGCGCCCTTCCTGCTGCTCTGTGCCAGCCCGGCACTGTTGAACAGGCTGCCCGCACCGGGCCCGTGGATGGAGAAATTCCGCCAGTTGCTAGCGTTCCCGCTCTACGCCACGGTGATCTGGCTGCTGTGGGTGCTGGGCCGGCTGCTCGGCGACAGCGGCTGGCTGATCGGTACCCTGTTGTTGCTGGTTGTGGTCTTCGCGCTGTGGCTGGGGCGCAACTTCGCACGCGCCGGCAGGGTCGCCGGTTACCTGCTGGCCATCGCGGCCCTGGTCAGCGCCTTCGGTGCGCTGCGCGTCCCGCAAACGGACCGACAACAGATGGCGCAGGGCGAGTGGCGGCCCTACGACAGGGCGGCCATTGAACAGGCGCGGGCCGATGGCCGCGCCGTGTTTATCGATTACACCGCCGCCTGGTGCATCACCTGCCAGGTCAACAAGAAGCTGGTGCTGGATACACCCGAGGCGATGGCGCTGTTCGCCGCCCACGATGTCTTCCTGGTGCGCGCCGACTGGACCAGCCAGGATCCGGAAATCACCCGCGCGCTGGCGGAGCTGGGCAGGAATTCCGTGCCCGTCTACGCCTGGTATGCGCCCGGTGCCACAGAACCCGAGCTGCTGCCCCAGATATTGCAGCAGCAGATGATTGCCGCGCTGTTTGACGGACTCTTTTCTGGGGAAAGTACACTTCAATTGACAGAGGATGAAAGACCATGAACGGAAAGCAGTTTCTTCGCAGCCTGGTATTGTTTGCGGCCGCACCGGCGCTGGCACTGGCGGCCGCCGTGCCCGGGGAAAAGGCGCCGGACTTTTCCGAAGTCGACGCCGCGGGCAAAACCCATGCGCTGGGCGATTACAAGGGCGAGTGGCTGGTGGTGGAATGGTTCAACAAGGACTGCCCCTACGTCAGGAAGCACTACGGCAGCGGCAATATGCAGGCGCTGCAGAAAAAATACACCGGCGAGGAGATCAACTGGCTGACGGTGATTTCGTCGGCCAGGGGCAAGCAGGGTTACCTGGAGCCGGCGCAGGCACTGGAAGTGGCCAGGAGTCACAAGCTGAACGCCAGCGCTCCCTTCCTGCTGGATGCGGACGGCAGTATGGGCCGCGCCTACGGCGCCAAGACCACACCGCATATGTTCATCATCAACCCGCAGGGCGAGGTGGTCTACGCCGGTGCCATCGACGACAACGATTCCGCCAACCCGGCGGTGATTGCGGATTCGACAAACTACGTCGCCGCCGCGCTGGACGCGTCGCTGAGCGGTGAGGCGGTCGATGTCGCCTCGTCGCGGGCCTACGGCTGCAGCGTCAAGTACTGAGCGGTAACCCCCGGATATGCCGTTGTGGAAAAAGCTGGCCGCAGTGCTGGGCAAGCTGGCGGGATTTGTGCTGCTGGCAGCCCTGTTGCTCGGCGCCGTGGGTTACTACCAGCAGCGGGATATTCCCCGCGAGCAGGCGCCGCCGCTGGCGGGAAGCACACTGCAGGGGCGCGCAGTCGACCTGCAGCGAATGACCGCCGGCGGGCCGGTGCTGATTTATTTCTGGGCCACCTGGTGCCCTTACTGCCGGGTGGTCTCGCCGGCCATTTCCGACCTGGGCCGGGATCACCAGGTCATCTCCGTTGCCATGCAATCCGGCAGCGATCCGGAACTGCGCGCCTACCTGCAGCGCCACGGGCTGGCATGGCCGACCCTCAACGATGCCAGCGGTGCCCTCAGCCGCCGCTGGGGCGTGCGTGTCACGCCCACCATCGTCATTGTCGACAGCCGCGGGGAAGTCCGCTGGGTCACTTCCGGCACCACCTCCAAGTGGGGACTGCAGTTGCGGCTGGCACTGACCGACTGATTGTTTTTGCGTTTGCCGACAGGCGAGCGTATCGGTCACCACGGTTTACGGAATCGGTAATTCCACCGGGCCGCGCCCGGCCCAACAATAGGTGGCTGTTGATTGCCGATTGAGAGACAAGCCGTGTCCGTACTCGACACCTTTCGCCACAAGGACCTTGATGCCCTGCGGGTCGGCCGCTTCAACCTGGGGATCAATACGTCTTTTATTGTCTACCGCCTGCAGGACGCAGTGATCGACACCGGCCCCAGCAACCAGTGGAAATATGTGCGGCCGTTTATACAGAGCCGGCCCTTCAGCCAGTTGCTGCTGACCCACCACCACGAGGATCACGCCGGCAACGCCGGCGCCATTCACCGTCTGACCGGGGTCCAACCCCGGGCGCCGGAGAAAACCGTCGAGATCCTGAAACGGGGTTTCCGCATACCGCTGGTGCAGAAGCTGATCTGGGGGTCGGCGGGCAGGGCCGACGCGGCTCCGCTGCCGGCGGAAATCGCCATTGGCGGCGAACTGGTAACACCGATTTTCACCCCCGGCCACGCGAAAGACATGACCTGCTACCTGCTGCCCGGGCGCGGCTGGCTGTTCAGTGCCGATCTGTATATCGCCAACTACCTGAAAATGCTGCGCAGCGATGAGGATATCCCGACGCTGCTGGACAGTATCCGCAAGGTGCTCGGCTACGATTTCGACACCATCCTGTGCCCGCATCGCGGCTTGGTGGAAAATGGCCGACAGCGGCTGCGGGAGAAATTCGACTACCTGCTCGAGCTGTCGGAAAATGCGCAGGCCCTGCAGCGACAGGGCCTGGAGCTGCGGGCGATCACCGAGCGGTTGCTGGGCCGGGAGGGGATGATCAGCGTGCTGAGCCGCTACAACTTCAGCAAGCGGAACCTGGTCGCCTCCTGCCTGAAAGTAAAACCGGATCGATACCGATAGCATCCTGTCTGCGGGCAGTACCTGATTTCGCCATCGGCTCCTGCAGGGAATATAGACTTATTGGTTGTCTCAAAATTGTTTTGACCAGGGCCCGCCCTTTTGAGCCGTCATCCCGTACTCCATCCCTCATCCCGTACTCCACCCGTCATCCCGGACTCGATCCGGGATCCAGTGAATGAGCCCCGGCGGCCTGGATTCCGGATCGAGTCCGGAATGACGACCGTATCAATAACTTGCCGCCATTCAGTTGGGCACTGATTCCGTTACCGGTTCCTACAGCTGCTGGCTTTCCAGCGCAGTATCCCGGAACGGGGCCCACACCAGCAGCAGGCAGACCGCCGAACAGATTGCCATGCCCAGGACTATCGCCTCCACGGTTTCCGGCAGCATCGCGGACAGCGCGGAAACACCGCCGGCCACCGAGAATTGCAGTGCACCCATCAGCGCGGCCGCGGTGCCGCCGTTCTCCTCAAAATACTCCATACAGCTGGCCTGGTTGTTGGGGCTGATGGCTCCCATGGCGCCCACCGTGATCATCATCGACGGCACAAACAGCCACAGTGTCGGCGCCAGCCAGAGCACCAGCAGCAGCGCGGCGATACCGCTGGCCTGCAGCGTGATTGCAAAGCGCAGCAGCCGATGGGGTGAGAAGCGGTTCAGGGCAATGCGGTTGGCCAGCATCATGACCGTCATCACCACGATATTGGCGCCGAACAGTATGGCGAACAGCTCCGGCCCGACGCCAAAATGCTGTTGGTAGATAAATGACGAGTGGGTGATAAACAGCAGCATCACCGAGAATGCCATGGCCTGCAGGCCGATAAAGCGCAGCGCCGGGCGGGTGGACAGCACCGCCGCATAGCGGCGTAGGGCGCTGACACCGGATGCCGGCGGCGAAACCCGGGGGCCGCGGAACAGCGTCAGGCGCTGGGCGACCAGCAGGATGGCGCCGTACAGGCCCAGGAACAGGAAAATGCTGGTCCAGCCGCCCAGCTCCAGCAGCAGGCTGCCGATACTGGGGGCGAAGGCCGGCGCCGCCACCACGATCAGGCCGATGAGGCTGAACAGTTTGGCCGCCTCGCGGCCGTGCACGCGATCGCGCACCAGCGCCGGCACGCAGACTGCGGCCCAGCCGCCACCGAACGCCTGCGCGGCGCGCAGCAATAACAGCAGCCGGAAATCCTCCGTCTGCCAGATGGCGAGGCTGGCCAGGCTGAAAATCGCCAGCCCCGCCATCAGCACCGGCCCGCGGCCGAGGCGGTCGGACAGCGGCCCGCCGATCAACTGCCCCAGCGACAGCACGAACACATAGATGGATATGCTCAGGGACAGGGCGTGGCTGTCGACGGCCAGTGCATCGGCCATGGCGGGAAAGGCGGGCAGGTAGGTATCGAGCGCCAGCGGTCCCAGTGCCACCGTCATGGCGAGCAGCAGTACAAATCCAAAGCGCGGGGAGGGTTCGTTCAAAGTGGTACCTCAGGCAGACAGCCGGCTACTGCGCCGCGCCAGTGCCTTGATAATATGACACTGGCTTGACAATAGGGCCGGCAGAACAGATAGTTGATATAGTCAACCATCTATCGGTTGATTCTGTCAACCATACTAGCTTTTCTGATCAGCGCTCGCGGGCCAACAGCATGTCGAATACCCCCTCCCTGGAATTTACCCTCGGTACCCTGATGATCGAGCTGCGCAAGGTCATGATGCGGTCGCTGGCCCGGGCGGGCTTCCAGCTGTCACCGCCGCAGACCCAGTTGCTGCAGATGATCGGTGTGGAGCCGGGGATTTCCGCCGGCGCACTGGCGCGGCGTTCCGGGCGCGACAAGGCCACCATTACCCGGATGCTGGCGCCGTTGGTTGCCGACGGCTGGGTCCTGCGCAGTCCGGACCCGGATGACGCGCGGCGCCAGCAGTTGTCGCTCAGCGGCGATGGCATGGAGGTCCTGCGCAAAATCCGCCGGGCGCGGCTGCGCGCCCACGAGGAATTCTTCAGCGCGCTCAGCTCGGAGGAAAAGCAGCAGCTCAGCGGACTGCTGCAGAAGTGCCTGCCGGATGCGGAGTGACAGGGTTCACGGGAAATTGGCACTAAGCCAGGCCCGCGCTCCCTGTAGGATGGGCGAAGGAGCGCAGCGACGTGCCCATCGTCCGCCGCTTTGCCCATCCTGCGAAAACTAAGGACTGATCAATATGCCGCGCTTGTACAGCCAGCGCAGCACCAGCCACTGCAGCAGTATCACGCCGACGGCGATGACCAGGGTGCCGCCGGCTTCCGGCAGCGCCGAGGCGATGCCGCCGAACAAGCCCTGGCTGCTGTAGCGCCAGTCCACCAGGCTGGTGCCCAGGTAGACCAGGATTGCGTTGCAGCCGATCACCGCGAAAAAGGTATTGAAGTGGCGCCAGTGCCACACATCCACCAGCAGGTAGAAGAGCGCCAGTAACAGCAGGCTGCAGCCGCTGGTAATCATGACGAAAGAGCTGGTCCACAGTTCCTTGTTCACCGGGTAGATCCAGTGCCACAGAAAGCCCGCCAGCAGGCAGGCGAGGCCGCCGATTGCCAGTCCCTGCAAGATTTTTCCGTGCTGCCCCCCAAAACGGCGCAGCCAGCGGCCGGCGAATACACCCATCAGCGCGTTGGCGATGGCCGGGATCGTGGACAGCAGTCCCTCCGGGTCGTAGGCGCGGTGTTGATAGGTACTGCCCGGCAGGCAGCACTGGTCGACCCAGGCGTTGGCGGAACCGCTGGGGGTCAGCGCACCGAAACCGACCTGGACCAGCCAGTAACCCAGCAGTATCGCCGCGGCGATCGCATACTGGGTGCGCGCGGCGCAGTGCCAGACGATCATGGCGGCGAAGAACCAGGCAAAACCGATGCGGGCCAGTACGCTGGCGTAGCGGATTTCTCCCGGGTCGGCGGGAATGCCCGTGCCCCAGCCGTGGTTGTAGATGATGCCCAGGCCGATCAGGATCAGCAGGCGCTTTGCCGCCTTGCGGTAGACCGGTCCGCGCTCGGCGGATGGCAGGCCGCGCAGGGATTTGTCGGCGAGCCCCAGGGTCACGCCGGAGAGAAAGATAAACAGCGGGAAAATCAGGTCGTAGAAGGTAAAGCCGTTCCACTCGGTGTGCTGCATCTGGCTGTGGCCGAAGGCGAACACAGACCAGCCGCTCAGTGCCAGCAGCGGCGCGAACAGGGCTTCGCCGCCGATAATCCAGAACATGTCGAAACCGCGCAGGGCGTCGACGGAGGCGAGGCGTTGTTTTTTTGCTGTCATGATACTTCTCGGTACATCTTCTTGTTGACTTGAGTATCGGGGTTCAGATCGGGCCGCCCGACTCTGTGCCTGTTTTCAAGGCTTCTCAATTCCGAAACTTGAGTTTTTGATTTCCGGTCCCGGGTTTTCTGGTTCCAATTAAAATTTACCAACGGGGTGTAGGGTGCGCCGTGCGCACCGATTGGATACCGGGCGCGCGGCAAACAGTCGGAGCGCGCGGCGCACCCGACAGTTGAAACTGTCGCGTTTATCCTACAGCCCGCAGGGCGAGTCCAGCTTCGGCGTCCAGTCCGGCACCGTGTCCGCAAATGCGACCTTATCGTTGCGCAGGTCGGCTACTGCCCGGGTCACCTGCCCGGTATTCATGATTTTGTCGGCATTGTGGTAGACCCAGTCCACATCCTGCTGGTACACGCGCTTCTCTTCCGAATCGAGCAGTCCCTCCTGGGTAAACCACAGGTTGAAATTGATCGACATGGGCTCTTCCGGGTAGACATGCTCGCTGTGCTCGGCGAACTGTTCGCCATCGACGAAGTAGCGCAGTTTTTTGTCGGTGACCTGTAGCACCAGCGTGTGCCAGCCCTCGAGGCTGCCCTGCCTGACCGTATACTCGTTGTCCTTTTCAAACGGGTTCAGTTTAAAGGTCTCCCAACTGGTGGCGAACAGGCCGTGCCCGTCTTCGCCCCAGCCGCCGTTGGCCAGGTATTCGAAGTCCATCTCGCTGTAATCCGGGTCCATGTCCTTCTTCAGCGGGCTGATGGTGTAGAAGGTCTCGATGATCTGGTCGCCGTCCGGTCCCTCCACCGGTGCATCGCGGAAAAATACCCGCGCCGCATAGGTGCCCTCCAGGTATTTGCGCTGGTGGCAGAACTGGGTGTGCTCGGTATTTTCACCGCTGCCGTCGGTGGAGGAGGTCATGCGCAGCAGCCTGTTGCCGGCGGAATCCCGGTCGTCGAGAAAGCGGATGCCGTCTGCCGACCAGCGCGCGCCGCTGACGCCGGGATGGCCGGTCTGGGTGCGCGCCTTCCAGCCGTTTTCCCGCATGGCCGGCAGGTCGGGGTAGGAGAAATCGTCGAAGAGGATTTTCTGTTGCGGATTTTCAGCGCCGCCGCAGCCGGCCAGCAGGCCGGTCAATAGAAATGCGCAGTATTTCATGGATGTTGTTACCTGTTTGTCTGCCCCGGGGCAGGTTCAATGGAGGAGAGTGTTCCCCCTTATCAAAACGAAAAAAAACCCCGGTGGACCGGGGCGAATATAGGAGCATTACCTATAGATCAACGACGAGAGAGAAAACGTCCTGTGAATATTCTTTCCTGTCCCTCTCCCCGCGGGGAGAGGAACGCTGCTCAGTCGACAGTGCAGACAAATTCCCAGCTGCCGTCACTGCCCGGTACCGAGTTGGTCCACCAGCTGGCCTGGTACACACTGCCCTCGTGGATGATGCGGTCGCCGCCGGAGGCGTGATCGCCCTGGGGCCAGTTGGGGTAGGTCACCAGGCCGCTGGTGTCCACACCCGCGGAACTGCAATTGCTGCCGCCGCCGTTACCGCCATCACCGCCGCCGGACAGGTCCGCCAGCGGCAGTTCCGGGTACTCGAAGGCCAGCGCGTAGGTGCTGCCATTGATGGTGACGGTGTAGGCCTGCGGGCCGGAAACCGGCAGGTAGTAGTTCAGGGTCAGGTCCCAGCTGGCGCCGTCGGCGAGGGACTGCCACTCCGGCAGCGTGAAGCGCACGCGGTGGAACTCGTTTTCCGCACCGCCCACGTTGCCGCCGCTGGCATTGGCGCCGCTCTCGATCACCGTGAGGCCGGCACCGCTCTGGTCGGTGATGGTGTCGGAGGTGGCCGTGGGCATATCGAACTCGAATGCGGTGCCGCCGGGAATGGTGGTGCCGGTGTTGTTGGTGATGGTCAGCTTCGGGTTGAGCGGGTAGTTCTGGTCGCCCAGCTTGAAGCCGTCCACGACCATGCCGATATCCACCGCTTCGTCCGGCAGCGCGCGGTCGCTGCGCAGCTCGCGGTAGTCGCCGGCGGTCTTGAACCTGTCGTAGGCGAGGCTGGTCAGGGTGTCGCCCATGAAGTACTCGCCCTTGCCGGCGTCATAGTCGTAGTCGCCGGCCAGCTCCCAGAACATGATGCCGCCGACGCCCTGGTCGATCACGTACTGCACCTTCGCGTCCATCGACTCTTCATCTTCGGTGGAGATGAACACATCCTTGCTGTCGTTCCACAGCCAGGGCGCTTCGGAGACGCTGTCGTAGTGGCGCACGTAAGTGCCCACCAACTGGTCCTGCGGGTCATTGGCCGGGTCCAGTCCGTAGTCGTCCAGGTAGCTGCCGAGAATGCCGTTCTCCAGGTTCTTGGCGTGCCACATGGGGTTGGAGCCGGCGCCCATTTCCTCGCCGATGCTGTTCTTGTCGTGCCACATATTGTCGATACCCACGGCACCATTGCCGCAGTCGGCCGCGCCGCCGGTACCCTCGGGGCAATCGGATTGCGACGGCAGCGGCGCGCTGCCACCCAGGCCGTTGGTACCGCCGGTGACGCCCTGCCAGCCGCGGGTGTAGTAGGGGATGCCGATATTGATGCGGCCCGGGGACATGGAACCGCGGAAATACTTCACCGCCCAGTCGATATTCAGGTAGCCGATACCACCATACTGGGATGTGGTGTAGACACTGGCGGCGGCCAGTTCCGGGTCCTCGCCGTTGTCGAACAGCGCGGAATTGTGGCCCACGTATTCGTTCCAGGCGCCGTGCAGGTCGTACGTCATGATATTGACGTAGTCCAGGTACCGGGTGATCTGCATCGTCTCCATGCCGCGCAGCAGGTAGCCGGAAGAGGGCGAGGCGATGGTCAGCATATAGTGGGTGCCGTCCTGCTCGCCGGCTTCATCCAGCTTTTCGCGCAGCACCCGCATCAGTTCCACATAGGCATCCATCAGGTCGCCGCGCTTGGGATTGGCAATGCCGAAATCCAGCGGATTGCCGGCGTCGTTCATCGAGGTGGGGTATTCGTAGTCGATATCCACACCGTCGAAGCCGTAGCTGCGGATAAAGTCCACCGCCGAATCGGCGAAGGTCTCGATACCCTGGTGATTGATGCTGCCGTCGCCATTGGTGGTCATGGTGTAGAAGCCGCCGTCGGCCACGCGGTCGCCCTGCTCGTTGAAATGGCCTCCGGTTTCGGCCCAGCCGCCGACGGAGATCAGGGTCTTCACATCCGGATACTGCTCCTTGTATTTGGACAGCTGGTTGAAGTGCCCTTTGTAGGCGTAGTCCGGATCGGTCTCCGCGCCGGCCACGCCCGGCCACTCCATGCCGGTAGCGGGGTTGTCCGGATTGGCGGTGTTGCCCACGGATACGGAATAGTCGCTGCCCACGTGGGCAAAGGCGTAGTTGATATGGGTGATCTTGCCCCAGGGAATATCCTTCACCAGGTAGCTGGGCTGGCCGTTGGCGCCGTTACGCCAGCTGGTGAAATAGCCGATGATGCGCCGCGGGTGATCCGCGCCCATTTTCTCCCGGCCGGCCTGGTCGTAGATATCGCAGTAGTCCGGATTGGTGCCCGGGGTGGTGTAGAGGCCGTCCGGGCGGCAGGGGAAGTCGCCGCTCACCGGCTCGCCGTCGACGGTGATCGATACGGCGGCGGAATCGGTCCAGACGTCGGCGCTGTCGTAGGCGCGGGCGAAAACCTCATGTTCGCCGGCCTCGGCGGTCCAGCCGTAGCTGTAGGGCGCGCTGGCATCCTCGCCGACTTTCTGGCCGCCGACATAGAACTCGACGCGGCTGACCGGGCCCTCGTCGTCCCCGGCCGAGGCGTTGAGACTGACGCTGACACCCTCCTCGTAGCTGCTGCCGTCGACCGGCGCGTCGAGGCTGACGCTGGGGGGATTGTTTGGCTCTGAAACCTCGATGCCCGAGGTCGCGGATTGGGTGGACTGGTCGTCATTGTCCGTGGCGATTGCGTGGATCGCGTGGCTGCCGAGTGTCGCAGTCCAGTCGACGGAATAGGGTGCGCTGGTATCGCTGCCGACACTGCTGCCGTCGACGAAGAATTCCACCGCGCTGACGGTGCCGTCACTGTCGCTGGCATCGGCGCTCAGCGCCAGGCTGTCCCCGGCGGAGAGAACGGTACCGTCCGCCGGCGCGGTCAGGCTGACCTGCGGCGGCACCGGCCCGGCCGGGTTGACGGTGATGACTACATCCGTGCTGAGCACCTCCTGGCCGGCGCTGTCCTCGATACGCGCGGTGATGACCGGCGATCCGGCCACTGCGATCCAGGTGGCCTGGTAGGGGGCGGTGTTGTCGGTGCCGATGGCGTTGCCGTCGATATAGAACTCGACGGCGGTCACGCCGTTATCGTCGCTGGCGTCGACTGAGATGACAACGTTGTCATTCTCGGTGTAAACGGAGCCGGCAGTGGGGGTGGTTATCGAGCCTTGGGGCGGGTTGTCGGCGGCGCCGTCGCAGGCGCCGAGCAGGCTCCATTCCTGGTACTGGCCGGAGTACTGTTCCGGATCCTGGTTCTGGGTCCACCAGTTGGCCTCGTAGGCGCTGCCGTTGTGTTCTACCTGGGCGCCGCCGTTATAGGCGCTGGAGGGGTTCCATGGGGACAGGCCCGAGCAGTCCACGGCGTAGGCGTGTCCCGCTCCGAGCATGGCTGCGGCGAGGGCGCCGAGCGCGAGTCGCTTGTGCATCTTCTTCACCTTGCTTGAGCAATTATTGTTATTGAATGGGCGCGCAAACCTCGGCACCGTCAAAATGACATCGCTGTCAAAATAACAGTCGCTTACAGCCGAGGCAATGCAAATTGCCCACAAATGTGAAAGAACCGAGTAAAGGTGCGCCAGTTCACGGGAGTAATAGATATTGCTCTGGCAGTGCTATCGCAGTGATTATCGGCCGTTTTTTGCATTGAGTCACAATTTCGTCCCGGGAAAACAATTTCCAGCGCGATTTTCTTTTGTCGAACTTCATTCTTGTCACGCTTCTTGCAATAACCCTGATATTGCAGCCATAGGGGTTTTTCTGTCGCCGCAGATAACGTTGACCGGAAGTGCTGTGCCTGGCCGTGGGGCAGTGGTGTTGTGCCGCGTTCCAGGTTGGTGCGGATCCCGGTCGAGGTGGGGCGACAGCGCGGTGGATACGCTGCAATGGATGCGACGCGGCCCGGACGCCGTGTCGAAAACAATAAAAACTGACAGGGTATATTTATGACAGAGAGTAAAAAGCGCCGGCTGGCCGTTGCCGGTATGCCGTCACTACTGGCCGTTGCCATCGCCGCGACCGCCGGTCCCGCACTGGCCCAGGATGAGGTCATCGAGGAGATCATCACCATCGGTACCCGGGTCGACGGTCGCTCGGCGACGGATTCCGCCGCGCCGGTGGATATCGTCAGCGGCGACGAGTTCGTCAACCAGGGCGACGGCGACCTGAACAACCTGCTGCGCAATGTGGTGCCCTCCTACAACGTCAACACCCAGCCGATCAGCGACGCCGCCACCATCGTGCGCCCGGCCAACCTGCGCGGCCTGCCGCCGGATTCCACCCTGGTGCTGGTCAACGGCAAGCGGCGCCATCGCGCCGCGGTGATCTCCTTCCTCGGCGGCGGCCTGTCCGACGGCGCCCAGGGCCCGGATATCTCCGCGATCCCCGCCATCGCCCTCAAGCAGGTGGAAGTGTTGCGCGACGGTGCCGCGGCCCAGTATGGCTCCGACGCCATTGCCGGGGTCATGAATTTCCAGTTGAAAGATGCGGCCGAGGGCGGAGAGGTGGAAGTGAAATACGCCACCACCGCCGCGGGCGACGGCGACCAGATGCAGATTGCCGGCAACCTGGGCCTGCCGCTGACCGATTCCGGTTTCATCAATATCAGTTACGAGTTGCGCGAGCAGGACGCCACCAGCCGCAGCGTGCAGCGCGACGATGCCGCCGGCCTGATTGCCGATGGCAACACCGCCGTGGAGGACCCGGCGCAGATCTGGGGCCAACCGGAAGTGAACGACGACACCAAGCTGTTTATCAACAGCGCGGTGGAAGTGGGTGACAGCGCCGAACTCTACGCCTTCGGCAACTACGCCAGCCGCACCGTGGATGGCGGTTTCTATTTTCGCAACCCGGAAACCCGCCCGGGGGTGTTCGCCGATGGCGACGGCAACCCGCTGGTCGCCGATCTGGACGACAGCAACGGCCTCGATGACTGCGCCGGTTTTTCCCACGCCGATGCCATGGCCAGCGAGGAGTGTTTCTCCTTCCAGGAAATTTTCCCCGGCGGCTTTACCCCGCGTTTCGGCGGTGACCTGGAGGATTACTCGGCGGTATTCGGTCTGCGCGGTGAGTTCGCCAATGGCATCGGCTATGACGTCAGTGCCAGCGCCGGCCACAACCAGGTGGATTTCGTGATCCGCAATACCGTGAATGCCACGCTGGGGCCGGATACGCCCACGGCGTTCAATCCCGGCACATACATCCAGGATGAAACCAACTTCAATGTCGACCTGAGCAGGGAAACCGCAGTGAGCGGCAAGCCGCTGTTTGTCGCCGCCGGTTTCGAGTGGCGCGAGGAAACGTTCGAGGCCCAGGTCGGCGATCGGGCCTCCTGGGAAGTGGGGCCCCTGGTAGGCCAGGGCTTTTCCATCGGTTCCAACGGCTTCCCGGGGTTTGGCCCGCAGGTGGCCGGTACTTTTGATCGCGACAATATCGCGGTCTATACCGATATGGAACTGGATGCCACCGACAAGCTGCGCCTGGGTGCCGCCCTGCGCTGGGAGGATTTCTCCGATTTCGGCAGCACCTCCAACTTCAAGTTATCCGGTCACTACACCGTCAATGACCTGCTGGCTTTCCGCTCGACGATCAGTACCGGTTTCCGGGCGCCGACGCCGGGGCAATCGAATATCACCAATGTGTCCACGGTATTCACCAGCGGCCAGCTGATCAACCGCGGTACCATTCCCCCCACCAATCCGATCGCGGAGTTGAAGGGTGGCGAACAGCTGCAACCGGAGGAGTCCGAGAGCGTTACGTTGGGCGCCATCATTACGACGGCGGACTGGGATATCACCATCGATTACTTCCGCATCGCCGTCAGTGACCGCATCACCCAATCCGCGGACCAGGAGCTGAGCGATGCCGAGCGCGCGCAGCTGATCGCCGACGGCATCACCGGCGCCGATTCGCTGTCCTCCTTCCGTTTCTACACCAACGACTTCGATACCGAGACCCAGGGGGTCGATATAGTGGCCACCTATTCACTGGCGGAATCCACGGACCTCGGTTTTGCGATGAACTGGACCGATACCGAGGTGACCGAGTACAACCCGGCCACCATGGATGAGACCCGCATCAAGCTGTTGCAGGAAAACCTGCCCAACGTGCGCGGTAATGCCACCCTGACGCACTACGGTGACAACTGGCGTGGCCTGGTGCGGCTGAACTACTTCGGCAGTTTCTGGGAGGCGCACCTGGATGACGGCACACTGCCGATCGACGCCGGGGCGGAGTGGACGCTGGATGCGGAGGCTTCCTACAGTTTCAACGACAACCTGTCGCTGATCGCCGGTGCGGAAAACCTGCTCGACAATTATCCGGACGATAACCCCTGGGCGGGTGTTGCCGGCTCCGAGTACCCGACCACGTCGCCGATGGGCTTCAATGGCGCGCTCTACTATATGCGTGCCCGCTATCAGTTCTGAGCAGGCTTTGGGCAAGTCGAAAAAAGAAAACCCCGCTGTGGCCAGCGGGGTTTTTTCTTGTGATTGTTTGTGCGGTAGAAAATTATTCGAGTCCCGAATCCTGAGCCTACATATCCCACAGCGAATTGGTCGCCATCGACAGTGTGATTCGCTCCTTGTCCTGGATCTGCTTCAGGTCTTCGAAGACCTCCTTGACTTCCGCGGACTCGATCGCGCCGTAGACGGCCTCGTAGAGATCGGAAAAGTAACGATCCACCTCGCGGCCCATATTGTTGATTTCCTTGATTGTGGGTGGATCGCCCAGGTCCAGGGACCTGATGAAATCGCTGGCGGATTCCTCATGGGTGTACTGCAGCCAGGTCTGCATGACCTTGTGCTGGGCAACACCGTTGTAGTTGGCCAGGTTTCGCGCCATCCGCCGCTCGTGTTCCAGCATATGCTGTAGCAGCAGCCGGGTGCGATTGTCGGCGGCTTTTTCCAGCAACTCTTCGTAGAGATCGGCCATCTGCCGGTGAAACTTCTCGGCGTCTTTCAGTACCTGGAAGGCCTGCTTGAATGTCTTCATGGAATTGCCTTTGCATTGTATTTTTGTGTCGAGGGGCGGCAATGGGTTCTTGTCGTCTCCGGGCTCCTATCTATGTTTATAGTGCATTTATCCAATTGATCAAGAGTTGTGGAAATACGCCGAACAGCAGCAGGGCCAGGGTCAGGGAGGCCAGCAGGGCGTGACCGGAGGCGGCGATCTGTACGCCGTTCCGCGCAGTGCCGGTCGCCTCCGTATCCCGCTGTACCATCGCCAATAGCAGCCGCAGGTAGTAAAAGAGGCCCAGCGCACTGCCGACCACCACCGCCGCCAGCAGCAACCAGAGCTGCCCCTGCACACCGGCGGCAAAAATATAGAACTTGCCGATAAAACCGATGGTCAGCGGAATTCCCGCCAGCGACAGCAGCATGGCCGCCAGGCAGCAGGCCAGCCAGGGCGAGCGCCAGAAGAGACCGCGATAGTAGTCGCGGTGGAAGGGATCACTGCCGGAATCCGCCAGCGGACGGGAACCGCCGGGGGTCAGTTCGACCGCGCCGTCCGCGATCAGCCCCACCACCGCGAAGGCGCCCAGTGTGGTGATCATGTAGGCAACCAGGTAGTAGATCACGGCCTCAGTACCGAAGGCGCTGCCACCGATCAGCAGAGCCACGATCAGGTAGCCGAGATGGGCGATGGACGAGTAGGCCAGCAGGCGCTTGATGTTCGGCTGCATCAGCGCCAGCAGGTTGCCCGCCAGCATGCTCGCCACCGCCATGATGCCCAGCAACCCGGTCAGCGCGGGAACCGCAAACAGGTCGAGCCGGTCGAACAGCCGCAGCAGCAGGGCGACCACCGCACCCTTGCCGACAGTGGCGATCAGCGCGGTCACCGGTGTCGGCGCGCCCTGGTAGACATCCGGTGTCCAGATGTGGAACGGCACCAGCGACAGCTTGAAAGCCACCCCGATCAGCAACAGCGTAAGGCCTGCCAGCAGCAGCGATGGACCGCCTGCCATCGCGGCAACCGCGGCGGACACACCGGCAAAATCCAGTGCGCCGCTGGCGGCGAATACCATCGCGATACCGAACAGGGCCAGCGCTGTGGACAGTGCCGATAGCAGCAGGTACTTGAGCGCGGACTCCAGTGAATAGAGCTGGTCCCGCTGTGGCGAGCGGTCGCCGTTGACGGCGAAGCCCAGCAGCGGGTAGAGCGACAGGCCGATCAATTCCAGGGCGAGAAAAAAACTGGCGAAATGGCTGGCGAACACCAGGGTACAGGCGCCCAGCATCGTCAGCAGCAGCAGGATATAGAACTCCTCCGGGTAGCTGTCGGCCCAGGCCTTGCGATCACAGCGGTGTTTCAGGTAACTGAAGCCGAGAACCGTGATGGCGATGGCCGCCACCAGCAACAGCAGGCAGATAAACAGCGCCCTGTGGTCCACCTGCAGCAGTCCGGTGGACTGGATGGACGTCACCCCGCCGTCCAGCAGTCGAGCCACCTGGAAACAGGCGGCTGCCGCCGCGGCCAGTGTGGCCAGTGTGGTGAACAGCGCACCGCGGTGACCGCGGCGCAGGGCCACCTGCAGCAGCAGGAAGACAATGCCGGCGCCCAGTACCAGCAGCGGCAGAATCGCGTGGAGCTCCAGTGCACTCATGGCGAAATACCCCGTTCGGGATTGGATGGCGGCCAGCGGGAATCCGCGGCGTCGGCAACGGCCCCGGTATCGCCGGGCGGTGCGCCATACCGGTCGGGTGTTCCCGCAACGGTAGCGTCAATATGCTGCAGCGCATCGGCGACGGCGGGACCGGCGGTATCGAAAACCCCCTGGGGCCGCAGGCCGAGAAATACCAGCAGCACCGCCAGTGAAAGCAGTGCCGCGGATTCCCGCGGTGCCAGGTCGGCCGGGGGCCCGCTATTCTGGTGCGGGGACCTTTCGCCACCGAAGAAAACCCGCTGCATCATCAGCAGCGCATACAGTGCCGCGCCCACCAGCCCGGTGGCGGCGACGGCGGTAATCCAGCGGCTGCTGGCAAAGCTGCCGGCCAGGACCAGGAACTCGGCGATGAAATTCCCCAGCCCCGGCAGGCCGAGAGACGCCACCGCGAAGAACAGCGCGATGGCCGACAGCCTCGGCAGGTTGCCCCAGAGCCCGCCGAGCTCTCCCATATCGCGGGTGTGCAGCCGGTGTTGCAGCGCGCCCACCAGTGCGAACAGTGCCGCGGTACTGAGGCCGTGGGCAATCATCTGCATTACCGCGCCCTGGATGGCAATGGCATTCAGCGCGTAGAGCCCCAGCAGCACAAAACCCATATGGCTGACACTGGAGTAGGCCACCAGCCGCTTCATATCCCGCTGGGCAAAGGACATCACCGCGCCGTAGACCACGCTGGCCGCGCCGATCGACATGGCCACCGGCGCAAAGGCGAGGGAGGATTCCGGGAATAGTGGCAGGGTAAAACGCAACAGGCCGTAGGCGCCGGTTTTGAGCAGGATTGCCGCCAGCAGGATACTGCCCGCAGTGGGGGCCTGGGTGTGGGCGTCGGGCAACCAGGTATGCAGCGGCAGTGCCGGCAGTTTGACTGCAAAGGCGACAAAGAAGCCCAGCATCAGCCAGTAGCTGGTGGCCGGGGGCAGCCTGGCGGCGAGCAGCTCGCGGTAGTTGAACGTCAGTTGGCCGCTGGCGCTGTAGTGCAGGTAGACCAGCGCGACGATCGCGATCAGCATCAACAGGCTGCTGGCCTGGGTGAAAATAAAGAACTTGATTGCCGCAGGGATACGCTGCTCGTAGCCCCAGACCGCGATCAGCAGCAGCATCGGTACCAGCATCACCTCCCAGAAGAAAAAGAACAGGAACAGGTCCATCGCGGTAAAGACTCCGGCGACGCCGGCCAGTGTCCACAGGTAGTTGAAGTAGAAGAAACCGCGGCGGAAGCCCACATCCCTCCAGGTGGCGATAAGACCGAACAGCCCCATCGCCAGGGTCAGCGCCAGCAGTAGGAAGCCGAGGCCGTCCAGCGCCAGGAAAAAAGTGATACCGAAACGCGGAATCCAGTTCAGCTGCAGGCTGTCCCACCAGAGGGGCGCCGACCCTGTCGCCGTAGCGATCCCCGTATGGTCGGCGTAACGCCCCAGCAGCGCGATGGCCAGCAGCAGGCTCAGCAGCGCGACCCAGCGGCTGGCGCCATCTTTCCAGTGTTCCGACAGCCACGCCAGGATACCGCCGAGAAACAGTACCGCGATGATTGCCAGTAGAGTCATAGGACCACCAGTAGCGCGAGAAAGAGAACAGTGCCAACCGCCAGAGTGGCGATATACCAGCGCACCTGGCCGTTCTGGGACACACTGACCAGGCCGTGGAGCTGCCGGCTGGCGGCGGCGGTGCCGCTGTAGAGGCGGTCGATTACGTCGTTTCGATTGAGCCGCGCCAGGGTTGTAAAGGGTTTTACCAGCAGCGTGTCGTAGAGTCGGTCAAAGCCCCAGCCGCTGTACCAGAACCTGCCGAGTGCGGACTGTTCGCCCCTTGCCGGGTCATTGTAAAGGCAGGCCCACCAGGCCATGGCAATACCGGCCAGTGGCGCGGCAACGGCGATCGCCTCCACCCACAGCGGTGGGTGGCCCGCTCCGGCGGCGCCGAATACCGACTGCAGCGGCGGCGCCAGCAGCCCGCCCAATAGTGCCAGCACCGCCAGCATGCCCAGCGGCAGGACCATGGCGGTGTTGTTGGCATCCCTGCAATGGCTGCTGGCCTCCCCCTCGCGGCCGAAGAACACCAGGAACAGCAGGCGGAAACTGTAGAATCCGGTCACCAGCGCG
The DNA here is from genome assembly GCF_023634065.1 of Microbulbifer litoralis. Lineage (GTDB taxonomy): Bacteria > Pseudomonadota > Gammaproteobacteria > Pseudomonadales > Cellvibrionaceae > Microbulbifer > Microbulbifer litoralis. The sequence goes on from NZ_JALKCV010000002.1 coordinate 454,219, forward strand.
CCCAGTACGCCGGCCAGCCAGATGCCGTTGAAGCCGTGATAAAAGTCCCAGGCACTGAGCAGTATGCGATCCTTGCTGTAGAAACCCGAGGTGAACGGCAGCGCGGCGAGGCAGGCGCAGCCGATCAGGAAACAGAAAAACGTAAACGGAATTTTTCGCCGCAGGCCACCCATCCGGAAAATATCCTGCTCGTGGTGCAGGCCCAGGATCACCGAGCCGGCGGCGAGAAACAGCAGCGCCTTGAAAAAGGCGTGGGTCATCAGGTGGAAAATGGCCCCGGACCAGGCGCCTACCCCCAGGGCGAGAAACATGTAACCGATCTGGCTGATGGTGGAATAGGCCAGCACCCGCTTGATATCCGACTGTACCAGAGCGCTGCAGCCCGCCAGCAGCAGAGTCAGGGCACCGACGATGGCCACTGCACTCATGGCCATATCAGACAATGCGAACAGCGGATGCATACGCGCGATCAGGTAGACGCCGGCGGTGACCATGGTGGCAGCGTGGATCAGGGCGCTGACCGGCGTGGGGCCGGCCATCGCATCCGGCAGCCAGGTCTGCAGCGGCAGTTGCGCCGACTTGCCCACGGCACCGCCGAGCAACAACAACGCCGCCAGGGTGACTCTGGGATCGTTTGCCTGAACGGTGGACAGTGCACTGATCAACTCACCGATATCGAGCGTCGCAAATTCGGTAAACAGCAGGAACAGGCCGATCACCATGGCGGTGTCACCGATGCGGGTGACGACAAACGCCTTGCGCGCGGCGGCGCCATTGGCCGGATCCCGGTACCAGAAGCCGATCAACAGGTAGCTGCACAGGCCCACGCCCTCCCAGCCCAGATACAGCAGCACCAGGTTGTCCGCCAATACCAGTAGCAACATGGCGCAGACAAACAGGTTCAGGTAGGCGAAATAGCGCTGGTAGCCGGCGTCGTCGCGCATATATCCGGTGGAGTAGAGATGGATCAGGAAGCCGACACCGGTTACCACCGACAGCATCACCAGCGTCAGCCAGTCCAGGTGGAAACCGAAATCCAGTTGCAGGCCATCGACACTGAACCATTGCCACAGGGACAGGTTGAGTTCCGCTGCCGGGTTGCCGGCAAACTGCGTTGCGGCGAGGAAGGCTGTGAGTATTGCCGCCAGCCCGACACTGCCGACGCCGATAGCCGCGACGAGCTTCGGGGGCAGCGGCCGGTCACTGAACAGCGGTGTGGCGATCAACACCAGAAAGCCCAGTAGCGGGAGCATCGGTATCCAGGCGACAACGGTCATATCAACCTCGCAGTGCGTTCAGTTGATCGATATCCACCGTGTAACGGCGGCGGTAGAATTGCAGTACCAGCGCCAGCGCAATGGCGACTTCCGCGGCCGCCAGCGTGATGACAAACACAAACATCACCTGGCCGTCGGCATCGCTCCAGTGGGCCCCGGCCACGACAAACGCGAGTGCCGCGGCATTGGTGCATATCTCCACGCACATCAGCATGAAAATGATATTGCGCCGCACCAGCAGTCCCGCGAGGCCCAGGCAGAACAGGACCGCCGCCAGTGATAAGCCGGTGTGCAGGGCGGGGATGGACTCAATCGGCACCTTCCACCTCCCCGCTATCCGCGTGCCGCTGGCGAGCCAGGTGGAAGGCGCCCACCAGGCCGGCGAGCAGTAACATCGAGGCCAGCTCCACCGCCAGTACATATTGACTGAACAGTGCAATACCGACTTCCCTGGGGCCGATCGTGCCGGGCGTGCCAGCAGTGATGGCGCCGTCGCTACCCAGCAGAACGACCAACTGCACGAGCAGCACCGCGGAGAGAATCGCGGGCCCTGTCCAACTGCGCGGCTGCAGCCAGCGGCTCTCCTGTTCCACCGCCGCCGCGCCCTGGTTCAATATCATGATCACGAACACCATCAGCACCATGATGGCGCCCGCGTAGACGATGACTTCCAGTGCCGCCGCGAAGGGCGCGCCGTATTGATAGAAGATCACGGCCACCGCCAGCAGGGAGACAACCAGGTAGAGCAGCGCGTGCACGGCGTTGCGGTTGAAAATCACCATGGCAGTCGAGAGAATGGCGACGGTCGCGGTCAGGTAAAAACTGATGGTGCCCATTATTCTAATCCTCGGCCTGGATATTCAGTTCCTCTTGTCTTTGATAAAAGGGGGAGGCGTTTTCCGATATTCCCCGATCACAGGTTGAGGCTTTTGACATCGACAGGCCCTGCCTCGTTTTCCGCCTCGCCCTTACCCTTACCGTCAATGGCCTTGCCCGCGACATTGTAGAAACTGTATTCGTGGTATTTCCCCGGGCCGCTGATCAGCAGGTCCTCTTTCTCGTACACCATGCTCTGCCTGTCGTATTCACACATTTCGAAGTCCGGCGTCAGCTGGATGGCGTAGGTCGGGCAGGCGTCCTCGCACAGGCCGCACATAATGCAGCGTGAGAAATTGATGCGGAAAAATGCCGGGCGCCAGCGGCCGTCTTCATCCTCGGTTTTCTGCAGGGAAATACAGTCCGGCGGGCAGGCCACGGCGCAGAGGTTGCAGGCGACGCAGCGCTCCTCGCCGTCCGGGTCGCGGGTGAGCACAATGCGGCCCCGATAGCGGGGTGCCAGGTAGGGCTTCTGGTCCGGATACTGGACAGTGGCGGTGCGGGTGAACAGGTGGCGGAACACCAGCCACATGCTGCGCAGCAGGCTAAGCATGGCGGGCCTCCTTCATTGTTGCAGCCATAGCAGGACCCCGCCGGTCAGCAGCAGGTTGGCCAGCGAGAGCGGCAGCATGACTTTCCAGCCGAAATGCATCAGCTGGTCGTAGCGTGGTCTCGGCAGCGCGGCGCGCAGCAGCACAAAGAGTGCGACCAGCAGCCCGGTCTTGAGCGCAAACCAGACTGCCGGTGGCAACCAGGGCCCCAGCCAGCCGCCCAGGAACAGGGTGGTGATCAACGATGAAACCAGAATCACCGACAGGTACTCACCGACAAAGAACATGCCGAACTTCATCCCCGAGTACTCGGTGTGAAAGCCGGCCGTCAGTTCGTGTTCCGCCTCGGGCAGGTCGAATGGCAGCCGGTGGCTCTCGGCGATGCCGGCGACCAGGAATATCAGGAAACCGGCGAACTGCGGCAGCACGAACCAGCCGCCCTGCTGGGCCACGACGATTTCACGCAGGTTGAAACTGCCGGCCAGCATCACCACGCCCATCAGGCTGATCCCCATGAACACCTCGTAGGAGACCGTCTGCGCCGCGGCACGCAGGCCTCCCAGCAATGCGTATTTATTGTTGGAGGCATAGCCGCCGAGAATCACGCTGTAGACGGCCATGGACGACATGGCGAGGAAGAACAGCAACCCCACGTTCAGGTCGATTACGCCCACCATCGGCGAGACCGGAATCACCGCAAAGCCCAGCAGCATGGATGCCATGACGATGGTGGGGGCGAGAACGAAAACCGGGATATCGGCAAAGCGCGGTACAAAGTCCTCCTTGAAGAACAGCTTGATCATATCGGCGACCACCTGGAACAGGCCAAAGGGCCCGACCCTGTTGGGCCCGGGCCGGTCCTGCCAGAATCCCAGCAGCCGGCGCTCTCCCCAGGTGAGCAGGGCGGCCAGCAGCACCGCCGCGATGAGTACCCCGAAAATATTCAGCAGGGTTATCCAGATGGATGGGTTCATGGGCTTTCTCCGCCGTGGATCCGTTCGACCGCCGCCGGGCCGGGCAGGTGGCAGTCGAGGGATTCCAGCCCGGGCAGGCCGGCGGGGACACCGACAGTACCGCGGGGCAGGGTTGCGGATATCCGCGCTTCCACGGCGTAGTGTTCCGAGTCGATGCGAATTTGCAGCAGGTCGCCGTGCTGGATCTGCCGCTGTTCCGCGTCGCCGGCGCTGATCACCGCGTAGGGCTCGTCGATGACACTGGCGATTGCCGCAGCCCGCGCGCTCAGTTCGTCGGAGCCGAACATCCTGTGCAGCGGTACCAGCACCAAATCAGTTGCCGCGGAAAATGTTGCGGCTGCCTTTGTATTCTGTGGATGCCAGTCTTCCAGCGGTTGCGCTGCGCGTTCGATACGGCGGCTGCCCTGTGCACCCTTCCTCCGGCCGCCAACGCCCTGCAGGAATTTCTGGATCGACTGATTGGAATTCCAACCCGGAGACCAGATATTGGCCTGCAATGTCGTCCGGGCGGCATTCTGGATTCCCTCCATACTGAACACCATGGGGGCGTCCGGGTCGCGGTGCGGTGGCAGCTCGGCGACATGGTCGCGGGCCCGGATTGCGGTCCGGCCGCTGTAGCGGTGGCTCTGTCGCGCCACCTTCAGTCCGTCGATGCGATAGTGCTCGTCGGGGCCCAGCCCGGCCAATACGCCCAGTGCCGGAAATTTGCCGGCCAGTGCGGCACTCAGTTCGTGGACGTGCTGGCAGCCGGCCAGTACATCGTTGCCCGGGTATTCTTCACAGGCCGCCGCGGCGTTTGCCAGCCAGCGCCAGCTCTCCTGAATAAAGCCCGCACCTTCGTAGACGGCGTAGAAGCGCTGGGCGATACCGCTGCTATTGATATAGCTGCCCTCCGACTCCGCCGTGGCGGCGGCGGGGAAAACCAGGTCCGCGTGCCTGGCGGTGGTGTTGAGCAGGGTATCCAGCAGTATCACCTCGTCGGCGCCGGCCAGCAGGGTGTCGACGGTTCGGCGGTCGCAACGGCGATAGAGGTCGTTTTCCAGAATCACCAGAGTTGTGGGTGTATCCCCATCCCCCGCCCGCAGTTGTCCGGCAAGCTGCTCCAGTTGTCCGCCACCCGGTGGAAACAGCTGGGCAATTCCCAGGCTATTGACTTCCGGGCAGGCCAGGTAGAGGTCGCACTGTTCGCGGTCACCCTGTTCACATTCGGCGAGTGCGCAGGCAACGGCGGCGGCGCCGTTGACGATATCGACGCTGCGGTTGCCACAGCCGGAGACGATCAGCGGCCGCTGCGCCGCAGAGAGCCTTTCCGCTGCCCGCCGGGCGAGTTCCCGCAGGCTTTCCGGCAGCTCGGTCTGTTCGGGCTCATCGCGGCGCAGGAAACCCACAACAGCGGTGGCAAAGGACGCGGTCTGGTCTGCGGTGCAGTGCAGTATTTCGCTGGCAATCTCTTCCAGTGCCGGTGTGCCGGTGCCGATCAGTAGTACCGGGCTGGGGTTGCCGTCCAGCTGGCGCACCGAGGCGTCCTGCCAGAGTGGTATTTTCAGGTCGCGTGCCCGCTGTTTCTGCCGGTTGCGCGCAGCCTGTCGCACCGCCAGTGCGATGCGCGGCGCGGTATTGTCGATATCCTCGCCGAGGATCAGCACGGCGTCGGCGCTCTCGATTTCGGGCGTGGTCGGGCTGTGGATGCGGGGATCCCGCTGGACCCGGTCGACCAGGTGCAGCAGCTCCAGGTCGCGCCGGGCCAGGCCGCAGAAGAAATTGGCACCGCCGACCAGCTGGCGGAGGGCAAAGTTGTTTTCCAGGGAGCTGCGCGGAGACGCGATACCGATGAGGCGGCGTCGCCCCAGTTGCGCTGCAGCCAGTGTCTGCGCAAACCGGCCGACCGCATCCGCCGGTGGCAGGATCCGGTGAATTTTCTCGCCCGACCGGGCGGTGGATTCGATCAGCCGGTCCCCCCGGGCCGCGAGCACATTCTCCAGCCGGTGGTCGCTATTGACATAGTCATAGCCGAAGCGGCCGCGGTCGCAGAGAAAGTAGCCGTTGATATCGCGGTGGTACAGGTTGGTGACACGCCGCAGTATCGCGCGGCCGCCGTTGCCGGGTTCGCGGGCACCGGGCGCGGTATTGCAGCCCACGGCGCAGTGTTCGCAGATGGAGGGGGCCGTCTGCAGGTCCCACTTGCGCACGTAGTGCTGGCTGAATGTCTTGTCGGTAAACACCCCGGTGGGGCAGACTTCCACCAGGTTGCCGCTGAAGCCGTTTTCCAGCATGCCGTCTTTCTGGCGGCCGAAATAGATCTGGTTGTTGCGGCCCAGGGATTCCAGGTCGCTGCCGCCGGCGTAGTCGCGATAGAAACGCGTGCAGCGGTAACAGGCGATGCAGCGGTTCATTTCGTGGTTGATAAACGGGCCCAGGTACTGGTTGCGGTGGGTGCGCTTGCTGCCGCGGTAGCGGCGTTGCACATGGCCGGTCATTTCGGTCATGTCCTGCAGGTGGCACTCGCCGCCCTCCTCGCATACCGGGCAGTCGTGGGGGTGGTTGGTCATCAGGTCTTCGATGATGCCGCCGCGGAATTCCCGCGCGGCGTCGGCGATAACACTGTAGAGTCCGCCGTCCTTTACCGGTGTCATGCAACCCATGACCAGCTTGCCGTGCTGGTCTTCCGTATCCTTGTATTCGATTACCGCGCACTGCCGGCAGGCGCCGACCGATCCCATGGCCGGGTGCCAGCAGAAGTAGGGCAGGTTGATGCCCAGCGACAGGCAGGTGGCGAGCAGATTCTGTTCGCCGTCTACCTCGTAGTCTTCGCCATCGATGGTGATTGTCGGCATTTTCGATCCGTTATCTTCTTTTCTATTCCCTTGGCGTCATCCCTGCATGCAAACGGGAGAGTATTGTAGGGTGCGCCGTGCGCACCGTTGACCGCATCCGTAAAGGTTGCCGAAGTTACGGTTCGCAAGGAGACTCCGGGGCGGCCCTGCTGTCGGGGAGTATTTGCTCAACAGCCTCATCGGCAATCGTTTCACAAACAACCCCCGACAGCTGGGCCTTCACGTCCGGGCTCGATATTCTTTCTGACATCATCCGGGCGGTGTGCGCGGCGCACCCCACTCGGATCCCGAATCTCTTCAAACCGCCTCCAGTACCTCCGGTTCCACCACATAGGGGCAGCAGCCCCGCGCTATATGGTCGATAAAATCCTGCTCGAATAAATCCAGTCCGCTCAATATCGGCGCCGCCGCGCCCGGCGCCAGCGCGCAGAAGGTATTACCCGGACCCATGCGCTGCGCCTGTTCGCGCAGTAGCTCCAGATCCTCCGGCAGCCCGTGTCCCCGCTCTATACGCTGCAGTATCTGCACCACCCAGGGCAGGCCATCGCGGCAGGGCGTGCACCAGCCGCAGGATTCGCGGGCAAAAAAGCGGGACAGGTTCAGTACCAGCCCGACCGGGCAGGTCCGATCGTCCACGACGATGATGGTGCCGGTCCCCATGCGGCTGCCGGCCTTGCCGATGGTGTCGTAGTCCATCGGCAGGTCCAGGTGTTGTGGGCCGAGAAAATCCGTGGAGCCGCCGCCGGGCAGGAAGCCTTTCAGTTTCAGGCCATCGCACAGGCCTCCGGCATGATGCTCGATGATCTGGCGAATCGGTGTTCCCATCGGCAGTTCCCAGGCGCCGGGGTTTCTGACCCTGCCGCTGACGCCGAATATCTTGCTGCCGGCGTCCTCGCCGCGACCGAGGTTTTTGTACCAGTCGATACCCAGGTCGACCAGGTGCGGGATATTGCACAGAGTCTCGACATTGTTGACCACCGTGGGTTTTCCCCAGAGCCCGCTGACCTGCGGAAAGGGCGGTTTGGCCCGGGGCAGTGCGCGCTTGCCCTCGAGTGCATTCAGCAGCGCGGTTTCCTCGCCGCAGATATAGTTGCCGGAACTGCGGTGCAGGTGGATTTCCAGGCTGAAGTCGCTGCCGTCGATATTGCTGCCCAACAACTTCTGTTGCCTGGCTTCCGCGATCGCGTTTTCCAGCCGTGCCGTGGCCAGGTGGTATTCGCCGCGAATGAATATATAGGCGGTGTGCGCGCCGATGGCGTAGGCGGCGATGATCATGCCCTCGATCAGCAGGTGCGGATCCCGCTCCATCAGCAGCCGGTCCTTGAAGGTGCCCGGCTCCATTTCATCGGCGTTGCACACCAGGTACTTGACCGGCGGTGCGTCGTCGCCGGCCGGCACAAAGCTCCACTTCAGGCCGGTATTGAAACCGGCACCGCCGCGGCCGCGCAGACCGCCGTCTTTTACTGTAGTGACGATATCGGCCGGTGCCATCCGCAGCGCCTTGCGCAAGCCGCGATAGCCGCCGTTGGCGCGGTAGCTGTCCAGGCTGGTGGCGACGTTTTCCGGGCCCATATTCTTGGTCAGCGGTTTAGTCAGGGAGTTGGTCTGCATCGGTAGTCTTGTGTTGTATTATTTTTTGCTCGATCCATTTGTCGATGGATTTCTCGGTGATGTTGTGGTGCACCTGTTCTCCCACCAGCATGACCGGCGCTTTATCGCAATCGCCCAGGCAGGGGGTTTCCAGCAGTGTGAAAATACCGTCTTCGCTGGTCTGGCCGGGTGCAATCTGCAGTCGGTTGCGGATATGCACCTGCAGCCTGCTGCATCCCATGATCCAGCAGCTGGCGCTCTTGCACAGCAGCATGACCTCCCTGCCCACCGGCTGGCGAAAGATCAGCTGGAAGTAAGTGGCGACACTCTCCAGCTGTGCGGGCGGTATCTCCAGGTAGTCGGAAACCGCCTGCAGGCTTTCATCGGAGACCCAGCCGCGGTGCTTCTGCACGATGCGCAGCGCCTCGAGTCCCACCGATGCCCTGTCTTCGTAGCGGGAGAACTCGCTGTCGATTTCACGCTTTTCCTCCTCGCTCAGTTCGGTGTCGGTGTTGCCCGGGGGCGTATTGCTTTGCTCCATTACTTCGACGGCTTTGATTTCGCTAAGGACTTCTGTTTCGCTGAAACTGTTCACGCTGTTTTCCCCTCCCGGTCACCGGTCCACATCAGCCATGACAAAATCGATGCTGGCGATGATTGCGATCAGGTCCGATACCAGCAGCCCGCGGGACATCAGGGGAATCATCTGCAGGTGCGGAAACGACGGTGTCCGTATCCGGTTGCGATAGGCATTGGTGCCGCCGTCGCTGACGATCTGGTAGCTGTTCAGCCCCTTGGTGGCCTCCACCGGGAAACAGACTTCGCCCACCGGCATTACCGGTCCCCAGCTGTTGTTGACGAAATGCTGGATCAGTGTCTCTATGTCGTGCATGGTGCCGGCCTTGCGCGGCGGCGTGGTCAACGGATGGTCGGATTTGTAGGGACCGCCCGGCATATTGTCGAGACACTGTCGAATAATGCGCAGGCTCTGGTGTATTTCCTCGACGCGCACACGGCAGCGATCAAAACAGTCTCCCCCATCATAGACCGGAATATCGAACTCGAACTGGTCGTAGCCGCTGTAGGGCCGGCGCTTGCGCAGGTCCCAGGCGAGGCCGGTAGCGCGCAGCCCCGGGCCGGTGATGCCCCAGTTGAGCGCCTCCCCGGTGTTGTAGACGCCGATGCCGCGGGTGCGTTTGCGCAGGATGCTGTTCTTGAGCACCATGCCTTCGTACTCGCGCAGGCGCGCGGGCATGTAATCGAGAAATTCGCGGATCATCCTGTCCCAGCCCTCCGGCAGGTCCTGGGCCACACCGCCGATGCGGAACCAGGCCGGATGCATGCGCCCGCCGGTGATCGCCTCGACGATACCGAACAGTTTTTCCCGATCGACGAACATATAGAAGACTGGCGACATCTGGCCCACGTCCTGGGCAAAGGTGCCGTAGAACACCAGGTGGCTGGCGATGCGGAAGAGCTCGCACAGCATCACGCGGATCGTCTGCGCCCGCGGCGGCACCTCAATACCGGCCAGCTGTTCCAGTGCCAGGACATAGGGCAGGTTGTTCATGACGCCGCCGAGGTAGTCGATGCGGTCGGTGTATGGCACATAGGTGTGCCAGGCCTGGCGCTCGGCCATTTTTTCCGCGCCGCGATGGTGGTAGCCGATATCCGGCACGGCGTCGACGATTTGCTCGCCATCCAGTTGCAGCGCGACGCGGAAAACGCCGTGCACGCTGGGGTGGTTGGGCCCTAGGTTCAGAAACATGAATTCGGCGCTGTCGCTGGCGCGGGCCATGCCCCATTCCTCGGGTTTGAACAGCAGCGCCTCCTGTTCAGTACGCTGCTTTTCCGCCGACAGCGTAAACGGATCCACTTCGGTGGCGCGGGCGTGGTGGTCCTTGCGCAGGGGATGCCCCTGCCAGGTCTGCGGCATCATGATGCGGCGCAGGTTCGGGTGGCCGATGAATTCGATACCGAACAGGTCCCAGATCTCGCGCTCGTACCAGTTGGCACAGGCCCAGACGGAAGTGGCGCTGGGCGCCGACAGACGCGACTCCGGCAGCGCGACCTTGATGCGTACAAACAGGTCCCGCTCCAGGGACAGCAGTTGGTAGACGAGGGTGAAATCGCTCTGCGGCTGTTTCAGTTCGCCCTCGCCACGGTTGAGGCGCAGCCGCTCGTCGATCGCGCTCAGGTCGTAGAGCATGGCGAAGGGCTGGGAGAGCTCGCTTTTCAGGAAGCGCAGCAGCGGCAGCAGTTCGCGCTGCCCGATCCACAGCGTGGGCAAATCCAGGCAATCCGGTTGCAGCCAGTAGCTGTCACCCACGCACTCTCTGCGCAGGTCGCCGATAAAGGCCTCGGCGGCCTCGCGGTAGGGGCTGGCTTTGTAAACGCTTTTGGCGATTACGTCTGGCATGGAGCTTTCCTGTTGCACTGTTTCTCCGCTTTCCGGCGGGTCAGACGGAATCCGGCGGCCGCAATTTCTCCGCACGCATCCGTTCGTCCCGGTGCAGGTCCCGCTGGCTGGGTTTTGGTACCTGCCTTACACCGTGATCCTCGACCACCCAGCTCAGGGCGCGGCGGTCCCTGGCAATGGAATCCTGCAGCAGGTTGAGCCCCTGCATCAGCGCCTCGGGCCGCGGCGGGCAGCCGGGAACGTAGACGTCCACGGGCATGAAGCGGTCCACGCCCTGAACCACACTGTAGATGTCGTACATACCGCCGGAGTTGGCGCAGGAGCCCATGGAAATGACCCAGCGCGGTTCCATCATCTGTTCGTAGAGGCGCTGCAGCACCGGGGCCATCTTGATGAACACGGTGCCGGAGATGACGATCAGGTCGGCCTGGCGCGGGGTGGCGCGAATGACTTCGGATCCGAAACGGGAGATGTCGTGACGGCTGGTAAAGGCGGTGGCCATTTCCACGTAGCAGCAGGAGAGCCCGAAGTTGAACGGCCACAGTGAGTTGGCGCGTCCCCAGGCCACCAGGTCCTCGAGTTTGGTCAGCAGGATATTTTTCCTGACTTCCTCGGAGAAGATTTCGCCTTCGGTGCGGCTCGAGTCGGCGGCGATCAGCTTGTTGCCTTCGTCTGCTCCGGTGAGCTGCCAGCGCATAGGGGGTCCTTATTGTTGTCGGTTTCTTTCCCGCAGGCTCAGTTGCCGGCCGCCCCAGTCGAGTGCCCCGAGACGCCACAGGTAAACCAGCCCTGCGAGCAGTATCAGGATAAAGATAGCGGCTTCGACAAATCCGGTGAGGCCGGTTTCGCGAAAGGCGACGGCCCAGCCGAACAGGTAGATGGCTTCCAGGTCGAAAACGATGAAGAGAATGGCGACGAGGTAGTAGGTGACGGACAGCCGCAGGCGGGCGCTGCCCTGGGAGACGATCCCGGATTCGTAGGGCTCGTCCGTGGCCGTGTCCCGCCGGCGCTGGCCGAGGACGTAGGACAGCCCCAGCATCAGCGCGATCAGCGCAATCACCGCCAGGCCGTAGACCAGCAGTGGCCAGATTGCCGTTTCCATCCGGGCTGGGTAATTCAACGCTCTCTCCCCGATCTGCTTTGGGAGCGCGGGGCGCTCAGGGTTCATCGCTGGTGGCGCTCAAACTGCGGGTTTGAGCGCGATAAAAGTACCGCAGGAAACTCTGACAGATTTTGCTGCCCGCCGGCGATTGGCTATAGGGATTTTCTGGTTTTCCCGGCAGTCTGACCGATGCGCCGGAGAGTTTCCGCAAGCTGGCACTGGAATTATTCTTCTGGTGGATTTCCGCGCGCAGACGCGAAACCTAATGATTTATAAATCTTTGCCGGCGATGGCGCCAGTCATCGGAAGGAACGTTTATTTCTTAATGTAATTATTCTTATGAGTGCTGATTCTGTGATAAATGACGTCAAGGAGAATTGAGCGCAATAAAAAAGGGGCCCGGGGCCCCTTTAAAACAATATCGTGCGCGGCGGAAGGCGCCACTGCCACAGCGTCAGAGCTGGCTGATTTCCTCCAGCTGTTGCTTGAGGCGTCCCTGGGCGTTCTGCATCTCCGCGAGCTTGTCCCGCTCCTTGGCGACTACCGCTTCCGGTGCTTTGTCGACGAACTTGGGATTGTTCAGTTTGCCTTCCACGCGCGCCAGGTCCTTGGTCAGTTTGTCGATTTCCTTCTGCAGTCGCGCGGTTTCCGCCGCCACATCGATCAGCCCGGCCATGGGGACCAGCAGTTCCTGGTCGCCGGACAGGGCGGTGGCGGAGGCCGGGGCACTGTCGCCGGATTCCAGTGTGGTGATGGATTCCAGGCTGGCGAGTTTCGTCAGCAGGCTGCGGGAGGCATCCAGCAGTTCGCGGTCCCTGTCCGAGCCGCCGCGCAGCAGCAGCGGAATTTTCCTGGCCGGGGAGATGTTCATCTCGCCGCGGATATTGCGCACACCCTCGATCACCTGTTTCAGCCAGGCGATGGCGGCCTCGGCATCGGCGTCGATCTTGTGCTCGTTCGCCTGTGGATAGGCTTGCAGCATGATGGTGTCACCGCTGACGCCGGCGAGTGTTTTGACACGCTGCCAGATTTCCTCGGTGATAAACGGCATCAGCGGGTGCGCCAGGCGCAGGATGGTTTCCAGTACGCGGATCAGGGTGCGGCGGGTACCTTTCTTGACGGCGTTGCTGGCGTTGTCGTCCCAGAGTACCGGTTTGGACAGTTCCAGGTACCAGCTGCAGTACTCGCCCCAGACGAAGTCGTACAGCGCCTGTGAGGCCAGGTCGAAGCGGTAGCTGTCCATTGCTTCCCGAATCGTGATCTCGGTGCGCTGCAGTTGGGAGATGATCCAGCGGTCGGCCAGGCTCAGCTCGAAGTCCTCGCCGCCGTCCTGGCCGCAATCGTGGCCCTCGCAGTTCTGCAGCACGTAGCGCGACGCGTTCCAGATTTTGTTGCAGAAGTTGCGGAAGCCCTCGATGCGGCCGACGTCGAAGCGAATATCGCGGCCGGTGGAGGCCAGCGAATAGTAGGTGTAGCGCAGCGCGTCGGTGCCGTAGGCGGCGATACCCTCGGGGAATTCCTTGCGGGTCTGCTTTTCGATCTTGTCGCGCAGGTGCGGCTGCATCATGCCGCTGGTGCGCTTCTGCACCAGGCTTTCCAGGTCGATGCCGTCGATCAGGTCGATCGGGTCGAGCACATTGCCCTTGGACTTGGACATCTTCTGCCCGTGGCTGTCGCGCACCAGGCCGTGCACATAGACGGTCTGGAAGGGCACTTCCTTCTTGAAGTACAGGGTCAGCATCATCATGCGCGCGACCCAGAAGAAGATGATATCGAAGCCGGTCACCAGCACGCTGGTGGGGTGGAAGGTGTTCAGCTCCGGGGTGTCTTCCGGCCAGCCGAGGGTGCCGAAGGTCCACAGGCCGGACGAGAACCAGGTGTCGAGTACGTCGTCGTCCTGGTTCAGTTCGATATCGCCGAGTTCATGCTTCTCGCGGACTTCCTGTTCCGAACGGCCCACATAGACATTGCCATCGTTGTCGTACCAGGCCGGAATGCGGTGGCCCCACCACAGCTGGCGGGAGATGCACCAGTCCTGGATGTCGCGCATCCAGGAGAAGTACATATTCTCGTAGTTTTTTGGCACGAAGTTGACGCGACCGTCCTCGACGGCCTTGATTGCATCCTCCGCCAGCGGCTGGGTCTTTACATACCATTGATCGGTCAGCCAGGGCTCGATAACGACGCCGGAGCGGTCGCCGCGCGGTACCTTCAAGGTGTGCGGTTCGGTCTTCTCAAGCAGGCCCAGCGCGTCCAGGTCGTCGACCACCTGCGAGCGCGCGGCGAAGCGTTCCATGCCGCGGTATTTTTCCGGCACGTTGTCGTTCAGGTTGGCGTCGGCGTCGAGGATGTTGATGATCTCGAGGTCGTGGCGCTGGCCCATCTCGTAGTCGTTGAAATCGTGGGCCGGGGTGATCTTCACGCAGCCGGTGCCGAACTCGCGGTCGACATAGTCGTCGCCGATAATCGGGATCTCGCGCCCGGCCAGCGGCAGCTTGATGCTCTTGCCGATCAGGTCTTTGTAGCGCTCGTCCTCCGGGTGCACCGCCACGGCGGTGTCGCCGAGCATGGTCTCCGGGCGGGTGGTGGCGACGACCAGGTGGCCGGAGCCGTCGGTAAGAGGGTAGCGGAAGTGCCACAGGTGGCCCTGTTCCTCCTCGTTCAGCACTTCCAGGTCGGAGATGGCGGTGTGCAGTTTCGGGTCCCAGTTCACCAGGCGCTTGCCGCGGTAGATAAGGCCGTCTTCATACAAGCGGACAAAGACCTCCTGCACGGCTTTGTAAAAGCCGTCGTCCATGGTGAAGCGCTCGCGGGACCAGTCCGGGCTGGCGCCGAGGCGCCGCAGCTGGCGGGTGATATTGCCGCCGGACTGTTCCTTCCACTCCCACACTTTCTCGATGAACTGGTCGCGGCCCAGTTCGTGGCGGGACTTGCCTTCCGCTGCCAGCAGCCGCTCGACCACCATCTGCGTGGCGATGCCGGCGTGGTCGGTGCCCACCTGCCACAGGGTGTTGTCGCCCTGCATGCGGTGGTAGCGGATCAGCGCGTCCATGATGGATTCCTGGAAGCCGTGGCCCATATGCAGGCTGCCGGTGACATTCGGCGGCGGGATCATGATGCAGTAGGGATCGGCGGCGGTGTCGCCGGAGGGCTTGAAGTAGCCGCTCTCTTCCCAGGTCTGGTACCACTGCTGTTCGATGGCGTTGGGCTGGTATGTCTTGTCCATACGGGTGGGGAAACCTTGTATCAATTCGGGGTCTGGCGCCTGCAGGATGCGCTGAAAAGGGCAGGGATTATCAAATATCGACTGTCAAATATCAAAAGACAAAGCGCCGCGGCGGCCCGCTTGCGACGTCGTTATGCGGTGTCTGTTCTCCGGGTTTAGCGGTCCCTGGCTTCCAGTTCGTCGACCATCCGCTCGATGCGCGCCCGCAACTGGCGCTCCAGCTCCGGCAACTGTTGGGCGACCAGCCGGTCGATCAGTTGCTGGCGCTGTCGCTGGCGGTCGGCGGCGGCTGTTGCGGCGCTGTCTGAATCGGCGCTGTCTGGATTGGTATTGTCGGACCCGGCAACGGTTTCGGTGTCGCCCTGTGGCAGTTCGTCTGCGGTGGGGGGCTCCGGTTCGACGGTGGGCGCTGCCTGTGGCTGTGCTGTTTCAGGTGCGTCCGCGGCGGTTTCGGGCTCGGGGCCCGCTTTCGGCATGCGGCCACCG
The DNA here is from genome assembly GCF_023634065.1 of Microbulbifer litoralis. Lineage (GTDB taxonomy): Bacteria > Pseudomonadota > Gammaproteobacteria > Pseudomonadales > Cellvibrionaceae > Microbulbifer > Microbulbifer litoralis. Next base: position 469,554 of record NZ_JALKCV010000002.1, read on the forward strand.
GTCAGCCGGGCGCGGATATGGGCCGGCAGGAAGGGATTTTCCGCCGCGGCGGGGGGCTCGGGTTCGCCGAACAGCTCTCGCTGTTGCTCCTGTTCACCGGCGGGGCCGCTGTCCGCGGGCAGTTCCCGCAGCGGTTGCAGCAGCTTGCGGTCGGATTCGTCCAGCTCGGGTTTGTAGTCCTCGGGCAGTTCCTCGTCGACTGGCGAGAAGAGTATCGGCAGGTCGCTCTCATCCAGCGGTTCCTGCCGCGGCTGCGGCGCCTGCGCCGGCCGGCTATGGGGCGGGGGCTCCGGTTTGCCGGCGGCGGGGGCCGGTTCCGCCACCCGGTCGAGCAGGGGGATATCGCCAAGCGCTTCGCTGCCGAGCAGGTCGCGCAGTGAGTTGAGTTCGTCGAGAAGCTCGGTCGACTGCCCGGGCTGCTGCTGTCTGCGCTGTCTGTTCTTGTTTTTGCGACCGGACATTGCTTCTGAGGGCTGCGCCTGGGGTTAATTGCCAATACGGTGGGATTGTAACGGATATCCGCGGTTGCGAAAGTGACCGAATCGGGATCGCGACCGTTCCAGGGCCTGCGGCTGCTGCACGACGATTTCCGCCAGCCGCTCGAAGCGGCTGAACCAGCCGGGCACCTCGCTGCACAGGTTGATCAGCAGGCCGTGGTGCGGTCCGGGTTCCTCGCCGCAGTTGATTTCCACTGCCGCCCGCTGTTCGTCCCCCTGGGGCGCGTGGGGCAGGAAACTGTCCTCGCGGAAGGTCCACAGCAGCGCGTCCAGCTGTTCGGCCCGCTGGCGGTCGTCCACTGCCAGCAGCACGCGCATGCCGGCGCGGTGGGCCTTCTCGGCCAGGCGGCAGGCGAAGATATCGCCCTGGTGGTGTTGGTCGGACTGTAGGATGTAGAAATCGATGCGGGTCATTGGGCTGTCGTCTGGGGCATATTCAAGCTTTAAGGGTTGTTTTCCGGGCCCGACTGTAGGGTGCGCCGTGCGCACCGTTGACCGGCCGGTGCGCGCGGCGCACCCTACTGAGAGTCCCGAGTCCCGAGTCCCGAGTCCCGAGTCCCGAGTCCCGAGTCCCGAGTCCCGAGTCCCGAGTCCCGAGTCCCGAGTCCCGAGTCCCGAGTCCCGAGTCCCGTCATTTCCCCAACAAATACTCCAGCAACAGCGGCACCGGCCGCCCGGTGGCGCCCTTGGCGGCGCCGGAGTTCCAGGCGCTGCCGGCGATATCCAGGTGTGCCCAGTCGTAGTCCCTGGTGAAGCGCGACAGGAAGCAGGCGGCGGTGACGGAACCGGCCTCGCGGCCGCCGATATTCTGCATGTCGGCGAAGTTGGAATCCAGCATGGGCTGGTATTCGTCCCACAGCGGCATGTGCCAGGCGCGGTCGCCGGCGCGCTCGCCGGCGGCGATCAGGGATTTGGCCAGCTTGTCCTTGTTGGCGTAGAGGCCGGTGGCGTGGCTGCCGAGGGCGATCACGCAGGCGCCGGTGAGGGTGGCGACGTCGATCACGGTGGCCGGCTTGAACTTGGCGGCGTAGGTGAGGGCGTCGCAGAGTACCAGGCGGCCCTCGGCGTCGGTGTTGAGGATCTCGATGGTCTGGCCGGACATGGAGGTGACGATGTCACCGGGCTTGCTGGCGCGGCCGCTGGGCATATTCTCGGCGGCGGCCACCAGGCCCACCACGTTGATCGGCGCATCCATTTCCACCAGTGCGTTCATGACGCCGAAGACGCTGGCAGCGCCGCACATGTCGAATTTCATTTCATCCATGGCCATACCGGGTTTGAGGCTGATGCCGCCGGTATCGAAGGTGATGCCCTTGCCCACCAGCACGACCGGTTTGTCCTTGGCCTTGCCGCCCTTGTACTGCATGGCAATCATCGCCGGCGGCTCGTCGCTGCCCTTGGAGACGCTCAGGAAGGCGCCCATGCCGAGAGACTGCATTTTTTTCTCGTCGAGCACGGTGGTGGTGAGATTTGTGTGTTTTTTCGCCAGTTCGCGCGCCTGTCCCGCCAGGTACTGGGGCGTGCAGATATTGCCGGGCAGGTTGCCCAGTTCGCGCGCGACGTTGCTGCCCAGCGCCTGGCCTTCACCGAACTCGACGCCGCGCTTGACCGCCGTGAGTTGTTTGCGGTCCGCCGCGTGCACGGTGAACTTCTTCAGCGGATTCGCCGTGGCTTCGCTCAGGCAGCGGGTGAACTTGTAGGTGGCGAGGCCGGCGGCCAGGGCCAGTTGCTGTGCCTGCCAGCGGTTGTCGGCGTCGGTGACTTCCACCTCGGTGAGGTAGCTGGTGGCGTCCTTGAAGCCTTTTACCGCCTCGGCACTGGCTTTGGCCATTTTGCGGAATTCGGCCTGGCTGAGCACGCCGTCATTGGCGCGCACCAGCAGCACGCGCTCCGCGGGGCCCTCGACCTGGTTGAGGAGCAGGGTGCTGCCGACTTTTCTGCCCAGGTCGCCGCGCTTGAGGATCTTGCCGATGGCGCCGCCACAGGCTTTGTCCAGCGCATCGCCGCTGTTGCTGAGGCGATTCTTGGCGTCTGCGGTGATGATGGCACAGGCGCTGCGCTGTTTGCTGATATCGGTGACCTTGGCAGTAAACTGCATATTTCCTTCCCTTATCTTGCAATTGGAACGACGAAATCAAATCGGCTTGTGGCCGAGACATCGAAGAGAATTTTCGCGATAATGCGCCGCACAAGTTTAACCCGACGGCTGCCGGATTGCTGTACCGGGAGCGCATCCGGGGAGATGAAAATCCCCGCCGGGGGGCGCCGGAGTGTGCGGATGCGGGCCCGGTGCAGCGCAAATGGCCCGGCCCGGGCGGGAAACTTGCTCATTTTTGATCCAGAATTCACCACACCGCAGTCACCAAGGAATTCGTTCATCCCGTGATTATTTTCCGCTATCTCTGCCGCGAGCTGCTTTACGCCACGCTGGCAGTCAGCGCTGTCCTGTTGCTGATGGTGATGAGCGGTCGCTTCGTGAAGTACCTGGCATCGGCCGCGGCCGGGGATCTCTCGGCCGGTATCCTTTTCCCGGTGATGGGTTACCGCCTGCCCGGTTTCCTGGAAGTGCTGCTGCCGATGGGCTTTTTCCTCGGCATCCTGCTCGCCTACGGGCGCTTCTACATCGAGAGCGAGATGACGGTGCTGCACGCCTGTGGTTTCAGCGAGCGGCGGCTGCTGGGTTACACCATGGTGCCGGCACTGCTGATGGCGCTGGTGGTGGCGGCCATGAGTCTCTACTTCGCGCCCACCGGCATCGAGCGCGCGTCCGGGCTGCTGACCGCCGACAAATCGCGCAACGAATTCGATCACCTGGTGCCGCGCAAGTTTGTGACCACCGAGGGTGGGCGCGCGGTCTACTACGCGGACTCGCTCAGCGATGACAAATCCACCATGCACGATGTGTTCCTGGCCGAGCTGGGGGCCTCCGGTGCGGATACCGAGAGCGATCGCCAGATCGTGATCGTGGCCAGCGAGGGGGTGCAGCAGGTAGACCCGGACACCGGGCTGCGCTACCTGGTGCTGCGGGACGGCTATCGCTACGAGGGTGTGCCGGGCCAGCGCGACTACCGCTTGATGGAGTTTTCCAGCTACGAACAACTGCTCGATGTGCCGTCGCTGCGGCGCAAGGAGAGCGACAGGATCGAATCCGCCTCCACCCTGGAGCTGATGCGCAGCGATGTGCGCGAGGAGCGCGCCAACCTGCACTGGCGCTTCAGCCTGCCGGTGCTGGTGCTGGTGGTGGCGGTACTGGCGGTGCCGCTCAGCCGCACCAATCCGCGCCAGGGGCGCTATGTGAAGATGATCCCGGCGGTGCTGCTGTATATCGTCTACCTCTACAGCCTGATGTGGGTGCGCGGCGCCGTCGAGGACGGCAAGCTGCAGAATCCGGCCGCCATCTGGCTGGTGCACCCGCCGTTTCTGATCCTGGGACTGGTGCTGCTCGGCGGACGCGGTTTCCGGCGCCGCCCCAGGCGGCCGACAGCGGGAGGTGGGCAGTGAACAAGCTCGATCGTTACATCGGTCGCTCGGTGGCCTCGGCCATTGTCGCGGTGCTGCTGGTGATTCTCGGCCTGGACCTGATCTTCGCCTATATCGACGAGATGGGTGACCTGAGCGAGAGCTACCGGGCGGCGGATATCCTGCGCTACCTGCTGTGGACACTGCCGGCCGGCGTGTACGAGTACCTGGGTTTCGCCGCCCTGGTCGGGTGCCTGATCGGCCTGGGGACGCTGGCCAGCACCAGCGAGCTGACGGTGATGCGCGCGGCGGGCATGTCGGTGGCACGTATCACCTGGTCGGTGATGAAACCGGTGCTGCTGATCATCTTCCTGGGTCTGGCACTGGCGGAGTTCGTCATCCCCCATACCAGCCAGTCGGCGGAAAAATTCAAGGCGATGGCGACCGGTGAGCTGGAGGGTGCCGGCCTCGACCAGGGGCTGTGGATGACCGAAGGGGGTGAGTTTGTGCACTTCAATGCGGCCCTGCCCGGCGGTGAGCTGTTCGGGGTCACCCGCTACCGTTTCGGTGAACAGCGCAACCTGGAGCGGGTGGTCTTTTCCGAGCGCGGCGTGTTTGACGGTGGCCGGTGGCTGCTGCAGAACAACCGCGCCACCACCTTCACCGAGGAGCGTGCCAGCAGCGGGGTGGAGTCGCGCAGTATCTGGGAGACGGATATCTCCCCGAATCTCTTCTCGCTGGTGGTCCCCCTGCCGTCGGACCTGTCGCCGCGCAATCTCTGGGCCTACGGCAAGTTTCTCGATACCAAGGGGCAGGACTCCAGCCGCTACTGGCTGCAGTTCTGGAAGAAGGTGCTGCAGCCGTTGACCATCGCCAGCCTGGTGATGGTTGCCATCTCCTTCATCTTCGGCCCGCTGCGGGAAGTGACCACCGGCCTGCGCGTCTTTACCGGCGTCATCGTCGGTATCGTCTTCCAGACGGTCCAGGACATGCTCGGCCCCAGCTCTGTGGTTTTCGGCTTTCCGCCGCTGATCGCGGTGCTGCTGCCTGTGGTGATGTGTTTCGGGCTGGGATGGGTGCTGCTGAAAAGGGCGCGTTAGCGGCCGGGAACAGGTCGAGCGCGGCGCCCCTTGCCGTTTTCTGGCTATTTTTTCGGCAGCAGTCGCACCTGCGATCCCGACACCAGGTCGTGCCAGCTGGCGCGGTCGGTGCGGGTCAGGCCCCAGAAGTAGCCGGCGCCGAAGCAGGCCAGCGAAACCGGGGCCGCCAGGATGCGCAGGGCGCATTGGCGCCAGCTGAGCTGTACGCCGTCGGGCGAGGCCAGCAGCAGCCGCCAGGCGCGCATACCGATGGTCTGCCCGGCGGCGCGCCAGGACCAGGTAAAGTAACCCGCGATCACCGCCAGCGCCCCCAACTGGAACAGCGGCCCGCTGACGCAGGGGTTGTAGTCCAGCTCTTCCGGCTGGCAGTTCAGGCCCACCACCGCCGAGGCCACCAGCATGGCCACGAAGCCGTACACCATCAGCAGGCCCATCAGGATCAGGCTGTCGTAGACCAGCGCCGCCAGGCGACGGCCGACACCGGCGAAGGGCAGCCCGGTAAAGGTGGAGGCAGCAGGGGATGAATTGGATTGGCTCACGGCAATCTCCGCCAGGGGAATTGGCGGAGATTCTAACAAAAGCCGCGGGGCGGTTCAGAATTCGTATTCAAACGAGAATTTGAATTTCTCTCCCGACAGGCGCATGTCGTAGTCGAACGACTTGCCGATCTTGCCCTTGCCGGTGGCGTAGCGCATCAGGGCATTGCTCTTCGAGCGCTTGTGCTGCTCGCGGTAGGTCTTCCAGCCCATCTTCAGGATTTCGTTCAGCGCCTTGCCGCCCGTGGTAGGCTCGAACTCGCTCGGGTGCGTGTGCATCTGCAACCACTGGTAGTTCAGGCGGCGCTGAACCGATCCCATGGAGTTGTTGCGCAGGTTGTCCGCCGCCTCGTAGAGGGCGGCGTTGTCCATGCCGAAGGCGCTGTCGACGAAGAAGGCGTTGTCGGCCTCGAGATTCAGGGCGCTGCTGGAGTCGGGGATGAACAGGTCGTCGGCGAGGCAACTGCCGGAAATGGGCAATACGAGGAGGGTAAACACAACAGACAGGTGTTTGCTGGGACGGAAACGATAACTACAGAGTTCCATTGGATCTACCCCGGGTGTCTACTTCTTTGACCGAACGATCGCTTGGCAACCGTTGAATTTATTATGGTTCACCCTCTAGTGACTTGTTGTATCTCACAGGTCTGTCGCACTTGGCAACCTGAATTTGTGGACATTTGGCGAAAGCCGGTCAATTGTCTGCAGCCCGCATCAGCTCTGGGCTTTTTTATTGTTGTCGATCTCCGTTCGGCGGTGTGCTGGCGAACGCCAAAGTTTTTTATAGCCGCGGGCAGGCGCGGATTCCCCTGTAATGACAACTTGATCTAGTCCGCTTGATGATCCGACATTAACGGAAGGATGGACTTTGCGGTCATTATTCCCTGTGTGTATTTGTGCCAGACGGCTTATATTTGAAAGTTTCCGACGCCAGCCGCTGTGGTAGCGCGCCCGCTTTCGGAACTCGCTCTCCGACATTTGTTGACAGCGCTGTCTTTTTCGCTAAGGTGGCGGAGACTGACAAAGACAATAAGAGCCCGCCCATGATCCGTATCCCCGTTCTGGCCACCATTGCCCTCAGCGCCCTGCTGTGCGCCTGTAGCGACCCGCAGTCCGGCAGCGGAGAAGCCGCGGACAAAACGGCCGCTGCGGCTGAGCGTATCGCGCGCCATTTCTCCATTTCCCAGGAAGTGCTCAGCAACTTCCAGGGCGTCGACCGGGCGCTGCGCGCCGAATGCAAGCGCGCCGGTGGCGGCGGGGCCATCTGCTCCAGCTACCGGATTTCCCTGACCAACGAGGGGCCGGCGATCGCCGCCGGCGAGCGGGACTGGACCCTCTATTTCCACAGCGTGCGCCGCACCTTCCGCCTGTTGAACCGGGACGATTTCGACCTGCAGCGGGTGCAGGGCGACCTGCACCGCCTGGCACCGAACGACCGTTTCACCGGTATCGGTGCCGGCGAGACGCTGGAGCTGGATCTGCTGGCCGAGAACTGGTTCCAGTTCGAGTCCGACTTCATGCCGCGCCTGTTTGTGGTGGACGCCGTGGGTGAGGCCCATGTCATCGAATCCACCGATACCGACAGCCTAGCCGGGCTGGTAAAACCCATCGGTACCAACGACCCGGACAACTGGAAGCGCACCGCCGACGACGCCAATGTACTGGCCACTGCCGCCAGCCGCTACGCCGACTTCAGTGCCCACGGGCCCTTCGATGGCGACGATTGGCGCGCGCGCATTATTCCGCAGCCGCTGCAGAGCGAAACCACCGGCGAGCCGGTGCTGCTGGAGACCGGTATCGCCGTCGATGCCGGCCCGCTCGACAGCCGCAGCCTGCACGCCTTCCGCCAGCGCCTGGAGCGGCTGCAACTGGCGCCGGTCGGCCCCGGTGCCTACGCGGTGACGGTCCGGATCGACGCCGATGGCTTTGACGGGGACACCGCGGGTGCCTATCGGCTGGAGACCGGCGAGCGCAGTGCGACCATCGTCGGCGCCGACCAGGCCGGTGCTTTCTACGGCCTGCAATCGCTGCTGGCACTGGTGGATATCGACAGCCGCACGCTGGCACAGGTGACCATTGAAGACGCGCCGCGCTTCGATCACCGCGGCCTGTTCCTGGACGTGGGGCGCAATTTCCACAGCAAGGCGCTGGTGCTGAAGCTGCTGGACCAGATGGCCGCCTACAAGCTCAACCGTTTCCATTTTCACCTGTCCGACGACGAGGGCTGGCGCCTGGAAATTCCCGGCCTGCCGGAACTGACCGAGGTAGGCAGCCGGCGCTGTTTCGACCTGGATGAAAACCGCTGCCTGCTGCCGCAACTGGGCTCCGGCCCCGATACCAACAACAACGGCAGCGGCCATTTCAGCGTCGATGACTATATCGAGATCGTCCGCTATGCCGCCGCGCGCCATATCGAGGTGGTGCCGGAATTCGATATGCCGGCCCACGCCCGCGCCGCCGTGGTATCCATGGAGGCCCGCTATCGCAGGCTGAAAGACCGGGCGCCGCAGAAAGCGGAGGAATACCGCCTGATTGATCCGCAGGACGATACCCGCTATCTGTCCGTGCAGTACTACGACGACAGCTATATCAACCCCTGTATCGATTCCACCTACCGCTTTGTCGGCAAGGTGATCGACGAGGTCAAGGCGATGCACGCAGCCGCCGGCCAGCCTCTGGCCACCTGGCACTTCGGCGGCGACGAGGCAGTCAATATCCTCGCCGGCGGCGCTTTCGAGGCGGCGCCGGGCGACGACCCGGACAAGGGCGATGTGCCGGCAGCGGCGCGCAAACACCCCTGGAGCAACTCGCCCCGCTGCGAAGAACTGATCGCCGCCGGCGAAGTGGACTCCATCGATGAACTGGGTGAGTACTACGCCAGGCGCGTCAGCGGGCTGGTGGACGCCGCCGGTATCCCCACCATGGCCGCCTGGAACGACGGCGTGAAGGCGATCGACAACGCCGCCGGGGAACTGGCCACGGAGCACAACTACGTCAACTCCTGGGCGCCGCTGTTCTGGGGCGGTGGCGACGAGAGCCGGCATTTTGCCGAGGCCGGTTTCGACCTGGTGCAGTCCCACTCGGACTTTCTCTACTTCGACATGCCCTACGAGGTGGATCCGCGGGAGAGCGGCTACTACTGGGCCTCGCGCTATATCGATACCGCGAAAACCTTCAGCTACGCCCCGCTGAACACGGCGCAGCTGGCCGAAGTTTCCACCGACCGCGACGGCAATGCCTGGTCTGCGGCGTCGGCCGGGCCAGCGCTGGCCGAGCGGGTCCGGGGTATCCAGGGGCAACTGTGGAGCGAAGTGGTGCGCACCGACGCCCGCGTGGAGTACCAGATATTCCCGCGGCTGCTGGCGCTGGCCGAACGTGCCTGGCACCGGGCCGGCTGGGAGCTGCCGCCGGTGAAAGGGCAGAAATTCTCCGCCGACACCGATGCCGTGGACAAAGCCGCGCTGGCGGCGGACTGGAAGGGCTTCGCCGCTGCGCTGGGTCGCAAGGAACTGCGCAAGCTGGATCTCGGCGGTGTCGGTTACCGCATCCCGGTGCCCGGTGCCGCAGTGCGCGGCGATGCGCTGAAAACGGCCATGCCGTACCCGGGGCTGGCGCTGGAATACTTTGACGGCGACGCCTGGCAACCGCTGGTCGGGGACACCCCAGCGGGGTCCGTACAGGCAGTGCGCGCCCGCAGTGCCGACGGCGCGCGCGCCGGCCGCGCGGTGACATTGGCGCGCTCGACGGAGGCGGCGCGGCGCTGACCGCCGCCGGGAAACGCACGGGTTATCGCGGGCTGCCGCACAGGATCAGGGAGGCGGGCCGTCCGCTTTCCGGGTGCAGTGGCTCCCGCAATTCCACCACCGGCAGGCCGCTGCGCGCGAACAGTTCCACCCAACTGCCCAGCGTGCGGAAGTACCAGGGTGCCGGCTCGCTGAATTCGCCGCCGAGCCCGGCCCAGCTGCCCGGTCGCCAGCCGTCCCGGTAGTCCCCCTCGCCACACGCCTCCAGCGGGTGCAGTGTCTGTACCAGGAGGTGTCCGCCCGGATTCAACAGGCCGGGCGCTGCGGCAAACAGCCGTTCGACGGTTTCCTTCCCCAGCAGCGAGAAGTTGCATACCAGCAGATCGAAGCGCCGGGACAGCGCTCCGCCGGCGAGGGCCTCGTAGCTGAGTCGGCGGTATGCCTCTCCGGGCCCCGCGCGCCGCTGCGCCGCCTGCACCAGTTCCGGCACAGCATCCACACCCAGCACCTCCATGCCGCAGCCGGCCAGTATCCGTGACAGCCAGCCCTCGCCGCAGCCGACGTCCAGCAGTGTGGCCGGATTCTGCGCCCGCGCGGCGGCTACAATTGCAGCGTCGGTAACCAGCCTTCGGCTGGCGATGGAGGCGCTGTCGATGGCGCGGACCCAGGGCGCTGCGTTGCGGTGCCAGCTTTGCAGGATTTTTCTGTCGCTGAATTCGGAATCGCTCATGGTTTGTGCGTCTCGCTGTCTGTGCCCGCGGAGCCTGTGAGTGTACCGTCTGGGCGATTGAGAAAAGAGAAGAAGAGATAACGCTATGCCCCGACAGATGGTATTCGACTATGTGATCGTCGGCGGCGGTTCCGCCGGCTGTGTGCTGGCCAACCGCCTGAGCGCCGACGAGCAGCACCGTGTCTGTGTACTGGAGGCGGGGCCTGCAGATCGCAGTTTGTTGATTCAGATGCCGGCCGGTGTCGGCTACCTGGTACCGGGCACCGGCTACAACCGGCATTTCCATACCGAACCGCAGACACAGTTGAAGGGTCGGCGGCTTTTCTGGCCGCGGGGCCGCACCCTCGGCGGCAGCAGCTCGATCAACGCAATGATTTATACCCGCGGCAACGGCGCCGACTACGACGCCTGGGAGGCCGCGGGCAATCCCGGCTGGGGCTGGCGCGACCTGCTGCCGTACTTCCTGCTGTCGGAGGGCAATGAGCGCGGCAGCGATGCGCACCACAGTGGCTACGGACCGCTCACCGTATCCGACCTGAAGTGGAAATCGGAGGCCGGGCGCGCCTTTGTGCGCGCCGCGCAAGCCGCGGGCCACCGCCTGAACAACGATTTCAACGGCGGCCAGCAGGGCGGTGTCGGCTTCTACCAGGTGACGCAGAAACACGGCCGCCGCTGCTCCGCCGCCAGCGCCTATCTGCACCCGGTCAAGAATCGCCCCAACCTGAGTGTGTTTACCGGCCGGCAGGTGGCGCGGCTGTTGTTCCGGGGCGATCGGGTGACCGGCGTCGAACTGTTGGGTGGCAGGCGCATTCTCGCCAATCGCGAGGTGCTCCTGTGTGGCGGCGCGGTGCAGTCGCCGCAGTTGCTGATGCTGTCCGGCATCGGCCCGGAGGAGGAACTGAAGCGGCAGGGTATCCTGCTCCAGGCGCACCTGCCCGGGGTTGGCAGGAACCTGCAGGACCATCTCGATATCGTGCAGGTGGAAGAGGCCTCGCGGGCGATTACCTTTTCCGATTCCCTCTGGCCCAAGTTCAGGACGGCGCTGCGGCTGCCGGAGTTCCTGCTTACCAATCGCGGGCCCCTGACCAGCAACGTGGCCGAGGCGGGCGGCTTTGCCAGTTCCAGTTGCGCCGGCCTGCACCCGGATATCCAGTTCCACCTATGTGCGGCGCCGGTATTCCGGCACGGGCTGGAAAAGCCGGAGGGATTCGGCTATTCGCTGCACGCCTGCGCACTGCGCCCGCGCAGCCGCGGCGAAATCACGCTGGCCAGCGGCGATCCGCGGCAGCCGCCGCTGATCCAGCCGAACTACCTGGGCGAGCGCGAGGATATGCAGGTCATGGTGGAGGGGTTCAAGATGGCGCGGGAAATCCTCGAGCAGGAAGCCCTGGTCCGCCACCGCAAGCGCCGCTGGAGCCCGGCGAAAAAACTGAAGAATCGCCGCGCGATCGAGAATTTTATCCGCGCTCACGCGGAGACCATCTATCACCCTGTCGGCAGCTGTAAAATGGGATGCGATGAGATGGCGGTGGTGGACAGTGAGCTCAAAGTCCGGGGTGTCGATGGACTGCGCGTGGTGGACGCCTCCATAATGCCCACCCTGATTAGCGGCAACACCAATGCGCCGGTGATTGCGATCGCGGAAAAAGCCGCGGCGATGATCCTGGGCAGGGCTGCCGCGTCCCCTGAATCGAAGGAAGTCCTGGAAAGCGAATGATCTGGCAATGTCCCCTTTGCCAATTGCCGTTGCAGTTGAGCGACAGCCACTGGCACTGTGCCAACCGACACAGTTTCGACTGCGCCCGCGAGGGATACGTCAACCTGTTGCCGGTGAACCGCAAGCGCAGCCGCGAGCCGGGGGATACGGCGGAAATGCTGCGGGCGCGGCGGCGCTTTCTCGAGGCCGGGCACTACCGGCCGCTGGTGGATGCGATTGCGGCGCTGATGCCCTACGCGGCCGGTCGCCAGCTACTGGACATCGGTTGCGGTGAGGGGTATTACGCGCGGCGGCTGCAGGCCGCCGGCTGGCCGGCCGCGGCACTGGCCGGTGTGGACATATCCAAGGCCGGTGTCCGCATGGCAGCGAAAAGCCAGCCCGGTGCCCAGTTTGTGGTGGCGGGCAGCTACGACCTGCCGCTGGCGCGGGACAGTGTCGATCACCTGCTGCGCGTGTTTGCGCCCGCCGCGGATGCGGAGATGCACCGGGTCGTCAATCCGGGGGGCTCGCTGCTGGACGTGGCGCCCGGGCCCGAACACCTGTGGTCACTGAAAACCGCCCTCTACGGCGAGCCGCGCCGGCACGCGCCGCCAAAGGCCGTCGAGGGCTTCGCTCCGGAAGTGGAGATGCGCTGCTGTTTTCCACTGCGTATCGAGGGGCCGGAGGCGATCGCGGATTTCCTCGCCATGACACCCTTCGCCTGGAAGGGCCACAGTGATGAGCGGCGGGAACTGGAGGAGCGGGAGATCCTGCGGCTGGAGGCGGATTTCGTTATACGCCGCCTCGTCTGTCAAAAATAAGGGCTTTTGCCCACAGGGTGCGCAGTGCGCACCGTCGACCAGCGGTGCGCGCGGCGCACCCTACCAAGTGGAAATTATGGCAACCCCGAGAGATTACGGATTCATGCGCCGCGCGCTGGAACTGGCGGAGATCGCCGGTGAACGCGGCGAGGTGCCGGTGGGTGCGGTGCTGGTGCGCGACGGGCAGGTGATCGGCGAGGGCAGCAACCGCCCGATCGGCAACTGCGATCCCAGCGCCCACGCGGAAATCGTCGCCCTGCGCCGCGCCGCGGAGCGGGAGCAGAATTACCGCCTGCCCGGCACCACCCTCTACGTTACCATCGAGCCCTGTACCATGTGCTTCGGCGCACTGGTGCACGCCCGGGTCAACCGCCTGGTATACGGCGCCGGCGAGCCCCGCGCCGGCGCCGTGGCGAGCCGTCTGCAACTGGCGCAGGCAGACTTTTTCAATCACAGCATCGCGGTGGAGGAGGGGCTGATGGCCGAGGAGGCCAGTGCCCTGGTAAAAGCGTTTTTTGCCGGCCGCCGCTGAGGCCGGATCGGGGGAGGCATGCTGGTAGCGATACTGCTCAACAGCTTTCTGGTGGCGGCGGTGGTGGTGATTCACCACGAGTCGTTGAACTACCTGTTCCGAGTGGGGCAGAAAGTCTCGGTGCGACGCAACCTGGCGCTGCTGGTCGGCGTGTTTGGTGCCCTGATTGCGCATGTGGTGGAGATGTGGCTTTTTGCACTGGGTTATTTCTTTATGGTCCACTCGGACCGCTTCCAGACCCTCAGTGGGAATTTCGACGGCAGCCTGACCGACTGTGCCTACTTTTCGTTTACCACCTACACCTCCCTCGGTTTCGGCGATATAGAGCCGCTCGGCTACCTGCGCTTCACGGCCGGCCTGGAGGCGCTGACCGGCCTGGTGATGATCACCTGGACCGCGTCGTTCATGTTCCTGAAAATGCAGCGCTACTGGCGGTTTTCCGACTGAGGGGGTTTTGATACCACCTGGGTCAGGCGGATATCCCCCAGTTCGATATCGCCTTCCTGCCCCGCGTTGACGCCGTGGTGGCTGTCGGTAATCCAAAGCAACTGGCCCTTGCCGTCCTCGATCCGCGCCGACACGGAGTAACTGTGGCGCGGATCCAGGTCACCATCGCTCACCTGCAGGGAGAAGGGGATGGGGACCTGCCGGTTTTCCAGTTCCACGACCTCTTCCGCCAGTACCGCGGCGGGGGCGTCGGCCAGGGATACGTCCAGCAACTGCACGGTGGCCCGGGCCTCGGGCGGCAGTGCGATACGCTGCAGGTAGACCAGGCGCCCGCTGACCTTTACCGGGTCCCCTTCGCTTTGCATGGATTGTCCCGGTTCGCGGACTTCCTTTTCATCCTGCTGCGGGTCGGTGCCCGGCCCGGGGCTTTTGTCCTGCTGGCAAGCGGCGAGAGGAATCAATAGTAGGGCCGCGAGGGCGTATGACAGCAGGGGGCGGGTGGAGAGGTGACTGGTGTTTGCCATGGTGGTTCCCTGTCTTCTGGTCTGTGCAAAAAGTATTGACGCTCTGTGACCCGGCGGTGATGCGCGAGTTCCGCCAACGGATGCGCAATCTGCTAGACTGGCCCGCCGGCGGCCGGGGCCCGGTAGCAGTTTAGATGGTGGATGCGAGTTGTGATGAAACATGAGTTGATCAAGATGGCGCTGATTCTCGGCCTGCTGAGTTGCGTCGGCCCCTTTGCCATCGACATGTACCTGCCGGCGCTGCCGCTGATGGCGGAGAGCTTCGGCGCGCCCGTGGAGGCGGCGCAGTATACGCTGATGGCCTTCTTTATCGCGTTCGGTGTCTGCCAGCTGTTCTACGGTCCGGCGTCGGACATGTTCGGGCGCAAGCCGCCACTGTATTTCGGCCTGATCCTGTTTGCGCTGGCATCTGTCGGCTGCGCCCTGGCGCCGACCATCGAGTGGCTGATCGCGCTGCGCTTCGTGCAGGGGGTGGGGGCCGCCTCGGTGATGTCGATCCCGCGCGCCATTATCCGCGACCGCTATACCGGCACCCGCGCCACCCGGCTGATGACCACGGTGATGCTGGTGATTTCCATTTCCCCGATGCTGGCGCCGCTCGCCGGCAGCGCCCTGATCGGCCCCTTCGGCTGGCCGTCGGTCTTTATCGCGGTGACGCTGGCGACGATACTGAGCCTGTTGCTGGCCGGCTTCGGCCTGCCGGAGACTCTCGCGCCGGCCGATCGTGTGCCTTTCCGGTTCGACGCCATGCTGCAGGCTTTCCGCACGCTGCTCTGCGATGCCGGCTTTATGGGCCTGACGCTGATCGGCGGATTGGGGATGGCCAGCTTTTTCGTATTCCTGTCCACGTCATCCTTTCTGTACACGGAATACTACGGCCTGAGCTCGACCCAGTTCAGCCTGGCCTTTGCGCTGAATGCGCTGGGTTTTTTCACCACCAGCCAGTTCGCCGCCAACCTGGGCGAGCGTTTTGGCCCGGTACCGGTGGTCAGGTGGGCGGTGACCGGTTTTGTCGTCAGTGCCTCGGCCATGTGCGCACTGGTCGCGGCCGGCTTCGACAGCTTTGCCCTGTTGGTGGCGATGCTGCTGCTCAGCAATTCCTTCCTGGGCCTGGTGGTCCCCACCTCGATGGTGCTGTCACTGGACGATCACGGCCCCATTGCCGGCACCGCCGCCGCGCTCGGCGGCGCCCTGCAGATGCTGGTCGGGGCGGTGGCCATCGTGCTGGCCAGCCTGGTGTTCGACGGCACGCCGTTGCCGTTGGTGGCGAGTATTGCCGCCTGTGGGATCCTGGCGAAAATCCTGTCACTGGTGACATTGCGACGGGAGAATGGCTTGGTGGTTGAGTCTTGATCTATTGTATATGAGGTTGTTTCTTTCCTGTAATTCAGGCCGTCGATGTACGGATAGAAGCCCGGTTCTTTGAAAGAGCCCTTCCCATATCGATGGATGGTTGCTCAACCAGGCGGTACATGGTCCAGGCGATAATAATTGTGAGCCCGGCTGTGATAGATATATAGAACCCCAGCGCATGGCCGCTGAGGAACTGGCCCCAGTCCTGCTGCATGGTCCACCTGAGGACCTGCATGGCGACAGGATGGAACAGATAGAGCGAGTAACTGATGGTGCCGAAGAAAACCAGCATCCTGGGCGGAGTCTTTGGAACCAGCAGGACAATCAGAAATACGGCCAGGGCGATCAGGTGGGCGGAGCCAAAACGTATGGGGCCTTCAATAAGATGGATGCCGAGAAGTGCCAGCACCAGGAGGCACAGTGGAATTGCGAAAGTGGCGGAAAGCCCCAGCAATGCATATAGGTATCCCGAACGGTTTGTATGGCAGTATCGGATCAGGGCGCCACAGAACATGACTGCGAGGCAGTATGGGGTATAGGTGATTGGGGAGGGGAAATCCACCGCCGCTGGAATCAGTTTCCCCACAAGGCGCCATGCGACAAATACAAACAGGCTTCCCCAGCACAGGAGCAGCAGAGATAGCGGCCTGTCCAGTAGTCTGAGCGCGAATGTGGCGGCGCACAGGCAGTAGAAAATCAATTCGATCGTCAGCGTCCAGTAGAGACCCTGGATATTCTCAAAACCGAAAAGCCCCTGCAGCATCGTTGTATTTGCGACAATGGTTGCTGTGGGAAAGTGTTGGTTATTCAGTGCCGCGGCACAGACAACCGCGAGAATGATGGATGTCCAGTAAACCGGGTACAGGCGAAAGACGCGGCGTATGGCAAAGCGCCCGACGGAGGCCCGGGGGCCGGACAGGCTGTAGGGGATCACAAAGCCGGATATCAGGAAGAAACAGATCACGCCGATTCTGCCGAAGTCCACGGTGGCGGCGATGTCGGCCAGGAGCGTCCCCCGTTGTGCGATATCCGGATTGCGGACAAAAAGCTCACTGCTGTGTTGCCACACGACGAGAAATGCAGCGATACCCCGCAGGGCGTCCAGATTCAGGAGACGGCTGGTCATCTTGTGTTTCTTGTTCCTTTTCTTCTTCCTTGAACGGAGCCGGCCAAAATATTTCTTCTGGGTGTTACTTTATTGGAGATTTGCAGTCGGGGACACATCGGTAAACAGGGCCAGATACGAAAAAGCCCGCATTTGCGGGCTTCTGGATATGGTACCGGAGGCCGGACTCGAACCGGCACGGGTTTTACCCCAACGGATTTTGAATCCGTCGTGTCTACCAATTTCACCACTCCGGCAGAGGGGCTGGCAAGGGGGACGATTATAGCGATGGGGCCCTGTCGGTCAACCGGATTTGGCGGCGGCGCGGGTTTCCGTTACTCTTCGCGCCCGTTCCCGCAACCCTACCCGACCACCTAAACTGAAACCATGCGCCGCCAGGACTTCCACTTCGACCTGCCCGATGAACTGATTGCCCGCGCGCCCGCCCAGGAGCGGCGTGGCAGCCGCCTGTTGTGCCTGGACGGGCCCTCTGGTGATGTCGACCACCGCCATTTTGCCGAACTGGCGGATCTGGTTGCGCCCGGCGATCTGCTGGTGTTCAACGATACGCGGGTGATACCGGCGCGGCTGTTCGGGCGCAAGGCCAGTGGCGGCAAGCTGGAGATACTGATCGAGCGGGTGTTGGACGAGCGCCGCGCGCTGGCCCATATCCGCGCCAGCAAGTCACCCAAGCCAGGCAGTGAGATACTGCTGGAGGACAATACCGGCCTGCGGATGCTGGCCCGGCACGAGGCGCTGTTCGAGCTGGAATTCCCACAGGAAGGCGCGTTGCCGGTGCTGGAGCGGCTGGGGCATATGCCGCTGCCGCCCTATATCGACCGCCCGGACGAGGAGTCCGACAAGGAGCGCTACCAGACCGTCTACAGCCGTGAGGCGGGCGCAGTGGCGGCGCCCACCGCCGGCCTGCACTTCGACGATGAGATGCTCGATGCGCTGCGCAGCAAGGGGGGCGAGACCGCCTTTGTGACCCTGCACGTGGGCGCCGGCACCTTCCAGCCGGTGCGGGTGGACGATATCTTCGAGCACAGGATGCACAGCGAAGTGATGCAGGTGCCGGAATCCGTCTGCCGGGCGGTGGCGGACTGCCGCGCGCGCGGCGGCCGGGTGATCGCTGTCGGCACCACCAGTGTGCGGGCGCTGGAGAGTGCGGCCGCCAGCGGGGAACTGAAGCCGACTACCGGTGAGACGGATATCTTTATCTACCCCGGTTACCGGTTCCGGGTCATCGACCGGCTGATCACCAATTTCCACCTGCCGGAATCGACCCTGCTGATGCTGGTCAGCGCCTTTGCCGGCTACGAGCAGACGATGAATGCCTATCGGGAAGCGGTGCAGGAGAAGTACCGTTTCTTCAGTTACGGCGACGCGATGCTGATCAGCCGCAATCCAGAGGTGCATGGATGGTGAGGGGGCTGCCATCCGGCTCTTTCCCCCGGCGCCTTTCCCTGAGGGTGAGGGGAGCTTTGTTTTCGGGGGTTGTGGGGGCGGGAAGTGACGCGATCATTGCCGAGTCCCGAGTCCCGAGTCCCGAGTCCCGAGTCCCGAACCTAGAACCAGGAGCAACCCTTGAGCCGCCAGTGCTTTATGCAGTTTGAATTGGACACCACCGAAGGCAAGGCCCGCCGCGGGCGCCTGCGATTTCCGCGCGGGGTGGTGGAGACGCCGGCGTTTATGCCGGTGGGCACCTATGGCACCGTGAAAGGCATGTTGCCGCGGGATATCGAGGCCATCGGGGCGCAGATCATTCTCGGCAATACCTTCCACCTGATGTTGCGCCCGGGCACCAGGGTGATCGAGGAGCACGGCGACCTGCACGATTTCATGCAATGGTCCGGCCCGATCCTGACCGATTCCGGCGGCTTCCAGGTGTTCAGCCTGGGGCAGATGCGCAAGATCACCGAGGAGGGCGTGTCCTTCAAGTCGCCGGTGGACGGCAGCCCGGTGTTCATGGGCCCGGAGGAGTCCATGCAGGTACAGAAATCCCTGGGCTCCGATATTGTGATGATCTTCGACGAATGCACGCCGTACCCGGCCACGACGGAGGAGGCGCGCAAGTCGATGGAGATGTCGCTGCGCTGGGCCGAGCGCTCGAAAAAGGCCCATGGCGACAGCCCGTCAGCGCTGTTCGGCATCGTCCAGGGCGGCATGTACCCGGAGCTGCGGGATATCTCCCTGCGCGGGCTCACGGCGCTGGGTTTCGACGGCTACGCCATCGGCGGGCTGTCCGTGGGCGAGCCGAAAGAGGAGATGATCAAGGTGCTCGACCACCTGGCCCACAGGATGCCCGCGGACAAACCGCGCTACCTGATGGGGGTGGGCAAGCCGGAGGATATCGTCGAGGCGGTGCGCCGCGGAGTGGATATGTTCGACTGCGTGATGCCGACCCGCAACGCCCGCAACGGCCACCTGTTCACCGCCGAGGGGGTGGTCAAGATCCGCAATGCCGTGCACCGCCACGATACCGGGCCGCTGGAGGCCGGCTGCGACTGCTACACCTGCAAGAATTTCTCCCGCGCCTACCTGCACCACCTGGACCGCTGCGGCGAGATCCTGGGTTCGCAGCTCAACACCATCCACAACCTGCGCCACTACCAGAGGCTGATGCAGGGGCTGCGCGACGCCATCGCCGCCGGTGAACTGGAGGCGTTTGTAGCGGAGTTCTACCGCCGCCTGGGTCGCGAGGTGCCGCCGTTGCATGCATAGGCACTGAATCTTGTGTCGGCCGGGTCTCTGTGCCCGCATTGTCACTGTCGGGCAGGGGGAGTACAGGGGGCGCCCGGCAGTTTGTGCCCGATTTGTACCCGCACACCATCCCCGTATAATCTGCCCCCGATTCGGAAGGGCGCGCCTTGCAATCGGGGCCCCGCGCCCGCATATCGTCCGACATCGCTTTAAATGACCGGCCCACCCGGCCGCACTACAACAATGAGAGCAGCATGAATCGCTACCCCCTCTGGAAGTATCTCCTGATTCTGACGATCGCGGCCCTCGGCTTCCTGTATGCCGCGCCCAATCTCTACAAGCCGGACCCGGCCGTGCAGATCTCCGGCCAGTCCAGCGCCATGGAAATTGGCCCGCAGGTACTCGAGCAGGCGGAACAGGCCCTGGACGAGGCGGGTATCGGGTATTTCGGCGGCGAAGTGGGCGATAAGGGGGTGTTGCTGCGCCTGGAGTCGATAGAGCAGCAGTTGCCCGCCAAACGCGTGATCCAGCAGGCCCTCGGTCACAGTGAATATGTAGTCGCACTCAACCAGGCGCCCACCACGCCGGAGTGGCTGAGCAGCATGGGGGCCAGTCCGATGAAGCTGGGCCTGGACCTGGCCGGCGGTGTGCACTTCCTGATGGAAGTGGATACCAACACCATCGTGCGCACCAACCTCGAGGGCTATACCCAGGAAATCCGGGCCAAGCTGCGGGCGGCCAAGGCCCGCTACCGCAGCGTCGACCTGGTGGACGACCGCGAGATCGTCGCCCGCTTCCGCACCGAGGCGCTGCGCGACAAGGCGGTATCCACCATCCGCAGTGAATTCCCCAGCCTGCAGGTCACCGAGGCCGGCAGCGGCAATAACCTGGAAGTGCGCGCGACCCTGTCGGAACAGGAGGTCAAGGAGCTGGAGGACTACGCCGTCTCCCAGAACCTGACGACGCTGCGCAACCGGGTGAACGAACTGGGGGTGGCCGAGCCGATCGTGCAGCGCCAGGGCCGCAACCGCATCGTGGTGGAGCTGCCGGGTGTGCAGGATACCGCCGAGGCCAAGCGCATCATCGGCAAGACCGCCAACCTGGAATTCCGCATGGAGGCGCGCCCCGACGAGCTGGTGACCAACAAGGAATACTTCGAGTACCGCGATGACCAGCAGCGCCAGATGTACGGCGGCGCCTGGCTGGAGCGCAAGGTCATCATCAAGGGCGACCGCGTCACCAACGCCCGCGTCGGCTACGACGAAAACGGCATGCCGCAGGTGAACATCACCCTGGATTCCCGCGGCGGCGAGATGATGCACCGCGCCACCTGGAAAAATGTCGGTCGCCGCATGGGCACCCTGTTTATCGAGAGCCGCTTTATTCCCGAGACCAAGGTGGACGAGGCCGGTAACGAAATCACGGTACAGAAGCGCGTCGATGAAAAGCGCATCATCAGTCTGGCGACAGTACAGAGCGCGTTGGGCAAGCAGTTCCGCACCACCGGCCTCGAGGCCGCGGAGGCGCAGGAGCTGTCACTGCTGCTGCGCGCCGGCGCCTTGGCCGCACCCATGTACTTTGTCGAGGAGCGCGTCATCGGCCCGTCCCTGGGTGCCGACAATATCGATGTGGGTGTGACTTCCGTGCAGATCGGCCTGATCGCGGTGTTGATCTGCATGCTGTTGTTCTACCGTGTCTTCGGCCTCGCCGCCAATATTGCCCTGGCATTGAACCTGGTGCTGCTGGTGGCGGTGATGTCGATCCTCGGCGCCACCCTGACGCTGCCGGGGATCGCGGGTATGGTATTGACCATCGGCATGGCGGTGGATGCCAACGTATTGATCTTCTCGCGAATACGGGAGGAACTCAGGAACGGCATGCCGCCCCAGTCGGCGATCAATGCGGGTTTCGACAATGCCTACAGCGCGATCGTCGACGCCAATATCACCACGCTGATCGTGGCCGTGATCCTGTACGCGATCGGCTCCGGGCCGGTGCAGGGCTTTGCGGTAACCCTGTCCGTGGGCATCCTGACTTCCATGTTCAGCGCCATCATGGGCACCCGTGCGATCATCAATTTGTTCTACGGCGGTCGCCGTGTGCAGAAACTTTGGATATAAGGAGCGCCGACCGTGAGTGAGAGCAAAGTAGCGGAAACCAGAGAGGAAAACGGCCAGATCACCGAGTATATGGGCAAGCGCGTGTTCGATTTCATGCGCTGGCGCAAACTGGCTCTGGTGCTGTCGGTTGTGCTGGTGGTCGGTTCGATCACGGCGCTGGCGATGAACGGCCTGAAACTTGGATTGGACTTTACCGGCGGCACCCAGATCGAGGTGGGTTTCGAGGAGGCGCCGGGTCTCGAGGAGGTGCGCAGCCAACTGGCGAATGCGGGCTACGAAGATGCTTCGGTGGTGCGTTTCGGCTCTGACAACGAGTTGCTGATCAAGCTGCCGCCGGAAGTGGCGGAGGAACAGACCCAGCTCAGCGCCGGCGATGACGAGGCCGTCCAGTCCGTGGGCGACCAGGTGGTTGCGGTACTGCGCCAGGGCTCCGCCGGCGACGTGGAACTGCGCCGCGTGGAAATGGTGGGCCCGCAGGTGGGTGAGGAATTGCGCGATGACGGCGGCCTGGGCATGCTGTTCGCACTGGTTGTGGTGATGGCCTATGTGGCGCTGCGTTTCCAGTACAAGTTCGCGATCGGTGCCGTGGTGGCCCTGGTACACGACGTAATCATCGTGCTGGGCTTCTTCGCCGTGTTCAGGCTGGATTTTGACCTGACGGTACTGGCGGCGGTGCTGGCAGTGATCGGTTACTCGATCAACGACACCATCGTGGTATTCGACCGTATCCGCGAGAATTTCCGTCGCGTGCGCAAGGCGGATCCGAGCGAGATCATGAATATCTCCATGAGCCAGACCCTGGGCCGCACCACGATGACCTCACTGACCACGTTGCTGGTGCTCTGGGCACTGCAGTTCTTCGGTGGCGAGCTGATTCACAACTTCTCGCTGGCGTTGATCGTGGGCGTGATTGTGGGTACCTATTCCTCGGTATACGTGGCCGTCAACGTACTGATGACGATGCGTATCTCCAAGGAAGACCTGATGCCGCCGGTGAAAGAGGGCGCGGAGCTGGAGGAAATGCCCTGACGGCTCGGTGGGAAATGGGGTGGTCAGTGGCCTGTATCTTTCACCACTGATCACCTGCTGCCGGTAATCAGGAAGCGCGCGGCTTCTTGCCCAGGGTAATATGCTTGGGACCGGATGTGTTGGTCTGGCCGCTGACACCCTTGGGAACCTGCTGTATCTCACCGCCGCCAGCCAGGAACGCCTGTACCTGTTCCTCAATGCTCTCGCGGGTTTCCAGAGCGGAGGGTTGTTGCTTGCGCTTGGATGCGCCGGTTGCTTTCTTGGCCACAATAGTTTTCCGGTTTTCTTCGAGAACCGCGTATTCTACAGTAGTTTGCACAAAAAATCACCTGCCCGATATTTGACACCCGTTTTCCCGCTTTTGGCCACATATTTTTCTCCCCTTCCCCGCCCGGCTGATACAAAAAAGCCCGGCGGTTGCCTAATGCCGGTCAGTTAAGCCACGCAGTCGCGGCAAAGGCCCTGATGCCGGGGGCAGCCCCAATGCCAACTAAAGCCTCGCGCAATCTCAGCTGCCAGGCCTTAACCTGTTTAACTGACCGGCATTGCGGCGGTTGCCGGGCTTCCGTTTGACCACTGGTCCACTTTCAATGGGCCCTGTTGGACAGCTTCCACAGCCAGAGACACAGCGCCAGCAGCAGGATGAAGGCCACTGCACTGGGCCACGCGGGCATCGGTGCGCCGGCCACCAGTACTTCCGGCTGCGCCACCAGGCGCCACAGCTGGCCCAGTGACATCAGCCCGAACAGCACGCTGGACAGGCGCAGGCCGCCTTTGGGGGAGTTCATACATCACCTCCTGCGAAAAGATATTCTCTTCACCCCGGTGATTGTAGTGTTGGGCGGCCGCGATTCCCCGCGGTGGAACAAATCTTTTCTCAGGGACAGTTGCCCAGCTGCCAACTGTTGCCGTCGTCGCTGTGCAGTGTATTCAGCCCCCAGGTGGAACCGGGCATGGCGTCGTCGCTGCCGCTGGCGAAATAGTCCGGTGCCAGCGGGTTGCCGGTGCTGTAGGCCCGCCCGGCGGTCTTGTGGTAGTAGTTGTAGGCCGACGCCTGGTCGCAGCTGTCCCCACCGCTGCTGCTGCCTCCACTGCTGCTGCCGCTGCCACTTCCACTCCCGCTGGAGCAGGTGACCTGCGGGCCGGTGCAGGAGGCATCGTCGTCGCGCCACTGGCACTGGCCGCCGGAAAGCGCAAATTCATCCAGGCGAAATGGGCTGGTGCTGTACTCCAGGTAGCAGTTGGCGTAGTTGGTGTAGTCGAGACGGCCGGCGGCGATATGGGTGTCCAGGGTCGCGGTTACGCCGGCGTCGACGGTAAACGCAACGCTGCCGGTATCGCTGAGGCCGGCCAGGTCGGTGGCGGTGACCAGGGCGCTGCCGTCACCGCCCGGCAGATTGCACTGCTCGGCGCTGAAGTCGGTGCCGGTGACTGCGGCCGTTACCGCGCCGTTGCCGAAATCCACCACCACCGAGTCCAGGTTCTGGTTCTCGTCCACCACCGTGCCACTCACGTTCACGCACTGGCCGCTGGCCGTGGCGGAGAGGTCCCCCAGTTCCGGTGCCGTTTCCGGCGGCTCCGGGCCCAGGCGCACGGTGGTGGAGTAGGGGGTGCCCTCGGCGCCGCTGTTATCCGTGGCAACAACCGCAACCGTATAGAGATCGTCCGCCAGCGGGCCACTGGTCAGGTTAAAAAAACCGTTTCCATCGACCCCGCCGCTGGTACTGCTGTCACCGTTGCCGGAGAAAGTCGCGGTGACACCGGTCACCGAGCCGTCGCTGTCGGTGGCTGTGCCGCTGACCAGGATACGGTCGCCGCTGGTGGTGATCTCCACATCGCTGACCACCGGTGCCCGATTGCGGTCGACCCGCTTGTTGTTGTCGGCGAAGTACTGACCCAGGTAACGCGCATAGTTGATACCGGCAGCGCTGATATAGCTGCCGCTGGCGCCCTCGCCGCCGGACCAGGCGTGGTCGACGCCGTTCAGCCACAGCATCGAGACGCGGCCGTCCTGCCACAGGGTCTCTTCGGCGCTGCGGCTGCCCTCGGCAATGGTATTGCTGTCGCCGAGCTGTGTGACGCCGTAGACCCCGGCCATACCGCTGGCATTCTGGTCGTTGTAGCACTGGTTGACGGTGGTGTCGGCGTCGCCCTGGGCAATAGAGGCAATCTGGGTGTCGAAATGGTCGGCGTAACTGCCGGCGTAACTGTTGCAGCGGCTGGTGACATCGGCCGTTTCACAGGGACCGAGGGCGCCGCTGGAGCTGGTGCCGATACTCGGCCCGGCGCTGATGCCCATGCCGGCGAACACGTCCGGTGCCAGGCAGGCGGTGGTATTGGCAAAGCTGGCACCGGAGGAGAGGCCGGCGATATACACCTGGTCCGGATCGATACCGCGGGCGCTGTCGCCGGACAGCGCACTGGCCAGATCAATCAGGTTTTTATAGTCGCCGGCGGCGCGGGACTTTGTGCCCTGCCAGTAGGACCAGCAACTGTAGCCGGCCTTGTTCATCGCATCCGGCACCGCCACCACCATGCCGAATTCTTCCGCGGCGTCCTCCAGGTTGGCGCTCAGGTAGTTATCGATCGGCTGCACGCAGCCGTGCAGCACGATCAGCAGCGACTTGCCGTCGCCGATGGGGGAGTCGCTGTCGGGTGTGTAGAGATGCACATTGTTGAAGCCGCCGATGGCGACATCCTCCTGCCAGCTGCCGGCCTGGGACGTCGCGGCGCCACAGGCCGCAATGGCAAAGAGCAGGCGGCGGAGCCATCCGCGCCCGGTTGTCGGGATCATCATCGCATTCACCTTTATTTTTATGGAATAGGGCGCCGATCAGCCTAGAAGGGTGATTCGGCGCTGGGAATGCGACCTTGGTTGGAGGAATGGGGAGAAAGTACCGGCGGCCCCCGGCCGCAGACTCTACCCGCCGCAATCAGAGGCCGGCGTTTTTCAGGCGATTGGCGTGCTGTCGGTAGATGGTCACCGGTTCCGGTGCCACCGGGGCACAGAGTATACAGTCTGCTCAGGTGTCAGCGGATAGAGGATGTCGTGCCCGTCGCCGGCCCACTAGTTTGCGGAAACGGGCCTGGCTTGGTCGACTACTGGAACAGCTGCAGAATTTCCTCACCACTCAGTTTCGACAGCGCCGCGCCCTCGCCGGTGAGCAGCGCGTCGGCCAGCGACTGCTTGTGTTGCTGCAGTTCCTGGATGCGCTCCTCGATGGTGCCCTCCGCAATCAGCTTGTAGACGAACACCGGTTTCTGTTGGCCGATGCGGTGGGCGCGGTCGGTGGCCTGGTTTTCCGCCGCCGGGTTCCACCAGGGATCGTAGTGGATCACGGTGTCCGCTTCGGTCAGGTTGAGGCCAAAACCACCGGCCTTGAGGCTGATCAGGAACAGCGGCACCTCGCCGCCCTGGAAAGCATCGATGGCCGCCTGGCGCTTGCGGGTGCGGCCGGTGAGCTTGCTGTAGGCGACCCCGCGTTTTTTCAGTTCGCCCTCGACGATCGACAGCATGCTGGTGAACTGCGAGAACAGCAGTATCCTGCGCCCCTCCGCCAGCATTTCCTCGAGCATTTCCAGCAGCGCCTCCAGCTTGGCCGACTGCTTTACTTTGGTTGCGCTGGGGATTTTCACCAGCGACGGATCGCAGCAGATCTGGCGCAGCTTCAGCAGCGCGTCCAGCACCTGGATATGGCTTTTGGCCAGGCCCTTGCGGTCCAGCAGCTGGCGCACCTCCTTCTCCATGCTGGCGCGCACCGACTGGTAGAGTTTCTGCTGCCGGTCGCCGAGGGTCACCGCCTGCACGATTTCGGTTTTCGGCGGAAGCTCTTTCGCCACCTGTTCCTTGGTGCGGCGCAGCATGAAGGGCGCGGTGCGGTTGCGCAGTTGCCGCTGGCGGGACTCGTCGCCTTCCTTTTCGATCGGGTTGCGGTACAGGCGGTTGAACGACTTCTGGCCGCCCAGCAGGCCGGGCATCAGGAAATCGAACTGGGCCCAGAATTCCCCCAGGTGGTTTTCCAGCGGCGTGCCGGTCAGGCACAGGCGCTGTGTGGTTTCGTAGTCACGCAGTGCCTGGGAGACTTTGGCGCGGGGGTTCTTGATCGCCTGGGCCTCGTCCAGCACCAGCAGGCTGAACGGGTGCGGGCCCAGTATGTCCGCATCCCGCTGCGCCAGCGCATAGCTGGTGATGACCAGGTCGTAGTCGCCGAGGGCCTCCAGCACGCTGTCCCGGCCCTGGCCGTGGCTGATGGCGGCGTTGAGTCGTGGGGTGAATTTCTGTGCTTCGTGCAGCCAGTTGCCCAGCAGGCTGGTGGGGGCGATGATCAGCGCCGCCTCGGGCAGTTTGCCACGCTGTTTCAGGTACAGGATAAACGCCAGTGTCTGCAGGGTCTTGCCCAGGCCCATATCGTCGGCGAGGATGCCGCTGAAGCGAAAGCGGTGCAGGAAGGCGAGCCAGTCGAGTCCCTCCTGCTGGTAGCTGCGCAGTTCGGCGCGCAGACCGCGCGGCGGCTTCACCGCCTCGATGCGGTCGAGTTCTTTGAGCTGGCGGGCCAGGGCGCGGCGCTTCTTACCGCCGTGCCACTGGAAGCGGCTGTTGTCCAGTTCGTCTTCGAGCTGGGTCAGTGGTGCCAGGTTGTGGCGGTGCAGTTTCAGGTGCCCGCTGTCGTCCAGTTGCGGTTCTTCGTGCAGCTCGATCAGCGTCTCCAGCACCGGTTCTATCCAGTCGCGCGGGATGCTTAGCCACTGGTCCGGTCCCGTCTGTACGATCAGGCCGTTTTCCGGCAGCTGGTCGCCGTATTCGAGTGCGCGCGCCAGCAGCGGCAGCAATTCCAGCTGGCGATCGCCGAAATTGACCTGGATGCCGAGGCTGTCGCCGCTCAGGTCGCCGGACAGGCTGTCGGCGCCGATGACATCCAGCTGGAAGTCGGGATCCTTTTCGATGCGCCAGCCGCGCTCGCGCAATGGTTCGGCGTCCACGTCGAGGAATTCCGTCCAGCGCAGCGGCGACGGCATGGTGTCGGTGTCGGGCAGCAGGAAGCCCACATCGCCGACGTCCGGGGACAGGCGATAGCCGGTGAAGCCGAGCGCTTCCAGGCTGTCGATGGCGTCGTGCTCGAAATCCCCGGCCCGGGTCAGCAGCAACTGGCTGCCGTCGGTATCCAGTATCTGTTTGTCCTTGGGCGGGAAGGCACGGATTTCATGGCCGTCGTAGACGAAATAGAGCGCTGCGTAGCGGCAGTCGAGCGCCTCCCGGTAGCCCAGTCGCAACAGCGGTGTCGGTTCTCCGCCGATACTGGCAAGGTTTTCCAGCGGCAGCGGCAGTGTGTCGACCGGCAGTTGCTCGGCCAGCAGCTGCGCGGTGTCCAGCCGGGCGTCGGCGGGCACCGGGGGCATTTCCCGCAGCAGCAGTATCTGTTCGGTGGACAGCGGTGTGTCGATGGGGCCGCAGAGACCGGTGTCGATCTCCAGGTAGTGGGGCGGTTCGGTGACGGCCAGCAGCCAGTCGCCGTCGCAGTCCGCCAGTGTCACCTGCAGCTGTGTCTGGCCGTCGTTCTCATCCCAGGTGTAGGCGAGCGACCGCTGTTCGCCGGCTGTCGCCGGTCTGCCACTCGCGGGCAGCATGGCGCGGCCGGTGTCGAGGATCTCTGCCAGTGCCATGGCGCCGCGGCGGCGCTCGGGGGTAAACAGCCAGTCGGCATTGCCGCTGTCGGCAAGCAGTTCG
The DNA here is from genome assembly GCF_023634065.1 of Microbulbifer litoralis. Taxonomy (GTDB): domain Bacteria; phylum Pseudomonadota; class Gammaproteobacteria; order Pseudomonadales; family Cellvibrionaceae; genus Microbulbifer; species Microbulbifer litoralis. The sequence continues at coordinate 497,674 of NZ_JALKCV010000002.1, forward strand.
ACGATGGTCGCGTCTTCGGGAGTGGCGGCGCTGCTGTAGCGGTAATTCCAGGGCGCGCCCGGAATCGAGACGGGCTTGCCCCAGGTGCCGCCTTTCCTGCGCCGCACCCGCTGCATGCCGATTTCCAGCAGGCCGTCGTCGCCTTCGCCGAGCAGGTAGATGACCATTTCCCCGCGCTGCTCTGCCGCCGCCGGGGTCGGCTGGGCCGCGGCGCTGAAACGGCGCCGCCAGTTCGCCAGGGCGAGGTTGTCGTCGGCGATGCTGCCGCTCTCCAGCTGTTGCATCAGCGTCAGCAGGGCGGCGACCACGTGCTTGCAGTTGAAGCCCACGGGGCAGTCGCAGTAACCGCTGATGCGTGTCTGCTTCTGGCCCGGTACCAGGTTGATCTCCTGTTCGTAGGGTTCGGGGCCCGAACCCTCCACGGCGCTTGCGACCAGCCCGGCGTCCGGATCCATCTGCAGGAAGACTACGCGTCCGTCTTCCGCATAGCGCTGGCCGCGCTGGAAGGCGCCGGCGCCGCAGGCGGCGAGGATGGCGCCGCGGGTGATTTCCGGTAGCGACATGAAAATGGCCCCAAGCAAAAAAGCGAAATCCTATGCCACGGCGGGAGCCGCTGTCGAGTTACTCCGCGGGCACGGCCTTTTCCTCCAGCGGCCAGCCGCCCAGTGCGCGCCACTTGTTGACGATGCCGCAGAAGAGGTCGGCGGTTTTCTCCGCGTCGTACTCGGCGGAGTGGGCGGCGTTGTTGTCGAAGGGGATACCGGCCACCTGGCAGGCGCGCGCCAGTACAGTCTGGCCGTAGGCGAGGCCGGCCAGGGTGGCGGTGTCGAAGCAGGAGAAGGGGTGGAAGGGGTTGCGTTTGATGCCGCAGCGCTCCACGGCGGCGTTGATAAAGCCGAGGTCGAAATGGGCGTTGTGAGCGACGACCACGGCGCGGGTGCAGCTGTGCTTTTTCACCGCGGTGCGGATCTTGCGGAACAGTTCCGGCAGGGCGATTTCCTCGGGCCAGGCGTCGCGGTCCGGGGATTCCAGGTCGATGCCGATAAAGTCCAGCGCCGACTGCTCGACATTGGCGCCCTCGAAGGGCTCCAGGTGGAAGCTGTGGGTTTCGCACGGAAACAGTGTGCCGTCTTCATCCATATCCAGGATCACGGCGGAGATTTCCAGCAGCGCGTCGGTGCGGGAATTGAAACCGCCGCTTTCGAGATCCACCACCACGGGCAGAAAGCCGCGAAACCGCTGGGCTAACAGGCTTTTGGGTCCGGAGGGGTCTTCGGCGGGGGTCACTTGGGGTCCTTATCGGTTTCTGTGGTTGTAAGCAGATTCTGGGGCGGCCCTGCCAGCGAGATTCGTATGCGGGACACGCCGTGAATACATCCCTGTAGGCTTGTCCGCGAGGTCCCTCTCGCAGACAGTCCCGCAAACGAATCCCGCTAGCAGGGCCTTCGCATCGGACTGTAATGTTCTTTTCTTTCGGTGTCTTCGGCACAATTTTGGAGTCCCGAGTCCCGAGTCCCGAGTCCCGAGTCCCGAGTCCCGATCATACCAGCTGCCAGTTCAGCGTCTCGCCGGCGGCCAGCGGCACCAGTTGCTCGCTACCCATCTCCAGGCTCCGGGGCAGGGCCCAGGGCTTGCGTTTCAGGGTGATGCTGCCGTCGTTGCGCGGCAGGCCGTAGAAGTCCGGCCCGAACTCGCTGGCGAAGCCCTCGAGTTTGTCCAGCGCGCCGGCGCGGTCGAACACCTCGGCGTAGAGCTCGATGGCGCTGTAGGCGGTGTAGCAGCCGGCGCAGCCGCAGGCGGTTTCCTTTTTGTCTTGGGTATGGGGCGCCGAGTCGGTGCCGAGAAAGAATTTTGGGTTGCCGCTGGTGGCGGCTTCGATCAGCGCCGACTGGTGGTAGCCGCGTTTCAGTATCGGTAGGCAGTAGTAGTGCGGGCGGATGCCGCCCACCAGCATGTGGTTGCGGTTGTACAGCAGGTGGTGGGCCGTGATGGTGGCGCCGACACCGTCGCGCGCTTTCTGCACGAACTCGGCCGCGTGGGCGGTGGTGATATGTTCCAGCACGATTTTCAGGTCCGGGAAGTCGTCCACCACGCGTGACAGGATCTTCTCGATAAACACCTGTTCGCGGTCGAAGATATCGATATCGTGGGTCGTCACCTCGCCGTGCAGCAGCAGTTTCATGCCGCATTCCTGCATCGCCTCCAGTGCCGGGTAGATGTTGGCGATATCGGTGACGCCGGAGTCGGAGTTGGTGGTGGCGCCGGCCGGGTAGAGCTTGGCGGCGACCACGCCGGCCTCGAACGCCTGCCTGACTACCGCGGCGTCCGTCCTGTCGGTCAGGTAGATCACCATCAGCGGCTCGAACGGGTTGCCCGCCGGGATCTGTTCCTCGATGCGCAGTCGGTAGGAGAGGGCGTCCCCGGCGTCGACCACCGGCGGCACCAGGTTCGGCATCACGATGGCGCGGCGGAACTGGCGCGCCGCGTCGCCGACGGTGCGTTCGAGGGCGTCGCCGTCGCGCAGGTGGATATGCCAGTCGTCGGGGGCGCGAAGGGTGATCTGGTCCGTCATTTGGGTAATCTTTCGCCGGGGCTGGTGAGTTGCGGCGCAGATGCTAACCGAAGCACCGGCAAATTGCGATGCGCCGCAGTTTGTACATTAAATAACCATTATGCCCTTGTGGTCTTTCTGGCGCTAGTCGATCGCGGCATGAGGCGCTACAATCGCGCCCCGAAAAAAGGCAGCGCAGCTGCCGCTCCTGGGCACACCTCCAACAATAATCCCCCCAGACCGACACTGTTCCACCCGCTGCGGCAGTCAGCGCGGTGTGTTCAATGGCGGGCAGCACTTCCGGCAAACAAGGGTATCGAGCATAGTAATGAGCAAAATCGACAAGGTTGTATTGGCGTATTCCGGCGGTCTGGACACTTCGGTGATTGTGCGATGGCTGCAGGACACTTACGGCTGCGAAGTGGTGACGTTTACCGCGGATATCGGCCAGGGCGAGGAAGTGGAGCCGGCGCGCGCCAAGGCGGAAGCGCTGGGCGTGAAAGAGATCTATATCGACGACCTGCGCGAGGAGTATGTGCGCGATTTCGTCTTCCCGATGTTCCGCGCCAACACCATCTACGAGGGCGAGTATCTGCTGGGCACCTCCATTGCCCGCCCGCTGATTGCCAAGCGCCTGATCGAGATCGCCAATGAAACCGGCGCCGATGCCATCTCCCACGGCGCCACCGGCAAGGGCAATGACCAGGTGCGCTTCGAGCTGGGCGCCTACGCGCTGAAACCGGGTATCCAGGTGATCGCGCCCTGGCGCGAGTGGGACCTGACCTCGCGCGAAAAGCTGATGAGCTACTGCGAACAGCACAAGATCCCGGTGGATTTCTCCTCCGGCAAGAAGAAGTCCCCCTATTCTATGGATGCCAACCTGCTGCATATCTCCTACGAGGGCGGCATCCTGGAGGACCCCTGGGCCGAGGCCGAAGAGGATATGTGGCGCTGGAGCGTGAGCCCGGAGGCGGCGCCGGATCAGCCCACCTACATCACCCTGACGTTCGAGAACGGCGATCCGGTGGCGCTGGACGGCGAGCGCCTGAGTCCGGCCACCATGCTGGCAACCCTGAACAGGCTGGGCGGCGACAACGGCATCGGCCGCCTGGATATCGTCGAGAACCGCTATGTGGGCATGAAGTCCCGCGGCTGCTATGAGACGCCCGGCGGCACCATCCTGTTGAAGGCCCACCGCGCCATCGAGTCCATCACCCTGGACCGCGAGGTGGCCCACCAGAAAGACGAGCTGATGCCGCGCTACGCCAAGCTGATCTACAACGGCTACTGGTGGTCCCCGGAGCGGGAGATGCTGCAGGCGGCCATCGACCAGTCGCAGTCGGTGGTCAACGGCGAGGTGCGCCTGAAACTGTACAAGGGCAGTGTCACCGCGGTGGGCCGCCGCTCGGAAGACAGCCTGTTCGACGAACGCATCGCCACCTTCGAGGACGACGCCGGCGCCTACGACCAGAAGGATGCGGAGGGCTTTATCAAGCTGAATGCCCTGCGCCTGCGTATTGCGGCGGGAAAAGGGCGCGACTTGATCTGAGTCAGTTGCAGCGGGCGACAGGTGCGTTTAAATCGTCGCCCGCCGACCGTCGCGAGCTAGTGTGAAGGTATAGACCCGCAAATCCTGCGGCAGATGCCGTTCGTCCAGTGGAATCGAATTCTAAATAGCAACGGAAGTAACACAATGACGACAACCGTGGCAAAGACTGGCCCCGTGCCGGACTATGACTACAAAGTGGTACGTCAGTTCACCATCATGTCGGTGGTCTGGGGTATTTTCGGGATGGGTATGGGCGTGCTCATTGCAGCCCAGCTGGCGTGGCCGGAGCTGAACAACTTCTGGCAGCCGTTCAGCCACTTCGGCCGCCTGCGCCCGCTGCACACCAACGCGGTGATCTTCGCCTTCGGCGGCAGCGTGCTCTTCGCGACTTCCTACTACGTGGTGCAGCGCACCTGCCAGACCCGCCTCTGGGGCGGCTGGCTGGTGCCCTTCACCTTCTGGGGCTGGCAGGTGGTGATTATCGCCGCCGCCATCACCCTGCCGATGGGCCTGACGTCCACCAAGGAATACGCGGAGCTGCAGTGGCCGATCGACATCCTGATCGCATTCATCTGGATCGCCTACGCGCTGGTATTCTTCGGCACCATCGCCAAGCGCCGGACCTCCCACATCTACGTGGCCAACTGGTTCTTCGGCGCCTACATCATCACCATCGCCGCGCTGCATATCGTCAACAACCTGGCGATTCCCTATTCGTCGTTCATGGCCTACTCGCTGTTCTCCGGCACCACCGACGCCATGATCCAGTGGTGGTACGGCCACAACGCCGTGGGCTTCTTCCTGACCGCGGCCTTCCTCGGCATCATGTACTACTTCGTGCCCAAACAGGCGGGGCGCCCGGTCTACTCCTATCAGCTGTCCATCGTGCACTTCTGGGCGCTGATCTCCATCTACGTCTGGGCCGGCGGCCACCACCTGCATTACTCCGCGCTGCCGGACTGGACCCAGAGCCTGGCGATGGTGATGTCCGTGATCCTGCTGGCGCCGTCCTGGGGCGGCATGATCAACGGCATCATGACCCTGTCCGGGGCCTGGCACAAACTGCGCACCGATCCGACGCTGCGCTTCCTGGTGGTGTCCCTGTCCTTCTACGGCATGTCCACCTTCGAGGGGCCGATGATGTCCATCAAGACGGTCAACGCCCTGTCCCACAACACCGACTGGACCGTCGGCCACGTGCACTCCGGCGCGCTGGGCTGGGTGGCGATGATCTCCATCGGTGCCCTGTACCACCTGGTGCCGGTACTGTTCCACCGCAAACAGATGTACAGCGTCAAGCTGATCAACGCCCACTTCTGGCTGGCGACCGTCGGCACGGTACTTTACATCGCCGCCATGTGGGTCAACGGCATTACCCAGGGCCTGATGTGGCGCGCCTTCAACGCCGACGGCACCCTGACCTACAGCTTCGTGGAGAGTGTGATGGCGAGCCACCCGGGCTATATCGTGCGCTGGATTGGCGGCAGTTTCTTCCTGTTCGGCATGTTCCTGATGGCCTACAACGTGTTCCGCACCATCACCGAGAAGGAAAATGCCGCGCGCGGTGACAATACCGTGCCCATGGCGCAGACGGCTTAGGAGGTCAGACCGTGAAAAACCATGACATAGTAGAAAAAAACGTCGGCATTCTGATCGTATTCACCTGTATTGCCATCAGTTTCGGCGCCCTGGTGGAAATCGTCCCGCAGTTCTTTGTCGAGGCGAACAAGGAGCCGGTAGCCGGCCTGAAGCCGCTGCCGCCGATCGTGCTGGAAGGGCGCGATATCTATATCCGCGAGGGCTGCCACGTGTGCCACACGCAGATGGTGCGCCCGCTGCGCGCGGAAGTGGAGCGCTACGGCCACTACTCCATGTCCCAGGAGTATGTCTACGAGCACCCCTTCCTGTGGGGCTCCAAGCGCACCGGTCCGGACCTGGCGCGGGTCGGCGACCGCTACTCCGACGAGTGGCACCGCGCCCACCTGTACAACCCGCGCAACGTCGTGCCGGAATCCATCATGCCGGCCTATCCGTGGCTGTTTGACAATGTGGTCACCGGCGAGCACACCGCGGCCAAGATGCGCGCCCTGCGCGCCGCCGGTGTGCCCTATACCGATGAGGATATCGCCAATGCCGGCGAGCCCTTCGTCGGCGGGCGGGTGAAGGAAATCGATGCCCTGGTGGCTTACCTGCAGCAACTGGGTGTGCTGGTTCAGCAGAAACGCTAACGGAGTAGCAGCTCTTGGATATCAATACTTTGCGGGAAATCGCCGTCGTCCTCGGGGCCCTGGCTTTCCTCGGCGTCTGCTGGTGGGCCTTCTCGCCCAAGCGCAAGAAACGCTTCGAGGAGGACGCCATGCTGCCGTTCGCCGATGAGGAGAAATCCGAGCGCTCGGCGCGGCGCGCCGACAAGAACAGCGACGAAGCATCGACAGAAGACAAGGGCCCGTCTGCGGACAGCGACTCCGCCGGGACCGACAAAAAGGGGCAGGACAAACAATGAGTACATTCTGGAGTGTGTGGGTTATTGTGCTCACTCTCACCAACCTGGCACTGATCACCTGGGTGCTGTTCGCCAACCGCAAGGTGGCGGTGGACGACCAGCAGGATCCCGAGAACAAGACCACCGGCCATGTCTACGACGGCATCGAGGAATACGACAACCCGCTGCCGAAATGGTGGTTCATGCTGTTCGTGGCCACGCTGGTCTTCACCGGCATCTACCTGGCCATCTACCCGGGCCTGGGTAACTTCAAGGGCTTTGGCGGCTGGACTTCCGTGGGCCAGCTGGAGCGCCACCAGGCCGAGGCCCGCGCCGAGTTTGACGAGACCTACGGCCAATACGTGGAAATGCCCATCGAACAGATCGCGGAAAACCGCGAGGCACTGAAAATGGGCGCGCGGATTTTTGCCAACAACTGCGCTGTCTGCCACGGTGCCGACGGCGGCGGCAACTACGGCTTTCCCAACCTGACCGACAACGATTGGCTGCACGGCGGCACGCCCGACAAAATCCTGGAGACGCTGCACGAAGGGCGCAAGGGCCTGATGCCGCCCCAAGGGCCGGTGATCGGCGAAGAGGGCGTCAAGAACGCGGCCGAGTATGTACTGGCACTGAATGGTCTGGAGCATGATCCGGCCATGGCGGCCGAGGGCAAGGAAATCTTCGGCACCGTCTGCATGGCCTGCCACGGCGCGGACGGCAAGGGCAAGCAGGCCATGGGCGCGCCCAACCTGACCGACAATATCTGGCTCTACGGCAGCAGCCGCGAGCAGATCCGCCACACCATCCGCAGCGGTCGCAAGAATGAGATGCCTTCGCAGGCGGACAAGCTGCGCGAGGACAAGATCCGCCTGGTGGCGGCCTATGTCTACAGCCTGTCGCGGCAGGAAGAAGTGGAACAGTGATCGATCCACAGTGATGAATCACTAATTGGCAGGACGATAGGCGGGCAACCGCTACGGAAGGCGGCTCGCTTGCGACAGTATTGCAAGACGGTCACAGCACAGCCCGCCTATCGCCAGCCCGAAAATGGATTGCGGCGTACAGGGAAGAAAAAGAAAGGCCTCATGCAATAAGATCTGCCCGCTCGCCGTTTTGCGGCCGGGGCAAGGTGAGGTTTCGTGAGCGATAAAATTCCAACGGTGGAAGAACAGGACGGCGGCGGGGAAGTCCGCTACCGGATGTTGTACGAGTCCGAGGACAAGGTCTATATCCGCCATATCCGCGGTCTCTATACCCGTGTCCGCAAATACACCGGCCTGCCGCTGCTGCTCGGTTTCTTTTTTCTCCCCTGGTTGAATATCGAGGGCCGCCAGGCCGTACTGTTCGACCTGCCGACGCGCAAATTCCATATCTTCTGGACTTCCTTCGGTCCCCAGGACGGCTTCCTGCTGGCCTGGCTACTGATCATCGCCGCCTTTGCACTGTTTGCGGTCACCACCTGGCTGGGCCGGGTGTGGTGCGGTTTCACCTGCCCGCAGACGGTCTGGACCATGATGTTTATCTGGGCGGAACGGGTCTGCGAGGGCGATCGCAACAAACGCATGAAACTGGATGCGGCGCCCTGGAGCCTGGAGAAGGTGCTGCGCAAGGGCGGCACCCACGCCATCTGGCTCTTTATCTCCCTGGCCACGGCGCTGGCGTTCGTCGGGTACTTTTACGGTATTCGCGACCTGGTCCTGGACCTGGCGCGGTTCCAGGCCCACCCGCAGGGCGTTTTCTGGGTGGCCTTCTTTACCTTTGCCACCTATTTCAATGCCGGTTTTATGCGCGAGCAGGTGTGCAAGTACATGTGCCCCTACGCGCGCTTCCAGTCGGTGATGTACGACAAGGACACGCTCGCGGTCTACTACGACGCCAGGCGCGGGGAGACGCGCGGTCCGCGCAAGAAGGGTATCGACTACCGCGCCGAGGGCATGGGCGACTGCATCGACTGTTACTGGTGCGTACAGGTGTGCCCGGTGGATATCGATATCCGCGACGGTATGCAGTACGAGTGCATCAACTGCGGTCTCTGTGTCGACGCCTGCAACAGCGTCATGGACAAGATGGAATACCCCCGCGGCCTGATCCGCTTCACGTCCGAAGACGAGCTGGAGACCGGCAAGACCAACTACCTGCGCCCGCGCCTGTTCGGCTACGCGCTGGTGCTGGCGGCGATGATCGGTCTGTTCGCGCAGCAGGTGGTGACCCGCAGCCCGATCGAGGCGGAGGTGCTGCGCGATCGCGGCGCGCGCATGTTCCGCGAGTACCGCGGGGATATCCAGAACGTCTATACCGTCAAAATCAACAATATGGACCAGGCGCCGCACGAGTTTTCCATTCGCATCGAGGGCGAGCCCGGCTACGACTACTCACTGCGGAGGCCGCGCGAGATCTACCTGCAGGCCGGCGAGATCTACGCGGTGCCGATTCGCGTGAGTGTGCCCAAGGAGCAACTGCAAACCACCAAGCACGATATCCACATCGTCGTGCAGGCAGTGGACAAACCGGAGCTGATGGACCGGCACCAGACGGTATTTATCGGGCCCGAGCGGTAATTGCCGGGCCCGCGCGTCGCGCCCTGCCGAAGTGAGCACTGAAATCAAGATAAACACAATGACCGAAGAATCCAACAAACCCTGGTACCGCGAATTCTGGCTCTGGGTGGTCCTCTTCCCGCTGATCCTGACCCTGGTGGCCTCGAGCATCATGGTCACCATCGCCGTGCGCCACGCCGACGACACCGTCAGTGATACCTACTACAAAGACAGCCGCATGTATCACTACACCGCGGAGCAGGACGAGCGCGCCCGCGCGCTGGGGCTCGCCGGCATGCTGCAGTTCCGGCGCGCGGACAATGTGGTCACGCTGGACCTGGACGGCGAACTGGATTACCCGGAAAAACTGCTGCTGACCATGAGCCACCCGGTGGAGGAGGATATGGACCGCCATATCCTGCTGGAGCTGACCGGCGGTGGCCACTACACCGGAACCGTGCCCGGCGCGCTGCAGCACCGCTGGTACCTGCGCCTGATGCCGGAATTGAGTCCGCAGAAGCACCTGGACGCCGAGTGGCGCCTCAAGGGCGAGATCAATTTCGACCTGGGGCACGCCGCGCCGCTGAATCCCGCCGTGCGGCGGCCGTGAGCGGGGTTGCCCGATCGATGAGCGAACCGCGCCAGTCATGACTGCCACCGCCTGCTTCCACTGCGGCCTGCCGGTCCCCGCCGGCAGCCGCCACTCGGTTGTCATCGACGGCGCCGAACGGCCAATGTGCTGTCCGGGGTGCGAGGCGGTGGCGGGCGCCATCGTGGCCGGTGGGCTGGACAATTTCTACCGCTTCCGCGACAGCCGCAGCGAGCGGCCCGAGACAGAATCCCGCGACAGCCAGTGGGCCGCCTACGATCTCGTGGAAGTGCAGCGGCAATTTGTGCACGACGGCGAAGACGGGCGCAAAGTGGCCGGCCTGCTGGTGGGCGGTATCACCTGTGCCGCCTGCGTGTGGCTGATCGAGAAACACCTGGGACAACTGGACGGTGTCGAGCGGGTTTCCGTCAACGCCAGTACCCAGCGCGCACGCGTCGGCTTCGACCCGGGAAAAATCCGCCCGGCGCAACTGTTCGCCGAACTGGCGCGGATCGGCTACCGGCCGGCGCCGGCCACCGCCGCCAACAGCGAGCAACTGCTGCAGAGCGAGCGCCGCGCGGCGCTGCGTCGCCTGGGCGTGGCCGGTCTCGGCACCATGCAGGTGATGATGTTCGCGATCGCCCTCTATTTCGGTGCCAGCTCCGGTATCGACGGCGAGCTGCAGCGCTACCTGCGCTGGGTCTCGCTGCTGGTGGCCACGCCGGTGGTCCTCTATGCGGCGCGGCCGTTCTTCAGTGCCGCGCTGCGCAGCCTGCGCGGCCGCCACCTGAGTATGGACGTACCCGTTTCGCTGGCCATCGGCCTCGCCTACGGCGCCAGTTTTTACGCCACCGTGTTCAATACCGGCGAGGTGTATTTCGAATCCATCTCCATGTTCACCTTTTTCCTGCTGCTGGGCCGCACCGTGGAGATGCGTGCGCGCCACCGCGCCGGTCTCGCCAGCGGCGGCCTGGCGCAGTTGCTGCCGCTGACCGCCAACCGCGTCGACGGCCAGCGGCTCGAATCCGTACCGGTGGCCGCACTGGCGGTGGGGGACCGGATCCTGCTGCGCCCGGGGGAGACCATCGCCGCCGACGGCGAGGTGATCGAAGGGCGCAGCGGCGTGGACGAGTCACTGTTGAGCGGCGAGTCGGCGCTGCAGCCCAAATCCCGGGGCAGCCGGGTCTACGCCGGCAGCGTCAACGGCGACTCGAGCCTGACGGTGCGGGTCACCGCCGCCGGTAGTTCCACCCGCCTGTCGGCCATCGAGCGGCTGGTGGAACGGGCGCAACTGGAGAAGCCGCGGCAGGTGGCGCTGGCCGACCGCGTCGCCGGCTGGTTTGTGGGCCTGGTGCTGTGTGCGGCGCTGGTGGCTTTCGCAGTCTGGTGGCAACTGGACCCGTCGCGGGCCTTCTGGGTGGCACTGTCGGTACTGGTGGTGACCTGCCCCTGCGCGTTGTCACTGGCCACGCCGGCGGCACTGGCGGCGGCGACACTGCGACTGCAGCAACTGGGGCTGCTGGTGGCCGGCGGCCAGTTGCTGGAGACACTGCCGCGGCTGACCCGGACCGTATTCGACAAGACCGGCACCCTGACCCGCGGCGAGCCGCGCATTCTGCAGGTTCAACCGCTGCGCGACGGCGTCGCCGAGCAGCGGGTGGTGGATATCGCCGCGGCGCTGGAGTCCCGCACCGACCACCCGCTGGCCAGGGCGTTTCGCGCCTGGAGGGGCAATCTGCATGCTGTCGATGTCCAGGTGCATACGGGACTCGGTCTGGAGGGATGCGTCGACGGTGTGGATTACCGGCTCGGGCGCTCGGATTTCGCCGCCAGCCGGCCACCGGCGGTGCCGCAAGAGGAGGGGCAGTGGCTGCTGCTGGCGGATGCCAGCGGGCCGCTGGCCTGGATCGCCCTCGGCGATCGGCTGCGCACCTCGGCGCGGGATGCGGTGGCCGGACTGGAACGCGCGGGCCTGGCGGTAGAGCTGCTGAGCGGCGACCAGTCCGGCGAAGTGCAGCGGCTGGCGGCAGCCGCCGGTATCGGGCACTGGCGCGCCGGCGCCTCGCCGGAACACAAGCTCGAACACCTGCAGCAGCTGCAGCGGGATGGCGAGCGGGTGCTGATGGTCGGCGACGGTCTCAACGATGTGCCGGTGCTGTCCGGCGCCGACGCCTCGGTGGCGATGATGTCCGCCGCCGACCTGGCCCAGTCGCGCGCCGATGCCATCCTGCTGAGCGGCGACCTGCGCGTGCTGTGGCAGGCGGTGGCGCTGGCGCGTCGCTGCCGTACAATCGTGCGCCAGAACCTGGTCTGGGCGCTGGGGTACAATGCGCTGGCACTGCCGCTGGCAGTCTTTGGCCTGGTACCGCCCTGGGCGGCGGCCATCGGTATGTCGATCAGTTCGCTGGTGGTGGTGCTGAATGCGCTGCGCCTGTCCCGTCACGATGCCCCCCTCTCCCGTGAGAGAGAAGCCGGGAATGAGGGGCAGGCCGAAGGCCCCCTCTCTTCCAGTTAGCGGTACTCGAACATGGATAGCCTCTACTTCCTGATCCCGATCGCCATCATCTTCGTCGCCACCGCGGTCAAGCTGTTTTTCTGGGCCGTCAACAACGGCCAGTACGACGACCTGGAGACCGAGGGGCGGCGCATCCTGTTTGACGATGACGAACCCGCAGAGGCTCGTCGCGAGGACAGCGACGGTGACGGGGCGGGGGAGTGCTAGATGGGTGAGTGGGGGTTCGTCGCCGCGGCGCTGGCGATCGGTTTTCTCGGCAGTAGCCACTGTATCGGTATGTGCGGCGGTATCGCCGGCGCCCTGGGGATGGCCGTGCCGGGCCAGAGAACCGCCTGGGGGCAGTTGGCGGGCTACTCCGTCGGACGCGTCGGCAGCTATACCCTGATGGGCGCGCTGGCCGGTGCCCTGGGTGCCGCGGCCCTGCCGGCGCTGACCCCGCTGCGGCTGTTGGCCGGTTTCATGCTGGTCGCCATGGCGCTCTATATTGCCGGCTGGTGGCGCGGGTTGGTGTGGCTGGAGAAGGGGGGGGCCCATCTCTGGCGCTACCTGCAACCGTTGTCGGCGAAGCTGCTGCCGGTGCGCTCCGCGCCCCAGGCGCTGGCGCTGGGGTCGATCTGGGGCTGGTTGCCCTGCGGCCTGGTCTACAGCGCGCTCACCTTTGCCCTGGCGCAGGGCAGCAGCCTGCGCGCGGCGCTGGCGATGCTGGCGTTCGGGCTGGGTACCGTGCCGGCCATGTTTGCCACCGGCGCGGCGGCGTCGAAAGTGCGCGGCTTCGTGCAGCGGCCGGCGGTACGGCTGTTGTTTGCGGCCGCGATACTGCTGTTCGGGCTGTGGACGCTGTGGGGGGCCATGGGCCACGGTGCCCACGCCGGCCACGGCGCGATGGAAATGGCGCCGCAATCTTCCGAAGCGGATCAACACCACCACCACTGATCGGGTCTGGCGCTATTTTCATTTTTGTGGGCATTTGTCACTGTGAAGCTTCGCCGTAAAGCCGTGCACGACTATCGACAGAAAGTTGATTGTTGCGCCATCCGCCTGTAATCGCGCGTAATCGGGCGCAGATTTTCACCTGATTCTGAGTAGTGTGTAGCACTTCTGCCCATCTGCCGTCTGGCACCAAAAGTCAATTGCCGCTATCTTCAGGAGCGTACGGATGACAGCGTTATCATTTTTGATGACAGCGCTGTCTGCGCGGGCGACAGGTAATCCGCTGCCGGCGCAGTCATTTGTACTTTCGCATCGACACGGCGCGCTGGGCGGTATCGAGAATACAGCGGCTGTGGGGTCGCGGCGCACGGCGTTACGGGGCTATTGCCGGTTGTCGCCGTCGACCTGTTTCGGAATCCATTCCAACAATAACGGTGACAATCATGAAAATAGTGCGTCCTTTGCAACTGGCGGCGTTGATGCTGCTCGGCCTCTTTGCCGGGTACGGCTACGCCTACGATTGTGGCGGCGTCCAGGTTTATGTGGACGGCTCGGCTTACAGCACGGGCAACATAGTACAGAACAATTCGGTGGCCTATCGCTGCGATGTGGGCGGCTGGTGCAGCCAGGGCGGTGCCTATGAACCGGGTGCCGGCTGGGCCTGGACCGAGGCCTGGAGCGACCTGGGAGCCTGCGATGGCGGTTCCTCCTCCGGCGGCTCCACGTCCAGTTCCAGCAGCTCTTCCTCCAGCAGTTCCTCTTCCTCCGGTGGCTCCTCTTCCGGCGGCGGCGACTGTGCCGGCCTGCCGGCGTGGGATGCGGCGAGCGTCTATGTCGGCGGTGACCATGTGCAGCACCAGAACACCGAGTATGAGGCCCAGTGGTGGACCCAGGGCGAGGATCCCAGCCAGAGCGGTGAATATGGTGTCTGGGACAATCTCGGTGCCTGTTCCGGCAGCTCCTCGTCGTCTTCCGGCGGTTCCTCGAGCAGCTCCTCCTCTTCTTCCAGCAGTTCTTCCTCCTCTGGCGGCGGTTCCAGCAGCGGCGGCGAGCGCCTGGGCGGTTACTTTGTCGAGTGGGGCGTGTACGACCGCGACTACCACGTGAAAGACATTGTCACCAGCGGTTCTGCCGAGAAGCTGACCCATATCTACTACGCCTTCGGCAATGTGCAGAATGGCCAGTGCACCATCGGCGACTCCTACGCGGATTACGACCGTTTCTACAGCGCGGCCGAGAGTGTCGACGGCGTGGCCGATACCTGGGACACCGGCGCACTGCGCGGTTCCTTCAACCAGCTGCGCAAGCTCAAGGAAATGTACCCGCACATCAAGGTGCTGTGGTCCTTCGGCGGCTGGACCTGGTCCGGCGGTTTCGGCCAGGCGGCGCAGAATCCGGAAGCGTTTGCGGAGTCCTGCTACAACCTGATCCACGACCCGCGCTGGGACGGCGTCTTCGACGGCATCGACCTGGACTGGGAGTACCCCAATGCCTGTGGCCTGAGCTGTGACAACAGCGGCTATTCTGCTCTGACCGACATGATGGCGGCGATGCGCGCGCGCTTCGGCGATGAGCTGGTCACTGCGGCCATCACTGCCGACGGCACCGCGGGTGGCAAGATCGATTCGGCGGATTACGCCGGTGCGGCGCAGTATGTCGACTTCTACAACGTTATGACCTATGACTTCTTCGGCGCATTTGACGCGGACGGCCCCACCGCACCGCATTCGGCCCTGACCGATTTCGTCTCGATTCCGCAACCGGGCTTCTATTCTGACTACGCCATCCAGGCGTTGAAGAACAAGGGCGTTCCGGCGAGCAAGCTGAACCTGGGAATCGGTTTCTACGGCCGCGGC
Source organism: Microbulbifer litoralis (assembly GCF_023634065.1). Lineage (GTDB taxonomy): Bacteria > Pseudomonadota > Gammaproteobacteria > Pseudomonadales > Cellvibrionaceae > Microbulbifer > Microbulbifer litoralis. The sequence continues at coordinate 512,686 of NZ_JALKCV010000002.1, forward strand.
TGGACCGGCGTCAGCCAGTCGGCACCGGGCGGCGCAGCCACCGGCGCGGCCCCCGGCACCTACGAGGCGGGTATCGAGGACTACAAAGTGTTGAAAAACACCTGTCCGTCCACCGGCACCGTCGCCGGCACCGCCTATGCCCACTGCGGCAATAACTGGTGGAGCTACGACACCCCGTCCACCATCGCCGGCAAGATGCAGTACATCGCCGATGAAAACCTGGGCGGCTCCTTCTTCTGGGAACTGACCGGGGACACCACCGACGGCGAGCTGATTGAAGCCATGCACAGTAATCAGTAACTTTAGTCGGGACTCGGGACTCGGGAACAACTGAGAGTCCGAGGTGAAGGCCTCCGGTAGCAGGATCGCCCCTGAGTCCTCTTAAGGCCACAGGCCGAGCCCCGAAAATAACTACTGGTTACCGGCCGTGATATGAAAAAGAATAAAAAGCCCGCGACGGCGCAAGCCGTCGCCTGCCCGAAGGCGCCTACCAGCGTGTTGATCAATACCGTCGCCCTCGCGATTTCGCTACTGGCGGTGGTCTGGTTGCGCGAATACGGCCAGCAGTTGCCATCTCGTACTGCCGGCCTGGTGGTGGTCTGTGTGGCACTGGCGCTGCCGATCGTGTTGCTGGAGTGGCTGTTCCTGAAGCCCTACCGCAACCCGTCGGCGGGGCTGGATTTCAGCGCGCCGCGCAAGCGGGGCAGTGCCAACCGCACCGCGGTCAAGCTGTTGGGCTTTTACTGCACGGTGGGGCTGGTGGCACTGGTCTACTGGCTCTTTCCGGAATATCACGGCTCCTTTTACGACAATTATTACGCGGTAGTGAAAGCCGTGTTGCCCTGGTGGCTGTTGCTGGCGGTGCCGTATTTCTACTGGCTCGACGGCCATATGCAAAAACCGAAGGACGCCTACTGGCAGCTGGGCAACTGGTTGCTGGGACGCAGCCGGGACAACAGTGGCCGCGTTGCCGACGGTCGTGCCATCGGGCAGCTGTTCCTCGGCTGGCTGGTAAAACTGTTCTTCCTGCCGCTGATGTTTGTCTACCTGGGCAACAACCTGACCACACTGCTGAATTTTGATTTCGCCCGCATGGCGGGCAATTTCAAGGCGGTGTTCGATTTCACCTTCAACTTTCTCTACTACATCGACTTGCTGTACGTGACGGTGGGGTATGTCTGCACCCTGCGGTTGTTCGACTCCCATATCCGCAGTGCCGAACCGAGTTTTCTCGGTTGGGGTGTGGCGCTGATCAGCTACCAGCCGTTCTGGAGCACCTTTTCCGGCACTTACCTGAAATACGACCAGGGGCCGGCCTGGGGCTACTGGTTCTGGAGTACGCCGGTGATGTATGGAATCTGGGGTGCGGCGATCCTGCTGCTGATTGCGATCTATGTCTGGGCGAGTATCCCCTTCGGGATCCGCTTTTCCAACCTGACGCACCGGGGGATCCTGACCAACGGCCCCTATCGCTATACCAAGCACCCGGCATACGTGAGCAAGAACCTGTCCTGGTGGATGATCTCCATGCCGTTCATGGTGAGCGGCAGTGGTTCCGAAGCGGTGCGCCAGTCGCTGTTACTCCTGTTGGTGAATTTTGTTTACTTCATGCGCGCGCGCACCGAAGAGCGACACCTGTCCTGGGATCCGGACTATGTCGCCTATGCGCGCTATATCGAGCAGCGGGGCCTGTTTGCGTTTGTCGGCCGCTGGTTCCCGCTGTTGCGATTCAATCCCGGGCGCCTGTTCAACCTGCCCGGACAGACTTCCGACCAGCCCGCGCGGCCACCGGCGGCGGGGCTGGCGACAGATTAAGGAATCGAAACGATGAAAATGTTATGGCTGGGCGTCGCTGCCCTGAGCCTCGTCGCGGCCAGGGCCGCGGCGGTGGACTGCAGCAGCCTGCCCGACTGGCAAGAGTCCGCCGTCTATGTCGGCGGCGACAGTGTTCAGCATCTCTCCAACGCCTACACCGCCAACTGGTGGACCCAGGCCGAGAACCCGGCGACCAACTCCGGTACCTGGGATGTATGGGCATACGACGGTGCCTGCGATGGTTCCGGTAGTTCCAGTTCCTCTTCCAGCTCCTCGTCGAGCTCTTCTTCTTCCAGCTCTTCTTCCTCCAGTTCTTCGTCCTCTTCCGGAGGCAGTGGCGGCAGCTGCGATGCGCCGCAGTATGTGGCCGGTACCGCCTACGCCGCCGGCGAGCTGGTACAGAATGTCGGCCTGGAATTCCGCTGCGATATCGCCGGCTGGTGCTCGTCCGACGCGGCCTGGGCCTATGCGCCGGGCGAGGGCGCCCACTGGCAGGACGCCTGGAGCCAGGTCGGGGACTGTTCCGGCGGTGGCAGTTCCAGCAGCTCTTCGGGCGGTTCCTCGAGCAGCTCGTCGAGTTCCTCCGGCAGTTCCGGCGGCGGCAACAGCGGTCTGCTGCCGGACCACGCGCTGGTGGGTTACTGGCACAACTTCGACAACGGCTCCGGTCTCTACCGCATCAGCGAGGTGTCCGATGTCTGGGACGTGATCGTGGTGGCCTTTGCCGATGACGCCGGCAATGGCAATGTGGCCTTCAACCTGGATCCGGGTCTCGATAAGCAGCAGTTTATCGACGATATCGCGGCCAAGCGGGCCGAGGGCAAGATCGTCGTGGTGTCGTTTGGCGGCCAGAATGGCACCGTGACGCTGAACAGCCAGCAGAACGTCGACAACTTTGTCGCCAGCACCGCGGCGATGATCGACGAGTATGGCTTCGACGGTATCGATATCGACCTGGAATCCGGTGCCGGTGTCATGCACGGTGCGCCGGTGGTGCAGAACCTGGTGGATGCGGTCCGGCAGCTCAAGCAGCAGTACCCGGATATGTATCTGTCCATGGCGCCGGAGCATCCCTATGTGCAGGGCGGTTACGTGGCCTACACCGGCATCTGGGGCGCCTACCTGCCGATGATCGACCAGCTGCGCAACGAACTGGACCTGCTGCACGTGCAGCTGTACAACAACGGCGGCCTGTCGACGCCATACAATGCCCAGGCCTACCCGGCCGGATCGGTGGACATGATGGTTGCGTCGGCACTGATGCTGATCGAGGGCTTCCCGCTGGGCGGCGGCTCGGCCGGCTACTTCGATGGCCTGGCGCCGGAGCAGGTGGCCCTGGGGCTGCCGTCCGGGCCCAGCTCCGCCGGCAGTGGCCAGGCGACCACCGCGGATATCAACCGCGCCCTGGACTGCCTGACGGCGCTGGCCAACTGCGGTTCACTGACCCCGGGCCAGGCCTATCCGGATTTCAACGGCGTCATGACCTGGTCCATCAACTGGGATATGCACGACGGCGGTATCTTCTCCGGGCCGGTGGGCAGCCATGTGCACAACCTGCCGTAGCGGATAAACCACTGATTCGCTGTACCGAAACGGGGCCTGCGGGCCCCGTTTTCAATAGTGGATGCAAGCCGGGCTGTACGTTTGGTCGCTTCAGCTCCGGTCGATTATCTCGTCGTGACCGGCGCGCGCCGCACAGTGGGCGCAGCAGTAATATTTGCCCTCGGCCTCGGTGCCGTGGCCGAGAATACGCGTATTGCACTGGTCGCAGCGGGGCGCCAGTGCCTGGATTGCGCACTCGAAACTATCGAAGGTATGGGATTCATTGCCGATGGTGATTTCCATCGTCTTGTCGTACTGGTTGCCGCAGGTTTCGCACTGGTTCATGACCGGTCTCCGTTTTTTCCCGGCGCGGCGCGCTGCGCCGCCGGGCGGGGTGGTGCACTGTTTCGCGCTGGATGGCACTTTCTGCGCGAGGCCGTGCACCAGTTCATGGATGCTTCCAGTCAAAGCATAGAAGAACCGTCGACATTTGGCGGATGCTTCTACACTTTGGGAGTATGCAGTCATTACCGAGGTATCCAGCCATGAACGAACGCAAAGAGAAGACGGCCTATCGCAAAAAGATGGATGCGCGATTGAAGGAGTGGAACGCGGAAATCGAAAAGCTCCAGGCGAAGGCCGAGGAGGCGGGGGCCGACGCGGAGGTCAAGTACCGGGACCAGCTCAAGGATCTGCGCACCAAGCGCGATGCGCTGCAGGAAAAAGTGAACCACATGCAGGAGCAGAGCGGCGATGCCTGGCAGGAGATGAAGGCCGGCGTCGAAAACGCCTGGGGTGAGCTGAAGCAGTCCATCGACCGCGCCCGCGACCGTATGCGTTGAGCCCGCGGCGGCAGCCGGGCCGGCGGGCGAAAGACGTGTCGCCCCGGTCCGGCGTCGCGCTACTCAGAGATCGATCCGCAACGACAGGTCGATGGCGCGCAGGTGCTTGGTCAGGCTGCCGGAGGAGATGTAATCCACATCCAGCCCGGCCAGCTGCTGCAGCCGCTCGCTGTCGACGCTGCCGGAGATCTCGATCCTGGCTCGGCCGCGGGCCAGCTCCAGTGCGGAGCGGGTGTCTGTATCGCTGAACTCGTCCAGCATGATCACCTCGGCACCGCCGTCCAATGCCTGTCGCAGCTCCTCCAGGTTCTCCACCTCCACTTCCACCAGTGCGCCCGGTTTGATGCGGCGCGCCTGGGCGATGGCGTTGCCAATACCGCCGGCCGCGGCGATATGGTTTTCCTTGATCAGGAAGGCATCGTAGAGGCCGATGCGGTGATTGTGTCCACCGCCGCAGAGCACCGCGTATTTCTGGGCGCTGCGCAGGCCCGGGATCGTCTTGCGGGTATCGAGGATCCTGATATTGGTGCCGTGCGCCGCGTTCGCCGCCGCCACGCGCTCGGCGTATTGCGACGCGGTGGTGGCGGTGCCGGACAGGGTCTGCAGGAAGTTCAGCGCCGTGCGTTCGCCGGTCAGGATGGCGCGGGCGTTGCCCGCCAGTTCGAAAAGCACCGTCTCCGCTGCGACGCGGTCGCCATCTTCGCAGTGCCAGGTCAGTTGCAGTTCCGGGTCCAACTGGCGGAACACCTCTTCCACCCAGGCGCGGCCGCAGACAACACAGTCCTCGCGGGTAATGACCCTTGCCCGGGCCTCGCGATCGGCGGGAATCAACTGTGCGGTGATGTCACCGCTGCCCAGGTCTTCGGCCAGTGCCGTGCGCACGGCGCGCTGCAGGTCGGCGGTGATATCGGGGATGGCGGTATCCTGTGGTTGCATGCGGGGAACCTCTGTTGCGGAGGGGCAAGTTTAACGCAAAACGGCGCCCTGTCCGGCCGCGCGGTTGGCCCCGGGTATGGAACCGGGATGGGCCGGGCGAATATGCCTGTGACCGGCGTCTCAAATCCGGTTGCCGAAGTTGCGCAGTGGCCCGCAAGCGTCTGAGAATAGGTACTTACGGATAAACTCTCCGCGGCAAAGCGCTGTCTTTGCGGCGGCCGATAGAGCAGTCGGTTACCGCGGCGTGCCCGGGCGCGCGCGCTCCACGCTATCAATTGCGCAGGGTCCCGGCTGGGTACCCGCAGGGCGATCAGAAAATGAACGATTCCAACAATGTGATTTCACTGTCGGACAAGGGCGCCGGCAGCCAGGGCGCTTCGGCGCGCAGGACCATGCCGTTGGCTTCGGCAGTGGTGACACTGCGGGAAAAGGCGCGCGGCCGGTTGCTGGAACAGTTCAAACAGCTGTTTGGCAAGGTGGACGACTCGCTCTTCTCGATGGCGGAGCGGGCCCACGGCCAGGAGGAGCAGGACGGGCTCTTCCAGGCGCTGCGCCTGCTGCGGGTGGAGCGGCGCAATGTCGCCCAGCGCTTCGGCGACAATATCGATGACGCCTTCCAGGTACAGCCGCAGGAGGCCGGGGACGAAGAGGCGTTCGCCTCGGACAATCTCTCCCTGGTTCACAACGACGACCTGGAACAGCTGGTGGCCGCGGATACCATGGTCGCCAACGCCAAGCGCGATTTTGCCGAACCGGTCACCGAACTCTGCCTGCGCCTCGACACCCTCTACTCCGTCAAGATTTACGAAAAGAGCAATCCGCTCGGCCCCGACGCCATCTGCGAGGCCTTCGTCCAGGCGATTCGCCCGCTGGATATCCATATCCGCGCCCGCCTGGTACTGCTGAAGAAATTCGAGCAGGTGGTGATGTTGAACCTGCGGGAGTTCTACGAGCAGTGTAACCAGTTGCTGGTAGAGCAGGGTGTGCTGCCCTCGCTGCGCGAGCAGCGCCGCGTCGCTCGCCAGCGCGCGGTGCAGCGCCCCGCGGCGCCGCAGGGCGGTTACCAGCAGGGCGATGCCGCGCCGGCGGGCGGTTCCGCGCAGGGTGTTTCCGCCCCGGCGGGGCAGGGCATGGGCCAGGCCGGTGTCAGCGGTGGCAGTTACTCTCCCGGGTTGCTACCGGCCACGGCCGGGCTGGCGCCCATGCCGTCCGGCGACCTGCTCGGGCACCTGGGCGAGCTGCAGCAGAATGTGGATTACCAGGATGCCGGTGATATCCAATTGCTGAATGTCGGGAGCCTGTTGCAACAGCGACTGGTGGATGCCAAGCAGTCCGCGTCTCTGGCCAAGGTGGACAGTGACATCATCAAGCTGGTGGAAATGCTGTTCTCGTTCATTCTCGAGGATCGCAACCTGGCCGAACCGATCAAGGCGCAGCTGGGGCGCATGCAGTTGCCGCTGCTGAAAGTGGCCATTGCCGACAAGTCGTTTTTCAGCAAGGGTGGCCACCCGGCGCGCAAACTGTTGAACGAACTGGCGGACGCCGCCACCGGCTGGCAGGCCGGCGAGGACTACGAGTCCGACCCGCTCTACTGCGAAGTGGGGCAGGTGGTCGAGCGGGTGTTGAGCGAGTTCGACCGGGATATCGATATCTTCGCGACGCTGCTGGAGCGTTTCCGCCAGTTCATGACCCGCGAGCGCAAGCGCGCCGAGATGCTGGAGCGCCGCGTGGTGGACGAGGCGGATGGCCGCGCCAAGACCCAGGCGGCGCGGGCGCGCGTGGCCGCGGTCATGGACGCGCTGGTCGCCGAGCGGGAATTGCCCGAGGTGGTGCACGACTGGCTGCACAAGGTCTGGAACAATGTGCTGTTCCTGACCTGTGTCAAAGAGGGCACCGAGAGCGAAGCCTGGAGCCGCGATGTGCGCACCGCGCGCGACCTGGTCTGGAGTGTACAGGCGCCGATGCCCGACAGCCGCCAGCAATTGCTGGGGCTGTTGCCCGCGTTGCAGGAGCGCCTGCGCGCCGGTGTCGAGGCGGTATCAATGAACCCGTTCGAGGCCCGTGGCCTGTTTGCGGGCCTGAAGGAAATCTACCGCGAGCGTTTCGCACTGGCACAGAAGCTGGCCGCCGAGCGCGAGCAGCGGGCCCGCGACCAGTTGGCGCAGGAGCGCCGCGAGGCCGAATCGGCGGCCGCCGGGGAACGACCCGAGGCAGAGGTGGCGGAGCCGCCGCCGGAAGTTGCCGAGGTGGTCTCGGTACCGCAGATGGAAGAATTGGAGCAGGCCGTCGCCGAGGCCGAAGTGGCACCGGCCGCGGAGCAGGAACAGCAGGGGCTGGGAGAGCTGCCGGAGAGCGACCCGCACTGGCAGATGACGTTCCGCCTGGCCCAGGGCAGCTGGTTCGAACTCAAGCGCTCCGATGACGAACAGTTCCGCTGCCGCCTGGCCGCGGTGATCAAGGACATCGACCAGTTTATTTTCGTCAACCGCAACGGCGCCAAGGTGGCCGAATTCTCCCGCCTGGACCTGGCGCATGCGCTGCGCGGTGCCGAACTGATGCCGCTGGATGACGGTATGCTGTTCGAGCGCGCGTTGCAGTCGGTGATCGGCAACGTGCGCAGAAAACGCAGCGAGAATAAGTAACCGGATTCCCGTATTTCCCCTGCGGCCCGTGCGCCATACACGGGCCCGCTTTGCCCGGAGTCGTTCAACTCCGGACGAAATCCCACTTCCATCTGTCACGACAGCCTTTCTTTGAGGGGGCGCTGATGTATGTGGTGGAGCATATTGGCGAAACGTGGATCGACATCGGCACCGGGCGCGCGTGAGCGACAATTGGTATATCGGTCGGCGCTTCCATAAAATGGTATTCCACCGGAAGCGACCGCTGCCGGCGGTTGCGGAGCAGATGGGAGTCGAGCGTGAAGTACCAATTGGATTCCGGCTGGCTGGCCGGCGCCCGCCGGGTGCCCAGCCCGCATTGCAACGACCGGCCCGAGGGCTGCCCGGTGGACCTGCTGGTGGTCCACTGTATCAGCCTGCCACCGGGCGAGTATGGCGGCGCCCATATCGACGCCTTCTTTCTCGGCCAGCTGGATATCGATGCCCATCCGTATTTCGCCGAGATCGCCGCACTGCGGGTTTCCGCGCATATCCTGATCGACCGCAACGGTGTCGTAACCCAGTATGTGCCGCTCGACCGCCGCGCCTGGCACGCGGGTCAATCCGAATTCAACGGCCGCTGCAATTGCAATGACTTTTCTATCGGCATCGAACTCGAGGGGCTGGATACCGATTCCTACACCGACGCCCAATATGCAGCGCTGGCGGAGGTCACCGCCGCCATCCAGGCGGAGTATCCGCGCATTACCCGGGACAATATCACCGGCCACTCCGATATCGCCCCCGGTCGCAAACTGGATCCCGGGCCCGGGTTTGACTGGCAGCGCTACTATCGCGGCCTGGACCAGGTCTGCGAGTGACCCGGCGCTGCCCTGTACCCCCCGTGCCGCTTCCCCCTCTGCGCCGCCGGCGTTATTCTCTGCCTGAGAGAGATTGATCGAGAATAACTATGGCACTTCTGACCGTGTTGCTGGCGTTGGGGTTGGTGCAGATATGGGGGTCCGGTGCACCGTTGCACCGGGATGGCTGGTTCTACCGCTGGCGGGAATACCTCGCGTTACGCCCCTGGCTGCGGGACAATCCCGGCCAATTGCTGGGGGCCTCGGTGTTGGCGCCAGTGGTGGTGGCCGCAGTGTTAATGGTGTTGGCGGAAGCGGCGCTGGGCTGGCTGGGCACGCTGGCGCTCGGCGTGCCGCTGTTGCTCTACACCCTCGGGCGCGGCAACTTCAACGAAATACTCGCGAACTATCTGCGCAACTGGTACCAGGGCGACCTGGAGGCGGCCAGGCAGAGCGCGGCCCCGCTGCTCGGCGACGGGGAGGGGGAGCGTGGCGATTCGCGCGAACTGCACGAGGAGGTGTTCCGCGGCGCCGCCTACTGCGCCTTCGAACGCCTGTTCGCGGTGCTTTTCTGGTATCTGTTACTGGGCATTCCCGGTGCCCTCCTGTACCGCCTCAGCGCTCTCTACAGGGCGCGGTTCTATGAACCGACGGCAGTGCGCTGGCTGTGGCTGCTGGAGTGGCTGCCGGTGCGCGTGATGGGGTTCACCTTCGCTATCGTGGGCAACTTTGCCGGTTGCTACCGCGCCTGGCGCCAGTGCCTGATGTGCCGCGAGCGGGCTACCGACGAGGTGCTGGAAGCCTACCTGGAAGGTGCCCTGGGCGGCATCGATGCCAGTGAGTGCAGTGTCGGCGTCGAGGTGGCCGAGGGGCAGCGTATTTGCGGCGCGCAGCTGGAGGGATTGCAGTCACTGCTGTCCCGCGCGCTGTTGCTGTGGATCACGGCCATGGCGCTGGCGGTCCTGTTCGACTTTTAAACGTTTCGCAGTCTCCCCGGAACAAAGTTGGTGAATTGGTACTAAGTTTGAAACTTTGTTCCAGTCGCCAACTTGACTTGCCCGGACCCGGTCCGGATATTGCCATATTAATAACAACATGAATCAATTGGCGGGAACTTTCGATGACGGTAGCGACGATGGACTCTTCTGCGGTATCCGACGCGGATTCCGGCGAGGGCCTGAATGCGTCGGCCCTGGTAGCTGGCCTGCGCACCTATTTCCATAGCGGCACCACCGCGGACCCGGGCTGGCGCCGCCAGCAATTGGGCCAGTTGCGCAAAATGCTGGTCGACAACGAGCGGCGTTTTCTCGAGGCCCTGGAACAGGACCTGCACAAGGCGCCGCTGGAAGCGTTCATGACCGAGGTCTCGGCGACCTGCGGCGATATCGACCACGCGCTCAAGCACCTGAAAAAATGGGTGCAGCCGCGCCGCGCCTCCACGCCGATGGTCGCCCAGCCCGGCAAGAGCTATATACAGCCCGAACCGCTCGGCGTGGTGCTGATTATCGGTGCCTGGAACTACCCGCTGCAGTTGCTGCTGTCGCCGCTGGTGCCGGCGATTGCCGCGGGCAATTGCGCGGTGCTGAAACCGTCGGAGCTGGCACCGGCCACCTCCGCGCTGGTGGCGGAGCTGTTGCCGCGCTATCTGGACAGCGACGCATTTGCCGTCGTCGAGGGCGCGGTTCCGGAGACCAGTGCGCTTCTGGAACAGCGCTGGGACCATATCCTCTACACCGGTGGCGGCAAGGTGGGCAAGATCGTGATGTCCGCGGCCGCCAGGCACCTGACGCCGGTGACACTGGAGCTCGGTGGCAAGAGCCCCTGTATCGTCGCCGACGACGCGGATATCGAAGTGACCGCCCGGCGTATCGCCTGGGGCAAGTTCACCAATGCCGGCCAGACCTGCATCGCCCCGGACTACCTGCTCTGTACCCGCACCACTGCCGAGCGGTTGCTGCCGGCGATAGAGAGGGCCACCCGCGCCATGTTCGGCGAGCGGCCGCGGGATTCCAAGGATTACGGGCGCATCATCAACAGCCGCCACGCACAGCGGATTGCCAATTATATCGACGACGGCGAGGTGGCTTTCGGCGGTGAGACGGATATCGAGAACCGCTATATTGCCCCCACGCTGTTGCGCAATGTGGGCCTGGAAACCGCGGTGATGCAGGAGGAGATCTTCGGCCCTGTGCTGCCGGTGATCGAACTGGACGATTTCGGCCAGGTGGAGCAGTTCGTCAACGATCGCGAGAAGCCACTGGCGCTCTACGTGTTCACGTCCAGCGACAGCACCGCCAACCGCCTCCTGGCGCGCTGCAGCTCCGGCAATGCCTGCGTCAACGACTGCATGATGTTCATGGCCGCCCACGAACTGCCGTTTGGCGGTGTCGGCCCCAGCGGCATGGGCGCCTATCACGGCGAGCACGGTTTCCGCACCTTCAGCCACTACAAGGCGGTGATGAAACGCAGCTACCTGTTCGACCTGGACCTGCGCTATGCGCCGTTTACCGCGCGCAAGTTCAACCTGTTGCGGCTGCTGCGCTGAAACGATTCCGCTCCCTCCTTTACAAGCGGGATACCAGCAGCGAGGCGTTGACGCCGCCAAACCCGAAGGCACTGCACAGCGCGTGCCGCGTCGGCTGCATACGGCGGGTTCCGGGTACCAAGTCCAGATCCTCCAGTTCGCTGTCCGCGCAATCCAGGTTCAGGGTTGGCGGCAGCTCACCTTCGCGCACGGCCATTGCCGTGAACACCGCCTCGATCCCACCCGCGGCGCCGAGCAGGTGCCCGGTGGCGGATTTGGTGGCGGAAATCGGGATGCCGGGCAGGCGCTGCCCGAACACATTGCGCAGGGCGGCGATTTCGGCCCGGTCGCCCACCGGGGTCGACGTGGCGTGGGCATTGATGTAGCCGATATCCTGCGGCGCCAGCCCGGCCGACGAGAGGGCCCGCCGGATAGCCGCAGCCGCGCCGGCGCCGTCGTCCGGGCCGGCGGTAATGTGATGGGCATCGGCGCTGGTGCCGTAACCGCCGATCACGGCCAGCGGCGTGGCGCCCCGACTGAGCGCATGCTCCCGGGTTTCGATCACCAGTAGCCCGGCACCTTCTCCCATGACGAAACCGTCCCGGTCCCGGTCGAACGGGCGCGATGCCCGAGCCGGATCGCGGTCATTGGTGGAAAGCGCCTTCATGGCGTGGAAACTGGCCAGGGAAAGCGGATCGACACAGCCCTTGGCACCGCCGACCAGGGCCACCTGTGCCTCGCCGCTGCGGATCAGGCGCATGCCGTCGCCGATCGCCTGCAGCCCCGCGGCGCAGGCCGTCACCGGGCAGCCGATGGGGCCCCTGAACCCGTGCCGGATCGAAAGCTGGCCCGCGGCCAGGTTGGCGAGAAACGCCGGCACGGTGAAAGGAGACAGGCGCCGGTGCCCCCGTTCGTGCAGGGTCTGCTGTGCCGCGGTGATGGTCGGGAAACCGCCGATACCGCTGCCCACGATCGTCGCCGTGGCATGCCGTTCGCTCTCGCCCTGTGGTTGCCAGCCGGACTGTGCCAGGGCCTCTTCCGCGGCGGCCAGGGCATAGAGTGTAAAGCGGTCCAGCTTGCGGCGTTCTTTGGCGCTTACCAGGGCATCGCTGTCGATCCCGGCCTCCGGGTCGCTGTGCCGGTCCGGGACCATTCCCGCCAGGCGTACGGGAAAATGGGTCGTATCGAAGTGCTCGATGGTGCGAATGCCGGATTTACCGGCACACAACCGACGCCAGACTGCTTCGACGCCACAGCCCAGCGGACTGGCGATCCCCATTCCGGTGATCACGATCGGTGAGTGCATAACAACCTCCAGGGACAAGTGGACAAAGCAATCGGGGGACCGGAGGCAAATTACGCGCAGCTAATATATGATCAAGGTAATATTTTCCGGGGCGGTGTTTTGCGAGTGGGTGCTTGCCCCGGAGTTGCCTGCTGCAGGGGAGGAAGCGGTGCCCTACTCAAAAAAACACAAGCTGCGTAGCAAAAGTCGCATCATGCACTCGGCAACGGAACTCTTCTGTCGCCACGGCTTTGACAGGGTGTCCATAGGCCAGATCATGGAAGTGGCGAAAATGACCCACGGCGCTTTCTACAACCACTTTGAATCCAAGGAGGCGCTGTTCAGCGCTTCCTTCCTGGAGAGCTTCAGGCGCGGCACCGTGGGCCGCCTGGCCAAAGCCCCGTTTTCGATCAAGCACCTGGCGGCACTGGCGACCGACTACCTGAGTTTGCGCGCTTTCAGGGATCGGCGGGATCCCGGTCCCGAGGCGGTGCTGTTCAACGAAATCGGCAGCGAGAGACCGGCGATTCGGAAACTCTATGAGGAGGCCTACGAGCGCATGAAAAAAATGCTGGAGGTGCGCATCACGGCCCTCGCGCGACTGGGCAAGCTGCCTTTTGCCGTGAACCGCGAAATCGCTGCAGACCGGGCCCGCAGTATCATCGCCGCAATGGTCGGCGCGGTGGCAGTGGCGAGAAGCATTACCGATCCGCGGGAACAGCATCTGGTATTGTTGGCGGCACAGCGACAGATCCTGGCCATGCTCGGAGTCAGTGAGTCGGCGTATGATCCGGCAAAAATAGCCGGGTGAACGGCTGCCCGCATTCGATGGCAGCCATCGCGGAACCGGTGATGACAATACCCGCTGCCGCGGAGCAGATGCGACCGGGAGAGACCGATAAGAACCATGCCAACTGAAAACAACGACCTGCCCTCCAGCGCGGAAGTACTGTCCGCGGCCCAGAACATCGCCGGCTTCGTACACCGTACCCCGCTGATCCGCAGCCGCCAGCTCGACGAACGGGCCGGGACATCGCTGCGTTTCAAGTGCGAGCACCTGCAGAAAGTGGGTGCCTTCAAGGCCCGCGGCGCCAGCAATGCACTGTGCCGGTTGCCGCCGGGCACGGCGATGGTGGCCACGCACTCCTCCGGCAATCACGGCGCGGCGCTGGCCTGGGCCGCGGCCAAACGGGGGCTCGCCTGCACGGTGGTGATGCCGGAAACGGCGCCCATGGCCAAGCGTGCTGCGGTGGCCTCCTACGGCGCGGAGATCGTGTTCTGCGGCCCGAGCCTGCGGGATCGCGAGAGCGCCCTGCAGAAAGTGGTGGACGAGAAGGGCGCGCACGTGGTGCCGCCGTTCGACGACCGCCGCATCATTGCCGGCCAGGGCACGGTGGCGCTGGAGATACTGCAGCAGTGCCGCGAGGAGGGGTTTACACCGGATATCGTGGTGGCGCCGGTGGGCGGCGGTGGCCTGCTGGCCGGTATCGGGCTGGCGCTGGCCGGGCTGGCGCCGGATACGATGGTGCTGGGGGCGGAACCGGCCGGCGCCGACGACGCGCAACGCTCACTGCGCGGCGGTGTACATATCACCGAGCAGCACCCTGATACCATGGCCGACGGCCTGAGGACCACCCTCGGTCGCAGGAACTACGCCGTCATCCGGCGCACGGTCAGGGATATCGTCACTGTCTCCGAGGGCGCGATCGTCGACGCCCTGGAGCTTCTGTGGACGCGGACCAAACAGTTGGTGGAGCCGTCGGCGGCGGTGAGCCTGGCGGCGGTGCTGGAGCACGGGGCGCGTTTTCGCGACAAACGGGTTGTCGCTGTGCTGACCGGTGGCAACATGGATCTGGGGCGGGTATCCGAACTGCTCGCCCAGCGGGAGGGACGACAATGAGAAGGATCAATCTGCAAGCCGCCCGGCGCGCGGCTGCTAAACTGGTGGCTGCCGCGGCTTTCACCGGCCTCGCGTGTGCGGCCTCCGCAGCGGAGTTCGCGCTTACTTCGAAGACCCTGGAGGCGGGTGAACGGATGCCGGCACTCCATGTCTACACTGGTTGCGGCGGCGAGGATGTATCGCCACAGCTGAGCTGGCGCGGTGCGCCGGAGGGCACCGGCAGTTTTGCGCTGATGGTCTACGATCCCGATGCGCCGACCGGCAGCGGCTGGTGGCACTGGGTGCTGTTCAATATCCCGGCGGATGTGAACGAGCTGCCGGAGGGGGCCGGCACCCCCAAGAACGGCCTGGTGCCGGAGGCGATCCAGGTGCGCAACGACTACGGCAACCCCGGATACGGCGGCGCCTGCCCACCGGAAGGGCACGGCGACCATCGCTATCAGTTCCGGCTGTTTGCGCTCGGTGTGGATGAACTGCCGCTGGACGACAGCGCCACGCCGGCCAAGGTCGGTTTCCATGTCAATGCCAACAAGCTGGCGGAGGCGGAACTGGAAGTTCTGTATAGTCGCTAGTGGTCCATGCGGAAAGTTGTGTAACTGTTCGCTTCGCCAAAGCGTCCAGCTCTGCGTTGAGAAAGCTTGAAATAGAACCACTATTCCTGCGCTTTCTCGCCTTGATCTGAACACTTTGGCTGTGCTCCTTAGTTACCGAACTTTCTGCATGAACCACTAGACGGTATTCTTATCTTAAAAGAACAAGGAAGAACTGGGCAGCATGCAACAACAGAGACATTCATGGGCTGAGGCGCTGGCGGTTTATTTCAAGCCCCGTATGTTGGCGATGTTCTTCCTGGGCTTCTCCTCCGGTCTTCCCTATGCGCTGGTATTTTCCACGCTGACTGCCTGGCTGCGGGATTATGGTGTCAGCCGCACTGCCATTGGTTTTTTTGCCTGGGTGGGGATTACTTTTTCCTTCAAGTTCGTCTTGGCGCCGCTGCTCGATTCTCTGCCTGTCCCCTTTTTGACCCGCTGGCTCGGAAAGCGCCGGAGCTGGATGCTGCTGTCGCAACTGGGATTGGCCGGCGGCCTGCTGGTCATGGCCCAGCTCAACCCCCAGCTGGCTTTGCTGCCGGTAGCTCTGGCCTCTGTCTGGGTGGCTGTCTGTTCAGCCTGCCAGGATGTGGTGATTGATGCCTACCGCATCGAGGCGATGGATCAGGAATATCAGGGCGCCATGGCTGCCAATTATGTATTCGGTTATCGCCTGGCAGTCCTGGTTTCCGGAGCCGGTGCCCTGCTGATTGCCGATCAGGCCAACTGGGCGATTTCCTATGCCAGCATGGCCGCGTTTATGGGGGTGGGCATTATCACTTGCCTGCTGATCGCCGAGCCGGATCACAGCCGGATACAACAGCAGGTCGACGAATTCCAGAGCGAATGGGTAACCAGGGTTCTGGGGAGTGGCAAGCATGGGCGTGTCACTGAATGGTTTGTGCGCGCGGTGGCTTGCCCGTTTATAGATTTCTTCCAGCGTAACGGGCGTTTTTCCCTGGTACTGCTGGCGTTTATCAGTATCTACCTGCTGAGCGACATCGTTTTGGGCATCATGGCAATGCCCTTCTACCTGGATTTGGGGTTCTCGCTGACAGATATCGCTACTATCACCAAGGTGTTCGGCTTTGCCTGTACCATTATCGGCGCCTTCCTCGGTGGGGCCCTGGTGGTACGCTATGGAATCATGCGCCCGCTGATCCTCGGTGCGGTATTACTGTCTGCCGCCAACCTGCTATTTGCCTACCTGGCCCATGTGGGGCCGGACAGGGTCTGGCTGGCGATCGTGATCAGCGCGGACAATATCGGTGGAGGGCTATCCAACGCGGTCTTTATCGCCTACATGTCAAGCCTGACCAACCAAGCCTACACGGCCACACAGTATGCGCTGTTCAGCTCCCTGATGAAGCTTCCGGGGAAAGTTATCAGTGGCTTCTCTGGCGTGGTAGTCGATGCCGAAGGCTATGCCCAGTTTTTTGTCTATTCCGCAGCCCTGGGCGTGCCGGCGATATTGATGGCCACTTTCCTGTGGTGGCGCGGCAGGCGTATGGAGGAGCCCGACTCCCGCCCAACATAGGGGCAGTCCCCGAAACGGTTTACGGGCGCCAGCGATACCTTTTCATATCGACCCGCCCCCTGATCAACGCGATACCTTCCCGCTCGAGCCGCTCCCGCTGGCGTCGCGCGCCCGGCTCGGGCAGGGAGATCCTGCCCTGGGCATTGATCACCCGGTGCCAGGGCAGGCGGGTATCCCGCGGCAGTTTGCGCAAAATTTGACCGGCCAGGCGCGCTGCGCGCGGGTAGCCGGCCATCTCTGCCAGGTCGCCATAGGTGACCACATGGCCATGGGGGATTTCTGCCAGTACACGACAGAATCTCAATATGGCATCATTGTCCCGATTGCTGTTCCCCACCGATAAATCCGCTGTAAATCATTCTAAGGTTGTTTTTCGTGCTACGAGCCTTTCGACAGATCGTCTACATAGTGCTGTTTTTTGCTCCCCTTGTCTCCCTCCCCGCGGCTGCAGGCGTACTGACGCTGGCCAACGGCGACCGGATATACGGTGAACTGGTGCTGGTGGAACGGGACCACGTGGTGTGGAACTCGGAGACCTTCGGCGAGGTGACCATCGCCAAGGGCAAGATCCTGTCCCTGGATACCGATGTGGACCTGAAAATCGCCGGCCGCGAGGACCCCTGTACGCTGGCGGGGCATCGTCGCGAGCAGTGGGAACTCTACTGTGACGAGGGTTCCGGCTGGGTGATGGATTTCCCGGCGGTGGACCGCGCAGAGCCGTATATCAATTTTGTCGGCAACCCGTTGGTGTTCCACGGCAATGTCAGTGCCGGTGGTGTTTTCGAACACGGTAACCGGGAGCGCGAGGACCTGGACGTGAACGTCAACCTGGATATCCGCAACGGCGATTTCCACCACCTGCTCAATGCGCTGTACCAGAACCAGACCAACCTGGAGGTGGACTCGCTGGAGAAGTACCGCCTCGGCTATGACCTGCGCTGGGTCTTCGCGGAGAAATGGTTTGCGGCGGCCAACAGCTCATTTCTGCGGGAAGAGGCCAGAAACCTGGATATGGGCACCACGCTCGGTCTCGGTATGGGTTATCTCTTCTATGATACGGACAAGACGGCCTTCTCGATGCAGGGCGGCCTCAGCAGCCTGACCGAGGACTATATCGACACCGACCTGAGCGAGGACCAGGACGACCGCTATGCGGCCGCGCGGATGGCGATGAACTATCGCTACAAATTCGATATGGGCCCGGAAATCTATTTCGACCAGGAGGCCCTGCAGTCTGTCGACAGCAGTGACGACTACCAGGCCAATGCGACAGTGGGGGTGCGCACACCGCTGGTGGAAGGGGTGTTGATGGAGATTTCCTACGATTGGCTGTACGACAACACGCCGTCGCTGGAGAGTGAAAAAGAAGATACCAAGCTGTCCGTGGGTGTCGGTTACCAGTGGTAGGCCGGCAATTTCCCTCTGCCTCCCTCATTCGGGAGAGGGAATCGATGGTTGAATAATGCGGTAAAAGACGAGGAGCTCCCATGCAGATTGCCAATAGTATTGTAACCATCACCGGCGCGGGCCAGGGCCTCGGTCGCGCCATGGCCGAGTACCTGGCCCGGCGCGGTGCGCGCCTGGCCCTGATTGATGTCAACGAAGACTGCCTGAAAGAGAGCGTTGCGGCTTGTGAAAAACACGGTGCCGAGGCGCGCAGTTACGTGATCAACGTGGCCAGTGAAGACGACGTCGACAGCGGCTTCGCGAAGATCGCCTCGGATTTCGGCGGGCTTCATGTGCTGGTCAACAACGCGGGCATCATGCGCGACGGTATGCTGCTGAAAGTCAAAGAGGGCAAAGTGACCGACCGTATGTCACTGTCGCAGTGGCAGTCCGTGATCGATGTGAACCTGACCGGTGTTTTCCTGTGCGGCCGGGCGGCCGCGGGCATCATGGCCGAGAGCGGAGACAGCGGTGCGATCATCAATATCTCCAGCCTCTCCCGGGCCGGTAACATGGGCCAGACAAACTACTCCGCGAGCAAGGCCGGCGTCGCCGCAATGACCGTGACCTGGGCGCGGGAACTGGCCCGTTATGGCGTGCGTGTGGCCGCTATTGCGCCGGGTTTTATCAAGACCGATATGGTCGAGCAGATGCGCGCGGAGATCCTCGAGGGCCTGGTCAAACAGGTACCACTGCGCCGCCTCGGACAGCAGGAGGAAATCGCCTCCACCGTGGGCTTTATTCTCGAAAACGATTTTGTTACCGGGCGCGTTTTGGATATCGACGGCGGTGCCAGAATTTGATGCGGCATGCGCATTCCGCATTCACGACACCCGCGCAATCCCCCCCTGCACCCGGTCACTGAACATCCACTGCCATAGCTGGATATGCCGCGCGCGAAAAGCGCCGGCGCAGGAGAGCAGGTAGTAGCGCCACATACGATAGAAGCGTTCGCCGTACTGCCCGGCGAAGCGCGGCCAGCTCTGCTCGAAGTTCTGGTGCCAGGCCATCAGGGTTTTGTCGTAATCGCTGCCGAAGTTGTGCAGGTCCTCACACACCAGCAGGTTGTCGGCGGCGTCACCGATCTGGCCGGCGGAGGGCAGGTCGCCGTTGGGGAAGATGTACTTGTCGATCCACGGGTCGGTGGTGGTGCGGCGCAGGTTCTTGCCGATGGTGTGCAGCAGCAGCAGGCCATCCTCTTTCAGGCAGCGTTTGGCCACCTGCATGAAAGTGCGGTGGTTCTTGCGTCCGACGTGTTCGAACATGCCCACGCTGGCGATGCGGTCGAAAGGCTGGTTCAGGTTGCGGTAGTCCCGCAGGTGTACGGTGATCGGCAGGTGGCCGTAGTGCTCTGCAATGTAGGCGCTCTGTTCCTTTGACACGGTTACGCCCACGCATTCCACGCCGTAGTGCTCCGCCGCGTAACTGACCAGGCTGCCCCAGCCGCAGCCGATGTCCAGCAGGCGCATGCCCGGTTCCAGCCCCAGCTTGCGGCAGATCAGGTCCAGCTTGCCGGCCTGTGCCTGGTCCAGGGTTTCCGCCTCGCGCCAGTAGCCGCAGCTGTAGGTCAGGCGGCTGTCGAGCATCGCCTGGTAAAAGTCGTTGCCCAGGTCATAGTGGCGCTCGCCCACCTCGAAGGCGCGCCGGCGGCTCTGCAGGTTCAGCAGGTAGCAGCGCAGAATACGCCAGGTATTGCGCCAGGGCTTGATGCGACTCGGCAGGTCGGCCTTGAGCAGGCGGTAGAAGAACTGGTCGAGCGCCGGTACGTCCCAATCGCCGCGCATATAGGTCTCGCCGAGGCCCAGGCTGTGGCGGGCGACGATCTCGTCCAGTGCCTCTGCGCGGTGCAGTCGCAGATCCCAGGGTCTGTCGCCGTTGATGCGGATATCCGCCTCGGCCAGTATCTCGTCCGCCAGGTGGCGGTTGCGCCCCACTTCCGGTACCTCCATGGTGTCCTGCTGTTCGCTCGCCATGCCAAGCCTCCTAGCCTGTGTCTTGCATCGCTGGCGCCGGGTAGAAAGCAGCGCCTTGAATAATTTGCCACCACCCCTCATTTATTACAGCATAAACCTAGAAAACACAGTTGACCGCTCTCCGCGTTCCCGGAGACTGTACGGGAGCCGGGCGTTGGCACCTTCGGCTGAAGTCCCTGCCCGGCAAGGCCGCTACACACCCGATTGCACGCCTGGGAGACTGTCTGGCTGCGTTGCGCCTCCTGCCAGGTGCCGGCACCTGCGGCGTCGTCGCGCCTTGCCAGCCAGCCTCCCAGGCGCACACTCGGGCGCGTTCATCTGTGATTTCTAGGATTGAAAATACCCAGTTTCGCCCGTTCCAACAAGCGACGGGCCCCGAGGAAACCGCTCTATGCGCCCGTTATTGCTGTTGTTTATTGTCATCCCCATCCTGGAAATGTGGCTGTTGATTGCCGTGGGCAGTGAGATCGGCGCCCTGCCCACTATCGGCCTGGTGCTGCTGACAGCGGTGGTGGGGCTGGCGCTATTGCGCCGCCAGGGGCTGTCCACGGTGATGCGGGCGCAACAGAAAATGCAGGCCGGCGAACTGCCGGCGCGCGAGATGGTGGAGGGTATCTTCCTGGCCGTGGGCGGCGCGCTGCTGCTGACCCCCGGGTTCTTTACCGATGCCCTCGGCTTTGCCTGCCTGATCCCCGGCCTGCGCCAACTGCTGCTGGGCCGTATCCTGCGCCACGTCACCGTGGTCCGGGGCCCCGGAGCCACACCGCCCGGCGGCGCCGGCCGGCAGCGGGATCACGATGTGATCGAGGGTGACTACTCGCGCGAGGAGTCCTCGAAACCCGGCCGTCGCGACAATTCTGAACAATAATTGATCGCTCGCACTGCCGGATTCCCCCTGTGTCCCAATCTTCGCAGTTTTTTTGCCTGCCACTGTTGAAATTCACTATTGCGCCCATAGATAGGCTGCACTCACAGTTTATGCCCCGGTTCTGCCAGCCAGGCCGGGGCGCCGGGACCCGAAGCCCTCTGGGCCGAGGATCTTCCACATTGGAAACCTTAAAAACGACTCAATGGAGAGCTTATCCATGAAAATTCGTCCTTTACACGACCGCGTCGTAGTGCGCCGTAAGGAAGAAGAAGAGAAGACCGCCGGTGGCATCGTGCTGCCGGGTGCTGCCAAAGAAAAGCCGAACCAGGGCGAAGTCGTAGCCGTGGGTGAGGGCAAGCTGCTGGACAACGGCGACGTGCGCGCCCTGGCCGTCAAAGTGGGCGATACCGTGGTATTTGGCCGCTACGCCGACAGCAACACCCTGAAGGTGGACGGCGAAGAGCTGATCATCATGAGCGAAGGCGATATCTACGGCGTGCTGGAAGGCTGAGCCGCATACCGCGAGCCCCCAGCTGACTGACAACGCACAAACAGAATTCGAGGAAAAGAATCATGGCAGCAAAAGACGTAAAATTCGGAGACGACGCCCGCCAGAAGATGCTGGCCGGTGTAAACATCCTGGCTGACGCCGTAAAAACCACCCTGGGCCCGAAAGGCCGCAACGTGGTCCTGGACAAGTCCTTCGGCGCCCCGACCGTGACCAAAGACGGCGTATCTGTAGCCAAGGAAATCGAGCTGAAAGACAAGTTCGAGAACATGGGCGCGCAGATGGTGAAGGAAGTGGCTTCCAAGGCTTCCGACGTCGCCGGCGACGGCACCACCACCGCCACCGTACTGGCCCAGGCCATCGTTACCGAAGGCCTCAAGTCCGTGGCCGCCGGCTTCAACCCGATGGACCTGAAGCGCGGTATCGACAAGGCGGTAATCGCCGCTGTCGACCATATCGCCGGCCTGTCCACTCCCTGTGAGGACAGCAAGGCCATTGCCCAGGTAGGCACCATCTCCGCCAACAGCGATGCCAGCGTCGGCACCATCATCGCCGAAGCCATGGAGAAAGTGGGCAAAGAGGGTGTGATCACCGTCGAGGAAGGTTCCGGCCTGGAGAACGAGCTGGACGTCGTGGAAGGCATGCAGTTCGACCGCGGCTACCTGTCTCCGTACTTCATCACCAACCAGGACAACATGACCGCCGAGCTGGACGATCCCTTCATCCTGCTGGTGGACAAGAAGATCTCCAACATCCGCGACCTGCTGCCGCTGCTGGAGCAGGTAGCCAAGGCCTCCAAGCCACTGCTGATCATTGCCGAAGACGTGGAAGGCGAAGCGCTGGCCACCCTGGTTGTGAACAGCATGCGCGGTATCGTCAAGGTTGCCGCCGTCAAGGCACCGGGCTTCGGCGACCGCCGCAAGGCCATGCTGCAGGATATCGCCATCCTGACCGGTGGTACCGTGATTTCCGAGGAAGTCGGCCTGGAACTGGAAGCCACCACCCTGGAGCACCTGGGTACCGCCAAGCGCGTCACCCTGTCCAAGGAAAACACCGTGATCGTTGACGGCTCCGGCTCCAACGACGACATCGAAGCGCGCGTCAAGCAGATCCGCGCCCAGATCGAAGAGTCTTCCTCCGACTACGACAAAGAGAAACTGCAGGAGCGCGTTGCCAAGCTGGCCGGCGGTGTTGCGGTGATCAAGGTTGGCGCCGCCACCGAAGTCGAAATGAAAGAGAAGAAGGCCCGCGTTGAAGACGCGCTGCACGCGACCCGCGCCGCGGTGGAAGAGGGTGTGGTACCCGGCGGTGGTACCGCCTTGGTGCGCGCCGTACAGGCCATCTCTGTGACCGGTGACAACGAAGACCAGAACCACGGCATCGCCGCTGCGCTGCGCGCCATGGAAATGCCGCTGCGCCAGATCGTCGAAAACGCCGGTGACGAGTCCTCTGTTGTCGTGGACAAGATCAAGCAGGGTGAAGGTAACTACGGTTACAACGCCGCTACCGGCGAGTACGGCGACATGCTGGAAATGGGCATCCTGGACCCGGCCAAGGTAACCCGCTCTGCACTGCAGGCGGCTGCCTCCATCGCCGGTCTGATGATCACCACCGAAGCCATGGTTGCGGAAATCCCGGAAGACAAGCCGGCCGCACCGGACATGGGTGGCATGGGCGGTATGGGAGGTATGGGCGGCATGATGTAAGCCGGCCTTTCCAAGCCAAGCAAAAAAAGCCCCGCATTTGCGGGGCTTTTTTGTATCCGGCTGAAATTTGTTTTCAGCTTTGCAGGTGCTTTTTCCGGAATTAGTCGCTGGAGGGGATGCCGTGTCTCTTCCGGTGCTCTGCCAGCACCCGGCCTGCCCCGGTCTCGAACTCCCCCAGCGCTTCCATAATCCGCACCAGGCAGTTGTCGCGCAGGGTTTCCAGCTCGCGGATGGACTGGTCGCCGGCCTGCGCCTGTGTGCCCTCCACCATGCGGTCGATCAGTTGGTCGTTCAGCTCCGGGGCCTCCAGTTTGGTCCAGGGCAGCTTCAGCGCTGGCCCGAACTGCTCCAGCATATGGCGCATGCCGGTTTCGCCACCGGCCAGGTGGTAGGTCAGGTTGGTGCCCATAAAGGCCCAGCGCAGGCCCGGACCGTGAGTGATGGCCTGATCCAGCTCACCGGTGGTGGCGACGCCGTCGTTGACCAGGTGCAATATCTCCCTCCACACCGCTTCCAGAAGCCGGTCGGACAGGTGCCCGTCGATCTCGTTGCGCACATGCAGCGGGTGCATGCCGATGTCCCTGAAAAAAGCCATTGCGCGCTCGACGGTATCGGCAGCAGTCTGCTCGCCGCCAACGACTTCGACCAGCGGCAGCAGGTACACCGGGTTGAACGGGTGGCTGACCACAAAGCGCTCCGGCGCGACCATTTTCTGCTGCAGTACGGACGGCTTGAAACCGGAGGTGGAGGAACCGATCAGCGCATCTTCCGGCGCGGCGCGGCTGATTTCCGCCAACAGGTCCACTTTCATCGACTCCCGTTCCGGCGCGTTTTCCTGGATAAAGCAGGCGCCTTCACAGGCTTCGGCCAGCGAGCTGGCAAAGCGCAGTCGCTCTTTGCTGGCGCCCGCCACCAGGCCGATCTTTTCCAGCGACGGCCAGGCGGTATCGACGCTTTCGCGCAGTTTGCGCTCCGCGTCGGCGCCCGGGTCCCAGGCGATCACGTCGTGGCCCTGGGCCAGCAGGCGCGCTACCCAGCCGGCGCCGATCACGCCGGTTCCAATAACAGCTGCGTGTGACATGATTCCCCCTCAGGCCTGTACTTTCAGGTCGAAGCGTTCGCGCGCCTCGGCCGCTGTGGCGACGGTGCCGCCCAAGAGCTCGACGATGGTTGCGGCCTTTTCCACCAGCTGTGCATTGGTGGCCAGTTCGCCTTTCTTCAGGTACAGGTTGTCCTCCAGGCCCACGCGCATATTGCCGCCCATCAGCATCACTTGTGCAGCCATCGGGAACTGGTGGCGGCCGATACCGAAGCCGGCCCACTGGGCGCCTTCCGGCAGGTTGTCGACCATTGCCTTCAGCGTGCCGACGTCCGGTGGCGCGCCCCACGGAATGCCCATGCACAGCTGGAACAGTGGCGGTTCGTCCAGCAGGCCCTCGGCCAGCATCTGGTTGGCAAACCACAGGTTGCCGGTGTCGAAGATCTCCAGTTCCGGTTTTACGCCCAGCTCCTGCACGCGCCTGGCGCCGATGCGCAGCATGTCCGGGGAGGAGACGTAAACCAGGTTGTCGTTGCCGAAGTTCAGCGAGCCGCAATCCAGGGTGCAGATTTCCGGGCGCAGTTCCTCGATATGTTTCAGGCGCTCGCGACCGCCGACCACATCGGTGCCCGCGGCAAACTCCATCGGGTTTTCGTCCGGACCCAGCAGCAGGTCGCCGCCCATGCCGGCGGTCAGGTTGATGACCACATCCTGCCCGGACTCGCGGATGCGCTGCACCACTTCGCGGTACAGCTCGGTATCGCGACTGGGCGTACCGGTTTCCGGGTCGCGTACATGGATATGGGCGATGGCTGCGCCGGCTTTGGCGGCGGCGATGGCGTCGTCGGCGATCTGTTTCGGAGTCACCGGGACATGGGGGCTTTTTTCCGTGGTCGCCCCGGCTCCGGTCAGGGCGCAGGTAATAATTACCTTGTTGTTCATTGGCATCATCTCCAGCAGGTGGCAAGTCGGCCGCTATGCTAGAGAAGAGACGGAAAAACGCTGGCGTTAACCCGCTGGGATCTTTTGATATTGCGACAGATTCCGTGGCGATGCGCTGTGGGCGATCGGTCAGCCGCGATCCCTGCTCGGGCTGGTGCCGAAATCCTGCCGGTAGGCGGCACTGAAATAGGCTGAAGACTGAAAGCCACAGGATATGGCGATATCCAGCACGGTCATCCCGGTTTGGCGCAACAGCTGGCGGGCCCGTTCCAGCCGGAGGTGGCGGTAGAAACGCTTTGGTGGTGTGCCCACTTCTTTTTTGAACAGCCGCTCCATCTCCCGCACGGAGATCTCCGCTTTTTCCGCCACCTGCTTGACGCTCAGCGGCGGCGCCAGGTGCTGCTCCATGATCTGTACCGCGCGAATCAGGCGCTTGTTGGTGGTCCGCAGCCGGCTGCGCGGGCTCATTCGCTGGGCGTCGTCGGCGCTCTGGATATAGTTGTAAGTAAACTGTTCCGCCACCGCCGTGGCCAGTTCCCTGCCGTGGCTGGCGCCGATGATATTCAGCATCATATCCAGGCTGCTCAGCCCGCCGGCGGCGGACACCCGGCTCTCCTCGATCATAAAGCGTTCCGGCACGACCTGGATGGACGGATAGCTCTCCTGGAAACCGCTGCTCGCCTCCCAGTGCACAATCGCCTTCTGCCCCTGCAGTAGCCCGGCCCGGGCCAGGATATGGGCCCCGGTATCCACGCAACCCAGGCTGACACCGTTGGCGGACAGTCTCTTCAGTTCCGAGACCAGCGATTCGCCGCAGCCCTCCAGCGGGTCGAATCCCGATACCACCACAATGGTCTGATAGTCGTCCGGGCAGTCCGCCAGGCTGTACTGCACTTCAAACGGCATATCGTTGGACGCCTTGACCGGCAGGCCATCTTCGGAAATGAAGGTGAACTGGAACAGTTTCTTGCCGGCAACCCGGTTTGCGACCCGCAGTGGCTCCGAGCAACAGGCCAGCGCAAAGAAGGAAAATTTCGGTACCAGTACAAAGCCGATATGCACCACATCGCTGTGGCCGAATCGGGGGGGCTGGAAGGTGTCCTGCATGGCGAGACCGGGTGAATCAGCAGTCATGTCGCAATAGGTTAAATATTAGTCGCATTACATAAAGTATATACCGGGGCAGGCGTTAGGATAGCGCCCACTCAACGGCTCTACGGGGAAAATATGGAGTCATCTTTACCAGAAAACCGAATTGGGGATTCAATGCAAACTGATAACACCAGCATCGATTTTGAACGAAAGCCTCTCGCCAGAATGGTCTCAGCCTCTCTGGCCGTCCTGCTGAGCCAGGGCGTCGCAGCGCAGCAAAGCGGTGAGGAAAGTACGCCCACGTTGTCCCTGGAGGAGATTACGGTCACCGCCCAGAGAAAAGCACAGAATCTGCAGAGTGTTCCCATCGCGGTTTCCGCATTTGGTGAAGAGGCCATGGAGCGGGGCAATATGCTGGACATCGAGGATGTCTCCGCCATGACCCCGGGTTTTTCCCTGTCCACCTACAACCCGGTGACGCCGCAGCCCTACATTCGCGGTGTGGGCACCAACTCCAGCTCCGTCGGCGACGACGCTTCCGTCGGCGTCTTTATCGATGAAGTCTACGCGGGCCGCGCCGGCGGTTACCGCGCCGACATGTTCGACGTGCAGCGGGTGGAAGTACTGCGCGGTCCACAGGGTTCCCTGTACGGCCGCAATGTCGCCGGCGGTGCGATCAATGTTATCACCAACAACCCGACCGACACCTTCGAGTCCAAAATCAAGGTCACCGGCGGCAACTACGACCTGCGCGAGGTACGCGGCATGGTCAGCGGCCCGCTGTCCGATAACGTCAACGGCCGCCTGGCCGTATCCAGCCGCAAACGTGACGGCTGGATCGAAAACGTCTCCAACGGCCACGAGCTGGCCAACCAGGACAACACCTCCGTGCGCGGCAAGCTCGACTTTGCGCTGGGCGACAACACCGATGTGCTGCTGAGCGCGGACTACGCCGAGGACGACCTGGTCGGCTCCGGCGCGCGCAGCATTGTAGGTTATGGAGAGGTGTTCAGTGTAGAGCATGCGACGGAAAACCGGCCCGACAAGGTGGATCTGTTCGTGGACGGCTATGCCGAGCGTGAGATGAGCGGCGTTTCGGCCAAGGTTACCCACGCCATGGGTGATATGGACCTGGTTTCCATCACGGCCTACCGCAGCCAGGACTATGCCTTCAACGACGACCTGATGGGCAGATACCTGGCCGCAGCCGGTGCGGCGATGACCAACGACGCCACCGAGGAATCCAGCCAGTTCACCCAGGAATTGCGCCTGCAGTCCGTCGCGGCGGAAAAACTGGAGTGGACCACCGGTCTGTATTTCTTCCGGGAAGATGTCGACCGTGTGGAAAGTTTCGATTCCTCCCTGACTTATGCCCTGATGGGAGCGGAGGGCATGAGCTCGCGTCCGGTATGGGATGCGTCCAATGAAACCACCAGCTATGCGGTTTTCGGTGAAACGACCTATCACTTCTCTCCATCCTGGAGTGCGTCTTTCGGTGGGCGCTACACCTACGACGAGAAAGATTTCAGCAGCAGCGCGACCGGAGGCCCCGACCTGTTCGGTTTCCTGGCCGAGAATTACGACGTGGCGGCGAAAGAGAACTGGAAGAAATTCACACCCAAGGCAACCCTGACCTATACCAGCGACGATGCGGATATTGTCTACGTGACGGTTTCCGAGGGTTACAAGGCCGGTGGTTTCAATGGCATTGCGGCCACCGCACAGGGCGCCACCGTGGCATTCGACCCGGAAAATGCCACCAACTATGAACTCGGTTTCAAGTCCGACCTGCTGGACCGGCGGGTACGCCTGAACGGTGCCGTGTTCTTCCTGGACTACAGCGACCTGCAGAGTTTCACCGTGGACCTGGAAAGCGGCCAGGTGAAAACCGCCACCGGCGACGCCGAGGTCAAGGGCCTGGAGCTAGAGGCCACGGCCTACCTGACCGAAGGCCTGCGCGCGGGGCTGAATTACGGCTATACCGATTCCGAGTATGTAAGCTTTGACTCCCGTCCTGAAGTCGTGGGCAACCAGCTGGCGCGCACGCCGGAGCAGATGGTCTCTGCGAACATCAACTATGAGTGGGCACTCGCCAATGGCTCCGCCATCAACTTCAATGCCAACGCCATGTACCAGGACGAGGTGTACTTCAGTGTCGGCAACGAGGAGGCGGCTTCCGATGATGCCCGTACCCTGGTCAACGCCAATATTGCCTGGAACAACTTTGAAGGCCTGAAAGTGGCCCTCTGGGGCAAAAACCTGACGGACGAGGCGTATGTCGCCCACGCGTTCGAGCAGTCCGGCATGGGCCTTGCAATCCAGGGCGAGCCCCTGACCTGGGGCGTGAGCGTCACCCGGGAATTCTTCTGACCGGATAGCCTGTCTCCGGGGCGCCGCAGCGCTGTGGCGCCGCTTCTTTTTATTTATGCACTCCGTTGTAAGCAATGGGAAATCCCGGCAGTAGAATGCAGTTGAACTCCTCCCAGAAACAGCCCAGGCTGGACCTGGCGGCCTTTATTCCGGCTTTTGGAATTGCGGTGCTGGTTGCCTGTATATTGATCCTGATGCCCGAGCAGGCGGAAACCTGGGCCGGTAACCTGATGTCCCTGGTCACCGGCCACTTCGGCTGGCTGTTCGTCCTCTTCGGTTTCGGCACCTTTGTCTTTGCCCTGTGGCTGGCCTTCGGCCGCTTCGGCCAGGTCAAGCTCTCGCGCACCGACGAACCGCCGGAATACTCCGAACTGAGCTGGGCGGCGATGATGTTCTCCGCCGGTATTGGAATCGGCCTGGTCAGTTGGTCGTTTGTCGAACCCATCTATTACCTGTCCACACCGCCGTTGCATCTTGCTCCCCATTCGTCCAGCGCCGCGGAGTGGGGACATATGTACGCGCTGTTCCACTGGAGCTTTGTGCCCTGGGCCCTGTACGCGGTGCCGTCCGTGGCGGTGGCCTATATGCTGCACGTGGATCGCCGGCCGTTCCTGCGCATCTCCGAAGTCTGCCGTCCGCTGTTGGGGCGGCGCGTCGACGGCTGGCTGGGATCGGTCATCGATACCCTGATCATTCTCGGCCTGCTCGGTGGCGCCGGTACGTCGCTGGGGCTGGGCGTACCGCTGGTTTCCGCGCTGACCACAACCCTGCTGGGCATCGAGGAAACCCTGCTGACGCAGTTGGGTGTGATCGGGTTCTGGACATTGATCTTCGGCGCCAGCGCATACAAAGGGCTGAAAGCGGGGATCCGCATTCTCAGCGATATCAATATCTTCCTGGCAATCGCGTTGGTGCTGGTGGTGCTGCTGGCCGGGCCCACGGTATTCATCCTTTCAATGTCCGCCAACAGCATCGGCCTGATGCTGGACAATTTCACCCGCATCAGTTTCTGGCTGGACCCGATCGAGCAAGGCGGTTTCCCGGATACCTGGACGCTGTTCTACTGGGGCTGGTGGATTGCCTATGCGCCGCTGATGGGGCTGTTCTTCGGCCGCATTTCGCGCGGCCGCACCATTCGCCAGATGGTACTGGGTATCATGCTCTGGGGCAGTCTCGGCTGTATCGCCTTCCTCAGTATCTGCGGTGCCTATGCACTGGACCTTGAGCTTTCCGGCACGCTGGATATTTCCCGGCTGCTGGAGGAGAGCGGCATTTCGGCGACGGTAGTGGCGATCATCCAGACGCTGCCGTTCAGCACGCTGTTCCTGGCTGCCTTTACTCTGCTGAGCTTTGTTTTCCTGGCCACCACGCTGGATTCCTCTGCCTATGTGCTGGCCAGTATCAGCACGAAAAACCTCTACGGTGAGCAGGAACCGGCCAAGGCAAACCGGCTGGCCTGGGCCTTTGCGCTGGCGCTGATCGCCGTGGGCCTGCTGTTTGCCAGCGGCCTGCAGACTGTCAAGTCGCTCACCATTATTCTCGCACTGCCGCTGATGGCGGTACTGTTCCTGGTATTCCGTGCACTGTTGCGGGTGCTGCACAATGATTTCGGGCTCCGCGTGCGCAAAAGTGCACTGGTCGTCCGGGTTAACGATAAGGAGTCACAAGATGTTTAGAGTGTTTTTGTTACTGGCGGCGCTGTGCAGCCTTCCCGCGCTGGCGGCGACCGACAGCAACCGCGGTGAACTCGAGGACGTGGTCGAAAACGGATCGGTGGAATCCTTTATCGCCCGGGCGATCGCTCACGCGAAAGCGACGGTAAAGGAGACTTCCGTCGACGCGATCAGCGACAGGTTGCGGCCCTTCGACAAAAGTTACTTTCCCAAAACCGATGCGCCGGTGCCGACGGTGCTGTTCTTCCACGGCTGCAGCGGTCCCACCGCCAGCCACGAACAGGATTGGGCGCAGCGCTTTAATGAAGCCGGCATCGGCCTGATCGCCGTCGACAGCTACCAGGGGCGCGGTATCGAGTGGCGGCAGGCGTGTGACTTCAAGGTGATGACCCCGTGGCAGCGTTCCGCGGATGTCCTGGCCACCATCGAGGATGTCAAGGCGGATCCGCGGGTCGACGCGGACCAGCTCTACCTGGCCGGTTTTTCCCACGGTGCCGTTACCATCTGGGCCGCACTGGTCCAGGCATCCAGCCAGACGCCGCCGATCGGTCTGCGCCAGTGGCCCGAGGTGGGATTCGAGCAGCATGTGCAGGGCGCCTTCATGTTCTACGGCACCTGCATGCAGCCCTGGACCGTCGATGTGGACGCAGCCATGTTCCTCGGTACCGACGACCGCTATATCCAGGAGGAGACCTGCCAGGCCTATGAGCCGAAGCACCCACATGAAGCCGGAGAGCTGATTGTAAAAATCTACCCGGGAGCCACGCACACCTTCGACCATGCCAAACCCAACCCGGCCAATATCGAGGCGGGCTCCAGGTACGATCCGGCCGCTACGGAGGACGCCTGGAAAACCATGCTGGAAATGATCCAGGGCAATCGGTAATGGCGAGCGTCAGAACCTATTCCGGCGTCGCGCATACCTGGCTGTGCGACGAGATGGGCCACCTGAACACCCGCAATTATGTGGGGATGTTCGACGACGCCATGCAGCACTTCATGTTGATCCTCGGTCATCGGGCTGTGGTCGATGGCGAACGCCGCCTGGGCTGGGCGGATGTACGCCACGAGATCGATTATATGGCGGAAGTACCGGAGGGGGCCCTGGTGCATGTCGACTGTGAAGCGCTGCGGGTCGGTAACAGTTCCATCACGTACCGGCAGACCCTGGTCCTGAGTGAGACGGGCGAAGTAGCTGCGGTCAACAAGGCGACTTCGGTGCTGTTCGACCTGAAGAAGCGGGCCACCACCTCCATCCCGGATGTAATGCGGGAGAAGGTGGGTGGCTATATGGCGAGTGAAACGGACAACGACTGAAAAGCTGCCATCGTTTCCCCCTTGCCGGAAAACTGGATTTCCCTTTCGGCATGGACCTCCACCTACCTGCATAGAGTCCGCATATAGTGCCCCGGCGCTGGAAGTGATAAATTATTCCTCCGGTTGGGGGGCTCTATTATTTTCCAGTCCCGACAACCAAATCCAATTTTATTCCATTAGCGTGAGTCGAGTGGCAGCGCCCTGCCGGACGGGGCGGTGGCCTGCTGGAAATCGTGGACGCAGATCGGCCGGCATGGGCCAGACAGATGACGTTTAAGGTACTGATAACCGAAGATCACGAACTGTATCGGGACGGTTTGTGCCTGCTGGTGCGGGAGGTGCTGCCGGATGCCTCGGTTATCGAAGCGGGGGATTTCGCCGCAGCCGGGGCCGCCCTGGCAGCCCATCCGGATATTGCCCTGGTCCTCTTTGATATCCATATCCCGGGCATCAGTGGACTCGATGGCTTGAAAGAGATCAAGACCCGCTACCCGGCGCTGCCGCTGGTCGTCGTGTCCTCTGTCGATCACCGTGCCAGTATTCAGCAGATGTTGCAGTTGGGAGCCGACGGCTTTATCGCCAAAACCAGTTCCAAGGCAATCATAGTCAAGGCGCTTAGGGATGTAATGGAGGGCGAAGTGGTCATTGTTGGCGGTCAGGATGGCGCCGAGCCGGCAACCCTGTCGCCGCGGCAGGTGACCACCCTGGAGCTGCTGGCGCTTGGCCTGCCGAACAAGGAAATAGCCGCACAGCTCAATATTTCCCCCGCCACTGTCAGGGAATATGTGTCGGATCTACTGAAGCTGTTCGACTGCGACAACCGTACGCAGGCCGTGCTGCGGGCTCGCCAGCTGGGATTCATCCTGGATTGAGCCGGCGCCCCGTTACGGCAGCCGCATCTTCCAAGGCGACATGATGGCTCCGGCCGACATTAATATGGCCGGACAGCGATGGTATCGGAGGTGGTGACAATGTTTCGTGTGCAGCGTATCGGCGACAGGCGC
This sequence comes from Microbulbifer litoralis, assembly GCF_023634065.1. Classification (GTDB taxonomy): domain Bacteria; phylum Pseudomonadota; class Gammaproteobacteria; order Pseudomonadales; family Cellvibrionaceae; genus Microbulbifer; species Microbulbifer litoralis. The sequence goes on from NZ_JALKCV010000002.1 coordinate 545,055, forward strand.
GTCGACCTTGAAATAAGCGGCAGGCTCGACAGCGAGGGGATGAAAACGGCCCTCGACGAGCTGTCCGCGGCCTGTGAGGGTATTGAGCGGGGCAGGATGCTGTGCGACGTGATGAATTACCGGCTGCCGTCCCCGGGCGCCCTCGCCGTGGAGTTTTCCCGCCTGCCGTCGCTGTTGCGACTGGTAGGTCGTTTTGATCGCGCGGCGGTTCTGGCCGATGAGGCGTGGTTGCAGAAAGCCAGCGAGCTGGAGGGCAGGTTGATCCCGGGGCTGGAGATCAGGGCGTTTGGCCGCAACCGGCGAGGCGAGGCGGAGGCCTGGCTGGCCCGCTGAGCGCCCGCCGGATTCCACTTCGGGGCCAGGTCCGGCCCGCAGAACCGCAGTGCCGATTCCCGTATTGCATCTGGCCGCAGATCGGCGACACTTGGCGGAATTGCCCCCGGGAGGCTCCGCGCCATGCAACTGTCCGAAGCGTTTATCGATCTGCTCAAGGTCCTGATCCGCAGCCCCAGCGTCGTGGGCGCGGAGCATTCGTTTTTCCGCGTGCTGCAGCGGGAACTGGAAGAGCGGGGAGCCAGGGTAACCTGGTACGAGGGGCTGCTGGTGGCCCAGGGGGCCCAACCGCGCAGTGCGATGTTCTCGGCACATATCGACCGCCACGGGCTTATCTGTACCGGGCCCAATGAATTCCAGTACGCCGCTTTTGTCGCCGGGCGCCGCTCCGACCTGCTGGGCAACTCGGTGTCGGAAAAGCTGATGCGCAAGATTGAGGATCGCTTTCACGGTATGCCGGTCACGGCCTACGAGCCCTGGTCCGGATCCTACTTCGGCGCCGGGGTGATCCAGCGCTCCTACGTGTGCGAGTACCGCAACAACCTGATTTTCGAGGTGGAGGGCCTGGAACACCTGGTGGCGGGAACGCCGGTGGCGTTTAGCGATCGACTGCAGACCTTCGGCGATATCCTCAGTGCACAGCTGGACAATGTCCTGACGGCGGCCCATCTGGTACACCTGTTTGCGCAGGGCTTCCAGGGTACGGCTTTCTTTACCGCACAGGAGGAGGCCGGCAGTAGCTGGCGCTACCTGCTGGAGTGGTTTCGCCGTTTCAACGGCGGTACGGACAAGCTGGTGGTCGTGGATACCAGCCCCTACCCGGACAGGCAGGCGGCCGATGCCCAGCAACTGGTACTGCGCCACCGGGATGTCAATGCGGAATTCCAGCCCGACACCACGGCGCTGTTGGAAACCCTGTGCCGCGAGAGCGGCATTTCCTACAGTTTCAAGGATCGCTATATCGATGCCCAGAACCGGCTGGCGGAGGCCCGCGGCAGCGAGCCACAGTCGCTCGGCAGTACGGAGATGGGGCGGATCGCGGCCGCCTCCAACGGCTTCGTACAGGGGACCACCTTGCAGATTCCCACCACCGGTTACCACACCATGGAGGAATCCTCGAGTGTTAGCGCCAACGAGGCCTTCGGCCGCCTGTTGTTGCTGTTCAGTGAGCGGGTCGGGGCCCTCGCTTCCCGGGAGTGGTAGCGGTCAGCGGTCGGGCCGGTCGGAAATCACCTGGCCGCTGATCTCGTCCACTTCCAGCCTTCTTTTTTTTCCCATCCAGTAGGCACGGACCTTCCAGCGGCCGCCCTCAAAATGCATTTCGGTTATGGGATCGAAACCCAGGCTGTTGAGTCGGTGGCGCACGGCGGACCTGTCCATGGCGATGATGGACGGCTCATCGTCATACAGGTCCTCGCTGTCGTAAATGGTGACCGGCGGGTTGGGATCCAGGTCCGGCGGAATCGGCGTTGTCAGGTTATAGCTGGCAGCGCCGGTGAGTAGCAGTGCGGCAAAGAAACTCATGGTGTGCTCCCGACCACCCGGAAATCCCATTGATAATGTCGGTGTGGCCGGGTCACAAGAAATCCCGGTTTTTTTCAAGATGTTCAGCGGGCTGGCGATTGCCCCGGTAAGGCCTACCGGTCCGGCGGGAAAGCGCGCTGATAACTCGCGGGGCTTAGATTCAGGGAAAGCAGGAAAATGGTGACGCCCCCCAGGGCAAGGAGCAGCCAGGCGTACTCGAAACCACTGAGACTGTCGCGGATGATGCCGCTGACCCAGGGCGTGACAGCCGCGATGATGTAGCCGATACCCTGCACGAATGCCGTCAGCCGGCCCGACTGCAGCGGATCGTCGCGATGATCCATGGTGACGATCATCGACATCGGGAAAAAGCCGCCGATACCCAGGCCGATAATGCCGGCCCACAGCGGCAGCCCCGCCTCCGGCGCCAGCGCCAGGCCGCCAAAACCCACCAGCTGCAGTGCGCAGAGCGTAAACAGTACCGGGCGGCGGTCCCGCCCGCGGTTGGCCCAGGCGGGAAACAGCAATCCGGCGAACACCTCCATCAGCGTCAGGAAACCCAGCAGCAACCCCGCCTGTTTATCGCTGTAGCCCTGTTCAATTGCGTAGGGCGCCAGCCAGGCCAGCACACAGACATAGGCGCCGGTGCCCAGCCCGAACAGGCTGGCGAGCTTCCACGAGCGGCGGTTTTTCCAGTAGCGCGGGCCCGGTTCGGCGCCGGCGACCGGTACTGTCAGTGTGTGTCTGCCGGTGAGCCAGGTCCAGGCCAGCCAGCTGGCCAGGGTCAGCCAGGCCCAGTGTCCGAGACCGCCGCGCCAGCCGCCGAAATCGGCGATTACCGGTGCTCCCGCCGCGGCAAAGGTGGCACCCGCCATGATGGCCGTCACATAGAACCCCATCACCGCCGGTACCCGGTTGCCGAAATTGGCTTTGATGATGGCCGGCATCAGCGTCTGTACGGTGGCGATCCCCAGGCCCGCGAGCAGGGCGGTACCCAGCAGCCCGGCGGCGGAGCCGGCCCAGAAGCGCAGGCCTGTGGCCAGGGCCAGGCACAGCAAGGAATAACTGATGGTCCGCGCCGTACCCAGGTGCCGCGCGATGCGGAAGCCCACGAAACAGGCGAGGCCCATGGCCAGCACCGGCAGGGTGGTCAGCAGGGAGGCGGCGGTAAAGCTGATGGGCATATCCCGCTGGATTGCCGACAGCAACGGGCCGACCGAGGCCAGCACCGGTCGCAGGTTGAGGGCAACCAGGACTATCACGGCGCCGAGCAGCAGGGGGTGGATCGGGGATGGGGGGCGCATGGAGCACTTTCCTTCACTTGGATTTACATCATTTATCTTTATGTAAAGATAAGTGGAGTTTACGGGCTCGAATGGAGTGGAGTAAAGTATCTTTAAGTCAAGATAAATGGTTGGCCGGATGAAAAGAGCCGAAGACGATGACCTGGACTGGATAGCGCGGCAGTGGGTCGAGCAGGGTGTCAGCGAGGACCTGACACCGATGAAGCTGATCGGCCGGCTGTTGCGGCTGGTGAAAGTGCTGGAGGCAGCCCAACTTCGCTGCCACGGGGCATTTGGCCTGGGACAGGGGGAGTTCGATGTGCTCGCGACCCTGCGGCGCGCCGGGGCGCCCCACTGCCTGACACCGTCGCAGCTATACCAGTCGATGCTGTTGAGTTCCGGTGCCATGACCAACAGACTGGACCGGTTGGAGCGCAAGGGATTGATTGAGCGGCGCCACAGCGAGGAGGACAGGCGCAGCGTAAAAGTGCACCTTACCCGGCCGGGATTGGAATTGATTGACCGGGCGCTGCCGGTGCACCTGCAGAATATGCGGGACCTGCTGGACGGCGTCGGCACAAGCGAGCGCGATCAACTGGAGCAGTTGCTGAAGCTCTGGCTGGGGCGGCTCGCCGATCACTAGTGGT
>NZ_JALKCV010000003.1 GCF_023634065.1 Microbulbifer litoralis
AGCATCGCTGGTGCTGGTGGCGGTGTCGATACCGGAGAAGGTTACGGAGCCCGCCGTTACACCACCGGGAGCCCCCGTCAGAGTCCAGGATGCGGCATCGCTGCTGACGCTGTCACCACCTTCCGCACCCGCTCTGGCTTCAACAGCGCCAGTAAAGTCAATACCGAGCACGTTGAGCGTCGTTCCGCTCAAGGTGAAGCTCTCGATGATTCCGTTACTGGCACCATCGACGATCGCGTTGTTAGTATCTACCTGCTCGATATTGGTGAAATCGATACCCGCTGCCGATGCGCTGCCGTCCACAGCGTCTAAAGTCCAGGTGACTCCATCCGCTGTGCCTATCGTATCTGCACCGTCTCCCCCGAATACTGTACCGGAGCCGGAGATCGTCAAGTTCCCCAATGTATTGACCGTATTAGCGCCAGCGTTGCCAACATACAAGGTCAGGTCATCGACAGAAACGCTGCCACTATTGATAAAGGAACCACCCAGATCCAGCGCAAATTCGGAGACGATCACGCTGCCCAGGTTGGTAAAATCACCATCGGCATTCACCGCAAAATGACCCGCGCTGGCACCACTTACCGCATCAATCGTGACGCCTGAGGCAATTTGTACCTGATTGTGGGAGTTCAGCGATAGAGTCGTGCCGGATCCCCAGGACAGATCGCTGGAGACGAGAATGCCGTTAGAGTAATCCGGGCTGTTCTCATTCAGTACTACATTGCCACTAGCATCGTCCACGCTGGCGCTATCTAAAGCTGAGGTGGTTATAGTGACATTGTTTTCATTCAATGCGTCCATGAGTTTGGCCGCAGAGACGCAATTTTCAATGCAACTGGCATCGTCCATGATTTCCAGCCAGCCCGGATCCAGCAGCCACTCCCCGGTCTGCCCACCTGCGAGACTCAAGGTGGACACAAACATGGTGTCCTCCCCCAGGCGCAGGTTGACCTTGCCTGAGGTCTCGACAAAGCCGCCGTCGCCGCCGAACTCACCGGACTGGGCGAGGATACTGCCGGCGAAGTCGGTACTTTCGTCGGCCCAGACGATCACCCTGCCGCCATCGCTGTCGCCGATGCCGCTGGCATCTATCCTGGCCTCCGAGGTCACCTCGGTGGTTTCGGCGTTGCGCACGCGGTCGTTCTTGCCCTGGTAGTCGCCGCCGATCAGCACTTCACCGCCGCCGGCGCGGCCGCGGGCATCGATATCACCGCTGACGGTGACCTGATCGCCCAGCACCTTGACCTGGCCGCCCTGGCCGCTATTGCCACGCACGGCTATCTGGCCACTATGGCTGGCGCTGTCACCTTCGATCACAACCTGGCCGCCGGCGCTGCCGGACGCGTCCAGGGTGCCGCTGTTGGCCACGGCACCGCCGGAGCCGGTCAGGCGGATGACGCCGCCGCTGGTGTCAATGCCACGCGCGCGCACCGTGCCTTCGTTGTTCACCGCCGAAGTGAACAGGTCGCCGGAAACCCTGGCTTCCATCAGGACCTGAGTGCCGTCGATATGCCCTTTGTTCAGCACGGCGCTGTCGACGCCGAGCTGGTTTTCCATCACTGTCTTGGTGACCTTGACCCCGATCATGCTGTCGGCATCGAAGGTCAGTACCGCCTCGTCGGCGGCGGCGAGACTGACCATTTCGGCGCTGATCAGGCCACTGGACGCATTGGTGACCTGCTTGCCTACCAGCACCGCGCTGGAAGCATTGATTACACCGCGGTTGACCACGAACCCTGAACTGCCGTCCTCGCCCTTCAGCGAGAAATCGCCGTTCATAAAATCGGCCGGATCCATGTCCAGGCCAGCGGCGGTAATGGCGCCGACGTTGACCGTGGCGGTATCGGTGAACAGTACACCGCGGGGATTGGCGAGGATGACGTGGCCGTTGGCTTCGATGGCGCCGCGTATTTCACTGGGGCTCTGGTCGAGGATGCGGTTCAGCACGACGGAGGAGGAATCCGGCTGCAGAAACTGGACCAGCTCTTCTTCCGTCAGGTTAAAAGAGTCCCAGTCGATCGCCATCAGGTCGCTGTTCTGGTTGATGATGGTCGTCAGGTCCTGGGTACTGATGGATCCGTCACCGCCGACAACGACACCGCCCTCCGGTGCCGCCTGCACGCCGTGGCTGACCATCTGTCCTGCAATCAAGCCAGCATATGCCAGGTGGGATACCTTGATGGCAGAAGTCAGTTTTTTCAGTTTGAGGGTCATTTTTTCTACTTGCATGCCGATACCTTTTGGGAGCGTCCTGCTCTGATTCAGCCGTCGATAACTGCGGGTTGATCAGTTAAAAAAGAAGGAGAAGTCTGCGTAGATGGCCGGGTCGTCCGGATCGTCGCCGGTGCCCTCGATGGATGACTTGGACATGGTGGGCCAGGCAACCGACAGTTGGCTCGCGAAGGCCTCTTTCCAGTTGAACTTGAACAGCAGGCCGGCACCGGACAGGGTGCCCCAGTCATCGTCGACGTCCGCCTCGTAGTTCGTTATCGCGCCGTAGGCGCCATCGGCGATCAACGCCACCTGCATGATCTCATTCAGGCTGCTGCCGAAGACTTGGGCGTTGAGCGTCTCGGGCAGGTCGAAGTACCACTCGGCCGACAGCAGCGCCGCGCGGTCGGCGGAGAAGTCGCGCACATCAAAGGCGCGTACACCATTGGCGCCGCCCAGGGAAAATTGCTCAAAGGCCGGCAGGCTCTTGTCGCTGTATTGCCAGCGGCTCTTGAAGATCAGGCGCGAATTGTTATCGCTGAACGGCATGGGAATAAATAACAGCGAGCTGGTGTCCGCGGCGAACTTGCCGAAATTTGTACCGCGTTCCGGGTCCACTTCGTTCTGGTGCTCGCCGTACTGGATCTTGGCATTCAGGATATTCAGCATCGGCACAGCACCGTTGGAAAGACTATCCATATTGATACCGAACTCGCCGCCGTAGACCTGGTCACCCGGGTCCAGCACGTTTTGGACGATGGCTTTCAGTTTGGACTCCTTGTCGGTCAAGCTGAAGGAACCGGTCAGGTTGAAGTCCCGCGAGCGGCGAAACTTGTGATCCACGGTCAGTGCGTAACTTTTATTGACGCCGCTGATCTCCAACTTGTTGACGACATTGTTTTTGTTCTCAATGTCCTGCAGGGAGAAGTCGTTGTAGTCGGCGGAAAACTGCAGCCTTGTGCGCGGCCCGAACAACGGCAGGCTGTAGCGGAATTGGCCCAAATCGGAACCGAAATCTGTCTCGGAATCCAGATTTTCCACATTGGAAGACTTCAGGTAGCCGATCGTCAGCGCGTCGCCGATACCCAGTGGGTTCAGCCAGTCTACCGAGGTGAACATTCGCTGGTCACCGGTAAACAGGGAACCGTGGTTATCGAACCGCGTCACGGCACTCCAGGATTGCTCGTCCCGCACCCTCAGGTTCAGCCTGGTCTCGCCGGGATTTTTGCCGGCGCTGAAATAGCCGGTAATATTCAGGCTCGGCAGGTCGTTCAGCAGGTAGAGGCTTTCTTCGATCACCTCGTGGCTGACCAGCTCACCGCGATACCCCTCGAAGGGCTCTGCCAGCTGCTCCAGGGAGTATTTCTGGTTGTTCTCCACTGCCACTTGGCCCAGCAGGCCCTCCTGCACCGTCAGCGTGACCACCCCGTCGCTGACCTCCTGCGCCGGAATCAGGACCTGGGCCAGGAACAGGCCCTGCTTGCGGTAAAAGCGGGTCAATTCCGCGGCGATTTCCTCCAGGTCACCGAAGGTGAGGCCGCGCTCGGCATTCTGCTTTTCCACCATATTGACCAGCCGGCGCAGCTCGGCGGGGCCCAGCTCCTCCGAGTCGTAGCGGGCGCCGATACCGTCGAGCTGCAGCGCCAGCTGCTCCAGCTCATCGACGGTATAGCCGCTGGCGACCTTCTGGTCTTCTTTCATGAATTTTGCCCGCAACTCCTCGGCGAGCTGCTCGACTTTTTCCCGGGTAATGCCATATTCCGGGAATTCCTGCAGCCGGTGGAAGCGGAACTCCTTTACGCTGATCCGCGGCCCCTCCGTACGCTGGGAGATCCCGGGAATATCGGTATCGAGATTGGGGTCGCGCGCCTCGCGCCGGCGCTGCTCGAACTCCCGGCTTACATCCTGCTCGCTGACAGTGGGAGCATCCTGATCGAAGGCGGCTCGGACGCGGCTGCGAAAGCTCGATTCCTCCTCCTGTGTATAACCGGCTTCCGGCAACAGAAGCAGGCCGGCCCCGAAAATGGCCAACGGGCCTTTAAAACGCGCGAGCATATCCCCCCCTCACAAATCCCTGTAATAATCGTCTGGAAACTTGCCCCTCCGCGGCTATTATCGGGAGGGGCGCCGCGGCCGGGTCGGCGCGGCTGGTGTTATCAACTATTTGAGGTTCCGCACGATGCGGAGGCCTGTCAGCCGGTCGGCCTCACCGCTGTGGAAGCGCTTGGTGGTGGCGAGGCAACGACTCATGGGATCTTCGCGGCTGCCCCCGACCGCCATCAACCGGCCATCCGTGCCGTAGGCCCACTCCTGCACATTGCCGACCGGGTTGACGAGACCAAACTGGTTGCGGGTTCCCGCCCCAACAGCCACCAGCTCTGCCCCCTTTTCGATACCGCCATACTTCAGGTGGCAGTTGCGGTCTGCAACCTCCTGCTGGCCACCAGCGCTGGCCGCGGCAAACCATTCGCGCTCGGTGGGCAACCGGTATTCGTGGCCAGTCTGCGCGCTGAGCCAGTCGATGTAAGCCTCAGCCTTTGCCAGCGGGATATTGTTGACGGGCATATTGTCCGGTCCGAGGGACAAACCGCTGCACTGGCCAGTCGCTTCACAGAAGCGTCGGAAATCGCCGTTGCTGACCTCGTATTTGCCCACCACCAGCAATGCGCTGCTGTCCCCCTTGACCACCACCATGGTCGGCGCTTCACCGCCGGAAGCAAGGCGATCGGCACAGCTGTAGCGCTCGCCGCGGCCACCGCTGCCCGGGCGCAGGTGACCGCAGAAATCCAGCTCGAAGTCCTGTAACGCCTGTTGCGCCGGCAAAAGCGCACGGGCTTCATTCAGCAGCGGCTCTGTACGGATGGGATTTTTGTCGGCGAGCGTGGTGAAGCAGCCGGCCAGTTCCGTACCGAGCACCGGGCGGATTTTCTGCGCCTTGATGGAATCCAGAGCCGCCAACCGCTGCAATTGTGTGCCGACACCGCCAATGTTCATACTGAACCGACAGCGCAGGGCTCCTTCCATATCGTCGAGCACGGCATCGATCTTGCGCTGCTGCGCCAGCGCGGCCTGGCGGCGCTGCTCGCGCAGTTCCTGCTGGCGCAAGCGCTCGGCCTCCCGTTCGGCCGCCAGGCGCTCCGCCGCCAGGCGCTGGCGCAGCTCCTCGCGCTCGGATTCGACCTGCGAGCGGATCATCTCTGCCTCGCTGGATTCGCCATCCCAGTTGTCGGCACGCGTCAGCATGTCGTCGGCCTGCTCCAGGTTCCCCAGGTTCAGCTGGCCCGTGGCCGCGGAGATGAACAGTTCGTAGGTCCGCTGGTTGATCGTTTCGATATAGCTCTGGTCATCCGGATTCAGCCCCGCGTACTCCTGCAACTCCACCTGCAGGTCCTCCTCCCAGGAGGGCGTCAGCGTACTGAGCTCCACCAGCCGGTCTATCGCCTCCCGCTTGTCGGCAATACGGCTCTGCAGCAGTTCCTGCTCCAGCTTCTTCTCCAGCTCGACTTTGACCCGCTGCTGCTCCGCCACATTCTCCTTTTCCAGGTAGGTGTAGCCCACGCCGGCACCGACCAGCAGGGTGGCAAAAACACCACCGAGCACCCACTTCCAGGTGTTGTTACCGAAGAATTTCTGGACGAACTTGTCGACCGTGGCGGTGCGGTCTTCGCGATGAATGGCGAGGGCGGATTCCAGTGCGCGCCACTGGCGCCGGCTCAGGGAGCGGATGCGCTTGGGTTTCAGCTTGCGCTCCGCCGCCTTGTCCGCAGGCACTTTGCCGAAGGGATGCCGGCCACTGAACAGTTCGTAGGCCACACACGCGAGTGCGTAGACATCGTCACTCGGCGCCGGCTCTCCGCCCTTCAGCATTTCATAGCTGGCGTAGGCGGGCGTCAGCGCACCCAGGGTACCGGCATCGAACAGGGTTTTCTCGCCGACGTTGCCGATGCTGCCCTCGGATACCGCCCGGGCGATACCGAAGTCGAATACCTTCGCACCCTTCTTGCGGGTCACGAAGATATTCCCGGGCTTGAAGTCCGAGTGGACGATCTGGTGGGAGTGGGCGTAGATCAGCGCCTGGGAGATGTTGTGCAGTACCGAGCAGGCCTGCTCGAACTCCAGCCCCACATCGGCGTGCTCGCGCAGCAACTTGTCCAGCGGAGCGCCCTCCAGGAACTCCATGGTCATGAAGACGCGATCGCCGTCGCGGTCGAAGTCGTAGACGGTTACGATGTGTGGGTGCGCCAGGGTCTGCGACTTGCGGGACTCCCGCTGCAGGGAGATGAACGCATCCGGATGCTTCTGGAAGTCGTCGTTGAGCAGTTTGATGGCGACGTAGGGCTCGCTGTCACTGGCTTCCAGCTTGCGGCGGTCGAGCGCCTTGTATACGGCCCCCATACCGCCGACCCCGAGCAGCTTGTCGAGCTCGAAGCGCCCCTTGATCACGGTCTTGGTGACCGCTCCGGAGCCGGACGCCGCGGGCTCGAACTCGACGGCCTCCCTCGGTGTCGCAGGCGGAGACGCGTCCGCCGGGCGCCGGCTGGGTTTGAGCACGGTGGCATCGGCGGTAAAGTCCGAAGCGGCGGAGGGAATGAGGCCGGGGTTGGCGCTCACCGGCGGGTGGTCATTGGCTCCGGTATTTTCGTTGCCGACAAAAACGGTAGTATCGCCGTCGTCACACTCCGGCAGTGCTTCATCCGACTTTTTGACTATGCGCGTTTCGTCGTTCACACCCACCTCCCTGAAGAATCATTGCAGTACATCCCGTTACTGCCCCGGATAATCGAGTTCCGTCGATTGTTTCAATGAAAAGCCGTGCCTGGTTGGCACCGGCAAAGGTTATTGAGTCGCGCAGTATAACTGACGGACTTTCAGCCAACAATTGAGTTGTCGACGCAAAAGCCCGATTTTGTATGTCATTCAATTACACGCTATTGGAATTTTTTCCATTTTCACGGCCAACCCTACACCTGCACCAAAAACCAATAATCAAATTTATTCCAAAATAAAAAGGTTCCAGAGTGGATAACCACAAAACCTGCCGCCGGACCCACAATCCCACACCAGGTTTACAGGAGTTCGCGGCCTGTAAAAATGGTGCCAGAGTGAATAAAAACTGAAATATGCGAGGTGAAAGATACCGCCGCAAACGGCACTTTTATTTAGTGCCAGAGTCGATTTAAAAAACAGGATTAGAGGTTTTTTTCGGCATTGGCCTCTGGTTAAATGCGCACAGTTGCCGTTACGGCACAGCCTGAGCTACTGCATTTCGCGGTGGTAAAGGAAGCACCACCCACGCCTGAGTCCATACCAAAATGAGGGATTACCTATGGCTATTTACATGAACTTCAACAGCAACTCTCCGAAAGGCAACGTAACTGCAAAAGGTTACGAGGACTGGATTGAAGTAGACAGCTTCAACTTTGGTGTCGGCCGCGGCATCAGCATGGAAGCCGGCGCCATGGCCAACCGCGAAGCCACCCGCCCGAGCATCAGTGAAATTACCGTAACCAAGCGCATCGACGCCGCTTCCGGTGGCCTGTTCAAGGCTTCCGTTTCCGGTGACGAAGGCGTTGTTGCCGAGTTCCACGTTGTCCAGACCGGTGCCAACTCCGTAGAGAAGTACGCTGTCTACAAGCTGGAAGATGCCATCATCTCTTCCTACAGCATCAGCGCCTCTTCCGGCGGTGCGCCGATGGAGTCCATCTCCCTGAGCTTTGCCAAGATCGAGGCGGACCTGAACCACGCCGACAAGACCAACAAGAACCCGAAAAACATGCGTGTGGGGTACGACCTTACCACCGCTACCGTCCTGTAAGCGGCTTTTCGGTTCTTTCCGCAGAGGGCCGGGCCCGCAGTCACAGGCTGTGGCGCCGCGGCCCTTCGGTTTTTTGGCCAAATGCTTTTTTTGAGCACTTCGCCAAAAAACTGCCGGTCGATTCAAGATAACCTGCACCTTCAGAGGGCTCGTTTCACTGCGCCGACAGGCTTATGCTGCACTTGTGAAACTGCCTGTTGGCACCTATAGGGAAATTGGGGCTGGGATATGTCTACTCTCAATCAAGATCAACGCATGATCCAAGTCGATACCCCAATCGGCAAGGACGCTCTCATCGCGACCACGCTCCAGGGCGAAGAGCATGTGTCAAAGCTCTTCTGCTACCAGGCGGAACTGCTCTCCGACAACCATGCCGTCACCCAGCAGGACATTGTCGGCAAGGTGATGACATTTACCGTCCATCACGCCGAGAAGCCGCGTCATATCAGCGGTTATGTGACCAACTTCTCAATGCACGATGTGAATGGCGAGGGGATGCGCAGCTACAGCGCGGTCATTCATCCCGGCCTCTGGTTTACCACCCTGGGTGGCAAGAACCGGGTCTTCGAAAAGAAATCGGCCAAACAGATCCTGGAGGAGGTACTGGGCGAGTACAGCAAGGTAGTCAAGCTGTCGCTGAAGCTCAACGCCGAGTATCTGCCGCGGGAATACTGCGTACAGTTCGATGAGAGTGACTTCCAGTTCATCAACCGGCTGATGGCCGAAGAGGGCATCGCCTACTACTTCAAACACTCCGACGGGGACCACGAACTGGTTCTCTGTGACGATCCGCAGGATTTCTACGACTGTGAGTCGGACAAGATCGAATACGATGGCGGTGGTAGCCACCCCACAAAAAATACCGTCAGCCGCTGGAAGCGCAACTTCAATTTCCACGGTGGCGGCTTTGAATTCAAGGATTACAGCGAGTTCACGGCCACCAAGGACAACAAGCAGCAGGTAAACACCACCAGCAAGCTGAACGATGTATCCAGTTACATTCGCAGCCTCTACGGCCTGAACCATTTCGAGGCCGACGGCGAGCACAAGCACAAGTTCAAGGACAGCTACCACAAGGCGCTGGCGGAACGCGCCATGGAGGCGCAGGAGTCACTGTTCGATATCGCCCACGGCCGCAGTGATTGTCCCGGGTTCGCAGCCGGTGGACGATTCGACTTCGACCACACGCTGACAACAGAGAAAGGCAAGTACCTGCTGACATCGGTACAGATGACGGTAACCGACAGCAACAGCGAGGAAACCCATTTCCACAACACCTTTACCTGTGTCCCGGCCAAGGCCATGCCGCGTCCGGACCCGTGCTCCTGCAGCAATCGCATTCACGCCCCGCAGGTTGCCAAGGTACAGGAAGTCAAGGCCACGGCTGCCGACGGATCCCAGGATCCCTACACACAGGTCAAGGTCAAATTCCCCTGGAACTCCGCACAGAACAGCTGCTGGATGCGGGTGATGCAGTCCTTTGCCGGCAAGAACTGGGGCGCCAACTTTGTCCCGCGCGTGGGCCAGGAAGTGGTGGTCAGCTATATCAATGGCGACCCGGACCGGCCCCTGATCACCGGCGCCGTCTACAACGGTGACAACCCGGGCCCCAACTATACGGCTACCCAGAGCGGCTGGAAGACGGAGTACGAGGGTAGCAAGTTCAACGAACTTCGCTTTGATGACAAGGGCGGCAAGGAAGAGATCTACATGGAGGCCGGCAAGGACCACAATTTCGTGATCCACAATGACCAGACCGGCAAGATCGAAAACAAGCAGACCCTGGAGATCAAGCAGGATCGCTGTGTCACCGTTACCGACGGCAGTGAAAATGTGACCATCGCCAAGGGCGATCAGGTCGTCAATATCGATAAAGGCAACCAGAAGACCACCCTCGGTGCCGGCGACCACACCCTGAAGATCAGCCAGGGGAAACAGACCACTGACGCCATGGGGGCCATCAAAATCACCTCCAATACCTCTATCGAGCTGAAGGTCGGCAGCAGCAGCATCAAACTCAGCCCGAGTGGTATAACCATCAAGGGTATGACCCTGTCGTGCAAGGGCGACGGCAAAGCCGAAGTCAAGGGTGGCGGTATGCTGACCCTGAAGGGCGGCGTTACCATGATCAATTGATGGAGTAGTGATGACCGACCTGGTAAAAGTCCAAGCGATAACCGCCGCCGAACTGCTCGAACATTTTGAGGTCAGCGATGAGGCAGAAGAGCACCTGGTGCCGGACACGGCTCCGGAAGTCAGCATCGACAAACTGATGGAAGCCGGCCTCTACGCGGACGCAATCAAACTGCTTGCCCACGGCCTGCCCAAACGCGAGGCCGTCTGGTGGGCCTGCCTGTCTGCCCGCGACATACAGAATCCACAGACCGACGAGGACAACGTCAATGCGTTGATCGCCGCGGAGTCCTGGGTCAAGAAACCCGGTGAAGAGATCCGGCTACGCTGCAAGGCGCTGGCGGAGAAGACCAAGCACAAGACACCGGCAAGCTGGGCCGCAACGGCCGCCAGCTGGTGTCACGGCAGCCTGGCAAAAGAGGGGGAGCCCCCTATAGAGCCACCGGAGCACCTCTATGCCCACGCTGTGGCCGGCGCCGTCAACCTGGCGGCCGTATATTCGGATCCGGTAAATCCGGACAAACAATTTACTCGCTACCTGGAGCAGGGCCTGAACCTGGCCCGGGGCGGCAACGGCAAAATCGAGGCCTAGACCATGGGAAAACCCGCATCGCGCATCACCGATATGCATGTCTGCCCGATGGTAACCGGCACCGTCCCCCATGTGGGAGGTCCAATCGTCAGCCCGGGCGGACCGACAGTCCTTATCGGCAGCATGCCATCGGCCACTGTCGGCAGCACCTGCACCTGCGTCGGGCCGCCCGACACGATTGCCATGGGCAGCACCACCGTGATGATTCAGGGCAAGCCCGCGGCGCGGATGGGGGATAGCACGGCGCATGGTGGGAAGATTGTGGTTGGGTGTCCAACCGTACTTATAGGATAGGAGGTTGAGTATTGAGATATCTTTATCTCCCAATCACTGCTCTTTTAATAGTCATAGTAAATACAGGCTTCGCGATGTCACTTATCAAGACGAAAGAGGTTGACGCCGTTCTATTCTCGGAAATGTCGGGAATTATTACATATAACGGTGAACCTGCAGAGGATGTAGTTTTAGATCTTTCGGTCAAATGGAATGAAGACCAAAGTGTAAATCAAAAATTGCGCACAAACTCTAAAGGTGAATTTTCAATACCAAAAATAGAAAAACGTATTGAAACATCACCGCTCGTCCAACTTGTAATCAGTCAAACAATTGTCGCCACGTACAAAGGCGTATCATATGACTTATGGATTCGAAGCAAACGCGACACCAATGAATACACAGAAACCGAAGGAAAACCAAAAAATTTTCGTTGCGAGCTAACCGACCCACTTATCAGGATAGAAGTAGAAAGTGGACAGCTTGGAACCCCGTGTAAATGGGAAATTGCCGACTAAGGATTAGTGCCATGAATAGACTATCTCCTCTAACTGCTGCCGAACTTGCCCAAGGGGTATACGATGTCCAGGATGACATGCAGCTAAAACTTTTCATGATGCGTCCGGAATTTGCATCAGACAACAGTAGCAAACAGCATCTCGAAGCCAATGTTGGCGGGCATCTTATCAGACATGCGGTAGATGGCTTCGGAGTCTGTGCAGCCGGAGGTCAAGGCTACGAAAACGACCTCTTTCTTATGTTTCGAGGGTCCACCAGTGCCAACAACGGAGCTGACTGGGTCAGTAACTTTAAAATTGGCCTTGGTTTCACCAGTGCCGGACGCCCGGCTCATTTAGGGTTTCTTAATATCTTCCGCAGCATGACGGATGATATTGAAAGCTTTTTATCCAGGCAGACAGGTTTTACCGGAACAGTCCACTGCATTGGTCACAGTTTAGGCGGTGCTGTCGCGAGCCTGGCCGCCGAGTGGATCCGCAGCACCAAAAATTTCGCTAATGTAAAGCTCTACACGTTTGGTGCTCCCAAGCCAGGAATGAGCCTTTTTTCTTCAGCGATCACCTCTGGACTTGGAACGGAAAGTATTCACAGGGTCTATAACGCTACGGACCCGGTGCCGATGATACCCCTGTTTCCATTTGTGCATCCACCACACAGGGATTATGGTCATTTCATCTCTTCCAGTCAGAGTATCTTATCTGCTGAAGCTCATGATATGGGGTTGTACAAGAACAAGGTCGAAGGGCTGGATTGGCCCGACCTGAAGAGAATGCCACCGCAATTTACGACTGAAAATGCTATCGAAGAGTGGCTTAGCTCTAACATAAAGGTAGACCCAAACAGCTCCAGAACTTGGGAGTGGCTCAATGAAGCCCTGATCTATATTCTCAAAAAGACCCTTAACTTTTCCCTAACTGTGGCCCAGTCAGGGATAGTCGGCCTTGTCACGGTGGCCGACAAGCTGGCTTGGATTCTTGCCGGGGCGAAAGATATGATTATCGGTGCTTGGGAAGGATCAAAGTGGGTTCTCCGGTTTATCAGAAGGGCCATGGAAGCCCTCGGCATGGCCGTAACCGTAAGTCTGAAAGATCTCACCCAGACCTTGATTCGCAACGTTATCGAAAGGCTTATGCGAAGAACACTGGAAGTCGCTAGACGAGCCGTTCAGATCATATCAAGAGATTAAATGGTTGATCCAGGGTTGACCTGACAGAGTCAACTGACAATTATTGTTCTGTCAGGTCGAGCCTGAGCCCAGTAATATAAGTCGGCATATCCAGCCGGTCTCAAGCAATCCTTCACCAGCGCCAGCAAACGATGCCGGATATAGCCTCACTAATTCCAATCTTATCAGCATGCGCCCTGCTGGCTTTGGCAATTGATTGCTACGCTACCGCAAAGCAGGCACAAGGTTCAGGTAACCCCGTTTCCCCCGAAGGCCGTCTCAGTGATTTTGTCTTTTTCACACCATTTATTGCACTTTATTACCACGATGAGTTCTGGCTCAGTTTACTCTTCACTTTACCGCTTATTCTGGTCACCGTTGCTGCACAGGCCTTTCTCCGACAAAAAAGCTGGTTAAAGGGCCCTTCGGAAGTATGGGTAATGATACCCGGCCCCTACCTTCTGACCACAATCGGCTATTTCATGTTCTTCCGTGAGGGAATCCTGGCAGATCCCCCGCCGGATCCGGCTATCGAAATTTCCGGGAAAGCCGGTGATTCCAGTTGGCTGGATTTCTGGCCCTATGCTGTGGGACTGGCTCTTTTCCTTCTCACGATCGCCGCCAGGCGGACTGACAGTATCTGCCTGGGGCACTTATTTTTTATTCCCGCCATTACCATCCTGCCTTTCTTTACCGATCATTACTGGTGGACCATGCTTTCGGGATTCGTTTTGTTTCTCGTTTGTGTACATCGAATGTTCAAGGTCATGAACAGCGATCATATCAGTGCCGCGTCTATCATGAGTGGATATTTTTATATGATGGCGGCATTCGGCAGCCTTGTTGTTTACGCAATTTTCTACTAGAGAGACAGAACACCCGGCTATTGCCGGGTGTTCTCTGGGGGAAGTAACTCGAATACTTGAGTCTTTGGCGGTGCGCACGGCGCACCCTACATGGTAGGCCGCCACCAATGTGACGGCCATGGCCTTATCGGGTTTCAAGTGACCTGGTAGCTGAACTCCCCTTCCTCTGTGGCGCCGATATGAATCGCTGAGACTTCCTCGCCCCTCGCCATCCTGTCCAGGCATTCACTCGCCAGGGAGGGCAGCAGGGTACGGTTTAGGATCACCTCGATGTTGCGCGCACCGGTATCCGATTCCTGGCAGCGGGCGACGATATTGATCAGGACATCGTCGTCGTAGCTGAAGTCGGCACCGTAGTGTTCCTTCACCCGCTTCTCGATACGGCGCATATTGATTTTGCAGATTTCCACCATGTTCTCATCGTCCAATGGGTAATAGGCAATCACATTGGCACGGCCCAGGAAGGCGGGTTTGAACTTCTGCAGCAGGTGCGGGCGGATGTTGTCCATCAGTACATCCGGCTCCGGTTTCTCCTCGACCTGGTCGAAAATTGCCCGAATGGCATCCTCACCGGCATTGGAGGTCATGATAATAACCGTATTCTTGAAGTCGATATCGCGGCCTTCACCATCCTTGATACGCCCCTTGTCGAACAGGTTGTAGAAAATATCCTGTACACCCGGGTGTGCCTTTTCCATTTCATCCAGCAGTATCACCGAATAGGGTTTACGGCGCGCGGCTTCGGTCAGTACGCCACCCTCGCCGTAGCCCACGTAGCCGGGGGGCGAGCCGAGGAGCATCGAGACTTTGTGCTCTTCCTTGAACTCGGCCATGCTGATGGTGGTGATATTCTGCTCGCCACCGAACAGTTCATCTGCCAGTGCCAGCGCGGTCTCGGTTTTGCCGACACCACTGGTGCCGCAGAACATGAATACCCCGACGGGTTTGCGCGGATCGGTCAGCCCGGCGCGGGAAGTGCGGATAGCCTGCGCCACTGCCTCGGTCACATGGGGCTGGCCGATAACGCGGCGATTCAACCGCTCCGCCAGGCTCTGCACAGCGACGATTTCGTCGCTGACCATCTTGCCCACGGGAATCCCCGTCCAGTTGGCAATCACCTCCGCGATGGACTGTTCATCCACGGCCGGCTGCATCAGCGGCGTCTCTCCCTGCACTTCCTGTAACTGCCCGTGCAGTGACTGCAGCTGCGCTTTCAGGTCTGCCATTGCAGCTTCATCGGGTGCTTCGCCGGCGAGTTGCTGTTGAAACGTCTCGTCGATCTGGTCGCGCAGGCTGTGAATCTGCCCGATCAGTTCGGACTCCTGCTGTTGCTGGCCCTGCAATGTTTCGAGGCGCTGTTCGGCTTGCGTTTTCTCTTCGGACAATGCCTGCAGCTGTTCCTCATGCGCACCACTGGCGGCATTCTCTCGCTGCAGTTTTTCGATAGTAGTGCTCGCCCGGGCAATAATGCGCTGCGCGTCTTCGATAGCGCCCGGTGTTGCGGACTGGGCCAGGGCGACGCGGGCACAGGCGGTATCCAGCAGGCTGACGGACTTGTCCGGCAGCTGGCGGCCCGGAATATAGCGGTGGGACAGTTTGACCGATGCGACCACAGCCTCATCGAGAATCCGTACTCGGTGGTGTTCTTCGAGCGTGGTGGCAATGCCACGCATCATATCGATGGCCTTGTCTTCAGCGGGCTCCTCCACTTTGACCACCTGGAAGCGGCGTGTCAGTGCCGGATCGCGCTCGAAGTATTTCTTGTATTCCGCCCAGGTAGTGGCGGCGACGGTGCGCAGTTCACCGCGGGCCAGCGCGGGTTTCAGCAGGTTCGCGGCGTCGCCCTGCCCCTCCTTGCCGCCAGCGCCGATCATGGTGTGCGCCTCGTCGATAAACAGGATGATCGGTGTCGCGGACGCGCGCACTTCCTCAATCACCGACTTCAGGCGATTCTCGAACTCACCCTTGACGCTGGCACCGGCCTGCAGCAATCCGAGATCCAGCGTGCGTACAGCCACATCCCGCAGCGGCGCGGGCACGTCGCCGCTGGCGATGCGCAACGCGAAGCCCTCCACGACGGCTGTCTTGCCGACGCCGGCTTCACCGGTCAGTATCGGGTTGTTCTGGCGGCGGCGCGTCAGGATATCGATACACTGGCGGATTTCGTCGTCGCGTCCCAGTACCGGGTCGATTTCGCCATTGCGCGCCCGCTCGGTCAGGTTGACCGTGTACTTGTCCAGTGCCGGGGCCTTGCTCGCAGCAGCGGCGACAGCCGCAGCCCCTTCATCTCCGGAGGCGGCGCCAAGGTGGCTCGACTCACCGCTCTGGCCATACATGGCGCGGGCCGTTTCGCGGATGGATTCCGGGGCGATGCTTTTCAACTCCGGGCAGGATTCCAGCAACTGGCGCCGCGAGGTCTCGTCCAGCAACAGCGCCGCCAGCAGGTGACCGGAACTGATGGCGCGGTGGCCGTAGTCGATAGACGCCAGCATCCAGGCATTCTTGGCCCCCTCGACAATGGACGGGGACAGCGCCGCCGGCCTGCTGCTGCCGGACTTGAACTTGGCGATGGTGGTCGCGAGCTGCTTGGCCAGGCTGGAGGGATTGGCATCGTGCTTTTCCAGCAGGTGGTAGAGATCGGTATCCGACTGGTCGAGCAATTTCAACAACCAGTGCTCCAGCTCCACGTTGTACTGGCTCTGGGCCAGGCACAGACCGGCGGCCCCTTCGAGGGAGTCGCGCATGTGCGGTGTCATGGTATCCACCAGCCGCTTGAGATCGATGTTGATCATGGAAAAATTCCTTTTCAGGGTTGTGAAAATCAGGCCGCGGGCAGCGCTTCATCGGGAGAAACCCGGTCTGCACTCAGGGTGATCTCCACCCGCTGTTCCTGCTGTTGTCCGCCAGTCATATGGGCATTCCAGCCGAGCAGCGGCTGGTTATCGGGTTCGTCGACCAGTTGTACCGGCGCCACCTGGCTGGTCGACAGCGTCACCGAGATTTCAAAATCCATCTCGACACCGGCACTGAGCTGGATAAAAGACTTGAGGGCTTCCAGCTTGTCGCTGCCGGGAGAGATGGTCATAAACTGCTCGTAAGCGAGCGGCTCCACCACCACCCGGAACTTGTTCTGTGCCTGGAAGCAGTGGGTCCCCAGAATCGTATTGGTGCCCAGGCGATTATTGACCCCCTGGGGATAATCGGGCCCCGGCAGGCGGCAGAGCACATCCTCGGGCAACTCATCCCACTGGCCGCGAAACTGCTCGATGGTGACGTTGAGGCCGAAGTACTGGCGGATCATGCTCGCCAGTGCCGCGGCAGAGCAATGCTGCCGGCTCAGGTGGCCGGCCATACCCAACAGCGACTCGTCCGGCATCGGCATGCGGTAGCGCATCTCGCTGGTGCCCAGGCCGGACAGGGATGCCAGCGCGTGACTGAACAGATCCGGCTCGCGTTCCTGCCGCAGATGCTGGCGCTCGTAATTCACCGGTAACTGGTATTTGTGCCAGGCCTGGTAGAGCAGCGAGATATGGCGGTGGTTGAAGATATCGAGGAAATCCCGCAGCGCGGTATTTTTTTCACGCAGCTCTTTCAACACCACTTCGGTCAGGTAGTAGGGCATTACACCCTGGCTGCCCGCCAGGCCGGCAAAGCCCACCTCCATCTGCCACTGCTTGAGCGACGCGCCGCTGTGTTCAGTATCCAGTGTATCGGCCTGTTCAATTTTCAGGACATCGGAACCGACAAACGACAGCGACGACTGCGCGCGAAAGCGCACCATCTCCCGGGACGGCGGCGCAGAACTGGCCACGGTCTCCCGGGCACAGCCGTCACCACTGATGGCGGCGGCGCGCTCGAGCAACCGCACCGACTGGAAAAAATCGAAACGGCTGGGCTCGCGACGCAGTCGCTCGATTACAGTAAAGCTTTGTCGCCGGCGCGAGGTGGCCATCGCTTCAGCTCTCCATCTCGGCCACTCAGGGTGGCAATCAGTCGGGTAAAGGAATTCAGTGAACAGTAGAGGCCCAGGAAGCGCTCTATCACACTGGCAAACAACAGCGGACTGGAACCGGTCAACATCATCGAATCCAGTTCGACAGTAACCTCGGTGCCGCGGCACAGCACCACACTGTCATCAATCTGGATGGGCGCGGTGATCGGGCGGGTATCCAGTTTCAGCAGTGACTCGATCAGGTTGCGGGTACTGGCCGAATCGCGGAAGTCGTAGAGGCGTAGTATTTCCTTCAGCGCGTCGCAACCGCCGTTGCCGGACAGCGACAGGTGGTTCAGGTTCAGGTGCGAGATCAGCCGCCAGTAACCGCGCTCGCGGCGCGGCGGCCGAAGCGTGGCCGAGGGTGCAACAATACAGCTGATCCGGCTCGCCGGCGCATCGCCATCGACGACAGACAGGTAGGGCTGGCCATTGCCGGTCGGCAGCTTCTTCGGCAGGTTGCGATTGCAGCAGGTCAGGCGCAGGTCGAGCGTCTGATCGCTGATCCGGTGCGGATTGAAATCCAGGTCCACCAGGGAAATATCCAATTCCGACGCCTGTTCATTGCGGTGGTCACCCTCGATCACATCGCGCCGGCGGCTGAACCAGAAGGCGGACTGGCGCGCCTGGTGACGACTGTGCTGTATGCCGTAGAACGGGCGGTAGTGCGTGGTTTCACCACTGCCGTCGGTGGCCGCAACCGCATCGATCGAGTAGACCTCCAGGCCCTGGCTGCGACGCGCATCCGGCACCACCGGATAACTGTAACGGGTATGACTCAGGGGAATCGGGTCGGCCGTCTGCGGGAACAGGTTTACCGCCGGCGTGCACCCCAACGCGAACATGCTCGCAGCAATCTGCTTTTCCAACTCGTCGTGGGACTCTGACAGGTAGAAATAGAGGTTCAGCGTATCGCCATAACTGTCGTTAAACACCCTGTCCAACCCGCAGATATCGATAAACTGGAACTTCTCCGGGAAGGCGAAGTATTCAGTCAGCAGTCGATAGCCGATAAAGGCGGTGTCCGGATACGGCAACAGCCCCTCTTCCGGCTCAAGACCCACCTGGCGAACATTGTCCGCATCGAGATAGACCGGTTTCGGGTCGCCCTCGCTGCTGGCTGCGACCACGCGCACACACTTGCTCAGCAGCAGGTCGTACAGCGCATAGGTGTGGCTGGCCTGGCCGCGCAGGAAAAAGCGCAGCTTCTCCGGTGTCAGCTCGGCGAAACTCAGGTCTGCAGAGAGAGTCTTGAGAGAAAGCTTTAGGACCGCATTGGCCCCCTGGATATCGTTGCAACCGGGCGCGATAAAAGGCCGCGGCATCAGGCTGGCGCTCTCTACCTGGAAAGGACAGATATCCACCGGGTAGCGGCTGGTAAATCGACAGGTCTGCCCCTGGAAACTGTCGCTCTCGAGCAGCGTATCCGCATCGATGCGGGTAATCGCATCCAGATCCGGCTCCGGTTCGAACTGCACGATCGCGCAGGACGGGATCGGGCGCAGGTAATGCGGATAGAGGGTTTCCAGCATGGCATCGGTGAGCTCCGGGAAATCGTCGCTCAGTTTCTGCTGGACCCGCGCGTTCATATAGGCAAAGCCGGACAACAGACGCCCGACCAGCGGGTCGTCCACCGTATCTGCATCCAGCTGCAGCCGCGAGGCAGCCGCCGGATGCATGCGCGCGAATTCCGACGCCGTCTGCTGGACAAACGCCAGTTCGCGCTCGTAGAGATCAATCAGCTTTTCACTCATTACATAATCTCCGACACATCGACGGTCTGCGTAACCGGGTTCAGCGCGGAATCGAACACGATCACTTCCGCGGCGGGGTTGATATGCAGAACCGCTTCCACCCGAAAGCGGATACTGGGATCCTCCACATCGATTCGGTCCTGGGTGGAGACCTTCACCGAGCGGATGCGGGGCTCGAAACGCAGGATGGTTTTTTCGATATCCCGGCAGAAGCGCTTGCGGCTGTCGATGGATGACAGGTTGACGGTCGACAGGTCGGGCAGGCCGTAATTGATATTGGAATCCTCCAGGTGTTCGTGGCTTTCCGGCGCCGAGATACAGCGGAAACGGGTGTTGAACAGGTATTCCAGGTCGCGCCTGACGCCCTCGCGCAACTGCTTCAGTACCTGGTGTGGCTGGTGCATATCCATATTGCGCGAGGATTCCAACAGTCGGTCCAGTACCGGCGCCAACAAACGTTTCTCCCTGGCCATGATCAGTTGACGGCCCCCACCCCGATTTGCGCCAGCGCTGTGGTCAGCTTCAGTTCGGAAACCAGGTGATCCACGGTGTAGTGGCTCTTCAGGTGGATCACACTCTGGTAGCTGCCCGGCTTACCCGGTTCGTCCATCACCGAAACCCGGGCCTCGCGCAGTGGATAGCGCGCGAGCATTTCCCAGGACAGGTCGTCGCGACCGGTGGTGTAGCGATCCAGCCACTGCTGCAGTTGCCGCTCGCAATCCTTGGCGTTCATATAGGCACCGACCTTGTCGCGGATCATGACCTTGATGTAGTGGGCGAAGCGCGATGCACAGAGAATCTGTTGCAGCATGGAACTGATACGCGCATTGGCGGTGGCCGCCTTGCTGGTGTACTGCTTGGGCCGCTGCATGGAGGGCACACTGTTGAAGGCGCTATAAGCCGTGTCGTAGCAGTGGCACAGGCAGGTAAAACCCAGCTCGCTCAGTTCGCGCTCGGCGAAGTCGGTCACCAGTATCGATGTCGACATCCGCACCTGCTGCGGGCTGCTGTCCGCCCGATAGGGCACCGCCGGCAACTGGCTGACCAGCCCGCCGCCGATATGGTCGCGGGCCACACCACGGATATGCGAGAACCAGCCCACCTCGCTGAATTCCCGGATCAATACCGTGCCCAGCGCAAAACAGGCATTGCCCCACAGGTACTTGCGACTGTCGCGCCCGGCGACATCCTCGGCAAAGCGCAGGCCGCGATAGCTGCTGAAATCGGTATCGTAGGGTTGCCGCATCAATACCTGCGGCAGGGTGACAGCGATAAAGCGGCTGTCCTCCATATCCCGCAGGCCGTTCCAGCGGATGTACTGCTTCTGCCGAAAGACTTCCGCAAAGTCGATCGGCCGCGCCATATCGTCGAAATGATCCACACCAAACAGCTGCGGTGTCACCCCGCAGACGAAGGGCGCAAAGGCCGCCGCCGCGGTATGCGCGATCCCCTGCAGCGTAAAGACGTCGTCGTACGGGTGGTCGGCGAAGGGGCGGTGGGCCACGCGATAGTCACCGAGAATCAGGCCGAAAGGCTGGCCGCCGGGTGTGCCGAACTCCTCGTTGTAAATCAGGTGGAAGAGCCCGGACTGATCGAAGTCCGGCGCCCGCTCGATATCCTTGCTGAGATCGCGCCAGCTGACATCCAGCAGCTTCACCTGGATGTTGTCGGAGTGCGGTGTGCTGTGCACCAGCATCGACAGGCCCCGCCAGCTGGCTTCCAGCTGCTGGAAGCGCGGGTGATGCAGGATGCTGTTGATCTGGTCGCAGATCAGCTCGTCCAGTTCCGCCACCAGGCGGTTGAGCCACTGGCGCAGGGAATAGTTTTCCCGCTGCGGACAGGGGCAGATCTCCGTCAGCCAGTACTCGAACGCAAAGAGGTCATCCGGCTCGCGCAGGAATTTCTGCAACGGCGACATGCGCTGCAGCAGCTGCGGCGGCAACAGGGACTCTGTATCAGTGCGCTTGTCGGCGGATTGGGCGGCGGGCACAGCGTGTACTCCCACGGAATTGAATGGATCAATCGGTCCGTCGATTGCCTGGAAAGCCGCTCAGAGCCGGGCGCCCGACAGGCACTGGCAAAGGCGGCTTCCAGGGGAAGAGCCTGCGCGGCCCGCTGCGAGCGGGCCGCCGGCGGCAATTATCCCGCGGTGGGGATATTCGCCACCATGCGCATGGAAGTGGTGAGCTCTTCCATCTGCAGCCAGGGCTTGAGATAGGCGACGGCACTGTAACAACCGGGCTGGCCGGGAATTTCCTTCACCTCGACACGCGCCTCCGCCAGCGGATACTTGGCCTTCATCTCGGGGCTGGCATCCGGGTTGGAGTTGGTGTACTGGGTGATCCACTTGTTCAGCCAACGCTCGCAGTCGCTCGCTTCCATGAAGGAACCCACTTTGTCCCGCGCCATCACTTTCAGGTAATGGGCGATGCGCGAGGTGGCCATCAGGTACGGCAGGCGCGCGGAGATGGCGGCGTTGGAGGTGGCATCCGGGTCGTCGAACATCTTGGGTTTCTGCGAGGTCTGCGAACCGAAGAATACGGAGTAATCGGTATTCTTGTAGTGGCACAGCGGCAGGAAGCCCTGGGAGCTGAGCTCGGCCTCACGGCGGTCGGTGATGCCGATCTCGGTGGGGCACTTCTGGTCCAGGTCGCCGTCGTCACTCTTGAACAGGTGCGTGGGCAGGCCCTCGACTTTACCGCCGCCCTCGGCACCGCGGATGGCGGTACACCAGGAGTTTTCGGCGAAGGCCTTGGTCATGGTGGTGCCCATCACGTAGGAGGCATTCATCCAGCAGTACTGGTTGTGCTCCGCCGGGCGGGAGACACCGTCCTCGTCCACTTCGAACTCTTCGAAGTCGAAGGACTCGATCGGCTTGGTGTTGGCGCCGTATGGGGTGCGCGCCAGGCTGCGCGGCATCACCAGGGTCACGAAGCGGGAGTCGTCGCTGTCGCGGAAACTGCGCCACTTGATGTACTCGCCGGATTCAAAGATACCGCCCAGGTCGCGCGGCTTGGACAGTTCGGTGAAATCATTGAAACCGAACATGCCGGCACCGGCGGCGGAGATGAACGGACAGAAACCGGCCGCAGCCACGTTGGACATCTTGCTCAGCAGCTCGATATCTTCCGGGTGACTGGTGAACTCGAAATCGCCGATCATGCAGCCGAACGGCTCGCCACCGGCGGTCCCGAATTCCTCTTCGTAGATCTTCTTGAACGTCTGGCTCTGGTCGAATTCCACCGCCTTGTCGAGATCGCGAAACAGCTCCCGCTTGGTGAGGTTCATCATGCGGATTTTCAGGGTGGCCCCGGTTTCGCTGTTCATCACCAGGTGGTGCAGCCCGCGCCAGGAGCCTTCCAGCTTCTGGAATTTCTCGTCGTGCAGGACTGCAGAAAGCTGCTTGGACATGGCCGCGTCGATGGCCTGCACGGCCTTGTTGATGGTCTGGGTCAGATTGCGATCCCAGGTGACGGTGCCTTTCAAGACCTGCTGCGTCAGGTTCGCGAGCAGGTCCTGGGCCTCGTCGGGCTCGGTCTGCTTGGTGGCGGAAATGGCCTGTTCCAGCAGGTTGACCGACTGCTCTTCCGCTTCGCCCTCTGCTACATTTTCGACTTCGGTGCTCATTCTTTATCCTCTCCTTTCTCTTCACCGAGACCCAGCTGTTCGGAAATGGCGCCGACGTTTTCGGTGCTCTTCAGGATATTCTCCAGCACTTTCTCCAGCTCTTCGGAGCGATCTGCCTTGCTCAGCAGGTCGCGCAGTTTACTGCGCGCTTCCAGCAGTTGCTTCAGCGGCTCTACCTGCTCGACGATCTGCTCCGGCGAGAAGTCATCCATGTTGTTGAAATCGAGATCCACGCCCATCTTGCTGCCGTCACCGGCCAGGGTGTTCTCCACCTGCAGGTTCAGCTTCGGATTGACCTTGGACATGACATCGTTGAAGTTGTCGCGATCTATCTGCACGAACTTGCGCTCTTTCAGCGACTTGCGGTTTTCCTGGTTGTCACCGGAGTAGTCACCCATCACACCGGTGACAAAGGGCAGCTCCTTCTTGACCTCGGCACCGTTGGTCTCTACGTCGTAGGTGATATGGACGCGCGGTTTGCGAACGCGCTTCAGCTTGCTGTGGATGCTCTCGGACATCTCGGGTCTCCTTTCCTCAAATAGGAATTACAATTTACGGAACAGTTACCAGCCGGTTTCGGCTTCGGCCTGGGGCTCTTCATTCCAGCTGGAGTCGGCGGGTGCCGATTCCTGTGGTGCGGCGGGGGCGGACTCCGCCGCGGGGGCGCTCGCTGCCGGCGCGGCCGGGGGCGCGACATAGCGCTGGGTATCCGAGCCATCCAGCCTGACCCCGGTCAGCTGGGAATAGACCGCGCGGGACTGGTCGTCGGGCAGCAGCTCAGTCATCAACTCGGACACTGTCATACGACCCCAGCCGATCAGGCGCTCGAGCCCGGGGGCCAGGGGAGTATGGGGTTCGTAGGTACGGAAATACTTCGCCGCCTGCTCCAGCAGCCGGAGCGCGTCCTCGCGCGAGGACACTGGCCCGGCAACCACCGCCGGGCCGGCCGCTGCCGCGGCGGGTGCAGAGGCCGCACCGCCGGTGTCGGCGGCTTCTGCAGGCGCATCGGCGGCCTCTTGTTCGGCGGCCAGCGTGTCCAGCTGCGCCTTGTACACGAAGCGGGTCGTGCGCAGTACCTCGTCCAGCAGCGAGCTGATATTGGTGAATGGCGGCGCATCGCTTCCGCAATGGCCGCGCAGCGCGTCGTTGAAACTCCTGTAGTGGCCGATGGCCTCCTCGAGCGTCTCGACCAGGTTTTGCACCCACTCTCCGCTGGCGCCGTTCACACAGGTATCGATATCCGCGAGGCTGTAGCCGAGTGTCTCAATACGGGCGGCCTTGGCGTCGTCGTCGGCAATGCGGTCGGCATCGCGCGCCTGCTGGTGCTGGAAAAAGGAAAAGGCCCCGTAATCGCCTTCCGGCGTAACATCGGCACTGCGAATCGGCAGCATCAGTGTGCCGTCGCCGCCATCGCCATTCAGGCCGGTCAGCGGCGCCACTTTGGTTTCCACACCGTCTTCGTCCGGCTCCGG
Source organism: Microbulbifer litoralis (assembly GCF_023634065.1). Lineage (GTDB taxonomy): Bacteria > Pseudomonadota > Gammaproteobacteria > Pseudomonadales > Cellvibrionaceae > Microbulbifer > Microbulbifer litoralis. Next base: position 24,422 of record NZ_JALKCV010000003.1, read on the forward strand.
GTAGAGACCGTCCCAGTGATCGGCCACCAGTCGGTCGATCAGGGCGAAGCCGTCGCGCAGGCCGGCAAATCCGTGCAGCCGGATCAGCGCCTCTGTGTACCAGGCCGCCACCTCCAGATCCTTGCTCTGACCGGACAGGATTTTCTGTGCCGACTTGGCCACATCGCGCCAGGGCGCCAGCAGGTCGGTGTCGCTGTCATCGAACAGCGCCGAACGCTCCGCGGCGCGGGCACTGTTGCGCGCGTCCTTGATGGTGTAGTAGTCCGAGGTGGGCGAACGATCCTCGCGGATATCGGCCCCGGTCGGCTGGTCGCCGTCGAGGGCCGAGGCCAGTTCCTCGACCTGAATTACATTGGGAAATGCCATGAAGCGTCCTTATTGTGTATTCCCTGTCTGTTTCACTCATTTCGGCCGGCGGTTGCGGAAATCAATCAGCTCCCCACCAGTTCGCCCTGCGCGGATTCCACCGCGTCGTGCGGCGCCCGGGGATTGAAGGCGGCGACAATCTCCGAAAAACACACGCGCTGCCGCTCGAACGCCTCCCGCTCACACCAGAGAAACAGGGTGTAGAAGCGGTCCGCCGACTGCAGGCAGGCGATCAGGTAGCGAATTTCCACTTCCCCCAGCAGCGCGGCAATCTCCCCGGCGTAGGCCGGCAGCCGGCACTCCAGCAGCGGTGCCGCCGGCGCGCAGAGACGGCCATCCGCCACCTTGTCGACACACTGCTGCAGCTGCGCATCGCAGTAGTCCGCCAGGGCCAGGGTCTCGGGCAGTTCTGCCACCGACTGCGCGAGCGCCATCAGGTAGTGGTGGTTGCGCGCATCGCCCACCTGCAGCAACGCCTGGGGATTGAGGTCCTCGCAATACTGCCAGCCTGCCGGAACCGAGACGGAAAAACTGCCGTCAACCGCCGTCAGGGTTTGCCGGCTGTCGACTTCGCCCGTGGGCGCATCCGCCCGCTCCGGCCGGTTGGTGCGAAACAGCACGCGACCGTTTCGCACCAGCTCTGAATGCCAACCTCCGCCCCAGAGGGCGCGGACGATCCTCTCCGCCTGCTGTCGGCTGTCCGCAGACTTGACCGTCTGGCGATTGCCGGTCAGCAAACGCTTGATCTCCTCGAAACCGAGGTTGAAGCGCTGCGCCAGGGACTCTATTCCCCGCCGCCGGCTGAAACCCTCGCGCAACTCCCCCGTAAACACCACCCGAAATGACATCCCTGTGCCTCGTGTTGTTTTCCACTCCCCGCGCACTCGGCGCAGTCATATTACGGGGAGTCAACCAGACCCGCTCATCCACTGAGCGGGCGTGCCCGATAAACATTCGAGCACCAAAATCTTTAATGAAAAATATTCCAATAATACTTTTCACACCCTGAAAGCAAGCGCTAATTCTAACGAATATTTTTATCGATTGAATACAAATCGCCAGTCTAATTGCCAAAGGATGCACAGCATTTATACAGATTCAGTAAAAAAACAAAAAGCTTTCCAGACCGGTCGGGGCTGAGCATCAAATTACAGAAAATTACACCGCAGCGGACTCGATAACGGCAGGCGCACACCGCACAAATATTCTCCGCAGCCACCCAATAATAAAAAATTATCGACTAAAAAGTTCCGCTTCCCCGGAAAACGCCGTTGAGTTGTCATGCCCACAGGGATCAGTGAAGGTTTTCCCTGCGCTGCCGGGCGTGCAACCGGCTCAGGTTGTCGACCCGGCGCAGGGAGTGCAGGTGTGCATAGATTGGCGACAGGTAGCCGCGCCTGCGCAACTCGATAAACCTTTCCTCTGGAAGCGCCTGCAGCGCTGTTTCATCGACACGGAACACACCGTTCAGTCGGTGATTCACACCGCCCTGTAACCTGACCTGGATAACCTGCTCTTCAAGCAACCGCTCCGCCTGCAGATAGCGGACGAACGTATCCGTCAATGTGCCCTGTCGCTGGAGTTGCACAAGCAGGTGGGCCATGTTGTCCAGATACTCGGTACGCCCCCCGCCGGGCTCGAAAAGCGGTTCGCCGGACTCCCCGCCGGCAAGCAGCAGTGGCGAGCTCTCGTCGACACAGACCGCCATTTGCTTTCCGCTTTCGCCGATGCGAGCCATCGCGAATGGCCGGGCGCGGAGATGGCAGGGGACATAGCGCCCCCGCCAGCGACTGTTCTGCCAAAAGAGATTGTGACCCGGCGTCACGCCCAGCATCGCCACGCAGCACAGGGCACCGCCCTCTTCGGATCGCACAAAAAGAATCGGGCACTCCGCGGACACTTCGGCAAATTCACCCAACAGTACCGGGCAGGTCTGTTGTTGCGCGGCATGGCCGTAACTGCCACGGGCGATGCGATAACTGCGATGCCGGTTCCTGTCGAGAGGGACCAGGCGCCTGCCGCTGGATGGCTCCACGATCGTTCTCCGTAAATTCTGGCTACCAGTGCCTTGCCTGCGCGCCGAGCATGGCGCAGTAGAGCGTCGGTTCCGGCAGCCCCGGACTGACCAGGGTCGTCGGGGCCAGGTGTTGGGAACCGGCGCACCACCACAGGCTGTAGCTGGGGTACTGCTGTCGGTACAGCTGGTTGAGCAGCCCCGGATAGCTGCCGGAGATGGCGTCGCCGTCACCGGTGGCGATATGCGCCTCGGAGACCACCGACACCTGATCGGCCACCGCGGCGAACGCGGGCTGCGGGAAACGCTCACTCAATTGATCCGCCTGCAGCGCACTCTGCAGCGCCTCTATGGCCAGCTCCGACAGCTGCCGGTACCAGTCGGTCGCCGCCACCTGCAGCGCGAAGGGATTGCCCTGCGGTGTCGGCACCGCCATGGTCAGCGGGAAGTAGCGCCCGACACTGTCCACGCTGGGTACCAGGATACCGGCCCAGCCCTGCTCATCCAGCACGCCGGGCGACAGGGCAAAGCGCCAGATGGGGCTCGTCAGGTAGTAGTCGAGCCAGGGTTCGCCGATCAGTTCGCGCGAACCGTGCACGGCCCGCTGCAGCCACTCGTCCCACGGCGTGACGAAACTGGCCGGCAACTCGCGCTGGATAAAGTCGCCGTGTCCCGGCAACTTGCCGAACAGGCCCTTGCTGTCTGTCACAGTCTTGTTTCCTCCCGGCTCTGGACTAGAGCGTCTGCGGACAGCGATAGCCGCCCAGCAGGCTGTCGTCGAACGGGTTGTAGACGCCGGCCGTGGACAACCTGAACTCGGCTTTGCGCCCCTCCTCCTCGAAGGTCACCAAGTACTCGGTGCTGCTGCGGCCGCGCCGCAGTTCGGAGTTTTCCAACAGCCGGTACCAGGCCCAGTCGCCCTCGAAATGACGGCGGTGCACCGTTTCGTTCAGGTCCTCGAATATGATCCGCACCCGATTGGTCTCGCCACCGCGCCAGTCGACTTTTTTCGTCGTGCGCGGGCCGTGGGAATACGGCACCCGCTGGCTGCCGACTTCCAGCGCGAACAACCTGACACCGGAATCCAGCTTGGTGGGCTCGATGCGGAAGGAGTAGGCCGCCTGCTCACCGGCGCTGAAGAAGGTGTTACGGATACGCTGTGCGCGGCGCATCTGCGCCAGCGCCGTCTGCGACACGCCCAGGCTCTGCCCCTCCAGGGATTTGGCCCGCCAGTTGCGCGTATCGATAAACGGTTTCAGGTACTGGTTGATGAATTTCTGCTCGACACCGCCCGGCTTGAAGTACTGGTTGAACTCCATCACCGGCACTTCCTGGTCGCGGTTGCGGCGCAGCGGATAGCGGTTGGCCAGGCTGCGGCTGTAGGTGCTGTAGACCTGTTCGCGCCAGATGCGGTCGACGTGCAGCTTGGATTTGGCCATCACCAGGCCCCAGGTGCTGTCGGCGATCTCGTTCAGCCATTTCTTGAATGGCGCCGGGGCGTTGGCGGCCTTGATACGCAGCTGCTTGATGGCGTCGCCACCACCGCCGGCAAAGCGCGACTTGGCGCTGTTGAAGGCCGCCTCGTTGGGATCCGGCGCGCTGTCGATCTCGGTCAGGTATTCCTGCACTCCGGTGATTGCGGACAGGTATTCCTGCACCCGCGCCGGCCGTCCCTTCTCGCTCTGGGTGATACGGTGCAGCTCCTCGAAGCGCAGGTCGACACTGGTGGGCTGGAACTTCTCCTGCAGTTTGCCGGCCGCACCACTGGCCGCCAGCTCGCCCGCCTTGCGGGTGTTGCTGGAAACCGGCAGGGACACACCGGACGCATCCACCGGGATCTTCGGGCGCGGTGTCAGGCGCGTGTTGTCTGCGGTGATCTCGGCCACCGCCAACAGCGGCGAGTAGACCGGGTCCGCCAGTTTCGACAGTGTATCCAGGGCCTGGCTGGTACTGCGGAAATCGCGGATCGAGAAACCGCGCAGGAAGCCCTGCCAGCGCTGCTGGTATTCACCCAGGTAGATGCGCTTGACCTCCTCGCCCAGCTGTTCGCGATCCGTCTCGCTGAAGTCCTCGCCGCTGATCTCGCCACCGTAGATCCAGCGCTCTTCGGACAGCTGGCTCATCAGCGCGGAGTCCGCGCCGAAATCCATTTCCTTGTAGCCGGCCTTGGTATACAGGTAGGGAATGCTGAAGCGCGGGTCGCTGGCGGCGACACCGAACAGCTGCTCGGTGTCGCCGCCGATCTCACCGTAGAGATCCACCGGTGTCACCCCCAGGTCACTGCGCTGCATCTGCGCATAGAGGCGCTGCGGTACCGGAATGCGGCGCAGTTGCTGTCGCGCCCGGGCGACCACGCGCTCGTTCGGCTGCAGGTCCGCGGGCAGTGGCTGTGCAAACAGGCGCTGCATATGCGCGACCAGCTGCTCCTGCTGCTGGGCCTCGCCCGGCAGTTGTCGCTCCCAGGCAGCCCGGAAGTATTCTGCCAGCACCTCGGGATCGCGCTTGTCCGGGGTGAAGAACATCAGGTAGTTGCGCAGTGTCGGCGCCAGCGCCGGATCGTCGGCGCCCATGCGCGCCAGGTCGCGCTCGACGGCGCGGATCAGCGACGGCAGGAAAACGTTGCGCAGCTCCCGGCGATAGAGTTTGTCGGCGGCGCTGTCGACGCGATCGTCATAGAGGCCCAGGTTGTTGAGCCACGGGTGCTCCTCCTTCTGGTAGACCTGCGACGCGCCGTAGAGCGGCTGCAGTAACTGCAGCGTCTCATCCGGCCGCAGGGACCGGTCGCCGAGCGCCGCCCGGTTGTCGCGGTACTCGGCCACCCTGTCCCGCACTTCGCCCATATACAGTTTGTTCTGGGCGATGCTGCCGGTCCACAGCACCAGGGCGCCGATAAAGATCGCCGCCGAGGCGGCGTAGACGCCGCGCCGCAGCCAGACAGTGGCCGTCTCTATCTTGCGGTTGACCCCTACCAGTTCCGCCTCGGGGAAAATCACATCCTTGAGCAGGCGGTGCAGGAAGAAGCTCTTGCCGGCGCCCTGGAACTTCTGGCCCATATCCCGCTCGAGACCGAAGTCGGCACTGACCGTGGCCATCATGCGATCGATCGGGCTGCCCTCCTGGGTGCCGCTGGTGAAGTAGACACCGCGCACCATCGGCACCGTCTCGTAGCGGTTGGGACCGAAGGTCTGTTTGACGAAATCCGTCAGCACCGACTGCAGGCTCTCCATGCGCGCCGGGAAGCCCTGCAGCATGCCGCGCTTCTCGACATTGCGCTCTTGGTGTACGCGCCACAGCACGCGCTGGTTGAGACGCTCGATCAGCTGGCGGAACTCCTCGTCAAAGGAGTCCAGCGGCGCACCGGCGGCGGGGCTGGTCTCCGCCGGGAAGCTCACGCCCCAGACCTGCTCCCGCTCCGCCTGGGACAGGTTGTCGAAAAACTCGCTGAAGCCGGCCACCAGGTCGCACTTGGTGAAGGTCAGGTAGATCGGGAAGCGGATACCCAACTGCTGTTGCAGTTCGTTGATGCGCTGGCGCAGGGTCTTCGCCTGGTGCAGGCGCTGCTCGGCGGTCTGCACCATCAGGTCCTGCAGGCTGATGGCCACCAGCGCGCCGTTGATCGGACGGCGGCGGCGATAGCGTTTGAGCAGGCCCAGGAATGCCTGCCAGGCGCTGTTGTCGTAGACACGGTGGCTGTCCTGGGTGGTGTAGCGGCCGGCGGTGTCGATCAGCACCGCGTCGTTGGTAAACCACCAGTCGCAGTTGCGCGTACCGCCGACGCCGCCCAGCGCCTCCTTGCCGTGGCTCTGCGCCAGCGGGAACTCGAGGCCGGAATTGACCAGCGCCGTGGTTTTGCCGGAGCCGGGCGGGCCGATGATGATGTACCAGGGCAACTGGTACAGGGAGACATTGCCGCGATCGGACTTGAAGCGCGCCTTGCGCAGCACTTCCATCGCCTCGCGGAAGCGGCCGGACAGCGCGCTCAGCTCCTCGCGGCTGCGCTCCTGATCCGGATCGACGCTGTCCTGCTGGGACTCCTCGATCTCGTCGATCAGCGCCTTGTTCTGGCGCCGCTCCACCAGCCACTGGCTCAGGTGCCACACCAGCCAGATGGCGAACAGGAAAACGATGATGGTGAGCCGCACGCCGTGGGGCAGTGTGGCGTTGTCGCTGCCGAACTTGATGTAATCGGCACCGAACCAGATCAACAGCGACAGGGCCGTCAGGCCGATCAGCCCCAGGACCCATTTGTTGGTAAAGAAATTGCGCAAGCGTCTCATGCAGTGCTCCGTTGCCCGGCCGCCTTCGGCCGGGGGCATAAACACTCAAGTTTCGGGGTTGAATTCGGGGCGCCGGGTGGGGCAGCGCCACCCGGCTCTGTGCCAATTCCCAACACTTCGAACTCCGAAACTCGAGTAAACAGTCCGAACGTCAGCGGTTGGTAGCCGCTGCCCCGTTATCCTTTTTTTCCGCCGTCGGCGCTTCTTCCCCCACCAGCGCGGTGATCTCGGCGGCCACCGGCGTCGCACCCTGGTAGAGCCACCAGCGGTAGCCGCTGTAGGTGGCCGCCAACACGCCGAACACGACACTGGCGATGACCCACAGCGGCACATACTGGATCAGTCGCGTCTTGCGCTCGACACAACCCTGCCAGTGCGGAGACAGGTCGCGCTCCATGGCCGGACGGTGGCGCTCGATGGTCTGGTACAGATTGTCGCGGATCTGCTCCAGCTGTTCGTGGCCGCGCTGCACCAGCCGGTATTTGCCCTGGAAACCGAGGCTCAGGCACAGGTAAAACAGCTCCAGGGTCTCCAGGTGCGAGGCCGGCGCCTCCAGCATGCGCTGCAGGATGTGGAAACACTTCTCGCCGCCGAAGGTCTCCTTGTGGAACAGGCTCAGCAGTGAGTGCTGGCTCCAGCCACTGGAACTGCCCCAGGGGGTGGACAGCACCACTTCATCCACTACCGTGCACAGCAGGTAGCGCGCAGTCAGTACCGTCTCCGGCGACAGCGACAACTGTTTGGCCTCGCGCTCGAACCCCTGGATCTCGCGCGTCAGCCGCTTGTGCAGGTCCGGCACATTGGCGTGGTTCATGGTGGTGCGCAGCTTGATGATTGCGCCCAGCAGTTTGGACGAGGCCGCCACCAGCGGGTTGAGGCTGTTGCGGATACGGATATCCTGCTGCAACTCCGCGGGATTGAAGGCAGACGGCTCCGGGGCCGGCCGGCTCGGGCTGGCGGCGCCGGGTGTCGGCACCACCACGGTGCGGTCACCGGCAGTGGGCGCGCCCGGCGGGGTGAAGTTGTCGTTGCTCATGCTCAATTATTCCTTATTGCCCAGAGCTCCATGGTCAGGCCCGGGAACTCGGCCGCCAGATGCACGGCAAAACCGCCGGATTTCTGCATCGCGTTCCACAGTTCGCCGCTGCGCTCCAGCTCGAAATAGGTAAAGCCGGCGTGATAGGGAATCTGCCGCGGCGCCACCGGCAGCGGGCGCAGTTGCAGGCCCGGCAGCTGCGCCGAGATCAGTTCGCGGATGGCCTCCACCGGTGCCACCTTGGCCTGGCCCGGGAAGCGGCTGCGCAGCAGGTCGCCGGGCATATCCGCCTTGGCGGCCATGACGAAACTGGCGGACTTGATCAGCGACGGATCGGTTACCGGCGCCACGTAGATGCCGTACTTGCGCTGCACCAGCTCCATGGCGATGGCGGTCTGCTCCAGCACCGTGGACAGGCACTGGCGCAGGGCGGAGAACAGCCCGGCGTAACTCTGCTGCAGGCTTTCGTGCCCGTACTGGGGAATTTCCGGCGGCCGCTTGCTGGATGCGGTAAACGTCGACAGTTCCCCGGCCAGTTGCAAAAGCTCCAGGTAGAGGCTGTGCGGGTGCAGGCGCGGCTGCGCGGTAATCTGGCGCAGCAGCGGCTCGAAGCGGTTGATCACCTGCAGCAGCAGGTAGTCCGCGATCTCCGCCGAGCCACTGCGACCGCTGTCGCTCAACCGGTGGCCGAGGGCCGAGCCGCGGTGGTCCAGCAGCCCCTTGATCTCCTCGATATACGCCTTGATCACCGGTGACGCCTCGGCGTTCAGCAGCGGCGGTATATATTCCGCATCCAGCTCCGCCGGCTTCTCCGGCTGGCGCTCGCGGATACGGGCGATGCCGATGGCGGCATAGCCGCTCAGGTCGTCGCTGCCGAGTTTCAGGCAGGCGCGCAGCTTGCCCACCTGGATGCGCGCCGATTCACCGGAGGCGGAGGCGCTGTTGCGGGCGTCGAAGTTGGTGGCCTGGTAGCGCGCCTGGGGGAAATCCTCCTGGTCGCGCACGGATTCCTGGCTGCCGGGCCGCTTCATCGGGATACAGAGGAACACCTCTTCGTCGCGGGTGTTGACCGGCACCTCCAGCACCTCCGGCAACAGCTCGTTCTCCGGCGCCAGCATCGGCGTGCCGTCGGGGAAGATGGCGCTGATGCGCGACAGGGAAATCTTGCCCATGGCCAGCGGCTCGCTGTCGATGGCAATTTCCACCAGCCCCCAGGTGTAGGGCCCCAGTGATGCGGTGCGCGCCTCCACCAGGTGTTCCAGGTAGCGATCCTGCTGCTGGAAGTGCTGCGGGCGCAGGAACATGCCCTCGCCCCAGATGACCTTGTTGTTCGCCGACATAGTTTTTCCTTTTCGAAGCGCGGGGCTCTGCCGACCGCGGTCCGTATTGCTATTTATCCTGTTTGAGTTGCTGCAGGCGCTCGTACTCTTCGCTGGAGATGGTCACCGAGCCCTCCCGCGACTCGTCGCGCGAAAGCGACGCGCGGCGGCGCATATTCAGCGCCTCGGTCGACGCGATCTGGGTGCCGGTCAGCGTAATCTGGTATTCGTTGTCGGTGTGGTCGGTGATCGGCAACAGCATCAGCGCGTCGGCATCCTGGTAGCGCACGAATTCCGCCAGCAGGCCGATATAGCGGACTTCCGGTGAGAGCTGCAGGGTCTCGAGGCGCTGTTCGCCGGGGGCGAACTCCTTCAGCACCACGGTATCGATCAGGTCCTTGCCCAGGCGCGATTCGGCATTCTCGTACAGGTTGAGAAAGTCCTCGCGCGAGAACTGGCGGTCGTCGGCGAGCATGAAAACGCGCACGACCACCGGCGAGGCGCGGCCGTCGCTGTCCGGGTTGACGTCCTGCTCGATATCCACCGCCAGCTCCACACTGGTATCGAAGTTGAGGGTGCGCCGGGTCGCCTGGCAGGCGGCGACGGTCAGCACCAGTAGGCCGATCAGGGTCAGTTGCAGAATTTTTTTGGGCGACACGGTTGGCTCCTGTTTTTTATCAATCGGGCTTCGAAACCCTTTGCCTGGCTTATCGTTGTTGGTTCAGACTGCGCGCGTTCTTCAGCTCGGACAGCTGGCTCTCGTATGTGGAGGCGAATTCCTCGCCGAACAGCCGCCGGTAACAGGCGTCGGGATCGCGCAGCAGTTCCCGGTACATTTCCACATACCCCTCCCAGTTCTTCGCGCTCTTGCTGGCGAAGACACCGCCGCCGCCACTGCCGGCGCGGCGCTCGATGCTGTCCGGATTGAAGAACCTGAGCATGGCGTCGTAGCCGGCCCGCATACCGGCGAGCACAGCCACCTGGTGGTCGGACAGGTCGTCGAAGCTGTCGCGTACCGCCTGCTGCGGCGACATGAAAGCGCCGTTGCCGGCGAACATCGCGTTCAAGGCATCGCGGGCGCTGGCACTGAACTTGAGCGGGTTGTTGGCCTCGGTCTGGATCATGGTGCGCTGCACGCGCAATTCGTTCTTGATACTGGTGCGCGCGCGCAGCAGGTCGATCAATCGCGCCACCGACTCCTCGACGATGGCCGCCGCCTGCTGGTCCAGTTGCTGCAGTTGCTCCGGCGAGAGCTGCAGCCCCAGCCCCGCCGCCAGCGCATTGGCGGCCGGCGCCGCGCCGGGCTGTTGTGGCGGCACGGCCTGGGCTTGGGGTTGCGGTTGTGGCTCCGGCGAGGGTTGCTGCGGGGGCACCGGTTCCGGCGGCGGCGCGGCCGGCTGCTGTGGCTGCAACTGGGAGAATCCCTGCGAGGCGCCGGAAAAGCCCGGTTCGGCGGGCGGCTGCGGCGCACTGGCAAAGCCCGGCACACGGTTTTCAAACCCGGGCGCTGCATTGCCGGGCGCCGCTGCGCCGCTGTCGAACCCCGGGGCACCGTCCACCTGTTGCCCTTCCATCGCGGCAAAGGAATCGGCAAACGGATTGTCCGCGGGGGATGGCTGCGGGGCCCTCTGCTGCGGCGCGGGTTGCGGCGCCACCGGCTGCTGCGGGGCGGGCGGCTGCGGTGGTGGCGCCATCGGCGGTGGCTCCGGCGCCACCGGGTCGGCAACCGGTGCCTGTTGCTGGGTGGCGAACTGCATGGCGTGGCGATCGGCCGGCGCGTGGTCCTGCTCGCTGCCATCTTTCCACCAGTCATCGTCGTCCCACTGGCCGACACCCGGCGACTGGGGGGCGCCGCCGAAGCCGGACAGTGGGTCCTGGCTGCCACCACCGCCGGCGCCCCGGTCGAAGGCCGCCAGCGGATCCTCAGCGCCCTGCTCGCCCCCGAGGAAACTGTCGACGGAATCCGGCTGCTGGGCGGAGCCGGAGACATAGCCCCATTCGCCGGTGTTGGAACTGCCACCGGCGGCGCCCGGCTCCAGCCAGCTGTCCAGCTGCCGCGCCTCCTCCCGGTTCTGCATTTTTGCCGCCGCCGCGGGGCTGAACGTGGTGCGGTCGGAGCTGTCGAGAAAATCCGCCTCGCCGACCCCCTTCGGCAGGCCGCTGTCGGCCTGCGGGCGGCGGATGGAAACCCTCAGCTGGTAGTCGCCCACGACAACGGTATCGCCGTCCTTCAGCGGTACCCGGTTGCCCTTGCCGATCGGCTCGGCAGACTGGTTGTGGTAACTGCCGTTGGTACTCAGGTCTGTCAGGAAGTACTGGTTTTCACTGAAGGAAATCTGCGCATGCTGCGACGAGACCACCCGCTCCGGATCCGGCAGTACCCAGTCGTTGCTGTCGGCGCGCCCGAGACTGCCGCCCTCCGGCGTGAACAGTTTGGTGTGCTTGAGCATGTTGGCGCCCTCGGGGTCGGCCAACACGGAGAGAACTAAATCCATTTCACACTGACTCGCGCTTTGTCGTTATCGGTTTCCGCCGGATGCTCTCCGTACGGTTGTCACATCAGCTCCAGGGGCCCCGCAGCTCACCACCGGACAGGGCCTGCAAGCGGGGCAGCAGTATCTGGTCCCTGCCCTGCACCGAACGCAGTGTGCTGAAGCCGGCCGCATTGAATTGCGCCGCGGCCCGGTCGCTCAACTGCGCCTCCGCGCAGGGTGTCATCCACTGCCCCTGTGGCAGCTTGCGCAGGTGCAGGGGCAGGTTTTCATAGCTGGCGGAGGCCACCGGCGCGGGGCGCCCCTCACGCACAAACTGTTCGCACAGGGACAATGCCAGCAGGTAGGCGCCGTTGCCCCAGAGGTAGTATTGGTGGCCGTGCTCCGCGGTCAGTTCCTCGAACCCGAAGCAGTCGGTGGTGGCGGAGTCGGCACCGTAGGGCAGCCGCAGCATGAAGCGCGGGCCCGCCAGGGCGATGTGGCCACTGGCAGAGTATTCGCGCACCGCCTGCCAGCCACTGGCGAAAGTGTCGGACAGCGGGTAGTGCCAGTCGTCGGGATCGAGGGATCCCGCCAGGGTCGGGCAACCCGCCAGGCGGCTGTCGCCCCCCAGTACCACGGCGCTGCCCGCGGCCTCGGCGATGGTGGCCAGGTCGATCAGCAGGTGCAGGTCCCGCTCGTCGTCGGCAACGGTGAAATCGCCCAGGATCAGGTTGTAGGGCAGGCCGCCGGCCACTGTCTCACGCTCCACCAGGCACTTGAACAGTTGCGACTGCTCCAGGTCGTCCTCCGCGTGAGCGAAATCCGCCAGGACCTCTTCCTTGCTGACATCGATCAGGTGCAGCTGCAGCCCGGGGTGATCCTCGAGGCGGCGCAGCAGCAGGTGCAGGCTGCGCCAGCTGGCTTCCAGCTGGCGGAAGTCGCTGTGGTGCATGATCTTGCGCATCGCCTCGGAGGAGGCCTCTGCCAGCGCCTGCAGGTAGGCCGCCTGCTGTGCATCGGGCTTCTCCTGTACATAGGGCGCGACGATATCCTTGATCAGCCGGTCTATCTGCCCCTCGGGACTGGACGCATAGGCCTCCCGGTAGCCACTCCCGGACAGGATGGCGTCCAGCATCGACTCGCCGCCGGTCTGCGACTGCAGGCCGGCCGGCTGCAGCTCGGGCCGCCACTGGCGTATTTCCTCGGCGGCGCCGGCAAACTGCGAGGGATTCAGCAGGCGCTTTTCCAGCTCGATAAACTGCCGGAAGAGCGGCACGCGGCTGTACAGGTAATCCGGGTGCAGGTCATCGAACTCGAGCAGCGACAGCGGTTCGTCCATGACCGGAAGTTGCAGTCGCACACCCAGTTGCTCGAACAACGCTTCAAAATTGTCTTTCCCGAGCCGGTATGCCGGGCGCTGCGCCAGGGATTCCGGCTCGCACTGCCGCCGGCTGGCGCGACCGCTGAAATCCCCAAGCACAGCCACCTTGAGAATCCCGGCGCCGGCGGCGATGGTTTCCTCCCCGGCGCCGTCTTCGCCACTGCGGAAAATGGTACTGTCGGTATTGATGCTCGCTCGGCTCAAGATCAGCTCTCCATGGCGGCAATTTCGCCGGCTTTCTTATTGTTCACGTTGTCGCTTACGCTTTTGTGACCCGCGACCCCTTCCTGCTTGTCGAATTTTTTCGATGAAAGTCGATCCACATCGGCGGCGGAATCCTTATTGTCTTTTTTCGGGCGCCCGCGTTTCAGCGGGCGGACACGCTGGTTGGCGATCTGCTCGATCTTGTCCTTGAAGGTATCCCCGCCCAGCACATGGCCGAGCTTGATAGTCTCGGCAATATACTCCAACAGGCGGCGATCGAAACTGTAACGGAACAGTTTTCGATAGGCCTCGGCCCGCTCGCGGCCCGTCTCCCCCAGCTGCAGGTAGAGGCGGTGGTCGGTAATGACTTCACTGCGCACCACACTGGCGTGGTGATTGAAACTGGACCACGGATAATCACCGAGGGATTCCGCCAGCCCCAGGTACATGGGGCGCAGCTCCACGTAGCGATAGCAGGTCAGCAGGTAGGCGTCCGAGTCGATCAGGCTGGACTTATAGCGACCCGCCCAGAGCGTACCGGAACGCTTGTAGCGATGGTTCACATACTGCACGTAGCGCCGCCCAAGGGACTGCATCATGGAAGAGATACCGTTGGGCACCCGCGGCGAGGCGATGATCTGTACCATGTTGGGCAACAGCACATAGGCGTGAACGTCGACGCTGTACTGGTCGGCCGCATTGCGCAGACTGATCAGGTAGAACTGGTAGTCCTCGTCGTCGAAGAAGCACGGCAGGTTATTGTGCCCTACCTGGACAATGTGCTGGGGGATATCGATCAGGTTGAGTCGGGGTAGACGGGGCATCGCGCCGATAAATCCTTTTCCGGCCCGGGCGGGATAGCCCGGGCTCCATCCGGTGAGTCGAGGCATTATCGCAAATGAATCAAAAAAATTTCAAACCAATGCTGCTACCAAGTTAACATTAATGGCTGGTTACGAGGAGCTTCGGCTTCTTTCCAACCCGGCAATTATTCAAAAAAATATGATTATGAGGGGAGTTGCGGCTGACATGGAGGCAATCAGGCTGGCAGTCAACGGACGGACCGATATCGGGCAGATACGCGAGGAGAACGAAGACTGCATTCGCTGGTACGGCGATCGCGAACAGCCCTTCGCCTACATTGTTGTAGCCGATGGCATGGGCGGCTACAGTGGCGGCGCCACCGCCAGCCGCATCGCGGTGGAAACGCTCGAGCGCCATCTCGGCAAGCTGCCCGACGGAATTTTTCTTTCCTGCTCACCGGAACAGCAGCAGCTGATGTTGCGCGCCACGCTGATCGACGCCATCGACAGCGCCAACCGGGAAATCCTGGAAACCCGGCATTCACACCCGCAGCTTTCGCAGATGGGGACCACACTGGTGGTCGCGGTCATCTGGAATGATTTCCTGATCGTGGCACATATCGGCGACTCGCGCGCCTACCTGTGGAACAACTACGGCCTGCAGCGTCTTACACGGGATCACAGCGTGGTCCAGGAAATGGTGGACCAGGGGAAAATCACTGAGCAGCAGGCCCAGGAATCCAATATCCGCAACCATATCACCCGCGCGCTGGGGGTGTCGGACCAGGTCGAACCGACCATCAACAGCTGGACGCTGACCGAGAGTGCACTGCTGTTGCTCTGCAGCGACGGTCTCACGGAATATCTCGACGACCACACCATTGAACGCGTCCTGGCGACACACCGCCCGGCACTGGAGTGCGTCTACCGGTTTATCGACGACGCCAATCAGCTGGGCGGCAGGGACAATATCAGCGCCGGCATCATGGAGTTTTCCACTATGCCGGACACTGTCACGGAAGCTTCCAACGAAGCCATTACACTCAAGCCCAGGAAGGAAGACGTCACCGTACGCAAGGAACAACGATAAGGATATCGAAGCATGACACCGGATCGTCTGGCCAATTTTGTTTCACTAAAACTGTCGGAAATCCACCCCCCGGGGATCGATTTTCACCCCGGTGACCCGATTGCCGCCTGCGACTGGATCAACCGCTTTTGCGCTTCCCCGACCATCGAAACGGAGATCGAACCGCGTCTCGGCGACTGGTGGCCACAGCTACCCGGCATTTCGGCAAACCACTACAGCCTTGCCCGGGCGCCCCAGCCGGACCTGCTGTACACCCACGGTTGCGGTCCTGTCAGTTTCTGTAACGGTCCCGGCCGGGACACCAGCGGCGATGCGCTGCCAGCGCTCGCCCGGTGCCAACAGGTCGTCGGCCATGTAATTGCCTGTAATGGCGCGGTGGCATTTTCCCGCACCGATTTTGTCTTTCCCGGCCCCATTCCCTTCCAGTGGCAGCGCCACTACCGCCAGCACCAGAGCGGGGAAACGGCGGGCGCCTGGCGCCACAGCCTGGATGAATACCTGCAGATAGACCAGGGCGGGGAAGAGCGGCAGCCGGGTGCCGCCCTGCATACCGCCGACGGCAGGAGAGTCGCCTTCACACTGCCCGCCATCGGTCACAGCAGCTTCAACCGATTCGAGCGGCTGCTGCTGCACCGGCAGAGCCTGCACAGCTTTCGCCTGCTCGGCTTCGGCCGCGCTGCAAAGACCTTTCGCGCAGACGGCACCGGGCAATCGCTTCCGCTCACGGAAATCCGCGATCCCAGCGGCAATACCCTGACCATCGATTACTACCGGGGCCAGCCGAGCAGGATTGTCAGCTCCTGGGGCCGCGCACTCGAATTCGAATACAGCGGCGACAAACTGGTCGCCGTACTCGACCGCCAGGCTCCCGAGGGCACACAGCGCCTGTGTCACTATGAATACAGCGACAGTGACGACCAGCTGCTCGCAGCCCAGGGGCTCGCGCGGCGGGAAACCTACCACTACGACGACACCGGCAGGCTGGCCGCTATCTCGTCCGGCGGAAACCGGGCAATCACCTTTTCCTACGACGGGCGCCAGCGCTGCAATCGCCTGCAGGTCGACGGTCTCGAATACCGCCTGCACTGGAGCCGTTCACAACAGGCCTGTCGCCTGGAGCGGCCGGGAGAGGACGCCGTCCACTGGAAATTCAATGCCTGTGGCCAGTTGCTGCGCGAACAGCAGGGCGAGGTGCAGCAGCGCTTTTTCTACGACCACTACGGCAACCTGTGCCAGGTCAGCGCCGCCGATGGCCGCCGCGAGATTTTTCGCAGCGACGAATTCGGCCGGCTGTTGCGCCGCAGTTGCGACGGCGCCAGCGACCGCTACCTGTACGACGCCGACGGCCTGTTGCAGGCGGCCCAGCGGCGCGGTGAACAAAGCTGGCACTATCACTACAATGAGGCGGCACTGCTGCGGGAAATTGTCGATCCATCCGGCGCGCACTGGTGCTGCAGTTACGACAGTCGCGGACTGCTGGAGGAACTGACGGATCCCGAGGGCGGCCGCGTGGCCCTGCACTGGGATGGGCAGGCGCAACTGCGGGGCCTGAACCGGGGCGATCGGCGCTGGGCCCTCGACTACAACCACTGGCAACAGCTGTGCGAGCTGACCGTCGATGACGAGGCCCATGGCCAGTGGCAATACGACGAACACGGCCAGCTGCACAGCGCGCAACTCGCGGGCGCGTCGCTGGCGCTCGACTACGACGACAGCGGCAACCCCTGCCGCATCCGCTGCGACGAAAAAGCACAATTGCAGTGGCAACGCGACAGCGCCGGCAGGATCTGCGCCATTACCTTTGCCGGCGGCGAACACTGGCACCTCGATTACGACCACTGCGGCAGACCCTCGCAACTGCATACCGGCAGCGACACATTCACCTGGCGCTACGACCGCTTCGGGCGCGCGACGAATTTCGACAGCGATGACGGCTTCCACCGCCAATGGCAATACCGGCACAGCGGCCAGCTGAGCGAGTATCGCGATGGCGACAGCCACTGGTACCTGAGCTACGACAGCGCCGGGCAACTGCAGCGGGTGCGCAACAACAGCGGCCAGCAGTGCGAGTTCCACTACGACCGCCACGGGCGCCTGATCCAGGCCAGCAACGAGCACAGTCACCTGCGGTTCCAGTACGACAGTCGCGGTCTGCTGCTGGCTGAACACTGCGATGGCAGCGACGGCAACCAGCTCAGCGTCAACCACCGCTACGACACTCGCGGCTGGCTCAGGGACTCCAGTTCCGACAGCCTGGACGTCGGCTGCCTGTTCGCGCCCGGCGGCGACCTCTACGGCGTCGACGCCAACGGCGAAAGCGTGCTGCGCATCGAGCGGGACGGCAGCCGGCAAACCCATCACCGGGGCGACAACCGCTGCCAGCTCGGCTTCCGCCTCGGCCGGCTGGCCACCATCGAGCTGTCCCCCGAGCTGGCCTGGGAGCTGCCGAACCGCGATCGCCCCGATCTCCAGCTGGCGCAGGTACCGCGCCCCCCACATGCGGTGCAGTGGGACAAACGCGGCAACGTCATCCGCGAATTCCGTCCCGGCAAACGGTCGCGCGAATACTTTTACCAACACGACGGCTGGGGGCTGATGAGCAGCGCGGAATGCGGCGATTTCAAAACACTTTTCCGCTACGATCCCTTCGGTCGACGCCTGGCAAAAGTCACCACCCACCGCCGATCCAGCCGCAAGCGGCGACTGCTGACACAATGGACAGCCACGGGACTCTGGCGCGAGAGAGCCCTGGTGGACGATGCCGAGAAGGCAACCTGGCACTACCTGCACCATCCCGTCGACGGCAGCCCTGTCGCGCGCCTCGGCGACGGCGCGCTGGAACACTTTGTCGCGGATGCCTGCGGCAACCTCCTCGCACTGATCGACGCCAGCGGGGACTTGCTGTGGCGGCGCGACAGCCTCGCCGACGATTCACCGAGACAGGGCCCGGGCAACTACCGCGGCAACGAGGGCCTGTTCGATGGCGAAACCGGTCTTTTCTACCAACGCCGGGGCTATCACTACGCCGGTGTTCCGCTGGCCCAGTCGATGCAACGGCCACCGACCGGTGGTATCGGCGATGCGCCGGAAACCGGACACCGGGATATGGCGGAGCGGGAGCGCGCGCTCGCGGCCCTGTAGAGGACCGGCAGACAAGAGCTACAATCCCGGTTAGTCTTCCGCTTTTTACAGTTTTATGGACAACCTATTCGAGATTGGCGGCATCGCCGTGGCGCGCGGGGAGACCCGCCGTATCGACCTGCCGGTGGTGCGCCTCTATACGGACACGGAAATGGCCATTCCGGTCTATGTGCAGCGCGGCAAGAAACCCGGCCCCACCATGTTCGTGTGCGCGGCGATTCACGGCGACGAGCTGAACGGTATCGAAATCATCAGCCGGCTGATCCGCAGCCGCGCACTGAAAACCCTGCGCGGCACCCTGATCGCCGTCCCCATCGTCAATGTGTACGGCGTACTGGAACAGTCCCGCTACCTACCGGACCGCCGCGACCTGAACCGGTCCTTCCCCGGCTCCGCCAAGGGCTCACTGGCGGCGCGTATGGCACACGTCTTCCAGACTGAAATCGTGTCCAAGTGCGACTATGGTATCGACCTGCACACCGGTGCCATTCACCGCAGCAACCTGCCGCAGATCCGCGCCAACCTCGACGATGACGAGACTCGCGCCATGGCCGGCGCCTTCGGCGTGCCGGTGCTGCTGAACGCGACCCTGCGCGACGGTTCACTGCGCGCATCGGCGGCGGACCTGGGGGTGCGCATCCTGCTGTACGAGGCCGGCGAGGCGCTGCGCTTCGATGAAGTGTGTATTCGCGCCGGGGTACGCGGCATCCTCAACGTGCTGCGACACCTGAAAATGCTCCCGGCCTCGCGGCGCAAACACAGCTACGAGCCCTATGTGGCCCGCCGCAGCGGCTGGCTGCGGGCCGGCGACAGCGGCATCGTCAATCACAGGAAAAGGCTTGGCGACCATGTAAAAAACGGCGACCTGCTGGCCACCATCGCCGATCCCTACGGCCACGAACTGGACCGGGTGGAGTGCAACGCCGACGGTATCATTATCGGCAGACAGAATATCCCGCTGGTTCAGGAGGGCGAGGCCATGTACCACATTGCCTATTTTCGCGAACTGGACGAGGTCGCGGAGAACCTGGGGCAGTGGCAGGACAGCCTGTTACCGGACGAAAATTTCTGAGGGAGGGAGTCGGCCGGCAAACATCCGCCGGCCGACTCCAGAGACCCGGGGAAACAGACCGCTCAACAAAAAGGTCCGTCCCCAAAATACGGGCACTCAATTAAAAACGGATTTCAGCCCAGGCCGTAATACCGCAGCTCGTTATTCTCCTCATTGCACTCCTCGACATCACTTTTATAGTCCACCTTGGCCAACAGCTCTGCATTGGGATCAAAAACCCAGTAGCTGAAGGTAAAAGTGAGTACGATACTGGCACCCGCGGCAAGGCTGGAAACAGACTGGACATCGACCGCGCCGGTACCGGGGTCGGCCAGTTCGGTAGCGAAACTGCCGGCAGCCACACCGCCGATATTGCTGATGGTGACCTGGACTTCGGAAATGCCGGCGGCGCTGTTCCAGACCGGATCGGCGATATCGGCAACCACCAGGTCCGGCTGGTCGCAGGCACTACCCTGCACACACTCGCACATGAACAGCTCGCTCTTGAAAGGCTCATAGCCGGCCGGATAGACGAAACAGGTCGGGTAGTCATCGAACTGGTTGCCGTACAGCCAGTGCGATTTGGGATCGTCGATCGGTTCCAGGATGATTTTTTCGCTGGCAGTCACTTTGCAGACATTGGTTCTTCTCGTCTGCTCATCCATATTGGCACTTGCCTCACTTTCCGATGGCGCCGCCACCCAGGCCTCACAGGTTTTCGGACAGGTCAGCGGCCCCTGGCCCTCGAAAAAATTCGGATACCAGCCTACGGAGTGATTGTTCATGGAAAGATCCTGCACCGGATCGGCGTGAAGCACCGGTACAGCAGCGGTTACGGTAAAAATGAAAATTGTTGCAATAGACTTCAACATAGGGAATCCCTCTCCTGTTATTGAATTTTCACTGATTCGAGTTCAGTTCACACAGAGTCCGATCACCTCCTTTGCTACGATCGAAACCCGCGCGAACAGCCCTGCATAACCGACAGGAGAAAATAAATCAAGCGAGGGAGTTTCCTACGCCAAGAGGGAGGATTTTCCCGATGAACCGGCAGGCAACACCTACGGGGGAAATCGAATCTGGCGAGAGGCGGGGGAATTGTCGGCCGCCGGATGACCGGCGGCCGCGCCGTCAGTGTTTACGCAACTGTTCCAATACTTCCTTGCTCGGATAACCCTGCACTTCGACACCGATACTCTTCTCGAACGCTTCGATCGCCCCGCGGGTACCGGAACCCGCCTTGCCATCGATCTCGCCCTTGTAGAGCCCCTTGGCTTTCAGGATTTTCTGCATTTCCTCGACCTGGGTACTGTCGATCGGCGTAAACGGCCGCTCCCAGTCGTGTACCAGCCCGCTGCCGCCACCGATCCGGTCCGCCAGCAGCCCCACCGCCGTCGCGTAGCGATCGGAGTTGTTGTAGCGCTTGATCACGAAAAAGTTTTTCAGCATCAGGAACGCGGGCCCATCGCGACCGGCGGGCAGTTTCAGTTCCGCCTTGTCATTCGGGCGCGGGAAAGGTTTACCGTTGGCGCGCTTGACGCCCCACTTGTTTTGCCAGTCCGCCAGCGTCAACTCCCCAGCCGGCAGTTTGCGATCGGGGATGGTGACTTCATAACCCCAGGTCTCGCCGCGGCGCCAGCCGTTTTTCGACAGCAGGCTCGCCGCCGTGGCCAGGGCATCCGGCACCGAATTCCAGATATCGCGACGACCGTCGCCATCGATATCGACGGCGTAGGCCAAGTAGCTGGTGGGAATAAACTGGGTATGGCCCATGGCGCCGGCCCAGGAGCCCATCAGGTGGCTCTCGTCGATATCGCCGCTCTGCAGGATTTCCAGTGCCGCCAATAACTGCTGGCGACCAAATTTACTGCGCTGCGGATCCGCGTAGGCCAGTGTCGCCAGCGAGCGGATCACATTGCGCATGACCGTGTCGTTATCGAGGATGGCGCCGAAGCTGGATTCGATCGACCAGATCGCCAACAGGATATTCGGGTTGACGCCAAAGCGCTGCTCGATCTTGTCGAGCCACGGCTGCAATTCCTTTTTCTTCGCCTGGCCGCGCCGCACCGCGCCCTTGGTCACACGGTTGTCGAAGTACTGCCACACCGGCGCCTTGAACTCCGGTTGGTAGCTGGCCTTGTCCAGCACCCACTGGTCCGGGGAGGTAATGCCCTTGAAGGCGCGGTCGAATACTTCCGGGGAAATGCCCTCGGCGATGGCGGTCTTGCGGAATTCCCTGATCCAGTCCTGGAATCCGCGGTCGTCGGCCCGGGCGGTCGGCGCGGACAGGAACGAGAGACACAGCAACAGGCTGGCGCAGAGGACGGCGATATCCCGGCGCAGGGCGAGCGGGCTGAACATGGCAACTCCTTCGGCAGTTCGTTAGCTCGCTCAAGGGTAGAGCGGAATCCGCCGTTCGGAAAGGCGGATTGCCGGAAGCGTGACGGAATGCGGACTACGGCGCCGGCACGTTCAGGGGATCACATAAAAGAGCACGGCAAAGAAATGCAGTGCGCCGCCGGCGAGCACGAACAGGTGCCAGATGGCATGGTGGAAGCGCAGGCTGCGCCACAGGTAAAAGGCGATGCCGCCGGTGTAGCAGAGGCCGCCCGCCACCAGCAGCCACAGGCCGCCGCTCTCGAGGCTGTCCATCAGCGGCTTGATCGCGGCGATCACCACCCAGCCCATCAGCGCGCTCAGGGTAATCGACAGGGCGCGGATTCTCTTCAGCGGCGTAAACTGGATCACCAGCCCTGCCAGTGCCAGCCCCCAGATAATGCCGAACAGCCACCAGCCCCAGGGCCCGCGCAGGGTCACGAGGGTAAAAGGGGTGTAAGTGCCCGCTATCAGCAGGAAAATGGCCGAGTGGTCGAGGGTGCGCAGCACTTCCTTGGCGCGAATATGGCTGATGCTGTGGTACAGGGTCGAGGAACCGAAACACAGGATCAGCGTGGCGGCGTACACACTGGAGCTGACAATATGCCAGGCGTCGCCGCGCAGCGCGGCGAAACCGCAGAGGACCCCGAGACCGGCGATGGCCAGCAGCGCGCCCACGCCGTGGGTGATGCTGTTGGCGAGTTCCTCGGCAAAGCTGTAGCGGGCGGCGATGGTGGATGGCATGGATACCCCGACTTCTTTAAGCTGGCGAGCCGTGACGATGGAACCAGCTTGGCAACACTTTGTGACTGGTTGATTAAAGATAGTCCACATCATCACGGCAGTGGCCCCGCGACGCAAGGATTGATTGGGACTGCCGATCCAGAGGAGAGGAATCTATGACCGCGAATCCACAGGAAATACTGCAAAGCCATTTTCACCTGCAGGCGTTCCGCCCCGGCCAGCGGGCCGTGATCGAGCGGCTGCTGGCCGGCGAATCGGCGCTGGCCATCTTTCCCACCGGCGGCGGCAAGAGCCTCTGCTACCAGTTGCCGGCACTGGCGATCGATGGCCTGACGCTGGTGATCTCGCCGCTGATCGCACTGATGCAGGACCAGGTGGACACGCTGCAATCCCTGGGCATCGCCGCCGCGCGCCTCGACTCCAGCCGCAGCGGCGATGAGGTGCGCGATATCTACCGGCAACTGCGCGGCGGCGAACTCAAGCTGCTGTATATCGCCCCGGAACGGTTGCAGAACGAGCGCTTCCTGCAGCTGCTGCGCGACCTGCGGATCGGCCTGATGGCGGTGGACGAGGCCCACTGTATTTCCGAGTGGGGCCACAACTTCCGCCCCGACTACCTCAAGCTCGCACAATTGGCGCGCGAACTCGGCGCCGAGCGGATACTGGCCCTGACCGCCACCGCCACACCGGAGGTGGCCGCCGATATCCGCCGCCAGTTCGATATCGCCGATACGGCCCAGGTACAGACCGGTTTCTACCGCGAAAACCTGCAACTGCTGGTCACGCCCTGCGGCGAGGCGCAGAAGCTGCCGCGGCTGAGCGAGCGGCTGCTGGCGGAACCCGGCGCGCCGGCAATCGTCTATGTGACCCTGCAGCAGACCGCGGAAACCGTGGCCGGACAACTGGCTGCGGCCGGCGTCCGCGCCACCGCCTACCACGCCGGCATGAAACCCGAACAGCGCGAGCGGGTACAGAACGCCTTTATGGCCGGCGAGATCAGCGCGGTGGTGGCCACCATCGCCTTCGGTATGGGGATCGACAAGGCGGATATCCGCGCGGTCTACCACTACAACCTGCCCAAGTCACTGGAAAACTACATGCAGGAAATCGGCCGCGCCGGGCGCGACGGCAAAGCGGCCCGCTGCGAACTGCTGGCCTGTGCCGACGACAGGCGCGTGCTGGAAAACTTTACCTACGGCGATACGCCCATCAACGAGCACCTGCAGGCACTGCTGCACCACTTGCTGGAGCGCGGCGAGGAATTCGATATTTCCGTCTACCAGCTGTCGGCAGAATTCGATATCCGCCAGCTGGTGGTCAACACCGCGCTGACCTACCTGGAACTGGAAAAAGTGATCCGCGCCACCGGCCCCTTCTACAGCAGCTACCAGATACAGTTCCTGCAGCCGGTGGCGGAGATACTGACGCGCTTCGACCCGGCGCGCGCGGATTTCCTGCAGCGGTTGTTCGACGCCGGCAAAATGGGCCGCACCTGGCTCACCATCGACGTGCAGAACGCGGAACAACAACTCGGCGAGCCGCGCACGCGCATCCTCAAGGCACTGCAATTCCTGGAGGAAAACGGCTGTATCGAGACCCGCGCCAAGGGCGTGCGCCAGGGCTACCGGCGCCTGCAGCAGCCGGACCTGCCCACCCTCTGCGCACGCCTGGGGCAACTGTTCGCGCGCCGCGAGCAGCAGGACCTGGCGCGGCTGCAGCTGGTACTGGACTACGCTGTCAGCCCGGACTGCCTGCCGGCACAACTTTGCGGCTATTTCGGCGAGACGCTGGCGCAGCCCTGTGGCCACTGCAGCAGTTGCCTCGAACCCCGCCCCCGCGAGTTGCCGGGCGCGGCGCCGGCACAGATCGGTGCGCGCGAACGGGGGCAAGTCGAAGCGCTGGTCGCTGAGGCCAACCCGGCGCTGGCGCACCCGCGGCAACTGGCGCGCTTCCTGTGCGGCCTCGCCAGCCCCGCCACCGTGCGCCTGCGCAAACACCCGCAGTTCGGCAGCCTGGCGAGCCAGCCCTTCCAGCAGGTGCTGGCGCTGACGGAGCAGGTTTCGTAGGGTGCGCCGTGCGCACCGACTGAAATCGGGGCCAATCGACGCCCGGCGGTGCGCACAGCGCACCCCGCCACCTGCCGCAAACAAAAACGGCGTCCCGAGGGACGCCGTTTCCGCAAATATGCCGATCAGATGCTGGCTTTGTGAATCCCCATCTCACACAGTGCCGAGGATTCGCGCACGATGGTCTCGTTGCGGTCCGGGCCGGTGGAGATGATATCGATGGGGGCGCCGACCAGTTCCTCGATGCGGGCAATATAGGCGCGGGCGTTGTCCGGCAGTTCCGCCTCGCGGCGGATACCGAAGGTGGTATCGCTCCAGCCGGGCAGGGTTTCGTAGACCGGCTCCACGCCCTCCCAACCGGCGGAATCGAACGGGATCGGCACTGTCTCACCGGCGCTGTTGCGGTAGCCGATGCAGATCTTGACCTCTTCCAGTCCGTCCAGCACATCCAGCTTGGTCAGGCACAGGCCGGAGATGCTGTTGATGCGGATTGCGTGGCGCACGGCGATGGCGTCGAACCAGCCGGTGCGGCGCTGGCGGCCAGTGGTGGCGCCGAACTCGTGACCCTTCTCGCCCAGGTGGCGGCCGACATCGCAGCCCAGTTCCGTCGGGAAGGGGCCGCTGCCGACACGGGTGGTGTAGGCCTTGGTAATACCCAGCACATAGTCCAGGTACAGGGGGCCGAAACCGGAGCCGGTGGCGGTGCCGCCGGCGGTGGTGTTGGACGAGGTCACAAACGGGTAGGTGCCGTGGTCGATATCCAGCAGCGAGCCCTGGGCGCCCTCGAACAGGATATGGTCACCGCGCTCGCGCGCCCGGTGCAGGGTATCGGCCACGTCGGTGATCATCGGCACCAGCTCATCGCGCCAGACGCGGGCCTGCTCGACCATGTCGTCGTAGCTGACCGGGTCCACCTTGTAGTACTGGGTCAGGGCGAAATTGTGGTACTCGAGCAGTTCTTTCAACTGCTCGCAGAAGCTGTCCCAGTTGCACAGGTCACCCAGGCGCAGGCCGCGGCGGGCGACCTTGTCTTCGTAGGCGGGGCCGATACCGCGGCCGGTGGTGCCGATGGCCTTGTCGCCGCGGGCCTTCTCCCGCGCCTGGTCCAGCGCCACGTGTACCGGCAGGATCAGCGGGCAGGCCGGCGACAGGCGCAGTCGCTCGCGCACCGGCACCCCTTTTTCTTCCAGTTCTGCCATTTCCTTCAGCAACGCCTCCGGCGACAGCACCACGCCATTACCGATCAGGCAGGTCACGCTGGGGCGCAGGATGCCGGATGGAATCAGGTGCAGCACCGTCTTCTCGCCGTCGATCACCAGCGTGTGGCCGGCGTTGTGACCGCCCTGGAAGCGCACTACCAGTGATACCTTCTCGGTCAGCAGATCGACGATCTTGCCCTTGCCCTCGTCGCCCCACTGGGTGCCGAGCACTACTACGTTCTTGCCCATTTGCGTAAATCTCGCGTTCTCAGTTCATCAGTAGGATGGGCAAAAGGGAGCGTAGCGACCGTGCCCATCAACCGGCCTTGATGGGCACGACCCCGCCATGGATGGCGGGGATGCAGAAAACGCAGGAGCAGTTTTCTGCCTGCGCTTTGCCCATCCTACGAATTCGCCCAAGCACCGGGCCTGTTAATCTTAGTTCGGGTCAGCCGCGTGGTTTCACCACCCAGTCGTCGCCCTCGCGCACCAGTTCCCGGTCGCAGCGCGCCAGGGTTTCCCCTTCGTCGCCGTCCGGCAGTGCGCCGATCACCACTTCGCCGGCGCTGCGCAGCCTGTCCACTGCGCGCCACAGGGAGGCCGCGTCGCCGCTGGAATCGTCGAGCAGCGGCGCCAGGATGGCGCCGGACAGGGATTCGACGGCACTGCCGAGGGTGTTCAGGGCCACTAGGTCGGTACTGAAACCGGTGGCCGCGCGCTCGCGCCCGAACACGGCGCCGATGCCGTTGTAGCGGCCGCCGTTGGCCAGCGCCTGGCCGTGGCCGGGTGTGTAGGCGGCGAATACCAGTCCGGTCTCGTAGTCGTAGCCGCGCACTTCCGACAGGTCAAAGAACAGCTCCACTGCCGGGTAGCGCTGCACCAGCAGTTCCGCTACGCGCTGCAGGTCCGCCAGCGCCGCCAGCAGTGCGCCGGGGGCGCCGGCGAACAGGTCGCGGGCCCGGGCAAGGCAGTCGCGACCGCCGGCCAGGCGCGGCAGCGCACGCAGCCAGCCGGCCACCTGCGGATCGCTGACATTGTCCTCGACCCAGCGCTGCACATCGGCACTGGCCTTGCTCTGCAGCAGTGCAAACAGCTCCCGCTGTTGCTCGCCGTCGAGGCCCGCGGCCTTCGCGAGACCGCGGTAAATGGCCACGTGGCCGAGGTCCAGGTGTATCTGCTCGACGCCGGCCAGCAGCAGCGTCTCCAGCATCAGCGAGATGACTTCGATATCCGCGTGCAGGCTGTCGACACCGTACAGCTCGGCACCGATCTGGATCGGCGAGCGCGAGCCCATGGCCGTGCGCGGGCGGGTGTGCAGTACCTGGCCGGCGTAGCAGAGGCGGTTGGCGCCGGCGCGGGGGAAACTGTGGGCGTCGATACGGGCGGCTTGGGGGGTGATATCGGCGCGGATGCCGAGGGTGCGGCCGGACAGCTGGTCGGTGACCTTGAAGGTGCTGAGGTCGATATCCCGGCCCATGCCGATCAGCAGGGAGTCGGTGAATTCCACCATCGGCGGGATGATCAGCTCGTAACCCCAGCTGTGGTAGAGGTCCAGCAGGCGGCGGCGCAGGGTTTCAATGCGTACGGCGTCCGCGGGCAGGATTTCCGCGATGCCGTCGGGCAGCATCCAGCGATCGGCTCTAGTCATGGTAAAAAAGCTGTATCAACGTCTCGGTTGAGAGGGGCGGCGCGCTCGGCCGGCTCTGGCCGGCCCGAAGGGTGAAGCCGGAAACGCGCCTCACAAAAAAACCGGGCGACGCCCGGTTTGCGTGATTTTACCACCAAGTGGCTGCGGGAAGGTAGGGGTTTAGGAACCGGGTCTCCGCTGTCCCACAGGGAGACCCGCTGCTCCATTCAGGAGACCCGGGGACGGCCCCGCCGCTGGAAGCTGTTCGGACCCCGAATCAGCCTACTCCCCTTTCGCATCCTTCAGGTAGCGGAAGAATTCGCTGTCCGGCTCGATCACGAGCATATCGGCGCGGTCGTTGAAGGACTCCTCGTAGGCTTTGAGGCTGCGGGTGAAACGGTAGAACTCCGGGTCCCTGCTGAAGGCCCCGGCGTAGATGGCGGCCGCCTCGGCATCGCCGGCACCGCGTGTTTCCTCCGCCTCGCGCTGGGCCTTGGCCACTTCCTCCACAACCTGGCGATCGGCGCCAGCGCGGATGCGTTCCGCGGCTTCCTCACCCTTGGCGCGGTGATCGCGGGCCTCCATTTCGCGGTCGGCGCGCATGCGCTGGAACACCGATTCCGACACTTCCGGCGGCAGGTCGATACGCTTGACCCTTACGTCGATCACTTCCAGGCCGAAGCGCTCCTGGGCGACTTTGTTCAGGTTCTTGGTAATTTCCGACATCAGCTCGTCGCGCTGGCCACTGACCACCTCGTGCAGGTTGCGCACACCGAACTGGTCGCGCAGGCGGTCGTTGATCTGCTCTGCCAGCAACCGCACCGCATTGCGCTCGTCGCCGCGGGTGGCGACGTAGAAGCGCTCCGCGTTGAAGATACGGTACTTGGCGTAGGAGTCCACCACCATGAACTTGTTTTCGCTGTTGAGCATCCGCACCGGGGTGGAATCCACCGTCTGGATACGGGCGTCGAACTTGCGCAGCGTGTGCACCAGCGGCACCTTGAAGTAGAGCCCGGGCTCGTAATCGCTGCGTACCACTTCACCGAAGCGCAGCAGCACGGCCTTTTCGGTTTCCTTGACCACGAAGGCGCTGCTGGAGATCACCAGCACCCCCACCAGCAACAGTGCGACTATCAGCAGGTTTCTGTTGTTCATCGATTCCCCCTAGCGCACGGTGCCGCGGTTGCGGCGATTGTTGGAGACCTCGGTGCGGATGCGCTCCATGACCCGGTCGGAGACCTCCTCGATCACCGCCGGCGATACATGCTTGCGCTGGATCGCGCTGTCGGCGCCACCCTGGGCCAGCTTGTCCAGCGGCAGGTACATCATGTTGTTGCCGCCCTCGACGTCGACCATCACCTTGGAGGTGTTGCTCATCACTGTCTGCACCGTATCCAGGTACAGGCGCTCGCGGGTCACTTCCGGCGCGCGCTGGTATTCCTGCAGCAGCTTTTCGAAGCGCACCGTCTCACCGTGGGCCAGTTCCACCACCTTGGTCTTGTAGGCCTCGGCCTCCTCCTTGATGCGCTGGGCGCGACCGCGCGCCACCGGGATCACCTCGTTGGCGTAGGCCTGGGCTTCGTTCTGCAGGCGCACCTCGTCCTCGCGGGCCTTGGTGACATCGTCGAACGCGTCCTGCACTTCCGGCGGCGCCTTGGCCTCGGTCAGGTTGACCACGTTGATCTGGATACCGGTCTGGTACATGTCCAGGTACTCCTGCAGCCGCTCCTGGGTATCGTTGGCCACTTTACCCCGGCTCTTGGAGATGACGCCGTCCAGGGACTCGGAGCCGACCACGTGGCGCAGGGCGCTGTCGGTGGCCTCCTGCAGGCTCTTGAGGGGATCGGCGACGCGCAGCACATAGGCCTCGGCGTCGTCGATATACCACTGCACCTGCAGGATGATATCGACAATATTGGCATCCTCGGTCAGCATCTGTCCGGTGGTGCGCTCGGTGCGCACCTCGGTCATGTTCACCTTGGTAACGCTGTCGATCAACGGCGGGTTCCAGTGCAGGCCGGACGCTTCGGTAGAGTGATATTTCCCCAGGCGCAACACCACCGCGGATTCGTTCGCATCCACCTGGTAAAAGCCCAGCAGGCCGTACAGCACGGCCGCGACGATCGCGATCAGTGCCCAGGGAAACTTGCCCGGCTCGCCGCCACCGGCGCCGGAGCGGCCACCGAACAGGCCGCCCAGTTTCCGCTGCAGCTTGCGCAGGATTTCATCGAGATCCGGCGGACCACCGCCGTTGCGGTTGCCGCCGCCTCCGCCCCAGGGATCCTTGTCGTTACCACCCGGTTCATTCCAGGCCATCTAAATACTCCAACTCTGATCAGTAATCGTTATCATGCTGGCGAATTCTAGCATTCTTCGCCACCGAAATGCCGGGGATCAGCCCGGTTCGGGCTCATCCTGTGGCAGCCAGCGAGGCGCCCCGTCCACATCTTTATACGGCGCCAGCATCCGGCGCAGATCGGCTCTCGGCAACAGCACCTGCAGCACGCAGTCGCCGTTGTCACGGTATTCTTCCGCCTGTACCGCATTCATTTCAAACAGCTGCGCGCGCAGGCGCGCATGCCGCGGCGCAATCACCAACTGGCCGCGCACCATCTGCTCGCCCAGGCGCTCGGCAACAGCCTCCACCAGCAGGTCGCAACCGGCACCGGTGGCGGCGGACAGCCACACGGCCCGCGGGACGCCGTCGGCATCCCGGTCGATGCGCGGCTGCATATCCTGCAGCAGGTCGATCTTGTTGTAGACCAGCAGTTGCGGCAGTTCCGCCGCGCCGATCTCCTCGAGCACCAGTTGCACCTCTTCCATCAGCGCCTGCCGGTCATCGGCGGCGGCGTCCACCACGTGCAGCAGCAGCGTCGCGTTGGCGGCCTCCTCCAGCGTGGCGCGGAAAGCTTCCACCAGCCGGTGCGGCAGGTGGGAGACGAACCCCACCGTATCGGCGAGGATCATCTGCCCGACATTGGGCAGCTCGACCCGGCGCATGGTCGGGTCCAGGGTCGCAAATAACTGGTCGCGCACATAGACGTCGGCATCGGAGACGCGATTGAACAGTGTGGACTTGCCGGCGTTGGTGTAGCCCACCAGCGATACCGTGGCAAGCTCGCTGCGGGAGCGCGAGCGGCGGCCCTGCTCACGCTGGCGGCGGACCTTCTCCAGCTTCTTCTCGATGGAGTCGATGCGCGCGCGCAGCAGCCGGCGGTCGGTCTCCAGCTGGGTCTCCCCGGGGCCGCGCAGGCCGATACCGCCCTTCTGACGCTCCAGGTGGGTCCAGCCGCGCACCAGGCGCGTGGCCATATGGCGCAGCTGTGCCAGTTCCACCTGCAGCTTGCCCTCGTGGGTGCGGGCGCGCTGGGCGAAGATATCCAGGATCAGGCCGGTGCGGTCCAGCACCCGGCATTGGAGTTCGCGCTCGATGTTGCGTTCCTGGGAGGGCGACAGGTTGTGGTCGAAGATCACCAGCTGTGCGCCGTGCTCCTTGACCGTCCGCTGGATTTCCTCGAGCTTGCCGCGACCGACAAAGGTCTTGGGGTCGGGAGATGAGCGCTGGCCGAAGATAAAGGCCACGGGGTCGGCGCCGGCAGACAACGCCAGTTCTTCAAATTCCCGCGGGTCGTCGGGACTGTCTATGGCGGACAATTCCAGGTGCACCAGCACTGCCAGTTCACCGGATTCCGGTCGGTCGAAAAACAATGGAAAATCTCTTGTATTGGCCGGGCGCCGGTCTCGCAAACAACCGGCGCCAAACCACAGGCGCCCCGGCAAGCCGGGGCGCTGCTCATAATCGTGAAGCGGGAAGTTTAACCGAAGGTATCCTGACCACCGCTTTCACCTGCACCTTCGCCGGTACCCTGCTGGGCAGCCGGGTTCAGCAGCGGTACGCGCACCGCGCGGGACGGAACCACCGTGGAAATAGCGTGCTTGTAAACCATCTGGCTGACGGTGTTTTTCAGCAGGACCACGAACTGATCGAAGGATTCGACCTGCCCCTGAAGCTTGATGCCGTTCACCAGATAGATGGAAACCGGGATACGCTCTTTGCGCAATACGTTGAGGTAAGGGTCTTGTAAGCTGTGCCCTTTTGACATCTTTTTTCTCCTTGTCAAAAGCTGGGTGCGAATGCTGGCCGCAACCGCGCCCGCGAAATGCGCGGACTGAAGGAACGATCGGGGTCGAAAACGCGACTATAAAAGTCCGGAGGTGCCGGATTATGTGTTTCAAACTGACTGAGCGGGCCCGAACCGTCTGTCAATGGCCCAACCACGTTATGGATGCTCAGCCGAGAAATTTCAAGGCTTCCGCCAATATTTCGTCATTTTTGCGTACTCTGCCGTCGACATCCTGTGCATAAATCCCCGCCAGCTCCTGCCAGCGGCGCAGCCACGTCAGCTGGCGCTTGGCCAGTTGCCGGGTGGCGGCGATCCCCGCCTCGAGCATCTGCCCGTAATCGAGTTCTCCGTCCAGGTACTGCCAGACCTGGCGATAACCCACGGCGCGAATCGCCGGCAGGTCCGGATGCAGGTCGCCGCGCGCGCGCAGCGCCTTCACTTCGTCGACAAAGCCCCGCTCGAGCATCTGCCGGAAGCGCAGCGCAATACGCTCGTGCAACAGCGAGCGGTCCCGCGGCAGCAGCGCCAGCTGGCGCACATCGTAGTGCTCCAGTACCGAGTCCCGCGACTGTTCGCGGCGCAGCTCCGACAGCGGCCGGCCGGTGAGGCGGTAGACTTCCAGCCCGCGTTCGATACGCACCGAGTGATTGGGGTGCAATTCGGAGGCCAGCTGTGGATCCACCTGTGCGAGTTCCGCATGCAGCGCCGGCCAGCCCTCGCGTTCGGCGCGGGCTTCCAGCTCCGCGCGGAGCGCCGGGTCCGCCTGTGGCAGTTCGGCCATTCCCTCCAATAGAGCGCGGAAATAGAGCATGGTTCCGCCCACCAACAGCGGAATTCTGCCGGCGGCGACAATCTCGGCCATGGCTACCAGCGCGTCCTGGCGAAACCGGCCGGCGGAATAGGATTCGGACGGGTCGCAGATATCGATCAGCCGGTGTGGGTATCGGGCCAGCTCCTCCGCGGAGGGCTTGGCCGAACCGATATCCAGCCCACGGTAGACCAGCGCCGAGTCGACACTGACCAGCTCCACCGGCAGCCGCCCGGCCAGTGCCATGGCCAGGTCGGTTTTGCCGGAGGCCGTCGGCCCCATCAGGAAGATGGCACGGGGTTTGGCGTCGCTCCCCGGGTCCCGAGTCCCGAGTCCCGAGTCCCGTCTGTTCAACTCACTGCCCACGCAGAAACCACTTGTCCATATCCGCGAGCTTCACCTGCGTCCAGGTGGGGCGGCCGTGGTTGCACTGGCCGCTGCGCTCGGTGCGCTCCATATCCCGCAGCAGCGCATTCATCTCCGGCACCGTCAGCTTGCGATTGGCGCGCACCGAACCGTGGCAGGCCATGGTGGACAGGATTTCGTTGATGCGCTCGGCGATGCGGTCGCTGCCGCCCTGCCCCAGCAGGTCCGACAGCACGTCGCGCACCAGCTGCTCCACCTCGGCACCGTGCAGCACGGTCGGCACCTGGCGCACCAACAGCGTCTCGGGGCCGGCCCGCTGCAGCACGAAACCGAGAGAGGTAAACACCTCGCTGCGCTCCTCGAAACAGTCCGCTTCGCGCTGGCTCACCGCCAGGCTTACCGGAACCAACAGCGGCTGCGCCTGGATACCGCCGGCGGCGTGGGCGGTTTTCATCTGCTCGTAGACGATACGCTCGTGGGCCGCGTGCATATCCACCACGATCAGGCCCTGCTCGTTCTGCGCCAGGATGTAGATACCGTGCAGTTGGGCCAGCGCGAATCCCAGTGGTGGGGCTTCGGTTGTGTCGGGACTCGGGACTCGGGACTCGGGACTCGGGGGCGGGGCTTCGGCGATGCCGCTGTACGGTTGATGGAGCGCTCCGTAATTCTGCATCTGCTGTTGCAAATCGCCGGGCAAAGGCCTGGAGGTCAGCGGCATCTTCTGCTGCCCGGTGAACTCGCCCACGGCAATGCCGCTAACGGCTCCCCTCTCCCCCGAGTCCCGAGTCCCGAGTCCCGAGTCCCGGCTTTCTAGTCCCGAGTCCCTCTCTCCATCCCCGGGCCGCACCGCTGCCAAGGCCCGGTGCAGGCTGCCGAACAGGAAATCGTGCACCAGGCGGCTGTCGCGGAAGCGCACCTCGTGCTTGGTCGGGTGCACATTCACATCCACCGACGCTGGATCCAGTTCCAGGTAGAGTACGAACGCCGGGTGACGGCCGTGGTAGAGCACATCGGCGAAGGCGCGGCGCACCGCGTGGCTGACCACTTTGTCGCGGATGGCACGGCCGTTGACGTAGAAGAACTGCAGGTCCGCCTGGGAGCGGGAGAAAGCCGGCTCGGCCACCCAGCCCCACAGGCGCAGGCCGTTGCGCTCCACGTCGATATGCAGCGCATTCTGCATGAACGCCGGGCCGCATACCTGCGCCACGCGCCGCTCCTTTTCCACCCGACCACTGCCGGCGCGCAGGTTGTGCACGCCCTTGTTGTTGTGACGCAGGGTAATGGAGACATCGAAACGGGACAGCGCCAGCCGCTTGATGGTGTCGTCGACGCGGTTGAACTCGGTTTTCTCGGTACGCAGGAACTTGCGCCGCGCCGGGGTGTTGAAGAACAGGTCGCGCACATCCACGGTGGTCCCGCGCGGATGCGCCGCCGGCGCCAGCTGTGCGTTCATATCGCGGCCCTCGGCACTCACCTGCCAGCCCTTGCCGCTCTCGTCGCGGCTGCTGGTCAGGTTCAGGCGCGCCACCGAGGAGATGCTGGCCAGCGCCTCGCCGCGAAAGCCCAGGGTGGCGACCGCCTCAAGGTCTTCCAGCACGTGGATCTTGGATGTCGCGTGGCGGGCCAGCGCCATCGGCAGGTCGTCCTTGTCGATACCCTTGCCGTTGTCGCGCACCTTGATGCGCTTGATACCGCCGTTGTCGATTTCCACTTCCAGGCGGCTGGCGCCGGCATCCAGGGCGTTTTCCAGCAGTTCCTTGATCACGGATGCCGGGCGCTCGACCACCTCGCCGGCGGCAATCTGGTTGGCGAGGCGGGGGGAGAGTTGCTGGATTCTGTCGGACATAACAATTTACGAATCAGGTTTCGGGGCACCCAATGTGGCGCCGGGTGGGGTGGCCCTTTGCGGGACACGCTGTGAATACATCCCTGTACGCTCGTAATCGACATCCCTGTCTCATACGGTCCCGCAAAGGGCCACCCCACCCGGCTTCGTGCCCACAGCCGGATCTCTCCAGCTCCGAAATGGTCATTTCAGCCTGAAGGGATCGTCAGGGTCTGGCCAACGCGGATCACCGAGGAATCGATCCCGTTCAGCCGCTTCAGCGCCGACACCGACACATTGTACCGCGCCGCGATGCCCGACAGGGTATCCCCGCGGCCAATGGTATGGCGGCGCTCGCCCTTGCCGGGATTGGCGGCCAGCCAGGTACCGGCCGGCGGCCGGCTGCTGAAGTGCGCCACTATACCGTCGCTGAGCGCCCTTGCCATCTTGCGCTGGAACGATGGGTCACGCAGGTGCCTGGCCTCGCGGGGATTGGTGATAAACCCGGTTTCCACCAGGATCGACGGTACGTCCGGCGAGCGCAGCACGGAGAAATTGGCCTGCTCCACCTGTTTCTTGTGCAGGTGGGTAATACCGCCGATCCTCGACAGCACACTGGCGCCGATATCGAGACTGGCGTTCATGGTCGCGGTCATGGATAGATCCAGCAACACACCGGCGAGGGTATCGTCCTTGTCGCCGATATTGAGGCTGCCGGCCCCGCCGATCAGGTCGGATTCATTTTCCCGCTGGGCCAGGAAGCGCGCCGTCTCACTGGTGGCACCGCGCGAGGAAACCGCATAGACGCCGGCCCCGCGGGCGTCCTTGCGATGGAATGCATCCGCGTGGATGGAGACAAACAGGTCGGCACGCATCTCGCGCCCTTTCTTTACCCGGCCGCGCAGCGGAATGTAGTAGTCACCGCTGCGCACCAGCCTGGCCGCGAAGCCGGGCTGTTTTTCCAGGGCGGCTTTCAGTTTTTTGCTGATGGCCAGCACTACATCCTTCTCGCGCAGGCCGCCGGGCCCGGAGGCCCCGGGATCCTCGCCGCCGTGACCGGCGTCGATGGCAATGACGATGTCCCGCTCGCCGCCAACCTGCTGCAGGGTTTTCTCCTCACTCTGCACTCGGTCGTGCAGGTCGATCACCAGCCGATCCGGCAGGTCCTCGTGGCGACGCAGGGCGAAGCTGCGGGGTTTGACCTGCTGTTTCAGGTCCAGCACCACGCGCAGGTCTTTCTTGTTGTGGCGGCCGTGGCGCACCCGCGCGATCGGAGTATTGTCCAGCTCCAGGTCGTCGAACTGCGCCGCCAGCCTGGTATCCGCCACGTCGATCACGACCCGGTGCGGCCCACTCAGGGTGAACAGCTTGTGCTCCGCCGGGCCGCTCAGGTCGAACACCAGGCGCGTGTGGTCCGGCGCGCGCCACAGGCGCACGCCTTCCACTTCTGCCGACTGTGCCGGCAGGGACAGCAGTAACATAGCCACTGATATGTAGAACGGACCGAACACTCGGCGCCACACTGATTTCATTCTTCCGCCCTGTCGATTATTTTTTCCCGCACTTCCCTGCTGCAATTTAGCCGAGTTTTCTTACAACAATTTCTGCATCGCCCGGATCGCGGTCTCACCGGCAGACGAGTGCGCCATCAGCTGCAATTGTCGACCGCTGTCCGGCACCTGCAGTTCAATTTCCAGGTCCGGCTCCGGCAACACACCGGCACCGCGCTCCGGCCACTCCACCAGGCTCAGGCTGCCGGGCGCAAAATAGTCCCGCACCCCCATAAACTCCAGTTCCTCCGCATCGCCGAGGCGATACAGATCGAAGTGAAACACCCGCTGCGCACCCAGCTCGTAGGGCTCCACCAGCGTATAGGTGGGGCTCTTGACCGCACCGCTGTGGCCGAAAGCGCGCAGTACACCGCGGCAGAAAGTGGTCTTGCCAGCACCCAGCTGGCCGTGCAGGTAGAGGGTTAGCCCCTCCGCCAGGCCGGTCGCCAGGCAGGCGCGGCCCAGTTGCTCGCCGGCGGCGACCGTCGCCTCCTCGTCGACCAGGTGCAGGGTCAGCTCGCTCACGATCAGTCCACCAGCTTGCGGATATACGGCAACAGGTCCGTGGCCAGCAAACCGCGCTGGCCGTCACCGGCGGCACAGTTGCCGGCCTCGCCGTGCAGCCACACCGCCAGCCGCGCCGCCTCCAGCGGCGACAGGTGCTGGCCGATCAGCGCCGCAATCACACCGGTGAGCAGGTCGCCCATACCACCGGAGGCCATACCCGGGTTGCCGCTGTTGATCAGGTCCACACCGGCGTCGTGGGCGATCAGGGTACCCGCGCCTTTAAGTACCACCACGCCGCTGAATTTCTGCTGAACTGCCAGCGCCGCCGCGCGCGGGTCGTCGAGCACCTCGGCGGTATCCCAGCCGAGCAGTCGCGCCGCCTCGCCGATATGGGGCGTCAGCACCCAGTCGTCGCGCCGGACACCGGCCAGCACGCGGCCGCCGGCGAGAATATTCAGCGCATCCGCATCCAGCACCAGCGGCACCTCCGCGCGGCCGGCACGGGCCAGCAGCTGCTCGCCCCAGGGCGCGCGGCCGAGACCGGGCCCCACGGCGATCACATCGGGGCCCTCCAGCAGCGGCTCCAGCTCCTGGCCGGAGATCACCGGGTGTGCCATTACTTCCGGGCAGCGGGTCAGCGCCGCCGGCAGGTGCTGCGGATGGGTCGCCAGGGAAATCAGGCCGGCACCGCTGCGCGCCGCGGATTCCGAGGCCATCAGCGCGGCGCCGCCAAAGCCGCTGTCGCCGCCGACAACCAGCACGTGTCCGAACTGGTTCTTGTAGCTGTCCGCGGCGCGCGGCGGCAGGCGCCTGATGCTGGCGCCATCAAAGCGCCTTGCCAGCGACTCCAGCCCGCCGTGCACTTCCACCGGCGCGCCCAGGCTCTCGAAGATAACCTCGCCGCACAGGGCCGGACCGCGCCCGCAGTAGAGACCGAGCTTGCGGCCGATAAAAGTCACCGTGGTATCGGCGCGTACGGCATCCGCCGCGGCGCCGCTGTCGGCACTCAGTCCGGAAGGAATATCGACTGCCAGCACCGGGCCGGGCGATCTGTTGATACGCTCCACCGCGTGCCCGATGGGCTCGCGCAGTTCGCCCTCGAAACCGGTGCCCAGCAGCGCGTCCACCACTGCGGTGTCGCCGTCGGCGTCGTCCAGTCCGGTTGGGGATGTCACTATCTGCACACCTTCGCGGCGGGCGTAGTCGCAGGCTTCGAGTGCGTCGCCTTTCAGCTTCTGTGGATCGACACAGGCGCAGACGGTCACCGGGATCTGCTTCTGTGCCGCCAGCGCGGCGATCACGTAGCCGTCGCCACCGTTGTTGCCGCCGCCGCAGAATACCTGGATGCGCCGCACATCCGGCCAGCGCCGCAGCAACTGGTTGAAGGCCGCGCGGCCGGCGCGCTTCATCAGTGCGATGGAGGGAATTTTCAGCGCCGCGATGGTGCGGCTGTCCAGCTCGCGAACCGATTCGGCGCTGTAGAGAGGTTGAGGCGTGTCCATTCGACTCCCGCGATTCGACCAGAATTGGTGCTCAAAATTTAATCTGTGGCAGAATACACGGCCACAGTGCCGCCGTATTCCATCGAGAGACCACAGTATACCGCCCCGGGCGCGCATTTTGCTCCCGCGGGGCCGCTTCAGAATGCCATGACCGAAACATCACTCGCCGCGCTGGCAGGCCAGATCAGGATCTGGGGCCGCGAGCTCGGCTTCCAACAGATCGGGATTACCGACTGCCAGCTGGAAGAGCACGGCGAGCGCCTGCGCGCCTGGCTGGCGGCCGGTTACAACGGCGATATGGAATGGATGGGCGCCCACGGGGAAAAGCGCTGGCGACCGGACCTGCTGCAACCGGGGACACTGCGGGCGATCAGTGTGCGGCTGGACTACCTGCCGCCGGACACCGAACCGGTGCGGGTGCTGAAGGATGCCGACAAGGCCTATGTGTCCCGCTACGCCAATGGGCGCGACTACCACAAGCTGATCCGCAAGCGGCTCGCGCAACTGGCGCAGAAGATCGATGCCTGGTGCGACGAGCGCGGTATCGAGTCCTCCGGCCGCGCCTTTACCGACAGCGCACCGGTCATGGAGCGGGCGCTGGCGGAAAAGGCCGGCCTGGGCTGGATCGGCAAGAACTGTATGGTGATCAATTCCGGCGCCGGTTCCTGGTTCTTCCTCGGCGAGATCTACACCAACCTGGCACTGCCGGTGGACCGGCCCCAGGAGATCAACCAGTGCGGCGACTGCAGCGCCTGCCTGAAGGTCTGCCCCACCGACGCCTTTGTCGGCCCCTACCAGCTGGATGCGCGCCGCTGTATTTCCTACCTGACGATCGAGAACAAGGGCCCGATTCCGGAGCAGTTCCGCGAGCCCATGGGCAACCGCGTGTTCGGCTGCGACGATTGCCAGATCATCTGCCCCTGGAACAGGTTCGCCAAGCCCACCGCAGAGAAGGATTTCCACCCACGGCACGGACTCGACGACGGCGAGCTGCTGGCACTATTCGGTTGGACGGAACAGGAATTTCTGGACAGGACCGCCGGCTCCGCAATCCGGCGTATCGGTTACGAGCGCTGGCGGCGGAATCTGGCGGTGGCGCTGGGAAACAGTACCCCCGGGCCGGAAGTGATTGCGGCGCTGGAAAATGCGCTGGTGGATGCGACACCGCTGGTGGCGGAGCATATCGAATGGTCGCTGGGGCGGTTGCGCAGTGGGCGCAGACGCAAGCGGAAGATCAGGCGGGCATAGCTATCGCCGGGTCCCAGGAGGTCGCCCGCAAGCCCGCTTTCGGGACGGCAGTAGGGCCTTCGCATTGAGCCTCAATATTCTTTTCGATCGTGCAGTGCGTAGGGTGCGCCGTGCGCACCTTGTCCGAGTCCCGAGTCCCCAAACACTACAGCCGGAAAAAATGCTCCCGGTAGTGAATCAACTCATTGATCGAATCGCGGATATCGTCCAGCGCCAGGTGGCTGCTCTCCTTTTTCACGCCCTCCAATACATCCGGCCGCCAGCGGCGCGCCAGCTCCTTGACCGAGCTGACATCCAGGTTGCGGTAGTGAAAGTAGGCCTCGAGCCTGGGCATGTACCTGACCAGGAAACGGCGATCCTGGCCGATGGAGTTGCCACACATGGGCGAGGCGCCCTCCGGCACCCACTGCTGCAGGAACTCGATCGTCTCGCGCTCCGCGTCGCGCTCGCCGATGGTCGACTCGCGCACCCGCTTGACCAGCCCGGAACCGCCGTGCTGCTCGGTGTTCCAGTCGTCCATCGCATTCAGCAGCCCGTCGCTCTGATGCACCGCCATGGTCGGCCCCTCGGCGAGGATATTGAGCCTGGAATCGGTGACGATGGTGGCGATCTCGATGATGCGCTCTTTCTCCGGATCGAGACCGGTCATTTCCAGGTCGATCCAGATCAGGTTGTTCTGGTCCACTGCGGGCCTCCTTTCGGTTTGCGGGCAAGTTACCGCAACAATCCTCTAATAGCTATAATCCGCGGCGAATCCAACGGCCAGTAGCGCATGAGCAAACGCAGACTGAACCGCCGCCAGCAGTGGCGCATCGACAAGATCCAGAAAGAGCGCGAGGCGCGCGCCCACAGGCGCGCCGCCTCCGCGGAGCAGGTGCTGGAGGAAGGCGACCTGGGACCGGAGCAGACCGGGTTGGTGATCGCCAACTACGGCACCCAGGTGCTCGTCGAGAGCGCCGCCGACCCGGCGTTGCGCCAGCGCTGCCACCTGCGCGCCAATATCGACACACTGGTCACCGGCGATCGCGTCGCCTGGAGTCCCGCCACCGGTGACAGCAGCGGCGGTACCGGCGTCGTGGGCGCGCGCCTGGAGCGCCAGTCGGAGCTGCAGCGGCCGGATCGCTACGGCGACCTGAAGACAGTTGCGGCCAATATCGACCGCATCCTGATCGTGATCGCCCCCTACCCGGAGCCCTTTGCCAACGCCATCGACCGCTACCTGGTGGCGGCGGAAACCACCGGTATCGCACCGCTGTTGCTGCTGAACAAGAGTGACCGCATCGACGACGGCAATCGCGAGGAGCTCGAGGACCTGCTGGCGCCCTATCCGGGTCTCGGCTATCCGGTCCTGCGGCTGTCCACCAAGACCGGCGAGGGCCTGCCGGCACTGCTGGAGACGCTCGCCGGGGGCACCAGCGTGTTCGTCGGCCAATCGGGCGTGGGCAAGTCGTCGCTGGTCAACGCACTGCTGCCGTCCGCCGGCGCGCGCACCGGCGCCCTGTCCGAGGCCACCCAGAAAGGCACCCACACCACCACCGCGGCGGAACTCTTTCACCTGCCGTCCGGCGGCGATCTGATAGACTCCCCCGGCATCCGCGAATTCGGCCTCTGGCATATGGACGAGCAATCGCTGCTGGAGGGCTTTGTGGAATTCCGGCCGTTTATCGGTCACTGCCGCTTCCGCGACTGCCGCCACCAGGGCGAACCCGGTTGCGCCATCGCCGGGGCGCTGGCCCGCGGCACCATCAGCGAGCGGCGCATGGACAGTTTCCTGCGTCTGCGCAACAGCCTGGAATCGGAGAATTGATGTCGAACCTGATCATTGAACCGGAAGAGCTGGCTGCACAGCTCGGCCGGGAAGCACTGCTGGTTGTCGACCTGAGCACACCGCAGAACTACCGGGGCGGCCATATTCCCGGCGCTATTCACCTGCCGTTCCAGGCGCTGCTGGCGGGTACGCCGCCGGCGCCGGGCAAACTGCCCAGTGCCGAGCGGCTGACACAGGTATTTCGCGCCATCGGCCTGAAACCGGGACATCACGTTATCGCCTGCGACGACGAGGGCGGCGGCTGGGCCGGGCGCTTCCTGTGGACCCTGGAAGTCATCGGCCACAAAAACTACAGCTACCTGAACGGCGGCATGCACGCCTGGCGCAGCGCCGGCTTGCCGCTGTCGACGGAGGACGTGGCGCCGACACCGAGCGAGATCGATATTTCAATCGACCCCGCCCCGTCGATGGACGCCGAAGAAATCCAGCGGCACCTGCACGACGACAACTTCCTGGTCTGGGATGCCCGCTCGCCGCGGGAGTACAGCGGCGAACAGGTCGCGGCGATGAAAGCCGGCCATATTCCCGGCGCCATCAACTGCGAGTGGACGCAGCTGATGGACC
Organism: Microbulbifer litoralis; assembly: GCF_023634065.1. Taxonomy (GTDB): domain Bacteria; phylum Pseudomonadota; class Gammaproteobacteria; order Pseudomonadales; family Cellvibrionaceae; genus Microbulbifer; species Microbulbifer litoralis. The sequence continues at coordinate 65,912 of NZ_JALKCV010000003.1, forward strand.
CCCAGCGCGACCTGCGCATCCGCACCGACGCGCGCGAATTCCTGGCCAAGCTCGGTATCGATGACCAACACAGGATTGTCACCCACTGCCAGAGCCACCACCGCTCCGGCTTTACCTGGCTGGTGGGCAAATCTCTCGGTTTCGACATCCGCGCCTATCCCGGCTCCTGGAGTGAGTGGGGGAATCTGCCGGATACGCCGGTGGAGCGATAATCGGGACTCGGGACTCGGGACTCGGGACTCGGGACTCGGGACTCGGGACAAAATTGTCAGGAACAATTTTGGACGCCGCAAGGCGCCCGCGCAGCGGGTGTGCGCCGTGCGTACCCTACAAACTGGAATTTGCCTCCATAAGAATTGCCACTGAACTCCAAAGGCCGGGTGGGGCGCCGCTTTCCGGGACTGTCTGCGAGAGGGACCTCGCGGACAAGCCTACAGGGACGTATTCACGGCGTGTCCCGGAAAGCGGCGCCCCACCCGGCCCGGCAACCAACTCCGAATAACGGGGCCGAAGACGCTCCCAAACAGAAATAGACTTATGCACCCCAAACTATTTGCCGCACTGCAATACCTGACCCCACAACGGGCCCTGTCCCGCGCCGCCGGCTGGCTGGCGGAAACCCGCATCAAGTGGATCAAGGATCCGTTCACCCGCTGGTTCGTGGACCAGTACGATGTGGACATGAGTGAGGCGGAAGAGACAGACTGCACCGCCTTCGCCAGTTTCAACGACTTTTTCACCCGCGCACTGAAGGCCGACGCGCGGCCGATTGCCGGGGGCGACAATACCATCGCCTGTCCCGCTGACGGCGCCGTCAGCCAGCTGGGTGAAATTCACAACGGCCGTATCTTCCAGGCCAAGGGCCACGACTTCAGCCTGCTGGAACTGGTCGGCGGCGATCCGAAAACCGCGGCCCAGTTTACCGGCGGCCACTTCGCCACCGTCTACCTGTCACCGAAGGATTACCACCGGGTGCATATGCCCATCGCCGGCAGGCTCAGGAGTATGACCTATGTACCGGGGCAGCTGTTCTCGGTCAACGACGTCACCACCCGCACAGTGCCGCGGCTCTTTTCCCGCAACGAGCGAGTGGTCTGCATTTTCGATACCGCCGTGGGGCCCATGGCCGTGATCCTGGTCGGCGCGATGATCGTCGCCAGCATTGAAACCGTCTGGGCCGGGCTGGTGACACCACACAAACGCTGTGTGCGCACCACCGACTACGACGACAACCAGCCTATTCAACTGCAAAAAGGCGAGGAAATGGGCCGCTTCAAGCTCGGCTCCACGGTGGTGATGCTGTTCGGCGCGGACAAGGTGCGCTGGGCGGAATCACTCGGGGCGGAAAGCGGGGTGAAGATGGGGGAACATTTCGGCGATCTCCTGGCGCCGGCGTAAGAACCGGACCCGGCGCTGATGGCGCGGCCGCGTGAGCGCCAGGGAAAGCGGCCGCTTAGCGGTTCAAAAACCGCGAGAGAAACGCCGGCAGGCGCCGACGGCTGAACAGATAGCTGTCGCGCACCGCGGCCACGCTCACATGCGGGAAACGGCCCGGCTCCACATCATTGAGGATGGTGATCTTGTCACCGGGCGCGAGCTTGCCCCGCTGGATCAACTTATCCTTGCGATCGTCGTCGGCGGCCATATCCAGCAGCCTAGGCTCCGCCAGCAGCTGTTTATCGCTGTCCAGCACGACCATCACGCGCGGCTTCAGCCGCCGCCGATGGGTCTGTTCCACCACCACACCCACTTCGCCGGTGGAGAGCGCCACCTGGGTGCCGGTGGGATAGAGGCCGATGGACTGGATAAATTCCACCGCCAGTTGCTCCTGGAAGCTGATACCGCGCAGGTCATACAACCTGGCGACCGCTTTCGACGGTGCCACGGGATAGGTGATGCCGCGGGGATTGGTGGCCTCGTCATAGAAGGTGACGATACCGCACATGCGCGCCAGCACCGGTATCCTGTCGCCGCGCAGCCCGCGCGGGTAACCGCTGCCGTCGTGCATCTCGCGATGGCTGTGGACGATATCGACCACCTGCGGATCCATCTGCGGGTCCGCGGCCAACAGCCGCACACTGTGGTCGACAAACTGGCGGTACTCCAGCTCTTTGCGCGGATCGCGCCTGTGCGCCTTCAGCACCTCGTCGGGCAGCATCAGCTTACCCACATCCTTGAGCAGCGTCGCCACCCCCAGCCGCACCAGGTCGTGGCGGCGCAGACCAATATGGCGTCCGAACATCACCGCCCAGATACTGGCGCGGATGGAGTGGCTGTAGGTGTGCTCGTCCTTTTCCCGCACCCGCGCCAGCCAGGCAAATGCATCCGGGCTGCGCAGCACGCTCTCCACGAGGCTTTCCACTATGCGGTTGACCTGCTGCAGCGGAAGCGGCCGGTCGCCGCGGACCTGCACCATCACCTCGTGCATGCCCTTTACAATCTGGCTGTGCAGTTTGCGTGCCTGGTCGGCTTCCCGGCGTGCCGGCAGCGGCGCCGGATAGGCGTCGCGGGAAATCTGTACAGGCCTGCAGGGGATGGCTACCGGGATGCGGGCGGAGCCCGAAGCAGAGGAGGAGGGGGAGACGGTGCCGGCACCGCCACCATTGGCGCGGACGATGCGGCGCAGCTTGACGCCCACGTCACCGACGGTTTTCACCACATCGACATAGACGTAGCGACAGTATTTCTGCAGCTGGCGGATCTCTTCCAGATCGCGAATGTAGAACCCCTGCAGCGCAAAAGGTGTCCGCGTCCAGGGCCTGTCGAGCCTGGACACAAACATGCCGCGCTGTAGGTCTTCCACCAGGACTTTCGCCTGTTCTATTGCCACGCCTGTGTCGCCAAACCGTTTCAAATGGAGCACTACCGTACCGAGCGGAGAGGCTGCGGACGGAAGCGTTCTTTTATAACACGCAAGTCTACCCTCAGGTACACAATGAAATTGTGACCGATATCACGGTAATGATGTAAGAGCGTGTAATACGACTTGGCCAGCGGCTCAATCGTGGTATTGCGGTGATAATTCGACCACCGCCTCGATCATCGCGCGCGCGTGTTCCGGGTCCACTTTCGGCGTGATGCCGTGCCCCAGGTTGAAGATATGGCCGCTGCCGCGCCCGAAGGACGCCAGCACCGCAGCCACTTCGCTGCGGATTCGCTCCGGCGACGCATAGAGCACCGCCGGGTCCAGATTGCCCTGCAGGGCCACCTTGTCCCCGACGCGGGCGCGCGCCGCACCCAGGTCGGTGGTCCAATCCAGACCCAGCGCGCTGGCACCGGAATCGGCCATGGCCTCCAGCCACTGGCCGCCGCCCTTGGTAAACAGGATCGCCGGCACCGGGCGGCCGTCCGCCTCTTTGATCAGGCCGTCGACGATACGCGCCATATATTGCAGGGAGAATTCACGGTAGGCCTCGTGGCTGAGGGCCCCGCCCCAGGTATCGAAGATCTGCACCGCCTGGGCACCGGCGCGAATCTGCGCGTTCAGGTAGTTGATCACCGAATCCGCCAGCACTGTCAACAACTGGTGCATGACTTCCGGCTGGTTGTAGAGCAGCGCCTTGCAGCGGGCAAAGTCGCGGCTGGAGCCGCCCTCGACCATATAGGTGGCGAGTGTCCAGGGGCTGCCGGAAAAGCCGATTAGCGGCACGCGACCATTCAGTTCGCGGCGGATGGCGGACACCGCGTTCATGACATAGTCCAGATCGCGCTCACTGTTCACCACCTCCAGTGCGCCGATCTCCGCACCGGTGCGGACCGGCTTGCGGAATTTGGGTCCCTCGCCCTCTTCGAAGTAGAGCCCCAGGCCCATGGCGTCGGGGATCGTCAGTATGTCGGAAAACAGAATCGCCGCATCCAGCGGGTAGCGCTCCAGCGGCTGCAGCGTCACCTCGCAAGCCAGCTCGGTATTGCGACACAGGTCCATAAAGCTGCCGGCCTTGGCGCGCGCGGCGCGGTACTCGGGCAGGTAGCGGCCGGCCTGGCGCATCATCCACACGGGAGTGCGGTCCACCGGCTGGCGGGCCAGGGCGCGCAGGAATCGGTCGTTTTTCAGGGGGGCAAATTGGGAATCGGGCATGATCTGTACACTTTCCGGCGTGGGGCTGGCTAAAACGGCGGCTATTGTACAGAGCGCTGCCGGACTGTGACAGGGGACGGTCTATTGGTTATTCGTATGGTGGCGATTGGGAACGGCCGCCGGGTATTCCAGCGGCCCGCGGGCCGGGCCGGAACCCGGCGCTACCGGATCAGACATCGAGATAATCGAGGATACCCTCGGCGGCCTGGCGCCCCTCCCAGATGGCGGTCACCACCAGGTCGGAGCCGCGCACCATATCGCCGCCGGCAAAGACCTTCTCGTTGCTGGTCTGGAACTTGAACTCCTGCTCTTCCGGCGCGATGACGCCGCCCCAGTCGGCCACGTCGATCTTGTGCTCGCCGAACCATTCCTGCGGGTCGGGACGGAAGCCAAAGGCCACCAGCACCACGTCGGCGGGCACAATTTCCTCGGAGCCCTCCACCACCTGCGGGCGGCGGCGGCCGTTTTCGTCCGGCTCGCCCAGTTCGGTGGTCACCACCTTGACGCCGGTCACACCGCCACTCTCGCCGCCACCGACGATCTCCACCGGCTGGCGGTTGAACAGGAACTTCACCCCCTCTTCCTTGGCATTGGCCACCTCGCGGCGGGAGCCGGGCATGTTTTCCTCGTCGCGGCGGTAGGCGCAGGTCACGCTCCGGGCCCCCTGGCGCACGGAGGTGCGGTTGCAGTCCATGGCCGTGTCGCCACCGCCGAGCACCACCACGCGCTTGCCCTCGACAGAAATGAACTCTTCCGGGCTCTTTTCCCAGCCCATGTTGCGGTTCACGTTGCCCACCAGGAACGGCAGCGCATCGTGTACGCCGGGCAGGTCCTCGCCGGGGAAACCACCTTTCATGTAGTTGTAGGTGCCCATGCCCATGAATACGGCATCGTAGTCGTTGAGCAGCTCTTCGAAGGTGATGTCTTTACCCACTTCGGTATTGAGGCAGAACTCGACCCCCATACCGGTGAAAATTTCGCGGCGCCGCTGCATCACGGACTTTTCCAGCTTGAACTCCGGGATACCGAAGGTGATCAGGCCGCCGATCTCGGGGTATTTGTCGAACACCACCGGCTGCACACCGTTGCGCACCAGGATATCGGCACAGCCGAGCCCGGCCGGGCCGGCGCCGATGACGGCCACGCGTTTGTCGGTTTTCTTTACATGGCTCAGGTCCGGCTTCCAGCCCAGGGCGAAGGCGGTGTCGGTGATGTACTTTTCCGCGTTGCCGATGGTCACCGCGCCGAAGCCGTCGTTCAGGGTGCAGGCGCCCTCGCACAGGCGGTCCTGCGGGCAGACCCGGCCGCAGACTTCCGGCAGCGAGTTGGTCTGGTGGCTGAGTTCCGCCGCCTCCATGATGTTGCCGTCGCTGATCAGCTTGAGCCAGTTGGGAATATAGTTGTGTACCGGACAGCCGGTCTCACAGTAGGGGTTGCCGCAATCCAGGCAGCGGTGCGCCTGGTTGGCCACCTGCCGCTCGGTGTACGGCTGGTAGATCTCCACAAACTGGTTGGTGCGGGTGATGATGTCCTTTTTCGGCGGGTCCATGCGGCCCACGTCGACAAACTGGAAATCGTTGCTCAGTCTTTCTTTCATTCTGTTCACCCCTTATTCGCCGCGCTTGCGCACGTCCGCCAGCAGACCGGCGAGGCTCGCCGCCTTGGGTTTGACCAGCCAGAAGCGGCTCAGGTAGTCGTCGAAGTTGTCCAGCAACTCAGCGCCCCAGGCACTGCCGGTTTCATTGGCAAATTCCTCGATCACCTCGCGCAGGTGACTCTGGTGCGGTTCCAGAGTCTCGCTGCTGATGCGGCGCAGCTCGATCAGCTCGTGGTTGCACTTGTCGAAGAAATTGCGCTCCAGGTCCAGCACATAGGCAAAGCCACCGGTCATGCCGGCGCCGAAGTTGTAGCCGGTGCCGCCGAGCACCGCGACCATGCCGCCGGTCATGTATTCGCAGCAGTGATCGCCGGCGCCCTCGACCACCGCATAGGCGCCGGAGTTGCGCACGGCGAAGCGCTCGCCGGCACGACCGGCGGCAAACAGTTTGCCGCCGGTGGCACCGTAGAGGCAGGTGTTGCCGACGATGCTGGTGTCCTGGGACTCGAAGGCGCTGTTCTGCGGCGGGCGGATCACCAGCTTGCCGCCGGCCATGCCCTTGCCGACATAGTCGTTGGCGTCCCCTTCCAGGTACATCTCCAGGCCGCCGGCGTTCCAGACACCGAAGGACTGGCCCGCGACGCCTTTCAGTTGCAGCTTCACCGGCGCATCCGCCATGCCCTGGTTGCCGTGGCGCTTCGCGATCTCGCCGGACAGGCGTGCGCCGATGGAGCGATCGCAGTTGGTGACTTCATAGCTGAACTCACCGCCGGACAGGTTTTCGATCGCCGACAGCATGTCCGCGACCATGCGCTCCGCCAGCTCGCCCTTGTCCCAGGGGTCGTTGTGCGGGATCTGGCAGGTCTGCGGCTTGCTGTCGAGCAGTTCGTCGCGGTACAGCAGTGGCGACAGGTCCAGTTTTTTCTGCTTGTCGGTCTCGCCTTCCAATACGCGCAGCAGGTCGACGCGACCCACCAGCTCCTCGATGGAACGCACACCCAGGCCCGCCATCCATTCGCGCACTTCCTCGGCGACGAATTTGAAGAAGTTCATCGCCATCTCGGCGGTGCCGATATAGTGCTCGTCGCGCAGGTCCTGGTTCTGGGTGGCGACACCGGTGGCGCAGTTGTTCAGGTGGCAGATACGCAGGTATTTGCAGCCCAGCGCGACCATCGGCGCGGTACCGAAGCCGAAACTCTCGGCGCCGAGGATAGCCGCCTTGATCACGTCCAGTCCGCTCTTGAGACCGCCGTCGGTCTGCACCCGCACCTTGTCGCGCAGGTCGTTGGCGCGCAGGGTCTGGTGCGTCTCCGACAGGCCCAGCTCCCAGGGCGAACCGGCGTAGCGGATCGAGGTGATGGGGCTGGCGGCGGTGCCGCCGTCGTAGCCGGAGATGGTGATCAGGTCGGCGTAGGCCTTGGCCACACCGGCGGCGATGGTACCGACACCGGGGCGGGAGACCAGCTTGACCGACACCAGCGCGTCCGGGTTGACCTGCTTCAGGTCGAAGATCAACTGCGCCAGGTCCTCGATCGAGTAGATGTCGTGGTGCGGCGGCGGCGAGATCAGGGTCACACCGGGTACCGAATAGCGCAGCCGCGCGATCAGCTCGTTGACCTTGCCGCCGGGCAACTGGCCGCCCTCGCCGGGCTTGGCGCCCTGGGCCACCTTGATCTGCAGTACATCGGCGTTGACCAGGTAGTGGGGTGTCACGCCGAAGCGACCGGACGCCACCTGCTTGATCCTGGACACCTTGTCGGTCCCGAAGCGCGCCGGGTCCTCGCCGCCCTCGCCGCTGTTGGAGCGGCCGCCGAGGCGGTTCATGGCCTGGGCCAGGGACTCGTGCGCCTCCGGCGACAGGGCGCCGAGGGACATGGCGGCGGAGTCGAAGCGGCGCAGGATATTTTCCGCTGGCTCCACTTCCTCCAGCGGGATCGGCTGCAGGTCTTCCCGGAAGGCCAGCAGGTCGCGCAGTGTCGCCACCGGGCGCTTGTTGATCAGTTCGGCATAGTCGCGCCAGGCGGAGTAGTCGCCGGTGCGCACCGCCTGCTGCAACGCCATGACCACGTCCGGGTTGAAGGCGTGGTACTCCTGGCCGTAGACAAATTTGTGCAGGCCGCCCGGCGATACCGGTTTGCGGGCCTTCCAGGCGATCTTCGCCCGCGCCGCCGTATCCGCCTGCAGGTCGACGAAACCGGCACCCTGGATGCGGCTGGCGGCACCGGGGAAACACAGGTCCACCACATCGCGGTCCAGGCCCACCAGCTCGAACAGCAGTGCACCGCGATAGGAAGTCACGGTGGAAATGCCCATCTTCGACAGGATTTTCAGCAGTCCCTTGATGATGCCGTTGCGGTAGTTCTTCTGTGCCTCGGCCGCGTCCAGCAGCAGTTCGCCGGTGTCGATCAGGTGGTTGATGATGCTGTAGGAGAAATACGGGTGCACCGCGGTGGCACCGACACCGATCAGGCACGCCAGTTGGTGCGCGTCGCGGCTGCTGGCGGTATCGACGACGATATTGGTATCGCAGCGCAGGCCGGCGTGCACCAGGTGGTGGTGCACGGCGCCGGTGGCCAACAGCGCATCGATCGGCAGCCTGCCCTCGGCGATCTCGCGGTCCGACAGTACCACGATCACGGCCTCGTCACTGCGCACCGCCGCTTCCACATCGGCGCAGAGTTTCTCGATGGCCGCGCGCAGATCCAGTTCTGCCGGGTCGTAGTTCAGGTCGAAAATCTTCGTCCCGAAGCCCGGGCGGTCCAGCTCCAGCAACGCCGTGTATTTCATGTGCGACAGCACCGGCGACGACAGGATCACCCGGTCGGCGTGCTCGGCCGTCTCCTCGAACACGGATTTCTCGCGGCCGAGGCAGGTCTCCAGGGACATGACCACGGTTTCCCGCAGCGGATCGATGGGCGGATTGGTGACCTGGGCGAACTGCTGGCGGAAATAATCGTAGATGGAACGGTTGTGGCGCGACAGCACCGCCATGGGGGTGTCGTCGCCCATTGAGCCGACCGCCTCCTGGCCCGCTTCGGCCATCGGCCGCACCACGGTATTGCGCTCCTCGAGGGAAGAGCTGAACAGTTTCTGGTAGACCTTGAACTGCTCGTGGGAGAAGTTGTTGTCCACCGGCGCCGTCACCAGGGTGGAGCGGATGCGGCGCGCCTTGTCCTTCAGCCAGCGCTTGTAGGGCTGCGAGCGCTTGAGCATATCGTCGATGTCGTCGGTATGCAGCAACTTGCCCTCGCGGGTATCCACCGACAGCATCTGGCCCGGGCCCAGGCGGCCCTTGGCCACTACATTCTCCGGCGCGTAGTCGTAGGTGCCGATCTCGGAGGCGACAGTGATCACGTCGTCGTCGGTGATCACCCAGCGCGACGGGCGCAGGCCGTTGCGGTCCAGGGTACAGACAGCGTAGCGGCCGTCGGTCATCACCAGGCCGGCGGGGCCGTCCCAGGGTTCCATATGCATGGACGTGTATTCGTAGAAGGCGCGCAGGTCGGAATCCATGCTCTCGACATTCTGCCAGGCCGGCGGCACCAGCATGCGCACCGCCCGGTGCAGCTCCATACCGCCGGCGGTCAGCATCTCGAGCATGTTGTCGAGGCTGGAGGAGTCGGAGCCCTCGCGGTTGACCAGCGGTGCCAGTTCCGACAACTCGGGGATCAGTTCGGTGGCGAATTTCGGTGTGCGCGCCACGGACCAGTTGCGGTTGCCGGTAATGGTGTTGATCTCGCCGTTGTGCGCCAGCAGGCGGAACGGCTGCGCCAGCGGCCAGCGCGGCATGGTATTGGTGGAGAAGCGCTGGTGGAACACACAGATGGCGGTCTCCAGGCGCGGGTCCGCCAGTTCCGGGAAGAATTTGGGCAGGTCCGCTGGGATCATCAGGCCCTTGTAGGACAGCACGCTGGTGGACAGGCTGGCAATATAGACGCCATCGCCCAGCTGCTGTTCGGCCCTGCGGCGGGCGACAAACAGACGCGCGTTGAATTTCGCTTCCCCGAGGGGTTCTTCGGCGTCGTTGAGCAACAGGTGTTCGAAGCGCGGCAGGGTTTCCTTGGCAATCGGGCCCAGGCAGTCGTTGTCGGTGGGCACCGGCCGCCAGCCGGCGATACGCAGCCCCTGGGCCGTCAGCTCTCGCTCGAGAATTTCGCGCGCGCCACGGGCCGCCTCTTCGTCGAGCGGCAGCATGATCGACCCCACGGCATAGGCATCGGTCAACTCGGTGCCGAACAGGTCTTTCGCCTCGGCGCGCAGGAAGGCATCGGGTTTCTGCAATAGCAGGCCACAGCCATCGCCGGTCTTGCCGTCGGCGGCGATACCGCCGCGGTGCGTCATGCAGGTGAGCGACTCGATCGCCGTCTGCACGAGTTTGTGACTGGCCTTGCCTTTCAGATGCGCGATGAGGCCAAAGCCACAGTTGTCCTTGAACTCATCCAACCGATACAGACCGCTACCCATAGAATTCCTCATCGTTATCGTTGCGACCCTCGGCAGCCCGGTGTCGCCGGGATAACGCTGCCTGAAGGGTGGGGCTGCTGCTGAACATACCCCACTGACAAAAAAAGCCCGCGTGCGGGCTTTTTTATTGTCTTGCTGGTGTACTGCTTCGCCGGGTTTTCCCCAGAGGGCGCGCAATATTACTGGCGCGCCCCTGGAATTGCAAGGTTTGCCAGTTTTATCTTCTGTCAAGAGGTATCAAAACCGACTTATCTTCTTTTGGCAAAAGAGATTGCGAAATAGTCCTCAGTCAGCATAGTTTCTTGTGCTGGAGATCACACCGCACCGCAGAGAGACAATGCTTCGATCACCTGCTCGCGCGGGCTGTCGTCGACGATCTGCGCGTCACCCAGCGATGCGAGTAGAATCAGGCGCAGGCGACCATCCAGCACCTTCTTGTCGATGGACATGGCCTCCAGGAAAGCCCCGGTCGTCATCCCCTCCGGCGCGGATACCGGCAGCCCGGCGGCCTCCAGCAGAGTGCGAATTCTCGCAACCAGTGCGCCGTCGATATCGCCGCGCAGCCGGGACAGCTCGGCGGCCATCACCATGCCGGCCGCCACCGCCTCACCGTGCAGCCAGTTGCCGTAGCCCTGCACCGCCTCGATCGCGTGGCCGAAGGTATGGCCGAAGTTGAGAATCGCCCGGCGGCCGGACTCCCGCTCGTCTTCCGCCACCACCGCGGCCTTGTCCCGACAACAGCGCTCGACGGCATAGGCCAATGCCCCGGGTTCCCGCTCCAGCAGGCGGGGCAGGTTTGCCTCCAGCCAGTCGAAAAAGGGCGCATCGCAGATCAGCCCGTACTTGATCACCTCGGCCAGACCCGCGGCCAGTTCGCGTTGCGGCAGACTGGCGAGAGTATCCATATCGGCGATCACCAACCGCGGTTGGTGAAAGGCGCCGATCATATTCTTGCCCAGCGGGTGGTTGACGCCTGTCTTGCCTCCCACCGACGAATCCACCTGGGCCAGCAGCGTGGTGGGCACCTGGATAAAATCGACCCCGCGCTGGTAGCAGGCCGCGGCAAACCCGGTCATATCGCCGATGACCCCACCGCCGAGGGCGATCAGGGTGGTGCTGCGGTTGTGGCGTTTTTCCAGCAACAGGTCGAAGACCCGGTTGACCGTATCGAGAGTCTTGAAGGCCTCGCCATCCGGCAGTGTCAGTGTATCGACCTTGTCCAGGCCGGACAGCCCCTCCAGCAGCCGGGAAAGGTACAGGGGCGCCACTGTCTCGTTGGTCACGACACAGACCTGGTTACCGCCAATAAAGGGCAGCAGGTTCTGCGGATTTCCGAGCAGATTTGAGCCGATCTCGATGGGATAGCTTCGCTCTCCCAGTTCCACATTGAGGCTGTGCACTTCGCCCTCCGTTTGGCACGAACAGGTAGACAGGAGCCGCGGCAACCGCGGCCGGGAGGGCACTTTAGCACGAAGCGGGGGCTTTACGGCGCGCCGAGGCGCTCCACCACCATCAGCGCAGCCTGTTTGGGCGTGCAGTGGTCGGTGTCGCAGACAATATCGGCCACTTCCCGGTAAAGGGCGTCGCGCTCCTCGAGCAATTCGACGATGCGGGCGCGGGGATCGGCCACCTGCAGCAGCGGCCGGTTGGCGTTCTTGGATGTTCGCTCGAGCAGCTGGTCGACACTCGCCTGCAGATAGACCACCAGGCCCTGCTTGCGCAGCAACTGGCGATTGCCGGGCAACAGCACTATGCCGCCGCCGGTGGCCACCACCTGAACGGGGCCGGCACAGAGATCCGCCAATACTTCGCTTTCGCGCTTGCGGAAACCCGCCTCGCCCTCGACATCGAAGATCCAGGGAATGTCGGCACCGGTTCGATCTTCCAGTACCTTGTCGGAATCGGCAAACGGCAGCTGGAGTTCAGCCGCCAGCAACTTGCCGATGGTGGACTTGCCGGCCCCCATGGGACCGACAAGAAAGATGGAGTGCTCGATCACTTTCCGCCTGAGAAGAACAGCTCGTCTTCCATAATACGTGGCGTGATGAAAACCAGCATTTCGCGTTTATCGTCCTGGCGTACGGTGTTCTTGAACAGATGGCCCAGGAAGGGAATATCGCCCAACAGCGGTACTTTGGTTTCACCATCCACCACAGTATTTTCAAAAATACCACCCAGTACAATGGTCTCGCCATTATTGACCAGCACTTTGGTATTGACTGAGTTGATATTGATCGCCGGAATCCCCGTGGTGCCGACCAACTCACCCACAGTATCCTGGCTGATATTGAGCGTCATGATGATGTTGTTGTCAGGCGTGATCTGCGGGGTCACATTCAACTCCAGCACCGCCTGGCGGAAGGTCACCGATGCAGCACCGGAAGAGGTGGCCTCCAGGTAGGGCAGTTCTACCCCCGACCTGATATTTGCTTCCTGCTTGTCGCCTGTCACCACTTTCGGCTGGGAGACAATTTCGGCACTACCCACATCTTCCAGGGCGGAAAGCTCAAGGCCTATAAAATAGTTATCCTTGATAATTGAATAGGCATAACTGCCGGCCGCATCCGCAACACCCAGATCCACCAACAGGGTGTCGTCGAGGCTCGGCGTCCAGGCCCCGGTTTCCTCGTCGACGTTGTCCTCCAACAGGATGGACCCATCGAGAGACCCAACGCCTTCGGAGATACCGCCATTGACTGAGTGGTGGGCACCGTAGTTCCAACGTACCCCCAGTTCATTCAGGAAGTTCGTGTTGGCATTCACGATACGGGCTTCAATCATTACCTGACGAACGGGGATATCTATCGCGCTGATCAGGTCCCGGAATTGCGCAATTTTTTCCTCGGTATCAGTCAGGATGATGGTATTGGTGCGCTCATCGACAATCGCACTGCCGCGCGCGGACAGCATACTGCGCTGCTGTGCGTCCTGTTGACCGCCGGCAAAGTTGCCTTGTCCGGCACCCCCACCCCGCTGGTCATCACCGGAAAACAGGCTGAACAACTCACCTGCATCGGCGTAACGCACCTGGATATATTCGGTGCGCAGCGGCGCCAGCTCCTGCAGCTGTTTGCGCGTCTCCAGCTCCTGGCGCTCGCGCTCGGCGATCTCGGCCGCTGGCGCCACCATGATCACATTGCCTTCCTGGCGCTTGTCGAGCCCCTTGGCCTTCAGGATCAATTCCAGTGCCTGGTCCCAGGGCACGCCGTCGAGGCGCAGGGTGATCCGCCCCTCCACGGTGTCGCTGGCCACCAGGTTCAGGTCGGTAAAGTCGGCGATCAGCTGCAGTACCGAGCGCACCTCGATATCCTGGAAATTCAGCGACAACTTCTCACCGGTGAAACGGAATTCCTTCTCTTTTTCCTTCACCTCGGCCACTGTCAGCGGCTTGACGCTGAGCACATACTCATTGTCGGCCTGGTAAGCCAGGTAGTCGTAGTCGGAATCGTTGGGATCCACGGCAATGATGGTATTGCGCCCATCGTGGTCCACGGTGATGGAATTGACCGGGGTGGCGAAATCGGTGACATCCAGGCGCTGGCGCAGCTCGGCCGGAAGGTCGGCGCCGAGGAACGTCAGCAGAATCCTGCCCTTGGTGCGCTCCACATCGATATTCACCGCCGGGTCACTCAGGCTGATGATTACCTTGCCCTCACCCGCTTCGCCGCGGCGGAAATCCACATTGCGGATGGCGATATTGCTGGCCGCCTGGAAGCGTTTCTCGCCGCCAACCTGGATGCCGTCATTGTGAGCCTGCTTGGTGGGCGCCGCGGCAACCGTGGCCGTGGCGGCGGAATCGGCCCCAATCTCGAGCAGCACCTGGTTGCCCTGCCGCTCGCTGGTGTAGACCGGCAGCTCATCCAGGTTGACGATCAGGCGAGTGCGGTCTTCGCTGGACACCACCACCGCACTGCGCGCAGCGCCGATACCCAGGGTGTATTTCTTTTCCGCCAGGGCGCTTTCCACCCCGGCGAAGTCCATCACGATACGCGCTGGCTTCTCGATGGTGTAGCCGGTCGGTTCCGGCGGCACATCGCTGAACGTCAGCCGCAGTTGCACGCGGCTGCCGGGCAGTTCAGAGAACTGGATGTCGTTGAGCTGGTTGACCTGCGCCATCAGAACCGCGGGCATCATTGCCAGGCCCAGCAACAGAACCCTTGCCGGAGCCAGTACTTTGGCGAGTTGCCTGTTGATCATTACTAGTTGTCCTTCTCTTCCAAAGTCAGCGCCCGCGGCCGTTCAATCCAGCCGCCGGTGCCATCCGGTACGATTTCCAGTACGTCCAGCTGCGATGGTGAGGCATTCACGACGCGGCCGTGGTTTTTACCCAGGTAGTTGCCGACCGTGATACGGTGGATACCGCCCTCACCGTCATTGATCAGCGCCCACAGCTGACCGCCGCGGGACAGCGTGCCCACCATCGACAGGGCGTCGAACGGATAGCCCTCGAGCAACTCTTGCTGGCGACTCATATCCGGAGCCACATCCAACTTGCGTCCCACCAGACGCTGGTCCGACTCGAGCACCGGACGGGTAAACGGGCTGCGCTGCGCCGCGGCGCTGTAGACATAGGGACTGTAGGGCGTAAAGGTCGGAATCGGCTCTATCTGCCCTTTGGGCTTGTGTTTTACCGCCGCCATTTTCTGGTTCAGGTCGCTGTGATCGCCGTCGAGGCTGCAACCGGCCAGCGCCAGCAGGGCTGCGGTCAGGACTGCATATCTGCTCATCCCTCTTCCCCCTGCTCTTTGTAGCGGTAGGTTTTGGCGTTGATCACCATATTCAGCAGCGCGCCGCTCTCTTTGTTGGTCTCGATATTGAAATCGTGCAGGGTGACGATCCGCGGCATACCGGCGATGCCACTGACAAATGCACCGAACTCGTGATAACCGCCCTGCACCTCAATGCGGATCGGCAGTTCTACATAGAACTCGCCCACCTGCTCGTCTTCCAGTGCCACTTTCTGGATCGTCAGGCCACTGCCGCGACCGTACTCGTCGATATCCTCCAGCAGGCCGGGCACTTCTGTATCCTTCGGCAACTGCTGCAGCAGCGAGCCGAAGGTTTCCTCCATTTCGACCAGCTGTTCGCGGTAAGCATCCAGGTTCGCCGCCTCAAAGGACTTTTTCTCGAACTGGTTAAACAGCTCCCGCTCCTTGTTGGCGGCAAATTCGAGCTGCTGGTAGCGGTCGCTGATCATGAAATAGTATGCGCCGCCGACCAATACCGCCGCGATTATGATCAGCAGGGCCACGCGGCCCGCCAGCGGCCAGACGCCGACGCGCGAGAAATCGATATCATTGATATCGAGCTGATTCAGCTGTTTGAGCGTATCCTCCAGAGCCATGTCGGGTTCCTTTGCTTAACCGGCGTCAGCCTGTTCTTCGTCTTCTTTCTTGCGCCCGCTGACAGCCACCGTCATCTGGAAAGCGCTGGCCTGCTCGCCAAATTCCGGTTTGGCGGTAACACCGGTGAGGTTCGGGGACTGGTACCAGTC
Organism: Microbulbifer litoralis; assembly: GCF_023634065.1. Classification (GTDB taxonomy): domain Bacteria; phylum Pseudomonadota; class Gammaproteobacteria; order Pseudomonadales; family Cellvibrionaceae; genus Microbulbifer; species Microbulbifer litoralis. The sequence continues at coordinate 81,545 of NZ_JALKCV010000003.1, forward strand.
GGATTGGTCCAGGTTGCGCATGAATGAGGAGACGCGGTTATTGGATTCGGCAACGCCCGAGATCTGCACGGTATCGCCACTGCGCTTGAGGCCGGTGAGCCAGAGTCCCTCGGGTGCCGAGCGCACCATCTCGTCGAAATAGCGCACCGATAGCGGCCGGTTGCCCTGCAATTCCTGGATCACGCGCATGCGGTCGATCAGTTCCTGGCGACGCTTTTTCAGGTCCTTGATCTCGCGCACCTGTTTGTTGAGCGCATTGATCTCGGTCTGCAGTATCTGGTTGCGTTCTTTCTGGTTGTCGATCTGGCCGTCGACCGTCTTCATCCACAGGAAAGCTGACGCGCAGGCCGCGATCACCACCAGGGTCGCCACCTGCTGGAACTCTTTCTGTTTCTGCGCGCGGTATTCCTGGCGCCAGGGCAATAGGTTGATTTTTGCCATGCTCAGAACTCCCGCTCGCGCATCGCCAGGCCGGCGGCAATCATCAGTGACGGCGCCTCATTGGCCAGCGCCTGCCGGTTGACCCGCGAGGCGACGTTCATATCGTGGAAGGGATTGGCCACCACCGTGGGCTTGTTCAGTTTCTGGCTGACCAGGTCCGCCAGGCCGTCCATCGCGGCCACCCCACCGCCCAGCAGTATGTAGTCCACATCGCTGTAGGAGGTGGATGAATAGAAGAACTGCAGCGAGCGGGTCACCTGCTGGATCACCGCGTCGCGGAAGGGCTCCAGCACCTCCGGGTAGTAGTCGTCGGGCAGGCCGCTGCCGCCCTGTCGCTTGGCCAGGCCCGCCTCTTCGGAGGACAGCCCGTAGCGGCGCTGGATTTCGTCGGTCAACTGGCGGCCGCCGAACAGCTGTTCGCGGGTGTAGACGGTGCGCCCATCCACCAGCACCGACAGCGCACTCATGGTCGCACCGATGTCGATCACCGCCACGACCAGCTGCTCCTGGGGTGGGAACTGGCGCTCCAACAGGGTGTAGGCGCGCTCGATGGCATAGGCTTCGACATCCACCACACCGGCGGTCAGGTCGGCGTCAGACAGCGCGGACACACGCTGCTCGATATTCTCACTGCGGCAGGCCGCCAGCAGCACCTCGACCTGCCCCTCGCCCTTGTCGGACGGGCCCTGGACCTCGAAATCCAGGTTTACCTCGTCCAGCGGATAGGGAATGTACTGGTCGGCCTCCAGCGCTATCTGCGCCTCCAGCGCGTCGTCGTTCAGGTCCGACGGCATCTCCAGCGTCTTGGTGATCACTGCGGAGCCGGACACCGCCACCGCCGCCTGGCGCAGGCGGGTCTTGGAGCGGCGCACGACCTTGCGGATGGCCTCCGCGGTCGCGCCGACATCGTTGATATTCTTGTCCACAACCGCATTGGGAGGCAGGGGTTCGGCCGCGTAGCATTCCACCCGGTATTTGTCACCGTTGCGACTCAGCTCCAGCAACTTGACCGCGGTGGAGCTAATATCGAGCCCCAGCATGGCCTTAGGGCCTTTGTTGAGAAAAGGGAGCATCCCCATTTTTCTTATCTTTCCGTGGGTTATGAAGATCTGATGTTATAGCACTTTAAATTACAGCTGCAACCGGCTTTTGCATAGGTAACAGCGCACAATCCTCGTATAATCATTTATTGGACCCGATTTGGACGTAAACCAGAAGCAACTCATGACCGATAAAGCCCGCAACCGCCTGCTCGCCCTGTTCTGGCTCGCCCTGGCCGGTGCCGCCGCCGCCGCGATGGCCTTCTCCAGCATCTATCTCTACCTGAAGCCGGGCCTGCCGTCCGTGGAAAGCCTGCGCGATATCCGCCTGCAGACACCGCTGCGGGTCTATTCACAGGATATGAAGCTGATAGGCGAGTTCGGCGAGAAGCGGCGCAACCCCATCACCATGGACGAGACGCCGGAGATGTTCGTCAGGGCTGTACTCGCCGCCGAGGATGCCGGATTTTACTCCCATAACGGCGTTTCCATTAAAGGCCTGATGAGAGCTGCATCACAATTATTGCAAACGGGTTCGATTCAATCCGGCGGCAGCACCCTGACCATGCAGGTGGCCCGCAACTTCTTCCTGAGCCGCGAACAGCGCTTCCTGCGCAAATTCAATGAAATCCTGCTGTCGCTGCAAATCGAACGGGAACTCTCCAAGGACGATATTCTCGAGCTTTATATCAATAAAATTTTCCTCGGCAATCGCGCCTACGGCTTCCAGGCGGCCGCACACGTCTACTACGGGCGCGATATCAAGGAGTTGAACCTGTCCCAATGGGCGATGATGGCCGGTCTGCCCAAGGCCCCGTCCACCTACAACCCGATTGCCAACCCGACCCGCGCACTGGTGCGCCGCAACTGGATCCTGAAGCGGATGCTGGAGCTCGGCTATATCGACCAAGACGACTACAAGAACTCCATCACAGCGCCGGTCACCGCCCGCTACCACGGCCGCGACCTGGACATGAGCGCCCCCTATATCGCCGAGATGGCCCGCAAGGAGGCGGTGGAGCTGTTCGGCGATGCCGCCTACACCGACGGCTACCAGGTCATTACCACCGTCGATAGCAAGCTGCAGCAGGCCGCGCGTGAGGCCCTGCAGCACGGGCTGGAGACCTACGACGACCGCCACGGTTACCGCGGCCCGGAGCAGCGACTGGAACCCGAACTGCTCGAAGACAGCGACCAACTGGTCGACCTGCTCAACGAGATCCCGGTGCTCGGCGGCCTGGAACCGGCTGTGGTGACGGCGGTCGAGCCTCAGCAGCTGCAGGTGCAGTTGCGCGATCGGCGCGTGGTCGAGGTGCTCTGGGAGAATGGTTTGGACAAACTGCGGCCCTACATCTCCGAGAACGCGCGCGGCGCGCGCCTGAAGTCCGCCGAGGAGATGTTTGCCCCCGGCGACGTGATCCGCCTGCGACGCGTCGAGGTCAAGGCCGGGGACCGCGCGGACGACGACAGCGAAACTGACGGCGATAATGACTTGGCCGATACCGAAGACCGGGATCCGGCCGACGATCCTTTCGCCGATCCCGGCCAGCACAGTGTACCGGAGCCCGAACCCCAGTTGCGGGAGGAATGGCACCTGGCCCAGGTCCCGGACGCCCAGGGTGCGCTGGTATCGCTGAATCCGGAGGATGGCGCCATCCGCGCGCTGGTGGGCGGCTACGACTTCCGCCAGAGCCATTTCAACCGCGTTACCCAGGCGGCGCGACAGCCGGGCTCGAACTTCAAGCCGTTCATCTACGCGTCCGCAATCGAGAAGGGCTATACCGCCGCCAGCATCATCAACGATGCACCGATCATCTTCGAGGACACCAACCTGCAGGATGTCTGGCGCCCGGAAAACTCCAGCGGCCGCTTCCTGGGCCCGACCCGCTTGCGCCGGGGTCTTTACAAGTCCCGCAACCTGGTGTCGATCCGCCTGCTACAGGCCATTGGCATCGACTACGCGCTGGACTATGTAGAGAACTTCGGCTTCGATCGCAGCAAGCTGGCCCGCAACCTGACCATTGCCCTGGGCAGCTCGGCGCTGACACCGCTGGAAGTGGCGCGCGGCTACGCGGCTTTCGCCAACGGTGGTTTCCGCGTCGAGCCCTACCTGGTGGACCGGGTACTGGATGTCAACGGCAAGAGCATCTACCGGGCACTGCCGCTGACCGTCTGCCGGGAATGTCCCGAACCGGGCAGTGAAAGCGAGGGCGAACTGCAGCGGGAACCGATGAACCTGGCGGATGCTCAGATCGAAGCGGACCTGATGGCCCCCGCCGAGGAGCCCATCGAGCTGCGCACCCTGCAGGTCAACCCGCTGAGCGAAGAACAGGCCCCACCGCGGGCACCGCGCGCCATGTCCGCCGAAACCACTTACATCATGGACTCGATTCTGAAGGACGTGATCAAGAAGGGGACCGGCAGGAAAGCGCTGGCAATGAAGCGCGGCGATATCGCCGGCAAGACCGGCACCACCAATGGCCCGCGGGACGCCTGGTTCTCCGGCTACAGTCCACACCTGGTCACCAGCGCCTGGGTCGGCTTCGACTCCAACGGCCAGCTCGGCAAACGGGAATACGGCGGCTCGGCGGCGCTGCCGATCTGGATCGATTTCATGAGCATCGCGCTAGAGGGGCTGCCGGAAAGACATCTGCCGCAGCCGGACGGTATCGTGACCGTGCGCATTAATCCGCGCACCGGCCTGCGCACTTCCCGCGGCGGCATGTTCGAGATATTCCGCGAGGGCCATCTGCCGGGTCGCGAGAACTACAGCTCCTACCGCCCGGACAGCTCCAGCAGTGAAGGAGAAACCGAAGACTCGGGCGAATCGCTGCCGGAAGAGCTTTTTTAGTACTGCGCCAAGAAGAACCGATAAAAAAACGGGGCCCCTGGCCCCGTTTTTTATTGCAGATCAGTTGCCGGGGCCTGTGTCTAACGCCCATCCCGGTATTCGAGGCAGGCCCTCTCCAGGGCGGCCAGGTCCGGAATAACGGCCTCCTCGCCGGACAGCGCCACGTGCATCAACTCTCCCAGACCGCAGGGCTGCTCGCGGCCCGCCAGCTCTTCCTCTGTCACGCGCACAAGCCGCGGGGTTCCGTGCAGCACCAGCGCAAAAAACGGCAGGTCACCACCGGGATTGCCGCTGCTCAGCACCGCGATGCGGCTGCTGTCGTCGGTGGCGGACAGGGGCTGGCCGCGCATCACCTCGAATGACAACAACGGCAGCCGCTGCTCGCGCCAGTTGAGTTCCCCCAGGTACCAGTCCGGCGCTTCGTAGGCGGCTACCGGTGTCTGTATTGCGATCACTTCCGAAAGCGTGTCCACCGGGACCAGCAAATGGCCGTCGGCCAGCGGCAGGAGCAGGCTGCTTACCTCCTCGGGAACCTCTACCGAAAGTGCTTCAACTCCACTCATCGCCTTTCTCTATTTCCGTTAATCAGTATCGCACCAGGCACAAAATCAGACACTGACCATGGCGCCGCCGGTGTACTCGCGTATCGCCTCCAGCAATACCTCCTCCTGGTAGGGCTTGCCCAGGTAGTGGTTCACACCGAGGGACAGCGCGTGGTCGCGGTGCTTTTTGCCGGTGCGCGAGGTGATCATCACGATCGGTATATCCCGCAGCCGGCTGCTGGAACGGATATGCCGCGCCACCTCGAAGCCGTCCATGCGCGGCATTTCGATATCCAGCAAAATCAGGTCGGGAAGGTTGTCCTGCAGCTGGATCACGGCGTCCTGGCCGTCCTTGGCGGTACTGACCAGGTAGCCCTCCCGCTCCAGGAAGCGCGTGGTGACCTTGCGCACAGTCACCGAGTCGTCCACGACCATGACCACCTGCTGCCGCTCTTCGGGCTGGGGCTCCGGTTCGCGGGCCATTTCCAGCTGCGGCATGTCCGGGCGCGCCAACTGGGCCGCCTGACGGCGCAACAGCGCGTGGGCATCGAGAATCACCACCACGGTACCGTCACCGGTAACCGTCGCGCCCGAAACACCCTGTACACCGGCAAACTGGGAGCCGAGGCTCTTCACCACGATCTCCCGACTGCCCATGATCGCGTCCACCTGCAGCGCCATGGCATGCCCCTCGGAGCGCACCAGCAACACCGGCAGCTGCATATCCTCCACGTTCAGCTTGGGCTGCGCCTCGGACTGCAACAGGGTGCCGAAGTAACTCACCTGGTAGGGTTCTCCGGCATACTCGAAACGCGCGTCACCGGAGCGGTAGTAGTGCTCCAGTTCGAACGGGCTCAGGCGCACGATGCCCTCGATGGTATTCAGCGGCAGCGCGAACAGGTCGTCGCCCACCCTGACCATCAGCGCCCGGTTGACCGACACGGTAAACGGCAGGCGCACTATGAATTCAGTGCCCTGTCCCGTCTGCGAGTTGATATGGACGGCGCCGCCGATCTGCTTGATCTCGGCGGATACCACGTCCATCCCCACGCCGCGGCCGGAAATCTGGGTCACCTGGTCGGCGGTACTGAAGCCGGCCTGCAGGATGAACTGCAGAATCTCGTTGTTGGACAACTCTGCATCCGGCCGCATCAGGCCGCTGTCGATGGCCTTCTCGCGCACTTTCATCAGGTTGATGCCGGCACCGTCATCGCTGATGTTGATGACGACCTCGCTGCCCTCGCGCTCCAGCGCCACATTGATGCGGCCGCGCTCCGGCTTGCCGGATGCCGCGCGCTCCTGCGGCATCTCGATGCCGTGGTCGACGGCGTTGCGCAGCATATGCTCCAGCGGCGCCACCATGCGCTCGAGCATGGACCTGTCCAGTTCGCCCTCGACATTGGAAAAGACCAGGTCCACCTGCTTGCCCAGCTCGGCACTGACCTGCCGCACAATACGCCGCAGCCGCGGCACCAGCCGCGAGAAAGGCACCATGCGGCTGCGCATCAGGCCTTCCTGCAATTCGGTGTTCACGCGCGATTGCTGCAGCAGCAGTGTCTCGGTGTCGCGGGCCTTGTTGCCCAGGGTGCTGCGCAGTTCCATCAGGTCCGAGGTGGATTCCAGCAGCGAGCGCGACAGTTGCTGAATGGACGAGTAGCGGTCCATTTCCAGCGGGTCGAAATCCACATCCTGCTCCGCCAGCTGCTCCTGCCGGAACAGGATCTGCGCTTCCGTTTCCAGGTCGAGCCGGCGCAGCTGTTCGTTCAGGCGCGACAGGGTCGAATCCATCTCGTCCAGCGCCAGGCCGAATTCGCTGACCTGCTCTTCCAGGCGGCCGCGCGAGATGGAGGTCTCACCGGCGAGGTTTACCAGTTCCTCCAGCAGTTCCGCGGCCACCCGCACCATTTCCTGCGGCTGGCCCCGCGAGGGTGTGCCGGTTTCCCGCTCGCGCACCTGGTCTTTCCTGCGCACAAACGGCAGCACATTGCCGCCCGCTTCCCGCCTGTTGTCGGCACCGGCTTCCGCCGGGACCTGCGGCGCCGCTTCCGCCGCTGGCAGGTACTCGTGGTCCGGGGCCAGCTCTGTCGGTGGCTCTTCCGGCGCACCGCCCTCCGCGCTTGCGGGGGGAGCTCCATCGGCCGGCTCGGCGCCCGTCGATACCTTGTCGTCGGCCCAACTGGTGCTCAGCAGTGAAGCGAAGTCCTGCAGACGATCGCCGGCCATCCAGGCGCGGACGGTCTCCACGCCGGCGGCGACACGGTCGTAGATGGAGTGGGCGTCGGCGAAGAATGCCGCGGACGGCTCCGCGTCTCGCTGCATGCCCTCGATCACCGTCTCGAAGCGGTGTGCCACCTCGCCCAGGCCCATCAGGCCGGCCATGCGCGCGCCGCCCTTGAAAGTGTGCAGGACCCGTTTCAGGGCCTCGGCCTGGCTGCGGTCGGCCGGGTTCTGCTCCCACTCCTGGATCAGCTCCTCGAGCTCGTCGATCAGGTCGCCGGCCTCCTCCATAAACACATCGACGACATCCGGATCGATATCGGCCAGCAGCGCCTGCAGGTCGTCGCCGCCCTGGGCGGCGGGCGCGACGGGTTTCGGTGCAGTCGGCTCTGTGGGGATCGGCGGTACGGGCTCCAGTTCCAGGTCGTCCAGGAACAGGTCCCCGAATACCGGATCTGCAGCCGGCGCCGACTCGCCAACCTGTGGCGCCTCGCCGTCGACCTCTGCGGCCGGCACCTCGACTTCTGCCGTCTGTTCGGAGGCGACCAGATCGTCGAAACCCAGGTCGCTGTAGTCCTCGCTGGATGCGGCGGTGTCACTTTCGGTAGCCGCGCCCGGCAGGTCGGCGCTGTCGATACCCAGTTCCGACCAGTCGTAATCCTCATCGTTGCTGGGGCCGCCCTCGTCCTGGGCCAGGTAACGCAGCGCCTCACCCACCGCCTCACTGACTTCGGGCAGGTCCTGGGTGGCAGCTACGGCATCCACCAGGTCGAGCAGCTCGTTGTGTCCCTGTTCCAGGGCCGCCCACAGCGCCGGCTCCTCCTCCAGGGCACCACCGATGACCTTGCGGTAGACCTCCAGCAACAGCTGCGACAGCTCCGCCAGGGTCGGCAACTGCGCGCGGCTGGCCGCGTCCAGCAGCACCTCCAGCTCATCCGCAACCGGCTGCAGCAGCGAGCGATCGCCGGGGGTCGCGCGCCAGCGATTCAACATCTGGTCGGCATCCAGCAGCACCCTCATGCCGTCGGACATGATCACTGCCAGCAGTTGCGGATCCACCGCTTTGGGTTCGTTCGCCTCGCGCTCGCGGATCAGGTGGCCGACGGCACGCTCCTGCAGTTCGGCGACCCGCGCCAGGAACTGTTCGGATTTATCGATGGTCGGGCCTTCGCCGGCGCGGATCTGCGCCAACACGCCGCGCACATAGTCGGCGCCATCGCTGATCAGTTCATAGATGTCCTCGTCGATAGGGACCTGGTAGGTACGCAGCTCCTTGACGAAACGCTCCAGCGGCGCGATCAGCTGTGCTACCTGCGTCACTTCCGCCATATGGGCGGAGCCTTTCAGGGTGTGCAGTGCGCGGTGCAGCGGATCCGAGGGCACACCAAAGAGCGGTGCGGCAGCGCGCATATCGCGCAGGAACTCGGCCACCGTGACCAGGTGGGTATCCGCCTCCTGGGCGAATATTTCCCACAGCTGGTCGATATCCTCGGCGCTGTCGAAGGGCTCTTCGATCGCCGGCTCAGCCGGTTCCGCCGGACGGCTCGGCTCGAGCATCTCCGCCGGCACTTCGCCGCGCGAAAGCCGCTGGGCCCAGTCTTCCAACTGCGCGGTGCGCTCCGGTTCCGGGTCGCCGCTGCCGCGGCGGAAGCCGTCGATCATCGACGGCAATTTCTGCCGGACCATCTCCACCAGCTCGGCGTGTACCCGCCCGGGCTTGACGCTGTCGTCGATCACTCGGTTGAGCATGTTCTCCACGGCCCAGGCCAGCTCGCCGACTTCCAGCGCCTCGACCATGCGGCCGGAGCCTTTCAGGGTATGGAAGCCGCGGCGGAACTCCACCAGCGCCTCCTGGTTGCCGAAATCGGCGGCCCATTGGGGGAAATACTCGCCGATGGTCTCCATCACCTCGGCCGCCTCTTCGAGGAAGATCTCGACAATCTCATCGTCGATCAGGCTCTCTTCATCGTCGTCGCCCGGCGCCGGCCCGGCCGCCGCGGAAACCTGTGGCTGCTCGGGTGCGGACGCGGCGCTCTCGACCGCGCTTTCCGCCTCGAGCCCGGCGCTGCCGGCAAACCAGCTGTCCTCTTCCGCGACGCCCTCTTCAGCGACACCCTCAACCCGGGCCTCTTCGACACTCTCAGCGTCTTCCCCGGCACCCGCTGCCGACTCATCGGCCTGCGGTTCAAATTCAAAACTGTCCAGGGTCAGCGCTTCCGCGCCGCCCACATGCGATTCCACGGCATCGGCCCCATCCACCGGCGGGACGGGCTCCTCTACCGGAGCGGCTTGTTCGTCCCCGACGCCAGCGACGGCGAATCCGAGGGTCGCGACGCTGTCCTCGGCCAGCGCCAGCAGCATATCCGCGTCCTCGATACCGTCGGCACGCCGTTCGAGGTAGTACTCGACACTGGTGATGGCGTCGGCGAGGGTATCCAGCAGCTTCCACTCCGGCTTCTCGGCCGCATCGATCAACTGCTCATTGATGTAGCGCTTGCAGGCGCCGACAATGTCGCCCGCGCGTCGATAACCGACCATCTCCAGGCCCCCGCAGACTTCCTGCAGGCGCTCCGGCACCAGGCTCAGGTAGGAGACATCCCAGTGGCTGGCGATATATTCCACCACGGATTCCTTTACCGTCTCCAACCCGACACGCGCCTCGCGCAGTACCGTCTCGGTGGCATCCCCCATCAGTGGCTGGTCACTGTCGGCCCTTTTGTTGCGGGCCATGGCGGATGCGAGCGCGGAATCCAGCTGCACCAGTTCACCGGCCGCCTGCAGCAATAACTCGTCGGGCGCTTCGCTGCGCGATGCGTCGCGCAGACTCTCGTAGATACCCCGGGCGCGGCTGCGCTGCTTTTCCAGCCCCAGTACACCGAGCGTGTCGGCGAGGCGCTTGGCGATGGCGGCGATATCGCTCAGCGGAGTGGCTTCGCCACCGGCCAGACTGGGCTCCAGTGCCTCGCGCACTGTATTCAGCTCTTCCCGCAGGGCGCCGACCGCGGTGCTCATCGCCTCCGGCCCCATGGCCAGGGCATCCTCGGTATCCGGGCGCGGCGTGCCCGGCACGGCGCGGTCCAGTCCGTAGTCGCGGTAGAGGGCGCCGCAACGCTCACCGTCCGGCCCTGCGAGGTAGACATAGAACAGCAGGTTGCGCACCAGGTCGCGATCCAGCCGCGCATCTAGCACCGGCGCCCCGCGGCCGGCCAACAGGCGGAATTCCACATCGATACGCCGCAGCAATTGCCGCAGCGCCGGCATCACGGTAATGCGGTGTTCGGCGATGGCCTCGAACACTCCCAGCAGGATCTGCCACAGGGGCCGGCGCACACTACCACTGTAGAGCAGCGCCATCTTCTCGGTGACCTTGACCAGATAGGCGAGGCTGTCGCCACTGTTGACGTCGCGAATCAGGGAGGCGGCGGCCACGTGGTACATCTTGCGCAGCTTGCCCAGCAATTCGTCGAGCCTGGCCTTGTCATTCAGCAGCGGCTGGCGGTTGCCGGTGGCGATCTCCAGCGGCGACAGATCGGGGGAGAAGAGTGCGCCCTCGGTAATCAGGCGCTCGCGGCGCACCGCGCGCAGGTCGTTCAGCAGGGGCAGGAGCAGCACCGCGTTGTCGCGGCGCTGGTAGGCGACCTTTTCCAGGTAGAGTGGCAGTTCCAGCAACGCGCGCATCAGGAATTCGCGCGTCTCGTCGCTGTTCTCAACTTCGCCGGCGGCCAGTGCCTGCACCAGTTGCTCCATCTCTTCGGCAAGCATGGCGGCGCCGGTCAGCTCGGCCATATGCAGGCTGCCGTGCACCTGGTGAATCAGCTCGAGGCAGTTTTTCAGCAGGCCCGTATCGGGCTCGGCCTCGGAGGCAAAGGTCTCCAGTTGCTGCCGCGCCTGCGCCAGTGTCTCGTTGATCTCACCTGTCAGCCAGTCCAGGGCCAGGAAGTTCGGATTGTCGTGACTCACGCCAAGTCCTCAGTAATTCAGTCTGTGCGCCGGCGCAGTGCCTCGAACGCGGAAGCTGTCGGGGCCATTGTCCGACTGGAATCCGTGCCACCGCCGGCAGTGCCTCTCCCGGGAGCGGCCGGCGGGCAGTTGGCGAATCAGGCCAGGGCCCGGTCTTCGCGGTTCTCGAGCGTACCCGCCTCGTCGCTGTCGAGCAGAGAGAATTCCTCCTCGCCCATATCCGGCAATTCCACATCGTACAGCTCGCCGCTGTCTTCTGTAGTTTCCTCTTCCGGCAGCTTGAAGCCGGCGACCGAGTCGCGCAGTGCGGACGCGGTCTGCGCCAGGTTACCAATAGACTGGGCAGTGGCCTGGGTACCGGCGGAGGTCTGCGAGGTGATCTCCTGAATCACGTTCATCGTGTTGGAGATGTGGCCGGCGGAAGAGGCTTGCTGGCGCGCGGCGTTGGAGATGTTCTGAATCAACGCGGCCAGGTTGGTGGATACGCCTTCAATCTCTTCCAGCGCAACACCGGCGTCCTGGGCCAGGCGGGCACCGCGCACCACCTCGGTGGTGGTCTGCTCCATCGACACCACCGCTTCGTTGGTGTCGGACTGAATCGCTTTTACCAGGCCTTCAATCTGCTTGGTGGCGGCGGCGGAACGTTCCGCGAGGCGCTGTACCTCGTCCGCAACCACCGCGAAGCCGCGCCCGGCGTCGCCGGCCATGCTCGCCTGGATGGCGGCGTTCAGGGCCAGGATGTTGGTCTGGTCGGCAATGTCATTAATCAGGCTCACGATATCGCCAATTTCCTGCGAGGACTCACCCAGGCGCTTGATCCGCTTGGAGGTGTCCTGGATCTGCTCGCGAATGGTGTCCATGCCCTTGATGGTGTTCTGTACCACCTTGGCACCGTTGCTGGCGATCTGTACCGAGCGCTCGGCTACCTGGGCGGATTCGGCGGCGTTGGCGGATACCTGGTCGATCGTCACGGCCATTTCGTTGACGGCCGCGGAGGCGCCGGCAATTTCCTGCGCCTGGTGTTCGGAGGCCTCGGCCAGGTGCAGGGCGGTCTGCTGGGTTTCCTGGGACAGGCCGGATACCTCCTGCGCCGCGCCGTTGATTCGGCTTACGAGTACCCGCAGCTGGTCGATGGTGTAGTTGATGGAGTCCGCAATGGCACCGGTGAAGGCCTCGGTTACCGTGGCGCTGGTGGTCAAGTCACCGTCGGCGAGGTCGGCCAGCTCGTCCAGCAGCTGCATAATGGCCTGCTGGTTGCGCTCGTTGGTGTCGGATTCCTCCCGCAGGCTGCGGCGGGTACCGGAGAAGGCCGTGATCATCATGCCGAAGATCAGCAGTACGAATACCGCTGCGATGATCATGATGGTCTGGTTATTCGGCTGGCGCTCGCCGGACAGGCCCGCAATGCGATCGTTCAGCGTGTTGAGGGATTCCAGCAATTGCGGCGAGGAGGCCAGGATACCGTCGGCGGCCTGGCGGGTTGCGAACAGTGCCGGCGTGGCCTCGAAGATCTCGCGCACCGAGGAGCTCACGAATTCGAACAGCTCGGTAATTTCCTCCAGGGACTGCCGGGCCTCTTCGTCGGTAACGCGGGAAATCCCCATCACCACGTCGCCGCCCTTCATGCCCTCGACCACCTTACCGAACAGGCTGGCGTCGGTATTGAACTGGTCGGCGGCGTCCTCGGCGTTGTCCCCACCCTGCAGCATCTTGTCGATGTTCCGGCCGATACGCTCGGCGCGCCACACCTGCAGCTGGGCCTGTTCCACCTGGTTCGCAGGGGCGTTGTTGGCCAGCAGAATCTCCACGATGTTGTTGTGCTCGGCCTGCAGTTCCGGCAGCGAGTCGTTCAGGGTGCTCGCCACATCGTTCAGGAAAATGATCGAATCCTTGTTGCCGAGAATGGTCTCGGCCTGCTCGCGCACCTGGCGCCATACCTGGGCGTAGGCGGCCAATTCGCTGTCGAGGGCGCGGCGGGTGCCGGCATCGGCGCCCTGGAGCTGGTTCCAGGTTTCGGTCATGTCGCCGATCACCGTCTCCAGCTCAGCGAACGCCTCCTCGTTACCGGCGGTGGCCGCCGGTGCGTGGGACACCACCTGATAGGCCAGTGCGCGCAGCTCGGCAACTTGCTGAAGGTATTCCTGATCGCGGTCGCCCTGGGTCTGGACCAGGTAGATACTGACAATCAGCCCCGCCAGTGTGGCGAGTACCAGCAGACCCATAAACAACGCCGCGGGGTTACTGCGCAGCGCGGAAAAGGAACTCTGGGAGCCTGTTTTCATAGTTTACTCCTGGCGGACCTGTGCTTCAGGCCAATTCTTTTATGTCACCACTTCAATGAACGCTTGGACCGACGCAGCCCTCAGTGCCACCGTGCTTTCATTGATTCGAAAGCCACCCGGCACAAACCTGCGCGGAACTTTTCCCCGAAACGGGAAATCAGAGTGCCGCGGGCACCATCTATCAGTGCGCCGCGGCATCCATAAACTGAAAATCGTTGATCAGCGCCAGCATGTCGAAGACCAGCCAGCGATCCTGTTGCAACTCAAACTGCCCGTTGACCATCGGCGCAAACGGTTCCAGCAGGTCGCCCGGCGCGTGCCCGGCGTATTCCAGCGCCAGATGCTGCATGCCGAACAGTTCGTCGACAATCAGGCCGGCGTAGACCTTTTCATGCTCGACCACCAGCACCCGCCGCTGCTGGCGCTGGCTTCGCAGGCTGCCGCCGAAAAAAGCCGCCAGATCGAAGATCGGCAACAGGCGGCCGCGCACATTGGCCACACCCCTCACCCAGGGCTGGGCACCGGGGATAAAGGTGTACTGCGGCACCTCGAGCAACTCCACCACCTCATCCATCGCCGCGACAAAGCGATAGCCGAGCAGGGAGAAGCCGATACCGGTCCAGTAGGGCTTGACCTCCTGGCGACCGGGCAGGCCGGCGGCCTGTGACTTGGCACGCCTGGCGATATCGACCAGTGCGAGATACGGGGTCTGCTTTGACTGCACTGAACTATGGCTGGCCTAGGCCAACACCTCCTCGATGGTACCCAGCAGTTTGCCCTCTTCCACCGGCTTGGTCAGATAGGCGCGCGCACCCTGGCGCATCCCCCAGACACGGTCGGTGTCCTGATCCTTGGTGGTCACGATAATGATCGGGATGCCGCTGGTATTGCCATCCTTGCTCAGTTGACGGGTGGCCTGGAAGCCGTTCAGGCCCGGCATCACGATATCCATCAGGATCACGTCCGGGCGCTGCTCGCGCGCCACGTCGACACCATTCTCACCACTGGCCGCAGCGAGTACCGCGTGGCCGTTCTTCTCCAGCATGGTGGTCAGCTTGTGTGTTTCGGTTGGCGAATCGTCAACAATTAATATTCTTGCCATTTTTCCCCCGCGACATTTCTCGTCCACAACGCACCGCCCGGGGCGGGCCTCTGCGGATAGGCTCTTGTCGTTCTGGCAGGCCTCGTCCGACTGGCGATGCCCACCTCGCTTGATTGCTTGATTTCCGTACCGCCCGGGCCCGGCAGGGCGCGGACAGACTTTGATTTTTCATCACACTGGCACCGACAACCGGCCCCAGAGTGAACCATTCTACGCCAGCAACATCGACAAAGTCACAGCGCTCTCTCCCCGCCGGTAGCAAAACCGCGACCGGCGCAACGCTCAGGCCGCGTGGTGCGGCTTCGCGTGTGCGGAGATAGCGCCCAGCAACTCGCTCTTGCTAAACGGCTTGGTCAGATACTGATCGCACCCGACCACACGCCCCTTGGCCTTGTCGAACAGGCCGTCCTTGCTCGACAGCATGACCACCGGCGTTGAACGGAATTCGCTGTTGTTCTTGATCAGTGCACAGGTCTGATAGCCGTCGAGGCGTGGCATCATGATATCCACGAAAATGATATCCGGACGCGAATCGGCAATCTTGGCCAGTGCATCGAAACCGTCTGTGGCAGTGACGACAGTGCAACCGACTTTCTGCAGCAATGTCTCCGCAGTGCGGCGGATAGTCTTGCTATCGTCGATCACCATCACCGTCAGGCTTTCCCAGTTGAGCTCCATAGTGTTGTTGAATCCCCTGTTTACTTATTTTCGGGCACCGCCTTGTGAAGTGTCAGAAGTGCCCTTTCTGCAACCACTTTCAGGGTCTGGGCGCCTCGGATGACGTCGAGGTCGCACATAAGTACGAACTTTTATCACAGAACCCCAAGTGAATCTACCGAAGCCAGAGAGAGGATTGCACCACCGTACAAATAGTCATCAAAGTTCGGTGAAGCAGACAAGACCTTCGGAAATTGCTCACAATTTCGCCACGCAATTTCACTGTCAAACAGTTGCGCAGCCGCAGGGCAACTCTTACCTTACCGATCTGGATTACGCGACTTCTTACCACCCAGCACGGAACCCGCCATGAGTTATTCCCTCGGCGTGGTGATGGACCCCATCGCCCAAGTACATTTTAAAAAGGACACCACCCTCGCGCTGTTACAGGCCGCACAACGGAGCGGTTTCGAGCTGATTTATTTCGAACAGGGCGACCTCTACCTGGCCGACGGGCGCGCCATGGGGCGCGGCCGGCCGCTGCAGGTGTTCGATAACCCGGAACACTGGTTCGAGCTCGGCGATGTCAGGGAGATGCCGCTGGGCAACATCGACACCCTGTTGATGCGTGTCGATCCGCCCTTTGACAACGAGTACCTCTACTCCACCTACATACTCGAAACCGCCGCACGCGAAGGTGCCCTGGTGGTCAACAATCCCCAGTCCCTACGCGATTGCAATGAAAAACTGTTCGCCACCCAGTTTCCGCAGTGTTGTCCGCCGCTGATAGTCAGCCGCGACATGCAGCGGCTGCGCGCCTTTCACGGTGAGCACAGGGATGTCATCTTCAAGCCGCTGGATGGCATGGGCGGTACCGGCGTATTCCATTGCAAGCCCGACGGCGCCAACCTCGGCGCCATTCTGGAAATGCTCACCGATCGCGGCCAGAGACAGATCATGGGCCAGCGCTATATCCCCGAGATCAAGGCTGGCGACAAGCGTATCCTGGTCGTCGACGGCGAGGCCGTGCCCCACTGCCTGGCACGGATACCGGAGGCGGGCGAGACCCGCGGCAACCTGGCCGCCGGCGGCCGCGGCGAGGCGCGCCCGCTGAATGACCGCGACCGCTGGATCGTCGAGCAGGTGGCACCGTCACTGAAAGAGAAGGGCCTGCTGTTTGTCGGCTTGGATGTAATCGGCGACTACCTGACCGAAATCAATGTCACCAGCCCCACCTGCGTGCGCGAGATCGACGCCGCCTGCGGCACCGATATCGGTGGCCAGCTGATGAGCGCGATCACAGACCGGCTGCGGGAAAAAGGATAAACTGGGCGACCGCACTCAAGGATGGAACTGTCGGGACGCAGGGACGCTCCCGAAAAGAAGTAACCAATAACGAACAATGAAGCCGACCGCCAGCACCTCACCGCAACAGGCCGCACAACACGACCGTTTCGTGTTCGCGCTGTTTGTCGCCTGCGCGTTTCACGCCATGATTATTTTCGGCGTCGCCTTCGCCGCCCCCGAGGGGCGACAGGCGCCGCCGACCCTCGAGGTTACCCTGGCCCAGCACCACACCGCCCGGGCACCGGAAGACGCCGACTACCTGGCGCAGCACAACCAGCAGGCCAGCGGCAGCGCGGAGCGCCCAAGGGAACTGTCCACCGACCGCCGCGCCGAGATCGCCGACACAGCGATTCGCAAGGTCAACCCGCTGCCGCAACAGCGCGCGGCGCGCCCCGCGGACCAGCGCCGCCAGCTGGTCACCACCATCGGCGAAAGCCCGCAGCAGGCACCGGAGCTGCCGGCCGAGGACAAGCACTCTGACGAAAAGCGCGGCGACGCCCCCACCGACCTGCCGCCCTCCAACCCGGAGATCGCCAGCCTGCAGGCGCGCCTGGACAAGATCCGCCAGACCATCGCCCAGCGCCCACGGGTGCGGCGCCTGACCTCGGTGGCCACCAAGGCCTCCGCCGACGCCGCCTACCTGCACGACTGGCGCCAGAAAGTCGAAGCCGTGGGCAACGACAATTTTCCCGAAGAGGCCCTGCAGCAACAGATCACTGGCAGCCTGCGCATGATGGTGCGCCTGCTGCCCACCGGTGCAGTGGAAAAAGTGGTGATCCTCGACTCCTCCGGCGAGCCGGTGCTGGACGACGCCGCCCAGCAGATAGTGCGCCTGGCCGCGCCCTTTGCGCCCTTCCCGGCGGAGATCCGCAAAGAGGCCGACCGCCTGGAAATCATCCGCACCTGGCGCTTCGAAATGACCGGTTTCTCCACCGCCGCCGGCAAACTTCCCGGCCGCGGCTGATATCGCGGCGGCAAACAGCGGCTCGTCCACACTAAACTACCGATATGCAACACTCTACGATCGACAGCGACCTGACCCACTCCAGCCTGCGCGGCCAGTTCCTGCTGGCCATGCCCGGCATGGCGGACGAGCGCTTCCGGCAGACCATTGCCTTCGTCTGCGAACACAGCCCGCAAGGCGCCATGGCCATCGTCGTCAACACCCCCAGCAAGGTGCACTGGAAGGAGGTGTTCGACCAGCTGTCACTGGAGGACCTGAGCCTGCGCGGCGACGAGACCGTCCTGCTGGGCGGCCCCGTCTCGCCGGAGCAGGGATTCGTACTGCACGGCGCCGGCGCCCGCTTCGATTCCACCCTCGAAGTGAATGACGACATCAGCCTCACCGCGTCGCGCGATATCCTCGAATCCCTGGCCGCCGGTCGCGGCCCCGACGACGTGCTGGTGGCGCTGGGCTATGCCGGCTGGGATGCCGGCCAGCTGGAACGGGAACTGGTGGACAACGCCTGGCTGACCCTGCCGGCAGAGCCGGAAATCCTCTTCGCCACTCCCTGGAACCGCCGCTGGCAGACCGCCGCCGCGCGCCACGGTATCGATATGGGCGGGCTGGGCTCGCAGGCGGGGCACGCCTGACAGTGAGCGATCGCAAACCCGTCACCGCCATCGCCTTCGATTTCGGCACCGGCTCCATCGGCGTGGCCTTCGGCCAGAGCCTGACCGGCAGTGCGCGCGAACTCCGGCCGCTGCCGGCCAGGGACGGCAAACCCGACTGGACCCGGCTGCAGAAGCTGCTCGATGAGTGGCAGCCGCATATCCTGCTGGTGGGGCTACCGCTGAACATGGACGGCAGCGAAAGTGCGTTCGGCGCCCGCGCGCGCAAATTCGGCCAGCGACTGCACGGCCGCACCGGCCTGCCGGTGGACTATGTCGACGAGCGCCTCAGCACCCGCGCCGCCAAGGAGGAGGCCCGCGAGCGCGGCCACCGCGGCAACTACGCCGACGACCCGGTGGACTCCATCGCCGCGCGCATCATTCTCGAGGACTGGCTGCGGGCGCGCGATCCGCAACCGTAGCGGGTCGGTCACCCGCGCAACGCCGGGACGCCCGCCACTCTGTTAGAATGGCGCTCCCATTTCCCAACCAGTCAATCGAACCCTATGCCCATCACCCGCATCCGCATTGCCACCCGCGAGAGCGCCCTGGCCCTGTGGCAGGCCAACGACGTCAAGGACCGCCTGCAGCAACTGCACCCGGAGCTGACCATAGAACTGCTGCCGCTGACCAGCCGCGGCGACCAGCTGCTGGATATCCCCCTGGCCAAGGTGGGCGGCAAGGGGCTGTTCGTGAAAGAGCTGGAGCGGGCAATGCTCGACGGCCATGCGGATATCGCCGTTCATTCCATGAAAGACGTGCCAATGGAATTTCCCGACGGCCTGCACCTGCCGGTGATCTGCGAGCGGGAGGACCCGCGCGACGCCTTTGTGAGCAATCACTACGCCGACCTGGACGCATTGCCCGCTGGCGCCGTAGTGGGCACCTCCAGCCTGCGTCGCCAGTGCCAGGTGCTGGCGCGGCGCCCGGACCTGGAAGTGAAATTCCTGCGCGGCAACGTCAACACCCGCCTGACCAAACTCGACCGCGGCGATTTCGACGCCATCGTACTCGCCGCCGCCGGCCTGTTGCGCCTGGAGATGCCCGAGCGCATCCGCGATTTCCTCGCCCCGGAGATACTGCTGCCCGCCGGCGGCCAGGGCGCCGTGGGCATCGAGTGCCGGCGGGATGCCGCACTGGAAGCGCTGCTGGAACCGCTGCACTGCGACGACACCACCGCCCGCCTGCGGGCCGAACGCGCCGTGGTGCGCCGCCTCAACGGCAGCTGCCAGGTGCCCATCGGTTGCTACTCGGAACTGGAAAACGGCGACCTGTGGCTGCGCGGGCTGGTCGGCAAGCCGGACGGCACCACCATGGTCCGCGCCGAACGCCGCGGCCCGGCTGCCGATGGCGAAGCCATGGGAATCGACCTGGCCGAAGAACTGCTGGCCTCCGGCGCCGACAGGATCCTCGCCGCCATCTGACCGGCGCAGCGCAAATGGAACTGGCCGGCAAGCGCATTCTCGTCACCCGCCCACGACACCAGGCCGATGGCTGGTGCCGCGCGCTGCGCGACGCCGGTGCGAGCGTGGACCATATCCCGATGCTGGCGATCGAGCCGATCGAAAACGGCGCGCCCCTGCAGGCGATCAAGCGACGGATTCTCGATTTCGACCAGGTCGATCGCGCCATCTTCGTGTCACAGAACGCGGTGCAGCTCGGCTGCGACTGGCTCGACCGCTACTGGCCGCAACTGCCGATCGGTCCGCGCTATTACGCCATCGGCGCCGCCACCGCCCGCGCGCTGCGCGAACACGGAATCGACTGCCAACGCGGCGGCGAGACCGCGCCAGACACCATGGACAGCGAGGCACTGCTGGCCCTGCCGGAACTGCGGGACGTCGCCGGTGAGCGCGTATTGATCTTCCGCGGCAGCGGCGGTCGACCCCGGATCGGCGACGCGCTGCGGCAACGGGGTGCGCGGGTGGATTACTGCGAACTCTATCGACGCGCCCTACCCGGCACTGCCGAGCGGCAACTGGCGGATTACACCGCCCAGCCGGATGCCATCGCCGTGCACAGCGGCGAGACCCTCGCCAACCTGTGCCACTGCATCGACAAGAGCGGGCGGCGGGCCCTGTTGCGCGCACCACTCGTATGCCCGAGCGAGCGCGTCGCCGGGCGCGCGCGGGAACTGGGTTTTGCGCACACACAGGCGGCCCTGAACGCCGGCGACAACGCCATGACCGAGGCTCTGCGCGCGGCGCTGGCGCGCGATTGGTGACGGACGCGCCGGATTTTCCGCCCTGTTGCGGTAAAATTTTTCAAAAGCACGCCAGAGGTCGTATAAAGCGTGTCGCCAGTCGCTATAATTTGACGACATTTTCTACCCCTTGCCAGCCGCGCCCATGACTGACGATAAATCCAAAGACACCGGGACATCGAAAGACGCCGACACCGCCGCGGAAGAAGCGGAGCCCAGGAGCAATTTCGCCAAAGCCGCCGCGGAAAAACCGGCCGCGCGGAAAAAGGGCCGCGGCTGGCTGTGGCTGCTGCTGGCGATCCTGCTGCTGGGCGGCGCCGGCACCTGGGCCTGGCTCCAGTGGCCGCAACTGCGCGGCAGCATCGGCCAGCACCTGGATTTCCTGCCGGGCTTCGCCACCGGCAAAACCGATGCGACCGGAGCGGATACCGCCGATAGCGAATCGACCGAACCGGCGGCGACAGCGGCCGACACCGAACCGGCCGCGACCGCAACACAACCGGCCACACCGACGCCAGCGCCGGCGGCCCCCTCTCAATCCACCGGCGCGCCGGAAGCCCGGCAACAGGCCGACGCCGCCCTGCGCAACCAGTTGCGCCGCCAGCAGCGCACCATCGCCCAACTGCAGCGACAGCTGGGCGAATTGCAACGCGACGTCACCGCCCAGGGCAGTCGCCTGGGCCAGCTGGGCAACGTCAGCCGCGAGGACTGGCAACTGGCGGAGGCCGACTACCTGCTGCGACTGGCCAACCAACGACTGCTGCTCGAGCGCGACAGCCGCGCCGCACTGGGACTGCTGGAGGAGGTCGATGCCATCGTCCGCGGGGTGGACCTGCCGGATCTTTACGGCGTGCGCCAGCAACTGGCCCGCGATATCGCCGCGCTCAAGCTGGTGGACAATATCGATCGCGAGGGTATTTACCTGCGCCTGCGAGCCCTGGAAGAACAGCTGATGCGCTCCAGCATCCAGCCCGAATTCGACCTGGCGAAACGGGACGATACCGACAGCGACGCCACACAGGAAAACGCGGACGCCAGTGCCTGGCGGCGCAGCTGGAACAACTTCAGCGAATTCATGCGCGATTCCGTGCGGATCCGCGACGGCGATATCGACCCGGTGCTGCTGTCTCCCCAGAGCGAGGCCCGCTACCGCCAGAGCCTGCGCCTGAATATGGAACAGGCGCAACTGGCACTGCTGCGGGAAAACACCACCGTCTACAGGGATGCCCTCGACAGCGCGCGCCAGCTGCTGCTGGATTACGGCATCGCCAACAACCAGCGCGATGTGCTGGCGCGCGAACTGCAGCAACTCAGTGAAATGCCAATCGAGGCCGAGTTGCCGAGCCTGGCCGCCTCCCAGAGCGCCCTGCACAACTATATAGAACGCCTGCACAAGACCGGCGGTGACGACAGCAATCCGGGCAGCGCAGATGCGCCGGGGAGCGAGTCACCGTGAAGCGCTTTCTGTTTTCGGCACTGGCCTTCCTGCTGTTCGGCGCTTTCCTGGCGGAGATGATCCGCAGCTACCCCGGCTATATGCTGCTGGCCGTCGGCGGCAAGCGCATCGAGATGAACCTGTGGGTGGCGATCGGCGCCCTGGCGGCCGGCCTGTTGTTGCTGTTCTTCGCCATCTGGCTGCTGCGCAGCCTCTTGCGCGGCATCGGCGGCGGCGTCAGCCGCATCCGCTTCGGCCGCCAGCGGGTGGCCCGTCGGCGCCTGACCAGCGGCCTGGTGGAATTTATGGAGGGCAACTGGTCCCGCGCCCGCCGCCAACTGCTGAAAAGCGCCCCCCGCTCCGAGGCGCCGCTGATCAACTACCTGGCCGCCGCGCGCAGCGCTTTCGAACTCGGCTACCGGGACGAGGCCAATGAACTGCTGGCCAAGGCCGAAGCCAGCGGCGAGGACACCCGCCTCGCGGTAGCCCTGAGTCAGGCCCGCATGCAGCTGCTCGACAAACACTACGAACAGTGCATCGCCAGCCTGGAGCGCGCCAAACAGGTGGAACCCAGGCACCCGGCGCTACTGCAGTTGTTGAAACAGGCCTACTACCGGCTGGGCGACTGGAACGGTCTGCGGGAGCTGCTGCCGCAACTGGAAAAGCACTCCAATATGCGCGAGGAGGAGCTGCAGCAGCTGGAACTCGAGGTCTACCAGCACCAACTCGGGGACGCCGCCAGCCGCCGCGATGCGGAAAAGCTGCGGGAAGTCTGGAACAGCCTCAACGGCCGCTGGCAACGCAACCTGGAACTGCGCTGTCTCTACGCCCGGCAACTGCACGAGATCGGCGACGATGCCGAGGCGGAAAAGCAGTTGCGCTGGGTATTGAACCGCGAGTGGCGCCCGCAGATGGCGCGCCTCTATGGTTGCCTGACCGGCGCCGATGCCGCCGCGCAGCTGACTGTGGCCGAAGGCTGGCAGAAGGAATACGGGGAAAACGCCGACCTGCTCACCTGCCTGGGCCGCCTATGCCTGCAAAACCAGCTGTGGGGCAAGGCGCGGCAGTATTTCGAAAAGAGCCTGTTGCTGCGCTCGGATCCCGCCACCTCGGCGGAACTGGCGCGGCTGCTGTACGCGCTGGGGGAAAAGGAACAGGCATCGGAACTCTACAAGGAGGGGCTGATCCAGGCGGTCGCCGACCTGCCGCAACTGCCGCTGCCGGGGCGGGAAAAGCCGCTGCTCGATACCGGTACCTGAGCCCGCGCGTCACGCCTCCCGCTCCAGCAGCAAGGTGTAGGACATTACCATGCGGTTGCTGCCGACCTGGCGTATGCGCCAACCATCGCGGTTCAGCCCGGCGATCTTTTCGTTCAACGCCGCCAGATCCACCTGGCTGCCCCAAAAACTGCGCTTGCGAAATTCGACTATTTTCTGCACTGGCACTCCCCTTGCCTGACTCCCCTACCCGATGCGACGGAAGCGCGGCCCCGTGCGACAGGCGCAACCGATCGGTAAGGGGCTGTTGGTACTATCGGCAGATACAGAATTCAACCCGTTGAAAGTGGAGGAGACACCATGTCGATGTCCGGGACTTTTCGCCTGCTGGCCGCGTCACTGCTACTGGCCAGCCAATTCGCATTCGGCGGGGTCGATGTCGCGCCGCAGGACGCCACACTGAGTGATTACGACTACCCCTATCCGGTAAAGACCTTCCCGCTGCGGGCCCAGCAACAATCCCTGACCATGGCCTATATGGATATTCCACCGGCAGAATCGGCGAAGACCCTCGGCACCGTGCTGCTGCTCCACGGCAAGAATTTTTCCGGCGCCTACTGGAAAGACACCATCGAAGCGCTGACCCGACAGGGCTACCGCGTGATCGCCCCGGACCAGGTCGGTTTCGGCAAATCCAGTAAGCCGGCTCCTTTCCAGTACAGTTTCCAAGGTCTCGCCGCCAATACCCGGGCCCTGCTAGACAAACTGGATGTCGACAAGGTCGTCGTCGCCGGCCACTCCATGGGCGGAATGCTCGCCAGCCGCTTTGCATTGATGTATCCGGACACGGTGGAAAAACTGGTATTGATCAACCCGATCGGCCTGGAGGACTGGAAACGCTCTGTGCCCTACCAGCCGCTGGACGAGGCCTTTGCCGGCGAAAAGTCGCAGACACCGGCCAAGGTGAAAAGCTATATGACCCGCGCCTATTTCGATGGCAATTGGAAGGAAAAGTACCAACCGCTGCTGGACCTGCAGGCCGGCTGGACCATCGGACCGGACGCGGAGCGCATCGCCGCCGTCGATGCGCTGACCTCGGAAATGGTCTTCACCCAGCCGGTGCTGTATGAATTCGCCGATATCCGGACGCCGACGCTGCTGATCATCGGCACCCGCGACCGCACCGCCATCGGCGCCAATCGCGCACCGGAATCGGTACGCACAAAACTGGGACGCTATGACCAACTGGGTGAAAAAACCGCGCAGGCGATTCCCGACGCGCGGCTGGTCGAACTGGACGATATCGGCCACGTACCGCAATTCGAGGATTTCGACCGCTATATGGCCGCGTTCAGCGCATTCCTGCAGCAGTAGGTTTTCCGGCTGCGGCCCCCGTCAGGCCCACAGCCGGATACCGATCACGCCGTAACCGAGCAGGTACAGCGCCACCAGCAGGTTAAGCAGGATCAGCGCCGTGGAGTGATACTTTACCAGGCGGTTGATCCGGCTCCCGCGGTGGCGGAACCAGATGTGCAGGCTCCACAGCGCACAGGCAAAAAAGGCGATGCTGCCGGCAAATACCATCAGGCTCGGCAAACTGACCCTGCCGGCCAGCGCATAGGGGGCATCGCTGGCCATTGCCATTTTCACCCCCAGCAGCGCAACGAGCGCGGCAGCCAGGGTCAGCAGCGGCCAGACCCGTATCGCTACAGCCGCGCCGCGCGGTATTCTGCCCAGCCAGTAGCGCGGCAGCCAGATCGGCACAAATGCCAGTGCCACCAGCGCACACACCAGCCAGGCCACCGCCAGCAGCGGCGGACCATAGGCGCCGACCGCGCCGATTTTTTGCAGCGCCTGCGGCCCGTAGTGCAGCAGTGCCCCCGCAGTGGGATCTTCAACCCGCACCAATGCCACCCTGCCGGTGGAACGCTGCAGGAAATTGTCGCCCGCTCCAGGAACCAGCACCCGCGGCGGCGCGCCCAGAAGCGGCCCGATCGAGGCGCCGTCCGCCCCCACCTGCAGCATCCAGGGCAGCAGCCCGGCGAGAAACTCCGCGGATTGCATCACTGGGCTGACAAGCCGGTAGTGGCCACTCAGCGCCCGGTCCGCGTCGGTAATCTCCCGCTCGGGCGCTACCGGCGCCGCGGACTTGTCGCGGCTCCAGTAGTCGGCGATCAACCGGTGTATCTCCGCCGCTACCGGGCCGCCGCTGTTGGCCAGCACGATATACGCGGCCCCGGTTTGCGGATCGTAGGCCAGCAGCGAGCTGGCCCCCGGCAGGCCGCCCTCGTGGCCGTGAAACACAACACCTTTGCGGTGGAAAACGGTGTTGCCCAGCCCCCAGGACAACTGCAGCCCCGCCTTTGCGGCCAGTGTCTGCCGTGGTGTCTCGCTGCGCGCAACCGAGTCTGCGGACAGCAGCTGCGTTTCGCCGACGCGGCCGCGATCCAGCAGCATCCGCGCAAATCGCACCATATTCGTCCAGACTGCTGTGCATACCGCCGGCGGCCCGGTTGTTGAGATGCCAGTAGGGCAGCTCCCGCCCACGGCGATACTGCACCGCGGCGTTGCTGCGGTAGTCGTCGCTGTAGAAAAAGCCCGTCGCCGTCATGCCCAACGGGTCCAGCAACTGCTCCCGCACAAAGGCCTCATAGCTGGGCGCACCGGAGACCTTCTCGACGATATAGGCGGCCAGCAGCGGCCCGGTGTTGTTGTAGGCAGTACGGCTGCCCGGTGCCCAACGGCTGACACGCGAGTGCGGGTGCAGCGCCAGTGTCTCGCGGATGGACAGCGGCCCGGCCCCACTGCCGATCTGCTCCACAAAGTGCGGCGCGTCCCAGCCGCTGCTGTGATTGAGCAGATGTACCAGGCGCAGCGGATGCGTATCTTCCCAGGGATTGTCGAATACGATTTCCGGGGCCAGCGTCGCCACGCGCTCGTCCAGCTTCAACCGCCCCTGCTCCTGCAGGCGCAGTACCGCCAGGCTGACAAACATCTTCGAGATGGAGCCGATACGGAAGCGGGTGTCGGCGGTGACCGGACGCCGCGTATCGATATCCGCCAGACCCGACGAGTGCCGCCAGACTTCGCCGTCGGGTTTCAGCAGCGCCACGGCAACGCCCGGTGTCTTGCGGTGGGCCGCCAGCCTGTCGATGGCGTCCGCGAGTTGCGCCAGGGTCTCGATTGGCGGCGCCCGGTCCGCACCGGTCGCCGCAGCGGGGCCGGCCAGCAGTATCCAAACAATCAACAGCGAAATCAGTCGGCACATTTTTGGGAGTTCCTTTTTATTTTCGGATGGCGTGGTCGCTGCCGGTCGCGCAGCGCCTGTGTTTTAATGAGCCGGGATACCGCACCGCCGTTGGGTGGGCAAAGAGAACTTTGTGAAGGTTTGTGACCGGCGTCCGCCGCGGCCCGGTCACAGCCGGTCACACGACGTAACTTATTGACGTGAAAGATAAAAATAAAAGATCGCCGGAAGCCCCATGGCACGTCCGCATCGGTGATTTCCTGTTCGACCCGGCGGCGGGCAGGCTCCGCGATTGCGGCGGCGGAACGGAAACCGGGCTGGAGCCCCAGGTGGCGGAATTCCTGGCGCTGCTGGTTCGCCACGCCGGCGAAACCGTCGGCCGCGAGCAGATCAACCGGGAAATCTGGCGCGGCCGGGTGGTCGGCGACGATGCCATCCGGGCCGTGGTCAGGAAGCTGCGCGATGCGCTCGGCGACGACGCCCGCAACCCGCGCTATGTCAGGACCCTGCCGCTGAAAGGATACAGCCTGATCGCCGAGTGCCGGCTGGAGAGCGGGGCCCGTACAGGCAGGCGCAATATCGCTATCGCAATCGCTGTACTGGCGGCAATTCTGCTGATCGGCGTTTCGATGTCGGCGCATTTCGACAGGCGGCCATCCAGCACCGCCGCCATCGAGAGCCTGACCGATATACCCGGCTCCGAGCTCGGCCCCGACTTCAACCCACTGACGCGCCGCCTGCTGTTTTCACAGCGGGCCAACAAGGACGATCTGTTGCAGCTGTACACCAAGGACCTGGACAGCGGACGCGTCCAGCGGCTGACCTGGGACGCCGCCAACTACGCCAATGCGCACTGGTCGCCGGACGGCCAGGCACTCGTCTACACCCGCAGTGCGGCCGGTGACAGGGCACATTTTCTCGCCCGCTTCGATCCGCAACAGGGCATTCTCGACCCGCGGCCGCTGCCCGCCGCAACGACTGCCGACAAATACCTGCTGGACTGGTCCGGGACCCGGCGCGCCGTCTACCTGAACGACGAGTACCGCCCCGGGGCGCCCCGCGGCATCTGGCGGCTGGATCTGGACAGCGGCCAGATAGAGCAGTTGACGGCACCGAGCGTGGAAGGGGTGGGCGATTTTTTTGCGCGGGAATCCGCCGACGGCCGCTGGTTGGCACTGCTGCGCGCCGTGGAGCCGGGCAAGCGGGAACTGCTAGTGGTCGACAACGCCACCGGTACGCTGCTGCACAGCCGTATACTGCCGGGGCACCCGGACCGGCTCGCGTGGCGCGCCGATGGCGAGGGGCTGGCACTGTCGAGCTTCGACGGCCAACTGCTGGAATACCGCCTGGCCGAAGACCGCTTCGCGGCACTGCCAAACCCCAGCCGCAATATCAACGATGTCTTCTTCCAGTGCGGCGCCCACTGCTATTTCATGCGCCGGCACAACGGCAATTTTCTCGACCTGCAGGAGTCACCCGACCCGTTTGACGGCGAGCCACTGATGTCCGGCGATCATTTCGACCTGCCCGGTGCCGAGGACTTCCCGCTCTACGGCGGGGATGGCGACAGCCTGTTTTTTGTCTCGCGCCGCGAGGGTGCGCAGTTGCTGCAACGGCAGGTCGGGAATAACGATGCCGAGACGCTGTTGTCACTGCCGGCTGGCGCAAGCGTCAAGTCACTGGCTCTCGCGCCCGGCGATCACTACCTGGCCGGCATCCTCGGCAAGCGGGCTTTTCTGTTCGATATCGAGACGCGGCGAATGCGCTACCTGAGCACGGAAGTCGAGTCCGCCGGCCCGCCCGGCTGGAGTGCCGATGGCAGCGCGGTACTCTATTCGAAAACCGAGAAGGGGCGGCCGACGCTGTACCGCCATGAGATCGCCAGCGATCGCCGCACGCCGCTGATCGCGGGCTATATCGCGGCACAGGCACTGACGGATTCCCGACTGCTGGCGGTGGATGCGGCACAGCGCGCCTGGCTGCTCGACGGCGATACTGTGGTACGCCAGGTCGCCACCCTGCCCGCTGTAATTCCCAATCGCTGGCAGGTCGAGCGGGGTTGGCTCTACTACACCGAACACCGTGGCAACGATGCCTATATGACCCGGCTCCGCCTCGAAGACGGCCGGAAACAGCGCAAACTGCTGGCGAAAAACCGTTTTCGCCTCAATTTTGATCTCCACCCGCAGGGGGCGCGCATGATCGCCGTGCGCTCACTGCTCGCCGAGAGCGACCTGGTGCAGGTGTCTTTCGACCAGTAGGCCGTATGGGAAGTTCGCAAAAAGCACACTAATCGCTTCCGGCCAGGTCCCGCAGTGCCTGTCCCGCCAGCCGGTAGCCGATCCACTCGCTCTGCGGTTTTGCCCCCAGCGATTCATAGAAATCGATCGCCGGCCGGTTCCAGTCCAGTACGCTCCACTCGAAACGGCCGCAGTCCCGCTCCACCGCAATCTGCGCCAGCCGTTTCAGCAGTGCCCTGCCCGCACCGCAGCCGCGCGCCCCGGGCGTTACGTAGAGGTCCTCCAGATAGAGGCCGTTTTTGCCCAGCCAGGTGGAGTAGTTGAAAAAGTAGACCGCGAAGCCGATCGGTTCGCCGCCTCGCTCACAGATCAACGCCCGGGTACTGGAACCATCGCCAAAAATGGATTCGGCGATCATCTGCTCCGTCGCCCGCACCTCGTGTTCGGCTTTCTCGTAAATGGCCAGCTCGCGCACGAAGCGCAGTATCAGCGCCACGTCTTCGACCACGGCCGCGCGTATCGACAGTTCCGACATATTCCCCCCAATCACAGCCCCAGCTCGGGCCAGAGTTCGTCGATCCGTTTGACCACGTCCGGATCCCGCTCGATCGGCCGCCCCCACTCTCGGCTGGTCTCGCCCGGCCATTTGTTGGTGGCGTCGAAACCGATCTTGGAGCCCAGGCCGGAGACCGGCGAGGCAAAATCCAGGTAGTCGATGGGGGTATTTTCCACCATCACCGTGTCCCGCGCCGGGTCCATGCGCGTGGTCATGGCCCAGATCACGTCTTTCCAATCCCGCGCGTTCACATCGGCGTCGGCGACAATCACAAACTTGGTGTACATAAACTGGCGCAGGAAGGACCAGACCCCCATCATCACCCGCTTGGCGTGACCGGCGTACTGCTTTTTCATCGTCACCACCGCCAGGCGGTAGGAGCAGCCCTCCGGCGGCAGGTAGAAGTCGACGATTTCCGGAAACTGCTTTTTCAGGATCGGCACGAAGACCTCGTTCAGGGCTTCTCCCAAGACCGCCGGTTCGTCCGGTGGGCGGCCGGTGTAGGTGCTGTGGTAGATCGGGTCCCTGCGGTGGGTGATCTTCTCCACCGTGAAAACCGGGAAGCGGTCCACTTCGTTGTAGTAGCCGGTGTGGTCGCCGTAGGGGCCCTCGTCGGCCATATCGTCCGGGTGGATAAAACCCTCGAGGACATACTCGGCACTGGCGGGCACCTGCAGGTCGCTGAGGGTGGCGTCGGCCACCTCGGTCTTGTCGCCGCGCAGCAGGCCGGCGAAGGCGTATTCGGACAGGGTGTCCGGCACCGGCGTCACGGCGCCGAGGATGGTGGCCGGATCCGCACCCAGTGCCACGGCCACCGGGTAGGGTTTGCCCGGGTTGCGCTGGCACCAGTCGCGGAAATCCAGCGCGCCGCCGCGATGCGACAGCCAGCGCATGATCAGCCGGTTGCGGCCGATCAGTTGCATGCGGTAGATGCCCAGGTTCTGGCGCTTCTTCTCCGGCCCGCGGGTGATCACCAGCGGCCAGGTGACCAGCGGCGCGGCGTCGCCGGGCCAGCAGGTCTGGATCGGCAACCGGTGCAGGTCCACATCGTCACCGGAGATCTGCTCCTGCTGGCAGGGCGCCCCCTTGATGACTTTCGGCCCCATATTCAGCACCTGCTTGAACACCGGCAGTTTTTCCCAGGCGTCGCGCAGGTTTTCCGGCGGCTGTGGTTCCTTCAGGAAGGCCAGCAGCTCCCCCACTTCGCGCAGTTCGGCAACGCTTTCGCGGCCCATACCCAGGGCGACCCGCTCCGGGGTACCGAACAGGTTGGCGAGTACCGGCGTGTCGTGACCCACCGGGTTTTCGAACAGCAGTGCCGGGCCTCCGGCGCGCAACACGCGGTCGGCGATCTCCGTCATTTCCAGCTTGGGGTCCACGGGCTGGGGAATGCGCTTCAGCAGGCCACGCTTTTCCAGCAGCTTGATGAAATCGCGCAGGTCTTTGTATTTCATACCGTTCCCGACATCGGATTCAAATCCGTGCCAGTGTAAAACAGTGGGAACAAAATGGGGAATGGCACCCCGCGGTCGGGGAGCAAAAAGAAGGGGAAGTTTGTAAAACGACTGCGGCGGATGCCGCAGCCGTCAAATTCTCAAGCTGCCAGCAGCTTAGAAGCGGGGGCGACGCGGACGATCTTCGCGCGGCTTGGCTTCGTTAACACGGATGTTACGGCCAGACAGCGGCTTGTCGTTCATCTCTTCGATCGCTTTACGCGCTTCGTCGTCGTTCGGCATTTCTACGAAACCGAAGCCTTTAGAACGGCCAGTCTCACGGTCGGTGATTACGGTAGCCCGAGAGATTTCTCCGAATGCGCCGAATGCTTCGTGCAGCTCATCAGAGGTAACGCCGTAGGCCAGATTTCCAATATAGATATTCACAAAAAGTTCTCACTAGGTACGTGGGCTGTCGTGCAGTCACAAATGGATAACCAGCTCCACCAGATCATCCATCTGAGATTGGCCCCTCTGTGCGGTGATTCACATCACCCCCGGGCCAATTCAGTCGGGCGCTGTACATCGCCAGCGCCGCAATGGGGAACTTTATATGCCTAACGGCGCCCCTTTTCAACTCGTTTCGGCGCAAATAGCTGCCTTTATTTGCGCCGATAGCAATCGGGCGCCGACATTGGCGCCCGATAGTAAAAAATATTTATTTCCGCTTCATGGACAGGAAGAACTCGTCGTTGGTCTTGAAGTCCTTCAGCTTGTCGATCAGGAACTCGGTGGCCGCCATGTCTTCCATATCGTGCAGCAGCTTGCGCAGGATCCAGACTCGCTGCAGCTCGCCCTCGGGCATCAGCAGCTCCTCGCGGCGGGTGCCGGAGCGGCGCACGTTGATGGCCGGATAGATGCGCTTCTCGGCGATCTTGCGGTCCAGCTGCAGCTCCATGTTGCCGGTGCCCTTGAACTCCTCGAAGATGACCTCGTCCATCTTGGAACCGGTATCCACCAGCGCGGTGGCGATGATGGACAGGCTGCCGCCCTCTTCGATGTTGCGCGCCGCGCCGAAGAAGCGCTTGGGGCGCTCCAGCGCGTGGGCGTCCACACCGCCGGTCAGCACCTTGCCCGAACTGGGCACCGTGGTGTTGTAGGCGCGCGCCAGGCGGGTGATGGAGTCCAGCAGGATCACCACGTCTTTCTTGTGCTCCACCAGGCGCTTGGCCTTCTCGATCACCATCTCGGCCACCTGTACGTGGCGCGCCGGCGGCTCGTCGAAGGTGGAGGCCACCACTTCGCCGCGCACGGAGCGCTGCATCTCGGTGACCTCTTCCGGGCGCTCGTCGATCAGCAGTACGATCAGGTGACACTCCGGGCTGTTGCGGGTGATGGCCTGGGCCATGTTCTGCAACATGATGGTCTTGCCGGCCTTCGGCGGCGCCACGATCAGCCCGCGCTGGCCCTTGCCGATGGGCGCCACCAGGTCGATGATGCGGCCGATCAGGTCCTCGGAGGAACCGTTGCCACATTCGAGCGTCAGGCGATCATTGGGGAAGAGCGGGGTGAGGTTTTCGAAGAGAATCTTGTTGCGCGCGTTTTCTGGCTTGTCGAAGTTGATCTCGCTGACCTTCAGCAGCGCGAAATAGCGCTCACCTTCCTTCGGCGGCCGGATCTTCCCGGCAATCGAATCGCCGGTGCGCAGGTTGAAACGGCGGATCTGGCTGGGCGAGACATAGATGTCATCGGGGCCCGCCAGGTAGGACGAGTCGGCGGAGCGCAAAAAACCAAAACCGTCCTGAAGGATTTCGAGTACACCATCGCCGTAGATGTCTTCACCGCTTTTGGCGTGGCGCTTGAGGATATTGAAAATAATATCCTGTTTGCGCGAGCGGGCCAGGTTCTCAAGGCCCATGCCCTTGGCTATTTCAATCAGTTCTTCAATGGGTTTGGTTTTTAATTCGGAGAGATTCATACCAATTGCTTTATTAAGGTTTCATTGTCAATTGGCGCGGACGCGCCGAAACATTTGAGGAGGGGTTTGAAATTTGAAAAAAATCGAAATTCTTTCGCCGTGACGATTGCCGCAGTGCCAACTCCACCCGTCTGCACCACACTCGAGCAATCTCACGAACCGCGCTGGACCGGTTGTAACCGGACAGCCTTGAACGGATGGTTTAACTCGAGGAGTTTGTGCGCCGGGGAAGGTCAGTGACCGTGCGGAGGGGCGTCTTCTGTCAGTTTGCCGCCGTCGTTCCGTTCTTTCAATTTCCCGACTCCCGTCGGAAAGGACTTACCGGAATGATTGCGACTCTTCTGAATAGTTTCAAGATTACTGGGCAGTATAACGGCAGTTCGCCATCCTGCAAAGGAAATTTGCAGGATGGCGACGACTTTTCAGCCGTTTATCACAGCTGGCTGTCGATAAACTCGGTCAACTGGGCGCGGGACAGGGCGCCGACCTTGGTCCCCTCCACATTGCCGCCCTTGAACAGCAGCAGGGTCGGGATACCGCGGACATTGTACTTGGCCGGGGATTCCTTGTTGGCATCCACGTCCACTTTGACGACCTTCAGCTTATCGCCGTATTGACCCGCCAGGTCCTCCAGTACCGGAGCGATCATCTTGCAGGGACCGCACCACTGCGCCCAGAAGTCCACCAGTACCGGACCCTCGGCCTTCAGGACCTCGGCTTCGAATTCGGCGTCGGTTACGTTGACGATCTCGCTCATATTGCTTTCCTGTTCTCTGGTTACTCTGGGTTGCCCGTGGTCGCGGACCGGGCGGACATATCGCGACATCATAAGGACTGCCGCTCGCCAGCCGCAAGGCATTTCCGGCTAGATGGGGTTGGCTTTGGCGGCTTTCAAGGCCCACCCGCCAGATTGCGTTTCACACCTGCTCCAGGAACCGCTGCAGTATCTCGTCGAGATAGTCGAAACCGAAGGCGGTTGCGGCGATGCGCTGCTCCAGCGGCTCCACCAGGTCCATCGCCTGCAGTCCCGGCCAGTGGCGCCGGAGCCGCTCCAGCGGCAGGCCTGTATGGCGCCCGAAGGTATCGATCGGCACGCCCCCCACCAGTCGCAGCGCGTTCATCAGGAACTCAAGCGGCAACTCCCGAAGCTCGACATCGTCGGTGTGCGGCGGTGCCAGTTCGCTGTGAATCAAGTCCGGCGCCGTGCCCGCAGCGTCCGCAAGGTAGTGGCGCGGCGCGCGGGTGCGGCGACTTCGCAGTATCCGGCCGCCACCATTCGCCGAGGGGGCCAACGGCAGTGTGACCTTGCCGTGGGCGCCGGCGCCGATACCCAGGTAGTCGCCGAAGGACCAGTAGTTCACATTGTGCCGCGACTCCAGCCCCGCGGGACTGTAGGCGGACACCTCGTAGCGGGCATAGCCCTCCCCGGCCAGATAGTCGCGGCCACCGGCCTGCATCGCGGCGACCAGGGCCGAGCCCGGCGTGACCGGGGGGGCGCTGTAGAAGGCGGTATTCGGCTCGATGGTGAGCTGGTACCAGGAGATATGTTCCGGCTGCAGGGCCACTGCGCGGCGCAGGTCCGCCAGCGCCTCGGCCTCGGTCTGTTGCGGCAGGCCGTGCATCAGGTCCAGGTTGATGTTGTCGAAGCCGGCGCGGCGCGCCATCTGCAGCGCGCCCGAGGCCTCGTCACCGGAGTGGATGCGGCCCAGGTTCTGCAACTGGCGCGGGTCGAAACTCTGCACCCCGATGGACAGGCGGTTGACCCCGGCGGCGTGGTAGCCGGCAAACTTGTCCTGCTCAAAGGTGCCGGGATTGGCCTCCAGCGTGATTTCGATATCCGCGGCAAAGCCCACCAGCTGCTCCGCAGCCTCCAGGATCGCACTGATCGCCGCCGGCGAAAACAGGCTGGGCGTGCCTCCGCCAAAGAAGATCGACGCCAGCCTGCGCCCCTGCACCCAGGGCAGCTGGCTGCGCAGGTCGCGCCGCAACTGCTCGACATATTCGCGTTCCGGCAGGCCGTAGCCGGCGGAGCCGGCTCCCACGGCCTCGTGCGAACCGGCTCGCGAAGTGCGGGAGGCGGTGTCGGTACCCGCTGCCACTTGATGGGAGTTGAAGTCGCAGTATGGGCATTTGCGCACACACCAGGGGATATGCACATAGAGCCCCAGCGGCGGCAGTGCCAGCTCCGCGACGGTGCCAGTCAAGGTTGCGCCCCGCCCTGCATCTGCTCGCGCCACAGGCCGGCAAACTGCCGCACCGCGCGGGCGCGGTGGCTGATCTCGTTCTTTACCTCGCGCGCCAGTTGCGCCGAGGTCATGCCCCGGCGCTCGACGTAGAACAGCGGGTCGTAGCCGAACCCCTGCTGACCGGCCGGCTCGCGCAGAATGCGCCCGCTCCAGCGGGCGCTGCACACCAGCGGCACCGGGTCCCCGGCGCTGCGCACGAACGCCAGCGCACAGTGAAAACTGGCGCCGCGCTCGCCGTCCGGCACCTTCGCCAGGGCCTCCAGCAACTTGCGGTTGTTGTCCGCATCGGTGGCGCCGGGGCCCGCATAGCGCGCCGAGTAGATACCCGGCGCGCCGCCGAGCGCATCCACCGCCAGTCCCGAATCGTCCGCCAGCGCCGGCAGCCCGCTGATGCGGCTTGCGTGGCGCGCCTTGATCAGCGCGTTCTCGATAAAACTGAGGCCGGTTTCATCCGCCTCGGGCACATCGAATTCGGACTGCGGCACCACTTCGATATCCCAGTCGGCAAACAGCTGGGAGAACTCGCGCAGTTTCCCGGCATTGCCGCTGGCCAGTACAATTTTTTTCAACGGTTTACTCATTTTCCTGTGCCAATAAAAAAGCGAGCGCGCTGCGCTCGCTTTTTGCGGTATCGCCTGAATTTACTTTTCCAGCTTGCGGCGGAAGCTGATCTGCTCGGTGTTGCCACCCGGCAGCTTCACGTCGATATTGAAGGTCAGGGTCTCCTCGTGGTCGAAGCGCAGCGGCGCCAGGTAGTAGACGGCATCCCCTTCATTGATCTCGACAAACTTCAGTGGCCTCGACTGCTGGATCAGGTTGGTGGCAGTGCCGGACATCTCCGAGCTCAACCCCTTCTGCCCCCCCTCCTTCTTCACCACCGAGACATTGACGAACACCCGGTCCGCAGCGCGCACCAGATTGTAGCGCTGCGCGATTTCCGGCTTGACAAACTCGCTGTTGAAAACCGAGTAGATCACCCGGTAGTCGCCGAAATCCTGGTGGCTCTTGATGACCCTGGCTTCCTGCTGCGCCGCGGCGCCGGCTGCCCACAGTAGCATCGCGGCGGCGGCGATCGCTGTCAGTATGCGCTTCACGGTTCACCTCCTGTTGAGAACTGGGACCGGTGCGACCGGGGGCCGTCCGGCTGGCGCCTGAATACTTTCACTAAGTTTAGTCTAGCGGGTGAGATGGTAAATCGCCGTCTCGCCAAACAGGTTGGGGAGAAGATCCTTGAAAGCGGCGCTGATGGCAGACTCGGATACTACCTGGCGGTGCAGAATAGTCCAGCCGTTCTCCCGACAGAGCACCTCGAAGTCGCGGAAAGTACAAAAGTGAATATTGGGTGTGTCGTACCATTCGTATGGTAATAAATCCGATACCGGCATGCGCCCGGAAAACGCCAGGTGCCAGCGCGCCTTCCACTGGCCAAAGTTGGGAAAGGTGATGATGCACTCGCGGCCGACACGCAGCATTTCCCGCACCACCAGATGCGGCTGGCGCAGTGTCTGCAGCGCCTGGGTCATGACCACGGTGTCGAAACTGTCATCGCCGAAGTTGCCCAACCCCCGGTCGAGGTTCTGTTCCACCACATTGACGCCCCGCTGCAGGCAGCGCTCAATCTGCCGGTGGTCTATCTCCAGGCCATAACCGCTGACCCGTTTGTTGTCTGCCAGTTGCTCGAGCAGCAGGCCGTCACCACAGCCCAGGTCGAGCACGCGGCTTTCGGGGGCAATCCACTCCTGGATGATGTCCAGATCAACGCGCATCAGTTCAATCCTCCCGCATTTTCCGCAGCGACACTGTCCATGTAGGCGGAGAAGACCCGCCAATAGCGCTCGTTCGGCAGCAGGAAGGCATCGTGGCCCATGGCGGACTCGATCTCCGCGTAGCTCACCGGCCGGTTGGCGTGCATCAGGGCATCCACGATTTCCCGCGAGCGCTCCGGGGCAAAGCGCCAGTCGGAAGTAAACGACAGCAGCAGGAATCTGCAGCGGGCATGGGAGAAGGCCGCCACCGGGTCGTGATCGTACTCCCGCGCCAGGTCGAAGTAGTCGAGCGCACGGGTCATCAGGATATAGGTATTGGGGTCGAAACTGCCGGAGAAGGTATCCCCCTGGTAGCGCAGGTAACTCTGCACCTGGAATTCCACCTCTTCTTCCGCTCCCAGGGCAAAGGACCCGGAGCGCAGTTCGCGGCCGAATTTCCTACCCAGGCCGTCGTCGGACAGGTAGGTGATATGGCCGATCATGCGCGCTACCGCCAAGCCGCGGCGCGGCAGCCGGTCCTGTTCCAGATAGCGGCCACCACAGAAGTCCGGGTCCGAGGTAATCGCCTGGCGCGCGGTTTCGTTGAAGGCAATATTCTGCGCGGACAGCTTCATTGCCGAGGCGATTACCACGCAGTGGCGCAGCCGCTCGGGGTATTCCAGCGCCCAGCGCATCGCCTGCATACCGCCCAGGCTGCCGCCGATCACCGCCGCCCACTGCTCGATACCCAACAGGTCGGCCAGGCGCGCCTGGCTGTGGACCCAGTCCCGCACCCGCAGCATGGGGAAATCCCGGCCCCACGGTTTGCCGGTATCCGGATTGATCGAAGAGGGCCCGGTGGAACCGTGGCAGCCGCCGAGGTTGTTCACGGAGACGACGAAGAACCTGTCGGTGTCGATGGGCTTGCCGGGGCCGATATAGTTGTCCCACCAGCCCGGGCGCTTGTCGTCGGGCCTGTGGCGACCGGCGGCGTGGTGATGCCCGGACAGGGCGTGACAGATCAGCACCGCGTTGCTTCTGTCCGCATTGAGCTCGCCGTAGGTCTCGTATACCAGCGTGTAATCCCGCAGGGTGCGCCCGCAGGCGAGCGCCAGGGGCCGGTCAAACCTGGCGCTCTGGGGGACGACAACGCCGACCGAGCCGGCGGGTTGGATCTGTTCGGATGGATTGACTGTTTCCGACGGCACTGAATGGTTCCGCAACGCTGAAAGGAGAAGCAGTGTACGGGAAAACACCCCGGGGAAAAATCCGGCGCTACCCGCGACAGCGCACCGCAAACAGCGGCAGACTGCGGCGCCAACATTAGAACATTTTGCTCACACTTTAAACCTGATGGCATTACCATCCGGAGAATCAAGGAAGGTCCCAGGCCGGAGAGGTACAATGCTGCACTACCAGAAAATCGATACGCCACTCTGCTCACTGATCGCCGTCGTCGACAGTGAAGTCCTGATTACGGTGCGCCTGGCACCTGCCGGCTGCCCGCCGGAGCCGGAGCCCGGCTGGGAAAATGGGGCTCCGCCATTACTGGCCCGCTGTATCGAACAGTTGCAGCAATATTTCCGGCGGGAGCGTCGCGAGCTGTCGATACCCTGTCGCCCGCCGGGCACGGATTTCCAGCGGAGCGTGTGGCAGGCCCTGCGGGAAATCCCCTTCGGCCAGACCTGGACCTACGGCCAGCTTGCCGAAAGGCTCGGCCGGCCAGAGGCCGTGCGCGCGGTGGGTCAGGCGATCCGCGCCAACCCGGCGCCGATTTTTATTCCCTGTCACCGCGTCGTCGGCAGTGACAACAGTATCAAGGGCCACCCGGGCGGCGCAGACATGAAAAGGGCACTGCTGGAATTCGAGGCATTCGGCTGAACGGCGATCCACCCGCACAGCGACAACCGGAGGGCCCGGGTCAGGCCGGGCGGTTCCGTCCCATGCGCTCGTGTGCCTGGGCAAACTGGTCCGAAGCCATCGCCGCCATGGTCGAGAGTTCCAGGCCCATACAATAGGCGGCGATACACTCCGCAAAACGCATTGCCTTGCCACTGCCCGCACATCCCATCAGCTCCAGGCACTCCCGCTGCTGCGGCACCCCGGTGCCCCCGCCGACGGTGCCGACAACCAGGCACGGCAGCGTGATACTCGCATAAACGCTGTCGTCGCCCTGCAGCTCCAGATAGAAAACCCCGATAGAGGACTCGTGCACGCAGGCGATGTCCTGGCCAGTGGCCACAAACACCGCGGCGATGGAATTGGCGATATTTGTAGAGCAGCCGATACTGCCGGCCGCCGCTTCGGAAGCGGAGATCAGGCGGAAATAGCGGTCGAGTGCCGACGGCTCCACCTTCAGTACATCGCGCACCACCTCCGCGGGCAGAGTACACTCGGCGGTCACCCTGGTGCCGCGACCGCGGGTGAAGGTCTGGCCGGTGACCCTCTTGTCGCCCGACAGCCCCGCCTCGATCGCAAAACCCGCCAGCGGCATGTCCTTGCTCGCCGCCAGCGCCTCCCTTATCCAGTTGCAGGCAGACCAGGTACAGGCGGTAACCATATTCTGGCCGCTGGCATCGCCACTGCGGTACGCGAATGTCAGGTGCACACAGCGCCCGATCGGCGTGGGTTCAAGGGACACCAGCTCGGCGTGGGAAGAGGGCTTAAGAGCCTGCTCACGGATTTCCGCTTCATTGTCCCCGACCCACTGGCAGAAGCGCTGCGCGGCCACCAGGTCGAAAAATTCAAAATAAGGGGCGCGCAACACCCGCTGGGAAATGGCCCAAGCGGTCACACCGCCGGCGCGGGTCAGCGCAGTGGCCCCCCGGTTGAGGGATGCCACCAGCGCACCCTCGGTGGTCGCGCAGGGCACATAGACCGTATCGTCCACATACGCTCCCCTGACCCTGACCGGCCCCACCACCGCCAGCGGCACTTCCACACTGCCGACCAGGGATTCGATATTGTTTTTCAGTGTTTCCGGTTCATAGGAGCAGCGCTCCACACCATCCAGCGCCAGCCCGCTCCTTTTGCGCAGGAACTCCAGGCGCTGCTGCCTTGCGACCTCCGAATACTCTCCCTTGGCGGGAATACGCAGTTTGTCCAACTTCTTTTCCGTTTCAAGCTTGGGATCCATATTGATTCACTCCTGTATAACAGCTACCCGGCAGCATTGCTGAAGATTCACGATAAGGGCCTATTTATTTCTCTGCGATTACCCTTCCAGATTTATTTCCAAAGCCCTATACGGTAAGCAGAACAGGAATGAATTTACCGCCGCTCTAAAAATGAACTGCCAAGAAATCCGGTATCGAATGATATCTCGGAGTCACTTTCTATTTTGAAATTTTTCGGTGATGGAAAGGTTTTCCAGTTTTACAAAAAATGACTAAATGGCATCTACCTCTAACTCTCGCATTATCCCATTCGATTTCTATCGATTTAGTCGACCCACATTTCCAGGAAAATTCATACAGGCCAACAACGACATTCAATAAACAGCCCCAGAACACCCTAAACAGTTAGCAATTTTTAAATGAGAAACACGCCTCAGGAAAAATAATACTTGCTCCATACATCCGACCTGCCGGTAGATAGCGTATGGCGGTATGAGTTGTTGTGAGGTCACGATATGAAGCAGGAAATCGGGGATCGCTATTTAAAAAAATTGGATGACCTGATTGAAAATGAATTCCCCCGGATTACCGATGGTGAAGCCGCATCCGTCGATTATTTTCCAATAGGAAATCCGTCGCTGAAACGCACTGGCATTGAAAGGGGAGGTCGTCCAGTTGCCATATCCGGTTTTGTACCGGCATCGCGCGCCGCACTGGCCTCGGTTCGCCGTGAGCTGGAGCAGGCAGATGACCTGGAAAGGGTCGGATCGCGTATCGATTCTCTGGAGTGCCAGTTGCTCTCGCGCACGGCCGATCTCCTCGGTTATGGCAGGCACGATGTCAGCGGTATTTTTTCTCTCAGCCATACACTCATCCAGTGGTATGGCTGCAGGCTGGTGACCGGCATGAGCCCGGCACCTGCCAAATCGCCCGAGCGCCGGATTCTTGTTTCCACGGGCAGCGCCGAACTGCTACAACCGGGCCAGCCACTCCACGGCCTCGAGGGTATCGACACGGCCTTGAGCCCTGCGAATTCAGACGGCAGTCTCGATCTGGACCGGCTGTGCACCTTTGTCGAAAACTGCTATCGACGCGGCTTGCACGCCGATGGAATGGTGCTGACGCTGGGCCAGAAATACACCGGTGTGTCGGACCCGGTAGCGACGATACAGCGGGAGATAACCCGCCTGCGACAGGCCTACGGTGTCCTCGACCGCCCGCATATCCATGTGGATATCCCGCTGCACTGGCCTCTGCTGCTGTTTGGCGACTACGACGCCGCTATCAATCCGCTGCATTTATCGCTGGAGTCCATCCAGCCATCCATGCTGACAGCTGCAGACGCCGCCGCCAGTGACAGCTGTTCGATCGACCTCGGCAGTTGGGGTTATACACCGTTGCCACTGTCGCTGCTGATCGTCAAAAATCACAAGGATCTGCTGCCGCTGCTGCCGGCCGCGGCGATACCCAGGCTGGAGACGGACAGCACTGCCGGAATCGCGCAGGGCGCTGACATCGCCAGGCTCTACAGCCTGCAGGCCCTGTTGGCGTCACTGGGGGCTCTGGGGGAGGGCGGCCTGCGGCTGCTGGCGGCCCGCAGTGTGGACAGTGCGGACTACCTGAAGGAGCGTCTGCGGGAATGCGGCAGTGCCGGGGTGGTGCACAGTGTCGGCAGCGGACCGGGCGTCAGTTTCCGGCGCTATCACCCGGACCTGGGGCCGGCTACCGACAGGATATATCGGGCGGAGATAGAGGCGGCCCGCGGCGGTGACTACGGTCCCCTGCACACCAACAGTCATTGGCACCGACGGCAGCTTGTACAGCGGGAACCCTGCGGCCTGCACACCGCCTGGCAACCGGCAGCCACTTACCTGCTTAACGAACCCACACGGCGCGGCGAGCCCCTTGCCGCCGAGGTGGCAATGCTGCTGCACCCCCACACCACTGCGGCAGATATCGATCTGTTTTTGCAGCAGTGGGTGGACCGACGGCGGGTGGCGGAGCCACCCGCGGACTACTGAGTGGCGGGAGCTTTCAGCGGGGTCACATTGCTGGCCCGCGGCGCGGGCGCCAGCGGCTGCGGTGCCGCAGCGCTCTGGCGCAGCAGGTCTTCCAGCGAGGCCAGGGCGCTGTCATTGCGCAGGATTTCCTCTTCCAGCGCACGCAGGTCGGTGCGCTTGGTCTGGGTTTTCTGCTTCAGCTCGGTGAGTTTGATCACATGCCGGTTGAGCAGGTGCTTCTGGTACTGCACATGCTGCTTGAGGGGTTCCAGCGACTGGTCCAGCCAGCCGTCCGCGGCGGAAATAAGCTGGCTGTAGAGGCGCCCCACTTCGCTCGCCAGTGTGGACAGGAAGCGCTCGGTCAGGCGGTTGCGCCGCGCCAGTAACAGCTGTGGCGAACGCCGCAGCTGCGCGGCCTGCCGGTGCAGGCCGCGCATCGCCAGGCGGAAACTGCTGATATTGAAATGCTGTTCGCTGGAATCCAGGTTACAGAGACTGGAACGCTCGAAAATCGCGTCCACCAGCCGGTTGGCCTGCTCCACTTCGCGCTCCAGGTTGGCCAGCTGGTGGTCGACCCCCTCCATAAAGGTATCGATGGCCTTGGCCAGACCCAGCGGCGTCCAGCGTTCGTGCAGGGCGCGACTGGTGTCGTCGATCAACAACTGCAGTTGCTGGCTGGAAACCGGTGCCAGCAGCGAGGTGCGCTGGCGGGCCAGCATGCGGTGACTGGATTTCAGTGTCAGCAGCTCCTGGTGGCAGACCTTGTGCTGCTCGCGGGCGGTCTGCTGCAGCTGCGCCAGCTCGTCGAGCTGTTCACTGCTGGTGGTGGCGTTCTTCTGCAGGTGGGTGAGCGCGGCGCGGCCGCTGTTCAGGCGGCGCTTGAGCAGGTCGCGGGTATCTGCCATCAGCGTCAGCGCCTGGTGCAGGGAGCGGTGTTCGGCCACTTTCTGGCGGTGCTCCATCAACCGCTGCACCAGTATCGTTTCAAATTCCGAAAAGCGGCTCTGGGTC
Organism: Microbulbifer litoralis; assembly: GCF_023634065.1. GTDB lineage: Bacteria > Pseudomonadota > Gammaproteobacteria > Pseudomonadales > Cellvibrionaceae > Microbulbifer > Microbulbifer litoralis. The sequence goes on from NZ_JALKCV010000003.1 coordinate 124,022, forward strand.
AGCAGTGCCGGATCCTGTTGCTGGCGGGCCAGCAGCGCTTTCTTGGCCGATACGCCGACGACGCTCTCCTGCGGCAGCTCCAGCAATTTGGCCACCTGGGCGCGCATGCCGCGCAACAGCCCCTCCGGATCCTCATCCGGGTCGTCCCAGAGGGCATCGATCTTGTTCAGCAGTACCATCACCGCAGTGCCCCGGTGCTGCCGCAGCGGCACCAGGTGCGTCTCCCACATATTCAGGTCGGTGCCGCTGACGCCGGCGTCGGCCGCCAGCAGGAAAGCCACGGCCTGGGCCCCCGGCAGGGTCGACAGGGTCAGTTCCGGCTCGTTGCCGAGTGCGTTCAGCCCCGGCGTGTCGATGATACGCAGCCCCTGCGCCAGCAACGGGTGCGGCAGGCTGATCAGTGCGTAGCGCCAGGCCGGGATCTGCACCAGGTTGCCCTTACCGTCCAGGTGGCGGCGATCGAAACCGTAGCGGGCCGCCTCGTCCGGGGTCACGGACTTGCTCGCCGCGACCTTGAGCAGCGCTTCGCGGGTGGCATCGGCGTCCTGGGCATCGAATTCGTGAGTCACCCATTTCTGCGGTATGCGACGGAAACTCTCCAGGCTGGTATTGGTGCCCAGGGTCTCGATCGGCAACAGCCGCAGGCTGGCCTGCTCGCCGCCGTCGCTGAAGATCTCGGTGGGGCACATGGTGGTGCGGCCCGGCTTGGACGGCAGCAGCCGCTTGCCGTAGGTGTGCGACAACAGCGCGTTGATCAGTTCGGTCTTGCCGCGCGAGAACTCGCCCACCAGCGCCAGAGTGAACTGGTCCTCGGCGAGCAGAGCGCGCGCCTGCTGTACAACCTGGCGCGCACCGGCAGAGTTGGGGAAATGCTCCTGGAGCCAGTCATTGAAACTGGCGAACTGGCGATCCAGGGACTTCTTCCAGCGGTCGTAGTCGGCGATATGCTGGCGCAAGATGGCGTCTTCCATGTAATTGGATTCTTTTTATTACTGCACAATTTCCAACCGGCTATTGTCGGCCAGTCGCGGCGATTATAGAAGGTCTGGTCCGCCGAAAGTGCGAACCAGTACGGGAAGACGTGGACCGGCGTCGAATTAGAAGCCGGGGATATGCCAGAAGAGGTTGTAGACGAAACCGGGCATGTTCGCCATCTGGGCGAACCCGAGCAGTAGTTTGTCCGCCACCGTCAGCAGGATGAAGACGAAGATCGGGCTGATGTCGATCATGCCCAGCGGTGGTATCAGCCGCCGCACCGGCGCACAGAAGGGTTCCAGCAGCTGGCGCAGCAGCATCAGTGCCGGATGGCCGCTCTGCGGGGCGATCCAGCTGAACACGATGGAAATCAGCATACCGACGAAGACGATCGCAATCACCGTCGAGACGCAGCCGATCAGCGACCACAGCAGTGCACTGAGCGGATTGAACAGGCCCGCGCCAGCCAGCAGCCCGCAGCCGAGGATCATTATCCAGCCCACCAGCACCGCCAGCACCACCGACGCCATATCCACACCGAGCAGACCCGGTACCACCTTGCGCAGCGGCAGCAACAACGGATTGGTCACTTTTACGATGCCCTGGGAGATGGGATTGTAGAAATCCGCCCGCGCAAGTTGCAGCAGGAAGCGCATCAGCACTGCGAACAGGAACAGGATGCCGAGAGTGGCCGCCAGAAAGACGCCGATATTGCTGAAGGTATTGACCATCGAAAATCCCTTTTGGGTAACAGGAACACAGCACCTTTTCGAGGGCGCCGCACAATCAAATCAGTTATCCAGTTCTTTCGCCATTTCGGCTGCGCGCGCGGCGCAGTCACTCATCGCGCGCTCCACCAGTTCCGGCAAGCCGCCGTTCTGGAAGCGTACGATGGCGCGCTCGGTGGTGCCATTGGGGGACATCACGTTGCGCTTCAACTGGGCCACATCCACATCGCTGGCGACCGCCAGTTTCGCCGCCCCCAGGGCGGTTTGCAAGGTGAGCCGCTCGGCGTCCGCGCGCGCCATGCCCGCTTTTTCCGCCGCGTCGATCATGGATTCCATAAACTGGAAATAGTAGGCGGGACCGGAGCCGGAGACCGCGATCACCCGGTCGATGCCGGATTCCTCATCGACCCAGATGGCGATGCCGACCGCCTCGGCCATTTTTTCCGCAACCTGCCTCTGCGCGTCGGTGACGCCGTCACCGGCATACAGGCCGGTGACACCGGTACCCACCAGCGCCGGCGTATTGGGCATGGCGCGCACGATCGGCACGCCGGTGCCCAGCCAGCGACGGTAGGCCGCCAGCGGGATGCCCGCGGCCAAGGTGACGACCAGCGGCTTGCGCGCCGCAACCTGCGGGGCGATGGAGACGCACAGCTCTTTCATCATCTGTGGCTTCACCGACAGTACCAGCACATCCGCCTCCCCCACCGCGGCACCGTTATCGGTGCCGACCTGAACTCCGGTTTTGGCGGCGAAATCGGCCAGTTTCTGTTCGTCGCGGCCGGTGGCCAGGATCCTGTCCGCCGGGTAACCACTGGCCACCAGGCCGCCGATCACCGCGCCGGCCATATTGCCGGCACCACCGATAAACACCATTTTTGCTTCTGACATCTGATACTCCTGTCTGTTGTCCGCACCCGGCGCCGCGGGCAGCCTGCCCCGCTCCCGTTGTCAGTCCCGCGTCCCGAAAATGTCGGTGCCGACGCGCACCATCGTCGCGCCGCTGCCAATGGCCGCCTCCAGGTCTCCGGACATGCCCATGGACAGGGTGTCCAGTGGCTGACCCGGCAGCTCTGTGCGCAGCTGCGCCAGCAACTGCGCCAGTTGCTCGAAGGGTTCGCGCTGCGCTTCCGGGTGCCGCGGTGCCGGTATCGCCATCAGGCCACGCAATACCAACCCCGGCAGCGCCGCCACCGCCGCGGCCAGCGCCGGCAGCCCATCCGGCAGCACCCCGGATTTGCTCTGCTCGCCATCGATATTCACCTGCAGGCAGATATTCAGCGGCGGCCTGCCCCGCGGCCGCTGGGCGGACAGGCGCTGGGCAATTTTCAGGCGATCAACACTGTGCATCCAGTCAAAGCGCTCCGCCACCGCACGGGTCTTGTTCGACTGCAGCGGGCCGATGAAGTGCCACTCGATGGCCAGGTCCGCCAGCTGCCCCTGTTTCTCCAGCGCCTCCTGCAGGTAGTTTTCGCCGAAACACCGCTGCCCCGCATCGAAAGCGGCGCGCAGGTCCCCCGCCGGGCGGGTCTTGGACACGGCCAGCAGCTGTACCCCACCCGGATCGCGGCCACAGGCCTCGCAGCATGTGACGATCCGCTCACGCACGGCACGGAGGTTTTCGACGATGGTCCCTTTGCGCATATACTGGTGCCCTTACCGAACTAGGCGGGCAATTCTAACCGAGGCCCCCACAAGAACCATAAGGTAGCAGTATGGACATCACAGAACTCCTCGCCTTCAGTGCCAAGCAGAACGCCTCCGACCTGCACCTCTCCGCCGGCCTGCCGCCGATGATCCGTGTGGACGGCGACGTGCGGCGTATCAACCTGCCGCCGATGGAGCACAAGCAGGTGCACCAGCTGATCTACGAGATCATGAACGACAAGCAGCGCAAGGACTACGAGGAGTTCCTGGAGACGGACTTCTCCTTCGAGGTGCCGGGCGTGGCGCGCTTCCGGGTCAACGCCTTCAACCACAACCGCGGTGCCGGTGCCGTATTCCGGACGATTCCGTCCAAGGTGCTGACGATGGAAGACCTGGGCATGGGCCAGGTGTTCAAGCAGATATCCGACACGCCGCGCGGCCTGGTACTGGTGACCGGCCCGACCGGTTCCGGTAAGTCCACCACCCTGGCGGCGATGATGGACTACATCAACGACAACAAGTACGAGCATATCCTCACGGTCGAGGACCCGATCGAATTCGTGCACGAGTCCAAGAAATGCCTGGTCAACCAGCGGGAAGTGCACCGCGACACCCACGGCTTCTCCGAGGCGCTGCGCTCGGCGCTGCGGGAAGACCCGGACATCATCCTGGTGGGCGAGCTGCGGGACCTGGAGACCATCCGCCTGGCGCTGACCGCGGCCGAGACCGGGCACCTGGTATTCGGCACCCTGCACACCACCTCCGCCGCCAAGACCATCGACCGGGTAGTGGACGTCTTCCCGGCCGAGGAGAAATCCATGGTGCGCTCGATGCTGTCGGAATCCCTGCAGGCGGTAGTCTCGCAGACGCTGATGAAGCGCAGCGGCGGCGGCCGCGTGGCGGCGCACGAAATCATGCGCGGCACCCCGGCGATCCGCAACCTGATCCGCGAAGACAAGGTGGCGCAGATGTACTCCGCCATCCAGACCGGCGCCAGCGTCGGCATGCAGACCATGGACCAGTGCCTGCTGGAGCTGGTGGAGAAGCGCATCATCACCCGCGAAGTCGCGCGCGAAAAAGCCAAGATGCCGGAGAATTTTTAAAAACGGGACTCGGGACTCGGGACTCGGGACTCGGGACTCGGGACTCGGAAAAGGCTAAATCCCGGGGCCGCGGAGCTCCAGCTCGGCTCCCGGGCCGCAGGCCCGCCACAACACACGAATAACAAGCGGTAACACCATGGAAATCGAAAGACTGCTACAACTTGTCGTCGAAAAAGGCGCATCCGACCTCTTCGTCACCGCCGGCGTACCGCCATCCATCAAGGTGCACGGCAAGGTGATCCCCGCCAGCAGCAGCGCGCTGACACCGGAAAAGGCGCGCGAGTTGGTGGTCGGCATCATGAACGAAAAGCAGCGGCGCGAATTCGCCGAGAAGAAGGAGCTGAACTTCGCCATCGCCGTGCGCAACGTGGGCCGCTTCCGGGTGTCCGCCTTCTTCCAGCGCAACCTGGTGGGCATGGTACTGCGCCGCATCGAGACCAAGATCCCCACCGTCGACGGCCTGGGCCTGCCGGAGATCCTCAAGGAACTGGCGATGACCAAGCGCGGGCTGATCATCTTCGTCGGCGCCACCGGTACCGGTAAGTCCACCTCGCTCGCCTCCCTGATCGGCCACCGCAACGAAAACTCCAAGGGCCATATCATCTCCATCGAGGACCCGATCGAATTCGTGCACCAGCACCGCGGCTGTATCGTCACCCAACGCGAGGTGGGCCTGGATACCGAATCCTTCGAGATAGCCCTGAAGAATACCCTGCGCCAGGCGCCGGACGTGATCCTGATCGGCGAGGTGCGCTCGCGCGAGACCATGGAACACGCCATCGCCTTCGCCGAGACCGGCCACCTGTGCCTGTGCACCCTGCACGCCAACAACGCCAACCAGGCGCTCGACCGCATCATCCACTTCTTCCCCGCGGACCGCCACAATCAGTTATGGATGGACCTGTCCCTGAACCTCAAAGCCATGGTCGCCCAGCAATTGGTGCCGACGCCGGATGGCGACGGCCGCCGCGCCTGCCTGGAGATCATGATCAACACCCCGCTGATGTCGGACCTGATCCGCAAGGGCGAGGTGCACAAGATGAAGGAGTTGATGAAACGTTCCAACGAACAGGGTATGCAGACCTTCGACCAGGCCCTGTACGAACTCTACGACCGCGGCGAAATCACCTACGAAGACGCCCTCGCCCACGCCGACTCCGCCAACGACCTGCGCCTGATGATCAAGCTCAAGTCCGAGTCGGACGCCGAGTACCTGAACAGCGCGGCCGGGGAGCTGAGCCTGCAGAACGATTCTGAATATGGAGACGGTGGGCCGCAGTTGTACTGAGCTGCGCTGCACGGCAATCCCACCATGAAAGAAGTTGCACGGGTCACAGGCGGCCTCTGACAACACTACCGGAGACAGATGATGACTCTGTTCAGCGCCTTCTCACTGTTCACCGCCATGCTGTTACTGGCCGTCATCCCCGGCCCCGGGGTCATTGTGGTAATGGCGCGCTCGGTCAGTGGCGGGTTTGTACAGGGCGCGGTGACCACACTGGGTATCGTGCTCGGCGACTACGTCTTTATCGCCCTGTGCCTGTCCGGCCTGGCCTTTGTTGCCGAAGCCATGGGCGGGACCTTTGTCATCATCAAATATCTGGGTGCAGCCTATCTGATATGGATGGGCATCGGACTGATTCGCAGCCCAGCCGCTCCCGAAACAGCGGCAACGCCCCGGAAAAGCTCACTCAGCTCCGCCCTGCTGGTCGGCCTGGGCACCACCCTCGGCAATCCCAAGGCCATCCTGTTTTACCTGAGCATCTTCCCCGCTTTTCTGCCGCTGGAGCAGATCACGGCCGTCGATGTCTCTGCAATTCTGGCGATTACGGCGGTGTCCGTCGGCAGCGTCATGCTCTGCTACGCCTGGCTGGCGGCGCGAGCGGGCACAGTGTTGCAGAAGTCGGCCGGTGCGCGCTCTTTCAACCTGGTCGGCGGCAGCGTGCTGATCGGTGGCGGCGCCCTGCTGGCTGCCCGCGCCTAGTGGGCCAGAGCACGAAGCTCGCGCCGTCATTCACGCCATTTCCTCGATCAACGATTTCACCCCCGACAGCAGCCGCCGGCTGACCTGTGGCCGCTCTTCGACACCGTCGAGCAACACGCGGTAGTTGGCGCCGTCGCGCTGCAGGCCGCTGATGAAGGCTACCGCCACCAGCGCGTTGCGGTGTACACGCACAAAGCGATCGCCGAATTCACTCTCCAGTTCCTTCAGCGATTCGTCCAGGATCGTCTCGCCGCCGGCGTGGTGTGCGACCACGTACTTGCTGTCGGCGACAAAGCAGCGCACCGATGCCACCGGCAGCAGTTCCACGCCGCGGCGGCTGACCGCCTTGATCTGGCGGCGACCGACTGTGTCTGCCGGTGTATCGGTTGTCGACGCCGCTTTCAGTTGCGGCTTGCTGAGGCTGCGCGCGCGGCGGATCGCGGCGGCCAGCTGTTCGCCGGCAACCGGCTTCAGCAGGTAACCCACGGCAGCGGTAGCGAAAGCCGGCAGGGCGAATTCGTCGTGGGCGGTGCAGAAGATGATCGCCGGTGGCGCGGCCATACCCGACAGTGTTTCCGCGAGTTCCAGGCCGCTGCGGCCCGGCATTTCGATATCCAGCAACACCAGGTCGGGGTCCAGCCGCTGCACCTGCTCCAGCGCCGATTCCGCTTCGCCCGCCTCACCCAGCAGTTCGCACTCGTCCAGGTCCTGCAGCTGGCGCGCCAGGCGCGCGCGGGCCAGGGGTTCGTCGTCGACGATCAGTACTTTCAGCGGGCTCACTGCGCCACCTCCACTCGATCCATTGTCCGTTCCGGGGTTTCTGTCGCCGGCAGTTCCAGCGCCACACGATAACCTCGGCCCTCGCGGCCATGCTCAAAGCGGTAGCGGCCACCGTAATGGGCGGCGAGACGCTGGCGGATATTCTCCAGCGCCATGCCGTTGTGCGCGCGGCCGCTAACGCCCGCGTCCCCGGGCAGGGGGTTGTCGATGGTCAGTTGCAGGCGACCGCGCTCGAGCGACAGGTTGACGGCGATCTCGCCGCCGTCGCGCAACCGGGCGACGCCGTGCAGCACCGCGTTCTCGAGCAGCGGCTGCAGCAACAGGCTGGGCACCTCGATATCTGCCGTTCCGCCGGCGATCTCCCAACGTTGCCGCAGCCGCTCGCCCAGGCGCAGCCCTTCAATATCCAGGTAGCGCCGCGCCAGTGCCAGCTCCTGTTCCAGTGGCACCAGTTTGGGGTCCGCCAGGCTGGCGCGGAACAGGGCCGACAGGTCCTCCACCAGCCGCTCGGCACGCTGCGGGTCGATTGAAATCAGGCTGGCGAGACTGTTCATGCTGTTGAACAGGAAGTGCGGGCGGATGCGCGACTGCAATGCCTCGATACGCGCACCCAGCTCGGCGCGCTGCTGGTTGTGCAGCTGCTGCTGTACATAGGCGTAACGCAGTACCACCCCGGCACAGATGGCGCCCACCAGGCAGTCGCCAAGCCAGCGCCAGTAGTCGAACGGCAGTTGCGTCACATAGGCAAGCCAGCCGCGCTGGACCGCCATCACCGCGACCAACACGGCCATCACCGCGGCGAAACTGAGCCCGCCGGCCAGCCTGGCAGGCATGCCCGCCAGGCGCGGTCGCAGCCGGCACAGCAGCGCCGCGGATGGCAGTATCACCCACTGGATGGTCAGGGACACCAGCCCCAGGCGCTGCCAGCTGAATGCGGGCAGGCCGTCCACGCTCAGCACCAGCACCAGCGCCAGCAGCTCTCCCATCAACACCAGCGCCGCCAGCGCGGAGACGCTGCACAGGTTCGGCAGGAAAGGAGCGGGCACGGCAGAAGGTGACGCAGAATCTTTGTCTTCTGCGCCATTTTCGCGAAGCTGCTGCGTTATAATGCCCGCCGGCCGCACGGGCTGTGGGGAATTCATACCACTTGTTATTCTTGCTTTCCCGAATAGATAACCGGGAAGATACCACCAAGCCCGCATAGCTCACAAAGATCCGTAGCGAGGCGGTTCCAGAGTGTGGCATTTCACCCTTCCATTCAGCGATCCAGGGACACCATGAGCAACGACAACGCCTCCCCAAATTCCGCCGCCAACCCCGCTGCCAAGCTGTGGGGCGGCCGATTCAGTGAAGCCACCGACGCCTTTGTGGAGCGCTTCACCGCCTCCGTGATGTTCGACCAGCGTATGGCGCAGGAGGATATCCGCGGCTCCCTGGCCCACGCACAGATGCTGTCGGAAGTGGGCGTGCTAACAGAGGGCGAGTACCGGCAGATCGCCGACGGCCTGCAGGCGATTGCCGCCGAGATCGAGGCCGGCGAATTCCCCTGGTCGGTGGAGCTCGAAGACGTACACATGAATATCGAGGCGCGCCTGACCGACCGTATCGGCGCCACCGGCAAGAAGCTGCACACCGGCCGCTCTCGCAACGACCAGGTGGCTACCGACATCCGCCTGTGGCTGCGCGGCCGTATCGACCAGATCGCGGCCGAGCTGACCCGCCTGCAGAGCGGCCTGGTGGAACTGGCCGAGCGCGAGGCGGACACCATCATGCCCGGCTTCACCCACCTGCAGAGCGCGCAGCCGGTCACCTTCGGCCATCACCTGCTGGCCTGGAACGAGATGCTGGGGCGCGACTACGAACGGCTGATGGACTGCCGCAAGCGCGTCAACCGTTCGCCGCTGGGCGCCGCGGCGCTGGCCGGCACCAGCTACCCGATCAATCGCGCGCGCACCGCCGAGCTGCTGGGATTCGACGCGCCCACGGAAAACTCGCTGGATTCGGTCAGCGATCGCGATTTCGCCATCGAGTTCTGCGCCTTCGCCGCGCTGCTGCTGACGCACCTGTCCCGCGCCAGCGAGGAGCTGGTGCTGTGGACCTCGAGCCAATTCGATTTCATCGACCTGCCGGACCGCTTCTGCACCGGTTCCTCGATCATGCCGCAGAAGAAAAACCCGGACGTGCCGGAGCTGGTGCGCGGCAAGACCGGCCGCGTCAACGGCCACCTGGTTTCACTGCTGACGCTGATGAAGAGCCAGCCGCTGGCCTACAACAAGGACAACCAGGAAGACAAGGAGCCGCTGTTCGACGCCGCCGATACCGCGCTCGACTGCCTGCGCGCCTTCGCCGATATGGCGCCGGCACTGGAAGCCAAAAAAGAAAATATGTACGCGGCCGCGGCCAAGGGCTTCTCCACCGCCACCGACCTGGCGGACTACCTGGTGCGCAAGGGTGTGGCCTTCCGCGATGCCCACGAGATCGTCGGCCAGTCGGTGTCGTTTGCGATCGAACAGGAAAAGGACCTGGCGGAACTGGGCCTGGCGCAGCTGCAGCAGTTTTCCGACCAGATTGGCGAGGATGTATTCGATGTGCTGACGCTGGAAGGGTCCGTGGCCGCGCGCGACCATATCGGCGGCACGGCGCCGGCTCAGGTGCGCGCGGCCTGCGCGCGGGCGAAGAAATTGATCGCGGGGCGCTGAGTTTCGGGAACCTGTTGCCGTCGCCACCACATCCCGGATTCCGGCGCTGCGCGCCTGCATCCGGGCTACGAACTGGGTATCGCGGCTCGGGCAATGGGTAGCCCGGATGGAGCGAAGCGGAATCCGGGAACCTGGCCGTCGCCACCGCTACGGACCGCGGACGGGGTGCCGGGCTTACTCCAGGTTGAGGGAAACGGTTTCGCCCTGCTGCTCGGTGAGGACGCGATCCAGCAGCGTCGGCAGGTCCTCGCCGGTGGTGGTGCACTTCCAGCCCGGCGGCTTGACCCCGGTATTGTCAAAGGAGAGGTGGTAGCCGCCGGAGCGGGCCGCCACCCACAGCTCGCGGTTGGCGGTCTGGCGGGACAGGATCACCTGGCTGCCGTTATCTTCCAGCGTCAGGGTCAGCACTGCGTCCGCGCGCTCGTAATCGATATCCCACTCGCACTCGTCGAGCGCATCTTCAATCGCGATCAGGGTGCGTTCAATGGCCGCTTCGAATTCCGTCTGGCTCATAAAATCGTTACTTCTGTTACCGTTGGCTGTGCTGGGCTCGAGAGCCCGTTATACTAACAGGCTTTTCTTCAAACCACGCCGCAGGACGCTGTCGATGTCGAAAACTCTGCTCCTCTGTCCGGCCCTGGCCCTGCTGCTGAGCGCATGCGGACAGAAAGGCCCCCTCTACCTGCCCCAGGAAGCCGCCTCGCCGGCGCCCGGCGCCGCCACAGTGCCCGCGGCCGCCCCTCCGGCAGCCACCGGGACAAAACAGTCAACCCCATCCGCGGACAAAGAATCCGACCCCGAAAACGAAGAGGAGCCGGCAGTCGAGGAGCCTAAAGTAGAAAAATGAGCGATTTCCATTACCGAGAAGGCGGCCTCTGGGCCGAAGCAGTGCCACTGACGCAGATCGCAGAACAGTTCGGTACCCCCACTTATGTCTACAGCCGCGCGCACTTTGAAAGCCAGTACCGCGCCTACGCCGATGCGCTGGGCGACTATCCGGGGCTGATCTGCTACGCGGTCAAGGCCAACAGCAATCTCGGCATCCTGTCGCTGCTCGCGCAGCTGGGTGCCGGTTTCGACATCGTCTCCGGCGGCGAGCTGGAGCGGGTACTGATGGCCGGCGGCGACCCGGCACGGGTGGTCTTTTCCGGTGTGGGCAAAACCGCGCAGGAAATGCGCCGCGCGCTGGAGGTGGGCGTGCACTGCTTCAATGTCGAATCCACCGCGGAACTGGATCGCCTCGAGGGCGTGGCCGCGGAGATGGGCGTGAAGGCCCCGGTATCCCTGCGGGTGAACCCGGATGTGGATGCCAAGACCCACCCGTACATTTCCACCGGTCTGAAGGAAAACAAATTCGGCATCGCCATCGACAGCGCCCTGTACGCCTACCGCCGCGCGGCGGCATCCGGGCATCTGGACGTGGTCGGCGTGGACTGCCATATCGGCTCGCAACTGACCGAACTGTCGCCGTTTCTCGACGCGCTGGAACGGCTGCTGCTGCTGATCGACCAGTTGGCCGAAGAGGGGATCAAGCTGAAACACCTGGACCTGGGCGGCGGCCTGGGGGTGCGCTACCGCGGCGAGGAGCCGCCGCCGGTAAGCGACTACCTGGGCGCGGTAAAAGAGCGCCTCGACGGGCGCGACCTGGCGCTGGTGCTGGAGCCGGGCCGCTCCATCGCCGCCAACGGCGGCCTGCTGCTGACGCAGGTGGAATTTCTCAAACGCACCGAGGAGCACAACTTCGCCATCGTCGACGCGGCCATGAACGACAACCTGCGCCCGGCGCTCTACCAGGCGTGGCAGGATATCGTCGCCGTGGAACCGGACAACGGCGAGGTGGAGAGCTGGGATATCGTCGGCCCGGTCTGCGAGACCGGCGACTTCCTCGGCAAGCGCCGCGAGCTGGCGCTGCAGCCGGGGCAGCTGCTGGCCATGCTGTCCACCGGGGCCTACGGTTTCAGCATGAGTTCGAATTACAATTCCCGTCCGCGCGCCGCGGAAGTACTGGTGGACGGCGAGCGAACCTTCCTGGTCCGCGCCCGCGAGAGCCTCGCCGACCTGGTGCGCGGCGAGAGTCCGGTACCGGAGAAGAGTTAAAAACGGGACTCGGGACTCAGAAAAGAATACCGGCAGCGGGGCCGACACCGAGTCGGCTTACTGGCTCGGAATTAACAACCCGGCCTTCAAGCGCGGCCATCCGCAGAATACAAGAGAAAGGGAATGCGCCTCAGATTCACCAAAATGCACGGCCTCGGCAACGACTTCGTAATGCTCGACGGCATCAGCCAGCGGGTCAAACTGTCGCCGGAAAAGATCCGCCACCTGGCCGACCGCAACCTGGGCGTGGGCTGTGACCAGGTATTGCTGGTGGAATCGCCGCGCAACCCGGACACCGACTTCCGCTACCGCATCTTCAACGCCGACGGCGGCGAGGTGGAGAATTGCGGCAACGGTGCACGCTGTTTTGCCCGCTTCGTGCGCGAGCGTCGCCTGACCGGCAAGAGCCGGCTGCTGGTGGAAACCGCCGCGGGCATCCTGACCCTGAACCTGCTCGACGACGGCCAGGTCGGTGTCGATATGGGTGCACCGGTACTGGAACCGGAGCAGGTGCCCTTCGCCGCCGATGTGCGCGCCGACAGCTATCCGCTGGAAGTGGACGGCGAGACCTATATGATCGGCGCCGTATCCATGGGCAACCCCCACGCGGTACTGCTGGTGGACAATGTGGACTCGGCACCGGTCGCCGAGCTGGGCCCGAAGATCGAGCACCACGAGCGCTTCCCGCAGCGGGTCAATGTGGGCTTCCTGCAGATCCAGTCCCGCACCGCGGCGCGCCTGCGGGTATTCGAGCGCGGCGTCGGCGAGACCCGCGCCTGCGGCACCGGTGCCTGTGGCGCCATGGTGGCCGCGCGCCTGCGCGACCTGGTCGACGAGGAGGTACGGATCCAGCTCCCCGGCGGCACCCTGACAATCCACTGGAGCGGACCGGGGCAGCCGGTTACCATGACCGGACCTGCGAGTACGGTGTTCCACGGGCAGATAGTGCTCTGACTTCCACCGGTTCAAACCGGAGACGAGAGTCCCGCAGGCAAAACAGACAGGAGTCATCGCAGTCATTCGCCTGCGGGCGGGCTCCCATACAGCGCAACGACAGAATTCTTATGACGGATCACAGCGACGCCACCCAGTCTCCTGACAGCTCGACACAGGCCGGCCCACAGGCAGACCAGCGCAGCAAGAAGCTGCTGGCGCGCCAGGTGGCCCGTTACCTGATCCAGAATCCGGAGTTCTTCGCCGACCATCTGGAACTGCTGGAAACCATCAAGCTGCCGCGGGAAGACGGGCGCACCGTGTCGCTGATGACACACCAGACCAACCTGCTGCGCGAGCGCAATATCGAAATGCGCCAGCGCCTGGACCAGCTGCTGCACAACGCCCGCGACAACGACCAGCTGTTCCTGCACAGCCGCCGCCTGATACTGGCGCTGCTGGAGGCGGAGAATGTGTCCGAGGCCAGTGGCGCCCTGTACCAGAGCTTTCGCGAGGATTTCGGCGTCGAAGTCACCTCGCTGACCCTGTTCGGTCCGCTGCCCGACGGGCACGGCCCCACCGGCGATGTGCGCACCAGCTCCCGCGCCGGCGCAGAGGCTGCCGTCGGCGCCATCCTGCGCAACGGCCGCACCGTGTGTGGCGTGCTGCGCCCGGCGGAAAAGGACTACCTGTTCGGCCGGGACGCGGAAAAAGTCGCCTCCGCCGCCGTGGTGCCGCTGGCCAACCAACTGGGTATCCTCGCCGTGGGTTCCAGCGATCCACAGCACTACCGCTCCAGCCTGGGAACCCTGTTCCTGTCGTATATCGGCGAAGTGCTCGAACGGCTGCTGCCGCGGCTGCTGGAGGGCTGACCTTCAATCCGCGTGCCGGGAAATACGGTGCCACTCGCTTCCCGGATTCCGCTGCGCTCCATCCAGGCTACACGGCCAAGCCCGCTGCCAAGCTGTGGGGCCCACCTCCATGACCGTATCGGCGTAGCCCGGATATAGGCATGCATCGCCGGAATCCGGGAATACGCGGCATTGGTACTCGGGCGTGTATCAGATAGGGCGGCTGCCGTACTTGGGCTGGGGCTTGCGCGGCGGGTCGGCGGTGACTTCCGGATCCACCTCACTGATGGCGCCACCCCGGGCGAGAAATTCCTCGACGTCGGAGCTCAACTGGCTCCTGGCGCGCTGGCGGGAAGTGATACTGCGCTCTTCGGCAAAGTCTTCGGTATCCTTGGTGCGGGAGCTGTTGCCGTGTTCCTGATTACCATCTTTCATAGTCGAGACCCTGTAACTGCTACTCCTGTTACAGAGGAAGTACCCCTGTGCCGGTCAGACCGGGCGCTGTCTGTTTCTGGATAGCCTGAATGCGTTTCGCCGCCGGCGATTCGCTTTCCGGTACGCGCCTCAGTAAGTCGCGGCGAATAATATATAGGCACTGCACGACAGTGCCGCCAGCGGATGGCGGCATCGAGCGTAGAGTTTTTTGTTGCGGAAACCCGGCGATTTATTGCACCTGGTTATTAATTGCACAATGGTGGATATTACCGCCAATGGCGCCCGGGTGAATCCTGCCGACAGGTCTCCGCAGGGAGATGTTTTGTGGCTCCAATACAAGCCACAGAAACAGAAAAAGCCCCGGATGGGGCTTCAGGGAGGGTGCGGCGGTGTTTTCCTCCGCCGCACAGACACCGCGCGGGGTGGCCTATACCGCCTCGCTGCCGGTCTCGCCGGTGCGGATACGAATGACTTCTTCCAGCGCGGTGATGAAGATTTTACCGTCACCGATCTTGCCGGTCTGCGCGGCCTTGGTGATGGCCTCCACGGCGCTGTCCACCATGCTGTCGTCCACCGCCAGCTCCAGCTTGACCTTGGGCAGGAAGTCCACCACATACTCGGCGCCGCGGTAGAGTTCTGTGTGGCCCTTCTGGCGACCAAAGCCCTTGACCTCGGTCACTGTCATGCCCTGCACGCCCACTTCGGAAAGCGCGGTGCGCACGTCATCCAGTTTGAAGGGCTTTACCACAGCCGTTATCAATTTCATTTTGCACTATCCCCTTTTTATGAGGCTCTGGGTTGTTCGCGGTTTGCGGGAGCCCGGGCGGGCCCCCGCTTCGATGAGCAGACTTATTTACCCATGAATTCCGGGTAAGCTTCCATTCCACACTCGACCAAGTCAACACCTTCCTGCTCTTCCTCTTCGCTGACGCGAATACCGGTGACGGCCTTGAGCAGGAACCATACGGCAAAGGAGGCGGCGAAGACCCAGACGAAGATGGTGGCGGCGCCGATCAACTGGCCACTGAAGCTGGAGCCGTCGTTGGTGAGCGGCACCAGCATCAGGCCGAGGAAGCCGACTACGCCGTGCACGGAGATGGCACCCACCGGGTCGTCGATTTTCAGCTTGTCCAGGGTGACGATGGCAAAGACCACCAGCACGCCGCCCAGGGCGCCGAACAGGGTCGCCTGCAGTGCAGTCGGCGTGGACGGCTCGGCGGTGATCGCCACCAGGCCGGCCAGCGCGCCGTTCAGCAGCATGGTCAGGTCGGCCTTGCCGAACAGGATGCGCGCGGTGATCAGCGCGGCGATGGCACCGCCGGCGGCGGCGGTGTTGGTGTTCAGGAACACCATGGCCACGGAGTGCGCACTGGCGGCATCGCCCAGTTTCAGTACGGAACCGCCGTTGAAACCGAACCAGCCCATCCACAGGATGAAGGTACCCAGCGTCGCCAGCGGCAGGTTGGCGCCCGGAATGGCGTAGACCTCGCCGTTGGGACCGTATTTGCCCTTGCGCGCGCCCAACAGCAATACACCGGCCAGGGCCGCGGCGGCGCCCGCCATGTGCACGATGCCGGAACCGGCGAAATCGGAGAAGCCCAGGTCACCCAGATTGTACAGGCCGAAAACTTCCTGGCCGCCCCAGGTCCAGGAACCTTCCAGCGGGTAGATGAAACCGGTCAGCACCACGGCGAATACCAGGAAACTCCACAGCTTCATGCGTTCGGCCACGGCACCGGAGACGATGGACATGGCGGTGGCCACGAACACCACCTGGAAGAAGAAATCGGAAGCGCCGGAATAGACGGAATCACCGTCAAAACCGTTGTCCGCCGAGTCTGCCAGCACGCTTTCCAGGCTGAACGCTTCGATACCGCTCAGCGCCAGGGTGCCGTCATACATGATCGCGTAGCCGCAGATCAGGTACATCACACAGGCAATCGCAAACAGCGCGACGTTCTTGGTGAGAATTTCAGTGGTGTTCTTCGAGCGCACCAGGCCCGCTTCCAACATGGAAAAGCCCGCGGCCATCCACATGACCAGCGCACCGCACACGAGGAAATAAAACGTATCAATTGCATACTGCAATTGAAAAATTTGATTTTCCATCTTTCGCTCCGTTCAATCCCGAGAATTTTGAAAGTTCTAGTTTTTTTCGATGGGCCCGGATATCGCTTCCGGCCCAGCGGTTAAATTGCCTCCGCGCCGGTCTCGCCGGTGCGGATACGTACAACCTGTTCCAGGTCGGAGACGAAAATCTTCCCGTCCCCGATCTTGCCGCTTTGCGCACCGCTGCCCACGGCTTCGAGAACGGCATCCAGCTGGCTGTCTTCCACTGCGATCTGCAGCATGGTTTTGGGCAGGAAATCGACCACATACTCGGCGCCCCGGTAGAGTTCGGTATGCCCTTTCTGTCGGCCAAAGCCCTTCACTTCGCTGACGGTGATCCCGTTGACACCGGCCTCGGCCAGTGCGTCGCGGACAGCGTCCAGCTTGAAGGGTTTGATGATTGCGGTGACCAGTTTCATCTGTGCTCCCCCATAGTAAGGTGGCCCCACTCCGCAAAGCAGGGCCCGCTGTTTACCAGGTGTAAGTGGCCCCGGCGACGACCGAGGGTTCACACCAGTCCGTGTTCCAGCACTCTTCCTCGCTGGCATCGGTACCCACCAGCGAGGCACTCAGGCTCAGGCCGCCGAAGTCCTTGCCGACGGAAACCGAGTAGTCAATGTAGGAATCCGAGCCATCCGACATGAAGGAAACTTCATCGAACATGTTCGCGCCCACATGGAAGCCCAGGCTCACATCCGCCGGCAGGGCGAAGCTGTACTCGGCGTAGGGATAGTAGAACTCCCCGGTAGCGGCCCAGTAGTCATCGGAATAGGCGAGGCCGAGCGTCAGGTCGGAAAAGCTGACACTGCCGTAAACCTCCTGGTAGTCCTCATCCCAATCACTGCCGTGATAGGCATAAAAGATGTAGCCGACATCGAAGCTGACACTGTCACTGAGCTCGCCGGCATAGCCGCCGTATATGTCGTGCTCGAAGTCGGTTTCATCGGCGCCGTAGGCGAAGTCCACCTGCGAGGCCCAGGTTCCCAGGTAAAAGCCGTTGCCGAAATCCAGGTCGACGCCACCCTGTACCGCCGGGCCGCCGTCGCTCTGGGAAATACCGCGGAACTTGTAATCGGTGACCGCGCCCAGGTTCGCGCTGGCGGAGAGGCCGCCGTCGGCCGCATAGGTTGCGACGGTCATGCCCAGGGCCAGTGCCCCGCCGGTCAAAACAGTAGCGATCTTTTTCGTAGTTGTGCCCACCATTGTTCTCCTTGGTCTCTGTGTCTCGTCATAATTTATTATTCGTTCGCAGTCCGCTTCGGGGGGCCGGTCACTGCGGGTTGGTGACGGCCGCTTTCTCGCCTTGTGAGCCTGTAGGAGCCCGGCGGCTGGCGCGGTCCGCAGTGGACCCGATGCACCAAGCTGCACAGGTTTCAGTGCAGGCTTGATGCCAACTTTGCAATCTAATGAAAAATCAACGATTTAACGCAGATCCGGAGACGTCATGGACGGAAGGGAAAAGCAGTGATCGCAGGCGAGACGCACCAAAATGGAACCTGCCCATTAAGCGCGCACAGATGTGGTGATTCATTTAACGCCAGTGAACCAATGCGGAGCACGCATCCGGCATACCAGTGCAAAGTGCGGCCACGGCAATGTGCGGGCGGATAAAATGCGGCGCCGCTTTAGTGTTGCAGGCCCGGGGGGTACAATCTCTTGCCAGGATAGAGCCCATTTTTAGTGAGGGATTGCCGGTGTCAGCGGACAAACTGCAAGAATTATTGCGCGAACTGCAACAACAGGGGGCAGTGGTCACCAGCGACCTTCGCGACGCCCTGGCCGTGGCCCTGGGCCGGCTGCCGCTGGTGTCCCAGCGCGAATTCGACATCCAGTCAGAGATACTGCAGCGCACGCGCGAGAAACTGGCCCGAGTCGAGGCGCAGGTCGAATCACTGGAACAGGCCCTGGCCGAACAGGAAAAAAGGACCCCGCCTCCCGGCGACTGACCGGGCCCCACGGAAGAAGCAGCGCAAGGATGCAATTTTGAGTCTCTCCGTCACCTACAGCCGCGCCCAGCTCGGTGTCTCCGCACCGCTGGTTACCGTTGAAACGCACCTGGCCAACGGCCTGCCGGCTTTCCATATTGTCGGCCTGCCGGAAGCGGCTGTGCGCGAGAGCCGCGACCGGGTACGCAGCGCACTGGTCAACAGCCATTTCGAGTTCCCCCAGCGGCGCATTACCGTCAACCTGGCGCCGGCCGACCTGCCCAAGGAGGGCGGTCGCTACGACCTGGCGATCGCCATCGGCATACTCGCCGCCTCCGGGCAGGTTCCCTGCGAGTCGCTGGAAAACTATGAATTTATTGGCGAGCTGGCGCTGACCGGCGCCCTGCGCGATGTCAGCGGCGCCCTGCCCGCCGCCATCGCCTGCGGCGCCGCGGAGCGCAGACTGGTAGTGCCGCGCGACGGTGGCGCCGAGGCGGCGCTGGCCGGCGGCCAGGTGAAAATCGCGGAATCATTGCTACAGGTATGCGCAGAGTTGCACAACCGCGAATCCATGCCCGCGGCGACAATCGAGACAGGCAATACCGAAGTGGACTGCGCCGACCTGGCGGACGTGCGCGGCCAACTGAAGGCCCGGCGCGCACTGGAAGTGGCCGCGGCCGGCAACCACAACCTGCTGTTCTACGGTCCGCCCGGCACCGGCAAGACAATGCTGGCCAGCCGCCTGCCCGGCATACTGCCGCCACTGCAACAGGATGAGCTGGTCGAAGTGGCCGCGGTCTACTCCAGCGCCGGCCTGTCGCGCCTGCAGTATCGCCCTTTCCGCGCCCCGCACCATTCGGCCTCCCCCACTTCGCTGGTCGGCGGCTGTAAGATCTAAAGTTAATTGCAAATGGACATTGGTAAGTGTAAATATGAGGCAAATAATGTGAAATAAGCCTGAGATATGCTTCGGAAGACCTTTTCTAAGCTTAGAGACCGTGGTGGCAGTAGTATATGGCGTGTGGACGGAATCCGAGAGGTATACTTGCCTCCCGATCCCACCAAAAGTAGGGCAAGGGTTAAAGCGTGCTTTTCAGAGGTGTATGACCACGCTAGAGAGAACCCTTATCATCCGGACAGTACAACAAAAAGAACACTTCTCCTAAATGTTCACTCGGCTGCTTTAGTGCACTTCAGGGTTGGCTCTCTCTGGAAGAACGGCGAGCTCTTCTTTGACCCTCAACCACTTCCAGACTATTTCGAGGTAGACACTAGGGAGGCGAAATTCGTAAGACTTTCCTCCCCCATAAGCATGGACGGGGTGGAAGTAGAAAGATCCATACCATACAGCTGCTTTAGACTTGGAAAGAATTGGCACAAATTATCAGACACCTATTATGTACACCTTAAAGTTCTAAACTCAAACAACAGAACTCCTCTATATATTACTCTTCCTGCATCTGAGGTATACCGGTTTTATGTCGGTGTAAGTGAGCGATTCGCTAGTGCAGCTCTTACTAGGACTCTTCACGAATACTTTGATAAAGGGAAAAGTGTTTCCAGCTCGACGTCACCACTACTGCATGTAAACGGGCCCATCAGCAAGTATGAATCCTTCACTCTACTAAGAGCATTATCCTCAGAGTATGCTTTAAGCTCACTATATGCAGCTCACCAACATCTATCACAAACCAGTGAAAACAACAAACTTAGAAGAAAAGAAGATCAGGAACCTTTAGTTTTAATCCCAAAGTTCCCTTTTGCCGGCAGAACAAAATTAAGAGTTGCAGGTACAAGCGGCTACCATCAAGAAATAGATCCAGTAACTGGACAGCGCATCCAATCCATATTCGCGATGCAGATACTTCACTGTACTCACCCAACAACCTTTTTTGATCCAACCATCCAAAAGGATGAAGTCATATCAAACAAGAGGCCGGGGAGAGGGATCTACGGTAGCAGTGTAGATTTAGAAGAGCTTGGCATCCAAGATGGTGACGCGATCCTTATTGAGGATGGCCCTGCTGACGCCAACATTAGACGCATCAGTATGCGTACGATTTCAAATCGTTTTTTAGCACTTAAGCACCTAAAGTATAATTACCAGAATATCAACAAGATAGGGAAGAAGTCTTTCATGCCAAAGAGTGAAGCTGATCCTGAGGGTTTCACTCTAGGTGATGGCAATTATTCGTCTGAATCTGAGGGGAAAACTGGAGTCTCTGGGCACGAACATCCTGATGAAGGATCAAGTAGAGATATCTCACTTTTCATAAAAACTATTAAAGAAATACAGCTCTTTACTAAGAGTAGAGGATGGAGCATTACCACCCGAACACTTGAAGAAAAGATTACTCCGGGAGAATACAATTTCACGTCATTCCCAGAGAAAGAATTAGCAGGGAAACTTTCTTGGTACAAAATTAAGCATGAGCCAGGAGGACCTAGATCAAGGCATGTCGTATGGGTAGAAATAAACCTACAAGATAATTATTATATATATTTATCCGAACTTGAACTCAGACCAAAAGAGGGTGGCCATAGCACAGCTATAATGCAAACATTAGATTTTTCGAAAATGGAAAACTCTACATTTTCGAAATTTCTAAAATTAACTGCCATCAACAACCGATGGCCCGATGAAAGCACCTATTGGAGCAACGCCAAAGATACGAACGCTGCCGCAAAATTTTTTGACGAAATCTTTCTTAGAAAGGTCAACCATCCTCCGTTCATTAAAAAATTTCAAAAAGAAGACGCACAAAATGACAAAATCCTAAATTCCACTGAAAACGAAAGCTTGCCCTCAAAATGGGCGGAATACATAGTTGAGCAAATTGACAACTTCATTAACTACCAATCAACAAATGCACTTTAAAAAAATGAAATACATTGACTAAGAACTTTCATATCCAGACAGCGCTAAATTGGCAGAGATATTTACTACCACCTCTTCTGGATGGACATTTTTACTGTCAAAATACTTCTGAAATCCTCTAACAAAGATGTACTTTCGCATCAGATGAATGTGCCTCCACTCTGTTATCGAGTATTTCCAATTCTTTTCTTGTTTACCACATTGGCGTTCCCAAGAATAAGCCTTTCGTCATAGTGCTTAGAAAAATAGTAGTCTCCATTAAATGCGAGGAACCAAGCGAACCTCCCATTCGGATACCGTCTAATCTGAAGCTCTCCGACGTTCGCGTGGTTGGCAAGACTTAGATATGCGCGCCACAGCGTTCTAGTATGGCGATCATATGTACCAAAGAGATATTCACGCTCGTCTGCAAAGGACAGATTGCTGAATAGCAGGACCGCCGAAAGCTTGACTTTATGCCCGCTGGTAATTTCCCAGTTGCTTCCGCTATACCAATAACTTAGTGCCTGGAAGATACCTTTTGAAGATTTCCCGTGAAAACCTTTGTCGCTCCTGGGATCAAGGAATTTTACTTCGACACCCATGTACTGGTCGGCAAACCCGGCGCGCTGCAGGATCGGCTTTGGCCGGATCACAAAATCAATCCTGAGATTTTTTTGCTCTTGATCAATAGTGCCGACGCCGTCAACTTCCTCGTAAATCTCAAACCACCGGGAAAAATTCTGCCTAAACCAGTACGAAAGCTCTGACTCCGAAGACCATCGGCTTTCCAGTGCGTCGATATGCGTAATCCGCTGCTTTACGAGATAACTTTCAAACAGCCGGTGAATCTCGCAATCGGGGTGTTCGGCCCTAAAGTCCTTGATCACTTGATTAATTTTTCTCGAGAAAGAATCATTTAGATCGACGCTACGTGGGCGCGGAGACAATGAAGGGCGGTTTTTGGCCCATTCTTTCTGTATTTCCTCCAGAAACCCGAGCCTGACGCTGGAATAGTACTCAGCTATATCCTCGTCAAATGGCCTTGGCGGTGCAGAGACGCGCTTCTTAGACACTTCACTTCCCACGGCCTGCCCGCAAATCAGACACTGATAGGCGTAAGCTGTCCCTCTTCCTTTCTGCCGTTCGCGCAATTCTCGGTGATTGCGGCAATCGTGCTCAAGGTCCTCAATGCACGTCGCATTGGCTAGATACTGTGTGCCCATAGGATTTGCCATTTGTTATGTTTGGTTTATCTCATGGATGTTGAAGCAATTAATCTGGATCCGGAGGAAACAGAACTGGGATTTAGGGGCTCACCAAACCTGACAGCCGGGCCATTTCCTCTCGGTGCCAACGCAGGTACTCTCGGTGCCCAGCGGTCAACTTCGCGAGTGGCGTGACACACATATCCCCGTCCAAATGCAGAGCAGGGTCCGGATTAAAGTGGTTGGCGAAGACAATGGAGCCGTCCTCCTCGAAAGAGAGCAAGAAGGCGTCAAAGGCTGCATCCAGGGTCGGGCTCAGGAGTAAGCCATTGTCTGGATCGGTTTTCTGGTCTGGC
Source organism: Microbulbifer litoralis (assembly GCF_023634065.1). Classification (GTDB taxonomy): domain Bacteria; phylum Pseudomonadota; class Gammaproteobacteria; order Pseudomonadales; family Cellvibrionaceae; genus Microbulbifer; species Microbulbifer litoralis. The sequence continues at coordinate 146,709 of NZ_JALKCV010000003.1, forward strand.
TCGCATTGGGCCCATGGCCGGATATGTGCCGCACGAAGCAGCTGAGTCCCGCCGGTGATCGCACATCGCCCTTCCCAGTGCCTTTCTACTGCCCGCTTAAACCGGTAGTGTCCTACACGTCGGCTACCGGTTGCTTTAACGTCACCCCCCGGACGGTGCTGGCCCAAAGAGCCAGGCCCTTGCGGTTCGCTAGACCAATGCGCATAGACCGACCTGAGCTCTTGCGAAAAGAATTCTAGCTGCCCCTCCTCACTCGTTCCGCGAGCCAAGCGCCCCACATTCACAGCGAGACGAAAAAACCCCGGACCCGGCATGTGTGAATCCTCCCTGGTTACCAGAACCGAAAGCAGCGGGGCACCGGCGCTGTGTTCCTGCCGGGAAATTTCGTCGAGCAGCCTGAAGAAATAATTGCGGTCATCGTCAGTCTCCATGGACAACCCGATCCGAGTCGCCAGGGAGAGGTAGTGTGGCAGCTGCAAGGCCTGCTGGGTCCGCGGATCCCGCGCTATCGCCTCCAATGCACCGCGGAGTCTCTTTAGATCGAGCTGTGGAACTCGCCGGCTAGGCACTGGCCGATCTCCGGTTGGTTTGCTGCTGGACTTGCTATCCCGCGGTCTCTTACGCGATTCATGCCAGGCTGGATCGGTCAGGCTCTTGCCGCGGATACGCGAAACCTCATACCGCAGCTCCTCTGCCTTCCCAAGGCAGGTATCCAGGGCCTGCTGCCACTTTTCCGGGCCCGGCCAGTGATCGCTTAACAGATCCTCGAGCTGCATCTGGTACAGCCATTTGCCACTACCCTGATCACCAGCGCGTAGCTCCGCGTTTTTCGCGGTCCAGTTGAGATTGATACAGGCTTTTCTCATTTCCCTACCCTAAAGATTCGGGACGCGACTCAACTTGGTGTGGCACCTGCCAGCGGAGCCGCCCCGGACCAGCCGCAGCTGGTATTCGCGCCCAACGTGCTGCCTCGAAGGCCGAGTGCCTTGACATGTCGGACCCTATGGTAAACTGTTTACGCAACGATAATTAAGATTGGGTACGGAATACAGTGAGCAGGGCTGCAGCAACCCTTTCCTGGGTCGACCTGACCTGCGATGACCGTGATAAGGTTCGTCAGGTGCTGGATCTCTTCAACGAGCAAGGCACCGTTGACGAACTGGGCCTGGGCAGCCTGCGGGATATGCTCTCGGACGCCCTGTTTCCAGGGACCTCCAGTCTGCACACTCGCCTGCGCTACTTTCTTTTCATTCCCTGGATTTACCGCGAAATAGAGTCATGGGGCCCTGGCTATGATGTCGCCGAGACAGCTCGGGAGGATGAACTGTCGCTCATCGACGCCTTGGACGAGTCGGGCGATAGGGACGGCCTAATCGGCATCCAGGCCCGCCACACCCTCGCCCGCTTACCCAGTACGGTCTATTGGGCCGGACTGGTACGCTGGGGCATTTTTATGCCGCAGCGCTCCCAGGCTTGGTACCACAAGAACATCGACCGCCTGGCTGGGAATCACCCAGCGCTCAACCCGGTGGATGACCCGGGCATCATGGACGAACGGGAATGGACCTGGCACCCGCGGCTACCAAAGGCACCCGATGGTATGCCTGAAGAAGGTTCGTTTCAGCTCACCTCCGAAGAGGCCGAATTCCTGCGCGGGCGCATCGCCGAGCGTTGCGGGGATACCCTTCTGGACTGGCTGGCCCACGAAGGCAGCGTAGAACCGGCAACAGAACTTTGGGAGGATCCCGATGCGCTTCGCGCAGGTCCCGAGATCAGCAAGGTGTTCCAGTTGGCTCGGCGCTTCTCCCTGCATGTAGAGGGTGCCCCGCTACTGTACAACCTGATGCTGGCCGAAAAGCGCCATCAGCTGGAAGGTAATGAGCGCGACTTGGAGCTGATAGAGTCCTACCGGACTGAGCTGCAGGAATGGGCCGCCCGTGAACTTGCCGAGGCCCCCTTCGAGCCCGCCAATCTTTGGTCCTTCGCTGCCAGCCGGACTGCCCGACAGGTACCGGCCCAGCAACGCAACTTCGTCGAGACCTGGTCGCACCAGGTCACTGCCATCGGCGCAGACCAGGTGGCCGGAGACCTCTACCTGCGCCGGTTGATCACCACACGCGAGCAGGACCTGAAATCTCCCCGCCGTGCCCGTCTGATCAACTCCGGACGATTGCTGGATTGGCGCGGCCGCGTCGGCGTAGGGCGTATGAACTTCCGCTGGCCGAAGGTGCGGCAACTGCTGATCGACCTACACCGGGGGCTGCAAGGCTGATGCTGTCGCCGGATGTCCGAACCGTTGCCCTGGATGCGCTGCGCCCGCCGGCAGGATATCGGCTGGATGGCGTCGTGCTGACCACCTACAGCCTGGACCTGGAGGTGCTGCTGGCGCTGCCACTGGCCGTCCTGACCCATGCCGATAGCGCCATCGACCAGTTGCTAGATAACCCCTTGCAGGTATTGGAGGCTCTGCGCCAGGCCGGTGAGAGAGTGCAGGTATTCGTGGATGAGGCCGGCATCGATATCCCGCGCACCAGTCGCCCACTCTATGCCGCCCTTGAGTCCTGCGTACACCCCGTTAAGGCACCCAACGGCGGCGCCTTTCATCCAAAGCTCTGGCTGGCACGCTTCGAGGGAGAGGACGGCGCTCACCTGTTGCGGGTAACCATTGCATCGCGCAACCTGACTTTTGATCGTTCCTGGGATGTGGCGCTGACCAGTGAAGCGGCGCCGGGACGGCGCCAACTACCGGAAAGCCGGGACCTCGCTGAATTGCTCAAACGCTTGCCCCAGTGGTCCACCGAACGCCTGGAGTCAAAACTGCAGGCGTGGCTCGCCGAAATTGCCAAAGAGGCGGGCCGGACAGCTTTCCCGCCTCCTGAAGGATTTGATCAACCCGTGCGCTTCCACGGCCTCGGCCTATCTACGGGGACACGCAAACCCTGGCGCCCCGTAGAAGGGGGATCGCGCCTGCTCGCCATTTCGCCCTTTGTGAATCGCACCGCTTTGTCGGCACTGGCTGGTGGCATCGAGGGCGAGTGCACGATGATCAGCCGCTCTGAGGCGCTTGACGCCCTGCCCGACGATGCCATAGAGGAATGGGGTGACAATCTGTGGGTGCTCTCGGAAGCGGCAGCGGGTGAGCCTGATGACCAGACCGCTGCCAGGGCCTCTGGCCTGCACGCCAAACTGTTTGCGGTAGAGCATGGGCGCTTGGTGAGCTGGTTCCTGGGATCGGCGAATCTCACTGCGGCTGCCTTTACCGGCGATAACGTGGAGATGATGGCCGCACTAGTCGCGAGCCGGCGCCGGCGCAAGGCCGGCAGCGGTTCTTCCATTGAGCACTTTCTGGAAGGTGGTTTTTTGCAACTCTGCGCACCCTACCAACGCAGGCCCTGCGAACCGGAGGATCCGGAGCTGGCAGCAGCGGCGCAGGCTCTGGAGCAAGCTCGTGAGCAGCTGCTGCGCAGTGAACTGCAGATCCTCTGTGAGCCGAATGAAGAAGAATGGCGATGGACATTGCACGGCGAACTCATATTGCCTGATGGGGTGGAGGCCAGCGTCTGGCCGGTAACGGTGGAAGAACAAGCACAGCGGAAGCTGAAACTGCCGCTAACATGGCAGCTGCCGGCACCGCGATTGACAGCCCTTGTCGCCTTCCGCCTCCATCACCGGAGCGGGGGCGAGGACCTGCGCCTCGCTGTCAAGCTTCCCGCCCGGGGACTACCCGAAGGCCGCATCAACCTAGTGCTACGAACCCTGGTGGACAGTCCGGAACGCTTCCTACAATTCCTGCGTGCGCTGCTGGGGGGCCTCGAGGGCCTGTCGAAATGGGTCGTCGAGGGCGGCGATCGCGGAAACAGGTCCCCCTGGCGCCCCGGGCTGGGCGGGGAGACTTTGCTGGAAGATCTGCTGCGCACTGCATCGAGGGAACCCCAGCGGCTGCAGCCCATTCGGGAACTGGTCGAGGACCTGCGCAACGGTGCCGAAGGCCGTCGCATCATCCCCGACGACCTCTATGCGGTATGGAAAGTAGTGCACGATGCCGTGAACCTGGAGGAGGTATAGGGTGAAACGCCCCGATCCAGCGCAGGCGATCAAGCCGCTGAAGGCCTTTCAGCGTCGCACAGTCGAGCATGCCTTTCGTCGGCTGTTTACCGAACCGGACAGCACCGGCCGCTTTCTGGTGGCCGATGAGGTGGGGTTGGGGAAAACGCTGGTGGCCCGGGGCATCATTGCCCGCACCATTGACCACCTGTGGGACCACGGGCAACGAATCGATATCGTCTATATCTGCAGCAATCAGAGCATCGCCCGCTCCAACCTGCCCAAGCTCCAGGTCAACGGTGGGGCGGAGCGCGCTTTCTCCCTCGCCACCCGCCTGACCCTGCTGGCCACGGAGCTGGCACCGAAGGCCGGGGAGGTGGGGCTGGCTGACAGCAGGTTGAACTTTATCAGCTTTACCCCGAGCACCTCCTTCGACATGGGGCGGGCTGGTGGAAAGGCGCCCGAGAGGCGTGTGTTGTTTCACCTCCTGGACGGACTGGTGGAACCGCGCGTGGGTCTGATGAATCTGCTGCAGGGTGCGATTCGGGACTGGAGGCGCTGGCGCAAGCGGTTGAACAACGAGCCTCTGCCCCTGGAGCCCGGCATCCGCCGCAGCTTTCGCAAAGCGTTCCGGGGCGATAGGAAGCTGCGCCGGGAGCTGCAGCTGGTGGTCGACAAATGGTACCTGCGCCGCCGAGATGCCCTACCCAGCGAAGCTCGCCGCAGCCGCGATCGCGTGGTGGGCGAGTTGCGCCGGATACTGGCGGAAATCTGTGTCCACGCCCTAAAACCAGATCTTGTTATCCTGGATGAGTTTCAGCGTTTCAAGGGGCTCATTGAGGAGCATAAGGAATCGGGAGATCCCGCGGCAGACCTGGCCCAGACTCTGTTTAACGTCCCAACACTCGATGGCCAGCGGGTTCGATCCTTACTCCTGTCAGCCACTCCATACAAACCGTTTACCACTGATGGGGAGATCGATCGAGAGAATCACTACGAGGACTTTTTGGCCACCGCCCGTTTTCTGCTGGGCGGCGACGAGCAAAAGGTGGATCAGCTCAAGTCGGCACTGGCAAACTTCGGCCGTTCGCTGGCGCGCATAGCGAGTAGCGGCGCTGACGGGGTTTTGCCCGCGAAAGCGGCGGTAGAACGGTTACTGAAATCCATTATGGCACGTACAGAGCGCGTAGCGGCCAGCGCGGCGCGGGATGCCATGGTCAGCGAGGCGCGCATCGACCTGGATTTGCAGGTCAACGATATCCACCAGTACCTGGCCGCGGATGATCTATTTACCGCTGTGGGCGCACAGGATCCCCTTCCGTTTTGGAAGTCAGCCCCTTACCTGGCGCATTTCATGCAAACCTACAAGGTCAATGAGCGCCTCACCGACACCCTCGCTCGCGAACCACGAAAACTTGCCGGGGTAATGTCGCGGTACCCACAGGCATTCCTCCACGTTGACGAGATCGAAAACTGGAAGAAAATCGATCCAGGCAACCCCAAGCTCCGCGTGTTGGTTAGTGAGCTGTTAGACACCGAGCTATGGAAGTTACTGTGGATGCCGCCCACAATCAGCTACTGGCCACTGGATGGCGCCTTCAGTGGCCAGGCGGGACGCAGCAAGACACTGCTGTTTTCCGCCTGGAATCTGGTACCAGATGTCGTCAGCGCAGTGCTCAGCTACGAAGCTGAGCGCCGCATGCTCGGTGGCGGCATGACCTCCTACCAAGACCCGGATCGCCAGCAAAGCCCGCTGCTACGCCTATCCCAAGGCGCCGACCATACCCGCTCCCGCCACCGACTACTGTTACTCCTGCTGCCCTGTCTGCGCTTGGCGGACGAGGCGCACCCGCTGAACGCCCCTCCGGGCGTGGACCGCCGAGAATGGGTTCGTCAGCGCATCGATGTCCTGCTGGCCGAACCCACTTTGCCTGATCCGCAGCAAGGCCCGGTGGATGATCGCTGGGAATGGATCGTCCCCCGGCTACTGGATCCGGGCATGCACAGCTTCCTGCTTCAATGGCGAGAGGAAGATACCGAGGACACAGGGAGGCCGAATCCCGAGTACCTGCCCGCATATATAGATGACCTGCTGTGCCTGGACCCCGCAACCCTGGGCCGGCGGCCGCCGGGACTAGCCGATTTAATTACAGAGCTGGCACTAGGCGCCCCCGGTATACTGGCGGCACGCACACTGGCCATGGCCGGCATCAGCGACGAGGAGAGACGCAAACAAGCAGTAGAATTGGCCTACGCCTTCTGGAAGCTCTTCAACCGTCCGACAACCATTAAACTGCTAGGTCAGTTGGCTAATGCGAAAGATCACGTTTATTGGCGCGAGGTGTTGCGATACTGCATTCAGGGCAACCTACAGGCAGTGCTCGATGAAACTTGGCACCAAGTTTGGGAACAGCGCGCCTGGTCAACAAGCGAGGCGCCAGCAGCGATCAGCCTCAGTTGCATTCGGGACATAGCCCATTCTGTCGAACCGCGCCCCTCCCGGGTACACTCTAGACTCTACCAGTTCAACCGTAAGGGCCGTCTCGAGGACAAGGTCCAGCGCCTGCGCACCGGCTTGGCCCTGCGGTTTGGGAACCTAGCCTCTGAGGAAGGAGCGGGAGCCCTAAGCCAAGACGCCGTGCGTACTGCCTTCAACAGCCCCTTCAGGCCGTTTGTACTCGCCACTACTTCGGTAGGGCAGGAAGGATTGGATTTCCACCCTTGGTGTCACCAGCTGGTGCACTGGAATCTACCAAGCAACCCTGTGGACCTCGAACAGCGAGAGGGTAGGGTACACCGCTACAAGGGGCACGCTGTGCGAAAAAATGTCGCCGAGCGTTTCGGCGAAGCCGCCATGCAGCAATGGAAGTTGGGGGAGGACCTTTGGCAATGCACCTTCGAGCTGGCTGATATCGAATCTCGAGCCAACAACGAGCCTGACCTCGTACCCTACTGGATTGCGACAGGTAGACACAAGGTTGAACGTAAGGTGCCAAACTTGCCCTACAGTCGAGAAGTAGAGTCTTTCCGGCGTCTGAAACGCCAACTGGCCTCCTACCGGGTAGTCTTTGGCCAGCCTCGGCAGGAGGAGCTGCTCGCGTTACTGGACCAAGCGGAGCTGAATGAGGGAGACATACAAGCATGGGCTATAGACCTGAGCCCAGATGGTAACAATTTATAAATTACTGCATCTATGCTTTTGGCTTTTCAGGCCCCAACCTTATCTTTCTGCAAGCGAACAACTCGAACGTCGGAGCACCATGGTACCAATTTCCTAACAAAATCAATTGCTCGGTCCAGAGATCTAAAAGTCCTCAAGCCAGGGCGCTGTGTCTTGGCGAGGTGAAATACCTTTTCTACTGGCTGAGAAAGGACTTTAATGATCAGGTGGTATCGCTCAATTTCAAATTCCCGGAGCTCGAATTCCAGCTTCGCACCAGAAGCTGCGATCGTGCGTAAAGCGCCCTCCTCAATCCCAAAGGTCAGCTGTGATTTCTTCATCTGCATATCCTCGCCTTTTTCTGTGTGGGCACTCCATCCCTTCTGTAGATTTTCCCGCGGATGATCTAGAAGCAAGCCATGGTCATCATAAGCAATGAAATATATCTGGTAATACAATAAATCTAAAGCCTTACGGAGCCCCTCTAAGTGGCGGCAAATTCTCTGATCAACCTTTGCGTTCAAAACATGACAGCTCGTACAATAGGATAGAGGGACATACATGAGGGGGGAGATTGGCATGCACCTAGCAAAGTTGAGTATTCGAAACTTCCGCAACTTTGCGGCCATTGATATTCCGCTTACGAGAAACGTTGTTTTGTTGGGTGAGAATCGCGTCGGAAAAAGCAATTTGCTTTTCGCCATTCGCCTGATATTCGATTTGGCGCTTCCCGACTCCGTGCGACAGTTGAAGCTTTCGGACTTCTGGGATGGCTGTGACTTGGCGGAGAATCCGCAAATTGAAGTTCACCTCGATTTCGCAGATTTCGACAACGACGATGCGCTAGTCGCCTTGTTAACTGACTTTCGTACAGCCGATGATCCCGAAGTCGCGCGGCTGAGTTATGTCTATCGAAAGAGACCGGAGATCAGCGGCGCACCGCAATCAAGTGAGGATTGCGAGTTCATTATTTATGGCGGCGGAGACGAATCTCGCTCTGTGCCATACACGGTGCGTCGCAGGATCGCCCTCGACATACTCAGCGCCTTGCGCGACGCTGAAGGACAGCTTGCCTCTTGGCGCAGTTCTCCACTTCGACCACTGCTCGAAGAAGCGGTCGCTACAGTCAGCCAGAGTGAGCTGGACAGTGTAGCCGCCGATCTCGAGGAGGCGAACAGTAAGGTCGAGAGCTTCCCGTCTGTGAAAGAACTCGAGGAGGCGCTGCGTTCTGGCATTCTTGAATTGGCCGGCACCGCACATGATATTGACACTCGGTTGCGATTTGCGTCCACCGATCCTCAACGATTGTTTCGCTTGATTTCGATTTTTATTGACGGCGGTAAGCGAGGTATCAGCGAAGCAAGCTTGGGTTCCACCAATGTCGTGTTGATCGCGTTAAAGCTGGCCGAGTTTGCTTGGCGGCGTCAGAAAAACGAGCGCAATTACTCGTTGCTCTGTATTGAGGAGCCGGAGGCTCATCTTCATCCCCAACTTCAGAGAGCTGTCTTCGACAAGCTCTTCCAAAATGCCGATGACTCACAGGCCCTGTTTGTCACTAGCCATTCCCCGACCCTCGCCGCCGCTGCGCCACTGCGGTCGATCGTGAACTTACGATCGGCAAATGGTGCTTCTCAGGCCTTCTCCCTCGCCGCACTGCCCGTGACAGACGATGAACTAGACGACATAGAGCGCTATCTAACCTCCACGCGATCCGAGCTGCTTTTCGCACGGGGAGTCATCTTCGTCGAGGGCGACGCTGAGGAGGCACTACTGCCTGGGTTCGCAGATGCGGAGGGCCACAATCTGGATCAACTGGGAATTACCGTGTGTAATGTCGCCGGCACCAATTTCACTCCATACGTGAAGCTCGCCGGTAGCCTCGGGCTGCCGTTCGCGGTCGTCACCGACTGGGATCCGCTCGACGGCACCAAGCCGCCACTCGGTAAAGCGCGGACGCTGGGGATCTACGATGCTTATTGCGAGGTGTCTGGAGCTCCTCCATTGACGCCTGAAAATCGGATGTGGTGTGAAACTGCCGATTTCGCCAGTTTCAACGAGTGGTGGGCAGAGGCTGGCATCTTCCTGAATGAGCAGACTTTTGAAGTCGCTGTCGCGAACACACCCAATCTGCTTCAGGCGTTGCTAGATATCCTCGACGAGCAAGGTTTTGGCCCTAAGCGAACTGCACGCATCGCCAACTGGCGTTCAGGAACGAAGGTCGACCCCGACCAGCTATTAGCTATGATTGCCGATATTGGTAAAGGCCGCTTGAGCGCGAAGCTCGGGAAAAAACTGATGGGGTTATTCACGCCACCAACCTATATTGCCTCAGCCATTCAGTTTGTGGTGTCTCGTGCCTAATCATATGGCGCTAGCCAAAGCGTTGACAGATCTTGAAGGCAATACGGAGCAACACCATGCCGTGCATGAGCGCGGACATTGTGTGGTTCTGGCAGGTCCAGGCAGCGGTAAAACCAAGACTCTCACTACCGCAATGGCGCGGACGCTGATGGAAGATGTTGTCGAACCGCGCGGAGTTGCCTGCATCACTTACAACAACGAATGTGCGATGGAGCTTGAGACACGCCTCGCCAAACTCGGCATCACAAGCAGCGACCGTAGTTTCATCGGCACCGTCCACAGCTTTGCGCTCACTCAAGTCATTACGCCCTACGCGCGCTGTATCCCGGGACTTCTCCCTTCTGACTTTCGTATCGCGACTCGAGACGAGTGTCGTGTAGCAGTTGAGGATGCTTATGGGACCGTTTTCGATGACGTAGACGATCCACATAGGCGCTGGCGATTCGCTGTGCATAAACGCCTTACAGAAGTCGATCGCAACCTGCCTTACTGGCGAGAGCGAAATCCGGATCTTGCTGACTTCATTGAGGCTTATGAAGCTGAGTTACGCAGCAAAGGGTTGATCGATTTCGATGACATGCCTCTTATCGCCTTTCGCATGATAAAAGAGCATAGCTGGATACGTGATGCGTTACGCGCTAGATTTCCCGTCCTATTCGTCGACGAGTATCAAGATTTGGGTTATGCGCTTCACGAACTAGTGTTGCTGCTTTGTTTCGATGGCGGTGTACGCCTATTTGCTGTCGGTGATGTAGATCAGTCAATTTATGGCTTCGCGGGCGCTAATCCAGCGCTGTTGCAAAGTCTCACCGACCAGGACGGTGTCGAAGTAATTCGCCTACGTTTCAATTATCGGTCAGGTACGCAGATTATTCGGGCATCAATGGGAGCACTTGGAGAGGAACGTGACTATCACGGGATTGATAATACCATCGATGGGGAAATAACCTATTGGCCCGTGCAGGGCAACCTTGACCAGCAGGCGCAGCATATCGCTGAAATTGTCTTGCCAACACTACTCAATCGAAGCTTTCAACCTGAACAAATAGCGATCCTCTATCGCACCGCTCCTCGGTTTGGTGACAAGATTGCCGGAGCACTCGAGTGCACAGATACTGCCTTTGTTCGAGCTGACAGCAAAGCACTGGTGAGACGAAGTTCCCGTCTTGCTCGTTTCATCGAGGCTTGCGCCAGCTGGGTGACAGGTGGGTGGCGAGAGGCAGATCCGCCCTATAGACGACTTCTCACCCAGGCGCTCAATATTGTCTATGGTCGACGGGCGAGCGAGGAGGAGGAGCGGGCACTGTCACATCAACTGATAGTTTTTCTCCGTAGCAGTATTGGCGTGGGTGAATCCACTCACACTTGGCTACAGCGGTTTTTACACGAGCTTATCGAAACATGGCGAGTAATCGCCCACAACACTCACCAGGAATGGGAAGTGTGTTCGGAAATGATAGAGCGTACTGACCCGGCACACGACCTCGATATGCCGCTCAGCATGTTCTCTGGCCGCACTGAGCACACCGGCCGGGTTACCTTGAGCACGCTGCACAGCGCCAAAGGCCGCGAGTTCGACGCCGTTATCCTATTCGGCATAAACAATGGTGATCTTCCTAGCTGGCATGACAATCAGAGCAGTCAATCTATGCGAGAGGCAAGACGACTCTTTTATGTTGGGGTAACAAGAGCCCGAAGGGAGCTTTGCCTAGTCTACAGAGAAGGCCATCAGTCACCCTGGCTTGCTGAACTCTATCAACGTAGCCAGCAGAGTTGAGACTTGACCAGATCATTTTTTAAACAGAAGAGCAATTCTGGCCGAAGTCACGCATGTGTGATTATGCGAATACTTTCTATGAACCTGGATCTTCGATCTTCCTCCATTGATATATCTTTAGAGGATCCCATTAGCTTTCGGCCAATACAGTAAAGGAAGCGAGCGGTAACTGGATTGAGTGTGCCGTGAAATTAAATTACAGTATGGCCGCATACCAAACCAAGACCATCAGAAAAGGAACTTAACGATGGATGGCTTGCTACAGCCCCCTGCTCCAAACGCGCCCCCTAAGGCACCCTCACCTCTTGAACTAGCCATTTACCAGTTCGAGCAAAAGTGTCAGGAATATCACCTGGGAAAAGCCAAGGCCGCCCCTAATGACGAGACCCCCGAGCAGGCGAAAGCCCGGAACGCAGCCTTTCATCGGGACTGGGAGCATCTGCAAAGCGAACGAACCAGAATTGTGGCCCTCACACAAATACAAGCCGAGCTAGAACAGTATAGGGAGAGCAACAAGAGTAAATCGGCCCGGGAAATGAGCAAGGAGGCGCACCATCCAACGGATGATCTTGCCAAATACTTGGCAGCCGTGGCAGAGCCGAAACCCAGCCCGTACCACGACGCTCACCATGTTATCCCCGGCAAAGGTCGCTGGCTGCAGGATCGGATAGCAAACGCCCGGCTCAATATGCACCTCCATGGAATCGGCGTCAGCGACCCCAAAAACGGAGCTTGGCTCCCACGAAACATTGAACACAAGGGCCATTGGGCCACCCCGAAAGCACCCGCTCACAAAGAGATACACCGTTATAACTATGAGACGTGGATATCTGTAAAGTTTGAGCGGGACGGGCTTCCTAAGATTGCTTTTGAGGCAGAACTCCGAGACATCAAAATGAAATTGAAATATGGCGGCTATCCGCCTGAAATCACTATGCCGAAGGACTCCTCTTGGAGAGGTGAAGAAGTATGAAGGTCTATCAGCTCAAGAGCATTCCGGAGCGCTTCATGGCGTTCAAGCTGGACGCATTAACTCTGTGCGATCAGCTTGGGAATGACGACCTTCTACCACTGTTCTTGGGCCACTCTGGGGGCGGTGAGCCGCTGACACCCCACTGGGGAGAGGGAGTCTCCAGTACATTTTCGCCTTTGTCCCCCAGCAGCACCGAGATTCCCGACATCTCCCTCTGGGGCGGGGCCAAACTGATCCTGAATGCCAAGGCATATGACCTGCTGAAGGAGCGCTTGGCGCCTGAGGGGGAGTTTCTACCTGTATCTGCGGATGGTCAGCGGATGTACGCCTTCAACTGTCTCTCATATGGCAAGGAGGACGAGGAACTGTGCGTCAGGAAGTACCTGGATGGAGAATTTGTTGGTCTTGAGACGCTAGTCTTCGACGATAATGATGTAGCCGGACGATTCCTATTCAAATCAAAGCTCCAGTTCGGTGGAGCTTTGTACTGCTCCTCTGCGTTCAAGGCACTATGTAATGAGCTGGGACTGGAGGGACTTCGATTTGATGAGGACTTAATTAATCCTTTCTAATTTAGCCACATATAATAAGGGGAGACAGTATTCAGCGAAATATTTGTTGGCGCCGCGACGTCGCTTTAAGCTGTGGCACACCCCCTAAATTCTGCTAAAGCTAAACAATCCATCCATAAAGTTACGCAAATGTTTCAGCTATATCCGGTTGCCTAGCCTGTGCTTTAACTTTACAACTAGTATTTTCACATGGCCTATCAGGAAAGAGCCAAAGGTGATGCAGGCTGATCCTAGCATTTTCGATGCGAGCCGGCGTAGTGCTTTTTTCCCGGCCATGAACAGTATAGTAAACTGCATCTCCAGATGCTGTTTTACCAAGTGGAGATAATGATCCTTGAATTTTATAGTCTTCCTTAGCGGCACTATCATCTAGCACATAAGCTAATCCCTCGGGTAAAGGGCATGTGTTGCGAACATATGCAAGCATGATCGCACGGTCCACAGCCCAAGCGTAATTATTGCTAATGAACCGGCTAATCCCTTTTTTACAATAAGTACCGGAAACAGGATGTCGAGAATCTATTGGTTTGCACTCCACAAATATTGCTGTTGGCGCGCTATTTATCGTAGGTATTATGCCCTTGAGAGGCCGAAATGTCAGATCAGGCTGATTATCTAACTTCGTTCCCTCTAGATTTCGCATATTTCCCTCTCGAACCGGGGTCTCAAATTGTGAAAATCCTTCTATAACCTCCTGCTCTGAGGTGTACAGCTCGCAGAGAATCATATAGAGCTGTTCGGTGATTACATCTTCATCTTGATTGCAAATAGAAAACCGGCCGTTAGCCACCTCTATTAAAAGAATGCGCCATGCATAGCTGAGAGCATTTTGAATGACTGCCATTAAAGACAAAGATATAGGACGAGGGTCCTGAGCTAGAATTTTGTTTCCATACATCAAACCACGCATTGCTGGCTTAACTCCTCTAACTGAGCACCAAACTCCCAAATAATATCCGATGCTAATAAACGAGCTTGGCTCTTTGTCCAGTAGCGATAACTGTCTAAGAGTCCAACCGTGAGACTGGGAAAATTATCATTTGAAAAGGTAATCCGACTTGTACTGAGATCCCCAGCGCGCTCAATCCAATGAGCTGGTAGGCCAGGCAACGAATCGCAATCACCAAGGGAAATCGAGAAAAAACGCCATGGCAGGGACTCGCTGACACCTGCCAACTCCCGAACCTGCACGAAATGCCCACCCGCACTGAAAACACTCGCCAGCTCTTTTTCTAGATGACTGATAAATTCCTGAGCTTGTTTTTTTGTTATAGCGCTAAGGCCTCTATTGCGTGCAGAAGCGTATGGAGCACCAACAGCCAAAGTATCGGACAGGACCTGCTGGTCGCGCGTCGACAAACCATAAAGTCGAGCAATCGTGCCGTCTAGCTTAAGCCAATCCGGTTGATTATTAACTAGTAGATCAGCGCAATATTCTATCGACTCTCTTTCGTTATTTGATAAATTCTCTGGAGGTATAAATGGAAATCGATCGATATCAATTACCTGCTGTGCTTCACGTTCAACCCCGAACTCTCCACTAGTCATTAAAGTGAAGTATTCAAAAAGTTGACTGTGAATAACAACAAGAAGATAACGAGTGAGAAAATCCCCCTGAAAGTGACTTTCGGCCGAGTAACCGTAGTAGGATTCTGAATAGGCTAAATCTTCGGTGCCCAATAATGCCCGGCCACGGCTTCGATCATCCCGGAAAGCTTTTCTAATTAGAAGTATCGGGGCTTTGTAAATTTCAGGTTCCCGCGGCCGATGAAGACCTTGACTAGTATAAGTCTGAAGTTGCCGGTTAATCACCCTAAATGGGTGGCAATCATAGTCTGCCTGCAGACTTGGCTTCCCGACAAGGAAGCTATCATCTCGGGTTCTTCCTGCCACCTGGAAACCCTGCCCCTTGTGAAGCCCTGGTTGCTCTGCCCAGTAATCGCGAACAGTATACTTCGTCTTTTTTCTAACCTTATCAACTATAGGGATATCTAGAACTGTACCCCTATATAGCGCCTTCAGTGCCAATGAATTGTTTCTTACCAATTCAAAAGGAATTGGGCGGGCATCGCTGGCATCTATTCTCAGCAACCCTTTATCGTTTAAAGTAGGCTCGTAAGAC
This sequence comes from Microbulbifer litoralis, assembly GCF_023634065.1. GTDB lineage: Bacteria > Pseudomonadota > Gammaproteobacteria > Pseudomonadales > Cellvibrionaceae > Microbulbifer > Microbulbifer litoralis. Next base: position 161,718 of record NZ_JALKCV010000003.1, read on the forward strand.
GGACTGACAAAAACAAATTGGCCATCTGGATTTGGCAGATGATTGTCCGCAAATAGTAGACAGAAAGGCTGGCTAACGTTTGGCCATACACGGGTCTGCCGTAGCGAGGCTCCATTAAGGATACCAGTCACGGTCAGCGCTTCAAATATGGCATCACGGGCTGCACATCCTTTGGCCGATTGTTTAAACAACCAGCGCCCAGCCAGTGCCAGCGCAATCCTTCCTCCAGGCTTGGCCCACTCCATAGCTCCCCATATAAAGGGCAAGTCTGGCACACGATCTGGATTATGGTAGCTCAGCGCTATCTCTTTGAGCCCTTTACTAGCAGCAATGGCACGACACCGCCTAGTAAAAGTTGCATCAATGGATGCATATTTGGATGTTAAGCTCGTCCAAGGCGGATTGCCGATCACTACGCTAAAAGCGCCACGATATTTATCAGGTACATGGTCACCCAGACTGCCGGCCATGGGAACGATTTCGTCGGGATCGCAGTCAGGATCCCTGACATCAATCAGGACACTACCTTCCAACTTCTTAAATCGTAGAGCTTCTACAGGAGCAGGATGTGGATCCAGCTCAAGTGCCGTTAAGTATAGGGCCAGCGCCGCTAAGGTACGGGCATGGGTGTTAATATCGAAACCAGTCAGCTGGCTGTGAAGAATACTCCGGATCTGCTGACGCGAAGGTCGCCTTCCAGTTTCGCGAAAGCGTAATTCCACCAGCTTCCGTAAACTCGCGACCAAAAACACACCAGCCCCACAGGCAGGATCCAGTATACGTGCTTTGGAACCCTCCGAATGCTCATGGAGCGCCTCTTCCACCATGTATTCGGCGATGTGATAGGGTGTGTAATATACGCTTGTGGAGCGCCGCGCTGTTGCATCAAACTGATACATCAACTCTTCATAGGTTTCACTCAGCAGCCCGATTGGCAGGTGATCAAAATCTAAATCACCCCAATCTAATTTCTGCTGTGAAGCGCCAGGAGCAATAGCGGTGTCCAGCGACATTATTGCGCTCAAAGGCTGAGTAACACCCCTCCCATATTGGCGAATCAACTTACGGAAGTAACGCGGATAATCCGTTGTTGGCAATTCTAGTAGGTCACCATTAAAGGTTTGATCTAGCCAACTATTGGTTTCTGCTAGCGCGGCGCTGGTATCAAAGCACGCTCCCAAAAATTTGGAGCTAGGCGCAATGCTCGGTAAGTGGTTGTCACGAACGATTTTTCGGCCGACCAAATAACGAAAGAAAAGTGCTCGCCCCGTCAAAGCGATAGTCTCGCGTGTTGACAAGCCGAGCTCCTGAAGAGCCTCTCCAGCATCAGTCATAAGGCGAAGAAGTTCATCACGCAAGCGTAAGCTGGCGGGCGGCGCAAGATTTTCGCCTTGCGCTAACCGTGGAAGGACAGTCTGGGCGTCGTGAGTATTCTGTGCGAACCAAACAGGCTCTGTATTAGGAGCTGGCTTCAGGTCTGAGGCATATATATCCAAACGCCCTGGCTTCAATATTCCAAGCCAAGCCGACTCGCCCCGCATAGCGAGAGTACGTCGCAGATCAGGAATAGAAACATCTCTGCTTTGCAGACGGATTTGGTCTACGACGTATAACAGTGCCTGAGACTGCTGCTCCACAACACAGTCCACAAGAGGGGCCTCTCGATTCCTGACCAAGTCGGTGTATCGCAGGCATCGAGCATCTTTATTATTATGTAAATCGACACAGCTACCGCTTGGTGCGCCGAAGTCCCGTAGTAAATCCATAAACCGGCCTATTTCCGACCCGACTTGATGTCTGCGATCAAGTGAAGTTCCTTTTGTGACGGTTCAGCCCCCAGGAAAATATCAATTCGTTCGCGTTCTTTGGCCATATCAACAATCCACCCTTGGCAAGTAATGCTTTGTACCTGTACCCAGTGGGCCTCTCCAGACTTCAGAGGGATGAAAACCATTTCTTCAGCAGGCGCCTGACGTGGTGCACTCAAATATTTATGAATAGCGCCCGAAGCACGCCCCAAATCTCTCCCCTTTGCACCAAAGGTGTCCTCAAGTGTTTGCAGTACAGCAAACGTCAGCAGGTCAGCTTTCGTAAAGCGACGCGCACTTCTCTCACGTGTTGGCCTTTCGGAGAATGGCGGCAAATGAGCCCAGACATGCAACCTCGAGCGGCTAATTCCACCCAAAGCCGCACAAATATCTTTCGCGGTGAACGACCTGATTGTCGACAATTTCCCCAAAACTGCTTTCATCCGCAAACAAAACTGTTTTTATTTTAGAACAGATTCTAGCTAAATAATACCCAAATCAATCAAGGGAAGGCTATAGAGCCGCTAAATCCGTCTAACTCGCCAGTTGGCGCACGAATCCTCTGCTGGACGCATGGCCGCGGGGCGGAAGAGTAACCTATCGGCGAGAGTGCAGCACCCCGCGGTGTGAGTCATAGAGTACACTTCTATGACTCACATCTAGGTCGCTTTATGAGTCATAGAATCTTGGCGCGCACTTCGAGGGGGCTGGAGGGCGGGCTGACCTAAAAAGTCAAACTAGGCAGTATCCTGGCAATATTTCGAGCGTCATCCTCACCGCGATGTTGCTGCCCTTCGAAAGTCAGACCAAGGGACTGAAGGGCTCCACCGAGACCCGAGCGACGCTTCTTGCCAGTCTTTTCTTGCCACACGGCTTTCAGGTTAATATGAGGCTTGGCGAAGAATTCAGGCGCACAGCGGTGTCGCGATTGTTCTACGTCAATTTGACTCCAGTCGTATTGCCCCCAACTGGCCCAAGCTTGGTACTCGTGCTGAGACAGCCACACGTCAAGAAGACTCGTAGCCTCCGCAAAGTCAGGCGCACTCGCCACCAGATCGCGGGCAATACCAGTGAGCTGACAGCAAAAATCGCTGAGCTCCGGATTAATCGTTGGCCTCACCAACTGACTGTGGCTTGCTAGAGTCTCGCCTTTCAAAGTGGCCACAACTAATCCGAATTCTATGACTTCCATAACCTCGACAGACTGTGGGCGATCATTCCAACAGGTGGCCTCAAGATCTACAATCAGCAGATGCTGGATGTCATCAAAGTAATCTCGATAGGGCATGAAAACTCCGTCTATACGGTGTAAGGGATTGCTCGGACGAGCTGGAGGCAAAGCCAGTCAGCGCTCATTGACGCAGAGAATACTTAGCGCTTCCCCCGGATGTCCGCGAAAGGTATCCAGAAAGTGGCAATTGCCCACTTGGATTGCAGTTGGAACGAAATTGTGCCCTAGATACACATCATCGATTCCATTAATTTGATAGGGCGCCAGTAGTTTTCCGGGGGCCTTAGCTATTCTATCTTGGCGCTCTGTGAAGAGCTTTTTGTACTCAGCCAAGGTGCGCTTAGCGTCACCCAAGGCCAAAATTCTCTGGTATAGGTGCACAGCTAAGAATCTGTCCCAAAGGAATTTCCGGGCGGCATCGGCCACGCTGCTCTGGATAAATGCGGCGCCAGCTTCCCAAGCCTCCTCAATGGCTCTTAGATTCTGAACCGCTGTTGTCCAGCTATTGGCTGGGAGGCCTGCATGGATCAGACCGACACGTCGGGTCCCGACATCCAACTCAATAGCCCAGGGCAGTTTTCGCGCCCATTCAACGCAGTGTCGCTGCTCTGCTTCCGAAAGACGGTAGAACCACAAGCCTCCGTTAGCTTTATGCATTGGTACAGCGCTAGATCTCTCAAATCCGGCAATCATCATCGCCTCGTGATTGCCCAAGATAGAGAAGTAGGATTGCTGATCAATTAGAGACACCAGGGCCTCACTGTCAGGTCCCCGGTCTATTAAGTCGCCAAGGCAAAACAACCGATCACAACTCTCGTCAAACTGTAGATTTTGCAGTTGCTTGTTTAGCTGGTCGAAATGGCCGTGTACATCCCCGACCACATAGTCCCGCCCCTTCGGGTTACTGCCCACCTTGAGGACTGTAGCCATAACAACTCCCACAGGCCCATCGCCCGCTTCAAGCTCATTTCTTCGCTAGATAAACGAACGCTCCGAGCAGAGTAAGGGCAGTAGCCACCTGCTTGACTTGCTTGCTCTCCCTCATACCAGTCGCTACTTCGCGGACAAAATGCTCACAATTGTAATAGGCCAAGCTATAGCGCACTTTACCGACAAGTGATCTTGCCGTAGAAATTACGCTGGTTGCTGACTCCAGTGTAGGCATCCAAATGACCTTGAATGGCCGGCCAGCCACTACGTCATCCCAAGGCTCCTCTACCACTGTTCCATTGCGCAATGTGTTTGAGATCAGCATGGGCTTACCTCGCTGATACCTATCAGAGACCAATGCCCAATGATCATACAGACCCAGATCGATTTTCAGCACTTTTATCATCGCAAATTTCCTTATGGTATCCTTTTGCTATTTCATCTTATTTGCTAAATTAGCAATATTGATATAAGCACAACTTTGCGAAGGTGTCAACATGCGCCCAGGTATAGTTTTTGATCAAGTAGTTGGTGCCGTACTTGCGCACTACCGAACTCAGGCAGGCCTCAGCCAACACCAGGCAGTGGAGGGTATCAGCATAGGAGTTTCAAGCCTGTCAAGGCTCGAAAAGGGCGATTACTCACTAACCATGGAGCAGCTATTTGAGCTGTCACAACGCTATAACGTCTCCATGATGCAAGTAGCAGCGAGTATCGAGCGGACATATGCGAATGCCAGAAAGCATGGCGTGCACATAGAACGGGAAAAGAAATCAAAATCCGGATTACTGCTATTGGGTGCTGCAGCGATCGCTGCCTTTGTGATTGCCTCCCAGTAGGGCATTCTGCTCCCGGAGCGCCTGCCGTTTCTGTATGCTCCCAAACTGCACGATGGTACCAATAACATTGCTGCTCATAGACTTCACTACCCATCATTTTTATGCCTTATCGAAAATGATATGTAGACTCTAGAAAACACATATAGGTATCTAAGTACACTGAACAGCCTCCTAGTGATAGCCCCAGCCGTCATCGTCGCAGAAGTCATCCTCAGGCAGCATTTCTGGCTTACCATCAACTATCTTTCGATCCTTAAAATTATGCTCAATCCGGGCCACTTCGTGAACTACCAGCGTGTTTGGCTTAATGCGGATGGCGGAATCCTCGATCATAAAATCAATCGCACTATGATTTTCATTCCTCAGTACATGTGGGAAGAGCACTATATTCTGCCCGCCTTCTCGCTGAACTGATTTAAAGATGATTCCGTCCACTCGAGGGCTTGTGCGCCGAGCCAGATACTCAGACATGGCCTGAGTGGGTAGATACTCGAACTCATCGCCATCCAATACCGGCTGAGCAATCAGCCAGTGCAGCTGGCGAAGCAATTGCATATGTACCAGCCTATCCAAGTAATCATCATCAAACATGCTCTCAATGCGTTGATGATGCGCCCGTGAGAGTAAAGTAAGGTCCAGCAGTCGAATCGGCTCAATTAGCTCAAATTCAGAAGAGATGATTTTTTCAGATATTGACGGGCGCAGCTCGGCCACACATGTTTCACGATCTGCTGCCCCATAGAAATAGCTGATCCCCTTCGGATTCATACGTCCCTCTGCGGCCAAACGATCAGGCGGATTACTGAGTTCTGTGTCGGGCGACTTAATGATTTCAGACTGGGTCACAGAGTTTCCAACCTTCCTTGCTCGAAAGACCGCCAAGGACCCAGGTTCAAACTCCCGAACGACTAACTTACCAGCATCAATTCTTCCCTGTATTGGCAGTGGGACATCCATTGAGATCTCAGGAACGCGAATTTCGTTCAAGTTAGTAAAAAGCTTATCGAAAAGCTCTATCGCCCTCGAATTGAAATATCGAGTATGGTGCTTGAGGTCCAACACGAAGTTATTCCAGCGCTCTTCTCCTTCTGCATGGTCAAGCTTGCGCTTCTGATAAAGCTGGCAGTCATCTACAAGAGGTTCTCCTCCCTGCATCACCTCATATTGATCCCCGCGTGACATGAGCTCTATCAATGACTTAGTAACATCTTCCTCTTCAACTTTGCACTGAATAATCTCACCGATAAGAAGCTCCGGTTCATCGCCGACCTGTTCATATTCAGGCTTATCAGAGTCAGAATAAAACACAGGTCGTTCAGCACCGATATGGAACCACTCACGCCATATTCTCTCAAGCCAGTCCGCTAGTTGATCGAAGCGGACAGCGTACTCAGCTTCTTCTTCGCAGACATTGCACAGCCCATTTATGCCATGCTGTCGGATTTTGTTTTTCAGCCCAGGATCTTCCGTACACTCACTGCAAAACAAAGATTCTTCTTCATATACTTCCATCATCTATAGAACCATATCTTCTTGCTCAGACAGACGGATCATAGCACCGTTGTGCACTATTCTCGTATAGGTTTAGCGATAAAAATCGATGAGTATTCATTTATATAGCAAAGTTACTGTATCAGCGATTTCTAGTATTGCTGTTTGGAACAGCTCTGCTTTATTCACTCGTCTACTGGGAAATTGAACAACATTCTTTTTTCTAAAGAATCCAGCCGTACGATGAGATCAGATCTTTTAGTAGCCGATCAGATCGGTTTTGGATCGATACATATATTTAATTGTTATCCCGATGAATTGCACTAGCCTTGTAGGCTTGGTAAGCGGCACTGGCTGCTGTCTTTGATGTTCCCAGTACAGTCGAGAAAGTTTTTTTCGTTAGCGGAAAATTGTTTTCTTCTATGTATTTCCCAGCATTAATCATTTCTTCAGTAGTTGGAATGTAGACTCTATGATCGAGTCCTGTATCAATAACCTTCGATAACCAAAATGGACTGTTGAGAATATTGTCAGAAAATGCAGATCTAGAAATCCCGGTCGACTCACAAAACTCTATGAACCTTTGCGGCCACTCTTCAATTAGCCAGGAAACGGCCAACAAACAATGTAATCTTTCAGGGGCAGGTAAATATTCCAAGCTCATGCCCCTCTTACGATCTACGTAACTTAAATCTAAGCCCAATTCATCTTTAATTTTCTTCCTTGCCAACTTGCCTCTATGCCCCAATATAGCACTCGCAATAAAATGCAACCCAGAATAGAATAGAGGTGCGCATGGTATAACATTGTTGTCAATGCCCCATAGTTCAACAATAAAATCTCTAATAATAGAAATATATTTATTGATTATACTGCGTTCTGTAGTCTCGAAGTAGACTGGCTCTACGCCACTTAGATCCGTGTGGCAGTTGTAACAATTTTCTATTCCATCTATCGGAAAAGATAACCCTCTTTTCCCTATTCCATTTCTATGAAAAGACACTGATGCTTTGCATTCAGGACATCTATCAAAGAGTAGACATCTATGTTTTTCGCACATAGAGAATAATGCCAACCTCCAGCGTTTTCTATAGAAAGTATCCTCAGAGAGACACTCAGGGCAGAACTGTAATCCGGCTCTTTGACGCTGGCGATGATAAATACCTAACGGCAAAATCCATCTTGAATTTCCATTAACAGTCATTGAATCAAAGAGATATCCTTGATAATCGGACAGCGTTAGCTGCTTAAGCCTCTCTAATGCTTGTCCAGTATTTATTGCCAAAACCTCCAACAAACCGTCTGGCTGGTGTCGATCTAAATCTACATTCCACAGTGGCAATTTATATCCGAGTAAAGTCGAGTAGAAAGAATGAAGAAAGTAACCATTACTGAAAGCTAGTCGCACCATCCACGACGACAGTAATTCATCTTCCTTAGGCTGAGGATGGACAGGTAACACATTTATACTCTGGACGCTTTCAGCTTTCTATCACTGGGCGGGGTATAGTCACAACCATCTAAAATTTTATCTGATATTTTTTCTTTACCCTTCTCGACTGCATATATTGCTGCTGAATTTAGTAAACTTGAGATCTCGCCAATTGAACCCTCTGTCATAGCCAGTATTTTCCCTGCCAGAACTGGATCATAAATCTTGGATTGCTCTTTAAGTGGCAAGAGCGACTCGAAAGAAGCCAACAACTGCCTATACTCACTATTCATTCTCCACGCAGATAGAACTTCTGGTATAAAGCGATTTTGAATTTGTGGATCAACGCTTACTGCACGAAGTAGATCACCAGTTCCACATCCAACAATAGAAATTTGTAGTTTGTTGCTCAAGTACTTAATCATATTTAAAAACTTATGCTGCCCAACAGACGCGCCAGCCAGCATATTGTGAAGCTCATCAATGATTAACACCTTAACTTGGATTTCCCCCAGAATATGGACTACTTTCGCACGTTTTGCATCAACAGAAGATGCTGGAACCGTTTCAAACAAGCCTGTCAGTATTTCTGAATAGAACCCGCCCTCACTGGGTGACGGAGGGGATTCAACATAAATAACCGGAGCAACGATGTGCTCACCACCTGGATTTTCAGAAGCCAAATGTTGCCTGGCAAAATGTTTTACTATCTCCGTCTTTCCATTATTTGTAGCGCCGACCAACAACATATTAGGCATTCTGGAAACCCTTGGGTGATGAAGTAAATCATCAAGTTTCGCCAATATTTCCTGCGCCTTAGGATAACCAATCCAGCGGGGTTCTTTCAGCCATTTAATCCTTTCACCTTTCTCCCTCACAACGATATCTCTTACACTGGGGTGTAGGTGTGAAAGTGGCATACTCATTCCCCCCCCAGCTGAATATCCGAAAATGGCTTTATCTCCTCACCTTCCTCACCGGGATCATTATCGATAGCCACTTCTTTATGTTTATTATCTTTTTTAGGGTGCACACCTTCCCACCCAAGCCGGCGGGCAGCCATTCGCCTCTTCCGTTTCTCAGAAGCCCGTTGCTGTCTAGCAAGGCGAGTTTTTTCTATCGCCTCCTCCTCGACCTCTCGCATCTTTCTTATTCCTTCAAAAATAATATTTTCATCAATATGGTTATATTCCTCTTCATTTAATTTTTTCATAACAGCCCTTAGCTCCCACAAACTAATGGCCGGCCTCGTATTATTAAGGTAAGGTATTTGGCAGTAGGTGTTTGTCGTGGGATCAAGAAAGTATACGATGCTTATATCCCTAGGATCTCTAGCAAATATGAAGCTTCTTGACTTGTTATTTTTATCAGAACTTCCCACCCACTTTCGAAGAACCGGGGAGTAGTATTTAACGCGATCAATAGTAACCCCGTCACGCTGAATGGTTCTTTCAACGTAGGGAGTGAAATTTAATCTAAATGTTTCTTCATCATCTATAGGAGCTGGAAGACCAATTCCTGGTTGATCAGCAGTTCCGTGAACATACTTCTGATATAGCTTTATTGGCGCTATGCTATTAATTCCTTTGTGTGGCCTATGGTGATAACAATAAACAATAAAAATTGTAAACCACAGCTCCAACTCAGATAGAGTTATACAAGCCTTCCCTTCGGAGTTATACCCCATCCGGTCTTTGACACTAGAGAACGTGGTTCCGGGCAAGTCATGACTTTCTTTCATGAAGGTACGGAAAGCCCTTTCTACATGGGGTCCGTAGTTGGGCTGCCCCTTAGGTCTGTGTTCTATAATTATCCCATATTCTTTGCACGCTCTTTCTAGCATTTTTCCTCGAAACTCTTTCGCATTATCTACATGAATCATCTCCATTCTTCCATAAATTGGCCATTCTGAATGAATATCTCGCTTAGCCAACCAGTGCTCTTTTCTCATAACTGCATGCGCAATACACAAACCAGCCGAGGATGCACTTGGTGGATCAAGAGTCATCCTAAATCCGGAAATCATCTTTGTTGCCACATCGATTGCTATCGTTAGGTATGGTCTTCCAATAGGAAGCCTGTGCTCTTCATCTACAATAATTACATCTACGGGCGTGTGATCTATTTGAACTATCGCATTTGGAAATTTTCCACCAGGGAACTGCCCCTTTATTGGCTCATACTTTTGTTTAGCAGGCTTCGGGCCATAGCGCTTTCTCATGTGCTCCTTCTCATCTATTTCTCGCGCTCTGGCATATACAGTATTTTTGTGTGGAGGCTCTAAATCTAGTTCTCTGCATTCATTTTTTATTAGCCTATGTAATTTAATTACAGATGGACGCTCTCTCTTCAAGTAATAGCTTTCGATGAAAATTTCTATTATTTCTTCTACTTCTTTTGATAGTTTTGTTTGACCTTTGTCAGATCTCTCCACTCTTAACAGAGACGAAACCAACCCGGTTTCTTCAAACCTATTTATCCATCTGTATATGGTCGTTATGCTTTTTCCCGCTTTATCGGAAATTATTTTTACGTCTTCTGCCGTTCTTCCTCTTTTATCTAGTAAGGGTTTTATAAGTTCATATCGATCAACAGCTTTATCCCACTCCTTTTCCCCAGCTAAGAGATGTGCTGCTTGCGAAGAATGGACAGTTGAAGACGGAGACAATGAAATATCTTTGATGCTAGCTATTTCTGTTTTTTTCTCATCTACTGTCCGGATTATCACTTCAGAAAAGCCTTTTAGCTCTAGTACAATAGCGGCCTCATTTCGCCAGTAAATCAGCTGACCTGGTCTTATAGTTTTCATTTCATGTATCCTCCACTGGCCAAAGGGGAGTGCGCATATTCAGAGGCTTGTTTAGGTCACATCCAATTACCCCCATACCAACCAAACGCCATATCAATGGAATCATGCGGGCTCTATTATTCCGGTCCTTACACAATGCGCAGAGAAGTAAATCAGGGTCAGCCTCATCCAGATCCCATAAAATTTTTAATATATGAGCCGTCATTTCTTCTGAAACTTCTCTATCATGGAACGATCTTAAAAATTTCACATTGTCTAGATAAGGAGTTCTTATTTCTCTCTCTGTGAATACCTGAAAGCGCCAACCACGATTGAAGCACTCCGCTTTCGCTGCTCGAAATTTAGGCAATAGATTTTTCCAGTCATCTCGGAAGGCTTGTCTGAACTTCACTTCATATAAGACGGGCAACTCTCCAGAGGTACGGTCGAAGTAAATTAAACCATCGGGTGTGTAATGAGATAGGCGCCCATCCCTACCGACATAGTCAATAGTAAGAGGCTGAGCTTTGAAGTTTGAGACCAGTGGATCAAACCTCAGTATCTCCATTAGGTCTCTCTCCAGCGAGGATTCATAACGTCCCTTTCCGGGTACAAGGCCTGATACACTGCGATTGGTAATGCCTATTTTTCGAACAGGCTCATGCTTGAGTATGGCGCTCATTTTCACTTACCTATGTAAACTGGAACCATATTGGCATTTTTCAATGTATCTTACAGCGGCGGCAGCAACCCGCGCCCGGGGGAAATTTCCCTGGCCCACCGCGGTGTGCTGTTTCTCGACGAGATGCCCGAGTTCCCGCGCCACGCACTGGAAATCCTGCGCGAACCGCTAGAAAACGGCGAGGTGCGCATTTCCCGCGCCCGCGCGCAGGTCACCTTTCCGGCCCACTTCCAACTGGTCGGCGCCATGAACCCCTGCCCCTGCGGCTACCTGGGCGAAGCCCGCTGCCGCTGCACCCCGGACCAGATAGACCGCTACCGCAACAAGCTTTCCGGGCCGCTGCTGGACCGCATCGATATGCAGGTGGAAGTGGCGAACATGACCGCCAGCCAGCTGCAGGATGCACCGGCGGGCGAATCCTCGGCGGTGGTCCGCGAGCGGGTCATTAGCGCGCGCGATCGACAGCGACAACGGCAGGGAAAAATCAATGCGGCCCTTCAGGGGGCGGAACTGGATCGCTATTGTGCGCTGGGGAAAAACGAGCAGGCGCTGTTGAGACAGTCGGTGGAACAGCTGGGACTCTCGGCACGCAGCTATCACCGGGTGTTGAAGGTTGCGCGCACGCTGGCGGATCTGGCCGGTGAGGAAAAAATCGGTGCGGGGCAGATTGCCGAGGCGCTGGCGTATCGAAACCTGGACCGGCGGCAGGTGCCGGCGTAGGGTACACCCTGCCGCCGGGCGATTGCACCGGCCGTCCGTTGTTCAGCCCGCTTTCTTTGAGCGCTCTTCGGCCAGCTGTCCATCGAGTTTCTTTTCCGCACTGTCCGCATAGGCGGTGCAGCTGACACTCTCCCGCTGTACCGCCTCCTCACCGTATTTCCAGCCGCTGGCCCCCGGGTGCGGCGTCAGCAGCAGGTCGCAGGGCAGCCCGCGCACCGTTTCGAAGGTCGAACGATAATCGTCGACGATATGCGGATAGTGCGGATTGTCGAGCAGCTGGTAACCGGGCGCGGTCAGGCTGTCCACATAGGCAACCTCCACCGTTTTGCCACCGCGGCGGTCGCGCCAGGTCCAGGCCAGGCTGCCGGGGGTGTGGCCGGGAATAAAATGGGCTTTCAGGGTCAACGCCCCGAGCGTTACCTCTTCACCGTCCTGCAGCAGGCGGTCCGCCTGCACCGGTGGATAGACGATACCATCGCCGAAGTGGATATCGTCGGCGCCGCCGCGGGCCAGCAGTGCGGCCGATTCGGCATTGCTGACCAGTCGCGCGCCGGTGACGCGCCTGATCGCCGCCAGCGGGCCGGCGTGGTCGCTGTGGGCGTGGCTGTGCAGGATCAGTTTCAGGTCGTCCGGCGCCACCCCCAGTTTTTTCATATTTGCCAGCAGGTGGTCGGCGGCCTGCGGCATGCCGCCGTCGATCAGGATGGCACCGTCTCCGGTTTTCAGCAGCAGCGCCGTCAACTCGGCGGTACCTATCTGCCAGGTGTGATCGGCGACCTGCAGCGGCGCTACCGGCTGGCGCCAGGCCTCGGGGACCTGGTAGGCCTGCAACTGGGGAAGCGGTGCGTATTCCCTGGCTTGCGCAGATACCAGTCCACTCAAGGTCACGGTTATCAGTAGCGTTATTTTTTCAATCACTTTTGTATCCGTTGTTATCAGAGGCAGATCTTTGTGTAGCCTGGATGCAGGCGCGCAGCGCCGGAATCCAGGGGTGGCGGCACGGACTCCCGGATTGCGCTGCGCTTCATCCGGGCTACGGCCGCAATCCAATTCCGATCAGATCGGCGGAGGATCGGAGATATTCAGTGTATCCGCATAGGCAAACAGCGCCGGCGCACCGCCGGTGTGCCAGAAAAGGATGCGATCTTCACTGCCGAATTTCTTTTGCCGCAGCAGGTCGATCAGGCCGGCCATGGCGCGGCCGGTGTAGACTGGGTCCAGCAGTATGCCCTCGCTGCGGGCCATGAATTCAATCGCCCGGCGCTCGGCATCGCCAACCACACCGTAGCCGCCGCCGACATAGTCGCCGTTCAGCTGCAGGTCGCTGTTGTCGAACTGGAATTCACCGCCGATCAGCGTCGCGCTGCGGTTGGCGAGATCGAGAATATGCTGATCAAAGGGCGTACCGCCGCTCTCGTCCTTGTCGATATTGATCCCGACAATTTCACAGTCGAGCTCCAGCAGTTTTCTGCCCAGCATCAGCCCCGCGTGGGTGCCGCCGGAGCTGGAGGCGAAGACGATATGGCTGAAGGCGAGATCGTACTCGCGACACTGGCTGTCCAGTTCTTTCAGGGCGGCGACAAAGCTCAGCGCGCCCAGCTCACTGGAACCGCCGTAGGGCACCACATAGGGCTTCTTGCCGGCGCTTTTCAGATAGTCGACGATCTGCGGAATATCCTCGCCCTTGCGGTGCTCACCGGTCCAGTGGATATGGCAGCCGAACAACTGGTCCAGCAGCAGGTTGCCGCCGGCGGTTTCCGGTTCCTGGCCACCGAGTACCAGGTGGCACTCGAGCCCCAGCATCGCCGCCGCGGCCGCGGTCTGGCGGCAGTGGTTGGACTGCGCCGCGCCGGCGGTGACGATGGTGTCGGCACCCGCGGCCAGCGCGTCGCCGAGGATAAACTCCAGCTTGCGGGTCTTGTTGCCGCCCAGCGCCAGGCCGGTCTGGTCGTCGCGCTTGATATAAACCTGCGGGCCACCGAACCGTTCCGTGAGCCTGCGCAGCGGCATCAGCGGTGTCGGAAAAAATCCCAGGCATTGCCTGGGCAGCTGATCGGTCGGCATTGTGTGCCTCCGTCTATTGGTTTGTCCGCCACTGCGCGGCCGTCAGCCGGTAGAGGCAGTGGCGCCGCAGCGGGCTGTCCGCCGGCAGCAGCGGATGCTCGAAGGTCTGCGGCATCTCGCGCATCTGCAGTCGCTCCATGACTTTGCGCGAAGGCGCATTCTGCGTCACGGTAAAGGAGACGATTTCCGCCAGCTGCAACTCATTAAAAGCCACACGCACCGACTCCCGCGCCGCTTCCACCGCATAGCCACGCCCCCAATATTCCCGCGCCAGACGCCAGCCGATCTCCACACAGGGGGCAAACGGCAGTTCCGCCGGCGCGTGTTTCAGGCCGACGAAGCCGATAAAGGCGCCGTCTTCGCGGCGCTCGACGGCCCAGAATCCCCAGCCGTTTGCATCGATATGGGCGATCTGGCGATCCACCGCGGCGTCGCTGGCGGCGCGGTCCAGAGTCGAGGGAAAATACTCCATCACCTGTGGGTCGGCACACAGGGCGGCGAAAGGCTCGCGGTCCGCGTCGCGCCACTGGCGCAACAGCAGTCGCTCGGTTTGCGGTTCGATCAATCGGTACATGTTTATCCAGTGCCGTTGGAATTGTCGGTGCGCGGGGCAACCATATAGTCGCAGAGATCCAGCCACTCCATGGATTCCGGGTAATCCGCCTCTTCGAAGCCGAGCTTCCGGTACAGGGCCCTCGCACCGGGATTGTCTTTCAATACAAACAGCGAGCACTCGCCGACGCCCAGATCCGCACAGCCGCGCCGCATCAAGATCGCGACCAGCGCTCTGCCGACGCCGCTGCCGCGGCGCGTGGGCGAGACGATCAGGCGACCCAGGTGGCAGCGGCCGAGCCGCGGGTAGTACTGCCCGAAGGCGAGCAGTTCGTCGCCATCGACCAGCATATGGCCCGCCATTTCGCCCCAGCGGCAGTCCTGCCGAAAGGTCTGCTCACTGAATGGATAGCGGAATCGGGGCCCGCCCCACTGCCGGCAGGCGCGCCCGTCCGGCAGCCAGCCCATCAGGGTGCGCAGATGATCTTCCGTCGCCGTCACCAGTTCCATCAATTACCTCAGGGTTTGCGGCGGCTTGCTGCCAGCCATTTATCCAACTGGTCGGCAAACGCCTTGCGGTCCTGCTGGTTCAGTGCCGGCGGACCGCCGGTGTGCAGGCCGCTGGCGCGCATGGTGTCCATGAAATCGCGCATGTTCAGGCGCGCGCGGATATTCGCTTTGGTGTGGCGCTCGCCGCGCGGGCTGAGGGCGGTGGCGCCTTTGTCGATCACCTCCGCCGCCAGCGGGATATCGCTGGTGATCACCAGGTCGTCGGCCTGGCAGCGCTGCACGATTTCGTTGTCGGCCACATCGTAGCCGGACGATACCTGCATCGATTTGATAAAGCGCGACGGCGGCACGCGCACCGGCTGGTTGGCCACCAGCGTCATCGGCGTTCCGGTGCGCTCGGCGGCGCGGAACAGGATTTCCTTGATCACTACCGGACAGGCGTCGGCGTCGACCCAGATTGTTGCCATCAGTGTTGTACCTCGTCGGCTCGGTCGGGCGGTGCTTTTTCGTCGCATTTCCGGCAGTCGAGCCGCTGGCCGAGCATGGATTCGCGCCCGGCTTCGGTGATGACCCAGGGGCGGTTCTGCCAGGGCGGATCGTGGCGCACATGCTGGTTGTGGCCGCAGGCCAACTGCGCCACCCAGTGGTTTTCGTCGTCGCGGTGGTAGCCGGTGATGGGTTGTTGCATGGGGCTGGCCGGACGGGAATTTGTGGGGAGTTATAGCGAATCGGGGGCGGGTTGTATATGGGCGGGCCTGCGGCCCGCCTTGCCGAGCTGGAGCTCGGCGCGCCCAGGGGATCAGTTCTCGGTGGCTTCGGCGGCGGGACTTCCACTGCGGCGGAGGCGGGGCAGGTTGCCGTTGACCGCCACCAGCAGGAAGGCGGCCACGGCGATGGCGATCCAGACGTCGAACATCGCCAGTATGTAGCCGATCACCAGCGCGCAGACCATCTCCAGCGGCTTCTTCACCAGCGGTGCCGCCACCATGAAACAGGCGAAGGCGGTCAGTGCCAGGGTCAGCATCAGGGCGATACTCATCAGCGGCTTGATCAGGCTGATCATGGGCCAGCAGACGTAGATCAGCGGAATGCCGAAACAGTAGTAGGAGGCGATGCCGCTGCGCAGGTCCGCCATCTTGTCGCGGCCGGACTTCCACACACCGACCACCACCGCATGCACGCCGGTCCAGAGCACGCCCTGATACGGGAACAGCGGCGCCAGCACCGCCGAGACGCCATTGCGGGCCGCCAGATTCAGCTGGGTGCGCTCGAAGTTGGTGTCGATGGGATCGTCCGGGCGCGCGTCCTGGGCGTTGCGGATCATCTCCGTGCCGGTGACAAAATCGCCGAACACGATCACATAGGCCACAAACGCCAGCGGCAACACCTGCAGGTACATGGCCAGCGGTGGCCAGCCGATATACAGCGGCGAAGCTTTGGCCATCATGTCGCCCATCGGCGGTATCAACCAGCCCCACTGGATATCGAACTGAACCTCACCCACCGCCATACCCACCAGTGCGGCGGCGACGAAACCCGGCAGCAGGCCCAGGGTACAGATGGAATCGACCAGGCGACTGCGGGCGCGCAGCTGCTGGATGGGGGCGGAGAAGGTAAACAGTAGCGCCACCGCGAGGGCGGTGCAGGCGCTGGCCGGGTGCGTCTGGAACAGCTCCGCATCCTTGACGAACACCCGATCCATGGCCGAGATGGCGGCACCGAAAATGATCGCCGCCTTGAGTGTGGCCGGTATCGCCGCCATCACCCGCCTGGACAGCCCCGTAAGGCTGAAGAACACCGAGATCGCGGCCAGGCAGAGCGACAGGGCCGTCATCGCCTGGAACCGCTCCGGCCCCTCGGGATAGCTGCTGACGATAAAGGTCAGCGCCAGCGGAAAGGCCGGTGTCAGCATCCCCGGCGCGAAGGTTTCACCGAAAAAGACGAAGGAGGCCGCGAGCAGCGAGTTGGCGACCAGGATCAGTGCCACCGCCTCCTGAAAATTGAGCCCGAAGTAGCCGATCATCACCGGCGCCATGATCATGCTGGTGCCACCGGCCACCACCAGGCCCTGGATCACCTGGGATGGCACAAATTTCAGGTGCAGGAAGGGGACACAAAAAGTGAAGGGGCCCCATCGCCAGCCGCGGGGCGGGTTCGGAGTATCGTTCATCGCTGTCTGCCTCTGCTTATTATTGTCGGGGTACCGCAGTAGTCAGATTCCAGCTTAGGCAGGGGCCGGCAATCGCGCCATTATTTCCGAGGTAATCACAGCCCCCGGAACAACAGCGGGTGCTCCGCCGGCACCGCTGCCATTTCGGCGTCGGCCAGCAGGGGCCGGCCATCGTCGCGGTAGATGCGGCCGATCAACAGGCGCGGGTGTACCAGTTGCGAGGCGGTGGAGAGGGTATCGTTGTAGACCGTCAGCGGACAGACACCGCCGTCCGCCAGCAGCGCCACCGGGTAGTCGCTGGTGTGCAGCAGCCGCTTGCTGAGCTTCTCCCAGCCATCGGGGATGGAGCCGGAGGCCTGCAGCCGTTCCAGCAGCGCCCAGCCCTCCGGGTCATCCCCCTGCAGCGTCTCCATGGTGATATAGAGTGCCAGCCCGGCCGCCAGCGCCGTGCCGTTGTGCAGCAGCGGGCGCAGGCCTTTCGGGTTCATCATCAGTTCATAGATATTGGCGTCGTTTTCCAGCAGCGTCGTGTCCACCCGCGGCAGGAAGAAAGCCAGCCAGGCGCGATTGACCGACAGCAGGCGGCCGTAGCTGTCGTGCACGAAGGCCGGCGACGGCTCGCTGCGCTGCAGCGCCACGCGGATGGACTTGTGCAGCCACTCCGCCAGCTCGGGGCTGTCGAACAGGGACTGGTCGGTGGCGAAGCCGGCGGACTCGAACAGGTAGGCGCGGTCCCGCGCCGACAGCTCGAAGATATCCGCCAGCGTCTGCACCACGATACGCGAGGGCTTGGAACGGCCGGTCTCGAGAAAGCTGATATGGCGGGTGGAGACCCCCAGCGGACCGGACAACTGCTCCTGGGACAGGCCACAGACCTTGCGCCAGAAATGCATCAGGCGGCCGAAAGCGCTCTCACCCCTGGATTTGTCGACCAGGGACAGCGGGGATGACTTCATGCTCGGAGCTTCTCGTTATCGTTCATTCGCGATCCAGTGCCAATATATCGCCAAGACAGCACAAGTGCCACGGCACCGGTCCCCGAGTACCGGAACCCCGCCCCGATAGCACAACGGAAGCGCCCAAGGCTGGTAGAATCCCCAGCCCAACGCCAACCGAATGATGTAGCTCCGAATGACCAAGCTGAACCCCCGCCAGGCGGAGGCGGTGAAGTATATCGACGGCCCCTGCCTGGTCCTCGCCGGCGCCGGTTCCGGCAAGACCAGCGTGATCACGCGCAAGATCGCCTACCTGATCGAGGAGTGCGGCTACAGCGCGCGCAATATCGCCGCCCTGACCTTCACCAACAAGGCGGCGCGGGAGATGAAGGAGCGGGTGGGCAAACTGATCAAGGGCCCGGATGGCAAGAAATCCAGGGCCAGCCACGGCCTGACGGTGTCCACCTTCCACAACCTGGGCCTGAATATCCTGCGCCGCGAGTACCGCGCCGCCGGCTACAAGCCCGGCTTCTCGATCTTCGATGCCGAGGACGCCCGCGGCCTGATCAAGGAGCTGATGCTGCGCGACGGCGACCTGGACACGGACCTGCTGGACCGGGTACAGAACCAGATCTCCAACTGGAAGAACGATATGCTGACGCCGAAGCGCGCCCTGGACCAGGCGGGCAGCGCCGGCGAACAGGCCATCGCGCTGGCCTACCAGCGCTACTGCGACGCCCTCAAGGCCTATAACGCGGTCGACTTCGACGACCTGATCCTGGTGCCGGTACAACTCTTCGACACCGACCCGGAGCTGCTGCAGCGCTGGCGCAGGAAGATCCGCTACCTGCTGGTGGACGAGTACCAGGACACCAACAACTCCCAGTACCTGCTGGTCAAACTGCTGGTGGGCGGCCGCGGCGGCCTCACGGTGGTGGGCGACGACGACCAGTCGATCTACGCCTGGCGCGGCGCGCGGCCGGAAAACATGAGCCTGCTCAAGCAGGACTTCCCCAACCTGCGCCTGATCAAGCTGGAGCAGAACTACCGCTCCACCAGCCGCATCCTCAAGGTGGCCAACCACCTGATCGCCCACAACCCGCACGAGTTCGACAAGGCGCTGTGGTCCGATCGCGGCCTGGGCGAGGAGATCCGCGTGCTCAAGGTGGGCAACGAGAACGAGGAAGCGGAGCGGGTCGCCAACGAGATCTTCCTGCAGAAGAGCCGCCGCGGCTGCAAGTTCATGGATTTTGCCGTGCTCTACCGCGGCAACCACCAGGCGCGGTTGATCGAGATGAAGCTGCAGGAGCACCAGATTCCCTACCAGATGTCCGGTGGCACCAGCTTTTTCGCCCGCGCCGAGATCAAGGACGTGATGGCCTACCTGCGCCTGCTGGTCAACCCGGACGACGACAACGCCTTCCTGCGCATTATCAACACCCCGCGCCGGCAAATCGGCACCAGCACCCTGGAGGCGCTGGGCAACTACGCCAAGGGCCGCGAGATCTCCATGTTCAGCGCCTGCAGCGAAATCGGTTTCCGCGAATATATCAACGAACAGGGCTACGAGCGGCTGAACCGCTTCGCCCTGTGGCTGCAGGGCGTACAGCGCAACTGCCGCGAGAACAGCCCCGACGGGGCCCTGCGGGAAATGCTCGAGGATATCGACTACGCCGGCTGGCTGAGCCAGAACGCCAGCAGCGAGAAAGTGGCCGAGCGGCGCATGGAGAACGTCTACTGGCTGCTGGAAAGCCTGAACAAGACCATGGAGGGCAGCGACGACGAGCTGGAGCAGGACGTGCGCCTGGAACAGGCCATCTCCAAACTGATTCTCAGGGATATGCTCGATCGCCAGGAGGAGGAAGAGGCCACCGACAAGGTCAGCCTGATGACCCTGCACGCGGCCAAGGGCCTGGAGTTTCCCCATGTGTTCATGATCGGCATGGAGGAAAACCTGCTGCCGCACCGCAATAGCATCGAGGACGACAATATCGAGGAGGAGCGCCGCCTCACCTATGTCGGCATCACCCGCGCCCAGCGCACCCTGACCATGACCCTGGCCGGCAAGCGCAAGATGTTCGGCGAAAACCAGGACACCACCCCCAGCCGCTTCCTGGAGGAACTGCCGGAGGAGGACGTGGAACTGGAGGGCTTCGGCAAGGCCACGCCGGAGCAGAACCAGGCCAAGGGGGAGGAGACACTGGGGTCGCTGCTCAGTATGTTTGACTGACGGGACTCGGGACTCGGGACTCGGGACTCGGGACTCGGGACTCGGGACTCGGGACTCGGGACTCGGGACTCTCAGTAGGGTGCGCCGGGCGCACCGGGCGGTTCAATGGTGCGCACGGCGCACCCTACCACTGTGGTCATTCCGCCTTGAATAGCACACAGAATTTCAACAGCTTACCCACAGAAAGTCCCCAGGCCATGCACAAAAAAGGCCGCTCCGGGAGCGGCCTCTTCACAACCTGAGTAAGCGGTCGCTTACTGGCTGTTCTCCGTCATATAGTCGACGGCTGCCTTGACCTCGTCCTCGCTGCAATCCATACACAGGCCCTTGGCCGGCATGGCGTTGAAGCCGTTGATCGCGTGGGTGTAGAGCGTGTCCATCCCCTTGGCGATACGCGGGCCCCAGGCGCCGGCATCGCCGAACTTGGGTGCACCGGCGACACCGGCCGCATGGCAGGTGTGGCAGGCGCTGTCGTATACCTGCTTGCCGGAGCGGGCACCGCCACCACCGGCGCTGGCCGCAGGTGCCGCCGCGGCGCACTCATCGCCCTGCATGCAGGTTTCGCCCGCAGGCGCGATGCGCTCGGAGATTTCTTCATCCACCGACTGCGCCATTGCAGCGGCCGCCCCAACGGTCAAGACCGCCACAATACTCAAAATACTCTTCATTCTTTCCCCCTAAAGGCCGTCAATCGGCCCGTAGACTACCGGCTCCAGTGCCGCATACTTCTACCAGCGGCGCATTATAAGCATTGAGCCGCCCCCTGCGAAGGGCATCGCGTCTATCGCCGCAGCAGTCGCGCGTCACAGGCTCATTTGGCGAGGAATGAACGCAGGCCTGGATGGGGGCACAGCGGAATCCGGGAATGAACCGACGCCGGCAATTCCCCGCGGGTCTACTCCGCGCCGGCTTCCACCTCGTAGGGCATCTGTTCGCGATACTGGTCCCAATTTTCCACCAGCGTATCCACCACGCGGCTGCCGACGCGATACGCACTCTCCAGAGACAGCGCCAGGCCGGCGTAGTCCTCACCCTCGCTGAGCAGGCTCTCGGCCGCGGTGGTGCCCGGCTTCGGTACGGTGAAGTTGCTGGCTGTGCGCAACACCATCAGGCGCTCGTAATCGGCCTTGCCGGCGCGATCCAGGTAGCGCAGCGACTGGGCCGTGCCGGTGTCTTCCATGGCCGAGGAGACAAAATTGCCCTGCCCCTCGGTCCAGTAGTCCACCCATTTGTTGGCCCACCGGTTCAGGTGCTCGCCGTGCCAGAAGGTCATGCCGGCGAGATTGTCGCCCTTCAGCACGAAGGGTTTGCGCTGCGCATTGGGATAGCCGCTGTAGGCCTTGCGCTGCTCGGCGATGGCTTCGTCGTCGCCCAGGTCGATATCCTTCGTCAGTTGGTAGGCCCACTCGGTCAATTCACCATTGATCTGGAACATCTCGCCCTGGTTGGGCGGGCGTTTTTCCGGGTAGGGACCGTGGGCGAACAGCGGGAAGATGCCGGTCTCCCAGTCCTCGGGCAATTCGCGGCTGTCGATCTCGTGCATCAGGTCGCCGTCCACCAGCCACTCGGCCCAGGCGGCGGAACCGATCGAGGCCTCGGCCGGGTCGAAGCCGGAAATACCGGCCACCAGCCAGTAGGCGTTACTGAGGTCAAAGCGCGGATCCAGTCCCAGTGCCATCACCGCCGAGGCGGATTTATTGGTACCCATGCCGGTCACCATGCCCAGCACGCCGGTATCCGGATTCAGGAACAGGTCGTGGTGGGACTGCGGGAAGGGAAAGCGCTGGTCCAGTTGCTGGCGCTCTTTCCACAACTGGAATTCGCCGGCGGTATCCCCCTGGTCCTCGCCGATCTCGAACATGTTCACCACTACCACCCTGACCGGGATCGGTGCCGGTGTACCGCCGGCCTGCGCTTCCGGCGCAGCCGTTTTCTGTTCACAGCCCGCCAGCAACAGCAGGGACAGCAGCGCGCCGCAGACAGCGCCGACATTTACGGAATTATTCAACATCATCTGTTCTCTTCGGTTTTTCCGGATGCATGACTTCAGTTTGAAGCGACGGCCGTTGCGGAGAATTCACACAGGCCGTAGTGCTCGCAGGTAAATCCGTGGCTGTGCGGTACCACATCGCTGAGTCCCGCCATGCCGCGGCGCCTGAAACGCTGCTCGAAGCGTCGCAGCCGCGCCTCGTAGTCGCCGAGCAACGCCGCTTTGGTCTCGCTGTCGACAAAACTGTGCTGCAGCGAGTTGCGCCCCAGCGAGATCAGCTCTTCCCAGGAGAGGTTGAACTCCTTGACCGCGACAAAGTATTCGTCGGTCATATTGGAGTCCCACATACCGCGGTCGTCGGTGGACAGCGCCACCGGTATGCCGGTGCGCAGGTATTCCGGGAAGGGATGCTCGCCGTAGTCGTCCACATAGTCCAGCAGCAGGTTGCTGATCAGGTTGATCTCCACCAGGTAATCGCCATTGCGCATCAGCAGCATGGTATCCGGATCGGATATCAGGTTGACGCCGTGGCCGATGCGCGAGGCCCCCAGCAGCAGTGTGTCGCGCACATGGTGATTGGGCTCGTCCACCTCGCCGGCGTGAATCGCCAGCGGAATGCCGGGGATGTCCCGCCGCAATTTGCGCAGCGTGGGCAGGAAGCGCAGCGGGTAGCCCTTGTCGTTGTCCTCGCGGCCGACCATATTGATGCCGACGTAGAGGTCCCGGTGGCGGTCGACGAAGCGGTAGATCCACTCCAGGTCCCGCTCGGCGCTGTCGATAAAGCGCAGCAGGAAATACTGCATGCGCAGGGTCACACCGGTTTCGCGCGCGTCCGGTTCCGCCAGCCGGTCACGGAAAATATCCGCCACCGCGTCCGCTTCGAAGGCGCTGCCATCGGGCTTTTTATAGAAGCGCGTACCGCCCATGGTCTCGATATAGCGGACGCCCTCGCGGGCAAACGCCTGCATGTTCCTGACCAGCATCTCGGCGTTGATGTAGGGGTTCTGGCCCAGGTCGGCGAGGCGCTGCCAGTGGGTCTGGAAGAACTCCTCGCGCCCCTCGTGCTTTTTGTCCAGCCGCAGGCTGTCGAGCCAGGCCGCCTTCTCTTCCGCGTCCAGCGCCCCGATTTTCTTGTACTCACCCTTTTCACAATCGGACAGGGCCCGATAGCTGGAGGCCTGCAGGTTGTGGAAGTACATCAGGTAGGGTGTCTGCCCGAACATGTCGCGGCCATAGCCGGCGCAGTTCCCGATCCGCACGCGGGTGTAGTACTGGTAGCCGCCGTTCAACTGCCGGTCGGTGGCCAGCTGGTACCACCATTCGCTGAAGTTGGAACCGGTCATATGGTTGTGCAGGTCGCCACCCTTGGGCAGCGCGTAGAGGAAGCGATAGAGATCGCGGTCGTCGGCGCCGGCCTTGAATTCCTCGAACCAGTTTTCCACGGCGCCGGCACCCGGGCTGGCCGCTCCCAGGAGAAGACCCGCACACAGAATGGTCGAGCGCAGGATTCCCGGTTTCAGTCGTCTGTTCATGTTTTTCCATCCCCCGCAGAGAAACAGATGCGCCGCGCACGCCACTGCGTCCTGCCTGCGCGGCGCTATTGTGGTCAGAAGTTCTTGCGGAATTCCAGACCCAGGATGCGCGGGTCGTTGACGAAGCCGGTCAGGTTATTGAAATCGATCTGGCCCTTGATGTTCTCCTCGTCGGTAATATTGCGGCCGAACAGCGCCACTTCGTAATCGCCGGAGAAGCTGGTGTAGCCGGCGCGCAGGCCGCCCTCGAACTGGCCATCGACAGTGTATTCCTTCGCTTCGTACAGCGTCAGCAATGTCTCACCCTGGTAGGCCCAGTCGGTGTAGAAAAAAGCTTCGCCATCGCTGCCCACCGGCAGGCTGTAGCGCAGGGTGAAATTGAAGATGGCCTCCGGCGCGGACTGGAAGGGGTTGCCATCGATCAGCGCCAGGCCGTCCCCCGTCAGCGGGTCGGTGACGGTGCACAGGCCGGAGCCGCAGGTGGCGGTGGCCAGGTCCGCGTCCTGGATTTCAGTGTCGGCGAAGCCGGCACCGGCGGTAATCAGCAGGTTGTCGCTGGCCACCCATTCCAGATCGACTTCAAAGCCCCTGCCGACCCCCTTGTCGGCGTTCAGCAGGCGGTTGTAGTTGCCGCCGCCACCGACCGCGGTCAGCTGGATATCGTCGATCTGGTAATAGAAGAGCGCGCCGTTCAGGCGCAGGGTGTTTTCCAGCAGGTCGGCCTTGTAGCCCACCTCGAAGGAGGTGATGGTCTCTGAATCGGCCACCGACGGGCTGCTTTCAAAGGCCACATCGCGCGCCTGGATCGACTGCGCGCGGAAGCCTTCGGCCAGGCGCAGATACAGGCTGGCGCTGTCGTCCAGCTGGTAGTTGAGGCTGCCCTCCCAGCTCAACTGGTCGTCGTCGATGGAGAGGGGATCGTACTCCTGCACACTGGCATCGCCGGTGACCAGGGCAAAGCCGTCGACATTCTGCGCCCCCACATCCAGGGTTTTCTCGTCGTAGGTATAACGCAGGCCGACAGTGGTGGTCAGCCGGTCGGTGAAATCGTAGGAAGTCTGTCCGAACACGGCCCAGGCAGTATTGCCATGGGTGACTGTGGTGGCACCGTAGTAACCGTCGATGCTGGTCACGTCCAGCTCGGAATCGAAGTAGAAACCGCCCAGCTGCCACTGCAGCGGCGCGGCGGTGTTGCTGGCCAGGCGCACTTCCTGGGTCAACTGCGACACATCGGCCCGATCCTCGGTCACGGCATCGAACAGGATCGGCCCCGGGCCGTCGCCGACCACGCCGCCGTCGATGTCCCCCTTGCTGCTGCCATCAGCATCCTCGTAGGCGGAAATGCTGGTCAGCAGCACATCCCCCAGATCCCACTCCAGTTTCAGCGACGAGCCGGCACCCTCGTATTCCTGCGGGTTGTTGTCGCCGCTGTCGTAGTAGACGGCGTCGCGATCGAAGTGATCGCTCAGCTCGCCCTCCTCTCCCCGCTGGAAAATATTCGCGCGGAACACGCTGGCGGTACCGTCCAGGTCGCGCTGGTGCACATTCAGCAGCGCAGAGAACTCTTCAGAGGGTGTCCATAACAGCTGGCCGCGCGCGGCCAGTTCGGTGAAGCCGCCTATCGCATCTTTCTCGACTGTACCGCCGGAGCCCCTGGTATAGGTGTTATCGATCCAGTCACCGCGCTCCTGGCGCAGGAAGGAGATACGGCCGGCCAGCCTGTCGTCGATCAGCGCGCCGCCGAAGGCGCCCTCGATATTGGCCGTACCCAGCTCACCGGCACCCACCCTGACGTAGCCGTCGCTATCCCAGGTGGGCTTGCGGCTGTCGAATTTGACGATGCCGGCGGTGGTGTTGCGACCGAACAGCGTGCCCTGTGGCCCGCGCACCACTTCCACCTGCTGCACATCGAAAATCGGGAAGCTTTTCAGTACCACGTTTTCCTGCACCACATCGTCGAAGATGATGGAGACCGGCTGCGAGGCGGCCAGGTCGAAGTCCGCGTTGCCCAGGCCGCGGATATAGAAGCGCGGCGCCGCGCGGCCGTTGGAGGATTCCGCATAGAGGTTGGGCACCCGGGCGCCCAGGGCGAGGATATCGTCGCCGGCGGAGAAGATGCTGTCGAAGCGCTCACCGGACAGCGCGGCCACCGAGGCGGGCACATCCTGCAGGCTTTCCGCACGCTTCTGCGCCGTGACGGTGACCTCCTCTAGCTTTACCGCTGCCCGCCCGCCGACAGTCTCCGCGGCGGTTGTGGACAGCGGCAGTGTGGCCGCAATGGCGGCGGCGAGCAGCGTGGGGGTCATGGCCTTGTGCATTGTTGTTTTCCTTTTGTGTCCCGGTGGAACCCGGATTCTGTTCTGGTGGCATCGAGCGCGCCCGCTGTCCCCGCACGGACCAGGCTGGCATTTACTCGGGGGCGCAAACACACGAATTCCCCACAACAGAGCAACCGGCGTGCCAACAGACACAGAGTGACCACTTTTCGACCGGCTCGCCCCGGCAATCCCCGCGGGCTCGCGCCCGGTCAGCGCCCCGGGTTGCGCGGGAGCCGCCCCCGGAACCATCGCAACCGCACAGACAACGCCGAATCTGGCCGGGCGACCGGTTTTCGCACCATATTGGGACACACAGGCGACGGTGGCGGCCCATCCCCACCACCGCTCCGATCCCGCTTCGCGCAGGGGCGAAATCCGCGCTTTGCCCCACCCGGCCCCTTCTGTATAATTCGCGTCCGCGCCGGGCCAGCTCCCGGCGCAGATCCGCCCCTAGCTCAGCTGGATAGAGCGTCGCCCTCCGGAGGCGAAGGTCAGAGGTTCGAATCCTCTGGGGCGGGCCATATATGAAAACGGCTACCCCTGCGGTGGCCGTTTTCATATATGGGGCGCTCCAAGGCCCAGATTTGAACCTCCGTTCGAGCCGGAGGCCGCGTAGCGGCCGGAGACCAGCGACCGAAGGGAGCTAATCCTCTGGGGCGGGCCATATACCAAAAAGGCCACCCCTGCGGTGGCCGTTTTCATATATGGAGCGTCCCAAGGCCCAGATTCGCCCCCCCGGTTCGAGCCGCAGGCCGCGACATAACCCGGGTTTGTTATCATCGCCCCCATCCACTGCCCCGGGCACCCGATAACCGACCGGAATCCACCATGCCCCGATTCCTGAAACGCCCCGTCAAAGCTCTGCTGTGGCTCGGCATTCTGTTCGTCGCGGCCACCGCATTGCTGGTCCTGGCACTGCGCTGGGTGGATCCCCCCTCTTCGATGGTGATCCTGGCCTGGGAACGCCAGCATGGCCGGCAGGCACAGCACGAGTGGCGACCGCTGGCGCAGATATCGCCCAACCTGCAGGTGGCGGTGATTGCCGCCGAGGACCAGAAATTCCCGCTGCACCACGGTTTCGATTTCGGCTCCATCCGCAAGGCGCTTGAAGAGAACCGCGACCGCCCGCGCGGCGCCAGCACCATCACCCAGCAGACCGCCAAGAACCTGTTCCTGTGGAGCGGCCGCAGCTACCTGCGCAAGGGGCTGGAAGCCTGGTTCACGGTGCTGATGGAACTGCTCTGGCCCAAGGAGCGGATTCTGGAGGTCTACCTGAATATTGCCGAGTTCGGCGAGGGGATTTACGGCGCCCAGGCTGCGGCGGCCAATTTCTGGGGAAGCCCGGCGCGGGGCCTGAACCGCTGGCAGTCGGCCCTGCTGGCCGCGGTGCTGCCGAACCCCAGGCGCATGTCGGCCGCGGCGCCGTCGCGCTATGTGCGCGGCCGCGCCGCGGATATCGACCGGCAGGTGCGGCAACTGGGCCGCCGCCGTTACCTGGAAAAGCTCTGATCAGGGATACAGCAGCGATCCCACCCCGATCTTGATCACATTGCCGCCGATGCGGCAGCGCACTTCCCGCCCCGGCTTCTTGTCGAATTCCGCGTGCAGCACGCTCTTGCGCGACCGTTCACTGCCGCGGTCGACAGCGAAGGTATGGGTACCGGCAGCGGTGTCCGGCTGCTCCGCCAGGTAGGCGATGAACTCCGGCATCACATTGCCGATGGGCGGGAAGGCATCGCGGGGCGTATCCGGGTTCAGCAGGCGACCGTGGAACTGGGAGAAACCGGTGATGGAGCCCGGCGCAAACAGGAACAGGTCCGAGGTATACACATCGCCGCACAGCTCTCCCCAGCGATCCGGGTTCAGGCTCGCCGCCAGCACATGTTCCGGGCGCGTGAAGGGCACGATCAGCGTCGGCGTGTCCACGCTCACTACCAGCGGGCGATACTTGCTGAAGACAATATGTTTTTCATCGATATTCAGCGCCGCCGCCAGGCGCGGGATTTCCGGCGTATAGCGGTCGACAGTGGGGCCCAGGGTGCGGGCGAACTGGATGGCGCCGGGGCCGTTTTCCCCCTTGTCGATAAAACTCTCGATTAGCTGCGCATTCTGTTTCAGCAGGAAGGAGGCGAAACTGCCCTCGTCCTGCGCCAGCCCCATTTCATAGGCCGCATGGGAAGCGGCCAGAATCGTGTGGGCACCGAACAGCTCCTGTCCCCTGCCGCTGTATACCGTCGCCGGCGCGGCGCTGTTGCCCGGCTCCATAAACACGGTCTGTGTCTGC
This sequence comes from Microbulbifer litoralis, assembly GCF_023634065.1. GTDB lineage: Bacteria > Pseudomonadota > Gammaproteobacteria > Pseudomonadales > Cellvibrionaceae > Microbulbifer > Microbulbifer litoralis. The sequence goes on from NZ_JALKCV010000003.1 coordinate 190,224, forward strand.
TGGAACTCGCTGGCAATGGCGATACGGGTATCGTCATCGAGCGTTTTTCCATCCAGGTTGATCACCGGAATCTGCGTGCCCTGAAAAGGTGCATCGGCGAACACATCGAGGAGCGCGTAATCGAGAGCCATGATTCTCACCATCTTTTTATTGTTGCCATACGACTATGAACGATTGCGGTGAGAATTCAATTGTTCCGCCCGGATATAATCGGACCTTTTAATTTGGTACCAAAGTGTTGATCCGTAGCCCGGATGAAGGTGCGCAGCGCCGGAATCCGGGAAACGGCACAGGCCCCCGGATTCCGCTGCGCTCCATCCGGGCTACCTATTCAATAGGCCCTACAGGCAAAAGATTCGTCATAAATCGGTCACAGTAACGTATCAATCCACCAATAGTATCCAGCTTTTCAACATGCCCGAATCCAAGCTGGAGTTACCATGCAAAAAGCAGCAAAACGGACTTTTCCGCTGACCGCCCTCGCCTGCCTGATTTCCGCCTCTGTCGCCGCACAGCAGGGCGGCCCGCAGGATCTCGAGGAGGTTATCGTCACCGCGCAGAAGCGCGAGCAGTCGATCACCGATGTACCGCTCACCATCAGCAGCCTGGATGGGGAAACACTGGAGGCATTGGGCGTGGACCGCTTCGACAGCCTGTCGGAGCTGGTGCCCGGATTGGTGGTGCAACAGCAGAGTGTCAACAACAACGGCTATGTGATCCGCGGCATTACCTCCGACGACGGCAGCGCGCCCGGCGCCGCGCGGGTATCCGTGTACCTGAACGGCACCGACGTGTCCCGCTCCCGCGCCTCCTATTTCGAGGTTTACGACATGGAGCGCGTGGAAGTGGTCAAGGGCCCGCAGGCGACGCTGTTCGGCACCGCCGCCTCCATCGGCGCCATAAGCTTCATCACCGCCAGGCCACAGCGGGAATTCGCCTCGGCGCTGACCGTCGGCGCGGGCAATTACGATATGCGCAAGGTGGAAGGCATGCTGACCGGCGGCAGTGACACACTGCAGGGGCGCTTCGCGTTTGTCTCCCGCGAGCGCGAGGGCTATGTGGACAACACCAGCGGCGAGGCGGACCTGAACGGCTACGATCGCCGCGCCTACCGCCCCAGCCTGCGGATCGTACCCAGCGACGACCTGACCATCGACCTGGTCTACAACTACGACAAGGCCGAGGACCCGGGTACCGCCTTCGTCAACGAGTCGCTGCTGTTCACAGACGACGCCTCGCTGAGCGTGCCGGACAACGACGTGCTGGGTATGGACGATATCGGTGTGGACCGCACCGTGAAGGATTTCAACGCGACCGTTTCCTGGGATCTCAATGACCGCCTGGCGCTGACCTATATCGGCGCCCGCCGCGATTACGATTCGCTGGAAGCCTTTGACGCAGACGGCACCGGCTACGAATTCCTGAATTTCTCCGAGGACGCCAGCGGCGACCAGACCAGCCACGAACTGCGGCTGAATTTCAGCGGCGAGCGCATCAACGGCTTTGTCGGCGCCAGTTATTTTGCCGAACAGGCGGAACAGTTTGTCGGCTTCGCCTCCGAGGAAGGCCTGTTCCTGAGCTGCTCCGGCGCGCTGGCGGCCCAGGGTATCCCCGGTTGTGAACCGCAAGCCACAGAGCTGCTGACCAACGGCGTCGTTCCCGCTTTCCCCTACGAAAGCCACTACGCCAATACCGCCGACAACAGCAGCCTGAACCTGTTCGCCGACGTCTCCTACCGGTTGACGGAAAAACTGGAAGCCACCGTCGGTGCGCGGCTGGTGGAAGAGGAGCGGGAATCCGGCTATTACAGCGAAATGGCGCCCTCCTCGATTCTGTCCGCACAGACATTCAACCCTGTCGACCTGTTCAACGGCCTGATACTGGATACCGACGGCGAAACCCTGAGCGGCGACACCGACAACTCCGCCGTGTTGCCGCGCTTCAACCTGCTCTACAGCCTGAACGACAACCTGAACCTGTACGGCACCCTGTCCCGCGGCGAGCGCTCCGAGGTGATCGAGCTGTCTTCCGGGATGGAAAGCATCCTGCCCACCGAGGAGATCGACAACTACGAGATCGGCCTCAAGGGCAGCCTGATGAACACGCCGCTGGATTACTCGGTGGCACTGTTCCACCAGAACTACGACAACTTCCAGGTCAGTGTGATCGACCAGGACAGCGGCCAGGTGCGCAACGAAAACGCCGGCTCCGCCACCAACACCGGCCTCGAGGCGGACCTGCGCTGGAATGCATCGGAAAAACTGACACTGATGGCCAACGTCGCCTGGATCGATGCCGGTATCGATGACGATTCCACCAACGGTGTCTATGCCGGCAACCAGTTTCGCCTGCAGCCGGAAGTCAGCGGCGCGGTCAGTTACCTGTACGAAACACCGATTGGCAGCGGGCTGCTGTTGACCAGCAGCGGCAGCTGGAGCTACCGCTCCTCGGTGTATTTCGACATCGCCAACCGTTTCGAGGAAGACGCCGTGGACCTGCTCAAGCTGCGCGCCGGCATCGCGGCCAGCGACCGCAACTGGTCGCTGACCCTGGCCGCCAGCAACCTGCTGGACGAGGAGTACATCATGGACGCGGGCAATACCGGCAACTCATTCGGCTTCCCGACCTATATCGAGGGCGCGCCGCGGATGCTGAGCCTGGAGTTCAACAAGCGGTTCGGCGCTTACTGATACCGACAACCGGCAAAAAATACCAGCACCCTCGGCGTAATGCCGATCAGTTAAGCCACACAGTCGCGGCAAAGGCCCTGATGCCGGGGGCAGCCTTGCGAGACTGTCTGCGAGAGGGACCTCGCAGACAAGCCTACAGGGACGTATTCACGGGGGGGGGCGCCTAGCCCGTGTCTCGCAAGGCTGCCCCCGGTACCAGGGCCGCCCCAATGCCAGCTAAAGCCTCGCGCAATCTCAGCTGCCAGACCTTAACCTGTTTAACTGACCGGCATTACGCCCCCCGGCGCTGGTATTTTCTTCCTTAACCATTTCGCGATAGTCGCCGTGTCCGCTCAGTAGAAATAGGGTGTCTTCTCCGTCCACTGGCTGGTCGGGTATTTTCGGTGCAGGCGTTTGAACAGCACTTCCGAGGATTCCGCTTCCTCCGGCCGGGTTCCCCAACAGCCGCGTATGCCCATACGATCGCAGTTGATCATGAAATGCAGCGCCTTGGCCTCGTCGGTGGAGCGCTCTTGCGGTGTGAACTGGGCCAGGGAGAGACGGTAGAAGTACTGGGCACCGCGATCGTAGCTTTTCAGGCCGCTCTCGCAGTAGCGATCCCCGTCCAGGCTGGCCAGGAATTTGTTGGCACCGGAGTATTTCGGCTGCGTCATGCGTTCCGCTACGAAGTAGCCGATATTCATATAGGCCTTACCCAGGGATTCGCCCCGGGCCAACTGGCGCACCGCGGTGCGGATGGCTTCGTAGGGGCCGTTGTCGATATCGCCGGAGCTCATCAGCCGATTCAGGGCTTCGAACTGCTCCCGCTGGATGTAGGCGTCGTACAGCGCATCGCGCAGTTCGGGCAGGTTCTTGTTCGAGAGGTTGCCGAGGACCAGTTCCTGCAGGTTGCCCGCCGAGCAATAGGCCAGTGCCGAACGTTTTGCCAGCGGGGCATTGTCGGTGTCGACAAACGCCTCGGCACCGCGTTCCGCGTAATCCAGCGCGGCCCGATGCATGGCCAGTGTGTTGCCATCCAGGAATTTCCGGTACACGGCAGCGAGGCGCTGCCGGTCGCCGGACTCGCGCGCGATCTGCACCAGGTAGGGATAGGCGGGCTCCAGTCCGGCCTCCATCAACAGCCGGTAGGCCTCCTCCTGCTCCCCGGCCCGGAAATGCTGCACACCGCGGCGGAAATCCAGCAGGCGCACCAGGGATTCCAGCTCGCTGTCGCCGGCGAATTGCCGGTAGTGCCCGTCCAGGTACTCGAGCAGTGCCGGGCCCTGGCCGAAGCGGCTGCCCTCATCGATCACCTGCAGGAACTGCAGTGCCGTGCTGTCGCCGGCCAGCAGCCGGTCCAGGTTCTGCTTGAGCCCCGCATAATAGGCCTTGCGATCGCCGGCCAGGTAGGCGGTGCGCCGCAGCAGGCCGCGGGCGGAATCGGCGTAGTGGCCGTCGCGCTCGACATGCTGGCGGAAGTACTGCGCGGACCTGGCCAACAGTGTGCGATCCACCGCTTCGCCGGGATCGCCGTAACCGTGCCAGTCGCCCTGCGCGGCGATCAGGAAGGCGCGCCCGGCCAGGTAGCTGGACAGGTCCGCCACGGTGGCCTGTTCGGAATCGACCAGTTTCGCAAACGTCTCCCCGGCCTGGCGGTACTCGTGCTGGTAGAAATGCGCCAGCGCCGCCAGGTAGTCGCGCCAGGGGGCGGGAATACTCTGCAGCTCGCGTTCGCTCAGTTTCCTGGTCGGCCGCTTCTGGCACTCGGCGGCAATATTGAGGCGGTAATAGAGAGCATTGCGCACGGCGAAGTCGGAAAGGCTCTCGTCTTCCAGCCACGCCTCGGCCAGCTCCAGGGTGCCTCGCAGCGCCCCGGCACTGGTACAGTCGGACCAGCCCGGCCTCTCCAGCGGCAGGCCGCCACCGGCAAATATGACGGTGTTATCGGGGGCCTGGCTGGCGGAGCCGCCGGATGAATAAACAACCAGGTCGCGGCCGCTGCTTTCCACCATCGGGTTCAGCACCTCGTACAGGCTGGCTTCGCTGTACCACTGGCCATCGCCGGTGCGGTAGATATATTTCTTCTCCACCCCCAGGTCATCCCTCAGCAACTGCACCAGCCGCCGTATCGTGTTGTCCGATACGGATTCTTCCAGCGGGTAGTCCGCCAGCGGGTTATAGAAGGTTTTCCAGAGTTCCGCACGGCTGGGCGGGCCGCCGCCACCGGCGAATACCGCGTGGCTGGCAGTCAGTAACAGCAACAGCGAGAGTGCTTTCAACTTCATGGGCGAGGTGCATCCTTGTTCAAGAAAACGGACACCCCCAGGCAATACCGGCCGCAAAGCTCGGCATCCGGGGGGAATTCGGGAGAGAGGGTAATACCGATCCGGTGGGAAATGGCGGAAGTGCGCAGGAAACGGACCACGGACCGGATATTGTCGTGGGGCACATAGCCGGCGTAGAGCTGCATGGCCAGGTAATCCACCACCCCGGCGAGCCGCTCCAGGGCCTGCGGCGCATCGAACACATAGGTGACCAGCGATGTGACAGAGACCGGTTCACCGGCCAGCTGCGCCCGCAGCCGGATCAGCCAGCGGCGATATTCCGGCAGGCGGGACGACGGGCTATCGTAATCGATCTGCAGCCCGGCCACCGCGACACCGTGGCTCGCCCAGCGGCGCTTGAGGCTCCGGTAGCGGGCGGCCACGTCTTCCGGCGGCCCAAGCTTGTACAGCCGGAACAGGAGCGTGACCGGGCCGGAGCCGGCCAGCGGGTAGGCGCTGACACCGCGGGCATGAAAATGCCAGTCGGCATCCGCATTGCCCTGGTAGAGAATCAGCCCGGCGTCGGCCACGGCGTAATCCAGGTCGTTGGCATTCCAGATCCAGTAGCTGCGTTCGATCGCCGGCCCCCGCTGCGGGGTTGCGGCGAGGATCGCATAGGCAGCCACACCACACAGCAACAGCGCTGCCATTCCTGCAAACTTCCCGGGCTTCGGGAAGGCTTCCGAGCCAAGTACCGCCAACGATCCACTACTCCTGTTCCCGGCATGCTTTCACCGTGGGGCGGGCAGTGTAACGCAGCGGTCACCTGCAGAGAATAATGGAGCCCTCAGCGCGGAATAATGGAGCCTTCGATCCTTCAGACCGGCTTGTGCGCCACGCTGTGGCTACCCACCTCGGCAAACTCGGTGCTGTCGATATTGTCGATAAACAGCCACTCGGCCTGCACCTGTTCGCGGCTGAACGTCAGCGCCATATAGCCGCGCTGGTGCAGGTTGCAGTACTGCAGGTCGTCGATCAGCACCGACATGCCGCGGGCCATCTCCCCGGCCGACTTTTCATCCAGCTTCAGGTAGCTCTCCATTCCCGGTGAAGACACGCTGGGCGTGGCGAATTCCATCCCCACCAGCTTGCCGGCCTCATCCTTGAGGTGATTGCACCAGGCGTTGTGGGTATCGCCGGCCACCACCACCAGGTTTTTGCCCAGCTCGCCGATGTGACGGTACAGCGCCTCGCGCTCCACCGCATAGCCATCCCAGGCATCCAGGTTGTAGGGCAGCACCTGTTCCAGGCGCGCCCGCTGGCTGTCGCTGAGCGGCTCGCCCCGCAGGCTGGCCGCCTTCAGTGCCACCAGCTCCGCCGTGGTGTCCCTATTCTTACCGCCGGAGGCAAAATTCAGCATCATCTCTGCCGGCAGGTGCATTTTGCCCATCAGCACCTGCTGGCCCAGCAACTGCCAGCGGCCGCTGGACTGTTCCAGCGCCTGCGCCAGCCAGTTGCGCTGCTTCCCGCCCAGCAGCGTGCGCCCCGGTTCGCCCATGGCGGCGGCGAAGGCGCGGCTGTCGAAGCTGCCGTCCTCGTCCATGTAGCTGCCGAAATCGATCTGCTGGTCGCGGCCGATCACACGCGTGTCGAGCATATGCAGGTCCAGCAGGTCGCCGAAGCGGAAGCTGCGGTAGATCTGCGGATTGCGATCCCCCCGCGGCGGGCGGATCGGCAGCCATTCGTAATAGGCCTGCACCGCAGCGGCGCGGCGGGCGAAGAAATCGCCTTCGCCCTCGTTGTGGTTCTGTGCCCCTTCCTTCCAGGTGTCGTTGGCAATTTCGTGATCGTCCCACACGGCGATGAAGGGCGCCGCCGCATGCAGCGCCTGCAGGCCGGCATCGGTGCGGTAGAGGGCATAGCGCTTGCGGTAATCCGCCAGGGTCAGTATCTCGCCGGCATTGTCCTCGGGCAGTGCGCGGCCGATTTCCGCCGAGCGCTCGGTGGCGTAGCCATCCGCCGGGTATTCGTAGATGTAGTCGCCCAGGTGCAGCACCGCATCCCAGTCGCCGCGCTGCGCGGCCAGCTGGTAGGCGTTGAAGTAACCGGCGGGATAATTGGAGCAGGAGAACACAGCCAGTTTTACCTGCTCCACATCGCTCCCGGGCAGGGTTTTCGTGCGGCCCACCGGGCTTTGCTCGCTGGCGCCGACAAAGCGGTAGTAGTAGCCGGTGGCCGGCTGCAGTCCCTGCACATCGATCTTGACGGTGTAATCCCGCCCCGCGTGCGTCTCGACACTGCCGCGGCGCAGCACATCCGTGAAGCCGCTGTCCCGCGCCAGTTCCCAGGTGACCTTCGTCGGCTCCGACGGATCCCCGCCGCCCGTCGGCAGGGCGCGGGTCCACAGAATCACCGCATCCTGCAGCGGATCGCCACTGGCCACACCGTGCGGGAAAGAGACCTCGGAGGGCAGTTCGGGCCGGCCCATGGCCTGCAGCGGCGTGGACACCGCGACACTGCCACTGGCAGCCAGCGCGGCCTTGATGAAATTGCGTCGGGTGAATCGGTTCACGGTCAGCCCCCTATCGGTGAAATACGGTCTGCAAGCGTAGGGATTAAGTATGACAGTCCTGCTAAGGCGCGATGAAGCGCAGCGCCCGGCATTTTGATAGTCTGGGTCCCGGAACCGCAACGATAGCCCCTGCGAATGAAACAACCCTCTTTGCCCATCGCCTTTCTCTCCCTTCTGGCGCTCGCGCTGCTGTCGAGCAGCGGCTGCGAACCGGCACCATTCAACGGCGGCACCGCACTGCCGGATGGATCCGTCTACAGCGGCGCTATCGAAAACGGGCTCTTCCACGGGCGGGGGCAACTGAGCTGGCCGGACGGCAGCGAATACCAGGGGGAATTCACGCGCGGCCGGATCAGCGGGCAGGGCCGCTATGTCTACGCCGATGACTGCATCTACGAAGGCGAATTCCTCAACGGCAACTTCAACGGCGAGGGCCGCTACGAATGCGGCGGCACTGTCTGGCAGGGTGAGTTCGAACAGGGGGAACTGCTGCAGGGCTCGGTCAACTGGGCGGCGGGCGACAGCTATACCGGCGCATTCCAGGACTGGGAGCCGCACGGCCGGGGCCATCGCATTACCGCCGACGGCGCCCACTACGAGGGCACTTTCGAATACGGCTACCTGGTACAGGGCAACTATCGCGACGAACAGGGCTATCGGTACCAGGGCGGTTTCGAGTACGGCTACTACAATGGTGAGGGCAAACTGACCCAGCCGGACGGCACCACCATCAGCGCCACCTTCGAGTACGGCGAGGCCAATGGCGAGGGAGTCCGCACTCACCAGACCGGAGACGGCGAGCCGCAGGAAGAACGCGGCTATTTCGTGTCCGGGCGCTACTATGCCAGTGAAAAGGCCTGGCGCAACAGCGGCCGGCAGCAGCAGGCGGCGGTGGAAGCGCGCCTGTACAGCGAGGGCGACCGGCTGCAGTCCGCCTTTTCCTCACTGGCACCACAGCGACCCGGCGTGCGGGATGTGTACGCGCTGATCGTCGGCGGCGATGGCACCTCGCCGGTCTTTACCAAAGAGGTGGACTGGGTGGCACAGCGGCTGGGCGGCGTACTCGATATCGATGGGCGCCAGCTGCGCCTCAGCAACGGCAGCGACGACAGGCTGCCGCTGGCCACCCGAACCAGTGTGCGGGAGAGCCTCAAGGCACTGGATGCCGTCATGGATCCCGAAGAGGACCTGCTGTTCGTACACCTGGTCAGCCACGGCGACGACAACGGGGATTTCATGCTCGACGAGCGGAAGCTGCCGCTGAACGACCTGTCGGCAGCGGACGGCAAACAGTGGCTGGACGAACTGGGCGCGCGCCACCAGTGGATCATAGTGTCCGCCTGCTATTCCGGCCTGTGGAAACAGGCCCTGGCCAGCCCCGAGCGCGCCATCTTCACATCCGCCGCGCCGGATCGCACCTCGTTTGGATGCGGCGGCGACTCCCAACGCACCTGGTTCAGCGCGGCCCTCTACGGCGAGGCACTGGACAACGGCGTCGGCGATCCCGCGGCCTGGTTCCGCGCCGCCAACGCGCGGGTGACCGAGATGGAAAAGGAACAGGGCATCGAGGAAGACGCCCACTCGCTGCCGCAACACGCGGTGGGCGCAAGGTTTTTGAACTGGTGGCAACAGTAGCGCGGCCACCTTCTCAGTCATTGACAAAGGGAGACTTGAATCGTCATGTACCCAACAAAAATCGCAGTGATCCTGACCGCCGCGCTGCTCGCAGCCTGTGGCAAGGGGCCGGAGGAAACGGCCTCAGCCGCGCCGGAGCCGGCAGCGGCCGAGACACAGACAGCGCTGCCCGAGGGCGTAACCCTGGTCGAGACCTTCGATGGCGACGGCGCCGAGATCGCCATCCCCTACAGCAAATACAAGCTCGACAACGGCCTGACCGTGGTGCTGCACGAGGACCACTCGGACCCGCTGGCGCACGTGGATGTCACCTACCATGTGGGCTCCAACCGCGAGGACCCGGGCCGCTCCGGCTTCGCCCACTTCTTCGAACATATGATGTTCCAGGGCTCGGAAAACGTCGCCGACGAGCAGCACTTCAAGATCATCCAGGAAGCCGGCGGCACCCTGAATGGCAGCACCAACACCGACCGCACCAACTATTTCGAGACGGTGCCCGCCAACCAGCTGGAAACCGTGCTGTGGCTGGAGGCCGACCGCATGGGCGTGTTCCTGGACGCGGTCACCGAGAAAAAATTCGAGGTCCAGCGCGAGACGGTCAAGAACGAACGCGGCCAGCGGGTGGACAACCGCCCCTACGGCCGCGCGCTGGAAACCCTCTACGCCAGCACCTACCCGGACGGCCACCCCTACTCCTGGCCGGTGATCGGCTGGATGGAAGACCTGAACAAGGCGGACCTGAAAGACCTGAAGCGCTTCTTCCTGCGCTGGTACGGCCCCAACAACGCCACCCTGACCATCGGTGGCGATATCGACAAGGCGCAGGCACTGGCCTGGGTCGATAAATATTTCGGCAGCATCCCCGCCGGCCCCAAAGTCGAGGACCTGCCCAAGCAGCCGGCCAAACTCGAATCCGACCGCTATGTCACCCTGGAGGACAATGTCCACCTGCCGGCGCTGGCGATGATGATTCCCACCGTCTACTACAACCACGCGGACGAGCCGGCGCTGGACGCGGCGGCGGCCATCCTCGGCCAGGGCCAGGATTCCATGCTCTACCAGCGCCTGGTGCAGACCGGCCGCGCGGTGCAGGCCAGCGTCTCCCACTCCTGCAAGGAACTGGCCTGCGAAATGTGGTTTATCGTGATCCAGAACCCCGCCTCCGGGGAATCCCTGGCGGAAATGGAACAGGCGGTGCGCGATACCCTGACCGAATTCGCCGAGCGCGGCGTCACCGAGGACGACATGGTCAAGTTCAAGGCCGGCTACGAATCCGGCCGCGTATTCGGCCTGCAGTCCGTGTCCGGCAAGGTATCCACGCTGGCCGCGTTCGAGACCTTTACCGGCAGCCCCAAAGGGATCGACGACCAGATAAAAGCCTATCTGTCCGTGGAGACCGATGACGTCACCCGCGTGTTCGACCAGTACATCGCCGGCAAACCCTCGGTGCTGCTGAGCATCGTCCCCGACGGCAAGACCGAACTGGCGGCGGCGCCACAGAATTACGAGTGGCAACGCACCATCCCGGAAAGCTACGGCGACGACGGCCAGGCCCTGGCCCTGCGCCCGGTCAAGGACGACTTCGACCGCAGCGTACAGCCCACCCCGGGCGTCAACCCGCAGGTGGAACTGCCGGCGATCGACGACGGCCAACTGAAAAACGGCGTGCGCCTGCTGACAGTACAGAACGACGAGACACCCACGGTGACCATCCAGGCGGTGTTCGGCGTCGGCCAGCGCGACGAGCCCCGCGGCAAGGCCGGCCTGACCTCACTGATGACCTCGCTGATGACCGAGGCCAGCACCGAGCGCAGCGCGGCCGAATTCGCCGAGGCACTGAAACGCCTGGGCGCCTCCATCAATATCCACGCCGGCCAGCGCGACACCACCGTCACCCTCAATGTGCTGGCCAAGCACCTGGACGCGGCCATGCCGCTGATGATGGAACGCATCCTCAAACCGGACTTTACCGAAAAGGATTTCGCCCGCATCAAGCAGCAGACCATCGAGGGCCTGCAGCAGGCGCGCAAGACACCGCAGGGCCTGGCCTCCCGCGCCCTGGGCGCCGTGATGCGCGGCCCGCAGCACCCACTCAGCTACCCCGGCGGCGGCCTGCCGGATACCGTGGCCAATATCACCCTGGACGATATCGAGGGTTACTACAAAGCCCACTTCCCGGCGCACCTGCGCGGCGTCACCGTCAGCACCAGCCTGCCCCACGACACCATCGTCAAGGCGCTGGACGGCCTGGCGCAGCTGGAAGTCAGCGAGCCGGTGCGCAAGGCCATCGCCCTGCAGAAACCGGAAATCGACGGCCGCACCGTCTACCTGGTGAACAAACCCGGCGCGGCCCAATCCAGCCTGCGGGTCAGCCAGTTCGCGCTGCCCTACGATGCACTGGGGGATTACTACCTGGCCGGCCTCGGCAACTTCCCGCTGGGTGGCAACTTCAACAGCCGCATCAACCTGAACCTGCGTGAGGACAAGGGCTACACCTACGGTGCCCGCACCTACCTCAGCGGCGACCCGGAGAGCGGCCTCTACACCTTCAGCGCCGAAGTGAAAAAAGACGCGACCGCCGATGCGCTGAATGAAGTGTTGACCGAGCTGGAAACCTACGATGGCAAAGGCATGACCGCAGCCGAGTTCGACTACCTGCGCGCGGCCATCGGCCAGCAGGAAGCGCGCAAGTACGAAACCCCGGGGGATAAACTGGGACTGCTGGACCGCATCCTCAGCTACGACCTGCCGCTGGACTACCGCACACAGCAGAACGCCCTACTGAAAGAGACGGATCGCAAGACCCTGAACAAGGTCATCACCAACGTGCTGGAACCGGAAAACCTGGCGATTGTGGTGGTCGGCGATGCGGCCAGTATCCGCGAGGATGTGGAGGCACTAGGTATGCCGATTGTGGAGCTGGATGAGGATGGTTATGTGAAGGAGGCCGGAGAGCCGGCGGAAAGCACGGAGTCCGCGAGCCTCTAAGCCATCTAGCGCCCCGCTTTTCTCCCCTCTCCCCCCGGGAGAGGGGCCGGGGGAGAGGGCAAGCGTCAGCGGCCCCCACACTCAAACCTCAGCCCGCCACCCCGGCGGGCTTTTTTATTGCCAAATCGCAATCACTTATCTGCAAGGCAGAGCGTAACCCGGATGGAGGCGCGCAGCGCTGGAGTCTGGGAAAGGGGGCGCCGGGGACAGTGCGCGTCCCGGATTCCGCTGCGCTCCATCCGGGCTACTCACTGCGAGCAGCCTCCTACAGCCACCCTCGTCACTCCGGCGAACGCCGGAGTCCAGAACAGGACTGGATATCACCCCGGACTGATCGCGGCCACCGGCCGCTCCTACAGGGGGCAAATAGTCACCGTAAAAGTAAGTTCCGGGTTATGCCAGAGCGCTTCGTATTGAATCCCTGAAAATCACATTCAGCTCTTCGCGCACCTTTCTTCCCTCGAGAATATCCGGCCTGCCCTGCCCCTTGAACCTCTCCTCGTAGCTTTCCAGTTCAGACGCCACAAAGCGATTGATACTCTCGATACGCTCACCTTTACCGAGCTCAGGCGTAACCCGCTTTTGCTCCAGCAGCCTGGCGATATCCGCCTTTATTTCCTCGGGCGCGACCGCCTCCACAAGCCTGTCAAATTCCACCGGCGGAACGCCCATACCCGCCTGGATATATCGGATAGCCAACAGCGGCCTCAGCACGTAGAAATACTTCTTGAGCTTTACCTGGGTTTTATCCAGGTGCTCTCGCGCGTTGTTTCTGGCCATATGGCTATAGTGATAGCAGAGCGCAATATCATTGATTGCCCCGGGCGCTAGTTTCCTAAGGCGATCCGCAAGATCGCCTCTATCGATATACCGGATTGGGCTGTTCAACCATTCCAGTAAAGCACCATTGGTGCGTGTAAACAGGTAAAGGGCTTTGCGCAGATCCCATCCGCTGCAGTCGATCTCATCGACGATCGGGTACTCGATCACATCCCTGCGGCTTTCCACATCGAAGGACAGATACCACTCTTCCGGGCGGACATAGATAAAGCGCACATCATAGTCGGAATCCGGGGATGCAAATCCCCAGGCCCGGCTGCCCGATTCGCAGCAGTAAAGGATCTTTACATTGTGCTCCTGCTCGGCCGCCGCCAGCCTCCGGGAAATTTCCTTGCGAACGCTCTCTTCTATCAACGCGATCTCCATGATTCTTTCAAATTTGCAGTTAATTTATCAGGAATGATCGCAGTTGGCATTAGCCCGTAGGAGCCGGCTTGCAGGCTCCTACGGCCACCGTCGTCACTCCGGCGAACGCCGGAATCCGGAACAGGGCTGGGTGCTCCCTTGTAGGAGCGGCTCAACCAGCCATTTTTGCGGCCCGCGCCGCGTGCAGTTTTTTATAACTCTCAATCAGGCGCAGATGCTTATCCAGCCCCTGCAACTGCATATTGGTCGGTGTCAGGCCGTGGAAACGCACACTGCCATCCACTGAACCGACCACCGCCGCCACAGTCTCCTCGCCGAACATACGGCGGAAGTTGCCCAGGTAATCGTCGAGCGCCAGCTCGTCATCCAGCCCCACTTCCAGCACCGCATTCACCGCCTGGTAAAAGAGCCCGCGCTCCACCGTGTTGTCGTTGAACTGCAGGAACATCTCCACCAGCTCCAGCGCCTCTTCGTGGCGCTGCAGCGCCAGGTAGATCAGCAGCTTCAGCTCCAGCACCGTCAACTGCCCCCAGACGGTGTTCTCGTCGAACTCGACCCCGATCAGCGTAATAATGGTCTCGTAGTTGTCGATCTGGCTCTCTTCCAGCCGCTCCACCAGATCCTCCAGCTGCCCGTCATTCAGCACGTGCAGGTTGAGGATATCCTCGCGGTAATCCAGCGCCTTGTTGGTGTTGTCCCAAACCAGGTCCTCCACCGGGTACACCTCGGAATATCCCGGCACCAGGATGCGGCAGGTGGGCGCGCCCAGATCCTCGTAGACGGCTACGTACACCTCCTTGCCCAGCGCCTCCAGAATTCCGAACAGCCGCCCGGCTTCGGTCTCGTTGCTGTCCGCGTGATCGCCGGAGAAATCCCACTCCACGAACTCGTAATCCGATCTGGCACTGAAAAAGCGCCAGGAAACCACGCCGGTGGAATCGATAAAGTGCTCGACAAAATTGTTGGGCTCGGTCACCGCCTCACTGCTGAAGGTGGGCGGCGGCACATCGTTCAGGCCCTCGAAGCTGCGGCCCTGCATCAGCTCGGTCAGGCTGCGCTCCAGTGCCACATGGAAACTCGGGTGTGCGCCAAAAGAGGCAAAGACACCACCGGTACGCGGGTTCATCAGCGTCACGCACATGACCGGGAAGCGCCCGCCCAGGGACGCATCCTTGACCAGGATCGGGAAGCCCTGCTTTTCCAGTGCCTCCACCGCCTCGACGATATCCGGGTACTGCGCCAGCACTTCCTGCGGCACATCCGGCAGCGCGATCTCCTGTTCGATAATCTTCTTTTTCACCGCCCGCTCGAAGATCTCCGACAGGCACTGCACCTCGGCCTCGGCCAGCGTATTGCCGGCGCTCATGCCGTTGCTCAGGAACAGGTTCTCGATCAGGTTCGACGGGAAGTACACGGTCTCGCCATCCGAGCGGCGCACAAACGGCAGCGAGCAGATACCGCGGTCGGCGCGGCCGGAGTTGGTGTCGACCAGGTTGGAAGCGCGCAACTCGCCGTCCGGATCATAGATGGCGCGGGTGTGGTCATCCAGGATACCCGCCGGCAGCGCGTCGTCCGGGCCCGGCGCAAACCAGCACTCGTTCGGGTAGTGGACAAAGTCGCTGTTGGCGATCTCCTCGCCGAAGTACTGGTCGTTGTAGAAGAAGTTGCAGTTCAGCCGCTCCAGGAATTCCCCCAGCGCCGAACACAGCGCCGCCTCCTTGGTGGCGCCCTTGCCGTTGGTAAAGCACATGGGCGAGGCCGCATCGCGGATATGCAGCGACCACACATGGGGCACGATATTGCGCCAGGAGGCGATCTCGATCTTCATGCCGAGATCCGCCAGCAGGCCGGTCATATTGTGGATGGTCTGCTCCAGCGGCAGATCCTTGCCCTCGATAAAGGTGCGGTGCTCGCTGTCCGGCTCCACCATCAACAGCGCCTGGGCATCCTCCGCCAGGTTCTCCACCGTCTCGATCTGGAACTCGGGGCCCGTCTGCACCACCTTCTTGACCGTACAGCGATCGATGGAGCGCAGAATGCCCTGCCGGTCCTTCTCCGAGATCTCCTCCGGCAGCTCCACCTGGATCTTGAAGATCTGGTTGTAGCGGTTCTCCGGATCGACAATATTGTTCTGCGACAGGCGGATATTGTGGGTGGGAATATCGCGCGCCTTGCAGTAAACGCGAACAAAATAGGCCGCACACAGCGCCGACGACGCCAGGAAGTAATCGAACGGACTGGGCGCCGAACCGTCGCCCTTGTAGCGGATCGGCTGGTCGGTGATGACCGTGAAGTCATCGAACTTGGCTTCGAGGCGGAGGTTATCGAGGAAGTTGACGTTGATTTCCATGGAGGGCTTACCGGGATTGGAGGCTTTGGCGGGCCAGTTGGCCGAGGCGCGCCATTATCCAGAAATCGAGCCCTAAGGGTAGTTCGTCTCGGTTGTGTCCAGGCCCCACGCGCAGCTGTTCACAGCCACTTCCCCGCTTCTTCAATGACCGTTTCCACGCGCCTCGGTACCGGTTTCTTGTGTCGGCTGCAGCGGTACACCGTTTCCGTGACCGGTTTGGCCAGGCGGTGGACACTAATCCGCTTGGGCCTTGGAAAAGCTTCCACCGCATAGGCGGGCAATACAGTAAAGCCCAGCCCCCTGCTAACTGGCTCCAGGATCAGGCCGATCTGGTTGGAGAAACCCCGCGTTGTGAACATGCCGCTGTTCTCGAACTCCGAAAAATTCGCACCGAGCAGTAGCCCCGCATGGTGCGCACCATCGGGGTGATCGATAAAACCCAACTCGGTCAATCGCTGCCAATCGGGCTTGCGGATACTCGCAGGGGTAACCAGCAGCAGCGCCTCTTCCGCAACCGGCTGGCAAGCCACTTCTTCACGGGCGGAAGCCCGGGTCATAAATCCGATATCCGCCCGGTCATCGGCGATGGCACTCTCCACATCGGCGTTGGGCGCAAACCGGTAGTCGATCGCCAGCCCGGGATGCCGCTGCTGTAAAGCCAGCAGATGCGGATACAACCGGAGCCCCACACTTCCGGGCGACATTACGCGGACCAACCCCTCGTCGGCAGGGTCCTCTCCAAGGGCTTGTTCCAGGTTCTGCAGCGCAAAGAGGATCGCCCGCCCTTCCCGGTAGAGCCGCTCGCCCGCATCCGTGAGTGTGAATTGCTTGCCTTCCCGGAACAGCAGGGGCAGCCCCAGTTGGTCTTCCAGCTTGCGCACCTGCTGGCTCACGCCTGACTGGGTCATATGCAGGCGCTCGGCGGTACGGGTGAAATGATCAACCTCGACCAGGGTGCAGAAGGTGCGTAGCCAGGTGGTATTAATCATCACACCTCGTACTCATTTACATTTCAAATAATCATTTTAGATGATCATCTAGACTATGTAATCTGCGTCCAGTTTCACGCCAGGAGCAAAGCAAATGAGCAACGTGTATCCGCGCACCTTTTCCCATATCGGCATTTCAGTCCCGGACCTGGAAAAGGCGGTCGAATTCTATTCCCAGGTCCTGGGTTGGTACGTGATCATGGAACCAACCCGGATTGAGGAGGACAATAGCGCCATTGGCGAGATGTGCACCGATGTCTTCGGCTCAGGCTGGGGCAGCTTCCGCATTGCCCACCTGTCCACCGGCGACCGTATCGGTGTGGAGATTTTCCAGTTCAATAACCAGGAAAAGCCTGAAGACAATTTTGAATACTGGAAGACTGGCATTTTCCATTTCTGCGTACAGGACCCGAACCTAGAGGCGCTGGCCGAGCGCATTGTTGCCGCCGGCGGCAGGAAGCGGATGGAAAAACCGCGCTACTACTATCCCGGAGAGAAACCCTACCGGATGATGTATATGGAAGACCCCTTTGGCAATATCCTGGAGCTCTACAGCCACAGCTACGAGCTGATCTACAGTGCTGGTGCTTACTAATTTTTAGTCGACAACGCACAGAAATCGACGGCGGGCCCGCGATCTTTCGATCCAGCGGGCCCACCGCAATCAAAAACCAGTGCTTATATTGCCCTCCAGGCAGCTGTTACTGCCCACCCTGCCGCTGCTGTAGAGCTATCATTTCTTCAAATGGCTGCAACAGGCCCTGAAAGTTGTTCTCAGGCTCCAACTGCGCCATCGCCATCACGATGCTCTCAAGGGTGGAGAGGCTGTTGACAATGGACGAGCGACGAATTTGGTAGTTGGACTGCAACGCCCCCTCAAAACTGACCCGCGGCAACTGCTGCAGCGCCGGATGCAGATGCAACATCTTTTTCGACTTGCGCCAACTGGCATCAATCACCACCAGCTGTTCCAGCAGGCCCGCGGCCAGCTGTCCGCCCGCCCCCACCTGCTCTACCGCGGGAAGCCAAACCAGGTTCGGGTATAGCAAAGCAGAACCGGGCCCCAGCAGGCGCGCCAACTCGGCATAGCCCAGAGCCTCGGCCACCACCAACTCGCTGTTCGCCAGGCACAGATGCGCCATGCGCCCGGTATTGAAAGGATGCTTCACTTCCAGGGGGTGCTGTATGATCAGCACCTTGATCCGATTGGCGATATGAACCAGCGCGCTGCAGTAACAGACATTCAGCGGGCGCTGGCAGGTTAGGCAGATCTGGCGCGGCATAGATGAGTGAGAACCCCGAGTTTACGGCCCACTGGCTCTCCGATGCGGAAATACCACTGGCGAGTAAATTCTACCGTACCTACAAATTCCGCGGCAAAGCGCGGCGCCACGATCCCTGCATGGTGATCCGGAACCGCCAGCAGCAGATCATCGCCTGCGGCTGCCTGCGCAAACTGACCGACAGCCAGCTGCTGACGGGCGTGACGGTAGTGCCGGAATATCGAGGCCGGGGCGTCGCCCGTTTGCTGGTTGGCGATATGGCGAAAGCATTCGACCGGCATACCTTCACCTTCCCCTACCGGTACCTGGTTCCGTTTTATACGGCATTGGGATTCGTGCAAGAGGAGGAAATGGGCCAGCCAAGCGCCATTGTCGATCGCCTGCTTACCTACCGGCGGCAGGGGCGGGATATTGTGTTGATGCGTTATGCGGGCAATGGAAGTACCCGTTCCGCTTAGTATTTACCCAGTACTATCTAGTTGTGTCATCGAAAGTAGTGATGAAGACCGAATCGCTGCACCGCCTTTGCCGCCTCTCAGCATTTCAGGTTAAATTCCGCGGCATTTTCGCCCTCAAAGATCGTAACAAGTGTGAGCTGGCACTCGCCCTTTGAGTGGGGAATATTCACTTCATCCCCAATTCTGAGGTTGTGCCTGTCCCCAGCCACCTTAATACACACTACCGTTCGGTTGGCCCCACAGGGCGTGCCGACCATCGTCAGTATGGTTTCATCGGGCGTTACACTGGTACTCGTTCCCCCTTGCATGGTGAACTTTCCTGGCACCTGGGCAGGCTCGGTAGCCGCTTTGGGAGGATCTCCGTTGGCGATTATCGGCTTCTTGCCACCCCGCAGATAGTCGTAGGCCAGCATCGCAAGCAGCCCACCCGCGGCCGCAATAAAAACCCCAACGACGATATATTTTCTATCGATTTCCATCTTTAACCCATAGATACATGTGTCAGTGATTGCAGGGCTTCACGGAATCACCGAAATCCGTCATTGGTTATCTCCGCCAGGTATGGCACTCAACGCACCCTGGCACGCCCTGCGTCATACTTCGTGAAGTACTCTCGATTGCTCAATCGAGAATAGCACTCCCGCCCACCCGCTAGTCCTGCGGGAATACACTGGCCTCTGCGCTCCGCCAAACCTTTCCATGCCTCAGGCAGGACACCCTACCCGATCAGGAGGATCCTACGCCAAGCGAGCCCGGTATCCTTTATCGTTCCTTTATCCGTTGTACGTAGTAAAAGCCTACTTATCGATCAAGTCCCAGTTGTCTGGTATCCACTGCCAATCGCTTCGGCTCGCTCTGTAAACCACACAGGAGTACAAACTGAACGGCTCTTTGCTAAACGGCCTTCCGCCATGGTATGGCGAAGATCTCTGGTCTATGCCGCCTCTGCACTTTTTCTGAGAAGCTGGATAAAGGGCCGATTTAATCAATATGTAAGTGCCAACTGGTACCTAGGTTAACTTCTACTCCCTACAAACTTCTCACAGCGACCCTTCTGAGGCCTGTGTCACGTTATCCATTTCCCGGGGTGAATTATGCGCCATGCCCCGGCATGCAAAAGAACAATATGGCACCGAATGCGCATATAAAGGAACAGAAGTCTCAAATAAGAAGCTTTTGACAATCTGTGCACCTTGAGCACGACTAACTCAACGCGCCGGCCGTGCCACTGGAAGTGGAATGGACTGCGCCGTTGCCCTGTGCCAGCAGACCAAGGCTCCTTCGTGATGCTTCAAGATCGGTGAGTAATTTTAGGCTGTCTATACCATGACATAACTAAGGAGTAGGAATGGACAAGGTAATCAAGCAAGCTCAAGAGCTACTGATGGAACACCCGCTTTACAGAAACATCTCCAACATTGAAGAGTTGAGATTGTTTATGAGTCGGCATGTATTTGCGGTATGGGACTTTATGAGCTTGTCGAAAAGACTGCAGCGTGAACTAACCTGTTTAAATTTACCCTGGACACCCCCGCAAAACCCGGTTGCATCCCAGCTAATTAACGAAATTATCCTTTACGAGGAATCCGATACCGATATGCAGGGCAAGCCGTGCAGCCATCTGGAAATGTATCTGGCTGCGATGGGAGAGGTGTCGGCAGATGACTCTCAATTCCTGGCATTTCTGGAAAGCCTGGAAAAGAGCGATGATATAGATCTGGCACTGCGTCAAGCGTCAGTTCCCGCATATATTTCCAAGTTTGTAAAAAATAACTTGCAGATTGCCATGCACGGCAAACTGGAAGAAGTGGCCAGTAACTTCCTCTATGGAAGGGAAGATGCGATCCCGGAGATGTTTACCCGGCTTCTGGGAGCCTGGGCAATCGACGACAAAAATGCACCAACCATGATTCATTATTTGAAACGCCATATTGAGCTTGATGGTGATGAGCATGGACCGGCTGCCCATGAGATTCTTAACGAACTACTGACGACGGAGGAAAAAACGGTACGAGCCAGAACCGCTGCGGCTGATGCCATATCAGCACGCATAGAACTCTGGGATGGTATCTTGGAGGAAATTCAGGCTAAGCGAGAGCACAGCACCCATGTGAAATTGGCAGCTGGCGCCGGGACTAGCGTAGCCCGGGAAAGCCTGGACTATGCTTGATCGTGCGCGTCATGTTAGAGCGTACTCACCTTTGAGTGAATAATCACCGGTACTGCGGTTTTGCCTGAGTGTAATGCCGCAGTTTCCGTTCTTCCGGTGAAGGCAGGTAGCTTGCCTTTGGCGGGTTGTAGCGCTGCGTAGCAGTCTTGCGTACTTATATGGATTAGTTCAGACCTGATCTGGTGGGCAAAGCGCAGACCGACAAAGAAGCCGCCTCCGGTGTTGTCCCGTAGGTCCACCACCAGGTTACGGATGCGGTGCTTATCCAGGTACTCGCGGACATCCTCGGCAAAGGACTCCGTGCCGGAGAAGGACGGGTAGCGGGCAAAGTAGACGTAAGCCACGCGACGGTCCTCGTCGGCACTCAGCCACAGGTAGTCGGACTCGGTCACCCGCTTGTCCCGGAAGGGCACAATCTGCTCCGCGTAGCGGACGGTGACGCCCTCCCGGTAGTCCGGGCAGGAAATGGCTTCCAGCGTCACCGCTTCCCGCTGGCCGCGTTCGTCCTCCAGGGTGAAGGTGGCGGAGGCAGGATCATCCACGATACCCAGGCCGGCCAGTATGCCCGCGACATTCAGGTGGTACGGCAGGTGGCGAGGCAGGGAGTATTCGTTCTCCACAGTCAGTACCACGAGCTCCAGCCTTTCGACTACCTCTGCGTTGGACATCTCCCCCACCGTCACCAGCTTGCGTCCCAGAAAGCGACGATGCTCCGGCCCGGTTCGCAGCAGTCGCAGCTCGCCATCCATAAACTGGAACAACAATGGATAATGCTGGTGTTCCGCACCCCAGAATGGCACGCGGGTATGCCCGTCTCCCACCAGCCGGCTGATGCGCATCAGCTCGATCATTACTCCATCGTCTGGCTCAAGGTGGTTTACCAGTTCCAGCCGGGGGCAAACCGATGATGATAGGGGCACAATAGGCGCAGTACCGGTTCCAGCAAAGAGGAAAGCATGAAAAATATC
Source organism: Microbulbifer litoralis (assembly GCF_023634065.1). Taxonomy (GTDB): domain Bacteria; phylum Pseudomonadota; class Gammaproteobacteria; order Pseudomonadales; family Cellvibrionaceae; genus Microbulbifer; species Microbulbifer litoralis. The sequence goes on from NZ_JALKCV010000003.1 coordinate 211,776, forward strand.
TGCGTCTACTGCGGCTCCAGCCCCGGGCGCCGGCCCGAGTACCGCCAGGCGGCCGAGGCGCTGGCGGCGGAGCTGGTCTCTCGGGGTATCGGGTTGGTGTACGGCGGCGCCAGTATCGGTGTGATGGGGGCGGTGGCCAATACGATGCTGGCCGGCGGCGGCCGCGTGACCGGGGTGATCCCGGAGGCGCTGGCGGTGCGCGAGGTACCGCACCCCAATTTGACGGAGATGCATGTGGTGGGCTCCATGCACGAGCGCAAGGCGATGATGGAGTCGCTCTCCGATGGCTTTATCGCGTTGCCCGGCGGGCTGGGAACACTGGAGGAGTTGTTCGAAATCCTCACCTGGGCGCAGCTGGGTTTTCACCGCAAGCCCTGTGGCCTGCTGGATGTGAGCGGTTACTTCCGGCATCTGGCCCGCTTCCTGGATCACTGCGTGGCGGAGCAACTGCTGCAACCGCAGTACCGGAACATGCTGCTGGAAGCCGATTGCCCGGCGAAGCTGCTGGCGCTGATGGATAAATACCAGCCTCCGGCCGTGGACCAGCGGCTTTCGCGGGAGGATCTCTAGCCTGTGTTTAACCTTCCCGGACAGTGGCGGCACAAAGATACGCCCGGGAAAACTCCAGCTTTTATTGAATCCCGCTTATTCACAGCTTTTTGCCGGGGAAATTTTTAAGCCGCCTGTTGTTTCTCACCCTGGAAGTTAGGCAGTACTTACTCCGGTTTCACAGTCCACCGCAGCGGTCCGGCAAAGATGAAGGTTCGGTTACTAACATATTCATTGGATAGATCTGTGAATAAGTTTTGAGTATCCCGCCCGAACCCCATGATGGCAGGGCCTGGAAAAAACGTGTGAAAAAACAGCAATCGGTGGGGGATGGGCGGGCCAGGTGGCCCGCCCTTGCGTCACGGCAGTCATTCCGGCACGGAGTCTTGACTGGCCTTGATCCGGTACCGGAATCCAGGTGCCCCCGAACTGGATACCGGCTTCCGCCGGGATGACGAGTCAGGGAATGCCCGATCGACAGCTGGCTGTCAGGAAGCGTCGGAAGGCTGCAACTTGACCAGGTTGTTCAATACACCTTCCAAGCCGCCATACACGGAGATCTTGTCGATCCGTGCGGTCACCCGCTCCAATGCCTCGAGTTCCTTCAGGCGCATCAGCACCGGGCTGTTTTCCATCATCTTGGCGGTGTTGTGCAGCGATCGCATGGCCTGGGTTTCCTCCCGGCGCTTGATCAGGTTGGCTTCGGACTCCTTCTGGGCCTCTACGACCTGGTTCAGGATCTGCTTCATATCGCCCGGCAGGATGATGTCCTTGACCCCCACGGTTGCGATTTCGATGCCGTATTCGGCCAGTTTCTCGCGCACGTCCCGGGCGATACCGAGGTTCAGGCTGTCCTTGTCTTCCAGCAGTTCGTCCAGGCTCTGGGTACCCACGGCTTCGCGCAGGCGCAGCTGTAGTTCGCGGTAGATGAACTCGGCATATTTGCCCAGCTTCATAACGGCCTTTTCCGGGTCCAGTACCTTGTAGCTGGCGCTCAGGTTGATGCGCAGGCTGACGCGGTCTTTGGTCAGGATTTCCTGGCCGCTGACTTCCACGGTCTGCAGGCGCAGGTCCACCAGCTGTACGCCGATGGAGCGGTTGCACTTCCAGAAGCCGTAGCTGCCCGGCACCAGCCGCTGTTCCAGCTTGCCGTTGACGGTCAGCAGGCCCACGTGCTCGTCCGGCACCTCGACATACTGCACCGCGGAACCGGCGGCCGCGCTTCTGCCCACCCTGGAGCCGCGGCCGAGCAGGCGCACGAGTTTTTCATCGATGGTGTACTGCTCGCTGATGTCGACGATCTCCACACGCACCTGCTCCACGCCTTTCCACACCGGCAGGAAGCTGCCCGGCGCGAGGATATCCACCAGGCGGCCGTCGCGGTACAACAGGCCGACCTCGGTGTCGCTCAGGTCGTAGGACTCGATATAAGGTGCCAGCTTTTCCGCCTGGCTGTTGAGCAGGAACTTGGCACTCAACGCGGCGTTGGCACGCTCGAAAATTACGTTGCTGATATCGTAGCGCTCGACGCGGACATCCCCGCCCAGCTGCAGGATACGGTGGCGGCCCGGCTCGAGAACGCGGATAAACCGGTTTCTGCGAAACAGGAAGGCGCGCTCGTTATCGGCAATATCAACATTTTTCCATATAAACACTTTACTTCTCCGTCTGTTGATTACCCCTGTTCGGTGCGCACGGCGCAGCCTGCGGCCCCATTGGGCCCGGGTAATCGAGGGTGAGGCCCACCCGGAAACGCGGAGGGCGACGGCTTGAACCGGGCAGGTCGCGCGGCCAGCGGCCGGACCAGCCGTCGTCAGGGGAAGGTGCATGTGCACGCGCCCGATCGGTCGGCGAGTCCGGCTTGGCCGAACAACGTGCCGGGTTTCCCACCACCGGCGTCCGCGCCCCGGCGCCCTGAGACGCTGAATGCCGTCTCCCCGGGGGGATCCGTTTATCAGCGAATCGGGACCATGGGCCTCTTACTGCTTTTGAATGAGGGGATTTGAACCCCAGGCTTTCGCCTTTTCCACATGTCGTTGGGAAAACGAGGTAACTTTGGCAGGACTCGAACCCGCTACCCGCCGATTGCTCGGCTGCTCTACCCGATGAGCTACAAAGTTGTGTTCGGGTCATTCCCCGCTCGGTACACAGCAGGCCAGTGGCCCTTGCGCCGGGCTGGCATACAGAACCAGCTCCGCTGAACGGACATTGTCCCCAAACTCTTTTACAACCCGCTGCACACGGCAACTGGTCAGTATTCTTTTACCGGCACATCCCCTGTGCGATCTTTCATCCGGTGATTCTACTTGAGAGGGCGCGCGGTTTGCGACGGCAGCAACGCTACACCGTCACGCGCCAGGCGAGTTCGCTTTCCCTCTCCACTTTTACATCGGCGCCGGTGAACTGCCGTATCACGGCGATGTTCGTCAGCAGGTGCGCGCTGGGCTGCAGCGTCGTGAAGCTACCGCCCTTGCCCAGCACCATCGGCAGCAACAGCTGGTCGGCCAGGTGTTCGCCCACCGGCACACCGGATTGCAAGTACCGCTTCAGCTCGGTGGCGGCGCGACCGGCTACCCGTTCGGCACTCAGGCCTTTCTCACCCACTTCCTCGATCACTTCGGTGACCTGCTGCGAGAAAACCCGCAGCGAAACGATATTGCCGGGACCGGCGGACTCCACTTGCCGCTGGTGCAGTTCTTCGGCTGGCCAGTGGCATTTTTTATGGATCTGCTGCAGTTCCCGCTCGGCGACGTGCGCCGCTATCCGCGCAGACGTCACCACGGCTTCCCTTTTCAGCAGATCACCGCGGCTGGTCAGGTGCAGGGGCTGCAGCTGCCGCGCCGGCTGGAGCTGCGCCCGCCAGCGGCCGCCGCCGGCCGGGTAGAAGCCGAAGCGTTCCAGTGCCACTTGTGCCCGGTATCCCATCCGCGCCATCAGTGGCAGGAAGGCCAGCTGGATAAAGTCGAAGCTGGGCGCGCTGCCGTTGTGGGTACCGCCCTCCAGGCAGAGCTCACTCTCGCCATCGGCCAGCAGCAGCGGCAGCAGTACCGTCTGGAATACCAGGCTGGTGCTGCCGGCGGAGCCGATGGCGAGCGGGTATTTTCCCGGCTTTACCCGGCCCGGCTCGAACACCACGTCGGTGGAGCCCAGTGCATCGCCGGTGATCTGCGCATCGCTGATATCCCGACCGACGCGCAGGCAGGCGAGGTGCTGGCGCAGCAGGCCCGGCTTGCGACGGCCGGCGCGGATGTTCTTGATGCGCACCGGTTGTTGCAGACACAGGGACAGCGTCAGCGACGAGCGGAATATCTGGCCGCCGCCTTCACCCTGTGAGCCGTCGATAATCAACATTTTCTTATTCCTTTCCGCCTTTACATCGGGCGGTGATCAAATTCGCTTGCGTCATTCCCCGGAAGCAGGCGCCCGTTAGCTATCGGGTTTCTGGATTCCCGCGTTCGCGGGAATGACGATACCTTTTGAAGGGCCCTATCCTTTTACGCATACCACCTGTTTCAGGGTGTAGACGATCTCCACCAGGTCTTTCTGGGCCGCCATGACCTTTTCGATCGGTTTGTAGGCCGCCGGTGTTTCGTCGATTACACCGCTGTCCTTGCGGCACTCCACGTCGGCGGTGGCTTGCAGGTGTTCTTCCAGCGACACCATTTTCTTGGCCCTGGTGCGCGACATCACGCGGCCGGCGCCGTGGCTGCAGCTGCAGAAGCTGTCCGCATTGCCCAGCCCGCGGACGATAAAAGAGCGCGCACCCATGCTGCCCGGAATAATACCCATCTCCCCCTCGCGAGCGCGCACGGCGCCCTTGCGGGTGACCAGTACATCTTTCCCGAAGTGGTGTTCGCGGGACACATAGTTGTGGTGGCAGTTGACCGCTTCCATACGCGCGTCGAAATCCATGTTCAGCGCCGTCTTTACCGCATCGATGGCACGGGCCATCATCACCTCGCGGTTGACGCGGGCGAAGTTCTGCGCCCATTCCACCGCCTCCACATACTGCTCGAAGTGCTCGGTGCCCTCCGGCAGGTAGGCCAGGTCGGAGTCCGGTAGGTGGATATGCCAGCGCTCCATATCCCGCTTGGCCTTCTCGATAAAATGGGTGCCGATACGGTTGCCGACGCCGCGGGAACCGCTGTGCAACATCAGCCAGACGCTGCTGTGCTCATCCAGGCACATTTCCACAAAGTGGTTGCCGGTGCCGAGCGTACCCAGGTGGCTGATGTTGTTGGTCTTCTCCAGCACCGGGTGTTTTTGCTGCAACATATCGAACTGCGCGGCCAGCGGCGCCCAGGCTTTCAGCACATCGTCCGGCGCATTGCTCCAGGCACCCTTGTCGCGGCTGCCGCGGTGGCGCGCCGAGCGGCCGTGGGGGACGGCGCGCTCAATGGCGGAACGCACGCCGGCCAGGTTGTCCGGCAGCTGCGCGGCCTGAATGCTGGTGCGCACCGCCATCATGCCGCAGCCGATATCCACGCCCACGGCCGCCGGTATCACCGCGCCCAGGGTCGGCACCACGCTGCCGATGGTGGCGCCCTTGCCCAGGTGCACGTCCGGCATCGCCGCTACCCACTGGTGGATAAACGGCATGCGCGAGATATTTTTCAGCTGCTCCCTGGCCTCGGCCTCGAAAGGCACACCGACGGTCCAGGATTTGATCGGCACGCCGCCGTCCTGCATCACTTCATACGTTTGCTGGTTCACTGTTCTTTTCCCTGTTCCGATGCGTTGGCGGTGCTGTTCGCGTTTGCGTTGCCCGCTGTTGGCCCCTCTCATTGCCAGGAAGGTATTGCCAGGAAAGTGCCAACGTTGCGCAAGACGTCAAAAAAAGTTTCAAGTGATTGATTTATAAGAACTTATTTTTTCTTTAAGGCAACTTATCCACAACTTGTGCAAAAGTCAGATTGCGCATTATCTATCTTTTTCGATAGCAGACTTTTATATTCGATAACCATGAAAACAGTAGCCATCAGTATTCTCGGCACCACCATGGATCGGCGCGGCAAGGGCAACAAGCGCTGGGACAAGTGGCGGCCGACCGTTTCCATGTTCCAGCACGAGGATCTGCTGATCGATCGGCTGGAGCTGTTGTTCGACAACCACTCCCAGGGCCTGGCCGACCAGGTGACGGAGGATATCGCCCGCGTGTCGCCGGAGACGGAGGTGGTGCACCATCGGGTGAATTTCGGCGATCCGTGGGATTTCGAGACGGTGTACAGCCAACTGCTGGATTTCGCCCACGGCTACCGGTTCCGCCCCAACCGGGAAAATTACCTGGTGCATATCACCACCGGTACCCACGTGGCACAGATCTGTCTCTACCTGCTGACCGAGGCCGGCTACCTGCCCGGCCAGCTGCTGCAGACGGCGCCGGCAAAGCGCGACAGCAACCTGCCGGGGCAATACCAGGTCATCAACCTGGACCTGTCCAAGTACGACCAGATCGCGTCGCGCTTTCGCAGGGAGCACGAGGAGGGCACCGTCTACCTGAAGGGCGGCATCGAGACCAACAACGCCGCCTTCAATCGCATGATCGAGCAGCTGGAAAAAGTCTCCATCCGCTCCAACGCGCCCATCCTGATTACCGGCCCCACCGGCGCGGGCAAGACCCAGCTGGCGCAGCGGGTGTACGAACTGCGCAGACAGCGCGGCAAGCTCGAGGGCCGGCTGGTGGCCATCAACTGCGCCACGCTGAAGGGCGAGAACACCATGTCGGCGCTGTTCGGCCACAAGAAAGGGGCCTTCACCGGCGCTACCGCCGACCGCGCGGGGCTGCTGAAAGAGGCCCACAAGGGCCTGCTGTTCCTGGACGAGATCGGCGAGCTGGGCCTGGACGAACAGGCGATGCTGCTGCGCGCGATCGAGGACAAACGCTTTATCCCGTTCGGCTCCGACCGCGAGGCGAGCAGCGATTTCCAGCTGATTGCCGGCACCAATAAAGACCTGGCACAGAGAGCCCGGGAGGGCAGCTTCCGCGCCGACCTGCTGGCCCGCATCGACCTGTGGACCTACGAGCTGCCCTCACTGAAGGAGCGGATCGAGGATCTGGAACCGAATATCGATTACGAGCTGGAGACCTTTTCCAACAGGGCCGGGCACCTGGTCAGTTTCAACAAGGCGGCGCGGCAACGGTACCTCGCCTTCGGCCGCTCAGCGGAGGCCAGCTGGTCGGCCAATTTCCGCGATCTGAATGCCAGCATCACGCGCATGGGCACGCTCGCGGATGGCGGGCGGATTACCGTCGGCGTAGTCGATGAAGAGATCCGCCGCCTGAAGCGCAAGTGGCAGGCCTCGACGGATGGCGACGACAATCCCGGGGCGGCGATCGAGAGGGTGCTCGGGGAGGGCAGCAGTGCGGAGATGGATTACTACGACCAGCTGAAACTGGCCGCGCTGATCCGGGTCTGCCAAAACGCCAGCTCGATGGCGGAGGCGGGCAGGAAGCTGTTCGATGTGAGCCGGCGGGCGAAGAAATCGAACAACGACTCACATCGCGTCAGGCAGTTACTGGAGAAGTATGGAATCCGGTTTGAGGAGCTAAAGGAATTTGACCAGACGGTCGCATAAGTATTCGGCGCAGACTCAGCATATAGCCATTTATATGTAAACTCTTAGGCTCTAAATTTACATATGAAATCTCATGTGTAAGGCCGGCCCTGGTCTTTTTCCACAGCCCTTAGCGATCAAACAGATCCAGATAACGGCCAAAGAAAAATACGCGGTTGCGCTGATAGCCTGTTACCTCGTGCAACACCCCGTCATCAACCATCTTTTTCAACAGGGCCGACGCGGTCTGGTGACTAACCTCCAGCAGTGCTGCAGCACCATTCGCTGTAATGGCCGGGCGGCGATACAGGTGTCTGAGCAGGATCTGTGCCTTTTCAGCCCGCTTCCCGTAACCCAGGATGAGTGTATCCATTTCCTGGCGCAGTGCGAGAATCCCCTGAAAGGTTTCCTTGCCTTTGCTCGCCGTTTCAACCACTGCCGACAGAAAAAAGCGTACCCAATGCCGCATATCATTGGAAACCCGTACCCTGGTCAACGCATCGTAGTAACTGCCGCGGTTGCGCTCAAAGAAATCCGACAGGTACAGAGAGGGTTTCCTGAGTAATCCTTTGCCGACCAGGTACAGGGTCACCAAAAGGCGTCCGATACGACCATTGCCATCCAGAAATGGATGAATGGTTTCAAACTGGTAGTGACTCAGGGCAATACGAATCAACTCTGGAACATTGATATTCTCGTTGTGCCAGAACAATTCCAGATCGGCCATCAGTGCAGGAACCTGATCCTGATGGGGCGGCACAAAAGCAGCATCCACCAAGCTGCTACCCCCAATCCAGTTCTGGCTGACACGAAACTCGCCGGGGGTCTTGTGTTCCCCACGAACACCCTGCATCAATATGGCATGGGTCTGCTTCAGCAGGCGATTTGACAACGGCAGTCGTCCCAATTGCGCAATAGCCTCGTTGATGGCCTGCACATAATTGCGCACCTCCATCCAGTCGTTGCGTTTTCCGGAGCCACTTGCGCGGCATCATCCAGCACCGCTTCGTCCATCTGTGTCTGGGTGCCCTCGATACGCGATGAAGTATTTGCCTCCTTGGTAATATGCATTTGAATAAAAAGATCCACGTCCGGCACTATCAGGGTGAAAGCGTCCAACTCCGCCAGAGCGCGGGAAGCTTTCTCTAGCAGGGTATTGATCACCGGATCTTCCCAGTGCCACTCCCGATTGATTGTGACTGGATCAAAGCTTTTGTATTGATACTGCTGAATCCAGTTGCCCGCCTCAAAGCTTTCAAATTTTACCGGCACATCCTGATCCATCAGTCGACCACTCCTGTTTCGCTCGCCCATTTATTGGCTGTGAGTTTGCCAGAAGGTTAAGGAGATGTCGTCCGGGGCGCAGTCAGGCGGCCTCGCCAAAAATCAGCGACTTGTGTGCCGCCATCCCCGCCATGGCCCCATCCGCCATCGCAAAGGTCACACTGCCCGCCGCGCGCGCGGTGTCGCCGCAGGCGAATACAGCGGGCACCGAAGTCGCCTGCATGTTATCGGTCTGGATGACGCGCCCCACCGGGCTTTCCTCGAAGGCGCAGCCGAGTTGTTGCGCGAGCGGGCTGGCAGGTTCCAGTGTTGATACGACAAACAGGCCGGCCAGTTCGACAGTGCGGCCGTCGCGCAGGTGAACGGTGGCTTCGCCCTCCCCCGCCAGTTCTGCGACCGGTTCCGCCTCGATACTGACATTGCGCGCCGCCAGCTGGCGCGATGCCTCCGCATCCGGTTCGACGATACCGTTGGTAAACAGCGTGGTCGGGCCCCAGTCCGGCAGCATCAGCGCCTGGTGGATCGACATTTCATTGACGCCGAGTACGCCCAACGGGCCACCGTCGAGTTCATAGCCGTGGCAGTAGGGACAGTGGAAGACGGATCTGCCCCAGCGCTCGGCCAGGCCGGGCAGGTCCGGCAATTGATCGCGCACGCCGTTGGCGAGAATCAGGCGCCGGGCCTCGAAAGCATCTCCCGTTTCGGTCTGCACGCGGAAAGTATCACCGTCGCGCCCGACGAACCTGGCGACAGTTTCGATCCAGGTAACGGTGGGGTATTTCAGCAACTGGGCGCGGGCGTCGTCGGCGATCGCCGATGGCGCGCGGCCGTCCTGGCCCAGGATGCCGTGGGCGTGTTCGGCAAAGCGGTTGCGGCGCTGGCCGGCGTCCAGCACCAGCACACTGCGGCGCGCGCGCGCCAACTGCAGGGCCGCGGCCATGCCGGCGTAGCTGCCGCCGACGATCAGTACATCGTGAATCGCCATTGCGATACCTCCTTTAAAGGGCAAATTCGGCCTGTCTGTTCACTGGCCCTGCGGAGATCGGGCCGCATACCAACCGCGTATCAAGCCCGCCTGGTAAAAAGGTGTCGGCGGCTGGAAGCCACCGGATTCGATCATGGCTTCCACTTCCGCCGGTGGCAGTACGGCGACGTCGCGGCCATAGGCGCTGCGGATGCGTTCCAGTTCGCCGGGCGGAATATCGCCGGCGCCGCGCATCATGCGGAACCACACTTCCAGCAATTTTTCGTAGGTTGCCGATTCCCTGTCGAACGACAGGTCCGAACTGGCCAGTATTCCGCCCGGCCGCAACCGCCGGGCAATATCGCGGAAGAAACCGACGCGCGCCTCGCGCTGCAGGATAAATTGCGATACCAGCAGCGCGCTGGCGCCGTGGAAGTCGGCGGAATCGGCGAGTGACTCGAGATAGTCCCGATGGAAGGAGCAGCGTTCGGCAAAGCCCGCTTTGTCGGCGTGGCCGCGGCAGACTTCCAGCATCGCCGCGGAGGGTTCCACCACGGTAAAGTGCCAGTGTGGGAAATTGTCGGCGAGAAAACGCAGCTCCGCGCCAGTGCCGGCCCCCACACAGAGAAAGTGGGCATCTGCGGGGAGGTCGGAAAACACCGAGCCCATCAGCAGGTGCAGTGCCTGGTTGAGCGGCGCCAGCTGGCGCCACTGTTCGTCGTAGGTGGCGGCCTGCTGGTCGAACGCCTTGCGTATTGAATCCCGTTGCATCTCGCTTCTCCGATCGATTGTTCGGCCCGAACTGGGTTCGCTGGCGAATCACTGCCGGTTGGCGCACTCCCGCTGGCCGCTCTTCATACGCAGACGGAAGTCCCGGCTCAGCGCCGCCAGGGTGATGGTGCGGAAGCGGTCCAGCAGCAGCGCCTCGGCCTCGCTGAAGGCGTCGCTCATGGCCGCGTTCACGGCTTGCTCCACCAGGCAGCCGGGGGACTCGGTGCGGTGGCCCAGCGCCAGCACGTCGGGCGCACCGAGGGCGACGTGGATATCGTAGAGGGTGACCTGCTCCAGATCGCAGGCCAGCCGCCAGCCGCCGCCGTGGCCCTTTTCCGACTGCACCAGTCCCTGCTTGCGCAGGCCACCGAGAATGCGGCGGATCACCACCGGGTTGGTCTGCATCATGCCCGCCAGGGCCTCGGAAGTGACCGGCCCGTCGGTATCCGACATGTGCAGGAGGACGTGGAGTACGCCGGAAAGTCTGCTGTCTCTTTTCATGTAACTCAGAATATTACATGAAACGACACTGTGCAATGCCTGTGGATAAATAAATCCACAGTGCCTGTTCCGCAGTCATACCGAGTTATCCACAGCCGGTTTTGTTATGGCAAGGCGGGCGCGATAAAGGCCTGTGGGAACAGCTGCCCAAAACCGGCAACTGTCATCGGCACTGCAACACTGTACGTATACAGTCTGCATGTTTCCCCGGATGGATCTGCCCCATGAAACTCTTTATCGCGTCCCTGTTACTGATCCTGCTGTTAAGGCTTCCCGCTGCACTGGCGGAGGACCTCACCGTCCGCGTCCACAACCTGCCACCGGAGGGCTCGCTGGTGCTGCAGGTCTACAGCGATCCGGACACCTTCGCGGATTTCCGCAACCCGGTCCGCGAGCAGCGCTACCGCATCCGCCCGGGGGGAAGCTACGTGATCTCCGGCGTGCCGGCGGGCGAGGTGGCGGTATTGGCCTATCTCGACGAGAACGACAACCGCACCCTGGACAAGAACTTTATGGGGATTCCGCGCGAATCCCTGGGGCTGTCGAACAATTACCAGCCCAAGGGTCCACCGAGTTTTCAACAGGCCGCCATCTCCGTGGCGCCCGGGCGCACCGAACCTGTGGATATCCACCTGTACGAGGTGCTGGGGGACTCCGGCCAATGGGGTGTCGGTGTCGGCGTGATCGGCCGCAGCAGCCCCTACCTGGGGTCGGATACCGAGGTGATACAGGCGATCCCGGTGGTGACCTACTTCGGCGAGCGCCTGCAGTGGATCGGCCCCGCGCTGCGCTACGGCGTATTGGGCAGTGACCGGTTGCGGCTGGCCGTGACCGCCAACTACCGCGTGGGTGCCTACGAAGAGAGCGATGCGGAGATACTCGAGGGCCTCGGCGATCGCGACAGCACGGTGCTCGGCGGTGTGGCGCTGATCTACGAGGGGCCGGCCGGCACCGAATTCGATCTGCGCTACCAACACGACCTGCTCGACCGCTTCGGCGGCGGCACTGCTTCCGCCAGTGTCTCCCGCGGTTTCCAGTTCGGGCGCCTGCGATTGGTACCGCAACTGGGAGTCAACTGGCTGAGTAGTGACATGGCCGACTACGATTTCGGCGTACCGGACTCCGCCGCAATTCCCGGCAGGCCGGCCTACGCGGTCGGCAGCAGCTATACCATCGAGGCCGGCGTGGGCGGCATGTTCGAACTGACCGAGCGCTGGCGCGTGACGGTGAGTGTGGCGCTGGAAAACCTGGACAGCGAGATTACCGACAGCCCGATTGTGGATGAGGACTATGTGGTGAAGGGGTTTGGGGCGCTGACCTATAGTTTCTGAAGTACTTTCGGACTCTTCAGAAGCCACACCTCATCGTCGTGATTCCGGGCTCGATCCGGGACATTGGGGCCTCCGGGCCGCACACTACCCTGTCCCGGATTCCGCTGCGCTCCATCCGGGCTACGCCTGACGGATTTTTCAAACGCCAGGCCATCCATGTCGTCATCCCGGACTCGATCCGGGATCCAGCGAAGGTGCCCCGGCAGCCTGGATTCCGGATCGAGCCCGGGATGACAGCAATATTATTGGCAGGGGCCGACAGGTCAGCCCCAAAGCACTCATGTTTTCCGCTGCTTCGAGCGGGCAATAAACCGCTCCATCTGCTCCTCCAGCATCGACAGCGGCAGTGCGCCGCTGGCCAGCAATGCATCGTGAAACTCGCGCAGATCGAACTGGTCACCCAGTTCCCGTTCCGCCTTCTGCCGCAGTTCGCGAATCTTGATCTCTCCCATCTTGTAGGACAGCGCCTGTCCCGGCCAGGAGATATAGCGGTCCACCTCCGCGCGCACATTGGCTTTTGACAGCGACGTGTTGTCGGCGAGGAAATCCAGCGCCCGCTGCCGTGTCCAGCCCTGGGAGTGGATACCGGTATCGATCACCAGCCGCGCCGCGCGCCACATTTCATAGCTGAGGCGGCCGAAATCCTGGTACGGGGTTTCGTACACGCCCATTTCCTTGCCCAATCGCTCGGAGTAGAGGCCCCAACCCTCGCCGAAGGCGCTCAGGTAGAGGTTGCGGCGGAAGTCCGGTACGTTTTCCAGCTCCTGCGCCAGCGCGTTCTGCAGGTGGTGGCCGGGCACGGACTCGTGCAGGGTCAGCGCCACCAGTTCGTACAGCGGGCGCTGGTCCAACTGGTGGGTATTGACCCAGTAGGCGCCGCCGCGAATACCGCCGATGGGCGCCGGATTGTAGGAGGCGGTGGTGTAGTTGGGCGCGATTTCGTCCGGCACCGGCACCACGCCGTAGGGCAGGCGCGGCAGCTTGCCGAAGAATTCCGGCAGGCGGTAGTCGATGCGCTTGGCAATGTACGACGCTTCCCTGAGCAGGTCCTTCGGTGTCTCGGCGTAGAACTGTTTGTCAGTGCGCAGGAATTCGGTAAATTCCGCGAAGCTGCCGTCGAAGCCGCTCTCCTCGATCAGCGCCTCCATTTCCGCGCGGATACGCCTGACTTCCGCCAGGCCGATCTTGTGAATCTCGGCCGGGTCCATATCCAGCGTCACGTAGGTTTTAATCGCGTGGCGGTAGTATTCTTCCCCGCCCGGCAGGTCTTCCGCTGCCAGGCTGTCGCTGGCGGCCCGCATATAATCGCCCTCGAGAAAATCCGCCACACGCTCGAACGCCGGCAGGGCCGATTCCGCAATCGCCTTCTTGCCGGCCGCGCGCAGGCGTTGCTGTTGCTTCGCCGGAATGCTGTCCGGGAACTTCCCGAAGGGCTCATAGAGGCTGCTGTCGGTAGGGTCGTCGTAAACCTGCGCACGCACGGTGGGCGCTATACCCTCGACGACGATTTTCGGCAGCACAAAGCCGTCCTCAATACCGCGGCGCATATTGGCCAGGTTCTCGTCGAAGTAGCGGCCGAAATCATTGATGCGCGCGATATAGTCCTCGTAGTCGCCGACCCTCAGCATCGCCAGGCCGTTACTGGCGTCCAGGGCGGAACTGGTGAAACTGTAGAAGGTGTTGAGCGGAATGCGGTCCAGGTGGAGCTCGTTGGATTCGATGGAGTTTTCCAGTACCCAGGACAACAGTTCGAGATTGACGCGGTCGGAGTCACTGAGCGGCTCGAGGTCGATCTTCTCGAGCCGCGCGAGAAAGGCTTTTTCCGCTTTCAGGCGCCGCGCCCGGTCCTCCGGGGCCACACCGGGCAGGCGGTCGTTGTAGTCCGGCACACCCATGCGGCCGGCGGTGATCGGGTCTTCCCGGAGGCTGTACTGCCAGTGGTCGTCGATGACACTCTGCAGCTGTTCGGTGGCAGTGGCTGCCTGGGCGGGAAAGGCACTGGTCGCCAGCCAGGCAACCCCCAGCAGGATGGACAGGAAACGCCGGTAATGTGGCCCGGGAATAGTCGCCATAATATGCTCCAATAACGCTCTATTTATTGTGTTGTTGTCAGCGACTCATGTTTTCTGGCCGCGCTGACCGTAAACCGGGGAAGGCTTTCACATCAGCCCTGCGGCCGCTGCCGATCCCCATTGATAAACCTTGCCATGGCCTGCACCAGTTGGCTGAAACGCTGGGCCTCGAGCTGGCCCTGCGACGGCGACAGATAGGTGCTGTTCACCTCCACCTGTACCGCGGGCACCCCGAGGCCGGCGGCAAACTTGGCGATGGTCCGGTTCTTTGCCGCGGCAAAATAATTACTGGAAATATTCAGGATGCCCTCACGGCGCAGGCTGGCGACCAGTGCACGCTGCAGATGGTCCTGCCCCAACAGGGATTCCCCGTGCATGGTGCCCAGGTCGACATCGTAGGGCCGGTAGGCGTGGCTGCCGTGGATATCCAGCACATAGCGGGGCTGCACGCTGTCCACCAGGCCCGCCAGCTCGCGCTTGAAGGCATTGTCGTCGTAGTAGTTGGGATCCGAGGGGCCCTCGCCGGTGGTGTAGATCACGTGGGCGCCGGTCAATTCCGCCAGCGCCAGGGCCAGGGCGGCGGTGCCCCCGCCATCGGAGAAGCGCCGCTTGCCATTGCGCAGCGGTCGGGTGGCGTGCGGGGCGCTGATAATAACGGGGATACTGCCGGGCACCACCTTGAACCAGTCATCCCCCGTCTCCAGCGTTACGCCCTCCCGGGCATCCAGTGTTTTTTCCACCTCAATGGCCCGGTATACCAGGGATGGGGCCACGATCGCTTTGCGCAGCGGCTGCCTGTCGGCAGTGGTGGAAAGCCCGTCAACGCCTGTCGACGACGTCTGGCTGCTGCAGCCGGCCAGGGCAAGCGCCAGCAATGGCGCGAGTAGAGATTTCATGCTGGTTATTTTTCCTTCACTCTTCTGTGGTGCCCTGACTAGTGGGCCGCTTGTAAAGTTCGGTAACAAAGGAGCACAGCCAAATCGTTCAGATCAAGGCGAGAAAGCGCTGGAATAGCAGCGTTATTTCAAGCTTTCTCAACGCAGAGCTGGGCGATTTGGCAAAGCGAACTGTTACCTGACTTTGCGAGCGGCCCACTAGGGCGGCTTTCCGGCCGGTACTGACCCGGGCCGCCGACATGCTACTATCCAGTGACTCCAGCGCTGGTGCGCGCAGCAACACTATAAAAACGAAAAGGCGCCCATGTCGAAAAATCTTTTTTCCCGATTGCGGCTCAATCCCTTTGCCTCGGCCAAACCCGCCTCCCCACCGGCAAGGGATATCGAGCGAATGATGAACGAGATCCACACGCAGACGCGCAAGCCGCTGCTGGCGAGCCTGCAGCGGATGCTGGAACCGGCCCAGGCCGAGGAGGTACTGCAGGAAGCCTACCTGAAATTGCTGCTGGCACTTCGGGAAGAGCGGGCGCCGGAACCGCGCGCCTTCCTGTATCGGGTGGCCCGCAACCAGGCCATCAGCCGCCTGCGCCACCAGAAAGTGGTGGAACAGCAAGGCAGTCATGTACAGATGGCCATGCAGTCGCAACAGCACGAGGCGATCGAAAGCCGGGTGAGCCGGGAAGAGGAACAGGGCGCACTGCTCGAAGCCATCAATGCCCTGCCACCCAAATGCCGGCAGGTACTTGTGATGCGCAAGATCGACGGCTTCAGCCACGGGCAGATCGCCGGGGTACTGGGCATTTCCACCAAGACCGTGGAAAATCATCTTGCCCGGGGCATGCGTCTCTGCCGCGAACACATCGTGGCGGGTAGTGCGCGGCCCGCGGACGCGGTTGAACCAGCGAGCAAAACCGGAGAGAAAGACCTTGCAGTTGGATGAGTGGCTCTGTATCGGTATTCCCGAAGACGTGCTGGAACAGGCATCGGCCTGGCTCGCGCGCCTGGATGCCGACCACGTCAGCCTCGATGAGCGCCAACGTCTCTCCGTATGGCTGGACGAGGATCCCCTGCACCGCTGGGCTTTCGAAGAACTGTCACAACTCTATGCCCGCGCAGCCACCTTGTCCCAGGTGCGCGGGCAAATCGCCGCACCGCGGGTATTGATGTTCCCGCAACCCGCGCCGGTCCCGGCCCCGGCTTCACCAACCCCGACAGGCGAAGGCGACACTGACCACACAGCGCCCCGCCCCCTGCGCTGGCAACCGGTAGTGGCTCTGGTATTGATCGCCATCGGCCTGGTCCTCAGCCAGCAGCCGGCCCAGCCGGCAGCGGCCCAGCACGAACACTCCCGCCCGATCGATCACAATCTCATCAACGGCGACTGATCGCCCCCGGTATCTGAAACCCGCCACAGAATTTTTTCACCCTCCCGTTAGGGGATTTCCGCTCGTCGCGCGTTGAGCCAGTTAGAGGTAATTCAGCTGGGCCTGTCCCGGCCAGCACCCGTCATAAAAAAATCCCAATTCCAACAATAAGGGAACACAAATCATGAGCAGACAAGCGATGAGACTCCCCAGCGGCAAACGGTCACTGGCAATGGTATCCGGTATGCTATTGAGCCCGCTGGCACTGGCCGTCCAGGGCCAGGCTTCGGACGAAAGCGCAGCCGGGGCCGAAAACCAATCCCTGGAAGAAGTCACGGTCGTCGGCACCCAGATCAAGGGTGCGCAGATTAATGAGGCACTGGCTGTGTCCGTGGTCAACGCCGAGGATATCGCCACCATGGGCGTGGATTCCGGGGAAGAACTGTTGGCCCTGATTCCGGAAAATGGCCAGAACTTTTTCAATGAAGCCGAGAATGTCAGCGGCGGAGTCAACTCCGCCCGCGGCGACATCGGTGCCTTCAACCTGCGCAACCTGGGTACTGGTAACACGCTGGTGCTGCTGAACGGCCGCCGGGTCGTCAACTCGGCGGCCTTCCAGACCGAGGAAGTGGGCGGCAGTTATGTCCCGGTCACCACCGCCAACTCCAATATCCTGCCCACCGCCGGGCTGGAACGGGTGGAAATCCTGCGCGATGGCGCCTCGGCGATCTACGGCGCCGACGCCGTGGCGGGCGTGGTCAACAGTGTACTGAGGAATGATTTCGACGGTTTCAGTGTTTCGGTGAAACACACCGACTACGAACACTTCGCGCGCGACACCCAGAAGCTGTCCATCGAGTGGGGCGAAACTTTCAACGAGGGCCGCACCAATGTGAGCGCCTTCTTCAGCCACTACCGGCGCGATCGCGTCTCCGCCTCCGAAGATCCGCGCTGGGCCGACTCCGACCTGCGCGAACGCATCCCGGAAAACTCCCCCTGGTACGATGACACAGCCTTTCGCAACAACAGCGCCAACTCCCTCTACCCACAGCTCGACATGGTGGAGAGCGGCGGCATTGACGGCATCACCGACAGCAGCGGCGAGCTGGAGACGTACCCGGTCGGCGACGAACGCTGTGAATACCAAATCAACGAATATGTCTGCGGTGCGGTCGATGGCCAGGGTACCGAGCGCTACAACCTCAACGAATTCCGCGATGTGAGTTCGGAGCTGGAGCGCAGTAACCTGTTTGTGTTCGTCAATCACGACCTGGGTAACGGGCTGGAGAGCTTCTCCGAGATCGGCCTGTACCGCTCCGCCACCACCATGTCCCGCCACCCGACAGCGTCATTCTCCACTTCCGAACTGATTTTTTCCGCCGACAATCCCTACAACCCGTTCGGCGCGGACATGACCCTGGATAACTACCGTTTCGCCGAGGTGCCGCGTATCGTCGAGAACGATGGCGACAACTTCCGCCTGCTGCAGGGCCTGCGCGGCAACATCGGAGATTGGGACTGGGAGGGCGCACTGTTGTGGAACCGCGACGAAAAAGCGGACGTAACCCGCAACCGGGTCTCCAACAACCTGATGCAGGAAGCCCTCAACGATACCACTGAGAATGCCTACAACCCGCTCAGTGGCGGTGTGGACAGCAATATCGAGCGCACCCTGATCGATGTGCGCCGTGACAGTGAAAGCGAGCTGAAGAGCTTCGACGTGAAGTTCTCCAACAACAGCCTGTTCGGGCTGCCGGCCGGGCCGGTGGCGGCGCTGGCGGGCGTTGAGTATCGCGAGGAATCTTTCGTCGACGATCGCGACGACCGCCTCGACGGCACCATCCAGTTTACCGATGCCGATGGCGATACCTATCCCTATGTATCCGACGTGGTGAACTCCAGCCCGACCCCGGACAACCGCGGCGATCGCTCGGTCACCTCCCTGTTCGGCGAATTGCAGGTGCCAGTGTTCAGCAATTTCGATATGCAGCTGGCGCTGCGCTATGAGGACTTCTCCGATTTCGGTGACACCACCGTGGGCAAGGTGGCGTTCGGCTACCGCCCGCTGGAACCGTTGCTGCTGCGCGGCTCCTGGTCCGAGGCCTTCCGCGCGCCGAACCTGGTGACCATCAACGAGGACATAGTAGCGCGCAACAGCTCCACCACCGATTGGGCCTGTGTCTATGCGGCCGAAAACGGCGGCGACCCGAACCAGGATGTACTCGACTGCACCTACTCCATCCAGCGTATTGCCCAGGGCAGCGAGGAACTGGAGGCCGAGCAGTCCACCAATACCTCGCTCGGCCTGGTGTTCACACCGCTGGATAGCCTGATGGTAACGCTGGACTACTGGTCCATCGAAAAGGAAGACACCATCGGGCTGTTCGGGGAAGAAAACCACACGCTGCTGGATCTCTACTACCGGCTGCAAAACGGTAGCGCCAATTGCGGTTCGGTGGGCAATTCGGCTGTAAATCGCGGTGAAGTGAATCCCGAGGAAGCCGCCTACTACGAGGCGGCCGGTATCTGCGCCGCGGGTGCTATCGACTATGTGGACGACCGCTACGCCAACCTGGATACCCGCACCCTGGCCGGTTACGACCTGGGTATTTACTACGACCTGCTGACCGACTTTGGTGAATTCGGCTTCAAATACAACGGCTCCTTCACCACCAAGTTCGAACAGGATGCCGGCGGCAACGCCGCGGTATTGGTGCAGGCGCAGGAAAACGGTGAAATCCCGGCCCACTTCCCGGTGGCGGGCTTTGCCGACCTGATCCGCAAGGACGGCAATCAGGAAGAGCGGCATTCGCTGCGGCTCACCTGGCGCCATGACCAGTTCGGTGCTTCGCTGAGCGGTTTCCGCATCGGCGATTTCTACCAGGATGCGCTGACCCTGGAAGACGGCAGCCGCTATGTAATCCCGTCGATGACCACCTACGATGCCACCGTCGACTACCGATTCGACTATGCCGGCGCAAGTAACCGTATGCGCCTCGGAGTCAAAAACCTGACCGATGAGCGCGCGCCGCTGGCGGATCGCTACTTTGGTTACTTTGCCGATGCCCATCGAGACTACGGCCGCTACTACTACCTGAGCCTGAAGTCCAGCTTCTGAACCCGATTGGCAGGCCGGTATCCCGCGATGAAAGTGTGCGGGCTGCCGGCCCCGTCATGTCGCGCATATTCCCGAGGTAAATTTCATGAGCAACACTCCCGAGCTCACCCATGCCCAGCCGCGTCCCGATACCGGCGTGCAACGACCGGGCTACCAGAATATCGGCCTGCTACTGGGGCCGGCGCTGTTCGCGTTGATGATGCTGTTCGCCGATACGCAGACCGCCATGAACCCGGTGGCCTGGAAAGTAGCCGCCATCGGCCTGTGGATGGCGTCCTGGTGGGCCACGGAAGCCGTACCGGTGCCGGTTACCGCGCTGCTGCCGATTGCCACCTTCCAGCTGCTGGGCATCAGCACCATGGAGGAGGCCACGGCCCCCTACGCCAACCCGATCATCTACCTGTTCATGGGCGCCTTTGTGCTGGCCCTGGCGGTGGAGCGCTGGAACCTGCACAAGCGCATCGCGCTGATGATCCTGAGCCGCACCGGCACCGACGGCCGGCGCATGGTCGGCGGCTTTATGCTGGTGGCGGCACTGCTATCGATGTGGATGACCAACACCTCCACCACCATGATGCTGTTTCCCATCGCCATCTCGGTAACGGCAATTATCGTCGACAATGTGCAGGGATTGACGGCGCGGGCCAAGTCCCACTTCCAGACCGCGATGCTGCTGGCGCTGGCCTATGCCGCCACCATCGGCGGCCTGGCGACGCTGGTGGGTACCCCGCCCAACGCCCTGCTGGCGGCCTTCCTGGCGGAACAGTACGGCATCGAAATCGGCTTTGGCCGCTGGATGCTGATCGGCGTGCCGCTGGCCGCAGTGCTGCTGCCCCTGGGCTGGCTGTTGCTGACCCGCTGGGTCTACCGGGTGGAGATTCCGGAAAGCGCCGAGGTCAAGGCGCACTTGCAGGAACTCAAGGCCGAACTTGGACCGATCTCCAAACCCGAAGCGAGGGTGGCCACGCTCTTCGCGCTGGTGGTCCTGGCATGGATGCTGCGCCGCCCGCTGTCGGCGGCACTCGGATTCGAGGGACTCTCGGATGCCGGCATCGCCATGGCGGCCGCGGTGCTGCTGTTCCTGCTGCCGAGCGGCGATCCGAAACAGGAACAATTGATAAGCTGGCAGGATGTCAGCCGGCTGCCGTGGGGGGTGCTGATACTGTTCGGCGGCGGCCTGAGCCTGGCCTCGCAGGTATCCACCTCGGGCCTGGCGGCCTGGCTGGGGGAAAGCCTGTCGCTGGTGTCGGCGATCAGCGTGATTGCACTGGTGGTTGCCGCCACCGGGCTGGTGATTTTCCTCACCGAGCTCACCAGCAATACGGCCACCACGGCCACCTTCCTGCCGGCCGTGGCCGCGATTGCGGTACAGGCCGATATTTCCCCGCTGCTGTTGTGCGTGCCCATTGCCCTGGCCTCCAGTTGCGCCTTCATGCTGCCAGTGGCGACGCCGCCCAACGCCATCGTCTATGCGTCGGGCATGCTGACCATCCCGCAGATGGTGCGCGCCGGCGTGACGCTGAACCTGCTCAGCCTGGTGCTGCTGGCCATTGTCGCCACCCAGTGGGCGCCGCGCATACTGGGTCTATAAATGCCGCGGATGGCGGGTCGCCATTGCCCCGCTGTCCACTTCGGCAAGCCGTCTCCACGGCAGCAAGATAAAAGGAGTCCGATTTACCATGGTAACCATCCGCAACCTGCTCGCCGCCGGCGCCCTGGCCTGGCTGGCCGCAAACCCCGCCGCTTCCGACACCGCCGGTGCCCGGGGCGCGCCGCCCTCCATCGACGATATCTTTTCCGCGGAAAACA
Source organism: Microbulbifer litoralis (assembly GCF_023634065.1). Taxonomy (GTDB): domain Bacteria; phylum Pseudomonadota; class Gammaproteobacteria; order Pseudomonadales; family Cellvibrionaceae; genus Microbulbifer; species Microbulbifer litoralis. Next base: position 232,990 of record NZ_JALKCV010000003.1, read on the forward strand.
AAACGCAGAAGGTCCTGGATATCGAAGTGGCGCTGGCCTCCGCGCAGGCTGAACTGGGCATTATTCCCGGCTGGGCGGCCGAGGAGATGGCAGGGAAAGCCAGCACTGATTATGTCTCCCAGCAGGACCTGGCCCGGGAGTACGAAGTGGTGCGCCACCGCATGGTCGCCTTGCTGAATGTCTGGCAGCGCGCGCTGGACCCGGAAGCCGCAGAGTATATGCACTTCGGCGCAACCACAGTGGATATTTACGATACCGCGCTGGTATTGCAGCTGGAGCAGGCCACCCGCTCCCTGGTGCGGCAACTGCGCGCACTGGAGGAAACCATGATCCGCCTGGCGGAGACCCACAAGGACACGGTCATGATCGGCCGTACCCTGGGCCAGCACGCCCTGCCGATCACCTTCGGCAAGAAAGTCAGCACCTGGCTCGGCGAGAACCGTCGCAATATCGAGCGGCTCAAGGAACTCCACGGCCGCCTGTTGCGCTCCGGTATCCTCAAGGGTGCGGTGGGCAGTTATGTCGGGCTGGGGGATCGGGGAATGGCGGTGGAGCGGGCCTTCGCCCGCCACCTGGGACTGCAGGCGCCCTACCCCGACGACTGGCACGGCGCGCGCGATGTGATCGCCGAGTACGCCAATACCCTGGCCATGATCAGCCGCTCCCTCGGCCGTGTTGGCAACGAACTCTTCCTGCTGCAAATGACAGATATCGGCGAAACCGAAGAGGTGCGCAGGAAAACGGCCGTGGGCAGCAGCACCATGCCCCACAAGAAAAATCCCAGCAAATCGGAGGCGCTGGTATTTTACGCGCGCCGTATTCCGCGCACGGCGGAAACCATCGCCGATGACATGATCAACGTATTCGAACGGGACAACACCTCGCGCACGAATCGCCTGCTGGCAGAGATTTCGCTGGACGCGGAAAAGATGCTGCGCGCTGCCACTGGCCTGCTGGGCAATCTCAAGGTCAATGCCGATACCATGCGGGAGAATCTGGACAAAACCGGCGGCATGATCCTGTCGCAGCGAATTGCTTTCGCGCTGGCGGACAGGATCGGCAAAACCACCGCCAACGAGCGTCTGCACCAGCTGGCCACCGAGGCCATGGAGCGGGACATCAGCCTGCGCCAGGCAATTGAGCGCAGCGAGGACCTGGCGCCGCTGTTCACAGGGCAACAATTGGACACGCTGTTCGATCCCACCAGCTACACCGGGCTCGCGGCGCAGCAGGTGGAAGCGGTGATTGCCTACTGCCGTGAAGCGAGAACACGGGATGCCCTGGCGGCTCCGTGACATACCTGTTTATAGTGTGAAACGCGTCGACGGTTTATCCGGGGCTCTTTGCCGCGCAGACCAGGTTCAGCGGAGCGAAACCCGCAGGCACTGCCAGTCCGAGAGGTTGACACCAGTAACTACTCCACCCGCTCAATCTCACCCGGCCGCCAGCTCTTGTCGATCCACGCCTGCTCCGGACCGTATATACGCAACAGGATCAGCCAGCTTTTGCCGGGGATCGTCTGTAGCCAGTTGTTCTCTTTACCCTTCGGCGGCTCGGGGGAAAAATAGATATCGTAGGAACCGTCGGCATTTTTCTGTATGCCCTCCGTCTGGCTGCCCACGGTCGGGAACTGCTGGTCTGTCTGCAGCTGGGAGCGAGTCTGGGTGTCGTAGATGGTCACGGCCCAGAAGTCCTTTGCGGGGACATTCGGTGGTAGACGCAGGCGGTAGGTCTGGCTGCCGTCCAGCGCGCGCTTTTGGGCATCGGTGCTGATCATACCGTAGTCGGAACCGGCGCCGGCGCGGGTGACCGCCATCGCCGGCGTGACCCCGATGGCGTTGTAATGGAACAGCGCCGCCGCGGAAACATCATAGGCACCGTCGTAAGTAAAAGTCGTATTCTTGTCGGCGAACGCCGTCAGCCAGCCGCTGTTCTTGCCGTAGATAAAGTTGCCCGGGTTGCGCGGATAGAAGGTGATGGCACGCGCCGTTGCGTTACCGATTGCCGCCGCCTCCGTGAGTAGTTTCTTCATACGCGCATCCGGCTTGAAGGGTTTGTCCTTGACGATGCCGATGGAGGCATAGAGACCGCGTGTCATCGGGTCCAGGGAGTCGATCGGCTCGTACTGGACCACGGCATTGAGCTGTTCGAAAAAGCTGAAATCATTGGCGGGGATGACATTCATCGGCTTGCCGGATGCGTTGATGAATTCAGTCGCCGGCGGGTTGCCCGCCTTCGCCAGGGAGTAGATCCGCAGGTGCTTTTCGATATTATCCACCGCCGTTTCCAACCCCTTGGCAATGGAACCGCGCAACAACACCCAGTTGCGGTACGTGGGCGCTTTCAGGACGAAGTAGCCATCCGGCACCTCCTCCTTATAGCCAGGCGGCAGTACCAGGTATTTACCGCCTTTGCCCCTGTCCTGGCCGGCGGGCCCGAAGTTGCCGACAAACTTGAACCAGGCGCTGTCGAGCGCGCCGAGCATCCCCGGCGGCACCTCAATCACTGTGGCGCCGTCGCTTTTCAGGTCCAGCGTGGTAATCGCGTAGAGTGTCGAGGTATTACCGGTCAACGCCAGTGTCTTCGAGTCCATCAACTGCTTCCAGAGCTGGACCTTGTTGGCGCGGTCGGCACCGATTTTTTTCGGCCCTTCATAGAGCGCGTAAGTTGAGGCGGCCGGCAGGCCGACCAGGAAGGCCCGAACACCGCGCATACGATCCAGGTTGTCGTACAGTGTTGCCGTCGTCTCTTTTGTAGGTACGCCGTCGAAGAACTCCAGCTTGCCGATGGAAGTCTGCACCTTATCCGGCGTGGTGATCGACTCGGGAATCTGCGTCGTCATTTTGAATGACGGCGATTCCGCTGAAACCAAGCCCGCAGCGATCGCAATAGCGAGCGCTATTCCGTTGACTGGTGTTTTTCTCATATGAACGACCTCGGTTCCGTCGCTGCTCGCGAAACTATTTTTGGTGAACGTCTGTTTAGAGGGTGATATTCACTGTGTGGAGCTTCTGTCACCGATAGCCATCGACAGAAGGTGCCAGAATTGTAGTGCAGTGTCTGGAGCAGGCATCTTTCATGATACAGTTTCAGCACGAAAGTCGCGTCACCAAATCGAGGAATTTAAATCGTGGAAGACTTCTGCGTCGGCGCCGTGCAGATGGTCAGCACCGATTGCGTCGATGACAATCTCGCCAGAGTGCACAGGCTGCTGCATCAGGCCGCCAATCGAGGCGCGCAATTGGTGCTGTTGCCGGAATATTTCGCGCACTTCTCCGGCCGCGGCAGTTACACCGTAGCCGAATCCTTCGCCGCCACCGGTGAAGCCAGCGCGGACCACCAACCGATTCAGCACGCGCTACAGAGCTGGGCGGCGGAACTGGGCCTCTGGTTGGCGGGCGGCGCCGTACCGTTACTGGAACGACCCGACGGCACGTCCACCGACGGCCGGCGCAACCGCTCCGCCTGTTTACTGTACGACAATCGCGGCGTTCTTTGCGCGCGCTACGACAAGATGCACCTGTTCGATGTGCAGGTCGAGGATGCCGCCGGTAGCTACCGGGAATCCGCCAGTATCGAGCCCGGCGACGAACTGCGCACGGCAACCTCGCCCTGGGCCGAACTGGGGCTCAGCATCTGTTTCGACCTGCGCTTTCCCGAACTCTACCGCCAACTGGCAATGGCCGGTGCCGAGGTTCTGCTGGTGCCGTCGGCTTTTACCTACACCACTGGTCGCGCGCACTGGATGACACTGCTGCGCGCCCGCGCGATTGAAAACGGTTGCTTCGTGATCGCGGCCAACCAGGGTGGGGAACACACACCCAAGCAGCGCACCTGGGGCCATTCGGTGATTATCGATCCCTGGGGTGAAGTACTGGCCGAGGCCAATGAAGGAGAAGCGGTCGTCACCGCGACGCTTGATGCGGAAAAACTGGCGAAGGTGCGGCGCAATATGCCTCTGCTTTCCCTGCGTCGCCTTTAGATTCTGCACGCAACTATAGCGCCGGAATCGGGGAGCCGCTTTCGGCTCCCGGATTACGCTGCGCTTCATCCGGGCTACGGGATTCAATAGCTGTATTACACCCAGGGATTCGGTAGCGGAACGGCTCCCGAAAACCCTATTTGTGGCGCGGCGCCGACGGTCATTACACGTAGGGGCTCCTGCCTATATTCCGGCAAGCAATGTAAAAGGCAACCGGTGTACTAACGTTTACAGGCAAGACTTTTCTGCGCAGCCGGTCGCGGGTGATAGATGTTCCGCACCGGCCGTGGCAAACAACGCTACGGACGACACCATGAACAGCCTCCGCGCCCCGCAACTCTGGACCCGGCTTCTTTTCGCAGCGTGGATCGCGCTCGCGACCGCCTGCAGTCCCAAGACGGACTCCACCGACTCGCCACAGCAAGCCGCCGATATACCCACGAAGTCTGGTGACGAAACAGCAGCGGCGCAGGCAGCCGGCGAACGCGACGACTCTGCACCAAATATAGAGGGCTTCAACGGCAAGATAGAACTTGACATTCGAGATTCAGAGCCGGATTGGACACCCTTCACGCCGAAGCGGGCAAAGAAGGACGCGCCGAATATTCTGTTTGTGCTCTACGACGACACCGGCCTCGGCGCCTGGTCACCCTATGGCGGCCGCATCAATATGCCGACCCTGGACAGCATCGCCGCCGACGGCCTGACCTATACCCAGTGGCATACCACGGCGCTGTGTTCACCGACCCGCTCCACCCTACTCACCGGCCGCAACCACCACCTGAACGGCATGGCCGCGATCACCGAAACCGCATCCGGATTTCCAGGCTCCAGCGGTCGCATTCCCGACCAGGTGACCACCATCGCCGAAGTGCTGCGCGACAACGGCTACAGCACCTTCTGGGTGGGCAAGAACCACAATGTGCCGGAGACGGATGTAGGGCCGGGCGCGAGCCGCAAGCAGTGGCCGACACAGATGGGCTTCGACCGCTTCTACGGTTTTATCGGCGGTGAGACCAACCAGTGGTACCCGGACCTGGTGGAGGACAACCATTTTATCGAGCAGCCCTACAGCCCGGAAGAGGGCTATCACCTGTCCAAGGATCTCGCCGACAAGGCGATCGAGATGCTGCGTAACCAGAACGCCACCAACCCGTCCAAACCCTGGTACCTGTGGTTCAACCCCGGTGCCAATCACGCGCCACACCATGTAGCCAGGGAGTGGGCCGACAAGTACAAGGGCGAGTTCGACGACGGCTACGATGAATACCGCAAATGGGTTACCGGGCGCATGATCGAGAAGGGCATACTGCCGGAGGGAACGGTCAATACTGCGCTCAACCCGATCCCCGAAGACATGGCCAACCCGGCGGATGCGGTACCAGCCTGGGATTCGCTGAATGCCGACCAGAAGCGCCTGTTTGCGCGCATGGCGGAAGTCTATGCAGGCTTCTCGGAATACACAGACGCCCAGATCGGCCGCATCGTCGATTACCTGAAGGAAACGGACCAGTATGACAACACCATCATCATTTACGCCGCCGATAACGGCGCCTCCGGCGAGGGCACACCCAACGGCTCGGTCAACGAAAACAAATTCTTCAACAACTACCCGGACGATCTCGAGGAAAACCTGAAGTACCTCGATGTGCTGGGCGGCCCCGAAACCTACAATCACTACCCCACCGGCTGGGCGGCCGCCTTCTCGGCACCCTTCAAGATGTTCAAGCGCTACTCGCAGTATGCTGGCGGCACCGCGGACCCGTTGGTGATCTCCTGGCCCAAGGGCATTGATACGAAGGGCGAACTGCGACACCAGTATCACCACTCGGTGGATATAGTGCCGACGATTCTCGAGATAGTCGGCGCCGAGATGCCGGAATACAACCACGGCGTCAAGCAGTATCCGCTGTCCGGTGTCTCTATGGCCTATACCTTCGATGCCGACCCCGACGCGCCGACACAAAAAGACGTCCAGTACTACGCGATGCTCGGCACCCGCGGTATCTGGAAGGACGGCTGGAAGGCGGCAGCGGTGCACGCGCCGCTGACCGGCAAAGGCAATTTCGATGAAGACGAATGGGAGTTATACAACCTGGAAGAAGACCGCTCCGAGTCGAATAACCTGGCCGAGGAAAAGCCGGAAAAACTGAAAGAGTTGATCGACGCCTGGTTCGCCGAGGCGAAAAAGAACAACGTTCTGCCGCTGGACGACCGCAGCGCCGCAGAGCTGCTGACCACCGAACGTCCCACCGAAGAACCACCGCGTGACAGCTATATTTACTACCCGGATACCACCTGCATTCCGGAGAGTGTTGCCGTGAACGTGCGCGGCCGCTCCTACAAGATCCTCGGCAACGTGGAGATCAAAGAGCCGGATGCCTCGGGCGTGATCTTCGCACACGGATCGCGCTTTGGCGGCCACTCGCTATTCCTGAAAGACAACAAACTCTATTACGTCTACAACTTTCTCGGTATCGAGCCGGAACAGGTATTCGAGTCCAGCGTCCAGCTGAAGCCGGGTAAATACACCTTCGGCATGGAGTTTGAGAAAACCGGCACCGGGGATAAGGGCGAAACGCTCGGCGAAACCAAGCTCTACATCGATGGCGAGGCGGTGGCCTCCGGAAAGATGCGAACCCAACCGGCCAAGTTTACCCTGTCCGGCGACGGTCTCTGTGTCGGTTACGATAGCGGCGACGCTGTCAGCGGTTTGTATAAGTCACCCGGTAAATTTACCGGAGGCGAAATCCAGGCTGTGGGTGTCACTGTCAAGGGCGAGCCCTACAAAAACCTCGAAGCCGAAGCCAAGCGCATGATGATGCAACATTGAGGGAGAACTCCCGCAATCACCGCAGCCGCTTGCAGAAGGCGCGCAGTCCAGCAGCACCGTCGGGTAGTCGATCACGGTAGCGCTCCAGCACCAGCCCCCACTCGAGCCTGCCGGCTGTTTCGGTATTTTCCTCCCAGCGGCAGACCCGCGCGATTCCCTGCGGGTCCACATACATGGACGCGAAATCGAACAGCGGTGTCAGGATGGCGTCGTCGGGAATCACTCTGATCGCCGCGGTTGTCCCCAGATTTTCGACAACGGCTCCCTCAGGGATCCTCATTCAGGACAAGCGCCTGGACGGTGCCATTTAAAAAGATATTCAACAGTAGTTCGTCATTTCTGACTTCCGGAATGTTTTGAACGGGCGGGATAAAGGCCGCCGGTAGAACATTGACTCCCTGAGACTGCGTCCATGAGAAGCCGCGCATCACATTGCCATCCTCATGAACGGTACCAACTACGACATTCTGAGAGTCACTGATATCAGCCGCTCGGCTGTGATATAGGCCGGACGGCGGGACGATCTCCTCGAAGGTACTGTTGAGAGGGTCCCAGGCAAAAGCGTGATCATAGCCATCAGCCGCGCGGAAAGTACCAGCGATCCAGCCAGTGCCATTGATTGCCACGGCGCTGCTTCGGGCGCTGCCCCCGGGTATCAGTGCCGCTACAGACTGCACCGAGACACCACCCGCAGCCCAGAATACAGCCTGCTCCTCATCGTTGGCATCAGTGCAGACCCCGGTGATATCTCCAGCATTGTTGACATCAACAACTCGACAGTTGCTGTCGGCACCCAGGCTGTCCAGCACATTCACCGCGTAGTTGCCATTTCCGTTCGGCCGTCGCCAGTACACCGCCATCGAACGCACTACGCCGCTAGCGTTGGCCACGCTGCAGGTGCCGACCACAATCGGACCATTGAAGGTGAGAGTGTTGTCGTTCAGGGCAACCGGCTCACAATGGACGGCATCGAGCCCCCCGGATGTCAGGGGCTCAATCAGCGGAAGCATTTCCGGGGTCACCTGATTACCGCGCCATACCACTGGCCGGGCCTGGCCATTCGCCGAGTAGCTGCTGCCGATAACCCAGCGGTTATAATTGATAGGTCCTCCGGTGGCGGAAACATCCGCGAGCAAGCCCAATAATCCGGGTATAGGCTGCAGCGTCTGCCGGACACCATTAGCTTCCCATCGCACCGGCAAAACTTCGCCGCTAGCATCCGTGCATTCACCCGATGCAACATTGATGTTGCTGACATCAATTACCCGGCAAGAATTGTTCGCCATAGTGGGAAGCTGTTCGATGGGCTGGTCAATTCGCTTGCGGATAGCAACGGTGCGCCCCGTGGCGTCGTCGCAGTGGCCAACCACAGTACCGCTGTTGTTGATGGCAACACCGGAACAGGTGGTGCCTCCGGGTAGCGTGCCCAGGGGAAAACTACCTGCCTGGGCACCGCTTGTGATTGTCCCCAGTGCCACAAATAAAGCGCTGTGCAATCCCACATATTTCAGAAATGAGTTCATAACTTGAATCCTGTTTTAATGATCACTCAGGTTCCGGGATTCCGACCGCGGCAAGGTACGGCCGAGCCGCGTAGGTCCTGCCGGGGAGCCGGTCCAGCAGGAAAAATACCGCACTCAACGACAGCGCCTTTACCCGCCGGATCACCGGCTCTCACAGGATGTAACTTCACCGCTCACTCATATCGGCAGAGGTCCCGTGAACTCCGACTGCCGTTGGCAGTGAATTGGCAGTGGGTGGAGACGCAGATCGGCCCCAGCTTGATTTGCCGTTTTTTTAAAAATCATCACCGCCCGCTTCGGTAAACTCCGGTGTTACCAGTTTTACGTCTTCACCCAGATCCAGCGTGATCGACAGACCCAGCAGGGTGGAGATACGCAGGCGCAGCCGCTCGTCATCGAAGGCTTCGGCACTGCTTACCGGGATAGTGATGGTCTGGGAACCGGTGCAGATCTGTAGCGGCTGGGTGAGCGAGGCCATCAGTTCCGGGCTGCTGCCGTCCGGGGCCGTGCGGTGCAATGCGTAAGTAGTGGCGAGGCCGATACCCAGTGAGCAGGGGAAGCTCAGTTCGTAATCGCCGGCGACGAAGCTGCCATCCAGGCCCGGTTCGCTGTACCACTGGGGACCGTTGATCAGGTTCAGATTGAGCGGCTGCGGCGGCGAGGGCGGATTCGCATCCATGGTAAAGCCGTCGGCGGTGCCTGCCACATCGAAGCCATGAAGATAGAATGTCAGCGGCTCGGGCGCCGCTGCGGCGATGATCGAGGCACCGTCACCGTTATTCTTCTGGTCCGGGTCATCTGCATCCAGGCTTAGAACATTCGCCTGATTGACAACCTCCGTACCAATGGGTGTGGATTCATCCAGCTCAACGGTTAGGGTAACATCCTGGCTACCGCCACTGCCGATACTCTCAAATGACGCGCGGAAAGTTTCTCCATCCGGAAGCAGTTCACAGTTACTATTCGGGACACCGCCGGTAGAACAGGAGACAAAGCTCAGTTCGGCGGGGAGCTCATCAAGCAGCACCACGCGCTCCGCGATATCAGGGCCCGCATTTTCGATGGTCAGGGTGTAGTTGAACTGAGTACCTACCACAACGCTTTCAGCGGAGACTTCCTTGGTCAGCTGAAGATCCGCACTGGCACCGGCCACCTGGATGTCGACAAAGGCGATGTTCTGCTGCGGGCCCGGATCGTTCGTCAGACTGCTGATTGTCGCCACATTTTGAATGAGTTCACCGGGAGAAGCGGACTGGTTCACTTCTACCGTGAGAGTGATTGTTTCAAACTCAACTTCCGGTCCTGGCGGCGGTGCATCGAGACTGCTGAAGCTGGCTTCGACGTCCCCCCCTCCATTGAGGCCGCAGCTTCCGTCCGTTGCGGTACATCCGATGAAACTCAGGCCGCCGGGAAGTGGGTTTATCACTGTCACGTTTTGCGCAGCATCCGGACCATGATTTATCGCTACCATAGTGATATCGAACTGGGTACCGATATCAACTTCGGAAACGGAATCTGACATATCGAGATCGAGGTCTGCATTCTGCGCTATGGCTGCCAGCGGTGTCATCAGCACTATTACTGCAAGGCGGAGCAAGGTCGAACCAATCGACCAACCCATCAGTGCGGCAAAAAATTTTCTGCATCTGCTCATACTTTAGTCCTCTTGATCAAATCACTTTGAGAAATGGAAACCCTGCGGGTTTCAACCGGACTACAGGAGTTACAGACCGCGATACCTGCGGTGAGGTTACCCGCCTTTTTTGGGTGCAGTCGTTCCAAGGACAAGAGATGTTTGGGGGGCACCATCAAACTGGCGGCCGAGTATTGAAAGGGTTAAAACAATCTGTTTTTTCCTGTCGTCCCGACTTTATGTTGCGTGCAAACTTGGCTACAAGCTGTAAGACCTGACAGGAATGGCACTGCCCCTGCATTTCACCCATGCACCGGATCTGAATAAAGAGATTCAGCGCCCGCGTCTTTGGGCCACGAAACCAATCCGGTAGCCGAATGGCCGGCCTATTTTGTTGAGTGTCTCCAGGTCCGGATTACCGGCATCCCGTTCGACTTCGGCCACCCAGCGAGGGGAAAGAGGCTTTCCATGCCCAACCGCTGCACCGATTTTCCCGCCCGCACGCGGCGATCGAAACGGAGAATAAGCAACAGGGTTGATTGTGCTGGTTCGCACTTCTTCCAGAGATCGCTAGCGGGGAAGAGTTCCAGACAGCACAAAGCCCGGCCAAAGCAATCGACCGGGCTTTCCGATTAATCGACCGGCGTGGCCTACACCTGTTCGACGGTCTGCTCGATACGGCCGAAAATGGACTGGCCTTTGTCGTCCAGCATTTCGATGGCGATCCGGTCGCCGAACTGCATGAAGGACGTGCTGGGCTTGCCGTCCTGGATGGTCTCGATCATGCGGGTCTCGGCGATACAGCTGTAGCCGACGCCGCCGGCGTTCACCGGCTTGCCGGGCCTCCGTCGAGTTTGTTGGACACGGTACCGGAACCGATGATAGTGCCAGTGTCCAGCGGGCGGGTCTTGGCGGCGTGGGTAATCAGTTGGCCGAAGTGGAAGGTCACATCCACACCGGCGTCGGGCTCGCCAAATTTATCACCGTTGAGTTCGGATACCAGCGGCAGATGCAGTTTGCCTTCTTTCCAGTGGCTGCTCAGCTGTTCCGGTGCCACGCATACCGGTGAAAAGGCGCTGGAGGGTTTGGACTGGTAGAAGCCGAAGCCCTTTAATCGGACGATAGCGACGACCGCTTTCATCGGTTCTGCGACGCTGCGCGTATAGTTTTCCTGTATCCCTGCAAAATGGATCCGCCCCCATGAAAGCACTCAGCACCGCCCTGCTACTGGTTTTGATATTCGGCCTTCCGTCCGCGCAGGCGGAAGAGGTGACCGTGTGGGTGCACGGCGAGGTGCTGGCGGAAGCCGCTGAAGGGGAAGCGGTGATTACCGCGACGCTGGATACGGAAAAGCTGGCGAAGGTGCGGCGTAATATACCGGTACTATCCCTGCGGCGCCTTTAGATTCCGGGCGCGCAGAACCAGACCCGGGCACTGTGCTTTGCGGCAACCCCGATTCCCGGATTACGCTGCGCTGCATCCGGGCTACGCGGGCCTTCGGGGCGGTTAGGAAATTCCCCTGCAGCACGGGGCGCGCACCCGTAGCCCGGATCCGGAATCCGGGGCCGAGCCTTCCGGCAACCCCGGTTCCCGGATTACGCTGCGCTGCATCCGGGTTACGCGGGCCTTCGGGAGGCCAGGACAATTCCCCTACAGGACAGGGGGTCCCTGTGTGTCAACCTGTACCGCTAATTGCGCTTTAATATCCGCCGCGTAATAAAAAGCCCGATCGAACCTTCATCTCGATCGGGCTTCGTGTTGATCGGGCGTTACACTACACCGCTTCACCCGTTTATCCAGTCTCTACTAGAAATCACCACCAGATGCTTCCGTAAACTCCGGCGTAACCAGCTTCACGTCCTCACCGAGATCCAGCGTCAGCGACAGGCCCAGCAGCGTGGAAATACGGAGGCGCAGCCGCTCGTCGTCAAGTGCCTCGACGCTTCTCACCGGAATGGTGATGGTCTGGAACCCCGTGCAGACCTGCAACGGCTGGGTGAGAGACGCCATCAGCTCCGGATTGCTGCCATCGATATCCGTGCGGTGCAGGGCGTAAGTGGTAGCGACGCCGATGCCCAGGGAGCAGGGGAAGCTCAGCTCATAATCACCGGCGGCGAAGCTGCCGTCCAGGGCCGGATCGCTATACCATTTTGGCGCATTGATCAGGTTCAGGTTGAGTGGCTGCGGTGGTGAAGGCGCGTTCATATCCATGGTGAAACCATTGGCCGTGCCAGCCACATCGAAGCCGTGCAGATAATACGTCAGCGGCTCGGGAGCTGCCGCAGCGATGACGGAGGCGCTGTCGATATTGTTTTTCTTATCCGGGTCATCGGCATCCGGGCTCTGCACATTTGCCCCATTGACCACCTCGGTACCGACCGGTGTCGATTCGTCCAGCTCTACAGTCAGGGTTACGTCGCGGCTGGCGCCGCTATCAATCGTCCCCAGGGCTGCCGTGAAGGTTTCTCCATCCGCAAGCAACTCGCAACTACTACCCGGAGCACCTCCGGTGGAGCAGGAGACGTAGGTCAACTCTGCGGGTAGCATATCGACCAACTCCACTTGCTCAGCGTTATCCGGGCCCGCATTTTCGATGGTCAGGGTGTAGTCGAACTGAGTTCCCACTATGACAGTATCGGCGGACGCTTCCTTGGTAATGGCGAGATCTGCTTCCAAGCCTTCATCTTCTACAAAGACCGATTCCGTAAAGTCATTACTTGGAGGAAAGGGGTCGTCTTGCTGGCTGCTGACAACTACCGTGTTTGAGATTTGCGAATTGGGAACTGCGGAAGCCGCCACCTCTACAGTTAGTACTACCTCGTGCCAGAGGTCGGTGGGGAGGCTAGCAACTTCTGCTTTAAAAACACCTGCACCACCCATCCCGCAACTAAAGGCCGTCGGAGCAACACAGCTTACATAATTTAGCGAACTGGGTAATTCATCGACAAGGGAAAATTCATCAGCATCATCGGGCCCATAGTTAATGAACTCGAAGACGTAGTCAAACTGAGTTCCGACAGAGACGGTATCTGGCAAGGCCTCTTTTGTAACGAGCAGATCCGCGGTCCCCTGTCCCAAAGCTGTTAGAGGAATTGTCAATAGAACTACAAAAGCGCCGAGAAAAACACTGACTGAACGGCACCCCGTTTTTGCCAACTTTATTTGTTCGTCCTTATTCATTGGATAAACCTCATAGATTTTAGTGAACTATTAACCCCTTAGACTGAAAAGATTAGAATCTCACCGTAATTTTTACGGCACTTAATTTATCGATGCTAAAAATAAACTTTCAGATAACTCAGCTATATTTCTGAATGTAACTATATTCTTATATTAATTTTACAAAGGCTGTATAAATTTTATTTTTAACTTATTTCATTGAATCTCCTTAACTTTCCTGAAAGCTGTATTTGATCAAATAAAATTGACCGTCTCACAAGATACCGAAAATGCTTCAATGAAACCGATGCCCGGAACTACCCTCGCTCACCAGCTTCCAAATCACCTTTCAGGTTGTCGATCTCACTCTCGGAGGTGAGGACAATCAGAAAATAGAATTTCTTTCTAATGCTGTATAATGCTTACAGAGCCCTAGACCTCAAACAACCTGATAGATCTCTCAGGAATGCTATGATGTCCACTGGAATGGCCTTCCTATGGCTTGCCTACCAAAAGGTATTAAACGGATTCATAGTGATCTTTGCGGATTTTTTAGAGGGTTCTTGCCGCAATATGGAACTATCAACCATTTCTTTTTGTAAGCCTGAACCTATACACGCCCTGTATGAGACAACATAAATTTCGGAATCCAGATCGGATTATCGGCCTCGGCGCTCCAGCGAGCGGATCAAACGATGGCAGAAAAGAGGGATTATCCGGTCAGGTATGGCTGTTCTGGACTACAGGAAATTGCCCGGGTTTAAACCGTTATTGTTGACATCGAATTGGAGTGAGGTGGTGGTGCCGGCGTCGACAGGCTAACCAGCCAACTCAGCATGGAAGAGCAGATTCAGAATATTGATTACACGGCCGGCGATATCGATCTGGCGTTAATCATCGTCGCAAAGAATATGGACGAACTTGATCAATTGGCTAGAAGGCAGAGAAGCTGGGCTTGTCGGTTCCGGTGGGTTGAACCGGCGATCCCTTAAGTCAAATTTTCGAACATCTTTTCAGCAGCGGCGTATTGCACCTCACCTTCGCCAAAACCTCTCTGTAGGAGCCTGCCCTGCAGGCGAAATCCGCTTGACGGCCAGTCTCGCGCTGTTCGCCTGCAGGGCAGGCTCCTACAACAGAGCGTTCTGCTTCACATAAAGAAAGCCCGGCCGAGGGAATCGGCCGGGCTTTCTGTTTGATCGGGCACCCCTACCTCAGGCCCGTTCGATCGTCTGCTCGATGCGGCCGAAAATGGACTGGCCTTTGTCGTCCAGCATCTCGATGGCGATGCGGTCGCCGAACTGCATAAAGGCAGTGCCCGGCTTGCCATCCTGGATGGTCTCGATCATGCGGATCTCGGCGATGCAGCTGTAGCCGACGCCACCCTCGGCCACCGGCTTGCCGGGACCCCCGTCGAGTTTGTTGGACACGGTACCGGAACCGATAATGGTGCCGGCGCCCAGCGGGCGGGTTTTGGCGGCGTGGGCGATCAGTTGGCCGAAGTGGAAGGTCATATCCACGCCGGCGTTGGGCTCGCCGAACTTGTCGCCGTTCAGTTCGGATACCAGCGGCAGGTGCAGCTTGCCCCCTTTCCAATGGCCGCCCAGCTGTCCCGGCGTGACGCACACTGGCGAGAAGGCGCTGGACGGTTTGGACTGGTAGAAACCGAAGCCCTTGGCCAGCTCACCCGGGATCAGGCCGCGCAGGGAGACGTCGTTGACCAGCATCACCAGCTTGATGTGCTGCAGCGCGTCTTCCGGCGTCACCCCCATGGGCACGTCGTCGGTGATGACGGCGAGCTCGGCTTCGAAATCGATACCGAAACCTTCGCTCTGCGGCATTTTCACCGGCTCGCGCGGAGCCAGGAAGGTATCGGAACCGCCCTGGTACATCAGCGGGTCGGTCCAGAAACTCTCCGGCATTTCCGCACCGCGGGCCTTGCGCACCAGCTCCACGTGGTTGACGTAAGCGGAGCCGTCGGCCCAGTGGTAGGCGCGCGGCAGTGGCGAGTGGCATTTGGCCTGGTCGAAGGTCTCGCCATCGATCTCGCCGCTTTGCAGTTTGCCGTGCAACACTTCCAGCTCGCCGGACACTGTGCCCCAGTTATCCAGCGCACTCTGCAGCGTGGGCGCGATATCGGCTGCGGACACCATGCGGGTCAGGTCGTCGGTCACCACGACCAGCTGGCCGTCGCGGCCGGATTTAAGGCTGGCTAGCTTCACTGTGCCTCCTGTTCAGTGTTCGGTATAAATTCTTCTTCGCCGTGCATCCAGGCTGCGTGCCGCGGTGCCTTCTTGGTGCGCGACCACTCGTCCAGCATGTCTTCGGCCACCCGCTTCAGCTCGGAATGCATACCGGGCCTGGCGGTGTTGGCGGCCAGCTCGATGCGGTGGCCGTTGGGGTCGAAGAAATAGATGGACTTGAAAATCGTGTGGTCCGTGGGGCCCAGCACGTCGATGCCGGCGGCTTCCAGTCGGGCCTTGGCCGCCAGCAGTTCGTCCATGCTCTCCACCTCGAAAGCGATATGCTGCACCCACTGGGGGGTGTTTTCATCGCGCCCCATATCCGGCGAGTTGGGGATTTCGAAGAAAGCCAGCACATTGCCCATGCCCGCATCGAGAAATACGTGCATATAGGGATCCGGCTCGCCGGTGGAGGGTACCTTGTCCTCGGCGATGGCGAGCTGGAAATCCATGCCCAGGAGATCGCGGTAGAATTCCACGGTCTCCCTGGCATCGCGGCAGCGGTAGGCCACGTGGTGAATGCGTTTGATCATGCCGCATCGCCGTCTTTCTTGTCGCCACTCTCTCCACCTACAACGCCGCGCTTCACCTGGTCGCGCTCGATGGATTCAAACAAGGCCTTGAAGTTGCCTTCGCCAAAGCCCTCGTCCTGTTTGCGCTGGATAAACTCGAAGAATACCGGGCCGAGCATGTTGGCGGAGAAAATCTGCAGCAGCAGGCGCGGCTCGCCGTCCTCGGTGGTGCCGTCCAGCAGCAGGCCGCGCTTTTTCAGTTCCTCGGTGGGTTCACCGTGACCGGGCAGGCGCTCTTCCAGCATTTCATAATAGGTTTCCGGGGGCGGGGTCATGAACTCCATGCCCTGGGCCTTGAGGCGATCCCAGCAGGCCACCAGGTCGTCACAGGCAAAGGCGATATGCTGGATGCCCTCGCCGTTGTACTTCATCAGGAACTCTTCGATCTGGCCGCCACCGCCGGCCGCCTCTTCGTTCAGCGGGATGCGGATCTTGCCGTCCGGCGCGGTCATGGCCTTGGAAGTCAGGCCGGTGTACTCGCCCTTGATATCGAAGTAGCGGATCTCGCGGAAGTTGAACAGGTCTTCGTAGTACTTGGCCCAGTAGTCCATGCGGCCGCGATAGACGTTGTGGGTCAGGTGATCCAGGGTGTGGAAGCCGCAGCCTTCCGGGTGCTTGTCCACACCTTCCAGCCAGTGGAAGTCGATATCGTAGATGCTCTCGCCTTCCTTGTAACGGTCGATCAGGTACAGGGTGGCGCCGCCGATACCCTTGATGGCCGGCAGGCGCAGTTCCATCGGGCCGGTTGCCACTTCCACCGGCTGCGCGCCCTTTTTGATCGCCTCGTTGTAGGCGAAGGTGGCGTCCTTGACGCGAAAAGCCAGGCCACAGGCAGAGGGGCCGTGCTCGCGGGCGTAGTAGTCGGCGTGGCTGCCCGGCTCGTAGTTGGTGATAAAGTTGATATCGCCCTGGCGCCACAATTCCACGTCTTTGGTACGGTGGTGGGCCACTTTGGTGAAGCCCATGGCCTCGAAGACGGTTTCCAGAATGCCTTTCTCCGGCGCGGTGAATTCGACGAATTCAAAGCCGTCCAGGCCCATCGGGTTTTCAAATAAATCGGACATCAGGCCCCTCCGTTTTTCTCTCGTTTGGCTGCGCATTCGGCGTCGCAGCGGACTCATTAGTTTCAGGTGCAACGAACTTAGTTGCACCTGAAACTAATGTCAAGGGTAGACCGTTCCAAAAACCGGGTTAGTTGATCCGGTCATCGCTGCCCGGCGGGAAAGGCTCAAACGGACCAGCAGCGGCGATTGCGAAGCCGATACAATTTCCCCGAACACCAGCAATGCGGAACTTCAATCGACGGGCCAGTCATGAAAAAAACTATAACCATCCTGTTTGGATGCGTCGCCATCGCCGCGATTACAGCGGCTTTCGCCGCGCCCCGGCTGCTGGGCTTTTCCATCACCCAACTGGGCAGTGCCGTGCGCGTGGCCACCGGCATGGGCGCCAAGCTGGCCTGTTCCGGACGCTTTGTATCCGGTTTTGATGAACAGCGGATTATGGATGACCTGGCTTCCTACTCCCCCGCCACGCGGCTGTTGCAACTGCAGTACGGCGAACGCGGGGTAACGGCCGAGTTGCTGGGGCTGGGACAGACCAGCGCCACCTACCGCGAAGGGCTCGGCTGCACGCTGGATATCGGCGAGACTGCCGGGCTGGACTCGGTAAAGCTGGCACCGGTAGCGGGCGGCAGCGGCGAGTGGCCGCGGGGCGCCGCCGTCTCTTCGATCGATGCCGACCTGCAGCGCCGCGCCGCGACGATCCTCGCCCGCGACAACGCCGCCGGGCTGCAGACCCGTGCGCTGCTGGTCGTCCAGGACGGCCGCATTGCCGCCGAGGTCTACGGCCCGGGGATCGACGCGCAGACTCCGCTGCTCGGCTGGTCCATGGGCAAGAGCCTGACGGCGATGATGCTGGGCCGCATGGAAACCCTGGGGCTGGCGGATACCGGCTCGCGACCGGTGTTCGAGCAGTGGCGGGGTGACGAGCGCGCCGCCATCGCCATGGAGGACCTGCTGCACATGTCCTCCGGACTGGACTTCGACGAGACCTACACGCCGGGCAGCGACGCCACGCGGATGCTGTTCCGCTCCCACAGCGCCTCCGATGTGGCCCTGGCCAGCCCGGCGGCCTTCGCACCGGGGGCGCACTTTTCCTATTCCTCCGGCACCACCAACCTGATCGCCCGATGGATGCACGAGCGCCTGGGCGGCGAAGTGCAGTCGAGCGTGGATTTCTTTCGCGATGAAATCCTGCAACCGCTGGGCATGGCGCACACAGTATTCGAGGTGGATCCGAGCGGGGTGTTTGTCGGCAGCTCGTATATCTACGCTTCCGCCCGCGATTGGGCGCGTCTGGGCCTGCTGATGCTGAACCGCGGCGAGATGAACGGCCGGCGGCTACTCAGCGAAGAGTGGGTCGAGCGCGCGGCGGCGCCCAACAGCAGCGACAACGAGCCCCGCTACGGCTACCAGTTCTGGCTGAACCGCGGCGGCAGCTCCCCGCGCTACCCGCAATTGCCGGACGACGTCTACCTGATGCAGGGCAACCGCCGACAGCGGGTGATGATCTCGCCGTCGACCAATACGGTGGTGGTGCGGCTGGGCTGGTCGGCCAGCCGCTACCCGACCGGGGAGAACTTCGCCGAGCTGCTGCCCGGCGCATGACGCGGGCGGGGCGCAGGCAGGTGCACCCCGCCACCGCGGTCCCGGCAACTACATGGAATCGCCGCACTGACCGGTATTGGTATCGCAGGACTGCCCCTCCACGAAGGTGCCGTTCATATCGGAACACTCGGATTCACTGACCGGGCTGGCGCAGGAACCGCCGGTCTGCTGGCAACAGCCGGTGGCCCCCATCTGTTCCTCGCCGGCGGGCGGCGCGGACATATCGGTGCCGCTGTCTTTACGCTCTTCGTGTTTCGGCGAGCAGCCGGCAAACAGCGCGAGCAGAAGACCGATCGCAAATACCTGAAGCAACATTTTGGCAGGGTTCATAGATAACTCCTTACTGCGTTATGGCCGGATCGCCCTGGCGGCCCGGCGGGAAACGGGATATTCAGGCGGCTCGCGGCAACTGCTGCTCGATCGTGTGTACCGCCTGTTCCGAGATGCCGAGCTTTTCCGCCAGCGCGTCCATATAGGCCTTTTCCTTCGGGTTCCACTCGTCGACGGTCAGCGCCGACACCAGGTAGATATTCAGCGCCGTGGCCGGATCGTTGACCCGCGAGACGACCTGTTCCATATCCACCGGTTGCGTCAGCAGTTGCCGGAATTCCTCCAGTTCGGCACTGTCCAGCTTGCCTTCCAGCGCCCTGCTGATATTGCGCTGCTCGTTGGCATTGATACGGCTGTCCGCCTGCGCGGCGGCGATCATGGCACGCAGCAGCAGATCCGCCTGCTCCTCGCCCCTGCCGCCGCTACCGCTGTCGGCAAAGCCGAACATCCGCTGCTGCGGGTCTGACCAGCCGCCGCTGTTGCCGCCGGGGCCACCCGGCCCCTGTGGACTGAACTTGCCGCCCATACGGCCGAAGATTTCGCCCAGAACATCGTTCAGGTTGTCGGCGCCCGCAGATCCACCGCCCGGCCGACCCGAAGCGCCACCCTGTTGCTGCATCTGCGCGAACACGCGGCGGGCGATCTCGATCAGCATGCCAGCACCGCCGGCACCCGCGGGCGCGGTACCGCCGGATATATCGCCGAGACCGCCGCCCCCCGGCGCCGCGCCGCTGGCGGACCTGCCGCCGCGGGTGAGGATGTCGTCGAGGCTGGTGTCATCCGGCCCGGCGCGGCCCGTATCCGGCGGCGGTACGCGGGAGAAGTCCGGCGGCGGCACCGGGCGCCCACCCGGCGCACCGGACGGCGCCTGCGGCTGCTGGCGCATCTTCTTGTTGAGCATGGACACGCCGGCGCCGATCAGGGCGCCCAGCAACAGCTTCTTGTTCATCGACCTTCCTCTCGCCGGTTCGGGGCTATGTAATCACTGTAGCCCAGCTGTGGCGGGTAAACGCACTGACTGGCCAGACCGGCACGGCGCCGCTGGCCCACAGCGCACGATCACCAAATTGGCCCTGTCGTATTTCCGCCAAGCCGTTACAATCGGCCCCCGTTTGCGGGCGTCAACCGGACGCCGCGCCACCCGGATAGCACAGACCAAGGACACCCCATGATTCTCGCCGCCCTCGCCATCATCGCCGGATTCGCCCTGCTGGTCTGGAGCGCCGACCGCTTCGTCGAGGGTGCGGCCGCCACCGCCAGACACGCCGGCATGCCGACGCTGCTGATCGGCATGGTGATCGTCGGTTTCGGCACCTCCGCGCCGGAGATGGTGGTATCCGCGATGGCCGCCCTGGATGGCAGCCCGGGCCTGGCGCTGGGCAACGCCTACGGTTCCAATATCGCCAATACCGGCCTGATCCTCGGCGCCACGGCGCTGATGATCCCGCTGGCGGTACACTCCAAGATCGTGCGCCGCGAGCTGCCGCTGCTGCTGGCCATCAGCCTGCTGACCGGCTTTTTCCTGTGGAACGGCCGGCTCGCGCGCCCGGAGGCGTCGGTGCTGCTGCTGGGCTTTTTCGCGCTGGTCGGCTGGACCATCTACTCCGGTCTGCGCGGCAAGGGCGATGTCCTCGAGGGAGAGGTGCAAAGCGAGCTGGAAGTGCACGCGATGCCGCTGGGGCGCGCCCTGTTCTGGGTGGTGGCGGGCCTGACGCTGCTGATTGTCAGCTCGCGTATCCTGGTCTGGGGCGCGGTGACCATCGCCGAGTCCCTCGGTGTCAGCGACCTGATCATCGGCCTCACCATCGTCGCGCTCGGCACCTCACTGCCGGAACTGGCGGCCACGGTGATCGCCGCGCGCAAGGGCGAACACGATATCGCCATCGGCAATGTGGTGGGTTCCAACATGTTCAACCTGCTGGCGGTGGTGGGTATCGCCGGCGTTATCGCGCCGATGGACAATGTGCCACCGGAAATGCTGACCCGGGACTGGCCGGTGGTTATCGGCCTGACCGTGGCGCTGTTTGTGTTCGGCTACGGCTTCCGCGGCCAGGGCCGCATCAACCGTTTCGAGGGCGGCCTGTTGCTGGCGGCCTATATTGCCTACAACGCCTATCTGGTGATGACCATCACCACAGCTGCCACCACCTGAATTCGCCCAACACGTACAACCACCCTTGTAGCCCGGATGAAGCGCAGCGGAATCCGGGAACCCCGATACCGCACGCACGGCAGCGGCGCGGACTAGCCGCGCTCCTCCAACCGCGCCAACCGGGCCTGCAGCCTTTCGATCTCCTCCAGCAACTCGATCGCCAGCGCCGCGCCGGCCAGGTTCACCCCCAGATCCCGCTCCAGCGAATGGACCCGCCGCACCCGACGCACGCAGACGCCGCTAAAGCGCAGCCTCACGCGGCTGCGCGGTTCGATCACGCCCTCTTCCACCAGCGCCATGATATGTTCCGCCGGCAGGCCGCAGGCGCGACAGAGTTCGCTCAGGGTGAGTTCGCTGTCTTCGTCCAGAACCGCACCGGTAATCGCCTCTTCTTTCCTGCTCGCCACGTTATCCTCCCATGCCCGCGCGCGGATCGAATTCGAACGCCTGGCTGAACTGGCGATAGGCCTCCCTGTGTGCCTCGCTGTCCGCCGGTGGCGCGACTATTTTCAGTACCGCGTAGAGATCGCCCGGCGCCTGCCCCGGTGTACCGCGGGCCGGAATGCCGCGCCCCTTCAGCCGCAGCTTGCTGCCGCTTTTGCTGTTGGCCGGTATCGTCAGGTGCACTGCGCCCTCCGGCGTCGGCACCCGCACCCTGGCGCCGAGCGCCGCCTCCCAGGGGGACAGCGGCAGATCCAGGTAGACCGTTCTGCCCTCGACCGAGTAGAGCCGGTGCGGGTTGAAGGTGATCTCCAGGTAGAGATCGCCGGGCTTGCCCTCGCCCATGCCCGGCTGCCCCTGGCCGGCCAGGCGGATCTGCTGGCCCTCGGTGACACCTTTGGGAATCTTGACGTTCAGCTTGCGCTCCCTGAGCTGCGGCCGGCCATCCGGCCCCAGCTCGGAGTGCTTCAGCGTGATCTGGCGGCTGGCGCCGCGGTAGCTGTCTTCCAGGTCGATGGCGATTCTGGCGTGGGTGTTTTCACCCTGGGCGTGAAATTCGTGCCTGAAGCCACCGCCCCGGGCGCCAAAACCGGCGTGCCCCGCGCCAAAACCAGCGCGCCCGAACAGGCTCTCGAAGAAGTCGCTGAAGGCCTCCGGATCCGCCTCGGTATAGCCGCCGCCGTGGAATTCGAAGCCCTGGTCCCATCCCGGTGGCGGGCGGAACTCCTCGCCGGAGTGGTAGCCGCTGCCCAGCTGGTCGTAGGCGGCGCGCTTCTCCGGGTCCTTCAGCACTTCGTAGGCCTCGCCGACCTCCTTGAAGCGATCCTCGGCGCCCTCTTCACTGCTGACATCGGGGTGGTATTTGCGCGCCAGCTTGCGGTAGGCGCGCTTGATCTCGGCCTGGTCGGCGTCGCGCTCCAGGCCGAGGATTTGGTAGTAGTCCTTGTATTCCATGCGCGCTCGGTGTTGCGGCTTCTTTCCATTCAGGAAAGCCGAAAAGCGCCGCGTTTTCCACGATTCTGACGCGGCGCTCACCTTGCCGAGCGCAGGGCTCCTTATCTGGAGAAGTGGCTGCCTCCCGGTATCAGGATGACATTGTTGTTTTCATTTTCACGGGTCGGCACCAGCATATCGTCAAATCCATCACCATTGACGTCGCCCACACCGGCCACGGTCGTGACTTCGCCGGTAAAGCCGCTCAACGAGACACCGCCGGTATAGAACAGCACCGTTCGGTTGGAGCGCTCGTACAGCGGTAGCTCGGCCGGTATATCGGGGCCACCGTAGATCAGGGTAAAGCTGCCTGCACTGATATATGTTTCATGCGTATCCATAACGGCCAGGTCGTTGTAGCCGTCGCCGTTCACATCGCCCACGGACAGGGCCCTACAGGCGTCGCTGCCAATCACGGAGAAGCCACCATTGGGCGCCTGATCAAATACCGTGTCCTCCGAAAGCATTGCCAGCGTCTGCGGCAAGTCGCCGCTGCCATAGATGATGCGCAACCGCCCGGGACTGCCGTCATCGTTGCCCGCCTGGGCCAGGGCGATTTCATCCAGCCCATCGCCGTTGAGGTCGTTGACGATGGCGAGGCAGCGACCGAGACGAGTCCCGGTTTCCGCCGTGGAGGTGATCACCGTGCCGCCGGCAATCGTCTGCGCAAAAGTGTCCACCGTGGTGACGCGGGGGAAGTTGCCATGGCCGTAGAACAGGTAGGCGCGCCCTTCTGCCTGGTCATTCATGGATAATTCGGCGGTGAGCAGGTCGTCGATGCCGTCGCCGTTGACGTCGCCAAAGCCATCCTGCGGTATCCAGCCGAAACTGTCTCCGGCATAACCGGCCTCGACCATCTGGAAGGTGTGGATACCGTACTCGGCGTCGGTGGATGGAATGGCACTGACATCGGCGCCACCGGGCACGACAAAAAACTGTCCGTAGCCCACCTCCGTGGGTTCGACGCCGGTCATCGCCAGATCGGTGGCGCCGTCGCCGTTGACATCCCCCACGCCGCGGGTGTTGTAACGGGACTCGCCGGATACGATCGCATTGAACGTCGCCGTGCGCAGGCCCGCGTCGGTATTGTTGTGGTCGACGATTTCCGTGTAGGGGTCATCCTGCGGATTGGCAGCGCCAAATATGGTCACCGAGACGCGATCGCCGATGGCAATATCGTCGTAACCGTCGGCATTGAAATCGCCGAGCGTGCTGACATCCCACAGGAACTCCTGCCACTGGAAATGGTGACCCTGCGACGCCGCCATGTTTTCCGGCCACTCCAGCAGGTTGTAGTGGCTGTCGAACTGGCTGCGGCCATAAATCACCGCCATTTGCTGGAAGCTCGTCTCCCCGGGCTTGTACAGGATGCCGAAATCATCCCGTCCGTCGCCGTTGAAGTCTCCGAGCGCGGCGACATCGTTGCGCGGCGAATAGTCGTCCGGCGATACCCGGAAAGTGACAACATTCTCCACACCAGCCTCCCCGAGGGCTTCCAGGTCTATTTCCCGCAGGCGCACCGAGAAGTGGATCTCGAACCGCTGGCGCATCGCGGTGTCTTCGTAGCTCTCACCCAGGATATTGATCACCGCCTGATCGTCGCCGAGAAAACCACTGCGCGGCTGGTATCGATAGAGACAGGGTTCCACCTCGATAAGCTCGCCGGCCTCTGGTTGCCGGTCGATCTCGCAGCGGCTTTCCTGCATAGGCGTGGTAGGATCGACCGAGATAAAGTCACTCAACTCATCAACATTTAACGGCATGTCGATGTTTTGGGTAGCGAGCATCTCTTCGTTGTCCCCACCACTGCCGGAATCATTGCCGGAACCACCGCCGCACCCGCCCAGCAACGCGCTGGCCCCCAACAGGGCGGCTACCCCATACCGGTTCACTGTTTTCATCACGACTCCCTGACTAACGTTTTTATTAATGTGAAAATCTTGTACATTTTTTCCAATGTACCTCGATAACAAAGATACCGGCGCCATATTGCCGCTTCAACTGCAGCCGCCACTGCGACAAAAGCGGCAATGGCGACCGACAAACACTGCAGCGGGCCAATTGTCACCCGGTCACAGAACACAGGATCTTCCTATGCGCCGCACTCTCTGGACACTGCTGCTCTGCAGCGCGATGCCACTGACAGCCGCTGAATCGCCCGGCACCCCCATGACCAACGCCGCATCGACCGCTGCCGAGGTGACGGTGGAGGTCCATCGGGATCTGCGCTGGGCCAGCCCCGCCGGTGTCTCGCTGACAGCAGATATCTTCCAACCCACAGGTGATGGTGATGGCGACAGCTATCCGGTGGTGGTGATCTACCACGGCGGTGGCTGGCTGGTGAACGACAACAGCATCATGGACGCCACCGCCCGCTACCTGGCGGAACAGGGCGAGTTCGTGGTCGCCAACATGAACTACCGGCTGCTGGTGGACAATGGCAACCAGACGTTGATGAGTGAAATCATCGAGGATGTGTTCGGCGGCCTGCTTTGGGTCAAGGACCATATCGCCGACTACGGCGGCGACCCGGCACGGATCGCGATTACCGGCGACAGTGCCGGCGGCCACCTGGCGGCGATGCTGCTGACCGCCGGGCGCGACCTGTCCAGCGATGGCTTCACCCGCGCGCGGCAGGCCTTCAAACCCACTTACCTGCCGGAGGGCAGGACCGCCGAGCAGGTGGCCGCCGCCGACGGCCTGGCGGTGCAGGCGGCGGTACTCAGCTACGGCGCCTTCGATCTCTACTCCGCCGCCAGGGGCGGTTTCGAAACCGAGGCCAACGGCTTCTGGCAGTGGGCCGGCGCCAAACCGCGCGGCATCTTCTGCGACAAAATCAGTCCGGAACAGGACCCCGATCTCTACCGCGCGGTGTCACCGCTGTACCGGATTCCAAATGCCGACGAATACCGGCTGCCACCGGTGTTTGCCCATGTCGGCAGCGAGGACAAAACCACACCGCCGGAGGCGGTCAAGGCGTTCGTCGACAAGATGCGCGCGGCGGGCCAGCCGATCGAGTACAAGGTCTACCAGGGCAAGAACCACGCGTTTCTGGATACCGGCTGCAACGAGTTTCTCGGCAACTGTTTCGAGGAGGATGCGCCGGATACGCTGGACGATATGATTGCGTTTTTCGACCGGCACCTGCGCGCGAAGGGTTGATATAAAAAGGCCGCCCGGCGGGCGTAATACCGGTCAGTTAAGCTAAAGGCTTGGTAGACGAGATTGTACGGGGCTTTGGCTGGCTTCGGGGCGGCCCTGCTACCGGGTGCAGCCTTGCGAGACACGGGCTAGGCGCCCCCCCGTATATACATCCCTGTAGGCTTGTCTGCGAGGTCCCTCTCGCAGACAGTCTCGCAAGGCTGCACCCGGCATCAGGGCCTTTGCGGCGACAGTGTAGCTTAACTGACCGGCATCAGCCGCCGGGCGGCTTTGATACAACGTCTACAACGTCGGGCCGGGCCGATCAGCTTTCGGCTTCCACCGTCCGGTTCAGGTCGCCGACCCCGGCTTCCTTCAGCAGCGAGTCCACCAGCGGCGCCATGGCGCGGTGTTTCAGCGCGCTGCCAACGAGTGCCTCCGGCAGGCTCTGACTGCCGCCATTGCCATCCCCGTCCACCGCGCCGGCGCGATCGCCGACACCGCTCAGCCCCTCGACGGAAATGATCTTCATGCCGTCGATACTCTCCATCGGCTTGACGCTCTCGCGGATGATATTGGGCAGGTTCTCGTGCAGGCTGAGCACTTTCTTCAGTGCCACCTGCGCCTCGTTGAGACTGTTCAGGGCCTCGTTCATCTGGCGCTGGCCCTCGGCTTCCACGGCGTATTTCTCGCGGTCCGCCTCCACTTTGATGCGGGTGGATTCCGCCTCGGCGCTGGCCTGCAGGCGCAGTGCCTCGGCCTTGTCCTCGGCCGCCGCCTTTTCCGCTTCCGCGGCCACGGTGATCGCAGTTGCCTGGCGCTCGGCCTCTTTCTGCGCCTCGATGATTTCGATCTGCTTGTCGCGCTCGGCGACCTCCACATTCTTGGCGGTGTTGACCTGCTCCTCGGCCTTGACCGCCTCCGCCAGCGCCACGTTGGCCTGCTGGTCTGCCAGCGACTGCTCCTTGGATTTTTCCGCTACCGCAATGGCGCGCTCCTGCTCGGCGATCTCCACGGACTTCTGTTTGGAGATGCGCTGCTCATCCAGCACCCGCTCGCGCTCGATCTCCTGCTCCTGCAGGCGTTTCTCCTTCTCGATTTCCAGCAGCCTGGTGGCCTGGTCGGCGGAGATGCGCGACTGGTCGACCTCCCGCTCGGCCTCGATTTCCGCCTGCCGCGCGGCGCGCTCCTGGGCGGCCAGCTCCTTGGCAATATTCGATTTCTGCGCCGCCTGCCGGTTTTCGATTTCCCGCTGCTGTTCCAGGTGCGCGTAGCGTTTTTCCTTCTCGATTTCGAGTTTTTCGCGCTCCGCCTCGAGATTTTTCTTCTCGATCTGCACCATGGTTTCCTGCTCGACGTCGTTGACCTCCTTGCGGCGCGCCTCGATCGAGCGGGTCATGCTGGCCAAGCCCTCGGCGTCGAACACATTGTCCTGGTTGAAGAATTCCTTGTGGGTCTGGTCCAGGCCGGTCAGGGAAACCGATTCCAGTTCCAGGCCGTTTTTCAGCAGGTCCTCGGACACCACCTGCTGCACCTTCTGCACAAACTGGCTGCGCTGCTCGTGCAGTTCCGCCATTTCCATTTCCGCGGCCACCGAGCGCAGCGCGTCGACGAACTTGCCCTCGATCATCTCCTTCAGCGCTTCCGGATCCAGGGTGCGCACGCCGAGGGTCTGGGCGGCGTTGGCGATGGCATCGATATCGGGTTTCACCCGCAGGTAGAACTCCGCCAGTACATCCACGCGCATGCGGTCCTTGGTGATCAGCGCCTGGTGTTCCTTGCGCGATACCGCCAGGCGCAGGGTGTTCATATTGACCGGGATGATTTCGTGCAGCACCGGCAGCACCAGCGCGCCGCCGTTCATGATCACCTTCTGCCCGCCCATGCCGGTGCGCACGAAGGAGCGCTCCTTGGATGCGCGGGTATACAGGCGCGCGAAAATGATGCCGATCAAAATCAGTCCGACGAGCACCGCACCGGCCATCGTCAGGATACTGGAAAGGTTCTGAATCACTTTTTGTTCTCCATATTTTATAGTTTGGTTGTTGCCGGTCAGGCATCGGAGGGCGCGGCGATGACCCGGAAGCCGGATCCCCACGCCTCTACCAGCAGCACCCGATCGCCGCGGCTGAAGGTTTCGTCGTCGTAGGGTTCCACCATCACATAGTGACTGGTGCCGTATCGGTCGCTGAAGCGCGCCTCGGCCGGCGAGCCCGACGCCGCCTCACCGACGGTGATGACGGCCACGCAGCCGGCGAAGGTGTCGCGGCCCACGGCTTCGGTACTGTCTCCGAGGGCAAAGCGCCGCAACAGGTTGCCAGCCAGGCGCACCTGCGGCAGCGACAGCAGCAGTACCGGCAGTGCCAACAGCCAGGCGGGTAACAGCGCGCCCGCCTGGGATTGCGCCAGCATCTGTATCAGCAGCCCGGTCACGCCGAAGCTGACCAGGAAGGCGACCAGCAGAATCAGCGCCGGCACCTCGCCGAAGCGGAGCCATCCCAGCAGCCGCGCCAGCCCGCCACCGGCCCCCGAATCGGGCATCTCCGCATTCAGGTCCAGGTCCGGCAGCAGGTTGTCGAGCAGGTCCGAGAGGCCGATACCGACCAGCACCATGAACAGCTCCAGCACCGCGATCATCAGCATCAGCACCAGCGCGCCGGTAAACAGCTGGTTGCCGTCTTCGAGCAGGAATTCCATCAGAAACCGACCCCGGACAAGGCTCTGCGGGGATCATCGTGGATTCGCCCGTTGCCGCTGCGCGGGGCCCGTCGTTCGTTCATTCATTTCTCCTTCGTCCGGCGCCCGCAGCCAGCGGCCACCGATCGGCGCCAAAGTCCGTACAAAATTACAGAGACGTCCGAAAGCGATCAATTACACGCTATTACAGCGGAGAGAACGGGACGGGGATAAGGGCAACATGAAGCGCCGGTCACACAGGCCGAGCCGCTGCCGGCGCGGTGGCTGTGCTTTGCTTTTGGGATGGAACCCGTTTTCACGGTACAGCAATGACATCGCACAACCTGATCCTGAACGTCGACAGCTACAAGGCCAGCCACTACCTGCAATACCCGCCGGGGGCGGAAAAGGTCAGCAGCTATGTGGAATGCCGTGGCGGCGAGTTTCCGGAGGCGGTGTTTTTCGGTCTGCAGGCGTTCCTGCGCCAGTACCTGCAGACGCCGATCCATATGGGCGATATCGACGAGGCGGAGGAGATGCTGCACGCTCACGGGCTGCCGTTTCACCGCGCCGGCTGGGAGCATATCCTCGAGGAGCACGGCGGCCTGCTGCCACTGGAAATCTCGGCGGTGCCGGAGGGCACGCTGGTGCCGCTGCACAATGTGATGCTGCAGGTGGTGAACACCTGCCCGGCCTGCTTCTGGCTCACCAGCTATATGGAGACGGCGCTGGTGCGGGCGCTCTGGTACCCGATTACCGTCGCCACCCAGAGCCGCGGGATCAAGAAGATCCTGGCCCACTACCTGGACGAGACCGCCGACTCCCGCGATTCGCTGCCGTACATGCTGCACGATTTCGGCGCCCGCGGCGCCACCAGCCTGGAGAGCGCCATGCTCGGCGGCATGGCACACCTGGTGAATTTCCACGGCACCGATACCGTGTCCGGGCTGGTGGCGGCGCGGCGTTTCTACGATGCGGAGATGGCCGGTTTCTCCATCCCGGCGGCGGAGCACAGCACCATGACCGCCTGGGGCAAAGAGCGGGAGGCGGACGCCTACGCCAATATGCTCGACCAGTTCGCCGGGCCGGGAAAAGTGGTGGCGGTGGTCAGCGACAGCTACGACCTGTGGTATGCCATCGACAAACTCTGGGGCGGCACCCTCAAACAGCGGGTGATCGACAGCGGCGGCACGCTGGTGGTGCGGCCGGATTCCGGCGACCCGGTGCAAATCGTCACCGAAAGCCTGGAGCGGCTGATGAAAATCTTCGGCGCGAAGGAAAACAGCCGCAGCTACCGGGTGCTGCCGGACTATATCCGCATCATCCAGGGCGACGGCGTCTCGCGCCATTCGATCCCCCAGATCCTGCAGGCGATGAAAGCGCGCAGGCAGAGCGCCGACAATATTACCTTCGGCATGGGCGGCGAGCTGCTGCAGAAGCTGAACCGCGACATCATGAGCTTCGCCATGAAAGCCAGCGCCATCCGCATCGACGGCCGCTGGCACGATGTCTACAAGGACCCGGTGACCGGGCCGGAGAAAAAGTCCAAGCGCGGCCGGCTGGCACTGATACGCAACACATCCGACGAGATGGAGACAGTGCGCCTGGAAGACCTGGGCGAACGGCAGAACCTGTTGCGACCCGTCTATTGCGACGGGCGCATACTGGTGGAAAACAGCTTTGAAGCGGTGCGCGAGCGAGCCGAACTGTAACCGGTCGACAACCGCCGGGTAGCGCTCGCACAAGACGTGAGCACCTCCACCAGTCACGCCGGGAACACCGCAATGTGCACCAAACCGGTCCCCGCATAGCGTTGAATGCCCCGCCACAAGGCACCCCAACCATTCGCCCCCGCCAGCCCTCAACTCGGCGCTCCAACGCTTTACAAATGCCTGCCGGCAGGATTAGCTGTGCGTTTCGCTCGCAGCCGACACCGGCTGACAAACTGTGTTAGTTTGGAGCGCTGCAGCCGCCACAACAGCGGACAATAACGATAAACAGCTTCCCGGCCCGGCCCACAAGGCGGAGGTACGGGAGCTCGGGGAGGACAATGAAGAGAAGAAATTTCCTCAAGCTCGCCGGTGCCGGCGGTATCCTGCTGCCGGTCAGCGGTATCGCGGTCTCCGCCGAACAGCTCGCCAGCAACGGCATGGATGCGGGGGACAAGAAAACCCTCGCCGATATCGTGCTCAATACCGCCCGCAAGGCCGGCGCCAGCTATACCGATGTGCGCATCGGCCGCTACCTGAACCAGTTCCTGCTGACCCGCGAAACCAACGTCGAGAATATCGTCAACACCGAGTCCTTCGGTGTCGGTATCCGCGTGATCGCCGGCGGCACCTGGGGTTTTGCCGCCACCAATGACGTGACGCCGGACGGCGTCGCCCGGGCCGCGCGCCAGGCGGTGGCCGTGGCCAGGGCCAACTCAAAACACCAACGCGAGCCGGTACAGCTGGCGCCGGTAGAAGGTGTGGGCGAGGCCTCCTGGCGGACGCCGATCCGGAAGAATGCCTTGGAGGTACCGATCAGCGAGAAGGTCGACTACCTGATGCATGTGAATGACAGCGCGCTGAAAGCCGGTGCCAGCTTCGTCAACAGCTCCCTGTACCTGGTCAACGAACAGAAGTATTTCGCCTCCAGCGACGGCTCCTATATCGACCAGGATGTCCACCGCCTGTGGGCGCCGATGCAGGTTACCGCGGTGGACAAGAAAACCGGTGTCTTCAAGACCCGCGACGGCCTCAGCACGCCGGTGGGCCTCGGCTACGAGTACCTGGACGGCCGCGAGGAAGACAAGATTCCCGGCCAGACCACGCTGTACGGCGACTCCTACGATATGGCCGAGGATGCGGTGCTGGCCGCAGAGCAGGCGAAAGCCAAGCTGTCGGCCAAGTCCATCGACCCGGGCAAGTACGACCTGGTGCTGGAACCCCTGCACCTGCGGCTGACCATTCACGAATCCGTCGGTCACCCGCTGGAGCTCGATCGCGTGCTCGGCTACGAGGCCAACTACGCCGGCACCTCCTTCGCCACGCTGGACAAGTGGCGCAGCGGCAAATTCCAGTACGGCAGCGAGCGGGTGAATTTTTTCGCCGACCGCACACAGCGCGGCTCACTGGGCGCCGTCGGTTACGACGACGAGGGCGTCAAGGCCAAGCACTGGGACCTGGTGAAGGACGGCATCCTGGTGAACTACCAGGCCACCCGCGACCAGGTACACATGATCGACCAGAAGGAATCCCACGGCTGCTCCTACGCCGACAGTTGGTCCAGCGTGCAATTCCAGCGCATGCCCAATGTGTCGCTGGCGCCGGGAGAGGAGAAGTATTCGGTCGAGGACATGATCGGCGACGTGGAAAAGGGCATCTATATCCTCGGCCGCGGCTCCTACTCCATCGACCAGCAGCGCTACAACTTCCAGTTCGGCGGCCAGCTGTTCTACGAGATCAGGGACGGCGAGATTGTCGGCCAGGTGGAGGATGTCGCCTACCAGTCGAACACGCAGGAATTCTGGAATTCCTGCAGCGCCATCTGCGACGAGAGCGACTACCGGCTGGGCGGCACCTTCTTCGATGGCAAGGGCCAACCGAGCCAGGTCAGCGCCGTGTCCCACGGCTGTGCGACGAGCCGGTTCGACAATATCAACGTGATCAATACCAAACGCAAACTTTCCTGAGGAAACCCAGAACGACTCTTTGTCGTCACTCCGGCGCAGGCCGGAGTCCAGCAACCCCCCAGGCAGATGGATTCCGGCATTCGCCGCAATGACAAGCCCTGAGGTTTTTCTGGTCAAGCGAACAACAATAAAGTTTCGGAGCAAACAAAAATGGCAATTTTATCCCGAAGTGAAGCCAAGCAGATTCTCGACAAGGTGCTGAAATTCAGCAAGGCGGAAGGGGCCAGCGCGCAGCTGACAGGCGCCGAGACCGGTAATATCCGCTACGCCCGCAACAGCGTGTCCACCAGCGGCATCGTCAACGATATCGAGCTGGCGGTGGAAGCGCGCTTTGGCAAGAAATCCGGTATCGCCACCATCAACGAATTCAGCGATGCGGCACTGGAGAAGGTCATGCGCCGCGCCGAGGAACTGGCCAAGCTGTCGCCGGACAACCCGGAATCCATGCCGCTGCTGGGCAAGCAGAAGTACAAGAGCGTGGACGCCTTTGCCAAATCCACCGCCGGGATCACCCCGGACCAGCGCGCCAAGGCCGCGGCGGATTCCATCATCGCCGCCCGGGAAAAGAAAGTGGTCGCCGCCGGCTACCTGGAAGACGCGCGCTCCTTTGCCGCGGTAGCCAACAGCAACGGGCTGTTCGGCTACCACGCCGCCACCTCCGCCAATTTCACCGTCACCATGCGCACCGAGAACGGCCTCGGTTCGGGCTGGGCGCAGAGCGATGTGACCGACTTCGCCGCCATGAGCACCGGCTCGGTTTCCAGCACCGCGGTCGACAAGGCGGTGCTGTCCCAGGAAGCGCGCGCGCTGGAGCCCGGCAAGTACACCGTCATTCTCGAACCCGCCGCCGTGTCCGGCCTGGTCGGCTTCATGATGTGGAACTACGATGCGCGCTCCGCCGATGAGGGCCGCAGTTTCATGAGCAAGAAGGGCGGCGGCAGCCGCATCGGCGAGAAGATGTTCGACAAGCGCGTACATCTCTACTCGGATCCCGCCGACCTCAACGTGCCGGCACAGCCCTGGTCCGAAGACGACCATATGGCTCTGGAACGGGTCGACTGGATCAAGGACGGCGTGGTGGAAAACCTGCCGCGCAGCCGCTACTGGGCCAGCCAGTCGGACGACAAGGCGATCCCCACCCCGAGCAACCTGATCATGGTCGGCGGCGATAAATCCACCGAGGAACTGATCAAGAAGACGCGCCGCGGTGTGCTGGTGACCCGTACCTGGTATATCCGTATGGTCGATCCGCAGTCGCTGCTGCTGACCGGCCTGACCCGCGACGGCACCTTCTATATCGAAAACGGCGAGATCAAGTACCCGATCAAGAATTTCCGCTTCAACGAAAGCCCGGTGATCATGCTGAACAATATCGAGGACATGGGCCGCGCCGAACGCGTGGGCATGTACGGTTTTTCCGCCATGATCCCCGCGCTCAAAGTGCGCGACTTCACCTTCAGCAGCCTTTCCGACGCCGTATAACGGCCACAGCGAAGCGAGGATAAGAACAATGGATAGAAGAAAGTTTCTCCAGCTGAGCGGCGCTGGCCTGGGTGTTTCCATGCTGCCGCTGTCCGGCAGTGTCGTGGCGGAAAGCAAACTGCTCCACAGTGGGATGGATGTCGCGGCCAAGAAAGCGCTGGCGGACGCGGCCCTGAACACCGCCACCAAGCTGGGGGCCAAGTACGCCGATGTGCGCATCGGCCGCTACCTGAACCAGTACGTCATCACCCGCGAGATGAAAGTGCAGAACGTGGTCAATACCGAATCCATCGGTATGGGCGTGCGCGTGATCGCCAACGGCACCTGGGGTTTTGCCGCCACCAATGACATGACCAGCGACGGCATCGCCCGCGCCACCGCGCAGGCGGTGGCCACTGCCAAGGCCAATGCCAGGTACCAGAAGGAACCGGTGCAGCTGGCGCCGGTGAAAGGCCACGGCGAAGTGAGCTGGAAAACGCCGATCCAGAAGAACGCCATGACCATTCCGCTGGCGGAGAAAGTCGACCTGCTGATGGAAGTGAACAAGTCGGCACTGGACGCCGGCGCCAGCTTCGTTAATTCCATGCTGTACCTGGTCAACGAGCAGAAGTATTTCGCCTCTACCGATGGCTCCTATATCGACCAGGACGTGCACCGGCTTTGGGCGCCGTTCAGTGTCACCGCGGTGGACAAGAAGGACGGCGGCTTCCGCACCCGCGAGGGCCTGAGCCAGCCGGTCGGCCGCGGTTTTGAATACCTGGACGGCCGCGCCGAGGACAAGATCCAGTCGCAGACGGTGCTGTACCGCGATTCCTACGATATGGTCGAGGACGCACAGCTGGCCGCACAGCAGGCGCAGGAAAAGCTCAAGGCCAAATCCGTCAAGCCGGGCAAGTACGACCTGGTACTGGACCCCAGCCACCTGTGGCTGACAATCCACGAATCCGTCGGCCACCCGCTGGAACTGGACCGCGTTCTCGGCTACGAGGCCAACTACGCCGGCACCTCCTTCGCCACCATCGACAAGTGGCGCAGCGGCAAGTTCCAGTACGGCAGCGACAAGGTCAACCTGTTCGCCGACAAGCTACAGCCGGGCTCCCTCGGCGCCGTCGGCTATGACGACGAAGGTGTGAAAACCAAACGCTGGGACCTGGTGAAAAACGGCGTGCTGGAGAACTACCAGGCGATCCGCGACCAGGTGCATATGCTGGGCGAAAAGGAATCCCAGGGCTGTTGCTACGCCGACAGCTGGTCCAGCGTGCAGTTCCAGCGCATGGCCAACGTCTCCCTGGCACCGGGCAAAGACGAGCTCAGTGTGAAAGAGATGATCAAGGATGTGGAAAAAGGCATCTACATCGTCGGCGATGGCTCCTTCTCTATCGACCAGCAGCGCTACAACTTCCAGTTCGGCGGCCAGTTGTTTTACGAGATCGAGAACGGCGAGATCACCGGCATGGTCGAGGACGTCGCCTACCAGTCGAATACCCAGGAATTCTGGAATTCCTGTTCGCAGATCTGTGACCAGCGCGACTACCGCCTGGGTGGCTCCTTCTTCGACGGCAAGGGCCAGCCGAGCCAGGTCAGCGCCGTGTCCCACGGCAGCGCGACCGCGCGTTTTGACGAGGTGAATGTGATCAATACCAAGCGCAAGCTGGGTTAACAGAAAACCGTCATCCCGGCGGATGCCGGGATGACGATGCAAATAATCGATTCATAAAAGAAGTTCCCGAGCTGTAATCGTGTCCCTCACCCGCAAACAATTTCTGCACACCCTGTTGCTGGCCGGCACTGGCGCCGCTTTGCCCGGCACCGGGCACACGCAGAATGCCACAAGGGAAGACTACGATTTCTACTTCACCCGCCTGATGTACGAATCCGGCGACTGGGACGTGGACCAGCGCATGCCCTCCAATGTGCTGAATTCGCTGATCGAATACACCAACCTGAAAGTGGACACCACCGAACGCATCGTGCCGCTGGCGGATCCGGAAATGCTGCTGGCACCCTTCTGCTATCTGGCCGGCCACAAGCTGGTGGAGTTTACCGCGTCCGAGGCACGCAACTTCCGCAATTACGTCAATCGCGGCGGTTTCATTTTCGTCGATGACTGCAACCACGATATCGACGGCCTGTTTGCCAAATCCTTTGAGGCGCAGATGGTCAAGCTGTTCGGT
This sequence comes from Microbulbifer litoralis, assembly GCF_023634065.1. Classification (GTDB taxonomy): domain Bacteria; phylum Pseudomonadota; class Gammaproteobacteria; order Pseudomonadales; family Cellvibrionaceae; genus Microbulbifer; species Microbulbifer litoralis. The sequence goes on from NZ_JALKCV010000003.1 coordinate 268,666, forward strand.
GAGAACTGCCTGGAAAAACTGCCGCACAACCATGAACTGTACAACTGCTTTTTCCAGTTCGACGAGCTGCCGGTCACCAGTTTCGAGCTGAACGGCTGGGGCGACGACCTGGTGCACGACTACCTGAAGGCGATCGTCGTCGACGGCCGTATCGCCGTGCTCTACAGCAACAAGGATTTTGGTTGCGAGTGGGATTACGACTACCGCAACAAACGCTGGCTGGCCATCGATAACACCCGATTTGCCGTCAATATCGTTATCTACGCACTGACAAGCTGAAACACCATGCAGACAACCGCCCCCGAAAAAAATGCCCACGAACAGGCCCCAAACAAGAGCACCGAACAGCAGCTGCAACAGCACTGGCAACAGCTCGACAGGCTGGCCCGGGAAATCGGCAAGGTAATCGTCGGCCAGCACGACGTGGTCGAACAGATGCTGATCTGCCTGCTGGCACGCGGCCACGCACTGCTCGAGGGCGTACCCGGGCTGGGCAAGACACTGCTGGTCAAGACCCTGGCCGATGCCTCGGCGATGGCTTTCAAGCGCGTGCAGTTCACCCCGGACCTGATGCCCGGGGATATTCTCGGCAACGAAATTCTCGAAGAGGACCACGCTACCGGCAAGCGCTTCTTCAAATTCCAGCGCGGCCCCATCTTCACCAATATCCTGCTGGCCGATGAAATCAACCGCACGCCGCCGAAAACCCAGGCCGCGCTGTTGGAATCGATGCAGGAATACGCCGTCACCGTCGCCGGCGAGACCATGAAGCTGCCGGATCCCTATTTCGTGCTGGCCACCCAGAACCCGATCGAACAGGCCGGCACCTATCCGCTGCCCGAAGCGCAGCTGGACCGCTTCCTGCTGAATATCCATATCGACTATCCCGACGAGCGCGACGAGATCGAGATACTGCGCGCGACCACCGGCAGTCAATCCGCGCAGGCGGAGACCTGTGTGGACGCGGAAACGCTGCTGGCGGCACAGGCGCTGGTGCGCGAAGTATCCGTCAGCGACGATCTGTACCGCTATATCGCGCAACTGGTGCGCGCCACCCGCGCCGACGGCGACGGCAATCTCGGCCGCTGGATCAAATGGGGGGCCGGCCCGCGCGCCGGACAGGCGCTGGTCCTGGCGGCCAGGGCGCGCGCTTTCCTGCAGCGGCGCCTGGCGGTGACCCGCGCCGATGTGCAGGCGCTGCTGCTGCCGGTGCTGCGCCACCGCATGCTGCTCAGTTTCCAGGCCCAGGCCGATGGCGTATCGGTGCAGCAGGTCATCGACGAACTGCTGGCAACGGTGGCGGAGCCCGGGCGGGACTGACGCAGTGCAGACGATAGAGCCACTGACCCTGGCCGGCACTCGCGATCTCGTGTGGCTTTCCCGCCATATCGCCGGGGGCATGCTGCTGGGCGCGCAGCAGAGCCGGCGCCGCGGTGCGGGAATCGAGTTCCAGCAGTACCGCAGCTACCAGCCAGGCGATTCGATACGCCAGATCGACTGGAAGCTCTTTGCCCGCTCGGATCGCTATTTCGTGCGCGAGGCAGAGCAGGAGAGCCAGATGCACGTCTGTATCCTGCTGGATACCAGCGCTTCCATGGCCCAGCCCAGTTTTGCCGTGCCGGCGCTGACGAAACTGCAGTACGCCAGATGCTGGATCGCGACCCTGTGCTGGCTGCTGCACAACCAGGGCGACCGCTTCTCGCTGATCGCCCTGAACGACCGCGGCTTCGAACGCCTACCCGAAGGCGGTGGCGAGGCCCATCACCGACAGCTGGCACTGGCGCTGGACCGCCTCGAGGCCGCCGGCCACTGGCCCGATGACCGTCAGCTCGCAGGCCTCTGGCCGCAGTTCGACCAACCCTGCCAGACAGTGCTGGTAAGCGATTACTTCGAACACAACGGCGAGATCAGCGACTTCGCCGCGCGCCTGCACGCCGCCGGTCGCCCCTGCCTGCCGCTGCAACTGCTGGTGGAAGCGGAGGAAACCTTCCCCTTCGACGGCGAGTTGAAAATCCGCAATCCCGAGGCCCCGGGCTTTACCGAAGTGGGCGCCCGCCAGCAGCGCGCCGACTACCTGCGCGCGTTTGCCGCCGCACAGAAAAATCTCGCCAGCCGCTTCGCCGCACAGCAGTGTCCGCTGACCAGCGTCGCCATCGAGCGGCCACTGGAAACCGGACTGCGCCGCTTTATCGATGCGCACTCCATTCACGGTTCGGCGGGGATCGGCTGATATGCAGTGGCTGTACGCTTCATGGCTGTCGCCGCACTGGCTGTGGCTGCTCGGCGCGCTGTCGATCCCGCTGCTGGTGCACCTGCTGCGTCGCCGCAGCCCGCGGCAAATCACCTTCGCCGCCGCCCACTGGCTGCTGCCGAAACATCGGCGCAGCCAGAAGCGCTGGCTGTTGCGGGACAAACCACTGCTGGCGTTGCGCCTGCTGCTGATCGCGCTGCTGGTGCTGGCCCTGGCGCAGCCGCTGCTGCCGCGAGATGCCGGAGACGGCAGCGGCCTGCTGCTGGTGGATCCGCGTGTCGGCCGCACCGAGCTGCGGGAATTCCTCGCCGGGCGCGACGATATCGCCCGGGCCGAATGGCTGCAGCGGCAACCACGTTCCATCGACGCGCCGCGACCGCCGGCGCCGGACCTGTGGCGCACCCTGGGTACGCTGGCAGCGCGGGCGGAATACCGCCGCGCACAGATACTGCTGCGCAACGCGCAGAATCCCAGCGGCTATCGCCTGCTCGAAACCAGTCCCCACTGGCAGTGGCATGCACTGCAACGCGAACGGCATACGGACAACACCGTGCCGCAGATTGCGGTGCTGGGCCCGGAACCACAGTGGTTGCGGCCGGCCATCGACGCGATTGCCGAACAGTCGCTGTCGCAAGTCGCGCTGCAACCACTGCACAGCGCCGCAACACTCGATCCGCGACAGCAGGACTGGCTGATCTACAACAACGCGGGCGAGCTGCCCGCCGCCGTGCGGGCGTTTGTCGAGGGCGGCGGGCTGTTGATCAGCGACCGCCGCGTGCAGTCGGCGCAGGTGCCGTTCACTGCGGTCGACGGGCAACGGCTGGAAGCCGCCGCCATCGGTCGCGGCAGCTGGCTGCGCTACCGCGACGACTGGCACAGCGCCGGCTTCTATCACCGCGCCGACCTGCCCCGGCGGCTGTGGCGCGAATGGTCGGCGCAGGACTGGGCGCGGCAGGCCGACGGCCGTCCGCGCTGGTCCATCGATGCGCCGCCGGCGCGACAGCTACCCGACACGGCGGTGACACCGGCGCGTCCCGAACCTCTCTCACCGACACTGCTGATCGCACTCGCCCTGCTGCTGGCGCTGGAGCGGCTGCTGGCCCTGCGCCGGCCCGAGTCGGAAACCGGCAGCGGACCCGATAAGCCTGAGGTGCAGCCGTGACGCAGCCTTCCGGAAAACTGCTGGCGCGCGCGGCGCGACACTGGCGCAACCGCGCCCTGCTGCCCTATGCGGCATTGACCCTGCTCGCTGCCGGTATCGCCTGGCAGGGCCATCGCTTTTGGCAGTGGCCCGCATGGAGCCTCGCCGCAGTGGTGGCGCCAGTGGTTCTGGCATTGCTACTGGACCGCCGCTGGCGGCCGTCGAAAACAGAAATCTGCTCGCAACTCGATCGCCACTTCGCGGACCTGCAGGACAGCAGCGCACTGCTGCTGCAACCCGAAGAAAAACTGGAAAAACTGCCGCAACTGCAGCGTCGACGCACCGCCGGAACCCTGCAGCAACTGTTGGACGACAACGCCTTTGCAGCTTTTCGCCCGACCCACCTGCGCAGCCCGCTGGTCAACGCCGCCGGCGCCTGCCTGGGGCTGTTTCTCTACCTGGCCATGGATTCACTGCCGGCGGAAACAGCCGGGCCCACCAGTGCTGCCGCCGCGGAAACGACTGCGCCGCAGCCACTCGCCGTGGAAACGGCCTCCACCGGGATAGAACCGCCGGCCTACACCGGCCTGGCGCCGTCGACCCAGTCGCTGCAGGTGCGCGCGCCGGAGCAGTCGCGGATCACCTGGCGAGTCGCCCTCAACAAACCGGCTGACGGCCTGACAATGCTGGCCGCACAGCGGAATTTCGCGTTCCAGCCATCCGCTCCGCTGCCCAGCCGCGACTGGCAACTTGTCCGCACCGTCGGCGAAACCGATTTCTACCAGCTGTCCGTCAATCGCGGCGGCAGCGAAACGCTATTGCCGGCGATGCACAATATCGATATCACCGCCGACCGGCCGCCGGAATTCGACTTCCGCATTCCGCGGGACAACGTCACCGTGGTCAGTACGACGGAAGACCGGACGCTACTGCAGGTGGATGTACAGGTGAATGACGATTTCGCCGTGGCGGATACCGAGCTGCGCATCACCCTGGCCAGCGGCAGCGGCGAGAACGTGCGCTTCCGCGAGGAGCGTGTGCCGCTGCAGCCGGCGGGCGGCAGTGCCGGCAGCCTCCGCTACCGTTTTTCCGTACCGGCACAGCGCTTCGAGATCGAGCCCGGCGACGAGCTCTACTGGTTTCTGCGCGCCCGCGACAACCGCGCGGCCGGCGCCAATATCGCCGACAGCCAACACTTTGTTCTGCGTTGGCCGCAACAGGAGATCTTCGGTCTCAGCGACGCCGAGGGCATGGCGATCAAGGTGTTGCCGGAATATTTCCGCAGCCAGCGCCAGCTGATCATTGATACCGAGGCACTGCTGGAGGAGCGGGAAACCCTCAGCGAGGCGGATTTCCGCGAGCGCTCGGAATCCCTCGCCCACGAGCAGAAACTGCTGCGCCTGCGCTACGGCCGCTTTCTCGGCGAGGAGGACTCGGCCACGGAGCACGCTGGCGAAAGCCCAGGCAGCGGGGAAGATAGAGACGGACATGGCGAGGAACATCAAGAAGAAAATGGCCATGACCACCATCGTGAGGAACATGGGGGCGAGCACGGCGGCCACTCCCACGGCGATAGCCATCCCGGGGAAAGCGGCGGCGGCCAGCAGTTCGGCGACGCCACCGGTGTCGTGGCCGCGGCCGGCCACAGCCACGACACTTCCGAACACGCGACACTGTTCGACCCGAAAACCAAGGAGCTGCTGCGCAGCGCGCTGAACGCCATGTGGAGTGCCTGGCGCGACCTGTCGGTGATCGAACCGCGCGCCTCCCTGCCCGACCAGCATCGCGCGCTGCGCTTTATCAAGGAAGTGCAGCAGGCCTCGCGTATCTACCTGCAGCGCGTGGGTTTCGAGACACCGCCGCTGGACCAGAGCCGCCGCCTGACGGGCGAGCGCGACGAGGTTGATGTCCCGCCGGCGCAGGGCGAGCGCGCCGCGGGCGAACGGGAGCAACTGCTCGAACTGCTGGCACAGGTGCGCGGTGGCGATGTGCCGGATGCGGAGGCCGCGCAACCACTGCAATCCCTGGGCGCGCTGGAGCGGGATCCGCAACTGCGGGTGGAACTGTCCAAGACCCTGCGCCTGGCGCGCCAGCGCCCGGACTGCGAAGACTGCCGCGCGCAACTGTCCGCCCTACTCTACCAGCTGCTGCCGGCGCCCACAGCACAGCCATCGCTGCCGTTGGAGCGCGCGCCCGCCGGCAGTTTCGCCGACTGGCTGCAGCATTCGACCCCCGCGGAGGCCGCCCATGAATAGCTGGATTGCGGCGCTTTGTATCGCCGTGCCGTTGCTGTCGCTGGCGCTGATCTGGAAACGGCAGCGACACAGTGTGCGGCGCCTGGCGGCGTCGGCTCTGCAGTTGGCAATCTGGGTGCTGGTATGGGCGCTGTGGCAGCCACCGGCGCTGCTGCCAGCGCCGCAGCGGGCGACACTGCAGGCGGACCTCGATGCCGTAGCACCGACACCCGCCTCCGCAAGCAGGTCGCTGGCGCGGCCGGAAGTCGCGCAACTCGAGCGCCTGGCCCTCGACACCGGACTCGAGCGCGATGCGCTGCGCGATCTGCCGCCGGTGCGCCTGGAGATGGCCCGCCCCGCACAAACCGCCCCGAGCGACAGATCCGCCCGCTGGCCGCGGCAACTGCATCTGGGCGAGCCGCTGCACATCGCGGTTACCGGCATCGAACCCGGCACCCGCGTCAGCCTGGAAGATCCCTTCGGCGCGGTGGTGGACTCTGCCGACAGTACCGACGGCGGCAGCGCGCAGCTGCGGGACACACCAAAACTGGCTGGGCGCTGGCTCTACCGGCTGCGTATCGACGGCGCCGCCGGCGAGGCGCGACAACCGGTGCCGGTGACCGTGCACGGGGCCGAGCGCCCGGCGGTGCTGCTGTGGCTGGCGCGCGCGGATTTCGAGAGCGGCGCCCTGTCGCGCTGGCTGCGCCAGTCCGGTGTGCGCTCGCAGGTGATTACCCGCCTGGCGCCGGACGTTGTGCGGCGGCAGTCCTATAACGGTCTCGAGAAGGTCCCCGACAACCCGCTGGATCCCGACGGCCCCTTCGACCTGCTGATCCTGGACAGCCATCTGTGGCCGCAATTGAGCCGGGCGCAACGGGCACGGCTCGGGGAAATCACCGCGGAGAAATCCCTGCTGTGGCTGGTGGGTGCGGACAGCCCGGCGGGCTTCCTGGACTATGCCCGCACCCGCGGTATGGCGCTGCGGGCGATCGCACCCGTGGAGAGCGGCAGTCCGCTGCCACAGCCACCACAGGAAGTACCACCGCTGCTGCTGACCGGCTACCAGCCGCAGCGGCCCCAGGCCGGCGATATCACGCTGCACAGCCGCGCCGGTACCGCCTACTGGGCCCGCAGCAACGGCAGTCTTTCCGAGGGCTTTGTGCTGTTCGACCGCAGCCACCGCTGGCTCACCACCGGCCACGCGGCGGAATTTGCCCGCCTGTGGAAAACCCTGCTCGATCGCCAGTTGGCCCACCGCGGCGGTCGCGCGCCGCTGTCGCTGCAGAATCCACTGCCGCGCGCCGGGCGGCGCATGACACTGTGCAGCCCGGAACTCGACGGCAGCGTGCAGCTGACTCCGCTGGAAAATCGCAGTAGCGACGAGGATTCATTGAACGGCGTACCGGCCCCGAACAACGCGGACGGCAACTGCTACAGCTACTGGCCGCCGCGGGCGGGCTGGTACGGACTGACCGGGGAAGGAAACGCGGAGGCCGGCAGGGCCTTCTATATCTTTGCCGAACAGGACTGGCCCCGGTGGCAGGCACATCTCGCCAGCGCCGACAGCCGCCAGATGGCCACCGCACGCCTGGGACCGCCGTCGGGCAGCGGCGACACACGCACACCGCTGCCGCGGCCCTGGATCGCGCTGGCGCTACTGTTGCTGTTGTCGCTGACCTGGCTGCTGGAACGAAGAACGCTGAAGAGTTAGTGGTTCGCTCGCACAGTCAGGTAACCAATACGCCACTCGCGCGTATTTCTCACAAATCTCCCGCGGCGGCCCCGGACTGTTCGACAAAAATCAGCTGCCCGGTGGGGAAGCCCAGCTCCGCGGCGCGGCGCACCAGCCGCTCGCGGGTCTCCGGCGCCAGTTGCGGGGAGCGGGAGAGTATCCACAGGTATTCGCGGTTGTAGCCGCTGACCAGCGCATAGCGATAGTCGCTGTCCAGCTCGATAATCACGTAGGACGCATAGAAGGGCCCGAAGAAGGACACCTTGAGGTGGCCGCTATTCTCGTCGCCGGCAAACACCGCGCGACCCTCCGCCTGCTGCCACTCGCCTTCCCGCGCATCGTAACCGCGGTTGATCACCCGCACCGAGCCATCCGGGTTCAGGCTGTAGTCCGCCGTGACCCGCGTCAGGCCGCGTTCGAACGAGTGATCCAGGCGCGCGATTTCGTACCAGCGGCCGAGATAGGGCTGCAGCCGGAAATCCTGCACCGGCGTCACCCCCTCGGGAACGCCGGTGCAGGACGCCAGGGTAAGCGCAAACGCCGCCAGGATGAGTGGTCGCAATCTTTTCACCGGGGTACCTCCTTTCTTCCAGTCTATACGCTGCGGCCGCGCCGGCGGATCGAAACAACAGGCACAAAAAAACCACCCGGATGGGTGGTTTGCAAAAGACAACGTCACTGGAAGTGTGTACCGAAGCGCGACAGGCGACAGGACACCGGGGTCGACACTCCGAAAACGCAATGTCCGTAGTCTCTCCCTGCGCAATCCGTCGCACTGGCGTTTCCGGAGTACCGACGCCGCTGTTCTGTCCCGGAGATGGGTAGAGCGGGCCTGCGGCCCGCTCCCGGGTCCCGAAAAATTATTTCTCGACGAAGGCCCGCTCGATCACATATTCGTGGGGGATACCCGCACGGGTCTCGCTGAAGCCCCGCTCGTCCAGGATCTTGGTCAGGTCCTTCAGCATCGCCGGGCTGCCGCAGAGCATGAAGCGGTCTTCCTCGACATTCGGCTGCGGTACGCCGAGATCCTTGAAGATCTTGCCGGATGTCATCAGTTCGGTCAGGCGACCGTTGTTGCGGAAGGGCTCGCGGGTGACCGTGGGGTAGTAGAGCAGCTGGTCGCGGATCGTCTCGCCGAAGTACTCGTGCTGCGGCAGCTCTTCTTCAATCTGTTCGCGGTAGGCGAGCTCGGATACATATCGCACGCCGTGGGTCAGGATCACCTGGTCGAAGCGCTCGTAGACATCCGGATCCTTGATGATGCTCAGGAAAGGCGCCAGGCCGGTGCCGGTGGACAGCAGCCACAGGCGCTTGCCGGGCAGCAGGTGATCCGCCACCAGGGTACCGGTGGGTTTGCGGCTGACATAGATCTCGTCGCCGGGCTTGATCTTCTGCAGCTGCGAGGTGAGCGGGCCGTCCTGCACCTTGATGCTGAAGAACTCCAGCTCGTCCTCGTAGTTGGCGCTGGCGATAGAGTATGCGCGCAGCAGCGGACGGCCGTTATCCTGCTGCAGGCCGATCATCGTGAAATGACCGTTCTCGAAGCGGAAAGCCGGGTCGCGGCTGGTCTTGAAACTGAACAGGGTGTCGTTCCAGTGATGGACGTCGAGCACCTTCTCTACATTCAAATTACTCATAACTTTCTATCAACAGCTTATATGCAAATTAAGTCTAAATTTAGAACTGCTTATTCCTGATTTCTCTGGATGATTGAATTCTAGCCCTGGAAGATCTATTGGCAAAATGGGATATTTCGATATTCGTTATCGATTATTCAGATAGTTTGGAAATCCGCCGTGCGCTATTCCCTACGCCAACTGGAAGTCTTTCTCGCCTGCGCCCACTACGAGAACGTGAGCCGCGCGGCGGAGAGCCTGAACATGTCCCAGTCCGCCGCCTCCACCGCGCTGAAGGAGTTCGAACACCAGTTCGAGCTGCGCCTGTTCGAGCGCACCGGCAAGCGCCTGCGCATGAACGAGCTGGGCCGCCAGTTGTGGCCCCGCGCCGAGGAGCTGCTGGAACGCGCCCGCGAGCTGGAGCAGACCCTGGCCACCCACCGCGATCTGGGGCGGCTCAAGATAGGCGCTACGCTGACCATTGGCAACTATCTGGCCGCCAGCGTCATGGCCCGCTATATGGCGGAACAGCCCGGCACCCGGGTGGAGCTGGACGTGGCCAACACCGCGGCCATTGCCGAGCGGGTACTGAATTTCGAGCTGGACCTGGGACTGATCGAGGGCGAACTCAATCACCCGGACCTGGAGATGATCCCGTGGCGGGACGATGAACTGGTGGTGTTCTGCGCGCCGGACCACCCGCTGGCCGGGCGCAAGCGCCTCAGCGACAAAGACCTGTGTGCCGCCACCTGGATAGTGCGCGAACCCGGCTCCGGCACCCGCCAGACTTTCGAGCGCGGCCTGGCCGGGTTGCTGCCGGAATTGCATATCCTGCTGGAACTGCAACACACCGAGGCGATCAAGCGCGCGGTGGAAGCCGGTCTCGGAATCAGCTGCCTCTCCCGGGTGTCACTGACCGATGCACTGAAGCGCGGCTCACTGGTGGAACTGCCGGTACCGCAACGGGATTTCCGCCGCGAGTTCTATTTTGCGCTGCACCGGCAGAAATATCGCAGTGCGGGGATCGAGCGCTGGCTGGAGCTTTGTCGGCAGATGCCGTGACAGGTACACATTGTCGAATGTCGGAGCGAACCCTGTTTTCACCTTTTTGCTCCACTCTTTTGTTGTTAGCTAGTTTGGTGGCGACCCTGCTAACGGCAGCCCCCATCAAGCACAAACACAAGGTTCGCCCCTACGGATAGCGATTGTGGTGGCTCAACGCAGTGTCGGCTTCAGTTTTGCTGCTGCCCCGCGCGGCGCGCGTCCAGTCGCCGGAGAAATTCCTGCATGATCAGGCGGTAGAGTTCGCGCCCCAGGTACTTGTCTTCCACGCCGCTGTCGATGGAGGGATTGTCGTTTACCTCGATCACGTAACCCTTGCCGGCAGATTCCTTTACATCCACACCGTAAAACCCGCTGCCGATGGGCCGGGTCGCCCTGAGCGCGGCCCGCAACACGGCTTTCGGCACCTCGAACGTCGGCAGGGTGGCAAAGCTGCCACTGCTGTTTTTCTTGTTGCCGTGGTTGTAGATCTGCCAGTGGTTTTTCGCCATGTAATAGCGGCAGGCATACAGCGGCTTGTTGTTCAGCACACCGACACGCCAATCGAATTCCGTGTACAGGAATTCCTGTGCCAGCACCAGGCTGGATTCGGCAAAGAGTTCCCCCACCCTGTCCCGCAATTCCTCCTCGCTGTGGACCTTGACCACGCCGCGGGAAAAGGAACCGTCGGGAATCTTGATCACCATCGGCAGGCCCAGCTCCGCCAGCGCTTTCTGCAGACCCGACTCATCGCCGCGGTGCAGGATACAGGTTTTCGGCGCCGGTACCCGGTGGGTCGCGAACAGGTCGGCCAGGTAAATCTTGTTGGTGCAGCGCAGGATGCTGGTCGGATCGTCCAGCACCACCAATCCCTCCGCCTCCGCTTTTTTCGCAAAGCGATAGGTGTGGTGATCGATGGCGGTGGTCTCGCGGATAAACAGCGCATCGAATTCCGACAGGCGCATATAGTCCGCGGGGCCGATCATCTCCACGGCAAAACCCAGCTCGCGGCCGGCGCGGGCAAATTTTTTCAGCGCGGCGGCATCGGACGGCGGCAGCGGCTCCTCCGGGTTGGCCAGGATCGCCAGGTCGTAGCGGCTGTTCTCGCTCTTTTTACGCGGTCGCCAGACCTGCTTGCTGAACCGGTCCAGCGCCTCCGCGAACAGTGTCTCCTCCTCGTCGCCCAGCTCCCGGTGGGAACAGATGCGCAGGTCGACAATCTCCCAGGATTCCTCACAGGCGAGATGGATTTCCAGTACCGGACAGGCAAAGCGGTCGAACAGCAGGCGCGCCAGCGGTTGCAACGCCGGTTCCGCGCACTGGCCGAAAAAGGACTTCACCACCATGCGACGACCGGAGTCCGCCGGCGGGCGCAGCCTGCTCAGGGCCGGCATCACCGGCGCCAGCTGCAGCTTGTACAACTGCGGCACCGACAGGTCATTCAACGTGCGTACGCTCGGCAACACGCGGTGACTGCGGGCCTCCGCCAGCAGTGAGCAGTAGTAACCCTCCGCGCGGTAGTCGTAGTCGGCACACAGGTTGATGACCCGCACGCGCTGCTGGCGGGCCGGCAGCTGCAGGTATTCGGCGAAGGTGATGACCCGCTCGCTGGGGTAGTAGGGACCCCAGTCGCTCGGCCGGTCGATCACGATTAGCACCTGGGACATGGGAGAATAGGCGCCTCAAAAAGGGAATGGTCGGTTGCGCGAAAGATAGTGGAAAAAAACTCATCCACCTATCTTTTTCTGACGATTTCTCCTACTCTTTTTCCGCCGCAATTTCGCGGTTCAATCAGCCGCCATCCGGCGGATGCCAGTATGCCCGCGTCCCCCTATCCGCACTTTTCCATCCGCCCGGTCGGAGCCGCCGACACGCCCGCGCTGCACGCACTGGAGCAGGCCTGTTTCGACAGCGACCGCCTCAGCCGCCGCCGGCTGCGCCACTGGGTGGCGGCGGAAAACCGGGTGTTCCTGGTGGCGGAGCGGGAGGAGCAGTTGCTCGGCTATGTGCTGGTGCTGCTGCGCCGCGGCACGCGGCTGGCGCGGCTCTACTCGCTGGCCGTGGGCCCCCGAGGGCGCGGCCAGGGGATCGGCAAGGCGCTGCTGTCAGCGGCCGAGGAGGCGAGCAGCCACAGCGGCCGGCTGTTCATGCGCCTGGAGGTGGCGGAGGACAACCGCGCGGCCATCGCCCTCTACCAGCAGCTCGGCTACCGCACCTTCGGCAGCTACGCCAACTACTACGAAGACGACGGCAATGCGCTGCGCATGCAGAAGCGTATTCGCTACCGGCCGGAGAACCTGCTGAGCGCAAGGGTACCCTGGTACGGCCAGACCACCGATTTCACCTGCGGACCGGCGGCGGCGATGATGGCGATGGCGGCGCTGGACGCCGACTATCGGCCCTCGGCCAGTGAGGAGCTGGCCCTGTGGCGCGAAGCCACCACCATATTCATGACCTCCGGCACCGGCGGCTGCCACCCGATCGGCCTGGCGCTGGCGATGCGGGCGCGCGGTTTCGACTGCGCCGTCTACCTGAACCAGCGCACACCGCTGTTTGCCGACAGTGTGCGCACCCAGGCAAAACGTGCAGTCATTGCCCGCGTGGATGCGGATTTCCGCTCCGCCGCGGCAACCGCCGGCATTCCCGTCATTGAACGGGAGTTTACCCAGGAGCAGTTGCAGCAGTGGCTGGAGGAAGGGGCGCTGGCACTGTTGCTGATCAGCACCTACCGCCTGGACGGCAAAAAGGTGCCGCACTGGGTGACCCTGACCGGTATCGACGGGGAGTGTCTCTATGTCCACGATCCGGACAGCGATGACGAACAGAATCCGCTGGACAGCCGCGACCTGCCGATCGCGCGGGAGGATTTTGTCAGCATGTCGCTATTTGGCAAAGAGAAGCTGCGCACTGCGGTACTTATCCGCAAGTCATCAAAAGACTATTGACTGACCTGTCATAACTGAACAGAGCGCTGTGGAATCATCAATCGCGTCTGTCGAAGCGGCGTTAAATTTGTCAAACTCGATCGGCGCTTTCACTATAAACAGGAGACAAAACCATGATGCGCCTGATCAAACTTTTCATGGCCGCCAGTTCTATCTGGCTGGCAGCCTGTGCCGGCAACCCGATGGTTGTCAGTGCCGATCAAACAGTTACAGCCCCCGGTCCCGACAAGGCCCAGATTGTATTCATGCGCTCATCCTTCTACGGCTCGGCGATCAATGCCTCGCTGTTCGAGGTAAAGGACGAGCAGAACGAGTTTATCGGTATCATGGCGAATGGCACCAAAATCGTAAAGGAAGTAGAGCCGGGTGAACACCTGTTCATGGTGGTATCGGAAGCGGCCGACTTTATGAAAGCCGAGCTGGAAGGCGGAAAGACCTACTATGCAATGGTGACGCCGCGTATGGGTGCATGGAAGGCGCGTTTCAGCTTCCAGCCAATCAAAAAGGAAGCAGATAATGACTTCAGCACATCATCTGACGAGTTTGGCGATTGGGTGACCAACACCAAACTGGTTGAAAATTCGGAAACCTCCCTGTTATGGGCCAGGAATCATGCCGCCAGTATCGATTCCAAGCGGGATTCCTACATTGCCAAGTGGCTCTCCAAGGATGCCGATGAAATCGCCCGCCAGACTCTGGAGGCCACTGACGGACTCTGACGAATCCGCGCGGGCCGGTTGAACACCGTCCCGCGTTCCATATAATCCAGTAGCCTTTCTTCACACTTTCAGCTACTGGATCAAAATATGCACTGTATTCGCTCTTCCCTGGCCATTGTTGTCACTGCCCTGCTTCTGGCGGCCTGTACCAGTAATCCGTTGGTGAATCTGGAAAACAGAACCGTCCCCAGCCGGCTGGATGGATCGGCTCAAACGACTGAAACAGTAAAGAAAGGCATCATCGCCGGGTGCCTAGACAAGGGCTGGACCTGCCGCGAAGTGACCCCAGGCCTGATCGAGGCTTCGATCGACGTACGCAAGCACCATGCCGAGGCCAATATCGCCTACGACACAGAGCACTACAGCATCACATACAAAGATAGCGAGTTGCTGGACTACAACAGCCACCGCAACACCATCCATAGAAATTACAACCGATGGATTGCCAATCTCGACGCTGAAATAAAGAAGAACCTGACTCTGTAATCGGTTGGTGTTGGTCCGTCATTCACGGGCCGGCAGTCCTGTCGGCATCTAGTGTGCCGTACGGGAAGTTCGCAAAGTCAGGTAACACTTCACTCACCAAATCGTCCAGCTCTGCGTTGAAAAAGCTTGCAATAACGCTGCTTTTCCAGTGCTTTCCACAGATCAAAGCTGGGTCAAGACTGCAGATACACATACAAGAGAATTGGCAGAAAAGAAATTGGGAGCGCCTGACAGCGCTCCCAAGTGACGACCTTCGCTTCGGTCAACAGTGAAGGACAACAATTAACTGATAGTGCCACTGGAGGCTTTCTGCTGCAGAAATGCTGTCTCGTACTGCAGAAGCTGGTTTACCAGCTCGCGGATCTTGGTCTCGGCATCGATAAACTTACCCATAGTGGCACTGCCGCCAGTTGAGTCATACAACGCCTTGCCCTCGGGTGCGCCGTTGCGAAACACATTGATTTCGGCGTAGGACATGTAAAGGGCCAGATCCCATGACCAGCGCGCCAGGTAAGTCGCCGTCCACTCACAGGCAGAATGGCTAGATCCCTTAGGCAGGACTCTGTAGTTGACGCCCATGGTTTCCAGAGTCGATTTGAACTCTTTCAGAAAACCTTCTCGCACATCCGGATTTTCAATAATGCATATTTCGCTATCCGTCGACACCCGTGCCGGCTCGACGGTCTGTTGGATGGAACATCCCGCGAGAACGCTGAATACCCCCAAAAGTGCAATGACTTTCCTGATCATTTTGATTCCTTACTGATTGTTTTACGGGAGATCCAATTCCAGCATATCAGTACGAAAAATTAAATAATCTTTAAAAATTCAAACCGACATTGACGACAAACGGCATATCAATACCATCGTTATCGCCAAACAGATTGGCATTGGAAAAATGCTTCCAAGAAATCATGACCACTAGGTCTTCTTTAGATTGCCAGTTGATCCGCGCCGCATAGCCCACCTGTGCCTGGAAGGCGAAATGATTGTCCTGACGGCGATCACCCAGCTGGTTAGCACTGATATAGCTGGGCCCCAGTGCCCGCACAAAGAAGTACGGCTGACCCCAGCTACGTTGGCGAGGGTATAGATTCAACTGAGGGTAAATGGAAACGGCATGGAAGGATTTGTGTTCCGCCGCGTTGGTTTGCACCTTTGTATAACTCACCCCCAAGTGAATATGCTGCCGATAGCTTTTCTCAAACTTCTTGAAAGAATAATCGATACCGTAGGTGCTATTGCGTTGCGGCGAATCCGGCTGGAAGCCCCCGCCGGCGCTGAACAGCAATTCGTCACCGACCACCGGCTGGAATATCAACAGTCCGGCGACTGTAGCGACTAGTCTTTTCATGACATCCCCTGTTACTTTTCCGCCGCCTGATCGGTGGCGCCGGGGTTTCGTCCCCTAATCACAGCGCTTGAAAATCAGCGAAGTATTGATACCGCCGAAAGCAAAATTGTTGCTCATCACGTACTCGGTATCGATCTCACGGCCATCGCCGTCAATATAGTCCAGTTCGGCGCAGTCCGGATCCAGCTGCTCCAGGTTAATGGTCGGGTGAAACCAACCATCGCGCATCATCTGGATACTGGCCCAGGCCTCCAGCGCGCCACATGCACCCAGGGTATGACCGGTGTAGCTTTTCATGGAGCTGATGGGTACCGCACGACCAAAGGCACCGCGAGTGGCGTGACTCTCGGCCACATCGCCGCGATCGGTAGCAGTGCCGTGAGCACTGATATAGCCGACTTCCGCGCCGTCGATGTCCGCCTGATCGAGCGCCTGCTGCAGTGCAATCTGCATTGTGGGCGACTGCGGCTGGGTGACATGGGCACCGTCGGAGTTGGTGCCGAAGCCGACGATCTCCGCGTGAATTCTCGCCCCCCGCGCCAAGGCATGTTCGTATTCCTCCAGCACCAGGGTGCCGGCGCCCTCGCCGATTACCAAGCCATCGCGGCCGCGATCAAAGGGACGCGGCGTGGTACCGGGCGCGTGGTTTCTGGTGGAGGTGGCAAACAGGGTATCGAATACCGCGGCCTCGGTTGCGCAGAGCTCCTCGGCACCGCCGGCCACCATCACTGTCTGGCTGCCGTTGCGGATTGCCTCATAGGCGTAACCGATACCCTGGCTGCCGGAGGTACAGGCAGAACTGGTGGTGTAGACGCGGCCGCAAAGGCCAAAGAAAACACCGATATTGACAGCCGTGGTGTGTGCCATCATCTTGATATAGCTGGTGGCGTTGAGACCGTCGGTACGATGGTTGATCAACATATTCCCGAAGTCGCCGATCGCCGCCGGTGTGCCGGCGGACGAACCGTAAGCGACACCAGTTGCGCCGCTCTTGAGGATTGAATCGTCCAGTAGGCCCGCCTCCTCCAATGCCAGCTCAGTGGCGCGCACGGCCATCAGCGATACGCGGCCCATACTACGCACGCGCTTGCGATTGTAATGCGCCGGCTTTTCGAAATCCCGTACCGGGGCGCCGAGACGTGTCTCCAGCCCCTCGTATTTGTCCCAGTCCCCCATGTAAGCGATGCCGGAGCGGCGCGCCTGCAGGGCTTGCTTGACCGCCGGCCAGCCCTGGCCGATGGGCGAAATACCGGCCATGCCAGTGACAACAACACGCTTCATCCGTAGAGCCCACCGTTTACAGAAATGACTTGTCGGGTGATGTAAGCCGCGCGCTCGTCCATCAGGAAAGAGACCGCCGCCGCCACTTCTTCCGGCTTGCCGAGGCGGCGCGCCGGAATCATTTCCTTGATTTTATCCAGCGGCAGCTCCTCATGCGCCATGTCGGTATCGATCAGGCCGGGCGCCACGCAATTGACAGTAATCTTGCGCTTGGCCAGCTCCAGCGCCAGCGCTTTGCTGGCACCAATCAGACCGGCCTTGGAAGCGGAGTAGTTGACCTGGCCGCGGTTCCCTGCGAGACCGGACACCGAGGTCATGACGACGATGCGGCCAGGCGACCGACGGCGCACCATGGGCATGGTCAATGGATGCAGGACATTGTAGAAACCATCCAGGTTGGTGTGCACCACCCTGTCCCAATCCTCTTCCGGCATCGCCGGGAATGCATTGTCGGCTGTCAGTCCCGCATTGCAAACTACGCCGTAATAGCAACCGTGCTCTTCCACATCAGCCAATAATGCTTCACGCGCGGTCCGCCGATCGAGGATATCGAACTGCAGGATGCGGCTCTCGCGTCCCAGCGAGCAGACCTCGTCAGCAACCGCCTGCGCCTGCTCGCGGCGACTGCGGCAGTGCAGCGCAATATTGTAGCCATCCTGCGCCAGTTGTAACGCAATGGCGCGACCGATGCCCCGGCTGGAGCCGGTTACCAGAACCCACTCGGACATTCAGAGTTTTTCCTTCAGATATGCTTCGATATTTTCCGGCTGGTAGACGTTCAGTCGCGCACTCTGCTGTACGCCCCTTCCGTTCAGCCGACATTCAAAAGTGGCCATGCCGTTTTCTGCCTGCAACAGACGTTCTATCTCAATGGTCAGTTCATCGCCACACTGATAACTGTCGATATTGCTGTGGAACTGGCGCGTGCCCAGCAGAAATCCCAGGCGCACAGACTCGCCCCGCTGCCTGGCGTGATAGCCGGAAAAAGCGGCCACCGCCTGCGCCATATACTCGATGCCCACGTAGGCCGGCACGCGACCGTCGCGCGAAAAGATGCCGTCGTCGCGTACGCGAAGCTTCGCCGTCAGCGTCTCTTCGCCCACCGTGGTAACTTCGTCCAACAGCGACATATCGCCACTATGGGGCACCAGTTCCTCGGCTTTATACGCTTGCTGCATTACTTTCTCCCCACTTTTCCAGAACCACCGAGCAGTTGCTGCCGCCAAAGGCGAAGGAGTTGCTCATGGCATAGCGCAGCGGCCGCTGCATCGTGTTTTCACCGCACAGTTGCAGCGGCGCTATTAATCCGTCGTAGTCGCCGTCGTAGCGGTGCGGCGGCAGCTGCCCGCGCGTGAGCGCCAGCCAGCAGAAGGCGGCCTCCAGCGCGCCGGCGGCGCCCAGGGTGTGGCCGGTCACGGGCTTGGTGGACGAACAGGCGACCGCATCGCCCAGCACCCGCGCCACGGCCGCGGCCTCCATGGCATCATTGTGCGGCGTGCCGGTGCCGTGAAGGTTCAGGTAGTCGATCGCCGACGCATCCAGCCCGGCATCGGTCAGGGCGCCGCGCATGCAGGCCTCGGCGCCGCGGCCGTCCGGGTGTGGCGCGGACATATGGTGGGCATCGGAACTCGCGGCCACGCCGCACAGGCGCACCGGCCCGGGCTCGCGCGTCATCACGAACAAGGCCCCGGCCTCGCCCAGGTTGATGCCGTCGCGGTTGGCACTGAACGGCTGCGTGTGGCCGGCGCTGAGCGCGCTGAGCGAGTGGAAACCTGCCACCGTCATGCCGCACAGGGTATCCACGCCACCGACCACCACCGCGTCGCAGTCACCCAGCGACAGCAGTCGGCGCGCGCTGGCGAAGGCGTTGGCACTGGACGAGCAAGCGGTGGAAACCGTCAGTTGCGGGCCTTGCAGTTGCAGATAGCGGGCGCAGAATCCGGCCAACCCGGCCATCTGCTGCTGCCGGCGGTAGCTGTAGCTGCCGGCGTCGTCGCGCCCGAGCCGCGCCTCGCCGCTGCCGATACCAGAGGTGGAGGTACCCATCACCACACCGATGCGGTCCGCCCCCAGCCGTTCGCGCAACCGCGCCACCACCGTATCGATCTGTTGCAGGACCGCCAGTGCCAGCCGGTTGTTGCGACAGTCGAATATCTCGAGCTTCCTCGGCAGCGCCGGCAGCGGAAAATCGACGGCGCCGAAACGGCTCTGGCTGTCCGGCAACCAGGGGCTGCCGACACGCATCTGTGCCGTATCGCCGGCGAACAGGCCCGCTGCCACCGCTTCGGTACCGTTGCCGAGGGCACAGATGAGCCCCATTTGATTCAGGTATACATCGCTCATAGCTATCTACAGGTTTCTGATGCTCAGGCCATAGCCGAGCACTTTCTGCTCCAGCGTCACATCGGCGCGCCAGATGTCGTCGGCGCTGTAGCGGACTTCGGTATAGAGGCCACCGTCAAGCAGCAGCCGGCGAACCCTCTCGCCTCCGGAGCGGGTCTCGCGCAATTGCCAGCGCGCCGGCAGGCTCTGCCGTAACACCGCCAGCGGCCAGTACACCAGCTGCAGGTCCGCCAGCAGTGCCCGCGGCGGTATCTGCCTGGAATGGCCCAGATGCTGCTGCGTGGAGATGGCGCGGCCATCGTAATGGATATCCAGCAGGCTCACACCTTCCGGCGTCAGCAGGGAGACGCGCAGCTGCTGCGGCCCCAGCAACGAAGCGCCGATCAGGTCGCGCCGCTCGCCGCGATAGCGCACGGCGATATGCTGGTTCAGCTGCCGCGACTCGCCGTCCAGCAGCGGTGCCAGCGGGCGCTGCTGCGGCGGCGCCGTCGGCTGTCCACTGCAGGCCGTCAGTAACAACAACAGTGCCGTCACGATCAGCCGGCCGCGCATATTTCCACCAGCGTATTCAGGCGGCGCTCGGCGGCGGCCACGAACGGATTCTTTTTGTCCCAGGCGTAGCCGGCCAGGATGGAGCAGATCATGCGTTTGATTTCTTTCTGCTCTGTCTGGTAGAAAATCACATCCTGGAAGCGCCCGTCGTACCAGGCGGTGACATAGGTCTTGAAGACATCCACGCCGTGTTTCAGGGGTTTGGCGAATTCGGAGTGCCAATCCACCTTTTCTCCGCAGAGATCGCGGTCGAGGCAGTCGGCCGCCAGCACGGCGGACTTCATCGCGATGGTGACACCGGAGGAAAACACCGGGTCGAGAAACTCGCCGGCATTGCCCAGCAGCGCAAAGCCCGGGCCGGTTAGCGCGCTGACATCGCTGGCGTATCCGGATATGCGCTGTACCGGCGTATCGAACTCGGCATTGCGCAGCGTCTTGGCCAGTTCCGGTGCCGCTTCCACGGCATTGCGCAGTATCTGTTGCGGCTCCTTCCCCAGTGCGGCGATCTTCTCGCGATCACCCACGACCCCCAGGGAGGCGCGGCCGCCGGAAAACGGGATCAGCCAGTACCAGATATCCCGCAGCCGAGGGTGCACGGTAATCAGGATCTTGTCGCGGTCGAGGTCGGCATCGTCGATATTGTCCTGCACATGGGTGAATACCGACTCCCGCGCCGGGAATGGCGAGGGCCGGTCCAGATCCAGCAGGCGCGGTAGCACGCGCCCGAAACCACTGGCATCCAGTGCGAAGCGGCCGCGGAAGACCACTTCCTCCCCATCGCATTCCGCCACCAGCCGCGCACCGGATGCATCAATTTCCGCTTCGCGGATGCCGTGGCGGTAGTAGATCTTCGCCCCCTGCTTTTCCGCCTCGTCCGCCAATACCTTGTCGAAGTCCGCGCGCTGCACCTGAAAAGTAGTGCCGGGGCCGGGGGAAAACTTGTCGGAAAAATCGAAGGCGGTGCGCGCGCCGTCCCATTCGAAGGCGGCACCGTTCTTGAACTGGAAACCCGCATCCTGCACTGCGTCGAGCATGTTGGCCGCTGCCAGAAACTCCATGCACTGCGGCAGCAGGCTCTCGCCGATGGAAAAGCGCGGAAATTCCTGCCGCTCCACCACACTGACTGTCCAACCGCGCTGTACCAGCAGCGCGCTGGCCACGGCCCCGGCCGGGCCCGCGCCGATCACCACCACATCCGATACCACTTCCTTCATCGGTTATCACCTTCAACTGCTTGCGCAAAAAATAATGTTGCCAGCGACAGGGTCAGGATGGTGCCCACCGCCAGTGCCAGGCCGAAGTCGGCGATGGCCGGCGTGGCCGAAAGGGCCAGCAGGCCAAAGCCCAGCAATGTGGTAACCCCGGCCATGGCGATCGCCAGCAGCGTATGGCTTCGCTCACCGGGACCACTCAGCTGGCTGAATACCGCGTAGTCCACACCGATGCCGAATACCAGCAGCAGCGCCGCCACATGAAACAGATTGATCGCCGCGCCGCCCAGCACGACAATGCCCAGCGTCCCCACCAGCGCTGCCAGTGGCAGGCCGACGATGGCGAGCGCACGCCGCGCCCCGGTGCGCAATGCGACAACCACAGACACCACCACCAGCACCAACGGCAACAGCCGCAGCAACAGGTCGCGCTGCTGGGACATGACAGCGGCAATGGCCCGAGGTGGATCCACCAGCTGGACGCCGTCGATGGATTCGTTCAGCAGCGGGGATTGATGCAGGCCATAGAGGCGCACAATCGATGCGCAGCCCCCTTTATCACAGCCCAGCCACAAATCCGAATACTGCCGGCCGGCGACCTCGAGCCACTCCGGCAGGGTCAGCTGCCGAAACGGCCGGCGCAAGTCGGCCAGCAGTGCCCGCGCCTCTTCCGCGCTGTAACCCAGGCGGGTGTAAAAACCTTCCACCGACGCACTGCCGTAGAAGTCATGCAACAGCTGCCAATCCGCGCGCTGCACCCGCTGCGGCGGAAAACGCTGGCTCAGCGCCTGGAAGTCATCCAGCGCACCACTGTCCCGTTTCGCCCGCAGAGCGCGCGCCAGTATCCACTCGCGTGCCAGCAGCTGCTGCCAGTCTTCGCCGCGCACCAGAAAATAGGCGGACTCCGGGCGCGATGGCAACAGTCGATTCAACCTGTCTTCGTCCGCGGCGAGAAATTGCGGCGGCGTATAGAAAAGCTGCAGATCGTCGCCAAACTCGATGCGCGGCAGCATCGTCGCGCCGAACACCAGTAGCAGTGCCAGCGCAATAAAGTAGCGCGAGGGTCGCAGCCGCGGCAGGCATTCCACCAGGGCCAGCGGCCGCCGGCGCAGTTTCAGCAGCGTCGGGAACAGCAGCACCACCGTCAGCCAGGCGGCGATCAGGCCCGCGCCGACGAAGACCCCCATCTGTTGCAGCAGCGGAAACGGTGTCAGTGCCAGAGCGAAGAAAGCCAGGCAGCTGGAAACCAGACCCAGCAGCAGCCCCGGCAGTATGTCCCTGTCCCGTCCGTGCACGGGGCGCATGCGATTGCAGACAAAGTGGAAGGCGTAGTCGATGGCCAGCCCGGTGACAGTGGTGCCGAACACAAAAGCCAGAATATGCATCTGCCCCAACAGCGCAATCACAGCCGCAATGCCGCCGCCGATACCGCAGCCTATGGCGAATACCGACAGCATCAGCGGGCGCAGGGAGCGGAACACCAGCAGTGACAGAACGCAGATGGCGGCGATGGACAGACCACCGATCAGGCGGATCTCCCGCTGTGCACCGGCGGCGGCGTACTCGGTATGCAGGGGCGCGCCCACCGTCAGCAGGGTCAATTTGCGCTCCCGCGCCCAGCTCTGCAACTCGCTGCGCAGCTGCAACAGCGGTGTGCGGATGCGACCGCCCAGCGCCACCGGCGCCGCTGTGGACTGCACCAGCGTGAACAACTGTTCACCATTTTGCTGCACCGGAATTTCGCCGTAGAGCTGCGCATCCAGTTGCGGGCCGCTGGAGAAATAGTGGCGAAAAATAGCGAAGGGATCCCGCTGTAGGTCCAGGCCTGCGCTCTCTGGTCCGTAGAGCGCGGCCAGCTGACGCTCCACCAGCTGTTGCGGCTGTTCCTCCAGCAGCTTTCGGTCGCGGCCTGCCAGCAGTTGCTGGCGCAGCGGAAACAGCAGCGTCCATTCATTTTCAAAGCGTGTGCTATCGGCCCAACGGTATTCCAGGCCGGTTATGGCCGCCGAGACCCGCAGTTTTTCCGCCAGTGCCTGTGTCGCCGCTGCCAGCGTGTCACCGTCGCCCTGTGCCGATACCAGCATCCACAGCACACTGCCCTGCAATTGGCGATTCAATTTTTGCTGCGCCGCGGCGGCTACCGGCGATCTCTCGGCATCGCCGGCCAGCGTCAGTATATCGGTCTGCAGCCAACCGGACTGGTAGCGCACGGCGGCCGCCAGCGCATAAGCGGCGGCGACGGCGAACCAGACTGCAAAACGAAGTTTCGGTGCCATGGGTGCTTGTTTTTATTCGGTGGCTTCGGCGCTGAATTCAGCTTCAAATTGCGGGTTGCTTTCATCGACCGCACGCAGTTCCAGTAGCTGCATCTCGGTCACCGCGCTGTTGGCTTCGGCCAGGCGAATCTGCTTGATATCCCGGTCGCCGCGCACCTCGATGGAGGCGATCACGTTGCCGACTGCTTCGGTTTTCGGGGTCAGTTTTACCTGCCACTGATCGTCGCCATTCTCGGCGGAGACATGAAAGAGGCCGTCCAATGCGGAAAAGTTGCCGCGAAAAATCTGCAACAGCGGAACGGCAATTTGCCGCGCCAGGACATCGTCACCTGTGCCCGCTGCCTTCAGGATCCGGTGGGAGGCAATCGGCTTCTGCACCCGCCAGCTGATTCCCTGGTCCCGCGACAGCGCCACCACACCGCTGGACAACAGCGGCCGCGGCAGTTGCGGCAGAGTCTTTTTCTGCTCAAAGCGACCCAGCATCTGCGGCGCCTTCTCCAGACGTGCTTCTATCTGCGCCAGCACCCGCTGCTGCTGCGGTTCCAGTGCCAATAACGGCGGACACAGGCAGAACCCCACCCATAAAATCAGCCAGCGCGCGCCCATCAGGCCACCCCCAGTTTCTGCAGCAGCACCGGCGGCGACGCGAACAGCATTTCCTCGCTGCGCATATCTACCGCCACCTGCACCGTGTGTCCTCGGGTCAGGCGTTTGCCAGTGTCGCGGTCGCGTACCTGGTAATCGATCTTGAAACGGTTTTCGTACTCGCTCACTTGTGCCCGCACCACTACCCATTGCTGGAAACACAGTGGCTGCGCGTAGCGGATGCGCAGGTCGATCACCGGCCAGGCGTAACCGGAATCGCGCATCTGCGAATAGTTATAGTCGAGCCGGTCGAACAGCGCGCAACGCGCAATCTCGAAATACTTGGCGTAGTGGCCATGCCAGGCGATGGCCATCATATCCACATCGTGAAACGGGACTTGCAGTTCGATTTCGGCAGCCCAGTTTTCCGGTAGGTCTTTTTTAGTCGGCACGATACAGCTCACTTTTTACTGTTCGGGATACAGACGCCAGTGGCGCTGCTGAATCAATTGCACAAAATTCCGCAGGTCGCCTTCCAGTTCCCGATCCTGCTCCAGCAAGTCGAAATTATCGGCAATCTGCCTGATGCTGGCGCTAATGGCCGAGGACAGATTTTCCTCCTGCAGTTCGCCCTCGCGCAGGCGAAGCTGCACGCCCTGCCAGGCCATCATCAGCGCCGCGGCCGCTACCTGTTCAGTCAATTGCAGCACGCGCATGCAGTCGCGCGCGGCAATGGTGCCCATGCTGACCTTATCCTGGTTGTGGCACTCGGTGGAGCGGGAAAAAACACTGGCCGGCATCGTCTGTTTCAGCGCTTCCGCAGTCCAGGCGCTGGCCCCAATTTGCACCGCCTTGAAACCGTGGTTGAGCGGGCGGCGCTCGCCGCTGGCACCGGTCAGGTTAGCCGGCAGGCCGTTATTGAATTTCACATCCGCCAGTTGGGCGATCTGGCGATCGAGCAGGTCGGCGAGATTGGCCACGGCGTTTTTCAGGCTGTCCATGGCGAAGGCGATATGACCGCCGTAAAAGTGGCCCCCGTGCAGCACCTGCTCGTGCTCGCCGTCGATGATCGGGTTGTCATTGGCGCTGTTCAGTTCGTTCTCGATAAACTGGCGCAGCCACGGCAGCGAGTCCTGCACTACACCGATCACATGCGGGGCGCAGCGCAGGGAATAGCGGTCCTGCAGCCGGTTGCTCTGGCGCGGCGCCTCGCCCGCATTCAGATCGTCGTGGATCCAGCGGGCGATTCGATTCTGTCCCGGATGCGGCTTGACCGCGAACAGGTGCGCATCGAAATGATAGGCATTGCCCTGCAGGGCAACGCTGGTCAGGGAGGTGATGCGCGCGCTCAGCTGGCTCAGGTATTCCGCGCGGCTGTAGGCCATGCAGGCGAGGCCTGTCATGGCGGCGGTGCCGTTCATGATCGCCAACCCCTCTTTGGGTCGCAGTTTCAGCGGCTCAATGCGCAATTCGTCGAACACCTCGGCGGTGTCACGCTGCTCGCCGTGATACCAGACCCGACGCTCGCCGGCGAGCACGGCGGCCACATAAGACAGCGGCGTCAGGTCGCCGCTGGCACCCACCGATCCCTCCTGCGGAATCACCGGAATCACATCCTGCTGCAACAGCCGCGTCAATTGCTGCAGCAACTCGTAGCGTACGCCGGAACTGCCGCGAGCCAGACTGGCCAGACGCGCGCCGACGATGGCGCGGCTCTGTTCAATACTGAACACCTCACCCAGGCCGCAGCCGTGGAAGGTGTAGAGATGGCGCGGCAGATCTTCCACCAGCTCGCCGGGAATATTGACCGTGCAGGAATCACCATAGCCGGTGGTGACACCGTAAATGACTCCCTCCTGCTGCCACAATCGATCGAGAAATTCGACACCGCGATGGATGCGCGCGATGAAGGACTCATCGTCGGACAGGCGCACCTGGGCGCGACCGCGAGCAATGTCGTTGATCTGCGCAATCGTCAGTTCGCTGCCGTCGAAGACGACCGGTATGCGCTGTAACACTGCGGTATTCATGCTTGTTGATTCCAGAACGGATAGAAGTTGTACCACTGCAGCGGAGCCAGGCGGCAGTAATATTCAAGTCGCGCGGCGAAGTCCGCCACCAGTTCGCGGATATGGCTCTCGCGGTCACCACGTTTCATCTGCACCCGATCGCAGAGCTTTTCCATATAAATATCGTAGCCGTCGGCGCTGCGCAGACAGAAAAGCGTGTACACCGGGCATTTGAGCAACGCCGCGAGAATATAGGGCCCCTGCGGGAAGGGCGCCGGGCGACCGAAGAACTGCGCCTCGCAGGTGCGCCCCTGGGAATTGACCGGGGTGCGGTCGCCAACGATCACGACCAGCTCGCCATCGTCCACCGCTTCCGACAACTGCATCGCCAGTGTCGGCGTCACCTCGGTCACCTGGATCAGGCGCACCTGGCTCTTCGGGTTGAGCATCTGCATCATGCGATTGAATTTTTTCGCGTGCTTGGTATGCACCAGGACATTGACTCGCACATCCGTCAGGCTACCCAGCGCGCGGCAGACTTCCAGGTTGCCCAGATGGGAACCGATCAGCACGCCTCCCTGGCCGCTACTGGCCAGCTGGTGCAGGAAGGCGCGCTCGGGGAAATTTACCTGGCTGGCCGGAATACCCACGAACCAGGCCTCGAGTTTTTCCCGCGCGCTGTTGGCAAAATTCAGGAAGATGCGGAAACCGGTAATCCAGTCGGCTTTTATCTTTTCCCGTGGATAGCGCTCGGCAAAAAAACGCAGGTACTGGTGAGTGGCACGGCGACCGCTGCGGTTTTTCAGGTAGTAGCAGAACACCACCGGGTAGACCGCAATCTTGAAGGCAATGGGCCCCAGGCGGTGGTGCAGCCAGAACAGGAAGCGGATGCCGATAAAAAAACCCTGCTCCCGGTAGCGCGACCAGTGAAGACTGTTCATAGCGCCGCCTTCGGTTTCAAACGGCGCAGCTGTCGTACCAACATACCGAAGAACAGGCGGGTGTGCATGGCGGATATCAGTATATTGTCCTGCAGACCCCGGAAGTGCGAAACACCGTCCGTCGGATAGCGGACCTGTACCGGCAACTGCACCAGCGGTTCACCGCGCCAGTGCCAGCGCACCAGCACTTCCGGATCAAAATCCATACGGTCGCCGGTAAATTCCTCATCGAGCAGGGCCACTGCCGCAGCCAACGGGTAGCAGCGCAATCCGCACATGGAATCCCTGATTTCCAACGACAGGGTATTGATCCAAACCCATACATGGGTCAGGTAACGGCCCAGAAGCCGCGCCACGGGTACCGATTCGTCGTAGACCGGGTAGCCGCAGATAAGCGCCTCCGGCCGCGCCTTGCAGTGTTGTAGGAATTGCGGAATATCCGCCGGGTTGTGCTGGCCGTCCGCATCCACCTGGATGCCGTGGCTGAACCCCAGCTCACGCGCGGCGCGCAGCCCGGTCTTGACCGCGGCACCCTTACCGCCGTTCTGCTCACGCACTACCAGATGCAACCACTCCGATTGCTCGCCTGCCAGATGTTCCAGTTCCGTGCGGCAGGAAATGTCGCTGCCATCATCTACCAGCACGCAGGGCAGGCCAAATTCGCGCAGCGATGCAACGGTGCCAGTAATAGCATCCTCGTGGTTATAGACCGGGATAACGAAACAGGGTTTAGCCATGATCGAAACACAATTTACCACTACTGTACTCGCCCACCTCATTGTCCGGGCAATGGAAGCGGAATTTCAGTTTGTTTTTCTCAATATCAAATTCAAGCTCCAGTACTGCATTCTCACCGGGCCTCAGCAGCTGCTTGAATTTGATTACCTCCATTGAGGAGAAACGGCCACCCAGCCCCAGTAGCTCACGCCCGTAGTGCATGGCCCAGTCGATCTGTACCACGCCCGGCACCACTGGTGCGTCCTCAAAATGACCGGGCAGGCATGGCAGGTCCGCGGGAATCTGTATTTCCACTCGCACGTTTTGTTCCGCCATCTCGCGTTTTATTACCCGCGGCAGCATTCTCACCGGCGTGGCATCAAACAATTGCATCAGCAATTCTCTCGGGCTCTTGCCCTGTTGATTCTTCGGTATGGCGTCGACAAAACGCCACAGGCGCGGAAGTGCCACGCCGTCCAGATCCGGGGCGAGGAGGGCCCGCAGCGCGCGCACCAGTTGCCCCCTGCCCCGCAGCATTAATATTTCGCGGCCGGACGCGCTCAGCGCCACTACCGCCGCCAGGCCCTGGCGCCCACGTTTCACCGTTAGGGTCCGCGCGTCGACTATCCACTCGCTGGTCATGAGCAGCGATTCAACCTGCGATAACGAAACCCGCTTTTCTTCGATCTTCACGATACGATCAGCACGGCCCAACAGCCGGAAGCGACCGTCCACATCTACCTTTATCCGATCCTGACCAGAGAATACCTCTGGTAGCCATGGCGAATTCACGCGCAACAGGTCGTCACTGTCGGCCGACACCTGCACCCGCGCGAGCGGTTGCCAACGCGCGTCCTCTATCTGCTGGCGCCAGGCGATACCACCGGTTTCCGTGCTGCCATAAATTTCCAGCGGCGCCTTGCCACTGAGCTCTTCCACCGCCCGCGCGTCTTCGGGCGCCAGGGGGCCACCGGATGAGAAAATACCGTGTAACGAGTGGCCCAGGTACCAGGGCCAGCTGTCGATACGACGGCTCAGTTGCGCCGGGCTCGCAATCCACAATGCCGGCGCAAATTGTTTCGCATCGCGCAGCAGCGCAGCTACGTCCCTATAGGTCTTGCCGACAAATGGCCGCCCGCTGTAGAGCGGCCACAGCACCTTGAACAGCAAGCCGTAAATATGCTGGTGGCTCACGGTGGCCAGTGTCGTCGTCCGCTCCGCCAAAGCGCCCCAGAGCTGCTGCTGCGTCTCTATTTCCGTGAGCAGTTGCGTCAAAGTTTTGTTCACCCGCTGCGGCTCGCCGCTACTGCCAGAGGTAAACAATTGAATACTACCGCTGAACTCGCACAGTTCGGCGCTGTCTTTATGTTCCGGCAGCAAAGCTTCCGGAGCCCGAATGTCGCGTTCAGGACTACAGATTTCCCAGTTTCCGAGCCACAGGGAAACATCGCCGATGTGTTCCATCGTACTGCGCTTATTGTTGGCCGGAATCACCACTTGGGCGCCGCAGGCCAATGCCGCAAACAGCAATAGCGAAAACTCATAACTGTCGTCGCAGTAGAGTGCCACGCGCGCCGATGGCAAGCGGACCAGGCGCGCGCGCAGCGCGGCACTGGTCGCCGCCAGCCGGCGCCGGAATTTGGCGAAGCTCACCGGCCCAGTACGCGCATGGCATACCAGATCGGATCCCTCGCGATAACCGAACACCTCGTCAAACAGCATCAGTCTCGGCCCCTGCGGCAATCCGGCCGCGTAGTCGGCGGCGCAACAGCCATTCACCGGCCAACAGCAGCCCCATCAGGGTGTAGGAGACGAGGCCGTTGTACAGTGTCCATAGCCGCATATCACCGTGCAGCACCGTGGCCGCGGCCAGGCTCCCATTGAGCACAAAAAAAACGCACCAGACTTGAGTAACCCGTCGGGTGTAAGCCACGCCTTCAGGGGGCAGGTCGGGTTCACGCAGGCGCGCCAGGCGCTCTATCACCGTCTGTGGCTGGCGCAGGCTGTAGGCAAACACAGTCAGCAGAATCCCATTACACAACACCGGGTACCAGAGCAATCCACTACTGTCGCCACGCAGCCAGGACAATGCCGCCACTATCGCCAACGCGGCAGCCACCAGCTTCGCACCGATTTTTCCGTTGTTTCCACCGACAAGCAGGCGCAAGCAAGCAATGGCCAGCAACAGGCACAGCAGGCTTTCCAGGGACAGGTACTGGATACCGAAATAGACCGCCAGCGGATAAAGCGCAACGATCAGGGCCAGTATCAACTGCGCCAACCTGCTCACTGCTCAGCCATTACCTTTTCGATGGCATCGACAACATGGCCGACGGTGCGAACACTCTTGAACTCCTCTGGGGCAATTTTTTTGCCAGTCAACTCTTTCAGGCGCACGATAAGATCTACCGCATCGATACTGTCGATATCCAGGTCATCGGAAAGGTGTGCATCCTGAGTGACATCCGCCGCATCCACTTCGAACATCTCGACCAGTATATCGGTCAGCTCCGACAGGATCTCTTCTCTGTTATTTAACATCATTGCTTCTCTCAACCGCGACTTTCGGCCACAAAGCGGGCCAGGTTGTCGACGCTGGCAAAGTGGGTTTTGGTTGTCTCGCTCTCGGCGTCGATGGAAATATTGTATTTTTTCTGCAGGGCCAGACCCAGCTCCAGCGCATCAATGGAATCCAGACCGAGGCCCTCGCCAAATAGGGGTTCGTCAGACTGGATTTCCTCAGGAGTAATATCCTCCAGATTCAACACTTCGATAATCAGATCTTTCAGTTCTTTTACCAGCTCGCTCACGCGACACACTCCTCAGTAAAAAAAGCTTTCAATTTGTGGGTTATTTCCCGGGCCGCCAGCGGAGATTCTTCGACACCCCCCAGCTGTAACAGGTTATCGGCATTTGCGATATCAAATTGAAAGTGCGGTCGGGACAGCGGGATGCTGTACCAGGGAATATTTTTCATCAGCATTGGCGGATTGCAGCGAATGGTGACCAGGGTCGGCTTCACGCCTGCACGCAGCGCCATATAGGCGGCGCCGCGCTGAAACCTGAAGGGCCGCCCGGGAACCGAGCGCGTACCCTCGGGGAATAGCACCACCGATTCACCGTTTTGCAGGGACCTTGCAGCCAGCTCGATGATGCGCTCGGGGTCGTCGTTGGGGATATAGTCGGCGGTGGTCACCGCGCCGCGCATAAACGGGTTGCGGAACAGGCTCGCCTTCACAATGCAATTGGCATTCGGAATACGGGAAATCAGGAACACCACGTCGATCAGCGACGGATGATTGGCCAGCACCAGCTGGCCCGGGCGGCGCAACCGCGCTTCGTCGCGGAAGCCGTAGGTGTAGATCCCGGTGACGTGCATAAAGCCGATAAACGTGCGGAAGGTATGGTGGATCAGCAAACGTGCCCTGCGCTTACGCACTTCCGGGTCGCGATAAATTAGCTTCAGGGGAGGAAACAGGACAAAGCGCAGCACCAACCCACCGAGGCCAAACAGGCTGAAGGCCGCGGCCGTCGCCAGCAGTCGCAGCCAGTAATAATCGCGACGCGAAGGGGAGTTCTCAGTCGCCATGGATGCACAGCTCCCGGTTCCGACCGACGGGCACACGGCCGGTTTCGTCCACCAGCGCTGCGATCAGGGGCAACTGGTAGCCGGGCTCGTCAAATGCCGACGGCGACTGGACCCCGGCTCTGTATTCGATGGAAGCCCGGAAACCCGCGACATCCCCATCGGCCGCAGACAGGTACAGTGCCGTCGCACAGATATACTGTGGGCTGCAGGCGCTGGACAGATACATTTCCGGCAGCGGTTCCTCGCAGAACAGTAAAACCAGCTCCCGCGTACCTTCCGCCAGCATACCGGCGGCCTCGAGAAGACCGGCCTGCAGCGGATAGTCGCCACCTGCCAGCGCCAGTGTCGGCGACTGTATCCCGCAGAGGATCGATAGTTGTCCGGCGATGGCGTTATGTACCGAAAGACCGAATGCGGTCGGCGACAATGGCTGCCCCGCTGCCACATCGCACAACAGAGAGTAGGTCCGCTGCGCCTCACCGTGTGTGGAACAGCACACCAGGGGGATATCGCGGTCCCGGACCAAGGGGTAGGCGGTGGCAGAAGCGGCCTTGGCCAGCGGGCTCAGACGACGCCGTTGCATGGCCGGCAAGAACGACACATCGGGCTGGCCGACATCCGCTACGCTAGCTTCACCGCGGCGCCAGCGCAGCCAGTCTGACGAGTCACCAAGCCCCGGCGCCCACGCCCGCCAGGCAGAGATAACAAAATCAATAGACACCGATGATTATGGGAACAGACCCCATACCCCCCCAAAATATATAGACTTCGCCGGCGGCCACCCATGGCTCTAACTGTCTACGGCCATTTTGGGCCCCCAGCCGGCCGGCGAGTTAAGACTGGAAATGGTACACAAACTGATCAATTTCTGCCAGCGAAACGATTGTGAGAACCGCCCATCCAGCAGTCGGCTTCCGCCGCAGTGGCGGCTTGCGTATTATCGTCGGCAGCTTCCGTCAGCGCGGCAGCCGAATCGAAAGGAAATTCCCGGGATAGATCCCTACCAAGGAGTCACGAAATGCCAAAGAAAGTACCCGCCTGTCTGTTCGCAGCACTGTTGCTGATGACGGCGGTTGCCGCCGAGGCCCGCGACACCCGCCATATACTTGCAATAGAACAGGCCATGGCGACGGCGGATGCCCGCGCAAAGCTGGATGGGGACATACAGTTCCTGTTCGGGAAAAGCGCGAGCGCTGATATCGCGCAGAGTCACGGCGAATTCACGGCCAACCGCAAGACCAATGCGTTCAACAAATCGGATACCGAAGCCTGCAACTGGGTGTTCCTGTCGGCAATGCTGGCCTTGCAGGAGCGGGCACGCAAAGAGGGCGGCAATGCGGTGATTAATATCCGCAGCTTCTACAAGAAGCACGAAATCGACAGCAGCAACGAGTTCGAATGCGGTGCCGGCGCACTGATCGCCGGAGTGGCGCTCAAGGGTGAAGTGGTCACCCTGAAATAAACTCCCTTGTTTTACCTCACCTGCTCCGATTTCGAGGGCTGGCCGGACGGCTGGCGCCATACGAGCCGCAGTTGGCTGGGCATTGCAGAGCGCAAACGCCTCGCCGCCATTCGCAGCGGCGCCCGGCGCGACCAGTTTCTCGCCGGACGCCTGCTGCTGAGGCAATGCCTCGCGGAGACCCTCTCCATGGCTCCAACGGACATAGAACTGGCAGCGGCGGCACCAATACGCGCAGCGCAGACCGACGGTCACCCGCTGTGCTTTGTTTCCATCAGCCACACCGCCAGTTGCGTTGCTGTAGTACTGTCCGAACACCCCGTCGGGGTTGACTGCGAGCGGCTGCGCGCGCGGCGCAACTGGCGCGCGATCAGCGCGCAGTTTTTTTCCGCTGCAGAGGCCGCGTGGCTACAGCTACAGCCAGCGGAGGAGGGCCTGGAGGCGTTTCTCCGCAGTTGGACCCTGAAAGAAGCGCTCAGTAAATGCACCGGGGCCGACCTCGGCCAGGTTTTGGCCCGCGCACCGCTGGTTGAAAACAGGACACACTGGCCAGCCGAGTTTACCGGCTTTCACGCCTGGAGCGGAGCCTTGGACAACAAGATACAGATGGGCCTGGTATCTTCGACAGTACTGATTCCACACTGCCATTATCGCCCCGGACCATTCGACAGTTCAGGGCAGCAATCTATCGAGTTGGCTGCGATTTCCCCCGAGATGTGCTAGTGGGCCGCTCGCAAAGTAACCTCTCGCGACTGAAGCTCACTCTCCGGCAAACAGATCGCCGAAGAAGTCCCCCGCATTCCAGGCCGGCTTTGCATCCGCATCCGCCACTTCCCGCGCAATCGCATAGTTCACTTCGGTAAACTGCTTGGCCGCCGGGTAGCTGATCTGCTCGTCGGCCTCGTCGGCGGGGCGGTGGTAGCGTTCCTGCAGGAACCGGTTCTGCATCGCCGTGCCGTCGATTTCCGGGTTCACCGCCTCGCGGCCGGTGATCAGGTAGATGGCGGGGATGCCCTGGCGCACGAAGTTGTAGTGATCACTGCGCACGAAGATCACCTGTTCCGGCATCGGGTCGGGGCTCAGTTTCAGGCCGGTGCGGGCGGCGGCGCGCGCGGCGGTCTGGCCGAGCGAGGAGTGCTCGGCGCCGAAGGCAATGATGTCCCTGAACGGATACAACAGCATCGGCATATCCAGATTGATATTGCCGACGATGGACTGGGCTGGCACCGTCGGATAGTGGGCGAAGTAGTCGGAACCCAGCAGGCCTTTCTCTTCCCCGGTCACAGCCACGAACAGTAGCGAGCGGCGCGGCGGCACGCCGGACGCGAGGAACAGGCGCGCGGTTTCCAGCATCACGGCGATACCGGCGGCATTGTCCTGGGCGCCGTTGTTGATGCGGTCGCCCTCGCCTTGCTCGTCGATACCGATGTGGTCCAGGTGGGCGGAGAAGATTACGTACTCGTCTTTCAGCTCCGGATCGCTCCCCGGCAGCATCGCCACCACGTTGGGGCTGGTGATCTCCTCATGCACCGCGCCGCTGGTCAGCGAGGCGCTATACGGCAGTGTAAAACCTGCCGGTACCAGGCCGTTCTCGGCTTCGGTGAAGATGGTGTCCAGACTGCGTTCGGCGCCCATGAACAACTGGCGGCCGGCGGCCATATCCAGCATCACCCCCGGGTGCAGGCCGGGAATGGCGCCGCCGGGAATGCCGTCTTCCCGCACCCAGTCCAGGTTGTCATCGTGCAGGTGTTCAACCGAGCGCCGGAAGGGCCAGCGCTTTTCCCGCTGCGGTGTGTTCAGCAGGATAGTGCCGACGGCGCCGTGGCGCGCGGCCGTCTCGCGTTTGGTGCGGGTGGAGGCATAGTGGGCACCTACCTCGCTGGGCATCTTCTGCGGGCGGCCGCTCAGTATCACGACGATCTTGCCATTCACGTCCAGGTCGGCGTAGTCGTCGACACCGTAATCCGGTGCCTCGATACCGAAACCGACGAACACCAGGCCGGCGGTGGTGGCGGTGTCCTCGCTGAGGGTGGGCGGCGAGGCGATAAAGTCCTCGCCAAACTCAAAAGCGATATCGCCGTCGCGCCCCTGCAGCATCAGGGTCGGCTCGACGCTGTTCCAACTGGCGCGGCGGAAAGGCACCGGCTGCATATAGCCGTCGCTGCCGGCGGGCTGCAGGCCCATGGCCCGGAACTGCGCGGCGACATAATCGGCCGCTGCGCGGTAGCCGGGGGTGCCGGTCTCGCGCCCGGCCAGGGCGTCGTCGGCCAGGTAATTGACGTGGGTGCGGACATTTTCGATATCGGCATCGGGAATCGGCGCCGGTCTGTCGGTGCTCGCACAGGCGGCCAGGGCAGCCGCCATCACGGCGCCCAGCAGGGTTCTTATTCTCATCGGCAATTCGGTCTGCTTGTGGGTTTGGTTTCCGGCACTCGCCGCACCTTCACCGGTGATCGCCGAACGCCGCAAAAAGTCTTCAGGCAAGCAAGCTTACCATGATCCACAGCAGCGGAATGGCCGCCAGGTTCAGGATCAGGCCGGCGCGCAGCATCTGCGTCTGGCGCACGGCGCCGGTGCTGTAGGCCAGTGCGTTTGGCGGCGTCGCCACCGGCAGCATGAAGGCGCAGGTGGCGGCGATACCGACACCGAATACCAGCGGATAGGCGATGGCCGGATTGAATTCCTGCGCCAGTGCGTAGATCACCGGCACCAGGATGGCCGCACTGCCGGTGTTGGAAGCCAGCTCGGTGAGAAAGATCATCAGCGCGATACAGGCGATGATCAGCAGCCAGCCGGGCGCATCGGCGAGCCCGCCCAGCAGCGACTGTGCCAGCCACACCGAGGCACCGGTCTGCTGCAATACCGCCGACAGGCAAAGGCCGCCGCCGAACAGCAGCAGAATGCCCCAGTTGATTTCGCTCTGCAGTCTGGGCCAGGTGATCAGGCCCAGCAGCGGTGCCAGCGCGGTGATCAGCAGGCCCACCATCGCATCGAAACTTTTCCCCAGCCCCAGCCAGCGGCTGATCAGCCCGGACAGGCTCCAGGCCACCACGGCGCCGGCGAACAGTGCCACCGCGCCGATGGCGCCCGGGGTCCAGTCCATCCTCTCCAGTGCAATGGCGCGGATCGAGGCCTCCTCCCGGTCCGGGCGCAGCACCAGCCACAGTGCCGCCAGCACCAGCGGGAACATCGCCAGGGTCACCGGCAGGCCCACCTGCAGCCAGGACACGAAATCCAGTTCCAGGGTGCGCGCGGCAATGGCGTTGGGCGGGCTGCCGACGATGGTGGCGAGGCCGCCGATATTGGCCGCGTAGGCGGTGCCCAGGATGGCGAAGCCGCGCGTGCGCGGGTGGTCCTCATCCACCAGCGACAGTGCGATGGGCAGCATCATCGCGGTAGTGGCGGTGTTGCTCATCCACATGGAAAGGAAAGAAACGGTGGCGAAGAACCCGACCAGCGTCGGCCACAAGTGGCCGCGGCCCAGTTGCAGCACCCGCATGGCGAGGCGCCGGTCGATGCCGTGGGCGTGCAGCACCGCGGCCAGCGTAAAGCCGCCCATAAACAGGAAAATGATGCTGCTGGCAAAAGGCGCCAGTGCTTCGGACGCGGGCATCAGGTCGCTGAAGTAGGCCGCCGCCGGCACCAGCAGCGCCGTGACCGGTAGCGGCACTATCTCGCTCATCCACAGGCCGGCGGCACTCAGCAGGATAAACAGGCCCAGCTGTTCCGGCCCGTCCCCTGCAAGCGCGCCGGAAAGCCAGTGGGCCAGCAGTATCCAGGCGGCGATGACGATCAGTTTGGAGGGCAGGGAGAGATGGTGCACCGGTGGGCTCCGCGTCTGTTGTTCGGTGATTTCGCCGACAAACCATAACAGACAATGCCGCTGGACACGCGGCGGCGCTCAGGCCGCGCGGTCGATTTCCGGGAAGGCGCGGCGCACCGCCGCGGCGACCTCTTCGTAGGCGTTGTCCGCGCAGAAGCCACCGTGTGCGCCCATGAAATGAATGAACGGCAGTGCCAGCAGGCGCTGGAAATCTTCCTGCAGCCAGTGGGCCGGGTCGCGCCCGTCCGGCGTGGCCCGCGCGCGCCAGTTGGGCGCCACCTGCATACCGCGGCGAATACCGCCGAAGCGCAGCAGGTGGCGCCCGCACCAACTGCAACCACACCAGGACTGCCAGTACTGGATCGCGTCGCAGGTCAGCAGCAGGCCGCCGTTGTAGGGCACCCAGAGCGCCGCTTCCGGGTAGCGGCTGTGGCCGAACTCCACAAAGCAGCCGCCGGGTATCGGGCAGTCGCCGCCGTCCCGCAACAGCCGATCGGGGGCCGGGGCGGGATAGAGATCGGAATTGGCCTGTCGCCAGAAGGTCAGGTTGTAGCGGTCGCGGTAGTAGAGGTCGTCGCAACCGTGGTGATAACCGAGGCGCACCGCGTGGCGGATGCGGCCCAGTTCCTCGAGCCGCTCCTCCTGCACCGGGCGCAGGCGCACGGGATTGACCAGCGTCAACTCGTCGCCCCAGCGCAACACGCCCATGTTGCGATTGATGGCCGTGGCAGGCGCCAGTTTCGCGGTGCCCGGCACACAGAAGAAATCCGGCAACAGCCGCCGGATCTCGCCGTGGGGTTGCGGCAGCGGGTAGTTGATCTGCATGGGCGCCGCGCTCCGGTGCCGGAATCAGCTGTACTGGGCGCGGTTGCCGATACCGCGCAGTATCTGCAGCGCCCGCTGCGCGTGCCGCTCGGGGACAAAAACATGATCGTGGCGCAGCGCGGCGACGACGTTTGCACTGATGCCCTCCGCCGCCAGTTCCCCGGCGACCGCAGCGGTCAACCCCACCGCCTGCAGGCTGGAATGCACCTGCAGGGTTATCTGCCGGTAGCCGCCACCATCGGCATCAGTAACCAGGCCCTCGCGCTCCGCCACCGCACGCGGCACTATCGCACTGATACCCTCACGTTCGCGGAAAATGCACAGGCTCTCGCCGAGCAGGTCCCGCAGCTGCGCTTCCGGCATCGTTACAAAGTCGTAGACCTCCCCCTGCAATTGCGGATCGATATTCTGTAGCAGTTTCTCCAGGCGCACTTCTGCACTCATAAACGCTTCGCCAAAACAGACTGTCGGTATTGAGCCGGGGCGCTGTCGCCCGGCTCAGTGTTTTTTTCGCGCTTTTTTGTCGCTGGCCGCGCTGCTCGAGGGCACCTCGGTGAAAGTTTCCCCCTCGAACTCCGGCTCACCCTCGGCGGGTGTGGTATCCACCTCCATACTATTTCGTTCGGCCTCCCTCTCCCAGCGGTCGAGCACGGTATCGATATCCGTTTCCAGCTCCATCGGCGGAAATTCCGGGCAGGATTCGTCTTTGCCCGGGTTGTACCAGCCGGACAGGGGCGCCACGAAAACCACCAGGGACTTGTGCAGCAGATTGCGGCCGATACTGGCCTCTGTCCAGGTGGTCTGCCAGGCGTACTTGCCTTTGACGGCGTAGTCGCTCTCGTAGGATTTCAGGGTCAGGAAATAGGGATAGAGTTTGCCACCGCGACAGACGATGCGGCGCTCGGTCTTGATGTTCGCCATCTGTGTGAACGGATCGAAGTACCACTGGATATCGTAGCCGTAGGCAAAACGCATCTCGTCGCCGCGCTCGATAAACGCGTAGGAGCGACCGGTGCCGTCGGCATCCAGGCTCCACACGTGGCGGGCCTCGCCGTCGCGGGAGATCAACCAGTCCCCCACCCACTGCGCAGCCTCGAGACGGGAGTCGGCTTGCCAACCTTCGGTTTCGTCCCCCTCGCCCTCCGCGGCAGCGGCGCCGCCACAGGCGAGGAGGAGTGCCAGCGTGAGAATAAAGCGTCGCCGTATCACAGCTCTACTCCGAGTCCGCTCTACTCTTCCCTGATAAAACTTCCGTTATCGTCCTGCCCGGTGAATGCGGGCGCGGCGCTCAGCTGGCCAGCTTCGGGCATTCGGCCCCGGCGCGCGGCGTTTCCCAACCCTGCAGCCGGCGCTGGAAACTCAACAGTTTGCCGCCTTCCTGCAACCAGTGGCGGCCATCCACTACCGCGAAGTCTAGGGTCACCGGGCTCCAGCCGGTAAACGCCACCGCGACTTTGCCCCCGGCACAGCGCAGCTGGGCACCGGTGCGCACGCGCACCCGGTCGCCGACCAGCTTCCAGTTGATGGCAAAACCGTGGGACAGGCGGCCGCTCTCCTGGAAGCCGTAGGCGAAACCGGTACCGTCGGCATTCAACTGCCACACCAGTTGCGCATCGCGTTCACTGACCACCAGCCAACTGCCGGCCCAGTCCCGCTGGCCGGCTTCCGCCGCCGCGGCCAGCGGCAGTAGCAGAAACAGGCAAAGTATCAGGGCGAACGTCTGGAGAAAGGAGAGGAGGAGGCTCTGGGAGCAGGGTCGACGCAACAGCTTCATGCGCAACTCCGGTTTTTCGGGTGACTGCGAATGGCAGCGGAATTTGCAGGCCATCGGACCCGGGCCTGCCCGCCGCCGGTTTTCCCTCGCGGCGGGTTCCGCTCGCGGATCTCACCCACCGTCATGAAAAACCGCAGATGCGCGTTTTTTCACGTCCTTCTTTTTCAAGGCTAGACGCAAAAACCCACGCTGGCAGAGGAAGCATCAAAAATATTCATTCACACGCCAGGGGACGCGGGGCTACCGGGCATCGGACAGGGTCTTGTCCGCGCGCCAGATTCGGTACTTGAGCTGCCACCCCTCGGGGACATAGACCACCAGCGGCAGGCGGCTGTTGTAAGGCAGCATCAGCCCCTCGCCGCGCACGCGCACAAAGCGGCGTGTTTTGCTGCTGTCCGGACAGGCCTTGAGTGTGCTCGGGCCGAGCCTGGGTTCACCCAGTACGTAGTAGGCATAGCCGTAGCCTTTCACGGTACGCCGCTCCAGCGGCGCCCGGTAGCTGCGCAGGTTGCAGTCCACCATTTCGGTCTTTCCGGGCACCAGCTCGACCATGAAGCGACTCTCGTCCGCGACCCTGGGCAGTTCGATCACACGCCGGCTGTTGCCGTCGACGGTTTCGGGGAAAACGCCCGGGTCCGCGGCGCAAGTGGCAGCGGCGAGGCAGCAGAGACAGAGCAGGGAGAGATAGCGCAGCGGCATGGGGATCTCCGTTTGGCGCGCAATGCTTCCTGAAAGCATAGCAGCGACGGGTCAGCGCCGGCGGCGCAGCGCAAACCACAGCATCAGGCCCAAGCCCACCGCCACGGCGAACAACAGCGTCGCCCAGAGATAAAAGCGATCCCCCCCGGCGGCCGGTTCCAGGCGTGCCCGGGCCTGTGCCAGGCCGGCGCGCAGTTGCTGGAAGGCGGAGATCACCTCGGCGTTGGGGGCCCCGCGGAGAATCTCCCCGCGCAGCAGTTGCCAGTCTCCGGCCAGCTTTGCCGCCAGCGGCGCATCCCGCTGCTGCAGTGCTTCGCGCCGGGGCAGGTAGCCCTCTCGATAGGCGAGCATCACCCGGTGATAGGCGGTCGCACTGTCGCCGGCCCGGTAGACGGTTTCCGCCAGTTGCAGCAGTCCGTCTGCGCGCGACAGCGGCTGTTCCAGTGCGCGCACCCGGTCCGGGTTGCCGCGCCACCAGAGCAGTGCCCCGGCGGCGTCCGCCGGCAACTCGACCGGCCGCGCGGTGGCCAGACCCGGCAGGCCCACCAGCGCCGGGTAGCGCTGTGCCAGCTGTGCCGGTGGCGGCTCGGTGCCGAGCACCGCCAGGTGCGCCACCGCAACCGCCAGCGCCCAGCGCTGCCGACTGCTAAGGTTGCGGTCCACCGCCGGTGGGTGGACGGCATCTGCGGTGGGATCGAGGGTGTTGTAGATATCGTAGAGACTGAAACTGCCCATCCGCGCCGGGTCATCCAGGGCCGGACCCCGGTTTCCGCCCTCGCCGCGAGCACCGTGGCAGGCGGCGCAGCGCTTCTGGTAGAGGGCCCGCGCCTCGGCGGCACCGGGTAGCATTTCCGCCGGCGAGCGCTGCAACTGGTAGAGCTGCGCCACCCGGTCGGCGGCGGCATTGGCGCGGCGGCGTACGTCCTCGGCAGCGCGCTTTTCGGCGATGGCGGAGTCCAGCTCCAGCACACTGCCCTCCAGTGCCGCCCGGCCGGGTCGCTCCGGCAACTGGCGCACCAGCTCCAGCGCGCGCGCCAGGTTGCGGCGCTGCTGATCGTACAGGGATTGGTCGCTAATTTCGCCATTCTGCACCGAATCGGCGTAATCCACTGCGATGTAGGACAGCAAATTGCTGGCCCTTGCCGCCAGTGGCTCGCCGCCTTCCGCCTGTGACCAGGCGTCTGCAGCGAGCCACAGAAGCAGGCAGGGAAGAGTGACAATCAGGCGCGCAATCTGCGTCCGGAAGCGTGGCATCGGCTGTTCTTTTTCTGGGTTCGGCTCAGGGTTGGCAGGTGCATCCGCGGCGGTCCCGGACCACCGCTTTTCGCGCCTTTCCCCTGTTGCCAGTTGGGGGATCGGGCACAAAAAACCCCGCCCGGGGCGGGGTTCGGGCGTCGCACCGCGGGAATCAACCGCGCTCGGCGCGCTCTTTCTCGATCAGGTAATTGGCGACTTCCAGCATCAGCTCCTGGCCGTTGCTCTTGCCCTTCAGGCCCGGCAGGGACGTACTGATGCGGTACTTGCCGGCCACGACCACTTCCGGCGTACCGGACAGCTGGTAGGCGCGCTGGTTGGCCATGCCCTGCTTGACCTTGCTGTTGATGGCGAAGGAGTTCATCAGCTTGGCGGCCTTGGCGCCGTCGGTGCCGTTGGCATTGAACAGTTCCTCGATCGCCTTCAGGTCCGGATCCCACTCGCGACCGTTGCGGGTGGCGAACATCTTGCGCTGCTTGTTGATGGCGTTGAAGATCGGCGTGTGCATCGTGTCCAGCACACCCATGGCGTCGGCCACGTAGTACATGCGCGCGTGCACTTCCATCACCGGCTGCCAGATGGCCGGGATCTTCAGCAGCGCCACATCTGCGGGAATCTCTTTTTTCCAGCGCTTCAGGGCTGGCTCGAAGTGGTAGCAGTGGCCGCAGCCGTACCAGAACAGTTCGGTGACCTCGATCCTGTTGTCATCCTTCTGCGGCACCGCCTGCGGCAGTACCTGGTAGTGCTGGCCTTCCTTGAACTGGCCGCTGTCCTGGGCGCAGGCGGCGAGGCTGAACAGCAGGGTCAGCAACAGGGTTAACGGGGCGGCGACGGCTCTCATAGTGTTCTCCAACGTTATTCTTGCGGCCGCAGAGACCGCGGCGCTAGTCAATAGACAGCGCCGATTATTGAAGTTCCCGCTGCGCGACGCAAGAAATCCGGGCAATAAATGCACAAACCGATGCCAGCGATCCCGCAGCGGGCACAAAAAAGCCGGTCGGGGACCGGCTTTTCTGGCTGTCTTCGGACGGCGATCAGTCTGTCAGGCCGGCGACATAGTTGGCCACCGCCTCGATCTCGGCATCGGACAACTGCTTGGCCACCGTGCGCATGGTGCGCGAGTCGCCGTCGTTGGTGCGGGTGCCGGCGCGGAAGGCCTTGAGCTGGGTTTCGACATAATCCGCGAACTGACCGGAAAGCCGCGGGTAGCCTGCCGGCGCATTGCCCTTGCCGGTGGGTGAATGGCAGCCCATGCAGGCGGGCACACCGGTCTCGCTGTTACCGGCGCGGTAGAGGTCGCGGCCGAAGATCAGCGCGTCCACGCTCTCACCGCTGTTCAGGGTCACGGACATCGGCTGGGAGCCGGACAACTGCATGTTCTGGGACGCAAAGTAGGCGGCGATATCCTGCAGGTCCTGTTCGTTGAAGTTATCCAGCTGGCCGATCATCTGCGGCACTTCGCGCGCACCGCTCTTGATATCCATCAACTGCTTGGCGAGGTACTTCTCCCCCTGGCCGGCGAGCTTGGGAAAGGTGGGCGCCGGGCTGTTGCCATCCGGGCCGTGGCAGGCCGCACAGGCGGCGGCCTTGGCTTTGCCGGCGGCGGCATCCCCGGCCGCCATCGCAAGAGGCGCAATCATTACCAGGCCGAAAGCCAGAGCGGTGTTCTTTATAATGCTGTTCATACGTCGTCCCATAGCGCGCTGAAATGTGGCATCTGGCGTCGCCCCCCTGGTCCGCGTCCGATACGCGGCCGACATCCTGCGACGCAAAAACCGCGGCATTATATACTTGCGCGCCAATACAGTGTACCGGTCCATACTGAATGACACCTTTGAGCGCCATCGAGCATGGACCGATACCCTCCATTCGAATCAGCGGACTTCCCATGCCTGAATCCCATCCTGAAAGATTGAACTACCGCTCTGTACAATTCCTGACCAGCGCCCCGACCCTGGCCGAGTGCCCCCCCGACGAGGGTGCCGAAGTGGCCTTTGCCGGGCGCTCCAACGCCGGCAAGTCCAGCGCCATCAACGCGCTGACCGGCAACAACAAGCTGGCGCGCACATCGAAAACACCGGGCCGCACCCAACTGATCAACTTCTTCCA
Source organism: Microbulbifer litoralis (assembly GCF_023634065.1). Taxonomy (GTDB): domain Bacteria; phylum Pseudomonadota; class Gammaproteobacteria; order Pseudomonadales; family Cellvibrionaceae; genus Microbulbifer; species Microbulbifer litoralis. The sequence continues at coordinate 311,632 of NZ_JALKCV010000003.1, forward strand.
GGTCGGTGAAGAGCAGCGGCTGGTGGACCTGCCCGGCTACGGCTACGCCAAGGTGGCGCGCTCGATGAAGGACGAGTGGCAGCGGCACCTGGCCTTCTACCTGGAAAACCGCGAGTGCCTGCGCGGCCTGGTGCTGCTGATGGATATCCGCCAGCCGCTGAAGGAGTTCGACCTGCATATGCTGACCTGGGCGGTCAACTCCGGCCTGCCGGCGCATATCCTGCTGACCAAGGCGGACAAACTGAAAAACGGCCCGGCCAACAATACCCGCTTCGCGGTCGAGAAAGCGTTGAAGGAACAGGGACTGGATACCGGCGTCAGTGTGCAGATCTTTTCCGCCACCAAGAAGAGCGGGCTGGACAAGCTGGAGCGACAGCTGAACGAGTGGCTGGCGCCAAGCTAAGTTTGCGGTGTTGCTACCGGTGACGTTTCCACGGCCGGGTCACAGTGGCGCGAGTGATCGATCGGCGCCGGATCCGGGCAGCAGCGACTGCAACAGTGCCCGCCGCAATTTCCTGCGGGCCCGCGGTGTCAGGCCGCGCAGGTCCTGCGCGGTCAGGCGCCGCTGGGCCAACAGCAATACCAGTGTCTCCTCGCGGATGCTGATTTCAAGGTAGGGCGATGACATGGCGGCGTCCCTGCGCGAACCGGTTCACCGCGTCAGTGCAGGCGGGCGCCGCCGACGGCGGTGCCCACCTCCCACGGCGTCCGTACCGGCTCTTCCGACTGGCCCACATAGAGCGCGCGGATGCAGTCCGCGGTGATCTGGTAGTGCTGGCGATTGGCCAGTTCCCGCGCCAGGCGCGAGCTGGCCCCCACCAGGATGTAATTGCAGCGATTGCCCTCGCCCCGCTGGCGGTAGGCCTCCATCAACTGCCGGGCGCTGTCGCCAAAGCGCATCGCCGCGACCGAATAGCCCGGCCACTGTTCCCCGAGCAGGTAATCCGCCAGCTCGAAAGCGCAGCCCAGGAACGGGATCGCCTCGGCATAGCTGCCATCCTCGGCCAGGCTGGCGCCCCGCTCCACCCAATCCAGCCAGGCCTGCTCGGCGCGGTGCGGTTCAGCGGTCAGCCACTGGCGGTGGTTGGCGCACAGGAAACGTAGATTCACGGCTTGCTCCCGATCTTGAAATTCAATTGAAGGTCGATCCCACGGGCCATCGACACCATTCAATCATGCTAATGCGAATCATTATCAACCGCAACAGTAACAAGTGCAGATTTGCGCCACAGTGTCGGGGCGGCGGTTTTGCGCACAGACGGGATAAAAAAAGCCGGCAGATGGGGACTGCCGGCCAGGGGTCAGTGCCCTTGGGGACGGGCACTTAACAGACGCACCCAGGGGGACGGGTACGCCTGTGGGTTCTCACCCATTTCCATCGATCTTGCTCTCTCTTACGCAAGACTATGGTCAGTGGATCGCTTTCCCCACTGCTTTTTGACGCCGAACGGAATTTCGGCAGCAGGATTGTATTGCCTTTTGGCGACAGAAACCGGAATAAAGTCCCGCTGTGCCCGAGAGTCGGGGCAGTTTCCTGCAGGCAAAAAAATGCCCCGATGTTGGGGAGGTCTCGGGGCGAGGGAAGCTCACTTACGGGGTATGGAGTGGAGCAACAAATGAAGCAACAAAACTGTGTTGCCTGTTTAGAGGGGTCGGGAGGGGCGCAGTTCCTGCAACCAACGTAAAGAAGCGTAAATCCCGGCGCTATTCGCCCTCGCGCTCGATGTCGCAGCAGTGGCTGGCCGACTCCCCGCCGCCACTGGTGAGCACCGCCTCGGTGATGGGGTTGGGGCGGAAGGTGGTGCACCCCTTCAGGCCCAGTTCGAAGGCGCGGCGATACAGGGATTCAAAGTCTGCAAACGGATAGTCCTCGGGCACGTTCACCGTTTTTGAAATCGCGTTGTCCACAAACGGCTGCAGCGCCGCCTCCATGCGCAGGTGGGCCAGCGGCGGCAGGCGCCGCGCGGCAGCAAATATCCCGGGCAGAGCTTCCGGATCGCCGCCGCGCTCGCACCAGAGGCGATAGGCGGGATCGGTGATCTCGAACGTGCGGTAGTCGCCGTTTTCGGTCAAGACCCGGCGCGAGTGACGGAAATCGAACACCGGCTCTATGCCGCTGGAGACGCCGTTGGCCAGCAGGCTGATGGTGCCGGTCGGGGCGATGGCCACCAGGTGGCTGTTGCGGATGCCGCGCGCGGCGATTCCGTCGCGCAGGGCCTCCGGCAGCGAGCGGATATCCGGCCCGCCCAGGTAGCTGTCGCGCTCGAAAAACGGAAAGGCGCCCTTTTCCTCCGCCAGCTGGATGGAGGACCGGTAGGCACTGTCGCGCAGGGTGCGCATCACTCGCGCCGCCAGCGCGCGCGCCGCCTCACTGTCGTAGTGCAGCCCCAACAGGATCAGCGCGTCGGCCAGCCCGGTGACGCCGATGCCCACGCGGCGACTGCCCTGGGCCTGGGCCCGCTGCGCCGGCAGCGGATAGCGGGACAGGTCGATCACATTGTCCAGCATGCGCACCCCCAGCGCCGCGGTGTCGGCGATGCCGGCCCAGTCCAGGTCCGCACGCGCGCTCAGCGGCGCCCGCACGAAGCGCGCCAGGTTTACCGAGCCCAGGTTGCAGGCGCCGTAGGCCGGTAGCGGAATCTCGCCGCAGGGATTGGTCGCGCCGATCTGTTCGCGGTAGTAGAGATTGTTGTGGCGGTTGATGCGATCGACAAACAGCACACCGGGCTCGGCGCAATCGTAGGTGGCGCGCATGATCCTCTGCCACAGTTCCCGCGCCCGCACCCGTTTCAATACGCGGCAGGGCACGGGTGTCCGCGCACCGCTCCAGTGGCGCTCGAGAGTTTCGCCATCGCCGTCCAGCTGGTGTTCGGGAAACAGCAGCGGCCACTCGCGATCGCCGTCCACTGCGGCCATGAAGGCGTCGCTGACCAGCACCGACAGGTTGAAGTGGCGCAGCTCGCGCGGATCCCGCTTGGCATCGACAAACTGCTCTATGTCCGGATGATCACAGCGCAGTGTCGCCATCATGGCGCCGCGGCGGCTGCCGGTGGACAGCAGCGTGGCGCAGGTGGCGTCCCAGATGCGCATGAAGGATACCGGGCCGGAGGCGATGGTGCCGGTGTGCCGGGCGCGACTGGCGGCGGGGCGCAAGGTGGAGAAGTCGCAGCCGATACCGCCGCCCTGCTGCATGGTCAGCGCCGACTCCTTGAGCCGCTCGAAGATGGCGTCCATCGAATCCTCGATGTCGCCCATGACGAAGCAGTTGAACAGCGTCACCCGGTGGCCGGTCCCCGCCCCGGCGAGAATGCGCCCGCCGGGCAGGAAGCGGAAGTCCTCCAGGTTGCGGTAGAAACGCAGTGCCCAGCGACCGCGGTCCCGCGCCTCCACGCCGGCCAGGGCCCGCGCCAGCCGCCGCCAGCTGTCCTCCACGGACCGGTCGCGGACGGCGTCGCCGTCGCGATGGCGATATTTGGTGTCCCAGATAAAGCGGGAGATCTCGGTGTCGAAATAGTCCACTTCAGAAGCTCAGCTGCGTTGCCGGACCGCTGTCGTGCAGGCGGCGGATGGCCTCCGCCAGCAGCGGTGCGCAGTCGACGATCTCCAGCCCCCGGCGCCGCTCTTGCGGCAGGGAGTTGGTCACTGCCAGTGCCTCCAGCGGCAATTGCGCCAGCCTGTCGAGCGCGTCGCCGCAGAACTGGCCGTGGCTGGCGAGGGCAATGATCCGCTTGGCCCCGCCCCGCTGTAACGCCTCGGCGGCGCGACAGATGGTGCCGCCGCCGGCGATCAGGTCGTCGATGACCAGCACCGTGGCATCGCGCACCTGGCCCACCAGCGCGCCGCCGGTCAGCCGGTCGCCGCTGCGGTATTTCTCCACGAAGGCGTTGCCCAACTGCCGCTGCAGCCGTTCCGCCAGCGCCAGGCGCAGCGCCTCGGCGCGCTTGACGCCGCCCACATCCGGCGACGCCACCACCAGCGGATTGCTATCGCCCTTCAACAGCCGCGCCGCGTACTCGACAAACAGCGGCTGCGCCGGCAGATGCAGGGTGCGGCAGCGGAAGGCGTTCTCGAACGCGGCCTGGTTGTGGGCGTCGAGGGTGACCACGGCATCGGTGCCCACGGCTTCGAACAGGCTCGCCAGGTAGCGGCTGGACAGCGGATCGTGCAGTTTCGTGCGGCGGTCCTTGCGCGCGTAGCAGAGGTACGGCACGACCGCACAGACCCGCGCGGCACCGGCATCTTTCAGGGCGTTGATAAAGAACAGGCTGCGCACCAGCCTGTCGTCGACACTGCCACTGGCATCGCCGTGCAGCGATTGCACCAGGTAGACGTCGGCCCCCTCGACATCGTCCAGGGGGCGGATCTTGTGTTCGCCGTCGACAAAATCGCGCTCCTCGTGTGCGGCCAGCGGCTCGCCCAGAGCGGCGGCAACGCGGCCGGCAAACTCCGCACCGGCCTCGAGGCTGAACAGTTTCAGGCGGCTCACGGCCGACGCGCCTGGACGAGATAGCGGCGGAACCAGTCGATCGCCCGCTGCACCACGAGATCCAGTGTGCCCGGCTCCTCGAACAGATGTGTGGCGCCGGGCACCAGTTCCAGTTTCGGCTTGTTGTTCATCCGCTCGGCCGCCTCGCGATTGAGCTGGATCACCTCGGTATCGCGGTCACCGACCACCAGCAGTGTCGGCGCGCGCACATGCGGCAGTGCGTCGCCGGCCAGGTCCGGACGGCCGCCGCGTGACACTACCGCCCGCGCCAGCTGCAGCCGCTCGGCGGCGGCGATCAGGGCCGCGGCAGCACCGGTGCTGGAGCCGAACAGGCCGTAGCGGAGCCCGGCGGTGGTCGCTTCCGCGGCCGCCCAGTCGAGCGCCGCCGACAAGCGGCCGGCGAGCAGCGGGATGTCGAAGCGATATTCGCGCGTCATCTGGTCGGCGCGGTGTTCGTCGGCGCTGAGCAGGTCGAACAGCAGGGTGCCGAAGCCGGCGTCGTTCAGCTGTTCGGCGACGCGCTTGTTGCGCGGGCTGAAGCGGCTGCTGCCGCTGCCGTGGGCAAAAAGTACCAGCGCGCCGGCATCCGGCGGCAGGGTCAGGACACCCTCCAGCAGTTCGCCGGCGGCGTCCACCAGCACATCGCAGCTATTCATCGGCCGCCCCCCGGAGCCCGTCCGCCTCGCGCATCATGTCGATCACCTGCTCGTCGGAAAGCTGGGAAAAATCCCGGTACCAGGCACCGATGGCCCAGAAGGACTCCGGTGTCATCAGGCACTCGATGCGATCCGCCAGCCCCCGGAAGCGGTGCAGTGTCGACGGCGGCGCGACCGGCACCGCCAACACCAGTTCCGCCGGCCCCTGTTCGCGCACCGCGCGGGCCGCGGCTGCCATGGTGGCGCCGGTGGCGATACCGTCGTCCACCAGGATCACGCGGCGACCGGCCAGCTGCGGCCAGGGCCTGTCGCCGCGGTAGCGCCCGGCCCGGCGCTCCAGTTCCGCCCGCTCCCGCTGGGCGACGGCTTCTATCTCCTCGTCGCTGACGCCGGTGCTGGCCAGTACATCCTCGTTCAACACCCGCCCGTGCCCGGTGATGGCCCCCATCGCCAGTTCCTCGTGGCCCGGCACCCCCAGTTTGCGCACCAGCATCAGGTCGAGCGGGACTTTCAGGGCGCGGGCCACTTCCAGGCCCACCGGCACGCCGCCGCGGGGCAGCGCCAGCACAATGACATCTTCGCGATCGGTGTAGTCGCCGAGGGATTCCGCCAGCCGGCGGCCGGCCTCGACACGGTTCTGGAAGGGCTCCATCGCGGCTTCGCCCTCGCATCTGGGAGGAATGGGGACTGATAAAACTAGACTAGTGTGCTGTACGGGAAGTTCGCAAACAGTTCGCTGCGCCAAAGCGCCCAGCTCTGCGTTGAGAAAGCTTGAAATAGCCCTGCTATTCCAGCGCTTTCTCGCCTTGATCTGAGCGCTTTGACTGTGCTCCTTTGTTGGCGAACTTCCCCCACAGCACACTAGCAAACAGGCTTCGCCATCAGAGTCAGCAATGGACCCGATCGACGCCGACAGGCCGGCCCTGGAGGAAAAGACCCGCTTCCTGCTCTCCGTGGACAGCTACCCGGAGGGCACGGGATCCGTGCGGCTGGTGGAAACCCATATGGCGCGGGTCTTCCTGACCGACCGCCACGCCTACAAGATGAAGAAGCCGGTACGCACCCGCTACCTGGATTTCAGCAGCCTGGACAAGCGCTACGGCGTCTGCCGCCAGGAGCTGCGCCTGAACCGGCGATTGACCGACAATGTCTACCTGGACGTGGTGCCGCTGCGGCTGGTCGGCGGCGACCGATTGTCGCTCGGCGGCGCGGGCACGCCGGTGGAGTGGCTGGTCAAGATGCGCCGCCTGGCCCGGGAAGACTGTATGGTGGCGCGGATTGACGCCCTGGCGACGGCCGACCTGGTGCCGCTGCTGGAACGGCTCTGTGCCTTCTACCGCCGGGCGCCGGTGATTCCGCTGACCGCGGAACAGTATCTGCTGCGACTGCGCCGGCACAGCGGACAGTTTCGCGACGACCTGCTGCTGCCGCAGCTGGCGCAGGACCGCGGCGAGATCCGCGAGCTGGCGGCATCGCTGCTCGACTACACCCACCGCAGCGGCACACTGCTGGGCGAGCGGGCGGAATCCGGCCTGATCGTCGAGGGCCACGGCGACCTGCGCCCGGAACACTGCTTCCTGTGTGCGCCGCCACAGGTGATCGACTGCCTGGAGTTCAGCCGCGACCTGCGCTGCCTGGATCCGCTGGACGAGCTGAGTTATCTGGCACTGGAATGTGAACTGCTGGGCCGGGGGGATCTGGCGGCTGCGGTAGTGAGCAGTTACTGCGGCGCAGAATCGCCGGCGGATTCACTCTCGCCCTTCTACAAAGCCTATCGCGCCTTCCTGCGCGCGCGGCTGGCGGCGGCGCACCTGCTGGACGAGGATGTGGACGAACCGGACAAGTGGCTGCGCAAGACGAGGGCCTATCTCGACGCGGCGCAGCGGCACTGCCCCTGACGCCAGAGACAGACAAAAAAAAGCCCCGGACTTGGGGGGTTCCGGGGCAAACATCTGACTTCCTTGGGGGATGATGACGCATTCCAACGATCTTGCTTAGTTAGAGGCACGGCTGGCGTGACGGTTCCCCCAAAAACGTTAAAAAGTGTTAAAAAATTGATCAGGGTCGCGAGATTGTCGCCCGATTCATTCACAAGTGGTGCGAGACGTAAATTCAGCCGTCATCGGGACAGACCGCACAACCCCGGCGAGCGCGCCAGGCCAGCGCGACCAGGTAGACAGAGGCGGTGAGCAGCGCCCACAGCAGGCCGTGACTGAATGCCTGTTCCGGCGGCCGGCCGCGCAGCAGCTGGCCGCCGGTAATGAAAACCAGGGCCAGCAAATAGGCCTGCGCAAAACGGCGCAGCCAGAATCCGTTCTTTACTCCCATATAACCTCCATACCCTGTGCTCCCATTAAACCCCGTCAAACACCGTCGGATCAGTGGGCCTCGTCCCAATTGGCGCCCTGCCCCACATCGACGATCAGCGGCACCGCCAGCTCCGCCGCGCCCTGCATCAGGCCGGTGATCCCCTGGACGACGGTCTGCACCTCTTTCTCCGGCACCTCCAGCACCAGTTCGTCGTGCACCTGCATGATCAGTTTGGTCGCCAGCTTCTGCTCGGCCAGCCAGGCATCCACCTCGATCATGGCGCGTTTGATGATATCCGCGGCGCTGCCCTGCATGGGCGCGTTGATGGCAGTGCGCTCGGCGGCCTGGCGCTGCATGCCGTTGCGCGAGTTGATCTCCGGCAGGTACAGGCGGCGGCCGAACAGGGTTTCGACGTAGCCCTGCTCCGACGCCTGTTTGCGGGTGTTGTCCATATAGGCGCGCACGCCCGGGTAGCGCTCGAAGTACAGGTCCACGTATTTCTGCGCGTCGGCGCGGGGAATGCCCAGCTGTTTGGCCAGGCCGAAGGCGGACATACCGTAGATCAGGCCGAAGTTGATCGCCTTGGCGCGGCGGCGCTGTTCGTCGCTGACATCGTCCGGCTTCTCGCCGAATACCTCGGCGGCGGTGGCCCTGTGGATATCCTCGCCGTTGGCGAAGGCGTCCACCAGCCCCCGGTCACCGGACAGGTGCGCCATGATGCGCAATTCAATCTGTGAATAGTCCGCGGCGATGATCACGCTGCCCTCCGGCGCTACGAAGGCCTGGCGGATGCGGCGGCCCTCTTCACTGCGGATGGGGATGTTCTGCAGGTTGGGGTCGCTGGACGACAGCCTGCCGGTGGCGGCCACCGCCTGGTGGTAGGAGGTGTGCACACGGCCGCTTTTGGGGTCGATCATCTGCGGCAGCTTGTCGGTATAGGTGTTCTTGAGCTTGGCCAGGCCGCGGTACTGCATGATCAGCGCCGGCAGCTCGTGGCTGAGCGCCAGTTCCTGCAACACCGGTTCGGCGGTGGAGGGGGCGCCCTTGGGGGTTTTCTTGATCACCGGGATGCCGAGCTTTTCGAACAGGATGGCGCCCAGCTGCTTGGTGGAGCCGAGATTGAATTCCTCGCCGGCCTCGTCGAACGCCTTCTGCTCCACCTCGCGCATTTTCTGTTCCAGTTCACCGCTCTGCCCGGCCAGCATCTGCGCGTCCAGGTAGGTACCGTTGCGCTCCATATGGATCAGCACCGGCAGCAGTGGCATCTCGATTTCGTCCAGAACCTTTTCCAGCGGCGGAACCTGTTCCAGGCGCGCGGACAATTCGCGATGCAGGCGCAGGGTGATATCCGCATCCTCGGCGGCGTAGGGACCCGCCTTGTCCAGCTCGATCTGGTTGAAGGTCAGCTGCTTGGCGCCCTTGCCGGCAATATCCTCGAAGTGCACGGTTTTCTCGTTCAGGTACTTGAGCGCCAGGCTGTCCATATCGTGGCGGCTGGCGGTGCTGTCGAGGGCATAGGATTCCAGCATGGTATCGCGTTCGATACCGCGCAGTTCGATATCGTAGTTCGCCAGGATATGGCTGTCGTACTTCAGGTTCTGGCCGACCTTCTTCTGCTGCGGGTCTTCCAGGATCGGCTTCAGTTTGGCCAGCACCTGGTCGAACGGCAGCTGTTCCGGCGCGCCCATATAGTCGTGCGCCAGCGGCACATAGGCGGCCTTGTAGGGCTCCACGGCGAAGGACAGGCCCACCAGTTTCGCCTGCATATAGTTGAGGCTGGTGGTCTCGGTATCGAAGGCGAAGATGTCTGAATCCTTCAGTTTCTGCAGCCAGGCGTCGAACCCGGCCATGTCGGTGACGATGACGTATTCGCGCTCGACCGCCTCGGCCATGGCCTCTTCGGCGTCCTCACCGGACAGCTCCTCCAGCCAGCCGCGGAATTCCAGCTCGCCGAACAGCGCGATCAGCTTGTCCTTGTGCGGCTCGGCGTTGTGGAGATCCTGTGGATGAATCGACATATCCACATCGGTCTTGATGGTGGCCAGCTTGTAGGAGAGTTCCGCCGCCTCGCGGTGCTCGGCCATCTTCTTGCCCAGGGTCTTGGCACCGCGGAAGCCCAGCGGTGCAATGGCATCCAGGTCCGCGTAGATGGCTTGCAACCCGCCCAGGTTTTGCAGCAGCGACAGCGCGGTCTTCTGGCCCACGCCGGGCACGCCGGGGATGTTGTCGGACTTGTCGCCCATCAGCGCCAGGAAGTCGATGATCAGTTCCGGGCCCACGCCGAATTTCTCTTCCACGCCCGCACTGTCCATCTCGGTATTGGACATGGTGTTGACCAGGGTAATGCCCGGGCGCACCAGCTGGGCCATGTCCTTGTCGCCGGTGGAGATGATCACTTCCACACCCTTCCTCTGCGCCTCCAAGGCCAGCGTACCGATGACGTCGTCCGCCTCCACGCCTTCGATCACCAACCGCGGCAGGCCCATGGCGTCGATCACATCGTGAATCGGCTGTATCTGCTCGCGCAGGTCGTCCGGCATCGGCGGGCGGTGGGATTTGTAGTCGGCGAACAGCTCGTCGCGGAAGGTCTTGCCCTTGGCATCGAAGACCACTGCCACGGTGCTGTCCGGATGCTCCTTCAGGTGCCGGCGCAACATGCTGATCACGCCACGCACCGCGCCGGTGGGCTTGCCACTGCTGGTGGCCAGCGGCGGCAGGGCGTGGAAAGCGCGGTACAGGTAGGAGGAGCCGTCCACCAGGATCAGCGGTGCGGCATTGGACTTCTGCTTGCTCATAAACTCTCGGGTCCGGGTATTCGATTGGTTGGCGCGGCGATCGGCGGCGGCCAGTAAAACAGTGCCATAGCATAACCGCCCTTGCCGCTTTTTTCCTTCGCCCCCGCCATTCACCGTCCTTTTCGGAGCGATTGGCGCAGTGCGTCCGGGTTCCGCATTTCCCCGTCTAGCCTTAACGGTAAAGGCGACGGCTTTTCAGCGAGCTGCGCACAATCTCCGCGGTAATCGCGGCCCCGTACCCTGCAATGATCGAGGGAATTGACGATGAAGGTTTTTCTCTGCGCGAGCGCGCTGGTGGCGGCGGTGATTGCCACGCCCATCCCGGCCGCTTCCATCGGCGAGCATCAACTGCCGGCGCCGGACGTGCAACTGGACGAGATAAAATTCGAGAAGACCGGTTTCAGGGCGGCGGAGTTCTCCGGGAAAAACCACACGGACTCGATTCTGGAAAAGCAGATGCGCCACCTGCAGAGACTGCGCGAACAGGCCGAGCGGGACGCGGCGAGGATCGAAAAGCTGAAGCGCTTGCAGAGAGATTCCTGACTGTCGCGCAGCGGCGTCAGTCCGTCGCCTGCGGTACTTCGTCCAGGCAGCGGCGCGCATCGGCCAGCAGGCGGGCCAGCAGGTCCCGGTAGTCGGCGTTCTGCGGCAGTTCCGAGGCCAGCGGATCCAGCGGCACATAGCGCAGGCCGAGGTTTTCGGCCGTGCGCCGGTCGCGGTCGTTCGCCGGCACCTCGCCAAACAGGCAGCCATCGCCGGCGCCCCGCAATTCAAGCAATGTCCGGGCTCCGCGCTGGCTGCGGCTGCTGTCGCTGAGGGGGCGGGTTTCGACCCCCGCCGGGCCGAAGAAATGGCCATAGGCGTCGTGGGTGACGGCGATCGGCACATCCCGGTAGGCCCACAGCGCCCGGTTCTGTACCTTCTGTAAATTGGCCATGCCGCGGGAAAAATCCCGAGCCCGCCGGCGGTAGACCTGCGCCCGCTGCGGCTCCAGCTCCGCCAGCCGCGTGGCGATATGGGCCGCCATCACCGCCGCGTTGCGCGGTCGCAGCCACAGGTGCGGGTCGTCCGCCGAGGCGCCGCCGTATTCATAGCCCCCCGCGGGGAGCAGCTGTAACTGCCGCTCCTCCGGCAACAGCGCCATCTGTTTTGCCAGCACACCCTCCATCTGCGGGCCCAGCCAGATCGCCAGGTGGGCCCGCTCCAATGCCGCGCGGTCGGCGACCGTGGGCGCATAGTGGTGCGGATCGCCATTCTGGACCAGCACCCGCAGCGGCGTCTCCGGGCCGGCAATCTCCCGCGCGATCATCGCCACCGGGCGCACGCTGACCACCAGCTCATCGGACCTTTCCGGGGCGGCGCGCCCGCAGGCGGCGAGCACGGCGGCAAAGAGCAACAGCGCGGACAGAAGAGGGAGGGGATACTGCGGGCGTTTCATCGGGATCCAGGGCGTCTGACAATCAGCACCCGCCACCGCGGGCGGGGGGATGATATAACCACAGCGGCCGGCCCACCGCCAGCCCGATCGGCGATTGCCGACAGCGGGGGGCGCCGTCCGCAAAGAGACCGGATAGACCGGAATCCCCCATTTTGCAGGCGGAAACGATATAATCACACCCTGTCGCGGCCCGCCAGTCCAGAGATGGATTCGCGGGCTTTACATTCTTTGCACGGAAGTGGATCCACCGCACCGGGTCCTTCCAGACATTGGCGGAGCATCCCCTGAGTCATTCCGAGCCGCTTATCACCGCCGACCAGCTGGGGCTGGAGATCGCCGGCCGACAGCTGTTGCAGGACATCACCCTGGAACTGCACGCCGGGGAAATCGTCACCGTGATCGGCCCCAATGGCGCCGGCAAGACCACGCTGCTGCGCCTGCTGCTGGGGCTGACGGCGCCCACCGGTGGCCGGGTGCGCCGCCGCCCGGGCCTGCGCCTGGGCTATATGCCGCAGCGTCTGCAGATAGATCCTTCCATGCCCATGTCGGTGGCGCGTTTCGTACAGTTGGGGCAAGCGCGGGTATCGGTGGCGGAGGCGCTGGAACGGGTCGGCGCCGGCCACCTGGCCGATGCCAGCCTGGCGGCGCTGTCCGGCGGCGAAATGCAGCGGGTACTGCTGGCGCGCGCCGCGTCGCGCAAACCCCAGTTGCTGGTGCTGGACGAACCCACCCAGGGCGTGGACCTGGGCGGCCAGGGTGAAGTCTACCGACTGATCGCGAACCTGCGCGACGAACTCGGCTGTGGCGTGCTGCTGGTCTCTCACGACCTTCACCTGGTGATGGCCGCCACCGACCAGGTAATCTGTATCAACCAACACATCTGCTGCCACGGCGCCCCGGAACAGGTCAGCCGCGATCCGGCCTACCTGGAACTGTTCGGCGACAAGGTGGCGCCCTACACCCACCAGCACAATCACGAGCACGATCTCAGCGGCGATATCGTGCACGGCGGTACCTGCGATCACCCGCATTCCGGCAATCGCGCCCCCCACAGTCATCGGCAACAGAACCGGGAGTAGCATCCACCAGTGCAATTCGGCGAACTTATACAGAGCCAGTTCCTCTGGTACGCGCTGGCCGCCGGCCTGCTGGTGGCGCTGGTCAGCGGTCCACTGGGTTGCTTCGCGGTCTGGCGGCGCATGGCCTACTTTGGCGATACCCTGGCCCACTCGGCCCTGCTCGGTGTGACCCTGGGCTTCGTCCTGCAGTTGGATGCCACCATAGCCGTCGGTGCCAGCAGCTGCCTGCTGGCCGTGGTGCTGGGCTATCTGCAGCGCCGGCAGAAATTATCAGTGGATACGTTGCTGGGAATCCTGTCGCACTCGATGCTGGCGCTGGGTATCGTCACCGTGAGCCTGTTCGGGATCAACGTGGACCTGCTATCGCTGCTGCTCGGCGACCTGCTGGCCGTGGGTCCACGCGACCTGGCAATGATGGCCGCAGCCTCGGCGCTGATCGCCGGCCTGCTCTACTGGCTGTGGGAAAAACTGCTCGCCTTCACCCTGCACGAGGAACTGGCCGCGGTGGAGGGTGTGCCGGTGGAGGGGGTCCGCCTGGCGCTGATGCTGATGCTGGCCCTGCTGATCGCCATCGCCATGAAGGTGGTCGGCGTGCTACTGATCACTGCGCTGTTGATTATCCCCGCTGCTTCCGCGCGCAGACTGTCGCACACACCGGAGCGCATGGCACTGCTCGCGTCCGCAATCGGCTGTACCGCAGTGATATTGGGGCTGCTGGCTTCGATTCTCTGGGACACTCCGGCCGGGCCGTCGATCGTACTGTCGGCCGCAGTGATCTTCTCGCTGACGCAACTGCGCAGGACCTGACCCGGCCCGGGTATTTGCGGATATCCCGTCAACCCGCTCCCCGCTGTAATATCCGGGCGAGCCCTCAACGGTACCATCTCGCCCTACCGTATCGCGCCTGTTTTCCTGTTACAGAAAATTCGATAAGCGACCCGCGGATTGGGAAATCTGCGAAGGTCCCTGCCCCCCGGTCGCGACATCCGTCACCGCTTTCAACGAATCTTTCACAACTCATCGCAGGCCGATTGCCGTGTTTTTTGGCCGTTGCTAGTGTTGATCGCGACCAATGAATGGTCATCTATCAATAATCAAAATAAATGGAAGATCAATGATTATGGACAAGCAATCTTTTCATCGTAACGCACTGGCCACAGCCGTACTGAGTGTGGTCGCAGGGGTATCGCATCATTCACTCGCACAGGAAGAACCGGCAATGGAGGAAGTCGCCGTGGTCGGTTCGCGCATTTCCCGCAATGCCGAATTCGAGACCGCCACACCGATTCAGGTGATGGACCGGGAGGCACTGGAAAAATCCGGCTACACCAACCTGCAGCAGATGTTCGAAAAAAACCCGGCGGCGGGTAACGGCACCTTTTCCACGCGCGGCAACAACCAGGACTCCACCGCCAACGGTGCCGCCGCCGTCAGCCTGCGCGGTATGGGCGCCGACGCCACGCTGGTGCTGGTGAACGGCCGGCGGGTCGCCATCAGCGCCTTTGCCGAGAGCATCACCACCAATTTCGTCGATATCAATAGCATTCCGCTGGCGGCCATCGAGCGGGTCGAAGTATTGAAGGATGGCGCTTCCGCCATCTACGGTTCCGACGCCGTCGCCGGCGTGGTGAACCTCGTACTGCGCGAGGATTTCGAGGGCGCCGAGGTATCCGTCGATTACGGTGGCGCCGACGGCTATGACGAGCAGTCCACATCCGCCATCTGGGGCGTCAACGGTGACAACTCGAACCTGACGGTTATTTTCGACCACCAGACCAACAGCACCCTGAGCAGCACCGAGCGCTCCGGCCTGGATACCGCCGACCAGTCTTTCCGCGGCGGTATGGATTTCCGTTCATCGCGCGGTTATCCGGGCAGCTTTGCGGTCGACGGCGAATTCCGGCCGGACCCGGCCTGCCCGCCGGCACAGGCAACGGATACCGCCTGTGTTTACGACTACGGTCCCTGGACACTGCTGACACCGGAGGCGGAGCGGACCGGGGTGATGCTGCTGGGCAACAGCCATGTCAGCGACAGTGTCGAGTTCTTCACCGAGATGGCCTTCCAGCACAATACCTCGAGCGCCCAGGGCGCGCCGACACCGCTGGACGCCGACGCCGGCCTGACGGTACCGGCGGACCACCCCGACAACCCCTTCGACAGCAGCGCCGATCTGGAAATCTACCGCTACCGCACTGTCGACGCAGGCGCGCGGCAGTGGAGTATCGAAACGGACAACCTACGCGGCGTGTTCGGCCTGCGCGGCAGTGTCTCGAACTGGAACTGGGAGGCCTCGGTACAGCGCTCCCGCAGCGAATCCACCCAGACCGGCGACCGCAGCCAGGGCTGGGTGCGCACGGATCTGCTGCAGCGGGAAATCGATGCGGGGCGCTACAATCCGTTTGGCGGAGTGCAGAATCCGCAGTCGGTGATCGACGCCATCACCACCAGCCTGGTACGGCAGGGCAAATCCCAATTGACCAGCGCCAATTTCACCATCGACGGCAACCTGCTGGACACCAGTAACGGTGCCATCGCCATGGCCGCTGGCGTCGAGCACCGCGAGGAGGAGGTCTCGGATATTCCCGACGACCAGTTCCAGCGCGGGCTGATATTCGGCACCGAATCGGTTTCCGCCAGTGCCAGCCGCGATATCAGCTCGGCGTTTGTCGAATTCGCGATACCGCTGCCGGCCAACGTCGACCTGACCCTGGCGGGCCGCTACGACGACTACAGCGATTTCGGCTCCACTACCAACCCGATGGCCAACCTGCTCTGGACCGCCAGCGACCAACTGTCCCTGCGCGCCTCCTGGGGTACCGGCTTCCGCGCACCCTCGCTGGCACAGATTGGCCTGGGCCCTTCGGAGGAATCCCTGTTCTTTGAAGACACCTACGGCTGTGCGGTTAATAGCGCATACTGCGCCAGCACCGATTACAACATCGTCTTTTCCGGCAACCCGGATCTGGAGCCGGAGGAATCTGAATCCTTCAATATTGGCGCTGTGTTGAAACCGCTGGACGCCGTGCAGGTATCGCTGGACTACTGGAGCGTGACCCAGGAAGGCAAGATTGACGAAGTGCCGTTCGGCTATCTCTACGGACTGTACTGCAACGACCAGGACAGCGACATCTGCGTCCGCTCGGATCCCCTGCCGGGCGAGACCCTCGGCGGGCTGCAATCCATCAACAGCGGCTTTATCAATATCGGCGAACAGACGGTTTCCGGTGTGGACCTGAGCCTGCTCTATTCCGGCTTGCCGCTCGCCGGTGGCGACCTGGGCCTGCGGCTGGACTACAGCTATCTGGCCGAGTTCGAGCGGGTGGAGCTGGATGCATCCGGTGAGAACTTCCTGACACGGGACCTGGCCGGCGAGTACGAGTACCCGCAGCACCGCTGGGCCGCATCCGCCGACTGGGCCCGGGAGAGCTTCGCCTTCACCCTGGGGTTGAACTATATCGGCGAGTTTGAGGATACACCGGATATCGATTTCGACGGCACGCTGGACTACGACAACAACCGCTCCCGTATCGTGGATGCCTTCCTGACGGTGAACCTGCAGGCGCGCTACACCGGTTTCGAGAATGTGGTACTCAGCCTGGGCGCCGACAACGCGCTCGATGAGGCGCCGCCTTTCGCCATCGGCGACGGCGATTCGGACTTGTACGGCTACGTCTCCAGCCAGCACGATCCGCGGGGACGCTTTGTCTACGGCAAGATGGTCTACAGCTTCTGATTTTCACACCAGCCAGATGGAAAGGGAGGGCTTCGGCCCTTCCTTCTTATCCGGCCGTTTTTGCACAATTGCCGTTACCGCTCAGCGCCATGGCAGCAAATCGACAACCATTTCCGAAAGATCGTATGCCCGATCGATGCCATCGCGCAGTAACCCCTCGCCTTTTTCGCCAAACGTCACCCCAAGCACCGCGCAATTCAGCACTACGGTCAACCAGAAAATCCGGCGAAACGCCGCTTTGGAGGTTTTGTGATTGAATATCTGCTGGGCCAGCATTGCCCCCGGCCAGCCGCCAACGAGTGACAACAGGTGCAATGTCTTTTCACTGATGCGACTCCAGTCGCGCACCGCACAGAGTTTGTCCCAGCCATAAAGCAACAGCGTCAACAGGCTGGCCGCGGTAATCCAGTAGAGCACTTCCGGCGGATAGCGCCAACGGAGGACCGCCGCGGCCAACACCACAGTCAGCGCCGCAGGCAACAGGATGGCAATACGGGCATCGGCGCGCCGGTGGGGGCGGAAAGCGGGCCGGGCGTCAATCCGCATCGATGAGCCTTTGCGCCAGCGGTCCGCCGCTCATTCCCCGATATCCTCCCGCCACAGCTCCCGGTGTTTGTCGATGAAAGCTGTCATCAGCGCCTTGCACTCCCCGCTGTCGCAGAGTGTCAGTTCGACACCGCGGCTACGCAGGTAATCCTCAGGCCCCCTGAAGGTGACATTCTCGCCAATCACCACACGGGGGATGCCATACAACAGCACCGTACCGCTGCACATATCGCATGGCGACAGGGTCGTGTACAGGGTGCAGTCCCGGTAATGCCGCGATGGCAGGCGCCCGGCATTTTCGAGGCAGTCCATCTCCGCGTGCAGGATACTGCTGTTTTTCTGGATGCGGCGGTTGTGGCCGCGGCCGATGATTTTTCCATCGCGAACCAGCACGGCACCAATCGGTATACCGCCCTCGGCCAGGCCCTTTTGGGCCTCTTCAATCGCGGCGTGCAGGAAGTCACCGGTCGATGCCATCATCGGGCCGTCTCCGCATCAGCCATTGTAGGTCGCCCGCATGGAGCGATAGGTGAGCTTCATCTTGGCCGGATCGAGCGGGGCCTTGAAAAAGGCGTGGTAGTGGCCGCGCGGGTTGATCAGCACTACCTGGGAGCCGTGGTCTACGGTGTACTCGCCATTTTCCAGCGGCACTTTGTTGAAGGGCACGTTGAGCTGGTTGGCGAAGCGTTTCAGGTCCAGGAATTCGCCGGTCACGCCGTGGAACTCCGGATTGAAATAGCGCACATAATCCCGCAACAGTTCGGGCCGGTCGCGTTTCGGGTCCACGGACACCAGCAGGATATCGGTATCCGCCCGCGTCCCCTCGTCCAGGGTCTGGTAGAAGCGGTCCAGTGTCGCCAGCGTGGTCGGGCAGATATCCGGGCAATGGGTAAAACCGAAGAATACCAGTGTCCAGTTTCCTTCCAGCTGCCTGGTATGAAAGGGTTTGCCGCTGTCGGCGAGCAGTTCGAAGTCATCCAGGATGCGCGGGCGCTCCAGTTTCACAGCACCATTCAGCCGCAGTTCGGATTCGGTAATCACCCGCGGCTGGCCGAGCTTGTGCAGGAATCCGGCCAGCACGGCGATCATGAAGAACACCAGTACGGCCACCGTAATCAGGATGCCGCGCTGCTGTTCGGGGCTCTTCTGTGAGTTCTGCTTGTGAGTGCGTTCTTCAGCCATCGTTTACACCGCCACCAGGTAGTGATCCAGCAACATGATGCAGAACAGTGCCATCAGGTAGATGATGGAGTATTTAAAGGTTTCCATGCCCGCATTCGGGTTTCGGTCCCGCAGCATTTCCACCGCCCAGTAGATAAAACCGATTCCCAGTACCACCGCGCCGAGCAGGTAGAGCCAGCCCAGCATGGCGGTGGCAAACGGCAGTAGGCTGACGGCGAAGAGTACGAATGTGTACAGCAGGATATGCAGCTTGGTATAGGCGACACCGTGGGTTACCGGCAGCATCGGGATGTCCGCCTTGGCATATTCCTCGCGGCGGTGGACCGCCAGTGCCCAGAAATGCGGCGGTGTCCAGGCGAAGATGATCAGCACCAGCAGCAGGCCGTGGCCGTGCAGATTGCCGGTCACTGCAGTCCACCCCAGCAGCGGCGGCGCGGCGCCGGCGAGACCGCCGATAACGATATTCTGCGGCGTGGCGCGCTTCAGGAACATGGTGTAGACAACGGCGTAGCCGAGCAGCGAAAATAGCGTCAGCCAGGCGGTGAGTGCGTTGACGAACACAAGCAGTATGCCCATCCCGGCGCAGCCGAGCAGCAGTGCGAAGACAATCGCCCTGTGCGGCTCCACCCGGCCGCGGGCAATCGGGCGATTGCTGGTGCGCGCCATCTTGATATCGATATGGCGGTCCACCAGGTGATTGACGGCCGCGGCACTGCCGGCACACAGGGCAATGCCCAGGTTGCCGAGGATCAGGATATTCACCGGCACCATGCCGGGCACCGCCAGCAACATGCCGATCACCGAGGTGAGGATCATCAGCATCACCACGCGCGGTTTGGTCAGCTCGTAGTAATCGCGCCAGCCACTGTGGCCCAGAATGGCGGTTTGTGTGGTCATGACTGCACCCCGTTATTGTCTTTGTCGCCCGACACACCGGTGTGAGCGAAGTTACACAATGAAGCTGTTCGGTTTCCGGCGTCGCCGCCGCCCCCTCCCGTTATAACGTACCGGCCAACGCCGTGTTGTCCACGCCGGGCTTCTCCGGAATCCCGTCCCGGTTCGAAACCCGTGGCTGCGCCGTCTGGATTCGATAGCAGAATGTCAGCAACCCCAACAGCAGCACCGCGGCGCCAGCGTTGTGGGCCACGGCGATCGGCAGCGGCAGGAACATAACCACATTGGCGATGCCCAGGCTCACCTGCAACAGCAACACACCAGCGAGGCCCGCGGCCCAGCGGTGCGAACCGGCCCGCCAGGCGAACGCGGCCAGTGCCAGCACCAGGATACTGACCAACAGTGCGCCCAGGCGGTGGGCGACATGGATGGCCGTGCGCGCATCGCTCTCCAGCGTGCCGCCGAGATAGTTGGGCCCGATCTGCTGGGCGATGTTGAAGCCCTGGCGAAAGTCTGTCTGCGGCCACCACTCTCCGTGACAGGTGGGAAAATCGGCACAGGCCAGCGCCGCGTAATTGGAACTGGTCCAGCCGCCCAGCGCGATCTGCAGCACCACAGCGCCGGTGGCGGCAAAGGCCAGCGGCCGGATTTTCTGCAGAAGGCGGTATTCGTGCGCCGGAATAAACCGGCCCTTGCTTGGCGGCGCGTTGCGCAACCGTTCGACCATCAACCACAGCATGGACAGCGTCGCCATACCGCCGAGCAGGTGTGCCGTGACCACCTGCGGCCAGAGTTTCAGGGTCACCGTCCACATGCCGAATGCGGCCTGCAGCAGGATCAGCGCCAACAGGAAATGGGTCTGCTTGAAGGCGCGGTGACCGCGGCGACGCCAGGCGAGTACTGTCAGCCCGCCGACCAGCAACAGCAGCGCCCCGGCGAAATAGCGGTGCACCATTTCCGGCCAGGTCTTATCGGTCTCCACCGGCGCGTGCGGAAAGGCCGCATTGGCGGTCTCAATTTCGTGGTGTTCATCCGGCCAGGTCAGGTGGCCATAACAACCCGGCCAGTCCGGACAGCCCAGGCCCGCGTCCGCCAGCCGGGTGAAGGCGCCGAGTACCACCACCACCACCGCCAGCGCGGTACCGGCCAGGGCCAGGCGCAGGCGCCAGTCGGTGTGGGCGCCGCTGTCCCTGGAGTCGAAAGCCGGGTTGTGCATGTCCACCTCCATATTACTGCTCATAGGAGTACTTCAGAAGACGCTTGATATCCTTGAGAAGCTGGTTGCCGCTGTGACCGTTGTCGTAGGCCATCATGGCAAAACCGCGCTGGTCCACCAGCAGCACCCGCGCACCGCTGGTATTTTCTGTCGACGTCTGCCGTTGCAACCGTTGCAGTGCACCCTTATCCAGTTGCACCAGGCGCAGTCGCGGGTGGTCGCGGCCCAGCTTCTCCCGGGTCAATGCATCGACTGGCGAGGCGCTCACCAGCAGCCGCTCGACACGATCGGCTTTCTCACTGAGGCGAATATGCACCTGGCGGCTGGTATAGAGCAGTTTCTCGCAGTCCTGTTCACAGCTGCCGGAAGGCAGGATCAGGTAACGCCATTTTTCCTCCGCATCCGCGAAGTTCATATGCGCGTGGTCCCCACCGACGAAGTCCAGCCCTTTGATGTCCACCGGTGGCTGGATCAGGTCGCCCTGGTTGATCGTATCGTCCGGCATGCCGATGCCGGTGTAAAAAACGATATAGGCGGCCGCTATCGGCAGCAGTACTGAGGCGAGAACGGACAGGCCCTGCAAGCGCCCGACGCCCGGGGAAGAGGGTTTTGACGTTTCTGCTGCGCCGCCGGCGGCAGTATCGAAGTTCTGGTTCACGACGGTGTACCTCGATTATCGTTATTGTTGTCGTTGTTCCTGCGAGACAGCTGCACTATGCGCGTCGCGGCAAACAGCCACAACAATACCAGCGCAGCGGCCATCGCAAACCACTGGGCGGCATAGGCGTAGTGGCGCTGTGGCCGGCTGTTGAGCAACTGCCAGTCGGTGACCAGCGCGGTATCGGAATCCGCGCTCAGGCGGACAGTCCACTGCAGCTGTGCGAGGTCCAGACTAACAGCAATTTGCCGATCGAGCTGCTGAATTCTCTGACCATGAGCAGCGCCCGGGGTTTCCGTTGCCGACACCGGGTAGAGAAATCCCGTGATGATTTTGGCTGCGCGAGGCCAGGTCACCTCCGGCAAGCGGCTGCGTTCGCCCGGTGCCGGCAGCCAGCCGCGGTTGATCAACCAGCGCTGGCCATCGCTGACGAATACCTGTAACAATTCGTAACCGACGCGGCCGTTGCGGGTTCGGTTGTCGAGAAGACGGTAGTCACCGGTGTAGTAGCCCGATAAGCGCAGCGGTGTATAGCGACGCAGCTGGTCAAGATTCTGCGGTGAAACCGGTTGCGAGGACAACCGCTGGTTGATGGTCGCTTCGATCGCTGCCTTCTCTCCGCCGCGCTGTATCTGCCAGATACCCAGAGCGACCAACAGCGGTAGCAAAGCACCGCTGAGCAGCGTGAGGGGCCAGTTGTGAATCAGTGCTACACTGGCGTTCTTCGCTCTCGATGAGCTGATCTCTGGTGTCATGCCAATTTACAACAAAAGTTACAACAAGAATGGCGAATAATAATTATGTGGCTGAAAGTCGTTATTGTTTTTCTGTTCCTGGCAGTGCTGGCCAGCCTGTCCAGCGCGCTTTTTTTCCTGCTGCGGGATATGGGCGCGCCGGAATCCAAGCGCACGCTCTATGCGCTGGGTATCCGTATTACGCTGGCCGCACTGCTGGTATTCGCCATCTGGTACGGCTTTGACAGCGGAATCCTTTCCAACACGGCGCCCTGGGCAAACAAATACTGAACCCGCCGTCCGGGCCCGGGCCGCACTCGGGCCCCGGAGCCCATTCACTCCACAGCGCCGTCAGGACCCGAGGACATAGACGAATATAAACAGTCCCACCCAGACGACATCCACAAAGTGCCAGTACCAGCTGGCCGCCTCGAAGCCGAAGTGATCATCCGGCTTGAAATGGTGCGCGATCACCGAGCGCAGCAACATGACCAGTAGCATGATGGTGCCCAGGGTGACATGGGCGCCGTGGAAGCCTGTCAGCATAAAGAAGGTGGTGCCGTAGATACCGGACTCCAGCGTCAGCCCCAGGTGCTGGTAGGCCTCCAGGTACTCCTCCACCTGGAAGAACAGGAAGGCCGCGCCCAGTACGACCGTGATCGCCAGCCAGGCGTTGAATGCAGTGCGCTTGTTTTTCTTCAGGAAAACGTGGGCAAAGTGCACGGTTACACTGGAGGCCAGCAGCAATACCGTATTGAGTAGCGGCAGGTGCCAGGGGTCGATGATATCCCTGGGGCCCACGACCTTGGCTGCATCGCCATGCGCTGCGGCATCCGGCGTCACCATCAGCGGCCAGGTATGTTCGAAGCCCTGCCACAGCATATTGGAGGAGCCGCGATCGCCCTCACCGCCGAGCCACGGCAGCGCGAAAGTGCGAATATAGTAGAGAGCACCGAAGAATGCCGCAAAGAACATCACTTCGGAGAAAATAAACCAGCCCATGCCCCAGACATAGGAGCGTTTCAGCTGGTCGCTGTTCAAGCCCGCCATGTTTTCCCGGATCACGGCGGCAAACCAGAACCACAATACCGTCGCCATGGCCAGGGCACCGGCGAAGAAAATATAGGCGCTGCCACCGTTGATCCAGTTGGCGGCACCAAAGGCTGTCAGGAACATGCCGATGGTGGCAAAGATTGGCAGCCGGGACTGCTCGGGCACATAGTAGGTGCTTTCACTGGCCATGGTATTTTATCCCTCTCGCTCGGAGTCGGTATTTTTATTGTTGAGATTGTCTGCAATCCGGGCCCCGGCGCGCGGGGCCGATGCAGAGGTTGATTCGGGTTTCACCCTTTCCGTAACATCGAACAGCGTATAGGACAGGGTGATCGTATTGACGCCCCTGGGCAGGTCCGGATCGACGATAAAGCGCAGTGGCAATTCCGCCGACTCGCCGGCTTTCAGCGTCTGCTGGTTGAAGCAGAAACACTCGGTCTTGTGGAAATACTGCGCTGTCTCGAAGGGCACCAGGCTGGGGATCGCCTGCCCGACCATGTCCCGCCTTGTGGGGTTGTGGGCCAGGAAGACGGTGTCCATCGCCTCCCCCGGGTGCACTTTCATCGTCGTCACACTGGGCTTGAAACCCCACGGCATATTTTCATTGTTGCTGGCGACAAACTGCACCTTTACCAGGCGCCCAGTATCTACCGCCGCCGGTACCGCCTCGTATTTTTCACCGGTCTTGCCATTGAGGCCGGTAATCTCGCAAAAGGCGTCGTAGAGCGGCGGCATGACGAAAAGGGCAAAGCAGAGCATGCCGGCGGCGAGCCCCACCAGTTTCAGCGCAACCCTGCTGTTTTCCGTCAATTGCATCGCCCGACCTCCCCGCGACAGATACTCAGCGCACGGCCGGCGGCGTGCTGAAGGTGTGGTAGGGCGCCGGCGACGGCACCGTCCACTCCAGGCCCTGCGGATTGTCCCAGACCTCGTCGCTCGCTTTCCTGCCGCCCCTGACCGTGCGCACCACATTGAACAGGAACACGATCTGCGCGGCGCCGAACAGGAAGGCGCCCATGCTGGCGATCTGGTTGAAGTCGGCAAACTGCAGCGCATAGTCCGGAATGCGGCGCGGCATGCCAGCCAGGCCGACAAAATGCATCGGGAAGAAGGTCACGTTAAGGCCGATAAATGCCAGCCAGAAGTGCACCTTGCCCATGGTTTCGTTGTACATGTTGCCGGTCCACTTGGGCAGCCAGTAGTAGACGCCGGCGGTGATCGAGAAAATGGCGCCGGGCACCAGCACATAGTGGAAGTGGGCCACGACGAAGTAGGTATCGTGGTACTGGAAGTCCGCCGGCGCGATGGCCAGCATCAGGCCGGAGAAACCGCCCAGGGTAAACAGGATCACGAAGGCCACCGAGAACAGCATCGGCGTTTCGAACGTCATGGAGCCGCGGAACATGGTGCTGATCCAGTTGAACACCTTCACCCCGGTGGGCACCGCGATCAACATGGTGGCGTACATGAAGAAAAGTTCGCCGGCGATGGGCATACCCACCGTGAACATGTGGTGGGCCCAGACGATAAAGCTCAGGAAGGCGATCGAGGCCGTCGCATACACCATTGAGCTGTAGCCGAACAGCGGCTTGCGCGCGAAGGTGGGGATGATCGCCGACACGATACCAAAGGCCGGCAGGATCATGATGTACACCTCCGGGTGGCCGAAGAACCAGAACACGTGCTGGAACAACACCGGGTCACCACCGCCGGCGGCGCTGAAGAAGCTGGTGCCGAAGTGGATATCCATCAGCATCATGGTCACCACGCCCGCCAGTACCGGCATCACCGCGATCAGCAGGTAGGCGGTGATCAGCCAGGTCCACACGAACAGCGGCATCTTCATCAGGGTCATGCCCGGTGCGCGCATGTTGAGGATGGTGGCGATGATATTGATCGCCCCCATGATCGAACTGGCCCCCATGATATGGATGGAGAAGATGAAGAAGGTCACGCTCGGCGGCGCATACTCGGTGGACAGCGGGGCGTAGAAGGTCCAGCCGAAATTGGGCGCGCCGCCCTCCATGAACAGCGTCGAGGCCAGCATCGCGAAGGCGAAGGGCAGTATCCAGAAACTCCAGTTGTTCATGCGCGGCAGCGCCATGTCCGGGGCGCCGATCATCATCGGGATCATCCAGTTGGCGAGGCCGACGAAAGCCGGCATCACCGCCCCGAACACCATGATCAGGCCGTGCATGGTGGTCATCTGGTTGAAGAATTCCGGCTGCACGATTTGCAGGCCGGGCTCGAACAGTTCGGCGCGAATCACCAGCGCCATGCAGCCGCCCAACAGGAACATGGCAAAGCTGAACCAGAGGTACATGCTGCCGATGTCTTTGTGGTTGGTGGTGTAGAGCCACCGCTTGAATCCGGGTTGAGGTCCGTGTGCCATGACTTGTTTCCCCCGCCTTACTGCTTATTCTTGAAATTGAGAATGTCGACGGGCTGCACGGTGTCGCCCATATCGTTGCCGAATGCATTGCGCTGGTAGGTGATCACCGCGGCCAGGTCCACCTCCGACATCTGCGCGCCGAAGGCCTGCATCGCCGGGTTGACCTGGGAGCCGTTGACCACCATGTTCATGTGCCCATCCAGCGGGCCGGTGGCCACGGCCGAGCCGGCAATGGCCGGGAAGGTGCCCGGCACACCCTGGCCGTTCGGCTGGTGACAGGCGGCGCAGGTCCGGTTGTAGACCTTCTCGCCGCGGGCAAACAGCTCGTCGAAGGTGAAGGTTTTCTCGGTCAATTCGCGCAGCTTCGCCGCCTCCGCGGCGCGCCCGGCCAGCCAGGAGTCGTACTCCTGCTGCGGCACCGCCTTGACCACCACCGGCATGAAACCGTGGTCCTTGCCACACAGTTCGGCGCACTGGCCGCGGTAGATACCGGGCTCGTCGATGCGGGTCCAGGATTCATTGATAAAGCCGGGAATCGCATCCTTTTTCACTGCCAGGTCGGGCACCCACCAGGCGTGGATGACGTCGTTGGCGGTAATCAGGAAACGGATTTTCTGGCCCACCGGCACCACCAGTGGTTCGTCCACCTCCAGCAGGTAATTGGCATTCTTGGGCTGCTGGTTGTCGATCTGCGAGCGGGGAGTGGCGAGGTTGGAAAAGAAGGAGACATCGGAACCCAGGTAGTCGTATTTCCACTTCCACTGGTAGCCGGTGATCATGATGTCGAGATCGGCTTCCTTGGTGTCGTAGATGTCGTAGAGGGTCTTGGTGGCGGGAACCGCCATGCCGATCAGGATCAGGGTCGGTACGATGGTCCAGACCAACTCCACCGCGGTGCTCTCGTGGAACTGCGCGGCCTTGTAGCCCTTGCTCTTGCGATGGCGCCACATGCTGTAGAACATCACCCCGAACACCACCACGCCGATACCCACGCAGATCCAGAAGATCAGCATGTGCAGTTCGTAGGTGGTCTGGGATACTTCCGTAACCCCCTGGGTCATATTGACCCCCCAGCGCTCGGCATCCCGCTCTTCCTGTGCAAGGGAAGGCAGGCTCAGCACCGAAGTGGCCAGCAAGGCGAACAGCCGATTGAAGCCTTTCAACATCGCCTACAGATCTCCGTGTATTGGCGAGCTCCACGCGGAAACTCGACATTATTATTCTCGGCTGTCAGCCGTCACGGATAACTGGATTCCACACTGCCGGAGACCGGCAGCACGGTAAATCCACACAAAAATTGTGGACATGCTGTAGTAACACAAGACTACATACACTGGGCGGGACTGAGCTCCCGCGATACTGCCGTCAGTGCAACTTGTTATTGTTTTGAGATAATTACTTCAGATGTCGTCGTCCGGAAGGTACAACCAACAACCTGTGTCTTTTTGTCGCATCTACTGCACGGCTTAAATGAACACATCGCCGGCAAAAAGTCAATTAAACCGCCAACTTAAGTCTCCCCTTGATGTCCCAGTCACAAAGCCCCCAACGCCCCTATTTTCGTGTCTGGCATCTCGCCTGGCCGATGATCCTGAGCAATATCTCGGTGCCGTTGCTGGGCGCAGTGGATACGGCGATTCTCGGCCACCTGCCCTCTCCCGAGTACCTGTCCGGCGTGGCCATTGGCGCCAGCGTGATGTCGATGCTGTTGTGGGCTTTCGGCTTCCTGCGCATGGGGACCACCGGCCTGGTGGCCCGCAGCAGCGGTATCGACGGCCGCGGCGGCGAGGACTGGCTGTTGCGGGCGCTGCTGCTGGCCCTGGCATTGGGGCTGGTACTACTGTTACTGGCCTCACCGCTGCTGCAGTTGATTGTCGGCTGGATGAATGCCAGTGCCCAGGCGGCGCCCCACGCGCGCGATTACCTGCAGATACGCCTGTTCAGCGCGCCGCTGGCACTGGCCAACTTCGCCCTGCTGGGCTTTTTTATCGGCCGCCAGGACAGCCGCGCACCGCTGTTTATCCTGCTCGCGGCCAATCTTCTCAACATCGCCCTGGATCTGGTTTTTATCCTGTGGCTGGGCCTGGGCGCCCGCGGTGCCGCCATGGCCACCGTATGCGCCGACCTGTGTGCCTTCCTGTTCGGCCTGCGCTTGTTGGGCCGGGTGGAAACCGATATCTGGCAGCGGCTGCACCGGCAACTGGCCCGCGCGGACTTTTTCCCCTGGCGGGGCAGCGCGCCGTGGATGGAGCTGTTGCGGATCAACGGCGACCTGTTTATCCGCACCTGCCTGCTGTTGATGACCATGACTTTCTTTACCGCCCAGGGCGCGGCGCAGGGCGATGCGGTGCTCGCGGCCAATGCGATCCTGTTGCAGTTGCTGATGATGACCTCCTACGCACTGGACGGTTTTGCCCACGCCACCGAGGCGCTGGTGGGCCAGTCCATCGCCAAGAAGTCGCCGCGGCTCTTCTACACCACGGTGCGCAGCGCCGGCGCCTGGGCACTGGCCAGTGCCTGCATCATCACACTGATATTTTTCTACGGGCGGGGCCTGATCCTGCCGCTGTTTACCGACCTGCAGAACGTGATTACCGAGGCGCAAAAGGTCTACGGCTGGCTCTGCGCGCTGCCGTTGATCGCGGTGTGGAGTTACCAGCTGGATGGGGTTTTTATCGGCGCGGGAAAAAGCCGGGAAATGCGCAATACTATGTTTGTGGCAACCGTATTGGTTTTCTTCCCGGCTTGGTGGCTCACCCACTCCTGGGGCAACCACGGCGTCTGGTTCAGCTTCTTTTTGTGGAACAGTTCTCGCTCTTTAGGTCTACTGGTTTACTATTGTTACTACACTCAAAGCAAGGCTTGGTTCTAAATTGAGTCAACAGTACTAAAAGAGCAACAATAAAAACGGGGTTTCCGCATCTTCTTTTAGCGTTAAGCGGTATTGCCACCCAGCAAATCAACGGAAAAGGGGATCGCCGTTGGACAGTGAAGTGGTGTCTAAAACTGAAGACTATCAGTTGATGCAGCAATGCATCGATCGCGCCGTCACCCTCGAGCGGCACAAGGGGGGCTTTCGCCGCGCGATCCGCAAATCCCTGCCCCACCTGCACCGCAGCATACAATTGCCGCAGCACGATGGCCCGCTGCACCTCACTTCTTTCGTCATACGCTACATCCAGGCGGTACCCAAATGGCTGCGCCAGCTGGAAACCCTGTGCGAGGCGGCCGGGGTCGACTTCGAACCGGTACGGGAACTGATCGGGCACAGCTTCGCCGATCCACCGGAGCGGCACCCGGATGAAATCGGCCTGGCAGCGCTGCTGGACGACGCCTACCTGGCCCACCGCACCCTCGAGGAAATCAACGAGCGGCTGCAACCGGCCTGCGGCATCCCACTGTTGCCGATGGACCCCATGGTGGCCAATCTGGTGGTGCGGGAACTGCTGGGCGAGACGTTTGCGAACGAACTGGACGCCATCTGTGTCGAGCTGGGTAGTCGCTACCGGGACCAGCAGCTGGGGCCCGACAGCATCGTCGCAATGATCCTGTGCCGCCAGAAATTTATCGAGGCGCCGGGCGACTGGCCCGATTTTGCCGGCGAGATGGAGATAGGTTTGCGCATGCCGGCGATGGAGGCGGATCTGGACAAGCTGCACTGATTTTCCAGCGGTTACCCGGATCCGTTCAGAATCCGGCTCCCCCGCTCTGCTGGCGAGCCACTATCTGGGTCCAGTTTGCAAAAAAATCCGCCTCACCCTGGATGATTGCGCTGTTCAACTGATCGATTTCACGGCGCAATTCTCGATCATAGAAATACAGGCTGCCGCCGCGCAGCGTATAGCCGTCCGGATTTTCTGCCAGTAATTGAAAGTAGCGTTTCGTGCGCTGCAGATAGGCATCGACGCGGCGACGGGAAAAATTTCCGTCTCGATAGTAGTCGAGCACTTCGGTGTCGATTTCCGCCTGCGCTCGCTCGCGTGCCGGTGGTGAAAGACCGCCTTCGTCGAGTTGGTTGCGGATATCCACACGCAGGTCCTCGAGGTAGCGATCGGCGGCTTCGGCGGAGACTTTCAGGCGATCGATCGTGCGCTGTCGATGATGGAGTGAGCGTCTACTTTTGAAGGTATCGCTATCGCGCATCTTTGGTGAGGCAAAATCACCCAGCGGTTCAAAAATGGTTTTGTGCTGGATATTGCTGTGGCGAGTCAGTTGACGACAGATCTCGACGCCGGCCTGCCACTCGGCAAAGGGTTCGCCGTCCAGCAGCTGCTGCGGTAAACCCTCGATCGCCCCATCCAGCTTCCGGGCCTGCTCCCGGTGGTAATGGGGGCGTTCTCGCCAGTCGTTGCCCTGCAGGCTGAACAGCGACAGCAACCCCTGGTTGACGCAACGGGCCAGCAAGTGTGCGGTCTGCTCGCGCTGCTTTTCCCGCACCTCCCGGTAGCGGTCCAGGCCGAACAGTGCGGCGATGATGGCCACCAGCAGAAACGCCAGCAGCGGGTAGAGTTTTTTCACAGTGGGTTATTGTTTTTTATTGGGCTGAATAATTTTTACCGGCGTCTCGACTTCCTCTGCGCCGCCGCTGGTGTTGACCCGGGTTTGCAGCTCGCGCGGCGAGGACTGCAGGCGGATCTCATCCCTGAAACCGCAGGCGACACACTCGCGGTAGTTTTTATCGCCCTCGCGATAATTGACGATTTTGTCCATTTCGCTGCAGCGCGGGCAGACGGCGCCGGCGATAAAGCGTTTCTTCGGCTTGCGCGCCGTCGGTCTGTGCTGTTCGTCGGTCATCAATCGATACCTCTCAATTCGATTCGGCAGATCCGGGCCTGTCAGCCCGGGTCCGTGTTCAGTTCCAGTTGTTCAATACCGGAGTGACGCAACAGCGCGTCTATTTTAGGCCCGCGGCCACGGAATTCTGTGAACAGGTCCTGTGCATCGCGACTCCCCCCCTGCTCGAGGATGCTGTGCAGGAATTTCTCGCCGGTCTCCTGATCGAAGATGCCGTTTTCCTCGAACAGCGAGAAGGCGTCTGCCGACAGGACCTCGGCCCATTTGTAGCTGTAATAGCCGGCCGCATAGCCGCCGGCAAAAATATGTGCGAAGCCGTGCTGGAAGCGGTTCTCCGCCGCCGACGGCACCACCGCCACCCGCTTGCGCACATCCTCCAGCAGTTGCTGTATCCCGGCCGCCGTGGCACCGCCGCTACGGCTGTGCAGCAGGAAATCGAACAGGGCAAACTCCAGCTGGCGTACGGTAAACATGGCCGACTGGAAGTTCTTCGCCGCCAGCATTTTGTCGAGGAGTTCCGCCGGTAGTGGCTGGCCGGTTTTGTAGTGGCCGGACATCATGGCGATGGCCTGTGGCTGCCAGCACCAGTTCTCCAGGAACTGGCTCGGCAATTCCACCGCATCCCAGGCCACGCCGTTGATGCCCGACACCGCGGCCACATCGACTTTGGTCAACATATGATGCAGGCCGTGGCCGAATTCGTGGAACAGCGTGGTGACCTCGTTGTGGGTCAGCAGGGAGGGCTCGCCACCGGCGGCAGCACTGAAGTTGCACACCAGGTAGGCGACGGGTAGCTGAAGGCCGCCCTCTGTTGCGCGGCGCACACAGACGGTATCCATCCAGGCGCCGCCGCGCTTTTTCTCGCGGGCAAAGGGATCTAGGTAGAAGCCGGCGATACGCTCGCCGTTTCGGCTCAGCCAGAAGAACTTCGTATCCTCGTGCCAGGTGGCGACGCTGTCGTCGACCTCGGCGGTCACACCGAAGAGCTTTTCCACCACCGCGAACAGGCCCGCCAGTACCTTTTCATAGGGGAAGTAGGGCCGCAGCTCCTCCTGGCTGATGGCGTAGCGCTCCTGTTTCAGCTTTTCCGCCGCCCAGGGGATATCCCAGGGTTTCAGCTCGCGCAGGTCGAGCGTTTCCGCGGCGAAGGCTTTCAGCTGGGCAAATTCCCGCTCGGCCGCGGGCCTGGCGCGCTCGGCCAGGTCGTTGAGAAATGCCAGCACCGTGTCGGTATCCGGCGCCATCTTGCTGGCCACCGACAGCTCCGCGTAATTCTCCATGTCCAGCAGCCTGGCCTGTTCGGCCCGCAGTTTGAGAATTTCCTCCATCACTGCGGAGTTGTCGAACTTGCCGCCGTCGGGGCCGGTTTCCGAGGCGCGGCTGACAAAGGCGCGGTGCACCCGCTCGCGCAGCGCGCGATTGTCGGCGTGGGTCATCACCGCCAGGTAGCTGGGGCCCTCGAGGGTGATGACCCAGCCCGGCAGGGTCCGGGACTGTGCCGCGGCCTCGGCGGTGGCCACTGCGGTCTGCGGCAGGCCGGCCAGCTCCGCGGCGTCCTCGGTGTGATAAGTCCAGGCATTGGTGGCATCCAACACATTGTTGGCAAACTGGCTGCCGAGCTCCGCCAGCCGGCGGCTGTTGGCGGCGAAGCGTTGACGGGATTCGCCCTCCAGGCCGACACCGCTGAGCACAAAGTCCCGCAAGCCGAGCCTGACCGCCTGCCGGCGGGCCTGGGGCCAGCCGGCAAATTCGGCGGAATCCGCCAGTTGCTGGTAGACGCCGTAGAGGTCGCGGTTCTGGCCCAGCTCGGTCCAGTAAGCGGTAATCTCCGCCAGCGCGGCCTCGTAGGGTTCGCGCCAGGGGCCACTGAGCACGCTGTTCAGGTGGCTGACCGGCGAGAAGGCGCGGTTCAACTGGTCCTGGGCGGCTTCCAGCGGTGCCAGGGTGTTATCCCAGCCCGGGTTCTCCAGGCCCTTCTCCAGTTGCGCGCGGCAGTTTTCGATCAGTTCGGCGATAGCGGGCGACACCTGCGACGGTTGCAGCTGGTCGAAGGCGGGCAGTAACGGGAGATTCAACAACGGATTGGACATACAGCACCCTTTGCAGAGAAATCGATAGAGCTATCATAGGAGACTGATTGTACAGGAGGTTGACCATGTCCCCATTACGCGCCCACGGCAACGGCGAAAAAGA
Source organism: Microbulbifer litoralis (assembly GCF_023634065.1). Taxonomy (GTDB): domain Bacteria; phylum Pseudomonadota; class Gammaproteobacteria; order Pseudomonadales; family Cellvibrionaceae; genus Microbulbifer; species Microbulbifer litoralis. Next base: position 343,794 of record NZ_JALKCV010000003.1, read on the forward strand.
AAAATCCCCCCGGCTCGGCAACGGCGTCTATATCGATCCGCAGTCGGCGGTCATCGGCGATGTCACCCTCGACGACGACTGCTCCGTCTGGCCCATGGCGGTGGTGCGCGGCGACATGCACCGCATCCGGATCGGCGCCCGCACCAGTGTGCAGGACGGTGCCGTGCTGCATATTACCCACGCCGGGCCCTTCAACGCCGACGGCTGGCCGCTCGAGATCGGCGAGGACGTGACCATCGGCCACAAGGCCTGCCTGCACGGCTGCACCGTCGGCAGCCGGGTACTGATCGGTATCGGCGCCATCGTTCTCGACGGCGCTGTGATCGAGGACGAAGTGGTACTGGCCGCCGGCGCGCTGGTGCCACCGGGCAAAAAGCTCGAGAGCGGCTACCTGTATGTGGGCGCCCCCTGTAGGCAGGCCCGTCCGCTGAATGACAAGGAAAAAGAGTTCTTCCGCTATTCGGCCGCCAACTACGTCAAACTGAAAGACCAGTACCTGACCGAGCACGACCAGCCCTGAAGCCATAGCCTTGCACGAGTGAACCTGCCGGGAGCGGGCCTGCGGCCCACCGCTCCACGCCCGAGAGCAACTCCTGCAGGCGCTTCTCAGAGAACCGACTCATGAACAACCTGTCCCTGGAGCAACTGCGCACCTTCGTCGCCGCCTGCGAGAAGGGCTCCTTCTCCGCGGTGGCGCGAGACACGGGTCGGGCGCAATCGGCAGTCAGTGCGCAGATCCACAACCTGGAGCTGGACCTGGCGCTGGAACTGTTCGACCGCAGCGGCAAGTACCCGGCGCCCACCGCCACCGCCCAGGCACTGTTGCCACTGGCGCGCCAGGCCATCGGCCAGTTGCAGCGTTTCCAGCAGGCGGCGGATTCCTACCAGCGCGGCGAGGAGCCGCAACTGCATATCGTGTTCGAGGAACTGGTGATGCCGGACCGGCTGAACGATATGCTGGCCGCCTTCGCCGAGCGTTTTCCGCACACCCGCATCCGCTCCAGCAGCGCCGGCACCGACTGTGCCATCGGCCAGATCGCCGGCGGCCGCGCGGATTTCGCCTTCGTCACCGCCAGGGACAACTACCCGGATGCGCTGGACTTCAGCAACCTGGGGCAGCAGCGCATCCTGACCCTGGCCAGCCCCGAGCACCCGCTGGCGCAGCGGGCCGCACCGACACTGAACGATGCGGCGGAATACCGCCAGATCATCGCCGCCTCGCCCACCGACAATGGCCGCTGGCGCCTGTCGCCGCACTGCTGGAGTTGCGATTCGCTGCTGCAGGCGCTGGACCTAGCCGGCCGCGGGGTCGGCTGGGTCAACGCGCCCTTCGAACTGGCCCGCCCCTTCCTGAAAAGCGGCAAACTGGTGGAGCTGAACCTGACCAGTGCACTGAGCGCCTGGAGCCTGGGCGTCGACCTGCTCTGGTCCGCCAGCACCCCGCTGGGCACCGCCGCGCGCTGGTTCGCCCGCGAGGCGCGACGCCTCTACGGCAACTACTACAGCCCGCCGGTGGAGGATGCCCGCAGCGCCACCTAACGGAAAACCCGATAGATTCCAACTTTCACCCATCTCACACCGGTCGCACTATGACGCCCTCGCTGCGATCTGCCAGTCGACCATTGCCCGGACACCGAACCCGCAGATTGACCAAAAAGGAAAACGTTATGGACGCAGATTTCTGGCACCGAAAATGGACGGACAACGAGATCGCCTTCCACGAGGGCGAGGCCAACACCCTGTTGGTCGAGTATTTCCCGCACCTGTCGGTACCCGACGGTGGCCGCGTGTTCCTGCCACTGTGCGGCAAGACGCGCGATATCGCCTGGCTGTTGTCGCAGGGCTACCGCGTCGCCGGCGCCGAGCTCAGCGAAACGGCGGTACGGCAGTTGTTCGACGAACTGGATGTGGAGCCGGAAATCTCCACGGCCGGCGACCTCAGCCACTGTCGCGCCGACGGTATCGATATTTTCGTCGGCGATATCTTCCAGCTGTCCCGGGCAATGCTCGGGCCGGTGGATACGGTCTACGATCGCGCCGCACTGGTGGCCCTGCCCCGCAGCATGCGCGCGGGCTACACCTCACACCTGGTGGACATCACGGATCGCGCGCCGCAGCTGCTGATCACCTTTGAATACGATCAGGAGCTGATGGACGGCCCACCGTTTTCCATCCACGACACGGAAGTCCGGCAGCACTACCGCGACCACTACCAGCTGACCCGGCTGGAGCAGAGAAAGGTGCCCGGCGGCCTCAAGGGCAAATGTGCCGCGCAGGAAAGCGCCTGGTTGCTGGTTCCGTAGCGCGCGCCGCGCGCCACACCAGATTCAAACTATCCGAAGAGGAGCAACACCGTGGACAGACAAGAGCAATTGCGGGAACTGGAAAGCTTCTCGCAACACTACCGCTACGACGCGACCTACCTGAAGGAACTGTGGGAAAGTTCCCCGGAAGGCTTCCGCAAGTTCGCCGACTTCCGCCCGCTGTCCTACCACCGCGAGTTCCTGCCACTGGAGACCTACTGGGTCGGCAAACTGGCGGCGATGCAGGTGGCGGACTGCGGCGAGTGCCTGCAGCTGATGGTGCGCATGGCGCTGGAGGCGGGTGTGGACGAGAGGCTGGTGCGCGCCTGCATTCACGGCGGCAGCGGCCTGCCGGAAGCGTTGAAGGATATTTTCGATTTCGCTACCGCCGTGGCCAGCTACCGCAATATCGATCCGCAACTGAACGAGCGTATCGATACACAGCTCGACAGGCACCAGCGCATCGAACTGGGCGTCTGCGTCGCCAGCGCGCCCATCTACCCGACCATCAAACGCGCGCTCGGCCATACGCAGAGTTGCAGCCTGGTGGAGATAGAGTTTGCGGCCTGAGCGACTGCCTATTGCACCAATAGTCGCTCTGCAGCCCGGACAAGCTGGCCGGTAAGCTCTCGCAACAGTTCACCGCCGTTGCGCCAGTAGTGCCAGTAAAGCGGTACATCCACCGGCCGCTCCGGCAGCAATTCCATCAGCTCGCCGCGGGCCAGCGCGTCACCGACCTGCAGCTCCGGCACCAGCCCCCAGCCGAGACCCGCCGAAGTAAGGCGTACAAAACCCTCCGAGGACGGGCAAAGGTGATGGGCGAAAGTGCCGGCGATACCCAGCGATTCCAGGTAGCGGTGCTGGAGAAAATCGTCCGGCCCGAAAACCACGGCCGGGCTCCGGGCCAGTGCCGCGGGCGTCACGCCTGCAGGGAAATGTCGGGCGATAAACCCCGGGCTGGCCAGGGCCCGATAGCGCATGGCCCCCAGCGGAACGCTGCGCGCGCCGGCCACCGGTCGCTCGGCGGCACAGACACTGGCCGCTACCTCACCCGCCCGCATGCGCCTGAAACCCACCTCCTGATCTTCCACCACCAGGTCCAGCAGCACTCGCTGCCCGGCACAGAAATCGGCCACGGCGGTCGCCCACCAGGTCGCCAGGCTGTCGGCATTGATCGAGATACGCAGGCGCTCCGGTGGGCCGCCCTCATCGAGGGCCGGTACCTGCCCCTGCAGGTCCCGTTCGAGCAGACGCACCTGCTGCACATGGTTGAGCAGGCGCCGGCCGAGTTCAGTGGGCTGGGGCGGTGTCGCCCTCACCAGGACCGGCTGGCCGACCCGCGCCTCGAGCAGTTTGATCCTCTGCGACACCGCCGATTGCGACAACCCCAGCACCTGTGCGGCCCGCTCGAAGCCGGCCTGCTCCACCACCACAGCCAGTGCAGATAGCAGCTTGTAGTCAAACATATCGATTTCTCTAATGGGCCATCAGGGATATTTGTTTTTCTTATAGCAGTTATCGGTACAGACTCGCCAGCGCTGGAACAGATCGATGAATTGACACAAAGAGGAGCAGTGGTGGAATGTGGCAGAGTTACCTGAACGGCTTGCTGGTGGGCGCCGGACTGATCATCGCCATAGGAACACAGAACGCCTTTGTACTGGCACAGAGCCTGCGCCGCGAACACCACCTGCCGGTAGCTGCGCTGTGTGTACTGTGTGATGTGGTGCTGGTTACCGCCGGCGTATTCGGCCTGGCCACCCTGCTGCTGCAGAGCCCGTTGCTGCTGGCCGCGGCGCGCTGGGGCGGTGCGATTTTCCTGTTCTGGTACGGATTCCGGGCCCTGCTTCGCGCCCTTCGCCCACAGGGACTCACACGGGCCACGGACGCCGGCCCCCGCTCCCTCCGCGCCGTGCTGCTGACCGCCCTGGCAGTAACTTTGCTGAACCCGCACGTCTATCTGGACACGGTATTGCTGATCGGCTCCCTCGGCGCCCAGCAGGCCGAACCGGGCGCCTACGCGCTGGGCGCCGCCAGCGCATCAGTGACCTGGTTCTTCGGCCTCGCCCTCGCAGCCGCCTGGCTCTCGCCCCGGCTCGCTCGCCCGGCGGTCTGGCGCCTGCTCGACCTGTGTGTGGCCGCGATGATGTTCGGCGTGGCCGCGCAGCTGCTGCTTGCGCACTGATACCCGGTCCCGTTGTCACTTGCCCTGGGCGCGCAACAGGCCCGACCCGGCAATACCGCCGGCGACGCAGGCCAGCACGATGACCAGCGGCGCCAGCATTCCCAGCGCCAGGGCGCCGGGGCCGTAGCCGCGCATCGGCAGCAGCAGGAACAGCAGCACGCCGGCCGGTATCAGCGACAGGAAAAATCCCCGCGCCAGCCAGGACCTCCGCCACGGCAGCAGGAAAATCAGCCCGCAGATGCCGCCCCAGACAATGCGCTGGTACAGGTAGGCGTTGGAAAGATACGGGGCGATATCGACACCCGCCCAGCGGGTAAAACCGTAGTGGCCCAGGGCCCACAGCGCCAGCGCATAACCGAGGCCGCCGAGGCAGCCGGCGGCGAAGCAGACCGACAGGTTTTTGACGAATTCTCGCACTGGTTATCTCCGACGCAATGAATGGGCGGCAGTCTGTCAAAGCCGCGGAACCGCACCGTAAACGGGGAGTTCACTATTACGGCTCAGGGGGGATTTACAAAAGAAATCGGGCACAGCCCCGTTTGCGGGGCCATGCCTCCCGACGGGGATCAGGCGGGCCGTCCGGACTCGCCGTAGAGCGCTTCCAGCATCGCCTGTGTGCGCTCGGCCAGCGCCCGCTGGCTGTCGTCCAGCAGAATCACGTGGCCCATCTTGCGCCCGGGGCGCAGGCTCTTGCCGTACAGCCAGACACCCTCGTTCGCCAGCGTCGGCTTCTTGTCGACACCGAGCATATTGATCATCACCGCCGGGCGTTCGCTGTCGGTGTCTCCCAGTGGCATGCCGAGGATCGCGCGCACGTGATTGGCAAACTGGCTGGTTTTGGCACCGGCCAGCGTCCAGTGACCGCTGTTGTGCACGCGCGGGGCCAGCTCGTTGATCAGCAGGCCGTCGTCACTGACAAAGCACTCCATCGCCAGTACGCCGACATAGTCCCAGGCGTTCATCAGCGTCGACAGGTAGTCCTGCGCGGTTTTCTGTAATGCCTCGCCGACGTCCGGTGCCGGCGCGGTGGATACCAGCAGCGTGCCGCGGTAGTGATCGTTCTCCGCCAGCGGGTAGGTCACCACCTGGCCGTCGGCGGTGCGGGCGCCGATCAGCGACACCTCGCGGGAGAAGTCAATGCCCTTCTCCACCACGTATTCATCGTCCGGCACCTGGCCGCGGAGCGCCTCGAGCGACGCGTCGCTGTCCACCCGCCACTGGTTCTTGCCGTCGTAGCCGTTCTCACAGCTCTTGATAAACGCCGGGTAACCCAGTTTCTCGACTGCGGTGCAGATCTCGCCGTAGTTGTTGGCGGGCAGGAAAGGCGCCACCGGCAGGCCGGCGGCGGTGATGGCATTTTTCTCCCGCAGGCGGTGCTGGGTTTTCCCGAACGCATCCGGGCGCGGGTAGACCGGGCAGAATTTCTCCAGCGCACGCAACAGCTCTACCGATACCTGCTCGCGCTCGGCGGTGATCACTTCGGGACTGCCCATGGCGCGGTAGAGCGACGCCGCATCCGCGTCGTCGCCGTCGCCGGCGTGCACAATGGTGCCCAGCCCCTCGACGCAGCTGGTGTTTTCCCCGCCCTCGGCGAGAAAGCTGAATTCGATACCCAGCGGCCGGGCCTCCTGGGCCATCATCTGCGCCAACTGGCCACAGCCGACTATGCCTACGCGCCTGACTGTCATTTCCGGACTACCTCTCTCAATCCCGACTTCACTCGACCTCGAACGGCACCTGGGCGCTCTGGTTTTCGCGCCAGGCGATCAGCCGCTGCTGCAGTTGCGCGTCTGTCAGCGACAGCATCTGCGCCGCCATCAGGCCCGCGTTGTAGGCCCCGGAGGCGCCCACGGCCTGGGTGGCAACCGCCACGCCCTTGGGCATCTGCACGATCGACAACAGGCTGTCCATCCCGGTCATGAATTTGCTCTCCACCGGCACGCCGATCACCGGCAGCGGCGTCATGGCGGCGATCATGCCCGGCAGGTGGGCGGAGCCGCCGGCGCCGGCGATGATCACCTGGGTGCCCCGCTCGTGGGCGTTGCTGGCGAATTCCACCAGTCGCTGGGGCGTGCGGTGGGCGGAGACCACAGCGGTGGCGAAGGGCACCTGCAACTCCGTGAGCGGTACCGTCGCCCGCTGCATGGTCGGCCAGTCAGATTGGGATCCCATCACGATGGTGACTTTTTCGAAGGGAATCTGTTTCACTTACTGTTAACTCCAGTATTGCACGAGCGCCTGACTGGCTGGTTTCGCCACCGGCTGATAGTAAAGGGTAGGGTGATCGCGGGTGGAAAATCCGGCAGAACGCCCGCTCCGGCACCACCGGCTGCCCCAAAATAGGGGCGAGAGGATACCAAAACCCGGCGAGAAAGCACCCCTGACGGGGCCCTTTTGGCCCGCTCAGCTGGCGCTGGGGACCGATCGGGTCACTCTTCACCCAGCCGCGCACGCAGCCCGGCCAGCACCGGCGCGACCTCCGGGCGCACTCCGCGCCACAGGTAAAACGATTCCGCCGCCTGCCCCACCAGCATGCCGAGGCCGTCCGCGACCTCGGCGCCGCGCGCCGACGCCCAGGCCATGAACGCCGTCGGTTCGGCGCCGTAGACCATGTCGTAGGCACAGCAGCCGGGGCCGACCACGGAGTCCGGCAGCGGTGGCAGTTCGCCGCCGAGGCTGGCGGAACTGGCATTGATGATCAGGTCGAAGTCGCCGGGGAAGAGCTCCAGGCCGCCGGCGCTCATCGGGCCGCGGGCGGAAAACTCGGCAACCAGCTGCTCCGCCTTCGCGAAGGTGCGATTGGCCACATGCAGCAGTTGCGGCTTTTCGTCCAACAGCGGCAGCAGTGCACCGCGGGCGGCGCCGCCGGCGCCGAGCAGCAGGACTTTCCGGCCGCCAATCGACCAGCCCAGGTTATCGCGCAGATCCGCGACCAGGCCGGCGCCGTCGGTGTTGTCACCCAGCAGGCTGCCGTCGTCGCGCTTTTTCAATGTGTTGACTGCGCCCGCGGCGCGGGCGCGCTCGGTCAGCGCATCGGCAAAGCCGTAGGCATCCAGCTTGAACGGCACGGTGATGTTCAGGCCGCGGCCGCCGGAGGCAAAAAACAGGCGCGCGAAATCCGCAAAGCCGTCTTTTTCCGCCAGCAGTTTATCGTAGCGAATGTCCTCACCGATCTGCGCGGCAAAGGCGCGGTGAATCTGCGGCGACAGCGAGTGGGCGATCGGGTTGCCCACAACGGCGTATTGATCGGTCATCCCTGCGCTCCACCAGCGGCTCTTTTCCCCGCGCGCACGGCGCCGCGAATCTTCGCCGCCTCGTCCACCAGCACCAGCCCGTCGATTTTGAGACCGTCCTCCGTGTCGCCGACGAGATAGCGGGTGGTGGCGCTGTAGAGCTCGCCGCTTTTTTCCCCCTGCGGGCGGAGCAGCGTCCAGTTCAGTGAAGCCAGGCTGCTGTTCTCGTTCAACTCGATCACATCGGTCACGGTGCCGACTATCTGGCTGACCTGCAGGCGCTGGTAGGCCCTCAGCAACTTGTCCACCTGCTGTACAAACTCTTCGCGACCGACGGCCTGCTTGCTGCCATCCTCGCGGTAGTAATGCAGCGGGAAGCGGTAAAAGTCCGCCACCTGTCGCGCGTCGCCAACCTCGAACTGGCGGCGGTAGTCCAGGAACAGGCGGTTGATTTCCTCGAGTCGCCCTTTGTGCACTGCGGCTCTCCTCAATTCGTTTTTTTGCGGTTCAGACCCAGTCGCGGTGCGGCAGGAAATCCGTGTAGAGTTTTTCCTCGGCGGAGCCGGGTTCCGGCTGCCAGTCGTATTGCCAGCGCACCAGCGACGGCAGCGACATCAGGATCGATTCCGTGCGGCCGCCACTCTGCAGGCCGAACAGGGTGCCGCGATCGTAGACCAGGTTGAACTCCACATAGCGGCCGCGGCGGTACAGCTGGAAATTGCGCTCGCGCTCGCCATAGTCCGTCTCCTTGCGTTTCTGCACGATGGGCAGATAAGCGTCCAGATAACTGTCGCCGACCGAGCGCATCAGCGAGAAGGCGCTGTCGAAGCCCCCCTCATTGAAATCGTCGAAAAACAGCCCGCCCACCCCGCGCGCCTCGTTGCGATGCTTCAGGTAGAAGTAGTCGTCGCACCATTTCTTGAAACGCGGATAGACATCCTCGCCGAAAGGCGCGCAGGCATCGCGGGCTGTACGGTGCCAGTGCACCACATCTTCATGAAAGCCGTAATACGGTGTCAGGTCGTAGCCACCGCCGAACCACCAGACGGGTTCGGCACCGGGTTTTTCCGCCACGAACAGGCGCACGTTGGCGTGGCTGGTGGGCACGTAGGGGTTGCGCGGGTGGATCACCAGCGACACCCCCATGGCCTGGAAGGAGCGCCCGGCCAGCTCCGGCCGGTTCGCGGTGGCCGACGGCGGCAGGCCCTCGCCGTGCACATGGGAGAAATTCACCCCGCCCTTCTCTATCAGCGCGCCCTCTTCCAGCACACGGGTGCGGCCACCGCCTCCGCCGGGCCTGTCCCAGGCGTCCTCGCGGAAGGCGCCGCCATCCTCGGCGGCGATGGCATCACAGATGCGGTCCTGCAGATCGAGCAGATAGTTTTTGACCGCGTTGGTATCCACTTCACTCATGGTAGGAATCTTTGTTGTCGGGGAGGTTACTGACCGGGGCGCACTACGCCGCCATTGATCAGGTCGCGGATCTCGCTGGGCGCGCGGCGGCCGCCAGTGGCGCCGCCACCGACGAAGTCCAGCGCATCGCCGAAATAGCGCAGCACCTGGAATTTGTGCCGTGCCGGCTGGCAGCCGGCCGGATTGGCCGAGGTGGACACGATAGCACCGCCATAGGCGCGCGTCAGTGCCGCGGTAAACGGGTGGTCGCTACAGCGCAACGCGACCGAGTGATGGGCGCCGCTGATCCAGGGCGGAATACGGCCGAAATGCGGCACCAGCCAGGTAACCGGGCCGGGCCAACTGGCGTGCAGCTGCTGCAGCTGCGCCGCCGACAGGTTGTCCAGCAGCGCACCGAAGTCGCGCTCGTCGCCGGAAACCAGGATCAGCCCCTTCTCCAGCGGCCGGTTCTTCAGGTGCAGCAGCCGTTCGACCGCCTGCGCATTGAACGGATCGCAGGCGAGCCCCCAGACCGATTCCGTGGGGTGCGCGATGACACCGCCGGCGGCGAGGGCGCGGGCGGCTCGGTTGACGGCGAGAGACGAGTACATCATCGACCCTTACCCGATCTGGCGCCGTTGCAATTGATGGCCCAATTTCGCCGTGAATGGCTTTCTCATGTCAGCCCTCTCGCCCTGATAATTCCGGAGACGCGGCAAACTAGCGGATTGTTACCCGCCGCACAAGTTCACAACTGCCCGGAACAGGCTTCGAGCAGTTTATCTCCGGTGTCTACGCAACTCGTTGAACAGCCGAGCCAGTTCTGCTCCACGGTGCTCAATGCCACCACCACCACAAAGGGGCACGGTTTGGGTGGCGCCGCTCCCGGCGCGGCGAGGCCGCAATCTCCTCTCCCAGCAAATCCATTTTGCGACGATATCCACTGAGCGCCACGTCACTGTCCGCCAGTTTCATGGCAGTACGAAACTCCCCCCGATAGTCGCTATCACCGAGACGGAAGCGGGCCATTCCCAGCAGGAAGTGAAAACGGTGGTCCAGGTCCTCGATCGAAATGGCATTTTCCGCGCTGTCCGCAGCGGAAGTGTAGTCGCCGCGTCGATAGGCCTTCAGGGCCTGCGTGTACCAGAAATAGGGGTTTTTCCTGCGATAGCTCGTCAGCCGGTGGCTGAGGTTATCCGCGAGCGCCAATTCCCCACCCGCCCGGGACAGTTGCTCCAGGTTGGCCATTGCAGACAGGTTTTCGTCATCCTGCTGCAGTGCAATCAGGTAAGCCGACCGGGCGCGGCTCGCTTCACCCGCCCGGCGGTAAATGACCCCGAGGTTATTCCACAGGGTGGTGTCGCCGGGATTAAGCTGCAACGCCTTCTGCAAATACCGGTGGGCCTCGCGATAATCGCCATTATCCAGTAGTTCCATCGAGATATTGCTATAGTAGCGTGCGAATGCCTCGGCGTCCGTCAGTTGCCGCTGCCGGTAGTCGGCGCTGTAGCCGGTGAAGTTGAAATCGATCACGCGTTGCCCGCGCCCGGCATCCGCCACCACGTTGACGTGCCGGTAGACGGCGATCTGTTCGCTCTCCAGCTGCCAGGTGGCCGGCACCATCACTTGGTTAAAGTGAGCCTCGATACCCAGCTCCCGGGCCATGGCCACCATCAGTGCGCTGAACGCCATGCAGTTGCCCCGACGACGGGAGAACACTTCCGCCGCGGGCAGGGTGGCGTTGGCGTCGTAATAGACACTGAATGCCCGTGACTCCAACTCTGTCATCAAGTGATCCAGACGGTACCCGGGTGGGCCTTCGGGGATGGTTTCGAGAAGCGCCTTCATGGCGGGGCTGAGCTGTAATATCTGGTCGTCCGGCAGTGCACTCACTGTGGCCAGGGGGCCACCGCGAAGCAACCCGGCCCGGGAGTGCTCCGGTGGCGGGAGAAACTCAACAATCGGCGGCTGCGAGGCACAGCCCACCAGAACAGCGATGAGAAGGCAGAGACAGGCCCTTATTGTTATCGGCATACGGTCCTCCAGATCCTCAGAAATCGCAAAACTGCCGGGAGTCAGGCCCCCGTCAACAGGGATTCCGCTCCTCCAGGTGTGAGCTGGTAACCGCCGGCTACCTGCTCCACCAGCCCCGCCAGCTCCATTTGCAGCAGCGCCGCCATCAGTTCACCAGTGTCATCCCCTGTGTCACGGGCCAATTGCTCCATGCTGCGGAGGTCACCACCGAGGGCATCGACCAGGCGGCGCTGGATCGGCTCCACTACAGCTTCGGTCGAAGCGATTTCCTGCACCTGCGGCCGCGCCAGCAATCCGCCCAGCTGCTCGACGATATCGGCACTGGTCTCCACCAGCGCCGCGCCCTGCTTGATGACCCGGTGACAGCCGCGCGACATCGGGTTGTGGATGGAACCGGGAATGACGAACACCTCGCGGTTCTGTTCCAGCGCCAGGCGCGCGGTGATCAGGGAGCCGGAGCGCACCGCGGCCTCCACCAGCAACACCCCCATGGACAGGCCGCTGATGATACGGTTGCGGCGCGGGAAGTTGGCGGCCTCGGCCGATGCGCCCAGCGGCATCTCGCTGATCACGGCGCCGCCGCTGGCGAGAATTTCCTCTGCCAGGGCGACGTTGCGCCGCGGGTAGAGCCGGTCGACACCGCTGCCGAGCACCGCCACCGTGTTACCGTCGGCCTGCAGCGCACCGCGGTGGGCGGCGGCGTCGACCCCCAGCGCCAGGCCGGAGGTGATGGCGAAACCGGCGCCGGCCAGATCCGCGGAGAAGGCGCGGGCGTTGTCGAGCCCCGCGCGGCTGGCGCGGCGCGCGCCGACCACGGCGATCTGCGGCAGGTGCAGCGCGTCGGGTCGACCGCGCAGGTAGAGAATCGGCGGCGGGCGCGAGATCTGCGCCAGCAGCTGCGGATAGTCGTCTCGATCGCCGCACAGCAGCTGCACACAGGCATCGTCACAGCGCGCCCTTTCGGCCTGGGCCCACTGCACCAGCTCGCTGCCCTCACCGCGGCGCTCGAAATCGCGCCATTGGGACCGGGCCCGCTCGGGCAGCTTGTGCAACAGGGGTTCGGGGAGAGAGGACAGGGCCGTGCCGGCATCGCCGAAATGTTCCAGCAGTTGCCAGTAGCGGCCGGGGCCCATGCCCTCGAGCCGCAGCAGGGCCAGGGTTGCAGTCAACGCGTCCATGCGATTGTCGATTCAGGTTGTGATTGGGTTTGGGAGCTAATTGTTCAAGCGCCGGGGCATCCCGAGTCCCGAGTCCCGAGTCCCGAGTCCCGAGTCCCGAGTCCCGAGTCCCGACTAAGGATTCCGCACCAGGTCCATGACTTCCAGCGGGCGATCCGCCTCCAGCACCAGTGCCAGGCTCATCTTTTCGAAGGTGCGGAACACCATCAGCACACCGGCGCGCTCGTCCGGCAGTTTCACGGTGTCGCGCTCGATGCGGTCGCGCACCGTGGCGCCGCGCTTGAAGATGGCCAGCACATGACCCGGCTGCAACCCCTCGCGGGCGCCGCGGTTGACGGCCACGACGTCGAACTTGGCGATCTGGGTGACGCCCTCTTCGACACCCAGGATCACACCCTCGATCGGCATCGGCGGCGAACCCGGCTGGAACAGGGCGGCGATGGAGCGCTCTTCAACCGGCAACAGCCGATCCTCGAGGCGGATCTCGCGGGAGGTGCGGGTCACCTCCATGGTGGCCACGGCAAAATCCTGGCGGTTATCCGGATCCAGCTGGTAGAGGTCGGCGGAGCCCACATCCAGCGCCTTCATCCCGAGCACCTCGCCGCTATAGGGATCGGTGTACACCTCACCCGGGCGATAGATACCATAGGAAGCCAACGGCTCGCGGAAATCGCCGCGGGCGTAGATTTTCTCGCCGGCCCCCATCAGGATGCGCTGGTCGGCGCCGGAGATCACATAGGGAGTGCCGCGGAAGGCCTCCGGGCCGACGATGCGGGTGCGCGACAGGAAGGCGTTGATGGCCTCCAGCGGCACCGCCGGAATCGCCTCGCCCACCGCCTCGCGGCGCACGCGCGGGTGCAGGCTGCCGGCATCGGCGGCCGGGCTCAGCTTGTAGGCCTGGGGACCGCGCTCCAGGTGCAGCTGCGGCTCGCCGTCCACATAGACCAGGCGCAGGCGGTCGCCGGGGTAGATCAGGTGCGGGTTCTCGACCTGGGGATTCACCTGCCAGATTTCCGGCCAGTACCAGGGCTGGGTGAGGAAGCGACCGGAGATATCCCAGAGGGTGTCGCCTTTCTGCACCACATAGACATCCGGGTGGTCGGGATTGAGGCGCACCTGATCCTGCGCCTGAATGCCGAAGGTCGCCGCCAGTAATACGGCCGCGGCCAGGATAATTTTTTTCATGGAAGCATTCCTATGCTCTTTATCGCTATAATTCACAGCGCCGGGCCGCTGCCCCATCGGGCCCCGCCGCAGAGGCGGCGGGCATGGCTGGAGCCTGACGGGAACGTCAGTAGAAAATAAGACTCCAAAATCGGCAAATATTGAGCGCGATCATTATGTTATCAGCGCAAGTTCCACGATTACTAGAAGTTTGTCACAGGTGGGCAGCGCTGTAGTCGTGACGGGCGGACACCCGCGGGTGCCCGCACAGTAGATTGACAGAGATGACCAGGGTGTTATGGCCAAACTCGAAATTCTAGAATTCCCCGATCCGCGCCTGCGCGAGGTCGCCAAACCGGTCGACAAGATGACCGACGAGCTGACCCGGCTGGTGGACGACATGTTCGAGACCATGTACGACGCCCCCGGCGTGGGACTGGCGGCGACGCAGGTCAATGTGCACAAGCGCATCGTCGTCATCGACGTGTCAGAGGACCAGAGCGAACCGCTGGCGTTCATCAACCCGGAAATCGAAATCCTCGACGAGGAGATCCACCAGTACGACGAGGGCTGCCTGTCGGTACCCGGTTTCTACGAGACGGTGGAACGCCCGCGCAAGGTGCGCGTCAAGGCGCTGGACAAGCACGGCGAGCCCTTCGCCATCGAGGCCGAGGGCCTGCTGGCGGTATGTATCCAGCACGAGGTGGACCACCTGAACGGCAAGCTGTTCGTGGACTATATCTCGCCGCTGAAGCGCAACCGCATCCGCTCCAAACTGGAGAAGTCCCAGCGCAAGCGCGCCTGACGCGCCCCGCACCGAAGAGTATCCCGCCGCCGGCCCTCCCGGCGGCTTTTTTTGTTTTGAATCTATGCAACCACTGAACCTGATCTTCGCCGGCACGCCGGACTTTGCCGCCGTGCACCTGCAGGCCCTGCTCGACAGCCCGCACCGGGTGATCGCCGTCTACAGCCAACCGGACAGGCCCGCCGGGCGCGGCAAGAAGCTGCTCGCCAGCCCGGTCAAGCAGCTGGCGCTGGAACACGGGATACCGGTCTACCAGCCGCAGAGCCTGCGCGACGCATCGGCGCAGGCGGAACTGGCGGCGCTGGAAGCCGACGCGATGGTGGTGGTGGCCTACGGCCTGATACTGCCGCAGGCGGTGCTGGACACGCCGCGACTCGGCTGCGTGAACGTACACGCCTCACTGCTGCCGCGCTGGCGCGGCGCGGCGCCCATCCAGCGCGCCATCGAGGCCGGCGACGCCGAGAGCGGCGTCGCCATCATGCAGATGGAGGCGGGCCTGGATACCGGCCCGGTGCTGGTGGAGCGCCGCTGCGCCATCGCCCCGGGCGATACCGGCGGCAACCTGCACGACAAACTCGCCCAACTGGGCGGGCCGGCGCTGCTGGACGCACTGGCACAGTTGGCCGACGACACGGCAGAACCGCGAGCGCAGGATGAGGCCGGGGCCAACTACGCCGGCAAGATCAGCAAGGACGAGGCGCGGATCGACTGGCAGCGCCCGGCGGCGGAACTGGAACGCCAGATCCGCGCCTTCAACCCTTTCCCGGTGTGCTGGACCAGCTACCAGGACAAGAAGGGCCCGCAACGGCTGCGCATCCACGGCGCACAAGTGGAACACGGCGGCCGCGACGATGCCCCGGGCACCCTGCTTGCCGCCGACGACGAGGGCCTGCTGGTGGCCTGCGGCAGCGGCGCGCTGCGCCTGAAATCACTGCAACTGCCGGGCAAAAAGGCCCTGCCGGCAGCGGAAATTCTCAAGGGCTACCGGGCGCTGTTCGCGCCCGGCACGCGGCTGGGGCAATAGATCGATGAGCGGAGATGTGCGCGCACAGGCGGCGCGGGTACTGGGCGACCTGCTCCAGCAACGGGGTTCGCTGGCGCGGCTGCTGCCGCGCGCCGAACAGGGTGTCGACGAACGCGACCGCGGCCTGCTGCGGGAACTCTGCTACGGCGGCGCGCGCACCGCGCCGCGGCTGCAGCTGGTGGCCGGGAAGCTGCTGCGCAGGCCGCCGGCGGACAGCCGCGTGGAAGCACTGATCCTGCTGGGCCTCTACCAGCTGGAGTACACCCGCATCCCCGACCACGCCGCCATCTCGGCCACGGTCAACGCGGCCCGCGCACTGGAACTGGACCGCGCCACCGGCCTGATCAACGGCGTGCTGCGCAATGCACAGCGCAACCGCGAGCAGTTGCAGCGCAAACTGTCCGGCAATCCCCAGTTCAGTTCCATGCACCCGGCCTGGCTGCAACAGCGCATCAAGTCGGCCTGGCCCGAGCGGGCCTCCGATATTTTCCGCGCCAACAACAGCAACCCGCCGATGACCCTGCGGGTCAACGCCGCCAGGACTTCCCGTGACTCCTACCTGCAACTGCTGGCCGACGCCGGTATCGCCGCCGGCGCCTGCCGCGTGTCGCCGGTGGGTATCCAGCTGGCCGCGGCCTGCGCGGTGGGCGAGCTGCCGGGCTTTGCCGAGGGGCTGGTCAGTGTCCAGGACGAATCCGCGCAGCTGGCGGCACTGCTACTGGCGCCGCGTGCTGGCGAGCGGGTGCTGGACGCCTGCGCCGCGCCCGGCGGCAAGAGCTGCCACCTGCTGGAGCAGCAGCCGGATATCGCGCTCGGCGCACTGGATATAGACGAAGACCGCCTCGAGCGGGTGGCGGAAAACCTGCACCGGACCGGCTTCGAGGCGGAGCTGATCTGCGCCGACGCCGCCGAGGTGGACGCCTGGTGGAACGGCGAGCCCTACGATCGCATCCTGCTGGATGCGCCCTGCTCCGCCACCGGCGTAATCCGCCGCAACCCGGATATCAAGCTGCTGCGGCGGGAATCGGATATCGGCGAACTGGCGCAGCTGCAGGCTCGGATACTGCGCGCCCAGTGGCGCCTGCTGAAGCCCGGTGGCAGCCTGCTTTACGCCACCTGCTCCATACTGCCGGCGGAAAACACGGAGGTGGTGGCGCGTTTCGTTGCGGAGACCGGGGATGCGCGCGACAATACGCCGCAATTGCTGGGCGACGAACCCTGGGGGGAACCGCAGCAAGCGGGTATGCAGTTGTTTCCACACGGCGATGGTGGCGACGGTTTCTACTACGCTCTGTTGCAGAAGTCATAGGGCGCGCCGTGCGCCCGCCCATCTCAAATTCGCTCAACTTATGTATAGAAGGTGCGAGGCCACCAGGTGAGCGTCCGTGCGGGCAATGCACGGAGCCGTTGTCCGCCGCCGCGCACCCTGCGGCCAGAATAACAAGTCGGCTGTGATCGCTTATGAAAATTGTCATTCTTGGTGCCGGCCAGGTGGGCGGATCGCTGGCGGAGAGCCTGGCCTCCGAGCGCAACGATATCGTGCTGGTGGACAGCAACGAGAAAACCCTGCGCGAGCTGCGCGACCGCATCGATATCGGCGTGACCATCGGCCACGCCTCCCACCCGGACGTACTGCTGGACGCCGGCATCGAGGATGCCGATATCCTGGTGGCGGTGACCAATAACGACGAAACCAACATGGCGGCCTGCCAGATCGCCCACTCGCTGTTTCGCGTACCCACCAAGATCGCCCGCATCCGCGCCGCCTCCTACCTCAAATACCCGCAGCTGTTCGATACCCAGGCCATTCCCATCGACGTGCTGATCAGCCCGGAGCAACTGGTCTCGGAATATATCGCGCGGCTGATGGAACACCCGGGCGCACTGCAGGTGCTGGACTTCGCCCACGGCCGCGTACAGTTGGTGGCGGTGCGCGCCGTCCAGGGCGGCCCGCTGGTAGGACACCAGTTGAGCTACCTGCGCCAGCATATGCCCAAGGTGGATACCCGCGTGGCGGCCATCTACCGGCGCAACAGCCCCATCATTCCCCAGGGGGACACGGTCATCGAGGCCGGCGACGAGGTCTTCTTTATCGCCGCACGCGCCGATATCCGCGCGGTCATGAGTGAACTGCGACGCCTCGAGCAGGGCTACAAGCGCGTCACCATCGCCGGCGGCGGCAATATCGGCCTGCGGCTGGCGCGCAAGCTGGAACAGCGCTATTCGATCAAGATCATCGAGCAGAGCCACGAGCGCTGTGTGTTCCTGTCGGAAGAACTGTCCAACAGTATCGTGCTGCACGGCAGTGCCTCGGACCAGGACCTGTTGCTGGAAGAAAATATCGAGGACACCGATGTCTTCCTGGCGCTGACCAACGACGACGAGGCCAATATCATGTCGTCGCTGCTGGCCAAGCGACTGGGCGCGCGCAAGGTGATGACGCTGATCAACAACCGCGCCTACGTGGACCTGGTACAGGGCGGCGAGATCGATATCGCCATATCGCCGCAACAGAACACCATCGGCAGCCTGCTGACCCACGTGCGCCGCGGCGATATGGTCAATGTGCACTCGCTGCGGCGCGGCGCGGCGGAAGCCATCGAAGTGATCGCCCACGGCGACAGCCGCACATCGAAAGTGGTGGGCAGGAAGATCGAGGATATCGACCTGCCGGAGGGCGCCGCCATCGGCGCCATCGTGCGCGAGACCGACAGCGGCAGCCAGGTGCTGATCGCCCACGACAATGTGGTGGTGGAGACCAACGATCATGTGATCGTCTTCCTGGTGGATCGGCGCCACACCCGGCATGTCGAGCAGCTGTTCCAGGTGGGCTTCAGTTTCTTTTAAGAGCGGGACTCGGGACTCGGGACTCGGGTAGGGTGCGCCGTGCGCACCGCCGGTATCAACGGTGCCCACGGCGCCCCCTACATTTGGATCAATGACAGGCTGAAATGCGAATAGCGGTAATTGCGCGGGTTTTCGGAATTCTCCTGACGGTGTTCAGCCTCACGCTGTTGCCGCCGATCGCGGTGTCCCTGTGGTACGAGGACGGCTCCCACAGCGCCTTTACCGCCGCCTTTGTCATCACGCTGGTGACCGGCCTGTTCATGTGGCTGCCGGTACACGACCTGCGCCAGGAAATGCGCACCCGCGACGGCTTCGTGGTGACCTCCCTGTTCTGGCTGGTACTGGGCAGCTTCGGCGCCCTGCCGCTGATCATCAGCCCCCACCCGGCCCTGAGTATTACCGACGCCATCTTTGAATCCATCTCCGGACTCAGTACAACCGGCGCCACCACCATCACCGGCCTCGACAGCCTGCCGCCGGCGATCCTCTACTACCGCCAGCAGTTGCAGTGGTTCGGCGGTATCGGCGTGATCGTGATTGCACTGGCAGTACTGCCGATGCTGGGCATCGGCGGCATGCAGCTGTACAAGGCGGAGATTCCCGGGCCGGTGAAGGACACCAAGCTGACGCCGCGCATCGCCGAGACCGCTCGCGCGCTGTTCGTGATCTACATCACCCTGACCGCGCTCTGCAGCCTGGGTTACTGGTGGGCCGGCATGACAGTGTTCGACGCTGTGGGTCACGCCTTCTCCACGGTCGCCAACGGCGGCTTCTCCACCCACGACGCCAGCATGGGCTTCTACGCCAACAATCACGCGATCATGGTGATTTGCATCATTTTCATGCTGACAGCGGGGATCAACTTCGGCCTGCACTTCTTCGCCTTCCGCAATCGCACCCTGCGCCACTACTGGCGAGACTCCGAATTCCGTTTCTACGTGCTGATGACCATCGGCGCCTGCGTACTGATCGTCGGTTACCTGTGGGCCTCCGGTACCTTCTCACTGCGGGGCAGCCTGCTGCACGGTGTTTTCCAGGTTGTCTCCATCGGCACCACCGCCGGCTTCGGCTCCGAAAGCTTCTACGCCTGGCCCGCGTTCCTGCCCTACATACTGATCATGATCGGCATCATGGGCGCCTGTGCCGGTTCCACCTCGGGCGGTATCAAGGCGGTGCGCGTGATGTTGATCATGAAATCCGGCCTGCGGGAGCTGAACCGGCTGGTCCATTCCAACGCGGTGGTGCCGATCAAGGTCAACCGGAAAATCGTGCCGGAGAGAGTCACCGACGCCGTGTGGGGCTTTTTTGCCGTCTATATCCTGTCTTTCTTCGTACTGACGATCGTGGTCATGGCCACCGGCGAGAATTTCGAGACGTCTTTTTCCACCGTTGCCTCTTGCCTGAGCAATATCGGCCCGGCCCTCGGTGAGGCCGCCGCGAATTACAGCTCGGTCAACGAGGTGGCCAAGTGGTTCCTGATCCTGGCCATGCTGATGGGCCGCCTGGAAATCTTCACCCTGCTGGTGCTGCTGACGCCCGCGTTCTGGCGTCATTAGTCGGCCACAATCGGTACTCTTGTGCGATAGTCAAATTTGTAAGTTTCTGCCACAGTAGCGGACTACAGGAAGTAGTCATAATAAGAAACCGGCAGCATGAGCAGAAACACCAGCGAACTCCTCGACCAGTTGAAAATTGACCGGGAGGCGAGAACCGATTCGCGCACACCGACCAGAGGCCTCCTGATCGCCGCTGCCATCAGCGCCGCCACCGGCATACTGATCGGGGCCGTGGCAATGGCGCAGTTTGCCGCGGATCCTGCAGCGGAACCCGCGCCGGCAACCGCGCCACCAGCCACCGCTTCCGAGACATCCGCACCGGCCCGACCCGCGCCTCTCCCCGCTGCCGAAGTCCGCGAAACCGTACTCAACGCCTCCGGTTATATCACCGCCCGCCGCATGGCCACCGTATCGGCGGAAGTCATGGGGCTGATCGTCGGCGTCGATGTCGAGGAAGGCATGCGCGTCGACGAAGGCCAGGTACTGGCGCGACTGGATGCCGCCAAGGCGCGGGTGGCACTGGACCTGGCCGCGGCGCGGGTGCAGGTGCTGCAGGCCCGCATCGCCAGTATCGAAGCCAACCTGGCCGAGGCACGCCGCCAGCGGGTCCGCTACGCCGGACTGATGGACAAGAACTATTCCAGCCGCGCCCAACTGACCCAGAGCGAAGCCAGTGTCGAGAGCCTGGTTGCGGAACTGGCCAGCGCGCGCGCCGATATCCGCGTGGCGGAACTGGAAGTGCAGCGCCAGCGCGAACAGCTGGATGACTACACCATTCGCGCGCCCTTCACCGGTGTGGTTACACAGAAAAATGCACAGCCCGGCGAAATCGTCGCCCCCAGCTCCGCCGGCGGCGGTTTTACTCGCACCGGTATCTGCACCATCGTCGATATGGATTCACTGGAAATCGAGGTGGATGTCAACGAGGCATTTATCGGCCGCGTGCGCGAGGGGCAGAAAGTGAGCGCAACCCTGGATGCCTATCCGGATTGGGAAATCCCGGCCACCGTGGTTGCGATCATTCCCACCGCCGACCGCGCCAAGGCGACAGTGCAGGTGCGCGTCGGTATCGACAGAAAGGATCCGCGCATCCTGCCGGATATGGGCGTCAAGGTAGCCTTCCTGGCGGAGGGGCAATCTTCGTAGCCGGAGAGCCCGATCGAAAAATAACGTTACAAACAAGCGGAGGGATTTGGCGATGTCAGAGGATGTACTGTTTCAACTCAACGGTGTCAGCAAACATTTCGTGCGCGGCAAGGAAGAGATTTCCATTTTTGACAACCTGGACATGTCCATCGAACGCGGCGACTTCCTCGCCATCATGGGTCCGTCCGGTTCCGGCAAGACCACGCTGCTGAATATGCTCGGCGGCGTCGACCAGCCCAGCGGCGGCGAGATCCATTTCGACGGCAGCCGCGTCGACAATCTCAGGGAAAGCGAACTCACCCGCTGGCGCGCGCACAATATCGGTTTCATTTTCCAGTTCTACAACCTGATGCCGATGCTCAATGCGGCGCGCAACGTGGAACTGCCACTGCTGCTGACAAAGCTCTCCAGGGCACAGCGCAGGGTCAGCGTGGAGACCGCGCTGGCCCTGGTGGGCCTGAACGACCGCGCCCGGCACATGCCCAACCAGCTGTCCGGCGGACAGCAGCAACGCGTCGCCATCGCCCGCGCCATCGTCTCCGATCCCAACCTGATTCTGTGCGACGAGCCCACCGGCGACCTGGACCGCAAGACCGCCGACGAAATCCTCGAGATGCTGCAATTGCTGAATCGCGAGCACGGCAAGACCATTGTCATGGTGACCCACGACCCGGAGGCGGCGCGCTACGCGAAGCGGACGGTACACCTGGACAAAGGCCGGTTCGAACAGAGGGAAGTGGCGGCATGACTGATTTCTACCTGATCGTCAAGAACATGACGCGCAAGCCACTGCGGCTTTTCCTGACCTGCTTTGCAATTTTTATCGCCTTCCTGATATTCGGCGCGGTAACGACGCTGAAAGGCGCACTGGATTCCGGCATCGACCTGGCCGCCGACGACCGGCTGGTGGTGGTGAACCGCATCAATTTCACCAATCCACTGCCGATTTCCTACTACCGCAAGGTGGCGGCCATGGAGGGCGTGCGCAACGTGACTCACATGAACTGGTTCGGCGGCTACTACCAGGATCCGACCCAGCAGCTGGTGACCATGGCGGTGGAGCCGGAATCCTACCTACGGGTTTATGATGAGGTGGTGATAGAACCGGAACAGCGCAGCGCCTGGCTGCAGGATCGCCAGGGCGCATTGATCGGTGAAAAACTGGCGAAAATCCACGGCTGGAAGATCGGCGACCGCATACCGATCTCGTCCAGTATTTTCTCCCACCGGGACGGCGGCCACACCTGGGATTTCGTCGTCTCCGGAATCTTTACCGGCGAGAATGAGCAGTACGATACCGGCTACCTGGTATTTCACTACAAATACTTTATGGAGACACAGACCTTCGGCGGCGACACCATCGGCTGGCTGACGCTGACCACCGAGGACCCGTCGCTGAACGAAGCCGTCGCCAAGCGCATCGACGAGTCGTTTGCCAACTCCCAGTACGAAACCGATACCAGTACCGAAAAGGCTTTCAATAAAGCGTTTATCGAACAGATCGGCAATATCGGCCTGATCATTTTCGGGGTCGTGTTCATGGCCTTTTTCACCATCCTGGTGGTGGTCGGCAACACCATGGCGCTGGCAATCCGGGAACGCACCGGCGAAATTGCGGTACTGAAAACCCTCGGCTTTTCCAGCGCGCGGATTTTCCGCATGGTGCTGTCCGAATCGCTGCTGGTGGCGCTGATCGGCGGCCTCGCCGGTCTGGCCGCCGCCTGGTTCCTGATCGAGGGCGCCAAGGCGGCGATGGCGCGCTTCCTGCCCAACCTGGTCATGGGCGGCGATACCGTGCTGCAGGCAATCGGCTTCATGCTGCTGCTGGGCCTGATCACCGGTCTGCTGCCGGCGATCAATGCGCTGCGCCTGAACATCGTCACCGCATTCAACAGGGGATAAAGCGATGGGCTCTCTATTTTCTCAGATCGCCACGGTCACGGTAATGAATGTCCGCAGCCTGCCGCGGCGCCTGTGGATGTCGCTGGCAATGGTGCTGGCATCGGCGGTGGTCGTGGCCATCCTGCTCGCTTTCCTGGCCATGGCCAGGGGCTTCGAACGCACCATGGACGGCGCCGGCTCAGAGGGCACCGCCATCCTGATGCGCGAGGGCGCGGCCTCGGAAATCAACAGCGTCATCTCGCGCGAACAGGTGAACCTGGTGGAGGCGTCGCCGGGTATCGCCCGCGATGCGGAGGGGCCGCTGGTGTCGCCGGAACTCTACGTGATTGTCGACGGCATCAAGAAATCCACCGACAGCGAGGCCAATATCGCCCTGCGCGGCCTGAATGCGCGCGGCATGGCGATGCGCGAAAACATGCAGCTGCTGGAGGGCCGCCTGTTTACCCCCGGCACCAACGAGATGATCGTCGGCGCCGGCGTGCTGCGCGAGTTCGACGGCTTCGCGGTCGGCGACGAGGTGCGTTTCGGCAAGAACGTGTGGCGCGTGGTGGGCGTCTTCAGTACCAGCGGCAGCGCCTTCGAAAGCGAACTGTGGGCGGATGTCAAGGTGATCCAGAGCCTCTACGACCGCGGCAGCAGTGTGCAGACGGTGCGAGCAAAACTGGAGAACCCCGGCGACCTGGCGCCACTGGAAAAAACCATCGAGCAGGAACCGCGCCTGAACCTGGAAGTGCAGACGGAACAGGCCTACTTCGCCGGGCAGGGCAAGCAGTTGCAGTACATGGCGATCTTCGGCCGTGTCATCAGCTTCGTAATGGCGCTGGGGGCACTGGCCGGGGCCCTGAATACCATGTACACCTCGGTGGCGGACCGGGCGCGGGAAATCGCCACGCTGCGCGCCCTGGGCTTCAGCAGTTTCTCCGCCTTCTGCGGCACCCTCGCCGAGGCGCTGGTGCTGGCGATTGCCGGCGGGCTGCTCGGCTCGCTAGCGGCGTTCCTGTTTTTCGACGGGCTCAACGCCTCCACTTTCGGCGGCAGTTTCACCCAGGTGGTCTTCCGCTTCGAGATGTCGCCGGACCTGCTTTTGCAGGGCGCCTGGCTGGCGCTGGTGATCGGCTTTGTCAGCGGCTTCTTCCCCGCCTGGCGCGCCGCGCGGCTGCCGGTGATCGTCGCCTTCCGCAACGCCGCCTGAAACCGCTACAGGAAACCGTTCCATGACCGGACAACTGACACTCTACGGCGCCAGGGGCGGCGGCTCCGCCATTATCGAGGCGCTCTTCGCACTGGCGGGTATCGAATACCAGGTCCGCTATTTCTCCTGGGAGGATCTGCCGGACAGCGAGCTGCTGGCAATCAACCCGCAGGGGGAGATCCCCGCGCTGCGCCTCGAAAACGGCGAGATACTGACCGAGACCGCGGCCATTGCACTGTGGATTGGCGACCACTTCCCCGAGTCGGGCCTGGTACCGCCGGCCGGCGACCCGTGCCGCAACCGGTTCCTGCACCGCCTGATCTGGCTGGTGGCGGCCGTCTATCCCACCTTTACGTTCAGCGATCACCCGCGCCGCTTTATCCCCGGTGACGACGGGGCGCAGGCGCTGTACGAGTCCACCGAGCGGCGCCGCCAGCAGTTGTGGCGCCAGTTCGAGGCGGAGCTGGATGCCCCCTGGGCCTGTGGCGAAGAGATGACTGCGGTCGACGTGTTCATCGCCGTGATGAGCTGCTGGCGACCGCGGCGGGCGTGGTTTGCGCAGGAGTGCCCGAAACTGTTCGCCATCGCCCGGCAGGTGGACAAGTTGACGCCGCTGCACCGGGTCTGGCGCGACAACGAGCTGGCGGGCGAAGCGGGGATCTGAGCCCTATCCGAAGGTGTCATGGCGGCCGCGCAGGATCATCCAGTAGCGCGGCAGAAAGATCGCCAGGACCCAGGCTTCCAGTGCGCAGCCCACCAGGCTGAAGACCTTGATGGCGTTGCTCACCAGGCGCGCAAGTTCGGAAGTTTCCGACAGCCAGTTGATGGCCACCAGCTGCAGAAAACCTGTCCCCAGCACCAGGAAGGCGACAGCGGTCGCCGCCTTCGGCAGCAGCCGCGGCGCCACCTTGAACGGGATCTTTTTCCAGCCGATCAATACCGCGATCACGGACAGCTGCGCGCTGTACCGCAGCAGCACCAGCGCCGCGTAGAGCGGCACCTGGGTCTCGTTGAACCACAGCAGCGCCATCAGTGACAGCACGAACAGCTTGTCCGCCAGCAGGTCCAGCAGCGCACCGACATGGGTGCGCCAGTTGAAGGCCCGCGCCAGGCGACCGTCGAGGAAATCCGTCAGGGCGCCGGCAACGAACGCCGCAAAGGCAAACAGCGGATAGCTATTCCATGTGAACCAGGCAATCACGGGGATCAGCGCGATGCGCAGCGCGGAGAGGAAATTCGGCAGGTGTCGCCAGTAACTGCGGTCTATATCTTGCGCCAAAATAACTCAGCCGTGCGAAATTCAGCCACTGTCGCCAAGTATAGTTACGGCTTGCGGTAGATCCTGCTCTTGCCCTCCGGTTGCTTGCGGAAGCGCTTGTACTCCCACTGGTACTGCTCCGGCGCCTCCGCGATGCAGGCCTCCACACCGCGGTTCATGGCCGCCAGCGACACCCGGGTCTCGTCGCTGTAAATGGCTTTTTCCGCCGGCAGGAACACCAGTTCAAAGCCGTCATCGATCCGCTTGCCAAAACCGAATACGCAGCGGCAGCCGGTGCGCTGCAGCAGGTTGTGGGCCAGGGTCATGGTCAGCGCCGGCTTGCCGAAGAAGGGCGCGAAATCCCCGCCCATGTCCGGCTCCTGGTCCGGCAGTACCATCACGATGCCCCCCGCCTTCAGCGCTTTCAGCAGCGCCCGCACACCGTGCACATTGGTGGGCACCATCTGCGCGCCGGTAGCCTCGCGCCCGGCGCGGATCACCGGGTCCAGCGCGGTGATCTTGGGCGGCGCGTAGAGGGCGGTGGACGGCCCCAGGGTCGCCAGGTACATGCCGAAGATCTCCCAGTTGCCGGTATGCGGCATCAGTACCAGTACCCCGCGGTCGTCATCGACCTCCTCGCACAGCAACTGCTGGTTGCGTACGCGCACGATGCGGTCCTCGCTGCGGCTCCAGGGCTGGCGCCAGAGGGTCGCCACCTCGCAGCCGGTCACGGCGGTGTGCACGACGCTGTCCCGCGCCAGCCGCTCGCGCTCCGCCGGGTCCATCGCCGGGTAACAGAGCGCCAGGTTGATACGGCTGATGCGCAGGCTGTCGCCGCGGGTCCAGACCGCCAGCTTGCCGACCAGCCAGCCGAGGCGGCGCGACCAGCGCAGGGGCAGTGTTCCGACCAGTTTCAGCGCCGAGGCGGCCAGCCAACCTTTGATATCCAATGCAACTACTTCCTGATTCCTGAATCGAATGCGGGATCCGCGGGACCGCCGGCCCCGCCTTCAAAGTATGGGACCCCCGCCACTGCAGCGCCGCCAGGGCCCCCTATACAGGCCGCGGACCTGTTCAGAGGTTCCTTTTAGTAGGCCGCGCGCTGCCGCTATAATTGCGTCCCTTTGCCCGCGGCGCCCCGGGAGCGCCGCGGATCGAGTACAACCTATCCGGAGAAAGCGGTGTCCAAGCAATACGACCTCAGCACCTTCCAGGGATTGATCTTTGCCCTGCAGGACTACTGGGCGCGCCAAGGGTGCGTCATTCTACAGCCTCTGGATATGGAAGTGGGCGCCGGCACCTTCCACCCGGCCACCTTCCTGCACGCGGTGGGTCCCGAGACCTGGAATGCCGCCTATGTACAACCCTGCCGCCGCCCCACCGACGGCCGCTACGGCGACAACCCCAACCGCCTGCAGCACTACTACCAGTACCAGGTGGTGATGAAGCCGTCGCCGGACAATATCCAGGAGCTCTATCTGGACAGCCTGCGCGCCATGGGCGTGGATCCGGCGGTGCACGATATCCGCTTTGTCGAAGACAACTGGGAATCCCCCACCCTGGGCGCCTGGGGCCTGGGCTGGGAGGTGTGGCTGAACGGCATGGAGGTGACCCAGTTCACCTACTTCCAGCAGGTGGGTGGCCTGGAGTGCTACCCGGTCACCGGCGAGATCACCTACGGCCTCGAGCGTATCGCCATGTACCTGCAGGGCGTCGAGTCCATCTACGACCTGGTCTGGACCCGCAGCCCCGACGGCACCCCGGTTACTTACGGCGATGTCTTCCACCAGAACGAGGTGGAGATGTCCCACTACAACTTCGAGCACGCGGACGTGGAGTTCCTGTTCGCCACCTTCGACCACTGCGAGCGCGAGAGCGGCCGCCTGATCGAGCTGGGCCTGCCGCTGCCGGCCTACGAGCAGGTCATGAAGGCCTCGCACGCGTTCAATATGCTGGATGCGCGCCACGCCATCTCCGTGACCGAGCGCCAGCGCTATATCCTGCGCGTGCGCACTCTCGCCCGCGCCGTGGCCCAGGCCTACTACGACGCGCGCCGCAGCCTCGGTTTCCCGCTGGCGGCGGAACATATTCGCAAAGAAATACTGGCCGAAGACGTCGAACAAGAGGAGAAGCAGTAATGGCGCAGGATTTTCTGGTAGAGCTGGGCACCGAGGAGCTGCCGCCAAAAGCACTGCACACGCTGATGACTGCCTTTGCCGACGGTATCGGGCAGGGCCTGAAAGCCGCGGAACTGGAGTACGGCGAGGTGAAAGCCTACGCCGCACCGCGCCGGCTGGCAGTGGCCGTGTCCGGCCTGGCCGACAAACAGGCCGACAAACAGGTCGAGAAGCTGGGCCCGGCCGTGAAGGCCGCCTTCGACAAGGACGGCAATCCGAGTAAGGCCGCCGAGGGCTTCGCGCGCAGCAATGGCGTCACCGTGGACCAGTTGCAGCGCAAGGACACCGACAAGGGCGAGCGCCTGGCGTTCGTCAGCGAGCAGAAGGGTGTCGCTACCGAGACCCTGCTCGGCGGGATCGTGGAAAAGTCCCTGGCACAACTGCCGATCCCGAAGCGCATGCGCTGGGGCGTCCGCCGCGAAGAATTCGTGCGCCCGGTGCACTGGCTGCTGATGTTGTTCGGCAACAGCGTGGTCGACGCCGAGGTACTGGGCCTGAAAGCCGGCAACAGCAGCCGCGGCCACCGCTTCCACTGCAACCGCGAGTTGGAAATCCACTCGGCGCAGGACTATGTACAACAGCTGCGCGACCCCGGCTATGTGGTCGCCGACTTCAATGAGCGCCGCGAGATCATCCGCGACCAGGTCACGGCCGAGGCCCACAACGTCAATGGCGAGGCCGTGATCGACGACGACCTGCTGGACGAGGTCACCGCGCTGGTCGAGTGGCCGGTGGCGCTGACCGGCCGTTTCGAGGAGCGCTTCCTGAACGTGCCCGCCGAGGCGCTTATCTCGTCGATGAAGGAGCACCAGAAATACTTCCACGTCGTCGACGGCGACGGCCAGCTGCTGCCCTTCTTTATTACCGTATCCAATATCGAGAGCGCTGACCCGGTGCAGGTGATCCAGGGCAACGAGCGGGTCATCCGCCCGCGCCTCGCTGACGCCGCCTTCTTCTTCGATACCGACAAGAAAACCAGCCTCGAAGCGCGCCGCGAGCGCCTCAGGCAGGTGATCTTCCAGAAACACTTGGGCACCGTCTACGACAAGACCGAGCGGCTGGCGGCGCTGGCGCCGAAGATCGCCGAACAGACCGGCGCCAACCCGGACTGGGCCGGTCGCGCGGCCAGACTGTGCAAATCGGACCTGGTCACCGAAATGGTGTTCGAGTTCGCCGACATGCAGGGCATCGCCGGTTACTACTACGCCGAGAACGACAAGGAGCCCCTGGAAGTGGCCAAGTCCATGTACGAACAGTACATGCCCAAGTTCGCCGGCGACGAACTGCCGGCCAGCGACACCGGCACCGTCATCGCACTGGCGGACCGGCTCGACACCCTGGTCGGCATCTTCGGTATCGGCCAGCCGCCCAGCGGTTCCCGCGATCCCTTCGCGCTGCGCCGCGCCAGCCTGGGTGTGATCCGCATCCTGGTGGAGAAGAAGCTCGACCTGGACCTGCGCCAGCTGCTGGAGCTGGCCCGCGACAACTACCCGCGTACCGCGCTGGGCGAATACAACACCGTGGTCGACGAGGCGCTGAACTATATCCTCGAGCGCTTCCGCGCCCGCTACGAAGATCAGGGTATTGCCACCGAGGTCTTTATGGCCGTGGCGGCGCGCAGGCTGTCGCGGCCGCTGGATATCGACAACCGCGTACACGCGGTGCACGCCTTCAGCGAACTGCCGGAAGCGGCGGCGCTGGCCGCGGCCAACAAGCGGGTATCGAATATCCTCGCCAAACTGGAGGGCCCGGCGCCCACCAGCGTGGACGAGAGCCTGTTGCAGGAGGATGCGGAAAAGGCGCTGCACGCCGCCGTCAGGGATGCACAGCAACAGGTCGGACCCCTGTACGCGGATGCGCTCTACACTGAGGGCCTGGCCGGGCTGGCCGGCCTGCGGGAAACCGTCGACAGCTTCTTCGACCACGTCATGGTCATGGCCGACGACGAGAAGCTGCGCGACAACCGCCTGGCACTGCTGGCGCAACTGCGGGAGCTGTTCCTGGAAGTGGCGGATATCTCGCTGCTGGCGCCGGCCAAATAGAGGAAATAAACTGCTGCAGAGGGCCTTAAAATAAATTCCTGCTGCAGCAGATTTTTGCCCCCTATACAACCTGTTTTGATACGGATATACCGACACACAAGGAAAAGTTATGCCAAAGCTCTATCAATACCTAGGAATAACCCTTTTCTTCTACAGTAACGAACACGAGCCCATTCACATTCATGCCAAACACGAGGGCCGCGAGAGTAAAGCTGAAATACATTTCTTTCACGGAAAGATCAAAGAAATTATTATCAAGGACAAGGGCCGGGGACTGGACCCTAAGAAACGGAAGGAGTTCGAAGAGTTCGTCAACGTCTATGCGGATGAAATAGTAGATAAATGGGTTGCCTACTTCGTCAGGAAGCAGCCAATTGCACCGAAAGTAATCACTCAGCGAGTAAAAAATGTCAGAAATTTCGGTTAAAACCGCAAAGCATCTCAAGTCCCATATACTGGAAATTGAGTTTTCTGATGGACATAGACAAATAGTCGACTTCGCGCCATTTATTTTTTCAGCCGGACATCCCGACTATGATAAATATAAATCCGAAAGTGGTTTCCTGAGTTACGAAATATTGGATGGAAATCTAAACTGGGATGACTACACCATGATTTTCCCTGTGGAAGATCTGTATACCAACAACATCCTGAAGAACAAATAATGCTTCTCCGGAATAGAAACCCTACCCCCTTACAATGATCGAATGCATATGCCACTAATCGTTCTGGACCGCGACGGCGTCATCAACCAGCAGACCAGTGACCATATCACCAGCGTCGAAGAATGGGTGCCGGTGCCCGGCAGCATCGAGGCCATGGCAGCATTGAGTCGCGCCGGCTACCAGCTGGCGATCGCCACCAACCAGGACGGCCTCGCGCTGGGCCTGCTCGATCTCGATGACCTGGAGGCCATACATGCGAAACTGCGCGCGCTGGTGGAAGACGCCGGCGGCGAGGTGGCCGGTATCTTCTACTGCCCGCACAGCGACGAGGACCACTGCCGCTGCCGCAAACCCAAGACCGGCTTGCTGGACGTGATCGAGGCGGAGTTCGATACCAGCCTGCACGGCTGCTACATGGTCGGCGACCGGCTCAAGGACCTGCAGGTGGCGCTGGCGAAGGACTGCCAGCCGGTACTGGTCAAAACCGGGCACGGCACCGAGACACTGCAGCAGTTGATCGACGAGCCGGACGAACGCCTGATCGGTACGGCCGTGTTCGACAACTTGGCACAGTTCTCCCAATTTCTGTTACAGAATCCACCCTCTTCCCCGCAATAAAATCAATCCCGCGCCACCTTATTGATTCCTGCGCCCCGCTGCAGTACAAGCAGGGGTACAGGAATACTGATCCGCCTGGAAAGCGCCTGTTAGTAGGTGTTTTTCGGCGGAGCAGGGTTTGAAGGACCAAACCAGCTGTACTGTCGCTACTGGCCGCTCCCGGCTCACACCTTTTCCCGCGACAGCTTTCCATCCTTCAACCGCCTCCGTTCCTGCAAACCCAATAACTACAACGGGGCATTACCATATGAAGTTCACTATCTTTCCCACGCTGATTGCGGGGCTGCTGCTGTCGTTCGGCAGTGCCGCGGATCCGGACCAACGGGGGCCGGTTCCCGACCTGCGCAAGGACCGGAAAATCTATATCGTACAGTTGGCGGAAAAGCCGCTGGCCGCGTTCGGCAAACAGATTCCCAGCCTGGCCGCGGCCCAGTCGCGCAGCAACGGGCGTATCGATCCGCAGAGTACCGAATTCCGCGATTACGCGAATTTCCTGGGGCAGCGCCGCGACCAGGTGCTCGCGTCCATCTCCGGGGCACGCAAGGTGCACGACTACCAGGTCACCTTCAATGGCTTTGCCGCGCAGATGACTGCCAAGCAGGCCGAGCTGTTGCGGGCGCGCAAGGACGTGGTCGGTGTCTGGGAGGACGAACTGTTGAAGCCACAGACGGACTCCACGCCCGAATTCCTCGGTCTGACCGGCCCCCGGGGCCCCTGGTTCTGGGGTTTTACCGGTGAGGATGTAGTGATCGGTGTGATCGACAGCGGTATTCACCCGGAGCATCCGAGCGTCGCCGATGTGCCGACACGCATACGCGGCGATCGCGGCCGCAAAGTGCCCTACGGACCCGCACCCGAGCACTTCACCGGCGAGGGTTGTGATTTCGGCAACAGCGAATTCAACCCGGGCGATGCACCTTTCGAGTGCAACAACAAACTGATCAAGGCCGAGTCCTTTTCCGAATCCTTCCTCAGCATCAACACACTGGCGGACTATGAATTCCTGTCCGCCCGCGATGCCGATGGTCACGGTACCCACACCGCCACCACCGCCGGTGGCAACAACGGCGTTGAATCCTCTTTCGGCGGCACGGTCAGTGGCATGGCGCCGCGGGCCCGGGTTGCTGTGTATAAAGTCTGCTGGGATGCGCCCAACCCGGACGACAGCGGCTGTTTCTCGTCGGATTCCATGGCCGCCATCGACCAGGCGGTAGCCGATGGCGTCGATGTGATCAACTTCTCCGTCGGCGGTAGCAGCACCACCTTCAACGGCCCGGACGACATTGCGTTCCTGTACGCCGCCGATGCCGGCGTTTTCGTCTCCGTTTCTGCCGGCAACAGCGGCCCGGGATCCGAGACCATCGGTACGCCTTCCGGGGTGCCCTGGGTCACCTCCGTCGCCGCCGCCGAGGACAACCAGAGCTTTGGCACTGGCCTGCAACTGGACGCGCCAACGGAACTGGCCGCCATCTACGAAGGTCTGGAAGGCGGCGGCCCGGTCAAGCTGGCTGACAGCGGCGCCATTTCCTCTGGCGTCGTTGCAGCAGAGCCGCTGGATGCCTGTGGCCCGCTGACCAACACCGCCGCCATGGACGGACAGATTGCACTGGTGATCCGCGGAGCCTGTGCCTTTACCGATAAGTACAACAACGCCGCGGCAGCCGGCGCCCGTGCCATTGTGGTCTACAACGACGGTACGGCAGCCGACCGCATCGACCCGATCGTCATGTCGGCCCCGGATACCACCATTCCCGGCGTCATGATCCGCCACCCGGACGGCGAACTGATCGCCTCCACCGCCGATACAACGGGAACCCTGAGCCCGGAGATACAGGTTTCGCGCGAGGACCGCATTACCGGCTTCTCTTCCCGCGGTGCCAACGCCGGGGCGCCGGATATCATCAAGCCGGACCTGGCGGCACCCGGTGTCGGAATCATTGCCGGTACTTCCCCGGTTTCCAGCGGCGGCGACCTGTTCGCGTCCCTGAGTGGTACCTCGATGGCCAGTCCGCATATAGCCGGCATCATGGCGCTGCTGAAACAGGCGCACCCGGATTGGACCCCGGCAATGGCCAAGTCGGCACTGATGACCAGCGCACGCACCGACCTGCAGAAATCCTTCGGGCCGGAAGCGGCGGATCCGTTCGATATGGGTGCCGGCGCCGTGGCACCGTCGGCCGCCTTCACCCCGGGACTTGTCTACGACGCCGGACTGGCGGACTACTTCGCTTTCCTGTGCGGGGCGGAAAAGCAGCCGCAGCTGATCGACGCGGCCACCTGTAGCCAATTGGAGACCCAGGGTTTCTCCCTGGATTCCAGCGACCTGAACCTGGCCTCCATCGGTGTGGCCGAACTGGCCGGCAGCCAGACCATTACCCGCCGCGTGACCAGCGTCTCGCCGCTACCGATGTTCTACTGGGCGTCAGTGGATGCACCGGAAGGCGTGGATGTGCAGGTAACGCCGGCTTTTCTCTATCTGGACCCGGGTGAGACAGCCAACTTCCAGGTTACCTTTACCACGGAACAGGAAGCCGGCCTGGGCGAATGGGCCTTCGGTTCCCTGACCTGGAATTCGCTCGGCGGACACAGCGATGCCCGCAGCCCGATCGCGGTGCGCCCGGTACCGATTGCGGCCCCGAGTGCACTGGGTGGCACTGGGACCGATGGCAGCGCGAGTTTCGATGTACAGTTCGGCTATAGTGGCGATTATCAGGTCACTGTGAACGGACTCGCGGAAGGGGTTACTTTCCCGGGAGCAGTGGAAGATGGCTCGAACGACCTGATCTTCTTTGAAATTCCGGAGGGCACAGACTTTGCCCGCGTGGCGCTGTTCGACGCCGATGTCGGCGCCGGCAATGGCTCCGATGACCTGGATCTGCAGGTGCTGGGCCCGGGTCCGGATTTCCCACTTGTCGGTACCAGTGGCACGGCCACTTCTGCAGAGTCTGTCGATATCCCGAACCCGGTTCCGGGTGAATATGCCGTCTTCGTGATCGACTACGCCTCGGCTGCCGGTCCGACCCCCTACACGCTGTTCAACTTCAACCTGAACGGCGACAGTGGCAATACGCTGGTCAGTGCGCCGACCAGCGCCACGCTGGGAACGACCGGTAATATCAGTCTCGAATGGATGGGGCTGGCACCGGGTACGCGCGCGCTGGGCATACTCGAACACGGCGATGGACAGACGTCCTTCACACAGACCGAAGTCATGATCGACACCCAGTAAACTCCGATAAAGATCCCCTCGAAGGAGGGGATCTTTTTCAGCAACAACTACCTCGCCTCAAGGCCCTTTACGCAGAATACCCTCGCACACCAGCCCCCGCTTTTGGCCCAGGTGCACCTGGTATTCCCGTTCACCGTGATAAACCAGCGCCCGGTAGCCGGCAGTGACGGACGGCAGGTAGCGGCGTCCGGGTTTCGGACAGCCGAGGCTCGAATCCTCCCAGCGCACCGCCTCTATTTTCACAACCCGCAACTCACTGGGGTCCACCTGCAAATGGGAGGCCGCGACGCTCAGTGCGCGCTGTTCGGGCTCGAGCCGATCGCGCTCATCCGCGAACGCCAGCGATACCGGCGCGAGGACAATCGCGGCAAAGCAGAATGCGAGAGCCTGAAATGACATGGGGACTACTCCACGCACCAACTACCGGGCAGTCATTTACATTCACCCTTTATAGCCTGGCAAATCCGTCTCAACGAAACTCTGTGCATCGATCAGGGCCGGAACGCGGCCATGAAAATTCTGACGCTCTCCTGCGCGTGCGCTTTCAGATCTCCCTCCGCCGGAATGCCGCTGTCACCCAGCAGCATCGCCCGGTTGACGGGTTCCCCCATCAGCAGCCAGTTGAAATAACTGGCGGCGGCGAGGGGGTCCGCACAGTCCAGCGCACCGCGCCCGGCGTGTTCCTCCAGAACCGCGGCGAGCTTTTCGATCGAGCGTTGGGGCCCCTGCCGGTGCAGGGCCCTGCCGAGGTCGGGAAAGCGTTCCACCTCGCCGATCACCAGGCGCCGCAACTGCATCAAGCGGGGTGTCAGCACAATCGAGAGTTGCTGCCGCGCGAACGCCAGCAGAAACGGCTCCAGCGGCACGGCCCGCTCCCGCAGGCCGATCTGCTGCTCCAGGGCCTGCGAGGCTCCGCCGGTCATCGCCTCGACCACTTCGACAAAGAGGGATTCCTTGGAACCGAAATGCGAGTAGACCGTCTGCTTGGAAATACCGGCAGTGGCGGCCACCTCGTCCATGGTGGTTCCCGGGAAACCACTGCGGAGGAAGAGCTGTTCCGCCGCCACCAGTATTTTCTCCCGGCTTTTCGTCTGCCGTTTTACTGCACCGTTCGGCATAACCAACCCCCATCGACACCCTTGCCATTTCTCATATCCGGCCGATGGTATCCACGTCGGCTTGACTAATCAAACTGGACTGTCTAGTCTAGTTAGCAATAACCAAAAGCAGACCGTCGGGAAGGTGAACGTGAAGCCCCAGAAAAACATCAGTTGCCGTTGCGGCCGGGTCTCCCTGCAGCTTGCGGGCCAGCCGATCATCAGCACCGAATGTCTCTGCAACAGCTGTCGAGAAGCGGGGGAGTATCTGCAGTCACGGCCGGGTGCGCAGCCGCTACTGGATGACAAGGGGGCAACCCATATGGTGCTCTATCGCAAAGACCGGGTTCA
This sequence comes from Microbulbifer litoralis, assembly GCF_023634065.1. GTDB lineage: Bacteria > Pseudomonadota > Gammaproteobacteria > Pseudomonadales > Cellvibrionaceae > Microbulbifer > Microbulbifer litoralis. The sequence goes on from NZ_JALKCV010000003.1 coordinate 379,192, forward strand.
GTGCACGAAAGGTGCGGATTCCCTGCGGGAATATCGCCTGTCTCCGGATTCGAAAACGCGCCGCGTGATTGCCGCATGCTGCGACACCCCGATGTTCCTCGATTTCACGCCGGGGCATTGGTTGAGTCTCTACGGTCGGCGGTGGCCGGAGACAGCGCTGCCTCCGGTGCAGCTGAGAACCATGGTGCGCGACAGGCCCGAAGGCACTTCGCTACCGGACGATATCAGAAACGCCGAGACACATTCCCTGGCCTTCTTCGCGAAACTGGTCTGCGCCTGGGCGGCGATGGGGTTCCGCACACCGCAGGTCGACTTCGTCAATGGCGCTTTCGATACGCATTAGCCCCCCGACTGGCCGGACGCCACGGCGGCACAGTTGTCACCGCGGGCGCGGATAAACTCGGCGGCAATCTGTTCGGAAATACTGCCGAAATCCCAGAACACCTCGGTCTTGCGGTTGATATTGACCGCTATCGCCATGCGGTAGTCCGGCATTACCATCAGCCAGCTCTGGCCTCCGCGGGAAACACCGCCGTGGTTGGCGTTGCGCACCGGGCCGACGCCCGGCACCTCCATATCGGCGATACGCCAGCCGAGGGCATACTTCTGTGGATTCACGTCTCCGGCGGCGGTTTGCTGTGGTGTCCAGAACTGCGCGCGGATTTCCGGTGCCAGGTATTCGCTGTCGAAATAGAGGCTGCCGAGTTTGACCAGCTCGGTGGGCGTCGACACAAAGCCGCCGCCGGGCAGGCGATGGCTCAGGTCTACATCCCGCCACGGCCGGAACCGCTGCGCGGCGCCCGCCAGGCGGTTGCTCCTGTAGGGGGTAGCAATATCATTTTCGGGATCGCCACCCACGGGCGACACGATGGTCGCCGTCATTCCCGCGGGTGCGAACACCTGCTCGCGCATCACCTGCAGATAGCTCTTTTGCTCCGCCGCGCCCATGGTGGCGCCGAGTAGCACGGTATCGAATGTGCTGTAGTGAAACGCCGTGCCCGGCTCGTTCACCAGTGGTGTGTCGTCGAATACCTCCAGCGCATCCACCATGCTGTCGTAGTGTTTGCGCAGCGCCAGTGTGTGGTACAGGCCGCCCCAGTCGCGGTTCTCCTTGTACTCCGGCATCCCCGCCATATGCGATGCCAGCTGGCGCGGGGTCAGTTGCGCCCAGGCCGTATTCGGCAGTGTCTGCAGGTATTCGGCAATGGGTGAGTCCAGCTCCATGCGGCCGGACTGCACCAGCCGCGCCAGCGCGGTGGCGGTCAGGGATTTCGAGGTGCTGCCGATGCGAAAACGCGTGGCGGTGGTGGCCGGGGTTTGCGAGGCGATATCCGACCAGCCGGCGGCGCCGGCCCAGACCACGACACCGCAGTGCGCCACCGCGGCGCTGATGGCGGGCGCGGCGATATCCCGCCGGTGTCGCTCGATCGCGCGCAGCGACCGGGTAGCGGCTTCGGTATAGGCCGGGTCGCTCAGCACCTGTTCCGAGGGCACTTCCGGCGGCAGCTCCAGCCAGCCGTAGTGCGGCAGGGGCAGGTCGCCTTTGTTGTAGGCAAAGAACTGGTAGGCGGGGAAAAGCAGCCAGCCTGTTAACGAAAGCAGCAGCGCCGTCAGCAACAGCGGCAGAGTTTTTCTTGTCACTACGGTTTCCCTCTTTATTATCCTTGGGGGTCATCATCCCCAATCCCTTCACCGTTATTCAGTCCGCGGCGCCATATCTGGCAGTGAGACCTTGATTGTGGTGGTTTCTATTGGACGATTTTCCATAAACCGGTCGATGACCTGCTGGACTTCAGCGGAGGCCATAAAGAGGTTGTGCCCCGCGTTTTCGACCGTGATGCCAGTCAGGTTTGTGAGGCCGGAGACCGCCTCCCGCTGGCTCTCGAGTGTGGTTCTGCCATCCAGGCTGCCGCTCAACAGCATTACCGGTATGTTACTCACAGGCGGTGTGCGAAATCTTTCCCCAGGTCCAGCTCTGGCGCCACGCCATCGTAGTGATAGGAAAAGTTGAGGTAGTCCTTCAGCAGCGCCGATTCGGCCTGTGCCGCAATGTCGACCGCGCGCTCTTTGCCGATGCCGGATGCAATATCCGTGGCGGTCGACATCGCATCCAGGACAATCGGCATTCCCGGCCGGAAAAACGCATCGGGAAAATAGCGCGCGGGTACGGCGTCGAAGGCCGGTGTGTCACCGCGATCCAGGGCGCGATAGAACGCCAGCAACCTGGCGGCGCTCGTCGGGTCGGCGATAAAGCTCGATGCGATCCGCTGCATGTCCCGTCGCTGGAGCAGGTAGTCGGTGCGGGTTCCATCCCGCAACGGTATTTGTATCGGCAGCGGCTTTTTATCCAGCGCATCGTGCACCCGACGCATCAGGGCGTCGATATCCGGATAGGCGTTTTGTGCTTCGGGTTGGCTGTCGATGGCAAGCTGTAATCGCCGCAGGTAGGCGTCGGTGCGGGCGGGAAGTTTTACCGTCTGGTTCAGCCCTTCGGCACTGGAGATCACGACCTTTTCGATCCTGTCTTCCATTCCCTTCAGCGCCGCCAGCGCCAGATGGCTGCCGTAGGAAGTCCCCCACAGCACGACCTTTTCCGCCCCGAGATGCCGTCGCAGCGCATCGAGGTCGCGGGCGTTTTCGATCGTGTTGTATCCGGCCAGGTCGATACCGCTTCTCTGCCAGAAGGCCAGGCACTCGCGCAACGCCCGGCGGTGGTATTCGATATAGCGCTGGTCGGAAACCGGCACCGTGGCCGGGATCACCTGGCTGGAGCGGCATTGCGGCAGGATATTGGATGCACCGGTACCCCGCTGGTCCAGGGCAATCACGTCGCCGTACCGGCGCAGGGCCATAAACATGCCGAAGCGGTAGTTGACCGCCGCGATGCCGGAACCACCGGGCCCGCCGGCCAGGTAGATGATCGGTGGTCCCGCTTGCGCCCCGGTTGCCGGGAAGCGCAGGTATTCGACCGGGATACTGCGGCTGTGTTTTTTGCGCCTGTTTTCCGGTACCTGCAAGGATCCGCGGTAGCCATCCGCACGTTGGCCGCCCCAGGTTTCAAAGGTGAAATGTTTTTCGCCTTCGAGTGGCGCCGTGAATGCTGTCGGGCATCCAAACAGGATGAAAAAAAGTACCGGGGCCCAGGCGAGCCATGTCGACGTTATTATCTGCATTGTGTTCATCCCTGGCTGGTGTCTCACCCTTTCGTTGCAAGCACCTGTACCTGTTGTTAAAAAACGTCTCGTTGCAGACGCTCTACTTCGTAGCACCCATCGCGATCAGGTATTTGCGCACTCTCCCACTGCGCGCCCGGTTCAGTGGCGTTCTGTAGTTGCCACCATTGGCCATCACGCCCAGGTTTACATCGGCTCCACTTTCCACCAGAAATTTGACCATCCCGAAGTGGCCGTGATGGGCGGCATTGATCAGCGGCGTTTCGTCGGTCGAAACCACACCGTTGATATCGGCACCCTGTCGATAGAGGCGCTTCGCGATTTCCAGGTTGCCGGTCATGGCCGCGGCTATCAGCGGGCTGCCATCCCATTTGGCGGACTGATTGACATCGGCGCCCCAGTCGATCAGCTGCTCCGCGAACGCCTCGTGGCCGGAACGGATGGCGACAATCAGGGGCGTACCGTCCCGGGGGATGGCCGCATTGATATCGGCGCCGCGCTGATACAGCTGTTCGGCCAGCGCCAGGCGGTTGTGGCGCGCGGCGGCGATCATCGGGTTGCCATCGCCCAGTGGAGGCAGGTTGACATCCGCACCGGCATCCAGCAGCAGCTCGACCATTTCCCGGTTACCCTGTCGTACCGCCTCGATCAGGGCCGTGCCCTCCCCCAGCACCGGTGTGTTGATATCCAGGCCGCCGTTCAACAGCGCCGTCAGAGTATCGGTATCGCCGCTTCGGACCGCGTTGATCAGCCGCTCGCCTTCGGCGCGGGTCAGGCCGGCGCCGTAGACGGGCAGACCCGTAATCGAGGCCAGGTTGATGCGCGGCCCGTAGCCCTGGGCGATGGCCAGGCCGGTGATGGCAAATACACAGCAGGCGCTGGCGATCGCCAGCCGTTTCGGAGTTCGTTCACTTTTTATTTTCAGCACGGCATCAATTCTCTCTGTCAGGTCCTTCTTCTTACGGAACAGGCCCATGGCCAGCACACTCTGCCGGCGGGCGACCATCAGCCCGGCACAATCGAGCAGCGACTGCGCAAACCGCTTGCCACTGCCCAGCATGCGCGCCGCACGCAGATCGCACGCCAGCTCCCTGGAAACATGAATACGGCGGTTGATCAGCCGCAGCAGCGGGCTCCACCAGAACAGGATTGCCAGCAGTTCCTGGGCCGCGCCTATCCACAGGTCGCGGCGGCGGATATGGGCCCACTCGTGCAACAGGATCGGCGCCAGCTGTTCTCTATCGAACTGCTCCGCAAAAAGCCGCGGCAACAGGATCACTGGATTCAAAAGCCCCATCGCCATGGGTGCGCCGATCGCGTCGGAAACCAGCAGCGGGCAGCTAATCGGTTCCGGAGGATCTTCACGGTGGGGCAACGCATTTTTTACCAGGCGGCGCGACTGCAGTGCCGAGCGCAGCAGAAACCCGGCGCGCCAGATGGCTCCCAGCAGCCAGATCCACAGCAGCGCGTAGACGCCGGTCGCCGCTTTTTTTATCCAGCGGCCGGGCATCGCCCAGCTGTAGGTGCGCCTGTCGGATAACGCGGTCGCCGCGCCGGCGGACTCCGCGATGGCACTGGCGCCGGGCGGGGGCTCCGTCTGCGCCGCGGGAGCCGCCAGCGTCGCAGTGGCCTGCGGCGGTGTAGTGGCTGTCGGAACCAGGGACAGGAAAGGCACCAGTACGCAGATGCCCAGGGCGGTAGTCCAGAGCCAGCTCTGCAGTTCGGCACCGGGGGGGCACAGCCTGGTGAACACCAACAGCAGCAACACCAGGCAACCGCCGATCAGCAGGTGGCTCAGGGTAAAAGTGGTAAACAGGTTCAATTCGAAAAGCATGGTGCGTCCCGCCGCTCAGTCCGTTTCGTCGATTTTCTTCTGCAGCGCTTCCAGGTCTTTGAGCTCGATATCCGTCTCCTGTAACAGATGTTGCGCCAGCAGCTCCGGTGAGCTGCCAAAGAAGCGGTTCAGCAGGTTTTTGAGTGCACTCTGGCGGGCTTCGGTGCGGCTGATACGGGCGCTGTAGATAAACGCGCGTCCCTCCTTGCGGTAGTCGGCGTAGCCTTTTTCCGCCAGGATTTTGCACATGGTCTGCACGGTGGTGTAGGCGGCGGGTTTTTCCTCTGACAGCGCGGCGGCGATATCCTTTACCGAGCATTCACCCCGCTGCCACAGAATTTCCAGAATGCCCTGCTCGCCATCGGTGAGCTGATCGGATTTCTTCCTGGCCATCTCTTTTCCTACTAATTATTTAGTTTTTAAACTCTAGAGTCAGCCGCCCCGACTGTCAACTAATGAATTAGTTTTAATGTGGCGGAGATCCCGGAAGATGATCGCTCGGTGCTGGGAAGGTGGTTGGAAATCCGTTACTGCGCGGGAATCACTCCGTTGCATCGTGCAGCGCGCGTGTCAGCAGGCGCTGGCGCAGGTTTGGGTAGAACTGCACGAAAGTGCCATCGAAAGCCCCGTCTTCGCGGTGACAGGCGACGCAATCGTTGCCGGCGGGAATCATCGGCGCCGCACTGCGGTCGCCGGAAAAAATATAGAAGGCACTGCGGTCGGCAAACCGCTGTTTGTCCAGCAGGTGAATTTCAAAGCTCGCCAGTTCGCCCTGCACCACGCCGTCCACCGCGGGCGCCGGAGTCTGCTGGGTATCGTAGAAAGACAGCGCCAGCATGGTGCCGTTGGCATATTCGCCATGATCTTGCAGGTAGCGATAGGCGCGGGGTTCCATCTGTACCACCTGGATCTGCCCGGGGCTCGCAGCGCTGAACCTGCGTGCATCACCCTGCGGATAGCCGTGGCCGACAACAGCGCCGACAAAAACCCACTCGTCCAGTTTTGCCGGTCGCTGCAGCTGGTCGGCACTGTCGAATTCGGCCGCATCGATACGCCCCGCGGCGGCGGAGCCATTGGCAACGCACAGGGCGATCGTGGCGAACAGCGGGAGCGATATAGTTTTCACTGACATGAAAATCCTTTTTGTCGTTATTGGGTAGGCCTGAGTTATCGGGGGAGCGGATTAATCGCTTTCGCGCCCAAAGCGTCTCCGGTAGTCGCCCGGCAGTATGCCCAGTTGACGGAGAAAGGCCCGGCGCAGTTGTTCCTGCGAACGGAAGCCGCACTGTGCAGCGACTTTTTCCTGTGGCAGGGCAGAATCCGCCAGCAAATGACGCGCCTTTTCCGTGCGCGCACGCTCGACAAATTTGGCCGGGGTGCAACCCAGCTCATCGGTAAACAGGCGCGCGAAATTGCGCGGACTCATCAGCGAACGCTGCGCGAGCGTGTCGACGCCGAGCGGCTGGGCCAGATTGCCGTAGATCCACTCCACCAGTTCCGCAAAGCGGTCGCTGTCCACCTGGCTGGACAGGTGGGAACTGTACTGCTGCTGTCCGCCATCGCGTTTCAGGTACAGGACCAGGCGCCGGGCCACGGCCAGCGACAGCGTGCGACCGAAATCCTCTTCAACCAGTGCCAGCGCCAGATCCATACCGGCGGTGATACCGGCGGAACTGTAGATGTTGCCATCGCGCACAAAGATCGCGTCCGCATCCACATCGACGCGCTCGAATACCCGCAGCAGGTCGACATCCATCCAGTGAGTGGCGGCGCGGCGGCCGTCGAGTAGTCCGGCGCCGGCAAGCAGCAGCGCGCCGTTGCAGATGGAGCCGAGGCGCTGTACTCGCCCGGCACGCTGGTACAGCCACTGGCGCAGCTTTTCATTCTGCTGCTGGCGCGCCACGGCGACGTCTTCACCGCCGCACACCAGGAGTGTGTGAATGTCGCCAGCGTCGGTATAAGCGCCATCGGCGCTGAGGCGGATGCCGGAGCTGGTGGCAACCGGGCCGGGTGTCTCGGCCAGCATTTGAATCTCGTAGACATCGCGGTCGATATGGCCGCTCTCCCGCAACTGGCGATTGGCGAGGGAAAACACTTCCAGCGGGCCGGTGATATCCAGGCACTGGGCACCGGGGTAGATCACCATCGACACGCGGCGGAGGGGTTCGGTGGCCGGATCGGGCGGTGGCGCTTTCATCGACACAGTGTTCCACAAAGCGCCCGCGGCAGGAATGACAAAACACAGGCAAAAACTGCCAGCCGCAGCTCCTCCCCTCCCAGGCCATCCCCCCCGGAAACCTGTTTGCGACCAATGGCAATCAGGCCCGATCCTCGCGCGGACGGCGTTCACCGCGGAAACCGGCTTCCGCCAGCCGCAGGCAGTGGTCGCGAATGTCCCTGGGCCAGTCGGCAATTTCCGCCACAAACAGATCCCGCTCACCGGCAAACAGGGCGCGGTTGGCTTCCTCAAAATGCGGGCGGTTTCCGGCCATTGCCTGCATAAAGCGATAGCAGGATTCCCGCGCCAAGCGGCGCCGGTCCCTGCCGCTATTGGCGCGCCGGCCATCCTCCACCAGTTTGCGCAGCGCCACCGAGGCGCCGCCAGGCTGGCTGTTCAACCACTCCCAGTGACGCGGCAGTAGTGTGACCTCCCGCGCCACCACACCGAGTTTCGGACGACCGCGGCCGCGCTTGGCGAGAGCCTCGGGCTGCTCGCGATCTCGGGGGGCCGGCTTCTGGCGACGCTCCACCTCTTCGATACTGCCGCGGAAATCCACTTCGACGATACGGCTATCGCGGTCGTCGAAGAGCAGCAGTGCGGCCAGTTGATCCTCGTCCAGCTCCCGTTTGCAAGTGCTCACTACCTCCGCGACACCACCGCTGGCAATGAGTTTTTCACCGAGGAAGGCGCTGCAGTGAGGCGCCGTTTCGCTGTTGGTCATGCTATGGACTCCACTGTTTTTACCCGGGTAATATTATAGGATAATTTTGCCCGGGTAAAATTAATTACCGCCTAGGGGTTGTGTCCCGAACGGATTAGCATTGTTTGCAAGTATTCACTTACGGAGTTTGCATGATACGCAGAGCGGTTGCCGGAGATCTGGAACGGCTAGAGCAGCTCTGGCTCTATACCGTGGTCACCAGCCACCCGAGCCTGCCGCGGACCTACTGGCGCGGACGCCTGGACGAATTCCGCCGGAGCTACCTGGGCGCGGAGAACTGCCTGGTCTTTTATGAAAGCCGCCGCGGTACGGCGGATGGCTTTGTCGTGGTTGGACGGGGGCAGGTGCTGGAGTTTCTCTGTATCACACCGGCCGTCGCCGGACGCGGCGGTGGCAGCGAGCTGATGCGGGCAGCCAAGGTTGGACGGGCACAGCTGGAGGCCACCTTGCTTCAGGAGAATCTAGGCGGACGCTATTTTCTGCAGCAGCACGGTTTCGTCGAGGCGGAGCGCAAGCCCAGCGCGACAGCGGCGCAGGCGGAAATCGTCATGCGCTATTCCGCCGGGCGCGAGGCGGCAGCTTGAGCAATCGGTGGTCACAGGGCCGGCCCGTCATATAACCAAAACTTTAGTTATCACTCATTTTTATTGTTTCTCAATCCGATCTGGCGCGCGTAGGATTTCAGCTGTCCATTTACCAACGCAGCTTTGACAACCATGGGACTGAACGCCAGCACTCGCAGTATCGTCGAACCGGAACGCACCTTTCACCACGGCGCCGACCTGGACGCACTCAACCGGCGCTTCAACGAAGCCCGGCCGAGCGAGATCATGCGCTTCACCATCGAAGAGGCGCAGAACCCGGTGGTGTTCACGAACTTCCGTCCGCTGGCCGTCGCCTTCCTGCACCTGGTGACCCGTGCCAAGCCGGATATTCCGGTGATCTGGGTGGATCATGGTTACAACACGCCGGAAACCTATCGGCATATCGAACGCCTGATCAAGGCGTTTGACCTCAACCTGTATACCTATTCGCCGAAGATGTCCGCGGCGCACTACAACGCTGTCTACGGCGGTATCCCCAAGCTGGATACTCCCGAGCACGATTTCTTCTCCCGCACCGTGAAGCTGGAACCCTTCAACCGCGCGATGCAGGAATTGAAGCCGGATGTGTGGCTGAATGGTATCCGCCACGACCAGAACGCGCATCGCAAGGGGCTGGATGTCTTCACCAAAGGCAATCACGGTACCGTGCGCGTGGCGCCGATGTTCCACCTGAAGGAAATCGACGTCGAGGAGTATGTGTACGAGAACGACCTTCCCGACAACGATGTCTACTTCGATCCGACCAAGGGTGAGGAACACCGGGAGTGTGGGCTGTTGTTACAGAAATAGATCCTGTCATCCTGGAATGAGAAACGGCCGCTTTGCGCGGCCGTTTTCGTTTAGGGGAGCTTGTCTACCGGGGCCTCTTTAGGCCAACCTCCCCCGAGTCCCGAACAGATTAGACGTCCAAGTTCTCCACCGCCAGCGCATTGCTCTCGATAAAGTCCCGGCGCGGTTCCACCTGGTCGCCCATTAGGGTGGTGAAGATCTGGTCGGCGGCGATAGCGTCCTCGACGGTGACCTGCAGCATACGGCGGGTTTCCGGGTTCATGGTGGTATCCCACAACTGTTCCGGGTTCATCTCGCCAAGGCCCTTGTAGCGCTGGATACTGTAGCCGCGGCGGCTCTCGCTCATCAACCACTCCAGGGCTTCCGGGAAGCTGCCGACCGGCTGCTGTTTCTCGCCACGCTGGATATAGGCGCCCTCTTCCAGCAGGTCCACCATCTTTTCGCCCAGCGTCTGGATAGCGTTGTACTCGGCGGACTCGAAGAACTCGTGCCCGATGTCGTAATCGCTGCCAACCCCGTGGGCGACGATATGGATATGGGGCAGGAACAGGCCGCGCTCGGTATTCTCCTGCACGGTTACCGTATGGCGGCGACCGCCACCATCGGCCTCTGTCGCCAGCTGTTCCTGCAACCGTTGGCACCAGGTTTCCATCTTCTCCCGGGACTGCAGATCTTCCGGCTTCAGGCTGGGCAGGTAGATCATGTTGCGCAGTACTTCGTCCGGGTAGACACGCGACAGGCGATCGATGGTCGACAGTACGGCGCGGTACTCGGCCACCAGCGCCTCCAGGGACTCACCGGACAGGCCGGGCGCGTCGGGATTGACGAACAGTGTCGCGCTGTCGAGGGCGGCGTTGGTCAGGAACTGGGTCAGCGCCCCCTCGTCTTTCAGGTATTGTTCCTGTTTGCCTTTTGCGATCTTGTACAGCGGCGGCTGGGCGATAAACACATGGCCGCGCTCGATCAGTTCCGGCATCTGCCGGAAGAAAAAGGTCAGCAGCAGGGTGCGGATATGGGCGCCGTCCACGTCGGCATCGGTCATGATAATAATGCTGTGGTAGCGCAGTTTGTCCGGATCGAATTCGCTCTTGCCGATACCACAGCCCAGGGCGGTGATCAGTGTGCCCACCTCGGCGCTGGACAGCATCTTGTCGAAACGCGCCTTCTCCACGTTCAGGATCTTGCCCTTCAGCGGCAGGATCGCCTGGGTGCGGCGGTCGCGGCCCTGCTTGGCGGAACCGCCGGCGGAGTCGCCCTCCACCAGGTAGATTTCAGACAGCGCCGGATCCTTCTGCTGGCAATCCGCCAGTTTGCCGGGCAGGCCGGCGATATCCAGCGCCCCTTTGCGGCGGGTCATCTCCCGCGCCTTGCGCGCCGCCTCGCGGGCCTTGGCGGCATCGATCATCTTGCCGACCACCGCCTTGGCCTCCTGCGGGTGCTCCAGCAGGTAGTCGTTGAAGTGGTGCGCCATCTCCTGTTCTACGGCCGGTTTTACCTCGGAGGAGACCAGCTTGTCCTTGGTCTGGGAGGAGAATTTCGGGTCCGGCACTTTCACGGAAATGATCGCGGTCAGGCCTTCGCGGGCGTCGTCGCCGGTGGTGCTGACCTTGTCCTTCTTGCCCAGGCCTTCGCGCTCGATATAGCTGTTCAGGCCGCGGGTCAGGGCCGCGCGGAAGCCCGCCAGGTGGGTGCCGCCATCGCGCTGGGGAATGTTGTTGGTGTAGCTGTAGATATTTTCCTGGAAGCTGTCGTTCCACTGCAGGGCCACTTCCACGGCGATGCCGTCTTCACGTTGGCTCTGGAAGTGCAGCACCTTGTTGATCGGCGTCTTGTTCTGGTTCAGGAACTCCACAAAGGCGCTGAGACCGCCCTCGTACTCATAGATTTCTTCCTTGCCGGAGCGCTCGTCCTTCAGCACGATGCGAACGCCGGAATTCAGGAAGGACAACTCGCGCAGGCGCTTGGCCAGTACATCGAAGTGGAATTCGATATTGTTGAACGTCTCTGCGGAGGGCTTGAAGTGGACGGTCGTGCCGCTGGTATCGGAGTCGCCCACCACGTCCAGCGGCGCCTGGGGCACACCGTGACTGTAGATCTGCTCGTGGATCTTGCCGTTGCGGCGGATGGTCAGTTTCAGTTCCTCGGACAAGGCGTTGACCACCGAGACCCCCACGCCATGCAGGCCGCCGGAAACCTTGTAGGTGTTGTCATCGAACTTACCACCGGCGTGCAGCACTGTCATGATCACTTCCGCGGCGGACACCCCCTCCTCCGCATGCACCTCGGTCGGGATACCGCGGCCGTTGTCGGAGACGGAGATGGATTCATCCGGATGAATGACCACGCGAATCTCGTCACAATGCCCCGCCAGGGCCTCGTCGATGGAGTTGTCCACCACCTCGAACACCATATGGTGGAGACCGGTACCGTCGTCGGTATCGCCGATATACATGCCGGGGCGCTTTCGCACCGCATCCAGGCCTTTCAATACCTTGATACTGCTGGAGTCATAGCTGTTCTGCTCTGACATTTACTCACTCCATCAAATTGCGGGGCCGATCGGATTCGGCACTGATACGCCCATGTTCCACGTGGAACACTGTCGGGCAATTCCAGGGTGAAGCCAGGGTCAGCCAGGGACGGCTGGTGGCTTCACGGTCAATTCCTGTCACCAGCACCTGGCTGGCACAGCGACTTACCCACTGGGCAAATCGGCTCTGATTATCTTCATCCAGCTCAGCCGGCAGGTCGTCCACCAGGAATACCGGTTTCTGGTTCCTTTGGCGCACAAGCTCGGCCATGGCAGTGCGCAGCGCGCAGACCAACATCTTTTGCTGGCCGCGGGAGAGGATATTCTGTGCTGCCTCGCCGGCGACGCTGAAACGCAGATCAGCCCGGTGCGGGCCACTGCGGGTATGCCCCTGGGCAAGGTCTCCATCGCGGGATTCCACCAGTGCCTGGCGCAGATCCGACTCCTTGCGCCAACCGCGCCGATAGGACATTTCCACCCGCGCCAACGGCGAATCCGGCAACTCGCGGATAAAAGCGGAGGTGGTGGCATGCAGTTCAGTGAACACAGCCCGGCGCAATTCGTCGACTCGATTTCCACTTTCCGCGAGTCGCTGCTCCCAGATATCCATCAAATCAGCGCTGATTTTACCACGTCGGAGCAGCGCATTTCGCTGACGCAATGCGATCTGGTAGTTTTTCCATTCCTGCGCGTAATGATGTTCCACGTGGAACACCGTCCAGTCCAACAACTTCCGCCGCACACCGGGGCCGCCGTCCAGTGCGGCGAAACTGTCACTATTGATGACCTGCAGTGGCAGACAGCTGGCCAACTGGGAGCTGGACTCCGCCGGCGCACGATTGATGCGAATACGCCCCCCGCCGCTGCGCAACCGCTCGACTCCGAGCTGGAAACCGCTGTCCAGCAGACCAAAGACGGTCAGCGTGTCCTGACCTTCCTGGATCACCGCCCGGTGCTGGCGGGAGCGAAAGGAGCGGCCTGTCGCCAGCATATGCACCGCCTCCAGCAGCGACGTCTTGCCGCTGCCGTTGACACCAAAGAAAAGGTTCACGCCCCGCCCCAGCGCCAGATCAGCGCTGTCGATATTGCGAAAATGGGCCAGCGACAACCGGGTCAGCGCCACGGCCCCTCCTCTCGCGCACCGGGCATCAGCACACAGGGAGCAGGATCGCTGTCCCAATATAAAAAGACCGCCATCCCGGGGAAGATGGCGGCTTTTTCAGTCGAAAACGGCAGGCGGTCGAAAGTCATCAGAGCCGCATCGGCATAATCACATAAACCGCATCGCCCTCTTCCGGCTGTTGCAACAGCGCACTACTGTTGGCATCCGCCAAGCCGATACGGATCTGGTCGCTGTGAATGGCACCGGTCACATCCAGCAGGTAGCCGACATTGAAGCCGATCTCCAAAGGCTCGCCGACATAGTCCACCACCAGCTGCTCCTCGGCCTCCTCCTGCTCCGGGTTATTGGCGACAATCTGCAGCGACCCCTCGGACACCTGCAGGCGCACACCGCGATACTTCTCGTTGGACAGAATGGCCGCGCGGGAAAACGCCTGGCGCATCGCCTGGCGATCGGCAAAAATCTCGTTACCGGTCGCGCGCGGCAATACCCGCTCGTAATCCGGGAATTTGCCGTCCACCAGTTTGGAGGTGAAAGTGAACTGGCCACTGATAACGCGGATATGGTTGTTGCCCAACACCACATCGGCCTGCGCGTCGTTGTCTTCCAGCAGCCTGCCCAGTTCCAGTACGCCCTTGCGCGGTACGATTGCCTGGATCGGCGACTCCACATTCAGGCCCGGGGCGTCGCGGTCGCAAAGCGCCAGCCGGTGGCCATCAGTGGCCACGGCGCGCAACTGCTGCGGGCGACATTCGAGCAGCAGGCCGTTCAGGTAGTAGCGCACATCCTGCTGCGCCATGGCGAAGCTGGTGGCTTCGATCAGGCGGCGAATCTCGCGCTGGGAAATGGCAAAGCGGGTCTGGGCGCTGGTCTCCTCCTGGTTCGGGAAGTCCGCTGCCGGCAGGGTCGACAGCTGGAAGCGGCTGCGACCACTGCGCAGCACCAGGCGCTCGCCGTCGCGCTCGAACTTAAGCTCGGCGCCATCGGGCAGTGAGCGGCAGATATCCAGCAACTTGCGCGCCGGCACCGTCACCTCACCCTCCATTTCCACGCCGTCCACCGGCAGGCGGCCGACGATCTCCACCTCCAGGTCGGTACCGGTCAGGGCCAGCTCCTGTCCCTGCAACTGCATCAGCACATTGGACAGCACCGGCAGGGTCTGGCGCTTTTCCACCACACCGGCAACCAGTTGCAACGGCTTGAGAAGGGCGTCCCGGCTCACATTGAATTTCATCGGTAGTTTCGCCTTGTTAGTCGGTTTGTTCTTTGGGGAATGCCTGAAATGCCGATCACTGCCAGTCGGGCATATCCCAGTCTTGTCAGGGGATCAGGTCGTCAGCGAGCGCGTCAGCAGTTTGACGTCCTCGCGGATATCCGCATCGGATTCCTGCAATTGGCGGATTTTACGGCAGGCGTGCAGCACCGTGGTGTGATCCCGCCCGCCAAAAGCGTCGCCAATCTCCGGCAGGCTGTGGTTGGTCAGCTCCTTGGCCAGCGACATGGCCACCTGGCGCGGGCGCGCCACCGAGCGGCTGCGTCGCTTGGAGAGCAGATCGGCCACCTTGATCTTGTAGTACTCGGCCACCACGCGCTGGATATTGTCCACACTCACCAGCCGGTCCTGAAGCGCCAACAGATCCTTGAGCGCCTCACGCACGAGAATATCGTCGATCGGGCGGCCGGTGAACTGGGCGTTCGCAATGACCCGCCTCAGCGCCCCTTCCAGCTCGCGCACATTGGAGCGAATACGCTGGGCGATAAAGAATGCGGAGTCATGGGGCAGGTCCACACCCACCTGCTCCGCCTTTTTCATCAGGATGGCCACCCTTGTCTCCAGTTCCGGCGGTTCCACCGCAACCGTCAGCCCCCAGCCAAAGCGGGACTTGAGGCGCTCCTCCAGGCCATCGATCTCTTTCGGGTAGCGATCGCAGGTGAGGATGATCTGCTGGCCACCCTCAAGCAGCGCGTTGAAGGTATGGAAGAACTCCTCCTGGGAGCGCTCCTTGCCGGCAAAGAACTGGATATCATCGATCAGCAGTGCATCCACAGAGCGGTAGTAGCGCTTGAAATCGCTGATCGCATTCAACTGCAATGCCTTGACCATATCCGCGACAAAGCGCTCCGAGTGCAGGTAGACCACTTTCGCGTTCGGATTGCGCTCCATCAGGGCGTTGCCCACCGCGTGCATCAGGTGAGTCTTACCCAGGCCCACACCGCCGTATATAAAGAGGGGATTGTAGGCACCGCCGGGGTTATCGGAGATCTGCTGCGCGGCCGCCAGGCCCAACTGGTTGGACTTACCCTCGACAAAGGATTTGAAGGTAAAATTGCGGTTGAGGGAACTGCCGTGCTTGATCGCCCCCTCGACCTCGACATTGCGCGCCGGCGGCGGCTCGGCCGCAGGGCGCTGCGTTGGCGAACGCAGGTCAGTCAACGCCAGTTCGCCACTGGTAATCTGGTCGGCAGTCGCCTCTTCCGCTGCGGCGCGCGACGCCGCACTGGCATCGTGGCCGCCGAAACGGGCCTGTGGGGCAGCGCCGAACTGCGCACCGGCGGGACTCTGACGCCGCCCCACGGGAGCCGCCGCGACTCCCGGTTGCGGCGCGCCACCGCCGAAAGTGTCGTCGGCCCGCGGGCGCTCGGCAGCGGGACGGCTGCGCTGGAAGCGCGTGGGGCGGCCACCCGCCGGGCGGCGCTCGGTGATGTCCAGCACCACCTGCGGCGGCTGTTCGCCGCCAAAATGCTGTACCAACTCCAGGATGCGGTTCAGGAACTTGTCTCCCACCCAGTCGCGCACAAAGCGGTTGGGCGCCAGCAGGCGCATCTCTCCGGCCGCGGCAGCGGAACTGACCCGAAGCGGCCTGATCCAGGTATTGAACTGCTGTGACGGCAATTCATCCTGCAAACAGGTGGCACACTGCTTCCATACGGATTCAGACAAGAAACCCCCTAAAACCCCAACAAAAGAGACCTGGATAAAGGCGACAAACCGGTATTGCGTTTTGTCCGGGGCCGCCGAAAAAGATTCGGGCAGTATACCTCTGCCCCCCAATGTTATCCACAGAAAAAGGCAGCTTTGAAGAAAAAAAGCGCTCGAAAAGTGCCGGACAATCAAAGGCTTGCACACTATTTAGCCAGACAATGCCCCACTCCTCGGAATTTCATCCACAGGCAATCTGTGGATATCTTGGGGTCAATCGGTGGGCATTCGGGATTATTCGCGCCGACTCAATCACTTGCCATCGCGGTCGTCAAAACGTACGCGTGTACCGGTCGATGCCATCCATCGCGAAGCGCTATTTATTGGCTCCCGGCGCGTTGATTTAACTGGTGCCTTTCTATACAATCCGCGGCCTTCGCAGCGCATTGCTCCGCCTGCGCCGGTCGATACCGGAACCGGAGCTCAGGCGGCGGCCGGGGACCTCCCCGAGAAATTCCGAATACAAAGTCTCAGGTAGCAAGACAATGAAACGTACATTTCAACCCAGCAACTTGAAGCGCAAGCGCAACCACGGTTTCCGCGCCCGCATGGCCACCAAGAACGGTCGCAAGATCCTGGCCCGCCGTCGCGCCAAAGGCCGCAAAGTCCTGTCCGCATAAAATGCTTCCCGCGGATGCGGGAGCCCCTCCTTTTATGCCACAGACGCGCAGCGACTTCGGATTCCCCAAGCCGCTGCGTTTGCTGAACGCGGCCCAGTATCGCGCTGTCTTCTCCGGCACACAGATCCGCGCCGCGCACCCCAATCTGCTGATTCTCGCCAGCCGGAATGATCTCGGGCACCCGCGCCTGGGCCTGGTCATGGCCAAGAAACACGTCCGCAACGCCACCGACCGCAACCGCATCAAACGTATCGCCCGCGAGACCTTCCGCCTGCGACAGCACCAGTTGCCGGCCGTCGACGCGGTGGTACTCGCCCGCCCCGGCGCCGGGGCGCTGGACAATGCCGCGCTGGGCAAGCTGTTCGACAAGCTGTGGCGCAAACTGGCCAAACGCGCACAACAACCCGCAACCGGGAACCGGCACACCGGGGAGCGGAAACGCAGGCGCGCACCGTGACCCGCCTCGCCATCAAACTGATCCATGTCTATCGCTACCTGGCCAGTCCCTGGGTCGGCAACCAGTGTCGTTTCTACCCCACTTGCTCGCATTATGCGGAAGAGGCATTAAAAACCCACGGATTCCTGAAAGGGGGTTATTTAAGCGTCCGGCGCCTTATAAAATGCCACCCCTGGCATCCCGGCGGACTGGACCCGGTTCCCCCCGCCCGTGAACCAACCGACCCGAAACCCCGCTCAACTAGGTAACAAGATGGATTGGCAACGCTACACACTGCTGGGCGGCATCGCCGCAGTCGTCCTGGCACTGATATTCCAGTGGAATGAATTCAAGGAGGAGCGCGCGCCGGCCGTCGACCGGGAGACCGTGGTCAGGGCTGAGGCCCCCACGCTGCCGGAGCAGCGGGAGACCGCCAGCAGCGACAGCGACGTCCCCCAGTTGCAGAGCGAGGCGACCCAACCCCGGGCGGATGACGATCAGCAGCGCCAGTTCATCAGCGTCACGACCGATGTCTTCGACCTGCTGATCGACCCCCGCGGCGGCGATATCGTCAAGGTGGCCCTGCGCGACTTCGACGAGGAGCTGAACACGCCGGATCGCCCGCTGATCCTGCTGAACCGCACCCAGCACCACACCTATATTGCCCAGAGTGGCCTGATCGGGCCCAACGGCACCGACAGCAACGCCGGCCGCCCGCTTTTCAGCAGCGCAGCGACCGAGTACGCCATGGTCGAGGGCAAGGACACCCTGACGGTGGATCTGACGCTGAAGCAGGACGGCGCCAATATCACCAAGCGCTACACCTTCAACCGCGGCGATCACCTGATCGGGGTCAGCTACCTGGTGGACAATACCAGCGACAGCGACTGGTCGGCGGCCATGTTCGGCCAAATCAAGCGCGACAGCCGCGAGCCGCCGGTGGATGTGGGCATCGGTGTCTCCCCGTTCCTGGGCGCCGCCATCCACACCGCCGAGGAAAACTACTTCAAACAGGATTTCGAGGAGATCGCCGAAAGCCCGACCCGCGAGACCATCGAGGGCGGCTGGGTGGCCATGGTGCAGCACTACTTCCTGAGTGCCTGGGTGCCGCCGCAGGACCAGCAGAACACCTTTGAGCTGCGCGAGCTGTCCAACGGCCTGTTCCGGATGGGTTTCACCTCGACGCCGCAGACCATCGCCGCCGGCACCCAGGGGGAGTTGAGCGCGTCCTTCTACGCCGGCCCCAAGGACGTCATACGCCTGGAGCACATCTCCCCGTACCTGGACCTGACCGTCGATTACGGCTGGCTCTGGTGGATCGCCAAACCACTGTTCCGCGTGCTGCACTTTATCCAGGAGCATATCGTCAGCAACTGGGGCTGGGCCATCGTGCTGCTGACGGTGTTTATCAAGGCGCTGCTGTTCCCGCTGTCCGCAGCCGGCCTGAAGTCCATGGCGCGCATGCGCAAGTTCGCGCCGCAGATGAAGAAACTGCAGGAGCAGTACAAGGGCAACCGCCAGAAGCTGGCGGAAGAGACGATGAAGCTCTACCGGCGGGAGAAGATCAACCCGATGGGCGGCTGCTTCCCGATCCTGCTGCAGATGCCGGTGTTCATCGCCCTCTACTGGATGCTGACGGAGACGGTGGAGCTGCGCCACGCCCCCTGGATCCTGTGGATCCACGACCTGTCGGCCAAGGATCCGTACTTTATCCTGCCGGTGCTGATGGGGCTGACCATGTGGTTCATGCAGCGACTCAACCCGCAGCCGACGGATCCGACCCAGGCGCGCATCATGCAACTGATGCCGGTGATGATGACCTTCTTCTTCCTGTGGTTCCCGGCCGGGCTGGTGCTCTACTGGCTGGCGAACAACATCATCTCCATCGCCCAGACCTGGTATATCAACAAGCAGGTGGAGGCCGGGAAGGTCTAGTGGGCCGCACAAGCAGACAGAGAAAGGGGCCGCAATAGCGGCCCCTTTGCGTTGGAGTAAACTCAAGCCATGACCCAGCAGAACCCCAGCAGAGACACCATCGTCGCCGTCGCCACCGCCCCCGGTCGCGGCGGTATCGGTGTGATCCGCCTGTCCGGGCCCGCGGCGCAGGCAATAGCCCGCGGCATCTGTGGCGATGCGGAACTGAAGCCCCGCCATGCCCACTACCGCAGCTTCCGCCACGGCGAACAGTTGGTGGACCGCGGCATCGCGCTGTTCTTCCCCGGCCCGAACTCCTTTACCGGCGAGGACGTGGTGGAACTGCAGGGCCACGGCGGCCCGGTGATTCTCGACCAGTTGCTGCAGGCCGCCATCGAGCTGGGCGCCCGGCAGGCGCGCCCGGGCGAGTTTTCCGAGCGCGCTTTCCTCAATGACAAGATCGACCTGGCCCAGGCAGAGGCCATCGCAGACCTGATCGAGGCCGGTAGCGAGCAGGCGGCGCGCAACGCCATGCAGTCACTGCAGGGGGTATTCTCCGAAAAAATCGAAGATTTAGTGGAAAACCTGACGCATCTGCGTATCTATGTCGAAGCATCGATCGATTTTCCCGAGGAAGAAATCGATTTTCTTGCCGACGGCAAGGTTTCGGCAGATATCGACGCCCTGCTGCGACAACTGGCCGGCGTCGAGCACCAGGCACGCCAGGGCAGCATCCTGCGCGAGGGCATGCGGGTCGCCATCGCCGGCCGGCCGAACGCCGGCAAGTCCAGCCTGCTCAATGCCCTGGCCGGCCGCGACGCCGCCATCGTCACCGACATCGCCGGCACCACACGGGATATCCTGCGCGAGCATATCCATATCGACGGACTGCCGCTGCAGTTCGCCGACACCGCCGGTTTGCGCGATTCGCCGGACCAGGTGGAACAGATCGGCATCCAGCGCGCCTGGGAAGAGATCCGCGGCGCCGACCGGGTGTTACTGGTGGTGGATGCAGAGCAGATACAGGCGCTGGACCCGGAAACCGCCTGGCCGGAGTTCACTGCGCAACTGCCGGACACGGAAAAGCTGACCCTGGTACTGAACAAGATCGACCTGACCGACTACAGCGCCGGCCTGCAGGCGCACACCGACGGCGTGCCGGTAATCGCCATCAGCGCCAGGACCGGCGCCGGGCTGGAGGCCCTGAAGGAACACCTGAAACAGTGCATGGGCTACAGCGGCGGCGCCGAAGGAAATTTCAGTGCCCGCCGACGCCACCTGGAGTCGCTGGCCCGCGCCCGCGCCTTTATCGAACAGGGCGCGAGCCAGCTGCACGAGGCCGGCGCCGGTGAGTTGCTGGCCGAAGACCTGCGCCTGGCCCAGCAGGCCCTGGGGGAAATCACCGGCGAAGTGACCGCAGACGAACTGCTGGGAAAAATCTTCGGCAGCTTCTGTATCGGCAAGTAACCCGCCACTGATTCCCCTCTCCTCCTACGCCCTATCCTCCCTCTTCCATCCATCCGCGGAGGCATCTCCCGATGCCTCCGCCGGGTCCGGTCCCCACAGCAACTGCCCCAAATACGCCGATAACGAAAAGTCATTCGGTCCGGCAGCAACGCCGGCAAGGCGTGCTCTGGCGGAAAAATTACCCACAGTGACGTACTTTTCCACCGGAAGTACCGACTCCCCCACGAGAAGAACACAAAAGTTGCCCACATACACCCACAGGGTTATCCAGAACTATACAGTTATGCACAGGGCGCCCCCATAGTGTTGAGCCTCTCCCACACACGATCAGAGAGCCGGCATCGGGTTGTGGGCAAACCAGTGGGTAAGCGGACGGACAATTGGCGAGTGATATGGGTATAACCGCGCCCGCGATGCGGGGCCTGCAGAGTTATCCCGTCGGTCCACAGCACCGTACCGCGGTTACCCCGCCTCAAAGGCAGGGGTTGCACGCAGGGTTACACATTCCATAAAGCATTGATTTAAAAGGATTTTATGTATTTATACCGGTTTGAGGGGTCCCCTAATAATTACAACAACAACAAACCACTACTCATACAAGATATGTATAACTTCTTTTTACTTGGTAAGAAGAAACGGAACACTCGATTGCTGGAAAGATCCGCCCTTGCCTGAACGGTGACTTGTCAGTTCCACTCCGGGGACATTCCTGCAACCGACAACAATCAGTGTTTGCTGTATCCACCGGGCTGGCTATAAAATATGCGCCCATTTTTATCCCCAGCGGCGACAGCTATGGATTACCCGAAAAACTACGACGTCATCGTGATCGGCGGCGGCCACGCGGGCACCGAGGCCGCACTCGCCGCTGCGCGTATGGGATCCACGACCCTGCTGCTGACCCACAACATCGAGACGCTGGGGCAGATGTCCTGCAACCCGGCCATCGGGGGCATCGGCAAGAGCCACCTGGTCAAGGAAGTGGACGCCCTCGGCGGCGCCATGGCCGAAGCCACAGACCTGGGCGGTATCCAGTTCCGCGTCCTGAACGCCCGCAAGGGCCCGGCGGTACGCGCCACCCGCGCCCAGGCCGACCGCGCCCTGTACCGGGCCGCGATCCGCGCAACGCTCGAACGCCAGCAGAACCTCGAGATTTTCCAGCAGGCCGCCGACGACCTGATCGTCGAGGGCGAGGCAGTCACCGGCGTGGTGACCAACGCCGGGGTACGTTTCCGCGGCAAGACCGTTGTGATTACCGCCGGCACCTTCCTCGGCGGCAAGATCCATATCGGCCTCGACAGCCATTCCGGCGGCCGCGCCGGCGATCCCCCCGCCATCGCCCTGGCCCGACGGCTGCGCGAGCTGCCGTTCCGCGTGGAGCGCCTGAAAACCGGCACGCCACCGCGCATCGATGCGCGCTCTGTGGATTTCTCCGGGCTCGAGGAGCAGTGGGGCGACACGCCCACGCCGGTGATGTCCTATCTCGGCCGCCGCGAGCAGCACCCGCGCCAGGCCTGCTGCTGGATCACCCACACCAACTCCGGCACCCACGGCATCATTCGCGGCGGCCTGGACCGCTCGCCGATGTTTTCCGGTGATATCGAGGGTGTGGGCCCGCGCTACTGCCCGTCCATCGAGGACAAGGTGCACCGCTTCGCCGACAAGGACAGCCACCAGATCTTTGTCGAGCCGGAGGGGCTGACCACCAACGAGCTCTACCCCAACGGTATCTCCACCAGCCTGCCGTTCGACGTGCAGATCCAGCTGGTGCACTCGATCAAGGGCTTCGAAAATGCCCATATCACCCGGCCCGGCTACGCCATCGAGTACGACTTCTTCGATCCCCGCGACCTGTTGCCGTCGCTGGAGACCAAGTTCATCCACGGCCTCTACTTCGCCGGCCAGATCAACGGCACCACCGGCTACGAGGAGGCCGCCGCCCAGGGCCTGCTGGCCGGCGCCAACGCCGCCCTGCGCGCGCAGGAACGCGAAGTCTGGTGCCCGCGCCGCGACCAGGCCTACCTGGGCGTGCTGGTGGACGACCTGATCACCAGCGGCACCAGGGAGCCCTACCGCATGTTCACCAGCCGCGCCGAGTACCGTCTGCTGCTGCGGGAGGACAACGCCGACCTGCGCCTGACCGAGGTCGGCCGCGAGTTGGGGCTGGTGTCCGACGCGCGCTGGGCCGCCTTCAGCGAAAAGCGCGAGGCCATCGTCCGCGAGGAGCAGCGCCTGCGCGAAACCTTCGTGCACCCCAAAACCCCGCAGGCGGCCGCGGTGGAGGCCAAGCTGCCGCAGCCGCTGGCGCACGAATACAGCGCCATGGAGCTGCTGCGCCGCCCGGAGCTGAAATATGCCGATGTGGCGCCCCTGAAGGGCGAGGCCGTCAGCGACGAGCGGGTTGCCGAACAGGTGGAGATCTCCGCCAAGTACGCCGGCTATATCGACCGCCAGCGCGACGAAATCGAGCGGCTGCGAGCCTACGAGGACACGCCGATTCCCGTGGACTTCGACTACAGCGATGTCTCCGGGCTGTCGAGTGAGGTGAAACAGAAGCTCGGAGAGACCCGCCCGGACACCCTGGCCCGCGCCTCGCGGATTCCCGGCGTCACGCCGGCGGCGGTGTCGCTGCTGCTGATCCAGTTGAAAAAGCGCGGCCTGCTGACCCGCAAAAAGGCCGTTTAATTCAGGTTTCGGGGGTTGGCTCCGGCTTGTGCCGCCTGTGAGTGCCTCGAACTCCGAAACTTGAGCGTTTAATTTGTTGTGAGTATGTGGGAGCCTGCCCCGCAGGCGAAATGCCTTGGCCCGGGGAGCAATCGCCCGCGGGGCAGGCTCCCACAAGCGCACCGCCAACCGGGGGATCCCACAATTTCTCTGCAGATGGAACAATTCCGCCCGCGCCTGCTCGAGGCCGCGGCACAGCTGTCAGTCGAATTGAATAGCCGCCAGCAGGACCTGTTGCTGGAGTACCTGGCGATGTTTGCGCGCTGGAACGCCGCCTACAACCTGTCGGCGGTGCGCGACCCGGCGCAGATGCTGGAGCGCCATATCGTCGACAGCCTGAGCGTGGTGAATCTCTGCGGAGACGGCCCGCTGGTCGACGTCGGCAGCGGCGGCGGCCTGCCCGGGATTCCGCTGGCGATTGTGCGCCCGGAGCGACCCGTGACGCTGCTCGACAGCAATGGCAAGAAGACCCGCTTCCTGTTCCAGGTGGCCACTACCCTGCCGCTGCCCAATGTCACCGTAGTCAACGAGCGCGTGGAGGCCTTCCGGCCCCCGTCGGGCTTCGCCTCGGTGGTCTCCAGGGCCTTCGCCTCGATCGCCGACATGGTGTCTGGAAGTGAGCACTTGCTAGCGCCTGGTGGCAACTACTACGCGATGAAGGGTAAACTACCGGAAGATGAGTTGAGCGCACTCCCAAAAGGGATTAAGGTCGAGCGGGTGCACCCCCTGTCGGTACCGGGTTGCGACGCGGATCGCCACCTTATCGTTCTCGGTCGCGAGGCCTGACCTCCGTCGGCCGGCGCGACAACCTGGCGACAATCCCGCTATCAATAAGATCATTTTCGCGCCCGCGTGTGTCCCGCGCGGGCTGCAATCTTTCCGAGACCTGCGCACTCCCGGTCGAGGGGCTCGATCCAGGAGCGGAGTGCCTGTTGATGCCGGCGTTTTTGCGGCGAGCCCGATTGGTGTCCGGGAGAGTGCTTATCGGGAAAACAAAGGACAAGAACCTTGAGCAAGATATTCGCTGTGGCCAACCAGAAAGGCGGGGTGGGCAAAACCACGACCTGCGTCAATCTGGCCGCCTCCCTGGTCGCCAGTAAGCGCCGGGTACTGCTGATCGATCTCGATCCCCAGGGCAATGCCACCATGGGCAGCGGCATCGACAAGAGCGAGTTGCAGCTGTCGAGCTACGATGTGCTCGCCAGCGAGATGCCGCCGCGCAAGGCTATTGTCGCCGCGCCCAGCGGCTACGACCTGATGCCCGCCAATGGTGACCTGTCCGCGGCGGAAGTCGAGCTGCTGGAGATGGATGGCCGCGAGTCGCGCCTGCGCCGCGCCCTGCGGGATATCACGGAAGACTACGACTACATCGTCGTCGACTGCCCGCCCTCCCTGAACATGCTCACCGTCAATGCCCTGTGCGCCGCCCACGGCGTGCTGATCCCCATGCAGTGCGAATACTACGCGCTGGAGGGGCTGTCGGCGCTGATCGACACCATCACCCAGATCCAGCGCGCCGCCAATCCGGAGCTGCGGATCGAGGGCATATTGCGCACCATGTACGACCCGCGCAACAGCCTCACCAGCGACGTCTCCGAGCAATTGTCCGAATACTTTGGCGAGCGCCTCTACCGCACCTGCATCCCGCGCAATGTACGCCTGGCCGAGGCGCCGAGTTTTGGCCAGCCGGCGCTGGATTACGATCGCCACTCCAAGGGCGCCATCGCCTACCTGGCGCTGGCCGGCGAGATGACCCGCCGTCACGCCGCCAACCCCAATTCCAGTAACCACGGTCCAAACCAGAGTCGCCCGGTGGCGGAAGCGGTTTAAGAGGTAACGAGTTATGGCCGGCAAACGCAAGGCCCTGGGCAAGAACTTGTCCCACCTGATCGGCGACAACGCCAGTGAAGCGATCGCCGTCGCCACCGGCGATGGCAGCACCGAGTCCGTCGACGGCGAGCTGCGCCAGTTGCCGATCGAGTTCCTGCAGCGGGGCCGCTACCAGCCGCGCCGCGATTTCCCGCAGGAATCCCTGCAGGAGCTGGCCGACTCCATCCGCGCCCAGGGCATCATGCAGCCGATCGTGGTGCGCCCGATCGGCGAGCACAAATACGAGATTATCGCCGGCGAACGCCGCTGGCGCGCCGCACAGCTGGCGGAGCTGGACCGGGTGCCGTCGCTGGTGCGCGAGGTGTCCGACGAAGCGGCCATCGCCATGGCGCTGATCGAGAATATCCAGCGCGAGGACCTGAATCCGGTGGAGGAAGCCACCGCGCTGAAGCGGCTGCAGGACGAATTCCAGCTGACCCAGGCGGAAGTGGCCGAGGCAGTGGGCAAGTCCCGCACCGCGGTGACCAACCTGCTGCGCCTGCTCAGCCTGACGCCGGAGGTGCGCACTTTCCTCGAGCGCGGCGACCTCGAGACCGGCCACGCCAAGGCCCTGCTCGGTCTCGGCGGCGAGGCCCAGCGCGCCGCGGCGCGGCAGGTGGTGGAGCGCGGCCTGACCGTGCGCCAGACCGAGACCCTGGTGCGCCGCCTGCAGCAGCAGGCGGAAAACCCGGCACCCGCGAAGCCGAAGGAAGATCCCAATATCCGCCGCCTGAGCGACAGGCTGTCGGAAAAGGTCGGCGTGCCGGTAACCATCGATTACAACGACAGGGGCGTGGGCAAACTGGTGTTGCGCTACAGCAGCCTCGACGAGCTGGACGGAATCCTCGCCCACCTGGGTTATAGCGAGGACTGATACGGGGGGTGGCTGGGGCCGGGAGCGACAGAAGAATAAAAAGTGTCGCCCTGTTTTGGCGCACAAGGCCGTTGTGAGTGACCGCTCACTGATTGGCCGAATCGCTCCGAAAAAACCTCGAAAATTAAGTAACTTGGCGATATTTGCCGGTTGAACCTGCGCTGCGCTTGCTCCTATAATTCGCACGCCCAAAATTTGGGCGGACAGCGCGCTAAACCTGCATGATCAGGTCTGAGTAAACAGGGTCGGCCAACCCCGCCTATGAGCAAACCCCCGGTGTTAGTAATTGCCGCGGTACAGCTGCTGCTGGTATCGCTCGCCGGTGCAGGTCTGCATTTTTACGGCGAGCGGGTGACCGCGCTGTCCGTATTGATCGGCGGCGCCCTGTGTGCGCTGCCCAATGCATATTTCGGCCTGCGCGCCTTCCGCGAAAGCGGCGCGCGCGCGGCCAGCCGGGTGGTGGAGAACTTCTACCGCGGGGAGACGGGCAAGTTCGTGCTCTCCCTGGCGGGCTTTGCGGCGGTATTCGCGCTGGTCCGCCCGCTGAACCCGGCGGCACTGTTTATCAGCTACGGCCTCTGTGTAATCGTGCAGTGGGTCCTGGCTGCGCGACTGCTGCGTTGATGGCTTCCGTATAGATAGAAGCCCGCGAGCTGAAAGTAAAGCTCCGCAGACCGGCGCGAGGAAAAGAATTCAAACTTTTACGATTGTCGAGGAACTATGGCAGGCGAAGCTCAAACCGCTACGGATTATATCCAACACCACCTGCAGAACATGGCGTACGGCAAGCTGCCGGCCGGCTACACCCGCGCCGACGGCACCGTGCTGTCAGAGCCCACGTGGACCATGGCGCACTCCGCCCAGGAGGCGGCCGACATGGGCTTCTGGGCCGTGCACCTGGACACCCTGGGCTGGTCCATTGGCCTGGGCCTGGTGTTCTGCCTGCTGTTCGCCAGCGCCGCCAAGAAGGCCACCGCGGGCGTGCCGAAAGGGCTGCAGAGCTTCGTCGAGATGGTGGTCGACTTTATCGACAAGCTGGTCAAGGAGACCTTCCCGCACCGCAACAGCATGGTCGCGCCCATGGCGCTGACCATCTTCGTGTGGGTCTTCCTGATGAACCTGATGGACCTGATACCGGTCGACTGGCTGCCGATGGCCGCCGCCAAGGCAGCCGGCAACGACCACCTGTTCTTCAAGGTCGTGCCCACCACGGACCTGAACGCCACCCTGGGGATGGCGCTGGCAGTCTTCCTGCTGATGATCTTCTTCAGTATCAAGGAAAAGGGCCCCATCGGCTTCGCCAAGGAGCTGACACTGCACCCCTTCCACTCCGGCAAGTGGTTTATCGATATTTTCCTGATTCCGTTCAACTTCCTGCTGGAAGCGGTTTCCCTGCTGGCCAAGCCGGTTTCCCTCGGCCTGCGTCTGTTCGGCAACCTCTACGCGGGCGAGATGATCTTTATCCTGATCGCCATCGTGTTCGGCGTGGGCGTGCTCGGCTTTATCGGCGCGGGCCTGCTGCAGATGGGCTGGGCCATCTTCCACATCCTGGTCATCACGCTGCAGGCCTTCGTGTTCATGGTGCTGACCACCGTCTACATGGCCATGGCCCACGACCGGGAAGATGAACACGCGAACGATCACTGATTTTTGACAGTTAACCCTTTACGCAACCTTTAAAACAACTCTTAACCTTTAAATGGAGAACACAATGGAAGCACTTGGTCTGGTTTACATCGCGAGCGCACTGCTGATCGGTCTGGGCGCACTGGGTACCGCAATCGGTTTCGGCACCCTGGGCGGCAAACTGCTGGAAGGCTCCGCGCGCCAGCCTGAACAGGCGCCGGCGCTGCAGGGCAAAATGTTCCTGATGGCGGGCCTGCTGGACGCCGTACCGATGATCGGTGTGGGTATCGCCATGTACCTGATCTTCGCCGTTGCGCCCGGCCTGGCAGGTTGATTTCACCGCTTGATTGCCCTTAAACCCCCCGTTCTTTTCATAAAGAACTAAAGAGCAAGAGGTGTCGGTGTGAATATCAACCTGACTCTAATCGGCCAGTCGATCACGTTCCTGGCCTTCGTGTGGTTCTGCTGGAAGTTTGTCTGGCCGCCGCTCCTCGGCATCATGCAGGAGCGCGAGCAGAAGATCGCCACCGGTCTCGAAGAGGCCGAGCGCGCGGGCAAAGACCTGGAGCTGGCGCAGCGCAAAGCCGCTGACCAGTTGAAGGAAGCCAAAGAGCAGGCCGCGGAAATCATCGATGGCGCCAACAAGCGCGCCAATCAGATCGTCGACGAGGCCAAACAGGCCGCGCACGCCGAGGGCGACCGCCTGAAGGCGGCGGCCCAGGCCGAGATCGACCAGGAAGTGAACCGTGCCAAGGAACAGCTGCGCTCGCGCGTTGCAGCGCTGTCTGTCGCCGGAGCGGAGAAGATCCTGTCGGTCAATATCGACGCCAAGGCGCACGACGACCTGATCGAGAAACTGGCAGCCGAGCTGTAAGCGAGGAACCCCATGGCGGAACTCAGCACACTGGCCCGGCCCTACGCCAAAGCGGCATTCAGCTACGCGCAGCAGGCCTCCGACCTCTCCGGTTGGAGCGCTGCGCTGGCCACGGCGGCGGCGGTCAGCCAGAGCGAAAAAGTGCGTGAGCTGCTGGAAAACCCACAGCTCACCAGCGACCAGCGCGCAGATAAATTCCTGTCGATCTGTGCGGACGACCTCAGCGATTCCGGCAAGAACTTTATCCGGCTGCTGGCGGAAAACCACCGCCTGGCCCTGCTGCCGGAAATTTCCGAATTGTTCGAAGCGCTGAAAGCCCAGGCGGAAGCCACCCTGGAGGTGGAAGTCGTATCCGCGCGCGCCCTCAGCGACGCGCAGGCACAGCAGTTGACCGAGAAACTCAGCGGGAAGTTTGCGCGGGAGGTGCACCTGCACAGTTCCGTGGATGAGAGCCTGCTGGGCGGCGCCATCGTGCGCGCCGGCGATACGGTCATCGACGGTACGGTGCGCGGGCGATTGGCAAAACTCGCCGAGGCGATGAACTCCTAGGAGATTGGTTGTCGCAGGGGCCTGCACGCAGGCCATCAGTCAGGCCTTCGCGGCCCCTGCAGCAATCTCCGTATTGAAATTCCTAAGTGTTTAGGAACTTGAGGAACAGAGCATGCAGCAACTGAATCCCTCTGAGATCAGTGAAATCATCAAGAGCCGCATCGACAATCTCGATGTGAGCACTGAAGCCCAGAACGAGGGCACCATCGTTTCCGTATCGGACGGCATCATCCGCATCCACGGCCTGGCCGATGTGATGTTCGGCGAGATGATCGAGTTCGACGGCGGCGTTTACGGGATGGCCCTGAACCTGGAGCGCGACTCCGTCGGCGCCATCGTACTGGGCGATTACAAATCCCTGGCCGAAGGCCAGAAGTGCCGCTGTACCGGCCGCATTCTGGAGACCCCGGTGGGTCCGGAACTGCTGGGCCGCGTGGTGGACGCGCTGGGCAACCCGATCGACGGCAAGGGTCCGCTGAATACCAAGCTGACCGATGCCGTGGAAAAAGTAGCCCCCGGCGTTATCGCCCGGGAAGGTGTGGACCAACCGGTTCAGACCGGCCTGAAAGCCGTCGACACCATGATCCCGATCGGTCGCGGCCAGCGCGAGCTGATCATCGGCGACCGCCAGATCGGCAAGACCGCGGTGGCGATCGACACCATCATCAACCAGAAAGATTCCGGCATTAAGTGTGTCTACGTCGCGATCGGTCAGAAGCAGTCGTCCATCGCCAACGTGGTGCGTAAGCTGGAAGAGCACGGCGCCATGGACCACACCATCGTGGTCGCCGCCGGTGCCGCCGACCCGGCCGCCATGCAGTACCTGTCGGCCTACGTCGGCTGCACCATGGGCGAGTACTTCCGCGACCGCGGTGAAGATGCGCTGATCATCTACGACGACCTGACCAAGCAGGCCTGGGCCTACCGCCAGATCTCCCTGCTGCTGAAGCGCCCGCCGGGCCGCGAAGCCTACCCGGGTGACGTCTTCTACCTGCACTCGCGCCTGCTGGAGCGCGCCGCGCGCGTCAACGCCGACTACGTCGAGAAGTTCACCAACGGCGAAGTGAAAGGCAAGACCGGCTCCCTGACCGCGCTGCCGATCATCGAGACCCAGGCCGGCGACGTGTCCGCGTTCGTACCGACCAACGTGATCTCCATTACCGACGGCCAGATCTTCCTCGAGACCGACCTGTTCAACGCCGGCGTGCGCCCGGCCATCAACCCGGGCATCTCCGTATCCCGTGTGGGTGGTTCCGCGCAGACCAAGGTGATCAAGAAGCTGTCCGGTGGTATCCGTACCGCGCTGGCCCAGTACCGCGAACTGGCGGCCTTCTCCCAGTTTGCGTCCGACCTGGACGAGGCCACCAAGGCGCAGCTGGACCACGGCGAGCGCGTGACCGAGCTGATGAAGCAGAAGCAGTACTCGCCGATGTCCATCGCCGAGATGGCCGTGTCCGTCTACGCCGCCGACAAGGGTTACCTGAACGACGTGCCCGTGGACAAGGTGCTGGACTTCGAATCCGCCCTGCTCGCCTACATGAACAGCGAACACGCAGAGCTGATGGAAAAAGTGAACAGCACCGGCAGCTACAACGACGAAATCGACGGCGCCTTCAAGGCCGCAATCGAGAAATTCGTCGCCACCGGCAGCTGGTAAGAGTCTTCCTGAAAACCTGGAATTTGCGTGGGAGCCTGCCCTGCAGGGCAGGCTCCCACAGCGAAATATCCAGCGAACAAGGTAAATCACTATGGCAGGCGGAAAAGAAGTACGCACAAAAATTGCCAGCATCAAGAGCACGCAGAAGATCACCTCGGCCATGGAAATGGTCGCGGCGAGCAAGATGCGCAAGGCTCAGGATCGCATGGCACTGGGGCGTCCCTACGCCCAGCGCATACGCGCGGTGATCGGCCATGTCGCCAACGCCTCGGCCGAATACCAGCATATCTACCTGCAGGAGCGCGAAGCCAAGCGCGTCGGCTACATCCTGGTATCCACCGACCGCGGCCTCTGTGGCGGCCTGAACGTGAACATGTTCAAGGCGGCCATCCGCGATATGCACGCCTGGTCCGACAAAGGCGTCGATGTGGAAATCTGCGCGGTCGGCAACAAGGCGGCCAGCTTCTTCAAGGCCATCGGCGGCAAGGTTGTGGCCGCGCTGCGCGATGTCGGCGACCAGCCGCAGGCCAACCAGCTGGTGGGCTCGGTCAAGGTCATGATGGACCGCTACGCCGAGGGCGAAATCGATCGCCTGTTCCTGGTGTCGAATGAGTTCGTCAACACCATGTCGCAGAAGCCGCGCGTCGAGCAGCTGTTGCCGCTGCCGAAAGACGAGGACGACGCGCTCAAGCACGACTGGGACTACCTCTACGAGCCGGAGCCGGTGGAACTGCTGGACGGGCTGCTGGCGCGCTATATCGAATCCCAGGTGTACCAGGCGGTGGTCGAGAACAAGGCCTGCGAGCAGGCCGCGCGCATGATCGCGATGAAGAGCGCCACCGACAACGCCGGTGAGCTGATCGACGACCTGCAGCTGCTTTACAACAAGGCGCGCCAGGCAGCCATCACCCAGGAGCTGTCTGAGATTGTCGGCGGCGCCGCCGCGGTATAACGCCCCCTGCGGGCGAATACGCGGCCGAAGAAAGATTTGAAAATCGAGGATCCGGAAATGAGTAACGGACAA
Source organism: Microbulbifer litoralis (assembly GCF_023634065.1). Taxonomy (GTDB): domain Bacteria; phylum Pseudomonadota; class Gammaproteobacteria; order Pseudomonadales; family Cellvibrionaceae; genus Microbulbifer; species Microbulbifer litoralis. Next base: position 410,802 of record NZ_JALKCV010000003.1, read on the forward strand.
ATTGTGCAAGTGATCGGCGCGGTCATCGACGTGGAATTTCCGCGCGATTCCGTCCCGAATGTTTACGACGCACTGCAGGTAGAGGACAAGAACCTCACCCTGGAAGTGCAGCAGCAGCTGGGTGACGGCGTCGTGCGCGCCATCGCCATGGGCTCCTCCGAGGGCATCTCCCGCGGCCTGGCAGTGAAGAACACCGGTGCGCCGGTGTCCGTGCCGGTGGGTACCGATACCCTGGGCCGCATCATGGACGTGCTGGGCAACCCGATCGACGAGCTGGGCCCCATCGGCGGCGAGGGTGCCGAAGTCGAGCGCGCCTCCATCCACCGCGAGCCGCCCAGCTACGAAGAGCAGTCCAGCTCCACCGAACTGCTGGAGACCGGCATCAAGGTGATCGACCTGGTCTGCCCCTTCGCCAAAGGCGGTAAAGTCGGCCTGTTCGGCGGCGCCGGCGTGGGCAAGACCGTGAACATGATGGAACTGATCAACAACATCGCCACCGAGCACAGCGGCCTGTCCGTCTTCGCCGGTGTCGGTGAGCGTACCCGGGAAGGCAACGACTTCTACTACGAGATGCAGGAAGCCGACGTGGTCAACGTCGAGGACTTCAGCAAATCGAAAGTGGCGATGGTCTACGGCCAGATGAATGAGCCGCCGGGCAACCGCCTGCGCGTGGCCCTGACCGGCCTGACCATGGCGGAGAAATTCCGCGACGAAGGCCGCGACGTACTGCTGTTCGTCGACAACATCTACCGTTACACCCTGGCCGGTACCGAAGTATCCGCCCTGCTCGGCCGTATGCCGTCCGCGGTGGGTTACCAGCCGACCCTGGCGGAAGAGATGGGCGTGTTGCAGGAGCGTATTACCTCCACCAAGACCGGCTCCATCACCTCCATCCAGGCGGTCTACGTACCGGCGGACGACCTCACCGACCCGTCTCCGGCCACCACCTTCGCCCACCTGGACTCCACCGTGACCCTGAGCCGCGATATTGCCTCCAAGGGCATCTACCCGGCCGTGGACCCGCTGGATTCCACCTCGCGCCAGCTGGACCCGCTGGTGATCGGCCAGGAACACTACGAAGTGGCCCGCGGCGTGCAGTCCGTACTGCAGCGCTACAAGGAACTGAAGGACATCATCGCCATCCTGGGGATGGACGAGCTGTCTGAGGAAGACAAGCAGACAGTGGCCCGCGCCCGTAAGATCGAGCGCTTCCTGTCCCAGCCCTTCCACGTGGCGGAAGTCTTTACCGGCGCGCCGGGCAAGTACGTGTCCCTGAAGGAAACCATTCGCGGCTTCCAGGGCATTCTCGACGGCGACTACGACGACCTGCCGGAGCAGGCGTTCTACATGGTCGGCACCATCGACGAAGCGGTCGAGAAAGCCAACAAGGCCAAGTAACACCGGAAAAGAGAAGCGCTGAATTCCCGCCGCGCGCCCGAAAAATGGCCCCGCGGCGGAAATTCTTCCGGCAAACTGCAGAGAATGAGGTAGCCTTATGGCTATGACTGTACATTGCGACATCGTAAGCGCCGAGGAATCCCTCTTCTCCGGACTGGTGGAGATGGTGATCGTCACCGGCGTCGAGGGGGAGCTGGGCATCTCCTACGGCCACGCACAGCTGCTCACCGCGCTGAAGCCGGGCCCCGCGCGCATCATCAAGCAGGGCGGTGAAGAGGAAGTACTGTTCCTGAGCGGCGGCTACGCCGAGGTGCAGCCCAACAGCATCACCATCCTCGCCGATGTGGCCGAGCGCGAAATCGACGAAGAGTCCGCGCAGAAGGCCCGCGAGGAAGCGGCCCACGCACTGCACAGGGCGCCGTCTGAAATCGACTACGCCCGCGTCTCCGCGCAACTGGCCGAAGCCGAAGCGCGCCTGCGCACCCTGCAGGCGATCCGCAGGGCGGCCGGCAAATAAACCCGGGAGCGCCGAGCTCCAGCTCGGCTTGTGGGCCGGGCCCACCCTGGGAGCCTGCTTGCAGGCGATCAAAAAAAGCAGCTTCGGCTGCTTTTTTTGTGCCCTGCCCATTCACGGGAAGCATGAGCATGATCCTGCGAACGATACCGGTTATGTTTTCAACCCGCTTACAGAGTTGGACAGGAGCGGTAATCAACTGCTTGTCGAAAACTTCAAGGACCGGGAAAATGAAGAGCAGCCACTCACTGTGGAATTGCTTGCTATCGATCTGGAAACCGGCAACCGGGAATCTCTGCTGAGCTGGAAGCAGAGGAAGAACGAGCGAATGGTTGTGGTGCCGGTCATTGATAACCACACCGAGGCAGTTTACCTGAACCAGCCAAACCTGGGCATGGCCATCTTCGATCCGGATTCCCATCAATATCTG
>NZ_JALKCV010000004.1 GCF_023634065.1 Microbulbifer litoralis
TTGAATAGTTCGGTGGCATAGCACCAGGTCAGTTCCAATCCTCGCTCCGAGGGCTTGGCGTACAGCGTCAGGTCATAGTTAACATTGAACGGCGGACTGGCCTCGCCTTCCCTTCCCCCATCTTGGAGGCCGACGATATCACTGTCCGAATACACTAGGTTCAGCACCAACTGGAACAAAGGACTATAACTGCTGTTGCGTTCCGGGTTGAGCGTATGTACCAACACCTCGAACGGCATGTCGAAATGCGCCTGGTCTTCGAGGGTCTTCTTGCGTACCGCGACGAGATGCTCGAGGAAGGAGTGCTCACCACGAACCTCACTGCGTACCACGCCGGTGTCCACGAATGCGCCAATCAGATGGCGCGTATCGGGATGCTCGCGATTGGCAGTGGCTGTCCCCAGCACGATATCGCACTGCCCGGACCAGCGTGCAAGAAACGCCGAGAAGAGTGCTTGCAGACCGGCAAACAGTGTCGCCTTGTGATTGAGGAACAGCATAGACAACGGCTTGTGCTGTGCCGGGGCGATAAGTTGCCAGTGATAAGCGCCCGCTGAACTCGGGTTCGCCGGGCGTGGATAGTCCAGCGGCAACCCATGCACTAGCGGCAGCTCGTCGAGGCGCTGCATCCAGTATGCTTCCAGTGTCGGAAGCCTTTCCTGCAGGACCTGGCGTTGCCAGGCCGAATAATCGCGGTACTGGATCGGCAAAGAAGGCAACTCAATAGGCTGCCCTTGTGACAATGCCCGGCAGGCCGCCCGAACCTCCTCCGCCAACTGTTCGTTGGACCAGGCATCTGACACGATGTGATGCAGATTGACCAGCAGTTGACCGGAATCCGGCAGCTTGATCAGCGTAGCCCTGATGAGCGGGCCGTTGCCCAAGTCATGCTCCAGTTCATCCTCCGCCTCCAGCAGTGCATCCAGTCGTCGCGCTCGCTCTCTGCTGTCGTTGTCTCGCAGGTCTACCGTCTGCAATGGGCAGTGACCCTGCGCATGGACCAGCTGCCACAGGCCGTCGGCATATTCGAAGCTTGTCCGCAGTGCCTCGTGCCGCGCTACTACGTTGTCCAGCGCCTGCCTAACGACATCTTGGCTGTAATCAACGGGTAGCTCAATGCGCATCACGATATTGAATCGCTTTCCGCTCTCGCTCAGATTGTCAACCAGCCAGAATTTACTCTGGCTATAGGACGCGGGAAAGCGGGTCACGCCGTTCGATGCACGAGCATCCGCTGCCGGGACAGGCACGGATGTGATGCGAGAAACACTGTCGGGCACAAGGGGCGAACGGATCTGCTCGGCAATATCTCTGAAGCGCGAGTAATCAAGGATATCTCGCACCTGCAACATGCAACCGAACAACTCGTACAGCCGGCTGCGCAGCTGCATCGCGATCAGCGAATGACCGCCGAGTTCGAAAAAGCAGCTGTCTGCACCAATGGAATGCGCCGGCACGCCCAACAGCGATGACCAGACCTCGGCCAGCCTGAGTTCCACTTCGCCAACGGGGGCCCGATCTGCATCCGCGTCGGCGGCGGTCGCGTGTACAGGCAGATTCAGTAAGGATTTCCGGTCGAGTTTGCCATGGCGTGTCATCGGCCAGTTTCGGAGACTGTTGTAACGTGCCGGATGCATATAGGGCGGCAGCTGGTCCCGCAGTGCCTGCCTCACACTTTCTGCCAACGCCTCGGGCTCACCGCCGGAAGCATCCGCAGGCGGAATCAGATAGGCCAACAGTTGCTGGGTCTGGTGGCTGAATATCACCCGGACGTCATCGACCAGGCTGGTCGCCAGAATCGCCTGCTCTACTTCACCTGCCTCTACCCGATAGCCGCGCACCTTCACCTGACTGTCCCGGCGCCCCACGAATTGCAAACGCCCGTCGTCCAACCATCGCACGAAGTCGCCGGTACGATAGAGACGATTGCCCGTATGTGGTGGGAAGGGACTGTCGACGAAGGCTGCGCGAGTCTGGGCCTCTGCGCCAAGATAGCCGCGCGCAACGCAGTCGCCTCCTATGTAAAGTTCGCCCACGCTACCGTGCGGAAGCAGCGAACGCCTCTTCCCCAACACGTAGGCGGAACAGCCCGGCATTGGCTGGCCAATAGTGACCTGTCGTCCGTCAAGCAAGTCAAAAGCGCAGTTGACTGTTGTCTCGGTCGGCCCGTATGCATTGAGTACCTTACGGTTAAAGCGCGTGCAGTACTCGGTCAGTCGCTCCAGCGCTCGCGGGGAGGTATCGTCGCCGCCTATGATCAGATGTGGCGCATACTCGCCCTGCGATATACCTTCAATCAATGCTACAGCAAGCGGTGGCGTGGTCTTGAATATGCGCACCCGATGCTGCTCGATAAGGCGTTGGATTTCAGCCGGTTCCATCATCTGCTTCGCCGACAGAACCACAACTCGGGTACCGGAGCACAGCAACGCCAGGCCAATCAATACGGGGTCGAATGTGAACGCGTGGTTGATTAACCAGCTCTCCGGCATCTCTACTCCCAAGGCCTCGCACTGCCGCGCAAAGCCTGGCACGAAACCGGCGAACTGGCGATGCTCCACCATGACGCCCTTCGGGCAGCCCGTGGAGCCAGAGGTATAGACCACGTACATCAACTGGTCGGCGTGTGCGTCGCAGCCGATGTCCTCTTCTTCCGGCTCAAAGGCAAGAGCCTGCGCCAAGCCTAGCACCGTCAACTGGCCAGATTGCACGTGACCCCATACAGAGGGATCGGCACAAAGCAGCAACGCCGGCCTGGAATCTTCAAGAATCATGCGATTGCGCGCTAGCGATGCCTCGCCCTCCAGGCAGACGAAAGCGCTGGCGGTCTTCAGCACGCCCAGCATTGAGGCGATCGTCGAGATACTGCGCGGTCCGTGCAGGGCGACCAGAAACTCACCGTCGCCACGCATCCCAGGGCAGACCGCGTGGATTGCCGCCGCGATCCGCCGTACCCGCGCAGCCAACTCCGCGAAAGTTACCGACTCATACTCGTCCACTGCGGCAACCCGGTCCGGCGTGCGCCGGGCCTGTACATCAAACCGGGCAATCAACGACTGGAACTGCGTCGGCTCGGCAGCCTCGCCTTGCCCAAGTGCCAACAGCTTTGCCCCCTCAGCTGCACCGAGCATTGGCAATGCATAGATGTTCTGGTCCGGGTCGACAATAGCGGACTCAGCGAGCTGGAAAAGATGTCGCTGCAGGGTGGCGATCCAGGCGGCCTCGAACAGGTCGGCGTTGTAGTTGAAATGAAATTCGATGCTGTCGTCGCCGGTCTCGACCACGTATAGCGTCAAGTCGTATTTGGCCTGCTCGGACACCACCACCTCGAACCCGCCGCGGCCAGCGCCGCCATGTGTCGTACCGTCAATCATGTTGAGCATGATCTGGAAAAGTGGCGGGGCATGGCTGGCCCGCTCCTTGTGCAACTCGTTCACCAGCGAGATGAATGGGACATCGCCATTGATCATGGCTGCAATACTCGCTTCGCGGACTGCGGCTACGAGTTCGGTGAAACTCAAGTCTTCGTGGCAATCTATGCGCAATACCACAGGGTCTGCGAACTGCCCGACCAGACTTTCCAGTGCAGCACCACTGCCATCAGCGCTGGTACGTTTACCGAATGGTACGCCGATAACCACATCCGTGCTGTTGGCATGGCGGGCAATCAACACAGAAAACAGGGCATGGACGACATTGAACAGCGAAGTGCCAAACGATGCAGACAACGCCCTGAGTCGACACGACAGATCCCGGCGAAACACCGCGGAATGCATGCCGCCACGATGTCCCAGTCCTTTGCGTCGGGTGGCATTCACGGGGAGGCCGTGTACCGCGGGCAAGTCGTCTAGATGGTCACGCCAGTAATTCAACTGACACTGGAACTCCTGTCCCTTGATCTGCGATTCCTGTGCACGACAATAGTCAAAATAACTCATTGACAGTGGAGGAAGGCCGCAGGGGCGCTGCGCTGCAAACGCCTCGTAAAGCGCGTCGAACTCACGTTCAAACACTGTCATCGACTGTGCATCGAAACAGATATGGTGAACCGACAACACGAGCACGCTGCGTTGCTCACCCACCATGAGGTGTTCGATTCTGAGCATCGGTCCAGTGGCGAGATCGAAAGGATCCGTTTGCGCAAGGGACAGGCGTTCCGCGAGATGCAACTGCTGTTGTTCCGGATCCAGCTCGTCCAGCTTCAGTCGAACCCAGGGGACCACGACATCGGTGAGCAGATCCTGCTTCAGCACGCCTTCGACGATACGGAATCGTACCCTCAATGCGGTATGGCGGCGGACAATCTCGTCGACAGCTCTGCGTGCGGCTTCATCGTCGAGAGAATGCTCGAAATGGCGCGAATAGACCAGATTGTAGAGATCCTGCTCACCGTCCAACTGGCTGTGGATCCATATGCCATGCTGCTGAGCAGATGCGGTAATACCTGCGTCATCTTCGGTGGTGTCGGACGATTCTGATTTATGAAAAAGCGCAAACGGGTTTTCAAGCATATAGCTAAACATCCCTGTTATCCTGACGCATACGCGAACGCCGCCATTCCATTAAGACGAACTATTCCGTTGTCTCCCAGCGGCACTGGCCCACTGGACTATTTCAACAATAATGAAGAGGCATTACTGTCGAGGTCAGAAGCTTCGGCATTGAGACTGCTTGTCCGAACCTTCCCAATCGCATGGCAAATGTGTTCTGCAAATAAAGAGGATCGATAGCTTCGAGTTAACTTGAAGCCACAGGGAAGAGCTGTCCACTACTACCTATCACTGCAGTCACAGAAGTAACGGTTCAGTACATTGCAGAATATTCAACAGGTATTAAGCCCTGACCCATGACATGCTGAACACGAAACTCTCTTCCAAGGAATAGGGTTGGCTGTGTGCAGGCAGGTGGCGCCCAGCAATCGAAAGCTGGTTCGCGGTGTTAGAGGTGAGAATCGAGAGAAACCAACAAGCACAAAAAAAGAGACTGTGCGTGAAAAAAAATGCTGCGAATGCATGAATTCCCCAAACTTCAATATTATCAAAATTATTCGAGTAGACGAAATACCAAAACTCGCGCCTTCCTATCTGAGACATTAATGGATAATCAAACCACAAATCAAATGATATTTTTACTGTGACAAGATATAACGAGAAGAAATTCGCGCCAATTTTAGGCCATGAAGGAAACCACCCAAAGGTCCTTACCATTTTTCCTGTCATATATGGCGATGGCTCTATAAGCTGGCTGTAATCCCAGCGATACCTGCGACGGCAGCATCAAGAAAATACTACCAATTAATCCCGGCCATTTACCAACCCTCCTTGAGCTATGAAGTAAACATCCGCATTCTAAGAATGCGGATGTTTACTTAATTTTCAAGATAGTTTGACAATGCGACCGTTCTTGTCTGAGTATTTCGAATACTAATGCAGTATCAACAGATACGTGGCAGTTGCTCACCAGGAAGACGGTGGAGTATACGTTCCAATCCCAGGGTGGTTCGAAGCGTTACTTCTGGTATATTTGCGCTGCTAACAACACCAATGACCTGACTTGATTCACAACACTTGCTCCTCTTAAGCACAGCGACTGCGAGTTCAGCCTGCTGGGGTGCTACCAGAGCAATAAAACGCCCTTCACTGGCTACATACAGCGGATCAAGTCCCAGCAACTCACAGGCACCCCGCACCGGTTCGCAGACTGGAATTTTTGACTCCGATACCATGAATTTCATCTGTGCGTTTTCAGCCAGCTTTACCAGTGCGGTGGCTGAGCGGCATCCTCTCCTCCCCTTCCGGGAGGACCGCGATCATCGCCGCGGTGGTAATCATCAGCCCCGCGATCGAGGAGGCGTTCTGTAGTGCGGAGTGCGCCACCTTGGCAGGATCGATTATGCCCATTTCGATCAGGTTGCCGTATTGCTCTGTCTGTGCGTTATAGCCATAGTTTCCCTTGCGCTTTCGCCGAATCCCGGTGTCTTCACCGCCGCGGTATGCATGGTGCCGCGCATGGCATTGACCACCAATGTTGCCAGCGCTTCGCCCTCGATATCTTCGGCGATAAACAGCAGAGGCTACAGCGAGATCTATCCATAGGATTCATTCCCGAAACCACTGCCTTGAACCCCTCCTGCATGATGGCCTGGGCCAGCACCGTGGCGGTGGTGGTGCCATCACCGGCCACTTCGGAGGTCTTGGCAGCGACCTCCTTCAGCATCTGTGCGCCCATGCTCTGGAACTTGTCTTCCAGTTCGACCTCCCGGGCAATGGACACGCCGCCCTTGGTGATCACGGGAGCGCCGTAGCTCTTTTCGATGATGACATTGCGGCCCTTGGGGCCGAGGGTGGCCTTGACTGCGCCGGTGATAATCTTCGTGTGGGCGTCGGTTCCGAATCTGATTTCCCTGGCTGGCATGATCGCACTCTATGGATTTTGGCTGGCCATTGATCCGCAGGGTGCACCGGTAAGCATGCGCCGTGACGGTACCCCCTGTCCGGGCCGGGTAGTTGCCTGTGTCTTTACTGAATGGAAATCCGCTTGGGCTTGGAAACTTCGCGCTTGCCGATTGTCAGGGTCAGGACGCCATTCTCGCCTTTGGCGGAGATGTTTTCCGGGTCGGCGGTCTCTGGCAAATTAAAGCGACGATAGAACATGCCATGGGAGCATTCGCTACGCATATAGCCCTCTTTTTTCTCTTCCTTTTCCCACCTGCGTTCGCCTCGGATAACCAGGTTACCGTTATCCAAAGTGATATCGATGTCCTTTGGATCCACACCCGGAATGTCGGCCTTGACCAGGAACTGGTTATCTTCTTCGATCACATCGACAGATGGAGCCCACTCACGGCTCGCCATTTCGCCTTCCTCATCAAAAAGGGACGGCCATCGCTCGCCCATGCTGCGGGTCAACTGGTCGAAATCTTCCTGGAAACGGTGCCATAGGTCGGTAGGTCTTCTGGCTGGAACTTTCATACTTTCCTCTCATGATCGGTGACAGAATGCGCCGCAGATCGGCGCAAATGGACAGGAAAATTATAGCGGGATAATTGGAAATCTGACGATCCGACCTACGCCAGAATGGGCCTGTATTGTCTGAACTCTCACGCACTTTTGAATATCCATTGCACGCGATGGCATTTGCCGTCGTCGACCAGTGTAACGCGATCGCCTTCAATCGATTGACCATCTACCGTCAGTGTCTCGATTTCGCGGCAGCCCCCGCCGGAGTTGTACACCTCAATATCGTAGCGGCTGCTCCGGAAGCGCAGCGATAAACGGAACTCGCTCCAGGATTCCGGCAGACAGGGTTTTATCTCCAGGGCGTTACCATCGAGGATTCTCGCCCCCAGCAAGGCTTCGAGTGCCCCGCGATATAGCCATCCGGAAGCACCGGAATACCAGGTCCAACCGCCGCGGCCAACGTGAGGTGGCACGCCGTACACATCGCCGGCTAACACATAGGGTTCGGTGCGGTAGCGCTGTACACCGGCACCGGTCTCGGTGTGCGTGATCGGGTTCAACAGGTTGAACAGGTGCCATGCGCGTTCGTTGTGGCCCAAGCCGGCGGCCGCCCAGACTGCCCAGGTGGCGGCGTGGGTGTACTGGCCGCCGTTTTCGCGGATGCCCGGCGGGTAACCCTTGATGTAGCCGGGATCCTTCTTGGTCCGGTCGAAGGCTGGCTTCAACAGCAGTATCTGCCGGGCGTCTTCATTCACCAGATGTTCGTAGGCCGAGTGGATTGCCTCACGTGCCCTTTCGGTCGGCACCTGCTGGGACAAGACCGACCAGGTCTGTGCGATCAGATCAATCTGGCACTCATCGCTCTCCCGGGAACCGATCGGGGTACCGTCATCGTAGTAGGCGCGCCGATACCAGGCGCCGTCCCAACCATTTTTTTCCACCTGCTGGCGAAAGTTGTCCCCCAGTTCCCGATAGTAGTCGGCCAGCGCCCGATCACCGATGTAATCGCACAGCGGCGCCATGTCGCGGCATACGCGCAGCAGAAACCAGCCCATCCATACGCTTTCGCCGCGCCCGGTGGTACTGATGCGGTTGAAGCCATCGTTCCAGTCGCCGTTGCCGATCACCGGCAATCCGTGCGGCCCCACGGCGCTGGCGCGCTCGATCGCGCGGCAGCAGTGTTCGTAGAGAGAGCCGGATTCATCGGCGGTATCAAATTCCGCGTAGCGCTCGTGCTCATCCCGCGCCAGTGGCGCGCCCTGCAGGTAGCTAACCGGTTCGTTCAGGATGCCGTAGTCACCGGTGGTGCGGATATACTGTGCTGTGACCAAAGGCAGCCACAGCAAGTCATCGGAACATCGGGTGCGCACACCGCGCAGCGGTTCCTCGTGCCACCAGTGCAATACATCACCATCCTGAAACTGGCGCGAGGCCGCCCGCAGTATATGGTCGCGGGTCCATTCGGGATGAGTCCACAACAGTGCCTGTACGTCCTGCAACTGGTCGCGAAAGCCGAAGGCGCCGCTGGATTGGTAAAATCCGCTGCGGCCCCACAGGCGACAGGCCAACGTCTGGTATGGCAGCCAGCGGTTAACCAGGATTTCCGTCGCCTTGTCCGGTACCGCAATCTGCACGCTGCCGAGATAGTCTTCCCAGAACTGCTCGAAGATCTCGCGGGCCTGTTCGGCTTTTTCAGGGGCACGGAACTGCTTCGCCAGCTCCAGCGCCTGTGTGCGGTCACTGCCCTCGCCCATCACAAAATAGACCTGCTGGGTTTCACCGACACCCAGGTCGATATGAACCTGGTAAGCGGCACAGGGGTCGCCACCGCACTGCACCCGCCCGGACAGCCCGATGCGGAACAGGGCCTCGGGCGCGGCCAGACCGCCCGCCCTGCCGAGGAATTCGTGACGGTCGGTGGTCAGTCCGTGTGGCGGCAGACTGGCGGTCAGGAAGGCGACGCCGGGGTTGGCGTCGGGCACAAACGCGTTGCGAGCCAGCAAGGCATTGCTATCGGATTCGAATTCACACACCAGGTAGGGCCAACTGGCCGCGCGCACCAGCCCCTGGACCCACTCCACGTAGTAAGTGGCGGTGAGGCGCCGCGGTCTGTCCCAGCAGTTTTTCAGCGTCAGGCGCGCGATTTTTACCGGTGCCTCCCGGTCCGCATAAAAGCGCAACGCTTGCTCCAGACCATGGCTGTTGTGGCGAAATTCACTGTAGCCGGCGCCATGGCGTACCTGGCAGGCGGCCGCGGCCGGGCGCGGCGCCGGTGTCGGCGTCCAGACTTCGGCCGTCTCTTCGTCGCGCAGGTAAAGCACTTCGCCGCTGGGATCGCGCACCGGGTCGTTGTTCCAGGCCGTCAGCCGGTGCTCGCCGCTGTTGCCGCTCCAGGTACAGCAGGAACCGCCTTCGGAAACCAGGCAGCCGAAGCCCGGGTTGGCAATCACATTGACCCACGGGGCCGGCGGGCGCTGCCCCGGCTCCAGGTGCAGGATGTATTCGCGGCCATCCGCGGAGAAACCGCCGAGACCATTGTCGAACAGCAGATCCGCCGGGCGCTGCAGTTCCGGTGTCGACTGTGAGACGCCCTCGTCCGGGCGCACCGGTACAAACGGCGGCAGCGGCTGTAGCTGTGACTGCAGGCTGGCAGCGCCGCGCTCGAGCTGGGTCGCAACCGAGCCGGCATCGGAATCCAGTACCACCCGGGCCGCAGCCAGCAAGCGGATACGCTCGACCCCGGGCAGTTCCTGCCCCGGTACCATGATGACCGAGCCGGCCAGCTTGCGCAGCGTGCGGCCGCGGATATCGTCGATCATTTCCTGCAGGCGGTCGCGGGTCTGCTGGGCATAGCCGGCGGATTCCTCGTCGATGATTACCAGGTCCACCGGCAGACCGCGGCCGCACCAGAGTGTATGCGCCTGCAGGATCGGCTCGGCAAAGCCGATATCCTGCTCCTCGCGGATCTGCACCAGCAGTATCGGGTTGTCGCCGGAGATGCCGCGGCTCCAGAGACCGGGCTGGATATGACGGCTACGGGCGAGGACGCGGGAAGGCGCCCGCAGGCCGCTGACCGGTGCCAGCACTGCCGAAAGCAGGTCTGTCATCCAGCGCATGTCGCCGGCGGCAATATGCAGATTGCGCAACTCCTGCTCCGATTGCATCCGCGCCAGGTCAAACACCCAGTGGGCCTTGGGCCGCGAGTGGTAGTAGCGCAGCGTCGACAACAGTTCGCGCCGGGATTTACTCACACCGGTCAGGTAGAGGATTTCGATTTCCGATTGCGGCGCTACTGTCACCTCCAGGGCCGAGGCGATCACCGGGTCGAGCACCGGGCCGGTAGTACCGGTGAATCCGGCCAGGCCGTCCTGCAGCGCCTGCGGCCTCGCCGGGGATCCGCCGCGGCCCAGGAAGCGGCTGCGGTCGGTTTCCCAGGCCAGCTTATGCCAGATTCCCGGCTGTCCAACCACGCAGTGGGCAAGGTAAATGGGCTTTTCATTGCTGCCGCGGGGCCTGCGCCGATACAGCATCACCTGTTCTTCGGCCAGGTACTGGCTTTCCACAAACAGTTTGGCGAAAGCCGGGTGTCGCTGGTCTTCGCGCTCCGGTGCCAATACCACCTCGGCAAAATCGGCCAGCAGCAGATGGCGCTTCCGATCGCTCTCGTTCTTGATGACCAGGCGCCGTACCTGGACATCGTGTTGCGAACTGACCGCCGTGTGCAAACGGCAGAACAGGTCCGATTCGCGGCGCTGCAATTCCACCCCCTGGGGGGAAAAGTTCGCCTTGCAACGGCGGGCATCGCCGCCGCAAGGTGCCAGACCGACGGAGAAAAGTTCGCCACTCTCCAGGTCGCGCACATAACTCCAGTGGCCCCACTGGTGGCGGGTGGGATCCGGCTGCCAGCGGGTGACAGCAATATTGTCCCAATGGCAGCCACCGGCGCCATCGGCCGCCTGCACCAGGGTCAGATGACCGTTGGACAGCAGGTTGTATTGCGGGAAGGGACGCTGCAATTCGGCCCACCAACTCTCCAGTGCCACTTCCGCATGGAAGCTACGCATCACACCGGGGCGCTTCCACGGCCTGAGTGCGGGCGGTGCCGCGGGCAGGCGCTCATACAGCAGCGGTGACAGGCCCGCCACACGCACGTCGCTGTGAAAACGCCGCAACATGATATCGCCGTGCAGGAAATTGTTCAGGGCCAGCAGGATCATGCCCTGGTGGTGGCTCATATAGGAGCGCACCGTGCGCGCCCGGCGCGGGGCCGGTTTGGCAGTGCGACCGAAATCGATCGCCTCGTAGAGACCGAAACGGCCATAACCGCCGTGGGCACGCAACTGACGCAAATTTTCCATCACCGCGGAAGCCGCGAAAGGCAGTGCCATCATCGATGCGTAAGGGGCAACCACGATGCGATCACCCAGGTCGCGACGAAAACCGATTCCCGGAACCCCGAAGGCGCGGTATTGGTAGTGCAGGTGGCTGTCCAGTTCATAGTAGCCGGACTCGGCAATCCCCCAGGGCAGACCGAAACCGCCGGTAAATTCCCGGTGTACATCGATGGCATTGCGGCAGGCGCGGCCGATCAGGCTGTTGTGCGGCGTTTCCATCAGCAGCCGCGGCATCAGGTATTCGAACAGTGTTGCGCTCCAGGACATCAGCATTACCCGGTGATGCAACCGCCTGAAAGGGCGCTCCAGGTGGCGCCAATGGCGCGCGGGTATATCGCCCTTGGCAATGGCCAGGAAACCGGTCAGGCGGGATTCGGAGGCCAGCAGGTCGTAATAATTGGGATCCAGCGCCGCGTCGGTAACGTTGTAGCCGATATGGAACAGGTGGCGATCCGGGTCATAGAGAAAGGCGAAATCCATTTCCTCCACCCACTGGCGTGCGCGGGTCGCAAGCCGCATCAGCTCGCCACTATAGTCATCCGCCTTCCGGCGCGCCGTTTCGAGTGCATCGCCGAGTTTGTCATTCCAGGCCCGGGTGTCATCACGTTGGTCTTCCGGCACGGTATCGAGGGCACCCCGCAATTCTGAAAGCCTGCGCTCCGCCTGGGCGCAGGTCTCTTTCAGGGTCGCCAGTGTGACAGGTGCCCGCAGCAGTGCCACCAGGGACTGGAAGGCCTGCGCCAGCGGGGCCCGCTCCTGCAGATAAGCCGCGGGTGGGGATTGGATCAATCTCTGCCACGGTTCCAGGCTTTCCTGATAGCGGCGCGCTGCAACCGACTGCCGGTGCAGTTCATCGAGCCAGTGCCGCAGGCGCGCGAGTGCCTCGGCACTGAAATTCCTGTCATCCTGTTCAATCAGTTCCAGCACCTGCGCCTGAAGTGCCGGCACTTCCCGCTCAAAGAGCGCATCGATGAGCTCCCACCAGAGCCCCTGCTCCGCTTCCTGTTCGAGCCGCTGGCGCAGCTGTCGGATCGCGCCGATGACCGCAGCGGTTTCCGCCGGGGTTTCCGTCGGTTCCGGCGTGCCCAGGGTTGCCGCCACCACATCGAGGGTGTCAAAAATTCCCTGTACCAGTTGTCGGCCACTGAACGGCGTGACGCGCAGTGCTTCCAGTGCCTGCGCCAGCGTCAGCAGGCTGCCGGCCAGGTTACCGCTGTCAACGGTGGAGACATAGCGTGGATTGAGCGGATGCAGCTCACGGGTTTCGTACCAGTTGAGAAAGTGGCCACGATAGCGCTCCAGACCGCGCATGCGCTCGAGCGTATTATCCAGTCGAGCCAATAGCAGCGACAAGTCCAGATAACCAAAGTCGTAGGCGCTGACAATGGCCAGCAGGCCCAGGCCGATGTTGGTGGGAGAAGTGCGCCGCGCTAGTACTGCCAGGGGTTCCTCCTGGTAGTTGTCCGGCGGCAACCAGTGGTCATCCGGCCCCATGAAATGCTCAAAGAAGAACCAGGTTCGCCGAGCCAGCATCCTCAGTTCCCGGCGGTCCTCCTCGGTGAGCACGGGTTCCTCGACTGGCTTGGGGCGATTGATGTGGTGAATCAGTTGCGGTGCGAAAAGCCAGGCCAGCAACAAGGGAGCAGCGGCCAGCAGGTTCCCGGGGGCTGTGGCAAGCAATATCAGGGTCGCCAGCGCTGCCACCGCCGGCGAGACCCACAATTGTCGCCAGCTTCCGTAGGCGCTCAGGCCAGCGCCCACGGTGCGGTTTACATGGGCGGCCGAAGTCCACTCCAGCAGTCGTCGGTGTGAGATGGTCAGCCGGTAAAGGGTGCGCGCAACCGCGTCCAGTGCGTTGATTGCCTGACTCGGCAGTAGCGCCAATGTCAAAAGCCAGTGCAGGGAACGCTGTTTCAGCGCTGCCGGGCTGCCACGCAAGTGCCGGTGAGCGCGTCGCAGGTCGGCGATACTGCGCCACAGTAATGACAGCAGGTCCACCCACACCGGTGCTGCGGACAACAGCAGCAGCCCCAGTGTCCAGGCCCAGGCGCTGCCGGGCAGCCAACCGCTCCAGGCAAGCAGGAACAGCAACAACAGGCTGGGTGCTTCAAGACTGCGACGGAGATTATCGGCAATCTTCCAGCGGTGGATCGGCGGGAGCGGATTCAGTACCTTGCTACCCGCGGCTACTGGCACTCGCTTGCGCAACCAGGGGAGCAGTTGCCAGTCGCCGCGGATCCAGCGGTGATTGCGCCGCAAAAGGGCGAAAACATTGGGCGGGTACTGCTCGTAGAATATCGTATCCGATACCAGTGCCGCGCCGCCGATTGCGCCCTCCAGCAGGTCGTGGCTCAGGATGGCATTGTCCGGCAGTTGACCGGCCAACGTGCGGGAGAAGACCTCGGGATCGTAGATCCCCTTACCGGCAAAAATTGCCTCGCCGAACAGATCCTGATACGCGTCAGAGACCGCATGGGTATAGAGGTCCACGCTGCGGTCACCGGCGAAGATCTCGCTGAAGACAGTCTCTTCGGAAGACGACGGATCGGTTTCCAGGCGCGGTTGCAGAAAGCCGTAGCCGGAAACCACCCGTTCCCGATCTTCCCCGGATTCCGCGCGATTGAGCGGATGCGCAATGGTGCCGATCAAGCACCGAGCCGTCCCGGGGGGCATCTGGCTATCGGCATCCAGGGTAATGACGTAGCGGATATCATTCAGTAGTGTCCGATCACCGAAAGTGTGTACAAAGCCGGTCTCTTCGTCGCCTTCGAGCAGCCGGTTAAATTCGATCAACTTGCCACGCTTCCGCTCCCAACCCATCCAACAGTTTTCCGCCGGATTCCACAGGCGTTCCCGGTGCAGGAGCAGGAAAGGTGCCCTGCCCTCGCTGTCGGCATAGCGTCTGTTCAATGCCTCAATCGCGCCGCGCGTGTGGTGCAGCAGGCCTTTATCTACGGATAGACTGCGGGAATCGGCATCGGAAAAGTCACTCAACACTGCATAGATCAGGTTATCCTCATCGTTGTTGAGGAAGTTCATCTCCAGGGTTTCGAGAACCTTCTGTACGTCTTCCAGGTCGGCGAACAACACCGGCATAACGACTGCGGTGCGATACTCGCCCGGAATTCCCTGCTCCAAATCGAGTTTGGGAAGCTTGCGCGGTGGCAGACTGTGGGTGATCAGGCCGTTGACCAACGCCAATGCCATTCCCACGAGCGGCACAGCAGCAACAGCCACCACCAGCAGTGCGAGAGCGGGATTGGTGCCGCCTGCCAGCAGACACACAAGAAATGCAATCGCCAGTGGGACAGAAAATGCCGTCAACGCGGAAAAATAGACGCGCGATGCCCGTTGCAGTATCCATTTGTGGAGTCGTTCGGTGTTGCCCGGCCGATAGTGCAGCACCCCTTCAAGCGCCTGTTGTCCCTCGCCCACCAGGTAGTAGCCGACATGTCGCGCACGGTCGCCCCTCCCTTGTTGTTCGCTTAAGTCAATCGCATGCTGGGCCACCTGGTGTTCGCTGCAGTTGCTGCCACGTGCCAGCCTTTCGACAACCCCCCGGTACCAGTCCCGGGTTTCAAAGTCCATATTGCGGTAAGCACCCGCAGGATCCGTTTCCAGTATTGCCTGCACGTGGCTCAGGGACTCCACGAATCCTGGCCAGTCGTACGTACGCAGCTCGCGCAGGCTGATTATGATACTGGCAATGCCGACTCCGGCAGCTTCGTCGCTATCTTCCTCGCCCTCATGCTCTTCCCTTATCCGGGCAGCAAGCGCTTCTTCGGCCAGGTCTACCAGCCTCTCCAGCAAGCCCAGTCGCATCAGTGCGGGCAGAGCCCAGAGCTCGCCGGTGGTCAATGTGGTTTCGCTCTGGTATATGCCTACCAGATTCTGTACCGATTCCATATCCAGCGGCTGCATGACCCGACCGACAAGCACGTCCGCCAGACATCGGGATCGCAGATCCGTAGTGCCATTCTCGTCCACCACTTTGGGCAATTGCCGGAGATAACTCGGCGGCAGGGATTCCCGCACGAGCTCCAGCGCCTCCTGGACAACGTGGCGGTTGTCCAGAAGCCACTCTTCGCTACGATTGCCCTTTTCACCGGCCTCGACCCGCTCCGAGAGTCGTTGATAGACACCTTCGAAATAGTGTTCCAGCTGTCCAAGCTGTGAGCGGAGCGGGTATCGGGGCCGAGTGTTGAGGAAATGCCGGTGGCGTTGTGCGAGCGTGGCAATATCCCGCTGACGTTGTAGCTCGTCCCGGGTTGCGTCCGGATTGTCCGCTTCCAGCGTCACGCCCTGTGAGTGTTTTTTGCGACGCAAAAAACCGTGCCCGCGAATGCCCGGGAGCATTTTCCAACGTCGTAGTTTCATCGATGGGTAGAGTTATCTTCCGGCAGTGTGGGATGGCGTATCTGGCAGAATTCGGCCCCGGAGCGCAGAGCCTGTAACTGGCTTTCCGGCAGGTCCTGAAAGACCAGAACCGGCCTTTCGCTGTGACAGGTCACTGTGTGGCACAAGGTCCCGGTAAACTGTTCGGCGCCCGTCTGCCAATCGTGGGCACTCATTGCGATAAGGTCTACCTGTTCCCGATCCGCCGTCGCGTAGATTCGTTCAGCGACATTCTGGTCCACCATCAGAAGCGGCCGTATCTCAATTCCATTTCTCAGCTGGCGGGCCATCTCTTCCAGGTATGCCTCCGCGGCTCGCCGATTGCATTCGACAAACTTTTCCCGCGTGGCGTGCTCCTCTCGGGTAATGGGCATACGGCGCGGCATTTCAGGCACGGCAATTACCTGCAGTAGGATCAGTTCTGCGGCCTGCCCCCGCAACATGGAGGCGACTTGGCATGCCACCCACTCGGAGCGTGGCGAACCGTCCATTGACACCAGCACCCGCCGGTAGGCGGCCCCATTCGTAGCTGCCGATGCCTGACCGGGACGCACGACCATAAAGGAGCACCCAGCACCGCTGAAAACCTTGTGTGCAGTGCTGCCGAAGTCAAAGCGACTGGGCCCGCCCCGTCCGAAAGCGGTAAAAACAATCAGGTCAATATTGTGGTCTTCGCAGAATTCGACGATCTGTTCGGCCGGGCGCCCCTCGACGATTGACAGCGTTACCGGAATGTTCCGTTCGGAAATGCCTTCGGCCAGATGATTCAAGTAACTGCGCAACTCCGCGCGGCGCAACCGCCAATCCACAGGATCAATGCTGTGCCCGGCGGCATGGGCTTGCGACTTCTGTACATGTAGAAGATGAATTTCCGCGCCGCCCGCATGGGCAATTGCCTCCGCATGGGCAATGGCTTCCTCCGCGACGGTGGAGCCATCGAGAGGCAACAGGATATGTTTGAACGACATGCGTTAATCCCTGGCTGATCGGGTTGGCGCAAATCTGCAATTCTTGGCCGACAAGGACAGTGGTGCCTTATTTTATCGAACGCAGTCTCGCGTTTTCCTAATATTTCGAGACATTCAGTAACACGCGCATAGATTAGCTCAGCTATGGTCAAGAATACTAACGCGCGCTCCAGCTCAGGTTGAATGCAGAGTCAATTTTAGCGAGATCATACGCAATGGGTGACCGTCCCTATATTCACTGGCTCGAGGAAATAAGCCTGGATGATATCGCCGACGTCGGTGGAAAATCTGCATCTTTGGGTGAAATGTACCAGTCTCTGGTGCCCCGGGGAATCCGTATTCCCAAGGGATTTGCGGTTTCGGTCGAGGCCTACCGCGATCTTCTCGACCAGGCCAATGCGTGGAAGCCTCTGCGTGAATTACTGCGGTATTATGCCGGGTCAAGTGACGGCCAGGAGATCAGGGCTGCTGAAAAAGCGTGCACCCTCATCTACGAGGCGGAGCTACCGGACGAACTGGATAGAGAAATCGTCAGTTCCTACGTCGCGCTTTGTGAGCAGTATGGTCCACTGCTTCGCGTTGCGGTTCGAAGATCCGCCACAGCAGAGGACCTGCCCGATGCCATCTTTTCCGGTCAGTACGACAGGTTCCTCAATATCGGCGACAAGGAAGGTCTGCTCGATGCCTGTCGAAGTTGCTTCGCCTCCCTGTTCACGGAGCGGGCTATCAGCTACCGGGAACATCACGGACTCGATCATTTCAAGGTCTATCTGGCCATCGTGGTAATGAAGATGGTGCGCGCGGATCTGGCCGCCAGTGGTGTTATGTTTACGCTGGCATGGAAAACGGCTATCGCGACGTGATATTCATCAATTCTGCCTTCGGTCTGGGAGACAGCATTGTCCAGGGCGCGGGAATTCGGTATTCCCGCCGTAGTGGGTATTGGCGATCAGAGTCAACTGAAAGACGGCGAGACGGTGACCCTTCCAGCGAACTGACACAGCTTGTACTCGGTGTCGATCGGGATTCCGATATTGTCGCCTCTGATTTCGATGAACGGGACCCGGGCGTGCCCGAGATGTTGCGCCTGGCGGTCGAGGTCGTGCACAACCAGGGGATACCGGCGGGGATCTGTGGTGAGGCCCCATCGAATTATCCCGAGGCGGCCGAGTACCTGGTACAGCTCGGGATCGACTCCATCAACCTGAGCTCGGATGCGCTATTGCGAACGACTGAAAAGGTTTCCGCTATCGCGCGCGGCCGGCATCCGGGCATGAGAAACGGAACCATTGAGTATGACTATACAGCGGCCTGCTCCAGCGGCAGGCCGGCTGTATTGAGGGACATTATATGCATCCAACCACCTGGTATTCAAAACTGGCGAAATCCGCTGCACGCTTCTGCGGGCGCCCGCGGATATTTGTCGCAGCACTGGGAATCATCCTGCTATGGGCGGTTTCTGGCCCACTATTCTCCTTCAGCAATACCTGGCAGCTGATTATCAATACGGTTACCACCACAGTGACTTTCCTGATGGTATTTCTGATCCAAAACACTCAGAACCGGGATACCGAGGCGATCCAGATCAAACTGGACGAGCTGATTCGTGCCACGCGGGGGGCGCACAATGCGTTGCTCGATCTGGAGGAACTCGATGAAAACAATCTTCAGGAATTCCTGCTTCGCTACGAACGCCTGGCGACCGTGGCCAGGGACGAGCTCGCGCGCGGTCAGCAGGATACCGGAACACCAGAGCCCTGAGTCACTGGAGCAGGTTCGGGAAGAGCTCGGCACGGACTCCGCGGCAAGGCGGACGGACATCAGGTAAATGTAAATGGCGCTTCCTGTCGTTTTTGCTCGTGTCTGCGTCTGTGGCATCCGTTTACGCAACTTTTGGGTAACTGGCCCGGCAACACTAGGTGAAAACACCATGATTCGACCAGCAGAGCGTATTCCGGCATGCCCCCAGAGACGATTTCAAAGCCGACAGCGCGCGCCAGCCGCCATTGGCCCATACTTTAGCAAGAAATTCCGGAAACAGTGATTATTTTATGGGAAGGCTGCTGTGCGACAGCTAGATGGTGATTTTTTACTGGACGAAGTTGGTATCGAGCATTTCAAGGATGCTGCAGCATTCGGCGCCTTGACCGACGAGGCGATCACTTATCTTATAAAGAAAGGACGTATTCACGCCTTGCACAAAGGCGAAACATTGGTCAGGGCCGGAGAGCCCTCGGGTTCTTTTTTTATTGTTCTCAGAGGTTCACTGGGCTACTACCAGGCACTGAACAATCACGTCGAGCATATATACGACTTCCATTTCGGAGAGGCCATAGGTTTCGTCAGCATGATCGCGTTGACGCCCTGGCCCGGAACGACGATAGCAGCCAGCGAGAGCCATATACTGGAGGTGGATACCAACCTGTTTTATACCATGCATTGCGAGATGCCATTGGACTTTGGCGTACTGCTGATCAACTTGTCCCGGGAGCTGGCGCGAAGGATCCTGGATCTTATCCAGACGGTGGCGGAACAGAGAAGGAACAACCGCTGAGAGTGTCGGCCACAAAGATAGGTTTGGCCGTCGCTATTGGTCTTCAGCGCGCGACGCAGTGGTGGTAACCGGGCACAGCGAATCATGGCTACCGGGCCGTGCACTTCGGCGATGACTCCGATCGGTTCCACTGTGCCTTCGATGTTCGGGTTGCTTTGAGCCACGGATTTTTCCCGCAGGACCGGTAACTACAGCAATAGCCGCTCTAGCAGGTCCAGGCAGCGGCAGGCGTATCCGTACTCGTTGTCGTACCACACCTGAACCTTGGCCAGGTTTCCCTGACTGCGGGTAGAGAGACCGTGCACGATGCCTGAATGGGGATCGCCGATAATATCGGAAGAAACCAGCTCCTCCTCGCTATAGGCGAGGATACCGCGCATCTTGCCGTCGGCGGCGGCCTTGAGCACGGCATTGATCTGTGCCGCATCGGCACTGTTTTTCAGCTGCACGCAAATATCTGTCAGCGAGCCGTCCGCCACCGGTACCCGGACTGCCAGTGCACTGAGGCGATCCTTGAGTTGCGGCATCACGGTGATGGTGGCGGCATCGGCACCTGTGCCGGTGGGAATCATATTGATGGCCGCTGCGCGGCCGCGAATGTTCTTGCTCGCGGGCAGGTCCACCACGCTCTGGCTGGCCGTGTAGGCGTGAATGGTGGTGACATTGGCCTGCTCTATACCGAAATTGTCGTCCAGTACTTTCAGCGGCGGTGCCAGGGAGTTGGTGGTACAGGAGGCGTTGGAAATGACATGGTGCAGGTCCGGTTGAAAATCTGTCTCATTGACGCCCATTACCAGGGTGATGTCCGCGTCGGCGGCCGGCGCACTGATCAGTACACGACTGGCACCGGCTTGCAGATGTTTTGCTGCTTCGGCGCGTCTGGTGAAGCGTCCGCTGCAATCAACTACGAGATCAATACGCTCTTCATCCCAGGGCAGTTTCTCCGGGTTCATCTCGGAAAACAGTGAGAGTTCCAGGTTTTCGATGTAGAGACGACTCTGCTCGATAGAGATGTCACGATTTAACCTGCCATGTATCGAGTCGTATTTCAGTAGATAGAGCAGGTTTTCCGTCGACATCGGCTCGTTGGCCGCTACCAAAGTGAAGTGCTTGTACCCACCTTGTAGATAGCGGCGTAATAATAATCGGCCAATACGACCGAGCCCATTGATGGCTACGCGTTTCATGACTCTCGGTACCGTTAGTTTGCCTCTTTCAAGGATAGAAATTATGTAGCTATTTGCTGGGAACACCGGATCCAGATCGCGCCTTGAAAATTTTTCTCCAGTTTGTAGTCCAGCGTATACAAAAAGGGCGCCGTAGCGCCCTTGCGTCGATCCTCTCGACCAGGCTCACAAATTGAATTTGTAGCCTACACCGATATTGAAAGTCCAGGGATCGTAGCGGTAGTCACCGGAGTAATCCAGGATCCGGGTATCGCCGGTGCCATCCGGATCGGCAGTGACATTGAAGCCGATCTCGGTCTCGGAGTCGGTGTAAATGGCGGCGGCATTGACCAGCCAGTTACTGTCGCGCCCAAAGACCCAGTCCGCGCCTATCTGCCAGGTGTGGCCCCAGGAATAGCCGACGTTGAACCTCCCATCCAGTCCCAGCTCGTCCACAATGGCCTGGTCCTCCGGGCTCAGGTGGTTGAACAGGGTAAAGCGCTGTTTGCGATAGTCGGAGTAATTGATACCGACACCGATATACGGCTGGAACTGGCAAGTGGGATCCAGCGGATACCAGTTGACAGTGGCCGCGGAGATTTCCGGCTCGAAACGGCCGATGCGGACACCGGATACATCGAAGGGCGCAATCCGCTCGCGATGGCCGTGGCGAAGGCCGCGATGCTCGCTGCCGCGGGTATAGCTCAGTTCGAGGCCCCAGTGATCAATCGGCATCCACATGCCGGTGATATTCCAACCCCACTCGCTCTTCGGGTTGACCGTCGCACGGAAAGCATCCCCGTAGATGGGATCCACTGTCGAATTGGCGAGATCGGTAAAGCCGTTGGCCAGGGTAATCCGATCCGACATCGGATCGATGTAGGAGCCACCGATCCGGACGACGGCGGTGCCTGCACCATAGATCTTGTCGGGTGCTGCCGGCATCGGAGCGGGATATCCCGAGCCGCCGGCAAGAACGGCCATTGAACAACTGGACATGATGAGTCCGACGATAGTCCTAGATAATTTCACAACAAAAAACTCCCTTTCTGGACATCTTGACGGGATACCGGGCCGGGCCTTCCACTGGCAACTGGAGAGGTAGCCGTTGGATCAACTCCGACGATCGGCCAAACCGGGACACCTATACGACCGTGGCTTTCCAAGACAGATGTCGCCGAAATCAATGGAGAGTCATTTAGGTCTAAAAATCTGCGCTTCGGCAAGCCATCGACCTGTACAAAAAATGCACCGGTAACCAACAGTCTAGTAATGAATTGGTTTTTGTAAAAAAATACCGGCACGCTTCAAACACAAAAACCTCCCAATACCGGAACAGTGGGAACTGTTGCGCCAATGGAGGGAGGAGGAGGTAAGGCGACAGAGAAAGTGCCACCGGGAGATTGCCCCCCGGAGAATGGCGTCTGTTTTCAATGATCGTTCGCGGCCTGCAGGAAGTCCGGGATGCGTTTTTCAAGCCAGTATTCCGGGCGCCACAGGCTGCCGCTGATAAACCCCACGTGTCCACCGTGTTTGCTGACGGCCAGTTCCACGGCGGGACTGACTTCCGAGGGCGCGGGAATTGCCGAGGGGCAGATGAAAGGATCGTCCTCTGCGTGAATGATTAATGTCGGGCGCGCGATTTTCCCCAGAAGTGGCTTGCTGGATGCGCGCGTGTAGTAGTCATCCACATCGCGAAAGCCGTGCAGAGGGGCGGTGAAAGCGTTATCGAAATGCCGGAAACTGCTGAAGTTGCGCGGCTCGTTGAGGTTGGGCATTGCGTCGGCCAAAGCTACGTCGCGCGCCTTCTGCTGCAGGCTGGCCTTCAGGCTCTTCAGCAGGTGGCGCTGGTAGAAGCGCGACAGGCCGGTATTGATCCGGCGACTGCACGCGTGCAGGTCCATGGGAGCGGAAACCGCAACGGCAGCAGCGAGTGGACTGCTCTCACCGTCCTCGCCCAACCATTTGAGCAGTACATTACCGCCGAGGGAGTAGCCAACTGCCATCATCGGCGTGTTCGGCAACTGCCTCGCAAGTTCGCCCGCCAACCAGCGCGGATCGTCGCTGTCGCCGCTGTGGTAGGCGCGCAGCAGTTTATTCGGAATACCGCCACAGCCGCGGAAGTGCATTACCGCGACCTGGAAATGGCGTTGCATCAATATATCCATCAATCCCTGGGCATAGGGCGAGGTGACTGAACCCTCCAGCCCGTGCAGAATCAGTACCAGCGGGCGCTCGGGGTCGTCCTCCAGTGGCGCCGGCAGGTGCAGCCCCAGGCGGTCGCCATCGAGGGTGTAATACCACTGGCATTCCGTGGCAATCCAGGGCCTGGGGCGGTCGAAACGGGAGAAAATGGTCTGAAGGTGGCAGTTGCCCAGACCTATGGCGGGCGCGAACTTCTCGGTCATGCGTCGGATCCAGCTGGTTGAGCAGGCACCATACTGGCTTTGGCAGGAAAACTGAAGAGGCGCCCCTCCCACCCAGCCCCGAGCTTAGCCAACTATATCAATTGCGCCATCAGTCGTGCCGCTGCAGCAGCTACAGCGGCGCAACCAACCAGCAACATGATATCACTAAAGCGTATACAGATAGGCCACCAGGTCCTTTTTCTCCTGCTCGGTCAGCTGTGTACCCAGTACGATATTGAAGAATTCCACGGTATCGTCGAGGGTCATCAGGCGTCCGTCGTGCAGGTAGGGTGGCGAATCCTTGATGCCGCGCAGGGGAAAGGTCTTGATCGGTCCATCGGCACTGGCGAGGCGACCATTGATCATCTTCGGCTTGAAAAAGCGCTCGGCGCGCAGGTTGTGCATCAGGTTGTCGGTAAAATACGGCGGCGCGTGACATTCCGCGCACTGACCCTTACCAAAGAATACCTCCTCGCCACGCAGCTCCTGCTCGCTGGCCTTGCTCTTGTCGAGACGCCCGAGCAGGTTCAGCTTTGGTGCCGGGGGGAAATCGAACAGGGCCTGGACTTCACCCATAAAATGGACCTGGCTCCCCCGCTCCAGGATATTGACGCCCTTCTTGGTGGCAATCACCGGATCGCCGTCGAAATAGGCCGCGCGCTGTTCAAACTCGGTAAAGTCCTCGACACTTTTCAGGGCGCGCTGGGATCCGAACAGGCGCTGGATATTGACGCCGCGCAGCGTGGGCGTATCGATCCGGTGCCGGTGTTTCTGCGGGCGGATATCTCCCACCAGGTGGGTGGCCGCATTGGTATGGCCGTTGACGTGGCAGTCCAGGCAGGACACGCCCATGCTCGGTTTGAGCGAGCGCCGGTCCCAGGTGGCATTGAACTGCTGTTGGGGAAAAGGCGTCAGCAGCAGGCGCATTCCCTCCAGTTGTTTGGGGTTCAGTATGCCGTTGAACAGGTCGAAGAAATTCGTCAGCGTAACCACCTTGCCCTGGGAAACGTCCCCCAGGTCGGGTCGCGTGGTCAGGTAGATCGGGGGCGGGAACTCCGGCAGGAATGTGTCCGGCAGTACGAAATCCAGATCAAAGCGGGTCAGGTCGCGGTTTTCCTGTTCCTTGATGGCGTCGATATGAAACTGTGGGAACAGCATACCGCCTTCATTGTGGTTCGGGTGCGGCAGTGGATAGAAACCCTCCGGCCAGAGGCCCTTGCTCTTTATCTCGGCCGGGGACATGGCCGCCAGTGACTCCCAGCTGGCGTCGTCGGGCAATCTGACCCGAACACCTCCCTGCACCGCCTTGCCGCCACTCATGGTGACGCCTTTTATCGGCTTGTTGGACAGGTCGTAGCGCTCGTTCAACAGCGCTTCGTGGCGTTTCAGGATATCCGGCTTCTCGTTGCGCATCCTTTTCAGGGTGGTGTCGAAGCTCTCCCTATCCACCACCGGCATGTAACTGCTGGGTGGGGCGTTATCCTGTGCGAATACCGGTCCCGACAATATGAGAGATATACAAAGGGTGCGGGCCCAGGTTACAAATGTGGTATCTGCTGACATAGACTCCTCCACATGGCTGTTGTTGTTGAATCGGGCATCACAAGCGCAAGGAAAGGCGCTACAGCTGCGAGCGACTAGAACTTAATAGAACAGGCCGGTGGAGTTCGCCAATACAATCAGTCTCTGGCGGTAATAGATTCTGGCTAAGAGGAATACGGTGATAACCGCATTTTAAATAGTGATTCTGATGCTATTGCGATTCGGGTTTTTCGACTCGTGCGTAGAAGCGGTAATCGCCGCCACGCATCAACAGGTAGATATTGTAGGGTTTGAAATCCTTACCCTCGTACATACCGGGGCTTCCCTTCGGCATACCGGGAACCGTCAGGCCGTAGCTGCCCTCCGGCGGATTGCCGAGGTACTTGCGGATAAAGCGCGCGGGGACATGGCCCTCGAATACATATTTGCCATCGAGCACCGCGGTATGGCAGCTGTGCATTCCCTCGGGAATAGCCCACTGGCCCTTGATTTCACTCATGTTGGTGGCATTGTCGACTTCGGTCTCAATACCTTCGCGATTCAGGTGGGCGATCCATTTCTTGCAGCAGAAGCAGAAAGGCCCCTTGTGTACCAACAGAGGTTCAGCCAAGCCCGCTTCGCGACTCCCGCCGCTCCTGGCATTGGCGGGCTGCACCTCTTCCGCCCGGGAATGCAGGGAGCCCAGGGAGAGGATCAACGACAGCAGTAGCAGTAGATCAGTCGGCCTGCGCATAGTGAATCGCATAGTGCTGTTTTGCATCGCTCCAGTGGGTCAGCGGGGAAAACCCGGCGTCCCGGAGCAGGTCGGAGAAGCCGGCGAGGGAGTACTTGTGGCTGTTTTCCGTGTGTATGGTTTCCCCCTCGCGGAAGGCAATCCGCTGGCCAGCAATGTTCACCGCCTGTGCCCTGAGGCTGACCAGGTGCATTTCGACTCGCTGGCGCAGGGTATGGTAGAAGCTGCGGTGGGCGAAGAGCGCCAGATCGAAATTCGCATCCAGCTCCCGGTTGATCCGGACCAGCAGATTCTTGTTGAACCTCTCCGTGACATGGGCGCTGTCGTGGTACGCCCGCTCCAGTATCACGGAGTCCTTGACCAGGTCGGTACCAATCAACAGGCCGTCGCCGGGTTCCAATCGGGACCGGAAGCTGCACAACAGTGCCCGGGCCTGCTGTGGGTCGAAATTGCCAATGGTGGAGCCGGGGAAAAAGATCACCCGCCTGGCGCAGGGGAAGGCAGCGGTGGTCGGCCAGCAGTCCCCGCGGGTAAAATCGCCAATGGCGGCTTCGACCGACAGGCCTGGCAGCTGCTGCTCAATTTCGGCTTTGGCCGCGAGCAGTATCTCGGGTGAAATATCGATGGGAATATAGGCCGCCGGCTCTTGCAGCTGTGCCAAAAGGGGCCGGACTTTCTCGCAGTTTCCCGCCCCCGGTTCGATAATTGCCGCCCCCGGGCCGATATACCGGGCCATTTCCACCAGGTATTGCCCGAAAATGCCCGCCTCGGTCCGGGTCACATAGTAGTCATCCAGCTCGCAGATCTGCTCGAACAGTCGCGACCCGGTTTCGTCGTAGAGGTATTTACACGGCAGGCATTTCTGTTCCCGACGCAGGCCTTCCAATACGTCGTCGCGGAATGGCGTATCCGCAAATTTTTCCTCGCCAACCGGCGAAAGTGCCATATTCACACTGCGTCTCCTGCCAAACGGATTCCGGTAAACTGCCACGCCTGGTGCGGGTAGAAGAAATTGCGGTAGCTCATACGGATATGATCCGCCGGCGTCACACAGGAGCCACCGCGCAGAACCTTCTGGTTGCACATGAACTTGCCATTGTACTCACCCACTGCGTCGTCGCTGGCACGGAAGCCCGGATAGGGCTCGTAGGCGCTGGAAGTCCACTCCCAGAGATCGCCGAGAAACTGGGTTTCACCCGCCGCCGCGGCGGCGGGCCGAAAGAGGCGTTTTTCCAACAGGTTGGCACCGGCCAATTGATCGGGCCGGCGCAGCAGGCAGGCGGCCACTTCCCACTCGAATTCAGTGGCCAGCCGACGGCCGGCCCAGGTGGCAAAGGCATCGGCCTCATAGAAATTCAGGTGGCAGGCGGGTTCCGCTCCCCGCAGCGGCTGCAATCCGGCGAGCGTAAACTGGTACCAGTACCCTTCCCTTTCCCGCCAGTAGAGAGGATGCCGGGCTCCCGCTTTCTGCAGCCACGACCAGCCGTCGGAAAGCCAGAGCCGCGGTTCGCGGTAACCGCCGTCCTGGATAAACTCCAGGTATTCACTGTTGCTCACCAGGCGCGAGGCAATACGGAAATCCCCCAGCAACTGGCGATGAGCAGGACTTTCGTTGTCGAAATAAAAGTGCTCGCCTTCGCTGCCGATACTGTAGATACCGCCGGCGATATCCAGCCAGCGCATTTCTCCGGGGAAGGAATCCCCGTCGTCGGTATCGTCTTCGCTGTTGCAGTAAGCCGGTGCAATAGGGTTGATGGAGAAGGCGTGCTTGATGTCCGTCAGCAGCAATTCCTGGTGTTGCTGCTCGTGGTTGAGGCCCAGCGTCAGCAGGTATTCCAGCTCCGGCCTCCAGTGAGGTGCGGACAGGAGCTCCGCCATATGGCGATCGATACTGTCCCGGTAGGCGAATACGGTGTCCAGGTCCGGCCGGGACAGAAGCCCCCGCTGCGGCCTGCTGAAGGGCGTGCCGAGACTGTTGTAATAGGAGTTGAAGAGTTGCTGGAACGCCGGATCAAACTGCCGATAGCCGGTCAGGTGGGGGCGCAGCAGGAAGGTTTCAAAAAACCAGCTGGTGTGGGCCAGGTGCCACTTGCCGGGGCTGGCATCCGGCATCGACTGCAGCTGCAGGTCTTCCGCGGAAAGCGGGTCCACCAACTGCTCGGTCTCTCCCCGGATTCGCCTGTAGCGCGCGAGGAGTTCTGCACGGACTTCGGTGTCTACCTCTCCCGCCAGTAATACCATGGCACTTGCCGACTGCGTTGCATTTCAACTGATGATACGCAGTTTTGGTGGGATTCCCATGAAATTGCCAGTGGCCCGGGACTAATTGGCGGCAATTTTTCCTTCTTGGCAAGGCGGCCGGGTCTCTGTCCGGGGCCAGCCGAAGGATTCCGTCGGGAGCCGCGACCTGCATCACAAAAAGGGCCGACGGTGCCGACCCTTTTGTTGCCTGCTGTCGTAAACGACCTAGAAACGCACGGTAAAATCGGCACCGTACATGCGAGGCATGAAACGCCACGCGGGGCTGGCGCCGATGGCGGCACCGGTGCCGCCGTAACCACCGGCGATCTCCTCGTCGCTGGCATTCTGTACCCACAGGGCCGCGGAGTAGCGGTCGGAGGCACTGTTCCAGCCGGCGCGCAGGTTCAGCAACTGGTAGTCGTCGATGACGCGGGTCGGGTCGCTGATGGAGCCGATACGCTCGTCGGTCCAGTTGTAGTCCGCACGCAGTACAAAGTCCGAGCCGGAGTTCATCGGGATGGTGTACTCGGCCAGGATATTGAACTTGTTCTCCGGGGTGGAGACGCGCGGCTGGCCTACACGGGAGTCTTCCTCTTCCGTTTCACCGATCGCCTCGATGATCTGGTAGCGGGTGTACTCGGTATCCAGGTAGGAGTAGTTACCGGCGATAAACAGGTTGTCGGTGGCGGCCCACTGCAACTCGATTTCGGCACCCTGGCCTTCGGCATCGGCATTGCGCAGGTAGTAGTTGGGGATGGGCGCACCCACCAGGTCCAGCTGCTGCAGGTTGTCGTACTCGTAGCTGAAGACAGATGCGTTGAACTTCACGCGGTTGTCGAACAGGCTGCTTTTCAGGCCCAGCTCCAGGTTGACCACGTCTTCCTGGTCAAAGGACGGGTC
Organism: Microbulbifer litoralis; assembly: GCF_023634065.1. Taxonomy (GTDB): domain Bacteria; phylum Pseudomonadota; class Gammaproteobacteria; order Pseudomonadales; family Cellvibrionaceae; genus Microbulbifer; species Microbulbifer litoralis. The sequence goes on from NZ_JALKCV010000004.1 coordinate 28,261, forward strand.
GATGCCCGGCGCGGCGCTGAAACTGTTGAAGCCGCCGGCCTTGAAGCCGTCCGCCAGCGAGATGAAGGTCATTACGTCATCGTTCCAGCGGTAATCCAGCACGATACGGCCGGACACGTCACTCCAGGAGTCGTCGAGTTCCTGGTACAGATCGGCAATACCGTTATTGTTGAACGCCATGCCGAAACGCTGTGCTGGAATACAGACCGGGCTTTCGGTGCTCTCACAGGAGGCGACCGACGGCAGCGGCAATTGCGCAATAACGCTGCCATCTTCTCCGTAGACGTCGACCATTCCACCGGCCAGTGCGACGGGCAATGTATTCTGGTAGGAACTCTCGATGGTGAAGTCCTTCTCGTCGGCGGTGTAGCGTGCGCCGACGGTCAGGTCCATCTTATCGGTCAGGCTCCAGGTAACGTCGCCGTAAATGGCTGCGGAGCGGTAGTCACCGGTATTGGTTACCGTCTCGTTCCAGGGCGTATCGGCCATCACCCAAGGGGCGATGCCCGCCATCAGTTGCTGGATCATCTGGTCGCGATCCAGCATGCTGGCGTTGATAAAGTCCGGGGCCCCGAACATCGCCAGCAGTTGATCGGCCTGGCCGGACTGTACCATCAGGTCGTAAACAAATGACGCTACCGCGGAGCCTTCCGGCATGGTCGGGATGGCCCCGGCCGCCATGGCGGCCCGCAATTGGGCGGCCTGGTCTTCCTGCTCGGTGGTGGAGAGGTCGGCAAAGGCGGGGTTGGCTTTCACACCTTCGTAAACGGCAAACGACTCCAGCGAACCGGATGTGAAGTAGGCGTCGGTGTCATGCTCCAGTTCCTCGCGGGAATAGGAAGCGCCGACAGTCCACTTCAGGGTGTCACTGGCACCGTTCAGGCGGAATTCCTGCGAGAACTGGGTCTGGTCGTCGAAGTTCGCGGAACCGAACATATAGTTCGGGTTGGCGGTACCGTCCTCATCCTGCTGCAGGTGCGCATCGAAACCGCGGTAAGCGGTGATGGAGGTGAAAGTGAAGTCCTCGAAATCGCTGGTAACCGTCAGCGAGGATCCCCAGGAATCGCGGTCCTCAATGGTAGGCGTATCCAGGGCGTAGTCGCCGAAGACATCGGTGCCGCCGTCCATTTGCTGCAGGGTCGGGACGATCGAGGTGCGCAGCGCGCTGCCCTGGTCCATAACGCCGTAGTCGGCGCGCCAGAGAACCTCAGTATCGGCGCTGGGTTCCCACAGCAGCGAGGCGCGGTAGGTCTGGGTATCCTGGTTGCCGGCCTCGAAACCGCCGGCCAGGTTGTCCGCATAGGAGTCGCGGCGGTTGGTGGACGCGGTAAAACGGCCGTACAAATTTTCGGACAGCTGGCGGTTCAGTATCAGGTCTGACGACTGGCGGCCGTAATTGCCGGCGGTCAGGCTCAGTTCCGTGGTGTCGTCCGCCTGGGGTTTCCTGGAAATGATATGGATGGCGCCGCCGGTGGCATTGCGGCCAAACAGGGTGCCCTGCGGGCCTTTCAGCACCTCCACCCGCTCGATATCTGCCAGCGGCACCTCGGCGCCGGCGCCGCGGCCGGTGTAGACGCCGTCCACATAGACGGCCACTGCCGGGTCGGAGCCGACGGTGAAATCGCCGGTCTGGATACCGCGAATGCTGTAGGTCGGCTGCAGTGGCGTATCGTTGTTCATCTCGACGCCGGGGGTAAATTTACCCAGGTCGGTAAGGTTCTTTACGCCCATGGCCTTCATGTTGTCGCCGGTAAAGGCGGAGATGGCAATGGGGACATCCTGGAGGTTTTCCGAGCGTTTCTGCGCGGTTACCACCACCTCCTCGATTTCAGCCGCCGTGGTAGTCGTGGCACTGAGCGCTGTGGCAAAGGCAATGGCACCGGAGAGAATGGACAGGGTGAAATGCCGGGTTTTCCCGGTCTGATCGGCGTCGTGAATCATCGCGTCCTCGCGTTTGTTGTTATAGAAAAGCGTGATGTTCAATGGATTTATTTTTTGTTATTGGGCGCCATCTTACGATTCAACCGGCAGATTGGAAACCCTGTTATGACTTTTTTCCGATGACTGGTCAGTTCTAAGGGGCGTCTAATTCATTTTCGAGACTGTAATGGCATTCTGTTCCACTTAAAATCCAAATTTGTGACCAGAGCTTGTCCTCGGGTAACTATTTTGGTGCAAATCGACGCTGTTAAACTCACGATCTGTACCAATGACAATAATGACAAAGCGAAAATGACCATGTCCCGACAATCGTCCATTCCCCGCCTGATTTTACGCCTGTTGCCGGGGGCCGCGGCACTCGTGTTGATTGCGCTGGTGGCCGCCTGGATCTGGCTGCGCCAGAGTCTGCCGATTCTGGAAGGCGACCTGGAGACGGGCGTGTTACAGGTGCCGGCGACCATCCGCCGCGATACCCGGGGCGTGGCACTGATCGAATCGGAAAGCCGCGACAGCAGCGCCTTTGCGCTGGGCTTCCTGCACGCCCAGGAGCGCTTCTTCCAGATGGACCTGCTGCGGCGCAATTCCGCCGGGGAGCTTTCGGCGTTGGTGGGCAATGCGGCGTTGAAACACGATCGCCGCGTGCGGGTGCACCAGTTCCGGCAGCGGGCGGAGCGCAATGTGGCCGCCCTGCCCCGCGCCCAGCGGCAACTGCTGAGCCGGTATGTCGAGGGGGTGAACTACGGCCTAGAACAGCTCGGCGCAAAACCCTGGGAGTATGCCCTGCTCGGCACCGAACCACAGCCCTGGACCGCCGCGGACAGCATGCTGACCATCTTCAGTATGTACCTGACCCTGCAGAGTCCCAACGGCAAATATGAATTTCGGGACACCGCGCTGGCGGACCTGTTGCCGGAGGACCTCTACCATTTCTTCTTTCCCGCTGGCGGCAGCTGGGATGCACCGCTAATCGGGAAAGCCCGCGGTCCGGTGACCCTGCCACAGACGAATATCGCCTCACTGCTGGAGGCGGACCAGTCGCTCGCCTACCAACCCATGGCCAGTGAAGATCATATCGTCGGTAGCAATAACTGGGTTGTCGGCGGCGCCCTGACCGAACACGGTGCGGCCATAGTCGCCGATGATATGCACCTGGGCCTGAACGTACCCAACATCTGGTACCGGGCCGCCTGGAAAATCCCCGGAACCGAACGCTACCTGCGTGGCGCCACCCTGCCGGGCGGCCCCATCGCCGTGGTGGGCAGCAACGGCAAGGTAGCCTGGGGCTTCACCAACACCGGCGGCGACTGGAGCGACCTGATCCCGCTGGAATTGAACGAAGACGGTAGCCAGTACCGCACGCCCGACGGCTGGCGTGCATTTGAGAGCGCCGAGGAGACCATTGCGGTCAAGGGCGCCGCCCCGGAAACACTGGCGGTGCGCAAAACCATCTGGGGGCCGGTGGTCGCCGAAGATCACAACGGCAGGCCCCTGGCCTACCGCTGGGTCGCGCACGATGTCGAGGGCGGCAACCTGAATCTGCTGCGTATGGAAACAGTGGAGACCGCCAGGGAAGCGCTGGATCTCGGCCCGACACTGGGCATTCCGCACCAGAACCTGGTGGTGGGCGACAGCCGGGGCCATATCGGCTGGACCGTCGGCGGCGCCATTCCGCGACGGGTAGGGTTTGACGGCAGTCGTTCCGTTTCCTGGGCCGATGGCGACAACTACTGGGACGGCTATCTGTCGGTGGATGAGCAGCCCCGGGTATACGACCCGCCTTCCCACCGTATCTGGACGGCGAACGCCCGCACCATGGATGGGGAATTCCTGCGCATCATGGGCAACCAGGGCTACGCCCTGGGCGCACGCCAGCAGCAGATTCGCGACGACCTGTTCAGGCGCGACCAATTCAGCGAACAGGATCTGCTGGATATCCAGCTCGACGACCGCGCCGTCTTCCTGCAGCGTTGGCAGCAGCACCTGCTGGCATTACTTGCGGGCAGGGATTCCTATCGCGATATACGCGCTCAGGTCGAAAACTGGGGCGCGCGCGCCAACGCGGATTCTGTCGGCTACCGCATCGTGCGGAACTACCGCCTGAAATTCATGGAATACGCCACCGCGCCACTGCTGACCTATATGCGGGGCTTTGATAAGGACTTTTCGCTGGGCTCGGTGAACCGCCAGATCGAATACGCCATCTGGGAGATGGCCAGCCGCGAGCCCGAAAACCTGCGCAACCCGGAGTTCGAATCCTGGCAGTCCCTGAAATTGTCGGCGCTGGATGAAGTGCTGGCGAAGATGGCTGAGGGCGGCCTGCCACTGGCGGAGCAGACCTGGGGCGAACAGAATACCGCAGAGATTCGCCACCCCCTGGGCCGCGCGCTATCCGCGGTCAACTGGTTTACCGCAATGCCGGCAGAACCGCTTTCCGGCGATACCCATATGCCGCGTGTCCAGTCGCCGGACAGCGGCGCTTCCGAGCGCATGGTGGTGGCACCGGGTCGCGAGGAGAACGCCATCTTCCATATGGCCACCGGACAGAGCGCACACCCGCTGTCGCCCTTTTTCGGCAACGGCCATGAGGATTGGGTAAAGGGTAATCCCTCGCCGATGGCGGAGGGGGAGACCCGTTACGAAATCCAGCTCCGATAGCCCGGATATTGCATCAGGGGGCGCGATCATCGTGGCCCCTGGTGAAATATCCGGGCTAGAGGAAGAAGCCACCCGAGACTTCGATCCGTTGCCCGTTGAGCCAGCGACTATCTTCGGACAAGAGCGAGGTAATGAAAAGCCCGATGTCATCGGCCACGCCAGCTCTTCCCAGAGAGGTATTGGCGGTGACAAATTCCTGAACCTCCGGGACATCGCGCACCGCCCCGCCAAAGAAATCTGTGGCAACCGGACCTGGAGCGATCGTATTCACCGAAATACCACGCGGCCCAAGTTCCACTGCCATATAGCGCGTTAGCACTTCAAGGGCTCCCTTCATCGAGGCATAGGCGGCACTTCCAGCATTGGCGTGGCGTGTCATGCTGGTGGATACATTGACGATGCGGCCACCATCCTTGAGCAGCGGCAAGAGTTTTTGCGTAAGGAACAGGACGCTCTTGAAGTGAATATTCGAGAGGCGATCGAAGTCGGCTTCGGTGATTTCCCCGAACGGGGCCGGCGCATGGACCCCGGCATTGTTGACGAGAAAGTCGAACCGATCGGTATTCCAAGTCGTTGCGAGAGCCTGCTGCACGGCAGCGACGAATTCGTCTATCCCGGCAATGTGGTTGGCATCGTAGGGCAGTGCGACGGCGCGGCGATCAATTGAGTGGCACTCTTCGACGAGGGCCTGCGCCGCCGCTTCGCTCGTCTGGTAGGTCACGATGACATCGACGCCACGACGCGCCAGATGCAGTGCAGTGTTCCGGCCAAGCCCGCGGCTTCCGCCGGTGATGAGCGCAATTTTGGGATTGTTAGGCATGATTGCTGATCCGCTCAGTTGTTGGAGGAATGGGGATAATCCTACGAACCGGTGTCTGTCGCTTGTCGGTGAGTGCGATTTTTTTGCCAAATACTGCCAATTGCAAGAAGATGCGTTAAAGGAGGCGGAATGCTCACCGATCTGAAAAATGCCCTGAAGCGCTATCTGTCTCACCGGGATCAAGGTTTTGGCATCTTCCAAACGCCGGTTCCAGGCATGGTGATTGGCCGCGCAGCAGCGCAGAAATTGCCTGACTACGCCATCTATCGCCCCGCACTGGGTGTTGTCGTCGAGGGAGCCAAGCAGGTTTGGCTCGGCGAACAAGTGCTTGATTATGCCGAGGGCGAGGCGCTGCTGGTCAGCGTGTCTCTCCTCGCCAAGGGCGTGATTACGCGTGCCAGTGTCAAGCGGCCGTTCCTTGGTATTTCCGTCGAGCTGGACGTGGCGGTATTGCGCGAAGTGGCGGCCATGCTCGATCCCGTCGAGGAAAAGACCGCCTCTGCCAACACGGGATTATCTGTCCACGTGTTGGGACCGGAGATTATCGATTGCCTGACGCGGCTGGCGCGTTTGCTCGAGACGCCGGATTCGCTATCGGTCCTCTATCCGGGTCTGCTGCGGGAACTGAGCTTTTGGCTACTCAAGGGGGATACCGGGGCGGAACTTCGTGCTCTTGTCAGGCCAGACGGCGCTTCCAGCCGTATAGAGCGGGCTTTGGCAATTCTGCGCAGGGACTTTGCGACAGCCATGCGGGTGGAGGATCTGGCTGCGGCAGCCGGAATGAGCCTTACCTCGTTCCATCGTCACTTCAAGGCGCTGACGCGGGTCACGCCCATCCAGTACCAGAAGCAGTTGCGCCTCGTGGAGGCCAGACGAATTCTTGATGCCGGGGCCGACAATGTCACCGGCACAGCCTTTGCAGTGGGTTATGAAAGTGCGGCCCAGTTTTCCCGTGACTATGCGCGTTTCTATGGCCTACCCCCGAAACGGGACACTCTATCGAGGCGCCTTGGACTAACCTCGAAAAGGTCACACTAGTAGTCCATACGGAAAGTTGTGTAGCTGTTCGCTTCGCCAAAGCGTCCAGCTCTGCGTTGAGAAAGCCTAAAATAGAACCACTATTCCTACGCTTTCTCGCCTTGATCTGAACACTTTGGCTGTGTTCCTTAGTGACCGAACTTTCCGCATGGACCACTAGCCCGGATATTTCACCAGGCCGCTTAGTATTCAGCGTACGCCTGGTGAAATACCCGGATCAACCGGGTACCCATTGCTCGCGATCTCCTGTCGGCCCCGCGCTTCCCCCTCCACCACACCCGCCCTCCCGGCCGCTGCCCATTCCCGGCTCAAGGGTCGGCACGATTGTTTACAGATAGGCCAATGTAAATGATAATGCTTCGCCTTACGCTTAATTAAAAGGAAGTAATCCCGATGCAATGCCTGCTGAAACCCGCTACCTACCTCAGCCCCCTGGCCCTGACCACCGCTCTCGCTCCCGGCGGCGCCCTGGCCGAAACCGCTGAAAGGAAAGAAAACGAAGAACTGACGGAAGAAGTGGTCGTCATCGGTCAGCCGGTAGACAGCCTGCTCGACGCCGGGGACCTGAACCGCAGGCAGGCCAATGACCTGGACGATATTTTCTCTGGCGTGACATCGGTGCTAGTCGGCGGCTCTGTCGGCGCCGCGCAGAAAATCTACGTACGCAACCTGGGTGAGGACACATTGAATATCAGTGTGGACGGAGCCACCCAATCCGGTGTCACCTATCACCACACCGGCCGCATCACCATTGAGCCGGAGTTGCTGAAACAGGTACATGTCCAGGTCGGCGCCGGCGATGCCACCAGCGGCCCGGGCGCACTGGGCGGCGCAATCAAGTTCGAAACCAAGGACCCGGACGATCTGCTGGGCGATGAGAATCTGGGCGCACTGCTGAAAACCGGTTACTTCTCCAACAGCGAAGGGACCAAGAACAGTGCAACGGTGTACGGCCGCTTCAATGACACCTTTGGTGCCATGGGCAGCTTCGTGAATTCCGACCAGGACAATATGGAAGACGGCAACGGCGATGAGCTCACCGGCAGCAACTCGAAGCAGGAACTGTCATTCCTCAAGCTGGTGGGAGATTTCGAGAGTGGCCACAAGGCCAGCCTGAGCCACGAGAAGCTGGCCGAGGAAGGCCTGAAACTGCAACGCCCGGAATGGAGCGAAGGACCGCGCAACCCGCTGCGCCGTCTCGAATTCGATCGCGCGACCAGCACACTGAAATACGAGTGGGACAAACCGGACAGCGGCTTGGTCTCTGTCAGCACCAGCCTGTACCGGACCGATTTCGAAATCTACCGCCCCTCGGACAACTACATGAGCTCGGTGGAAACCACCGGCTTCACCATCGGCAATACCAGTGAAGTGGCGAGCCACACTGTCCAATACGGTATCGACTACCGCGATGACGAGGTCCTCGCCGGCGAGGCGGGCGCTGCCGACCCTTTCCTGGAAACCAGTGAAGTCCTGGGTTTCTTCGTGCAGGACGACTATCGGCCCACCGACAGGCTGCTGCTGACCTTCGGCACACGTTTCGATGACTTCGAGGCCGAGGACAAGGAGGGCAATCGCTTTGCCGAAGACGGTTTCAGCCCCAACCTGGGCTTTTCCTACAGCGCCACCAACAGCCTGACATTCAGCGGCGGCTATGCAGAATCGCTGCGCGGTGTGGAAACCAATGACGGGTTCAAGCTGTTCGGCACCACCAATGACCCGGATCTCGAAGCCGAGCGCGCAAAGAACTTCGAGCTGGGTGTGGATTACGAAATCGGTCGTTTCCTGCTTTCCGCCGGTCTGCACGATACCACCATCGAAGATGCCATCGGCAATGCGGTGCCCTGGTCCAGGCACTACGAAAACCTCGGCGACCTGGAATCCGAAGGTTACACACTCGGCTTCGCTTACCGGGGCGAGCGCCTTTTCTCCAAGTGGAGTTTTCTCGATACCAGCGCCGAGATCGACGGCGAGGAGCTGACCCGCTACTCCTATGGATATCTGGGTACTTCGACCGGGGATACGTTGAACATCGATACCTCCTATCGGCTGACGTCCACGCTGGATATCGGCTGGATCGCCACTGTCGTGCAGGACAGGAACGATATCTACGTGGAATCTGCCGGGGCGGCAATCGATAAGCCGGGCTACGATGTGCACGACATCTACGCGCACTGGCAACCGGGTGCGGTGGATGGGCTGAGCCTGACGCTGACGGTAAAGAACCTGCTGGACGACCAGTACCTGGATCACGGCAGTGTGGAGGATTTCCGCAGTGTCTACCCCGGCTCCGGCATCATCGGCTACCCGGCGCCCGGTCGGGATCTTCGCCTGAGTATCGGCATGCGCCTCTGAGCACCGGCGGTACCCGAAATCGATAGCGCGGTGGTCCCTGCCCCGCGCTTTTCCATTGCTTCCCGGGAGATACGCATGCCGGCCCGATTGCCGCATACGCCTTTACCGCTGGATATCATATCCCGCTGCCTGGCCGCGCTGGCGGGCGGCTACGCCCTCAGTATCGCCCTGCCCCTGTTGCTCGCCCTGCTGCTGGCAGTCGATCGCGCGCAGACTACCCTGGTGGCCCTGCTGTTCAGCTTCACTGTCTATACGGCTGCGTTCTTGTGGACCTTCTGCGCCCGGACGCACTGGCGGGCCTGGATTGGCCTGCTGCTCCCTGCCCTCGGCTGCGGCGCCATCGACGCGCTGATACTGTCGCTGCGAGCGGGAGGGCAGGTATGAAGACGAGGTTTCGCGCTGCCATGGCGCAGCTGCATCGCTGGGCCGGGATCCTGTTCAGCGCGATGATGTTCTTTATTTTCCTCACCGGAACCGTCGGCTACTTCCACTACGAAATCGACCGCTGGATGGAACCAGAGCGGCCACTGGCAATGGACCGCCAGGCCAGTGCGAGCGATCCGACACAAACGATTTTCAGCGCACCCTCTGCCGGCGGCCGTATCACCGTCACCCAGGCGGAGCTGGTGGAGCTGGGGTTCAGGCGCCTGCACGCACTGGCAATCCAGGATGCCATCTGGTGGGGCGTGATCCTGCCCACCGGGCGAAACGGCAATACCTGGATCGAATGGCAACCACCCCGGCGGCCCGATGGGCATCGACCGGAGCGGCGCGCGGAATACCTGTCGTTCGCGGACGGCGAGCCGCAATGGATCCGGCCCCGTCACACAGGCGGGGGCGAGGCACTCTATCGCCTTCACTGGAAACTGCACTACCTGCCGGAAACCGCGGCCTACTGGATTGTGGGGCTGTGCACCCTGCTGATGCTGGTGGGCCTGGTTAGCGGTGTCATCATTCACCGGAAAATCTTCCGCGATTTTTTCACACTGCGGCTGTTCAGGAGCTCCCGCTCCTGGCTCGACCTGCACAATATCACCAGCGTGATGTCACTGCCGTTTCAGCTGATGATCGTCTACAGCGGACTGATCTTTTTCGCTGTCACTTTTATGACCCCGATCGTAACCGCCCAGTATGGTGAAGACGGGGCCCGTACCTTTTACAGGGAAGCGTTTCCCGAGGCAGAAGCGGAGCCGAAAACCGGCACGCCGGCGCACATGGTCCCGGTGGTTCCGCTGCTGCATGCGGCACAGGCCGAGACCAAAACCAGTATCGGACAACTGTATCTGCTCTACCCCGGCGACAAAAATGCGCGCCTGTCTTTCTACCTGCCGGAGACCACGCCGGGTCACTATCGGGGCAAACCGCACAAGATCCTGTACCGAGCCAGCACCGGCGAACGGCTCGAGGGTGGCAACCAGCTCTACGGTGGCGCCGCGTCCGTGGAGAAAACGCTGATCGCCCTGCACGAGGGGCTGTTCGCCGATTGGCGACTGCGCTGGCTCTACATCTTCAGCGGTCTGCTCGGTGTCGGTATGATCGGCACCGGTGCCATCTACTGGCTCAGGAAGCGGCAGGCAAGAGACCGACAATCCTTCGCTGCCGTGGAGCGTTTCTACGCAGCGGTCCTTGTCGGGCTTCCCATCGGTATCGCGGCCTATTTCTGTGCAAATCGCCTGATTCCCGCCCACTGGTCCGAACGGGCCGACTGGGAGATGCACTGCCTGTTCCTGGCCTGGATGCTGACCTTTGCCTACACCTGGCTGCGCCCGCTGGAGAGAATCTGGCGGGGACTGCTCCTACTGGCGGCGACGGCCTGGAGTCTTGTGCCGTTGGTCAATGCCGTGACCAGCAACCGGCACCTGGGAATCAGCCTGGCCAATGGCGACCGGGTGCTGGCGGGTTTCGATCTGTCGGCAATCGCCGTCGCGATCGCCTTCGGCCTTTTGGCAATCTATGGCTACCGGCGAGCCTACCGCTCGAACGGAATCGGTAGTCGCGCCGTCGCGGCGGAGGGATAGGATGCTTTCGGTTTTTGTTTCCCTGTTGTTCGCCCAGTTGCTGCTGGCGCTCTCGATGGCGCGACACGCACCGCTGACCCAGCGGCTGGTGCAACCGGCGGCCCCTTACGAAAGGTTGAAAAGGGGGACGCGCTTGTCGGGATTCGGGCTGCTGCTGCTTTCCCTGGTAGTGGCGGTCCTCGATTCGGGCCCCGGCCTCGGCATTACCTGGTGGCTGGGGTTGTTTCCATTGAGCGGGATGATCGTTGTGATTCTTCTTGAGCACGGGCAGCCACGATCACGGGTCGTCGTTCCCGGCCGGGACAGCGAACCGGTATCAGGCCGTCTCGTCGAGGATTGCGAATGACAGGAAGGAAGTCAGCAGCCCCAGGGCGAGCACGACTGGTAGCAGCGGGAAACACAACATCAGTAGCGATGCGCCGATCCACAGGTTTTTGACCCAGCTTTTCTTTAGCCGGTAGTCCCGGGTGTAGCGACGCGTGTGGTCGTCTTGCGGATCCGGGATACAGATTTCATGTTCCTGCGGCTGAAATGCCCGCACCAACAAAGTGCAATAGAACCGGATCAACGCCAAAAACATGTCGTGCACCACTCGCAAACGTCTTTTGCAGTATAGATGCTTGCATGGGAGAGACCCGGGTGCAGGGTGGACAGCGGCGCCGGGAGTGCCGTTGACTGTGGAGTGGATCTCTACTGGCTGTCGCGATACCAGCTCAGCTTTGTGTGCAGGCTCACAACGCCGCCGATAATCGTCAATGCCGGCGCTTCGACTTTCTCGTCCACCGCCAGTTGCGGCAGGCTGGTCAGGTCGCCGACCACGACGCGCTGTTCGCGGGTGGTGCCCTTTTCCACCAGCGCCGCGGGTGTCCCGGGTGACAAGCCGTGCATCATCAATTGCGCGCAGATGGTCGACAGGCCGGTCAGGCCCATATAAAACACCAGCGTCTCACCCGGTACCGCCAGCTCTTTCCACGGCAACCGCAGTTCGCCCTCTTTCAGGTGGCCGGTAATGAAGCGCACCGACTGGGCGTAGTCGCGGTGGGTCAGTGGAATGCCGGCGTAGGTGGAGCAGCCGGAAGCGGCGGTGATGCCGGGCACCACCTGGAACGGGATGCCGGCCTCGGCGATGCGGTCTATCTCCTCGCCGCCGCGGCCGAAAATGAATGGATCGCCGCCCTTCAGGCGCAGCACCTTCTTGCCCTCCCGCGCCAGGTCCACCAGTAGCTGGTTGATATCGTCCTGGGGCACCGAGTGGAATTCCTTCTTCTTGCCCACGTAGATACGATCCGCGTCGCGACGGACCAGGTCCAGCACCTCGGTTGAAACCAGGCGGTCGTAGAGCACCACGTCTGCCTGCTGCATCAACCGCAAGGCGCGGAAGGTGAGCAGGTCCGGATCGCCGGGGCCGCCGCCGACCAGGTAGACCTCGCCTCCCGGTGCCGGGCTGCCCTGCCACTGCTCCAGTGCCTGCAGCAGCGCCTTTTCCCCCTCCCCGATTTTGCCGGCTTCCACCTTGCCGGCCACCGGGCCGTCGAATACCCACTGCCAGAAGTCCTTGCGCCGCGCTTCCGGCAACGCCTTCTTCACCCTGTCGCGCATCCGCGCGGCCAGTTCCGCCAGCGAGGCGATCCCGGGCGACAGCAGCACTTCGAGCTGCGCGCGGATCCGGCGCGCCAGCACCGGTGCCGCGCCGCCGCTGCTGATGCCGATGGAAATCGGCCCGCGCTCGACAATCGCCGGGAAGGTAAAGGTGCACAGCGCCGGGGAATCCACCACATTGACCGGCAGGCGCCGGGCCTTCGCATCGCGGGAAACCGCGGCGTTTACCTGCTCGTCCCCGGTGGCGGCTATTACCAGTTCGGCGCCATCGAGGAAGTCCTCGTGGTAGCGGGAACGGAAATACTCGCCGCTGCTGTCTTCCACCAGCTGGCGGAGTTCATCGGTAATTTCCGGGGAGATCACCAGCAGGCGCGCGCCGGCCCTGTGCAACAGGCGCGCCTTGCGGGTGGCGATGGCACCGCCGCCTATCAGCAGGCAGGGGCGGTCTTTGAGATCAAAGGCGAGTGGTAGGTAGCGCAAGGTTGGGGCTTATTGTTTCAGTAGTTTTTGTTTAAGGGGCAACTTCTCGCTCCTGCTGCCAGTAAGCGAGTTCCGAGACAACTATGCAGATTCGGGCGAGATCACTTCCTGACCGCGCATATAGGAACGCAATACTTCGGGCACTTCTATACTGCCGTCCTCGCGCTGGTAGTTTTCCAGAACCGCGATCAGGGTGCGGCCCACCGCCAGGCCGGAGCCGTTCAGGGTGTGCAACAGTTCCGGCTTGCCGGTTGCACGGTTGCGCCAGCGGGCCTTCATGCGGCGCGCCTGGAAGTCGCCCACCAGGGAGCAGGAAGAGATCTCCCGGTATTTGTCCTGGGACGGGATCCAGACCTCGATATCGTAGGTCTTGCGCGCGGCGAAACCGATATCGCCGCCGCACAGGGTGACGGTACGGTACGGCAGCTCCAGCTTCTGCAGGATGGTTTCGGCATTCTGTGTCAGGGTCTCCAGTGCCTCTTCGGATTGATCCGGGCGCGTCGCCCAGACCAGCTCCACTTTTTCAAACTGGTGCTGGCGAATCATACCGCGGGTGTCGCGGCCGTGGGAACCGGCCTCGGAACGGAAGCAGGTGGTGTGGGCGACGAATTTGTGAGGCAGTGAGTCCGCGTCCTCGACGATTTCGTCGCGATAGAAATTGGTCAGCGGCACTTCCGCGGTCGGGATCAGGTAGAAGCCGCGTTCGTCGGTGAGTTTGAACAGGTCTTCCTCGAACTTGGGCAGCTGCGAGGTGCCATAGAGGGAATCCACGTTGACGATCACCGGCACATTGGCCTCGCGATAGCCGTGCTCCTCGATATGGGTATCGAGCATAAACTGCGCCAGCGCGCGGTGCAGCTTCGCCAGCTGTCCGGTCATCACCGCAAAGCGCGAGCCGGTGAGCTTGGTGGCCATCTCGAAATCCAGGCCGCCGAGTTTCGCGCCCAGGTCCACATGGTCCTGGATGTCAAAATCGAACTGGCGCGGCTGGCCCCAGCGGCGCACTTCGACATTGTCGTCTTCGCTCTCGCCCTCGGGCACGGATTCGTCCGGCAGGTTGGGGAGCGCGTACAGGACCTCGTCCAGCTCCGCCTGCAGCTCGCCCAGTGCGTTTTTGGCCTTGTCCAGCTCGCCGCCCAGGGATTCGACTTCCTTCAACAGCGGCGCTATGTCTTCGCCCGCGGCCTTGGCGCGGCCGATATTCTTCGACTTGCTGTTGCGCTCGCTCTGCAGCGCCTCGGTGCGCACCTGCAGTTCCTTGCGGCGCTCCTCGAGTTTTTCGAGTTTCGCTGTGTCCAGTTCCACACCGCGCTTTTTCAGGGCCGCGGCTACCTGGTCCATTTGCGTACGAATCAGTTTGGGGTCGAGCATCTCGTTGTTCTTACTGCTGGGTCCTCCGCCTGGCGGAGTCCGGGTCGGTTAAAAAAACTTCATTAACAGCGCCACGGTGGTGGCGGTGGCGCCGAGGCACAGTACCAGGCTGAGAGCCACATAGGTCAGCGCCGTCAGGGGCTGGCCATTGTGCCACAAGATCAGGGTATCCAGCGAGAAGGTGGAAAAGGTGGTCAGCGCACCGCAGAGCCCGGTCATCAGCATCAGGCGGATTTCCTCACCCAGCATGGCGCGCTGGGCGATCAGCACATAGGCGATACCGATCAGGCAGGAGCCGACGACATTGACGATCAGGGTGCCCAGCGGGAACTTGCCGTTGAACACCGGGTGTGCCCAGAGGGTGACCAGGTGCCGAAGGATTGCCCCGACGGCGCCACCGAGCGCTATTGCCAACCATTGCATGCTGTTTCAATTACCAATGACTTATCAAAGACGGACCAATTGTGCCCGACTGAGACTCATTGTTCATCGAAAATTGCCTATCGATCATCGGATTCATAGCGCTGCCGGTCGCTCTCGCGATTGAGCTGGCGCAGCCGTTCCAGCTTTTCGCCGATCTTCAGTTCCAGGCCCCGGGGGACCGGCTGGTAGTAGCGACGCCCGGCGATTTCCTGCGGAAAGTAGTTCTCACCGGCGGCGAAGGCGTCCGGCTCGTCGTGGGCGTAGCGGTACTCGGCGCCGTGGGCCATGCTTTTCGCCAGCTTGGTGGGCGCGTTGCGCAGGTGGATGGGAACGTCGTAACTGGGGTCGCGGCGTACGTCCGCCAGTACCCGGTTGTAGGCGCTGTAGACAGCGTTGCTCTTGGCCGCCACCGCCAGGTAGGCGATCGCCTGGGCGATGGCGAGTTCACCCTCGGGGCTGCCCAGGCGCTCCTGCACGTCCCAGGCCTGCAGCGCCAGTTGCAGTGCGCGCGGATCGGCGTTGCCGATGTCCTCGCTGGCCATGCGCACCGCGCGGCGGGCGATATACAGCGGGTCGCAACCGCCGTCGAGCATGCGTGCGAACCAGTAGAGGGCCGCATCCGGATCCGAGCCGCGCACCGATTTGTGCATGGCGGAAATCTGGTCGTAGAAGTAGTCGCCGCCCTTGTCGAAGCGGCGCACGTCGGCGCTCAGCACCTCGGCCAGTACATCGTCGTCGATTACCAGCCGGTCGCCCTCTTCCCGGGACAGGTCACAGGCGATTTCCAGCAGGTTCAGCGCACCGCGGGCATCGCCGTCCGCGGCGCGGGCGATCTTGGCCAGCACACCGTCGGCGATATCGAACTGCCGCTGCCGGAGTTCGTCGTCGGTCTCCAGCGCACGCTCCAGCAGGCCCAGCAACTCTTCCTCGGACAGGCTGCGCAACAGGTAGACGCGGCAACGGGACAGCAGCGCGTTGTTGAGCTCGAAGGCCGGGTTTTCGGTGGTGGCGCCGACGAAGGTCACGGTGCCCTCTTCCACATACGGCAGGAAGGCATCCTGCTGCGCCTTGTTGAAACGGTGCACCTCATCCACGAACAGGATGGTGCCGCGGCCGGACTGGACGTTGTGCTGTTCCGCTTCCGCCACCGCCTGGCGAATTTCCTTTACCCCGGCGAGCACTGCAGACAGGGTTGCGAAGCGCGCATCGCACTCCTGCGCCAGCAGCCGCGCGAAGGTGGTCTTGCCCACGCCGGGCGGGCCCCAGAGCACCATCGAGTGCAACTGGCCGCGCTCCACCGCCTCGCGCAGCGGTTTTCCCGGGCCCAATAAATGCGTCTGGCCCATATACTGGGCCAGGGATTCGGGCCGCATGCGTGCGGCCAGCGGCTGGTGTGTCGGCGTGGACTGAAACAGGTCACTCATCTTTGATAACGTCGGTCCCGGCGGGCGGATCGAATTTGAACAGGGCGGCGGAGAGTTCCGGATTGGCCTTCATGCCACTGAACTCGATCTCGGTGGTCTGGCCCATGCTGTCGCGCACGGTCATCGTCGACGGCATACCGTCCTTGCCGAAGCGAATCTCCATGCGCTTGAACGGCGCCTTGGCGCGTTTCGGTGTCAGGTGAAAGGCGCCCTTCTCGCTGCTGACGTTGAACGAGCTGCGGATTTCCTCGACCTTGCCCCCCAACAGCAGCGCCGGGGTTTCCTTCATGCGGTCGTCCACCGGGCGGATGGTGACCTGCTCCAGGTCCGGGTCGTAGAGCCACAGTTGCCTGTTGTCGGTGACCAGCAGTTGCGGAAAAGGCTCGCCGGTCTTCCAGCGCAGTTTGCCCGGGCGCTGCACGGAAAAGTTGCCGCTGCTTTTCTGTAGCACTTCACCGCGCTCATCGGTGAGGGTCTGCTGGAAATCTCCGGACAGGGATTCCAGCGGTTGCAGCAGTTTGCTCAATTCATCGGTGGCATCGGCCCAGGTGGTGCCGGCCAGCACGCCCAGGGCCAGCAGTGCGGTGCGCAGGAGGTTTTTCATAACGGGATCCAGTCTGGGGGATTTCCTATAAGGCTAGCTGCGGCGCGGTGAACAGTCGCTGAACCGGGGCTGTTCCCGCTGCCTTCGCCCGCCCGCCTTGGTCAATGATCACGCGGGCGGCGGCGCCAGTACCTCGCGGTTGCCGTTGTGGCCGGCCGGGGACACGACGCCGGCGGCTTCCATGGCGTCGATAATACGCGCGGCGCGATTGTAGCCGATGCGCAACTGGCGCTGTACCGACGAGATGGAGGCCTTGCGGGACTTGGTGACAAAGGCCACCGCCTCGTCGTAGAGCGCGTCGGTTTCCGGATCGTCGCCGTCCTCGCCCTCGGTCTGCATGCCCGGTACCGGAATGCTGTTGTTGCTGTCGTCGACGATGCCATCGATATAGTCGGGCTCGCCGCGGCGGCTCCAGTCGGCCACCACCTTGTGCACCTCGTGGTCGTCGACAAAGGCGCCGTGCACCCGCACCGGCACGCCGCTGCCCGGCGGCAGGTAGAGCATGTCGCCGTGGCCCAGCAACTGCTCGGCACCGCCCTGGTCGAGAATCGTGCGCGAATCCACCTTGGAGGACACCTGGAAGGCGATCCGCGTCGGCACATTGGCCTTGATCAGGCCGGTGATCACATCCACGGACGGCCGCTGGGTGGCCAACAGCAGGTGGATGCCGGCGGCGCGGGCCTTCTGCGCGATTCGCGCGATCAATTGCTCGACCTTCTTGCCGACGATCATCATCATGTCGGCGAACTCGTCGATGACCACTACGATGGCCGGCAGCGGCTCCAGCTCCGACGCCGTCTGCTCCTCCTCCGGCACGCTGGACATCGGGTCCGGCTGCCACAGCGGGTCTTTCAATGGCTCGCCGGCGTCGCGGGCCTCGCGCACCTTGCGGTTGAAACCGGCCAGGTTGCGCACGCCCATGGCCGCCATCAACTTGTAGCGACGCTCCATTTCGCCCACGCACCAGCGCAGGCCGTTGGCGGCGTCGTTCATGTCCGTGATCACCGGCGTCAGCAGGTGCGGAATGCCCTCGTAGACCGACAGCTCCAGCATTTTCGGGTCCACCAGGATCAGGCGCACCTCTTCCGGCGTCGACTTGTACAGCAGCGACAGCAACATGACGTTGATGCCCACGGATTTACCCGAGCCGGTGGTGCCGGCCACCAGCAGGTGCGGCATCTTGGCCAGGTCGGCCACCATCGGCTGGCCGGAGATATCGTGGCCCAAGGCCAGGGTCAGGCGGGACTTGGCGTTGTCGTAGACGTCTGCATTGAGCACCTCGGTCAGGCGCACCATCTGCCGGTTTTCGTTGGGAATCTCGATACCCACCACGGACTTGCCCGGGATCACCTCCACCACACGCACGCTGATCACGGCCAGCGAGCGGGCCAGGTCCTTCGCCAGGTTGGTGATCTTGCTGACTTTCACCCCCGCTGCCGGCTGGATCTCGAAGCGGGTGACCACCGGGCCCGGCAGCACCGAAACCACTTCCGCGACCACACCGAAGTCCTTGAGCTTCAGCTCCAGCAGGCGGGACAGCGCCTCGAGCGACTCCCGCGAGAAGCCGT
The DNA here is from genome assembly GCF_023634065.1 of Microbulbifer litoralis. GTDB lineage: Bacteria > Pseudomonadota > Gammaproteobacteria > Pseudomonadales > Cellvibrionaceae > Microbulbifer > Microbulbifer litoralis. Next base: position 46,557 of record NZ_JALKCV010000004.1, read on the forward strand.
CCTTCTTGTTCTTGTCCGGCGGGTCCAGCAACTCCAACGGCGGCAGTGTGCCGGTCACCGGCCCCTTGAACAATTCGCCCTGCTTCTCCTTGGCGGCGCGCGGGCTCTGCTTGGGCTTGGGCGGCGCCGGCTCTATTTTGGGTGGCAGGCGCTTTGCGCTGCGCTGCTTTTCCTCTTCCACCGCGGCCTTGCGCACCACCACGGCTTCCCGCGCGGCGCGATTTTCCACACGCTGGTGGCGGGCCCGTTCCAGGCGGTTCCCCAGCCAGCCGAAGAAGCCGAGGATGTTGCGGCCAATGGCATCGGCCAGCTTGAGCCAGGAGAGGCCGGTAAACACGGTGATACCGATCGCAAACAGCGCCAGCAGCAGGATAGTGGCGCCGACATAACCGAGGCTGCCCTCGGTCGCCGAGGAGACCGCCGCGCCGATAATGCCGCCGTTGGAGAAAGGCAGCGGATCCGCGGCCTGGGCAAAACAGAGAGTGGCGATGGCGGCGCCGGTCACCAGCAGCAACGCCAGGCCGAATACGCGCAGTGCAAACAGCGGACCGTGAAAACGGGCGTTGCGGTCGCGCAGGATGCGGACGGCGCGCCAGCCGATCAGCAGCGGGAACACATAGGCCATCCAACCCAGCAGGGACAGGCAGACATCCGCCAGCCAGGCGCCGGTGGGGCCGATGGCATTGTGCACATCGCCACCCCGCCCGGTATGGGACCAGCCCGGATCGAGGGCGTCGTAGCTCATCAGGCTGATGGCGAGCAGCAGCGCACCCGCCAGCAGCGCGATCAGCATCCCCTCCCGCAACAGGCGCGCGATCAGGGATTCGGGCAGGCCGCCGGTTTCGTCGTCGGCATTGTCGGTTGCGCTATCGGCCTTCAATGGCTTACCTCGGTGTTCGTATTGCTGCTTATGTTGTTGCGGCGGGCCGCGGCAGCCGTCTGTGTACTACAGACCGGATGGAAATGCTACCAGCGGCGCCTTTCAGAGATCACTTTAACTGCTTATTAGTTCAATTAAATCAACAATATAGAACATTATTTTAATGCGGAATGAGAACTGGCTCGAAGTTTGTCGAACCCCGGCGGGAGATAGTGTCAAAAGACAAAATAGCAGGCCCCAATGGGAGAAATAGGCTCAGGCTATTTCGTAGCCCCCCTGCCATCGCCTATGATATCGGCCGACCTGATAGCCTCGACTGATCAAAAAATCGTCGAACGAGGCAACGGCCCCAGCGCTGGATACACTGTTTTCAATCATCTGTTTTAAGAGCGTTTCATGAGCAATAACCATCATCGACTGATTATCCTCGGCTCCGGCCCGGCCGGTTACACTGCAGCGATCTACGCCGCCCGCGCCAACCTCAACCCGGTGGTCATCACCGGTATGCAACAGGGCGGCCAGCTGACCACCACCACCGAAGTGGAAAACTGGCCCGGCGGCGTCTCGGACCTGCAGGGCCCGGACCTGATGGTGCAAATGCAGCAGCACGCCGAGCGCTTCGAAACACAGATCCTTTTCGACCACATCGACTCCGTGGACCTGAAGAACCGCCCCTTCACCCTGAAAGGCAACGAGACCTATACCTGCGACTCGCTGATCATCGCCACCGGCGCCTCCGCCCAGTACCTGGGCCTGCCCTCCGAGGAGGCCTTCCAGGGCCGCGGCGTCAGCGCCTGCGCGACTTGCGACGGCTTCTTCTACCGCGACCAGAAGGTGGCGGTTGTCGGCGGCGGCAACACGGCAGTGGAGGAAGCCCTGTACCTGTCCAATATCGCCAGCGAAGTCACCCTGATTCACCGTCGCGACACACTGCGCGCGGAGAAGATCCTGCAGGACCGGCTGATGGACAAGGTGGAAAACGGCAACATCAATGTCTGTTGGCATCACACCCTCGACGAGGTATTGGGCGATGACAACGGCGTCACCGGTGCGCGCCTGCGCAGCGTGCAGGACGACTCCACCCGGGAGCTGGATGTGTCCGGCGTATTCATCGCCATCGGCCACAAGCCCAACACCGATATCTTCCAGGGACAACTGGAGATGAACGGCGGCTACATCATCGTACAGAGCGGCCTGCACGGAAACGCCACCCAGACCTCTATTCCCGGCGTCTTTGCCGCCGGCGACGTGTCCGACCATATTTACCGCCAGGCGGTGACCTCCGCCGGAACCGGCTGTATGGCGGCGCTGGATGCGGAGCGTTTCCTGGACGCGCAGTGATTTCGGGACTCGGGACTCGGGACTCGGGACTCGGGACTCGGGACTCTAAGCAGGGTGCGCCGGTGCACATCGGTCCAGCCAGCGGTGCGCACGGCGCACCCTACGTCGCTGCTCGCAGATGGATAGAGAACGGGGCCCGATCCGTTCGCCTGCAAGCAGGCTCCTACGGCCCCGGCTCGGAAGAACACTGAAGCTCAATGTGAAGGTCCCGCTACCGATGGCATTCTGCGGGACCGTATGAGACAGGGATGTCGATTACGAGCGTACAAGGATGTATTCACAGCGTGTCCCGCAGAATGCCATCGATAGCGGGGCCGCCCCACAACCCGCTTATCAGCACGCCAACCCATGACCGGAACCAACGACGGCCACCTGACCCTCCTCGATCCGGAAACGGTCGAATTTCCGCCCACCCGGCTCGCCCTGAAGGAGCCCGACGGACTGCTGGCCATCGGCGGCGACCTGACGCCCGACTGGCTGCTGGCGGCCTACCGCCGCGGTATTTTCCCCTGGTACGCCGACGACCAGCCGATCCTCTGGTGGAGCCCCTCCCCCCGCTGCGTGGTACTGCCGGACCGGTTCCGTATCGGCCGCACCATGCGCAAGGTCCTGCGCAGGGGGGACTTCCGGGTCACTTTTGATCGCGCATTCGACCGTGTGATCGAAGCCTGCCGGGCGCCGAGGGACGAGCAGGAAGGCACCTGGATCACCGACGAGATGACCGACGCCTACCGGGAGATGCACCGCCTGGGCCACGCCCACTCGGTGGAGGTGTGGCAGCGGGAACAACTGGTCGGCGGCCTCTACGGCATCGCCATCGGGCGCGTCTTCTTCGGCGAATCCATGTTCCACCGCGTCACAGATGCGTCCAAAGTCGCTTTTGTGCATCTGGTCCGGCAGTTAGAATTGTGGGGCTGCCCGATGATCGACTGCCAGGTGACCAACCCCCACCTGAGCAGCCTGGGGGCGGTGGAGGTATCTCGCGAGGATTTCGAGCGCGAGCTCAGGGCCGGCGTGCGGATGCCGGCTTTTGCGAAGCCGTGGGAACTGACCTGGAGCTATGGGTAAATACTCTCAACTGGATTCGGTGCGCCTGCTGGCCACCCTGCCCCACCCCTGCGGCTACCTGCCGGACCGGGAGGCGACCACCGTATTCGTCGACCCGCAGACCCCCATAGACCAGCGCCTCTACAGCCGCCTGTCGGAGCTGGGCTTCCGCCGCAGCGGCAGCTACCTCTACCGGCCCCAGTGCGCCACCTGCAACGCCTGCGTGCCGGCGCGCATCCCGGTCGGCCTGTTCGTACCCGACCGGAATCAGCGCCGCTGCTGGCGGCGCAACCGGGACCTGGATATCTTCCACGTGGAAGACATCGATACCGACGAGCACTACGAGCTGTACGCCCGTTACATCGAGCGGCGCCATGCCGACGGCGAAATGTACCCGCCCAGCCGCGACCAGTACCGCAACTTCCTGAATGCCGCCTGGGGCAGCACCCGCTATATCGAATTCCGCGCGCGCGGCCGCCTGGTGGCCGTGGCGGTGACCGACCTGCTCACCGCCGGGCTGTCCGCGATCTATACTTTTTTCGATCCGGACGAGGACAGGCGGAGCCTCGGAAGCTACTGCATCCTCTACCAGATCGAATGGGCGCGCCGCCTGGGCCTGCCCAGCCTGTACCTGGGATACTGGATCGAGGCATGCCAGAAGATGGCCTACAAAACCCAGTTCAAGCCCACGGAGCTGTTGCAGGACAGCCGCTGGGCCCTGAAACGCCCCTGACCCGGGCCGCAACCGGCCCAAACTTTGCTCTCCTGTGGCTTTTCGTGCAAAATGCTCGCCCGTCGCGCCGCGGCCCCCACTTATTCGGGACGAGTGCCGGGCACTGAAGATCAGAACAAGTCACAAGTTATTTGAAGGTTACTGCCGCATGGCAAAAGACGATTACATTGAAATGGAAGGTGAGGTGATCGACACCCTGCCAAATACCACTTTCCGCGTAAAGCTGGAAAACGGACACGTGGTGATCGCGCATATCTCCGGAAAAATGCGCAAGAACTACATTCGCATCCTCACCGGCGACAAGGTCAAGGTAGAGCTGACTCCCTACGACCTGACCAAGGGCCGCATCACCTATCGCGCCCGCTAGCCAGGCCGGCGCCGGATGCCCGGCGCGCCGACGACCGCAGAACGAAAAAGGCCACCGCTGGGGTGGCCTTTTTCGTTTCCTTGTCCCGCGGCACTAAGCTGGCACGGCGGTTTTTATCGCCAGCTCGTCGTTCTCGATCGTGACCGCTACGCGGCCGCCCTCCTCCGCCAGGTCGCCGAACAGTACCGCCTCTGCCAGCGGCTTGCGCAGCTTGTCGCGGATCAGGCGCGCCATCGGGCGGGCTCCCATTTTCTCGTCGTAGCCGTGCACCGCCAGCCATTCGCGGGCCTCGCCGTCCACCTCCAGGGTTACGTGGGATTCGTCCAGCTGCGCCTGCAGCTCGACCACGAACTTGTCCACCACCGTTTTGACCACTTCCAGGTCCAGCGAGCCGAACTGGATGATACTGTCGAGACGGTTGCGGAACTCCGGGGTAAACATCTTCTTGATCTCCTCCATGCCGTCGCTGGAGTGATCCTGGGTCGTAAAGCCAATCGAGCGGCGGCTCATCAGCTCGGCGCCGGCATTGGTGGTCATGATCATGATCACGTTGCGGAAATCCGCCTTGCGGCCGTTGTTGTCGGTCAGGGTACCGTGATCCATGACCTGCAACAGCAGGTTGAAGACCTCCGGGTGCGCCTTCTCGATCTCATCGAGCAGCACCACGCTGTGGGGGTGCTTGGTGACCGAATCGGTCAGCAGGCCGCCCTGGTCGAAGCCCACGTAGCCCGGGGGCGCCCCGATCAGGCGCGATACCGTGTGGCGTTCCATGTACTCGGACATATCGAAGCGGATCAGCTCGATACCCATGACTTTCGCCAGCTGGCGACACAGCTCGGTCTTGCCGACGCCGGTGGGCCCGGCGAACAGGAAGGAGCCGATGGGCTTCTCCTCGGCGCCGAGACCGGCGCGGCTCAGCTTGATGGCCGTGCTCAGGGCGCCGATGGCGTCGTCCTGGCCAAAGACCACCATCTTCAGGTTGTCGTCGAGCCTCGCAAGCTGCTGCTTGTCGGAAGCGGACACACTCTTGGCCGGGATGCGGGCCATCTTGGCGATGACCGTCTCTATCTCGGTCACGCCGACAGTCTCCACGCGCTCCTCTTCCGGCAACAGTGCCTGGAAGGCGCCGGCCTCATCGATGACGTCGATGGCCTTGTCCGGCAGGAAGCGTTCGGTGATATGGCGACTGGCGAGCTGCGCTGCGGCCTCCAGGGCGGCATCGGTATAGCGGACCTTGTGGTGATCCTCGAAACAGCTCTTCAGCCCCTGCAGGATCTGCACCGTTTCCTCCACCGATGGCTCGTTGACGTCGATCTTCTGGAAACGACGCGACAAGGCCCGATCCTTCTCGAAAATACCGCGATATTCGGTAAATGTGGTGGAACCGATACAACGCAGCTGGCCGCTGGACAGCAGCGGCTTCAGCAGGTTGGAGGCGTCCATGACTCCGCCGGATGCGGCGCCGGCGCCGATGATGGTGTGGATCTCATCGATAAACAGCACCGCCTGTTCACGCTTCCGAAGCTCCGCCAGCAACGCCTTGAAGCGTTTCTCGAAATCGCCGCGGTACTTGGTGCCCGCCAGCAGCGAACCCAGGTCCAGCGAGTAGATGGTGCTGTTGCGCAGCGGCTCGGGCACCTCCTCGTCGACGATGCGCCGCGCCAGGCCCTCGGCGATGGCGGTTTTGCCCACACCGGACTCGCCCACCAGCAGCGGGTTGTTCTTGCGCCGGCGCGCCAGCACCTGGGTGACCCGCTCCACTTCCGGGGCGCGCCCCACCAATGGGTCGATGCGGCCCAGTATGGCCTCCTGGTTCAGGTTGGTCGCGTAGCTCTCGAGCGGATCCGAGCCGCCCGGTTCGGCGCCGGTACCGATATCCTCGTCCGTCTGTTCCGGCGCCGGCTCCGGATTGTGGTGGTGGTTGTTGCCGCTGGAGCCGACGCGGGAAATACCGTGGGTGATATAGTTGACTACGTCGATCCGGGCGACACTCTGCTGTTTCAGGTAGTAGACCGCCTGGCTCTCCTGCTCGCAGAAGATCGCTACCAGTACGTTGGCTCCGGTCACCTCTTTCTTGCCGGAGGACTGGACGTGGAATACGGCCCGTTGCAGCACACGCTGGAAACCCAGGGTCGGCTGGGTCTCCCGATCGGTGTCTGCCTCGGGAATCAGGGGGGTTGTGGAATCGACAAATTCCAGCAGTTCGCGGCGCAGCGCACTGAGATCCGCGCCACAGGCGTGCAGAACGTCCGCGGCGGACTCATTGTCCAGAAGCGCCAGCAACAGGTGCTCCACTGTCATGAATTCGTGACGTTTCGCGCGGGCACCCTTGAACGCCAGATTGAGCGTTACCTCTAAATCCTTGCTGAGCATCTAAACCTCAAAGCCTAAATCGCCAATTTCACCCGCCAATGCCACTGGTCGGCGCGCGCCGGAAGACGGCGTCTTTGACGTGCCTGAATCCTTTCAGACGACGGGACCCTTTTTACATGCAGCATCAATCATCTTCGCTTTCATCCGCTTCTATCTCACACAGCAAGGGGTGCTGGTGGTCCCTGGCGAACTGATTGACCTGAGCGGCCTTTGTCTCCGCTATATCTCGAGTATAGACACCGCAGATCGCTTTTCCCTGCGTGTGTACCTGTAACATCAGTTGGGTGGCGCGCTCTCGATTGACACCGAAAAACATCTCCAGCGTCTCCACGACAAAATCCATGGGCGTGTAGTCGTCATTGAGCATCACCACCTTGTACATCGGTGGGCGCTTCAGTTTCGGGCGGGCCTCCTCCAGGGCCAGGTCCCCATCCGCATCGTCCGGGTACAGCTGGTCATCCTCGATGCCGTTTGAGTGTAGTTTAATGGCCAATGAAATACCCATAGCGTTTATCAATGAGCTTATAGATTGTCAGGCGACACGGAAGCCGTGCCGCTCGTCGAGCGTTTTCACAAGCCGGCTATTGTAACCTTATTTGCCCGGCGGCACAGCGTGCGCCAGGGCCCCTTGACATCCGCGGGGCAGTTAGCTACAAGAGGAGGTGCCCGGCTCATCAAAAGCCAAATCGCATGCAGGAAAGCAGTCGATTAATTTGCACTAAAGCGCATATAACAATAAATATTCTGTAAGGCGGCCAGCAGTCGCCCCGGCAATTTTAGAGGGAGTTCGCCATGCCTACCGGTACCGTCAAGTGGTTTAATAACGCCAAGGGATATGGATTTATTCTTGCGGATGAAGGGGGTGAAGATCTGTTCGCGCACTATTCCGCGATTCAGATGGAAGGTTATCGGACATTGAAGGCCGGCCAGCAGGTCACCTTCGATATCATCAAGGGCGAGAAAGGCTATCACGCAGCCAACATCGTCGCCGGCAGCACGGTATCCGGATCTTCCGGCGCATCCAAACCTGCCCCGGAGCCCGGCAAGACCCAGTCGCAACGCGAGAAAGAAGCCGAAGCGCTGGATTAGTCGCCGCGACCGGCCGAGCACAGACTGGCGGGCCCAGGCAGCCGCCACCGCTGCCCTGCACCCGTTTCCATAAAACCCGGCTTCCACAAAAAAGCCCCGCATCGGGAAGATGCGGGGCTTTTTTGTGATGCCGGCATTCCGGCGGGCGGGCCGCCGGAACGCAAAACCGGGATCAGGCCATGTGCTTGATCACTTCGTCGCCGAACTCGGAGCAGGATTTCAGCTCCGCACCGTCCATCAGGCGCTCGAAATCATAGGTCACGGTCTTGGCTGCAATGGCACCTTCCATGCCCTTGATGACCAGATCCGCGGCATCGTTCCAGCCCAGGTGGCGCAGCATCATCTCGGCGGACAGGATCAGGGAACCCGGGTTGACCTTGTCCTGGCCGGCGTATTTCGGCGCGGTACCGTGGGTCGCCTCAAACAGGGCCACCTCGTCGGAGATGTTGGCGCCCGGGGCGATGCCGATACCACCCACCTGCGCCGCCAGGGCGTCGGACAGGTAGTCGCCGTTCAGGTTCAGGGTGGCAATCACGTCGTACTCCGCCGGGCGCAACAGCACCTGCTGCAGCATGGCGTCGGCAATCACGTCCTTGACGACAATTTCCTTGCCGGTGTTCGGGTTCTTGAATTTGTGCCAGGGGCCACCGTCCAGCGGCTCGGCGCCGAACTCATCGCGAGCCAGCTCGTAGCCCCAGTCGGCGAAAGCGCCTTCGGTGAACTTCATGATGTTGCCCTTGTGCACCAGGGTCACCGAGTCGCGATCCTGGTCAATGGCGTACTGGAACGCCTTGCGCACCAGGCGCTTGGTGCCCTCGGCGGAAACCGGCTTGACGCCGATGCCGCAGTGCTCCGGGAAGCGGATGTTCTTCACATCCATCTCTTCGCGCAGGAACTTGATCACCTTCTTGGCCTCGTCGGTGTCGGCCTTCCACTCGATACCCGCGTAGATATCCTCGGAGTTCTCGCGGAAGATCACCATGTCCACTTCATTGGGCTTCTTGACCGGGGTGGGTACACCGGTGAACCAGCGAACCGGGCGCTGGCAGACGTACAGGTCCAGCTGCTGGCGCAGGGCCACGTTCAGGGAGCGGAAACCGCCGCCTACCGGAGTGGTCAGCGGGCCCTTGATGCCCACCGCGTACTCTTTCAGGGCTTCCAGGGTCTCGGCCGGGAACCAGTCACCGGCGTAGGTTTCCGCAGCCTTCTCACCGCAGTAGATTTCCATCCAGGAGATGGCCTTCTCGCCGCCGGAGGCTTTCTCGACCGCGGCGTCGATAACCTTGCGCATGACCGGGGTGATATCCACGCCGATGCCATCACCCTCGATAAAGGGTACGATCGGGCGATTCGGAACATTCAGCGAACCGTCGGAGTTGACTGTAACTTTTTCGCCGTCTGCCGGCACTTGGATATGACCCATATTGCTTAAACTCCCAAAACTTTGTGACTATTTCGGTCGGGTGGTGAAAAATCGGCGGGATTATATCAGCATCGATCGACTTTTGTAGTTGGATTACACGTATCCATTTCAGTTATGCCCAGCATCATTCTCCTCAATAAACCTTACGGCGTCCTGAGCCAGTTTACCGACGACCGCGGCCGCCCCACCCTGGCGGACCATATTCGCTGCAAGGGTTTCTACGCCGCCGGGCGCCTGGATTCCGACTCCGAGGGCCTGTTACTGCTGACCGACGACGGCGCCCTGCAACACCAGATCAGCCATCCACGGCAGAAACTGCCAAAAACCTACTGGGTACAGGTGGAGGGCGAGATCGGCCCCGGGGCGCTGGCGAAACTGCGCCGGGGCGTATCATTGAAGGATGGCGTGACGGCGCCGGCCAGGGCCCGCTCCCTGCCCGCCCCCGACATCTGGCCGCGTGTGCCGCCGGTGCGCGAGCGCAAGTCGGTCGCCACCTCCTGGCTGGAGCTGACCATCCGCGAGGGACGCAATCGCCAGGTACGGCGCATGACGGCAGCGGTGGGCTTCCCCACACTGCGGCTGATTCGCACGGCGATCGGCAACTGGCGCCTCGGAGACCTGGCACCTGGAGAACAGCGGATCGAGGAGGTATTCGCGGCCCCGACCCGGACTGCTCGCAACCGCCGACGCCGTTGAGTGGTTGCCGGACGTTATCCAAACCCCTGCCCTGTTCGGCTCGGTGCGCACGGCGCACCCTACCGGCATGAAGGATGTAGGGGGCGCCGTGCGCACCGGCCAGGCGTCGCGACGACCCCCGCAGTACCATTCCGGGCCCCAAGCTCACTTAAGCTATAACGGAAGTCCGAACCGGTCTTGGTCCCCGGGGCCATTCGCGGGTAAAATTCGCCCCCATTTTATAACCTCGCAGTATCCGATTGCCTTCATCTATGTCCGAAACCAACAACAAACAGCCCCAGCGTGTCATCGTCGGCATGTCCGGCGGTGTCGACTCCTCCGTGGCCGCCCTGCTGCTGATGCAGCAGGGATACCGTGTAGAGGGCCTGTTCATGAAGAACTGGGACGAGGACGACGGTACCGAGTACTGTACGGCCAGGGCCGATCTGGCCGATGCCGAGGCGGTCTGCCGGAAGCTGGGCATCGAACTGCACACAGCCAACTTCGCCGCCGAATACTGGGATCACGTATTCGAGTATTTCCTGGCCGAGTACAGGGCCGGCCGCACACCCAACCCGGACATCCTCTGTAACCGCGAGATCAAGTTCAAAGTCTTTCTCGAGTATGCGGAGATCCTGGGCGCCGACGCCATCGCCACCGGTCACTACGCCCGCCGCGGGGATATCGACGGCCACACCCGCCTGCTGAAAGGGCTGGATGAGAACAAGGACCAGAGCTACTTCCTGCACGCCGTGGGCGAGGCGGAATTCGCCAAATCCCTGTTCCCGCTCGGGGAGCTGGAAAAACCGGAAGTGCGCCGCATCGCCGAAGAAAACGGGTTCATCACCCACGACAAGAAGGACAGCACCGGTATCTGCTTTATCGGCGAGCGCCGTTTCAAGGACTTCCTCGAGCAGTACCTGCCGGCCCAGCCCGGTGATATGGAGACGCCGGAAGGCAAAGTCATGGGCCGTCACGCGGGGCTGATGTACCACACTATCGGCCAGCGCCAGGGGCTGGGTATCGGCGGCGTCAAGGGCGCCGGCGACGACCCCTGGTATGTGGTGGGCAAGGACCTGGAACGCAATGTGCTGATCGTCGCCCAGGGCAAGCACCACCCGCTGCTGTATGCGACCGGGCTCGAAGCCTCGCAGACACACTGGATCAACGGCGCCGCGCCGGCCGACGCCCCGACAGAGCGCGGGCTGCGCTGCCGGGCCAAGACGCGCTATCGCCAGCCGGACCAGGATTGCACCCTGTGGCAGTCCCGAGACGGTGACCTGGTGGTGGAATTCGACCAGCCGCAGCGGGCCATTACACCGGGGCAATCCCTGGTGCTGTACGATGGCGACATCTGCCTGGGCGGCGCCGTGATCGAGCGCGCCACCGGCATCGGCACCGCAGTGCCGGAAAAACACCGTAAAAACTGATACCAGATTATCTAGGGAGTGACTTTGAGCAACTGGCGGGATCAGGCACTGGCGCTGGCGGGGATTTTCCAATCCGCGGTGGCGGTCGAACGCCTGGCCAAAACCGGCAACGCACCGGCGGAGCAGCTCGAGACCGGCGTCTACAGCCTGTTCCAGACGGACCCGGGGTCGGCCGACGATGTATTCGGTGGCGCTGACAAGCTGCTGCCCGGCCTCAAGGTTTCGCGCCAACTGCTGCAGAGCCGGCAGCACCCGGAGTACACCGACTGCCTGCGCTACGCGCTGTCGATTCTCTACCTGCAGCGCCAGCTCAGCAAGAAGAACGACCTGCTGTCGATTATCGGCAGCCGCCTGGAAAAGGCGAAAACCCAGGCCGAGCACTTCAGCTTTGGCCACGAGAATGTATTTTCCAACCTCGCCAGCATCTACAGCGATACCCTGAGCACCTTCCGCTTCCGCATCCAGGTGCTGGGGGATTTCAATTTCCTGCAGCAGCAGCGCATCGCCAACCAGATCCGCACCATGCTGTTCGCCGGCGTGCGCGCCGCCACCCTGTGGCGCCAGTTGGGCGGCCGGCGGTTGCACCTGCTGTTCCAGCGCAAGAAATTACTGGCTGCGACCGACCAACTGATCGCGCAAATCGAATCATCCAATATCTGAGTCCGGAGTATTGAACATGACAGTCGAGTTATCCGCACTGACCGCGGTTTCCCCCATCGATGGCCGCTACGAGAGCAAGACCGCACCGCTGCGGGATATTTTCAGCGAGTACGGCCTGATCCGAGCGCGGGTCGAGGTGGAAGTGCGCTGGCTGCAACAACTCTCCCGCCACCCGGAGATCACCGAGGTGCAGCTGTTCGACAACGATGCCAACCAGCTGCTCGACGATATCGTGGCCCGCTTCTCGGTGGAGGATGCGCAACGCATCAAGGAAATCGAGAGCACCACCAATCACGACGTGAAAGCAGTGGAGTATTTCCTCAAGGAGAAAATCTCCGGCAACCAGGCCCTGGCCAGCGTCAGCGAGTTCGTCCACTTCGCCTGCACCTCCGAGGACATCAACAACCTGTCCCACGCGCTGATGCTGCGCGCCGGGCGCGACCAGGTGCTGCTGCCGGCGATGAACCGGATCGTCAACGAAATTGCCGAGCTGGCGCAGAGTTTTTCCCAAGTGCCGATGCTGTCACGCACCCACGGCCAGACCGCCAGCCCCACCACCGTGGGCAAGGAATTCGCCAACGTGGTGGCACGCCTGCGCCGGCAGATCCGGCAGATTCACGACGTGGAGCTGCTGGGCAAGATCAACGGCGCCGTGGGCAACTACAATGCGCACCTGTCGGCCTACCCGGAGGTGGACTGGCAAAAAAACGCCGAGGAGTTCGTCGTCTCCCTGGGGCTGAGCTGGAATCCCTACACCACCCAGATCGAACCCCACGACTATATCGCCGAGCTGTTCGACGCCATCGCACGCTTCAACACCATACTGATCGATTTCGACCGCGATATCTGGGGCTATATCTCCCTGGGCTACTTCAAGCAGAAAGTCGTCGCCGGAGAGGTGGGTTCCTCCACCATGCCGCACAAGGTCAACCCGATCGACTTCGAAAACTCCGAGGGCAACCTGGGCATCGCCAACGCCATTTTCCAGCACCTGGCGGCCAAGCTGCCGATCTCCCGCTGGCAGCGCGACCTGACCGACTCCACCGTGCTGCGCAATATGGGCGTCGGCGCCGGCTACGCCACCATTGCCTACGCCGCCACCATGAAAGGCCTGGGCAAGCTGGAAATCAACGAGGCGCGCCTGGCGGAGGACCTGGACAACGCCTGGGAAGTGCTGGCGGAGCCGATCCAGACGGTGATGCGCCGCTACAACATCGAGGAGCCCTACGAGAAGCTGAAGGCGCTGACCCGCGGCCAGGGCATCAACCGGGAGACGCTGAAAATCTTCGTCGAGAAGCTGGAGATTCCCGAGGAGGCGAAGAAGTCCCTACTCGAGCTGACACCGGCGCGCTATATCGGCAATGCCGCGGAGCAGGCAAAGAAGATATAGTCCGTTTGTCGAGCCGGGCGCTTGCGCCCGGTTCCTCTGAAGGCGGTTGGGGCCCTGTGCCCGGCCGGGAGGGGCGCCATTTTTCGACTGTCTGCGAGAGGGACCTCGCGGACAAGCCTACAGGGATGTATTTACGGCGTGTCCCGAAAAGTGGCGCCCCTCCCGGTCAACACGTCTGTGACCCAGCATACATACTCCCATTCCAGTTCAGGTACTGCACTGTGGCACTCCCTCTGACACACCTCGGCGCCATGCCGGTGACCGAATTCCTGCGCGACTACTGGCAGCAGAAGCCCCTGCTGATCCGCAACGCTTTTCCCGATTTCGAATCGCCCATCTCCGGCGAGGAACTGGCTGGCATGGCCCTGGAGGAATCGGTGGAGTCGCGCCTGGTACTGGAAAACGGTGACGACGGCCCCTGGCAGCTGCGCAACGGCCCCTTTACCGAGGAGGATTTCCTGTCCCTGCCGCGCAGCCACTGGACGCTGCTGGTGCAGGCCGTGGACCAGTGGCTGTCGGAGGTGGCGGAGCTGAAGCAGTATTTCCGCTTCCTGCCCGACTGGCGGCTCGACGACGTCATGCTCAGCTACGCCGCCGACAAAGGCAGTGTGGGTCCGCATTTCGACTATTACGATGTGTTCCTGCTGCAGGCGGAAGGCAAACGCCGGTGGCACCAGGGTCCCAAAGTCGATGAAAGCAGCCCGCGGGTCGAAGGCACCCCGCTCAATATCCTGAAGGACTTCGAGACCGAAAACAGCTGGCTGCTGGAGCCGGGCGATATACTCTACCTGCCGCCGCAGTACAGCCACTGGGGCATTGCCGAGGGTGGCTGTACCACTATCTCGATCGGCTTCCGCGCGCCTTCGGCCCGCACCATCCTGGAGGACCTGGCGGCCGAGCTGGCCATGGGATTGCCGGAGCACCTCCGCTACAGCGACCCGGGCCTCCAGCCCGCCCAGTCGCCTGCGGAGATTGACGCCACCTCGGTGGAGCGACTGCGAACACAGATCGGCAGCTGGCTCCAGCAGCCACAGAATATCGCCCAGTGGTTTGGTGCCGTCATGACCGAAGCCAAGTACCCGGATACGGTGGCGCTGGATGCCGGCAGCGCGTCGGACTGGCGGCAGCAATTGGCGGAAGGCGGTCGGCTGGTGCTGAACCCGGCATCGCGCTGCGCCTTCTGTCGCGAGCCACAGACCCTGTTTGCCGACGGCGAATCCTTCCCGGCGCCCCTGCCCTTCGCGGAAAAATTCTGCGACACTCACGCCATCGCACAGTGCGATATCGAGCGGTTCCCCGAACTGGCGGGGCGCGACGGCCCCATCGAGCAACTCGTCGCCCAGGGAACCCTGATCTATCCACCGGAGGATTTCTGAGCGTGGCCCTGGAGATTCGAACGGCCGACTGGCATCGCGATCGGGAGGCCATTCGTCGCGTGCGGGATACCGTCTTCATCGGCGAACAGGGTGTCGACCCGGCGATAGAATGGGATGAGTCAGACGATACGGCACAGCACTTCCTGATTCTGCGCGACGGCGAGGCCGTGGCCACCGGCCGGCTGGCCACAAGTGGCAAGATCGGCCGCATGGCGGTACTGCAGGGCGAGCGCGGAAGCGGTCTCGGGCTGCGCCTGCTGGAGCGGATCTGCAGCCACGCGCGCGAGCGGGGTTTTGCCCGGGTCACCCTGCATGCCCAGCGCCATGCGGAGGGTTTCTACCGGCAGGCCGGCTTTGTCGCCGGGGGAGAACCGTTTGTGGAAGCCGGTATCGCGCATATCCGGATGGTGCGCGATTTTGACTGAGAACAGCCGCCAATCGACTGTGTTGAACAGTCTGCAAGACTTCCGTACCGCTTTAATCGAACTGGCATTCGAAAGTCACCGCGAACTCTGCGTTTTTTCCGAACAGCTGGCGCACCCCCTGTATCACGATCGGGACGTCGCCGAGGCTCTGTCCGCATTTGCGCGCAGCGGCCGCCAGGCGCAGATGCGCATCCTGGTGCGCGATACCGAACCCATGCTGCGCCGCTTTCACCGGCTGCGCGAGCTGGTGCAGAGACTCAGTTCCCGCATCGAACTGCGCCGTGTCCAGGCCACGGTGGACACACCAGACTGGGAGTTTGTCGTCTCCGACGGTCGCCGCGCCCTCTTCTGCGACGACCGGGACCAGTGGTTGGGCAGCTACGATGCGGACAACCCGGTCAGGGCCGCCAGGCTGGAGGAAGCCTTCCGGCAGGACTGGTCCCTGGGCGCGACCGATCCCAACCTGCGCCGCCTGCAGCTCTGACGTCTCATCGCGGCCGCCCGGGCTCAGGCGGCGGCCCTGAACCGATCATCCGGGAACACGCGGACGCCCTCGCTGCGCTCGATCACCTCGACCTCGATACCCCGCGTGTCTGCGGTGGCGATAAAATCCGCAATGAGCTCGCCCACATCGTGATTGATATAGACGCAGTTCCGCTTGTCCAGGATCACGTGGGCATTGTGCGGTATCTCGCTGAGCTCCTTGCGGATGGCACCCTTGTTGAGGAATGTCACTTCTTCCGCCAATTGCAGATTGATACGCGCGCGGTTGTCCGGCTCGGTATCCTGCTTTTTGTGCAGGAAGTGGGAATTGAGATAATTGCGGCGCAGCAGTGCAAAAATGGCCGCCGCCATGCCCAGCCCCACCCCGGTCAGCAGGTCGGCCAGCACCACACCGAGCACGGTGACAATAAACGGCAGGAACTGCTCCGGGCCGCTATCCCACATCTTCCGGAACAGCACCGGCTTGGCGAGCTTGTATCCGGTCAGTATCAGCACCGCGGCCAGCACACCCAGCGGGATCATATTCAACCAGCCGGGAAGCGTGGCGACACACACCAGCAGCAACACACCGTGGAAGATGGTGGACGCCTTCGAGCGCGCGCCGGTCTGCAGGTTGACCGAGCTGCGCACAATCACCTGGGTAACCGGCAGCCCGCCCACCAGCCCGGAAAAGGAGTTGCCGACGCCCTGCGCCACCAGTTCGCGGTTGGTGGGCGTGGTGCGTTTCAGCGGATCCATCTTGTCGATCGCCTCGACGCTGAGCAGCGTCTCCAGGCTCGCGACCACCGCGATGGTGACCGCGGTGGTCCACACGGCCGGGTTATCGATCTGGGAAAAATCCGGCAAAGTGAACAGGCCGATAAATTCGTCCAAACCGGATGCCACCGGCACGCTCACCAGCTGGCTTTCGAGCAGTCGCAGGTTATCAAACTGATTGAACAGGAACGCCAGCGCCACTGCCGAACCGACCGCGAGCACCGGCCCGGGGATGGCGGCAGCCCACTTCAAGCGCCTGACCAGCGGCGTCTCCCAGGCGATCAGCAGCCCCAGAGACAGCAGGAAAATCACCAGCACACCGGGGTGAATGTTCGACAGTATTTCCCCCGCACCCGCGGTATCGCCCAACCCGAGCGCATAGGGAATCTGCTTCAACACAATAATCAGGCCGATACCGGTCAGCATGCCGGTAATGACGGAGGAGGGAAAGAAATAGCCCAGGATGCCCGCCCTCAGCAATCCGAGCACAATCTGCAGCAGACCGCCGATCAGCACCGCCAGCAGGAACACGTCAAAGGCGCCGAGCCCCTCGATGGCGCTCAGGACGATCACCGTCAGGCCGGCGGCGGGGCCCGAAACCCCCAGCGCGGAACGGCTGACGGCCCCAACAACGACGCCACCGACAATACCCGCAATCAGGCCGGAAAACAGTGGCGCACCCGAGGCCAGTGCCACCCCGAGGCACAGTGGCAGGGCCACAAAAAACACCACGATACTCGCGGGTATATCTTTCTTGAGATCGTTCATGCTTATCAAGGACCAACTCCTGCAATACCGATTAGTCACGACAGTCCAGTCGACAGCTGTGGCCGGGGGCCACTCGCGCAGGCGGCGAGGTTACACAAGCAAACTTTCAGCAACCTTTCAGGCAGAAAATAAATGAATGCTTAAATTGTCAGGTATGTGTCAGCACGATGGTGTAGTCTTGCCCACCGAATTTCGCCGGTAAGTCATTCGCGGAGTCACATGAACCTACTGCTGGTTGAAGACGACCCACTGATCGCACAGGGCCTGGTTCAGGCATTGCAACAGTCCGGTTATACGGTCACGCACGCGACGTCGGGCCAATGTGCAGATGGCCTGCTTCGCGCCTACGATATGGACCTGGTGATTCTCGACCTGGGATTGCCGGATATCGACGGGCTGGAAGTGCTCCGCCGGCTGCGTTCGCGACGGCATCGCATTCCGGTACTGGTTCTGACGGCCCGGGACGGTATCGAACAGCAGGTCGCTGCCCTGGATCTCGGCGCCGATGACTATATGGAAAAGCCGTTCGATCTACGGGAACTCGAGGCGAGACTGCGGGCGCTGCTGCGGCGCAGCCACAACCTCAATTCCGACGAGATCGTGCTGGGGCCCCTGCGCCTGAGCCCGTTCCACCACACCGCATCGCTGGCAAGCAGCCGCATCGACCTGCCGGCGCGCGAATACGAGATGCTGGAGGCACTGGCGCTCAACGCCCCGCGGGTGGTGACCAAGGCGCGCCTCGCCCAGCGCCTGATCCGGCAGGGGGACGAGGTAGGCGACAACGCGGTGGAAGTCTACATTCACCGGCTGCGCCGCCGGCTGAAAGATTCCGGGCTCGCCATCCGCACGCTGCGCGGCGTCGGCTACCTGCTCGAGGAGACAGATTGAACGAGCGATACGGGCTCCGCACCCAACTGCTGTTGCTGGTTGGCGGCCCACTGTTTTTCCTGCTGCTGATCGAAATGCTGGTGTCCTACGGCATCGGCCTGCATGTCACCAACCAGGTTTTCGACCGCTGGCTGCTGGACTCCGCCTACTCGCTGGCCCAGGAGGTCAGGCGCGACGGCGATCGCCTGGTTTTCTACGCCGACGAAGCGGCCATCGAGGTGTTCGAATGGGATGAACTGGACGAAATCTATTTCCGCGTGGCCACACCGGATGGCGGGCTGCTGGGCGGCCGGACCGAGGCCTGGACCCAAAGCGACCTGGCGACCCTCCGGCAGGGCCCGGTTTTCAGCGATGTGAACCTGGGCGGCGAACGCGCGCGAAGTGTCACCGTGCTCGCCAATGCGGACTCGCCGCAGGATATCGCCATCGTCAGCGTCGCCGAGACGCTGCACAAGCGCATGCCCTATGCGCGAACACTGATGGTGGAAGTGCTGTTCTCCAAGATCGCCTTCTTTATCGTCGCGCTGCTGGTGATGGGAATGGCCCTGTCCAGGGGAATCCGCCCCCTGCTGCAACTGAGTCGCGAACTAAGCAACCGTCACTCCCGCGACCTGGCACCGATCGACACCCCGCCAGCGCCCAAGGAAGTCCGGACCCTGGTCGACAACACAAACCGGCTTCTGCGGCGCCTCGATACCGCCTTCAGCTCGCGGGAGCAGTTTATCGGCAACATCTCCCACCAGCTCAAGACGCCTCTGGCGGGAATCAAGCTGCAGGCGCAACTGGCGCTGCGCGAGCGGGATCTGGACGCGGTGCATGCGGCACTCGAGCGCATCTGCCACACCACCGATGCCATGTCTCACATGAACAGCCAGCTTCTGAAGCTGGCGCGGGCCGAAGCGGCCTCCGGCCGCGGCCTGAGGAAGGAGCCGGTGGCCCTGGATGCCATTGTGATCGAGGTGGTCGAGGACCTCGACAGTCTGTCCGCGGAGCGCGGCGTCAGTGTACGGCAACGGCTGGAGGGCGGCCCTTTCCAGGTCTCCGGCGAACCGGCGCTGCTGCGGGAGCTGGTGTGGAACCTGCTGGAGAACGCGGTACTGTACGTGGAATCGGGCGGTACCGTGTGGGTAGACGTCTCCCGGGATACCGGCGGGGCAACCCTGCTGACGGTCAGGGACAATGGCCCGGGCATTCCCCGGGAGCACTGGCCGCAGATTTTCGAGCGCTTTTTCCGCCCCCGACCGGGCGGCGACGGCTCCGGCCTGGGGCTCGCCATCGTGCGCGAAATCGCCCTGGCCCACGGCGCCAGTGTCGCACTGCACGAGTCACCCGATAGCAGCGGGGCCTGCTTTGTCACCCGCTTTCCCCCGCTGGAAAAGCACCCGGCCGGGGGCCGGTGACCGGCGGCCCAATCGGCACCGCACCGCTCTCCAGCACCTTCGAATCACAAGTCGGCGGATTGATACCCGCAAGTCATTCGGCATTTATTTGCTTGGCTAAGCAAATTACCCTAAAATACTTAGCATGCGAAACAAATCCATTTCCCGCACCGAGGGTCTCGGCCTGCGCCTGCGGCATGTGCACAGCCTGTGGCGCTCGGTGGTCGACCAGACGGTCCAGCCCCTGGGCCTGACCCAGTCCCGCTGGACGGTACTGATTACCCTGCGCTACCTCGGCGACGGCAGTACCCAGAAAATCCTCGCGGAAACCCTCGAGATCGAACTGCCCTCCCTCTCCCGCACCCTGGACCAACTGGCGCAGCAGGGCCTGGTGGAGCGGCGCACCTGCGCCACCGACCGCCGCGCGCGGGAAGTGTTTTTCACGCCGCGGGGCCGCGAGGTGCTGGCCGCACTCGAAACCCGTGCCAGCGAGGCCCGCGAGCAGATGGTGGCCGGTATTTCCGACGGCGATTTCGACGCCTTCGAACGGGTGCTGGCCGCCATTGAGAAAAACGCCGCCCGCGAACTGGGCGGTACCTGAGCCCCGCCCCAGGCCGCCGTATTTGGATGTACTGAGAGACAACTATGACTCCCGAACAACGTTTCGCCCGCTGGATACGCGTGGCGGCAGTGGGTTTCGCCCTGCTGTTTGCGTATTTTGTCGTGGCCGACCTGATGATACCGCTGACTCCCCAGGCGCGCGCCATGCGCGAAATCACCCAGGTGGCGCCGGAACTGGGCGGCCGGGTGGTGGAAGTGACGGTGGAAAACCACAGCCAGGTGAAAAAAGGCGACCTGCTGTTCCGCCTGGACCCGGAACCCTACCGCATCGCCGTGGAAAAGGCGCAACTGGCGCTGGAACAGGTGCAGCGCGATAACGCGCGCCTGGACGCCTCCCTGGCGGCGGCCCGCGCCGAGCTGCGCGCGGCCGGGGCCGACGCCCGCGAGCTGGCGCGGGAACGCGAGCGCCTGCAGGCCCTGATCGCCGGCCACACCGTGTCCCAGCAACTGCTCGACCAGACGGTAGCCGACTATGAAACCGCCACCGCGAAGGTGGAAGCGGCCCGCGCCAGCGTCGATGAACTGCGCGTGCAGCGGGGCGAGACAGGCCCGGACAACCTGCAGTTGCGCCGCGCGCGCAACAATCTGGCCGATGCCGAGCTGGACCTGGCGCGCACCGAGGTGCGCGCCGGGCGCGACGCCGTGGTATCCAACCTGCAGCTGGAGGCCGGCGACTACGCCGCCGCCGGCGGCCCGGTACTGGTACTGGTGGGCAACGAGCTGGATATCACTGCCGACTTTCGCGAGAAGAGCCTGCGCGACCTGCAGCCGGGCGACCTGGCCCTGGTCAGCTTCGACGCCAGTCCGGGCCGTATCTTCGCCGCGCGCGCCACCGGTATCGACGCCGGCGTGCGCGACGGCCAGTTGCCGGCGGATGGCCAGCTGGTGGACATTCCCACCAGTTCCCGCTGGGTGCGGGATGCCCAGCGGCTGCGCCTGCACCTGGCGCTGGAGACCACGCCCTTACGGATGCCGGCCAGTGGCGCCCGCGCCACGGTGCAGCTGATTCCTTCCGACCACCCGATCGCGGCCTTTTTCGCCCGCCTGCAGATACAGCTGATCAGCCTGCTGCACTATGTCTACTGAGTACTCCTGGGGCGAAATCCGTCAGCCGCTGCTGGCACTGCCCCCGCCGGGCTGGCTGGCTGAGCCGACGCCTGCCGCCGAACCGGCGGCCCGGCGGCGCTCCCTGCTCCACTGGTTCGGCGGCCGCCGGCGCCCGCTAGCTTCGCCGGGCCTGGATCACAACGGCCTGCGGCAATGCCTGCGTATTTCCGGCGGCGCCGCACTGGGGTTTGTCATCAGCCAGTTGCTGGACTCCAGCTACGGCGTCTTTTTCGTGGTCTTCCCGATGTTCCTGCTGGGCGTGATTCCGGCGGTGAACGCCCATGTGGCGCGGCAGTTTATCGGCACCACCGCCATCAACTGTGTCGAGCTCACGCTGGTGGTGGGATTCCTGAGCCACTGGCCCCCGGTCATGACGGCCGCCGTGTTTACACTGTTTGCCGGCCGTTTCGCACTGATGGCGCGCGGGCCCATGTTCCTGTTCGGCGCCCACGGCGTGGTCAGCCTCAGCATCATGCTGCACTACAGCAGCTACCCGGATACGGACCTGATGAACCTGATGGGGCAGAACCTGCTGGCATCGTTCGTGGCCGTGGCCGTGGCGCTGCTGATGCTGCAGTTGTTCCCGGATGTGGAACCGCGCAAGCCGCGGGCGCGACCGCAGAAATCCGCGGCGCGTATCCGGCACGAAACCCTGCTCGGCGCCACTGTGGCCACGCTGTCGTTCGCCGTTTTCCAGGTGGTCGAGCTGCGGGATTCCATGTCCGCACAGATCTCCACGGTGGTGATACTGTTTGCGCTGCACTACCCGGACACCATCCACACCGCGCACAAGCGCACATTCGGTACCCTGCTGGGCAGTGCGCTGGCGGTTGCGATGCAGCTGGTGCTCTACTCCCACGTGGACAACCTGCTGCTGGTGATGATCCCACTCTGGTGCGGCCTGATGTTGTTCGCCCGCGCCCACATACTTGAGGGTGGCGCCTCCGGTATCGGTTTCAGTGGCCTCACCACCATGGGAATCCTGTTCGGCCAGTATGTGGCGCCGGACCAGGACCTGCTATACAGCGCCTTCTACCGTATCTCCTCTGTGATGGTGGCGCTGGTCTGCGGCCTGGCGGTGACCGCGCTGGTGCACCGGCTGCTGAACCGCTTCGAACTGACCCGCACCGACGCCCCCTCCTGATCCGTCGCCAACAGTGAAGCGGTCGGCGACAGCTTTGCGCCGGAAGCCACAGTTTTGCAATCCCCTCCCCGCCAGCCGCCAATATGGCGGCAGAGTTCCTTTGTCTTCCGGGGCATTTCGTTAGCATGAAACATGAAAGGCAGCGCTGTCATCGGTGATCTGTTGCCGCCTTTCTGTAATAAATTCGATCATCGACGCCGGAGAACTCTCAGGGCCCGCGTCGACATCGGCATAAAAATCACAAGAAAAGAAGGAGAACGCATCATGCTGCGCAAAACCCTGCCGCTGATGACAGCGCTGTCTGCGCTGGTTTGGATGAACCAAGCTCTCGCCCACGGCACCATGTCGGTGCCGGAAAGCCGCGTCTACAACTGCTTCCTGAACAATCCGGAAAACCCCAGTGACCCGGCCTGTGCCGCCGCCAGGGAGGTGGCCGGTTCCCAGGCTTTCTACGACTGGAACGGCATCAACCAGGCCAGCGCCGCCGGTGACCACCGCGCCGTGGTCCCCGATGGCCAGCTGTGTGCCGGCGGCAATGCCAAGTTCGCCGGGCTCGACCTGGCCCGCAGTGACTGGCAGTCAACCCCGATCGCGCCCGGGCCGGACGGCACCTTCGATTTCGAGTTCTACGCCACCGCGCCGCACGCCACCCAGGACTGGGTTTTCTATGTCACCCGCCAGGGCTACACGCCGGACCAGCCACTGCAGTGGAGCGACCTGTTCGAATTCTGCCGACTGGGCGACGTCCCCCTCAGCGCCGACAACCGCTATATCCTGAATTGCCCGCTGCCCGCCGTGACCGGCAAGCACGTGATCTACACCACCTGGCAGCGCTCGGACAGCACCGAGGCGTTCTACACCTGCACCGACGTCATCCTCGGCGAGGGCGGCGGCAGCCCCTGGGCGGACGAGGGGCCGATGAATGCCCAGACAGATCTCGTTGCCGGCAGCACCGTGACCCTGCGCCTGTTCAACGGCAGCGGCAACGATATGGAGAGTGTCGAGTATGCGGTGACGGCCGATATGTCGGCCGCCGAGTGGGCCTATGGTTTCGCGCAGGTGGTCAACGGCCAGTCCCAGTACGCGCGTATCGGCCTGCTTGATCCGGACAGTGGGGATATCACCGCCCAGCAGAGCGCCAGCGGTAACCGCGTTTATACCCGGGCGGACCTGAACCTGAACCACGAAGTCGACATCCAGATTCCGGGTGGCAATAGCGCCCCGGTGGCCGCGGTCAGTGCCGACCCGGGCTCGGTGACCGGCGCCGGCACCGTCAACCTTTCCGCCGCTGGTTCCAGCGATGCGGACGGCGATCCGTTGACCTACAGCTGGAGCCTGCTCGCCGGCAGCGGTGCCAGCCTGGATGGCGCCACCGGCCAGGCGACCACACTGACACTGGCCGACCCGGCCCAGGACCAGACGATCACAGTGCAGGTCACCGTCAGCGATGGGGAACTCACCGACAGCGCGAGCGTGAATATCAACCACAGTGCCGACAGTGGCAGCGGCGGCGGTGACTACGACTACCTCTACCCGGACGGGGTCGGCAGCTACCTGCCCGGGGAAACCGTGGTACTCGGCAGCGATGGCAACCGCTACCAGTGCAAGCCCTTTCCCTACGGCGACTGGTGCAATGTGGACAGCCCCTTCCACTACGCGCCGGGCACCGGCGCCAACTGGCAGGATGCCTGGATAGCGCTGTAATCCCGGCAAGCGGATCCGGTAGCGCCGGCCGGCGCTGTCGGATCCGTACAGGCAAAAGTTGGCTGCCCCGGGATATCTGGCGATTTCCACACCATACCTGCGCCATGCCATTGAGGCACTGTCACGCTGTCACGACATTGGCTTCACTCCGCGAAAAGTCTTGCGAAAGCGGATTCGACCTGTGCGGACTCGGGCAGTTCGATGCCAAAGGTATCCAGCAACGTCCGTCGCAGTGCACCCGGCCCGGCCAGAACGGATTCCCGCTTTTCCCCGCCGGGCGGATAAAAGGTGAGCCTGTTGTTACTCAGCGTGTGCCGACCGCCCTCACCTCCCCGTGTGGCAATCAGCTCGCGAGTGAAATGCGAATCGGGATGGGTGGAGCAGTACCAGTTGAAAACCTTGTAATCACCGGCGGACTGCTGCTGCAGATCGAACCGGTAGATCGGCTTCCATTCGCCGCGCACGTCCGCCTGCACCAGGTATTCCTGCCCCGATCGCAAAATGCAGTAGTTTCCCTGGGGACTCGCCTGTGCCTCCGCGGTATCCAGCCGCAGTGGCGCGGTTGGAGTCTGGCTGCCGAAGCCCACATCCACCAGGTACGGAACTTCCCCGACCTGCGCGCGCAACATCATATGGGACTGGGGCGGCATCGCATCCTCCGGCGCCTGCCAGAGCACCCTTGCGGCCAGCGGTGTGACCTCGATACCGATCGACTCCAGCACCGCCCGCATCAGTGTATTCTGTTCGTAGCAATAACCACCGCGACGGCTGCGCACCAGCTTCTGCTCCACGGCGGGCAGGTCGATTTCCACCGGCCAGCCGAGAAACGGGTTCAGGTTTTCAAACGGAATGGCCCGCGTATGTCGCGCCACGAGTTTTCCGATGCTATCCAGGTCCGCTGCGGGCCTGCCGGAAAAATCGATGCGTTGCAGGTACGCATCGAGGTCGATCATTTCTCCCATGAGTTTCCCTCGCTCTGTAAAGGACGGAGCGCAGTTTGCAACCTCAAGTCAGGTTCAGGTCAAGGGCACGGCCAATAAAAAAGGCCCCGCAGGGCCTTTTGGATGACTACCGCTTCGAATCAGGCGCGCTTCGCCTTCAGTTGTTTTTCCTTGAACTGGCGGCGCCGGCGGTGCAACACCGGTTCGGTGTAGCCGTTGGGCTGCGCGCAGCCGTCGAACACCAGTTCACAGGCGGCCTGGAAGGCGATGCTGTCGTCGAAGTCCGGAGACATATCACGGTAACCGGAGTCGCCGGCGTTCTGGCGATCCACCACCGCAGCCATGCGCCGCATGGTTTCCTCCACCTGCTGGCGGGTCGCCACGCCCTGCTTCAGCCAGTTGGCGATATGCTGCGATGAAATCCGCAGCGTGGCGCGGTCTTCCATCAGGCCCACATCGTGGATATCCGGCACCTTGGAGCAGCCGACGCCCTGGTCGATCCAGCGCACCACATAGCCGAGGATGCCCTGGGCATTGTTGTCCAGTTCGCGCTGGATTTCTTCGGCACTCCAGTTGGCCTCTTCCGCCACCGGCACCGTGAGGATATCGTCCAGCCTTGCGTGCTCGCGCTCAGCCAGCTCCTGCTGGCGCTTGGCCACATCGACCTTGTGATAGTGGAGCGCATGCAGGGTCGCCGCGGTGGGCGACGGCACCCAGGCGGTACTGGCGCCGGCCATCGGGTGCGACAACTTGGCTTTCATCATGTCGGCCATCAGGTCGGGCATGGCCCACATTCCCTTGCCGATCTGCGCCCTGCCCCTGAGGCCGGTTTCCAGGCCGGTGTCCACATTCCAGTCCTCGTAGGCACTGATCCACTTGGACTGTTTCATGTCGCCCTTGCGGATCATGGCGCCGGCCAGCATCGACGTATGGATTTCGTCGCCGGTGCGGTCCAGGAAACCGGTATTGATAAAGGCCACCCGCTCTTTCGCCGCGGCGATACAGGCTTTCAGGTTGACGGTGGTGCGGCGCTCCTCGTCCATGATGCCCATCTTGAGGGTGTTGCGCGCGAGCCCCAGCGCGTCCTCGATGCGGCTGAACAAAGTATCGGCAAAGGCCACTTCCTCCGGGCCGTGCATTTTCGGCTTGACGATATAGACGCTGCCGGTGCGGGAGTTCTTCAGCTCGCCGGTGCCGCGCAGGTCGTGCAGTGCAATCAGGCTGGTGATCATGCCGTCGAGAATACCCTCGGGTATCTCGTTGCCGTCTTTATCCAGAATCGCGTCGTTGGTCATCAGGTGGCCGACATTGCGCACAAACATCAGGCTGCGCCCCGGCAGTGTCCGCGGGTTGCCGTTGGGGGAAATATACTCCCGGTCGGGATTGAGCCTACGCTGGAAAGTCTGGCCGCCCTTTTCGATGGTCTCTGCCAGGTCCCCTTTCATCAGACCGAGCCAGTTGCGGTAGACGACCACCTTGTCCTCCGCGTCCACGGCCGCGACCGAGTCCTCGCAGTCCATGATGGTGGTAATCGCGGATTCCACCAGCACGTCCTTGACGCCGGCGGCATCGGTCTTGCCGATCGGATGTTCGCGGTCGATCTGGATTTCGAAATGCAGGCCGTGCTGCCGGAGCAGTATGGCCTCGGGTTCGCCGGCGCTGCCGCGATAGCCGGCGAACTGCTTGCTGTTCTGCAGTGTCGCGACATCGCCATTGCCCAACACCGCCTCCAGCAGCGAGCCGTTGATACGGTACTCGGCAACGTCCCGGTGGCTGCCCCCGGTCAGCGGCGCGGACTGGTCCAGTACCTCGCGCGCATACTCGATGACCCTGGCACCGCGCACCGGGTTGTAGCCGCTGCCCTTTTCCGCGCCGTCGTCTTCCGGGATCACGTCGGTGCCGTAGAGGGCGTCGTAGAGGCTGCCCCAGCGGGCGTTGGCCGCGTTCAGCGAATAGCGGGCATTCATCACCGGCACGACCAACTGCGGCCCGGCCATGGTGGCGATTTCCGCATCGACGTTTTCCGTGGTCGCGGTGAAATCCGCGGGCTCTTCCACCAGGTAGCCGATCTCCCGCAGGAATTCCCTGTAGCGGTCGAGATCGCGATAGGCACCGGGATTGTCGGTGTACCACTGGTCGATCTGTGCCTGGATCCGGTCCCGCTTCTCGAGCAGCGAACGGTTCACCGGCGCCAGGTCGTCGAGGATATTTTTCAGCTCGGCCCAGAACACATCGGCATCCACGCCGGTCCCGGGAATTACTTCTTCGGTGACCAGTTTGTACAGTTCAGATGCGATTTGCAGTTCGCCGACTTGGACTCGTTCCGTCATATCCGGGCCTCTCGCTGATTGTTGGAGCTCAATTGTTAGAGTTGGGGCATTCTAAACAGCCGCTCGAGCATATAACTAATTTATAGGTGCAATTTTCACTATTCACAGATTCGATTTAACAGATCCTGAAAAGAATACGAAGGCCGATGCGAAGGTCCCGGTTACCGGGGTCGCCCCGAAGCAAGCTTACAGGCACCCTAGAGCTGCCGCCCGATATCCAGAATCAAGCGGCGCAGCCACCGGTGCGGCGCACTCTGCTGCAGCAGCGGGCTCCAGGCCATTTTCAGTTCCAGCGGCGGTATCTCCAGCGGCGGGTCGCGGCGCACCACGCGGGGATTGTCGGCCGCCAGTTGTGCCAGCCGCGTGGGCACCGTGACGATCAGGTCGCTCTGTTCCGCCAGCAGCATCGCCACCTGGTAGTGGCGGGTGAATACCGCGATCTCCCGCTTCTCGCCCTGGCGCCCGATGGCCTCGTCCACCCAGCCCAGCCGCTGCACGTCTTCCGGGTTGACCCCCACGCCGACGCCCATCCCCGTCTTGCTGACCCAGATATGCTGCGCCTGCAGGTAGCTCTGGAGATTGTAGTCCCCGAGGATCGGGTTATCGGCCCGCATGACGCAGGAGAAGCTGTCGCGCCACACCGTCGCCTGGTGGAAGCTCTGCGGCATGCTGTCGAAGCGGTTGATGACCATATCCACCTTGCCCTGCTCCACGTCCACGAAGCTCACGTCGCTCGGCGTCATGATATCGAGACTGATGCCCGGGGCCCGGTCGCGGAGCTGGATCAGGAGCGGCGGAATCAGCGTGGATTCGGCGTAGTCGCTCGCCATAATGCGGAAGGTACGGCGCGCATCGGCCGGTGCGAAATCCCGGTTGGGCTGTATCACCCGGTCGATCGAGGCCAGCGCCTCGCGGACCATCGGCTGCAGCTCCAGGGCGCGCTCGGTGGGCATCATGCCCTCGCGGGTGCGCACCAGCAGCGGGTCGTCAAACAGCTCCCGCAGGCGTTTGAGGCCATTGCTCATGGCGGGCTGGGACAGGCCCAGATAATTGGCGGCGCGGGTCACATTGCGCTCGCGCAGCAGTACATCCAGGTACACAAGCAGGTTGAGGTCGGCTCTTTCCAGATTCATATATTTGTCTGACTGATAGCGGAAATTAAGATAATAAATTAGGCAAATTATGCCAGAGCCACTAGGATTCTCAACACCCAATCGCAGTCACCTTTTGAGGATTCAAAGCCATGTCCACCTACGAGAAAGACATAGAAGCGGCAAGCAAGCTCTGTGACGCCCACGGCAGTTCCTGGGACGCCATCAACCCGGAATACGTGGCGCGCATGCGCGCCCAGAACCGGTTCAAGACCGGCCTGGACATCGCCAGGTACACCGCCGACATCATGCGTAAGGACATGGAGAACTACGACAACGACAGCTCCAAGTACACCCAGTCACTGGGCTGCTGGCACGGTTTTATCGGCCAGCAGAAAATGATTTCGATCAAGAAGCACTTCGAGGGCAATACCGATCGCCGCTACCTGTATCTGTCCGGCTGGATGGTCGCGGCGCTGCGCAGCGAGTTCGGCCCCCTGCCCGACCAGTCGATGCACGAGAAGACCGCGGTCGCCGGCCTGATCGAGGAGCTCTACACCTTCCTGCGCCAGGCGGATGCGCGCGAGCTGGGCGGCCTGTTCCGCGAGCTGGATGCGGCGCGGGACGCCGGTGACAAGGCTGCAGAGAAAGCGATCCAGGACAAGATCGACAACCACGTGACCCACGTCGTGCCGATCATCGCCGATATCGACGCCGGTTTCGGCAATGCCGAGGCCACCTACCTGCTGGCCAGGAAGATGATCGAGGCAGGCGCCTGCTGCATCCAGATCGAAAACCAGGTGTCCGACGAGAAGCAGTGCGGCCACCAGGACGGCAAGGTGACCGTTCCCCACGAGGAGTTCCTGGCCAAGATCCGCGCGGTTCGCTACGCCTTCCTCGAGCTGGGTGTCGACAACGGTGTAATCGTCGCCCGCACCGACTCCCTGGGTGCCGGCCTGACCAAGCAGATCGCCGTCACCCACGAACCGGGCGACCTGGGCGACCAGTACAACGCCTTCCTGGACTGCGAGGAAGTGAGCGATGCCGAGCTGGCCAACGGCGACGTGGTGATCAAGCGCGACGGCAAACTGCTGCGCCCGAAACGCCTGGCTTCCAACCTGTTCCAGTTCCGCAAGGGCACCGGCGAGGCGCGCTGCATCCTCGACAGCGTGACCTCACTGCAGAACGGCGCCGACCTGATCTGGATCGAAACCGAAAAACCCCATGTCCGCCAGATCGGCGCCATGATGGACGAGATCCGCAAGCAGGTGCCCGACGCGAAACTGGTGTACAACAACAGCCCGTCGTTCAACTGGACCCTGAATTTCCGCCAGCAGGTATTCGACGCCTGGAAAGAGGAAGGCAAAGACGTATCCGCGTACGACCGCGACAAGCTGATGAGCGCCGAGTACGACGATACCGAGCTGTCCGCTGCGGCGGACGCCAAGATCCGCACCTTCCAGGAGGACGCCTCCCGCGAGGCCGGTATCTTCCACCACCTGATCACCCTGCCGACCTATCACACCGCGGCCCTGTCCACCGACAACCTGGCCAAGGCGTACTTCGGTGACGAAGCCATGCTGGGTTACGTGAAGGGCGTACAGCGGAAAGAGATCCGGGAGGGTATCGCCTGCGTCAAACACCAGAATATGGCCGGTTCCGACATGGGCGACGACCACAAGGAATACTTTGCCGGTGAAGCGGCGCTGAAAGCGGCCGGTAAAGACAACACCATGAACCAGTTCGGTTGATCGGTTTTCCGGACTCGTCACCAGACTCTGTAGCCAGAGTAATATCCTTCACTCATTGCGGGCCGCTTTTGCGGCCCTTTTTTATTTCACGCTACTTATCGACTTTTATTGAATAACCCGGCAGGTTTTCCATTTCGGGCCCGATCATCGCGCAGTGACCCCGCCATTTCGTGACGCCATTCGAATTTTCGCCCTTCCCCGCTTTTCGGCGGTATCGCTACCACTGTCAAAAGTCATATATTTCCGACAAAACAATAATGACGAAGCATGCCTCGCACTGAATAACCAGCAACAGAGAGAAAAAGGGAGATCCTAACCATGCGATTATCGCATCAGTGTTTGTTGTTCAGTATGTGCCTTGTGGCGCCATCGGCCTTTGCCGCACAGGCAACCATGAATATCACCAACGACTGGGGGCAAGGTGCCCAGGCGGAAATCGTCGTACTCAATGACGATCCGGTACCGCTGTCCGACTGGACCGTGGAGTTCGACCTGGATGCCGAAATCACCCAGATCTGGAACGGCAATATCGTTTCCCATACGGGCAGCCACTACGTTGTCGGACCGGCCGGCTACAACGGCACCGTGGGTGTGGACGGCCAGGTCAGCATCGGCTTCCTGACCACACCGGGCGGTCTCTCCGCGGTGCCGGTCACCGTGCAGGGCGACGGCGGTGGCTCCTCCAGTTCGTCGTCGAGCAGCTCGTCTTCCAGCAGCTCGAGTTCCTCCAGCAGTTCTTCGAGCAGCAGTTCCAGTTCGTCCTCCAGCAGCTCCTCGTCTTCATCCAGTTCTTCCTCTTCCAGTAGCTCCAGCGGTGGCGACTACCTGGGCTACGAGACCAGCGGCTTTATCACCGTGGACCAGTTCGGCTACCTGCCGGACAGCGAGAAGGTGGCCGTGCTGCGCGATCCGCAACTGGGTTACGACAGCGCCGGCGAATACGTGCCCGACAGCGATATCAGGGTGGTGGACCTGGACTCCGGCGAAGTCGTCTACACGGCCCAGGCCAGCGCCTGGAACGGCGGCGCCACCGGGGACAACTCCGGCGACCGCGTCTGGCACCTGGATTTCTCCGCGGTGACCGCGCCCGGCGAATATATTCTTGCGGACGCACAGAGTGAACTGCGCTCCCCCGCCTTCCGTATCGGTGCCGATATCTACCGGCCGGTACTGGAACAGGCCGTGCGCACCTTCTACTACCAGCGCGCCGGCTTTGCCAAACAGTCTCCCTACGCCGACGCGCGCTGGGCGGACGGCGCCAGCCACCTGGGCACCAGCCAGGACCCCGAGGCGACCCTGTACAGCGACGCCGACAATGCGAATACCCAGCGCGACCTGCGCGGCGGCTGGTTCGATGCCGGCGACTACAACAAGTACACCAACTGGCACGCCGACTACCTGATCGCGCTGCTGCACAGCTACCGGGAAAATCCCGCCGTGTGGAGCGACGACTTCAATATCCCGGAATCCGGCAACGGTATCCCCGACCTGCTGGACGAGGTGATATGGGGCATGGACTGGCTGGTACGCATGCAGGAGGACAATGGTTCCGTGCTGTCGGTAATGGACCTGTCCCACGCCAGCCCGCCGTCTTCCGCCAGCGGCCCCAGCACCTATGGCCCCGCCACCACCGCCGCCAGCTACACCAGCGCCGCCGCATTCGCGCTGGGCAGCCATATTTTCGGGCAGATTGCCGGCCTCGAGAGCTATGCCGCAGACCTGCGGGACCGCGCAGAAGCCGCCTGGCAGTGGGCGCAGGCCAATCCCGCGGTGACCTTCTACAACGCCGATAACGGCGTCGCCGCCGGCGAGCAGGAGGTGGACGACTACGGTCGCTTTGCCAAGAGCCTGATCGCCGCCGTCCAGTTGTACGGAGCCACAGGTGCAGCCGAATATCGCGACTATGTCGAGGCCAACTACCAGGATGCCCACCTGATGCTGTGGAGCTGGGCCTCCATCTGGGAGGCGGAAATCCAGCACGCGCTGCTCTACTACAGCTCGCTCGACGGCGTTTCAGGCGAGGTGGCCTCGGCCATCCGCAGCACCTATGAAACCGCCATGAACGGCGACGCCAACTGGCCGGCGGTGACCGGCGATATCGACGCCTACCGGGCCAGCATCCCGGAGTACACCTGGGGCAGCAATCGCAGCCACTCCCACCAGGGCAACCTCTACCTGGACCAGCAGTTGTTCAATGCCGGCGGACCCGGCACCGCTGAGGCCCGCGACGCGGCACTGCGCCACCTGAACTACCTCCACGGCGTCAATCCGCGGGGTCAGGTCTACCTGTCCAATATGGGAGAATTCGGCGCGGAGCATTCTGTCGACAGCTTCTATCACACCTGGTTTGCCGACGGCAGCCCGCTGTGGGATTCGGTCGGGGAATCCTCCTACGGCCCGGCCCCGGGCTTCCTCGTCGGCGGTCCCAACCCCTCCTACGACTGGGACGCCTGCTGCCCGGGTAGTTGCGGCAGCCCGGAGAACAACGCTCTCTGCGGCGTGGCGCCACCGGAGCCGCCCTACGGCCAGCCGGCCCAGAAGTCCTTCCTGGACTTCAACACCAGCTGGCCGCTGAACTCCTGGGCGGTTACCGAAAACCACAACGCCTACCAGGTGGCCTATATCCGCCTGCTGTCCAAGTTTGTACCGGCCGACAGCGAGTAAATCCTCCTACTGACAGGGCCGCGTCGGCGGCCCTTTTTGTTCCCCCAGCCCGCTCTGCCGCCGAAAACCATACCGGATTCGACTAGCCTTAAGGGATAGGTCTGGCAACCGGCGGACACCATGAGCAGTTCCGGTCTTGTACTGATTTTCAATGCCGGCAGTTCCTCGCTGAAGTTTTCGGTCATCGACCCGGACTCCGGGCGCGAATCGCTCGATGGTATCGGCGATGCGCTGGGCAGTGAGCAGCCGGTACTCAAGTGGCAATACGACGGCCACAAGCACGCGCGGAAGCTGGACGCCGGCGCCGGTCACGGCGAAGTGATCGATTTCCTGGTGGGCGACCTGCTCGGAGAACTGCCGGCGCTGAAAAAACGCCTGATCGCCATCGGCCACCGAATCGTGCACGGCGGTGAACACTTTTCCCGATCGGTGCTGATCGACCGGAAGGTCATCGAGGCGATCGGGGAATGCGCGTCGCTGGCGCCGCTGCACAATCCCCCCGGCCTACTCGGTATCCGCGCTGCGCTCGAGGCATTCCCGCAGCTGCCGCAGGCGGCCGTGTTCGATACAGCCTTTCACCAGACACTGCCGGAACACGCCTACCTGTACGCGCTGCCCTATTCTCTCTACCGCGAGCACCGGCTGCGCCGCTACGGCATGCACGGCAGCAGCCACCGCTTTGTCAGCGAGCGCGCCGCCGATCTGCTGCAGAAGCCGTTGCGGGAGACGAATATCATTTCCGCCCACCTTGGCAACGGCGCCTCGGTGGCCGCAATCAAGGGCGGTACCAGTGTCGATACCAGTATGGGGCTGACGCCGCTGGAAGGGCTGGTCATGGGAACCCGCTGCGGCGATGTGGACGCGGGCCTGCTGATGCACCTGCAGGAATCCCTGGGCTATTCCCCCGAGCGTCTCAACCAATTGCTGAATCGCGAGAGCGGCCTGCTGGGTATTTCCGGGCTCAGCAACGACTGCCGCGAGCTGGAGCAGGCGGCCGCCGAAGGCCACCGCGGTGCCCGGCTGGCACTGGAGATATTCTGCTACCGGCTGGCCAAATATATCGCCGCCTATACAGTGCCGCTGCGGCGTGTCAACGCGGTGATTTTCACCGGCGGGATCGGCGAGAACTCAAGCTGGGTGCGGGAGCGGGTACTGCACTGGCTCGCCGCGCTGGACTACCGACTCGATACGGAAATGAATGAGCGCATGCGCTTTGGCGCGGAAGGCGCAATTACACCGGCGGGCAGCCCCACTGCAATGGTGATCCCCACCAACGAGGAGTGGGTGATTGCACGGGACGCCGCGGGACTCGTCGACGGGGAGAATGGCTGATGTCGCGTACCATCATGCTGGTGCCCCTCAGTGTCCGGGTTGGCATCACGTCCATCAGCCTGGGCATTGTGCGCGCACTGGAACGCAACGGTGTCGGGGTCAGTTTCTTCAAGCCGGTCACCGAACCGCCGGCGCGCGACGGCAGCAGCGAACGCTCCACTGAGATCCTGCGCAGGGCATCCAGCCTGGAAATCCTGGATTCCTTCAGCGCCCAGCACGCGGAATCCATGATCTCCAATGGCAAGCTGTCGGAGCTGCTGGAGGAGATCCTGGCGCGCTACCGGGAGGGCGGCAAAGAGGCCGACGTGATCCTCGTCGAGGGTGTACTGCCCGATGCCGACAGCCAGTTCGCCAACCAGCTCAATTACCAGATTGCCAAGACCCTGGACGCGGAAATCGTGCTGGTGGTGTGCCCGCACCGGGATTCCACCCAGCAGCTCAAGGAGCGGCTCGAATTCGCCACCGCAATTTTCGGCGGCCGCGAGTCCCACCAGGTGGTCGGCTGCATCATCAACAAAGTGGGCGCGCCCACGCAGGTGCCGGATGCACCGGGTGCGGATATTACCGGTGTATTCGATGAGTCGGGTGTGCGCCGCAGCGAACTGGATATTCTGTCGCTCTACGGCAAGAGTCCATTGCGTATTGTCGGCTGTGTTCCCTGGAACGCAGAACTGCTGGCACCCAGGGCGGTGGACCTGGCGCGGCATTTCAATGCGGAAATCATCAACCGCGGCGACCTGGATCACCGGCGCTTGCGCAGTATCACTTTCTGCTCGCGCTCCCTCGGCAATATGATCTACCGCTTTGTGCCCGGCGCCATGCTGGTGACCTCCGGTGACCGCCCGGATGTGATCGTCGCCGCCTGCCTGGCGGCCATGAACGGGGTCAAGATCGGTTGCCTGCTGCTGACTGGCGGATACCAGCTGGAACCGATGGTGCGCAAACTGTGCACTCCGGCACTGGAGACGGGCCTGCCGGTGCTGCTGGTCCAGAACAACACCTGGCAGACGGCGCTGCAACTGCAGCATTTCAATACCCGCACACCGACCGACGACCTCGAGCGGATCGACCGGGTCCAGGATTTTATTGCCGGCCACCTGGACCACCAGTGGATCCAGTCGTTGAGCGGCGAGTCGTCGCGCCCCAAGCGACTGTCTCCGCCCGCCTTCCGCTATCACCTGACAGAGCTGGCGCGCAAGGCCAACAGGCGCATCGTGCTGCCGGAGGGGGAAGAACCGCGCACGGTGCGCGCGGCAGTTATCTGCGCCGAGCGGGGCATCGCCCGACCGGTCCTGCTGGGCAATGCCAGGGATATCCACCGAACGGCGGAACAGCAGGGCGTCACGCTGGGCGACAAGGTCGAAATCATCGAACCGGAAAGTGTGCGGGACCAATACGTGGAGCCGATGGTCGCGCTGCGCAAGAACAAGGGGCTGACGGAAGTCGTTGCGCGGGAGCAACTGCAGGACAACGTGGTGCTGGGCACCATGATGCTGGCCGAGGGAGAAGTCGACGGACTGGTGTCCGGAGCTCTACACACGACCGCCAACACCATCCGCCCCGCCCTGCAACTGATCAAGACAGCCCCCGGGGCCAAGCTGGTTTCCTCCATATTTTTCATGCTGCTGCCGGAGCAGGTACTGGTCTACGGCGACTGCGCCATCAACCCGGACCCCAACGCCGAGGAACTGGCGGATATCGCCATACAGTCGGCGGACTCGGCGGAGGCGTTCGGCATAGAACCGCGAGTGGCGATGATCAGCTATTCCACGGGCAGTTCCGGTTCCGGTTCCGATGTGGAGAAAGTGCGCGAGGCGACAAAACTCGCCCAGGAGAAACGCCCGGACCTGGTGATCGACGGCCCGCTGCAGTACGACGCGGCAGTGATGGAAAACGTCGCCGAGACAAAAGCCCCCGACAGCCCGGTGGCCGGCCGCGCAACGGTGTTCATCTTCCCGGACCTGAACACCGGCAACACCACCTACAAGGCCGTGCAGCGCAGCGCCGAACTGGTGAGCATCGGCCCCATGCTGCAGGGCATGCGTAAACCCGTCAACGACCTGTCGCGCGGGGCACTGGTGGACGACATCATCTATACGATTGCGCTGACGGCGATTCAGGCGGATCAGTCCTAGTGGGCCGTACGGGAAGTTTGCGAACTTCCTGCACAGAAAAATAGTTACAGGCGAGTCTGGCGTTCCCTTGCATCAGGTCCCGGCATTCTGTCCCATGAGCGGTCGCTCTTCCGTCAATCCCAGCGCAGCGGCCGCTTCAGATCGATAAACCGCTTCAGCGCACCGGCCACCGCGTAACCCTCCAGCCGGTGCTCGTAGGTATCGGTGCCCTCGAATGCCATTCGTTCGAGGCAGCGGTGGATCCAGGCATTCTCTTCCGAGTGGTCTTTCCACATGCGGCGGCCGGTCAACACCAGCGGAACCATCTTCCACCATTTTTTGCTCTGCCGCTTGAGCTCTTTCAGGGCCACCGCCAGCAGCGCCTCCTCGTCGGTGAAGTCGGTGCCCAGCGGGAAGTGCGGCAACAGCCGCAGCGACTTTTCGTCGGCGAATACGGCGGCAATGCGCTCCGGGGTGTTCTCGGTGAATTCCAGCGGAATCGCGTAGTCCTTTTCCACCTTGACCGCACTCTTGGCTTTTTCCAGCAGCTCGCCCTGGAAGCGCGAGTCGCAGATGCAAAGCATGGCGGTGATGACATCCCGGTCGGTCTTGCCGCGCAGGTCCGCCACGCCGTACTCGGTGACGACGATATCGCGCAGGTGCCGCGGTATGGTGCAGTGGGGGTATTCCCAGACGATATTGCTTTTGATCTCGCCGTTGCTGCGGCGGGTGGCGGGGACGGCGATGATCGAGCGGCCACCCGGCAGTTCGTGGGCCTGGGCGACGAAGTTGTACTGTCCCCCTACCCCGCTCACCACCTGGCCGTTTTCCAGGCCGTCGGAAATCACGGCGCCGTTCAGGGTCACCATCATGGCCGAATTGACAAAGCGTGCGCTGCGGCGCTGTGCCACCTTCAGTTCGCGGTTTTCCTGCAGGTCGTTGAT
The DNA here is from genome assembly GCF_023634065.1 of Microbulbifer litoralis. Lineage (GTDB taxonomy): Bacteria > Pseudomonadota > Gammaproteobacteria > Pseudomonadales > Cellvibrionaceae > Microbulbifer > Microbulbifer litoralis. The sequence continues at coordinate 83,804 of NZ_JALKCV010000004.1, forward strand.
AAAATCGATCGCGGTCATATTGATGCCGGCGCGTTCATCGTCCGGCATTTCCCGCAGTTCCTCGTACATGGACGCGGGCCCCAGGTAGAAACCGCCGTGCAGCCAGGTGGCTCCCTTCAATGGTTCGTTCAGGCAGCGGCCCAGCAGGCGCCGGCGGCCGTGTTCGCTGTGCAGGTCGCACTCTTCCTCTTCGCCATCCGGGGTCATCAGCCGGTGGCCCCGCCAGCTGTAGCTGGGGTCCACGATACCCATCTTCTGCAGGAAAACCGTATCGCTCTCTGTCAGTGGGCAGCGGATGCGGCCGCTGTCCCGCAGTGCCAGCAATGTCTCCTCGTTGACGGTGGTGGTGATGACATCGTCGTCGAGCAGCCGCTGGATATCCGCATCGGGATAGACTTCGCGTTTCAGCACACCGGCGCGGCGCAGGTGCAGAAAGCCGGGCGGCACCATCTCGCTGGCGCCGTACAGGCCGTGGCTGAAAGGCTCCAGCATGGGCGGCAACTTCTGGCGCAGTTGCAGTGAATCGTCACAGGTCAGGTCCCGCACCACACAGCGGAACTGTTCGTTGTCGGTCTGGCGCAGACGCAATGCGTGGCAGACCGCATCGCCGAGCGCGCCGATCCCCACCTGCAGGGTACCGCCGTCGACCACCAGGCTGGCGATATGGAAAGCGAGGCCGTATTCGGTAAAGCTGACCGGCGGCGAGGGCGCCGGGAACAGCGGTACATCGAATGTATCGCCCTCGAGCAGAAAGTCGAACTCCGCCATATCCAGCAATGCATCGTTACCGAGAAATGGCAACTGTGGGTTGCTCTCGCCGAGCAGGAACAGCGGATAGTTTTCCAGTTCCCGGGCCATGCGCAGTACCGGCAGTGTCAGGTCGGTATTGCTGCTCAGGCTGAGTTGCTCGCCGTCCGCTGCGGGCGAGACCATCTGTGCGATCACGTTGACACCGCGGTCGATCAGGTCCCGCGCTACATGCGTGTAGTTGGAACTGACGTAGTCCTGTTGCACTGTTGGATTGCCGAGGAAGCTGCCCGGCTGCAGGAAGAATTCGCACACCTCGATATTGTCCGGCAGCATCCTCTTGCGCCGCGCTGGGGTATAGGCGAGATCCTGGTAGCGGTTGTAGAGACGGTCCAGCAGCGGCTGGATAAAACGCCGCTCTATCTCGCTGTGACCGAGCGGCCGCTCCAGCGTCAGTGCCGTAAAAATGGTCAGGGAGATCGACGGGTCGGCGGCGGCGCGGGCGTAGAGCGCATTGGCGAAATGATTGGCCTTGCCGATACCCAGCGGCAGGCCGAGCACGATACGCTTGCCGACCTTTTCCAGCACCGCATCCACACAGGTCTCGGCGCAGGAAAAGCGCTGCGGGTCTCGCTGGGGCATTTTTGCCATCGACGGCCCTTCCCGGATCCGCGGCTAGGATTTCTTCCCGGCCAGTTCGTCAAACTCGAAATGGTCGACCTGGATCGCCATGTCCACCGCATCGGCGGCATCGCGCAACCTGTCGGCCTCCTCGTCGCTGATCAGTTTTTTCTCCAGCGCCTCGTCGACCGTCTTGCGGCTGAACATGCGGATGCCGCCGCGCTTCATCTTGTCGCGGGCGTCTTCGGTCTCACAGACCTTGTTGAAGGCCTGCTCCACCAGGTCGACACCGTCGCCGGGGTTGCCGAGGAAGACCCCCTTTGTCAGGCGGTCGCGGGTGTCCGACGGTGTCATCAGCAGGTCGGCGCAGGCTTTCGCCTGGCGATCGGACGCGGTGTGCACGCTGTGGCCCCAGGGCATGGTCAGGAAATGCAGCAGCTGGCCCACGAAGCGATGGGGGAAGTTCTGGAACACCTCCAGCAGGCTCACCTCGATATTGTGCAGCCCGGCGCGCATGGCGAATTCGAGCAACGGCCGGTCCTCCCTGGGACTGCCGTCGTCCTTGAAGCGCTTCAGGGTACAGCTGAGCAGGTAGAGTTCGCTGAGTACATCACCGAGGCGGGCGGAGATCATCTCCTTGCGCTTCAGTTCGCCGCCCAGTGTCATCAGGGACACCTCGGTGGTCAGCGTCAGGATGGCCGAGTAGCGGTTCAATTGCCGGTAGTACTTGGCCGCCTTGCCCACGCCGCGGGGGCTGCTGGCAAAGAGCCCCACGGTCCAGCCGTGGAAGACGCCGCGCAGGAAGGTCTTGACCGAGAACCAGACATGTTTCGGCAGCAGCTTGTCGAGCTCTTCGACACCGGCTTCATCATCGTCGTTTTCCGCCGCCAGCATTTCGTCGAGCAGGTAGGGGTGGCAGCGGATGGCCCCCTGGCCGAAGATCATCAGGCTGCGGGTCAGGATATTGGCGCCCTCGACGGTAATCGCCACCGGCACGGCGCGGTAGACGTTGCCCAGGTAGTTCATGGGGCCGTCGATCACCGCCTTGCCGGCATGGATGTCCATGGCATCGTTGACCGACTGGCGCAGGCCGGTGGTGGCGTGGGCCTTCATGATCGCGGAGATCACCGCCGGCTTGAGCCCCTTGTCCAGGGCCCGGGTGGTGGTCTTGTGGGCGCTGTCGAGTACATAGGCGATACCGGCGATCTCCGCCAGCCGCCGCTGCACGCCCTCGAATTTGCCGATGGGAATACTGAACTGCTCGCGGATGCGGGCGTAGGCGCCGGTGGTGCGCGCCGCCATCTTGGCGCCGCCGGTGGACAGCGAGGGCAGCGAAATGCCGCGGCCGGCTGCCAGCGCGCTCATCAGCATATGCCAGCCCCTGCCGACATTCTCCCGCCCGCCGATGATCCAGTCCATGGGCACGAAGACGTCCTTGCCCCAATTGGGACCGTTCATGAACGCCTGAAGCGCCGGCAGGTGCCGCTGGCCGATGGTCACGCCCTCGGTATCCGTAGGCACCAGCGCCACGGTAATCCCCAGTTCCTCCTGGTCGCCGAGGATATGGTCCGGGTCGTAGAGTTTGAAGGCCAGCCCGAGGATGGTGGCCACCGGGCCCAGGGTGATATAGCGCTTGTGCCAGTTGACGCGCATACCCAGGGTCTTTTCCCCCTTGTACTCGCCGTAACAGACGACGCCCCTGTCGACCATCGAGGCGGCGTCGGAGCCGGCCTCGGGGCTGGTGAGGCCGAAACACGGAATCTCGCGGCCGTCCGCCAGCCGCGGCAGGTAGTAATCCTTCTGTTCGTCGGTGCCGTGGGCCATCAGCAGTTCGCCCGGACCCAGTGAGTTGGGCACCATGACCGTCACACCGACACTGGTACTGCGAGTCGAGATCTTGGTGACGATCTGTGCGTGTGCGGTCGGGGAAAACCCGAGGCCGCCGTATTCCTTGGGGATGATGATGCCGAAGAAGCGCTCCCTCTTGATGAACTCCCAGACCTCCTGCGGCAGGTCGTGGTCCTCGTAGCTGATCTGCCAGTCATCGACCATGCGGCACAGCTCTTCCACCGGGCCGTCCAGGAAGGCGCGCTCCTCTTCGGAGAGTTCCGGCGGGCCCATATTCAGCAGCTGTTCCCAGTCGGGTTTGCCCGACAACAGCTCCGCATCCCACCAGACCTCACCGGCCTCCATCGCCTCGCGCTCGGTATCCGAGATGGGCGGCAGTACTTTCCTGATCAAGTTCAATAGCGGGCGGGTAATCCACTTCTTGCGCAGGTCGCTCATTTTTGTACCTTCCAGATGGCTGTGCGTCGCGGGCCGCAAAACGGGGCGCCACATGCAGGGGACTGTGTCAGCTGACAATGATAGGCAAGGATCTCAAGCGAGTGCCAGCGCGCCGATACCGGCAAAGATAATCAGCGCCGCAATCATCCTTCGCGGGGAAAAACGCTCGTCCAGTGCATAGACCGAGATGACCGATGCAAACAGGATGCTGGTTTCACGCGTCGCTGCAACCGCCGCTACCGGCATGATCGACGTGGCCCAGAGTGCCACAGCAAAGCCGCCGCTGGCCAGCAGGCCGGAAGCGGAGCCGCGCAGCAGGTTGGCGCGGGCAAAGGTAAAGCCGCGCACCGGCTGCGTGCACAGCACGGCCAGCAGGATGCCCGATCCGGACAGTATCTCCAGCCAGGCAACAAAGCTCAGCGGATTGGCCACCGCCCGCACACCGGCGGCGCCCAGGGTGGTATAGCCGGTTATGGCAACGCCGGTGCCCAGCGACAGCAGGATGCCGCTGCGCGATACCCGCAGTTCCTTCATGATCAGCGCAAAGATGCCGCAGGTTACCAGCAGCACGCCGGTCAGCTGCAAGGGGCGCAGCGATTCATCCAGGAACAGCAATGCCGCGGTGGCCACCAGCAACGGGGTCACACCGCGGGCAACCGGGTAAGCGGTACCGTAATCCAGTACGCGGTAGCTCCGCGTCAGCAGGAAAAAGTAGAGATACTGGAAAAGCGCTCCGCCCGCGAGGTAGCCGAGTGCCGCGGGGTCCGGCGGTGGCAGGTGCAGCGCCAGGAAGGCGCCCAACAGCAGGCCCACACTGCGAATCATCGCCAGCTGCAGGAATGCTTCAGCGCTGTGTTTGACTACTGCGTTCCAGGTGGCGTGGGCCAGGGCGGAGAGCAGGACCAGTCCGTAGACAAGTGATTCCGGTACTACCAATTTGAACTCATTAACCTGTTCCGGCGCGGCCCGCGAGCCGCCGAAATCAGATCAGGGACCGGGGCGAGACGATGACGCCGTTGTTGTCTGCATAGAGGTATTCGCCAGGCGTGAAAGTGACACCACCAAAAGCGACCGGCAGATCGCGTTCGCCGATCCCTTTCTTTTCGGTTTTCATCGGGTGAGTGCCGAGAGCCTGTACTCCTAACTGTAGCCCAGAAATCTCGTCCACATCGCGGATGCAACCGTACATGACGATCCCCTCCCAGCCATTGGCGCAGGCTTTCTCGGCCAACTGGTCTCCCAGGCAGGCTCGCCGCATGGAGCCGCCGGCGTCCACCACCAGCACCCTGCCCTGGCCCTGTTCCGCCACCAGCTCGCGCACCAGGGAGTTATCCTCAAAGCACTTGATGGTGACTATCTGCCCACCAAACTGCTGGCGCCCGCCGTAGTTCACGAACATCGGCTCGACCACTTGCACGAGATCGGCGTACTCATCGCAGAGATCCGGTGTGGAAATCGACATAAAACCCCCAAAGTTATCCGTGGATTGTCACGCGCGATAATAGCGGCTCCCGGCGTTACCTGCAGATCAATAAAAAAATACCGGGTATTACCGCAATGGATAATACCCGGCAGGTCTCGAGCGATTCCGACTGGCGCTCTACCAGGTTACGCGTACCGGAGTCCCGACCCGCACGTGGCGGAAGAACTTCTGTGCCATCTGCGGGGGCATACGCACACAGCCGTGGGAAGCCGGGTAGTTGGGTACATGGCCGGACGCGTGCATGCCGATACCGCCGTTGAAACGGATATAGTTATTCATCTTGGCGCCGCGATAGTAGGTTCCCGCTGGACGGCGATCCTTGCGTGTATTGACGTTGGCCTTGACCACACGACCGGTGCGACGGTCCACGTAGCTGCCATAGATCGACGAGCGGTGACGGGGATGCTTGGACAGCACGCGGAAGTGTCCGGGGCTGGTGCCATACCCCTTTTTGCCAGACGAAACCTTGGATACGCCGACAAGCTTGCCACCTTTGTAGAGATAGGCCCGCTGTTCACTCAGGGAAATCCTTATCTTTGATGGCCCAGAGGCACTGGCTGCCGCGTGCTCGTCAAACCAGTTGCCACCGCGGGGATTTGCCCAGCCCGATGGCGCCACCAGCAATGCGCCCAGGAAGAGTATCAGACTGGCATAGAGTATCGGACTCCAGTTTCGTCTGCTTGAATGCATGGCTCACCTCACTCACTTGGTCTATTGGTACCGAATACACAGTTCGGCGCTCCGTGCCCCGTAACCCCGCGCCGGGAGATTGATCCGCTGTTTCCGGCTTCTCCGGCCAGCAGTGCGAAACAGCTTTCTCCTTTCGCGCGCAGATGTGGACTATTCGGATTTTATTGAGGAGGGTGCAATTGCTTAGATTGAATGCTTCTCTTCGGATAGCGCGTTATCGGGATGGGGATTGAACATAAGGTGCAGACAGCGGAGAGACCACGAAAATGGCAGGAAAAAATCGGTCAATAACCGCTCTTGAGTAAAACAAAAGACCAGTAAACCCGCATTATCCAACTGCAGTGAAGGGCATTAAAAAAGCGGCCTATCGGGCCGCTTTCAGGGAGGAAATCAGGCTTCTTCGTTGGCCAGGAATAGCCAGGTATCGACTGCCGTATCCGGGTTCAGTGAAACACTGTCTATGCCTTCATCCATCAACCAGCGGGCGAAATCCTTGTGATCCGAGGGTCCCTGGCCGCAGATACCCACATATTTTCCGGCTTGCTTACAGGCCTGGATGGCGCGGGACAGCAGCGCCTTCACCGCCGGGTTACGCTCGTCGAACAGATCGGCCACGAGCCCCGAATCCCGGTCCAGTCCCAGGGTCAACTGGGTCAGGTCGTTGGAGCCGATGGAGAAACCGTCGAAATGCTGCAGGAATTCCTCCGCCAGCAATGCATTCGACGGCAGCTCGCACATCATGATGACCTTCAGCCCGCCCTCGCCGCGCTTGAGGCCGTTGTCGGCCAGCAGCCCGACCACTTCCGCGGCCTCTTCCGGTGTGCGCACGAAGGGCACCATGATCTCGACATTGTCGAGGCCCATTTCGTCGCGCACTTTTTTCAGCGCGCGGCACTCCAGCGCAAAACACTGGCGGAAATCGGCGGAGCGGTAGCGGGACGCGCCGCGGAAACCGAGCATCGGGTTCTCTTCGCTGGGCTCGTACAACTGGCCACCCACCAGGTGCGCGTATTCGTTCGACTTGAAGTCCGACAGGCGCACGATTACCCGGTTGGGCGCAAAGGCCGCGGCCAGGGTGGAAATCCCCTCCACCAGCTTTTCGACGATAAAGTCCTCCGGCGATTCGTAGCCGCCGATGCGCTCGCGGATATTCTGCTGCAGTTCCTCCGGCAACTTGTCCAGCTCCAGCAGCGCCTTGGGGTGAATGCCGATCATCCGGTTGAGGATGAATTCCAGCCGCGCCAGGCCCACACCCTGGTTGGGGATATGGCTGAAGGCGAAGGCGCGGTCCGGGTTGCCGACGTTCAGCATGATCTTGAACGGCAACTCCGGCATATCGCTGACTTCGGTCTCCTCGCGCTCGAAGTTCAGTTCCCCGGCCATCACGGAACCGGTATCGCCCTCGGCGCAGGACACGGTCACCGGCGTACCGCTGTGCAGCAGCTCGGTGGCATTGCCACAACCCACCACCGCCGGGATGCCCAGCTCGCGGGCGATGATCGCCGCGTGGCAGGTGCGGCCGCCGCGGTTGGTGACGATGGCGCTGGCCTTCTTCAGAACCGGCTCCCAGTCCGGGTCGGTCATGTCGGTGACCAGCACCTCGCCATCCTGCATGGCTGCCATATCGTCGACGGATTCCAGTACGCGCACCTTGCCGGCGCCGATGCGCTGGCCGATGGCGCGCCCCTCACACAGCACCTCGCCCCTCTCGCGCAGGTGGAAGCGCTCGATGCTGGTACCGGCATCGCGGGAGCGCACGGTTTCCGGGCGCGCCTGGACGATAAACAGCTCGCCGGTATCTCCGTCCTTGGCCCACTCGATATCCATCGGGCGGCCGTAGTGTTCCTCGATCTTGCGCGCCTGGATCGCCAGGTTGGTCAGCTCGTCGTCATCCAGCGCGAAGCCCAGGCGATCCTCGTCCGGCACCGGCACCGTCTTGACCGAGCGGCCACAGTCTCCGCTCTGGTCGTAGACCATCTTGATCGCCTTGCTGCCGCGGTTGCGGCGCAGTATCGCCGGGCGGCCGGCATCCAGGGCCGGCTTGTAGAGATAGAACTCGTCCGGGTTGACCGCACCCTGCACGACGGTTTCCCCCAGGCCGAAGGCGGCGGTGATAAAGATGACATCGCGGAAACCGCTCTCGGTGTCCAGGGTGAACATAACCCCGGCGGCGCCGGTCTCGCTGCGCACCATGTGCTGGATACCGGCGGACAGGGCCACACCGGCGTGGGCGTAACCGGTGTGCACGCGGTAGGCGATGGCGCGGTCGTTGTACAGGGAGGCGAAGACTTCCTTCACCGCCTGCAGTGCGGCATCGATACCGCGGATATTCAGGAAGGTCTCCTGCTGGCCGGCAAAGGAAGCATCCGGCAGGTCCTCTGCGGTTGCGGAAGAGCGCACCGCCACGGCGGTCTCGCCGCCGCCCAGGGCCTCGTAGCCGTCGCGGATCTCCTGTTCCAGCCGCGGCGGGAAGGGTGTGTCCATGATCCAGCCGCGGATCTGCTTGCCGGCCTCGGCCAGCGCGATCACGTCGTCGATATCCAGCTCCAGCAGGCGATCGGCGATGCGCTGTTCCAGCTGCTCGTGGGCCAGGAAAGCGCGGAAGGCCTCGGCAGTGGTGGCAAATCCGCCGGGTACGCTGACGCCGGCACCGGCCAGGGACGAGATCATCTCGCCCAGCGATGCATTCTTACCGCCGACCTTGTCGACATCCCCCATGCCCAGTTGCGCGAATTCGATGGTGAAGTTCGTCAAGAGTAGGCCCTCAGCTAGCAGGTGTATGTTGGCGGTGGATTATAACGATGGGTTTTGTAAAAAATACCCCGAAAAACCCGCCGAAAATGTTGTAAATTTTCTACAAGATCCAGGGGCAGACCCGCGCGTCAAAACCGCTTAGCATAGAGCCCCCGAACGCTGTATGGATCAATCATGGCAAAAGACAAGCGCACCGCCTTCTTTATTTCCGACGGTACCGGCCTCACGGTGGAGGCCATCGGCCACAGCCTGCTGGCGCAGTTTCGCAGCGAGCATGTGGAACAGGTGACATTGCCCTACGTGGATTCCCCGGACAAGGTGGAGCGGGTGCTGCAGCGCATCGAAAAGGCGGCGCGAGAATCCGGCATGCAGCCGATCATCATCACCAGTATCGTATCGGATGAGATTCGCCGGCAATTGCACCAGAGTTCCGCGTTGATGCTGGACGTCTTCGAAAGCTACCTGACACCGCTGGCCAACCTGTTCGGCACGGACCCGGCCCAGTCCGTCAATATTTCCCACGGTATTGCCGACGACCGGCGCTACAGCGAACGTATCGACGCAGTGCACTTTGCGATGGACAACGACGACGGCCGCCGGGTGCGGGAGTTCGAGCGCGCCGACGTGATCCTGGTGGGTGTCTCCCGGTCCGGCAAGACCCCCACCTGCCTCTACCTGGCGCTACAGTTCGGCCTGCGCGCGGCCAATTACCCGATTACCGAGGAGGATATGGACAGCACTGCCCTGCCCAGGATACTGCGCCCTTTCCGCGACAAGCTGTTCGGCCTCACCATCGATCCCAAGCGCCTGATGAACATCCGCCAGGAGCGTCGCGCCAATAGCCGCTACGCTTCCATGGAGCAGTGCGAATTCGAGGTGCGCCAGGTGGAACAGATGCTGCGGCGGGCCCAGATTCCCTGTCTGGACGCCACCGAACTCTCGGTCGAGGAGCTGGCCACGCGGCTGATGTCGCAGGCCGGCATCGAGCGACGCGTCGATTGAGGGCCGGGGAATGTACGGCGAAAGGCGGCTGGCAGGCGCCGTGCGGAAATCTTTTCTTGTGCCGTGGATGGGTGTAGGGTGCGCCATCCTCTGTCACCTGGCCCGGTATTCAGCTCACTGAAATGCAAATCGTCTCCCTGCCCTATTCGATCAACACACCGGTGGCCTTCCAGGCGATCGCCGACCTGCCCGCCCCCGTATGGCTCGACAGCGGCCGACCGCTGGCACCCGGCGGGCGCTTCGATATCCTCAGCGCCGATCCCATCGAGACACTGCGCCTGGAGGCGGACAGCGCGGAACCTTTCGCCCAGCTGGACGACCTGGTGTGCGAACTCTGCCCCCAGGACAGCGATGCGCAACTGCCCTTCTGCGGCGGCGCAATCGGCTACGCCGGCTATGAACTGGGCGCAGCGGGCAATTTCCTGCAACCGGATACCCGGCCCACCGGGCTGCCGGCCGGCTTTTTCGGCCTCTACAGCTGGGCGCTGATCGTCGACCACCAGCTGCGCGCCAGCCACCTGGTGCTCCACCCGGCCTGTACCCGGGCACAGAAGAGCGACCTGGTTGCCCGCTTTACTGCCGTGCGCTGGCAGACGGAAGCCCGCCGCGGGGATTTTGCGTTGCGGGACACCTTTGCGCACGAGTTCGACGGCGCCGGTTACCGGGCGGCGGTCGACAGGGTGCTGGAATATATCCGCGCCGGCGATATCTACCAGGCCAATTTCACCCAGCGCTTCAGCGCCTCTTTTGAGGGCGATACGCTGGCGGCCTACCTGGCCTTGCGCGATCGCGCTGCAGGCCCCTTTTCCGCCTATATGCGCCTGCCGGAGGGGGATCTGTTGAGCCTGTCGCCGGAGCGGTTTGTGCGCGCCGATGGCGGCAGCCTGCAGGCGGAACCGATCAAGGGCACGGCGCCACGTTCGGGAGATCCGGTCAAAGATGCCCGCGCCGCGGCGGCGCTGCAGCGCAGCGACAAGGACCGCGCCGAGAACCTGATGATCGTAGACCTGCTGCGCAACGACCTTGGCAAGCTGTGCCGGCGCGGCAGCGTGCGGGTGCCAAAGCTGTTCGAACTGGCAAGTTTCGCCAATGTGCACCACCTGGTCAGCACCGTCACCGGCGAACTGCCGGCGGACTATGCGTTCACAGACCTGCTCGCCGCCTGCTTTCCCGGCGGTTCCATTACCGGCGCCCCCAAGCGGCGCGCGATGGAGATCATCCGCGAGCTGGAGCGCAGCCCGCGCGGTGTCTACTGCGGCAGTATCGGCTATATCAGCAGCTGCGGCCGCGCCGATACCAATATCGCCATCCGCACGCTGACCGCGGCAGGCGGCCGCATGACCTGCGCCGCCGGCGGCGGCATAGTGGCGGATTCGGTGCCGACCGCGGAACACGAGGAATGCCTGGGTAAGGTGCGGCTGTTGCTGGAGACTGTGGAAGCGTTTCTGGCCTGACCCAAGCACGTTGGACTTCGCAAAGCTCAGTCCAGCCTACACACTGATCGGGTCCCGAGTCCCGAGTCCCGAGTCCCGAGTCCCGAGTCCCGAGTCCCGAAGTTATAAGCCTATCCCCCATTGATATTTCAAAGTTATTAGCCGCTCTGCTAACTTCTGCGCCATTCACCCGTATTCCGGGTGTCGCAACTTTTCTGTGAAGGATGTCAGAGTGAAAATTACGCTGGTAAAGAAAGTGCTCGAGGACGGCTCCCCCTGCGCCAAATGTGGCGATGTGCAGGAAAAGCTGGAGCAGAAGGATCAGCTGCGCTTTATCGACGAGACGGTGATCGCCGACGTGCGCGATGACAACAGCCGCGGCATGCAGCTGGCGCGCCAATACAATGTCGACCGCGCGCCCTTCTTTATCGTTGAAGAGGAAGGCAGGGAACCGCAGGTCTATACGGTGTACTTCAAGTTTGCCAGGGAAGTACTCGGTCCAATGGCCGGGTAGCAGAAACCCACGGCTTGCGGGCCGTTATCAACGGCACAATTGCCCGGTACCTGTTTATCCCCGGGCCCGAATCAATAAACCGGCAGCTCCATCCCCGCGAACAGTTCGTCCACCTCCGCCCGCGATGCCGCATGGGCCGCCTGGTCCACCAGTTCCCGCGTCAGGTGCGGCGCGAACTGCTGGATGAATTCGTACATGAAACCGCGCAGGAAAATTCCCTTGCGGAAACCGATCTTGGTGACACTGGGCTCAAACAGTTCGCTCGCGTCCAGCGCCACCAGGTCATCGTCCTCTTCGTCCACCGCCATATCGGCGACGATCCCGATCCCCAGCCCCAGCCGCACATAGGTCTTGATCACATCCGCATCCGCCGCGGTGAATACGACCTTGGGTGACAGGCCCCTCTCCAGGAAAGCCTCGTCCAGCTTGGAGCGACCGGTAAAGCCGAACACGTAGGTCACGATCGGGTGCTTGGCTACCTCCTCCAGGCTCAGCTTGTCGAGCTCGCACAGGGGGTGGCTCTTCGGCACCAGGATACAGCGGTTCCAGCGGTATACCGGCATCATCACCAGGTCGCTGAACAACTCCAGCGCCTCGGTGGCGATGGCGAAATCGGCGGTGCCGTCGGCGGCCATTTCGGAGATCTGCATCGGCGTGCCCTGGTGCATATGCAGGGATACGTCGGGGTAGCGGCCGATAAACGACTTGATCACCGGCGGCAGTGCATAGCGCGCCTGGGTGTGGGTGGTGGCGAGGGACAGGCTGCCCTTTTTGTCGTTACTGAACTCCTGGGCGACCTGCTTGATATTCTCCACCTTGCGCATGATCTCGCCGGCGGTTTTCAGGATCGCCTCACCGGCCGGTGTCACACGGGTCAGGTGCTTGCCACTGCGCGCAAAGATCTCAACTCCCAGTTCATCCTCCAACAGGCGGATCTGCTTGCTGATGCCGGGCTGAGATGTATAGAGGCTCTGTGCTGTCGCAGAAACATTGAGGTCGTGATGAGCCACTTCCCAGATATAACGCAACTGCTGCAGCTTCATAGAATCTCCCTGACGTTGGGTGCCGCACAGTGACAGTGCCGACTGTGTCGTCCCTAGTTATAAAAACCGTCTAAGTTTATGCGAGAAAAGAATAGCAGTCATTGATCGGGGGAGCCAACTGCCGGTTCCCATTTTTTTGTCTACTGACGTCAACTGACAGTAGCGGCGCCTATGCTGGCGGCGTTGACACAAAACCAGAGACCCGGAAGCGATACAAGATGGAAAATGTCACCCCTTCGATAATGAGCCACGTGTCCATCGGCACCAACCGCTTCGCCGAGGCCGTGGCTTTCTACGATCGTGCCCTTGAGGTTCCGGGTGCCCGCCCGCGGTCCCAACACGACTGAATCACTGTCCCGATCGCCACCGCTCGGTTAAAGTCCGCTCCGGGAGGGAGTCTGTATTGATGAACAAATCCGAACGACTGCTGCAGCTTCTGAATCTGCTGCGCGTTCGCCGTACCGCGGTGACCGCCCGCGCGCTGGCGGAGCGGCTCGGCGTGTCCGAGCGTACCCTCTACCGCGATATCCAGTCGCTGGTGCTGTCGGGAATTCCGATCGAGGGCGAGGCGGGGGTCGGTTACCGGTTGCGCAAGGGCTCGTTTATTCCGCCGCTGATGTTCAGCGAAAACGAAATCGAGGCCCTGTTGCTGGGCGTGCGCATGGTGCAGGGCTGGGGCGACGAGGACATGGGCACCGCCGCTGACTCGGCGCTGCAGAAGATCCGCTCGGTGCTGCCCGAGCGCATGCTGCAGCAGCAGGATCTGCAGCGCTCGACCTTCCTGGTCCCGGATGTGCAGCGCCGGGAAAAGTCGCGTTTCGGCGGCAGTATCCGCCAGGCGATCAAGAGCCGTGAGACCGTCTGGCTCGACTACCGCGACGAACAGGGGAATCCCACCCAGCGCCGCGGCAATCCGCTCGCACTGATCTACTGGGGCGGCGCCTGGACACTGCTGGCCTGGTGTCAGTTGCGGGACGACCACCGCCTGTTCCGCCTCGACCGGATCCGGGACCTGCAACTCACCGGCGAGGTGTTCCGGATCGAGCCGCACCAGACACTGGAGACCTATATCCGCCAGTACGATCCGGAGTTTGTCGATCGGGCGTTTCCCTAGGGGCGACGGACACAAGGGGCAACGAACACAGGTTTGCCCCTACTCCTCCAGGTTCGCAACCCCGTGCGGCACATGGCCGGTGGCCACGTGCTCGGCCGCCGAGGCGCAGTGGTTGGGCTGGTCGTCGAAGAATACATCGGCACCGAAGGCCCGCAGGAATTCACCCTTCGGGAGGCCGCCGAGAAATACCGACTCGTCGATACGCACATGCCAGGCCCGCAGGGTACGGATGACCCGTTCGTGGGCCGGGGCGGAACGGGCGGTGACCAGGGCCGTGCGGATCGGGCAGCTGTCCGGGCCGAATTCCGCCTGCAGGCGCTGCAGGGCCTCCAGGAACCCCTTGAAGGGGCCGCCGCCCAGCGGCTTCTGTGCGGAGGCCCGCTCGGCGGCGGCGAAAGCGGCCAGTCCGTCGCGCTTGAAGATCTGCTCCGCTTCGTCGGAAAAGATCACCGCATCGCCGTCGAACGCGAAGCGCAGCGTGTCGTCGCGGCGCTCGCGCGCTCCGCCGGCGACCAGGGTCGCCGCCGCCACCCCCTGCTCCAGCGCGTGGCGCACATCCTGCCCGTCGGAGGACAGGAACAGGTGGCAGCCGAACGGCGCGATATAGCGGTAGGGGCTCTCGCCGTTGCAGAAGGCGGCGCGGGTGATGTCCAGGCCGTAGTGCTCGATGGAGTTGAATACCCGCAGGCCCGTATCGGCACTGTTGCGGGACAGCAGGATGACCTCGACCCGCGATTCGCCGCCCAGGCGCTCGTTGATCTGCAGGAATTTCTCCACCAGCGGGAAGGCGTCACCCTTTCGCAGCACGTCGTTTTCATGCTCCACCTGGTACTGGGAAAAGGCATCCAGGCCCTGCTCCTCGAATACCCGGTGGCTGTCCTGCAGGTCGAACAGGGCGCGCGACGAGATCGCGATCACCAGTTTGTCGGTGAGCTGTGGCATCAGGGCGCCTCCACATCGTCGAGACCGGCGGGGTGGCCCTCATCGCGATGGGCCTCGAGCATCGTCAGCAGCATCCGTTTCAGGTCCTCCCGTGTGCGGTCGGAGCGCACGCCCACCTGGTTGACGATGACCAGGAAAATAGCGTGACAGGTTTCCAGCGTCGTCCGCGCCAGGCGGTTGAGCTCGTTGGGTGGGCAGCGGAAACCCAGCCGCCGGAACATGTCCGTCAGGTGGCGGATGATCAGTTCGTCGTGACGGTCGTCCAGTTCGTGCAGCTCCGGAATACCCCACATCGCCTGTACCAGCGGCAGCAAACCGTGCTGTTCGCGGTAGACCGCCAGCAGGCGTTCGATCAACTCGCCGAGAAAGGCCTCCAGGGACATCTGCTCCAGCCCGGCGCCCTCCAGCTCTTCCAGCGCCGCCGTCATGCTGGCAAGCCACTGCTCCCCCATCGCGTAGAGAATGGCGTGCTTGTTGGGAAAATAGTGGTACAGGGAGCCCACGGAAACGCCCAGTTCCTTGGCGATCAGGATGGTGGTGAGGTCGTTGAGGCCCACTTCCTCCAGCAGGCGACCGGTGGTATCCAGGATCTGGCGGGTGCGCGCGCGGGCGCGCTCCTGCACGGGTTCCCGCCGGGGGCTCAGCTGGCTGCGGCGTTTCTTCTGCTCTGCGTTGGACAAGATCGTCTCCCCTCCCTCCATTCCGGGCAGTTTACCATCAATCCGGCGCCCGATTTCGAATGGAGAGCGTGGATCCCCACGTCCGGAAACAGAAAACCGGCGTCGGGGCGCCGGTTTTCTGTCCATCCTGTGAGAGATGAGGAAAGCGCAATCAGAAGCGGTAGTCCAGGTTGGCCCCCACCACGCGACCGCGCGACGGGTCCGTCCTGGTGGCCGGTAGGTTGTACAGGGCCTCGGCGTAACCCCAGTGGTAGTACTCCTCACCGGTCAGGTTCTCCGCGTAGAGACCCGCAGTCCAGCTGTCTTCCGGGGACGTCAGCGCGATGCGCAGGTTGAAGACATTGCGGCTGTCGAGTTTCACCGCATCGGTATTCTCCAGGTCGGACCACTGCTCGCCGGTAAAGGTGTACTCGCCGGAGAGCGAGATTTCGCCCAGGCCGGTCATATGGCGGTAGGTCAGCACCGTGGCGGAGGAAAACGCCGGGGAAAAGGCCATTTCGTTGCCGTTGCAGGCATCGCAGAATGCCTCCGGCGCGTCGGTGAATTCGGTATCCAGCCACGCCAGGCCGGTGTACAGGTCCAGGTTGTCGGTGATCAGCCAGCGGGCGTCCAACTCCAGGCCGCGGCCGGTGGTTTCGCCCACGTTGCGGGTAATCGCCGCCGCGCCCACCCAGAAGGCCTGCTGCAGGTCGTCGTAGGTGTACTGGAAGGCCGCCGCGTTCAGGGCCAGCCGGTTGTCCAGCAGGCGCGCCTTGACGCCCAGCTCGTAGGACAGCACCTTTTCCTCGTCGAAGCGGTAGGGTTCGGCGTTGTTCGCATTGACTTCGTAGCCCTGCTCGTCCAGCCAGGCGTACTGGCTGTCGGCATCAGTGCCGTAGGCCGGGTCGGTGATGCGGTAGGACAGGTAGTCGAAACCGCCGGACTTGTAGCCGGTGGCAACGCTGGCGTAGGCCGTCAGCTCGTCGCTGAATACCCGGGTCAGGGTCGCGCGGCCGGACAGGTTGTCCCAGGTGTGGTCGCCGGTGATCGGCCCGTCGGTGTACATCGGCTGGTAGTTCCAGGTACCGGTCCAGGTATCCGGCCAGGGAGAGTCCACTCGGTAGTTTTTCGAGTCCTCGGTGTAGCGCACACCGAGCCCCAGTGTGGTGGCCTCACCCAGGTCGTAGGTGGTGTTGGCGAACAGACCCCAGCCGCTGTAGTCGCCCAGGGTGTCGGCGGCCTCGATCGACAACTGGCCCGGGGCGTACTCCCAGGGCTCGCCCTCAAAGCCGAAGGCCTCGTCCAGTACGCCCTGCGGCAGAGCGTCGCAGCGCACGAAGCTGTCCAGCCCCTCTTCCCATTCGTCGGCATAGATGCCGTCGCAGATAAAGTCCTCGCTGTCGACACCGGCAAAGTAGGCGTCGATTTCTTCCTCATAGTAAGAGGCTCCCAGCACATAGTTGAAGGGGCCGCTGTTGTTGGAAGTCAGGCGGAACTCCTGGCTGAAGAAGTCACCGCCCTGGTCGCGCACGTAGGTGTCGATGGCTTCGGCGGTACCGTCGAAGTCCTCGACATAGGTGTAGTTGTGGGTCTTGTAGCCGGTGATGGAGGTAAAAGTGCTGCCACCGGCCAGCTCGTGTTCGACCGTCAGGATCACGTCGCCGATTTCGGCTTCATCCTTGCCCTGCACATCGTTGTAGACCTGGTCGTAATCCCCTTCCGGGATCGGGTAGTTGTAGCCGGTGTCGTTGTCGAAAGCGCGGTAGATGGTGCCGTCGCTGATGCGGTCTTCATACTGCGCCGTCAGGGTCACGGTGGTGTCCTGCAGGCCGTCGTAGACGGCGGTCATGCGCATGGCATTCAGCTCGCTGGCGCCCAGGTCGCGGCCGCCGGCCAGGTTTTCGACATGGCCGTCTTCCTGGAAGTGCTTGCCGGCAAAGCGCACGGAGAGGTCTTCGCCCAGCGGCATATCGAGGCCGCCCTCGACCTCGGTGCGCCCGTACTGGCCGGCGCCGATGGAAATATCGCCGGCGACGGTGTCACCGGGCTTGCGGGAGACCATGGAGATGGCACCGGAGGCAGTGTTGCGCCCGAACAGCGTGCCCTGGGGGCCCTTCACCACTTCCACACGCTGCATGTCGTACATGCTGGGGGTGGCACCGGCACGGCTCTGGTAGACGCCGTCGAGGAAAATCCCCAGCGCCGGGTCGCTGCCGCTGCCGAAGCTGTTGTTGTTGACGCCGCGCACCGATACCGAATCGAAGAAGGAATCGGTGGTTTCGCCGGAGACACCGGGCGTCAGGGAAAACAGGTCCTTGAAATCGCTCAGGTTACTGTTTTTGACGGTATCGCCGGTAAAGGCGCTGACCGCCATGGGTACATCCTTGAGGGATTCGGCACGCATCTGCGCGGTGACCGTCACCTCTTCAATTTCCGCCGCCGCGGCCCCGCTGCTGGCAGTCAGGACTGCCGCACCGATGGCCGACGCCAGGGTGTATTTGCTGGTTTTGAATGGTCTGTCCGAAACAGGCATGGTCGCCCCCGTCATTTTTTTTATATCAGGGTTGCACATCCGATACCGCCGATGGCTGTTACCCAACGAGTGAATGTTTGAATCTTGTTATCCCACAAACCGAATCATTATTCAAATTCGAAATACCCCTCCTATTTTGGTGCGCGGAGTGCACACTGCTGGGGCAAAATCAGCCGCCAAGCTTGTCCTTGAGGCTGTAGTAGAGCATACCCATCACCAGCCCCGGCCAGCGCAACAGGGTCCCACCCGGGAAAGTGGGAGTCGGAATGCGCGCCAGTACGTCAAAGCGCTCCTCGGTGCCCGCCACGACTTCTGCAATCAGCTTGCCGGCCAGTGTCGCCGTGGGCACGCCGTGGCCGGAGTAGCCCTGGCTGTAGAAGACGTTCGGTTCCAGCCGGCCCAGGTGCGGCATCCGGTTCATGGTGATTGCCAGGGTGCCGCCCCAGCCGAACTCGATCGGCGTATCCGCCAGTTGAGGATAGACCCGCAGCATGTATTTGCGCACGAACTGGCGGATGTCCTGCGGGAAGCGTGAGGAGTAGTTCTCACCGCCGCCGAAGATCAGGCGGTTGTCGCCGGAGAGTTTCCAGTAGTCGATCACGAACAGGGTGTCCTGCAGCGCGTGGTCGTTGGCGATCAGCTCCCGGGCGAGCGACTCCGGCAGGGGTTCCGTGGCCAGCACGAAATTGTTGATGGGCATGATCTTGCCGGCCATGCGCGGCTCCAGACCACCCAGGTAGCCGTTGCAGGCCAATACCACATTGCCGGCCTTCACCCGCCCCCGCTCGGTGTTCACGGTGCAGGGCGAGCCGCCGGTGTAGCGGGTCACACGGCTGTGCTCGAAGAAACGGACCCCGGCGGCCGCGGCGGCATCGGCCAGGCCCAGGGCATAGTTCAGCGGGTGCAGGTGCAGGGAGCCGCTGTCGACCTGGGCACCGAAGTAGCGCTCGGAACCGACCAGGGAGCGCGCCTCCGCCTCGTCGATATAGCGCATCTGCCCGTAGCCATAGCGCTCCCGCAACAGCTCCACTTCCTCTTTCAAGCCCTCGTTGTGGCTGCGCTTGGCCGCCAGGTGCATAATGCCGCGCTTCAGGTCGCAGCGGATGCCGTGCCGGGTGACCAGCTCCTCGACCAGTTGCACAGCCTCGACGCTCATATCCCACAGTTGCCTGGCAGTCTCTGCGCCGAGCATTTTCTCCAGGTCCTGCTGGCCGCGGCGCTGCCCCACGCCGACATGGCCACCGTTGCGCCCCGAGGCGCCCCAGCCAATGCGCTCCGCCTCCAGCACCACCACCCGATAGCCGCGCTCCGCCAGGTGCAGTGCGGAGGACAGGCCGGTGTAGCCGGCACCGATGACGCAGACGTCGGCATCCACCTCGCCCTCCAGTTGCGGATAAACCGGCGCCGGATTGGCGCTGGCGGCATAGTAGGAATCTGTGTGTCCCAGCAACTTGTTTACGGTGCCAGCGGCCGTCATAGAACGTCTCCCATCGGCGGAAATGGCCCGACGCCATAACCGAACAATAATTCAATTTATAATTGAATAATAATTCGGTTTGTTGTCATAATCAAAGCCTGTGATCGATACTCCCTTGCGATCACTTTCTGACCCGACCGGTCCGGCTGCAGGCTAGGCTGCCATTAACGCGCAAGTCTCAGTCGGTGACCCGGGCATATAATAATGCAGCCCAGTCCGGCGACTGGGATCGATCATTCCGATCAAGGTGCAACATGGACAAGATCAAGAAGTGGCTCGCAGAACACAACATTTCCGAAGTGGAGTGTCTGGTGCCCGACATGTCCGGCAACGCGCGGGGCAAATTTACCCCCACGGACAAATTCCTCACCCAGGACAGCCGCCTGCCGGAGAGTATTCTGGTGCAGACGGTCACCGGCGACTATGTCGACGAACACAACGAACTGGTGGACCCGGCGGATACCGATATGCTGCTGGTCCCGGATCCGGATTCCATCCGCCTGAACCCCTGGGCCAACGAGCCCACGGCGCAGATCATCCACGACTGCTACACCCGGGACGGCCAGCCGCATCCGATCAGCACACGCAACATCCTCAAGTTTGTGCTGGATAAATTTGCCGCGCGCGGCTGGAAACCGATCGTGGCGCCCGAGGTGGAATTCTACCTGATCAAGCGCAACCTGGATCCGGATGAAAAACTCTCCGCGCCGGTCGGGCGTTCGGGTCGCACCGAGAAAACCCGGCAGTCCTACAGCATCGATGCAGCCAACGAGTACGAGGCCATCATCGAGGACATGTACGATTTCTGCGAAGCCCAGGGGCTGGATGTGGACACGCTGATCCACGAATCGGGCACGGCGCAGATGGAAATCAACTTCCTGCACGGCGATCCGCTGAAGCTGGCCGACCAGGTCTTCACCTTCAAGCGCACGGTGCGCGAGACGGCGCTGCGTCACGGCATCTATGCCACCTTCATGGCCAAGCCGATGGAACACGAACCCGGCAGTGCACTGCACATTCACCAGAGCATCGTCGATGCGGACACCGGTAAAAATATCTTTGTCGACGACGAGGGGCGGGAAAACGAAACCTTCCACCACTTTATCGGTGGCATGCAGAAATACACCCCGGGCTTCATCAGTTTTTTTGCCCCCAACGTAAACTCCTACCGGCGCTTCACCCCGGAAATTGCCGCACCCACCAGCCTGCACTGGGGCTACGACAACCGCACCACCGGCCTGCGTGTACCGGACAGCTCGGCGCAGGCCAAACGCCTGGAAAACCGCTTCCCCGGGGCGGACTGCAACCCCTACCTGGCCATTGCCACCTCCCTCGCCTGCGGTTACCTGGGCATGGTCAACGGGATCAAACCGAGCGAACCCTACCAGGGCGACTGCTCGGAAGAGCCGATCTCCCTGCCCCGCACCCAGGAGCACGCGCTCAGCTTACTGCTGGAGTGCAAGGAGGCCGAGGAGATGTTCGGGGAAAAATTCGTGCGCGCCTGGAGTGCGATCAAGCGCGACGAATACGAGGAATTCAATCGCGTGATCAGTTCCTGGGAGAGAGAGTACCTGCTACTGAACGTCTGATGCATAAAAACAGTGCAGCGACCATTCAGGAAAGCCCCAGACCGGGGCTTTTTTTTGTGTACGGACACGGCTGTTCAAAATGATTCGCCCAGCACCGAGTGGTCATTCAGCTAAATTAGGATAGTCAGTTTGCCATTGTGATCAGTAACGCAAAGATAATCAAAAGAAGCAAAACAGAAAGTATCTCCATCATCACTTCATTGTCATATTGAGTACAGCGTGTACTCTGAAAGCCGTTCGGTGACACCGAACATTTCGGTCTGAGAAAGCGGAGCAGCGCCCCACCCTGGTGGGCCCACCTCTCCGGCCAGTCTTCTAGCAGTCTGACCTTCCACGTATCCGAACCCGACCGGCACAGCGCGCTCTTACAAGTTTCCCAGAGCGCTGCGCTGAGGCGATCCCTCGCGGTCGGAGCCCGGATTCAAAACCGCAAATAAGAAACAAGGAAAAGCAAGCAATGAAGCGTTTTGTAGGATTCAGTTGCACTCTTGCACTGGCAGTCGGCGCCCAGGCGGCGGACAGGATTCCGGCAACCCCGGACATGCTCTCCCCGCAGGCACTGGCGGCCACCAGTGGTACCGACATCGCCCTGGAAGAGGTGCGCTCCCGCACCCTGCCCAACGGCAAGACAGTTACCCGCTATCGCCAGACCCACAAGGGAATTCCGGTTTGGGGGCAGGCGGTGACCAGTTCCGGCCAGGGAGCCGCGGCACAGGTCGCCGGCGATGTGCTCGGCGGCCTGACACTGGAGGTTCCCGCGGTAACCCCCTCCATCAAAGCTGCCAATGCGCTCCAGCGGGCCATGGACCACACCATCAACCTGCGCGCCCAGCAGGGGCAGATCAGTGGCGCCCTGTCGGTGCCGGCGCTGCAGCTGGCCGCCAAGAACCGGCGCCAGCAGCTCTACATCCATATCGACGACCAGGACCGCGCGCGGCTGGCCTACCTGGTCAGTTGGGTGGAGTATGGCGATGAGCCCACGCGGCCCTTCTACTTCATCGACGCGCTCACCGGCGAAGTGCTCGAGCACTGGGATGGCCTCGCCCACGCCCAAGACGCCACCGGCCCGGGCGGCAACCAGAAAACCGGGATGTACGAATACGGTACCGACTACCCGGCGATGACGGTCGACGACAACTGTCGCATGGATACCACCAACGTCGAAACCGTCGACATGAATCACGGTACCAGCGGCGGCAGCGTGTTTTCGTTTACCTGCCCGTACAACGACTACAAGACCATCAATGGCGCCTATTCGCCGCTGAACGACGCCCACTTTTTCGGCGGAGTGGTCTTCGACCT
Organism: Microbulbifer litoralis; assembly: GCF_023634065.1. Taxonomy (GTDB): domain Bacteria; phylum Pseudomonadota; class Gammaproteobacteria; order Pseudomonadales; family Cellvibrionaceae; genus Microbulbifer; species Microbulbifer litoralis. The sequence continues at coordinate 105,993 of NZ_JALKCV010000004.1, forward strand.
GTACAGCGACTGGTACAACACCGCACCGCTGACCCAGAAATTGCGCATGCGGGTGCACTACAGCAACGGCTATGAAAACGCTTTCTGGGATGGCAGCCAGATGACCTTTGGCGATGGCGGCAGCACTTTCCACCCGCTGGTCAGCCTGGACGTCTCCGCCCACGAAGTCAGCCACGGCTTTACCGAGCAGAACTCCGGCCTGCAGTATTCGGCCCAGTCGGGCGGTATCAACGAGGCCTTCTCCGACATGGCCGGTGAAGCGGCCGAGTATTTCATGCGCGGCAGCAACGACTGGCTGGTGGGTGCGGATATCTTCAAGGCGAGCGGCGCCCTGCGCTATATGGAGGATCCCACCCTCGACGGCAGTTCCATCGGGCACGCGTCCGACTACTACTCCGGCATGGACGTGCACTATAGCTCCGGCGTTTACAACCGCGCTTTCTACCTGATCGCCAATACCAGCGGCTGGGATACGCGCCAGGCCTTCGATATCTTCGTGCTGGCCAACCAGATGTACTGGAGCCCGACCAGTGACTATATCGACGCCGCCTGCGGCGTGGTGTCGGCAACCGAAGATCTCGGTTACGACCTGGCCGCAGTGACTGCCGCCTTCGATACCGTGGGCGTATCCACCTCCAACTGCGGCGGCGGTGGCAATCCCGGTGGCGGCGAACTGGAGAACGGTGTGGCGGAAAGCAATCTCTCCGGTAGCACCGGTGAGGAGATCCACTACACACTCGAGGTGCCGGCCGGTGCCAGCAACCTGAGTTTCCAGACCTCCGGCGGCAGCGGTGACGCTGACCTGTATGTGCGCTTCGGTTCCGCCCCGACCACCTCCAGCTACGATTGCCGGCCCTACATCGGCGGCAACGCCGAGAGCTGCAATATCTCCAATGTCCAGGCCGGTACCTACTATGTCATGGTGCGCGCCTACAGCAGCTTCTCCGGCGTCAGCCTGGTCGGAAGTTTCGATGAAGACGGCAGTGGTGGCAGCGGCGACGGCTGGGTGGAAACCAACCTGTCCGGCAACCAGGGCTCCTGGCAGCACTTTACCCTGGACGTCTCCTCCGGCATGTCGTCACTGGATGTACAGATGTCCGGAGGCAGCGGCGACGGGGATCTCTATGTCCGTTACGGTGCACAACCCACCACCGGCAACTACGACTGCCGGCCCTACAGTGCGGGCAACAGCGAGAACTGTAATTTCAACAACCCACAATCGGGTACCTGGTATATCAGTATCCGCGGCTACAACGCCTATTCCGGGGTAACCCTCGAGGCCCAGGCCAGCCCCTGACATCCGATGGGGCAATAAAAAAGGGGCAGCCAGTTGGCTGCCCCTTTTTTTTACCGAATCACATTTATTTGTGGCTGGGATCTTTCCAGTAATCCTTCACGGTATCTTTCATTTCCCGGGCGAGGATACTGATACCAAACAGGTTCGGCAGTGTCATGATCACAATGGCCACCGCGGACAGGTTCCAGATCACGGTGGTGTCCTCGATCGCCGCCCAGAAGAACGCCACCACATAGACGAGGCGGTAGGGCATGACCGCCCTGGGCCCGAACAGGTAGATCATCGAGCGGTCGCCGTAATAGGACCAGGCGATGGCGGTGGAGAAGGCAAACAGCAGGATCCCCAGCGTGACAATCAGGCTGCCGTATTCACCGAAGAAGCCTTTCTGGAAGGCCACGTTGGTCAGCGCCACCGAGTGCAGCAGTGAGTTGCCCCAGACATCCACATTCGGGTTGACGAACTCTCCGTCGACCACGGTCAGCACACCGCTGAAGTTGTCCTCTCCCACACGGAACTCGACATCCTCCGCCACCGAGCGTGCATTGATGATGGTGAACTCATCACTGTTCAGCGCGCGACCATCGGCCACCACCACGGAGCCGCTGTAGGCCTGTACGTCGCTGTCGCCGTCGGTCAGGAAACCGAATAACTGCTGCACATTTTCCGGCTGGTCGTCGGTGTAGGTGCCGGCGACCACGGCCATATCGGCGCGCTCGAACCGGTTCATGTGTTTTTCCGTCCAGACGCCGGACGACAGGATCACCAACCCGGTCAGGGTACAGATGATGATGGTGTCGATAAACGGCTCCAGCAGCGAAACCATGCCCTCGGACACCGGCTCGTCGGCTCTTGCCGAGGCGTGCGCAATGGGTGCGGAGCCCTGCCCCGCCTCGTTGGAGAAGAGACCGCGGTTGACGCCGCGGTTGAAGGCGTAGGCAAAGGTTGCACCGAGGAAGCCGCCCGCTGCCGCAGTGCCGTTGAACGCATCCTTGAAGACTGCCACGAAGGACGGAATGATATTCTGGTAGTTGTAGGTGATTACCGCCAGGGCACCGATGATATACAGCACCGCCATGATCGGCACGATGGTGGAGGTCACCTTGGCGATGCGGGTAATACCGCCGATGATTACCATCCCCAGCAGGATGGCGAGAATGCCGCCGGTCAGCGCCTTGTTCAGGCCAAAGGTATCGTACATGGCCTGGGCGATATTGTTTACCTGCGGCAGGCTGCCGGTACCGAAGGAGCAGATCACCGTGGCGATGGCGAACAGCACCGCCAGCCACTTCATGTTCAGGCGTCGCTCCATGTAAAACATCGGCCCGCCGGCAAAGTAACCGTCCGCCGCCTTGATGCGGTATTTGTGCGAGAGGGTTACCTCGACAAATTTGGTGGTCATGCCGAGGAAGGCCGTGACCCACATCCAGAAAAGCGCGGCCGGGCCACCGAGGAAAATCGCCAGGCCCACACCGCCGATATTACCGGTACCTACCGTACCGGAGAGAGCCGTGGAGAGTGCCTGGAAGTGAGAGGTATCACCCGGGTCACCGGGCTTGTCATACTTGCCCTGGACAATCTTCACCGCATGGCGGAAATAGCGAATCTGCGGAAAGCCCAGGTACAGGGTAAAAAACAGACCGACCCCCAAAAGCACCCAGGGGAACCAGGGTGCGGAGCCGAGCAGGCCGTCCAGGGACAACAGCACATGATTGAAGGATTCCAAATCAGCCCCCACTACTCTTATTTAATTCTGATTGTTTTGTGTACAGCCGAAGCTGCCGATTGCAGCGCAGGTTAGCAGCTTCCGTCAAAGTAGAACAGTAAGCGGCCATTTTACAGAAGGAAGGAAAACTTTTCCCGGTGGGGAAACAGCCCGAACTGACCGCCGGTATGCACGAAAACCAGGTTTTCGCAATCCCGGTAGCGTCCCTTGCGCAGCTCCTGCAGCAGGCCGTGGAAGGCCTTGCCCGTATATACCGGGTCCAGTAACAGCCCCTCTTGCGCCGCCGCATCGGCAATCGTACGGTAAACCGGTTCGTCGGCCTCGGCATACCCCGGGCCGATATAATCCGCATTGACCGAGATATCCAGCTGCTCTTCGTCGATGTGGTTGCCGCTCAACTCGCTCCAGTGGCGCACATCCTCACGCACCTTGCGCCGGAAGTACTCGGCGTTGTCGCAGACGGCATAGCCGGTCACCAGCGCGCGGGCCCCATTCAGCTGGCAGCCCAGCGTCAGGCCCGCCTGGGTGCCGCCGCTGCCGGTGGCACAGACAATATGCTCCGGCTCAAAACCCGCCTCCCGGCAATCCTCCAGCAGCTCCGCAGCGCCGGCGATATAGCCCCAGATGCCGAGCCCGTCGCTGGCGCCGGTGGGAATACAGAATGCCCTGTGCCCGCGCTGTGCGTAGAAGTTTTTCCAGTGTTCGAACAACTGTGGCAGCTCCTCAAAGTACTGGCGGGCCGGGTAGCAGGCGGTCGACGCTCCCGCCAGCTCATCCAGGAGCAGGTTCCCGTCCACCGGCCCGCTGACTTCGCCGCGCAGGATAAGCTGCACACGAAACCCCAGCCTGGCCCCCACCAGTGCGGTGGTGCGGCAGTGGTTCGACTGTATCCCGCCGCAGGTGATCAGCGTATCGCAACCCCGCTCCCGCGCCGCACCGGCGATGAATTCCAGTTTGCGCAGTTTGTTACCGGACATGGCTGACTCGGTGAGATCGTCACGTTTCACCCACAGGCGCGGTCCGCCGAACGGCGTGGAGAACTTTTCAGTGATGCGGTCCAGTGGCTGCAGGGGGGTGGGCAGGTTGGCGAGGCGAACCCGCGCCGGAAAAGTAAGTTCCATGGTCTTTTCCCGCTTGTCCAGGAAGGGCACTGTCGGCCCGAATCAAAAAACCCGGCGAATGCCGGGTTCTTGTGCAGTGGATCAGAGACGCGGCTCAGATCTTCTTGATGGTGCCCTTGGGCAGAATCGCGTGAACGGCGACCTTCTGGAACTTGAGCGACATGTTGTCGGCCACTTCCAGTACGATGTAATCGTCGTCCACTTTTTCCACACGACCGAGCATACCGCTGGTCATTACCACCTCGTCACCCTTCTTCAGTGACGAAACCAGTTCCTGGTGTTCCTTCTGGCGTTTGCGCTGCGGGCGGATGATAAAAAACCACATAAACGCAAACAGGCCCGCGAACATCAACAGCGTGATCAGCGGATTACCCTGCGGCGACGGTGCCGCTTCCTGTGCCACAGCAGCGGGAATAAAAAAGCTCATGCAAATCCTCTAAGAGTCAGCTTGTCCAATTGCCGCCAACTCTAACGGGTTTGCACTGCAGAGGCAATCTGGTCGGGCCGGAATACAGGCCGGCCCTTATCGATGTTTTCAGAACCGCTGACGCACCTGGCGGCGATACCCGGTGGGTGACATACCCGTCCAGCGCTTGAAGGCACTGGTAAAGCTGGTTCTGTCGGAGAAATCCAGGATCCGGGAAATACCGTCTACGCTGAGCGCCGTATCCTTCAGGAAGTGGACCGCGTGGCGAAAACGCACGTGATCGCGAAGGGAGGCGAAGCTCAAACTGTGTTCCTGCAAACGGCGCTGGAGCGTGCGGGTAGACATACTGAGATCCGACGCCACCGGGCGAATGGCCAGGGAGGCCTTGCCGATGCGCTGTTCCAATACGTCGATCACACGCGCGGCGATACCGAAACTGGTGGCTTCCGGCGGTGCCAGAAGCTGGTCCAGAATATTGGGATCACCGGAGATCCTGGCCTGCTGCAGTGGTTTGTCTTCCGAAAGCGAGGTTTGATCTGGCTGAATATGGTTCATCGAGCTGCTCCTTTAAGTTCCGTGAGCCGCAGTTATTGTTCTATGCCCGCTTCCTGCGGAACCCCCTTTGCCTCAACCTGCCCCAAGATACTGATAGAGAGAGCGGGCTACTACCCGGGTGCGGGGATGCACCTGAAACAGGCACCGAATCTGTCACAGAGCTGTACAAAAATTAAACTTACTGCTCCGGTAACTTCCCTATTGGTTCAACTCCGGTACCGGCGCACCTTTCCTTCACACAACGCAGTATAGACCATGAAATCAGAATGCAAGGGGCGACAGCCATATTTTTTTGGTGCTGTCACAAATGACAGCTGAACACCAATAGGCACCACTGTACAAATTGGATCGATATCCCGTTGACTGGGATGCAGAAGTGGTACAGAGGAGCGAAAGGGAGCGGTTCCGGGGCCCGGAACCGCAGGCGTTCACACCAGATTGTCGTCGATCCACTCCAGCACGTCATCGTGGTGGGTCTTGGTTTTCACCTTGTCGATGATGTGCCGCAGGCGGCCGTTCTTGTCGATGATAAAGGTGGTGCGCAGCAGGCCCATATACTCCCTGCCCATAAACTTCTTGAGGCCCCAGCAACCGTACTTGTCGGCGATCTTGTGCTCATCGTCTGCCAACAGGTCGAAATTCAGCTCGTGTTTGTCGATGAACTTCTTCAGCTTCGCCTCCGGATCCGGGCTCACACCCAGTACCACCGTGTCACGCCTGGCAAACTCGCCGGCGCTGTCGCGGATACCGCAGGCCTGGGTGGTGCAGCCCGGTGTCAGGGCCTTGGGGTAGAAGTAGAGCACCACGTTGCTCCGGTCGCGAAAGTCCTTCAGTGCAACCTTTTCCCCATCCTGGTTGCGCAGGGTGAAGGCCGGAGCCAGGTTGCCGATCTTGGGAAATGCCATAAATACCCCCGTTTGAGAAGTGCTGGTAAAAACTGGCCGGGGATTATAACGAAAAGTGCGACCACCCTGCCCCCACTGATCCCGACGCTCAGAACTCCTGCACCTGGTAGCCCTTCTCTTTGCGGGCACAGATACCGCACTGCCCCAGCTTGCGGATCAGTTCCGCCCGCTCCGCGTCGGTGAGGAAGCCCCCCACCTCGAGGCAGCCCTCGGGCCCACTGAAACTGACGGATGCGGGCTCGGTAGCGCTGCCGCCCATGCGCACCAGCACGTCGAGACTGTCGCGGACGAATTCCCGATGGTAGACGCTCTGCTGGCGGTGGCCGCGGCAGCAGTCGAGCACCACCCGTTCGCCGTTGATGCGGATCACTTCCCGCTTGGTGCTCTCCGTATAGACATAGGCGAAGAGCGCCCCCAGCAGCAGCAACTCCAGGCCGGCGAACGGCAGTATCATCCAGGCGCCGGCGAGCGCGAATGCCAGGCTGATTCCCAGCGACACCGCGACCAGGGAGATAAACACCCAGAGATTGCCCGAGAGCGACAGGGACTGGTTGGGCTGTAGCAGGATACAGGCGCTGCGGGAGGAGGCGCGGCCGACTTCAGTGACCATGATATCGAGTCCGGATACTGCTTTTTTCCAGTGTAGCAGCCGGCGCCTTTTTCAACCTTGCCCGATCCCATCCGAAAAAAACCCGCACCTGGGTGCGGGTTTCTCGCTCGTCGAACCGCGGGGCGGCCGGCGATATCTTACGGCAGCAGGTGCGCTACGGCATCGCGCTCTTCCGCCAGTTCCTGCTCGGTGGCAGTCATCTTCTCGCGGGAGAAATCGTTGATGTCGACACCCTGGACAATTTCCCAGTCGCCGTTCTTGCAGGTACACGGGAAGGAGTAGATCAGTCCTTCCTGGATACCGTAGGAGCCGTCGCTGTAGATGCCCATGCTGGTCCAGTCGCCCTCGGCGGTGCCCAGGGCCCAGTCACGCATATGGTCGATGGCCGCGTTGGCAGCAGAGGCGGCGGAGGAGGCTCCGCGGGCCTTGATGATGGCGGCACCGCGCTGCTGCACGGTGGGGATGAAGTCGTCCTCGTACCAGCCCTGGTCCACCTTATCCATCGCGGACTCACCGGCCACTTTCACCTGGTGCAGGTCCGGGTACTGGGTGGAGGAGTGGTTGCCCCAGATGGTCATATGGGTGATGTCATTGACGCTGGAGTCGGTCTTGTTGGCCAGCTGCGACAGCGCGCGGTTGTGATCCAGGCGGGTCATGGCGGTGAAGTTGCGCGGATCCAGGTCCGGCGCATTGCGCTGTGCGATCAGCGCGTTGGTGTTGGCCGGGTTGCCGACTACCAGTACTTTCACATCGCGCGCCGCGACATCGTTCAGGGCCTTGCCCTGGGCGGAGAAGATGGCGGCGTTGGCTTCCAGCAGATCCTTGCGCTCCATACCCGGGCCGCGCGGGCGGGCGCCGACCAGCAGTGCGTACTGGGCGTCCTTGAAGGCGACATTGGCGTCGTCGGACTGGACAATACCGGCCAGCAGCGGGAAGGCACAGTCCTCGAGCTCCATGGCCACGCCCTTCAGCGCTTCCAGGGCCGGGGTGATTTCCAGCAGTTGCAGGATAACCGGTTGATCTTTACCCAGCATTTCGCCGGAGGCGATACGGAACAGCAGCGAATAGCTGATCTGACCGGCGGCGCCGGTAACAGCAACACGAACAGGTGCTTTCACGATAGTTCTCCCTCGTTTGTAAGCGGGCCGCATTATAGAGAATTGCGAATAAATTTCACCTCGGGGCACCGGTCCCCAACCCGGTATGCGGGTCGCAAACCCGCCAATTCGCCCGTAAACAGGCTCCTGTGGCCGGATTCAGCCGACCGCGGCAGTCTCTCGGTAGCGGGCCTGCAGGGCACTGTACAGCTGTTCACTGTAGTCGTCGGCACCGGTATCCAGGCCCGCGGCAATTTCGGCCAGGTGTTCGTTGTCCTCCCGGCCCCGCCAGTTTTTCACGTAACTGCCGTCCTTGTAGCCGTTGTCCTGGCGGAAGCGGTTGAGCACGTTTTTGCCCACATAGCGCTGGTAGAGTTCCTCAAAGTCCATATCGACATCCGCCAGCAACTGCGCGAAGCCAACCAGGTCGAACTGCCTGCTGGCCAGGGTATTGAGTGTGAATTTTTCCAGGTTTTCGCGGAAATCGCCGGCCGTGCGCTGCGCCGCGCCCAGTTCCGCCTGCATCCGCGCAGCCACCTGCTCCGGCGCTCCCTGCTGCAGTTCCAGGCTGAGCCCGAAATGCCAGATATCCACCAGCTCGAGCTTGACCTGGTCCAGTTCCGGCTGCTGTTTCTTCCACCATTTCCAGCCGTAGTGGTCGAGCAATTCGGCACTCTCGACCCAGATGGCGCGATACCAGGGAAAATTTTGCGCGCGCCAGTCGCTGTTGACCAGCGTATTGATCTCGTCCTGCAGCGCCAGCATGGCCTGCAGCTGTCTTTGCATCGCTTGGGACATCGGGGGAATTCCGTTATTGAAAGGGAAACCCGGACTCAGGCGGCCCGGGGAAACAGTCGGTAAAAGTTTTCGCTGGTGATTTCGGCCAGTTCTTCATAGGGGATGCCGCGCAACTCGGCGATGAACTCCGCAACCTCGCGCACATAGGCCGGGATATTCGGTTTGCCGCGGTAAGGTACCGGCGCCAGGTAGGGTGAATCGGTCTCCACCAGCAACCGTTCCAGCGGTATCCTGCGCGCGACATCGCGCAGTTCTTCGGCATTCTTGAAGGTCACGATGCCGGACAGCGAAATGTAGTAGTTCAGGTCCATGGCCGCCTTCGCCATTTCCCAACTCTCGGTAAAGCAGTGCAGGACACCGGCGTGCTCGGCGTCGCCGTGTTCGCGGATCAGGTCGATGGTGTCCTCGCGGGCGTCGCGGGTGTGGACGATGACCGGCAGCTGCGCGCGACCCGCGGCCTGCAGGTGCGCGGCGAAACTCTGTCGCTGGACCTCCTTCGTTTCCGTGCTGTAGTAGTAATCCAGGCCGGTTTCACCGAGGGCGACCACATTGGGCTTCTTCGACAGCTCGAGCAGCCTGTCGACATCGGCGAGTCCGGATTCCACATCGAGTGGATGCACACCCACGGAACAGACGATATCGTCGTTCTGTTGCGCGATATCGACAACGCTGTCGACATTGTCCAGGCTGATACCAACACACAGGAATTTGCTCACACCGCGGCTGCGGGCCAGGTCGAGGACCGCGTTCAGGTCGCCGCCGAACTTGTCCAGCTTCAGGCGATCGAGATGGCAGTGGCTGTCTACAAGCATGGTTCAACTATAGCGTGTGCGTGGGCCGGCTGGATTCCAGCGAACCGGCCAGGAACGTTTCGATTTTGTTCTGGGCGACATTGTCCTTGTCGCTGAACTGGACACCGATACCCGGTGTGCGGTTGCCCTGGGCACCGGCCGGTGTGATCCAGATGACCTTACCGGCCACGGGCACTTTCTCGGGTTCGTCCATCAGGCTCAGCAACAGGAACACCTCGTCGCCCAGGTCGTAGGACTTATCCGTACTGATAAACAGGCCGCCGTTTTTCACAAACGGCATATAGGCCGCGTAGAGTACGGATTTGTCCTGGATCTTCAATGAAAGGATGCCGTTGCGGGCACCGCCCCCCATGGCTTTCATAGCCGGACCTCGTTGTTATCGAATGGCTGTAACTTATCTGAGCGTACCGGTTGTGTCCAGAATTGCGGGACTCCAGCAGGAAGCACCGTGCACACTGGCCGGCTACTTGAACAACTTTGCCCAGCGGATCAGCAACTCCTCGATCAGCAGGCGTTTGTTCGGATTCGATCCGCCCACCAGCGACTGGCGGGCGCGCAGCAATTGATCGTTGAAACCGAACAGCGGGCGCAGGCTCTCGCTGCCGCTGCCCGGCAGGCGCTGCAGCAGGCCCATGATCTGCTCGTCGGCGGTCAGGTCGCAACTGCGCGCACGCAGCATCTGCGACACCCAGTGCTGCCAGAATTGCAGTAACTGGCCCAGGTCCGCCGCGTCTCCCGGCGCCTCCCAGCGGCCGGCCAGGGTCACGCTGCTGGCGCCCCCCTGTGCCAGGGCGGTCAGGTCCGCCATAAACTGCTCGCGCAGCTCCCGCGACTCCGGCTCCGCCAGCCGCGCCGCCAACAGCGGTGCGCCTCCCGCCAGCACCAGGGCCCGCCGCGCCGCGCGGTCGTCCAGTCCACCCTCGTGCAGCCAGCGCAGCGCCGGCTCCCCGGCCGGTGCCGGGAAAGCCACCGACTGGCAGCGGCTGCGGATCGTGGGCAGCAGCCCCGACGGCGAATCGGTCACCAGCAGGAAGATCACCGACGCCGAGGGCTCCTCCAGATTCTTCAGCAGCGCGTTGGCCGCATTGACGTTCATCGCCTCCGCCGGTGCCAGCCACACCACCCGGGCCCCTTCCCTGCCGCTTGTACGGCCGACAAAACCGCCCAACTGGCGGATCTGCTCGACTTTCAGCGGGCCGCCGGGTTTTTCCGGCTCGACCCGCAGAAAGTCCGGGTGCGAACCCGCCTGCCACAACCGGCAGCCACGGCAAGCGCCGCAGGCCAGGCCGTCGCGCGGCTGCTCGCACAGGGTGAGCGCGGCGAAAGCCTCGGCAAAGCGGCGCTTGCCGAGCCCCGGCTGGCCGCTGAACAGCAGCGCGTGTGGACAGCGGCCGGCGCGCCATTGGGCGCCGAGGCGCTGCCACTGCTCTGCCTGCCACGGCAGCGGGGACGGAATGGTTGGGGAGTCGGTCGCTTCGGATTGCACAGATTCAGTCATCAAACAGTTTTTCGAGTTCGTCGCCCAGCCGCTGCTGGACCTGCTCCAACGGCCGCGCCGCATCGATTACCGCGTAGCGCTCTGGCGCACTTTCGGCGCGCTCCAGATAGGCCGCGCGCACGCGCTGGAAGAACGCCAGTTGCTCGCTTTCGAAACGGTCGGCGGCGCCGGTGCTGGCGGCTCGCTGCAGACCGGTGCGGGGATCCAGGTCCAGCAGCAGCACCCGGTCGGGCCTGAGGCTGCCCTGCACCGTCTGCTCCAGCTGTGCGATCAGGGCCCTGTCCAGTTGCCGCCCCCCACCCTGGTAGGCGTAGGTGGCATCGGTGAAGCGGTCGCAGATGACCCACTCGCCGCGGGCCAGCGCCGGCTCGATGACCCGCGCCAGGTGCTGGGCCCGGGCCGCGAAAACCATCAACAGCTCGGCTGTCGGGTCCACCGCTTCCTCGCGATTGCTCAGCAGCAACTCCCGCAGCTCCTCGGCCAGCGGCGTTCCGCCCGGCTCGCGGGTCTGTAAATAGGCGACGCCGCGACTGTCCAGCCAGTCGGTGACAAACTGCAGGTTGGTGGATTTTCCGACGCCTTCGCCGCCCTCGAGTGTAATGAACCGGCCGCGCTTCAGCGTCATTCGGCCCCCTTCTCGGCCGGGCTGGAGCGGTAGTCGGCGCGCCGCTTCAACTGGTATTCGCGCACCGCGCGATTGTGCTCGGCCAGCGTGGACGAGAAGTGGTGGGAACCGTCGCCCTTGCCGACAAAATAGAGACTGTCGCCGGGTTCGGGGTTGAGCGCCGCGCGGATGGCCTCGCGGCCGGGCAGCGCGATCGGTGTCGGCGGCAGGCCGTCGATCACATAGGTGTTGTAGGGGGTCGACTGGCGCAGGTTGGCGCGGGTCAGGTTGCCATCGTAATCGTCACCCAGGCCGTAGATGACGGTCGGGTCCGTCTGCAGGCGCATTCCACGATCCAGGCGGCGCACGAAAACGCCGGCGATTTCGCTGCGCTCGGACGGCAGGCCGGTCTCTTTCTCGATCAGCGAGGCCATGATCAGCGCCTCGTAGGGCGAGCTGTAGGGGAGATCCCGCTCCCGCTGCTGCCACTCCTCATCGAGCACCTGCTCCATGCGCCGGCGCGCCTGGCGCAGGAGATCGACATCGCTGGTACCGGAGCGGTAGACATAGGTATCGGGGAATATCCAACCCTCGGGGCTGTCGCCCTCGAAGCCCAGCGCCCGCGCGGCACTCTCCGGGCTGGCGCCGGCCTCGGACTGGACGATATTGCGCCCCGCCCGCACCTGGGCCAGCGCCTGGCGAAAGGTCCAGCCCTCCACCAGGGTCACGCGATAGCGGGTCACATCGCCGCGGTTCAGGCGCGATACCAGGTCCATGGCGTTGCTGCCCTGGGGCAGCAGGTACTCGCCGGCGTGGATGCCGGTTTCGCCCTGCCAGTAGGCATAGGCAAGCACCAGGCGCGGCCACTTGAGAACGCCGCGCTGTTCCAGGTCCCGCAGTGCGCTGGACAGGTTGCCACCGCTCGCCACCTCGAAGCGCAGCCCCTCGTCCTCTACCGCCAGGGGCTGTACCAGAGCCTTCTGTACGGCCCACAGGGTGAAGACCGCGCCGACCAGCAGCACCAGGATGCCCCCGAGCAGATAGCGCCCCAGGGAGCGTCCGGTCTTGGGCTGTTTCTTGCTCTGTCGTTTTTTCACTACCACAACTCTTTCGCTATGAGCCGCTGCAGGCGGCGGATCTCGCCTCCCGGCAACCACTGCCGGTGTCCGATCAGTTCGCGCACCGGTAGAACGCCGCGCACACTGTTACACAGGGCGAGCTCTTGCGCATCCTCCAGGCGGCTCAGCCCGATATCGACTTCCTCCAGCGGAATACGCCGGCCCAGCCAGTCCCGCATCACGCCGCGCACGCCACAGCGCCCCAGATACGGGGTGACCCAGCGGCCATCGAGCAGTACCAGCAGGTTGCAGCGCAGGCTCTCGATCACCCTGCCCTCGACATCCAGTATCAGGCCATCGTCGGCCCCGGGGGGCAACTCCTCCCCGGCGCGATTATATCCCGCCCGCAGCAGGGATTTGCAGCCCGGGTTGGCAGATTCGACCAGTGGCAACCGCTCGCGACAGGGAAAGAGCCTGACGCCCCGCTGCGAGCCGGGGCCCTGCCCCAGCGCCCCCAGGGCGACATCCCAGTAGCGCTGGCCCTGCTGTCGGCCGATGCGGAGCCGGACCCTGGCAGCCGCCGGGGAAGCACTGGCGACGAAACGCTGCAAATGCAGGCCTATGACCTCCAGCTCGCCCTCGCCGACCGAGCCGCTGCGCATCAGGCGCTCGCGGTGCAGGGGCCAGAGTGGCAGGGCACCGCCCTGGCAGCGCATGGTTTCCAGCAGGCCGTCGCGGATCGCGTCGTCCGGCGGCAGCGCGGCAACGGGAATACCATTTTGCAGGAAGAGTGGAAGCTTTGGCATGAGAGCTGGCACCCGCCACAATGGCGGGCGCCGGACGGGTGATCAGGCGCGCCTGAAAATCAGCGAGCCGTTGGTGCCGCCGAAGCCGAAGGAGTTGGACAGCACTGCATCGATGTCCATTTTCTGGGCCTCGAACGGTACCAGGTTGATCCCCCTGCAATCCTCGTCGGGGTTGTCGAGGTTGATGGTGGGCGGCGCCACCTGCTCGCGGATCGCCTGCACCGAGAAGATCGCCTCGATGGCACCGGCGGCACCCAACAGGTGGCCGGTCATCGATTTTGTGGAACTGACCGCGAGACTGTCCGCAGCGTTGCCGAAGACCGAGTGCACGGCCTTGATCTCCGCCTTGTCTCCCAGCGGCGTCGAAGTGCCGTGGGCATTGATGTACTGCACATCCCCGGCGGAGAGGCCGGCGTCACCGAGGGCATTCTGCATCGACAGGGCCGCACCTGCGCCGTCTTCAGGCGGCGAGGTAATGTGGTGGGCGTCGCCGCTCATGCCGAAGCCGCTCAGTTCCGCATAGATCTTGGCACCCCGGGCCCTGGCCCGCTCGTACTCCTCCAGCACCAGCACACCGGCACCCTCACCCAGCACAAAACCGTCCCGGTCACTGTCCCAGGGGCGGCTGGCCCCCTGCGGATCGTCGTTGCGTGTGGACAGCGCACGGGCCGCGCAGAAGCCACCCAAACCCACCGGCGTGGTCACCATCTCGGCGCCGCCGCACACCATGACATCGGCATCGCCATACTGGATGGTACGCATACCCAGGCCGATGGCGTGGGTGCCCGTGGTACAGGCGGTGGTGGTGGAGAGATTGGGGCCTTTCATACCGTATTTGATCGACAGGTTGCCGGCCACCATATTGATGATGGCACCCGGCACAAAGAAAGGAGAGACGCGGCGCGGGCCCTTTTCGGCAATCAACATGGCATTGTTTTCGATCGCCTGGATACCGCCCATACCGGAACCGATACAGGCGCCGACCCTCGGTGCGTCGCTCTCGCTCATCTCCAGGCCGCTGTCTTCAATGGCCTGTATACCGGCCACCATGCCGTACTGCAGAAACATGTCCATTTTCCGCGCTTCTTTCGCCGGCATATAGGGCGTCGGATCAAAATCCTTCACCGTGGCGGCAAAGCGCGTGGAAAACGCCGAAACATCAAAAGTCTCGATCGGCGCGACACCACTGGTGCCGGCCAGTACGGCGGTCCAGTTTTCATCCAGGGTGTTGCCCAGCGGGCCCACCATGCCCATTCCGGTTACGACAACTCTTCTACGCGACACTCGTATTCCCCCGACATTCGATTCTGCACCAGCGACTGCCCCATCCGATGTCACACAATGTTTCGACGAAGTGACAGGCAGCGGTCACACTTGCTGGATGCCAATAAAAGGAGAGCCGTACTATGCGACATAGAACGGCTCTCGCGATGCTTTCATACTCGCTCGCGGCTACGGGTGCAGACGGCTACCCGCAGCCTGAACTACTCAGCGCAGATCAACCAAGGTTTTCCTTGATGTAATCGATGGCCAGCTGAACAGTTGTAATTTTTTCGGCTTCCTCGTCGGGAATCTCGGTTTCGAACTCCTCTTCCAGAGCCATCACCAACTCAACTGTGTCGAGGGAGTCAGCGCCCAGATCTTCAACAAATGAGGCTTCAGGCTTTACGTCTTCTTCCTTTACGCCCAGCTGTTCAGCAACGATCTTTTTAACGCGCTCTTCAATGCTGCTCATGATTCAATTTAACTCCTAGTGGATAAAAATCTGTTGTAGTCGTTGTTGTTCTTCACCGCATTGAGTTGCGGAGATAACGACCGGCTCACACAGCTTCTGGTTAATGCGAGGCGGCATTGTACCCCAACTTTTTCGGGATGTAATGCGCAGCCTTTCACAGCCATCAGCTACTATAAAAAATCTTTAGCAATCAGCAGGTTATGGCCATTTTTTGAGGAAAATCCTCAGGCCATATACATGCCGCCATTCACGTGAATTGTTTCCCCGGTGACGTAACCACCGGCATCACTGGCCAAAAATGCAACAACCGAAGCAATCTCTTCCGGCGCCCCCAGGCGGCCCAGCGGGATCTTGCTCTGCAGCGCCTCACGCTGCGCTTCCGGCAGCACCTTGGTCATGTCCGTATCGATAAAACCGGGGGCCACGGTATTGACGGTAATACCCCGGGAACCGACTTCGGCGGCCAGCGAGCGCGCAAAACCGGCGACGCCCGCCTTGGTCGCAGCGTAGTTGCTCTGGCCCGCGTTGCCCATACTTCCGACCACGGAACTGATATTGACGATACGCCCCCAGCGCGCCTTGGTCATGTCGCGCAGGCAGGCCTTCGTCACACGGTAGACGGCCGACAGATTGGTCTCGATGACCGACGCCCACTCTTCGTCCTTCATCCGCATCAGCAGGTTGTCCTTGGTGATGCCGGCATTGTTGACCAGAATGGTCGGCGCGCCAAATTCGCTTTTCACGGACTCCAGCAGTGCCGCCAGGCTGTCGGCACTGGTGACATCCAGCACCTTGCCGGCACCGGTAACACCTTTCTCGGCGAAACGCGCGTTGATTTTTTCCGCTCCCGCCTCACTGGTGGCGGTACCGATAACGGTCGCCCCCATGGCGCCGAGGGTATCCGCAATGGCCGCGCCAATACCGCGGCTGGCGCCGGTGACCAGGGCCACCTTGTCCTGCAGGGATGTTGTCAGTGTCATTATTACTCCTGAATCGATTCGCCCCGAAGTGCGATGATTTTTGTTCTAGTCGGCCGTCGCCAGTAACGCTTCGCTGAACTTCGCCGGCGCGTCGATGTTGTGGCTGCCGAGGCCGCGATCGATACGCTTGGCCAGGCCCGCCAGGACCTTGCCCGGACCGCACTCCAGCAGTTGCTCGATGCCGTCTGCGGCCATCGCCTGTACACAGGCGGTCCAGCGCACCGGGCTGTAGATCTGCTCGATCATCAGCTTCTTGATCGCCTCCGGCTCGGATTCCGGCCTGGCGTGTACATTGTGAATCACCTGAATTTCCGGTGCATGGAACACCGTGGACTCAACCTGCGGGGCCAGCTTTTCCGCAGCCGGGCGCATCAATTCGGTATGGAAAGGCGCACTCACCGGCAGCGGCATGGCGCGCTTGGCACCCGCGGCCTTGCAGGCCTCTATGGCGCGATCGACCGCCCCCTTGCTGCCGGCAATGACCACCTGGCCGGGGGAGTTGTAATTGACCGCAGCGACGACCTCTCCTTGCGCGGCATCGGCACAGGCCTTCTCAACCTCGGAGTCATCCAGGCCGATCACTGCGGCCATGGCGCCCTCGCCCGCCGGCACCGCCTCCTGCATCAGCCGGCCGCGCTCGCGCACCAGGCGCACCGCATCGGTAAACGCCAGGGAGCCGGCGCAGACCAGCGCCGACCACTCGCCCAGGCTGTGCCCGGCCATGCGCGCCGGGCGGACACCACCTTTCGCACACCAGGCGCGGTAGAGCGCCACACTGGCGGCCAGCAACAGTGGCTGGGTTCGCTCGGTAAGGTTGATATCGGCCTGCTCGCCGTTCTGGCACAGGTCCCAGAGGTCGTAGCCGAGAACGTCGGACGCCTCGCTGAAAGTAGAGTGAATTTCGGGGAGTTCAGCCGCGGCGTCCGCCAGCATGCCTATCTGCTGGGAACCCTGGCCGGGAAAGACGAATGCGAGCCTTGCATTGGTCATGGAACATCCTTAAACCTGGTTGGCGGTTATGGGTCAGGACTCGACCTGTACGCGCGCCATCGCGCGAGCCAGGCGGGCGGCCAGATCGGCCTCGGCACACTCCTTGGCGGTGATCATCGCCCGGTAGAATGCCTCACTGCTGGCACCGCCGTGACTTTTGATCACGTTGCCCTGCACCCCTAAAAAGCTGGCGCCATTATAGCGGGCAGGCTCTACCTGTGTACGCCATTTTCGCAACAGCTTTATGGCCATTTGGCCAAAAAGACGCTTAAACGGCCCCTTCTGCTCGATGGTAAACGCTTTTTGACCCATCAGTCGAATAACGCCTTCGGCGGACTTCATGGCCACGTTCCCCATCAGGCCATCGCAGACCACCACATCCACCACGCCGGTAAAAATATCGTGCCCCTCGACAAAGCCGGCGTAGTCTATATCGGGGGCCGCCTCAAACAGCTCCGCCGCCCGGCGGATCTCCTCGGTGCCTTTGTGCGCCTCGGCGCCGATATTGAGCAGCGCCACCCGCAGGTCCCGCCTGCCGATATGCACGCGCTGCGCCTCGAGCCCCATGCGCGCAAACTGCAGCAGGTCCTCGGCGCTGCAGCCGATATTGGCCCCCAGGTCGAGCAGGAAGCAGGAGCCGGACTCCGTGGGCAGGGATTTACCCAGCGCCGGCCGCCGCACACCTTCGAGGGTGCCGAGAATACTGCGGCTCAACGCAAACAGGGCCCCGGTGTTGCCGGAGGTCACCATCGCATCGGCGCCCCCCGCAGCAACCGCCTTCAGGGCCATGGCCATGGAGGAATCGCGCTTGTGCCGCAGCGCCTGCACGGGATTGCAGCTCTGGGTGACAACCTGCTCACAGGACGCGATCTGCAGGCGCTCACCGATATGCCGGTGTCGCCGTTCGCGGTCAATCAGGTCCTGGAGTTGGGTGCGGGGGCCGAAGAGCATCAGCTCCGCATGGGGAAAGCGCTGGAGGAATCTGGTACAGGCCGGAACGACAGAGCGGGGACCTAAGTCCCCGCCCATCGCATCCACGGCCAATCGCAATTGGCTGGACAAAGTTTACTCTTCTTCAGAGCCGCCGACTTCGATCACCTTGCGACCGCGGTAGAAACCGTCTTTGGTCACGTGGTGACGACGGTGCTTCTCACCGGTAGTCGGATCGACGGACAGGCTCGCTCCGGCGCCCAGGGCGTCGTGAGAGCGACGCATACCGCGACGGGACCGAGTCTTCTTGTTTTGCTGAACAGCCATGGCTTGCTCCTAAAATCAACAGATTACACTGGAACCGGGGCGCCTACCGGCGAGCCCAAACTCATCGAACAAACCCTCGATCAGGGCTTGTTCGACGAACCCTTCAACTGTTCCAGCACTTTAAAGGGGTTTTCCCGTTGCTCTTCCTCCCCCTCGGGCTCACCACCGGAATGGAATCTGTCGCGGGGGACACACTCCGCCTCGTGGTAGGCCACCATGGGCAGGTTGAGCAAAATCTCGTCTTCCAACACCTGGTACAGGTCCAGCTCGTCGCCGTCCTGTATCACCGGATCCAAATCCCGGGGCAACGCTCTGCCCTGCTCTTCGGACCACACGACACCCCAGTGGAATTCCGCCTCGACCGCCTCCGGCACCGGCTGCAGGCAACGCTGGCACTGCAGGTGCACATTGCAACTCAACTTGCCGCTGGCGGCCAGGTGGCCATTGAGATCCCGCGCAAACTCGACGTCGGCGCGAATATCCCCGTTGATCGACTCCACCGCCGCACTCAGGCGCTGCAGCTCTGCAGCCGGCAGTATGCCTGTCAGGCGCTGCTCGCGCTGTACCAGTTTGCGTGCATCCACGCTCCTGGGAAGCGCTGCTGTAGAGGGGGGTATCGACATAAGCGCGCAATTCTATGGACAAGCCCTACCCTTGTCAAAACAAATCAACCGCCCCAATATCGCGCCTCTCCGCCGAACCGAGACAGCGACAAAACGGACCCGCAAACCATGGACCGCCACCTGATTCTAGCCTCCGGATCACCCTACCGGCGCAAGCAGCTCGAACAGCTGCAACTGCCCTTCGAATGTATCCCGCCCCATATAGATGAAACAGCATTGGCGGGAGAAAGGCCCGCAGACCTGGCCCGGCGCCTGGCGGAAGAGAAAGCCCGCGCACTGGCCGACACCTGTCCCGATGCGCTGATCATAGGATCCGACCAGGTGGCCGAGTGCGGCGGCAGGGCACTCGGCAAGCCCGGCAACAGCGAGAGCGCCCTCGAGCAGCTCAAGCGCTGCAGCGGCCGACAGGTGCACTTCCATACCGGTATCAGCCTGCTGGACAGCCGCTCCGGGAGGCAGCGCACCGAGGTGGAAATATTCACGGTGCACTTCCGCCGACTGGGCGATGCGCAAATAAGGCACTACATCGCACTGGAAGAACCCTATGACTGTGCCGGTTCGTTCAAAGTGGAAGGCCTGGGCATCACTCTTTTCGAAAAAATGGAAGGATCAGATATAAATTCCCTGATCGGACTCCCATTAATTCGACTGATCGATTTGCTACAGGCCTTCGGGGTCGACCCGCTCACACATGCAGAAGCCCCCTTTCAGGGCACCAGCGGCGGCCAGCGGAGTAGTTCGGAGAAGTGATCGATGATGGCGCGGGGCCCACAGGTGGACAACCGCTCGGGGTGATGGACACCGTAGCTGACGCCAATGGATGCCATGCCGGCAGCCGCCGCCATCTCCAGGTCGTAGACCGTGTCCCCGACCATTACCGCCTCCCCGACTGGCACGCCGGTCTCCGACAGCAGCTCCCGCAACATCAGCGGATCCGGCTTGGAGGCGGTCTCGTCGGCACAGCGACTGGCCGCAAACAGGTGTCCGAGCCGATGCTCCTCGAACTCCCGACTGAGGCCGCGCCGGCTCTTGCCGGTAGCCACCGCCAGGCTGTGATTGGCGCCGAGCAGCCGATCCAGCGTTTCCAGCACCCCGTCGAACAGCGGCAGCGGCTCGCTGCGGGCCGCCAGCCACTCCTCGGCATAGCACTCGCGCAACCGCTGCCGCTGCTCACTGGGCGCCTCGGGGAACAGCTCGGCGATCGCCTCGGGCAGGCCGAGGCCGATGATATTGCCCACCGCTTCCGGCGCCAGCACCGGCAATCCCACACGCTCCGACGCACTCTGCATACAGGCAACGATACGGGCTTCGGAATTGCACACAGTGCCGTCCCAGTCGAGAATCACCAACATCGCCTACCGCCCTCCTCTTACTTCTTACGCAGTGCAGACAGCACCGATTCCAGCTCCGCCGACAGCGGCGCCTTCACGTCGACCTTCTCGCCACCGGGCAGCGTGCAGCGCACCCGTTGCGAATGCAGGAACAGCCGCTTCAGGCCCGACTGCCGGAACTCCCGGTTCAAATCATCCCCGGTGTACTTGACGTCACCCGCCAGCGGGCAGCCGACAAACTGCGCGTGCACCCGGATCTGGTGCGTGCGGCCCGTTACCGGCTCCGCCGCCACCAGCGTCGCATCGCGGAACCGCTCCAGCACCTGGAAGCGGGTTTCCGACGCCTTGCCGGACGGATCCACGGACACCATGCGCTCGCCACTCTTCAGCGTATTCTTGCGCAGCGGCGCCTCGACCAGTTTGCGACCGCGCGGCCACTTGCCGGTCGCCAGCGCCAGGTAGGACTTCCCCACCCGGCCGGCGCGCAGCTCCGCCTGCACGTGCTGCAGCACTGAGCGCTTGCGGGCCACCATGATGGCACCGCTGGTATCGCGGTCCAGCCGGTGCACCAGCTCGATAAAGCGACTCTGCGGATACATCTGCCGCAGCACCTCGATCAGGCCCAGACGCACGCCGCTGCCACCGTGCACCGCCAGGCCCGCCGGCTTGTCGATCACCAGCAGGCCGTTCGCATCATAAAGTATGGAAGCTTCTATCAACTGGCGCAGGGATTCTCCGGCCACCGGCGCCGGCGCCTGCTCCGCCGCCCGGATCGGCGGCACCCGCACCCGGTCGCCGGAACACAGCTTGTACTCGGCCTTCACCCGCCCTTTATTGACCCGCACCTCGCCCTTGCGCAGGATGCGATAGATGCGCGAGCGCGGCACGCCTTTCAGGCGCGCCTGCAGGAAATTGTCGATGCGCTGGCCCGCCAGCTCTTCGGGTACAGTCAGGAACTGCACACCGCCATTGGGGTTCCAGGAATCGGTGGGTGCCGACGCATCGGTCGGGCCGGAGGGGGGTGAACTTCGCATGGCGCGCATGATAGCGCCGCGACAGCCCCAATTGAAGCGCCCCGCGGCCCGTGCTATATTCGGCGGGCCTGAATTGGGCAGGTTTTCGGCCACGGGCGGCTCCCGACAAAGGGGTGACAGCCGTGGTTCCAGAGAAAATACCGCCAATCGGCCAGTGCGGGCCTCTTCAATTCAATAGAGATGGCCGCGTCATTGAAAAAACTTCGCCGACCAGGTCTGCCCCAAAGAAGATTCCCGGGCGCCTCGCCGGCTCCAAGGTCCCGCCCCCGGCGGGTATTTATCGCGAAGGTAAGACGGGCTGAAGCCCGCAGCGCTTGAATGGAAGACTCAGACACTTGCGTCCCGCTCTGTAGCAAGGCCAGCGACCGCACTGGCCCCCGGGCCGCTGAGCAGCAGCGAATCCGGCAACAACACATACAGAACCGAGGGGGATTGGCCAAAAGCCATCCAGACAGAGCCAGACAAAAGACGTAGACCTCGCCGCCCACCCAGTGAATGGCGGCGCCCCGGAACGGCCGCGGTATCCGCGCCAACGACACCGGGCAGTACTGAACATACCGTACTGAGGTAACAACGGGTGTTGTACCAGACTGTACACATCCGGAGTTTCAGCAGTGTAACAACCGGGTAGAAATCCGCCCCGGAGCGCCGCAGACAGCGGCAATCGCCGGCGTTACCCCACCCCGTTCCTGCTCGGCCGCGCGGCTGTTTCCGCACGGCGCCACAAAAAGCCTGCAGACTTCAGTGTCCTGCCTTTGCGCAACGCAAGGATAAAAGACACGCATGAAGAGAATGCTAATCAATGCAACTCAACCCGAAGAGTTGCGCGTAGCCCTGGTAGACGGCCAGTGGCTCTACGATCTCGATATTGAAAACCGTACCCGTCAGCAGAAAAAAGCCAATATCTACAAGGGCAAAATCACCCGTGTAGAACCCTCCCTCGAAGCCGCTTTCGTCGACTACGGCGAGGAGCGCCACGGCTTCCTGCCCCTGAAGGAAATCTCCCGCGAGTACTTCCTCAAACAGCCGAAGGAAATCGAGGGCCGCATCAAGATCAAGGATGTGGTCAAGGAGGGCATGGAAGTCATCGTGCAGGTGGACAAGGAAGAGCGCGGCAACAAAGGCGCTGCCCTGACCACCTTCATCAGCCTGGCCGGCCGCTACCTGGTACTGATGCCGAACAACCCCCGCGCCGGCGGCATCTCGCGCCGCATCGAGGGTGACGAACGCTCCGACCTGCGCGACGCCCTGTCCGCGGTGGAAGTCCCCTCCGGCATGGGGATCATCGTGCGCACCGCCGGCGTCGGCCGCAGCGGCGAAGAGCTGCAGTGGGACCTGAACTACCTGCTGCAACTGTGGGACGCGATCAAGACCGAAGCCGACGATTCCAAGGCACCGCACTTCCTGTTCCAGGAAAGCAACGTCATCATCCGCGCCATCCGCGATTACATGCGCGACGATATCGGCGAAGTCATCGTCGACGACAAGGGCGCCTACCAGTTGGCCGCAGAGTTCGCGCGCCAGGTGATGCCGCACCACACCAATAAGGTGAAATACTACGAAGACGCCATTCCGCTCTTCAACCGCTACCAGATTGAAAGCCAGATCGAGACCGCCTTCGAGCGCGAAGTGAAACTGCCCTCCGGCGGCTCCATCGTCATCGACGTCACCGAGG
The DNA here is from genome assembly GCF_023634065.1 of Microbulbifer litoralis. Classification (GTDB taxonomy): domain Bacteria; phylum Pseudomonadota; class Gammaproteobacteria; order Pseudomonadales; family Cellvibrionaceae; genus Microbulbifer; species Microbulbifer litoralis. The sequence continues at coordinate 128,929 of NZ_JALKCV010000004.1, forward strand.
CCCTGATCTCCATCGACATCAACTCCTCCCGCGCCACCAAGGGCGGCGATATCGAGGAGACGGCCCGCTCCATCAACCTGGAAGCGGCCGACGAGATCGCACGCCAGCTGCGCCTGCGCGATATGGGCGGCCTGGTGGTGATCGACTTTATCGACATGCAGAGCAAGTCCAACCAGCGCGAAGTGGAAAAGCGCATGGAGAAGGCCCTCGGCATGGACCGCGCCCGCGTGCAGATCGGCCGCATCTCCCGCTTCGGCCTGCTGGAGATGTCCCGCCAGCGCCTGCGCCCGTCCCTGGGTGAAACCACTTTCCGCGTCTGCCCACGCTGCAGCGGCCAGGGCACCATCCGCGGCACCAAGTCCCTGGCGCTGTCCATCCTGCGCCTGGTGGAAGAGGAAGCGAAGAAGGAGCGCAGCGCCGAGATCCGCGCCATCTGCCCGGTCAACGTCGCCACCTACCTGCTGAACGAGAAGCGCAAGGCCATCTCCCAGATCGAGTCCCGCAACGACACCCGTGTGGTCGTGGTGCCGAACGCCGACATGGAGACCCCGCACTTCGAAGTACAGCGACTGCGCGACGACGACTCCGCCAACCTGGAGACGTCCTACAAGATCTCGGGCACCGTCGAGGAAATCGCAGACAAGGACGAAGAGCCGGTTCGCGCGCCTGCGCAGCCCGCCGTGCAGCAGATCCAGCACACCGCGCCGGCGCCGACTCCGGTGGAGAAGCCCGAACCGGGCCTGTTCAGCCGCCTGGTCAGCGCCATCAGCGCCCTCTTCTCCAGCGAAGAAGACACCACCAAGAAGCACAAGAAGGGCAAAGGACAAGGCAAGAGCTACCAGAAGCGCAACCGCAACCAGCGCAACAACCGCGGTGGCCGCAATCGCCCGCAACGCCGCCGCGACGACAGCGACAAGCGCGACGGCAAACGTGAGGACAAGCGGGAAGAGAGCCGCGAGGACAAACGCGTAGCCAAACGTGACGAAACCCGCGATGGCGACAGCGAGCGCCCGCAGCGCCGCAGGCGCCGTCGCCGGGGTGGCGAGGGCCGCCGTCGTCGCGAAGAGGGCCAGCCCCAGGTCGCCGCCAAGGAGAGCAAAGCCGAGCAGAAGACCGAGAGCCCCGAGCAACAGCCTTCTGCCGAGTCCGACCAGCAGCGTCCGGCCCGCCGCCCGAGCAATGTTCGCGGCCGCCCGCAGCCGCGCCGCCGCGGTCGCCGCGGGGAAAACGCCGCAGCTGCCGCCGTCGCCCAGAGCCAGGAAGAGCTGAATCGCGAGGTCAATGAAGCCATCGACGAGGCGGAAAGCGAGTCCCGCCAACCCGCTGCCAAGGCACAGGAAACCCGGCAGCCGCGAGGCGAAGCCAAGGCTAAGAAGGAAAAAGCACAGGGCCGCCGCAGCGACCAGCAACCGACAGCAACGGAGCGCCCTGAAACCGAGCGCCTTGAGAAGGAGCCGACTGAAGACAAGCGTCCCGTCCCGGCTGAAAGGGAAAAGGCCGGCACTGAAAAGGCACCGACGGCGGCCTCTGCCCCGCAGGAACAGAAGCCCGCAGCACAACTGCAGCCCTCTGCCACAGCAATCGAGCCGGCGCCGCAACAACCGGAGCGCCAGGCGGAGCAACCCGCAACAGCAACCGAAAAGCCGGCAACCAAACCGGAGGCTGCCGAAGCCCCCGCTGCACAGGTAGAAGACACGACAGCCGCCGCCCCCAGGAAAGTGGCTGAACCGGAGCAGGAGCAACAGCCCCGGGAAGTGACCCCGACCGAGGCTGCGCCCTCCAGCGAGAGCGCCGCAGTGGAAACACAAACCGCGCCCACCGCAGAGCGCAAACAGGAGATCGCACCGGAAGAAGTCGCCGTCGCAGAGGCCGAAGAAGCACCGGAAACTGAAGCGGCCGCAGAGGCCGCCCGGAAACCGGTAGCGGAAGCGAAACCGGCCGGCGGTCGCGCCGGCAACGATCCGCGGGTAAACCCGAGACCGCTGCAGGAACTCGCCATTGTCACGGAACACCGCGACACCGGTGAGCTGCGCCCGCTGAACACGGCACAGCCAGCGGCTATCGAGCACAAGCCGCGCGCCCTGACCCGCCCGGCCAACGACCCCCGCGTCGCCCGCCGCGTGGACGAGGCAAACGATGCTGCCGACGACTCCGCCGAGGCGAGCTGATCGACGTCCGGGGGCGGTGGCAACACCGCTCCCGGCTGTCGTCCGGCACTGTTCAATAAACCGGCTAAGCTATTGAATCAACTATAAAAAATTCGCGCGCACCCTTGTACCTGCCGAACTGGCCGGTATAATGCGCCGGACAATCTGGTGGGGTGGCTGAGTGGTCGAAAGCGGCGGTCTTGAAAACCGTTGACTGTAACAGGTCCCAGGGTTCGAATCCCTGCCCCACCGCCATATAGGAAGCCCGGCCTTTGCGCCGGGCTTTTTTGTTTGGCAGCGCCGCAGAACCGGATCGGAAACCCACTTCAGCAACTTATCCAGAATATCCAGATCCCCCGAACAGTGGGCGCCGGGCATCTCGCTCACCAACTCCTACTTCCTCTCCCCTCCTGCTCCAAAAGCAAGCTTCGCCCCCGTTGCTAGTAGCCAAAAATCAGCAACGTTTTATTCGTCCACGAACTCCCAGCTTATCCATCACCCGCCCGCGTTTGACCTACTCTTGAAAGCGGGCATATCGCCGCTGTCCATCTGCCCAAAAAAATCTCCGCTTTCAAACCCATCAACCTCGAGGAAGAATGCTGTGAGTCAACCCTACGTACGTCTCGACAAAAACGATGCCGCCGTGCTGATGGTGGACCACCAGGCCGGCCTGCTGTCACTGGTCAGGGATATCGCCCCGGACAAATTCAAGAACAATGTATTGGCACTGGCCGATTCCGCCGAGTACTTCAAGCTGCCGACCATACTGACCACAAGTTTCGAAGACGGCCCGAATGGCCCGCTGATCCCGGAGCTGAAAGAGACGTTTCCCGACGCCCCCTATATTGCGCGACCCGGGCAGATCAACGCCTGGGACAACGAGGACTTTGTAGCCGCTGTCAAGGCTACCGGCAGGAAACAGCTGATCATCGCGGGGGTGGTCACCGAGGTTTGTGTCGCTTTCCCCGCCCTGTCCGCGATCGAGGCGGGTTTCGAGGTGTTCGTGGTCACCGATGCCTCCGGCACTTTCGACGAACTGACCCGCCACTCCGCCTGGGGCCGCATGGCGGAAGCCGGCGCCCAGCTGATGACCTGGTTCGGCGTGGCCTGTGAGCTGCATCGCGACTGGCGCAACGATATCGAGGGGCTCGGCACACTGTTCAGCAACCATATCCCCGACTACCGGAACCTGATGACCAGTTACGCCGCGCTGACCGGGTCCAGGTAATCGAGGCACTCCGACTCCGGGTTACAGATGCTTTTGCAACTCCTCCAGACTCAACGCGGGAGTGATCCGTATCTCGGCATTCAACGCGGCAAACAGCGCCTCGTTGTACTCCATCAACTTGTCCTGCTGCGCTTCGTCAATCACGAACAGTGCCGCCCTTTTCCCTTCATTGAGGTAGAAGTAGGCGGCGGATGGCTCGGCCGACTCGACAAAACGATTGAATGCCGCGTCCATGGAGCCATCCAGCGCACTGGCATTGCCTTTTTCCACCGGTATCAGTACCTGCATCAACAGTCTCACAACCTTTCCCTCCGCCGGGTGCAATCGATGCAAAAACCATAGATGGATACACGGCCCGGGTGCGGAATCCGGAGACAATATCGACCCGATCGCAACGATGATTGGGACCTGGGCGGTGGTCGAGACTCAGAAACTGCGGGTGATACCGAAAACCAGTTCGCCGTCGCCCAATTTGGGGTTTGCGAGGAATGGATCTATGCCGTCCGTATCGTACCAGCGCAGATCGAAGTGGAAGTCGTTCCAGGTTTTACCGATTCCGATATCCCAGTAGGTGTAATTGAGGTAGTCGAAAGCCGATTCGAATGTCTGCTCGCCAACCCGGGCAGACACGGAAATATCCCGCTGGAAGTCGGCACTGACGGTGACCTCGTAAGCCAGTGACGAGACGCCGTCGAGAAAGTCGTCACCGAAATAGTTGTCGGCATACCAGAAGCTCGGTGAGATGGTAATGTTGTCGGCGCTGTAGCTCGGGGTGATATAGATCTCAGCATAATCGAGATCCGATGGGGATCCCGGGTAGAAATAGGACCAGTAGCCGATATCGTAGCTGAAACCGCTATCACCGATATCCCCGGCAATGCCGATATAGGGGTCCAGCTCCATGCTGTTGCCGGTTCCGCCGAAGTCGGTATTCGATGCCCAGAGACCGAGGTAGATACCTGTGTCGTGGGACCAGTTGAAATCGACGTTGACCTGCGGGCGGTTGTTGGAATTGGAGATGCTGCGGAACATATAATCGGAGGCAATCAGCGCACTGCCGGCAAATGTGCCGAAGGTATCGTCGTCCTCCTCTTCTGCGCCGTAACCAACGGTGCCGGACAATGCCAGGCAGAAGGCGGCACCGATGGCGGTCAAATCCGTTTTTTTCATTGGGCTTCCCTGTCCCGAAATTGAAACGTCTCTCCTGCTATAGACGCTGGCCATTTTTTTTCAAGCCGGGGCGCGGCAATTATCGATCGCGGAAAATAGCACGCCTCCGTTAATTACGGTGTCCGTGAAGCACTTCCCTGTGCCACCGATCGGGCCCGGATATCCGGGAGGGCCCGTCTCTCACAGTGCGCTACTACTGCCCGGTGAGGGCCTCGGCCACGCCGTCGAGGGCCGCCTTCTCTTCATAGGGGCCATTGGCGGGGCCGCTGAACAGCAGCGGCCAGTCGTCGGCGCCCTGGCGCTCGTCGAAGTCCAGCAACCAGCTGTCGCCATCCCACAAGCCCCAGACAGTAATGCCGCCGCGCAGGTGGGCCGGCACCACATCCAGGTAGGCTTCCACGATGGACTTGTAGCGGGCCTTCTGCAGCGCCGCCACCTCCGGGGTGTAGCTGGTGTGCTGCGGGAAGGGCGTGGATGCATAGGGATTGTTCACCGGTACATCGAGTTCAGTGAGCTTGACCTTCAGGCCGCGATCCACGATCGCCTGGAAGGCAGTCCGCATCTGCGAGGTCGACGGCCAGTCGATCTGCACGTGCATCTGGAAACCGACGCCATCGATGGGGGCATTGTTTGCCTGCAGGTCGTCGACGATCTGCAGCAGGCAGTCCAGCTTGTTGCTGTTGCCACCCTCGGTGTCGTAGTCGTTGTAGTACAGATCCGCATTGGGATCGGCCGCATCCGCCGCATTGAAGGCCTCGGCGATATAACTGCTGCCGAGACGCTGGTAGAACAGCGAATTGCGATAGCAGTTGGACTGGTTTTCATCGATGGCCTCGTTGACCACATCCCAGCTTTCCACGCGGCCGGCAAAGTGGTCGGCAATGGTGCTGACATGGTCGTTCATCATCGCCTGGAAATCGCCGCTGTAGCTGTTCATCCACGAGGGCACCTGATAGTCCGAGTGCCAGATGAAAGTGTGGCCGTGCACACCGATCCCGTTGGCGCTGGCCCAGTTGACCATCTCGTCCGCGTTGGCGAAATCATAGGTGTTCTCCGACGGGTGCAGATAACTCATCTTCATGATGTTGCCCGCGGTCAGCTGGCTGAAATGCCGGGCAATCGAATCCTGTTTCTCCGGGATGATCAGGAAACTGCGGCTCTCGTTGCCGGCGGAGACCGCAACCCCCACTGGGAAGGCCGCGAGGCTGTAGAGGTGCTCGGTGGAACCACCCGACGAGGAGCTGCTGCTGGAAGAGGAACTGGAAGACGAGCTGCTGGATGAGGAACTGCTCGACGAAGAGCTGCTGGAGCTGGAGGAAGAGCTGCTCGAATTACCGGAATCGCACAGCGCACCGCTGACTTCGGGCACTTCGGCGGTGCCGCTGGATGTGCCCTGGAACCCGAACACCACACTCTGCCCCGGCTGCAGGGTACCGTTCCACGGCGCATTGCCGGCCGTGTAGGGGTTGTTGCCGGAGATCTGCGAGCTCCAGTGATTGGTAATGCGGTTGTCGCCGCTGTACTGCCATTGGACCTGCCACCCATCGACCGTCGACGCGCTGTCGTTGGTCACCCGCACGGCGGCTACAAAGCCCGAGTTCCAGCTGTTGTCGATGCTGTATTCGCACTCCGCCAGCGCGCCCTGGGAAGCGCTGCCCAGCAGCGCGACGGCCAGCGCCCCCATATATCGGCGAAGACGCCGCGGTTCTGCCAGTGATGACAAGACTGTGAAGGTATCCATATTTTCTCTCTTATCGCTTTATCGGTTGTGGACTTCTCGGCAAAGGAAGCTCTTCCGCCAGCGACTTCGCCATCAGACTTCCCTGGCTGGGCCGAGACTGCATGCGGGCAAGAGCGATCGCGCAGCCAATGTGACTGCAAGGTCATGCTATCGGGGAGGCCAGAATATGGCCAAGCTGGATTTGGCGCGGATGTTGGAAAGTGTGAACCTGGTAGCGCTACCAGGCGGATGTTTCCGCAGATCGGATCCCCTCGCGGGCAGCTTCAAGGCACCGCTGCCGCCCCCGGCCGATCACGCGGTTCAGGCATCCGGGATGCAGCTGCCGCCGCCCGCGCTGGCGGTCCACACCACAGGGGCATCCGGTCTAGGCTATAAATTGGCAACGATCAATTCCACGCTTCACGGGGTGCTTACCAGCTCAATGACGGCCAAGTATTACCCTGTCTGGATCCTTCTGATCTGCATCCTCGGCGTCGGTGCGGGTATCGGCCTGCTGTTCTATTTCGACCTGGACGACCGCATCCTCCAGGTACTGCAGTGGCTGGACGCCCAGGGTTGGCAGGCGAGCCTGCTGTTTGTGCTGATCATGGCCGCCGCGATCGTACTGCTGCTGCCGGGCGTGGTTTTCACCATGGGGGCGGGTTTTGTGTTCGGTGTTATCGAGGGCACTCTGCTGGTGGTGGCCGGCACCGCCCTGGGATCGACACTGGCGTTCCTGATTGCGCGCTACCTGTTGCCCGAACGCCCGTCGCGCTGGCTGATGTCACACGTGCGCCCGGCACACCTCGGGGAAGTGATACGGGAGGAAGGCTGGCGCATGATCATGCTGACGAGGCTGGTGCCGCTGTTTCCGTTCAAACTGTCGAACTATTTTTTCGGCCTCACGCCGGTGCGCCTGTGGGACTTTGTACTCGGCAACCTGATTGGCATCATTCCACTGACGGTCAATAACGTCTACCTGGGCTCCATCGCCGCGGACCTGACGACCCTGGGGCAGATGGAATCCGGGCGCACACCGCTACAGTGGACTCTGTACGGCATCGGTTTTCTGCTGGCGGTGGTCGGCGTGGTGGGGCTTACCCGCATCGCGCGGCGTGCGCTGATCAGGAAAATTGAGAAAGAGGATCTCTGATGCCCTGGATGAAATGGCTTCCGTGGCGCTTCTTCGTGCGCCGATTCGCCACGGCACACGGCTTTCTCGACCCGCTGTCGGTCATGGCGCGCCTGCAGCGTTTTGCCGAGCCCTCGGAAGTGGCGGAGCCCATCGAGCTGCTGCGCGCCGGCGCCGTATTCCACGCGCGCGCGCTGATCAACAGCAAGGTCATCCAGCACAACCTGGACTGGGTCTGGCCCTACTGGATCGAGCGGCAGTTCGATCCGCTCGACGAATCCTTTATCCCGCGCGCCTTTTCCATCACCCACTGCAACCTGAGCCACCGCAACTGGACCGCCGTGGGCCTGCCGGATTGCGAGGAGATGCCGATCGTGGATCCCCGCGGCCTGCTGACTCCCCACTACGACGGCTGGTCCATCGATGCCTGGGTGCTCGGCGACGACGGGCAGCGGCTGCTGCCATCCAAGGCAAAAGATTGCAGCCAGCGGTTTGTGATGGACGAGAGTATCGCCGTGCGCACGGAGTCCGCCGGCGACGGCCTGCGCCTGAGCAATACCGCCAGGGTCGAGCGCGACAGCAATGACAGCCACTGCCTGCAGCAACTGCACGCCACCAGCGAAACCGGCGGCTGGCTGGTGGTGTCGCTGCGCCCCTGCAATCCCGAGGGGGTCAGCTTCGTGCACAAGGTCAGCCTCGACGAGGCCCGTCGCCACTGGCTGATCGAGGAAAAAGCGGCGGTGGAATTCGATCGGAAAGTCGATCGCCACCTGGCGTCGGACTACCGCAACGGGGACAGCTACCTGCACCTGGGTGACCGGGGTGGCCGCCTTCACGGCGAGTGCGAAGTGGGCATGGCCAGCGCCGCCGCCCTGTTCCGCCTGGAAGCCGGCCAGCCGCTCAATATCGATGTCAGGATCCCGCTGCACAGCGGCAGGCACAAGAGCCGCCTGTCACCGAGCTGGAAGGACAACCTCGACGGCCACTGTGCACTGTCGGTGCCGGATGAAAAATTCCAGTTTCTCTACGATGCGGCGGTGCGCACGCTGATCCTGCACTCGCCCGGGGATGTCTATCCGGGCCCCTATACCTACAAGCGCTTCTGGTTCCGGGACGCCGCCTTCATGATCCAGTCGCTGCTGTACGCCGGGCTGCTGGATCGCGCCGAACGGGCGCTGGACCAGTTTCCGCAGCGGCAGAAACGCGATGGATTCTTCCATTCCCAGGACGGCGAGTGGGACTCCAACGGCGAGGCGCTGTGGATCTTCAACCTGTTCTGTGAGATTGCCGACCGCAAGCTGAAACCCGCGTGGCGCGAGCCGGTACTACGCGGCACGCGCTGGATCGACGCCAAGCGGCAGCCGCCGGAGCGCGGCCGCTGCGGTGGCCTGCTGCCGGCCGGTTTCAGCGCCGAGCACCTGGGGCCCAACGACTGCTACTACTGGGACGATTTCTGGGGCGTCGCCGGCCAGCGCGCCGCCGTGGCCATCAGCGAGCGCGAGGATTTCGCCGAGCGCGATACCTTCGCCGCCCAGGCGGACGACTTCCAGCGCGCCATCGACGACAGCCTGGCCCAGTGTGCGGAGCGGCTCGGGCGCCCCGCCATGCCCGCGTCGCCCAACCGGCGCCTGGACGCCGGCGCCATCGGCTCCGTCGCCGCCGGCTATCCGCTGCAGCTGTACCCCGAGGACGACGAGCGGCTGACGGACCTGGCGGAATTCCTGATGGAAAACTGTTTTGTCAACGGCGGCTTTTTCCAGGACATGATCCACTCCGGCATCAACGCCTACCTGACACTGCATATCGCCCAGGTACTGCTGCGCGCCGGCGATGCACGCTGCCTGGAACTGATGCGCAGCGTCGCCGGGCTCGCCTCCCCCACCGGCCAGTGGCCGGAGGCCATACACCCGCATTCCCTCGGCGGCTGCATGGGCGACGGCCAGCACGCCTGGGCCGCGGCGGAGTGGCTGGCGATGCAGCGCAACTGCTTCGTGCGCGAAGAGGGCGACAGCCTGGTGCTGGCGTCCGGCCTGCCACCGGAATGGCTCGCGGACACGTCGGCCGACCGGCCAATCCGGTTCGGCCCGGCGCCGACCCGTTTCGGCACCGTTACCCTGGCCATCGAACCCGGCCCGGCGCCGCGTGTCACATGGGATGGCGACTGGCACCGGGAAGCACCGCCGATCCGGGTGCGCCCGCTGGGCTACAAAGCGGCCACGCCAACCCCCGGCAGCAACCATGTGGAGCTCTCACCGCAGTGAACATTGTCATGCTGACCAACACCTACCTGCCCCATGTGGGAGGTGTCGCCCGATCGGTCTCCGCCTTTACCGAGGAATACCGCAAACGCGGCCACAGGGTCATGATCGTGGCGCCGGAATTCTCCCAGCGCCTTCCCGACGAACAGGATGTGGTGCGCATTCACGCGCTGCAGAACTTCAACGGTAGCGATTTCTCCGTCGCCCTGCCCTTCTCCGGCGACCTCAGCGACAAGCTGAACGACTTCCGGCCGGATATCGTGCATTCGCACCACCCGTTCCTGCTGGGCATGACCGCGCTGCGGATCGCGCGCACACGCCAGCTGCCACTGGTCTTTACCCACCACACACTGTACGAACGCTACACCCACTATGTGCCGGCGGATTCCGACGCGCTCAAACGCTTCGTGATCGAGCTGGCCACCCGCTACGCCAACCTCGCCAGCCTGGTCTTCGCCCCCAGCCAGAGCATCGCCTCGCTACTGCGCGAACGCGGTGTAAAGACCCCCATCGCCGAGGTGCCGACCGGGGTCCAGTTGCAGGATTACACTGGCGGCGACGGCGCGCGCGCGCGGCGGGAACTGGGCATTCCGGCATCGGCCTTCCTGGCCGGTCACCTGGGCCGCCTGGCGGAGGAAAAGAACCTGGAGTTTCTCGCCGCTGCCGTCGCGGACTTCATGCAGCGCCATCCGCAGGTGCACTTCTTGCTGGTGGGCAGCGGCCCCATGGGCGAGCGGCTGCAGCGGCTCTTTGCCAGCCGCGGCCTGGCCGGGCGCCTGCATATGCCGGGCACCCTGCAGGGCGAGGCGCAGCGGGATGCCTACACGGCGATGGACGCCTTCGTGTTCGCCTCCACCAGCGAGACCCAGGGCATGGTACTGACCGAGGCCATGGCCGCCGGCACGCCGGTCATTGCGCTGGATGCCAACGGCAGCCGCGAAGTGGTGCGCGACGGAATCAACGGCCGCCTGCTGATGCGTGAGAACAGCGGCGATTTTGTCGCCGCGCTGCAGTGGCTGCTGGAATTGCCGGCACCACAGCGGGCAAAGCTGCGGCGGGAGGCCCTCGCTACCGCGGAGCAGTTTTCCATGGAGAATTGCGCCGGGCGCGCACTGCAGCTCTATGAACCACTGCTCGGCCAGCCCTGGTCGCTGGACGACTCCCTCTACGCCCAGTGGCAGCGGCTGCGCAATACCATCGGCGCCCAGTGGGACATTCTCGAGGGCGTGACCAGTGCCGCCGGCGCAGCCTTTAGTCATCCACCGTACCGACGCTGAGTCCGGAGTGCGATGTTAGATCGTATTACATCCCGCCTGCGCCGCTGGCGCCGACGTTTCAGCCGCAGCGAATGGATGACCCACCTGCTGGGTCTGCCCACCAGCGACTGCGCGCCCAGCGACCCCGGGCTGGTGCTGATCCAGATCGACGGCCTCGCCCACCCGCAACTGGAGCGGGCACTGGCCCGGGGGCGCATGCCGTTCCTGAAACGGCTGATCAGGAGGGAGCACTACCACCTGGAACACCTTTACCCGGGCGTGCCCTCCACCACCCCGGCGGTACAGGCGGAGCTGTTCTTCGGCGTGCGACAGGCGGTGCCGGCGTTCGGCTTCATGATGAAAGAGAGCCAGAAGCTGGTGCGGATGTACGATCCGGAAGTGGCCGCACGGGTGGAGGAAAAACTCAACGCCCGCTGTCGCGACCCGCTGCTTTCCGGTGGCAGCTGCTACCTGAGCCTGTTCCGTGCCGGCGCCGATCACGGCGAGGCCCACTTCTGCCCCGCCGACCAGGGCTGGGGACCGGCGCTGCGCGACGCCAGCCCCTGGAAAGTCTTCCTGATGCTGCTGACCAACGCCTGGAGCCTGGTGCGTACCGCCGCCCTGGTGGTGGTCGAATTCGTGCTGGCGATCGCCGACTGTGTGCGCGGCGTCCTCAAGGGCCAGGACCTGGTGCGCGAGCTGATGTTTATCCCCACCCGCGTCGCCGTCACCATCCTGATGCGCGAACTCTGCACCATCGGCGTCAAGATCGATATCGCCCGCGGCCTGCCGGTGATCTACATCAACCTGCTGGGCTACGACGAGCAGTCCCACCGCCGCGGCCCGCGCTCGGCCTTCGCCCACTGGGTGCTCAAGGGTATCGACGACGCCATCGCCCGCATCTGGCGCGCCGCGCACCGCTCCGACCGCCGCCACTACGACGTCTGGATCTTCTCCGACCACGGCCAGGAACAGACCCACCCCTACGAGGAGGAGTTCGGCCGCAGCCTGGGCCAGGCGTTGGCCGATGCGCTGTCGGACTTGCCGGGAAGCCCGGACAGGTATCCCTGCAAGAGCCGCCGCGGTATCGAGCTGGAACGCGCGCGATTGTTCGGCAGTGAGTGGATGGAAAAAATCACGCCCGGCGACGGTGGCGACGACCACGCGACGGACACCCCGCTCGCGCTGGCGGCACTGGGGCCGCTGGCGATGCTCTACAACCTGGAGCTGAACGGCACTCCCCGCGCCGAGGTCGCGCGGCTGATCGTCGAGAAGGCCCGGGTGCCATTGGTCCTGTATCGCTCGGATCCCGCCGACCCCGCCTCCGAAATACACGGCTGGTGGGCCGCGGGCCCGATCCGGATGCCGGAAGACGGCCCGCGGGTACTGGGCCACGACCACCCGTTTCCGCAGGAGGCGGCCGCCGATATGGCGCAACTCTGCCACCATCCGGACGCCGGCGATTTCATGATGTACGGCTGGTGCGCGGGCATGGACAGGCCGCTGACCTTCGCCATGGAAAACGGCAGCCACGGCGGCGCCGCACCCAACGAGACCCACGCCTTCGCGCTGATGCCGGAGGATATACCGCCGCCGAATCCGGAACGAGGCCACTGGCGTCCGGAGGAACTGCGCGCCACCGCCCGCGCCTACCTGCGCGGGGTCAAACCCATGGCCGGCCGGCGCCGGCGGGCAGCGGTGAAAACCCTGCGCGTCATGACCTACAACGTGCACAGCTGCCGCGGCATCGACGGCAAGCTGTCGCCGCAGCGCATCGCCCGCGTCATCGCGCGCTACCAGCCGGATGTGGTGGCGCTGCAGGAGCTGGACGTGCTGCGCGAGCGCAGCGGTGGCCTGGACCAGGCCGAGCGGCTGGCACGGCTGCTGGCCATGGACGTGCACTTCCAACCCGCCCTGCACCTGGAAGAAGAGCGCTACGGCGATGCCATCCTCACCCGCCTGCCCGTGCGCCTGGTCAGGAAAGACATACTGCCGGGCCCGCCCAACGGCAAAAGCAGCCTGTTCAATCCCGCCGCGGACGAGCCCCGCGGCGCCGTCTGGGTCGAGGTGGAGTACGAAGGGCAGAAACTGCAGGTCATCAACACCCACCTGGGACTGTCCAAGGCCGAGCGCCTGCGCCAGGTGGACGCACTGCTCGGCCCCGACTGGCTGTCACACCCCCGCTGCGAGGGCCCGAAGGTACTGATGGGGGATTTCAACGCGCTGCCCAACGCCGCCGAGATCAAGCGGCTGACTAACCAACTGCGCGACGCCCAGGTGGCGGCACCCGGCCACAAGCCCCGCGGCACCTTTTTCAGCGGTATGCCCAAGGCGCGGATCGATTATATTTACACCAGCCGGGATATCCGCGTGGAACGCATCGTGGTCCCGGCCACCGAGCTGACCCGGCAGGCCTCGGACCACCTGCCACTGATTGCCGATATCGAAATACCGGCCGGTGACGACTGATGGGTCGGCGGGGATTGAAACGGCGCCCATTGCCCCCATATCCATGTCCGGAAGCGGCGCCACCGGGGCACCGCAGGATGGCGCGAAAACCGATTCGCCGGCCCGCGATTGCGAATTGGCGGACTGACTTGATGGTCCCGATCGCTGGCTATATGATTCTCGTAATATTCAATAGCAGGAGTCGCTAATGCAGCCGCACGTTTACTCACAGTCCCGCGCAGTGGATCGCTCGGAAACGGCGAAGGTACTGCGCAATACCTATGCCCTGTTGGCCATGACCGTACTGTTCAGCGCCTTTACCGCCGGCGTCGCCATGGCGGTGGGCATGGGCCGCGGCATGGGCATCATCTGTTCACTGGTCGCACTGGGCCTGATCTGGTTCGTACTGCCGCGCACCGCCAATTCCGGCAAGGGTATCGGCGTGGTCTTCGCCTTTACCGGCCTGCTGGGCGCGTCACTGGGCCCGATCCTGAACTACTACATTTCCGCCGGCGCCGGCCAGGTCATCACCCAGGCGCTGGGTACCACCGCACTGATCTTCTTTGCGCTGTCCGCCTATGTGCTGACCACCCGCAAGGACTTCAGCTTCATGGGCGGCTTCCTGTTCGTGGGCCTGATCGCGGTACTGGTGTGCGCGCTGGGCATGATGATCGCCAGCTTCTTCGGCGTGTACATGCCACTGGCAAGCGTGGCCCTGAGTGGCGTGATCGCGCTGCTGTTCTCCGGCTTCATCCTGTATGACACCAGCCGCATCGTGAACGGTGGCGAGACCAACTACATCATGGCGACCACGTCCCTGTATATCTCCATCCTGAACCTGTTCACCAGCCTGCTGCACATCTTCGGCTTCGCCGCCGACGACTGATCCGCAGCCTGGAACGGCCGAACCCAATGCCCCGCTCCGCGGGGCATTTTGCTATGTGGCTACTATGAAATTTTCCCTGGTTATCTACGGCGCCCCGCACGCCTCCGAGTCCGCCGCTACCGCGTTGCGCTTCGCCCGCACACTGCTGGCCCAGGGCCACCAGCTGTACCGCGTCTTTTTCTATGGCGATGGCGTCCACAACGGCAGTGCCCTCAGCGCCCCGCCCCAGGACGAGACCGACACCGTCGGCGACTGGCAGGCACTGCAACGCGAGCACGGCCTGGACCTGGTGGTATGCATCGCCGCGGCCCAGCGCCGCGGGCTGCTGAGCGACAGCGAAGCCAGGCGGCTGGAGAAACCCGCCGCCAACCTCGCCGACGGCTTTGAGCTGGCCGGACTGGGGCAGTTGGCCGACGCCAGCGCCAATTCCGATCGCGTCGTCACATTCGGTTAGGGACACGATGATGACAACAAACACACTTGCCCTCTGTCGCCAGGCCCCCTACGGCGACGCCCTGGCCCGCGAAGGGCTGGAGGCGATACTGGCCGCCGCGGCCATGGATCAAGCGCCGGCGGTGCTGTTCCTGCGCGACGGCGTCTTCCAGCTGCTGCCGGAGCAGGCCCCGTCGGCAATCGGCCAGAAGAGCCTGCTGCGCAACCTGCAGGCGCTGCCGATGTTCGGCATCGAGACCATTCATGTCTGCGAGCGCAGCCTGCTCGAACGCGGTATCGACGCGAAGCAGCTGGCGATAGCCGGCGCGGAGATTGAACTGGTGGCCGATACCGGTGGGTTTATCGCCGGCTTCGATTCTGTCCTGAGTTTCTGAGGCAAGCACATGACCCTGCATATCGTCAGCAGATCCCCCTTCAGCTCCAACGCCCTCGCCGACTGCATCGGCACCTTCAGCGATGGCGATGCACTGCTGTTGATCGAGGACGGCACCTACGCCGCGAGCGGTTTTATGCCCGAGAATATTGCCGTGGGGCCCGTCTACTGCCTGAAGACCGATGCGGATGCCCGCGGCCTGCAGGTACCGGAGACATTCCAGGCTATCGACGACGCCCGCTGGGTGTCGCTGTGCGTCGAACACAAACCGATCGTCAGCTGGTTCAAGTGATGGGCAGTATGCAGATAGAGGGCCGCGAGATAGCACTGGATAAGGAGGGCTACCTCCGCGAGCTGGACGACTGGAACCCGGCGGTGGCTGAGGCGCTGGCGAAGGCCGAAGGTATCGAACTCACCGACGCGCACTGGGAAGTGATCCGGCTGCTGCAGGATTTCTACCGGGAATTCGAACTGTCGCCGGCCATGCGACCGCTGGTGAAATACGTCGGCCAGCAGTTGGGAGCGGACAAGGGCCGCAGCATTTACCTGATGCAGCTGTTTCCGCCGAGCCCGGCCAAGGTGGCCAGCAAGATAGCCGGGCTGCCGAAGCCGACCAACTGCCTCTAGATTTCCCGGGGGGAGGGGCCGGCTCAGATATGCACGATCACCTTCCGTTTTCCCCGGTGGTGCCGATGCTCCCACAGATATAGCCCCTGCCAGGTCCCCAGCATCAGTCGGCCATTTTTAACCGGAACCGAAAGGCTGGTCGCCGTCAGCGCCGCCTTGATATGCGCCGGCATATCGTCCGCCCCCTCCAGCGTGTGGGTATAGAGCGGGTCGTTCTCCGGCACCAGCCGGTTGAGCCAGTTCTCCAGGTCCACGCGCGCCGACGGATCGGCATTCTCCTGGATCAGCAGGCTGGCCGAGGTGTGCTGGATAAACAGGGTACAGAGCCCCTCGTCCACGCCCTGCCCGCCCAGCCAGTCCGCCACCTGGTCCGTGAACTCGTGCAGCCCCTGGCCACTCACCAGGATTCCAATCTCACTAATTGCCATAGAGATTCCTCAACCCTTTCCTTTACAATGCGCGCCCGCTCCACTGCAGATACCACCGCATTTTAATATGGCCATACACCGGGTTAACACCGACGACTACAACGATCAGCTGCAGCGCAAGGCCGAACGGCTGCGCCGGGCCTACCGTGAATACACCGACCTGGAGCCGGAGCTGTTCCCGTCGCCGCCGATCCACTACCGCCTGCGGGCCGAATTCAAGGTGTGGCAGGAAGACGGCCGCGCCCACTATGCCATGTACCGCCAGGGCGAATACAAGAAGCCGTTTATCATCGACGAGTTCACCGTCGGCTCGGAACTGATCAACCAACTGATGCCAAAGGTGCTGGAGGCGGTCAACCAGAGCGAGACACTGCGAAAGCGGCTGTTCTCCGCCGAGTTCCTGACCACGCTCGCCGGCGACGCACTGATCACACTGATCTACCACAAGAAGCTGGACGAACAGTGGGAAACGGAGGCCCGCGCACTGCAGGAAAAACTCGGCTTCCCGATCCTCGGCCGCTCGCGCAAACAGAAGCTGGTGCTGGAACGGGATTACGTGATCGAGAAATTGCCGATCGGCGGCAGGACTTACCAGTACAAACAGGTCGAGGGCAGTTTTACCCAGCCCAACGGCGAAATCTGCCGCTCGATGATCGGCTGGGCCGGGGATGCCTGCCGGGATGCGGGCGGCGACCTGCTGGAGCTCTACTGCGGCAACGGCAATTTCACCATTCCCCTGTGCGAGCATTTCGACAGGGTGCTGGCTACCGAGGTGTCCAAGGTATCGGTCAATGCCGCACAGGAAAATATCCGCGCGAACGGCGTCGACAACCTGGATATCGTGCGTCTATCAAGCGAGGAATTTACCCAGGCCATCGACAGGGTGCGCCCCTTCCGGCGCCTGAAGGATATCGACCTGGACAGCTACGATTTCTCCACCGTGCTGGTAGACCCGCCCCGGGCCGGGCTGGACGCGGACACCTGCGCAATGGTGGCACGCTTTCCGCGGATTCTGTACATCTCCTGCAATCCGGAGACGCAGCTGGACAACCTGAAGGAATTGAGCAAGACGCACCGGATCGAGCGCTTTGCACTGTTCGACCAGTTTCCGTATACGGATCACACCGAAACCGGCCTGTTGCTGGTGCGCGAGTAGGAGCCTGCCCTGCAGGCGAAACGGCAAGAGGGCCCGAGGGCCCCGGCTCTTTTCGCCTGCAGGGCAGGCTCCTACAGGGTAACCCCGGCGAACGGAACGCCATCAAAACTCCCGACCGAGGATCCTCTTCGCCGCATCCAGCGCAAAATCCTTGTACTCGCTCTCGACCTGCGCCATCTCCATTTCAAACTGGAACTGCTTTTTGCGCGGCAGTTTCTTCCATTCCTGCAGGATCGGAATATGGCTGGTCTTGTCGGCCACGGTGTAGAAGGCCACGAACTCGTCCTTGATCCCCTGCTCCACCTGCAACGCATCCAGCAGCACGCGAATCCGGATCGACGCCTCGGTAACACCGACACCATCGTCGAGCAGTGTGCGGGCTAAGATCTGGATACTGTCGTTGACCCGCTGGCGCTGGTCCGATGCGGCCTGTTCCAGCTCCGCCAGCTGCGCGGCCTGTTTTTTCTGCGCCAGGTTCAGCTTGCGCAGGTAATAGCCGGCCACCGCGGCGAGCGCGAAAATAATCAGCGCGGCGACAACCAGCAGCCAGGTGGGGAAAACCGTCATGGGAAGAAACCTCTCAGAACCAAATTTCTAGCAGCGCCAGCCCCAGGCTGGCGGTAACAATCGACAGCAGTGTACTCAGGGCGACGATATTGGCCGCCAGCTGGCTGTTGCCGCCCATGGCCCGCGCCATGATAAAGGACACGGTGGCGCTCGGCGTGGCCGCCAGCAGCAGCAATACGCCCATGGCCTGCGCCGGCAGCCGCAGCAGCCAGCCGCACGCCAACAGTACGGCCGGCACACCCAGCAGCTTGATCGCCGTGGCCCCGAAGGCCGCCAACGAGCTGCGCCGCAGCAGACTGAAATCCAGGCTGGCACCGATACACAACAGTGCCAGCGGCAGCGTGATCGAGGCCAGGTAGTCACCGGTCTGCAGCAGTATTTCCGGCAGCACCAGGCCGATCTCACGGCAGACCAGCGCCAGTACGATGGCGACGATCAGCGGGTTCTGGGCGATATCCTTCGCCAGCTTGCCCCAGCTGAAGCGTACCTCGCTGCTGTAGACCGCAAACAGCGTCACCGCGGCAATATTGTACAGGATGGTGACCCCCGCCATCAGCAGCGCCGCCTGCGCCAGGCCGCCGCTGCCGTAGGCATTGGCCGCCCAGGCCAGGCCGATGATGCCCAGGTTGCCGCGGAAGGCACCCTGGATAAAGGCGCTGCGGTCGCCATGCACCAGCGGCCGCGCCGCCAGCCAAGCCAGCGGGATGGTAATCACCGTGCCCAGCAGGCCCGCCGCCAGCAGCGGCAGCTCCTGGCCCAGCTCTGCATCGGCGGTAAAGATATTGATAAACAGCAGCACCGGCAGCGTGATCATAAAGACCAGCTTTGACGCATCGTCCACAAACGCATCGCGCAGCAGGCCGACGCGCGCCAGCCAGTAGCCGACGATCAGCGTCAGGAAAATGGGGCCGGTAACAGACAGCGCGAAGGCGAAAGTTTCCACGGGGCGCTATTCGCCGTCGCTTTCGGTTTCGGTCTCTTCTGTAGCCTCGACCTCCGGCTCCGGCAGGCCCTTGCGATCGCTACCCTCCGCCTCTTCGCGCAGGTCGGCACTGATCTGCTTGCGGGTCTTGGCGCCCAGCTTGCGCAGGCTGTCGATGCGCTTGACGGCGTTGCCGCGGCCGGTGGCCAGGCGCTTGTAGGTCTGCTGGTAGGCGTCGTCCGCCTGGCGCAGGCGCTCCCCGAGCGCGTCGAGGGATTCCAGCACCATCGCGAACTGGTCGTGCAGCTTGCCCGCCTCGGCGGCGATCTTCTCGGCGTTCTTGTTCTGCTTTTCGTAGCGCCAGATATTCTCCACCGTGCGCAACGTCGCCATCAGACTGGTGGGGCTGACCAGCACAATGTGTTTTTCGTAGGCGTCGCGGAACAGGTTCGGGTCGCCCTGCATCGCCAGCATATAGGCGGCCTCGATGGGCACGAAGATAAAGACGAAGTCCAGCGTGCGCACGCCCTCGAGCTGCTCGTAGGCCTTCTTGTTCAGGCCGGTGATATGGGCGCGCAGGGAGTTTACGTGCTGTTTCAGCGCCTGGGCGCGCTCGTCGTCGGTCTCCGCCGATGCGTAGCGCTCGTAGTCCACCAGAGAGACTTTCGAGTCGATGATCAGGTCCTTGCCCTCCGGCAGGCGCACGATCACGTCCGGCTGTTGGCGGCGGCCGTCGCTGGTGCCAGTCTTGAGAGAAACCTGGGTTTCATACTCGCGGCCCTTCTGCAGGCCGGACTGCTCCAGCAGCCGCTCCAGTACCACCTCGCCCCAGTTGCCCTGGATCTTGCGGTCGCCCTTCAGGGCCGACGTCAGGTTCAGGGCCTCATCACTGATGCGCTGGGTCTGCTCCCGCAGCGCCTTGATCTGGCCCACCAGGCTGCCGCGCTCGCGGTTCTCCTGGTCATAGACATGCTCGACGCGCTTGCGGAAATCCCCCAGTTGGCGCTCCAGCGGGTCCAGGCTCTTGCGCAGGCTGTCCTCGCTGCGGCGTGCGAAGGCCTGCTGCTTCTCCTCGAAGATGCGGTTGGCCAGGTTCTCGAACTGCTCCGTCATCGCCTTGCGGGTCTGTTCCAGCAGCTGGCGCTGCTCCGCCAGCGCGGCTTCGCCCTTCTCCACCAGCACCTGGCTGCGGGTCAGGCGCTGCAGTTTTTCCTCGAGCTCGGCGCGCAGTTTCTGTATCTCGGCCTGCAACTGCGACTCCCGCTCACGGCTGCCGTCGAGACGCGAGCCGGCGATTTTCAGTTCCGCGCCGGTGTCCTGCAGCTCTGCGAGCGCCTGTTCCAGCCGTCGCTGCACACCCGCCCTGCCCAGCCAGAACGCCAGGCCGGGCAGCAGCACCAGCAAAACGGTGGCGAGAATCGCGTGTTCGGCAGTCACTTGCAGCGGGAACAATTCCATAAAAAACTCTCGGATTTGCGGTATTCTTGTACGACTGAGTCAAGCAGTCGGGACGGTTTTGCAGGTCGATGGCGGAAGTCGCTTATTCTAACAGTTTGCCCCCCAGCGCGCTGATCTTCGATTCCGGCGTCGGCGCCATCAGCATCGCCCGCGAGATCCGCCGGCTGCTGCCGGGCCTGACGCTGCATTTCGGCATCGACAACGGCTTCTACCCCTACGGCAGCCGCAGCGAGGAGGCTCTGAGGCCGCGGATCGTCGAACAGGCCACTGCCATGATGACCGCCAGCGGCGCCGATATCCTCGTCGTCGGCTGCAACACCGCCAGCACCCTGGCTCTGCCCCAGTTGCGCGAAGTGCTGAGCCAACCGGTGGTGGGCGTGGTACCGGCGGTCAAACCGGCGGCCGCCGCCAGCCGCACCGGCACCATCGCCCTGATCGCCACTGAGGGAACGGTCAACCGTAACTATACCCGCGACCTGATCCAGCAGTTCGGCAACGGCTGCCGCGTGATCAACGTACCGGCGCCCGAACTGGTGCGCCTGGCCGAGGCCAAACTGCGCGGCGAGGCGATCTCCGCCCGCGACCTGGCGCCGGTGCTGGCGCGCATCTTCCACACCGCCGGCGGCGACAGCGTGGATATCGCCGTGCTGGCCTGCACCCATTTCCCGCTTCTGCGGGAGGAACTTGACCGCTATGCGCCGCGGCGTATTCAATGGCTGGATTCGGGTGCCGCCATTGCACGGCGCGTGGGCTGGTGGCTGGAGGAACTGAAACTTGCGCCGCCCGACAAGCCCGGGGCCAGCCAACTGCTGACCAGCGCCGTGGACGAAGACAAAAAGATCCGCGGGGCCTTTGCAGAGTTCGATCCCCTGAATACTGTGTAGGGTGCGCCGTGGCAGATAATTGCTCCATGCATTCTCTGCATGACCGCCATCCATGGCGGCCTCGCACCACTGCTGGATCAGTGCGTACGGCGCACCCTACGGGTTGACACCCCCGGACCCAAAAGGCGACCGTTAAGCCCACCCCTCCAAGAACTCGGACACCAGAAATCCATGCTGCAACCGGCGTTTCCCGCCCTGGAAATCCTCGCACAACTCCCCCCGGGAGGCCTGCTGCTGACCCCCAACAACCGCCTGCGCAACCGCTGTCAGCAGGTCTATGCGGCGCAGCAACCCGCAGGGGCCTGCTGGGCGCCACCGCCGGTGGAATCCCTCAGTGGCTGGCTGGAGAAAACCTGGTTCGGCCTGCAACAGCGGGGCTGGAAACCGGCGCTGAAACAGGTCTTGAACCGCGAACAGCGCCAGATCCTGTGGCAGCGGGCGCTGGATGAATCGTTGGAGCGCGAGCTGCTCAACAGCCAGCAGCTCTGCCGCGATGCCGACGGCGCCCTGGCGCAACTGCTGCAGTGGCGACTGATCGACGACCTCCAGCGGATAGACGAAGCCGTGGAACCGCTGCTGGAACAGTTCGCCCTGGGCCTGAACCGCGACGACTACCCAGTGTTCCGCATGATCCGTGCCTTCACCGGGCAGCTCGACCGACACAACGCCATCACCCCGGACCAGCGCGACCAACTGATACTGCGCGCCCTGAACGATGGCGCACTGGAAAAGCGGCCGCAGATCGACACCGCCGGCTTCGCGCAGATCTCGCCACTGGCCGAGGCGATTATCCAGGGCGCCGCGGACAAGGTGGTCCCCCGCCCGGCCACAGAACGCAAACCGCAAATCTACAGCGCCCCCTGCCGGGACCTGGAGCAGGAGCTCTACCAGGCCGCACGCTGGGCCGCACAAAAACTTGAACACGACAGCCGCGCCAGCGTCGGTATCGTCGTCAACAACCTGGGCCAGTGCCGCGCGCTGGTGGAATCGGTTTTCGCCCGCGTGCTGGAACCGCAATTCCTCGACCCGGGCCAGCACCGCTACACACTGCCGTTCAACTTCTCCGCCGGCACGCCGCTGGCCAGCACACCCATCGGCAGCGCCGCGCTGCAGCTGTTACAACTGCTGGAGGAAGACTGGGACTACTCGCAACTGCGCAACCTGCTGTTCTGCCCCTTCTGGGGCGACGACGGGGAAACAGGAGAAACAGGACTGCGCAGCGCCCTCTTCCGCCGCCTGCAAAAACTGGAACTGCGCCGTATCGACGGCGCAACCCTGCGCTACTGGGCCGAGCGCACCGCCGAAGGCCTCGGACTTGAAACGCCATTACTGCCGCGCCAGCTGGAACAGATCGGCGACCGCCGGCGCCGCTGGCAGCGCGCGCCGGCGGAAATCTGGGCCGCGCGCTTTTCGGACGTGCTGGCCACTCTCGGCTGGCCCGGCCAGCGCAATCCGGACAGCCAGGAATACCAGCAGTTGCTGCAGTGGGAGAGCGCGCTGGAAGGCCTGGCCGCGCTGTCCGCCGTCAGCGGCAGCCTGACACTGACCCAGGCCCAGCAGCAACTGCGCCAGATCGCCAGCCGCGCGCCCTTCCAGGCCGAGACCCGTGACGGCCCACTGCAGATTCTCGGCGTGCTCGAGGCCGGCGGCCTGGCCTTCGACCACCTGCGTCTTGTCGGCTTCGGCCAGCAACAGTGGCCCGCCGCGCCGGCCCCCAACCCGCTGCTGCCAATACAGTGGCAAAAACACTGGAAAATGCCCCGCGCCAGCGCCGAACGGGAACTGGAGCTGGCCCGCGAACTGAGCGACGACCTGCTGAACGCCAGTGGCGATATCGTCGTCAGCTACACCTGCGAGGAAGATGGCGTGCAGCAGGGTCTCAGCAACCTGTTTGGCAATCCAGAACCGGCCCAGCCGCTCGATGGCGATACGCTGCGGGAACACAACGCGCAACTGGCCGCCGGGCCGGCACTGGAAAAAGTCACCGACAGCCAGCTTCCCCCATTGACACCCGCCGACTGCGAACATGTCCGCGGCGGCGCCTCGGTCCTGAAGGCCCAGGCCCTGTGCCCACTGAACGCACAGCTGCGCTACCGCCTCGGCGCCAGCGATTTTATGGCCCCGGATATCGGCCTGTCCCCGGCCGAGCGCGGCAATATCGTCCACCAGGTGCTGGCGGAATTCTGGCAGCACTGCAGCGACGCCGCGCGGCTGCAGTCGATGGAAGAGGAGGCGCGCAAGCGCCGGATCGTTGAAGCCATCGACAACGCCCTGCGCAACGTGCGTAAAAAGTACGCCCACCTGCCGCCCGGCTTCTGGACCATGGAGCAGCAGCGCCTGCACAGGCTGATGGACCAGTGGCTGGCACTCGAAGCCGGGCGCCCCGCCTTCTCGGTGGAGAAAATCGAGTGGGAGCAGCAGGTGGCCATCGGCGGCCTGCAGTTCAACCTGCGCCTCGACCGCCTGGATCGTCTCGCCGGTGGCGAGGAACTGGTGATCGACTACAAGACCGGCCAGACCAGCATCAACGACTGGCTCCCGGAAAGAATCCGCGAACCCCAACTGCCGCTCTACGCCCTGGCCCAACCCAAAGCCCGCGCTATTGCCTTCGGCCAGGTGCGCTACGGAGACTGCAGGTGGAGCGGCTGCGGTGAACTGGAACAACCGGTCAAGGGGATCAAGGCTGTCGCCGACATCCAAAAGGATGCCCCCTATTCCACCTGGCAGGACCTGGGCGACCACTGGCAACAGGGCCTGGAAATGCTCGCCGGCGAATACCGCAACGGCGTCGCGACGCTCGTCTTCGACCGCCCGGCAGACAACAACCGCGACCTCTGGCCCCTGAACCGCTGGCCCGAACGCGAACAGGCCTGACCCGGACCGCCCCCGGGAGCGCGGAGCTCCAGCTCCGCTTGCGGGCCGAAGGCCCGCCCGGATCCCGGATCGTATTGTCATGCCGGACTCGATCCGGTACCGGGATAACGAGAGAACAACACAACAGAACTTCCAGATGACCGAAGTGCTAGAAAAAAACCCACAACCCGTAGACGCCCAAGCCCGCACCCAGGCCCTGGACATTACCCAGAGCTTCGCCGTCTCCGCCCCGGCCGGCTCCGGCAAAACCGGCCTGCTGACCCAGCGCGTGCTGAAACTGCTGGCCGCCTGCCAGCAGCCGGAAGAAGTCCTCGCCATCACCTTCACCCGCAAGGCTGCCGGCGAGATGCGCGAGCGTTTGATAGAAGCCCTGCAACAGGCCCGCGATACAGCGCGCCCCGAAAATCCGCACGAAGCCATCACCTGGGAGCTGGCCAGGAAACTGCTCGACCGGGACCGCGAGCTCAACTGGCAACTGCTGCAGATACCGCAGCGCCTGCGCATCCAGACCATCGACGGCCTCTGCCGCAGTCTCGCCAGCCAGCTGCCGATCGAAAGCGGCCTGGGCGCCCCCGGCGAACCGCTGGAGCAGACCCAGATCGCCTTCGAAATGGCCGTGGTCAACCTGCTCAAACACCTGGACGGCAAAACCCCGGACACGGCCCTGCAGCAACTGCTGCTGCACCTGGACAACGACCTGGGCCAACTGAACAAACTGCTGCAGATGCTGCTGGCAAAGCGCGACCAGTGGCTGGCGCCGCTGCTCAGTGTGGGCACGGCAGGCGCGCAGGATTATTTCCATTTCGTCATCGATGAACTGGTGGCGGAAAACCTGGCGCTGTTGGCACAGCGAATAAAAATCTACCAGGGGGAGATACTGGACCTCGCGGATTTCGCCGGCTGCTATCTGCGCGAACACAATCCGTCGCACTTACTGGCGAATTGCGCCGGCATCGAGGCACTGCCCGGCAGCGATGCCCAGGCCCTGCCCCGCTGGCTGGCGCTGATCAATATGCTGGTGACCGACAAAAACGGCCCCCGCAAGCGCGTCGACAAGCGCCACGGCTTTCCCACGGAAAAGGAAGTGCCGGGTGCCGACGAATACAAAAGCCGCCTCTATCAACTGTCTCTCGAGATCGGCGACAACACACAGCTGCTGGAGGCCTTCAACGAAACCCGCGCCCTGCCCACAGGCCTGCAACAGGAGCAGTGGGGGCTGCTGCAATCCCTTGCCCAGGTGCTGCCCAGACTGGTGGCCGAATTGAAACTGGTCTTCCAGCAACTGGGCGCCACCGATTACACCGAGGTGGCCCAGGCCGCACTGGTGGCCCTCGGCAGCAGCGACGAACCCACGGACCTGGCGCTGAAAATGGACGTGCAGACCAGGCACATCCTCGTGGACGAATTCCAGGACACCTCGCAGATGCAACTGCAACTGCTGGAAAAACTGACCGCCGGCTGGCAGCCCGACGATGGTCGCACACTGTTTATCGTCGGCGATGGCATGCAGTCCTGTTACGGTTTCCGCAACGCCAACGTGGGCATTTTCCTCGACGCCCGCAGTCGCGGTATCGGTGAAGTCGAGCTGACACCGCTGGACCTGCAGGTGAATTTCCGCTCCGAAGCCGCGGTGGTGGACTGGGTCAACGACACTTTTCATAAGGCGTTTCCGCCCGAGGACAATATCGGCCGCGGCGCCGTGCGCTACCTGCAATCCAACGCTTTCAAGGGCATCAAATGGCCGGGCCCGGCGGTTAATTTCTACGGCTGTATCGATGACGAGGCGCGCAGCCGCGAGGCCCGACAGACCGTCGAACTGGTGCGGGACTTGCAG
This sequence comes from Microbulbifer litoralis, assembly GCF_023634065.1. Classification (GTDB taxonomy): domain Bacteria; phylum Pseudomonadota; class Gammaproteobacteria; order Pseudomonadales; family Cellvibrionaceae; genus Microbulbifer; species Microbulbifer litoralis. The sequence continues at coordinate 154,750 of NZ_JALKCV010000004.1, forward strand.
CGGAAAGATCCCGATGGCCGTATCGCCATCCTGGTGCGCAAGAAAAAACACCTGGAGCGGATACTACCGGCGCTGGGCGCCGCCGGTATCGAATTCCAGGCGCCGGACCTGGCGCCGCTGGCCAGCAAGATGGTGGTGGTGGACCTGCTCAGCCTGACCCGCGCGCTGCTCGACCCCAGCGACCGCATCAGTTGGCTGGCACTGCTGCGTGCGCCCTGGTGCGGTCTGCAATTGCCGGACCTGTATACCCTGGCCAACTGGGGCAACGACGACACAGCGCCCACTGACACCAACGCCCGCCCGCTGCTGTTGGCCCTGCGGGAAATCGACCAGATCCCACTGCTGGGCGAAGACGCCCGCGCGCGCCTGCAGCGCGCCGCCGATCCCATCCTGCGGGCCTGGCAGCAGCGCGGCCGCAAACCGCTGCGCGCCTGGATCGAGGGCCTGTGGTTGGCCCTGGGTGGCCCCGCCACCGTCGCGCACAAAAACGAGCTGGACAATGTGCAGGACTTTTTCCAGCTTCTGGAACATTTCGACAGCGGCGGTCGCATCGAGGACTGGCAGCAATTCTACAACGCGCTGGAAAAACTCTTCGCCCGCCCCGGCGAGGATGCCCGCGTACAGGTGATGACCATCCACAAATCCAAGGGCCTGGAGTTCGAGCACGTGCTGATCCCGGGCCTGGACCAGGGCGGCAAACCCGGTGGCGACCAACTGCTGCGCTGGGCCGAATGGCTGAACCGCGACGGCGAACCCCGCTTCCTGCTCGCCCCCAAAAGCGCCCGCGGCGATTCCGACCCGGTGTTCGATTTCCTCAGGCACGACAACAGCGAACGCGAACGATTGGAAGGCACGCGCCTGCTCTACGTCGGCTGCACCCGCGCCATCCGCTCGCTGCACCTGCTGGCCGCAATCAAGCGCGACGAAAAGAAAGGCATCCTCAAAGCCCCCGGCAGCGCCGCCCTGCTGACCGGCATCTGGCCGTCCATCCCGAAAAGCGATGACAGCGACTGGTGTCACTGGCTCGAAGTGCCGGAAGAAGCCGCAGAGCAGGAGCACCGGCAGCGCGATCACGACTACCTGCTGCGCCTGCCACAGGACTGGCAACCACCGGCAATGCCGAAACAGGAGTGGCTGGCCGAATACCGCATGCCCGACTACCGGCCACCGGAACCCGAAGAGCCGGACTCTCCACCAAATATCCCCGAAATGGGCCAGGTTGCCCAGCGCTGGCTGCGCCACGCCGGCACCGTCGCCCACGAGACGCTGGCCACCATTGCCGAGACCGGCCTGCAGGACTGGAACGCGGAAAAGCGCTCCCGGCAACGCCCGCTGTGGCAACTGCGCCTGGCCCAGCTCGGCCTCTACGGTAGCGGGCTGGAAAAGGCAGGGGAAAAAGTCGAACAGGCGATCGCCAACACCCTGGCCTGCCAAACCGGCCGCTGGCTACTGGACGCGACACACCGGGATTCCGCCTGCGAACTGGAACTCCACAGCGGCGGCCGCCAGCTGCGCCGCTCCATCGTCGACCGAACATTCATCGATGCCGAAGGCACCCGCTGGATCGTCGACTACAAGACCGCCGAACCGACTGACGGCGAAGACCGCGAAACCTTTATCGCCGCGCAACTGGAAAAATACCGCGGCCAACTGGAGGCCTACCGCAAACTCTTCTACGCCAGGGACGAACGCAATATCCGCTGCGCCCTCTACTTCCCCCTGTTCCAACACCTGGCCGAACTCCAGTAACCCCGGGGACGCCCGCCGCCAGCTCCGCAAAAGCGGCGCAGCCGCTTTCTCCTGGATCCCGGATCAAGTCCGGCATGACGCTCCCTGGGCGCGCCGAGCTCCAGCTCGGCAAAGCGGGCCAAAGGCCAGCCAAACCCGACTCCCCATCCTCAACCCCCACCCAAAGCCCCCAGCCACCGCAAAATCCAACCAGAAACCCGAAAAACTTTAGGAAAAACCTTCCACCTCAACCCCAATCCCCCCAAAACCCTATTAGTTTCAAATGAAACCCTAGCCCCACCCCTGCTCCACAAGTAGGATAGATGCCCGCTTTGCCCCGGAAACAAAGCGATTCAGCGAATACAGGCAAGTAGTGAACGACATGACCACACAGCAGTTCGACGACCTCAACGTCGTCTCCCAGGACATCCTGATCAGCCCCGAAGCGCTCAAGGCCGAGCTGCCGGTAAGCGATGCCGCCGAAGCCACCGTGGCCTCCGGCCGCGCCGACGTGCGCAATATCCTCGACCGCAAGGACCACCGCCTGATGGTGGTGATCGGCCCCTGCTCCGTCCACGACGTGGACGCCGCCATCGATTATGCCAAGCGCCTGAAGAAAATCTCGGACCAGGTGTCCGACACCCTGCTGATTGTCATGCGTGTCTATTTCGAGAAGCCCCGCACCACCGTGGGCTGGAAAGGCCTGATCAACGACCCGCACCTGAACGACTCCTTCAAGATCGAGGAGGGCCTGCATATCGGGCGCAAACTGCTGCGCGATATCGCCGAACTGGGCCTGCCCACCGCCACCGAGGCGCTGGACCCGATTTCGCCCCAGTACCTGCAGGACCTGATCTCCTGGTCCGCCATCGGCGCGCGCACCACCGAATCCCAGACCCACCGCGAAATGGCCAGCGGCCTCTCCTCCGCCGTGGGCTTCAAGAACGGCACCGACGGCAGCCTGGACGTGGCCATCAACGCCCTCCAGTCCACCGCCAACCCGCACCGCTTCCTGGGTATCAACAAGGAAGGCCAGGTCGCCATCATCCACACCGCCGGCAACCGATACGGCCACGTGGTACTGCGCGGCGGCAACGACAAACCCAACTACGACTCCGTCAGCGTCGCCATGTGCGAACAGGAACTGCAGAAGGCCGGCATCCAGCCCAATATCATGGTCGACTGCAGCCATGCCAACTCCAACAAAAACCACGAGCTGCAGCCACTGGTGGTCGATAACGTCACCCACCAGATCCTGGACGGCAACAAGTCCATTATCGGCATCATGGTGGAAAGCAACCTGAAAGCCGGCAACCAGAAGATCCTCGAAGACCACAGCCAGATGGAATACGGGGTATCGGTAACGGACAAGTGTATCGACTGGGAGACCACTGAATCCCTGTTGCTGGGGATGGCGGAGCAGTTGCGGGAGCCGTTGAAGGTGCGCAATTCTTGACAAGCCAGAACAGGCAACCATCTACAAGGGTCGGCATTGCCGGCCCTTTTTCTTTCCCGCGCGAAGCGACTAAACAAAAAACAATCAATTTTGATAGAGCTGCCACTGCCTTTACCCTTCCTTCAGCGAACAAATGCACGTAAATATGGTCTCGGAGACTGTTATTTCTGCACATACAGAAAAGCGGCAATAAACAACGTAAAAACAGGGACTTGAGTGATGTTCGAAGAATCGAGACATGAATCTCGAAGACCGTTTTGCCCAGCTTGGAAGGACGCGTTAGACTCCTTCAGATCTGACACCTAATAGGTTAGCGCACTTTTATCCAAAGCGTACCAATTCAGATATGAGGCGGGGAGATATCGGTCGTTACGACCACGGTATTACCATTATGAATAGAGCATGATCCGAAGAATTTTACTCATTATATACATGGCTTTTGCGGCCTCAGCTTTTGGTAGTGGAGGCCCAGAAGAGGTAGAGCTGTCTCCAGACTTAGCTTCAAGGCTGGGATTCAAGATAGAAATTTCCCCTGAACACAACGGAACAGTGGTAGAAGTAGTTGGCCCGCCGGAGCTAAATAATGGTTGCCTTCCAGCAAGGAGCGGAAGTTTTTTGCTAGATAAAGCGGGCAATGAAATATCTGCCTACATCACGGAACTATCAAGGAGATCTGAAAGCCCGAAGACGGTTGGCTATTTAAGCAGCAGAAGCTCCAATATTATGGGTATTTTCATTGATTACTTTTGCTCTAAAGAACGGATATATGATAGTAAAAGGTACACTATTACTTCCATCAATGGGTGGAAATAATAATCAGGCCAGGCTGTACACTCCGGCGCTGCGCGCATAAACAGCACAGGCCGCCCGCAGCTGGTAACGTTAACTGTGCGGGAGTAACCGCGACGTATGATCCATTTACTACTCTTGGGACTCTTATACAGTTCGATTTGGTTTGTTCCGCTATCCATCAGCATCTACAGAAGGAAGAAAGGTCTAAATCCATACTGGATTCTATTTGTGCTCGTTCTAGGTCTAGAATTGTCCCTCGTCTACGGTTGCTTGTACTTAATCGGCATTATCGATGAAGTATTTGCGCTTGTATACATTCCACCAATGGTGGCTTCAGTCTGCGCGGGATTCATTTACACATTAATGGCAAGGCGGCTCGATGAAAGGCACAGTTAACAAGGGCGAGCAGTTCGTTCCCTTCGGTTGCCGGCGTTAATGCTTGTATGAATAGAAAATTTTCCTTGATTCTCAGCTTGGTATTCCTGGTTTCGGTCGGGGTCAATGTAAACTTGTACAGAGAGGTGCAGAGATTCAAAGAGGCTTGGGCAGAACAATTTATAACCACAAGTGAAATTGAAGGCATTCTTAACGAATCTGAGGCCGATACGTCTTTTGAAAATATACAGCGATTGGCTATAGCCAAGTTCGGCAGTGAAAGCGTTCGCATAGTGGAAGTTTCGGACATACATATCGACTGGGGTTCTGACAGAAAGGGCTTACAGGTGAATGGAACACTGCTTTTGTTTAAGGATGGCGACTTTCATGGTAGCAAGGCCGACCTGCCATTGCATTAACTCATACGAAAAGTGGGACGGTCCTTGCGGACATAAGAAAGAATTTGGCCTGTTCGCTTTATATCGAATTACTCCAGATTCCGTATCTTATGGAGAGTGTTCAAGTGGAATTCTTGTTTCCGGCTCGATTAAAACAGGATTTTCTTTCGTTCAACAAAAACATTAAATTGATAACTCAACAGGAATCGACATGAAAATCGAACTCGACGAAGCCTTAATGACCAAGATCGGTGTGGACGAACAGGAAGCACGCGAACTACTCGCCATCGCACTCTACAAGTACAAAGGTATCCACGGATCTCAAGCGGGTAAGCTGATCGGAAAGTCTGAATTCGACTTCCACAACCTGCTCGCAGAGAAAGGAGAAAACGTCAACTACGGTTTGGACGACCTGGTTGACGATATAAAAGACAACGATCTATAAGGACATGGAATGATGAACAGGATTGTCGTCAGCGATACAACTGCGATCACCCACCTCGCCAAAATTGGCGCTCTCAATATTCTTAAAAAGCTCTACGGCGAGATACTTATTCCTGAAGCCGTCCTATCGGAACTGGCCCAAGTCAAACGTACCCAGCCCGGTGCGCTTCAGGTTCTGAACTCACCCTGGATCAAAGTCGTCGAAATCAGGAATCAGGCGGTAGTCAGGAAACTGACCAGGTATCTGGACCTCGGCGAGTCCGAAGCCATTGCCCTCTCCCTGGAGCTGAACGCCGATGTACTGATTATCGACGAGATTGCGGGCCGAACAGTCGCGAAGAAGCTGTTGCGTAGCATTATCGGCATGGTTGGCGTTCTGTTGGAGGCGAAGAAGAAGGGCCATATGGCAGCGGTAAAACCGTATCTGGACAAGCTGCGCAGCACGGGCTTTCGACTGGGCGATGATATCTACCAGCTCGCATTGACCCGGGCGGGAGAAGCTCCAGCCAGAAAACATTGGTAAATGCCCGAAAAGCTCTCTGCAATAGGCTTTGAGGTCAAGGTTGTTACTGGAAAGCCACGGGGCACACACCACTGTATGCTATCTACAAGAGTCGGCATTGCCCGCCCTTTTCCTTGAATGACGAAATGAATTGATCAAATAGAAGTCACTTCTGACAACATATGGCAGCTTCTATTACTCAATCCCAAACCGTCCACGTAAAAGTGATCATAGATGATCGACATTTCAGCGTGCGCGGGAAATATGGCAATAAACACAATAAAAATATAGACTTGAGTAATATAAAGGCCATGAACTTCTCGCCTATCGGCGCCGGAAAGCCTGCAATCCATTCCGATTCCGACTACCGGTTATGGCAACGCTGTGCAACCAGGATGAACCAAGAATAATGACAAACAAAGAAATCATAGACGCAATTTTTCGATTATTCGAGTTGCTAACATCCTGGCCAGTAATATTCCTGGCCGCCGTATTGATTTTTTACAGAGAAATCAAAGATGCGATACCTGGCCTCATAAAGCGGCTCAGGAAAGCCCCGGGTGGCTGGGAATTTGATGAACTTCAAGAGGTAAAAGAGGAACTGTCGGAATTAGTAAACAAGAGGGAGATTGAAAGCGACAAGGAAAGCAAAGAGCTGAAGGTTGATCCTACTCTTATAACGTTGTCTCATACTAGCGAACCGGCAGATGCAAAATATTGGCGGGTAAAAGTTACGCTGGAAGCGCCTGATGGATTCGTCCAGCAAATTGAGAAAGTTGAATTTGAGCGTCACCAAACGTTTAAAAATAAGATAAAAATTGTGCATGCGCCGCCATTCGTTGACTCGTTTAAGTGTTGGGGAGCGTTTACAATAAAGGCCTCCATTTATCTGCGTGATGGCCAAATTTTAAGAAGGCAGAGATTCCTAACATTGGAAAATAACGACGATTAACAAAAAGGGCAGATCTATTTATGATCTGCCCCTCTCGCTAACAAAACAAGGCTCGCTTTGCGAGTAACCGGACAACCTCGACATTTTGTATTCGCACTATTAGCCCTATCCAGAATGGCCTTTTACCGGTTAACAAGATATTTAATGCCAGGAATGACAGTGGAAATCACCCAGACAGTCAACTATATCGGCTACACCGTTACAATATTTTTGAGCCTTTATATGGTCATCGCCGTAAACCGAACCCCAGGTGCTGAAACCATGACCTTCCAGCTCCCTGGCCACAGGATCAGATCTGAATCGGAAGTGGGAAACATCGAGCTTTGAACCTTGTCTTATTACCAGGAATGGACGGAACCGGCTCGCTGTTTGAGCCGTTTGTCGCCTGTGCACCAAGCGGATACGAAGTGACTCCATTGCCACTGAGGCAGGAACCTTACCTGAGCTATATGGATCAGGCAGAACATATACTCTCCGGGATCGGAAGCGAAGACATAATCATTGTTGCGGAATCCTATTCCGGTAGAATTGCCTACGAAATCGCCCGGAAACAGATCGCAAATATCCGGCATATCGTTTTCGCAGCCAGTTTCCTGAGCGGGCCATCGGCACTGGCCCGAATTGCCCCGCTTCTGCCACCACAGATTCTCAAAAGCCGGGTAATCCCCTCCCCCATTCTCGGAAAACTGGCATTTGGCCGCGCCAGATCCAAGGCGCTTACGGCGCTCCTCAAAGAGTCGTTAAACAAAGTGGACAACTCGGTTCTACATCACCGACTCAAGCAAATCTCAAAACTCCGCCTTCCGGATCGGAAGATCGATATTCCCTGCACCTATATTCGCCCCAGAAGCGACAGGCTTGTTTCGCCACGGGCAATAAAAACCTTCAAAAAGGTCTGCCCGGACCTGGCGATAAGGGAATTGGAGGGATGCCACTTTATCTTGCAGACCAATCCACATGAGTGCTGGAAAATTGTCCAGAAAATCGCGAGGCTACTTATATCTGGCCGCTGACATCAGGTTACAGCAATTATTGCCACTCGGAACCAGCCCTATACACGATATAATTATCAGGAACAATAATGAAAGCCATCCAGATAATCCACTACATCGGATACACGATTACACTTCTCTCAATTGTTTACCTGATCAGTGCCACAACCCGAAAAAAGTGGCATAGAACCTCCGCCAAGATAGAGGAAAGCAAGGTAGACAAGTATGTGTCCGAAGACCAGCATATCTATGTCGGCGAATATTTCTCATCCACCAGGACGGTCAAGTCCACCTCCTATCGTCCCATACTGAAATATACCTATACCGTAGACGGAAAGGTATATACCTCCACAAAGCTTTACTCAGTCAAGATCCTGCCAATAAGTACAAAAGATCTGCTGCCGATTATTTCCGGATCGACAAGAGATGCCTATTTCAACCCCAGAAATCCGTCAAAGTCATACCTGCAGCAGAGCGGCCTGTTTTCCCCGTGCCTCTTTTTGCTAATCGGCTTCGTCTTGACCTTTATCAATGCCGAGCAGCTAAATGAAATATGGAGCTGGTTCATACAATTTCCATCTGAGACGTTGAAATTATAACTCCTCAACCACTAATCGATTATATTCACCCAGAGAAAATGGCAGCCCCCGCGCCTCCCGAATTGCCCCTTCGAAAAATAACCAAGATAGCTAAACTTGCACTCAAAGAGGGAAAATCAATTACACACTGACTTACAATAAACATCTGTGATCCGGTAATATGGATATCGACGGCTTGATGCCAAGCAGCCTGCCTCCAATACTCATATTTTTTCGATAACTATAAATACCGCCATCACTCACGAATGACTTTCCGGGATAAAAACGTAGACTTTCTATACCGCATATTCTGCACACCAACTTCAGCAGATACCGAAAACCAGTGCAGTGATAGTAATTTGTGCTTTCAACCAACACCCACTCATCCACAAGGCAAGGACGGTCATAGATGACATCCAATAATAACCGCTGGAATTTCCTGATCATCACCACCGACGAGGAACGCTACCCCCCGGTCTACGAGGAGGAATCCATCCAGAAATTCCGCCAGGATCACCTGCACGGTGTCGCCGCCCTGCGCGAAAACAGCCTGGAGATGCACCGGCACTACGCTGCCAGTACCGCCTGCAGCCCGAGCCGGGCCTGCATCTATACCGGCCAGTACCCTTCCCTGCACGGTGTGAGCCAGACCTCGGGTATGGCCAAACAGTGGTATGACCCGGATATGTTCTACCTGGACCCCAACACCGTGCCGACCATGGGAGACTACTTCCGGGCCGGCGGTTACCGCACTTTCTACCGCGGCAAGTGGCACCTGTCGCACCCGGATATCATTCTGCCCGGCAGCGTCGATATCATGATGAGCACCGAGAGCGACGGCTCGCCGATACCGCGCGCCGTGGAGATGTACAAGGCCGCCAACAAGCTGCAGGACTTCGGTTTCGACGGCTGGATTGGCCCCGATCCGCACGGTGCCGCACAGGCCAATATGGGCATCAACCGGGACCCGGGCTTTGCCAGCCAGGTGATTCGCCTGCTGGACGACCTGGAGAACAACGACAGCGATCAACCCTGGCTGACGGTGGCCTCGTTTACCAATCCGCACGATATCGTATTTTTCGGCACGCCATGGCTGTCCTTTGGTTACGACTACCAGTTCCCCGATTACATCAAGGACCTGGAACTGCCGATGCCGCCGACGCGCTGCGAGGACCTGTCCACCAAACCCCGGGCGCAAAAGGACTATGTCGAAAAATACGGCGAAATGTTCTTCCGCAACCCGACCATTCCACAGTACTTCCAGCTGTACTATCACTTGCAGTGTGTGGTCGACCAGGAAATTCACAAGGTTTACCAGCGCCTGCGCAACAGCCGTTTCTTCGACAATACCATCGTGGTGTACACCTCCGACCACGGCGACATGCTGGGCGCACACGGCGGCATGCACCAGAAGTGGTACAACGCTTACGAAGAGACCCTGCACGTTCCGTTTATCATCTCCAATCCACAACTATTCAGCGGCCAGCAACACAGCCAGGCGCTGAGCAGCCATGTGGATATCGTTCCGACGCTGATGGGCCTGGCCGGCATCGACCAGGGCGAAGCCGCCGACAAGCTCAAACCCAGTCACTCCGAAGTGCATCCGCTGGTGGGCGCGGATCTTTCCGAGCTGATCCGCAGTGGCGGCGTGAGCGGCGACAGCAGCGAAGCGCTGTACTTCATGACCGATGACGAGGTCAGCGAGGGCCTGACCGACGTCAACCCCCGCGGCAACCCGTACACCCCGATCACCGAGCCCTGCCATGTGGAGACCGTTATCACGGACCTGCCGGACGAGAATGGAAACCTGCAGCACTGGAAATATTCCCGCTACTACAGCAATCCGAAGTTCTGGGGCGGTGCGAGCAATCCGGACCAGAGCACCCTGATGCAACCCGAAGGCGGTCCGGCCGAGTTTGAACTGTACAACCTGAGCGAAGATCCACTCGAAAGCATCAACCTGGCCGGCACCTGCGGCCAGAAACGCGCCCATGAAACCGTGATCAGGGCGCTGGAGGCCCTGTTGCTGCAACAGCGGGGCAAAAAACGTTTACACCCCAATGGGCAACCCGGCAATTGATATAGCGGCGGACAGATGTGGCTGAAAGACAGTGGAGCCGTACTCGCCGACTATTGAACAGTATTCGCACCTTGGTGTGCGTCATCCCGGCACAGGGTTCGGTATAACAGGACGATTCCGGGTCTGGTGCTCCTGCGACACTGGATTCCGGATCGAGTCCGGAATGACGACCAATGCGGTAAATACAGGAATATTCCGTTGCGAACGTGGCACGGATAGCTTCCTGGATTTCAAGTGATAACCGGAAAGCTTCGGCACTTTCAGATAGAATCTGGCATATGGAACCTGGGAAAATCAAAGCGTGTCTTGCATGAAAAACATTGCGACCAGAGCGAGATCTCTATTTATTGTATATTCACTTTGCGCCCTTCCCGCTTTTTCACAGGCGGCGCAGCTTGAGCTGCAGAGCGCGAAAGAAGTGGTCGTAGCCAGACAGCTGGAACTCCGCTCAGAGACTCTCGATCGAAACGTGTCCATCAATATCTCACTACCCGAGCACTACGGGCAAAGCTCAAAGGATCATCAATACCCGGTAGTATTTGCAAATGACATGCATGGCGAACGCTTCTTCGGCATCACAAGCCATGTCTACAACCATCTCGGCGATGTGGAACGGCTGCCCCAGAGTATCGTGGTGAGCCTGAATGGGGGCGGCGGCTACCCCGCTATCCACCATAACGGCATGTGGGGAGAAAGGCCGGCGGAGAAAATGCAACCATGGGGAAATCCAGCACTGTATCTCAAATTTTTTGAGAAAGAGTTGATACCCTACTTGCAGACTGAGTACCGGGCCAATGGCCATACAACGCTGATTGGCGTGTCGGGCAGCGCATTTTTTCCGCTCTGGGTTTTACACGAGAAGCCGCAACTGTTTGATTTTTATATCGTCCATGCTGCAGCGGATATTCTGGGAATGGGCCTGCGCAAAGATTCCCCTTTTTATGAATCCCTCCCCAGAAGATTGCAGAATTACAAGAACCCGAAGCCATTGAAGATCTATATTTCAACTGCCGATAGCGATATAGGGAAGGATTCGCGCTATAACTCCAACCTGCAAGCACTCCAACGCAATCTGGAAGAAATAGACAACCCGGATATTTCCTCAAAAATCGAAATTTTCGACAATGGGGAGCATTACGGGTCCTACATTCAATCTTTATTGGGTGCGACCGATTACTACTTCCCCTATAAAGACTGGTCTGCCCGCTACCGGGATATCGTCAAGAAACCGGGTAACGCCCTCAAAAACATCGACAACCACTTCGACAAGCTCAGCGGGAAAACCGGCTTCGAAATACTGCCAAGGGCGGATAGATGGCACAGTGTCAACCGGCTGGGATTTCTGGTTAAGGACCTGGCCAGGCAAGATCGGGCTGCAGAGGCTGTTCAGGTCGCAGAGCGTTATATTTCCTATCAGCCGGGGTCCCCGTTAGCGTACAAATCGTTGGCGGAGGCGCTTATTGCAGATCATGACTTTGAGCGGGCAAAGTCGGTTTTAGAACAGGCTTTATCTATCGATGACAATGTCGCCCCACAGCTGAAGACGCAGCTCAACGAACTTTTGAGAGAACTGACAGAAGATGAGCAGATAAAAAGGAAAATCTATCGGTAATGCGGCTTTCCCTCCGGGATCTGGCGACAGGCTCCGGACTCCGGCATACTGACGAGAACAGGGAAATACCCGACAGCGGCCGGGAAACAACCAATGGCCGTTTAAAGTTTGTACAACAAGGGAAGCCATGCACATCATTATCGGCATCATCACCGCCATCGCCGGCCTGCTCTGGGCCCTGAACAGCCTGCAGAACGCCGGCGTCAACCTGAATGCCTTCAATCCCTTCACCTGGGCGCGCCGCCGCAAGTGGGAAAAGAAACTCGGCACCAAGCCGATGCACGGCCTGACAGACTCCATGGATGCCGCGGCGCTGCTGGTTGTAGCGGTAGCCAAGGCTGACGGTGAGATCACCCGCGACACAAAACTGGAGGTACTCAGGCTGTTCGAGCAGGAGTTCGGTATCAGCCGCGGCCGCTCGCTGGAGCTGTTCTCGGCATCAACCTATATGCTCAGGGATGTGCTGGATATGTCCGCCGAAGTACGCCATGTGCTCGCGCCCAGCAAGGCCGATTATCGACAGAGCCATATCGACAAGCTGCTGGATATGATGCACAGGGTGGCGGACTTTGAGGCCGAGGCGACACAGGCGCAGCTCGGCCTTATCGATGCGGTCAAGCGGGAATTTGACCTCAATGCCGGGCAGGCGGCCAACTGGTAGCGCAGCGCCCTCTTCCCCGGGTTTTATTCAACGCCCGGCGTAAAGCGCGCGCGGCCGGATCAATCGCGGCTCCCTGTTGAACTCGTGGAAGTGTGAAATCCAACCGAACACCCGGCTGCAGGCAAACAGGGACGTGAAGTAACGCTCCGGAATGCCCAGCGCCAGGTAGACGGCGCCCTTGTAGAACTCCAGGTTCGCATGGATCTCCTTGCCCTTGGCACTGAAGACGTCCTGGCAGGTATCCTCCACCGCGACCAGGGTCTCCATCAGCGTCTGCCATTCAGTGCCCTCGCAGAACTGGCGCGCCATGGGTTTGAGGATGGCGGCGCGGGGGTCCAGGCGTTTGTATTCACGGTGGCCCATGCCCATGATCTTGACCTTGTTGGCCAGGGCATCGCGCACCCAGCCATCGGCTTTTTCCGGGCTGCCGATCTCGCGGGCCATCATCACCGCCGCCTCGTCGGCACCACCGTGCAATGGGCCGGACAACGCCCCCAGGCTGCCGGCAACGCTGGCAGCGAGGCTCGCGCCGGTACTGGCGATCACCCGGCCGGCGAAGGTGCCGGCATTGAAGCTGTGGTCCAGTTGCAGTATCTGCGTGGTGTTGATGGCCTGCAGGGCCCGCTGCTCCGGCGCCTCACCATTGAGGCCGTACAGCAGTTTTTCCAGGAAGCCCAGGCCGGCGGGCACGGCGAAGACGTCTCCGCGCTGGCTCAGGTTGTGCCATACGCGCACGGCGGCGTTGATGCGGGCCGCCAACACCATGCCGGGCACCCACTGTTCGCCCAGCCAGGCCGGTGCCTGCCGCACCGGCGCCAGGCTGGCGATAGGCGCCAGGGCCTGCAGCACCGCCATCGGATGGGTGTCGCGGGGCAGCTGCTCGAGTACCCGGCTCTCGACCGCGCTCAGCTCGGATTCGTCCGCCAGCCAGCGGTCCAGTTCCCGGCACTGCGCCGCATCCAGCCACTCGCCGGTCATCAGCCAGTTGAGCACGGCGGCAAAATCCCGCTGCACCAGGGTCTCGATCGATTCCCCGCGGTAGGTCAAGCGGCCGACTTCGCCCTCGACATTAGACAACTCCGTCGCGCCCACAACGACGCCTTCCAGACCGGCATTGATCTCCTCGGTCATAGCAACTTCCTCGCACTGTGCCTGTGATGGCGCTATTAAAAAGGCAGTGTCGCTGTTAATCTAATTAAACCTTATAAACGAATGATTAGCAGGGCTTATCATGCGCCTGGAAAGTGGCGAGATGCGCATCTTTCACTCCGTGGCCCGTTCCGGTGGCTTTCGCGCTGCGGCCCAGGAACTGCACCTGACCCAATCCGCGGTCAGCCAGGCCATCAAGCAACTGGAGCTGAAGCTGAACCAGCCGTTGTTGATCCGCGACCGGCCGGTGCGACTGACCCGCGCGGGCCGCCGCCTCTATCGTCATGTGGACGACCAGTTGCAGCAGGAACAGACGGTGCTGGCTGACCTGTCACGGCTGGCGCGGGGCCTGGACCAGCAGTTGAGTGTCGCCATCGACAGCACCAATAACCGCTTTGCCGGCGCGGACCTGATCCACACCTTTATCGGCCGCTGGCCGGAGGCGCGGCTGAAACTGGTGGAACAACCCTCCCGTGCCATTGTTCCGGCGGTGATGAGCGGCGAGGTGGAGATGGGCCTGGGGCCCTTCCAGACGCGGATGGACCGGTTCAGCACCGAGCCGCTGTACAACGAGCACCGCCTGCTGATGATCAGCCCGGCCCACCCGCTCTACCGCGCGCAGATGACCGCCGGCGACCTGCGGCGCATCCCGCTGGTGGTGTCGTCGCTGGACGAACCGGACCAGCGCCCCTACCAGGAAAAGCTGCGCGACAACTTCCAGATGATCTGGCAGATCAGCAGCCTGAACGTGCGCCTGAACCTGATCGACCGGGGCCTGGCCGTGGGCTACATCAGCACCGAGGTGACGCGGCAGCTGCCGCATATCCAGCACTTCCGCCCTCTGCAGGAATTCGATTTCGCGCGCATCGAGCGCCAGGTGGGGCTGTTTTACCGCCGGGATCGAAAACTGAGCTCGGTGGCCCGGGACTTTATCGAGGTGTGCCGGCGCTACTGGATTGAGGGCGCTTCAGTTCCCGATTAGCCCTGCCGTCATACCGTTGCCTTCTGGCTGAAACCGACATGGGGAAGTGTTGAACCCCGCCATGATCGTGCCTCACCGACCACCGATAACAAAAAATAATGGCGCGGTAACCAACGTTGCGATGCGGTGGCCGGTGGTAATCGACTGTAGTAATTACGGTATGCTGCGTTCGGTGAAGTGGCGCAGTCTCGGCGGCAGAGATCCGTCCCCGCAATACGTCGCAGGCGCTACAACCCGACCGTAAGTCTTAATAATAAACAGGAACTGTTGAATAGATTTTCTGGAAGAATGAATATATCAATCCCGCCACGCGTACGCTTGCACCCGGCGCTGCCGGCAAACTTCAAATTCCTTGTTTCCCGGTCTCGCGCCAGATGGCTTCCCAGCTTAAGCTTACTGCTGCTTGTCTTGTCCACACTAGCCGAAAGCGTCCTGGCCGCGGGTTTTAAACCTCTTGAAATTCCCGCGTCCAGCGGTGAGCCGGCAATAAAAGCCATGGTGTGGAGCCCCTGCGCGAACGCGCCGGATACATCAGAGATAGGTCCCTATATTGTGCAGGCCATACCGGATTGCGCCATTACGGACCAGTCACTGCCCCTGGTTGTCATTTCGCATGGATACGGGGGATCCCTCCTCGGGCATCACGATACCGCAACGGCCCTGGCCGATGCGGGCTTTGTCGTGCTGACGCTGAATCACCCCGGGGATTTTTATGACGACGACTCGGGGGCACATCAACTGGATATTTTCGAATCCCGGCCTCGCGACGTGAGCCGTGCCATTTCGTTTATGCAGGAAAGCTGGTCAATGCGTAAAAACCTGGATCCGGATGCGGTCGGTGTTATGGGCTTTTCCCGCGGTGGAACCACCGCCCTGATATTGTCCGGCGCCGTACCCAGTATCCCAGCCAGTGCCGAGCGCTTCTGCAGTGAATGGTGGTCGTTCGTACACTGGCAGTGTCGCCAGCTCAAAGCCGATGAAGCCCGGATTACTCCCCACGCAGACCCGCGTATTCGCGCAGCCGTGGTCATGGATCCCCTGAATCTGTTCGATGCCTCCGGCTTGCAGTCTGCACATACGCCCGTGCAGTTGTGGGCTTCCGAAAACGGGGGCGACGGGGTTGAATTCCAGCATGTAAAGGCAATACGGACATCTCTGCCACAGGTCCGGGATTACCGCGTCGCGCGAGGCGCTGGGCATTTTGCCTACCTGGCCCCCTGCACCCCCGCATTCAGGGAGTCCGCACCCGGTATCTGCGAAGATCCGGAAGGCTTCGACCGGGTCTCCTGGCACAGGGAAATGAACGCCGCGGTTGTCGATTTTTTCAAACGGCAATTACAAACTCAAAATCGAACTGGAGCCCAGAGGGGCGGATAACAGTCGGTCCGGCCATCGGGATAGTCGGCTGTTAGCGCCTCGAAGAGATGGTATTTCACCGGTTCTCAACAACCCCAGATCGATTTGGGCACCCACTTGTTCGTCGCAAAAAATTGATTGCATATCGCAAGCAAAACCGCACAATCTTTACACAGCCACCCCACTTTACCTATCCTGTCCCACTGACCAATCGCGACACCGGCGTGTCCGATATAAATTTCTACAGGCCAGAAAAATATGAGTATAAAGTTTCGCAATCTGACCATTGCGGCGCTGACTCTGCTGTCTGCACAGTCAGCGTTGGCAGCCGAAGATCCCTACCTGTGGCTCGAGAATGTCGAAGGCGAGAAAGCCATTGAATGGGTCAAGAAGCAGAATGCCCAAACCCAGGCCCACCTGGCTGAGAGCAAACTGTACCAATCCCTCTACAGCGATGCCCTGGCCGCGCTGAATGCGGAGGATCGCCTGCCGGAACTCACCCGCAAAGGCGACTGGCTGTACGAGAACCACCACAGCGAGGATCACCCGCGCGGCCTCTACCGCCGCATCGAGGTGGACGACTTCAATCGCGGCAGCGACGACTGGGAGACGGTATTGGACGTCGATGCCCTGTCCGTGGAGGAAGGCAAGAAATGGGTCTTCAAGGGCATGACCTGCCAGGACGATGCCCAGACCCGCTGTCTGCTGGCACTGTCCGAAGGCGGTGGCGACGCGGTGGAGTTGCGCGAGTTCAATGCCAAGCGCCGCAGGACCGTGATCGGCGGTTTCTATTCGCCGATCGCCAAACAATCTGCCGTGTGGGTGGACGCCGACACAGTGCTGCTGGCCAGCGCCAAGGGCGACAAGGCGGCGACCGACTCCGGTTACGCCCGCACTACCAGGCTCTGGCACCGCAGCCAGCCGTTGGAAGATGCCAAGATCGTCAAGCAAGTGGCGACGGATTCCGTCTGGCTGCGCCCGGTCGAAGTCGGCTCCGGGGATGAGCGCGCACTGCTGCTGAGCGAGGCGCTGGATTTCTGGCACAGCCGCACTTCCGTCTATCGCAACGGCGAGGTGCTGCCGCTGGACCTGCCCGAAAGCGCGGTGATCTATGGCGCGCAGGGCGATTCGCTGGTGGTCAAGTTGAACAAGGACTGGAAAACCGGCGACAGGACCTGGCCACTGGGCAGCCTGGTGCTGGTATCCCTGGATTCACTGGTCGCGGGCGATCCCCGGATTTCCAACCTGGTCACCCCAAGCAAAACCGAAGTGGTCAATTCGGTGGCGGTCTCCGAAGCCGGCGTGCTGGTGACCATGCTGGACGACGTCAAGGGCCGGGCCTATTTCTACACCCGCGGCGAACAGGGCTTTACCCGTACCCCGATTCCCTTCCCGGACAACGGCCAACTGGCGATTGCGACCTACGACGACACCACCGGCAATGCTTACTTGCGCTGGGAAAACTTTGTCACGCCGCCGACGCTGTACCACTACGATGCGGAGGCCGGCAAACTGGATCGAATCCTGGTGCAGTCACCGACCTTCGACGGCAGCAAGTTCAAGATCGAGCAGTACTTCGCAAAATCCGCCGACGGCACCAAGGTGCCCTACTTTGCAGTCATGGCAAAGGATATCGAGTTTGACGGCAACAACCCGACCCACATGTTTTCCTACGGCGGTTTCCGCAACGCGCTGCTGCCGTCCTACTCCGGCTCCTACGAGACATTGAACGGCGCCTACGGCAAGCTGTGGCTGGAGCGCGGCGGTGTCTTCGTGCTGGCGAATATCCGCGGCGGTAGCGAGTACGGCCCGGCCTGGCACGCGGCGGCGCTGCGCGAGAAACGGGTAAAATCCTTCGAGGACTTCGCCGCGGTGGCGGAAGACCTGATCGCACGCAAGATCACCAACCCGCACCGCCTCAGCATTGAGGGCCGCAGCAACGGCGGCCTGCTCGTCGGCGCGAGCATGACGCGCCGCCCGGATCTGTTCAATGCAGTGATCTGCGGCGTGCCGCTGCTGGATATGAAGCGTTACAACAAGCTGCTGGCCGGCGCCTCCTGGATGGGTGAATACGGCAACCCGGACACGGAGGACTGGCGCTTTATCAAGGAGTACTCGCCCTACCAGAACCTGGAGAAAGGCACCGATTACCCGGCGATTTTCTTCTTCACCTCCACCCGCGACGACCGCGTCCACCCGGGCCACGCGCGCAAGATGGCGGCGAAGATGGAAGCCATGAACCAGCGTGTGGATTACTACGAGAACCTCGAGGGCGGCCACAAGGGCAGCGCCACCAACGAGCAGCTGGCACACCGTGTGGCGCTGATGTATGCGCACTTGTGGGCGTCGCTGGACAACCAACAGTCCGGGGCGACAAGCGCCGCCGGGCAATAAGCTTCCCTCCAACTTCTGCCCGGCCCGGGCGTGTCGCGTCTGTCGTTCGCGATGTCCCCGGGCCAGGTTTCCCCCATTTTCCTCCCGGTTCACTCGCAGACGGCAAAAGAACGCGGTCGGCGCAATAATCAAACACCTGCTAATGGCATCCGCCTCTTCAGGGTTGCATCAGGGGAGGTACAGGAATGTCCGGATCAACTAACCGGTTTCCGCCAACGATGCTTTATAGGCCGCAATAGCCGGCTCGAGCGCCGCCAGCCGTTCCAGGCTCTCGCGGCGCCAGATATCCTCCCGTTCATAAAACACCGGGTAGGCCGGCATCGAGCCGGGAATCTCCACCCAGGGCTGTTTGGAACCGGTATAGATATGGACATCCGGCGGCAACCGTCCGGGATCGTCCAAGGTCCCGACCCGTACAAACTTCGTCAGGTGTCCACTGCCGGCATAATGGCTCCAGACCGCCACCAGGCATTTGGGGCAACGGGCGATGCGCTGCCCACGGCCACTCTCGGAAGGCGTCTGGAACAGTTGCGGTTCGCCGTTGAGGTTGGTCACCCGATCGGATTCGATCATCGCGTTGATCACAAAGGCGGTGCCGGTTTCCCGCTGACACCATCTGCAGTGGCAGCAGTGTACGACCAGCGGCGCGGTATTCATTCGGTAGCGGAGGTGGCCACAGCCACAACCGCCTTCCAGGGGATAATTCGCAGTCATTATTGTTGACTCCTCGATCATTTCGCGGAAAGAGTCCTCAGCAGTTACAGCAGCTTTCGAGGGTAGGCTCCTGTCACCGGAAGTCAACGGGCGAACGAACCGGTACGCGTATCACACGATAAAGAAGGCAGCCGAAACAATGGCTTTTCGCTCCATATTGATGTACACGCAAGACGGGAGACAGGACGGATTGACCAGATGGGGTAATTTCAACACGGCTTCGTTGTATCCGGAAGTTGCCCGGCGTACAGTTGGCGGACAACCTCAACATGAAACAGGAAGTGCCAAAGTGACACTGCATCTCGAGCTGCTCCCCATCCTCGCCATCATCGCCGGCATAGCGATACTGATCAAGCCGCGGCTATTGAACTATATCGTCGCCTTTTACCTGATCGCGATCGGCCTGATCCAGATATTCAATATCAATATCCAGCTCTGACCGCAGCGGCACGGCGCTCAATCGGATTCACGCTCGGCGTCCTGTCGCTTGGCCTGCTTGTGCTGGTCCTCACTGACACCCCGCTTCCAGTAGCTGGAAATATAGCGGTGCCGGTTGGACACGGTGCGCTCCTCGCGGAAGTACTGGCGCAGCAGCTGCATTTCCTGAAACTCGCTGGCGCACCATATTGACGGCTGCCCGTCGGGCCAGGGCAGGCCACTGATATGCGCGCGAATTGACGATTCCCCCTCCGCCGGCTGCGGCTCCACAATCCAGTGGATCTCCACTCCGGCCGGATGCTTCAGCGGCTGGATATCCGCTTCGTCCACCACCGTCAGCACGGCGTGGCCGCGGGCACTCTCCGGCAGCATCTCCAGGTTCACACTGATGGCCGGCAGCGCGGTCATATCCCCTGCCAGTAGAAACCAGTCCGCCTCCGGATTGATCAGCTTGCGGGCCCCGGGCCCGCCCACCATGATCCTGTCTCCCGGTTGCGCGCCCTGTGCCCAGGAAGAAGCGGGGCCGGCGTGATCGTGGATCACGAAGTCGATATCGATTTCATCCGCCCGTTGGTGGCGAATGGTGTAGGTGCGCATCAGCGGGCGCGCATCCCCGCCCTGCCGGAACAGGAGCTTGACGTAGGCGCTCTCCTGGTCGGGCGGGAAATCGTTCATTCCCGTTCCGCCGAGGGTTATCCGCAGCATATGCGGTGTCACGTAATCGGACCTGATGACTTCCATCAGTCTTGCGGGCGGTCTTGCCATGGTATCTCCCCTTTTGTCGATCCTTTCTGTTTTCCGGTCCGGCCTGTTTGCCGATCCGACGTCCGGTCGCGCGGGACCAGATAGTTGACATGATCAACAATACGCCCAATGGTTGACCTCGTCAACCAAATGGACAACGGATTGCGCGAGCGGATCGACGCCGTCACCCGCCGGCCCAAACCGGTATAATCCCACCATGCCTGATTTACCCATTCAAACCGCCCTGCCCGGGCTCCTCTCGGCCCTGGCGCAACACAGCAATGTCGTTCTGCAGGCCCCGCCCGGTGCCGGCAAGACCACCGCCGTGCCGCTGGCGCTGCTTGAATGCGACTGGCTCGGGAAGCGGAATATTATTGTGCTGGAGCCGCGCCGGCTGGCCGCGCGCAGTGCCGCGTCGCGGATGGCGGAACTGCTGGGCGAACCCGTCGGCGAGACGGTGGGTTACCAGATTCGCGCCGAGCGCAGGGCGGGCGCCCGCACCCGCATCCTGGTGGTGACCGAGGGCATCCTGACACGGCTGCTGCAGTCCGATCCGGAGCTGGCCGGGACCGCACTGGTAATCTTCGACGAATTCCACGAGCGCAATTTGCAGGGCGACCTGTCGCTGGCGCTGTGCCTGGAATCCCAGGAGTGCCTGCGCGACGATCTCAGGCTGCTGGTGATGTCCGCCACCCTGGAGACGGAAGGTGTGGCCGAACTGCTGGGCGGCGCACCGGTGGTCACTAGCGAGGGGCGCAGCTATCCGGTGCATGTGCACTACCTGCCGCGGCAACGCATCCCCGACGACACCCGGCAACTGCCGGGCGCAATGGCCCGCGAGATCGCCGCCTGGATGGATGAACACGCGGGCAGCCTGTTGGCTTTCCTGCCCGGCGTCGGCGAGATCAGGCGGGTCGAAACATTGCTGCGGGATAAACTCTCCGGCCGCGACGAAATCCTGCTGGCACCGCTGTACGGCGACCTGGACAAACAACAGCAGGATGCCGCCATCGCCCCCGCCCCACCGGGCAAACGCAAGATCGTGCTGGCCACCAACGTGGCCGAGACCAGCCTGACCATCGAGGGGATTTCCACGGTGGTGGACTCGGGCCTGATGCGCGAGTCCCGCTTCGATCCCAACACCGGCATGAATCGACTGGTGACCACCCGTATCTCGCGGGCCTCCGCCACCCAGCGCTGCGGCCGCGCCGGGCGCCTGAGCGAGGGCCACTGCCTGCGGCTGTGGAGCGAATCGCAACAACAGGCCCTGGCCGCAAAGAACACCCCGGAAATCCTGTCGAGCGACCTGGCGCCACTGATGCTGGAACTGGCCCAGTGGGGTGTGCGCGAACCCGAAGAGCTGCGTTGGATGGACCTGCCGCCGCCGGGCCCGGTGGCACAGGCACAGGACCTGCTGCAGCGGCTCGGCGCCCTCGACGGCGAGCGGCGCATTACCGAACACGGCGCGGCGATGCTGGCACTCGGCACCCACCCGCGTCTGGCACATATGATGCTCCACAGCCTCGACCTGGGGCTGGCCGAAGAGGCCTGCCTGCTGGCCGCACTGCTGTCCGAACGCGATCTGTTCCGCGGCGAAGCGCGCTGGGACCGGGATATCCAGAAACGCGCGGACCTGCTGCAGGGCAAGGGCGGGAATCCCGCGGTGGACCGCGGCGCCGTGCATCGCATTCGCCGGCAGGCCGGAAGCTGGCACCGGCAACTGGAGAAGATCCGCCCGGGCGCTGCACCGGTGAACGATAACGATGCACTGATCGATTCCTCCGATCGCACCGGTGTGCTGCTCGGCCTCGCCTACCCGGACCGTATCGCCAAGAGCCGGCGCGACCGCGGGCGCCGCTTCCTGCTGGCCAACGGACGCGGGGCCCACTTCTCACACGACGACGAACTGGCCCTGGCAGACTACCTGGTAATTGCCGAACTGGACGGCCAGGGCCGCGACGCGCGCATTCAACTGGCCGCGCGCATTTCCGAGCGCGCGCTGCGCGACTTTTTTTCCGCACAGATCGAGCGCGGGGAATCCGTGCGCTGGGATGACAGTGCCGGCCGCGCCGTTGCCAGCGAGCGCACCTGCCTCGGCCGCCTGGTGCTCGACGAACAGCCGGCCCGGAATATTTCGCCGGAACTGCTCAGCCGCGCGCTGCTGGATGCGATCCGGCAAAAGGGATTGCAACTGCTGCCCTGGAACCGGGAGGCGGAGGACCTGCGCGCGCGGGTCGCATTCCTGCGCCGCAACGCGGACCATTTCCCGGCGCCGGCCCAACTGCCGGACTGGAGCGACGCGGCGCTGCTCGACACACAGGAAGACTGGCTGCTGCCGCACCTGAACGGCGCCAGCCGACTCGACCAGTTGAAACAGCTCAACCTGCACTCGATCCTGCTGGCCCAGTTGGACTGGCTGACCCGACAACAGCTGGACGAACTGGCGCCGAGCCATATCCGGGTGCCCAGCGGCTCGCGTGTCCGTATCGACTACGCCGCGGAAGAACCGGTGCTCGCGGTGCGCCTGCAGGAGATGTTCGGGCAACCCCAGACCCCGGCAATCGTGAAGGGGCGCTACCCGCTGATGATTCACCTGCTCTCCCCCGCCCGCCGACCAGTCCAGGTCACCCGCGACCTGGCCAGCTTCTGGGCCAATACCTATGCGGAAGTAAAGAAGGAACTGCGGATCAAATACCAGAAACACTACTGGCCGGACGATCCATTGACGGCACAGGCAACGAGCAAGACCAGGAAACGGATGGAAAATCCCTGATATCGATCGCAGGGATGGAGGTACTATCGAGCTGGCAGCTGGTGTACTGTTTTGAAGATTTTGATGACTGGCAGGGCGTAGCCCGGATGGAGGCGCGCAGCGCCGGAATCCGGGATTATCGTGCCGGGCCACACCCTGTCCCGGATTCCGCTGCGCTCCATCCGGGCTACGCCTGTCAATCCGGAAGGTGGGCTTTGGTCAAAATAATTTTGAAATAACCAACAAAGTATCGTTGCAGTGATCCTGGTTAAAATAATTCGAATTCTGCACAAACAGAAAAGTTCCCCGCCAAATAACTTCTATCTCGAGTACCACTTTCCAATTCCACCCTGTTGTGGGTCGCCGCCGGGCGGCTTGCCGGTCGACAATCAGGGGTGAAATCCGCTTCGGAAGTTTGCAGGCGAGCATCCCAACAATAACGACACGGGGAAAGCGAAGATGAAACTTCTATCCACCCTGCTGCTGTCCACAGCCGCCGGCCTGGTTTCCACGCATGGGTTGGCAGTGGACTGCAGTGGCATGCCCGGCTACAGCGCCGGAACCAGTTACGCCCAGGACCAGGATGTGCAGAACAACGGCGAGGCCTATAACTGCGATATTCCCGGCTGGTGTTCTTCCACCGCGGCCTGGGCCTACGAGCCGGGCGCCGGCAGCGCCTGGGCCCAGGCCTGGACGGCGCTGGGGAATTGCGACGGCAGCAGCTCTTCCGGCGGATCCTCTTCCGGGGGCGGCGCCGGTGGCAGCGGCGACTACGGCGTGGAAGCCTACGGCTCCGCCGCCGCCCTTTTCTATGTCGAGACCGCGGACTGGGCGGATATCCACTACATCCTCAACACCCAGGGCCAGCAGAACTTCCGCATGTACACGGCCAACGGCCGCCAGGAGTGGCAGCTCGACGGGCTCGCCAACGGCGACCAGGTGCAGTATTCCTTCACCTACAACACGCCGCAGGGCGCCGTGGACACCCCCTGGCAGACCTATACCCACACCGGGGGCGGCGGCAGTTCCAGCAGTAGCAGCAGCTCCGGCGGCTCATCGGGCGGCGGCAGCTTCGATCCCGGCAACCCGTCCGCGGGCGGCAGCCATCCGCGCCTCACCATTCACAATGCCTGCCCGAGCGAGACCATGTGGGTTCACTGGCTGACGGTTCCCGATTTCCAGGGCGGCGTGCTGAACGCGCCCAATCACACCGCCGTGGCCAGCGGCCAGTCGATCAGCTACAACATTCCCGACAAGGGGCTGGCGGCGATGCGCTTCTGGCCGGCGTTCGGTTGCGACGGCGGCGGCATGAACTGCCGCATCGGCGCCAGTGGCGGCCCGCAGGAATTCGGCTTCACCTGCCCGCCCGAGGGCTGCGCGCCGCCGATCGATTCCAAGTTCGAGGCCACCTTTGGCTGCATCACCGGCATCGGCGAGTCACAGTGCCAGACCAATCCCTCCGGCGGCGGCGCACTGGGGCGATCCGACTGGTGGAACTCCAGTGCCGTGGACGGTTTTACCGCACCGATCAAAGTCGAGGTCAACGGCTACTGCCCGGAGGGGCCGGTGACCTCCGGGCCCTTCGCCGGCCCCGGCGGCCCCACCGACGGCACCATCGACTGTTCCGGCCTGCGCCTGGGCGACTGCCCGCGCAACGTGGACCTGAGCACCGACGGCCTCTTCCCGCACCTGTCCAATATGGACCTGCTGGCCAGCAATCCACAGACGGGCGCGGCCGGCGGCTGCTATTCCCCGGCGGGCAAGCTGACCTACGGCAACTGGGGCAACACGCCCACCTACGCGCCGGACGCGCCCGAGGCACAGATGTACACCTGCCCCACGCCTCCGGTCAGTGAGCCCGAGTGCCGCGCCGGCCCGGCCGACGGCAGCGCCTACCGCAACTACATCCACTCGGTGTGCGAGACCTACGCCTATGCCTACGACGACGGCTTCGGCCTGTCGAGCTGCCCGGCCTCCACACTGACCAGCTACGAGGTGACTTTTTACTGCCCGGAGTAATCCGAACACCTTCAGGCACTCGCAACAGTGCAACCCGGGGCCGGTGCACCAATCCCTGCAAGCGCCGGCCCCGGGGAGATTTGCGGGCGGGGAAGACCGCTCCCTGCCCGTCCATCCAACCCACTTGAATTTCGAGCCCAAAAAGGCCGAAACTGGCGCCCTGAATCCGGAATGCTCCCACGGAAGAGTGCCATGCCAACGATATCCTGTTCCCCCACTACACTTACCGCAATCGCAATGCTGACCGCGGTGCTGTTTACCAGCGGCTGCGGCAGTCGCAGTGACAGTGCGGCCCCACAGACACTGAAACCCCGACAGGAATCTTTCGAGCGGCAGGCAGCAGGCTGCGATAAAGAGGACGAATGCGCTACGGTCTCGGTCACCTACCAGCTGTTTGAAAACCGGCCCGCGCTGAACGACGCCATCCGCCGACAGCTTATTCAGCAGATGCAGGGTGTCGGGGAAAGCGGAAGCGATGCCGACAGCATCGCCGCCGCAGCCGAGGCATTTCTCAAGCAGGCGCGGGAACTACCCGACGACACCGGCAACCGCTGGATGGTGCAGGCGAACGGCAAGCTCCTCGGGCGCAGCGGCAACCTGGTTGCGGTAGAAATCAGCAGCTATGCGTATACCGGCGGTGCCCACGGCATGCCCGCCACAAGCTGGCTGAACTGGGACCTGGATGCCGACGCACCGGTGACGCTGGAACAACTGATCCAACCCGGGCAGGAAGACGCGTTCTGGGAGCTGGCGCGCAGGGCCCATCAGCGCTGGCTGCGGGAACAGACGGATATCGACGAGGAGTTTCGCCAACTCTGGCCCTTCGCCAAGACCGGCGATTTCCGGCTCGACGACACGGGGCTTACCCTGCTGTACGGCGTCTATACCCTCGGCCCCTATGCGATGGGACAAGTCGAGCTGAAGATTCCACGGGAACAACTGGACGGCGTGATCCGGCAGCAATACCTAGTGGACCGCTCGCAAAGTTAGGTAACAGTTCGCTTCGCCAAATCGTCCAGCTCTGCGTTGAGAAAGCTTGAAATAACGCTGCTATTCCAGCGCTTTCTCGCCTTGACCTGAACGATATAGAGCGGCTTGGTGAAATATCCGGGCTAGGCCGGTAATCCGGCGCCGGTCGATTGCCTGGCCCGCGGATACTTGCTAACGTCACCCACCATCGTTTTTCCGACACCGGAGAGGGATTTTGAAACGGCTTTACACTTTCCTGACACTCCCCTTAATACTTCAGGGCTGTGACTTCGACGACGTACCCAACTTCCTGCCGGAAGAGGGTTCCACCGACTACCGCCAGGAAATGCGCGATTTCGTGCGCGATATCGGCAGTTACGGTCGGGGGCTGGACTCCAATTTCATTGTAATCGCCTACGGCGGTATCGAACTCGTCAGCAGCTCCGGCAGCACTTCCGGCTCACCGGATACCAGCTATATCAATGCCCTGAACGGTATCGGGCAGGACGCCGTCTTCTACGGTTACGACGGCATCGACCAACCCACCTCCTCCGGCAGGCGGGAACGCTTGCGCAGCTACCTGGATATGGCGCGCGACAACGGCAATGTCGTCGCGATGGTGACGGATTTTGCCATCAGCCAGAGCAAGATCGACGATTCCTATGCATTGAACGAAGACGCCGGCTATATCTCCTTTGCCGCAGACAACAGCGAGCTGGACAATATTCCCGAATATCCGGATCAGCCATTCAACTACAATCGCGACGATATCGAAGACATCTTCGAGGTCAACAATTTCCTCGTGCTCACCAACACCCTGAACTACTCCACCCGCCAGGAACTGGTCGACGATATCAGCGATACCAATTACGACCTGGTCGTGATGGACCTCTTCTTTAAAAGCCAGGAGGCGTACACCGCGGAACAGATTCGGCAATTGCGTTTCAAAGCCGACGGCGGCGAGAGGCTGCTGATCGCGACGGTAAATATCGGTGAGGCCGAAAGCGATCGTTTCTACTGGCAGAGCCACTGGGTTTCCAATCCTCCGGAATGGCTGGGCGAGGCAACCGGTGGAGGAGATTATCGGGTAAATTACTGGCGCCAGGGCTGGCAGGACATCATCTACGGCAACAGCGATTCCTATATCTACCGGATAGAAAACGCCGGTTTCGACGGGGCCTACCTGCTGGGTGTGGATGCCTACGAGCCTTTCGAAGACGGGGAGTGACAGCTTTCCCCTTTCCCGGCGATCGTACGCATCCCATATACCACCGCCGGATACAAAAAGAGCGAACCGGATGGTTCGCTCTTTTGATCAGTAGTAGGCCTGCGATCTGTCCGTATGGTCGGTGACGTCCTTCACCCCGGCTAGTTCCGGCACCTTGTCCTTCAGGGTTTTCTCGACCCCTTCTTTCAGGGTCATATCCACCATACCGCAGCCCTGGCAGCCACCACCGAATTTCAGCACTGCATAGTGGTCGTCGGTGACTTCCACCAGGCTCACCTGGCCGCCGTGAGCGGCAAGGCCCGGGTTGACCTCGTTGTAGAGCACGTAGTTGATACGGTCCTCGATCGGGCTGTCGTCGGTAATCTTGGGCATGCGCGAGTTCGGTGCGCGGATGGTGAGCTGGCCGCCCATCTTGTCCGACGCGTAATCCACCCGAGCCTCGTCCAGGTACGGAATACTGCGGCCCTCGAAATAGGCCTTGAGGCCATCCATCTCCAGCATCACATCGCCTTCCTGCTCCTCGCCGGGGCGACAGTAGGCGATACAGGTCTCCGCATTGGGCGTGCCCGGGCTGGACACGAACATGCGGATGGCGATGCCCTCGCAGTCCTGCTTCGCCAGCAGCTCGCGCAGGTACTCCTGGGCGGATTCGGTGATGGTGACGTTCAGGTCTTGCGACTGTTCTGACATAGTAGACTTCTCAAATAACCGAGTTTTCTTGTCGGGTATTTTACTCCCAATGGGGCCGGAATTAAACCGGGCATCATCGTCGGGGCGACCCCGAGTTCTGCCTCGGTGGTTGGCCCTTTAACCAGCTCCGTGGCGGACCTGCTGCCGGCAGCTGTTTGCGGGAGACGCCGTGAATACATCCCTGTAGGCTTGTCTGCGAGGTCCCTCTTGCAGACACTCCCGCAAACAACTCCCGGCAGCAGATCCTTCGCATCGACGGAGGGAGTGCCATTCCCCTCAGGTGCGACTCAAGCTGCGCCATAGCCCCCGCCGCCCGGCGTCTCGATGGCAAAGACATCGCCGACCTCCATCTGCACCTCGGCGCGACCGTCCAGTTCCTCCCGGCCGCCGCCTGCCCTTTCCACCCAGTTCCGCCCCAGGGCTCCCGGTTCGCCGCCATTCAACCCAAATGGCGGCAGTTTTCGGTGGGAGGCGAGGATGGAGGCGGTCATCGGCTGCAGGAAGCGCAGCCGTCGCCGGGCGCCGTCACCGCCTTTGTGCTTCCCCGCTCCGCCGCTGCCGCGACGGACGCTGAACGCCTCCAGCAGGACCGGGAAGCGCCACTCCAGCACTTCCGGGTCCGTCAGGCGGGAGTTGGTCATATGGGTGTGCACGGCGTCGGTGCCATCGAAATCCGGGCCGGCGCCGGAACCGCCGCACAGGGTCTCGTAGTACTGGTAGCGACCGTCGCCGAAGGTGAAGTTGTTCATGGTGCCCTGGGCCGCGGCCATGGTCTCCAGCGCGCCGAACAGCGCATCGACGACATACTGGGAGGTCTCCACATTGCCCGCCACCACCGCCGCCGGATACTGGGGGTTCAACATGCAGCCCTCCGGAATGACGATATCCAGCGGCTTCAGGCAGCCGCCGTTCAGCGGGATATTCTCCCGCACCAGGCAGCGGAACACATACAGCACCGCGGCCTTGGTGACCGCCCGCGGCGCATTGTAGTTGCCCGGGTGCTGGCCGCTGGTGCCGGTAAAATCCACCGTCGCGCGGCGGTTTTCCCGGTCCAGCGTCACCGCCACCCGGATGACGCTGCCGTCGTCCATCTGATAGCGGAAGTCGCCGTCGTGCAGCGCCTCGAGCGTGCGGCGCACGGATTCCTCGGCGTTGCCCTGCACATGCTGCATATAGGCCCGCACCACCGACAGGCCGAAATGCGCCACCATCTTCTGCAGCTCGCGCACGCCCTTTTCGCAGGCGGCCAGTTGGGCGTGCAGGTCGGCGATATTCTGCGGGATATTGCGCGCGGGATATTTTCCGGAAGCGAGTTTTCTGCGGATGGTTTCGTCGCAGAAGGTGCCGGCATCCACCAGTTTCAGGTTGTCCAGCAGCACGCCCTCTTCCTCGACGCTCTTGCTGAACGGCGGCATGGAACCGGGCGTGATGCCGCCCACGTCCGCATGGTGGCCGCGGGTGGCAACGTAAAACAGCAACTCTTCGCCGCTATCGTCGCTACCTTCGCCAAAAACGGGCCGGATTACGGTGATATCCGGCAGGTGGGTGCCGCCGTTGTAGGGCGCATTCAATACAAAGGCGTCGCCGTCTTTCATATCGGACGCATTTTCGCGAATGACCGTCTTGATACTCTCGCTCATCGAACCCAGGTGCACCGGCATATGCGGCGCATTGGCAATCAGCTCGCCGTCGCGGTCGAAGAGTGCGCAGGAGAAATCCCGGCGCTCCTTGATATTGACCGAGGACGCGGTTTTCTCGAGCGCCGCCCCCATCTGTTCGGCGATAGACATAAACAGGTTATTGAAGATCTCCAGCATCACCGGGTCGACGCTGGTGCCGATCGCGGTGCGCTTCGGCAGTGCTTCGACGCGCTGCAGCAGAATGCCGGTGTCGGTGATTTCCGCGCGCCAGCCGGGCTCGACAACAATGGTGCTGTTGGGTTCGCTGATCACCGCCGGGCCGTCGATCTGCTCGCCGAGGCACAGTGCTTCGGCGCGGTAGATCGGCGTTTCGCGACGCTTCCCATCCATGGTGATTGGCGCCTTCGCGCCGGGCAAAGTCTCGCCACGCTCGCTGGATGCAACTTGTCGTAGGGTGCGCCGTGCGCACCGATCAAGGTCGGTGCGAGATTTTAGCCTTTCTTCCGTGGCCGCCCCGATTACCTCCACCTGCACCGCCTCGACGACCAAGGGCTTATCCCCGGCGACAAAACCGAACTGCTGGCGATAGTCCCGCTCGAATTCGGCCAGCACCCTGTCGTACCCGCCCATCGCCACTTCCAGCGCCGTATCCGTGCCCTCGTATTTCAAGTGCAGTTTGCGCAGGCAGTGAATCTGTTGTTCGGGTACGCCCTGGGCCAACATCTCGCGGCGCCCATCCGCTTCCAGTTCGTCAAAGATTCGATTCAATTCGGGCTCGTATTCGGCCGAGTAAATGTGCTCCAGGCTGCGCTCCCGCGTCAGGCGCAGGTCCGCCAGTCCGATGCCGTAGGCGGACAACACACCCGCGTAGCGGTGCAACAGTATCTTCGTCATGCCCAGCGCATCCGCCACCAGGCAGGCGTGCTGGCCGCCGGCGCCGCCGAAACTGTTGAGCAGGTATTTCGATACCTCGTAGCCGCGCTGCACCGAGATTTTCTTGATCGCGCTGGCCATGTTTTCCACCGCGATGGCCAGGAAGCCCTCGGCCACCTGTTCCGGCGTGCGTTCATCGCCGGTGGCCTTGCGGATTTTTTCCGCCAGTGCGCTGAACTTTGTCCGCACGATTTCCGCGTCCAGCGGCTGGTCCGCACCGGGACCGAACACCTGGGGAAAGAACTCGGGCTGCAGCTTGCCCAGCATCACATTGCAGTCGGTGACCGTCAGCGGCCCACCGCGGCGGTAGCAGGCCGGGCCGGGGTTGGCGCCGGCGGAATCCGGGCCCACCAGGTAGCGGCTGCCGTCGAAGTGCAGCACCGAGCCGCCGCCGGCGGCGACCGTGTGGATACGCATCATCGGCGCCCGCAGGCGCACACCGGCCACTTCGGACTCCAGGCTGCGCTCGTAGTCGCCGCTGTAGTGGCAGACATCGGTGGACGTGCCGCCCATATCGAAGCCGATCACCTGCTCGAAACCGGCCTCGGCGGCAGTGCGCGCGGCGCCCACCACGCCGCCGGCCGGACCGGACAGGATCGCGTCCTTGCCCTGGAAAAAGTGCGCGTCGGCGAGGCCGCCATTGGACTGCATAAACAGCAGCCGGCTGCCACCCAGTGCCCTGTCGACCCGATCCACATAGCGGCGCAGTACCGGCGACAGGTAGGCATCCACCACCGTGGTATCGCCGCGGCCCACCAGTTTGATCAGCGGGCTGACCCGGTGGCTGACGGAGACTTGGGTAAAGCCGATCTCGTCGGCGATGCGGGCGATTGCCCGCTCGTGTTCCGGGTAGCGGTAACCGTGCATCAACAGGATCGCCAGGCCGCGCAGGCCGCCGTCGTAGAGTCGCTGCAGGTTCGCCCGCACCCTGCCCCAATCCAGCGGCACCAGTACTTCGCCATTGGCCGTGACGCGCTCGCCCACCTCCACGACATCGCTGTAGAGCATTTGCGGCAGCCTGATCTGGAGGTCGAACAGGTTCGGGCGCGCCTGGTAGCCGATACGCAGGGCGTCGGCGAAGCCCTTGGTCGTGACCAGGGCCACCGGATCGCCCTTGCGCTCCAGCAATGCATTGGTGGCCACGGTAGTGCCCATCTTGACCGCCTCGATAGCTTCCGGCGGGATGGGGGCATCGACGTCCAAATCCAGCAGAGCGCGGATACCGGCCAGGGCGGCGTCCTCGTATTGCTCCGGATTCTCGGACAGCAGCTTGTGGCTGACCAGCCGCCCATCCGGGCGGCGGGCGACGATATCGGTAAAGGTGCCGCCGCGATCTATCCAGAAGCTCCAGCGGTTGTTGTCGGTTTCTTTATTCATAGGTCATCCCTCCATCCCTCTCCCGGGACCGCGGAGCTCCAGCTCCGCGCATCCGAGTCCCGAGTCCCGAGTCCCGAGTCCCGAGTCCCGAGTCCCGAGTCCCGAGTCCCGAGTCCCGAATATGCTAACATTGCCGCCCTCTTCGAGACCCGTTTAAAGGAAGTGCCCATGTCGCAACAGTCCCGCAGTCAACGCCTGGAACAGCTCCATGCCGCGCTGGAGAAGCGCATCCTGATCCTGGACGGCGCCATGGGGACCATGATCCAGCGGGCGAAGCTGAGCGAGGGCCAGTACCGCGGCGAGCGCTTTGCCGATTTCCACCGGGATGTGCAGGGCAACAACGACCTGCTGACGCTGACCCAACCGGACATGATCGAGCAGCTGCACCGGGACTATATGGAGGCCGGCGCAGACATTATCGAGACCAATACCTTCAACGCCACGCGCCTGTCCCAGGCGGATTACGATATGGAGGACCTGGTCCCGGAATTGAACCGCGCCGCCGCCGAGGTGGCGCGCCGCGCCGCCGACGCCATGGCCACGCCGGACAGGCCGCGCTGGGTGGCCGGCGTGATCGGGCCCACTTCGCGCACCGCCAGCATCTCGCCGGACGTCAACGACCCGGGCGCGCGCAACGTGACCTTCGAAAAGCTGGTGGAGAACTATGTCGAAGCCGGCCGCGCGCTGATCGAGGGCGGCTCGGACCTGATCCTGATCGAGACCATCTTCGATACCCTGAACGCCAAGGCGGCCATCTTCGCCCTGCACCAGCTGTTCGACGAGGTCGGTTTCGAGCTGCCGATCATGATCTCCGGCACCATCACCGATGCCTCCGGCCGCACTTTATCGGGACAGACCACCGAAGCCTTCTACAACTCCGTGGCCCACGCCAAGCCCCTGAGCGTGGGTCTCAACTGTGCCCTGGGCGCCACCGAGTTGCGCCCCTATGTGGAGGCGCTGTCCGGCGTCTGCGCGGAACATGTGTCCGCGCACCCCAACGCCGGCCTGCCGAACGAATTCGGCGAGTACGACGAGTTGCCGGAGGAGACCGCCAGCATCGTCGCCGAGTTCGCGCGCAGCGGCTTCCTCAATATCCTCGGCGGTTGCTGCGGCACCGCGCCGGAGCATATCCGCGCGATCGCGGACGCAGTGGCCGATATCCCGCCGCGCAAACTGCCGCAGATCAAACCGGCGCTGCGCCTGTCGGGCCTGGAGCCGTTCACCGTCGACGAAAATTCCCTGTTCGTGAATGTCGGCGAGCGCTGCAACGTGACCGGCTCGGCACGCTTCAAGCGCCTGATCATGGAGGAAGACTACGATACCGCCCTGCAGGTGGCCGCCGCGCAGGTCGAGGACGGCGCCCAGGTAATCGACTTCAATATGGATGAGGCAATGCTGGATTCGGTCGCCGCCATGCGCCGTTTCCTCAACCTGGCCGCCACCGAGCCGGATATCGCCAGGGTGCCGTTTATGGTGGATTCCTCCAAGTGGGAGGTGATCGAAGCCGGGCTGCAGTGCATCCAGGGCAAGCCCATCGTCAATTCCATCAGCCTCAAGGAAGGCGAACAGGACTTTACCGACAAGGCGCGCCTGTGCCTGCGCTACGGCGCCGCGGTGGTGGTGATGGCCTTCGACGAGGACGGCCAGGCGGACACCTTCGAGCGCAAGGCGGAAATCTGCAAGCGCAGTTACGACGTGCTGGTGGACAAGGTCGGCTTTGCGCCCAACGACATTATCTTCGACCCGAATATTTTCGCCGTCGCCACCGGTATCGAGGAGCACAATAACTACGCCGTCGACTTTATCCAGGCGGCCGAGTGGATTCGCGCAAACCTGCCCGGTGCCAGCATCTCCGGCGGTGTGTCCAATGTGTCCTTCTCCTTCCGCGGCAACAACCCGGTGCGCGAGGCCATCCACTCGGTGTTCCTGTACCACGCCATCAAGGCTGGCCTGAACATGGGCATCGTCAACGCCGGCCAGCTGGCGGTGTACGATGAACTGCCGGAAGAGCTGCGGGAAAAGGTCGAGGACGTGATCCTGAACCGCAACCCGGATGCCACCGAGGCACTACTCGATATCGCCGAGAAGTACCGCGGCGACGGCAGCGCTTCCGCGCGCAAGGAAGACCTGAGCTGGCGCGAGCTGCCGGTGAAAAAGCGTATCGAACACGCGCTGGTCAAGGGCATCAACAACTATATCGAGGAAGATACCGAAGAGGCCCGCGCGCAGGCGACCCGCCCGCTGGATGTGATCGAGGGCCCGCTGATGGACGGCATGAATGTGGTCGGCGACCTGTTCGGCGAGGGCAAGATGTTCCTGCCGCAAGTGGTCAAGTCCGCGCGGGTCATGAAGCAGGCGGTTGCCTACCTGCAGCCCTATATCGAGGCGGAAAAGACCGAGGACAGCAAACCCAACGGCCGCATCCTGATGGCGACGGTCAAGGGCGACGTACACGATATCGGCAAGAATATCGTCGGCGTGGTGCTGGCCTGCAACAACTACGAAGTGATCGACCTGGGTGTGATGGTGCCGGCGGAAACCATCCTGCAGACCGCGAAGGAAAAACAGTGCGATATTATCGGCCTGTCCGGCCTGATCACGCCGTCGCTGGATGAAATGGTGCACGTGGCCGCGGAAATGGAGCGCCAGGGCTTCGACATCCCGCTGCTGATCGGCGGCGCCACCACTTCCAAGGCGCACACTGCGGTAAAAATCGATCCGCAGTACCACCGCAACCAGACCGTTTACGTCGCCGACGCCTCCCGTGCCGTGGGCGTGGCCAGCAACCTGATTTCCGACGAGCTGCGCCCGGCCTACGTGAAAGGAATCCGGGAAGAGTACGACAAGGTGCGCGCCCGCACCGCCAACCGCAAGCGCAACGACAAGCGCCTCAGCTACGAGGATGCGCTGGCGGCCGCGCCACAGTTCGACTGGCAGAACTACACTCCCGCCGTGCCAAACCGGTTCGGCGTCACCGCCATCGACGATTTCCCGCTGGAACAACTGGTCGATACCATCGACTGGACGCCCTTCTTCATCTCCTGGGACCTGGCTGGCAAATACCCGGCGATCCTCGAAGATGAAATCGTCGGCGAGGCGGCCACGGACCTGTTCAACAACGCCCAGGCGATGCTGCGGGAGATTATCGACAACAAGCTGCTCAGGGCCCGCGCCGTATTCGGCCTGTGGCCGGCCAACAGCGCCGGCGACGATATCATCGTCTACAAGGACGAAAGCCGCGGCGAGGAACTGGCCCGCCTGCACCAGATGCGCCAGCAGGTACAGAAGCGTGGCGGCGACGGCCTGTGCCGCTCGCTGGCGGACTTCGTCGCGCCACTGGAGTCCGGCGTGATCGACTATGTGGGTGGTTTCGCCGTCACCACCGGCATCGGTGCCGACGAGCTGGCGGCGGAGTACGAGGCGAAGCACGACGATTACAATGCGATCATGGTCAAGGCGCTGGCGGATCGACTGGCCGAATCCCTGGCCGAATGCCTCCACCAGCAGGTGCGCAGGGAGTACTGGGGTTACGCCCCGGACGAGCAGCTCTCCAACGAGGAACTGATCCGGGAACGCTACCGCGGCATCCGCCCGGCGCCCGGCTATCCCGCCTGCCCCGACCACACGGAAAAGGCTACCCTGTTCCAACTCCTTGACGCCCCGGACAATGCCGGTGTCACCCTGACCGAGCACTTTGCCATGCTGCCCGCGGCCGCCGTCAGCGGCTGGTATTTTGCCCACCCGGAGGCAAAATACTTCAATGTCGGCAAGATCGGCCGCGACCAGCTGCAGGACCTGGCCGAGCGCAAGGGTATGACGGAGACGGAACTGGAGCGCTGGTTGCGGCCGAACCTCGACGACTGAACAGCCGGAACTCGGGATTCCAGTAGAGTGCGCCGTGGGCACCGGCCGTTCGATGGTGCGCACGACGCACCCTACTCAGTTGATGGAGCTGGAAGTGGAGAATAAAGAAGACAACAAAGAGGACAAGAGTCCTTCATTCGGCCAGGTGGTCCTCAGCACCCTGGCCGCTGCCATCGGCGTGCAGAGCAACAGGAACCGTGAGCGCGACTTCAAGGCTGGCAGTATCAAGACCTATATCGCCGCCGGCATCATCTTTACCGCACTGTTTGTGCTGACGCTGGTACTGGTGGTGAAGACGGTGCTCAGCAATATGGGCTGAACGGGTGGTGCGGAACAGGGAATGAGGCCCGGCACCGCTCTGCTCCGGGCGCTGGGGGGGGGGTACAGCGTTACTGCGAGGCGACCCAGAAAATGCAGGTAGCCACGAAGATCGCTACCAGGGCCACCGCGGCAAAGGCATCTGCCGCGTTATCACTCTCATTGGAAACAACTACTTCTTCACTCATCGAAAGACTCCGATCGCTGATTATTGTTATTCAGGGTAGCTGTGCCGCTCGGGAACGGTTGGTCAAGTAGATCAAATCCCCGTCTATGGCGCAAGCCGACAAATCCACACAATCTTTACGCGCTTATAACCGTTTGTTACTGAGGTAGCGAAAAAAATTGTTATTTTTTGCATAAGCGCGCTGGTATGTTATGCGCCATCGGAGAATGCGCGAATTTCTTACCCGCCTCTCCGCAAACACCTTAAAAAGTGTGCAAATGGCAATGGAATCAAGCTGTTATGTATCGATATGACGACCGGGACCGCGCCATCATCGGCGATCGCGTGGCCCAGTTCCGCGGCCAGACGGAACGCTATCTGGCCGGCCAGCTCAGCGAGGAGCAGTTCCTGCCGCTGCGCCTGCAGAACGGGCTCTATATCCAGCGACTGGCGCCGATGCTGCGCATCGCCGTGCCCTACGGCCTGCTGAACAGCGCCCAGCTCAAGCGCCTGGCCCGCATCAGCCGCGACTACGACAAGGGCTACGCCCACTTCACCACGCGCCAGAACCTGCAATACAACTGGCCGCAGCTCGAGGACGTGCCGAAGATCCTGGCCGAGCTGGCGGAAGTGGAGATGCACGCGGTGCAGACCAGCGGCAACTGCATCCGCAATACCACCTCGGACCCCTACGCCGGCGTGGCCCGCGACGAGATCGCCGACCCGCGCCCCTACTGCGAGTTGATCCGCCAGTGGTCCACCTTCCACCCGGAATTCGCCTTTCTGCCGCGCAAGTTCAAGATCGCCGTCAACGGTGCCCAGACCGACCGCGCCGCCATCCGCGTGCACGATATCGGCGTGCAGATCGTCGAGCGCGACGGCGAGATCGGCTACGAGGTCTATGTCGGCGGCGGCCAGGGCCGCACGCCGGTGATCGCCGAAAAAATCCGCGACTTCCTGCCGGAGCGGCACCTGCTGTCCTACCTGGAAGCGATCGTGCGCATCTACAACCAACTGGGCCGGCGCGACAACAAGTACAAGGCCCGTATCAAGATCCTGGTCAAGGCCATGGGGGCGGAGGAATTCGGCCGTCTCGTCGAAGCCGAGTGGGAACAGATCCGTGATGGTGCCGACGAGCTGACACCGGAAGCGCTGGCCTGGGCCAAGTCCTTCTTCACCGCGCCCGACTACCGCCAGGTCGACGGCGCTGACAGCGAAGCGGCACTGCAGTCGCAGGCGGCGGGCGACAAGGCCTTCGCCCGCTGGCTGGAGCGCAACACCTTCGCCCACCGGGTACCCGGCTACCGCGCCGTGCGCCTGTCCACCAAGCCCACCGGCGTGCCGCCGGGCGATGTCACCGACCGCCAGTTGGAGGCGATCGCCGGGCTGGCGGACCGCTTCAGCTTCGGCGAGGTGCGCGTCACCCACGACCAGAATGTGGTGCTGGCAGACGTGGAACAGGAAAAGCTGTTCGAACTCTGGCAGGCCGCGCGCACCAACGGCTTTGCCACACCCAATATCGGCACCCTGACCGATATGATCTGCTGCCCCGGCGGCGACTACTGCTCGCTGGCCAACGCCAAATCGATTCCGGTGGCCGAGGCCATCCAGCGCCGCTTCGACGACATGGACTA
The DNA here is from genome assembly GCF_023634065.1 of Microbulbifer litoralis. Classification (GTDB taxonomy): domain Bacteria; phylum Pseudomonadota; class Gammaproteobacteria; order Pseudomonadales; family Cellvibrionaceae; genus Microbulbifer; species Microbulbifer litoralis. The sequence continues at coordinate 192,687 of NZ_JALKCV010000004.1, forward strand.
CCTCTACGACCTGGGCGACCTGAACCTGAACATCTCCGGCTGCATGAACGCCTGCGGCCACCACCACGTGGGTCATATCGGCATTCTCGGCGTGGACAAGAAAGGCGAGGAGTTCTACCAGGTCCAACTGGGCGGCAGTTCGTCGGAAAATGCCAGCCTGGCGAAGGTGCTGGGCCCCAGCTTCTCCCGTGCGGAAGTACCGGACGTGATCGACACCATCCTCGACATCTACGTCAATGAACGCCGCGAGGACGAACTGTTTATCGACACCTACAACCGCATCGGCCTGCAGCCCTTCAAGGAAAAAGTCTATGCCAAAGCCAGTTAAGCTCGGTCCCCAACCGGAAAATCCTGCAGAGCTGATTGTCGACGGGCAAGTTGCCACCAATGACTGGCGACTGCTGCCGCAGGACGAGGACGATGCGGAGATCACTGCCGACGCCCTGGCGCCCGGGAAAATCATCCTGCCCTACCGGATCTGGAAAGCGCTGAAAGGTGACCTGGTCCAGCGCCGCGCGGAGATCGGCGTCTGGCTGAACAGCGACGAGTCCGCCGACCTGATCGGCGACGAGGCCGGGGACCTGCCGCTGATTGCGGTGCACTTCCCGGCCTTTGCCGACGGTCGCGGTTTCAGCACCGGCCGCCTGCTGCGCGAACGCTACGGCTATACCGGCGAACTGCGCGCGGTGGGCGCCTTCATGCGCGACCAGCTCACCTACCTGCGCCGCTGCGGCTTCGACGCCTTCGCCTACGAGGGTGAGCAGCCGCTGGCGAAACTGCTCGATTCGCTACACGACTTCAGCGACAGCTACCAGGCCGCGGTGGACGAAAAACTGCCGCTGTTCCGCCGCCGCGGGCTCGCCTGAGCCCTGCATATCTTCCCGACGGGCGGGCCATGTGCTCGCCCAGCCTGACCCGACAGGAATTCACCCCGCGCCGCCGGAACCGGCGGATTCCCGCATTCCCTGCTGCCAACCCGGCCAGATCTCTGCATCCGGAACAACCAATCCCGTCTCGCGACACTAGACTGCCACTAATTCCGGGCTTAAAGCGCAGCCTATGGCGATGTACGCGAGGGGAGCAGTCCATGCCCAAGCACTTCTTTGTCCTCGGGCTCGACCCGCTGCGACTCTCTTTCCTCAGGTGTGTACACGGGGCCGACAACTACCGCTTCCACCCGCTCTTCGATATATCGGAAGTGGTCAACCCGGCGACCTTCGACTACGACGCGATGCTGGACCAGGCGCGCCGCCAGCTCGAGGACTTCCCCGATCCCATCGCCGGCATTATCGGCCACTGGGATTTTCCCACCAGCGTACTGCTGGCCCATCTCAGCCAGGATCGCGGACTGCGCTCGGCCTCTCTCGAGGCGGTGCTCAAATGCGAGCATAAATACTGGTGCCGCCTCGAACAGCGCAGGGCGATGCCGGACTGGACTCCGGATTTCTGCCCGGTGGATCCGTTTGCCGAAACGCCGCTGGCACAATTGACCATCGATTACCCCTTCTGGCTGAAACCGATCAAGGCCCACTCCTCTTTCCTCGGTTTCCGCATCGAGAACGCCGGCCAGTTCGGGGAAGCACTGCGGAAGATCCGGGCCGGCATCCACAGTTTCGGCGACCCGTTCAACCAGGCCCTGGCACACGTTTCGGTTCCGGACGAAGTGGGCCCTGTGGACGGCAACTGGTGCATCGCCGAGGAGATCATCGGCGGCAAGCAGTGCGGGATAGAGGGCGCCCTGCTCGATGGTGACTACCGCGTGCACGGCATCGTCGATACGGTCAAAGACAATAAAAGGCAGAGTTTCACCCGCTACGAATACCCCTCCGTGTGGCCGCGACACGCGCAGGACAGGATCTGCGCCGCCGGGGAGAAGCTGTTGCGACATCTCGGCTTCGACAATTCCCCCTTTGGTATCGAGTTTTTCTGGGATGCGCAGAAGAACGCCTTCAAGGTACTGGAAGTCAATACACGGATCTCCCAGTCCCACAGCGACCAGTTCATCAAGGTGCACGGTGTATCCAATCACCAGATACCGGTCGACCTGGCCCTGGGGCGCATCACGGATCTGGGCGATTGCCGCGGCGACTACCGCACAGCCGCCAAGTTCATGCTGCGCCGCTACCGCGACGCCCTGCTGGAACAGGCGCCCGACGACGAAGAGATCAAACGGATCGAGCGGGAATTCCCCGACAGTAAAATCGTGATCACCGCCGACCGCGGCCGCCGCCTGTCCGAACAGTCGATGCAGGACAGCTACAGTTTCGAGATCGCCAACATCTGGCTGGGCGCCCAGAACCAGCGGGAACTCCTGGACAAGTACCACCGCCTCGCCGAGGCCCTGCACTTCAGGTTCTCGGACGGTGGCGAGCCCGAGCCCTTCCAGTTCAACCGCGTGCGCTACTGATGAAGGTAATCAGCGAATTCCCTTACCGGCTCGAGATGCGCGAGCATGTGGAGATCCCCATGCCCGACGGCTGCAGGCTCGCGGCGCGTATCTGGCTGCCGGAAAATGCCGAGCGCGAACCGGTACCGGCCATCTTCGAATATATCCCCTACCGCAAGCGGGATATGACGCGCCTGCGGGATTCCATCCTGCACCCCTACCTGGCCGGCCACGGTTACGCCTGCGTGCGCGTGGACCTGCGCGGCAGTGGCGAGTCCGAGGGCATCCTGCGCGACCAGTACCGGCAGCGCGAGCTGGACGATGGCGCCGCGGTAATCGCCTGGCTGGCGGAACAGCCCTGGTGCGATGGCAATGTGGGCATGATGGGCATCTCCTGGGGCGGCTTCAACGGACTGCAGGTGGCATCGCTGGCGCCACCGGCACTGAAAGCGGTGATTTCCGCCTGCTCCACCGACGACCTGTATCTCGACAACATGCACTACATGGGCGGCTGCCTGCTGACCGACAACCTGTCGGAGGCCACCACCATGTTCTCCGTCAACACCTGCCCGCCGGATCCGGCGCTGGTTGGCGAGCGCTGGCGCGAGATGTGGTTGCAGCGCCTCGCCGGCAGCGGCCTGTGGCTGGACACCTGGCTGCGCCACCAGCACCGGGATGACTACTGGAAACACGGCTCCGTCAGCGAGCACTACGAGGCCATCCGCAGCCCGGTGATGCTGGTGGGCGGCTGGGCCGACGGCTACACCAACGCGATCTTCCGGTTGCTGGAACACCTGCAGGTGCCGCGCCTGGGATTGATCGGCCCCTGGGGCCACAAATATCCCCACCAGGGCGCGCCGGGTCCGGCCATCGGCTTCCTGCAGGAGGCGCTGCGCTGGTGGGACCTGTGGCTGAAGGGGCGCGATACCGGCATCATGGCCGAACCCATGCTGCGCGCCTGGATGCAGGACAGCATGCCGCCCACGACCTATTACCGGGAGCGCCCGGGGCGCTGGGTTGGCGAGGACGTCTGGCCGGCGCCGCGCATCCGCGATGTGGCCTACAGGCTGGATCCCCACCGCATCCTGATGCCCGGCGAACCGTCCTGCGGTGGCGGCGAGAGCATGTATATCCAGTCGCCGCTGTCCGTCGGCCTGCTGGCCGGCAAGTGGTGCTCCTACACTTACGCCCCCGACCTGCCCCACGACCAGCGGCTGGAAGACGGCGGCTCCCTGGTATTCGAGAGCGCACCGCTGGATCGGGAGCTCGAAATCCTGGGGACACCGGTGGCGGAACTGGAGCTGGAATGCAACCAGCCGGTGGCGATGGTAGCCGCGCGGCTGTCCGATGTGGCACCGGACGGCAAGGCCACCCGCGTGACCTACGGCCTGTTCAACCTGACCCACCGCAAGAGCCACGCGGAGCCGGAACCCCTTGTCCCCGGCAAGACCTATCGCGTGCGCGTGCCACTGAACGCCATCGCCCAGAACTTTCCCGCCGGCCACCGGTTGCGGCTAAGCCTGTCCACTTCCTACTGGGCGCTGGCCTGGCCGTCTCCGCGACCGGTGCGCATGACGGTCTACCCGGCCGCCAGCCAGTTGATCCTGCCGCAGCGGGAGCCGAAACCCGAGGATGCCGAAATCCGCTTCCAGAAACCGGAAGTGGCCCCGCCCACGCCCGTCAGGACAGTCGAGCCGCCGGAGCACAACTGGCTGGTACACCGCGACCTGGCGCTCGACCAGTCAGTGCTGGAGGTGATCAAGGACGAGGGCCTGAAACGGCTGCGGGAAATCGACATGGAAGTGGCCAACCGCACCCGCAACTGGTACAGCTTCCGCGACGACGACTTCGAGAGCCTGCGTGGCGAAACCCGCACCGAGCGCATCTTCCGCCGCGGCAGCTGGTCAGTGCGCACCACCACCCGCACCGTCCTCACCGCAGACACCGAATACTTCTATATCCACGCGGAGCTGGACGCCTGGGAGGGGGACAGCCGCGTCTTCACCGAAAACTGGCAGCGCAAGATTCCCCGCGACCACCTCTGATTCTCCTTCTGGGGTACGCCGTGCACACCGCCCGGCCACCCGTGCGCACGGCACACCCTGCAGCCTCCACAACGGGGCTGGATTTTCACCCGCCAAAACGCCAATATGCGCGGCGTAACGCAACACCACGGGGCGCGGGCCGGAGCCCGCGTCCCCGGACAGAGAGACAAGAGCACATCCATGCAAGTTGAATCCGTAGATTCCCTGTTGAAGTCCTCCCACCGCGAGGGCAGCGAAGCCCGTATCCAGGGCTGGATCCGGACCCGCCGCGACTCCAAGGCGGGCCTCTCGTTCCTCGCCGTGCACGACGGCAGCTGCTTCGACCCCATCCAGGTGGTGGTCGAGGCCGACATCCACAACTACGAATCCGAAGTACTGCGCCTGACCACCGGCTGTGCGGTGGACATCACCGGTACCGTGAAGGCGTCCGAGGGCAAGGGCCAGGCGATTGAGCTGTTGGCCACCGAGGTACACGTAGTCGGCTGGGTCGAGGACCCGGACACCTACCCCATGTCGCCCAAGCGCCACACCATGGAACACCTGCGCGAACACGCCCACCTGCGTGCGCGCACCAATGTCGGTGGCGCCGTGGCGCGGGTGCGCAACTGTATCGCCCAGGCGCTGCACCGCTTCTTCCACGAAAACGGCTTTAACTGGATCCACACGCCCATCCTGACCGCCTCCGACTGCGAGGGCGCCGGCGAGCTGTTCCGCGTCAGCACCCTGGACCAGGCCAACCTGCCGCTGACCGACAGGGGCGAGGTGGATTACTCCAGGGACTTCTTCGGCGAGGAGAGCTTCCTGACCGTGTCCGGCCAGCTGAACGTGGAGAGCTACTGCCTGGCGCTGTCCAAGGTCTATACCTTCGGCCCCACTTTCCGCGCGGAAAATTCCAACACCACCCGCCACCTGGCGGAATTCTGGATGGTGGAACCGGAAATCGCCTTCGCCGACCTGGCGGATACCGCCGACCTGTCGGAGAAAATGCTCAAATACGTCTTCAAGGCGGTGCTCGAGGAGCGCGCCGACGATATGGCCTTCTTCGCCCAGCGCATCGACAAGGAGGCCATCTCACGGCTGGAAAACATCACCGGCAACGACTTCGCACGCATCAACTACAGCGAAGCGATCGAGATCCTGGAGAAGTGCAAGGAGAAATTCGAGTTCCCGGTTTCCTGGGGTATCGACCTGGCCTCCGAGCACGAGCGCTACCTGGCCGAGAAGCACTTCAGGAAGCCGGTGATCGTCATGAACTACCCGAAGGATATCAAGGCCTTCTATATGCGCATGAACGATGACGGCAAAACCGTCGCCGCCATGGATGTGCTGGCGCCGGGTATCGGCGAGATCATCGGCGGCTCCCAGCGCGAGGAACGCCTAGAGAAACTCGACGAGCGCATGGACGAGATGAATATTCCCAAAGAACATCTCTACTGGTACCGCGACCTGCGCCGCTACGGCACCGTCCCCCACGCCGGCTTCGGCCTGGGTTTCGATCGCATCGTGTCCTACGTCACCGGTATGGGCAATATCCGCGATGTGATTCCGTTTCCGCGGACGCCGAAGAATATTGCGTTTTAAAAATAAGCCCCCATTTGTGGCAATGCCGGTCAGTTAAGCAGGTAAAGCTTGGACGATGAGATGCGCAGGGCTTCAGCTGACATTGGGGCGGTCCTGCTACCGGGTGCAGCTTTGCGAGACACGCCGTGAATACGTCCCTGTAGGCTTGTCTGCGAGGTCCCTCTCGCAGACAGTCTCGCAAAGCTGCACCCGGCATCAGGACCTTTCGACGACGTGGCTTAACTAACCGTGCAGGCCTTTTTATCGGCCGCCACAGTCTCCGTAAGACCCCATTTTCATCGACCCAATAGCGGCGCAATGACGGGCTCCAGTTCTTCCGCCATCATCCTGTGCTGTGCCCCCGTCGGGTGCGCATCGCAGTCGTCGCCCGGGTGATATCGGGAAACCACCCGATGGACACGACCGTCCCCCACCCGCGCCACCGTATCGGCCAGGTAGCTTCTCAACACACTGCGCTGCGGTCTGCCCGGATCCGCCTCGTCATTGACGATGGCGCCCTCGGTGAGCGCAATTTCCGCTCCCGGATATACCGACAGCAAGCGCTCGACAAAATCGACATAGGTAGGCACGAATTCCTCCCGCTCCGGCAGCGGGCCGATGCCGAGGCTGAAATCGTTGGTGCCGAGTGAAACCAGGATGGCATCCGGTACAAACGCGGTCAGGTTTGCGGCCGGTCCGTCGCGCACCGGAATCGCCAGGTCGAAAAACTGCGGTGCCTGCAGCTCGTCGGTATTTCCGTTCCAGCTGCGGATCAGGCCGCGCCCACCGTAGCAGACCAGTTGGGTCTCCGCGCCCAGGGCCCGGCCGAGCAGCATGCCGTAGGAGTGGTCGGAATCCGGCCGGCGCGGATTGGTCTCACACTGGTAGTCGGCCGGCTGCTGGACGCCTTCGCCGCAGGTAACCGAATCGCCGACGACCAGCAGCCTGCGCCGGGCCGCGGGTGGTGGTGGCTGCAATTCCCCACCGTCGAGGCGAAACCCCTCAACCGTCACGATACCGCGCCAGGTTTCCGACAGGTGACTGAGCCGCACCCGGTGGGGCCTGCCATCGTTCTCTACCAGCGGATACCGTTTCGCTTCCCGGGTCAGGGTGAAACGCCGCGGTGGGCCATCGTCGATGGTCACCGCCAAGTGGCTGCCCGCCTTGCCGCTGTAGGCGGTTACACTGAGGTCGCCCCCTGAAATGGTGAGATTGGCACTGACGCTCGGATAGCCGAAACGCACGACGCCATCCTCCTCAACCACATGGCGCCCGCTCCAGCGCACCTGTTCGTCGCTGGCTTCGATGGTCGCGGCCGCTCCGAGGGCGGGCAAGACACACAATGCGGCCGGCAACAGGTATGCCGCTACCCTTTTCATATCGCTCCCTATTTTTCCAGTAAACCGGACAGTACCGGGCGCAGCTGTTTCGCCCAGAGCTTATAGCCGCGCTCGGTCGGGTGCAGATAGTCGGCCATGATAGCCTTGCCGATGCGGCCGTCATCCTGCAGGAATACCGACCCGAAATCGAAGTAATCCACCCGCGGGTTTTCCGCCAGGGCTTCTATCAGCGCATTGGTCGCCCGCACCCGCGCCCGCTCCGCGGTATCCGGCATTTCGCCGTAGGGAAAGATACCGTGCAAAACGATACGGGCATCGGGATAACCCTCCAGCGCCCGATCAACCACTGCCTGCACCCCGGCAAAAGTATCCCGCGCACTGGCGTCGTTGTGCAGGAAGTTATTGACCCCGATCAGGATCACCACGACTTCCGGGTCCAGCTTCTCGACGGCGCCGTGGTCCAGGCGCCACAGCAGGTTCTGAGTGAGATCCCCACCGATACCAAAATTGGCAGCGTCGTAGGGCGCAAACTCGCGCTTCCAGACCGACGGCGCCGTGGCCCAGCCCTCGGTAATGGAATCCCCCAAAAACAGCAACCGGGCGCTGCCCGCTTCCGCGACCTGGATGTCGTCGGCGTGTTTCCGGTACCAGGAGGACAGGCTCATCCAGGGAAACTGCTGGGTGCGGGGAACGGGTTGGATGGAAAGCGGATCGGCGGCGGAGTAACCGGTTACAGTCAATGCCAGGAATAATAAAAGCGAACTTGTTGTTTTCATCATCGTTATCTTTATCTGCTTTGATTATCGACCGGACGCAGCGCCTGCCCTCTCCGTGATCACGGCGAATGCAAAAGCCGGGAGAACCGGCGCAGCGCGTCCAGGCCGTGGATATCATCCGGCTGCAGGGGCAGATGTCGCCGGTCCAGGTCCGCGAAACGCTGCTCGATGTCCTGCAACAGGCGAAGCTCGCGCTCTTTTCGCGCGCGCAGAAAACCGCCCTCGCCCACCCCGTCCGGCAGCACCCGGTTGACCAACAGGCCGGCGACCGGGATCTTCGCCTCGCGCAGGTTTTCCACCGCCCGGGCGGTTTCCAGGATCGGCAGCCGCTCGGCGGTGAGCACGAAGATGAAACCGCTCCGCCGGTTGTCCTGCAGGCACCGCCGGGTGCGGCGGAAACGGCCCTGGCGCTCCAACAGCGGTTCCGCCAGCGCACGGCTGCGTTCGTCGCCGCCTGCGGTGGGACTGTCGAGGTCGCGACCGGGCGTCAGGTGGGCGAGCACCTCGCCGAGTTTCTCGCTGCGGCGGTTCTGTTGCAGCAGCCCCTCCATCCATACGCTCATGATTTCCGGCAGGCTGAGCAGCCTCAGTGTGTGGCCGGTGGGCGCGGTGTCGAAAATAAGCAGGTCGCGATCGCCGGGGTCATCGACAAGGGCGCTGATACGTTCCAGCAACGCCGCTTCCTGGGCGCCGGGGGACTCGCGGCTGAGTTTCAACTGCCGCTCCAGCGTATCCCGCTGCACCGGCGAAATATGGCGGGCCATCTGGCGGCGCACCCGCTCGAGATAGGCGTCGACCTCCGCATCCGGGTCGATCTCCAGGCCGGCGAGGTTTTCCGCCAGCGGTGTCTCGCGGTCGCCGATGCGGGCATCAAAGGCGTCCGCCAGGCTGTGGGCCGGATCGGTGGACACCAGCAGAACGCGCCGGCCCAGTTCGGACGCGCGCAGGGCCAGGGCCGAAGCCGCGGTGGTTTTGCCCACACCGCCCTTGCCGCCCACCATCAACAGGCTTTTCTCGGCCAGCAGTTTTTCAGTATCCAGCAGACTCATCGACAGCGCCGTTTCACAGGGACATCAACAGCAGCGGAACTGGTCGAGGGGCGATTTCTCCATCCCCATGCGCTGGTGCCAATCGTGAAAGCGGTCCAGCATCAGCGGCTGCAACTCCAGCGTGTACCAGGTGGCGGGGTTGGGAATACCCAGCGCCTCGCCGAACACCAGCAGCATGAACAGATCGTCCTCGTCGCGCTGTGCCCGCGCGATGGCCGCGCGGTAGGGGGCATTGTAATACTCGGCACCGAGCTCACCGGCGCGGCGACAGAGGCGCTTTATGTACTGCAGTTTTCCGGCAAGCTTCACGATTCGCCTTCCTCCGCCGTATAGCGACGGAGTTTCAGCGTGGCGATACATTCGAGGGTGACCATGACTGCCGCCACCAGCACCACCAGGTCGAGACTGAACAGGAACCAGTCATTTTTCACAAAAAACTCTTTGAGCTGCAGCAACAGCGCGGCCAGTGTCATCACCAGCAGGAAAACCAGCGGCCCCAGGGTAAAGATGGTCGGCCGGCCCAGGCGCACCAGCATGACCGTCACCACCAGCAGCGTCAGGCCGGCCAACAGCTGGTTGGTAGTGCCGAACAGCGGCCAGATCAACAGGCCACCGGAACCGTCCGCGCCGCCGGCGCCGAAGGCGAGCAGCACGCAGCTGGCCACCGCCAGCATGGTCGCCGGCATCGGTCGGTGCATCCAGTTGATTTTGTAGATCTCGCCCCACTCCTGGAAAATGTAGCGCTGCAGCCGCAGGCCGGTGTCCATGGTGGTGCCGGCAAACAGCGCCGCCATGACCGTCAGCATGGTGCCGGCGACTTCGGCATTGATGCCGGTGCCGGCGCTGAGAATCGCCGCGCCGCCGTCCACAAACGCCTGCACGCCGCCCTGGCCGAAACTGCTGTAGACCGCCTGCCAGTCCGCCAGCGAGGCGAAGCCGGCGGTCGCGGCGATGATCGCGCCCAGCGCCAGCGCGCCCTCCCCCACGGCGCCAAAGTAGCCGACAAAACGCGCATCCGTCTCTTTGTTCAACTGTTTGGAAGTGGTGCCGGAGGCCACCAGGCCGTGAAAGCCGGAAATGGCACCGCAGGCGATGGTCACGAACAGCAGCGGCAACAGCGGCGGCGTACCGGCGGGCACATCGCTGTTGATCATCGGTGCCACCACCGCCGGGTTGGCTACGATCACCGCGCCGTAGAGCAGGATCAGGCCGACGAACAGTTGCAGGCCGTTGATATAGTCCCGCGGCTGCAGCAGCACCCAGACCGGCAGCAGCGAGGCGACGGCCGCATAGGCGAACAGGATCAGGATCCAGGCCGCGTTGGAGGACAGGCCCATCACGGTTTCCGGCAGTGCCAGCGGCACCGAGGGCCCGGCGAAAATCAGGCCGTAGAGCGCCGCCACACCGATGACGGAAACCAGCCCCAGGCCGATGCGGAAGCGGTAGATCAACTGGCCGATCACCACGGCCACCGCAATGGCGCCCCAGATCGGCAGCACCGAGGCCGGATTGTTGATCAGCAGCCGCGCGATCACGACACCGAACACGGCGTTGACCATCAGCAGCACCAGGAAAATCACGATCATGAACACGCTGCGGGCGCGCTTGCCGACCGCATCGCCGGTCAGGGAGCCCACCGAGCGGCCGCGGTTGCGCACGCTGGCCCAGATGGCGCCACTGTCGTGCACGCCGGCGAAAAACACCGTGCCGAACACCACCCACAGGAACGCCGGCAGCCAGCCCCAGATAACCGCGATCGCCGGCCCCACGATCGGCGCCGCACCGGCAACCGAGGTAAAGTGGTGGCCCCAAAGTACAAAGCGGTTGGTGGGCACATAATCGATGCCGTCCTCGAACTGGTGCGCCGGTGTGCGGAAGTGCGGATCCAGCTCGTAGACCCGGTCGGCGATAAAGCGGGAATAGATGAAATAGCCCGCGGCCATACCACCGAGCCCCAGCACCAGAAGGAGTATTGCACTCATAAAGGAAGTTCCCTTGCCGTTGGGTGAGAGTCAGGGCCCGCCTGACGTAAACAGGCCCTAAAGAATTGCCTGTGCAGCGGCGCCTGTCAAACCTGGCCTCACCGGCCAAATACGGCCATGGCCACGATCAGCAGAATCCAGGTCAACAGCAATAGCCACTGTGCCAGGCTGCCGGTTTTCTGCGGGGCCTCTGCGCCACTGTGCTTTCTCACCCGTTGCAGGTCGAAAGTGTGCCGGGTCAGTTCCGGCCCCTGGTAGACAAGGCTCTCGCGCGCACCGGCGCCCAGTGCCAGTTCGCGAAAAGCCCGCACCTCCACATCCGTCAGTCCGCCCTGGGTTTTCTCCATCGGCTGCAACACCACCAGCGGCGATGGGCCCAGCAGCTTGTCGCCGAGCAACTTGCGGAAGATATACTGCAGCAGCTTTTCGCCCGCCGCGAAGTCCGCCAGCAGCGAGCGGGGATGGGAGAAGGGATTGATCACACGGGTATCCGCAGCGGGCAGCGACGACGCGCGATTGCCCGCGGCCACCACAACTTCCCGCCGCCCCTTTTCCCCCCGCCCCTTCTTCTGCACGGCCAGCAGCGGCGATTCGTCAAAGATTTTGCCGCTGCCGATATCCGTGACCCGGATGCGCTTCTCCCATATCTGCACATAGAGTGTTGTGCCGCGGTTGTCGAACGCTTTTCGAATCACATCGCCGCCCCGCTCTGGACGTTACAGGACTCCGGATTCCTTCAATTGCCGGATCTCCACATCACTTTTTCCCAGCATCTCGCGCAATACGGTTTCGGTATGCTCGCCGAGCACTGGCGGCGCCTGGGTGTACTCCAGTTCGGATTCGGAGAACACGACCGGATTGCGCACGGTTTTTACGCTGCCCGCACTGGGGTGCGACTGCTCCACGACCATGCCCCGGGCCTGTACCTGCGGATCGGCGAAGACCTGGTCCAGGGTATTGATGGGCCCGCAGGGCACATGGGCATCGCTCAGTTTTTCCAGCCACCAGTCGGACTCCCGTTCGCGCGTGGCCGCCTCGATCAATGGCACCAGCTGTTCGCGGGCCAGTACCCGGGCGGAGTTGGTGGCGTAGGCGGGCTGCTCCGCCAGCTCGTCGAGACCGGCGATATGGCAGAAGCGCTTGAACTGGTCGTCGTTGCCGACCGCGAGCATAAAGTAACCGTCCTTCGAGGGCACCGCCTGGTAGGGCACGATATTCGGGTGGCCGGAGCCCTGGCGCTGCGGATTCTTGCCGGAGGTCAGGAAATTCTGCGCCTGGTTGGCCAGCCAGGCCACCTGGGTATCCAGCAGCGCCAGGTCGATATGCTGCCCCGCGCCTGTCTCATTGCGGTGAATCACCGCCGCGAGTACCGCGGAAACCGCGTACATGCCGGTCATCAGGTCCGCCACGGCCACGCCGACCTTCTGCGGGCCGGCGCCGGGCTGGCCGTCCGGCACGCCGGTGATGCTCATCAGCCCGCCCATGCCCTGGATCATGGCATCGTAACCGGCGCGCCGGGCATAGGGACCGGTCTGGCCGAAACCGGTGATGGAGCAGTAGACGATACCGGGGTTGATCGCTTTGATGGATTCGTAGTCCAGGCCGTACTTCTGCAGGCCGCCGACCTTGTAGTTCTCCAGCAGCACATCGCAACGCGAGGCCAGCTCCCGCACCAGTTGCTGGCCGGCCCCGGTGGTAATATCCACGGTGATCGATTTCTTGCCGCGGTTGGCGGAGAGGTAGTAGGCGGCATCGGCGGTGTCTGCGCCCTGTTCGTCCTGCAGGTAGGGAGGGCCCCAGTGGCGGGTGTCGTCGCCACGCTGCGGGCGTTCGATTTTGATTACTTCAGCGCCAAAATCGGCGAAAACCTGGCTGGCCCAGGGGCCGGCCAGAATGCGGCTCAGGTCGAGCACTTTCAGGTGGGATAACGGACCTGCCATAACTTCCTCTTCTTCTGACCCTCATCAAAATCCGGATGGAGGGAACCTGCGCAGCCTACCAGATTCGTGACCGGCGCGCCGCTCTTGGAGAGCGTGCGCTTTGGCCGTAGACTGCCCACTGCTACCAATACAATAACAAGAGGCTCTGTCATGCCGGCCACATCCGCTGAGGAAACCGTGAGCGACAACAATGTGAGCGACAAGAAAAGGGAATTTCACTCCTTTCGCGATTTCTACCCCTTCTACCTCGAGGAGCACCGCAACCTCACCTGTCGGCGACTGCACTTTGCCGGCACCTCGCTGGTGCTTGCCCTGGTGGCCACCGCGCTGATCAGCGGCAACTACCTGTGGTTTGCCGCAGTGCCCTTTGCCGGTTACGGATTCGCCTGGGCGGGGCATTTCTTTTTCGAGCACAACCGCCCCGCCACTTTCAGGAATCCGTTCTACAGCCTGTGGGGAGACTTTGTGATGTTTAAGGATATGCTGCTCGGCCGCATAGAGCGGTAAGCGAAACCGGTCGCAGGTGCAGACTTGTCTATGCTCCTGCGGGCCTCCGTCATTCCGGACTTGATCTGGAATCCGGGATTGTGGTGCCGGGCCATACCCTATCCCGGGTTCCGCTGCGCTCCATCCGGGCTACGCCTGTCGATCCGGAAGCTCAAATTCCACAACTTGATTGCATACCCGCCGTCGACACCCCTCACTCTCCTCGCCCCAGGCCATACTTGCGCAGCTTATTGGCCACCGCGGTGTGGGAGATCCCCAGCCTTCTTGCCAGTGCGCGGGTCGAGCGCTGCTCCATCAATAACTCCCGCAGCAACGCCTCCTCGACCTTGTCCATGGCCTCCCGGTAACTGAGACCGCGGCTCCAGTCCCGCCAGGGCAGCACAGGCTCCGCATCCGGCACCGGCAGGTCCCGCATTTCGATCGTCGAGCTGCCGCGGCGACGGCAACGTGCTGCCGCAGCCAGCAGGTGCTCGGCAAAGCCGCTGAAGTTGTCCGGCCAGTCGCTGCGCCCCAACCGCTCACCCGCGGCTTCGCCCAACCGCAACGCTTCGACCCCGGCGCGCTGTTCCCGTAGGACGGCCTGCGCAAACCGCGCCACCGCCGGCCGCATACTGCGCAGCGGCGGCAATGTCACTGCCAGCTCGGAGAAAAGCTGGGCCAGCGCGGGGATCAACCCAGACGCCTGGTCACAGGTGGCGACGGCGCGCAGGTATACCGGCAGCCCTCGCAGGCGCCGCGCCAGTTGTCGCTGCTGTTCCGCCGACAATCGGTGCAGGTCATCCAGGATCAGTGTGCCGCTGCCCGGCCAGTTTTCGGGCAGTTCGGATTCCCCCAGGCGCAGGTACACACAGTCGCCCGTGGCCGCCAGCGGCGACAGGTAGTGCACCGCCGTGGCAAAGGTGCTCTTGCCGGAACCGGGCTCGCCGCGGATCAGCAGCGGCGCCTGCAGTGCGGCCATCTCCTGCAATTGCAGGCAGCTCTCGCGCCGCCGGTCGAAATCCCACAGAGCCACCGGCGCGGGCAGTTCCGGCGGCGCCTCGCCCGGATTCCGCAGCTGCAGCGTCAACACGGCGCCGGCCAGCGACTCCACATCGCCCGGCAGATCCGCCAGTGCGATCGGCGACCACTCCATGCGATAGCTGCGGCCGCGCACGGTCACCGGCACGCCGTAGCGGGGCACGGCAAAGTCACGCAACAATTCGGCCACCTGCAGCAGCGGCAGGAAACGCTGCAGTTGCAGCCCGGGCACCCGATTCAGGCTGACGCCGAAGGCCCGCGCCGCCGCCAGGTTGGCGGCGATCACCCGCCCCTCCCGGTCCACGGACAGCACCGGTTCCGCCACGTGGCGCAGCAGCGTGTCCAGCTCGAAGTGGCGGCGCTCGGACGGGATCAGCGCAATCCGCCGCACCCGCTTGACGCCGGGCACCCGCAACAGGGATTGCTCAATGGCGCGATACTGGGTGGTCAGCATCCCCGGTGCGGACAGGTAGACTTTGTCGCCGCTGTCACCGCCCAGTTCCCCGGAGGTAACATTTATTCGATAATCGCCGAATATCTGTGTTATTTCGTGAAGAATTCCGACTCGGTTGGCACAAGTGATCTCGACTCTCATCGCGGACCTGTAAACTATTGTTTACAAAAAGTGTATCCCCGGCGCAGCGCCAGCGCCAGAACTGCCGCCAATCCCCTCCCCTTCGAAGCCCTCTCCCACTAAAAATTGGAACCACAGGCAGATAACAACAAAACAGAGAGCGCGGGCACTCGCCGCCTGGCCGGCCCGCGCCGGGAGCAGAGATCATGAAAAGCGACAGCAAGACCTCCGGCAAAAAACCGGGCGCGCCCGCGGGCAAAGGAACCCGGTACATCGCCCGCGAGCCGGACGGGAACGGCGTCATTCACTACACGGATACCGAGCACGACACCTGGCGGCGGCTGATCGAGCGCCAGTTGGAGGTGGTGCCGGGCCGCGCCTGCGACGAATACCTGCACGGCCTGGAACTGCTGGACCTGCCGCGGGAGCGGATTCCACAACTGGAGGAAGTCAGCAGTGTCCTGCGCCGGGAGACCGGCTGGGAAGTGGCGCGGGTACCGGCACTGATCGGCTTCGAAACCTTTTTCGGCCTGCTCGCCGAGCGCAAATTCCCGGTGGCCACCTTTATCCGCACACCGGAGGAGTTCGACTACCTGCAGGAACCGGACATCTTCCACGAGATCTTCGGCCACTGCGCCATGCTGACCAACCCGGCCTTTGCCAATTTCACGCAGAAGTACGGGCAGCTGGGCCTGGCCGCATCGCCCAAGGAGCGCGCCTACCTGGCCCGTCTCTACTGGTTTACCGTGGAGTTCGGCCTGCTGCAGACGAAAGGCGGACTGCGCATCTACGGCGGCGGCATCCTGTCCTCGCCCAAAGAAACCCTGTATGCACTCGGCGACGAACCGGCCCGCTACGATTTCGACGTCCTGGACGCGCTGCGCACCCCCTATCGCATCGATATCGTGCAACCGGTCTACTATGTGCTGAATGACCTGCAGCAACTGCAGGAGCTCACCGAAATCGACCTGATGGCCCGGGCCCGCAAGGCGATCGAGCTGGGCCTGTTCGAGCCGCGCTTTCCGCCCAGGGACGCTGCGTAGCTTCCAGGGACTCGGGACTCTCAGTAGGGTGCGCCGTGCACACCGGCCGATCAATAGTGCGCGCGGCGCACCCTACGCTGCAAGGAGTGGCCTGAAAATCACCCCCCCCTCCCTTCTCTCAAAACCCAGAGGAAAATCCCACTACCGATCCAGATAATCGGAGCCTATCGTTACAGCAGTGAGAACAGTGTGAGCAGAAGTATCCCTCCGAAATCGGATGTCTCCGCTGGGCTCAAGCAGACAGGGGTATGTTGTTGCCAGTGATGGCCTGAAATCGTCGTTCAGGGAGTTACGACCCCGCGATTTAGGGAGCTTGGTAGAATCATGTCCTCACTCGACGCGATCGATCGACAACTTCTTGCCATCCTGCAATCAGATGTTAGCCTTTCCATCGAGGAACTGGCGGAGCGCGTGGGGCTGACCAAAACCCCCTGCTGGCGCCGGGTGCAGAAGCTCGAGAAAAGCGGCATCATTCGCCGCAAAGTGGCCCTGCTGAATGCCGAGACCCTGGGCCTGCCGGTGTCGGTTTTCGCCCAGGTGAAAACCGACCAGCACACACCCGAGTGGGCCGAGGCCTTTGCCCGGCGCATGGCGGAACTCCCCGAGGTGGTGGACTGCTACCGCATGGCCGGGGATTACGACTATCTGCTGCGCATCGTGGTCAGCGATATCGCCTCCTACGACCACTTCTACAAGGAACTGATCCGCCAGGTGGGCATCAGCGATATCGTCTCCAACTTTGCCATGGAGCAGATCAAGAGCACCACCGAACTGCCGATTCCTTCCGGCGAATAGGGGGCCGGTGAACGGGAAACGCAAAGAGCAGAGAGAAGAGAAAGGAAAAGGACAAACAGGAGCGGGCCACTGCCCTGTGCGCCCGGGCGCATTCCAGAATAACGAAAACAGTATTTATCGAGGTAACCATGTCCCGCAGTGAAACCCTGCTCGCCCGCATCCGCGACAACGTCATCGGCGAACGCCTGCCGCTGGCCACGCCGTTCGGCATCCGGCCGCTGATCTACGCCGACTACACCGCCTCCGGCCGCGGCCTGGCCTTTATCGAGGAGCAGATCCGCAATCGCGTGCTGCCCTGGTACGCCAACACCCATACCGAGACTTCCGCCACCGGCCGCCAGACCACCGCCTTCCGCGAACAGGCGCGCGCGGCGGTGCGCAGATCCGTCAACGCCGGCGACGAACACGCGGTGATTTTCTGCGGCGCCGGCGCCACCGCCGCGGTCAACCGTATGCTGGACTGCCTGGGCCTGCGCCGCGATCACTACGATCGCTTCGGCGCGGACGCCGGGCAGATCCCGCCGGCCGCGCGCCCGGTCGTTTTTATCGGCCCCTATGAGCACCACTCCAACGACCTTCCCTGGCGGGAATCCGTCGCCGATGTGGTCACCATTCCCCAGCACAGCAACGGGGGCGTGGACCTGCAGGCACTGGAACAGGCACTGCAACTCTACAACGACCGACCGCTGAAAATCGGCAGCTTCTCCGCCGCCTCCAATGTCACCGGTATCCGTACCGATGTGGACGCAGTCACCCGCCTGTTGCACAAGTTCGACGCCCTGTCGTTCTGGGATTACGCGGCGGCCGCCCCCTATGTCGCCATGGACGCAGAGGGCGATGGAGACAGCACGCGCAAAGACGCACTGTTTATCTCCCCGCACAAATTTGTCGGCGGGCCGGGCACACCCGGCATCCTGGTGGTCAAGAAATCCCTGTTGCCGGCGGAACAGCCGGCCGTGCCCGGTGGCGGCACCGTCTCCTGGGTGGGCCCGGAAGCCCACACCTACCTGCCCCCGGGCGAGCGCCGCGAGGAGGCCGGCACCCCGGCGATCGTGGAATCGGTGCGCGCCGGCCTGGTATTCGCGCTCAAGGACAAAGTGGGGGCGGAGGAAATCGAGGCGCGCGAGGCGCAGTGGCTGGAGCGCGCCTTCGCACGCTGGCGCGACAACGACAACATCGAGATTCTCGGCGGCACCGAACTGCCGCGGGTCAGTATCGTGTCGATGCATATTCTCAGGGACGGCCTGCCGTTGCACCACGGCTTTGTCGTGGCGCTGCTGAACGACCTGTTCGGCATCCAGGTGCGCGGCGGCTGCTCCTGCGCCGGTCCCTACGGCCACTCGCTGCTGCACCTGACACCGGAGCAGAGCCGCGCCCTGGAGCAGGTGGTCAGCGGCGGCGAGAGCCTGCTGAAACCCGGCTGGGTGCGGTTGAATTTCAACTATTTCCTCGATGAAGAGACCGTCGACTACCTGATCGAAGCCGTCGAGATCATCGCCGGGCTCGGTTATAAACTCCTGCCCTATTACCAGTACGATGCCGGTGCCGGTGTCTGGCGCTACCAGGGTCAGAGCGGCGAAGCGGTACTCGAGCTGTCGCTGGAGAACGGGCATGACGCCGTACCCGGGAAAGTGGAAACGGCACTCGCAGACTACCTGCAACAGGCCCGCGAAATCCTGCAAAACCCGAGCGGCAGGATCTGCGAACAGCCGATACTGTCGCCGGAAGCCGAGAACCTGCGCTGGTTCAATCTCTGATGTTCCAGATTACCTTGTAGCCAGCTCAGTGACGATCCTGCTACCGGTGGCTGTGTGCGGGACACGCCACCCGGCGCCCCGACCTGAACCCCGAAACTCGGGTTCCCATGCTTCCCGGTGCGATCGATACGAAAGAGAGGGCAACAGTTTTCGCCACCCCATCATCCATGGATAATGGCCCCATCAACCGGGTAACAAGGATGTCCAGTGGCAGAAATCAACCTGTTCCAGTCTTTCTTCCTGATTTTCAGTGGCGCGGCGATCGTGGCCTCACTGGCGCTGTTCGGGAGGCAGCCGCTACTGGTGGCCTATATCGCGCTCGGCGTTATGCTCGGGCCGTCCGGGTTCGGGGTGATCGACAATGTGCGGCTGCTGGCGGAGATGTCGAGCATCGGCATCATCTTCCTGCTGTTCCTGCTCGGCCTGGACATGCAGCCCAAGGCGCTGGTATCGGTGCTGCGGAAAGCCACCTTCGTCGGCATCGTCAGCTGCGCCCTGTTTCTCGGCCTGGGTTACGGCATCGGCCAACTGTTCGGCTACACCGCGATCGAATCCTGGGTCATCGGCATGGCGCTGATGTTCTCCAGTACCATTATCGGCATCAAGCTGCTGCCCACCACGGTACTGCACCACAAGCACCTGGGTGAGTTGATGGTGGGCCTGCTGTTGTTCCAGGACTTTGTCGCCATCACCTGCCTGATGATCCTGCTGTCCGGCAGCACCGGCGAGGTGGATATCGCCAGGTTGGGGCTCTCCTTCGCCGCGCTGCCCCTGCTGGTATTTTTTGCCTGGGTGGTGGTCAAATATCTGCTGATGCCGCTGTTCACCCGCTTCGACCGCTTTCACGAATACGTCTTCCTGCTGGCGCTGGGCTGGTGCATGGGCCTGGCGGAGCTGGCGGAAATCCTCGGCCTGTCCCGTGAAATCGGCGCCTTTATCGCCGGTATTACCCTGGCTACCAGCCCCATCTCGCAGTACATCGCGCTGAGCCTGAAACCGCTGCGGGATTTTTTCCTGATCCTGTTTTTCTTCAGCCTCGGCGCCCAGTTCAAACTGGCCATGCTGCCGGAAGTCGCCCTGCCCGCGCTGGTTACCGCCGCCGCGGTGCTGGCAGTCAAGCCGGTGGTGTTCCGCTACCTGCTGGGCAACCAGAGCGAACACAAGGTGCTGGCCTGGGATATCGGTTTCCGCCTGGGGCAGATCAGCGAGTTCTCGCTGCTGATCGCCCTCCTCGCCTTCAACCAGGAACTGATCGGCAGCGGCGCCTCGCACCTGATCCAGGCCACGGCGATCCTGACCTTCCTGGTTTCGTCGTATATCGTGGTACTGAATTTCCCCAACCCGATTGCGATCAAGGATCATTTGCGGCGGGACTGAGCCAGTGCCGTCCTTGGCGCTCGCCCGCTTTGTGGGCGTCTCCGGACCGGTCAAACTTGTGCCGGGGGGAAGAAACAAAATGACACCGGATTCTATTTTGGCGAAGCGAACTGTTACCTAACTTTGCGAGCGGCCCACTAGCTGCCCGTTTCTTCGCAACATCCCGAACACGGCGGGAATATCCTTTGCAAACATCAGGTACAGGCAGGGCACCAGCAGCAGCGAGATCGTCGTCGCCGCCAGGATTCCATAGCCTAGCGAAATCGCCATCGGGATCATAAAGCGTGCCTGTACCGAGGTCTCGAAAATCATCGGCATCAGGCCACAGAAAGTCGTCACCGTGGTCAGGATGATCGGGCGGAAACGCCGCGCCGCGGCCAGCTTTATCGCGTCGGTGATACCGGCCCCGTCGTCGCGCAGGCGGTTGCCGTACTCGATCATCACCAGGGTATCGTTGATCACCACCCCGGCCAGCGCCACCATGCCCAACAGGCTCACCATACTCAGGCCGTAACCCATCAGCAGGTGGCCGAGCACCGCGCCGATCACGCCGAACGGAATCGCCACCATCACCGTCAGCGGCTGGATATAGCTTTTCAACGGAATCGCCAGCAGCAGGTAGAGTGCCGCCAGGGTCAGCAGGAAAGTCATTCCCAGGGAGGCCAGGCCCTCGCGCTCCTCCGCCTGCCGGCCCTCGTAGGAAATACTCAGGCCGGCAAATTCGGCGCGCAACTGCGGGATCACCGTCCGGTTCAGCTCGTTGATCACCAGCGCCGCCTGGTCCGGCGGTTCGACGTTGGCGGTCACCGTCATCACCCGCCGGCCGGCGCGGCGGTTGATGCTGGCGTAGGCGCGGCCCTTGTCGATCTCCACCAGGTCCGGCAACGGCAGCCAGACGCCGCTGTCGGTGCGGATCATGATGCTGGAGACATCGTCCAGGGACACCCGCTCCTCCTCCGGCAGGCGCACCATCACTTTCACCTGGTCGCGGCCGCGCTGCTGGCGCATGGCCTCGGCGCCGTACAGGGAGGCGCGCAGCTGGCGGCCGATATCCTCGGCGGACAGCCCCAGGCTCTTGGCGGTCTCGGTCAGGGTGAGGTCCAGTTGCTGCTTGCCGATGGAAATACCCGGGTCGATATCGCTGACATCGGGGAACTGCTCCAGCTCCCTGGCCAGGCGCTTGGCGGCCCGCTCGAGCACTTCGGTATTCGTATGGCGCAATTCAACCGTGAGCGCGGCACCGGAACCGGGGCCGCCGCGGTCGGCGGCGAAGCTCGAGCTGATGGCCCCGGGCACCACGCCCACTTCCCCGCGCCATTTCTGCACGAATTCGCCGGTGGTGAAATCGCGCTCGTCCGCGGGCACCAGGTAGACGTCCGCCACCACGGAATTGTCGCCGATGCGCCCGCGCATCCCCAGGAAGACACTTTCCCGATCCACTGTATCCAGCACGCGATCGGCGGCGTCGAGGATATGCCGGCGCGCCGCGTTCAGTTGCTCCTCCGAGGCGCCCGGTGGGAAATTCACTTCCACGCGCCCGGAATCCCGTTCCACCCGCGGCATCAGGGTAAAGCCCATGCGGCCACTGGCGGCGTATCCGGTCACCACCACCAGCACCGACAGGGCGATGGAAATGGTCAGGTAGCGGTGGCGCACGCACAGGTCCAGCAGCGGCTTGAAGCGGTTTTCCACGAAGCGGTCGAGGCCGCGCGCAATCATTTTCTGGCGCGCGGCCAGGCGCCGCGCCCAGCCTTTTTTGTAACCGCGGCGGGAATAGGCCAGGTGCGCCGGCAGGATAAACAACGCCTCCACCCAGGAGATCACGAACACCGACCCCACCACGAACGGAATGATGCCGAAGATCTTGCCCATAAACCCGGGCAGTTCCATCAGCGGAATAAAGGCGACGACATTGGTGAGAATGGCGAAGGTCAGCGGCACCGCCACCTGGCGCGCACCGGCGATGGCCGCTTCCAGGTTCGAGTAGCCCAGGCGGCGCCACTCGTGGATATTTTCCCCGGCAATGATCGCATCGTCGACGACGATACCGAGCGCGATGATAAACGCGAACATGCTGACCATGTTCACGGAGATATCCAACGCCGGCAGGAACAGCAGCGCACCCATAAAGCTGGTGGGAATCCCCAGCGTCACCCAGAACGCCAGGCGCAGTTCCAGGAAAGCCCCCAGCACCACAAACACCAGCAGCAGGCCGACAAAACCGTTCTTCAGCAGCAGCGACAGGCGCTCCTTGAAGATCAGGGAATCGTCGTCGCGGATACTGATATGCACGCCGGGCGGCAGTGTGCTCTTGAGCTCCCCGAGCACCTCGTGGGTGGCGTCGCTGACGCTCATGGGCGTCTGGCTGCCGACGCGGTAGACATCGATGCCCACCGCCGGCTCGCCGTTGTAGATCATGTTGCGCGGCTCATCCACCAGCGCATCGCGCACCGAGGCGATATCCCGCAGGCGCACGGTGCCGCCGCCGGCCCCCTGCGCCACCACGATCTCACCGAACTCCCGCGCCCAGTCGCGCCGCTCGGTGACCCGGACGAGAATTTCGCCGGCGCGGGTTTTCACTCCGCCCGCGGGCACATCCACTGCAGCGTTGGCGATCAGCGAGGCCACGTCCGGCAGCGACAGGCCGTAGCGGCGCAGGTCGTCGCGGCTGATTTCCACCGCCACCTCGAAATCCCGCACACCGGACGTGGACAGCTGGGTGATGTCCGGGTGCGCCTCCAGCTCGTCGTAGATCTGCATGGCGACGTCGCGCAGCGTGCGATCGTCCAGGTCGCCGTGGATGACCAGGTCCATCACATCGTGCTGCGGATCCGCCAGACTCACCTGGGGCCGCTCGATATCCGACGGGAAGGTGGTCACCCGGTCGATGGCCTGCTGCACGTCCTGGTAGACCTGGTTGGCATTGGCGTCCTCTTCCAGTTCCAGGGTCAGCGACGCGCCGCCCTCGGACGCGGAACCGCGCATCTCCTTGATACCGTTGATGCCCTGCACAGCCTGCTCCGCGGCCACCAGCACACCCCGTTCCACTTCCGCCGGGCTGGCGCCCGGATAGGAGATGGAGACGGTGACGATATCCAGGTCGAAGTTGGGGAAGACCTCTTTCTTGACCGTCGTCGCGAACAGCAGGCCGCCGATGATAAACACCAGCATCAGCAGGTTGGCGGTGACATGGTTGTGGGTCATCCAGGCGATGGGGCCGCCGCGGGTTTCCACCGGCGGCCGTTTTGGCTGCCCCCCGCTCATCCGCGTTCTCCCCGTTGCGAGGCCCTTCGCGGTCCATCTCCAGCGGCGGTTTCGTCCCGCCGCGGGCCGGCATCGGTTTCAGCGCCGGCCACCTTGACCGGCATGCCCTCGGTTACGGTGGTCAGCCGCGTGGTGACCAGGGTCTCGCCGCCGCCGAGCCCCTCGGCGATCACTGCATAGTCGCCGCTGAGGTAATCGATTTTTACCGGCTGGATACGGATGCCGCCATCCTCGACGACCCATACCCGATCGCCGTCCTGGACCGCCGTCAGCGGTACCCGCACCCGCTCCTGCTCGGTGCGGCCGGTCAGCTCGACCCGCGCCAGGTCGTTCAGCAGCAACTGTGGCTGGCCCGGCTTGTCGCGGGACAGCGGATCCGGCAATTCCACCAGTACCCGCGCCAGGCGGCCCTGTTCCTCCAGCACCGGGATCACACGCACGAACTCGCCGCGGCGGAAAACGCCGTCGGGCCACTGGCTGCCGTGGATCTGCACTTCGGTGTCGCCCTGGTCGAGCCGCTGCAACTGGCCCGCGGGCACTTCCACTTCAATCTGGAAACGGTCGGCACCCGCCAGGGTATAGATGGCGGTCCCCGGGGCCACCCGGTCGCCCACATCCACACTGCGGCTCACCAGCAGGGCGTTGAAGGGCGCGCGGATTTCGGTCAGGCGCAGGTCCCGCCGGGCCAGCTTGACGTCCGCCTCTGCCGCATCCACCTGCGCCTGGGCGGCTGCCAGTTGCGGCTCGCGCAGTACCAGCGCGCGGTCCACCTCCGGCAGGCTGGTGCCCAGCAGTTCGTATTCCTCCCGCGCCACGGCGCGCTGACCCTGCTCCTGCTGCAGTCCGGCGCGACTCTCGGCCAGGGTGCTGCGGGCACCCTGCAGGGCCAGCTCGAAGGGCTCCTTCTCGATGCGCAGCAGCAGTTGGCCGCCGTCCAGGATCGAACCGGGCCCCAGGTCGTAGTCGAGCCACTCCACGCGGCCGTCCACCTGCGGCTGCAACTCCACGGATTCCCGCGCCTGCACCTGCCCCAGGGCGGTCACGGTCAGCGGAAACTGCCCGACTTCCGCCTCCGTCACGGTCACCGTGGGCGCCGGCGCGGTGTGGGGGCCGCGGTGCAGTGTGGGTTTTTCCCGCAACAACCAGCTGGAAACCAGCACCGCCAGTACAATCAACCCCACGGGCAGCGCAAAATTCCAGTTCAAGCGTTTCAAATTCAACGGTTACCCTCCCGGTACAACTCCAACTCCACCGGCTCGGCACTGGGCAGGTCCGCCATCGGCAGGCCGCCGGACAGTGCGCGGTAAAGTGTCACGCGATTCTCGATCAGTTCCCGCCGCGCCGTCAGCAACTGCTGCTCGAGGCTCTGCTGGCTGGTGGTGGCGGTGAGCACATTGAGGAAATCCACGGTGCCGCGGCTGTAGGAACGACGCTGGCGCACCACCAGTTGGTCCGCCAGGCGCGCGCGCTCGCGCAGGTGCACCAGCCGCTGGCGCACCGACTGCTCCTCGATCAGGGCCTGTTCCACCTCGGACAGCGCCTGCACCACGGTGTCGCGGTAGAGCGCCCAGCGCTCCTGCAGCACCGCGTCCTGCTGGTCCTGTGCGGAGGACAGCTGGCCGCCGTCAAAGATCACCCCTTCCAGCCCCGCGGTCACGGTCATCAGCCAGTCGTCGACGATATCGCCGATGGCGGTGCCGCCGCCACTGGCCACCGCGGCCAGGCTCAGGGTCGGCAGGCGGTCCGCCCAGGCCTGGTCCGCCAGATAGTAGCCCTGCAGCAACTCGCGCTGCGCCTGGCGCACGTCCGGGCGGCGCAACAGCAATTCCGAGGGCACGCCGGTGTCCGGCAGCGCTGGCAGCGCCGGCAGGCCGGACGCCATCTGCAGCTCACCGGCGAGGCGCTGGCTGCTGATTCCCAGCAGCGCCGCCAGCTGCACTTTCAGGGTCTCGATATTGTTCTCGATATCCTGCAGTTCCTGCTCCGACTCCTGGACCAGCTGCCGCTGCTGCAGTACGTCCGCGGCCGTGGTCACACCGCCGCCGAAGCGCAGTTCGAGCACCTTGAGCGTCTTGCGGTTGACCTCCAGCTGTTGTTGCAACAGTTCCCGCTGGCCCCACTGTTCGCGCAGCTGCAACCAGGTGGTCGAGACCTCCGCCGCCAGGCTCAGGGCCGCGGTCTGCAGGGCATCCTCCTGGGCCAGGCGGCCCGCCTCGGCGGCGCGGGCACCGGCGCGCACGCGGCCCCAGAGATCCACCTCGTAGCTGGCGGCCAGGCGGCCACTCCAGCTGTTGCCCTCGTTCTCACTGCCGGAGAAGTCGAAGCCACTGGAGTCGGCCCGGCGCTGCTCGGAGTTTTCCAGGCTGCCGGTGATCCGCGGCCAGAACCCGGAGCGGGCACCGCGGGCCGCGGCATCCGCCTGCTCCAGGCGCCACAGGGTGGCCTGCAGGTCCGGGTTGTCGCGCAGCGCGAGCTGCACCAGGCGGTCCATCTGCGGGTCGCCGAAGGTGCGCCACCAGCGCACATCGGCGCTGCCGCTGCCGGAGGCGCGGAAGCTGTCCGGCAGGCCCAGGGCCCGCTGCGGCAGGTCCGGCGGCAGCGTCTGCGCGGCACAGGCGGTCAGCAGCGGAAGACAGGAAATCGCGCAACGGCGCAGTGCGAGTAAAAAATTCACCAAAAGACTCTTAAAAGGCACCAGCTTGTAAAATTATTCGCGACTATTATGGGGGGCGACCTTGCCCCTGCAAGGAGATTTACCGTTGTTTACGCTCGCCCTGCCGGTCCGCTACAGGTGCCGCGCGACGCGGACTCCGGTATGATGCAACCCCATAAGACCGGCCGGACACACCGGCGGTAACGGGAAAACGGAAGAAGTAGACGAGATATTGCCATGAGTAAACATCAGCCACTCGCCCACTGGGATGACATCCTGCTGCTGGACCGCCAACTGACCGACGAAGAGCGCATGGTGCGCGACAGCGCGTACGAGTACTGCCAGAGCAAACTGATGCCGCGGGTCCTCGAAGCGAACCGCAACGAGATTTTCGACCGCGAGATCATGAACGAGATGGGCGAACTGGGCCTGCTGGGTTCCACCATTCACGGCTACGGTTGCGCCGGCCTCAACTACGTCTCCTACGGCCTGGTGGCCCGCGAGGTGGAACGCGTGGATTCCGGTTACCGCTCGGCGATGAGCGTGCAGTCCAGCCTGGTGATGTACCCCATCTCCGCCTACGGCAGCGAAGCCCAGAAAGAGAAGTACCTGCCCAAGCTGGCCACCGGAGAGTGGATCGGCTGCTTCGGCCTGACCGAGCCGGACGCCGGCTCCGATCCGGGCGGCATGAAGACCCGCGCCAGGAAAGTGGATGGCGGCTACCGCCTGACCGGATCCAAGATGTGGATCACCAACAGCCCCATCGCCGATGTATTCGTGGTCTGGGCCAAGGACGACGAGGATGTGATCCGCGGCTTCGTGCTGGACAAGGGCATGGAGGGCCTCTCGGCACCGAAGATCGAGGGCAAGTTCTCCCTGCGCGCCTCCATCACCGGCGAGATCGTCATGGACAACGTCTTCGTTCCGGAAGAGAACAAATTCCCCCACGTCGGCGGCCTGCGCGGCCCCTTCGGCTGCCTGAACCGCGCCCGCTATGGCATCTCCTGGGGCGCCATCGGCGCAGCGGAATTCTGCTGGCACGCCGCGCGCCAGTACGGCCTGGACCGCAAGCAGTTCGACAAGCCGCTGGCACAGACGCAGCTGTTCCAGAAAAAACTCGCCGACATGCAGACCGAAATCACCCTGGGCCTGCAGGCCTCCCTGCGCGTCGGCCGCCTGATGGACGAGAACGGGGACTTCGACCCGACCATGATCTCGCTGGTCAAACGCAACAACTGCGGCAAGTCCCTGGACATCGCCCGCGTGGCCCGCGACATGCACGGCGGTAACGGCATCGCCGACGAGTTCCACGTGATCCGCCACGTGATGAACCTGGAAGCGGTGAACACCTACGAGGGTACCCACGATGTGCACGCGCTGATCCTGGGTCGCGCGCAGACCGGGCTGCAGGCATTCTTCTGAGCTCGGGACCCGGGGCGGCGCCGCGCCGCCCCGGGGTCGATGGTGCGCACAGCGCACCCTACTCTTGCTCTTGAAACCGGACCCCGCCTCCGCCAATGGAACAACTACTGTACTGGTGCGACCTGTTCGGCATAGTCGTGTTCGCCTTTACCGGCGTACTCGCCGCGGGCCACAAACAGATGGACCTGTTCGGTGCAGTGGTCCTCGCCTGCGTCACCGCCACCGGCGGCGGCACCACCCGCGATATCATTCTCGATGTGCCGGTCTTCTGGCTGCAGGACAGCCACTACCTTTGGATCGCCACCGCGACCGGCGTGGTCAGCTTTTACCTGATCCGCTACCTGCAGGTGCCCATGCGCCTGCTGATGATTGCCGATGCCCTGGGCCTGTCGGTGTTCGTGGTCATCGGCACGCAGAAGGTGCTGGCGCTGGGACACTCGCCGGCCATCGCCATCGTCATGGGGGTGATGACCGGTACCTTCGGCGGCCTGATCCGCGACCTGCTGGCCGGCGACATCCCACTGCTGCTGCGCCGCGAGATCTATGCCACCGCCGCGCTCAGCGGCGCCGCGGTGCTGGTCCTGCTGGATGCCAGCGGGAAGGTGCCGGGCAGCCTGGTGGTCGCTACTGGTATACTGGTCACCCTGGCGATCCGGCTGGCGGCCCTGCGCTGGAATCTGTCGGCCCCGATCGCCCGCTTTGGGCCCTCAAACAGGTAGTAACGCCGTGTCAGTCTCCCTCCTCCGCAACGCTTTTCTGCTCGCCCTCGCCTGCTTCGCTCTCAGCGCCTGTGACCGCGGCACCTCGCAGCAGCAGGTGGAAAACCCCACCCGCCTGATTCCCAAGCCCTGCTGGTTCGAGACCGATCGCAACTGGCCGTTGACCCAGTGCTACATGATGGAAGTGCCGGAGAACTACGCAAAGCCCGCCGGGCGCAAGGTGCAGTTCCCGGTGGTGCGCTTCCGCGCGATCGAGCCAGACGGCGCCAAGCAGCCGCTGTTGCACCTGGGGGCCGGCGGCCCCGGCGCCAGCATGGGCCTGGAACCGGAGAACGCCAGCGACTGGCTGTGGCTGAACTACGCCGCCATGACCGTCGACGACGGCCGCGACCTGATCCTGATGGATCCCCGCGGCACCGGCATGTCCGAGCCGCGCCTGACCTGCAGCGAGTTTATCGAGGACGCCGACACCGCATTCCGGCGCAACCTGATGCCGGACGAGGAGAACCGCGTGTTCACCTACAGCATGGAACGCTGCTACAGCCGGCTGAGCAAAGAGGCGGACCTGGCCCAGTACAACAGCGCCGTGATCGCGCGCGACGTGGACGCCCTGCGCCGGCAACTGGAAGTGGAGAAATTCAATCTCTACGGCGTCTCCTACGCCTCCCGCTATGCACTGACCGTTGCCCGGGACTACCCCGAAGCCGTGCGCGCACTGGTGCTGAACAGCGCCGTCTTCCCGGACATCATCTACACCCAGCAACTGGCCCAGGACTCCCTCGATGCCTACCAGCGCGGCCTGCAGTACTGCCTCGACGACAAGCTCTGCCACAGCCGCTACCCGGACCTGAAACGGCGCCTGGAAAACCTGGTGCAGACACTGGACGAGGAACCGGTCACGGTACCGGTCGAGCACCTTTACTCCGAGGAGGAATACCCTTTCGTGCTGAACGGCCAGCGACTGCTTCGGGTACTGTTCCAGGCGCTCTACAACGAGAATTTCTACAGCGAACTGCCGGAAGTCATCGAGGGGCTGGAAGAAGGCAATGTGGAGCCGGTCAAAAAACCCGTCGCCGGTTTCATGAACATCCTGCTGGACCCCTACTTCGGCGATGCCGCCGGCATCAGCCATTTCTGCTATGAGGAGGCGCCGTTTGTCGATTTCGACAAGGCCCGGGCCAGCGCCGCCGACAGCGGTGTGCTCGGCGGCCCGGTGCGCACGGATCTCAGCCTGATGCAGGTACAGTGCCGCATCTGGGCCATTCCCAGCGCGCCGCTGCTGGAATCCCGGCCCATACAGCCCGCCAGCCCGGTCATGGTATTGCACGGCGGACTCGATCCGGTACTGGCGGCCGAGGATGCGGACGAGGCCAGGCGCAAACTACCCAACCACCAGTGGCTGCTGTTCCCGAAACTGGCCCACGATGTCATTTCCGCGAGCAACTGCGCCGAACAGGCGGCGGGACGCTTTCTCGACGACCCCGAGCAGCAACAGCGGGAGTCCGCCATGCGGTGCCGCCGCGAGGAACTGGCGGCGCAGCGGCAACCGGAGGGAGACGAGCAGCCGGCGCCGGAGGCCAGCACCGCCGGCGATACGGAACCGCCATCGTCGAGCTAGTCCGAAGTAATACAGCGGCTGGACAAACCGCGACTTTCCGCTTAATTTCTTCAGCATAACGATAAAAAACGACACGACCATGCGCGAAGATTCCGTTATCGAAGTCCGGCAGTTGGCGGATCTGCTATCACAGCCCGGCCAGCAGCCACTGCTGCTGGACTGCCGCTACGACCTCACCGCCCCCGACGCGGGCGAGCGCGCGTTCGCCGCGGCCCACATTCCCGGCGCCCGCTACGCGAGCCTGCACCGGGACCTGTCCGGTCCGCTGCAGCGCTACGGCGGCCGCCATCCCCTGCCCCCGGCAGACGAGTTCCAGCGTTTCGCCCGCGCGGCGGGTATCGGCCGCGACAACCCCGTGATCCTGTACGACGACAGCCGCATCGCCTTCGCCGCCCGCGCCTGGTGGCTGTTGCGCCATTTCGGTCACCGGCGTGTAGCAATCCTGAACGGCGGTTTTTCCGCCTGGCGCGATGCCGGCCTGCCGCTGGAAAGTGGCGCCGCACGGCCGCGGGCAGAGGGCAACTTCACCGCTGACCCCGACACCAGCTCGCTGGTGCAACACGGGGAAATCTACCGGCAACTGGACAACCCGCCGTGGCAACTGATCGATGCCCGCGACCCGCAACGTTTTGCCGGTGTGGAGGAACCCCTGGACCCGATCGCCGGGCATATCCCCACGGCCCTCAACAAGCCGTGGCAGGGCGTCACAAGGGAAGACGGCACCATCAAGGGCCGCAGTGAGTTACTGGAACACTGGCGGGATATACCGGCGGACGAGCAGCTGTTGAATTACTGCGGCTCGGGCGTGACAGCCTGCGTCAATCTCTTCTCCCTGCACCTGATCGGCCGCGGCGATGCCCTGCTCTACCCGGGCAGCTGGAGCGACTGGTGTGCGCATATGCTGTTTCCAGCGACCGGCGAGCCGCACGCTATCGGCAGTACATAGATACTCAGGTTTCGGAGTCCGGGATTGCAAATCGACAGGCGCAGCCGGATGGAGCGCAGCGGAATCCGGGAACAGGGAGCGGCCCTCTGGATCACAATCCCGGATTCTGGCGCTGCGCGCCTTCATCCGGGCTACACCGGCCAGTCACTGTGAGCCCCGAAACTTGAGATAGATAGAGAGCAACGGGCAATCATTGCCTATCGAATCAGGCAGGCTCCGGTCCCCGCCAGGCCACAATATCCCTGCGGATTCTTGGCCAGGTACTGCTGGTGATCCTCCTCGGCATAGTAGAAGGTGGGTGCCGGGGCTATTTCGGTGGTGATGCTACCGAGTCCCTGCCCTTCCAGTGCCTGCTGGAATTCCGCCTCGGTTTCCCGTGCGAGCTCCAGCTGTCCGTCGCCGTAACAGAAGATGCACGAGCGGTACTGGGTACCCAGGTCGTTGCCCTGGCGCATGCCCTGGGTCGGGTCGTGCTCCTCCCAGAAACGCCGCAGCAGCTCGCGGTAGGAGACCTTCTGCGGATCGAACACCACCAGCACCACTTCGGCGTGGCCGGTGCCGCCGCTGCAGACTTCGCGATAGTGGGGATTGGGAGTCACGCCGCCGGCGTAGCCGGCCGCAGTACTGTAGACGCCGTCGATTTCCCAGAAGAGCCGCTCGGCGCCCCAGAAGCACCCCATACCAAAAACGGCCTTTTCCATTCCAGCTGGAAACGGTTCCACCATGGTGTGGCCGGAGACATAGTGCTTGCCGCTGATCGGCATGGCTTCGTCGCGGCCGGGCAGCGCATCGGCTGCGCTGGGAATCTTCGACTTGTCGTACTGCATCTTGTTACCTCTTGCATAAGGAGCGCGTAAGTAAGAAGCATCACTGCTCGGCAATCATCAGGCAGCCGCTCGCTTTCATCGGCCGCCGGATCTCCCGCTCCTCGTAAGTCGCGCCCAGTTTGTCCTCGGCGCGTTCGGCCAGGCTCCGGAACGGCGGGCGCCCGGGATCTGCCAGCACCACCCGTTGCACGCCGGCCTGCAGGGCCCGGCGAGTGAGATTGTACAGCGGATTCTCCAGTTTATCCCAGAAGCAGATGTCGGTGCCGATCACCGCGTCGAAACCCGCCAGGTCCGCCCTGCTCACTTTCTCATAGCGGCAGCGCCAGGTATCGACGGACACCCTGTTGAGCCCGGCGTGGTAGTGCACAAACGGGAAGACACTGGGGTCCGCATCCAGGCCCGTCACCCTGGCGCCGAACCTCTTCGCACAGAAGATGCCGCCGAGCCCCCAGCCGCAACCGATATCGAGCACCCGCGCGCCTTTCTCCAGCGGTGTGCGCTGCAGGTAATCCATCATCAGGCAGGAGCTTTTCCAGAATTTGTTGCCGTGCAGTGCCGGCTCGCCCGCCTCGCGGCGCAGCTTGCGTATATCGGGGTGGGCGTTTTTTCTCACGGTCAAACCAAAGAGGCGCCGACTCAGATCATTGGAAGCCATTGCTAGCGACAATCTCCTTCTGGGGGTAGTGAAATCATCCGGAAAAAGGCAGTGAATGCCAAATCCCTGCCAGTTTATCGACAAATCCCCAAAGCTTCAGCCCGCTCGACTACATTTCATGGCGTCTCCTTGGATTTTTTGCATACCACAGGGAATTGTGTGAGCGCTAAATGTATAAGTATCTGCGTCGCGGCCTTGCGGCCCTGACTCTCGCTGTCACCGGCACAGCCCATTCCGTCCCCATCTACCAGTCCAACGAAGCCACCCTGTATATGTCCGGCTACTTCACCCTCCACCAGGTGAACAGCAGGGGCAATACGGCCCTGCAGGATGGCGCCTCGCGGATACGGTTCGGCCTGAATGTGCCGGCCTACGACGCCTGGGATGTGGGATTCAATCTCGAGTGGGGTATCACCACCGTCGGCGCCGGCCAGGACCTGGTTATCCAGGGCGACCAGCAGGCCTCCGCCGGCGATGTGGGGATGTCGCTGTTCCTGCGCCAGGGCCACGGCTTTGCCAACCATGAAAAATGGGGCGATATCGCCGTGGGCAAGCAGTGGGGGGTCTACTATGACGTCAGCCAGATTACCGACTGGTACAACGTATCGGGCGGGCTCGCCAGCGCCACCTACACCCTGGGCACCGACGGTGGCATCACCGGTACGGGTCGCGCCAACCGCGCCAGCACCTGGCGCAACCAGTGGGAGATAGGCCCGGGGGATTTTCAGGTGGGCCTGCAGTATATGGCGCACACCGCGGACCTGGATATCCAGGTGGAGGATGTCGCCGGCGAAGACACCCTGCTGGTCTGTCCGCCCGGGGACTGCGAGTACGGGCTGGGCCATGCCATTTCGCTGACTTACCACGCGGATATCGGCGACGGGCTTTTTATCGGCGCCGCCTACAACCGCATCAAGCTCGATATCCAGAGCGACCGCGGCGAAGTCTACGACATCACCGATCCGAGCGACCCGATCCTGATCCGCAACGACCGCCTGATCGCCGCCAGCAGCAACTCCTGGGCCACGGTCCTCGGTCTCTATTATGGCAAGGGCGCATTCGAGCAGGGCTTTTACGGCGCGCTGGTCTTCCAGCGTTCGCAGAACAGCGAACTGGCACCGGAAGGTGTGGTGATGGGCACTACCAATTTCTTCGACGCCAAGGGGTCCGAATCCTTCCTCAGCTACACCTGGGGGCGCGAGAACTGCTACTCCGTGTACGGAGGCTACAACATCCTCAAATCCGACGATGTGGGCTTCGAGCGGCGCCTGGTGGTCGGCGAGGAGTTTCGACTGGCCGAGTATTACCTCGGTGTACAGTATCGCTGGAACGAGCGCATTCGCCTCTACTGGGAAAACGGCTACGACGACAGCAACGAGGTGGCCGAATCCGTGATGGACAGCTTTATGGCCGTCGGTTTTCGCATCGACATCTGATACGCTGTCGGTCGGCAACTGACAGAGGCACAACTCCGTGGCCCGCATTATCCTGCTGATTGCGGTCGGTATTTTCGCTTACCTGGCGTGGCAGAAATTCCAGGCCAGCCCCCCGCGCCAGCGGCGCAAGTTGCTGCTGCAATGGACACTGGTCGCCGTGGCACTGGTGGCGGTGCTGCTGGCCATTTCCGGCCGCCTGCACTGGGTCGGCGCGGCCGTTGCCGTAGCGCTGCCCATACTCGGCAGGGCCCTCGGCTGGCTGGGCCGCCACCTGCCGTGGCTGGCACCGCTGATCGCCGGGCGGGCACAGGCCCGGCGCGAGCGGCAATCGACGGACTCCGCCGGCGCCGACAGATCCCCTACCCTGACCACCGAGGAGGCGCGCCGGCTGCTCGATGTCGGCGCCAATGCCAGCCGCGAGGAAATCGTCAACGCCCACCGCCGGCTGATCCAGAAACTGCACCCGGATCGCGGCGGCAACGACTACCTGGCCTCGCGAATCAATGCCGCCAAAGCGCTATTGTTGCGGGACCTGTAACCCACATTACCCCTCATCGGATTGATAGAACCGCGACATCTCCCGCAGTACCTCGCGCATCACATCGCCGGGAATCCGGGCTTTGCTGGCCGGTTGTAACGTGGTTGTATCGAGCAGCTCTACCGTGCCCGATGCGTGTTTGACCAGGTGGAATTCCGGCATCAACAGCGCGTAATCCATATAGCTGTGGGACATATTCCAGCCCAGGCGCCCCTCGTTGAACAGCCCGAAATCGGAGGAAAACTGTTTCGGCGGCGTCGCCTCGCAGCCGAGGCCATTGCGCACCAGGGCCGGCGCCACGTCGAAATGCTGGGTGCGATGTGAGTAGGTCCGCGGCTCCATCCCCGGCCAGTGGATCACCAGCGGCACCCGCAGCTGGTAGTCGCCGAAATTGCTGCCATGCCCCCAGTAGTTCATACCGTGCTCGTTGAACTCCTCGCCGTGGTCCGAAGTAAACACGACGATGGTATCGTCCATCAACTCACGCTGTCGCAGATCGTCCAGCACCCTGCGAATCTGGTCGTCTACATAATGGCCCGCTGTGCGGTAGGCGTTCATGAACGGCTCCGGGTCGAACTCGTTGTCGAGAGCAAAGCGGTTCACATTCCAGTAGGGCTCGAACTTCGGGTAGTCCTCCGGCACTTCAAACGAATGGGTCGTATCGTAGAACAGGAAACCGAAAAAGGGATCCGCATCGCCCCGCGCCTGCCGCCCGGCAGTGAAATCGAGCCAGTCCCGCGTGATGCGCGCATCGCGCTGCCAGGGTTTTTCACCGGGCGTCTCCAGCCGCAGATTCTCGATGGAGGAGAAGACATTGCGCTCGAACGCGGGGCTGACCAGTGTGGCCGACGCCAGCACCCGCGTGTCGTAACCGAGCGATTGCATCCGTTCGATCAGCACCGGCGGCTGCTGGGCGGCGGTAAAGGCATCCCAGTAACTGGCGGGTATACCGTAGAAGAGTGTGAACAGGCCCGGCTTGGTGGCGTTGCCGTTACTGAAATGGCGCTCGAACACCTGCGAGCTGGCCTTGAGCGCGGAAACCGCCGGCATGGTGCGCTCGGTCAACAGATCCCAGCGCACCGAGTCCGCGACAATGATCAGCAGGTTCTTCGGCTCCGCCGGTGCCGAACAGCGCATCGGCGCAGCCGGGTAATCGAGCCGGCCGCCGCGCGCGCTGACCAGCTTTTCCGCACTCTGGTTCTCCCGCACCGCCTGCGGATCCACCAGCCCCCGCGCTTGCATGAAACGCTTGGCAGTCGCGGCGTAATACAGCGGGATATGCCGGGTCACCGAGGTGATGCGGGAGTCGTAGTTGGCGTCGGCCCAGGCGTGCCAGCCGTGGGCTCCCAACTGGCTCGCGACCAGGATCGCGAACCCTGCGCCCAGCCAGCGCCCCCGCGGTCGCGTCCGGTTCAGCAGCGCCGCCAGCCCCAGCTCCGCCAGCAGTATTGCCAGCACCACGGCGACGGCAACGACTTTGGTCGCCGCCGACAGGGTAAAGGCCTGGCCACCCGCCCCCAGCGCCAGCTCCAGTACAAAACCGGACAGATGAAAACGGTACAGGGAGTACACCACGGTATCCACGGCCAGGATGCCGATACCCACCACCGCGGCGGCGACGGCCAGGGCCCGGGTAAGGCGCACTGGCAGCAACAGCGCCACCGGCAACAGCGGCAGGCCGAACAACCAGGCAATCAGGGCGAACTGCCCCGGATACAGGACAGCAACATAGGCAGCGGTGGTGACATCGGTGATATCGATCCACTGCACATAGCGCAGGCCCACCAGCATGGCAAACAGGCCGTTGGCAAAAGTGAACCAGGCAACCCAGCTGACTGCGTCGCGTTTTCCTGCAAGGGGGTTACTGCTGCCCATATGAATTGCCAGCTCCTGGATTCCCGGCATCCCTGCCCTATTCCATGTGCCCGAATCTGCCCGGGACGTGGGCGCGCAAGCCGGTTCGAGCACTACCGGAGACAGGGCGCACTAAATTGGGGCGCACTAAGTTGTGGGCGCATACTAATGGAGGGATGACGTGGAGTCGAACGTGACTGTCGTGCCATTCATGCGAACCGTCGCACATAAAAAGCGGGCACAGGGAGGGGCGAAAAACCGGCGCCGGGGACTCAGCGCCGGCACAGCAGATGGATATAGCGCGCCAGCTGCCGGTAGGGATCGACGCGCGAATAGGCCAGCTCCTTCTCGACCACGGCGGTGGCCGGCAGGCCCTCGCGGATCGGCGTCTCCATAAAATCGCTGAAGCAGCGGATACCGCTGTGGGCGACGACGGAAAGCCCAGCCTGGGCCAGCCAGTCCCCGACCCACTCGCGCAACAGCGGGTTCTGCGGTGTCAGGCTGCCGGGATGGCCGCCCCAGTGGCCGGAGTCAATGTTGCGGTCCAGTTGGCGGAAACTGCCCCGCTGCAACAGGCGGTATTCCAGCCCGCGCCGGTTGTAGAACGTCAGGGACAGGTAGCCGCCGGGCCGCAACAGGTCCCGCAGATACCCGACCGCAGTCCTCGGCTCCGCCAGCCACTCGAGCACCGCGTGGCACAACACCAGGTCCGCGCCGCCGACTTCCGGTAGCGCCGGCAGCTCCTGCAACGGGCGCTGCAGCAACGTGACCCGATCCTGTAGCTGCCGCTCGGCCACCAGTTCGCCCGCCTGGGCCAGCATTTCCGTCGAGATATCGGCGAGGAAGACCCGGTGTCCGGCGGCGGCCAGGTCCAGCGCGAATTGTCCCTGGCCGCCGCCGGCATCCACCACCTTGAGTGCGCGGCTCCCCTCCGCCAGCACCGGCGCCAGGTCGCGGTTCAATACCGCCAGGCGGATATCCCCTTTCAGGCCACCGTAGATGCGCTTGCGGAAACGGTGCGCCAGGTCGTCGAAATTGCGATCACCCATCGCCGCGTTCCGCCAGTTCGCAGCGGCGGCGGTTCTCGGCGACCTTGTCGGTCAGTGCCGCATCCAGGTCGACGCCGAGGGTGTCGGCCAGCTTCACCAGGTACATCTGCACATCCGCCAGTTCCGCTGCCACTTCGGGCGCCCTGTCGCCCGCCATCAGTTGCGCTATTTCCGCGTCATCCCGCCATTGCAAATGGCGGTTGAGCTCGGCCACCTCCACCGACAGCGCCATCGCCAGGTTCTTCGGCGTGTGCAGCGGCGCCCAGCCGCGGCGGCGGGCGATTTCGTCAAAGGCGGCGAGCAGGGCCTGGCGCTCCATTCTATTTTTCCCGTTTCTGGTCCAGCGAGCGCCCCTCGGCCGCCAGGATCGACTGCAGCGTGCGGGAGCGGAACTCGCGCAGGTAGAGGACCCAGACCACCAGCGCGTAGCTGACAATAAATACCAGCGGATGAATAAACCACCCCATGACCGCCATGGCGAAGTAGTAGGAACGCAGGCCGTAGTTGTAACTGTGCCCAGCCTGGTCGATGACCTTGGCGGTACTGATGGCAAAGCGGCGCTGCATTTCCACGGTCATGTCTTCCGAATCCGGCGGCGGCGCGGCGCCGAGCAGTACGTTGGCAAAAGAGTACTGGCGCATCGACCAGGTAAAATTGAAAAAGGCGAAAATGAAAATCAGGATCAGCAGCAGGATTTTGAGCTCGTACTGGGCCGCCGACGCCGGTTCCGCCAGTGGCAGGGTGCTGAGCACCTCGATGGCCGCATCGGTGGCGGTCAGCGCCGTAACCAGGCCGGCCAGGATCAGGATACTGGTGGAGGCAAAGAAACCGATCACCCGCTCCAGATTGCCGAGGATGGCCGCGTCGGGCATGCGCATATCCCGTTCCAGCATGCGCAGCATCCATTCCACCCGGTACCACTGCAGCGATGAAGAGAGCGACCAGGTCACCTTGGCTTTGCGCCGCGCAAACACCGTATATCCCGCCCAGGTGAGCAAAAAGCCAGTTACGCTGGCGACATCCAACCAGGTCAACGCCGATCTCCGTGTTCGTCTACATTTATGCCCATTGCAGGGCTATTGAAGTGTTCGACCTCGCGGCGCGAGTGTCAACACTGTTTTTACGCTGCGCGCAGGCGGTAGAATAGCGCCCCACCAGCGGCCGCGTCGCCCACGGCGCACCGGCCCACAACACGCCTACAACGGATGGAGCTGTCTTTTGAACAACGCACACCCCGCCTTCGAACTGGCGACCAGCGCGGAAATCGAATCCCTCGGCGTGCGCGTGGAGGAGTACCGGCACAAAGTCACCGGCGCCCAACACCTGCATATCGCCGCCGACAACCGGGAGAACGTCTTCCTGGTGGCGCTGCGCACCGTGCCCCAGGACTCCACCGGCGTCGCGCATATTCTCGAGCACACGGCGCTCTGCGGCAGCGACAAATACCCGGTGCGCGATCCCTTCTTCATGATGATCCGGCGCTCCCTGAACACCTTCATGAACGCCTTCACCAGCTCCGACTGGACCGCCTATCCGTTCGCCAGCCAGAACCGCAAGGATTTCGACAACCTGCTGGATGTCTACCTGGACGCGGTGTTCTTCGCCAAACTGGACCCGCTGGACTTTGCCCAGGAGGGGCACCGCCTCGAGTTTGCCGAAACCGACAACCCGAACAGCGAGCTGGTCTACAAGGGCGTGGTCTACAACGAAATGAAAGGCGCCATGAGCTCGGTCAGCTCGCAGCTGTGGCAGACCCTGAGCAAATACCTGTTCCCGACCACCACCTACCACCACAACTCCGGCGGTGAACCGGCGGACATTCCCAAGCTGAGCTACGAACAGCTGCAGGCGTTCTACCGCACCCACTACCACCCCAGCAACGCCATCTTCATGACCTTCGGCGATATCCCCGCCGCCGAGCACCAGGCGGTGTTCGAGGAAAAGGCGCTGCACAAATTCGAATCGCTGAACAAGACCATCGCCGTCGGCCGCGAGGACTACTACCTGGCGCCGGTGTCGGTGGAGGAACACTACCCCCTCAGCGGCGAGGAAGACCTGAAGGAAAAGACCCACATCGTACTGGGCTGGCTGCTGGGCGATGTCACCGACCTGGAAGACGTGTTGACCGCCCACCTGCTGGCCGGCGTGCTGCTGGACAACAGCGCCTCGCCGCTGATGAAGTTGCTGGAAACCACCGGCCTGGGCACCTCCCCCTCGCCGCTGATCGGCCTGGACGACTCCCAGCGCGAACTGGTGTTCGTGTGCGGCATCGAGGGCAGCGAGCGCGACCGCGCCGACGAACTGGAAAAACAGATCCTGGCGGTACTGGAAGAAGTGGCGGAGAAAGGCGTGCCCTACGAACAGGTGGCCGCCGCCCTGCACCAACTGGAACTGCACCAGCGCGAGATCACCGGCGACGGCTTCCCCTACGGCCTGCAGCTGATCATGACCGCGCTCACCGGCGCCACCCACCGCGGCGACGCCATCGGCCTGCTGAATATCGACGCCACACTGGAAAAACTGCGCAAGCAGATCGAGGATCCGCGCTTTATCGCCGACAAGACCCGCAGCCTGCTGCTGGAAAACCAGCACCGGGTGCGCCTGGTGCTGAGCCCGGATGACAAGCTGGCCGAGCGCCGCGAGCAGGCGGAAAAAGCGCGCCTGGCGGAGATCCGGGCCGGGCTCGACGACGGCCAGAAGCAGCAGATCATCCAGACCGCCCACGCGCTGCTGGAGCGCCAGCAGCGCGAGGACGACGCCTCGATACTGCCCAAGGTGGGCGTCGAGGACATCCCGCCGGAGCTGCCCAAGGTCGAAGGGGAAGAGACCGAACTGCGCCGGCAGAAACTGACCCGCTATGGCGCCGGCACCAACGGCATCGTCTACCAGCAGATGGTCTGCGCGCTGCCGGAATTCACCGAGGAAGAAAAACAGCTGCTGCCCTATTACTGCCAGGTGCTGAGCGAAGTCGGCCTCGACGACAAAGACTACCTCGAGGTACAGCAGTGGCAGGCGAGCGTCGCCGGGGCCCTGCACAGCTTTACCAGCAGCCGCACCCATATCGACGACCTGCAGCGGATCCAGGGCCATTTCGTCCTGTCCGGCAAGGCGCTGGCCGCCAACCAGCCGGCGCTGACGGAACTGATGCAGGCCACCCTGGAACAGGTGCGCTTCGATGAACTGCCGCGTATCAAGGAGCTGTTACTGCAGACCCTGGCGCGCCGCGAACAGGGCGTGGTCGGCAACGGCCACGCGCTGGCCATGGCCGCCGCCGCGGCCGGCTACAACCGCGCCGCCTTCGAGACGCACGCCAGCGGCGGCCTGCTGGGGCTGCGCCACCTGAAGGCACTGGTGCGCGGTTTCGACAGCGACGCGGGCCTGGAGAAACTCGTCAATCACTTCGAGATTATCCACCGCAAGA
This sequence comes from Microbulbifer litoralis, assembly GCF_023634065.1. Classification (GTDB taxonomy): domain Bacteria; phylum Pseudomonadota; class Gammaproteobacteria; order Pseudomonadales; family Cellvibrionaceae; genus Microbulbifer; species Microbulbifer litoralis. Next base: position 233,237 of record NZ_JALKCV010000004.1, read on the forward strand.
TCCTCGGCGCCGAGCGCCAGTTCCTGCTGGTGGGCGAAGAGGACCGGCTGCGGGAATTCACCGGCGCCCTGGCGCCGCTGGCCAGCGACGCCATCGGCACCGCGCCCGCCGGCACTGCCCCCTTCGACCCGCACCGGGTCGAACAGCTGTGGATCGCCAACAGCCAGGTCAACTTCTGCGCCAAGGCCTATGCCACCGTGCCCATGACCCACCCGGACGCGGCGCCGCTGTCGGTGCTGGGCGGTTTCCTGCGCAACGGCTTCCTGCACCGCGCCATCCGCGAACAGGGCGGCGCCTACGGCGGCGGCGCCAGCCATGACAGCAATACCGGGGTGTTCCGCTTCTTCTCCTACCGCGACCCGCGCATGGGCGAGACGCTGCAGGATTTCGACGCCTCGCTGGAGTGGCTCGCCGGCGGCGGCCACCGGGAAGAACAGGTGGAGGAAGCCATCCTCGGCGTGGTCGGCGGCCTGGACAAACCCGGCTCCCCCGCCGGCGAGGCCAAGAAGGCCTTCCACTCCAATCTCTACGGCCGCACCCACGCCGTGCGCCAGGAGTTCCGCCGCCGTGTGACCGAAGTGCGCCTGGAAGACCTGCAGCGGGTCGGCGCCGCCTACCTGAAACCGGCAGACGCCAGCACCGCGGTCGTCACCGGCAGCCAGGGCCGCGAGGCGGGGCTGAAACTCGACCTGCAGGAAGAGAAGCTGTAAGGGGTGTATCCATGCGGGATGCCGGATGGGGCGTGCGGAACACCCGCAACCCCATTCCGTATGCCGCAATCCATACCATGAACAAACGCGACAATATCTACGCCAATCCCCTGGGCGACGTGGCCGGCTTCCAGTTCGACCAGTCGGTGGTGGACGTCTTCCCGGATATGATCCAGCGCTCGGTGCCGGGCTACACCACCATCGTGGCGATGATCGGCACCCTGGCCGAGCGCTACGCGCAGGCCGGCAGCCGCTGCTACGACCTGGGCAGCTCCCTGTGCGCCGCCACCCTGTCCATGCGCCACCGGATACCGGCGGCGGACTGCGAAATCGTCGCGGTGGACAACTCCCGCGCGATGATCGACCGCGCGCGCACCGTTCTCGACGCCGACAGCGGCCAGATCCCGGTGCAGCTGGTCTGCGACAACGTGCAGAACGTCGCCATCGAAAACGCCTCGGTGGTGGTGCTGAATTTCACCCTGCAGTTTATCCCCGTACAGGAACGCGCGGAGATACTGCGCAGGATTCACGACGGCCTGCTGCCCGGCGGCGTACTGATCCTGTCGGAAAAAGTGGCCTTCGAGGACCGGGATCACCAGGAACTGATGATCGAACTGCACCACTCCTTCAAGCGCGCCAACGGCTACAGCGAGATGGAAGTGGCACAGAAGCGCGCGGCGATCGAGAATGTGCTGATTCCCGAAACGCTGGCCCAACACCGCGAGCGCATGAAGTCCGTCGGCTTCGGCAGTGTCGATGTCTGGTTCCAGTGCTTCAATTTTGCCTCGATGATCGCGATCAAGGCCGGCCCCGGGACGCAGCCGGCATGATCGACTACACCAACCTCTACGCCGGCCTGCAACATATCCCCGCGTTGCGTCCGTGGTTGCCGCAACTGCCGCAACAGGTGGCGGCCGGCCTGAGCCCGCACCGCTGGGGCGACCTGCCCGACTGGCGCGCGGCGCTGGAGTCGCTGCCGGATATCGCGCCGTCCGGTGTCGAGCTGACGGAAACAGTGCGCGCCGGCGTCGCCGCCGATGCATCGGGCGAACAGCTGGTGGAACTGGAAACACAGCTGCGCCAACTGCATCCGTGGCGCAAGGGTCCCTGGGAAATTTTCGACCTGTTCATCGATACCGAGTGGCGTTCGGACTGGAAGTGGGAGCGCCTGCTGCCGCACATCGAACCGCTGCACAGGCGGCTGTTGCTCGATGTCGGCTGCGGCAACGGCTATCACTGCTGGCGACAGTTCGGCGCCGGTGCCCGGCGCGTGATCGGCATCGACCCGTCGGCCAAGTTCGTCGCCCAGTTCTACGCGCTGAAAAAATACCTGGGGACCGAACAACCGGTGGACATACTGCCGCTGGGTATCGAGGATATTCCGGCCAACCTGCAGGCCTTCGACACCACCTTTTCCATGGGTGTGCTCTACCACCGCCGCTCGCCCATGGACCACCTGCGCGAACTGCGCGGCACCCTGCGCCCGGGGGGCGAGCTGGTACTGGAAACCCTGGTGATCGACGGCGGCCCCGGCGACTGCCTGGTGCCCGAGGGGCGCTATGCCAAGATGCGCAACGTCTGGTTCCTGCCGAGCTGCGCCACACTGGAGAGCTGGCTGCGCAAGTGCGGTTTCCGCAACCCCCGTACCGTCGATGTCGACACCACCAACCTCGGCGAACAGCGCCGCACCGAGTGGATGCGCTTCGAGTCCCTGGCCGACTTCCTGGACCCGGAGTCACCGGACAAAACCCTCGAGGGTCACCCCGCGCCCAAAAGGGCCGTTCTGGTCGCAAAAGCGCCATGAGGATCGGGACTCGGAATGAGTCTGCGATATTTCTGCCTATTTTCCTGCTTTCGTGGAATTCTGTAGGCACAAAGACTGTAAACACAGAGTTTTCTATCCTTTCACTATCTCTACCTTGATCGCCGGCGAACTGATGGCAAAGTGCGCCCCAAGGTAGTGCAAAACTCGAGTCCCGAGTCCCGAGTCCCGAGTCCCGAGTCCCGAGTCCCGAGTCCCGAGTCCCGAGTCCCGAGTCCCGAGTCCCGAACATTATGAGCATCAGTGTATTCGAGCTTTTCAAAATCGGCGTCGGTCCGTCCAGCTCCCACACCGTGGGCCCGATGGTTGCCGCGCGGCAGTTCGTGCAGGACCTGCAGACCCGGAAGCAGCTGCAACAGACCGACCGGGTCGAGGTGCACCTGTACGGATCCCTGGCCCTGACCGGGATCGGCCACGGTACCGACATGGCGGTACTGATGGGATTGCTGGGCGAGGCGCCGGACACCATCGACGTGGACACCATCGACGACAAGCTGGCGCAGATCGAACGGGATCGCGCCCTGCGGCTGAACGAAGATCACAGAGTCGGTTTCATCCGCGAGCGCGACCTGCTGTTCCACAACGACGAATTCCTGCCACAGCACGCCAACGGCATGACCTGCAAGGCCTGGTGCGGCGACGAACTGCTGTTCGAGTGCAGCTACTTTTCCATCGGCGGCGGCTTTGTGCTGTCGGAGGAAGACTTCGCCCACAAGGACCAGATCGCCACCCTGCTGCCCTACGATTTCAGTTCCGCCAGGCAGCTGATGGAACTGTGCGAAAAACACGACTGGAGCATTGCCGAACTGGCGATGGTCAACGAAAAGGCCTTCCGCAGCGAAACCGAAATCCGCGACCAGCTCTGGCATATCTGGGAAGTGATGGACGCCTCCATCAAACGCGGCTGCGAGCAGACCGGCGTCCTGCCCGGCGGGCTCAATGTGCGCCGACGCGCGGCGGAACTCTTTCGCGAGCTGAGCAAACAGAGCGAAGAGGAACGCAACCACGGGCTTTCCATCCTCGACTGGGTCAGCCTGTTCGCACTGGCCGTCAACGAGGAGAACGCGGCCCGCGGCCGTATCGTCACCTCCCCCACCAACGGTGCCGCCGGTGTGATCCCGGCGGTCATCGCCTATTACGTGCAGTTCGTGCACGACCCGAAGGCGCACGGCGAGCTGAAGGACCAGGTGGTGAAATTCCTGCTGACCGCCGGCGCCATCGGCATGCTGTTCAAGAAAAACGCCTCCATCTCCGCGGCGGAGGTCGGCTGCCAGGGCGAGATCGGCGTGGCCTGCTCCATGGCCTCCGCCGGCCTCGCCGCCGTCCAGGGCGGCAGCAACCAGCAGATAGAAAACGCCGCGGAAATCGGTATGGAACACAATCTGGGCCTGACCTGCGATCCCATAGGGGGCCTGGTGCAGGTACCCTGTATCGAGCGCAACACCATGGGCGCGGTCAAGGCCATCAACGCCGCCCGCCTGGCCCTGCGCGGCGACGGCGCCCATATCGTGCCGCTGGACAGCGTCATCGAAACCATGCGCCAGACCGGGGTCGACATGCAGAGCAAGTACAAGGAAACCTCACAGGGCGGGCTGGCGGTGAACGCGGTCAATTGCTAGTGGGCTGCTTGTAAAGCTCCTTTGTCACCTGACTTTGCGAGCGGCCCACTAGTGTGGCTATCGGCCAATCCCGTGTTTTGTATAGATATCAAACCGTCCCGATTTGCCCTCCAGGCTGAGGGACGGCTTTCGGCCGGCGAGGTGGGGAGCCGCTTTCGGGCGCTTGACCACGGTGCGGTAGTAGCAGGCGCTGAAGGCCGGCTCCAGTAGTGCATCGGCATCCCCGTCGCTGCCCACCAACAGGTGGAAGGCGGCCATCTCCTTTTTGACCCTGGCACTCTTGCCGCGCTCGGGGAACATCGGGTCCAGGTAGACCACCGGTTGCGATTCCGGCGGCTGCCTCGAGAGCCACTCCGATGCCGGCAGGCCACTCTCCTCCAGGCGCAGGCGCGCCGCTATCGCGGCCAGTTCCGCATCGGCTTGCGCCGCCTGGTGCAGGCGTCGCAGGCCGTCTTCCAGCAGCGCGCGCACCACCGGGTTGCGCTCCAGCATCAACACTTCACAGCCGAGGGATGCCAGGACGAAGGCGTCGCGCCCCAGCCCGGCGGTGGCATCGGTAATCCGCGGATAAAAGCCGCTGCGAAGCCCGGCCGCCCGGGCGATCTGCTGACCCTTTCCACCGCCGAACATGCGCCGGTGCGCGGAGGCGCCGCCGACGAAATCCACCGATACCGGCCCCGGCGCCTTGCGTCCGGTTGCGCTGAGCTGCAGTCGCTCACCCCATTCCAGAACCTGGCCGGGGGCATCGATACTTTCGGGGGAAACACAATCGAGGCAGGGAATATCGAGCCGGTCGGCCAGGGCGCGCGCCTCCGCCAACCACTCCTCACTGCGGGCGACGACCGCCAAGGTATCCTTCACATCCGATCCATCTATCCGCTAAAACCAGCGCCGGATGCTAACCCGCTTCACACAGCCAATCCAGCGCCCGGCTTCTGTCCGCACACATAAATGGCCGCACTTCGGCGCCGACAAAGTGGTCCACCAGGCGCGGCATGAATCCCAGCAGTGTCTGGTCCGAGACGACGGCGACCTTGTGGATTCGGGTGTGGTGATCGCGAATAAAACGGAAGTGGGAGATCAGCGCGGTGAAATCCTCCCAGCCCGGGAAGTCCGCCGCCTCGATCAGCACGCCGGCAAGGTGGCCGCGCCCGGCGATAACCGGGTCGACCTGGCCCGCAAGCGCCAGAAAATCCTCTTTCTGCAGCGGGCCCCTGGGGCACACCTGCAGAACCCGGTGTTCGCAAAACCAGTTGTGCTCGATCATGGTGTTGGCAACGGCGGCAGTCGCGGTGCTCCAGCCGCGGCTGCCAGACGGCCGTATTCAGCCCTGCGGCTCTTCGCCGGTACTGTCGGAATCCTTATCCTTGTTCCGCAGCTCGTCGAGCTTCCTGTCCATGCTCTCTACGGCATCCTCCGCGGCATCCTTGGTTTTCTCGCCGGCATCTTCCAGTGCCCGGCCGGCCTTGTCGGCCGCACCTTCGACGGCCTCGCCGACATCGTCCGCGGTATCCCGCGCGGCATCCCCGACATCGTCGGCGGCGTCCTCGGCCCGGTTCATCATATCGCCGGAGGTATCGTCGCCGGGCGGCGTGCTGCCGGGCTCCTCGGGCATATCGCGGTCCGGTGTCGTGTCCATGCCATCCGGCGGTGGTTCAGTGCCGTCGGGTGTTGTATCCATATCCCGCTCCGGCTGCATTTCCGTGTCGGGCTTGTCGAGCGAGTCATAGGCGTCTTTGGCCTCGTGATCGCCGCCGCGCGACATGAAGTACCCGATAATCAGCAGCAAAATTATCAGTGGAAGCAGTAGCTTTTTCATAAACCCACCTTTGACCCCTAGCTGTTGCGTAATTGGTGACTGCACTGGAAAACCACTCGCCCGGATTGCACCGTGGCGAAGCGGGCCCCATCGGCGGCACTGTGTCCACCCCAGTCGGCTGGCGCCCGGCTCCCGGCACGCTGTTAGGCTGTGCGGAAGAAGTTGACGCCAATATTGATAAGAATAACTCGCCAGAGGGGTTCTTCAAGGAACATTGTTCCTCGACTTAAGGCTGGATTGCTGTAAGGGGAGGTGATGTTAAAACCGGGGGTTTTATCGGCAATGCGTGTAACCGCTACCCCGGCTTCGCATATTCCTTCAATTGTGCCAGCAGGGCGCCGGCCTCGGCTTCGGGCACGGCGGCCTCGCAATTGCGCAGCTGCAGCCGGCCATAGCTGTCGGGGCTGGCGAAAATCAGGTAAGTGCCGCCCTTCTCCAGCTTCCGGTCACAGGCATCGAGCCCCAGCCGGAAAGCAATCAGGCGGTTGGCCTGCCCCTTCCATACCTGGCGGGAGACGGCGGAGTAGACATAGCCGAGCACAGCCGTCATCCCCGGCTCGGAGAGGGCGTTATCGACATCGCGGTGGATGCCCGCAATCTGGACCTGGGCGACCAGTTCCGCCTCGGTGAAACGCTGCCGCAGCTCTCCATCCACAGCCTTGCCCGACTGCTGGTTTTCCCCCAGCGCGGACTGTGTCGAGAGGAAACCCAGGCCAACGGCAAACACCAGGCCGAAAATGGAACGGCATCCCGGGATACTGAAACTGTTATCTGCCACGCTGAGCCTCCACCTGCTCCCTGTGTCCGGCATCCGCAGGGCTGGCTGCGAATCCTGCTCACCAATAAAAAAGGGCACCGAAGTGCCCTTCATCTCATATTATTTGAGCGGTAGCAACTCCAATTCCACCCGGCGGTTTGCCTGGCGGCCCGCGTTGGTGTCGTTGCCCGCCAGCGGGTAGCGCTCGCCGTAACCCACCGCCTGCACGCGACCGCTGGCAACACCGCGGCCAGTGAAGAAGCTGGCGACAGAGTTGGCGCGGCGCTCACTCAGGGTCTGGTTGTAGACGTCGGAACCGGTGCTGTCGGTGTGACCACTGACGCGAATCGCCGTCTGGTCGAACTCTTTCAGGACGATGATCACGGAATCCAGGGTATCGTAGAAGTCGGTGCGGATATCGGAGCGATCGGTGGCAAAGGTGATGTTGCCGGGCATGATCAGGCGAATATTGTCGCCCTCGCGCTGGACACGCACGCCAGTACCTTCCAGGCGCTGGCGCAGGGCCATTTCCTGGCGGTCCATATAGTAGCCGATACCGCCGCCGATGGCCGCACCGCCCACGGCGCCGGTAATGGCACCCTTCTTGCGATCGCTCTTGCTGGAGGTCGCCGCACCGATGATCGCCCCGGCGATGGCCCCGGCCCCGGCGCCCTTGGCCGCATTACTGGTTTTACTCTCCCCTGTGTAGGGATCCAGGGTGGTACAACCTACCAGTGAGCCCAGTGCGAGAATTGCTACCCATTTTTTCATTAAGCTTCTCCTAACGCTTTAATCGATGAAAGGGTGTCGGGGCGGTGAACCCGCCTTTTACGGATTGAAAGTATCGCCGCGTACAGCTGACTGACAGCTGAACCGGTCGCTGTTTTTCGGTATCGAAGACTAGGGATAAATACCAATCAGGTCCAGTGCACTGGTTCACACTCCCCGCCTTATGGACGGGTCCGCCGAACCAAAGAGGCGACGGAAGTGAGACGCCCTTCACTGGCGGAGAGTTCCCCCTGGATTACTCCACACTTTCTGTGGATAACTCTGTGCATGACAGGCTTCCACAGAGCGCTAAACGGCACGTTTTCTCGCCTTCAGCATTTTGTACATTTTTTGCCCTGGCTTATTTTTTCTTTATAAAACAATAAGTTGCAAACTCGCTGTACATCCAGGCAGCAGTTATCCAAGCGTTATCCGCTGTAAGCAGCGCTCGGCAAATTTAATGTGGAAAAAAGATTGTCAATACTTGACTGACGAGAAAGGATGAGTTTCTAAGAAAAAATTCTCATTAACAGCGATGCCCGGCCGGACATCGCCGCATTAGTGTACATCCGTACCACGATAGCGCTCCCATATCGGTGGCAGGGAGCGACAACAGGAAGCGGTCAGTAATGTGGCGGCCTTTCCTCCCCCGGCCCCCGCAGCTCGTAGTTCAAATCGCGGTATTTGTCGCCGAGCTCCCTGAGACGCGCAACCAGGGTGCGAATCTGCGCATCCTGGTCGGCGACAACCCGATTGAGCTCCGCCAGGGTGTCCTCCTGGAAAGCCACGCGGCTCTCCAGTTCCTCCACCCTCGCCTCCAGTTCCTGCGCCTGTCGATCCACCGTCATTGCCTCCCCGCTCACAGCAACTTGTACAGCTGTTCGACCAGGTTGACCGAACGGCGATCCATGAACAGGCTCTGCCCCAGCCGCGTGGTGACATAGCCACAGCCGATTTCCCGCTCCGGATCGGCAAAACCCACGCTGCCGCCGGCACCGGGGTGCCCGAAGCCGCGCGGCCCACCAAAGCGCAGGTCTGCGGCCCGGCCACTGCGGATGACACCGCAGCCGAAGCTGATTTCCGCCTGCAGGATGGCGTCCCGGTCGCGGCTCTGTTCGCGGGACATTTCGGCGACCAGCTCCGGGGTCAGGAGCTGTGGCTCTTCCTGTGCCAGGGCGCCGTACACCGTGGCCAGGTCGCGCGCGCTGAAATGGCCATTGGCAGCGGGGATCACCGCGCTGCGCCACTCCTCGCTGTTGGTGCCCATCATCAGGCTGACCGGGTTGGTGAAGGCCATACCCACGGGCCCCTTGCGGTCTTCCTTGATAGCGCGGCCGACGGCATTCTCGCGCAACTCGGGCAGCGGTTGCTTCAACGGGCCGACATCCGCAATGCGGCTGGCCCTGTGCCCCCGGGCGCCGAAACCGCCGTCCAGCACCAGCGGCTCCGCCAGGTCGGCGCGGTAGAGTGCCGGCAGGCTCTTGCCGCTGGCGCGCTCCAGCAAGCCGCCCAGGGACCAACCGTAGAGGAAGGGGGCGTACCCCTGCCGCGAGCCCGGCGGCCACCAGGGCTCGGCGGCGGCAACCCGGTCACAGGCCGCCGGCCAGTCGTAGATCAACGAATCCGGGACCCGCTCGCGGAAGGCGACCAGGCCGGCGCGGTGGCAGAGCAGCTGGCGCGCGGTGACCCTCTCCTTGCCCTGTGCGGCAAACTCGGGCCAGTAGTCGGCCACCGGGCGATCCAGCTCCAGGTTTCCGGCCGCCACCTGCCGCAGCGCCAGCACGGCCAGGATCCCCTTGGAGGAGGAGAACACATTGGCGAGCGTGTCCTCGGTGTAGGGCGTCTGCTCGTCGCGATCGGCACTCCCGGCCCACAGCGACACGATCAGCTCGCCGTGCCGGCGCACCGCAAAAGCGGCGCCGCTGTCGCCGTTGTGGCGGAAGTTGGTGGCGAAAGTGTCGTACAGCGACTCCAGACCAGGAGCGCAATAGCCGTAGATCTCCATGGGGTACCTGTGCAGCAATCAAAACGAGGCGGAAGAGTAGTGACTTCCGGCAGTGGGCGCAAATCCTGCAGTGCTGCCCTTAACTGGCCGCCCTACTCCGCCGCCCGCTCCCCGTGCAGGTCGTGGAGCTCGGCCAGCTTGTAGCCGCAGTGCTTGCAGTATTCGGCATCGGGGTCGTGATCGGCGCGGCTGCAGTTGTCGCAGCGATGCAGGGTGCGTTCGTGTCGCATCTCCGAGGCAAGCTCGGCGGTCACCAGCCCGGTGGGCACAGCGATGATCGAATAACCGATCAATGTGGTCAGCGCGGCTATCGCCTGGCCCAACGGCGTCTGCGGCACGATGTCGCCGTAACCGACGGTGGTGATGGTGACGATCGCCCAGTAGATACTCTTGGGGATACTGGTAAAACCGTGGCGGGGCCCCTCGACCACGAACATCATGGCGCCGAAGATGATGCACAACACCAGCATACCGGCGTAGAACACCAGGATCTTGCGCCGCGCCTGCCACAGCGAGCGCACCAGCAGGTTGGCATCGCGCAGATAACGCACGAGTTTGAGGACACGAAAGATACGCAATACGCGCAGCAGGCGTATCACCAACAGGTAACTGGCGCCGGTGTAGAGCAGTGCCAGGTAGCTGGGCAGTATGGCCAGCAGGTCGACGATACCGTAGAAACTGAAAACATAGGAGCGTCGATCCACCGCGCAGTAGATACGCAGCAGGTATTCAACGGTAAACAACGCCGTAAAAATCCACTCCAGGATGAAAAACAACTCGCCGTAACGGCCGGCCATACTCTCCACCGACACCAGCAATACCAGCCCCACGCTGGCCAGGATGGTCCAGATCAGCGCGACATCGAATGCCTTCCCGGCGGGTGTATCGGTACCGAAGATGACTTCGTTGAGCCATTTGCGGTTTCCTGTCAGTGGCATAAATTCCTCCCAGAAAGCCGAACTATAGCGCCACACCACAGCCTTAGCCACGTCGCTTAACAAATTGCCCCGGCAGGCGTTACCCTCTGCGCATTGTCGAAATCACCGAGACCCGCAGTAATGAAGAAAGAAAACCGCCTCGTCTACTCCACCGATCACGGCCGCATCCCGGAAGAACCCAAAACAGAGAAACGCCGCGAGGGCGATGGCATCGTGCGCATACAGCGTGAGACCAAGGGCCGCAAGGGCAAGGGGGTCACCTGTGTGCGCGGGCTGCCCGGCACCGACGCGGAGCTGAAACTGTTGCTGGCGGAGTTGAAGAAACGCTGCGGATGCGGCGGTGCCCTGAAGGATGGGGTAATCGAGATACAGGGAGACAAGCGCGCGGAGATCAAGGCGCTGCTGGAGGCCAGGGATTTCCAGGTCAAGCTGGCCGGCGGCTAGTGGACCGCTCGCAAAGTTAGGTAACAGTTCGCGAACTTCCCGCAAAGCACACCAGGCGACGGGCCGCGCCCACCGCCGGATTCCTACCCGTATACCTGTGCCAGCCGCAGCGGGCGGATATTCATCTGCGCCTCCCGCTGCAGGCAGCGCTGTAACAGTTGCGCCAATTGAATGCGGTAGTGTTCACCGATCGCCGCGCCGGCATTTTTGCAGCGCAGCTCCATCACCTGCAATGCGTCCAGCTGCCCCTGCCGCTCGGCGGGGAGGTCCGGAATCTCGGCGCCGCCAACCCGCTGCTGTAATGCCTCGGCCAGTCCCAGTTCGCGCAGTGTCGTCGATTGTTCGACCGCGGCGGCCACAAGCTGTAGTTCCTTCGCCGCCAGGCCATAGAATTTCTGTACCGGTTCCCACTGGGCCGCATCCAGGTTGAGGTTGTCGATCATCAGGGTGCAGACAGTGGCGTAGTGATCCAGCCTGTCCAGGTGCGCCGCCAGCGGCCGGTAGGCCTCCAGTTGCTGCAGCGACCGCTGCGCGGACGGCCGGTCGCCGGCGGGCATCGATTCCACTGCGCGCTGGACGCGCAGGTAGAACACCCGGAACACCTGCTCCAGCTGTGACTCGGCCTCTTCCCGGCGCGCGCGGTTGTCCTTCAGGCTTTCGTCCGCGGCGGCGGGGGTTCCGCCACTGAGGAAAAAATCCCGCGGTTCGATCTTCACCTGGGCACGGATCAGGCCGGCCCCCAGTTGAATGGCAGCGCTGCGTCCCCGCAGGTCTTCCACCCGCAGTTGCAGGTCCCGCACCTCCACCAGCTTGCCCCGCAGCCAGTCGACGGCCGCCTGCAGGTCCATTGCCGCCAGTTCCTCACTGGCGGGCTGCTGGTCGGGCAACAATCCCTGCAGGGGCACCCGGTTGAAATATTCTCCCAGCACCTGCAGCGATTGCTCGGCCTCCCGGCTGGCCTGCAGGAGCTGCCGGTTGTCCACCGGCCGGCTCGCGGCGTCGGCGATGGCCGCGCTTGTGCGCTTGCGCCATTCGGGCAACTGCCCGACCAGCTTCTGCACAGAAAATTCCCGCTCGACCAGCGCCGGCAATTGCAGGTCCTCCACCCGCGCAATACGTTCATTGTCGGCCGCCTGGGCGCTGTCCCAGGCATCCGAGGTCTGTGCCATCGCCAGTTCGATATTGGAGCGGGTCTCGTCATCGAGCGATTGCAGCGTCCAGTGCACCGCTTCGGGATAATCCGCCAGTCGCTGGCCGGCGATCGCGGCCTCGCGGTTGATTTCGGCAACCACCAGCTCCGCGTGCACCAGCTGGTGCCACTTTTCGGCGAAGCGCACGAATCCGTCGCTGCCCAGTACCCGGGCCGCGCACGCATCGCCGCGGTATTCCAGCTGCCGCGCCAGCGGTGCCGTCACGGAACAGTGCAGGTCCAGCAATCGCTCCACCACCGGAACCAGCACACTGCCGCAGGCACCCAACGCCCGGTGCAACGGCCGCAGGGGCGCCGCTGGCCCGCCGTCCGGCGCCGCGATAGTGCGTCCGTTTTCCAGTGCCCACTGCATCCACTGCAGGCGGCGCGCGGTGCCCAGCGCCAGCAGTGCCGCCACGCCCCGCAGGCGGCCGGAGTAGACACCGGCGGCACGGGCCACCAGCGCGGCAAACTCGCTTCCGGACAGGGAACTGACGGCCGCCAGACCCAGGTCGAGATTCAACCGCCGCGCAAACAGGTCTTTCAGCCGCAGCGGTCGTGCCTTCACTTCAGCGCCGGCGTGCAGGGACAATTGTGCCGGTACCGGCAATCCGGTTTTTTCCGCCAGCACCTCCAGCAGCAGGTACAGGCCCCGGGCATCGCTGCGCGCCAGCGGCAGGCCGCCCCGCCCTTCCGTATCGAACCGGCTGGCGGCGCACAGCGGCCACAACAGCAGTGCGGCGACAAAGCCGATCAGCGACAGGCTGACGATACAGCCGACGACGACCCACGGGCCGAACTCCCCCGCCAGAATTGATTGCGGCAGACGCCACAGTGAACGCAGGGCGCTGTAGCTACAGAGTAACGCCAGGCAGGCAAAGAGCGACGGTACCAGTGCCGCCGCCAAGGCACCGAACAGCAATTGCAGCCGACCGGCCAGGGACTCACCGCTTCTCGCTTCCTCATCTGCGAACAGCTCCTGCACCTGGGCCCTGGCCCGCGCCGTATTCTCGTTCACACTCGATCCGGAAGCCGCCGGCCTGTCGCTGGTGGTGTCTCCAGGTTTCCTTTTCGCGGCTTGGGGTGCCGTCGCCGCCGGCGCTTTTTCGGCAACTGCGCCAGCCGGTGTGGCGCTGCGCGCGCGGCGTTTCTGTGCAAACTCGAGCTTGGCCACCAGGCCGCCGTTGTCGAACCTGCCCGCCGGGAAAACATCGACCCGCAGGCCGATTTTCTGCAGGCGGGTCTGGTATTCCACGACCTGCTTCGAGGTGAGTCCGTCCTTGATCACCCAGCCTTTCAATAGCAGGCGTTTCGCCTGGGCGGCGGGAATGGAGAAACTTCTGACCGCCTCCTGCACCACCTCCAGCGGCGGTTTGGATCGCAGGGTTTTTCCCGCGGAAACGACTTGATACATTTCCTGGCCAGACATAATCGAGCTCCGGTAGAGATGGCGGCGACACATCCCGTGTCTATGGTCCGCGGAGCCTAAAAGATTCCCCCGGTGCGCGGTGCGCACTGGTTCTCAACGACACCGGCCACCCATCGGCGCCGATCCAGAAAAGCGGCAACCCGCACAGCCGGAGCGTGAAGCAGATCGTTATTGGCGCGACGATTATCCGTTGGCGACAGGATCAACCGGCCGGGGCGAACAGCTGCAGCACCCGGTCGGCCAGCTCCGGCAGCGACAGGCCCCGGCTGCGGGGCTTGAACCAGGTATGGGTGTGGGTCAGCGCGCCCAGCAGCAGGCGCCGGGCCAGGGCCGGGTCTTCGCAGGGGTTGCCGGCAGCGGCGATGACATCCCGCCAGAGTTGCTCGTAGTCATCCCTCAGCCGCAATACCCGCTTCTGGCTCTGCGGCGACAGGCTGCGCCACTCCACCACCAGGATCGAGAAACCTGGCACGGCGAGACCGTGAATCGCCTCCAGCTCGCAGACGATACAGGCCCGCAGCTGCTGCCGCGGCGTGCCGGCCCGCGCCACCGCCTGTTCCATCCGCGCGCGGGCGAAGACGGTGACTTCCCGCATGACGCCGCAGAGAATCTCTTCCTTGCTGGCGAAATGGTGGAAGATACTGCCGGACAGGATCCCCACCTCGGCGGCAATATCCCGCACTGTCGTGCGCGCAAAACCCTTCTGCTCAAACAGCCGCGCGGCCGCATTCAGCAGCCGCCCCCGGGGCGAATCCGGATCGGTCAGCAGGCCGTCGGCAACCAGCGCGCTGACGAGCTGGCGCGGCGAGGGCACCCCCTGCGATTTCCCGGCCCCACCGCCACTTTGCTGCACACTGTTCGACATCATCACTCCACTGCGGGTATAAACCGATTGAATACCAAGCGCTTGCTTGGTAGCGTTAAGCCATTCTGCGGTTTCACCCCGGCGGGTGCAAGGGCCGGACAGCCGCGACCACGGAGAATAACAATGCCCCATCGCAGCCCCTTCAATGGTCCTGGCCGCGCCACAGGATCACAGGTAACCGGGAACCTCAAAGCGGAGGGCAACCCCTGATGCAACCCATCGACTCCGCGCTGGACACCAGCTCTGCCGAATTCAATGACAACCGCGCGGCGATGCTCGAGGCCATCGAGCGGTTTCGCGCAGCGGAACGAAAGCCGGTAGAGGCGGAGTTGCAGAAAGCGGAGCGCTACCGCGAACGCGGCTGGCTGCTGCCGAGGGAACGCCTGAACCGGCTGCTGGATCCCGGCGCGCCCTTTATCGAACTGTGCGCACTGGCCGGCTACAGGCTCTACGACGACCGCGACGGCAGCGGTGCCGGCGGTGGCGCCATCTGCGGTATCGGCAGCGTCGGTGGCCGGCGCTGCCTGGTGCGGGTGGACAACTACGCGGTCAAGGGCGGCACCATTTCGCCGGCCGGTATGGACAAGGCGCTGCGCATGCAGCAGATAGCGCGGGAAAACTGCCTGCCGATCGTGACCCTGGCCCAGAGCGGCGGCGCCAACCTGACGTATGCAACCGAGACTTTCGCCCCCGGCGGCCGCGGTTTCGCCAACCAGGCGCGGCTGTCGGCCGCAGGCATTGTGCAGGTCACCGTGGTGCACGGCGGCGCCACTGCCGGCGGCGCCTACCAGCCCGGGCTGTCGGATTACGTGGTGATGGTGCGCGACCAGGCGGGCATGTACCTGGCCGGCCCGCCGCTACTGAAAGCCGCCACCGGCGAAATTGCCGACGGCGAGACGCTCGGCGGTGCGGAAATGCACTGCCAACAGTCCGGCAGCGGCGACTACCTGGCGGAAAACGACGAGGACGGCATCCGCCTGGCGCGGGAAATCGTCGCCAGCCTGCCCCACCCCACTTCCGCGCCACTACCGACAGAGTGGCGGCAGCCCCGCTATCCGATCGACGAATTGCTGGGCCTGGTTCCGGCGGACAGCAGGAAACCCTACGACGTGCGCGAAGTCCTCGCCCGCATCGCCGACGATTCCGCCCTGCTGGATTTCAAGCCCGAATTCGACCGCCAGACTTTCTGCGGCCATATCCGCATCGAGGGGCACCCGATCGGTGTCATCGGCAACAACGGTCCGATCACGCCCGCGGGTGCCAACAAGGCGGCGCAGTTTATCCAGCTGTGCGAGCAGAGCGGCACGCCGCTGCTGTTCCTGCACAATACCACCGGTTTTATGGTCGGTACCGACGTCGAGCAGCAGGGCATCATCAAGCACGGATCGAAAATGATCCAGGCGGTGGCCAACACCAGTGTGCCCAGGATCAGTATCGTGGTCGGCGGCTCCTACGGCGCCGGCAACTACGCCATGTGCGGACGCGGTTTCGACCCGCGCTTTATCTTCGCCTGGCCGAATTCCCGCACCGCGGTTATGGGCGCAGCCCAGGCGGGCAAGGTGTTGCGCATCGTCAGCGAACAGAAGATGCAACGCAGTGGACAGGTGGATAAGACGGCACTGGATAAACTGGAAACCGATACCGCCGCGTTTATGCAAGCCGGCTCCGACGCCCTGGCCTGCAGCGCGCGCCTGTGGGACGACGGCATTATCGATCCGCGGGATACGCGCAAGCTGCTGGGTATGTTGCTGGAGATCTGCCGCGAGGCGGAGCTGTCGCAAGCGAGAAAAAACACTTTCGGCGTGGCCAGGTTCTAACAGCAGAGCCCACCTGGGTGCGCCGGGCTCCGGCTCGGCATCGCGACCAACTGCCACTCCCGGCCGGACCACTCCTACAAACTCAAGTTTCGGAGTTGAGAAACCTTGAAAATTGGCACAGAGCCGGGTGGCCGGGAAGCGGAAGAAACAACGGGATAAAATAATGAGACTCACCGACGAACACCGCGAACTGCAGCGCACCGTACGCAACTTCGTGCAGCGGGAAATCAATCCCCACGTCCCCGAATGGGAACAGGCTGGCGCCTTCCCGATCTGCGAACTGTTCCGGCAACTGGGCAAGCTGGGGCTGCTGGGTATCGGCAAGTCCACGGATTACGGCGGCCTCGGTCTCGATTTCAGTTACGAAATGGTCTTCCTGGAAGAGTTGGGTGCGGCCCATTGCGGCGGTGTGCCGCTGTCCATCGCCGTGCAGACCGCCATGTCCACGCCGGCACTAGCCAACTTCGCCAACGATACGCTAAAGGGGGAATTCCTGGGCCCGGCGATCCGCGGCGAGATGGTGGGCGCCATCGCTGTTTCCGAACCCGGCGCCGGCTCCGATGTGGCCGGTGTCAAGACCACCGCGGTGGCCGACGGCGACGACTATATCGTCAACGGCAGCAAGATGTGGATCACCAACGCCCCCTGCGCGGATTTTTTCTGCACCCTGGTCAACACCGGCGAAGGCAAGCCCCATCGCAACAAGTCGCTGCTGATCATCCCGGCCGCGACAGCCGGCGTGCGCGTGGGCGAAAAACTGGACAAACTCGGTATGCGCTCCTCGGAAACCGCGCCGGTATTTTTCGACGATGTGCGCGTACCGCAACGCTACCGCATCGGCGACGAGGGCGCGGGCTTCCTGCTGCAGATGCTGCAGTTCCAGGAGGAGCGGCTGGCCGGTGCGGCGCTGAGTATCAGGGGGCTGGAAAACTGTGTCGGCAGCACCATCGACCAGGTGCGCGAACGCCGCGTCTTCGGCGCACCGCTGCTGGATAACCAAACGGTCCACTTTGCCCTCGCCGAAATGCAGACGGAGGTGGAGTGCCTGCGCGCACTCACCTGGCGGGCGGCGGAGGCCTATGTCGCCGGCGAGGATGTCACCACCCTGGCGTCGATGGCGAAACTGAAGGCCGGACGCCTGTCGCGCAGCATTCCCGACCAGTGCCTGCAGTTCTGGGGCGGCATGGGTTATATGCAGGAAACACCGATCAACCGCGCCTACCGCGACAGCCGCCTGACCGCCATCGGCGGTGGCGCCGACGAGGTGATGCTCGGCATCATCTGCAAACTGATGGGCATACTGCCCGGCCGGCGCAAGCGCGATGCGGATGGAGAGTGAGGCGGAAATGGAAACACTGCTGATCGCCAACCGCGGCGAAATCGCCGTGCGCATCGCGCGCACGGCCCGCGCCGAGGGCTACCGCACCGCCGCCATCTACAGCGACGCGGATCGCGATGCGCTGCATGTGCGGGCCTGTGATACCGCTATTGCCATCGGCGGCAATACGGCGGCGGATTCCTACCTGCGCATCGATAAAATCCTGGCGGCCGCCAGCCGTGCCGGCGCCACTGCGATACACCCGGGCTATGGCTTCCTGGCCGAGAATGCCGATTTCGCCCGCGCCTGCGCCGATAAAAACCTGCGCTTTGTCGGCCCGTCCGCCGATACCATCGAACTGATGGGCAACAAGCGGCGCGCGAAAGACTTTGTCGAGGCCGCCGGCGTGCCCTGCATTCCCGGCTACCGCGGCGGGCAGGACGACGACACACTGGTGGCGCGGGCCCGCGAGATCGGTTTGCCACTGATGATCAAGGCCGCCGCCGGTGGCGGCGGGCGCGGCATGCGCCTGGTAAAGGACGACAGCGAACTGGCGGCGCAACTGCGCTCCGCGCGCAGCGAAGCCCGCAGCGCTTTCGGCAGCGACGAACTGATCCTGGAAAAGGCACTGCTCGGCGCCCGCCATATCGAGATCCAGGTATTCGCCGACAGCCGCGGCAACACCATTCATCTGGGTGAGCGGGACTGCTCGATCCAGCGCCGCCACCAGAAAATCCTCGAGGAATCGCCGTCGCCGGCCGTCGATCCGCCGCTGCGCGAGCGCATGGGCGCAGCGGCCGTGGCCGCCGCGCGCGCCTGCCGGTACCTGGGGGCGGGCACGGTGGAATTCCTGCTGGATCGCAATGGCGATTTCTATTTCCTGGAAATGAACACCCGCCTGCAGGTGGAGCACCCGGTTACCGAAATGGTGACCGGTTTCGACCTGGTCGCCTGGCAACTGGCCGTTGCCCGCGGCGAGTTGCTGCCGGTGACGCAGGACCGGGTTCCACAGCGCGGCCACGCGATCGAAGCGCGCCTGTACGCCGAGGATCCGCTGAACGGATTCCTGCCCCAGAGTGGCCGCATACTATACTGGCGCGAGCCGGCGGCCACCGGCATCCGGTTGGATCACGGTATCCGCGAGCATACCAAAATCTCCCCCTACTACGACCCGATGCTCGGCAAGCTGATCGCCTGTGGCGACAGTCGCGGGCAGGCGCTCCGGCGATTGCGCGCGGCGCTGACGCAACTGCAATTGATCGGGCCGAAAAACAATATCCCCTTCCTGCTGGCCGTTCTCGATGATGCGGGCTTTGCCGCGGGCGAGTCCGATACCGGCTTCCTCGATACTTTCCATTACGGCGAGCAAGCGGACAACCCGGAGCCGGAAATTTTTGCCATCGCCGCCGTACTCAACCACCACCGCCGGCTGTCGCCGCGGGACCGGCACAGCGGGCGCGCCAACTGGTGCAGCGGCGACAACAGCCTGCCGTTGGCCTACCGGCTGCAGGCGGAATCCGGGCAGCGGACCTGCGCGCTCCGCTGCAGCGGCACGGATCGCTACCGGGTTCTTGTCGACGAGCGGGAGGCGTTCGAGGTACGGGTTCACTCGATGGAGGAGACAACGGCCAGTCTCTCGGTCGATGAAGTGCGACAGCAGTGCACCTGGCTGCATCGCGACAATCGCCTGCATCTTTTGCGGGCGGGGCGGCAGTGGCAACTGGCAGATATCACCTGCTCCCCCGCTTCCGCCACACAGGGCCCGGGCAGCGGCAGGATCACCGCGCCGATGGATGGCTGTATCGTGGAAATGATGGCGGAGCTGCAACATCCGGTGCGCCGCGGCGACACCCTGGCGGTCATGGAAGCGATGAAGATGGAGCACCCGCTGAAAGCGGATCGCGACGGCACCGTTACCGCCGTGTCAGCGGCCCCCGGCGAGCAGGTGCGCGGCGGCCAGCTGTTGATCGAGATTGCCGAAAAATGAAAGCGGATAAACCTGCCGGAAACAGACGTCCCTACCCCTGCCCATTCCACACATCGTGTTCGACCCCCTCGATATTGTATTTGCGCGCATCGAAAACCGGTTCGAGCACACCCTGCGCCCGCTGCGCCTCGTAATCGCCCAGCACCCGGAAGGCGACACCGGACAGCAACAGGATCGCCAGCAGGTTGGCGGAGGCCATAAAGCCCATGGACATATCGGCCATATTCCACAACAGGGCAAAATTCTCCGATTTGCCGCTGTAGGCCACCCAGGCACCGAACAGGATAAACACGATATAAAGCGCGCGATAACAGAATATGGCAGTGCGCGTGTGCCAGAGGAAGAAGATATTGGTCTCGGCGTAGTAGTAATTGGCGATAATGGAAGTGAAGGCAAAAAACAGCAGCGCAATGGCGACGAAACTGCCTCCAAGAGGGCCTATTTCACTGGCCAGCGAATCCTGGGTCAGGGTCACGCCCTCCATGGTGCCGACCATATAGACATCCGACAGCAGAATAATCGCCGCCGTTGCCGTGCAGATAACGATGGTGTCGAGAAAGACCGACGCCATCTGCACATAGCCCTGCACCACCGGATGCTTGACGTCCGCGGCGGCCCCAACGTTCGGCGATGAGCCCATACCCGCCTCATTGGAGAAGAGCCCCCGCTTGATACCGCTGGCGACCACGGCCCCGAAAGCCCCGGCGCCCGCTTCCTGGAAACCGAAGGCGTTGGCAAAGATCCGGGCCATTGCCGCCGGCAGCGCCTCCAGGTTGATCGCGATGACAAAGAGCGCGATCGCGATATAGGCCAGTGCCATAAACGGCACTACGATACTGGCAAAGCGACCGATGGTGTGGATACCGCCGAACACGATAATCGCCGCGACCAGCGCCACGATCGCGCCGACCAACAGCGGGTTTACACCCCAGGCACCGTAAATCGCCGACGCCATGGCATTGGACTGCACCGCATTGAAAAAGAACCCGAAACAGATCACCAGGAAGATGGAAAACAGCACCGACAGCCACTTCCATTTTCTGCCCAGCCCTTTCTCGATATAGTAGGCCGGGCCGCCGCGGAAGGTCCCGTGCTCCTCGCCGCGCTCCTTGTAGGTCTGCGCCAGGGTGTTCTCGATAAAACTGGTGGCCATGCCCACCCAGGCCACGATCCACATCCAGAACACCGCCCCCGGGCCGCCGGCGGTAATCGCCACTGCCACGCCGGCGATATTGCCAGTGCCGACGCGCGCGGCGGCGCTGGTGGCAAACGCCTGGAAGGAGGTGACCGAGTCCGCGTGCTCCTTCCTGAAGCTGCGCTTCATGACCCCGATCATATGGCCGAAAGAGCGAAACTGGATAAAACGGCTGTGCCAGGTGAAGTAGAGCCCCGCCGGCAGCAACGCAGCAATCAGGATCCCCAACCACCAGACGCCGCCGATACCGCCCCAGGTGACCGCACTGCCCCAGCCGATGAAAGTCGACAGCCAGTCCAGAAAAGCCTGCATGCCACGCTCCCGCCGACGCCAGCCCCACACGAGGACTGTCGCAAAAATTTACGCCATGGGATAAGCCTAGCCCGGATATTTCATCAGGGGCCACGATGATCGCGCCGAGATCTGTGCGCTCAGTGCGTTTTGGATGAAAAACATCCTTGTTTTTCACCCTGCGGGCGCCCTGGTGGGCGTCCAAATCCTATCCTGTAGGATTTGTGCGGCGTACATGCATGCTTATTGCACGTATTAGCCGCAAAAATGTGCTGAGCGTGCAGAGATCAAGCGAGGGCGTGGCCAGCGTTGGCCGGTGACAATCTGCCCCCGGGGGAAATCCCCGAAAACATTAACGAAGACATAGAGTTACGCTAAATACTAAGCGGCCTGGTGAAATATCCGGGCTAGCAGGAGAATATTTTCCGCAAAGCGATGCGGGGAAAAGGGCCGATGTCCCGGCAGTCAGCGGCCGCCGCGGACGCGGCATTCACAGAAAGATTTCACGCGCCCGCTGTGGAGAGACCACCGTGCGGCCACATTCCTCCGCCACCGTGACCAGCGCCTCGATCAACTGGCCGTTGCCGGAGGTGCGCCCGCCACCGGGCAGGTAAAAAGTGTCCTCGACACCGCTGCGCAGGTGGCCGCCCAGTTCCGCCGTCCTCCGGTGCAGCGGCCAGATCTCCTCGCGGCCGATAGCGGTGCTCTGCCAGAGCGCGCCGGGTTTCATATACTTCGGTATCAATTGCAGCAATTCGGGATCGGTGGGCATGCCGGAGGCGACGCCCATGACCAGGTTGTAGTTGGGACGCTCCACCATGCCGACATCGCTGTACATGCCCACCGAGCGCACGATCCCCAGGTCGAAACATTCGAACTCCGGCCGCGTGCCGGTTTCGCGGCAGACCGCCAGCAGCTCCTCGATCTTGTCTACCGGATTCTCGAATACCATCGGCGGCCAGGCCCAGGTGCCGTTGGAGCGGACCTTCAGGTAATTCAGGCTGCCGGCATTGCAGGCGGCAATCTCCGGCCGGCCGGCGCGGATACAATCCAGCGCGCCCCGCTGGTCGCGGCCGATGGTACCGGTGGTGAAATTCAGGATCACGCCCGGACAGGCGTCGCGGATGGCATCGGCAATCGCCAGCGCCACCTGCGGGTCCCAGCTGGGCAGGTGTCCCTTGCCCGACTCCTGGGCGCGGAAATGGATATGCATTACCGAGGCGCCGGCATCGTAGGCCTCGCGGGCCGACCGCGCCATCTGTGCCGGAGTGACCGGTACCGGGTGCTGTTCCGGGTTGGTCAGTACGCCGGTCAGGGCGCAGGTGATCACCACTTCGTCCGACATGGCGGGCTCCTGTGTTTTTTCATTTATCGTTATTGTTCCGGCCGGGCGTGTTGCACCTGTAACAGCGAGCCGGCCTGCAACCGGGGTTTAACAGCAACTGCCTGTCACCAAAACATCACCAGGCCGGAACCAAGCACTTGCTTGGTTTTTTGAGCCTAGCACAGCCCGGCGGGCGACAAAAGTTGTGCCGCGGCAGCGGGCTCGGCAAAATGCGGCGCAAATCGAGACAAGGAATCCGGATCATGAGTGTGCAGACAGCCCCCTACGGCAGTTGGAAATCCACCATCGACGCCGACCTGCTGGTCCGGGGCAGCGTGCGCCTCGGCGAGGCCAGCCTGGTGGATGGCCGCTGCTACTGGCTGGAATCGCGGCCGGCGGAAAAGGGCCGCTCGGTGCTGGTACAGCACTGCCCGCAAAAAGGCCGCCGCGATGTGGTACCGGCGCCGCTCAGCGTGCGCTCCAAGGCCCACGAGTACGGCGGCGCCAGCTACCTGGTGGACGGCAACACCGTCTACTTCGTGCTGGCGGAAGACCAGCGCCTGTACCGCATGGATATGGACCGGCAGGTACCGGAGCCGCTGACCGCCGAGGGCCCCTACCGCTACGCCGACCTGCAACTGGATCGCAGGCGCGGCCGCCTGCTGTGCGTGCAGGAGGACTTTTCCGGCGAAGGTGAAGCGAGAGCCCGCATCCTGGCGATCGATCTGGAACAGCCCCTCGAGCGCGCGCCGCAGGTGCTGGTCGAGGGCGCCGATTTCTATTCCAACCCGGCGCTGAACCCGACCGGCGACCGGCTGGCCTTCCTGCGCTGGCAGCACCCGGATATGCCCTGGGACGGCACCGAACTGTGCCTGGCGGAGATCGCCGCAAGCGGCGCCCCGGAAAATATCCGCCCGGTCGCCGGCGGCACGAGCGAATCCATTTTCCAGCCACAGTGGTCCCCGGAGGGCGAGCTGTTCTATGTATCCGACCGCAGCAACTGGTGGAATATCTACCGCCTGGGCGAAGACGAGCCGCTGTGGCGCAAGGACGCGGAGTTCGCCACCCCCCAATGGGTGTTCGGTATGTCTACCTACGGCTTCCTGAACTCCGACGAAATCCTCTGCACCTATACCAGCGAAGGCCGCTGGCACCTGGCCAGGATCGATATTCACGACCGCAGCCACAAGGCGATCGAGCAGCCCTACTGCGATATCGAGAGCCTGCGTTGCGAAAGCCATCGCGCGGTCATGATCGCCGCCGGCCCCAGCCGCTTCCCGGCGGTGGTCGGCTTCGACAACCACTCCGGCGACTTCACCACCATCGCCAGCAGCAACAGCAGTTCACTTCCCGAGGCACTCTTCTCCCGCGCCCAGGAAATCGAGTTCCCGGCCGGGGAGCGGCAGGTATACGGTTTCTACTATGCACCGCACAACCCCGATTTCGAAGCCCCCGCAGGCGACCTGCCACCGCTGATCGTATTCAGCCACGGCGGCCCCACCGGCGCGACCTCCGCCGGCCTCAACCTGAAGATCCAGTACTGGACCAGCCGCGGCTTCGCCATCCTCGACGTCAACTACTCCGGCAGCACCGGCTACGGCCGCGACTACCGCGAGCGCCTGAAGGACAACTGGGGCATCCTCGATGTGGAGGACGTCTGCGCCGGGGCCGAATACCTGGTGGCAAAGGGGCTGGCGGACCCGCAGCGTCTGCTGATCAAGGGCGGTTCCGCCGGCGGCTACACGGTGCTGGCCGCGCTGACCTTCCACGACACCTTCAAGGCCGGCGCCAGCCACTACGGCATCGGCGACCTGACCACGCTGGCGCGGGACACACACAAATTCGAATCCCGCTACCTGGACAAGCTGGTGGGCCCCTGGCCGCAGGCCGAAACTGTTTACCGCGAGCGCTCACCGATCGAACACGTCGGGCAACTGAATTGCCCGGTGATTTTCTTCCAGGGGCTGGAGGACAAGGTGGTGCCACCCAACCAGGCGGAGACCATGGTGAATGCATTGAAACAGCAGGGCATTCCGGTGGCCTATATCACCTTCGACAACGAAGGCCACGGCTTCCGCGGCGGCGACAGCATCAAGATGGCGCTGGAGGGCGAGCTGGAATTCTACAGCCGCGTATTCGACTTCCCGCTGCCGCAGCCGGGCCCGGGCATCACCATCGAGAACCTGGAATAACAGTATGGGCAGATGGAGACCACCGCGCCGGCGCGGTTCCCGCTATATCACCCCCGAGGGCGCAAAACGTATGCGCGAGGAGGCCAGGTTCCTGTGGGAGGAGGAGCGCCCGCGCGTGACCCAGGCGGTAAGCGATGCGGCCAAACAGGGCGACCGCTCGGAAAACGCCGACTATATCTACGGCAAGAAACGCCTGCGGGAAATCGACAGCCGCGTGCGCTTCCTGACCAAACGCCTGGAAGAGATCACCGTGGTGGACCAGATCCCGGAGGAGCGGGAAAAGATCTTCTTCGGCGCCTGGGTAACACTGGAGGACGACGACGGCAATACCCTGACCTACCGCATCGTCGGTCCGGACGAATTCAATGTGCGAGAGGGATTGATCTCGATGGATTCGCCGGTGGCGCGATCATTGCTCGGGCGGCGGCTGGACGACGAGGTGGAGCTGCGTATCGACGAACGCTGGGTGACCCACTATGTGGTGGAGATTCACTATCAGGAGCCGTAAACAAAATCCGCGCTTGCCGGGACTATGGTATCGACCGTTCCGGCGATCGGCTGCGTCCCAGCTCCCTCCTCCCGGGCGGTAAACGGAGTAAAAGAATCACCAGAGCACGAAATCGGACGACGGCGCCACATTCATCGCGATAAAACGGTGAAAAATCGATAACGAGGAAGTCCGATGAGAGTTATCTCCCTGCTCGCCCTGTTTTTTGCCGCCACCACCACCGCCGCGGAAGACCTGCGCCTGAACGACAGGGGCTACTTTTCCAAGCCCGGCCTGGATGTCACCGTATTCGCCGATATCTACCCGGACGGCCACCAGACCGGTGTCACCGTGATCCAGCACGGCGTGCGCACCGCCGCCAACGGCGACCTGCGGCTGGAGGCGTCACCGGGCCAGTGGTCGCCGGTCCCCAAGGGCGTGGGCGAAGCGGACATCGATCGCAAGCGACAGCGGATTACACAGGCGCTCGCCTACCCGGATGAAAGCAAGGACCGCAAGGGGTTCAACCCGATCGAATACCCGGACCTGAAATTCGACTACCGCGTGGCGGTGGAGGCGCTGGACGGCGACCGCTTCAGGATCAGTGTGGACCTGGAGGAACCCCTGCCGGATGCCTGGATCGGCAAAGTGGGCTTCAACCTTGAGCTTTTCCCGGGCGAGTTGTTCGGCAAGTCCTACCTGATGGACGAGGAGGCCGGCCTCTTCCCGGTCCAGCCCAACGGACCCGTCGGCGATCACGGCGGCGACTGGCTCACCGAGCCGCTGGCGCGCGGGGACTCGCTGGTGGTGGCGCCGGAGGAAAACCTGCAGCGCATGGTGGTCCGCCGCGTCAAAGGCGGCGAGCTGGAACTCTGGGACGGCCGCGGCAACCACAACAACGGCTGGTTTATCGTGCGCGCCGCGGTGCCGGGCGGGGCGGCGGAGAACGCCATCGAATGGATTGTGGAAGCACACACGGTCGACGACTGGCAATACCAGCCGGTCATCCAGGTGTCCCAGCTCGGCTATACACCGGAACAGCCCAAACGGGCCGTGATCGAGCAGGACAGGCGCGATACCGATGCGTCCCCGGTGGAACTGCTCAGGCTCACCGAGAACGGCGCCGAGGTCGCCAGGCGCGGCGAGCCGCAACCCTGGGGCAATTTCCTGCGCTACCACTACCTGCAGTTCGATTTCTCGGATATCCGCGAGCCGGGCATGTACCAGCTGCGCTACCGCGACCGGAAATCCCGCCCCTTCCGCATCGGCGACGAGGTCTTCGCCCGGCACGCCTGGCAGCCGACGTTGGAGTACTACCTGCCGGTGCAGATGTGCCATATGCGGGTGAACGAGAAATACCGCGTCTGGCACGACAAATGCCACCACGACGACGCCCTGATGTCACCGGTCGATTACAACCACATCGACGGCTATGTTGCCGGTTCCTCCACCCTCACCGATTTCAAACCCGGCCAGCCGGTACCGGGGCTCAACCGCGGCGGTTGGCACGACGCCGGCGACTACGACCTGCGGGTGGAGTCCCAGATCGGCACCGTCTGGCTGCTGGCGATGATGGTGGAGGAATTCGGGCTCGACTACGACGCCACCACCATCGACCAGAAAAAACAGCAGGTGGAGATCCACCGCCCGGACGGCCGCAACGATGCGCTGCAGCAGATAGAACACGGCCTGCTGACGGTGCTGGGCGGATACCACAGCCTCGGTCGGCTCTACCGCGGTATCATCGTGCCTTCGATCCGCCAGTATGTGATGCTCGGCGACGCCGCTTCCCAGACCGACAACCGCGTGCAGCCACGGGGGGTGGAAACACCCGATGGCGTGCCCGCCGAGGCGCCGGCGGACTCCGACGACCGCTGGGTGTTCACCGAGCAGAATCCCGAGCGCGAGCTGGACACCGTCGCCGGCCTGGCCGCCGCCTCGCGGGTCATGCGCGACTACGACCCGCAACTGGCGTCGGAGGCCCTGGACGCCGCGGAAACCCTGTTCAGCCGCGCCTTCGGGCACACCGAGAACACCGCCGTGCGCGCCTTCGCCCTGGCCGAGCTGATCCTGGCTACCGACGACGACCGCTATAAGGAACAGCTGGTCTCGCTGCGCCGGGAGCTGGTCGCGGATATCGACAACACTGCCTGGGCCATCGGCCGCGCCCTACCCCACATCGAAGACCCGGCATTTGTGCAGGCCATCGGTGAGGCTGTCGTCGGGCAACAGAGGCGGGTACAGCAGCGGGCGCAGGCCACGCCCTACGGCGTACCCTACGAACCGCATATCTGGGGCGCCGGCTGGGGTATCCAGGAGTTCGGCGTCAAACAGTACTTCGTGCACAAGAGCTGGCCCCGGATCGCCGATCGCAATATCTACCTCAATGCACTCAATTTCGTGCTCGGCGTGCACCCGGGCAGCAACAGCAAATCCTTCGCCTCCGGCGTGGGCTCGGATTCGGCACTGGTGGCCTACGGGGTCAACCGGGCCGACTGGTCCTATATTCCCGGCGGGGTAATTTCCGGCACCGCGCTGATCCGCCCGGACCTGCCGGAACTGAAGACCTGGCCCTTTTTCTGGCAGCAGACCGAATACGTCATGGGCGGTGGCGCGACGAACTATATGTTCCTGGCGCTGGCGGCGAACGCGCTGTCAGATAGTGAGCGCTGAGAGCAATGGCAGCGGCCGCCACGCTCCCACAAGCCGGTATAAAGCGGACTCCGCCCCTCGTGCAACACCCGGGGTTGCAGTTTCTATACTGTTCAGGACAGTGAAAAATCCCCGGCGCCGTTTAGCCGCCCAGTATCAGCCAGTGCCGCAAACAGTATGATTCGAGCCTCAGCCCTGATGGGCTATTTCGACCTGGTCAATCACCTCGGCGGTGACGCAGACGCCTTGCTCGCCGAGTTCGACCTGGACCGGGCGACGACCCGCAATCCGGATGCGGTGCTGCCACTGTCGACCGTTGCCGGGCTGATCGAGGAGGGGCGTCACCAGACCGGTTGCGATGACTTCGCCCTGCGCCTGGCCGCCCGGCAGGACCTGATGGTGCTCGGTCAACTCGCGGTAATGGCGCTCAGCTGCCCCACGGTCGGCCGGGCCCTGGACAAAATCCTCGAATATATCCACTACTACAACACCAGCCTGCAGATTGATCTCGAGCGGGAGTTCGAGCCCGGCAGCGCCAGGATCGGGCTGACCCTGAAAGGCGAATTTACCAACCCGCGCTACGCCTACGAACTGGCACTGGGTACCGTCAACAACTGTGTCCGTGCCCTGTACGGGGAGAACTTCCGGCCCCGGGAGGTCCAGATGCAGTTCGATTCACCGCTTTCACAGCAGTGCTACTGGCGCTTCTTCAAGGCCCCGGTCCGCCTGGAGCAGGAGCACAATGCACTGATCCTCAGTTCCAGCCAGCTGGAAAAACCGGTCGATCCATTCAGCCCCCAGTTGCGGGAACAGATAGCCCGCAGAATCGACGATGTCGACGGCGCGTCCAGCGAGACTCTGAGCGCCGGGGTCGAGCGGATCATTCGACGGGAACTGGCGAACCAGCGCTGTACCCCCAAATCCATTGCACGGGAGCTGGGCATGGATCTCCCCGGTTTCGAAGCGCGGCTGGCTGCGGAGGGCGTGGATTTCGATGCGGTACTCGACAGGATCCGCCTGCACAGGGCCGACAGATACCTGGAGACCGAGGATATCCCGATCAGCGAAGTGGCATTGCGTCTGGGATTCCGCAACAAGGAAGAACTGGCGGCCGCCTGTCGCCGCTGGTTTGGGGTTTCGCCATTGGAGCGCCGCGACCGGTTGCAAAGGGGCCACTGATACCACCCCGCTCCCGGCGAACGCCGCGACAGCCCCCGGGGAACGATTCTTCACTAGAATTACGGTGATCATCGACACCGACCAATCAAACGCAGCAGATGGCAGATCAGAATAATTCCACGACCGGCGAAGATACCATTCCCGACCCGGTACAGGTCTTTATCGACTCGGAAAGCATCATCGCCTTCGGTATTGCCCTGGGACTCGGCCTGTTGATCGGCCTGCAGCGGGAGCGCACCACCGACCGTCTCGGTGGTATCCGCACTTTTCCTCTGATCGGAATTTTCGGTGCCCTCACCGCCCATATCGCCCAGATGCACGCTTCCGCCTGGATGTTACCGGCCGGCCTGGTCTGCATGACGGTATTGATATTGCTCGGCAACCTCGAGCGGCTGCGCGGCGACCGGGAAAGTACCGGCATCACCACGGAAGTGACCGCGCTGCTGATGTACCTGCTGGGCGCCTACCTGATCCTCGGCGAGATGACCGTCGCCGTTGCCGTCGGCGGCACCATCGCGGTGCTACTGCACCTGAAACCCAGTATGCACGCATTTGCCAAGCGCCTGTCGGAGCGGGACCTGCGCTCGATCATGCAGTTCGCGCTGATCTCGCTGATCATCCTGCCGGTGCTACCCAACCGCACCTTCGGCCCCTACGATGTCCTCAATCCGTTCAAGATCTGGCTGCTGGTAGTGCTGATTGTCGGCATCGGCCTCGGCGGGTACGGCGCCTACAAGCTGATCGGCGCCCGCGCCGGCACCCTGCTGAGCGGCCTGATCGGCGGCCTGATCTCCTCCACGGCCACCACCGTCAGCTACGCCCGCCGGGCGAAGAGTGAAGCCGCCATTGTCGACCTGGCAGCGCTGGTCATCCTGATCGCCTCCACCAGCATGTTTATCCGCATGTTCGTGGAGATATCGGTGGTCGCGCCGAGAATACTGCTGCAGCTGATGCCGCCCCTGGCGGCACTGCTGCTGGTAAGCCTGGTCGTCTGCGCCATCGGCTACCGCCACGTGGGCCAGCGGGAGAGCGAGATGCCGGAACAGAGCAACCCGGCAGAGCTGACCCCGGCGCTGATCTTCGGCGCCCTCTACGCACTGGTCATCCTCGCCATCGCCGCCGCCAAGGAGTACTTCGGCAACCGCGGTATCTATGTGGTGGCCCTGATCTCGGGCTTTACCGATGTGGACGCCATCACCCTGTCCACCGCCAATCTGGCCGGCGCCGGCCAGATCGAAACCGACACCGCCTGGCGGGCGATGGTCATCGCGACATTGACCAATATGATTTTCAAGGCGGGCGCCGCGGGGATGCTGGGCGGCCTCGCCCTGCTCAAGCGCGTGTTGCTGCTATTCTGTATCCCGTTTTCCGCCGGGCTGGCTGTGTTGATTTTCTGGCCGGGAAGCTGATACGGGAAGCTGAAGATATTGCCGCATCTCCCGCCTCCCAGAACGCTCAATGGGATATCTCTGCTGTTTCCAGCTCGTCCTCCCGCACTTCCTGCGCTGATGCGACCAGGGAATAAGTCAGCGTTTCCTGCTGGCCCTCGACGTTGCGAAGGACCTTGAATGCGGCACCGCTGCCCGGACCCAGGTCCAGCAGGCCGATATTGCAGTAGCCCTGGATGACCAGTTCGGAGTCCTCTGCAACGGGCAGGTAATGGGTTTCCTCGCGGTCCCAGCAATCTCCCCGTTCCAGCCTGTCGCTGAGACAGTAAAACCATTTGCCGCCCACCGGCACATTGCAACTCGGGCTGCTGGTCAGCTGCCACCAGTTCTGCCACCGGCCATTCACCTGTACCCCGCTCTCGCCACGCGCAAATGAATAGTGCACATCGCCGGAGAGGGTATAGATTTCAGTGAAATGATGGCGACCGATGATGTCGCGCAGGGTCCCCAGTGCATCCTCGTTCGCAATCCAGGGTTCCTTGTCGAACTTGCAGGCCAGGTCACCGCCCGTTCGCAACTGCAGCCGCTCCACCAGGTTGAAACCGAACACCGGTGTGGGAGATACCAGTACCAGGGCATTATTGCCTCTGTCGACAGTGGCGAGCTGGCATTCCATTTGCGCAAATGCCCTCTCATCCATCAGGGCGAGTCCATTCCCGGGAAAGGACCGGTGTGTGCGTGTGTCCAGTACCAGTATCGGCGGCGTGGTGGGTACGGCATAACCGAAGTACAGCCGTTCCGGCCGGGTGAAATAGGGTTCCAGCTTGTGCCAGAGATCGAATCCCAGCTGGCCATATACCTGCTGGATATTCTCCATGACCTCCACGCCGAACTGATCGGGGCAATTGCCCCAGTGCTGGAATACCGTATAGGCACTCAACGCATTGACCAGGACGTTTCTCGACAGCACACTCCCGCCGGTCATCTGCCTGAAATGCTGCTCCGTCAGGTTCCAGTCATCCGTTACATCGTGATCGTCGAAAATCATGTAGGTGGGGATATTGGCCATCAGCCTGGCGACTTGGCGGGCGCCGGTGAGGAATTGCTCGACCAGCCCGCTGTCGCGATTCCAGTTGTATTCGGCGGTACTCACCGGTTTTTCGCCGTTGTGAAGCCGGTGCCTGACCTGTCCGAAACCGGGGATATCCCGCTCCACGTTGCCGCCCCAGACCAGCAGGTACATCGCCAGGTATTCCCCATAGGTGACCAGGTGACTGGCCTTCTGGTCGCTGGTAAACCCCTGCTTCGCGCGCAGGAAATGATGGCGCTCGTCCAGCTTTCTGTCCGACGGCTTCAGCGGGCCCTTGCGCCAGCTCTCGATCACGTGCTCGCGCTTGCCCATGATCCGTTCGGCATTCCGCTCACACAGGGCCAGCAACGGCGGCGCGACGTCATCGGCGTAGATCTGGTCGCCGGTCAGGACCAGTCGGCTGGGCCGTTCGGCGCTGTCGAGGCTCCCTGCCAGCATTCGATCCACCTGTAGCAACTGGTCGGGAGCCGGGTTGCCCCCGACACTGGCGTGGGGTTTCCGGCACGAGGCCGTCACCGTCCTGCGGTGGTATTCGGGCAGGTAGAAGCCCGGGCGGCGGGCCGGGGTGTAACCCAATGGCAGTTCCCCGTCCAACAGGCCGCGGGCCGCGAGATCGGTACCATCGACAGAGATGTTGTACTGGTAGTGGCCGCAGGAGAATTCGCCACTGGCGGGAAAGGCGCGCAGCATCAGCGCATAGAGGTTTGGCGCCACCTGGTAGATGGCCTTTCGCCAGTCCCCACTCTCGCCGGCCACGCTATCGGATGCATCGTAGACCACCGCCTTGGCATCCGCCGGCATGGCGTCTAACGCGAGAAAGATATTGACCTGATCATTGGAGACATGGCGCAGGAAAGGTCCCGCGAGGATTGCAGTCATGGAAGTGATTCCTTTTTTATTTTTTTCCGGGAGATTGGAGCAGCTCCCGGGTCCCTGATACCGGCCAGTTTGCGACTTCTGTCGAGACCGGTGTGGAAAGACTATCACAGCAGTTATTCGAGCTGCAGCACGCCCCGGTTCGGTGCAAGGAAAGCGCCAGCGGCTGTAAGGCACCCGGAGCCGACCCGCGAGTCCAGCCGGCGCAAGTCGCAAAAGCACCAGATTCAGCATTTAATGCTGCAATTCTTTAATTTTTCGCCCAATAATTCCAGCCCGAAAAAGTTGCAACCATGCCACCGCAATCCCGGCATTTGACCGAAATAACGAACTTAAACCGACATTTTCCGTATTATCCCGTGTAATTGACGGCGCTTGAATCCACCGGGCAGTGCGATAATATCTTGTACGATTCACTGGCTGCCGCTTCCGGCGGGGCCAATCCGAGAACAGTCAATATTCTGCAACCGACGGCGATTCCCGCAGCACAGCGCCCGCCAAACCGACGCCTGGACCCATCGATGCGTATTTGCGCAGGCCGGATTCCCGTTGTCGCCCCGGCGTGGCCTTCCCGAAATTCCGCTGCAGATCGCCACCACCCGGAGATAATATGCGTAAATCCCTGATCGCGACCGCCATTGGCGCCAGCCTGGTACTCGCCGCCTGTTCTGACGAGGAGATGGCGGGCCAGCAACTCACTGCCACCAGCGCGGCGCAGGCAAGCAGCTCCCAGGCCATGGATACGAAAAACGCTACCAGCGACAATCCCCTGCTCAAGCCGAGCCCCCTGCAGTACGAGGCCCCGCAGTTCGACAAGGTTGGGATCGACGACTACCGCCCTGCACTGGAGGCCGGTTTCAAGGCACACCTCAAAGAGATCGATGTGATTGCCAGCAGCAGCGCGGCCCCCACCTTCGACAACACCATTGTGGCGATGGAAAAGAGCGGGCAGCTGCTGTCACGCGCCGCCGGCTTCTTTTCCAATATGACGGCCCTGATGTCGAACAAGGAAATCCAGGCTATCCAGTCGGAATTCGCCCCCAAGCTGGCAGCGCACAACGACAATATTTACCTGAATCCGGAACTCTTCGCGCGGGTTGAAAAAATCCACCGGGACAAATCCCGCCTCAACGCCGAGGACCAGCGGCTGGTCGACTTCTACTACGACAAGTTTGTCCGCGCCGGCGCCAAGCTGTCGAAGGCGGACAAGGCCCAGGTACGCGAAATCAACGGAGAGCTGGCAAAGCTGTCCACCGACTTCTCCAACAACATTCTCGGTTCGTTCAAAAACGATGTAATCCTGGTAGAGGACAAGAGCGAGCTGGAAGGCCTGTCGGATGAGCAGATTGTCTCTCTCGCCGCCGCGGCTGAAGACGCGGGCAAAGAGGGCTATATGATCACGCTGGTCAACACCACCCGCCAGCCGATCCTGTCCAGCCTGGACAACCGCGCCCTGCGCAGGAAAATCTGGGAGACCTCCGCACACCGCGCCGCGGATACCAATGGCCCGCTGCTGGTCCGCATGGCGGAGCTGCGCGCCGACAAGGCCAAGCTGCTGGGCTACCCGAACTGGGCGTCCTATGTCACCGCGGACCAGATGGCCAAGACCCCCGATGCGGTATTCGACATCCTCGATGACCTGGCTCCCAAGGCGGTCGCCAAGGCCAAAACAGAGGCCGCGGATATCCAGGCAATCATCGATAGCGAAGGCGGTGATTTCAAGCTGCAGCCCTGGGACTGGGCCTACTACGCGGAAAAAGTACGGGCCGAGAAGTACGACCTGGATGAAAGCGAGGTGAAACCCTACTTCGAGTTCAACCGCGTATTGAACGACGGCCTCTTCTACGCCATGAAACGCCTCTACGGCATCACCTTCACGCCGCGCAACGACCTGCCGGTATGGACCCCGAACGTCAAGGCCTACGAGATCTTCAACGAAGATGGCAGCTCAGTGGGCCTCTTCTACCTGGACCCCTATGCCCGCGAGGGCAAGAACGGCGGCGCCTGGATGAATGAGTTCGTGACCCAGAGTGACCTGCTGGATCGCAAGCCGGTGGTCTACAACGCGCTCAATATTCCCAAGCCGGCGGAAGGCCAGCCGACGCTGATGACCTTCGACGAAGTCAGCACCATGTTCCACGAATTCGGCCACGCCGTGCACGGCCTATTCTCGCAGGTGAAATACCCGAGCCTGGCCGGTACCGCGACCGCGCGGGACTTCGTCGAGTTCCCCTCGCAGTTCAACGAGGACTGGAATATCAACCCGGACGTGATCGCCAATTACGCCAAGCACTACCAGACCGGCGAGCCGATTCCGCAGGCACTGCTGGACAAGGTACTGAAGGCGCACAAGTTCAACCAGGGCTTCGACACCACCGAATACCTGGCGGCGGCACTGCTGGATATGGAATGGCACAGTATTCCGGCGGGCACGGAAATCGAGGACTTCAACGCGTTTGAGCAGAAGGCGCTGGCAAAACACGGGATCGATTACGCCCCGGTTCCGCCGCGTTACAAATCCGCCTACTTCAGCCACGTATTTTCCGGCGGCTACTCCTCCGGTTATTACGCCTACCTGTGGACCGAGGTCTTTGCAGCGGACGCCTTCGCCTACCTGCAGAGAGAGGGCGGCCTGACGCGCGAGAACGGCGACAGCTACCGCGAAAACATTCTCTCCAAGGGCAACAGCCAGGACCTGATGCAGGACTACATCAACTTCCGCGGCGAGAAGCCCAGCACCGATGCGTTGCTGAAGCGGCGCGGGCTGGTGAGTCAGTAAACCCGCCCCCCGCGCTCACCGATATGTGCATGAAGAGCCGGATATGAAATCCCGGACCGCACAAGGCATGGATGCCGGTTGAGAGTGTACAGGGATGTATACACAGGGTGTCCCGGGAGATGGATCCTCTTGGCTTCAGACCCGGTAGCGCACAAACTCCTTTGCAACGGCGGTCCGCCCCGACAGGGCGGACCGCCTGTCCAACCTACGTTCCCCCCGCGGCGGGGGGGAACGGGATCAGAAAGCCCGCCGGCGATAGCGGCGGTAATTCGGGGTCCAGAAATTGCGATCGATCGACCGCTCGAGCTTTTCCTCGTCCACGACCGGCGCCACGCCATCCTGCTGGGCCTGCCTGCCCACCGCCAGGGCAATGCTCTTGCTCAGCTCGCGGATTTCCGACAGCGGCGGCAATAGCGCCCCCTTGCCATTTTTTACCGCCGGCGCATTCTCGGCCAGCGACTCGGAAGCGGCCATCAGCATATTGTCGGTCACGCGGTTGGCCCCGGCGGCCACCACGCCCAGGCCCACACCCGGGAAGATATACACGTTGTTGCACTGGGCAATCGGGTAGTTCTTGCCATCCAGCTCCACCGGCGCAAAGGGGCTGCCTGTGGCTACAAGCGCCTCGCCGTTGGTCCAGCCGAGGATTTCCTGTGGCGTGGCCTCGGCGCGGGAAGTGGGGTTGGACAGCGGCATCACCAGCGGACGCGGGCAACCTTTGTGCAGGGCCTCGATCACCTCCTGGGTAAAGAGACCGCCCTGCCCCGATACGCCGATCATGATGCCGGGTTTCACTTTTTGGATCAGTTGCAGCAGGTCCCAGTCGCTGACGCCGTCGAACTTCTCCGGATCCTGCGCCAGGCGCGCCTGGAAGTCGTGCAGTCCCTTCATATCCGAAGTCACTAGGCCATAGCGGTCGAACATGAAAATCTGTTCGCGCGCCTTCTTCTCACTGAGGCCCTCGCCCACCATCGCCTTGACCACCTGCTCGGCGATACCGCAACCGGCGGACCCTGCTCCCACGACCAGCACCTTCTGCTTGCGCAGTTCTTCCCCGCGCGCCTTGCAGGCCGCCAGGATTGTGCCCAGCGCAACGGAGGCCGTGCCCTGGATGTCGTCGTTGAAGCAGCAGAGCTCGTCGCGGTAGCGCTCCAGCAGCGGCATGGCATTGGTCTGGGCGAAGTCCTCGAACTGCACCAGGACCTTGGGCCAGCGGCGCTTCACGGCGGCGATAAACCCGGCCACGAACTCGTCGTACTCTTCCTGGGAGATCCGTTCGTGGCGCCAGCCCATGTACATCGGATCGTTCAGCAGGGTGCGGTTGTTGGTGCCCACATCCAGTGTCACCGGCAGCGTATAGGCGGGGCTGATACCACCGCAGGCAGTGTAGAGCGACAGCTTGCCGATGGGAATGCCCATACCGCCGATGCCCTGGTCGCCGAGGCCGAGAATGCGTTCGCCGTCGGTGACCACGATCACCTTGACGTTTTCCTTGGTGGCACTGCGCAGGATATCGTCCATATGCTCGCGGTCCGGATAGGACACGAACAGCCCACGGTGGTTGCGGTAGATATTGGAAAACTCCTCACAGGCATCGCCGACCGTGGGGGTATAGATGATCGGCAGCATCTCCTCGATATGCTGTTCGATCAGGCGGAAGAACAGGGTTTCGTTGTCGTCCTGGATGGCGCGCAGGTAAATATGCCGCTCCAGGTCCGAGCGACACTGCTGGTACTGGTGATAGGCGCGCCGCACCTGCTCCCGGATGGTCTCGACATTGTTCGGCAGCAGGCCGACCAGGTTGAATTCGATGCGTTCCTTCAGCGTGAAGGCACTGCCCTTGTTGAGCAGCGGCATTTCCAGCAGCGACGGGCCGGCGTGAGGAATATAGAGGGGGCGTTTCTGTTTGTCAGTCATGGTTCCGCATTATCCAAACCGCAGGAGAGGGGGCGCCGGCAGCGGTCACAGCACGGTTACCGGCGGAGGCCGGAAGCCTAGCGGCTGGGCATCGCGATAACAAGAGCCCGGGCATC
Organism: Microbulbifer litoralis; assembly: GCF_023634065.1. GTDB lineage: Bacteria > Pseudomonadota > Gammaproteobacteria > Pseudomonadales > Cellvibrionaceae > Microbulbifer > Microbulbifer litoralis. The sequence goes on from NZ_JALKCV010000004.1 coordinate 270,210, forward strand.
GTTGCGGCCGGGCTGTGCCCTCCATTCACCGCCCTCTCCCGCCCGCGGGAATCCGGGGCCCCGGGATCGATCGCACCGCCAGCAGGCCGGTTCACGGGCCCTTATTGCAGTATTCCCGCCGCAATGCTCAATAGTTGTGCAGTCAGCAGCGGCCGGAGATCTCCTCTCCGCCCCGGGAATGCGCGGGCAGGCCGACCGCCACGGCTGTCCAGAATCCCCGCCCTTATGGCCGGTCCCCTGCCCGTGTTTCCGGTGCCACACCCCGCCGGGTTACCAGCAAAGCGCGGCACCGGGTGGTAACCTTGGAATCGAGTGCAGTTCCCAGACCCGGGCCTTCGGGCCTCCCGTCGATAACAAAAAACAATTGGGAGAATGCGATGAACCTGGACAGTGCACTGGTGCCACTGCACCGGCACCCGCTCGGCTTTATCGAGGCCTTCTGCAATCTCGGCGCCCGGCAGCAGGACCTCCTCGACGGCACCGGCATATCCCCCGCCATGTTCGGAATGCAGCGGGCCTGCATCAGCTATCGCCAGCTGCAGCGACTCTTTCACAACGGTATCCACCTCTGCCCGCAGCCCGACCTGGGCCTCGCCGTGGGTATGCAGTTCGACTGGTCCTTCTGGGGGCCGGTGGGGTTCACAGTCTATTGCAGCCCCAGCCTGCGGCACGCCGGAGAAGCTTTCCGCCGCTATATGGTGACGGCACAGCCCTACTTTGCCACACACGCCGCGGAACCCAACAGTTATCTCGACGCGGACAATCGTGTGGTGGAGCCGATCGACTACACCACCGGCAGCGATGAAGAGCCGGTGCTGCGCGATTTCATCCGCGAGTTCAGGCTCGCAATCACACTGCGCATCTGGGACCTGTGCGGCAACAAATCGGTTGCCGATCCGTCGGTCCGCGTGCGCATCGCCGCGCCGTCCCCCGCCGAGTACAGCTACTACGACGCGCTGCCCTGCGACAGCCTCACTTTCGGGTGCGATAGCAACAGTATCTCCGCCCACGCCGATTATGTATTCCAACCATTCCGCCCGCTGCGCCGGCGTACCTTTGACAGCATCCTGAGACTCTGCGAGCGGGAGCTGGCCCGCGTGCCCGCCGCGGTGACTTTCGCCGACCGGGTCCGCTGGCATATCCGCGCCCACTTCCGGCCCGACCTGGACCTGAAGGCGGTGGCGGCGCAGCTGCAGCTGACCCCGCGCAGCCTCAGCCGGCGGCTGGCGCGGGAGGAGGAATCCTTTCGCGACCTGCTGCACCGGGTGCGCATGGAGATTGCCAGCCACCACCTGTGCCACTCGCAGTTGCCGGTGGAACAGGTGGCCGAAATCGCCGGCTTTTCCTGTGCCTCCAGCCTGCGGCGCGCGGTGAAAAACTGGTCCGGGCTGACTATCGGCCAGATACGGGATTCAGCAGACGCGGTCTGAACCAGCCCGACCACATTCCTGTTCAGGCTTCCAGCTTTTCAGGACAGATCCTGCGCCCGGTCCAGCTGCGACTCCGCCGCAATCCCCTCCACTTCCACCGTCAGGTGAAACACCTGCGGACAGCGCGCCTTGAGCTCCGCTTCCAATTCGTCGATCACACGCTCGGTGCGTTCCAGTGTGGCCTGGATCACCGCCCGGGTTTCGGCGTACTCGCGCACCCGCTCGTTCATGCGTTCCTCCGGCACCCGCGCCAACAGCGCGCGCTCGTGGGCGTCGATACGTGCGCGCATATCGCCAACCAGCCGCTCTTCGCGCAACTCCACCTCCGCCACCACCACCGTGTGGGTTTCGTCGACGATGATCGAGCGCACGTCGTGGAAGCGCTCTATCTCCGGGTGGGACCGGCAGATCTCCTCGAAAGCGTTTTCCGCGCGCTGGTCGCGGATGCTGGTCAGGAACCGCATATTGATCATGCCGAGGAAAATTGCCGCCACACCCAGCATCGCCGCAATGACGGCGGAAAAACCGATATCCCACAATTTATTGCCAGTCACCTGAGTCATCGCAATACCGGTAGCCGCCAGCAACACCCCGGTCACGGCAATAGTGTCCTCCAGCAATACCGCCAGCAACGTGGGGTCGTCCGACTCGCGCAGGTAGCGAAACGGATTGCGGACACCCGCCGCGCGCATACGCGAGATAAATTCCTTTCCCGCCACCATCAATACGTAGCCCTCGAGCACCAGCGCGATAAACAGCACTACCGCGGAAATCCAGATGGGCGCGATTTCCAATCCAAGGATGGAAACCGACTCCGGCCTGTCGACGATATGCAGCCGGTGCCAGGCATGCCAGGCGTGGGCCAGGCCCAGGCCGCAACCGATGGAGAAGAGCCCGATCGCACTCCAGAGGTTCCACAGGTACTTTTTCTGGCCGTGCCCGAAGGCGTAGGTCTGGTCCGCCGGCTGGCCGCCGCGGCGCAGGCCGATCAGCAGGAACACCTGGTTGAGCGTATCCATCAGGCTGTGCACAGCCTCGTTGGTCATCGCCGCCGAGTGTGTCGCCAGTGCCGCCAGCCCCTTGAGAACCGTAATGATCGCATTGACAAGAATGGCGGAGACAACCGCTTTCCTGGATCCCTGTGCCATGGCGCCCCCAACATTATTTCCGTTGAACTGTTTCCGGTCGAAGCAGCATAGCGCGAATCTGCGCGCTATTTCACGTATATCCCACAGTCGCCCGCCGCCGCTCTCGAGTTGGCGCAGTCCTGATCCCCGCCAGGCATCGATTCCCCGCGATCCTGCTATTAATTGATACACGACGGCCTTGTGTAAAACCGAGAGACAGATTGCGATGCGCGCTCCCTACCTACCCCTCCTGCTCATCCTGTTGCTGGGCGCCTGCGGCGACGGCGGCGAAGCGGCAAAAGACACGACAGAGAAGAGCGACAGTGAGGGCGGGCAGATAATCGGCGAGGAATTCGGCAGCGCCGATCCCGATCCGGAACCCGCCACCAGCGGACCCAATCCCTACTCCGCCACGGAGAGCACGGCCAGCCGCCGCGCCCGCCCCGCCAGGCGCGGCTCTGCGGACTACCCCACCAATGCCTACTTCGGCGACACGCATGTACATACCGGCTGGTCCGCAGACGCGGGCATGGATGGCGCCGTCAAGACACCGGAAGATGCCTACCGGCTGGCCATGGGCGAGGTGGTCGAGTCCAACACGGGGCTCAAGGCCCGGCTGCACCGCCCCTACGACTGGTTCATGATTACCGATCACTCCGACGGCATGGGCGTCATCAATGAGCTGGTGGCCGGCAACCCGGAGATGATGGCGGACGAAACCCTCAAACGCTGGCACGATGCCCTCGCCTCCGGTGACGAAAAAGCCGCGGCCGATGCCAAGAGCGAACTGATCGTGATGCAGTCGCAGGGCAAATTGCCCAAACTGGTCATGGACCCCAAGTGGATGAAATCCGCCTGGCAGAAAACCGTGGACGCGGCAGAGAAATACTACAAGCCCGGCGAGTTCAGCACCTTCATCGCCTTCGAGTGGACCGTCAATGCCGACGGCGGCGACAACCTGCACCGCAATGTCATTTTCCGCGATGGCGCCGACAAGACCCGCGACCTGCTTCCGCTGACCACCTTCCAGACCCAGGATCCGGAGAAACTCTGGGCCTGGATGCAGGCCTACGAGGAAAAAACCGGCGGCCGTGTGCTGGCCATCCCCCACAACGGCAACCTGTCCAACGGCCGCATGTTCGAGGAACAGCGCTTCGACGATTCGCCGATGACCGGCGAATACGCGCGGATGCGGGCAAAGTACGAGCCGCTGTTCGAGGTGACCCAGATCAAGGGTCAGAGCGAGGCCCACCCGACCCTGTCCCCGGAGGACAATTTCGCCAACTGGGATCTCTGGGACAGGGGCAACCTGATTCTCGAGCCGAAGCCCAAGGGCGCCCTGCAGTACGAGTACTGGCGCGAGGCGCTGAAAAACGGCATGCGGCTGCAGGAGGAGCTGGGCACCAACCCCTTCCAGTACGGCGCCAACGGCGGCAGTGACACCCATACCGGTCTCTCCACCACCGAGGAAGACAATTTCTTCGGCAAATTCAAGACCCTGGAGCCGAACAACCGGGAGCGCTGGAAGTTCCCACTGCTGACCGGACCCGGCGGCGAATACCTGGGCTGGGAACAGTCCGCCGCCGCGATCACCGGTGTCTGGGCCAGGGAAAATACCCGCGAGGCCATCTGGGACGCGATGATGCGCAAGGAAACCTTCGCCACCACAGGCCCGCGGATAACGCTGCGCTTCTTCGGCGGTTTCGGTTTTACAGAAGAAGATACCCAGGAAGACCTGGCCGCCGCCGGCTATCGCAAGGGCGTGCCGATGGGGGGCGCATTCAGCGGCGGGAAAAGCGGCCAGCGCGCCACCTTCCTGGTCGCAGCCATGAAGGATCCGGACGGCGCGAACCTGGACCGCATACAGATCATCAAAGGCTGGGTGGATGGCAATGGCGAAACCCACGAAAAAGTCTACAACGTCGAGTGGTCCGGCAATCGCAAAATGGATGGCATGGGCAGGATCCAGCATGTGGGCAGTACCGTCGACCGGAAAACCGCCGAGTACTCCAATGACATCGGCGCGCCGCAACTGATCGGCTATTTCAAGGACGAGGAATTCAACCCCCTGCATAAGGCCGTCTACTACGTGCGCGTGCTGGAGATCCCCACCCCCCGTTGGACGCTGTACGACAAGGTGCGACTCGGTGTCGATATGGACAGGAAGGTGCCGATGACACTGCAGGAACGCGCCTTTTCCAGCCCGATCTGGTATACGCCGCAATAGCAGTATCACTCGCCGATGTTGAACTATGCTCAAACGATTGCGTCGCCATGCCGGGCATTCTCACTTTCAACACTGCAGGTGGTGCCGCGACAAGAGATATCAAATCCAAGGATGTAAACCATGCGATTTCTATCCGCACTAGTTTTTTGCACTTTCCTGACAGCCTGTGGCGCCAGTGATGACGCCGCCGCCAGGAAGCAGGACAACCCGACAGGTAGCGAAACACCGCCGGTGGAACAATCGCAGCAAACCACCGAGGCAGTTTCCCAGCCCGGCTCACCCGAGACGCCACCGCAGACAGGCAGGGTTCCGGAAGATATTGCCGGCTCCAGGCCCAACATCCTGCTAATCGTCTCCGACGACACCGGCTACGGTGACCTGGGCCCCTACGGCGGCGGTGTCGGGCGCGGTATGCCGACGCCCAACATCGACCGCATGGCCGCCGACGGCATGACATTTTTCTCCTTCTACGCACAGCCGAGCTGCACCCCCGGGCGCGCGGCCATCCAGACAGGACGCATTCCCAATCGCAGTGGCATGACAACCGTGGCATTCCAGGGCCAGGGCGGCGGCCTGCCCAAGGCGGAGTGGACCCTGGGATCTGTTCTCAAGAAAGCGGGTTACAAAACCTACTTCACCGGCAAGTGGCACCTGGGTGAATCCGACTACGCGCTGCCCAACGCCCAGGGTTACGACGTCATGGAGCACGCCTTCCTGTATCACGCCAATGCCTACACCTACGGCGACCCGGAATGGTTCCCGGATATGGATCCAAAACTGCGGGAGATGTTCGCGAGGGTGACCAAGGGCTCGCTCTCCGGCAACGCCGGCGAAGAAGCCAAAGAGGACTGGAAGGTCAATGGCCAGTATGTCAACACGCCCGAAAAAGGGGTTGTGGGCCTGCCCTACCTGGACAGCTATATCGAACGCTCCGGCCTCAAGTTCCTCGAGGAAGCCGCCAAGAATCCCGACACGCCATTTTTTATCAATATCAATTTCATGAAGGTCCACCAGCCAAACCTGCCGGCGCCGGACTTCAAGCACAAATCCTTGTCCAAGACCAAGTACGCCGACTCCCTGGTGGAGCTGGACACCCATATCGGCAGTGTGATGAACAAGCTGCGCGAGTTGGGCCTGGACAAAAACACGCTGGTCTTTTACACCACCGACAACGGCGCCTGGCAGGATGTCTACCCGGACGCCGGCTATACGCCGCTGCGCGGCACCAAGGGAACGGTACGCGAAGGCGGCAACCGGGTACCGGCCATTGCCGTCTGGCCCGGGAAGATCGAGGGCAACGTGCGCAACCACGATATCCTCGGCGGCCTGGACCTGATGGCCACCTTTGCCACACTCGCCGGAGTGGAGCTCCCCGAGAATGATCGCGCCGGGGAACCGATTTATTTCGATAGTTACGATATGTCACCGGTACTGTTCGGCTCCGGCAAGAGCGAGCGAAATTCCTGGTTCTATTTCACCGAAAACGAATTGACCCCGGGCGCTGCGCGGGTGGGCAACTACAAGGCGGTGTTCAACCTGCGCGGCGACGACGGTGCCCAGACAGGCGGGCTGGCCGTGGACACCAACCTGGGCTGGAAGGGGCCGGAAAAATACGCGGCCATGGTGCCACAGATTTTCGATCTCTGGCAGGATCCGCAGGAACGCTACGATGTTTTCATGAACAACTACACCGAACATACCTGGACATTGGTGGTATTCAACGAGGCCATCTCCGAGTTGATGAAGACCTACGTCAAATATCCTCCGCGCAAGATGCAGGGTGAGGGTTACAATGGCCCGATTACCCTGACCGAATATCAACGCTTCAAATATATCCGGGAGTCTCTGAAGAAAGAGGGCTTCAATATCCCCATGCCGACCGGCAATTAGACCGACAACACAGAGCCCGGGCACCCAAAGCCCGGGCTTTCTCCAAAGGGTGATTCAGATATCATCGCTCCGGATAGATTACGCTCCAGTCATCCTTCATATCCACGACCACCCAGCCCTTCTTCTGCGCCGCATCCAGGGCTTTGTCGAGCCTGCCGAAGGTGGACTTGCGGTCATAGGCCCACTCCCGCTCACCGTCCGTGTGGTGCACCAGCATCCCGAAACGCGCGCCGTCGGCGCTGGTGGTCCACTCGAGCATCTGGAAATCGCCATCCGAGTTGCCCGCGGCGAATACCGGGCGCCTGCCAATATACTGGTAGATGCCCACCGGTTTACCCTCTTTGTCATCCACCAGGTTTATCTCGGGTTCCTTCACGATTGCAGGTTTCCCATCACGCATTTCATACCTGGCCTTGAGGCTGCTGCCAACCACCTGCTCCGGGGGGATTCCGTAGGTTTTCTCGGCAAACACCCGCATGAAATCCACACCGCCACCGGAGACGATAAACGTCTTGAAGCCGTTTTCACGCAGGTATTGCAACAATTCCAGCATCGGCTGGTAGACCATTTCCGTAAAAGGCCTGCCGGTCTCTGGATGCCGCGCGCTGGTCAGCCATTCCTGCACCGAAGCGGCGAACTCCTCCGATGTCATGCCCGAATGAGTGGCCGCCAGCAACTTCATCAGCCCCGGCTTGCCACTGGCCGCTGCGCCATTCAGGTCGCCTTTCAACACCGATGCAAAGGGCTCCTCGTTCTTCCATTCCGGGTGCTGGGGCGCCAGGGCCTTAACCCGATCCACCAGGTAGAACAACTGGAAATAGGCCGGCTGCTCCGACCACAGGGTGCCGTCGTTGTCGAAGGTAGCGATGCGCTTGTCCGGTGGCACATAATCGGGTGCCCCTTCTTCCGTCACCTTTTCGACGAATTCGATAATCGCCTGCCTGCTGTCACCATCCCGCCACGACGGCAGCGGGTCCGCCGCCATGGCCGGGGGTACAGCCAGGCAGCAGGCCACAAAGATCATTGCAACCAGGCCACACCGCAACTTCTCTCCAGCCATAAGCACTCTCCGGTACCCGGTTAAATTTCGCGCCTCGATTAAAACAATAGACCACCGACCGCCATTGACACGGAAAACGTCAATGGAACCACCCGGTCAGAAGAAAAAACACGACTATACTGAAAGGCTGGATTCATCGGTCGACAAAAAACCATTCGAGAATAAGGAAACGGATCTCCGGGACACCATGCCTATCGCCGCACGCCTGTTGTTAACCGCCCTGGTGTTGCTGTCCGGATGTGACAGGAGCAGTGCTCCCCCTGCCCGTGAAACCGCCGCGGCTATAACCCGGCATTCCACCGCAAGCGGCCGCCAGCGGGCCACCTATACCGGGTCGCACCAGTGTGCCGGGTGTCACAGGGCCGAGTTCGAGAGCTGGCGCGGCTCCCACCACGACCTGGCGATGCAGGAAGCGAATGGCGAAACCGTACTCGGTGATTTCAATAACAGCCGGTTCGAGCACTTCGGTATCGAGTCGCGTTTCCATACCAGGGATGGTCGCTATTTTGTACATACCGATGGCCCCGACGGCCAGATGCACGACTACCCCATTGCCTATACCTTCGGTGTGCAGCCGCTCCAGCAATACCTGGTGGAATTTCCCGGCGGCAGGCTGCAGGCCCTCAGTATCGCCTGGGACTCGCGCCCCGCCTCGGAGGGCGGCCAGCGCTGGTTTCACCTGAATCCCGAGGAGCCCGTCAGGGCCGGGGACGCGCTGCACTGGACCGGTCTCAACTACAACTGGAACTTCATGTGCGCCGACTGCCACTCCACCAACCTGCAGAAAAACTACGACCTGGCCGACAACACCTTCGATACCCGATGGTCGGAAATCAACGTCGGTTGCGAGGCCTGCCACGGCCCGGGGTCACGTCACGCCGAATGGGCCCGACAGGGAGGGCGCGGAAACGACCGGGGACTGACCGTCGATTTCAGCAAGCGCAAACGGGCATCGTGGATCATGGATACCGACACCGGTATCGCCCACCGCGAACCGGCGGGCGACCGGGCTGTGGAAATCAATACCTGCGCCCGGTGCCACTCGCGGCGCGCCACCCGCTTCCCCGACAGCGGCGCACACGGGGACTTCCTCGACAGCTTCCACCCCGCCCTGCTGAGTGAGGAGCTCTACCACGCCGACGGCCAGATTGATGGCGAGGTCTATGTCTACGGTTCCTTCCTGCAGAGCCGCATGCACGCCGCCGGCGTCACCTGCAGTGACTGCCACCAGCCACACAGCATGCAACTGCACGCCGAGGGCAATGCGCTCTGCGCCCAGTGCCACCTGCCGGCGCGGTTCGACACCGCCGGGCACCATTTCCACCCTCCGGGCAGCACAGGTGCCGAGTGCGTCAATTGCCATATGCCGGCCAAAAACTATATGCAGGTGGACGCGCGGCGCGACCACAGCTTCCGCATCCCGCGCCCGGACCTGTCGGCCAAACTGGGCACCCCCGATGCCTGCACCGGCTGTCACACCGATCGGGGGAACGCCTGGGCCGCCTCGGTACTGAAAGATCACTTTGGCGCGCCACCCGCCGGCCACTATGGCGAGGCGATCCACGCGGGTCGCACCGCGGCACCCGGCGCACCGGCGCTGCTGGCCCGACTGGTCGCCGACCGGTCACAACCGGAAATCGCGCGCGCCACGGCCGTGTCCCTGCTGGCCCGCTACCCGTCCGCCGAGAGCCTGCAGATATTGCAGGCGGTCTCCCGGGGCGATGCGTCGCTGATGAACCTGGGACTCGCCGGCGCCCTGGAATCCGTACCGCAACAGGTAAGGCCCGCCCTGGCCATTCCACTGCTATACGACCAATCCCGCGTGACGGCATCGCTGGCGGCCGGGGCCATGGCAGGGTTGCCGGTCGAGGACTACCCGCAGCAGGTAAGGCAGCGCTATGCCCAAGCTCTGGACGATTACCTGCAATCGGAACAATTCAATGCCGACCGCCCCGAATCGCTGCTCAATATCGCGCGCCAACACCTGCAGCGCGGCAACCCGCACCAGGCCGGGGTGTTTTACCGCCGGGCGCTGCAGCTGGCCCCTTACTTTACGCCCGCCTACATCAACCTTGCCGAGCTCTACCGCAACAGCGGGCGGGAACGGGAGGCCGAATCCCTGCTGCGCGACGCGCTCGGGCGCGCCGGGGACAAAAGTACGATAGAGCACGCGCTGGGGCTCTCACTGGTGCGGCAACAGCGCAAAACGGAGGCACTGGAACACCTGCGCAGGGCTGCCGAGGGTGCCGGCGACAGCAGCCGCTATATCTATGTGTATGCCATTGCCCTCAATTCCGCCGGCAAAACGGAAGCGGCGCTGGAGGTGCTGAGCGGAGCCCTGCAACGCTTCCCCGGGAATACCCGCATACTACAGGCACTGATTTCCATCCATCGCGAAGCCGGCAATACCGGGGAGAGCCGTCGCTATCGGCAACTGCTGCAGGGCCGCCAACAGGTGCGTGCCCGCCCTCCCGGTGGCTGACAGGCGCTGGTTACCCTGCAACGCCACAATCTCGCCCCCGCGTTCAGCACGTCGCCTTTCCCGGGCATGACCTACCATTAAAAGGTCATGAGTAAACTGATCCGCACCACCTCCCTGATGGGCTATATCGATCTGGTCAAAGAGCTCGGTGGCGATCCCGGGTTTTTCCTGCGCCAGCAGCTGCTCGACCCGGAAAAGGTGCGAAAACTCGAGGGAGTCATATCTCACAGCGCCATGGTCTACCTGCTGGAGGCCACCGCCAAAGCCCTCGACTGCCCGGATTTCGGCCTGAAGCTTTCCAGCCGGCAGGACCTGATGATCTTGGGACCACTGGCAGTCATCGCACTCAACTCACCAACGGTGGGGGAAGCCCTCGACCAGATAGCGAAATACATGCACTATTTCGCGCCCGGAGTCCGCGTGACGGTAGAGCGGGAGGTGGAACCGGGTCTCTCGCGAATGTCATTCGAGCAGAATATCCAGATGCAACAGAATATGGACCTGACGCTCGGTGTGGCACTCAATGCGGTGAGAATGCTGTACCGGAAAAGTTTCCGCCCGGAGAAGGTCCTGTTCAAGGGAAACCCGCCACTCAGCGACACCTGTTACCAGGAGCACTTCAGCGCCCCCATCTGCCGACACTCCAGGTACTATGCGCTGATCCTGCCAACGCAGATTCTCGATGCGCCAATCGACAAATGCGACCCGAAAATTCATGACATGCTGGAAGAATTCGTTCAGGATGCGCTGGAAAACGAGCCGCTGACGATACCCGCACAGGTGGAGAGCCTGATCGTGCAGCTTCTGCCCACCCACTGCTGTGACCTGAAGAATGTCGCCTCCCGGCTCGGCCTGCAACCGCGCACACTGCAGCGCCAGCTCGCCGGGGAATCGGAATCATTTGAACAGATGCTGGACCGCATCCGGCGACACCACGCAAACAAATACCTGGCCGAAAGCAAAATGCGAATGGCGCAGATCGCCAGCCTGCTGGGATACCGGGACCAGAGCGCTTTCAACCGTGCCTGCCGTCGCTGGTTCGACACCAATCCTGCCGGCCGTCGCAAACAATTGCTACACGCGTCATAGCCTCTCCCAACCGGGAAAATCCAGCAAAATTTTTTGCAACAACGAAGGCTAACACTAATAAAAAAGCGGTATTACCCGCCGATTTTTCGCTGTTGCAACTCTCCCCGCCTCGATCCCGTGGACAGCCAGAGACTCTGTCTATGATAAAAAAATCATGACCGCTTTTGTCAGAACCACAACCCTGATCGGATACCGTGACCTGGTCGCCCGCCTGCATGGTGACCCGGATCCGCTGCTGCTCAAATATGGTATCGATGTGGAGAAGGCCATACGACACGAGGGTGTCATACTATTGCGTGCTGAAATCCGGTTGCTGGAGGAGACCGCACGCAGGCTCGACTGCCAGGACTTCGGACTGCAGATGTCTGAATACCAGGATATGTCGGTACTCGGGCCACTGGCAGTAGCAGCCATCGAGCAACCAACCGTAGGGGAGGCACTCAGGAAAATCCTCGACTACCTGCATTTCTTCTCATCCGGTCTGGTAATGCGCCTGGATCCGGAGGTGACTCCGGACACTGCCCGGATCACATTCGACTGGACGGTAAAACTGCCCCATCGACGCCAGATAATTGAACTGACCCTGGCAGTGACACGGGATATCCTGGAAATGCTTTGCGCGGACAGCTTCCAACTGGAAGGCGTATGGCTCGAGTGTGCGACACCACTTTCACCCGATCACTACCACCAGTTCTTCGGCGCCCCGGTGCGCATCGAAAGCGGCTGCAATGGGCTGACATTCCCCAACCACCAGCTGCAACGAAAAATCGATATCGATGCCGGCCATCTCCACGATATCATTGATGAATTCGTCCGGGAGGTGGTCCGCAACGACACCGGGGGATTGAGGGCCCAGATCGAAAGCCTGGTCAACTACCTGCTGCCCACGCAGCATTGCACCCTGAAACTGATAGCGGAGAAGTTGCATCTGCACCCGCGCAGCCTGCAGCGCCGCCTGTCGAACGATTCATTGGCTTTCGAGCAACTGATCGACAAGGTGCGACGACAGTGTGCCGATGAATACCTGGCGGTAGCGGAGATGCCCATCTCCCAGGTCGCCGGCCTGGTGGGCTACAGCGACCAGAGTTCCTTCAATCGCGCCTGCCGCCGCTGGTTCGGCACAACCCCCCTGCTGCGGCGCCGGCAACTTGCCAGTGCGACTGCCATTCCGCGACAAGCCGGCTGAACCGGCGAGCGCCCAAGTCCAACAGGCTGCTAAACTGTCTGCAGATTTCCATAACGCGTGCGGCGCGGTCCTCAACCCGGGAAGCGGGCCCAGCGATGGCACGATTACCATCGGCCCATTGGGCAACCCAGCAATGCAGCAGATGAAGCTTTTCAAAACCAGGGTCTACAGTCTCTTCGCCGAAGCCGGTCATTGAATTCCCATGTCCACGACAGTCCCCTCCCCGAACAACCCAATTCCCCCGGCCAGCAACTCGCGCCTGGCGTGGGGAATCGACCGGGAAGCACAGGGCCACCCTGCGGACCAGTCCGGTTTCTACCTGTTGCAGGAGGGGCTGTCGGCATTTGTCGCGCGGGCGGTGCTGATCGAGGAAGCCGCCGTATCCCTGGACCTGAAATACTATATCTACAACGACGACACCTCCGGACGCATCATCACCGGCCTGCTGTTGCGGGCCGCGGATCGCGGTGTCCGCGTACGCCTGCTGGTGGACGATCTCGGCACCCGCGTGGTCAATCCCTGGGTCCTCACGCTGAACAACCACCCCAATATGGAAATCCGCGTGTTCAATCCGGTGGAGGGCCGCAGCGGCATTCGCCGCGGCATCGAACAGGCCCTGAACTTCGGCCGCATCAATCATCGCATGCACAACAAGTTATTGGTGGCCGACGGCCTGGCCATCCTGACCGGCGGGCGCAATATTGCCGACGGCTATTTTTCCAAGTCCGAGGTGGAATTTCTCGATGTGGACGTCATGGCCATCGGCGCGGTGGTAAGCGATGCCGCAGACACCTTTGGAAAATACTGGCAGAGCCCGGTTGCGGTGCCGGTCAGCGAATTGCTCACCGAGCCCGATGAGGATCACTCCCTTGAGCGGCTGCGCGAACTGGTGGAGAAATACCTGCAGGGCGAACGTCAGTCGGAGTTCAGTGATGCATTGAAAAAGTCCCGGCTCGCCGAAAAGCTGGGCGGCGGCCATATTCCTTTCGAATGGGGCCGCGCCACCCTGCTCGCCGATCCGCCCGAGAAGGCCACGGACCACGAGCGTGTGCCAGTGCGGAAATATCCCGGCTATCGCCTGGAAAAGATGATCGGCGAGTGCCGGCAGCGACTGCAGATCAGCAATCCCTACCTGATCCCGGGCAATCACGGTGTCCGCCTGTTCGGCCGCCTGCAGGCGCAGGGGGTGCAGGTGGACATCCTGACCAACGGACTGGCCACCAACGATGTGGCGGCGGTGCACGGCGCCTACTCCCGCTACCGGAAGCCGCTGCTGCAAGCGGGTGTACGCCTGTGGGAATTACGCCCGATGGCAGAGCAGAAACAGCGCATGCACTGGTTCAAGGGCGAATCCCGGGCCAGCCTGCACGCCAAGACATTCGTACTGGACTACAACCGGGGATTTGTCGGCTCCATCAATCTGGACAGCCGCTCGATCATTTACAATACCGAGATCGGCCTGCTGATCGAAAACCCCACCATCAACCGACAGCTGCACGAGCTGTTCCAGTCCTGGGTCGCACCGGATGCGGCCTGGCGGCTGGGGCTCGACAGCCGGGACCATATCAATTGGCACGCCGACGACGAAAACGGCGGTGCGACCGTCGATACCACGGATCCGGAGACGCGTCTCTGGCACCGGCTGCTGGCACGGCTGCTGTCGCGAATGCCAATCGAGTCGCAGATTTGAGCGTGATACGCGACCGGTGTTTCCACCTCAGGAAGCTCCGCCGGCGGAGGACAGCCGTGTCCGGACCTTGATTTCAGAAGTGAGAGTGCGATGCACCGGGCAGCGGTTGGCGATATCCAGCAGCTTTTCCCGCTGCTCACCGGTCAGATCGCCCTCCAGGGTAATTTCGCGCACAATCTCGTCGATCTTGCCCTCTTTCGTCTCACAGTCCTCGCAATCCTTCGCGTGGACCTTCTGGTGGGACAGGATCACCCGGATCCGTTCCAGGGGAATTTCCCTGCGGTCGGCATACATGCGGACGGTCATACTGGTGCAGGCACCCAGCCCCATAAGAATATATTCGTAGGGGCCGGGCCCCAGGTTATCGCCACCGGCATCTTCCGGCTCATCGGCGACCAGCTGGTGCGGCCCCGATTGTAACGACTGGGTAAACTTCCCGTCGCCGCTCTCTTCGACGGTAACGACTGTCGGTGTGGGTCCGCTCATGGATTCCGCCTGTTCATCGTCTGTCAGTTTTTCACCGGCGGATTGGGGGTAACCATATTCCACCAGAACTCGAAGCTGTCCAGCAGCGACAGCAGTGTATCGAACTGTGTTTTATCACCGCTGACCTTGGCCGAGCCGTCCTTGATCTTGTCCTTCATGCTGGCCGTGCCCATGATGACATCGTTCAGGTCGCTGCGGTTGATGGTTACACTGGCCGGGGGATTGTCCACCGGGGGGCCGTAATTGAGCACGCCGTTCTCCACCACCAGGGAATAGTTTTCCTTCACATCCGGCAGTGACACATTGACCACGATATTCTTGCCGGCCGCCTTGGGACCGTTCAGGCGGATACCGAGGAAATCGAAAAACATTTCTGTCGGCATGCTGCGAATGGTGTCGGGACTGGCAGTAACCGGCACCGGCAATTTCTTGACCCCTTCGCGCAGTTCCTTGGCGCCGCTGAGGAAGAAGTTGCGCCATGGACCGTTTTCCTGCTGGTACCCGAGCTGCTCCAGCGCATCGGCCAGCAGGTTGCGCGCGGCCTTGTTGTCCGGCTGCGCGGACACCAGGTTGTCCAGCACCTGGGCGACCCAGCGGTAGTTGCCGGCATCGTAGTCTTTCTTGGCCTGCTTCAGCAGGTTATCGGCACCGCCCATGTACTCGACATATTTTTTCCCGGCCTCCGCTGGCGGCAGCGGGTAAAGCCGCGCCGGGTTGCCGTCGAAGAAGCCGAGATAGTAGTTCCACACCGCGCGGGTATCGTGATTGACACTGCCGTAGTAGCCGCGGTTGGCCCAGTAATCCGCCAGCTCCGGCGGCAACTCCATCATCTCCGCGGTCTCGACCATGTTGTAGCCGTGGTTGGCATAGCGCAGTGTCTGGTCGTTCAGGTACTTGTACAGGTCGCGCTGTTTCTTCAGGTGCTCGACCACGTTTTCATTACCCCAGGTGGGCCAGTGGTGCGGCGCGTAGAGCACTTCGACGTCGTCTCCCCAGCGCCGGATGGTATCGTTGAGGTAGCCGGACCAGGCCTTGGCATTGCGCACCTTGGCGCCGCGCAGTGTATACAGGTTGTGCAGTGTATGGGTCGCGTTTTCCGCGGCGGTGACCGCCTTCAGTTCGGGGATATAGAAATGCATTTCCGCGGGCGCTTCCGAGCCGGGGGCCAGCATGAACTCGAAGGTCAGGCCGTCGACCTCGATCTTCTGTCCATTCTCGGTAATGGTATCGGTCGGCTCGATCAGCGTGACCGTGCCGGGCGAGGTACCCAGCCCCAGGCCCGTCCCCAGCGTGCCTTTGGGCCCCTTGGGCAACAGGTTGCCGTACATGTAGCTGGCTCGCCGCGACATGGTGTTGCCGGCAAAGACATTCTCGCTGACGGCTTCCTCGACAAACCCTTCCGGGGCAATGATCTTCACTTTCCCGGATTTTACATCCTCCTCGTCGACGACACCGCGCACACCGCCGTAGTGGTCCACGTGGCTGTGGGTATAGATCACAGCGACCACCGGCTTGTTACCGCGGTGCTTGCGATACAGGTCCAGGGAGGCCTTGGCGGTTTCGGCGGAGATCAGCGGGTCCATGACGATGACACCCTTATCCCCCTCGATAAAGGTGATATTGGAGAGATCGGCGCTGCGCACCTGGTAAATCCGCGGCGTGACTTCGTAGAGCCCGCCTTCGGACAACAGCTGAAGCTGCCGCCACAGGCTGGGGTTGACCGAATCCGGCGCCTCCTTGCCCTGGGCAAAACCGTAGGCACCCAGGTCCCAGACCGGCTGCCCCTTGTCGTTCTTGATCACACCGCCATCCGGCAGCGGCGCAATAAAGCCGCGCTTGACGTCTTCGAAGTCCTGTTTGTTGTTGAAGGGCAATTCTTTCTCAACGGCCGCATTGGCCCTTTTCGTGGTGTCCGTGGCCGGATTCGGCCCCTGCGCGGAAGCCGCCCCGGCGAGCAACAACAAGCAAGTGACAAAAACGGCGTAGAAGTGCTTGTAACCATTTTTCACTAAATTCATATCCAACTCCTGAGTTGGGAACGCTTGGAAAACCAACCTGATAGTCCACTAACCCGAGTTTCGGAATCCGAGAGTCCGAATCGACAGGGTGCGGCCCGGACAAGAATCCCGGATTACGGCGCTGCGCGCCTCCATCCGGGCTACGCCCTGCCAATCACTGTGAACTCCGAAAATTGAGTCACTAAAGCTCGAACTGCACCGAGCCGCCAAAGAAATGCAGTGCGGTGTCCTCGTAACTGCCCTGCAACCGCGGGCTGAATGGCGGCCGGCCGCGCTGGTCGATGTCGATATCGCCGGACCAGACCAGCGTATAGCCCAGATCCAGGTGCACGCCGGGACACAATTCCTTTCCGGCACCGAGGCCAAAGCGCCAGGCTTTGCCGCTGGGCGTGTCCGCCGTTACGGTCGCATCCGTGGTCATGGAGTTGTCGTAGGCGAAACCGGTGGAAAGCGACCAGTCCCGCAGGTAACCGCGGGAGAACCGGTGGCGCACACCCAGGGCGAAATGGCCGGTATCCTTGTAGCCGCGATCGACCTTGACCGAAGTCTGGCTGGGGTTGTCGATTTCCAGGGAAACGCCGGCGTATTCCGTCCAGTCCTGCCAGGCCAGGTTCGCGTACAAGGTGGTTGCCGCGGTCAGCTTCTGCTGCAGGCTGGCTGTGACTGTTGCCGGCACATTCATGTCAATCCGTGTGCGGCGCCCATCGAGGCGGTCTGTCAGCGGCTGGAACAGGGGGCCGAAATTGTCCAGCTCAAGCCGGTCATTGAACCTGGCCTCGACCTTGGAGGTGTAGGTCAGGCCGAAAGTCGTCGCCGGTACGGGCCGATAGATAACCCCCAAGTTGCCGCCGTAACCGACATCCGTATCCCGGTATTTCAGTCGCGCATTGCCGGGCACCAGCCCGGCCCTGGGCGCGGAGCGATACTTGAAATAGAAACCCATCACATTGACGCCGGCGCCGATGGAAAGGCAGGGATTGACCTTCCAGCTCAGCGACGGGACCAGGCTCATGCCCAGCAGGTCTACATCCTGCACGAATCGCCGCCCCGTCCACTCATTCCGGTAGTCCAGCCCCAGGCCGAAATTCCCCGCCATGGCCAGGCCCCAGCCCAGCTCTTCGGTCAGCTTCCCGGCCGCAAAGGCGCCGGCCCCCGGAAACCATTCGATCGGGTTGCCGCCGTCGTTGCCCGGTACATTACTGAGGCCGCCGTTACTGAAACCGACATCGCCATACATCATCTGGCCCGCGGCGCGTATCTCGGTCTCCTCGCGCCAGGCGGTGCCGGCCGGGTTGGTAAAGGCGGTAGCGGCATCCTCCGGCATGGCCGCCCAGCCGGCACTGGCGGTACCCAGCGTCGGCGTGCCGATTTCCCACAACATGATGCCGCCGGCATTGGCCGCGGGCGCGCCTATCGCCAGTGACAACGCCGCAAAAACTGTTCCACACTGAAAGGCTGCCGATTTACACATTTCCAGATCCTTTGGTAACTGGCCCCGGTGGGAGCCTGCCTTGCGGGCGATTGCTATAGCTTTGGCATCGATACCTTTTTCGCCTGCAAGGCAGGCTCCCACAAGGGCTCCGTTTTACTGCGGAAACTGCATATTGAAGCCCATGAATACCTGCCACTCGGGCTGGCCCGGGCCCTCATCCGCCACGGACCACTGCGGCTCGACAAACAGGTTGTAGACCGTTTTCTTCGTCTTGATCACCTTGCCAACACCGACTCCCAGCGGCACGCTGTAATCATCGTTCTCGAAGTTGTAGACCCAGATGGGCGCGCTGCGCAGGTACCAGCCCTTCCCCATTTGATAGAACGCGAACGGCTGCAATGCGCCTGTATTGACATCGGTGCGATTGCTGTTGCCGGCGAACCGGTGTTGCCACGTCAGCAGGTATCCGTACTGGAATTTCGGAGAGCTGGCATTGAACAGCACATTGGCAAACCCCGCAGACCACTGCTCACTGCCCAGCCCGGTATCCGTGGCAGTGGGCGCCGTGATTTGCGGGCCGATACCGAAACTGACCGCCGGATTACCGGTGTCGATCAGGTAGGCGGCAAATACGTTCAGGTCCCCCAACCCGGTGTTCTGGCTCAGGTTGGGACCGGTGGGAAAGGTCACCAGTGGCAGCGATGCCCGCATGATCCAGTTGCTGTCCTTGATCGAGAATGGTTTGGCATAGCGAAGCCAGAACTGGTTGGCGTGCTTGTCGATCTCCGTGAGATCACCGATATAGTAGTTCTGCAGGTTGAAGGCCGTCATGTTGGCCAGGGGGTTGTTGGCCTGCGCGGCGGCACCACCTCCGTCCTGGGCCGACACCAAGGGAGCCACGATCCCCGCGAGCAGGCAAAAAACGGCGATGCAGCATCGTCTTGCCCAGTATCTGTGTACAGAGATTTTCACCATCCACACTTCCTTCGGATTGATCGCAGAATATTTTCCGGAGCGGGCAGCAATTCACGACCTGCCGGGCCGCTCCCGGAAGGATATCTGGTAAAGCATAGAAAGAGATTCGGGCATCAATGGTAGATTTGCTGCCTTTGGCGGTTGTTGTGCTCGACGGGGCCGTAAAAGATCAATTGTGCGCTATTCCCGTGCAGGGACAGGATCTGCCGAATCGACGCGTTAATAGTGGCCGATTTTTTTGGAGAGGGGTCTTGGAGAGGGGTCTTGGAGAGGGCCTTTGGGGAGACGGCAAGGATGAGAGAGCCGTCGAGGAAGCGGCAGCAGGGGTGATGGCAGCGGAATGGAGCCCGCTGCCGACAGCCGAATCAGTGAACCCCGTCCAGCAGGTGTCGCGCGATAATCAGCCGCTGGATCTCACTGGTCCCTTCGTAGATAGTGGTAATACGCACGTCCCGCGCCATTCTTTCCAGAGGGTATTCGCGGGTGTAACCGACGCCGCCGTGCATCTGCAAGGCGACATAACAGGCTTCGTTGGCCTTTTCCGTGGCAAACAGCTTGGCCATGGAGGCGGCCGGGCCAAACGGCATGCCGTTGTCCTTCTGCCAGGCGGCCTGCATCAGCAGCAGGCGCGCGGCCTCCATTTCGGTATACCGGTCGGCCAGCTGCCACTGCAGGCCCTGGAAATGCGCCAGCGGTTTGCCGAACTGCTCGCGCTCCTGCAAATAGGCGCGCGCGCAGTCCAGCGCCTCAAGGCCGATTCCCAGTGCCAGCGAGCCGATACCGATGCGCCCACCGGCCAGTTCGCCGGCGGCGATGCGGAAGCCCTTGTTCTCTTCACCCAGCAGGTTGGCGGCGGGAATACGGCAGTTGTCGAAGGCGACCTCGTTGGTCACCGAGGCCTTCTGCCCCATCTTTTCCTCGGCCCTGCCGATGACCAGGCCCGGGGTTCCGGCCTCCACCAGGAAACAGGAAATGCCCTTGCCCTTCGGCGCGTCCGGATCGGTCACCGCCCAGACTACAAAGATACCGGCAAACTCGGCGCTGCTGATAAACAGCTTGCTGCCGTTCAGCACATACTCGTCGCCCTCTTTCAGCGCACGGGTGCGCATCGCCGCGGCGTCGGAACCGGAACCGGGCTCGGTCAGGCAGAAGGAACCGGCGGCATATTCACCGCTGCAGAGTTTTGGCAGGTACTTGTTTTTGTGCTCGTCGCTGCCCACTGCCTGTATCACTTCCGCAACCATATTGGTCACCGATGTGGTGGTGGCCGTGGAGGCACAACCGCGGGCGAGTTCGGTGATTGCCAGGCTGAACGCCAGGGTGCCGGCGCCGGTGCCGCCGAAGTCGGGGTCGATATTGATGCCCATAAAGCCGAGTTCGGCCAACTGCTTCAGCTTGCCCAGCAGCAGTTCGCGGTTGCCGGTCTTGTCCAGCTCGGCGGCGGCGGGTTTCAGTTCGCTGTCGGCAAACTGGCGCGCGGCCTCCCGGATCATCTGTTGTTCGTCTGTGAGAGAAAAATCCATCGTATACCTTCTTTATATTTATCTCGGAGCCTTCAGTCCCCCTCTCGTCGGGGAGGGTTGCGCGTAGCCTCCATCCGGGCTACGCAACTTGCTCCTGCAGAGCCGCGATCAGAGTCGCGGTCTGTTTATCGCCGGTAGATCCAGCGGCGCAAAATACCCTGCTGGATCGAAACCCCGAGCATAATCAAAACCAGGCCGACAATGGTTGCCATTTGAATCTTTTCGCCCACCAAAATCGCAATCAATACCAAGGATAGCGGCGGCGAGAGATAAATCAGGTTACTGATGCGCGCGGTGTTGTCGCAGGCCATCAGCGCCGCCTGCCACAGCAGGAAGGCAATGCCCATCTCGAACAGCCCCACATAGATGGCGCCCAGCCAACCGGCCAGCGGTGGCCACTGCCAGCCGCCCTGCACCATCAGCGCCGCCGCCAGCCAGGGCAGGCCGCAGAGAAAGCTGAGCAGCAGGTTGACCGGCGCACTGCCGCCGATACGGGTATTCAGCAGCCAGAAGCAGCACCAGACCAGGGTGCTGAACAGCGCCAGCGCCACGCCCAGGGGATCGGCGAACTGCAGGTGCAGCGGGTTGCCGCCGGTGGCGATCACCAGTACACCACAGTAGCAGACCAGGGCCGCCACCAGGTCCTGCAGGCGCAGTTGCTGCTTCAATACCGGTACCGACAGCAGCGCCAGCAGTACACCCCAGGTGTAGTTCAGCGGCAACACTTCCTGCGCGGGCAACCTGTCGTAGGCATTGAACAGCACCAGGTAATAGAGGAAGGGATTGCAGAACCCCAACGCCAGGTACCGGTACCAGCCGCGTCGCCAGGCAGTGCGAAACTCGACCCAGCGCCCTTGCCGGGTCACGACGATGGCCATGACCAGTGTCGATACCAGCGCCGCTATCGATACCAGTTGCAGCGGCGACAGATATTGCAGGGACAGCTTGAAGGCGCTGGCCACGGTAGACCAGCAGAGCACTGCGGCCAGGGCCAACAGGTAGGCGCGGCGGTTGTCGACGGAGCGGGCGTCAGTCATCGGCGGGTACTTCTGTGTTCGATTGGGGCGGGGGCGCCGCGAGTCGGGCGGACACACAGCTCGCCCTGCGTGGGCCGCGGGGCCAAACCTCGCATTCAGCCCCTGAACCTGTTCAGCGCTTGCCTTTGGCCTTGGGCTCCGGATCCGGGACCGCCACGGCGGTATCGGTTTTCACTTCCTGGATCACCACATAGGTATGGGTCTCGCGCACTCCCGGGATGGAGGCCAGTTTCTCGCCGAGGAATCGGCGGTAGCCGAGCATATCCTTGATACGGATCTTGATCAGGTAGTCGAAACCGCCGGCAACCATATGGCACTCCTGCACTTCCTCCAGGCTGGAGACGTGCTCGTTGAAGGCCTCCAGCGCCGAGGTAGCGGTATCGGTCAGCGTGACCTGGATATAGACGACCAGGCCGGCGTGCACCTTGAGCGGATCCAGCAGCGCCACATAGTCGCGGATAAAGCCCTCGCGCTCCAGGCGCTTGACCCGCTCCAGGCACGGTGTGGGGCTCAGGTTGACCCGGCGGGCCAGTTCCACATTCGGCAGGCGCCCGGCGCGCTGCAGGATGCGCAGTATCTGTCGGTCGATTCGGTCCAGATCTTCCAACTGTCGAGACATGGCAACATACCCTACTGGTGATTCGGCTTATGACCACGATATTTAACCACAACTGGCGGCAATATGGCGATTAATCCTGAGAGATTTCGCACATAATCCGGTTTTTTATCCTGGTCCTAAACACAGTTTTTGGGAGACAATATGTCGACACAATTCGCCGGCCAACTCACCAAAGAGTTGCACAGCGCCCGCCAGCGGGCCCGCCAGTATCTACATGCCGACGAAAACCAGTGCGTCAGCGAACTGCTGACAGCCCCGCGCCCCAGTGACTCACTGCGCCAGAAGATTCTCAAAACCTCCCGCGAGCTGGTGCAGCACTCGCGCCAGCACCGCAGCCAGCGGGGCACCCTGGACGCCTTCCTGCAACAGTTCGGCCTGTCCAACAAGGAAGGCGTGGCGTTGATGTGCCTGGCGGAATCCCTGCTGCGCGTACCGGATGCGGATACTGCCGACAAACTGATCGCCGAAAAAGTGCATTCCGGCAACTGGGCCAGCCATCGTGGCCAGTCCGACTCGCTGTTCGTCAACGCCTCCACCTGGGGCCTGATGCTGACCGGCAATATCGTCGAACTGGACCCGGATATCACCGAGAAACCCTCCCACTTGATGAGGCGCCTGGTCAGCCGCGTGGGCGAGCCGATGGTGCGCACCTCCATGCTGCAGGCGATGAAGATCATGGGCGGCCAGTATGTCCTGGGCCGCACCATCGGGGAGGCCCTGAAACGCGGCCCGGCGGAGAACCAGCCCGGCACCCGCTTCTCCTTCGACATGCTGGGCGAAGGCGCCCGCACCATGGCGGATGCCGAGCGCTACTTCGAAGCCTATATGAGCGCGATCGAGGCCATCGGCAGGCATAACGACAAGCGCGACGTGGTGGAAGCCAACGGCATCTCCATCAAACTGTCCGCCCTGCACCCCCGCTACAGCGCCCTGCAGCACGACCGGGTCATGAACGAACTGCTGCCCCAGGCCAAGCGCCTGTGCGCGGCCGCGGCCAAATACGATATGGCGCTCAATATCGACGCCGAAGAGGCCGAGCGCCTGGATGTCTCCATGGACATCTTCGAAGCCCTGGCGCGCGATCCGGAACTGAAAGACTGGCAGGGTCTCGGCTTCGTGCTGCAGGCCTACCAGAAACGCGCCCCACACGTGGCGGACTGGCTGGTTGCCCTGGGCCGCGACACCGACCGCAAGATCATGGTGCGCCTGGTCAAAGGCGCCTACTGGGATACCGAGATCAAACTCGCCCAGCAGTTCGGCCTGAGCGATTACCCGGTCTACACGCGCAAGTGCCACACCGACCTCTCCTACCAGGTCTGCACCAAAAAACTGCTGGATAACCGCGACGCCATCTACCCGCAATTCGCCACCCACAATGCCTACACCGTGGGCCTGGTACTCGAGCTGGCCGGCGACAGTGACGGCTACGAATTCCAGCGCCTGCACGGCATGGGGCATCTCCTTTACGCTCAAGTGGAGGCGGTGCACGGCAAGCGCGTGCCGCTGCGCGTTTACGCCCCCGTGGGCGCGCACAAGGACCTGCTGCCCTACCTGGTGCGCCGCCTGCTCGAAAACGGTGCCAACAGCTCGTTCGTCAACCGCTTCATGGACGAGAAAACCCCCATCGACGAACTGGTGCAGGACACCCTCGAACAGAGCGAGGCCTGCAATCCCTATCGCCATCCACAAATCCCGGTACCGGAGGACATCTACATGGGTAAAGAGGCGCTGCCACGGAAAAACTCACACGGCATCGAACTGACCGACCCGATTGCGGTGGCACCGCTGCTGGCCTCGGTGGAAAAGATGCGCGGCAAGGAGTTTCACGGCGGCCCGATTATCGATGGCGTCATGGGCGAGACCGACCAGCCCGTCTACAACCCGGCCACCGGCGAACGGATTGGCTATACCGCCGACGCCAGCAAAGCACAGATCGACACCGCCTATGCCCTCGCCACCGAGGCCCAGGTGGCCTGGGACCGCCTGGGCGGCAATGCGCGCGCAAAGATTCTCGACAAAGTCGCCGACCTGTACGAGGAACACCTGAACGACCTGACCGCACTGATCGCACTGGAAGCCGGCCGCACCCTGAACGATGGCATCAGCGAGGTGCGCGAGGCGGTGGACTTCTGCCGCTACTACGCCAACGGCGCGCGCAAGCATTTCAGCGCTCCCGAGGAGCTGCCCGGCCCCACCGGCGAGAGCAACGAACTGGTGCTGACCGGCCGCGGCGTCTTTACCGCCATCTGCCCCTGGAACTTCCCGCTGGCCATCTTCACTGGCCAAGTGGTCGCCGGCCTGGCATCGGGCAACGCGGTGCTGGCCAAGCCCGCCGAACAGACCCCACTGATCGCCGCCCGCGCCATCGAACTGATGCACAAAGCCGGCGTCCCTACCAAAGTGCTGCACCTGATTACCGGCACCGGCGCCGCCGTGGGCGCACCGCTGATCGAAGACCCGCGCCTGTCCGGCGTGGCCTTTACCGGCTCCACCGAAACCGCACGCCTGATCAACAAACAGCTGGCCGACAAAGACGGCCCCATCACCCCGCTGATTGCCGAAACCGGTGGCCAGAATGTGATGATCGTCGACTCCACTGCCCTGCCAGAGCAAGTGGTGGACGACGTGATCCAGTCCGCTTTCCTGAGCGCCGGCCAGCGCTGCTCCGCACTGCGCATCCTGTGCGTGCAGGACGTGATTGCCGACAACCTGCTGGAAATGCTGAAAGGCGCCTGCGAGGAACTGACCCTGGGCGACCCCTCCAGACTGGAGACCGATATCGGCCCGGTGATCGACGACAAGGCACTGAAAATCCTCGAGGCGCACCGCGAGCGCATGCAGCGTGAAGCCAAGCCGCTGTTCGCCTTCGACGAACAGAAAAAGCCCGCTACCGGTACCTTCTTCGGCCCGCAGGTGGTGGAAATCGAGGATCTGGACATACTGAAACGCGAAGTCTTCGGCCCCTTCCTGCACGTGGTGCGCTTCAAGGCCGGCGAACTGGAAGACGTTATCCGCCGCATCAACGCCACCGGCTACGGCCTGACCTTCGGCCTGCACTCCCGCATCGAAGGTCGCGCCGGCGCCGTATTCAAGCGCGTGAATGTGGGCAACACCTACGTCAACCGCGATATGGTCGGCGCCGTGGTCGGCGTCAACCCGTTCGGCGGCCAGGGCCTCTCCGGCACCGGCCCCAAAGCCGGCGGCCCCCACTACCTGTTCCGCTTCGCCAACGAAAAGACCAAGACCATCAACACCGTGGCCACCGGCGGCAACACCGAGCTGTTTACCCTGGGCGAGTAAGCCGCGGTATCGCCGCGCAATAGCGCGGCAAACACAAAAAGAGCGAGCCCATCGGCTCGCTCTTTTTGTTTGTGCGGGCCAGGTACAACAACGATTGAGCCACGCAGATCAAAAAACAGACAAACCCCAAAAGTGACCAAATCCCAACCGACATTTCGGCCCCGGCGACCGATATTTTTACCAGCCGCCAAACTCCGGCATAATCTTCCACCAGATCAGTAACCTGGAAGGCCGTGGAAAATAGTGGATATCAGTCGCTGCGACCGAATACGCCATTTGGTACATGTGAACCAAATTTGTGGGAAGCTTGACCCCGCGAGGGATTGCGGCGATTGTGTCGTCGAATATATCCGGGAATATGTTTCAAAGTGCTGTCGGTCGTGAGGACTGCGATATAACTGTTATGCTGAGAAGAGAGATTTACGATGAAAACCGAATTAGAAAATATTGATGGGGCAATTTCTGATAGCCAGAAGATTGCTGCGGATCACTCTACTTCTGCAAGCAGAATACTCAGCGTGGTAATGATGCTTACCGTCACATTGATAATGATACTAGTTTCCGCATTTCTCTTGCCGCTTCTTTCGATAAAAAGCGAGTCAACGTTAAATATTCCGGACGCATTTTTGTATGTCTTTCTAGCCATCTATACACTTACATTCAGTATTTTGATGGCGATTTACAGGCTGCATATTAATGAAAAGTCAAAAATAGAACATTTTGTAGTGGGATTTATGCGGATTCGTGTCGCCGGTAGTAATAACACTCCTGGATACCAGTCTGAAGTTCGGGAGTCACTTACTGATGGTGCCTTCCAGTTCCCTGAAAAATCAACTAAAAAAGATAAAATAGAAAGCCCAATCCCTGGGCATCCCGGTAGTGATTTTTCTACTGCAATTCTCAATAAAATTATTAATAGTGTGGATATCAAGCTTTCAAAAAAAGGTGATACAGATTCTAAACCATCAGCATCTAAGACCGCCGAACCCGCTGTATAGCATAACAAACAGCGGCAGAGCGACAGCCAACGCTACGCACCTTTTGTGTTACTCGCTGGCGCTCAAACATTAACACAAAATGCGCTCCGCGCTGGCTGCGCCTGCGCTGGGCGTTAACTGTTATGCGAAATATTGGGGATAAGGTTCTACGAAATGCCACCTAAAGACCATGATGCAATTCTGATCGACACATCCATATTTGAAAGTCACGGATTGCGACTTGACTCTGGAATATTGGGAACGCTTAAGCAATTTAAGGATAGCCCGGTAGCCATTCTTATCCCTGATGTCATCAAAAACGAACTCCTCTCGCATTTGGAGAAAAGAATTCGGACATCACAAAGCACATTGAGCAAAGCTGTTAATGATGCAGGTAAGTATGTCTTTGCAAGTGATGAAGAGCTAGCTGACGTGAACAAAATCGTCGATGGGTTCGCTGACCCCAAGGTGCTAGCCGAAGCTCGATATTCTCAGTTCGTCTCTGATGTACGGGCCACAGAAATACAGTGCGATGACTTTATTTCAATTAATGACGTACTAAAAAGGTATTTTGACAATGAGCCACCTTTCTCTGAATATGGGAAAAAGAAAAATGAATTTCCGGATGCGATTGTACTGTTAGCAGTAGAGGCATGGGCTGATGCAAAAGAGGTGAAGGTTCTCGCTGTTTCGGCTGACAGCGATTGGAGACTTTTTTGTGAGCAGTCACTTCGCATTGATTGCGAGGAAAAGCTGGCATCGGGATTGGATAAGTTCAATCACACCAAAGCCGCTATTTCGTTTATCGATGAATTAGAGACTCTATTTAAGGACGGAACAGAAGCAGAATTTGTAGAGAAGGTTGCAGACGCCCTTAATACGGCATTAGATGGGTTTACCCCAAATCAGTACGCGGAGTCCCAATTCTATTGGGAGCCAGAGGGGGCCCACGGCTGGTTTGAAAACATTGATTTCCTCGATGAAAAATTCCGAATAGTTGAAGTTACTCATGAATGGATCGTGACAGAGGCTGTTGCGGAAATTACTGTTGGGGCTGAAGGGGAGTTCAGTTTGTCAGTTCTCGATTCCGTGGATAAAGACTATGTAAGCTTGGATTCCGTCACTGCAGAGGCATCAGAGACGTTTGTGTCCTCCCTACTCATTACTATTTCTGGATACCTTGATAATGTCGCGAACATAGTTGTTGAAGAGGTAGAAGTATTAGATCCAATAAAAAGTATTAATTTCGGCACGTTGGAGCTGAGCGATAGCTTTTACGAGTGAGATTTCGCATAATCGGGTAAGGACGGGTATTTAGCCCGCCCTCCCCACAACACCCTGCATGCGGGTCCGCACAGGGCGTTTCAATCAGAGTAGTGAAGCTTGATCCATCCGTCGCGCAGTGTCGCCAACCCGGCCTTCTTCAGGTAGTCATTTGACAATGCCTGATTGATTCCGGGTGTTTTTGAACTGCGCCACGGGCCTTTACTTGTAATACCGCACGCCACCGCAGCTTGGACATGCACACCCAGCCTCATTAGATTACGCACCTTGGTTCGCGGCTTACGCCACCGGCGGCAAGCTGACCGACGTTATCTTGCCAAGTTCAGGTTGTCCACTTAATTGTTATCAATGACGGAGCTTTACAGTCGGGTCCAATGGCCTTTGAGGGGCTTGAGCCGTATGCGAGGAAACCCGCACGTACGGTTCTTAGAGGACTGGGATTCGGTGATGGCTTCTAGCTACTCGGCACGCACTTTATTGAGAAACAAATGAACAGTATCGATCTACAACCAGTCTTGAAAGGGAATACTATTTACCTTCGCCCCTTGGATCTGGGTGATTTTGAAGCGCTCTATCAAGTAGCATCTGATCCTAAAATTTGGGAACTGCATCCTGATTCGGAGCGATATAAGCGCGAAATATTCCGAGCCCGCTTTTTCGAAAGCGCGCTGGCTAGCGGTGGTGCATTGGCAATAGAAGAGAACGATACCGGCCGTATCATCGGTTCCAGCCGATACTATGAGTGGAAGCCGGACACAAAGGAAGTCTCAATTGGCTACACCTTTATCGAGCGACAGCACTGGGGAACAGGCACCAATCGGGAATTGAAAGATCTTATGCTTAGGCATATCTATAAATGGGCTGCGGCAGTTTGGTTTCATGTCGCTAAAACTAATATTCGATCTCGCCGCTCAGTCGAGAATCTTGGCGCAATACTATCTCACGAAAAAGAACGAGAGCTAAATGGCAATCCATTTACACAGCTTTATTACAAGCTTGAGGCGCCAGAGTATCGCGTCTAACAATACCAGGTAGGGCGGCGCCAAGAAGCGGCGCGTCTGTTGGTGGCATTAAGCACCCAAGCTTCAAAAAAGTAAAAATCTCGCTAAAAATAAGCGCCTATCATAAAAAGGGTTATTCATGAAGCTGATATTATTCCTTATCGCCACGATCTACTCCACAGTATGCGGATCAAGCTCGGCAAATATTTTTTGTAACCGAACTTTCCAAGGAAGCATTTATATTGAAACATACCGATTATGGAACAAATATTGGACTGTTAAAAACCACAAGGGGAATTGTTTTAATAGATCCTATGCCGGGGAATGAAAACCTGGATGTTTTAAATAATGCTGTAAAAGACCTGGTTGATGGACCCGTTAAATTTATATTAAATACGCACGAACACAGTGATCATTCAGGCGGGAATGCTTACTTTATCAAAAAAGGAAGCACACTTCTTTATGACGTGACAAAAATCAAAGAAATTCACGGCTTTCTGGTAGAATCTCATACCACTGAGGATAAAGTTTTTTTCCATCAGAAAAGTAACAGCATCTTTGTTGGTGATATTTATGACACCAGCTGGCATCCAACGTTTTATTCCGGAGGATTATCCGGTTTCAGAAAGGCAATTGAAGCAATCCTGAAGCTCGGAAATGACGACAGCATCATTGTCCCTGGACACGGTAAACCGACGAGAAAATCCGAACTCCGAGCATTTCGGAAAAACACTTTGGACTGGGTGTCAAGAGTAAGAAAGTTGAAAAATGACGGCATGACGGCAATCGAGATTAAGAATGATGCACAAATAAACATTATTTTGGATAAGTTTAACCTGGAAGACAAAGCCGACTTCATACCAGAGAAAGCATTTATCTGGTTTATTGAAAGAACTCTAACAGTGATTGATAAGGATGTTTAACACCGTGTTTATTGAGGGTTTCATAATTGTATTGACAGTTATCCATAATTCTTCAATAGCTTTAAACACTACATTCACTCGCTTGAGTCGTCATTCCGGACTCGATCCGGAATCCAAAGCGCCGGAACACCTTCGCTGGATCCCGGATCGAGTCTGGGATGACGACTACGACAAGTAGTTTTGGTCAAAAAATTTTGAGACAACTAATAATTGTACTGTAATTTCGCCAAGTACCGCCGTTGGCACGGCGGTGAATCCAATGTGCAAAAAACCGCTGATTAACGAACGATACCGACACATTTCCGCTCCCTGAATTGGTGATACAAACATGAGTAAACACATCCCGGAAAAAGCATCGCCCAAAGTTGATGCCTTTATCGAAAATGCCAAGAGTTGGCAGAAAGAGTATGAATCGCTACGGCGGATCGCGCTCGACTCTCCACTTTCAGAGCACCTGAAGTGGGGCAAGCCCTGCTACTCCCTCGACGGTAAGAATGTATTTCTGATGCACGGTTTCAAGGACTACTGTGCACTGTTGTTTATGAAGGGGGCACTCTTGGAGGATCCCGATGGTATCCTGGTGGCACAGACAGAAAATACGCAGTCTGCACGGCAGATACGGTTTACCAGCTCTCGGCAAATCGAGAAGATGGCGCCCGCCCTCAAGAGCTATATCAACCAGGCAATCCAGGTAGAGAAGTCCGGCCTTACAGTAGACTTCAAGAAGACGGAGGATTTCAATGTTCCCGAGGAGTTTCAAAAGAAGATGAAGGAGGATCCGGAACTGAAGTCCGCCTTTGAGGCATTGACACCCGGGCGCCAACGGGGCTACCTGCTACATTTTTCCGCGGCTAAACAATCCAGTACCCGCACTTCTCGGGTTGAAAAGTGCCGACAGAAAATTCTCGATGGAAAAGGGTTGAATGATCGGTAGTTGTGAGCTACTGCACCCGGCACACGATTCAGGCTACCGAC
Source organism: Microbulbifer litoralis (assembly GCF_023634065.1). Classification (GTDB taxonomy): domain Bacteria; phylum Pseudomonadota; class Gammaproteobacteria; order Pseudomonadales; family Cellvibrionaceae; genus Microbulbifer; species Microbulbifer litoralis. The sequence goes on from NZ_JALKCV010000004.1 coordinate 300,941, forward strand.
GCGACGCCAGTGGGCGAGCACAAAGCCCGCTCCTGACAACAGCTCTCCCGCCCAAAAAAAGAGCCGGGCGATTGCCCGGCTCAAGCCAAGTCCTGTGAGATTGCCGAATATCAACAGGTCGGTTGATTCTTTGACCCCAGCGATCGGAAAAAGATCAATTTAGTACGCGATATCCGCGACCACGCAGACAGTTTCTGGTGATACGGCCCGCTTCGGAGTGTGCGCTGGTCACACCGGAAACACCGCCCAGCACGGCGCCGGCACCGGCGCCCGCGGCGGCGGCGCTGCTGGTATCGCCGATAATCGCACCCAGCGCACCGCCCAGCAGTGCACCGCCGGCAGCGCGGGTCACACCGCGGCGCCCTTCATCGGAGCGGGCCGCGTAGGACAGGCCCTTGCAATCCGTCAGGTCCCGCTGGTATTGGGTCAGGTTGACGCCGTAGGTGTCGATTACGATTCCGCCCGCTCCGGGCACCTGCTCCTGCTGCGTCGCGCAGCCAAACAGCATGGTGGCGCTCAGGCCCACAGCGGCCGCTATTGCTGATTTCATCTGCAGCACCTCTTTGCTCTGATTACCGAGAGGTCCCCATCTGCCGCAGCGTCTCACTGCGAAAATGTCGCCTCGTTCCTCATTAGGTTTAGCTGCTCGTAGAGTTACGTGCCAGTCGTGACAAGGGAAAATTGTGACTGATTGGTATTATTGGGCGGGAGGGCGCAGTTGGCGCCAGGCGTGTCAGGGATAGCGATAGCGAATACGCAACGTCTGGTTGTCGCCGCGATCATCCAGCAGATTGACGACGCCTTCGAAAACCTGCAGGCGCCGGGTCCCCAGGCTATAGACCAGGTTGAGTTCGCCGGCAAACAGGCGCAGCAGGGCCGCGGCCGGTTCCACTCTCAGGCAGAGTGCGTCGGATTGCCCTTGCGGACATGGAGATTGTTGCGCCCGCAGGGTAATCGCGCGACCGTGCACGGGGGAGGCAAAATCAAAACGCACCGGTTCGCCGGCAACGAGATCGCCCCAGTGCTCACGCACGAAGTGATCGAAGCCCGCATCGGCAACCTCCAGTTCCCGCAACGGCAACCGCTCGCTCTCCAGGGCAGCCTTCCCTGACTCCCGGTATTGCAGGCTCAGTTGCGTGCCGACACGCGTGATCTTCCTCTGTTCGCCGTGCCGGAAATCGTTCTGTTTCACTTCCGGCAGCGAAGAGTCAATACCTCGCAGCGTCTTTTCGGCGATACGGTGCCCGGCCGCGCTGTAGTAGAGCACTCGCCGCCCATCGTCCGCTGCGGGCAGGTGATACTCGCAGTAGACCAACTCGCCGCTAGCGGGGTCGACCGCCCTGCCCTCGGCGTACACCGCGCCTTCGTAACCGCAGCCGGCACCACTGAAGGCCAGCGCCACCATCAATTCAAGCATGTTGACTCACCTTGCCAAACCAATCGCCCCGTGCGAGGTATGCCAGGAATGGTAAAAGCGTCGCCCAGATCAGCGACAGTATTGGCAGAGACAGGAACAGGGGCTGCGCCAACTGCACGTTCCCGTTTAGCAGTGCGCCGGTAAAATAGCTGGATGGCCCGGCAAAGGCCCCCAGTGCGCCCGCCAGCAACAGGTTTTTCTGCAGGAATGCGAAGCAGTAGCGCAGAGCCATCGCAAAGTTCAACCACAGGCACAACAGCCAGCCGGGCGGCCAGGACGACCCATCGGCATTGACAAGCAGGCCGCTCTGAAAGGCCACCGTATCGAGCAGTATCCCGCTGCCGGTCACCAGTAGTAGCCAGGATGACTCCCGCGGTAGAATCGCGATAAATCGCAGATGCACAAACAGATTTGCGGCCGTGTATGCCAGCACAATGGCCAGGCTACCGGCCAACACACACACCAGCCAGGCTGCCTGGAACAATACGCCGCTGACGATCGCCCGCGCCATTTCAGAATTCGGCACTGAGGCAGCGGGGCTTGGCGAATACGAACTGGGCAGTACTGATGACGCGTTCCAGGAATCCCCCCTCGCAATAGCAGAGATAGAAATCCCACATATTGATAAAACGGTCGTCAAACCCCTGCTCTCGCACCACTTCGATATTGGCGAAGAATGCCCGTCGCCAGGCGTTCAGGGTACGGGCGTAGTGGCGGGTGATATCCTCCAGGCCGACCACCTGCATATCGGTATTTTCCGCAATATGATCGGCAATCACCTGGTTGGATGGCAGGCAACCGCCGGGAAAAATATGCCGTTGGATAAAGTCCACCTGCCTGCGGTAACTGTGGTAGCGCTGATCCTGAATGGTGATGGCCTGCATGACCATCAGGCCATCTTCCTTCAGTAACCCACTGCAGCGGGAGAAAAACTCGCGGTGATATTCGTGGCCCACTGCCTCGATCATTTCGATGGAGACGAGCTTGTCGTACTCACCTTCCAGGTCTCGGTAATCCTTCAGCAGCAGTGTGATCCTGTCCTGCAGGCCCTCGCGCTCCACCCAGGCACGGGCGTGTTCATACTGTTCGCGGGAGATGGTGGTGGTGGTCACGCGGCAGCCGTAATTCCTGGCCGCGTGGATCGCCAACGCGCCCCAGCCGGTGCCGATTTCCAACAGGTGATCGGTCGGTTTCAGTTGCAGCCTGCTGCAGATCTTCTCCAGCTTGTGCAAAGATGCGTCGTACAGGCTGGCGTCCGGGCGCGGAAATACCGCGGCCGAGTACAGCATGGTGTCATCCAGGAACAGGCGGAAAAAGTCGTTGCCGAGATCGTAGTGTGCGGCGATATTCCGCCGGGAACCGCTGCGGCTGTTGGCGTTCATCCGGTGCAGCAATCGCAGCACTGCCTTGCCGGCGGTACTCCAGCGGGAATCCATATTCTCCAGCAGCGCCATGTTGCCGACCATCAGGCGAACGACACTGACCAGGTCCGGCGAACTCCAGGCGCCCTGCATATAGGCCTCCCCGGAACCGATAGTCCCGTTCAACAGCACCTGTACATAGGTGCTGTAGTCGTGCACACGGATATGGGCACAGACATCGGCGCTCTCCTCCGGCTCACCGAAGGTGAAGTACTGGTCCGGCTCCTGCACCACCAGGTGACCGCGTTCGATCGCCTCGAGCTTGCCCAGGACCAACCGGCGGGCCAGGCGATAAAACCAACCCTGTGGCTTTTCCTGCGACGGTTCCGACAGAGTCGGCAGTGAAAGGTTTTCGTCGATCGATTTCATCGGCGCTGTTCTCCTGCATCGGCTCCGCTGCCAGTCGGCCCCGGATGGGAAAATACCGGTACGCGCTTGAGCCACAACTTGAATGCCTGCCAATAGATGGCTGTGATGATTTTTACGGTCATCAGCGGATAGCGGATCAATATCACGTTGAGAGTGGCGGCACTGAGCTCCCTGCGCCGCAGGCTCAGGGTGGCGTCGAATACCCGCCGACCGCCTTCGAGGTTCTGCAACAAGGCCGTCAGTCGGACGCCCGGCTCGGTACTGCGCCAGCGATAGTGCTGCTGCATGGGCATAAACGGCGAGACATGGAAATCCTTGCCGAAATCGGCACGCTGTACCCGCGCCGCGCCGCGGCAATCCAGCAGGTAGCCGTGTCGTTCATTCCAGGGCGTATTGTGCACGTCGAGCAGTATCCAGCGCACCCGCTCTCCACTGTCGTCGAAACAGTAATAGAGGCTGATGGGATTCATGTTGATTCCGAAGTAACGCCAGTTGGCGAGCATGCGAATGGGGCCCGTCGGGCGCTCGCCGCCCTGCTCCGCCACACGGCGGCGCACGGCTTCATCGAGGCTGAGCGCCGGATCTCCAAAGAAATCCTCGCGGCGAAAGCGCGCAGGAGCCCAGCGGCTGCGCGACCAGAACGGCGTCAGCGCCAGAACCCGATCCAGCTCCGCCAGATCCAGGTACACCATGAATACCCGGTAGCGAAAAGCGTGGTCGCGGGGTGCCCGGCGGCGGTGCTGGACCCAGCCGCTATAGATGGCGCTGTGCAGCGGCAAGGCCGACCTCCTTCACTGCTCCCCTGTCAGAGGCGTCTCCGGTAGCGCCATCGCGGTCCAGCTGGAAGCCGTTCAGCGGTACCCCGAATTCCCGCGCTACACGCAGCGCGCTGTTGACGCCATCTTCGTGAAAGCCGTTGGCCCAGTAGGCACCGCAATACCAGGTGCGGTTGACACCGTTGACGGTATGCCAGCGTTGCTGGGCCCGCATGCCCTCGACAGAGAATTGCGGGTGGGCGTACTCGAAACGCTGCAGTATCTTGTCCGGATCAATGGCACCGTCGGCGTTGAGCGTGACGCAGTAGGTTTTCTCACACTCGAGCCGCTGCAGGATATTCATGTTGTAGGTGAGCACCGGTTGCCGATCGCCGTCGTCAATGTCCTGCAGGCGATAGTTCCAACTGGCCCAGCTCCGCCGGCGGCGCGGCAGCAGCCGCGTATCGGTGTGCAACACTACCGAGTTGCCGGCATACGGAATCGCGCCGAGGACGTCGTTCTCGGCATCACTGGGATCCGACAGGCAACGCAGCGCCTGGTCCGAGTGACAGGCGAACACGACCGCATCGAAAGTCAGCTCGCGGCCCGATGCGGTGCGCACTGTCGCCCCGTCCGCACTGCGCGACACCCGCTCGACCGGTGTCGACAGGTGAATACGGTCGGCGAAGCGCTCCACCAATGGACCGATATATTCCCGCGAGCCGCCGCGGATCACCCGCCACTGCGGCTGGTTGGTGATATTCAGCAAACCGTGGTTGAAGAAAAAGCGGACGAAAAAGCCCACAGAGAAATTCTTCATCTGCCGTGCACTGGCAGACCAGATGGCCGAGCCCATGGGAACGAGATAACGATCCGCAAACTCTTGCGAATAGCCGTTCTGCTGCAGGTATTGGCCCAGGGTAACGCGGTCGTCCAGGCGGCCACTGTGCCAGTCGTCCACTGCACTGCGGTTGAAACGGACGATGTCCCGCAACATGCGCCAGTGGCCGACACTGAACAGGTTGCTGCGACAGGCAAACAGGCTGTTGAGGTTATTGCCGGCATACTCGGAGGCATCCCGGTCGGAACAGACGCTGAATCCCATGTCCGTGGGTTGGGACTGTACCCCCAGTCTTCGCATCAGTTCGATGAAGTTGGGATAGGTCCAGTCATTGAAGACGATAAAGCCGGTGTCCACAGCCAGTTGCCGGCCTTCTTCCTCCACGTCCACGGTGGCGGTATGGCCACCGAGACGATCGCGCGCTTCGAACAGGGTGATCTCGTGTTGCCTGTTCAGCAGGTAGGCGGCGGTGAGCCCGGCTATGCCACTACCGACAATGGCGATGCGCATCAGCGATTCCTCAATGAATGGATACGGGTCAGCCGTGGCGCGCAGAGGCGGAACCACAGCGGGCGGAAGAAGGCGAGCAACCGCAGCGGCCAACTCAGCCGGCGGGGAAAATCGATGGTGTGATGCCGCCGCGCGAGGCCGCGCTCGATCCGCTCGGCGGCCTGCTCCGGCGACATAAGGAACGGCATGGCAAAGTCGTTGCTTTCGGTCAGCGGCGTATCGATAAAGCCGGGCCGGATATGGGCTACCTGCAACGCTACCTGTGACGTATCCGCCCGCACCGCGTCGAGAAAATAGGCCAGCGCAGCCTTGGAAGCGCCGTAGGCCTCGGCGCGGGGAAAACCCACCACCGAAGACAGGCTGCCCACCGCCGCAAACTGTGGCGCCCTGCTGCCGGCCAGCAGCGGCAGTGCACAGCGCAGAGTGTTGACCGCGCCGAAGAAGTTCACATCGAAGACCCGCCGGTAGCTGGCAGTGTCCAGTTGCAGGTCATCGTCATATTCGCAGACGCCGGCGCCGGCGATCACCAGGTCCAGCTGGTCGGTCAGCCCCGCCAGCTCGCGGGCGGCGCGCGCCATGTCCTCGCTGTCCCCCACATCGCAGTCCAGCACCCGGATCCGCTGCGGGGCGATTTTCTGTAACTCCAGCAGTTTGCCCCGACTGCGACTGCTGATGACGATAAAGTTATTGCGCGCCGCCAGGCGGCACACGAGCGCGCGACCGATACCCGAGCTGGCGCCGGTAATCCAGATGGATTTGTCCCGGATTTCATCCATACCTCAGCCCCCCTGCCCCGCCAAACGCGACTTGACACCCCGTACCAACGCGCCGAGCAATGGCACCTGTTCATAGACCATGGCGCCGAGATCGTAGAAGTCCTCATGGTAGTGAATACGCTGGTTGAAGCGCAGCAGGCTGCAACCGCGCAGGCTGAGGGGGCGACCGCCGTTCAGGGCCCGGTGGGCGTAGTGCATCTGCCAGGGCAGGCAGGCGCTGTCGGCGGCCACCGTTACCAGCCCGAACTCGAACTGGCAGCGCAGGAGGCCGTCGCGCATGCTGGCAAAGTACTGCTTCGCGGTATCCAGGCCCTCGATCCTGTGCAAGGGGTCGGCGAAGACCAGGTCGCGGTGGTAGAAATCGTCCAGCCGCGACAGATCCCCGGTGAGAAAATCGCTGTAGTACTGCTGCAGATCTGTTATCAGCGCATTCATAGGGCCCCTAGATACCTCGTACACGATATGAAAATCGTCTGTTGATACGCCACACACAGATTTCCGGATCAACCGCCCAGCCGATCAATATCAACCGTCGGAATGATCCGGATGCCTGGTATCACCGTACAAAGCTTCAACAGTTATCCGCAGATGGTTAATATGGCGCTGACAGTACAGAGCGACAGGAATACCGTGCAGGCACCCGAGAACCGCAATGACGACTGGAGCGCACTGCTCACCCGCGTTGGTGCCGAGCGCGATCGGGCGGCGTTTGAGCGCCTGTTCCGTCACTTTGCCCCGCTCATCAAAGGCTTTCACCACAGCCGCAATACCCAGGTCCTGTGTGCCGAGGCGGCGGACGAGCTGGTGCAGGAAGTCATGTTCCGGGTCTGGCGCCGGGCGCCCAGCTTCGACTCGCGCAAGGCGTCTGCCAGCACCTGGATCTACACCATCATGCGCAACTGCCGCATCGACCTGCTGCGACGCAACAGTCGCCATCAGGGGGCAGACAACGATATCGACGTGGACGATATCTGGGACGAATCGGCAGACGACCAGCCGCTGGTATTCCTGCAGCAGCGGCGCAATGAGCGCGACGTGACTGAGGGGCTCCGCAGCCTGCCGGCAGACCAGAGCCACGTGCTGAAAAAAGCCTATATGGAAGGTAAGTCCCACAGCGAAATTTCCGCGGAACTGGGTCTGCCCCTGGGTACGGTCAAATCCCGCGTGCGCCTGGCGTTGAAGAAACTGCAGGCCAGCCTGGGCAAACCGGTTTGAGTAGTGAGGTCCGTATGATTCGCCACCATCCCGACAACGACATACTGCTGGAGTACTCCGCCGGCACCCTGCCCTGGGCGGTCAGCCTGGCGGTATCCGCACACCTGCAGCTGTGTCCCCAGTGTCGCCAGCAGCATCAGCAACACAACCACCTGGGTGGTGAACTGCTTGATGACAGCGACCCCCAGCAGGTGAGCAGCGATGCACTGCAGCACCTGATGGCACGCATCGACAGCAGCGACGAGCGGCCGGAGCCGGCGGGAAAGCCACAGGAACAACCACCTAAAGTACGCTGCAGCGATCCCGCCCTGCGGCGTCTGCCGCGAATCGTGCGCAAGCTGGTGGACGACAACTGGCCACTGAGATGGAACCGGGTATCGCCGGCCCTGAAAATGTCGCGCCTGCAGAGCGGACAGGACCACTATGAAGTGGCCTTCCACCGTATCTGCCGCGGCGGCAAGACCGCGGAACACGACCACCGCGGCCAGGAGGTGGTGCTGGTGCTGTACGGCAGCTTCTCGGACGCAGACGGTGTCTATGCGCCCGGGGACTTCCTGGTGCGCGAGCCCGGCGAAGTGCACCGCCCCATCGCCACCCAGGACCGGGAGTGCCTGTGCCTCTCCGTGGTCGAGGCGCCGGTGGCGGTGACCGGTCTGCTGGGCTGGCTGGTCAATCCGTTTCTCTCCTTCAAGCCGGGGTGATTACCCGGCTTTGGGGGAGCAATAGCGACGCCCAACCGCTCCGGCGTCGTTCCAACACAGCTTTAGTGGCGAATCTGGTATCGGAGCGCGGGTGACTCGGCGCTGGATACCGGATCAAGTCCGGTATGACGATTCGCGACATCCGGAATGACGATTCGCGAGCAATGCTCAGGCCTCGACGGCCAGCGGTGTCTCCGCATCGCCACCGCTAAACCGTGCCAGCAGTTGATTCCAGCGATCGTGTACCTGTGAGAATTTCTGCTCGCGTACATGGCCGTAGCCGCGCACCTGTTGTGGAAGTTCGAGCAGTTCGCGCGCTTCTGCCAGCGTGTCGGTGGAAAGCCGGGCTGCCACCGCGACTACGGCACTGGAGACCTGCCGCGCCCACTGGCGTTCGGCGCGGCGCTCGCGGCTATAGCCGAAGAGATCGAACACGCTGCCGCGCAGGACCTTGCCTTTCGCCAGCAGCGGCATCAGCCTGCCCATCCAGGGGCCGAATTCCATCTTTTTCACCCTGCCGCCGGCATCCGGGCGCGCCACCACAGGCGGCGCCATATGGAATTTCAGCCGGTAGTCACCGGTAAAGGTTTCGCGCAGCTGGCGCTGGAAGTCCTCGCCACTGTAGAGTCGCGCCACCTCGTACTCGTCCTTGTAGGCCATGGCCTTGTAGAGGCTCTGTGCGGCGATGCGGGTCAGTTCGCCGTCGAAACGCCCCAGGGTTTTTTCCGCCTTGTGCAGCCGCTCGATGGTGCGGGCAAAGTGGCTCGCATAGGCAGTGCTCTGGTAATCGGTCAGCTCGGAGGCCAGCCGCGCAACCAGTTGCTCCACAGTTTCCTGCGGCTCGGCCATTTTGACCGGCTGCGCCGGCACCGCCAGCTGCTCCACGGCTTTCGGGTTTTCCGCCAGCAGGCGGCCCGCGCGAAATGCGCGCAGGTTGTTTTCCACCGCCACCCCGTTCAGCTCGATGGCGCGCTCCAGCGCCGCCTCGCCGATCGGCAGCAGGCCTTTCTGGCAGGCGTAGCCCATGATCATCAGGTTGCTGGAAACGGTGTCACCGAACAGCGCCTGTGCGTATTTGTTGGCGTCGAAGGCGAAGTATTCGGCGCTCAGGGACTCGATGCTCTGCTCTGTGGCATCCGCGGGGAAAGCCAGTTCGTTGTCGCGGATAAAGGCCGCCACCGGTACCTCGGCGGTATTCACCAGCGAGCGGATTCTGCCCTGAGCAAATTTGGGGCGCTGGCCGGCGGCGGTAACCATATCGCAGCCCAGCAGCAGTTCCGCCGAGCCGTCGCGAATGCGCGCGGTCGCAATATTTTCCGGGCGCTGCGCGACCTTTACGTGCGCCACCACGGCGCCGTTCTTCTGCGCCAGGCCGGTAAAGTACAGTGTGGTACTGCCCTTCTCTTCCAGGTGTGCGGCCATGCCCAGCAGCGCGGCCACGGTCAGCACGCCGCTGCCGCCGATACCGGCGACGAGGATGCTGAGCGGCTTGTCGAGCTCCGCCTCCGGCGCGGCCGGCAGGCCCGCGATGGCCACGTCGAGCGCGTCGGCCAGGGAATTCACCGGCGGCTTCTTCAGTTCGCCGCCCTCGACGGTAACGAAGCTCGGGCAGAAACCGTCCGCACAACGCATATCCTTGTTGCAGCTGGACTGGTTGACCTGGCGCTTGCGGCCGTAACGGGTTTCCAGCGGCTCGATGGCAATACAGCTGGACTGCACACTGCAGTCGCCACAGCCCTCGCAGACGCGGTGGTTGATCAGCAGGCGCCGGGCCGGATCCTCCATCTGCTTTTTCTTGCGCCGGCGGCGCTTTTCCGCCGCGCAGACCTGCTCGTAGATAATCGCCGTGACACCCGGGGTTTCGCGCAGGCGACGCTGCACGGCTTCGAGTTCCGAACGCGGCAGAATCCTGACCTCGGTCGGCAGTTGCGCGCGCCGGCGCAGCCAGTAGCCGGGGTTTTCACTCAGCAGCACCACTTCACCCACACCCTCGGCCAGCAACTGCGCAGCCAGCGTGGGGGCGGACACCTCGCCGTCGGCGGGCTGGCCGCCGGTCATGGCGACAGCGTCGTTGAGCAGGATCTTGTAGGTGATATTGACCTTGCTCGCCACCGCCTGGCGAATGGCCAGCAGGCCGGAGTGGTTGTAGGTGCCGTCGCCCATATTCTGGAAAATATGCCCGGCACTGGAGAACCGGTGCAGGCCCACCCACTGCACACCCTCGCCGCCCATATGGGAATAGGTGTCGGTGCGCAGGCCCTTGCCCAGGGCCATGATATGGCAGCCGATACCGGCGCTGCCGAGGCTGCCCTCTGGCAGTTTGGTGGAGGTGTTGTGGGGACAGCCCGCGCAAAAAACGGGTTCGCGCGCAAGCAGGCCGGTAGCCTTGCCCGGCACACCGCCGCCGAGCTTTTCCGCCAACGGTGCGATGCGTGTGCCCACCTCGGTATCCGCCAGCCAGCGGGCAATGGCCTGCGCCACCCTGTCCGGGCCAAAACCCCAGATGGCCGGCAGCAGGTCGCGCCCATCCAGGTCTTTTTTGCCCACCACTTTCGGCCGCCGGTCGTCGGACCAGCCGTAGAGCAGGTTCTTGAGCTGGTCTTCCACCAGCGGGCGCTTTTCCTCGACTACCAGCAAGCGCTCCATTCCCCCGGCGAATTCACGCATGCCGACCGGTTCCAGAGGCCAGCTCATGGCGACTTTGTAGATGGAGATACCCGCGGCCTCGAGATCGCGCTCGGTCAATTCCAGCAGTTCCAGCGCTTCCAGCAAGTCGCCGTGGGCCTTGCCGACAGTGACGATACCGAACCGTTTCTGCGGTGCCGCCAGCACGGTTTTGTCGAGGCGGTTGGCACGGGCAAAGGCCCTGGCGGCGGGCAGCCGCTCTTCCAGCATGCGGCGTTCGTATTCGAGGCGCTCGGCGGGCCAGTTCAGGTGCGGGTCGTAGTTGAGGCCGTGGGCCGGCATGGGGAAATCTTCCGGCCGCGCAAACTGCGGCAGGTCCGGCACCACGATGGAGGCGCCCGCCTCGACGGTTTCGGTAATCGCCTTGAAACCCACCCAGAGACCGGAAAACCGCGACATGGCGATACCGGCCAGGCCCAGCGTCAGGTACTCGTCGATGCTGGCCGGGAACAGCAACGGCATCATCACCGACTCGAAAATCTGGTCGGTGTTGTGGGAGAACATGGAGGATTCGGCGGTGTGGTCGTCACCGCACAGGGCCAGCACGCCGCCCAGTTTGGAGGTGCCCTGTACATTGGCCTGGCGGAATACGTCGGCGCTGCGGTCCACGCCATGGCCCTTGCCGTACCAGATGGAGAAAACACCGTCGCGGGTGGCCTGCTGGCGATAGTGATCCAGCAGTTGGGTACCCCAGATATTGGTGGCACCGAGGTCTTCGTTGATACCCGGCTCGAAGTGGATATCCCGTTCGGCCAGCAGCTTCTTGTGGCGCCACAGGGCCTGGTCGTAACCGCCGAGCGGCGAGCCCCGGTAGCCGGAGATAAAGCCGGCCGTGTTGAGCCCGGCGCGCTCGTCCAGCTGCTTCTGCATCAGCGGCAGCCGCACCAGGGCATCGATACCGGTGAGGAAGACGCGCCCCTCGTCGCGGGTGAATGCGGCCTTGAGGGAATAATCGCGATCGAAGCCCAGTTCCCGATCCGTTTCGACCATCGCCATGGGTAACACCTACTCTGCTTGTCGCTGTGAGGTATCTGCTGGAATCTGCGCGCCCGCCCGGAGGCGTCCGCCCGCCACGATTTACAGAGATGCCTCATCGTTATTGTTAAGCGACAAATTACCATCGCTTATCGAAGCAGGTCATACCAAATTAGGCGTGAATACGGCATAATGCAGCCATAACTCACTAACTGCGGATAATAAACCGCAAGAATTCACTCAAATTCAACCCTTTTGAGCTAGCTGGGGAACTGGTCATCTGGCGCCAGATTCCCTTTATAGCCCGATCACTGGCGCCGACCGGGGCGGGCTCTTATAGTCATCAATCGGGTGCAATCAAGACGAGAGCTGGGTACCACTATGGCCTACTTACTGGATGCCATCGACAAGAAGATCCTGGAGATCCTTCAGGAAGATGCCACCATCCCCAATATCGAACTGGCGGAAAAAGTCTGCCTGTCGCCCTCTCCGTGCTCCCGTCGCGTCAAGAACCTGCACGAGCAGGGCTTTATCAAGCGCGCGGTGACGCTACTGGAGCCGGAGAAGGTGGGGTTGCCGGTGAGCGTGTTTATCCAGGTGACACTGAACCACCAGGTAAAGAAGGAGCTGATGGATTTCGAGTCAGTGATCGGCCAGTGGCCGGAGGTCATGGAGTGCTACCTGATGACCGGCGACTTCGACTACCTGCTGCGGGTGGTGGTACCCAATCTGCAGGCCTACCAGGAATTCCTCGACAAGAAACTCACCGAACTGCCGGGCATCGACCACATCAAGAGCAGCTTCTCACTGAAACAGGTGCGCTACCGCACCGAGCTGCCGCTGGAACAGCTGCTGGAAAAGGGCTGATCAGCGACGAAAGACGGCCAGGATCACGCTGAGCAGGATGCTCAGCAGGATCATCGAGGTGATGGGAATAAACACCTTGCTGCGCTCGTTGTCGATACGGATATCGCCGGGCAGTTTGCCGAACCAGGTGAACAGCCAGGGCGCGAAATGGTAGAGCACGCCTGTGGCGATCAGGATACAGCCGAGTGCGATGAGCCATTTTTCCATTACCACCCCCTTTGCTTCCGTTGCGGCTTTTTAGCTTAGCAACGGGTTGGGGAAGGACGCCAGTACGACAGCGCGAAAATCGGGACGCCATTCAGCGATCCCGCTCACGCACCGGTTGCAGGCCGGGATCTCCGAGAATCCAATTGAGCGGGCGCAGCGTATGTAAGAATAAATTCATACCGGGAAGCGCCCATGTATTGCCTCAACAAAATCCAGCTACCACTGCTCTCGGCCCTACTGCTATTAAACGGTTGCTCCAGTCCGGGCGTCAGTCATTACCGCGACAAAACACCCGCGCTGATACCCGAAGAGTTTCTCAACGGCCCACTGACTGCGCACGGCATCATCAAGAACCGTTCCGGCGAAGTCACCCGCACCTTCAATGCGACGTTACTGGGGCGCTGGCAGAACGGCCGCGGCCTGCTGGCGGAAGACTTTATCTTTGACGACGGTGAAACCCAGCAGCGCGACTGGCAGTTGATTCCCACCGGCGGCGCCCCACAAGCCGGCGTACGGGCCTATATCGGGCGCGCCGGCGACGTAATCGGCGACGCCCGGATAAGCGCTGCCGGCAATGCGATGTTTATCCGCTATACGCTGGAAGTCCCCTACAAGGGACGGAAACTCGAAGTGGCCGTGGACGACCGCATGTACCTTGTCTCCGATCGCGTGCTGATCGGGAAATCGGCGTTAAGCAAGTTTGGCTTGAATGTCGGAGAGATTGTGCTGACGATCATCCGGGAAGACTAGTGGGAAGGGCCCGCTGAATCTCGGGCCCTAACGCAAAAAAGGCCGCGATGCTTGCGCATCGCGGCCTTTTAATGGCAACCGGAATCAGTCTTTCGCTGCCACGGTGCTATCCTTCCCGTCCCGTACCGGGAAACCGCGATCGCGCATCAGCGCGTCGATCCCGGCATCGCGGCCGCGGAAGGCGCGGTAGGCATCGGCCGGGTCGATGGCGTTGCGCGGCGCGAACAGGTATTTCACCAGCTTGCCGGCCACTTCCTCGTCGTAGAAACCACCGTCCGCCTCGGCGAAGGCTTCCGCCGCGTCCGAGGTCAGGACATCCGCCCACATGTAGCCGTAGTAACCGGCCGAGTAGCCTTCGCCGGAGAAAATATGGCCGAAGTGCGGCGAGCGGTGGCGCATGACCAGCTCATCGGGCATACCCAACTCTTCCAGCGTCTTGCGCTCGAAGGCATCCGGATTGATATTCTCCGGATCGGTGGTGTGGAACTTCATATCCACAAGCGCGGACGCCAGGTACTCGGTGGTGGCAAAGCCCTGGTTGAAGGTGGCGGCCTTCTTGATCTTGGCCACCAGCTCCGCCGGGATAGGCTCGCCGGTCTTGTAGTGCACCAGGTAGTTGTCGATCACCGGATCGGTGGACAGCCAGCGCTCCAGCAGTTGCGACTGGAACTCGGTGTAGTCGCGCACGCCGCTGTTCAGCGTCGGGTAGGTGACATTGGAAGACAGGAAGTGCAGCGCGTGGCCGAACTCGTGGAAGAAGGTCTCGGCATCGTCCCAGCTCACCAGCACCGGTTCGCCCGGAGTGCCCTTGATAAAGTTGGAGTTGTTGGAAGCCAGTACCGTCTTCTTGCCGTCGAAGGTGGTGTGGTCGCGGTACATGGTGGCCCAGGCGCCGGAACGCTTGCCGGCGCGCGCGAACGGGTCCAGGTACCACAGGCCGATATGCTCGCCGGAGTCCCTGTCGGTCACCTCCCAGACTTTCACATCCTGATGGAAGACCGGCACACTGCCCTCTTTCACCGGTGTGAACTCAAAGTTGAACAGCTCGCCGGCAACGTAGAACATCGCCTCGCGCAGCTTATCGAGCTGCAGGTACTGTTTGACTTCGTCGGAGTTCAGGTCGTACTTGGCCTTGCGGACTTTCTCGGCGTAGTAGCGGTAGTCCCAGGGCTCAATGGTGATGTCCGCACCCGCTTCGTCGGCCACCGCCTGCATATCGGCGACCTCTTCCTTCACACGCGCAACCGCCGCCGGCCAGACCGCTTCCATCAGGTTCATGGCGTTTTCGGGGGTTTTCGCCATGCGGTCCTGCAGGCGCCACTCGGCGTAGTTGTCGAAGCCCAGCAGGCCGACGCGCTCGTCGCGCAGTTGCAGGATCTCGGCGATGATGGCGTTGTTGTCGTGCTCGTCGCCGTTGTCGCCGCGGCTGTAGTAGTTATTCCATACCTGTTCGCGCAGTTCGCGGTTGTCGGAATAGGTCAGGAAGGGGTCCATTGAGGAGCGCGTATTGGTAATCGCGTATTTACCCTTCTGGCCTTTCTCTTCCGCCAGTGCCGCCGCAGCGGCGACGAAGGACCCGGGCAGGCCACCCAGTTGGTCTTTCGTCAGGAAGATGTCGTAGCCCTCTTCGTCCGCCAGTACGTTGTTGGCAAACTCGGTGTGCAGCTGTGCCAGGCGCTGGTTGATCTCGGCGTAGCGCGACTTGGCCTCGCCTTTCAGGGTGGCGCCATTGTTGGCGAACTGGTTGTAGATCAGCTCGACCACGCGCTTCTGCTCGCTGTCCAGGTCGGAATCATTGCGCGCGTCGTAAACGGACTTGACACGCTGGAACAGGGCGTCGTTCTGAATGATGGTGGACTCGAAATCCGCCAGTTTGGGGGCCATCTCCTGCTGCACCTTGCGGAACTCCGGAGAGGACATGTTGGAACTCCAGATGCCGTAGTAGGCGGAGACACGGTCCAGCTCGGAACCGCTACGCTCCAGGGCGGCAATAGTGTTCTCGAAGGTCGGCTCCGCGGCGCTGGCGGCAATTGCGTCGACCTCCGCCAGGTTGTCTTCCATGGCCTTTTCCAGCGCCGGCTTCAGGTCCTCGACCTTCATCTTGTCGAAGGCCGGCACGCCCCCGTAGGGACCGGTCCACTCCGCCAGCAGCGGATTGCCCGCAACCGCAGCACTGTTTGCCTCGGCTACTTTCGCCGCCGGCTCCTGGGCGGACTGGGCCTGCCCGGCCTCTTTGCTGCAACCGGCCGCAGCTGCCAGCGCGGCAGCAACCGATAGCGCGATCATTGTCTGACGCATCGGGGTTCTCCTCTTTATGTAGTCATTGTCATTTTGTAATCGCCGGAGTTTAACCGGACAGTCCCCTGTGCCGCCATGCTCAGCGCGGGCATGGCGGAGCTATGACGGGAAATCGACAGCCTCGCCCTATAAACGTCTCCCCCGCCCCTGGTTGACCGGAGATTCTGCGACAGGGCTGGACCATGGGTAGCTGGCAATTCATTTGATAACGACTTATTAAGTGTATTCTTTTAAAATGAACAGAGTCCGGGAAGACGCGGTAACAACATGGGTTGCTCAGAAATAGATCCGATCGATCGGTGTCGAAGGTGATTCAGGCGTACGGGAGGGAGGCTGGCCAGATGGTACAGAGTGGATTCGGGCTGCCAGCGGGCCTTGCGGCCATTCTATCGTCACGCCGGCGGGAGAGACGCTACCGGTCAAATCCGGTAAGACGCTCTCCCGCCGGCATGGCGAACCAGAGACCCAGGTCGAGAGCTGCCCGGTCTCAAGTGTCTTCGGTCAGGCGGGCTCCCGACGGAGGTCTTCCACGATCGTACCGGCACGCAGCAGCTCCTCCTCGTGGCCCGGTTCGCGCCAGGTTTCCCGCAGCGCCGCCTCGATCCACTCCGCCATCGCCGGCAGCGCCAGGATGCGCTCGATATAGGCGGTCGCTTCCGCACTCATGCGCAGGCCGAAGTTGGTCGCGCGTATGGCCACCGGGGCAAAGAAGGCATCTACCGCGCTGAATTCAGAACCGGCCAGGAAGGGCCCGCCGAAGCGCGCCAGGCCCTCGCGCCACAGCTCATCGATACGGTCGATATTCTTCTGCAGCGCCGGCGGGATCTCACTGAGCTTCACCTTTACGCCGCAGTTCATCGAGCAGATATCCCGCAACGCGCCGAAGCCGGAGTGCATTTCCGCCGCGGCGCTGCGCGCCCAGGCGCGGGCGCCCTTCCCTTCCGGCCAGATCTGCGGATAGTCTTCGGCCAGATACTCGACGATCGCCAGTGAATCCCAGACCCGGGTGTCGCCGTCCACCAGGCAGGGCACCAGGCCGTTGGGTGCGAACTCGCGGAATTTGTGCCAGCTCCCGCCCTCCTCGAAGGTGACCAACTGCTCGTCGAAGGGGATCTGAAGCTGGCGCATCAGCAGCCAGGGGCGCAGGGACCAGGAGGAGTAGTTTTTGTTGGCGATATAGAGTTGATACATAAGCACTCCCTGGGGTTATTTATTGAAATACAGGTGAACAGACTCTCTTGCCGCGGAGCAGCGGTCGCCCCCGCCGGGGCGATTGCGGAGCTGGAGCCCCGCGTCCCCGAAATCAGCTGCGGCCGGCGCGGAGCCACTCGGCGACGTTGAAGGCCAGCTCCAGTACCTGGTCGGCGTTCAGGCGCGGGTCGCACTGGGTGCGGTAGCAGCTGGCCAGGTCCGCCTCGGAAATATCCCAGGCGCCGCCGGTGCACTCGGTGACATGCTGGCCGGTCATCTCCAGGTGGATGCCGCCCGGGTGGCTGCCCTCGGCGCGGTGTACGGCAAAAAAGTCGCGGATCTCGCGCAGTATCTTGTCGAAATTGCGGGTCTTGTAGCCGCTGCTGGCCTTGACGGTGTTGCCGTGCATCGGGTCGGTGCTCCAGACCACACTGCGCCCCTCCCGCTGTACCGCCCGCACCAGCGGCGGCAGTTTGTCACCCAGGGTCTCGGCCCCCATGCGGGTGATCAGCGTCAGGCGGCCGGCTTCGTCGTTCGGATTCAGCTTGTCGATCAGGCGCAGCAGTTCATCCGGCTGCATGCCCGGCCCCACCTTGACGCCGATCGGGTTCCAGACGCCGGACAGGAATTCCACGTGGGCGCCGTCCAGTTGGCGGGTGCGCTCGCCGATCCACAGCATATGGGCCGAGCAGTCGTACCATTTGCCAGTCAGGCTGTCGGTGCGGGTCAGCGCCTGTTCGTAATTGAGCAGTAGCGCCTCGTGTGAGGTATAGAGTTCCGTCTCGCGAATTGCCGGGGTATTTTCGGAAGTCACGCCGCAGACGGCCATGAATTCCAGCGCATCCTGCAGCCGCTCGGCCAGCTGCGAGTATTTCTCCCGCTGCGGGTTGTTTTCCAGGAAGCTCAGGTTCCAGCGATGCACTTCGTGCAGGTCGGCGAGGCCGCCCTGGGCGAAGGCGCGCAGCAGGTTGAGCGTGGCCGCGGACTGGTTGTAGGCGGTCAGCATCCGTTGCGGATCCGGTACGCGCGCATCGGCGGTGAAGTCGATACCGTTGATGATATCGCCGCGGTAGCTGGGCAACTCCACGCCGCCGATGGTTTCCGTGTCCGACGAGCGCGGCTTGGCGTACTGGCCGGCCATACGCGCCACCTTGACCACCGGCAGGTTGCCGGCAAAGGTCAGCACCACGGCCATCTGCAGCAGCACCTTGAAAGTGTCGCGGATCTTGTTGGCGTTGAAGTCGGCGAAGGATTCCGCGCAGTCGCCCCCCTGCAGCAGGAACGCCCTGCCCTCGGCCACCTGCGCCAGTTGCCGGCGCAGCTCGCGCGCCTCGGCGGCGAATACCAGCGGCGGGTAGCCGGACAGTTCGCCGGTCACGCTGTCAACCTGTTCGGGGGAGCGGTAGCTGGGCTGCTGCCTGGCCTCGAAATGGTGCCAGCTCTGAGGGGTCCAGGTTTTGGAGGGGGAATCGGACACGGGGGTGTTTACCTCAACTTCCATTTTCGGTTGTTTCGATTTTCGGCTGTTTCGATTGCGGCAACAGCTCGCCGGCAGCGGGCACCGGGCCCGCTGCCGGGGTCCGGGATCAGAGTATGCTGGCAACCGCCTTGCTGAAATACTCCATATTGCCCTGGCTCAGGCCGGCGATGCTGATGCGGCTGGAGTCTACCATGTAAATGGAAAATTCCTTCTGCAGCCTCTGCACCTGTTCGGCGTTGATACCCAGGAAGGAGAACATGCCTTTCTGGCGCTGGATAAAGCCGAAGTCCCCGGCGGCACCCGCGGCGGCCAGGCTCTCGACCACACCGGCGCGCAGGCCGTTGATACGCTCGCGCATTTCCGTCAGCTCCGCCTCCCAGTTGGCGCGCAGGCTGGCGTCGGTCAGGATCGACTCGACGATGGCCGCGCCGTGGGACGGTGGCATGGAGTAGTTGCCGCGGATCGCGTTCAGCATCTGGCTCTGGCCCCTGTCCGCCGCGGCGACATCGTTGTAGATCGCCATCGCCAGGCCCACGCGCTCGCGGTAGAGACCGAAGTTCTTGGAGCAGGACGCGGCCACCAGCATTTCCGGCACGGATTCCGCCATCAGCCGCAGGCCCCAGGCATCGTCGTCGAGGCCGTCGCCGAAGCCCTGGTAGGCCATGTCGATGTAGGGTGTGAATCCCTGCTTCTGGGCCATTTCCACGATCACTTTCCACTGCTCGCGGGACAGGTCGGCGCCACAGGGGTTGTGGCAACAGGCGTGCAGCAACACCAGGTCGCCCTCGCCCACGTTTTGCAGCGTGTCCACCATCTGGTCGAACTGCAGCGTGGCACTGGCGCGGTCGTAATAGGGGTAGCTCTTGATCTCGAGGCCGGCGTTGCCGAGCAGCGGCACATGGTTGGCCCAGGTGGGGTCGCTGACCCAGATGGTGGCACCGGGCCTGGCGCGATTGACGAATTCCGCCAGCACGCGCAGGGCGCCGCAACCGCCGGGAGTCTGGGCAGAACGCACGCGGCCAGCCAGCAGCGCCGGGTGTTCCGCCCCCAGTACCAGCTCCTGCATCGCGGTGTTGAAACCGGGCGCACCGGCCGGGCCGATATAGGCCTTGGTTTCCTCGCTCTGCAGCAGGCGCGTCTCCGCCTCTTTTACCGCCTGCAGCACCGGCGTGTGGCCGGACTCATCCTTGTAGACACCCACCCCCAGGTCGATCTTGTTCGGGTTGTCGTCGGTGCGGTAGGTGGCCAGCAGGCCCAGGATCGGATCCGGCGGCAGGCTGCTCAGTTGCTCAAACATGCGGTAACTCCTGTGAATTCTCTTCCACTCATCAATTCAGTCGATCAGGCCGCGCTCGGCCCAGGCCTGGGCGCGCCCCATGAGTTTTTCGATAATGCTGTCCAGCTGTTGGCGCTCTTCGGGGCTCAGCGACGACATCAGGTCGTTCTCGTATTGCTGCGCCAGCGGCACGATGCGCTCGTAGACCTCGCGCCCCAGTTCCGTCAGGTTCAGCACCTGGCGGCGGCGGTCGGACGGGTCCTCGCTGCGGGAGATATAGTCATTCTTGAACAGGGACGAAACCGCGCGGCTGATGGCCACCTTGTCCATCGCCGTCTGTTCCACCAGGTCGGCGGCCGACAGGTCCGGGAAGCGCCCCAGGATCGCCATGACGCGCCAGGCGGGAATCGTCAGTTCAAAGCGGGTGCCGTAAGCCTGGGCAATCGCATTGCTCACCCGGTTCGACAGCACCGACAGGCGATAGGGCAAAAACTTCTCCAGGAGCAGATCGTCCCGGGGCACCGTTTCCTGCGCAAAGTGGTTATCAGTTGTCATGCGGCTTACTCACCTGCTGGCCAGTGGGTTGTATCAGGTTACAAATGTAACTAAAATTGGTTTCAAATGTAACCACTGCAGCCGGAAAAATTCGGCAACCCGCCCGGGCAAAGGGCCGGGACCTGACAAAATCGGTCGCGCATTATACGGCTTTACGCGCCATCTTTGGTATCAAAAAGCCGGCGCGACGCAAAATATTTGCGCGGGTGGCCGCAGTGCAGAACAACAAACCGGAAGCGCCGAACGGTGGCCAGCCGTCGGGCCAAGCGCTACAGTCACTTATCGGTGTATGGGCCCGGCGCCCGTATCTGTTCAAAGCGAGATTGCCGCATGAAAAACTGGATCAACTTTCCGCGCGTGGAAGGTGACACCAGCCGCCAGGCACACGCGGATTTTCCCGACGACACTTTCGAGCGCGAAATGGGCAAGGAGGGTTTCTTCGGCCCCGCCACCCACTTCTACCACCGCCACCCGCCCACTGGCTGGACTGATTTCCAGGGCCCCCTGCGCCCCCACGCCTTCGACAGCACCAGGATGGCCCACAGCGGCAACAGCCCCTGGGACCACAAGCCGATCCTCAAGAACTGCGACAGCCTGGTGGCCCTGTGGACCTGCCGGGAAGCGATGGACCACCTGGTGCGCAACGCCGACGGCGACCAGCTGCTGTTCGTCCACAACGGCCGCGGCCACCTGTTCTGTGATTTCGGCCACCTGGAAATCCGCGACGGCGACTACATCGTGCTACCCCGCGGCACCCTGTGGCGCCTAGAGCCGGAGGAACCGCTGGAGCTGTTGATGATGGAGGCCACCGGCAGCCACTTCCAGTTGCCGGACAAGGGCCTGGTGGGCCCCCATGCGATCTTCGACCCGGCGATGCTGGATGTGCCGGCGATGGATGAGCCGTTCCGCGCGCAACAGACCGACGACGCGTGGCAAGTGAAGGTGAAGGCGCGCCAGCAGATCTCCACCATCACCTATCCGTTCAACCCGCTGGACGCGGTGGGCTGGAAGGGCGACAACCTGGCCTGCCGCATCAACTGGCGCGACATACGGCCGCTGATGAGCCACCGCTATCACCTGCCGCCGTCGGCGCACACCACCTTCGTGGCCCGCGGCTTTGTCGTCTGCACCTTCGCACCGCGACCGATCGAGAGCGACCCCGGTGCCCTCAAGGTGCCCTTCTTCCACAACAACGACGATTTCGACGAGCTGATCTTCTACCATCGCGGCGACTTCTTCAGCCGCGACAATATCCACCCGGGCATGCTGACGCTGCACCCGATGGGCTTTACCCACGGGCCGCACCCCAAGGCCTTTGCCGCCGGTGCCGGGCACGCAAAAAAGAAGACCGACGAAGTGGCAGTCATGCTCGACAGCCGCACGCCCTGGGATATTCTGCCGGATGCGCACGCGGTGGAACTGCCCGGGTACGTGGACTCCTGGAAGACAGAATAAACCTGCACCGCCCGCACAACTGAAACCAAAAGGATAATCTATGGAACTGCACGGCTACTTCCGTTCCTCCGCCAGCTACCGTGTGCGCATCGGCCTGAACCTGAAGGGGCTGCAGTACGACTACCGGCCGGTGAACCTGCTCAAGGGCGAGCAGCGCGGGGAGGACTACCGCAAACTGAATCCGCAGGGGCTGGTACCGGCGCTGGTGGACGGCGACAGGGTGTTGACCCAGTCGCTGGCGATTCTGGAATGGCTGGAGGAAACCCATCCCGCCCCCGCACTGCTGCCGGAAGACGCCGTCGAACGCGCCCGTATCCGCGCCCTGGCCTACAGCGTCGCCAGCGATATCCAGCCGATCCAGAACCTGCGGGTGCTGCGCTACCTGCAGTCCGAATACCACCTCAGCAACGAACAGAAACAGGGCTGGATACAGCACTGGATCCACGAGGGTTTCTGCGCGCTGGAACAGCAGCTGGATCCAGGGCCCTTCGCCGCCGGTGAAGAACCCGGCCTGTTCGAGTGCTGCCTGATCCCGCAAATCTACAGCGCCGAGCGCTTCGGACTCGATATCAGCGGTTACCCGGCCATCCATCGTATCTCACAGGCCTGTGCGGAAATCCCGGCGTTCGCGGAGGCGCGGCCGGAGAAACAGCCGGACAGTACACTCTGAACCCGGCGCGGCTCCTGCAGGGGGGCGATTTTACTCCGTTTCCCCCTGTACCCGCAGGGCCTCCTTGAAGGTCAAAGTGCGGTAGGGGAACGGAATCTCGATACCGGCCTCGTCCAGCGCCTTCTTGATCGCAGTGATGACCTCCCCCTTCGATTCGCGGATCGCAAAAGGCGTCGAGCCGGTCCACCAGGTGACTTCGATATTGATACTGCTGTCACCGAACTCCTCGGGGAAAACCTGCACCTGTTCATCGTCGCGTACGGTTTTGCAGGCCTCGACCGCGCGCTTGATGATCTGCACCGATTCGGAGACGTCCTCACCATAGGCGACCCCGGCGGTGATACTGACGCGACGTTTGACGCGGTCCGTGAGGATTTCGCAGGGATTCTTGAACAGGAAAAGGTTGGGCACCACGACCAGTTCACCGGTGGTTCGGCGGATGGTGGTGTTGCGTACTTCCACGGATTCCACCCGGCCGACCACCCCCTCGCATTCGATCACATCCCCCTCCTCGAACGGAAAGCGCCACAGGATCAGGATGCCGGCAAAGAAGTTCTCGAAAATATCCTTGAACGCCAGGCCGATGGCCACCGACAGCAGGCCCACGGCACCCAGCGCCTTGGCGGGCGTCAACCCGGGGAAAAGCACCATGGCCGCAAACAGCAGCCCCAGAACCCAGGTGACGATCGTCAGCAGGCGTACGAACAGATCCCGCAGGGATTTCCGCGAGGTGGTGCGGCGGAACAGATGGCTGCCAAAGCGCCGCAGCAGGAATACGATCACGAAGGTGAATAACAGCACCATCAGGCTCGCGATCATATAGGGGGTGTGTGCGAGGAAAGCGCTCCAGATCCGGTCCAGCGAGCCCACCACCGTATCCGCCGCCTCGGTCACTGTCTCCGGCGCAATCTCCTTGAGCGCCGATTCTTCCTCTCCCTCCTGTTGCGCCCACAGGGGAAACAGAACGACGCTGGTGAACGAGTCGACAGGCACGGGATTTCGCCACTCCATTCGCGGGAAGATCCCTGTTATATAGCCGATCACGGCCGCCCCGACGAGGCGGCACCCATGGCGGTGACGCGGATTGCGTCAGGAGGCGGGCAGTTGGGCGAGGAAGAAGTCCCTCAGGTTTTCCCCCATCACCCGCCGGATCTCCTGCTCGGTGAATCCCTGGCGCAACATCTCGTCGGTAAGCAACCCCAGCTCGCTGGCATCGAACGCGACCGCGACACTGCCGTCGTAATCCGAGCCCAGCGCCACATGCTCCACGCCCAGCAGGTCGATGGCGTAGCGGATGGTCTCGACGATATGCCGCGGGCTGTCGTCGCAGACCGCGCCCTTCCAGTAGCCGACACCGATCAGCCCCCCTTTGGCCGCGATCTCCTTCATCAGCTCGTCACTGATATTGCGCGGTGAGTCACACATGCCTTTAAGACCGGTGTGGGACAGGATCAGCGGCCGCTCGACCAGCGCCAGTACATCCCGCACCACCTGCTCCGAACTGTGCGCCACATCGATGACAATGGCGCGCCGCTCCATCTCCTGCACCGCGGCGCGGCCGAATGCACTCAGGCCGGCGCCGTTCTCGCCGTGCAGCGAGCCGCCCAGCTCGTTATCGAAGAAATGCTGCAGCCCCATTACCCGGAAGCCGGCGTCGTAAAGTACCCCGATATTTTCCAGTTCTCCCTCCAGCGGATGGGCGCCTTCGATACCGAGAATCGCCGCCAGCTGTTCGCTGCCACCGGCGCGGCGCTTGAGCACCCGGCGCAGATCCGCGGCGCTGCGCACCACGGCAATCTGTTCCGGCGCCCGATCCTCCAACCCGGCAACCCGCCCGGCGTGGTAGAGCGCGCGCTGCAACAGGCTGTTCCAGGTGCGCGGCGGCCAGGCCTGGGCCACGGCCAGCAGGGTGATATTGTCGCCGGCCGCACTGGAGTTCTGTTCGTAATTCTGGCCCCGCGGGGACTTGGTAACCGCGGTGAATACCTGGATCGCGAGGTTGCCCCGCCGCGCCCGCGGCAGGTCGACATGGCCGTAGTCGGCTTCCCGCTCCAGGTCCCGTGCCCACAGGAAACTATCTGCATGCAGATCGCCGACCAGCAGGCCCCGGTGAAGCTGTGCCGCCGCAGCGGAGACAGGGGGATACTCATCGGGGCCGCTGCGGCTATTGCGGGCTTTTTCCACACCCGGCAGCAACAGCCATTTCCAGCCGGCGAACAATATTGCCGCGACAATGGTCAATAGAGGGAGGAACTTCTTCATCGTTGGGACCGCAAGTTATTATTGTCGAAAATACAGGCAGATTACCCGCGCCCGGGAAGCTCCGGCAATAACGGATCGTAAAAATAGCGAGGACTATTTGTGACAGGCTTTTTTCACTCTCTCCCCTCCACCCCACTGCGGGCAACACTGCTGACCCTGGTGCTCGCGCTGATCGGCGGCTGCGCCGCACTGTCGCCGAACTACCAGGAACCCGAGGTGGAGGTCACCTCCATCGAGCCGCTGCCCGCCGGCACCGGCAACAACCTGCGTTTCCGCATCCACCTGCGGGTGTTCAACCCCAACGATACCCAACTGGCACTGTCCGGCCTCTACTACACCCTGAGCCTGGCTGGCCACAAGGTGGTCACCGGCACTTCCAGTGACCTGCCACCGATCCCGGCCTACGGGCAGGACGACATCGCAGTCGACGCGACGGCCAGCCTGGTGGGATCGCTGTTCGCGGCCGCGGACCTGATCGGCAGCGGGAGAAATACCGTACCCTACGAACTGGAGGCGAAACTGGGGCTGCGCCGGTCGATACTGCCGTCGATCACCGTGCGCAGGGCGGGGGAAATCCGGCTCGACCAACAGATGTAGAGGCGGGAGCACTCGCCGGTTGGTGCACCGGCGCAGAGGCAGCCTGCCCCTATTGCGAACTGCTTCACAGCAACTGGCACGCAGTGTCACCCCGGCACCGTCCTGGTTTCTATACTGGGGCTACCGATCGATTGACAGGGAGGTAGGCCAAGGATGGCGACGATCAGTTGGTTTTGTACTGAGTGCGGAAACGAAGTCAGGACCCCCTACCCGGAGGGCGTACCCGCCATGTCGCCACAGGCGGCAACGGAGCAGTTACAGCTGGTCTACGAGGCCGGCGGAACGGAGCAGTTCTGCGGCCGGGGCGGCTGTGGTGCCAGAATGTACCCGGAGCAGGTCAGCGCCAGGCGCTACCTGCGGGCTGTCGCGGCATCGGGGTGATCAAACCCTATCCGGGCGAAAGGGAGATGGGGGCTTGCCGCCCGGTCAGCGCCGCGCGGCCAGGATACCGCCAGTCATGGCCGCCAGGGAGGAGAGAACGCCGATCCCCACCAGGCTGTAGAGACTGATGGACTGCTGCAGTGCCTCCATCCAGACCCTGTCGAAGGGGAACTGCCAGGCGACGATGGTGGACGCAGCCACCACCGCACCGTACTGGAAGCGCACGGCGCGGCGCTCGGAACGCCGGGACGGCGCCGGCAACTGTTCCATCACCCGCTCGCAGAAGCCGTCGTTGTCCAGGTAGGGCTCGCTGAACTGCAACTGCTGGCCCAGCCAGGCGTCGAAGTCCGGATCCCTGCCCTCGAATGCTGTATCACTCAAGGCATTCACCCTGTTGTCCCGCCGATCGCGGTATTGATCAAAGCTAGCCACTGACTACCTCCTCGCGCCACGCCTGCAGAAGCGTCTGCAATTTGGCCCGCGCGCGATTGACATGGGATTTTACCGTACCCAGGGGCAGCTTCATAATACTCGCCGCCTCCTCGTGGGAAAAGCCGCGCTGCATGCACAGGTGCACCGCCTGGCGCTGGGCTTCGCTAAGCTCTTTCATGGCCGAGTCCAGGTCCCGCGCCATGCCCAACTGCTGGGCCTCCTCCACACTCTCTTCTGCCCGGGCGCGATCTACCGCCTCCTGGTCGACATCCGGTGCCTTCTTGCGCTTGTGACTCATGACGAGATTGTAGGCGATACGGTACAGCCAGGTGCTGAAGCGCGCATCGCCCCGGAATGCCGGCAGCGCCTTGTAGGCCTTGATAAAGGCCTCCTGCGCCATATCGTCGGCCAGGCCCTGGTCGCCACCACACAGCTGACGGAGCGAGAATCGCAGCTGTGACTGATAGCGCCGGACCAGCTGGGCATAGGCCCGCTGGTCCCCGTCGTCGACGATGCGCCGGATCAAGTCCTCGTCATTGAGGTCCATAAACCGCGTCCCTAGCCCGGATTCTGAGTCAGAGGACGCGATAACCGCGTCGGGATCTGTATGCCGGGCGCGCAGAGATCTGGCGAGAGCGCGGCCAGCGGTGGTCGTTTGTCGTATATCCCCATCGGAGAACCCCAAAAGCTGTAACAAGGCTCAATGAGCTGAACTTATTATCGGGTGGCCCGGCACAATATCCGGGCTACATCTGTTTCTGATCCAGTTTCCAGTTGACGAAGCGGGCCAGGCCGATAAACAGCGGTATCAGGCCCAGGCTGCCGACATCGATACCGGCGGTGATGGTGAGCCAGATAAACAGCGCCAGGCCGACCGCAATCAGGGTGAAGCCGCGATCCTTCATATTCCTGGGGGACTCACCCTCCATCGCATCGAGCAGTTCCGGCGGGATATCGCGGCCCTCGGCCACCATGCGATTGACGTTGTCCATCAACAGCTGCCGCTTGCGGTAGCTGTTGCGAGTCACCAGCCAAACGATCAGGATCGGCGTGCCGAACACTGCCAGGATGGCGACTATGGGAACCAGGATCTCCTCCGCATCAAAGGGAAAATCGTTTTCCCGGTGACCCCGGTGGCCGAAATCCGATTCGAAATCGCCGGAGATACCGATACTGATATTCCTCGGCACACTGTCCATCGCCTCCTCGACCACCAGGCCCTGCTCGTCGAGAATGCCCTTCCGCTCCAACTGCTGGTAGATCTCGCCGGCCAGCTTGCCGCCAAACTCTTCGCCCAGGTTCACCTCGACATCGGTGCGCTCGCCGTTCTCGTCCCGGGCGCGGATACGCAGGGTGCCGTCTTCACCGCGGGTGATCCGCACCTGCTTTTCCGCCTTCGGGGGTTTCGGTGCCTCCGCCGGGGCCGGCGGCTCGGGCATCGCCGATGTCTCGCCGCCACTGTCCTGGGCCCAGCCGGCGCTCAGGCTGAGTGCCGCCAGCAGGCCGACCAGCCAGCGGGCGGCAGTGCCTTGTGGGTTATTGTTTCTCGCTCTCATTGTTTTGCTCTCTAGTGTGTTGCAAATTCACTTACTTCACGGCGCCGCCAGCAGTGTGCCGGCATACAGGCCGGAAAGACCGCTGGCGGGCTCGCTTGCGGCTATCCGCACCGGGTAGCGGGGACCACTGCGCTCGTCCCCGCTCTCCGGCTCGCGATCGTCCCGGCACTCGTCGAGTTTGCGGGAGAAATTCTCCTCCGCCTTGCGGGCCAGTTGCTGCTGGACCTCGTCGATGGGAATCGAGAGTTCCGCCGCCCCCGCCTGCAGCGCCGAGGCCACCAGGGCCACAGCCAGGCAAAATTGTACCTTTTTCAAACATCCTGTATCAGGGGTTACCATTGTCGCCTCCAGATCGATTTCCTTGTACGCTTCTATGACGGCGCGGGATCCGCATCTGGATGCAGTGACCGGACAATTAATCGGGATTCCACCATGATCCAGGCCGCCGACGTACTGAAATTCTGGTTTGGCAGCGCCCAGTTGGACGCGCCCGTCGACCCACCCCACCGCCAGCGCTGGTTTGCCCGCAGCGACACCTTCGACCAACGCATCGAGGACGACTTCGGCCCGCTGGTGGAAGCCGCCCTGGCCGGCGAACTGGAGGACTGGCGCACCACCCCCGGGGGCAAGCTGGCACTGATCCTGCTCTGCGACCAATTCACACGCAATATCTATCGCGACAGCGAGCGCGCCTATGCCGGCGATCCCCTGGCGCGGGCACTGGCGCTGGCGGCGATCGACAGCGGCGAGGACCGGGAAATGGGTCTCTTCCAGCGCGCCTTTCTCGGCATGCCGCTGGAACACGGCGAGAGCGCGGCGATACAGGCGCGCTCGGTGGCATACTTCGACCGGCTGCGCCGCGACTACCTGGATGGCGCCGGGGGCGCCGCCGAGGCGGAGAGTTTCTACCAGTACGCACTGGCGCACCGGGACGTGATCGAGGAATTCGGCCGCTACCCGCACCGCAACGCCGCCCTGGGGCGGACCTCCACGGACGAGGAGCAGAAGTGGCTGGAACAGGGAGGCGGCTTCTGATGGAACTGCTGGCCTGGCTGTCACTGGCCGGAATCTGTGCCCTGGGGGCCATGTCCCCGGGACCCAGCCTGCTGATCGTACTGCGCAGCGCGGCGTCCGGCCCGCGCCAGGGGCTCGCCGCCGCAGTTGCCCACGGCGCCGGCATCGCCATCTACGCCGGGCTGACCGCCTTCGGTCTCGCCGTGCTGATCACCCGCTCGCCGCTATTGTTCAGCGCGCTGCAGTGGGTCGGCGCGGCCATGCTGATCTACCTGGGCTGGAAGGCGCTGCGTGCACCGGCCCCGGATCCCGCCGCAGCGGGGGTTCCGGCACCGCAACAAAGCGCGGGACGCGCCGCCCTGCAGGGATTCGGCGTGGCATTTTTCAACCCCAAGGTGGCGGTATTCTTTACCGCCCTGTTCAGCCAGTTCGTCACCGAACAGCAGGCGCTTTCCACCAAGCTGGGGATGGCGGCAATGGCCGCGGGTATCGACGCCGGCTGGTACTGCCTCGTCGCGCTGGCGGTCTACGCCGGCCGCAACCGCAGCTGGATCAGCAACCGCGCCGGGCATCGCCTGCAGCAGCTATTCGGCATCCTGCTGCTGGGGCTGGCCGCACGGCTGCTGCTGACCATCTGAAGCGATCGCACCAAAACAGAATATTATCGAATAAAAAAAGGCCCGTCATACGGGCCTGAACGTCTTACTGCGGGGTTGGAGCTGACTGTCTTTGTTTGGGGTAGGAGGGAAAGACAGCCAACTGCCACGATTATTATGACAGCTGCCGTTTCCCCCCGCCGGCAGGCCAACGCACGCCCGGCTCCACTTGTCGCACACCGCCAACTTTTCTCATACCGGTTGACACTGCATGGACATACAGATACTGTACATGCATCCATGGCTGATTCAATAAAAGAACCGGAGGCACAAAATGGCCGTTGTAGCTGTATGGAAATGCGATAGAGACGGAGCAATGTTCGACAACAAAAAAGATGCCGAAGAACACGACAAAATGCTGGAACTCGCCGCCAATATCACCTCGCTGATCGAGCGCCATATTGATGGTATTTCCGAAGACGCGGGCGAGGAAATCGGCCTGCTGCTGGCCAAGCGCCGCGAAGTACTGGCCAAGGCCTGCAAGGGCAAACCGGAAATGCTGCTGGACGAAGACGAAGCCCCCGCAGAGCAGCCACAGGCGGGCGAAAGCCAGGGCGAAAACGAAGCCGACGACCGCGTAACGCCACTGGCCGCCAACCAGTAAATCCGCCGTTCGCGGTGGACCCAGAACACCATCCCTGTGTGCCCGGCCCAGCCGGGCTTTTTTATGGGGCTGCCGCCGCGCTGCGCAGCCTTTCCCGAATCAATTTCAACACACGTCCGGCACGGCGGGCCGTCAGCCCACAGAACCGAAAGCCATACCGATATTGATTCCGGCTAGCAGGATAATCACCACCCAGCTCAGCGCCGTGCCGATAAAACGCCCCGGGTGATAACCGCCCTTGCCCGCGGTGAGACCGTAGGCATGTGCCAGGCGGGCGAGTACGAAAGCACCGCCCAACAGGTGCAGCCAGGTGGCCGCCAGCCCGTTGAGTTCCGCCATCAACAACAGCAACAGCGCGATGGGCACATACTCGATGGCATTGGCGTGGGCGCGAATCAATACCTGTGCATGGTGTTTACCGCCGCTGCCCAGGCCGACCTTTTCCGAGCGGCGGAACCTGACGATGCGAAACGCCAGCGCAACGATCAGCAGTGCGCAGAGGCCGGCGTAGAGAGAAGTGATGCTGGCCATGGGGCCCTCCAGTATAACGCGGGGCTGCGCCCCGCCGGTTTGTTGTCTGCGATCAGAACCGGTACCAGTTCCCGTGCCCCTGCTCCGGCTTCAGGTAGCGGTCGCGCAGGCGTGTGGAACGGTTCACCAGTGACTGCGGCTCGCCGCCGATCAGCAGCTGTTCCGGGTAGCTGGTAACCTCCAGCGGATCGCCGCTCCAGATGGCGATATCCGCCACCGCGCCGGGTTCGATTACCCCGCCCTCGATACCGAAAATATCGGCCACGTTGGCACTGATGGCCCTGAGCCCCGCTTCATACGGCAGGCCATAAGCCACCGCATTGCCGGCCGACTGGCGCGACAGGTAGACATTGTGCGTGCCGGCGTAGCCCGGCCCGGAGATGGCCACCTTGACACCCGCCCGGTGCAGCAGCGCCGCGTTGTCAAAACGCGCGCCGAGACTGGAAAAGGAGATCGGCAGGTTGTCGATCGCATCGATCACCACCGGCACAGCCGCCGCGGCGAGCTGGTCCGCCACCATCCAGCCCTCGGCAGCGCCCTGCACGATCAACCGCAGGTTGAACTCCCCGGCGAGATCGATCGCGGCGAGAATATCGCTGGCGCGATTGGCGGTAACCATCAGCGGCTGCCGGCCGGCGACCACCGGCTGCAGGGCCTCCAGGTCGGCGAGGGAATGGTTGAGCTGGCGCCAGTCGCCGCGGCGGATGGCCTCCCGGTGATCGCGGTACTCCGCCGCCTCGCGCAGCGCGCTCTTGACCTTGGCAAAGGCGCTGGCGCGGCTGCCACCGGCCAGCTTGCCGCCGGGCTCACCCAGGTACGCCTTCTGCGCCAGGTCGGTGGCGACGACACTGTCGAAATCGCCGTTCAGTTCGATCGCGAAGCTGCGCCCGGCGAAGACCCGCTGCGGGTCGCCGACGCTGTCGCCCCACAGGCTGATCCCCGGGAACACCAGCGCGCGCGTGACACCACCGGCGCGGTTGAACGGGATCAGGGTGGATTTCGGATTGTAGGCCGGCACCGGATCGAAGGCACTGCCGATACTCTCGCCGGTCACCGCGTAATCGTTGGTGGCGCTGGCGGCACCGATTTCGGTCAGGCCCAGCTCGCTGACCGGGGCGATCACGCCGGGTGTTACCACCTTGCCGGCGGCATCGATGGTTCTGTCCGCGGCCGCATCCAGCGCCGGCGCCACCGCCACCACGCGGCCGTCGCGCAACAGGATGTCCGCCGATTCCAGGCTGCCGGCCTCGCCCAGGGTGTGCACCCTGCCGCCCTTGATCATCAGGGTCTCGGCCTGCAGTTGCGGCGCCGCGGCGCCCAGGGCCATGGCGCAGGCCAGGGCGATGTTTACAATGCTATTTTTCACAGCCGCTCCCCCTCGGCATCCAGGATGCCCAATTCGAAATCCGTGCGCGGCTGGCGGTCCGGATCGTCCCGGTCGTACATCAGCTCGCCGTCGATAAACACCTTCTCCGCCCTGGTGTAAACACTGAACGGGTTGCCGGACCAGACCACCACATCGGCCATCTTGCCCGCTTCCAGGCTGCCGGTCTGATCGGCAATCCCCAGGGCCCGGGCGGGATTCAGGGTCATCCAGGCGACCGCGTGCTGCGGCTGGATATCAAAGCCGGCGCGCCGACCGGCGGCCATCGCCTTGGCGGTTTCCTGGTTCAGGTGCTGGATGCCGACAGCGGAGTCCGAGTGGATCATGGCACAGGCCCCGGCCCGATCGAGAATCGCCAGGTTGGCCTGGGTCATATCGAAAGCCTCGTGTTTGAATCCCCACCAGTCGGCCCATACCGCCGCGCAGACATTGTTCTTCGCCAGCAGGTCCGCCACCTTGTAGGCCTCGACCGCATGGTGGAAAGTGGAGACCCGGAAGCCGAACTCCCCGGCGATGTCCATCATCACCGCCATTTCCTCACCGCGGTAACAGTGGTTGTGCACCAGGATCTCACCGTCGAGTACACCGGTCAGGGTTTCCAGCTGCAGGTCGCGTTCCGGCCTGTCGCCGCCGTTCTTTTTGTAGTCCCGCCACTTTTCCCTGTAGTTGGACGCCGCGATCCAGGCTTCGCGATAGCCGGCCACATTCCCCATGCGGGTGGAGGGCGCCACCCCCTTGCCGCCGTAGACGCGCTTGGGATTTTCCCCGCAGGCCATCTTCAGGCCATAGGGCGCACCCGGGAATTTCATGTCCTGCACGCGTCGCGCGGGCACGTTTTTCAGGGTCACACTGCGGCCGCCGAACAGGTTGGCCGAGCCCGGCAGTATCTGCAGGGTGGTGACGCCGCCGGCCAGAGCCAGGGGAAATTGCGGATCCTGGGTCCAGACGGAGTGCTCCGCCCATACTTCCGCGGTATTGGGCGATGTCATTTCGTTGCCGTCCTGGGAGGATTCGATCGCGGGTGCCGGGTAGTCGCCCAGGTGCGAGTGCACATCGATGATCCCCGGGGTCACCCATTTGCCGCTGCCGTCGATTTCCAGTACATCTTCGGGAGCTTTCAGATCCGGGCCGATACGGGCAATCTTGCCGCCGGACAGCAACAGGTCGGCATCGTCGAGCTTTTTATCGGTGCCGGTGAGCAGGGTCGCGCCGCGGATCAACACCGGTCGAGACTGGGTTACGGAATAGGTGGAGGGAAACGCATCCTGGCGGGCGAAAGTCACGGACTCGCCTTCCTGCCCCGATTTCCCTTCCTGTCCACACCCGCTCAGCAGTAGCGCGGCACCGAGTGCGGCTACCAGCCAGCGAGCGCACGGGGAGCACAGAGAGTACAAAGGGTACAAAGGGTACAGCTGCATATTGGTCTTCCAATTTTTTTGATTTTTAGGTTATCGGCAAACGATGCTATCAGGTGACGGTCGGCAGACCAGTACCAAAACTTCCAATGGTCACCGACATTCACTCCGCAGCCGGCTCCGGGCGGCGCGCGGACGAAGCCCGGCGACGTTCCCCGACGGCGCCCCCGCTGCGGGCCTCCGCCACCAGCCCGGCGAAAAACGCCCCGAGTCTGTCGGCGCAGCCCAGGGATTCGAGCAGCTGCAGCAACGCTGCCAGGTTGCAGCCCGCCCCCCGCTCGAGCCTTTTCAGGGTACTCAGCCCCACCCCCGATGCCGCCGCCAGTTCTTCCTGGGAAATATTCGCGGCCAGGCGCAGCTGGCGAATATGGTTGCCGATCTCCACCGACAGGCTGCCCTGTTGCGTCTCTACCCGTTCCGTCATACCGCATCCACGCAAAGGGAAAAATTGTAGCCCATTACTGGACGGTTAAAAATCGGAATTCATTCTCAAAAGGCGAGCGATCCGGTGGACATTCAGAAGTCTTCGTGTTGGAATCTTTGATGAAAAAGTGTCCAGGATGGATTGATGGCAAAACACTGTACCCGCGCTGTTCCGCCCTATCCGCAGGATTCAGTCCATATCTACGAAGCGCTGCGCAAAAGCGAAGAGCGCTATCGCGAACTGGTCGAGCATGCCAATTCCATTATCCTGCGCTGGGACAAAAACGGCATCATTACTTTCTTCAATGAATACGCCCAGCGCTTCTTCGGTTATGGCGAAGAGGAAATCATCGGCCAGCACGTGGTCGGCACCATTGTCCCCGCCAGCGAAAGTACCGGTCGCGACCTGCGGCCACTGATGGACCATATCTGCAACAACCCGGAAGAGCACCACTACAACATCAACGAAAATATCACCCGCAGCGGCGCGCGGGTGTGGGTAGCCTGGACCAACAAACTCCTGACCAATGACGACGGCGAGACCATCGGCGTCCTCAGCATCGGTTCGGATATCACCAAGCAGAGATTGCTGGAAGAGGAATTGCGGCAAGCGCAGAAAATGCAGGCCATCGGCGAACTGGCCGGTGGCATCGCGCACGATTTCAACAATATGATCCACGGCATCACAGGCTACGCCGAAGTGATCCAGCAGATTACCTGCGATGCGCGTGTGGCCGAGTACATCAACCATATACTGACCACGGCCCAGCACGCCGCCGAACTCACCAGGCAACTGCTCACCTTTGCCCGCAAGGGCAACTACCAGCTGACCGAGTGCAATACCCACGAGATTATCCGCGATGTCTGCGCCATGCTGGAGCGGACCATCGACCGCCGCATCCATGTCGCCAGGCAACTGGATGCCGGCCGCCCGCATGTGATGGGCGACCCGACACAGTTGAAAAGTGCCCTTCTCAACCTGGGAATCAATGCCAAGGATGCAATGCCCTCCGGCGGCGCGCTGCAGTTCCAAACCAGCAACATCACCATCAGCACCCCGATCAAGATTTCCGATTTCGAAATCGAGCGGGGGGAATACCTGCTGATCAATATTTCCGACAGCGGCACCGGCATGCCGGCGGAAATACGCCGGCGCATTTTCGAGCCTTTTTTTACCACCAAGGAGAGCGGCCGTGGTGCGGGCCTGGGGCTGGCGGCCGTCTATGGCACCACCCACCTGCATAAGGGGGCCATCCGCTGCCGCAGTCGCGAGGGCGAGGGAAGCAGTTTCGACCTCTACCTGCCGATCATCAGGGACTGCACCAAGCTAACCCGCCAGCGGCAGCGAACACCGGCGCCACAGCAACAGATCCGCATCATGGTGGTGGACGACGAAGCCATAGTCCGGCAGTACTCCAAGACGCTGTTCGAAATGCATGGCCACGAGGTGGAGACCTTCTCCTGCGCGGAGGAAGCGATCAATTTCTATCGGGAAAACTACGAGAATATCGACCTGGTGCTGCTCGACATGATCATGCCGCGCATGGACGGCCAGCAGCTGTTCGCTTTCCTGAAACGCATCAACCCCGATATCAGGGCGATGCTGTCTACCGGTTACAGCGTCGACAGCAAGGTACAGGAGATCCTCGCGGACGGCATACTGGACTGCATCCCGAAGCCGTTCACCTACGAGCAGTTGCAGGAGAAAATCGAGGCGCTGATACAGGACGGGCAACTCAAGCCCGACTGACAGGGCCCTGCGCTCCCGCCCCGGCACGGATTGCAGATGTGTGGAGTACGGCTGTCAGACAATCGCGTGCGGCAGGTAGCGGCTCAGGTCCTGGGTAATCATGCTGTCGTCTTCCCGCAACGACATGCCCGCGGCTTCATCGTCCACCAGCCAGCTGCCGATCAGGGTGTGGTTGCGCCCGAACTGCGGCAACGCATGCAGCGCCTGGTAGACAAACCCCTCCTCACCGTATGGACCGTCGGACAGCGACTGGATATCGCCGCCGCGCACGATCGAGATATTGGCCCCTTCGCGGGAGAAGATCGGTTTTTTCACCAGCGCCTCGAACGCCCCCGCCCGATCCAGCTCGTCCTCGAAAAAGGCCGGCAGCAGGTTCGGGTGATCCGGGAACAGTTTCCACAACATCGGCAACAGCGCCTTGTTGGACAGGATCGCCTTCCACGGCGGCTCCAGCCAGCGGATATTGTTGCGACCCAGGTACTCGCCGTACGCCTCGCGGAACATGAATTCCCAGGGATACAGCTTGAACATCCAGGTGATGACACGGTCATCGAGGTCGGTAAAACGCCCCTCGGCGTCGCGGCCGATATCCTCGATATAGACAAACTGGCAATCCAGCTCCGCCTCGCGCGCGCAGTCTTCCAGGTACTGCACGGTACCGCGGTCCTCTTCAGTATCCTTGCAGCAGGCGAAGTGTAAAACGCGGCCGGGCGTCAGGAACTGCAGGTCGCGGAAGCGGTTGACCAACTTCTCCTGCAGACTGTTGAACTGGTCCGCCTGCAGCGGCAACGCGCGCCGGTCCACATTGTCCTGCAGCCAGAGCCACTGCCAGAAGCCGGTCTCGTACAGGCTGGTGGGCGTATCGGCGTTGTTTTCGTAGAGCTTGGCCGGGCCCTTGCCCGAGTAGGCGAAATCCAGGCGCGAGTAGAGGCTGGGGTCCCCGTTTTCCCAGGAAGTGCGCACGAAATCCCAATGGGATTCCGGGATACGGAAGCGGCGCATCAGTTCGTCGTCCGCGACCACCCGCGCGACCACCTCCAGGCACATCTGGTGGATTTCCCCGGTGGGGTCCTCGATATCCCGCTCCACCTGCTCCAGGGAAAACTGGTAGTAGGCGCTTTCATCCCAGTAGGGCTCGCCGTACATGGTGTGAAAGCCGAAGCCGAATTCCCGCGCCCGGGCCTGCCAGCCCGGGCGCTCCCCTATGGGTATGCGCAGCACCTGTCAGCCTCCCCAGCCCCCGGAGCGGCCACCGCCCCAGCTGGATTTGGCGGAGGCGACGGAACCGAAGCCACCGCGGGACACGGTGCGCGACACCGTGGGCTTGGGCCGGGTGCTGGAACGGTCGACGGTGTAGGACGTTTTGCCATAACGGCCGATCACATCGCCGTCGGCGGTCATCAGCCGGTTGTAGTAGTTGGAATGCGGCTTCGAATAGCGGTAGACCGGATTGTAGTAGCCGTAGTGGCGATCGCGGTCGTCCAGCATGGAAGCGACCATGAAGCCGGTCATCAGCGGCATCCACATGCCGCCGCCGGTCTCGCGACAGTTGCCGAATTCCGATTCACAGAGGTGTTCGGAGCGGTATTTGGGCCCGGTGCGCTCGGCCTCGGCCAGCGCCTTCTTGTAGGCAGCCTCACACTGCTGCTCGTCCATGCGGGTGCTGTCGACGCAGTCGTCGACGGAAGAGACCACCTTCACCTCTTCCCGCGGCGCGCAGCCAACCAGCGCGGCGGCGACACCCAGGGCCAGGGGACGCAGGATAAAGCGGCTGCCGGCCGCCTTGCGCATACGGTCGAGATTGATATGTCTGGTACGTTTCATGCCTCCCCCCGATCAGTAAGTCATGCAGGCGGCGTTCAGCACGCCCACGGAAATCGCACTGGCGGCCAGCATGACACCTGCGCTGATCTCACCCTCTTCGATACGGGCGACGATGCGCGGCATAAAGCCGAAACGGATAATGGCAAAGGCCAGCAGCTGCGCAACCAGTGCGATCAGCGCCCAGGTGGCAAAGTCCAGCAGCGACACGGAGTTGCTGGCGGCACCGCCCAGGGCGATGGCAAAGCCCAATACCGCGCCGCCAAAGCCGATGGCGGCGGCGGTGTTCTTCTCTTCACGGATCAGTTTCCACTCGTCGTGGGGCGTCACCAGTGCGTAGAGGAACTTGAACGCAATCAGCAATACCAGTGACAGGCCGAAATAGGCCGCAAAATGCACGATACCAGTCAGTAAATCGTAAGGCTGGTCCATGTAGGTTTCTCCTTTTTGTATGAACGTGGGTTATCCGTGAATGGTCAATTGTGAAGGGGTCAGGGTGATGCCGGTGCTGAGCACCAGGCAGCGACTCAGGTAGTTGCCCTCTTCCAGTTTTTCCTCCGCAGAGAGGAACAGGGATTCGGTGCGCTGGTCCGACAGCTCGCGCTCGAACAGCATCGTGAACTGGTCGGTGCTGGAGTGATCGCCGTCCTCATCGTAGGTTTTCTCGGCCATGTGCACCGGGTTGTGGTAGTCCCCGGCCGCAGTCCAGACACGGCGGTAGCTGCGCCCGTCCAGCTCGTAGGTGGGGCCGCCGATCTGCTCCCTCAGCAGGCTATTCCAGGCCTGTTCGGAGGCGATATCGCGGGTGTCGTAGAAGTGGAACAGCTTCACATCCACCACGTGTTCATCGCGATTGCCGCCTTCGGCCACCACCTGCAGCCAGGCGTCGTCGTCCGTATAGAACCGGTACACCCAGGTACCGTCCAGGTCCGCCACACCGGCGGCGCGGATGATCTGCGTGGAGGAGAAGGATTCGATGGCCAGTTCCTCGAGCACCAGCCGGATGGCCAGCGGATCCACCTCGAAGCTGGCACCCAGCCGCAATCCCATGATGGAGGGAGTCTCCCGGCGGGGCTCCCCTTTTCCGAATTTGTTGATCAGCTTGGCAAACATTCGCCGAGGTCTTCCCTGTCGGTGATTTTGATATCGAAGCAGCGATCATCGTCCAGCCGCTCGGCGGAGATGTAGTAGAGCGTGTCGCCGCGGGCCACATTCTGATCCAGGCCGGGATTGATATCAATCTTCTGCTCACCATCGCGGCGCACGCCGATCAGCGTCGCGGAAAGTCCGTGCTTGAAGTGATCGAACAGCGCCCCGATCGGCAGCGGGGTATCGCCTGCGTAGCAGACGCTGTACTGGGTCATACCGTAGGTGCTGTCCAGCAACTGCCGGTGCAGGCGCGCCGAGCCCGGGTCAAGGGAAGACTTTGCCAGCAACTCCACCGCCACCGAAGGAATGCACTCGATCTTCGGGCAGTGGGAGCGCAGCAGCTCACCCACGTTCTCGTCCTGGAAATAGGCGGTCTTGTGGCTGTCCGGGCTGACCTTGTCACAGAAAAGCGCCGTGGTCAGGGTCACATCGTCGAGCGGGTTGTCGATAATGATCCGCGCCGCCCTGTCCAGCCCCGCCCGCTGCATCGTCTCGACGTGGGAGAAGGACTCCACGCGCACAAAATCGATACGGTCCGGCATCGGGTTCTCGATATCCGCCTCCACGCAGAGCACGATCTCGGAGGCATCGCCATTGGTCTTGGACAGCAGCAGCTCAATCAGCCGCAGGGTGCGCGTGCCGTTCCAGCCAATGATAACTGTATGGTTTTCGTGATTCATTGTGCGCAAACCTTTCTTGCCCCGCTGGGCGAATTCCGAAACCGCGAAGCCCACACGGGTAATCACCATCGCAAACAGGCTCAGGCCCAGTGGGATCACCCACAGGCTCACTGCGAGTTTGCCGGTGGCCGTGGTCGGGGAAAAATCGCCGTAGCCGACGGTGGAGGCCGTCACCACCAGCCAGTAGAAGAAATTCTCCACTGCGACGATGTCCGACTCGCCGGCGGCGCTCAGCAGCAGGTAGCTGCCGGCAACGTAAACCGCCACGGCCAGCGCGACCGTGGAGGTATTGGCCCTGATAAAAAGCGACGCCAGGAGGCGTCGCACTTTATACAGCAGCACGGATCAGGCCTTTTCGCGCTTGGCCAGCAGTTGCGCCAGTTTGTCGCTGCCGCTGACCTGGCCGCCCGGGGCAATGCCAGCGGCTTTCAGCTTGGAGTCCAGGCTGGAGCCGCTCTCGTCCGCGGCCAGCTCCTCCGCCGCCTCCAGTTCCGCGGAGCGCTGTTGCTGCTTGCTCTTGATGCGGTCGAGGCTGTCGAGCGCGGTCTTCACCTTGCTGTTGGCTCCCATATGCCGGGTGGACACCGCCACCTGCGCCTTCTGTACGGACTCGGTCGCCTTGACCTGGTCGATCTGCTGCTCCATGCGGCGCACGTTGGCCTTGGCCTTGGCAATATTGCTTTTCAGCGTGCGCTCGGAATTCAGGAAGCCGTCCAGCAACCCCTGCTCCACTTCCAGCTGGGACTCCAGCTCAGCGACGCGCTCGGCACATTCGATCGCCAGTGCGTCATCGCCCTTTTCATTGGCGGCCAGGGCGTGGTTGCTGTAGTTGTCGATGTCCGCCTGCAGGGAGTTGGCCTTGTTCTCGGCCAGCTTGCGCTTGGCCATGATCTTGGTCAGGTTTTCGTCACAGGCTTTCAGCTCGTTCTTGGCATCGCGCAGTTCCTGGTCGAGGATGCGCAGGGACTGGCTGTCGACTACCGCCTCGGTTCCCTCATTGACCGCGCCGCGCAGGGCGGTCCAGATTTTTCTCAGGCTCATGCCACACCCTCCATTTCAAAGTGTTCCGCGTACAGATCCAGGAAGTCGCCGACATTGGCGAACAGGGTTTCCACCTCCTCGATCACAACCTCGTCCTTGCTGGACACCGACAGCGCGCCAAAGGCGACATAGTAGTTCTCGCCGTTGATGCTCTTGATGGCGATGGTGGTCAGCGGCACCAGTTGGTGCGTCTGCAGGATCAGCCGGTTGAGTGCCGCCTCGTCCTCCACCTGGTCGACGGGAAACAGGATGGTCTCGACCACGATCTGTTTCTCGCCCACATAGACAAAGGCATCGACCCCCTCGTCGTTGGACACACTGAGGCAATCGCCCTCAGCCTCGACCACCCAGTCCGGGTGTTGCTGGGCCAGTTGCCGCAGGTTTTCGTTGTTCCAGGTCATTTCAACTCCCTTTCACATGTGGAATATCAGTCACAAATATAACAGTAAAAATTAGGCCGTCAATAGTTCATGCCACACTTTTGTTGCAAATGAACCACATAAGGCTATCATTGGTCACATCTACAAGAGGATGAGCATGGACCACAAACAAAGTCTGGAAAACCAGCGCGCACTGGCCCCCTACAAGCAGGCGATCGCCCGCCAGGTGCGCGCTTCGATGGCCCTCAAGGGCGTGCGCTACAGCGATCTCGCCAGTTCACTGGCCGAGCGCGGCATCTCGGTGACGACGGAAAACCTGCGCAGCAAGGTCAGCAAGTGCATGTTCTCCGCCGACCTGCTGGCGGCCATCATCGACGTACTCGGTGTGGAGGACAGCGCCATGCGCGATATTCTCAAACAGGCGCGGGAACTGCAAAGCGAGTCGACGCAAAAATAGCGGGAATGATCGGACGCGGGCCGTCCGCGGCGGGAATCAGTGGGCGACGCTGCCTAATAGTGATGCAACTTGATCACCGGCTCGCCATTGTCGCACTCGCCGATCACCTCCGGCTCCGAGATCTTGGCCCCGGCCTGGATGATCTTGTTCGAGGGGTAGGATACAAAGCAGGCAAAGTTGAAGTTGACCGCCCAGTTGCATTTCAACCGGCCGTCATCCTCTTCGTAGAACCGCTGCTGGCAGAAGCTCAGTGTGGGGCTCTGCCCCCCATCCGTCTGCGGGCCGGTCGTATCGTCGACGGCCAGCACCAACGCGGAGACCGGCAACACAAGCCCGGCAACCAGAAAACGCAGCCACATAAGCGCACCCGAAACTCTTCTGCACCCGCCACTACTCAAGCATAGCAGCTTTGGCGCCGCCCTCCTCTTCGTCTTCCGCCGCCCGCCCGGGCAACAGGCGCAGCAACCGCTCCCGGCAGCCGTCTCTGTCCCGCTGCCAGTTGCGATACGGCAGCGGCACCACGTGGATGCCGGCGCGGTACAGGGCGTGGTAGGTCTGCACGCTGAAATGCTCGACGAACTCGCCCGGATAGCCGATCAGGTCGACACCGACCAGGCTGCCGTGCCGCTCGCAAACCACGTCGATCTCCTGGCCGGCGACGGTGAAACCGATCCAGCTGTCAACGCGGTCCGCGGCCAGGGCCTCGCTCACTTCGGTGGCAAAGCGGCAGACAAAGTCCCGCTGCCCATCCGCGCCGCCCGCACCGTGCCCGAACGACAGGTAGCGCTCCAGCAGGTTGCCCGGCGGCAGGTCGCCACCGTCGATGGAGTGGATCACCACCTGCCGCTCCCTGGCCCGGGTCACGGCCACATTGAACATATCCGGCCGGTTCAGGTAACCCGCCGCGCGAATCGAATCCCGGTCGATCGACAGGGACAGCAGCATCAGGTCGCGCTCCTCGCCCTGGAAGCCGTAGGGCGTGGCCACGCGCACGCAGAAATCGGCCAGCTCCTGCGACGAAAACGCCTTGCGTATCGCCCCCTCGAGATACTCCGCCTGGTCGCGATAGGGCGACAGCACTCCCACCGAGGGCTTTACAGGCGACCTGCAGTAGCGGTCGATATGGCGCCGCAACGCCTCCAGCACCGCATCCCGCTCCACCGCGTTGCGGCCGCTGGCGCTCCTGCGCCCGTCGACGCGGCGGAACTCCAGCGCCGCGCTGTCGGAGGCGCCCGGCCTGGCCTGCATCACTTTCAGGCGCCCGTCGTAGAAATGCCGGTTGCTGAACGCGATCAGTTCCGGCCGGCTGCGATAGTGTTCATCCAGCAGCGTCACCGCGCGCTGGCTGCCGATGGCATCGGACACCAGGTCCAGCAGCGACTGGTCGCGGTAGCTGTAGCGCGACGGCACCTCGCCGTCCAGGTCGCAGTTGCGCCACAGCGCCTGCTGTCTTTTTGCAGACAGGAAAGAGACATGCCGCAGCTGCTTTCCGTCGCCCACCACCACGGCGCGCCTGGCTCGCTGCAGCGCCGGCAGTGCGCTGGCGATATCGCACTGGGTGGACTCGTCAAAAATCACCAGGTCGAACATCTGGCGCCCGAAGGGGAATACCTGGCTGACCTCGTCCAGCCCCACCAGCCAGATCGGGTAAGCCTGCAGTATCGCGTCGAAGTCCGTCTGCCCGAAACGCTCCGCCTGGCGGCGGGAGGTCCGCGCCCGCAGGGCCTGGTTGAACAGCGACAGGTTGCCCCGCTCGCGCTCCAGCAGCGCGGCCAGGCGCTCGAGCCGATAGGCATTGAGGTAACTGGCGGCGCGCTGCTCGAAGCGCTGGCGCAGCGTGCCGATG
The DNA here is from genome assembly GCF_023634065.1 of Microbulbifer litoralis. Taxonomy (GTDB): domain Bacteria; phylum Pseudomonadota; class Gammaproteobacteria; order Pseudomonadales; family Cellvibrionaceae; genus Microbulbifer; species Microbulbifer litoralis. The sequence continues at coordinate 343,734 of NZ_JALKCV010000004.1, forward strand.
GAATCCTGAAATCCCCACAGGCTGTCGGTTTCCAGCAGCGGCCGGTAGAGCGCGCCGAGTATCCCCGCCAGCCAGGCGGGCAGCCGGTCCGACCCCAGCCGCCTGGCGGCGCGCAGCGCGCGGGTAAAGCGCCGCTCGGCACGGCCCAGCTGGCGGCGGATCTGCTTCAGTTCCGCACGCAATTCAGCGGCCGGCTCGCGCGGCCGCGGCACGCCCTCTTTCAGCAGGCTGTCCAGATGGGCCTTGAGGCTGTGCAGGAAACCGCGCTCACCGGCGTGTACATAGCCGGCATCGAGACCGTAATCCGTTTTGAGCTTACCGCTGACAACATCGATGGCCTGCGGCGTCCTGGATACCACCAATACGGATTCGCCGTGCAACATGCGATCGATGGCCATGGCGGCAATGGTGAAACTCTTGCCGGTACCGGGCGGGCCGGATACCAGGCTGAGAGGCTGCCGGGCGGCATTGTGCAGCGCCCGCACCTGCGCCTCGCTGAGCGACTCCGGCAGCATTTCCGGCGCACTCGCGCCGGCTCCGGGGCCGCCGCTGGCCCGTCCCAGCAGCAGGCCGAGGGGCGCGGAATAATTTTCGTCCTCCGCCAGCCGGGAGAGTTCATGCAGCACACCGCGAACACTCTTCGAGCGGTCCGCGAGCACCAGGCTGCAGGCCGAGGTGAGTCGCAACCCCTGCGCGCGGGCCCGCCCGGCAACGGCTTCCGCACCCTGCAGCCGCGGCCAGCGCCCCAGTTCCTCGATTTCCTGCAACTGCGTGTACTGCTGCAGCCATTGCCCCATGGCGGTGATCTGGCTGGAGCCCAGCGGCCACTGGGGTGTCGGGAAACTGTCCACCACCGAGGAGTCCATATCCGGTTTCAACAGCAGGCGCAGCAGCGGCAGGTTCGCGCGCACATCGGAGGCATCGACCTCGAGGAAAATATCGTCGTCGCGATAGAGGGTCGCGGGAGCGTAGATCAACGGCGCACAGAGTTTGCGCTGCCCGCCGAAGCCGCTGCCGGCCACCCGGCCGGTGACGATAAAACAGCCGTATACCAGGCGCTTCTCCCGACGGTAGCTGTCGGCCTGCTCCAGCAGCTCGGCGGCGGGGGCATCGACCAGGGGGATGCGCGGCAGGCTGCCGCTGGCCAGCGCATCCTCGCCGGCGATAAACAGGCGGCGGTCGCTGCGGATCTTTTCGATATTGGAGATCGACAGATCGTAGCTGTCCGCCCGGTAGCAACGGCGGAAATACTCGATCAACGTGCTTGGCTTCATGCTGGCGCCCCCTCGAAAACTGCGGCCGCAGTCTATACGGATTCAGGTGGCCGCAACAGTCAGGAACCGGCGGCAAGCGCCTCGAAACGGCTGGCTTCCGCCAGCGATGGCCGCAGGCCGTACTTCTGCACGATGGCCATAAAGCGCTGCACGTAAATACGGGAGGCCGGCGCGTAGGGCGGCATCCACTGGTCCGGGCCGCGCTGGCCCTTGCTCTGGTTGCGGCCGTCGTCCACCAGCCAGAGGTTGTCCGGGTCTTCGGCGAACTGCCGCTTGCGCTCGCGGCTCCAGTGGGCACCGCCGCGCTCGTGGGCCCATTTGAGCGGCACGATATGCTCCACGTCCAGGTCCGAGGCGCTGGTAAAGAAATGCCCGGTGTAGGGATCCAGCCACAGGCCGGTGTCCACACGGCAACTGTCGGCGCGGGTGTAGGTCACCGGTGCGAGGGAATAGCGGATCAGCAGTTCGTGGCGGGTGTCCTGGCAATCGCCGTCGGCATCGGACCAGCGCGGCAACCACTCGGAGCGATCGTATGACAGCGCGGGTGTGGAAACCACAGCGAGTGGGGACAGGAAGAAAAGAGCGGCGAGAAAAGAAATTGATCGAAAACACATACAACGACTACCAATCAATAATTGGCGCAATCGTACACGACTTTTAATTCATTGAAATATCGATCAGGTCACCCGTGTTGGAATTCCCCGGGGCATCGATCCGCATATGAGTCCGCACAGCCCTGTTCCCGGATTCAGCTGCACTTCATCCGGGCTACCAACAGAGTTTTGCCGGCAGTAGCCCGGATGGAGCGCAGCGGAATCCGGGAAAAAGAACCCTCCCCGAAATCGGAAATCAACCGCGATCGGGCGCCGCCAGGGATCCCAATTCGATCAGGTGGCCATCGAGTACCGCCACGCCGATGCCATCTTCGTCGCGCAGCAGGAAAGTCGCATTGCGGCGGCGCTGGGGGATTTGCCGCTGCGGGCGCTCGGGGTTGATGACCACCGGCCAGTCCGTGTCGATACGGACCGCGTCGCCGTCGCCGACAAAATAGCCGTACCCCTGCCGCAATAGCTGCAGATAGCGTCGGTCGTCCAGCACCAGCTTTTCGCCCGCCTCCAGCACATAGGGTCTCGGCGCCACATATTCCCAACCGCTGGCGTCGAAAGTATAGGCACCGTGTCGGTTGGACAGATCCCCGGCCTCGATGACCGAAGCCGTCTCCCCGCGCCGGTTGATGGCCAGGTCGGTCAGGTATCCGGCATCGCCATCCCGCGCCGCCAGGCCGCGGATTTTGACATCGACAATCGCATCGTCGCGGTTGAGTGGAATCTGTCGATAGATGGATTCGGAAACCTCGCGATAGCTGCCGCCGGCGATACTGTCGATGGCGGCCACCAGCATTTCAAAATTCATGCGGCGCGCCACCTGGCGATTGGGATCGTCCGGGTGGGCACCGGACTCGATCAGGATGGTGCTGATTCCCATTTCGGAAAAGGTATCGCCGAAGGCGCGGTAGGCATAGGTGTCGTCATACCTGCCCAGGTGGCCGCCGATCGCGGGCTCCACCACACCGGCCAGCAGGCCGATCAACTGTATCGCCCGCCGGCGGCTGTCATTGATATCCCGCGCCGCATTGAAAGGCGGCGCCAGCACCGAGATGGTGGCCATCCTGCCACTGTCGCCGACGGCGTAGTGCCGGTTCTGGTCGTGCAGGTTAAAACCGAAATGCGGCTTGAATGCCCGCGCCTGCGCCATCAGCGCGCGCCCCTCCGGCGACTGCAGCGCCTTGGCATCGCGGTTCACGTCAAAGCTCTGGGCGTTGTAGCGGATATCCCGCTCGGCGCCGTCCGGGTTCAGCATCGGCACGATCACCAGCGACAGTTTGTCTATCCAGCCGGCACGCCAGTTCGCCTGCTCCGGCGCTGTGATGTAATTCAGCAGATCGAACAGGGCCGCGGTGGCCGTGGGCTCATCACCGTGCATCTGCGACCAGAGCATGATCCGGGTATCGCCGCGGCCGATCCCGATACGGTAGATCGGCCGCCCCTCGTAGGAGCGGGCGATTTCACGCACATCGAGCAATGGCGAAGACGCCAGGCGGTCGATCAGCGGCAGGATATCCGCCTGCCTGATGGCCGGCTTGTCCAGGCCCGGCTGCCGGTAGTCGGCGTAGGTCTGGGGCTTGGCCATGGCGAGCGCGTCGCCGACCAGCAGGAACAGGAAGAACGGGAAAAGGGAGGAAAAGGAGACGGGTGCGATTCTTCGTTGGTGCATGATTGATCAGATTATGGTTGTTGCATCAGCCACGAAAGGCGCGAGAATAAAATATTCAATCATTGGCAAAAATAATGCAATGATAAATTCCTCGATGCGACAACCGGCTCCCGCCGTCCCGGGGCTCCCGGCAGATGCCGGCACTCAGGCCGGCTCCGGCTGCTCCCGACGGGCCTCTTCCCGCTCATCATCCGTACGACCGTTCGCGACCTCGCCCTGCCCCACCCGGTGGAACATCGCGTAGAACACCGGCACCGCGATCAGTGTCAGCACCGTGGCGAAGCCGAGGCCGCCCATGATGGTTACTGCCATATCCGCAAAGAAGGCGTCGAACAACAGCGGCGACATCCCCAGTATCGTCGTCACCGCAGCCAGGAATACCGGCCGCAGGCGGCTGACGCTGGCGCGCTGGATGGCGCTCAGGCGCGGCAGGCCGGCCTGGGTCTGGATCTCGATCTCATCCACCAGCACCACGGCGTTCTTGATCAACATCCCCGACAGGCTGAGCACCCCCAGCAGCGACATAAAACCGAATGGCAGGCCCGAAACCAGCAGGCCCACCACCACGCCCACCAGGGACATGGGCACCACCAGCCAGATGATGACCGGCTCGCGCAGGGTGCCGAACAGCAGCACCGAGACCAGCACCATGATCAGGAAGCCCACCGGCAGGCCCTTGCCGAGAGACTGCTGCGCATCCGAGGAACGCTCGTATTCGCCGCCGAACTCCAGCCGGTAGCCCGGCGGCAGCGACAGCGCCTCGGCCTCTGCGCGAATACGCCCGAATGCCGCCATGGCGGTCACGCCCTGCGGCGCATCGCCGCTGATGGTGATCGTGGGAACGCGGTTGCGCCGCTGCACCAGCCCCTCTTCCGCCGTGGTTTCAAATTCCTTCACCAGCTGCCCGGCGGGAATATAGCCGCGCTCATTCGGGCTCCACACCAGGCGGTCCTCCAGCGATCCCAGTTGGTTGCGATCGCCCTCCGGCAGGCGCGCAACAATCGGGATGATGCGATCGCCGCTTTCGAAATCGCCGACGCGGTAGCCGGCGGTGGCAAACTGGATGGTGCGGCTGACATCGGCCGCCGTCACTCCGGCGACCCGCGCCCGTTCGTCATCGAGCCGTACGCGGACGGTCGGCTGGCGCCCGCGCCAGTCGTGGCGGACTTCCTGCAGCCCCTTTTCGCGGAACAGCTGCTCCACTTCAGCGGCCCTGGCGCGCAGGGTGTTGAAGTCCGGGCCGGATATCCGCACCTCCACATCGGCGCCGCCGCCGGGGCCGAATACCAGTCGCTTGAAGGTGATCAACGCCTCCGGCTGCGCATTGCGCAGCGACGATTTCGCTTTGTCGATCAGCGCCGGGATCTGTTCGCGGGATTCCGTGCGCACGATCAGTTGGCCGTAGGACGGGTTCGGCGGTTCCGGCGCATAGGTGAGCATAAAGCGGTCGGCGCCGCGGCCGGCCACCGATGTTACCGACACCACCGCATCCTGCTGCTGCAGGAATTCGGTCGCCTGCTGCAGTGCCGCCTCGGTGCGATTGATATCGCTGCCCTGGGGCAAAAAGTAATTCACATAGAACAGCGGCGCATTGGAATTCGGGAAGAAGCCCTGTTTTACAAACCCGAAGCCGAAATAACTCACCAGTGTAACCGCCACCAGCGCGGCCACCGTGCGGCCGCGATGTTTCAGGGCGCCGGCCAGTGCGCGGGAGTAGAGGCGGTAAAAACGCCCGCCGTAGGGATCCTCCGAATCCGCCGACCCCGGCTTGAACAGGTGATAGCCGAGGTAGGGCGTCACGGTAATCGCCAGCACCCAGCTCAGCAGCAGGGAAATACCGATCACCGCAAACAGGGAGAACAGGAATTCACCAGTGGCATCCTGGGACAGGCCGATACCGGAAAACGCCATGATGCCGATCACCGTGGCGCCCAGCAGCGGCCAGAAAGTCTGGCGCACCACCCGCCCGGCCGCGCGCTGTGGCGACTCCCGGTTCTGCACACCCATCAGCATGCCCTCGGCCACCACGATCGCATTGTCCACCAGCATACCCATGGCAATGATCAGGGCACCGAGGGAAATCCGCTGCAGGTTCAGGCCCATCAGGTTCATGATCAGTACCGTGCCCAGCACGGTCAGCGCCAGTACGACACCGACCACCACACCGGAGCGCCAGCCCATGAACAGGCACAACACCAGGCTGACGATCACCACCGAGGACACCAGGTTGAACAGGAATCCGTCGACACTGTGCTCCACCACGCGGTGCTGCTCGTACACCGGGTGCACTTCGATACCCAGCGGCAGGCCCTGCTCCAGTTGCGCCAGCTTGGCTTCTACGGCCTTGCCCACATCCACGATATTGGTGTTCTGCGCCCCCGCCACACCGATCAGCACGGCGGGCTCGCCGTTGAAGCGGGCGATAAAATCCGGGTTTTCATCGTAGCCCAGGGACACATCGGCGATATCCCGCACCGCCAGCATCGACGTGGAGCCCGGCACCCCCATCAGGATATTGCCCACGGCTTCCTCGTTGCCGGCCGGATCGTCCACCACGATCCTCGTGCGCAGGTCGCGCCCTTCGAGCTCACCCACCGGTTGGGTGGCGCTCTCGGATTGGAGCACCTGCGCCAGATCGTCCAGTGAATACCCCAGCTGCGCCAGGCGCGACTCGTCGATATCCAGGTAGGCCACTTCGTCGATCACGCCGGAGCGGGAGACTTTCGCCACTCCGTCCACGGTCAGCAGCTCGCGGCGGATCACCTTGGTGATCTCGCGCATTTCCGACAGCGAAAAGCCCTTGCCGGTCACCGCGTAGTAAATCCCGAACACCTCGCCGAAATCGTCGTTGACCACCGGCGCCGCAGCGCCACTCGGCAGTTGCCCCTGGACATCCCGCACCTTGCGGCGCAGTTCATCCCAGACCTGGGCCAGCTCCTCGGCGGCGTACTGGTCGCGGATCTCCACACGGATTTCGGACATGCCCGGGCGGGATGTGGAGCTCAGGCGCTTCAGCTGGCCCATCTGCTGGATCGCCACCTCCAGTTTTTCGGTCACCTCCTCTTCCACCTGCCGCGCGCTGGCGCCGGGAAAGGCGGTAAACACCCGCGCTTCCTTGATCGTGAAAGCCGGGTCCTCCAGGCGGCCGATATCCGCCAGCCCCCACAGGCCGCCGACCAGGCAGATCGCCATCAGCAACCAGCTGTATACCGGCCGCTGGATAAATACATCAGAAATTTTCAAGGCACTTCCCCAATTGCTGCCGGGTCGGATTTTACGGTGCGGACTGCTGCGTATAATTGCGCACCCTGGCGCCCTCGTGGAGATGCTGGCCACCGGCGGCAACCAGTTTCATGGACGGCTCCACACCCGCCGACACGCGCACCCGCTCGCCGTCGGTGCGCCCGAGGGTGACCGGCACACTGGAGACGGAATGATCCTCGTTGATCTGCCAGACAAACGGCGAGCCGTCGGCACTGGTCTGTACGGCGGCGAGCGGGATCCAGGTATCGCGGCGGCTGTCGTCGAGTTTCAGGTTCACCCGCGCCGTCATGCCCGGGAGTATCTGCACCTCTTCCGGGCGTGGCATGCCCAGCTCGACGATATAGGTCTGTGTCACACTGTCCGCCTCCGCCTGGTGCTCGCGGTACTCCAGCGGGAACTCGCGGCCCGGCAGGAATTCGAAACTGGCGGTGATGGATTTCACCCATTCCCGGTTGACCGTGGCCAGCAGCTTTTCGGGGACCGAGATCTGGATCCGCACCTCGGAAACATTCTGCAGTCGCACCACGCCCTGCCCGGCCTGCACATTGGTGTAGTTCTCCACCAACTGCCGCGTGACCAGCGCATCGAAGGGCACGCTCAGGTGGGTATAGGCGAGATCCTGCTCGGCGTTTTCCAGCGTGACCTCAGCCAGGTCGTAGTTGGTCTGCGTCTCATCCAGTTGCTGTTGCGAAATGACATTGCGCCCGGCCAGCGAGCGCTGCCGCCCGAGTGTCTTCTCCAGCAGTTGCAGGTTGACCCGCGCCTCCTTGACCCGGCGGCGGAAATCGCGGTCGTCCAGCGCGGCGATCAACTGCCCCTTGGGTATGACCTCGCCTTCGCGGAACTTCAACTGGTCCAGTTTCCCGCCCACCTGGAAAGACAGGTCCACCGTCTGTACCGCTGTCACCCGGCCGGCGAACTGGCGCTGGCTAATGCCGTCGGCGCCGGAAACCCGCGCGACCTTGACCGGCCACTGGCGCGCCTCCTGCTGCTGTCGATCCGCGCCGGGCTCGGAGCAGCCGGCAATCAGCGCCACGGCCGCCAACAGCGGGGCCAGCGATATACGGGCAGTGCCGAACAGTTTCATAGGCAGATTCCAAAAATATTGACCAGGGGATGAGATGAGGTGGAGCGAATCAGTCGATCTCGGCGCAGAGTTTCGACAGGCGCGCGTGCAGGCGTTCGTAAACCGGGTCGTCCGCCTGCATGACACCGAAAACGCGCCCCAGGAACAGGCCGCGCGCGGCGCACAGCAGTAGCAGGGCCAGCTCCGGGTCGCTGGAGGACTCGCACACCTCGCGGCGAATTCGCGCCTCCTTGGCCTTGATCGGCTCCAGCAGCGCCGGGTCTTCCGCCACGGCGGCGATCAGTGAGCGCGGCAGGCTCTCGTCGTCGGCCATCAGGGCGAACAGGGATTCGATCCGGGCGGAGAGCGTGCCGCCATCACCGCAGCCGGCGGCGGCAAACTCCGCAGTCAGTTCCGATTCCCGCGCCGTGGCGGCTTCGAGCATGGCCTTCAGCAGGGACTGCTTGGTGCGGAAGTGATGCAGCAGCCCGCCCTTGCTCAGGCCGCACTGCTCGGCCACTGCGTCCAGGGTGAGCCTGCGGGCCCCGCGCTCACGCACCACGTCTTCCGCCGCGCGGATGATGCCGTCTTTATCGACCTTGGACATGCGACCCTCCAACCTGAAACAGTCAAAACCGACCAACTGGACGGTATGTTAGCAGCGTGTCGCCAAAGGTCAAGCCAGCGGCGGCGTACACTCCCGTGGTTCATGCGGTTACACTCTGCAGCGGAATCTACCCACCCATCACCGGCGAGCCTGCGAGCGGAGACGAGATGCCACAATCCCCCTGCCCCTGCGGTTCGGGCAAACCCATGGACGAATGCTGCGGCCTCTACCTGTCCGGCCGGGCCTATCCCGGGACCGCCGAGGCACTGATGCGCAGCCGCTTCTGCGCCTTTATCCGCGGCGATGTGTCCTACCTGCGCAAGACCTGGCATCCGGACAACTGCCCGGAGCTGAACCTGGCCGATATGGAGACACAGTGGACCCGCCTGGAAATCATCAGGAGCAAACAGGGGCTGAAGAAGTCGCTGGTGGAATTCAGGGCGTGGTATCTGGAGAACGATACCGAGCATTCGATGCACGAGATATCGCTGTTCAAACTGTACAAAAAGCGCTGGGTCTATGTAGAGCCGCTGCCCGGCTGGCACTAGCCTGATTTAAGGAATTATTAGTTGTCTCAAAATTGTTTTAACCCAAGCCACCCGTCGCAGTCGTCATCCCGGACTCGATCCGGGATCCAGCGAAGAGGCCCCGTCGTCCCGGATTCCGGATCGAGTCCGGAATGACAACTCAAGGAAGTGAATACAGGGTTTGCCGGTTGTTAAAAGGATTCTGAATAAATGCGGGGAAAAAGCCGGAAGTAGAGAAAAGATTAGAAGCAGAAGAAAAAAGAGTCGCGGGAGCCTTTCCACTCCCGCGCCGCTTTCAACATTTGCTGCTTATCGGCAAACCGCCTGCCGGACCTGGCCCGCACATGGGCGCCGCCCTTGCGCAGCAGCGGATTCATCGCAACTTGGTTGCGGGGTTTTGATTTTTTCATCTCTCGCTTCCTTTAGTTGGCTCGCAGGGCCAGCGACTTCCGCTCAGCCCTTGATACAGATCACCTGGCGCAGTGTGTGCACCGTTTCCACCAGGTCGGCCTGGTTGGCCATCACCCGGTCGATATCCTTGTAAGCGGCCGGAATCTCATCGATCACGCCCTTGTCCTTGCGGCACTGGATACCGCGGGTCTGCTCTTCCAGGTCGCTGCGCCTGAAGCGCTTGCGGGCGGCACTGCGGCTCATGCTGCGGCCGGCGCCGTGGGCGCAGGAGCAGAAGGATTCCGCATTGCCGAGCCCCCGCACTATGTACGACCGGGCACCCATGGACCCCGGAATAATACCGAGCTGGTCCCGCTGCGCGCTGATGGCACCCTTGCGGGTGACATACACATCGCGACCGAAGTGCTGCTCCCGCACCACATAATTGTGGTGGCAGTTGATCGCCTCGGAGGTCAGCGTGAAGGCCGGCAGTTGCTCGCGCAGACAGCCCAGCACCAACTTCATCATCTCCTGGCGATTGACCCGAGCGTACTCCTGCGCCCAGTTGAGCGCCTCGATATAATCATCGAAGTGACCGCAGCCTTCCGTAAAGTAGGCCAGGTCCCTGTCCGGCAGATTGTGCATATGACCCGCCATATCCTTTTTGGCCAGTTGGATAAAATGCTGGCCGATGGCGTTGCCGATACCGCGGCTACCGGAGTGCAGCATCACCCAGACGGCGCCGTCCTCATCGAGGCAGATCTCGATGAAGTGATTGCCGCCGCCCAGGGTGCCCAGCTGGGTGACCCAAGTCTGCTGTGGCCGGCGCAGCTTTTTCAGCAGTGCCGGATGCCTGCCGAACAGGCGATCCGCTCCCGGAGCCAGCTGCCTGCAGGCTGACTCGCGCGCGCTGATCAGCTTGTGGCGGCCGAGGCCCACCGGCACCCTCGCCTCGATTGCACTGCGCAGCGGCTTCAGGTTGTCCGGCAGCTGGTGGGCGTGCAGCGAAGTCCGTACCGCATTCATACCGCAGCCGATATCCACGCCCACGGCCGCCGGGACAATGGCGTTCACCGTGGGAATAACCGATCCCACAGTGGCACCCTTGCCGAGATGGACATCCGGCATGGCCGCCACGTGCGAGTGTACGATGGGCAAACGGGCAATATTTTTCAGTTGTTGCAATGCCGCATGTTCCACTTCATCGGTGTAGATCTTTACCGGCACGGTGCCGGGCGGTGCATTGCCGTTCAATACCATTTTTACAGGCATAACGAATCCCTGGATTTCTCCACGTTTATATAAATCAGCCTTCCAAGGAGCAAAAAAAAAGCCCCGGCATCAGCCAGGGCTTTTGGGGACTCTGGCTTGAAAGGCACCATCACCTTTCAAGCGCAAGCACATGAAAGGTGTATCAGGTAAAACGACTTGTCAGGTTTTGATACCGCATTTCATATGCTCCTTTTTCAGGTCCCGGCGCGGCGCGGACCGCGAGAACGGGAGGTTGTCTGGAAAGTGGGGCGAGTCTAACCAGCCGAAGTAAAATGTCAATATAAAAATGGCAATTGGCGATTGTCCGACGGTACACACCGGTAGGTCCCTGTACGTATTTTTGGCGGCGCCGGTGCGCACAGCGCACCCTACCCGGCTATAATAGTGCTCCCCAACCGCTCTTCGCCGACAAGCCCAAGCATGTACCCAGAAATCATTTTTGAAGACGCCTATCTCGTCGCCGCCTTCAAACCCGAAGGCTGGCTGGTGCACCGCTCCGGCATAGACCGCCACGAGACGCAGATACTGCTGCAGTACCTGCGCGACCGGGCCGGCTGCCACCTCTACCCCGTTCACCGGCTGGACAAACCCACGTCCGGCGCAATCATCTTCGGCAAATCCGGCGAAGTCGCCGCCCGGCTGCAGGCGCAGATGGAAAGCGACGAAACCGTAAAGAAATATATCGCCGTCTGCCGGGGCTACTGCCCGGAACAGGACACAATCGACCACCCATTGCCGCCGGTTGCCGATTTCAAGCACCAGCGTAAACACCCCAGGGCCGACCTGCCGCGCCAACCGGCCGTTACCCTCTTCCGCCGACTTGCGACCATCGAGCTGCCCCACGCCGTGGACCGCTACCCGACCAGCCGCTACTCCCTGGTGGAGATACAGCTGAAAACCGGGCGCCGGCACCAGATCCGCCGGCACTTCAAGCATATCCACCACCCGCTGATCGGCTGCCCCAAATACGGCAAGTCGGTACACAATCGTTTTTTCGCCCGGCAATATGGCTGCGACCGGCTGTTGCTGCACGCGCTGCGACTGCAACTGGAGCACCCGGTGACCGGCGAACACCTGGAACTGACCGCGCCGCCGCAGGGTGCATTCCTGTCGCTGATCCGGGCTTTCGGCTGGCCGGTTCCGCGTTAGAATTCCCTTTGGGTAACGGACCGGACTAAGGGAAAGCCTCGACAAGCGACGCCCCTGCCGCCGCTCCGAGCCACAGACCATTCACCACCATTACGGACTCGCAACAATGAGCAATCACCCGCTGCACCCCATTTCGACCGGCCTGCTGTTGCTGTGGATACTGTCCATCGCCGCCTGTGTCAGAAGCGACGACAATACACAGGTACAGATCATCCTGCCGGAAGATATCCCCGGCTACCGACAGCAGATGGCAAATTATGCCCAGGCGGGCGGCGAGAATCCCTTCCCGTCAGTCACGATGACAAAGCGACCGTTCCACAATCCCGGGCAGCAGCCCGTTGCCGCGGCCCTGGCACAGCAGGTCGCTGCCGCCGTGCTGGAGAACCGGCCACAGGCGGCAAAACTGGTCTACTTCCGGCAGGTCGACAATACCGCCCACGTGGTGCTGGCCATGGATGAAAACGCCTGGGCCGGCATCTCCGCCACCATTGCCGCAGTCAGGCCACTGATCGAACTGAACCTGACACGGCTTCCGGGTATCGACCGGGTCGTATTCGGACGCCCCGGCACCGAAAGCGGCACGGCCAACCTGTGAATGGCACCGATCTAGGAAAAACCATGGACGATCCCCACAATCTCGAGCGTTTTGTCACCGCCCAGGGCAACAGCTATGAATCTGCCCTGGCGGAACTCGCCGCGGGCCAGAAGCGTTCGCACTGGATGTGGTACATCTTTCCCCAGATCGCCGGGCTCGGCCGCAGCGCCACAGCCAGGCACTACGCCATCAGCGGCCTGGAGGAAGCCCGGGCCTATCTGGATCACCCACGGCTCGGCCCCAGGCTGAAGGCCTGTTGCGAGCAACTGCTGCAACTGGAGGGGCGAACGGCACACGAAATTTTCGGCAGCCCGGACGACCTCAAACTCCGCTCATCAATGACCCTGTTCTCTGTCGCCGGAGACGGCGAGGACCCATTCGAACAGGTGCTGGACAAGTATTACGACGGCGAGGTTGATTCGCGCACCCGACAGATACTGGAGAACCAATTCCAATAGCTATCAAGCGCGACATGAAGGCACAGGCTCCGCATAAAGGAAAAACGCCGATCAACACCAATATCCCCCAACGACAACTTCGCCCGGGATATTCCCCACCTTACGGGGCGCCACTCCTCTGGCGGCCGGCGCCAAACCGCGCTTACATACAGCGGGAAATCCTGTAAATTGTGCCGCTTGATGCGAAAGCGCAACACGTTGACAGTTACTGGAAAACCCACCCGCCATGTTGAAAATCGCCCAATCCCTGCGCCCGGTCTTGCGCAACCACTACCTGATCGCCGCCACCCTGCTGGCTCCGCTATCGGCCCACGCTGACCCGGTGCAGGCGCCGCTGCCCGAGCTGCTTCCCTGGAGCGGCTCTTCCGAGGCGCTGGTTGTCACACAGGGAGACTGGGTGACACCCGCCGAGGCCAGCGGCTTTAGCACCACCCCGGACTACCGGCAGACCCGCGCCTTCATCGACCGCCTGGCCACCGCCAGCCCGGATATCAAGGCCCGGGATATCGGCACTTCCGCCGGCGGCCGGCAGGTGCAGCTGGTCACCCTGACGGCGGGTGGCAGCGACCCCAGGACAAACGGCAAACCGAGCCTGCTGGCCCAGGCCAGTATTCACTCCGGTGAGATCGATGGTAAGGATGCCGGGCTGATGTTGCTGCGGGACTATGTCAACGGCGACGAGGAACTACGGCGGCTGATCGAGCGCGTCAACCTGCTGTTTATCCCGATGCTAAATGTGGATGGCCACGAGCGCACCGGCCTGTATACACGCATGAACCAGCGCGGCCCGGACAATGCCGGCTGGCGCACCAACAGCAACAATCTGAACCTGAATCGCGACTACACCAAGCTCGACACTCCGGAGCAGCGCGCGGTGATGGACCTGATCAACGACTACCAGCCAAGTCTCTACCTGGATATCCACGTTACCGACGGCGAGGACTACCAATACGATATCACCTACGCTTACAACGGCGCCTTCGCCAGCGATTCGCCGGCCATTACCAACTGGCTGGAAACCAGCCTGCAGAAAGACCTGGACCGCACCCTGTCGGACGCCGGCCATATTCCCGGCCCATTGATCTTCGGCGTGAACCCGAAGGAGTTTGCGGACGGCATCAGCCACTGGACGGCACCGCCGCGCTTCTCCAACGGGCTGGGCGACCTGCGCCACCTGCCCACAGTGCTGTGGAAAACCACCCCCTGAAACCCTACCGCCAGCGGGTGCTGGGCACCTACGTACTGATCCAGGCCGCCCTGCAGGCGCTGGCGGAGGACGTCGAGGCGCTCGGCCGGGCCATCGCCAGCGATCGACAGCGCCGCCCGGAAACCCAGGTGCTGGAATGGCGTCGTAACGACGAACCGGACCTGTCCAGATATGCGGAAGAGCCATGCAAGGGCATCGCCTACAAAAAGGAACGGAACACCATCACCGGTAACGAGCAGGTAGTCTGGCTCGATCGGGCCAAGGACTACCCCTCCCTGCCAGTCTATGTGGGCAACGTCAAAGGCACCGAGGTGCGGGTACCAACAGCTTTCTACCTGCCGAAACACGAGACACTGGTACTGGAACACCTGCATGCCCACGGTATTGAAATCGGCGAGCCGCAGCGGGACAACGCCAGGCTCACCCGCTTCAAGATCGACAAATACCAGTTCGCAGACCAGCCGTTCGAGGGCCATTTCCGGGTTGAGGCAGAATTCTCGGAAGAAGGCGCCGACATCTCACTCGGCGGTTACGCCAGGGTCAGCACCGACCAGCCACTTGGCGGGCCTGGCCGTCGCACTGCTGGACCCGCGAGGGCCGGACTCCCTTTTCCAATGGGGCTTCTTCAACTAGGTCTTCCAGCGCACCGAGTACTACGAGCCCTATGCGCCGGTGCCGCTGGCAGAAAAGATGCTGAAAGAGGATCCGGAACTCAAGAAAGCGTTTGAAGCGCGACTTCAGGACAAGGCATTTGCCGAAGACCCGCGGGCACGGATGGACTTTTTCTACCAGCACAGCGCCTATTACGACCAGGCGTATCGAACATATCCGGTATTGATGGAATATTGAGCGGAGCCAAAGCGTTGCCATTTCAAAATGAGTATTGACGCGAGCGTGACGATTCTCTAAAGTTCGCCGCCTCGACGCGCTCGTAGCTCAGCTGGATAGAGTACCTGGCTACGAACCAGGCGGTCGGAGGTTCGAATCCTCCCGAGCGCGCCACCTAAAAGACCCCTCCAGAAGGAGCAGGCTTTTTATGCCCGGATTCTTCGGCGGAAAAGCTCCCCGGCGTCTTGAATCCATACCCTCCCTTAAAGCAGCGTCACGCCAATCTTGAGATGCCGCCTTTCAGGCTCCCGACTTACTGCACCGCATGACAGCTAACCCTCCTGCCGAGCGTACACTGCCTGCCTCTCTTTCAAAGACCTTCTCAACAACCAGCATGACGGGTATCCCCCTCTCCCCCCGCTAGGCTAACGCCTCCCCAGACTGCGGACACTGGCTGATATTGGCCAAATCCCGAGTGGGCATGAAAAGTGGATGTTTCGTTGTCCAACCCCGGCTTCGCGACATACCAAACCTCCGCAATGCGCTCCTGCGAGCCCTCAGAGACCCAATAGAGCTCATGATCCGATACGCCAGTACCACTATTGACCAACAGCAAACCCCGCCAGAGAACAGTGAAACGGCTATCCATATCGTAGATTTATCCAAAACTCTGCGGCCGCGCGCTACAATGGGGCCTCCTGAACGAATGCAAACTCCAGTAGTACTCAGCCTCAATCACTTTGACGGAATGTTCAGGCCAGTTTGCAACCCTCTCACCAGATGGCCGCCGCAGTATTTTAAATATTGGCTCGGAGGACTCGGCAACCACTACGCTGCAAGTTATCAGCCAAAGTATTAAACCTGGATCCATGATTTTCATCATGGTTCTGCCGAATAAGTCCATATTGGGAACAATACTTTCTATTTAAGGTCACACAGCTGACCAATAACACCAAAAGGATTGGAAAATGAAAAAAATCGCCGCGATATTGGCAATACTGCCCTCCCTGGCCTTATCAGACACTGGTCCCCAATTTGGGGTGGGGCTCGGCACTCAGTACGGAGGACTGGCAGGGTTTAAATTCTCGCTCAATATGGACTCCAGTAAAGTTTATGCTGGTGCCGGGCTTGCGGAGACTGGTGGCTCTTTAGGCAATGAATACGGATTCTCGGTCGGCTGGGAAAAAGAGCTGAATGACAACCATGCTCTGGGGCTGGTTGCGCGCACAAAGCGTCCGGAGGACAATGAAGTCACATGGTCCCCAGCTCCAGGTGGAGTATACAAAATACGCTATGAGAGCTTTATCGGCGTAAATTATACCTATTATTTCAACGGCACCGATGAACACGGCTTCCTTACAGGCCTTACCGCTGGAAAATCCTACATCAACTCCAATTACGAGCAGGAGTTCCAGTCAGGAATGGATTACGGTGTTCACTTTGGGTATCAGTTTTAACTGACTTTCCTGACAAATGAGCCAGCCTTTCGCTGGCCCAGCGCTCGAATCAGGAGTGGTGGCTGCTCCTACCACTCTTTCTTTTCAGGGATAGGGATGCCCCAACCAAAACATCGCAGGGCTGGTCAGGCCCATTTATTTACCTGCAGATGACTTCGCCCCCAACTTCAGATAAATGACGAAGCCCCCAAGAGCCAAGTATCGTCGCAATTGAAAGTAGGCGTAAAGTACAGCTTTTAATCAGCCTATGCGCCGGTAACAGTCATACCGCTATCCAAGAACTGGTATAGTGCGCATCTCCTAGCCCCCCAAATACAAGAAGTAGCTCCGGTGATCACTTCGGCGACGCCATCAACTGGGCCCCCGACTGTTCACCATACTGGAAAACCGCATCATCACACACCCGGAACGGACCCTGTCGATCCCCGGTAAGGAAGTACTGATGGGCCTCTATTCAGTGCAGGACATCCATCAACAGGATCAAGAACTGCTGCAGGCCAATCAGCAGAAGCCCATCCCGCCCGATCAATCAGGCTCCAGCGCCGACAAATACTGCTCGTCACTGACCTTCTCCAGCCAATCCACTGGAGAACCGTCCTGGGCCTCCTGAATCGCGATGTGACTCATGGCGGTAGTGTCGGTAGCTCCGTGCCAGTGTTTCTTGCCGCAATTGCAGAACACGACATCGCCCGCCCGAATCTCTTTCTTTGGCCCACCCCAGCATTGGGTCCAGCCTACGCCTGCAGTGACAACCAGATGCTGTCCGAGTGGGTGAGTGTGCCACGCCGACCTGGCGCCGGGTTCAAATGTCACCAGTGCCGCCGAGGTGCGGGCCGGCTCGGACGGGTTGAATAGCGGATCGATGCGCACCCGGCCGGTAAAGCACTCTTCGGGACCGGGCACAGACGGCTGTGAACCGGCGCGGTAAATTTTCATATCCATAGTCAAACTCCTCAGTTTTTCGCAGCGCCACTTGCTGCACCATACCATTGCGCCTGCCAGCCATTTAATCACTACGTTTGGCAAAGACTTCCTTGACCACAGGCAGGGCCGAAAAAACATTGGGCCAGCCGGCATAAAAAGCCAGGTGTGAGAGCACTTCGGACGCTTCTGTCCGGGACAGCCCGTTGTCCATGGCACGGTTCAGATGGAAGGGAACCTGCTCCACCTGACCGTTGGCAATCAGCGCGCTGACGGTCACAAGACTGCGATCCCTGGGAGCGAGACCGGGCCGCAACCACAGGTCGCGAAACAGGAAGCGGGTGGTGTCCTCAACCAGGCTGGAGGAAACCGCACCGAAGCTTTCGTCGACAAAACTCGCGCGCTGGGCTTCAGCCTCCTCATCGAGCGGCAACAGGTCTCCGCCGGCAGCGGGCAGCGTATCCGCCCGCACGCCCAACGCCTCGAATATGGGCTTGGCAACCACAACAGCGGACGTGGCATTGGCCCAGCCACTGTAAAAAGCCAGGTGGGTGATAATCTCGGAAATTTCACCGGGCTTGACGCCATTGTCCAATGCGAGATTGATATGAAATGGCAGCTCCACTGTCTGGTTACGCGCGATCAGCGCAGCCAGGGTAACAATGCTCCGATCGCGTGGGAGCAGATCGGGGCGCTTCCACACCTCATCCAGCAGTCCCTGTGTCGTATAGCGCTCTAACGCTGGTGAAACAGCGCGGACATCCTCCAGACTGGGAACCCGTACCGGAGATCTGGCCATACCTTCCTCCTCCTTGTCAGCGCATGCAGTTAAAAACAGTACCGTCGATGCCACCAGCAGTATAAGCCCCCTCACACGCAAAAACGCCTTGCCGTGCATATGATTCGCCTCCCTCTGTCTTTCGGTTATTCGGGGTTGTACTGTTTGTCGGTAACCTGTTCTTTCCAGATGACATTCTGGCCATCTTTCATATAGGAAACCGCTATATGGCTCATACCATTATTGGCGGTCGCACCATGCCAGTGCCTGGTGTTGGCTGGAATCCAGATCACATCACCGGGATTGATAACCTGGCGCGCCTGCCCGTCCTGCTGCACCCACCCCTTGCCAGACTGGACGATCAGCAGCTGACCGGCCGGATGGGTATGCCACGCCGTGCGTGCTCCCGGGGCAAAGGTCACCAGGCCGGTAGTGGCACCTGTCTGTGCCGTGGCCGGATACAGCGGATCGACCACAACACGGCCGGTAAAATACTCCTTTCCTCCCGGGATTGATGGCGTCGATGCATTGCGCGTAATTTCAATAGTCTGCGCATAACCAGAGGCTGAGCCCAGAAACGCAATCAAAAGGGCGACTGCAAAAAGTTTTTTCATGAATAGCTCCCCAAGTCTTCCAGTAAATCAATATCCAACTGACATCCACATGTAAACGTCCACCAAAATTTTTACGAAAGACTTTTTCGGAAAAAGGCGGTTATTTTTTCCCACGGAATCAGATCCACCCGATCGTAAAGATCAACGTGCCCGGCCCCCGGAATCCATACGAGCTCCTTGGGCTCTGCGGCGCGCCGATAGGCATCTTCGCTGAACTCTTTCGAGTGTGCCCGGTCGCCGCTGACAAACAACATAGGGCGCGGGGAAATCGTCTCGATATCCTTAAACGGATAGAAATTCATGAACTTCATATTGCTGGTCAGTGTCGGATGGGTCGTCAGCTCGGGGGAGCTTCCCTCGGGCGTGAACTCTCCGCGCGGCGTGCGATAGAAATCATAGAATTCGCGCTGGATTGGATGTGTATCCTCCGTCAGCTCGTGCACCGTGCCACTGGTGTACTCCATTTTTCCACCGGTAAACTCCACATAGCGTTGCTGGGCAGCAGCGGCAATGATCTCGCTGCGCTGTTCCAGTGTCTGCGAATGATTGAGGGCATTCCGGTTCGCTGCGCCCATGTTATACATGCTGACAGTGGCAATCGCCTTCATGCGCGGGTCGATTTTGGCGGCGCTGATCACGAAGCTGCCGCTACCACAGATCCCAATGGCGCCAATACGCTCCCGGTCAACACTCTTGTGGGTGCCCAGAAAGTCTACTGCGGCGCTGAATGCCTCGGAATAGAGGTCCGGCGAGACCGCATTGCGGGGCTGGCCTTCACTCTCTCCCCAGAATGGCAAGTCAATGGATAGCGCGGCAAAGCCCTGTTCCGCCATTTTTGTGGCGTAGAGATTTGCGCTCTGTTCCTTGACCGCACCCATCGGGTGGCCGACGACAATCGCCGGCAGCGCACCTCCGCGCTCTCGATTCCCGGGAATAAAGAGATTCCCGACGACACGCATCTGGTATTGATCTTTAAAAGTGACCTTCTCTTTTGTCACCAGATCACTAGTATAGAAATTGTCGGCACCATTGGACATATTCCGGGCCCTCGCCAAAGGAACTTGGGTAATCGATATCAGGCCAAACGCAGCGGCGCTCGAACCGATAAACTTCAGGACCCTGCGACGATCGCTATTCGGCCCCAATGTATCGGAACTTGGTTTCCCTGCTTCTTTCATCGTTGAAAAACTCCTGCACCGGTGGACTCTTCCGCTCATACATGAATTGCAATATTGCACGTGTACTGAAGCAGAAAGGTAGTTTGATCCGGAGGATTTCTTGCCCGATCCTCAGAAAACCGTCAGCGCGATTCAGGCAATGCTGGCGGATTGCGCGGTGCAGGCGCACAGCGGCGTCGATGCCATGCTGAACAAAACAGGGGGATGCCCAGATCCTCGCTGGAAAAGCTGCATATCGATGGTCGACGAGAGTATCAAGGGGAGATGCGCGGCACCGCGCTGCCGGTTGGCCTGTCAGCCCTGAAGCCGCTCGCCGCTTGCCAGGCCCCGCAGCCGTTCGATATCACGCCTGGGCGGAGCGCCGAAGAGACGGCTGTACTCGCGGCTGAACTGCGAGGGGCTTTCGTAGCCCACCTGGAAAGCGGCGCTGGCCGCGTCCAGGTGTTCGTTCAGCATCAGTCGCTTCGCCTCGTTCAGGCGCAGCCATTTCTGGTACTGCAGCGGGCTCATCGCCGTGAGCTGGCGGAAGTGTTGGTAAAATGTCGGCGCACTCATCTGCACACGGGCAGCCAATTCCTCGATACGCAACGGCGAGGCAAAATTCAATTTCAGCCATTCGATCGCTTTGGCAACCCGGTGGCCGTGACTGTCTACCGACGCAATCTGCCGCACCAGTGCCGCCTGGTCGCTCATCAACAGGCGAAAATGAATCTCGCGCTCGATCAATGGCGCCAGCACTCCGATTGCCTCGGGTTCATCGAGGAGATTCAGCAGGCGATTGAACGGTTCCAGGATCCCGGGCGTGACCGCCCCGAGCCCGACGCTGCTGCCGGTGGCCTTATCCTTCGGCGGGGCCAGGCTGCCCTGGGCAATCAGTTCCGCCAGCATGCGCAAATCCAGCTTCAGCACCAAGCCGAGGCACGGTTTCTCCTGGCTGCCAGTGATCACCTGGGACGTGGCCGGCAGATCCAGCGAGGTCACTAGGAAGTTCGAGGTATCGTAGGGATACGCCTCACCGCCAATAACCATTCGCTTGTCGCCTTGCACGACCAGCACCACACTCGGCTCGATCAGGCAAAAATCCGGATCCGAAGGCCGCTCGCGCCGGAAAAAGCCGAGATTCGGGACTGGCGTTACATAGTCGCCCTCCCCGCTGGTGTACCGGGAAATGACCTCGGCCAGTGCCCGCTGCGACACAGCCACCTGTCGGTCACGATCCTGCCGGGTGTGGTTTCGATTTGCCATAAGGTGCAAAATCCTCCTCGGCGCAACTCTACTCCCGCCTACCCCCGATCACCACCAAAACAACGTCCAGCGATAGGATCGGGCAAGAAAACCAGGCGAATAATCTATTGATACGCGGAGCGGGCCATGGAAGTACCATTCGGCGGCGTCCCCATTGACTGTAACCGCGCCCGACGCGGGCCTGTATTGCCAGTCGACCTTGCTGGTAATATAGTATTACAAATATAAGCATAATAATGGCCGGCAATGGCATCCCACCTCGCCCGGGAAAGCGTGTCCGAGCTTCGGGACAGGTCGCCCGCAGCCCTACGCCGGCAGTGCAGAAGATCACCAACGTCCACAGGAATCCAGTGCGCGCAATTCTGTAACAGAGAGAGAATTATGATAAGAAAACTAATGATGCTCTTAGCGATGAGTTTAACGACCATACCCGCCATGGCAGCAGACAGACTGATCGTCAATACCGACAGCCGGGAATCCGTCTCCCTGAACGGCACCTGGCACTATATCCTCGATCCCTACGAAACCGGCTTTTACAACTACCGCTACAAGGAGCGCAGCGAGGGCGATCCGGAGGCCTACTGGAACCGGCCGGTGACCAAGCACAGATCCGAACGCCGCGAACACGGCTACCGCGCGCCTTATACCCTGGAAGTCCCCGGTGACTGGAATTCCCAGGATGATACCTTCACCTACTACGAGGGCACCGTCTGGTACCAACGGGATTTCGATCGCCCCCAGCTCGGGAAAAACCAACGGGTTTTCCTCTATTTCGGCGCAGTCAACTACGAAGCGCATGTCTACCTGAATGGCAAGAAGCTCGGCATGCACAAAGGCGGCTTTACCCCGTTCAACTTCGAAGTCCCCCGCGACCTGCTGAAGGAAAAAGACAACTTCCTGGTGGTCAAGGTGGATAACAAGCGCCACCCGGACGAGATCCCCACCATCAATACCGACTGGTGGAACTACGGCGGTATCACCCGCGATATCAAGCTGGTGATGACGCCGGACAATTTTATTCAACAGTACGAGATAGAGCTGGATCCCGCGCAGGATATCCTCACCGCGAAACAGGAAAACCGTTTCCGGATTTCCGGCAATGTGACCCTGGACAAGGCTGCCAGCAGCGGCGCAGTCACGCTGGCAATTCCGGAGCTGGGTGTTGAACAGCGCTATCCGGTGACCGGCAGCCGGCTGGAATTTGATCTGGAACTGGAAGATCTGCAGCTGTGGTCCCCGAAGACCCCAAAGCTGTACAACGTCAGCCTGACCTACAACAGCGAGGAACTGGCGGACAATATCGGCTTTCGCAAGATCGAGACGTCCGGCAAAAAGATTCTGCTAAACGGCGAACCGGTCTTCCTGCGCGGCATCGCCATTCATGAAGAGATACCGCAGGGCGTGCGCCGCGCGCACAGCGAGGCCGATGCCGAACAGCTGCTGGGCTGGGCGAAGGACCTGAACGCCAATATGGTGCGTCTCGCCCACTACCCGCACAACGAGCAGATGACCCGCCTGGCGGATAAAATGGGCCTGCTGGTGTGGTCGGAAATCCCGGTGTACTGGACCATCGACTTCGGCAACGATGCGGTACTGGACAAGGCCAAGGCCCAACTGAAAGAGATGATTGCCCGCGACCACAATCGCGCCTCGATTGTCATCTGGTCCGTCGGCAACGAGACTCCGGTCAGCCCGGTGCGCACCGGCTTTATGAAATCCCTGATCGATACGGCCCGATCCCTCGACGACAGCCGCCTGATTTCCGCCGCCCTGGAAGTGCACTACAACCCGGAAACCAACCGCGTCGACGACCCGCTGGGCGCCTATACCGATATCGTCTCGGTCAACGAGTACCTGGGCTGGTACGGCGGCACCCCGGATATGTGCCGCACCGCCAACTGGGAAGTGGCCTACGATAAACCGCTGTTTATCAGCGAGACTGGCGCCGGCGCCAAGAGCGGCTTCCACGCCGACCGCGAGACCCGCTGGAGCGAGGAGTACCAGCAGTGGTACTACGAAGAGCAGATCAAAATGCTCAAGCGCATGCCGGACAATTACAGTGGCGTGGCCCCATGGATTCTCGCTGACTTCCGCTCACCGAAACGCAACCACCCGCTCTACCAGCAGGGCTGGAACCGCAAGGGATTGATCGACGAGCAGGGCCACAAGAAGAAGGCATTTGATGTGTTGAAGGCCTACTACGGCGAGATAGAGAAAGACGCCGATCAATAACGGCCTGCCCTTTTGCGCAGAGTCTGGATTGTGTCAGACAAGTTCAGATCGCGGTTCCCCGGCTTTCATGTAACGACGCTTCGACAAGGTCCGGCGACCATTCGGGAGGAACAAAGCAGCGCATATAGAGCTGACGCTGAAATCTTGCCCCGCTCCGGACCCTGCCCCATCGGGCCTACCCCCTTGCAGAGAGCGCAGCCCCGCGCGACTTTCGAGCAACCCGAGAGCTGACCATTTTTTGACCAGCCCGTAAGCCGGAACGAGTCATACAGCCGTCCAAGAACTGGTATAGTGCGCATCTCTCACCCCCGAAATACAGGTGGCTAGCAGAAGGAGACCCCCCGGTGATCACTCAGGCCAAACGCACTCTGCGGCACGTTGCCAATGGCCTACCGGTACGCCTTCTCCAGCTGCTGCCCCGCCGCATCCCGATTGCGTTCAAACTGGCGGTGGCCATGACCCTG
Source organism: Microbulbifer litoralis (assembly GCF_023634065.1). Taxonomy (GTDB): domain Bacteria; phylum Pseudomonadota; class Gammaproteobacteria; order Pseudomonadales; family Cellvibrionaceae; genus Microbulbifer; species Microbulbifer litoralis. The sequence continues at coordinate 367,534 of NZ_JALKCV010000004.1, forward strand.
CTGCTGGTACTGGGGATGGCGAGCCTGGGGCTGTTTATCAGCGACAACCAGAACCGCATGATTCGCACACAGCTGCACGATTTCGGCAATACCATGGCCATGCAGCTGGCCAAACTGGCCAGTGAACCGATCCTGTCGGAAAACAGCCTGAACCTGCGCATGCTGACCACCAATCTGGGCCAGGACGAGAAGATCCTCGGCGCGGCGATTTACACGCTCGACGGCGAGCTGCTGTCGGCGACCGGTGTCCAGCCGGATCTGACCGATGATCCACTCGATGCCACCGGGGTCGCCCCCCGACCCTGGTTCCACCGCACGGCTGGCGGCCCCCCGGAGCGGCTGATCAGCTTTGTCGCCCCGGCGACCTACCAGGGTGTCCGGGTTGGCTCGGCGGTGGTGACCCTGTCGGCATCGCAGATGGACAAGGCCGCCACCAGCGCCCGCAATGCCATCATCTACGCCACCCTGGCCATGACGGTGCTGGCCTCCCTGCTGGCCTATTGGCTGAGCCGCCGCCTGTCGCTACCGATCCACCAACTGATGCAGGCCACCCGCGCCATCGGCCGCGGCGATCTGTCGACCCGGATCGACCAGCAGCGCAACGACGAACTCGGCGACCTGTTCGAGGGGTTCAACAGCATGGCGGCCGGGCTGCTGAAAAAATCGCAGGTCGAACAGGTCTTTTCCCGCTATGTGTCGAAAAACGTTGCCGACAGGGTACTGGCCAACCTGGGGGAGGTCCGGCTGGTCGACCGACCGATCGAGGCGACGGTCGTGTTCGCCGACATCACCGGCTTTACCGCCATGTCGGAAAAGCTGCAGCCGAGCCAGGTCTCCGCACTGTTGAACGAGTATTTCTCCTATATTTCCCGCGCCTGCACCCTGTATGGAGGTGTGGTCGACAAATTTATCGGCGACTGTGCGATGCTGGTGTTCGGGGCACTGGAAGAGGATTCCGACCACGCGTTCAGCGCTGTCAGTTGTGCGGTGCTGATCCAACAGCTGGCCGCGCAGCTGAACGAACAGCGCCGCGCCGATGGCCGGCCCGAGGTGCACTTCCGCATCGGCATCAACAGCGGCGCCATGCTGGCCGGCAACCTGGGCTCCGACGAGCGGATGGAATACACCGTGGTCGGCGACGCCGTCAACCTGGCATCCCGACTGTGCAGCGAGGCCCGGCCGGACCAGACCATCATCCGCAAACAACTGTTCACCATGCTGGAGGACCGCATCATCGCACATCCGGAACGGACCCTCTCGATCCGCGGCAAGGCAGTACCGGTGGGACTCTATTCCGTGCAGGACATCCATCAGCAGGACCAGGAACTGCTGCAGGCCAACCTGCAGAAGCTACTGAGCACCCGCGCCCAGCAACAGACCCCACAGGCAGTCGAGCATGCGTAATTGCCGCTTAGCACTCCTGTGGTTTTTGCTGTTACCGCTGTTGCCAGCCTGCAGCCTGATGCCGACACAACAACAGCTACCGGAAGCCTTTCCGGCCGAGGCACTGCAGCAGGCGCGCCGGCAGTCAGCCGAACTCCACCGCCTGCGGAAACTCGATACCCCGACACCGGCCCAGCAACAACAGATCAAACAGCTGCACAGCGGCCTGCGGCAGTTTGAACAAAACACAATCCGCACCGCCAGCCGCCTGGAAAAACAGAACGACTGGCACGGCGCCGGCCAGGTTCTGAAGGCCGCCACAGGCGTACTGCCGGACAATCAGGCTCTGCACAGCGCACAGCAACAGTTCTCACAACGGCGCAAGCTGCGCGAAGAACAGGTCCGCATGGAACTGGCGATCCATCGCGGCGAGCAGCTGCTGCAGGACGCCGAGGCCTACCAGCGCCTGCGGCAGCTGCAGGGACCCAGCGTGATGACCTGGCTGGAACTGAAGAATTTTCAGCGCCAATGCGGTAGCTCAGTACAGGCACTACAGGACCATGGGCAAAAGGCGCTACAGCGCGAGCACTATGCCCTGGCCCAGCGCGCCCTGAAAGTGGCGCGCAGACTGTACAACCACGATCCACAGCAGGACGACGAACAGCGCAAAGCCATCGACCACGATCTGGCCCTGGCCAACCACCGGCTCCGCCATTCAGCGCCCAGAACCGTCAGGCGGCCCCCGAAGAAAAAAGACAACAAGCGCCACGTCGCGGAACTGCAGCAGGCACTGGATGCCGGAGACCTGCAGAGCGCACGGCAGCACCTGAGCCGACTGCGGCAGGAGTCCCCGGAAAGTCCGCAACTGCAACCCCTGCAATCGCAGTTTCAGGCGCAGCTGGATATCCGGGTCGAGAACGCGATCAAGCGGGGAAATGACCTGTACAGCCAGGGCGAAATCGAGCGAGCCGTGACGGTCTGGCGTGATGCCAAAGCCCTGGATCCGGGCAATGCGGAACTGACGACCAATATTGCCCGGGCTGAGAAGCTGCTGGAAAATCTGAGAGCGTTGTCGGCAGAACCTGGCACCAGGCGCTAGTAAATTAACGCGCTGTAAACTTGTTTTGCCCTATCTATACGCCCTCAGAAAACTTTTATGAGTCCCTGAATAACACCTGATCACTTTTTACCTTACACCGAGACTCAAGTCATTGGATAACCTCTTGTCCTTCAGGATATATCCGGCACACACACTGCATCCAACCTGGCTCTCATCTGCTGCGTCAGGCGTCCTATTCCAAGTGCCCGACAGAACTCAACGAACTGGCCATTGTCGTTACAAACACGGAGGATCTGGGTTAGTTCCTCTGCGCAGATATAATCCAGCTTTTTAGTCTCTTCATCCCTTCCCTCTGTGCGAGCAAATCGCGCAGTGGAACTACCATCCGGCTCCGGCCAGTAGAAGCTGCCCACATCTTCTTGCGTACACTTCCGGTTACCCTCAGCAGCCTGTATAACCCTGTCCCGGATCTGTCGACCAGCGCGCTGAAAACCGTGTTCACGGGCTATTCTTCGCACCAGAACCTCTTCATGTATCGGCCCTTCGCTATCAATCACGTGCAGCACAATGTCTTTAAGCAAGACATCATAGCCAGGCTGATAGAACTGCTCGGGGTCGATGGAAAAGCCTGACAAGTTTGCTTGGGAATACCGGGTGACGACGCCGTCTTCATTGACACTGAGCTCTTCTCTAATGAATCCTTCGGGCTCGGTTTCAGGAGCCGTATGCTCTACAGCTTCCTTCGCTAACAGAGCCTTCTGAGCTTCGTGTTCCCGCACCTTTTCCAGATGTTGGTCCAAAGCGGCATGGAGTTCCTCGAGCGCTTTGGCACGGTTAATCCACCAATCCGTGGACCACACCCGGAACAGCGTCCATCCCAGGCCTTCGAGAACCGCCTGGCGGATTTTGTCCCGCTCGCGTGCGTAGACGGAGCTGTGGTACATGGCGCCGTCGCACTCGATGCCCGCGAGATAGAGACCGGGCGCATCCGGGTGCACAATGCCCAGGTCGATGCGGTAGGCGGACACGCCGATCTGGGGATGGACGATCCAGCCCTTGTCCTGCAGCGCCCGTGCCACCGCCACTTCAAACGGAGATTCGAAGTCCCCCATGGAGCCGTGCACGGCGGCCCCCAGCGCCGAAGCGCCCCGCTCCGCGTACTCCAGGAAGTGCTTGAGATCGGCGACGGCCCGGGCCTGCGTCCTGGCCAGGTCGATACGTTCCGGCGGCATGGTGGAAAACACCATCATCTCTGACCGCGCGCGGGTCATGGCCACATTCAGGCGGCGTTCGCCGCCGTTTCGGTTGAGCGGGCCGAAGTTCATGGTGACGTGGCCGGCCTCGTCGGGGCCATAGGTGATGCTGAACAGAATTACATCCCGCTCATCGCCCTGCACCGTCTCCAGGTTCTTGACGAATACCGGTTCCAGGATCGATTCTTCGGAGAATGCCCATTCAATGGAGGGATCATCCGAACGGGCTTTATCCAGCAAATCCTCGATCAGGGTCTGCTGTTCCGTATTGAAAGTCACCACACCGATCGATTGATCGCGCATCGCCGGATCAGGCGAGGTCAGGCGCCGCACTATCTCGGCCACTATGGCCTTGGCCTCGCCCTGATTGTGACGCGCCTTGCCGCGGGCATAGAAGCCCTCCGGACGCACCAGCGATACGCCCTTGTCGGGATGGACTGGTGCCGGGAAGGTGATCAGCGAACTGTCATAGTAGCGGCTGTTGGAGAAAGCGATCAGGCTCTCCCGGCGCGAGCGATAATGCAGGTTCAGCACCCGCTGGGGAATACTGGCCCCGATCAGCTCGTCCAGAATGCTCTCCAGATCGCCCTCTCCGTCTATATCGCCATCCGGATCATCATCCGAGCGGGCAAAGAAATTGGTGGGCGGCATCTGCTTGGGATCGCCGGCGACGATCACCTGCCTGCCCCGCGCCAGGGAACCCACCGCGTCCCAGACGGTAATCTGGGATGCCTCGTCGAAGATCACCACATCAAACAGCGCCTGCCCCGCGGACAGGAACTGGGCGATCGACAGCGGCGACATCATCAGACAGGGGGCAAGATTGGTGACGACTTCCGGAATCGTCCCCATCATTTCCCGAACGGGTTTATGTCGGGTCTTCTTCTGCAGCTCATGGCGCAACACGCCCCAGGAGGAGCTGCGCTTGATATCTTCGGGGTTCGGGATCTGTCCCGCGAGTTTGGCCGCGATGTACCGCGCCGTCAGGTCACTGAATTGCGTATCCAACTCCCTGAAGTGCTGGATCGCCGATTCATGTTCGGGCGAGGAGAATGTTCTCAGCACCTCGTCCTCCCCGATCACCACCGACGACCACCAGGCGCAATAAGCGGCTTCGAAAACATCGCTCACCTCATCGGGCTCGACACCGCCGCTTTCAATCGCCTCGACCAGGGGCCCCAACTGGCAGCCCAACGCTTCGGAACGCCTGCGCACCCAGGCGCACCAGTCCTTCAGGGAGGCATGGTGTTCCACAATCTCCCGGCAAAGGCTGCCGATGGCGCCGAGCGCCGGGATATCATCGGGTAAATGGGCCCCGGGCAAATGGGTATCCAGCGAACTGCCGACCAGGCTCTCAAATTTCTCCTTGATCGCATTGAAGCGCTTCAATGATTCCAGGAACTCTGTTATCACCCGGCCAACGGATGCGTCCGGCGCGAGGAGATCGTTGGCATCGTAAAGCAGCGTCCTGATTCTGGAGCGCATCTCGGCCAGCGATGCCGCATCGTCCGCCAGCTTGCCCACGGCATTGCGGGCACGGGAGCCCAGCAATTTGAGAGAGGCCATAGCCTGGGGATCGGAGTCATAGGAATTCCAGCCGCGCAGCCCCTGCAATACGCCGTCCAAGCGGTCAATATTGCCGCCGATATCCCGCAGCTGCTTCAGTACGGCAATATCGTTATCGGGATCGGGTTCGCCCTGGGCGCCGTTCTGGCGCATCTGCTTCAGCAGCTTGCGTTTGGCGAAGAAACTCCTGGGCCACCAGGTCCGGTTGGCCTCGCCCCACTCCCGCTCGAGATTGTCGGCATCGAGTTTCTGCCAGGCCAGGGCCTCGTAGCTGCAACTGAGGCGGGCCTGCTGGCCGATATAGGCTTTCAGCTGGGCAACGGCTTCTTCCAATGCGTCCAGGCGATCCGGCGCATCCGGCTCCAGCGCAAAAGCGGCCGGTTTGCGGTAGGAGTCCAGCAATACCTGGCCGAACTCCGCGACAGCCCCGAGCCTGGCCAGCCCGACATTTCCCAGGCTCAGCCCGGCGGCCTTTTCCAGTGCCGCCAGATTTCCGGCGACCTGATCCGTACTCGCCTTCAAGAGTCCGGCGGCCTTCACTACCGTTTCCTGCCACTGCGGCCGCCAGTCATGATTGGCAACGATTTTCAGCGGATGATCGACAAGGTCACCCACCGCCCTGGCCTGCACACTCAACAGTTCGGCCGTTTCCCGCAACCTTTGCAGCTGCCGCTCGTCATGATAATCGGCATTGGGCCAGCTCAGCTTCACCTTGGCCGCCAGGTCGCCGTCGCGCACCTTGACGCCGATGGCATGGTGGGCGGTCATGCCGTTGCGGCGGCGTTTGTGCAGGACGTTGACGACCCGGTTCAGTCGGTCCCGCAGTGTTTTCAGGCGCTCCGCCTCCGCCTGCCAGTCACTCACCCGGGACTGCGAGAAGCTGTTCCAAGAGGTCCGCAACTGCTCCAGCACATCGGCCTTTTTCGCCTTGTTGGAATGCAACTCCAGGCAGAAGTTGCCCAAGCCGATATCCTTCAGGCGGCGGTGCACCACCTCCAGCGCCGCGGTTTTCTCGGATACGAACAGCACCTTCTTGCCCCTGCCCATCATATGGGCAATCAGGTTGCCGATAGTCTGACTTTTGCCGGTGCCCGGCGGGCCGATAATCACAAAATCCTTGCCGCGGTCCGCGGTGGCGATGGCGGACATCTGCGAGGAATCCGCCGGCAGGGGCGTCAGCAGGTCTGCGGGCGTGTACTCCCGGTCGATATCACCGGGATCGACAAAGCGGATATCGCTCTCGTAGGGCTCCCTGGGGGTCTCCAGCAGGTGTTTCACCACCGGATTTTCTTTCAGCGCCTCGGCCCTATCCACCAGATCCTTCCACATCAGGTACTTGGCGAAAGAGAAATGGCCCAGTACCACCTCCTCGACCACCTCGAAACCCGGCACCTCCTTGATCGCCTGCCGGACCCGGCTCCAGATCCCCGCAACATCCACACCGCTGTGGTCCTGGGGCAATTCGCCGTACAGGCCCTTGATGTCGATGCCGAAGTCTTTCTTCAGCATCTCCAGCAGGGTGGTGTTGAACCTGGGCTCATCGTCACTGGCGACCATCTTCACGCCACTGCGCACCGATTTCCGCTCCACGGACACCGGCAGCAGGATCAGCGGCGCGCGATAGCGGCGGTCGTCCTTTTCCCGCTGCTTCCAGAACAGAAAACCGACCGCCAGGAACAGGGTGTTGGAGCCGCCCTCCTTCAGGGACGTCTGCGCCTTGCGATAGATTTCGACGGCGCGTTTCTCCAGCTCCTCCCGGGTAAGGTCCACCAGCACCTGCTTTTTCGACAGGGCATCCCGCGCATATTCTTCCTTCAGGTCCTGCCCCGTGCGCTGGCGATAGATCTCTTCGTCCTGATCCTGTGTCTGGAGTTTGGGAAAGGGTGCAATGGATATCCGCGCCCCAGTTGCCAGCACGTCTTCAAACGCGCCGGGATCGCCACAGACAAGGGTTAGGTTGGTTTTGCCGGGCTTGTGGTTGAGCAGCGGATTGCGGGCCGACAGGTCCAGCAATTTGCGCTGCCAGCGCTCTAGGCGACCGTCTGGTGTACTCTCGGCTATGTCTCCTTCCTCGATCACGGTATTCGAGGGCAGCTGCGGCGCGTCCTCCAGACCCGGCTCGACAGCCTCCCCTTCATTTTCGCTTCCAATGGTACTGGTTGAGAGAGATTTGAGACTGATCGGGTTGATGCGATGCCCGCGCGCCCGGCGAATATCAATCGCCGCGACAAACTCGTGGTCTTTATCCAGGGATACAACCTGGGCGCCGACCTGTATCGCCTTGGAGAAGGGCACCGCCGGATGCGATGTGGCCAGCGTCGTCTCGATCAGGATCAGCTCGTTCAGGGGAATGCGCTGTCGGAGAATCTCCGCCTCCTCCACCACCACGCTGGACAGGTCCTCCGGCTGCAGCCAGAGCCCCACCAGCGCGTGCCCCTCGGTGATCACCACCAGGGGATTGAGCCCCGCCTGCTCAAACGCGGCCGCGAACAGCAGCGTGGTATCCAGGCAGGTGGCCACCTTTCCGGTTTCAATCTGGTTGGGCAGGCGGATCTTCTGGCCGTTGCGCTCAAAACTGGAGGGCGGCAGGGCGTAGCCCAGCTGCATCCTGACAACGGCGGAGTAGACCGCGGACGCCATTAGCCATACCCGCTCCCGGCTGTTGGACTTGTAACCGTCGATGGCATCCGGCTTGCCCGCCTTCCGCAATATCTGGCTGGCCTGCCCCAGCAGCCGATCCACCGCCGGATCATTGGGCGTGCAAAAAGCGGCCAGCAGCTCGGGCATATATCCAGCACCGCCCCACTCGTTGCAGGCCAGCAGCTCCACCTCGATCACCCGCTCCACCAGGGCTTCGCCGGCACGGCTTACGCGAATCGTCACCGCACCGCGCATGGACTCCGTCAGCCCAAACAGAAAACCGCCGTCCAGCTCGAGATCGCGGTCCTTCAGGGAAAGCAGACCACCCGCGGCGAGCCGGTCCACCGTCCAGGTCTTCGGTTTCAGAAATGCCGGCGAGGCCTCCAGGGTCACTGAAAGATCGGACAGGTCCTGCTCTTCATCCAGATTCTCGATCTTCAGCTCCCGCAGCACGGCGAAGGCGCTCTGGTGGCAGGCGAAGTTGATCTTTTCCACGAAGGTGGTGTGGATCTTGATTGTCGGTGCTTCCTGGTCAGACATTTTTTGTCCTCCGTAACGGAAAATTCTGTCTAAGCGACGCTCAACTCTTCAAACTCAAGGCCGCTGAATGCCACGCTCATTGAACGAAAACCTTTTCGCATAACTGTTTACGGACTATCTTCTATCAGAAATACTCTGCCACTGATCTTCAAATCCGTTTTTCAGCATATAGCCGTAAACTTTATTGAAAAGTTTATGCATCCAGAATTCAATATCAGAAATCCCTTCGATGGATTTATCATTGTGGTTATCTTCAATTGCCAGGTCGGTCATCTCCCAGAACCCGTTGATTACGGCAGCGGCCTCCTCCTGAGTGACCACCTCTTTTGAAGAAGACATAAAATCAATCAGCAACTGATTCCCCAACTTTTTTGCATAATAAATGGCCAGTTTTGCGCGTTCTTGGTGTTTTCATTAAATTCAAGCATCTTTATGTGCCGCCAAAGTTCACCTTTTCGAACAGCGCTTCAACTTCCAAAGGATTAACGGCATCGTTGACTTTCTGATTCGACAATTCGTATGACTTCTCAAGTTTTTCGATTTTCTCTTTCATAGGGAAATATAATCTATATCGTCTATTCCAAGCTGACGGATTTCTTGCAATGCAGTATTCGCCTCCGCGATAGCGCCCTGAACGGCCTGCCTGGCCGCCTCTTTGGCATCGACCAAAGTTTTGTAGGAACCTGGCGTGCCTTTCCGGACCTCGCGGATAAGAGGCCTGCATGGGTTGAGAGTAACGACAAGGTAACCCACATCAGTCTCCGAATAGGGATCTTCGACGATCCGTACCGCTGCTGTAGACCTCAAGACATCGTCAATGGCTTTTTCTACCATTTTTTCCGCGCTCTTTAATAAAGGGCTGCCGGGTTCCGGTGTCTCCTGGTCAGACATTTTCTGTTCTCCGTAACGGGAAATTCTGTCTAAGCGACGTCCAACTCTTCGAACTCAAGACCGCTGAAATTGTGGCTCTCGATCAGCTCTCGAAAAGTATCGGTGCAGTAGATACCGGTAAAGTTGTCTTCCTGCAGCTTGAACACCGCGTTTTCGGCCACTTTAGCCGCGCTGAAGACCGGGTTTGCCACTCCGCCGAAATCGTTGAAGACGCTACGTTCTTTGTCGAGGGCGCCGGGCACATTGGTGATATTCCACAGCCACAGGGTTCTGGTGCCGTATTGCAACGGCAGCAGCTGGCCGTACTGTTCCGCAACCTCCCTGAGCGCTGTGTGTGCACCCTCGGTCAGTACCAGCGAACCAATAGTAAGCAGCCCGATATCCGCTTCCGGAATGCCGGTATCCTCTTCATCAGCGACGATTTCCAGGGGGGCGGGCCAATCGAGCGGCTGACTTTTGCAGCGTGCGGAACCGTATTGCGCGCGGGCTTTTTCCTCTTCTTTTACCAGGTAGCCTTTGTATTCGTCGTATCTGGGCAGGATTGCGTAAACTTTCATCATTACACCCCCTTTGCAAACATCATGACTTCTTTTATTCGTAAGAGGGGTGCCATATTTCAAGACTGGCCTCTCAATCCTCGCCGTGTTCACGTCCTTTTCTCTTATACACCTTGAAGCGCTCACGGCGCTCTTCCGGGGTGTGCTCCTCCGGCTCGCCAGGAAAAAGCTCGGCGTCGCTCTTATCAAGACTGTCGGCATCGCCACATATTGCCCCACCCGTCTCGAAATCAGCCGGTTCATGGTTTTCACCGAAAATGTCGTCGACATGGCGTTTTGACTTCTTCTTCAGCCATTCCTTGAACTCCGGAGAGTCTATCGGCGGTTTCCTGTCGTCGCTCATATCAGAGATCCCTATAGCAGAAGTTGCCAGGCTCATTGAACGAGAATCCAGGCTTGCTCAGATAGTGGTCTCTCACAGCTGCATTCACCGGATTCATGATTCGGAGCTGGGTAGCACCGATGGCATTGGCGTACACAACGCCGGCTGCAACACTTATATCGGTCACCAGTCCATCCAGTGGGGTGCCCATGGGATGAGACTCGATATAGTCCAGCCTCAACTTCCCACCGCTCCACGTTGGACGGCCTATGCTCGCACCGCTCAACTCCAGGTCCTTGAACCAAATGGATAATTCAAAACGTTTGGGGTGAGTACGATAGCTTTTTGTAATCTCTTCCCAGTCCCAAGCCACCCGCCGCAAGCCGGATCTTTCCCAGCTCTTGAGTTTTCTCTGTGCTTCAAAAGTGAATCCGTCAAGGCCAATACTTCCTCTCAGGATGGCTTGACCTAACCTGTTCTTCAGAACCGGGGACAGCTGCTCATACGCTGCTTCGCGAGAAATCTGACGAACCATTTCAAACTTCTCCTTTACTTCCTTGTACGATGGTTTCAGTTGAGCGGACACGCTATCCTCCTTGTTTCATTTATGTAGCCGGAAACTCTAAAGTTCCCTCGCCATTCAACTTTCAGAAAGTTGCTCCAGAAATATTCTGAGAACTTCCGAGGTTTTTAAATGCCACATTCATCCGCTGTGGATTTTTCCTACAAATATGGTTTGTTGCACATTCCCGCGTCTGAGTAAATAAATCGTGACACCCAAAGTCCACCAAGCTGCTTGAGGGTGAAATCAATCGACTCCGACCCCGTTGATCCCGAAAACTTAGCACTCTCAGCTATGCAGAGATATGCATTCTTTCTAACAGTTCAATTCTGCCACAGATCGTTCGCATCATCCCTTCTCCGTCCCAACCGTCTTCACGAGCGGCAATAGCACGTATTCGTTCGGCCACGCTATATCGCTTATCATCATTGGAATACTTGTCCCTAATTTCGCACCAAAAGCGAAACAGCTCATCTTTATAATCCGACTCGTTAAAAGCTCCCACCATGACTCCAGCAACAACGGGAAATTCTTTCGAAAACACTCCATCCTTAAAATCACGACCAAGCAAAAACATGATTACTTCGTTTACGCACTGCGGATCAGCACGAAACTTCTCATATAGACCTGAATTTTTTTCACGCAAAAAAAGCAGTGCCACCAATATCTGAGGATTAAAAGAGTGTCTCTCGGGAATGGAACGGATAATTAACCTCAGGCGCAACATCAACTGATTAATCCCCCGAAGCTGATAGCTAAATCGCTCGCTAAGCCATACGAAGGTTTCAAATAGCCGCTTATATTCCGCCGTTAAGGATTGATGCCCTTCGAAACGCTTCCGAATATCGGGTTGTGCAAGCAGCCCCCCAATATACCCACTAACATCCGGAACTCTTAATTGGTAGTCAAAATCTACGAATCGCTTTAGATAACTTTCGCCATCAAAATTGGGGCCATAAACGCCTTGTAGACTCTTCCCTAGCTGCTCTCGATTTACAGCAAGCACAAAGACGAGCCGTTCTATATCAAAAAGGTGTTTTATTCTTTCAAGTAACTCGATGGCGTAACTTGGGCGACAACGGTCAAGTTCATCAATGAAGATAATCAGGTTAGACTGATTATCTGGGAGTGCCTCCAACGCTTTTGAGAGTAACTCTTTAAAGCGTTTCAGAGAATTAACCTTACTTTTGAATGAATCAACGATGTTCCCAGCGACTTCGCCGGCCGACGAAGAAATTGCGCCTTCCACCGCCTTGTCTAGATCCAGCGCACCTAATGTCCCCGCTTTTACAGCGGCTACTGCGCTTGCTTTGAGTAGTCCTGGCGCCAATGTTTTGGCCTTTTTCCAGGCTTTACCGGCGCCGCCTTCTTCACGCTGCTCAGACAACCAGTCATCCAGGACTGAAAGCAATGGCAGCAAAGGGTCATCACAAAAATCTCCCTCCCATGCATTCAAATTCAGCGAAACATGGCCATTATATGTAAGAAACTGCCGCCACAGTCTAATAAATGTGCTTTTACCACCTCCCCAAGGTGCCTCTAGTGCTAGAACCAGTGGTGCTTGAGCATTAAGTAATACGGGAGTTAGATTCTCAATCTCTGATCGACGATCCAATTTATCGTTAGGATTAGGCCAATTGCCGTCCTCTATCGCGAGCTTTGGCAAGCGCAGCGCTATTTCTTGCCGGGAGGCCGAAGAGGCTTCCATTTCTTCAGACATATAGCCCCCTAAAGTCGATCAGAAAAGGCGTTCTGGCCAAGAGCGCCGAGAAGTTCAGCATCTTCGGTGGAAGATTCGGAGAGCCCCCCCATTAACGAAGAAACTTTTTCTTTAACTGCAACAAAAGCTACCTGAAGATCTAGGGGAACTAGGGGGAATGGCATATCTTTGATAATCCCCATATTCAAACCATCCATAATTGCTCCCTTCGTTGTCTTGGACAAATAAGAGCGCGCCATCGGGTGATACAAATAATAAGAATGTAGAAACTCAGGTAGAGCCTTTTCTTCATCCAAGGTTATACAGCAAAGGTGTTTGGTATTTATTGCAGTGGGCACATTCTCGGGAACGACTGCGCACCTACCACAGGTACCCATAATTGTAATAAGCACATCACCAGGGTGGACAGTATATCGGCTCAGTTGTTCATATTTCTCTCTAGTGATAAACCTTGACTTTCCCCACCGGAACCGGTTATCAACGGCATTATCTATACCGAGAACAGAAATACCTGAATCTACGAATTCACTATGAAGCAACTGACTGCCAAAGGGGCCAGTGCGTATGCTTCCCTTCTCATTTTTTGCTATTGATTCTATAGTCTCAACAGCCCAGCCATCACCCCCAACATCACCAAACATATCCAGAAACACCGCGCGCAGGAATTCGTCGGCGAGGGCGATGGCCTGTTGGCGTTTGCGGCGGATCGCGTCGGCCTTGTCGAGGATGGTGGCGATGCGTTGTTGTTCTTTTAGGTGTGGTAGCGGAATCTCATAGTCTCTAAGGAAATCCGCAGAAACTCGCTTTTGGCCCGCTGCGCCTGACATGGATTTCTCACCAAAGAACCTAAATCTATCGCTCCATACCATGTAAAACAGATACTTGGCATCTAACTTGCCTTCATCCACCCTTACCACATGAAACTCGGTAGAGCCAAAACCTATTTCCCTGCTAATTTTCCCTGACCTCAGGCACTTGCCGTTTTCAAAACAAGGGGTAATCTTCGCGAGAAGTACATCGCCCCGTTCAAAGTACGTAAACCCCTTTTTCACGTCGGCCAAAATCCTGGGCTCTTCATTAAGAAGCTGCCCTTCTTCTGACACGGATGCCATGCCAAGAAAAGACACCTCTTGCATAGGGTCTATATCTTTCGGAAGCCTGGGATTAATAGTTGCAACAGCGCCAATCTTTACGTGCGGCCAACTCACAACATCCCCTCCAACGCCTTCAACTCGGTAATAATCTCGTCCTCCAGCCTGAGCAGCCGCTCCAGAATCTCCTTGGGCGGATCGTACTGCTCCTCCTCATACACAACCTCCTTGTAGCGGTTGATGGACAGGTCGTACTTGTTGGCGGCGATATCCCGCGCGTCCACCACAAACGCCTTCTGCGTTTTGTCTCCGAACTGCTTTTCAATCTTTTTCGCGCTGGCATTGGCCAGCACCAGCTCGCGGTAGGCCTGCCACTGCGCCAGCGCATCCGGCAGGTCGTTGTCCTTGATCGGGCTGCGCTTGTCATCCAGGGAGTAGCCGTCCGCCTGCAGGTCGTAGAACCAGACTCGCTCGGTGCTGCCGCCCTTGGTAAACAGCAGCACGGCGGTGGAGACGCCGGCGTAGGGTTTGAACACACCGGACGGCAGGCTGACGATACCCTCCAACTGGTTGTTTTCCAGCAGTTCCTTTCTCAGTTGCTGGTGGGCCTTGGAAGAACCGAACAGCACGCCGTCCGGCACGATCACCGCGGCGAAGCCGCCGGGCTTGAGGGCGCGCAGGATATGGGCGACGAACAGCAGCTCGGTCTTCTTGGTCTTGACCATGCCCAGCAGGTCTGGGTTGGTATTGCTCTCGTCCAGGCTGCCCTTGAACGGCGGGTTGGCGAGGATCGCATCGAAGAAGTCCTGTTCCTGGCGAGGGAAGTTCTCCCGGACGGATTTGTTGAGGCTGTCCTGGTAGTGGATATTGGCCCCGGCTACGCCGTGCAGCAGCATGTTCATGCTGGACACGCGCAGCATGGTGGTGTCGAAGTCGAAGCCCCAGAACATATCACTGTTGATATGGTCGCGGTAGGGCTCCAGCAGGTCGCCGCTGTAGTGGGGGTTGCCGTCCTCGTCGGTAAAGGTGCCGGCCGGGCTTGAGTGCACCCGGTTCAGGTACTCCATGGTGCGGGCGAGGAAGCCGGCGGTGCCGCAGGCGGGGTCGCAGATCACCGCGTCCGGCTGCGGGTCGGCCATGGCGATCATGGTGTCGATGATATGGCGCGGGGTGCGGAACTGGCCGTTGATGCCGGCGGTGGTGAGTTTGCTGAGCAGGTACTCGTAGATATCGCCCTTGACGTCGGACTCGGTCAGCGGCAGCTTGTCGATCATCTCCACCGCGGCCACTAGTACGGATTCGTTCTTGATTTCGATATCCGCGTCCTGCATATATTCGCCGATGCCGGCCAGAGCGTGCGTGGTGGTGCCATCTTCGCCGACTTCCTCGCGGCCCAGGCTGGCGAAGAAGGGAAAGACCTTCTGCTTCAGGTGCGCGAGCATCTGCGGGCCGGCCATGTTCTTGAAGTTCTTCCAGCGCAGCAGCTGGCCTTTGTAATCCTCCGGGAAAAGGCGTTCCGCCTGTTTGCCGGTTTTTGCGGCCTTGCGCTCGGCCACCTCTTCCTGCATATCGAGCATGCGCGCGAACATCAGGTAGGAGATCTGCTCGATCACCGTTAGGGGGTTGGCGATACCGCCGGTCCAGAATTTCTCCCAGAGTTTGTCGATATCGTTGCGGATTTGTCCGGTTAGCATGGGTAACTCTTTCTATTGACGCGGTTATAAGTTGTTCAGCAGCAGTCTGGCCAGGTCGGCCTCCAACTGCGCCATGGTGATCTGTGGGTGAACTTTGCCGCACTGGTACAGGTGCAGCAGTTGTTGGTAGTGAACGCTGGTCCCTTCACGCTCACAAAAGGCCTTGAAGGTCTCGGGAGCGAGGGAATGTTTGAGCAATATGGCCGTGGCCTGCACCAGTGATTGCGTATCCCGCCAGTGAATAAACGCGGCGAGGCGATCCTTGACTACATCCTCCGCCCGTAAAATCGGTATTCGGCCTTCCGGTAGCTCGGCAGTAGTGGTTTGCTGAATCAGCTCATTGCCTACCGACAGGGGGGCAGACGGGAACTCCACGGTGATGTCGGTACTGGCATTGACGAATACCCGCCCCTGCTTGGTAAAACCGAGCTGCGCCATGGCATCGCGTAGCTGCGCGGGTGTCTGGTAGCTGGTATTGACCATGTCGATGTCTTTGGTGAGGTAGAGGTTCTCGCTGTAGATCTCTACGGCCAGGCCGCCGACCAGCACCACCTCGATATCCTGGTTGTGCAGGTGTTCGGCAACCCGGGCGGCGAGTTCGGTAATGGTCGCGCGGCTGAAATCCATTATTCGCCTTTATCCTTTTCCCCACCCTTGCCTTCCGCTTCCCGCACCGCCACCAGGGGCTTGCCCGCCTGGCGCGGGCGGGTGCGCTGCACCAGCAGGCGGTTGCGCAGCTCTGGCGGATAGGCGGCCACGGCGGCCTTCAGCAGGGCCTTGAGCGGCTCCATAAACGGGTAGCGGGGATTCAGCTCGTAGTTCCTGACCTTGCCGATCAGCTGGCTGACCACCACGCCATCCTCCTCCAGCCGGGCCAGTTGCTTTTGCACCGGGTTGGTGGGAATACCGTAGAACTCGGCGATTGCCTTGCCGTAGCCCGCCCCCCTTAACAGCAGATACAGCAGCGCCTTTTCCTGGCTCTCTGCGCGGAGTATGCCTTTGAGTACGAACATGGCGGCCTCTATGTACCAAATATTGGTTAATATAAACCATTTTATGGTTCATTAAAACCAGCCAGCGGGGTGAAGCCATTTCTGGAAAATCACCGAACCCCCTGCATGCCGTAAATCTTTCTAACCATCTGTTTTTCCATGACTTTTCAATAAAATTGAAGCCTCATTTTGTCAGGAAAAAGGCAGCGTTTTCCTGACATGGCAATATCAGCATTCGGTGCGCACGGCGCACCCTACAGCCTTACGCATCCAATAGTTCGGGGCGCAGGAAAGGTTTCAACACGGCGACCAGATCGTCCACATCATCCGGCTGGAAAACGCCATCCACCCCCTCGTGGGAAACACTGGTAAACGGCGCATCGTAGAGTTTTTCCACGGTGATGGTGCCGTACTGGGCAATATGGTTCTTGAGCAGGTTCATAAAGCGCACCTGCTTGTGGGTGAGCTGCGGATGGGCGTGGAGGAAGCCGGCGAAGTGGGCCTCCACCGCCAGCGGGTCCATGCCCACCAGCTCGCGCAGGGTGAGCTGCAGTTCGCCGGCGGTGCGGCCGTAGAACTGGTTCAGGGCTTCCAGGCTGACGCCCGGGTGTTCAGTGAGAATGCTGGAGGCGAGGTTTTTCAGCTCGTCGTCCACGATGGGCTCGCCTTTGCGCAGTTTCTGCAATACCGGGTTGCGCTCCAGCATCTGGTCGAGGATGGCTTTGACCCGGCGACGATAGAGGGTGGCCTCATTGGCGCCGATGGTGACTTTGCGCTCCTTCTCCTTGATGCCGCCGTCGCTGGTGCTTGTGCCGGGCAGCATATAGCCGCCCCCGCCGCCGGACTGGCGGTATTTCATGATGCCGCGCAGTTCGCGGCGGGCGTGCTCCAGGCGTTCGACGCTGGGGTTCTGCCAGAAGTCGGCGCTGCGCACCTCGTCGATCAGCCTGTCTTTCTGGCGCACGGCCTGGATATTGATGGCCAAGCCATCCAGCTCTTGCAGCAGTTGGTCGCGGCCGTCGTCGAAACAGCTGGCCTGCTCTACCAGGCAGCGCTGGATATTGGCAATCAGGCGGTCGAGGGCTATGGCGAATTTGTCCGGCAGCACCCGCGCGCCCATCAGCGGCGCGATGGTGGTCTTGAGGATATGCTGGGTATTGCCGTTCATGTGCTGCAGGGCGTCGGTCTGCTGCAGCTGGTGTACGGTGCGCAGTTCCCGGCGCACGGCGATGCTGTCTTCCGGCAGGTCGTTGATGTCCGCCTTGAGCAGTGCCAGGGCGGCGTCGAAGCCCTCGCGGTGATTTTGCTTGAGGCTGGCCAGGGCCAGTTCCAGGCGCGCCTCGAACAGAGTCTGCAACAGGGATTTGCCGCCCACGTCCTCGGCCTCCCGGTACTCCTCCTCGAAGAAGTCGAAGTTACCGTAGTGATCGAAGATCAGGAATTCAGTCTTATGTTTGCCGGGGCCGAACAGGTTTTCCCGCAAGCGGGTGCCACGGCCGATCATCTGCCAGAACTTGACCCAGGATTTCACCGGGCGCGCGAACACCAGGTTGACCACTTCCGGCACGTCGATGCCGGTGTCCATCATGTCCACGGAGATGGCAATGCGGAAGTCGTTATCGGACTTCTTAAAATCGCCGATCAGGCTCTCGGCTTTGGGCACGGCATTGTGGATGACCTTGCAGACGCGGGTGCCGTACTGGGGGTAGAGCTTGCAGAAGAGTTTTTCCAGATGCTCAGCGTGCTTCTGGTTCTGCGCGAACACGATGCTCTTGCCCACCAGGGAGCCGGTTTCGTCCTGGATGCCGTTGTCGACCAGGTTTTCCAGGATGATGCGGTCGGTGTCTTCGCTGTAGATCTTGCGGCCGATATCCTTGCCGGCGAACTCCGCCCGCTTCGCCTCTTCCTCGCCGAGGTCCTCTTCCAGTTGGCGGCGCTGCTCCTCGCTCAAATCCTGGTAGTGGATGCCCTCGCGCAGGAATTCGGTGGTGAGGTCCTTTACGCGGAAGGGCGTCAGGTACGGCGGTTCGTTGTTGATGGCATCATCCAGGCCGAACTCGAAGGTGGGATCGGTGCTCTCGCAGCCGAACAGTTCGAAGGTGTTGCGGCTGATAAATTTCACCGGGGTGGCGGTGAGGCCCAGCTGCAGCGCATCGAAGTAGTCGAACAGGTCGCGGTATTTGTTGTAGATGCTGCGGTGGGATTCGTCGGCGATGACCAGGTCGAAAAAGCCCACGTCCAGCTGTGCGAAGCGGTTCATCATGCTGGGATAGGTGGCGACGTAGATGCGCGCGGACTGGTCGATCTTGCTGGTCTCGCCGATCACGCAGCGGGGTTCGCTGGGCAGGTAGTCCTTGAAGGCGTTGTTGGCCTGTGTGCGCAGTTCCTTGCGGTCGCACAGGAAGAGTACGCGCTTGCCCCAGTTGGCGCTCAGCAGCAGTTCGCTGAGGGCGATGGCCACGCGGGTTTTGCCGGTGCCGGTGGCCTGCACGATCAGGGCGCTGCGGCGCTGCTCCTGGAAGCGGTTGGCCACGGCCTTGATGGCCTCGATCTGGTAGGGGCGGCCGGCGATATCGGTTTTGGGGTTGAACTGCTCCGGGTGCGGCTGGCGGTACTGGCGCTGGTAAATCAAGTACTCGAGGCTGTCCTTGCTGTAGAAGCCGTACACCGGGCGGTAAGTGTTGTACTGGGCATCGTCCCAGATGAAGGTCTCGTAGCCGTTGGTGTAGAAGATCACCGGGCGGCGGTAGCCCATCTTCTCAAGGCCATCGGCATAGATGCGGGCCTGCTCGCGGCCGGCCTGCAGGTTTTGTTCGCCGGACTTCTTGGCTTCGATCACCGCCAGGGGCTGGCCGTCGTCTCCCCAGAGCACGTAGTCTGTTTTGCCCTTGGCACTTTTGTTGGAGGGCTCCGGCACTTCGAATTCGAGGGTGACCTGCTCGGGGTCGTTTAGATCCCAATCGGCCTTGGCGAGCAGGGTATCGATCAGCAAGCGGCGGGTTTTGGCTTCGTCCCACTGCAGGGAATCCGCCACCTGGTGGCTCTGGGCCTGCTTGCGCTCCGCATCGCGGGGATGGGGCGCTTCGATGTTGGCGCTGTTGCGGGTACGCTCTTTTTCCAGCTGCTCGATCACTTCCTCAAGCCGGGCGGCCTGCGCTTTGACTTCCGCCTGGTATTTGCTGACGGATTTTTTCAGCTGGCTCAGTTGCGCGGTGGGATCTGCTACATCCTTGAACGGCGCTATGTCTGACTTGGTTTTGCCGTAGTACTTGAGCGCCATATACAGGGCGAGCTGGTGGGCGGTGCCCAGGGCCATCTGCGCGCTGCGCAATTCCCCCTTGGCGCCGTGGGCGGTTTCGTTGCCCTGTACGCGCAGGAAGTTGACCTGGTGGGTCAGGGAGCGGTCGACACAGTCTTCGAATACGCGGCTTTTTACCAGCTCGTAGAAGCTGGCCTGGGGCAACCGCGGCAGGTACTCCTCCTTGTAGATACTCTTGGTGACCTCTTCGGCGAAGCCGCGCAGGCGCGTGAGGGCGCTACCCGGGTCTACATGGAGCACCGCCTCGGCCAGGCCGGCGAGGTTGGCCAGGGTTTCGTTTTCCGGGCGGAGGAATTCGAAGTTCTGCGATTTCATAAATAAAATTCTGCCCATGTCTGGCTCATTGCGAAGAGCGTGCCAGCTTTCACTTGAGACCGAGTTTTTCCATCAGGTTGGTCAGCGTCTGGTAGTTGTTGAGCCCCAGCAGCCCCGCGGCGCGGGTCTTGTTGCCGTGGGTTGCATCCAGGGCACGGAGGATATAGTGGCGCCAGATATCGTCGCAAAGTCCTTGTACATCAATGCCTTTGGACAGATCCCGCCCCAGCAGGTCGCCCTCCTTTTCCGGCATTTGGAATAGAGCCTGACGCAGGTCCGCAGCGTCTATGGAGTCGGTCTGGCTCCACAGGGCAGCGCGCAGCAGGGTCGAATGCAGTTCCCGCATATTGCCCGGCCAGGAGTGACGCAGGATAAGATTTCTTGCCTCAACAGAAATTTTCTTATCTTTCAGATGGGCGTCGTGAGCGGCGACGTTCGCCATTATGCGGTCGGTGAGAAGGTTGAGATCCCCTTCCCGCTCGCGCAGTGGCGGCAGGTATAATACGCCCACCGCCACGCGGTAGAAGAGATCCTCGCGGAAGCTGCCCTCGGCCACCAATTGCATCAGGTCGCGGTTGGTGGCAGTGACAAGGCGCACATCCACCCGGCACTCCCTGCCACCACCAACCGGCGTGAAGCTGCCGTCCTGCAGCACCCGCAACAGCCGCACCTGAACCGCAGGCTCCAACTCGCCAAATTCATCCAGGAACAGGGTTCCGCCATCGGCCTGCTGAAACACACCTTCCCTATCGCTGCTGGCGCCGGTGAAAGCGCCCTTCCTGTGGCCGAACAGAATAGAGTCGATCAGATCTGCGGGAAAAGCGCCGCAGTTCACCGCGACAAATGGACGATCCGATCTTTCGCTGGCGTTGTGGATTGCGCGCGCAAACAGCTCCTTGCCGGTACCCGATTCGCCGTAAATCAATACCGGCACATCCCGCGCAGCGAGGATACTGGCCTGGGACTTGAGGCGCTGCATCGTGGGGTTTTGTGTGACTATGTCATCAAAGGCGGCATCCGCAGGCGGAGCGGATGCCGACAGCTGGGTCATGGAGCGGGATGAGACTTTATCCGCGGCGGGCACATATTCGGCGGCGATATCAAAGGGTATCTGCGTTTGCTGAACCCCTTCCTCGCGCGAGACCTGCCAGAAAGTGGCGGGATGACGGGTCTTGCCCAGCAGTATCCATACCGCCTGCATGGCCGGTGTCCCCGGGCTCAGCAATAGGTGTATTTCAGCTTCCGGGTTTTGCCCGCGCAGATCGAGCAGTACCTGATGGGCGGCTTGATAGATTTCTCCGAAATTGACTGGAGAAGATAAGGTGATTTGGTGGCCGGTTACCGGAATCGCGGTGCGTTGCCGCAACCAGTCGATATAAGGGGCAATGTCAGAGGATGGATAATTGTAGAGCAGCTCGACGCTGTTGAACCTTTCCTGTTCAAGAGCCCCCGCAACGGGTCCCAACTGGGGGTTCGCCGGCTGGTACGCAGCGAGATCCTGGCCCCCGACCCAACTGATTAAAATCCGTTCCACAAAGCGCTCTCTTGCTTGTTTTTCATTAGGCGCCAATCAACACTCCATCCGAAAAGTGATGTTAATCACATTCATTTGGAATGGATACCCCCCTGGCGCGACAAGCAATTCGAGAACTCAACGGCACAAAGAAGAGACTTGGGACTCAGCCAGACTTGGATGGAATGGATAGAGGATAGAGGATAGAGGATAGAGGATAGAGGATAGAGGATAGAGGATAGAG
>NZ_JALKCV010000005.1 GCF_023634065.1 Microbulbifer litoralis
AATTTCCCGTACAGCACACTAGTGCATCAGCTTTTCGACATCTGCCACCAGGCGCTCCAAGGCGCCGCTGTTCTGTTCCGCGACCCGGCGGCCACTCTCGCCCGCAGCGCGGCGGGCGTCTGCATCGCGTAACCATACCGCCAGCTGTTCCGCCAACTGCGCGCCGTTTTCAGTCACCTGCAGGGCACCGGCCTCCTGCAGCAGTTGCGAAACCACGGCGAAGTTGTGCAGGTGCGGACCGCAGATCACCGGCACTCCCCAGGCCGCGGCCTCGATCATATTGTGCCCCCCCACGGATACCAGGCTGCCGCCGACAAAGGCAATATCACTGGCCCCGTAGAACCGCAGCAGCTCGCCCATGGTGTCCCCCAGCAACACCTGCTGGTGGGCGGCCGGGGCGCGGCCGTCGCTGCGCCGGCACACTTTCAGGTTGCGCTCCCGGCACAGGCGGGCGGCAGCGTCGAAGCGCTGCGGGTGGCGGGGCACCAGTACCAGCAGCAGGTCCGGGAAGTCCGGCAGCAGCGCTTCAAACGCGTCCAGGACAATCTCCTCCTCGCCGGCGTGGGTGCTGGCCGCCAGCCACACCGGCCGGCCGGACTCGCCCCGCCACTGGAAAGACAGCGCCTGTGCCTCGCTGAGCAGGCCGGTGTCGATCTGCAGGTCGAACTTGATATTGCCGGACACCGCAACCCGCTCGGCGGGCATACCGAGCGCTCTGAAGCGGTCCGCATCGGCGGAATACTGGGCCACCACCTGCGTCAGGTTATCGAGCATCGAGCGGCTGAAGGACGGAAAGCGGGCGTAGCCGCGCGCAGACTTCTCACTCAGGCGCGCGTTCGCCAGCATCGTCGGGATGCCCCGCTTTGCACAGCTGGACAACAGATTCGGCCACAGCTCCGTCTCCATGCACACGAGAATCGTCGGGCGCAGCGCGTCCAGGAACGGGGACAGGCACTCAGGCAGGTCGAACGGCAGGTAGTAGTGCAGCAGGCGCCCCTGCAGCAGAGGGTCCAGTGCCTCGTGCACCCGCTGGGAACCGGTGGGCGTGGTGGTGGTCACCAACCACTGCCAGTCGCTGTGTCGATCCACCAGCTGTTGAATCAGCGGTACGGCTGCCAGGGTTTCCCCCACCGAAACCGAGTGCACCCAGATCAGCGGCGCGCGGCTTTCCCGCTCCGGCACCAGGCCGAAGCGTTCGCGCCAGCGGCGGCGCAGGCCACGGGTGGGCACCCGGCCGAAACGCTCATTCCAGCGTTTGCGGTAAGCGGGATCCGCGCGGCCGCGCCACCACAGGTGGAAAAGAATCAGCGGCATGGTGAGCCGGCAGAGCCAGGTATAGAGGTGGAGCATCAATTCGAAAACACACTGATTGACTGTTCGATCGGGGACAAATTACATCACAATGCCCCGGCGGCATTTGGTAGCATTCTACCCCAAACTGGGGCGGCGCCCGGCCCAACCCGACCGCCCAACGGAAAACTCCGACCGGCGGTTCGCGCGCGATCGACATCCCACTGATAGTCGGGAGCACAGCACCACTTGCCGAAAGCGACCGGGCAGTTGTCGAACTGAGACGAGAAAAACAACCAATGAGTTCCAATCCCGAACCCCTTCACAGCGCAGACTCCACGGATCCGTCGACCACATCACTGTCTCTATCCCTCCGCCGCGGCCTGTTTCTGTGGCAACCCAACGCGCTGATGCAGCCGCGCCCCTGGCTGCAACTGTGCGCCGCCGCGGCGCTGCTGGTTTACGCTTTCTTCGGTATCAGCCTGGAAACGGTACCGGAAAAGGCGGCCATGCTGGCCAACCTGCTGGGCCTCGCGATACTGGCGATCTACGGCGGGCCGGTGCACGGTTTTTCCCTGCGCCGCTCGGCCATTGTCTGGCTGGCGGTAGCGGCCATCGCGATGGCTTTTATCTCCTGGTCGGCCTCCTGGCTGATGCTTCCCCAGTGGGCGGAATCCTCCTTCAAGGTGCACCGGGTCACCATCTGGTTCGCCATGATTCCGGTGGCCGCCATCCTCGGCGGCCGCCAGCGCAACGTCCACCTGCTCTGGGGCTGCGCACTGTTCGGCCTGCTGCTGAGCCCATGGATCTCCGGCGGTGGGCTGGCGGAGTGGCAGCGCGGTCTCGCCGGTGAACGCATCGACTTCGGCCTGCACAACGCCCAGCACGCGGCCATGCTGTTCGGTACCGCGGCACTGGGTATCGCCGCATTTTTCCCCCGCATCATTGCCAGCGGCCACCGGCTGTTAGCGCTCGCCTGGCTGGCGCTGCTCGCAATCTGCATTGCCGCCGTGGTCGCGAGCCAGACCCGCGGGGTCTGGGCCGGCTTTATTGCCGGTGCGCTGACTCTCGCCACAATCCGGGTGATGGAGCTGCGCAACCGCTACCGCCGCCGCACCATTTTTGCCGGCGCCGTCGCAACCGCCGCCTGCACGCTGGCCATCGGTTATATCGCGCTCGGGGATATCGTCAGCCAGCGGCTGGCGGCGGAGCGGGAAACCCTGCATCTGCTGCAACAGGGACAACTGGAAAAGGTACCGGATACCACCAGCGCCGGTGTACGCCTGCACACCTGGCGGGAGGCCCTCAACTGGATCGCCGAGCACCCGCTGGTGGGCTGGGGCGGCAACGGCCGCAGCCTGATCTTCGACCACTCCACCAACCTGCCGGAGAGCATCAAGCAGAACTTCGGCCACCTGCACAACAGCTACCTCGACCTGCTGGCCAACTACGGCCTGCTGGGTCTGGCGCTGCTGGTAGCGCTGGTGTACTGGCTGGTGAGCCGCTGCCTGCACGGTTACCGCTCGGGCCACCTGTGCGCCGGCGATTTCACGTTCTGCCTGTCTTTCACCGTGTTTTTCGCGGTGATCAACCTGTTTGAGTCCTACCTGTTCTACGACAGCGGCCACCTGGTGATGGCGCTGGTCGGCGGCGGTATCCTGACCCGGATCTGGAGGGCGAGGCGCTCGACAGCGCATGCGGAAAATGCCGGCTGACGCGCCGGATCATTGCCCTATAATGCGCGCACCCAGCCACCCGCAACCGGAATCGCAGCCGTGAAAGTCATGCAACTGTTACCCGCCCTCAATTCCGGCGGTGTCGAGCGCGGCACCCTGGATATGGCCGGCGCGCTGGTGCGCGCGGGTCACGAATCGGTGGTGGTTTCCAGCGGCGGGCGCATGGTGGAGCAGCTGGAGCGGGAGGGCAGCCGCCATATCGCCCTGCCAGTGCACAGGAAATCCCTGTCGAGCCTGCTGCAGGTGCGGCCGCTGCGCCGCCTGATCGAGGCCGAGCGGCCGGACATCCTCCACGTGCGCTCCCGCGTGCCCGCCTGGCTCACCTACCTGGCGTGGAAAAAACTCGATCCGGACGCGCGCCCGCGGCTGGTCAGCACTGCCCACGGTCTCTATTCGATCAACCGCTACAGCGCGATCATGGCCAGCGCCGAACGGGTGATCGCCATCTCCGGCTGTGTGCGCGACTACCTGACCGACAATTACGCACAGTACCTGAAAGAGCCGCCGCAGGTGATCTACCGCGGTGTGAATACCGCCGAGTTCCCGGCCGACCTGCAGCTGCCGGCGCAGTGGCAGGAAGAGATCGAAAGCGAATTTCCGCAGCTGCGCGGCAGGCGTCTGCTGCTGATGCCGGGGCGGCTGACGCGCTGGAAGGGCCACGCTGATTTTATCCACCTGGTAGCGCGGCTAGGGCGCGAGCGCCAGGACGTGCACGGCGTCATTGTCGGCGGTGCCGAGGCCAACAAGCAGCACTACGAAACCGAGCTGCGGCAACTGGCCGACGAACTCGATATCGGCGACCGGCTCACCTTTGCCGGTCGGCGCAGCGACATCCGCTACTGGTACAAGCGGGCGTCCATCGTCTACAACCTGTCGACGCGACCGGAGCCATTTGGCCGCACGGTCATCGAGGCCGCCGCCATCGGTACGCCGATTGTCGGCTACGATATCGGCGGCCCGGCCGAATCCCTGCGCGCCTGTTTTCCCCGCGGCCTGATCGACAACGGCGATCGCGAGGCGCTCTACCGCAAGACTCTCGAACTGCTGGACGGCGACGCGCACTCCGCGCTGGACCCGGCATTCACGCTCGACACCCAGGCGCGCCGCACCATCGAGCTGTACCAGTCACTGCTAACAGAACATTGAGGCCCGGATTTGATCGATCTCAGCCGGCAGAAGCCCTTCGCCAGCGGTGGCAACCGCCTCTGCTACCGACACCCCGAGCGGCCGGACCTGTGCGTCAAGGTGATGCGCAGCGGCCGCATCGATGAACTGCGCAACCGCGCCTCCTGGTACAAGCGCCTGGGGAGTGACCGCCAGTTCGACGACAACGAGCGCGAGGCCGAGGGCCACGCCCAGCGCGCGCTGCGCAACGCCGCCCCCGACAGCATCGCCTGGCAACACCTGCCGCGCTGGTACGGAATCCAGGCCACCTCCGAGGGCCCCGGCGCCGTATCCCAGTTGATTCTCGATGAAAGAGGCGAGCCGGTCGTCAACCTGGAGACCTACCTGCAACAGCACGGCCTGGACAAACCCATTGCCGCCGCGCTGGAGCGCTTCGCCGACTGGTTGCACCGGAGCCGGGTGCTGACCAAGAACCCGCTGCCCCACAACCTGGTGGTGCAGTGGCAACCGGTCGGTGACAACGCGGCCGAAAAGCGGCCCGAGTTGTACCTGGTGGACGGGCTCGGCTGCGCCTCCTTCCTGCCGCTGGCGGAATGGTTCGACGCCGCCGCGCAGCAGTATATCGAGCGCCGTATCCAGCGCATGTGGAAGCGTGTTCACTGGGAAGTATCCGGCCGGCAGATCCCCTGGAAGGAAGCCGAGCGCCGCTAAACACCGACACCGTCACAGTGGATGGGAAATCGTAGGGTGCGCCCGGGCATCGCCGCTATTCGAGCCGTTCCCGCTGCGCACGGCGCACCCTGCCCCTGAGCAGCTAACCCAGTGTTTGCAGGAAAGTCTCGATCGATTCGCGCCACTGCGCCGCGCCGCGGGCCACTTCCGCGGCCTTCCGGCCCATCTCGTGCCGCGCGGCCGGATCGTCGAGCAGGCGCAGTATCTGCGCGGTGACATCGCCCGGATCGGCGCCGTCGCACAACAGTCCCGTCTCGCCGTCGGCGACGGCATCCGCGGCGCCGCCCTCGCGCCCGGCCAGCGCCGGCACGCCGTACCAGTTGGCCTCCCGGTAGACGATGCCGAATCCCTCGACCGAGTCGCCCTCGCGGCGGGCCGGCATCGCGAACAGGTCCGCCTGCGAGTAGAGAGCCGCCTTTTCTGCGTCGTCGATGCCACCCACAAAGCGCACGCAGTCCGCGACCCCCTCCGCGGCGGCCAGCTGTTCCAGCCGCGCGCGGTCGTCGCCCGTGCCCGCCACCAGATACACCACCTGCGGGTATTTGTCACGGACGGCCGGCAGCGCGCGAATCACCATATCCACGCCCTTGCGGGGCTCCAGGCGCGCCAGGGTCAGCAGCACCGGCCCGCGATCGCCGAGCGTCGCCCGCAGTGCCGCGACTTTTTCCGGGTCCGGTTGCGGCTGGGGGCCGATCGGGGGGTGGATCACGGTAAGGCGACGCTCATCCGCCAGGTAGGGCTTCACCAGCGACGCCGTGTAGGCGGAGTTGGCGATAACGGTATCGGCTGCGGCCAGCGTGCGCCGGATGCGTTCGCGTTTGCGGGGCGAGGGATTCTCGGGAAATTCCATACCGTGGGCGAGCACAGCCAGGGGAACCCCGAGTTCGGGCAGCAGTTCGGCGCTCTTCCAGGAATCGGCAAAGACCCCCTGCACGTCGCCCGCACGCGCCGTCGCCGCCACCGCAGCCGCCTTGCGCCGGCGCCACCAGAAGCGCCAGCCACCGAAACGGCGAATACTGTAGCCGGTTGCCGCCAGCGGCCCGCCGCCGTCGCGGATGGGTCCGGTGAATACGGATACACGCTGCCCACATCCGGCCAGCGCCTCCGCCAGGCCTCCCATCAGGTTTTCCATACCGCCGCGGTCGGGGGGAAAACTCTGCGTGGTAATCAGGATCACGGGTACCTCCGGGGGCTACAACTCTCGGGCGGGGGAATATCAGACACGGGCATCAAAGGTGCCTCCATCCGGCCAGCCGCAACGGCGCAGCAGCGCCCGCGCACAGTGATAGTACTGGTTCAGCGGCTCCCGCCCCCGCTTCCACGGGCGCCGGGCGTCGGCGATACGATCGCTGACCAGTTCCTGGTCCACCAGGCGCTGCATGGCGCCGCGCACCTTGTTGACACGCCGGCGGCTCGGCAGCTGCAACACGCCCACCCGGGCCTCGCTCTGCAGTGCCTCGAACACCATGGAAATGCTGTCGCCGGTCACCCACACCTGCTCCACCCGCGCCAACTGCTGCGGCAGCCAGTCCGGCGGGCAGTCGCGCCAGCTCTGCACGCGGGCGCCACTCGCGGCAACCGGGTCGAGCGCACCGGCGGGCGTGCGGCGGCTGTCGGAAACCAGCCAGTCGACCGGGGCCGACAACAGCTCTGCGAGCTGCCGCTGCACCAGCCCGGCATCCCAGCGGAAATGCTTGCTGGGCCCGCCGAGCAGCAGCAGGCCGGTGCCCGGCTGCATCTGGCCCCGGGGCAGCGGCTCGGTCAGCGCACCCTGGCTCAGGATCACATTCTCCAGTGCCGCCGGGCGGTCGTGTTCGGGGGCGATGGCGTAATCGAAGCAGCGGATCGGCAGCGTCGGCCGGTTGATGGCCACACTGGTGCCCCCGAACCAGCGCTTGGCCAGCAGCACCGGCCAGTGGCTGCGGCGCCCGGCGCCGAACAGCAGGTCGGGTGCGGGCAGGTCGCGCAGCGATTCGGCGAAGGCCGGGCGCAGCGCGGCCAGCGATCCGGGCGCGGGGATCTCGCAACAGGTGACCTCGCCGACACACTCGCGCAGGCCGGCGAGCAGCGCCGCGCTCTGCTTTTCGTGCGCCCGATTACCATCGAGAAAACGCCAGACCGTCAGCTGCAATTGGGGACCCCGGAACGGTAAATTGGACAGCGCCCGGGCCCGGGCGCGAAGGGAGGCCATGCTACCCCAAGGCCAGACGCGGTTGAAGCCCCACGGCCTCTCCCGGGGCCTGTCCAGGCCCCGGGGCCAATAGTCACCGGAACTTGCGTTATAATCCCCGCCCGTATTCGGCCCCTGCCCGCGCCGACACTGCAGCCTCTGTTTACTGCCAGCGATCCCAGCCCCTATGCGAATCATCCACGTCGACAATCACCAGCAGCGAAAATACGGCCGCACCAGTGTCAGCTGGGCGCTGAAGCTCTACACCGGCCTGGTGCGCGCCGGCCACAATGTGCTGGCCTTCAGTGATCGCGACGTGGCCGCCTTCGAGGCGCCGCTGCGCATCCGCGAGCTGGCCAGCCGCAAAAAGATCAACCGCCGCCTGCTGCAGGCGGTCGAGGCCTTCGAGCCGGACCTGGTGCTCTTCGGCCACTGCGACCTGATCGACAACGACACCTTCGCCGAGATCCGCCGCCTGCGCCCCGGAACCGTCATCGCCGGCTGCAACAACGACCCGCTGTTCGTGCCGCGCAACTCCGACAGTATTGCCCACCGCTGCGAAATTGCCGATGCGATGTTCGTCTCCACCGGCACAGGGGAACTGCAGCACTACGCCGGCAGGCGGGCGACACTCCACCATATGCCCAACCCGGTGGACCCGTCGGTGGAGACGGCGGACTGCAGCGCGCGCCCCGAGCTGCCGGTGGACCTGCTGTTCTGCAGCAAGTCGCAGGCCCACACCGAGCGCGGCCGGCTGGTGCAAAGCCTCAAAGAGCAACTGCCGGCGGACTTCGAATTCCGCACCCCGGGCATGTTCGGGCAACCGGCGCTGTGGGGCCGCGACTACGACCATATCCTCGCCGGCAGCAAGATGGGCCTGAACCTGAACCGGCAGGAGGGCTACCGCTGGTACTCCTCCGCGCGCATCGCGCAGATGGCCGGCAACGGCCTGCTGGTATTCACCCACGCGGCGGCGCGGTTCGAGGATTTCATGCCCGAAGAGACGCTGGTGTACTTCGACAACGAGACATCGCTGCTCCAGCAGCTTCTCGAGTTCCACCGCGACGACGACAAACGCCGCCACTGGGCGGGCCGTTGCCGGGAGTTCTTCCACCGCGAAATCAACAACACCCTCTACGCCCGCTACATCGTCGAGACCGCCGCGGGGCTACCGTACAGCCACGACTACGTCTGGGTCCGGTAGCCCACCCCTGTGGTTCCGGTACAATGGCGATACGCGGCCCCGCGCCCGAGGCAACTGAACACCTCAAGTTTCGGGGTTCAGTTCAGGGAGCCGGGACGGGGTACGCCCTTCTGTGACACGCCGTGAATACATCCCTGTAGGCTTGTCCGCGAGATCCCTCTCGCAGACAGTCCCAGAAGGGCGTACCCCGTCCCGGCTTGTGCCGTCTCCAACTCCGATACTTAAGTGAACACAACCGGTCGGACGCGGTCCGACTGACAACCCATCGACAACCAGAGTCATTTGGATGAACGTAACTGTTTTTGGCACAGGCTATGTCGGCCTGGTACAGGCGGCGGTGCTGGCGGAGGCCGGCAACAAGGTGGTCTGCATCGATATCGACGAGGACAAGGTCGCGCGCCTGACCCAGGGCCATATCCCCATCTACGAGCCGGGCCTGGAGCCGCTGGTGGAAAACAGCATCGCGGCGGGCAATCTCAGCTTCTCCACCGATGCCGCCCACGGCGTCGCGCACGGCGAACTGGTCTTCATTGCCGTGGGCACACCGCCGGACGAGGACGGCTCGGCGGACCTGAGCCACGTACTGGCGGTGGCGACCACCATCGCCAGCCATATGGAGAACAAGAAATACATCATCACCAAATCCACGGTGCCGGTGGGCACCGCGGACAAGGTCCGCGCCGCGGTGGAGGCCAGGCTGGCCGAACGCGGGCTGCCGGAACTGGCGTTCGATGTGATTTCCAACCCGGAATTCCTCAAGGAGGGCTCCGCCGTCTCCGACTGCATGCGCCCGGACCGCATCATCATCGGCACCTCGCAGCAGGACTCCGAACAGAAGTTGCGCCAGCTGTACGCGCCCTTCAACCGCAATCACGACAAGATCCTTGTCATGGATGTGCGCAGTGCGGAGCTGACCAAATACGCGGCCAACTGCATGCTGGCCACCAAGATCAGCTTTATGAACGAGATGGCCAATATCGCCGACCGCATGGGTGCGGATATCGAGGCGGTGCGCCAGGGCATCGGCTCCGATCCGCGGGTCGGCTACCACTTCATCTACCCGGGCATCGGCTACGGCGGCTCCTGTTTTCCCAAGGACGTCAAGGCCCTGATTTCCTCCGCCCGCCAGATGGACCTGCCGGCGGAAATCCTGACCTCGGTGGAATCCTGCAACGAGCGGCAGAAGCACTACCTGCTGGACAAGATCGAGGCCCACTTCGGCGGCGAGCTGGCCGGTCGCACCTTCGCCCTCTGGGGCCTGTCGTTCAAACCCAATACCGACGATATGCGCGAGGCACCGGCGCGGGTATTGATGGAGCGGCTGTGGGAAAATGGCGCGCGGGTGCAGGCGTTCGATCCGGAGGCCATGGATGAGTGCCGCCGCATCTATGGCGCGCGCGACGAACTGCAGTTGTGCGGCAGCAAGGAAGAGGCCCTGCACGGCGCCGATGCACTGATCGTCGCCACCGAGTGGCAGCAGTTCAAGGCAATCGACACCGCCGGGGTGAGCGCGGCGCTGAAACAGCCGGTGGTCTTCGACGGCCGCAACCTCTACGACCCGCAGCAACTGGCGGAAGCCGGTTTCGACTACTACTGTGTGGGCCGCCCGCAGGTGGCGGCAAAGGGATAGCGGCGTCCCGGGAGCCCGCGGCGCGGGCTCCCGAACGCCTCACTTCGTCAGCAAGCCGTAGAGATCGTACTCCGTGAACACGTCGCGGATCTTGCAGTCATTGCCGCCCCGGCGCCTCCAGTTCTCCTTTTTCAGTGCCGCTTTCTGCGAGCCGCCGACGGTCACGAAACGTTCTTTCCAGCCGCGCACATCCGGCAACCTGGCGCAGGGGGTCCCCTGCAGCAGGCTCATCGCCTTCAGCCAGACATCGTCCGCCTTGGGGCACAGCGCCAGGAATTTCTCCTTGTTGAAGGCGTCCGGGTGCAGCGAGCCGGGGAAATAGAGCACGCCGCCCACACCGGTGGGGAACACCAGCGGCGAGGGCTCGCCGTCCGCATCGCCCCAGCTCCAGTCCGACTGCCAGTCGTCATAGGGCAGCAGCTTGCCCTTGCCGTCCAGCACCATCTTGTGGGCCCGGTGGCAGTGGATGTACCCGGGGTTGCGCCGATAGGCCCGGTAGAGCTGGTCGATCATATCCGGCGGGTAGAGCGTGTCGTCATCCACGGTGATGACCAGGCTGTCGGGGAACTGGTCAAACGCGTAGAAGTACTTGGTATAGGGCCCCAGGTCCTCGACAAAGAATACCTGCAGGCCGCGCTGCTGCTGGCGGACCAGGCTCTCCGGCAGCACCCGGCCGGGGAACTGCTCGGCAGAAAGCCACAGCGCGATCGCATCCGCCCTGACCCACTGCTGGAACAGGCTCTCGATGGTCAGGTAGACATTGTCGATGCGCTTGTCGAAGGAGGTCAGGGAGACGACGATATTGTGCTCTTTGTCGTTGCCGACCCCGGGCTCGCTGCCGGCCAGCGCCTGCTGCTGCAGCAACTGCGCGCGCAGCATCGACTCGATCTTCACATTGTTGTTGGCGTCGTGCTTCTGCAGGCGCTTTTTCAGGAAGTAGTGAAACATACAGCAAATACCCGTCCTTCAGAGAACGGGCATTCTAAGGGAAGACCACTGGCCACCGCCAGCGACTAGACCGCCGCCAGCCGGCTGTCCTCTCCGGAACCGGACACATCCGTCAGCCAGCCCAGGTGCGCCTGGCTCCCGCCCTGCACGGCGTCGAAATAGAGCTGCTGCAGGCGCCGGGTGATGGGGCCGCGGCGACCCGCACCTATAGCGCGGCCATCCAGCATACGAATCGGCAACACCTCGGCGGCGGTGCCGGTGAAGAAGGCCTCGTCGGCGATATAGACCTCGTCGCGGGTGATACGCTTCTCCACCACTTTGTAACCGCATTCCTCCGCCAACTGGATCACCGATTTGCGGGTGATGCCGTCCAGGCAGGAAGTGAGCTCGGGGGTGTAGAGGACGCCGTCGCTGACGATAAAGATATTCTCGCCGCTGCCCTCGGCCACATAGCCCTCCGGATCCAGCAGCAGCGCTTCCTCACAACCATTGCGCACCGCCTCCTGCAGGGCCAGCATCGAGTTGATGTAGTTGCCATTGGCCTTGGCCTTGCACATGCTGATATTCACGTGGTGGCGGGTGTACGAGGAGGTATTGACCTTGATACCCAGCTCGCGCGCCTCCGGCGACATATAGCTGGGCCACTCCCAGGCGGCCACGATCACATGGGTCTGCAGGCTGTCGGCGCGCAGGCCCATCCCCTCGGAACCGTAGAAGGCCATCGGCCGCAGGTAGGCCTCGCTGAGACCGTTCTCGCGCACCACCTGGCACTGGGCCTCGTTGAGCTGCTCTTCACTGAACGGCATGGCCATATTCATGATCTTGGCGGAGCGGAACAGCCGCCGGGTGTGATCCTGCAGACGGAAGATACTGGTGCCGCCTGTGGCCTGGGCGCCCGCGGCTCCCGTTTGAGCGCCCGCGGGCCCCGTCTGGTAAGCGCGCACGCCCTCGAACACGCCCATTCCGTAGTGCAGGGTGTGGGTCAGTACATGGACGCGGGCATCGCGCCAGGGAATCAACTCGCCGTCAAACCAGATAACGCCGTCGCGATCGGCAAAAGACATGGGGAAACTCCTACAGATCCGTAACCGGATTCCTGAAAAACAGTTTATGCACAAAGCGCAGTGCGCGGCGGAGCGGTAAGCTTCTCAGCCGAGTAACTGCTGCCAGTTTGTAGAAACGGTCTTTCTTTCCGCTTTGAATTGGTCACCGTCAACCACTCCCGGCAGCTGTTGTAATGCCAGGCGATGACCTTCAGATCGGTAGGCTTTGTAGGCGTCGATCAGATGTCCGGCTGGATGGGCCGACATCAGGCCGGCCTCTATGAGGCTTTCGAGAATGCGGATATTGTCGGTAAAACGCACTATCGAAGGCGCTTTGTGCGCCCAGGCCAGTGCTGCATATTGAACCATAAATTCGATATCGACGATACCGCCGGCCCCCTGCTTGAGGTCGAAGTTTTTATCCTTGCTCTTATCCAGGTGGGTGCGCATTTTATCGCGCATGGCGACCACTTCCTCGCGCAATTTCTGCTCGTCGCGCGGCTCGCAGAGCAATTCCAGGCGCAGCCGTTCGAAGTCCGCACTCAGTCTGTCGCTGCCGGCTACCGGCCGCGCCCGCACCAGCGCCTGGTGTTCCCAGGTCCAGGCGCTCTCGCGCTGGTATTTCTCGAACGCCGCCAGCGAGGTCACCAGCAAGCCGGAGTTGCCGGACGGGCGCAGCCGCGTGTCCACTTCGTACAGCGGGCC
Source organism: Microbulbifer litoralis (assembly GCF_023634065.1). Taxonomy (GTDB): domain Bacteria; phylum Pseudomonadota; class Gammaproteobacteria; order Pseudomonadales; family Cellvibrionaceae; genus Microbulbifer; species Microbulbifer litoralis. The sequence continues at coordinate 12,584 of NZ_JALKCV010000005.1, forward strand.
GCTCAGGGTACGTGTCTGCAGGATATGGATCAGGCGCTGGGCCAGGCGGGTATAGAAACTGAGGTTGTCGATACTGCGTTCGCCGTCGGTGCTTTTCTGTGGATCGGCGTCGTGCACGAAGACGATATCCAGGTCCGAACCATGCCCCAATTCCAGGCCGCCGAGCTTGCCATAGGCGATGATCGCAAAACGCATATCCCCATCACTGACCCCCTCCGGCCGACCGTACTTTTCCACCACCTGGGTCCAGGCCAGGGCAAGCGACTGCTGCAGTATCGCCTCCGCCAGCCAGGTCAGCGAGTCGCTGACTTTCATCAGCGGCAGCGCACCGGTGACCTCCTGGGCGGCGATACGCAGGCTCTGGCTCTGCTTGTAGTGGCGCAGCGCCTCCATCTGTGCCTCGAGATCCTCGGGATCGACGCGCAGCAGTTCCCGGCGCAGTTCGTCGGCGATATCCGCCGCCGACGACGGCGCCAGCAGGCGGCGCGAGTCGAGGAACTCGTCCAGCAGGATCGGGTGGCGCGCCAGCTGATCCGCAATCCAGGGGGAGGCACTGCACAGTCTCACCAGTTGCTGCAGCACCGGCGGGTTCTCGTTGATCAGCACCAGGTAGGCGCTGCGGCGCAACACCGCGCGCACCAGCGGCAGCACCCGCGCCAGCACCAGCAGCGGCTCCCGCTCCTGCGCCGCGGCCGCCAGCAGCAGCGGCATAAACTGGTCCAGGCGCGCGCGCGCAGTGTTCGGCAGCGCGGCGACGATGGGCGAGCCGTGCAGATCCGCCAGCAGGCTGAGGGCATCTTCCGGGGTGTCGAAACCGCCGTCTCCCAGGGTCCGCAGGTTGATATCGCGGGCGGAATCGCTGTCGCAAGCGCCCCAGAGCCCCTCCCACTCCTCGGCGGCGCTGGGTTCGGCGATCTCTTCCGGCGGTGCTATGACACTATCGAACTCGCGCTCTATTTCGCCCCGCCGGGCGACCAACTCCTCCGACAGCAGCTGCCAGTTGTCGCGGCCCAGGGCAAAAGCCAGTTTCTCGCGGCGCTCGCTCTCGCCCGGCAGCGTCTGTGTCTGCTGGTCCCGCTCCGCCTGCAGGGCGTGCTCCACCCGGCGCAACAGCAGGTAGGCCCGCGCCAGCCTGTCCGCGATCCCCGCCTCCAGGTGGCCATCCGCCTCCAGCAGCGGCAGCAGTTTGAGCAGGTTGCGTTCGCGCAGTGCCGGCTCGCGACCGCCGCGGATCAACTGGAAAGCCTGCACGATAAATTCCACCTCGCGGATACCGCCGCGACCCAGCTTGATATTGTCGCTGAGCCCGCGGGCGCGCACCTGGCGCTGGATCAGCGTTTTCATTTCGCGCAGCGCATCGATGGCACTGAAGTCGATATAGCGTCGATAGGTGAAAGGGCGCAGCATTTCCATCAGTTCGTCGGCAAAGGTCTCGTCGCCGGCCACCGGCCGCGCCTTGACCATCGCGTAGCGCTCCCACTCCCTCCCCTGGGTCTGGTAATAGTCCTCCAGCGCGGCAAAGTGGCTGACCAGCGGGCCGCTGTCACCGTAGGGGCGCAGGCGCATATCGACGCGGAAGACGAATCCGTCGGCGGTCATCGCATCCAGCGACTTGATCAGCCGCTGGCCCAGGCGCTGGAAGAATTTCTGGTTTTCCTGGCTGTTGTCGCCGTCGGTATGGCCGGGTTCGGGATAGGCGAAGATCAGGTCGATATCCGACGACAGGTTCAGCTCGCCAGCGCCTAATTTTCCCATCCCCAGAACCACCAGCGACTGCGCATTGCCGTCACCATCCCGCGGCTCGCCGTAACGATCGGCCAGTTGCCGGTGATGGTGGGCGAGCGCGGCCTGGATGCAATTCTCCGCCAATCCGGTCAGGCGCGCGCAGACGCGGGGGATATCCCAGTCGCCGGCGAAGTCGCGGTAGATGGCTTCGGCGGTAATACGGTTGCGCAGTTGGCGCAGCCGGCGATCCAGATCCTCGTCGCTGTCGATTCGATCGACATCAATCGCGTCGAGGCCCAGGTCTTCGCTTTGCAAAAGCCCGGAAAGCAGATCGGGGTTGCGGCAGCACTGCTGGTAGAAAAAGTCCGAGCCGATAAAGCTGCGGGCGACGGCTCCCTGTCGATTCTCGTCAGCCAGCAACGACTCCACCTGCGCGATCTGCTCAGCATCAGCGTTTTCACACCACTGGTTCCATTGCTCTTCTACCTGCGGAAAGAATTCCGCCGGGCAAGTTTTAAATAGAGACACGTTCGACTTCCTATCCCGGAAAAGAATACCGGAGCTCGATGCGAAGGCCCCGCTGCCGGGGCCGTTTGTGAAACGATTGCCGATGAGGCTGTTGAACAAGCGGCCCACGGCTCACCTCTCCCCCGGCCCCTCTCCCAAAGGGAGAGGGGAAAGCGGGCCTGCAGCCCGCCTGCCGAGCTGGAGCTCGGCGCTCCCGGGTTAAAACGCAATATCCGGCGGCGGCGCCACGCGCAGGACTTCGGATACCGTGGTGATGCCGGCGGCGACCTTTTTCGCCCCGGACAGCCGCAGGCTGTTCATGCCGCCGCGCATCGCCTGGCGGCGCAGCTGCTGCAGGTCGCAATCGTCCGTGACCAGGGCCTGGATCGATTCGGTGAACGGCAGTATCTCGTAGATCCCCTGGCGGCCGCGGTAGCCGGTGTTGCGACACTCCAGGCAACCCTCGGGCCGGTAGACCGTCTCCGGCACGGGCGCCTTCCAGGGGCGCACCAGCGCCTGCCAGTCCTCCTCGCGGACGTTGTCTTTCCGCTTGCACGCCGGGCACAGCGTGCGCACCAGGCGCTGGGCCATCACGCCCAGCACCGTGGACTTCAGCAGGTAGTGTGGCAGCCCCAGGTCCAGCAGGCGGGTCACCGCCGTGGGCGCGTCGTTGGTGTGCAGGGTGGAGATCACCAGGTGGCCGGTCAGCGCCGCCTGCACCGCCATCTGCGCCGTCTCCAGGTCGCGGATCTCGCCCACCATGATGATATCCGGGTCCTGGCGCATCAGGGTGCGGATACCGGCGGCGAAATCCAGGCCGATACTGTGGTGTACCTGGGTCTGGTTGAAGCTCTCTTCCACCATCTCGATCGGATCCTCGATGGTGGACACATTCACCTCGCTGGTGGCCAGCTGCTTGAGGCCGGTATAGAGGGTAGTGGTCTTGCCCGAGCCGGTGGGGCCGGTGACCAGCACGATACCGTTGGGCCGTCCCAGCATCGTCTGCCAGCGCGCCAGGTCCTCGCCACCCAGGCCCAGATCGCTGTAGGAGCGCGCCAGCACCTCCGGGTCGAAGATCCGCATGACCAGCTTCTCGCCGAAGGCCGTGGGCAGTGTCGACAGGCGCAGTTCCACCTCGCTGCCGTCCGGACGCTTGGTCTTGATACGGCCGTCCTGGGGTTTGCGCTTTTCGGCCACGTTCATGCGGCCGAGGATTTTCAGGCGGCTGGTGATGGCGGCGTTGACCTGGTCCGGCATCTCGTGGATCGGGTGCAGCACGCCGTCGATACGGAAGCGGATACGGCCGATATTCCGCCGCGGCTCGATATGGATATCGCTGGCGCGCTGGTCGAAGGCGTGCTGCAGCAGCCAGTCGACGATATTGACGATATGCTGGTCGTCGGCGTCCGGGTCCTTGAGCTTGCCCAGTTCCAGCAGCTGCTCGAAATTGCCGGCGCCGGAGCTGCCCTTGAGGCCGCTGGCACCGGAAATGGAGTTGGCCAGGGAATAGAACTCGACACAGTAGCGCTGGATATCCGCCGGATCCGCCACCACCCGCTTGACCGAGCGGTTGCTGGTGTGTTCCAGCTGTTCCTCCCAGCCGCTGGTATAGGGCTGAGCAGTCGCCACCAGCAGCATTTCACTGGTGGCCTCGACACACAGGATCTGGTGGCGCTTGGCGAACTGGAAGCTCATCACCTCGGTGACCGACCCCACATTCACCTTCAGTGGGTCGATATGGTAGAGCGTGTGGGAGGAGGAGTCGGCCAGCCACCGGGTCAGCGTCTCGGCGTCGAGCACCTTGCCCGCCTGCTTCTGGTTCTGCAGCTCGCAGCTGGCGATATACGACAGCGGGTGCATCTGCGCCTGCTCCGCGGTGCGCGGCGTGCCGATCAGGCGATTGGCATCCGCGCGGCTGACATAACCCAGCGAGACCAGATCCTCCAGCAATCCGGGAAGATCCAGCAGTCTGTCCGCCAATTTGCTCGCCGCCATGGGGAGGTCACCTTCTTCTATTCTTTTGAGGAGTCGATGGCGCATTGTAGCTCTATTGCAGCGCGCCGACAGTGCACCGTTAACGTGGCCCCGACGGCCCCGCCTCACACCGCTGTGACCGCCAACCCAAGTTACGGTAACATGCCCGCCACTTCGCATCCGAGCTGAGGAGCAAACCATGCCCCTGTCCAATATCGCCAGCCTGTTCGGCCGCTCGCCGATCAAACCGATCAAGGAGCACATGGCCGCCGCCCACGAGGCTTCCGCCGGCCTGGTGCCCTTCTTCGAGGCGCTGGTGGCCGGAGACCTGGCCGCCGCCGAGAAGGAGCAGAAAGGTATTTCTGCCAGTGAAAACCGCGCCGACGACATCAAGCGCGACCTGCGCCTGCACCTGCCGGACAGCCTGTTTATGCCGGTGTCCCGCTCCGACCTGCTGGAACTGCTGCACGCCCAGGACGAGGTGGCCAACACCGCGCAGGATATCGCCGGCCTGGCCATCGGCCGCAAGATGGAGATTCCCGCCAAGCTGCAGGCACTGATGAAGACCTTCGTCGACAGCGCCGTGGCCACCTCGGCCCAGGCGCTGCGCGCCATCAACGAGCTGGACGAATTGCTGGAGAGCGGCTTCGCCGGGCGCGAGGTGGATATTGCCAAGCGTATGACCGAAGAGTTGGACGACCTGGAGCGCAAGACCGACAAACTGGAAGTAGAAGTGCGCGCGGCATTGTTCAAGATCGAAAAAGACCTGCCGCCGGTGGATGTGATGTTCCTCTACCGGATCATCGAGTGGTTGGGCGATCTCGCCGACCGCGCCCACAGCGTGGGTAACCGTCTGCAGTTGTTATTGGCGCGTTAAAAGGGGGCGGCAATGGAAATTATCAGCCAATACGGCCACATCTTCCTGATCCTGGCCTGTGTTTTCGGTTTCTTCATGGCCTGGGGGGTCGGTGCCAACGACGTGGCCAATGCCATGGGCACCTCGGTGGGGTCCCGCGCCCTGACCGTCAAGCAGGCGATCCTGATCGCCATGGTGTTCGAGTTCGCCGGCGCCTACCTGGCCGGCGGCGAGGTCACGGCCACCATCCGCAAGGGCATCATCGACTCGGATATTTTTGCCGCGCAGCCGGAACTGCTGGTCTACGGCATGCTGTCGGCGCTGCTCGCCGCCGGCACCTGGCTGCTGATCGCCAGCCTGCTGGGCTGGCCGGTTTCCACCACCCATTCGATCGTGGGCGCCATCGTCGGCTTCTCCGCCGTGGGCATTTCCGTGGATGCGGTGGCCTGGGGCAAGGTGGGGTCCATCGTCGCCAGCTGGGTGGTGTCGCCGGTGCTCGCCGGTACCATCTCCTTCCTGCTGTTCCGCAGCGTGCAGAGACTGATCCTGAACAGTGAGGATCCGTTCGGCAACGCCAAGCGCTACATCCCCTTCTACATGTTCGCGGTCGGCTGGATGATCGCCATGGTCACCCTGACCAAAGGCCTGAAGCATGTGCTGAAGGACGCCAATATCGAGCTGAGCTTCCTGCAGGACGCCGGTATTGCCGCACTGGTGGGCCTGCTGGTGGCCGGCATCGGCATCGCCATGCTGAAGCGTATCAAGCGCGACCCGGCGCGGGAGAAGGACAACCGCTACGCCAACGTGGAGCGGGTCTTCGCCATCCTGATGGTCTTTACCGCCTGCGCCATGGCCTTCGCCCACGGCTCCAATGACGTCGCCAACGCGGTCGGCCCGCTGGCGGCGGTGGTCAACACGGTGCAGGTAGGCGCGGTGACCGCCAAGGCCACCATGCCGTCCTGGATACTGCTGCTCGGGGGCGCCGGTATCGTGATCGGCCTTGCCACCTACGGGTTCAAGGTGATGGCGACCATCGGCCGCAAGATCACCGAGCTGACCCCGAGCCGTGGCTTCGCCGCCGAGCTGGGCGCCGCCGCCACCGTGGTACTGGCCTCCGGCACCGGCCTGCCGATCTCCACCACCCACACGCTGGTGGGCGCAGTGCTGGGCGTGGGCCTGGCGCGCGGTATCGGCGCGCTGAACCTGCGCATGATCACTACCATCGCCGCGTCCTGGGTGGTCACACTGCCGGCCGGTGCCGGTATCGCGATCCTGTTCTTCTTTTTCTTCAAGGGCGTGTTCGGCTGACTGCCACAGCCTGCTCTGCCAGAAAAAAGGGGAAGCGGCCGCGCCGCCTCCCCTTTTTTGTACCCGCAGCACAATAAGGACAAATCCATGCAACTCCCCATCTACCAGGCCGACGCCTTCACCTCCAGGCTCTTTGGCGGCAACCCCGCCGCACTGGTGCCCCTGGAACAGTGGCTGGCGGACGACGTGCTGCAGGCCATTGCCGCGGAAAACAACCTGGCCGAGACCGCCTATATCGTCGCCGTCGAGCGGGGCTACGAACTGCGCTGGTTTACGCCCGTGGCCGAGGTGCCGCTGTGCGGTCACGCCACCCTGGTGGCCGCGCACCTGCTGTGGACAGAACTGGGTTACGCCGGTGGGGAGATTGCGTTCTTTACCCAAAGTGGCGAGCTGCGCGTGCGCCGCAGTGGCGAAACCATCGAAATGGATTTCCCGGCGCAGCCACCGACCGTCATAGCACTGGACCCGGACTACAGTACAGCGGTGGGCGCCACACCAGCGCGCGCGCTGGCGGTCGCCGACAATCTCGACATGATGGTACTGGAATTCGACAGTGCCGCCCGGGTGGCGGAACTGCTGCCGGATATGCGCGCGCTGGCCAGTCTCAAGCACCGCGGAGTGATCTGCACGGCGCCGGGCGGAAAGCGCCAATGCGATTTTGTCAGCCGGTTTTTTGCCCCCGCCATCGGCATCGACGAGGACCCGGTAACCGGCTCGGCACATACACTGCTGGTACCACTATGGGCGGAGAAGTTGGGTAAACGACACCTGGACGCGAGACAGATCTCGCCCCGCGGTGGCGAACTGGAGTGCGAACTGCGTGGCGACCGGGTACTGATGCGCGGCACCGCGGTGACCTATCTGCGCGGCCAGATCCGCCTGTAAACCACTGGACACACCCGGCCGATCCGCCTCACCAGTAGTGATAGTGCAGCCGCTCATTCTTGCGCGGCCCGTGGATCTGCCAGATAAGCTCCAGCTCGCTCTTGCCCACCAGCAGCTCGGCGCTGTAGGTATCGTCGCCACAAAAGTGCGGCTGTGTGGAGCGAAAGCCGTGCCCGGTGACCGGTTGCAGCTCGAACAGCAGCACCGGCTCGCCACGGCGCAGATGTTCGAGGCGCACGGCTTCCGGCAACAGCGTCCAACGGTAGGTGTTCTGCATCTCGACTCTGTGGCCATCGCTGCTGGTAAAGACGGCGCGCTCGCGGAACAATAGCTGCCGTTCGTCCGGCTCCACCCCGATACTGCCGCGACCGTGGCCACGCCAGTCGGTGGCGGAGCCGGGACCATTGCTGGCGTTGAAGCTGAACTCGCGAACTTTCGCAAGCCGTTTCCACAGCTGTGCCAACGCCTGATTCTGACCACTATCCACGGACCACCAACCACTCTCCCATGCCGCTACTGATTTTCGTCACTGTTCTCTGGGCCTTCTCTTTCAGCCTGATCGGAGTCTACCTGGCCGGCGCCGTGGACAGCTACTTCGCCGTACTGACCCGCATACTGCTGGCAGCGCTGGTGTTCCTGCCGCTGCTGCGCTTCCGCGCCTGCCCGCCGCGCACGGCCCTGGCGCTGATGGCGATCGGCGCCGTGCAGCTGGGGTTGATGTATCTTTTTTACTACCAGTCCTTCCTGCTGCTGGATGTACCGGAAGTACTGCTGTTCACGATTTTCACGCCGGTGTATATCTCGCTGCTGTACGACCTGCTGCAGAAGCGCTTCTCCCCCTGGAACCTGGCTGTCGCCACGCTGGCGGTATTCGGCGCCGCGGTGATCCGCTGGGGGCGGCCCGAGGGCGACTACTGGCTCGGTTTTCTGGTCGTCCAGGGCGCCAATCTCTGCTTTGCACTGGGGCAGGTGGCCTACAAGCAGTTTATGCAAAAGGCGCAGCCGCTGCCGTCGCGCCAGCTGTTCGGCTGGTTCTACCTCGGGGCGGCGCTGGTGGCAACAGTCGCCTGGCTGTGGCTGGGCGAACCGCAGTACCCGCAGACGACGGTACAGTGGGGCATCCTGCTGTGGCTGGGGCTGGTAGCCTCGGGGCTCGGCTATTTTCTCTGGAACAAGGGCGCCACCCGCGTCTCCGCCGGCACCCTGGCGGCCATGAACAACGCACTGATTCCGGCGGGGCTGCTGGTGAATCTGTTAATCTGGAATCGCGACGCCGACCTGGCGCGGCTGGCGCTGGGTGGCGCCATTATTGTCGCGGCGGTGGCCATCAACGAGTGGCGCCTGCGGCGTGAACGGACACTGGGACAAAGCCATGGATAAGCGTTATGGATAAAACGGTACCGAGCCTCAGGCAACAACTCGAACAGCTGGTGGCGAGCCCCAGCGTCAGCGCCACCGACCCGAAACTGGATATGGGCAACCGCCGCGTGGTGGAACTGCTCGGCGCCTGGCTGGAAACCCTGGGCTTCAACGTCGAGCTGATGCCGCTCGAAGGACAGCCGGACAAGGTGAACATGATCGCCACGCTGGGCACCGGGGACGGCGGCCTGATACTGGCCGGGCATACCGATACGGTGCCCTACGACGACGGCCTCTGGCAGTCGGATCCATTCAAGCTGGAGGAGCGGGACAACCGCCTCTACGGGCTCGGCAGCACCGACATGAAGGGCTTTTTCCCGCTCGCCATCGAAGCGGCGAAATCCTTTGTCGACAAGCCACTGCAACAACCGCTGATCATTCTCGCCACCGCCGACGAAGAGACCTCCATGGCCGGTGCGCGCGCACTGGTTGAGGCGGGGCGCCCCAAAGCGCGCTGCGCGGTGGTGGGCGAACCCACCGGCATGAAACCCATCCGCATGCACAAGGGCGTGATGATGGAAGCGGTGCGTATCACCGGCCATTCGGGCCACTCCTCCAACCCGGCGCTGGGAGCCAACGCGCTGGAGGCGATGCACAGCGCGATCGGCGAGTTGCTGAAACTGCGCGGCGAGTGGCAGAACCGCTACAACAACCCGGGCTTTGCGGTACCGGTGCCGACGATGAACCTCGGTTGCATCCACGGCGGCGACAACCCGAACCGCATCTGTGGCTTTGCCGAACTGCAGTTCGATGTGCGGCCGCTGCCGGGCATGGCGCTCGCCGACCTGCGCGCGGAACTGGACCGGCGGTTGCACTCGGCCGTCAGCGACGAAAAAATCCGGCTCGAATACGCACCGCTGTTTCTCGGCACCGAGGCTTTCGAGCAGGACGCGCAATCGGAGCTGGTAAAAGTCGCGGAGAAGCTGACCGGCCACAGCGCCGGGTCCGTCGCTTTCGGCACCGAGGCACCCTATTTCAAGGACATGGGTATCGACACCATCGTCCTCGGCCCCGGCGATATCGACCAGGCGCACCAGCCGGACGAGTATCTGGGGCTGGAGCGGATAGAGCCGATGGTGGACGTGCTGCGGGGACTGATTGCGAAGTTCTGCCTGTAATGATTTCCGCTTGCTTTCCGTAGGGTGCGCCGTGCGCACCACCTCGAGTCGGTGCGGGTTTCGGGCTTTCCGGTGCGCACGGCGTACCCTGCGGCTTCGACATTCATCCGGAGTCCCGAATCCCGATTTGCGGTATATTCGACTGAGTCTTTTATTGAAATACATGGAAAATTAACCGAGTGAGCGACAACAACGCCTCCCTGAACTGGTTCCGTCACGCCGCACCCTATATCAACGACCTGCGCGGCCGCACGCTGGTGATCGGTATCCCCGGCGATGCGCTGGAACACGCGAATTTCCGCAACCTGGTGCACGACCTGGCGCTGCTGGCCAGCCTGGGCGTTCGCCTGGTGGTGGTGCACGGCGCGCGCGCGCAGGTGAACCGCGCGCTGGCAGAGCGCGGTATCGAGAGCCGCTTTCACGGCAACACGCGGGTAACCGACCGGGATACGCTGGAGATCATCAAGGCCGCCGTCGGCAAGCTGCGGTTCGAGATAGAGGCGGCCTTTTCCCAGGGGCTGCCGGATTCCCCCATGGCCCGCTCGGCACTGAAGGTGATTTCCGGCAATTTCGTAACCGCGCGCCCGATCGGCGTGCTGGATGGCATCGACCTGCGCTGGACCGGCCGCGTGCGGCGCATGGAGGTCAACACCGTCGAGCGCGCGCTGGACAAGGGCGCACTGGTCCTGCTGTCGCCGCTCGGTACCTCGCTGACCGGCGAGCTGTTCAATCTCAATTACCTGGACCTGGCCGCCGAAGCGGCGCAGGCACTGGGGGCGGAGAAGCTGGTGCTGTTCCGCGAGGAACCGCAGTTGCAGCTGGACGGCGAGGCGATCTACGAACTGAGTATCGTGCGGGCCGAACAGGTGGCCGACCGCATCGACAGCGAGGCCCTCGCCTGTGCCATCCGCGCCTGCAATACCGGCACGCCGCGCACACACCTGCTCAGCTACGCCCGCGACGGCGTCCTGCTGCAGGAACTGTTCCGCCGCGAGGGCGCCGGCACCATGATTTACCGCGATAGCTACGAGGTAGTGCGCCGGGCGCGGATCACCGATGTGGGCGGTATCCTCGGCCTGATCCGGCCGCTGGAAAAACAGGGCATTCTCGTGCGCCGCTCGCGGGAAAAGCTGGAGGCTGAGATCGATCACTTTACACTGGTGGAAGTGGACGGCACGCCGGTGGCCTGCGCGGCGCTGTACCCGATCCAGGACGAACAGGGCAGGACAGTCGCGGCCGAAGTCGCCTGCGTGGCGATACATCCGCAGTTCAGGAGCGGCGGCCGCGGCGCCAAGCTGATGCAGCACCTGGAACGGCAGGCCAGCACCCTGGGGTTGGATGAACTCTACGTACTGACCACCCAGGCGGAGCACTGGTTTATCGAGCGCGGTTTCCGCCAGGTGGCGGTGGAGGACCTGCCGGCCGCGCGGCAATCGCTATACAATATCCAACGCAATTCGCGCATTCTTTGTAAACGGCTGTCGCCGCAATAATCTCCCTTTCAGCGGCAGCTATTTGAGATGACTATTGCGGCCTGGATCGACTTGCAAGCTTTTTGCGCAAAATCTTCACAATTTTGTTAACCTGCGGGCCCCGATTGGGAAGCGGCGGCTTCCGGCTGCCCTGCCCCCTCTCCCGAACGGAGAGGCGGAAAGATGTAAATGCATGAGCCAATAGCGGAATTCCTACTATGCCCGAGTATCGCTCCCGTACCTCCACCGCCGGTCGCAACATGGCCGGTGCCCGCGCCCTGTGGCGCGCCACCGGTATGAAGGACGACGATTTCCACAAGCCGATCATCGCCGTGGCCAACTCCTTTACCCAGTTCGTGCCCGGGCACGTGCACCTGAAGGACATGGGCCAGTTGGTGGCGCGGGAAATCGAGCGGGCCGGCGGCGTGGCCAAGGAGTTCAACACCATCGCCGTGGACGACGGTATCGCCATGGGCCACGACGGCATGCTCTACAGCCTGCCCAGTCGCGAGATCATCGCCGATTCGGTGGAGTATATGGCCAATGCCCACTGCGCCGATGCGCTGGTGTGCATCTCCAACTGCGACAAGATTACGCCGGGCATGCTGATGGCGGCCATGCGGCTGAATATCCCGGTGATTTTCGTCTCCGGTGGCCCGATGGAAGCGGGCAAGACCAAGCTCGCCGACCACAAGCTGGACCTGGTGGATGCGATGGTGATCGCCGCCACCGATTCCGCCTCCGACGAACAGGTGGCCGAGTACGAGCGCTCCGCCTGCCCCACCTGTGGCTCCTGCTCCGGCATGTTCACAGCCAACTCGATGAACTGCCTGACCGAGGCCCTGGGCCTGTCGCTGCCCGGCAACGGCACCCTGCTGGCCACCCACGCGGATCGCGAGGCGCTGTTCCTGCGCGCCGGGCGCGAGATCGTCGCGCTGGCGAAGCGTTACTACGAAGGCGACGACGACTCGGCCCTGCCGCGCAACATTGCCAACCGCGCGGCGTTCGAGAACGCCATGGCGCTGGATATCGCCATGGGCGGCTCCACCAATACCATCCTGCACCTGCTCGCCACAGCGCAGGAGGGCGAGGTGGATTTCGACCTGCAGGATATCGACAAGCTGTCGCGCGGCATCCCGCAACTGTGCAAAGTGGCGCCCAATACACAGAAATACCACATCGAGGACGTGCACCGCGCCGGCGGCGTGATGGCGATTCTCGGCGAGCTGGAGGCAGCCGGATTGCTGGACGCCTCACTGCCGACGGTCCACAGCAATTCGATGAAGGAGGCACTGGACCTGTGGGATATCCGCCGCACCGACGATCCGGAAGTGCACAAGTTCTTCCGCGCCGGTCCAGCCGGCATTCCCACGCAGACGGCCTTCAGCCAGGACTGCCGCTGGAATAATCTCGACGGCGACCGCGAGAACGGCTGTATCCGTTCGGTGAAACACGCCTACTCCCCCGAGGGCGGCCTGGCAGTGCTGTTCGGCAACCTGGCGCCGAACGGCTGTGTGGTGAAGACCTCCGGTGTGGAGGAGGAAGCGTGGAAATTTGAAGGGCCGGCGCATATCGTCGAAAGCCAGGAGGCCGCAGTGGCCGATATTCTCGACGGCCGGGTCCAGGCCGGTTCCGCGGTGATTATCCGCTACGAGGGTCCCAAAGGCGGCCCCGGCATGCAGGAGATGTTGTATCCCACCAGTTACCTGAAATCCAAGGGGCTGGGCAAGTCCTGCGCATTGATCACCGATGGCCGCTTTTCCGGCGGCACCTCGGGCCTGTCGATCGGCCATGTATCCCCGGAAGCAGCCTCCGGCGGCGCCATCGCCCTGATCGAGAACGGCGATACGGTGCGCATCGATATCCCGGCGCGCACCATCGAAATCGCGATCGACGACGCGGAACTGCAGCGGCGCCGCGCTGCGATGGACGCGAAGGGAGACAAAGGCTGGAAACCGGTGGAACAGCGGCCGCGCAAGGTAAGCAAGGCGCTGAAGGCCTATGCGCTGCTGGCCACCAGCGCGGATCGCGGGGCTGTGCGGGAGATCGACTGATCCCCCAGTGGTGCGCACGGCGCACCCTACGGCAACCTGTAGGGTGCGTCGCGCGCAAGCTCTCTAATCGGCCATTCTATAGCGGATGCGATTGCGCACACCGGTGCGCTCAACCGCGACGCCATCTTCCAGCTGCGGCTGGTACTTGAACCGCTCCACCGCCGCCACTGCCGAACGGTTGAAGATTTCCGTCGGCTGGCCGGCGCTGTCGTAACCCGCTATAGCGCGCGCATCCCGCACACTGCCATTGGCGGTAATCGTAAACTCCACCACCACATAGCCCTCCAGGCCACGGCGCAACGCCACACGCGGATACTGTGGCGCCGTCTTGAAGATCGGTACCGGTGCGCGCGAGACAATACTGGGATCGAAACCGGGCCCATCGGAATACGGCGGTGCCACGACCGTCGGTACCTCCACCGGCTCCACCGAAGGGTCTATCCGCGTCGTTACCGGCTGCGGGGGCGGCGTATCCGGACGCACCGGCGGCTCGCTTTTGCGCACGGTGGGCTCGACCGTCGGCATAACAACCGACTGCACCTTCGGATAGGGATTCGCGGTCGGCTCCTCATAGTCCGTCGCGATCAAACGAGTCATTACCGCAAGCAACAACAGCGTGATCAGTCCGGCCAGGACGAGACTGCGCCCGTATAGGCCGAACTGGCCGGCGCTGAACATCATTGGTGGGGGATTTAGCGAATAAGCTCTATCCATAACACCTCTCCTTTTTATATTGGGTGTCGAATTGGACCGACAACGGGGTCGGCAATGGAAAAGCTGATCAGCTACTTTTACTTAATAGTAGAAATATACGAATATGCAAATAATTCGCAGTTGCATGTACAGTATTTATCCAATCCGTACACACAGACAGCGAAATGGCCGGTCCCGGAAGTAGCTCGAAACCGGACGGGCAATCCCCCGGGACGAAACAAAACCCCAAAAAAAAGGCCACACATTGCTGTGTGGCCTTTGCCGGCGGAGGCATGTGGCAATCAGATTGCCAGCTGCTCCTCGCGGCTTTTCTCCGTTTTCACGAATTCGATCCACTGATTCGCGAACTTCTCTGAGCGCTCGTCTTTCTTGGCCTTTTCCAGGTTCTTCAGCGCGGTGTCGTACTTCTTCAGGTTGGCGTTGGCCATCCCCAGTACGATGTAGAGCTGATCCGGCCGTTTCAGGTCGCCCTTCTTCAGTGCCTTGCCACCCATTTCCAGGGCTTTCTCATTCTTGTCCAGGTCCAGGTAGATACCGGCCAGACGGGAATAGAGTTCGCCCTCCTCGGACAGCTTGGCTGCGGCTTCCAGTTGCGGGATCGACTTCTGCAGCTCCTGTGCCATCTGGTAAGCCTGTGCCAGGGTTTCCAGATTCTTGGAGGTGCGCTCGATCTTCTTCTCGTCGATTCCCTTCTTGATAACTTTCGCGCCCTTGTAGGGCACTTCGTTACCCATAAAGAGATAGGCCATATTCAACAGCTCTTTCTCTTTCTGCAGGGCACCGGCGATATAGGCCGCTTCCATCATGTGCAGCTGGTCCTTCTCGCGCTTCAGCTCGCCGTACATGCCGGACAGCTGCTTGTAGTACTCGCCTTTCGGGTAGTACTTCACGAGTTTTTCCAGAATGCTGGTGACCTTTTTGTAGTCGTTTTTCTCATAGTAGAGAAAACGCTGCAGGCTCAACCAGTTCTCTTTCGGCACCTTGCCATCGGCCTCGAACATGGACACCGCTTTGTTGATGTCCCGCAGCGCGCCGTCTTCATCACCATTCTGGTAATGGGCCTGGCCACGCAGCGCGTAGTCGGTGGCACTGACTGTCTCGGCGCGATCGAACCAGCGGTTCAGGTACTTCAGCGCCTGGCCAAAGTCCTCGGTCACCATGTACAGCTGGGCGATGGTCTTGATCGAGTTCAACTCGGTGCCGACCGGGATATTCTCCACGCCCTGTGCCAGTACGTTCTTGTAGGAAGCAATCGCCTGGTTGTAGCGCTCCATGCTGTAGTAGACAAAGCCGTAGAAGAAGTACATCTGCGCCTTTTCATAGGCGTTGTACTTGTCCTTGCCTTCCTCCATGTCGCGCAGGGCTGCCAGGGCCGCGTTCCAGTCCTCGGCGTCCGCCGCTTCCTGAACCTTGCCCAGCTTTTTGAAGACGTTCTCACGCATGGCCGGAACCTTGCGCGTTTCCTCTGCCGCTGAAGCCTGGGCAAAGGGGGCGGATACGCCCACCGCTTCCAGCACGGTAACACTGACCGCCGGTGCCATTACCAGGGGCAGCGCCACAGACGTGCGCAAGACGAATCTGGAGATTCCCTTCGTCATGGTCGTCATTTTCATAATGCTTCCCCTTTAATCTTCGGCCAGGTTAAAGCTGATCTTGGTTTTTACACCAGGTACTTCGATCGGCTCACCGTCGACCACCCGCGGCTTGTACTTGTACTTCAGCGCCGACTTCACCGCTGCGCGGTTGAAGATGGAAGTGGGGTTGCCGTCATTAGTGAAAGCCTCCACCACACGCGCGTCACGCACAGAGCCGTTTTTGGTTACGGTGTATTCGACAATCGCATAGCCTTCGATACCGCGGCTCAGGGCCCGACGCGGATACTGCGGCGCCACCTTCACGATGGGCAGGTAATCGCCCTCGCTGGCAAAGCCACCGATCCCGCCCAGCTCCACCTGTGTACCGCCGGTAGGCGCAGACATGTTGAGGGCGTTATCCACGTTCGGATCGTCGAACTCGGGTTCGGGCATTTCCGGCGGCGGAGTTTCCGGCTCTTCCGGTTTCTCCGGCTTGCTGGTGTCGTACTGTGTTTCGATCTTCTGCTCAGGCATCACAACATCGGCGACCTTGAAGCTTTGCTCCTCTTCGGGAGTCCCCAGGTTCGCCTGGATCAGCGCATGCATGGTGAAGATCAGGCCAAAGGTGGTGACTACCGCCAACACACCCGACCCTAATAGTCTTACCGGATTCATAGCTGTTAACTCTTTTCTGTCGCGACCGAAACTTTCTGGATATCAAGCTCCCTGGCCGCCTCGGCAATCAGGGCGATCTTCTCGATACTCGCCTTCTTATCGGGCTGGATCACGATCCACCCCTTGGGATTCTGCGAACGAAGGCGTTCCAGGGTGATTTTCACCTGGCGCTCGTCGACCTCTTCCTTGTCGATCCAGATTTCGTCGTTGGCGTTGATCGCTACCAGAATAGAGGTGGCTTTGAGTTCGGATTGTGTCGCTTCCGGCTTGACTACATCCTCGCCCGGCACCTTGATAAAGGTGGCCGTGACGATAAAGAAGATCAGCATGATGAACACCACGTCCAGCATGGGCGTGAGGTCAATTGCACCCTGTTCGTCTTCTGCCGTTTTTTGTCTTTTGCTCATAGCAACTCTCTTAGCAACTTTCTCGGCAGGGACTCTCGAGGAGAGCCCCCGGCGAAAGTCTCTGGCTTGGCTAAACCTTCAGCAGATAAGCGCACCTCGCGGCTCCGCTTACTGCAGTATGTGGTGCTTTAGTGATCCATCGTCAGATGGTCTTCGAGCAGCTGGGTTTCGCGCTCCGCCTTGCGGCTGATATAGGTGTTGGCAAACACGCCGGACAGGGCGGCAACCATACCCGCCATTGTCGGGATAGTCGCCATGGATACACCACTGGCCATCTGTTTGGCATCACCACCGCCGGTAATCGCGAGAACCTCGAACACGTTGATCATGCCCCAGACCGTACCCAGCAGCCCGAACAGGGGCGCCAGGGAAACACAGGCCTGGATCATATCCATGTTGTCATCGATTTTCTCGGATACCCGCGAGATCAGCGCTTCGCGAATGCGGTGGGCTCCCCAGGATTTGCGCTCGGAGCGCTCCTCCCATTGGTCCACCGCGCCCTGAACGTCGCTCTTCAACCCCTTGTGGAAGTAGAAGACACGTTCGAAGATCAGCGTCCACATAAAGAAGGTCAGGCCGGCGATCAGAAGCAGTACTGGCCCGCCCGACGCCATAAAGGCGTTGACGGCGGCCCATGCGTCATACAATGCGTGCATGTTGCCGCCTCCTCTTATTTACGCTCGGCGTTTTCCGCCACGATACCGGCACTCTGCTCTTCCAGAATGTGCAGGACACGCTTGGCGCGACCGTTAACAACAGTGTGCATCAGTACGGTCGGGATCGCGACACACAGACCCAGCACGGTGGTAACCAGTGCACCGGAGATACCGCCGGCCATGGCTTTCGGGTCGCCGGCGCCGAAGATGGTGATCGCCTGGAAGGTCACAATCATACCGACAACGGTACCCAGCAGACCCAGCAGCGGGGCGACCATGGAGATGATCTTCAGCAGGTTCAGGCCGGATTCGATGGCCGGGCGCTCTTTCAGCACCGCCTCTTCCATCTTCAGTTCCAGAGTCTCGCCATCGACACCCTTGTTCTCTTCCGCTACAGCCAGTACGCGGCCCAGCGGGTTGTTGGTGTTCGGGCTGGAGGAGCGCAGCTGGGCGTTCACTTTGGCGGAAACACCAGACAGTACGATCAGGCGCCAGATGGCCAGCAGCATGGCGAACACACCGACGGTGGTGATGATGTAGCCAACCGGGCCACCCTGGTGCCAGCGCTCAACGATGCTCGGGCTGTTGATCATGGCCTTCAGGTAGGAACCGCCAGTCGGGCCGGTCGGATCGACACCGAAAGCGGTGAAGCCGGAGGTGGCACTCTGCAGGTTCTGGGCCATGGTCAGGTATTCGCCACTCGGTTGGCGAACCAGCTCGGACAACTTGCCTTCGTTCATTTCCAGGTACTTGCCGCCGGAAACCAGGTTGAAGTTACCCACGCGGACAACTTCCTGTTCCACCTGCTCGCCATCCGGCTTGATGACAGTGCTGTTGAACTTGACGACCTTGCCGGACTCGACGATTTCACGCTGCAGTTCGAACCACACGCGCTCGATCTCTTCGATGGTCGGCAGTTTGGTCTGGGAGTTCATCTTCTCGATCAGGGTGTCGAGGAACTCGGTGCGGCCCGGATACTGGGCGGACACCAGGGAGTTGCTCATGTTGGCGCGCAGGTCGCCAGCAGTGGAGGTCAGCTGGCCGAACAGCTCCTTCAGGGAGCCCATGCGTTCTTCGAGCTGCTCGCGCTTCTGCTGAACCATCACTTCCTGCTCCTGGTATTTGGCTTCCAGGCGCTCGGAGCGGGCTTCTTCAGAGGCGCGGGTGTTCTGGGCCTTGGTCAGCAGGGCCTGTTGATTGGCCTTCTGGCGGCGGAACTCAGCTTCGCGCTGCTTGTGTTCTTTGGATTCGGCAATCTTGGACTGGCGAACCATATTCAGCAGCTCGTCCAGGGAGGATGCTTCTTCCTGTGCGACGGCGGAGGCGCTGATAAGGCCAGCCGCTGCTACTGCGATGATGCGTTTGGCGATAGAGGTTTTCATTGCGCTGCCTCCGGAGCCGCGATCGGCATGGTCATGATGTCGGTAGTGGCCTGCTGTTTGGCAATTTTCAGGCCCTGCATGATGGCGCGACGGTATTCGCCGGCATCGATCTCAACCCAGGCTTTCTGCTCTTTGTCGTAGGCCAGGGAGATTTCGGAATCCTTGGTCTGGGCGACCAGGGCGATACGGCCGATCTGCAGCACATTGACTTCACGTTCCTGACCATTCACGTTCAGGGTGTCGCCGTAGGCATCGATCTTGCGCGCGTATTCCGCTTCGAAGTTGTACAGTTCCAGCACCTGGCGGAATTTCTCCGCAACGGTGATATCGGAACGGTCCATATTGTTCTTCACGCCTTCGAGGTTCGCCAGGCGCTCATCCAGCTTGAACGGGGCGTCCAGCTTGATGAACTGCTCCAGGCCGGCCAGCATTTCCAGAATCAGCGGCTGAATCTGGCGCTCGATCACGGTGACGTTCTCGATGGACTCGTCCAGGTCCTTGATCACTGCCAACTGGTTGGCCAGCTGCTTTTCCAACTGACGGTTGTAGACGCGCAGGCCATCGATTTCCTTGTTGACCACTTTGAAATCCTGCAGCAGGCTGCTGGTTTCCTCGGCGATCTTGTCGATGCGCTTTTGGGACGCCTGGGCCGCAGTGGTTTTCTGCTGACCGACGGCGAGGACGTTGTCGAGTGTATCCGCAGTGGCTACGCTGCCGTAGAGTGCGCCGGCAGACAGCGCAGTGGTCAGCGCCACAGCCATGAATCGCTTGGTTTTCATTAGACCCCCCAGTGGGTTCAATATTTCACAACATGGTCGCGATGAGTTAGCTGCCACAACGCGGTATATTTTTGGTGTGAAGACAGCTAAGAGCCGCACATTGTAAACAGCCGATTTGATTATTCAAATGCCGATTGACAGTATCGGCCCGCGTGTGTAGCTAGGTAACAACCGGGTAACAAACCCTGCCTCCATGCACACAATTGCGGCGGTAATTCACTCTGTGACAGCGTCAGAATCTACCAAACTGTACGTTTATTGATCAAGTTGTTTTTGATTCAACCTGTCGTACTGGACTAAACAGTAGTTATATTCGTCCTTGACTGACGCCTCATGACAAATTCGACTGACTTCCATCCACTGGTCATCAATTTCCGGGAAAAAGGCGTCACCATCCACTTCGGCGTCCACCTCAGTGACGTACAGGCGCGCCGCCAGCGGCAGGGCCTGGCGATAGATTTCGGCCCCGCCGATCACCATCACCTCCTCCGCGCCGGACCCGGCAGCGGACGCGCGGGCCAGTTGCAGCCCCCGCTCGAGGGTCGATGCACAGATTACGCCATCGGCACACCAGTCCGGGTTGCGGCTGATCACAATGTTGTCGCGACCCGGCAGCGGGCGACCGATGGACTCGAAGGTCTTGCGCCCCATGACGATGGGCTTCCCCAAAGTGGTGTGCTTGAAGAACTTCAGATCGCCGGAAATGCGCCAGGGCAGGCTGTTTTCCCGGCCGATGGTGCGATTGCGCGCCATGGCGGCGATCAGGGCGATGGGGGTTTCTCTCATTCTATTCAGGCACCTCGGGTAGGGCTGGGTGGGGTAGCGCTTCCCGGGACTGTCTGCGAGAGAGACCTCGCGGACAAGCCTACAGGGAATGTATACACGGCGTGTCCCGGGAAGCGCTACCCCACCCAGTCCGGGACGCTCTCCTACACCGCCACCGGCGCCGGAATGTGCGGGTACGGATCGTAGTCAACCAGATTAAAGTGCCCATATTCAAAGGCGAACAGGTCGGTCACCTCCGGGTTGAGGTGCATCTGCGGCAGCGGCAGCGGCTCACGGGCCAGCTGCGTTTCCACCTGTTCCATATGGTTCGAATAGAGGTGGGCGTCGCCGAAAGTGTGGATAAATTCCCCCGGCTGCAGTCCGCACACCTGCGCCACCATCAGGGTCAACAGGCTGTAGGAAGCGATATTGAAGGGCACGCCCAGGAAGATATCGGCGCTGCGCTGGTACAGCTGGCAGGACAACCTGCCATCCGCCACATAGAACTGGAATAGCGCGTGGCAGGGAGCCAGCGCCATGCGCCCGGCAGCGGCATTGGCCGACGGCGACACCCCCTCGTCCGGCAGATCCGCCGGGTTCCAGGCACTGACGATCAGGCGGCGGGAATCCGGCCGGGCTCTCAACTGCTGCAGCAGCTCTGAGATCTGGTCGATATGGCGGCCGTCCGGCGTCGGCCAGGAGCGCCACTGGTAGCCGTACACGGGCCCCAGGTCGCCTTCATCATTGGCCCACTCGTCCCAGATGCGCACACCGTTCTCTTTCAGGTAGGCGATATTGGTATCGCCCTTCAGGAACCACAGCAGTTCGTGGATGATCGAGCGCAGGTGGCACTTTTTGGTGGTAATCAGTGGAAAACCGTCGTTCAGGTCGAAGCGCATCTGGTGGCCGAACACGCTCAGGGTGCCGGTACCGGTGCGATCGCTCTTGCGGGTGCCGTTGTCGCGCACATGGCGCATCAGGTCGAGATACTGCTTCATCGATTATTGCGCTCCGTTTTCAGGCGCGGCGCCCTTCGCCTGGCCGCGCCCCTCCGGTAGTGGCTGGGTGCGGTAGCTCCACACCAGGATGGCGATGCCGGCGGCGATCATCGGCAGGCTCAGCAACTGGCCGCGGGTCATCCAGCCGAACAGGTCGAAACCGATATGGCTGTCCGGCTCGCGCACGAATTCCACCGAGAAGCGGAAGATGCCGTACAACACCACGAACAGGCCACCCACCGCCAGCCGCGGCCGCGGTTTGCGGGAGAACCACCAGAGCACCGCGAACAGCACCAGCCCCTCCAGGAACGCCTGGTAGAGCTGCGACGGATGGCGCACCAACTGGTCGGGATCCCGCGGGAACACCATCCCCCAGGGCACATCGGTCTCGCGCCCCCACAATTCCTGGCCGATAAAATTGCCGATGCGACCGAGCCCCAGACCGATGGGCACCAGCGGTGCGACGAAATCGATCAGCGCCGGGAAGGTAGTGCCAATCTTGCGCGCATAGAGGGCGGCAGCCACCATCACGCCGATAAAGCCACCGTGGAAACTCATGCCGCCTTCCCAGACCCGCACCAGCGACAGCGGATCCGCCGCCAGTTCGGGGAAGTTATAGAAGAACATATACCCCAGGCGGCCGCCCACGACGACGCCGATGGCGCAGTAGAGAATCAGGTCCTCCACCTCGGATTTGATCACCGGCGACCAGGGCTTGCGCGCACGACGCATCGCCAGCCACCAGGCGGCGATAAATCCGGCCAGGTACATAAGGCCATACCAGTGCACTTTCAGCGGGCCTATGGCCACGGCGACCGGGTCGATCTGCGGGTAGGAAATCATGCGGATGTCACAATTGTTGGCGAGTCGGATGATTGGGGCGAAATCTTACCAGTTATGGGGCGGGAAGCGGAATCACGAATGCGGAATGCGGACAATCCCGGTTGCCCCAACCACTGTTCCACATTCCGAATTAACACAGCTGCGCCCCTACGGGGCAGCCTTCGGCTGCGCAAATCGGCTATCCTGCCGATTCGTCATCATTCCGTATTCACCCTATGTGCCTGCTGCTGTTCGCCTACCGCTGCCACCCCGACTACCCGCTGCTGCTCGCCGCCAACCGCGACGAGTTCTATCGGCGCCCGGCCGCGCCCGCAGCTCGCTGGGAGGACTCCGAAATGGTCGCCGGACGCGATATCGAGGCCGGGGGGACCTGGGCCGGGATCGCACCGGGGCGGGCGGCGGCGGTGACCAATATTCGCGAACCACAGGTGCCCACACCGGTGGAACCGCTGTCCCGGGGGGATATCCCGCGCGACTTCCTGCAGGGCACCGCGACACCGGCAGCTTTCGCAACCGGACTGACGGATCAGCGCTACCGCGGCTTCAACGCCCTGCTGTTCCAGTTGGGCGCCGACGACGAACTGGTCTGCGCCGGCAATCGCCACAGGCCCTTCACCTTCACCGCCGGCATACACGGCATCTCCAACGGCGCCCCGGATGCGCCCTGGCCCAAAGTCGAGAAGGGCAAGGCGCGGCTGCAGCGACTGTTGCGCGGTATCGACGACCGGCTCGACAGCCGCAATTTCGTCGAGCCGGCGCTGGCGCTGCTGCGGGATCGCGCTCCGGCGCCGGAGGAAGACCTGCCCCATACCGGCGTCGGCCGGCAACTGGAGCGGGCGCTGTCGCCCATATTCGTGCAGATCGAACGGGGCGACGACCTCCCGGTCGCCGCCACCGAAGACAGCCCCGGCGGTTACGGCACCCGCGCCAGCACCCTGATGGCCGTGCACCGCAGCGGGCGCACACAGCTGTGGGAACAGGGCTATCAACGGGGTGAGCCGGCGGGACCAGTGCGTCACTTCGCTCTCGACTGACGCCCCGCGGCGGCCAACTTTCCCTCCCCTCCTCCGACCTCCCTCGCAAAACGGGAGAAAGGCGCTTTCCTTTCTAGTCCCGAGTCCCGAGTCCCGAGTCCCGAGTCCCGAGTCCCGAGTCCCGATTAGTGTCAAATGAATCCCACGCCAAGCAAATTCCGGATTTGTTGCCATACTTAATCTCACAGACCGGAATTGGTTGAGTTTCGCGCAACACCGGCAGCGGAACCCGACCTCCGGCCTCTATAAGGAAGGTCGCGCGGGACGCATGACACAGGCGAACAGTCGGTGCAAATCGACGATAATCGGGACCGCTTCGCCGCAGGTTGGGAAGGTATAAACGATCTGGCGTCCGGCTTACGGCCACAGACAGGCACAACCGGGCCCTGCAGCATCGCTGAGGTACCATGTCGTATTTCAACCCAGAGCGCCGCAAACACAAATCCCCGCTGCCAATGCTGATCCTCGGCAGTCTGTGCGTGTTTGCCCTTTACTACGCCTTCGCCGCCAACCAGAAAACGGTACCGGTGCTGCCGGAAAACGCCGTGCGCCCACACCTGGTCTACTGGCTGGAGGAAAACCCCGATGCCTGGCCGGCCCAGGACCCCATTTTCAATCCCGCCGCGGTGCGGCGCATCTACCAGCGCACCGACTACCGGCTGCTGTGGTTCGACAACTACAGCCTCAGCGACACCGCCAACGACCTGCTGAAGCAGCTCACCGCCTCCAGTTCCGGCAACCCCAGCAGCATGGTGGACTACCGCTATCACCTGGGCTATTTCGACCGCACCCTGCGCGATACGCCCCAGCGGCTGCAGATGGCCGCGGTACTGGACGTGCTGCTGACCGACGCCTTCGTCTCCTATGCCCAGGACACCCAACTGGACAAACTGACGCCGAAAAGCCGCCCCCAGCGAGATATCACGCCGGTCTACAATGGCGGCGGCGGTTTCGAGCTGGCGGGACTGACGGCCCGCAGACAGAGCAACACATCCAGCGGCCGCAAGTACTTTCGGGGCTACAACCGCGGCAGCAGCAATGCCACCAGCCGCTATTACATGCGCAGCCACGAACAGGCCGGCAGTCGTGAGCGCGCCGCCGATGGCATCGATCGCTCGCGCCACTACTCCAGCCGCTATCAGCGGCGTTACAACAACCGCAGCTACGGCAACTCGCGCTTCTCCGCCGGCGGCCTGCCGCCGCGCAATGGCAGCCGCACCTACTACGACGAAAACGGCCAGCCCGCGGTTGGGCGGGCCTCCGAGCACAGCGAGGGGCCCTACTACGAGGAAAACACGCGCTACGGCGGCGACGCCACGGCCCTGCGCAACGAGCTGGCGCGCATGCGCGATATCGCAGCCAGCGGTCGCTGGCGGCCCATGCCCCCGGGGCCGGCGATGACCATCGGCGCCAAACACCCCCACGTCGCCCTGCTGCGCCACATGCTGACCCTCTACGGCGACTACCGCGGTTACTACGGCTACGGTGGCGAGAACGACAAGTTCGACCGGGGCCTGCACGAGTCGGTACTGCGCTTCCAGGAGCGTCACGGCCTCAAACCCGACGGCATCGTCGGCCGCGAGACCCGCAAACGGCTGAACCTGTCGCCCACCGCGCGGGCGCAGATCATCGAGACCAACATCCGCCGTCGCGAGTCCCTGCCGAACGACCTGGGAGACCGTTTCATACAGGTGAATGTACCCGCTTACCGCCTCCAGTATGTGGAGAACGAGTGGGTCAAACTGTCCATGAACGTGGTGGTGGGCAAGAAGAAACACGCCACCCCGGAGATCACCACCCGCGTCAGCCGCGTGGTCTTCAACCCCACCTGGACAGTGCCGCGCAGCATTCTGGTCAACGAACTGCTGCCCAAGGCCCGCGCCAATCCCACCGGCATGGAGAACATGGGCTACCGCGTGGTCAGCGGCAGCGGCGAGCACCTGCCGCTGACACCGAAGAACCTGTCCGCCGCCGGCGCCGGCTCCTACCTGATGCGCCAGATGGGCGGCGAGGACAACATCCTCGGTCGGGTGAAGTTCGAGATTCCCAACAAGGACGATATCTACCTGCACGACACCCGCGCGCGCAGTCTCTTCTCGCTGACCGACCGGGATTACAGCCACGGTTGCATCCGCCTGGAGAAACCCCGCCACCTGGCAGAGGCGCTGCTGCGGCCGCAGGGGAACTGGGATCAGTGGCGCATCGACCAACTGACCGTCGGCGACGAGACCACCGAGGTGAACATGAAGGAAAACGTGAAGGTCTACATCACCTACTGGACCGCCTGGGTCGACGGTGAGGGCCGACTCAACTTCCGCGACGATATCTACGGCAAGGACGGGCTGGCCGCCAACCAGTGGTGACGTCCAGAATGCGGAATGGATGAATGCGGGATGCCGACCTGGCCGTGATAACGCGTTCATCATTCCGCATCCCCATTATTCCCTTAAGGTATTTCGACCCGACCGCCCCGCAGGTTACCAATGTGAGCAAGGCGAAGCGTCCAGCTCACAGGGGTAATCCATGGGAATCGGTCATCCGCTCGAAATCACCCGCCACTGCAGCGCCCTGGCGCTGATCCTGGCCCTGTCCCTGGCGAGCGAAATGCCGCTCGCCGACAGCGACACCGCGCAACAACCAGCACCAACAACCGCCGAAACAGAGGCCACGGATCCCTACACTCCCTACGGCCGGCAGTACGCGCTGATGCGCGAGGAGCTGGCGCGCTACCGCGCGCTGGCCGAGGGCGACCAGTGGCAACCGCTCGACGACGGCCAGGCGCTGGCCCCCGGTATGCGCGACCCGCGCGTGGCGCAGTTGCGCAGCCTGCTGATGCAGTACGGCGACTACCAACTGAGCGATGACACCAACAAAAGCGCCGCCGCCGACGAGTACGACGAGGCGCTGCAGCAGGCGGTGCGCCGCTTCCAGCGCCGCCACGGCCTGAAAGAGGACGCGCTGGTGGACGACCGCACCCGCGCGCGCCTGAACGTCAGGCCGGAACAGCGGGTCCGCACCCTGACCGCCAACCTGCAGCGCTGGGAGCAGATGCCCAAGGACCTGGGACCGCGCTATATCCTGGTCAATATTCCCGATTTCAGCCTGCGCCTGGTGGATGGCGATCGGGACCAGTTCCGCATGCGCGTGGTGGTCGGCAAGACCAAGCACAAGACACCACAATTGACCACGCGCATGACCCGTGTGGTGTTCAACCCCATCTGGCGCGTGCCGCGCAATATCGCCCTGCGCGAACTGCTGCCCAAAGGCGGCGCCAGCCTGTCCGCCAAGGGCTACCGGCTGGTCAACCACCGCGGCCGCTCGGTGCCCTTCACCCGCGGCAACATCGCCGGCATCCGCCGCGGCAAAGTGATGCTGCACCAGAAGGGCGGGCCGGGTAACGCCCTCGGCCGGGTCAAATTCGTCATTCCCAACAAACAGGCCATTTTCCTGCACGATACCAACAGCAAGCACCTGTTCCGGCGCAGTCAGCGCGCCTTCAGTCACGGCTGCATCCGCCTGGAAAAACCGCTGGAGTTCGCCCGCATGATGCTGCGCGAACAAAACAACTGGGGCGCGGAGAAAGTGGAACGCGCCCTCGCCAGCCAGCGCACCCAGGGGATCGAATTGCAGAACCCGATCCCGGTATACATCGCCTACTGGACCGCCTGGGTCGACGAGGAGGGGCTGCTGCAGTTCCGACCGGACATCTACGAGCGCGACACGCCCGAGAACTCCAGCGCCGACGCCGGCGACACCGACAGCAACCAACCGGGGTGAACTATGGCGAGCCGACATGCGCTTCGCCGGCACCTGCTGGCGACGCTGATCTGCCTGGCCCTGGCGCCCGCCGTGTATGCGGCGCGTACGCCACCGGACCCTGAGCGCGCGGTGAATCCGGCCACCGCCGGCGCCGACCTGCGAGCCGCCGCAGAGCGCTACCGCCGGCTGGCGAACAGGTGGCAACCACTGGCGGACGGCCCGCCGCTCAGAGCCGGGGATCGCGACCAGCGGGTACTGCAACTGCGCCGGCTGCTGCGACTGCTGGGCGACTATCGCGGCCTGCCGGGCCCCCTGGAAATCCGCAACCGCGACCCGGAACGCTTCGACAGCGGCCTGCAGCGGGCGGTGGAACACTACCAGCGCCGCCACGGCCTCGAGCCCAACGGTATCGCCGGCCCCCACACCCTGGCGGAACTGGCGGTGTCGCCAGCGGAACGGGCCCGCCGACTGGAGTTGAACGCCGAGCGCTGGGATCGCCTCGAAGTCCCCCGCGACGGCCGCTATGTACTGGTGAATGTCCCCGACTACCGGCTGCAACTGGTGGACAGGGGCCTGGTAACCCTGGACATGAAGACCGTGGTGGGAAAAACCAGCAGCCGCACCCCGTCGATGCGCAGCCGTATCACCAACGTGGTCTTCAACCCCACCTGGACGGTACCGCGCAGTATCCTGCTGACAGAGCTGTTGCCGAAAGCGCGCAACAACCCGCAGGCCATGCACGAGCGGGGCTATCGCGTGGTGAGCTACGGCGATGGCGATACCGCCCCCATCTCCGCCGAGGGGATATCCCGCGCCGCCCACGGCAACGCGACCCTGCGCCAGGTCAGCGGCCCCGGCAATACCCTCGGCCGGGTCAAGTTCGTGATGCCGAACAAGCAGTCGATCTTCCTGCACGACACCCAGGCCCAGAGCCTGTTCGGATTCCGCCAACGCGCCTTCAGCCACGGCTGTATCCGCCTAGAGCGGCCGGAGGAGCTGGCCTACGCACTGCTCGGCCGCCAGGGATGGGACAGGACCCGCGTAGCCCGGGCCACGGTGGGCGACGAGAGCGTCAATATCCGGGTGGAAAGGCCGCCGCGGCTGTATATCGCCTACCTGACCGCCTGGATCGACGAGCACGGTCGCGCCCAGTTCCGCCCGGATATCTACCACCGCGACCGGACAACCCGCTCCGAACAGCCGGGAACAGTTCCCGCCAATCGCTGAAACGCCCCCAGCCACTGGGCCGCGGGCCCGCTTTTCCCCGATCGGGGCCAAATGACACGCAACAGTCACAAAAAAATTATTTTTCTGTTTTTGCCTCCGGGTGACAACGCTGTCTCATGAACGCCCGGCCACCTGCCGTCAGCGCCATTCGATCCGGCCACCGGCTTAGCCTCAGCAGAAATAAAATACCAGCGGATCTCTTCGATCGATTCTTCATTACCCGGTTGCCGTTTGTAACAACCGGTTATTTTTTGTACATTTCTCTCAACCCCAAATGGCGCCAAAAGCCACACGGGGCACGACGAGAAACACACGACAAGGCGGAAACAGGGTTATGAAGAATCCATCCAGACGCCGGTTCCTGGCAGTTACCTGTGCAACAGCGGCAGCGGTCAGTGCCGGACCGACATTCGCGAAGGTAGGCTCCTCGCGTACCTTGAAAATGCGCAACCTGCACACCGGGGAAAGGCTGAACGCCGCCTACTGGTCCAACGGTGACTACAGCAGCAGCGGCCTGAAGCAATTCAACCGACTGTTGCGCGACCATCGCCAGAACGAGTCCACACGCATGGACCCGAAACTTCTGGACCTGGTGCACAAGCTGAAAGAGAAGCTGAACTACAACGGCGAGATCCAGATCATCTCCGGTTATCGCACCGCCAAGACCAACGCCATGCTGCGTTCGCGCTCCAGCGGTGTCGCCAAGCGCAGCTACCACACCCGCGGTATGGCGATCGACCTGCGCATGCCGGGTGTACCGCTGAGCAAGGTGCGGCGCGCGGCGCTGGACCTGAGATTGGGCGGCGTGGGTTACTACCCGAAGAGTAACTTCGTACACGTCGACACCGGTCCGGTACGCCGCTGGTAATCGCGGCCGTCGCCCCTACGGGGCGATCCGTTGACCCAAAAACCCGGCCTCACGGCCGGGTTTTTCTGTATGGGAACCCGGAACTCCGGGGAGATTGCGCCGTGCGCACCGCCGGGACAACCCCACCCCAGCAGTCAATTGCCGGGCTGCAGCGCGACCGATCAGTTGTCGGAGGGCAGTGCCACCGGGGTCATCTCCTCCTCGGCAACCGGCACCCGGGTGGTCCCCGCCATCAGGCCGGCGATCCGCTCCAGCAGCGCCCGCGCCCGGGCGAGCTTCTCAAGTTCCGCCAGTTCCATCGGGTCCTCCATCTTGACCAGCAGTTCCTCCAGTTGCTCGAAGCTCTGTTCCAGTGCATTGACCTGGTGGCGGTCCAGCAGCAGCTCGGCCAGCCCGCTGCCCTCCGCCGGCAACCAGCTGGCCTGCAGCGTTTTCAGTATCGCCAGCAGCGCCAGCTTGGAATCCGCCGCACGGGCGCTCTCGACATCGCTCTCGGAACTCTCCGGCAGGCGCCGCAGCAGCTCTTCGTCCACCACCCGGGTATGGATGGCGCGCACCTGCTGCAGGCGCTCGACCGGCGCCAGCGCCAGGAAGTGGCGCGACAGGTCGTTGGCCGCATAGGGCCAGCGCCGTACCAGGCCATCGGCATCCTCGGCCAGCGCCTCGCCGATCAGGCGGGTCAGCTGGCGCCGCCGGTTGACGGCCAGCGCCTCGGGTTTCTCGCCCTTGTCGACGGCGACAAACTCCTTCGCGGCGCGCTCGCCGGTGGGCCCCCAGAGCATGATCTCCATCGCGTGGAAACCGGTGCTGGCCTCCTCGTTGGCGGTCAGGCGGTGCTGGCGGCGCAGATTGGTCAGTGTCAGTTCGATGGCGGTGTCGTTGACGATACCGCTGTCGGAGTAGCCCGGCACAGTATCCAGGTAGCCCGGCTGCACCGGCCAGCTGTCCAGCGCCAGCACCAGTTTGCGGCCCTGGTCGCGGATCTCCGCCGGGGCAAACCCCAGTTGGATATAGGGCAGCGCCGCGGCAAACTGGCGGTGTGCATCCAGCCACGCCAGCTTGGCCGCTTCCAGGTGATCCTCGTTGGGGCGCTCCAGCAGCGTCCCCACCGCGTGGTTGAGCGCCTCCACGGCCGCGCGCACGTCGATCAGTTGCGCCTCACCGGTCTGCCAGATATCCCGCGACAGGGTTTCGGCCGCCTCTGTATCCACTGCCTCGGGCACCGGCTTCGGTTTTTCCGCTACCGGCTGCCCGGCCTCGCTGCCCTTTTCACAGGCACCCAGGGACAGCAACATCGCCATAAACGCAAGCCGCCACAGCCGGCCGCGCCGCATCGTATCTCCGCTCACAGAATTCCCCACTTCAAAGCTATCGATTGACAATGCCCCGGTTTCCCGGGCCTCACTCATCGCCGCGCAGGCTGATCACCGGCCAGCCGCGACTCTCGGCCTCGGCCTGCAGGCGCGGATCGGGGTCCACGGCCACCGGGTGCTCCACCTCCCGCAGCAGCGGCAGGTCGTTGATGGAGTCGCTATAGAACCACTTCTCGGCGGCACTGTAGGCCGGGTTGTGGGCCAGCCACTGGTGCAGTCGCAGCACCTTGCCACCCTGGAAACAGGGCTCCCCGGCCACGCGGCCGGTAAAGCGGCCCTCCACCTCCTCCGGTTCCGTGGCCAGCAGTGTGTCCACACCCAGGCGCTCCGCGATCGGCTCCACCACAAAGCGGTTGGTGGCGGTAATGATCATGATATGGTGGCCCTCGCGGCGGTGCCGGTCGATCAGCGCCTCCGCCTGCGGCAGCCAGATCTCGCTGATCACCTCCTCCATGAAGGCCCGCTGCAGGTTGCCCAGTTGGCCGCGGGACAGCTGTGCCAGCGGCTCCAGGGCGAACTCCAGGTAGGCAAAGATATCCAGCTCACCGCTCTGGTAGTCCCGGTAGAAGCGATCGTTGGCGGAGCGGTAGCGCTCCCCGTCGACATGTTCGCGCTCCACCAGGAACTCGCCCCAGGCGTGGTCGCTGTCGCCGCCGATCAAGGTGTTGTCCAGGTCAAATATCGCCAACTGCACCGCCATCTCCCTCAACTGTTAACTATAGGTCCTGCCGCGAATTCACCGCCAGCGGCCCCCGGGGCGGAGATTTTAACCCGACGGCGCCGCTGGCACAGTGCGCGTGTCACTTAAGCCCTAATTGCCGCCCCAGTTTCCCACATGCGGAGGCACCGGCGTCCATCCCGCGCCACGCCCGCTTCACCGGACCGCCGCGGCTGTGCGGCGCAGCCCAATTGCCGTAATACCCACGCTGTGGAACAATGCTGGACAAGATATACGCGGCCGGCAGCCGGTCGGACTCGGGTCCCACAGGCTCCCCGCCGCATACAGACGAATCGAGGACGGTATTTTGGGCGACGGCAAGCCGGCTCAGTCCGGGCGCAAAAACCGCCGCAGGTCCGCCAGACAGTCCAGCCGCAGCGACAACCCGGGCAACAATCGCAAAAACCGGGCGCAGGGCGGCGACAACAACAGCAGTAACATCGACGCCGAGGGCTTCCGTCCCAATGTCGGCATCATTGTTCTGAACGCCCGCGGCGAGGCACTGTGGGCGCGGCGGATCGGCGGCAAGGACGCCTGGCAATTCCCCCAGGGCGGCATCAATCCCGGCGAGGCTCCGGAACAGGCGCTCTATCGCGAGCTCTACGAGGAGATCGGGCTGACCCGCGACCAGGTCAGCATGATTGCCTGCACCCGCGGCTGGCTGCGCTACCGGTTGCCGCAGCGGTTGATCCGCAAGCGCTCGGAACCCCTGTGTATCGGCCAGAAGCAGAAGTGGTACCTGCTCAAGCTGGAAGCGCCGGAGAGCAGCATCAGTTTCAATAACGGCTACAAGCCGGAGTTCGACCAGTGGCGCTGGGTCAGTTACTGGCACCCGCTGAGCAAGGTGGTGACCTTCAAGCGCGAGGTGTATCGCCGCGCGCTGACCGAACTGGTGCCGCAGCAGATACAATTGGAGAAGCGCTGGCTGCGCGAGCAGGAATAGCCGCCGGGCGGGTTGCTATCGGCTCGCGCTCCCGAACCAGCCCCGAAACTTGCGATATAAGGGAAGGACGAACCTTTGCTCGGATCTCTGCGCAGTATTGTTCAGGAAGTCAACGCGGCCAGGGATCTGCCCGCGGTGCTGGATATCATCGTGCGTCGCGTGCGGGACGTGATGCACACCCGGGTCTGCTCCGTTTACCTGCGCGACAAACAGTCCGATTCCTACGTACTGATGGCCACCCGCGGCCTGAACCAGGACGCCGTGGGCAAGGTGCACATGGTGCCCGGCGAGGGCCTGGTGGGTAACGTGGTCACCCGCGAGGAGCCCATCAACCTGGAACGGGCCGAGTCCCACCCCGCATACCAGTATTTTCCCGCCACCGGCGAGGAGCGTTTCAGCGCCTTTCTCGGCACCCCCATCATCCACCATCGCAACGTACTCGGCGTGCTGGTCGTCCAGCAGACGGAACAGCGCCGCTTCGACGAGGGCGAGGAAGCTTTCCTGGTCACCCTGTCGGCGCAGCTGGCCGGGGTCATCGCCCACGCCGAGGCCACCGGTGCCCTGGCCGCCATCGGCCGGCAGCGGCGCGAGGCCAAGTTCAGCGGTATCGCCGCCTCCCCCGGCGTCGCCATCGGCCGCGCGCATGTGGTGTCACCCCAGGCCAACCTGGCCACGGTGCCCTACTCCTGCTGCCTGGATGTGGAGGCGGAGCTGCAGCTCTTCCAGCAGGCACTGGGCAATGCCCGCGAGGAGATCCGCGAAGTCGGCGAGCGGCTGAAAGACGACCTGAACCGCGAGGAGCGGGCGCTGTTCGATGCCTACATCAGCATGCTCGACGACAACTCCCTGGCGCTGGAGGTCTGCGACCGCATCCGCCAGCAACTCAGCGCCTCCCGCGCCTGGGCCGAGGTAATGCTGGAACATGTGCGCCGCTTCGAGGCCATGTCCGACTCCTACTTCCGCGATCGCGCCGCCGATGTGCGCGACCTGGGCGCGCGGGTACTGATGCACCTGCGCCAGAAACAGCAGGCCCAGCGGGAGTACCCGGAGAACACGATACTGATCGGCGAGGAGCTGACCGCCGCGATGCTGGCCGAGGTGCCGCGCGAAAAACTGATGGGCCTGATTTCGGTCAAGGGTTCCGCCAATAGCCACGTGGCCATCATCGCCCGCGCCATGGGGCTGCCGGCGGTGATGGGTGTACAGGATCTCCCCTACGAACAGATCGACGGCGCCGAGCTGGTGGTGGACGGCTACCGCGGCGAGCTGCACGTGCACCCGGGCGCCGAGCTGAAACGCCGCTACGACGCCATCGTCGCCGAGGAGCGCGAGCTGGCGCGCAACCTGGATCACCTGGCGGGCCTGCCCGGCGAGACCGCCGACGGCCACCGGGTACGCCTGTGGGTCAACACCGGCCTGATGGCGGACGTGGTGCGCTCGCTGGAGCGCGGCGCCGAGGGCGTGGGCCTGTACCGCACCGAGGTGCCCTTCCTGCTGCGCGACCGCTTCCCGTCGGAGGAGGAGCAGCGCGAGATCTACCGCGAACAGTTGGAGGCCTTCGCGCCGCGGCCGGTGACCATGCGCACGCTGGATATCGGCGGCGACAAGGCGCTGGCCTATTTCCCCATCGAGGAGACCAACCCGTTCCTGGGCTGGCGCGGCATCCGCGTGACCCTGGACCACCCGGAGATTTTCCTGGGCCAGGTGCGGGCGATGATGAAAGCCAGCCTGGGGCTCGACAACCTGCGCATCATGCTGCCGATGATCAGCGGTGTGAATGAGGTGGAGGCAGCGCGCAAGCTGGTGCAGCGCGCCCACCGGGAACTCCGGGACGAGGGCTACGAGATCGACATGCCGCCGCTGGGCATCATGATCGAGGTACCGTCAGCGGTCTACCAGGCGCGGGAACTGGCCCGGCATGTGGACTTCATGTCGGTGGGCTCCAACGACCTGACCCAGTACCTGCTGGCGGTGGACCGCAACAACAGCCGCGTGGCCAATATCTACCACGCGCTGCACCCGGCGGTGCTGCGCGCCCTGCACCAGGTGGTCAGCGCCGGCCACGCCGCCGACACCAAGGTGGGCATCTGCGGCGAACTGGCCGGCGACCCCGGCGGCGCCCTGCTGCTGGTGGCCATGGGCTACGACGTGCTGTCGATGAACGCCACCAACCTGCCCCGGGTCAAGGCGGCCCTGCGCGCGATCAGGAAAACCGACGCGGACAAGCTGCTGGAACAGGTGCTGGAGATGCAGT
The DNA here is from genome assembly GCF_023634065.1 of Microbulbifer litoralis. Classification (GTDB taxonomy): domain Bacteria; phylum Pseudomonadota; class Gammaproteobacteria; order Pseudomonadales; family Cellvibrionaceae; genus Microbulbifer; species Microbulbifer litoralis. Next base: position 46,871 of record NZ_JALKCV010000005.1, read on the forward strand.
ATCCGGAGGAGATAGAGCGGGTGTTGCAGGACTTCCTGCAGGGGCTGGGACTGAAGGCGCTGTTGCAGCCCGAGGGGAAATGATCGAACCGGGAAACCGGGTTCGAGACACAAAAAAAGCCGCACCGGTATATCGGATGCGGCTTTTTTTACGGGTATCAAACGCGGCTTACTGCTCCGCCTCTTCGCGGTAGGCATCCGCATCCAGCATATTGTTCAGCTCGCCGGTATCGCTCGGCTTGATGCGGAACATCCAGCCCTCGTCGTAGGGGGATTCGTTGACGGTTTCGGGGGCGTCTTCCAGGGCCTCGTTGACAGCGATCACTTCACCGGAAACCGGTGCATAGATATCGCTGGCGGCCTTCACGGATTCGACCACACCGGCCTCGTCGCCGGCGGCCAGGGTGGCGCCCACTTCCGGGGTCTCCACGAATACCACATCGCCCAGCGCATCCTGGGCGTGGTCGCTGATGCCGATGGTGACGGTACCGTCCTCTTCCAGCCGCGCCCACTCGTGGCTGGACAGGTATTTCAGTTCGCTGCGGATTTCGCTCATGCTGTGATCCCTCGATTAAGCAACTTTGTAATTCGCTGGCAACCCCCCGCGCCATTGCCCTTAAGAAAGGTCGTGGCGGCCCTGCTGCCGGGGGAAGTTTGCGGGACACGCCGTGAATCCATCCCTGGAGGCTTGTCGGCGAGGTCCCTCTCGCCAACAGTCCCGCAAACTTCCCCCGGCAGCAGGGCCTTCACATCGGATCCAGGTGATCTTTTCGATTTCCGTATCCCGATGCGTGGGCAGTTACATTTGGTTTCTTAACTCTGTCCGGTCAGACGACCGGTTTACCGTTGCGCACGAAGCAGGGTTTTACCACTTTGACCGGTACCAGCTTCTTGCGCATCTCCACCTGGGCGGTATCGCCCACCGTCACCGGCACCCGCGCCAGCGCGATGGAGTGGCCCAGGGTGGGGGAAAAAGTACCGCTGGTGATGATACCGCGGTCATCGCTGCCGTCCACCACCACCGGCTGTTCCGCGCGCAGCACGCCGCGCTCTTCCAGCACCAGGCCCACCAGTTTCTGTTTCACGCCGGCCGCCTTTTCCCCGGCGATCGGGGTGCGGCCGATAAAGTCGCGCTCTTCCGGCTGCCAGGCGACGGTCCAGCCCATATTCGCCACCAGCGGCGAGGTGTCGTCGTCCATCTCGTGGCCGTACAGGTTCATGCCCGCCTCCAGGCGCAGCGTGTCGCGCGCCCCCAGGCCACAGGGCTCGACACCGGCGTCCGCCAGCGCACGCCAGAAGCCGTCGGCATCCTCGCCGGGCAGGATGATCTCGACACCATCTTCGCCGGTGTAGCCGGTGCGGGCCACAAACCACTCGCCGCGGGCGACACTCTGGAAGGGCGTCAGGTCGTCGATGGCCGCAATCCAGTCGACCCCCAGTACTTCCTTGACCTTGTCCAGCGCCTGCGGGCCCTGGATGGCGACCATCGCCAGTTGCGGGCGCTCGTTCAGGGAGACATCGAAGGATTCCGCCTGTTTCTGCATCCAGGCCAGGTCCTTGTCGCGGGTCGCGCAGTTGACCACCACGCGGTAACCGGGGTCGCGCAGGTAGACGATCAGGTCGTCGATGACACCGCCGTTCTCATTCAGCATCCCGGTGTAGAGCGCCTTACCGGGTTTGCCGTCGAGCTTGGCCACATCGTTGGCCAGCAGGTGGCGCAGGTAGTCGCGGGCGCCGTCGCCGTCGATATCGACCACGGTCATATGGGAGACATCGAACATGCCGGCAGCGGTGCGCACCGTGTTGTGCTCTTCCAGCTGCGATCCATAGTGCAGCGGCATATCCCATCCGCCAAAATCCACCATTTTGCCGCCCATGGCGACATGTGCGTCATACAGAGGCGTTCTGTTTCCCATATTTTGTTCTCTGAAGTCGGTAGTCCGAAAGCCGCGTATTCTAACGGCGCCGCCATCGCTGTTACCAGAAGTGCCCACGCTAATACAGCTATGATCTGCAAGCCTAGCAGGCTCCGGGACGATAACCTGCGATCGCGGGCCGGCACCGCCAAAGATTCGGCCGGCGGGCAGGACAGCGGCAATGCGCCGGCGGCGCCGGCCAAAATCGCTTCCCCGGGCCCCGCGGCGGGTGTATAAAGCGCAATCCCTCCCCGCGGCCGGACGCCGCCGCAATGATTTCCGGAGAACCCGATTGAACGCCGCTGCTCCCACCGCCGCGGAGGCCCGACGATTCGGCCCCCGCGACGGCGACCCCGTGGACTTGATTGCCGCCGCACTGCGCAAAGACGGCTATATCTCGCTGCCGGCACCACTGCCACCGGTGTTGCTGGGCGGCCTGCTGCGTCATTTCCGCTCCATCGACCGCGAGCACTTCAGGCGCGGTGGCATCGGTCGCGAGGAGGATCACCAGTTGAACCGCTTCGTGCGCAGCGACGAGATTTTCTGGCTGGATAACGGCAACCCGGCGGTGAGTGCCTACCTGAACTGGATGGAGGCACTGCGGCTGGGGCTGAACCGGCGGCTGTTTCTGGGGCTGTTCGACTACGAGTGTCACTACGCCTACTACGACCGCGGTACTTTTTACAAAAAGCACCTGGACGCCTTCAAGGGCAGTACCAACCGGGTGGTGAGCACGGTGCTCTACCTGACCCCCAACTGGCAGCCGCGCGACGCCGGCGAGCTGGCGATCTACCCGCCGGGCACACTGGGAGAGGCGGCGGAGCCACTGCTGACAGTGGCGCCGCGCTTCGGGCAGATGGCGATATTCCTCAGCGAGGAGTTTCCCCACGAGGTACTGACGGTCAACCGGCCGCGCTACAGCGTTACCGGCTGGTTCCGGGTCAACACCAGCCTCGGCGACAGTATCGACCCGGCCTCCTGAAGCCCCGCGCGCCGGCGCGCGGGGCGGCAATCAGTGCACCGGCGCCATGGCCTCCATCAGTTCGGCGAAGGTCGGCGCCTTCTCGATATCGATGTCGGCATTCAGGCGCAGGCCCACCTCGGCGGCACTGAGGACGCCGCGCACATGATGGTTTTCCAGGTCCACCACCAGGCAGTCCCGCTGGCCCTCGCGGCGCATGGCATCCAGCACATCGCGGATGCGGCTTTTCGCCACCTGCTGGTAGCTCAGCATTTTCAGTTCACTGCGCGGGCGCATCAGGTCGGCCACGGTCAGTTCGTCCCGCGGCAGGCCCGCCGCCACCAGCTGCATGATCCGCTGGTAGTTGACGTCGTCCGAGGTCAGTAGGCCGGTGAAATTACCCTCCCGGTCGAGCACCAACACTGCCCCCAGGTGGCCGGCGCGCATCACCTTGGCCGCGTTCAGCGCGGTGACCGACGTGGTCAACACCGACGGGTGGTGATTCTTGAAATCCGAGATGAAACTCAACGCCGGTGAATCCAGTGTCAGCTCGTGGAACTCCTCCGGAAATACCAGCCGGTCCAGGTCTTGCAGTTGCAGAAAATCAAAATTCTTCATGGCGATAACTCTCGTGGGCCCATGCCATTGGCATCGGACCATTGGGCCGCGGATGTAAAAACACGGCACAGAAAAAAGGGGTTGGGAAAAACGGAGTTATGCCAGTGCGGGGGGACCGCGAATGATATTGGCCGTGCGGGCGCGGCCCGGCAGCGGAGAATGGGGGAAAACCAGGGTCGCGCCCGGCACTGCCGAGGCGCTGAAAACGCCGGCAGCGGCGCGCTGCAGTTCGAGGTCGCCGTCGCCACCGGGCGGCAGTGGGGTGCCGGTATCGCCGGGAGAGGACTCCAGCACACCGGCGGCGGCCGTCTGCGGTTTTTGCGAAACACCGGGTTCGGCCTGCGCTGTTGCACACAACAGTACTGACTGCAGGACCAGAAAAAGCAACCCGATACGCACGATAAAAACCTACAAATGCCTATCAATCGGAGACTGAAATACCCGTCTGTCGACGGCAGGTAAAACGCGGCCCACTGTCGGGGCCGGAACCGGCAACCGGTCGTCAATAGCGGCCGGTCGCCGTGCATTTTTCCTGTATTGCTTAGGTCTCAATATGGGGGCGGGGTTCCCGGCGTTCAAGCGGTGAGCGATTATCGGAGCGATAGGCGCGCTCAATGGCCGCTCTCATCTTTCGGCGGCGACTCGTCCTCGATGTCGCCCTCGAACTCCTCATCCTCCTGCTGCGCCTCGTCGTCCACCTTCAGGCCGTAGCGCTTCGAGCGCCAGCGCCACAGGCGCCTGGCCAATTGCTGTCGGTCCGGGGTCTTGTCCGCCTCGTCGACGATCTCCTCGCCCAGCAGGGTTTCCAGCAGGTCCTCTAGTGTTACCAGGCCCTCCAGGCTGCCGTATTCATCCAGCACCGCGCTGATCTGCATACGCCGCGCCAGCATTTTCTGGAAAGCCTGGTAGATGGTCGCGGTCTCCGGCAGCATCAGCATATCGCGGCGGAATTTCGACAGCTTGTCGCTGCCGTCACCCTTCGCCTGGGCCAGCAGTAATTCCTGCTTGAGCACGAAGCCCACCACGCAGTCCGGGTCGCGGCGCTCGTAAATGGGAATGCGCGAAAAGCGGCTCTTCTCCACATCCTCGGATACATCCGCCACGGTGTCGTCCTGGGACAGGGAATAGACCACGGTGCGCGGCGTCATGACCTCGCGAACGGAATGATCGCGCAGGGTGAAGAACAGGTTGCGCAGGATATTGGATTCGCGCTCCTCCAACTGGCCCTCGGCCCGCCCCAGTTCCGCCATTACGGCGAACTCCTCGCGGCTGAAACCGGTCAGTGTCGGCCCGTGGGACAGGCCGCGGGTCAGCCACTCGGACATTTTTACAAACGGGTAGAGCGCCCACACCATGAAGCGCACCGTGTAGCCGGTCACCGGTGCCAGCTGGCGCCAGTAAACCGCACCCAGTGTCTTGGGAATGATTTCGGAAAACACCAGGATCAACAGCGTCAGGATCGCGGAGATCACCCCCAGGTAATGACTGCCGAAAACCGCGGCGGCCTGGGCACCGGCACCGGCGGCACCGGCGGTATGGGCGACGGTGTTCAGGGTCAGGATGGCCGCCAGCGGTGCATTGATATCCTCTTTCAGCTTGCGCAATACCGCTCCGGCACCATGGCCTTCGCGCTCCAGCAAGCTGATATAGGGCTTGGTCACACTCAGGATCACCGACTCGGCGATCGAGCACAGGAAGGAGAAGCCCAGTGCAATCAGTACGTAGACAATCAGCAGGAACATATCAGTCAGGTGGTCGCGGGATCATCGGAAAATTTTTTTGCTCCGCCGGCGAGGCAGTAGGCAAACGCCAGCAAGATACCACACAAAAACCCGCCGATATGCGCCGCGTTGGCGATACCGATGCCGAAAATGTAAGTGAAGAGCCCGCTGGCACAAAACAGTAACCAGCCGACCGCTACCGCGACAAGACCGCTGGGGACATCGCGCCAGTCCCGCTGCCAGCGCTGCAGCACGAATACCGTCCCCACCAGCGCGTACACCACACCGGACATGCCACCGAAGCGCGTCTCCGGGGACCAGAAATACTGTGACAGGTTGGAGGCCGCTGCGCTGACCAGGATCAGCAGGGCAAATACCACCGTGCCGGCACGCGCTTCCAGCGAGCGGCCGAGGATCCAGACTCCCATGGCGTTGAACAGTGCGTGCGGCAGGGAAAAATGCACGATCGCCGGCGTCCACAGCCGCCAGTACTCTCCCTGCGCCCAGTGCCGGGCCAGGGTCGAGTTCGTGATATCAAAGACTCCGCTGCGATCCGGGACAATCAACAGGTCCCGCACCAGCGGTTCTGGCAGCAGCCAGCCGATAAAGCACAGGGCGATCAAGACCAGGCACAGCGGTGTTTTCCGCCAGGGCCAGTCGGGCAGCGGGGAGACGGAAGCGGAATGGGAGACTTCGGCTTCCCGCACGCGGGTTTCCGGCACTTCTTTACTCGCCGTTTCGTCCCCACTGTTTTTTTCACCCCCGCGCGCGCCATCCACCAGCTCGTCGGTAGGAACGGCTGCCGGCTCCTCCACCGCTTCCACGCGGATATCGCCCAGGCGGATTTCACCGGCGAGCCAGCGCTCCAGTACCGGCTGCAGCAAACCGGGCAGACGCGGGTCGGCCGCGGACAGCACCTGGCGGTTGCTCTCTTCACTGATGCGCAGCGGCAGGCGGTAACGCCGGATAAATTGCGCCAGTTCCGAGAGATCCTTGTCGATGGGGAATTCGTAGACGGTGATCCAGTGGTTCAAGGGTCGGGGCCTGTCTTGACAAGTGGCGCGGCCATGGTGGGCCGGCGGCCCGCAAGCGGAGCTGGAGCCCCGCGCTCCCGGGAGTCCCGATCAATACTACACCGCCATGGCACGCAGGATGATGCGCTTTTTCAGCAGCGGGCTGGCATCCACCATACTCAATCCGGTGTTGCGCAGCCAGCGCCAGTGCAGGTCGCCGGCGCCGAACAGGGACTTGAACGTACTCATGGCCTTGAGCGTCGCGGCGTTGTCGCCGCGGCGGCGGCGCTGGTAGCGGGCCAACACCGACGGATCCGATGGTTCCAGGCCGCGCTTCAGTGCGCGGGCAATCTCCTCACTCAGCACGGTGACATCCTGTAGCCCCAGGTTGACGCCCTGGCCGGCCAGCGGGTGGATACTGTGGGCGGCGTCGCCGATCAGCACCGCGCCGGGACCGTAGTAGGACTCGGCGTGGCGCGCGCGCAGCGGGAAGGAAAAACGCTCACTGACCGATTCGACTCCGCCGAGGCGGCTCTCGAACGCCTTTTCCAGGTTCAGGGCAAAAGCGTTGTCATCGAGCATCACCAGTTCCCGCGCCAGCGCCTCGTCCGCGGACCAGACCACCGCGCAGTGGTTTTCATCGCCGAGCCCGGCCAGAGGCAGGAACGCCAGCGGCCCGGTTTTCAGGAATCGTTGCCAGGCGGTGTGGCCGTGTGTTTTTTCACAGCGGGCCACACACACCAGTGCGGTCTGGTTGTAGACGGTCTCGCGTGCGCGGATGCGCAGCAGGTCGCGCACCCGGGAACGGGCGCCATCGGCACCGATCAGCAGGCGCGTGCGCAGTATCTCACCATTTTCCTCCAGCCCCTCGATCACATTGATGCGATCGCTGCGCGGCTGCAGGTGCCAGAGACCGCAGTCCCGCCACCAGGTCTCCAGGCGGAAGCCGTTCACCAGCTCCACATTGGGCAGCGCCTCCAGCCGCCGGCGCAGCGCCGACACCACAACGCTGTTTTCGACGATATGGCCGAGATTGGGCAACTGGACATCGCGGCTGTTGAAGCGCACCGAACCCGTGCCCTCCGCATCCCAGACGCGCATCTCGGTATAGGGGCAGGCGCGCCCGCCGCCGAACTCCCCCCAGGCGCCCACCTCGTCGAGCAGTTCGCGGGAAGACTGGGTCAGGGCCACGACGCGCGGGTCGTATTGATCGGCGGGCACCGGCGCCACTTCGGCGGACGCCTCCAGCAACGCCACCTGCAACTGCGGGTGGCGCACCGCCAGCAGCGCCGCCTGGGCCAGGCCCACCATGCCGCCGCCGACGATGGCGATATCCATACGCTGTCTGTTCATAGTCTGCCCCTGGTCGAAGGTGACCCGGCCGTGCGGGCCGGTGCGCAGTCAATTAAAGCCCAAAACCGGCCGCCTGGCCGACAAAACCCGACCGCAGTGGCGGCGCCAGCATCAGGCCCAGGAGCCCGGCCTGGCGCAACCCGCGCAACAGCGGATTGCCGGATGCAAACAACGGCGGTATCCGGTCGCTGAAACCGATGGTCAGCTGCTGGTCCCGCTGTCGCCCGCGGCCATAGGCTTCCAACAAGCCTAGCTGTTGCGTTGAGTCAGGCGCCAACCCGCTCTCCCTGAGCGCCTGTGCCAGGCCGTAACAATCCCGCATCGTCAGGTTGAAGCCCTGACCGGCCACCGGGTGCAGGAAGTGGGCGCAATTGCCTACCAGCACCAGGCTGCGGCGCCACTGCTCCCGGGCCACGGACAGGCTCAGCGGATAGTCCTGCAGTCCGCCGGCGCGCACGAAGCGCCCGGCACGCCAGCCGAAGGTGCGCTGCAGGCGCGCGACAAAATCCGCCTGCGGCAGCGCCGCCAGTGCCTCCGCCGCCCGCTCGGCGCCGGTCCACACCAGCGCCATGCGGTGCAGTCCGTCCCGTTTCGGCAGCGGCAGCAACGCCATGGGGCCGGCCTCGGTAAAGCGCTCGTAGGCCCGGTTGCGGTGATCCCGCTCCAGACCGATGGTAGTGACCAGTGCGCGCTGCCGGTAATCGATTCGCTCGCTCTCGATACCCAGTTGCCGGCACAGCGGCGAATCGACGCCGTCCGCAACCACCAGCAAGCGGGCCTCCAGCAGCTGCTCGGCGGCGTCCGAATCGCTGCGCCACCGCAGTCGGGCGCCTGCGTCCGTCATCTGTACGCGCTCGACCTGCGCCGGCGCCTGCAGCCGGACGCCTGTTCGCGACAGGGCGCCGTGCAGTATCGGCCCCAGGGCCGCGTTCTCGATCACCGCCCCCAGCACGCCGGCAAAACTGGCGCGGCGCTGCTCCCGCGCATCCAGCCTCGCCCCCAAGGCGCGGCCGCGGTCGCTGACATGGATATGCTCGATGGGCGCGGCGTAGTCCCGCAGCTGCGGCCATAGGCCCAGTTCGTCGAATATCTGCAGGCTGCCGGCGGCGACCGCGGTGGCGCGGGTATCGAAACTCGGCAACTGCACGCTGGCGGCCACATCCGGCAGCGGCCGGCGCTCCAGCATTGTCACCGACAGCTGCGGGCAATAGTGTGCCAGCATCAGTGCCAGGCTGGCGCCGGCCATGCCGCCACCGACGATGGCAACGTCGGTGTGCCTGTGTTCACTCACCACAATTCTCCCTGCAGCTGTGTGTCATCGGCCCGGTATTCCGCCGCCCGGCGCATAGTGTCCTCGATCCCGGCCACGGTGCTTGGGGCATCGGCGGACATGACCTGCGCGCCGTCTTTTGTCAGCGCCACATCGTCCTCGATGCGAATACCGATACCGCGGAATTTTTCCGGCACCGTGTCGTCGTCGGCACCGATATAAATACCCGGCTCCACTGTCATCGCCATGCCCGCCTCCAACTGGCGCCACTGGCCGTGCACCCGATAGTCACCGACATCGTGCACATCCATGCCCAGCCAGTGGCCGGCGCGGTGCATATAGAAACGGCGGTAGGCGCCGGACTCGACCAGGCCGTCGACATCGCCGCGCAGCAGCCCCAGGTCCACCAGCCCCTGCGCGATGGTGCGCACACTGGCCATATGTGGCTGGTCCCAGTGATTGCCGCGGCGGATCTCGTCGATCGCGGCCCGCTGAGCCGCCAGCACGATTTCGTAGACCGCGCGCTGGACACCGCTGAAGCGGCCGTTGACCGGATAGGTGCGGGTGACATCGGCGGCGTAGCCACGGTATTCGCAGCCCGCGTCCACCAGTACCAGGTCGCCGTCCCTGAGCGGTGCGTCGTTGTTGCAATAGTGCATCACCAGGGCGTTGCGACCGCCGCCGACGATGCTCGGGTAGGCCGGTTCGCGCGCGCCCGCAGCGACAAAGGTGCGCAACAGCTCCGCCTCCAGCGTGTACTCATGGCCACCCGGGCGACAGGCCATCATCGCGCGGCGGTGCGCCTCGGCGGTGATCTCGGCAGCGCGCCGCATCAACCGCAATTCCTGCGCACTCTTGTACAGGCGCAGGTCGTGCAGCTGCCGGTCGAGGTCGACCATTTCCGGGGCCCCGGCACTGCCCGGTGCCCCCTCGAGAGCCTGCAGGTAGTGCCGCAGGCGCCGGTCCAGCTGCGGGAAACGGCCCATGGTGTAGTAGATCCGCTCGCGCCCCTCCAGCAGCCCGGGCAGGATATCGTCCAGGTCGCCGATCGGGAACGCATCGCACAGGCCGCAGTGCTCCGCGGCGCGCTCGGGCCCCAGGCGCGGCCCGTCCCACATTTCCTTTTCCGCATCGCGCTCGCGGCAGAACAGCAGTTCCTCGCCGTGATCGCGGCCGGGCACCAGGACCAGCAGGGCCTCCGGTTCACTGAAACCGGTGAGGTAGAGAAAATCGCTGTCCTGGCGAAACGGGAAATAGGTATCCCGCGAACGCAGCTGTTCCCGCGCGGCCGGCACTATCGCCAAGCTGCCCGACGCCAATCCGGCGATGAGGCGGGCGCGCCGCCGCGCGTACTCCGGTTTCCCGATGCCCGCTGGCGGGCCCTTCCTGCCGGCGGCCATCAGTGCAGCGTCGGTCCGTTCTTGTTGTCGTCGGCGATTTTGCTGTCGCCGCTGCACTCGGTGAAAATATTCATGACCGCGACACGCACATATTCCTGTACCTGCAACAACTGGTTTTCCGCCTCGTCGGACGCCTCGACCTCCCCCGGATCCACCTGGGCGATGCGGCCGATATCCTCCAGTGCCTCGCGGCTGGTCGCCGGCATCTCGCCCTTGAAATCGCCGACGCCGAAACCGAGCAGGAAACCCTGGCACCAGTTGCCCAGGGTGGCGGTCTTTGCCGGCAGGCCAGTGTCGTCGTCGGCGAGCAGCAGCTGGAAATCGAAATTGCTGTCGCGCAACTGCCGGAGACTCTCGTCCGCCAATTGCAGGAAATCGCGTTTCAGGTCCGCCGGTATCGCGTCCAGCTGCATCAGCTCCGCCAGCTCCTTTTCCCAGCGCTGCCGATCCGGGCGCGCACCGGCGGTCACCACGCCGCAGGCGAATCCGTGCAATTCGCTCGGGTCGGTGGTACCGCTCGCAGCGAGAATGGCATTGGCGAGGGACTCAAACTGGTTGGCTGGGGATGTCATAAATACCGCTCGTCGTTTTCTGGCTATACTTTCGATTCTGTTTAGGCCCTGTTCCAGGGCCGGGCCCGCGCTCCTGGCGCAAAATACCGGGGAGCAGGCCATGGCCAGGGTTTGAGCAGATCGCCGCATTCCGCGGCGGGTGCCTGCCGCGGGCCAGCCCGCGGGCAAATTTGTGACAGCCCGCGCGGGCGCGGCAATTGACCCTCCCATACGCCGGCAATATAGTAGCGGAATCCCTCGCAGTCTGTCGTGTTGCGAGCTCATATAGGCAGAGACAATTACGGGCAACGCCAAAACGCAGAAATTATGGACAAACTGCAAGCGTTAGAAAGCACAGTGGATTCACTCATCGCCCGCTGCCAGCAGCTGGCCGAGGACAACCACGCGTTGCGGCAACAGGAAGCCGACTGGCTGCGCGAGCGCCAGCGCCTGATAAAAAACAACGAGGCCGCCCGCTCCCGGGTCGAAGCCATGATCAACCGCCTGAAGGGGCTAGCGCAAGATACCTGATGGGTGACTCAGCACCGACTTCCGAAACCGTCACGGTCTCCATCCTCGACAAGGAGTACCGCGTCGCCTGTGCAGAGGACGAGCGCGCCGAACTGCAGGCCTCCGCACGTCTATTGCACGAGCGCATGTCGCGCATCCGCTCCAGCGGTTCGGTAATCGGCCTGGAACGCATTGCCGTGATGGCGGCACTGAACATCGCCCACGAGCTGATCGAGGCCAAGGCCGAGCTCACCCGCATCCCGCTCGAACAGGAAATGCTCGACCGGCTGCAGGACAAGGTGCAGGACGCACTGGGCAAGATCGACCCCGGCGACTGAGCGCCGGCGGCCCCGAACGCTTGACAGCGACGAATTCCCCCGATTCCCACCGACAAGTCATTTCGCTTTTTTGCAGCCCGGTGCGTTATAATTAACGGACCCTGAGGTGTTGGCCAGTTGACTATGTCCTCGAGCCGATAATCTCATTCAGGAGGTTTCCAGCGTATGCTGTTGCGCAAGTCCGCCCTGTAGCGGAAAGCCTGATGCATTGCGGAGACCCCCACCTTGAACTTCACGGTTCAAGGCTACGTCTTCAGCCGCACACTCGGGGTTCCCTAATCCTTACCCACAATGCCCGCCAGCCCATTTCCGGAGCCGGCCACATCCGCATGACCGAGAACAGCGCCCGATTCGAAAAGACCGAACTGCGTCGCCGCATGCGCAACGCGAGGCGTCAACTGACGGTCTACCAGCAGCGCCGACACGGCCGTGCCGCCGCAATGCAGTTGGGATACAGCCCGTTGTTCCAGCGCGCCCGGCACATCGGTATCTACTGGCCGATGGACGGCGAACTGGACATCCGCTGGCTGGTCGAGCGCCATACCGACAAATATTTTTACCTGCCGGTGCTGCCGAAAGCGCCGCGACCCCAGCTGCGCTTCTGCCGCTGGCAGGGCGGCCCCCTGACCTTCCGCAACCGCTACCGTATCCCGGAGCCGGTGCGCGGTGACAGCCTGTCACCGCGGCGGCTGGACCTGGTGTTGGTGCCGCTGGTGGCCTTCGACCGGAGCGGTGCCCGCCTGGGCATGGGGGCCGGTTTCTACGATCGCACCTTCGCCTTCAAGGGCGCCCTGCCCGGTTCCGGCCCCGGGCTGATCGGAGTCGCGCACCAGTTGCAGCGCGTGGGACAGCTGCCCACGGACAGCTGGGATATTCCGCTGGGCGGCGTGGTAACGGAAACGGGCTTCTACCGCTGCCGCGGATAGGGCTTCTATTGCCGGACAGGTCACACAGACAAAAAAAGGCCGGACGCTCGCGCGTCCGGCCTTTTTTTGTCTGTTGGCGGGCGGAGAGGGCCGCGCTCAGCGCGTGACCACTCCCTGCTGCAGCGCCGCCGGCGGTTCCGGGTCCGAGGCGAAAACCTCGGTCAGACCGGTGCTGCTCAGCAGTACGCCCGCAACAAAGACAACCACGGCGATTGTCAGTGCATCGGGTTTCATTGGGACCATCCTGTGTAATCGGCTGTTCTTGATTTTGTGAGCCTTTAGCGTTTCACCCCGCGTTAGACTCACTCCAACGCAAAAGTTCAACGCTACTGACAATACTGTAGAAACGGTGAAATAGTAACCGTTAGCCGAGTATTTTTTGCGAATCCTGTCGCATTTTTGCACGAAAAAGTTCGACAACCGCGAGAAACACGTCTACAGGACCGGTTTCACCGTCTGTCCTGCCTGTCTGTCTTGGATCAGCTGGCCAGGAAAAAGCGGTAGGCCGGGTTGTCACTCTCGTCCCAGAAGGGGTACTGCAGCTGTTCCAGCAACTCCTGCAGCGCCTCCCGCTCCGCCGGCGCCACCTGCATGCCCACCAACACGCGCCCGTAGGCCGCGCCGTGGTTGCGGTAGTGGAACAGGGTGATGTTCCAGCGCCCCGCCAGCTGCTCCAGGAAGCGGCGCAGGGCGCCGGGGCGCTCCGGGAACTCGAAGCGGTAGACCACCTCGTCGGACAGCCCCGGGGCACGCCCGCCCACCAGGTGGCGGATATGCAGCTTGGCCATCTCGTTGTCGGTCAGGTCCGTCACCCGGTAGCCGTCGGCGTCCAGTTTTTCCAGCAACTGCTGGCGATCGGCGTCCGCCGTCACCTGCATGCCGACAAAGATGTGCGCCTCGCCGCCGTCGGCGTAACGGTAGTTGAACTCGGTAATCGCGCGATCGCCGAGGCTGCGGCAGAATTCCAGGTAGCTACCGGCGCGTTCGGGGATAGTGACCGCCAGCACCGCCTCGCGCTTCTCGCCGATCTCGGTGCGCTCGCTGATATAGCGCAGGCGGTCGAAATTGGTATTGGCACCGCTGCAGACTGTCGCCAGGGCGGCGTTGCGATCGCCGCTCTGCTCGATATATTTCTTCAGGCCGGCCAGCCCCACGGCACCGGCGGGCTCGGCGATGGAGCGGGTGTCCTCGAAGATGTCCTTGATCGCCGCGCAGATTTCGTCGGTGGTCACCGTGAGAACGCCGTCCACCGTCTCGCGCAGCACCCGATAGGTCTCCTCGCCGATCTGCGCCACCGCCACGCCGTCGGCAAACAGCCCCACCTGCGGCAACCGCACCCGCTCGCCGGCATCCAGCGCCGCCTTCAGGCAGGCCGCATCCTCCGGCTCCACCGCATAGACCTTCACTTCCGGACGCACGTATTTGATATAGGCGGCCATGCCCGCGGCCAGGCCGCCGCCGCCCACGGGGATGAACACCGCATCCAGGTTGCCGGAGTGCTGGCGCAGCAGCTCCATGGCCACCGTGCCCTGGCCGGCTATTACATCCGGGTCGTCGTAGGGGTGCACGAACGTCAGGTCGCGCGCCTCCACCAGTTCCTTCGCCCTGGCCGCGGCCTCGTCGAAGGTATCGCCGTGCAGCACCACCTCGGCGCCGCGCATGCGCACCGCATTCACCTTGATCTGCGGCGTGGTCTTCGGCATCACGATGGTGGCGCGCACCCCCAGCTGCGCCGCGCCCAGCGCCAGGCCCTGGGCGTGATTGCCGGCGGACGCGGCGATCACGCCGCGGGCGCGCTGCTCGGCGGGCAGTTGCAACAGCTTGTTGTAGGCGCCGCGCACCTTGAAGGAGAACACCGGCTGCAGGTCCTCGCGCTTCAACAGGATGCGGTTGTTGAAGCGGTGCGACAGCTGTCGCATCGGCTCCAGCGGCGTCTCGGTGGCGACATCGTAAATGCGCGCGTCTAGAATGCGCTTGATATAGGACTTGGGCATGGTGTCTTTACGGCAGAACAGTTCTTCGGGCGCGGCCAGTTTCCGGTGAAATGCCGCGCGGGAACACCAGTCTAATCCGACGGCAGCATCTTTGCTACCGGAATGCCATTTTTGCGATAGATTTTCGCTCGATATAGCAAGCTTAATACAAATAATTGCACAGGAAACGATAATCCCCATGAGCCAGGACGACCTGAAACGGGCCACGGCCCGCGCCGCCATCGACCATATCGCCCCCAAGCTGGAAGCGGACTCCATCGTCGGTGTGGGCACCGGCTCCACCGCCAACTTCTTTATCGACTACCTGGCCGGGATCCGGGGCCAGTTCGACGGCACCGTGGCCAGCTCCGAGGCCTCCGCCGAGCGCCTGAAGTCCCACGGCATCCCGGTCTACGACCTAAACAGTGTCGACGGCATCCAGGTCTATGTGGACGGCGCCGATGAAACCAATCCGGCCCTGGAACTGATCAAGGGCGGCGGCGCGGCGCTGACGCGCGAGAAGATCGTCGCCGCCTGCGCGGACGAGTTCGTCTGTATCGCCGACGAGAGCAAGTGGGTGCCGGTGCTGGGCAACTTCCCGCTGCCGGTGGAGGTCGTCCCCATGGCGCGCTCACTGGTGGCGCGCGAGCTGGTGAAGCTGGGGGGCGACCCGATCTACCGGCAGGGGGTCACCACCGACAACGGCAATGTCATCCTCGACGTGCACAATCTGGAAATTACCGAGCCGCAGGCCCTGGAAACAGCCATCAACAATATCACCGGTGTGGTCACCAACGGCATCTTCGCCCACCGCCCGGCAGACATACTGCTGCTCGGCACCAGTTCGGGCGTCAAGACCTACACCGCCGAATAACGACAGAACCGGAAGTTGCCATGCTGAAGAACAATAACAGGGCCCGAGTGGCCGTACTGCCGACCCTTCTCTTCGCCGCGCTGGGCACGGGCTGCGCCGTCAGTCCGCCCAGCAATCCCGACGATATCTGCTCCATCTTCCGCGAAAAGGACGACTGGTACGGCGAGGCCAAGGACGCCGAGGAGAAGTGGGGGTCGCCCGTGCCCACCATGATGGCGATCCTGCACCAGGAATCCCGCTTTGTTCAGGATGCCCGCCCGCCGCGCACCAAGATCCTGTGGATCTTCCCCGGGCCGCGACCGTCGGACGCCTATGGTTACGCCCAGGCGCTCGGCAGCACCTGGCGCGGCTACGAGCGCGCCAGTTTCAACTACGGCGCCGACCGCGACGATTTCGGCGATGCCATCGACTTCGTCGGCTGGTACAACAGCACCAGCGCGCGCCAGTGTCGTATCGCATCCAACGATACCTATCATCTCTATCTCGCCTACCACGAGGGACAGGGTGGCTTTAACCGGCGCACCTTTAGGAACAAGGCCTGGCTGAAGCAGGTTTCGCACAAGGTCTCCGCCCGCGCGCAGACCTACCGGCGCCAGCTGGCCGGCTGTGAAAGTTCGCTGAAACGGCGCAGCAAGTTCCTCGGCATCTTCTGAGCGGGCCGCGGGCGCCGGGAAAAAAGCGGCGCAACTGGCGGCCATTTGCGCAACAGCCCACAGAAACTGACTACGCTGAGCGGACACCTATGAACTTTTGCCACCGCGAAAGTCCGAGGTCGAGTGCGCCACCGCGTTTCCACCGGAACCGGCGGCACCGAGCCCCAAAGTGACGCTGGGCGCTCCCGCTGCAGCAAAAGCGTCCTCCGACACCATCGAGGTTGCACAATGAAAATTTCAGCAGTCATTCTCACCGCATTCACCCTTCTGCTGGCCCTGCCGCTGGCCCAGGCACAGGAGGGCGGCGCCCCGGTCACTGCACAGAAAGTCTCCTTCAGCCAGCCGCAGCTGGAGAAATTCGCCGAGGCCTACCGCCAGATCGTCATCCTGAGCCGCGAGTACGCGCCCAAACTGAAAGCCGCAAAAGACATCGAGGCGGCGGAGGCACTGAACAAGGAGGCCCAGGGCAAGATGATCAAGGCGATCCAGAATTCCGGGCTGAGCAAAGATGAATACCAGCAGATTGCCACCGGCCTGAAATCGGATCCGTCGCTGGTGGAGCAGGTGAACAAGATACTGCAGGAAAAGGCGGACACGGAGTAACCCGGCACGGGGCGGACCTCTCCGCCCCCACTCTCATCTAGTGGTCCATGCGGAAAGTTGTGTAACTGTTCGCGTCGCCAAAGCGTCCAGCTCTGCGTTGAGAAAGCTTGAAATAGAACCACTATTCCTGCGCTTTCTCGCCTTGATCTGAACACTTTGGCTGTGCTCCTTAGTCACCAAACTTTCCGCATGGACCACTAGCTCTCCAGGCTCACATCCAGTACCCGGCAGATCTCCGCCAGGTGCGTCGCTATCCAGTCGCGGTCGAAAGACCCCCAATCCTGTAATTCGTAGTAACCGTCGTTATTGCGAACCCCCTCCTGCACAAACCTGACCCGGGTGCCGTGCCCGGGCAACCCCTTGGAGATGACGTCCTGCACCGTGCGCCGCGGCCAGCCGGTGGCCTCTTCCAGCGTCGGGTTGTTGGGCCTGGGCAGTTGCTCGATCAGGTAGGCGACCAGCATACGGCGGCAGATGGTGGGGTTCAGGGGCGTCTCGGTGGCGGGGGGCATGGCTGTCTGTCCGTTATTGCGGGCCTCTTTTGTATCACACCGCCTCCACAGGGGCGACCGGACAGTCGACCACAGGCCGCCCCGGTTCCCGCCCCAAACCTGACTTTCCCGACCGCTTTGCGCATAATCCGGTGTCACCGCCGCGGACTCGGCGCATACAGAGAGGGCTGCAACAGTGGAAAGCGACAACCTGGAAAGCGAGACTCCCACATTCCGCGATGCGGATCCGGGCATCCTGGCCGCCGCCGTACGGGCGCAGCTGGCGGGAGCAGAGGCCGGGGGGCTCGACTGCCAGCAGTTGCTGCTGGACAGCGATATCGACCCGGCGCGGCTGGACGAGGCCGACCACCGCATCCCGCGCGAACAGGTCGCCGCACTGCTGCGGCGCCAGTGGGACCTGCTCGGCGACGAGTCCGGCGGCTACCTGGCCCGCCCCTGGCTGCCCGGCACCTTCGCCATGATGGGGCACGCCTGTATCAGCTGCCCCAACCTGCGCCGCGCACTGCTGCGCTCCGGGCGCTTCGTCGCCATGGTCAGCGACGACCTGCGTATCAAGCTGGTAGAGGATGGCGAGGAGGCGCGGCTGATCTTCCACCACGGCAACGACAAGCAGTTGCCCAACCAGGTGTTCGTGGAATCCCTGGCGCTGATCTGGCTGCGATTCTTCAGCTGGCTGATCGATCGCACGATACTGCTCGAGCGCGTGCACCTGGCCTTCCCGCCGTCGGCGTACAACGAGGACTACAGCGATATGTTCCCGTGCCGGCACTATTTCCACCAGCGCGAAACCTGCCTGGTATTCAACACCCGCTACCTGCAGTTGCCGCTGGTACGCGACGAGCAGCAATTATCAGAATTCCTGTCGCGCGCCCCCGAGTGCCTGCTGGCCCAGTACAAATCGGACCACAGTTACACCGGCCGCATCCGCCGCATGCTGCAACAACAAAACGGTATCGAAAACCTGTCCCTGGACGACGTCGCCGAACGGCTGTACACCTCGCCACAGACATTGCGCCGACGCCTTAAGGAAGAGGGCAACAGCTGGCAGGACATCAAGGATTCGGTGCGCCGGGACATGGCGGTCTACCAGTTAAAAAAACAGGAAACGGCAGTGGCGGAAATCGCCGAGCGCCTGGGCTTTTCCGAGCCCAGCGCCTTCAACCGCGCGTTCAAGAAATGGACCGGGCTTGCGCCGGGCGCCTACCGGGAAAAATATCGGGGTTAACGGGCCTGGAGCAACAACAGTCACTATCGTCATACCGGCATCCAGACCACAGGGGAAGGTCGGCCGGAGCCGGGGCGAGCGCAAGAAGCTTGCCGGTACGAATACTGCTGCACTAACAGTCACAGTCCCCGGCGCCCATTCCCGGATAAAGAATAATAAACAGGGAGTACACCATGAAAAGACCCATGACGATCGCGGTTGCCGCCGTTGTCGGCTTCAACGCGTTGATCTACCTGGCATCGCCCTACTACAGTGCCTGGCGCATCATGCGCTCGGTCGAATCCGGCTCGGCAGCGCAGATGCAGCACTATATCGACTTTCCCAGTGTGCAATCCTCCCTGCACCAACAGGTGGACAAGGCCTTTGCCGCACAGGTGGCGCAGGACCCGATGGCGGCGGCCTTTGCCGGGATGATCCGCCCGGCAATGGATACCCTCATCGACGAACTGGTGCAGCCGGATAAACTGGCCGGGCTGATCCAGTCCGGCAAATTGCATCCCGCGCACACAGGGCCGCCGAGTGCGGCGGAACCGCCGCAGGGTGCCGACAGCGCGGGGGCGGACATCAGCTGGTATGCGTTTTTCGATCGCCCCGACCGCTTCCGCATCTCCGCCGGCGAGCTGTCGCTGTATATGGAGTTGCGCCAGTGGCGCTGGCAACTGACCGCTATCGGCGTGGACGACCTGCTGGAGATGGACGGCCCGCGAAAAACCGCCGCGGCCGCACCGGTCGCCGACGAAATCGATACCCACAGCCCGCCGCCACCGCGGATTGCGGGCGATCGCCAGGCCCTTCGCGAGCAGCTGGCGGAGTCCTTTTTTATCACCGGCGACTTCTCCGACAAGGCCTCGGTGGAGGGCGACTTCCACTATGTGCCAGTGCCCGCCGGTGCCGAGATAGAAGTTTCCTGGCTGGATGCCCGCGATGCCGAAGGCAATCCGGTGCTGGGCAGTTTCACCGACGAGGAGCTGCAGCAGCGGGAGAAATTCCACCAGGGCAAAAGCATTTTTCGCGGGCAGTGGCAGGACAAGCTGCCGAAAAGCAGCGCCGACGCCAGCGTCGCCTCCGCGCGCGGGCGCCTGAAAATCGAATTGCCCACCCGCATCGAACATATATCCCTGGACCGCAGCCAACTGAACAAGCTGCAGCAGAGCGGCGATGTGGCCGCCAACCTGACCGAGCTGCGAAACGGCAGTGTAGCCGTCAGCCTGTACCAACCCTACGGGCAGCCCGAGGCGACGCCACAGGTCTATGTGCGCAACGCCGACGGACAGCCGCTGAACACGCCGTCCTCGTCGTCCATCGGCGCCGGGGAGCCGGTGGAGAACGCGCAATTCAGCCAGCCCATGCGCGCCACTGCAATCCAGTACTCCGTGGCCGGCACGCCGGCGAGTGTCGATATCTACTTTCCGATGGAGATGGAACAACTGGATGTCGAGTTCACCGCAACGCCACAGCCGCAAGTCATCTTTGGCAAACTACAGGCACAGATTACCCGGACCCGCTACGCGGCGCCGGCCCCGGAGATAAAACTGGCAGCAGTAAAAGCCTCCAGCGTGGACGGTATAGCGCCGCAACTGGTGGAGGAAACCGGCTGGGATAAAAAACTGCGTCGCTCACTACACTTCACGCTGCCGGACATCGGCAACAGCGCCTTTGCGCGCCTGAATTACGACAAGCTGCGGCTGTTCAAAGAGGGAGAGCCGCTCGAGTTCAATACCGAACAGAGCCGCAACAGCATCACCGATTACCAGGTTGCTTTCCTCGATGCTTCCGACGGCGCCGACTATGAACACCTGCAACCGGACCATATCGAGGGCTTTATCAAACTCCGCTACCCGGCCCGCATCGAGACCCTGCACCTGGCCCAGGGAAAAGATATCCAAGGGGCAACCCTGGAGGGCGCGAAACTGAGCTTCCCGGCGAACGGCAACTTCCCCAGATACAACTCTGTGTTCACGCCCCGCTCGGCCAACGCCTTCAGCCGCGATGGCCACAGGATCGCCTATATCCCCGCCAGCGATTACTGGGGCGACGGCCAATATGCGATTTTCTTTTGGGGGGAACCGGCCTACGTGGAGCTGAAATCGGTCAGCGAGTGGATTGAAACCGAGATTCCGGTGGATCTCTCCCTGGCCGATCTGCAGCCGGCGGACAAGCCCCGCGGATAATAATATGGCGAGAGTTATAGGCGCCTGGCCCGAAAAATCCCCGCCGGTGCGGGGATTTTTTCGACGCGGGTAAGTTTACTCGAACTTCACTACCCGCACACTGATGCGCCGGTTTTTCTCCCGCCCCTCCTCCGTGCTGTTGTCGGCAACCGGTTTCGCGGAGCCCATGCCGGTGGCGGTGATACGGCTACCGTCGATGCCCTTGTCCACCAGCATCTGGCGCACGGCATCGGCGCGCTCCTGGGACAGCTGCTGGTTGGCGGTTTCATCGCCCTCGCTGGAAGTGTGGCCCTCGATGGCAATGGTCACGCCCGCGTTCTCCTGCAGGATGGTGGCCAGTGCATCCACATCCGGTACAGAACTGCCGGTGACCGTGGCACTGTCTTTGGCAAACTCGATGGTCAGCGGGAATTCCCGGTTCGGGTCGCGCGAAGCGCTGTCGAGATATTCGCGGAAGCTGGTGGAGAAGTCCGCGGTCTCACCGGTAGTGCCCGCCTGCATACCGGTGGCGCCATCTTGAGCCGGCTCCTCGGTCATGGTGGTTTCGTCCTCGAGAATCACCTCACCGGGCTCGTCTTTCACGTCATCTTTCTTCGCGCACATATTCAACGCATAGAGTGCCGCCAGGGCAATCAGCAGCGGCCAGAACCACTTGCCGAAACCGCCGCGTTTTTTCTCCGGTTTGTGCTGCAGGCGCGCTTCCTGGGGCTGCTCGTGGCCGTGGGTTTCCAGCGATGCTCCCAGCTTGCTGAAATCGGACACGCCCAATTCCTTCATCAGGCCATCCGGTATATGGTCCTTGATATAGGTTTTCTGCCCCAGCAGGAACGAGGCCAGGCCGGAAATATCCAGCCCCTTGCCCTTCACCAGTTTACCCAGCAGTGACATCACCACTGGAGCAGCCACTTTCAGCAGGCTGCCGCCGGTACCACCGCTGAGGCCCAGGGAACTGGACAGGGTATTGGTAACATCACTCGATTTGCTGCCAAAGATGGTCTCCAGCATATTGCTGCCACTTTTCTGCAGGCTGCTCATCTGCTCCGGATCCTTGAACACCTCCCCGATATTGGAAAAATCGAGACCGCCGCTGCCGGTTACCATATTGAACAGCGAGGCCATGCCGGTCTTGCTGCTGCCCTTGTTCAGCATGCCCGCCAGCACGGTGGAGAGCCCGGTTTTTACCGCGGATTCCCCCTGCCCCTCGGCGAGCCCGAGAGTACTGCCCAGCGCGCCAATGCCCGAAGACCCCAACTGGCGTACGGCCATTTCCAACAGATTATCCGCCATGGTAAAACCTCGTCCCATAGAACCAATAGAGAGAAAACCACTAAAGTCTCCCATGAGTGTATGGCAGCTGTTTATTCGGATTAGTTTGATTCTGAATAACGGGCAGCCTCCCCCCGTGCTTGTCCCTATGGTCACTGGCCCCTACCGACATATTTTACCCGCAGACGCCAGCTTCAGCCGCGTCACCCCCGATGGCGCCTTTGATCATTGCGCCGCTGCGAGGCGGAACTATGGTTATAGCCATATTGCGTCCCACATCGACAATAATGACAACCACAGACAGCGAGGCCTCCTCTTATGCCCAGCGATGCCTATATCTACGACGCCATCCGCACGCCGCGGGGCAAAGGCAAACCCGGCGGTGCCCTCTACGAAGTCAAACCCGTGACCCTGCTCGCCGATCTGCTGCGCGAACTGCAGCGGCGCACCGACCTGGATACACAACAGGTGGATGACGTGGTCATGGGCTGCGTCACGCCCATCGGCGACCAGGGTGCGGATATCGCCAAGACCGCGGCGCTGATGGCCGGCTGGGACTGGGACATGGGCGGCGTCACCCTGAACCGCTTCTGTGCCTCCGGCGCCGAATCCGTCAACCTGGCCGCCGCTAAAGTGCGCTCCGGTTGGGAACAGCTGGTGGTAGCCGGCGGCGTGGAATCCATGTCGCGGGTGCCCATGGGCTCCGACGGCGGCGCCTGGGCCGCGGACCCGCGCACGGCGCTGGATATCGACTTCGCGCCACAGGGTATCGGCGCCGACCTGATCGCGACCCTGGGCGGCTTCTCCCGCGACGACGTCGATGCCTTCGCCGTCGAGTCCCAGCGCAAGGCCACCGCCGCCTGGCAGCGGCAGGCGTTTTCGAACTCTGTGATTCCGGTGCGCGACCGGAACGGCCTGTTGATCCTGGATCGCGACCAGTTGGTGCGCCCGGATACCTCCATGGAAGGGCTCGGCCAGCTGAAACCCTCCTTCGCCGCGCCCGGCGAATTCGGCTTCGACGACGTGGTCAGGGAACGCTACCCGCAGGTGGAACGCATCGACCATGTGCACACCGCCGGCAACTCGTCCGGTATCGTCGACGGTGCCGCCGCGCTGCTGGTGGGCAGTGCGGCCGCCGGCCGCAACCTGGACCTCGAACCGCGCGCGCGTATCGTCGCCGCCGCGGTGGTGGGCACCGACCCCACCATCATGCTGACCGGCCCGGCGCCGGCAGCGAAAAAGGCCCTGAAAGTCGCCGGCCTGTCGGCGCGGGATATCGACCTGTTCGAGGTCAACGAGGCCTTCGCCGCGGTGGTCATGCGTTTCCAGCACGAACTGGATATCGACCCGCAGAAAATCAACGTCAACGGCGGCGCCATCGCCATGGGCCACCCACTCGGCGCCACCGGCGCCATGCTGATCGGCACGCTGCTGGACGAGCTGGAAGCGCAGCAGAAGCGCTACGGCCTGGTGACACTCTGTGTCGGCGGTGGCATGGGCGTGGCAACCATTATCGAACGGGCCTGAGGGGAGAGCGCAAAATGAAATCCATTCGCCTGGAAAAAGACAGCGACAACATCGTCCACCTGATCCTGGACAACCCCAACGCCTCCGCCAACGTGATGGACGGCGACTTTACCGATTCGCTGCACGAAGCGGTGCAGCAGCTGCAGAACGACAACTACGCCGGCATTATCCTGCGCTCGGCCAAGAGCACCTTTTTCGCCGGCGGCGACCTGAAGAGCCTCTACGCCGCAAAGCGCGAGGACGCACAGCAGTTTTTCGACAGTTGTGAGGCACTGAAGGCCGACCTGCGCTGGCTGGAGACCCAGGGTAAACCGGTGGTGGCCACCATCAACGGTGCCGCCCTCGGCGGCGGCTGGGAACTGGCGCTGGCCTGCCACCACCGCATCGCCATCGACAGCCGCAAAGTGAAAATCGGCCTGCCGGAAGTAACCCTGGGCCTGCTGCCCGGCGGTGGCGGCTGCGTGCGTATGCCGCGGCTGCTGGGGATGCAGGACTCGCTGCCGTACCTGATGGAGGGCAAGCAGGTGGATCCGCAGCGGGCCCTCGACGCCGGGCTGCTGCACCAGTTGGCAACCGACGCGGACCAACTGCTGGCACACGCGCGCACCTTCGTGCTCGCCAACAGTGGCGAGCCGATGCAGCAACCCTGGGACAAACCCGGCTACCGCATGCCCGGCGGCGATGCCAAAAATCCAAAGAACGCGCAGCTGCTGGTAGTCGCACCGGCGATGCTGACGAAAAAGACCCACGGCTGCA
Organism: Microbulbifer litoralis; assembly: GCF_023634065.1. Lineage (GTDB taxonomy): Bacteria > Pseudomonadota > Gammaproteobacteria > Pseudomonadales > Cellvibrionaceae > Microbulbifer > Microbulbifer litoralis. The sequence continues at coordinate 71,007 of NZ_JALKCV010000005.1, forward strand.
TGCCGGCGCCGGAGGCGATCCTGTCGACAGTGGTCGAGGGCTCGCAGGTGGATTTCGATACCGCCACCCGCATCGAATCCCGCTACTTCATCGAGCTGGCCTGCGGCCAGGTGGCAAAAAACATGATCGGCACCTTCTGGTTCGGACTGAACGCGATCAAGGCCGGTGCCTCCTTGCCGGATCCGGTTCAGAAGGAGGCCCGCAACATCGAAACCGCGCCGGTCGAAAAAGTCGGCATTCTCGGCGCCGGCATGATGGGTGCCGGTATTGCCTACGCCTGTGCCGGTAACAATGTGGAAGTGGTTTTGAAGGACGTTTCCCTCGACGCCGCGGAAAACGGCAAGGCCTACGCAGTGCGCGCACTGGAAAAACGCCTGGAACGCGGCCGCATCGACGAGGCCGGGATGCAGGCAATCCTGTCCCGCATCCAGACCACTGTCGATCCCGCCGACCTGAAAGGGTGCGACCTGGTGATCGAGGCAGTGTTCGAAAATCGCGACCTGAAAGCGGAAGTCACCCGCGAGGCAGAGGCGCAGCTCGACGACAACGCGGTCTTCGCCTCCAACACCTCGACCCTGCCGATCACCGGCCTGGCCCGCGCCGCCGAGCGGCCGCAAAACTTTATCGGCCTGCATTTTTTCTCCCCGGCCGACAAGATGCCTCTGGTAGAAATCATCTGCGGCGAACAGACCGGCGGCGAAACCCTGGCCCGGGCCTTCGACTTTGTGCTGCAGATCGGCAAAACGCCGATCGTCGTCAATGACAGCCGCGGCTTTTTCACCTCGCGGGTATTCGGCTGCTACACCAACGAGGGCATCGCCATGCTCGGCGAGGGCGTCAACCCGGCGACAATCGAAAACGCCGCCGCGCTGGCGGGTTTCCCAGTGGGGCCGCTGGCGGTCAGTGACGAGGTCTCGCTGACCCTGATGGGCAAGATCCGCCAGCAGACGGTCGAGGACCTGCAGGCCGAAGGCAAAAAGCCACCCACGCATCCGGCCGACCCGGTGATCGACCATATGCTGGAACTGGGCCGCGCCGGCAAGGCGGCCGGCGGCGGCTTCTATACCTACCCCGAAACAGGCAGGAAGCATCTGTGGCAAGGGCTGGCCCAAGAGTATCCGCTGGCCGAAAAACAGCCGCCACTGGAAGACGTCAAGGAGCGGCTGCTTTTCGCCATGGCCATCGAAACCCTGCGCTGCTATGACGAGAAGGTCCTGCGCAGCGTGCGCGACGCCAATATCGGTTCCATCTTTGGCATCGGCTTTCCCCCCTGGACCGGCGGCGCACTGCAGTACATCAACCAGTACGACCCGGTGGCATTCCAGCAGCGCGCACAACAGTTGGCTGATACCTACGGCGAGCGCTTTACACCGCCGGATTCACTGCAGAGACTGATCGCGTCCAACGCACAGCTGGCCGATGGCTAAATGTATTTCTGTCGTCATCCCGGCGAAAACCGGCATGACGAATAGTAAAAAATAATCCGGAGAAACAGGCATGATCCCGAGAACCGTCTACAACGAAGACCACGAACAATTCCGCGATACCGTTAGAAAATTCCTCGAAAACGAAGCCGCGCCCCACCACGCCCAGTGGGAAAAAGACGGCCAGGTGGATCGCGCCCTGTGGAACAAGGCCGGCGATATGGGCTTCCTGTGTCCGCAGGTCCCGGAAGCCTATGGCGGCCTGGAACTGGACTTCGGTTACAACGCAATCATCGATGAAGAGATCTCCCGCCTGGGCCTGACCGGTATCGGCTGGGGCCTGCATTCGGATATCGCCGTGCCCTATATCGTCAATTACGGCTCCGAAGAGCAGAAACAGAAATACCTGCCCAAATGCATCAGCGGCGAACTCGTCACCGCCATCGCCATGACCGAACCCGGTGCCGGCTCGGACCTGCAGGGCGTGCGCAGTACGGCGATCAAACAGGGCGATCACTATGTGCTGAACGGTTCCAAGACCTTTATCACCAACGGCCAGCACGCCGACCTGGTCGTGGTGGTCGCCAAGACCAATCCGGAGGAGGGCGCGTCCGGCGTCAGCCTGCTGCTTGTGGAGGCCGACAGCCCCGGCTTCAAGAAGGGCACCAACCTGGAAAAAATCGGCATGAAGGCCCAGGACACCTCAGAGCTGTTCTTCGACGACGTCAAGGTGCCGGTGGAAAACCTGCTCGGCGCCGAGGGCCAGGGCTTTGTCTACCTGATGCAGGAACTGCCCCAGGAGCGCCTCAGCGTTGCCGTCAACGCCATCGCCAATGCCGAGGCCGCGCTGGGCTGGACCATCGACTATGTACGCGAACGCAAGGCCTTCGGCAAACCCATCGCCGCCTTCCAGAACACCCAGTTCAAACTGGCGGAACTGGACAGCGAACTCACCGCCCTGCGCGTGTTCGTCGACCGCTGCCTGGAACTGCACTACGACAGGAAACTGGATGTCAGCACCGCCGCCAAGGCCAAATACCTGAGCACGGATTTCCAGTGCAAGCTGCTGGACGAATGCGTACAGCTCCACGGCGGTTTCGGTTATATGTGGGAGTACCCCATCGCCCGCGCCTGGGCCGACGCAAGAGTGCAGCGCATCTACGCCGGCACCAATGAGATCATGAAGCTGATTATTTCGCGGGAGCTGCTCAAGGAGTAACGCCCCCAAAACCCGAAAAGAAAGCCAGTAGCCCGGATGGAGCGCAGCGGAATCCGGGAACCCGGGAATCCCGGATTCCGGCCTCCGCCGGTATGACGAAACCCATAAACCAAAATGAACAATAACAATATGGCTACCAACAACGGACCACTAAAAGGCCTCAGAGTCCTCGACTTCTCCACCCTCCTCCCGGGGCCCTACGCCACCATGCTGCTGGCCGACATGGGTGCCGAAGTACTGCGTATAGAATCCCCCAGCCGCCCGGATATGCTCCGCGGCCTGCCGCCAATGATCGGTGTGGAGAGCCCGGTTTCCGCCGCCCACGCCACCATCAACCGCAACAAACAATCCCTGGCCCTGAACCTGAAAAACCCCAAGGCCGGCGAAATCATCCGGCGCCTGCTGACCGAATACGATGTGGTACTGGAACAGTTCCGCCCCGGCGTCATGGACAAACTCGGCCTCGGCTACCAAACCCTGAAAGAAACACGCCCCGACCTGATCTACTGCTCCATCACCGGCTACGGCCAGACAGGCCCGCTGAAAGACCGCGCCGGCCACGACATCAACTACCTGGCCCTGTCCGGTCTCGCCAGCTATTCCGGCCGTAAACACAGCGGCCCCGGCCCGAGCGGCACCCAAATCGCCGATATCGCCGGCGGCTCCCATCACGCCGCAATGGGCATACTTGCCGCCGCCTACCAACGCCAACACACCGGTGAGGGCAGCCATATCGATATCAGCATGACCGACTGCGCCTTCGCCCTGAACGGCATCAGCGGCGCCAACGCCCTGGCCGGCGGCATCGAACCACAGCTGGAGAGCGAACTGCTGAACGGCGGCAGCTACTACGATTATTATCGCACCGCCGACGGCCGCTACCTGTCGGTCGGCAGCCTGGAACCACAGTTCGCGCAGCAGTTTTTCGAAACCCTCGGCCATCCCGAGTGGCTGGAACGGGTGCTGCAACCGGACGAACAGGGATCCCTCAAACGGGATATCGCCAACGCCATCGATACGGATACACTAGACGAATGGGTCACCCGTTTCGCCAACTGCGATGCCTGCGTGGAACCGGTGCTGACCTTTGGCGAGGCCGCGCAGAGCGCACTGATGCTGGAACGATATATGCTGTGTGAATCCAGTAGCGCCAACGGCGAACCGATTCCACAGATCAACTCGCCACTGCAGTTCAACGGCCGGAAACCTGTATCTCCGATAGCCGGTGCCGCACTGGGGCAGGATTCCCGTCAGATTCTACATGGCCTTGGCTATTCAGCCGCAGCAATCGACGAGCTGTGCAGCGATGGCGCAACCTGCTGGCCAGGCGACTAAACCACCGAGTGAAGCACACTGCACATCCAGTCAAAGCAGAGATATGTTATTAACCCGGCAATATTCAATTGTCGGGTTAATACTCTTAGACTGTATACTTATTTTGAAAACAACCTCAGTCCATGGAATCGGTTTCCACTCCTGGTTAGAAGAAGATCCGGTGACTTCCCAACCGGGATCTCCAACCGGAAAGGCCGCCCTGTATTGCTTCCATAAGTCACTGAGACCCTCTGATTGGTCACAAATTTAATTGATGACAGTCGGACTTCACCGTCACGGGTTGTCATTGATCCTTCTATCGCAGTGAGATACTCGTCACTTCGCAGAGTAAAGTTGCTGAGTGATGCACCGGTGCCACCGTAAAATGGTGTATAAACGGCGCTTCCATTACTCCTGCAATCCTTGAACCTCAATGCGCGAATTCGAGCACCGTAGCGTATATCGACCCTGCAGATCTTTCCTTCAAACCTGAAAGTCTCCAGGAAATTCCCTCCCAGGCCTCCAACCGATCCTCCAACCAGGCTTCCAGCCGGTTCCGGGCTGTTATCCAATTGGTTTTTGGAAAAGACTAAGCCGATCGAATTCAGCTCTCCCCCAGCTCGCCCCCAGACTCCAATGATCCCCGGCACTCTGAAGTCAAGCGGGTCCGTGCTGTTGTGAAGATTCCCATTAGAATCAATCCAAGGCATATTGGGAGCGGTTCCATAAAGCGGTGATGCCACTGAACTCCCTCCGACCGTTTTCTTGTACAACCTCAGACCATAGACCCTGCTCGAGCCATTCCTGTTCGACACATAAACCAACATCCTGCTCATTTTTTCATTGCTGGAAATAGGGAAAAACGACTCATCTCCACCGGACCCGCCAAATCGTTGCGAGCGATAAGAATTTCCACTCTGATCACATATCTTCAGTTGAATTGCATCAACCCTGTTCGCGTGCCGAACATAAACACCACAAACACGCTCATGACTGGCTACGGTCTTTGAAAAGTAGTTCCCTCCGGTACCACCGGCCGGCCCCTGCCAATAATTTTTTGCCGACGCCACGACGGGAAAAACAAAAAATAGGAAAGCAGTAAATCGAACAATATTTCTAATCATCAGACATCCCTGTTTCGATGTTAACATTTGAAGGATAAAAAATATTAGCGATGATAATCTATAATGTAAAGAAACAACCATTAACAGTATATATTCGAACAAAATCGTCTGCCAAAGAATATAACTGACTCCAAGTTTCTTATTGACTTATCCCCCAGGCGACTCCCTGAAATAAGCATTCAACAACCTCATGTGTATAGCGCCTGAAAAACCCATTCCACCACTATCAACCTGAAAATCATATAATCCACCCATGAATATTTGATTGGCGCGCCTTAAATACTGGCGAAGATAGATGGATCATCTTGTATTTCAATGGCTTGCCCCCAATCCCTACTCGGCGGTAGCACATCTTCGTACCGTATTAACCCGGAAATATTTAATTGCCAGGTTAACAGCTACAATAGAATCTGGACCCGAAATGTCCGTCACGCCGAGTTCGAAACTGCCCCCTGCCCGGTACAGCAATTTTTTAAAGCATCGTTCATCACTTCCAGGTATTGATCTCGGTAATCCACAGACATACCGGGCATGAACAGTATCAACTCCTTTTTTCACAAACTTTCTCTTTTTCAGAATACGAGGTCTGTTATCACAGGACTGATCTACAGTGACGTATATTCGACGGAATACCGGCGGAAAGATATACATTGCCCCCGCTCCCGCCTTCGGTTAATCTCGCCATCGTTTAATGTATCACGCCCGCACAGGAACCCCTCCGCCAATGAAGTAAGCCCTCACCACACGGAAACCCACTGGCTCCAGCACCGGAGCCGAGTCATTCCTGTGGCAGGCGGCGCAAGGCAGTTCCGAGCTTCCCATCTGTTTCCCGACCTCTGCGCCGCCCGCTCCGAATCCCCGGAGGGGCCCATGACAAGTATCTGCACCATTTCACGAATCTCCCTGTCGCTGGACGGCAAGCCGATTCTCCACAACCTCAGCACCAGCCTGCCCGCGGGTACCAGCGGCCTGGTGGCGCCCAATGGCCGTGGCAAATCCGCGCTGCTGAAACTGCTGGCCGGGGCCTGGCTGCCGGACAGCGGCAGTATCGACTGGCAACGCCCCCGCTACCGGCTGGACCAGCTGGCGCGCCTGCGTGGCCCGCGGGTGGTGGACTGCCTGGATAGCAGTGCTTTGTTCGATTGCTTCCGGCGTATCGAACAGGGGCGCGGCGACGAGGCCGATCTCGCCGCCGTGGCGGACCAATGGCAGCTGCCGTCACTCTGGCAACAGCAACTGGGTCGCGCCGGTCTGGACTGCCCGCTGGACTTCCCGGTATCAATACTGAGCGGCGGTCAGCGCACGCGGCTGGCGCTGGCGGCCGCGTTTATGCGACGGGACTGCTACCTGCTGCTCGACGAACCCAGCAACCATCTGGACCGGCAGGGCCGCGCCTGGCTGCGGGAGCAGTTACAGCAACATCCGCCTGGCGCCCTGGTGGCCAGCCACGACCGGGAATTGCTCGAATGCGCCGACAACCTGTTCGAACTGGGAGAGGCCGGCTTGCGACAATACGGCGGCAACTACAGCTTCTACCGTCGCGTGCGCGATGCGGAAATCGCCGGTGCCAAGCAGCGTGTGGAGAATGCCCGCCGGGAAATTCAGCACAGCGAACGCCAGCAGCAGAAAGCCCTGCAGCGCGCCGCACAGCGCCAGCGCCACGGCACAAGCCAGCACGGCTCGCAAAGCAAACTGTTACTGAACGCCCGCAAAAACCGCGCCGGCCACAGCCTGGGCAGGCTCAAACAGCAGTTTGCCCAGCGCGGCGAGCAATTACAGCGAAAGCTGGGCGAGGAAAAGGGCGCGCTGGCGCGACAGCGCATCCAGCAGCTGTCGGTCACCCGCAGCGGTCTGCGCGGCGGTCCGCGCCTGCATCTGGAGAACCTGCGCCTGCCCCATGGCCGGCAGCAGCCGCTGTCACTGACGCTACACAGCGGCGATCGCTGGCAGATTACCGGCGCCAACGGCAGCGGCAAATCCACACTGATGAAAATCATCAGCGGCGAACTGCAGCCCGCCGCCGGCCACTGTCACCGCCACGGCAACTGCCTGTACCTGGACCAGGAATTCAGCCTGCTCGACGACGAGGCATCCGCGCTGGACAACCTGCGCCGCCTGCACCCCGACCGGGACGACAGCGACTGGCGCACCGCACTGGGTAGCTTCAGCCTGCGCGGCGACCTGGCCTTGCGCCCGCTCAATACCCTGAGCGGCGGTGAGCGCCTCAAGGTGGCGCTACTGGCCACCACCCGCGGCAGCCGAGCGCCGGACCTGCTCCTGCTGGATGAGCCGGACAACCACCTGGACCTGGATTCCCGCCGACTGCTGGAAACCGCGCTGCGGGACTATCCCGGCAGCTTCCTGCTGGTGTCCCACGACCCGGTATTCGTGGAGGCCGTCGGCGTAAATGGGCAACTGGCACTGTAGCCGCTATCGCCGCACAGCGGTCGTGGACGGCAATGCCACGACACGGCGATCACGGCAGGGTGTCTTGTGCAACGTAATACGCTGTAAACCATTTTTTCTTGTACTTCCAGTCAAAATGGTGTGATATCTCACACAACCTCTGAGAATCAGTAGACCGGTATCTTCCCAGAGTGATCAGAAAAAAACAGTAAACCCGGTATTTCCCCGTTGATGGCCACGGTATTCACCGCTGTTCCCGATCTCCGGCTTACAGCCAATAGTGGGCCACTTGTAAAGTTCGGTAACAAAGGAGCACAGCCAAATCGTTCAGGTCAAGGCGAGAAAGCGCTGGAATAGCAGCGTTATTTCAAGCTTTCTCAACGCAGAGCTGGACGATTTGGCGAAGCGAACTGTTACCTAACTTTGCGAGTGGCCCACTAGGTGCCGCGCCAGCAAGCCCATAACAACCTCATATTCCAGGGAGTGAGAACTGTGAGCCCGAAACTGTTGCTGGATGTACTTCTCAAGAAGTGGTCGGATATGCCAAAGCCCGTTCGCATTGGCACCTATATCGTCTTTCTGGTTTCCTATATCTATCTGCTGTTTACACCGCAGTATATCGATGGACAGCTGAAAGCAGTCAATCCACAGACCGGGAACCCCTTCCCGATGCGCCACCAGGTATTCGAGATGTATGTGGATGGCAGAAGCATACGCTTTGTCACCGACGGGCGCGGCCGCTATGCCATCCCCAAACCGAGCAAACTGCCGCTGAACCCGATTGAGCTGTGGTTTTTCCCGGAAGGCATGGAGGCGGGGTCGCCGGATAAAAAAGTGTTGATCCCGGTGCTGTCGGCGGTCAACGGCCGCGCCGATATCCTCAGCAAAGACGGGGACTACTTTGTCTACGATGATGAGACACTGCTCACAGGGCTGGGAAATTTCTTTATCAGCGCCGCTCACGCGGATGAAGGCGGGAATGCGCAGCCACCCTCAACCGAGCTTCAATCAGCAGTACAGGCTGCACAAAGTAGCGGCGTGGCAACAGAAGCGGAAACGTCATCCAATGATGCAGACGAACAGCAACAGGCCATAGTATCCCGCGAAATCAGCCAGCTCGCGCAAACCAGCCTCAGCCTGGCAACGGTCAATCAATCCAATACGCTGCAGGCTCAGGGCATCAGCAACAAGCAGATGTCAATGCTGCTTCACCAGGTCGAAAACCAGTACGATGTCGTGATCAATACCAACCGCCAGGCAGTACAGTCAATTGAAGATATTGCCGAGATCGTCAACCAGCAGCAGCGGACCAAAACCTGGCAACCCCTCGCGGGTACCAGCTGGGTCAAACCCAAGGGGCTGTTTGGCAAACAGCAGACGCTGCAGATCCAGAATACAACACTGAAAATACAGTCCAGGGCCGTGGCCGAGGACTCCGCCGAAGTGCAGGTACTGAGCGAGGAGAATGGAGAGCAGAGACTGCTATTCTCAGACCAGATGTTCCCCGGCGAGCGGATTACCGTTAAAGATGCCGATGGCGAGTACGCAATAGAGCTGGAAAAAGTGGACAGCGCCGGTCTGGACCGGATTATCAACCCAAAGGCCGCCTACCTCAATGTGAAGGCCAAACAGAGCCACTAATGGACCTATGGTCCACCGCCGCCGGATCGGGGCTCCAGGGTCGGCGGCTCCGCTCTTTTGCCTGAACCCGCAAGGGCCCGGCCCGAGCCGCTGACCCCCACGCCGCACGAATAAGCAAAGTGTCCGCTTCCTGCGGCAAAGCTTCAGACAGAAGACCTGATACTACTGTAGCCACGACCGACGATATCCCCCACCTCCGTCCCTCTTCTTTCGATGTCACAGAGGCGGGCACCCCGTTCCGCACAGAATACAACGGCAAAGCCAACAGCGGCCTGATATCACGGTCAGCGACTGGCAATCCAAATCCTGCAGCGAAACGTAACAGCCAGTGAGCAAACGAGATTGGTGGCCACCAGCAAGGCAGGTGCATCGTCGTTTATTTCGAGTCCTGCGCCTGAACTATGATGTGTGAAGTCACTATGACAAATGAGAGTACAACAGCGGCATGGACAATGAACCGTGTGGCCACTGCCCTGATATCGACAATCGGGTGAAGCGCTACAACCCACACGACACCGGCCAGCCCCAAGGCATAGTAAACAGGTAATCCCCAGATCGACAAACGTATGAAAACCCTGCGACTGATCCTCGGCGACCAGCTCAATCACAAGCACAGCTGGTACCACAACGACGATGACAACACCCTGTATTTCATCGCCGAAATGCGCCAGGAAACCGATTACGTCAAACACCATATCCAGAAAGTGGTGGCCTTTTTCGAGGCCATGGAGGCTTTTGCCGACTGGCTGCGGAGCCGTGGAAAGAAAGTGGTGTACTACAAGCTGAACGGTCAAAACAATACCCAGAAGCTGGGCACCAATATCGCCGCGCTGGTACAGGAGCGCAGTATCGGGAAATTCGAATACCAGCTGCCGGACGAATACCGGCTGGACCAGCAGCTGAAACAGCTCGCGAAGGACCTCAGCATCGACTGCGAAGCCTTCGATACCGAACACTTCCTCACCACCCGCCACGAGCTCGCGGAATTCTTCGACGGCAAACAGTCCCTGCTGATGGAGAGTTTCTACCGGCACATGCGCAAAAAGCATAATGTACTGATGACCCGGGAGGGCAAACCGGAGGGCGGCAAATGGAACTTCGACCAGAGCAACCGCAGGAAATGGAAAGGCCAGCCACCGATTCCCCACGAAAAAGGCTTCCGCAAGGATGTGCGCAAGACCCTGAAACGCATCGAAGCCGCCGGCGTAAAGACCTTCGGCAACATTGACCCACAGAACTTCACCTGGCCTACGACCCGCGCGGACGGCCTCAAGGTGCTGCGCCATTTCTGCGGCCACCTGCTGGTGCACTTCGGCGACTACCAGGACGCCATGGACCCGGACCAGGTCTACCTGTTCCACAGCCGCCTCAGTTTCGCCATGAACAGCAAACTGTTGCACCCCATGGAGGTGATCCAGGCGGTGATCGAGCACTGGCAGGCCAACCGCGACAGCATCTCCATCAACGAGGTGGAGGGCTATGTGCGGCAGATCCTCGGCTGGCGTGAGTATATGCGCGGTATTTACTGGAAAGAGATGCCCGGCTACGCCCGCAGCAACCGCCTCGACAACCAGCGCGACCTGCCCGGGTTCTACTGGACCGCCGATACCCGGATGAACTGCCTGCATCACGCAATCAACAACAGCCTCGACCACGCCTATGCCCACCATATCCAGCGCCTGATGATCACCGGCAACTTCGCCCTGCTGCTGGGTGTACACCCGGATCAGGTCGACGACTGGTACCTGGGCATCTATATCGATGCCATCGAATGGGTGGAGATCACCAACACCCGCGGTATGAGCCAGTTCGCCGACGGCGGGCTGGTGGCCACCAAGCCCTATGTCAGCAGTGGCAGCTATATCAACAAGATGGGCAATTATTGTTCAGGGTGTCGGTATGACGTGAAGGAGAAGGTTGGGGAGAATGCCTGTCCGTTTAACAGTCTGTACTGGAATTTCCTCGCGGAGAAGCGCGAGCACTTTGTCGGCAACCAGCGTATGGCGATGATGTTGAACCTGCTGGATAAGATGGACCCCGCGGAACTCGACGCCCTTCAACAGCGTGCGAAACAGGTTATCCACAGCCCGGATAATTTCTGAGGGTAAAACGAATCCGATCCTTGGCAGGTTTTATCCACAATCTCCCGCTCCTTTTCGACGAACGGCACCGGGTCAACGCGGAAATGACTTCCGGGCGGAACCCACACTGCGCTAGAGTCACCCCGTTCCAAATACTATTTCGCGCCCAAACACCAATCTCCCAGGGAGAGAGCACCATGGCAAATCGGGAAATTACCGAGATCAACCGCATATTCACCTCAAGACTGGAGGTGCTGGAGCACATCCTGTCCGTCGGTAGTGAACATTTTTCGGGTCTGGACACCGTACTGCAGGAGCGCCTGGCCGAGGATATGCTGCCGCTCGGCGCCCAGGTGGCGTTCGCCTGCAACCAGCCGCGCGGCTTTGCCTACTGGTGTGCCGACAAGCCGATCGACAACCTCAGCCCGGAAGTGGCGTCCGCCGAACAGGCTTTGGCGCATATCGCCGAGACCAAGGCGCTGATTGCCGCAATCAGTGCGGACGACAGCCAGCTCGACGAAATCAAGCGCATCGGCCTGGGCCCGGGACGCTACTGCGAGCTGCCTGCGCGGCAGTATCTGAGCGACTACCTGCTGCCTAACCTCTATTTCCATATCACCACCGCCTACGCCATCCTGCGCAAGCTCGGCGCTCCGCTGGGCAAGCCGGATTTCATGGCCTTCCTGATGCCCTATGTGATGGAAGAGGCCTGAGTAGCCCCCGCTAAGCAGAGGCCGCCGCTACCGCGGCGGCCTCTTGCATGCGAGGCGGCGCCATGGCCGCTCCGCACCAGTTGCGGGGACGGCTGCATAACCTCCACAATCCTTCGCACCGAACACTTCATCAAACTTTGCCCCGATCAATACAACCAAAGAGATCCCCATGGCGAACCCGGGCACCCTGACATTCTTCTGCGGCAAGATGGGCGCGGGAAAATCCACCCACGCCAAACGCATCGCCACAGCGCAGAACGCCGTTCTGCTGTCCGAAGACCACTGGCTGGCCACCCTCTACCCCGGCCAGATCCAGTCCTTCGATGACTACCTGAAGTACTCTGCACTGCTCAAGCCGCTGGTAAAGGCGCATGTGCAGGATATACTGCGTACCGGCACCAGTGTCGTAATGGACTTCCCGGCCAATACGGCGGCTCAGCGGAAGTGGTTTGTGGAGCTGTGTGAAGAAGCCGGGTGTGAGCATCAGATGGTGTATCTGGATATCAGTGATGCGCAGTGTCTGGAGCAGATTGCGGTGCGGTGTAGGGAGCAGCCGGAGCGGGCCCGGTTTGATACCGAGGTGGTATTCCGCCAGGTAACGCGGTTCTTCGAAGTGCCCAGCGATCAGGAAGGTCTGAATGTTGTGCCGATGACGACGAGCACCCTGTAACCCCGCCTGGCGTGGGGTGCCAAGAAGAATCTATCGCCTAAAAACAAAACTCCTAGAATGAGAGGCTCCGTCCTGTAGGTGTCAATGTCCATACCTTCCAGGAAGATCCGAAGAGGAAGGCCAATGTCGAGTAAGCTTTTGAATACGGTGGATTCTGGCGTAGAGATCGATACCCTGATTGGAACGCCAAAATTTTACTCTGGCTCCAATTCTTCGGTAACTACAGTAATTAATAGACGCTCCTGACGAGCCGAACCAAGTTCACACATGAACCATGAATTTATCAGAAAATTGGCCAGAAACCTGAGGACCCGCCGGGGCCAGCAAACGCAGGAGGCATTTGCTCGCAAACTGGGTATCAGCAGGGCGACTCTGACCCGCCTGGAGAGCGCCTCCCAAAATACCACCTTGAAGACGCTGGATCGGATCACGAAAAGCCTGCGTTGCGATGTGGGCGATTTGTTTGAGTAGAAGCGAACACCTGATACGGCTGATGCCAATTTCACCCAGAGCCTGCCACTGATGACTGAGTCATTTGAGGCGAATAGTGGTGGCATTATGAAAACGATTTTTGAAACGGTCGATTCCTATACGGCTTCTTTCAACAGTCCGCTTATGTGTACACAACGGAATGAATTGAACAGCCGCCCGCCAGCGGCTGTAGATAACCATTCTGGATAATGCTGGAGAACTACTGTTGCTGGCAGTAGAGGCTCAGACTGTCACAGTAGCGACCACTGCAACTGACGCCGGCTACATAACCACCTTTGTTACACTGGCCGAGCCCCTGCTCCTCGGAGAAGGATGTGGTCCAGTTTCCGGGGGAAGCGCTGTGATTGCGCAATATCAGTTTTAGATTGTCGCAATATCGACCGCTGCACTTTGCGCCGACCACGACGGCATCATCACTGGCCCAACTATTGGGCAACTCCTCCGAGATCCAATCCCCGGTTTCCCAGCGCTCCCCTTGTGGCGATACTGCTGGCAGGTTGCAGCACTTCAGGCGTTTGTTGTCACAGTAACTGCCGGAACATTCAACCCCCGCCACGATGCGATCATTCGCGCAGTAGGCCCCGGCGCTGTCCTCCTCGGAAAACCAGTCGGAGTATTCGCAGTCTTCACCATCAAAAAAATCCGGATAGCTGACTGGCTTGAAGCGATTCAGGTTGTCGATAAAGTTGCTGTCTTTCAGTGGAATGGTTGCGGAGCCATAGTCAAAAGTGTTGAGCAGTGCGCGCATTTCGGCATTGCTCTTGCTGTCACCGTGGATCTGGTACCAGCTGGTAATCGGCGGCGTGACGAAGTCGGAGTAGGGGTTCTCTGCGACTTCCGTCGATCCCGCAAAGCGCATGGCATGCGTTGTAGCACCATCCTTGTGGTAGACCACGCGGATATGTGTACCGGTGTGGGGTACGTCTGCCAGTGCACGCGTCTCCATATCGCCATGGGCGCTGACGCTACCGTGGGTGACAGTGCCATCTTTCGTCCACACGGCAGCCTGTTCCCAATCGTGCCGGTGACCAAACGGATCCAGGCCGGCGATCACCTGGTCCTTCTCAAAGTAGAGTGCGTAAAAGTGGCCGCAGTATTCTGAGCCATCCTTCAACATGCACAGCGAGCGGTGCAATGTGTTGGAGTAATTCAGGAAATCCGCCGTGCGGCAGTCTCCGCCGAGACTGCCGGTTGTGTTCAGGCCCGCGTTTTGTTCGCCGTCGCGGCTGATTCCAGCGGCGGGGAAACAGCCGTCGCCATCAAAGTCGAAGATCGGTGCTATCTCAAGCACCTGGTTATTATCCACCGCCTGGTTTAGATGGTAGAAATCGCTTGCCTGTACCTGGCCCGTAGAAATCCCGGCGACGGCGAGCACCGCCATTGTCGTAAATCGGCCTGTCAATTTGATGATGAATCTGAGTAGCATGACTGTTCCCGTAAGTTATCGTTATTGATATTTCTGAAAGCCACCACCGAAGTATTTCCCGGAAGATCGCTTTCTGGGTCCAATTGATTCATCGGACCCAATTTGACAGCTCTGCCAGATTAAATGATGTTTATGACAGTCATGCTTACTGTATACTTAAATTCAAACCGATAAACAGAAAATATTTTTAACTTTTCTGTAAAAAAACCAGAATAAATATGACTTTTCCACCACGGCAATGATTATTTCGGCGCTACAGTATCCCGTCTGTTATAAAGGGGTCCTAATAGTATTGACATTTATCCAGAATCCTTTTAACAACCGGCAAACCCTGTATTCACTTCCTTGAGTCGTCATCCCGGATCGAGTCCGGGATGACGACTGCGACGGGTGGTTTGGGCCAAAACAATTTTGAAACAGCTAATCATTGTTCATTGAAAGGCGTAAATACCAGGCTGGAATGCAAAATGCGGCGGCCATGAAAGGCCGCCTTAACGCTTAAAGATGCCGGGTTTCCGCCGGCACCGTCCACCAACTATCATTGCGCCCATCAAAATACTGAACCGGCGCATCGATCAGTTCCTGCGGGTCGACATCGTCCAGTGTCGACACGATGACGGAGACATAGTCACCGCCAATCTCTTCCACATACCCCTTGCCGAACGGACGCACACCGCAGTGCCTGCAAAACAGGTGGTGCGCCTGCCTGCTGCCAAACTGGTAGTCGCTGAGTGCTTCCTCACCCTGCAGCAGGCGGAAGTCGCCGGGCTTGATCAGCGCACCCCACTCGCGGGTCTTGCTGCAGATGGAGCAATTGCATTTACCGGTACCGGCGCTCAGGTCGATATCCGCTTCATACTGCACTGCGCCGCAGTGGCAACTTCCCTGATAAGTCTTTTTCATCAGGCTTTCTCCATCAGGGCATCATCTTTTTCCATCGCGCGGCGGTAGGCGTCGCGGTCGGTGACGCGTTGTGCGTAGTCGATGAATTCCGCACGCTTTTCAACGGTGCCGAACTGCAGGCCCCAGCCGATCTGGGAGCCGACGTAGACGTCGGCGGCGGTAAAGCGCTCACCGGTAATAAAGGGATGCTCCGCAAGCCAGGCGGCAAGGTTGTCGAGTACAGCCGCGTAGCTTCCGTAGCCCACCATCTTCTGCTTCTCCGCATCCGGCTCCAGGCCGAAGGTTTTGAAGTCAATGATCGCCGCTTCCAGCGGCCCGGCGGCAAAGAACAACCAGCGGTAGTAGCTGGCGCGCTCTTCGGGTAGCGGCGCCAGTCCCGCTTGCGGAAAAGTTTCCGCCAGGTAGGCGCAGATGGCCGCGCCCTCGGTCACCACCTGGTCGCGGTGCACGATGGCCGGCACTTTGCCCATCGGGTTGATCTTCAGGTAGGCGGGGGATTTCATGCTGCCGTCGTATTCGAGTACCTCCGTGTCATACGGCGCAGCCGCTTCCTCCAGCATCCAGCGCGCGATGCGGCCGCGGGATTGGGGGTTCGTATAGAGAATGACTGTATCTTTCATCGCTGGTCTCCATTGGTCTTCGTCTGTCTGCGTTTGCAGAGAGCTTGTGATCCGGGTGCTCGCACTGTAATCGCCAATTAGGCTATATTCCGCCCTAATAAATGAGGCAGGGTGCAAGTCATGTCGAATCCAACGACACGCGTGTTGGCGCTGCTGGAGCTGCTGCAGATCCACGGCAACGCCAGTGGCGGCAAACTGGCACAGATGCTGGGTGTGGACGGGCGCACGCTGCGCCGCTATATCGCGACGCTGGAGGAGATCGGGATTCCATTGACGACCGAGCGCGGACGCCACGGCGGCTACCGGCTGGTGTCCGGCTACAAGCTGCCGCCGATGATGTTCACCAACGAGGAGACACTGGCCATCTCCCTGGGCCTGCTGGCGGCGCGCAGCCTCAGTGTAGGCGATGTCTCGGCCGCGGTTGCCAGTGCCCAGGCCAAGCTCGAGCGGGTCATGCCGCAGAAGCTGAAACAGCAACTGCGCGCGCTCGACGACAGCGTCACCCTGGACCTGGTGCCGACGGCCGCGCCAGACAGTGCCACGCTGGCAACCCTGGCCGCCGCCACCCAGAACCGGTGCCGCACGACATTCGACTATACCGGCGGTAGCAATAACGGTAACGAGGGTGCGACACGGCGCGAGTTCGATCCCTACGGCCTGGTGTTCCGCCGCGGCCGCTGGTACGCGGTGGGGCATTGCCATCTGCGCGCCGATCTGCGCACCTTTCGCCTGGACCGCATACGGCAATTGCGCCGGCTGGAGATTCCTTTCCAGCGGCCGCAGGATTTCGATGCCGCCGCTTATCTCAGCGGCAGTTTTGCCAGTATGGACGCGGGTATTGAGGTGGAGCTGTTATTGCGTACGGATCTGGCGCGTGCCAGTGCGGTGCTCGGCGATGAGCTGGGCCTGCTGACCCCCAAAGGGAATGCGGTGTTATGGCGCGCACATACCGGCTGTCTGAACTGGTTCGCTTCGCAATTGATCCGGCTGCCATTTGCCTTCGAGATTCTCTCGCCGCCCGGTTTGCGGGACGAGTTGCGCAGCCACGCGGAACGACTGCTGGTCATGGTGAAGGATTGATGACCCCAAGAATAGTTTTTTTTCTGTTTCCCCCCGATCATTCAGTCGGAGTCCGCCTACAGGTGAATGCCCTTCCAGGCTAAACCGCTGTTCGCCTGCAGGCAGGCTCCTACCGGGGCTACGGCGAATTCCAGGCGAACCTCGGTCATTTCCTACCCTTCCATCGCCGCAAAGGCCTCGGCAATCCTCATTGGTGCCGTGGGGCGGGCGTACATGGTTTGCAGGTAGTCAGCCAAGCGCGGGGCATTATCAAGCAGCTTGGCTTCATCCACCCAGTCGAGCGTATAGGCCGCGTTGAAGTCGGCCACACTCAGTCGGTCGCCCACGACAAATTCACGGCCCTGCATATGCCGCTCGAGTACATCCACCATCTCTCTGCACTCGCGCTTCGCCAACTCGGCATCCTGCGGCAACCGTTTGTCTTCCGGGTACAGGAATGTGTGCCGCCCGATACGCCACAGGGGTTGCTCGATTTCGGTCACCAGGAAGAATATCCAGCGGTACATTTGCGCCCTCTCTTGCAGTGACTGTGGAATAAAGCCCGCTTCGGGGTGCTTCTCGGCCAGGTAGAGCTGGATGGCGGCGGACTCCGTCAGTACCAGATCCCCGTCCACCAGTACCGGGACCTTGGCGGCGGGGTTGAGGGCGAGGAAGTCGTCCCGGCGGGCCTCACCTTTCAGCAGGTCTACCGGGTGTATTTCGTATTCCAGGCCCAGTTCATTCAGCAACCAGATAACGCGCAACACGCGGGTGGGTGGCGTTCCGTACAGTTTGATCATTTCCGGCTCCGTTTTTCTGCTCACCGCTGATTTCCGCCGTCGGACGGTGGTCGCGCGGCAGCGCTGGGTTCAGGGGATGGGTTCAACCGGCATTGCCGCCGGCCTGGTTACCGGTTTCCTTCAGTTCCCGCGCAGGGCGGACTTCCACCGAGCCGTAGCGGGCCGGCGGGATCCTGCCGGCCAGGGCAATGGCTTCGTTGAGATCTTTCGCTTCGAGCATGTAGAAGCCGGCGAGCTGCTCCTTGGTCTCGGCAAAGGGACCATCGGTGACAGTGACATTGTTGTCGCGGACGCGCACGGTTGTGGCCGTATCGGTGGGCAGCAGCGGGCTTCCGGTGATGAAGTGGCCACTTTCGGTCAGGCCGGCCACACACGCGATGCACTCCTGGTTGAGCGAATCCCACTCCTGCTGGGACAGGCGGTCCATGATCTTTTCGTCGTAGTAGACCAGTGCCAGGTACTTCATTCTGTTCTCCTCGGGGTTATGTTATGCCTGTGTCTGTATGGGTCTGGCTCGCCGCTCGATGGACGACCCTTCCGGTTGGTGCCCGCTCGATAGTTGGTCGAACCGGGATAATGGAGTTCGACAACGGGATCGATATTTTTTTGAAAACGTTTTCGATTCTACGATCGGAATCCGGTTCGGCCTGGCGACAGCCCGAAAGCATCATGTCTGTCCTGCGATGCCAGATCCAGGCCCCACGGACGAACGGCGTCAAATTCATCTTCCTTAAACCTCCGGGCAGGCGTGCGTACCCAGTCATTGTCTGTCACGATGCCCGCCGTCGATCGGCTCTTGTACCAAATCCCCAGTCGTGCTTTGAGTCACGGTTATTGTTCATTCTGAGATGCCGGCACAGGCTATTGACTACAGCGCAGATATGGCATTCTATGCTGCACCATCGCACAGGTAGCCAATGCTCCAATGATCGACTTCGAAAACAAGACCATTTTCAAACTCAAGCAAAAACCGGCCTACGCCGAAAAGGTAGCCGAGCTGTTGATGGATGGAGAGGAGGTGCTGGATGCTTTCAAGTCCATGCGCGACGGGGTGGTATTCACCAGCAAACGCATCATCGCGGTCAATATCCAGGGCATCACTGGCAGCAAGCGGGCTTTCACCTCACAGCCCTACAAGAACATCGTCGCCTTCTCCATAGAGACTTCCGGCACACTCGATATCGATAGTGAGCTGGAGCTCTATCTGTCCGAGATTGGCAGGATAAGATTTGAATTCAGCGGCAAGGCCCGTATCAAGGATATCGCGCACTATATTGGCCGTTACACACTCTAGCCCGGATATTTCACCAAGCCGCTCAGTATTCAACGTAACTCTATGTTTTCGTTAATGTTTTCAGGGATCTCCACGGGGACAGATTGTCACCGGCCAACGCTGGCCACGCCCTCGCTTGATCTCTGCACGCTCAGCACATTTTTGCGGCTAATACGTGCAATAAGCATGCATCTACGCCGCAAAAATGCACTGAGCGCACAGATCTCGGCGCGATCATCGTGGCCCCTGGTGAAATATCCGGGCTAGAAGAATAAACTCCATCCGCTAGCCACTTAGGCCCACCAAACGCCTCAGGTCTCCCGATCATGTCCAGATTATTTGAAGAAATCGACAGCCAGTCCTCCCCGCTGGGGGAAATCTCCCTGCGCAGGCGCCGTATCCCCGCGCTTGGAGACAGGGATATCTACGAGGTCAAGCTGGGCGAAGAGTTCCTGATGTCCAGTATGTTTGTTGAGGCGGAGGAGGCGCTGTCCACTCTTGGCCTGGCCCAGGTGCAGGGCGACAGGCTCGATGTGGTCGTCGGCGGACTGGGCCTGGGGTATACCGCCGTGGCGGCGCTAAAGGACGAGCGGATTAACGAGCTGCTGGTGGTCGAGGCGCTGGATACGGTCATCGGCTGGCACAAAGACGAACTGGTGCCGCTGGGGAAAACCCTCAACGCCGATACGCGCAACCGCTATATACTCGGCAGCTTCTTCGATCTGGCCACAGCGCCGGATACCGGTTTTGACCCGGAAACTCCCGGCAGGAAATTCGATGCCATTCTTCTGGATATCGATCACTCTCCTACCGAGCACCTGAATGACGCCAACGCCGGTTTTTATACCACCGGCAACCTGGCAAGGATGGCAGAGCAGCTGAAGCCCGGAGGCGTATTTGCCATGTGGTCGCAGAACCTGCCGGAGGAACGGTTTGAGAATTTGTTGAGGACGGTTTTTGGAACTGTCGAGTCACATGTGGTTTCTTTTTATAACCCGTTTCTCAGCGGCGACTCCACGAACTCGGTTTATGTGTGCGTGCAGCAGAGCACCGCAAGACCATGAGTGAAGCTGAAACCCTGACGCAACAAGACACCGCTCCCACCGGGCACCGGCAACCGGCGCAGGGCGGCAGCGACACACCGCTCACAGCCGCCTGTCGCAACTGCGGCGAGCCACTGCTGGGCCCGCACTGCTATGCCTGCGGCCAGCCGACGAAAAGCCTGGTGCGGCAGTTTCCGGTGATGGTCGGTGATTTCTTCAATTCCCTGTTCGGGCTGGATTCCCGTATCGGGCACACGCTGGGACCACTGCTACTGAAGCCCGGATTCCTCTCCAATGAGTACTTTGCCGGGCGCCAGGTACGCTATGTGAGTCCGGTGCGGCTGTTTGTATTCCTGTGCCTGACGGCCTTCTTCGTCGCGCAGCTGAGCAGTGACTGGCGCTCCGGTGATACCGGCACCGCTGACAATACGGTTATTGGCGACGTCAACCTGACGTCGGTGCAACACAGTATCAGCGCGGCCACCAGTGTGGCCGAGGTCACACGCCTGCGCGACGAGGCACTGGCGCAGATCGACGATATCGCCGCGGAGAGCGCCGAGGTGCCCGGCGTTTCGGGCCTGCTGAACGGTGTCGAGCAGATAGTGCGCAAGCATGCCCAGCAGCGTATCGCCGAACTCGCACCAGCGACAGCCGACGGCGACAATACCGGGCAGCAGGCAGTATTCGAACCGCCCCGGATCGACGGTGCACCCGCCGCCGTAAACGCGTGGATTGTGCGCCAGAGCACCCGATTGGCGAGCAATATCGTGCGCATAGAGCGCGATCCGAACCTGCTCAAGGATGCGCTGTTCGGTGCCATTCCCTCCACGCTGTTCATCGCGCTGCCGTTTTTCGCACTGATGCTGAGCCTGCTGTACCTGTTCAGGCGCCGCCTGTACATGGAACACCTGATCGTTGCCCTGCACAGCCATGCCTTTCTGTCCCTGTCGCTGCTGCTGGTCGTGATACTTTTTGATTTGCGCGCCTGGTTGACCGAGCCGAACACCCTGCCCCAGGCACTGTTCAACCTGGCACTGCTGGCCCTGGCGCTGTGGATGCCGCTCTACCTGCTGCTGATGCAGAAGCGCGTTTACCGGCAGGGATGGGTGGTCACTTCGCTGAAATATGTGGTGCTCGGGGTCGGCTACCTGGTCCTGATCGGCACCGCCTCAACCTTTACCGCACTGGCGAGCGTGGTCAACCTCTAATGGGCCGCTGAAAGCTGCGCGATCAAAATTCACGCAAAGTCCCTCGACTCAGCGCAGCCAACCTCCTATAGTGCGCGGCCCGCTGCCTCTCTATGCCGCCACGTTGGCGGTGCTGGATTCCCAGCAGATTCGCTGTTGCAGCGCCTGACACACGCACACAAGCCCCGGGATTACGCTCTTGATCACCACCGCCAATATCACCATGCAGTTTGGTGCCCAGCCGCTGTTTGAAAACATCTCCGCCAAGTTCGGCAACGGCAACCGCTACGGCCTGATCGGGGCCAATGGTTGTGGCAAATCCACCTTTATGAAGATCCTGAGCGGTGAGCTGGCGCCGACTGCGGGCAATGTGTCCATGGAGCCGGGCTGCACCCTCGGGGTCCTGAGCCAGGACCAGTTTGCGTTCGAGGAATACTCGGTGGTCGATGCGGTGATCATGGGCGATACCCGCCTGTGGGCCATCAAACAGGAGCGCGACCGCATCTACTCGCAGGCGGAGATGAGCGAGGAGGACGGCATGCGTGTGGCGGAGCTGGAGGTGCAGTTCGCGGAGCTGGACGGCTACAGCGCCGAGAGCCGCGCGGGCGAAATCCTGCTGGAGGCGGGTATCGAGGAATCCCTGCATTTTGGTCCGATGAAGCAGGTGGCCCCGGGCTGGAAGCTGCGGGTGCTGCTGGCGCAGGCGCTGTTTGCGGACCCGGATATCCTGCTGCTGGACGAGCCCACCAACAACCTGGATATCCACACCATCCACTGGCTGGCGGAAGTGCTGAACCAGCGCAAATCCACCATGATCATCATCTCCCACGACCGCCACTTCCTGAATCAGGTCTGTACCCACATGGCGGATATCGATTACGGCGAGCTGCGCATCTTCCCCGGCAACTACGAGGATTTTGTCGCTGCCTCGACGCTGATCCAGGAGCAGCTGCACGCGGAGAACGCCAAGAAGACGGCGGAGCTGGAAGAGCTGCAGTCGTTTGTAAACCGCTTCTCCGCCAATGCCTCCAAGGCCAAGCAGGCCAGCTCACGGGCCAAGAAGATGGAGAAGATCAAGCTGGAGGAAGTGAAACCGTCCAGCCGGGTGAAGCCCTACATCACCTTCCAGCAGTGCAGGAAGCTGCACCGGCAGGCGCTGACACTGGAAGACCTGGCCCACGGTTTCGACGACGAGCCGCTGTTCACCGGCGGCGAGATGATCCTGGAGGCCGGCGCGCGCCTGGCGGTAATCGGCGAGAACGGCGTGGGCAAGACCACCTTCCTGCGCTGCCTGGTGGACGAGTTGCAGGCCAACAGCGGCCTGGTGAAGTGGTCCGAGAACGCCGCCATCGGCTACTGCCCGCAGGACAGCAGCGCCGACTTCGACAACGATCTCACCATCTTCGAGTGGATGTCCCAGTGGCGCCAGCCCAAGCACGATGACCTGGCGGTCCGCGGCATCCTCGGCCGCCTGCTGTTTACCGCCGACGACGCCAACAAGAAGGCGCGCGTCTGCTCCGGTGGGGAAAAGAACCGCCTGCTGTTCGGCAAGCTGATGATGCTGGACACCAATGTGCTGGTCATGGACGAGCCCACCAACCACCTGGATATGGAGTCCATCGAGGCGCTGAACAGGGCGCTGGCGCAGTACGAAGGCACACTGATCTTCGTCAGCCACGACCGACAGTTCGTTTCCTCCCTGGCCACCCGGGTGCTGGAGATCCGGGACAACCGGCTGGTCGACTTCCAGGGCAGCTACGAAGAATACCTGGCGGATCGGGCCAGACTGGAGGCCCGGGTGGCCTGAACCCGGTGTCCAGGCGCCAATCTCCACCTGATACCTGGTTGGTGCCGGATAATAACTGAACATTTTGTAGACAGGCCCTGCACTTACCTATAGAGTGACAACCTGCTAGAAAGAAAGCCCACATTTACACGCTACACGTCGCTGTTTTATTCGTAATGCCTCGTCCTGCAGTTTTTAAGTCACGGCTTGTTTTCAAGGCAAACCATCGCCTCCCGAAGGCACTACCCCGTTACAATCTCAGGAATTATCTATGTCCAATACAGTGACCGGAACCGTTAAATGGTTCAACGAATCCAAAGGTTTTGGTTTTATCGAGCAGCAATCCGGCCCGGACGTGTTTGCGCACTTCAGCGCCATCCAAAGCTCCGGCTTCAAAACCCTGGTTGAAGGCCAAGCCGTTGAGTTCACCGTAACTCAGGGCAGCAAAGGCCCCCAGGCCGAAAACATCGTAGTGGTTTAACCCCCCCTGCCGATGTGAAAACGGGCCCTTCCGGGCCCGTTTTTTGTTTGCCTCGCCTCTATCTCTCGTGTGAATTCCTGCCGCTACTCCGCCACGTGTTTCTGCCGTCCGGCGTCCTGAAACTGCAAATCCGCCAGCCTTTTATACAGTGGCGAAACCTCAATAAGCTCTGCATGCCTGCCCTGTGCGACCAGCCGGCCCCGATCCAACACCGCAATGCTGTCGGCGTGAAGGATGGTCGCCAGCCGGTGCGCAATGATGATCGTCGTTCGCCCTTCCATTAACGCCTGCAGCGCCTGCTGCACGTGGTACTCGCTCTCGGCATCCAGCGCACTGGTGGCCTCGTCCAGCAGCAGTATCTTCGGGTCTTTCAGGATCGCCCTCGCAATGGCGATTCGCTGTTTCTGCCCCCCGGACAGGCGCGTACCCTGCTCGCCCAGATGGCTGTTGTAGCCGTCCGGCAACTGCTGGATAAAGTCGTGCGCGTGGGCGGCCCTGGCGGCGGCCATCACCTCCGCATCGCTGGCCTCCGGCCTGCCGTAGCGAATGTTGTACCAGACATCGGCCGTAAACAGCGCCGGCTGTTGTGGCACTACCGCCAGTTGCCGGCGCAGCCCCGCGGTATCCAGTTCGCGGATGTCCACCCCGTCCAGTGTGATGCGCCCACCGATCGGATCGTAGAACCGCTGCAACAGCTCCAGCAGCGTGGACTTGCCGGCGCCGGAGGGGCCCACCAGTGCCAGGCTTTTGCCCGCCTCGACCACCAGGTTCAGGCCGCGGATGGCGGGCTGCTCCGGTCGCGAAGGGTAGCTGAAGTCCACGGCCTCGAAGGCCACCTCCGCCCCGGCGGCGCCCGGGGGATTGGTCGGCTCTGTATTGGCGCCGCCGACCGGGATTTCCGACTCCACATTCAGTAATTCCACCAGTCGCTCGGTGGCGCCGGTGGCACGTTGCAGTTCGCCGTAGACTTCGGAGATGGTGGCCACGGCGGACCCCATCATCACCGCGTAGAAGACGAATGCGGCCAGGTCGCCGGCGGTCATGCGCCCGGCGATCATATCGTTGCCGCCCACCCACAGCAGGCCGCTGATAGCCCCGAACATCAGTAATATCACCACCGCGATCAGCATCGCGCGCTGGCGTATGCGGCGCTTGGCAACGCCGAATGCGGCTTCCACTTCGCGGCCGAAGGCCCGTTTCTCATCCCGCTCGCGGGTGTAGCTCTGTACGGTCTTTATATGCTGGATCACTTCGCCGGCATAGCTGCCCACATCGGCAATCGAATCCTGGCTGGCCCGGGCCAGCCTGCGCACCCGGCGGCCGTAGAGCAGGATCGGCGCCAATACCAGCGGCACGCCGATCAGCACCATCAGGCTCAGCTTCAGGTTGGTGAACAGCAGCAACGCCAGCGCGCCGACAAACATCAGCGAGCTGCGCAGTGCCATCGAGAAGGAGGTGCCGATGATGTGTTGCAGCAGCGTGGTGTCCGTGGTCAGGCGGGACATGATCTCGCCGCTGCGGTTGGTCTCGAAATAGCTCGGGTGCAGCGTGACGATATGATCGAACACCGCCTTGCGCAGATCCGCCACTACCCGCTCGCCCATCCAGGACACCAGGTAGAAGCGCGCATAGGTGCCCAGCGCCATCAGCAGCGCCAGGCCGATAATGACCAGCACTGCCTGGGACAGCGCCTCACTGGAGCTCGCCACCAGGCCCCGGTCAACCAGCAACCGCACTCCCTGGCCGATGGACAGGGTGATACCGGCGGTGAACACCAGGGCCACGCCGGCGGCAAACAGGGTTTTGCGGTAGGGCCGGATAAATTGCCAGAGTGTCGCCAGCATTTCGCGGAAGGTCATGCTGGACGAGGGGCGGCTGTCGGTTGGCCGGGGGGTGGACTCGGTGGTGTTGGACATCGGTTTTTACTGATTGCGGGTAAACGGGGAGGCGGCGGTTGCCAGAGTAACATATCGGCCCGGGCGGGCCTGTTTAGATATTGAATTTACGGCGGGGATCCCGGATTCCGCTGTGCTCCATCCAGGCAACTCGGCTACTTGTTTGCTTCCAGCATCTTCCGGTCGCGGTAGTCCCGTGGACTTACGCCGTATTCCCGGTGAAACCGCCGGCTGAAATGGCTCAGGTGGCGGAAGCCGAGATCGAAACAGACGCGCGTTACCGACTCGCCACGCGCAAGCTTTTCCGCCGCCGCCTGCATGCGCAGATGCTGCTGGAATTCCAGCGGTGTACAACCGAGATGCCGGCGGAATTCACTGTAGAAGCGGCTGCGGCTCATACAGGCGATCCCGCCCAACCGGTCGATATCCAGCGGCTGATCCAGGTGCACCCGGATGTGGTGTACCGCTGCACCCAGGCCATTCACCTCGGGGTTCTGCTCACAGGCCTTCAACACAAAGGTGCGCATCTGCTCGCGCAACAGTCGCACCACCAGCTCGCTCACGCCGAGGTCTACCAACAGGTCCCGATCCGATGAGGGCTCGCTATAGGTTGTGACCAGCCGCTGCAACAGTTCCTGGGTGGCCTGGCTGTGACGGGTGTGGACCAGGCTGTCGGGCCGGTAACGCCAATCCTCGAATTCCCGCTGCGGGGGCGCAGTGCCGTTCAGCTTGGTGCAGATGTTTTCCACACGCTCGCGAGCAATTTCGATCGCCAGGCAGGAGGTGGGATTGTCCGGGCGCGCCTCTGGGAAGTCGATCTGTATGTCTTCGCCGGGAGCCAGGACGAAAGATTCCCGCGGGACAAATTCCGCGCTGTAGCCGCCGGCGGCGTGCATGACCTTGCGACCGCTGATCATGCCACAGTAGAGCAATTCGCCGGCGTGGAAATCAACCCGCTGCGCTGGCAGGTAGGTGTCGTACACACTGAGCTCGGAGCAGGGCCCGGCAAACGAAACCCGGTTCTCGATCAACTGGCGCGGCTGCTTGCGGGCGCGGATTATCGTTTCGCTCATTGTCACCCTTTTACTGATTCAAGTGTCGGAGTTCACAGTCACAGGCAGGGCGTAGCCTGGATGAAGGTGCGCAGCACCGGAATCCAGGATTGTGGTGCAGGGCTCGACCCTATTCCCGGATTCCGCTGCGCTCCATCCGGGCTACGCCTGTCGATTTGCAATCCCGAACTCCGAAACCTGAGTTACTGGTAACGCGGAAGGGAGTATGCCCCTCCTCCGGGACTGCCGATCAACTGTTCTGTACTCAGGGGAAAGAACAATGCTCCAAAGCCGGTATGCTGGATCCTCCGGAAGCAGGTTATCCGTCTCGCACGGAATATTTCCTGCCACCCCCGGACACAGTAAAGACCCCAGGCAGGAATTCTGCGATGTTCTATGCACAAACCGGACGGAATGGCGTGTCAATCAACTTCCGACCCCGCAAAGAAAACACAGTCGCCTGCCACTACCATCACTTATTTCCGCACTGATGGCTGGAGCCTAGCTTCCAGCTACCGCTCCAACCCGTTGACCCTATTATCAAGCAGACACTACCTCAGTGTGATTCGGGGAGCTCCTGCTCCCCTTTTTTTGACTTTCAACCTCCGATCATCCTGCGCAGGGACTCCTCGATCTGGCCGCCGCAATAGCCCCTGCCGTTCTGCTCCCGCTGAGCTTGCAGAAAACGCCTGATCTTGGGTCGCGATTCCACCCGCCGACACAGACCTGCGATATGCGGTGCGTTTTCACTGAGATCCTCTTCAAGCGCCGGGAATGAATACACCATGGCGCCGAACAGCGCGGCGGTGGCGATATCGGCTACCGACAACCTGGATCCCAGCAGGAAACCGCTGCCATTGCCAGTGCCGCCCTTCAGGCCGTGTGCCCGACCAGTTTTCTCAAATATTTTCATCCAGTCCGGCAAACGGGAATAGCGAAATACTTCCCACGCATTTTTCGACCACATCATGGATCCGTTGTAATTGGTGATCTCCATCAATACATCGTTGCAATCCAGGATCGTCTTCAGTGCCAGCGTATGCGCCTCGGCCCGCTTCGGCAGGCAATCGTATTCCCTGCCCAGGTGCATCAGGCAGGCGGGCATCTGGGCGAAGTAGGTTTTGCTTTTACACTCGTAGAGATAAGGCGGCGCCATGCCCGGATTCCTGATCTTAAGGCTGCGCTGCGGATAGATATCGCTGGCGTCCATCCGCTCGTAGCTGGCATCGACCTCTTCCAGGAACATCTGGATAAAATTCCCGCGAAACGGCAGGTCCCAGTAGTAGAGCCTGTAATCCGACACAATAACCCTCTATAACTTGTAAGTAATACGCAGAAATCAGTGGTGGTCGGCCATTGCCTCGGCCTTCGTCTTCTGAATGGTTCCGGGCTTGTGCTCCGGTGGACTGTAGATGGTATAGAGTTTCAATGATTCGCTCTTGGAAGCATTGATAATGTTGTGCCGGACTCCGGCCGGTATCACCACGGCATCGTCGGCCTTTAGTTCATACACTTTTCCATCAAGGATCAACTTCGCCTCACCTTCTTCGAAGCGAATAAACTGATCGATCCCATCGTGTACCTCTTCGCCAATTTCTTCACCGGGCTTCAGCGACATCACTACCAGCTGGCTATGGGGAACGGTGAACAGAACCTATCGATAGTTGGTATTGGATACGGTTTTTTCATCTATATTCACGATATAGCCATTTCTGTCTTTTATTTCCCTGGCACACAACGGTACGGATGCGAGTAGTGTAATCAGGACGACAAGAGCCCTTTTCACTGTCTTCATATAAATCTCCATTTTATTCCGCGAGCGCTTCCCCTCTGATACCGGGTTTCTGATCAAGCCGGAATTTCATACAATCAGGAGCCGGTATCGACATTTGACTGACGGCTGAATTATAGATCCACTCTTATTGAAAGAAGGGATATCACCGCCGCAACTTCCAACCTTCAGAAAAATATTGCGCCCTGTAGCATCAATGGGATATTGTTCAGATTATGGCATAGCAATCATCAAAATCATTTTACGCCCCGAACAATAACTGCAATGATTTTATTGCCATATCTTCAACACCGACACCGAGTCAGAATTCCCATAAAAACCGGGTGCAGCTGTTGAGTTTCTAAGGGGACAAGTCCATTGCCCCTCCCAACACAGGAAAGGAATCCATGCCTCACCTATACAGCAGTTCCGGGGAAATCCTCGGCCTGGATGTTCACACACTGAAAGACCTGGAAATCTTCGAATCCGAAACCGGCGACGCCAGCCTGTTCGATTTCTGTAATTTCACGCGCACCGGAGGTGGTGCGGCGGCCCTGCGGCGGCGCATGGAGCGCCCCTGGTGTACGGCCGATCGGATAGGGGCGACCCAGGCATCGATCCGCTTTATCGCTGCGCAACCCGATGTATTCAGCGCACTGCCTTCCGCCTATGTGACTCAGGGTGCGGAGACCTATACACAGGAAATACTGCCGGCCCTGGATTACCGCAACCGACTGGATTTCGCATTTGGCGTCTTCCAGATGTGGTTCAACCACGACAGCCACTATTTCAGTATCGTGCGCGGTGTACAGGCCACCTGCAGGCTGATCCAGGCGCTGCGACTTTTTGCTGCCCAGGGCCAGCTCTCGTCATCCACCGGGGAACTGGCGCCGCTGCTGCAGAAGATGCGGGCACTGCTTTCCCGCCCCAA
Organism: Microbulbifer litoralis; assembly: GCF_023634065.1. Classification (GTDB taxonomy): domain Bacteria; phylum Pseudomonadota; class Gammaproteobacteria; order Pseudomonadales; family Cellvibrionaceae; genus Microbulbifer; species Microbulbifer litoralis. The sequence continues at coordinate 100,318 of NZ_JALKCV010000005.1, forward strand.
GCTGGCCGATGTACCCGACTATGATGTCGGAGGCTGGGGCACCTGGCGGATGCTGCGGCTCGACCAGGTACTGCGCGTGCAGGAAAAGGAAACCATCACGCAACTGCTGGCACTGATCTACGAGCTGGATGCGCTGATATCGATGGCAAATGCCACCCGCGAACATCGTTTCGTAATGCCGACTGTCGAGGAGGGGCCGCTGCAGGTGTGTGCGGAAGGATTGGTGCACCCCTACCTGGAAAAACCTATAGCCAACCCGGTCGCCCTCAACCAGCGGGCCAGGGTACTGTTCCTGACCGGCCCGAACATGGCCGGCAAGACAACTTACCTGCGCGCCTTTGCCACGGCGCTTTACCTGGCCCAGCTGGGCATGGGCGTGCCGGCGCGCAGCTTCAGCTTCGTGCCGGTGGAGTGGCTGTTCAGCTCCATCTCGCTGACGGACGACCTGCGTCGCGGTGTGAGCTACTTTCGCGCCGAGGCGCTGCGCGTGAAGGCGGTGGCCCGGGCCGTCGCCGGCGGTCACCGGGTTGTCGCGCTGATGGACGAACCCTTCAAGGGTACCAATGTCAAGGATGCCTTCGATGCATCACTGGCCATTCTCGAGCGCTTCTCGAGCCGGGAGAATTGCCTGTTCATGTTTTCCTCCCACCAGATAGAGCTGAACGATCACCTCGAGGTCGCCAGCGGCCAAATTGACTGCCGCTATTTCGAGGCGGTGGAGAGCTGCGACCGGCTGCACTTCGATTACCTGCTGCGACCCGGTATTTCCGAGCAGCGGCTGGGAATGCGCGTATTGCGGGAGGAGGGGATATTCAAGCTTCTGGACGAAACCACCGATCGGCCCCCGATGCATACCACTGCAGAGGGATAGCGGGCCTCGCACAGAATCCGGTAGCGGGTTTGAACGAAGCTCGCTGACCTGGCCCGGATATTTCACCAAGGCCAGGATGATCACGCCGGAATCTGTGCGCTCAGCACAGAGATCTAGGGAGAGAGTGGTCAGCGTTGGACGGTGACAATCTGTCCCCGCGGAGCCGCCTGAAAACATTAACGTAAATATAGGGTTACGCTGAATACTGAGCGGCCTGGTGAAGTATCTTGGCCCTAGTAGGCCGCTCGCAAAGTTAGGTAACAGTTCGCTTCGCCAAATCGTCCAGCTCTGCGTTGAGAAAGCTTGAAATAATGCTGCTATTCCAGCGCTTTCTCGCCTTGACCTGAACGATTTGGCTGTACTCCTTTGTTACCGAACTTTACAAGCGGCCCACTAGTTACAGGGCGCAATCGGTATTGATCATCAGATATTCCCCCGCAGCTTCCATCTCTTTGTACGCCTGCAGGCTCTGCTCCGTTGAAAGACCGGGGTGCACAACGAAGATCCTCTCTTGTTGGCCCCAGGATCTGATCATTTCACAGTCGGCGGTTTCCTTGTCTATCGCCAGCGAGGTCAGATTCAGCTTTGCGGGGTCCGGCCAGGATTTGATGGTTGACCCCGTAATGTTCAGCAGCGATTCCCTGTCCGCAAAGATTGGCAGTGAATCCAGGGTTGAGTCGTAAATTTCCATGGATTTCAGTTTTGGCGGCAAAGGTTCTCTGGAGAGACCAGTGATGTTGGCGTTGAAGATGGTTCCCGTTTCGGCATTCTTCAATCTGGCGATATCGCTGACGGGCAGATCGTACTGCTCTTCCTGGTTGCAGTTGAAGTAGTCCATTTCCTCCAGGTAAGAGATCTCCTTATATTCCGCGATCTTCTGAAGACACTCTGCGAATTCAGGGCTGGAGAATGATACTGAGTCGAGCGGTGTGTATCCCTGCCGATGGACAGTTACATCGATATCGTACTCGCGGTATTTTCCATAGAAGGTACCGGATATTTCAAAGGTAAACGCCTTGGTCGGATCTTCCTGTATCTCCTGAGGAAATACCAGCTCCAGGTTTTCATCAACTGTGACGCCGTTGCTTATCTCCAGTTCTTTAATCTGGCCCATTGCTTCTGCCCTATCGGGCAGATAGTAATCTATCGGTTTCGATCCGAGAGGGGAGATATGGTATTCCTTCGTATGTTGTTTCTTCTTGAGCTTTGGTTTCTCATCCTGTTTTTCAGGATCTTTTTTCTCGCCGTTTTCTTTCTCTGCAGCGCGCGCCTCCAATTCCGACTTGGTCATGCCCAGAGCCGCTGGAACCGTGCAGATTTTGAACATCCCCATCAGGCTGCTGACCCCGGCGGCAAAGGATTGGGTAGTAGCGCCCAGAACAGCCATTATTGCCTGGTTTTCTTCCATTTGCGCCCCATCCAACTTGCGGAGGTTCGCGGCAACCTGCTTCTTCCTGGCAATCTCCTGTTTCAGGTTCTGCGCCAATTCGGGCTGGTAGCAAGGGGATTCCTTGTCCAGCTCACCGTACAGTCTCTCCAACTCCTGCTGGTACTGTGTGGTCAGCGCCAGCGCCTGATCCATATTATCGGCAAGCTGGCCCAACAAGCCGGACTCGATCACCGGCTTGCCGCTCTCGGATTGCGCCAGGATCTCATTGATCTGCGTCTGGATGGCATCATACTCCTCGACCAATTCAAGATCCCGTTCGACAAGGTGCTCGGTTCTTTCTGTAAATTCTTCCACTTTGTCCGCGGTGTCATTGTCCGCGCCGCAGGCAGATACCATTATTGCAGCCACAATAGCGACCGGAGCAAAAAGCATTCTGCGGATTTTTCTCAGATAGGTGTTCAACATTTTACTTCCCTGTTCGTAGAGGCCTGTTGAAAAATGGACTGGTGATACTACCGAAAAGCCGGACAACAACAAAATGGAGCCAGAGCGGATTTATCCAAGCGGCTTGAACCGGTGCAGCAACCATTCTGGCACGCGCATCTGAAGAGAGTATTTCAGGCAGCGGACATAGGCCGCGACCCGGCCGACAGTAGCACCGCTGCTGACAGGCTCCCGAAAGGCCCCCCTTCCACCGCCCGGGGTTTGTTCCGGCAATCGGCCACGGAGACCAACCTTCCACCATGTGCCGGGGGGAGCACAGCGTCTTGACAAACCTGTTTCCCGACAGAAGCTTTTTCCGCTCTTTTGTTGCTTATCCAACCTGCTCGCCTTCCCGCCAACCCACCAGAAAGATTGGCAATCGGGCCGCGATTCCTGTAAATTTCGCGCTTATTTTTTAACCAGCCGCCCCCGGCCGCTACCAGCCCACGCGGGGCTCGCCCTGCCTTATCTCAGTCACAGAGGTACCCGTGAAACTGAGCAACCCCCTGTTCCTGCTGGCCGCCGGCCTCCTGTCCACAGCAGTCCATGCCGAAGTGCTCTGGCAGGACAACAGCCTGAGCCTGCTGCGCGGCAATGACTACGAGGTCAACTACAGCCTGGATAGCGATGACTCCAGTCGCGATGTGGTGACCTTCGAACACGCCAGCGGTCACAGTTGGGGCGACCTGTTCCTGTTCTCGGACTACCTGCACTCCGACGCCGGCTCCGACGAGCTCTATACCGAAATCTCCCCACGGCTGAGCCTGGGCAAGCTGAGCGGCCGCGACCTGGGCTTTGGACCGGTCAGGGACCTGCTGCTGGCATCCACCCTGGAACTCGGCAATATGGACGATCCGGACCACCTGACCGCGACGGGCCCGCACTTTACCCACAAGCTGGCCGGTGTCGGCGTGGATTTTGCAGTACCGGGTTTCAACTATTTGCAGGCGAACGTTTATCATCGCAACAACGACGATCGGGCCGACAACGAGCAACTGACCCTGGCCTGGGCGCTGCCGTTTAGGCTGGGCCGGGCGGACTTCCTGTACGATGGCTTTATCGACTGGACCAGCGCATCGGTGGATGCGCACGCGAGCATGAACTTTACCTCCCAGCTCAAATGGGATGCGGGCGCGCTCTGGGGCCAGCCGAAAAGCCTGTATGCGGGCATTGAGTATGTCCACTGGAACGACAAGTTCGGTATCGAAGATGGATCCTTCGGCGTCGATTCCGATGAGCGAAATGTTAACCTGTTGGTCAAATATCATTTTTGATCCCAGAAACCGGACAAGCCCATGACAGACTCCCGATCCCCGACAGCAGACAGCGCACCCGCGTCCAGCCCAGTCGCACAGCCCCCGCTGCTGGAGAGACTCTTCAGGCTTTCCGAGCGCCAGACCAACGTGCGCCAGGAAGTGATCGCCGGAGTGACCACCTTCCTGACCATGGCCTACATCATCTTCGTGAACCCGAACGTGATGGCGGCGGCCGGTATGGACAAAGGGGCCGTATTCGTGGCCACCTGCCTGGCCGCCGCCGTGGGCTGCCTCATTATGGGGCTCTATGCCAACTATCCGTTCGCGCTGGCACCGGGCATGGGCCTGAACGCCTTCTTCAGTTACGTGGTCGTGGGCGAGATGGGCTACAGCTGGCAGGTGGCGCTGGGTGCGGTATTCATATCCGGGGTGGTATTCCTGCTGTTGAGTGTCTTCAAGGTGCGGGAATGGATCATCGACAGCATCCCGATATCGCTTCGGCAGGCACTGGCCGCGGGCGTGGGCCTGTTCCTGGCCATCATTGCGCTGAAGAGCGCCGGTATCGTGACCGCCAGCCCGGCCACCCTGGTGACTCTGGGCGATCTCAAATCCAGCGACGCCATCCTCGCGGCGCTGAGTTTTTTCCTGATCGCGGCGCTGGCCTATCGGCGCATACTGGGCTCAGTGATGATCGGTATCCTGGTGGTCACGGTCATTGCACTGATCATGGGCAAGGTGGAGTACGCCGGCCTGTTCTCCGCACCGCCGAGCATGGCGCCGACCTTTATGCAGCTGGATATCGCCGGGGCCTTTGAAGTCGGCATGATCAGCGTGATCTTCGCCTTCCTGTTTGTGGATATGTTCGATACCGCCGGCACCCTGCTCAGCACAGCGGACCGCGCCAGGCTGCTGGACGAGGAACGCAAGCTGCCCGGCATGGGCAAGGCGCTGATGGCCGACAGCTCCGCCACCGTGGTCGGCTCCCTGATGGGCTCCTCCAACACCACCACGTTCGTGGAGAGCACCGCCGGTGTCGCCGCCGGCGGCCGCACCGGGCTGACCGCCGTGGTCTGCGCAGGCCTGTTCCTGCTGGCCCTGTTCTTTTCGCCACTGGTGGGTATGGTGCCCGCCTGCGCCACCGCTGGCGCGCTGATGTATGTGGCCGTGTTGATGACTTCCGGGCTCTCTTCCATCGACTGGGACGACATCACCGAGGCGGCACCGGCGGTGATCGCGGCAGTGATGATGCCGCTGTCTTTTTCTATCGCCAACGGCATTGCACTGGGTTTTATCACCTATGCCGTCATCAAGACACTGAGCGGCCGTAGCCGCGATGTCAGTGTCAGCGTCTACCTGCTGGCAGCGCTGTTTGTTGCCAAGTTCATCTTTTTCTGAGGAGTCCCTTTTACTATGGGTAGCAATGTGAAGAAACACTTTATCAGCGCCCAGCAACTGCTGGCGGATTCCTACGCGCTCGCGGAACAGGTCTTCCAGAGCGGCTTCCGCCCCAACTATATCGTCGGCGTCTGGCGCGGCGGCGCGCCGGTGGGTATCGCGGTACAGGAACTGCTGCATGTGATGGGCGTGGACGCGGACCATATCGCCATTCGCACCTCGTCCTACAGCGGCATCGGCCAACGCGACAAACACGTGCGCGTGCACGGACTGACCTACCTGATCAAGCGCCTGGAATCCCACGACAACCTGCTGATTGTCGACGACGTCCACGACTCCGGCCTCAGCATCGACCAGACCATCAAGGACCTGCACAAGGCGTGCAAGAAAAACACCCCGCAAATCCGCGTGGCCACGCCCTACTACAAACCGAACAACAACCAGACCGAGCGCGAGCCGGATTACTTTATCCACAAGTCCGATGAGTGGCTGGTGTTCCCGCACGAGATCGACGGATTGTCGCGGGAGGAAATTCTGGAGTACAAGCCGGAGCTTGAGCCCTATCTGGATCGGATTGCTACGGTGAGCTGATCGCCTTTGCGGGAGCACGAAACCGGGGCTCCCGAATGCCCCTTCCAGTCTGACTCTGACGGTACCAACACGATACTGCAGGCCCATCGACGAGGAAAAACGGCGCCGCAGGAAATTTCACCTAATTTAAAAGCACAGCCATGGCGCGAAGCGGGTTTTGCCAATATCTTTCACCCGCCAGCCAAAGTTCAAAACCCTGAAAAGCACCTTATTTCCAGCCAATCATTTCACCTTTCGGAAAAAATCCACATAGATGACTACCCCGCGATGACCGGTGGTTTCGACACGATAAACTGAGCGTTACTCCACTGACGTCGTGTTATAAGGGCCGATTACCGGTGTATTAATACACTCATGAAAATAACCAGTCCTGTGGGGTACCAATGATCAGAACCACCAAATTCGCCGCAACACTGCTGTGTTCCGCGGTGCTGGCCGCCTGTGGCCAGGGCACCGATGGCCAGGCGCCCAGCAGCGCGGCCAAACTGACCCGTGCCGAGGCGCCGGGCCTGTCCGAGCGCTACGCCAAACTGCGCAAAGAGCAGGTGGCGGCAGTCAACTACCAGCTGTCTGTGATCCTGGATGCGACCGGCAAGAGTTTCTCCGGCCAGGTCATTGCCGATACGGAGCTGAACGGTCCGCTGGAACAGCCGCTGACCATCGATTTCGCCGGGGGCACAGTGGATGCCGTCAGCATCGACGGTGAATCGGTGCCGTTTGAGTACAACGACCACTTCATCACCATTGCTACCGGGCACCTGAAAGCCGGCCAGAATTCCATCCAGGTGGACTACCGGCATCCCTATTCCACCGACGGTTCCGGCCTGCACCGCTTCGAGGATCCGGAAGACGGCAACATTTATATGTACACCGACTTCGAACCCTACGATGCGAACCGCCTGTTCCCGCATTTCGACCAACCGAACCTGAAAGCCCACTACACGCTGAATGTCACTGCACCAAAAGACTGGGTGATCGTGACCTCGGTACGCGAGGACAAGGTGCGGGAAGATGGCGAGGTCAAGCACTGGTCTTTCCCGCAGTCGAAGAAATTCTCTTCCTATATTTTCTCCCTGCACGCCGGCCCCTACCATATTTGGGAGGACGACGCCGACGGCATTCCGCTGCGCCTGATGGCCCGCCAGACCCTGGCCGAGTACGTCAACCCGGAAGACTGGTTTACCTTTACCAGGCAATCGTTCGCCTTTTACCAGCCGTACTTTGACGTGGACTATCCGTTTGCGAAGTACGACCAGATGATCGTGCCGGACTTCAATGCCGGCGCCATGGAAAACGTCGGAGCGGTCACTTTCCGCGAGGGTTTTGTCTCCCGCGGGGAAAAGACCCAGGCCCAGCGCATGCGCCTGGCCAACGTGATTGCCCACGAAATGGCACATATGTGGTTCGGCGACCTGGTGACCATGAACTGGTGGGACGACCTGTGGCTGAACGAGAGCTTCGCCACCTATATGGCCAACCTGTCACTGGCGAAAAACAGCGAGTTCACCAACACCTGGGAAAACTTCTACCTCGGAACCAAGCAGTGGGCCTACCACGCCGACCAGCAGCCCACCACCCATCCGATCCAGTTGCCGGTCGAGAATACCGACGAGGCCTTCGCCAACTTCGATGGCATTACCTACGGCAAGGGTGGCTCCATCCTGAAGCAGCTTCCCTACTACCTGGGCGAGGAAAATTTCCGCAAGGGCGTCAGTAACTACCTGAAGGACCTGTCCTACCAGAATGCCACCCTGGACGACTTTATGGGTCACCTGGGCAAGGCCGCCGGCAAGGATCTTGACCAGTGGCAACAGCAGTGGCTGTACAACGCCGGCCTGAACACCATCGAGGCGAGCTTCCAGTGCGAGAACGACAAGGTCACCAGGCTGACCCTGAACCAGAGCGCGCCGGCCGAATACCCGACCCTGCGCGAGCAGCAGACCCAGCTCGGCTTCTATCGCATGGACGGCGACAGCATGCTGCGTGTGGCCACCCTGCCGGTGCTGTACAGCGGTGAGACCACCGCGGTCGAGGAGGCAGTCGGCCAACCCTGCCCGCAGATTCTCTACCCGAATGAAGAAGACTGGGCCTTCGCCAAAGTGAACCTGGATCCGATCTCGGTCAAGAATATGTCCCGGCATATCAACGATATCGAGAAACCATTCGCGCGCCTGATGCTGTGGCAAAGCCTCTACGACAGCGTCTACGACGCCAAGCTGGCCCTGGACGAATATGTCAGCTTCGTGCTGAGCAACGCCGGCACCGAGCGCGATATCAATGTGATCCGGCTGGTCTCCCACCATCTCGGCGACGCCTACGGCTACCTGGACCAGGTGGCGATGGACAGCGAAAAGCGCGTGGAGCTGCAACGGGCAATCGAGAGTTTTGCCTGGCAACAACTGCAACAGGCAGAAGCCGGCAGCGATGCGCAGAAAACCTGGTTCGAAACCTTTACCGGTGTGGCACACAGCGAAAAGGCCCTGGCCAGTGCGCAGAAAATGTTGCAGGGCGAACTGACCCTGGACGGACTGACACTGGACCCGGACATGCGCTGGGACCTGATCGCGCTGCAGAACCGGCGCCTGTACGGCGACTATGCTCAGGCGATTGAGCGCGAGTTGCAGAAGGACAGCTCGGACCGCTCCCAGCTCAGCGCCATTACCGCAGAGGCCGTACGCCCGCTGCCGGAAACCAAGGCCAAATGGCTGGAGAATATCCTGCAGCACCGCGACCAGTTCAAACTGAGCCAGCTCAAGGCGGCCGCCTACTACCTGTTCCCGTCAGAGCAGTCCGAACTGTATCGGGCCAATGTGGAGCCTATTGTCGAGGCGCTGCAGCCGGTCAATGACAGCGCCAGCCCGGAGTATATCGGTACCTACAGCAAGCTGTTCCCGCTCAATTGCAGCGATAAAGGTATCCAGCAGCTGACCGATATCCTCGACGGCGACAAAGCCCTGAATCCACTGCTGGAGAAGAGCCTGAAAAACCGCCGCCGGGAAAACGAACGCTGTGTGGCCATGGGCCAGCTGATGGCCGGGCACAGCAGGGGCTGATCTCCCCACACGCCTCTCTACACACATCCCCGGACCCGGTCCGGGGCACCATATCGCAAAGGCCCTTCGGGGCCTTTTTTATACTTGCAGCCCCGCAAACGTGCATCCGCCGGCCCGCGGGTATAACCTATAAGCGGCCACTCCCGGCGGGCATCCACGGCGTCCCCCGCCGGCTTCACCGATTGTCCGGAGCTCCGATGAACAACACCAGAAAACTTGCCTCGACACTCCTGCTCACCACTTTTCTCGCCGGCTGCGGCGATACCACACCGCCCTCGCAGAAAGAGGCGAAAACAGAAACGGCAACCACCACGGCCGAGATGGTGCAGTCGGTGGAACGTCTCGACAGGGCCGGGCTCACCGCGGACTACGCCGCCTTTCGCAAGCAGCAGATTGCGGATGTGGATTATCGTATCTCGGTGGAGCTCGACGGCGAGTCCGAAACTTTCAGCGGTCGCGTCATCGCCGATACCGAGCTCGCCCGCCCCCTGCAACAGCCGCTGACCATCGATTTCACCGGTGGCGAAGTGAGATCCGTCAGTGTAGATGGCAAGGAAGTACCTTTCGATTACAACGGCTACTTCATCACTATTGCGCCGGAACACCTGGCCGAAGGCGACAACCAGATTGCCATCGACTACACCCATCCCTACTCCAGCGACGGTACCGGGCTGCACCGCTTCCAGGATCCGCAGGATGGCAGTGTCTACCTGTACACCCACTTCGAGCCCTACAAGGCCAATCGCTTCGCACCGCTGTTCGACCAGCCGGACCTGAAGGCGCGCTATACCGTCGACGTTGTGGCACCGGCGGACTGGCAGGTGGTGACCACCGCCCGCGAAGACAGGATCGAGGACCTGCCGGATGGTCGCAGGCACTGGCACTTCCCCGCCACCAAAAAATATCCCACCTATATCTTCCCGTTGCACGCGGGGCCCTACGTGGTCTGGGAGGACCGGGCGGGTGATATCCCGCTGCGCCTGATGGCCCGCAAAACCCTGGCACCGAACGTCAAGCCCGAGGACTGGTTCACTTTCACCAGGCAATCCTTCGACTTTTACCAGAAGTATTTCGGTATCGATTACCCGTTCGGCAAGTACGACCAGTTAATCGTGCCGGATTTCACCATCGGCGCGATGGAAAACGTCGCCGCCGTTACCTTCAACGAGGCCTACGTCTCCCGCGGAGAGAAAACCCAGGCCGAGCGGCAGAGACTCGCCAATGTCATCGCCCATGAAATGGCCCATATGTGGTTCGGCGACCTGGTGACCATGGACTGGTGGAATGGACTGTGGCTGAAGGAAAGCTTCGCCACCTATATGGCCAGCCTGGCGCTGGCAGAGAACAGCGAGTTCGACGATGTGTGGGAGAATTTCTACCTGCGTTCCAAAAAATCGGCCTACCGCGCGGACCAACTGGTGACCACCCACCCGATCGAGGTGCCGGTACCCGATACCGCCGAGGCCTTTTCCAACTTCGACAGTATTACCTACGGCAAGGGCGGTTCGGTACTGGAACAGCTTCCGCACTACCTGGGCAGGGAGGCTTTCCGCCAGGGCGTCGGCAACTATTTGCAGGAATTTTCCTACGGCAACGCCACCCTGTCCGATTTTATGGGGCACCTGGGTCGCGCGGCCAATGAAGATCTCGAAGACTGGACACAGAATTGGCTCTACAAGGCCGGGGTCAATACCATCGCCGCGCGTTACCAGTGTACCGGGGGCAAGATCACCGCGCTGACGATTACCCAGACGGCCCCGAAGGAACACCCGGTACTGCGCGAACAAAAGATCCAGCTCGGCATCTACCGCCTGCAGGACAGCATCATGACCCGGGTGGCCGCGGTGCCGGTCACCTACAGCGGCAGGAAAACACAGGTCAGGGAAGCCGAGGGGCTGCCCTGCCCGCAGATCCTGAACCCGAACGACGAGGACTGGGCCTACGTCAAAGTCAGCCTGGACGATAAGACCGTTGCCCAGCTGTCGCAGCATATCAATGCGATCGAGAGCTCCTTCACCCGGCTGATGCTGTGGCAGAGCCTGTTCGACAAGGTCACCGATGCGGAGATGTCGCTGTCAGACTGGATCGACTTCGCGCTCGAGAACGCCGGCGAGGAGAGCAATATCAACGTGATCCGCCTGATAAGTAGCCATCTGGAAGCAGCCAGTGCCTATGCACACCGTTTCGATGTGCCGGATGCGCTGCGCGCCGAGCGCCTGCAGGCAATCGAGAACTTTGTCTGGGCCCGTCTCAACAGCGCGCCAGCCGGCAGCGACGCGCAACAGACCTGGTTCGAAACCTTTACCCGCATAGCCCACACCGATGAGGCCCTGGAAAATGCCGGGCAACTGCTCGCTGGAGAAATGCAGATCGACGGCCTGCCCATCGACCAGGACAAACGCTGGCAGCTGATCGTGCTGATGAACCGTCGGGCATACGGTGACTACGAACAGCTGCTGGAAAAAGAGCTGCAGAAGGACAATACCGACCGCGCCCGCAACCACGCCATCAGCGCCCGTGCCATTCGCCCGCAAGCAGAGGCCAAGCGGGAATGGCTGGACAATATCCTGGACAAGCGCGGGGAATTCAAACTCAGCCAGATCAAGGCCGCTGCCGGTTCACTGTTCCCGCCGGAACAGCTGGACCTGTATCGCGACTTCAGTGATCAGTTGTTCAGCGCCGTGCCCGAGGTCAGCGATACCGACGATACGCTGTACAACAAGGCCTACGCGATGCTGTTCCCGATTGTCTGCAGCGCGGACGATATTGCGCAGTACCGCAAGACCTTGAAACAACACCCGGAGCTGATGCCGGCCCTGGGGCGGGTACTGAAGAACCGCAAGCAACAGAGCGAGGGGTGCCTGGCCATGCAGAAACGGCAGATGAAGAACAAGCCTGACTGATGGACTGGACGCAAGATCTGGAAAACAGGCGATAGAATAACAATAACCCGATAGAGGCCGGATATGCCCTGTGCCGGCCCGATAAGCTGACCCCGCTTCGGCGGAGCCACATCCTGCTGAGCGGCTCGCACCAAAACTGTGCGGGCCGCCCCTTCCGTGGACATTGCCGCGACGGCCTCTTCCCGAATCCCTCCCCTGCATATACGAACTCTGGCGATGATCGAGAAATGACACGCCAATACAGCGCGTCATTCATCCTACTGCATCAAATCTTCAGCGATGGCACAGTTGTTGCTGGAACTACAGTGGGCATTGCGACAACCACGCAAGCTCGCACCAAAAAAACCGTCTCCAGAGACAAAGGCGTCTCTCTTTCCCGCCGCAGCAGTCCGGCGGAAGGAGAGCGCCTTTTTTTATGCGCGGAAAATATGGAGACCTTAAAAATATCCTGAACGGGGGCAAAAATGGCTTATCTATTACCATCGGAGTTTGCGACCAAAATGGTCGACGCCGGCGAGGCGAAAGTATTCATGTCCACGCGGGACACACTGATCCGCGCCTATATGGCCGGCGCCATCCTGGCACTGGCGGCAGTGTTCGCGATCACCATTGCCACCACCACCGGCAGCGGCATCCTGGCCGCGGCGCTGTTCCCGATCGGTTTCTGCATGCTGTACCTGATGGGCTTCGACCTGCTCACCGGGGTGTTCGTGCTGGTGCCGCTGGCCTGGCTCGACCGGCGCCCCGGGGTAACCGTGAACGGCATACTGCGCAACTGGGGACTGGTGTTTGTCGGCAACTTCGCTGGCGCCATGACCGTCGCCTTCCTGATGGCCTTTATTTTCACCTACGGCTTCTCGGTGGAACCCGGCGCGGTGGGACAGAAGATTGCCGGTATCGGCGAGTCCCGCACCCTGGGCTATGCGGAATACGGTGCGGCCGGCTGGTTTACCATTTTCATTCGCGGCATGCTGTGCAACTGGATGGTATCCATGGGCGTGGTCGGCGCGATGATTTCCACCCACGTGAGCGGCAAGGTGCTGGCCATGTGGATGCCGATCATGTTGTTCTTCTTCATGACCTTCGAACACTCGATCGTGAACATGTTCCTGTTCCCGTCGGCGCTGATCATGGGCGGCGGTTTCTCGGTAATGGATTACCTGTGGTGGAACGAGATCCCCACCGTGTTGGGCAACCTGGTGGGCGGCCTCGCCTTTACCGGCCTCACCCTGTACAGCACCCATGTGCGCACCGCCCCCAAACGCCGCACTCCCTCTGAAGCCGCCAACCCGGCCATGGCGAGCTGATTCCCGTGCTTGCCGCGGATACCCCGCCGGCGGCAGCCGGTGGGGCTCCAACGGATAACCGCGAGCCGGAAAACCGGCTGCAGGTCAGCATTGGCCAGAGCAGCTGTGCCGGCCGCAAACCGCAGAACCAGGATTTTCACGGCGCGGTGGAGCCGGCACCGCCGCAACTGCACCTGAAGGGGATCGCACTGGCCATGGCCGACGGCATCAGCAGCAGCCCGGTCAGCCAGGTTGCCAGCGAAACCGCGGTAAAAACTTTTCTCGAGGACTACTACTGCACCTCCGAGGCCTGGTCGGTACGCAGCGCTGCCAGCCGCGTAATCTCCGCAACCAACGCCTGGCTGCATTCCCAGACACGCCAGAGCCGCTACCGCTTCGAGCGCGACCGCGGTTATGTATGCACTTTCAGCGCACTGGTGTTGCGCGGCGACACAGCGCACCTCTTCCATATCGGCGATACCCGCATCTACCGCCTGTACCGGGGCGCACTGGAGCAACTCACCAGTGACCACCGGCTGTGGCTGTCTTCGCAGGAGAGCTACCTGAGCCGCGCACTGGGAGCGGAGCTCTACGCAGAACCCGACTACCGGGCCGTGCCGTTGTGCGAGGGCCAGTACTTTGTACTCGCCACCGACGGCGTCTATGAATACCTGCCGGCCGAACGCCTGATCACGCTGATCGATCACCACCGAGAGGACCTGGACGAGGCCGCGCGGGCGATTGTCGAGGCGGCACTGGACGGCGGCAGCGACGACAACCTGTCGGTGCAGATCCTGCGTGTCGACCGGGTTCCGGTCGGCGAGGCGGCGGCACTGCGGCGGCGCGCGGAGGAGTTGCCTCTGCCACCGCCGCTGCGCGCCGGCGACATCCTCGACGGTTTCCGTATCGAGCGGGAAATTCACGCCGGTAGCCGCAGCCGCACCTACCTGGCGATGGATCCGGAGACGGAAACCCGGCTCTTGCTGAAAATTCCCTCCACCGAGCTGAGCGGCGATCCCGAGTACCTGGAACGTATGCTGATGGAGGAATGGATAGCGCGGCGGGTAAACAGTGTGCATCTGCTGAAGGCGGCACCGGTACAGCGCCAGCGACACTACCTGTACACCACCAGCGAATATATCGAGGGCCGCACCCTGGCCCAGTGGCTGCGCGATACCCCCACGCGGCAGCTGGAACAGGTGCGCGATATCGTCGAGCAGGTTGCCCGCGGACTGCTGGCGATGCACCGCCAGGAAATGCTGCACCGGGACCTGAAACCCGACAACATCCTGATCGACCGCAGCGGCACGGTCAAAATCATCGACTACGGCGCCACCCGTATCGGCGGCCTGGGCCAGCTGGCGGGCGCCAGCGGCGACGACCAATTGCAGGGCACCGCGCTCTACGCTGCGCCCGAGTATTTTCTCGGCGAGGCGCCGACATCGGCATCGGACCTGTTTTCCCTCGGCGTGCTCACCTACCACCTGCTGAGCGGCCGCTATCCCTACGGGCCCGACGTCCCGCGCGCGCGCAGCCGCGCCGCCCAGCGGCGGCTCCGCTACCGCAGCCTGCAGGATGACGAACACAGTGAAATTCCGGCCTGGGTGGACGCGGCGCTGAAAAAGGCAGTGCACCCGGATCCTTTGAAACGCCAGCGGGAACTGTCGGAATTTCTCTACGACCTGCGTCACCCGAACCGGAAATTTCTGTCGGACCAGCACCCGCCGCTGATGGAGCGCCACCCGCTGGCCTTCTGGCGCGGGCTGGCGCTGTTGCAGTTTATCGCCATCCTCGCGCTGCTTTACCAACTCCACCTGCTCCGATAACGCCAGCAAAAAAAGGAAATAACCATGATCGTAAAACGCGAACAAGTCACCGAAATGATCCAGGCGGCCAAAGTCCGCAAGGGGATTACCTGGGCGCAGGTAGCCGACGCGGTCGGCCTGTCCAAAGAGTGGACCACCGCCGCCTGCCTGGGCCAGATGACCTTCGACGAGCAGCAGGCCAGGGTGGTGAGTGAGATCTTCGATCTGCCGGAAGAGGCCCTGGCCTGGTTGCAGGCGGTGCCCTACAAGGGGTCACTGCCCACGGCCGTTCCCACCGATCCGCTGCTGTACCGCTGGTACGAGGTGGTGAATGTCTACGGCAGCACCATCAAGGAACTGATCCATGAGGAGTTCGGCGATGGCATCATGAGTGCGATCGATTTCTCGCTGGATATACAGCGGCAAGAGGATCCGCATGGCGATCGCGTCCATGTGGTGCTGTCGGGTAAATTCCTGCCGTACAAAAAATACTGACCCGCGGATCTTCGGGCCAGCAGATTTGCCCACCAGTGCGATCCGGTCCGGTTTCGGACTAACCTTGATAAACGAGTGTGCTGTAGGGGGAAATTCGCAAATAGTTCGCTGCGCCAAAGCGCCCGGCAATTGGGAGAAGTCCATGCTCAATGTCAGTTCCGAAAACGTCTGCCGCCTGGTCTACCTGGCGCGCGAGTTTCACGCCCAGGAACAGGTTTCGATTCCCGAAGACCCCGACAACCCCAGCGGTGACTGGGCAGTACAGATACTTGCCAGTCACGCCGAAGACGAGAGTTTCCAGGTCTTCAAGGCCATCGTCGAAGACCTGGAGCCCGACCAGCAGCAGGAGGTGGTGGCGCTACTGTGGCTGGGCCGCGGGGACTACAGCAAAGAGGAATGGCGGGATGCGCTGCAGTTGGCCGCGGACAGCTGGAACACCCGCACCGCGGAATACCTGATTGCGCACCCGCTGCTGGCCGACTATCTCGAGCAGGGTCTCGAGTTGTTCGATCTCCGCTGCGAGGAATAGCCGGGCTTGGCAACCTGTCGGACTCAGGGTTTTCTCGCCGCCGCAGTCCGATCCCGTATCGCCTTGAATTCCGACCCCGGCTTCCACTCGGGCCAGCGGCTCGAATTGCCCAGGTCGCTCATGATCATGCGGATAGCCGAGATGTCCTGGACGGCACCGGTGAGATCCCAGTCCGGATCCCAGGCATCGCAGGTCTTGTGATAGCAGTTGCCCACATAGTCGGCGACCCATTGCTCGCCGGCCTCGCGGCCACCGTCCACCAGATCCGCGCCACCGGCGATCCCCATGATCAGCAGCACCGGCACACCTTTCCGGGCCATGGAGAAATGATCGGCGCGATAGAAGAGACCGTTCTCGGGCAGGGATTCCGGTGTGACCACGCGCCCCTGGCTGCGGGCCGCGCGGACCAGGTCATCTTCCAGTTCGCTCTGGCCTTCGCCGACCAGGATAATGTCCCGCGCGGCACCGGCGGTCTGGAGTATATCCAGCGTAAAGTTGGCAGCGGTCTTCTCCAGGGGATGGACCGGCTTCGCCGCATAGGCCTTGGAGCCCAGCAGACCACTCTCCTCACCGGTCCACACGGCGAACAGCACGCTCCTGTCCAGCGGTGGGCCGGCCTTCAGTACCCGCGCCAGCTCCAGTACGCCGGCGGTACCCAGGGCGTCGTCGTTGGCTCCGGGGCGCACCGTGCGGCCCCGGGCATCGGGCTCGCCCTTCCCGTAGGCATCCCAGTGGGCGGAGGCCATCAGGAACTCATCCGCGCGCGCGCCGCCGGATAGCAGGGCCAGTACATTGCGGCTTTCGATCGTTTCGACACTGTTCGACAGGTCTGCGCTGAACGTGACCCCTTGCAGGTCAAAGGCTTCGAATTCGGGCGAACGGGCCTCCACGCGCAACTTGTCCAGATCCAGGCCGGCGCGCGCCAGCAGGCGGGCAGCGGCATCGTTGTGCAACCAACCCTGCAGGGCGACGGGCCGGGCACTTTCCCCACTCTGCGCCAGCGCGTAATTCTCACCCGGAGACGAAGATGCAACGCTCCACGGGTATCCGGCGGCCTCGGTCTCGTGAATGACCAGCGCCGCCAGGGCGCCGCGGCGCGCCGCCTCCTCGAACTTGTAGGCCCAGCGCCCGTAATAGGTCATGCGCCGGCCGCCGAAACGTCCCGCCGCCGGCTCGTTCGGGCCCGCGGCGAAGTCCGGATCGTTGACCAGGAAGATGGCAACCTTGCCCTCGAGGTCGATACTGCCGAAATCGTTCCACTCCCGTTCCGGCGCGTCCACACCGAAACCGACAAAGGCGACGGGCGCATCCTCGATCCGGATGCGGTCGAGGTTGCGCAGGGTGCTGACTTCGATGTCCACCCCCTGTTCCAGCGGATCGGATTTGCCGCCACTGCCGAAGAACACGGGAGTCGACGCATCGACCCGGGTATGGATCATCGGCACGGCCTGGGTCCAACTGCCGTTTTCACCGCCGGGCTCCAGCCCCAGTGATTTGAACTGGTCGACCAGGTAGGCAACGGTTTTGTCTTCCCCCGGCGTGCCGGGGGCCCGCCCCCCGAACTCTTCCGAAGCGAGTACCTTCACGATCTCGGAAAGGCGCCCGGGATCGATCTTCGCGGCATTTTCTTCCGGTTTTGAACAAGCGGTTGCCGCCAGAATTGACAGCAACAGGCAAACGGCTCGATAAATCATTCTGACTCTCATTGGTTGCGGGCATATAGAGGTAGTCGCACAACCATATCACTGGTGTGGTGTAAGGTGCTAAAGACTGATACCGGCGGCCCGGTATTGGCGCGTCCGCCGGCAACATTTATAGTGCGGAGATGCACCTGATACTGAGCCGCAAAGGCTTCGACTCCTCCGCCGGCGGCTGCCCCAGCCCGATTTTCCCCGACGGCAGCCTCTACGCGCTGCCGATACCCGATCGGGCTTCCGGCATCCGCTACGGCGACCTGCATTTCCGCGAGCACGGTATCGGCGCACTGGTCGAAGATCTGACACGCGGCGGTATAACCGCGCACTGCGGCGCGCACCTGGATCCGGATATGCACGCCGATGCGCTGCCGCGGCAGCGGGGCTGGAAACCACTGCTGGGACAGACGGGTGCGGCGCAGGGACACCTGCGCCGGCAGGGCATCCAGCCGGGCGACCTGTTCCTGTTTTTCGGCCTCTTCCGGCCGGTGGAGCGGTCCGGCGGTCGCTGGCGCTTTGTCAAAAGCGAGCCGGCGCGCCATATTCTGTGGGGCTGGCTGTCGGTCGGGGATATCCTCAAAGTTGACCACCTCCAGGCCGGCGATATCCCCTGGGCACGCTACCACCCGCATTTCGAAATCGGGCCGGACGCGGCCAATACGCTGTATATCGCCGGCGACAGGCTGCGACGGCAAGGCCGCGGGAAGACATTGCCCGCCGCGGGCATATTTCCGTATACGGCGCCCGGATTGAGCCTCACACATCCGTCCTCCCCGCGCCCCACCGCCTGGCGATTGCCACACTTCTTTTTCCCCGAGGGTGGGCGCACACCACTGAGCTACCATCTGAAACCGGAGCGCTGGAGCCGGGAACAGAGCGGGGATGCGCACTGCAACCTGCAGTGTGCGGCGAGGGGACAGGAATTTGTATTGAACACGGGCGAGTACCCGGAAGTGATGCCGTGGATCACCAATCTGGTGACCGGGTACGGCACTGCCTGCGGAATCTGATGGGGGCGGTAAAGCAACCGCACAAAAACTCTGGTACCTTCCCCACCCGTTAATACGCCTGGCGACACCCAACACCGCTGCGTATACGCCGCCAAGGGCGCAATCCCCGTACTGTGCCCCTGTGATGAATGTACAGATTTAAGGAAGACAAACCGATGAAGAAGCTGCTGATAGCCGTTGTCGCCACCATATTCTGCCCCCTGGCCCTGGCCACTCCGCCCTCGGACGACTCCATCCGCGAACTGATGACCGTGACCGAAACCAGGGAGTTGATGGACAAAACCATGGCGCAGATGGACAACATCATAAAGGCATCCATGCAACAGGCGCTCGCCGGCCGGGAGATCTCGGAGGAAGACCAGAAGGTACTGGACGAGATGCGCGGCCAGATGACCAGTGTCATGAAAGAGGAATTCACCTGGGACAAAATGGCCCCAATGTTCACCCAGATCTACAAAAACTCCCTCACCCAGTCCGAAGTGAACGGTATACTGGATTTCTACAAGACGGATGCCGGCAAGGCACTGGTCGCCAAGATGCCGATGATCATGCAGCAGACAATACAGTTGATGCAGCAGAAAACCGCCGCCATGGCGCCGAAAATGCAGAAAATCCAGCAGCGGGCCATGGCCAGGATCAAGGAAAACAACCAGCAGTAGGACACGGAGCGCATTTGCACTGCAGGGGCCTGTTTCAAGGCCCCTGTGGGAATTCGCCCGATTTACCGCCCGGTAAAATTCAGTTGGCAATCGCCTTTTCATTTCTGGCGACCGACAGGTAGCCCAGGTACCGCTCCCGGATCTCCCGCACATAGTTCACCGGTTCACGGCCGCGCACATAACCGAAACGCGCCTGGCGATAGTGTTCCGGCTGGGACAGCATCAGCATCGCGATCTCCACATTGCCGAACCACAGGTCCGGGTCCTTGCCCAGCCGCGCGGCCAGGTTACGCGCGTCGCGCACGTGGCCGTGGCCCGCGTTGTAGGCAGCCAACGTAAAGTAGATTTTCTGGTCGAACGGCAGGTCCCGCGGAAAGCGCTCTTCCAGCCAACCCAGGTAGGAGATACCGGCGCGGATGCCATTCTCCGGCTCGTACAGGTTGCTCACCCCCATCTGCCGGGCGGTGCGCGGCAGCACCTGCATCAGGCCACGGGCGCCGGCAAAAGACTGGGCGCGCGGGTCGAAACGGCTCTCCTGGTACATCTGGGCGACGACCATGCGCCAGTCGCGATCCGCCCGCTCGGCCAGCGTGCGGACAATCGGGTCGTAGGGGGACAGTCGATCCACCGTGCGCAACCGGCCTTCCTGGTAGCGGCGGATACGCTTGGGTTCCTCGAAGTATTTGTTGTAGGTGACATTGAAAAACAGCCCGCGGTAGTGCGCGTTGAGGAAGGCGTTGAGCTTCTTCAACAGTTGCGGCTGGTCCGGGCGCACGGCCCAGGCGATATCCTGCTTGCCCGGCAGTTCGCCGACCACGGAAAAGTCATCGCGGTAGGTATTCTCGATCGCCACCAGGTGGGAGTCGGCCACGGTGTAGGTGTAATCCCCACGCGCCACGGCATCGATCAACTGCTCCGTCGTCGCGCCCTCCACCGGAACGATATCCATCGGCTCTGCCTGCTCGCGGGCCATTGCCTGCAGGTGGCCGTGAAAACTGCTGAGTGGATTGACGGCCACCTGCCCGCCGGCGAGCAATTCGCCGATTGGCCGCTCCGGCTTTGTCACCCTGTTCGACTTGGCGGCAATGACCTGTTCACTGACCTGCAGATAGGGTCGCGTAAAAACCATACCCTGCTCGCGGCGCGCATCGGTGACTGTCAGCGAGGCCGCCACCAGGTCTCCCATACCGGCATCCAGGGCTTCCGCCAGATCCACGTTGGGGCCCGGCACCACCATGCTCAGGCGCAGGTTGTTGTCGCGGGCGAATTTCTTCAACAGGTCGTAGTCAAACCCCATCAGCTCACCGCGCCACATGAAGTAGGAGGCCGGGTGATTGCGCGTCAGTACGCGCAGTGTGCGACTGTCCCCGATCTCGTCCCAATCCCGGCGAAGGCGCTGCTGGCGCTGGCTCGCGAGCAGGTGCTCGGCGGTAAAGAATTCATTCAGTGCGCGCTCCAGTTCCGGTGCCTGCCGCCGCACCGCCCAGGCAATGGCGCGCTGGGACTGCAGTTCGCTGCTGGCCACCAGGCCCGGGTAGGAGGGCAGCAGCGCATCGGCCAGGTTGCTGTCGACCACCGTGGCGGCATAGGCGCCGCTGGCGACACCGGCGAGCAGCTCGTCGTGTCCGATGGCGTCGTCCAGGTATTGGATTGAAAACTGTTGCTGTCGCTGGCCGTCGGCCAGTGTCTGCGCAAAGGCACTGCCACGGCGGACGGCCACCTTCAGCGGATCTGCCGCTTCGCTGTCGCGGCGGGTTACCAGCAGTTCGCGCACATATTGCAGCGGGCGGGTAAAGGCCACCTGCCCGGCACGCTCTGCGGTGCGGGAGAAGTTGTTGGCGATCACATCGCCGCGGCCGTCCAGCAACGCCGGGATCATAGCGGCGAAGTTATCCACATAGATCCACTGGGGCTCCAGCCCGCGGCTGCGGGCAAACTTTTCCGCCAGTTGGCGCCACTCGCTGCTGGGCAGGCCATCGCGAGGCAGGGCGTCGTCCACCGGGCCGCGCGGGGCCAGCAACCTCAGTACGCCGCGCTCGCCAATCGCGGCGAGATCACCGCGCTCGATATAGTTTTCAAACGCCGGCGGTTCCGGCTTCTCCACGACCGGTTCGGGCTCGATCTCTGCAGATTGCGCAGCGGTATCCGCCCGCGGCGATGCCTGCTGCGTTTCCTGTTCACAGCCGGCACCTGTCAAGGTGGCGACGGAAAGAATGAGGTAGAGAAAGACTGAAGCCAGCTTGTCCATCATGCAGTGCCCCGATTTTTTATCCTGTAGCAATATCCCTGTTGCAACCCTACCAGGGAACCGGCGTCGATGACGCCGGGCAGTGGGTGAGGGTTATCGGTTGATTCTACAGGTTATCAGGGCCGGGTGAGACAACCGCAAATGCGCACCCCGGATGGAGGCGCGCAACGCTCCGGGGCCATAAGGGGCCCGGGAGGTGACGCGCCCGGGCTGTCAGATGGCTTTCGAGGCGCCCTTCTGCGCCAGCACCCTGTCGCCGTCTTCCCGCGGTTTCTGCTTTTTATCACCGGGCTGCAGGTCCGCCAGCATGGCCTTCATCTGCTGGTATTCCTCCTCATTGGAGAGCTCCATCAACAGCGGTTTGGCCACGCGGGTAAAGTACTCCACGTCCTTCTTCCGGTAGAGCTCTGTCGCCAGCCACTGGGCGATATGGATCTGGCGCGGCGCGCGGTGGTAGGCCTGCTCGAGCATTTCCAGGTACTTGTTCCGCGGATAGTCGAGCATTTCCATACTCATGGCGAGACCGTACCAGTGCGAGGCGGTCTTCGGGTCGTTGTTGACCAGGAATACGAATTTATCGCGCACCTTTTTCAGTTCGGCCGGATCGCGCTGCGCGCCCGGGGTGCTGACCTGGCGGTTCAATCCCAGCCAGGCATCGACGTTCTGGTACCAGAACTTGCTTCGGTCCTGTACCGGAATCGACGCCAGCAATTGCTCGGCGTAATCGAAATTGCCGATACGGGTTTCCGCTTCCGCCTGTACGGCGGTGAGTTCCGGGCTGTCCACACCCTCGGCGTGGGCGTACTGGATCAGCGAGTGCAACTCGTCGACGTTGTAACCGGACAGTACCAGGAAGCGGCCGATCTCGGCGATCGCGCTGCTCTGCGCCAACTGGTGCACATCCGGCCTGGCCTCCCGGAAGCCCGACGGTATACGGCCCCGCACCAGCTCGAACTCGCCTTTGCGGAACATCCGGCCGTACTGCTCTTCCATATCGGCGAGGCTCATATCGAGGGCTTTCTCAAGCGACTCGACCGGGTCGGCGCCGTCGTTATAGGCCTTGACGAACTGCTTGAACTCTTTCGTCTTGCCACTCTGCATCAGCAGCCAGTCGGTCAGCATCCAGCCGCTGGCGTAGACCTGGGTTTTCTCCTCATCCGTGGTGTTGTGGGTGGTCGCCCGGAGCAGTTTCTCCAGCGGCATGGGCGCGGTGAACAGCAGTGTGTAGGCGCGCTCCTCGGGGATGGCACCCAGTTGGTAGCCGCCGTCGGGCGTAAACGTCATGGTCGACATGAACTCGGCAAAACCCTCGCTGTACCAGTAGGGGTAGTGCACGGTATTGCCGTTGTAGCTCAGGAAGTGCGTGTACTCGTGGAACAGGAACTCGCGCGCCTTCAACTGGCGTTCGCCGGTGCGGCCGTCGAGATTGACCAGCGCGTAGCTGCCCCGCTCGGTGGTATCGAACAGGCCGTTGGTCAGCTCACCCAGCTCGGCGCCCACCAGGCCGGAGTAGCTCTGGCGATCGGCTGCCGCGTAGATGGTGAGCTTCTTGCCGGTGTCCTTGACGTCGAGCAGCTTGATCGCCACGGCGCGGTAGCGCTCGAGGTCTTTGGCCAGGGCGCGCACGGCCTTGGGGTCGCC
Organism: Microbulbifer litoralis; assembly: GCF_023634065.1. Classification (GTDB taxonomy): domain Bacteria; phylum Pseudomonadota; class Gammaproteobacteria; order Pseudomonadales; family Cellvibrionaceae; genus Microbulbifer; species Microbulbifer litoralis. The sequence goes on from NZ_JALKCV010000005.1 coordinate 123,627, forward strand.
GTTGGTCACGATCCGGAAGTTGGGGCTGTTTACCTGGTACCAGGTTTCCTCGCCGAGGTTCTCCGGCGCGCTGCAGGCCGACAATAAAACCGCGGAAAAAATTACCAACAAAGAGAGAGCGCGAGGGAACATAGTTCTGCCACCGGGTCGTTTCTTCTCGGGGCCCTCCGTGGCGGAACATTGAAGCCCACACACTACCTGTTTTTATTGATCAAAAAAAGAACAATTTTAGTCTCCCCCAACCGACTTGCCGGTTTTTTACCGACCGGAATAGACGTACAGGTCATACATTTCGGGGCTTCCAGCAAGTGGGGATGAGCGCCAATCGACGAGATTCCCGTCGCAAAACGGCAATTCCACAGCCCCCGACTCCGCCACAACTTCTAATATTCAGCGGATGACCAAAATAGACTATGTGGTCACAAATAATATATAACGATGAGGGAGACACCATGCAAACATCACCGCTACTGGCGCTGATCGGCGGCGCCCTGCTGGCGGCGCATAGCTGGGCCGCGCCGCAATTTATTCCCGACCTGGATATCACCAGCTTCGACGGCACCGAACTGGACGCCAACCTGTTCGTGCCCGACTCGCCCCCGCCGGCCGGCGGCTACCCCACGGTACTGTTCACCAACAGCTGGGTACTGGACAAACACCAGTACCTGCTGCAGGCCGAGGCGCTGGCGGATAACGGCTACCTGGTCATGAGCTACTCCACTCGCGGCTTCGGCCAGTCCGGTGGACTGGTGGACGTGGCCGGGGACAACAGCATCGCCGACGCCGGCGTGCTGATCGACTGGCTGGAGGCCAACTACCCGGTGGGCAAACTGGGCATGGCCGGCATCTCCTACGGCGCCGGCGTATCGCTGCTGGGTGCCGCGGCCGATCCGCGCGTGGATGCGGTAGCCGCGCTGTCCGGCTGGTCCGACGTGGTGGAGGGGCTCTACCCAAATGAGACGGTCAACCTCGTCTGGGGCACACTGCTGGTCAATACCGCCTTCAAGCGCGAGGAGATCGTCGACCGGGTGTGGAGCGACCTGCGCAGCGGCGCCAATATCGATGGCGTAATCGAGTTCGGTGCCTCGCGCTCGGCACTGTCGTTCGTCGATGCGCTGAACGCGAATGGCACCGCGGTGCTGATGTCGAACAATTTCGCCGACTACCTGTTCAAGCCCAACAGCATGACGGATCTCTACACGCTGCTGGAAGGGCCCAAAAAACTGCTGCTGAACCCGGGCACCCACGCAATCACCGAAACCCTGGGAGGCAACGACGGCCACATCTGGGCCACCAGCTTCCGCTGGTTCGATCACTACCTGAAAGGCGACGCCAACGGTATCGATACGGAACCCAAAGTGGATATGACCGTGCGCATCAGCAACCGCCTGGAGCGATTCGACGATTTCCCGGTAACGCAGAACAGCAGCAGCTGGTACCTGCATCCGCGCCTGAGCCATTTCAACAATGCCAGCATGGAAAACAACCCCTACAACGGCTGGCGCTGGCGCAATACGTTTCACGGCGGCGCCGATACCAGGGCCGGTACCGGCATCCCGTTGATCTCGGATGCACTGGAAGGCTTCGGTATCCCGGTATACACGAATATGAACGGCATCAACGGCTACCACGCCATCGAGTACAACGGGCCCGTGCAGTGGAGCACTCTCAAAATCCGCGGTACCCCCACCCTGGACCTGTGGATAGAACCGAGCAAACCGGAAGTACAGCTGCAACTGCACCTGTACGACACAGGCCCGCTGGGCCTGGGCCGCCTGATCACCCACGCGCCCGTGACCCTGCACGATGCCGACGTGGGCGGGGAACAGAAAATCAGCGTCGAGTTTTTCACCACCAGCTACGACGTGCCGCCCGGCCATGTGGTGACACTGGCGATCGACACCGAGGGCGCCATCTACCAGAAACCGGCGGATACCCGTTACGAAATCAGGGTGCCGTACCGCAGCGGGCAGGAATCGAAGCTGATCATTCCGCACCTGTAATGACACAGCCCGGGCGGACGCCGTGTTCGCCCGGGCCGGGTTCCCGCGTCCCCATCGGCAAGCGACACCCCGAACCGTTACAATAGCGGTTTTCTGCCAAGCACCGAGACGCCATGACAAAATCATTACTGTGCGGCCTGCTGGCCGTTCCGCTGCTGGCGCTGATCGCCTGCGGTCCCGCCGACGACGACAGGAAAGCCGCCCGACAACCCGGGGAAGAAACGACTGAATCGACCGCACCGCAACAGCCGGTCGACGAACAACCGGCCCCCGGCGCCCAATACGCCGCGGAGGCACCGGCCGGGCGCCTGCCGGAGGGCGTGCGCCCCACCTCCTACCGGCTCGACCTGCTGCTGGACCCGCGCCGCGACGATTTCTCCGGCAGTGTGGAAATCGATATCCAGCTCGACAAGGCCGCCGACCATCTCTGGCTGCACGGCAAGAACCTGGATATCAGCGAAGCCACCGCCACTCTCGCCGACGGCAGGACCGTCGACGCCGAATACCTGGAAGTGCTGGACAGCGGTGTTTCCCGCGTCGGCTTCGCCGAACAGCTGCCCGCCGGCGAATTCACGCTGCGCTTCGAGTACAGTGCCGCCTACGACCGCAACCTGGCCGGCCTGTTCAAGGTGGAGGAACAGGGTGACGCCTACGCGCTGGCCAAGTCCGAATCCATCCAGGCGCGCAAATACCTGCCGGGCTTCGACGAGCCGGGCCTGAAGGCGCCGTTCGATATCAGCCTGACGGTACCCGAGGGCTACGCCGCCATCAGCAACGGCCGCGAGATTTCCCGCGAGCCCGCCGGCGACGGCCTGGAGAAGGTCACCTTCGCCACCACCCGCCCGACACCGACCTACCTGCTGTCGCTGTCCGTGGGCCCGTTCGATGTGGTGGAGCGGCCGGCCATTCCCGCCAACGAATATCGTAAAGAACCGATTCCACTGCGCGGCTTCGCGCGCCGGGGTCGCGGCGGGGACCTGGACTATATTCTCGATATCACGCCGCGCATGGTGCAGATTTACGAGGAAGAACTGCAGCGCCCCTACCCGTTTGAGAAACTGGATATCGTCGCTGCGCCACAGTGGCCCAGCGGTGCCACCGAACTGTCTGCGGCCATCACCTACCGCGAGCAGCGCATCCTGGTGGAGGGCGACAAGCCCGCCCCCGGTGCGCGCCTGGCGCTGCTCGGCGTACACGCGCACGAGATCGGCCATATGTGGTTCGGCAACCTGGTCACGCCGCCCTGGTGGGACGACCTGTGGCTGAAGGAGGGCTTTGCCACCTGGGGCACGCCGCTGGTGCTGACGATCATGGAACCGGACGGCGGCCACGACCTGAACGCCGCGGCGAGCGCCATCAGCGCCATGCAACTGGACTCACTCGCCAGCACCCGCGCGATCCGCGAGCCGATCGAAGACAACCACGATATCCGCAACGCCTACGATGCCATCACCTACCGCAAGAGTCTCGGCGTCATCAACATGGTCGACCGCTACTTCGGCGCCGGCACCTTCCGTCCGGCACTGGGCCGCTATATCGAGACCTTTGCCGACGGCGTTGCCGCCTCACCGGACTTCTACCGCGTGATCGGCGAGGAAACCGGCACGCCGGAACTGACCGAAACCTTCCGCAGCTTTGTGGAACAGAAAGGCGTGCCGCTGCTGGAGATGGCGGTCAACTGCGACGAAGGCGGTGCAGCCAGCATCGAGGTCAGCCAGAGCCGCTATAAACCACTGGGCTCCCCCATTGCCGATGTCGACAAAAAGTGGAGCATCCCGTTCTGCTTCAGTTCCGACAGCGGTGTGCAACAGTGCCAGATCCTGACCCAGCCCCGGCAGGCGATTGAAGTTTCCGGTGGCGAATGCCCGCAGTGGTTGCTGCCGAATGCGCAGGGCAGCGGCTACTATCGCTGGAGCCTGCAAGAGGCCCAATGGGCGCCGCTGCTGGAGCGGTTCGCGATGTTCGAACCCACGGAGAAACTGTCGATCATCGACAGCGCCTTCGCCGATTTTGAAGCGGGCCGGCTGCCGGCCGCGACACTGGTGGAAGTGATACAGAAATCCGCTCGCGCGGAAAAGCGCCAGGTCATCCAGGCACCGCTGGAATACCTGGAGAAATATCGCCGAAACTACGTGAGCGAGAAGGCACAACCGGCGTTTCTGGCGTTCGCGCAATCGCTCTACGGCCCGGTGCTCAAGGAGACAGCCGACAGCGACGACAGCGACGACAGCGAGCAGCAGTTGCTGCACAGCGAGCTGCTGAGCTTTATGGCACTGACCGCCGGAGACCCGGATGCGCGCAAACAGCTCGCCGAAAAGGCCGCGGCCTTTACCGGCTTCGAACGCAAGCGCGATGCAGAGGCTCTGGATTCCGACCTGTACGAAGCGGCGCTGACCGTGGCGGTGCAGGACACGGACGGTTTCCTGCCACACCTGATCGCGATGCGCGGCGATCTGGACGACCCGCGCTTCGACAACGCCAGCGCCAATGCCATCGGCAGCACTGACAACCCGGACCAGTTGGAGACCATACGCAAACTCGCCCTGGGCGAGGACATGGGTTCCCGCGAAGCCTTCGGACTGATTCAACACGCCCTGGCCGAGCCGGCCACTCGCGAGCAGAACTGGCAGTGGCTGCAACGGGAGTTCCCGGCGGTACTGGAGAAAATCCCCGGCCAGTGGCGCCGCCAGACGCCGGCGTTCGCACGCAACTTCTGCGATGGCGACCGCCTGGAGGAAGTGCAGGCACTGTTCAGGCAACACGGCAAACTCGCCCCCGGCTACCAGCGCAGCCTGGCGCAGACCGAGGAACAGATTCAGCTGTGCATGGCGCTGAAGGAGAAAGGGGAGGGACTGGTGGCGGCATTGCCGTAAACAACCCGCTGCCGGAGCGAACGCCGTGTTCGCCCCGGCGGTTCTGCAAGCGGATCAACCCGTCTGGAAGACACCGCTTTTTTCCAGCCTATCGATCAGGGGCCGCAACTGCTCGTGGTAATCTTTCCACCTGCCGACGGACGATCGATAGATCGGCTGCCGTACCTGGCTGGCACTGGCGGTGGCAGTCCCGCCGCCTTTCTGCCGGTGAAAATCCAGCACCGATTCTGTCCATTCCAGCCCGCAAAACGCGAACAGCCGGCGGCTTTCCGCCGGCGGGTCGGCAACCAACCGCTCGTAGTGGATATCCAGAAACCGGCCGGGCAGGGCCCGCCGCCAGTGATCCATCAGGGCGCGGTAGCCGAGATAATACCGGGCCAGTTCGAGCTGGTCGTAGGAAAAGGGATAGGCGGACTTGAACAGCGTCTTGTACACCGCATAGCAGGTATCCAGCGGATCGCGGATGAGGTGCACAATTTTTGCCGCCGGCAGTGCCCGCTGGATCAGCCCGGCATAGAGAAAGTTCATCGGGTTCTTATCCAGGATCACCTCTCCGGAAAAGTAGTCTGCCCGCGCCCGCATCTGCCTCGCATAGGCGCTTCCCCACTCGACCATATCCACCGCGCCCGCCGCGTGCACTGCGGTATTCTCGCCGGTGTCCGCGTCGGGATGCCGTTGCGCTATCGCATTGCCCAGCAGGCGGGCGAAGGTATCCGGCTCGCCCGCGGAGACCACACCGGGGATGGAGGTCAACAGGCGGTCCACCAGAGTCGTTCCGGTCCTGGGCATCCCCAGCACCAGCACAATGCCCTCACCGGCGTCCCCGGGCGCGTCGATATTTCCGAGTTTTTCCGCGTCGAAAGTCTCCCGGATTGCGGCCATCAGACTGCAGTCCCGACCGACGTCGTACTGGATCATCGAGCGCCTTGCCCGGCAACCCGCCTGCAGCGCGTCAAAGCTCTCGCCGCTTCGCCCCAGGTCCTCGAGCTCCTTCGCCAGAGCAAAATTGAGTTGCACCCGGGCCTGTACCGGCAGCGGATCGCACTGCAACAGTGTGTGTAACTGGTCCAGGTGATTGTGGGTTTCCGTCTGCTTCCGGAGATCGGAGCGATTGCGATAGGCCTCCCAGTCCTCCGCCCGGGATGCCAGTACGCGATCGTAGAGATCCTCGGCGCGATCACTGTTCCCCATGGCCCGGTTTGCCGCGGCGCAGTTGTAGAGCAGATCGCTGTTGTCCGGTTGCAGCGACAGAGCGCGTTCGTACACCGCGAGTGCCGGGGGGTGATCCTCGCAACAGCTGTACAGGTAACCCGCCCGCGCCAGCATGCGGACATCCCTGAGCGGAAGAATCGCCTCAAGTTTCAACGCCGACGCGGCGCCGGCCAAATCGCCGCGTTGCAAAAGCAACCCGGCAAGGTGGAGGGAGACCGCAGTGTGGCGTCCACTGCCCGGTGCGAGCCGGGCCGCGGCCCGTTGCAGGATTTCACAGGCGGCCTCCGGTTCGCCCATGGCCGCACGGATATCGGCGGCCAGGCGGTGGGCGTTGATGAAGTCCGGATCCGCGGCCAGAGCCCCGGAAATCAACTGCCGGGCCTCCGCCAGCGCCCCCCTGGAAAAGGACGATCTCGCGCGCTGGAACAGCACTGCGCTATTCGGCTCGGGCAATGGGTTTTCTCCCATGATTATTTTCACCGTTATAACAACAAAAAAGCCGGCCATAAAGGCCGGCAACCAGTTGCAACAATGGTCTGTCAGAAACGGTAGCTTGCGGAAACGCCGAGCGTTCTCGGCTGGCTGATATAGTCTTTCGACGAATTGCCGTAGAAATTTTCTGCGGGGTCGGTTCCCATGTAGGCCTCGGGCAGGGCTCCGGTTACACCGTCTTCGTTCAACAGGTTCTTGACGTAGAGGGTCGCGCTCCAGCTGTCGGCCAGTAAAGTGCTGCTGGCGTTCCAGAGGCTGAAGGCATCGATATCCGCGGCGGTGGCACCGCTGCCGATGGTGTTGGTCGAATCCGACTGGTAATAGGCGCTCAGGCGCGATACCAGCATCAGGCCGGGGCCAAACTCTGCGGTGTGGTCCAGCGATACCGAGAGGGTGTGCTCCGGGCTGCTGGGCAGGGCTTTGCCGTCCTCGGCCACCATGAACTCGAACACTTCGCCACTGCCGTCGACATTGCCTGCGGGCTGATAGAAGTCGGCGGTGAGTTGGCTGTCGACATAGGCATAGCCAATACCGTAGTTCAGTGACCCGGCCAGGCTGCCCTGCAATTCGAGTTCGATGCCCTGGGAACGGGCCGAGTCTCCATTGACCGCGGCAAAGAACCCCCAGTTGGGAGTGGAGGTATTGAGCTGCGGGTCCTCCCAGTCCATACGGAAGACGGACACCGTGTAACGCAGGCTGTCTGTCGCACCTTTGAAGCCCAGCTCATAGTTCATCACGCTGTCGGCCCCGTACTGCAGATAGGCCGGGTTTTCGGAGAAGCCGCCAATCAGGGGCACCGCGTTGGAACCACCGCGGCGATATCCCTCGGAAACGGTGGCGTAAAGCATGGTACTGGCGGTCGTATCCCACGACAGGTTGGCTTTCAGCAGCGTGTCCTCATCCTCGGTACTGAATGTCGCTTTGGTATCTTCTTCGGGTTCCGGCCAGATTGGCAGCTGGAGAGTGCTGTCGTTTTTCAGTTCGTTGTCAAAGTGGCGCAAACCCAGTGTCGCGCGCAGGGTATCGCTGAAATTGAAGGTCGTCTCGCCGTAGACGGCCGCATCGGTAAAACTCTGCTTGCGGCGGAAGTAAAAGTCCTGGTCCTGGACATTGGCTCCCCAGCCCGTCCACTCCTCCGCCTTGCTGGCGCCGGGTGTAAAATCTGCGGGAATGACCGCCATCCACTCGGCCCACCCCGGCATCAGGCTGTTCTGGCCGGCGTTGCTGTCCTGGTCCATATAAAAGAAACCGGCCACCCAGTCGACAAAGGTATCGCCGCTGGAAACCAGGCGGATTTCCTGGGTCAGCGCGGAGTCTTCATAGAAACGCTCGGCCACAGCCAGTGGGCGCGGGGTGCCGCTGTAATAGGCTTCGAACCAGTCGTTCCGGGCGTAGAAACCGGTGTTGTCGCTGATACCGCTGCCGGTGTGATTGTATTTGGAGGTGCTGGAAGTAAAGGTGGCAAAACCCAGGTCCACCGACAGTTCCAGCGCCGTCAGGTCCACCTTTCGCTCCGAGGGCTCCCGAATCACCGCGCCGTTTTCGTAGTCATCATAGAAGTCCTCACTGCCGTCGACCCAGTGGGTACCGCGGGTGACCTGCCGGCGGCCACCGATGTCGTCCTCCTGGACCTGGTGGGACAACTGCACGCTGAAGCGGTCATTGGGTTCGAACAATACCGACACCCGGCCGTAGCTGATATCCACGGTATCGACATCCTCCCTGTGCTCGAAGACGGGATCTCCGGCGGCAATGTCGCCATCGGCGGCGACCGGTGCGCCGTCCGTATCCAGCCGGTAGACATTGGCGTAATCGACGATACCGTCGTTGTCGATCATCCCCACGTTTGCCCGGATGGCAACCTTGTCGGAAAGCGGAATATTGACCAGGGCATCTGCGTTGAAGTTGATTCCCCCGGAGCCCTCGGTCTGGCCAACGCCGCTGCTGACCTTGCCCTCGAAGGCATCCAGGTCCGGTTTGTTCATGATATAGCGCACTGTACCGGCCAGGGATCCGGACCCATACAGGGTTCCCTGCGGCCCGCGCAACACTTCAACGCGCTCGATATCCTTGAGAATGAAATTTCCGTAGAGCGCGGTATCGTCCACATAGGTTGCCACCGTGGGCACCGCGGATAGCGGTACATCGCCGTTTGCGCCACTGTCCACGTTCATCCCGCGAATGATCACACCGTTGACGGTGCCCGAGTTGCGATAACCGCGATCGACGACCGTCAGGCCCGGGATACTGCGCATCATTTCCGCCGCATCGACAATCTGCGCCGATTCCAGCTCGTCACCGGAGACCGCGGAGATATTGTAGGGAATATCCTGCACACTCTCCGCGCGGCGCGTGGCCGTCACGATGACTTCCTCCAGCAGGGTATCTTCCTGCGCGACAACGAACCGGGGCAGCGAGGCCAGGCTCCCTGCGGAAACTGCGGCCACGGCCGTCGCCAGGACTTTTTTGCTGAACCCCTGCTTGCTTTGTTCTTTCATGGCTCCCTCGCTATTATTTTGATCCGGCCGAACCGCGCCGTTAGATTTTACGATTGTCGGACAGGCTGAGCACCGGCCCTGGAACCCGGAGCCAGTTGCCAACTGCGCACTGGCCCGGTTGATCGGGAAATATCAGTCCGGCACTTTCAATGGGCCGAGACTTCCATAGGCCTCGGACACTGCGCCCGGCTCGTATTGCGGGTACCGCACCTGCGTATCGCGAAAGCTTTTCAGGGGCTGGCCCAGGCCTTTCATACCCCGCTCCCGCACCCGGCGGACTTTCTCCAGGTCCACTTCAAATGCAATGATCTCCTCCCCGACCGAGGCCTCGTGGAGCACTTCCCCTTCGGGCCCGGCAATAATCGAGCGCCCCACGCCCTGGGTGCCGGCAGAGTTCACATCCACGACATAGCACTGGTTCGTCACCGCGCTGGCGCGCACTATCGCGAGTTCGTCGCGGCGGTCGATGGTATCGGTCTTGGTGGGGTGAATGATCACTTCCGCTCCCAGCCAGGTGAGGGCACGGGTGGTTTCCGGGAACCAGATGTCGTAACAGATGGAAATGCCAAAACGCCCCACTTCCGGGATATCGAAAACCAGGAACTCATCACCACTGGCAACACCTTTCTCATAGGGGAGGAAGGGATAGATTTTGCGATAGCGGCCGACCACTTCGCCCTGCGGACTGATCACCGGCGTGGTGTTGAACACGGTGCTACCGCACTTTTCGTACATCGAGCCCGGCACCAGCCAGATTCCCAGTTCCCTCGCCGTGCGGCAGAAGGCCTCCTCCTCCGCTGAGGGCAGCTCCCGGGCATGCTGGGTACCGACGCCGCGCAGGGCCAGTTCGCTCAGCACGATCATCCCGATCCACGGGAAACGCAGTTTTGTCCCCTGGATCCGCTCCAGCAGCAGCTCCAGGTTGTCGGTTTCCGCCAGCTTCAGCTGCAGCGCTGCAATACCAAAATGTTTGCTGTTGTTATTCATCGCCAGACAGTTTCCCGCTTGTTGTCTGTTCTGTATCTGGCCGTATCTTGACCCAGGCTCAGGAATGACAATAGGTCCAGATTGGCAGTGGCCATGAGTCCACCGGACCCGCAGCGCCCGATTAGTTTGTTTCTCTGGCTCCAGGCTCGAAGCCCATCTGGTCCTATTTTCTGGTCCGCAATCCGTTAGCGTTGTGCCAGCTTCAGGAATTAAACTGAACTCACCGACGCTGGACAATAAAAACGGGCAGTGCCCGAGCGGAGTAACCATGAGCGACACGGCACAAAGCGCGACCGGCCCGGCCGATGGCACCGGGAGAAAAATTTTCTCCTTGATTCCCCGGGCAAGCAGCCAGGGCTGGGCCGCCAGTATCCTGCTGGCATTTTTATCCTCCGCAGGACTCTATTACGTCAATATTTTCCCGGTGATCGTTGACTCCCTGATGGCCGGTGCCGGGCTGTCCGCGGCACAGGCCGGGGAGATCACGTTCGCCAATACCATGGGCGCAGTGATCGGCGCCTTTGCCGTATCGCTGCTGGTCAGGAAAATACCCCGGTGGAAGCCCGCCGCCGCGGGACTGCTGGCCTGCTCCATCGCCATGGATCTGCTGACCATCTCCCTGGCCAACCTGGACCTGTTGATACCACTGCGCCTGGTGCACGGTATGCTGGGCGGCGCGCTGGTGGGGCTGGGGTTTGCGGTGATTGCGCGCAGCGGCATCGCCGGGCGCGCCTACAGCATGGTGCTGCTGGTGCAGTACACCGGCGGAGCTCTGGGGCTGGGCTTCCTGCCGGAGTTGATCGCAAAATTCGGCACTTATGTGCCTTTCTATGCATTGATCGCCTTCAGCTCGTTGACACTGCTGATGCTGCCGTTCCTCTCCGGTTACCCACTGCCAACAAAACAACAGGAACACCAACGCCCGACCAATATCAGGGTAGCCATGGCACCAATGCTGATCACACTGGTCTCCCTGTTCTGCTTCCAGTTCGCCAATATGGCGCTGTTCGCATTTATCTTCGACCTGGGAAAATCTTTTGCATTGCCGCTGCCGTTTATCAGCCAGACGCTGTTCTGGGCCAACCTGGTGGCCATCGGCGGCGCGGCACTGGCGGCCTATACCGGCCAGCGCCTGCCGCTCGCACTACCGCTGGCAATCGCACTGCTGGTGACACTGGTTGGGTTGGTGATGTTTATGTTCAGCGACCTGAAACCGGTATTTATTATCGCCAATGCCATAACCGGCATGACCTGGGCTTTCTGCGTCCCCTACCTGCTGACCATGGCGTCGCGGTTTGATACGGCGGGACAAATGGGCGCCTTTGGCGGCTTCGCCTCAAAGATGGGCCTGGCTTGCGGACCACTGGTGGCGGGATACTTTATTTCCGGCGGGGGCAGTTATACGCAGTTGATTGTCATTGCCTGCGGCATGCTGGCGGTGTGCCTGGCGGCGCTGCCGGCAGCGGCGCGACTGGACCGCGCCGGGGCCTGATCGGCATTCAACGCGCAGGCTTCACTCTCGCAGGAAAGGGTTTACTCCCTGGCGATGATTGCGCTGTCGATCAGCTTGCCGGTTTCGTTAAACCATTTTATCCGGTGTCCGTCCGCAACGACGTAAAAACTCGCTTTGCGGCCGTAGGACCAGTGGCGCCACTGGCGAACCCATCTATCGCCCTGCAACCACCAGCGACCGGTATCCGTCTCGTCCACATCCACATCGTTGCGGGAATAGCCGAGCATGGTGCCGTCGACCGTCAGCTGGATGCGATAGGACTCCCCCAGCGTGTTGGTGCCGAGCAGTACCGCGCCGGGGAACTCCTGTTCCAGCTCGGCGGCACCGAGACGGCGGCCGCTGGTTGTCTGCAGGGTTTCCTCGGTATCCGAAACCTCGCCGTTAATCAACTGTGCCAGCACCCTCACACCGGCCTCGATCTTGTCCGCCTCAATGGCGGCGAAGCCGATGCGCAGGGCGTTGGATTCCCGCACCGACTCCACCAGCAGCCCCTGCTGTTCGGTGCGCTTCTGCAGCTGTTCTGCATCGATCCCCTGTGGCAGCTCCAGCCAGCAGGCGGTACCGCAGCTGGCGCGGCGCACGTGTAATTTGGGCAGGTGGAACATCAGCGCCTCGCCCAGCGCCGTCCAGCGTTCACGCAGTTGTCGGGTAATGCGGAAGCTCGCTGCATCCAGATGGCCGGAGGCAATGAATTTGGCCAGCAGGCGCTGGTTGATGGCCGGCACCCGTTCGCGCAGTGTGTAGCGCAGTGCGCGCAGGCGCTGGATGACCGGCTTGGGTGCCACCACAAAGGCGAGCTGCATTCCCGGATCGATCACTTTGGGAAACTGGTAGAGGTAAATGACCGATTCGCCACCGGACATGCTTTTCAGCGGTGGCAGCGGACTGCCGTGGTAGCAGAACTCGTGATCGCAGTCGTTTTCGATAATGACCGCACCCCGCTCGCCGGCGCTCTGCAACAGCTGCCGGCGCCGCTCCAGGCTGGTCGTGGTGGCAGTGGGATTGTGCGCATTGGGCTGCAGGAACCAGCAGTCGCTGTTCCGCAACACATCGCAGATCCGGGGACCATCGCCATCCTGGTCCAGCGCGTTCAACTGCGCTCCAGTGCGCTGGAAAATCTCGCGGGTCTCCCCACCTGCCGGCAACACCATCGCCAGGGCGCGATGGCGGGCCAACAGCAACTCTCCCAGCAGGTAACAGGCCTGTTCCAGGCCGCTGGTCAGCAGTATCTGCCCGGGCTCCACATAGATGCCGCGGCGCGGCAGCCACCGGGTGCAGATCTGCTCCACCAGTTGCCGGTCGTCTTCATTGGCACCCTGGGTCGCCCACTGCGCCACTTCCCGACCGGTGTAGATATCCCTGGTGCACTCGCGCCATTCCGCCCCCGGGTACAGGCGCGGGTCATATTCGTTGCTGACAAATGGAAAGGGGTACTGCAGCCAGTTGGCGGGCCGCGCCTGCAGGGCGCGGCGGCTGACGGATACCGGGTTGCAGTGGCTGCGCCAGAAGGCGCGATCCGGTTCGGCGCCAGTGGCAACGGCGGCGGTATGGCTGATCACGCCCTGCTGCTGTATCGCCTCGCTGACGTAGAAGCCGCTGCGCTCACGGGTGATCAGGAAGCTGTCGTCCACCAGCTGCTGGTAGGCCAGCACCACCGTATTGCGCGCGACACCGAGCTGCTCTGCCATGCGCCGCGAGGAGGGCATCTTGTGGCCGGCGGGAATACTGCCGGACAGTATGCCCTGGATGATTTTTTCGCGTATCTGGGCTTGCAGGCTTTTTTCTGCATCCGCGTCCAGTACGATCAGAGAGTTCGTCATGGTGGGACCGTTATTATAGGGCTGCCACCGACAGTGGCAGTTTTTCTTTTTATGGTCGATGTGGGAATGATGCCCCCGGGGCTGCGGGTAATCAAGCGGTGGGATAATTGGGGATCGGGTAAACACGGGGGGTCGCCCCCAGTCTGGCAGCGACAACCCATTTGCAGGCAAATCCTTGCCTTTTTCGCCCGCAGGCAGGCTCCTGATATGACCGGACTACGCCGAGGCTTTGCTCTGCTTGCGCACGCGGAAGGCCAGCCAGATCATCGGCAGGCCGAACAGAATGGCGTAGATGCCGATCAGCCACACCAGCGCCAGCGCACCGGCACCCGGGTTGGCCAGGATGGCGATACCGAAGATCACCGACAGCAATCCGACCGCGATCAACAGCCATTCGTTGTCGATTTCCCTGCGCAGGCGTATCGCGCCGATAATCTCGAAAATCCCCCGCACCAGGGCCCAGGCGCCGATAAAGATGACCAGCACCAGTGCCGTGACCTGCGGATAGGCGAAAGTGATGATACCGGCGGCCACGCTGATCAGGCCCGCCACGATCAGCCACCACAGCGGCGTGGACTTGTGGCGGCCGAGCACTGCGGCAACCAGGGCAAAGAAACCGTCCAGCAGTACATAGACGCCGAACAGTATCACCAGTGTGAGCAGGGAAAGCCCCGGCCAGGCGAAGGCCAGTATGCCAAATAGGACCGCGCAGACACCGCGCAACAGCAGCAGCCACCAGTTATCCGACAATACCTGCAAGATCGGCCGGGTACTGAGCGTGGGTTCGATGTTTGGATCTGTGGGATTGCTTGCCATGGTTTTGCCCCTGTCTGAGCCAACAAGGCACCATTGAAGTGTCGCGATCCACGAATTCCAAATTTTCTGGAAAATAATTCCCCGGGGGAGAACCCCGGGCAGCCCCGGGCAAAAGAGAAGCGACCCGTGGACGCGACCGAGCAGCCGACTCTGCAGAGACTGCGGTCGCGACCACGGGCCGCCTTTTTCATTGTAGTCGCCGCCCCGCGGCGGCAACGCTTTATTTTACCGCTACCGGCGGTCAGAGATCCTTGATCACACCGCGCAGCTTTTGCACCACCTCGTCGATCTGGTGTTCTTCGATGATCAGCGGTGGGGACATGCACAGTGCGTCGCCAATACCGCGCGCCATCACACCGGCCTCCCAGGCCATCGCGGATACCTTGCCGCCGAAGCGACCCTTGAGGTTTTCCGGCGCGCGCAGTTCGATGGCACCGACCAGGCCGTAGTTGCGCACATCGATCACCTGGTCCAGATCGGCGAGGCTGTGCAGCGCCTGCTCCCAGTGCCGGCCGATATCACCGCCGGCGCGGGTCAGCAGGCCCTCGCGCTCGTAGATATCCAGCGTCGCCATACCCGCGGCACAGGCCACCGGGTGCGCGGAATAGGTGTAGCCGTGGTAGAACTCCACCCCGCCCTCCGGGGCCGCGTCCATCACCGTTTTGTAGATTTCGTCTTGGACGAACACCGCCCCCAGCGGCACGGTCGCGTTGGTGATGCCCTTGGCCGATGTCATCATATCCGGGGTCACGTCCCACTCGACGGAGGCGAACGCGGAGCCGGTGCGGCCCCAGCCGGTGATGACCTCGTCCAGGATCAGCAGCAGGTCGTGCTTGTCGCAGATTTCGCGGATGCGTTTCAGGTAGCCTTTCGGCGGCAGGATCACACCGCCGGCGCCGGCGAACGGCTCGATGATCACCGCGGCGATCTGGTCCGCACCGTGAAAGGCCACCAGCCGCTCCAGGTCTTCCGCCAGTTCCACACCGTGTTCCGGCAGGCCCTTGCTGAAGGCGTTGCGCTCGATATCCAGTGTGTGACGCAGGTGGTTGGATTTCAGCGGCTGGCCGAAGCTTTGGTAGTTGGGTGCGATACCGCCGACGGAAATACCACCGAAGTTCACACCGTGGTAGCCCTTCTCGCGGCCGATAAACATCGTCTTGGTGCCCTTGCCGCGCGCGCGCTGGTATTGCAGCGCAACCTTCAGGGCACTCTCCACGGCCTCGGAACCGGAGTTGCCGAAGAACACGTGGTTGAGCCCGTCCGGGGTGTGCTTCACCAGGCGCTCGGCATATTCGAAGCCCAGTTCGTGGCCGAAGTTGAAGATGGAGCTGTAATCCAGCTTTTTCGCCTGCTGGTGAATCGCATCGGCAATTTCCGTGCGGCAGTGGCCGGCGTTGGAGCACCAGAGGCCGGCGGTGGCATCGATGATCTGGCGGCCGGAGCCCTTTTCCGTCAGGTAGATTCCCTCGGCACTCTCCACCAGCCGCGGCGCAGACTTGAAGCTGCGGTTGGGGGTAAAGGGCATCCAGAAGGCGTCGGTTTTCAGTTCGGACATTTTCTTGCTCCGCGGTTTCCCTGTTAACTCGGTTGCGTTTTCCAACTCGGTTGGGCGAACACAAGGTTCGCCCCTACACACTCGTTCGTTGCTCCGTCATCCCGGACTTGATCCGGGATCCAGTGCCTCAGCCAGATCGGGGCCTCGCTCTCTGGATACCGGATCAAGTCCGGCATGACGACAACATCCGTCGGGGCGAACCCTGTGTTCGCCCTTTTCGGATCAGGCGCCAAAACAGCAGTATTTGGTTTCGTAGAATTCCGCCATTCCCTCGACGCCGCCCTCGCGGCCGATGCCGGATTCCTTGCAGCCGCCGAACGGCGCCACCGTCGTGGAGAAGACGCCGGCGTTGCAGGCCACCATACCGTAGTCCAGTGCCTCCACAACGCGGTTGGCGCGACGGATGTTTTCACTCATCACATAGGCCGCCAGGCCGTAGGGCGTGGCATTGGCGCGGCGGATGACGTCCTCTTCATCGGTGAACGTCTGCACCGGCGCCAGCGGCCCGAAAATCTCTTCCTGTGCGATGCGCATGTCATCCTTCACACCGGTAATCAGTGTAGGCGCAAAGTAGTTCTCGCCTTCCGCCAGGTAGTCGCCGCCCAACACTACCTGCGCACCGGCGGCCACCGCGTCCTGCACCAGGCCGTTGACGCGCTCGGCGGCGCGGCGGTGGATCAGCGGGCCGACGGCAACGCCCTGGTCGCAGCCGTGGCCGATGTTCAGTTCGGTCACGGCCGCGCGCAGCTTGTCGACAAACGCATCGTGCACCGATTCGTGTACATAGATGCGGTTGGTGGAGACGCAGGTCTGGCCCGCGTTGCGGAACTTGGTGTTCACGCAGGAAGCCACCGCGGTATCCAGGTCGGCGTCGTCGAACACGATAAAGGGCGCATTGCCGCCCAGCTCCATGGACATTTTCTTGACGCCGCTGGCGCACTGGGCCATCAGCAGCTTGCCCACGGCGGTGGAGCCGGTAAACGTGAACTTGGCGACCCGCTCATCCTCGGTCAACACCCTGCCGATGGCCGGGGCGTCCGAGCCTACCACCATATTCAGGGTGCCCGCCGGCAGGCCCGCTTCCTCAGCCAGCTGGCACAGCGCCAGTGCCGACAGCGGCGTCTCCATCGCCGGCTTGATCACCACGGTGCAGCCGGCCGCCAGCGCCGGCGCCGCCTTGCGGGTAATCATCGCGTTGGGAAAATTCCACGGCGTGATACAGGTGACCACGCCCACCGGCTGGCGGATGGTGGACAGGCGCATGGCCGGGTTGTGGGTCGGAATCGTCTGGCCGTAGGCGCGGCGGCACTCCTCGGCGTACCATTCGATATAGGAGGCGCCGTAGGCGATCTCGCCCTTCGCTTCCGCCAGCGGCTTGCCCTGCTCCAGGGTCAGGATGCGCGCCAGGTCGTCCACATTCTCCATAATCAGCTGGTACCAGCGCTTCAGCACCGCGGCGCGCTCGGCGGCGGTCTTCTGTTTCCAGGCCGGGAAGGCGGCGCTGGCCGCGGCCACCGCCGCCTCGGTATCCGCCGCGGAGCCGTCTGCCACCTGCGCCAGCAGCTCGCCGTTGGCCGGGTCGTGCACGGCGATCGTGGATGCGCCGTCGCGCCATCCGCCATCGATATAATTCTGGAGCTTCAACAAATTCGGGTTTGCCAGTTGCACCGCCAACCTCCTCGCAATTATTGGATTTAACAGCTGTTACGCCGATTCTGGCCCTGTCTGGCAGCTGCGTATAGTAGTATCTCTCGAACTAAAATTTACCTCTATCAAACTTTCCCTTAAGCTGCCCCAAACCCCGTAGGAGCGGCCGTTGGCCGCAATCCCCCGGGAACGCGGAGCTCCAGCTCCGCATCGCGGCCAACGGCCGCTCCTACACAAACATCGAGTCACCAAAACATGACCAATCCCAAAACCGCCCTGAGCGGCCGCCTGACCGACATGGACCTGCGCCTGCTGCGCGTCTTCCGCGAGATAGTCCGCGCCGGCGGCCTGGCCCCGGCCGAGGTGGCGCTGAACATCAGCCGCTCCACCATCAGCACCCACCTCTCCGACCTGGAGGCGCGCCTGGGCATGCAGCTCTGCCTCAGGTCCCGCGGCCGCGCCGACTTCAAGCTCACCCCCGAGGGCGAGGCCCTGTTCGAAGCCATCAACGAACTGGACGGCCACCTGGAGGCCTTCAAGAGCCAGGTCAACGCCATCCAGTCGAGCCTCACCGGCCTGCTGCGCGTGGTGCTGCCGGACGACGTGCTGGAGATTCCGCAACTGGACCTGCCCGCCACCATCGCCCGCCTCAAGGCCACTGCACCGCAACTGGAGCTGGACGTACAACTGGCCGCCCCGCAGGAGCTGGAACTGGAAATCCTCGCCGGCCGCGCCGACATCGGCATCAACCCCCTCCACTCCCGCCGCCCGGGCCTCGACTACCGGCCGCTGTTCCAGCACCAGTCGCTGCTCTACCGCGGCCGCCATCACAGCCTGGCGGACACACCGGATGTCAGTGAGGAGTTACTGACCCAGCAGGAACTGGCCGCCCCCAGCCACGCCGTCTTCTCCGGCGCGGCACACCTGTACCGGCTGTTCCCGAAAAAGAGCACCGCCAACCATATGGCCGCCCGGCTGGCGATGATATTGTCCGGGCAGTTTGTCGGCTTCCTGCCGGAGTATCTGGCGGGGCGATATGTGGACCGCGGGGAGCTGGTGGCGCTGTGTCCGGAGCGGTTCCGGTACCGGATCCAGAATGCGGCGACGTTCAAGCGGAGCGCGGGGGAGCATCCGGCGGTGCAGTTGTTTCTGGAGTCGCTGTTTGATTAACAGGCTGCTGAAACTATCTCACGCCATCATTGGCTTTGGCAGAATTTTCCGGGACGATAGAAATCAGGTCTTTCACCTAAACACATCGTACCAGCATCCTGGCTGGTTGATCTGCACCGCTGACTCTCTGGACCCGATTGACGGTATTGATAATGACTTCGGCGCGCCTTGCCCATTGAAATGATTTCGCTGTTTCCTGATGGCGAGCCTTAATCTATCCCACAGATTAGTCCCTGCGAAAGCCATTGCCCCAGTATTTGTCCGGCTTCGACAACCGCTCCGTCCTCGCCGAGCGCGCCAACCAAAATCGCACAAGCATCGCCCCAGGTTGCGCCGCTTTCCAGCGCAGCGAGCATGCGCGCCTCGATGTCGGATTTCAGGACGAAGACAGGGCGTTCGCCCTGGCGCCAGACAAGGGCGTAATGGGGTGTTTCGAGCGAGAGGATAGTGGGCTCTTCGTCGGCGCCGTTCAACGACGGCCAAAGTCGCGACAGGTCGTGGCATACCGGTGCCAACGTTAGCCCCGGGACGAAGGCCAGGCGCAGGTCTTCCCAATCCGTATCGACCAAGGACGCGCAAATTCCTGTAAAGGCCTGTGCACTAAGGGGGACGGCATCGCGGGCCACGAAGGCCCGATGCATCGCCCACTCAAGCCAGGCAATCTCGGCGACCTCGGGATCCTCGGCGAAAAGCTGCCTGCACGTTTCGTCGAACCCTTCGCCGGCCATGTCGAGTGTCCAGCTGGAGGGCGGATTGACGATGACATGGTGCGTCGCGGCGCGGCGAAACGCACTTTCGCCAACCAGTCTCTGGGTTCGCTCGAAAGTTGATCGCAACGCCTCGACGATCGCAGTGCGATAGTTGTTGCGATATATCGCGAGGCCCACAGCGTGACGACCGCTCCAATCGGCGGGGAGCATCCGTTCCTCGTCCAGCAGGGCGGCCATGAAACTGTGTTGTTGCTCGGCCAGCGCGTTCATGCCGAAATCCCGAAACCCGTCGCGGCAACCGCGCGTGCGCGATCCAGCTCGGCCAGCAGCTCGGGCAGGGCCGGGATGCGATCGTCGCGTTCCACCATGGTCGCCACCGGGCCGCACAAGGCAATGGCCTCGGCGTAGAGAGCCCAGACTTCTTCGCAGACCTCGCGATCGTGCGTGTCGATCACGATCGCACCGGGCGTGTGTCCGGCCAGGTGTATCTGCCGCACGCGCTCCAGCGGTAGTCCGGCAATGTATTCGGTGGTGTCAAAGCCGTGATTTTGCGCGCTGACGTAGACGTTGTTGACATCGAGCAGCAGGTAGCACCCCGTGCGACGCACTATCGCTGCAAGGAAATTCCATTCGGTCATTTCGTCGTTCGGGAATGTCATGTAGCTGGATGGGTTTTCCAACAGCATCGCGCGGCCAAGCGCTTCTTGCGCCCGGTCGATGTTATCGCAGACGATATCGAGCGCGTCGTTCGTCAGCGGCAAGGGTAGAAGATCATGGCTGTTGTGAGCGCTGGTGCGAGTCCAGCACAGGTGGTCCGACACCCAGAGCGGCTCAATCCGCCCGGCCAGTGCCTTGAGGCGCGCAAGATAGTTCTCGTCCAGCCCATGGGCCGAACCGATCGACATCGAGACGCCGTGCAGGATTACAGGATGCTTCGCACGAACCTGTTCGAGCACGCGCAGCGGCTTGCCGCCCTCGACCATGTAATTCTCGGAAATCACTTCGACAAAATCCACCGGCACGGCACCTTCGAGAAAGTCGGTATAGTGTGCGCGACGCAGACCGAGACCGAAACCGTGAAACGGGGCGATGTCGCTCATGGTTCAAACTCCAGATGAGGAATGGCGGCCCGGCTCGACGCGGACCGATACAAAGCGGGACGACGTGTCGCGCCAGGCCGCCTTTGGGCGAAAGGGATGGATCAGCCAAGATCGCCGATGGTGCCGTCCTTGCTCAGGCATTCGGCCGCGCTCAGCGCCTTGAACCCGTGGCCCGAACACTCGTTCTGGCCCTTACAGGCATTCTCGGTGGTCGCGCAGTCGGCCTGCCCCTTGCAGCTGTGGATGCCGTAACAATGCACGGTATCTCCGGCGCTTACAGCGCGACCGGTGCTACCTGCGGGTGCTTCAGCAGCCAGGGCTGCGAACGAACTCAGTGCAAAACCTACTGCGGCTGCAGCGGTAGTGGTTTTCATGGTATCGATTCCTCTCGTGAATGCAGTGTGCGGAATGCACACAGGAGGTTTCGCTGCCGGGCCGCGGTTGGTTACATCGATTTTTTTCGCCGGTCGTGTAACGCCCTGCCGATGGTGTGCGAATGAAAGGGTAGTTCCGGCGCAGAGGTCGGGACGCGCCCCTACTCGGAGAGAACCATCATGAACCCACAATCGATTTCCCGCATCGCAAGTCTGGCCCTGACCACCGGTATAGCCGTCGGTCTCGCCGCAACCTCCGCGGCCGCCCAGGATCGCCCGCAGATGGAGAAATGCTACGGTGTTGCCAAGGCCGGCAAGAACGACTGTGCGGCAGGCCCCGGCACGAGCTGCGCCGGCACTTCGACCCGCGACTATCAGGGCGATGCCTGGAAGCTCGTGAAGGTGGGCACCTGCGAGAAGATCAGCACGCCCAAGGGCAAGGGCTCGCTCACCCCGATCGACCGCTGAACGGCCCCGGCCAGATCCACGCGAGGTGCCCATGCACAAGCTTCTTTCCCTTTACGACCGCCTGACTACCATTCTGGCCTCGCACCTGCCAGAGGGACTGGTGCTCCTGGTCACCCGCGTGGCGCTGGCAGGCATCTTCTGGCGCTCGGGCCGAACGAAAATCGAAGAGGGGACTGCTCTCTCCGTCAGCGACAATGCGATCTTTCTTTTCGAATATGAATATACCGGGTTGCCGCTACCGGCGGATATTGCGGCACCAATGGCAACTTATGCCGAGCACCTCTTCCCCGTGCTGCTGGTGGCTGGCCTGTTCACGCGCTTTTCGGCCCTGATACTGCTGTCGATGACGATGGTGATCCAGGTCTTCGTCTATCCCGAAGCCTGGTGGAGCACGCACATCGCCTGGGCAGCGCTCGCGGGCATCCTGATCACGAATGGGGGCGGAATGCTTTCACTCGACTACCAATTCGCCGCAGCACGAGCTACCGATAGCGGACTGCAAAAGGGGGCGGGATGATTGCCGACGAAGCCTCGATGGCGCAAATGATGACCGCCTCGCAAAACGGCGATCGGGGAATCTACCGCGCCCTCCTCGCCGAAATACAGCTGTGGCTGGAGCAATTCTTCCGGAAGCGTGTCCCGCCAGCTCACCTCGACGATCTGGTGCAGGAAGTGATGATAGCGGTCCATGCCAAGCGCGCCACCTGGGACCCGTCCCGCCCCTTCTATCCCTGGCTCGCAGCCATCGCCCGCTATCGCTGGGTCGACCACCTACGCAAGGTCTACCGCTCGGCTGAAGACGAACTGGGCGACCACGACGCACCCGAGGACAGTAAGGAGGAGGCGGTGATGGCGCGCATGAGCCTGGATCGGCTCTTCGTGCATTTGCCCGACAGGCAGGTGGAAGCCATCAAACTCGTCAAGATCGAGGGACATTCCATCGCCGAAGCCTCCGCCAGAACCGGCCAGAGTGAAAGCCTGGTGAAAGTGAACATCCATCGCGGGCTCAAGAGATTGTCCGCCCTCGTAGAAAAGGCAGAATGACAATGAATCGGGTTCCCAATCCGCTGATCGACGAGCTGGCGGAAGATCTCGTCCCTGTCCGCCCGATCAGCATTGCTCGCGGCGTAGCGCTGGTAACGCTCGCCGCCATCGCCACGGTGGTTGCAGTCGAACTCTTCCACGGTTTGTGGCGCGGCGCCTTCTCCGGACAGGCTTCGGGCTTCTTTTTCATTGCCAACGGAATGCTGGGCCTCCTGGGCGCAGCTTCGGCACTCGCAGTACTGCGCATGGCCAGTCCGCGCGTGGGCAACGGTCACGAAGGGGCACGCTGGTCTGCAGCCATGTTGGGCCTGCTACCGGTATCGACGCTTCTCGTACTGGGCTTCGACGGCCTCGCGAGCGAACTGACCCATGACGTCGAGGGCTTCCACTGCTTCCTGGCCGGCTCCGGCTTCAGCCTGCTGACCGCGGGCGCACTGGTTCTATGGTTGCGCAGCGGGGCGCCGGTCTCGATCGGTTCTGCCAGCCTCTTCACGGGAATCGCCTCGGGTGCGATCGGAAGTTTCGCATACGGAATGGCCTGTCCGATCGACACGATGGGCCATCTCGGCATCTGGCATGTAGCGCCGGTCGCGCTTTGCGCACTTGTCGGAAAGCTCGTCATTCCACGCCTGGTTAGATGGTAGGCTCGACACGTCATGACGCTGTTTCTCCAATTCGGGGGGGGCGAAGAGAGAAACCGCTGAAGATCTATAGGCCCGCCAAGCTTGCTGAACATGAAACCCGGGAGAGCTGGACACTCCAAAGTCAGTTTATCCTGGCGCCAACGCGCCTTGCCGTTCCCGGGAAGTGGAATTTCTCAAAACGATATTAATGGACAAGGTCAACGCCCTGACCTTCAGTGTCTGCCAGTCGCTCAACAAGCCCAGCTCCTGAGGCGCGAACCGTCGCTTTGCTTTCACCCGCGTGGCGGTCTGCCTCTGTTCGATCAGCCGCTCCGTCTCCCGGAGGGTAATATTCGCCTTACCGGAGCCGCGGTGGTTCAACCAGTCATCGATAACCTCGCCGATTGGAATCGACTCCGTACAGATGAAGTCGGCCAGGTCCGTGGACAAGGCGGTCGCCCTCTGGATAAGCGAATTCATCCTTTTTAACAGCCGGTCTGTATCTTCCATTATCTGGCCTCGCTGTGTGTGGCTCTGATTTTTGCCTAAGACTACTCCCAATCTAAAATAATGATATATCAGTAATATTGCCCAAAATTGTATGGTATGCCCGGAAAATAAGCGAGAATTCATGATATACCGGGTCTATTGGGCGCCCGATGCCCCTAATCTTATGGCTTTGTCGTTGGGTGGTGGCAAATGGAAAAAAACAACGTAGAAGCGCTTCTGAAGCAGATCGGCTCCAACATCAAAGCCCTTCGCAAGCAGAAAAACCCTCGCTGGACCCAGGAGGATTTGGCGGAACTGGCGGGGATCAGCCCTAAGCATCTGTCGGATATAGAGCGGGGTAAGTACAACGTCTCGGTTGCCTACCTCTGTAAAATCGCCAATGCACTGGAAGTTCCTTATAAGGAATTGCTGGTTGATCAGCCTCCGGAGTAATCTCCTCAATCCGGCGCGCCTGGCCCCCTGGCAATACCAGACCACCCGCGCCTCCGGACCCGATAAGTGGTTAAAAACAAGCATCCATCAGGACACCCCAAACCCTCACCCAACTCGAACGCCACCTGTTCAGCGCCGCCGATATCCTGCGCGGCAAGATGGACGCCTCGGAATTCAAGGAATACATCTTCGGGATGCTGTTCCTCAAGCGCTGATCGGACGTGTTCGATGAGCGCCGCGAGCAGCCGCGCCCAAAGAATATTGAGGAAGAATTGACCAAGAAGGATACTTACGGCTGCTCAGACAGCCTAATAGACCGGGTCGACGAGGAGGAATGCGTTGAACAGCGGCGGTATGTCAAGCGGCATACGTGACCACTACATTCGGGCAGCTCAAAGTGTATACGGAAACGGTGGGAAGCCATGAACAATATCTTTGCATCACTACCCGAAGACCTGGGTGCCGAAGTCTTCGAGGATATCGTCCGCAGCGATACGGTACGAATCGAGCGTATCGTTTCCAGGGGACACAGTTCACCGGTCGACGGCTGGTACGACCAGGATGAGAACGAGTGGGTCATGGTATTGCAGGGCTCGGGCAGGCTGCTGTTTGAAACCGGCCGCGAGGTGAACCTGGGTGCCGGGGATTGCATCAATATTCCGGCCCACACCAGGCACAAAGTCGACTGGACCGATCCGGACAGGCCCACCATCTGGCTGGCGGTGTTTTACCGGTAGCGGTCGGCCACAGACTCTTTTTTAACTTTGCGTATGGATCACTAGACCAGCGACAACAACAACAGCGACTGCAATACCAGTGCAATCAGATTGGTGACGATGATCGCCGGCCGCCTGAAGAAAAGACCGTAGGCCAGCCAGAAAGCGAACACCAGCAGGTAGCCGAGCACGAAGCTCACCGACAGGCCGCTGGGTCCGCTGCGCTGCCACTCGCTGATCACCTGGCTGAGCTGCGCGACACAGCCCAGCAGGCCGACGACGATGCCGGCCAGGTCCCAGTACTTTTCCCGGCTGTTGTCGATGGATTCCGCACTCATCGTTCCGCTTCCCCGGCAGGGGCATCCGCGATCCCCAGTTGCCGCAGCAATGGGCGGTAGTCCGGTATGCGGGCGCGGATGCGCGGGTGCTCCAGGGCGGTATGCTCGCCGACCACCACCACCTCGCAGCCGGCGGCCAGGGCACTGCGCACGCCGTTTTCGGAATCCTCGAATGCCAGGCAGTCCCGCGGTTGCTGCCGCAATGCCCCGGCCGCGGTGACAAAGTGTTCCGGGTCCGGCTTGCCGCGCGCGACCATCTCGGCGGTGACGAGTATTTCCGGCAGCGGCAGGCCGGCGGTGCGCAGCCGCATCCTGGCCACCTGGTTGATACCGGAGGTGGCAATTCCCCATTGCAGGCCGCGCTCGTCCAGGTGACCCAGCACGGCCATGGCGCCCGGAATCGCCGCCACGCCGGTGGTGGTAACTGCCTCCTGCGCACACAGATATTCGAACTCCCGGCCCGCGTCCAGATGCGGCGCCAGCCCGGGCAGGAAATCCTGCAGGCGGCCGCCGCGGCTCTCGTTCATGACCCGCTCGGGATCGAGGTTGTGTGATGCACACCAATGGCCCATCACCTCGGCGATGGCGGCGGACGAATCCACCAGGGTACCGTCCAGGTCAAAGATGACCGCTTTATAGGCATCGAAATCGAGTTGGCAGTCTTGCATACCTGGCCTCCCTGCAGAGTTGGGGTCGGTTTTACGCGAATTGATGCCTGTTTTCGGCAGTTTTCGGCAGTTTTCGGCATGAACACGTATTAAAGCGCAGATGATAGACTTGTCGCTCCCGACCATTCAAGTAGAATTCGGCATAAACACGCAAAAACCGGCAAACAACAGAACTGGAGCCACCATGCTGCAGGCGGAACGACAGACGCTGATCCTCGAACAACTGAAACTGAAAGGCCGCGTCTACGCCGCCGACCTGGCCGCGCAGCTCGGCGTGTCCGAGGACACGGTGCGGCGCGATCTCAACAGGCTCGGGGAGACGAAGCTGCTGCGCCGGGTGCACGGTGGCGCGCTGCCGCTGCAGCTGGACGTACCGGACTATGCGGACCGGCTGGAGAGCCGGAACCCCGGCAAACAGAAGCGCGCCGAGGCGGCACTGGCCTTTATCGAGCCGGGTATGACCCTGCTGCTCGATTCCGGGGAAACCTGCCGCTACCTGGCCATGGCCCTGCCGCGGGACATGCCGCTGACGGTGGTGACCACCTGCCCGCTGATCGCCTGCGAGCTGGTCCACCACGACCGGGTGGAGGTGATCCTGCTCGGCGGCCGCTTCTTCAAACCGGCGCTGCGCTGTGTCGGCTCCGGCGCGGCGGAAATGATCCGCCGCATGCACTTCGACCTCTGTTTCATGGGGCTCTGCGCCCTGCACCCGCAACGGGGTTTTTCCGCCAAATACTATGAGGAGGCGGAGATCATGCGCATTACCATCGAGCAGGCAGACAAGACCGTGATCATGGGCGACCGCGACCACCTGGGTACCGTCTCCCACCACCAGGTGGTACCGGCCCGCGATCTGGACGTACTGATTACCGACAGCGGCGCCGACGCCTCGGTATTGGAGGCACTGGCGGAGCAGGGCGTGGAAATCGTACCGGTATAGCAGGTCGCCCCGGGGCGGCAATCTACCGCACTGGGGAAGAATAATATGCCAGGAGGTAGCTGTACTCTCGACTAAAATCAGTTCGCACAGTGCTCGATCCGGAAGCCCCCATGCAAACCGTCCCGATCCCCCAGCTACAGTCGTTCCCGTTGTCACCACTCGCGACAGCGGCCCACGATTGCCGTATGGCGCAACTCCCGACCGGCAACGACCGCCCGGCGTTGATGGCTACCGGTGCGGACAAGGTGGCGACCAGCCCCGTCAACGCCGAGGCAGCGACAACGGATGCGCAATAAAAGCAGAACGGTGCTGTTGATACCCGGCATCTTCGATCGCGGCAAGTCGATGCACCGGATGCAGCGGACACTGAGGGCGCGGGGATTTGCCGCGCACTATATCCACCTGCAGTACAACTCCGGCTGGTACGGGATGGAGTTCCTGTCCAACCAGCTGAAGACACAGATGGACGCGCTGATCGATGAGGGACGCACCTGCGCACTGGTGGGTTTCAGCATGGGCGGTATCGTCGCGCGGCACTACCTGCAGGCGCGCGGCGGGCTGGAGCGGGTGCACAAGTTCATCACTCTCTCCAGCCCCCATTACGGCAGTTTCTGGGCGCACTTCCTGCCCTACAACGGCGGCCGCCAACTGCGAACCGGCAGCGAGTTCCTGGAGCGGCTGAACCGCGATATCGACAGCCTGGCGCCCACAGAGCCGGTCTCCCTCTGGACCCGCTACGACATCACCATACTGCCCCACACCAGCTCGCGCCTGCCCCTCGGCGCCAACTACCAGGTACCGGTGACGTTGCACCGACTGGTGCCGCTGGACGACAGGGTGATCGCCATTGTCGCCGATGAACTGTCTGCCGCCCTGCAGTGAACACCGGATCTGGACTATAAACAGGTAATCCGGCCCGGCAATCGCGGAACAGTATGGAAAGGGATTTTCTCGAGCTGATCAAAATTACCGGCTACGCCATCGAGTCCTTCGGTGTGCTGGTGGTGCTGATCGGCTCCTTCGTCACCACCTCGCAGTTCCTGCGCAGCTATCGACGGCTGGCGTCCGGAGAGGCCTACCGGGTCTTTCGCCGGGACCTGGGGCGCGCCATCATCCTCGGCCTCGAGTTCCTGATTGCCGGCGATATCATCCGCACCGTGGTCGTCGCGGACTCCCTTGCCAGTGTCGGTATCCTGGCGCTGATCGTCCTGATCCGCGCCTTCCTGAGCGTGATGCTGCAATACGAAATCGACGGTCAGCTGCCCTGGCAGCGCCGGGAAAGCACCGACAACTGAACACCCGGCGCGGTCCCCGGCCGGCCGCCTTGCTGCCCCCCGCTCCCTTTTCCGGCCTGGGAATCGGCTTCTGGTCCAATCGACCGCCTGAAATTGGTGCTAACAGGCACGTCCTTCCCATCGCATCTTTACAGCGGCTCTGTGTAATGCGACCCGCCCCCTCCCCATTTCAGGGCGGGTCGCTCTCGCGACGGCGGGCGAAAGTCTTTTCCTGTCCGTCGGTGGACCGCAAATACCGGCGTATTCACCGAGCCACCCGCTTTCTCCATTTCTCACGGGATGGGAACCGGGGGCCCCGGCCCCTTTTCGATCATC
The DNA here is from genome assembly GCF_023634065.1 of Microbulbifer litoralis. Classification (GTDB taxonomy): domain Bacteria; phylum Pseudomonadota; class Gammaproteobacteria; order Pseudomonadales; family Cellvibrionaceae; genus Microbulbifer; species Microbulbifer litoralis. Next base: position 151,746 of record NZ_JALKCV010000005.1, read on the forward strand.
AATATAAAAACCGATACGGGGGACACCATGAAAACCCTGAAACACCTGGCCCTGGTGACAATGCTGTGTGCCTGTGCCTCATCGCAACTGCAGGCGGACACGCTGGTTGCGGACGATTTCCAGGATGGCGACCTGAACGGCTGGAATACCACCGGCACCGTCTACTCCAACTACTATTACGGCAACTATTCGATGGGTATGCGCGGCGCAGGCAGCCGAGCCAGGCTGGACTTCTCCACCCTGGGCCACGTGAACGTGAATATCTCCCTGGATATTTCCGCCCATGCGCTGGAAGCCGGTGACAGCTGTGTTGCGGAAGTATCCAATGACGGCGGCAACAGCTGGGTCAACGCGATCACGCTGGTCGACGGCCAGGACGACAGCGCGCTCTATTCTGCCGGCAGTGTCGCCATCAATGCAGACAACAGGGCCTCGCTGAGCATCCGCTACCGCACCGGTGTCGGCGACTATTACGACTACTGCTACGGCGACAAGATCCTGGTCACCGGCGACGTGGACAGCGGCGGCTCCAATGACGACGACTACGACGAACTGACCGGCAGCGGCAATGTGAACCGCACTCTGCTCAGCTACAGCACGCTGATGAACGGCAGCGCCCCCGGCTCGCGGATCAACCTGTCCGGCTATGCACTGCCGGCCGCTGCGGCACATCCGCAGCACGCCTTCGCCGGTACCCTGGCACTGGACGGCGAGGCGAGCGGCGGCGGCTTTGCCGAGCACGTGGACACCTACAACTATACCGGCGCGGCGGACAGCCCCCGCAAGCACCTGCCGCCGTTCGAATTCCAGTTCGTGCAGACCGGCAGCCATATTTTCCCGCTCGAGCGCGGTTCCATTGCCAGCAGTCACCCGAATTGGGAATACGTACTGACACCCGGGCGCGTCTGGCAGGAGAACGGCGACAATGGCTACAGCCGCGCGGCCATTCCATTCGCGCTGCAGCAGCGCAACGCCAACTGTGTGCACAACGGGGTCATGTCGTTCCTGTTCCGGGAGGACGGCTCGGTATCGAAAGTGGCCTACCAGATCAGCAGTGAGACCTGCCTGTATTTCAAGGCGGACTGGTGGGGACTGCTGTCCGCCAGCTATACGCCGCAGACGATTGCCGGCCAGGACCAGCTGATCGGGGATTACCAGGCAGAGATGGCCGCCCGAATGCCCACAAAACCCCTGTCGGCCCTGGCGATCGATTATCCGGGCACCGACTACACCGCATTCGAGAGCCCCGGCAGTACCGATGCCAGCCATGTCAGTACCGCCGGGTTCGTGATCGACGGCACCCACTACCGCGGCGACTGTGCAACCCGCAACGGCGACTACCCCTACTGCGATTCACTGGTCGTACCGTCCTATTCCACCGCCAAATCCCTGTTCGCAGGCGTGGCGATGATGCGGCTGGAACAGCAGTATCCCGGCATCCGCAACCGTATCGTCGCCGGCGATGTGGACGAATGTAGCAGCAGTGGCAACTGGAACGACGTGACGCTGGACAATGTGCTGGATATGGCCACCGGCAATTACGACAGCAGCACCTACATGGAAGACGAGGGCGCTACCCACACCGATAACCTGTTCCTGGCGGACAGCCACGCATCCAAGATCAGCTACAGCTGCAACCAGTATTCCCGCAAATCGCCACCCGGCAGCCAGTGGGTCTACCACACTTCCGATACCTATATCGCCGGTACACTGATGAATGCCTACCTGCAGGAGCAACAGGGCGGCAGTGCCGATATTTTTACCGATACCATCGTCGGGGACCTGTGGCAGCCGATCGGCGTCGGCCCCACCGGGCAATACACGCGGCGCAGCTACGACTCGGTGGCGCAGCCGTTCGCCGGCTGGGGGCTGATCTGGCTGCCGGACGATATCGCCAAGATCACCAGCTTTGTCGGTATCGATGACGGGGAAATCGGCGGCCAGCAGTTGCTGGACAGCGCGCAGCTCGATGCGGCACTGCAGCGCTCGGCGGATACCGGCACGGTGCCGTTGGCGGATTACCGCTACAACAACGGTTTCTGGGCACACAATGTGGCGGGGAGCTTGAATGGCTGCAGCGGCGCGCAGTGGATCCCGTTCCTGTCCGGTTTCGGCGGTATCAGTGTGGTGTTACTGCCGAATGACAGCGTCTATTACTACTTCAGCGACAACGACACCTACTACTGGCTGGAGGCGGTGCAGCAGGCCCACGGCATCCGCAGCGCCTGCCAGTAGGGCGAATCTTTCGCCCCCGGCCCGGATGGAGCGTCACTTCACATCCGGGCCGGATCAGCCCTGCTCCACGCTGTCTTCCCGATAGGGCTTGTGCAGCTCCACCGGCTGCGCCTGCTTCTCGCGCTTGCTGCGCAGCCGCAGGTTGAGCATTTCCACCCCCATCGAGAACGCCATCGCGAAGTAGATATAGCCCTTGGGCACATGCACGTCGAAACCTTCCACGATCAGCGTCAGGCCGACCATGATCAGGAAACTCAGCGCCAGCATTTTCACCGTCGGGTGGCGATCGACGAAATCACCGATGGGTTTGGCGGCCACCAGCATCACGATCACCGCCAGCACGATGGCCACCGCCATGATCGAGATTTCATCCACCAGGCCCACGGCGGTGATCACCGAGTCCAGCGAGAAGACGATATCCAGGATCGCGATCTGCAACAGCACCATGCCGAAACCCGCGGCGGCGACCGAGGTCTCGCCGCCCTCGGCCCCCTCCAGGCTGTTGTGGATCTCGTGGGTGGCCTTGGCCAGCAGGAACAGGCCGCCGCCCACCAGGATGATGTCGCGCCCGGAGATCTCCATGCCGAATACAGTAAACCAGGGTTCCACCAGTCCCATGATCCAGACGATGGAGAACAGCAGTGCCAGGCGTGTGACCATCGCCAGCCCCAGGCCGATAAAGCGCGCCGGCTCGCGCTGCTTTTCCGGCAGCCGGCCGACGAGAATGGAGATGAAGATGATATTGTCGATACCCAGGACGATTTCCAGCGCTGCCAGCGTCGCCAACGCCACCCAGGCTTCCGGGCTGGCCACCCACTCAAACATACAGTATCCCTTTTCCGCGAAGTGTTATTGGATCTAATGTGCTGTGCGGGAAGTTGTGTAACTGTTCGCGTCGCCAAAGCGCCCAGCTCTGCGTTGAGAAAGCTTGAAATAGAACCACTATTCCTGCGCTTTCTCGCCTTGATCTGAACACTTTGGCTGTGCTCCTTAGTCACCAAACTTTCCGCATGGACCACTAGCCAGTCGGTGCACGCGGATATTCTATGCGGCTTCCTCCAGCCAGGCCATGGCCTCCGACTCGTCCTCGAAAAAACGCGCCTCACCACCGATAAACCAGGAGCCCACCTTGGCGGACAACTCCTGCCAGCGGCGGTTGCCCACCAGTGCCACCCGGTTGAACTGACGGCCGTGCTTCAGGCCCAGCTTCAGGTCGTCCCAGGCGGCGCGCGCCTCCCAGCCATCGAGCTCGGTCGCGTCGAAAAAGACATTGATCCTGGGATTGTCCACCCCGGCGATGGCTGACTCCAGGATGGGCACCATGGCCTGGTAGTCGCCGTGGGTCAGCTTGCCGCGCACCCGCACGGAGAGGAAAAAGTCCCCGTTGGTGCGCTCCATACCGACGGAAAGGCCGTGACGCTGCACGCTCATCTGCAACTCCTCGGGCCGGGCGGCCCGGCAATATACGGGATTTATAATCTGGGCTGCCGGTTATAACAATGAGCGGAGGGGGAGGAAAAGGGGGGAGTGCCGCCGGCGCGGCGGAATCGCCGCACCGGCCGGGAAGGGGACTCAGTGGCTGCGCAGTATTTCCACGATCTCGCGGCTGTGATGCATCAGCCGGATCAGCTCCCCCTCGATACTGATCGTCACGATGCCGTGCTTGTCCACCGGCTTGACAATCACGCCGTGGCGGTAGATGTCGTGGTCCAGCACGGTGCCGACCTCCAGCTTTTTCTGCCAGCCCGGCGGCAGTTCGCCACCGCGTTCGGCTTTCTTCTGCAGCCCCGGGGGCAGCTCCTTGCCGGGCTTGGCCAGCACGCCCGCGGCCGGCAGAAGCAACAGTGCGGCGAGCCCGCTGGCAATGATCGATCTGTACATACTGCCGTCCTCAGTCTGATAGATAGTATTCGATCGTGGACACCACGCGCACCTTCTTGATGTGCGGGTTGTTCTTGTCCCGGTCGCGGATACTGAACTGGCCCTGGGAAGCGCGCCGGATCTTGCCCAGTACGCTATCGGAATCCTCGGCAAACTTCTGTGCCACCCGTCGCGCCTCCACGGTGGCCTGTTCGACCATCTGCGGCTTGAGTTGGTTCAATCCGGTAAAAATGTATTCGGTCTGGCCCTGGTAGTTGTTCTGGGAAAAGGCGATGCCCTCGCGCCCCAGCTCCGCCAGCCTGTCCATGGCCGCGCGCACCTTGTCCACCTGGCCTGAATAGACGGTCACCGTCTGCAGCGCGGTGTAGCGGAACTCCGGTCGCTGGCCGCCGCCGTACTGCTGCGCGGACTTGTCCGTGACCGCCGGCATCGATACCGAGACCGCAGTGGCGGCGATCCCCTGCTCGCCCAGGAAGCGCTTGATGCGCTCGCTGCTGGCGGCGATATCGGCGTAGAGGTCCGACAGGTCGTTGCTGGCGGCGGTGAACTGGATCGGCCAGATCACGATATCCGCCGGCACTTCCCGCTCCGCCAGCCCCTTGACCGTCACGGTGCGCTCGTAGCCCTTGAACTTGTCCACGGCGCTGCCCATCAGGATACCCAGCGCGACCAGCCCCAGCAGTATGCCGGCGCCGAGCAGCAGGGCGGCGAGGTTATTCTTTACTTTCGTCATCGAATCCGTTTTCCTTTCCCAAGCAAAAAGGGCGAACACCGCAATGTTCGCCCTCCACGCCTTAACCGTGCCTGAACCCTGTCGATATCAGGTGCAGATTTCGTCGTAGCCGCGGCCGCGGAATTCCAGCAGGCAGAAGCCGTGGCCGAAAGGGTCGCAGAGACCGGCGATGGCACCCCATTTGTTGACCCGGATTTCCGATTCCAGCGTTGCTCCGGCGGCAACCGCCTTTTCCACCGCCGCTTCCACATCGTCCACCACCATATCCAGGTGCAGCGGTGTCCAGTGGCGCTCGTAGCGGCGCGCCTGCGACGCGGAACCCGCCGCCGGTGTGCCAGCGGCATTCTCCAGCAGGTACATGGGCGCGCTGCCGCCCAGCATCTCCACGGCGCCGGCACCGAGACGGCGGCCGACGCGAAGGCCAAAAGCGTCGCGATAGAATGCGATCGCGCGGTCCAGGTTGTCGACATCGATATTGATCAGAAACTGCATGGCGATTTACGCCCGCCCCGCGGGTCTGGACTGCTGGCAGTTCCAGCAGTAATCGAAGGCCGCGCCGTTCTCCTCGCCGCAGCTCGCACAGCGCCAGGCGCTCTGCCCGGCGTTGTCCTCGCGCAGCAGCTGACGCGCACGCTCGAAGTCCCGCTCGCGCTCCAGCCACAGTTCCGGCCAGGTCTGGTGCGGGGCCAGGTCTCCGGAACCGCCCTGGGCGAATTCATTTTTCAGGAATACGGGGATACCGGCCACCTCGAGCTTGCTCTTGGCCAGCTCTACCAGCAGGCGGTTTTCGTGGGTGAAAATCAGTTTCATGGCTTCGGCATCGATTACTCGGCCATATTAAACTGGAATTTCATTTTACGGTCGGGCGTGCCAACGGGCTCACCACCGACATATCTGGGCGCATAGCGCGCCTGTTCGAGATACTTGATGGCAGCCCTGCCGAAACCGGAGGACCCCTCCGTATCGAGGATTTCAATATCCTCGGCAAATCCAGTATCTGAAATGGTGAAACGTGCAACGGCGTAGCCTTCACGGTGGCTGTCCAGCGCCATTCTGGGGTATTCCAGGCGCCGGCTGAATATGGGCTCCGGCTCCCGGTTCATATCGAAGGGCCTCGCCTTGCCGATAGCGCGACACTGGGCGATGGACTTCTCCGGTTGCTCCATCTCCTCATAGACCTCGACCAGGAAAGCACGGGTTGTCAGTTCCAGGGGGCTCGCCTTGCTGCCTTTGACTTCAGCCAGGTCCAGCGCCTCCAGCAGCATGGGCTCGGCCTCATCATACCGGTTCCGCGCCAGGTAATACTTCCCCAGGTAAAAGGCCGAGTAAAAATGGTTGAGCTGGGAGTTTTTCCAGGGGCCACTGAAGGCCGTGTAGGCGTCCTGCAGATATTCTTTCGCCCGTGGATCGGCGGCGGAATCCAATGCTATCTTGCCGGCCTCTAGGCTGACAATCGAGTGGAGAGCGGAGTCCTCCCCCTCCCGTTCCGCGGCAATTTCCAGCGCGTCACCAATATAGCGGCGATAGCGCCAGCGCTGCGAATGGCCGACATCCCCGGCCCTCGCCCTGGCGAGTTCCAATAGAACATCTATTGATTGTGTACTTCTCTCTCCATAAATTTTTTCATAGCTCGCGAGGGACTTTTTCAGGTAGACCCCGGCCCTGCGCCAGTCGTTTGTGGCGATGAGCGCTTTGCCGTAATTCAGGGCTGCAGCGGCGAAATTCTTGTTGGCTTCGGGCAGCTTCTCCGCGACCCTGTAAACGGCCTCGGCGGCTTCGACGATCCGCCCCCTGTCATCGCTCTCAAGCGCCTTCTGGTAATCCTGAAAGCGATCCCCCAGCTCACCGGCCGAGGCCGACAGCGGAATACAGATCAGCAGGCACAGTAATACCCGGAACCCCATCCATCGGTCTTTTTTGTTCATTCTCTGCCCCTTCCTGTAGTCCCTTCCTGCGGTCCCTTCCAGCTTTCGGCCGCACATTGCGACCGTCAATCCAGCCGTCAGGGTATCAGTATTGGCGGGCGACTCAAGCGACAGGCGGTCAGTGCGCGGCGCAGTCCCCGCCGGCACAGGCGGTGCTTTCCGACAGGGTATTGATCTCGAGGACCGGCGCCCCCTGGGCGCCCCGTGCGACCATCCGCACCCGGCCCGGGGCGCGGGCGGTGTACTCCTGCACGATTTCGCCCGCGGCATTCCGCTGTACCGCCAGTTGCTGGCCGGCGGTCACGTAATCGCCGCACCCCACTTTCAGCTCGATCCAGTGTTTTTCATCACCGGCTTTTGCGGGCGCACCGAGAAAGTGTTCGATTTGCCGAAAGGTGAGCGCGGTATCCACCGCAACAGCGGCATGGACGCCGCCGCTGCCGATAGCGATCAGCAGCAGCACCGGGAAAAGACAACGATGGGAATTCATGACCGCACTCCATCCATATACCACAAAAAGTGGCGGGCCCGGGGGCCCGCCAATTCAGAGCTCAGAGCAGTCTGTCGCCAGGTTCATCCAAACGGGGGGATTACTTCAGGTATAGACGAAAACGGAATCCGGCGCCATTGACCGGCAGGTATTGGCAAGAATGTATCGCGGCCGGATACAAAAAAGGGCCGCGATTGCGGCCCCGATAAAACGCAGGGGCCGGATCCGGCCCCATTGCCTCAGCGGATATCGATCCAGGTGGATTTCAGTTCGCAGTATTTATCCAGCGCGTGCAGCGACTTGTCGCGGCCGTTGCCGGACTGCTTGAAGCCGCCGAAGGGCACGGTGATATCGCCACCGAAGTAGTTGTTGATCCACACGGAGCCGGCGCGGATATCCCGGGCCACGCGGTGGGCCCGGCCGATGTCCCTGCTCCAGACGGCGGCGGCCAGGCCGTAGATGGAATCGTTGGCAATCTGTACCGCCTCGTCTTCACTGTCGAACTCCAGCACCGACAATACCGGCCCGAAGATCTCCTCGCGGGAAATGGTCATCTCGCCGGTCACGCCGCTGAATATGGTGGGCTCGTAGTAGTGACCACCGGAAACGGCATCCGCCGGCTGGCCGCCGCAGACCAGCTGTGCCCCCTGCTCCAGGCCTTTGGCGACGTAGAACTCGACCGTATCGAACTGGCTCTGGTCGATCAGCGCCCCCATGCGCGTATTCGGGTCCTGCGGGTGGCCGGGCTTGAACACCTCGGCGGCCTTCTTGACCTTCTGGATAAACTCCGCGGCGATGCCCTTCTCCACCAGCAGGCGGGTGCCGGCGGTGCAGGTTTCGCCCTGGTTGTAGAACACCGCCAGCGCCGCGGCCTCGGCGGCCTTGTCCAGGTCGGCATCGGCGAAGACGATATTGGGGCTCTTGCCACCCAGCTCGAGGAAGGTGCGCTTCAGGTTGGACTGGCCGGAGTACTCGGTCAGGGTCTTGCCCACTTCGGTGGAGCCGGTGAAGGTCAGGCAGTCGATATCCATATGCAGGCCCAGTGCCTTGCCCAGGCTGGAGCCGGGGCCCGGCAGCACGTTCAGCACGCCGTTCGGCAGGCCGGCCTGCCTGGCCAGCCCGGCCAGTTTCAGCGCCGTCAGCGGCGTGTTGGAGGCCGGCTTCAGGATCACGCTGTTGCCGGTGGCCAGCGCCGGGCCCAGTTTCCAGGCGGTGGTGGACAGCGGGAAATTCCACGGCACGATGGCGGCCACCACCCCCAGCGGCATGCGCTGGATCAGCGCCAGGTCATCCGGGCCGGTGGGCGCCACCTCGTCGTAGATCTTGTCCACCGCCTCGCCACTCCAGCGGATGGTGGTGGCCGCACCGGGCACATCGACATTCATGGTGTCGCCGATCGGCTTGCCGGCATCGAGGCTCTCCAGCAGCGCCACCTCGTTGATATTTTCCTCGATCAGCTCGGCGAAGCGCACCATGATCTTCTTGCGCTCCATCGGCGGCATCTTCGACCAGACGCCGGACTCGAAGGCCTCTCGCGCCACCTTGACCGCCCGCTCGGCATCCTCCGGGCCGCAGCTGGCCACCTGCGCCAGCTCAGTGCCGTCGGCGGGACTGACGTTGGGGCGGGTGGCGCCGGACAGGGCATCCACATAGTCGCCGTTGATAAAGGCGCGGCCCTCGATCTCGAGGGTGGCGGCCAGGTCCTGCCATTCCTGCAGGGATTGTGGGGTCTTGTTCTGTTCCGGCATGGCACACCTCTACTGGGATTGAGTTAAAACTGAAGCATTATTCAGTTTATACTGAAAATGTGATCACAAATCAAAGGGTATCAGAATCCAGCCCGAATGGAGGCGCGCTGCGATGGAATCCGGGCGGAAAATCCCGGATTCCGCTTCGCTCCATCCGGGCTACGCATGTTCCCTGATTATTGCGCATTGCCAATGGCCTCAAAGGTGCCCGTGTCGCGATTCTTGCGCGCGCCGGGAATCGGGAAGACGCGGTTGTGGAAGGCGATATAGAAGCCGGGCTGCACCAGGCGCGCCGCCAACAGTGCCTCGGTGACATTCTGGCGCGCGTCCGAATCGATAAAGCCCATGGGCTTCATGGCGCCGGTAAAGACCACCGGCACCGCCGGTGTGCCGAGCTGCGCGAAGCAGTAGTCGGCGGTGACGGACATGGTGTCGGTACCGTGCAGCACCACAATCGGCTCGCCCTGGCTGGCGGTCTCGGCGATGGCGTCGGCGATCTGCTGGCGGTCGCCGTCGTCCATCTCCAGTGAATCCTTGTTCAACACGCTCTCCAGTTCCAGGTGCGTGTAGGGCAGGCGCAGGCTGGCGATCAGGCCGTCGCGAATAATAGAGGCGCGGTTCTTCAGGGTGCCCTCGGCCTCGCAGTAGCTCTTCTCGATGGTGCCGCCGGTGGTGAGGATGCGAATGGTGGTGATGGGATTGAGTTCGGTCATCGCTGTCGCCTGTTTCAGATCTGTCTGCGCCGTGGCGCCTTTTGGGCGCGGTTCGCGTTGGCGGCCCGGTGGGGCCGGCGGCATCATAGTGCGGTGAAAGGGTAGCGGCAATATCGAGTGCCATCGTCATCCCGGACTTGATCCGGGATCCAGATCCCGAGCCGGATTCCGGCCTTGGGAGCCACTGCGCTGGATGCCGGATCAGGTCCGGCATGGCGATATAGAAGCTCTTGCCGTCATCCCGGACTCGATCCGGGATCCAGTGCCGAAGCCCGGTTTCCACCCGGCGTTCCCGGGGGCCCGATCGGGTCCGGCATGGTGAAGGCGTCAGGCCACGGTCGTCTCCACCCGCAACCAGTCGTCCTCCAGCTGCATCGCCAGCCGATCGCCGTGCAGCAGTTCCCCCACGCCGGCGGGTGTGCCGGTCAGCACCACATCGCCGGGCTGCAGCGTGAAGTGGCTGCTGACATAGGCCACCAGGTCCAGGATCGGTGTCAGCATGTGCGCGCTCTTGCCCCGCTGGCGCACCTCGCCGTTCAGCCACAATGTATAGGTGAGGCCGTCCCAGTCCGGCGTCCAGTCCAGTTTCACGAACGGCGACAGCGGGCAGGCGCCGTCGAAGCCCTTGGATTTCTCCCACGGGTGGCCGTCGTTTTTCAGCTGCCGCTGCAGGTCACGCAGGGTCAGGTCCAGCGCCAGGCCCAGCCCGGCAATGGCGGCGGGTACATCGCCGGCATTGGCGCCGCTCAGGGTATCGCCGACCAGCAGTGCCAGCTCGCCCTCGAAATGACAGCTGCCGCGGTTCGGCGGCAGGTGCAACGGCTCGGCCATCGGCACCGCGGCGGTGGCGGGCTTGATGAACAGCAGCGGCTCGTCGGGCACCGGGCTGTTCATCTCGGCGGCGTGGGCGGCGTAGTTGCGGCCGACGCAGACAATCTTGCCCGGTTGCAGGTCGGTGGCGGTGCCGCAGGTGAACTGGTGTCGGTACATTTATGAAGCCTCTGAAAAGCGTAGCGAGCGGGTGGCTGGTGGTGGCCGCCGGAGCGGAAAAAGCGGAGTGTACTTCAGTACATGAGCATTTCGACCGGGCTGGCGCACCAGCACCGCCGGACGCCGCCAGGCGCACGCGCAGTAACTTTGCAGTGGCTTCATAACTGATTTCGATGGTTAGGATAGGCATTTCGAATAAAGCGCCACAGGCCGCTTGTGGTATGATCGCGCCTTCGCCGGAATCCCGGCGTCCTCAACGAAGTGACTCAACCCGAATCGACGCATACACATCGCGTTACTGGCGCTCAGTGAAGAGATAGTTTATGGCTCCACAAACCTCCCTGCAAAAAGACAAGATCCGCATCCTGCTGCTGGAAGGCGTTCACCAGACCGCCGTCGACCTGCTCGCCTCCCGCGGCTACACCAATGTGGAGCACCTGAAGACGTCGCTGCCGGAAGAGGAGCTGATCGAGAAGATCGCCGATGCCCACTTCGTCGGCATTCGCTCGCGCACCCAACTGACCCGCCGGGTACTGGAAAATGCGCCCAAGCTGATCGCCATCGGCTGTTTCTGCATCGGCACCAACCAGGTGGACCTGAAGGCGGCCACCGAACTCGGCATCGCCGTGTTCAACGCCCCCTATTCCAACACCCGCAGCGTGGCCGAACTGATCGTGGCCGAGACGATCCTGACGCTGCGCGGTATTCCGGAGAAGAATACCGTCTGCCACCGCGGCGGCTGGCAGAAATCCGCCAGGGGCTCCTTCGAGGCCCGCGGCAAGACGCTGGGTATCGTCGGCTACGGCGCGATCGGCTCGCAGGTATCCGTGCTGGCGGAAGCCCTGGGCATGCGGGTGATCTTTTTCGATGTGATCACCAAGCTGCCGCTGGGCAACGCCAGCCAGGTGGGCTCGCTGGACGAACTGCTGGCGCAGGCGGACGTGGTCTCCCTGCACGTACCGGAGACCCCGTCCACCAAGATGATGATGGGCGCGGAGCAGATCGGCAAAATGAAGCCGGGCGCCATCCTGCTGAACGCCTCCCGCGGCACCGTGGTGGATATCGACGCGCTGGCGGAGGCGCTGAAGAGCGGCAACCTGGCCGGCACGGCCATCGACGTATTCCCGGTGGAGCCGCGCGGCAACGACGACGAGTTCCTGTCGCCGCTGCGCGGGCTCGACAACGCGCTGCTGACGCCGCATATCGGCGGCTCCACGGTGGAGGCGCAGGAGAATATCGGTGTCGAGGTATCCGACAAGCTGGCGCTCTACTCCGACAACGGCACCACCACCAGCTCGGTCAACTTCCCCGAGGTGGCCCTGCCGGGTCACGTCGGCGCACACCGGCTGCTGCATATCCATCGGAATATCCCCGGCGTGCTGAGCGCGATCAACCAGGTGTTCTCGGAAAACGGCATCAACATCTCCGCGCAGTTCCTGCAGACCAACGAGACCCTGGGCTACGTGGTGATCGATGTGGATGCGGAGTACTCGGACCTGGCACTGGAGAAGCTGAAGAACGTCGACGGCACGCTGCGCTGCCGGGTGCTGTTCTGAACCTCCTGCCACCGCTTCACCGGTAGCCCGGATGGCGCGCAGCGGAATCCGGGAAGCTCGGTGTGCACATACCCCCACCAACCTCCCGGATTCCGGCGCTGCGCGCCTTCATCCGGGCTACACCTGACTTTCCTGTAATTTCCCCGTAGAATTCGCACCACGCGACAGCGGGGCGTCCGCTTCGCTCTCCCTCCCGCCCGAACCTGCGAGTCACCGTGCAAAATCGAGATGAATCCGCTACAGCCGGCCTGCTCGCCGGTGTTTCCGCTTTCCTCTTCTGGGGACTGGCGCCGCTGTACTTCAAACTGCTGGATGAAATCACCGCGCCGGAGATTCTCGCCCACCGCAGTATCTGGTCGCTGCTGCTGGCACTGGGGATACTGCTGTTGATCGGCAAGTTTTCCGATTTCACCGCCACCCTGCGCGATGCCGGAAAGATGCGCACCCTGGCGCTGTCGACACTGCTGATCGGCAGCAACTGGCTGGTGTTCATCTGGTCCATCACCAATGCGCACCTGCTGGACGCCAGCCTCGGTTACTACATCAACCCGCTGATCAATGTGCTGCTGGGCGTGCTGGTGCTGGGCGAGCGGCTGCGGCGGCTGCAGTGGATCGCGGTGGCCCTGGCGGCGGTGGGGATCGGCCACGAGCTGTGGCAGTTCGGGCGGGTACCGGTGGTGTCGCTGTTCCTGGCCTGCTCCTTCGGTCTCTACGGCCTGGTGCGTAAGCGCGCACCGGTGGAGAGCCTCACCGGCCTGGCGATCGAGACCCTGTACATGCTGCCACTGGCACTGGGCTTCCTGCTGTGGAGCGCCAGCCCCAGCAGTAACCTGCTGAACAACAGCTGGCAACTGAATGGCCTGCTGTTGCTGACCGGCCCGATTACGCTGACACCACTGCTGCTGTTCAATATCGCCGCGCGCCGGCTGAACCTGTCCACCGTCGGCTTCCTGCAATACCTGGCGCCGACACTGATGCTGTTGATCGCCACTTTCCTGTTCGGCGAGCCGTTTGGCGAGGGCAAGCTGGTGACCTTCGGCTTTGTCTGGGTGGCGCTGGCGATCTATACCGTGGATGCGCTGGCGCAGCGCAGGAAGATGCGCTTGCAGAGGAAGGCGGTGGTCTGACTGCGCCGGGAACGCCGGGCCCCGGGCCCACTAGTGGGCCGCTTGTAAAGTTCGGTAACAAAGGAGCACAGCCAAATCGTTCAGATCAAGGCGAGAAAGCGCTGGAATAGCAGCGTTATTTCAAGCTTTCTCAACGCAGAGCTGGGCGATTTGGCGAAGTGAACTGTTACCTAACTTTGCGAGCGGCCCACTAGGTATTCAACCAGTCATCCAGCGCCTTCAGGATCTGGTGCCGGTACGGCTGCGTCTCGTTGATCATCTGGTGCCGCGCCCCGCGCACGATCACCCGCTTGCTGTTGGGGAAGCGACTGCGGATCGCGCGCATGTTGTAGCGCCAGGAAACCGTCTCGTCGCCTGTGCCCTGCACCACCAGGACCGGTTTGGGGTTTTTGGCCGTTTTGGGGAAAGTCTTCAGCCAGTCCACCATCGCCCCCAGCCAGCGCATCGACATCACCGGCGACTGCAGCGGGTCGCGGTGCGCCTGGCGGCGGGCGAACTCGGCGTCGTGGGTATTGATATTGAAACCGCGGTTGGGGGCCATCAGGAAGAAACGCCCCAGGTAGAACATCCATTTGCGGATATGCCAGCGCGCCGGGCGGATCAGCGGCGCCAGCAGGAAGACCTTGTCGAACGGCTGCCAGCAGCTGTATTGCAGGTAGGCCAGCAGCGCCGCGCCGCCGGTGCTCTGGCCGAGGGCGTGCCAGGGGCCGGGCAGTCTGTCGCGGGCAATCTGCAACAGCGCATCGAGCACCTGGCGGTACTGCAGGAAGGTATCGATGGCCACCGGCTCGCCGCTGGACAGGCCGTGGCCCGGGAAATCGAAGATGACGACGTTGAGGTGGCGCTCCAGGCCAAAGCGCACCGCCGCGCCGTAGATGCCGGTGTGGTCGAAATAGCCGTGGCAGATAAACAGGGTGCCGCGCGGCCTGTCCACCAGCCAGTACTGGGCCACCAGCTCGAAACCCGCCGCGGTGAATGTACCCACGCCGGTCCTGCTGGCCAGCGGGAACTGCAGGTCGTAGTAGTTGCGGTATTCCTGCAGCGCAGGCAGTAGCGGGCCCTCGTCGGCGGCACTGAAGTCCAGCGCCGGCAGCTGTTCGCGCAGGGCAGAATAGTCCGGTCTTTTCAGTACCGGGCTGTGTTCGACGGTGGTGATATCTTGCAGTAGGTCCATTGGCTCAATGGTACTGCATTTTTATTGACGGTGGTGGGGAGGGGGGTCCCGGGGCGGAGCTGGCGCTCCGCGGTTCCGGGATCCGGTGCTATTTTATCTGCGGCACCAGCTCGCCGGATTCGTAGCGCTGGGACATGGTTTCCAGGCTCACCGGGCGGATTTTGCTGGCGTTGCCGGCAGTGCCGAAGGCCTCGTAGCGGGCCACGCAGATTTCCTTCATGGCCTGCATCTGCACCTTGAGGAATTTGCGCGGGTCGAACTCGGCCGGGTTCATGGCCAGGAAGCGGCGGGTGGCACCGGTGGAGGCCAGCCGCAGGTCGGTGTCGATATTGACCTTGCGCACCCCGTGCCTGATGCCCTCGCAGATCTGTTCCACCGGCACGCCATAGGTTTCCGGAATATCGCCGCCGTAGTCGTTGATGACCTTCAGCCACTCCTGCGGCACCGAGGAGGAGCCGTGCATGACCAGGTGGGTATCGGGGATACGCGCGTGGATTTCCTTGATGCGGTCGATGGCGAGAATATCTCCGGTGGGCGGGCGGGTGAACTTGTAGGCGCCGTGGCTGGTGCCACAGGCGATGGCCAGCGCGTCCACCTGGGTTTTCTTGACGAAATCCGCCGCCTCTTCCGGATCGGTCAGCAGCTGGTCGTGGGACAGTTTGCCCTCGGCGCCGACACCGTCTTCCTCGCCGGCCATACCGGTTTCCAGCGAGCCCAGGCAACCCAGTTCGCCCTCGACCGATACGCCGCAGGCGTGGGCCATATCCACCGCGCGCTGTGTCACATCGACGTTGTACTCGTAGGAGGCCGGGGTCTTGCCGTCCTCCTGCAGGGAGCCATCCATCATCACCGAGCTGAAACCCAGCTGGATGGAACGCTGGCACAAGGCGGGGCTGGTGCCGTGGTCCTGGTGCATGACAACCGGGATTTCCGGGAATTCCTCGATTGCGGCGAGGATCAGGTGGCGCAGAAACGGCGCGCCGGCGTATTTGCGCGCGCCGGCGGAGGCCTGCACGATCACCGGCGAGTCGGTCTGCCGGGCCGCCTCCATGATCGCGCGCATCTGCTCCAGGTTGTTGACGTTGAATGCCGGCACACCGTAGTTGTGTTCGGCGGCGTGATCCAGCATTTGGCGCAAGCTGATAAGTGCCATGGGCTATACCTTTGGTTTCTTAACTGTCATCTTCTTCCGAATGGGTTCCCCGATCTTGCGCCGGGGTAACCGCTGTGGGCCGGGTAATTCCCGGCTCTCATTGGGCACTTCTGGTAACTGCAATCGGTGCCCTTATTTGTTTTCTCCACGAATTCTTGTGATTCGCTTGCGGGGCGGGCCAGGCCCACCCCGTAACCACCTCAATCAGTCGTCGGCACGGCTCTCCAGCACCGCCACCGCCGGCAGGGTCTTGCCCTCCACGTATTCAAGAAACGCGCCGCCACCAGTGGAAATATAGGAGACCTTGTCGGCGATGCCGTACTTGTCCACCGCGGCCAGGGTGTCGCCGCCACCGGCGATCGAGAAGGCGTCGCTGTCGGCGATGGCCCTGGACAGCCGCTCGGTGCCGCCGCCGAACTGATCGAACTCGAACACCCCCACCGGGCCATTCCAGATGATGGTTCCGGCCTGCTTCAGGATTTTGTCCAGTTGCGCGGAGGACTCGGGGCCGATATCGAAAATCATATCGTCGGCCGCCACCTCATCCGCGGACTTGGTCTCCGCCGCGGCGGACTCGCTGAATTCCTTGCCGGTGACCACGTCCACCGGCAGCGGGATATCGCACTGTTCCATCAGTTTGCGGGCGGTGTCCGTCAGGTCGTGCTCGCACAGGGATTTGCCCACCGGCTTGCCGCTGGCGGCGAGGAAGGTGTTGGCGATACCGCCGCCGACGATCAACTGGTCCACCTTGTCCGCCAGGGTCTCCAGCACGGTCAGCTTGGTGGACACCTTGGAACCGCCGACGATGGCGACCATCGGCCGCGCCGGCTCCGCCAACGCCTTCTGCAATGCGTCCAACTCCGCCGCCAGCAGCGGGCCGGCGCAGGCGACCGGGGCAAATCTGGCCACGCCGTGCGTGGAGGCCTGGGCGCGGTGTGCGGTGCCGAAGGCGTCCATGACGAAAATGTCGCACAGTTCGGCGTAGGCCCTGGCCAGCGCCTCCTCGTCTTTCTTTTCACCGGGATTGAAGCGCACGTTCTCCAGCAGCGCGACATCGCCGTCCGCCAGCTCCACGCCCCCGCGCCACTCTTTCACCAGCGGTACCTCGCGGCCCAGCAGCTGGCCCAGGTGGGCGGCTACCGGCGCCATGGAGAACTCCTCCGCGTATTCGCCCTCCGTGGGCCGCCCCAGGTGGGACATCAGCAGCACTTTGGCACCCGCCTCACTGGCGGCCTTGATGGTGGGAAGTGCCGCGCGGATACGCGCATCGGAGGTCACCGCACCGTCTTTTACCGGAACATTCAGGTCCTCGCGGATCAGGACGCGCTTGCCCGCCAGATCCAGGTCCTGCATCAATTTAACCGCCATAGCCAATCCTCTTTGCTGATAACTGCTGGGTTGAGATCCGGGAGCCGGGCCCACCGGAAACGGGCGCGGATTATATGCCGATGAGGTGGCCGTCGCCCACCGGGCGGCGGCCGCGCGGAGTATATCAAGCCGTTCTGTAGTTGGATTACCACAGGCGGGCCGCAGGACACTGATAGCGCTGTCATTTTTACACGGCGCGCGCAGCCCCTATCATTGGCCGCTCACTGAACCAAGGGAGCAACTGGATGGAGAAACGCAACCGCCGCCGGCGGGAAAAAGTGCACTTTGCCGGCAGCAGCGGCGACACCCTGGCGGGTGTGCTGGAATCACCGGCGGGAGCGCCCCGCGGCCAGGTCCTGTTCGCCCACTGCTTCACCTGCGGCAAGGACGTAGTCTCCGCCTCCCGCATTGCGCGGCGGCTGGTGGAGTTGGGTTACGCGGTACTGCGTTTCGACTTTACCGGTCTCGGCGACAGCGGCGGCGACTTCAGCCACACCAACTTCTCCACCAATGTGCAGGACCTGGCCTGTGCCGCCGGCTTCCTGCGCCAGTCCGGCCGCCCCGCAGACCTGCTGGTGGGCCACAGCCTGGGCGGCGCCGCAGTACTGGCGGCAGCGGCGGATATTCCCGAGGCGAAAGCCATCGCCACCATCGCCGCACCGTCGGAACCGGACCATGTCATCCGGCAGTTCGCCTGCTCCCTGGAGACCATCGAGCAGAAGGGGCAGGCGCAGGTACAGTTGGCTGGGCGGCCATTCGTGATCCGCAAGCAGTTCGTCGAGGACCTGGAAGAACACGAGATGGGCTATATCCAGCAGTTGGGCCGGCCGCTACTGATCTATCACTCGCCACTGGACCAGACGGTATCCATCGACGAGGCCGCGGACATCTACAATCGTGCCATGCACCCCAAGAGCTTTATCAGCCTCGACGACGCCAATCACCTGCTGACCCGCAGGGAGGATGCCGATTACGTGGCCGACACCCTGGCCGCCTGGGCGGCGCGCTACCTGCCCAACGGCGGGAGGGAGACCGACTGATGCTGGGCCAGGAGGAGATGGGCGGTTACTGCCCCTACTGCGGCGAGCCGATCACGCTGCTGGTGGACCCGTCGGCGGGCGAACAGACCTACATCGAGGACTGCGCCGTCTGCTGCCGGCCGATACAGATCAGCATCAGCGAAGGTAACGACGGCGCCCTGCAGATATCACTGCGGCACGAAGACGAGGCCGACTGAGGGTCCCCGCGAGCCTGCGCCATACGATCGCGCGACAAAGCCCTTGCACCGCCCCCGTCCGGCGCTAAAATCCGCCCTCAATTCCACATAAAACGCATGGTCTTTAATCGACCGGAAATACAAGGAGCCCCCGGGATGGAATCAGCCGATACCGATCGCGTGTTTCAGAGCTATGGCCGCTGCTGTAAAAACGAACTCTTTTTCGTCGACTTCTACGATCGCTTTATGGGCAGCTCGCCGGAGATCCGCGCCATGTTCATCGATACGGACATGAAGCAACAACGCCACCTGCTGCGCAACGGCATCATGCAGCTGATCCTGCACGCCCGCGGCATGCCCGGTTCCAAACTGCGGGCCCTGGGCGAGAGCCACTCCCGCGGTGGCTACAACATCCGCCCGGACATGTACGGCACATGGCTGGACGCCTTGATGGATACGGTGCGCAAACACGACCCGGAATACAGCGACACACTGGCCAGCGCCTGGCGCCGCGCCCTGCAGCCGGGGATTGAACTGATCCGCGGCGCCTATTGAACGGCCGGCCGACAAAACGAAAAAGGGGCCGTCAGCCCCTGTTTTTCACTTGGCGCAACCACTCAATTGGCATCGGGCAGCGACTGTTTCTGCTCCTCGCGCAGTGCCCTCAACCGCTCGCTGGTCTCCGCCGCAGTTTTCCGCTGCGGGGAGATATCGTCCACCGCGGCCGCCTCCCCGGCCCGGGCGTTTGCCGTCGCCTGCTGTTCGGCACTGTAGTCCGGAGCCAACACCACCTTGGGCGCATTGCTGTTGAAGCCGATCAATACCCAGATAAAAAACACCAGGCACAGGAAACGGATTACCAGGCTGCGGTCCAGCAGCCAGTGCATGCCCTCGTTCCGCCCGTGGAGCAGGCGTACACGGAAGAACACATTCAGGGCCAGCAGCACAATCGCGGCAATCACCAGCCAGGAGGCGAGCCCGCCGAGAACCGATACCAGCCAATTGGATACCTGCAAGTTGAATTCCATACTCTTCTCCTAGTGACCCTTGTGCGCGACCCGTTTCTAGTGATCCTTGTGCGCGACCCGTTTCATCTCGTCACTGAACACCGCCTGCTGCAGGCCGATGGTACCCAGGGCCTCGACCGGCAGGAACACCTTGTTCTGCGATTCGGCCATCTTGTCCAGCACTTCCAGCGTGCGGTAGGCGAGGTACTTGTCGGTGACGGATTTGGCCAACAGGTCGTTGACCTCCTTCTGGCCGATGGCCTTTTCGCGGGCGATGGCGCGGTTCATCTTTTCGCGCTCCAGGTCCCGCTCCATCTGGATCTTCTGGATCTCGAACTGCGCCTTCTCCTGCTCGATCAGTTCGCGGCGCTCGGCGGCGCGCTCCTTGGCCTCGGTAATCACCTTGGGGAACTGCACATCCGCCAGCCCCAGGCGCTTGATCTCTATCGGTGTTCCCTGCAATGCGACCGTCACCTCCTGGAACAGTTCGCGGCTCAGGGATTCCCGGCTGGAGGCGATTTCGTTGATCGAATACTTGGCCACCACCCGGCGCACCACATCGCGGATCACCGGCTGGGCGTAGGTGTTGTAGACATTCTTGACCGAAATATTGTTCTTGACCGGCGGAATCCGGTCAAAAATATTGTCGATCGCTTCGTTATTGATGGCACCGGTCATGCGCACATCGAAACTCATATTCAGTTGGTCCTTGGGCATGAACAGCTTGAATTTCTCCATATGGCCGAAATCCGCAATCGCCAGGGTCACCAGCTTGTCGCAGTAGAAAATGCACATGTCTAGCCGGAACTTGGACGGCGGCACGGTCTCCGGTTTGTAGCCATTCTTGGTCAGGATTTTGCCCACGTGCGCCGGCGGCACCTCGACCCGGTCGGCACAGGCAGTGACAGTCAGGACTGCGGAAAGAACCAGCAGCTTGTAAATCGATCGCATTGTGCAACTCCCGTTTGCAGCGTTTCTCTCAGTTCGCGCGCAGTGTACCGCAGCGCAACAACCATTGGAGCCCACCGGTACATCTGTGGTTAAATATTGCCCTTCAATACCAGCCGCACGGAAGGGAAGACGATTCTTTCCCTCCGACCGGCAATAACAATCACAACCCGAAAATTCATATGGAACTGGAATTTCTTACCGCAACTCTCTTCAATCTCGGCGTCAACCTGCTGTACACCCTGCTGGCACTGTTTATCGGCATCGCCGCACTGATGGTGATCGACCGGAAACTGCTGCGTTCGGTGGATATCGAGGGGGAACTGAAGAACGGCAATATCGCCGTGGCCATCTTCGCCTCCACCATCCTGATTTTCGTCGCACTGATTATCTCCTTCGGCTTGAAAGGCTGACATGCGACTCTGGCTGCTCCCCATCGGTATTGCCCTGGTCCTGATGCTGCCGGAAATTCTCGTGCGCCTCGGCCAGCCGCCGGAATCTGCCGCCGAGGGGCTGGTGCAGGAACAGATAGCGGCAGTACTCGCCGGGGAAGCGTCCGGCGCAGGCCACCGGGACCGCCAGAAGGGCGTGGTGCGGGTGAGCGGCACCAGCCGGCCGCTGTCGGAAGACTATGTGCAGCGGGCAGTGGCAAAGCGCTCCATCGAACAGAGCGCCTATGTGTCCGTCTGGAACTGGCAGGGGATTCGCCAGGTCACCGCCTCGGCCCGCGGCCTGGACAAGAAGCACCACTTCGCCAACAGCTACCTGGTGGGCTTCCGGCCGTTCAAGACCCGGCAGCTGTGGGTGCCGCTGTACACCCTGGCGATCCGCAAGGAATACCAGTACGACCACCTGCAGTACTCCGGTCTCGCCGATATCTGGCAGACCTCCCGCCAGGCCTTCTACCAGAAGCGCGGTGACTGCGAGGACCACGCGATTCTGCTGGCGGACTGGCTGATAGAGCTGGGGATCGACGCGCGCGTGGCCATGGGCACCCACAACGGCCAGGGCCACGCCTGGGTGGTGGCGATCGTGAACGACACCGAATACCTGCTGGAGGCCACCAGCAAGCGTCGCATCTCCAGCTGGAAGGCTCTGCCACTGGCGGCACTGGCGGAGGGCTACGAGGTCGAGTTCCAGTTCAACCGCCACTACTTCTGGGCCCGCAGGGACAACAAGCCCACGCGCAGCTACCGCGGCAACCACTGGGTGAAGAAGTCCCAATTTATCCGCAGCTGACCACCACCGGTCGCCTGTCGGCCTGTTCCGCGCAATATCGCCTATATTTCGGCTATCGCTCCCAAAACCTCCCCGGGGACCAGCCATGGCCAGCCGCGAAGAACAGTACCGCAGGCTCAAGGGCAAACAGCCGCTTGAGATACTCTACCAGCGCGAAAAACAGCAGGCCGATCGCATCTACCTGCGACAGATGATCGACCGCCAGTGGCGCGAATACAGCTGGGGCGAAGTGATGGATCGCAGCCGGCGGGTCGCCACTTTTCTCAGGCGACACTGCGACGCCGGCGACAGAATCGCCATCCACGCCAAAAACTGCGCCGACTGGTTCGTGGCGGACTTTGCCATGATGCTGGCGGGGATGATCAGTGTGCCCTTGTTCCCGAGCCAGTCCCGGGACTCGATGGCGTATGTGCTGGCTCACAGTGAATCGAAGATGATTTTCGTCGGCGGCTCCGACAACAATGACCATATCCGCGATGCGGCAAAAGACCTGCCCAAAATCGCCATTCACCGCTGCGAGATCGATTGCGACTACCAGATCGAAAAAATCATCGAAGAAAACGAACCGCAGGCGGAGTCGCCGCTGTACGATCCGGACCAGCTGTTTACGCTGATGTACACATCGGGCACCACCGGCAAACCCAAGGGTGTCATGCATGTCTGGTCCGCGGTCACCTTCGCCGTACCCAATATGGTCCGCGGCTTCGGTTACAACGAGAGCGACCGCTTCTTTTCCTACCTGCCGCTGTCCCACGCCGCCGAGCGTATCCTGGTTGAATTGCACAGCGTCTACTCGGGCACCCCGGTGCATTTCCCCGAATCCCTGGATACCTTTCTCGAGGACCTGCAGCGCACCCGCCCGACAATGTTTTTCTCGGTGCCACGACTCTGGGGCAAGTTCAAGGAGGGCGTGGACAACAAGATACCGCCACCTTTACAGAGGGTCCTGCTGCACATTCCCGGCGTCAATCACTGGCTGCGCAACAAGGTGCAGAAAAACCTCGGCCTGGACAAGGCGCGCCTGCTGGTCACCGGCGCCTCTCCCATTTCAGAGGACCTGCAGCGCTGGTATCACCGCATGGGCATGATGCTCGCCGACGGCTACGGAACCACTGAGAACTTTATCTATGGCTGCATCACCCACATGGGCGAGAAGCCAGTGCCCGGTACCGTCGGACGGCCATTCTGGGATTGCGAAATCAAGATTGCCGAAAACGGCGAGATCCTTTTCAAAAGCGACGCCATCATGCGCGGTTACTACCTGGAGCCGGAGAAAACCACGGAGACACTGAAAGACGGTTACTACCACACCGGCGATCGCGGTTTTATCGACGACGACGGACTGCTGCACCTGACAGGCCGCCTGTCCTCCAGCTTCAAGACCAGCAAGGGCAAGTTCGTGCAGCCATCGGAACTGGAGAAAAAATTCGGGGAAGAGACACTGCTCGGGCAGATCTGCGTGCTCGGCCACGGCAGCGACCAGCCGCTGATGATCGCCAACCTGTCGGAGTCCGGCCGTGCACTACCGCGCAGGAAAGTCACTGAAAAGCTGCGCCACCTGCTGGATCACGTCAACGACTCCCTGCGCCCGCACGAGCGGATCAAGACCCTCTTCATCACCGATGAAGACTGGACACCGGACAACGAACTGGTGACACCGACACTGAAAATCAAGCGCAAGGCGATCGAAGACCGCTATGCACAATGGATCGAAGACTCGGAAAACAAAGGGCCCATTGTCTGGGAGAGTGGGGACGACGCCCGGTAAAGGAAAAAACCTGCCCACCGCGCCGCGGTGAACAGGTGAAGCGATGAGACAAGAGGAAGACCACCAATCCTTTCCGAAGCCCGGATTGGTGGGAATCCACAGGTCGCACAGGGCCTCCATGCCCGGCCGACCGCAACCGCGGGACGCAGCTGCAAAAAAACAGCACCGGATGGCTCAATATCCGATACCGCTGGCCGGCCACTCCCTGGTCGACCGGGTCTGTTCGACAAAACACCTGCGGCGTACGAATACCGGGCTCACGAATGCGAAACGCCGGCAGTCACCGCGGCAGCTGTATTGCTGTCGCAACAGGCAGCAAATATTAAAATATAACGATAACCATTCGCAACACCATGCTGTGAAAACCGGCCCGTCGGGCGCAGGTATCATCATTGCGGCGAGCGGTCCCGGGAGAGGGGGATGCTTCCCTTCCGATCCAATAGTAGCGACAGCAAAAAGACAGCTATTAGATTCTTGGCATAGTTAATGCTTTTACCCCCTATAAAAAGTCATAAGTCCTGGGGGGGCCGATGGGCACCGAAGAAATCTTCCTGTTTATTGCACTGTTATGTCTCGCCGGCCTGATCGCCGGTATCACTTCGGGGCTGTTTGGAAACGGTGGCGGTTTTGTGGTGGTGCCGGCACTGCTTGCGGTTTTCCCGTTCCTGCCCAATGCCTCCCACGAAATCATGCGCGTGGCCGTGGGCACTTCGCTGGCGTCCATCGTGATTTCCTCGGCCCGCTCGGTGCAGGCCCACACACGGCGCGGGGCGGTGGACTACCAGGTACTCAGGGATTGGTCGATCTGGGTGCTGATGGGGGTCGCCGCCGGTCTCTATATCGCCTCCTACACCGACAGCACCCGCCTGATCGTGGTATTTGCCGCTGGTGTGCTGGTCTATTCCATCTATTTCCTGTTCCCGAACCTGTTCGACGGCTTCAAGGGCAAACTGACCATGCCCACCGGCGTCGCACGCGCCTCACTGGCCAGTTTTCTCGGCGGCTTTTCCTCGCTGCTGGGGATCGGCGGCGGCACCATTACGGTAATGACCATGGTGCTTTGCAACAGGCCGGTGCACCAGGCGGTGGCCACGGCTTCCGGAATCGGCTTCCTGATCGGCTTGCCCGGCGCCATCGGTTTCCTGGTCATGGGCCTGCACAAACCGGACCTGCCGTTCGGCTCCATCGGCTATATCAATATTCCGGCATTGATCGCGATCTCGGCATTTTCAGTGATCTCTGCCCCCATCGGCGCGCGCTGGGCACACAGCCTGGACGAGCGACATCTCAAGCGCCTGTTCGGCGTTTACCTGGTGATTGTTTCCATTTCCATGTTCATCAAGAGCACGCACTGATCCGGCAACCCGCCCGGTTGTCGAAAACCAACGCCAAAGAGGACTCGATAATGACGAATAAGATCAGCCGGCGATTGTTTCTCGGGGGAGCGGCGGCAGCGCTGTCGACGGCCGCCGCGGGCAGAATCGGTACGGCAGCGGCCGCAGAGCCGGCCGCACCCGCAACGCTGTATGGGCCGGCACCGGGCGTCGCCAAACTGAACGCCAACGAAAACCCCTACGGCCCCAGTCCCAAGGCGCTGAAGGCCATCGCCCAGGCGGGCCAGAAGGGCGCCTACTACGTAAACCAGACAGCGGTAAAACTGAAGGCGATGATCGCCGAACGCCACAGCCTGACACCGGAGCATGTCACCATCGGTTCCGGCTCCAGTGCCGGCCTGACTGCCGCCGCCATTGCCGCCGCGCAGAAAGGCGATATTCTCGGCCCGGACCTGTTCTGGGATACCACCGCCAAGGTGGTGGAAATCCAGGATATCGGCGGGATAAAGCGGCTGCCAAAACTCGAGTCGCTGCAGATCGACCTGAAGGGCATGTACGATGCCATCGATGATTCCATCGCCATGGTGCAGATCACCAACCCCAACAACCCGACGGGGATGTTGATCGATGCCGGTGCCATGAAAGACTTCTGCATCAAAGCGTCGAAGAAAACCACAGTACTCGCCGACGAGGCCTACAACGAGCTGACCGACGACCCCGACGGCAACTCGGTCATTCCGCTGGTCAAGGCCGGGCACGATGTAATCGTCGCGCGCACTTTCTCCAAAATCTACGGCCTGGCCGGCCTGCGCGTCGGCTACCTGATCGCACAGCCGGAGCGCATCGCGGAAATGGAGCGCTACGGCATCGGCTGGTACGGCCTGAACCAGGCGGGCCTGGCGGCGGCCATCGCCAGCTACGAGGATCAATCGTTTATGGATTTTTCCCGCAACAAGGTCCGGGAAGCCCGGCAGATGGTTTCCGCCGCAGTGAAGGAACACGGCCTCACCGCGCTGCCATCGGTGACCAATTTCATGTTCGTCGATCTCGGCGACCTGAATGCCGAGGAATTTCGCAAGGAGATGGCCAGGGAGAATGTGCTGATCCGCGGTATCTACCGCGACTACACCAACTGGTCCCGGGTCAGCATGGGCTACCTGGAAGATGTGGAAAAGTATACCCGTGCACTGCCCAAGGTACTGTATCGTATGCGCGGTTGACCCGCTCTCTGTCTGCCATACAAAAAATCGTAATGCCGGTCAGTTAAGCAACTGAAGGCTTGGTAGATGAGATTGTACGGGGCTTTGGCTGGCTTCGGGGCGGCCCTGCTACCGGGTGCAGCCTTGCGAGACACGGACTAGGCGCCCCCCGTATATACATCCCTGTAGGCTTGTCCGCGAGGTCCCTCTCGCAGACAGTCTCGCAAGGCTGCACCCGGCATCAGGGCCTTTGCGGCGACAGTGTGGCTTAACTGACCGGCATTACCGCCGTAACGGGGATTTTTATTGCCCAGAAGTCAAGCTTCGGAGTTCGAGCCTCCGGATCGATAGACGTAGCCCGGATGGAGCGCAGCGGAATCCGGGTAGAGTGCGGCCCGGCACCACAATCCCGGATTGCGGCGCTGCGCGCCTCCATCCGGGCTACGCCCTGCCGATCACTGCGAACTCCGAAACTTATTAGTTGTCTGAAAATTTTTTTGATCCAAACCGCCCGTCGTAGCCGTCATCCCGGACTCGATCCGGGATCCAGCGAAGGGGTCCTTCACCCTGGATTCCGGACCGAGTCCGGAATGACGACTCAAGGAAGTGAATACCGGTTTTTCCGGTTGTTAAAAGGGTTCTGGATAACTGTCAATACAATTATGGGACCCTTTATAAGTTCAGAAATTGTGGTTGAGGCGCATATAGTAATAGCTGCCCTGCCAGTCCACTACGGTACCCGAGGAGTAGATGCGGCCGCAGCAGTAATCCCCGATTTCATCTTGTTCCGGGTATTCATCGAAGATATTGCGTCCGCCCAGGGCGATGCTGGTGGCCTCGGTAACGCGATACTTGCCTTCCAGGTCCACCATCACGATCGGGTCGAAATCCTGGATTACTTTCTCATCCTCTACGATATTGGCATTTTCGTAGGAGCCATACCAGTTGGCGCGCGCCATCAGGGAAAAATCGCCCAGTTCGTGGACCGCGGTCAGCACACCGCGCAGCTTGGGATCGAAATTCTCGAAGTCGTACTGGTCCTCTTCGTTCAGGTACTCGTCCGGGTCCGACGTGAACTCGGACTTGTTGTAGTTCACGGATGCCGTGAGGCTGGTCATGGAACCATTTGACCACTCCAGCGGATAGGTGGCCACCACATCCACCCCCTGGGTGCGGGTGTTGAATGCGTTGGTGAAATAGAAAACGCCGCCGATCGATTCGGCCCCAACAACCCCCGCATCCAGCAGCGCGAGGTAATTGGAATAGGCATCCCCGGCATCGCTGTCGCTGGAGACATCGAGTGTGGAAATCGCGTAGGTGCGATCGTCCACATCGATGCGGTAGAAATCCACCGTCAGCTCCAGGCGCTCGAAGCCGGCGGTCAGGCCGAAGGTATAATTGATGGAGGTTTCCGGCTCCAGTGCCTCGGCCCCCAGGGCCGTGGCCACATCGCTGCCGGCGGGAAAGAGACCGGTGGCCACAGGGAAGCCATCGGGCAGCCGGGTGGACACGTTGGTTGTCCCCTGCTGGCCGGGCGTCGGCGCGCGGAAGCCGGTACCCACCGAGGAACGGATACCGAAAGTATCGGTGACGTCATACTGCAGCGCCAGCTTGCCAACCAGCTCGGAATCGAAATCCGAGTAGTCCTCGTAGCGAGCGGCGGCCTGTACAAACAGGCGATCGGTAAGGTCGCTACTCAGGTCGACAAATGCCGCGTAGGAATCCCGTGAGTAACTGCCGGAGTATTCCGGCGAATAACCCGGGAAACCGTTGGACCCCACCCCTACGACCGTATAGACAGGGTCGTCCGGATTGGCGCAGTCGAGGGTGGAACCGCCGGCAATCGCTTCCATGCCGGCCGCGGAAGCCGTGCCGTCGTCGTTGCAAAGGGCCCAGGGATCCCGGGTGGCATAGGGACCGGCAGCGTAGGACTGTTCGTCACCACCGGCAATTTCGTAGCGCTCATCCATATAGCTGAAACCGAATGCGGCCAGCACCGGGCTGCTGATGCCCAGGTCCAGCTCCCTGGAGAAGTCCGCCTGTAGCTGTGTTTCCTCATTGCTCAGGGTACCGGGGCGGAAAGACGTGGGCGTATCCGGTCCCAGCGATGGATTGATGGTGTTCCTCAGCGTGTAGTCGACATCGCTGTAGCCGTAGCGTGCACTGATATCGTAGGCCAGGCCGCTGCTCCACTCACCGCGAATACCGGACACGGCCGAGTAATCCGTGACTTCCCCCTCGAACCGCGGCGTAAAACCACCCGGGAAGATTTCCAGCGGGCTGTAAATGGAACCGTCCTCGAGGCGCAAATCCTCGATAGTGCCATTGCCGGGATAGCGGTAGAAAAATCCCCCGTCGGCCTCGCTGTTGGAGTAGTTGCCGAATGCATACCACTCTGCACCACCCGACAGGTCGTAGCCGACATTGACGAACAGCCGCGCCGCCTCTGTATTGGGCTGCCCCCAGGGGTTGACTACATCACTTTCCAGCGAGGCGTTGCGGGAGGCCGCCATAAAGGCCTCGTCTCCGGTGTACCGCGCGTAACTGGCGCCGCTGTCGTACAGCGGGTTGTCCTTGTCGAGACAGAACCAGGTTTCGCAATACTGTTCGGAACGGGATGTGTAGTCGGTTTTGGAAAATTCGCTGGAAATACTGACAAACCCCCTATCGCCCAACGGCAGGCCGACATTGCCACTGGCCGTAGTGCCAAAGCCATCGCCCTCGGTGTACTCGCCGCTGCTGACACTGAAGGAACCACCCTCTGCATTGTCTTTCAGGATAAAGTTGATCACGCCGGCGATGGCATCGGAACCGTACTGGGCGGCCGCGCCGTCCCGCAGCACTTCCACGGATTTCAGCGCGGAGCTGGGAACCGTAGCCACATCCGCGGCCTGGGTACCTGAGCCACCGATCTCCACCAGCGCGGCGCGGTGGCGGCGCTTGGAGTTGACCAGCACCAGCGTCTTGTCCGTGGGCATGCCGCGCAGCTGTGCCGGGCGGATAAAAGTGGCGCCGTCGCTGATCGGCTGACGGGCCACGTTGTAGGAGGGCACCAGCGTCTTGAGCACGTCGTTGGTGTCGGTAAACGAGACGGCTTCAAGCATCTCTGCGTTGAATACATCCACCGGGACCGGGGAATCCGCCACCGAGCGCGGCTGCCCACGCGTTCCGGTGACGGCCACTTCCTCGATCTCCTCGGCTTCCACTGGCGGTACAGCCGCAATTGCTGCCATGACCGCACAGCTGAGTGTTTTCAGTTTGATATGCATGGGTAGCCCCCTACTTTTATCTGATTATTCTGAACCCCTACTACGGTGACATCCGGTTTTTCGCTCCATCTTTGCGCCCTGTTGGTGCAGGCCAGAAACATCCCGGGCGAGGATGAAAACTTTCCGACCGGGAACCGGAAAAATTGATCCCCGTCTATAGTTCAGCAACTTGTATGCCATGGGATATTCAGTGAATGGATATCCGGCCCGACTGTGTTCAGAAAGAGAACCTCCGGAAGGAAGCCACAATGCGCTGTGTGAAATCGGCGATACGATTAATTATTGAAAAATCAGCATTTTTCTTTACGCCGGTTCTTTCACAGGCAAAGCCCAGGGCGGCCATGGATGGATGGCATTGTTATTGATCCTTTACCTCCGTTAACGGAAGGCACCCTGCGCTGAATTTCCGGCGTCTGCATTTTTGTTCAGATACGGGGCTCAAGGCAGTCCGTTGCGCCCGCTTTTATTGCGTGTCAAGCGCACTTTATTGGGACAGGGGAAGGGGACCACCCGACAACAAGCACCGTTGTGCATTGGAAGAGGGCGTGGCCGGCTTAGGTATGGCCTGTGGAGGCGCGGCCGATATTTATCCGGCAGGCAACAGACAGATAGGGAAAAAGAGTAAAAGAAGAGGCATTACCGCCGCCGGATACTCCGGCGGCGGTCTTGGGATATCCGATCAGATTGGCGACCCCGGCGGCATCGCCTCCAGGTCCGAGGACTTGACCTCCAGTTCACCGCTGCGGAAGGCCGCGATACGCTGCGCCTGGTAGAAATAGTGGGCGTTGTACCCTTGCGGATCCTCGCCGAACAGTTTCATGCGGCCGATCTGGTGCTGGAAGCCGGCCAGTTCCAGGCTGGCCTTGGCGCGCACCGACTCCGCCGCCTGCTCGTCACCGGCCAGCAGCATCAACTGGTGGATATAGACATGGTTTACCCGCTGGTGCACCGCGGCCTGCAGGCCCGAGAAGTGATCGCGGTCCAGTGCCGCGGCCGTGAGCCCGTCCAGTAGCGCACCGAATCCCGGGGTCTCGCTGTTGCGTGCGTGCTGCTGCTCCATACGAGCGGCGCGCTCCGGATTCAGCAGGATCGACAGCGTGTGCCCGGCGGCGGCTTCGGTCAGCGCGATTGCATCGAAAGCGACACCGGTATCCGACGGGAAGCTCTCGTCCGTACGGCTGTAGCCGTAGGCCTTCGGCGACAGCAGTTGCAGCACATTTTCCGGCAGGGTCAGGAATTCCGGTTGCAGGGTAGCCAGCAGCGCGTCCATGGCCTGCCGCTGCCGCTCGGCCGGCACCAGGGTATAGCTGTTCTGCTCGGCGTCGTTGTATAGATAGTCGTAGTCGAGGCCGCCGATCAGTTTGCCCACGGCCTCCGCCTGGTAGCGATGGCCGTAATAGACCGGCACCAGGGTTTCCTCCAGCGAGGAGCGCGGCGCGCTGCCCGGGTTGGCCGCGACGGAAAAGTGCTGCAGCGCGTGCCGGCGCAGCTCGGTCATGCGCGCGAACTCCGCCAGCGGATCGCTGCCGTTGTCCCACAGGTGGGAGACGGCGTGAG
Organism: Microbulbifer litoralis; assembly: GCF_023634065.1. Lineage (GTDB taxonomy): Bacteria > Pseudomonadota > Gammaproteobacteria > Pseudomonadales > Cellvibrionaceae > Microbulbifer > Microbulbifer litoralis. The sequence goes on from NZ_JALKCV010000005.1 coordinate 182,376, forward strand.
CGTCATTGATACCGCGGGAATCCCGATCGGTGATAAAACGCAGCTTCTGCTGTTGTGCCTCATCGATAATACCGGCGAGATACGCCGCCTCGCTACCGCCGGCGTCGCCGTAACCGTAGCGGATCGTCAATTTGTCCCATTCGCCGATTCCGGTGTCGTAGGCATTCGCGAGTTCCAACTGGTCGTCGCTCAGCGAAACCAGCGGCGCCGGGTAGTCCATTACCGAGGCGCGGTCCTCGGTACTGGCGGCGAAGTTGTGGGCCAGCCCCAGGGTGTGCCCCACCTCGTGCGCGGACAACTGGCGAATGCGCGCCAGCGCCATCTGCTTCAGCGCTTCGGTATCGGCGCCGTCGCTGCCGTAGGGCTGCAGCAGCCCCTGGGCGATCAGGAAATCCTGGCGCACCCGCAGCGAACCGAGGGTCACATTGCCCTTGATGATCTCGCCGGTGCGCGGATCGGCAATCGCGTGGCCGTAGGACCAGCCGCGGGTGGAGCGGTGCACCCAACTGATCACGTTGTAGCGCACATCCAGTGGGTCCGCATCTTCCGGCAGAACCTCCACCCGATAGGCGTTTTTGTAACCGGCGGCCTCGAACGCCTGTGCCCACCAGCTGGCACCCTCGATCAAGGCACTGCGCACCGGCTCCGGCACACCGGGATCCACGTAGTAGACAATCGGCTCCACCACCTCGTCGCTGCCCGGCTTCTTCCGCAGCCGGTGGCGATAGATGACCCGCTGGTCCAGCGGCGCCTCGATGGCGGTGGCGTAGTCGCGGTATTCAAACGGGAAGTAGCCGCTGCGGCTGTGGAAGCGGCGCGGCTGGTAGTCGTCATCCGGCAGTGCCACCAGGGAGATATGCTGGCGCAGGGACACCAGCGTCGGCGTGGGCACCACTTGCTGCAGATGCTGGCCCGGCTCGCCGCCGGCAAAGGTCAGCTGCGCCTCGAACTCGCTGTTTTGCGGGAAGTTTTTCGTGCGCGGCAGGTAGACCGCGGACTTGCTGGTGTCGATGCTGTAACTGCCCTGCGCGGTATCCTTGAGCCGCCGGGCGATACCGTGCTGGTCGGACAGCAGGAAGGGCGTAAAGTCCACCAGCACCCGCTCGCCATCCCGCGCAACGGCCTCGAAGCCCCAGAGGACCGAGGAGGCAAAGGCCTCCGCCACCGCGCGACGCTCGGCGCTGTTGTCGGAGCGGGCGCGGTACTTCAGGTTCAGCTGGTGCAGCAGCACCTTGTTGCCGACCCGCTCGAACGTCACCAGCCGGTTGTCGCCCATCTGGTTGCGGTCCAGCCCCACCGGATTGGAGCCCAGGCCCTGGGCAAGGCCGGTGAGCAGCAGGAATTCGCGCTCGTAGTCCGCCACCTCCAGCAGCACCCTGCCGTTGGCGTCATCCCAGTAGAAATCGAAGTAGCCGGATTGTCTGTCCATGCCGGCGGTGTAATCGGCGATACTCTGCGCCGCGGCCGCCGCCTGGGCGGCCAGGGCGAGCAGCAACAGCCCCGCCGCGGCGGTGAGCTTGCGTATCCACATAGGTCTTTCCCCGTTATTCGTATTCTGTGCTCGCCCTGGGCAGGGCGGCGATAGTCGCCGGATAGATTAACATCCAACCGGCGGAAAGGGACTTGCAAAAAATACTCCCTATCAGCGCATCCAGCCAGCACTCGGGATGCGTCGAAGCGATATAACGAAACAACAGATATAACGAAACAGGAGTAGAACACCATGTGGAAAGCCCTGGCTGCCGCCGCGACCCTGCTGGCCAGCGGACCGCTGATGGCCCACCAGCTCGAACTGGATACCGGCGATGGGTCGGAGTGCCATATCGAGATCGAGCGCTTTGTACGCGTGGGCCCGGATTTCCTCGAGGTGCGCGAGGATGACAGCGACTCGGAACTACTGTTCCGGTATCGGGCCCCGGACAGGCTGACCGTCGACGATATCGAGATCACCATGGACCCGGGCCAGCAGCAGTTGATGCAGGCTTACCACACCGGCTTGCACCAATCCGGGCGGGATCTGGCGTTGATTTCGCTGGAAGCCGTGGATATCGCGCTACAGGGGATCTCCATCGCCCTGACCACCCTCGCCGGCGTCGACCACCCCGATGTAATCGAGATGCAGGAAACCTCGATGCAGATCCGGGATCAGGCCGAGGCGCGTTTCAGCGCCCAGGGCGACGTCTACCTACTGGGTGACGACTGGATGGACGAGTACTTCGACGAGACAGTGGAAAGGGACCTGGAACCGAAGATAGAAAAGCTGGCCACGGAATCCGCCGGCAACATCGCCTGGCACGCGCTCAAGGCGGTCTTTACCGGCGGCCGCAGTATCGAGAGGAAAGCGGAGGAAATGGCCGAGCAGATGGAACCACAAATAGAGGCCCGGGCCAGCCGACTGGAACAGCGTGCACAGAGCCTGTGCAAGACGCTGAAAACCGTCGAGCAGACGGAACAGGAACTGCACCGGACCATCCCGGCCCTGGAGCGCCACGATATCGTCGACCTCAGCAGTGAGCACTGAGGTTGCGACAGAAACTCATCACCCCCCAAGTGATCCTGGCCGCCTCGAGCGGCCTTTTTTATTAGTTGTCTCAAAATTGTTTTGACCAAAACTACTCATCGTAGTCGTCATCCCGGGCTCGATCCGGGATCCAGCGAAGGTGCCCGGCGCCTTGGATTCCGGATCGAGTCCGGAATGACGACCCACGGGAGTGAATGCAGGGTTTAAGGCTATTGAAGGATTCTGGATAACTGTCAATACAATTATGAGACCCTCAATATGTCCTGGACAGGGCCAAGTTCTTCACTCTGTCGCCAGATCGGCGGCGACCTGTCGCTCGGCCAGATACCGCTCGATATAGGGCTTGTGCGTGTAGAGAATATTGCCCGGCAGGCTGTCCCAGTCGAAGAACCGATAGTCGGACACTTCCAGGTCGCTCCCGGAAAAGCTGGAATTCTTTAACTTTCCACTCAAGGCCACATCGATAATCTGGGCACCGGGCACTTTATTGATTTCCAGCACCCGAATATCCACCACATCCGCACCCAGCTCCTCCCGAAGCTCCCGCCTGGCGGCCTGTTCGAAGGTTTCCCCCTTGTTCAACCAACCACCCGGCAACGCCCACTTGTCCTGGTAGGAATTCTGCAGCAACAACAACCGACCATCGTGCTCGACAAAGCAGATAACGCCGATAACGAACTTGTCTGTCAGGGCATAGGAGATATCCCAGCGAATCTCCGGGGGCAAAACCTTGTATAGCCAGTATTTGAAGCTGGGGAAAACCAGCACTGGCAGGGCGGCCAGCACAACCAGTAGCACCAGGACGCGAACCAACTTTCTCAAGGCCGTTACCTATTGTTGAAATCGTCGAGCTTCAATATTGCAACAACTGACCGGAATATTCACTGATCGCGTAAACTATAGCGCCTGAGCCACGTCAAGCATCCGATTCGCAAACCCCCACTCATTATCAAACCAGATCAACACCTTCACCAGATTGCCGCCCGCCACACGGGTCTGGCTGGCATCGACGATGCCGGAGCGGGCGTCGTGGTTGAAGTCGCAGGAGGCGAGGGGCTCTTCGGTGTAGCCCAGGATGCCGGAAAATGCGTTTTCGGCCGAGGCTTTGAGCAGGGCGTTCACCTCGGCCTGGGTGACCGGTTTGCGCACCTGCACGGACAGGTCGATGGCGGAGACATTGACGGTGGGAACCCGCATGGCCTGGGCTTCGAACCGGCCGGCCAGGTGCGGCAGTATGCGCTCGATACCGCGGGCGAGACCGGTATCGACCGGGATGATCGAGGTCATGGCCGAGCGGGTTTTCCTGAGGTCGGTGTGGTGGTAGGCATCGCTTACCGGCTGGTCGTTCATGGCCGAGTGGATGGTGGTGATCACGCCGGCATCGATACCGAAGGCTTTGTCCAGTGCAGCGATGACCGGCACGCTGCAGTTGGTGGTACAGGAGGCGGCGGAGACGATGGTCTCTTCCCCACTGAGGACATTGTCGTTGACACCGTAGACGATGGTGGCGTCCACGTCGCGGTTGGCGGGTTGGGAGAAGAGCACTTTTTTCGCGCCGGCTTTCAGGTGCAGCCCGGCGCGCTCGCGTTCGCTGAAACTGCCGGTGCATTCCAACACTATGTCGATGCTGTCTTTGCGCCAGTCGAGGTCTTCGAGGTTCTCGTGGTGGGTCACCGCAATCCGGTCCCCATTGACGATCAAGGTGTCCGCTGCGGTGGAGACATCGCCGGCAAAACGACCGTGAACGGAATCGTATTTGGTCAGGTGGGCGATGGTGGCGCAGTCGGCGAGCTCATTGATGGCAACGATCTGCAGGCGGTCGCGGGCACCGGATTCGTAAAGGGCGCGGAGAACGGAGCGGCCGATGCGGCCGTATCCGTTGATGGCGAGGCGGATAGTCATCGATAGGCAGCCAACTTCGGCAGAGTGATTGTATTCCGGGGATGACTGGATCCCGGCCTGCGCCGGGATGACGACATTGCAATCGTCATGCCGGCGGGTGCCGGCATCCAGAGGAGCCGGTGATTACTTCAACAGCTGTTCGACGGTCTCGACAACATTCTCGACGGTAAAGCCGAACTCCTTCATCAGCGCACCGCCCGGGGCGGATTCACCGAAGGTGCTCATGCCGACGATGGCGCCGTCGAAGCCGACGAACTTGTACCAGTAATCCCTGTGACCGGCTTCCACCGCAACACGGGCGCGTACAGAGGAAGGCAGTACGGATTCGCGGTAGGACTCGTCCTGTTCCATAAACGCCTCGGCGCAGGGCATGGAAACCACGCGGATCTTTTTGTCGGCCAGTTGCGCCCTGGCGGCCATGGCCAGCTCCACTTCGGAACCGGTGGCGATGAGGATGGCTTCCGGCGCGCCCTCGCAGTCCGCCAGTACATAGCCACCCTTTTCGATATGGGCCACCTGCGCGGCGTCACGCGGCTGCGGTGCCAGACCCTGGCGGCTGAAGACCAGCGCGCTGGGGCCGTCCTTGCGGCTGATGGCCATTTTCCAGCAGACCGCGGTTTCGGTGGTGTCCGCCGGGCGCCAGGTGTGCAGGTTCGGGGTCGCGCGCAGGGCGGTCAGCTGTTCCACCGGCTGGTGGGTGGGGCCGTCCTCGCCCAGGCCGATGGAGTCGTGGGTGTAGACGAAGATCACCCGCTGCTTCATCAGCGAGGCCATGCGCACGGCGTTGCGCGCGTATTCCATGAACATCAGGAAGGTGGCGCCGTAGGGCACGAAGCCGCCGTGCAGGGCGATGCCGTTCATGATCGCGCTCATGCCGAATTCGCGCACGCCGTAGTAGATGTAGTTGCCGGAGGCGTCGTCCGCACTCACGCCCCTGGAACCATTCCAGATGGTGAGGTTGGAACCGGCCAGGTCGGCGGAACCGCCGAGGAATTCCGGCAGCAGCGGGCCGAAGTTGTTCAGGGTATTCTGGCTGGCCTTGCGCGAGGCGACCTTCTCCGCCTTTTCCTGGCACTCCCTGATGTACTCGTCGGCCTTGACCAGGAAGTCCGCCGGCAGTTCGTCGCCGGCGCGACGCTCGAACTCGTCTGCCAGTTCCGGGAACGCCTCGCGGTAGTCGGCGAAGATATCCTGCCACTCCTCTTCCTGCGCCTCGCCCTTGCCGCGCGCATTCCAGCCCTCGTAGATTTCCGCCGGAATTTCGAAGGGCGCGTGGGGCCAGTTGATGGTCTCGCGCACCAGTGCAACCTCTTCCTCGCCCAGCGCCGCACCGTGGCATTCCTCGCGGCCCTGTTTGTTCGGCGAGCCGAAGCCGATCACGGTCTTGCAGCAGATGATGGTGGGCCTGTCGGTCTCGGCGCGGGCGGCCTCGATGGCCTTCTTGATCGCGGCGGAATCGTGGCCGTCCACATTCGCAATCACGTGCCAGCCGTAAGCCTCGAAGCGCTTGGGCGTATCGTCGGTGAACCAGCCCTGTACCTCGCCGTCGATGGAAATGCCGTTGTCGTCGTAGAAGGCGACCAGCTTGCCCAGGCCCAGGGTGCCGGCCAGGGAGCAGGCCTCGTGGGAGACGCCTTCCATCAGGCAGCCGTCACCCAGGAAGCAGTACGTGTGGTGATCCACCAGTTCGTAGCCCGGGCGATTGAACTGTGCCGCCAGTACCTTTTCCGCCAGTGCCATGCCCACTGCGTTGGTGACGCCCTGGCCCAGCGGGCCGGTGGTGGTCTCGACACCCGGCGCATAGCCGTACTCCGGGTGGCCGGGGGTTTTGGAGTGCAGCTGGCGGAAATTCTGCAGCTCTTCCAGCGGCAGCTCGTAACCGGACAGGTGCAGCAGCGAATAGAGCAGCATGGAACCGTGACCGTTCGACAGTACGAAGCGGTCGCGGTCCGCCCAGTCCGGGTTGGCCGGATTGTGCTTCAGGTAGTCGTTCCACAGGACTTCGGCGATATCCGCCATGCCCATGGGCGCGCCGGGGTGGCCGCTGTTGGCTTTCTGCACGGCATCCATGGACAGGGCGCGAACGGCATTGGCCAGTTCGGTGCGGGAAGGGGTCTGGGAACTCATAGGGCTCAGCTCTCTGGTCGGTTCTTGCGGGCCGGGTTTTTCACCGCGGGCCGCGGCGGCTAAAAAGGACGCGTATTCTCCCGCAATCCGCTGCGGGGCGCAAAGGCGGCGGGCCATTCGACCCGACAACACGGCGGAAATGGTAACGCTACCACATCGATCCCAAAAACAGCCGGACTTCATCAAAAATTATTAATGCACCTATATCAAAAAACTTTGATATAGAGTAATGGCACTGCTAAACTCCCCGCCATGCTTCCCTTCCAGCCCTCCACGGATACTGCCGATCGCCAGGATGGCGACGCGATTGCGCTACTGGCCGCACGCCTGAAAGCGGCCGGCGATCCGCTGCGCCTGGAGATTTTGCGCCTGCTGAGCCAGGACTCCTACAGCGTGCTGGAGCTGTGCCGCATCTTCGACCTGCGCCAGCCGGCGCTGTCGCACCACCTGAAGGTGCTGGCCCAGGCGGAGCTGGTGAGCAGGCGCCGCGAGGGCAACAACCTGTTTTACCGACGCAGCGGTCACGACGACGGCCTGCAACCGCTGTTCGCCAGCCTCGACCAGTTGCCGCTGCCCCCCGAGCGCACGGCCGCCGTGGAGCGGGTGGCGGCGGAACGCGCCGAGGCATCGCGGCGTTTCTTCGCCGACTACGGCAACCGCTTCCGCGAGCAGCAGGAGCTGATCGCCGGCTACGAGGTCTACGGCCCGCAGGTGGCACAGCTGCTGAAACCCGGTGCGGCGGCAATGGAAGTGGGCCCCGGTGAGGGCGAGTTCCTGGCCGAGCTGGCGATGCGCTTCGAGCGCATTGCGGCACTGGACCTGTCCCACACCATGCTGGAGCGCGCGCAACAGTTTGCCGGGGACAAGCGGCTGGGCAATATCGAGTTTATCCACGGCGATACCCGCGAAGCGGCGGCGCGGCCGGACAGCGCCGACAGCATCGTCGTCAATATGGTGCTGCACCACACCCCGGAGCCGGCACAGATTTTCCGCGACCTGGAACAGGCGCTGAAAAGCGGTGGCCAACTACTGGTGGCGGAGCTGCAGGATCACCGCCAGGACTGGGCGCGCGAGGCCTGCGGTGACCTGTGGCTGGGCTTTGCGCCGGAGCAGCTGAGCGGCTGGGCCGAGGAGGCCGGGCTTGCGAACGGGCGCAGTGTGTACAGTGCACTGCGCAATGGGTTTCAGATCCAGATTCGGGAATTTATCAAACCCTAACGGTGCGCACGGCGCACCCTACAGGTGTGCGAGTAGGGTGCGCCGTGCGCACCGGAAGAAGTGGAATCGATCGAACCGCTTAAAGCGACCTCACAATGGAGCGCCTGCGGCGTCATTAATGGAGAGATCATATGAGTGAATACAGACTGTTTACCTCGGAGTCCGTCTCCGAAGGACACCCGGACAAGATCGCCGACCAGATTTCCGATGCCGTCCTGGACGCGCTGCTGGCGCGCGACAAGCAGGCGCGGGTGGCCTGCGAGACCCTGGTGAAAACCGGTATCGCCGTGATTGCCGGCGAGATCTCCACCAGCGCCTGGGTGGACCTGGAAGACCTGGTGCGCAAGGTGATCCTGGATATCGGCTACACCTCCTCCGATGTCGGCTACGACGGCGAGACCTGCGGCGTGATCAATGTGATCGGCAAGCAGTCCATGGATATCGCCCAGGGTGTCGACCGCAGCAAGCCGGAAGACCAGGGCGCCGGCGACCAGGGCCTGATGTTCGGCTATGCCACCGACGAGACCCCGGCCTTTATGCCCGCACCGGTCTACTACGCGCACCGCCTGGTGGAGCGCCAGGCGGAGGCGCGCAAATCCGGCCTGCTGCCGTGGCTGCGCCCGGACGCCAAGAGCCAGGTAACCTTCCGCTACGATGACGACGGCAAGCCCTGCGCCATCGACGCCGTGGTGTTGTCCACCCAGCACAATCCGGAAGTCAGCCAGGAGGACCTGCGCGAGGCGGTGCTGGAGCTGATCGTGCACCATGTGCTGCCGGCGGAGCTGCTGCACGAAGGCACCCAGTACCATATCAACCCCACCGGCAAGTTCGTGATCGGCGGCCCGGTCGGCGATTGCGGCCTCACCGGGCGCAAGATCATCGTCGACACCTACGGCGGCTCCGCCCGCCACGGCGGCGGCGCCTTCTCCGGCAAGGACCCGTCCAAGGTGGACCGCTCCGCCGCCTATGCCGGCCGCTATGTGGCGAAGAACATCGTCGCCGCCGGTCTCGCCAGCCGCTGCGAGATCCAGGTGTCCTACGCCATCGGCGTGGCCGAGCCGACCTCGGTGTCCATCAATACCTTCGGCACCGGCGTGGTGAGCGAGGAGAAACTGACCGAGCTGGTGCGCGAGCACTTCGACCTGCGCCCCTACGCCATTTCCAGGGCGCTGGACCTGCTGCACCCGATGTACCAGCTCACCGCCGCCTACGGCCACTTCGGCCGCGAGCCGTTCGAGCACAGTTACGAGTGGACCGACAGCAACGGCGAGACACAGACCGAGACCTTTACCGCGTTTCCGTGGGAGAAAACCGACAAGGCGGAAATCCTGCGGTCGCACGCGGGACTGTGATTTCGGGACTCGGGACTCGGGACTCGGGACTCGGGACTCGGGACTCGCAAGATTGTGCTGTAGGAGCCTGCAGGGCAGGCTCCTACAGGAAAAACATGTAGGGTGCGCCGTGCGCACCGATAGATCCGACTAATTGGGTAAAACGATGAACCAGATGAGCACCGAATTCAAAGACTTCAAAGTGGCCGATATCGGCCTGGCCGACTGGGGCCGCCGCGAAATCGAGATCGCCGAGGGCGAGATGCCGGCGCTGATGACCCTGCGGGAAAAATACCGCGCGGAACAGCCGCTGAAAGACGCGCGCATCATGGGCTGTATCCATATGACCATCCAGACCGCCGTGCTGATCGAGACACTGGTGGCACTGGGCGCCGAAGTGCGCTGGTCCTCGTGCAATATTTTCTCCACCCAGGATCACGCCGCCGCGGCCATCGCCGCCAGCGGTGTGCCGGTATTCGCCTGGAAGGGCGAAACCGAGGAAGAATACGAGTGGTGCCTGGAGCGCACCGTGGGCGCGGACGTGGCCGGCTGGCAGCCGAACCTGATCCTCGACGACGGCGGCGACCTGACCGAACTGCTGCACCGCAAATACCCGGAGATCCTCGACAACTGCCACGGCATCTCCGAGGAGACCACCACCGGCGTACACCGCCTGCAGGACATGCTCAAGGCGGGCACGCTGAAAGTGCCGGCAATCAACGTCAACGACGCCGTCACCAAGAGCAAGAACGACAACAAATACGGCTGCCGCCACAGCCTCAACGATGCCATCAAGCGCGGTACCGATCACCTGCTGTCCGGCAAGAAGGCGCTGGTAGTCGGCTACGGCGACGTGGGCAAGGGCTCCGCTGCCTCGCTGCGTCAAGAGGGCATGATCGTCAAGGTGTCCGAAGTGGATCCGATCTGCGCCATGCAGGCCTGCATGGACGGCTTCGAGCTGGTATCGCCGTATAAAGACGGCATCAATACCGGCACCGACGAGGGCGTCAACCGCGAGTTGCTGGCCAATACCGACCTGATCGTCACCACCACCGGCAACACCACCGTCTGCGATGCACCCATGCTGAAAGCGCTGAAGAGCGGCGCCGTGGTGTGCAATATCGGCCACTTCGACAACGAGATCGATACCGCCTTTATGCGCGAAAACTGGCAGTGGCAAGAAGTGAAACCGCAGGTGCACAAAATCGTGCGCAATGCGGCGGACAACGATCACCTGCTGCTGCTGTCCGAGGGCCGCCTGGTCAACCTGGGCAACGCCACCGGCCACCCGAGCCGCATCATGGACGGCTCCTTCGCCAACCAGGTGCTGGCCCAGATCCACCTGTTCCAGGAAAAATTCGCCGAGCTGCCGACGGACCAGAAAGTTTCCGCACTCTACGTGAAAGTGCTGCCGAAACACCTGGACGAGGAAGTGGCGCGCTATATGGTACAGGGCTTCGGCGGCGTGATTACGCGCATGACCGACGAGCAGGCCGGTTATATCGGCGTGTCCGTGGATGGGCCCTACAAGCCGGAAAGTTACAAGTATTAAACCACCCCCAGCTGGATCCCGGGTCGAGCCCGGGATGACGATACCAATTTCGTCATGCCGGCGCAGGCCGGCATCCAGAACCTGGGACTGGAAGTGAGCACTATGACCGACACCCCCAGAATCAGCTTCGAGTTCTTCCCGCCCAAGACCCCAGAGGGCCGGGAAAAACTGTACAAGACCCGCGAGACACTGCAGGCATTCAACCCGGACTTTTTCTCCGTGACCTACGGCGCCGGCGGCACCACCCGCGATACCACGGCCAATATCGTCACCGATATGCGCGGCGACGGCATCTCCATCGCGCCGCACCTGTCTTTCGGCGGCGACAACGAAGAGATCGTACTGGGCCTGCTGAATCGCTACAAAGAGGCGGGCGTGGACCGTATCGTCGCCCTGCGCGGTGATATGCCTTCGGGCATGGGCGCCGTGGCGCAGCTGGTCTACGCCAACGAGCTGGTGGCCTTTATCCGCCGCCACACCGGCGACCACTTTCACCTGGAAGTGGCGGCCTATCCGGAAATCCATCCGGAGTCGCAGAGCTACGACGACGACATCCACTACCTGAAGGTCAAGTTCGAGGCCGGCGCCGACAGCGCACTGACCCAGTACTTCTACAACCCGGATGCGTATTTCTATTTTGTCGACCAGTGCCAGAAGGCCGGCATCGACGCGCCGATTATTCCGGGCATCATGCCGATCACCAATTTCGCCAACCTGGCGCGCTTCTCGCGCAACTGCGGCGCGGAGATCCCGCGCTGGCTGCGCCAGCGGATGGAGAGCTTCCGCGATCCGGAAGATATCAAAAAGCTGGGGCTGGAAGTGGTCACAGACCTGTGCGAAACCCTGATCGAGGGCGGCGCACCGGGGCTGCATTTCTACACCATGAACCAGGTGAGCCCCAACGCGGATATCCTGCGCGCACTGGATATCCCTGAAAACTGATAGGCCGCTGTCTCGTGTCGCCCGGATGCAGGCGCGCAGCGCTGGAATCCGGGAGCCCTTTCCCGGGCCGCTTTCTCCCGGATTCCGCTTCGCTCCATCCGGACTACGGCTCCTCCCACCCACGGTCTGAAATCGGTGCAAACGGACTATCTGCGAATCCTTCCCGGAATTCCATCTGCTATAAGAGTGGAAGCCGATAACAACCGGGGATTTGCCCATGGCCGATACACCTCTCGTCGCCCCCGAGCGCAACCTGCGCGAACTCACACTGAAAGCGCTGATTCTCGGCGCTATCCTGTCGGCGGTGCTGGCCGCCGCCAACGCCTATATCGGCCTGCTGGTGGGCCTGACCGTCTCCGCCTCCATTCCCGCCGCCGCGGCCTCGATGGGCATACTGCGGCTGTTCCGCCGTTCCACCATCCTGGAAAACAATATGGTGCAGACCGCCGCCTCGGCGGGGGAATCCCTTGCCGCTGGGATTATCTTTACGCTACCGGCACTGGTGATCATGGGCGCCTGGGACGGCTACCACTGGGGCACCATGGCATTGATCGGTGTGCTCGGCGGCATTCTCGGTGTCGCCTTTACCATTCCGCTGCGGCGCGCGCTGATTGTGGAAACCCAGCTGGCATTCCCCGAGGGTGTCGCTACCGCGCAGGTACTGAAAACCGGTGGTATCGAAACCGACAAGGATCACCCCGAGTACCGTCACGATGAGGAGGCCCAACGCAGTTTCCGTGTACTGTTGAGCGCCGCCGGCCTGGGCGGGCTGATCAAGCTGCTGGAATCCGGCGTGGGCCTGCTGGCCGGCGGTGTCGCCGCGACGCGCAGCTGGCTGGGCGGCAACTGGCTGTTTACCGGCAATATCACCCTGAGCCCGGCGCTGCTCGGCGTGGGCTATATCGTCGGCCGCAATATTGCCTCGCTGGTGTTTATCGGCGGCGCCATCGGCACCCTGATCGGCGTGCCGCTCAACTGGCTGCTGAATCGCGAAGAACTGATGGGCATTGCCGGCGTCAGTGGCGCAATGGAAAACTGGAGCGGACAGGATTGGCAGGACCTGGCCAACACCTCCTGGCAGCAGTGCCGCCGCATCGGGGTCGGCGCCATGATGGTGGGCGGCGTCTGGTCGCTATTCACACTGGCGCGGCCATTGGCGGTGGGCGTGCGTGCGTCACTGCACGCGCACCGGCAGTCGAAAACCCACGGCACCACCGCCCTGCGCACGGAACAGGATACCCCGATTCCGTACGTGGGCCTGCTGGTGCTGCTGTCTTCCGTGCCGCTCTATTTTATTTTCCTGCACGCGCTGGACGGCTATCCGGAGCGCGCCTGGATCGCGGCCATCATGTCCGCCCTGATGCTGCTGCTCGGCTTTGTATTCGCCTCGGTGGCCGGTTACATGGCCGGCCTGGTGGGCTCCAGCAACAATCCCATCAGTGGCGTCACCATTGCCACGGTCATCGTCTCGGCGCTGATCCTGCTGCAGTTGATGGGCAACCAGGGCATGGGCGCGAAACTCGGCCCCATCGCAGTCATGTACCTGGCCGGCATGATCTGCTCCGCCGCGGCCATCGCCGGCGACAATATGCAGGACCTGAAGTGCGGCCATATCGTCGGCGCCACGCCCTGGCGCCAGCAGCTGTTCCAGATGGTCGGTGTGGTGGCCGCCGCCGGCGCCATCCCGCTGGTGCTGTCGATACTCGACCAGGGCTACGGCATCGGCCGCGTCAGTCCACTGAACCCGGGAGCGACACCGCTGTCCGCGCCACAGGCAAACCTGATGCGCGACCTGTCCACCGGCATCTTCGGCGCCGGTATCGAGTGGGCCTATATCTTTATCGGTTTCGGGCTGGCGGCGATATTGATCGTGCTGGACCAGGTCCAGAAAAACCGCGGCTCGGATTTCCGCTTCCCGGTACTGGCGGTCGCCGTGGGTGTCTACCTGCCGCTGGGCCTGTCGGTGCCGATTTTTCTCGGCGGCCTGCTGGCGCACTGGCAGCGCAAACATCGTGCTGGCGACAGCGAGGGGAACGGACTACTGCTGGCATCCGGGTTGATTACCGGCGAGGCATTGATGGGCGTGCTGGTGGCGGTATTGGCGGTGACGCTGCCAGGGCAGGTGCCGTTCCTGAAAGAACTGGCGATCTCACCGTGGTTGGGACTGCTGGGATTGGCGATGTGTTTCTTTTACTTGCTTAAAAAAGGCTGACGTATTCATCAGCAGAAACTACCCTCGCCCGGGCAAATTGCGAAAAAACCCGCCGGTTGCGGCGGGTTTTATAGGGCTCAGAATCGCTACTTACAGGGAATAGTTAATCCCGAGATAGAAGCTGCGGCCCAGGGTATTGTAGATACCCGAACCACTAGTAGTACCGGAAAGACCTACCGGCGGCTCCACATCATCGATGTTATTGATGCCACCGTAGACTTCAAGCTCCGCGAAATTGTAACGCCCCTGCAGGTCGTGGTAACGGATACTCGGAGTCTTGTAGGGGGCCTGTAGATCGATACGCTCATCATTTTCAATCAACAACATATCGTCAATATAACGGCTACGCCAGTTGATCTGCAGATCACCTCGGTGATACGTCAGGTTTGTAGTGTAGCTGCGAACCGGATCGCCCAACTCTCCGCGGATCTCATCCGGATCATCCGGGTTATCCTGGAACGGATAGTCATTGCGTTCCAGCAGCTGTGTACCAACCAAACTGAAATCCAGCGACCCCCAGTTTGATTCAGAAGGCATGATATCCGCCAGATCGAAGCTGTAATCCACTTGGTAGTCAATGCCGCGAGCGGTGAGGCTGGCGATATTGAACAGGGTGGAAGTCAGAGATGTCACTTCACCCGTGGAGTCCCGCGGCACCAGCGGACAATAAACATTGTCAATACTGGCACTGTCAACACAGCGCTCCAAAATCTCCTGGGCCGGTACGCCAGAAATAGAATCGGTGATATCCATATCCCAATAGTCAATGCTGATCGACAGACCCGGGGCAAAGCGGGGTGTGATAGCGAGACCATAGGTGATAGTTTCCGCAGTTTCCTCTTTCAGCTCTGGGTTGCCGCCACTGAGGCCACCGATATAAGAAGCGTCGTTAACCGAGTTGAAACCCTCCGGTACCCCAAGTTCGGCGCAGCGTGCTGCTCGCTGAGCGGGATCGGGAGCATCGTCAATCTTGTCGTAACTGCAGGGGTCTTCCCAATCGAAGAAATTTTCACCCAGAGGAGCGTAAAGTTCATCGATATTAGGGGCACGCACTGCCTCGGAACTAGTTGCACGAACGCGAACATCCTCGGTGACAGCCCAGTCGAGAGACGCTCCCCAAGTGGTGGTGTTACCCACAGAACTGTAATCGGAGATACGCGCCGAGCCACCGAGGATCAAGCTCTCCACCGCTGGAATCCCATCAACCAGAGGCGCTGAAAATTCGGCGTAGGCTTCGCTCACATCGTATTCGCCGGATGTCGGGGCGAGCGCATTCATGAAAGTCTCACCATCCTTGATAACCTGATCGTAGTCGACTTCGGAAGTCTCCTCACGGTACTCAATACCAAAGGCGGTAGCCAGGGCACCTGACGGCAGCTCAAACAGGTCGCCGGTAACGTTGGCAGCAAACACTGTCTGAGTCATTTTCTCCGTGGAGCCAGTGTCCTGCAGCATGAAATAATCAATGGCTTCCTGACTGTTGAGACCAAAACCAAACAGGTTGATAGGTTGACAGCCATTGGCGCGGGCACTTTCGCTGCGACAGACAATTTCACCACTTTCCGGATCCACTACCGCATCGATGGCCTGGAAGAATCGGGCATTATGACGATTATTGGTGTAGTCCACCTCTGCGTCGTACTGACCGTAGACAGCAGAGACCTCATAGGTCCAATTTGTGTCCAGGTCGCCTTCCACACCCAGTACATAACGTTGCACTTCGCGTTCGGCATCATCGCCACGCATACCCAGATCCGAATGGAAGCGGTGATACCAGAAACTGTCCATTTCAGCTGCATCCAGCTCCTGCTTCAATTCAGATGGCAAGAAAGCATTGTCCGCGGACAACACCAGATCTCCAAAGTAGTCGAAGGAAGGTTGACCATAACTCTGCGCATGATTTCGACTGTATTTTGCTTCGGCGAACAGTCGAGTACTATCAGTCAGGTCGTAATGAGCCTTTGTAAAGAAGTTTTGTGACTCCAGCTCCGGATACAACTGGGTAGAGCGGATAAAATTCAGACCATCGCCACCCACGGATGTGGTTTCTCCGGGGGGGTATTCACCGGGATTGAAGGCTACCAGCTGACCATCGTCAGTAAACGTGTAGGGTCCCCCGGCGAGACTTCCCAGGCCGGCAAAATCCTCTTCTGAGTATCCATAAATAGTGGATAGCGGATGCGGCCCCCAAATAACCCCGTTTTCACTCAACAGATTGTTAGTGGTGTTGAATACCAGAACTTCATCGGGAATACCGTTGTCCCCGGCTCCTTCAGGATTATTCTGATAGCCGGGCTGGCTAGCCACCCACGGCCGGTCCTTCCCGAATACTTGCGCAGTCTCGGAATGTTGAAAACTTACCGCAACGTTGCCGCGCCCCTCGGAAAAATTACTACCCCAGGTCACACTGAACTCGCTCGCCTCGCCACCATCGAGTTCGGGCTGCATATGATGCAGGTTGACTTTGACACCCTCAAAGTCGTCACGAGTTACGAAATTGATGACACCGGTAACAGCATCGGCACCGTAAATGGCTGATTGGCCACCAGTTACCGTGTCCACACGCAACAGTAGATCTTCCGGGATAGTATTTATATCTACTGCAGAAGTGCCCACAGATGAACCGACATGGCGACGCCCATCCTGAAGCACCAGAGTGCGGTCAGTCCCCATTCCGCGCAGATCCAACAGATTCAGACCAGTTGTACCGATAAATCGACCTGCATTACTATTGGAAAAAGTGGAACGCAGCGCGGGCAACTGGTTCAGATAGTCCCCCAAGCTGATGCTTCCACTCATCTCGATATCTTCGATACTCACAGAAGTAATCGGACTAGCAGTTTCCAGGTTTGTACGTTTGATACGCGACCCGGTAACGACAACCTCCTCAACAAGTTGATCGTCTTTCATTACAGGTTGACTAGTTTTGCCATTTTCCTGCGCAAAAGAGACTGAAGCACCAGCTGTGGCTAAGATAATTGTCGCGCTCAGGAAATTCCTTTTGAAATCAGGCTTCATTTAACCCTCCAAGTATTTATTGTTGTTTTTAAGTTTTAACTAACAATACCCCACGTAGATGTACACTAATGCAGGGTTTCGGTATACCTCGAATTGATCATACCGAGGATTAAACTGTCACTCGAGCATTTATAGATAACTCACAAAAAACGAAATATTTATCATTCTTATGTTGATACGTGCGACAAATGTATTACGCCTATTACGAATCTGAAAAGATATGTTACATGTTCGAAATATTTTGAGTAAAAAAGAGTGATACTCAAACCAAAAAAGTTCATAGAATGAGCATTATGGCTAACTTAAAGGCAATTTCGACGGGATCAATCCACTGAGTGGGTCAGCTAACCAAGTGACTGAATTTTCAGTCGTAAAAAACGCCTCTCGGGTTCCTGCTGCGCAAGAGACAATGCCTTGGCGTAAGATCCCCTGGCTTCTTCCCATCTCCCCAATTGTCGATAGAAATTGGCTTTGACTGCGAAAAATAAATGGTAGTTATCCAAACCTCCTTCCTCGGATAGCTTCTCCACCAACTCCAGTCCTATTTCCGGCCCATCCCGCATCGCCACCGCCACGGCACGGTTTAGGGCCACCACAGGAGACGATGCCAGACGCTGCAACACATCATAAAGGGCAACGATCTCCGCCCAATCCGTTTCATCAGCACTGGGGGCCTCGGCATGGATAGCGTTGATAGCCGCCTGTAGTGCATAGGAACCAAAACGTCCGGATCGTAGTGCGGTCTCCACCAACTCGATACCTTCCGTGATCATCCGCCGATCCCATCGATTACGATCCTGATCTTCCAGTAGAACTATGTCACCGGCACTGTCAGTACGAGCGTCGCGGCGGGATTCGTTGAGCAGCATCAGCGCCAGCAGTCCCTGTACTTCCGGATCTGGCAGCAGTTGGTTGAGCAGCCGACCCAGGCGGATCGCCTCGCGGCTCAGGTCAGCGCGCAGCAGCGACTCGCCACTGGATGCCGAGTAGCCTTCATTGAACACCAGGTAGATCACCTTCAGTACGCCGTCCAGACGCTCCTGCAGGTCGTTCCGCCCCGGGATCTGGTAGGGAATACCGGCACTGCGGATTTTCTTTTTTGCCCGCACGATGCGCTGGGCCAGGGTGGCGTTGCTGCTCAGGAAGGCGCTGGCGATTTCCTCCGTGGTGAGGCCGCAGACCTCCCGCAACGTCAGCGCCACTCGCGCGTCCATCGACAGTGCCGGGTGACAGCAGGTGAAAATCAGCCGCAGATGATCGTCGCCGACGCGATCGTCGGCCCAATCGGCAGGATCGCCGGCGCCCTCGTCCAGGCCGCGCGCGATTTCATCGACGGCGGACTCGTGGCGATTGCGCCGGCGCACTACATCAATGGCCTTGAATCGGCCGGTTGAAACCAACCAGGCGCGGGGGCTTTCGGGAATCCCGTCTTCGGGCCACTGCTTCAATGCCGCGGCAAAGGCCTCGTGCAGCGCCTCCTCTGCCAGCTCAAAATCCCCCAGCAGGCGGATCAGTGTCGCCAGCACGCGGCGTGATTCGTCGCGATAGATTTCCTCAAGCCGCCACCGTACGGTTTCACGGTTCAGTTCTGCCATTTCCCGGTCTCGCAGTCCCCAATCAGCCAATATGGCAATTCAAACACCGATTGGCGTGGGAATACAGGGAAAGACAGCGCAAAGAGGCAATCCGAATCTATTCGGCAATCACTTGTCGCAATTGACCATCCACGGAATACCAAAGCGATCACTGAATACTGCGAAGCGTTGTGCCCAGAAGGTTTCCTCCATCGGCATCCGGACCGAGCCGCCTTCCGACAGCGCCTCGTACATGCGTTCGGCCTCCTCCGGCGTATCCACACCGATGGTGATGTTGATGCCCTGGGGGATATCGTAGTTCTGCGGCGCCGCGTCCGAGGCCATGATGATCTGGTCACCAACTTTGAGCTGCGCGTGCATGATCTTGTCCCTGAAACCGGGCGAAACATCGACATCTTCCGGGGCCTCTTCGAAGGTGGACATAAACACAATTTCGCCATCCAGTACTTCGGCGTAAAACTCAAAGGCTTCTTTGCAGTGGCCATCGAAGTTGAGGTAGGGGGAAAATTTCATTCGTCTCTCACTTTTCTGTCTTAACGTTTATCGATCGTCGCCGTCCGTGGGCCTGCCGCCGCGGCGCAGCAGGCAGTGTGCAAAGGCCACCTCCTAAACCTGTAGCTGGCGCACCGGCCGTACTTCAATACTGCCAATCCGGGCGGCGGGAATAGCGGCGGCAATCTCCAGCGCCTCGTCCAGGTTCTGCGCATCCACCAGATAAAAGCCGGCAAGCTGTTCCTTGGTCTCGGCGAAAGGGCCGTCGGTGATCGACACTTGGCCGCCGCGCATGCGCACAGTCGTGGCCGTGTCCACCGACTCCAGCGCTTCCGCCGCCAGCATGCGCCCGGTCTCCGCCACAGATTCGGTGTAGGCCCGGCACTCGCTGTCCTTGGGGTTATCAGGCTGGGAGTGCCGTATCAGTTCATCGCCGTATACCAGACAAAGGTATTTCATCGCGCGCTCTCCATTGGTTGCGTTGGCATCAATATCCACCACTTTATCCACCACTTTGTGCAGGCGGCGCAGAGTCACCGCCGCTCCGTCACACAGCAGTTCTCCGGAAAGCCACTGTATCGCCCGATTCAGGTCGCGCGCGCTAATCAGCACCACAGATTGCAGTGCCGGCGGCAATGACGGCTGGATAGCGGTCGATGGTAGCGGATAAACCAGGCAGAGGTAGATCATCGCGCCCCCGTTTTAGCTGTGTATCACTGATTGGTCGGGCTGCGGGGAATGAAATCGACAGTGGCAGGGAAAAATATCAGAAACAGGTATCCGGGAAGGACAATCCCGTCACCACAGGCTATCAACCAGAAAGACCTGATTGCCTCGTTAATCCAAATCTCGTGGATTATTGGTATTTGATCTTCATCGTCTGGTATTCGAAATTCAGCACGCGAATCACCAGCCGGCGGTTTTCCCGTTTCCCGGCGGCCGTGCTGTTGTCGGCGATTGGCCGGGTGTCGCCGAACCCCTCGGCGGTGATGCGCTCGCCGTCGATACCGCGCTCGATAAGGAAGCGGCGCACCCAGTCGGCGCGCCACTGGGACAATTTCAGGTTTTTCTCCGACTCGCCGGCGTTGTCGGTATGACCCTCGATGGCAACCTTCAGGCCCGGGAAGTCGCGCATGATCACCAGCAGCGCCTCTATATCCGACAGGGTATCCATACGCGGCGCAAAACCACCCGGCTCGAATTCCACCTGCAGAATAAAACCGGCGCCGGTGTTACTGTCGCGCGGTTTGCCGCGCAGGTAGCGCACCATTTCGTCGGCAAAGGGGGCGGCGTCGCGAGCGGCTTTCTCGCCGTCGCCGGTTACCACTTCCGCCAGTGGATCCAGGGTGTATTTCTTATGCGGGTCGTAGCAACCGCCCAGGGCCAACACACTGCATAACAGGCAGGCCGACGGTATCGACACGGATAGAGGGCACGGCCTCAACATTCGCAGGCACTCCCGGATTGACCGACGTCGCCCGCATTCTAGTGTCGCGCAAGCCATCGACCAATCAATACCGCGGAGTCAGGGCAAATATCCCAGGGGGCACTTCCAGCCCGATAGCCGCTGCGATTCCGCTTACCCCTAAGCAAATCCCCACACCCCGCGGCAAGCGTGCGCCAGCGGCATCCTGTTTCGGTGTTACCGTCCCGCTGCGACCTCGCCTTTTGTCATCCACCACCAGCCATTTCCCGACAAACAATGGACCAGACCATGAACGCGACAACCTTCCTCAAGCGCCTGCTCGCCCCGCTCGCACTGATCTTCTCCATCGCGGCAGGGGCCCCGGCACAGGCCGAGACCGTCACACTGAACTGCAGTGTCGGCACCGAAATAGTGCACTACTCCCCGGGCATCACGAACACACCCAAGCCCACCACCATCACGGGCACCGAACAGCTGACCGCCTGTGTCGGGGTGCCACTGGGAATCTCCAACGCACAGATCAGTGTCAGCGGTTCCGGCAATATCGGCTGCGAAAGCAGTGATGCGGACATCACCCTCGATATTCTCTGGGGAGACCAGACCACCAGCACCGCCGAGGTGGTGAATGCCATCACGCAGAGACCCGCCGGGCAGATCATCCTGGTCAGCGAGGCGGAGATCGTTTCCGGCCGCTTTGTCGGGGCCACGCTGATCAGAACCGTAACGCTACTGCAGACAGACCTGGCCGGCTGCAGCACACCGGAAGGCGTCACCAGTGCCGCGGGACCGATCACCATGACCGTGACCTCGCTGCTTTGAGCAGCCGACAAAAAAGGAAAGCAAAAATGAAAGCAACAGCAATAGCGTTACTGGCAATCGCACTGCAGATGATCGGTTCCGGGCACGCCTCCGCCCAGATAGCGACATTGACGTGTCCACTCGGGTCGACGATTACCCACTACACGCCCGGTATCACCAATACCCCAAAGCCGACAACCCTGGAGTCCACTTCATTACTCAGTGCTTGTGTGGGACTACCACTGGGTATTTCAAACGCGACAATCACAACCTCAGGCTCCGGCAATCTCGGCTGCGACGGCGGCACGCCGTTCGTGACTACCAATGTCGTCTGGAGCGACGGTACCACCAGCAGTGCGCAGGCAAACAATATCGTGGTTCAACGACCACTCGGACAGGTCATCGTCATTGAAGAGTCGGAAATCATATCCGGCAGGTTCATCGGCGCAACACTGGTCAGGACCCTGACACTGCTGCAGACCGATTTCGATGGCTGTAGCAGCCCGGAAGGGGTAACCAGTGTCGGCGGCCCTACAACACTGACCATGACCAACCTGCTATAGGGGTGGTGGGCGGCAACCACTGGAAACCCAACATCACTATCAGATTGTTACTTCCTTAGACAGTAAACACAGATGGAGAAAGAGAATGCATTTACTGAAGATAGCCTCAGGAGTGGTTCTGATACCGCTGTTCTCATTGTTCCTGGGGGCCGGCAGTGCCGCAGCCCAGATAACAACGCTGACGTGTCCACTTGGAACCAACATCACTCACTACACACCAGGCATAACAAACACGCCGAAAACCACTACATTTGTAGCCACTTCTGTATTAAGTGCCTGCACTGGGCTACCGCTCGGCATATCTAATGCCCAAATTACGACTACAGGTTTTGGTGAAATCGGCTGCAACAGCAACACTGCGACAATAAACAGCGAAATACTCTGGAGTGATGGCACTGAAAGTGCTGCGGAAGTAAACAACCAAGTAGTCCAGCGCCCTGTGGGGCAAGTCGTTGTTATTCAGGAGTTAGAAATAGTATCGGGCAGATTTTCAGGAGCAACACTGGTCAGAACTCTTACGCTGCTGCAAACCGACTTCGATGGCTGCAGCAGTCCGGAAGGCGTGACCAGTGTAGCAGGCCCAGAAACGCTGACCATGACCAATCTACTGTAAAGGCGATTGCTCCAGTTACAGAAAACCCACCACGGCCATCAGATCCCTGACCACCCGTGCGCCGGCCCTTTCCAGCTGTGGGGTCCGCACCGGGTGGTTGCTGTAGCCCACTACCGGCATCTCCGCCGCCACCGCCGCTTTGACGCCGGCAATGGAGTCCTCTACTACCAGGCAGCGCTCCGGTTCCACCCCCATGGACTGCGCCGCATGCAGGAACAGGTCCGGGTGGGGCTTGCCGCGGGAGACATCGTCGGCGCTGAAAATACGTCCGTCGAAATACTCGTACAGACCGGTCTTGTTCAGGGTCAGGCGCATTTTTTCATGGGAGCCGGACGAGGCCACGCAGCTGCGCAAGTTGACCTGTAACAGGTGGTCGAGCAGATCCTCGATACCGGCAATCGGCTGCAGCTCGCTGTGGAAGGCCTCGCGGATGCGCCGCTCGGTATTGCCGAAGTACTGGTCCGGCAGTGGGCCGCCGTAGCGGGTTTCGATTTCCAGCAGGCAGTCTTTGGCCGGGCGACCGCTGAACTGCTCGTCCAGTTCCTCCGCGGTGGTCTCCATACCGAGTTTGTTCATTTCCTCGGCGAGGATGCGGCAGACGATCGTCTCGCTGTCCACCAGCACGCCGTCACAATCGAAAATCACCAGTTCAGTGGCAAGCATGGGGAGTCACTACCTAAGTCGCCGAGAGAAGCAGGAGCCCCAGCAGGGCACCGATGGCACCGAGAACCCGCAGGAAAGTCTCGTTGCCGTGCGCAATCTTCAAAGCCAGTGCCTTGCTGCGCTCGAAACCGACAAACAGCATATAGGCGCCGGCCAGCACCAGCAGCACCCCGAGGGCATTGAAGAGAATATTCCAGGCACGGGTATCGGCGATCAGCAACAGGATAAGGCCGACGATGATCCGGCCCCAGGCGGAAACCGCATAGCCGGTTTCGTTCAGTCGCTCGGTGATATCGCGCGCAAACTGCGGCTTGACGATCACGGCGATGGACATGGCGAGGATCGCCAGGCCCAGCAGTACGAGAATCAGTTTGACCATTTTTCTTCTCCCTGAAGTGGTTGAGGGAAGCCGGTGGGCCTCAGAAATCCCCCCATTGGTACTGCAATACCGAAATGGCTGCCACTGGTGCGGTCTCGGTGCGCAGCACCCTCGGGCCCAGGCGCAGCGGCAGGAAATCCCGCGCCAGCGCCTCGTCTATCTCCGCCTCCGACAGGCCGCCCTCGGGGCCCACCAGCAGCAGCGCCGACTGCGGGCGGCCGCGCTCGGCTTCCAGTTGATGCAACTGCTGCTCGGTGCGGTGGTGCAGCACCAGTTTCAGTGTCTCGTCGCCCCGCCGCTGGAGAAATTGTGCCAGCTTCTGCGGTTCGGCAATATCCGGAATACAGTTGCGGGCACACTGTTCACAGGCGCTGGTTGCCACCTGGCGCCAGTGAGCGAGCTTTTTCTGCAGTCGCTCACCGCTCAGTTTCACCTCACAGCGCGCCGTGAACAAGGGCTGGATGTGCGTCGCGCCCAGTTCGGTGGCTTTCTGTATCACCCAGTCGAAGCGGTCGCCGCGGGAAATGCCGATGGCCAAGGTCAGCGCCAGCGGCGACTCGCGGTCACCGGGGAAGAAATCCAGTGTGCGGGCCCGCGCGCGCTTGCCGGTTTCCACCAGCTCCGCACTGTACTCGCCGCCGCGGCCATCGAACAGTACCAGCGGCCGGCCGGCGGACAGGCGCAGCACCTTGACCAGGTGGCGCGAGGCGGCCTCGTCCAATTGTACTTCACAACCTTCGCTGAGGGGGTCGCTGGAAAAGATACGCGGGATGCGCATGAATGGAAAATCCTCGATGAACAGGTATAAAAAAGCCGACGCTACGCCGGCTTCTCGATCGAGATCAGTTTAGGGAGCCGGCCCGCGGCCCGCAAGCGGACCGGAGCCTCCAGCGCCGCCGGGCAGCGGGCTCCGCCGATCCCGGCATCAGGCCTTCTCCAGGGTCACCGGCAACTCCTCGCCGTCCCCCTTGTTGCCTTTTACTTTTATGCGCAGTACCTCGATCACCTTGTACAGGTTGGGCACCAGAATCAGCGTCACGAAGGTGGCGCAGAGAACGCCGAACGCGAGACTGATCACCGTGGGAATCAGGAACTGCGCCTGGATAGAGCGCTCGAACATGATCGGCACCAGGCCGATGAAGGTCGTGAGCGAGGTGAGGATAATGGGCCGGAAGCGATCGTGGCCCGCCTGTACCACCGCGTCCATCACCGCCATGCCCTCGGCGCGCAACTGGTTGATACGGTCCATCAGCACCAGGTTGTCATTCACCACCACACCGGATGCGGCGAGAAAGCCGAGCATGGACATGATGCTGATGTCGTACCCCAGCAGCAGGTGGCCGAGCAGGGCGCCGAAGAAGCCGAACGGCACCGCGGTGAGAATCAGCAACGGCTGCGAATAGGAACGGAAGGCGATGGCGAGCAGCGCGTAGATGGTAAATAGCGACAACGCGAAGAAGGCGATGATGGCGCTGTTGAACTCCTGCTCCTCCTGCATGCCACCGGTCGTCTGGAGAGAGAAGCCGGGGAACTGCTTTTCCCATTCCGGTACATTTTTTTCACGCAGCTGCTTCAGGATTTCCTGGGCATTGGTCGCCCCCGGTGTCAGTTCCGCGGTAATACGCACCGCCCGCTCGCGGTCGTGCCGGCGGATGGTGGTGTAGCCAGGCACATAGACCGCATCGGCCACCGCGCTGAAGGGCACTTCGCCCTCGCTGGTGCGGATGCGGATGCGGTCCATCTGCTCCTCGCTGGCACGCTCCTCCTCCGGGTAGCGCACCATCACGCGCACGTCCTCGCGACCGCGGGGAATGCGCTGCACTTCCTCGCCGTAAAAGCCCTGACGCACCTGCGTGGCCACATCGGAGAGACTGACCCCCAAGTTGGTGGCGTGGGGTTTCAACTGTATCTCGATGTCCTTGCGCGCGCTGACCAGGTTGTCGCGCACATCGTAGACGCCCGCGTAGTTGTCCATGGCCTCTTTCACGGCGTCGGCGGCCCGGCGCAATTCGTCCATGTTGCCGGAAGCGGTGCTCAGGTTCAGGGACATGCCGGTGCCGCCATCGTTGATGGTGGAGGAGATGTTCATCTCCTCGACACTGGCCGGCAACTCACCGATGTACTCGCGCCAGCGTAGCGCCAGTTGCTCGGACGTCACGTCGCGCTCCTCGCCGTCAGTGAGCTGCAACAGAACGTGAATATCACCGCGCCAGAGGAACACCATGGTGTTCTCGAAAAACGGCTTGCCGCCGTTCAGCGCCAGCATCTCCTCGTCCTCGGCCAGCTTTTCGCCGGCGCGCTCGAACTGCTCCATCACCCGCTTGGACTCCTCGAAGGATTCGCCGGGGGCCATAGTGGTGTCCAGTTCCAGAATGTCGGAGGGTACCTTGGGTTCGAAGGCGAAGCCGATATAACCGCCCGTGAACACCGCAAACGACAGCAACAGCGACATCACGAAGACCATCACCGTGGCTCGGCTGTTGCTCAGGGACTTCTGCAGCAGCGGCATATAGTATTTGTCACTGGCCACTTTCATGGCGCCGGCAAACTTGCCGCGCAGCCTCTGCAGTTTCAGGCCGGCACTGGACCTGGCCTTTTTCTCCGGCTTCAGGTTCACCAGGTGCGCCGGCAGTATCAGCAGCGACTCGATCAGGGAGAAGGACAGCGCCAGCAGCACCACCACTGGCAGCGGCAACATCATCTCCGCCGTATAGCCGGGCAGGAACAGCATCGGCACGAAGAACACCATGGTGGAAATCACGGCAAAGAGCACCGGCGCGGATACCGTCTTCACCCCGTCCACTGCCGCGGCCAGTCCCGTGATACCGCGGTCGTGCGCCGCGTGTACCGCCTCGCCGACAATGATCGCATCGTCGACCACAATCCCGAGAATCAGCAGGAAAGCGAACAGTGACAGCATGTTCAGTGTCACGCCGGTGACCGGCAGCAACCAGAGGGCGCCCATAAAGGCAGTGGCGATACCGATGGTCACCCAGATCGCCAGCGCCGGGCGCAGGAACAGCATTAGCAACACGAACACCAGCGCCAGGCCGCCCAGGGCATTGCCCAGCAACAAGTTCATGCGACCCTCATAGGCGTCGGAGAAATCGAACCAGATCTCGAATTCCATCCCCGGCGGCAGTTGCTCGCGCGCTTCCTTCATGAATTCGCGGATATGTTCCGCGGTGGCCACCACATCCAGCGGCTCGCCCTGCATCACGCGCAGGTTCATGGCCGGCTGGCCATTGAAACGGATGACCCCCTGTTCTTCCTCGAAGCCGTCCTCGATATCGGCCACATCCCCCAGCAGCAGTTGAGTCCCGTCGACACGACTGACCAGCGGGATACTCGCGAAGTCATGGGCCGTGTATGCCTGGCCGCGGGTCTGCACCTGGATATCGCCGCGGTCGGAGCGTACCAGGCCGGCGGGGAGGTCGATGGAGGAGCGGCGCACCGCATTGGCGACGTCGTCGAAGGTCAGGTTGTAGCGGCGCAGGTCCACTTCCGAGACCTCGATGGAGACCTCGTCGGCGCGATCGCCCCAGACGTCCACGCGGCGCACACCCGGCTGCAGGATCAGTTGGTCGCGCAGGTCCAGCGCCGTCTCTTTCAGTTGCGCCGGGGAGACGGGGCCGCCAATGGCAATCATCATCATCTGCTGCTCCCACTCCTGCAGCGCCACCACCGGGCGCTCGATATCGGAGGGGAAGGTATTGACGGAATCCACCTGCGCCTTGATGTCGTTCAGCAGGCGCAACTGGTCGTAGCCATCCATCGCCTCGACCTGCACGGAGCTGTGGCTGCGGGCCGACCAGGAGTTCACCTCCTTGATGCCCTTCACGTCGGAGATGGCCTGCTCCACCCGCTGGGTGACCTGCTGTTCCACTTCCGCCGGGCCGGCACCGGGGTATCTGATTTCCACCTGTACGATACCGGGGCTGATGGCCGGAAAGACCTCCCGACCGATATGCCCAATGCCGAAGGCCCCGCCGATGATGATCATGATCATCAGCAGGTTGGCGGCCTTACTGTTGCGTACGAACCATCCGATAATGCCCTGCATGATCAGCCCTCTCCCTGCGCAGAGGCATTGGAACCGGCCGCAGTGTCCGCCACCGGTTGGGTATCGGCGGCGGACTCCGCGGCGCCCGGCTCGCGCTCATCGCCAATCTGCAGGCCTGCGGGTTTCTCGTTCAGCGGGTTGGGGGTCAGCACCATGCCCTCGCGGGAGTAACCCAGGCTGGAAACCACGATCCGCTCGCCGCGCTCGATATCGCCGCGCACCCAGACTTCCTCGTCCACGGTCTGCAACAGTTCCACCGGCTTGAAGTGCAGCATGTTCTCCGCGTCCAGCACCAGCAGGTGATCGCCCTCGTGCAGGGCCTGGCGGGGCAGGATCGAGATACCGTCGAGGGTCTTGCCGGCGATATCCGCCTCCACGAACAGGCCGTTGATCAGCGGCGCCTCACCGGCGTAGGGATCGCGGACCTGGGCCACGGCGTAGACGAAGCGGCTGTTCGGGTCGATGGCCGCCTCGGTGCGCACCAGCCGGCCGCGCCAAGTGCGCTGCTGGCCGGCAATCTGCGCGCGCAGGCGCACCGCCGGGCCATTCTCGATCGCCCGGCCCAGCGGCAATTGCAGCAGCGACAGCTGGTGGTCGGTCAGCGGCAGCCGCACTTCGGCGATGCCGGTGCTGTGCACCGTGGCCAGCACAGTGCCCGGGGTGACGTACTGCCCCAGGTCCACGGAAGTCTCCACCACGCGGCCGGCGAAGGGCGCGGTCACGCGGGTGCGGTCCAGATCCAGCTTCGCCTGGTCGCGGTCGGCGCGGGCCGCGGCCACCGCCGCCTCGGCGGCGGACAGCTGCGGCTTGCGCAGGAACAGCGCGTTGGCGGCTTCGCTGCCCAGGTCGCGCCACTCGCGCTTGGCCTGCTTGGCGCGGCCCTGCTCCTGGGCCAGGGTGGATTCGGCATTGGCCAGCTCCGCCTCGGCGCGGGTCAACTGGTGGCGGTAGTCCGCCGGCTCTATCTGCACCAGCGCCTCGCCGCTATCGAAGAAGCCGCCGGCCACAAAGCCGTCGCTGACCCCCTGGACAGTGCCGCCGACGCGGGCCACCAGCTCGATCTCGTGGCGCGCGCGCACCGAACCCTGGCTGGGCACCAGCAGCGTGTGGCGGCCCGGCTCCGCGTAGACCACATCGGCCACCGGCGGCACCGCCTTCTCGGCAACTTTTTCCTCCGGCTCCGGCGCCATCCCGATCACCAGGCCTATCACCGCGGCCCCGACGACAAAAACCATCGCAAAAAGCTTGTTCTTATTGGAAATTTTCACAAATACCCTCAACCCGAACGGCAGAAATGTTGGTTAAATTTTGACTAGTGGCGCATTCTACTGGAGTTCGACGACGGGGGAAGCCCTTTCGGATGCAGATTGTCGCAACTGACAGCAACACTGCCGCAAACCTTTCTCAGCGCGCCCGGCTCGCGCATAATGCGCCACCGAATTTGCCTTTGTCGGGGCAATTGTGAACTGCGATCGGCATCCTTTTCTGGTTAATCGCGGTCGACAGGCGCCCCTCGCAGAACAACGAAGCCCTGCAATACGGATGTAAAACAAGATGTTGGATATCAACGCCCGAATCGCCGAAGAACTCAATGTAGGCTCGCAGCAGGTCACCGCCGCCGTAGCGCTGCTCGATGAAGGCGCGACAGTGCCATTCATCTCCCGCTACCGGAAAGAAGTGACCGGCGGCCTGGACGACACCCAGCTGCGCACCCTGGAAGAGCGGCTGCGCTACCTGCGCGAACTGGAAGACCGCCGCGCGGCCATTCTCAAGAGCATCGATGAACAGGGCAAGCTGACCCCGGAGCTGGCGCAGCAGATCAACGCCGCCGATACCAAGAACCGCCTCGAAGACCTCTACCTGCCGTACAAGCCCAAGCGCCGCACCAAGGGCCAGATCGCCATCGAGGCGGGCCTGGAACCGTTGGCCGACGCCCTCTACGGCGACCCGACACAGGATCCGGAAGCGCTGGCCCAGGCCTACATCAACACCGACAACGAGGACGCCACCCTGCATGTGAAAGACATCAAGGCGGCGCTGGACGGGGCCAAGTTCATCCTGATGGAGCGCTTCGCCGAGGACGCCGAGCTGCTGGGCAAGCTGCGCGATTTCCTCAAGCGCGACGGCCAGGTGAAATCCAAGCTGCTGGACGGCAAGGAGCAGGAGGGCGCCAAGTTCCGCGACTACTTCGAGTACGCCGAAGACTGGGCCAAGGTTCCCAGTCACCGCGCGCTGGCGATCTTCCGCGGCCGCAACGAGGGTGTGCTGGCCATCAACCTGGGCCTCGACGGTGACGAGGAGCGCGCCCCTACCCAGGCACACCCGTGCGAGGTGATGATCGCCAGGCATGTGGAGATCTCGGACGAGGGCCGCCCGGCGGACAAATGGCTGAACGAGGTGGTGCGCTGGACCTGGCGCATCAAGCTGCTGACCAGCCTGGAGACCGACCTGCTGGGCGAGCTGCGCGAAAAAGCCGAGGAGGAGGCGATCAAGGTCTTCTCCCGCAACCTGAAAGACCTGCTGCTGGCGGCGCCGGCGGGCCAGAAGGCCACGATCGGCCTGGACCCGGGCCTGCGCACCGGGGTCAAGGTGGCCGTGGTGGACGCCACCGGCAAAATCCTCGACCACACGGCCATCTTCCCCACGCCGCCGCAAAACCGCGCCCGCGAAGCCGCCGCGGTAATCGCCGCCCTGTGTGAAAAACACAACGTCGGCCTGATCGCCATCGGCAACGGCACCGGCAGCCGCGAGACCGACAAGTTTGTCGGCGACACCATCAAGCAGTACAAGCTCAGCGCGCAGAAAGTGATGGTCAACGAGGCCGGCGCCTCCGTGTACTCGGCTTCCGAATTCGCCGCGCGCGAATTCCCGGACCTGGACGTGACCATCCGCGGCGCCATCTCCATTGCCCGCCGCCTGCAGGACCCGCTGGCCGAACTGGTGAAGATCGAGCCGAAGTCCATCGGCGTCGGCCAGTACCAGCACGACGTGTCCCAGACCCAGCTGGCGCGCTCCCTGGACGCGGTGGTCGAGGACTGTGTGAACGGCGTGGGCGCCGAGCTGAACTCCGCCTCGGCGCCGCTGCTGTCGCGCGTGTCCGGCCTCAGCGCCTCCATCGCCAACAATATCGTCAGCTACCGCGACCAGAACGGCGCCTTCAAAAACCGCGACCAGTTGAAGGAAGTCACGCGCCTGGGCCCGAAAGCCTTCGAACAGGCGGCCGGCTTCCTGCGTATCAATAACGGCGAGAATCCACTGGACAGATCCGGCGTGCACCCGGAAGCCTATGTGGTGGTCAAGCGTATCGCGGAGAAGAACGGCCGCGAGATCAACAGCCTGATCGGCGACTCCGGCTTCCTGCGCAAGCTGAACCCGGCGGACTACACCGACGACAAGTTCGGCGTGCCCACGGTGACCGATATCATCGCCGAACTGGAAAAACCCGGTCGCGACCCACGCCCGGAATTCCGCACCGCCAAATTCGAAGACGGCGTGGAGGAGATCAAGGACCTGCGCCCGGCCATGGTGCTGGAAGGCACCGTTACCAACGTCACCAACTTCGGCGCCTTTGTCGATATCGGCGTGCACCAGGACGGCCTGGTGCACATTTCCGCGCTATCGGAAAAATTCGTCAAGGATCCGCACGAAGTGGTCAAGGCCGGCGATATCGTCAAGGTGAAGGTCATGGAAGTGGACGTGGCGCGCAAGCGTATCGGCCTGTCCATGCGCCTCTCGGACGAGCCCGGCGAGCAGGGCAGCGGCGGTGTCAAGAAAGGCGGCCAGCGTGAGAGCAACCAGGCCCAGCGCCACAACAGCCGCAACCGCCAGCAACAGGGCGGTGGCCGCGGCAGCATGGGCGACCTGCTGGCAGCGGCGATGAAGAATAAAAAATAGCGGCTATCGGCGAATCCGGGTTCTGTGGCTCCGCCGCCCTGGCGGCGGCGATGAAGAATAAAAAATAGCGGCTATCGGGGAATCCGGGTTCTGTGGCTCCGTCACCCCTCCCGGATTCCGCTGCGCTCCATCCGGGCTACGCCCGCTTCGCAATATTGACCGGACTGGTAGCCTGGATGCAGGCGCGCAGCGCCGGAATCCGGGTTTTCTGGTTTCGCCACCCTACGCCAGCTCCACAGAGACAAGCAGGCGTGCATCTTCCAGCGCGGCGGTGCGGTGTTTCGACAACTCCCGGTAATCCGGGTCCGTCACCATCTCCACAAACTGCTCGATCGACGGGTAGCGCACCAGCAATATCTCGTCCCATTGTTCATCGGGCGGTGCAATGACGCTGGCTTTGGCATCGCCATGCCAGACCAGCTCGGCGCCGACGCCCTGCAGGTGCGCGATGGCTTTCTCGCCGTAACGACGGTAGGCCGCACGACCGCTGCAGGCGGGCTCGCCATTTTTGTAGTCGGCCCGCTCACGAAACCTGAGCAGGTTCAGCATCACCACCGGCTCCCCCTGCGGCAATTCTGCCAGCAGCTCGGCAAACCGGTCGGGATGCGAATCAACGGTTTTCATTGTGTGTTCTCCATCTGGATGGCCTGCAGCGCGCGGCGAATCGGTTCCGGAATCGCCACCGATCGGTTCGCAGCCCGCTCGACAAATACATGGGTAAAGCTACCGGCCGCGCAGGCGCTGTCCTCACCGCGCCGGAAGATACCCACCTCATAGGTCACCGACGAATTGCCCAGGCGCGCCACACGCAACCCCGCCTCGATTGCCTGCGGGTAGGCAATCGGCGCGCGATAATCGCAGCTGGAATTCACCACAAAACCGACCACCGGCGCACGGTGGATATCCAGCCCACCCTCCTCGATCAGGTAGCGGTTCACGGCGCTGTCGAAATAGGAATAGTAGGTCACGTTATTCACATGGCCATAGATATCGTTATCCATCCAGCGGGTGGTGATCGGGTAAAAGACCCGGTAATCACCGCGCGCTGCAGTCGTCTTTTCCACCATGCTGTTCCCCACTTCTCAAAATACCGCGCGATAGATGGCCGCCGCATCGGCTTCGGACACCGGGCGCGGGTTGTTGACCAACAGCCGTTGCTGCTGCATGGCATCGGCGGCCAGCCGCTCGATGGAATCTTCCGGCACACCGCAGTCCCGCAGCCGGTTCGGCAGGCCCAGCACATCGATCAGCCCCTCGATCCAGGTGATCAGGTTTTCCACCACCTCGACATTGGAGCCCGGCACAAAATCCTCGCCCATGATGATCGGCGCCAGCTCCGCATATAGCTCCGGGCAGGCCGGCCCGTTGAAACGCAACACCTGGGGCAACACCAGCGAGTTGCTGAGGCCGTGCGGGATATGGAAATGGCCACCGAGGGGATAGGCCAGCGCGTGTACGGCCGCCACCGGCGCATTGGCAAAGGCCTGGCCCGCCAACAGGGCCCCCAGCAGCATATTGCCGCGGGCCTCGATATTGTCGCCGCGGTGTACCGCCGTAACGATATTGCGCGCCAGCAACCGCAATGCCTCGCGGGCGAGCATATCCGACAGCGGGTTTTTCCGGATCGCCGAGGTATAGGCCTCGATCGCGTGTACCATCGCATCCACGCCGGTGGCGGCGGTCACCCGGGGCGGCAGCCCCAGGGTCAGTTCCGCGTCCAGCAGCGCGATATCCGGCTGCAGTACCGGCGACACCA
The DNA here is from genome assembly GCF_023634065.1 of Microbulbifer litoralis. Classification (GTDB taxonomy): domain Bacteria; phylum Pseudomonadota; class Gammaproteobacteria; order Pseudomonadales; family Cellvibrionaceae; genus Microbulbifer; species Microbulbifer litoralis. The sequence goes on from NZ_JALKCV010000005.1 coordinate 215,441, forward strand.
CACCGACCTTGGTGGCCTCCCCGGTGGTGACGATGGAAATGGGGGTGACTTCGGAACCGGTACCGGCGGTGGTGGGCATCTGCAGCAGTGGCAGGCGCGGCCCGCGGACATTGCCGACGCCGTAGAGCCGGTCCAGCGATTGCCCGCAGTCCGGGTGCGCCAGGACCGCCACCAGCTTGGCCACATCCATGGAGCTGCCGCCGCCAAACCCCACCACCAGCTCTGCCGATACTTCCCGCGCGGTGGCTACCGCCTGTAACACGGTTGTGTCCGACGGGTCCGCCTCGACCCGGTCGAACAGGCCAATCCGCACACCGGCATGCTCGAAGCCAGGCAATACAGGCTCCAGCAAGCCGGCGGAGACAATGCCGGCATCGGTCACCAGCAATACCGAGCGGGCGCCCCGCCCGGCGCAGATTTCACCCAGGCGCACGGCGCCGCCCGGCTCGTTGAGAATCGTATTGGTGGTAGAAAAGCTGAATGCTTGCACGGTGTATCCCCCTGGGCAGCCGGACCGCAATCTATAGCAGTCCCGTCGCCCGGAGGCCATTACGTCGGAGTTCGGGTGCGGCCCCGGCGGCGCTACTGCTGTTCCATTTTCTCCACTTCCGCCATGGCCATTTTATGCCCCTGGCGGGCGGCCCCGGCAAACAGCGTCATGGCGATGGAGCGATCGCGGTCGACGCCCTCACCGTTGCGGAACAGCTTGCCCAGTTGGTACATGCATTCCGGCACCTCGACTTTCGCGCACATCATGTACCAGAGCGCCGCACCGACCGGTCCGGACTGCGGCAGCCGCTGCTCATTGTGCAGCCGCGCCATACCGATCTGGGAGGCGGTGTAAAACGGGCTCTGCATAAAGTGGCCCGCCGCCGCCTCGAAATCCCGCTCGCCGAGAAGGCCGGACTGGAGCAGGCTGCCCTGCAGCATATGCGCGGAGTCGGAATTGACCGCCAGGGCCGCGTCGAGGAATTCCCGCGCGCGGTGCCTCTCTTTCTCCGTGTGCTCGTCGGCATGGGTAAAGATCCATCGCGCATAGGCGACGGCCGCCGGCGCATAACCCTGCTCGGCCAGCTCCTGCAACCCGGGTAGCAGTTTCTCCGCATCCGCCTCCCACCAGTCGCCCACTTCGCGCCGGAGCAACGCATATTTCGCGTCCGGCAGGCCCGTGGCCGCGGCCTTGCGCAGGTGCGCCAGCTCCACTTCGGCGTCCACTACCAGCCTGTCGCCGGCGTAGTAGCTGGAGAATTGCAGCTCTGCCAGGCCCGCTTCCGTTCTCTGTTGCGCAGCCTGCAGGAACTGCGCCGCGAGCTGCTCACTGGCCTCCACCCCGATGCCCTCGCGGTAAATGTAGGCAAGCAGGGACATGGCTTCGGCATGGCCCTTCTCCGCGGCCGACAGCAGGAAATCCACGCAATCGCCGCGGCTGAACATGGCCAGGTCCTCACTCACCAGGCACAGCCGGCCCAGGCGATACTGCGCCACCTGGCTGCCGTAGGCGGCGGCATCCATATAAAAGGAGATCGCCTTTTTCCGTTTGCCACTCAACTCCTGGTAATACCCCAGCCCGACCATGGCCGCGGTGTTGTTCTCGGACATGGGTTCGAGCAGTTGGGTCAGGTAGAGATCGTCGAGACCGGCAAAGGGATAGTCGACCGCCAGCAGCCGGTGGATGGCCGGCTGGTTGTCGAAATAGATAGAGCGCTGGATACCGCTCTGCGGATCTTCCGCCAGGACCACGTAGTAGAGCCCCATGCCGTCGCGAACCGGCAACAGGAAGGAATCCAGGATGTGGTAGCCCGCCAGGTTCAGTATATCGTTGGCGTGATCCAGTATGCCGATCTCGTAGGCGGTATCGGTCTTTTCACCGTCGCCGCTCCCCAACACACCGCGCAGAATATATTGCACCGCGCGCGACTCGCGATCTGCCTGTTGCGTTTTCCCCAGCTGTTCGTAACAGTCCTGCGCCACCAGGTGGGGTTCCAGTTCAAAGAAGTTCTGCGCGGTCCAGCGCTGCCAGTCCACGGCACCGCACCGCTCGCTTTCGGCAGGCAACTGGTCAAGAAAGGCCTTGAAGTGGTTGCGATCGACAACAGCGGTGTGGATTTTCGAGCTGTCCAGGTACGCGGCCCAGAATTCGGCGTAGGGCACCGAGGCCGGGTCCCGGTAGATCCGCTCCGCCAGCGCCGACAGGCGGGCATCCGCGTCGGCAAAGGCTGCCAGTCCACCGGGTACCGTGGCGGCGCCTACGGCATTCATCGGGCCGAAATCACTGTCCTCGACCTGCATTTCCGGCGCAGCCATTTCCGGCAGGTCAAACGTCCTCGGCTGGCTGGCACAACCGGCAATGGCAAGCAGCAGCGACAGCGGGGCAATCCAGTACTTCACGGTGTCCCCCCCGCGGGTCGCTGCCGCTTGAGCAGGTCTCGCGCCAACTGACGCGCACGGTTGCGGCGCTGCTCACCGGAAACCGCTGCCGGCGAAAGCCAGACGACATAACTGAGGTCATCGTCGATACGGTTGATCTGCTGCAGGTACTCGGGGAAATCCGCGGCCGAAACCGCTTTCTGCCGGGACTGGTAATCGTACCGCACGGTGATTTTGCTTTCGCTCTTTTGTACGTCCCGGGAGAATTCGAACCAGGGATTGCTGATTTCCCCGCTACTGTCTTTTTCCGACCAGCGGATATCCCCCGCTTTCTCCGCCACAATTTCCAGGGTCTGCTGTATCTGCAGCTCTCCCGGCAACCGGAAGGGGTAGCGGCGCTGGCGGGAGTTGGGCAGGCGTACCGTATCCACCACATTGGACGCCACCAGCTCGAGCATTTTCTTTCCGGCGCTGTCGTCGCCGACCTTACCCAGGCGGTACCTTTCCTTCATGAGCAGCACATTGCCGGCTTGCTCATCGGTGATCTGTACCGGCTCCAGCACCTCCATATCGGGGAAGTAGCGCGAGTAGTACTGCAGGAACTCCTCTTCCAGGGTCTGCCGATCGCGATAGCCGGTGTAGGAACGCATTTCCTCGGCGCGCCAGCCGGTGTAGCGGCTGGTGACCTCCAACGTGGCGGTCTTGCGATTCGCGTCCAGGGTGATCGTATCCTTCACCTCCACGCGCGCCTGCCGCTGGCTCTGCAGGGGTGCCTCGATCGGTGTCAGGCCCCCGTGTTCGCCGTCAACGACCAGTGCCCAGTTGAAGTCCGGCAGCGACATTTCCCCCAGGGTACCACTCTGGCTGTTATCGGTGGGATCCACCCAGAAGCGCTTGCCATCCAGCTTGAAGGTGGTAATCACATGGTCGAAATTCCCCGGTGAGGGCAGGCGCTTGTCCAGATAAAAATTATCCACTGACGACACCAGGGCCGGTCGCGCCTCAATCCCCAAGTGGCGTAGGGCCGATACCAGTAGCACCGTCTTGTCTTTACAGTCACCGAAGCGGCGATCGAAGGTTTCCCCCGGCGCCGAGGGCCGGTGTGAGTTGACACCGTGTTCTATACCAAAATAGCGAATGTTGCTCTGGATCCACTGGGTGGCTGCCGCGGCCTTCTGTGCCTCGCTGCCGTCCAGCTGTGCCAGCAGCTCGACAAATCCCGGCGGCAATTCACCGGGCATACGGTACAGGGAGTGGGCCCAGCCATTTACTTCCCGCCAGTCCCGATACTGGCTGTACTGGAGCGTCGGAAAGGGTGACAGCCACTCGGGAATACCGTCTTCCGTCCGCACCGGTTGCGGATCGCGCAGATCGACAAAATAGCGCAACCTGTCACCCTCGCTGCGTTGCCGGATCTCCACTGCCGGCCTGTCCCGGCCATCGGCAACACGCAATTGCAGTGGCTGATCCGCCGGGCTCAGCACCCCGATATAGAGCCGCTCGATGGGAACGCCCCAGGCCAGCAGCTCGCGCCCGAACGCCTTGTCCCCGAGCACCGGGTTGGAACCGCGCAGTGTGTAACTGTACTCGACGGTATCCCCGGCGCGCAGGTCGTCGAGCAGCAGCATGGCGGTCCAGCGCTCGGCATACAGCCCCTTGTCGAGCTCATCCTCCTGCTGGAATAGCTTGATATCCGCCGACTCCAGGCGATCGAACCGCTTCCCGTCGCGCAGCACACTGACATCGTGAATCACCAGTTCTTCATAGGCAGGGGCAAAACTCAGGGTAATGCTGGAAATCTGTTGCAACCCCTGCTGGTTCAGCGGTTGCATGGCCACGCGGTAAAAGCGCTCCTTCTGCTCCGCAGACAGGTTCACCTGGGTATCCACCAACCGGTACCGGATACCTTCCCTTGCCGGATGCTCCTCACCCGGCGGCAACGCCACCGGCTGCAGCCAATCCGGACGCGACGCCAGCGAGTAATCCGCTGCCGACACCTCGGGAGCCGGGAGCAAAACCAAAAGCGCGGCCAGGCCAAAAAACATACAGATCGATATTGGGAGGGGCTGGCCCACGGTGCGGGGGCGGAAGCGGGACATCATATTATTGCCTTATCCGGATCTTGTTATGCAAGGTCCATCATAAGGCTTCATTACCCGGGGTGCCATGCCTGGAACCGGCGGGTCCTCGCAGTTTTCCCCGGCAGAAACCAAAACGGTCGCACAGCTCTGCTACTCGCCAGCGGCCTCTCCCCGCCAGGATTTAACCGCTTCCGATGCCAGAGAGGAAAACCCTGAAGACACATCACGCCCCCCGATAGGCCGAAGCAGAACCCTCTTTTATCGGTACAGAGTAGTGAATGTCATGTGCCAACTCGCCGAGATAATCACGGCCTCTGGTATTGTACTTCTCGATCTCGTCATCGTTGAGCTGAATCATGTAGGTATAGCCAAAGGCGCTTATATTGCAGTATGCATCCAGATATAGATTGCCCGCATGCTCAAACAAAAACCAGGCCCAGCTCTCGGTATCGATGACTTTCATACTATTCATTTCGTTTTTCATAAATCAGGCGATAGAAAAATTCTCACCTCTTCTCTCTGCTCACATTTATTTCAGAAAAGCACGACCTTAGGTGAATCTTAGGGTATCCGGGTGACGAAACGAACTGTTACCTAACTTTGCGAGCGGCCCACTAGAACCCGTAGCACAAGTGAAATTGGAAAGCAGCGGAAATATTGTGCCTTTTATTGTTCTTGTAAATTTTCATAGCGTCATGTGCAGAATCGGATATGGTTTTCCCTCGCCATCCACTGGTGAGCGACTCGTTACGGTAAAACCAATATTCTGGTAAAATCCTATCACTTTTTCATTCTGCTCATTAACATCAACCTTGGTTGCCCTCTGATTTTTGATGGCATGATCCGCCAACGAAGCCCCAACACCTTGCCCCCGGACATCAGGCGAAATGAACAGCATTTCAATATTACCATCATGTACGCCAGAAAATCCTAGTATTTCACCACTATTTTATTTGGCACACCTCAGATCAACTGTGTCAAAATACTGTCCAAGGATCAACGGTTTTAAATCTTGCAGATCCTCCTCTAGCAAAAAATGATGGGCTGCCCTGGCCGAGGACTCCTATATTTCTAGAAGCTTGAGATAATCTTCCTTTTTGACAAGCTCAATATCCATTATTCAACTCGAATTTAAATTAAACGATACCAACAGAAGCCGAGTCTTAGCGAGATCCACCCAAGAGAAAATTCTGCCTAAATTGGCTAAATATCTATTTCACAAAAAGCTAATTTTTTTCTTCATCTTCACTGCCGCCGTAGAGCAATTCACTTAGCTCTTCGGGATTCATATGTTTGATTTTTTCTTCCAGCTTTCTATCATAACTGCGATCATTAGGATCCCATCCAGGATAAGCCTTGCGCGCATATTGCTTCATAAAAGCGCCAATCTCACCTTCTAGATTTTTCTTCCGCTTACTCTTCATTCTATTTCAGGCATTTAACGAGGCTTTAGAAAAACTTCCATCTCGCCCCTCGGTTTACATTTCATACAGAAAATTTCGTTCTTACGTGTATTCTGATCTTATCCTGGATGGCAAAAACGTTTCAGGACGCTCTCCGCACAAAAAATCTATCTAATGGACCGCTCACAAAGTTAGGTAACAGCTCGCTTCGCCAAATCGCCCAGCTCTGCATTGAGAAATCTTGAAATAACGCTACTATGCTTTGGAGGGTACGGTTGCCCGCCACTGTCGACTGTCCGGATCTTTGATAAAGCTTGCCTTATCGCGAGGGAAGCACTCACCAGATAGCTCCGAGAAATCACCCTGACTTCTCGAATGAACGGCATATTCGAGAACTTCATTCTCCGTCGCAAACACGATCACATTGTGTCCTTCAGAGTGCAGTACATCCGTATGATCACCGATATTCCATTCAAAACCCAAGGCTTCACTGGATCTTTCGTTGTAAGGCCCGAAAAGCAAACTTTCGACCAGCTTTTTTCAACGAATTGGGCGAAATCAATAGACCTATAATCATTTTCCTGAAGCTCTTCCGAAATCGCCTTGCTCAAATCACTCGCGGTATAGACCGGGTCAGAGCAGGCTACCAGAGCAAAGGCCGATATCAAAACTAGCTTTCTAGTCATATGCATAACGAGACTGTAGAAAAACCATCCCGGATAACAAGCTTTCCGCAGCCATAATTTTGGCTACCTGTTCAAGTCGATTTAAACACAGTCGCTTTTATATAGCCATTCAATCAGAAAACTCCGCAGATTGGCTATTCCAGCGACCTACCGGCTCAATGAATCGCTCTATAATTCATCAGTTTCTCAATATTGTGTACCAGGAAGAAGATCTGCCAGTATCCATGAACCTTTTCTCGATCTCGTAATGAGAACCGATTCAGGCTTTTGTTAGTCCCGGTATTGCCGAATGCCGGCTTTACCACGAACATGCGGTGCCTCTCGCGATTTGCGCCCCGCACCTCTCGGCGCTTCGTTACATTGTCCAGGCCGCTGCTTTATTCAGGCCCGTAGATTCGCCCAGTGACATGGGCGGTTCCGTCCATATCTAGCGGAACAACTTCATCGCGCGACTTCGTGTCGCACCTATCCTTATTCGTTATGCGCTTTACTCGCCGACTTGCGACGAGAGCCAAGTTACACTTCGCACTACAGTCATAGGTAGCGCCGCCTGATGATCACCTTCAATAACTAAGTGCTTCAATGACAAGCTGTTATCATTTCTACTTTCTAGGATAGTGATAAGCTTTTCAGCTTCATCTCCAAGCTCACTCTCAAGCGATCCATATGAAACAAAAACGTTTGAATTTAGGCTCTCAATTTTTTCTTCCAGATTGGCTTCGATATCAGCAAGGTAAGGGATATCGCCAACAATTGAAGGGCTACCAAGAATGTAGTTCTTAAACGTATCGGGTTTCGTGAGTAGTATGTATGCACCTAATTCACTACCAAGTGAATACCCAAAGAAAGTACGATTTTTAGAATCGGCTCGGTAGTTGCTCTCTACATACTTAATTATGTCACTACGAATAAAATTTAGATGATTATGCGCCTTTCCAAGTTGGTACTTTTGCTGCACTTCTTTCTTACTTGATGCTTGCATTGTGTAGTCACGATACCTACTTACATGAGGTCCTGCTTCCTTTAATAAACTCTCATCTATATCAGTTTGCCAGGAAATTCCGACCAAAATAGCGTCTTCCATCAAATATTCTGTTGTAGCAGATAAAATCTCGATATTCCAAGCCGCATCTGGAAAATAGATAGCGGGGAATTTTTTATCGTCTCTCTCGAAGTATTTCTCTGGCAGCTTTACATAAAGATCATATTGCCAATCAGACACAGAATCTCTGATAGGAACTATGTTGGTTCTAGGAATTTCATATGACTTTCGATCATTTGCTTCAACGCTTACAAAAGAAAACATAAACAAACAAAATATAACCAGATTCTTCATCATATTATTTTCTCATTTCGCATAACGAGGCTGTAGAAAAACTCCAGCCCCTCCTTGCTGTTCATATTTTACTCAAAAAGCGCGCTTCTACGTGAATTCTGCACCTATTCTCCATGACGAAAAGCATTTCAGGGCGCTCTCCACACGAAAAATTAACATGCTCCAGAATTACTCGAGTTTTTCTACAGCCTGAACGCCGTGCGCAGCGGCGGCTTACTTTGTGTAGTTTTTGCGCGAAAATAGGAGCGTAGCGACTGCGCAAAAATGCATGAAGTAAGACGTCGGTCTGCCGCACCTTGTTATGCCACTCTACGTACAGCACTGAAAAGCCGATAATCATGCTTCTGCCAAAGCCATGCCAAGATAGTTGTAGTAGTAACAGTAATTAAAGTGGCGATGGCTCTATAGACCCCAGACTCGCTTTGTATTGAAATTCCTTCCGCTCCCCCCTGCCCAGGGCTTGGTCCAAAACTCATCGCATGCAAACCATAAACTAAGGATACAAACAGAACAGATAAAAAATGCACAGAGAGAACGGCCCGAAAGAAAACAGGAGATAGAGAATTCTTTGCAAGCTCAACTGCTAGCAGGGAAAACATCAAGGGTAGAAATATGGTATTCCCTATGTAACTAAATTTTAACCCATGTATTACCCATTGACCGCTGTCACTCATAAGCTCGGTACCAAAATCTTCTGACAAAAATGCGGTAACTGCACGACCCAAGATAAAAAACGCCAATACAACCGCCAGCCACTTTGGCTGAAGCTTTTTTAGTAGACCTTCCATGAGTAAACCTCCTTTTTTATGGCATAACGTAGCAAGCGCGCCGCTTTTTGGCGTCGCTTGCCTAAACTTGTTCTGTTGGGTGAGTTGCAGTCCCCTCCGAACCCCTCTCTTCTTTCCGCCTGGCTTTTCTCGCAGCCTTGTCTGTTACCATCTGCTCGACTGATCGAACAATATCAGGCCCACTTTTATTGAAGTGCTTGAAATATAGCTTCTCAATATAATCCGGCAAAGGCTACTTCCATGGTTCTTGCTTGTGGTTGGCCAGACCTCTAAATTTCTTGGGGTTTAGACCAAGCTCCCTGGCCATCTGCACTTGAGCATGCGACAACCGATACTTCTTTCGTGCCTCAATCCAAGGTCTCAACTTCTGCGGAATAAAACCAGATTTTGCCATTCACCTAAAGCCTGAATCCTCTGCAACAGAACGCCGAGCTCACCGAAATATTTTACGGAGATCGTTTTTGTGTGAGAATGAAGCGCAGCGGAATGCACAAAAACGAGCGTAGTAAAATATTTCCGCTTGCAGCTTTTTGTTATGCATTACCGAATGTACTCCAGCTGAGCATTTGATTTTTCCAGCAATCTTGAAATGCGCCAAGAAACAAATAGTGCAATTCCCCACCAAATGCTACCAAATAGGTTGATAGAGGCTATCGCAAGAACAAAAACTAGTATTTCTAGTGCGACACCCCATAGTGGGTTATCGCTACTTTTTATACTTACCACAGCATGGCAGTTTTTACACTCACTCACGATACCTGGAATATAGAGAGTTTGAAGCACAAGATTTTTGCGAGATATCGTCTCTTCCTGACAGTATGGACATTTCCTATTTTTCATAAAACTCGGCAGTTGTTGATTTTGCATAACGAGGCTGTAGAAAAACTCCAGCTCCTCCTTGCTGTTCATATTCTACTCAAAAATCGTGCTTCTACGTGAATTCTACACCTGTTCTCCATGACGAAAAGCATTTCAGGGCGCTCTCCGCACGAAAGATTAACATGCTCCAGAATTACTCGAGTTTTTCTACAGCCTGAACGCCGCACTCAGACGCGGACAATTTTGTGCGCTTTATGCGCGATAATGGGAGCGTAGCGACCGCGCATAAAGTGCGCAAAGTTGGCCGTCGGCCTGAAGCGGATTGTTAATGTGACGGTGGCACAGGAACCCCTGGAGGTTACGGGATTTGATTATCCCATGTATCCGAGTAACCATTGTTTCCACAGTGTATGTGCAATGTTGTGTAAATTTTCTCTAGATAATATCCAAGATCTTTATCTTCGATAGTTTTATCAACAATTTTCCAATAGAACTTAGCTAATTGAGCGACTTCTTCTTCGCTGGAAACACCTGACTCAATTATCTTGATAATTTCTTTATTTCCAAATTCACTAGCGTAGTGAACAAGTATTTCCTTTTCCTTTTTATCTTTGAACTCGATCATAATGCATCCTGCGCATCTTTAATTACTGACATTCTATCCGCTACCCACTCTAGTTTTGAACGTAACTCAGAAACCGTCATTTTCTTCGTTACTGAGAGTAGAAAGTGCTGCTTCTTTTTATCTCTTGGATCTACGTTAAACTTTAACCCATCTGGAATCTTCGCTTTTTCCAACACCCAAAATACGTGCACCCTTTGTCCCGGATTTCGTTTTGATTTCATCCGGTGAATACCTTTCAAGTGTTGCCAATGTCCGGAAAAAGAAAGACCATGATCAGCCGAAGGCATAATCCATTTTCCACAATTTGAAAAGACATAATCATCTCGTTGGATTCCGTTCACTACTTCTCGATTTGAACTACCTGGATTGATATACAAAGTAGGATGCTCACCTTCTACGATTGGTCTCGCAAACCACTTTTCTAGCCTTTTTATTGCATCCCTTAAATCTTCTGTTGTTTTAAACTGCTCCACTCTCTCTCCTTGTGTGGCTTATTGGAACTGAACATTAACGAGGCTGTAGAAAAACTCCAACTCCTCCTTGCTGTTCATATTTTACTCAAAAATCGCACTTTTACGTGAATTCTGCACCTGTTCTCCATGACGAAAAGCATTTCATGGGCGCTCTCCGTACGAAAAATTAACATGCTCCAGAATTACTCGAGTTTTTCTACAGCCTGAACGTTGCCATCTGCGGCGGCTGTAGCGTATTTAGCGCAAAGCGCGTTGTGTAGGGCGTCCGCAGCATGGCCTGGTTATGAGGACGTGGCCACGACCAGTATGTAGCTAGTACAATAAGCAAACAAAGCCATGTATAAATAGACTACCTTCAATAGAAATCTGCATATTTTCTCAACGAATTGGTCATCGTGAGATTGACAGTGGATGAATTTTAAAATTTTTTTCGTATGCTTTGGTGAATTATTTCCTATCAAGTGAGGCCTTCCAAGTGCTTCATACTTAGATGGCAGGTTCAATTCTAGGTATTTTAAAAGAATCGAGAGCTTGCGCCCCCAAATGACCATTAGCACCCACAATCCAATAAAACTTGCAAACCACAAAACTGCCATATTTTCTCACACTTCGGAAGTTCCGCTCTCATAACAGTTAATTCAAAAGCCACCGCTCTATATCACTTCGCTTCTATCTACAGACATACTCAACCAAAGACCACAGAAAAGCCTTTAAAGTCAATAACATAAAAGGTATTGTTTGTTTTTTGTACAGAACTATAAAGCAAAACAGCGTGGCGCAATTTTCATAGCTCCGCTCTTGATCTCATTTCCCAGCCTTTATAAATCAATAACTTACAACCATTTCTCCACCGATAGAAGCCTCTCGCTCTTGAATTCGGCAACTTTTCTTCACTTGGGCAGCCTGTACCAGTTGGTCCGATACTCCTGAGTGCATCAGTTTGCAGCCTCAGTCTCTGTATCCTCCACTTTCTGCAGCCCGGACTTACTTCCAAACACCTTTCGCAGCAGCGATATGCCCCGGCGCCAGCCCAGAATGGCCTGGCTCGTGAGCACACCGCCCATCATGGCACCGGCGACGCCGCAGCTCATTATGTCCTGGCCGGTCAGGTACAGGCCTTTGATGCGGGTTTTAGGGCGCAGCCAGCGCTGTTCAAAACGTTGGGGATCGTGGTTCAGGCCGTAGATCTCGCCGTGTGGATAGAAGCAGAAATGGTCAGTCGATAGCGGGGTGGAGAGTTCACAGTAGTCGATTTGGCCGCGCAATTGCGGGAAGTGTTTGTACAGTTTCTCCAGCAACCGGTCACTGTAGTGCTGTTTCAATTGTTCGTAGTCCTGCCCGCGCTTACCCCAGGGTTTGTCCTGCCACTGTGCAAACCATTCATATTTTCCCGGCGCCACGATTTCTATGGTCGCGCGCCCGGGGTAGCGCTGTGTGAAGCTCGGGTCTTTGGCGGAGGGAAAAGAGAGGTAGACCAGCGGGATTTCCTCGTCGCTGTTTTGCAGGAACTTCTGCACATCGCCTTCATAGTCCCCACTCGGGTAGAGCCAGTAGTTGGTCTTCGGCAGGCCCAGTTCCGCGGCGGTTTTCTGCAGGCCGATATACAGGCAGATATGGGCCATGGAGGGTTGTACGCGTTTCAGGTCACGGTTGTATCCGGCAGCTTCACTGGCACTGTGTGGCAACAGGCGCTCGAAGGTGTTGAATACACCAGCACCGGAGACCACTGTCGGCGCACGGATTTCGGTACCGTCCGCCATACGCACACCGCAAACGCGGTTGCCATCCAGTAGCAGGGTTTCCACACGCGCGTAGGTGAAGACCTCGCCACCATCGGCCCGGATCTGCGGAATGATGGTCTCGGCAATTCTGCTGGCACCGCCAATCGGGTAGTAGCCGCCGTGGAGGTAGTGCTTCACGATCAGTGCATGGATGATAAAACTGCCGGTTTTGGGCGTCATACCATTGTCGCCCCACTGACCGGTGAGGACGGCTATCAGCTTTTCATTGTCTGTCAGCTCCCGCAGCACTTCGTAGGTGGTTTTGTTGAGGTAATTCGGCAGGCGCAGCTTTTTCCACAGGCTCAGCACCGGCGCACACCAGCGGGGCAACAGCTTTTCCATGGTAATCAGCGGCATGGCGCGGGCCACGGCAGAGACCCGCTCCAGGTACCGCTCGAGTGTCCGGCGCTCCTGAGGGAAATGTGCCAGGAGCTCTTCAATAAATGCCTCGCGGCCAGCGCGTAGATCGAATGGCTCTTCACCGAGGCAGATACGGTCGTAGGTACTGTCCATCGGCGCCCAGTGGAGTTTACCGGCGGACAGGAAGTCGAACAGTTTGCGGGTCGCGGTCGGATGTTCACCTACGTCACCGATATAGTGCACGCCCACATCCCATTCGTAGCCATTGCGGTCGTAGGCGTGGGTAAAGCCACCGGCGGTATAGTGCTGCTCCAGCACCAATACTTTTTGCCCGGCGGCACTCAGCAGGGCGGCGGTGGTGAGGCCGCCGATACCGGAGCCGATCACTACGGCGTCGTAGGGGCCATCCAGCCGGTTGGCGCGGTAGCGCCGGCCAATGCGCAGGCGGCTGGGCTGGGGGCCGCGGGGCTGGGCGTCTGTACTGTTCACGATAAGAGCCTGTTGTGGGTTTATTGTTATGACGTCACCTTAGCTGTCACTCACCCAATATGCAATAAGTTGCATATCAGTTGCCTGCAATTTCCTCGTCATGCATTCGCTATATGAATCATATACAATTCATATAAACCCACGGGAGAGTCACGAATGGGCATCGTTAAAATATCCGATGAGCTGCACGATGAGATCCGCCGGGCCAGCTCGGCCATGGCCCGCTCGATCAATGCCCAGGCGGAGTTCTGGATTCGCCTCGGTATGTTGGCCGAGATGAATCCGGATCAGGGCTACGACCAGTTGCGCAAACAGCTGCTGCGCGCCGAACCACCCACGCTGGAGGAGCTGATCCGTGAATAGTGCACCGATCAAGACCGCCACCGAGCAGGCACTGATGCGCAACGCCGGGCAGCTGCTGAGCCGGGTGTTCGCGATGCTGGACGACTTTGTCGGGCCCGGTGTGTCGACGATGGAGATCAATGATCGCGTCGAACGCTTTATTGTCGACGAGTTGCACTCCCGACCGGCCAGCAAGGGGCAGTACGACTATCCCTATGTGCTGAACAGCTCCGTCAACGAGGTGGTGTGCCACGGCATGCCGAAGGGGACACAGCAGCTCCAGAACGGCGATATCGTCAACCTGGATATCACCCTGGAGAACGGCGGCTATATTGCGGATTCGAGCAAGATGTACATGGTCGGCCGGGTGTCACCGGCAGCCTGGCAGCTGGTCCAGACCACCTACGATGCCATGTGGCGCGGTATCGAGGCGGTACGCCCCGGTGCGCGGCTCGGCGATATCGGCCATGCGATCCAGCGTTGCGCAGAGGGCGCCGGCTATAGCGTCGTACGCGAGTATTGCGGCCACGGCATCGGCCGCGAAATGCACGAAGCCCCGCAGGTGCTGCACTTCGGCCGCCCCGGCACAGGACCGCTGTTGCACGAGGGAATGACCTTTACCATCGAACCGATGATCAACCAGGGCAGTTACAAGACCAGGGTCAAGAAAGACGGCTGGACGGTGGTCACCCGGGATAAAAAGCTGTCCGCCCAGTGGGAACACACCGTACTGGTCACCGCCGGCGGTTGCGAGGTGTTGACATTGCGGGCAGAGGAAAAGGCCCGCTAAACGGCCGCTTTCTTCGCCGGTTCCCGCTCGGCTTCCGCGCCCTCGCCGGTTTTGCACTTACCGGTAAAGGCCCAGGCGATCAGCGCCAGCCAAGCCACCCAGGAGAGAATGGCCGGGATGTTGGCGACAAAGATCCTGCCCAGGTGATCGCGATTGCGAAACAGCGCGATGATGACTGGCAGAAACCACAGTGCCAGGAAGAACAGCACAAAGAGTATGCCTTTAAACAGGCCCAGGCCCTGAACGGCGGCGGTCATGTCCGCCCACATCTGGTCGAGATCGGTCAGCATGGTCGATATCCTCGGTGAATTGTGACAGGTGTGAACACAGCCGAGGCGGAGCTGCCGGAATCCCGGCCACCCGCGGCACCGGAATCGGCGCTGTGCTGCCGGAATCCCGGTGTATTTCCCGCAGGCTGCCGAGCAGCAACAACAGAATGCCGATCAGGAATAGGCTTCCCACCAGATTGCTCCACTGCATTTCCCCCTCCCGGGCTGTGTTCAATGAATACAGTCCCCGACAACCGGGCTTTCTTACACAGAATCGGAGTTCTGTTTCTGCAGCTCGGTGAACAGCCGAAGGTCGCGCGCACTGCGCAACCAGACAAACAGGCTCCAGCCAGCCAGCACCAGGGTGACGGTCGCTATTGCCAGTAGCGTAGGTGTGGAGGCGGATGTCAGTATCGGCTCCAGCCACCCCCACAGCGCCAGGAGTTCCCACGACAGGAAGATCGCCAGTTCGATGGCGTACAGAAGCCAGGCAAACCTTACCGCGTTGCGCTTGCGCGCGATACGCAACAGTGCCAGGTCGATATAGGCGCGGGTGGATTCCTCCGGCGGGCAGTAGAGATCGCGGCGATTGGCGAGGGAAAAGCTGAGTGCCCAGCCCACCAGGACCAGCACCACCAGTGCCCAGAAGATATCCGCCGGTGCCCAGTCGCGTGCCGCGATGACAATGGCATAGGTACACAGGCCCACAGCCACCAGCCATTCCGCCGCGGCGCCGAGGCGCAGGTAGCGCTCCTGCCGCTTGACCCGGCGGCGGACTTCCGCCGGCACCGGAGTCTCTGCGGGCTGCGCGCGCCACAGTTCCTGCAGCGCCTGCCAGTCCCGATCGGTGGTATCGTTCATGTCAGTTTCTCCCGCCCAGCCGCTCGCTGAGTTTCTGTCGCGCGCGGTTCAGGCGCACTGCGACGTTGGATTCCCCGATGCCCAGCACTTCCGAGATCTCCGCATAGCTGAGCCCTTCCAGGCGCAGGGTCAGGGTCTGGCGCAAGCCCAGGGGCAGCTGCTGCACGGCGGCCAGGAGACGCTCGGAATCGCGTCGCGAAGCCAGCTGCTCTGCCGGACCGGGCGCGGAGTCCGCCAGTTGCTCCAGCGCGTCTTCCGCGGCGCCCTCCGGTCGCCGGCGCGCCAGCGCGGTAACCGCGCGGTTGTGCGCTATGCGGAAAACGAAGGTTTTCAGGCTGGCATCACCGCGAAAGGATGGCAGCGCGCGCCATACCGCGAGCCAGATATCCTGCGCCAGGTCATCGCGCTCGGCACTGTTGCGCACATAGCTGCCGGCAACGCGGGCAATGGCGGCGCCGTGGTCGGCGACTAACTGCTGGAATAACTGCTCGCTGGCTCTCACGCGGACTTTCCCCTGGTACCCGGAGTTACAGTATCCGCAGCCAGGAAAAACTTACACAAAAATTTTCTATGGAAAATGGACTCCAGTCCCTATCCAGTCCGACAGGAACTGGTGCTGCCGGAATTTGTAGCGCCAATATTGTTGTGCCTGTTCACAACCGCCCGAAAACAGAATATCTACAGCGTCAGGCAAAATAAAAGGCCGGATCCTTGTGTTAAGGATAGTGGGTAGTCGAGAAGCCATTAACCGAGGATATTCCATGAAAACTTCAAAAACCAGAACAGGCACCAGCAGATTGAGTCACCGCACCCTGGCCCTGTTTGCGCTTGCCATAAGCCTGGCACTGCCTTCAGGTAATGCCCTGGCCGTCGGGGAGCTGACCTGCGTTGCCAGTTCGGAAATCAGCTACTCCCCCGGCCTGCGTCTGTTTACCCAACAGACCGACATCACTTTCGATACCGGTTACAGCGGCTGTACATCACTGACCGGCTCGCCAATTATCTCCGGCAGCCGCTCCGGCAGCTTCAGTGGTCCGCGCAGTTGCCTGGCACTGCCACCAAGCGGGTCTGCACTGGTGGAAGTAACCTGGAGCAACGGGCAGATCAGCGTTGTGGATGCGACCAGCCAGAGCACCGATGCCGCCGGCCAGACAATACACCTGATCACCGGCCCGATCATTTCCGGGCCCTTCACCGGAAGAACCTTCAATGAACAGATTGTGCAGGCATCCCTGGACCTGCTCTACTGCCTGACAGCGCCCGGCGTAACATTCCAGAGCGGTACCGGGGTGATGGAAATCCTGTAGCTCAAGCCAACCAGCCCCCGCGCACAGCGGACCCGCGCCCGCCGAGGCGGGGTCCGCAGCCCACCACAAGTTCCGCCGGTGCGACAAAGCGACTGGATTCCGCGGTAACCAAACTTTAATAATCCCCTCCCGCCCAAATATTTCTTCCCGACCCGGGCCCTTCCGCCCGTCCTGCAATTGTTCAGAAGTCGCATGCCCAGAAGTACCCGTTATTGTTCTATCGAAAAACCCGTCATTACCCATCGGTTTTTTTGTCTTGTTCTATTCAGTTTATCCACGGCGCTGTTCGTGCTCAGTTCATCGGCCCTTGCCGATACCGGAAAAACCGACAGCGCATTGCAGGCAGTCACCCTGCGTATCGACAACGATATCTTTGCCGGCAGCGACCGGGGTTATTCCAACGGTATCAATATCGGCTTCCTGTCACAGACGGTGGACGACTTCGATGACTCGCGGCTGCCCGCCAGTTACCGATGGCTGAATCATGGCCTGGGCTGGCTGCAGCCGCGGGAATGGGATCAGTACAATATGGCGTTGACTGTCGGCCACGGTATTTTTACCCCGGGCGACTGGCGCGCCAGCGAGCTGGTGAAAGACGACCGGCCCTACGCCGGCGTGCTGCTTGTCGGCGTGGACTATAACGGCAGAAGCGATAACCGCATGCAGAGTACCGGCCTGGACCTGGGGATTATCGGCCCCTCGGCATTGGGAGAGGATCTGCAAAAAGGTGTGCACAAGCTGCTGGGGTCGGAGACATTCCGCGGCTGGGACAACCAGCTTCGCGACGAACTGGTCTTCCGCCTGTCGACCCAGCGCCTGTATCGCCTGCATATCGAGCCCGGCGGGGGTGGCGACTGGCAACAAGACCTGATACTGCGCACTGGCGGCAGTTTTGGTAACCTGGTCACCGATCTCAATATCGGCGCCGAGTGGCGCTTCGGCCCGCAACTACCGGACAATTTCGGCAGCGCGCCGCTGTTGCCGGCGTCGGAAAACACCGTGCCCACGCGCCACAGGGATTACAGCCGCCGCCTGAAACTGCACGGCTTTATCGCCACCAACCTGCGCGGCGTCATCTATGATGTCACACTGGACGGCAACACCTGGAAAGACAGCCACAGCGTCACTCGCGAACCACTGGTACTGGACCTGGGCATAGGCGTGGCGGGTAGTTACGGGCACTGGCGGTTCGCTTTTGCGCACTATTTCCGTAGCCGCGAATTCGAGCAACAGGAAGAGCCGCCCAGACTCGGTAGTTTCAGTGCCTGGCGGGAGTTCTGAAGCAACTTCTCAGCCATACTGGAGAGAGACCTCTTTTCAGCAAACCACAGGGAGAGCAACACCATGAAAGTCCTCTACAAAGCCGTGGCCACTGCCACTGGCGGCCGCGACGGCAAGGCCAAATCATCCGACGGCCAACTGGAAGTGAAGCTGGCGGTTCCGGAGGAAATGGGCGGCCCCGGCGGCGCGACCAACCCGGAACAGCTGTTCGCCGCAGGCTATTCAGCCTGCTTTATCGGTGCCATGAAAAAGGTCGCGGGCGACGAGAAAATTTCGGTACCGGGCGATACCAGTGTCCGCGGCGAGGTTGGGATAGGGCCGAAGGGCGAAGGATTCGGTCTGGATATCGATCTCTTCGTAACGCTACCGGGCATGGAGCAGCAACAGGCCGAGGACCTGGTGGCCAAAGCGCACCGAGTCTGCCCCTACTCCAACGCCACACGCAACAATGTGGATGTGCGGTTACACGTGGAGACTTGAGGCGGTTTCAGGCTTATTCACATAGCGCGACTTGAGCACTGCGTTGCATACCGGACTGCAGAGTCAGTCGCGCACTTTTCCGATGATTAATACGAGCATGTACGAGATAAAAAATCGCGTCAATTCCGCCCGCTCTGCTGATGGTGAGTCGGGCTTCGGTCCAGCGCAGCCGCCTTGGTATATTCCAGCTTCCGATATCTTCCCCTGAGAGCTGCGGGCGATCCACAGCGGCCTTTCTCTGCTACCGGCCCCTAGCGGGCCGCTCGCAAAGTTAGGTAACAGTTCGCTTCGCCAAATCGTCCAGCTCTGCGTTGAGAAAGCTTGAAATAACGCTGCTATTCCAGCGCTTTCTCACCTTGACCTGAACAATTTGGCTGTGCTCCTTTGTTACCGAACTTTACAAGCAGCCCACTAGTTACCTCTTCGCAACCAGGAATACGAGATGACATCCAAAATATCGTTAACGCCACGAGCGAAGGGTATTATGAGCCGTGGTCATCAGCATTAACAGGGAGCCAAGCGCAAAGAGCCAGACTCCGGCAACAGCATACTGTGAAAAATTCGGCAAAAACAGGATACTGCCCGACAGAAATGCAATGCTGCTAACCACTCCCAACAGATTATGAAGCTTCTCAATCATCGACTTACCCAGATACCCAGAAAAATCCCGGACAGCTCATACAGCGGCCCAAATAGAGTCTTGCAATCAATATCCACACGTTTCAATTTAAGCGGAAAATTTCCTGCTTGCTGCTACTGAATATCAGGCTGAAACTTCATACTAATCGATACGCGGTTCCAGCTGTTGATTTCCAGGATAACGGCCATCAGCTCCAAAAGATCGCGCTCACCAAATTCCTGCAGACACTGCTGATATATGTCGTCGGTGACGCCGTCTTTTTCTATACGGGTAATGGACTCTGCCAGGGCCAGCGCCACTCTTTCACGCCCGGAGAAGCAGCTCGCCTCGTGCCAGGCGGACAGAACGTCCAGCCGCGCCTGCTGTTCGCCACCCTCGCGCAACTCCTGAGAATGCATGTGCAGACAGAAGCAGCATTGATTGATTTGTGACACTCGCAACCTCACCAGATTGCAGAGGCTTTTCTCCAGTGCGGATTGATGATCGGTCTTGCCCAACGCCAGGAGGCTGCTGGAGATCCGGGGACCGAGCTCATAGAAAGCCTGTTGTGACAAACGCTCACTCATACTGATTTACCCACAGCCAATTGACATTGCCATGCAGTATAGGAATAAACGGGCGCTATTTATTGTAGATCTGCGACACCTTGCGCTTTCGATAGGAGCCAGGCGTCTCCAGCGTATAGCGACGGAATGCGTGCGAGAAATGGGCCTGGTCGAAGAAGCCGCAATCCAGGGCGACATCCCCGATCGAGGCCGGGGTGTGGATCAAGCCATAACGCGCCCGATACATGCGGCCAAACTGGATCAGCTCTGCCGGACTGACTCCGACTTCACGCCGCAGCTTTCTCTCCAGGGTTCTGCGGTTCATGCCCAGCCGTTCACAGAGCAGCGGCACGGAGTTCATGAGCTTTGTCTGTGCAACGATTCCCTGAATGGTGCGCATATCCCGCTCCAGCGCATCCAGCTTTTGCAGCCGATGGGTCAGCCAGCCCTGGATCCCTGCAACACGCCCGGACATCGTCAGCGAATGGATTCTGTCCATAAGCGCCATAAAGCTGCGATACCAGGCGGGTTCCAGATCCCCACCCAATACATACTGCTGATCGCCAAACATCTGCGGATCCAGGTCGAGCAGGTAGAGACTGCCGGACGGGTTGAAGCGGATACTGATCAGTTGCTGGTTGCTGCGAAAGACCTCGACCCTGGTAACCCGGTTGGACGTAAAGGAAATTGCCGGCTGGTCTGTGGAGAGATCGATGGTGAGGCTGCTGCCGGCGTCGGGGTACAACTTCTCCCGCGCGGCGGTGCCGACACCGCCTTCGCCACCCAGAACCCAGTAACACTGGATCCAGGGCTTCAGGTGAGGCTCCGGAAAAAATGTCTGGACGTGCAGTGCCTCAAAGCTGTCTGCTGGAATCAACTCCGCCATCCTTATGCAATCAGGTCACCCCATTCGCAATCTGGAAAGCCACCCGCGCCGCCGTGCGCGCGGCGTGGTCCTCGATATCGAAATAGGGATTGAATTCGGCCAGGTCGGCGAGGCAGACCTTACCGGTTTCCAGTACGGTATCCAGCAATGGTTCAAACAATTCCAGCGGCACACCGCGCCCGGCCGGGGCGCTGACCGCGGGCATCACCGCTGCGGGAAATACATCGAAGCAGACGCTCAGGTAGACCAGGTCGACCCCCTGGATAAAGCGCAGGATCCGCTCGCGCACCCGCTCCAGGTGCCAACTGGTGATCTCCCGGTCGCGGATCACTTCCGCGCCCAGTTCGTCGGCGCGATTGAACAGCGCCGGCGTATTGGCATTGTCGGCGGCGCCGATACACAGGTAATTGAACGGCCGGCCGTTGATCTCGCACTGCTCGGCAATCTGGTAGAAGGGTGTTCCCGACGACCCCTTGGGGCTCGGAATACGCAGGTCCAGGTGGGCGTCGAAATTGATCACGCCGAGGGTCTTGTCCCGGTGCTCCTCGCGCATCCAGCGGGCGATACCCTGGTAGCTGCCAAAGGCCACTTCATGACCGCCGCCGAGTACCAGCGGGAAATGGCCGCCGTTCAGCAGTTCAGTGACGCGCGCACCGAGCAGCGACTGGGCGGATTCCAGGTCCTCTTTTTCCACCTTGACGTTGCCGGCGTCGTACAGCGGCGTATCGAAGGTGGCCGGGAGGCTGGCCATCGCCAGGCGCAGGATGCGCGGGCCCTTGGCGGCGCCGATGCGGCCCTTGTTGCGGCGCACGCCCTCGTCGGAGGCGAAACCGAGAATCGCCAGGCCCGGCGGGCTGTCCAGCTGCAGCGGCGAGATCCGCTGGTGCCAGCGCTCGCCCGCGCGGCCGTCCTCGCTGTCGGTGCGGCCGCTCCACAGGCGCATATCAGCCAGCTGTAACATCTTTGCCTCCGAAAAAAATCTGCGCGGGTTGCAGGGCGCCGACCTCGTAGGCCAGCTGATCGGGCGTATCCATCGGCCACAGCACCATGTCGGCGCGCAGGCCCGGGCGCAGGGCGCCGCGGGAACAGCAGAGCCCCAGCGCGCGGGCGGCGGAGCGGGTCACGCCCGCCAGCGCCTCCGCCGGCGTCAGGCCGAACAGGTTGCAGCCCATATTCATCATCAACCGCAGCGAGGCGATCGGGCAGCTGCCCGGGTTCAGGTCCGTGGACAGCGCCATGGGCACGCCGGCCGCCCGCAATTTGTCCACCGGCGGCACACGGGTTTCGCGCAGGGTATAGAAGGCACCGGGCAACAGCACCGCAACGGTGCCGCTGTCCGCCATCTGCGCCACATCCCCGTCGGTGATGTATTCGATATGGTCCACGGACAGCGCGCTGGACCGGGCCGCCATGGCCGTGGCACCGGTGCGGGCCAACTGTTCCGCGTGGACTTTTACCGGCAGGTCCAGGTCTTTCGCGGCATCGATGACCCGCTGGCACTGCTCGACGGAGAAAGCGATCTTCTCGCAGAACATGTCCACCGCATCGGCCAGTTGCTCCCTGGCGACCGCCGGCAGAATCTGCTCACACACCAGGTCGATATATTCGTCCGCGCGGCCGTCGTATTCCGGGGGCAGCGCGTGCGCCGCCAGGCAGGTGGTGACGATCTCCACCGGATGGTGCTGGCCCAGGCGGCGCGCGGTGCGCAGCTGTTTCAGTTCGGTGTCCAGGTCCAGGCCATAGCCGGACTTCACCTCGATGGTGGTGGCGCCCTCGGCCATCAGCGCCCGCAGCCGCGGCTCGGCGCCGCGGTATAGCTGCTCGGCGCTGGCGGCGCGGGTCGCGCGGACGGTGGACAGGATACCGCCGCCGGCACGTGCCACTTCCTCGTAACTCTCGCCGCCCAGGCGACGGGCGAATTCCCCGGCGCGGTGACCGCCGTAGACCAGGTGGGTGTGGCAGTCGACCAGGCCCGGGGTCAGCCACTGGCCCTCGCCGTCGATGGTGTGGTCGGCGGCGGTTTCCGGCAGCTCCCCGCGCGGCCCCAGCCACACGATTTTGCCCCCGGTCACGGCCACCGCGGCATCTTCCACGGCGCCGTAGCCCCCGGGAAGCGACGGATCCATGGTGGCGGCATGGACGTTGGTGATCAGCAGGTCGCAGCGTTCTGTCATAGGCTTGTTCCCGGCGCGCGCACAGAGTCTGGCGGCGCGGTTTTCCTCATTTATAACCATAGTCGCTCGCCTGGTGGACGAGCGGTTTTCAACGTCGGTGACCGACCGGCCCGCTCCAGGCCCAGCCGGGCTTCATTCGGCAATCTTGACACCGGCCGAGCCGGGCACCATAGTAACGCCACCTCTTGTATATACAACCATATACAAGCTCGAACAGCACTCTACCGAAGTCCATGAATACTGCAAGCGCGCCCTCGGCCCCCACAAACGAACCCCGCTACGCGGCGATCAAGCGGCATATCCGCGGACAGATCGAGACCGGTGAATGGCCGGTGCACTTCCGCGTGCCGTCCGAGAACGACCTGGCGCGGGATTTCGGGGTCAGCCGCATGACCGCACGGCGCGCCCTGAGCGAGCTGACCGACGAGGGCGTGCTGATGCGCTCGCAGGGCCTGGGCACCTTCGTCGCCGAGCCGGTGCCGGCGGGCTCGCTGCTGGAGGTGCGCAATATCGCCGACGAGGTCTCCGCCCGCGGCCACAGCTACAGCAACCGGATCCTGCTGCTCGAGGAGGCGACCGCCTCCACCGATGTGGCCCGCGCCCTGGGCATGCCGGAGGAGGCGCGGGTGTTCCACTCGATCATCGTGCACTGCGACAACGCGCTGCCGATCCAGTGGGAAGAGCGCTTTACCAATCCGGCGCTGGTACCCGACTACCTGCAGCAGGACTTCAGCGCCACCACCCCCAACGCCTACCTGTCCCGCGTGGCGCCACTGACGGAGGCGGACACTACCGTTGAGGCAATCGCGGCGGAGGCAGCGGTGGCCGAGGCCCTGGCCATCGACACACACAGCGCCTGCCTGCAGATCTGGCGGCGCACCAAGAGCCGCACCGGCACCGTGAGTTTCGCCCGGCTGGTGCACCCGGGCAACCGCTACCGGCTGGGCGCACAGCTGCGTTTCTGAAATTCCACAGCCAGTCCCGAGTCCCGAAAATGATACGAGGCAACCATGACCGATAAACGCCACGATCCCAGCCGCAAGATCGCCGCTCCCACCGGCAGCAAACTGAATGCGAAAAGCTGGCTCACCGAAGCGCCGCTGCGCATGCTGATGAACAACCTGCACCCGGACGTGGCCGAGCGCCCGGAGGACCTGGTGGTCTACGGCGGCATCGGCCGCGCGGCGCGGGACTGGGAATGCTACGACAGGATCGTCGAGGTACTGAAACGCCTCGAGGACGACGAGACGCTGCTGGTGCAGTCCGGCAAGCCGGTGGGCGTATTCAGAACCCACGCCGATGCACCGCGGGTGCTGATCGCCAACTCCAACCTGGTGCCGCACTGGGCCAACTGGGAGCACTTCAACGAGCTGGATAAAAAGGGCCTGGCCATGTATGGCCAGATGACCGCCGGCTCCTGGATCTATATCGGTTCGCAGGGCATCGTGCAGGGCACCTACGAGACCTTTGCCGCGGTCGCGCGCCAGCATTTCGATGGCAAGGCCAAAGGCAAATGGATCCTGACCGGCGGCCTCG
The DNA here is from genome assembly GCF_023634065.1 of Microbulbifer litoralis. Classification (GTDB taxonomy): domain Bacteria; phylum Pseudomonadota; class Gammaproteobacteria; order Pseudomonadales; family Cellvibrionaceae; genus Microbulbifer; species Microbulbifer litoralis. The sequence goes on from NZ_JALKCV010000005.1 coordinate 239,760, forward strand.
GCGGTATGGGCGGCGCCCAGCCACTGGCGGCCACCATGGCCGGTTTCTGCATGATCGCGGTGGAGTGCGACGAGACGCGCATCGATTTCCGCCTGCGCACCGGCTATCTGGACAGGAAAGCCACCAGCCTGGATCAAGCACTGGAAATGATTCACAGCGCCATGGAAAAAGACGAGGCGGTTTCCATTGGCCTGTTGGGCAATGCCGCGGATATTTTCCCGGAACTGGTGGAACGCAATATCACCCCGGACTCGGTCACCGACCAGACCTCCGCCCACGACCCGCTGAACGGCTACCTGCCGAAGGGCTGGACGATGGAACACGCCGCCGCAATGCGCCAAAAGGATGAGGCGGCGGTGGTCAAGGCGGCCAAGCAGTCCATGGCCGTGCAGGTGCAGGCGATGCTGGATCTGCAGGCGCGCGGCGCCGCGACTCTGGACTACGGCAACAATATCCGCCAGATGGCACTGGAAGAGGGGGTCAAAAACGCCTTCGATTTTCCCGGCTTCGTGCCCGCCTATATCCGTCCGCTGTTCTGCGAGGGTATCGGCCCCTTCCGCTGGGCGGCGTTGTCCGGCAACCCGGAGGATATCTACAAGACCGACGCCAAGGTGAAGGAGCTGATCCCGGACGACCCGCAACTGCACAACTGGCTGGATATGGCCCGCGAGCGCATCCAGTTCCAGGGCCTGCCGGCGCGCATCTGCTGGGTGGGCCTGAAAGACCGCGCGCGCCTGGCGCTGGCCTTCAACGACATGGTCGCCAACGGCGAGCTGGAAGCGCCGGTGGTGATCGGCCGCGACCACCTGGATAGCGGCTCCGTGGCCAGCCCCAACCGCGAAACCGAATCCATGATGGACGGCTCGGACGCGGTGTCCGACTGGCCGCTGTTGAACGCGCTGCTGAACACCGCCTCCGGTGCCACCTGGGTGTCGATCCACCACGGCGGCGGTGTCGGCATGGGCTTTTCCCAGCACGCCGGTGTGGTGATCGTCTGCGACGGCACCGAGGCGGCGCGCAAGCGCATCGAACGCGTGCTCTGGAACGATCCGGCCACCGGCGTCATGCGCCATGCGGATGCGGGTTACGACATCGCTAAGAAGTGCGCGAAGGAGCAGGGGCTGGACCTGCCGATGCTGAAAGACTGATCCGGGACTCACACAACCGTGCCGTAGGAACCTGCCCTGCAGGCGAAAGCGAGCGAACTCACTGCAGCCATTCGCCTGCAGGGCAGGCTCCTACAAGGCAGACACCAATTTACGACGAGAATTGTATGTACCAACTGCAAATCACCCCCGGCCAACTGAGCCTCGCGCAACTGCGCCGCGCCGCGCGCGAGCCGGTGCAGCTGTCCCTGGGCAAAGACGCCTACCCGGCCATCGAGGCCTCGGCCAGAACGGTGTCCCAAGTGCTGGAACAGGGCCGCACTGTCTACGGCATCAATACCGGTTTCGGCCTGCTGGCCAACACCCGTATCGAGCCCCACGATCTGGAAACCCTGCAGCGCGCCATCGTCCTGAGCCACGCCGCCGGCACTGGCGACTTTATGGACGAGGACACGGTGCGCCTGTTGATGGTGCTGAAAATCAACTCCCTGTCCCGCGGCTTTTCCGGCGTGCGCCCGCGGGTGATCGAGGCGCTGATCGAGCTGGTCAATGCCGGCGTCTTCCCGGCCATTCCGGAAAAGGGCTCCGTGGGCGCCTCCGGCGACCTGGCGCCGCTGGCGCATATGAGCGTGGTACTCCTCGGTGAGGGCGAGTGTTTTATCGACGGCCAGCGCAAGCCGGCCGCCGAGGGCCTGAAAAAAGCCGGCCTGGAACCGATGACGCTGGCGCCGAAGGAGGGGCTGGCGCTGTTGAACGGCACCCAGGCCTCCACCGCCTTCGCCCTGCTGGGCCTGTTCGCGGCCGAGGACCTGTTCGCCGGCGGCCTGGTGACCGGCGCGCTGACGCTGGAAGCCGCCAAGGGCTCACGCCGGCCGTTCGACGACCGCATCCACGCGGTGCGCGGTCAACAGGCGCAGCGCGATGTGGCCGCGACCTTCCGCGACCTGCTGGGCGAGCAGAGCGAGATCGGCGAATCGCACGAGAACTGCGAAAAAGTGCAGGACCCCTATTCGCTGCGCTGCCAGCCGCAGGTCATGGGCGCCTGCCTGCAGCAGATCCGCTTTGCCTCCGAAGTTCTTCTGGCGGAGGCCAATGGTGTCTCCGACAACCCGCTGGTCTTTACCGACGAGGCGAACCCGGAAAGTTCCGACATCATTTCCGGTGGTAACTTCCACGCCGAGCCGGTGGCCATGGTGGCCGATAACCTGGCACTGGCACTGGCGGAGATCGGTGCCCTCTCCGAGCGGCGCATGGCGCTGCTGATCGACTCCAACCTGTCCGGCCTGCCGCCCTTCCTGGTGGACAACGGCGGTGTGAACTCCGGCTTTATGATCGCCCAGGTCACCGGTGCGGCGCTGGCCAGCGAAAACAAATCCCTGGCCCACCCGGCCAGTGTCGATTCGCTGCCCACCTCCGCCAACCAGGAAGACCACGTCTCCATGGCCACCTTTGCCGGCCGCCGCCTGCGGGACATGGCCGACAATACCTGCGGCATTCTCGCCGTGGAGCTGTTGGCCGCCTGCCAGGGACTGGATTTCCGCGCGCCGCTGAAGACTGCGGAAAAACTGGAAGCGGCCAAGGCCAGGTTGCGCGAACGCGTATCCTTCTACGACAAGGACCGCTACTTCGCGCCGGATATCGAGGAGGCCAAGCAGTTGCTGGCCGCCGCCGACTACCTGCAGTTTATCGATGGCGAGCTGATGCCCAGCACTCATTAGCCCGGATATTTCACCAAGCCGCTCCATATATGGCGTAACTTTATGTTTTTGCTAAATTTTTGGAGCTTTACTCGCGGTACAAAGTGCTACCGGCCGCCGCTGGCCGCGCCCTCGCTTGATCTCTGCACGCTCAGCACATTTTTGCGGCTAATACGTGCAATGAGCATGCATGTACGCCGCAAAAATGCACTGAGCGCACAGATCTCGGCGCGATCATCGCGGCCCCTGGTGAAACATCCGGGCTAGTGGGCCGTACGGGAAGTTCGCAAAAGGCGCCGCGTTCAACCGGCGCCTTTTCTTTTCCGCCTTTCCCGCTGCCGGCGCTTTTCTCGCCACCAGCGCTGTGCAATGCTGACCCGGTCAATGGAAGTCTCCACCAATAAAAACAGACAAGGAACCGACCATGAAAAAATCAGCTGGATTTTTCGGCGTCTTCTCTCTTGTTGTACTCCTCACCGCCTGCGGCCGCGGGGATGAATCGACCGCAACGGCAGCACCTTCCGAAACCGCGGCGAGCAAAGCGCCCGCAAAAGAACAGCAGGTCGAACTGATCGACCGCGCACTGCTGCTCGGCAATCCCGATCGTTCACAGGGGCGCCTGAGCCCCGACGGCCGGATGATGAGCTTTCGCGCCCCGCTCGACGGCGTCATGAATATCTGGGTGGCACCGGCCGGTGATATCGACGCCGCAGAGCCGATCACCCGCGATACCGGCCGCGGTATTCCCCGGCATTTCTGGACGCTCGACAGCCGGCGCATCCTGTTTACCCGCGACCGGAACGGCGATGAAAACTGGCATCTGTACAGCGTCGATCTCGACAGCGGCGAGATCACCGATCTCTCTCCCTACGACGGCGTGCAGGCACAGATGGTCGCGCAGGGCGAATCGCACCCGGGCATCGCCATTGTCGGCATGAATGATCGGGATCCGCGCTGGCACGACCTGTATCGCGTCGACCTGGAAACGGCAGAGCGCGAGCTGCTGCTGGAGAACGACGGTTTCGCCGGCTTCCACTTCGACCACGACCTGCAGTTGCGGCTCGCCACCAGGACCACATCCAGTGGCGGCTTCAGGGTCCTGGAGAAACGGGGCGACGACTGGCAGGAGATATTCGAGGTCGGCCTGGAGGATTCCTTTACCACGCAGATTCTCGGTTTCGACGGGGACAACCGCGGTATCTACATGCTCGACAGTCGCGGCCGCGACAAGGCCGCGCTGACACACTACCTGCTGCAAAGCGGGGACAGCCAGGTGCTGGCGGAACCGGCCAGCGCCGAGATAGGCCAGGTATTGATGCACCCGCGGGAACACAAGCCCATCGCCTATTCGATCAACCTGCACACCAACCACTGGAACTCCCTGGACGATCGCTTTTCGGCGGATATCGATGCGCTGGAGAAACAGGCCGACGGAGACATTTCCATTCTCGGCGCCACCCGGGATGCCGCCCGCTGGATCATCTACGCCGCCCGCGACTCGGCCTCCGACGCCTACCAGGTATACAGCCGCGACGGCCGGCAACTGGACAAGCTGTTCGACGTCACGCCCGAGCTGAACGATTTACCGCTGGCAAACACCTACCCGCAGACCATACCCTCCCGCGACGGCCTGGATCTCGTTTCCTACCTGACGCTGCCGGTTGAAAAAGACCTGGGCGGTGAAGTCAAAGCGCCGGTGCCCATGGTGTTGCTGGTCCACGGCGGCCCCTGGAGCCGAGACAATTTCGCCGACAACGGCGCCGCGCCGTGGCTGGCCAATCGTGGCTACGCAGTACTGCAGGTGAATTACCGCGGCTCCACCGGTTTCGGCAAGGCATTTATCAATGCCGGCCACGGCGAGTGGGCCGGCGCCATGCACGACGACCTGATCGACGCCGTGGACTGGGCGATCGGGCAGGGTATTACCACCCCAGACCAGGTGGCGATCATGGGCGGCAGCTACGGCGGTTATGCGACCCTGGTGGGACTCACCTTCACGCCGGAGACCTTTGCCTGTGGGGTGGACATTGTCGGCCCGTCCAGCCTCAATACCCTGATCGACTCGATCCCGCCCTACTGGGAGGCCTTCCGCAATACCCTGCACGCAGCCGTGGGCAATCCGGAAACCGAAGCCGGGAAGAAGATGCTGGCGGAGCGCTCACCGCTGACCTACGCCGACCGGATCGTGCGGCCCCTGTTGATCGGCCAGGGGGCCAACGACCCGCGGGTAAAACAGGCGGAGTCGGACCAGATAGTCTCGGCGATGAAAAAGCGCGAGATCCCGGTGACCTATATCCTGTACCCGGACGAGGGGCACGGTTTCCACAAACCGGAAAACCGGCTGTCCTTCTTCGCCGCGACGGAATCCTTCCTCGCCGACTGCCTCGACGGCCGCCACCAGCCGATCGGTGACGACCTGGACGGTTCCAGCATCCAGGTAGTGCACGGCGCCGGATTCGTACCCGGTCTCAGCCAGGCTGTGGACAAGGCAAAAGTGATCGCCACCAACACGGTCGACTCCGGCGAATAACCCTTCCCGGTCCCGGCCCCCGCCGGGACCACCTCTCCCTTTCCAATTGCGCTGTTCCGCTATCCCGGCCGCTCCTCCTCGACGGGGATTTTGTATTTGAGGAAATTTCCGCCAACCCTGCTAGGCTGAATTTAGACGTTTTACCCGCCAAAACGGCGTGGAGGTCTCCATGAAGTTCCGGCCCAGGCGGCTGCTGCCCAGCGGCGCGACTGCCGCATTGCTGGCGACGGCCTCGCTGGCACTGCCGGCGTGTACCGATACCGGCTATGTCAGCGGCGGCAACACAGGCTACGGCAGCAGCAACTACGGCAGCAGCAACTACGGCAACAACAGTTACTACCGGGTGACCGGCCGCTACTACCACTGCCACCCCAGCGGCGTCTGCCACAACAGCCGCCATCCCAACTTCTACTACCACGGCGGCTACTACCGGCAGCGGCCGCCACAGCGATACCAGCGGCCGCAGCCACCACCGGCCCGGCCGCGACCTTACTGAGCGGAATCCGCGGACCCCCGGTCCGATTTTCGAGCAACCGGCGAGCGACACGCAGGTGCCGCAGGGAATGCCTCAACCAAAGGGTTTACCACCACTGGAGAGAGCATCATGAACAGATTCCTCAGAACCGGGCTGATCGCCGCCACGGTCTGCACCGCCCTGACCCTGGGCGCCTGCGCCAGCGACGGCTACTACTCCACCGGGACCTACTATTCGTCCTATCCGTACACGCGCCCCTACGTCTACCCGTCCAGCAGTATCTACCTGCAGTATTCGTCGCCACGCTACTATCGCTATCGCGGCTACTATCCGCGCTATCGCTACTACCCGCGCTACCGTTATTACAACCGTTACGACGGCCACCGCTACCATCGCTATCGCGGACACAAACGCTACTACAACCGCCCCGGTCACCGTCCCAGCCACCGACCCGGCTATCGACCCGGCCGGCCGAGTCACCGCCCCAGTGGCGGCCATCGCCCGAATCGCGGCGGGCGCCGCTGAGCGGACGGTGCCGGACTCATACCTTGGTCATAGAGACCGCGCCAACCGCCGCTGATAGGATTTCTGCAGACTTGGAAAGCAGGGACGCTCTGGATTTGCAGAGCCCAGTATCAGCGGCGGGAGTTTTCAGTGCAGCGGGAACAACAATCACCAGTTCTGGTCACCGGTTCCACCAGCGGTATCGGCCTCGCCATTGCCCACGCGATGGCAAAGGCCGGGTACCCGGTCATGCTGCACGGCCTGCTGTGGCCGGAAGAGGGTGAAACCCTGGCGCGGGAATTCCGCGACAGCTACGGCGTGCCCTGCCGTATCAGCACCGCCGATATCTCCACCGAAACGGGCTGCGCACAGCTGGTCGCCGATACCCGCGAGGCGCTCGGCAACCCGGCCGTGCTGGTGAACAATGCCGGTGTGCAGTTCACGGCCAACGCCTGCGAATTTCCCGCCGAGCAATGGCAGCGCATCCTGTCCATCAACCTCAGTGCCGCCTTTTACCTGTCCCGCGATCTGCTGCCGTCCATGCGCGACAGGCGCTGGGGCCGTATCGTCAATATCTCCTCGGTGCACGGCCTGGTGGCCTCGGAACAGAAAGCCGCCTACTGCGCCGCCAAGCACGGACTGGTGGGTCTCACCCGCGTGCTGGCACTGGAAAATGCCGACTGCGGCGTAACCGCCAACGCCGTCTGCCCCGGCTGGGTGGAAACACCGCTGATCGAGCCACAGATCGAGAAAATCGCCCGCGATGGCAATATCGACCTGGAAGCGGCACGGGCCAGGCTGATCGGTGCCAAACAACCCATCGCCAAAGCCACCCGACCCGAGGCCATCGCCGGCCTGGTGCTGTACCTGTGCGGCGAGTATGCCGAAACCATCACCGGCGCCGCGCTGCCGGTAGACGGAGGCTGGACCGCGCAGTAATATCCTCCTCACCCGCAGAATAATTCTTATTGCTCAATTTTCGGAGTCCAGATCTATCGGGCTGGCCCGGTGGCTCCCGGAAAAACTCCGAAACCTGAGTTATTAAATGGGTGTGCAGTGAATTACCGACTACTGATCGCCGACGATCACCCCCTCTACCGCGATGCCCTGGCGGCGACGCTGAGGCAACATTTCCCCGATTGCGAACTGCTGCAGGGCGAGGACCTGCAATCCACGCTGGATGCGCTGGGCAACAGCGAAATCGACCTGTTGCTGCTGGACCTGAATATGCCCGGCAGCGAGGGCTTCAACGGCCTGGCGCAAATCCGCAACGACTTCCCGGCGGTGCCGGTGGTGGTGGTTTCCGGCAGCGACCGACACCCGGTGGTACAGCAGGCGGCCGCCTTCGGCGCCAGCGGGTTTCTGTCCAAGACCGCAAAACCCGGCGAAATCGTGCAGTGCCTGGAGGCCATTTTTGCCGGCCAACAGTGGTTCGACCCGGAAGCGCTGCAGGCATCGGAGGAGACGCCGCTGGCCGAGCGGCTGGCCCGGTTGACGGCGCAACAGTTTCGCATTTTCCAGATGATTGCCCGCGGGCAGCTGAACAAACAGATCGCCTACGACCTGGAAATCACCGAGCCCACGGTCAAAAGCCATGTAACCGCCATCCTGCGCAAACTGGAATTGCGGGACAGGAAGCAGCTGATCCGCGAGGCGCAGTCGCTGACGCGGTTAGGTTGAGTCCCGGGCACACGGAGCTCTCGGAATCAGATTCCCCGCACATACTCGCCGATATGCCGATAGAGTTTCTCGCAGGCCCCCGGTACCAGGTTTTCCAGGTTCATGAAGGCGTGAATCATATTGTCGAAGTGCAGCGACTCGACGGCGACACCGGCCTGTTCCAGTTTTTCGGTATAGGCAAACGCTTCATCCCGCAGCGGACAGAATTCCGCCGAGACCACCAGTGACGACGGCAGCCCGCCGGTAAACTCGCCGTGCAATGGCGAGGCGAGCCTGGGGTTTTCCGAACGCTGGAAATAATGGTCGAAATACCAGAGAATTTTTTCCCGCTCCAGCAGGTAGCCGCTGCCGTTTTCCTCGATCGACGGCTGCAGCATGGTGTAATCGAGGCTCGGGTAGATCAGCACCTGCGCGGCGATGAAGCCCGCGGAAACATCGCGCGGGCGGTGCTGCAGCAGGCGGCTGGCACTGGCACAGAGCGCGCCGCCGCCGGAATCCCCCATCAGTATCCAGCGGTTGTCATGCCGGATGTTGTTGCCATCCAGCGCCGCGCCCAGCCCCTTCACCACGGCGAGCAGATCGTTGAGGCCCGCGGGATAGGGATTTTCCGGTGCCAGGCGGTATTCCACCGACACCAGCGTGCGCCCGCAGGCATCGGCCAGGCGGCGGCAAATGGGATCGTAGATCGACACACTGCCGGCCATATGGCCGCCGCCGTGGCAATAGATGATCGCCGCACCCGGTTCGGTATTGGCCGGCCGGTAGATCCGCACCGGTACCGCGTATTCACCGCCGTGCACCAAGGTTTCGCAAACCGGCATTTCCGGCCCCGGTTCTACAAAAGTGCGCGTCAGGTTGGCCAGGCTCTCGCGTGCGGAGATCGGGGTGGCTTCAAAGCCGGCGGCCTTCAGTTGCGCCAACTGGGCGTTGACGCCCTCGAGCCACTCGGCCAGTTTCGGGTCAGGCTGTCGCATCGTCGGCCTCCAGTTTTTCCGCTTCGTTACCTGCCCTGCCGCTCTCCGGCAGCAGGAAGGAAAACACAAACAGCGACGCCGAACAGGCCACGGCGAAATAGGCGGCCAGCGCCGGCTCACCACTGGTATCCGCCAGCAGGCCGGCACCGTACATCAACGCCGTCTCCACGCCGTAGGAAATAGACCAGAACATGGCGAAGGTCACCGTGATGCGCGCCGGCGTCATGCCCGGCAGCTCCTGCGGCAGGGTCACCAGTGCGGTCATCGGCAGGAACATGAAGAAACCGGCCAGTGCCGCCGCCGCGTACGCCAGCAACGGATTGCGGCTGGCCAGCATCAGCGCGGCAAAGATCACCAGCGCCAGGCCGGCGTAGCGCAGTACCGGCAACCGCAGTGGATAGCGCCGCACGACAACGATACCGGCCGCGGTGCCGACCATGCCGGCGGCGATCATCACCGCCGACAGGTGATTGCTGGCGACGGCAAAACCGTCGATCAGCGGGAAGAGCGCAAACACCGAAATGTAGCAGAAGAGCACACCGCAATAGGCCAGCGGCAGCCACCAGTTGAAACGCTCGCGCACACCCTCCCTGAGACCGTATTTTTCCGGCGGTTTGTCCTCGCCGCCGGACAGGGAAAAGTCCTCCGCCGACAGCCACCAGAGTACTGCCAGTGCCAGCGCCATGACACCGTAGAGTGCCACCACCGACTGCCAGCTGCCCAGCCAGGCGACCAGCCCGCCGGTGGACAAGAGTGCGAGCAGGTTGCCGGTATTGAACGCGGCCGCGTTGATGCCGTTGATCAGCGGGCGCTCCGGCGCGGAGAAATAGTGCAGCACCACCGGATTGAAATACACGATCGCCAGCGCCCCGCCCAGCCCCAGCGCCAGCCTCGACAAGAGCCAGTTGCCGTAATCACCGGCCAGGGCACCCAGGCCCCCGGCGGCGATCAATACCATCGCCAGCGCAAAGGCACGCTTGGCACCGAGCCGCATCAGCAGCATGGCGGCAGCCAGGTTGCCGACAATTTTCGCCAGGGTGATGACGTTGCTGCCCCAGGTGGCATTGGCAAAACCCTGTTCGCCAAAGGAGGACTGGATCGACGGCGTCAGTATTGCACCGGACACCCAACTGGCGGCGAAGAGCGCATAGGCGCTGAACATCAGTATTTCGAGCAGGTATTTTTTCATTGTTGTTACTTCTGGGACCGATAATTTCTCACAGTTCCGTAGGGTGCGCCGCGCGTATCGCCACTGCTATACGACCTTGGTCGCAGGCCCCGGCGCGCTGCGCTGCTGCGCCTGCAGCAGTGCCCGCAGCGCCGCCGCGCGCAGGGGTTTCTGCAGGAACTGCCAGCCGGCGCGCTGGGCGCGGTTCTTGACCAGGTCCGTGTTCTCGGCGGAAATAATCGCGCAGGGCACGGCGCCATCCCAGTTGGACATCATCTGCCGCGCCAGGCCGATACCGTCCAGTTCATCGTCCAGGTGAAAATCCATCAGCAGCAGGTCCGGCCGCGGCAGCGACAGCGCCTCGCGCCGGTTGCGCGCGCAGTGCACTTTGCACCCCCAACCGCTGAGCAGTGCGCGCATGGCCTCCAGGATCGACGGTTCGTTGTCGACACAGACCACCCGCAACCGCAGCGCCACCTGCGCCGGCGGCAACCGCGCCGGCGCCGGCGCGCGGGGTTTGGCAGCCTGCGCCAGCGGCAGGCGCACGCGGAAGACGCTGCCGCGACCGGGCTGCGACCCGACTTCAATCGGGGATTCCAGCAGGCGGCACAGGCGCTCCACCGTGGCCAGCCCCAGGCCGTAGCCGTGTTCGCGCCCGGCGTCGCCCCCGGGAATATCCAGGCGGCAGAACTCGCGGAAAATATTTTCCTGCTGCGACGCCTCGATGCCGCAGCCGGTGTCCCAGACTTCCAGCGATACGCTGTCGCCGCGGCGGCGGGCCGCCAGCAGTACGCCGCCACTGCGGGTGTATTTCACCGCGTTGTCGAGCAGGTTCTGCACTACCCGTCGCAACATTTTCTCGTCGCTGTCGACCCACAGGTCGCAGGGCCGGTAGCGCAGCTGGATACGGCGCGCGCCGGCGGCCAGGCGCGCCTGTTCCACCACTCCGCCAAGCACCCGGTCGAGCGCCGTGGGCTTGACCGCCGGGTGGATGTCGCCGGCGTCCATACGCGCGATCTGCAGCATGTCGGTAATCAGTTGTTCGGCGGCGGCCAGCGCGCTGTCGGCGCGATCCAGCAGGCCGCGACTGTCGTCGTCCAGCTCGCGGGCGGTGAGCGCGTCCAGGAACAGGCGGCTGGCGTTCAGCGGCTGCACCAGATCGTGGCTGGCGGCGGCCAGGAAGCGGGTCTTGCCGCGGCTGGCGGCCTCCAGGTCGCGGTTCAGCGTCTGCAGTTTTTCATTCAGGGACTGTAGCGCGCCGGTGCGTTCGGCCACCTTGTGTTCCAGCGAATCCCGCACTTCGGTCAGCTCCGCCAGCGCGCGCTGGTAATCGGAGACATCGGTGTAAGTGGTCACGAAGCCGCCGGCGGGCAGCGGATTGCCGCGGATTTCCAGCACTGCGCCGTCGGTGCGGTGGCGCTGTACCCGGTAGGCGGTGCCGGCACGCAGGTGCTCGACACGCTTCTGTACATGGGTTTCCACATCGCCGGGGCCACACTCGCCGCGGCTGGCGTTGTAGCGCACCAGCTCCGCCACCGGCTGGCCCACGTAGATCATCGACGGCGGATAGCTGAACAATTCCACATAGCGGCGGTTCCAGGCCACCAGGTTGAGGTTGGCATCCACCACCGAGATGCCCTGATCGATATTGTCGATACTGCTCTGCAGCAGGCCGCGGCCAAACTGGTAGATGGCCGACGCCTGCTCCAGGTTCTGCGCACTGGCGCTGTTGGACTGTCGCACCAGCCGGCGCGCACTGGTCGAACCGACGATGCCGGCGAGCACCTTTTCCACCGCGCCGCGATAATCCGGCTGCGCCTGTTCACGCAAACCGGCAAAGGTGCGCGCCGCCGCATCCTCGCCGATAAAGCGCGCCAGCAGCTCGCGCAGCTGCGCCCGGTCCACCGGCGCCTCTTCCACACCGCGGCCCAGGGGGCGCCAGCGTTCCAGCAGCGCGGACACCGACAGCAGTGCGGCGAAATTGGCACCGAGGCCAAACACGCAACTGATCGACAGGGCGTGCCAGTCCAGCCCCAGGGCGCCGGCCACCAGGTCCGGCCGGCCGAGCGCCGCCGGCAGCGCCGACAGCGTCCAGACCAGCGCGCCGGCCAGCAGGCCGGCGACGACACCCGCCGCGCGCAGGCGCATTCCGCCGGCCGGCCACCAGACGCCGGCGATCATCGCCGGTGCCAGCTGCGCCACCAGCGCCAGTGACAGCAGGCCGAAAGTCCCCAGGCGCACCCCCGGGCCGATCCACTCATTGACGGCGAAGGCGGCCAGCATGATGACGGCGATAATACCGCGGCGTACGCGGCGCAGATCCGGGCCCAGCGCCTGGCCGGCCGGGCGCGACTGCAAACGCTGCAGCCACCAGGGCACCACCACGGCATTGGCGATCATCGTCGACAGGGCAATGGTGGCGATGATCACCATGCTGGAACCGGCCGACAGGCCGCCGACAAACGCCAACAGCGACAGCGCTTCGGAACCGCTCTGCCGCGGGATGCCCAGCACGAAGCGCTCGGGGTTGCCGTAGGCTTCCGGCAGCCATAGCAGGCCACCGTAACCCACCACCAGGATCGCCAGCGACAGGACGCCCAGGTACAGCGGGATCAGCTTGCGCACCGGGCCGATATCCCCCTCGCCGTCGCTCTCGATCATCAGGATATGGAACTGGCGCGGCAGGCAGAACATGGCCGCCATGCCCAGCACCACCACGGCGAAATACCCGGTATCCGCCGGTCGCGCCGCCGCCAGTGCCGCGACCCGCTCGCTCGCCAGCGCCGTGCGCGCCAGGTCGGCACTGCCGTCAAACGCCGTGCCGAGCACAAACCAGGCCACGGCGACAAAGGCCCCGATCTTGACCAGCGCCTCGAAGGCCACCGCCAGCAGCATGCCGTTGCGGTGCACACTGCTGTCGATGTGGCGGGTGCCGAACAGCAGCGCAAACAGGCCGATGGTGGCACTGACGATCGCCGTCACGGTGGAGGAACCGGTGTGCGAATCAAATGCCCCGCTGTCGGCCAGGAGCAGGAAACTGTCCGCCACTGCCCGCAGTTGCAGAGCCAGATAGGGCAGTATTGCCACCAGCGCGAGCACCGCCACCGCCGCCGCCAGCCACTGGGAACCGCCGAACTGGGCACTGATGAAATCGGCGATGGAGGTCGACCCCTGCTGTTTGCAGATGCGCACGAAACGCATCAGCAGCGGCGCGCCCACGACCAGCATCAGGCTGGCACCGACAAAGGTCGGCGGCAGCAGCCAGCCTTCCTCCACCGCCTGTGCCGGCGTGCCGAAAAACATCCAGGCACTGGTATAGGTGCCGGCCAGTGCCAGCAGCAGCGGCTTGACCGGGCGAATACGACCGACCGGCAAGCGGTCACCCCAGAAGGCGATCGCGAACAGCAGCAGCAGGTAGGCGAGGGCGACGGCCGCCAGTACGGTCAGGCTAAACAAGGGACTGCACCTTCGTTATTCTTGGTATCGGTGACTGAAACCATACCCCAGCGGCTGTTTTTTGTCCTCCATCCCGGATGCCCCGATCGTCATACCTTGGTCTAGCAGGCAAGCGGACCCCGAGTGGCTAGAGTGGCAACTCCGAGACTTATAAAAACCATAAATCTGGTGATTGGAGAGAGCCATGAAGAGAGCAATAAAATTCCAACCCCTCGCCGCCGGCATCATGCTCGCCTGCGGCGCCAGTTTTACCTACGCCGAACCCGCCCTCGAGGAAGTGACCGTAACCGCGCAGAAACGTGAACAGTCGCTGCAGGAGGTACCGGTGGCAGTGACCGCGATCGGCGAAGACGCGTTGCTGCAGAACGGCGTCAGCGATATTACCGATATCCAGAAGCTGTCCCCGAACACCACACTCCAGGTCAGCCGCGGTAGCAACACCACCCTGACCGCCTTTATCCGCGGTATCGGCCAGCAGGATCCGCTGTGGGGTTTCGAGCCGGGCGTCGGCATCTATGTGGACGATGTCTATATCGCCCGCCCGCAGGGGGCGGTACTGGATATTCTCGACGTGGAACGGGTGGAAGTGCTGCGCGGTCCGCAGGGTACCCTCTACGGGAAAAATACCATCGGCGGCGCGGTCAAGTATGTCACCAAAAAAATGTCCGGAGACTCCCGCGTCTCTGTCAGCGGCGCCCTCGGTAGCTATAACCAGCGCGACCTGAAAGTGGCCGGCTCCACCGAAATCGCCGACGGCGTCTACCTCGGCGGCGCCGTCGCCAGTTTCCAGCGCGATGGCTACGGCGAGAATGTGATTACCGGCGAGGAACAGTACAACAAGGATATTTTCAGCGGTCGCATCGCACTGGAGTTCAATCCCAGTGACGACCTTTGGATCCGCCTGGCCGCGGACCAGACGAAAGATGAATCCGCGCCCAAACACGGCTACCGCATGGTACCCGGCTTTAACGGCGAGCCGGTGCTGGACAGTGTCTACGACACCGAATCGAACATGATTCACGACAACCTGGTCGAGACCGGCGGCGCATCCATGACCGTCGAATGGCAGCTCAGTGACAGCGTTACCGTCAAATCCATTACCGCCTACCGAGAGGGCGAGTCGGAAACACCGATCGATTTCGACAGCCTGGACCGCCCGGATTTCGATGTGCCGGCCTATTACGAGGACGACCAGACGACCCAGGAATTCCAGCTGAACTGGAGCGGTACCAATGCCGATCTGGTCAGCGGCATCTACTACTATACCGGCACCGCAGCCGGCGCGTTCGATGCAGTGCTCGGCTACCTGAACCTGAATGCCGATCCGGAAAACCCGACCCTGCCGGTGGGGCTCACACAACAGGTGGCCGGCTCAGTGGATACAACCAGCCTGTCCGCCTATGCCCACTACAACTGGCGTTTCGCGCCGGACTGGAACCTGAGCCTGGGCGGCCGCTACACGCGGGATGAGAAGGATGCAGCAGTATTCAAGGGCAATTTCGCCGGCGTCTACAGCCCCATTTTTGCGGACAAATACAACCCCGGCGAGCCCGCGGCCATATTTCTCGGCGCCCTGACCGATTACGAGAACAGTGACAGTTGGGGTGAATTTACCCCCCACCTGGGAGTCGACTACCAGATCGACGGGGACACCATGGTCTACGCCACCTACAGCGCCGGCTTCAAGAGCGGCGGTTTCGATATGCGCGGCGATGCCAGTGTACTGCCATCCACGGTCGACGGCTTTGATCCTGAAACGGTGGATACCTACGAGCTGGGGGTAAAATCCGACCTGTTCGACAACCGCCTGCGCCTGAACGCGGCCGCCTTCCGCGCCGACTACAAGGATATGCAGGTAACCGTGCAGCAATTTGTCGAGGGCGGCGGCTTCGCCAGTGCCGTCTTGAACGCCGGCGAGGCGCGTATCCAGGGCCTGGAACTGGAAGCCAGCCTGGCGATGACCGACAACCTGCTGGCAAATCTGTCGCTGGGCTACGCGGATACCGAATTCCTGGAGTTCATCAGTGGCGGTGTCGATGTGTCCGACCAGCGCGATATGCAGAATACGCCGGACACCACGGCGATGTTCCAGCTGAACTATTCACTGCCGATGGATAGCGGCGCCGAACTGGTATTCAACCCGACGGTCTCCTACCGCGCCGACACCCAGATATTCGAAACGCCGAGCATGCTCGACCAGGAGGCCTACACACTGGTGGACATGAGCGCGACCTACTACAGCGCCGGCGGCGACTGGCGGCTTGCCCTGGTGGGCAAGAACCTGGCGGACAAGGAGTACCGGATCGCCGGCTACAATTTTGACGCACCGTTTGTGACCGGCTTCTACGGTGCTCCCCGCACCGTCGCCCTGACCGGCAGCTACAGCTTCTGAACCGCCGGCATCGCTACGCGTTTTCTCCAGGGGGCCGCCTTGGCCCCGGCTCGATGAGCAACCGACTTGCCGCCGTCGCCTGCGACGGCGGCTTTTTTGTACCTAGTGGTCCATGCGGAAAGTTTGGTGACTAAGGAGCACAGCCAAATCTCGGTAAAGAATCGCCCTCAGGCCATCAGGGATCGGCGCGCTTTTCGGCAGCCTCCTGCAATTGTCCCTCGACCTTCTTCGCCTTTTCCAGCGCGTCCAACTGGTGTTGCGGAATCACGCCGTCCGGTTTTTCTTCCCGGGTCTCGGTGGCGGCGGGTTGGCCGGCTACCTCCGGCGCACGGTCGGCACCACAGCCGGCCAATACAGCCAGGGCCGTATAGAGGACATAATGGGCTCGCATGGGATACTCCTGTTGTCGCTATGAGCCAGCCATTCTAAGCCTGATCCCGCCCCGGTCACCAAAACCGGATCACAATGTCTCTGTCGTGGCTTTATACAAATTGGCGTCTAATTGCTCACTTTGGCAGCCACTTCCCCTAGGCTGACAGGTGAGGCGGACGCAAAAGGCGCCTCCCATTCACAAGTCACGAGGACTCTGCGGTGCAGAAATTCTGTTGTATTCTGCTGGCCGTGGCCCTGGCGACAGGAGTTGCCGGTTGTTCGACAACCGCGCCCGAAGGAACCCCCAAATCCCTGACCATGAACGGCCAGCATTTCCGCTGTGTCGAGCAGGAGCTGGAATCGAAGATTCTGGTGCGCTGTGTGCGCAGCTGAGTCGGTGCCACCCGGCAACACGGGAGCCCGCCCCCCCGCTATTCGCCCGCAGGGCGGGCGCCCGCATCGGCTTATTCCACCTTGACGATACGCAGGGTATCGGTGCTGCCGCCGATATCCTGGTGGTAGCCGCGCGACACCAGCACGAATTCGCCGGGCCTGAGCAGCTTGCGCTGCTTCAGGTGCGCGATCGCCTGGCGGTCGCGGGCGATGCCGTCCAGGCCTTCCACCTCCATCAGCACCGGATCGACACCGCGGTAGAGCGCCACGCGGTTGCAGCTGGCGCGGTGTCGGCAGAAGGCGAATATCTGGATATCGGAACGCACCCGCGACATCAGGAGTGCCGTGTTGCCGGTCTCGGTCTGGCAGACGATGGCCCTGATCTCGCGGCAGTGGTTGGCGATGGCAATCGCGGCCATGGCGATACAGGCATCGCCGGCCGGGTAGTAGTCCTGGGCAATGCGCGGCGGACGCCGGCTGCTGCGGTGCTTTTCCGCCCCCACGATCACTTCGGCCATGTGCTCGACGGTTTCCACCGGGTAGTCGCCGGCGGCGGTCTCGGCGGACAGCATCACCGCGTCTGTGCCATCGAGCACCGCATTGGCCACGTCGCAGACTTCCGCGCGCGTGGGCACCGGGCTGGAGATCATCGATTCCATCATCTGGGTGGCGGTGATGGCGACGCGGTTCAGGTGGCGCGCGCGGCGGATCAGGTGCTTCTGCACCCCCATCAGCTGCGCCTCGCCGATCTCCACCGCCAGGTCGCCGCGGGCGACCATGATGGCGTCGCTGGCCAGGATCAGCCGGTCCAGGTGCCTGTCGCTCGCCACCGCTTCGGCGCGCTCGATCTTGGCGACGATATGGGCGGCGCTGCCGGCCTCGCGCAGCAGCTGTCGCGCCCACTGCACATCCTCGGCATCGCGGGGGAAGGAGACCGCCAGGTAGTCGAATCCCAGTTCTGCAGCCACCTGGATATCGCCGCGGTCCTTCTCTGTCAGCGCCGCTGCGGTGAGGCCGCCGCCGAGCTTGTTGATGCCCTTGTTGTCGGACAGCCAGCCGCCCACTTCCACTGTCGTGTGCACGGCGGTGCCGTCGATCGCCGCGACCTTCAGCCGCAGGCGGCCGTCGTCGAGCAGCAGGATATCGCCGCGCTCGCAGTCGCGCGCCAGCTCCGCGTAGTCCACCGATACTCCGCGCGCATTGCCGGCTCCGGCGGGCAGGGCCGGGTCGAGCACGAACCCGGCCGCCTTCTCCAGTCGCGCACGGCCCTCGCTGAAGCGGCCCACGCGAATCTTCGGCCCCTGCAGATCGCCGAGTATGGCCACGTGTCGCCCCAGGCGCCCGGCCTCCCGCCGCGCCTCGCCGGCGCGGCGGCGATGGTCGTCGGCCAGGCCGTGGGAAAAGTTGAGGCGCACGGTGTCCACCCCCGCCGCGATCAGTTGCGCGAGTACACCCGGCTTGTCGGTGGCGGGGCCCAGTGTGGCGACTATTTTGGTACGTCTGAGCATCTCGGCGACATCCCTGCGCTGGCGACCGCCTGTGGAGGGCCGCACATCAAGCATAGCTTGGCGGCTCCCGCCTCTCCCGGGCCAACCGAACAACTAAGCTTTTTGCAGTAACGGACAGGGAGAAACACCATGAACAAGGTAGTGCAGCTGTGGCTGGTGGGCCTGGCGCTGGTTGTGGCGGGCTGTATCGGCATGGATACCGATGAATCCGAGATAGTGCAGTCCGCGGGCAACCTCGGTTCCGTGTGTGGGCCCAAATGGCAACTGAAACGCCTGCGGGTGAACGGCGAGGCCGTCCAGGTCCAGGACAGGGAGCGCTTCACCTTCCTCTGCAACACAGCCGGCAATGTGATGGGCAAGAGCGGTGTCAACACCTACCGCGGTGCCATGACGGTCACCGACAATGGCCAGCTGCTGTGGGACACCTCCAGCTTCGCCTCCACCAAGATGGCCGGGCCATCGCAACTGATGCAGCAGGAGCAGACCTACCTGCGCGCGCTGGCCGGCACCCGCCAGGCCTTCACCAAGTCCGGTGGCGGTCGGCTGATACTGCGCGACCCGTCGGGGGATATCTACATAGAGTATGTCAGCGTGAGCCATTGAACCCGGCCACAGACAAACGGACCCGTTTAATGTTAAATACAAGAAAAATAACGAGAGTTCCCAGATGCTACGATCGCACAGACTCCCCGCCGCACTGCTCGCCACCCTGCTGCCGCTGATCGCACCGGGCTGCGGCGCGCTGGGCGGTGGCGAGATACCGCCGGGGAATGCGATCGCGGCGGGAATCACCGGCGAGAGCTCGGTCTGCCAGCACCAGTGGCTGCTGGAGAGCCTGTCGGTCGACGGTCGCGAACACCAGTCGCGCCTGCTGTGGCAGAAACTCTGGCGCGACCGCCCCTACCTCACCTGCGACAAACTCGGTTACGTGCGCGGCAGCGCCGGTTCCAATCCCTACCTGGGCCGCTTTACCGTCGGCCGGGGCGGCGCCGTCCACTGGCCCCAGGAACCCGAAGTGTCCCGCATGGCCGGCGCCAGGGAGAGCGGCGAGCTGGAGAGGGCCTTCCTGAAAGCCCTGCCACAGACCGACACCATGAAAGTGCGGGGCAGGTCGCTGATACTCGAGGGCAACGGCGGTGCCACACGGCTGGAATTCATCCGCGCCGAAGGCGAAACAGAATAAAAACGGCGGCCCGGGGGGCCGCCAAATACAATCAAGAAGGGTAAATATCCGCTGTCCGCGGATAGAGAGAGAAGAACAACGACGCCTCATTACTCGAGGCGGACAAGCATGTCGTTGTGATTGCATCCTATCGTCATCGGGTGACAAAAAAATGACAGCGGCACATAAAATTCACGTCTGCACTGTCTGACAGCTCTCCAATCGCTTTCCAGTCCTCCCCCATCTGGCAGCCCTGCCACCTCTCATATAGAGTAGAGGCGCCAATAGCAACATCAGC
The DNA here is from genome assembly GCF_023634065.1 of Microbulbifer litoralis. Lineage (GTDB taxonomy): Bacteria > Pseudomonadota > Gammaproteobacteria > Pseudomonadales > Cellvibrionaceae > Microbulbifer > Microbulbifer litoralis. Next base: position 259,475 of record NZ_JALKCV010000005.1, read on the forward strand.
ACAGGACATGGATGTAATGGATTATTCCCGCCTGGCGGCACTGGCCGCTTTTCTCCTGCCCCACGCCGCCAGCGCCGATGAATTCTGCCGGGATATCTCGCTCGGCTATACCAGCGGCGATATCGACGGCCATGTGCAGGCTCCCTTTTCCAGATATCCCGACAGCACACCCCTGCGGGCGAACTTTTCCGAACAGGGTTACGACGGTTTCCACCAGTTGAATTTCAGCGCCGGTTACAACTACGGGCGCAACCGTTTCCGCCTGGACTACGATCGTACCCGGCTCGGCGACAATCGCGCGGATATCCCGCTGTCATCGCTCGCAGACGAAATCACCGCACCTGTTCCGGTGGTAGTCTCCAGCAGACTCGACCTGTACCGGGTTGGCTACGAGCGGCTGTTTGACATGGAACTGTTCGGCCGGCCATTGACGCTGGCACCGGGAGCCGAGCTGGCGATACTGGATTTCGACCACCGCCAGCGACTCGACCCGGATGCCATCCCGACAGTCACGCCAGTTGAAGACCTGGACACAATCGACTTCGGCGACGCTTTTTACGATGGCGTTCCATCCGGTATCTTCGATGGGGATCCGGGCTTCGTCATCGCCGTACCGACAGAGATCGACCGCTCCTATACCGAGACCGGCATACGCCTGGGCGGCGAGGCGAAATATCGCTTGAGTGAGCGTTTCTCGCTGACTGCGGAACTCTATGACTCGATTCCGGTGGACGGCCGGCCGGAAGTGTTTACCGGGTTGATCGGCCTGCGCCTTGAGGTGTTCGCCACCGACAGCGTGGCATTAGACCTGGAACTGCGCGGGGGAAGGGAAACGATCGAATACGAGGATCATCCTGCAGACGACCTGCGCGCCGAATACCGGGACCTGGTCGAGGGCAGGATCCGCTTGCGTTTTTGACGGCTTCCCGAAAAGAACAACAGGGCCGATGCGAAGCCCTGCGATCTGGAAAGAACAACCTTAGCGACGCCGCTGGTGCCGCTCCAGGTTGTCCTGCCGTTTGCGCTCGCTCTTGCGCAGCAGTACATAGGTCGCACCCAGGCCGCCGTGCTGCCTCTGTGCACTGTGGAATGCCAGCACTTCGCGCAACTGCGGCAACCAGGTGTTGACACAGCTTTTCAGCACCGCCGGCTGTTTGCGGCCCTCGCCCTTGCCGTGGGTGATCAGCGCGCAGCGCACATCCGCCTCCACGCAGTCCTTTACAAATTCCAGCACCGCGCGGCGCGCCATCTCCACCGTGTGGCGGTGCAGGTCCAGGCGCGCATCCACCCGGTATTTGCCCAGGCGCAGGTTGCGGTAAACGCCGTTCTGCACGCCGTCGCGCTTGAACTCCAGCGGGTCCCAGGGATCCACCGGATCGACGCCCTCGCCGGTGAGCGGGTTCAAACCCGACGGGCTCTCCTCGGTGGCCGCCTCCCGGCGGGCGCGTTTATTGAGGCCGGAATCCGCGTCCTTTTTCAGTGCCACCTTGCGCTCGCGCACCAGCGGTTTTACATCGCCCAGCTGGCCCAGAGCCTCGCGAAAAATATCGCTGTCTTCGCTCACTGATACTTCCCCCCAGGCGGCGCTCACGGATCCAGGAACAGATCCACGTTCAGGTTACCGGCGTTGTCCGGGTTGTGGGCGTAACCGGTAAAGTCGCTGACACCGCGCTCGCCCAGCAACTCCTCGTCGATCAACTGGCGGCCGCTGAGTGCATTGTTCTCCGTTTTCAGGATCTCATAGGCGGCATCCGCCATGATCACCGGTTTGCGGCTCTGCTCGAACATCTCGCGATTGCCCACCGCGAATTCAATCGCGGCGGTGGCCACCAGGGTGCGCGGCCACAGCGTGACCACGCTGACGCCCGCCTCGCGCAGCTCCTCCGCCAGCCCCATGCTGAGGATGGTCATGCCGAATTTCGACAGCGCGTAGGGTGCAAATGGCCCCAGCCACTTGGGCTGCAGGTTGATCGGCGGCGACAGGCTGAGAATATGTCCGTTGGACGATTTCTTCAGGTAGGGAATCGCCAGGTGTGCGGTCAGGTAGACCGCGCGGCTGTTGATATCCTGCATCAGGTCGTAGCGTTTGGGCGGCGTGGACTCGACGTTGGTCAGGTTGATGGCGCCGGCGTTGTTCACCACCGCGTCGATCCCGCCGAATTCGTCTGCGGCCGCGGCCATGGCGTCGGCCACCTGTTTCTCCTCGCGCACGTCTACCTGCAGCGCCAGCGCCCTGCCTCCGGCCTCGCCGACCTCCGCGGCCACCGAGTGGATGGTGCCCGGCAACTTCGGGTGCGGCTCGGCGGACTTGGCCGCGATCACGATATTGGCACCGTCGGCGGCGCACTTGAGGGCGATGGCGCGGCCGATACCGCGGCTGGCCCCGGTAATGAAAATGGTCTTGCCTTTCAGGGCGCCGCTGTTTTCGGTCAGGGTGATCGGATCTTGTTCGCTCACGCTTCTTCTCCCATCAGGATGATTCAGCCCGGCTGCGACGCCGGTACAACCGCAGGACAGTAGATGTCCTTGAAAATCTGCGGCATGCGTTTGGGCCTGCCGCTGGACAGTTCGATACACACCATCTGCCACTGGGCGCGCAGCAGCAGCGCCTCGTCGCCGGCGCGGAACACCTGGAAGCGCCGGGTCATATTGAGACGCCCGTCGACCCTGGTCAGCCAGGTGCCGATCAGCAGCTCGTCGCCCTCCCTGGCCGCCAGTATATAGTCGTACTCCGCGTGGCGGATGGCCATGCCGCGGTCGAGCCCCTGATAATTGGTGACATCCAATCCCAGTTCGACACTGTGATTCCAGGCGGCACGCTCACACCAGCGCACATACTCGGCGTTGTTGGCGTGGTGCAGGCCGTCCACATGGTCCGGCCGCACCGTGACTCTCCATACATAAGGAGTCGGTAAATCCCAATTCATTCAGAAACTGCGTCCATCTACCTGCTTGATCGCCAGACTCGACGGCTCCAGCCCCTCCAGGCAGCGCACATTGATGGCGGCGACCGCCGAGCCGTCCGGCATCTGCCCCAGGCCGTAGGGCTGGCAGCCACAGTCGAAGCAGAACTGGTGTTTGATCTCGTGTTTGTTGAAGGTGTATGTGGTCGATTCGGATTCCGGCGTCTTCAGCTTCAGCTGGTCGCGGGGGCCGAACCACAGCAGAAAGCCCTTCCTGCTGCAATGGGAACAGTTGCACTCCACCACCTCGTCGATGTTCCCCTCCACTTCAAATGCGATACGGCCACAGTGGCAGCTTCCCTGGTAGTTCTTCACAGCGGTTCTCCTCGCTTCATAAAGAGTGGGATTTGAGCCTATGCGATCCGGGGGAAAAAATAAAACACTGTGATGGCGGCGGGGCAGCGGACCGCAGCCCGACAGGCCGGGCGCGGAACGAAAAAAGGCCCCGGAAGGGGCCTTTTTGCGTCAAGCGGCGGAGGCGATCAGGCTTCGGCCTGCTCTTGCTTGCTGCCTTCCGCCTGCTCCTGGGCCTGCTTCAGGGCCGCGGCGAACAGGGCGTCGAAGTTGATCGGCGGCAGCATCAGGGCCGGGAAGGAACCCTTGGTCACGGCGTTGTCCACCACTTCGCGGGCGTAGGGGAAAAGGATCTGCGGGCAGGCGGTGTTCAGCGCCTGGGCCAGCTGCTGGCCTTCCAGTCCCTTCACGCCGAAGAGGCCGGCCTGCTGTACTTCCACCAGGAAGGCGGTCTCGTCTTCCAGTTTTACGGTGATGGTCAGGGTCAGCGCCACTTCGTACAGATCGTCTTCGATCTTGGCGGTCTTGGTGTTCAGTTCCTGGTTGACCTGGGGTTTCCACTGTTTCTTGAAAACCTCAGCGCCCATCGGGGTCTCGAAGGACAGGTCTTTCAGGTAGATGCGTTGCATCGCGAATTGGACGTTTGGAGCCTCTGCGTTGTTCGCTGCGCCGTTTTGTTCTTCAGCCATGTTACTGCCTGTTTATTAATAGGTTTATCACTTGCCTTCCGTGAGAAAGACTCCCTCATAAGCCTTTCAAATGGGGCCGTTGAATACCGTTTCAAGGCCGGTAAATCAATTTGTGCCAGTTTATCGCGGCATTTTTGCCGCCTGGTGACGGGACCTATTTCAGCCACTCGTCCAACTGGCTACTGCGCTCCAGCGCCATCAGCTCATCGCAGCCGCCCACGTGCCGCTCGCCGATCCAGATCTGCGGCACCGCGCGGCTGCCGGCGCTGGCCGCCATCTGCGCGCGCAGCTCCGGGTTGTTGTCCACCGGGATCTCCCGGTACTCGACGCGCTTGCTGTCCAGCAGCTGCTTGGCGCGGATACAGAAGGGGCAGAAACGGGTGGTATAGATGACTACAGCTTGCATACGGGAAATTCTAGCTCTTCACCAGCGGCATGTTCTGGTTGGCCCACTCGGCCATACCGCCCTGCAGGCGGCGCACCTGGAATCCCTGCTTTTTCAGCAGGCGGCCGACGTTGCCGGCGTGCTGGCCCATCTTGTCCGCCACGATCAGCGGCTTGTCTTTCAGCGCCGCCAGTTCGCCGATGCGGTCGGCGACTTCGCCGTGGGGGATATGCACCGCGTCGACGATATGGCCGGCGCTGTATTCACTGCGATCGCGCACATCCAGGATACGGGCGTCCTCGGCGTTGACCAGCCGGGTTACCTCATGGATCGACGCCGGGGTACCGGCGCGGTGCCGCTCAGTCAGTGCAAATGCATAGAGAAGTACGGCCAGCAGGCTGACCAGCAGCCACTGCTCGCTCATAAAGACGAAAAAATCCACCTCGCCCCCAATCCTGTTCATTGTTCTGTTGTCGGGACCGGCCAGGGCCGGCTCCCATTGCGGCGGCAGTATACACGATTGTGGCGAAATCTTAACCAGCAAAATTGTGTGCTGGATCCGCCCGGCACCCCGCCCGAACGTGGTTAAAGGGTGCGCAATCGGGTTAAAATCCGCGTCTTCCCGTAAATCCACCGACAGAGGAATCCATCGCTATGGCCGCTGACCAAACCGCCCCCAAACGCCCCCTGGTCCTGCTGATCCTGGACGGCTTCGGCCACAGCGAGAACACCGAACACAACGCCATCGCCGCAGCCAGATCGCCGGTCTGGGACGGCCTCTGGGCCAGCCGCCCGAAAACCCTGATCCAGACCTCGGGCATGGCGGTGGGCCTGCCGGAGGGGCAGATGGGCAACTCCGAGGTGGGCCATATGACCCTGGGCGCCGGCCGGGTCGTGTACCAGAACTTCACCCGTATCAACAAGGCGATCGAGGACGGCGACTTTTTCACGAACCCGGCCTACACCGCCGCCGTGGACAAAGCCATCGCCAACGACGGCGCCGTGCATATCATGGGCCTGGCGTCTGAAGGCGGCGTACACAGCCACGAAGACCATATCGTCGCGATGATCACCCTGGCGGCCCAGCGCGGCGCCAGGGCCATTTATGTGCACGCCTTCCTCGACGGCCGCGACACGCCGCCGCGCAGTGCCGAGCCGACCCTGGCGCGCCTGGGCCAGGTGTGCGACTCGGTCGGCAACGCGCGCGTGGCCAGTATCGCCGGCCGCTACTTTGCCATGGACCGCGACCAGCGCTGGGACCGCATCCAGTCCGTCTACGACCTGCTGACCCTGGGCGAGGCCGGGCACAGCGCGCCGGACGCGGTCGCCGGCCTGGCCGCGGCCTACGAACGCGGCGAGAACGACGAGTTCGTGGCGCCGACCCTGATCGGCGAACCGGCGCCGATTGCCGACGGCGATGCAGTGATCTTCATGAACTTCCGCCCGGACCGCGCGCGCCAGCTGACCCGCGCCTTCACCGAGGCGGACTTCGACGGCTTCCAGCGCCGGGCCACGCCGAAACTGGCGGACTTTGTAATGACTACCGAGTACGCCGCCGATATCAAAGCCAGCTGCGCCTTCCCACCGGAAGCCCTGGTGAATTCCCTCGGCGAGTACCTGGCCAACGAGGGCAAAACCCAGCTGCGCATCGCCGAGACCGAGAAGTACGCCCACGTGACCTTCTTCTTCAGCGGCGGCCGCGAGGAACCCTACAGCGGCGAGACCCGCGAGCTGATCAAGTCTCCTAATGTGGCCACCTACGATCTGCAGCCGGAGATGAGCGCACCGGAAGTGACCGACAAGCTGGTGGCGGCGATCGAAAGCGGCGACTACGACGCCATCATCTGCAACTATGCCAACGGCGACATGGTCGGCCACAGCGGCGTCTTCGAGGCCGCCGTCAAGGCCGTGGAAGCGCTGGATGTGTGCGTCGACCGGGTCACCAAAGCCGCGCTGGCCGCCGGCGGCGAGGTACTGATCACCGCCGACCACGGCAATGTCGAGGAGATGTTCGACCAGAATTCCGGCCAGGTCAGCACCCAGCACTCCACGCTGCCGGTGCCCTTCGTCTATGTCGGCGAGCGCAAACTCAGCCTGCGCGACGGCGGCAGCCTGGCGGACGTGGCACCGACCATGCTGGCGTTGATGCACCTGCCGCAACCTGCTGAAATGACTGGCCAAAGCCTGGTGAATTTCGAGTGATTGCCATGCCGATTGAAAATCCACTGGCACAGCGCAGTGCGCCCGTCAGGCGCGGCCCATTGGCCGCGCTCGCTGCGCTCGTGTTCCCCCTGTTGCTGATGCTTTCGGCGCCACCGGCGCTGGCGGACGACGACCAGCAGGCGCGCCTGGAAGAGATCAAGCAGCGCATCGAGTCGCTGCAGGAAGAACTGGGTGAGGTGCGCGACCAGCGCGACCAGCTGCTCAGGGACCTGGAGGAGAACGAGAAGGATATCTCCGAGCTGCACAGGCGCATCGACCAGATCAAGAGCGACATGCAAAGCCGCGGCGAGAAGTTGCAGGAGCTGAGAAAAGAGCAGCAGCAGTTGCAGGAGTCGCGACGAAGTATGCAGCGGCGGGTCGAGCAGGAAGTCGCCGCCGCTTACCGACTCGGCAGACAGGAGCAGGTCAAACTGCTCCTGAACCAGCAAGACCCGCAGAACATCGCCCGCCAGCTCCGCTACCACCAGTATTTTCTCCAGGAACGCAGCCGCGTCATCGACGACTACCTCGCCACCCTCTCCTCCCTGCAGACCGTCAGCACCACGATAGAGCGCGAACGCGATACCCTCGACAGCGAGCGCCGGCAACTGCAGCAGCGGGAAACGCAACTGGTGGGCGCGCAGCAGGCGCGGCAGTCGACACTGGACAAGCTGGCCGCACGGCTGGCCGACGGAAGCGGTGAACTGAAACAGCTGAAGAGCGACCGCTCGCGGCTGCAGAAACTGGTGGACGAGGTCGGCCGCGCCATCGCCTCGCTGGTGAGCCCGCAGGACCAGCAGCCGTTCGCCAAACAGCGCGGCCGCATGCAGTGGCCGGTGGACGGCCGCCGCGCCAATGCCTACGGCCGGCGCCGCGCCAACGGTATCACCTGGAAGGGCATCACCATCCGCGCCGACGCCGGCACCCCGGTGCATGCCATCCACCGCGGCCGCGTGGTTTTCTCCGACTACCTACGCGGCCAGGGCATGCTGATGATCCTGGACCACGGCGACGGCTACATGAGCCTCTACGCCCACAACCAGTCCCTGACCCGCAGCCTGGGTGAATGGGTGGAGCGGGGCGATACCATCGCCCGCGTCGGCAACACCGGCGGCCTGAATCGCAGCGGCGTCTACTTCGAAATCCGCCACCGCGGCCGACCGCAGGACCCCACCGTCTGGTGTCGCGGCTGATAGATATGCCCCCTGCGGCTACCCTGATCAGAAACCACCTGATCACTTGCACCATGCCCGCGCCAAAATCCATACACTGCAAACGCGCCTACGAACCGCCGCAACCGGGAGACGGTTACCGCGTATTGGTCGATCGCCTATGGCCGCGCGGTGCCAGCCGCGAGTCCCTGCAACTGGACGACTGGTGCAGGGAACTGGCACCGTCCGACGCGCTGCGCCAGTGGTTCAATCACGATCCCCGCCTCTGGGCCGCCTTTTACCAGCGCTACCACAAAGAGTTGCGCGACAAGCGGGACCGGATCCAGTCACTGCGGAAGGCCTGCGACGGGCGCCCGCTGACCCTGGTCTACGCCGCGCGGGATTGGCAGCACAACAACGCGGTGGCACTGAAAATGTTCCTGCAACAGCACTGAATTCACAGCATCGCGAGGCAACGGCCACCAGGAACCGTTTTTCGCGCAGCGGCATTCCCCGCCAACTTGAAAACCCTGCCAGCGGCCGCGGTCTACACTTTCGCAAAGAAAGCACGAAATAAGGCAGAGGTCTCAACGATATGTTCACTCCCAAGACGCTGACCACCTTCATCGGCGCAGCCGCACTCACCGCCCTGCCGCTGATGGGTCTCAGTGAAGGGGATCCCGGCGAAAACCTGATTCCCGAAGCCGGAACCCGGTTGCCGCTGGAGGACCTGCGCAGTTTTGCCAAAGTCTTCGAACAGATCCGCCAGGGCTATGTAGAGGAGGTGGACGACAGCACCCTGCTGGAATACGCGATCAAGGGCATGCTGCAGGGCCTGGATCCGCACTCCTCCTACCTGGACCGCGCCTCCTTCGACGATTTGCAGGCGAACACCACCGGCGAGTTTGCCGGCCTGGGTATCGAGGTGGGTGTCGAGGACGACTACATCACCGTAGTCACGCCGATGGACGATACCCCGGCCGCCCGCGCCGGGCTGAAATCCGGCGACATCATCCTGCGCCTGTCCGGCAAATCCCTGAAGGGCGTGAGCCTGGATGAAGCGGTGGAACGCATGCGCGGCCCCAAGGGCAGCAGCGTGACCCTGACCATCGCCCGCAAGGGCCACAAGGAGCCCTTTGACGTGACCCTGAAACGCGACACGGTGCGCGTGCGCAGTGTGCGCAGCAAAATCCTCGACAAGGGCTACGGCTACCTGCGCATCAGCCAGTTCCAACTGGATACCGGCGGCGACGTGGCGGCGGAAATCCGCGAGCTGCAGGAAGGCGGCGAACTGAAAGGCCTGATCATCGATCTGCGCAACAACCCCGGCGGCGTCCTGCAATCCTCCGTCGAAGTGGCAGATGCCTTTCTCGACAGCGGACTGGTGGTCTACACCGAGGGCCGTTCCGAATCCGCCAATCTCAAATACTCCGCCGAACCCGGCGACATGACCGACGGCATACCACTGGTGGTACTAATCAACGACGGCTCCGCCTCGGCCGCTGAAATCGTCGCCGGCGCCCTGCAGGACCACCGCCGCGCGGTGGTCATGGGCACCGACAGTTTCGGCAAGGGCTCGGTGCAGACGGTGATCCCGATCAACAGCGACCGCGCCATCAAGCTGACCACCGCCCTCTACTTCACCCCCAACGGCCGCTCCATCCAGGCCCAGGGCATCACGCCGGATATCGTCGTCGAGCGGGTCAAGGTGACGCGCCTGGAAGCCGCCCGCCGCACCACCGAAGCCGACCTGGCCGGCCACCTGGGCAACGGCAACGGCGGCGAGGATCGCAACGCCGCCGATCGCAAGCGGGAAATGCAGGACCGCGAGGACTGGTACGGTCGCGACAACCAGATTTTTGAAGCCCTGAATGTCCTCAAGGGGCTGAATCTTTACGCCCAGCGACACCGGGAAGAGCGCGAGCGTTTCGCCCGCGCCAACTGACCCGGAAAGATGCGGGGGCGGACGCCGTGTCCGCCCGCAAACCAAACCGCACGGGCTGTTCCGTTCACCCTGTCAGTCTGCCCGCGAACGGTTTTGGAAGGTAGTCATGCAGCAGTACCGCACCGGCGAACAGCAGTGCTCCATTCCGCCGCGTTCCGACCGCTTTTTCAAAGTGGAACACGACTGGTTTTTCCAGGTGCGCGGCGGCGCCTGTTTCGGGCCCTATTGCTGTCGACAGGAAGCGCAGCGCGCGGTGCGCCAGCTGTTCGGGCCGCCGCGCGAATCCGGTGACGCGGCAGACAGCGCGATCATCCATCCTTTCGGTAGCCAGCGGGCGAAGCGCTGGCGGAAAAGACAAAACCCCTGAACCCCGCTCAACCAGCCGCGTACTCGCCTTCGCCCCCCTCCGCTTCCGCAGGCCCGAGGTTGCGCAGCGACCGGCAACCCGCCAGCATCAGCAGGCCGCATGCCAGGCTGGCGGCACCGATGACGAAAATGCTCGCCAGCGACGACAGGAATTTACCCAGCACACCGATACCGAAACTGCCGACGGAATCGCCGCAGGCGTCCTGCGCCGTCCAGATGGCGTTGATGCGCCCCAGGTAGTGATCCGGGGTCTGCGCCTGCACCAGGCTGTATTCCAGCAATGAGGTAATCGAAACCAGGTAGCCGAACAGCGCCAGCAGCAGCAGTGCCAGAATAAAATTCTGGTTCAGGCCCAGCAGTGCCAGGCAGGCGAAAGTGGCGCTGGCGCAGAGCAGCATCACCCGCCCCGGCCGGCGCAGGTGGCTGGCCCAGCCGCTGACCAGCGCGCCCAGTGTGGCCCCCACCGGCACCGCCGAATACATCAGCCCCAACTCGAAAGCGCCGCCGCCGTAGACAGTTTCCACCAGCTCCGGAAACAGCACTCGCACCGCCGTAGTCAGGGTGACCAGCGTGCCGACGGCCACCACACTCAACAGGATTCTGTTGCCAAAAAGATAGCCAAAGCCCTGCGCCAGCGCGCGCAGCGGATGCTGCTCTTCCACCTGTTGCGGCACCATCGATGGCAGCGCCAGCAGCGGGATCAGCGTCAGGCCGGTACCCAGCGCCGCGATCAGGTAATTCCAGCCCACATGGCTGGCGGCGATGATGACGCCCCCCAGCGCCGGCGAGATCACCGTGGCCAGGCGCAAGCTGACCATGCTCACCGCGCGCGCCTGCACCAGGTTTTCGCGCCCGACGATAAACGGCATCGCCGCCAGCAACGCGGTCACCCCCAGGGCGCCGAAGAAGCCGTCCCACAGCGCCAACCCGTACAGCGCCGCCAGCGACGGTTGCGGCAACCAGGCGTTGACCGCCAGGCCGACGAAGCCCAAGCCGCAGGTGGTGCGGGCAAACAGGATCAGTTTTTTGCGATCGTGGCGGTCCGCCAGCACTCCGCCCCACAACAGGCCGACAAAAAGCCCGATCCCCTCGATGGCCATCACCAGACCCACGTGAAAACTGTCGCCACTCAGTTCATACGCCTGCAGCGGAATCGCCACCGACAACATGCCCAGGCCCAGCAGGGAAATGGTGCGCGCGATAAATACATTGCGGAAATGTCGGTTGTGCCGCAGCACGCTGAAATCGACAAACAGGGATTTGATCGACATGGTTTTTCCATCCGTTTTGTTTTTTTGAGCGTTGCAGGACTGGATCGCGCACGGCGCACCCTACGTTTGGGCAGCGGGCTGTTTTTCTCCTGCCGCGATGGCCTCGCCAGCGCCGCTGAAAATCACCGCCCGTTCCAGCAGTTCGTCCAGCAGCGGCCCCAGGGTTTCCAGCGAATCCGGGGACATGATGTCCTCGTGGGCGCAGTCCGGCAGGTGGAAGATTTCCACATCGCAGGCGTAGCGCGCCCAGTCCTGCTCCGGCTGGATGTACTCCGGCAGCGACTGCCCGGCGACGAACAGGGTTACCGGCCCGTCGTAGCGCGGCGTGCTGGCGGCGGACAGCAGGCGCACCGCGTCCTGGTAATTGGCGAAGATCTGCTCCAGCATCGCCGCCTTCTCGCGCCGCATCAGTTCGTCCTCCGCATCCGCCGATTCCGCCGCGCCGTCGCCGGCAAAGGCCTCGTCCAGCAGCTGCGTCTGCTCCCGCTCCGCACCCAGCGCCGCCTCGGCGCCGGCCGGGTCCTGCCAGTCGTGCACCTCTGTCGGGTAGGTATCCAACAGGCCGAGAAAATCCACCCGTTCCCCCTGCGCGCGCAGCGCCGCCGCCACGCCGTAGGCCACGGTGCCGCCGAGGGAATAACCCAGCAAGTAGTAGGGTCCGCGCGGCTGCACGCGGCGCAGGATGTCCAGTTGCCGTTCGATCAGCGCCGGCATATCCGCGCTGCTGGCGATCAGGCCGCCGGGGCGCGGCGATTGCAGACCGACGATCGGCTGGTCGCTTTTCAGGTAGCGCGACAGCACCGAGTACTGCCAGGCAAAACCCGAACCGGGATAAAAGCAGAACAGCGGTGCGCCGCGACCGGAACGCAGCGGCAACACCGCGTCGAAACCCTCGCTGCCAAAGTCGTTCAACATGCCGGCGCGGTTCAGCGACGCCGCCAGCTGCGCTACCGTCGGCGCGGTCATGATCTGGCCGACGCTCACCGGCCGCTGCAGGTCGCGGCGGATTTCCGCGGCCAGGCGCATCGCCAGCAGCGAGTGGCCGCCGAGGGCAAAGAAATCGTCGTCGGCGTAGACGCGCTCGACGTTCAGCAGCCCGGCAAAGATCTCCGCCAGGCGCGACTCCAGCCCGCGCACCGGCAGGCGCTGCTGGCGGTCGTCCGCCGCCGCGGATTCCGCCTGCGGTTTCGGCAGCGCGCGGCGATCCAGCTTGCCGTTGGCGCTGAGCGGCAGCGCCTCCAGCGACACATAGGCCACCGGCAACATGTGTGCCGGCAACCGCGCCCGCAGGTTGGCGCGCACCGCGTCCGGGTCCGGCGCGCTGTTTGCCGCGGGCACCAGGTAGGCCACCAGCTGGCGGCTGTCCATGCCGGGCTCGCTGGCGCCGCCGAGGGCCCCTGCACAGCGGCGCTGGCCACACCGGGCTGCTGCCGCAGCAGGCTCTCGATTTCTCCCAGCTCCACGCGCTGGCCGCGGATCTTGATCTGGTCGTCGGCGCGGCCCAGGTATTCGATCTCGCCGTTCGCCAGCCAGCGCACCAGGTCGCCGCTGCGGTACAGGCGCGCGCCGGGTTCACTGCTGAACGGGTCGGCGACAAAGCGCGCCGCGGTCAGCCCCGCGCGCCCCAGGTAGCCCTGTGCCAGCTGCACACCGCCCAGGTACAGCTCGCCGGTGGCGCCCACCGGCACCTGGCGCAGCTGCTGGTCCAGTACCTGCACGCGGGTATTCCACAGCGGGCGGCCGATGGGCACACCGGCGCCGGCAGCGGCTGCCGTTGCCGGGCGATAGGTCACGTCCACCGCCGCCTCGGTGGGGCCGTAGAGGTTGTGCAGCGCGGCGTCGAAGCGCGCGGAAAAATCCCGCACCTGCGCGCGGGTCAGCGCCTCGCCGCTGCAGAACACCTGCCGCAGGCTCGGGCACAGCGCGCGCTCCGGCGGGTAGAAATCGCGGCAGTGTCCGCTGAACAGCGCCAGCATCGACGGCACAAAATGCATACAGGTCGCAGAAAACTGTTCCACCGCCTGCACCAGTTGCTGCGGGTCGCGGTGTGCGTCCGGCTCCGCCAGCGCCAGTTGCGCGCCCGCAATTAAAGGCCAGAAAAATTCCCATACGGACACATCGAAACTGCACGGGGTTTTCTGCAGCACCACATCGCCCGCTGCCAGCGGGTACTCCGCCTGCATCCACTGCAGGCGATTGACGATGGCGCCGTGGGAAACCAGCACGCCCTTGGGGCGGCCGGTGGTGCCGGAGGTGTAGATCAGGTAGGCCGGGTGCGCCGCCGTAATCGGTATGTTCAATTGCTCGGCCCGCGGGTTGTCCGCCAGGCGGTCGTAGATTTTGACCGGCGTCGGCGCCAGTGCGGCGAAGCGCGGCGCCTGTTCGCTGTCGGTCACCAGCAGCGTCGGCACGGCGTCGCGCAACATAAAGCCGAGGCGCTCGTCCGGGTAGCCGGCGTCCAGCGGCAGGTAGGCGGCGCCGGACTCGATCACCGCCAACAGCGCCAGGCTGAGCCGCACCGAGCGCGGCAGGGCCACGGCGACGACGGTGCCGGGGCCGACGCCCTCCGCGGCCAGCTCCCGCGCCAGCTGGCACACCTGGGCGCGCACGGCGCCATAGTCGAGCCGCTCGCGCGCATCGCACAGCGCCGGCGCCTGTGGCGTGCGCGCGGCCTGCTGCGCCAGCAGCGCGGCCAGTGTGGTGTTTGCCAGCGGGTGTGCGGTGTCGTTGGCGGCTTCGACCAGGCGCTGTTCCGGCACGGACAGCAGCGACAGCTGCCGCACCGGCAGCGCCGGTTGCTCCAGCAGCGACAACAGCAGCCGCTCCACCCGCCGCGCGATCCACTCGGCCTCGATGGCCGCGCTGCGGTTTTCCACCAGCAGCGTCAGCGATTCGCCGGGAATCGCCAGCAGCGCCAGCGGGTAGTGGCTGTAACCGCGGTTGTGGATTTCGCCCGCACTGAGCGCTGCGCCGTCGGCGCCTGCCAGGGTCTGTTGCAGGTAACTGCTGTCGGGGTAGTTTTCCACCACCAGCAGCGTGTCGAACAGCGCTTCGCCGCCGGCCAATTGCTGGATTTCCGCCAGCCCCAGGCCGTCGTTTTCCTGCAGCCGGCTGTGGCGCTGCTGGATCGCCGGCAATTGGTCCCACAGGCAAGCTTCCGCATCCAGCGCGACCCGCACCGGCAGCGTATTGAGGAACAGGCCCACCTGCTCGCCGATTCCGGGAATCGCCGCGCTGCGCCCGGACACCGGCGTGCCGAACACCAGGTCGCGGCGGCCCGTCATGCCCGCCAGTACCTGGGCCCAGACGCCCTGCATGACCGCGTTCAGGGTCAGGCCGCGGCGGCGGATTTCCGCGTTCAGTTTTTCCGTCACCGCCGGCGCCAGTGACAGTTCGTACTCCCGCACGCGCGCCGACGGCTCGGCGCCGTCGAACAGCAGGGTCGGCTGCACACCGTCGAGGGTTTCCCGCCAAAGAGCGCGACTGTCGGACAGATCGCGGCCCGCGAGTGCGGCCAGCACCTCGACGTAGTCCGCTGCCGGCGGCGGCAGTTCGCCGGTGTTGTCGCGGTAGGCGGCCAGCAGGTCGCGCAGCAACAGCGGCGTCGACCAGCCGTCGACCACCAGGTGGTGGATCACCAGCAGCAACCGATAGTGGCGCTGGCCCAGCTTGACCAGTGCGGCGCCGAGCATGCCGCCGAAGCGGTCGCTGGGGTATTCGCGATACAGCAGCGCTTCCTCCAGTTCCGCCAGCGCCTTCGCGCGTGCGGCCTCGGACTGGCCGCTCAGGTCGGCAAACTGCCAGGGCCAGCGCACGCACTCCCGCTGTGGCAACAGGAATACCGGCTCCGCGCCACTTTCCGTATCGAACAGGCCGCCCAGTTGCGGGTGGCGGGCCAGTAGCGCGTCCAGCGCGCGGCGCAGGCGTTCGCCGTCCAGGGCGCCGTTGAAATCGATGCGGGTAAAGGCGTTGTAGTTGTCGTCGCCGCGCGCCAACTGGCCGCGGCTGTGCAGATGGAACAGCATGCCCTGCTGCAGCGGCAGCACCGGCGCGACACCGCCGAAGTCGCCGTGGCGCCGGCGCAGGGTTTCCATCTGTCCGGCATCGATGGACCAACCCGGCCCGGCCGCCACGGCGGTCTCCGCGTCGAGCGCCTGCAGGTCGAGCGCCATGCTGCGCGCGGAGCGGCCGGCGAACACGCGGCTGGGTTTCAGGCTATAGCCGGCCTCGCGCAGTAAAGTGCACAGCACAATCGCGGAAATGGAGTCGCCGCCGAGGGCGAAGAAATCGTCGTCGGCACCGGCGTCGCCAGGCAGTTTCAGCACCTGGCCAACCAGCTCACATAACAGCGCCTCGCGCGCGTTGTCCGGCGCGGCGCTGTGCGCGTCCGATTGAATGTCCGGCGCCATCGCCGCCAGCGCCCTGCGGTCCACCTTGCCGCTTACATTGCGCGGCAGACTGTCCAGCACCGTCATCAACGCCGGCACCATATAGTCCGGCAGGCGCGCGCGCAGTTGCGCCTGCAGCTCGGCGCCGCGGGCGCGCTGTGCCGCCGGCGCCAGTCCGGGTACGGCGCAGTAGCCCAGCAGCCGGTGGGTGTTGTTGAGCGACTCCGCCACCACCACCGCACTCTCCACGCCCGGCAGCAGCGACAGGGCGTTTTCCACCTCGCCGATCTCCACCCGGTGGCCGCGGATTTTCAATTGATCGTCGCTGCGGCCCAGGTATTCCAGCTGGCCGTCGCCATTCCAACGCACCAGGTCGCCGCTGCGGTACATGCGCCGGCCGTCGCCAGTGAAAGGATCGGCGACAAAGCGGCCGGCGGTGAGGCCGCCGCGGGCCAGGTAGCCGAGCGCCAGGCCATTGCCGCTGATATACAGTTCACCGGTGCAGCCCAGCGGCACCGGCTGCAGGCGCGCATCCAGTACATAGGCGCGGGTGTTGCCGATCGGGCGCCCCACCACCGGCGCCGCGCTGATATCCAGCGGCGCGCGCAGCGCGTCCACGGTGTACTCGGTGGGGCCGTAGAGGTTGTGCGCCAGCAGTGCCGGCTGCTGCGCGCGCAGTTGCCGCCACAGCGCCGCCGGCGCCGCCTCGCCGCCGATCAGCACCAGGCTGGGCCTGTGGCGCCCCGGGGAAAACAGGCCACAGCTGATCATCTGCGCGAGGAAGGACGGCGGCAGGTCGAAGGCGTCGATTTTGCGCCGCTCCACCGCCTGCACCAGGCCGTAGGCATCGCGGCGTTCCTCTTCGTCGAACACATGCAATTCCTGGCCGAGCAGCAGCCAGAAAATCTGCAGCCACGAGGAGTCGAAGGAAAACGAGTGGGTGTGCGCGGCGCGCAGGGCGCGGTCGGGATGGCGGCGGTTGAACTGTTCCAGCGCCGGCAGCAGGAAACTCTCGCGGTGGGAGCTGAACAGGTTCAGCAATGCGCCCTGGGTATTCATCACGCCCTTGGGTCGACCGGTGCTGCCGGAGGTGAAAATCACATAGGCCACGGTGTCCAGCCCGATCGGTGCCAGGCGCTCGCAGGGCCGCAGCGGCGCGCCCGGGAAATCCGCCCGGCGCGCTTCCAGGTCTTCGAGATCGAGCCGCGGGATACCCGCCGGCAGCACCAGCGCCACCTCGCGGCGGCTGAGCAGCAGCGCCGGGCTGGCGTCCTCGCACATGGTGGCGATGCGCTCCGGCGGGTAGTCGAGGTCCAGCGGCAGCAGCGTGGCGCCGCTGTTCAATATCGCCAGCAGCGCGACCACCGCTTCCGCCGAGCGCGGAAGCGCCAGTGCCACCGCGCGCCCGGGCCCGGCACCCTCGTCAATCAGCAGGCGGCTCAGGCGCGCGACGGATTGCTGCAGCGCGTCGAAATCGTAGCGGGTGTCGCCGCACACCAGCGCGGTCGCGCGCGGTTTTTCCCGCGCCCACACCGGCAGCCAGTCCACCAGCGTCTCTTTGCTGCCGTCCAGCGCGAACACGCGGCCGCGCGACCAGCGCGCGATGGCCGCGGCCTCGGCCGGCGTCTGCAGCGGCAGCTCGCCGAGTTTCTGTTGCGGCTGCGCCAGCCACTGTTGCAGCAGTTGCGCCGCCCGCTCGCCGTGGCGCGCCAGGTCGGCGGCGGTATAGCCGCGCGCGTCGGCGCGCAGTTCCAGCTGCACCGCATCACCGCGTATCAACAGGCCGAATTCCAGGTCGTCCACCGGGCCGGTGGCCAACTGGTGGGTTTCCGCCGGGTGGCCGCCGAAATCCAGCTCGAAATCGAACGGCTTGTAGTTGATCACCGGGCCGTACAACGACTGCAGCTGGCCGCGGTCGCGCTGTATCTGCTCCGCCGGGTAGCGCTGCTGCGGGCGGACCCGCGCCAGGGCTTTTTTGAACGCGCGCGCGCAGCCGGCCAGGTCCAGCTGCGGTTGTAGTTCCACCCGCACCGGCAACACATTGACCACCGGCGCCAGCGAACGCACGGCCACCGAACCCATGCGCCCCATAAACGGCACGCCCACGACCTGGTGGTACTGGCCGCTGACGCGACACAGGTAGGCCGCCAGCAATCCCAGCAACAGGTCCGGCGCCGCCAGGCGGTCCCCGGCCGCGACCTGCAACCTTTCCAGGGTGTCCGCCGGCAGTTGGATATTGTGGAGGCACAGTTCGACGCCGGCCGCTGCCGGCGTTTCGCGCTCCGCCGCGCGCGCCAGGCTGACCGGCGCCGGCGCATCGTCGAGGTAACTGCGCCAGAACTCGCGCTGCTGCTGCCACTTCGGCGACGCGCGGTGCGCGGCCTGTTCCGCGAGCACTTCGGTGACCGGCACCAGCGCGGATGCCGGTACCTCGCCGCCGGCGGCCAGCGCCGAATAGATGGCGGCGATGCGGCGGGTCAGGGCGACGAAGCTGAAGCCGTCCAGCATGATGTGGTGGTAGCGCTGGTACCACAGCAACTGCGTTTTGCCCGCGCTATCGGCGACGCGGTAAATGCGCTGGCAGCAGGCAGAGTCCGCGCCGACACAGGAGAGCGGCGCGCGCATATCGGCGCGGATCTCAGTCCAGGCGGCGTCGCCGTTATCGGCCAGCGCCGCTTGATCGCGGTATTCCGGCGCAGCGATGTCTTCTGCCCGCAGCTGGCGCAACGCCTGTTCCGGGCGCTCGGCGCCGTAGCGGGCGATCACCGTATCCGCCTCGCTGAGGCCGCGGCGAATGGCCGCCTGCAACAGTGCCACATCCGCCGCGCCGGGCAATTCGATACAGTGGGCGATGACATAGGTGTTCTGCGCCTCGCCGACCCGGTCCGCGTACCAGATGCCCTCCTGGGTCTCGGTCAACCCCGTGGTTTCACCAACAGTCACTGCTTTACCTCCACCCCGGCAAACGGATTGATCGATTGCCAGTGACGCTCGACATAGTCGAGGCACTCCGCCCGCGCCGCCGGGCCGTGCACCGCCTGCCAGCCCGCCGGCACCGCGGCGAAATCCGGCCACAGGCTGTACTGGCCGGCGCCGTTCAGCAGTACGCGGAAAGGGTGTTCGTCGCTGTCGAAGGGATTGGTGTAATTGTCCGTAGTCATCGCTGTCTCCCTGAAAATATCTCTCCGGAAAGCATCCTTTGGATCGCTGTTTCCGGAGCGCGAAAAATTTTTACTCTTGCAGCAGCTCGGCAATACCCGCCAACAATCCCCGCCGCCAGCAGAGCCAGTCGTGGCCGCCGGCAAATTCGCGGTAGTGCACTTCGCAGCCGGCGGCGGCGAGAGCGTCGCGCAGGGCGCGGTTGTCGGCGAGCATGTCGCTTTCGTACTGGCCGATCTCGAGCAGAAAACGCGGTTTGTTTTTTTGTTTGTTTGTTTCCGCTACACCGCCGTCGCGCAACTGCTGCGCCAGCTGGCCGCCGCTGCCGCAGTCGTCGATATCCGGCCACCAGAAGGAACCAGACTGGCTGAACGCGAGGCCAAACCGCTGCGGCCAGTGCAGCGCCGCGTAGACGGCGGCGAGGCCGCCGAAGGACTGCCCGGCTACCAATGTGCGCGCCGGGTCGCGGCTGAGCGCTGCACGCTGTTCCAGGGCCGGCAGCAGTTCTTCCTGCAGTGCCAGCCAGAATGCCGCGTTGCAGGGCAGCTCTTCCCCGCGCGCGGCGCCGTCGATCGAGTCGATAAACAGGTAGGCCGCCGGCGGCAGTTCACCGCTTGCAGTCAACTGGTCCAGCTGCGCCAGCAGGCCGCGCTGTTTGATCCAGTAGTGGCCGTCCAGCAACAGCACCAGTGGCAGCGGCCCGGCGGAAGGGCGCGGCCGGTACAGCCAGGTGCGCCGCGCGCGCGAAAGCCGCGGGCTCTGCCACCGGTGCTCGACCCGCTCACCCGCCGGTTCGGCTTCGGGGTAGCGCGGCGCCTGCGGGTAGATACCGGACAGCGGCTGGCCCCAACCGCCGTTGTGGGGCGGCTCGGGATTGAGCACATCGGCGCGGGCGCGGCGTTCGATCAGGTCGATCCACCAGCGGCGGCGCTCGCCCAACGGCTCCGGCACCGGCAGATCCTCTTCAGTGGCCGGAGCAAAAAAATAACTGCCGCACCAGTCTCGCGGCAGGCGTGCGCGCCAGTACCACAGGTCGGTGCCGGCCAGCTGCTGCAGCGCGGTGGGGCCCTGGTGCACCGGGTGCGGGGTGTGCGAGTAGACATCGATAAATACCGCGCGTGTGGCGCTGTGCTCTGTCGCCCGGTCATGTGGCTGGCGCCAGCAGAAAGTCACCCACTGGCTGTCCCCTTCCGCCGGCTCGCGCAGCGGCGCGCCGCGGTGCGCCAGCGCCCGCCACCAGCGATCGCTGCCCGGCTGCGCCCCATCCAGCTCCGGCGGCGCAGCGGCGGGTCTGGCAATCACCGCACTCACGCCATTTCCCCTTCGCCGGCGTTCTCGCTTGAAGTGTCACCGGCTTGCGCCGGGACTGCCGACCAGACGCTGTCGCGGCCGCCGCCCAGTGCGCGCCGCCGGCTGCGGCGCGCGGCCCAGGCAAAAACCAGCGCGCCGGCGAGGCCGGTGATATCCACACCCAGCGCCGCGGCGCTGCCGTGCGCCCAGAGTCCCAGCCCGGGCAACAACACGGCTGCGAGTGAAGTCAGCGGAATCAGCGCGCAGCTGGCGGCGCAGGCCAGCAGCAGCTGCCAGGCGGCAGCGGCGCCGCGCCAGCAGGAAAAGACAACCGCGAGCAGGAAACCGCTGTAGTAGACGGTGAGATAAGTGTGATTGATATTGTCGGCAAAGGCGCTGGCCCATTTGCCAGCCACCAGCGCCAGGCAGACGCCGATCACCGAGCCGAGGCAGATGCCAACCGTGGCCGCGGCCATCCAGCGGGTGTTGCGCGACTGCTCTGGCGCTGTGCCTGCGGCGGCGTTGCGCCGGGCTTTTTTGCGGCGGCGCTCGATCCACAGCAGGTTGCCGGAGTAGAACAGGAATGCGCCGCTCAGGCCGAGGAAAAAATAAATCCAGCGCACCAGGTTGCCGCCGAAACTGCCGAAGTGCAGCGCGAAGAAATAATTGACGATACCGCCCCAGGTATCGGTTTTGCCCGGCAGCATATCGGTCATGGTAATCTCGCCGGTGTAGGGGTGAATGCCCACATAGCCGGTGATGGGGCCATGCACCAGTGCGGCCGCGTCGTAGACGCCGGCGCGTACCAGCGGTCGCGGCGATTCCAGCCCCATATACAGCAGATCCGTGACCTCGAATCCCGGCGCCTCCGCGCGCACCCGCTCTATCAGCTGCGAAGGTGGCAGCAGGTCTTTGAATGCGTAGGCTTCCGCGGTCGCGGCGCGCGGGCCGAACATGGGGGCATCCGCGTAGACCACTTCGTTCAGCGCATCGTAAAACTGGTCGTGGAACGCGAACACGATCACTGTCAGGCTGATGACGATATGAAACGGCAGGCTGGTGATGCCGACAATATTGTGCGCATCCAGCCAGAAGCGCTTGTTGTTTTTGCCCGGGCGCAAGGCGAAGAAATCCTTGACCAATGTCGGCAGCAGCAGGATCACACCGGATACCAGCGCCAGGAAATACAGCACCCCGGCAATACCCAACACGTAGACGCCGAGATATTCGTCGGCGAGAAAGCCGGGGATGCCGCCGGTGCGGTGCAACATATCCACCAGGTCACCGAACAGCGACGGCGTCACCGCCTCGGTCACCACCGCGCCCTTTGCATCCAGGCTCGCCAGCCAGCGGTTGCCGGACAGCGCCAGCTCGCGACCGCTCCCGCCTTCGCTCCACTGCATCGGCGCGGCAACGTCTTCGCGCCGCTGCAGCTCCAGGGTAAATTCGTGCCGCGCCGCCGGGTGTGCGGCCAGAATCCGCGGCACCAGCGCGTCCAGCTGCGCCGCATCCAGCTGCGCCATCTGTTGCGGCGGCGGGCTGATCCAGCGGTCCAGTGGCTGCTTGAACATGGTCAGCGCGCCGGCAAAAAAGCCGATAAACAGCAGCAGCCCGGAACAGATGCCCACCCAGGTATGCAGGCTGCGGTAGACTCGCAGGATATCGCTGTGCACTTTCACAGTGGCCACCTCCCCTGCGCGATCAACAGCAACCCATAGGCCAACAGGTTGGCGGATCCCAGCCACAGCAGCGCGCGGCGGCCGCTGGGAATCAGGTAGACAAAACTGAACACCAGCATCCACAGCGGGGCGATGAGCCACATATTGAACTGCACTTTATTCGGTGCGCCGATACCGCCCGGTCCCAGCCAGGCGAACAGGCCGGACAGTGCCAGCGCCAGGCTCAGGCCCAGAACGGCGCCGGCAACACTCTTGCTCCACCAGTCCGGCTGCAGTTTTTTGCGCGGCTTTTTCCCCATGACTTTTTTTTCTACGGTATTGTTTTCCGCGGTTTTGCCGGCGGCGGTTTGCGAAATCATCTCAGTGTTTCCCCCGGTTTTTTCCCGCAGCAACGGCACAAACGGCAGCAGGCCCCACACCAGCATCAGGCCGACCAGGAAGGCGCAGACTGTGGTATTGACTGGATACAGGGTGCAGCCCGCCAGCAGCGCAGCCAGCAACAGCAGCGCGCCGAACCGCGCCCAGGGCGCGGACAGCGGTCGCGCCAGCCAGCCCTGGTGACGGTGGCTCAGGTAGAGCAGCGTGGCGCCGCTTGCAAAAGCGACGACCAGCAGTAAAAGCGTCACGGATTGGGTCCCTCCCTGTTTTTATTGTTCACGCGGAAATTCCTCAGGCCGCCAGCGTCGCGCCGCCGTCGACGACAATATCCTGCAGCGTGATATGGCTGGCGAGATCCGAGGCGAGGAAGATCACCGTGTTGGCGATCTCCTCCACAGTGGCAATTTTCTGCAGCGGTATACCCAGCTTGTACTGCTCTGGCAGGCCGGCGATGGTGCGCGCGAAACCCGCCTCGCCGCCCGGCATATCGCGCAGCATCGGCGTGTCGGTGGAGCCGGGGGAAACCAGGTTGCAGCGCACACCGTATTGCGCCAGTTCCAGCCCGGCGCAGTGGCTGAGGCTGGCCAGCGCCGCCTTGGAGGCGCAGTAGGCGCCCATCTGCATCCGCGGCACGCGCGCGGCGTTGGAGGCGACGGTGACGATGGCGCCGCGGCGCTGCGCGCGGAAATGCGGTATCAGCTGGCGCAGCAGGTAAAAGGTGCCGCTGACATTGACATCGAAACAGGCCTGCCAGTCGGCGAGGGGGATGTTCTCCAGCGATCCCAGGCGCAGTACGCCGGCGGCGTTGACCAGTATTTGCGGGCCCTTTTCCGCGCGCAGCAGTGCGCCGCAGCTCTCCGCCACCTGCGCCGCATCGGCGATATCCAGCGAGCGGGTGACGAAGCTGTAATCCGCCGCGGCAAACGCGCGATCGAAACCGGTAACCGCGGCGCCCAGCGCGCGGAAGCCGTCGGCGACGCAGCGGCCGATGCCGCGGCCGGCGCCGGTCACCCACACGCTCTTGCCACTGAAATCCAGTGCGGAGAGATCCATAGAGTACGCCATGGATCAGGCCGCCCCGCGCCGCTCGAGTTGTTGTTCGATCAGCTGCCACCAGCCGTCGAGGGTCGGCGCGGCGGCCAGGTCCTCGAAGGTGAGCTTGATCCCGCATTGCTGCCAGCGACCGAGCAGCTGCATCACCTGCACCGAGTCGAGGCCGTAGTCCACCAGGTTGTCGCCGCCGTCCGGCGCGCCGGCGTCCTCTTCCAGCAGCGGCAGCACCTGGCCCCGCAGCCAGTCGAAACCGAGGGCCTCGGCGGGCTGCACGATAGCGGCGGTATTCAGCACCGCGCCGCAGCGGCCGGCGACAAACTCCAGCGCCATGCGGTGCTCGCGGCCGGAAAAATCCGCCAGCGCATCGGCCACAAGGAAGGGCTGGATATCGCGCATAAACGCGTCCAGCGCCGTGGCCATGCAGCCGATATGCGCGTAGACGCCGCCGATCAGCAGCTGGTCGCGGCGCCACTCGCGCATCAGGTCCTGCAGGCTGGAGCGCTGGAAGGCGCTGTAGCGCCACTTGACCAGCACCGTGTCGTCCGCGGCCGGCGCCAGCGGCGCGGCAATAGCGGCCAGCGCCGGATCGGCGTCGGTCAGCCCCGGCCCCCACATATCGTTGAGCAGCGCGCGGTCTTCCGCCGGCTGCTCCGCCGGTTGCGCGGTGTAGACCACCGGCACGCCGTTGGCATGGGCCCAGTCACGCAGCGCCACCAGTTTGGCCAGCAGGTTTTCCAGCAGCGGGTTGTCGGCGCCGTAGAAACGCAGGAAGTAATCCTGCATATCGTGGATCAGCAGCACCGCGCGCGCCGGGTCCGGCTGCCAGTCGACGCGGTTCGGCGGCAGTTCGCCGGGCAGGTCGTAGGCGGGAATGGAGGGAATACTCATGGCAACATCCTTATCGTGTGATTGACGCACTCGCGCCCGCGGTCAGGCGATCGAATCGGCGAGCTGGCGGCGCAACTGCACCTTGTCGGTCTTGCCCACCGCGGTCAGCGGCAGCGCGTCGACAAAGCGGAAACGGTCCGGCAGCTTGTAGTCCGCCAGCCCGAGTTCACGCAGGTAGCGGCGCAGCGCCGGCGCCTTCAATGACGGGTCCGACAGCACCAGAAAGGCGCAGCTCTTTTCCCCGAGGCGCGCATCCGCGGCCGCCACCAGCGCCGCGCCGGTGACGCCGGCGTGGCCGAGCAGCAGGTTTTCCACTTCCTCCGCGGCAATTTTTTCGCCGCCGCGATTGATCTGGTCCTTCACCCGCCCCACCACGCGCAGGTAGCCGCCGGCATCGCGCTGCACCAGATCGCCGGAGCAGTAGAAGCCGTCGCGGTCGAACACCTGTGCATTCTGCTGCGGCGCCTGAAAATAGCCGCGAAAAGTGTAGGGGCCGCGAGTGTGCAGCAGGCCGGTTGCGCCGTCGGCCACCGGCCGGCCGTCGCCGTCCAGCACGCGCACTTCGTCGGCATCGCTCATGGGGCGACCCTGGGTGGTGAAGAGACGGTCCGGGGTGTCGTCGAGGCGGGTGTAATTGACCAGGCCCTCGGCCATGCCGAATACCTGCTGCAGGCGGCAGCCCAGTTCCGCCGGCACCCGCAGCGCGGTAGCCTCGGCAAAACTGGCGCCGCCCACCTGCAGCAGTTGCAGGCTCGCCAGTTGCGCACGGGCGTGCGCCTGTTGCGCAGCTTCCAGCCACAGCAGCACCGCGGATGGCACCAGCGCGGCCAGGGTTACCCTGTGCCGCTCGATCAAGCGGAAGCAGTGCCCCGGCTCCGGTGACGGTGCCAGCACCACGGCGCCGCCGGCACAGAAAACGCCCAGTGCACCGGGGGAGCTGAGCGGGAAATTGTGTGCGGCCGGCAGTGCGCACAGGAAGCGCGTGGCGCTGTTGAGGCGGCAGATCTCGGCGCTGCCACGCACGCTGTAGTAGTAGTCGTTGTGGGTGCGCGGAATCAGTTTGGGCGTGCCGGTGCTGCCCCCGGACAGCTGGAAAAACGCCACTTGGTCCGCGGGCGACGGGGCGAAATTGTTCGCGGTTTCAGCGGCCGGGAAGCGGGGATCGGTCTCCACCAACAGGTCTGCCAGGTTTTCCGCGTAATCGGTCTCGCCCAGCATCAGCGTCAGTTGCAGTTCCGGTATTTTCCCGCGCAGCGACTGCGCAAAAGTGCCATCGCGAAACAGCGGCTGTGCGGCGGCGCCGATCAGCAGCGCCGGGCGCAACTGTTCGGCGTAGGCGTCGAGTTCCAGTTGCCGGTGGCTGAACAGCGCGTTTACCGGCGCCGCGCCCAGTTTCAGCAGGGCGAAAAACACCAGGTAGAACTCCGCCACATTGGGCAGTTGCACCAGCGCCGTATCGCCGCCGCGCAGGCCGCGCCGGTACAGCGCGCACGCCAGTTGTGTGGACAGGCGGTCCAGCTCGCCGTAGGAAAAGCTGCGCTCGCCGCAGAAAATCGCCGGCGCCTGCGCATCGGCCGCGCGCGCGACCAGGTCGGTCATGGGCCTGTCGGTCCAGTAGCCGGCGGCGCGGTAGCGCGCGGCCAGCTCCCGCGGCCAGGGGGTGAACGGAAGCGGTCGTGCACTCATACCTGAGCCTCCGCCAGCGCCGGTGCATTTTCCCCCGCGCTGCGCGGCCCGGACCGCGGCGCATGCTGTTCGACGCCCAGTGCCGCCAGCATCGTCTGCAGCTTGGCTTCGGTCTCCAGCCACTCGCTGTCCGGATCCGAATCCTCGACGATGCCGGCACCGGCAAACAGTTGCGCGCGCCGGCCGGAAAAAATACCGCAGCGGATGGTCACCGCCCACTCGCCGTTGCCCTCTGCGTCGCACCAGCCGACGATGCCGCCAAACAGACCGCGCTCGAACGGTTCCACCAGCTGGATCAGCCGGTGCGCCTGGCGGGTGGGATAGCCGCACAGGGCCGGGGTCGGGTGCAGATGGCAGGCCACCTGCAGGGCGGACAACGAGGTGTCGGCCAGCCGGCCCTCGATCGGCGTGGACAGGTGCCACATGGCGCGGGTGCTCATCAACTGCGGACCGTCCGGAATTTCCAGCTGTTCGCACAGCGGCTGCAACTGGCGGCGGATATCCTCGATCACCAGCCGGTGTTCGGAGGCGTCCTTGGCCGACTGCAGCAGGCCTTCGCCCACTTTTTTATCTTCCACCGAATCCGCGCGGCGCTTCGCCGAGCCGGCCAGCGGGTTGGAAAAAATCCGCTCCCCCTGGCGGCGCACCAGCAATTCCGGGCTGGCGCCGATCAGTTCCGAACCGTCGGCCAGCGGCAGGCGGAAATGGTAGCCGGAAGGGTTCTGGGCCAGCAGGCGCGCGAAGAACGCATCCAGGTCCAGTTTTTTCTCCAGTTCCAGTCGCAGGATGCGCGACAGCACCGCCTTGCGTATATCACTCAGTTGGAAGTTGGCGATCGCCTGGCGCACCGACTGTTTGAAGCGCGCTTCATCCGGCAGGCTCTCCCGCTGCAGGAGCCGCACCGGCAGTGCCGCATCCGCATCGGGGCGGCATTCCCGCTCGCGGGAGAACACCTCGTAGCGGCGCGGTATCGCCAACTGGCAGGGTTGCGACAGATCGAAAGGAATCGCACCGATGGCGACAGGGTTGGCGATTCCAGCGGCCCGCGCCCGGCCGAAGGCATCGCGCAGCTGCCGCTGGAAATGCGCGTCGCCGGCGCTGTTCTGGTGAACGGGAATACGGATTGATTCAAAGATGCCCCGCGCGCGAATCGCGCAGTGGGACGACAGAAACTGGAACTCGGCGGCTTCCCCTGCCTGCGGCAGTGCGGCGGACTCCGTGCCGACACCCTGGCTTTTCATGACTGGCTCCCGATGGTATTGACCCGACTCTTGTTGCCATCCGGTTGTCGCCCCCACAGGCGGCGCCAATCGTCCGACAGCGCCCGCCCAGGCACAGGAAAACCGGAGACCGGCGTCAGAAGCTGTAGTTGGCGCTCAGGTAATAGTTGCGCCCCAACTCGCGGATAATGAAGTTTTCGTTTTCGTCCTGAAGGTCCACGTCGGTGACATTCTTCACCCCGAAATTCAGCGCGACGGACGGCGCCGCCGCGTAGGAAGCGGTCAGGTCGACGCGGGTGTAGGCGGGCAGGGATTCGCCTTCGTAGTACTGCTCTCCCACGTGGTTGGTGGACAGCGAGGCGTCGAAGCTGTCGCTCACCCGCCAGTTGAAGGCCAGGTTGGCGAGTATTTCCGGGCGGTTGTCGAGATCGGTCTCCACGCCGTCGGCATCCCGGGCCTCGGTGTCCATGTAGGTGAGGTTGGCGGAAACGGCAAGGGCGTCGGAGAGATCCACGCGGCCGTCCAGCTCCAGGCCGCGGGTTTTTGCCGAGGCCACGTTGACCCATTCGCGGGCGACGGCCACCGGGTCGTAGACCGCCACGATCATGTCGTCCACGTCGTTGTGGAACAGCGCCGCGGTCAGGCGCCAGCCGGGCCGCCGCACGTCGATGCCCGCCTCGTAGTTGATGCTGGTCTCCGGATCCAGGTCCGGGTCGCCGCTGAGGTAACAGTTGCCGCCGCAACTGATCACGCTGTACTCCTCGCTCATCTGGTAGGCGTCGGGGGCCTTGAAGGCTTCACTGGCGCCAACCTTGAATACCACGCCATCGGCGATGGCGTAGGTCGCATAGATTTTCGGGGAAAAGTTGCCGCCGAATACCTCGTGGTCGTCATAGCGGCCGCCGAGGGTCAGGTTGAAGGTATCGGTGAAGGCAATCTCGTCCTGCACGAACAGGCCGCTGTTGCTGGTTCCCACCTCGCCGGTCTCCAGGTAGGTGACCGGGTCCTCAATCAACTGATCGCGGAAATCGATACCGGCGGTCAGGCCGTGTACGCCCAGCACACTGGTGGCATAGGCCTTGAAATAGGTATTGGTCTCGTTCAGCGTGCGCTGCTGCGGATCGTCGTAGGAGGAATTGAAATCGTCGATCTCGCTGTCTTCGCGTTTCAGGTAGACGGTACTCTTGCCCCAGCCCCAGTCGGCGTTGTGGGCCAGGCCATAGCTGGCACGGGTGATTTCCTGCTCGCGGTAATCGTAGGACTCGTAATCCCAGGCCGGGTAGAAAACGTAGCTGTAGAGGTTATAGGGGCGCTCGTCGTTGTCGTAACCGAGATCCACATCCAGGCTCTGGGTGTCGTTCAGCTCGATGCGCGCGGTGCTTACCAGGCTGGCGGACTGCTTTTCCTCCAGTGCCGGCACCTCCTGCGGATCCGAGGCGGAATAGCGATACCAGGGATCGCGCTCATAGATCTCGCCACTCACGGACAGGCTGACGCGGTCGCTGATGGCGCCGGCGGCGGAGGCGTTGTAGCGCTGCTGTGCGCCCTCCGCACCCGCTTCGATCTGGCGGTACTCCGCCGCGATGCGGCCGTGCCATTCCTGCGACGGTGCCTTGGTCACGATATTGACCACACCGCCGATGGCGTCGGAACCGTAGAGCGCGGCCATGGGCCCACGCACGATTTCCACCCGCTCGATGCTGCCCATGGGGATGGAACTGAGGTCGAAGTCGCCGCCGCGCCACAGCGCGCCAGCGGAGGAGACGCGCTTGCCGTCCACCAGGATCAGTGTGTAGCGCCCGCTCATGCCGCGGATCTGGATTTCGTCGCGCCCGGTGGGATCGGTGCGGTTGTTGACGCCAACGGTGTCCCGCAGCAGGTCGGCGAGGCTGTTGACCGGCACCCGCTCGATGTCCTCGCGCCCGATCACACTGGTAAAGGCCGGCGACGTGGCGCTGTCGCGGGCGCTGAGGGTAGCGGTCACTACCACCTCTTCCGTATTTTCGCCCTCGCTCCGGGTTTCTGCCCAGGCCGGCACGGCGGTGAGATTGAGTGCGACCAGGGACGCGAGGGTATTGCGGGCGAACATGCATTCTTCTCCTTGAACTGGGTCGTTTTCCCTACATACATCCAGGGGCGGGAATTTAGGCCGAGAATGCTATTGTTTCTCATTTAGATTTACAAGCTTGTTTTACTTGAAAAATGAGACAGATTGCAGGTTTTCTACGACCAGAAACGAAAAATGCGCAAATTGCGGGCAGGGAGGGTCAAAAAAAGTACGCTGCGACAGGCGCGGGCCGGAACCGGGGAAGAAGCGGGGATTTGCACAATCGGGGGAAGGGGTGCCGGTGGTCTTCGCGGACACCGCCGGCAGGGCGGGGAAAGTCCGCGGGGCGCCGGAGTCGCACGGCACCGCGATCGGCAGCCCCGGAAATCGCAGCCTGGCGAAGCGGGGCGACCGGCGGCTTAAAGCCGCATTTCTATACCGGCTTCCTGCATGAATGCCTTGGCCTCGGCGATGCTGTATTCACCGAAATGGAAAATGCTCGCCGCCAGCACCGCATCGGCGCCGCCCTCCAGCACACCCTCGGCCAGGTGCTGCAGGTTGCCGACCCCGCCGGAGGCGATCACCGGCACCGGCACCGCGTCGGCCACGGCGCGGGTCAGCGCCAGGTCGAAACCGTTTTTGGTGCCGTCGCGGTCCATGCTGGTGAGCAGGATCTCGCCGGCGCCGTAGTCGGCCATTTTCTTCGCCCATGCCACCGCATCGATACCGGTGGGCTTGCGGCCGCCGTGGGTGAAGATTTCCCACTTGCCCTCGCCTACCCGCTTGGCATCGATGGCGACGACAATGCACTGGCTGCCGAAACGCTCGGCCGCCTCGCGCACGAATTCCGGGTTCCTGACCGCGGCGGAGTTGATCGCGGTCTTGTCCGCGCCGGCGTTCAACAGGTTGCGGATATCCTGCAGTGTGCGCACGCCGCCGCCGACGGTCAGCGGGATGAAGACCTGCGCGGCCATCTGTTCCACGGTGTGCAGTGTGGTATCGCGCTCTTCATGGGTGGCGGTGATATCCAGGAAAGTGATCTCGTCCGCACCCGCCTCGTTGTAGCGGCGCGCAATTTCCACCGGGTCGCCGGCATCGCGGATATCGACAAAATTGACCCCTTTGACCACCCGGCCGGCGTCCACGTCGAGGCAGGGAATAATCCGTTTCGCGAGTCCCATAACTATTTTTTCCAGTCGTCGCAGAGCTGCTGTGCCCGCCGCAGGTCCAGCTTGTCTTCGTAGATGGCGCGGCCGGTAATGGCGCCGTGGATTTGCCCGGCTTCCAGCAACTGCTCGATATCGCCGAGACTGCTGACGCCGCCGGAGGCGATGATCGGCACATCCACCGCGCGTGCCATATCCAGCGTGGCCGGGATATTCACCCCCTGCATCATGCCGTCGCGGGCGATATCGGTGTAGACGATGGCGCTGACACCGCAGTCGGCGAACTGTTTCGCCAGCTCGGTGGCCCGCAGCTCGGACACTTCCGCCCAGCCCTCGGTGGCCACCAGGCCATCCTTCGCATCCAGGCCGACGATGATATGGCCCTCGAATTCGCGGCAGGCCTCCCTCACCAGCCCCGGGTTCTTGACCGCGGCGGTGCCGATAATGGCCCAGGTCACACCGGCAGCCAGGTATTTTTCCACCGTGTAGAGATCGCGGATGCCGCCGCCAATCTGCACCGGCAGGTCCGGAAACTGTTTCGCAATGGCGGTCACCGCCTCGCCGTTGACCGGGTTGCCGGCGAAGGCGCCATTCAGGTCCACCAGGTGCAGCCGCCGTGCGCCCTCGTCGACCCAGTGCTGCGCGGTGGCCAGCGGGTCGTCGGAGAATACGGTGGCATCACTCATCTCGCCCTGGCGCAGGCGCACGCACTGGCCGTCTTTCAAGTCGATTGCGGGGATTACGATCATGGTCAAATAATATTGCCGGTTGATGGTGGTCGTTTGCAGAGGTGCAGGATTCAGGCCCGGCCGTTCCAGCCGACAAAATTGTTCAGCAATTGCAGGCCGGCTTCGGCACTTTTTTCCGGGTGGAACTGGGTGGCGAAAATATTTTCCCGCGCGACGGCGGCCGCCAGCGGCACGCCGTATTCGGTGCGCCCGGCGATATCCTCACAGCCGTCCGCCGGCACATAGTAGCTGTGCACGAAATAGAAACGGCTGCCGCTGTCGATCCCGGCCCAGAGCGGGTGCTCGCGCGCCTGCTCGACCCGGTTCCAGCCCATATGGGGCACCTTTAATCTTGAGCCGCAGGCGCCAGCCGCCACTGTTTCATGCAGGCTGTTGCCGAAGAATTTCACCGGCTGCGGAAAGAGGTCCAGGCAGTCGATGCCGCTGTTCTCCTCGCTGCGGCGCATCATCAGTTGCATGCCGACACAGACGCCGAGAATCGGCAGGCCCGAGTCGATGGCCTCGCGCAGCAGCGGCTCGAAGCCGGATTCGACAAAACCCGCCATACAGTCGCGGATGGCGCCGACACCGGGCACCAGCAGGCGGTCGGCGCCCTCGGCCTGACCCGGCGTCGAGGCCAATACGATTTCATCGCCCGGCGCCACCTTCTCCAGCGCGCTGGCGGCCGAGTGCAGGTTGCCCATACCGTAGTCGAGAATCGCGATTTTCTGCGTCGCCGCGGCCATCAGAGCACACCCTTGGTGGACGGCATGGTGCCGGCCATGCGCGGGTCCGGCGTCAGCGCCATGCGCAGCGCGCGGCCGAAGGCCTTGAACACCGTCTCCACCTGGTGGTGGGCATTGTGACCGCGCAGGCAGTCGATATGCAGGGTGACCAGGGCGTGATTGACGAAACCCTGGAAGAATTCGTAGAACAGTTCGGTATCGAAATTGCCGATGCGCTTCTGGGTAAAGGGCACATCCATGATCAGGCCCGGGCGGCCGGAGAAGTCGATCACCACCCGGGACAGCGCCTCGTCCAGCGGCACATAGGCGTGGCCGTAGCGGGTCATGCCCTTCTTGTCGCCCACCGCCTCGGCAATCGCCTTGCCCAGGGTGATACCGATATCCTCCACCGTGTGGTGGTCGTCGATATGTACATCGCCGTCGCAACGGATATCCAGGTCGATCATACCGTGGCGGGCGATCTGGTCGAGCATATGCTCCAGGAAAGGCACGCCGGTGTCGAACTGGCCGCGGCCGTCGCCGTCCAGGTTGAGGCTGACCTGTATCCTGGTCTCCAGGGTGTCGCGCTTGACGCTGGCCTTGCGCATAGGCGAATGCATCCTTATTTCAGGCATTGAGATGGAAGGCGCGGATTATAGGACTAATAGCCGCCTCTGTGGCCGGTTAGTGACAAATGAAACTTGATTAGTGGCCACGACCGAATATCATACCGCCCATGGTCAACCATTCCCGCCAACAGTCCCGCTTCTGGGCCAGCCTGGTGCTGCTGCTTGCGATGATCGCAGCCCAGCCGCTGTGGGCGGAGCATATCCACCTGGACGACGGCCAGGTGGAGCTGTGCGACCTCTGCTTCAACCATATGCCCGGCGCCATCGGCGCCGACTTCCAGTTCGTCCAGCCGGCACCGGCGGTGCCCTACAGCACCCAATCTGCACCGGTACCGGGCGACTGTCAGCCGGAGCGCCCGCGCGCCCGCGCGCCCCCCGTCTTCCTGTCTCTCCACTGATCCCGAAACCAACTTTTTGATTTCCGGCGACGGCTGCCCGCCCGTGTCTGCGCATTCCGGTGTGCGGCACCCGTCGCCTGTGTGACAGGAATAAAAACCGATGTATAAGACCAGCAAACTGGCCCTGGCGATTGCCGGCGCCCTGACCCTGCCCGCCTCTTACGCCAATGCCGCCGACACAGGTGAGCGCCTGGAGGAGGTCAATGTGACCGTATCCCCACTGGACAAGCCCGCCGACGCCGTGGCCGCGCCGGTCTCGGTCCTGTCCGGCGACAAGCTGCGCGACGATGCCACCGCCACCCTGGGGCAGACCCTGCAGAACCAGCCCGGCGTGGCCAACGCGTCCTTCGGCGGCGGCGTGGGCCTGCCGGTGATCCGCGGCCAGAGCGCCAACCGGGTCAAAATCCTGAATGACAACCTGGACGTCGCCGACGCCTCCAGTACCAGCTCCGACCACGCCGCCACCGTCGAACCGCTGCTGGCCAAGCGCATCGAGATACTGCGCGGCCCGGCGACCCTGCGCTACGGCAGCGGCGCCATCGGCGGCGTCGTCAACGTGATCGACGGCCGCATTCCCACCGAAGTGCCGGAAGACCTGGAAGGCGCGCTGGAGATGCGCCACAACAGCGGCAACAGCCAGGACGCCGGCGTCTTCCGCCTGTCCGGCGGTGCCGGCCAGCTGGCCTGGTACCTGGACGGCGTCTACCGCGAGAACGACAACACCGAGATCCCCGGCCTCGCCATCCGCCACCACGAGGAAGAGCACCACGAGGAGGAACACGCCGGCGAGGAGCACGAGCACGAAGAGGAATTCAATACCGACGGCTATGTCGGCAACACCAACGCCCGCGCCCACAGCGGCAGCGGCGGCGTCTCCTGGATTACCGACAGCGGCTTTATCGGCCTGTCGGTGAACCGGCTGGAAAACAACTACGGTATTCCGCTCGGCGCCCACCAGCACCATCACGAGGAAGAGGAGCACGAGGACGGGGATGCGCTCGCCGAAGAGGAGCACGACCACGAAGAGCCGGAAGCCGTGCGCATCGATATGGTCCAGACCCGCTACGACCTGAAGGGCGAACACCGCTTCGACAGCGATTACTGGAACAAGCTCAGCTTCCGCCTGGGTTACAACGATTACGAACACGTGGAGCTGGAACCCCACGACGGTCACTATCACGAGGGCACCCGCTTCACCAACGAGGCCTGGGAAGGCCGCGCCGAACTGACCCACGACGACGGCGGCGAGTGGCGCGGCGCCTACGGAGTGCAACTGTCGGAGAAAGACTTCGCCGCTATCGGCGAGGAGGCCTTCGTACAACCCACGACCACCAGCAGCATCGGCGCCTTCACCATGAAGGAACGCCAGTGGAACGACTGGCACCTGGACCTGGGCGGCCGCCTGGAGCGGGTCGAGGTGGATCCGCAGACCGGCGCGCAGCAGGACTACAACCTGGTCGGCGCCAGCGCCTCACTGCAATACTTCCTCGCCGAGCACCAGCACATCAGCCTGGGCCTGACCAGCGCCGAACGCGCGCCGGTGGCCGAGGAGCTGTTCGCCGACGGCGCCCACGTGGCCGAGGCCCGCTACCTGACCGGTGACAGCAACCTGGACAAGGAGAACTCGGTCAACCTGGAGCTGGGCTACCACCACCACAACGACGACGCCAACGGCTGGCACGCGGCGCGCGTGGAGGCGAGTGTCTTCTACAACCGCGTGGGCGACTATATCTACGCGCAGAACAGCGGCCTCGAGGATCCCGAGAGCGAATTCCCGGTCTACGCCTACATGAATCGCGACGCGACCTTCTACGGCGCCGAGGCCTCGGTGCAGTTCCCGCTGACCTACGGCCTCCACCTGACCCTGTTCGGCGACACGGTGCGCGCCCAGTTCGACGACCGCATCGACGGCCTGAGCCGCGACGTGCCGCGCATGCCGCCGCTGCGGGTCGGTTTCGCGCTGGGCGGCGACTACGACCAGTGGAACTGGGAGTGGCGCACCACCGAGGCCGCGGACCAGGAGCGCGCCGGCGCCTACGAGGAGCCCACCGACGGCTATACGCGCATGGACCTGACCGCGCGCTACAACGTCGAGCTGGGCAATACCGACGCAGTCGTCTTCGCCAGTGCCCGCAACCTGCTGGACGAGGAGATCCGCAATTCCACCTCGCTGCTGCGCGACTACGCCCCGGAGATGGGCCGCAGCGTCGAGGCCGGCGTGCGATTCGTGTTCTGATCGTCGATCACTCCCCTCTCCAGGCGTAGCCCGGAAGGCGCGCGGCGGTATCCGGGATTCCCGGGTTCCGTCGCTGCGCGCCTGCACCCGGGCGACATACCGCCGCGCCGCCCGGCCACGGCCGTGTCCGCGGCGGCCGCTTTCTTCTACAATACCCCCGAAACGATTGCCCGCAGGCGCGGCCCTTCCGGGAACGCGGAGCTCCAGCTCCGCATGCGAACCGCTCCTGCAAAATAAAGACAGGGACCTCATCTCCATGGCCTGGATCAAGCGCACCCTTATCGCCCTACTGGTTGTCTTCCTGCTGCTGGCCGGCGCCGTCGCCTGGCTGCTGGCCGGCTTCGACGTCAACCAGTACAAACCGCAGCTGGAACAGCTGGCCGCCGAACAGGGCATTGCCCTCAAGCTCGACGGCGATATCGGCTGGCAGCTGTGGCCGAACATCGCCCTGGAACTGGAGGGCGTACAGCTGGCGCCGCTGCCACAGCCGGAACAGCCGCTGGTGCGCGCCGAGCGCGTCGCCGTGGGCGTGGCGCTGATGCCGCTGCTGAAACGGCGCATCGAGGCCAAAGAGGTGGTGCTGCTGGGCCCGCAGATCGACCTCAGCGTCGACGAACAGGGCCGCGGCAACTGGGAACTGATCACCGAGGCGATGGAGGAAAAGCAGAAACAGCAGGCCAGTGAACCACCGCAACTCGAGGTCCCACAGGAGGGCGAACAACAGCAGGCGCTGGACCTGGCGCTGGAGAAACTGCGGCTCGAGGACGGCCGCCTGAGTTACAGCGACGCCAGCACCGACACCGAGTACACCGTCGAGCAGCTGCGCATTTCCGCCGACAACCTGGTTCCCGGTGGCGAGCCCGGCCGGGTGCAGGCCAGCGCAGAGATCGCCGGCGGCACCCTGAAGCAGCCGGTGCTGCTGCAACTGAACAGCACCCTGGCGCTGGACGAGGGCCTCAACGGCCTGCGCCTGCAGCCGGCGACCATCGACCTGTCCAGCGGCGAGGCCGCCGCCAGCATCAGCCTGCGCGGCCATGTGCGCCGCAGCGCCGCCGACCAGCCCTGGCAGATCCAGATGAACGTCAACGCCGATATCGAGCCGCTGCGCCCCTGGCTCGCCGTCACCGGCACCGAGCTGGTGACCCAGAGCGCCGCGGCGCTGCAGAAACTGAGCCTGGAAACCAGCGTCGAGGGCACCGACAAGAAGCTCGACCTGACGCCGCTGCAGCTGAAACTGGACAACACCACCTTCGCCGGCAGCGCCCAGGTGCGCAACGCCAACATGCCCGGCCTGGACCTGACCCTGCGCGGCGGCGCCCTGGCGCTGGACGACTACCTGCCGCCGCCGTCGCCGGAAGAGGAACAGCCGCAGCAGGCCGCGGCCCCGGCCGAACCCACACCGCTGCCACTGACCGCGATGCGCGGTTTCAATGCCAACATCGACCTGTCCCTGGAGCAGGTGCGGGCCGTGGACCTGCAGGTGGACAACCCGCAACTGCAGCTGACCGTCGACAACGGCCTCTACCAGCTGCAGAAACTGAGCGCCGATCTCTACGGCGGCGAGCTGAACACCAACGGCCAGTTCAACGCCCGCGGCCAGTCCGCCGAGGCCACCCTCAGCGGCGGCCTCAGCAACGTGGAGATCTCCAAGGTACAGGCCGCACTCTTCCCCAGCGAGAAAGTGCAGCTGTCCGGCCGCGCCAGTATCAACTGGGCCGCACAGACCTCCGGCGCGGATACCGGGCAACTGCAGGAAAAGCTGCGCGCCGCGATACAGCTGTCCAGCGATCAACTGGCCCTGGCGCCGTTCAATCTCGAGAAAGGCATGTGCCAGCTGGTCAGCTATGCGGAGAAAACCAGCCTGCCGGAGCGCGACTGGCCCAACAGCACCCGGTTGCAGGACGTGCGCGCCAATATCGCGCTGAAGGGCGACAAGGTGGAAGTACAGGAAATACTCGCCGGGGTGGAGAACATCGCCATGACCGGCGATGGCGAGGTCGACCTGGACAAGGGCGAGTTCGACTTCGCCCTGGGCCTGGCGCTGGTGGGTGAGCGCACCTCCGCCGACGGCTGCACCGTCAGGAACGACCGCTGGCGCAACCGCCCGCTGCCGCTGCGCTGCAAGGACAGCTTCGCCGACGCCGGCGCCACCAGCTGCAAGCCCGACAGCCGCCGCATCGACGACCTGATCCGCGACGAACTCAAGTACAAGGCCGAAAAGAAATACGGCGACAAGGTCAAGGACAAGGTCGAAGACCTGAAAGACAAACTCAAGGGCCTGTTCGGCGGCGACTGAGCCCCGAACCTCGCCGTATCCTGTAGGAGCCTGCCCGCAGGCGAAAACGACGGAGCCCCGTTATTTTCGCCTGCAGACAGGCTCCCGCACCGCAAAACCGGTAGGATGGGCAGCCCGTCAATCCCGCAGTAACCCGAGCCCCATGACCCCAGCCCGATTCCAACAAACCGTCCTCACCTGGTTCGACCGGCACGGCCGCAAGGACCTCCCCTGGCAGCAGGACATCAACCCCTACCGCGTGTGGGTCTCCGAGATCATGCTGCAGCAGACCCAGGTCAGCGCCGTAATCCCGTATTTCGAGCGCTTTATGGCCAGCTTCCCGACCCTGGCCGATCTCGCCGCCGCGCCGCAGGACCATGTGCTGGCCCACTGGAGCGGCCTCGGCTACTACGCCCGCGCCCGCAACCTGCACAAGTGTGCACAGGCGGTGATGGACGAGCACGACGGTGAATTTCCCCGCGATGTCGAGGCCCTGTCGGCGCTGCCGGGTATCGGCCGCTCCACCGCCGGCGCCATCGCCAGTATCAGCATGGGCCTCAAGGCACCGATCCTGGACGGCAACGTCAAGCGCGTACTGGCGCGCCTGCACGCCGTGGACGGCTGGCCCGGACAGACCCCGGTGGCCAGGAAACTCTGGCAACTGGCCGAGACCTACACCCCGGCCCGACGCTGCAACCACTACACCCAGGCGATGATGGACCTGGGCGCGACCGTCTGTACCCGCACAAGGCCCCGCTGCGACGACTGCCCCCTGGCCCGCGCCTGCAGCGCCCGCGCCCAGGGCAACCCGCAGGACTACCCCGGCAAAAAACCGCGCAGGGAAAAACCGGTGCGCAGCACCACCATGCTGCTGCTGGAGCGGGACGGCGAAATTTACCTGCAGCAGCGACCGCCCACCGGTATCTGGGGCGGCCTCTGGAGCCCGCCGCAACTGGACGAAGACGACGGCGGCGAAGCCAGTGCCCGGGAATGGCTGGCGGTGCGCGACCTGGACGCCCAGGAAATACAGCCGCTGCCGCCGCTGCGCCACACCTTCACCCATTTCCACCTGGATATCAGCCCGGTCTGGGTGCAACTGGCGGATCGGCCGCCACAGGTAGCCGAGCGCGGCAGCGGCTGGTATAAACTGCGCCGGATCAACCGCCCCCGCGCGGCCCAGGAGCTGGGGCTGCCAGCGCCGATCGTCAAACTGGCCAAGCAACTGCTGGCCCTGCAGGCGCCACTGCTGACGGATTCCCCGGCACCCTGACGCCCGGGAAAGGGGCCGGGGGAGAGGGGCCGGGGAAGAAAGCCCCCGGGAGCGCGGAGCCATTGTTTGTAGCGCTGAAGGCTCCAGCTCGGCTCGCGGGCCGCAGGCCCGTCGATCACGACCAACAGACTTAAACCGATAACGGAGACCCCATGTCCAGAACCGTATATTGCCGCAAGTACAAGCAGGAACTGGAAGGCCTGGACGCACCGCCCTTCCCCGGTCCCAAGGGCCAGGACATCTTCGAGAACGTCTCCAAAAAGGCCTGGCAGGAGTGGATGGCCCACCAGACCATGCTGATCAACGAAAAGCGCCTCAACATGATGGAACCCTCCAGCCGCGCCTACCTGGGCGAGCAGATGCAGAAGTTCCTGAGCGGCGAAAGCTACGACGAGGCGGAGGGTTATGTGCCGCCGGAAGAAGGGAATGACAGCTGAAAAGTGAGCGCCCACTGACCGAAAAACTATTTATCAATCAAGGGCTTGACTCGGGCCCGGCGAGCGGGTTTAATACGCGCCTCGCGACGCCGGGAAGCCCGGACAGATCGCAAGGCCCGGATAGCTCAGTCGGTAGAGCAGGGGATTGAAAATCCCCGTGTCGGTGGTTCGATTCCGCCTCCGGGCACCATTTTTCAAAGCCTCGGTAAACACCGGGGCTTTTTTGTTTCCGCCTTTTTTACCCCGCCCGATTGCCACACCGGCGACCGCAGCACCTGTGTGTATATTCCCACGCAAATAGCCGCTACAGAATGGCACCCTGCAACCCCAGCGTGATATATATCAAATATATTCCGAGGTAAATTCCCGTTCAGCGCTTAACACCAACCAAAGTCATAAAATGACAAATATAAAGAGAAAACCCGATACCCAACTCCTAAAGTCCGTATGGTCCAGATCATCGGATTACATCATGAGCGAAGAGTCGCTGGAGCCGGCACGGTTGGAACTGGATCACCTGATTGCGTCTGTCTTCAACAATGGCCCCTTTTACTATTACGTCATCGACTTCTCCAACATGGCGCTGAGTCATGTCAGCCCCGGTATCCGCGAGATCCACGGCCTGGAACCCGAAACAGTCTCGTTCCAGGATATTCTCGACCAGATCCACCCGGATGACATGGATTTCGTCTCCCGTGCCGAAGAAAAATGTATAGAGCTGGTTTTCGGGCAAATGACGCCGGAAAAGCGCAAGCAATACAAGATGTCGTATTGCTTTCGCTTCAGGAATGCGGATGGCTCTTATCAACTGTTCAATCACCAGGCCATTATCCTGACCTCTGATGAGAAGGGAAAATTGTCGAAGGCCCTGAATATTCACACCAATATCAGCCACCTGACCGACAGCAACAATTACCGGCTGTCGCTAATCGGAATGGGCGGCGAACCCTCACTGCTGAATATCCGCGTCGATGACGACAAGGTGCCGAAGCAGATGCGCCCGATATTCAGCAGGCGGGAAGTGGAGGTACTGAAACTGATGTCCGGCGGGCTGACCAGTACCGAGATAGCCGGGAGGCTCTGTATCTCCCCGAATACGGTCAAGAACCACCGCAAGAATATCCTGCGAAAAGCCGGCTGCAAGAATTCCGGCCAACTGATAGGGAAATGTATTACCGAGGGCTTGCTGTAGATTCCGCGCCCCACGCTGTAACCGGCCGTAATCGGAAATGACCCCAAAGGACTATTGCCCACAATACCGATTGCCGGCACTTTAGACGGGAACCCCTGAATCCCCGAAACAATTCAGGGGTTCAGCGGTACAGGGATGTACCGCATTACAGTTTTAAAGGGTCTCATAATTGTATTGACCGTTGTCCAGACTCTTCCAACAGTGGGCGATTCCTGTGTTCGCTCCACACAGTCGTCATTCCGGACTCGATCCGGAATCCAGGCGGCCGGGGCACCTTCGCTGGATCCCGGATCGAGTCCGGAATGACGACTGCGACCGGTGGTTTGGGTCAAAACAATTTTGAGACAACTAGTGGGCCGCTTGTAAAGTTCGGTAACAAAGGAGCACAGCCAAATCGTTCAGGTCAAGGCGAGAAAGCGCTGGAATAGCAGCGTTATTTCAAGCTTTCTCAACGCAGAGCTGGACGATTTGGCGAAGCGAACTGTTACCTAACTTTGCGAGCGGCCCACTAGTAACCCGCCCTGATCAGAAGTTCTCCACGCACATCGGCCCCGCGACAGACTCCGCCGCATCCCTGCCGTACAGGGCTTCCACCAGTGACAGGCTGAACCGCAACGCGGTACCGGGCGCCCGGCTGGTGATAAGGTTGCGGTCCCGCACCACCGGTTCGTCGCTGGCCTCCCGCACATATTGCCGCAGCTCCTCGCGGAAGGCCCCGTGGCAGGTTGCCCTGAAATCGCCGATAAGTCCGCTGCGCCCCAGTACCACTGCCGGCGCGGCACAGATGGCGCCGAGCCAGCGGCCGGCATCCAGTTGCGCCTCCAGCAGGCGGATCAGCGTTACCGAATCCGCCAGGTGCGCGGCCCCGGGCATACCGCCGGGCAGTGCAACCAGGTCCCAGCCGATGTCCGCGCACTCATCCAGCAGGCAATCCGCCTGTATCGCGACACCGCGGGAAGCGGTGACCTGGCGGCGGGGCATCACCGAGGCCAGCGTGACGTCGGCTTCGGCACGTCGCAGTACATCGACGAGGGTAACGGCTTCGATTTCCTCGAAGCCATCGGCTATCGGGACCAACACTCTGGGCATATGTCCTCCCACCAGGATTGTCTTGTGGTGTCTGCAGCAGGGACCCATCATTTCGCCTGCAAGGCAGGCGCCTGCGGAAAACCCGGTTCAGAGCCACACCGACCAGTAGAAGCGGATCACATTGGCTCCGAAGCTGTAGGTCGGCTCCTCCCCCACGGCGATGTCAGTACTGCCATCGTGCACCCGCACATCGCGAAAGTTGTCGTAGTCGAAATAAATATAATCCCAGAACAGGTTCACCGTGTTCCTGCGGTCGAACAGCGACCAGCGGTCCGGCAATCGGTAGGAGACGCCGAAGCCGATGGAGGTGTTGGAGAAATCGCTGAGCTCTTTATCCCGCGCCATAAAGGTGGCGGCGTTGGCATACGGGAAAAGATCGCTGTAGAAATCCGCTCCAGATTGCTTGTAGAAGCGCAGTTTGCCCTCCAGTATCCACTCGTCCTGCTCGTCCAGCGGGTGCGTATAGCGGAACTCGATATTGTCCGCATCTATTCCCCAGCTGTCCGCATAGCGGCGGTACTCGGTCTTGACTGCCGCGCGATAGGGTAGCCGGTATTTCGCACGAATGGCGATGGCATCGCTGTTGCGCGTGCGCGGATAATCTTCGGACTGGTAACTGAACCCCAACGGGATACTCGGGTCGACAAAGCGCACACTGCGGTACGGGTTGTTGAGGTAACCCTCGTCGGACACAGTTTCCACGCTCAGCTCGGCGATCAGCTTCTGTGTCAGTATCTGGTTCCAACTGAAGCCGTAGCGGCGGTGCTCGGCCACATCGGAAAAGCTCTCATCGCCGTTCTTGAACACTTCGTCGCTGCCGTAGCTTACACGCAGATCCAGCGTGCTCATATCGCCGAAGAAGGCCTGGCTGATACCGAAGGCAACCGTCTCCGCCTCGTAGTCATTCTCGGAACTGTTGGTGTAGCCGAGACTCATGGTGGTCTTGTCCACCAGGTAGTCGGCAGACATCGAGTATTCGTCCCGCTGTTCCGAGTAGGCGCTCGCAGTGGACTCCACATCAATTGAGGCACCGGAGATCATATCGACGTAGTAGTTGGCGGATACGGACACGGAATCGCCGATATTCTTGCGCACGAGCACCGATGGGCCATCGATAGTGACACCGCCACCGCTGTAGGAGTGGTACATGGTGTCGGCGCGCTCTTCGGGCAGAACGGCGGCGTTGGCGGCGAAAGGAAGGAAAAGCCAAACGCACAGCAGGCATACAGCTTTGTAGGATGGGCAAAGCGAAGCGTGCCCATCAATGCCGGGCCTGATGGGCACGTCGCTGCGCTCCTTTGCCCATCCTACGGATGCTCGAAGGTAAGAATCAGTTACAGCCACAACCGCCTCCACTGCCACCTTCGGCACCCCGGGCCGCCTCGCGGGCCTCGTAGACGTGGTTCATATAGCCGGTCGCAATCGGGTCGCGCTCAAAACTCATGATCGGGTCCGCCAGGTAGTGTCGCTCGTAGGGCTGCACCCAGGGCGTCGCCGAGCAGCCGCTCAGGAGCAGCAGGCCGATGGCGATAAAAAGCAGTGAACGCGACATGGGCTTACTCCCGGATCAGTTCCTTGATGATTTTCTTGTAGGCGGCCTCGTCGCCGTCGCGGTAGCCGCGGTGGATATGGCGCACCTTGCCGTCGCGGTCGATAAACACCGAGCTGGGCATGGCGTCGACGCCAAACTGCTTGCTGACGTTACTACTGCTGTCGAACAGCACCGGGAAATCCACCGGAATCTTCGCCAGCATCTGTTCCGCATCGGCGCGCTCCGCGTCCACGTTCACACCCCAGACCTGGAAGCCGGCGGCTTCGTAGCGCGCATGCAGTTCGTCCAGCAGCGGCATTTCCTTGCGGCAGGGGCCGCACCAGGAGGCCCAGAAGTTCAGCATGATCACATCGCCGCGCTGCTCTGCCAGGCGCAGGTTGTCGCCCTTGTTGGAGGCCAGGGTGAAATCCGGCGAGGGTTCAGCGGCTGTGGACAATTGCGCAAGCAGTGCCAGCGATAAACAGGCTAAAAATCGAAACATTTTTTCGTCCTCTTATATTCAACGTCTGATTATTTTATTCAAAACCATGGTTCATTGACCTGGCCCACCCGGCCTGGTGTGCCCGGGTAACTGGATTCCGGCCTGCGCCGGAATGACGATGTCGGCCGGCTCAGAAAAATACGGCCACTCCCAGTTGCGCCGACAGGTTGTTGGTATTCTGCACCTCGCCGAAGATCTCGTGCTCGAATATATGATCGCGTACGTCGAGCCGTACCGACAGCCAGTCGTTTGCCAGCACCCGCACACCGGCACCGACGTTGTAGGTGAAGTGATCCTCGTCGGCGAAGTCGGTGTTGCCGACACCGCCGATCAGGTAGAGGCTGCTGTTCAGCGCCCAGTCGTCAAAAATAAAGGTCTCGCCGGGAAACAGGTTCCAGCCCAGGGACAGGTTGTAGAAACTGAGCTGGCGCTGGTCGTCGGTCAGCAGCGGCGCGGAACCGCTCAAGCGCTCGAAACTGGATTCGCCCAGTTCCGTCTGGCCGTAGCCCGCCTCCATAAACAGGTCCTCGTTGATATGGTAGGCCAGCGCGCCGCCGTAGAGCGTATTGGAGCCGAAGTCCTCCACGTTCATGACACCCCCCAGGTAGGCGGTGATCTCGATATTCTCGCTGTCGATCTGCGCCTCGCGGATTTCGCGGCGCTCGATATCCGGCGAGATGATATCGCCGAGCACATCGTCCTCGCTCTGGGCAAATACGGAAGGCGTCGCGGCCGATAGCGCGAGCCCCGCAATTAGAGGTATACATCGAAACCGAGTTTCCACTCGACAATCTCCTGGTTGTTTTCCCGCGAGGTCAGCAGGTAGTGATTGGCCACTTCGGCCCGCAGCGCAAAGCGGCGGGAAAGGTAGGTCTTGATACCAAAGCCGGTCAGCATGGCCGTATCCTCGCGATCCTCGGTGGCGACGATGGTCGCATTCGGCGAAGTGATATTGAGGCCGGTGCCCAGCATGAAATAGGGGGAAAATTTCCAGCGCGGAAACGGCTGGTGGATCACGGCCAGCTGGTAGGTCTGGCTGTCGGAGTAGGCCCCCACCGCCTGGGTCGCGCGCAGTTCGGCGGACAGGTTGGCGGTAAAGCGATAACCCAGGTTCACCCCCATGGAGTCGGCGCCGTCGAAATCGCCGTAACTGAATCCCAGGTGAAAGTGCTGCTGTTCGATGTCGCTGAAATCCGGCAGCGGCACCGCCACCTGCTCCCCGTCGATACCGTAGATCTCATCCAGCTCGGCGACACGGATCCAGCCGCTCTTGTCGCGGCGGGTGGTCACCTTGACCCAGTCGGTGCGCCGCTTCAGCAGCCAGATGGTCTCGCCGTGCTCCGCCACATGGAAAATCGGGTAGCCGCGCCCGGGGCCGGTGTGCATATTCAGGTAGGGTGCGCCGACGGTGACCTGTTCCGCGTCCTCCGGCACATGCTGCGGGCGCTCGATCGTCTCCGCGCGCGCGACACCACTGGCCAGCAGCAGCGCCAGTGCGAGTTTCAATACTGTTCCGTAATTCCGTCGACTCATGACTCAGTCCACCGGCGCCGCAAAGGGATCGTTATAGTACTGGGCGCCGACATCGATCCATTCGGAAATCAGGCGCAGCTCCGCCGGCGCCAGGTAGCCGTCGTGCGCACCGCCCGCGGCAAAGGTCGCGAAAAAGCGGCTGTCGTTGGCGGCGCCGCCGATCAGCCGCTCTATGTCGACGGTCACCATGACCGGGATCGGGTTGCCGTCGCTGTCGAGAATCA
The DNA here is from genome assembly GCF_023634065.1 of Microbulbifer litoralis. Classification (GTDB taxonomy): domain Bacteria; phylum Pseudomonadota; class Gammaproteobacteria; order Pseudomonadales; family Cellvibrionaceae; genus Microbulbifer; species Microbulbifer litoralis. Next base: position 304,464 of record NZ_JALKCV010000005.1, read on the forward strand.
GTTCGCCGTCTTCATCGGTCTCGAACACCGGGTTGCCGTTGTCATCGGTCTCCTGCACCAGGATTTCCTGCAGGGCGCCGTCCACCAGCTCCTGGCTGGGATTATCGAACAACAGCTCGACGTAGGAGGTAATCCAGTCCGCATTGACCGGCGACTGGCCGGACGTCAGGTCCAGCTGGCCGGCGGGCACCTGCAGCATACCGTCGGCGTCGCGGCTGGAGTGGCAGGCGGTACAGGTATGGTCCTCGATCACGGTGCCGCCGGCGTCGGTGATCTGCCGGTCCAGGTCCCACAGCGGCTGGATATGTTCCGGATAGTGGATGATGCTGCGGCAGCTGTCGACCCAGTCGTCCAGACAGGTGGCCGGAATCGGGATCGGCGTGGCCAGGTCCGCGTAGGGAATTTCGCTGCTCGGATCTTTTGCCCGCAGGGCCGGATCGGTCCACAGGTCGCTGAAACGGATATCCCCTTCCAGCTCTGCCTCGCCGGCGATGCGCGCCAGCAGTTGCGCCATGGTCTCACCCATTTCCGCCACCAGTGCCGGCTCGGTATTCGGGAAGGCCGCGCCGGATGTGGCGGCGCCGGCCCAGGCGGCATCCGGATTCCTGTCCGGGCGGCCGTGGGGCACCTCGCTGTCGCCGCTGTGGCAGCCGTTGCAGTTGCGCACTTCACCGGCGCGCAGTTGCAGCCAGCTGCGGTGGCGACCCACCAACCGGCGACCGTTGGAATCCACCACGGCAATCGCCAGCGGCATGTCCGCCGGCAGCCTGACCCGCACCGAGCCGTCCGGCTGGATCGGCGTATAGCCGAGAATCTCGCGCATGCCCTGGGCGCGGTTGCGGCCGAAGGCCGAGCCGTCGAAATCCAGCGTGTCGTCGTCGGGAATACCCGCGGCCTTGACCACGCGCAGGTAGCGCGCCGGGCGCAACTCCGCCGGAGTGATATCCGGGTCGGCCAGTTCGGCGATGGGCACAATCGCCTCGCCGTCGAAATCGTAGACACTGCGGATATCCAGGATACCGGCACCGGCCTGCACCAGCTCACGATCGATATCCACGCCCGGTACCGGTTCCGGCAGGTAGGCGGGCTGGGTGCGCGGCTCCAGGGTGACGCCCTCGGAAATCATCTCGCCCTCCTCGGCGACGACGATCGGCAGCTGCGTGCCTTCGACATAGTCGTAAATCCACAGGCCGTACAACGGATCCGCCGGCACGACCTCTTCCTGTTCGAGCCACTCGTCGGTACAGGGGCGCGGCAGCTCTGTTTCCACTTCCAGCACCCGGCACTCGCTCCAGCTGACCAGCAACCGGCTGGTGCCATCGTGGAAAGGCCAGGCGGAAGCGAACAGGCCGTGGGGCGACAGCTCGCCGTTGGTGATGACCTCATCCACGGAGATGGACGCCTGGCCCACCAGCTGCCCCTCGCCCTCCGGCTCGCTGTAGGCCTCGGTGTGATTCGCACTGTCGATCGCCACCAGGTCGCCGCCGTAGCCGATGCCCTCGGGTGCGCGCAGTGTGATCAGCAGGCGGCCGTCGGGCATTTCCCGCGGTCGCACAAAAACGGCATCGGTGCGTTCGCCGTCTGCATCGGGCGTGCCGGTCTGCTGGCTGTGGTAGCCGTAGTGGAAGGCCAGGTCGGTACCGTCGGGCTCGATAGTGTAGAGACTCAGGTTGTCCACACCACCCATATTGTCCCAGCGGTTGAACAGGATGCGGCCGTCGTTCAGCACTGTCGGCTGCAGGTCGTGGCTCTGGTTGAAGGAGATCTGTTCGATATCGGAGCCGTCCGCGTCCATCACATGCAGGACAAAGGCCTGCTCCTGCAGGTCCTCCGCCAGCGAGGAGAACTGCGGCTTGTTGTCGTCCAGCAGCAGTGCGCGGGAGCGGCGCTGGCGTGTGGAGGTGAACAGGATGCGGCCGTCGGGCAGGAAGGCCGGGGAAATATCCTGGCCCTCCCCGGCGATCAGGTCGGATTCGATGACCCGTTTCAACTCGCCGGTTTCGCGATCGTAGAGCCAGATATTCCAGGTGGGCTGTTCGTCGTCGTCCGCGTCCTCGATTTCCGGTGCGCGCATCGCGAACAGCAGGCGCTGGCCATCGGCGGAAACGTTCAGGTCTTTGACATCGTAGGTGCCGTCGAAGAGCCCGGCGGTCAATACGGTTTCCGCAGCGCTGGGCGTGGCGCGGTCTTTCAGCACCAGCTCGGCGCCGGGGGTGAAGGTGGCGGGGGAGTAGATATCGTCCTCGACCGGGGCACCGTCGTCTTCGAACGGCAGTTGCCGGCGCACGAAAGCCACCGGGTAATCCACAACCACCGGGTCTTCCGCCTGGTCGCCGCCGGCAGAATTTTCGCCACCACCGCTGCCGCCGCAGGCCGACAATAACAACAGCGCTGGTAGCGCATAAAAATATTTCATTTTTCTTGCGTCCAAAAGTGACAAAAATGCGCAGTTTATTATGAAAATTGCGCCTGCCGCTTTCCCCGGTTGGATTTATATCGACGTTCCAGTGTTAAATTCTCTCCGCTGTTTCCCCCACACTCAAGGTGCGCACAAAAAAATTGCCAACCAGGGCCCAGATCCTGCATACCACACTGGCAATAAAAAGCGCAGGTCTTAGTATCTCCTGTCACTTCAGTGATCAAGTTACCAGTCCGATGAAAAAGTTATCGTTCCGGCAGCATATTGCCCGACAAATGACCGGCGGCGCACTGCTGGGCATCTGCCTCTGGGCGGGTGCCGCGGTCGCCGACCCACAGGAGCAGGCGCTGCAGATGCACAGCCGCCTGACCGGGGTAAAGCCGGCCGTAAGTGTCCTGCAGGACATGGCCGAGGATATCGCCGACGGCAACCCGATGGATGCCGCCTATACGGCAATGGAAAACGATGCCTTTTACGATGTCACGCTGAAAAACCTGGCCACGCCCTGGACCAACCGCGACCGCGATGTCTTCGCGCCGCTGAACGATTACACCGCAACGGTCATCGGCGCCGTGCGCGACGACCTGGATTTCCGCCAGGTTCTCTACGGCAACCTGCTCTATACCGCCGACAGTGGCCTGGGCCTGCCGCCGTACCGCAACGACGACAACGAACACTACGAGGCACTGGAGAACAGCGGCTATCCGTTGCAGGTGGCGCTGGTGAAACGCAGCCAGTCTGCGGTCACCGGCCTGCCGGCGCAGGCCACCGCCGGCGTCATCACTTCCCGCGCCGCCTCGCGGGCCTTTTTTATTGCCGGCACCAATCGCGCCATGTTCCGCTACACCCTGTGGAATCACCTGTGCCGGGATATGGAACAGGTGAAAGACACCAGCCGCCCGCCGGACCGCATCCGCCAGGACGTGAGCCGCAGCCCCGGCGGCGACAGTCGCGTCTTCCAGAACAACTGTGTCGGCTGCCACAGCGGCATGGACCCGATGGCCCAGGCGTTTGCCTACTACGACTTTGTCTACGACGCGGACAACGACCCGGACGCGATCAACGGCTACCTGGACTACAACAGTGCCGGCGATACCGACCCGGCCACCGGCACCCGGGTGAAGGCGAAGAACCATATCAACAGCGCCAATTTTCCCCACGGTTTCGTAATACCGGATGACAGCTGGGACAACTACTGGCGCGAGGGACCGAACATGCACCTGGGCTGGAGCCAGTCCCTGCCCGGCAGCGGCAACGGCGCCAAGACCCTGGGCCAGGAACTCGCCAACAGCCGCGCCTTCGCCCAGTGCCAGGCCACCAAGGTGTTCCGCCAGGTCTGCCTGCGCAGCCCCGAGGACGCGAACGACCGCAACGAAATCGAATCGATCGCGGACGATTTCAGCAACAGCGGCTACCGGCTGAAGCGGGTGTATGCCGATGCTGCAGTTTATTGTGCGGGGGAATGAGCAGATGAATTTCCGAAAATCCTCCGGCTCCGTTTCCAGCTCAGTGGCGGCTCTGCTACCGGCAAAACTGCTAAGCAGTCTCATGCTTGCGTCTTTCCTCAGCGCCTGCTCTGGCGGCAGCGGCCAGGACAACGAGGAGCAGCCGAATACCAACCCCGGAAACGGCGACGGCGTCAACTACTCCGGCCCGGCGCCGGAAACCGATGACGTCAAGCAGTACAAGCGCTATATCTGGGACAACCTGGCCGCGGAAAACCGCTGTGGCAGTTGCCACGTGGAGAACAACCAGAGCCCGCACTTCGTGCGCAACGACGATATCAACGCGGCCTACAGTTCCGGGCGCGAACTGGTGAACCTGGCCAGCCCGGCCGAGTCGCGGCTGGTGACCAAGGTCGCCGGCGGCCACAACTGCTGGCTGTCGAGCGCCGAGGCCTGCGGCGAGATCATTGCCAACTATATCGAGGAGTGGGCCCGGGCCAGCGGCAGCCTGGTCAACAGCATCACCCTGACGCCACCGGTGGAGCGCACCGTCGGCGCCAGCAAGAGCTTCCCGGAAAATCCCGGCAGCTTCTCCAGCACCGTCTACCCGCTGCTGCGCGACTACTGTGCCGGCTGCCACAGCGAGGGCGCGGCCACCGCACAGCAACCCTATTTTGCCAGTGTCGACCCGGAACAGGCCTACGCCGCGGCGCGTAGCCGCATGAACCTGGACACGCCGGCAAACTCGCGATTCTCCGTGCGCCTGGGTGACGAATTCCACAACTGCTGGGATGACTGCGCCGAGAACGAACAGGAGATGACCGCAGCCATCCAGGCCTTCGCCGACAGCATTCCCGAAACCGAAGTGGACCCCAACTGGGTGATCAGCAAGGCCCTGTTGTTGACCGACGGTATCGTCGCCAGCAGCGGCGGCCGCATCGAGAACAACGCCATCGCGCTGTACGAGTTCAAAACCGGTGAAGGCACCACCGCCTACGACACCTCCGGCGTCAACCCGGCCATCGACCTGACCCTGTCCGGCGATGTGCAATGGCTGGGTTCCTGGGGCATCGACCTGAAGGGCGGCAAGGCCCAGGGTGCCACCGCCACCAGCCGCAAACTCTACGATACGCTGACCGCCACCGGCGAATACACCGTCGAGACCTGGATCGCCCCCGCCAACGTGTCCCAGGAGGGCCCGGCGCGTATCGTCAGCTACTCCGGCGGCAACGATATCCGCAACTTCACCCTCGGCCAGGCGCTGTACAACTATACCTTCCAGAACCGCAGCGACAGCACCGACGCCGACGGCATGCCGGCACTGATCACCGACGACATGGCCGAGCGCGCGCAGGCCACACTGCAGCATGTGGTGGCCACCTACGACCCGATCGACGGCCGCAAGCTGTACGTCAACGGCGAGTACACCGAAGACATGGACCCGGCCGCGGCGGACCTGCTCAGTACCTGGGACAACACCTTCGCGCTGGCCCTGGGCAGCGAGGTCTCCAACGAAAATGTCTGGGAGGGTTCCATCCGGCTGCTGGCGATCCACTCCCGCGCCCTGTCCGCGGAAGATATCGCCACCAATTATGAAGTCGGCGTGGGCGAGAAATACCTGCTGCTGTTCAAGGTGGAAGAACAGACCGGCGTGCCGGAGAGCTACGTGATGTTCGAGGTACAGCAGTTCGACAACTACGGCTACCTGTTCAGCCAGCCCACCTTTATCAGCCTCGACGACAGCGCCGATCCCGTCGGGATCGATATTCGGGGCATGCGCATCGGCATCAATGGCCAGGAAGCGGAAGTGGGCCAGGCCTGGGCCAACCTGTCGGCGACCATCGACGGCAGCTACTCCGCCGCCGAGGGGCAGCAACTGTCGCGGCTCGGCACCATCATCAGCCTGGACAAGGGACCGGAGTTCGACCAGTTCTTCCTGACCTTCGAGCGCCTCGGCAGCGAAACCTTTACCCGCGTGGAGCCGGAGCCGCCGGCACCGGCAGAGCCGGCGGACCTGGATCCGCAGCCGCACATCGGCCTGCGCCGCTTCGAACAGATCCACGCGACCCTGTCCGCCGCCACCACGGTACCGCGCACGGATCCCGGCGTTGCGGAAACCTGGGACACCATCAAGCGGCAGCTGCCGGTCGAGAGCGATATCCGCACCTTTGTCGCCGCCCAGCAGATGGGCATTACCCAGTTGGCGGTGAAATACTGCAGCCGGCTGGTGGATACGCCGGCGCTGCGCGGCGACTACTTCCCCGACTTCGATTTCACCGAAGCCGCGGATAGCGCCTTCAACAGCGCGGAGAAGAGAGCCGCGATCATCGATCCGCTGGTCGAGCACCTGCTCGGCCACGAGATAAGCTGGCACGACGGCGTGACCTCGCAGCTGTCCACAGCGCCGGACCTGACGGACGTCGAGACGGAACTGACCAGCCTGATAGACACAATGGCCACCTGCGGCGCCGACTGCGACGCGGAACGCACCGCGACCACGGTCAAGGCCACCTGCGCGGCGGCCATGGGCAGTGCGATGATATTGATTCATTAGCAGACGCAGGGTGCACCGCACCCTGCACAAATAGGGCGTAGCCTGGATGGAGCGCAGCGGAATCCGGGTTTCCCGCCGCCGCAGGGGCTCCCGGCAATCCCCGGATTCCGGCGCTGCGCGCCTGCATCCGGGCTACGGCTCCTACGACCCTCAAGGGGACAGATGGTATCTACGACAATGAACAGAACACCGGGGCCACCCGGTAGCAGGACCGCCCCAAAACTCGCTAATCGGCACCCGAAATTCGGATAGATCCGGATAACTATTATGAGCAAGAAAAAACACTTCGACCTGGACCAGCCACTGCGCCACCCGGATCACCACCGGCCGGTATCGCGCCGGGATTTTCTCGGCCAGGGCTTTCGTGCGGGCCTGGCCACGGTGCTGGGCGGTTCCGTTTTCAGCCTGTTCGCCAATCCGCAACTGGCGCGGGCGGAGCTGTCGGATGACCTGCGTCCGCTGCGCGACGACTGCGGTATCATGGGCGCCGGCGGCGCCGGCAAGATTCCGTTTATCTGCTTCGACCTGGCCGGCGGCGCCAATATCGCCGGCTCCAATGTGCTGGTGGGCAAGCAGGGCGGGCAGCTGGATTTCCTCAGCACCGCCGGCTACAACAAGCAGGGCCTGCCCGGCGATATGGTCCCGTCCACCACCGACGCCGCCGGCAACCCCTTTATCAATACCGACCTGGGCCTCGCTTTCCATACTGACAGCGGCATGCTGCGCGGTATTCTCGACAAGGTCGCCGCCGGTACCGCATCGGCCACCAACGGCGCTGTGATCCCGGCGCGCTCGGAAAACGATACCGGCAACAACCCGCACAACCCCATGTACGGCATCAACCGCGCCGGCGCCAACGGTGAACTGCTGGCCCTGATCGGCTCCAGCACCAGCGAGTCCGGCGGCAACTCCCTGGCCCCGATGTCGATGATCAACCCGGAAGTGCGGCCCACCAAGGTCGACCGCGCCTCCGATGCCACCGGGTTGGTGGACGTCGGCGACCTGGTGGGGCTGCTCAGCCAGGAAGATACCGTTGCGGTGATGGAATCCATGTACCGGCTGTCCGACGCCAAGCTGAAAAACGTCAACACCCGCGTCACCAACGACGCGGTGATCAAGGACATGGTGCGCTGCGGCTACCTGAAAAGCGCCGATATGGCCGACCGCTTCGGCAACCCCAATACACTGAATCCCGAAACCGATCCGGATATCGTCGGCCCCGGCGGTATCTTCACCAGCACCGAGCTGAGCGGCGACCGCGAATTCCAGAAGGCCGCCGCCACCATGAAACTGGTGGTCAACGGTTACGCCGGCGCCGGCACCATCACCATGGGCGGCTACGACTACCACACCGGCGACCGCGCCACCGGCGAGATCCGCGACCTGCGCGCCGGCCGCTGTATCGGCGCCTGCCTGGAATATGCCGCACGCCGCAACCAGCCGCTGATGATCTATGTATTCAGCGACGGCTCGGTATTCTCCAACGGCATGATCGACGACTCGGTGGAAGGCCGCGGCAAGGGCGTCTGGACCGGTGACAACCAGCAGACCGCCGCCTCCTTCTTCCTGGTCTACAACCCCGCCGGCCGGCCGCAACTGCTCGGCGGCAGCGCCGACGAACAGGCGCGCCACCAGCAACTGGGCTATATGCGCCCGTCCGGCGATGTGGAAACCGCATCCAGCCCGGCGGCAAACAATGTTAACCTGCTGGTGGAAACCGTGGTGCTGAACTATATGGCGCTGCACAACGAACAGGGCAACTTTGCCAACCTGTTCCCGAGCCACGGCCTCGGCAATGCCAGCCTGATGGACAGCCTGACCGCCTTTGCACCGATCGTCTGATGTTAAAAAGCTCACTCCGTAGGGTGCGCCGCGCGCACCGCCATATTGCCGCGAAGCTTTTCGGTGCGCACAGTGCCTGCTGCCTCGCCTGCCTGTTGCTGCTCGCCAATACCGCCAGCGCGGAATGGCACTACGAAAAACAGGCCATCATGGGCACGGAGGTGTCGGTGCAGCTGTGGCACGAGAACGCGGCCGAGGCGGAGGCGCTGATCGAAGGGGTAATGGCCGAATTCCGCCGCCTGGACGACGAACTTTCGCCCTATAAAAAGAACAGCGAACTGTCGCGGGTCAACCGCGACGCCGGCCGGCAGACAGTCGAGCTGTCGGCGGAACTGGCCGCCCTGATCGATAAATCCCTCTGGTACAGCGAGCAGACCGGCGGCGCCTTCGATATCAGTTACGCCACCCTGGGCAAGCACTACGACTTCCGCCAGCACAAACGGGCGGACACCGCGACAACCAAGCAGCTGCTGAAAGCACTGAACTATCACAACCTGCAGTTCGACAGCGCGAAACGGACACTGCACTTCGGCCACCCCCAGACCAGGATCGACCTGGGCGGTATCGCCAAGGGCTATGCCGTGGACCGCGCCATCGATATTCTGCGGCGAGCCGGCGTGCACCACGCCAGTGTCAGCGCCGGCGGCGATTCGCGCATGATCGGCGACAAACGCGGCCAACCCTGGCTGGTGGGCATCCGCCACCCGCGGGACAAAAGTAAAAACGCGGCGGTGATCCCACTGACCGACACCGCCATTTCCACTTCCGGGGATTACGAACGCTTTTTTATCGACGACCATCACCAGCGGGTACACCATATTTTCAATCCGGCCACCGGTCGGCCGACGGAGACCGGCGACGGCGGGCGGGGCGACAGCGACCGGCTGATCAGTGTCAGCATTATCGGCCCACAGGGGTTCGATACGGATCCGCTGTCCACCAGTGTGTTTGTGCTGGGGAAACAGAAGGGCCTGGCACTGATCGACCGGCTGCCCGGTTTTGAAGCGGTGGTGATCGACAGCAACCGCCGGCTCTACTTCAGCCACGGGCTGGAACAACCGGACTAGAACGGATCTCTGTCGCCTTCGGAGAAATGCCAACCGCATCACACCGGCGACATGATCCGCTGCGATAATTCACAATAACGAACCACGGCCGGAGCCGGCTTACAGGCCCCTGCAAACGAATTCAAATAGGCACCCCATGCGCCGCTGTATCCAGCTTCTGACACTCGCCCTCATCGCCCTGTCCACATCGGCACAGGCCCAGCAACCGGCCTTCCCGGCGGAAAAGCTGGAATCGCTGAAAAGCGAGGTGCTGAAACTGAACCGCGACCTGCTGATCCTGGAAGAGGACCTGCTGTACCCGGCCCAGAGCCAGGTCGCGGTCTATGTGTCCATGGACGTGGGCAACTATTTCCAATTGGACGCGGTCAAGCTGCATATCGATAACGAGCTCACCGCCAGCCACCTGTACACCGACCACCAGCGCGACGCGCTGGTGCGCGGCGGCATCCAGCCACTGTTCAAGGGCAACCTGAAAGCCGGAACCTACACCGTGTCCGCCTTCTTCACCGGCTTCGGCCCCGAGGGGCGCGAGTACAAGCGCGCGGCCACGCTGGAACTGGAGAAGACCGACGAACCGGCGGTGCTCGAACTGCGTATCGCCGATTCCAGCGGCAGGCAGCAGCCGGAGTTCGAAGTGGTCGAGTGGCCGGCGCCCTGATCCGCGATGTTCTACCGCCCCCCACTACGCACAATTTCCCTGACGCTGGCCCTGCTGGGTGCCGGCGCGCCGGCACTCGCATCCGAGCCGGAAGCGCCGCGGTACCGGCAGGCCCAGGACATCGCCTACGGTGTGGCGCTCTACGACTACTTCCAGGGTAACTACTTCGATGCGCTGAGCACGCTGATGGTCGCCGAACAGCGCGGCGCCATCCGTGTGCACGCAGACAACGCCGCGCTGATCGAGGGTGGCATCAGCCTCGGCTTCGGCCTGTCCGGGCGCGCGGCGACCCTGTTCGAACAACAACTGCAGCAACAGAGCGGCGACCCGGAAACCCTGGCCCGCTACCGTCAGGTGGCCTGGCTGAAACTGGCGGAACTGAACTACCGCCAGCAGAACTGGCCGCGGGCATCGGCACAGCTACAGAAATCCGGCGCCGCGGACAGCTCCGACCTGTCGATCAACCTGGCCCTGCGCGAGGGCGATTTCGCCGCGGCCGAAGCACTGCTCGACAGCGGCAGCCTGCCGTTGGCGCGGCGCCTGCTGGGCCGTATCAACCTGGCCGCGGCACTGGCCCGGGAGCAGCGTTACGGCGAGGCGATTGCCCAGTATCGGCGGGCCAGCGCGCTGGTCGAAGATGCGGAAACCCCGTCGCGGGAATTGCGGATACTGAACGACAAGGCCCATATCGGCGCCGGCTATGCCTACGCGCTGCAGCAGCGCTTTGCCGAGGCGCTGGAGGAATTCCGCCATGTGCGCCTGCGCACCGCCTGGGCCGACCGCGCGCTGCTGGGGCTCGGCTGGTCCGCCATCAACAGCGGCGAATACCGCGCCGCTATTGACGCGCTGCAGTTCCTGCTGCAACAGCACGGCGAGTCCGCCGAGGCCCGCGAGGCGCTGGTGGCACTGCCCTACAGCTACGAAAAACTGCAGCGCCCGCAGGTCGCCCTGGCGGCCTACCGACAGGCGGAGAATCGCTACCGGGAAAATATCAACGCGCTGGCGCAACTGCAGCAGTCTGTCGACACGATGTCTTTTGCCGCCGACGCGGAGCGCGGGCGGCCCCGCTTCGGCTGGCTGGAAGTGGCCGACACGCCGCCACTGCTGCAGGACAACCGCCGCTACCTGCAAAACATCCTGCAGAGCGATGCGTATCAACTGCGCCTGTCGGACCTGCGCGACCTGCGGCAACTGGCGCGGGTCATCGACGACTGGCGCCAGCAGCTGCCGCTGTTCGACCAGTTGATCGACGCGCGCCGGCAGCGCCGCCAGAGCATCATCGAAAATTACAGCAGCGCCCAGTACGACCAGCAGGTGGAGATGGCCGAGCGCCAGTATCGCGAACTGGAAACTGCGCTGGCGCGTATCGAGCGCGACCGCGACGGACTGGCGCTGCTGGCGGCACTCGATGCCGACGACAACGAATACGCCGGGCTGCTGGCGCTGCTGCAGCGGGCCGAGGGCCGCTACGAAAAACTGGCCCCGCACGGCAAGACCCGCGACGGCCAGCGCAGGGCCCTGCAACGCGCCCGCGGCCTGCTGCAGTGGCGGGCCGCACAGGATTACCACGACAATCTATGGCAAAAACGCAAGGGCCTGCAGACCCTGGGCGAACAGTTGCAGGCCGCCGGACACCAGCGGCGCCGGGTGGCGCAGGTCGTCGGTCGCGCGCCGCAGTTGCGGCAACTGCAGGCCGGCGTCGCCGAAGCCCGGCCGCAGCTCTCGCGGCAAAGCCGCGCCATCGCCGCCGCCAGCGCCGCGATCGAATCCTCGATCCGCCGCGACGTCATCGCCGAACTCAAGCGCCAGCAGGCCCAGATCCAGCAGTACATGGCCCACAGCCGCCTGGCCATCGCGCGGCTGCAGGACGCGGTCATGCAGGGCGCGGTTATGCAGGATGCAGCTGGGCAGAGCTCCGCCCCCGAAGCACAAGCGGGAGGTGGCGATGACTGATCGCTTCCCGCGCGGGGCGCTGGCGATCGCACTGTGCTGCGCCGCCGCCTCCTGCTCCAATCAACCGGTGGAGACGCTGGCCAACCTGCCCGCCGCGCAGTTGCCGCCCGCCGTCGCCGCGGAAGCGGAGATCAGCGCCCCAGAGCTCGATATCGCCGCGCTGCAGCGCAGCTACCAGCGGGCCCTGGCCAGCAGCGGCGATCCACACACGCGCCGGCAGATCGAACTGCGGCTCGCCGACCTGGAAATGGAGCGGCTGGAGCAGCAACAGGCGGACAACCCGGATACCGCCGTCTCCTATCGTTCGGCGGTAGCGCGCTACGAAGCCCTGGCCGCACAAATGCCCGGCGACGACTATATCCTCTACCGGCTGGCCCGCGCCCGCTCCATGGACGGCCAGCCACAGCAGGCACTGACCGCGCTCGAGGGCATCGCCGAGGCCGCGCCCGAATCGCCGTTTATCGCCGAGGTACTGTTCCGCCGCGGCGAGGCCGCCTTCAACCGCCGCGACTACGGCGCCGCCGCACGCGATTTCCGCGGCGTGCTGGAGCAGGGCGAGACACCGTTTGCCGACAACGCCCGCTATATGCTCGGCTGGTCGCGGTTCAAATCCTCCGATTACCGTCGCTCCAGCGAAACCTTCCTCGAGTTGCTGGACCAGCTGCACGGCCGCGCGCCCTTCGACCAACTGCCGGCCGGCCAGCGGCGCCTGGCCGAGGACAGCCTGCGCGGCCTGGCCCTGAACTACAGCTACCAGGGCGGTGCCGAGGCGATCGAATCCTTCAACAACGGCGGCGAGCCGCGCCCCTACCAACACCATTTGTACCGCGCGCTGGGCGACTGGTATGCGGACAAGGAGCGCTACCGCGAGAGCGCCGACAGCTTCCTGGCCTACGTCGAGCAGTATCCCCACAGCGCGGAGGCGCCGGCGCTGCACCTTCGCGGTATCGAAACGCTGCAGAGCGCCGGTCTCGACGACCAGGTGCTGCCGGCCAAGCGCGAGTTCGTGCGGCTCTACGGTATCCGCGGCGACTACTGGCAGCAGTCCGGCGAGGCGCAGCGGCAAAAACTGCGCGGCTGGCTGCGCCCCTGGCTGGCGGAACTGGCGCGCTACGATCACGCGCGCGCGCAGGAACTGTCCCGCCAGCGCGGAAGAAACGCGCGCGAGCGCACCGAGTTCGCGGCCGGGTCCCGCCGTGCCTACCTGGACGCGGCGGACCTGTACCGACAGTACGCGGACACCTTCCCCGAGGACGACGCCACGCCGGGCCTGGTATTCCTGATGGCCGAGTGCCTGCAACAGGCCGGCGATATCCCCGCCGCCTGGCGCGCCTACAGCCGCGTGGCCTGGGAATACCGGGACCCGCAGCGCGGCGCCGAGGCCGGCTACGCGGCCGTGCTTACCGCCGGGCAGATGCACGAAAAACTCGCCGGCAGTGCCGACACCGAAGCGCGCACCCTGTGGCTGGACCGCAAGACCGAAGCCAGCCTCAGGTTTGCCGATACCTGGCCGGGGGATCCGCGCGCACTGCCGGTACTGCTGGCCGCCGCCGACAACCTGCTGTCCCAGAATCGCTATCCGGAAGCCATTGCCGCCGCCGGGCGGGCGGCTGCCTGGCAGCCGCAACCGGATCCGCAACAGCGCCGCCAGATCGCGATGATCCTCGGCCACAGCCACTTCGAACTGCAGCAGTATCCGCAGGCCGAACAGGCCTACCATCGGGCGATGCTCGCCAGTGCCGCCGGCAGCCGGCAACAGGCCGACGCCCGCCAGCGGCTGCAGGCCGCCATCTACCGGCAGGCGGAACTGGCGCTGGCGGAGGGCCCCAGCGAGGCCGGCCTGCAACACCTGCTGCGCATCCGCGACAGCGGCCGCACCGATATTGCCGCCACCGCCCAGTACGATGCGATCAATCACCTGATGACCATGGAACAGTGGCAGCGCGCCGCTACCGAACTGGCGGATTTCCGCCAGCACTACCCATCCCACAAACTGGCACCGACCCTGGCCGCCAAGGCGGTGGTCATCTTCCGCGCACTGGCCCTGCCCGGCGCCGCCGCCGGCGAACTGCTGAAACTGGCGCAGGCAGACCCGGACCCGGAAGTGCGGCGGCAGTCGCTGTGGATGGCCGCGGAGAGTTTCCAGCAGGCCGGCGACACTGCCGCGGCCATCAATGCCTATCGCCGCTACAGCGAACAGTGGCGCGAACCCGCGGCACAGCGGCTCGAAGCCCAGTACCAGTTGATCCAACTGCAGGGCGAGCAGCCGTCGCCGGAGCGCAACCGCCGGCTGCAGCAACTGGCGGACAACAAAGTCGACTCGCCGCGCGGCCGCTACCTGGCCGCCTTTGCCCAGAGCCAACTGGCGGAGCAGAGCTACCGGCGCTTTGCCGACCTGTCGCTGCAGCTGCCGCTGAAACAGAGCCTGGCGACGAAGAAACGGGCCATGGACAACACCGTGGCCGACTACCGCAAGGTGCTGAAATTCAATATCGCCGAATTCACCACCCAGGCCAGCTTCCGCCTGGCGGAGGTCTATCGGCAGTTGAGCCGCGACCTGATGGAGTCCCAGCGGCCACAGGGGCTGGGCCCGCTGGAACTGGAACAGTATGAAATCCTGCTCGAGGAGCAGGCCTTCCCGTTCGAGGAAAAGGCGATCGAACTGCACGAGGCCAATATCCGGCGCACCACCGATGGCCTCTACGACGACTGGATCAAACGCAGCTTCAGTTCCCTGGCCCGGCTGCTGCCGGCGCGCTACGGCAAAGAGGAAAAAACCCTGGAGTGGAGCCATGCACTGCACTGAGTCCAGATTGAGAAAAACTGTCGGAACCTGCCGCGCGCTGTTACCGGCTTTTCTTGCCGCACTGCTGAATGCCTGCACCAGCGGCGGTGGCAGCGCGCCGCCCACCGGTGGGCAGGCGGCCGGCCCAACGCCGAATCCCTACCTGGCGGACGCCGACAGCGTCCCCGCCGCCGCGCGCGAGGGTATGGAAATTGCACATCAGGCCTTCGAGGCCGGCGAACTGGCCACGGCGGAGACCGAATTAAAGAAACTGACAGAAAACTGGCCCACACTGTCCGGCCTGTGGCTGAACCTGGGTATCGTGCAGAACCACAGCGGCGAGCGCGAGGCGGCGGAACAGAGCCTGCGCCGCGCCATTGAGGTCAACGACAACAACGTCTTCGCCTGGAACCAGCTGGCGGCGCTGCTGCGCGACGCCGGCCGTTTCGACGAGGCGGAACAGGGTTACCGGGCCGCGCTGCAGCGCTGGCCGGACTACGGCGACGCGCACCGCAACCTGGGTATTCTCTACGACCTTTACCTGCAGCAGCCGAATAAGGCGCTGCAGCACTACCGCGCAGCCCAGCAGCTGCGCGAGGAACCGGACCGGCAACTGGCCGGCTGGATCGTGGACCTGGAGCGGCAACTGTGAGGATATCGACTGAGATTTGGGGGTTCAGTTCCGGGAGCCGGAGCGGGGTACGCCCTTCCGGGACACGCCGTAAACCCATCCATGGGGGCTTGTCCGCGAGGTCCCTCTCGCGGACAAGCCCGGAAGGGCGCACCCCGCCCCGGCCTGGGCCATTGGCAAACCCTATGGCGCCGAAACGTGAGAGTTTAAAAATCGCACTGCTGTTTCCGTTGCTTTTCGCAGGTGGACTGACGGCAGAGGAAATCAACCTGGAGTCGACCGTGATCGGCAACCAGGAGCAGCCCAAGGTGCTGTATATCATCCCGTGGAAACAGGCCGACAGCCTGCAGCGGCTGGACAGCACCCTGCCGCAGACGGTGGGCGATGTGTTCCGGCACCAGGAGTATTCGGAATTTCAGCGGGAAATAGAGATGCAGGCCGACAAGCAGAAAGCGTCGGACGAATAGGCATTGTCGTCATTCCGGCGAAGGCCGGTATGACGACTCCAAAAAAGATTATCGCAAACAACAACTTCATTGCGGAGATAACACAATGGAATTTACCCAGGCGCTGCTGCGCTTCTTTCAGAACGGCGGTCCCTTCATGTACCCGATTGCACTGGTGCTGGTGATCGGCCTGGTCATGGTGGTGGAGCGCTGGATCTTCCTCGGCCGGGCGAAGCGCGCCAACCAGCGCGCCTACCGGGAGCTGCTGCCGCTGCTGCAGAAGCGCAACTACAACGGCGTACTGCAACTGGCGCGGGACAACAAGGCCGCCATGGGCCGCATCGCCGCCGCCGGCATCGGCACACTGCAATACGCCAAGCGCGACGAGAATATTGCACTGGCAATCGAGGAGGGCATCCTGGAAGCGGTGCCGCGGCTGGAAAAACGCACCGGCTACCTCTCCACGCTGGCCAATATTGCCACACTGCTGGGGCTGCTCGGCACCATCATGGGCCTGATCGCCGCCTTCACTGCGGTGGCCAACGCCGATCCGTCGGAAAAGGCCTCGATGCTGTCCTCCAGTATTTCCGTGGCCATGAATACCACCGCCTTCGGCCTGATTTCGGCCATCCCGCTGCTGCTGTTCTACTCCATGCTGCAGAACAAGACCAACGAGATCGTCGACAGCCTGCAGATGGCCGGCGTCAAGTTCCTGAACCTGCTGTCCATGGGCCGCGCGCAGATGGCGGAACAGAAAGCGGCCAGAAGCTGACGGTAGCACCATGCTGAAACTGAATATTCCCCGGCGCAGCCACGAGGAGAGCGACCTGGACATCACTTCGTTTATGAGCCTGATGATCATCCTGGTGCCCGTACTGCTGCTGAATATGGTGTTCTCGCATATCTCGGTGCTGAAACTGAACCTGCCCGGCCTCAGCGACGGCGCGGCCGCCGCCAGCGAGCAGGAAAACCGGCAACTGGAAGTGGTTCTGCGGGAGTCCCATATCGATATCAATTACCCGGCCGGGATGCGCGTCAAACGCGTTCCCCACGTGCAGAGCGGGCCGGATTTCGCCACCGTGTCCAAGGTGCTGCGGGAAGTGAAGCGGCAGCTGCGGGAAAAATCCATCGACAAGAAGGACGTGCTGATCCTGTCGGAAGTGGACACGCCCTACAAAACCCTGGTCGGGGCCATGGACACCGCACGCTCCTATCGCGCCGTGGTGGCAGCATCGCCCGTGGACGCGGAACTGTTCCCGCAGATTTCCCTCGGCGACGCACCGCCGGCACAAGAACTACAGACCGCAGCGGGGCAGTGATATGAACCTGAATGTGGCCGCCAAGCTGCAGGCGCGCAAGCAGCGGCAGAAAAAACAGCAGACCAGACTGAACCTGGTGTCGCTGATGGACATCTTCACCATCCTGGTATTTTTCCTGCTGGTGAACTCGTCCGATGTAGAGGTGCTGCAAACCGACAAGAGCATCAAGCTACCGGACTCCACCTCGCAGCAGAAACCGGAAGTGACCACCGTCATCCGCGTCAACGGCGAGCAGCTGTTTGTCGGTGACCGCCTGGTGGCACGAGTCGACGACATAGACCCGCAGGCGGGGAATATCGAGCCACTATTGAAAGAACTCGAGTACCGCGCCAGTCGCGCCGGCGAACTGCCCGAGGACAAAAAGTCCATCGGCCGCCCGATCACCATCATGGGTGACGAGCAGGTTCCCTACCAGTTGTTGAAACAGATCATGCAAACCTGCGCCGAGACGGATTACCGCGATATGGCCTTCGCGGTCAACCAGACCAAGCCCCAATCCGCTTCGGACAGCGGGCCGGAGGTCGGCGGCTGATATGGCGACAGCAACTCACAGACCAACGGCGCCCTGGCTGCTGCAGGAAACGGTGCTACCGTGGTCCGCATCGGCGGATGAGGACACGCGTTTCGGCAGGTTCCTGCGAACCGGCCTGATTTTATTCGCTCTTCTCGGAGCCGCCGTCACGCTGATCCCGGTACCGGAACTGACCCGCGAACAGGCCGAGCGGATACCGCCGCAACTGGCCAAGGTAATCCTGGAAAAACAACAGTTGCCGGAACCCCAACCAAAAGCGAAGCCGAAACCCGAGCCAAGGAAAGCGGAAAAGAAGAAACCGGAGCCCAAGCCGGAACCGGAAAAGAAACCGGAACCCAAACCAGAACCGAAAGAGAAGCCTCCCGCCGCCGAGGTAAAACTGGCGCGCGAGAAAGCGGCCAACAGCGGCCTGCTGCAGATGCAGGATGACCTGCAGGCCATGCGCGAGAGCGTCGATGTGGCCGAGGTCAGCGGCGCGCAGCTGGCCGGCAGTGCGGCCGAAGCGCAGACAGTGCAGCGTTCGGTAATTGGCGATCGGGCAAAGGCCAGCAGCGGCGGCGTGAAGACCACCGGACTGAGCCAGGATACCGGTGGCACCGCGCTGGCTGCCCGTGAGACCACCCAGGTCAGCAACGCCCAGGCCTCTGGCAGTGCGCGGGAAGTGGCGAAGAAGGTGCGCCGCGAGAAGTCCGCCCGCGCCGAGCAGTCGATCCGCAGTGTAATGGAAGCCAACAAGGGCGCCATCTACGCGATCTACAACCGCGCGCTGCGTCGGGACCCGATGCTGCAGGGCAAGGTTACCGTCAAGCTGGTCATCGAATCCAATGGCAGCGTATCGGCGATCAGTATCGTCGACAGCGAGCTGAACAATCCGTCGCTGGAAAGGAAGCTGCTGGCGCGTATCCGGCTGATCAACTTCGGCGCCGCCAATGTGGAACAGACGACGCTGAACTACTCGATCGACTTCCTGCCGTCCTGACGGCGGCAGGCACTACAGGCGGCGCAACCTGATATCACTCAGTTCAGGTCCACCGCATATTGGCGCAGCAGTTTCAGCGACACTATCTCCAGCGCCTTGACATGCGTGCGCTGCAAATAGACCCGCGGTGCCGCATCCTGCTGCTGCGCCTCCAGCCAACGCGCTGCGCACAGGCACCAGCGGTCTCCCGGCTTCAGCCCGGGAAAGCCAAACTCCTCCACCGGGCTACTCAGGTCGTTGCCGCGGCCGCGCGAAAACTCGAGGAACTCTTCGGTGACCTCCACGCAAACCGTGTGTGAGCCCGCATCCTGATCACTGGTATTGCAACAGCCGTCCCGGAAAAAACCGGTGACCGGATCCAGGCCGCAGGCCTGTAGCGGATCGCCGAATACATTGATCGAATCTTCCATTTGCATGATAGAGGCTCTCTTATTCATTCAGGTTTCCCGGGTTTCCAGCAGCGCGATATCGACCAGACGCCAACGCAGCCCCTGCCGCTCGAGGATCAGGCGCAGTTCGCGCCGCCCATCGCCGCCGTAATCTGCAGACGCGCGATCCAGAGCCACCAGTCGCCAGCCCTGCAGCTTCCAGTCGCCGGGCCCATCGCGATCCGCGTCGCGGCCCGCTTCGGCCTCGCCGACCGGCGCGGTCGGCTGGCGATAGAGTTCCCGCTCCAACGCGCGGAGGTCGCGGCCACCCCGCAGCAGCCCGGCCACCCCTTCCGGCGTGACCAGCTGGCGTAGCAGCGGCGCCATAAACAGGTTGGTGCCAGCGGCGAAAAGATCGCCCCATTCCGCCGGCAGGTCCTCCGCCATCGACTCCCGCACCCGGCGCTGCAGCCGCGACTGCAGCTTGTCGCGCAGCAGCGGAAAGTCTACATACTTCCGCAACGCCTCCAGATCCTCGTCCCGGGCCGCGCTTTCCAGCTGCCCGAGGCTGTATCTGGGCCAGGCGATATAGCCCCCGGCCAGGATCAGCAGGATCGCCAGCCCGATCGACAACCACTTCTTCATAAGCTCCAGGCTCCAACTCGATGCGTGCAGTTTATCGCCTGCCACCGGCACGGGCGAGCCCGACAGCATGGCGCGGGATTGTTCATTGCCCGCGGCTATGCGATATTTCGCACCCAACGGCTCTGTGTACACATTAAAGGAACTGACAAAGGACATTCAGAGAATGAGCGATATTTACAAGGCCCCGGATGCGGAGCTGACCAGTGGCGAAGAGCATGGCGCCTACGGTTCACTGGAGAAAGGTGTTGCGGGGGACTACTCCCTGTCGATCGGCGAGGTGATCGGCGAGGCCTGGCGCCGCACCAAGGGCAACAAGGGCACCATCTGGCTGGGCGTGCTGTGTTACATTGTTGCAGCCGCTGCGATCAACTTCATCGCCGGCCTGGTGAGCGGTTATCCGGCCTTCGACCCCCAGGCCGCGATCGGGGCCTCACTGGTCTCCCAGCTTATTTATCAGGTGCTGGTGGCCATTGCCGGCGCGCCGCTGCTGGCGGGCATGATGATGATCGGTATCAAGATCGCCCGCGATGAGAGCGTCTCCGGTACCGAAGTGTTTTCCCACTTCGACAAGATTCTGCCGCTGGCCGTCGGCATGATCCTGATGTACATCCTCGGTACCCTCGGCTTTATCCTGCTGATACTGCCGGGCATCTACCTGATGGTGGCCTATACGCTGGCCATGCCGCTGATCGTGGACAAGGGCCTCGGCCCCTGGGCCGCGCTGGAGACCTCGCGCAAGGCGATCACCAAGCACTGGTTCGGCTTCTTCGGTTTCCTGATCGTGTGCCTGCTGCTGTACATCGCCGGTGCGATACCGCTGATGATCGGCCTGATCTGGGTGATTCCGCTGGTATCCATCGCCGTCGGCATCGCCTATCGCAATATCTTCGGCGGCCCGGAATCCGACCAATCCGCATAATCCGAACAGGAGCGGTGGTTTGCTGGATACCGCCTATAACGTCGAGACACCGGAAGGAATCGACCTGCGCGCACAGGCCGCCGGGCCCGTGCCGCGCATCCTGGCCTACAGTGTCGATGTTTTTTACCGTTCGTTGATACTGGCCGCGCTCGGCATCGCCCTCGCGTTTGCCGACCGCGCCGGTCTCGGTATCTGGCTGCTCTGCTCCTTCCTGCTGGAGTGGTTCTATCCCGTCTTTTTCGAAGTCCTTCGCGGCGGGCAGACGCCCGGCAAGAAGGCCTTCGGCCTGATGGTGGTGAACGACAACCTCACCCCCATTTCCTGGAGCGCCTCGCTGCTGCGCAACCTGCTGCGTTTCGCCGATTTCCTGCCGTTCGGCTATGCCGCCGGTACCATCGCCATGACGCTGAACCGGGATTTCCGCCGGCTGGGCGACATGGCCGCCGGCACACTGGTGGTGTATCGCCAGCAGAACAGCAACGAGCGCTCGCTGCCGCAGGCGGCACCGCTGGCACCGCCGCGCGGACTGCAACTGCAGGACCAGCTGGCCGTTATCAGCCTGGCCGAACGCCACCGGGACCTGAGTGAGGCCCGCCAGCGGGAACTGGCCGACCTGCTGCAGCCGGTCACCGGAAAATCCGGTCGCGACGGTCTCAACTACCTCCACGCCGTGGGCAACTGGCTACTGGGTGGAAAATGAAACAACAGGACTTCGAACAGCGCTACAGTGACGGCTGGCTGCGGCTCGAGCAGTGGCTGCGCACTGGCAGTGCGGGCGCTGACGAAGCGGCGCCCGACCTGCCGGTGGCCTATCGCAGCCTGTGCCAGCAGTTGGCGGTGGCCAAGGAGCGCCAGTACACCAACCAGTTGATCGAACGCCTCAACCAACTGGTGATGGCGGCCCACCACCGCGTCTACCGCCAACAGACACTGCGCAGGAATACCTGGGTGCGCTATCTGCTGGCCGGTTTCCCGCAGGCGGTGCGCGCACAGATAAAATATGTCTGGCTGGCCAGCGCACTGTTCCTGCTGCCGGCCCTGGTGATGGGTATCGGCAGCTACAGTAACGACGCGCTGATCTATGCGGTGATGTCGCCGGAGCAGGTGCTGCAGTTCGAATCCATGTACGACCCGGGCAACCAGGTCATGGGCCGCGAGCGCGGATCCGATTCGGACCTGCATATGTTCGGCTTCTATATCAAGAACAATATCGGCATCGCCTTCCGCACTTTTGCCGCCGGCCTGTTGTTCGGGCTGGGCTCCATCTTTTTCCTGGTATTCAACGGTATCTACCTGGGCGCGGTATTCGGGCATATCACCCGCGTGGGCTTCAGCGCGACCTTCTTCCCGTTTGTGATCGGCCACGGTGCCTTCGAACTGACCGCCATCGTACTGGCCGGTGCCGCCGGCCTGCGGCTGGGCCAGTCCCTGATCGACCCCGGTGGCCACCGCCGCCTGGTGGCCCTGCGCCTGGCCAGTATCGAGGCGATGAAGATCGTCTACGGCACCTTCCTGATGCTGGTGATCGCCGCATTCCTGGAGGCCTTCTGGTCCTCCAGCACCGAGCTGGGCGTCGGCCTGAGGGTCGCCGTGGGCACCGTGCTCTGGCTGCTGGTATTCGCTTACTTCGCGCTGGCCGGCCGCGGTGTCCTGCAACCCGGGGAAATGCCGCGCCCCGCACCGGGAGGCCGCCGTGAACCTTGATCATCTGGCGGTACGCGCGCGACTGCGCTCGCCGTGGGAATCCGTCGACCTCGGCATCGCCCTGGCGCGCCGCCAGTGGGGCGCGCTGTTCCTGGTCTGGCTGCTGCCGGCGGCCCTGGTGTTCGGCGCCTGCGCGGCTTTACTGTGGCAATCCCCCGGCCTCGCCATGCTGTTGCTCTGGTGGCTGAAACCCGCCTACGACCGGCTGCCATTGTTCATTGCCAGCCGCGCGCTGTTCGGCGAGCGGGTCGGCGCCGGCGCGGCGCTGCGGCAGTTTTTGGCCCAGAACCGGCGCGACTGGTTCGCCTGGCTGACCTGGCGCCGCCTCAGTGCAACGCGCTCCTTCGATATGCCGGTCACACTGCTGGAACAGAACAGCGGCGCCGCGCGCAGCAGCCGCGTCGCCGTGCTGCACCGCAAACACGCGGGTGCCGCCACCTGGCTGACACTGACACTGGTGCATATCGAGCTGATCCTGGCGCTGGCGGTCATGGCCCTGATCTACCTGTTTATCCCGGAGCAGCTGCAGATCGACTGGCTGCCCTTCCTGAGCAGCGGTGCGCTGTGGATGGAGTGGGCGCTAAATGGTATCTACCTGCTGGTCATGGCCGCCGTGGCGCCCTTCTATGTGGTGGGCGGTTTTGCGCTGTATATCGGCCGGCGTATCGAGCTCGAGGGCTGGGATATCGAGATCCAGTTCCGCAAACTGCGCGCGCGACATGGGCGCAGCGAACGCGGCAAGGCCCGCGGTGCCGTGGCGGCGCAACTGCTGTTGCTGTGCGCGCTGGGCCTGTCGGGCCTCCTGCACGGCGGGCCCGCCCGGGCGGAAGCCGCCGCGACACCGGAGCAGGCCCGCGAAACCGTCGATCAGGTGCTGGTCGGCGAGGATTTCCACCGCATGGAAACCGTCAAGCGCTGGCGCCTCAAGGACTTCGAGTGGAAAGCAGACGCATTCCCCAACTGGATGATCGAATTCATCGAGTGGCTGGAGCGGCTGCTGGCCGACGACGACGCGGACGACTCCGACTTCGCCACCGGCCTCGGCCCGCTGATCGGCACACTGATCGAACTGCTGTTGTGGATCGCCGTCATCGGCCTGCTTGTGCACCTGCTGTGGCGTTACCGCGAGCCGCTGCGCCAGAGCCTGCAATTCCGCCGGCGCGCGGCGCCGGATCGCCGCGCGCCGGAGACGCTGTTCGGCCTGGACGTACGCCGCTCCAGCCTGCCGGACGACGTCTGCGCCGAAGTGCTGAGGCTCTGGGCCAGCGGCGACCGGCGCAACAGCCTGGGCCTGCTGTACCGGGCCACACTGTCCCACCTGATTGAGCGCTACCAGTTCGAGTTCGGCGACCACCTGACCGAAAGCGAGTGCGCCCGGCAGGTGCAGACACGCCGGCAGCGGGAAGCCGATCCCGACGGCGAGCTGCGCCCGGTCAGCGGCGCTCTGGGGGATTTCGTGCAACAGCTCACCGGCGTCTGGCAGCAACTGGCCTACGCCCACCGCGCACCGGCCACCGGGCGCGTGGAAAATCTCTGCGACCGCTGGCGGGAGGTGTTTGCCGATGACCGCTAAACGGATACTGCTCGTCCTGATCACACTGCTGATCGGTGCCAGCGTGGCGCTGTTCCTGATGCTGTTCGAACGCTACGAGCGGCAACTGGATCGCGGCTGGGGCCCGGAGGCGATCCGCAATCGCTACCTGGCCGCCGAGCAGTTCCTCACCGCCACCGGCGTGGAGACCCGGCGCGCCGACAATATCTCCGTCGTCGCCGACCTGTCGCTGCAGGACACCCTGTACGTGGCCAGCTCCAGCCAGGTCTACAACACCGAACGCGCGCGGGAGCTGCTGGAATGGGTCGGGCGCGGCGGCCACGCGGTGGTAGTGGCCCGCCACGGCAACGAGCGCGACTGGCTGCTGGAGGAACTCGGCGTCACCCTGGAAGCCGGCAGCGACGATTTCTTCTTCAGCAATCCGCTGCGCCGCTTTATCGGCGAGGAGGCCGAGGAATACAGCGGCAAGAGTGCCAGCGAAATCCTGCGCGAA
This sequence comes from Microbulbifer litoralis, assembly GCF_023634065.1. Lineage (GTDB taxonomy): Bacteria > Pseudomonadota > Gammaproteobacteria > Pseudomonadales > Cellvibrionaceae > Microbulbifer > Microbulbifer litoralis. Next base: position 328,775 of record NZ_JALKCV010000005.1, read on the forward strand.
CACAACCGCAGGGTGCGCGCCGGCGAGGACGATGAAGACACCGGCGCGCAGGAAGAGAGCGAAGCGGAAACCGCAACCCCCGAGCCGCCACAGGACCCGGATGTGGAGCCGTCAACACTGGTGACCCTGACTTCCGACGACGGCAGCGACTACCGACTGCACTTCGATCCCGGCATGCTGCTGTGGCACCCGGCACTGGAGGAAGAGGGCTCCGGTGCCGGCCCGGTGTTCTGGGCGGACATGCAGAGCGAGGACGCCGGCGTGCCCTTCATGCAGTTCGAGCGCGGCAGCGGGCTGATTACGCTGATGGCCGATGCCGGCCTCTGGCAGTCGGACCGGCTCGGCCATTTCGACCACGCCTACCTGCTGGGGCAGATGGCGTCCGATGGCGATTTCGTATTCCTGACCCGGCCACACTTCGACTCGCTGCCGGTGCTCGCGCGCCGCTACGCCAGCGAGTTTTTCCTCGCCGGTGCCCTGGCACTGCTGGCCTGGCTGCTGCTGCGTTCGCGCCGCTTCGGCCAGCGCGAGGCGGAGCCCGAGGCGGCGCGCCGCTCGCTGCTCGAGCATATCTCCGCCTGCGGCCACTACTACTGGCGCGCCGACAAGTGCAGCGCACTGCTGATGCACTACCGCGACAGCCTGCTGCGGCGCCTGGGCGGCGACAACGCCTCGCAGGAAACCCGGCGCAAGCTATGCAGCCAACTGAACCTGGCGACCGGACTCAGCGAAACCCGGATTACCGACAGCCTCTGGGGCGAGCCCCCGTCCAGCGAAGAGGCGTTTACCGAAAGAATGCGCAACCTGCAGCAAATCGAGGCAGCCCTATGAACGACACCACCCACCGACCCGAACAACCCCCACAGGCCGGACAACAGCAGGGCGAACAGGCGCCGGGCCCGGACTGGCGGGCCGCCTCCGAACAGCTGGCACTGCTGCGCAACAGCGTCAACCGGCTGCTGATCGGCCAGGAGCAGGTGGTCGAGCAGGTGCTGATCGCGCTGCTGTCCTCCGGCCACGTGCTGCTGGAAGGGGTGCCCGGCCTCGGCAAGACCCTGCTGGTGCGGGCGCTGGCCAACTGTTTCGGCGGCAGTTTCCGCCGCATCCAGTTCACGCCGGACCTGATGCCGGCGGACGTGACCGGCCACGCGATTTACCAGATGGCCGAGGGCCGCTTCGAGGTGCGCCGCGGGCCGGTGTTCACCAACCTGCTGCTGGCGGACGAGATCAACCGCGCCCCGGCCAAGACCCAGGCCGCGCTGCTGGAAGTGATGCAGGAGAAGCAGGTCACCATCGACGGCGAGCCGCTGCCGGTGCCGCGACCATTCATGGTGCTGGCGACCCAGAACCCGATCGAACAGGAGGGCACCTACCCGCTGCCCGAGGCGGAACTGGACCGCTTCCTGCTGAAAGTACTGATCGACTTCCCCAGCCACGAGGCGGAACTGAAACTGGCCGCGGCCGCCAGCAGCGGCCGTATCGAGCAGCACCTGCAACAGCAGCCGGCCGGCCAGCTCACGCTCGAACGGCTGCGGGAACTGCAGGCGCTGGTGCCGCAGGTGGCACTGGACCAGCAGGTGCTGGATTACGCCGTGCGGCTGGTGCGCGCCACCCGCGATGCCGCCCAGCTGCGCCGCCCAGCCGGGCCGCGGGCCAGCATCGGCCTGCTGCAGGCCGCGCGCGCCCGGGCGCTGCTGGCCGGGCGCGAGTTCGTACTGCCGGACGACGTCAAGGCCATGGCGGTGCCGGTGATGCGCCACCGCGTCGGCCTGTCGCCGGATATGGAGATCGACGGCGAGACCGCCGATTCGGTGCTGGCGCAGATCATCGACACCGTGGAAGCGCCCAGGTTGTGAAGATCGCCGCCGCGCTGATTCCCCACACCCGCCCCAGCCGCCGCCTCGTGCGGCTGCTCGGCTACTGGTGCCTGGCGGCCCTGCTGGTGTCCGCGGCGCGCATCTGGCTGCCGCAGGGCGCCGGCACCGTCGCCGCTCTCTGGTGGGCGGCCGGCGCGCTGCTGCTGGGCGCGGCGCTGCTGGACTGGCTCACCGGGCGCCGCGTACAGGGCCTGGTCGGCGAGCGCTCACTGCCGGGCAACCTGGCGCTGGGCGTGCAGAACCGAGTGCAACTGCTGTTGCGCAACGAGGGCCCGCGGCGGCTGCGCCTGACCGTGTGCGACCAGTTGCCGGACCAGTTGCAGGCGCGCGAGCTGCCCCGCGACGCGCAACTGGAACCGCAGCAGGAAGTGCATATCGACTACCCGCTGGTGCCGCGCCGCCGCGGCCACGCGGTATTCGGCCGCATCGAGGCGCTGGCGGACTCCCCCTGGGGCCTGTGGCAGAAACAGCTGGCGCTCGGCGAGGCGGACGCGGTCAAGGTGTATCCCAATTTTCTCGGCATCTCCTCGCTGCAGTCCCTGAGCACGGAACAGAGCCTGCGCTTCCTGGGCCTGCACCAGCAGCAGCGCCGCGGCGAGGGCATGGACTTCCGCCAGTTGCGCGAATACCGCGAGGGCGACAGCCAGCGCCAGGTGGACTGGCGCGCGAGTGCCCGCATGCGCAAGCTGATCAGCCGCGAGTACCAGGACGAGCGCGACCAGGAAATCGTCTACATGCTCGACTGCGGCCGCCGCATGCGCGCCAAGGACGGCGCACTCAGCCACTTCGATCACGCCCTCAACGCGCTGCTGTTGTCCGCCTATGTGGCCATCAAGCAGGGCGACGCGGTGGGCCTGCACGCCTTCGCCCACCCCGGCCGCAGCGGCCGGCTGCCACCGGTCAAGGGCGAGAGCGCCATCAACCTGCTGCTGAACCACGTCTACGACCTGCACTCCGGCACCGCCAGTGCGGACTTCAGTGGCGCCGCCCAACAGATGCTCGCCGAACACAGCCGGCGCGCGCTGGTGATACTGGTCACCAACCTGCGCGACGAGGACGGCGACGAACTCCTCGCGGCAGTGCAACTGCTGTCGCGCCGCCACCTGGTCATGGTGGCCTGCCTGCGCGAGTCCGCGCTGGACGACCTGATGCAGCGGCCGGTAGCCGGCTTTGGCGACGCCGTGGAACTGGCGGCCACGCGAGACTTCCTCGATCGCCGCGGCCGCCTGCTGCAGCAACTGCGCGCGCGCAACGTACTGGTAGTGGATTCCGCCCCGGACAAGCTGCATATGGCGCTGGTGGAAAGCTACTGGCAGCTCAAGCGCAGCGGTCGTATCTAGTGTGCTGTACGGCCCACTAGTGGGTCGTGCCCAAGGTTCTGTAGCCATTCGCTGAGCTTTTTGGCGCAGCGAACTATTTGCGAACTTCCCGCACGGCATACCAGGCACGTCGCCCCAATCCCTGGCTCCCGCGCCGGCGGGCCGCTATATTGGCCGCTGCGACCACAGCAGCGATAATGCGCCCGATGCCACAGACCGGAACACCGATACAGCGCCCGACCGCCCGGCTGCCCCGCAGCCTGGCGCTGTTGCTGTTGTGCGTTTTCCTGTGCGCGCGCGGCCTGGTGCCGGCCGGGTTCATGCCGGCGCCACTCAGCGGTGGCGCCCCCTACGGCTTCTGCCACGGCGACGGCAACAGCGCGCTGCTGTTGCAGTGGCTGCAGCGCGAGTACCACCATCACCACGGCGGCCACCACCACGACGGGCTGACCGCCCACGCCTTTGCCGACAACCACTGCAACTTCTCTGCCGCCGCCGGCCTGGCCGCCGCGCCGTCCGTCGACCTGCAGGTCTTCATCGCCGGTATTTCGACGCCGGCTGCAGCCCCCACCGCCGGCGCCGCGCGCAGCCGCACCTATACGCAACCGCCCAGCCGCGCCCCACCCCGTTTCCCGTCCGCCTGAATCACACCAATCGCCAACACCTTTTGTATGCGCAGCCGCCGCGTGCGGCCCGCGCGTGCACCTGTACGGGAAACAACGATGCACAACCAACGCAAGAACAGATGGCCGCTGCGCTCGGCACTGAGCCTGGCCGTCACGGCCTGTTGCAGCTACGCGGCCGCGGGCCTGGCCGACAGCAACGACATGGAACAGATGGTGGTCACCGGGGTAAAAACCGAATTGCCGCTGAACCTCGCCACCGACCCGAAGAAACCCCGCCAGCCGCTGCCGGCCAATGACGGCGCCGACTACCTGAAGACCATCGCCGGCTTCTCGGTGATTCGCAAAGGGGGCAGCGACGGCGACCCGATGCTGCGCGGCATGGCCGGCTCGCGCCTGAATATGCTGCTCGATGGCGCCACCGTGCTCGGCGGCTGCAGCAGCCGCATGGACCCGCCCACCGCCTACATCTTCCCGGAGACCCTCGACAGCATCAAAGTGATCAAGGGTCCACAGACGGTCAAGTACGGCCCTGGCAACGCCGCCGGCGTGGTGCTGTTCGAGCGCGATCACGAGCGCCCGGCGGAGGCCGGCTGGCACCTGTACAGCAGCCTGCTGGCGGGCAGTGCGGAGCGCCGCGACGGCACCGTCGACGCCCGCTACAGTTCGCCGGAATTCTCCCTGCGCGGCTCCGCCACCAGCGCCTCCGCCGACGACTACGAAGACGGCGATGGCGTCGGTGTCCACTCCCGCTACCAGCGCTGGAACGGCCAGCTCAGTGCCGCCTGGACACCGGACGCAGACACCCGCTACGAGCTGAACGCCAGCCGCGGCGACGGCGAGGCCGCCTACGCCGACCGCGGTGTGGACGGCTCGAGGTTTGCGCGCGAGAGCTACGGCGCCAGCTATTCGCGACAGAATATCGGCGAGCTGCTGCAGTCGATCGAAGTGCAGGCCTACTACAACTACGTCGACCATGTGATGGACAACTACAGCCTGCGCGAGCCCGGCGGCACAATGGCGATGCAGATGGCCATGAACCCGGACCGCAAAACCAGCGGCGGCAAACTGGAACTGCTGCTGACCCCGGCGGACGCACTGAACTGGACCCTGGGTCTGGATGCACGCGACGACCGCCACAGCAACCGCAGCACCATGAACCAGCAGATGATGGACTACCGCGATATGGCGCGGCAGGCCGATGCCCGCTTCCGGCAACTGGGCGTCTACTCCGAGGCCAGTTGGGAACCGGTGCCGGGCCGCCGCTGGATCGCCGGCGCGCGATTGGACAACTGGCAAGTGAAAGACCGACGCGACCAGGTGATGCTGTCGATGATGCAGTCGGTGGCCAACCCCACCGCCGGCGACACCCGCGAGGAGCAGCTGCACAGCGGTTTCCTGCGCCACGAATTTGCGCTGCGCAGTGGGCCCGCCAGTTCCGCCACCCTCTACGCGGGGCTCGGCTACAACGAACGCTTCCCGGATTACTGGGAGATCTTTTCCAAGGAAACCCGCGACTCGGTCAGCGCCCTGGGCATCGCCCCGGAGAAGACCACCCAGCTGGATATCGGCTACCTCTACAGCGGCGAGCGCCTGTCCGCGAGCGTCTCCGCGTTCGCCAATACCATCGACGACTACCTGATGATCGAGACCGGCGTCATGAAGCCCGCCGCCTCCCCCGGCATGGGCGCGATGGACGGAATGGATTCGATGGATGGCATGGACGACATGCGCAGCGCCAGCATCGTGCGCAATATCGACGCCCGCACCTGGGGCCTGGAAATGGACCTGAATTACCGGTGGCGGGACAACTGGCGTACCGAGTTGACCCTGTCCTCCGTGCGCGGCGCCAACGATACCGACGACACCACGCTGGCGCAGCTGCCGCCGCTGGAGGCGCGCCTGGGTCTCTACTACGAGCTGCCGGACTGGTCGGCGGGCGTCCTGTGGCGCAGCATCGCCAGCCAGGAGCGGGTGGATATCGGCAGGGGCAACATCGCCGGGCAGGATTTCGGCCCCACCGACAGCGCCGAGGTACTGTCCATCAACGGCGGCTGGCGCGCGAGCGAGACGCTGATGGTCACCGCCGGTATCGACAACCTGCTGGACGAGACCTACGCCGAGCATGTCAGCCGTGCCGGCGCCACCATTCCCGGTTTCGACCAGCTGGCGCGTATCAACGAACCGGGGCGGACGCTGTGGTTGAAGGGGGTCTACAGCTTCTGAGTGGAGGTGGCGAGCGGGGGAGGCCTATCGGCAAGGTTGCCGTCGCAGGCAGTCCCGAGGCCATCCCCCGATAGCGGGCACAATCAGAAGCGGTAGCTGAAATTGACCGTCAGCGAGCGCAGGTGGCCGAGGTCGTAATCGGTCACCCGCCCCACATCGTTGTAGTTGTACTCGATGGAAGTGTCGAAATCCCGCGTCCACATATAGCGGTAGCCGACACCCGCATTCCAGTAGTTGTCGCTGCCGTCGGCGTATACCGGCACGGTGATGCGGCGGTCGTCGCGGCGCACCGTGTCCACATCGAATTCGCCGTAATTCCATCCGGCCATCCAGTAGAGGCACTGGATATCGCAGTTCAGGGTGAAATCGACCTTGAAGTTGACACCGTACTGGTCGACGGAAAGGTGGCCGTCGTCAAAATTGGAATAGCGCACTTCCACCTGCCACAGGCCGACCGAGGGCGTGATACCGACACTGCCGTAGGCAAAGGTATCCCGCTCCTTGTTGATCTGGATCTGCCCGGCACCGACACCCACTGTGCCGATCACCCGGTACTCGCCGAGGCAGATGCCCTCGAACGGGTTGTTCCACTCCGCGGCGCCGGCTGCGGACGAGCACATCAAGGCGAAAGCAAACAGGATTCTCTTCATTCCTACCTTCCTTGGTCCATCGCTACTGGAAATCTCTCAGCGTTCGGTTTTATTCGGGGATGTCTGCGAGTGAGCCACGTCGATAATGGCCCAGATGCCGCCGGCAAAGGCCGGGTTGCCGCGCAGGGTGTCGATATCGCCGGGCTCCGGCGGCGACTCGCCGGCTGCGCACACATCCTCCAGGCGCTGCAGAATTGTCTCGGCCATTTTCTGCAGAGTCGCATCCAGGGTTTCGGCGTGGCAGTGGCAATGGGGGAGGTCCGGCGCTATGGCACCGAAGCCGGCATATTCTATGTTGTGAACCACAACCGGATAGCGCATCGGCAGTTACTCTTATGACATGAACCCACCAAGCGTAGACGTAATTGAGATATCCGTGGCAAGTTGGCGCCGGAAACGCGGCAGCCCGGGAGAATTGATTCGCAGTTTCTGCGAAGAGGGAGAACTATTTTTTAACGGGGAATCCTGCCCAGCATTGCGCGGCGGGAAAAAATCATTTCCTTGTAGGTCTGCAACAGGGAGAGATCCAGTTCGGTTTCGTCACCGCGCAGTTCCTCCATCTGCCGATGCAGCCAGCTGATCTCGCTCTCCAGCTGGCGGCGCAGTTTACGGGTCTCGCTCTCGCTGATATTGACGTGTGCACTGCGGCGCTGGGGCATGGGCTCCACCTGAACAGGACAAGGCCCGCCCGCGGGTGCGGGCGGAAACCACCCCGGTCGATACACCGGGGGCTCAGGTGAAGTTTAGTCGGTGGGAGATCAGTTTGTGAGCAACGGGCGCCAGTCGAACGACGGGTCACCGATCACATGGAAGAAGGGGTTCAACAGCGAGTCCTTGGTGTTGTAGCGCAGCAACTGGAACTGCTCGTCCACCACGGTGCCGCCGGCGGCCTCCACCACCGCCTGGGCCGCGGCCGTGTCCCACTCGCAGGTGGGCGCCAGGCGCGGGTAGAGATCCGCGGCGCCCTCGGCCACCAGGCACAGCTTCAGCGAGCTGCCCATATTCTTGCAGGCCACCTCGCCCACCGAGGACTCGATACGCTCCACCAGCTGGTCCACGGCACCGGCGCCGTGGCTGCGGCTGGCCACCAGTTCCACCGGCTCGCCGGCGTCGAGCCGCGGCTGCAGCGCGCGCGCGCTGATCGGCGTCTCGCCGTCGGCGGTACGCTTGAAGGCGACGCCCTGTTCGCCATCGGCATCGCCCTTGCAACCGGCGTAAGTGATATCCAGCACCGGCACATAGACCACCCCCAGCACCGGCTCGCCGCCGTCGATCAGCGCCACGTTGACGGTGAACTCGCCGTTGCGGCGGATGAATTCCTTGGTGCCGTCCAGCGGATCCACGATCCAGTAGCGCTGCCACTGCCGGCGCTGCTCGAAGGGCGGCATTTCCTGCTCTTCCGACAGTACCGGCACGCCGTCGAGCAGGTCCGCCAGCGCCGGCGCCAGGACTCTGTGGGCGGCCAGGTCGGCGGCGGTCACGGGGGAGTCGTCCGCCTTGGTATCCACTTCCAGCTCGGCGCTGCTGTTGTATACCTCGAGAATCGCGTCGCCGGCCCGGCGGCAGATATCGATGACCGGTTCCAGTAGTGCTTTATCCATAAATCCCCCGTTTGATTGAACGCCGCATTATACGCACTGGCCGGGCGGCGGCCACGGCGCGTCGTCACGGCTCCCGGATTCCGCTTCGCTCCATCCAGGCTAAGCCGTTCCGCGGCGCGGATAGAGGCGGGCCCGGCGTCAGGCCGGGAAGAGGTCGTCGATGGACAGGTAGCGCTCGCCGGTGTCGTAGCTGAATACCAGTACGCGGCTGCCGGGGGCAAATTCGCTCTCGCGCTGTTTCACCGCCGCCAGGCTGGAGCCGGAGGAGATACCGACAAAGATGCCTTCCTTCAGCGCACACTGGCGCGCCATCTCGAAGCTGTCCTCCTCGCTGACCTGGATGGTGCCGTCGAGCACCCCGGTATCGAGGATATCCGGCACGAAGCCGGCGCCGATTCCCTGCAGCCGGTGCAGGCCCTTCTCACAGCCGCTGATCACCGCGGACTTCTCCGGTTCCACGGCAAACGTCTGCAGTTTCGGGAACCGCCCCTTCAGCACTTCGCTGCAGCCGGTGATATGGCCGCCGGTGCCGACGCCGGTCACCAGGTAATCCAGCCCCTCGGGGAAGTCCTCGATGATCTCCCTGGCGGTGGTGTCGCGGTGCGCCTGCACATTGGCCGGGTTGCGGAACTGCTGCGGCATCCAGCTGTTGTCGTACTCCTCCAGCAGCTCCTGCGCCTTCTCGATCGCGCCGCCCATGCCTTTTTCCTTGGGTGTGAGCACCAACTCCGCGCCCATCGCCTTCATGATCTTGCGCCGCTCCACGGACATGGATTCGGGCATGGTCAGGATCAGGCGGTAACCCTTCACCGCCGCCACCATCGCCAGGCCGATACCGGTGTTGCCGGACGTGGGCTCGACAATCACACCGCCGGGCTTCAGCTCGCCGCTGGCCTCGGCCGCCTCGATCATCGACAGGGCGATGCGGTCCTTGATACTGGCACCCGGATTGAAACGCTCCACCTTCATCCACACCTCGATGTCCGGGCGGAACAGGTGGTTGATGCGAACGTGGGGGGTATTGCCGATGGTTTCGAGAATATTGGCGGCTTTCATGCGCTGTGCTCTCCCTGGTTGTCTTCGAGTCTCAACAGGCCGGGCGGGGCGATTGCAGCGCCACCCGCTTTGCCGAATACTGGCCCGGAGCAGACCACAAATACAACAAAAATACGAGTGACCCATGACGGCAACTGCTACCACCGCCGCCGCGCCTGCGCGCACCGATACTCGCCACCTGGCCGCCTTCGCCCTCTCCGCCGCGCTGTTTATGGCCCTCGATGCCGCGGGCGCGGCGGGTCCCTGGATGGCCTGCCTGAAAATCGTACCCATCGCCATCCTGGCACTGCTGGCCCGGCGCAACCTGAGTGGCCCGACCCAAGGCCTGATCCTCACCGCACTCGGCCTCTCCGCCCTCGGCGACGTATTGCTGGCACTGGAATTTCCCAACCAGTTCGTATTCGGCCTCGGCGCTTTCCTGCTGGCGCAGCTGGTCTACGCCGGCACCTTCCTGCGCGCGGCGGATGCCCGCCGCCGGGGCTTCTGGCTGCGCGCCGCGCCGGTGCTGCTGGCAGCCCTGCTGCTGGCGCGACTGCTGCTGCCGGCGGCGGGCGAACTGGCGCTGCCGGTGCTGGTCTACCTGCTGGCGATCGTCGCCATGGCGCTGTCCGCCGCCGCCCACCGCGGCGATTCCGGGCTGCTGTTCGCCGGCGCGGTCACCTTCATGGCCTCGGACACGCTGATTGCGCTGAACAGGTTCATCGCACCGCTGCCGCTGGCCGGTACCGGCATCATGCTGACCTACTACGGTGCGCAGCTCGCGATCCTGTACGGAGTGGGGCGCACGCGGGCATAATAAGGCGTTCACAGGGAGTGGGGCAGAATGGCCTATGCTCATTCCCCACCCCGGAACGCGAGGTAGTTTCACCCCATGGACCCGATGCTCGACTGGCACGATATCGACACGGTGCTGCTGGATATGGACGGCACCCTGCTCGACCTGCACTACGACACCCACTTCTGGCTCACCCACCTGCCGCGCCGCTATGCCGAAATCCGCGGTATCCCGCTGGACCGGGCGCAAACCGAACTGGGCGCACAGATCGCCGCCCGCCGCGGCACCCTGGAATGGTACTGCCTGAACTTCTGGTCGCGGGAGCTGGAACTGGATGTGGCCGCCCTCTACCGCGAGACCGCCGACCGCATCGCGCTGCGCCCGCAGACCGAGGAATTCCTCGGCGGCCTGCGCAAACTGAACAAAAGGGCCATGCTGGTCACCAACGCGCACCCGGACGGCCTCGGCCACAAGCTGGAAATCACCGGTATCGACCGCTGGCTGGACGGTATCGTCACCTCCCACGAGCTGAACCACGCCAAGGAGAGCGCCCACTTCTGGCCGGCGCTGCGCGAGCATATCGGTTTCGACCCGGCGCGCACCCTGTTCGTCGACGACAACGAGAGCGTACTGACCGCCGCCCGCGACTACGGCATCGCCTACCTGCTGTGCATCCGCCAGCCGGACAGCCGCGGGCCCATGCGCGATATCACCGACTTTCCGGCGATTCACCGCTTCGACGAGATTATGGCGATCTGACTGCGGGACTCGGGACTCGGGACTCGGGACTCGGGACTCGGGACTCGGGACTCGGGACTCGGGACTCGGGACTCGGGACTCGGGACTCGGGACTCGGGACTCTCAGTAGGGTGCGCCATGCGCACCGGATAGTTCAATGGTGCGCACGGCGCACCCTGCGATTGCACTCGAAAAGAATATCCGAGTCAGAAGCAAAGGCCCTGATGCCGGGGGAGGCTTGCGGGACTGTCTGCGAGAGGGACCTCGCAGACAAGCCTACAGGGACGTATTCACGGCGTGTCCCGCAAGCCTCCCCCGGTAGCAGGGCCGCCACCGCCCCTGCTTACGACAATAAGGGCCGCACTTACCCCAAAACTTATTGAATAAACTTACCCACAATGGAAAAAGTACGCATCGACAAATGGCTCTGGGCCGCCCGCTTCTTCAAGACCCGCAGCCTGGCCAAACAGGCCATCGAGGGCGGCAAGGTGCACGCCGATGGCCAGCGCATCAAGGCCAGCAAGGAAATCGCCACCGGCACCACCCTGACCGTGCGCCAGGGCTGGGATCGGGTGGAAGTGGAAGTGCTGGCACTGTCCGACCAGCGCCGCGGCGCCGAGATCGCCCGCACCCTCTACCGCGAGACCGAAGCCAGCGCCGCCAGGCGGGAACAGACACGCGCCGAGCGCCAGGCCAGCAACGCCGGTATTCGCAGCGAGCGCCCCAACAAGAAACAGCGCCGCCAGATCCACCGCTTCCTGCGCGAACAGGATTAGGCGCGCCCGGCTATCCGGGATCCAGGCCGGACGCCCCGGTGCCTGTTACCGACAGCGATTTTCACGCCAATGCCCGACCGCCTGCTAAACTGGCCGGGACCAACCAATAACGACTCGGCATTATGATGAAACGACTCCTCGCCCTGACCCTGCTGCTGTTTGCCGTCGCCCAACCGGCCACCGCCGACAGCCAGCACGAAGAGCTCAAGCGCTCCATCATCAAGATCTACACCGCCGCCGCCGCGCCGGACTACTTCAACCCCTGGGCACTGCTGAACGCGCAGCAGCTGTCCGGCTCCGGCGCCGTCATCTCCGGCAGGCGCATACTGACCAACGCCCATGTGATCGCCAACGGCAGCTTTATCCAGGTGCAGCGCCACGGCGACGCGCGCAAATTCCGCGCCCAGGTGCAGTTCGTCTCCCACGACGCCGACCTGGCGCTGCTGACGGTCGAGGACGAGAACTTCTTCGACGGCACCCGCCCGCTGAAACTGGGCGACCTGCCGGACCTGCAGGAGGAGGTCACCGTCTACGGCTACCCCATCGGCGGCAAGTCCCTGTCCATCACCCGCGGTGTACTGTCGCGGGTCGAGCACCAGTACTACGCCCACGCCGAGAGCTACCTGATGGCCGGCCAGATCGACGCCGCCATCAACCCCGGCAACAGCGGCGGCCCGGTGATCTCCGACGGCCGCATCGTCGGCGTCGCCATGCAGACCAACCACAGCCAGGGCGCCGAGAACCTGGGCTACTTCGTGCCGCCGAGCGTGATCGAACATGTGCTGCAAGACGCCGAGGACGGCGTCAACCAGGGCTTCCCGGAATTCGGCGCCGTGACCCAGAGCATGGAGAGCCCAGCCATGAAACGCGCCGCGGGCCTCAGCGCCGACCAGGAGGGCGCCATGGTCGTGCGGGTGTTCGAGGACTCGCCGGCCGCCGAAGTGCTGCGCCCGGGCGACGTGCTGCTGGAAGTGGACGGCTACCCAATCGCCGCCGACCGCACCGTTGAGTGGCGCGAGAACCAGCGCACTAATTACCACTACGCGGTGGACAAATACCACGTCGGCGACAAGCTGCCGGTACGCTTCTCCCGCGGCGGCGAAGTGCACAGTGCCAACGTGGCGCTGGCGGCCACACCGCCGTCGCGCTCGCTGGTGGTCAGTGAAAAATACGACCAGCGCCCGCGCTACTACATCTACGGCGGCGTGGTGTTCGTGCCGCTGAACATGAACCTGATCAAGCGCTGGGGCAAGAACTGGCATTCCAAGGCACCGATCGACTATCTCTACGCCCGCAACCAGTGGAGCGACGAGCAGCACCGCGAACTGGTGGTGGCGCTGAAAGTACTGCCGGCCGACGTGAACCTCGGTTACCACGACTGGAAGAACTGGATCATCCGCTCCGTCAACGGCGAGGCAGTGGCAGACTTCGACGAGTTCGCGCAACTGATGGAGAGCAACGAAAAACCCTATGTGGAGCTCCGCGACGACTCCGGTTACCGTATGGTGCTGGATGCGGCCGCGGCCGCGGAGCAGCAGCCGCTGATCCTGCAGACTTACCATATCCCCCAGCGCCACTCCGCCGGGCTGTTCAATACCCTGGCCAGGGAGAACACCGACGACTGACCGGAGCGCGCTGGAAAACCGTCGCCAAAGGAACGACCGATGACAAGAACAGGGATTTGTGCCATGGCACTGATATTGATCGCCGCGACCGCCGGCGCAGAGGAGCTGTACCGGTGGGTCGACAAGGACGGCAAGGTCCACTTCGGTGACCGGCCGCCACTGCAGGCCAAGGCGGAAGAGATCGGCGACGAACTGCAGCCGGTCAACTCCGCCGACGCCACCCGCGCCCGCAAACCCGCCCGGTCCGGCCAGCGGGACGACCTGCAGCAACAGTACCAGAATCGCAAACAGCGCCAGCAACAACAGCGTCAGCAGCAGATGGCCCGGGCCTGCCAGAAGGCGCGCCGCGACCTGCGGATACTGCGGGGCAGGGTGGCGTTTGTCGACGACAGCGGCCGCGAGGTGAAAATGACCGAGCGCGACCGCCAGCGGATGGCCGCGGAGCTACAGCGCGAGATCGGCCGCGTCTGCGGATAAGGCCACCCACCGCTATAGGGGCGAACCCTGTATTCGCCCGGGCAGGGTGCCGCCAATCGGCCGGCGGGGGCTCGCAGACGGACCTGTAAGCCTGCTCCGGGACGGCCCCGCTATTCTTTTCCGACAGTAGGGTGCGCCGTGCGCACCGGGCGGGGCCTGCACGATTTCCCGATTTCCCGATTTCCCGATTTCCCGATTTCCCGAGTCCCGAGTCCCGAGTCCCGAGTCCCGAGTCCCGAGTCCCGAGTCCCGAGTCCCGAGTCCCGAGTCCCGAGTCCCGATTTTCAGTGCAGGGTATGCGGCGGGGCGTTGAACAGGCTCTCGATATCCGCCCGGCCGAAGCGGTAGCGGGTATTGCAGAACTGGCAGTCGGCGCTGATCTCTCCCCCCTGCTGCTCCAGCAACTGGTAGACCTCCTCCGGCCCCAGGGAAACCAGCGCGCGGGCACTGCGCTCGCGCGAGCAGCTGCACTTGAAGCGGATATTGGCGGTGCCCAGCGCCGCCGGCTTCATCTCGTGGAACAGGCGGTGCATCAACTGGTCGTGCGGCACCTGGTGCAGCTCCGCGGCCGTCACCGTCTCCGCCAGGTGCTGGGCCGTCTCCCAGGCATCCCGGTTCTCCTCCTCAGTGGCCGCATTGTTGCCGGGCAGCACCTGCAGCATGATGCCACCGACGGTATCGGGGCTGGACTCGATCCAGAAGCGGGTGGCCAGTTGCTCCGACTGGCTAAAGTAATCCTCCAGGCACTCCGCCAGCGTCTCCTTCTCCAGCGGCACGATGCCCTGGTAGCGCTCGCCGTCGCGGGGTTCGATGGTGATCGCCAGCGCGGCGCGGTTGCCGACCAGCTGTGGCAGGCTGGCGCTTTCGTCAATCTGCGCGCCCTCCACCACGCGGGCGATTCCCCGCAGGTCACTGTGGTGGGTGCACTCCGCCATGATCAGCGGCACATCGCCCTCGCCGCGGGCCTGCAGCGCCAGCAGCCCCTCGAACTTCAGGGTCGTGGACAGCAGGCAGGCGGCGGCGAGGAATTCCCCCAACAACTGCGCCACCGGCTGCGGCAGCTGGTTGTTCTCCAGCACCGCGCGATAGGCGTCGGTGAGGGTCACCATCTGCCCGCGGATATCGTGTTGGGAAAAGATAAAGCGTTCCAGCTGGTCGGACATCGGGAATTTGCCTCGGTCAAAAACCGCGGGATTTTAGAGGTGGATCCCTGTAAATGGTAGCTGTCGCAAGCAGCCGGCGGCTTGAACGACAGAATCCGGTGGCGGGGCCAGGGCCCCGTCGGGGCGCAACCGGAATCGTCGCACAATAATTCCCTCAATCTATGACCAGCAGGTAGCGAATAGACAAAACGAATATGGAGGCACAAAATTTCACGAGACAACGCTGTCAATGTGCAAAAAACGCACAGACTTTCTACCCGCCCAAATTGAAGTTTGCCATAATGCGCCCCCCGAACACGCCCGGTCGCTGTTTTCAGCAGTGGCCCCTACTATTTATTTCATCGATACAACTTTCGATTTCATTGATGCAACTTTCACGGGTAATCGACGAATGGCACAGATCGACGATACGGCGCAGGTCCTGAAGAACCTGGCGTCGGCGCAACTGGTTGAAGAGGCACTCAGGCGCGGCGAGGGCAGGCTGTCCGACACCGGCGCGCTGGTGACCGAAACCGGTGCGCGCACCGGCCGCTCCCCGGCGGATCGCTTCGTGGTGGAGGAGGCCTCCACCAGCGACAGCATCGACTGGGGCAGCGTCAACCGCGCCTTCCCGCAGGACAGGTTCGATGCGCTGTGGAGCCGCGTGGAGGAATTCGTCGCCGCCTCCGATACCTTCGTGCAGCAGTTGCACGTGGGCCAGCACGAGCACTACTACCTGCCGGTGGTGGTCACTGCACAGACCGCCTGGCACAGCCTGTTTGCCCGCAACATGTTTATCCGCCCGGACAAATACAATCCCAAGGGCAAGCAGGAGTGGCGCATCCTGCACGCGCCGAACTTCGCCTGCGAGCCGGAGCGCGACGGCACCAACTCCGAGGGCTGCGTGATCATCAACTTCGCCCAGCGCAAGGTGCTGCTGGCGGGCATGCGCTACGCCGGCGAGATGAAAAAGGCCATGTTCTCGGTGCAGAACTTCCTGCTGCCGGAAAAAGACGTGATGCCGATGCACTGTGCCTCCAATGTGGGCAAGGACGGCGATGTGTGCCTGTTCTTCGGCCTGTCCGGCACCGGCAAGACCACCCTGTCCGCCGATCCGGAGCGCTACCTGATTGGCGACGACGAACACGGCTGGGCCAAGGGCGGCGTGTTCAATATCGAGGGCGGCTGCTATGCCAAGACCATCGACCTGAGCAAAGAGAACGAGCCCGTCATCTGGGATGCCATCCGCTTCGGCGCCATTGTCGAGAATGTGGTCATTGATGAAGCCGGCACCCCGGACTACCACGACACCCGCCTGACCGAAAACGGCCGCTGTTCCTACCCGCTGGAGCACGTGGTCATGCGCCAGCCGGGCAACCAGGCGGGCGAGCCGAGGAACGTGATCTTCCTGACCTGCGACGTGTCCGGCGTGCTGCCGCCAGTGTCCATCCTGTCCAAGGAAGCCGCGGCCTACCACTTCCTGTCCGGTTACACCGCGCGCGTGGGCTCCACCGAGCTGGGCGCGGAGGCGGGCATCCACCCGACGTTCTCCACCTGCTTCGGCGCGCCCTTCATGCCGCGCGCGCCGCGGGAGTACGCGGACCTGCTGATGAAGCGCATCCAGGATTTCGGCTCCAATGTCTACCTGGTCAATACCGGCTGGACCGGCGGCTCCGGCGGCGCTTCCCGGAACCAGGGCAAACGCTTCCCGATCCCGGTGACCCGCGCCGTGGTGGCCGCCATCCAGAGCGGCGCGCTGGAAGGCACAGAGACCGAACACCTGGACATCCTCAACCTGGACATCCCGCTAGCGGTACCGGGCGTCGACAGTGCCTGCCTGAACCCGCGCCAGGCCTGGGCCGACACCGCCGCCTACGACGACCAGGCCGGCAAACTGGCCGGCCTGTTCGCCGAGAACATCGAGAAGTTCCAGGTGAGCGAAGACGTCAAGGCCGCCGGCCCCAAA
>NZ_JALKCV010000006.1 GCF_023634065.1 Microbulbifer litoralis
TTCAGAGGGGGGCTCCGCAAGCCTTTTTTACAAATTCGTGAAAATAAGTTTTGCGAGGTGCCAGCGCGGGCCGGAAATCAGCCCGCCAGGTCGAACAGGTGGTACTTCTTCTTGCCCAGGCGCAGGATAAAGAAACGGCCGTGCAAGGCCCTGCCGGCAGCAAAAACCCCGGCCGGGTCACCGTTGCTGTCCATCCCCACGGGCTCGCCGTTGACCAGCACGGCATTGCGGCCCAGCGCGTCCTTGACCTGCTTGCCGGATTGGGCCATGCCCGCCTCCACCAGCAGGTGGATCAGGGTCTGCTGGCCAAACTCGCCCGGCAGTGCAGAGCTGGGCAGGCCATCGAGGCGCAGTTGCTCCAGGTCTCCCAGCGACAACTCGGCACTGTCGCCGGAGAAGAGCGCATGCGAAATGCGCTCGGCAGCCTGCAGCCCCTCCTCGCCGTGCACTTCGCGGGTCACTTCCCGCGCCAGGATGCCCTGGGCCTCGGGCCTGCCGGCGCGCTCGCGGTCCGCGGCCTCGACCGCATCGATTTCGTCGACCCCCAGGAAGGTGAAGTAACGCAGGAACTTGTAGACATCCGCGTCGGCGGTGTTCAGCCAGAACTGGTAGAAGGCGTAGGGTGAGGTGCGGCCGGGATCCAGCCAGATAGTGCCGCTTTCGGTCTTGCCGAACTTGGTGCCGTCGGACTTGGTCACCAGCGGCAGCGTCAGGCCGAAGACCTTGCCGCGGTGCTGGCGCCGGGCCAGGTCCACACCGCCGGTGATATTGCCCCACTGGTCGGAGCCGCCGATCTGGAGGGTGCAGCTGTGGCGCTGGTAGAGCTCGGAGAAGTCCATCGACTGCAACAGTATGTAGGCGAACTCGGTGAAGGAGATGCCCTCGCCTTCCCGCTGGATCCGCTGCTTGACGGATTCCTTGTTGACCATATTGTTGACGGAGAAATGTTTTCCTACATCTCTGAGGAAATCGAGCACACTGAGGTCTTTGGTCCAGTCCAGGTTGTTGACGACTGCGGCACTGTTTTCACCACAGTCAAAGTCGATAAAACGGGACACCTGGGCCCGGATTTTTTCCACCCAACCGGAAACCACCTCCGGTGTATTGAGGCTCCGCTCCTGCGCCTTGAAGGAAGGGTCGCCAATCAGGCCGGTTGCGCCGCCAACGAGTGCGATCGGTTTATGTCCTGCCGCCTGAAACCTCTTCAACGTGAGAAGTGGTACTAGACTGCCAATATGCAGGGAATCCGCGGTGGGGTCGAAACCGCAATAGAGTGTGCGACTCTCCGCCAGGTGCTGTGTCAGCTCGCCGTCGCCCGTGGCCTGATTGATCAGCCCGCGGCGGTCCAAGTCTTTAAGCAGTGTCGCATCGACCCCGGCCATGGTTTTCCCTCGTCTATTTCTTACTGAGAACGCCGCCTTGCGGCGGCAAAATGGGCTGCAACATTACCGAATACAGCGGTAAATACAAGATCAGCGGTCAGGTGTAAACCACTGCCAGGGAACCGGTGCAGAGGAACCGAATCATGGATAGACAGGTCAATTACTCCGTGAACAAGGGCGTGAATTTTGTTATAAAGCCGCTTTGGTGTTCGTTTTTTAGGCACGAGATCGTTCCACCAGTAGCAGTAGTACCGACAGTAGCAGTAGTACCGATAGTACCGACAACAATCACAAGCAGCGCCATCCGTTAAGACCATGCACAATCAACGCAAACCGACGCCAGCGCGCCTGCTCGGCGCCCTGCGCCAGCATTTCCCGCGCACCCACGCCCTGGCGGCCGGTGCCGCCAGTTTTGCCCTGGCGCTGACCATGTTCGTCTCCACCCCGGAAGTGGAGGCGCGAAAGCATTCCCTGCCAGTGAAGTTGACGGCGATCGCCGCCGGGGAGGCACCGGCGACGGCGGCAGAAGCACCTGCCGCCGAACCGACCGCAATCGAACCCTCCCTGAGTGAGCGCACGCTGGAGGTCGGGAATGGGGATACCCTCTCAGACCTGTTCCAGCGCGCCGGCATCAGCGCCGCAGAGATGTATGAACTGCTGTCGAGCAGCGAAGAGGCCCAGCAGTTGGCGAAGCTCAATCCCGGCGAGGAGCTGACCTTCCACATCGACAACGACGGGGCGCTGCAGAGCCTGGAAGTCCACCGCGACCGCCTCAACCTGGTGGAATTCTCCCGCGGTAACAGTGGTGTCTACCAACACATCCTGCACCAGCGCCAGCCGGACAGCTACACCGCTTTCCGCCAGGGCGAAATCAACAGCTCCCTGTTCGTGGCCGGCAATGAAGCCGGGCTCAGCAACAACCTGATCATGGAAATGGCCCAGGTATTCAGCTCCGATATCGATTTCGCGCTGGATATCCGCAAGGGCGACAGTTTCAACGTGATGTTCGAGGAGGAATTCCTCGACGGCGAGAAAATCGGCAACGGCGCCATCCAGGCGGCCTCCTTCACCAATCAGGGCAAGACCTTCAGCGCCGTGCGCTACATCGACAGGAACGGCGACGCCAGCTACTACACCCCGGACGGCAAGAGCATGCGCAAGGCGTTTATCCGCACCCCGGTGGATTTCACCCGTATCAGCTCCCACTTCAACCCGCGCCGTCTGCACCCGGTATTCAAGACCCGCCGGCCGCACAACGGCACCGACTACGCGGCTCCCACCGGCACCCCGGTCTACGCCGCTGGCGACGGCCGGGTCGTCAAGGCCGGCTACAGCAAACCGAATGGCAACTATATCTTCATCCAGCACGGCCAGCGCTATATGACGCGCTACCTGCACCTGAGCAAACGCCGGGTCAAAACGGGCGATCGCGTCAAGCAGCGCCAGTTGATCGGCAATGTGGGCTCCACCGGCTACGCCACCGGCCCGCACCTGCACTACGAGTTCCTGGTCAACGGCCACCACCGCAACCCGGCCACCATCGTGCGCAAGCTGCCCAAGGCAAAATCCATCCCCGACTCGGAGATGGCCCGCTTCAGGGCGCAGACACAGCCGCTACTGGCACAGCTGCAGAGCTACGAACAGCCCGCACTGGCGCAGCGCAGCGAAGACAACGAGAACAACAACGTCAACTAACGGACCCCTTCCAGATGCCGGATCTGTATATCGGCCTGATGTCCGGCACCAGCGTCGACAGTATCGACGCGGTGCTGGTCGATTTCGGCGATCGAGAAAACAGCAAACCCAAAATCCTCACCGCTATCGGTCACCCCATAACCTCATCGCTGCGCGAAGCAATACTGGCCCTCTGCGCGCCCGGGCCATCGGAACTGGACCGCGCCGGCCAACTGGACCGGCAGATAGGCCAGGTGTTCGCAGAGGCGGTGCAGACGCTGCTGGCCCGTGCCGGCGTCGACCCCGGCGATGTCTCCGCCATCGGCAGCCACGGCCAGACGGTGCGCCACCGCCCACCGGGCAGCGTGGCCTCGCCCTTCACGATACAGCTGGGCGATCCCAACACCATCGCCGCCCTCACCGGTATCACCACCGTGGCGGATTTCCGCCGCCGCGACATGGCCCTGGGCGGCCAGGGCGCGCCGCTGATGCCGGCCTTCCACCGCGCCGCGTTCGCCACCGACCGCAACCGCGCCGTGGTCAATATCGGCGGCATGGCGAATATTACCGAGCTGGCCGCGGACGGCAGCGTCTACGGCTACGACACAGGTCCCGGCAACGCGCTGCTCGACTACTGGATCGGGCTGCACCAGGGGCATCCTTTCGATCGCGATGGCGCCTGGGCCGCCAGCGGCCGCGTCCACCCGGAGCTGCTGAACCGGCTGATGGCCGATCCCTACTTCGCCGCCGAGCCGCCGAAGAGCACCGGTCGCGAAACCTTCAACCCCAGCTGGCTGGAGCAGGCCTCCGCCGGCCTGCAGATAGCCCCGGCGGATGTACAGGCGACCCTGGCCGAAGTCACCGCGGCCAGCGTGGCCGAGGCCGTGCACCTGTTTGCCGATGGCGGTGAACTGCTGGTGTGCGGCGGCGGCGCCAGGAACAAGGACCTGCTGTCGCGCCTGCGCCGGCGGCTGCCCACCTGGTCCATCGCCTGTACTGGCAGCTACGGTATCGACGCCGACTGGCTGGAAGCGGTGGGATTTGCGTGGCTGGCCCGACAGACACTGCGGGGCCTGCCGGGCAATTGCCCCAGGGTGACCGGGGCGAAAGAGGAGACGGTGCTGGGGGGGATCTATCCGGCCTGACGCCGCGGTCCATCAATGGCCGTGACGATGCCAACAGGCGGGCTCCCCGATTACAGATCAGATGGAGAAAGAGGAGCCACAGCCGCAGGTAGAGGAGGCGTTGGGATTGGTGACCACAAAACGGGAACCGGACAACCCCTCCTCGTAATCGACGCTGGCACCCACCAGGTAGGGGTAGCTCATGGCGTCGACCAGCACCTCGATGCCGTCTTTCTCGACCACGGCATCATCCTCGGCCACCAGTTCGTCGAAGGTAAAGCCGTACTGGAATCCGGAGCAGCCGCCCCCGGTGACAAACACCCGCAGCTTGAGCTCGGGGTTGCCCTCCTCTTCCAGCAGGTTCTTGACCTTGGCCACTGCCTTGTCGGTCACCATTACCGGTTCGGGTGAAAAGGATACAGCTTCAGACATAGGTCTCTCTCAGAACTTACAGGCGCTTACCGCTCGTACAGAAATTATACTGAGCCCCGCCCCAAGGCGGCCATCTTGCTAAAACCCAGAAATTCAGTCAAGTATTGGATGGCCGCGGACCCGGCGCGGCGGGTCCGCAAGTGCCCCGGATGGGGCCGGGAAGGGATCAGTCGGCGTCGATGACCGTCTCTTCTTCGGAAGAGTACTCGATCATGCGCGGCTCGCCAGTGGTGTCCATATCCACATTCGACACCAGCGCGCCGTTGACCTGGGCGCCCTTCACCATCTCGATCAGCTTGTAGTGGACATTGCCCTCCACCATCGCCTTGGAGGACAGCTCCAGGTGGCGCGCGGCGTAGACATCGCCATTCACATTGCCGTTGATCACCACGTGCGGTACGCGAATCTCGCCCTCCACGGTACCGCCGTCGACGATCTGCAGGCGCGCGTCGCTGTCGCTGTGCGCGCTGACATTACCCTTCACCTTACCCTCGACCACCAGGTTGCCGCGGAAGTGCATATCGCCGGACACTTCGGTCTGGCGTGCAATCAGTGTCGTGTGGTTGCTACCGGAGCTGGCCATAGTGCTGTCAACCTTTTCTTTTTTACTAAACATAACTCGTGTCAAACCTCATGCATTCAACGCCGGGCTAGCTCTTCTGCACCAGCCAGCCGTAGCGCTGCTCGATGTTGAAACCCTTGCGCCCGCTGGACTTGAGCGACAATTCCACCCCTTCCGGCTCAAAGCCCTGGGGCAACTGTAGCTCGCCCTCGATATTCTGGAAGTACTTGAAGCGCAAAAGAATCTTTTCGCTGTCCACCTGCCGCGACAGAGCGCTGAGCGGATAGCGTTTTGGCTGTCCATCCTGGCTGCCCACAACGATGAAGGAAGCGTACCCCTTCACCACGTTGTGCCGCGTGGCCGACTGCTGCACCAGCAACTTGTACTGGTAGCGGCGCGCATCGGACGTCTGCGAAATACTGAAGCGGCCGATGGAAACGCCGTCGCTGCCATCGGCCGGGGCCATCAGGCCGCGGTAAAAGGAAATTTCCTGCTTGAGCTCGGCGATGCGGCTCTCTTTCTGCACCAGCTCGGCGCGGACCTTGTCGTTGGCCTGCTCGCCGATGGTCAGGGACTGCTCCGCAGTGGCGACACGCAGGCGCAGCGTCTCATTTTCGCTCTTCAGCTTGTCGAGCTGCCCCAGGGCCGACTCGTGCGCCCGGGATTTCTTGTCGAGACTGCGGCTCAGGTGATACTGGCCGGCGTAGTAGGCCGAGGCCGAGGTCACCAGCGCCAGCAGCGCCGCGCCGACAATGGACACGACTCCGGAAAACGGGCGATGAGGCACCACCTTCATGCGGTACTGCTTGCTGCCTTTGACTTTGCGCGCCATGGAATCCGCTGTGTTGTTCTGGTTATAGGTGATTGGTCGGGGTAAGAGTGCCGATTCTAAGGCAGCAGCGCCGGCCTCTCCAGTGCCAGCGTCTCATTTAACCCGAACATGATATTCATATTCTGAATCGCCTGCGCCGAGGCGCCCTTGGCCAGGTTGTCGATGACCGAAAGCACGACAACGGTATCACGCCCCTGGGGCTGCAATACCGCCAAACGGCACAGGTTGGTACCGCGCACACTGCGGGTCTGCGGGTGGCTGCCGGCGGGCAATACATCGACAAACGGCTCACCCGTATAGCGACTCTCGAACAGCTGCTGCAGTTCCTCGATACCCGTACCTTTTTGCAGGTTTGCGAACAGGGTGGCATGGATACCGCGCACCATCGGCAGCAGGTGCGGTACAAAGGTCACGCGCGCGGCGTCGCTGCCGGCCGGCTGCACCCGGTTCAGCCCCTGCTCGATCTCCGGCAGGTGGCGGTGGCCGCCGGCGGCGTAGGCGCGGAAGTTGTCGCTGTTCTCGGCGAACAGCAGCTCCGTCTTGCCCTGGCGCCCGGCGCCGGTGGCGCCGCTGGCAGCGCTGGCAACCAATTGTTTCGGGTCCACCAACCCCGTCTCCAACAGCGGAATCCAGCCCAACTGGATCGCCGTGGGGTAACAGCCCGGACAGGCCACCAACTGGGCGCCGGCAATATCCGCGCGGTTGACCTCCGGCAGCCCGTAGACCGCCTGCGCCGCCAGCTCCGGTGCCGCGTGCGGCTGGCCGTACCACTCTTCCCAGGTGGGGATATCCACGATGCGGAAATCCGCCGACAGATCCACCACCCGCACACCGCGGCGAATCAACTCCGGCACCTGCGCCTGGGCCACGCCGTGGGGCGTGGCGAAGAACACCAGGTCGCAGCGGCCCAACTGCTCGATATCCGGTTCGCAGAAGGCCAGGTCGCAATGGCCGCGCAGGTTCGGGAACAGTTCCGCCACCGGCGTCCCCGCCAGCGCGCGGGACGTGATCGCAGTCAGTTCCACTTGCGGATGGGCCGTCAACAGCCGCAACAATTCCACGCCCGTGTAGCCGGTCCCGCCGACTATTGCTACCTTGATCACCTTTTACGAATCTCCTGTGCTCGCGCGCCACCGCCCTGCGCGGCGGAAGGCCCCTGTATAATCAGCCCAGCACTCTACCACAAGCTCCGACCCGAATAAGGATGTGTCGTGTCACAGCGCCCCGGCGACCCCGGAAAAAAAACAGCCCCCCTGTGGCCACAGCGCGAGCGCGGCCTGGAAAAACTGCGCCTGCTGCTCTCCTCCCAGGAGGCGCTGGGCCCGCTGGTGGCGATGGCCCTGATCACCGGCATCTGCGCCGGCGCGGTCACCGTGGCCTTCCGCATCGCCAGCGAATGGCCGGCCGGTTTTTTCCTGGCGATCCCCGACCGCTACGAATCCCTGCCACCCCACTGGCGTTTCGGGCTGCCGGTGATGGGGTCACTGATTCTCGGCGGCGTGTATCACCTGCTGCAGGCACGGCGCCGCCAGGTGGGCGTGGTGTATGTGCTCGACCGGCTGCACAACCACCAGGGGCAGATGCCGGTGCAGAATGCGCTACTGCAGTTTTTCGCCGGCGCCACAGCACTGGTCAGCGGCCACTCGGTGGGCCGCGAGGGCCCCGCCGTACACCTGGGCGCCACCAGCGGCAGTTGGGTGGGCGGGCGGCTGAAGCTGCCGCACAACTCGATGCGCAGCCTGTTGGGCTGCGGCGTCGCCGCCGCCATCGCCGCCTCCTTCAACACGCCGCTGGCGGGCGTGGTATTCGCCATGGAAGTGGTGATGCTGGAGTACTCGGTGGCCGGCTTCCTGCCGGTCATGCTGGCCGCGGTGGCCGGCAGCGCCATCGCGCAACTCGCTTTCGGCAACCAACCCGCATTCAATGTGCCCGCCATCCAGATGAACTCACTGGCCGAGCTGCCGGTACTGTTCCTGTGCGCGCTGGTGATCGGCACCCTGTCGGCGCTGTTTATCCGCGCCCAGCGACTGCTGGTGCGGCAGCAGTACCGGCCACCGATGCTGCGCTTCCTGGTAGTGGGGCTGGTCACCGGCACCCTCGGCATCTGGGTGCCGGAAATCCTGGGCGCCGGCTACGACACCCTGGAAATGGCCATGCTCGGCGAACTGGGCCTGACCGCACTCGCCGTCATCGTCGCCGCCAAGCTGGTGGCCACGGCGGTGGGCAGTGGCCTCGGCATTCCCGGCGGCGTCATCGGCCCGAGCCTGTTTCTCGGCGCCTGCATGGGCGGCATCGCCGGCGGCCTCACCAATTTATGGTTGGGCGAATACACCGCCAGCCCCGGCTTCTACGCCATGGTGGGCATGGCGGCGATGATGGCAGCGCTGCTGAACGCCCCCCTGGCCGCGCTGCTGGCGATACTCGAGCTGACCTACAACCCCAATGTGCTGTTTCCCGGCATGATGATGATCGTCGTCGCCTGCCTGGTCAGCCGGCACTTCTTCGGCACCGAAAGCATTTTCCAGGAGACCCTGCGCGCCCTCGACAAGAGCGGCACCCCCAGCTGGCGCCAGCAGATGCTGAGCCGCGTGGGCGTGGCCAGCGTCATGGAACGACGCTTTATCGTCTCCCCGCGCAATGTCAGCGAGGCCGAGGCCACGCGGCTGATCGGGCGGCATCCGCAGTGGATCCTGATCGACCAGCCGGACGAACCCACCCCGCAACTGCTGCGCGCAGCGGACCTGGCGAGCTTCCTGGAACGGGTGCGCGAGGCGCGCGAGGAGGGCCGCGAGGACAAGAAACGCGACGCCGAGGACAATATCGACCTGGTGAAACTGCCCGGCGAGCGCCTGCAACTGGCGTCACTGACCTGGCGCGCCACCCTGCTCGAGGCCCAGCAGAAACTGGACAGCAGCGGCGCCGATGCCCTCTATATCGATCGCGGTCACGGCGGCACACTGGACAAGAGCGCGGCGGGTATTATCCTGCCTGCGCATATCGATAACTATTACCGGAAGTAATCAGCGGGACTCGGGACTCGGGACTCGGGACTCGGGACTCGGGACTCGGGACTCGGGACTCGGGACTCGGGACTCGGCGTAGGGTGCGCCGTGCGCACCATCCGGTCAACGGTGCGCACCCTGCGACTGGATAAGAATTCCGAGATCGGACGCGAAGGCCCCGATGCCGGCCTCTCTTACTCGTCGACCGGATGGATCGCAAACAACTTCAAATCGAGGGGGAATAATCAATGCTGTGGGTCAAAGCCTTTCACCTGGTCGCCGTGGTCTGCTGGTTCGCCGCGCTCTTCTACCTGCCGCGCCTGTTCGTCTACCACGTGGATGCCACCGATGCCGTCAGCCGCGACCGCTTCTGCATCATGGAGCGCAAGCTCTACCGCGGCATTGCCATGCCGTCGATGATCGCCACCATCGCCCTGGGTATCTGGCTGCTGACATACAACTGGGGCTACTACAAGACCGCCGGCTGGCTGCACGCCAAACTGACTTTTGTCGTGCTGCTGATCGGCTACCACCATATCTGCGGCGCCTACGTGCGCAAATTTGCCGCCGGCACGGTGACCAAGAGCGGGCGCTTCTTTCGCGTATTTAACGAACTGCCGGTCATCGTCCTGATCGCAATCGTGATCCTGGCAGTGGTGAAACCCTTCTGACCGTGTTCAGATGGGCAGCAAATCACTCGGGACCGGCGATATGCAGCAACTAAACTGAGATGGACAGCCACCCACACAGACCGACTATGGATACGCACCAACCCGTCGTCCTGACCATCACCCATCACGACCCGAGCGGCAGCGCCGGCATCACCGCCGACACCGAGACCGCCGTCAGCCTCGGCTGCCACTGCACGTCGGTGGTCTCCGCCATCAGCGTCGGCGACACCGGCGAACTGATCGGCGTCGCGCCGGTGGACGACACCCTGCTGGTGGAACAGACGCGCGCAGTGCTGGAGGATATGCCGGTCGCCGCCATCAAGGTGGGCTACCTGGGCTCGGTGGAAAACGTGCGCGCCCTGCACAGCGTGCTGCGGGACTATCCCAATATCCCGGTGATCATCGACCCGGACGCCACCCTCGCCGACAAGGACAGCCTGCTGGCGCCGCCACTGTGGGAGGCGATGACCTCGCTGCTGCTACCCCACGCCACCATGGCCTGCCCCAACCGCCGAGAGGCCTGCGCCATGGCCGTGGAGGCCGACGTGCTGGACGCCATGGCACAGGAGCTGCTGGAGAGCGGTTGCAACTATCTGCTGGTGACCGGCGTGCCCCGCGAACAGCAACTGGAAAACCGCCTCTACGACGAGCGCGGCCTGATCCGCCAGTTCCACTGGGAGCGGCTGCCACCGGCCGCCTACGGTACCTGCGGCACCCTGGCCACCGCCATCGCCTGCCATATCGCCCACGGGCTCACCATCATTGAGGCGGTCACCCGCAGCCAGCAGTTCACCTGGAGCGCCATTGCCGACAGCCGCCGGCTGGGGATGGGACGGCCGATTCCGAACCGGTTTTTCTGGTCGAAAAGGTAGGATCGGGACTCGGGACTCGGGACTCGGGACTCGGGACTCGGGACTCGGGACTCGGGACTCGGGACTCGGGACTCGGTCAGCAGGTTGCACTAACCCGAAAAAGAATACAAAGGCCTGATGTGAAGGCCCCGAGTTACCTGACAGACTCCCGCCGTCAGAGCCCGCAACTCCCCACACTGCTCCAATAGTTTGTAGGACAGCCCCGCGGCCGCGATAATAGCCCGCCAAATCCTCCGAGCAGTCTGCAGATTCCTATGAGCAAATCAGAGCAACTCTTTGCCGAAGCCCAGCGTGTGATCCCCGGGGGCGTCAATTCCCCGGTGCGCGCCTTCCGCGCCGTGGGCGGTACGCCGCTGTTTATTGAGCGCGCCGAGGGCGCCTACCTGTACGATGTCGATGGCAAACGCTATATCGACTATGTGCAGTCCTGGGGACCGATGATCCTCGGCCACGCGCAGCCGGACGTGATCGACGCAGTGACCGAGCAGGTACAGTCCGGCCTCAGCTTCGGCGCGCCCACCGAGCTGGAGACCGAACTGGCAGAGGAACTGTGCCGCCTGTGGCCGAACATGGACCTGGTGCGCTTCGTCAGTTCAGGCACCGAAGCCACCATGAGCGCCATCCGCCTGGCGCGCGGCTACACCGGCCGCGACAAGATCGTCAAATTCGAGGGCTGCTACCACGGCCATTCGGATTCCCTGCTGGTCAAGGCCGGCTCCGGCGCCCTGACCATGGGCGTGCCCTCCTCCCCGGGCGTACCGGCGGCGCTGGCCGACCACACCATCACGCTGAGCTACAACGACGCCGACGGCGTGCGCCGGTGCTTCGACGAGATCGGCGACCAGATAGCCTGCATCATCGTCGAACCGGTGGCCGGCAACATGAACTGCATCCCGCCGGTGCCCGGTTTCCTGGAAACCCTGCGCGAAGTCTGCGACCAGCACGGCGCCGTGCTGATCCTGGACGAAGTCATGTCCGGTTTCCGCGTTGGGCTGACCGGCGCCCAGGGCCACTACGGCATCGAGGCCGACCTCACCACCCTCGGCAAGGTCATCGGCGGCGGCATGCCGGTGGGCGCCTTCGGCGGCAAGCGCGAGGTCATGGAACAGATAGCGCCGCTCGGCCTGGTCTACCAGGCCGGCACCCTGGCCGGCAACCCGGTGGCCTCCGTGGCCGGCCTGGAAACCCTGCGCCTGGTGCAGGAACCGGGACTCTACGAACAGCTCAACGCCAGGACCGAGCGCCTGGTGGAAGGCGTGCTGGCCGCGGCCGCCGAGGCCGGTATCCCGCTGACCGCCAACCGGGCCGGCAGCATGTTCGGCTTCTTCTTTACCGGGGAACCACAGGTGACCAACTACCAGCAGGTCATGGCCTGCGACACCGAGCGCTTCAACCGCTTCTTCCACGGCATGCTCGAACAGGGCGTCTACCTGGCGCCGGCGTCCTACGAAGCCGGCTTCATGTCCGCCGCCCACTCCGACGAGGATATCGACGCCACCATCGCCGCCGCGCGCAAGGTCTTCGCCGACCTCGCCTGACGGCGGCCACAGGCCCGCAGATACTGCGGGCCTTCCCTTCCACCAAGCTTCTCCCGCATTTCCCTACAATCTCGCTTGCAGATTTCTACGCTTCCCCGTAAAAATGTATACATTTTTCAAAAGGTATACATTGTGCAGCGATCCATCTGGGCGGATACCAGTCTGTCCGCCGTCAGCGCCGGCTTCGTCGCCGTACTGGTGGGCTTCGCCAGTTCCGTGGCCATCGTCTTCGAGGCGGCCCGCGCCGCCGGGGCCGGCGAGGCGGAAATGATCTCCTGGGTCGGCGCCCTGGGGCTGGGTATGGGCCTGACCTGTATCCTGTTCTCCTGGTACTACCGGGCGCCGGTGATTACCGCCTGGTCCACTCCCGGCGCGGCGCTGCTGGCCACCGGCCTGGCCGGTGTGCCCATGAGCCAGGCCATCGGCGCCTTCCTGTTCAGCGCGCTGCTGACGCTGCTGCTGGGCCTGTCCGGCGCGTTCGAGAAGGTCATGCGGCGCATTCCCACACCCATCGCCAGCGCCATGCTGGCCGGTATCCTGGTGCAGTTCGGACTGTCGGTGTTCACCTCGCTGCAGACCAGCCCGCAGTTGGTGGGCGCCATGCTGCTGACCTACCTGGCCGGGCGGCGCTGGCTGCCGCGCTACGCGATCATCCTGGTGCTCTTGGTAGGGTTTGGCGCCAGCTGGCTGCTGGGGCTGCTGCAGTTCGGCGAGCTGCACTGGGCCCTGAGCAGACCCGTGTGGGTGGCGCCCGAATTCGAGCTGGCCACGCTGCTGGGCGTCGGCCTGCCGCTGTTTATCGTCACCATGACCTCGCAGAATATTCCCGGCGTCGCCACCCTGCGCGCCAGCGGCTACGAGCGGGTGCCGGTATCGCCGGTGATCAGCGGCACCGGCCTGACGTCGCTGTTGCTGACGCCGTTCGGCGGTTACGCCTTCAACCTGGCGGCGATCACCGCCGCCATCTGCACCGGCCCCGAGGCCCACCCGGACCCGGGCAAGCGCTACACCGCCGGCATTGCCGCCGGAATTTTCTACCTGCTGTTCGGCCTGTTCGGCGCCGGCGTGGTGGCCCTGTTCGACGCCTTCCCGCGCGCACTGGTGGCCAGCCTTGCCGGACTGGCGCTGATCGGTACCATCGGAACCAGCCTGGAGGGCGCCACCCGCGATGCCGACCGCCGCGAGGCGGCGCTGATCACCTTCCTGATCACCGCCTCCGGCGCCTCCTTCTTCGGTATCGGCGCCGCCTTCTGGGGTTTGCTGGGCGGCCTGGCCAGCGACTGGATCATGCGCAGGGGAAGTTGAATGACTCTCTACGAGCAGATCAAATCGGACCTGCAGCAGGGGCGCCTGCGCCCCGGCACTGTCCTGAAGCAGACGGAACTGGCGCAGCGCTACAACGTCAGCCGCATCCCTGTTCGGGATGCCCTGCAGCGATTGAAGAGCGAGGGCTGGCTGGCGCCGCACGGCAAGCGCGGCGTCGCCGTGCCGCAGTTCGACCCGCTGGAAGTGGAGGACCTGTACTGGATGCGCGCACAGCTGGAACCGCTGCTGTTGCGGTTCGCGGCGGACAGGCTCAGCGGCGAAACACTCGGCCGCGCGCGGGATATTCTCGACTCGATGGAGCGGCAGCCGGACCTGTCCGCGGCCGCCATCGGCGACCTGAACTGGCAGTTCCACGCCTGCCTCTACCGCGCAGCGCAGCGCTCCACGCTGTTCGCGACGGTGGAGCAGCTGAATCGCCAGTACGAACGCTATATCGGCTACCAGTCCCGCAGTCTCGACTACCAGCGCACCAGCCAGCGGGAGCACTACGCCATGCTGGATGCCCTGCAGAAAGGCGATGGCGAAGCCGCCGCGACGCTGCTGGAACGGCATATTGCCGCCGCCGGGCGCAAACTGCTGGCGCACCTGCGCGACAGCAGATCCTGACTCAGGCGGCGGCCAGTGCCGCCAGTACCAGCAGCCACAGGCAGCAGGCAAAGCCCGCAAACCAGCACAGTGTGCGGGCGCTGGCCCAGTCTTTCAGGTAGCAGACACCGTACAGTACCCTCGCGGCGATAAACGCGAGCGACAGGCCGGCCAGCCAGTGGCCGCCGACACCGGCGGCAATCGCCGCAAAGACACCGGCGAGAAACCCCGGCAGTGCCTCGAAACTGTTGCGCTGCGCCCAGTCCGCGCGGCGCGACAGGCCCGACTGTTTTTCCAGGAATTCCCGCGGCGCCCGGTTGTTGTAGCGCTCGCTGGCGGTGGCCTTGGCAATGGCCGCAAACCCCGGCGGCATCAGCACCGCCACCAGCAGACACCAGAATGCAACGGCCATGACAGGCTCTCCATTTTGATATGATTGCCGCCAGCTTAGCCGCACCGCCGAGTGTGCGGCAAAACCCTTTGTTCCAGCCGGAGTGATTATTCCCATGAGCAGCAGCCTTCACCGCGGCGCCTACCCCCACACCCGCCTGCGCCGCCTGCGCGCCAACGACTTCTCCCGCCGCCTGGTGCGCGAGAACCGCCTGACCAGCGACGACCTGATACTGCCGCTGTTCGCAATCGAGGGCCGCGGCGAGACGCAGAAGGTCGCCTCCATGCCCGGTGTCGAGCGGCTGACCGTGGACCTGCTGGCGGACAAGGCCAGGGCACTGGTCGAGCTGGGCATCCCGGCGGTGGCGCTGTTTCCGGTGGTGGATCCGTCGGCAAAATCCGACGACGCCCGCGCCGCCTACGACGCCGACGGCCTGGCACAGCGCGCCGTGCGCGAGTTGAAAAACGCCGCGCCGGAGCTGGGTGTGATCACCGATGTGGCCCTGGATCCGTTCACCAGCCACGGTCAGGACGGCCTGATGGACGACAGCGGTTACATCGTCAACGACGACACGGTCGAGGTACTGGTGCAACAGGCGCTGTCCCACGCCGCCGCCGGCGCCGATGTGGTGGCACCGTCCGACATGATGGACGGCCGTATCGGCGCCATCCGCGAGGCGCTGGAACGGGAGAACCTCATCAACACCCGGATCATGTCCTACGCCGCCAAGTACGCCTCCGCCTACTACGGCCCGTTCCGGGATGCGGTGGGCTCCGCCGGCAACCTCAAGGGCGGCAGCAAGGCCAGCTACCAGATGGACCCGGCCAACGGCGACGAGGCGCTGCACGAGTGCGCACTGGATCTGCAGGAAGGTGCGGATATGATCATGGTCAAGCCGGGCATGCCCTACCTGGACGTGGTGCGCAGAGTGAAGGACGAACTGCGCGTGCCCACCTTCGCCTACCAGGTCAGCGGCGAGTACGCGATGCACTGCGCCGCGTTCGAGAACGGCTGGCTGGACCGCGAGGCGGTCATCATGGAATCCCTGCTCGGTTTCAAGCGCGCCGGTGCCGACGGTATTCTGACCTACTTTGCCGAGGACGCCGCACGGCTCCTGCGCAGCTCCTGACCCCGACAAGGCGCGGTAGCCGGATCTACCGCGCCGCCACTCCCCCGCGCTATAGTGATCCGCAAAAGATCCACCGTTCTGCTGCCCCGCGTTTTCCCGAACTGCGCTCACCCGATTCCCCCGGACCCATATTGAACGCCGCCACCAAAGTGGGACGAAGCCGGCCCCCGCTTCCGACAAGATCGGCGTAGCCGGCCGCGGGTCGGGGTTTTCGATGAGGGAGAAACCGATAATGAGAAAAATACTGATCGCAATACTGACCGCCCTGGGCCTCGCGTCGACGACCGCGGCCGCCGGCGATTTCCTGCGCACCGAGGGCACACAGATTGTCGACGGCGCCGGCAAACCGGTCATCCTGCGCGGCATGGGCCTCGGCGGCTGGATGCTGCAGGAGGGCTATATGCTGCAGTTGGGGGAATTCGGCCAGCAGCATGTGATCCGCGGGAAGATCGAGGCGCTGATAGGTCCGCAAAAAACCGGGGAATTCTACCGCGCCTGGCGCGCCAACCACGTGCGCGAGGCCGATATCAAAGCCATGGCGGACTGGGGCTACAACTCGGTGCGCCTGCCGATGCACTACAACCTGTTCACCCTGCCGGTGGAACGGGAACCGGTGCCCGGGGAACAGACCTGGCTGGAGACCGGCTTCGCGCTGACCGACCAGTTGCTGGAATGGTGCGAGAAATACGGCCTCTACCTGATCCTCGACCTGCACGCGGCGCCCGGCGGCCAGGGCAACGATTTCGCCATCTCCGATCGCGATCCGGACAGGCCCTCCCTGTGGCAGAGCGAGGCCAACCGCGAGAAGACCATCGCCCTGTGGCGCAAGCTGGCCGCGCGCTATAAAGACGAACCGAACATCGCCGCCTACGACCTGATCAACGAACCCAACTGGGGCTTTTCCGACGCCGGCGACCGCCACGGCTGCGACGAGCGATACAACTGGCCGCTGCGCCAGCTGTATCGCGATATCAGCGCGGCCATCCGCTCGGTGGACAGGAAGCACATGCTGATCATCGAGGGCAACTGCTGGGGCAACAACTACGCCAGCGTGCTGCCTCCGTGGGACGACAACCTGGTGATCAGCTTCCACAAATACTGGAACGAGAATACCCGCGACAGCATCGCCGGCGCACTGGCACTGCGCGACCGCTACGACGTGCCGCTGTGGCTGGGGGAATCCGGTGAAAACTCCAACGCCTGGTTCGCCGACGCCATCGAGCTGGTGGAAAGTGAGGGCATCGGCTGGGCCTTCTGGCCACTGAAAAAGATCGGCTTCAACAACCCGCTGGAGATACGCCCCAACCCCGGCTACCAGAAACTGCTCGATTACTGGAAAAACGGCGGCCCGAAACCCTCCGCGGAGGAGGCCTATACGGCGCTGATGCGGCTGGCACGCGAGGATATCCGCTTCGACAACAACCTGGTGCATCGCGATGTGGTGGACGCGATGCTGGACCAGCCCCACCGCGACGGCACCCTGCCGTTCCGCACGCACCGTATCGGCGCCGACGGCGGCCGGTTGCTGGCGGTGGACTACGACCTGGGCCGCCCCGGCAGCGCCTACGCCGACCGCGACACGGCCAACTACCACGTCACCACCGGCGGCCCGCGCGCGCCCTGGAACCGCGGGCACATCTACCGCAACGACGGTGTGGATATCGCCGCGCCGCAGCGGGACACACTGGTAGTGGAGATGCAAGCGGGCGAATGGCTGCAGTACACGCTGGCAGTGCGGGAAGCCGGGCGTTTCCGTGTCGAAGTCCGGCTGCCGCAACGGGATGAGGACACGGCCCTGTGGCTGCAGCTCGGCGAACGCCGCTATCCGCTGGCGCTCTCGGCGCGGGACGGCGGCGCACTGGGCATCGCGGAAGTGGAGCTGGAGGCGGGCGCGCAGGCAGTACGGCTCGGCCTCGAGCGCGGCACTGCCAGCCTGGAGCAGCTGCGCCTCGCGCCGCTCTGAATCAGAGCAGGCGGGCCCAGGCCCCCGGATCGGCGACGGCGACGAACGCCAGCCCGATCACCGCGCCCCAGAAATGCGCGTCGTGGTTGATGCGCCGGCTGCGGTCGCGGCCGGCGTAGTAGCTGTAGGCCAGGTACAGCAGGCCGAAGATCCAGGCCTGGATCGGGATCGGCAGGAACAGCAGGAAGAGTTCCGCCTGCGGGTAGTAGACGATAAACGCGAACACCACCGCGGAGATGGCGCCCGAGGCACCGACGCTGGCGTAGTCCGGATTCTGCCGCTCCTTGAACAGGGTCGGCAGGTGGCTGCCCACCAGGGCCAGGCCGTACAGCAGCGCAAAGGCAGGCGTGCCAATCTGCCGTTCCAGCGGCGGGCCGAACATCCACAGGCACCACATGTTGACCGCCAGGTGCAGCAGATTCCCGTGCACGAAGCCGCCCAGTACCAGCGAGCCCAGTTGCCGGCCGCGCCAGACGAGCCAGGGCCGGAAGGCACAGCGGGCCAGCAGCCCCGGCGCGGCGTAGAGCGCCACCAGGCTGAATGCGGTGGTCGCCACCAGCAGCACGCCGGTGGCCGAGGAGAAAAATCCGTTCACTGCCGCCCCCGCTCAACGGCCCCGTGTAGCGGGATCAGGGCCACTGGTCCTCTTCATCCGGCGGCCAGGGCTGGGCCTCTTCCACCGGCGCCCCTTCACCGCGGCTGCGGCGGAGCTCCTCGTTGCGACGCTGGCGTTCCTCGATGATGCGCCGCTCCTCTTCGGCCCGGCGCTCCTGCTCCAGGTAGCGCTGGTCGTCGCCCTGGGGCAGTTGCAGCGGTTCTTCCCCGGATTGCGGCGCCTGCTGCATCTCATCGTCGCGGCGCAGTTGCTCCTGCAACTGGCGTTCGCGCCGCTCCCGTTCCCGGCGTTGCTGTTCCTCTTTCGGGTCTATGCCCCAGCCGGGTGTCATCTCCTCCCGCGGCGCCGCCTCCCGCTGGTCGCGGTCATCGCCGAAGAAGTCCTTGAACCAGCGCCAGCGGTCGCGCCCGCGGCACTCGGGGGCCGGCTCCAGCTTGGTCTCGTAGGAAAAGGGCAGCTCGATACCGCCGCGACAGTACTCGGGATCCATGTACTGGCCGCGCTGGTTTACCGCCTTGAACTCGACCCCGCGCGGCGGCTGCACACGCCCGTGGCGATGCGGCAGCTGGCGCATGATCTCGGTCCAGATCTTGAGCGCGCCGGTGGCGCCGGTGAGGCTGGTGCGCTCGTTGTCGTCGCGCCCCAGCCAGACCACGGCGGTGACGCCGGGGGAGAAGCCGGCAAACCAGCTGTCGCGATAGTCGTTGGTGGTGCCGGTCTTGCCGGCGAAGGGCACACTGCCGGGCAGGCGCCGGTAGGCGCTCCTGCCGGTACCCTCGCGCATCACCTGTTCCATCGCGTAGCGCAACAGGTAGTCGGGCACGGCGTCGACGCCGCGGTTGCTGCGCGGGCGAAAAAACTGCACCTGTTCGCCCTCGGCATTGGCGACCGCCACCAGGGTGCGCAACTCCACGTTCTCGCCACCGTTGGCAATGGTCTGGAACATGCCGGACACCTCGAACGGCGTCAGCTCCACCGCACCCAACAGCATCGACGGCACCCGCGGCAGGTCCGCCTGCACACCCAGCCGACGGATGGTCTGGCGCACATTCTCCAGCCCCAGGTCCAGTCCCAGGCGCGCCGTGGCCAGGTTGTAGGATTTGACCAGGCCCATGTACAGCGGTATCTGGCCGTGGGCGCGCTTGTCGAAATTCTGCGGCATCCACACATCGCCGTTGTCACCCTCGATGCGGATGGGGGCATCCTCGATCGGCGTGGCCAGGTTGTAGTCGAACGGCCGTTCGAGCGCGGTCAGGTAGACCGCCGGCTTGATCAGCGAGCCGATCTGGCGGCGCGCCTCCAACGCGCGGTTGAAGCCGGGGTAGTGCGGGCGCCGGTCGCCGACCATGGCCAGCACATTGCCGGTGCCGTTTTCCACCACCACGGTGGCGGCCTGCAGTGAATCCTTCTGGATTCCCCGGTCCTGTTCCAGTTCAGCCGCGCCTTCGCTGATCGCGTCCTCGGCCAGCTTCTGCACCGATGGCGCCAGCGATGTGTAGACACGCAGGCCGGCGGTGCGCAATTCCTCGTAGGAGTAGTAGGGCCGCAGCTCTTCCAGCAGGCGCTCGGTAAAGGCCGGATAGGGATTCTGCGCCGACTCGCCGGCAGTGGCCACCCCCAGCGGTTTGGCCTGGTAGCTGTCCAGCTCATCGGTGGCGATCAGGCCCTGCTCCGCCATCAGTTCCAGCACCGTGTTGCGCCGCTCCAGGGCGCGCTCCGGGTTGCGCCAGGGGTTGTAATAGGAGGCACCCTTGGCCAGCCCCACCAGCAGCGCTATCTCCTGCGGCTCCAGCGTGTCCAGGGGCTTCTGGAAATAGAACTCGGACGCCAGGCCGAAACCGTAGATGGCGCGACTGCCCTGCTGCCCCAGCCAGACCTCGTTGATGTACTCCTGCAGGATGTAGCCCTTGTCGTAGTGCAGCTCCATCAGGATCGCCATCAGCGCCTCGTTGAACTTGCGCCACAGGCTGGGCTCGTGGTCGAAAAAGATGTTCTTGACCAGTTGCTGGGTGATGGTGGAACCGCCCTGGACCACATGTCCGGCCTTGATGTTGGCCACCATGGCGCGGGCGATGCCGCGGGGAGAGACGCCGAAGTGGCTCAGGAAGTCCTGGTCCTCCACCGCGATCAGGGTATTGGCCAGCAGCGGCGGGATATCGTCGAAGCGCACCGGGTTGCGGTCGTCGCCGCCGCCCAGCAGGGTGCCGATATTGGCGGCGTCGAGGCGGAATTTCTCGAGCCGCTCGCCGTTTTCGCCGCGCAGGTTACTGATCTCGTCGTTGCGCAGGCGGAATGAGACCCTGGCCGCCGGCTCGCGACCGTCCGGATGCACGAAGTCGCGGCGCCAGACCTGGTAGTCCATGCCCTCGCGGGTCCACTGGCCGGGCTCGCTCAGTTCGCCGTTCTCGCGGTAGTTGAGCGCCGTGAATTCGGCCGCCAGTTCATCCGGACGCATCACCATGCCGTTGCGCAGCACCAGCGGACGCGCGAAGACCCGCGCCGGCAGCTGGTACTGGCGGCTGTCGAGGCGTTCGCGCAGCTGTACGTCCAGGTAGACCATATAGCCGGCCAGCACCACACCGCCCAGCAGTGCGAGCAGGCCGAGGCGCACCATCCAGCGGTGCAGTCTTCCGGGTCTGGACGCTTTGGCGCGCCGGCTTTTCTTCGATGCCATATAACTGTTAAACCAGAGTTCTCATTCAACTATAGATAGGTAGGATGTCTTTGGCGCTCGGCGACTAGTCGCCAGTGCATAGTCGGGCCTTTATAAGGTCTGATGGCTCCCACCTCAAGCCGGCGGGCGCCTTGCACTTGTCCGGGGGGCGGCCATAATGCGCCCATTCCGGAACAACTGAAAAGGATCCCCATGCACCAGTACGATCTCTACGGTATCGGCGCGGCGCTGCTCGACACCGAAATCGAAGTCAGCGACAGCGACCTGCAGCGGCTCG
The DNA here is from genome assembly GCF_023634065.1 of Microbulbifer litoralis. Taxonomy (GTDB): domain Bacteria; phylum Pseudomonadota; class Gammaproteobacteria; order Pseudomonadales; family Cellvibrionaceae; genus Microbulbifer; species Microbulbifer litoralis. The sequence continues at coordinate 21,051 of NZ_JALKCV010000006.1, forward strand.
GCGTCGACAAGGGTGTCATGACCCTGGTGGACGATCGGCGCCAGCGGCAGTTGGTCGGCAACCTGGAGGATCACCTGGTGACCGCCAAGCGGGCCTGCGGCGGCTCCGGCGCCAACACCGTCATTGCCGCCAGCTACTTCGGCCTGCGGACTTTCTACTCCTGCAAGGTGGCCGCGGACGAAAACGGCGACTTCTACCGCGCCGACCTGACCAGCGCCGGCGTCGACTACCCGTCCGCGCTGACACAGGCCGACGGCGGCATCACCGGCAAGTGCCTGGTGCTGGTCACGCCGGACGCCGAGCGCAGCATGAATACTTTCCTCGGCATCAGCGCGGAGCTGTCGGTGGCGGAGCTGGACCGCGAGGCGCTGGCCGCGTCCCGCTGGGCCTATATCGAGGGCTACTTGGTGTCCTCCCCCACCGGCCGCACTGCGGCCATCGCCCTGCGCGAGCAGGCCGAGGCCGCCGGCGTCAAAACCGCCCTGAGCCTATCCGACCCCGCGATGGTGCATCTGTTCCACGACGGCCTGCTGGAAATGATTGGCGACGGCGTCGACATGCTGTTCTGCAACCGCGACGAGGCGCTGCACTTTACCGATACGCAAACGATAGAAGATGCCGCCAGGGCACTGACCCGCTACTGCCGCAGCTTCGCCATCACCCTGGGCGCCGAGGGCGCACTGGTGTGGGATGGCGAGCAGCAGCACCGTGTGAGCGGCACCAAGGTGCACGCGATCGACACCAATGGCGCCGGCGATATGTTTGCGGGCGCTTTCCTGTACGGCATCAACCGGGAGCTGCCCTTTCCCGAGGCCGGCGAGCTGGCCTGTCGCGCTGCCGGCCAGGTGGTAAGCCAGTACGGGCCGCGGCTGCGGGCGGAACAGTACGAGGAACTGCTGGCACCGGTGGTGTAGGGGGGCCTGATATTCACCCATTCTGGCTCGGGGGCACCTGAAGCTCAATTTCGTTAGCAGGCTTGGTGCAGGAGCCGAAAAGAACTATGAAGCCGATGCGAAGGAGCTGATACCGATGGCTGTTTGCCAGACCTTATGAGACATGGATGTCGATTAGAGCGTACAGGGATGTATTCACCGGGGGCGCCCAGCCCGTGTCTGGCAAACAGCCATCGGTAGCAGCGCCGCCACCTCGCTGGCTAACGGGAAACCAATGGCGGGCTTAGCAAGCAGGGCGAACACAAGATTCGCCCCTACGACCGGGCCTCGGGATGGCGCGGATCGCTGATCTCGGGCAGGCAGGCCGCTGCCGCAATCCCGAAGCCCTGGGCATAGTCCACCCCCATCCGCCGCAGCTTCTCGATCAGCTCCGGCGTCTCGACAAACTCGGCGATGGTGCTGATGCCCATCTGTTTGGCCAGGTGGTCGACGGTGCTGACCATGGCACTGTCGATTTCGTCCTCGAGCATATTGCGCACGAAGCTGCCGTCGATCTTCAGGTAGTCCACCGGCAGCTGGCGCAGGTAGGCCAGCGATGAGACGCCGCGGCCGAAGTCGTCCAGCGCGAAGCTGCAGCCGGCGGCGCGCAGTTTGTGGATAAAGATCAACGCCCGCTCCAGGTTGTCGATGGCGCTGGTCTCGGTGATCTCGAACTGCACTCGCGACGGCGCCACCCCGGCCTCGGTCAGTTCGCGCAACACGAAATCGGCAAACTGGTCGTCGCCGAGGCTGATGCCGGAGATATTGATCGCGTAGCTGAAGCCGGTCACACCCTCACGCTGCTCCAGCGCCATATAGGCCAGGATCCTCCGGATCACCCAGCGATCCACCTCCTCGATCAGGCCATAGCGCTCCGCCGCCGGCAGGAACAAGCCGGGCGAGATCACGCCGCCATCGCGACCGCGCATACGCACCAACACCTCGTAGTGGTGTACCCGCAAACCGTCCTGCAGGGCCACCACCGGCTGGCGGTACAGCAGGAACCGGTCCTCGCGCAGCGCCGCGTGTATCTCTGCCACCCAGGTAGTCTCGCGGCGCTTCTCCAGCACCTTGCGCGAATCGCTGAACAGCTTTACCCGGTTGCGCCCCTGGTCCCGTGCCGCGCAGCAGGCATCGTTGGCGGAAGCCAGCAACTGGCCCGCGGGTGGCGAGTGGCAATCGACGGTCACCGCACCGATGGAGACGGCCACGCGATTCTCGTTTTCCTCCCACAGGAAGGAAAAGCCTTTCACGGCCTCCCGCAGGCGCGTCACCACGCGTCGCGCCTCCTCCACCGTGCAGTTGCGCAGCAGCATCGCGAACTCGTCGCTGCCCACGCGCGCAAACAGGTCCGCGGTCGAGAGACAGCGCTGCAGCAACTGCACCAGCTGTACCAGCAGCTGGTCGCCGGCGGCGTAGCCGAGCGTGTCGTTGACCACCTTGAACTGGTAGACGTCCAGGTACAGCAGCACATGGTGGTGGCGCCGGTCGACGCAGGCCGACAGGGTGTTCTGCAATTCGTTCTCGAAATACTGGCGGTTGGGCAGGCGCGTGAGGCTGTCGTGGCTGGTCTGCCAACTGAGGCGGGAGGAGATCCGGCGGGCGGCGGAAGTGTCCCGCAGCACCAGCACGAAGTTCGTCAGCGTCGCGCCGTCGCGCACTGCGATGACCTGCGCAGTGATATCGACCGACCGCTCGCCATCCCGGCGGATACAGGCACTGAATTCCCGCATAGCGGGCAACTCTGCCATTTGCTCGCCAGTCGGCAACAGGGGCTCGAGGGGCTGGCCGTCGCGGTCGAGGAGCTGCAGGTTGTCGTTGAGGGATTGCCCCGGCAACAGGCCCACCAGGTCTCCGGTAAGCTCGCTTACCAGCGGATTGCTGTAGGTGACCCGGCCGCGGGCATCGGTGACGATGACGCCGTCGGCCACTTCGCCCAGGGCGACCTCGGCGGCCCGCAGACTGAGTTCCGCAGCGGGCATCAGCCCGTCCTCGACCTGTGCCAGCAGGCCGAGATACTCGACGGATTTCGGATCGTACTCAGTCAAAGCTGCAAGCTCGCGTCTTATCTGGTTTTGCGCGTCGTTTGCAGGGGACTATAGGCGCTCGCGCCACACCCCGCCGACAGCACTGCGAATTCGCCAACTCCATCACACAAACCCGCCTGTTCACATCCAGTGAGCGCTCCCTGCCCGCCCTGCCTGCCAAATCAGGTACAAAGTTGCCTATTCAGCGGTTGGCGCGCAAGAAGTTTTTCAGCTTCTCGTCCTCGAAGGCGCGTTGCAGTGTTGCGCTGAGCAGACCGTTGATACGCGTCTCCACCTCCGCGCGGTCGGGTTTGATCAGGCTGCGGTCCTTGCCGCTGGAGCGGTAGTTGCCGTAGTAGGTGGCGCCGCCGATCCTGACCTCCAGCTGCACCTCGGCCTCGGTGTCAACCTTGGTGGTGTAGATCTTGTCCGGACTGTCGTAGCGCAGGCCGGTCAGGTTGGCGACCACCTGGACGTCCGCGGAACTGCCGGCGGGGCGGAAGTTCCAGCTGGCAAAACCGTCGCCCAGCGTCTGTGCGATGGCATTCTCCACATTGTTCCCCAGTTGCACCTGGTCGTCGCTGGCGTAGACACCGCCGAGGGAACCCAGGCCGCCGCCGGGCAATTTGTTGACCCCGCGCACATTGATCGTGCGGCCGGCGCCGATATCCGCCGGCGCCACCTCCACCTGCGGGCGCACCTGGATCTGGATCGGGCTGTGGGCGCAGGCCGCCAGGGTACAGGCGCCCAGGAATAACAGCAGTTTTTTCATCGAATTCTCCCCCTGATCGATTGGGCAGTTGTAATACAAGGTTTTGTTCTCGAGACACGCGGCTCGGGGAATGGTCCCCAGGCCCTTCGTTGCCAACCGGCATCGAAAGTTCAGCCGTGGTGGTGCGCGCCCCCCGGCGCTGCCCGCAGGCTGCGCACCGGCACCCGGATATCGATGGCGTCGCCACTGGCAAAATGCAGGCGCAGCGGCAGGCTGTCGCCGGCGCGCAGCTCCACGCCGCGCAGCATCAGGTGCACGCCGCCCGGCGCCATCTGCACCTCGCCGCCGGCGGGCACCGACAGCATGTCCAGCGGGCGCATGCGGCTGACACCGTCGCGCTCTTCGGTGGTGTGCAGGTCCGCGGAGGCACCCGACCGCCCCGGCAGTTCCACCCGCACCAACTGGCGCCTCTCCTGCGCGCCGTTTTGCAGCGTCAGGTAGGCCGCGCTCATGGCGGCGCCGGGCAGGGTTTCCCGCGCATAGCCGTCGATTTGCAGCGTCGCCTCCGACGCGGCGGCGGATACGCTCAGCAACAAAGCCGACAACAGGCCACAGAGTCGTTTCACGCGCTATCTCCCGTGTTTATTGTTGTGTCTGAAGGATCAGCTGCGGCGGGCCGCCGACGCGAATATTGGCGCGTACCCGGTAGTCGCTCACCGCCTCCCTGAGCTGCTGGTAGATCCAGCGTCCCTCGGCGTCACTGCGGGCGATGATCACCACCCGCAGATCTTCCCGCTGGATGCGCCGTGCCGTCCGCTGCAGCAACTGGATCGCCGGCTCGGATTTCGCCGACAGGGCGCCGGCGGGCAGCGTGATCGTATCGCCCTGCGGCAGCCGGACCGAGGCGCGGCTGCGCTCGCGCACCAGTTGCGCGCGCACTTCCTCCACCAGCGCGTTGCCCGGTGCGAGTTGCTCGGCGCGGTTCAGGAAACTGTTTACCTGGCCGAAGGAGCGGCGGCGCAGCGCGTCCCGGGCGCGCCCCACAAGGTCGATGACGATGGTCTGGATACCGGCGGCGGCGCGGCTGTTGCCCGGGTCCAGCTGCCGGACCCGCAGGTAGTAGTCGTAGGCGCTGGCACCGGCGGGCTGGGTCAGGTAGCCCCGCGCCTGGGCCGCTTCCGCCCGCTGCAGGAAAAACTCGACGTTGCGCCGGCGGATCTCCTCCGGCGAGGGCCCGGCGGGCTTCTCGGGTTCCGGCAGCGGCACCGCCCGCGGCGGCGGTACCGGCGGCGTGGTGACACAGCCGCCCAGCCACAGGGCGGTGAACAAACAGATCCAACGGCTGCAGGAAGCGCCTATCGAGGACAAGACCCATCTCCCACTGTTGTTTTTTTGCACCGCGCGCCCGGCTATACTGCCGACGCAGCGGTCGTCGCTGAACCGCTGCAGACTGCAACAGTCAGACAACTGACTATAAAGAATTTTTACTCCCATGGCTGTGATGACCGACATTTTCCGCAAAAATTTCCTCACACTGCTGGCGATACTGTTGCTGCCGGTCTCGCAGATGCTGTCGATGCCGGCCGGCGCCCAGAGCAGCTTCGGCAGTGAGTCCCCCGTCGCGGTGCAGGACGAGTTCCTGCCCGTGGACCGGGCCTACCAACAGGATTTCCTGTTCGATGGCGACGGCATCTCCGCCATTTTCCAGATAGCGCCGGAGTACTACCTCTATCGCGACAAGCTGGCCCTCTACCGCATTGATGGGACTGAAAAGACCGAACTGCCACTGACCCTGCCCGAGGGCGAGGTCATCTGGGACGACTACTTCGAGAAGGAGACCGAGGTCTACCGGCTGCAACTGGAAATCCCCGTCGCCGTGCAAGCGGACGGGCCGCTGCAGCTGGAAATGCACTACCAGGGCTGCGCCGATGCCGGTCTCTGCTACCCTCCGCAGGTGCGCCAGTTCCGGCTGGATCCGACCCGCGGCAGCGTCGCGCCAATGGAGGCTTCGACGCCGGCCGCCCCCCTCCCGGGTTCCGGCGGCAGCACCGCCAACGGCACCGATATGGCCCTGCCTCTCGCCCTGCTGCTGGCCTTTGCCGGCGGCCTGCTGCTGAACCTGATGCCCTGCGTGTTCCCGGTGCTGTCGATCAAGGTGCTGGCCATCAGCCAGGGGGCGCAAAGCCCGCACCGGCGCCACGCCCACGGCTGGGTCTACGGCGCCGGCGTGGTGTCGAGCTTCGTACTCATCGCGGCGCTGATGCTGGCGCTGCGGGCGGGTGGCGAGGCCGTCGGCTGGGGTTTCCAGCTGCAGTCGCCGATACTGGTCGCGTCGCTGGCCTACCTGTTCTTCGCCATGGGCCTGAGCCTGTCCGGCGTCACCGAGTTCGGCGGCAGCCTGATGGGCGTTGGCGGCGGGCTGGGTGCGCAACACGGCCTGCGCGGTTCCTTTGCCACCGGCGTGCTGGCGACGGTGGTGGCCAGCCCCTGCACGGCCCCGCTGATGGGCTCGGCACTCGGCTTTGCGGTAACGCAACCCGCCGCCGTTGCCCTGTCCGTGTTCGCGGCACTGGGCGCCGGCATGGCCGCCCCCTTCCTGCTGCTGACCTACATTCCGGCACTGGCCGAGCGACTGCCGCGGCCGGGCCCCTGGATGGACCGGCTGAAGCAACTGCTGGCCTTCCCCATGTACCTGACCGCGGTGTGGCTGCTGTGGGTACTGGGCCGGCAGACCGGCAGCGACGGCGTGGCACTGGTGCTGGCCGGCGCCGTCGCCATCGCCTTCGCGCTGTGGCTGTGGCCCCGACCCGACTGGCGCTGGGGCAAGGGCGGCGCAGCACTGGCGGCGCTGCTGCTGGCGGCACTGCTGTTGCCGCGGCTGGCACCGCTGCAGCAGTCCGCCGGCATCGGCAGCGGTTACTGGCAACCCTACTCGCCGGAGCTGCTGGACAGCGGCCGCAGCGAGGGGCGCCCGATACTGGTCAATATGACCGCCGCCTGGTGCATCACCTGCCTGGCCAACGAAAAAGCGGTCCTGTCGAGCGACGAGATTGCCGACGCCGTCGAGCAGCTGGATGTGATCGCGCTGAAGGGCGACTGGACCAACCAGGACCCGCAGATCAGCGAGCTGCTGGCCCGTTACGGCCGCACCAGCGTGCCGCTCTACCTGCTCTACCCCGCCGGCGGCGGCGACGCGCAGATACTGCCCCAGGTGCTGACCCGGGACGGCCTGCTGGCGGCGCTGCGGGCCGCCGCCGGAAACGGGGCCATCACTGCGACGGGCGATGCCGGCCCCTGACGGCCTTTATAGCCAGATTGGCCGGCAAACAGGCCACCCTCTTCAGCCATCTTGCGCCAAAGATCGCGGAAAACACCCTGAAGTTCCGCTAACGTCAAGAAACCTGGAATCCAGCATGGACAAGGGGTCACTTTTGCGGCACACTCGCTGAAAATTCGGCCAGAAGGCCGTAAAACTGGCGGAAGCCTGCAAGTTAGCCGACTTTCGTCAGGTTTTTGTGACCGTTTCGCGCTTTTTCTTCAGGGCAAGCTATGGCGAACATTCTTCTGCTGCACGGGCCCAATCTCAACCTGCTCGGCAGCCGCGAGCCTGAAATCTATGGCGCCACCACCCTGGCGCAGATCGACGACGCCGCGCGCAGCCAGTGCGAGGCCGCCGGCCATCGACTGCAGACACTGCAGAGCAACAGCGAGGCCACACTGATCGACCGCATCCAGGCGGCGCCCGGCGAGGGCATCAATTTTATCGTCATCAACCCCGCCGCCTTTACCCACACCAGTGTGGCCCTGCGCGACGCCCTGGCGGCGGTCGCCATCCCCTTTATCGAGTTGCACCTGTCCAACCCCCACGCGCGGGAGGAATTCAGGCGCCACTCCTATTTTTCCGACCTGGCCCGGGGGGTCGTGTGCGGCTTCGGCGCACACAGCTACACCCTGGCCATCGAGGCCGCCATGCAGCAGTTGAGCCTGGCGCCATCCCCCCATTGAACGACCAGACACAGAGAGCGAAGTACTATGGATATCCGCAAGATAAAGAAACTGATTGAACTGCTCGAAGAATCGGATATCGGCGAGCTGGAGATCAAGGAAGGCGAGGAATCGGTACGCATCAGCCGCGGCACCAGCGGCGCGGCCCAGCACGCGGCGCCGGTCATGGCCGCACCGATGCAGGCGCCGGCCCCCGCCCCGGCCCCGGCGCCAGCTGCACCGGCCCCCGCCGCCGAGCCCGCCGAATCCGAATCGGTGCCGGCGCTGACCGGCCACCCGATCAAGTCGCCGATGGTGGGCACTTTCTACGCCGCCTCCAGCCCCGGCGCCGACCCCTTCGTAAAAGTGGGCCAGCAGGTCAAGGCCGGCGACGTGGTCTGCATCGTCGAGGCGATGAAGATGATGAACCAGATCGAGGCCGACAAGGCCGGCACCATCGACCAGATCCTGGTGGAAGACGGCCAGCCGGTGGAGTTCGACCAGCCGCTCGTGACCATCGTCTGAGCGGGGGTGACTTATGTTTGACAAGATACTGATCGCCAACCGCGGCGAAATCGCCCTGCGCGTGCTGCGCGCCTGCAAGGAGATGGGCATCGCCACCGTCGCCGTGCACTCGCAGGTGGACCGCGACCTGAAACACGTGCGCCTGGCGGACGAGGCCGTCTGCATCGGCCCCAACCCGTCGCCGCAGAGCTACCTGAATATCCCCGCGATCGTCTCCGCGATGGAGATCACCGATTCGGTGGCGGTGCACCCCGGCTACGGCTTCCTGTCCGAGAACGCCAATTTCGCCGAGCAGGTGCAGAAGAGCGGCTTCACCTTTATCGGCCCGGACGCCGACACCATCCGCCTGATGGGCGACAAGGTGTCTGCAATCAGGGCGATGAAGAAGGCCGGCGTGCCCACGGTACCGGGCTCCAACGGCCCGTTGCCGGAGAATGGCGAACGCTGCCTGGAGATCGCCCGCGAAATCGGCTTCCCGGTGATCATCAAGGCCGCCTCCGGCGGCGGCGGGCGCGGCATGCGCGTGGTGCACACCGAAGCGGCCCTGCTGAACGCCATCTCGGTGACCAGGTCCGAGGCCGGCGCGGCCTTCGGCGACAGCACCGTGTACATGGAAAAATTCCTGCAGAACCCCCGCCACGTGGAGGTGCAGGTAATGTCCGACGGCCAGGGCAACGCCATCCACCTGGGCGACCGCGACTGCTCCCTGCAGCGCCGCCACCAGAAGGTACTCGAGGAAGCGCCCGCGCCGGGTATTCCCGACGATGTGCGCCGCGGTGTGCAGGAGTCCTGTGTACAGGCCTGTATCGAAATCGGTTACCGCGGCGCCGGGACCTTCGAGTTCCTGTACGAAGACGAGCGCTTCTACTTTATTGAGATGAATACCCGCATCCAGGTGGAACACCCGGTCACCGAGATGGTCACCGGTGTCGACCTGATCAAGGAGCAGATCCGCGTCTGCTCCGGCGAGAAGCTGTCGCTGAAGCAGGAAGATATCGTGATCCGCGGCCACGCCTTCGAGTGCCGCATCAACGCCGAGGACCCGAAGACCTTTTTCCCCTCCCCGGGTAAGGTCAACAATTTCCACACCCCCGGCGGCCTGGGCGTGCGCGTGGACTCGCACCTCTATTCCGGCTACACGGTACCGCCCAACTACGACTCGATGATCGCCAAGGTGATCACCCACGCCGAGGACCGCAAGGCCGCCCTGGCGCGCATGCGGGTAGCGCTGTCGGAACTGATCGTCGACGGCATCAAGACCAATATCCCGCTGCAGGAACAACTGGTGCGGGACGAGGCCTTTGCCGAGGGCGGGGTGAATATTCACTATCTTGAGAAGAAGCTGGGGCTGTAAGGTCGGGACTCGGGACTCGGGACTCGAAAAGAATACCGAATTCCGATGCGTGGGCCCTGATGCCGCAAGCTGTTTGCGGCACCTTATGAGACAGGGATGTCGATTAGAGCGTTCAGGGATGGATTCACAGCGTGTCCCGCAAACAGCTTGCGGCAGCAGGGCCGACCCCGAATCTTCTTACATCTGCCCTCCCGGGAAACCCGCTGCCCCCATCGCGGCCATGGGCCGCTCCCGGTCGGGCCGCTCCCGGCCGGACCGCTCCCGGCCGGACCGCTCCTACACACAGACCAACAACCACCGACCACCCCTATGCCCTGGCTCCAACTCCGAGTAGACACCAACCGCGAGCACGCGGACAAAATCGAGGATGCGCTGCTGTTCGCCGGCGCCGTGTCCGTGACCATGCAGGACAACGCCGACCAGCCGATCCTGGAACCCGGCCTGGGCGAGACGCCGCTCTGGGACCAGACCCGCGTCACCGGCCTGTTCGACGCCGAGGTCGATACCGCCGTGACCGAGGCCAAGGCCGCCTCCTTCCTGTGCGAGCTGCTGCCCAATACCCGCTGGGAACAGCTGGAAGACAAGGACTGGGAGCGCGAGTGGATGAGCCACTACAAGCCCATCCAGTGCGCAGACAACCTGTGGATCTGCCCCAGCTGGTGCGAACCGCCGGACCCTCAGGCGGTCAACCTGCTGCTGGATCCGGGCCTGGCCTTCGGCACCGGCACCCACCCCACCACCTTCCTGTGCCTGCAGTGGCTCGCGGGCGAGGACCTGGCCGGCAAGAGCGCGATCGATTTTGGCTGCGGCTCCGGCATCCTCGGCATCGGCGCCCTGCTGCTCGGCGCCGGGCGCGCCCTGGGTACCGATATCGATCCCCAGGCACTGATCGCCAGCCGCGACAACGCCGCCCGCAACGGCCTGGAGCCGGAGCGCTTCCCGGTCTACCTGCCGGAAAAACTGCCGCGGGAACCCGCGGACGTGATGCTGGCCAACATCCTCGCCGGCCCGCTGGTGGAACTGGCTCCGCAGCTGACCGGGCTGACCAGGCTCGGCGGCCGTATCTGCCTGTCCGGCATCCTCGCCTCCCAGGCGGACACCGTGAAAGCCGCCTACAGGGAGTGGATCGATTTCGATGAGGACGGCCGGCGCGAGGAGTGGGTGCGCCTGAGTGGCACCCGTGTACGCTAGGGGCAAATCTTGAATTCGCCCCTAGGGCCACCTCGTTAGACGGTTCCGTGGCGGTGCTGCTCCCGGCAGCAGGGCCGCCCCTAAGCTAACTTACTGGCACTCTCCTGAAAGGTTCGCCCCCACCCGGCCTGCTGATACACTTGGCGCCCCGATAAAAATTACGCAATCCGATGTCGCAACTGGTTACCCGCTGCCCCCACTGCAGCACCTCTTTCCATGTCAACGAGCAGCAGCTGCGCGCGGCCCGCGGCGCCGTGCGCTGTGGCTCCTGCCTGCAGGTATTCCGCGCCGACGAGAATATCGTCTTTACCGAGAGCGACCCCAAGGCCGGCCGGGATCTCGAGGCCCTGCTGGAAGACGATGATTTCCTGATCCACGACGATATCGACCTGGACGGCGACGGCAGCGCACCGGCGCCGCCCACCATGCCCGTTGAAGACGCAAGCGATGCCGCCCAGAAGAGTGAAATACAGCGAGACGAACCGCTGATCGGCGAGGCTTTCGGCGACCAGCAGTGGCGCGAGATCAGCACCGGGACACCGGCAGACGGAGAACCGGACGACGATATCGATGCGCTGCTACCGGACCCGGACGAAGATCCCTGGGCCAACGAATCACCGGATCCGCCGCCCCGGCGCGAACCCGCCCCCTCGACACCGTGGGACGACGAACCGCCCCGGGACGAGATGTCCGAGCGGCTGCAGCAGATTGAAACCCGCGCCGCTGCCGCACGCGACGACGGTGGAGAGATTTCGCCACAACGCGAGCGCGATCACCTGATCAGCGCCATTGAGCCGGCGCCGGTGGAAATGTCCTGGCAGCCAAAGGTGGACCGGCGCATCCCCGGCTGGCTGTGGACACTGCTGGCCCTGGTGCTGCTGGCGGGCCTGGCGGCGCAGGTGGCCTACTACCGTTTCGACAGCCTGGGCAAGCAGCAACCCTGGCGCCAGCTCTACGCTGTGGCCTGCCCGGCCCTTGGTTGCGAGCTGCCGCCGCTGGTGGACCTGCAGGCGATCCGCGCATCCAACCTGGTGGTGCGCAGCCATCCGGAACTGGCCGGCGCGCTGGTGGTGGACGCGGTACTGCTGAATACCGCCCCCTTCCCCCAGTCTTTCCCCAGCCTGCAGCTCAGCTTCACCGACCTGAAGAACCGGCCGGTCGCCAGCCGCCGATTCGCCCCGCGGGACTATCTGCGGGGCGAGCTGGCCGGCAGCCGGCAGATGCCCAGCGGCAGCCCGGTGCATATCGCCATCGAGATTGTCGACCCGGGCAGCGAGGCGGTGAACTACGAACTGCACATAGTGAATTAGCGCTCACATACTCAACGGCAAGAGGCGCCGTAAGGCGTTTAAATCCGCAAAAACTGCGCAATCGGCACACTAAACGCGCACTCGACAACCAATTTGCGCGCTTTTTCGCTTTTCCAACGCCGGGGCAACCGCTATCATAGGCGGCTCTTTTTACGGAGCAGGAGCGCCGCGGCGCCCGCCGACAACCCACCGGAGTGACTGTGTCCATTGCCATTGGCCCCTACATTATCGGCACCCCGGTAATTCTGGCGCCGATGGCCGGTGTGACCGACCGCCCCTTCCGCCAATTGTGCCGGCGCCAGGGCGCGGGCCTGGTAGTGTCGGAGATGGTGACTTCGGACACGCGCCTGTGGAACAGCCGCAAGTCGCGGCTGCGCCTCGACCACGGCGGCGAGGCGGAACCCATCTCCGTGCAGATCGCCGGCGGCGACCCCGCAATGATGGCGGAGGCCGCGCGCGAGAATGAGCGTCGTGGCGCGCAGATCATTGATATCAATATGGGCTGCCCGGCGAAGAAGGTCTGCAGGAAAGCGGCGGGGTCGGCCCTGTTGCGGGACGAGAAACTGGTCGCGGAGATTCTGGAAGCCGTGGTCCGGTCCGTCTCAGTTCCCGTGACCCTGAAAATCCGCACTGGCTGGTGCACGGATTCTCGCAACGGGGTCACGGTGGCCAAAATGGCTCAAGACATCGGCATTTCAGCCCTGGCCGTACACGGGCGCACCCGCGCCTGCGGGTATCGCGGTCAGGCCGAATTCGATACCATTGCCGATATTGCATCCAGGGTGAAAATTCCGGTTTTCGCCAATGGTGACATCGCCAGTGCACAGCGGGCCCGGGAGGTGCTCGACTACACAGGCGCCGCTGCAGTGATGATTGGCCGTGCAGCACAGGGACGGCCATGGATATTTCGGGAGATTGGGCACTTCCTCGCCACGGGGGAGATGCTTCCGGAACCCGCACTGGAAGAAGTCAGGGATATTTTGCTCGCCCACCTGGGCGAATTGCACCGTTTCTACGGTGAATTGATGGGGGTCCGTATCGCCCGCAAGCATGTGGGCTGGTACCTGAAGACACTCGCGGGGAGCGAGTCCTTTCGCAAGACCTTTTTCCAATTAGAAAGCGCAGAAGCACAACATGCCAGCGTTCACGAGTGGTTTGAACGCCGAATAACGAGAGGGGCACAAGCGGCATGAATAATGAAGCACTGATTCCGGATGCCGGCAACGAAGAGGTATCCACAGGGGGGCAGACGCAACTGGCGCAGCCGCAGCAGCAGTCACTGCGCGATGCGGTCGAGCAGGCGATGGAGAATTACTTCCGTCACCTGGATGGCCAGATGGTTACCGACGTCTACGACATGGTGCTGTCCGAGATCGAGGCGCCGATGTTGGAAGTGGTCATGAAGTACACCCGCCACAACCAGACCCGCGCCGCACAGCTGCTGGGCCTGAACCGCGGCACCCTGCGCAAGAAGCTGAAGCGTTACGGGTTGCTGTAAGCACTCGGGACCAATACATAGAGAGATACCAAGCCGCGCATCGCGCGGCTTTTGTGTTTCGGGTCAGATGCCTTAAGTGGGTCCGGGGCGGCCCTGCTACCGGGAGCTGTTTGCGGGACACGCCGTGAATACGTCCCTGTAGGCTTGTCGGCGAGGTCCCTCTCGCCAACAGTCCCGCAAACAGCTCCCGGTAGCAGGGCCTTTGCATCGAATTTCGATATTCTTTTCGAGTCCCGAGTCCCGAGTCCCGAGTCCCGAGTCCCGAGTCCCGAGTCCCGAGTCCCGAACACAAGATTACCCAACCAACACTAAACTCCAACCTACCTAAAACTGGAACGGACCCCCAATGACCGACCAAACTCCCATCCGCCGCGCGCTGATCAGCGTTTCGGACAAAAGCGGCATTGTCGATTTTGCCCGCGCCCTCTCCGAACTGGGCGTAGAAATCCTGTCCACCGGCGGCACTCACCGCCAGATCAAAGAGGCCGGCATCCCGGTGGTGGAAGTCTCCGACTACACCGGTTTCCCGGAGATGATGGATGGGCGCGTAAAGACCCTGCACCCGAAAGTCCACGGCGGAATCCTCGGCCGTCGCGGTACCGACGACAGCGTCATGTCGGAGCACGGCATCACGCCGATCGATATGGTGGTGGTCAACCTCTATCCCTTTGCCCAGACCGTCGCCAGGCCCGACTGCACACTGGAAGAGGCGATCGAGAATATTGATATCGGCGGCCCGACCATGGTCCGGGCCGCGGCCAAGAACCATAAGGATGTAGCCATCGTCGTCAACGCCGGCGACTATGACGGCATCGTCGAAGAGATGAAGGCCAATAACGGCGCCCTGAGTCACGACAGCCGCTTCGACCTCGCAGTGAAAGCATTCGAGCATACCGCCGGCTACGACGGTGCTATCGCCAATTACCTGGGCTCCATCTCCGCAGACGGCGAAAAGCAGGCTTTCCCGCGCACTTTCAACTCTCAGTTCGAGAAGAAGCTGGACCTGCGCTACGGCGAGAATCCGCATCAGAAAAGTGCCTTCTACGTCGAGCCGAATGCGGCCGAAGCCAGCATCGCCACCGCCGAGCAGTTCCAGGGCAAAGCGCTTTCCTACAACAATATCGCCGACACCGACGCGGCACTGGAATGCGTAAAGAGCTTCGACGAGCCCGCCTGTGTGATCGTCAAGCACGCCAATCCCTGTGGTGTGGGTATCGCTGCGGATATCCACCGGGCCTACGACCTGGCCTTCGAGACCGACAGCGAGTCCGCCTTCGGCGGCATCATCGCCTTCAACCGCGAGCTGGACGGCGAAACCGCAAAAGCCATCGTCGCGCGCCAGTTTGTCGAGGTGATCATCGCGCCGTCCGTGTCCGAGGAAGCAAAAGCGGCCGTGGCCGAGAAGAAGAACGTACGCCTGCTGGCCTGCGGCCACTGGGGCGCGCAGCGCATTCCGGGGCTGGACTACAAGCGCGTCAACGGCGGCCTGCTGGTGCAGGATCGCGATGACGGTCTCATCACCGAGGGCGACCTGAAAGTGGTGACCAAGCGCCAGCCCTCTGAAGAGGAAATCCGCGACCTGCTGTTCACCTGGAAGGTGGCGAAATTCGTCAAGTCCAACGCCATCGTCTATGGCAAGGACGGCCGCACCGTCGGTGTCGGCGCCGGCCAGATGAGCCGCGTCAATTCCGCCCGTATCGCCGCCATCAAGGCAGAGCATGCGGGTCTGGAGGTGAAGGGCTCGGTCATGGCGTCCGACGCCTTCTTCCCCTTCCGCGACGGTATCGACAACGCCGCCAGGGTGGGCGTGCGCGCGGTAATCCAGCCGGGCGGCTCCATGCGCGACGAGGAAACCATCGCCGCCGCGGACGAGCACGATATGGCCATGGTCTTCACCGGCATGCGCCATTTCCGCCACTAACGGGCATCATTGATCATAAACTGGTCACAAAAGCCGGCGCACAATGGGCCGGCTTTTTTCTTGTCCGGTGGGCAATCGGGCTAGAATAGGCCTCCAACAGGAAACCACCGGCCGACTCAGGGGGATTTAGAGAATGAATGTATTGGTAATCGGCGCAGGCGGCCGCGAGCACGCCCTGGCCTGGAAAGCGGCCCAGAACCCCGCCGTCGACACCGTGTTCGTGGCGCCGGGCAATGCCGGCACCGCGCGCGAACCCAAACTGAAAAATGTCGCCATCGGCGTCGACAACTTCTCCGCGCTGACGGATTTCGCCGAGGAGAACGGCGTCGAACTGACCATTGTCGGTCCCGAGGCGCCGCTGGTGGACGGCATCGTCGATTTCTTCAACAGCCGCGGCCTGGCCATTTTCGGCCCCAGCAAGGCGGCGGCCCAGCTCGAGGGCTCCAAGGCCTTCACCAAGGACTTCCTCGAGCGCCACCGGATCCCCACGGCCGACTACCGCAATTTCACCGAGGTGGAGCCGGCGCTGGCATATATCCGCGAGAAGGGCGCGCCCATCGTGGTCAAGGCCGACGGCCTGGCTGCCGGCAAGGGTGTGATCGTGGCCGAAACCGAACAGCAGGCGGAACTGGCGGTGCGCGATATGCTGTCCGGCAACGCCTTCGGCGACGCCGGCTGCCGCGTGGTGATCGAGGAGTTCCTGACCGGCGAGGAAGCCAGCTTTATCGTTATGGTGGACGGTGAGCATATCCTGCCGATGGCCACCAGCCAGGACCACAAGCGCGTCGGCGACGGCGACACCGGCCCGAATACCGGCGGCATGGGTGCCTATTCACCGGCACCGGTGGTTACCGACGACGTCTACCAGCGCATCATGGCCGAGGTGATCGAGCCCACGGTGAAGGGCCTGGCCTCCGAGGGCATGCCCTACACCGGCTTTCTCTACGCCGGTCTGATGATCAATGCCGACGGCGCCCCCAAGGTGATCGAGTACAACTGCCGCTTCGGCGATCCGGAGACCCAGCCGATCCTGATGCGCCTCAAGTCCGACCTGGTGGAACTGTGCCAGGCCGCGGTGGAGAAGCGCCTGGACGAGACGAGTGTCGAGTGGGATTCGCGCCCGGCGCTGGGCGTGGTGCTGGCCTCCAATGGCTACCCCGGCAGTTATCGCAAGGGCGACGCCATTTCCGGGCTGGACAGTGCCGACAGCGACAATGCCAAGGTCTTCCACGCCGGCACCGCCCTGGACGGCGAGCGGGTGGTGACCAGCGGCGGGCGCGTGCTCTGCGCCACTGCACTGGGCGACACCGTGGCCGAGGCCCAGGCCAATGCCTATCGGGCCGCCAAGGGCATCTACTGGGACGGCGTCTTCTTCCGCAAGGACATCGGCTACCGCGCCATCGAGCGCGAGGAAGCGGCCACCAGCTGAATCGGCGCAGGGTGCGCTGTGCGCACCCTGCATCGGAATATCTTCAGGTCTCAAGCGGTGAAAGGAACAACTTGTGAGTGAACGCAAACTGACCGGTATCGATCGCCTGCTGCTGCAGGCGGACCGCGCCCTGCGCACACTGAGCCCCGGAACACCCTGCCACGGGCGCCAGTCACCAGCCGGTGCCGAGCCGGAGGCCGAGCTGAGCGATGCGGAGCGACGCCACGCGGCGGGACTGATGCGCGTGAATCACAGTGGCGAGGTGTGCGCCCAGGCCCTCTACCAGGGCCAGGCGCTGACCGCCAGGTTGCCGGAGGTGCGCGGCGAGATGGAAAAAGCCGCGGACGAGGAGATCGATCACCTGGCCTGGTGCGAACAGCGGCTGGCGGAACTGGACAGCCGCCCCAGTCTGCTCAACCCGCTCTGGTACGGCCTGTCCTTTGGCCTCGGCGCCGCCGCCGGCAAGGTTGGCGACCGCGTCAGCCTGGGCTTTGTCGCCGCTACCGAGGAGCAGGTGTGCAAACACCTGGAGAGCCACCTGCAGCAACTGCCGGCACAGGACCGCAGGAGCCGCGCGGTGGTGGAGCAGATGCGGATCGATGAGGAGGAGCACGGCCACGCGGCGCTGGAAGCCGGCGGCGCGCGCTTCCCGGCCCCGGTCAAGGGCCTGATGACGCTGGTGTCCAGGGCGATGACGGCGGCCAGCTATAAAGTCTGATCACACTTCCTCGATGCGGTAGCTGTGCGCTATCTCCACGCCGGCGTTCTTCAGCATGATGGACGCCGAGCAGTACTTGTCCGCCGACAACTCCACCGCCCGCTTCACCTGGCTCTCCTTGATATTGCGGCCGCGCACGACAAACGCCATCTCGATACGGGTAAAAGGCGCCGGGGTAGCATCCGGGCGCTCGCCGTTCAGTTCGCAGTGACAGGAGAGGACGTCCTGGCGCGCCTTCTGCAGGATGCTGACCACGTCGTAGGAAGCGCAGCCGCCCACTCCCAGCAGGATCATCTCCATCGGGCGGATGCCGTTGTTCTTGCGCCCACCTTCCATTACCACCGAATTACCGCTGCCGGCCTCGCCGACAAACGTCAGCTCGTCTACCCAGGTCACTTTGCCCTGCATGATCCAACTCCTTCAGAATACGAGGGCGCGAAGCTTACCACATCCACCGGCGCCGCCCGCTTCGCCGGCTTTTCCGGTATAGTGGTTCCGGCCCTGTCACAAAAAGACAACACTTCGATCACAGAATCGGGGGCGGTTGCCACTGAACCCCGCAGCCGCTATAAGGTCTCACTGTGCTGCTGTAAGCTGGGTGGCTATCCGGGGCTCACGCCGGGCGCCAATGCGCGCGAAACAGCAGACTCTGGCAGGGCAATAGTGTTCCAGGTCACACTGCGAGCGTTTCCCGGGCCCGACCACTGTTGGGGACAGGCTTTTAGCGCCATAATTCAGCTGTTGTGCTGTGGCGCCTTCCGGTCGGGATCAGGCACACAAGTCAAAAATTATAAGGAGTAGGTCCGTGACGGTTGCTACCGAAGAACCCATGTCTATCGGCAATATCGAAGATTTTCTCGCTCACTGCCACCGGCGTCGCTACCCGGCCAAGAGCACCATCATCTACGCGGGCGACCGCTGCGAGTCACTCTACTTCATCATGCGGGGCTCGGTGACCGTGCTGATCGAGGACGACGAGGGCCGCGAAATGATCGTCGCCTACCTGAACGACGGTGATTTCTTCGGTGAAATGGGTCTGTTCGACCAGGACACCCGCAGCGCCTGGGTGCGCACCAAGACCGAGTGCGAGGTCGCGGAGATCTCCTACAGCAAGTTCCAGGAGCTGACCCGGCAACACCCGGAATTCCTGTTCGCCCTGGCCACACAGATGGCCGGCCGCCTGCGTAACACCACCCGCAAGGTGGGCGACCTGGCCTTCCTCGACGTCACCGGCCGCGTGGCCCGCACCCTGCTGGACCTGTGCAACGAACCGGACGCGATGACCCACCCGGAAGGGATGCAGATCAAGATCACCCGCCAGGAAATCGGCCGCATCGTCGGCTGCTCGCGGGAGATGGTCGGCCGGGTACTGAAGACCCTCGAGGAGCAGGGGCTGGTATCGGTGAAGGGCAAGACGATGGTGGTTTACGGCACGCGCTGATTGAACGGTCAGAGGCCTGTAACCAGTGAAGGGCGAACGTTAGTTCGCCCTTTTTGATTGGGGCTCCTTCAGCTGGTGTTGTTAGTTGCGGCGGTGGCGGCACTGCTACCGATAGCTGTTTGCCAGACACGCTGTAAATACATCCATGTACGCTCTAATCGGCATCCATGCCTCATAAGGTCTGGCAAACAGCTATCGGTATCAGCGCCTTCGCATCGACATTCGAATTCTATTTGGATAGTTGGAAAAGAACACCTAATTTGCTGCGAAGGCCCTGCTGCCACCCATTTGCTTAATGGCACCAGCCTGAAGTGCACAAAAACAAGGGCGAACACAGAGATGACACTGGGCGGTGCACACGGCGCGCCTTACCCGAGTCCCGAGTCCCGAGTCCCGAGAATCAGTTAAACATCTCCATCAACTTGCGCCCCGGCTCCGGCTCGCGCATAAACGCCTCCCCTACCAGGAAACTGTTGACGTTGTGACCGCGCATGGCTGCGACGTCGTCGGTGGTGTGGATGCCGCTCTCGGTCACCACGATGCGGTCGTCCGGTACCAGGTCCAGCAGCCTGAAGGTGGTTTCCAGCTGTACTTCGAACGTATGCAGGTTGCGGTTGTTGATACCGATCAGGCGGTTGGGCAGTTTCAGGGCACGTTCCAGCTCCTCGCGGTCGTGCACTTCGACCAGTACATCCAACCCAAGCTCCTGCGCCAGGCCGTTCAGGTCCTGCATCTGTGCGTCCTCCAGGCAGGCGGCGATCAGCAGGATACAGTCGGCGCCGATGGCCCGCGCCTCGCACACCTGGTACGGATCCACAGTGAAATCCTTGCGCAGCACTGGCAGGCGCACGGCATTGCGGGCCTGCTGCAGGTAGGCATCGCTGCCCTGGAAGAAATCCACATCGGTCAATACCGACAGGCAGGCGGCGCCGCCCTTTTCATAGCTGGTGGCGATCTCCGCCGGAATAAAGTCCGGGCGGATAACGCCCTTGCTCGGCGAGGCTTTCTTGATCTCCGCGATTACCGCCGCCTCACCGGCCTGCAATCTGGTCTCGAGTGCCGATACAAATCCGCGCGCCGGCGGCTGGTCCACCGCCCTGGCCCGAAGCTCTGCCATCGGGCACTGCCGCTGGCGCTCGGCCACCTCTTGCCACTTGCGCTCGACAATGGTCTTCAGGATCGTCGGGGTGCTCATGAGCGCTTCTCCTCGATGGGTTCCGGCCGGAAGGCGCTGGTGAAGGCCGCCAGGTCCTTGATCCTCTCCCCGGCGATGCCGCTGGCAATGGCGTCCTGGGCCATGGCCACGCCCTGCTCGGCGCTGTCCGCCACGCCGCTGACATAGATCGCCAATCCCGCGTTCATCGCGATCACATCGGCGGCCTTGCGGGCCGCCTCGCTGTCGTCGCCGGCCAGCGCCGCGCGGATCAGGGCCAGGGATTCCTCGGCACCGGACACCGTCAGGCCGGAGAGATCGCGGCGCTCGATGCCAAAGTCCTCGGGGCGGATGCTGAATTCCCGCAGTTCGCCGCCTTTCAGCTCCACCGCGTGGGTATCCGCCGCCAGGCTCACCTCATCCAGGCCGTCTTCGCTGTGAACCACCAGTACATGTTCGGAACCGAGACTCTGCAAAACCTCGGCGAGAATGCGGCAGTAGCTGCGGTCATAGACACCGATCACCTGGCGCGTCACGCCGGCCGGATTGGTCATCGGGCCCAGCAGGTTGAAAATGGTGCGCAGCCCCAGCGCCCGACGCGCGCCCACCGCGTGGCGCATGGCGCTGTGGTAGGTGGGTGCGAACATAAAACCGACGCCGACAGTATCGACGCAGCGCGCCACCTGCCCGGCGTTCAGCTCCAGATAGATACCGGCCCGGTCCAGCAGGTCCGCCGCGCCGCTGCTGGAGGAGACCGAACGGTTGCCGTGCTTGGCCACCCGCGCCCCCGCCGCCGCGGCGACAAAGCTGGCGGCACTGGAGACGTTGAACAGGTTGGCGCCGTCACCGCCGGTGCCGACGATATCCACCGCATGGGTCAGGTCCAGTTGCACCGGTGTTGCCAGTTCGCGCATCACTTCCACCGCGCCGGCGATTTCCTCCACTGTCTCACCGCGCAGCCGCAGCGCCACCAGCAGGCCACCGATCTGCGCCTCCTCGGCCTCGCCGCGCATGATCTGGCCCATGGTGTCGCGCATCTCGGCGCGCGTGAGGTGATCGCCTTCCACCAGCTTGGCGATGGCCTGTTGGATATTCATTTTTTCTCCCCTGATCCCTGTGATATATGCGGCCCGGCTGCCGCTCTTGTCGATTCAAGCCTCGAGAAAGTTTCTCAGCATATCGTGGCCGTGTTGCGTAAGGATGGACTCGGGGTGGAACTGCACCCCCTCCACCGGCAGTTCGCGATGACGGAAGCCCATGATCTCGTCGATCTCACCGCTCCCGGTCTCGGTCCAGGCGGTGACTTCCAGGCACGCCGGCAAACTGCCCTTCTCCACCACCAACGAGTGGTAACGGGTGGCCTCGAACGGATTGGACAGGCCGTGGAACACCCCCAGGTTGTTGTGCACTATCTGCGATGTCTTGCCGTGCATTACCTGGCCGGCGCGCACCACGCGGCCGCCGAACACCTGGCCGATGCTCTGGTGGCCGAGGCAGATGCCCAGGATCGGGATCTGCCCGGCGAAGCGGCGGATGGTATCCATGGAGATTCCCGCTTCGTTGGGCGTGCAGGGTCCCGGCGAAATCACGATTTTCTCCGGCGCCAGCGCGTCGATATCGTCGACGGCGATCTCATCGTTGCGCACGACTTTTACATCCGCGCCCAGCTCGGCCAGGTACTGCACCACATTCCAGGTAAAGGAGTCGTAGTTATCGATCATCAGAATCATTGTGCGGCTCCTCTATCCATTGCTTTCTCCAACTCTTGCATTTCGGGCTCCATGCGCTTCTGCAGTCGTGCCAGGGCATGCTGTGTGGCGCGCAGCTCGCGCAGGATTTCCGTCTGGCTGGGCGGCAGCTGCAGCTCGTCCAGGCGGCGCAGCTTGGCCTCTTCCAGGTTGTTCAGCACCACGCCGATAAACAGGTTGATCATCACGAAGGCGCCCATCACCACAAAGCTGATGAAGTAGACCCAGGCCCAGGGCATGGAATCCATGGCGGTGTACATGATATCGGTCCAGTCCTCGAAGGTGACGATCCGGAACAGGCTCAGCAGCGCGATCGGCAGGCTGCGCCAGTGGGTCGGGTCGATCTCGTGGAACAGGAAATAACCGGCCACCCCGTAGATATAGAAGATGATGCTCATCAGCAGCGCAATATGGAACATGCTGGGCAGGCTCCTGAGCAGTGTATCCACCAGCAGGCGCAGCTCCGGGAAGGCCGACACCAGGCGCAGTACCCGCAGCACCCGCACCAGGCGCGCGAGCGTGGCCAGCGGCCCGGCCGCCGGGATCAGGCTCAGGGCGATGATACTGAAATCAAAGCAGTTCCAGCCGCTGGCAAAGTAGCGCCAGGGGCGGCTCCCGTGCGCCGCCATCTTGATCGCCGCCTCGACGATGAAGGACACCAGGATCAGTTGGTTGACGCCGTGCAGCAGGTCGCCGAAGCGGCCCACAAACCACTGCGAAGTCTCCAGCCCTACGGCCACACCGTTGAGCAGGATCAGGCCGATAATTGCCTGGTTGAACAGCGGCGCCTCGACAAGACGCCGGCAGAGCCCGGCCAGGGACGGGCTGCTGGGAATACTAACTTCGTTCATCACTGGTGACTTTCGCTGTGCTGTTGCTCTCACCGCCGTCACCGACCGACAGCGCCATGGCCGCGGCGCGGAACAGCGCACGGGCCTTGTTCATGGTTTCGTCCCACTCGGATTGCGGGTCCGAGTCGGCCACCAGGCCGGCGCCGGCCTGGATATACAGTTGACCGTCCTTGATCACCGCCGTGCGGATGGCGATGGCGGTGTCCATATTGCCGTTCCAGGCCAGGTAGCCGACCGCGCCGCCGTAGATGCCGCGCTTCTCCGGCTCCAGCTCGTCGATGATCTCCATGGCGCGGATCTTGGGCGCGCCGGATAGAGTGCCCGCCGGCAGCGCCGCGCGCAGCGCGTCGATACCGGTGAGGCCGGACTTCAACCGGCCGGCGACATTGGAGGTGATGTGCATCACGTGAGAGTAGCGCTCCACCACCATCTGTTCGGTCACCTTGACGCTGCCGGTCTCGGCCACGCGGCCGACGTCGTTGCGGCCCAGGTCGATCAGCATCAGGTGTTCGGCGACCTCCTTCGGGTCCGCGAGCAGCTCGCGCTCCAGCGCCGCGTCCTCCTCCTCGCTGGCACCGCGGCGGCGGGTGCCGGCCAGCGGGCGCACGGTCATTTCGCCGTCCTCCAGGTGCACCAGGATCTCCGGGCTGGAGCCCACCACCTGGTGGTCGCCCAGATCGAGAAAGTACATATAGGGCGACGGGTTCAGGCTGCGCAGCGCGCGGTAGAGATTCAGCGGCGGCGCGCTGAACGGCGCCGACAGGCGCTGGGATGGCACCACCTGCATCACGTCGCCGGCCAGCACATACTCTTTCACGCGGCCGACCGCCCGCTTGAATGCCTCCTCGCCGAAGTGGGAGTGAAAGGCGGACTCGTCGATACCGTTGCCATCCAGGTCCAGAGGCACCGTTTCCGGCAGCGGCTGTGCCAGCTTGTCGACCAGTTGATCCAGGCGCTCGCCGGCGCGCTCGAAATCCCCGTCCAGCGCCGGATCGGCGTGGACGATAAGGATCACCGCCCCGGCCAGGTTGTCGAACACCACCAGCTCGTCACTGACCATCAGCAGGATATCCGGGTTGTCGAGAATATCCGGCGGCGCGCTGTCGGCCAGGCGCGGCTCGATATAGCGCACGCAGTCGTAGCCGAAATACCCCACCAGGCCACCGTTGAAGCGCGGCAGGCCCGGCAGTTCCGGCACCTTGTAGCGCTGCTGGAATTCCTCCACGAATGCCAGTGGATCCTCCGCCTGGTGCCGCTCAATCACCTCGCCGCCGCGCTCGACGGTGACGGTGTGATCGCGAACCCGCAGCAGAGTGCGCGCCGGCAGGCCGATGAACGAGTAGCGGCCCCACTTCTCACCCCCCTGCACCGATTCCAACAGATAGCTATAGCGACCCGCGGCCAGTTTCAGGTAGGTGGACAGCGGTGTCTCGATATCCGCCAGCACGCGGCGCACCAGCGGTATGCGGTTGTAACCCGCGGACGCAAGTTGGGCGTATTCACTTGGGGTCATGGCGACTCCAGTCAGTTTGCAAAGATTCGATTGGCGGGCGGGTGGATACAGCGGGCGCCCACGGGATAGGCGGCCAGGCGGCGTCGATGCCGGTTGTTGGCCTCAGCGGACTAGCGGCGCCATCGCCAGCTGTTGATGTGGGGGGCAGTGTGGTTCACGGATGTTCCCTCAATTTGGGCGCATAAGTGTACAAATCCATTGTGGGGGCGGCAAGGGGTTCGGGACTCGGGACTCGGGACTCGGGACTCGGGACTCGGGACTCAAGTAGGATGCGCCATGCACACCGGCCGGCCAACGGTACGCACCGACAGAAAAGCGCTCCTGCATTTTCTGCACTTCCGCCATCCATGGCACTCACCCTTCGGGCGCCCTCGGCGTCCAAACTTGTTCCCGACAAATTTGTCCCGGAGGGAGAGAGTAGCTACATAGTGAATCTCGGGGGTTACTTGGCCAGTTGCCGCCGCAGGGCGCCGATGGTCTCGGCGTAGTTGTCGGCGCTGAAGATGGCTGAGCCGGCGACGAAGGTATCGGCGCCGGCGGCGGCGATCTCGGCGATATTGTCCTGTTTGACGCCGCCGTCGATCTCCAGGCGGATATCCAGCCCGGAGTCGTCGATCAGCCGGCGCGCCTCGCGCAGCTTGTCGAGGGTCGCGGGGATAAACTTCTGGCCGCCAAAGCCCGGATTGACGGACATCAAAAGCAGCATATCCAGCCGGTCCATCACGTACCGGGCCGCATCCAGGCCGGTGGCCGGATTGAAGACCAGGCCCGCCCTGCAACCCAGGCCCTGGATCAGCTGCAGCGAGCGGTCCACATGGCGCGAGGCCTCCGGGTGGAAAGTGATGGAGGTGGCGCCGGCGTCGGCGAACATGCGGATCATATCGTCCACCGGCTCCACCATCAGGTGTACATCGATGGGCGCCTCCACGCCGTGTTTGCGCAGCGCCTGGCAGACCATCGGGCCGATGGTCAGGTTGGGCACATAGTGATTGTCCATCACATCGAAATGCACCCAGTCGGCACCGGCGGCCAGTACCGCGTCCACTTCCTCGCCCAGGCGGGCGAAATCGGCAGAGAGGATGGAGGGGGCGATCTTGTAATCCGGCATTGCGGTTCCCTGTGGTTCAGAAATTCATCGGCTCAGGCGCTGCTCGAGTCGCTGCAGGCGCTCGGGTGTACCCACATCGCACCAGTCGCCCTCATAGAGTTCCGCCTGCATCCTGTCCTCGTTGTGAGTAAACACCTCGCCGAGACCGAAGCAGGCGCGGGCGCGAGGGTACTCACTCAACGCTTTCGGATCCAGCCAGCTGATCCCCGAGAAGGTATAGCGGGGCTTGGCAGTGCCGGACAGGAGCCCATTCTCGATGCCGAAATCCCCCTCCGGGTTGTGCGGCGGGTTGGGCACCATCAGCAGGCGGCCGGGGCAGCGCTCGGGCAGCGGGCGCCGCAGCCACTGGCCCAGGTCGAAGTCGCACCACACATCGCCGTTGACCACCCAGAAGGGGCGGTCGCCGAGCAGCGGCAGCGCGCGCAGGATACCGCCGGCGGTTTCCAGCGGCTCCTCCTCGACGGAGTAGCGGATCTCCAGCCCCCAGCGCGAGCCGTCGCCCAGGTGCTCGCGAATCCTGTGGCCCAGGTGGCCGAGGTTGATCACGGCGCGGCGCACACCGACTTTCGCCAGCCGCTCGATGGCATACTCGATCAGCGGTCTGCCGGCCACCGGCAGCAGGGGTTTGGGGGTCGTATCGGTCAGCGGGCGCATGCGCCTGCCAAAGCCGGCGGCCAGCACCATGGCTGCGGGGGCGTCGGATGACGCCGGTGTCTGCTCTCTGTCCATCTCGCTCATCGGGACTGCTTATTCAATGGTGTTCTGTGGTCGCCGGCGCTGCGGTAGTCGCGATACCAGTCCTGTTGCTCGGCCAGGGGCAGCAGCGTGGCGCGGAACCAGTCTGCAAAGGGTTCCATCTGTGGATAGCGGCCAGCCACTTCCAGGGTGTAGCGGATCACCAGCGGCAGATCCGGCAGGTAGCCCCGCTTGCCATCGCGCAAGTAGAGGCGCGGGAACAGCCCCAGCACCTTGATATGGCGCTGCAGCCCCATCCAGTCGAACCAGCGCAGGAAAGTTTCCGGCGCCACGCCCTCCAGTATCCCCACGGATTCCGCCATGGCGGCATAGGATAGCGCCCAGCGCTCCACACTTTCCCGCGGCCAGCGCACATAGCAATCGCGCAGCAGCGAGACCAGGTCGTAGGTCACCGGCCCCCAGACCGCGTCCTGGAAATCCACCACACCCGGCCGCTCGCCGTCGCGCAATAACAGGTTGCGGCTGTGGTAATCGCGGTGCACCAGCACCCGGGGCTGCTCCGCGGCGCTGTCCAGCAGCAGGGAGAAAGTCTTCTCCAGCAGTTGCCGGTCCGCATCGGTGAGGGTATGGCCGAGCAGCTTCTCCGCCAGCCACTCCGGCAGGATACGCATCTCGGTCAGCAACAGTTCGCGGCTGTAGGGCGGGAACAGATCTCCCACCGGCGGTATCTGCTGCAGGCACAGCAGTTCGCTCAGCATCTCGGCGTAGAGGCCCTCGACACTGTCTTCATCGAGCTGTTCATACAACAGCTGGTCGCCGAGATCCTCGAGCAGCATGAAGCCGTGCTCGACATCGGCGGCGAGCACCAGCGGTGTATGAATCCCGTAGCGGCGCAGGTGGTCGGCCACGGCCACAAAACGCGCCGGGTTGGTGCGCTCGGGCGGCGAGTCCACCGCGATCAGCGGCGGCGTCGTCCCGGTGCGGAAATAGCGGCGGAAACCCGCATCCCCGGCCAGGGTCCGCAGGTCCACGGGAGCGGCGCGATCGAGCGCGCGGCCGGACCACTGGCCCAGGGCCTGCCGCCGCCGATCTGTCACGTCTGTCAAAGGCTCATTCATGCGCCGCTACTACTCCACCATAGGCCGCAGGGCCCACCTGCGGGCCCCGCATTGTAACCGTGCCGCCAACGCCGTCCAGCGAGGCGACTATATTTGCCCCAATCTGCCGACCACCGCGGAAAGAGAGTCCGCGGCGGCCCGGGTCAGTGTTATCGGGCTCTACATTCAAGTAGAATCGTCCGCTGATTTTTGCGGGTTCCGCCCGCGGGGCCCGCCGAGCGCTCCTCTCTACGGAAGAAACTCTAAAGATAGCCGGAACTATTCACCTGATGCTGCATGCTTCCCGGTGGCGCCGCCTGGCGCTGGCCATTGGACAAATCTCGCGCCCGCGCTCCGTTGCCACAGGCCTGGCCATCGGCCTGGCCGCCGCACAGCCGCTGTGGGCCCGCGCCGCGGACGATGGCGCCGCCACCGGCCCCGAGTACAACCCCTACCTCTACCTGGACTGGCTGCCCCGCTCCCGGTTGAGCCCGCAGCAGCGCGCCACCCTGCCGGCCGCCTGCACCGGTGCCTTCGTGGCGCCGCCGCGCAACTATGCCGACGCCGACCTGCTGCCGGACGAGGCGCCGCTGCGGGCCACCGCCGACCAGTCCGAGTGGCTGGACGACGGCACCGCGCAGCTGCGCGGCAACGTGCACGTCACCCAGGGCTACCGCCAGCTGTTCGCCGATCAGGTGGACGTCAACCGCACCGATAACACCGCCTACCTTCGCGGCGCCATCGAGATACGCGAACCGGGTATGTTAGTGCGCGGCAAGGCGGCGGAAGTTCACACCGACAGCCAGGCGGCCGCGATCGAGGATGCCACCTACGTCCTGCACGACGACTTTATCCACGGCAGCGCCCGCTATGCGGCGCGCGAGGCCAGCGGCGAACTGACCCTGACCGAGGGCAACTACACCCGCTGCGAACCCGGCGACGAGATCTGGCGCATGACCGGCGGCCAGATCAGTATCGACAATGTCGAACGCCAGGGCGTGGCGCGCAATGTGCGCCTGGAGATCGCCGATGTGCCGGTTTTCTATTTCCCCTACCTGCGCTTCCCGGTGGGCGATGCGCGCCTGTCCGGACTGCTGTTCCCCAGTATCAGTCACAGCGACGAAAACGGCTGGGATCTTGCCGTCCCCTACTACTGGAATATCGCGCCACAAATGGATGCCACCATCGTGCCGCGCTATATCCAGCACCGCGGCAGCGGCGCCGAGGTCGAGGTGCGCCACCTGAGCACCTGGTTCAATACCGAGGTGCGCGCCGCCGGCCTGCCCGACGACAAGGGCGGCGACGACGAGGACGCGCGCGAACTGATCCAGCAGGGTTTTCCGGAAGACCTGGTACTGCCGGCCAAGGGCGAGGACCGCTGGCTGATCAACCTGGAGCAGCAGGGCGGCAACGACAGCTTCTGGCGCACCGATATCGACTACACCAAAGTCAGCGACCCGGATTACTTCCGCGACCTGGACACGGCCAACCTGGCCGTGTCCGCGGAGCGCAAGGTCAACCAGACAGTGCAGGGCCGCCTGTCGCTGGGTGAAAACTGGCAGGCCAGCCTGCGCTCCCAGGAATACCAGCTGCTGGAAAAAGACACTTTCGACACCTTCAGCCAGCTGCCGCGCATGGATATCGACGGCGCCTACCGCTGGGGCAACTGGGCGCTGTCGATGGATCACCAGCTCACCCGCTTCGACCACGAAAGCACACAGACAATCCGCTATATCGCAGATGTCGACGACCCCGACAGTGTGACCACGCGCACGCGCAACTTCATCAACGCCGACCGCCTGCGGCTCGACTATGAACTGGACTGGGACAAGCAGTGGTTGTGGGGCTATTTCACCCCGGGCGTGGCACTGCGCTATCTCGGCTACGAACTGGACGACCAGTTCCTGGCGCCGGACGTCTCCGATTCGCCGGAGGCCTCCGCCGCGCAGTTCACACTCAACACCGGGCTGTATTTCGAGCGGGACGGCAACGCCTTCGGTCGCCGCTATATACAGACGCTGGAGCCGCGGCTGTTTGCACTGGCCAGCTCCGACGCGAACCAGGAGGACTTCCTCGACCTGGGCAACAGCGCCATCGGCAATATCGATCCCAAGAGCAGCAACCTGCTGTACGACACATCGCTGTTCACCCCGAGTTTCTACCAGCTGTTCCGCGACAGCCGCTTCAACGGCAACGACCGTATCGATGACGCCGACCGGGTGGCCCTGGGCCTGACGACCCGCCTCATTGATCCCCCCAGCGGGCGCGCGCTGCTGTCCGCCAGCGCGGGGCAGATCTTCTACTCCGACGACACCCGCATCGAACTGGACGAGACCATCGTGGACTCGCCGCGCTCGGAGTTCGCGGTGGGTATCGAGAGCCGCCCGTTACAGTCACTGCGCGCGAGCAGCACGCTGATCTACGACGAAGAGGAGCACGAGCTCAACCGCGGCAGCTTCACCGTCCGCTACCTGGACGAGGATTTCCGCCTGTTCAACTTCGGCTATCGCTACCTGCGCCGCGATGAGCGCTTCGAAAACGGTAACCTGATCAGCGGCCCGGTCGAACAGCTGGACACCTCCGCGGTGGTGCCCATCAGCGCCAGCACCTCGATCCTGGCGCGGGCCAACTACGATATAACCTTTGACCGGGAACTGGAGTACATGGCCGGCGTCGAATATGACAGCTGCTGTTACCGGGCGCGCCTGGTGTGGCGCCGCTCGCTGGACAACGATCTGGCCGACGTGGTAACTCCCGAGGAGCTGGAGTTCGACGAGGGTGTCTACCTGGAGATCCAGCTCAAAGGCCTGGCAGGCCTGGGCACTACGGTCACCCGTATGCTCAGCCAGGGCATCGCCAACTTTGATCAGAGAGAAGTACTGAAACAGTGAAGAGAATAATGACTAAGTCCGCTTGCACACAGGGTCTAATGGCACGACTGGCGCTCTGCGCACTGACCGCTCTTTTGGCCCTGAACACCCACGCGCAGGTACAGACGCTGGACCGGGTGGTCGCGGTCGTCGACGACGACGTGGTCATGGCCAGCGAACTGCAGCAGCGGCTGGACACCATCGTGGCCCAGATCCAGTCGCAGAATGTACAGGCGCCGCCGATGGACGTGCTGCGCCGCCAGGTGCTGGAACAGCTGATCATCGAGCGGCTGCAGCTGCAGATGGCCCAGCGCGCCGGCGTCACCGTCTCCGACGCCGAGCTCGACCAGGCCATCGCGCGCGTGCAGCAGAACGCCGGCGCCAGCCCCGAGCAGTTCCGCCAGCGCCTCGCCGCCGACGGCATCTCCATGGACGCCTTCCGCCAGCAGATCCGCCAGGAACTGCTGATCCGCCGCGTCGAACAGGGCAGCGTCAACCGCCGCATCCAGATCACCGACCAGGATATCGACAACTTCCTGCGCTCCAAGGAGGGCGAATTCTGGAAATCGCCCCAGTACGAGCTGGGCCATATCCTGATCCCGGTCAACTCCAGCGCCCCCAGTGACGAGGTGAGCGAGGCGCGCAACAAGGCCGAACAGCTGGTCGAGCAGATCCGCGGCGGCGCCGACTTCCGCCGCCTGGCGATCGCCAACTCCGCCGGCCAGAACGCCCTGCAGGGCGGTGACCTGGGCTGGCGCAAGACCGTGGAACTGCCAACCCTGTTTGCGGATGCACTCGAGGGCCACAAGGTCGGCGATGTGACCGATCCTTTCCGCAGCGACGCCGGTTTCCACATGCTCAAGATCCACGCCGAGCGCGGTTCCAACGAGCAGCTGGTGGAACAGACCAAGGTGCGCCATATCCTGGTCAAGACCTCCGCCATCCGCGATGACGACGCCGCCTACAACCTGCTGCTCGACCTGCGCCAGCAGGTACTCGACGGCGCCGACTTCGGCGAACTGGCCCGCGAACACTCCGAGGATATCGGCACCATGCTTAATGGCGGCGACCTGGGCTGGTCGAACCCCGGCCAGTTCGTGCCCGAGTTCACCCAGGCGATGGAAAACACCCCGGTGGGCGAAATCAGCATGCCGTTCCGCAGCCAGTTCGGCTGGCATATCCTGCGCGTCGACGGCCGCCGCCAGCAGGACATGACCGACCAGTACATCCGCAACCAGGCCGCCAACCTGCTGCGCAACCGCCGCTACGAGGAAGAGCTGCAGAACTGGCGCCGCGAGATTCGCGACGAGGCCTATGTGGAAATCAAGCTGCCGGAGCTGAAGGAAGACGAAGGCGAACAAAGCGATGCGCAATGATCCCCAGGATTGCCCTCACTCCCGGTGAACCCGCCGGCATCGGCCCGGAGCTGGCGGTCAGGCTGGCCGCCACCGGACATCGGGCGCAGATCGTGGCGGTCGCCGATCCGCAACTGCTCGAGGACACCGCGGCGCGGCTGCGCCAGCCCCTCGAACTGATCCCCTTCGATCCCGCGGCAGCCGCCGCGGCAACGGCCCCCGGCAGCCTGTACCTGCAGCCGCTGGCGATGGCCGGCGCCGCGTCGCCGGGCCACCTGGACAGCGCCAACGGCCCCTACGTACTCGAGACACTGCGGCGCGCCGCCGCGGGCTGCCTGTCGCGGGAATTCGATGCACTGGTGACCGGACCGGTACACAAGGGGGTGATCAACGACGCCGGGATCGCCTTCAGCGGCCATACGGAATTCTTTGCCGACCTCGCCGGTGTCGAGCGCGTCGTGATGATGCTGGCGGCGGAGGAACTGCGTGTGGCCCTGGTCACCACCCACCTGCCGCTGAAGGATGTCAGCGCCGCGATCACCGCCGAACGGCTGGAACAGGTCGCCACCATCCTGCACCGCAGCCTGCGCAACCAGTTCCGGATCGAAAACCCGCGTATCGGCGTCTGCGGCCTCAACCCCCACGCCGGTGAGGGCGGCCACCTGGGGCGCGAGGAAATCGACATCATCGAACCCTCACTGAACAAGCTGCGCGCCCTGGGCCTGGAACTGATCGGCCCGCTGCCGGCGGACACCCTGTTTACCCCGCCACAGCTGGCCCGCTGCGACGCGGTGCTGGCCATGTACCACGACCAGGGGCTGCCGGTGTTAAAATTCAAGGGATTCGGCCACGCGGTGAATATCACCCTCGGGCTGCCGTTTATCCGCACCTCGGTGGATCACGGTACCGCCCTCGATATCGCCGGCCAGGGCCTGGCCGATGGCGGCAGCCTGCAGGCGGCCCTGTCCCAGGCAATCGAGTTAGCGCGGCTGCGCCACCTGTAGGATGGGCAAAGGAGTGCAGCGACGTGCCCATCACTGGCCTCCGATGGGCACGCTGCGCTTTGCCCATCCTACGAAAACCAAGCGAATAATTTTTTGATGGACAACTTTTTCGAACACAGGGCGCGCAAGCGCTTCGGCCAGAATTTTCTGGTGGATGAAAATATCATCGAAAAGATCGTGCGCGCGATCGCCCCCAAAGAGAGCGACCACCTGGTGGAAATCGGCCCCGGCCAGGGCGCCATTACCCGACTGCTGCTGCAGCGCTGCCCGTCGCTGACCGCAGTGGAGCTGGACCGGGACCTGATCCCGCTGCTGCAGTTCAAGTTTCGCGACTACCCGGCATTCAGCATCATCGAGCGCGATGCGCTCAAATTCGACTTCGGCGAACTGGCCGGAGAGCGGCCGCTGCGTATCGTCGGCAACCTGCCCTACAACATCTCCACGCCGCTGCTCTTCCACCTGCTCGGCTTCCGCGGCAAGGTGCAGGATATGCACTTCATGCTGCAGAAGGAGGTGGTCGATCGGCTCAGCGCCGCACCGGGCAACAAGTCCTACGGCCGCCTGAGCGTCATGGTGCAGTATCACTGCCGCGTACAGGGTTTGTTCCCGGTGCCGCCGCAGTCCTTTCGCCCGGCGCCCAAAGTCGAATCCGCCATCGTGCGGCTGGTCCCCCACGCGCAGCCGCCCCACCCGGCCAAAGACGAGCCGCTGCTCGAACGCATCGTCAACGTGGCCTTCCAGCAGCGTCGCAAGACATTGCGCAACGCACTGAAACCGCTGTTCCCCGAGCTCGACGCCGACAGCCTGCCGGTGGATGCCGGCCGCCGACCGGAGACCCTGAGCGTGCAGGAATTTGTGGAACTGGCAAACTACTGCGCAGATCTCGAAGAGCAATAAAAGATTCCGGGGGAGTGTTTTGGCCACCTATGCCATCGGCGATATCCAGGGTTGTTTCGAACCGCTGCAACGGCTGCTGAAGAAAATCCACTTTCGCCCGGAGCGCGACAAACTCTGGCTCGCGGGCGACATGGTCCACCGCGGCCACGACAGCCTCGGCACCCTGCGTTTCCTGTACGAACACCGCCACCAGGTCACCGCCGTACTCGGCAACCACGACCTGCACCTGTTGGCCCTGGCCCACGGCGCCAAGCGGCTGACGGACAGGGAGCACGACCTGGCCAAAATCCTGCGCGCCAGGGACGCCGACCGGTTGCTGACCTGGCTGCAGGAACTGCCGCTGGTGGTACACAAAAAAGGCTTCACCATGGTACACGCCGGCATCCCGCCGATCTGGAGTGTCACCAAGGCGCTGGAGCTGTCCCGGGAAGTGCACAAAGCACTGTCTGACGACGCCCTGGCCAAGGCCTTTTTCTACGGCATGTACGGCAACGAACCCCACTGCTGGAGCGATCACCTGCTGGGTATCGAACGGCTGCGTTCCATTACCAACTATTTCACCCGCATGCGCTTCTGCCGGGCCGACGGCACCCTGGACCTGGTCACCAAGCGCGGCCCGCAGGCGGAACACGGCGACTACAAACCCTGGTTCAGCTTTCCCGCCAGGAAAACCAGGAACGACAAAATCATTTTCGGCCACTGGGCCGCGCTGGAAGGCCGCGCGGACACGAAGAATGTCTACGCACTGGATACCGGCTGTGTCTGGGGCGGATACCTGACGGCAATGCGGCTTTCCGATGAAACGTTTTTCTGTGCGGATTGCAGCCTCTGACGCCCTGTGCCCTGTTTTTCAATCGGCGCTTTAGTACTCAGTACGGTGGACAGCGAATTTTTCCTGCCGGACAACGGCGATATCCGGGCGAAGTATGATTCCCCGTTGCGCCGACGCTACATGGTGCTGACACCCGCCGGTACCGGATCCTCCGTTACCGGCTTCTGTTCCCTCAACAACGGCGATTCCACGCCCTGCGAAATATTCCGGGTCCCCGACAGTTGCCGGCGCAGTAATACGGCCGTGGCGAGCATCTCCGCGCTGGCCAGGTTTCCGCCCAGCGCGAAGTGGCGCCCGTTGTCGACCCACTCCACCAGAGCCACCTCGCCCTGCGGCAGTGCACCCGGGCCAAAACTGTCCATGGGTACACTGTAGAGCGCCAGGGTAGTACCGTCGGCCGCGGTGAAATGGAATTCCGCCACATCCGCGACCGCGAGGGCTTTATCCACCTCCGCCGGCGACTCCAGGCTCGCGAAAGTGGGCGCCGTATCGGCCGCTACTTCAACCCCGACCTGAGAAGTTTCTGGCGGATAGAGCGCCAGCCCCTGATCCCTGTTCCAGAGCCAGGGGAGAACCATTGCACAGGCCAGTATTGCCGCGGCAATGCCCGCATAAAAAGCCCCTCCCCGCTGGGGGGGCGGTGGAGGAGCAGAAACCCCGGCGGCGGAAGCGCCTCCCAGCGCCTCCAGCAGGTCCGCCTCGTGTCTCCAGTATGAAAATACGCGCTCGGCGGCCGCGGGATCGGCACGCAGATGGGCCGCCACCCGGGCGCTGCGTGCGGGTGGCAAGCGGCCATCGGCGAACGCGCTCAGATCTTCGTCGGTGACGACCTCTGTGAAATCTCGACCCATCATTATTTCACTCTCCTGAGAAGCGGCCCGGGGGCGGGCTCCGCCTCCACGTCGCTCTCGCATTGGCGGCGCACGGCCTCCCTTGCCCGGGACAGGCGCGACCGCAAAGTACCGACATTGATACCCAGTATTTTCGCCGCCTCCTGGTAACTGGGCGCCTCCAGCACCATCAACATCAACGCCGCGCGCTGGTCCGGCGGCAATCCCTGCACCGCCTGTACTGCGTCGCGACATTCCAGCTGCGATTCCTGCGCGGCATCCACCTTCAACTCCCATCCGGCATCCGCCGCGGTGGACTCCCGCCGCACCCGGGCCGAGGAGAGATGGTTCAGGAACAGGTTGTACAGCAGGCGGAACAGCCAGGGCCGGATACCCCCGCGGGTTCGCCACAGATGTCTCTTGCGCAGCGCCCGCTCCAGGCAGTCCTGCACCAGATCTTCCGCCTCGATCTCGTTACCACACAGGCTGCGCGCATAGCGCCTCAGGCTGGGTATCTGCTCACAGACTTTTTCTTCAAAATTCATGCTGACCCGGTTTGTTATTCGCTGCCCTGCCCCCGAAAAGGCCCGACAGACTCTCCCTGGGAGGACCACTAGTGGGCCGCTTGTAAAGTTCGGTAACAAAGGAGCACAGCCAAATCGTTCAGGTCAAGGCGAGAAAGCGCTGGAATAGCAGCGTTATTTCAAGCTTTCTCAACGCAGAGCTGGGCGATTTGGCGAAGCGAACTGTTACCTAACTTTGCGAGCGGCCCACTAGGCAGTGGTCCGACTCGGACCGCCGGGATACCGAAAGCAGTTCTCGTCTTTCCAGCGGCTCCTGCATGCAATAACAACAGTCGCACCGGGTTAGTTCCGCAACTGTTCATTTATTAAGCAATCAAAAAATTGGCAGAAATTCTGGAACCGATCGATGGTGCCCGCTGTTGGTAGGATCGAAGGTGCCGGAATTTTTGGCACCCCGACGTCAACAACCGGGAGTTAAATCGATGATCAAATGGACCAATGCGCTCACCGCACTGCTGCTTGCCCTGACCGTATCCGCCGGCGCCAGCGCCCAGGGAGCGGCCACCGACAGCGGTACCGACCAGGCCTACAACCCCGGCGGCACAGCCGCTGCAGCCAACTTCAGTGATTCAGAACTGGAAATGTTTGCCGAAGCCCAGGACAAAGTCGACAAGATGCGCACCTCCCTGCAGAGCACACTGAGCAGCACCCAGGATCCGCAGGAGGCGCAGAAAGCACGGCAGAAAGCGAACAGCGAAATGCTCACCGTCGTGCAGGCAAGCGGGTTGACAACGGAACGCTACAACGAGATCGCGCGCGCTGCCCTGAGCGACCCGGCGCTGGCCAAAAAAATCGAGCAGATGGAATAAATCCCCGTTACATCCGGCGGCCCAAGCGGCCGCCGGACCGGATCGACATGGGCCGTGTTAGTGGGCCGCTCGCAAAGATCAGAAGACACCTCGGCAAAGCACGAAAATCACCACCAACAGGTTGCCGAGCGCGTGCAGGAAAACCGGCAGCAGTACCGAACCACTTCTCTCCCTCGCCAGCCCCATCATCACGGAAAAGACGAAAAGAAACCCCAATTGCTCCGTACCGTACTGGCCCCAGTGTGCCAATGCGAACAGTGCCGACGTCAACAGCAGTGTGCCGCTGAGCCCAAGCGCCGAGCGCCGCCAGGCCCGGAACAGGTAGCCCCGAAAGATCAGCTCCTCGAGCAACGGTGCCACCAGAACCACTGTCAGCACCATGGGAATATGGCGACTACCGGCAATCGCCTGAGTGAAATCCCCCTGCCCGGCCGCCAGGAATTCCACTGCCAGTATCTCCGCCGCCAGCAAGGTGGCCAGCGCCAGCAACCACCGCCACAAATGCCGCAGTGCAAATCCGCGCACAGCCAGTGTCTGCGTCCACGACTGCCCCCTGAAACTCGACGCCAGCAACAGCGCCGGCAGGACCAGCAGCCAGCCGGCAAAAGACATTGCCACCAGCGACGCCGGCGCCTCCAGCTGCCGCC
Source organism: Microbulbifer litoralis (assembly GCF_023634065.1). Lineage (GTDB taxonomy): Bacteria > Pseudomonadota > Gammaproteobacteria > Pseudomonadales > Cellvibrionaceae > Microbulbifer > Microbulbifer litoralis. The sequence goes on from NZ_JALKCV010000006.1 coordinate 58,087, forward strand.
GGATCTCCGCCGGTTCAATGACTGCTCCCCGGGCGTCCAGAAAAACGCCAAAACCGACGATATAGAGAAGCATTCCCAGAAAATGCAGGATGGAAAATATCACCAGCCAGTTGATGGCAAACCAGGGATCAGGCCGGGAGGCAGGCTTGCATGTTTTCCCGACACCCAATGGATGTTTCTTTCCGGCTATCGAGCCCATGGTTTCTGCCCCGAGAGAACAGCGCCAAAACACAGCAAAGCAGGCGATACCCCCTGAGTATGGCGACCTGCTACCTAAGAGCTATTTTCGTACACAGCGACGGAATTGCCACCCAACTGAAGGGGCGGGGACGGGTGTATCGGGATCGGGAAACAACGGGATCTGCGGAAGGATCTGACACGGGCGGCTGTGAGGCGACAAAGGCCCCAGGTTACAGCCGTCCGCAGAAGTTCGCTGCAGGCTCTGCAGACGGATGCCGGAAGTTAACCGGCCGCGTATCCCTCCGGATTCTGCGACTGCCAGCGCCAGGTATCCTCGACCATCCGCTCCAGGCCGAATTCCGCCCGCCAGCCCAGTTCCCGCTCGGCCAGCGCCGGGTCGGCATAGCATTCGGCGATATCCCCGGGGCGGCGCGGGGCAATTTTGTAGGGGATTTCGCGGCCGCTGGCCCGCTCAAAGGCGCGCACTATTTCCAGTACCGAACTGCCGCGACCGGTGCCCAGGTTGTAGGTGTAACAGCCGGCCTCCGTGTCCTGCCGGCACAGCTTTTCCAGCGCCGCCAGGTGGCCGCGGGCCAGGTCCACCACGTGGATATAGTCGCGCACGCCCGTGCCATCCGGCGTGTCGTAATCGTCGCCGAATACCTGCAGTTGCGGCAGGCGTCCCACCGCCACCTGGGCCACGTAGGGCAGCAGGTTGTTGGGGATGCCGCGCGGATCCTCGCCGATGGTGCCACTCTCGTGGGCGCCGATGGGGTTGAAGTAGCGCAGCAGGCTGACCGTCCAGCCACTGTCCGGCGCGGCACAGAGATCGCGGAGGATATCCTCCACCATCAGCTTGCTGGCGCCGTAGGGATTGGTGGCGCCAGTGGGGAAGTCCTCGCGGATCGGCACGCTGGCCGGGTCGCCGTAGACGGTGGCCGACGAGCTGAAAATCAGTTGGCGGACACCGGCCTCCTCCATCACCTGGCACAGGTTGATGGTGCCGGCGACATTGTTCTCGTAATAGCGGAGGGGCTGGGCAACGGATTCGCCGACGGCCTTCAGGCCGGCGAAATGGATCACCGCGTCTATGTCGTAGCGGGAAAAAATGTCCCGCAGCGCGTCGGCGTCGCGGAGATCGGCCCGGTGCAGGGGCAGGCGGCGCCCGGCAATGACCTCCACACGCTGCAGGGCCTCTTCACTGCTGTTGCTTAAATTGTCCACCACTACCGGCTCCAGGCCGGCGGCGAGTAATTCGACGCAGGTGTGACTGCCGATATAACCGGCGCCGCCGGTGACCAGAACTGCCATTGAATCCCCCGGGATATTTTCGGTCGCGCAAAAGCGCCCTAGTAGAGCGCAGAAATGCCATCGAATTCAACCGCTATATTGTCGCTTTATCCAACGCTATAGCCAGTGGGAAAGCTATGCTGGAAGTGCGGGAGCGGAATTCGCCCCCCGCTCACGCACGGCGAAAGGCGGTTTTCGCCACGGCAATAAAGATAGTGTTTTCGCGTGCAAGCGCATTCCAGCATAAGCGCAGTCCGGCGGCCGGATTGCGTCCAGGTCGCCAGCCCGACGGCAGAGCAGTACAGATTGGCGCAGGCCTCTGCGGCCCCCGGCCAGGCCCTGGCCGGACACCGAATGCTGTACGACACGCTACAGGGAGCTGTACATCATGACGATATTCAACCATTACCTGGAAAGGTACGAATCCATCCAGGACGAAGAGCTCAGCATCCAGGAGTACCTGGAGCTTTGCAGGAAAGACCGCAGTGTCTACGCCTCCCCGGCCGAGCGCATGCTGATGGCCATCGGTGACGCGGAGCTGATCGACACCTCCCTGGATCCGCGCCTGTCGCGCGTCTTTTCCAACAAGGTCATCAAGCGCTACGAGGCTTTCAACGAATTCTACGGCATGGAGGAGGCCATCGAGCAGATCGTCTCCTTCTTCCGCCACGCGGCGCAGGGGCTGGAAGAGAAGAAACAGATTCTCTACCTGCTGGGTCCGGTCGGCGGCGGCAAGTCATCCCTGGCGGAGAAGCTCAAGTCCCTGATGGAGAAGATCCCGATCTATGCCATCAAGGGCTCGCCGGTATTCGAGTCACCGCTCAGCCTGTTCGATCCGGATGAGGACGGGCAGATCCTGGAAGAGGACTACGGCATTCCGCGCCGTTACGTGAATACCATCATGTCCCCCTGGGCCATGAAGCGCCTGCACGAATTCAAGGGCGACCTCAGCAAGTTCAAGGTGGTGAAAATCCGCCCGTCGATCCTGGACCAGGTGGCCATCGCCAAGACCGAACCCGGCGACGAGAACAACCAGGATATTTCCTCGCTGGTAGGCAAGATCGATATCCGCAAACTGGAGGACTTCCCCCAGAACGATCCCGATGCCTACAGCTTCTCCGGCAGCCTGTGTCGCGCCAACCAGGGGCTGATGGAGTTCGTGGAAATGTTCAAGGCACCGATCAAGGTGCTGCACCCACTGCTGACCGCTACCCAGGAGGGCAACTACAACAGCACCGAGGGGCTGGGCTCGATCCCCTTCAACGGCACCATCCTGGCGCACTCCAACGAATCCGAGTGGCAGTCGTTCCGCAACAACCGCAACAATGAAGCCTTCCTCGATCGCATCTATATCGTCAAGGTGCCCTACTGCCTGCGGGTACAGGAAGAGATCAGTATCTACCGCAAGCTGCTGGAAAACAGTTCCCTGTCGAAGGCGCCCTGTGCACCGGATACCCTGCGGATGCTGGCGCAGTTCTCGATCCTCTCGCGCGTCAAACTGCCGGAAAATTCCAGTATCTTCTCCAAGATGCGCATCTACGACGGCGAGAACCTCAAGGATACGGACCCGAAAGCCAAAACCATCCAGGAATACCGCGACAACGCCGGTGTCGATGAGGGGATGACCGGGCTCTCCACCCGCTTTGCCTTCAAGATTCTGTCCAAGGTCTTCAACTTCGACGCCACCGAAGTGGCGGCCAACCCGGTGCATCTGCTCTATGTACTGGAACAGCAGATTGAGCAGGAACAGTTCCCACCCGAAATCCAGGAGAACTACCTCGGCTTTATCAAGGAGTACCTGGCACCGCGCTATGTCGAATTCATCGGCAAGGAAATCCAGACCGCCTACCTGGAATCCTACGCGGAATACGGCCAGAACCTGTTCGATCGCTATGTGACCTACGCCGACTTCTGGATCCAGGACCAGGAATACCGCGATCCGGAAACCGGCGAGATCCTCGACCGCGGCGCCCTGAACGAGGAGCTGGAGAAAACCGAGAAACCGGCCGGCATCTCCAACCCGAAAGACTTCCGCAACGAGATCGTCAATTTCGTATTGCGCGCCCGCGCCAACAACCAGGGCAAAAACCCCGACTGGCGCTCCTATGAAAAGCTGCGCGCAGTGATCGAGAAGAAGATGTTTTCCAACACCGAGGATCTGCTGCCGGTCATTTCCTTCAACACCAAGGCCTCGGCAGACGACAAAAAGAAACACGCGGACTTTGTCGATCGCATGGTGGAACGGGGCTATACCGAGAAGCAGGTGCGGCTGCTTTCCGAGTGGTATCTGCGGGTACGCAAGTCGCAGTAGTAAACCCGGCACCCGGGCGGGCCCGCCCCGCCCGGCAATATCGGGACGGGCCGCAGCGAATCCGACGAAAGGCAGTAATATGAGCTACATCATCGACCGCCGACTCAACGGCAAGAAAAAGAGCACGGTAAACCGCCAGCGGTTTCTCAGGCGCTACAAAGCCCATATCAAGAAGGCCGTCGGCGAGGCCATGAACAGCCGCTCCATCACCGATATGGACAAGGGTGAGCAAATCAGTATTCCCACCCGCGATATCAACGAACCGATATTCTCCCACGGCGCCGGTGGTCATGTGGAACGGGTGCTTCCCGGCAACAAGGAATTCATCACCGGCGATCGTATCCCGCGCCAGGGCCAGCAGGGCGGTTCCGGTGGCGGCGGAGGCGGCGCCAGCGACAGCGGCGAGGGTGTCGACGACTTTGTCTTCCAGATCTCGCAGGAAGAATTCCTCGACTTCATGTTCGAGGGCCTGCAGCTGCCCAATATGATCAAGCGCCGACTGGCCGGCAACGAGTCCTTCCAGGTGGTGCGCGCCGGCATCAGCAACGAGGGCACCCCGGGGCGAATCAATGTGGTGCGCTCCATGCGCGCAGCCAACGCGCGCCGCATCGCCCTGACCAGCGGCAAGCGGCGCAATATCCGCGAACTGGAAATGGAACTGGATGTCGAGGAAGGCAAGGATCCGGCGCTGCGCGACATGCGCAGGATCGAGCAGTTGCGCGGCCGCATTGCAGAGATTCGCAGCCGAATACAGCGGGTACCGTTCCTCGACGACTTCGACCTGAAGTACAACCTGCTGGTGCGCCAGCCGCGACCGCGCTCCAAGGCGGTGATGTTCTGCCTGATGGACGTTTCCGGCTCCATGAACCAGGCTACCAAGGATATGGCCAAGCGCTTCTTCCTGCTGCTGTACCTTTTCCTGCAACGCAGCTACGAATACACGGAGGTGGTCTTTATCCGCCACCATACCAGCGCCAAGGAGGTGGACGAGGAGGAGTTTTTCTACTCGCGCGAGACCGGTGGCACCATTGTCTCCAGCGCCCTGAAACTGATGCGCCGCATCATGCTCGAGCGCTACCCCGCCAGCGAATGGAACATCTACGGCGCCCAGGCATCCGATGGCGACAACTGGAACGACGACTCCAGCACCTGCCACAAGATCCTGATCAACGACATCATGCCGGAAGTCCAGTACTACTCGTATGTGGAAATCACACCGCGCGACCACCAGGCGCTGTGGGAGGAGTACGAAAGTGTGCGCGCGCTGTTCCCCGAGCATTTCACGATGGAACAGATCGTCGACGTGCAGGACATCTACCCGGTATTTCGCCAACTGTTCAGCCATAAGGTGGCCGCCTGATGCTCGATACCTACCCGACAGGAACCACGCCGCCCGATGCCAAATCCAGCGGCCCCATTTCCACCAGCTCGGAGTGGACTTTCGAACTGGTCCAGGACTACGACGCCGCCATCGGCGAGCTGGCGGACGAATTCGGCCTGGACACCTACCCGAACCAGATCGAGATCATCAGTTCGGAACAGATGATGGATGCCTATTCCTCCGTGGGTATGCCGGTGGGTTACAACCACTGGTCCTTCGGCAAACAGTTCATCAGCGTCGAAAACAATTACCAGCGCGGCCTGATGGGGCTCGCCTATGAAATCGTCATCAATTCCAACCCCTGCATCGCCTACCTGATGGAAGAGAACACCATGACGATGCAGGCACTGGTCATTGCCCATGCCAGTTACGGCCACAACTCCTTCTTCAAGGGCAACTACCTGTTCCGCAGCTGGACCGATGCCGGCAGTATCATCGACTACCTGATCTTCGCCAAAAACTATATCTCCCGCTGTGAAGAGCGCTACGGGCTGGACGAGGTCGAGGCCGTACTGGATTCCTGCCACGCACTGATGAATTACGGCGTGGACCGCTACAAGCGTCCCTACCCCATCTCCGCCGTGGAGGAGGAGCGGCGACAGAAGGAACGGGAGGAATATCGCCAGCGGCAACTGAACGACCTGTGGCGCACCATTCCGAAAATGGGTGAGGGCGAAGAGGAGAAATCGGAGCACCGCTTTCCGGAAGAGCCGCAGGAAAACCTGCTCTACTTCATCGAGAAGCATGCACCGCTACTGGAGAACTGGCAGCGCGAACTGGTGCGCATCGTGCGCAAGCTGGCACAGTATTTCTACCCGCAACGCCAGACCCAGGTGATGAACGAGGGCTGGGCCTCCTTCTGGCACTACACACTGCTGACGGAGCTGTACAAACGCGGGCGGGTGACCGACGGCTTTATGATGGAGTTCCTGCAGAGCCACACCAATGTCATCTACCAGCCGCCGTTCGACAGCCCCTACTACAGCGGCATCAACCCCTACACACTCGGGTTCAGTATTTTCAGCGACCTCAGGCGCATCTGCGAAAACCCCACCGACGAGGACCGCCAGTGGTTCCCGGATATCGCCGGCAGCAACTGGAAGGAGACGCTGCAGTTCGCGATGCGGGACTTCAAGGATGAGAGTTTTATCCTGCAGTTCCTGTCGCCCAAGGTGATGCGCGACATGAAACTGTTCTGCATCAGCGACGACGATCGGGAGAACGAAATCCTGGTCGATGCCATCCACGACGAGGACGGCTACCGGCAGCTGCGCGCCAACCTGGCCGGGCAGTACAACCTCGGCAACCGCGAGCCCAATATCCAGGCATTCTCCGTGAATACCCGCGGCGACCGCTCACTGACACTGCACCACACCCAGCACCAGCGCCGCCCGCTGGGCAAGGATACCGGCGAGGTCATGCGCCACCTGCACCGGCTCTGGGGCTTCGATGTGCATTTGCATAGCCTGCACGGCGATGAAATCACCGCCAGCTACCACTGCCCCGAACTGGGACGCGATCGCGCCGAAGGCGATGAGGAATCCATGCTGATTCCCAAACCCATCTGACGCCATGAACAATTAACAATGACCAGTGATCAATGCAGCCCCCGCAAACGCCGGTCCCTGATCATTGTTTATTGGTCACCGATCAAATTTCGAGCAGTAATTTCACCTTGGCCGCCAGCTCCCCGCGATCCGCTGCCTGGCTGATCAAGGCATCGGCGCCCGCATCCAGCCAGCGTTGCTGGTCCCGCTCCCCGACCGGCGCCACCACCAGCACACCGACATTGGCGAAGTCACTGTTGGAGCGCAGGTGGTCGAGAATCTGGAACCCGGTGACGCCCACCAGGTTGGCGTCCATCAGCAACAGCGCCGGCTTGCAACCGGCCATCAGCGTACCGGCAACAAACGCGTCGCCGGCAATCTCCACCTCGCAGCCCTCCTGCTGCAGTGCCTGGCGAGCGGCGCCGGTCAGTTCCGGGTCACCGGCCAGCATCAGTACCTTGCGGCTGGCGCCGGCCAGCTCGGTGGGCACCGGCATGGCGTTGTCGCGCAGAAAGCCGACAAAATCCTCCACACAGATTCGGTGATCGCCGCGCCCGGGCAGCTTGTAAGCCTTGAGCTGGCCCCGCTCGATCCAGCGGATCACTGTACGGAAATTGACCCCGCAATACCTCGCGGCCTCCCCGGTGGTCAATACATGCAGTTCATTCATCTTATTATTTCCCCCAAACATCCTGCGATTGGCAACGGTACTCACACAGGCATTCTCAAAATCCACCTCTGCGTCCAAAACGCCGATAATGGCAGCTTTACGCGAATTTATCCTGTTTTTTCGAAGCACCCTTATAAATTATGCTGCCGAAGACTGCAAAGTCAGTCTTAAACTCGGCCCCTTGTAAGAGTATGACGAACGGCGATCAAAGGTCCTCAAAAATATCTCGAAAGATAGAGTTGACAGTTAAGACAGGTCAAATAGAATGGTCAACACTGAATGGTGAATGGTTATTCCCAACGCGAATACCCTAAGACCCTGGGCCCCCTTGTATTTTCGGGGCCTTTTTTTTATCTTGCCGAAATCCCTGTTTCACCTTTCCTCTATCTACCGCGGCCGTGCAAAACGGTGAGCGGCGCCGGAATCAACGGACTTATGGCAGTAGAGCGCGCACCCCGGCAAACCGCCCCTGTCCCTGTGGGGCCGATCCCGTGAAAATCTACCTGGTCGGCGGCGCCGTCCGCGACAAACTGCTGAAACGACCCGTGCACGAACGCGACTGGGTTGTCGTCGGCGCCGATGCCGCACAGATGGAAAGCCTCGGCTACCGCCCGGTGGGCAAGGATTTCCCCGTATTCCTGCATCCCGACACGGGCGATGAATACGCCCTGGCCCGCACCGAACGCAAGAGCGGTCATGGCTACGGCGGCTTTACCGTCTACGCGGAGCCCGATGTCAGCCTGGAACAGGACCTGCTGCGCCGCGACCTCACCATCAACGCCATGGCCGAGAGCGATAACGGCGAACTGATCGACCCCTACAACGGCCGCGCCGACCTGGAAGCCCGCCTGCTGCGCCACGTCTCCCCGGCCTTTGCCGAGGATCCGCTGCGCGTCCTGCGCGTGGCCCGCTTCGCCGCGCGCTATCACCACCTGGGCTTTGCCATCGCCGACGAGACTATGACGCTGATGCGGCAGATGGTGGATGCGGGGGAAGTGGCGCACCTGGTACCGGAGCGGGTCTGGAAGGAGGTCAGCCGCGCGCTGACCGAGCCGGACCCGGATATTTTTATCCGCACACTGCGCGACTCCGGTGCACTGAAGGTGCTGCTGCCGGAAGTGGATCGCCTGTTCGGCGTGCCGCAGCCGCCGGCGCACCACCCCGAGGTCGATACCGGAGTCCATGTGCTGATGGCCCTGCGCGCCGCACCGCCGGAACTGCCGGTGCGCTTCGCGACGCTGCTGCACGACCTGGGCAAGGGCATCACCCCCGAGGAAATACTGCCCAGCCACCGCGGCCACGAAGTCGCCGGCCTGCCGCTGGTGCGCGATGTCTGCAAGCGCTGGCGCGCGCCCAAACAGCTGACCGCGCTGGCCACCGGCGTCTGCGAATACCACCTGCACTGCCACAAGGCCTTCGAGCTGCGCCCACAGACACTGATGAAAGTGTTGCGCGCACTGGACGCACTGCGCCGCCCGGAGCGCTTCGAGGATTTTCTCAAGGCCTGCGAAGCGGACGCCCGCGGCCGCGCCGGACTGCAGGATCGCGACTACCCGCAGGTGGACTACCTGCGCGCCGTGCGCGAAGCCGCCGCCGGCGTCTCCGCCGAGGCGCTGATGGCAGAGGGCTACGAGGGCGCCGAACTGGGCCGGGCCCTGGACCGCGCCCGTATCCGGGCGATTGCCGCGGTAAAGAATCAATACCTTGAGAACAGCGCCCCCGGGAACAACGGCGATGCGTAACGCCCTGATCACCGGCGCCGCCGCCCGCCTCGGCCGCGCCATCGCCCGCGACCTGCACCGGGATCACCGCATCGTCGTGCACTACCGCCATTCCGGCCAAGCCGCGCGGGAACTCGTCGACGAATTGAACGCCATCCGCCCGGACTCCGCCGCCGCGCTGCAGAGCGACCTGGGCGCGGTCGCGGATTGCGAACGGCTGGCCCGCGAGGCAACCGGACTCTGGGGCGGCATACAGGTGCTGGTCAACAACGCCTCCGCCTTCTACCCGACGCCCATCGGCGAGGCGGACGAAAAAGCCTGGGATGAACTGCTCGGCAGCAACCTCAAGACGCCTTTCTTCCTCAGCCAGGCGCTGGCGCCGAGCCTGGCGGAAGGCGGCGGCTGTATCGTCAATATGGCCGATATCCACGCCGAGCGCCCGATGCCCGGGCACACGCTCTACTGCGCCGCCAAGGCCGGCCTGGTCATGCTGACCAAGAGCCTGGCGCTGGAGCTGGCACCAACGGTGCGGGTCAACGCCGTGGCGCCGGGCGCAATCCTGTGGCCGGAGCAGGAAGAGGTCGACCCCGATACACAGCGGGATATCCTGGCGCGCATCCCGCTGGCCCGCACCGGCACCGAGGCCGATATAGCCCGCACAGTGCGCTTCCTGGCTGCGGATCCCTCCTATATCAACGGGCAGGTGATCGCGGTGGACGGCGGGCGCAACCTCAATATCTGACGCTTCAGCCTACCTACCACCGGCAGGATCCGCCGCAAAGTGCGCCAGAATCCAGCGTTTGAGCGCGATAGCCTCCGGACCCAGGTTCGCATCGCGGCGGTGGGCGAGAAACAGGTGCCGGCGCGCCGGCAGAGCCACCGCCACCGGCATCACCAGTGCGCCCCGCTCCAGTGCCGGCCCGGCCAGCATGCGGTCGGTCAGCAACAGGCCGAGCCCTCCCTCCGCCGCCTGGTGCGACAGGATGGCCTGGTCGAAATAGAGGTTATCCACCGGTGTCCCCCGCAACCCGGCACAGCGAAACATGCGCTGCCAGTCCTGGTGCAGGTGATCGTGAATCAGGGTGCAGCCATCCAGGTTGCCCGACCGCAGCGACGGATGCCGGCGCAGGTAATCCGGGCTGCAGGCGACGACCACCTCCAGTCGCGCCAGGCAGGTGCAATCGAGCCGCCGATCTTGCCCGGGCAGGAAGCGGATCGCCAGGTCGTGGTCCGAGCCATCCAGTGGCGACAGCATCGAAGAGGCGTGCACCTGCAGTTCGATACCGGGGTTCCAGCGGCGAAAATCCGCCAGCGCCGGCCCGAAACTGATCATCGCAAAACTCGGTGGCAGCGTGATACGCACGACCCCCGACCGGTTGACGCGCTGCATCGACTGGCTGATATCCAGCACCTCCGACAGCAGCGGATAAACGCGCCGGTAAAAGATGCCGCCCGCCTCGGTCAGATGCACCTGCCGCGCATTGCGCGCGAACAGCTGCAGCCCCATCCACTGTTCCAGAGACCTGATCTGCTGGCTGACCGCACCGGGGGTTACCGACAGTTCCTCGGCGGCGCGTTTGAAGTTCTGGTGTCCGGCGGCGATGCAGAAATAGTGCAGCGCCTTCAGTGGCGGCGGGTTCATGGCTTAGATTTTCTATTCAGCATGGCAAGAAAATATCGTTTGCCGGCTTCTACCAGCATTCGCAGAATAGAGAAATTAGCCCTCCACGTAAAAACCCGCAAAAAAGGAAGTATCGATGCAAGCACCTCGCCTGCCCTCCTCCGCCTGGCTCACCATCGCCGCGGGCTCCTGCCTGCTGATGCTGGCGTTCGGTTTCCGCGCCAGTTTCGGCCTGTTTGTCGGCCCCATCTCGGAAGCCAACCAGTGGGGGCGCGACCTGATCGGACTGGCGCTGGCGATACAGAACCTGGCCTGGGGCCTGATCGCAGTGCTGGCCGGCGGCCTGGCGGACCGCTTCGGCAACCGCCCCGTGCTGGTGGCCGGCGCGCTGCTGTATGCGCTGGGGCTGTGGATGACATCCGGCGTGGAATCGGTCTGGTCGCTGCAGATGGGCGCGGGCCTGCTGGTGGGCGCCGGTATCGCCGGTACCGGCTTCGGTATCGTGCTGCCGCTGATGGCCAGGTCCGTCAGCGAGGAGAACCGGCAGTGGGTGCTCGGCGTCGGCACCGCGGCCGGCTCCCTGGGCCAGTTCCTGATCGCACCGCTGGCGCAGCAGTTTATCCACTGGTTCGGCTGGAGCGGCGCCCTGAATGTCATGGCACTGATGGCGCTGGCCATGGTGCTGCTGGTCATGCCGCTGGCGCAGCGGCTGAAGCCGGCGGCAGCGGGTGGCAACACTGACGACGAGCCCTTCGTCGCAGTAGTCGAGCGCGCCCGCGGCCACCTCTCCTACTGGCTGCTGACGGTCGGCTTTTTCGTCTGCGGTTTTCACCTCGCCTTTATCACAGTGCACTTTCCCGGCTACCTGACGGACAACGGCTTCGAGCCGGATGTGGCCGCCTGGTCCATCGCCCTGATCGGCCTGTGCAATGTGGTCGGGGCCATGGTGTCCGGCTACCTCTCCGGGCGCCTGTCGATGAAGCGGGTGCTGATGTTCATCTACCTGGTCCGCGGCGCGGTGACCGTGGCGCTGTTATTGCTGCCGCTGTCACTGGCCTCGGTGCTCACCTTCAGTTGCCTGACCGGCTTCCTGTGGCTGGCGACGGTACCGCCCACCACGGGCCTGGTGGCCACCATGTTCGGCACCCGCTATATGGCCACGCTGTACGGCGTGGTGTTCCTGGGGCATCAACTGGGCAGTTTCACCGGCGTCTGGCTGGGGGGCTGGATTTACGAGCGCACCGGTAGCTACGACGGCGTCTGGTGGACGGGTGTGGCGCTGAGCCTGGTGGCGGTGGCACTGCACTGGCCGATCCGGGAGAAGCGGGTGGCAATGCCGCAGCCAGTCGCGGCCTGAGCCGACTGGAGAGAAACTGGACTGGAAAGAAACTGGAGAGAGTGCAACTCAGCCGGTCGACTCCAGCGGCCGGCCCTCCTCGTCCACGAACAGCACATCCCGGACACCCAGCGCCTCTCCCGCGGCGCTTCGCACCGCCAGCGGCGCAATGGCCTCGCCGCTGCTCCGCTCCACCAGCTGCATATCGTCCCGGTTGCCATTCCAGCGCTCGCTCCACTGGCGCAGGGCGACCACCACGGTAAACAGGTCGCGCCCCTTGTCCGTCAGCCGGTACTCGTAGCGGGTACCGTGCTCGCCCACGTCGACGCGGGCCAGTACCCCGTTGTCCACCAGCCGGGACAGGCGGTCACAGAGGATATTCCTGGCGATGCCCAGGCTGTTCTGGAAATCCACGAAGCGCCGCGTTCCCAGCATCGCCTGCTTGATCACCAGCAGGGACCACCAGTCGCCGACTTCGTTGAGCGCGCAGGCCACCGAGCAGTTCAGGTCATCGAATCGTTTGCGTGTCATGGGGACAGTATACGCAAAAGAGGTTGCATCAAGAAACCAAATAAAGTCTCATAACGCAACCAAATACGCCGAAGCAGACGCCCGGCGCCCACGATCCCCGACGACTGCGAGAATTCCGAGAGTTAGAGACATGAGTGATTCCCTGGACAGCCTGCTGCGTCCGTTCGAGCACAAATCCCTGAAACTGCGCAACCGGGTGGCCATGGCCCCCATGACCCGCACCGCCTCTCCGGGCTATGTGGCCAACGACCAGGTGGCCGGCTACTACCGCCGCCGCGCCGAGGGCGAAGTGGGCCTGATCATCACCGAGGGCACCTTTGTCGGCCACAAGGCCGCCAACGGCTACGAGAATGTACCGGCCATCTTCGGCGATCGGGCCCTGGCGGGCTGGAAAAAGGTCGTGGACGAAGTGCACGCCGCCGGTGGCCAGATCGTTCCGCAGCTGTGGCATGTGGGTGCCGTGCGCCGGGAGGGCACAGGGCCGGACAAATCCGTGCCGGGCCACTCGCCTTCCGGCCTGTTCAAACCGGGCAAGGCCAACGGTCACGCCATGAGCAGGGAAGATATCCGCGAGGCGGTGCAGGCGTTTGCGGAGGCGGCCAGGGCCGCGAAAGCAGTGGGTTTCGACGGCGTGGAGATCCACGGCGCCCACGGCTACCTGATCGACCAGTTTTTCTGGGAAGGCACCAACCAGCGCGACGACGAATACGGCGGCTCGATCGAGAAGCGCGGCCGCTTCGCGGTGGAAATCGTCGAGGCCGTGCGCGAGGCGGTCGGCGAGGACTTCACCATCGTGTTCCGGTACTCCCAGTGGAAACAGCAGGACTACGAAGCCCGGCTGGCACAGAACCCGGAAGAGCTGCAGCGCTTCCTGGCGCAGCTAGTCGACGCCGGTGTGGATATTTTCCACGCATCGACGCGGCGCTTCTGGGTACCGGAATTCGAGGGCTCCGACCTGAACCTGGCCGGCTGGACCAGAGAACTGACCGGCAAACCGGTCATTTCCGTCGGCAGCGTGGGCCTGGACGACGACTTTATCGGCGGCAAAAACCAGGGCATGGGCGGCACCGCCAACCCCACCGGCCTGGACGAACTGACCCGGCGCATGGACAACGGCGAGTTCGATATCATCGCCGTCGGCCGCGCCTTGCTGCAGGATCCGAACTGGCTGGCGAAAGTGCGCACCGGCCGCGAGGACGAAATCACGCCTTTCACCAAAGAGGCGTTGGCGAGCCTGAGCTGAGGCTCTCCGGACAACAAAAGCGGCCGCCCCCGGCCGCTTTTACTTCAATTTCACCGGCAACTTGTCACAATGCTCCGGCGAGCAGACAGAAGAAGAACAGCGCCGGTGAATCCCCTCAAGATACTGCTGATCGAAGACAACCCCACCCTCGCCCGCCAGACCGGCGAGTTCCTGCAGGCCCACGGCTGGCAGATCGACTTTGCCCACAACGGCCGTCTCGGCCAGCAGCTGGCACTGGAACAGGTCTACGACCTGGTGATCCTGGACCTGGGCCTGCCGGATATCGACGGCCTGGAAGTCTGCCAGCGGATCAAGGAGCGGGCGCCGGTCAATATGCCGGTGCTGATGCTGACCGCCAGGGATGCCTTCACTGACAAGGCACAGGGTTTCGAAAGCGGCACCGACGACTACCTGTGCAAACCCTTCGACCCGCGGGAGCTGGCCCTCCGCTGCAAAGCGCTGACGCGGCGCAACCGGCTGTACCAGAGCGACCGCGTCTGTGTCGGCGAGCTGACCATCCATCGCCGCGGGCACTGCGCCGAGAGAGCCGGGCAGCGCCTGCACCTGACAGCCATCGGCTTCCGCATACTGACACTGCTGGCCGAGGCCCATCCGGAGCCGCTGAGCCGCTCGGCAATCACGCACCATATCTGGGGCGACGATCCGCCGGAAACCGACGCGCTGAAATCCCATATCTACAGCCTGCGCCAGGCCCTGGACAGACCCTTCCCGTCCGCAATGCTCAAGACCATCACCAGCCTCGGTTACCAGTTGGAGGCACCCGATGCGGATCGATAACAGCCTGCAGCGGCGCGTCTTCGCCACCTTCGGCGCCTTTACCCTATTGCTTTGCCTCATCTATACAGCCATCTGCGCCCTCGCAGCCTACGTCATTGAAGACCAACTGCTGGACAACCTGCTCGCCGATGAAGCCAGCCATATCGCGCGGCAGTATCGCGCCAGCGGGGAATTGCCGTCGCCGCGACTTCCCTATATCCGACTCTACTCCGACAGCAATCCGGCGCCCGCCGATATCCGCAGCGCCCTGCCCGCAGGCGCAGACAGGGCCGAGTGGTTCAGCGATACCGATCGACACTTCCACCTGCGCAGATTACACCTGGACGACCGGACTTCGCCGATACTGGCCGCCGAGGTGAGCCGGCTGCTGACTGTCTCGCACCAGGCCGGCGGCCTGCTGTGGCTGGTTTTTTTCGCGTTGCTGGCCACTTCCGCCATGGCCCTGTGGGCCGCCTATCGAATCTCATCCCGCACCATCGCACCGGTGATCGCACTGGCCGGAGAAGTCGAGAGCCAGCAGACAGGTGGCGCACCGCTCTCCCTCAGTGCTACCGGCACCCACGATGAAATCGGTTTTCTTGCGCGGACCCTGGAGACCACGTTCAACCAGCTCAAACTCGCCCTGCAGCGCGAGTCCGAATTTACCCGCGACGCCAGCCACGAACTGCGCACCGCGATCAGCATCACCAGGAACACCCTGGCACTCTCCCGGCAGCGGGAACTGTCACAACGCGAAAAGAATGAGCTCCACAACACGGTGGAGGGAATGGAACACACCGTCTCGGCACTGCTGGCGCTGGCCAGGGCCGAATCCATAGAGAGGCAGCCGCTGGAACTCCGGCCACTGCTGGAGGAGCGCATACTCGCCCAGCACCGCAGGATTGCAGAAATGCAGTTCCGGGTTCGGCTGGACCTGGCGGACCAGTATCGCACCTGCGGCAACCGCCACCTCGCCGCGCTGCTGATCGACAATCTGCTCAACAATGCCATGCGTCACGCGGCGCATCCCGAGCTGCATATCTATGCCGCTGGGGAAACCCTGGTTTTTGAAAACCCTGTCGCGGAAACCTTTGATACGGACAGATCTTTTCTCCCGAGACAAAAAGGCAAGCAGAGTGACGGCCTCGGCCAGGGGCTGTTCCTGGTCAGGAGAATACTGGCAGCGTTGGAGTGGGACTCGAGCGTCGACTGTGCCGACGGATTTTTCCGGTGCGTCATCAAACCGGCAAACTCCACAGTCTGAGCCGAAATCCCCGCATTTTCACCCGCACTTTACCGACCGCCACTCAAGGTGGCTCCTGCCAAACAGGAGAATCACACCATGGTAAAGAAACTGCTACTTGTCTTTTCAATTCTTGTTTTATCACTGGCCGGCACCGGCCTGTGGCTGAAGGGCCTGATTCCACCGCCGCAGAATCACCAGCTTCTGGCCCGGACCCTGCCCACCGACCTGGGTTACCTGCAGCAGAGGCCAACCGAAAACCGCGGCAAGATACTCGCGGTGGTCACCAGTGCCGACACCATGGGCAGCGGCGGGAACCCTACCGGCTATGAGCTGACGGAACTGTCCCGCCCCTACTATGTATTTACCGCCAACGGCTTCCAGGTAGAGATCGCCAGCCCCGCCGGCGGAAGACCCGGGGCCGTGATTGATAAGGACGATATGGGTCCCTTCGACTACGCCTTCCTCAACGACCCCGAGGCGCAACGCAAAGTCGACAACAGCACCCCGGTGGAGCGGGTTTCAGCGGCAGACTATCGGGGCGTATTCTTTGTCGGTGGCAAGGGCGCCATGTACGACTTCCCCGACAACCCGGCCATACAGCGCCTGGTTCGCGATTTCTACAGCGACGGCAAACTGATCGGTGCCGTGTGCCACGGGCCCGCAGCGCTGGCCAATGTCGCGCTGGAAAACGGCGAGCCGCTGGTGGCCGGCCGCCGGGTGACGGGCTTTACCAACGAGGAGGAACTGTTTCTGATTCCCGATGCACGGCAAGTGTTTCCGTTTTTACTGGAGGACGGCTTGCGCAACAGCGGCGCAATTTTCGAGCCGGGCCCGGCCTATCTGGCGCAGGTCAGCATCGACGGCCAATTGCTGACCGGACAGAACCCCTGGTCAACCTGGCCACTGGCCGAAGCGATGGTGGCAGCACTGGGCTATCAACCCGTTCCGCGGGCTATCACACCGGCGGAAAACACCGTTGAGATACTGCTGGCCTATGAGCGACAGGGAATAGCGACGGCCGCGGAAAGGCTGCGCCAGATTGTCGCGCAGAAGGGTGACAGGGTCGACCGGCGCCTGCTGGCAATGCACGGTGTGGTGGCCGCGATGCGCGGCGAGTTTCGGAAGTCTGTGGATATTGTGCGACTGGCAGCACAGGCCAGGCGCTACGACTAGTGGTCCATGCGGAAAGTTTGGTGACTAAGGAGCACAGCCAAAGTGTTCAGGTCAAGGCGAGAAAGCGCTGGAATAGCAGCGTTATTTCAAACTTTCTCAACGCAGAGCTGGACGATTTGGCGAAGCGAACTGTTACCTAACTTTGCGAGCGGCCCACTAGGGCCAGTCAAATTCCACCGGCCACAGCTTCTGTTTCGACTTGTCGTACTCGGCCCACATCTGCGCAAAGGTCTGGCCAGTGAGCGGGTGCCGGTGCTGCGGTGCCAGCTCCGCCAGCGGCTGCAATACAAAAGCATTTTTCTGTATTTCGCCGCGCGGCAGTTTGACACCGTCGATGGTGCCGGTGAGGTCGTCGTAGGTGAGGATATCGATATCCAGGGTGCGGGCACTGAACTTGGGGCCGGCGCGCAGGCGGCCGTTGGCGTCTTCGATGCCGCGCAGGAACAGCGCCAGCCGCCCCACCGGCAGGTCGGTGTGAATACCCACCACCAGGTTGTAGAAATCGTCGCCGTCGAAACCCACCGCCTCGCTCTCGAACACCCGCGATACCCGCAGCGTGCCGAACTCCGCCGCCAGTGCATCGAGGCCGGAGCGGATATGGCGCTCGCGATCGATATTGCTGCCGAGACTCAGGAACACCTCTGCCACGATCACACTCCGTTCGGCGCGGACGCGACAGCGGACGCCGGGCGTGCGCCCGCAGCGGGCAAAGAGCCGCGCTCGATGATGACCCCCACATCCCGGGAGCCGCGCACGGCGCCGGGCTTGGACAGGCGCAGGCGCAGCCAGCCGACGTTGAACTCGTCGCGCACGATGGCCGCGGCCTGTTCCGCCATGGTCTCCACCAGCAGGAACTCGCTGCCCTCGATAAACGCGATCAGTCGCTTGGCCACGGCCTTGTAGTTGAGCGTGTGCGCGATATCGTCCGTGCGCGCGGCCTCGCTGATATCGAATGCCATTTCCAGGTCCAGGCTGACAGTCTGGCGCACTTCGCGCTCCCAGTCGTAGATACCGATGATGGTATCCACCTTCAGGTCCCTTATATAGACAATGTCCATGGGTTGGCTGAGACTCCCCTTCAACTCTTGTTTAACTGCGTCATCGGCCAGCGCGGCCTGACTTCTATATCCAGATCGGCGCGCTCGCCCGCTTTCAGGCGCAGGCTGCCGGCGTAGGCGATCATGGCGCCGTTGTCGGTGCAGAACTCGTGGCGCGGATAATAGACACCGGCACCTTCTTGCCGCAGTTTTTCTTCCAGCCGCGCGCGCAGGACCCTGTTCGCGGACACTCCTCCCGCCACCACCAGGGTCTTGTGGCCCGACGCCTTGATCGCGCGACGACATTTGATCACCAGGGTGTCGACCACCGCGTCTTGGAAAGCCGCGGCGATATCGGCGCAGGTCTGTTCATCCGGCAGCCCGTCTTCCTGCGCGTGCGCGCGCACCGTGGTCAGGGTGTAGGTCTTGAGGCCGGAAAAACTGAAATCCAGCCCGGGCCTGTCGGTCATTGGCCGCGGGAAGGTAAAGCGCGCCGGGTCGCCCTTTTCCGCCAGCGCCGCCAGGCGCGGGCCGCCGGGGTAATCGAGGTCCAGCATCTTGGCGGCCTTGTCGAAGGCCTCGCCGGCGGCGTCGTCGAGGGACTCGCCCATCAGCTGGTAATCGCCCAGGCCGCGTACCTCCACCAGCTGCGTGTGACCGCCGGAGACCAGCAGCGCCACGAACGGAAAGGCGGGCGGATTCTCCTCCAGCATCGGTGCCAGCAGGTGACCCTCCATATGGTGGATCGCCACCGCCGGGATGCCCCAGCCGTAGGCCAGTGCGCGGCCGGCGCAGGCACCCACCATCAGGGCGCCGATCAGGCCCGGGCCGGCAGTATAGGCAACACCGTCCAGATCATCGGGGCCGGTACCCGTCTCGCCCATGATCCGGCGGACCAGCGGCAGCAGTTTGCGCACATGGTCGCGACTGGCCAGTTCCGGCACTACACCGCCGTAATCCGCGTGCAGGCCCACCTGACTGAACAGGGCGTGACCGAGCAGTCCTTTTTCGCTGTCGTAGATGGCGACGCCAGTTTCATCGCAGGAGGTTTCGATACCCAGAATTCGCACTTGGTCTCTTCACTCGTGGCTGTCTGAAAAGGCGCCTATCATACTGGAAAACAGGGTTGCGATCCCGCCGGGGAGTGTTTAGAATTTGCGCCCTCGCTGTGAACCGGCCGCCGGATAGCAGCTATCGAGCAACTGCCGGAATGGCCGAAGAAACGAATTTTACAGGTAAACGAATGCCCTCAGTACGAATCAAAGACAACGAACCGTTCGATATCGCCCTGCGCCGCTTCAAGCGCTCCTGTGAGAAAGCCGGTGTACTGTCTGAAGTACGTCGCCGCGAGCACTACGAGAAGCCGACCGCCGTTCGCAAGCGCAAAGCTGCCGCGGCCGTGAAGCGTCACGCCAAGAAGCTGCAGCGCGAAAACCGCAAGTTCCAGCGTCTGTACTGATCGACTGCAGGCGCTACCGATTCGGCTTCCCACGGCTGGAAGCGCCCTGAGAGCGTAGCGTCACTGCAGGGGCCAGAGCCCACAGCGGTTACCGAAACGGCGTGCGAGCCCGACTCGCGCGCCGTTTTTGCGTTCTGCGGCGCGGCATTCTCCACTGCCGGCGGACGCGCTATTCTATGTCTTTCTTCCTGATAACAACCCAAAACCGGGATCGCGCACTATGAGTACTCTCAAGGAAAGCCTGACCCAGGCCACCAAAGACGCCATGAAAGCCCGCGACAAGGAGCGCCTGGCGACCCTGCGGCTGGTCAACGCCGAAATCAAGAAAGTGGAAGTGGACGAACGCATCGAGCTGGATGACGCCCGCATCCTCGCCCTGCTGGACAAGATGACCAAGCAGCGCCGCGACTCCATCGCCCAGTACGAGAAGGCCGGTCGCGCCGAACTGGCCGCGGTTGAGCAGGCCGAAATCGACGTAATCCAGGAATTCCTGCCGGAACAACTGTCCGAGGGCGAAATCGCCGAGATCGTCGCCGCCGCAGTGAAGGAAACCGGCGCCAGCGGCATGGCGGATATGGGCAAGGTCATGGCCCAGGTGAAGCCGCAGGTCCAGGGCCGCGCCGATATGGGCGCCGTCAGTAAACTGGTCAAGGCCCAACTGGGTTAAACGCGAGCCCGAACAGCACTCTATGGCCGGCAAGATCCCCCAGCACTTTATCGACGATCTGCTCGCACGGGCGGATGTCGTCGAGCTGATCGACAGCCGCGTCAAACTGCGCAAGACGGGGAAAAACTATTCCGCCTGTTGCCCGTTTCACGATGAGAAAACCCCATCGTTTACCGTCAGCCCGGACAAACAGTTCTACTACTGCTTCGGCTGCGGCGCCAGCGGTACGGCCCTCGGCTTCCTGATGGAATACGACCGCCTGGGGTTTCCCGAGGCGGTGGAAAAGCTGGCCGGCTCCCTGGGCCTGGAAGTGCCGCGGGAACAGCTGGCACCGGGCGTGGAAAAGCGCCGCCAGGAGAGCCAGTCGCTCTACCAGCTGACCGAGAAGGCCGCCGACTACTACCGACAGCAACTGCGCGCACACCCCGCCGCCGGGCCCGCCATTGCCTACCTGCGCAACCGCGGCCTGTCCGGCGAAATCGCGCGGGATTTCGGTATCGGCCTGGCGCCGCCGGGCTGGGACAACCTGCTGAATGAACTGGGCGACACGGCACAGAAAGCCGACCAGCTGGAACAGGCCGGCCTCGCCATCCGCCGCGGCGACAGCGACGGCAACACCTCCACAACAACCGGCTCCGGCCGGCGCCACCACTACGACCGCTTCCGCAACCGGATCATGTTCCCGATCCGCGACCGGCGCGGCCGCACCATCGCCTTCGGCGGTCGGGTGCTGGGGGACGACAAGCCCAAGTACCTGAACTCGCCGGAGACCCCGATCTTCCACAAGGGCCGCGAACTCTACGGCCTGTGGGAGGCGCGCCAGGCCAACCGCGAGCTGAAGCGCCTGATTGTGGTGGAAGGCTATATGGACGTGGTGGCACTGGCGCAGTTCGGCATCCGCTGCGCCGTGGCCACGCTCGGCACCGCCTGCGGCGAGGACCATATCCAGCTGGCCTTCCGCCACACCGCGGAGCTGGTGTTCTGCTTCGACGGCGACCAGGCCGGCCGCACCGCCGCCCGCCGCGCGCTGGAGGCCGCGCTGCCGCACATGCAGGACGGCCGCAGCCTGCGCTTCCTGCTGCTGCCGGAGGGCGAGGACCCGGACACCCTGGTACGCCAGCTGGGCGGCGAGCGCTTCGAGCAGATACTGGAAGAGCAGGCGCGCCCGCTGGAAGACTTCCTGTTCGACCTGCTGGGCGAGGACATCAACCTGCAGACCATGGACGGCCGCGCGCGCCTGTCCAAGGCGGCGGCGCCACTGCTCGACCTGTTGCCGGACGGCGTCTACCGGCAACTGATGTTCCAGCAACTGGCGGCGCGCACCGGGCTCGATAAAGAGACACTGCAGGAGGTCATCGGCGCCGAAAAGGCCAAAGCGCGCGCCGCGCAGGCCGCACTACAGCCGCCGGCGCCACGCCCGCCACAGGTGGAGGCAGCGCCGGAGCCCGGCGAGATACCGCCGCCCGACGACCCGCTGCTGCCGGACTTCGAAGCCGCCGCACCGGGGTACGAGCCGGACCGTCACGGGGCCCCGCCGGCGGAGCAGCCGCGCCGGGGCCAGTATCGCCTGCCGGCGGAGCGGATGCTGATTGCACTGGTCCTGCACCACCCGGAACTGGCGGCACAGATCGGGGACCCGGAGCCCTACCGCACCAGCGGCGATCCGGACCTGCAGCTGTTCGGCAGGCTGGTGGAAGTGATCCAGTCGCGCCCCGGCCTGACGATGTTCCAGCTGTTCGGACACTGGCGCGGCAACTTCCGCGACGGCACCCACGAGATCCTCGAGGAACTGGCCAATACACCCCTGGTCAGCGGCGTGCGCCAGCTGGCCCGGGGAGATGCCAAACTGGAATACGACCCGGCGGCCGAATTCGCCGACTGCCTGCAGCGCCTCGAGCGCGCGGCACAGAAACAGCGCAATCGCGGCCTGCTGGCCCAGTTGGGCAACAGCGGCCAGCTGACCGAGGAGCAGCGGGCGCTGCTGGCCAACTGGCAGCGTAAAAACTGACAAGTCACCGGCGCCAGGCCTTGAAAATACAGGGCCCGGCACCATATCCATTCACCCCCGGACGGGGATCGGGTGAGCACAATTCACACAGCACCGACGCTGTCGCTTGACAGCCAGGGTGGTTATTGCTATCGCAGATAAGCTATAATCCCGCGTCTTTGTCCCCTATTTTTGATCTCTACTTTTAGGGTTGTGCATGACCGACAAAACCCAGCAACAGACTTCCCGCATCAAGGAACTGATCGCCCGCGGTAAAGAGCAGGGCTATCTGACCTACGCAGAAGTAAACGACCACCTGCCGGAGGACATCTCCGATCCGGATCAGGTGGAAGACATCATCGGCATGATCAACGACATGGGCATCAAGGTGTTCGAACAGGCACCCGATGCCGAAGAACTGTTGATGGCCGAGGGCGATAGCTCTGCCGATGAAATTGCCGCCGCCGAAGCCGCCGCCGCCCTGGCCGCGGTGGAATCCGACGTGGGCCGCACCACCGATCCGGTACGCATGTATATGCGCGAAATGGGCACTGTAGAGCTGCTCACGCGCGAGGGCGAAATCGCCATTGCCAAACGTATCGAAGAGGGCCTGCGCGAACTGATGGCGGCCCTGGCCTACTGGCCGGGCGCCGTGCAGCGGATTGTCGACGAATACGAGTTGATCCAGAAGGAAGAGCGCCGCATCCCCGACGTGATCGCCGGCTGGCTCGACCCGGCCGACGAAGTGCCCCCGGGCGCGCAGACCGGCCAGGCGGCCCCCGCCAGCACCAGCAGCAATGACAGCGATAACGACAGCGATTCCGACGACGATGACGACGATTCCTCCCAGGAAGAAGAGGAAAACACCGGCGGCATCGACCCGGAGGAGCTGGCCGAACGCATGAACCGCCTGGTCGCCGCGCAGAAGAAAGCCGATGCCGCGATCAAGAAGCACGGCCGCGACTCCAAGCAGGCCGGCGAGGCGCTGGAAGCCGTGGGCGAGGTATTCCGCTACTTCAAGCTGGCCCCGCGCCAGTTCGAGCCGCTGTACCTCGAGGTTCGCAGCATTCTCGACGAAGTGCGCGCACAGGAACGCATGGTGATGAACCTGTGCATCCGCCGCGCTCGGATGCCGCGCAAGACCTTCATCAAGGAGTTCCCGGGCAACGAGACCAACGAGGAATGGATCCCCGGTATCGTCAAGAAGAAGCGCGATTACTCCGACAACCTGCGCCAGGTGGCCGAAGACATCATTCGCAGCCAGCGCAAGCTGGCCCAGTGCCAGGAGCGCGCCGGCCTGGAGATCGGCCAGATCAAGGAGATCAACCGCCGCATGTCCATCGGCGAGGCCCGCTCCCGCCGCGCCAAGAAAGAGATGGTCGAGGCCAACCTGCGCCTGGTGATCTCCATCGCCAAGAAGTACACCAACCGCGGCCTGCAGTTCCTGGACCTGATCCAGGAGGGCAACATCGGCCTGATGAAGGCGGTGGACAAGTTCGAATACCGCCGCGGCTACAAGTTCTCCACTTACGCCACCTGGTGGATTCGCCAGGCCATTACCCGCTCCATTGCAGACCAGGCGCGCACCATCCGTATCCCGGTGCATATGATCGAGACCATCAACAAGCTCAATCGTATCAGCCGCCAGATGCTGCAGGAGATGGGCCGCGAACCCACCCCGGAAGAGCTGGGCGAGCGCATGGAAATGCCGGAAGACAAGGTGCGCAAGGTACTCAAGATCGCCAAGGAACCGATCTCCATGGAGACGCCCATCGGCGACGACGAGGACTCGCACCTGGGCGATTTCATCGAGGACCAGAACCAGGACTCGCCGGTGGACACCGCCACCCAGACCGGCCTGCACGACGCCACCCGCTCAGTGCTCTCCGGCCTGACCGCGCGCGAGGCCAAGGTGCTGCGCATGCGTTTCGGCATCGACATGAACACCGACCATACACTGGAAGAGGTGGGCAAGCAGTTCGATGTGACCCGCGAGCGCATTCGCCAGATAGAGGCCAAGGCGCTGCGCAAACTGCGCCACCCGTCGCGCTCGGAGCACCTCCGCAGCTTCCTCGACGAAGGCTAAGCGCTATACTGAAGCCCGGCAACGCCGGGCTTTTTTATGTTACCCCCGGATGACAGTAACCATAGGCTGCGCCCTGCGCACCAGAGGCAATGCGCCGCAAGAAAAGCACCATGCAGGAAGAATTCGTCAACAAACCCGGCAAGACCGGGATCCCCCGCCTGATCGACGCCACCAGCTACTCACGCCAGGGCCTGATCGCCACCTGGCGCAACGAGGCCGCCTTCCGCCAGGAAGTAACGCTGGCCATATTCCTGATCCCGCTGGCCCTGTGGCTCGGCCAGAGCGGCATCGAGCGGGCAATCCTGATCGGCGTCACCCTGCTGGTGATGATCGTCGAACTGCTCAACAGCGCCGTCGAAGCCGCCATCGACCGTATCGGCCCGGAAAAACACCCGCTATCCAAAATCGCCAAGGACACCGGCTCCGCCGCAGTCTCCATCTCATTGCTGATGTGGCTGCTGACCTGGGGCTGCATACTGATCCCCCGCTGGATCGGCTGATACCCGTCCCCCGGATAAAAACAGCGCGCCGCGGGAATAAACACCGCACCCGCATTTTGATGACCACATTCATTTCGCGCCATTGATGCCGCAATCCGCTAGCGTCCCCCTGCCGCTCGGCTAGACTTTTTCCACCCGAAATAGAAGCACCGATAAGCCAGGGAAAGGTTTATGCCAGAGTTACGCGCAGGACGCGCGCGCATCTGCAGTGCCAACCTGCTGTTAGCCGCCGCCTTTTCCAGCCCCCAGCCATTGCTCGCGGCCTGCAGCGAAAACTTCCCCGCAGATGGCGCCACAGTCTCCTGCAGCGGCACGGATCCCGTCGGTATCCGCGGCACATCCGCCCTCGGAGTCAGTGTATTGATCCACAGCGGGGCCAGCATCGACACCGTCGACGTCCCGGCCATCGAACTGGGCGCCGGCGCCTTTATCGAAAACCGCGGCACACTGGATTCCGGTGGCGGCTATACACTGCGGCTCTCCGACGGCGACGACGAGCTGGTGAACAACGGCAGCATTGCCGGCGGTGTCCACCTCGGCGACGGCGACAATCGCGTGGCGCTGAACGGCGGCCATATCGAACGCGTATTGCTGGGCGGCCGACACGGCGACACACTGGTCTGGAATGGCGGCAGCGTCGGCGACAGCATACTGCTCGGCACCGGCGACGACAGCGCCACCCTGAACGGCGGCGCCGCACCGGCCGACACCATGCTGAACGGCGGCTTCGGCCACGACCGCCTGCTGCTGTCGAATCAATCACTGCAGGGGGCCAAACTCTACGGCTGGGAACACATCCGCCTGAGCGACGACTCGGCGTTCACAATCGATGCGCCCCTGTCCCTAGGCGACAGCGATGCCCTGCCCTCCCGCCTCACCATCGACGCCGGCAGCCGGCTGCTGATTCCGGAGTTCACCACCAGCATCACCGCCGTCGCCGGCGGCGCCCTGGCGATCGAGAATCACGGCAGCATCGACCTGCGCGGCGAAACCGAAAACGAACTGCGCATCGCCGGCGACTACACCGGCACCGGCGGGCTCTACCTGGACGCCATTGTCGGCGGCGACGACAGCCAGGCCGACCGGCTGCTGATCGACGGCGGCCACGCCAGTGGCAGCACCCGCGTACATATCAACAAACTCGGCGGCCGCGGCGGCAGGACGGATACAGGTATCCTCGTCATCGAGGCCATCAACGGCGGCAGCACCGGTGCCGGCGCATTCCATATGCCCGAACCAATATCCGCCGGCCCCTACGAGTATTACCTGTTCCGCGGCGGGGAGAGCGCCGACGAGGCAGACAACTGGTACCTGCGCAACAACCTGCTGCCCGGCAGCGCGCCGCCGTCAACCCAGCCGACCACACCGGCCATATACGCCCGTGGCGGCGTACCGGCAGACGCCGGGAACGAGATCCACCGCGGCCCCCCGGTTCCACTGTACCGCCCGGAAGTGCCGCTCTACGCGCAGATAAAAAGCCTCGCCCAGCAGACGTCGCTACAGCAGATCAGCAGCTTCCAGCAGCGGCGCGGTGAACAGCGCAACTGGAGCTCGGGACAGGCCAGCGGCGGCCTGCGGCTCTACCACCGCGACACACGGCTGGCCTGGGACGGCGATGTGCACAGCGCGTTCGACGGGCGCATGAGTGGCCTGCAACTGAACGGCAACCTCTATGCCGGCCCCAGTTGCCGGGGCGCACAGGAGCTGGGTCTGTTCGCCGGCAGCAGCTTTGTGCGCGGCGACGTGAGCGGATTCGCACGCGGCAGCGAGCACTACCGCGCCGGTGAAAACCAGCTGGACAGCTACTACTTCGGCGCCTATTTCAGCGACTACCGGCGGGACAACAGCTATCTCGATATCCTGGTGAAACTGGGCTATGTCATGGCGGAGAGCCGCTCCTATCGGGGCCTCTCCAGCGACACTCGCGGCCCGCAGCTGACCCTGTCCGCCGAGCGGGGATTCGCACTGCCCCTGGGCGAACACTTCAACCTCGAACCCCAGCTGCAGGCGGTCGTCAATTACACCAACCTCAGCGCCTACCGCGACGGCATCTCCACCGTGGAGCCGGACATGACCCCCGAGGTCAGCTTCCGCGCCGGCCTGCGCGCCTACAACACCCGCGGCGACAACCAGTACTACCTGTTCGGCAGCCTCTGGCACACCCTGGACGGCAACGACGAGCTGCGCTTCGACGGCGGCACCTGGCTGGAAAACCGGCGCGGCGCCACCTGGCTGGAAGCCGGCGCCGGCCTGGTGCTGCTGGACACCGGCCCCGGCAACCTCTTCTTCAACCTCAGCTACCAGCAGTCCGCCGACGACCTCGACTGGCGCGGCGGCAGCGCCAACCTGGGCTTCGACCTGAACTGGTAGCAGACCCCACGCCGTGGGAAACCGTTGATTCCCAAGGGGAAATCGGGTACTTTGCGCTACCGCCTGCGGCCTCCCGCAGGCGCCTGTCTTTGGGGGCCCTTAGCTCAGTTGGTTAGAGCATCCGACTCATAATCGGCAGGTCCTGGGTTCAAGTCCCGGAGGGCCCACCATTTTCTTATTCTCCAAAGCATGTACCTCACTGCGCTTTCCACCCGTACTTAATCCGCGCAAAAAACTGTCAACGGAAGTACATAACTCAAGTTTCAGGGTTCACAGTCATTGGCAGGGCGTAGCCTGGATGGAGACGCGCAGCGTCGGAATCCGGGGTTGTGGTGCCGGGCCGAACCCTGTCCCGGATTCCGCTGCGCTGCATCCGGGCTACGGCTATCGATCCACTCCGCAACTTGAACGGCATGGTGCTGGCATCTCTAGCCGCCCTCCACTGTATCAGCGGTTTGCCGCCCGCTCCCGCACCGCATCAAAATCCCAGTCCACCAGCAGTTCGCCGTTGCGGAACACTTTCACCAGGGCATTGCGCCGGTCACCCAGTTCGTCTTCGCGTACAGTCCGGTAACCCTGTGGCCCCTCGACAAGTGCCAGGCGGCCGCGCTTGGAGCGTTTGCCGGGGTCGGTAGCGGGATCCTTGTAGATGTCGCGCCATTCGCCGTCGATACGGATTGCCGAGGCTTTCATGGCAAACTTCTGGGTGTCGCGGTTGATCTTCTGCAGCAGCTCGCCGCCCATGCCGAACGTCACGTTGTCGGCACTCAACCCCCGTTTTTTCATCGCCTCGAGAATGGCTTCGATGGAGCGGGCACAGATGCCGTCGCCCTGGATCAGGCGGATACAGGTGGGCAGGACGCGGTAGCCCCTGGTGTTGGTTTCATAGCCGAAGCGGGTCATCAGGCGCTCGATGGCTTCCGGGACAATTTCGGTGGGCTCGCCGGAGTCCGGGCGCACCACCAGGGTTCCGCCGAACTGCTGTACCTGCTCCCGGAGTTCCCCGCCCCAGAGGTTGTCGATGGCATTCCAGAAATCATAGGAATCGCTGACCACAGCCACCGGGCAACCTTCGCCGCCGAACTGCTGGATCATGTTGGCGTAGGCGGCGGCCTCGCCATCGCGGCCCCAGCTGGTAATCGTGCTGTGCTCGGCCGCGGGGATTGAGAAGCCGGCCATGTCGGCGCTGTAGTAACGGCGTGCAGCCATGATGCCGGACAGGGTGTCGGTTCCCATGAAGTTCACCAGGTGCGCAGCCCCGCCCAGTGCGGCGGCCTCCTCGGCGCTGGCACCGCGGGCGCCGAAGTCGTGGAGCTTGAACGGCAATCCCTCGAGATTGTCCGCCGTCTCTTCCATATAGCGGGCAATGATATTGCGGCAGGCGCGGGAAACCGTGGCCACCGTGGTGGGATACCACACGGCCCTCAGCAGTGCGGTTTCGATATAGCTGGTCAGCCAGGCGCATTTCGGGTCGGTGTTGATCACCTGCACCATGACATTCCCGGTCGGCAGGACAGTGCCTTCGGGCGCGGCTTCAATCTCGAGCGGCAGATAACCTTGGTACTCGTTGAGAATATACTCCCAGCCCTCCCGGTTGAACGGCACCCCGTGCGCCCCGCAGACGGCCTCGGCCTCATCGATATCCGCGCGGCTGATCGGGCGGCTCAGGTAAGCCTTGAGGAATGCCTGCAGACCGAAGAAAACGGTCTCGGGGTAAACGCCCCCACGGGATTCAATGTAGCTGGAAACATATTCGGCGCCCTGCGGGTACTGGGCGAAGTGGGACATTTTGTAGGAATCGGTATTGAGAACCAGGTTGCGCATGACGGAGTTCCTCCTGTCGGTAATTGTCGGCGCCGGTCTATCCAGCACTGTTCGCAGCGATCCGCTGCCCCGCTCCGGCGCTTGCCGCCGTCCCGGTGAACATATATTGGCCCAAAGCCACTATATCGTCAACAACTTTTTGATGCCCGAAATCCGGGGTTCAGTAACCGGGCAAGGCCGGTAGGGGAAGCACCGCGCGGGCGGGCGGATGCGCGATCGCCGCGCGACCGGGATCAACCCAGATCGACGCTGTCAGTCACACAGCGTATGCCGTTCACCCGGCAGGCACTGGCAGCCAGGTCGGAATAAATCGCCGGCGACGCGGAGAAGCCGACATCCACCGATACCCGGCTGCCGTCGCTGTCCAGCCGCTCGGCGCGAAAATACTGTGCGCCCCCACTGGCAACCGCCGCCATCCCTGCGGAAACCGGCGCGCCCCAGCGGGTAACCTGGAATTTATCCGCTTCGAGCCAGCGCACCACGCTATCGATCAGCTCC
This sequence comes from Microbulbifer litoralis, assembly GCF_023634065.1. GTDB lineage: Bacteria > Pseudomonadota > Gammaproteobacteria > Pseudomonadales > Cellvibrionaceae > Microbulbifer > Microbulbifer litoralis. The sequence continues at coordinate 87,542 of NZ_JALKCV010000006.1, forward strand.
GGATCGTACGGCAGCAACAGGTCCACATCGGAGGGTTCCACACTCGCGCCCGCCAGCCAGCGGGCGAAACTGCCGATCACCAGTATCTGCGGGAAAGCACGCTGCAGCTCCCGCGCTGTCACCAGCGATGCTTCGAGATCGCAGGGCTTGGGTCCGTGCCGGGCAATCAACACATATTCATGGGCGCGATTGCTCAACGGCGATGCCGCCTCGTCATCGAGTCTGTCGTACACGATGATTCTGTCTTCGACAAAATCAAACCGCGCCATCATCAGTTTGGCCACATCCCACGCCTGCGGAATAAACTGTTCACCGAGGCGAATGTTTTCGACCGCAACTATGAGATAGCCACCGGGCCTGAGAGCAGTCTTCAATGCGATGAATGTGGTGCGGACTTTTTCCAGATAGGCGCCATAGTTGCCCGCCCGGTAGAGCTGGTCGTCACACTCACTTTCAAAGCCGCAGCCGAAATACGGCATGCTGGTCAGCACCAGATCCACCGGCTCGAGGGTTGCGGCCAGTGCCTCACTGTCGCCCAGCAGCAGGGTCGCCCGCTCCATACCCAGTGCGTCCAGGCGCTCGCGAGCAAGGCGGTGGCGGTTCTCTTCAATTTCGATCCCCACGCCCCGGCGCCCCTCCAGAGAGGCGGCGACCAGGGTGGAGCCAAACCCGGCAAAAGGGTCCAGCACCCGGTCCCCGGGTTTGGTGAACTCGCGGATATAGGGCCGCATCTGTTCGACCCAGCCACAATCCCGGGCCCCGAAAGGGTCAGCCTCGGCCAGGGCCGACGGCAGGGTATATGCCGCCGCCCTGGAATGAAGATGCATCCAGCTATTCGCCACGATCAGGTCCCTCCCCGGCGGCTGAGAACAGAATATGCCGTTCCGGGTTCCAGTCTGCGCACAGGTTGCCATTGGCATGGAAAACCAGTTTGAAGACACGTCCGGAATCGTGCTTTTCGTGCAATACGGTGTAGTCCGAGGCCTCGAACGTGATGCGCAGCCCGCTGTCCTCGACCACCAGATTCGAAAAATAGTAGCCACGGGTGGACTGTTTCAGTTCCGGCCGCGCAGCGCCCTTCCGCTCCAGGAATTCCAGCATCAGGTGCGCGACGGAGACCCGCGCGGCATCGATATAGCGAAAGGTGGCATTTGCCCGGTAGCGGCGATCCAGCGCCGACAGCTCGCGAAAAATGACATGCTTCACCCCCAGCGAACGCGCCCAGGCCAGATAGCGCAACATCTCACCCAGGCTGTCCACACCGCCGGCCTGGACGATACAGACCAGCCTGGTTTCGGTAATGTCGTTGAGGTGGTCGACACAGCTGGCGAATGCCCCGTTGTCGGCGGCGAGGCTGGAGGAGCGGAAGCGCATGATTTCCTGGTTCGTGTATTCGTCATGGTGATGCCGCGACAGTTCGATCCAGCTGAAGCCGAAGTCCGCCATGGCCCGCTTCAAGAGAGGGTCGCTCCCGAGAGCCAGCAGCCCGGACGCGTTGCTGTACAGCACCCGGTTCTCCACCGGATTACCACGCGTATGGGTTGCCAGTGTCTGCAGTAGCTGCAGAAACCAGCTGCGGTCGTCTGTCATTTCCAGCCCGGACAGGGAGTAGGACAACGGCAGGCCGCGCAGTTCATCCAGCGCCCGCTGCAGTTGCAGGAAATAACTGCCGGCGGGGCGAAGCAGGCTGGCGTGCCGGCCCGCGCCTTTTTCCCGCAGGTTTTCGGAGCAGAAACGGCAACGGCCGGAACAGGGCCGCACCGATGCATAGGGTGTAAAGGTGACGGGCTGAACCACCTGCCACGACCTGCCGCCAATCGTGTGCCGGCGCCAGCGCGACGGCTCCCCCTGCGGTTCGCGCAGCACAACGGTCTGTACCGCATCCCAATAACGGCTGACGGCGCTTTCCAGATCCATAGGACTCCCTGCCGCCAGCCGTTAACGGCCGGCAGCCCACAACAATGTGACTACACCAGGCCGAGGATGTCCTGGATGATGAAATAGTGATCCTCAAACAACATGCCGGGGTTCAGTTCCGCCAGCGGCACCCAGCGTGCCTGCCGGGCGTCGTCTCCCCCTTTCACTTTCGGCAGGTCCGCATTCGGCGCCAGCTCCATGTAGAACGCATGGGTGATGGTGCGACCGCGTGCGGAACGGTAGGGATCGTCGTAGACGGCCTGGCGGCGGATGGAGCCCTTCAGCACCGGCGCGGGGACTTTCACACGGGTTTCCTCGCGCAGTTCGCGCAGGCAGGCATCGAGCAATCGCTCTCCCTGGTCCACAAATCCGCCGGGCAGGGCCCACAGCCCCTTGCCGGGACTGGCCCGCCTCTCCACCATCAGCACATGGCCGGACTGCACCACCACCGCGTCCACCGTCACGAACGTGGGCGCATAAGGCGCATGGCTCCAGGCCTCGCGGTATTTGCTGACGAATGCGATTTCGTCCCGCACCTGAACGAAACCGGGATCATCGTTCCTGAAAGCGTCCAGGTAATCCGCCACCGGCCGGGGCAGGGCCTCCGCTGCCACCATGGTCTGCAGCACCGTTTCCGGCTCTTCCGTGAAGTAGCGCTCCCTGATCGGCGTCGCACTGATTTCTCTGTGGTTCTCCACCCCGACACTTTCCCATTGTGGAAACAGGTTCAGGTAAAACCCGGTGTGATCCTTGCGGTGGCCGATCAATGCGATCCTCGGCTTGCGGTGGGGCGTGGTGTGGTGGGCGGTAACCATGCCCGATACGGTCGACTGCACATTGCGCACCCAGGCTTCATCGTTATACGGCACATCCATCAATGGCAGGCACAACAGCCGCCGGTTGTCTTCCGCGGAGAGGCAGGCCCGCACCATCTGTTCCCGCTCCCGATGGAACCAGGGGTTGCGGGGATTGCGCGCTTGCCAGGAGGAGCCGATCAGCAGGATCAGCCGGTCGGCCTTTTCCAGGCCGGTCCGCACGACCTGCAGGTGCCCGGAGTGAAAGGGTTGGAAGCGGCCGATAAAGACCGCGAAATCGAATTCGCGTTGCATACAGCAAGCTCCTTGCCGTGAGTGGGGTTGGCGGGTCTGTCCCGCGTCCGGTTGCGCCGGATGGCTGCCGGGCCTATTATTGGCTAACAGCCACTATATAGCAAGCCGCCATGAGTCGAGAAATCACCGAAGCCCGGTTCCTGAAGCAATACGACCCGAAGGATTACGACAGCCCGCTGGTGACGGTGGATATTGCATTGTTCACACTGCATGAATCGACCCTGCAGGTCCTGCTGGTGGAGCGCGGCGAGCATCCGCACAAGGGGCGTTGGGCCCTGCCCGGCGGATTTATCGATCTGCAGGCAGACGCCGAGCTGCATGACACTGCCCAACGCAAGCTGCGACAGAAAACCGGTGTCGATGTGCCACTGCTGGAACAGGTCGGCACGGTCGGCAACGCGCAGAGGGATCCCCGGGGCTGGTCGGTCACCGCGCTCTACATGGCCCTGGTTCCACACGCGCCCACGGCAGAGTTTATCGACAGCGTCACGGATGCCCGCTGGTGGCCGATTGACGAAGTCGGCAAGCTGCGGCTGGCTTTCGATCACGCGGAGCTGGTCGACCTGGCGCGCGAACGGCTGAAAAGCAAAACCGCCTACACGGTTCTGCCGGTGCATGTACTCAGGCAGCCGTTCTCACTGACGCAGCTTCAACGGGCCTTTGAACTGTTGATGGATGCCACGCTGGAAAAGAAATCGTTCAGGCGGCGCATTCTCAATGCCGGGGTACTGGAGGAGGCCGGCGAAGGGGTACCGGAAGGGGGGCGCGGCCGCCCCACCGTGCTCTACCGCCCGGCGAAAAATTCTGGGCAATATCTGTTTACACGGGTTTTCGGTTGAGCCGTATCACCGTGTCCCACCGTTATTACTCAAGTTTCCGGGTTCGGATTGGGGCGCCGGGTGGCGTGCCAGTTTTCAAGATTTCTCGAGTCCGAAACTTGAGTTATTACAGCCCCCCGTGATCACACAAGGGAGAACAACACATGGACACACTGAAAGACAGGTTCGCCGGCGCCCTGCTGGGCCTCGCCTGCGGCGATGCGGTTGGCACGACGCTGGAGTTTGCCCCCAGGGGCAGCTTCCGCCCCATCACCGACATGGTCGGCGGCGGCCCCTTCAGGTTGAAACCCGGGCAGTGGACGGATGACACCTCCATGGCGCTCTGCCTGGCAGAGAGCCTCGTCGAGAAAGGGACCTTCGATCCGGCCGACCAGATGACCCGCTACCTCAACTGGTGGCACTGGGGTTACTTCAGTGCCACCGGCACCTGTTTCGATATCGGCAATACCGTCAGGGCCGCGCTGACCCGATTCCGGGAAACCGGCGATCCCTATTCCGGCTCCCGCGATCCCCGGACTGCCGGCAATGGCTCCCTGATGCGGCTCGCACCCGTGGTGCTGTTCGCCCATACCTCACCCGGCGAACTGCAGACTCTGGCCGCGGACAGCTCGCGCACCACACACGGCGCCGGCGAAGCCATCGAAAGCTGCCAGCTCTTTGCCCAACTGATTCACCGCGCCCTGAGCGGGCACCGGAAAGCGGCCCTGTTGAGCGGGATTTCCGGCGAATGGCGGCAAGACAGTATCAGGCAACTCGCCGCGGGCGGCTTTACCGAAAAGCCCTCTTCTGACCTCCGTGGCTCCGGTTACTGCGTCGAGTCACTGGAAGCCGCACTCTGGTGCTTCTTCAATACCGGATCCTACCCGGAAGCGGTATTGGCCGCGGCCAACCTCGGCGACGATGCCGACACCACCGCGGCGATTTGCGGCCAACTGGCGGGCGCCTTCTACGGCGCCGCGGCCATCCCTGCCCGCTGGCTGGAAAAGCTGGCCATGCGCGAGGATATCGAGACACTGGCGAGCCGACTTTACCAGCGCGCCACCGCCGGCCAGCCCGGTTCCACCGAAGTGGCGCCAAAAGGATAAGGATAAGGCGCGCCGCTTGTCAGGCTGGGATCGCAGCATCGCGGCCACTGGGGCGGCGACGTTCCAGCCGCTTCCACACCTTCTCGTGGAAGTAAAAGGCCACGGTGTTACACAGCGGTTCCACCAGCGCGAGGGCGCTGCCGACCAGGATATCGCCGGTCATCACGAAACCGACACCGAAGGCGACCGTCATATGGACGATGGCAAAGCTGATTGTCTTGAGCATGATACGTCCTGCCCTGTTGGAAGTTACGGGCAATTATTGCGAACAATTCTCATTTTCAGAAATTAAATAAACTCTTTACTCCCATAGCCTGACGCAATCAATCCCCGCCTTCGTTCGCCACGCTCCTGACTTTTGGGTCACCCCGCATGATGCCTGACGGGGGCGCAGAACAACTCTTGTCTATTCTGATTGGAACCAGAACCAGAATTCGCCCATTTCAGCCCCAACCGGATCTCAGGAGTGCAGGATGCACGAATCCAAGTCATCGGCAGGCTCTTCCAAGGCATCGGAGGAAGAGGCCCGGATCAAGCCCCTGGTGTTCTACGGCTCGATTATTGGTATTGCGCTGTTTTCACTCTGGGCGATGTTTTTCACCGATGCGGCCGGCAGCCTGATCAACAGCGTACTGGCCTGGATCTCGTCGGGTTTCGGCTGGTTCTATTTCCTGGCCGTGGTCGCCTACCTGGTCTTCGTGATCGTGGTCGCGATCTCCAAATACGGCGATATCAAGCTCGGCCCGGACCACGCGGAACCGGAGTTCAACGTGGTCACCTGGGCCGCGATGCTGTTCAGTGCCGGTATCGGTATCGATCTCATTTTCTACTGTATCGTCGAACCGCTGACACAGTTCATGGCGCCACCGGTCGGCGAGGGCGGCTCCGTGGAGGCGGCGCGCCACGCGATGGAGCTGACCTTCCTGCACTGGGGCCTGTCCGGCTGGGGGGTCTATACACTGGTGGGCATGGCCCTGGCTTTCTTCAGCTACCGCCACGGCCTGCCACTGACGATCCGCTCCTCGCTGTATGCACTGTTCGGCAAACGCATCAACGGCTCGCTCGGCAACGCAGTGGATATCGCCGCGGTGCTGGGTACGGTTTTCGGTGTGGCCACCAGCCTCGGCATCGGCATCATCCAGCTGAACTTCGGCCTCAAATATATGTTCGGGGTACCGGAAGGCACCCTGACCCAGGCGATACTGGCGATATTTATCGTGGTCTTCTCGGCGATATCCGCCGCTACCGGTGTGGAGCGCGGCATCCGGCGGCTGTCGGAATTCAATATGCTGCTGGCGGTGCTACTGATGCTGTTCGTGCTGGTCACTGGCAAGACGCGTTTCCTGCTCGATGCCTTTGTCACCAACCTGGGCGACTACCTGCAGAACTTTATCCAGCTCTCATTCAACACCTATCCGTTCGATCCCCCCACCGACTGGCTGAATGCCTGGACGCTGTTTTTCTGGGCCTGGTGGATTGCCTGGGGGCCGTTCGTGGGAATGTTCCTCGCGCGGATTTCCCGCGGCCGCACCATCCGTTCGTTTGTCACCGGCACGCTGATCCTGCCGTTTACCTTCATGGCTGCATGGATGGGGATCATGGGCAATTCCGCCATCGACATGGTGATGGGGGGAGCGGTGGAATTCGGCCAGGCGGCGGTGCAGAACCCCGGCTCGGCCATCTACAAATTCCTCGAGCAGATGCCCTGGACCTGGATGACCACCATTGTGGTCACCATCCTGTCCATCGTCTTCTTCGTGACCTCCGGCGACTCCGGCTCACTGGTACTTTCCAACCTGACCTGCCGTATCGACGACCCGAACCACGATGCGCCGCCGTGGATGCGTATCGTCTGGGCGGCCATCATCGGCGTGATCACCGTGGCGCTGTTGATGACCGGCGGCCTGTCGGCCCTGCAGGGCGCCGTGGTGATCATGGGGCTGCCGTTCACTTTCGTGTTGATCCTGATGATGCTGAGCATGTTGCGCGCGCTGCGCCTGGAGGGCCTGAAAACGGCCAGTATGCAGGATGCCCTGTCCGGCCACTTGTCCGGCCGCATGTCCCGCGAGGGCGCCAGCAACTGGACGCGACGGCTGTCCCGCGCGATCAGCTTCCCGACCTTCAAGCAGGTTGAGCAGTTTATCGAGCGCACGGTGCGGCCCGCGTTCGAAGATGTCCGCAAGAAGCTCGAGGAAGGGGGTTACCCGGTGCAGATCAACGGTGACAGCGGCGACCAGTTGCACCTGTCGCTGGACGTCGACCTGGGCGGCGAAGTGGACTTCAGCTACCAGGTCTGGCCGCGCCAGTGCAGCATGCCCGCGTTCACACTGCTGGCAGAGAAACCCCGCTCCAGTTACTACCGGCTGGAACCGCACCTGCGCGAGGGCGGCCTCACCTACGACCTGATGGGCTATAGCCGCGAGCAGGTCATCGGCGATATCGTCGACCACTTTGAGGCGCACCTGCAGTACCTGCATATGCGGCGCGAACTGAGCTCGCGCACGCCGGGTGAAGAGGGGCAACCGGGAGCAAGCTGATGAGCACGGAACAGTTCGACCAGACCTACGATTACATCATCGTCGGCGCCGGTTCCGCCGGTGCGGTGCTGGCCCACCGCCTGACCGACGACACCAAGTACAATGTGCTGTTGCTGGAATTTGGCGGCCGCGATAACTCCATCTTTATCAAGATGCCATCCGCGTTTTCCATTCCGTTGAATATGCCGAAGTACGATTGGGGTTTTCATACCGAGCCGGAACCGGGCCTGCACGGACGGCGCATTCACCAGGCCCGCGGCAAAGTAATCGGCGGCTCTTCATCGATCAATGGCATGGCCTATGTGCGCGGTTGTGCCGGCGACTTCGATGAGTGGGTGGAGCACGGCGCAACCGGCTGGGGCTACGCCGATGTACTGCCCTATTTCCGGCGCTCGGAAAACTGTGTCTACGGCGGCGACGACTACCGCGGAGCCGATGGACCGACCACGACCTGCAACGGCAACAATATGAAAAACCCGCTCTACCGCGCCTTTATCGAGGCCGGTAAACAGGCGGGCTACGGTTACACCGAGGACTACAACGGCTTCCGCCAGGAGGGCTTCGGGCGTATGGATATGACGGTGCGCGACGGCGTGCGCTGTTCCACCGCCCTGGCCTACCTGAAACCCGCGCACCTGCGTCAGAACCTGGATCTGAAAATGCACGCGCTGACCACGCGTGTGATCATGGAAGGCAAAAAAGCCGTGGGCGTCGAGTATCGGCAGCATGGCAAAACCTTCCGCGCCAGGGCCAACAAGGAGGTGATCCTGTCGGCCAGCGCCTTTAACTCGCCCAAGTTGCTGATGCTGTCCGGTATCGGCCCGGCGGAACACCTGCAGGCACGCGGCATCCAGGTGGTGCATAACCTGCCCGGAGTGGGCCAGAACCTGCACGATCACCTGGAGTGCTGGGTGCAACAGGAGTGCACGCAAAAAATCACCCTGAATGGCTGGCTGGGGCCGCTGGGGAAAGCCTGGATCGGTATCAACTGGCTGCTGTTCAAACGCGGCCTGGGCGCCTCCAACCAGTTCGAGTCCAACGGCTATATCCGCAGCCGCGCCGGGCTGAGATATCCGGATATCCAGTATCACTTCCTGGCCGGTGCCATCGCCTACGACGGTTCCAGTGCCGTCAAGGGCCATGGTTTCCAGGCGCACCTGGGCGCCAACAAACCGCTCAGTCGCGGCTGGGTGAAACTGAAGTCCGCCGACCCGGAAGATGCGCCGGAAATGGTGTTCAACTACCTGGCACACGAAGAGGACAAGCGCGCGTTCCGCGCGGGCCTGCATTTTACCCGCGAGATTTTTGCCCAGGCCGCCATGGATCCCTACCGCGGCGCGGAGATATCACCGGGACCGGATGTGCAGAGTGACGACGAGATCGACAACTGGCTGGCGGAATCCTGCGAGACCGCCTACCACCCCTGTGGCAGCTGCCGCATGGGCACCGACGACATGGCGGTGGTGGATCCGGAATGCCGCGTGCACGGGGTGGAAAACCTGCGGGTAATCGACTCCTCCATCATGCCCACGGCCACCAACGGCAACCTGAATGCACCCACCATCATGATCGGAGAGAAAGGGGCGGATCACGTGCTGGGCAAAAAAATGCTGGCCCCCTCAAGCGCAAAGGTAGGCGTAGCGGAAGAGTGGGAAAACACCCAGCGGGGAGGGAAACCGGAAAAGCCGCTGGAGTAATTTGCCGCCGCTGCCGGGGTGGGCGAACCAAGGCTCGCCCCTACAATCTATCTACCTTGTTCTCCCGCCTCTGCTTGTTCCCCCACCTCTGTAGGCTGCACCATGTGTTCTACATTCAATAGGGAGACTCCACATCCCCCTGCGCCACATAGACGGTTTTCAGCCGCGTGTAGTGCTCGAACGCCCGGCGACTGTTTTCCTTGCCGATGCCGGACTGCTTGAAACCGCCAAACGGCATTTCCACCGGCGTGATGTTGTAGTGGTTGATCCACACAATGCCCGCATCGAGCTGGTCCGCCACGCGGTGGGCGCGCTGAACATCGCGGGTAAAGACACCGCCGGCGAGGCCGAATTCCGTATTGTTGGCCCGCTTCAGTACCTCCCTCTCTTCACTGAAGCTGAGCAGTGACAGTACCGGACCGAAAATCTCCTCGCGCACGATGGTCATATCGTCCTTGAGACCGTCGAATACCGTCGGCTGGACAAAATTGCCGTTTTCGAAACCCGGCACTTCTGCCCGCTCGCCACCGACCAGTACCCTGCCCCCTTCCTGTTTGCCTTTTTCCAGGTAGCCCAACACACCCTGCATATGCTCGGCGCTCACCATCGGCCCCACATCGGTGTCCGGGTCCAGCGGATCGCCGAGCTTCAGTTTTTTCACCCGCGCCACCAGCCTGTCGGTGAACTGCTCGCGTACGTCTTCGTGTACAAAAACCCGGGTACTATTGGTACAGATCTGGCCCTGGGTATAGAAGTTGCCGAGCATCGCCGCCCCCACGGCGTTGTCCAGGTCGGCGTCGTCAAATACGATCAACGGCGACTTGCCGCCCAGCTCCAGGGTCACGGATTTCAGGGTATCGGCCGCTGCGCGCATTACCGCCTTGCCGGTGCCGACTTCGCCGGTCAGGGAAATCTTGGCAATGCGGGGGTGCGCCGTCAGCGCCTGACCGGTTTCGGCAAAGCCCTGCACCACATTGAAAACACCGTCCGGCAGGCCCGCCTCCTTGAACAGCTCCGCCAGCCGCAGCGCCGTGAGCGGGGTCAGCTCCGCCGGCTTGAAAATCATCGCATTGCCCGCCGCCAGCGCCGGGGCGGACTTCCAGGCGGCGATCTGTACCGGGTAATTCCACGCGCCGATGCCGGCACAGACACCCAGCGGCTCCGGGCGCGTGTAGAAAAAGCCATCGGGAACCGGCTGGTACTCTCCCTGCAGGGAGGCCGCCTGGCCGCCGAAGAATTCCAGGCAGTCGGCAGCCGAGCCGACGTCCGCTTCCGGGGTTTCCGCAATCGGCTTGCCGCCATCAAGGGATTCGAGCCGCGCCACCTCATCGCAGTATTGGCGCAGCAGTTGCGCCGTGCGCGTCAGTACGCGTCCGCGCTCGGCGCCACTCATGGCTGCCCACTCGGCCTGCCCGATTTCCGCCGCGGCCACCGCCTTGTCCACATCGTTGGCACTGGCCTTGGCCACCCGACAGATCACCTCCCCGGTGGCCGGGTTGATGGTGTCGAAAAAGGCCTCTCCCTCGGCGGCGACATACTGTCCGCCGATCCAGAGCAGGCGATCGTCCAGCTGGGCCATGGCATTCTCCCGGTGCAGGCCCGCCTCGGGAAAAGGCGGGTGTTACTGTGATTGCAGCAGTCTGTTCAGTGCATGGTGCCGCCGCTGCGGCTGGCTTCAAACAGGAACCAGGCGCGCTTCTCGGCATCGTTGATAAATTCTTCGAGGATGGAAGCCGTGGCCACGTCCCGGTGCTCGTCGCACAGGTCGTGGGCTTCGCGCATGCGGGCGAGCAGGCTCTGGTTATCCTCGCGCAACTCCGCCAGCATATCCTGTGGATCCACATATTCCGCGTCGTTATCGGACGAGCGCTGCAGGCGGGAAATATGCCCGATGGACCTCAGTGTCGAGCCACCGAGACGGCGCACCCGTTCCGCCAGGTCATCCGTCATCGACAGGATTTCCGCAGCCTGCTCGTCGAACAGCCGGTGATAGTCGCGGAAGTGGGGTCCACTCACATGCCAATGGAAATTCTTGGTTTTCAAATACAGGGAAAAGGTATCCGCCAGCAGCGCATTCACCGCTCCGGAGATATCCTCACGCGCGCGGTCGCCCAGGTCGGTGGGGGTATTGATACGCGCGCGCTCTCTGCTGCGCACCTCTGACTTTGCGGTCTTGCTCATGGTAGTCCTCTCTGGTTACAGCGGAAGCCGCTCACTGGCGGGCGGAAACGCGCGCCACACTATGCAGATTAGACAGAGGTTGCCCGACGCGCCATCGGGGACACGCTACCAATATGGACCAGCGGTTCTTCGGGGCGCGTAAAAGCACGCGTAAACGAGACCCAGTCCACGCCCAGGCCGCACACCGGGTCCCGCCGCAGAGGAATGCCCGGCAACAGGCTTTACAAAAAAATATAACCTGACTAACCTCTGAATCACTTTTGGTATTGCCAATTGGTGACAAAGGCAGACCAAAAGGCCCGCCCCCCACAAGCTATCGGGCTGCGGGACAGCAGTTCAGCGATGATGATTGGCCGGCTGCGTCCATACGCAATCCGGGCCAGCCGACGCACTGATCATCTTTCCACTAATAAACGATAAATACGGAAAGTCAGATGAAAACGACAAGCAGAATACCGGTGATGCTCGGCGCATTGCTGGGCAGCCTGTTGATGCCCGCCTGGGCGTCGGCGCAGCCGGTAGGCTACGCCACACTGAATGGCGGCACCACCGGCGGTGCCGGCGGCAACGTGGTCTATGCCACCACCGGAACGGAAATTCACGCGGCGCTGTGCAACCGCGCATCCAGCGACACCCCCATCATTATCCAGGTGGAGGGCACCATCAATCACGGCAACACCAGCAAGGTCTCCGGCGACAGCTGCAACACTGCCGACGACAAGATCGAGATCAAGGAAGTCAGCAACGTCTCGATCATCGGTGTCGGCAGCGGCGCCCTGTTCGATGAACTGGGTATCCACCTGCGCAGTGCATCGAACATCATTTTGCAGAACCTGCACGTGCGCAACGTGAAAAAATCCGGTTCGCCCACCTCCAACGGCGGTGACGCCGTCGGCATGGAGAGCGACGTCTACAATGTGTGGGCGGACCACCTGACCCTGGAGGCCTCCGGCGGTGAGGACGACGGTTACGATGCGCTCTTCGATATGAAGGCCACTACCAAGTACGTGACCCTGTCCTACAGCATCCTGCGCAATTCCGGTCGCGGCGGCCTGGTCGGTTCCAGCGATGGCGATACCGACAATGGCCCGGTAACCTTCCACCACAACCTCTACGAGAATATCGATTCCCGCACGCCACTGCTGCGCGCCGCCACCGCGCACGCCTTCAACAACCACTATGTCGGGTTGGTGAAATCGGGCATGAACCCGCGCATCGGCGGCCGCATGAAGGCGGAGAACAACTACTTCGAGAATTCCAAGGACCCCCTCGGCACCTTCTACACCGACGACATGGGCTACTGGGAAGTCAGCGGCAATATCTGGTCCAACATCACCTGGACCGCCGATGACGACGAGAACCACCCGGCCGGTCCCAACCCGGTTTCCACCACCTCCATCAGCATTCCGTACAGCTACACACTGGACGACGCCGGCTGTGTGCCGCAGATAGTGGTGGCCACCGCCGGCGCCAATACCGGCCTGCTGGAATCCGACGGCAACTGCCAGAGCCAGGGCGGCTCGTCCAGCAGTTCCTCGAGCAGTTCCAGCTCTTCCAGCAGCTCCAGTTCCTCCTCCAGCAGCAGCTCTTCCTCCAGCGGCGGTTCCGGCGGTGAGCCCGGCGAGCTGGGTGCGAACCTGGCGCTGTCCGGCGATGCGGACGGCAGCAGCAAGGCAGACGGCAGCAGCTACGGCAACGCGGTCGACGGCGATACCTCCAGCTACTGGCAGCCGGATGCTTCCAGCGGCGAGCGCATTTCCGCGAAGAATTTCGGCGGCAGTTTCAATACCGTGATCATTCGCGAGATCGGCAGTGCGGTACAGAACTGGCGCCTGGTGAACCACGACAACGGCGGGGAGCTGGCCTCCGGTACCGGTATCGGCTCCGCCATGCAGGTCTACCTCGGCGATGTCAGCATGGACAAGATCGACCTGATGATCGACAGCGCAGCCAGCGCGCCACAGATTGCCGAGTTCGAAATCTACAATGCGACCGGCAGCGGTTCCTCCTCGAGCAGCTCTTCGTCCAGCAGCAGCTCCAGTTCCTCCTCCAGCAGTTCCAGCTCTTCGTCATCCAGCGGCGGCAGCGGTACCCAGTCGACCCTGGTGCTGGAGGAAAACAGCGCGGGCTTCTGTTCCGTGGACGGTGCCATCGAGAGTGAGCACAGCGGCTTCAGTGGCAGCGGTTACGCCAATACCGACAACGAGAGCGGCACCGCGGTGGAGTGGTCGGTATCCGTACCGGAAGCCGGTATCTATACACTGCAGTGGCGCTTTGCCAACGGTTCCGGCGATCGCAGTGCCTCGGTGATCGTCAACGGCAACAGCGACGCCTCGGTCACCATGGCGGACAGCGGTGACTGGACCAGCTACACCGACAGCGCCGGTATCGTCGTCGCACTGGCGGCCGGCGAAAACACCATCCGCCTGGAAGCGTCCGGCAGTTCCGGCCTGGCAAATATCGACCGGCTGGCGGTGACCGGGATCGACCCGCTCGCCGGCGACTGTAACGGCGGTGACGGCGGCGGCTCTTCCAGCTCGTCCAGCAGTTCCTCTTCCGGCGGTACCGGCAGCAGCTCCGGCGGCTCTTCCGGCAGCTCCTCCAGTTCCAGCAGCAGTTCCAGCTCTTCCGGCGGCGGCTCCGGTTCCTCCTCCGGCGGCAGCAGTTCCGGTGGCGCCTTCCCGTCCCCCGACGTCAGCAATGCCTGCTATATCCTGGCCACCGACCCGAACGTCAACTGGCGCGATTCGGCCGAGCTGGATACCGACCAGGAAATCGTCGAGTGCCTGTTCAAAACCCTGGGCCGCGCGGTCGGCTATGGCGAAAATGCCATGGGCGGCTACGACCCGGACGGCAATAGCACGCTGACGGTGATCACCAAAAACGGCGGCACTTCGGTCGAACAGCAGATCCTGGACGCAGTGAGCGGCGACGAACACAACTGGATCGTGTTCGACAAATTCGATTTCGCCAATGAAAGCGAAATCTCCATGCACCGCAATCACTGCGGCGATGCGGACGTGCAGAGCGCGATCGGCGGTACCGAGGCCCAGTGTATCGATTATCGCCAGTGGTGCGCGGACAACGGCTACTCCGGCGACGGCTGCATGGACGAGTTCTTCAACAACCGCCTGAACGACAAGGATCTGCCGATCCGCAACACCGTGATCGGTTCCCACACCACGCTGGACGGCCGCCTGAGCAATGGTTACTTCCGCTTCAACGGCTTCGCCATCGGCAAGGACAGCTCCGGCCAACCGACCCAGACCGCGGACAGTGTGATCATCACCCACCTGGATTTCCGCGGGGCCGGCCACACCGAGGACCACGGCCTGGATCCGGACATGCTGCGGGTGACCGGCGCCTCCCACGATGTATGGATTCACAAGAACACTTTCGATACCACCGGCGATTCGGCGTTCGATGTGAAAGTGGGGGCCTACGATGTCACCATGTCCTTCAACCGCCTGGTGGATGTGAAACGCGCGACGCTGCACGGCTCCAGTGACAGCCGCGAAATCAACGCGCAGATCACCACCACCATGCACCACAACGCGTTCATCACCACCGACACTCACTACGACAGCCTCGGCAATACACTGCGGCGCGTGCCGCTGATCCGCCGCGGCACCTCGCATATGTTCAATAATTTCTTCATGAACTATCGCAAGGACATTCTCAGTGTCCGCGTCGGAGCCAGCGTGTTGTGGGAAGACAACATGATGTTGATCAACGGCGACTTCCAGGAGAAAGACGATCGCTACACGGCACTGGAGGAACGCTGGGAACAGCTGACCCGCGATGTGGACGGCGGCAATTTCCGCGACGACGGTTCGCGCCTGTGGTTCTCCGACAGCGCCTGCAACCTGGACGCCTCGCTGTACTTCGACGTGGCGGATGCCTCCGGTTCCGTCGGCGACCTGAGCCAGGACTACTCGCAGTATTCCCGCGATGTGATCGCCGCGCAGCAGGTACCGGTCAGCCAGGATATGGCGGACTACGTGATCGCCACCGCGGGTAAATACGGGGAAATCCCCTTCAACTCGCCACTGGGATACGACCAGGCCTATGTCATCGGCCTGGGAGAAGTGCCCTGCCAGTAACCCCCGACTGACGTCTCTTGGTCAATGCTTCGGGCGCCCCAACGGGGCGCCCTTTTTTGTTGCCGGCATTGGAAAGACAGTCCATCTTATTGGACAGTCCAAATTGGACTTACCAAGAAGCCGGCGTTATGCTCCGGAAGCAATTGGCCAAATTGCCATACAAGAATATCGGCCTGCAGTGACAACCCGCCCCCTGTCGGAATGGGAGCCGATGGAACAACCGGAGCGCCAGAGCCGGCCCCTCATTGTCGAGGAAACATCAATGCACCCAGCCAAAAAGAACACACAAAGGAGTTGGGCTATCGGCCTCGCCCTTCTCACTCCGCTTTTACTCCTCGCCGGCAGCGATCTGCACGCGGCCGGCTACACCCTGGACAGCACCCACGAAAAACTGAAAACCCGATACCCCGATATAGTGCCGGTGCGACTGGAGCCGATCGAAGGCGTGCGCCGCTGGCCGGCACTCACCTACCGGGAATCGAACGGTCACTCACTGCAGCTGGACATTTTCGCACCGGAAGGCGCGAGCGCACCGCGCCCCGGCCTGCTGCTGGTGCACGGCGGCGGCTGGGGGTCCGGTCACCGCTCACTGCTGGCGCCACTGGCCCAGGCCCTGGCCGCGCGCGGTTACATGACCGCCACCGCCGACTATCGCCTCTCCGCCGAGGCACAGTTCCCGGCTCAAGTAGAAGACCTGCGCGCCGCCCTGCACTGGCTCCGAAACCACGCCGCGGAATACGGCCTGGACCCGGATCGCCTGGCGATCGGCGGCAGCTCCGCCGGCGGCCAGTTGGCCGCCCTCACCGGCCTCAGGGACGGCGACACCAGCGCCATCGTCAATATCGATGGCCTGTGGGATTTCACCACCCCACTGGCGCTGCGCTACGAAAACGATCCCTCCCGCGCGCAGACCTCGGCCAGCCGCTTCCTCGGCGGCCGCTTCGAGAAAATTCCACAGACCTGGCGCCGGGCCTCGCCGCTAAACTACCTGGACAGGCAATCCCCACCACTGCTGGCACTCAGCGGCGACAACCCGCGCTTCTCCGCCGGCATTGAAAACGTCGAGGCCCAGGCCGGCGCACTGGGCATACCTTTCCGGCACCATCACTACACGGGCGCGCCGCACAGCTTCTGGCTGTTCGAACCCTGGTTCGGGCAGGTGGTAGAGCAATTGGACGAGTTTCTGGCCGCGACAACACACCGAGCCGTCACCGACAAAACTGGTACAAGTAAACCAACTACTGTCACCAGCCGATAAAAAGCCGCCGAACGCACCTGATTTTTATAAATCTCCTTTACCAATTGTCTAAACAGGTTGTATGTGCCTAACCAATATTGTTAGATTGCCTAACCAATAAGTATTAGAAACTGGGCCTCAGTGGTACCCAGGCTCATAACAATAACGATGGACAATGAGAGAAGAGGTGACGGAATGAAAGCTTTACGCTGGACCCGGTCCGCGCTCGCGCTTTGTGTAATGGGGGGCCTGACCGCCTGTAGCGGAGGTACGGACACATCTGGAGGGGAGGGGGATATCGCGGAGCTGCCCGATCCACCGCCGGTTGTGGTAACACCTCCAGAAGAGAGTGGCATTACCAATACACCTCTACCCATTCTGGAAACCTTCGGCGAATACACCAGCTTTGACCAGAGCGACACCATCGATTTCTTCAGTCCAGGCTACAAAGCCCTGGCCACCGATAACGAAGACGACACCTACCCGGCCTTCTACTACCCCACCTGTTGCTTCTTCGATGGCGACAATCCCAACGCAGAAATCACCGTGAACCACACCGAGCGCCTGGGCATCGTCAGTGACGCTGGCGATCCGTCTCTACTGGTGAGTGATGCGCGTATCAGCATCGGCCAGACCCTGTCGGACCTGGCCGACAGCAGCCGGACAGATCCGAAGAAAGATTCCACCCCGGGAGACGATGGCGGCAGCGGTTGGGGTGAACTGGACCTGTCCGGGCCCTACCGTATTTCCTTCTGCGTTACATCTGCCGCTGGCTCCGGGTCCATGACCCAAATGTATGTGAACAACAATACCACCTCGGAGGCCGATTCCATCCACGGCGGCGGCGCCCTGGGGTCGCGGATCTTCAATGTCGAGACTGCGTCCCTGATTCCCGGCCAGCGCGTGGAAATCAACGTACCCGGCGAAATCTACCTGGAGGAAGGTGGCGAGGCCGTTGACTTGAAGACCGCGCAGGTGGGCACCGAAAAGTCGTTCCTGCAGTTTCGTGTCTCCAGCGGTGGCACAGCCATTATCGATGACCTGCTGATCGAGCGGCAGAGTGACAACGGCCAGGCGGAACTGCCGGCCTGTACGCCCTTCCAACCGGCATCGGTGCCGGATCAACTGGCAGCACCGTCCACCCGGGGCGGGGACACAAACATGCTTGTGAGCTGGGACAGCACACTGAACGCGTCCAGCTACGACCTGGCCTATGGCACCAGTGCCGATATCGCCACGGCGACGCTGGTCAGTGGGCTGGAAGAGAACGCGCACACGCTGACTGAGCTGGAAAACGGCACCGAGTATTTTGTCTGGGTTCGCGGCGTCAACAATGTCGGCCCGGGTGATTGGAGTGCGCCTGCCAGCGACACCCCACAGGCGCCCGTGGGTGCCAACTGTGTACCGACGGCGCAGGTCGATCCATCGCCCGGCAACATGATTACGTGGAATGTGTACGACGGCTGTACTCACCCCGGCGAATCCGGCGCAGTAGTCGTCAACGGCAGTTCGCCCGCCAACTTCGAATTCAGTGATGAAGAAGAGCCATTCTTCAGTGTCAGCGACCAGGGCGTGATGACACTGGACAGCAGGGAGATCAGTGACAGCGTCACCGGTGACTTGAGCGGCGTCCTGTCTGCCGCCACCTATCCGAAAACATTCACCTGGCTGGCCCGTATCGACACACCGTTGAAGGACCCCCGCGGGTTCGAAATAGAAACCTCTTTCGGTGAAGCGGACGGTCGCAGGGTGAAAGTTCTCCTCCGCCCGGATGACGGCGATCACCCCGACGGCCAGGGCCGTATCCAGCTGGAAGACTTCCTTGCCGGAGACGACATCGATGCGGATGTGCCGCTCGACGATGGGTTCCACGTCTACCACGTAACCCTTACCCTGAATAACCCCAGCGATGTATCCGTCAAAGTCTACATGGACGGCGAAGACATCACGGCACTGTTTGACCCGGACATTACCGCCGGCGGCGAGGGCGACGACAGTGGCAGTAGCTCCAGCCGGCTCCGTATCGGCGATGGCAGTGGAGGCAACGCCTACTATGCCAATGTCGACTGGATTGTCTGGAGCGACGACCCGGTACTCTCCGGCCTGACACCGGAAGACCTGGTGGGCGAGCTTCCCGAAGGAATCGGCGAGCTGGGCGCCTACACCTCCAATCCCTGGACCGGACAGGCCCTGGATCTCGCCGGTGACTCGGGCACCGAAGCCAGCGGCAGTATTGTCGACATCGCCGGCGATACCGTGACCTTTGAAGCCGCCGGCGGCAACCTGTCATCCGACAGCCACCGGATCTATTTCTTCAATCGCACGGTCACCGGTGATTTCACCTTCACCGCCCGACTCGACTCAGTGGCGCTCCCCACAGCGCCCGGGAAAATCGATAACAACGCCTACCGCTACGGCATCATGGCGATGGAGAATATCGACTCCGTCGGCAGTAACTATGGATTTCTCGGTCGCTGGCTGGCGATTGGTCACTTCACGCTGGAAGAGGGTTATCAGGGGTCGAGAACCGTCAAGACCGACGTGGGCGCGGATGAGGGACGATCCCGCTCCAGTGATGATCACGGCCTGGGCGACTACCTCCGCATAACCCGCACCGGCAACGCGTACACACTGGAATCATCTGTCGACGGCGATGAATTCAGGCAACTGAAATCCGGCAGCCTCGAAAACGAGAATGGAAACCCCATTGGTGATACCTGGCATGTCGGCCTGTTTGCAGCCCCCGGAGACCAGGCGACATTCACATTCGACAGTATTTCCGTTGAATAAAAACGCTACCGGCCGCCACGCGGCCGGTCCGGCCAACTATAAAAATCAGGGAAAACGGGAGGGAGCCATGACTCCGTACAGCATTCAACGTAAAGTTTTACCACTGGCAATAGCACTTGCCAGCGCCGCCACATTTGCACAGGAAGACAACCAGGCAGTGGATGCCAGTGCCGTAGACGATCCGACCCTGGAAGAGGTCTATGTTGAGGGCGTGCAGGGTGCCGAATTGAACGCCCGCAAAGCCGAACGCATGAAAGACGTTTTCAGCTCTGTCATCACCGGGGACGACGCCGGTAATTTTGCCGACCAGAACGTGGCCGAGTCCCTGCAGCGCCTGCCCGGCATCACTCTGCAGAAATCCGAGGGCGAGGGGAAATTCATTAACTTGCGCGGCCTCGGTCCGGGCTTTGTCTCAGTGCAGATGAATGGCTCGGAAATGGCCAATGGCGGTGGTGGTGCCGGCGATGACCTTGAGGATCGTGGATTTTCCCTCGATTCACTACCGGCCGACGTACTCCAGTCCATCGAGGTCCTGAAAAGCCTGACCCCGGATATGGACCTGAACTCCATCGGTGGCAGCGTCAACGTGACCACCGTGTCCGCACTCGATCGTGGCGAGAACACCCTCAAACTACATGCCCAGAGTGCCTACCAGGACCAGAGTGGTGAAATGTCACCCAAGATGACCCTGCAGGGCACCAATATTTTTGCCAACGAAACCATCGGCTTCGCCTATTCGCTCTCTTACGAGAACCGCAAGACCGAGGGCTACGAATCCCGACACCACGATTCCACTCTGCCCCGCTACGTGGCCGTGGACGGTGGCACGCCGATGCTGATCGCCCACGAACTGCAGAACCGCCAGGAAACCGCCGAGCGCGAACGCATGGCGGGAATTTTCGATCTGGAGTATCGCCCGAATGACAATAGCGCCTACTATGCGCGTTTCAGTAACACCGTCTACAGCGACGACGATATCGCGCTGCGGGAATACTATCGCTTCGGCCAGGCGGAATACGCGCCCGATGATCCTGACGAGAACGAGATCTACTACCTGGATCCCGGTAGCAACACCTACGGAATGGGCGGCATAGACCTGCAGCACCAGTTCTTCATTCAGGAAGCGGAGAGCGATACCAAAGTGTTCGCCCTCGGTGGCGAAAACCTGTTCGAGGGCAACTGGACGCTGGATTACGAACTGACCCACTCCAGCAGCACCCTCGATTCACCCGACGGTCGCCGGGTCCAGTTCCGCGTGCGTGACATCACCGCCATCAGCCAGTATGGCGATGACTTTCTCAATGGCCAGATCGTACACCCGAGTCAACTCGAGGATCTCGCGGGTGTCGACAGTGTCAATGGTACCGGTGGATTCGGCCCTTCCGGTTACCAATACGGGGAAACCGTGCAGCCGTATATGCTCTATGACAACCTGTTTATGGAGCAGAGTTTCCGCGAAGACACGCTCGACCAGGCCACGCTGAACCTGCGCAAGGACTTCAATGTCGGCCCGCTGAACTACTTCAAGACGGGCTTCAAGATCAAGAACCGCGACCGCAATCGCGATAAGAACCGGGTCAGTATTGTTCCCAACGACAAGGCAGTGGCAGGCTGCGGTACCGGCAATCTGGATTGTGTAACGGCGGCGGGCTCCCGTCTCGGTGACTTTGAAACCTTTATTCCCAATACTCCGATGTTCGATCACGCCATGATCACCCGTGGAGAAGCCGAGCGGTTGATAGGCCTGACCCGGGTTATCGGTGACAACTACGATCCGGGCGAGAACGAAGTCGAGAGTACCCGTAACGACTACACCATCACCGAAGATGCGGCCGCGGCCTACGCGATGGCGGAGTTCCAGGTCACCGATACCGGAACCCTGATAGGTGGTGTACGCTACGAGCAAACGGATTTCAACTCCACCGGCTATCTTTCCATCCGCAATGATCGCGAAGAAAGTTCGGATCAACTCGAGTCTTTCGATATCGCAGTACCACTGGACGATACAGCCAACTCCTACAGCGGTTTCTTCCCCAGCCTGCACTACCGCGACGAGCTTCGCGAAGACCTGCTACTGCGCACCTCCCTGTGGACCTCTTTCTCACGCCCATCGTTCGACCAGGCCCGGGCCTCGGCCCAGGTACGCGATCGGGTGATCTTCTGTAACAATGATCCGGCGGCCAACCTCGGAGACGACAACTGCTCCGACACGCCGTCAGACCTGCAGGGCGACCTGAGTGATGCAACCTACACCGATGCATACAAGTCCCGGAACCTGGAAATGTCGCCGGACAACGTATTGGAAATCGGCAATCCAAAACTTGACCCGATGAACTCGACGAATTTTGACGCCTCACTGGGTTGGTATGCCAATGAAAACCTGTTTATACAGGCAGCGGCCTTCTATAAAAAGATCGACGACTTTATCGTCGAGGTCAGTGGTGCCAACCTGAACCTCAACGAACTGCCCTATCGCCTTCCGGTCGAAGAGGTGGATATGTTCCAGATTCCCTCCGACCTTCAGCTGACCAACGCCCAGACCTACCTCAACGGTGAAAGCGCCGAAGTCTATGGTCTCGAGTTCACCTACAACCAGTACTTTATGGAGGGCCTGCTGAAGAACTTCTTCATACAGTCCAACTTCACGCTACTGGACTCCGAAGCCGACGTAGGGGATACGATTCGAGCGGGCAAGATCCGGCTTCCTGAGCAGGCGGATGTGACCCTGAACACCACTCTGGGCTGGGAAAACGATATCTTCTCTTTCCGCTTTATCACCAATTATCGCAGTGAAATCCTGAAACGTATCGGCTCCTGCACCGAGTCCGATATTGCCGCAGATGCATCGCTCGGCTACTCAGCCAACTGCGCGGCCTGGGCGGATGTATACCAGGATGCGGGCGTAACCTATGACGTCAAGGCTACCTATAACGTGACCGAGGATATCAGGCTCTACCTGGATGCGGTCAACATCACTGATGAGAGCAACATTCGCTACTTCGAGGGCAACGCATTGTCCGGCGGCAACATGGTATTCATGACGGAAACTTATGGTCCCTCGTACCAGCTGGGTATGAATATCCGGTTCTGATTTCCCCGTATTCCACTTGCCCTTGCTTGACGCCCCGTAATGCGGGGCTTTTTTGGGCTGTAATGTCATCCGAGACCAAGTCATGAAAGTAAAAGTATTGATCGCCATAGCGTTATCCGCACAACTCGCAGCCTGTGGCGGTGGAAGCTCGGGAGGATCAGCCCCAAGCCCACCCGCTTTTGACTCCTCGAGCAGTTCGTCCAGTAGCTCCAGTTCTTCGAGCAGTTCATCATCCAGCAGCAGTTCCAGCTCCTCCGGTGGCCCCACCACCGTCAGCGAAGCCTGCCGTACCCTGGCCACGGACCCGAATGTCAACTGGCGCGATTCCGCCAGGTTGGACACGGATCAGGAGATCGTCGGGTGCCTGTCGGAAACCCTGGGTCGCGCCGTCGGCTATGGCGGGAATGCCACCGGCGGCTACGATGAAAATGGCAACAGCAAACTGACGGTCATCGTGGACCAGACCAGCGACCCGGAGAGCCGCACCGTGGAGCAACAGCTCCTCGATGCCATCTCCGACGACGGTTACAACTGGATCGTATTCGACAAATTCGACTTCGCCGCGGAAACCGAAGTGGCCATGTACCGCAATGACTGTGGCAGCCCATCGGTGCAGAGTGCCATCGATGGTACCGAGGCCCAGTGCCTGGACTACCAACAGTGGTGTTCCGACAAAGGCGTGGCGGAAGGCGACTGTGTAGCCGAGTTCTTCAATAATCGCCTCAACGTCGATGGCCTGCCGATCGGCAACGCGGATATCGCCAGCAACACCACCATCGACGGCAGGCTCAGCAATGCCTATTTCCGCTTCAATGGTTTTGAAATTCAGGGCGCCGGGAATGTGATACTGACCAGCCTGGATTTCCGTGGCGCCGGCCACACCGAGGATCACCAGCTGGATCCGGACATGATCCGCAGCGATGCATCGCAGGATATCTGGATTCACAGAAACCGTTTCGACCTGACCGGTGACTCCGCCTTCGACGTCAAGCGGGGCGCACACCATATCACCATGTCGTTCAACCGCCTGACGGACGTCAAGCGGGCCAGTCTGCACGGCTCCAGTGACGACCGGGAAATCAATGCGGATATCCGCACCACCATGCACCACAACGCTTTTATTACCCGCGATACACTCTACAGCACCTTTTCCAATACCGGCCGCCGGGTGCCATTGATCCGCCGCGGCCGCACGCATATGTTCAACAACCTGTTCATGAACTACCGCAAGGATGTGCTCAGCGCGCGCGTGGGTGCCCAGGTACTGTGGCAAGACAATGTGTTCCTGATGAACGAGGACAACGGTGTATCCGTGAGCGATCTCTCCGGCGAGCTGGCCCGCAACGACCGGGCCGCCGGTGAAGAGGGCAACTTTCGCGATGAGGGCAGTGCCATCTGGCTGTCCGACAGCGCCTGCAACCTCGCCGGCGAGGCAGGGCAGATTGCCAACGACTGGGGCACTGTCGAGGCACCGGAGTACGGTAGCGCCGACGACGTCCGATCCGACCCCGGGCAGGCACTGGTCGACTACATCAGTGCCACCGCCGGGCCCGACGGCGAAATACCGTTCAACTCACCACTGGCGCACGACCAGGCCTATGTGCTGGGCCTGGGCAAGGTTTCGTGCCAGTAATAGCTAGACTGCGGACAGGCTTCCGCAGCTCACCGAAATAACCGGGAGGTACTCTGGATGAAAAAGTTACTCTTTTCCCTGCTTATGATTGTTCCGCTGTTTTGCCACGCCGAGACCGTCTATATGGCCGGGGACTCCACCATGGCCATCAAGGACGTAAAAGACTACCCGGAGACCGGCTGGGGGGTGCCCTTCCAGTACTTTTTCGACGAATCGGTAACGGTCGACAACCGGGCCAAAAACGGCCGCAGCACCCGCACTTTTATCGAGGAGGGGCGCTGGCAGTCGATCGCGGAAAATCTGCACAAAGGCGACACGGTGATCATCCAGTTCGGCCACAACGATGAATCGGAACACAAGACGGATCGCTACACCACGCCGGCCCAGTACAAGGCCAACCTCAGTCGCTTTATCCGCGAGACGCGGGAGGCGGGGGCCAGTCCGCTATTGATGACACCGGTCACACGCCGCTACTTCGAGGCCCCGAACCGGATTGAACACACCCACCCTTATGCCAGCCTGGCACGGGAAGTCGCCGCCGAAGAGGCAGTGGATTTCATCGATATGGAGAAGGTAACGCGGGAGTATTTCCAGGCCATGGGAGACGCGGAGTCGGCCCTGCGTTTCATGCATATTCCCCCGGATACCCACCCGAACTACCCGGTCGGCGTGCGCGACAACACCCACTTCAACCACCTGGGTGCACGGGAAGTGGCACAGCTGGTGCTGGAGCAGCTTAAACAGATGGAACACCCCCTGGCACAGCACCTGCGCAAGCCGGACCCCAAACACTTGGCGCTGGAGTACTGACCTGGGTTTTCCCCGCCCGCACCGCTGCCGGTGGCGCCCAGCTTTCAGCAGGTAGTTGATTTCAGCAAGACAATGGAAGGAAACATCATGAGGCTCCTGACCTTCTTTGCACTGGCCCTGTCTTTCAATGCCGCCCTGGCGGCGCCGGATTACGACGCATTGGTCGATCCCGGTTCCCCCATCGCCGACGGCGTCTACCATACTGTCAGCGAAGCCCTGGCCAGAGCTCCCGCCGACGCCAACCGCCCCCACACTATTTATATTCGCGACGGCCGCTATCGTGAAAAGCTGACGATCACCAAACCCCATGTCAACCTGGTGGGCGAGTCCAGAGACGGCGTGGTACTGAGCTACGATGCCTATGCCGGGCAGAAAATGCCCGGCTCCGGGAAAACCTGGGGTACATTCCGCTCGGCGACCCTGAGTGTGCTGGCACCGGATTTCCGCGCGGCAAACCTGACGGTGGAAAACAGCTTTGACTTTCTTCGCAACGACGCGCTGGACAAGCGCGCCACCGAGAAAGTCGGCGGCACCCAGGCGGTGGCCCTGGCCATAAATGGTCGCGCCGACCGCAGTATGTTGCACCACGTAAAACTGTCCGGTTACCAGGACACGCTGTATGTAAACAGCGGCCGCAGCTACTTCCTCGACAGCGTCATCGAGGGCAATGTGGACTTTATCTTTGGTGCCGGCACGGCGCTGTTCGAGGACAGCGATATCGTCAATCGGGTGCGGGCACGGGATATGGAAACCACCGGTTATGTCACGGCCCCCAGCACCAATATCAATAGCGACTACGGGCTGGTATTTATCGACTGTCGGCTGCTGAAAGAAGACGGCGTACCGGCAGGCTCAGTGCCGCTCGGACGCCCCTGGCACCCCACTACCACATTCCCGGACGGCCGCTACGCCGATCCCGATGCCATCGGTGCCAGCGTGTTTATCAATACCTGGATGGACGATCACATCGCCGGCGTAGGCTGGGCATCGATGCGCGGAACCAGCCGCGATGGCAGCAAAAGCACAGTATTCAAGCCGGAGAATTCCCGCTTTTTCGAGTACGGGAACACCGGCCCCGGCGCCGTGATCAATAGCGAACGACGCCAGCTGAAGAAGGGGGAAGCCGCCCGCTACACGAGGGAGAATATTCTGGAAGGCTGGATGCCGGAATTTTAGTGCTGTGTGGGAGCCGGCCGTGCCGGCGGCTCCTGCGAGGCGGGCCCACGGCCCGCCATATCCTCAATCGGCTTCAGCCATTATCTTTTTCGGGAAGTTGCCGACACCGGATGTGGTGCGCTCGACATTGCGGATGGTGCCGTCTTCGTTGAACTGGAGATATTCGGCGGCCACATGTCGCTGACGCTTGTGGCAGCCGGTTTCAGGCGTTTCCAGCCAGCGGTGATAGAACAGCAACCACTGACCTTTGTATTCGACAATCGAGTGGTGGTTGTTGCTCTGGTGCTCCTGCTCCATAAACACGCCCTTGTACTCCCAGGGCCCACCGGGTGAATCGCTCATGTAGTAGCTCAGCACCCGGTTGTTCTCCGGCATGGTGAAATAGTATTGATCCCCCCGTTTGAAGACCCAGGGCCCCTCCATCTTGGGCTCGTGGCCGCCCATATCCATCTTGTGGAAATCGCCTTCCACGCTCAGCAGGTCATCGGCCATTTTCGCCACATAGTAGTCGTGCCCCTTGCCGTGGAAATACAGGTAGGCCTGGCCGTCGTCGTCGATAAAGAGGCTGGGGTCATTGGCGTAGGGCTCGCGCCACAGAGGCTCACCGATCGCATCCTCGAAGGGCCCCGTCGGCGAATCGCTGACGGCGACCCCGATTCCCATCCATTTGGTGCTGTTCTCCGGGTTCTGCCGATCCTTGAAACCGGTGCCGGCCGGGAATACCAGGTAGTACTTCCCGTTCTTGTAGGCCGCATCCGGCGCCCAGGCAAAGTTGTCCGCCCAGGAGAGATCATCCACCGTCAGCAGTGGGCCGTGCGTTTCCCAGTTGACCAGGTCATCGGAGGAGAAGGCATACCAGTCTTTCATCCAGAAATCTTTCTGGCACTCCTGGTCGTGGGAGGTGTAGAGATACATCTTGCCGTCCGGCCAGACATGGGCCGACGGATCGGCAGTGAGGATATCACCGCCGAAATCGAGCGGGTTCTGCCCGAAACACAGCGGGGCGCCAAACAGCAGTGCGGCGACAGCGGCTCTGCAGGCGAGAGGTCCAGTCATGATTCTCTTCCAGGATTGATTCACGATTTCAGCCAAAGGAGCGTAGCCCGGATACAGCGCAGCGGAATCCGGGAACTCCCCGACTTTTTTGCCCCCGGAATCCAACCCGATATCAGTCGATCAGGCCCAGTGCCCGCGGCAGGTACTCACTGATCGCCGGTACGTAGGTCACCAGTATCAGTACCAGGAACATCATCGCGTACATGGGCAGCAGCGGCCGGATCAGGCTGGTGATGGAGGTTTTCGAAATACTGGCACCGACAAACAGCACACTGCCCACCGGCGGCGTGCACAGGCCGATGCACAGGTTCAGGATCATGACGATACCGAACTGCAGCGGCGACATGCCCAGCTCGGTGACCACCGGCAGGAAGATCGGGGTGAAGATCAGCACCGCCGGTGTCATATCCATGAAGGCGCCAACCGCCAGCAGGATCAGGTTGATGGTCAACAGGATCAGCAGCGGGTTGTCGCTGAGGGTGATCAACGCCTGGCTGATGGTCTGCGGGATATTCTCGTAGGAGAGAATCCAGGACATGGCGGAAGAGGCGGCGATCAGGAACATCACGATGGCCGTCGTCTCCACGGCCTTCACCAGGATGGCCGGCAGCTGGTCGACCTTGATCTCCCGGTAGATGAGTACCGACAGCAACAGCGAGTACAGGACCGCGATGGCGCTGGCCTCGGTGGCGGTAAAGAAACCGCTGATGATACCGCCGATGACCAACACGATCAGGAACAGGCTGGGTACCGCGTCCAGTGAAATCTTCAGTGCCTCGCGCCAGGGAGTGACCTCACCCACCGGGTAGCCCTTGGCCTTGGCCCAGACTCCGCACACCATCATCAGCCCCAGCGCCACCAGCAGGCCCGGCAGGTAACCGGCGATAAACAGCGCCGCAATGGAAACGCCGCCACTGGCCAGGGAGAATACGATCAGGATATTGCTGGGCGGAATCAGCAGGCCGGTGGTGGATGAGGCCACGGTGACCGCGGTATTGAAGTTCTTGTCGTAACCCTCCTTGTTCATGGACGGAATCATGAAACCGCCCACGGCCGAGGTGGCCGCTACTGCGGAACCGGAAATGGAACCGAACAGGGTGCAACTGATGATATTCACAAAGGCGAGCCCGCCCGGCAGCATACCGACAAGCACCCGCGCAAAGGCGATGATCCGCCGCGCAATACCACCGCCGCCCATCAACAACCCGGACAGGATAAAAAACGGAATCGCCAGCAGTGCAAAGCTGTCGATACCCGTGGCCATCCGCTGGGCCATGGTGATCAGCGCCGGCAGCGGATCGATGGTGACCAGCATGGTCAGCAACGTGGCCACACCAATGCTGATGGAGATGGGGACGTTCAGAGCCAGCAGGATCAGGAAGCTGGCCAGCAGTACCGCAATTGAAATTTCCATGGAGTGCTCCCTTTCTACGCCTGCGCCGGGGCGAGTTCTGCCGATTGGTCGCCGGACGGATGCACGACACCTTCACCGCCCAGTACTTCAAGCAACTGCGTCACACCGAAAATACAGATGAGTGTGCCGGACAGGGGAATCACGCCGTAGACATACCCCATGGGAATATTCAGTGCGGCAGACACCTGGTTCAGCTCGAAGGTGAGCATCACCAGTTGGATACCGCCGAAGACCATCACCGCCGCGGCAAACAGGAAACACACACTGATGGTAAATAGCTGCGATACCTTGCGCGCCTTCGGCGGCAGGTTGCTGGTGAGCAGGTCGATGCCGATATGGGATCTGGTCCGATAAGCGTAGGCGGCGCCGAGCAGGCCGATCCACACCAGCAGGTAGCGCGCCAGCTCCTCGGTATAGGAGCTCGGGCTCATGGGCAGGAAACGCGTCAGTATCTGCCAGGTGACATCTAGCACCATCAGTGCCATCAGGCTGCCGAGGGTTATTTCGAGCAGCCGGTCTACTCTCTTCATGATCATCTCTGCTGTACCTTTTTATCTTTATTTTTTATGCCCCCACCACTGTTATTGGAGGGGGAGAAAAAGGGAGCGCTACATGCTGGCGATCTGCTTCAGCAGTTCGCCCACTTCCGTTCCTTCGTAACTCTCGTGCAACGGCTGCACCGCATCGATAAACGGCTGCTTGTCGGGCCGGATCACTTCGACGCCGGCGGCCTTCACCGCGGCCAGAGACTCGCGCGTGGACTCCTGCCACAACTTGCGCTGGTACTCGACGGACTCGTCCACCGCCTGCTGCAGCCAGGCCTGCTGCTGGCTGTCGAGCTTGTCCCACACCTCTGTGCTGATCAGCAGCATGTCCGGCACATAGGTGTGCTCGTCGAGAGTGTAGTAACGGGAAACCTCGAAGTGCTTGGAGAGATAGAAACTGGGAGGGTTGTTTTCGGCCCCCTGCACCACGCCCTGCTGCAGGGCGGTGTAGAGTTCGCCCCAGCTCACCGGTGTGGCGGCGCCGCCGAGGGTATTGACCATCTTGATCGCGGTCTGGCTGTTCTGCACACGGATCTTCAGGCCATCGAGATCGTCCGGGGTGCGGATGGGCCTGTCGTTGACATAGAAACTGCGACTGCCGGCGTCGTAGTATCCCAGCCCCCGCAGGCGCGCCACTTCCCCGGCTTCCAGCAGGCGGCGGCCAATGTCGCTCTGCAGTACTTTCCAGTAGTGCTCCGAATCGCGGAAAACGTAGGGAATATTGAAGATTTTCATCTCCGGCACGAAGCCCTCCATGGGGCTCGCGGAGACCTTGGTCATGGCCAGGGTGCCAATCTGCAGCAGTTCGATCAGTTCGCGCTCGCCACCCAGCTGGCCGCCGGAGTAGATATCCACCTTCATGGTGTCGCCGGACAGCTCCCGCAACCGTTTGTCCATGAACTCCATGGCCCGGTGCACCGAGTGCTGCTGGTCGAGGGTGTGCGCCAGTTTCAGCGTTACCTGCGACTGTTCGAAACCACAACTGCCAAGCAGCAGAAGCAGGCTCGCCATTGCCACCGCTTTCAGCGGCAGTGCTCTCTTCATCATCTTGTGTACCTGCTGTCTATTGTTATTACTACAGGCTTTGGGCATTACCAGAGGTCAAACAGGGACCAATGGGGCAGACCAGATTGGTCTTACCATTCTATCCATAGAAGGGCTGGAGATGCAATGCGCTTGCAAACACGCATGATAGCGCTACCATAACGCTTTGTTCAGGCGCGCGCCAGGCCGTCGATCGGTGCACCGTTGTCCGGCTGGTAGCCGGCCGCGGGAATGATGGCCCCGCGGTGGCGGATCACCTGGGCGGCACAGCGGTTGCCGGCCGCGACAGCCAGTTCCGGTTCCACCCGTTTGAGGCGCGCCGCCAGGTAACCGGCATTGAAAGCGTCACCGGCGCCGGTGGTGTCGACGATATCGCTC
This sequence comes from Microbulbifer litoralis, assembly GCF_023634065.1. Lineage (GTDB taxonomy): Bacteria > Pseudomonadota > Gammaproteobacteria > Pseudomonadales > Cellvibrionaceae > Microbulbifer > Microbulbifer litoralis. The sequence continues at coordinate 118,184 of NZ_JALKCV010000006.1, forward strand.
ACCGGCGGCACATCCAGCGCCGTGAGCTCGCCGTCGTATTGCAGCAGTACCGGCTCGGGGCCGCGCTTGAGTACCAGTTCTGCCAACTGGTGGCGACCGTTGCGGTCCAGGCATTTGCCGGCGTTGCGATCGCCCCACAGCAGCTGTTCGTCCTCCAGGGTCAGCAGCGCGATGTCCGACTGCTGCAGGGTGGCAGCCACCGCCTCCCGGGCAACCTCCTTCGAGGCCCACAGGCGGGGGCGGAAATTGCTGTCGAAGGCGACGCGACCACCGTCGTGTCGATACTGGCGCAGGAATGCGAGTAAGTGCTCACGCGCCTCCGGTGCCATGATTGCCAGGGTGATACCGGACAGGTAGAGACAATCCATCTGTCGCAGGTGGTCCTGCAGCTGCGCGCGGCGATGCCCGTCGGCGAACAGCTCGCGGGCCGGTGACTCGCGGCGCCAATAGGTGAACTGACGCTCGCCGTCGGCGCTGTTCTGGATCGTATAGAGCCCCGGGCAGCGGCCGGGAAGCTGTTCGATCGCCACGGTGTCGATCCCCTCGGCGGTCATCGCCTGCAGCATGCGCTCGCTGTAGGGGTCGTCACCGAGCAGGGTCGCGTAGCTGACCTGGACGCCATTGCGGGCGATATAGATAGAGGTGTTGTAGGTATCACCGGCGAAGGATTGCGCGAACAGCGGCGCGGCGGCGCCCTGCCCCTGTTGCGGCGCAAATTCCACCATGACTTCTCCCAGTGCTGCCAGTTTCAATGTGACCCCCTTTTATTGTCTGCTTATGATCGTCGATTGTTTAACCGTTTAGGTCTTACCATAATGGTTGACTGGTATAACCAATTTTTGGCACCATGACAACACCAGCCAAATGCTGCTGGGTTTCTCCACGCCTGGTGCGGCCAGTCCAAGGGCCGCACAGTTTCCCGCCCCCGCTGTATCCGGGGCGGGCCTTTTCCAGGTGTGCGCTACCGCATTATGCTTCAGGAACACCGATAACAAGAGCCACGCCCCTATGACACGCCCTCTGCAATTGCATCCGGACCGCCTGTTCCCCGCCGACAAGACCAGCCGGGATATCGCACGCAAACTCTACGAGAGCGTCGTGGACCTGCCGATCATCAGCCCCCACGGACACACCGACCCGTCCTGGTTTGCCGACAACGACCCCTTCGGCAACCCCGCGGACCTGCTGATCAAACCGGACCACTATGTCTTCCGCATGCTCTACAGCCAGGGTGTGCCGCTGCAGAGCCTGGGTATTCCCGGCCGCGAGGGCACGCCGGCGGAATCCGATCCGCGCGCCATCTGGCAGAAGTTCGCTGAACACTACCACCTGTTCCGCGGCACCCCGTCGCGCATGTGGCTGGATACCGTTTTCCACGATGTGTTCGAACTCGATGTGGCCCTGGATGGCGAAACGGCCGAACACTACTACGAGCGTATCGACAGCTTCCTGAAAAAACCGGAATTCCTGCCGCGGGCACTGTTCGAGCGTTTCAATATCGAGGTGATCGCCACCACCGAATCGCCGCTGGACGACCTGCACCATCACCAGAAGATCCTCGACAGCGGCTGGGGCGGCCGGGTGATCACCGCCTACCGCCCGGATCCGGTACTGGATCCGGAATTCGAGGGCTTCGCCGATAACCTGCGCCGGCTCGCGGAAATCACCGGCGAGGACACCGGCAACTACGCCGGCTACCTGGCGGCACTGCGCAACCGGCGCGAGTATTTCAAGAAGTTCGGCGCCACCTCCACCGACCACGGCCACGCCACCGCCACCACCGCCAACCTGGGCCGCACCGATGCCGAGGCGCTGTTCCAACGCGTGCGCGACGGCGGCGCCTCTGCGGAAGATGCGGAACTGTTCCGCGGCCAGATGCTGACGGAAATGGCGCGCATGAGTATCGACGACGGCCTGGTGATGCAGATTCACCCGGGCTCGGTGCGCAACCACAACCCGTGGCTGTTCGAACATTACGGCCGAGACAAGGGCGCCGATATCCCGTCGCGCACCGACTATGTACACGCCCTGCGGCCACTGCTGGAAGCGGTGGGCAACGAACCGGACCTGACCATTATCCTGTTTACCCTCGACGAGACCAGCTACAGCCGTGAACTGGCACCGCTTGCCGGTCACTACCCGGCGCTGAAACTGGGCCCGTCCTGGTGGTTCCACGACAGCCCCGAGGGCATGCGCCGCTTCCGCGAACAGGTGACCGAGACCGCCGGTTTCTACAATACCGTCGGCTTCAACGACGACACCCGCGCCTTCCTGTCCATCCCCGCGCGCCACGACGTGGCTCGACGTATGGACTGCACCTGGCTGGCACAACTGGTGACTGAACACCGGCTGCCGGAAGACGAGGCCTTCGAAGTGGCGCAGGACCTGAGTTACAACCTGGCGAAGAAGGCTTACAAGCTCTGAGACAAACGGGACTCGGGACTCGGGACTCGGGACTCGGCCAAAAGTATTCGATTTATCTCTCCAGCCTAAAACAATCTCCCCCTCTCACTACGAGAGAGGGGGGAAAGGGATCCAGACGAAGCCTGCTCCGCTAATAACGACTGGTAGCTGTGATCCTTTGCCTATCCTACGAGGGAAACAGAAAATCAATGACTGAAAAAATCCTGAATAACCACACCCTGGAACAACTTCCGGCCTCCGTCACCAGACCTGGCTACGACCGCAACGCCGTCACCCCCGGCATCGTTCACCTGGGTACCGGCGCCTTCCACCGCGCCCACCAGGCGCGCTACACCGAGGAGGTACTGGAAAACGGCGAGACCGGCTGGGGCATTATCGGCTCCAGCCTGCGTTCGCCCACGGTGCGCGACCAACTGGCGCCACAGGATTATCTCTACTCGCTGGTGGAAAAAGGCAATGACGGTGAGAAGATCCGCGTGATCGGCTGTATCCAGGACTTGCACGTCGCGCCGGAAAGCCCGCGCGCACTGCTCGATACACTGGCCCGAGACGAAATCCGTGTCGTCTCCCTGACGATTACCGAAAAAGGTTACTGTCACGATCCCGCCACCGGCAACCTGAACCTGGACCACCCGGATATCCGCCATGACCTGGACAATCCCCAGGCACCGAAAAGCGCGCTGGGTTTTATCGTCTACGCACTGCGCGAACGCATGGAGAAGGGGCTGCCCGGCTTTACCCTGCTCTCCTGTGACAACCTGCCCAGCAACGGCAAACTGCTGGAGCAGATGGTGTCCGGGTTTGCCCGCGCCGTGGATTCCGGGTTGGCGCAGTGGGTGGCGGAAAACACCAGCTGTCCCTGTACCATGATCGACCGCATCGTTCCCGCCACCACCGATGCCGACCGCGATGCACTGGAAAAAACACTCGGTGTGCGCGACAACGCCGCGGTCATGGCCGAGCCCTTCACCCAGTGGGTGGTCGAGGACAATTTCGTGCGCGGACGCCCGGGCTGGGAAAAGGCCGGCGTGACCTTTGTCGACGATGTGGAACCCTACGAGTGGATCAAGCTGCGCCTGCTGAATGGTTGCCACTCGCTACTGGCCTACAGCGGTTACCTGGCCGGTTTCGAAACCGTCGCCGACGTCATGGCCGAACCGGCGTTTGCCGCCCTGGCGAAGCAATTTCTGGCCAATGAGGCCAGCGCCGCGGTAGAGGCGCCGGAGGGCTTCGACCTGCAGCACTACCAGCAGCAGCTGCTGGAGCGCTTCTCCAACCGCGCACTGCGCCACCGTACCTGGCAGATCGCCATGGACGGCTCGCAGAAAATTCCGCAACGCTGGCTGGGCACCCTGCGCCACCAGTTGGAAAACGGCGGTGCCATCGACCTGCTGACGTTCGCCCTGGCCTGCTGGATCCGCTATGTCGGCGCCGAGGACGATGCCGGAAAACCGATCGAGGTCTCCGATCCCCTCGCTGTGGAACTGAAGGCACTCTGCGACCGCCACCGCGATACCCCGCGCGAACTGGCCGACGCCTTCCTCGCCTACACGCCGGTGTTCGGCAGCGACCTGCGGTATAATCAGCGGCTGCAGGAGGCTCTCACAAATTGGCTCACCACACTCGGCAGCCAGGGTGTGTTGAAGAGTGTGCGCATGCAGATGCAAACCAGCGTGGCCTGATCTCACGGACCCCGGCAGCGCCGGTACCGGCCCTCAAGCTGCCGCAGAACACTAACCTCCGCCCACAAAAAAGGCGGGTCAAACAGCCCGCCGAAAGATTCACGACCAAGAAAGGTAGAAAACGCTCCCCTCCGCTGTGCGGAGGGGAGCGGATTACTGCCGCATCAGAAGTTCGCCCTCAGACCCACCAGTATTTCCCGACCGGTGGTGTTGTATTCACGCACCAGATCCATATCGCCCAGCGGGCCGGTGGTGTAGAGCCGCTCGGTCTCATTGGTGAGGTTGATGCCCTCCAGTGTCAGCTGCAGGTAGTCGGTCAGGTTGTAGAACGCCGACATGTCCACCCGGGTCGGGCCGGTAGTGCCGTGGGAGGCGTTGCCATTGGAGCCGGTCTGGTCGGTGACATAGTCGTCGCGACCATTGACCATCACACGGCCACCGAACAGGTCGGTTTCGTAGTAGAGGCCGAAGTTGTAACTGTTCTCCGACAGCCCCTCCAGCGAACCGCGCACACCGTTGCCGAAATCCGCGCGGGATTTCACGTGGGTGAAATTGGCCAGCACACCGAAGTTGCTCGCCCAACCCGGCAGGAAGCGCAACGGCTGCTGGTAGCCGAGCTCATAGCCCTCCAGGCTGGCCCCCTCGCCGTTGACGCTGGTGGTGATATTCCAGCCCTCGGCGCCCGGCTGGATCGCATTTTCCTCGTACAGGGCGCTACCGGGATCATACTCGGGGCGCGCGGCCACGATTGCCAACAGGTCCGACGGCAGTGCCTGGTCTTCCAGGGTTTCGCCGGTGATAAAGCTCTCGATCTGCTTGTGGAAAACCGTGAATGCCAGCACTGACTCGTCGGCGAAATACCACTCCAGCCCCAGGTCCGCGGAGTTTGCACGTACCGGCTTCAGGTCCGGGTTGCCGATGCTCACATTGCCATTGATCGGTGTGACCTCCACAGTGCCGGCCAGGCTGCCCAGTCCCGGGCGGGACATATTACGGGCCAGACTCAGGCGCAGCAGCAGGTCTTCCTGGAATTCCCACACGAAGTTGGTGGACGGCAGGATCTCGGTGTAGCTGCCCTCCCGCTCGGTGGGCACAAAGTTGCCGGTGCCGTCGTTGGCCACGCCGCGGGACGTCACCTCGGTATCCACCACCCGCACACCGGCATTGACCGTCAGAGGCAGCCCCAGCAGTTCCGTTTCCACATTGCCCTCGACATAACCGCCCAGGGATTCCTCCTCGATGTCGTAAGTACTGGAGTCCTCCGGGTTCAGCTCCCACTCGCCCACGCCCCAGGCCTCGGCGGCCGCGTCGTAGTCCGCCACCAGCCAACTGGTGGGATAGCCGGAAGGCGCGTCGATACCATCGGCGTAATCGTCGATCACATTGCCGAGCCCGTCGGACAGGTTCGCGGCCACCACCTCGCCATTCAGGTCATTGATATTGATGGCGTCCCAACGTTCCGACTGGACCGCGCGGCTGTTCCAGATAAGGCCGGTCTTGATATTGGAAGTGTCACCCTCGATCGTCAGGTCGGCGCGGAAGGTGTCGTTATCCCGCTCGACAACATCCCGGCGCAGGGTCGGGCCGGTCCATTCGTACTGCGATGGGTCGAGGATATCGAATCCGTAGGACATCTCGGCGATATTGCTGTCCTCGAGGAAGGAGTAGGAAAAGCTGTGTCCCTCACTGGCGGTCTGGTTGAAACGGAGCTGGTCTTCCGTGTGCTCGGAAACCGCATTGCCGTACATCACGTCCAGCACCATGCTGTCGCTCAGGTCAAACTGGCCGGACAAGACGACCTGGCGGAAGTCCGTCTCGCTGAACTGGCCGCGGCTCTCGGAGCGCGGTGTGACGTTATCGAATTCACCGGCGACGATATAGCGGCCGCTATCATCCAGCGTCACACTGGTGGGCACTATCTGGTCGTAGGTATTGCGGAACTGGGCAAAATAGTTGTACGACGTAACGTCCGCTTTCAGGTTCGACGTCAGTACATCCAGGGAGAACTCCATTGCGTCGGTGGGGCGGAACTGCAACGACGTGGTCAGGCCCAGGCGCTCCTGGTCGCGGTTGAAGGAATCCATACGCGGCAGGCGTGGAGTCCACATATAATCCAGCGGCAACCTGTCCCCGGCGACCGAGTCGCCGTTGGCGGACGGATTCGGTGTGCCACTAATTGCCGGGTCCATAATATTGTTGTGTTCATAACCGGTAATTCTCTCGGGATCTTCCGGATCCTCATACAGGGCCGTACAGTCCCAGCACATGCCGTTGGCATCCGGACTGGTCCAGCGCACGGAGCCGAACCCCTCCTGGCGCACCGTGCGTTCGGAGTAGGCGGCACTCACCAGCACACCGAACCTGTCGTCGAGAAAGGTATTGCTGTACAGGCCGGTCAGGCGCGGATTCGACTCGCCGGCGAAGCTGTCGGCCATAAACTGGCCGCCGAAGTGTACCTGCTGGCCCGGGTTATCGAAGGGTTTTGCCGTGGACAGTTCCACGGTCGACGCCAGGCCGCCCTCCTCTACGGAAGCGATCGGCGACTTGTGAATGGTGATGCGGTTGAACAGCTCCGAGGCGAACACATTGAAGTCGAAATCCCGCCCGCGGTTGACACCACCGGACGAGTCCAGGCCACCGGTGCTGGCCGGTACTTCCATGCCGTTGAGCGTGGTGCGGGAAAAACCCGGCCCCAGGCCGCGCACGGTGATATTGCGGCCCTCACCGCCCTCGCGGGAAATGGCAACGCCGGGCACCCGCTGCAGGGATTCCGCCAGGTTCAGGTCCGGCATCTTGCCGATGTCCTCGGCGATGATACTGTCGGTATTGTTGGCGCTCATGCGCTTGGTATCGAGCGCGCGTTCCAGCGACTGGCGGAAACCGGTCACGGTGATCTCCTCCAGGGATGCACTGCCGGGCGCCTCCTGATCCTGGGCCATCGCCGGAGTCGCGACTGTCATGGCCAGTACGAGCGGTTTGAGTGGGTATCTCATCATCTGGTCTCCTTCTCTCATTTGTGCAGGACTTGTAATGCTTATTTCTCTTTGCCCTTACTTCTTTTTTATTCTTCTCGCCAGCTCAGTACACCATCGATCTGCTGGCTTCCGAGCCTGACCTTTTCAAACGTCAGGCCGGCTGCGTTTTCGACAATCAGGGGCGTATCCACCTTTTCGACACGAACATTCCGGAACTGCACTTCCTGCAGCGGGGCCGCCGCCGGTGCGTGCACTTCCAGAAAAGTGCCGACTTCCCGTGCCCGGATGTTTTCAAACACGATGTCCCGGTATCTGGACGGAAAAAAACCGCCCAACTCACCGGGATAATTCAGCTGGAACCAGAAGAGATTGTCGAAGGATTCCACCTGCAGGTTGCGCAGGTGGATATTCTCCACCAGGCCGCCGCGATCCAGGTTCGCCTTGAACCGGAACGCGGATTTTCCCTGGCGCAGAATATTGTCGCTAAAGAAGACGTCGCGGATGCCACCGGACATTTCGCTGCCGAGCGCGATACCGTCCTCCCCTCCCATATCGTTGTTGCGCACGACGATGCGCTCGCTGGGCACGCCGATGGTGCGGCCGTCGAGATCGCGCCCCGACTTGACCACCACCGAGTCGTCGCCGGTGCGGAACCAGCTGTCTTCCACCAGGACATTCCTGCTGGACTCGATATCCACACCGTCATTATTGGGAAAATGGCTGTCGACGCGGATACCGCGTACTGTCGCGTCCTCGGTATAGACCAGGTGATTGACCCAAAAAGGGGAGTTCAGCGCAGTGTAGCCCTGCAGCAGTACGCGCTCGGCGTGGAAGAACTGTATCAGCGGCGGGCGCAGGAAGGCGCCCTCACCGAACCGCCGCTTCTCCACCGGCACACCGCTGGCACCCATTTCGCGCAGCTTCTGCATATCCGGGCGCGCCTTGCGATACCACGGCAGGAACGCACTGTCCGCATTGCCATCGATGGCACCTTTTCCGGTAATCGCCACGTCCTCGACGTCGGCGGCATAGATCAGCGGCGAATAGGTATAGACCTCGGTGCCCTCCCAGCGCGTCTTCACTACCGGCAGGTAATCTTCGGGATCGGGAGAGAACAGCAGTTTTGCGCCCTCGGCCAGGTGCAGCTCGATGCGGCTCTGCAGAACCAGTGGACCGGAGACTGTCCAGGTGCCCTCCGGCACCAGCACGCGACCACCGCCGTCTTTCGAGGCGGCCTCGATTGCCGCCAGTATTGCCGCGCGCGCATCGGCAGAGGCGCCGAATTCGGTAATCGGATAGTCGCGCTCGGGGATTTCCGGCTGGCGGATTTCCTCCACGATCTGCGTGGCCAGCGCCCAGTCTTCGGCACTGGCGGACAGCGTGCCGCACAGGAAAATTGCCGCCCACAGCAGCGGAGCGGGGATACCCTTTCTCATCATGGCAGTTGACCATTGGTCGTTATTATTATGCGGAGGAGTACTGCCCCTCTCTCCTCCGCTTTGCGATAGCAGGTTCCGGCGCGCATCCGCGCGCCGCGGTGACTATTCGTTCGAGGGCTTGCCGATGGTCGCCAGTATGCCGCCGTCGACATAGACGATCTGGCCGGTGACAAAATCACTCGCCTCGCTGGCGAGGAATACGGCGGTGCCCTGCAGGTCCTCCGGGTTGCCCCAGCGTCCAGCCGGCGTACGGCCGATGATGAATTCGTTCATCGGGTGGCCATCGACGCGGATCGGCGCCGTCTGGCTGGTGGCAAAGTAGCCGGGGCCGATACCGTTGACCTGCACATTGTGCCTGGCCCACTCGGTGGCCATGTTGCGGGTCAGCATTTTAAGGCCGCCTTTGGCGGCGGCGTAGGCAGAGACCGAATCGCGCCCCAGCTCGCTCATCATCGAGCAGATATTGATGACCTTGCCGGCGCCGCGCCCGATCATGCGCTTGACCACCGGGCGGCTCATGGTGAAGACACCGGTCAGATTGGTATCGATCACCTGCTGCCAGTCCCCCAGCTCCATTTCCAGCAGTGGCACGCGGCGGATGATGCCGGCGTTGTTGACCAGGACATCGATCGGTGCGACTTCGCTCTCGATCTGGCCCACCGCGTCGGCAACCTGTGCCTCGTCGGTGACATTGAACAGGTAACCGTGGGCGTCGAAGCCCTTTTCGCGCAGCTGGGCGACGGCGCCGTCGAGTTTTTCCCGGGACGAGTGGCCGGTAATCACCAGCGTCGCCCCGGCGTTACCCAGGCCTTCTGCCATGGCCATACCCAGGCCGTGGGTGGCGCCGGTGACCAGGGCGAGTTTTCCGGTTAAATCAAATAGGGAACTCATAAAATTGAACCTCTAAATTCGAATCATGAACCATGAAACTTCCACAATCGTCATCCCGGACTTGATCCGGGTCGGAGTTCCTTGATTCCGGCCTTCGCCGGAATGGCGACAAAAGGGTCAGCGCAGCTGGTTCGGCTGCACGAAATCCATATCGCTGTAATCCTGGTTCTCCCCGGCCATCCCCCAGATAAAGGTGTAGTTGCAGGTGCCGACACCGGAATGCAGCGACCAGGTGGGCGAGATGACCGCCTGCTCGTTGGCCATCCAGATATTGCGGGTCTGCTGCGGCGGCCCCATGAAATGGCACACGGCCTGGTCTTCCGGCAGGTTGAAATAGAAGTAGGCTTCCATGCGGCGACTGTGGGTATGGCAGGGCATGGTGTTCCAGACGCTGCCGGGCGCTATCTCGGTCATGCCCATCTGCAGCTGGCAGGTTTCCAGCACATCGCTGACCAGCAGCTTGCGCAGCGTCCGCTGGTTGCAGGTTTCCTTGCTGCCGAGTTCGATTACCTGTGCGTCGCCCTGCCCCACCTTGCGAGTGCTGTACTCGCGGTGCGCAGTGGTGGAGTTCAGGTAGAACTTGGCCGGGGCAGAACTGGAGTTGCTGCTGAATTTCACCTCGCGCGCACCGCGAGTCACATACAGCGCCTCCCTGGTACCGACTTCGAATACCTCGCTGTCCACCTCGATGCAGCCGGGTCCGCCGACATTGATCGCGCCCAGCTCCCGGCGCCGGAGGAAGTACTCCGCTTTCAGCGGGGCGATTGCCTCCAAGGGCAGTACCTTGTCCACCGGCATGGCACCGCCGATGATGATGCGGTCGATATGGGTATAGGTCAGGCGAATCCTGTCCTGCTCGAATACCGTCGGTACCAGGAATTCCTCGCGCAGGCGATCGGTATCGTAATTTACGTAATCGCGCGGATGTACAGCGTAACGCTCTTCGTAAACGGTGGTCATGACTGGCCCCACTTTTCCGGATGAATCAGTTGTATTTGCTCAGTAGTTTATGCATCTCGACACCGGCCATAATGAAGGGACCGGTACCTTTCGGATCGTCGGTAAAGACCGGTTCGCTCATGTAATAGCGGTAGCTGCCATCGCGGCCGTAACCGAGGCCGGCCACCTGGCACATGCTGGTGATACTGACAGTGCCGTCGGCGTGAACCTGTACAAACTCATCCAGCAGGCCCCGGTAGGCCTTCTTCGCCGTGCCGACATAGTCCTCGGGCAGGTAGCCGTTGTTGATGGCCTTGGCATAGAAATAGGTGAACATGATGCTGGCGGTGGACTCGCGGTAGTTGCCGCGCTCTGCAGCCATATCGATCATCTGCCACCAGGTGCCGGTCTCTGCATCCTGGTATTTCTGCAACACCGGTGCCAGGCCAGCGATCATGTCCAGCAGGTACTGGCGATCCTCGGTATTGTCTTCCGGTATGAACTCCAGCACGTCGACCAGCGCCATCGCCAGCCAGCCCATGCCGCGGGACCAGTGGTAGCCGGACAGGCCGGTTTCCGCATCGGCCCATTCCTGCGCGCGCTTTTCGTCCCATGCGTGGTAGAAAAGGCCGGTCTCGGGATCGCGCAGCTTTTCATTGACGACCTTGAATTCCGCCAGCACCTCTTCGAAATCCGGATCTTCGTGCATCAGCTGTTCGTAGTGCGCCAGGAACGGAATACCCATATAGACGCCGTCCAGCCACACCTGGCCCGGGTAGCGCTTCTTGTGCCAGAAGGCGCCGGCGGTCGTGCGCGGGTGGTTTTCCAGTTGCTGGTACAGGGTATCCACCGCGGCCTTGAAACTCGGCTTCTGGTTGCGCTCGAACAGACGCAGCAGCATCTTGCCAGCGTTGATGCTGTCGATATTGTATTTCGACTGCACATAGCCGTTGATGCTGCCGTCGGGATTGACGAAGGACCCCATGACTTCCTTCACCGCCCGGCTGTAGCGGGGATCCGGCGCGACCTGGTTCAGGTCGTCGTAGCCCTGCATCAGCAACCCGGTGGTGTACTCGAAATAGGACGGGCGCTTGCGGATCGGGTCGAAGCCGCCAAACGCGTAATCCATGGTTTTGCGTTCCAGTTCCGAATCCGCCACGCGCTGGCTCCAGCGCAGCGCGGACTTCGCCGTCAGCGGCTGTTCAGTCAGCGCCTCGCTGGCGGCGGTGGTGAGGCGGCGGCGCAGCGGCATGGTGAGCTTTTCCGCCTCGTGTTGCAGGTAAGTGCGGAACTGCTCGACATCGGTGATCGGGCCGTGTTCGCTCGGAACTTCCTTTTCCCAGGCGGCGGTGAAGTAATACTCGATCTCACTGGCCTTTGGTTCGAGTACCAGCAGGTGGTTGTGTTCATCCTCGGCAACCTTCTCGATTGCCTTGCGTTTCGCCAGCAGGCCCATGCCCAGTTTGCTGCCGTCCAGGCTCTGCTCGCCGTATGTGCCGAGATAGGTCCACTCATTGCCGGGAATATCCAGGTCGCCGACAATCAGCTCGGTGCCCGGATGCTTGACCAGGCCGGCCACCATGGGGCCGATTTCAGAAGCCGTTTTCGCACGGACCTTCACCAACCGGCTGCCGGCGTGCATGGACAGCACCGTGTCCAGGTCGGTCTGCTTTTCCGCCGCAGGTTTCCAGCCGGCATACTGCAGCGCAAACGACGAGTAGAGATCGCCGTTGTCGACGATCTGCGCGCTCCAGTCCTGCACATCGCTGACACGCACGGCCTTTTCGCCATCCCAATAGCCATAGCCGCCCATGCCCAGCGCGTCGCCGACCTTGAGGATATCCATGCCCCAGTCGGACATTTCATGGTAGGAGTCAAATCCATCCTGGCCCACGCCCTGCAACACCGGCTCCCGCGTGCGCTTGCCAAAAATGTCGAAGCCGTTGCGCCAGTCCAGGTAGACCCGGTAGCCCACCAGATCGGACTCGATACCCGGGCCCTCGTAGCGGATAAACCACGAGTGGTCGGTGTGTTCCGGCGGTACATCCAGCGCATTCACATTTTCGAAACGGCCACCCTGGTATTCGCGCTCGACCCACTCGCCGCCGGTCTTGCGGGAGATTTCCGCCTGGGTGCGCTTGTCGCCCTGCGCCGGCTCGCCGCCGGTGATACGGAGCTCCAGTTCCTGGTCCACAGCCACGTCGACGGTAAACAGGATACCGTCGTCGATGCCATCGGCATCGCTGTCGACAGCCTGTGCCGGAATTTTCTCCTGCTGCTGCCATACTGCCAGCGCCTGTGACTGGTCCGCCGGCAGGCCAAGCTCGTGATAGCTCAGGTAAACGGCTTCATCGAGGCGCGCGAAATCCGACGGGTTGGAGAGCTCCAGGCGCGCGACCTCCGACGGGCCCGACGCGGCCACCTCGCTTTTTTCCGCTTTCGCAGCCGAAACCGCACTGCTTGCTGGCTTGTTTGCCTCACCGCAGGAAGCGAGTGTCGCCAGCGCTATGGAAATCAGACTGAGTTTTCCCAACAGTTTCACAGCTATCTCCAGAAATCCGGTTTGTTTATATGCTCTAGTGGGCCTTCTCCCGATCAATTCAGGTTCGGGTAACCGTCACCGGTAAGCAGGCTCCTGTAAAAACAGCAAAAAGGCGGGGCGCCGTTGCCGGCGCCCGCCTTTTTTATTCAAGCCCTTGTCAGAACTTGTATTGGGCCCCGACGTAGTACTGTCGACCATAGGTATGGTCCACCACGATACGACCGGAGCTATCGATCATCTGGCGGTTGGGCTCGTCGGTCAGGTTGATCCCTTCGAGACTCAGCTTCCAGTTGTCGTTCAGGTGATAGCTGGCAACGAAATCGATATTGGAAGTACCTTCGGTGTACTCGATATCGTTGTCGTTACGACCCTGCCCCTGTGCCTTGGTGTTGTAGTCATCCCGTGCGGCATAGGACAGACGCGCGCTGAAGTCGTCGTCTTCATAGTAAACGGTGGCGTTGTACGAATTTTGGGACTGGTTGTTCAGCGGGCCGTAGTTCGGCTCGTCCTGGGTACCGTGGTTCATTTCCGAATCCACGTAGGTGTAGTTCAGGATCAGGCCGTAGTTGTCGAAGAACACCTGCTGGTACTGCAGCTCGAGACCGGAGATCTCACCACCTTCGCCGTTGAAGTTGCGTTCGATATCCCATTCATCGTTTTCGTCGTAGGTCCCCTCATCGGTCAACGTGGAAGCATCCAGGCCGGTATCGGCCCAGGACTGGTTCTCAAAGGTATCGGACTTGATGAAGGTCTCCACGTCTTTGTAGAAGTAGGCCGCCGCAAAAACCGCATCCTCGGAGAAATACCACTCGTAAGAGAGGTCGTAGGCGCGCGCACGGAACGGATCCAGTTTCGGGTTGCCGTATTCGACCACACCGTTGTACTGATCGATCTTGCCGCCGGGGGTCAGATCACCCAGAGCCGGGCGGGCCATCACGTCGGACACAGACGCGCGCAGGATCATCTCGTCGTTCAGGTCGTAAGCCAGGTTCAGTGACGGCAGGGTATCGGTGTACTCGTTTTCCACCTGTACCGGGATCAGCTCACCACCGAGGTCGGTCAAACCACTGGAGACCACTTCGGTTTTGACCTGGCGCACACCGAAGTTACCGCGCACCGGCAAGCCGGCAATTTCGCTCCAGCCCAACTGCAGGTAGTAACCGGTATCGTCTTCCTGCACGTTGCGGATATCGCTGGCGCGCGGCGCCATGCTGTCGGCCACCGCATCGGCGTAGGCATCCAGGGTGGACCCCACATCCGGGGAGAACCAGGTAATACCGTTCATACTGGTTGTGCTGCCCTGCAACTCGGTCGCCGAAATACCGCTGAACTTCGGTCCCGCGCGGTTTTCCTCCACGTCGAACTCGAAGCTCTTGCTGGAGAAACCACCTTTCAGGGACATGGTGTCGTTCAGGTCGAACTCCAGGTTGAAGGCAACCGTGTCGAAGGTGTTGTCGACGGTATTCGGACGGTGGCGCAGTTCGACGAAGTCGAAGTTTTCCGGGTTGGAGGTATCGAAGTCGGCAAAGTCGATGGTGCCGCCGCTGGTAGTGGCGTTGTAGGTGAACTCGTTCTGGACGTTGATCGCATCGACAATCGCCGTGGTCTGCATCGGGTTGCTGAAGTTGGACTCGGAAGAGCCCCACAGCACATCGCCGCGCAGGCGATCGGTAAACTCGTGTGACGCGCGCAGCGAGAGCTGGTCGAACTTGGTTTCCAGTTCGTCGTAACGGTGTTCGACACGCAGGTCGTAGTTGTCGACGGTCATGGAGGTGATGGTGTTATTGCTGTCCATCACATAGTCAGTGACATCGTACTCCGGGAAGTTGCCGCCGTCTTTCAGGCTCACGGATACGAACTCTTCCTCACGGGTCGCGTCGAAGCGCGAGGTCAGGTAGTCCAGCAGGATCTCGGTTTTTTCCGTGGGGCGGAACTGCAGGGTACCGGTAAAGCCCTGGCGTTCCTGCTCGTGGGTGAACTTGCCGTAGCGCGGGATACGCGGGAAGAAACCTTCGTTCAGCGCTGCCAGCTCGGCATCGTCAGCACAGGCGGAACAGTTGGCGATCTCCTCTTCCCTGGTCCAGCGCACGGTGGAGAAGCCCTGCTCCAGCACGTTGCGGTCGGACTGGGAGTAGGTCGCCAGCCAGCCGAAGGTGCCTTCGTCGTTCTGTCCACCCACCATGAACGAGGTGCGTGGGTCCGCTTCCTCGGAGGCGCTGTTGTAGCCCATCTGCGCATTGGCGGCGAAGATGAAATCGTCCGCCATATCCAGCGGCCGGCCGGTGTTCAGGTCTACCGTGGCACCCAGGGACCCCTCGTCCAGCTCGGCGGAGGAGGTCTTGTGCACGGTCAGGTTGGAGAACAGCTCGGAGGCAAAGGTGTTGAAATCGAAGGTGCGGTCGCGGTTGGCGCCACCGGAGGAATCGGCACCACCGGTGGTGGAGACCGCTTCCAGGCCGTTGATCCGCACGCGGGTAAACTGGGCACCCAGGCCGCGCACGGAAATATTGCGGCCCTCACCGGCGTCGCGGGTAATGGCCACGCCGGGAATCCGCTGCAGGGACTCCGCCAGGTTCAGGTCGGGGAAATCGGCGATATCTTCCGCCAGGATTGCATCCTTGCTGCCCACCGAATTGCGTTTCTGGTCGAGCGCTTTGGCGAGGCTGTCGCGATAGCTGGCGGTGACCTCGATTTCCTCGAGGACTGCATCGCTCTCTGTTTGTGCCAGTGCCGGAACCGCGATGACGGTCATGGCAAGGGCCAGGGGTTTGAGTTCGAATGTCTTCATGACTCTCATCTCCGCTTCTCATTTATTTTTGGTATACCTTTCTGGTAATACCACTTATTAGTAAAGCGAGCTGATAATGGCACACGGATGACCAACTGACAACATTTTGGGCTGACCAATTCTGGTTAAAGCCGTTTTCTGCCGCCTGACCGATGAATATAGCGCCAATCATCAGTTGCTACCGGCCTTGCCCGCGGGTCAGCCGGGGCGGAAAGCCTCCCCGTTGATACTGACGCGACTGACGGTCAGGCCGGTTACCTCCTCGATCACCCCCAGCGAGGCCGCCTGCTGAATGGCGCTGTCGGAGATGTGGAGGCCGCGGATCGGCGCCCGCTCGAAGCCGCGGATATGGAAGGCGCGCTCGGCCCGGTCGCAGCGCAGGTTGTCGACGAAGATGTTGTAGACCTCCGGGTCGAACTGGCCCCGATCCCCCTCTTCGTAGAAGAAGTTGATCACGATCACGTCCTGCACCTGGCCGATACTGACGTTGCGCACGTAGATATCGTGAATCTCACCACCGCGCATGGCATTGGTCTTGATACGCAGGCCGCGCTTCAGGTGGGGGCTGCTCATGACACAGTTTTCCAGGAACACATTGCGCACGCCGCCGGAAATCTCGCTGCCCATCACCAGGCCGCCGTGACCATCGCGCATCTGGCAGTCCCTGATGACGATATTTTCACTGGGTGCGGCCAGTCGGCGGCCGTCGGCGTTGCGGCCGGACTTGATCGCGATGCAGTCGTCGCCGTTGTCGAACAGGCACTTCTCGATCAGCACGTTGCGGCAGGACTCGGGGTCGCAGCCGTCGGAGTTGGGACCGTGGCTGCGGGCGGTGATATTGCGCACAGTGACACTTTCGCAGAGCACCGGGTGCACGACCCAGAAGGGGGAGTTCTCCAGGGTCACATCCTCGATCAGCACATTGCGGCACCCGTAGAACTGCACCAACGGCGGGCGCAGGTAGCTGCCGTCGGCATAGAGGCGCTCGGCCACCGGCACACCCCGCTCCGCATCGGCGAACAACGCCTGCCGGCCGGGCTGCTGGGTCGGGCTTTCGACGAACTCGCACTTGGCGTTCTCGCCCTTCCAGGGCCACCAGGTGTCGCAGTCGGCGCCGCCGTCGATACGCCCCCTGCCGGTGAGCGCGATATTTTCGCAGTCGCGCGCGTAGATCAGCGGTGAATACCCCATCAGCTCCACGCCTTCCCAGCGGGTCTTGACAGCTGGCAGGTAGCGCTCGGGCTCGGGGATGAAATGCAGGCTGGCGCCTTCCTCGAGGTGCAGCTCGGTGTTGGACACCAGATGGATCGGACCGCTGCGGTAGTCGCCCGCCGGAACCACGATACGACCGCCACCGACCTTGCCACAGGCGGCCAGGGCAGCGGCAAAGGCCGCACTGTCGTCGGCGACGCCGTCGCCCCTGGCGCCAAATTCGCGGATATTGAAATCCCGCGCGGGAATGCGCGGCAGTTGAATACTGTCCAGGATTTCCGGTACCCGGCCCCAGGGGCCACTGTAATCCGCCGCCGGCGGGCGGCTCATGGCCCGCGGCACTACCGGAATCGCGGCCGCAGCCAGCCCGGACGCCAGGAAATTGCGTCTGCTCAGTCTCATCATTTGCCCCCTGGGAATTTATTCTTTTGCTGCAGAACCCCGCCCCTGCCAAAGCGGCAAGACCAGAGTGGAGGTTTCGCTCAGTCTGTCATACCAATTCTGGGAGGTCAAAGACCGGATCACAAAAAAACGGATAGAGGAAAAGCGTCATTGCGGAGCGATCGGGGAGAGCGAGAAGGGCCGAAAGCCGGGAAAATCCGGGGAGGAGTGGATAGGCAAATGGCCGACAGTGCCGGCCACAAAAAACGGTCTGCTTGTGCCCGCTTCGGCTTCAGGGCATCGCGAAGCGTTCGCGGGCGGCGTTGACCTCGCGGCGGGCGGCCTCCAGAGCCTCCGCCTCGGTTGCATCCAGCAGCTGCTGCACCACCCGCGACAGGTGGTCGCGCATGGCGTTGCGCGCGGCGTCGGCGTCGCGGTTCTTGATCGCGTTGAGGATATTCAGGTGCTCCTCGATGCGCGGCTTGGAGCCGGCCTGGCGCACCTTCTCCAGGATGCGCGCGGACACCGTGGAACTGTTGCGCAGCTGCCACAGGTGTTCACAGACGGAGACCACCGCATCGTTGTGGGTACCGCGGGCGACATGCAGATGGAACTTCTCGTCCGCCACTTCCGCCTTGGCCTCGGTGGCATTCTCGGCGATCATTTCCTGCAGGATACGCTCCAGCCCGGCGATCTCCTCTTCGGACATCTGCCGCGCGGCCAGGCCCGCGGCCTCCCCCTCGAACATGATGCGTGCCTGCAGGATCTCGAAGGGGCCGATATCGGAATCTGCGGCCTTGAAGGAGCCCGCCTCGGCGTCCACCACATAGACCCCGGAGCCGCCCTTCACTTCCACGCAGCCCGCAAGCTCCAGCGCGATGATCGCCTCGCGCACCGTCGGCCGGCTGACCTCGAAACGCTCGGCCAGCTTGCGCTCCGCCGGCAGGCGTGTGCCCGGGGGATAATCCCCGGCGGCGATGGCGGCGGCCAGCTGCTCGGCCACCTGTTGGTAGAGTCGCGCACCCTGCATGAGGTGTGTCTCCCTTTAGGGTAGTTACGGTGTCGGGCGAGTTTAGCAGATGGGGTTAAACCGCCACAACAGATTATCTGCCACCACAGTCTTACCAAAATCTTGTAAAATCAAGATTGCGGCCTTACCAATATAGTGCTAGATTGCAACCATTCACAGAGTTAACGGTTTGCCTGGATACCGGGCCGCGAGCTGCTCGCGGCCGGTTGGCGGCGGGGAACCCGGACACAGGTTTGCGCACCTGCCCCGGGCCCTTCAAGAACAATAAGATTTCCAGCCGCCGGCAGCGCTGTAGATTACCGGCCCGGTACGGAGTCAGTGCACAGATGGATCTAATTCATATACACGAAAACGACAATGTGGCCCTGTGCCGCGCCAGGCTGCCCGCCGGCAGCCTGGTGAACTGGCGCGGTTCCATGCTGGAACTGGTGTCGGCAGTACCCGCCATGCACAAGGTGGCGGTGAGCCCGATCGCCGGCGGCGAGCCGGTACTGAAATACGGCCAGGTCATCGGTTTCGCCGCCCGTGCGATCGCCGCCGGCGAACATGTGCACGAGCACAATATGGTGGCCAGGAGCCATCACGCCGACTACGCCTTCTGCAGCGAGGCCAGCCCCACCGATTTTGTCAGCGACGGTGAGCGCGCCACCTTCATGGGCTTCCGGCGCCCCAACGGGCGCGCCGGCACGCGCAATTTTCTCGCCGTGGTCTCCACCGTCAACTGCTCGGTCACCGTGTCCCGCGCCGTCGCCGCGCACTTCCAGCACAGCGGCAAGCTGCGCGACTATCCCAATATCGATGGCGTCGTGGCCCTGGGCCACGACAGCGGCTGCGGCATGTCCACTGCCGACGAGGGCTACCGCACGTTGATGCGCACATTGAACGGCTATATCGGCCACCCGAATTTTGCCGGAGTCCTGATGATCGGCCTCGGCTGCGAGGCGATGCAGGTCAACAGTGTTCTGCGGGAAAACGGCCTGGAGGTCGGCCCGCTGTTCCAGACGCTGACCATCCAGCAACAGGGCGGCACCCGCGCTGCGGTGGAAGCCGGTATCGAAAAGCTCACCGATATGCTGCCGGCCGCAAACGCCTGCCGGCGCGAACCGGTGCCGGTATCGGAACTGACACTGGCGGTGCAGTGCGGCGGCAGCGATGCCTATTCCGGTATCACCGCCAACTCGGCGCTGGGCGCCGCGGCGGACCTGCTGGTGCGCCACGGCGGTACCGTGATCTATTCGGAAACCCCGGAAATCTATGGCGCCGAGCACCTGCTGACACGCCGCTCGGCGACGCCGGAGATCGCCCGGAAACTGGTGGACCGGATCCACTGGTGGGAACACTACACCGAGATCAACGGTGTGGCCCTGAACAACAATCCCTCGCCGGGCAACAAGGCCGGCGGCCTGACGACCATCGCGGAGAAATCCCTCGGCGCCCAAGCCAAGGGCGGCACCAGCACGCTGCAGGGCGTGTACCTGTACGCGGAGACGGTGCGCACCAAGGGGCTGGTATTCATGGACAGTCCCGGCTTCGACCCGGTGTCGGTGACCGGCCAGATCGCCTCCGGCGCCAACGTGGTCTGCTTTACCACCGGTCGCGGCTCCGCGTTCGGCGCCAAACCGGTGCCCAGTATCAAGCTCGCCAGCAATTCGGAGCTGTACCGGCGCATGAGCGAGGATATGGATATCGACTGCGGCGGTATCCTCGAGGGCGAATACACGGTGGCCGAACGCGGCGAGTTCATTTTCCAGCGTATCCTGGCCATCGCCTCCGGCGAGCAAAGTGCCAGCGAAAAACTGGACTACGGCGACAACGAGTTCGCACCCTGGCGTATCGGCGCGGTGATCTGAACGGTAGGAACGACCGTCAGGCACAGGAAAACAAACAGCCGTACGGGACTGGCATAGCGTACCCGACGCCGGGCGACATATTCACGCGACAGGCAACCGGGTCGGGCAATCAGGAAAACACGGCGCGCTGCCAGAAGGGCACTTTTTTGCGCAGGTGTGCCGGGGTTTCCTCCGGCGGGACCTTGTAGACAAACCTGCGCCGCGCCCGGTGATACTCCGATTGCGGGTCGAAAAATACGGCCGCCATTTTTTCCAGTTCCCGCTCGCGGTAGCCCTGCAGCGGGCTGCGCTTTTCATCCGCCTCGCGCATGGCCGCCTTGGCCCTGAGCTGCGCGTCCAGGTCCGCGCTCTGCGCGATGCGCTGGCAGAAACTGTCCAGTTCGCGCCAGTAGGCCTGCCAGTCCTCGTCGAACACTTCGTCGCCAAACCCGATCTGCAGCGCCTCGCTGGCGAGCAGCGGTAGGCATTTCCGGGTCAGCGCCGCGGCCGTCTTCTTGCCCAGGCGACGGGGTAGCAGGTAGGTCCAGTATTCGGAGCCGTAGAGCCCCACGGCCCGATAGTGCGGATTCAGGACCACTCCCTCCCGCAGCAGGATATGGTCGCAAGCCAGCGCCATCATGGCGCCACCGGCGGCGGCATTATTGCGCAGCGCCGCCACGGTAACCGTGTCGGTGGTATCGATCAGCGCCGCGACAAAATCGTCGATCGCATTGATGTTTTCCCAGGATTCCCGCCCCGGATCTTCCGCTGCCTCGATCCGGTTCAGGTCGATTCCGTTGCTCCAGAAATCCTCGCCGCCCATCAGCACGATCACGCGGGCATCGCCGGACTGCAGCTCGCGGTAATGTGCCAGCAGGCGGCGGCACTGGTCCGCGTCCATGGCGCCGCCGGCGAAATTGAAATGGAGGTAGGCCACATCCCCGAGCCGCTCGCTGTAGATATCCTCAATCGCAATGGGGATGGCATCGAGTGGGTCCGGGGTGCTGTCCAGCAGTGGCAACAACACCTGCGCGGCGGGTAACTTGATTCCGCCTTCCCGCCGGGCCTGCATGATCCAGACAGCACCATCAATGGTGGCGCGGCAGATGGCGCCGTTACTGTGGGCGATAAACTCACCGGGTGCGCCGCCCAGGGAATCCTCCCTGCGCACGCCATAGAGGAATACCGACTGGCCGCCGACCTCTTCCCGCACACCCGGTGCACTGTCGGCGGCGCGCAGGCGCGAGATGACGGCATCGGTGGTGTGACGCTGCCAGTCGATGGCCCTGTCCGCCTGGGTCATCGCCGGCAACAGGCGGCCGGGGGCGGCCTGCGGGTCGAGCGGGCGCGGGCGGAAATCCGGGTCCTGCAGTGCGGCAACGGCCTTTTTGACCAGGTCCGCAGCGGCGGCGGTGACCTCGCGCTGGTAGAGTCCAGTCTTGCTGGCGGCGCGCAGCGGAAATACCGCGGTGCCCCAGATATCCCCGGCATCCATTTCCCCACAGGCCTGCAGCAGGGTCACCCCCCACTCGATACAGTTGTATTCGATCGCCCAGTCCAGCGACGACGGGCCGCGATCGCCCTCGATGCCCGGGTGTACGACCAGGCACGGGATTTTTTTCCAGATGGCGGCGGGAATACGCCGGGTCAGGAAAGGACAGACAATCAGGCGCGGGCGAAAATCGGCGACCGCTTTTTTCATATCCGCCGCACCGGAGACCAGTTGTACCGACACATCGCAGCCGAGCAGCCGCAGCTCGCAGTGAATCCGCTGGCTGAGGCCATTGAAGGCATTGCACAACAGCAGAATGCGCATGAAGTGACACTCCTTGTTACTTTATTGCTTTTTTGACGGTATCTGCGCGCCACCGTTCCGAACCGGTTACCTGTCGCGCCGACGGCAGCGGCACGCCCTCGCCGCTGCATTCGCCCTGTATTTTTTACTGCTGTCGAAAAAATAAAGCAGGAACTGTGCCCGGTTTTGATGCACAGTTCCAGCGCCAATTACCGAACGGGGATTCAGCTTTCCTGCAGGAAGCGGGCAATGGTTCTCAGCCCGTGTCCTTTGGCGCCCTGGGCCCACAGGTCATTGGCGCCCGGCTGGTAGGAGCCGGACAGGTCCATGTGTACCCAGCCGCGCCCTTCATCGCGCACGAAGCGGGCCAGGAAGGCGGCGGCGGTGGAGGCCCCGGGGCTGCCGTCGGCACCCACGTTGGCGATATCGGCGAAGCCGGACGGGATCTGCTCCAGGTGGAACTTTTCCAGCGGCAGGCGCCAGGCCTTTTCATTTTCGCCGGCCGCGGCATCCAGCACTTTCTGCGCGGTGTCATCCTCGAAACTGAGCACCGAGTTGTAATCGCGGCCGACGGCAATTTTGGCGGCGCCGGTCAGCGTGGCCGCGTCCAGGATCCAGCGCGGGTCCTGTTCGGAGGCGGCGATCAGGCCATCCGCCAGCACCAGGCGCCCCTCCGCATCGGTATTCAGAATCTCCGCGCTGACACCGTTCTTGTAGCGGATGATATCGCCGAGCTTGAAGGCGTGGCCGGACACCAGGTTTTCCGCGCAGCACAGGTACAGCCGCACGCGCTTCTCCAGCCCGCGGGCAATCGCCAGCGCCAGGCCGCCGGTGACCATGGCGGCACCGCCCATATCGGATTTCATCGTCGCCATGCCGGCGGACGGCTTGAGGCTGTAGCCGCCGGAATCGAAGGTGATGCCCTTGCCCACCAGGCAGGTGTCCACCGGCGCGCTCTCATCGCCGGACGGGTTGTAGTCCAGTTGCAGCATCGCCGGCGGGCGTTCGCTGCCGCGGCCGACATTGTGGATACCGACAAATTGCTCCTCGAGCAGTTCGTCGCCGGCAATGATCCGGTAGCTGACGGCGTCCGGCGCCAGTTCTTTCAGCAGGTCCGCCGCGCTCTGTGCCAGCACTTGCGGCGAGACATCCTCCGGCGTGCCGTTGGTGATCTCGCGCACCCAGCGCGCGGCTTGCTCGCGCGCTCCGAGTTCGGCCAGTTCGATCTTGTCTGCGGTGCCCCAGTCCAGCGCATTGTCGCGCGTCGGGTTGTAGTAACCGGCCCAGAAGGCCCAGCGCCGCTCCAAGTCCCAGCCGTCGCCGGCCAGTTGCACCGCCGGCACCCCCATACCATCCAGGCGCCGCGCGGCGCGCTGCGCGGCCACCAGCGGGCCACCGGTGGCCTCAATGGCGTGAATCGTCGCGCCGCTGCCATCGAAACTGACCAGCGCCTTGTCGCCCCAGGCCTCCGCCGCCGCGGTCTCCGTCAGCTGTACCTGCATCGCGTTCGTCATACTGCAATCCTGTTTTTCCGTCATTTTCCGGGCTTTGCCCGCGATCCGGACAGTATTTTAACACCTGCGCTCCGGGGCGCAGTGCGGGCGGACAATTGCGCCGCCGCACCAGCGGCCGATAAACTGCGGGGCGGCATCCGGGCGCCGCCCGGTAACCAGGGAAATAACGATAACCGACAGGGAAAAATGTATGGCCGAGCCGTGTAACTATCACTCGGGGCGCGACGCCAGCTGGCATTGCCAACCCTGCGGGCGCCACTACTGCGGCCGCTGTATTCCCGGCGCCGCCGCCAACTATCCCACCGGCCGTCCGGACTGCCCGCTGTGCCACAAGCCGCTGGCATTCATCGGCGCCAGCAACAGCGCCCGCCCCTTCTGGCAGATGGGGCTCTTCTATTTCCGCTATGCGCTGCAACCGGGGCCGCTGACCGTGCTGGCGCTGGCCTCGGCGGCCAGCCTGATGATTTCCGGCCTGGGCATCCTGTCGTTGGTCATCCTGGTGGCCGCCATCGCGCTGGTCAGCCGCTACAACCTGCTGGTCATCGACACCCTGGCCCACGGCAACCTGGAGGCGCCGGCGTTCGGCGACGCGCTGGACGGCAACAGCGCGCCGCTGTTCGCCAAGGTGATCGGCATGACCCTGATCGCCGGTTTTGTCGGCTACCAGTTCGCCAAACTGGGCCAGGGTGCGCTGCAGCTCTACTCCATCGCCCTGTCGCTACTGGCGCCGGCGGCGATGATCGTACTGGCGCTGGAACGCAGCCTGCGCGCCGCCATCAACCCACTCAAGCTGTTGCAATTCACCCTGGTGATCGGCTGGCCCTACTGGTTGCTGTGGCTCGCCACCAGTACCATTTCCGCCGCGCCCGGCTACCTGGTCCAGATCGTCGCCAGCAAACTGCCGCTGTGGGCGCTGATGCCGGTGGTGGCCGCCGTCACCAGCTATTTCTATATCGTCACCAGCGCCATGATGGGCTACATCTGTCTGTCGCGGCAGCAGCGCCTGGGTCTCACCGCCGAGCTGGACGACGGAGACGACTATCTGGAGGAGGCGGAATTCAACCGCGCCCGCGCGCTGGCCGACGCGCAGATACTGATGCGCGAAGGCGACTTCAAGGCCGCCCGCCGCGCCCTGGTGGAGGCCCTGCGCCGCTACCCGGACGACGCGGCCCTGAACGAACACTACTACCGGTTGCTGCTGGCCACGCAGGATAAAAAGGCCCTGCGCGAACTGGGCCCGCACCTGTTGGACAAGTTCATCCGCATGAACCGCGCCCACAAGGCGGCCGAACTCTACCTGGCCACGGAGCCGCTGCCGACCATCGACAAATCCCACCTGCGCCACGGCCTGGCGGAGGCACTGTTCCGGCAACAGAAATACCGGCCGGCGGCACAATTGCTGGTCAACCTGCACAAAGAAGACAGCGACTACGGGCGCCTGGATGCGGCCTACCTGCTACTGGCACAGATCTATCTGGACGGTTTCAACCGGGAGGATATGGCCAAGAAACTGCTCGCATTTGTGCAGCAGAAGTTTCCCGACAGCCGGTTGCAGGAGCAGATTTCAACCCTGCGGGAAGTACTCGACAAGGCAGCCGTGCCCGGGTGAAGGGCCGGTATAACCCCTCAAAACCCTTCAAAAAAACACAGGAAAATACGGACCGCGAAATGGAATACAGGGACAGCAAGGGCAAGCTGGATACGGCCCGGAAAATCCTGAAGGTCAATCACGCCGGGGAGTTCGGCGCGATAAATATATACCGCTCTCAACTGTTGGTCGCCAGGTTGTTCATGCGCGACCTGGTGCCGCTTCTGGAATCATTCCTGACGGATGAAAAGCGACACCTGCAGGTGTTCTGGGACGAAATCTGTTCACGCAAGGGCGTCAAGTGCAAGAGCTTCTGGCTCTGTGGACTCGGCGGCTACTTCATGGGGTTTGTATCCGCCCTGTTGGGCCGGAAAGGCATCATGGCCTGTACCTGGGCCGTAGAATCCGTGGTCGTCGACCACCTGCGTACCCAACTCGCCTACCTCGAACGCAAGTCGGACAGGGCCGCCTACGATACCGTGGCCTATATTCTCGAAGACGAAAAGAACCACCGGGATATCGGCAGCCGACACGGCGGGGCCGACAATTTCTGGTACCACCCCCTCAGGTTTTCCATCAGTCTTTTTACCGAAGCGGTGATCCGGCTGGGGATGCGTTGAAAACTATCCTTACCACTGGTGTGCTGTGTGGGATTAGTGTGCTGTGTGGGATCCACTCTCACATTTCTCCACACTACGACTGCCCCGTCACCTCCAGCGACGGGAACAGCGCCATGACCTCCCGTGCCCGCGCCTCTTCGCCGCGACGCCGGTAGTGGGCCACCAGCGTATCGCTCAGTTTGACCAACAGCGGGTGCTGGACATTCTGGCGTCGCAACCGGCGCAGCAGCTCCTCCAGCCAGTTCCAGTTCCCATCCCTGGCGGCGCGGCGCGCCAGCAGCAGGCAGGCCTTTGGCGATAGTGCGCGGGGATTTTCACTGGATTGCAGGTAGCGGCGATAGCCCTCGGCGAGAGTGCGGCCGTCCACGTCGGGATCGTCGGCCAGCGCGAACAGTGCCAGGTTGGCGCGGTGGTGGGCCTCGCTGTCCGGGGCCGCCGCGGTCAGTTCCACTGCGCGCTCGACCAGCAACAGCGATTTGGGATACTGGCGCACGGCGGCGCTGGCCGCCTCCCCGGCCTCCAGCAGTTTGCCCTGCTCGCGGAGGCGCTCGATACGGGCCAGGGTGCGCTGCTGCGGCGAGGGCGATTCGGGCTCCACCGGCATCGTCTCCAGCGGCGGGCGGCGGCTGATCAACACCAGGGTGGCGACAAAGCCGGCCACCAGGCCGCCGGTGTGGGCCCAGTAGGCGATACCGGCATCGCCGTAGAAATAGCCGAAGATTTCCTTGCCCAGCCACAGCGGCAGTACCAGCAACGCCGGTGCCGTGAATTCGCCGAACACAAAGCCGGCGGTGTAGAAGAAGCGCAAGCGGCGCACACCGTAGACGGCCACGAACATGCCCATGATCGCCGATACGGCGCCGGAGGCGCCCACCATCGGCATGGGACTGCCCGCTTCCACGGCCATGTGCAGGCCGGCGGCGGCGAGGCCGCCGAGCAGGTATAAGCCGGCGAACCAGAGGCCCCCAAGGGCCAGCTCCACCGACAGGCCGAACAGCAGCAGGAATACCATATTGCCGATCAGGTGATCCCAGCTGCCGTGCAGGAACATGTGGCCGAACAGGCCGGACAGGGTCGGTTCCGCAGGAGTCAGGCCGTAGGCAAAACTGCTCAGCCGGTCGCGCAGCTCACCGAACCGCTGCCGTTGCCGCAGCCACTCGGCCTCGCCCTCGGCGCGCAACTGCGGCAGCAGCCACTGGTGGAACTCGCGGTTGGCGAGCAGCTCCCGGTAGACGAACTCCTCGCCCTGGGTGTCCACCTGCATGCGCCACTCGGGGTGTTCCTCGTTGACGTAGATCAGGAAGCGCTGCTCTTCGTATTCCGGCAGCTCGCTGGAGAAGTAGTACTCTTCGGCCTGCTGCCAGCGGGCCTCGTCGCGGCCCTGGTAGAGGGTGAACACCAGCAGGTTGAGCGCGATCAGCACAAAGCACATCAGCGGCGGCCGGCGCCAGTCGGGCCTGTTCTGGATGGGGATGATCAGCACGGGGCCGGCCTGTCTCTGGTTGCGTGAACAGCGTCCCAGAATACAGCGGGACAGGGTCCGGAACAAACCGCGGCGACGGCCCGCAGTGACCGGTCGGTACCCGCCCTCTAATCGCCGCTGCGGCGGGCCATCTTCACCGGCACATCCCAACTGCGCAGGTGCAGATCCCGCTGCGGGAAGGGAATCTCGATACCGCGGTCGTTGAACTCCCGCAGCAGCTCCAGGTTATAGAGCGCGTAGGGATCGTCCAGCGGCGACACCATATTGCTGTTGACCCACACCACCAGTTTGAATTTCAGTGCGTAGTCGCCGAACTCCATCAGCCAGACCTCGGTCTTGCGCTTCCAGTCGGTGTGGGTGATGTTGACCTGCTCGGCAGCTTCCGTGGCCGCCTCGCGCACCAGGTCCGGATCCGAGCCGTAGGCCACATTGAAAGACACATGGATACGGCGCACCGGATCGTCCAGCGTGTGGTTGATCACGCGACCGGCGACGAATTCGGTGTTGGGGACCAGGATGTCGATATTGTCGCGGGTGGTAACGCGGGTTGAGCGCACATTGATATCGCGGATACGGCCGAAGACCCCGGACTCCAACTCCACCAGGTCGCCGACCCGCAGCGGCTGTTCGAACAGCAGTATCAGCCCGGAAATGAAGTTGGAGAAAATCGCCTGCATGCCGAAACCGATACCCACGGACAGGGCACCGGCCACCAGCGCCAGCTTGGACGCGTCCAGCCCCAGCATCACCAGCGCCACCATCAGCGCGATCCCGATAATGCTGTAGTGCAGTACCCGCCCGAGGTTGTACATCGACTGTTCGCTGGCGTGCTTCTTGCGCACCAGGCGATTGAGGAAGCGGCGGACCAGCCCGGAGATCAGCCAGGCGATCACCAGCACGAAGATAATCCGCGCGATCCCCCGCAGCGTGATCGGGCTCTCGGCGATGGTAAACAGCTCGTGGTCAGCCAGCCCCCGCCAGCGGGTATAGGCCATATTGAAGAAGTGGCCGCTGCGTTCGCGCACCGTCGCCCACCAGCCCTGGCGCTCGCGGTAGACCTTCAGTTGCGCCGCCTCGTAGCGCACCACATCGTCGATCAGGTCGGCCGCGCGACCCAGCGCGCTGTCGATGCGCTCGAAGTAGCGCCACCAGCGGCTCATGTCCTCGCTCTCATCGTCCGTCCAGGCGACCACCTGGCGCTGGCGGATGTTGAGTTCGCGCGAGGTGCTGTCGATCAGGTTGCGCGCCGTTTCCAGCAAGTCGCGGTCCATCACCAACTGGTGGTCGGGAAGCTCGGGGTTGAGCACGCGGTTGATCGACTGCAGCAGCTCATCCTTGCGTTTTTGCAGGTAGTTCTCCAGCAGCCTGGTCTCCAGCTCCATCAACTGCAGGTCCCGCTGCATGTTCACGTCCGGCTCCGCGGACTGCAGGGTGCTGCTGCGCAGTTCCGCCCGCTTGGCGGTGAGCTGCTCTATCTTGTCGCTCTTGCCATTTAAGCTCTCCTGCAGTTTTTCCCCGGCCTCGGCGCTGTAGCGGATCTCATTCAGCATGCGCGCAAGCTGGGCCTCTCCCAGGTCGATCTGCTCCTGCCAGACGCGCATCTGCTCTTCCAGCGCGGAACGCTGTTCGATGATGTTGATCTGGTTGAGCTGCGCGGCGAGCAGCGACAGGGCGGCCAGCTGCCGGTCGAGCCCCTCCGAGCCCGCCTCCCGCAATACCACCACACGCTGGCGCAGGCGACTGAGAGACTGGCCCAGGGTGTCGTCCACCTGCCGCACTTCCAACTGCAGGCTTACCAGCCGCTGGCGACCGCGCGCGACGGCGGCATCGGATTCCGCCCAGGCCAGTACACTGGGATTGCGGGGAAATTCGACCTCCGGCAATACCGCGACTTTCTGGTATTCGCCGAATTTATCCCAGGTGACGCGAATGCCCTTGAGACTTCTCTCGACTTCGTCGGCGCGCTCCTGCAGGTCCTCGTTGTCCGGCAGCGTGACGCGCCAGTCCCGCCAGGCCTCGTCCAGCGTATCGAGCCACTGCTTTTTCTCTTCCGTGGAGGCATCGGGCCAGCCGGTCCACCAATCGGCGCTGGGGGCACTGAAATCGGGAACGACCGGCTCGAACGACTCGGGCTTTTTGCCCGGTAGCTGCGCAGTGGTGGGAAGCGCGGAGCACAGGAACAGCGCGCCGAGCAGGAGGGCCAGCAATACTCGAGCGCCGCAACCGGAGTGACCGGAGTCACTGCGCGCAGTGCGAATGGGGGAAAAACTACAGTCGCCCGCCATAGCCCGTATCTATCCGTGACAGGGAATCCGACGCATCAACAAACGCGGAAGTGTGATGATCCGTTTTTTTCAGTGTAGCCGGGGCCGCGGCTGGCGTTCAGCGGGCGGAAGGACACGCCAACTAGTGGTCCATGCGGAAAGTTGTGTAACTGTTCGCGTCGCCAAAGCGCCCAGCTCTGCGTTGAGAAAGCTTGAAATAGAACCACTATTCCTGCGCTTTCTCGCCTTGATCTGAACACTTTGGCTGTGCTCCTTAGTCACCAAACTTTCCGCATGGACCACTAGCGCATGCAGCGCTCGTATTCGTCGCTGTAACTGCCCGGCTGGCGGCGATAGGGACCCACCCTGGCGCGGCGCGACTGGTCGTCGGCAATGCGACGGCAGGTGGATCGGCGCTCCTCATAACTTTCATCGCGAATATTGTCGCGGAAACCGTAGCGACCGTAGTAGCCGCCGCCGGGATAGCTGCCGTAGTAGTCGCTGCGGTAAGCCCCGCCCCCCGGCTCGGCGCGGTATCCGGGCTCTGCCCGGGGATAGGCTCGGGGAATTGCCCGGGGCTGTTCGGGCGCCGCGAGCGATTGCAGTTCCGGCGACCCGCGGTAGTAATCCCGCCAGCCGGGAGGCGGTGAGACAACCGAATAGTCGCCGCCGCGGGGATCGTACAGGAAGAAGGAACCGCTGCCGGTCACGACATAGCGATCGCCGCCGATGGTGAAGCTGCCGGCATCGCCGGGTACATCGGGTACCCGCGCGCCCAGTGGCGGATCCACGCGCAGGTAACCTCTGCCGTCGGGGCGGTAAAAGGCGCCGCCCGAATAGTAGTAGGTTTCACCGCGCACGAGCAGTTGCGAGGCACCGGCGGGCAGGGCGCCCGTCCGTTCCTGGGCCCAGGTCAAGGAGACTGCGAGGCCGAGCAGGAGTGCAATGGCGTAATGCATGACGGCATCCCCTCACTTGCAAACTACGGGAAGTCTACTCGGCGGCGACACCGATCCCCAATCGCATCAGCGCTATTCCCGAATCAAAAAAATCCGCCCCCGCACCGCAGTAGGCGGTACTGGAGCGGATTTTTTGTCCGGCAGATCCGTTGCCGCAATCACCGGTTTCCGTTTAGTTCTGCCTGGCCATATTCATGCAGCGGTTGAACTCCGCGATATAGACACGACCGCCGGTTTGCGGGTTGCGGTTGGCCAGGTCCGCAGCCTGGTTGCGGCAGCCGCGTTCGATGCTCTGATCGACGCTGGGACGCTGCTGCGACATGTCGCGGCGATATTCATGCGCCTGGCTGCTTCTGGAGGCAGTCGGCGGCACTACCTCATAGTAGTAGCCACCCTGCGGATGGAAGCGATAATAGGTATCGCCGTGTTGGTAGTATGTCTGTCCCCTTACCTGGATTTCCGAGGTATTGGCGGGCAGCTCGGTGAGTC
Source organism: Microbulbifer litoralis (assembly GCF_023634065.1). Lineage (GTDB taxonomy): Bacteria > Pseudomonadota > Gammaproteobacteria > Pseudomonadales > Cellvibrionaceae > Microbulbifer > Microbulbifer litoralis. Next base: position 149,028 of record NZ_JALKCV010000006.1, read on the forward strand.
GGTCCTGCGCCTGGCTATAGCCGGCGAGGGAACACATCAGTAGCAGTGGGATTAGAAAACGCATAGGGACTTTCTCCTCTCTTTCGTTTCGCCCCGAAGTCTATTTACTCCGGCGTCCAGTCCCCAACTTAATTGGGAAAACCGGCGATCGAGGGGAGATGCCCGCCGGACGCGGCGGGCGGGCAATCCCTACAGGAAATGCTGGACCTTGTTCTTGTAACTGCGGCTCATCTTCAGGCGCTCGCCGTTATTGAGCACCAGGTGGTATTCACCGTTGATATGGGCACAGATTTCGCGCACCCGGCTCAGGTTGACGATGGTCGAGCGGTGAATGCGCTGGAAGACCTTGGGATTCAGTTGCTGCTCCAGCTCCTTCATGGTGATGCGCATCACGTGGGTCTCGCCGTTGGCGTGCACACACATGTAGTCGCCGGCGGCGTCGATCCAGTCGATCTCGCGCGACGGTACCAGCGTGATCTTGCCGGAATCCTTGATCGCGATCTTGTCCGGGTACTGGCTGCCAGACAGTTCCCCGGCCACCAGTTTCTGCTCCAGGGCCTCGGGCGACTCACGGGTCAGGTCTGCCACCGCCTCCAGCAGCTGCTCGCGCTGGCTGGCGATATCGGCGCTGGCCAGTTTTTCCCGCACCCGCTCCAGCGCCCGCGCCAGGCGATCGTCCTCGATCGGTTTCAGCACATAGTCCACCGCGTTGACCTCGAACGCCTCCACGGCGTACTGGTCATAGGCGGTCACGAACACGATCTGCGGCAACTGGTCGCGGGGCAACTGCTGCACCAGTTGCAGGCCGTTGACGCCCGGCATCTGGATATCCACGAAAACCACATCCGGCCCATGCTCCAGTATCTGCCCGCGCGCTTCGCGGCCGTTGCCGCTCTCGGCGATCACCTCGATTCCCTCCATGGCCTCGAGCCGCAGGCGCAGACCGCGCCGCGCCAGGGGTTCGTCATCGACGACGATGGCTTTCAGTATCTGCTGTGCACCACTCATCCGGTTCTTCCTGTCTCGTAGGGAATTCTTATATGGACCGCCAGCCCGCCGCCATCGCGGTTGCGGAAGCGGACTTTCTGCTCCTCGCCATAGAGCGCCCTGAGGCGCTCGCAGGTATTGCGGATACCGACGCCGTAGCCGGAGCCCAGCGCCGCCAACTTGTCTTCCGGCATTCCGGGGCCATTGTCGCTGACCTCCAGCAACAGTTCACCGGCGAAGACCCGCGCCTTGATGGTGATCTCCCCGCCCCACTCGCACTGGGAGATGCCGTATTTGATCGCATTTTCCACCAGGGGTTGCAGCAACAGACTGGGCACCAGCGCGCGCGGGGACTCCCCCTCCAGGTCCAGGCTCACCCCCAGGCGATCGGCAAAGCGCACCTTTTCGATATCCAGGTAGAGCATCAGCGCCTCCACCTCCTTGGCCAGCGTGACCTTCAACATCGGGTCGTTGTCGAGTGAGTAGCGCAGGAACTGGGACAGCCGCGAGACCATGTCGTTGGCCGTGCGACCCTGCTTGTCGAGAATCAGGGTGGAAATCGCGTTCAGGGTGTTGAACAGGAAGTGCGGGTTCAACTGGTAGCGCAGCATTTTCAATTTGGCCTGGTGTGCCATGGATTCCGCCCGCAGGGCTTTCTCCTGCTGGGTCTGCGACGTCTGGTAGTACTTGATGCCGTAGTAGAGCGCCGCCCAGGTCATCATGATCAGGAACGAATAGGAGAACCAGTAGATGGCCAGCACCGCCGGGTGCTCGTCGCGCTCCTTGCCGTAGAGCCACAGGGAACCGCCGAACTTGATCGCCGCCCACACCAGCGCCGCCAGGATCACCACCCCCAGGGTCCCGAACAGGCGCGCGGCATCGGGCTTGTTCCAGAGACGCTGGAAACAGCGTCGCATGCACTCCGACAACATCACGCCGGAAGAGGTTGCCACGGCGATATAGCCGGAGTGCAGCCAGTGGTTCTCGACCCAGAAAAAGCTGCCGACAAAGATCAGCAGCGTATAGCCGCCCCAGCCGGACAGCTGCAGCGCCCAGTACTGCCACTGTGGTGCTGCCAGCCTTTCAGACAGCCATTGGAATGCGTTGTGACCCATAAAATCCCGTACTGCGCCGCTCAGCTCCGCGGCGGCCATTGATATATTGCCGGGCTTCATACTAAATGGCGATACCCGCTGGCGGAATACCATCGGGCGCAGCATCGGGACAGACTGCCGCAGGAGCACAGCGTGAATTACTGGCTTTTCAAATCCGAACCGGACGAATACAGCATCGATGACCTGGCGGCCGAACCCGGCCGCGTGGGCCGCTGGGACGACATCCGCAACTACCAGGCGCGCAACTTTCTCCGCGACCGGGTCGCCGGGGGCGACTGCGTCTTCTTCTACCACAGCTCCTGCAAAGTGCCGGCCATTGTCGGCACCGCCGAGGTGGTGCGTGCGGCCTATCCGGATCCGGCCCAGTTCGACCCGGAGAGCAAATACTTCGATACAAAGGCGAGCGCCGACCGGCCGCGCTGGTTCTGTGTCGATATCCGCTGGCTGAGCAAGTTTGCGCGGCCGGTGCCGCTGGCGGAGATCAAGCGGAACCCGGCACTGGCGGAGATGGTGCTGGTAAAGCAGGGGCGGCTGTCGATCCAGCCGGTGACGGCGCAAGAGTGGAAAACCGTGCTGGCGCTGGGCGATATGTAACCCGGATATCGCCGCACCACCTGCGGGGCAGGCTCCCACGCTTCAGCGATATACAGCGTCCTACAGTATCATTAGCTCGGCGGATGCACCCGCTCCCGCACCACCGCGGCCAACGCCCGCGTCAGCGTGGCGGTGGACACACCGATCATCAGCGCGCCGTTGATCGCCTCCAGCGGGCCCAGCAGGCGGTGCTTTTCCGACATCACGATATCCCCGTAGCCGAGCGTGGCGAAGTTCACGCCGGAATGATAGAAAGCCGCCTCCCAGTCCCCGAACTCGCCCAGTGCGTAAAACAGCAGCGCCCAGGCCGCGACCTGCGCGAGGCAGGTGAAAATCAGGATCAGCATCAGCCCGGCCACCACCGCCACCGCCCGGCGAAAGGTCGAGTGCAGCCGCTGTTCGCGGCGCGTGTAGTAGCGCAGCGCGGCCACCACGAGCAGACTCTGCAGCAACAGGCACAGCGTCATGACGGCGATACCGAGCAGCAGATCCAGCAGCATCAGCGCCACTCCCGGCGGGGCCCGCCACCCGCCCCGGTACGCCACCATTCCAACAGCGACATGGCCAGCAACGCGTATACGGTGACGCCCAGGAACAGGGCCATGCGCACGGCGAAGGCCTGGTAGACGTCCTTGCCGCCGGCGCTGTCCTGCACCGCGGCGCCGAGCAGGATCAGTGCCGTCACCAGCGCATTGATCCAGAAGCCGGGCGTCAGCCGGTTGCGGAAAACCCGGTAGGCACCGGCGGCCAGCAGCAGGCTGAGCAGCAGCATCCAGCCACTGAAAAACCACAATGTCACCGCCAGGCGCAGGCACCACCAGACACAGATTGCACAGGCGCCGCCGAGCAGCGTGGAGCCGACAAGCTCGCGGCTGGCACCGCGCAATTGTATGTCCCCGGCCTCGCGCCCCAGCAGGACGCTCTTTACCAGGAACGGCAGGTAACTGGCCGGGTTCACCAGCGTAAACACGAACGCCGGCAGTACGATCAGGGTCGCGCGCAGGGACCGCCAGTTCTGCTGCGCCGGCGCCGCCGGTTTCACCGGCGGCACCTCAGCGTCTTCCGGAAACAGCGGGTACACCAGCCACAGGCAGCCAATGGCCACCGCCATACCCAGCACCATGGCGGCAACGAGCGCCGCCGACAGCGCCGGGCTGGCGGCTTCGGCGGCGGGAATAACGGTAAAACCGAAGGTCAGCAGGGTGGCCGGGATTTCCCTGCCGGCGACCATGGCCAGCCGGTTGCTGAAAAACACCCCCAGGGCGATCAGCAGCAGCGCGGGCAGCGGCGCCCGCTGCAACAGCGGGCCGAGCAGCAGCCCGATCCCCAGCGCCAGTGCCAGCAACAGCAGCAACGCCAGCGCCTGTGCCGGCGCCGGCGGTCGCGCCGGCCGCGCCGCCAGCAGCACGGCGAACAGCGGCGCGACAAAGGGCACGCCCAGGTCCAGCCCATAGCACAGGGCCAGCGCCAGGCCGGTGGCGAATGCCAGCCGATAGCAGCGGCGCGCGGCCAGCGGCATCCGCCTGCGGGGAAATGGTCTCCTGTCACCGGGAATCGCCATCGTATGCCCCGTCAGTATGCGTAGGACAGGTAACTGAGCACGCGGATATACAGTTTGCCCAGCAGCCGCAACAGGCCGTCGTCGTCGCTGTAGGCAATCACCGAGGCCTGGCCACCGACGCGCAACTGGCGCAGCACTTCCGGCGGTGGCGGCGAGCTGAACTCGACCCGCACCGGAAACCGCTGTGCCCGGCGCAGCCAGTCGCGGTTGTTGTCCACGTCCGGCAGGGTACCGGGCGGTGGCGCGCGGCCGGCGCTGACACCGATACCGATATCGCGCACCCGCCCCCGCAGCACCTGCCCCGGCAGTGCGTCCAGCAGTATCTCCACCGGCGTGCCGCGGCGCAGGCGGCCCAGGTTGTTTTCCGTGTAGTCGGCGCTGATCCACAGGTCCTCGAATGCGATCAGCGTCAGTACCGGGCTGCCGGCGCCGGCGTACTGGCCGACCTCGGTGCGCAGGTCGGTGATGACGCCATCGGACTGCGCCAGCACGGTGGTGTTATCGAGATCCAGTTGCGCCCGGTCGACCTCGGCGCGGGCCAGTTGCAGCAGGGTGTTGGCGCCCTCGCCATTACCGCCCTTCTGTTCGATGGCCTGTACGATGGCCGCTTCCGCCGCCGCGACCCGGGCGCGCGCCTGCTCCAGGCCGGCGTGGGAGTTTTCCAGGCGGCGCTCGGAAATCGTGCCCGGGTCGTCCCGCCACAGGGCCGTGAGCCGCGTGTAATCCTGCTGCGCCTCCTGCAGGCCGGCGAGCGCGGCGCGCAAATTGGCGCGCTCCCGCTCCACCGCCGCGTCCCCGGCCGCCACCTGCTGCCAGGTGTTGTCGAGGTTGGCGCGCGCGCTCTGCAGTGCCAGTTGGTAGCGGGCGCGGTCGACGGCGAACAGTTTCTCGCCGGCCTTCACCGACTGGTTGTTATCGACCCAGACGTGGGTGACCACACCGGCGACCTCCGGCGCAACACCCACCACATAGCCCTGCACCCGCGCCTGGGAGGTGTAGGGGGTGAAGCGGTCCGCCAGCAGGGACCAGCAGAGCGAGGCCAGGATCACCGCCAGCAGGATCTTCACGCCGCGCGCCACCGCGACGCGCGATTCGGTTTCGGCGCTCTCCAGCGGCCCGGCCGGCGCGGCGCCGGCTCGCTCGTCGACCTCGCTCACGGCTCAGCTCTCCGTTCCGGCCCGGCCGGCAGGGGCGCGTCCAGCAGCCCGCCCCAGTCGGTGCGCTCGCGCATGCGGCGGCGCATCGCGGGCGGGATAATCCCGTCGATGGTCGCCGCCCGCCAGCCGCCGCCCAGTGACTTGTACAGGTCGATCACGGCCGCCACATGGTCGCCGCGGTTGATCACCGCCTGATCGGACTGGGCAAACAGTGCCGCCTGGGCGTCCAGTACCCGCTGGAAATCCGAGTAGCCCTCCCGGTAGCGGCGGCTGGCGATCTCCAGCGAGCGTTCCGCCGCCGCCAGGGATTCGTCGAGGATCCGCTGGCGGGCCGCGGTCCGCGCCATGCGGCTGGCGGCATCGTCTATCTCGCGGGCGGCGTCCAGGACCCTGGCCTGGAAGTTTTCCAGCGCCTGCTGCAGGCGCGCGTCCTGGACCCGTACATTGTTTTCCAGGCGCCCGTAGCTGAAGATGTTCCAGCTCAGCGCCGGCCCCGCCACCAGGCTCGACACATCGCCCACTTCATCGAGGCTGTTGCCGGCCCAGCCCACCGTGCCGAACAGCGAAATGGCCGGGTAGAGATCCGTCATGGCCACCCCCACCTGCGCCGATTGCGCCGCCGCCTGCCAGGCCGCCGCGCGCACGTCCGGTCGCCGCAGCAGCAGGTTCGCCGGCATCTCCGGCAGCGCGATGCGGTCCGCCGGCGGCAGGCTGCCATCGATCCCCGCCAGTTCCGGCAGCTCCCCCGGCGCCCGCCCCAACAGTGCGCAGAGCGCGTTGCGCTGCCGGGTCAGTTCCAGCTGCAGCGCGGGGATGATGGCCAGGGTGGCGAGGTACTGGGTGCGCGCCTGCTGCAGGTCTAGCTCGGATTCCTGGCCGCTCTCGAACAGCTTGCGCGTGATCTCCAGGCTGCGCTGCTGCACCGCGACATTGTCGCGCGCTATGGCGATGCGCTGCAGCGTGGTCTTGTAGCCGTAGTAGAGCGTCGCCACCTGCGCCGCCAGCAGCACCTGCACGTCGCGCTGGTTGGCAACGGAGGCGAAGAAAGCCGCATCGGCCGATTCGATGCCGCGGCGGAAGCGGCCCCAGAAATCCATTTCCCACTGAATGTCGAAGGCGATATCGCCGGTGCGGAATTCCCGATGGCCGTCGTCGGGGCCGCCGTCGATATATTCGGAGACGTAGGCCCCGGCCGCGTTGATCTGCTGCAGTTGCGGGTATTTCAGGCCGACGGCGATGCCGAGCGCAGCGCGGCTCTCGAGAATGCGCAGGCCGGCGATACGCAGCCCGGGATTCTCCCGCCGCGCCTGTTCGATCAGGCCCGCCAGCACCGGGTCGCCAAAGCGCCGCCACCAGCGGCCGATGTCATCCGCCTGCGGGTCCGGGGCAACCTGGCCATACAGATCCGGCTGCCAGGCCGCCAGCCAGTCGATATGCGGCTCGCTGAAGTCGGGCCCCAGCGGCGCGCAGGCCACCGCGCTCACCAGCAGCGCCGGCGCCAGCGGGCGTGCGCCGGGACGGACGGCCGCCCGGATCATCCGGCGTTCGCGTCCGGGCCCGTATCGGACGGGCGCTCCGGCTCCATCGCGTACACCCAGGCGCGGAAAATCCGGTAGGCCAGCGCGAGGGCGACGGCGCCGACGAACAGGCCGATCAGGCCGGCGGAGATCATGCCGCCGATGGCGCCCAGCAGCACCACCGGCATGGGCACGGCCAGGCCGCGCCCCAGCAGCAGCGGCTTGAGCACATTGTCCGCCAGCCCGGCCAGCAGCAGGTAGCCGGTGACCAGTGTATTGGCGCCGGTGGAAGCCTCCCCCTCCATCCACAGCCAGGCCAGCACGGGAATGACGAGCAGTATCGCCGGGACCTGGGCGATGCCCAGCAGCAGCGCCACCAGTGCCAGCAGACCGGCCGCCGGCACACCGCCGAGCAGGAAACCCACCCCCAGCAACACCGCCTGGATAAAGGCCACGCCGATCACCCCGGCCGTGACCGAGCGCACCGTGGCGACGGACAGTTCGAGCAGCTGCGGTCCGAACGCCGGACCGCAGATGCGGCTGAAGATACGCCGCGAGGATTCCTCGCCGGGCGCGGCGTAGGCCAGCATGATACCGGCGACGATGAAGGCGCCGACGAAGGCCAGCAGCCTGGCCATGGTGCCGCCCACCGCGGCGGCCGCACCGCGCGAGAGTTCGTGCAGTTGCGGTTGGTAATTGCCGGCAAACTTATCGAAATCGGCGGCGGCCGCCTGCCAGGCGGCGTACAACCGGTCGCCGACCAGCGGCCACTCCTCCAGCGCGGGATTCGGTGGCGGCAAAACGACGCGGCCCTCGGACAAGCCGCGATAGAGTTCCAGCGCATGGTCGACAAAGGAGATACCGAGCAACAGGGTGGGCGCGCCGAGCAACAGCAACATCAACAGTACCAGCAGTGTAGCGGCACGGCCCTTGGACGTTGCCAGCGCGGCGGCCAGCCTGCGGTTGAGCGGATACAGGGATACGGCCAGCACCAGCGCCCAGGCCATCAGCACAAGAAAGGGCGCAAAGGCGCGCGCGGCCAGCCACGCCAGCAGCGCAAACACGGCCAGGCGCACGGCGATATCGACGAAGGCATTGGGGCTGAAGGCGCGTTGATTGTTTTCGGGCGCGTCCATGCACTGAACTCCCTGTTCGGCGGGCGGGAGATCCGCTCCCCGGCACGGCCCGCTTGCGGCAGGAATTATAGCAGCCGGTCGATGGCGAACTTGGTCGCGGGCGTGCAGCAGCCCCCGACTGCGGCTGTCAGACCACGCCTTTGGTACGCGCGATCAGTACGCTGACCAGCGACAGCAGGGTGAGCACGCCGACGATCACCGCCAGCAGCAGCCAGGGCCGGAACGGTTTGCGCTCCACGTCGTTGACGCCGCTGTGCAGGTAGCTTTCGACCCTGGCCTGGTCTTCGTCGGAGAGTTTCTTTGCGGGGGTGTCGTCGGGCTTGTCGGACATGGTGGCGGCAGCTGGCTGGTTATTGTTTGCCACGAGTGTAGGAGAAAGGCCGGATACAAAAAAGCCCCGCGCTGCGGGGCCCGATCGGCAGATCGAATTTGTCCGGTGGGAACCGGCCCGCCGAATCTTCAGACTGTAGCCTGGATGGAGCGAAGCGGAATCCGGGATTCCCACCCCGCGCGCGCTCTCGCAATGCGGGAGAGCACGCGGGAGAGGGTCAGAAGAGCTCTTCCTCGATATCCATCAGCGTGGCACTGCCGGCGTTGACGCTGGCGGCCAGGGCCCGCGCCTGGGGCAGCAGGCGCGCGAAGTAGAAGCGCGCGGTCTTGAGCTGGCCCCTGTAGAAGTCGTCCCCGCCGGTTTTCGGCAGCGCGACCGAGGCGATCCTGGCCCACATGAAGGCGTAGGCCACGGTGCCGAACAGGTGCAGGTACTCGACTGAGGCGGCGCCGGGCGCGTGCGGGTCTTCCTTGGCCGCGGCCAGCACCTTGTCCGTCGCCTCGCGCAGGCGCTGCAGCTCGGCCGCCAGCGGCTGCACGAATTCCGCCATCTCCTCGCGGTCGACCTCACTGTCGATAAATGCCTGCACGTCGGCGGCAAACAGCTCGAACAGGGCGCCGCCGTTGGCGACCGTCTTGCGGCCCACCAGGTCCAGCGCCTGGATGCCATTGGTGCCCTCGTAGATCTGGGTGATACGCACGTCGCGCACCAGCTGTTCCTGGCCCCACTCGCGGATATAGCCGTGGCCGCCGAACACCTGCTGGCCGATCACGGTGCAGTCCAGGCCCTTGTCGGTGAAGAAGGCCTTGGCGACTGGAGTGAGCAGCGCGACCATGCCTTCGGCGTTTTTCTGCTCCTCGCCCTCGCCGAACTTGGCGATATCCAGCCACTGCGCCACGTAGGTGGACAGCGCCCGGCCGCCGCCAATCAGCGCCTTCTGGGTCAGCAACATGCGGCGCACGTCCGGGTGCACGATGATCGGGTCGGCGCTCTTGTCCGGTTGCTGCGCGCCCGCCGGTGAGCGGCTCTGCACCCGCTCGCGGGCGTATTCCAGCGCGTTCTGATAGCTGCGCTCGGAGGCGCCCAGACCCTGGATACCCACGCCCAGGCGCTCGTAGTTCATCATCGTGAACATGGCGGCGAGGCCCTTGTTTTCCTCACCCACCAGCCAGCCCTTGGCGCCATCGAAATTCATCGCGCAGGTGGCGGAGGCCTTGATGCCCATCTTGTGTTCGATGGAGCCGCAATTGACCGCGTTGCGCTCGCCGAGGCTGCCATCCTCGTTCACCAGGTACTTGGGCACGATAAACAGGGAGATGCCCTTTGGGCCCGGGGGTGCGTCCGGCAGCTTGGCCAACACCAGGTGAATGATGTTCTCGGACAGGTCGTGGTCGCCGCCGGTGATGAAGATCTTGCTGCCGGTGATGCGGTAGCTACCGTCGTCCTGCGGTTCCGCCCTGGTGCGGATGATGCCCAGGTCGGTGCCGGCGTGGGGCTCGGTCAGGTCCATGGCGCCGGCCCAGGTGCCCTCGTACATCTTCGGCAGGTAGCGCTCCTTGAGTGCCTCGCTGGCGTGGGCGTCGATCGCCAGGCAGGCGCCGGCGGTCAGGATCGGGTAGAGCGCAAAGGAGATATTCGCCGCGGTGATCATCTCTTCCACCTGCGCACCGAGCATCTTCGGCATGCCCATGCCGCCGTATTCGGGGTTGCCCAGCAGCGCGCCCCAGCCGCCCTCGCAGAAGGTGGCGTAGGCTTCGGGAAAGCCTTTTGGCGTGGTGACCTCACCGTCGTTCCAGTGACAGCCCTCCTCGTCGCCGGAGCGGTTGATCGGATCCAGGGTATTGGCGGCCAGCTTGGCCATCTCTTCCAGGATCGCGTCCGCGGTCTCGCGGTCCACGGCGCCGTCCAGCCCGGGCAGGCGCGCCCAGAGTTCGTCCGCAGCAAATACTTCGTGCAGCAGGAAGTTCATCTCCCGCAGTGGTGCCTTGTACTCGGCCATGCTCCCGGTCCTCATTCAAGCGTTTCAAACGGTTGTTTGAATCTAGGCGCGGACGCGGGGATTGTCAACTGGGAGCGGCGACCGGGGGCGTATTCGGCTTTTTCATGTGGGGTGGCTACGCGATGCGCGCGGCACCCCGGCGGGCTACAGGTTGTTGTAGCCCGGATGGAGCGCAGCGGAATCCGGAATCACCCGGGCAACAGTGGCGTCGGGTCCAGGTGGGCGGCGGCGCTGCGGTAGTCGGCCTGCGGGTCGAACGGCAGCACGCCCAGCAGCGGCGCGGGCAACAGGGTTTTCAGGGTGGCCAGGTTCTCATCCGGGCGCGACATTGGAACGGGAGAACGGAAGTTCGCCACCCAGCCGGCCAGCGCCAGGCCGTCGCGGTGGACGGCCTCGGCGGTCAGCAGCGCGTGGTTGATGCAGCCCAGTTGCATGCCCACCACCAGGATCACCGGAATATCCAGCTCCCGCGGCAGCTGCGACAGGAAAGTGCGCGGTCCAAGCGGCGTGCGCCAGCCACCGGCGCCCTCGATCAATACCAGGTCGGCGCCGGCAGACATGACGCCGCGGCAGACGCCCGCCATGCGGGATACATCCAGCCGCCTGCCCGCCTCCATCGCCGCGATATGCGGGGCAATGGCGGGTTCCAGTGCGATCGGGTTGACCTGCTGGTAGGGCAACTCCAGCGTCATCGCCCGCTGCAACAGCAGCGCGTCGGCGTTGCGCAGGCCGTCCGCCGTCTCCTCGCAGCCGGAGGCCACCGGCTTCACGGCCGCCGTCGTGAGGCCGCGCTGCGCGGCACTTGCCAGCAGTGCGGCGGTCACATGGGTCTTGCCGACTTCGGTGTCGGTGCCGGCGACAAAATAGCTCTTCACGATCGATCTCCGGTTTTTTGTTGACGCCCCTTTAAACGTCATCATATTGGTGATAAATTACCCAAACAGTGCAATTTTCATCCGCTCAACCCCCTTCTTTCTGTAGGGCTTTAGGATGACTGCCTAGAAACAGCAGAGGACAACGCTGTCACCGCATTGCGCCACAAATTTCCGTTGGGCGAGACTGCGGGAGCACGGAGGCCGCCGTTTTACGGAATAACTGAAAACGAAACCAGCTTGCCAAGACCATGAGATACCTGACATTTGCCCTGCTGATGCTGGCGCCTCTGTTCGCCTCCGCCACCATCAAACCCGTCGACCATGTGGTCGTGTATAAATCCAAAGGCCTGATGCAATTGATTCGCGACGAGCGCGTGGTCAAGAGTTACAAGGTGGTTTTCGGGGAAAACCCGAAAGGCCACAAGATGCAACAGGGCGACGAGCGGACGCCGGAGGGACGCTACTACCTCGACTGGAAGAACCCCAACAGCCGCTTCTACCGTTCGATCCATATCTCCTACCCCAACAAGCGCGACCGCGCGCGCGCCGCGCGCCGGGGCGTCGATCCCGGCGGTGCCATCATGATCCACGGCATCAAGCCGCAGTGGAAAGGCATGGAGACCTACCTGCAGAAAATGAACTGGACCGATGGCTGTATCGCCGTGACCAACCGCGAGATGGACGAGATCTGGGCGATGGTGAAGACACCGACACCGATCGATATCTATCCGTGAGGCCGGGACTCGGGACTCGGGACTCGGGACTCGGGACTCTCAGTAGGGTGCGCCGTGCGCACCGGCCGATCAATGCCGAAAAAGAGTTCCGAAGCCGAACCAGAAGGCCCTATCAACGGTGCGCACGGCGCACCCTGCCACTCCCTGTAGCGGCTTTTGCCAGCTTCAGGTAGATCACCTCGTAACTCGCCGGCAGCCCCGCCGGCGATCGCCATTCCTCATAGGCGTCAGCCAGGCGTCGCAGTTTTTCCCGGCCGGACAGCCCCTTGCCCGCATCGCGATTCACGTTGTGCGCGCCGATGCTTTTCAGTTCCCGCATCAGTTGTCGCACACCGTCGAAATGCAGTACCCGCTCTTCGCGCTGCACCCGGCCCGGCAGGCCGCTGTCGGCGGCGGCGCGCTGCCATTCGTGCAGGGGCAGGAAACGGTTTACGTGCACACAGTTGTCCACCCGCGCCCAACTGTGTTTCAGCTCCCGCAGGGTGCCGGGACCGAGGCTAGATACCAGGCAGTGGCCGCCGTCGGCCAGTACCCGCTGCAACTCGCCGAAAAGCTGCGGCAGCCGGTAGCACCACTGCAGCGCCAGGCTGGAAAACACCAGCTCCACACTGCCATCCGCGAGCGGCAGCTGTTCCGCGTCGGCGGCAATATGAAAATCCGCCGCCGGGCGCTCTGCGCGCGCATAGCGCAACATGCCCTCGGCCAGGTCCAGCGCGATGATCCGCGCCTGTGGAAAGCACCTGCGCAATAGTTCACTGCCGTAGCCCGTGCCGCTGCCCAGGTCGAGAATGGTGCTCGGCGCGGGCGCGCCGTCGAGTTCGGCCAACAATTGGCGGCAGACGGCCCGCTGCAGGTGAGCGGCATCGTCGTAGCTGGCGGCGGCGCGGCCGAAGGAGCGGGCCACGGCAGATTTGCTGAATGGGACCTCCCGGGAGCGCGGAGCTCCAGCTCCGCTTGCGGGCCGCAGGCCCGCCACAAGGCCGCGGAGCAACGCCGCAACCCGTTCCGGTCGCGAAACCTGCGGCGCGTGACCGCAACCGGGTAAAATCTCGACCTGCGCGCCCGCTGCGCGCATTTTCGCTGCCGCGGCCGCCGGGACCAGCGCATCGCGCTCGCCGAGCAGATGCAGCGACGGTATTTCCAATTGCCCCAACAGGTTCCGGTTATCGAGATGACCGAGGCAGTCGAGAGCGTCCAGCCACTGATCGCCGATCTCCCGCGGTCGCCAGCTTTTCAGCTGCTTCAGCAGCGGGCGCATGGCGCTGTCGCCGCGGGCCTGCAGGCCGCAGAATTTTTCCCGGGTTTGTTGCGGTTCACTGCGCATCGACTCGCGAAAATCCGCAAACACCTGCGGATTCATGCCCGGCCAGTCGCCGCGCTGTACAAAACTGCCGTTGGCGGCGATGGTGATCAGCCCGGCTATTTTTTCCTGCCCCGGCAATGCTGCCAGCCGCGCAGCGAGCATGCCGCCGAGCGAGTGCCCTATCAACAGGCAGTTGTGCGGCAACTGCCTGTAGAGACTCTGCAGCAGTGAGTCATCTCCCGGCCAGGCCTGGCGGTTGTCTCCAAAACCCGGCAGCTCCAGACAGGTTACCGGCCGATCGAAATCGCCGCAGTCGAGCAGCGGCTGCCAGATACGCGCGTCGCCGCCCCAGCCGTGCAGCAGCACCAGGTGTTCCACCCGCATCACGCGCCCACCGCCCGCTGCGCGCGCAGGGCTTCCGCCAGTGCCTCGAGCAGGCCATTGATCTGGTCCTGGCTGTGCGCGGCGCTCAGGGTGATACGCAGTCGCGCGGTACCGCCCGGCACCGTCGGCGGGCGTATCGCGCCCACCAGGAAACCGCGTTGCTGCAATGCGGCGGCGACTGCCATGACGGTTTTCTCACAGCCCAGCAGCAGCGGCTGGATAGCGCTGGCGGACTCCGCCAGCGGCAGGGCGAGCTGCGCCGCGCGGTCGCGCAAATAACGGATATTATCGGCCAGGCGCTCGCGGTGCCGCGGCTCGCGCTGCATCCGTTCGATCGCCGCCAGGCTGCCGGCGGCAACCGCCGGCGGCATGCCGGTGGTGTAGATATAGGGCCGCGCAAACTGCACCAGGTAGTCGATCAGCGCCCGCGAGCCGGCTATAAAGGCGCCGGCGTTGCCGACCGCCTTGCCCAGCGTGCCCATCATTACCGGTGCGTCATCCTGAGCCAGCCCCGCGGCGGCAACGCTGCCGGCAATGGGCAATCGCTCGCTGCCCATGACACCGAAGCCGTGGGCCTCGTCCACCATCAGCCAGGCATCGTAGTGGCGGCACAGCGCGGCGATTTCCGCCAGCGGCGCGCAGTCGCCGTCCATGCTGTAGACGCCGTCGACGGCGACCAGGATATTGCCGTCCGATTTCGCCGCCCGCTGCAACTGCCGTTCGAGCGCGCCCAGGTCGCTGTGGGCAAAGCGCAGGCTGGCGGCGCCGCACAGGCGCGCGCCATCGATCAGCGAGGCGTGGTTGAGTTTGTCGGAGATCACGGTGTCGCCGCGGCCGACCAGCGCGCCGATGGTGCCGACATTGGCCATATAGCCGCTGGAAAATACCAGTGCCGCCTCGCGCCCGGTCGCCTCGGCAATTTTGTCCTGCAGTTTTTCGTGAATCTGCAGGTGGCCGTTGACCAGGTGGGAGGCGGTGGCACCGGCACCGAGCTCGGCACCGGCCTGCTGGGCGGCGATCACGGCCGGGTGGGTGGCCAGGCCCAGGTAGTCGTTGCTGCTGAAGGCGATCAGCTCGCGACCGTCCACCTGCGCCACCGGTCCCGGCGCCGCGGCCAGGGTCTTCAGCTCGCGGTACAGATCGCGCTCGCGGCGCCGAGCAAGGCGCCGGCGCAGCGTGGTTTGCAGGTTCATTTTGCCGCGTCGTAGAAGAAGGGGTCGTTCTGCTGTTCACTGACCTGCGCTGCCAGGTCCGCTTCCACTTCGGCGTCGTCGGCGTACTGCTGGTATTCCTCCGGCTGGATCCCCAGGCGGCTGAACAGCTGCATGTCCTTGTTGGTTTCCGGGTTGGCGGTGGTCAGCAGTTTCTCGCCGTAGAAAATCGAGTTGGCGCCGGCGAGGAAGGCCAGCGACTGCATCTCGTCACTCATCTCTTCGCGACCGGCGGACAGGCGCACATGGGATCCCGGCATCATGATGCGGGCCACGGCGATGCAGCGGATAAACTCGAACGGGTCCAGGTCCTTCTCGCTTTCCAGCGGCGTGCCGGCCACCTTCACCAGCATATTGATCGGCACCGATTCCGGGTGCTCCGGCAGGTTGGCCAACTGCATCAGCAGGCCGGCGCGGTCTTTCTCGCCCTCGCCCATGCCGACAATGCCGCCGGCGCAGACCTTCATGCCCGCGTCGCGCACCCGCTGCAGGGTTTCCAGCCGGTCCCGGTAAGTGCGGGTGGTGATGATCTCGCCGTAGTATTCGGGGGAGGTGTCCAGGTTGTGGTTGTAGTAGTCGAGCCCCGCTTCGGCCAGCTCCCGCGCCTGCTCGTCCTTCAGCATGCCCAGGGTCATGCAGGTCTCCAGCCCCAGCGCCTTGACCTCGCGCACCATCTGCGTGACGTAGGGCATGTCCTTTTTCTTCGGCGAGCGCCAGGCGGCGCCCATGCAGAAACGCGTGGCGCCGCCGGCCCTGGCCGCGCGGGCCTCCTCCAGCACCTTTTCCACCTTCATCAACTGCTCCCGCTCCAGGCCGGTGTCGTAGCGGGCGCTCTGCGGGCAGTAGGCGCAGTCCTCCGGGCAGGCACCGGTCTTGATCGAGCAGAGGGTGCTGACCTGCACCCGGTTGGCATCGAAATGCGAGCGGTGCACCTGCTGGGCAGTGAACAGCAGGTCGTTGAACGGCAGCGCGAACAGGTCCAGGACCTGCTGGCGGGTCCAGTCGTGGCGTATCTGTGCGGTGGGCATTTGCCGGTTGGCGGTCACTGGGCTTAATCTCCCGATCATTATTGTTCCGTAAAGCGGCCAGTGTAGCCGGGGCCGGACCACTGTCAACCGGGAAGCCGGGTAATGGTTTACAGACTGTTTTCGCAGTTTTTGTCACGCAGCCTGGTGCGCTGCCTGCTGTGTGGCGACAGTTGCATGCATTCCAGCGGCCTCTGCGACGGCTGCCGGGCCGAACTGCCGCACCTGCACAGCGCCTGCGAGTGCTGTGCCCTGCCGCTGCCCCCGTCGCCATCCCAGTCCGGGCGCCAGTGCCCGCGCTGTCTGCAGCATCCGCCGGCCTTCGCCAGCGCCCGCGCCGCCTGGCACTACGCTTTCCCCATCGGCCAGCTGGTGCAGCGCTTCAAGTATCGCGGTGACCTGGTCGCCGGCCACAGCCTGGCGCGGCTGGCGGCCGCGCGCCTGGAGCCGATGGCGGACAGGCCCGACCTGCTGGTGCCGATCCCACTGCATTGGCGCAAATTCCTGTTCAAACGCGGCTTCAACCAGGCGCAGCTGATCGCGGCGGAGTTCGGACGCCAGTGGCGCATTCCGGTGGCGGCGCGATTACTGCGCAAGCGGGGTGCCGGCGCCAGCCAGCAGACGCTGACCCGCGCCCGGCGGCTGCGCAACCTGATTCGCAGCTTCGACGTGCGGCAACCGGTGCGGGGCCTGCATATCGGCCTGGTGGACGATGTCATCACCACCGGCGCGACGCTGGAGGCCGCCTCTCGCGCGCTGCTCGAGGCCGGCGCCTGGCGAATCAGCACCTATGCACTGGCCAGAACGCCATAACATCCCGTCCCCACAGTACATAGACCGGAATCGGCAATCCCGTCACAATAGCCGCCCTTTGCCTGCCTGGTACGGCCGTTTTGGTCGGGCCGGCGCTGCTAACGTTTAACTAGAGAAGAGTCGCTCGCACCCGCTCCAACTCTGCCGCGAGCCAAGGATTCAGCGATGAGTGAATACAAACTGCCGCGCGGTATCGCAATCAGCGGCACCGGCCTGTGGACACCACCGGAAGCCATTGGCAACGAGGAACTGGTGGATTCGTACAACACCTGGGCGGAGCGCTACAACCGCGAGCACGCCGGTGAAATCGAGGCCGGCGAGCTGGCGGCCAAGCCGCTGTCCTCGGCCGAGTTCATCGAGAAGGCCTCCGGTATCAAGAGCCGCTATGTGCTGAGCCGCGAGGGCATTTTGGACCCGGACCGCATGCGCCCCTACATCCCCGAGCGCGCCGACGACGAACTCTCCGTACAGGCGGAAATGGGCCTGAAGGCGGCGAAGCTGGCACTGGAGAAAGCCAACAAACGGCCGGAGGAAATAGACACGGTGATCGTCGGCGCCTCCTACCTGCAGCGCGCCTACCCGGCCATCGCCATCGAGATCCAGCATGCGCTGGGTATCGATGGCTTCGCCTTCGATATGGAAGTGGCCTGTTCCTCGGCCACCTTCTCGATGCAGCGCGCGGTGGACGCGGTCGCGGCGGGCTCCGCCGGCGCGGTGCTGGTGGTCAACCCGGAACTGGCCTCGCCGCAGGTGGACTACACCGATCGCGACAGCCACTTCATCTTCGGCGACGTGGCCGTGGCCAGCGTCATCGAGCGGCGCGAGACCTGCCGTGCGGACAGCGCCTGGGAGATTCTCGGCACGCGGGCGAAGACCGTCTTTTCCAGCAATATCCGCTCGAATTTCGGCTACACCGCCCGCGCCGCGGATGTGGATCCGTTCGGCGCCGGCAAGCTGTTTCGCCAGAACGGCCGCAAGGTGTTCAAGGAAGTGTGTCCCATGGCCGCGGCACATATCGAGGAGCACGTGCGCGCAACCGGCGTCGAACCGGGCGGGGTGCGCCGCTACTGGCTGCACCAGGCCAACCTCAACATGAACAACCTGATCATCAGGAAACTGATGGGCGACGACGCCAGCGAGGAGCGCGCACCGGTGGTACTGGATCGCTATGCCAATACCGCCAGCGCCGGCTCGGTGATCGCCTTCAACCTGCACAGCGACGACCTGCAGCCCGGGGACCGCGGTGTCATCTGCTCCTTCGGCGCCGGCTACTCGATCGGCAGCCTGGTGGTGGAGAAGTTCCACCCCTGATCCCTACCGCCTGCGGGGACAGGCCTGGATATCCGGCCCACCCCCGCTGCGCTCAACGCGGCAGCGCAGGATCCAGGCGAAGCGCAGCAGTGCGAAAGCGATGCGAAATATCCGGCCACCACCTCCCCGATCTCGGCAGGCTTGGCGGATGGGGGGTGTGGGTCGCGGCTGTCGCTCCGGCACAAAGCGCACGCGGCTTAGCGCTGGTCCAGCTCCCGCAACAGCTTCTCCGCCCACTGAATCCAGGTCTGCTCCGCCTCGATACCCAGCAACAGCGTCTGGTGTGCCAGCCAGTAGCGTTCCTGCAGGGCCGGGTCGCTGTTCAGCACCCGCTCGTTCTGTTCCACATAGCTCGCCAGCAGCGCCCGGTGCTCGTCCAGCTGCTTCCGCACCAACGCCCGCGCCTGGTCGTTTTCCAGATGGTGGCCGGCGAACAGTTGGATCAGGAAGGGCTCGCGGATCTTCTGCGCCGGCGCCGGCCGCCGCACCCAGTCCGCCAGCGCGGCGCGGCCGCTATCGGTGAGAGAGTAGATCTTCTTGTCCGGCTTGCCGGCCTGGGCCTGTTCGGTGCAATCCAGCAGCCCCTCGTCGTGCAGTTTGTGCAGTTCCCGGTACATCTGCTGGTGGCTGGCGCTCCAGAAGTGGGACACGCTGCGCTCGAACCTGCGTTTCAGGTCGTAGCCGCTGCCGGGCTCGATATCCAGCAGGGTGAGAACGGCATAGCGCAGGGACATTCGGCCTCCATGGATCGGCAACGGTTATGCAAAGAGTTTCATATCGCGGCCATGTTAACCGGCAATAAGGACGTTGCCCATCCTCAGCCGGTGCAGACTTGGAAAACAATGCAGACACAAAATTGACATAAAATAGGATGCATATATCAATATAGACAGAAAATTAAGATGTAAAGCTAGATCTTGAGCGGATTGTAGATATAATCGCCACCACTTTCCGGCCGCCGGCGCCGACCGGCGATCCGTTGTTTTTGAGAGGTACCGAACCGCCATGTCCACCGAAGTCCTGATGCCGGAGACCGACGACGCCCCGCCGCCGGCCGTGCCGCCGACTTCCCGGCGCCGCGAACTGCTGCTGGATATCTTTGCGATGAACAGCTTCTCCTGGGCCATCGCAATCCCGATCGAGCTGCTGCTGGCGGGCATGGGCTGGCGCGAGCACCTGAAGGTGCGGCTGCTGGCAGTGGTGTTCAATACGCTGATCGCGCGTCCGTTCAGCGTCTACCGACAGTGGGTGGCGAACCGCTTTGGCGGCCGCGGCGCGTTGAACGCCTATCTGGTGGACACCTTCGTATTCCTGAGTTTCCAGTTCCCGCTCTACCTGGGCAATATGCTGCTCGGCGGCGCCAGCTGGGTGGAGATCGCCACCGCCAGTGCCACCTTCATGCTGATTGCCGGCGGCCTCGGTCGGCCCTACGGAATTTACCTCGACTGGCTGCGCCGGTTGTGGATTAATAGCGCCCGGAGCGGGCCGCGTACACTGGCCCGACAGCCGGGATAACAGACAGCGAACAGATAACGAGAGGGCCGGGCCGTGTTGACCAACGCCATCGAAAACAGCGCAACGACCCTGGGCGTGGTCGCCGGCACCGCCATCGACACCCGTTTCGGGCTGGACTTTCTCGCCGCCCGCGACATCCGCGGCGTCGGGCTTTCGCTGTCTGCCTCGCCGCAGGCCCAGACCCAGTTGCAGGCCCTGGGCCGCGACGCGCTGACCCGGCAACTGATCGACGCCATCGCCGGGCTGCACGAGGCCGGCGCCGGGGCCGCGATGATCTACTGCAACTCCCTGTCCGGCGCGGTGGATATGGACGCGGTGCGCGCGGCGTCGCCGATCGAGGTGATATCGCCGCTGGAAGTCTACGCCGAGTTGACCGGGCGCTACCGCAACTTCGGCCTGCTGGCGGCCAACTGCCAGAGCTGCGCCAATATCGAGCGCGAGATCCTGTCCCGCAACAGCACCGCCAAGGTGATCGGCATCGGCAACCTGCAGATCGTGGAGGATATCGAGGACAGCGTGGCGCCGGAGATGATTGTGCAACAGCACGCCCTCGACGACCTGGCCGCGGCACTGACCAAGAGCGGCGTGCAGATACTGATCCTCGGCTGCACCCATTTCGACTACTTCTACCGCGAGCTGGACCGCCACTGCGATGGTATCCGCCTCTTTTCTCCGTCCGAGCGGATGCTGCAATTGCTCTGCGCACGCCTGCCCCGTGTCGCCTGATTCCCCGGCCCATTACACCCGCTTACATGGCTAGTACTTACGTACCTGGCAGGTCGTACCATTTCTCATTTTTTGCTTGAGTAAGGCGCCAGTTTGCAGTATCAATCGCGCTGAAGCCCTGAACTTCCGCCTTCACGACACACGACCCGGCGGGCGCCGGACAGCCCGCACCGACCACAGACCGACCACAGTGGTAACAAGGATGAACAAGACCCTTTTTCACCGGGAGCGGGCTCGCTCCGGTATCGCAAGTCGTCTGCGCATCGCGGCCGCCGCGGGCAGCGCCTGCATCGCTCCCGCCGCATCGGCACTGCCACAGCAGCTCTCCCTGACCGCGACACAGGTATCGCTCTACTGGCCGGCGGGGCTCGGTGCCGCCCTGCTGCTGGCGGGCGGCATCGCCATCCTGCTGCGGATACGCCTCGGGCGCACCATCGAGGACAGCGACAACCTGGCCGAGTCCCTGCGGGCCGACAACAAGAGTGTCTACCGCCAGCTGCAGTCCTACGGCAGCGAACTGTCCGTGCGCGAACGGGAGCTGGGGGAGGCGCGCGAAACCATCGCCCGGCAGCAGCGGGAGAAGACCGACCTGCAGGCGGTGATCGACCAGCGGCTGCGACGGCCGCTGGACGCCGTGCACAGCACCCTCAACCTGCTCGCCCGCAGCGGTGACCGGGACTCCGCGCAACTGGTGGGCATCGCCCAGCGCCAGTTGCAGAGCGGCCTGCAGTCACTGGATGAAATCCAGCGCCTGGGGGAACTGGAGGCGGCGGAGCCGAAGCTGCCCACGGACAGTCCCGACAGCACCAGCCTGTCGATCCTGCTGGTGGAGGCCTCGGCGGAGGGCTCGCTGATAGAGCCGCTGGAGACCCGCGGTCACCGGGTGCAGCGGGAGACCAACGGCATCGATGGCGCCGAAGCGGCGCTGCGACACAACTTCGACCTGATCCTGATGGACAGCAGGCTGCCGCTGCTCGACGGCGTCGAGGCCGCCGGCAGGATCCGCCGCGGCAACCCGGACCAGCCGATCTTCGCCATGGTGGCGGGCCCGCAGCCCGGCGACAAGGAGCGCTACCAGGCGCGGGGGCTGACCGGCGTCCTGGCCCGCCCGGTCAGTGACTACCAGTTGCAGCAGCTGCTCAAATGGACCGTGCGCCGCCTGCACAGGACGACCACCAGCCGCGAACAGCGGCCGCGCCCCACGCGCCTGCTGAACAACAGCACCCTGCTGCGCCAGCGCGACACTCTCGGCCACCTGCAGTTCGCCGAGCTGTTGAGCGACCGCATCGCCACACTGCCGAAGAAAATCACCGCCCTGACCAGCGCCCTGACCGGGCGCCACTGGATCGATGCGGAAAAATTGGCGCAGGCCCTCGGCGCCAGCGCCGGGGAAATCGGCCTGGAGGCCATCGCCGCGCGCCTGCAGGCGCTGGCGTCGCGGCTGGCCATCGACAGCGAGCGGGAATACGGCCGGCACCAGCGCACCGAATTGCTGAACCTGATGCGGGCGTCGATCCAGCAACTCAAAGCCTGGCGGGACAAGAATTTGAACTCCGAGTGGGCACTGCAGTAGCCGCCGCTGGCGGTCGGCGCGGGCCCATTCCGGCGGGAGTGCATCCGGACGTGGCGGTCGGGGCGTCTTGATAATGAATCGGGAGCCCCACACTATATATTGGAGAAACGCAATTGCGAGAAAATGCCATGTCCGAGCAGTATCCCACCAGAAGCCCGGAAGCCCGCGAACAGAGCGGTCGCGACCTTGCCACGCTGGTCTACCTGATACAGGCCATCGCCCTGTTTACCGCCGTGCCCTTCTTTATCGGTGTACTGATCAACTACTTCAAACGCGGCGACGTGCGCGGCACGCTGGCGGAATCCCACTTCCGCTGGCAGATCCGCACCTTCTGGTTCAGCCTGCTGTGGGTCGTGGTGGGCTGGGCCACCGTGTGGATTTTCGGGCTGGGCTTCCTGATCCTGGGGATCAGTTGGCTGTGGGTGGTGTACCGCGTGATTCGCGGCTGGCTGGTGCTGGCGGACAACCGGCCCGCCTACTGAATGACCTTTCCGGATCGGGGTGCGCTGCGCGCATCGGGTGCAGGAGAGGCCGCCGCAGCGGTCGATGCGCGCGATAGCGCGCAATTCAGAATTTGCCCATCAGCGCCAGCATGAACAGGTCCGGCGGCAGCAACTGGCCGTTGACCTGCAGTTGGCCCCGATTCACCTGCAGGTGCATCTGCAGCTCCCCGTCGTTTTCCAGCAACAGGCCGTAGTCGCGCAGGGTCATAGCCTGGCCCACCAGCGGCGACTGCAACAGCGCCTGTTCCGCGGCCGAGAAGGTCGCGGTGCCGGTCAGCGGCTCCAGCCACTGCGCCGGCGCCTGCGACACCGGCCGCGCGCCGGCGGCGATACCGGCCCAGTCGATATTCGCATCGAGCAGCACCGGGCCGTTGGCGGATTCGATCGCCAACTGCTGCTGCAGCTGCAGCGGGCGCCGCAGCACCCGCGGCCAGTTGCGATCCGCCGGTGCCTGCAACAGCGGGCGCAGGAAATGATTCAGGTCGGCAAGACTGATTTCCGGCAGGGTCATCTGCTGGCGCACCGAGCTGATCGGGGTGGCCGACTGGATCTGCGGTGCCCGCAGGTCCGATACCAGTTTCAGCTTGTGGGAGCGCAGGAATTCCGCCGCGATCTGCAGGGACAGGTCGCGGATTTCCAGCGGGCCCGAATCGGACTCGGCCCGCAGCAGCGGCAGTTGCAGGGATATCTCGCCGGAAACGCCCGGCTGGACACTGAAACGGCCCTGCAGCGGATCCGTATGGAGCCGCTCGCGACCGCCGCGGGTCCAGCGCACCGAGCCCATCTCGATGGTGCCCGCCGGCGCCGCGCCGCTGTAGTCGGTTTCCAGCCGCACCCGGCCGCCGTCAAACTGCAGCTCGCCGTTGCCATCGCGGCGGGTAAAGGGCTCCAGGCGCAGGGTATTGACCACGCGGTTGTTCGCCGCCACCAGCGATTCCAGCACCACCGGGCTGTGCTCCAGGCGGCCGTACAGCTGCTCCAGTTGCGCGCGCAGCTGCGGCGCCAGGCCCTCCAGCGACAACCGCGTCTCGCTGTAGACGGCGCCCACCCTGGGGCCACTGGCGGTAAACAACAGCGGGCCGTGCTGGATATCGCTCTGCAGCAGCGTGGTATCGCCGCCACTGCGGACCAGGGTATCGGCCTCGGCGCCGAACCAGCCGCGCTCGTAGCCACTGACCTCGCCGCCCTGCAGCCGCGACAGCTGCTGTTTCCAGATCTCCTCCACCTTGGGACCGATAAAGCCGGGCGCCGCCAGCGCGACGGCGACAATCAGGGCGGTGAGGGCAAACAGGGTCAGGCGCAGAAACTTCATGGGCAGCGGATCGGATTCAAAATTTGCCCGATCATAGCAGATTGGCTGTGACGCAGTCCCGCCGGCGCAGGGCCGTCAACCGGCTTTCTGCTGGCTCTCGATCATGTTCGGTTGCAGTATCTCAATCCAGTAACCGTCCGGGTCGCGGATGAACGCCAGGCCCTTCATCTTGCCGTCGTCCGGGCGCTTCTGGAACGGCACTCCCAGCGTCTCGAAACGCTCGGCCGCCCGGTACACATCGGGTACGGCGATACCGATATGGCCGAAGCCCTGGGGTTCGTCGTTGCCGTTGTGGTAGCTGAAGTCCGCATCCTTCTCGGTACCCCAGTTGTGGGTCAGCTCCAGCATTGCCTCGCGGCCGAAGGTGTAGGTGGTGCGCCGGCTGTCGTCCTCCGGCACCTGTTCGGCCTGCCGCTCGTCCAGGTAGCCGAGGAAATACAGCGTGAACTGCATTTCCGGGAAATCGAGTTTGCGCACCAGGCGCATACCCAGCACGCGGGTGTAGAAATCCAGGCTGCGCTCGGGGTCCTTGATGCGCAGCATCGTCTGGTTGAAAACGTAGCCTTCGGTATCCGGATCGGCGCTTTCCGCGAGGCCCGGGGCCTGTTCGAAGTGGCGGGACATCTGCTGACTCCTTGGAGGGATTCGGTGTTCCGCTAACGATGGGGGCCGGCGGCGGCGGTTTCAAGCGCGCCGCTGGGGAGAGCTCTCAGCCGGCCAGCGCCCGCGCCACGCGCGAGTTGCTGTCCCGGTCCAGCTTGTGGGAGATGAAGTTGCCGGCGTCCGCCAGCAGCTGCAGGTCGACACCGGTCTCGATCCCCAGGCCGTTCAGCAGGTAGAGCACATCCTCACTGGCGACATTGCCGGAGGCGCCCTGGGCATAGGGGCAGCCGCCGAGGCCGGCCACGGCGGAATCCACCACCGCCACCCCCATCTGCAGCGCGGCGTAGATATTGGCCAGCGCCTGGCCGAAGGTATCGTGAAAATGTACCGCCAGTTTTTCCAGCGGCACCTTCGCCGCCACCGCCCCGATCATACGCCTGGCCGCCTCGGGGGTGCCGACGCCGATGGTGTCGCCGAGGGAGATTTCGTAGCAGCCCATCTCCATCAGCGCCGAGCTGACTTCGGCCACCCTGGCCGGATCGATATCGCCCTCATAGGGACAGCCGAGCACACAGGAGACATAGCCGCGCACGCGGATACCATCTTTCTGAGCCCGTTCCAGCAGCGGCCGGAAACGCTCCAGGCTCTCCTCGATCGAGCAGTTGATATTTTTCTGCGTGAAGGACTCGGAGGCCGCACCGAAGACCGCCACCTCGTCGGCGCCGGCTGCGATCGCGCGCTCGTAGCCTTTCATGTTCGGCGTCAGCGCACTGTAGACGGTGCCGGGTTTGCGCTGGATACCGGCCAGTACCTCGTCGCTGGCGGCCATCTGCGGCACCCATTTGGGGCTGACAAAACTGCCGGCCTCGATCACCGGCAGGCCGGCGGCGCTGAGGCGATCGATCAGCGACACGCGAGTGGCCACGTCGATTTCGCGCTTCTCGTTCTGCAGGCCATCGCGCGGGCCCACCTCGACCATTTTTACTCTGCTTGGCAGGTTCATAATCATTTCCAAAAACTGGAGTTTACCTGTAGGAGCCTGCCTGCAGGCAGGCTCCTACAAGTCAGGCCTGACTTTCCGCGGCAAAGTCGATCAGCAACCGACCGCCATCCACCAGCTCGCCGGCGGCACAGAAAAACTGCTGCACGGTGCCGGCGGCGGGTGCGCGCAGCGTGTGCTCCATTTTCATCGCTTCCATGACCAGCAGCGGCTGGTCTTTCTCCACTTCTGCGCCCGCCTCCACCAGCAGTGTAACGATGGTGCCGTTCATCGGCGCTTCCAGCCCCTGCTGGTAGTCTCCGGCCTCGCCCATATCCGGCGGCAGCAGTTCAAACTCCACCTGGGTACCGTCGATGAAAATGGAGCCGCCCTGCCCGGTATCCACGCTGGAAAAACTCACCCGGCGGCCATCCACCAACGCCAGCTCGCGACCGCGCAGCAGGTGGATTTCGCCGGACAGCTCCCGGCCCTGCGTGTCGCGGCTCTGCCAGTTCAGGGTTTCGCCGTCGCGGGCGAACAGTATCTCGGCGTGCTGGCCGCGGTGATCGATACTGTGCCGGCGGCGGCCGGTCAGGTTGCCGCGCCAGTTGTCGCCGGTGTGCCACGGCGATTGGGGATCGGCCTGCGGAGCCCGGGCGCGCAGGTTGCACTCCTCGCGCTCGCTCAGGTAGCCGGCGATGGCGGCGCATTTCAGCGGCGTCAGTTCGTGTTCCCGCTGCAGGATTTCTCTTTCGTGATCCTCGATAAAATGGGTCGTGGCGCGGCCACCGGCAAATTCGCGGTGGTTGATGACGCGGCGCAGGAACTCGATATTGTGGCGCACGCCGGCGATCTGGTACTGCTGCAGTGCGCGGTCGAGTTTGGCCAGCGCCTCGCGGCGGTTGCGGCCGTGGCAGATCAGCTTGGCGATCATCGGGTCGTAGTGCACGCTGATCTCGTCGCCGCCCTGCACACCGGTATCCACGCGCACGCCGTCGCCCTCTTTCGGCGGACGGTGGCGCACCAGGGTGCCGGTGGCGGGCAGGAAGTCGTTGTCCGGGTCCTCGGCGTAGATACGCACTTCGAAGGCGTGGCCGAGTATCGTCAGGTCGTCCTGTTGCAGCGGCAACGGGTCGCCGGCGGCGACCGCCAGCTGCCAGGCCACCAGGTCCTGGCCGGTGATCATTTCGGTGACCGGATGCTCCACCTGCAGGCGGGTGTTCATCTCCATAAAATAGAAGGCGCCGCTGGCATCGAGCAGGAATTCCACTGTACCGGCGCCGACGTAGCCGATGGCGTGGGCGGCGCGCAACGCCGCCTCGCCCATGCGCGCCCGCAGGTCTTCGTTCATGCCCGGCGCGGGCGCTTCCTCGACCACTTTCTGGTGGCGGCGCTGCACGGAGCAGTCGCGTTCGAACAGGTAGACGCCGTTGCCCTGTTTGTCACAGAACACCTGGATTTCCACGTGGCGCGGCTCGACCACGTAGCGCTCCAGCAGCATCAGGTCGTCGCTGAAGGCATTCATCGCCTCGCGCTTGGCCGCTTCCAGTGCGCTGTGGAATTGATCCGCGCTGTCGACGCGGCGCATGCCCTTGCCGCCACCGCCGGCGGCGGCCTTCAGCAATACCGGGTAGCCGATGCGCTGGGCGTGGCCCTCGAGGATATCGGCGTTCTGGTTGGTGCCGTGATAGCCCGGTACCAGTGGCACGCCCGCCTCTTCCATGATGCGCTTGGCGGCGGACTTGGAACCCATGGATTCGATCGCGCCCGCCGGCGGGCCGACAAAGATGATACCGGCGCTGTCACAGGCGCGGCAGAATTCCGCGTTCTCGGACAGGAAGCCGTAGCCGGGGTGCACCGCGTCGGCACCGGTCTGTTGCGCGGCGGCAATCACTTTCCGGATATCCAGGTAGGATTCCTTCGCCGGCGCCGGCCCCAGGTGCACGGCCTCGTCGGCCAGTTGTACATGCAGCGCTCCGGCGTCTGCGTCGGAGTAGACCGCAACGGTGGCAACACCGAGCCGGCGGGCGGTCTTGATGATACGGCAGGCTATTTCACCGCGGTTGGCAATTAACAGTTTGCGAATCATGGTTCACTCTTTTTAACCACTTCCGGCCCACTTCTCAGTTGCCGGGGAACGATATACTTCTCAACCGAAGTTTCTGAATTGAATAAACCCACCGCTGCACAAGCCGCAACGAAACCCTGGCATTCCGATTTATTCGTTGCCACTGGGCATCCAATTGGGCGCACGTTTTTCCAGAAACGCACTCAGCCCCTCCTGCCCTTCCGGCGATACGCGCACGGCGGCGATCAGGGCGCTGGTCTGGCCCTGCAGTTCTTCGTTGATCACGCGATTGGACATGGACATCGCCAGCTGCTTGGCCATGGCCACGGCGCGCGGGCCGTTGTCGGTAATCGCATTGACGAGCTTCTGCACCGCCAGGTCCAGTTCCGCTTCGGGGCAGACTTCCGACACCAGGCCGATCTCCCGTGCGCGCTCGGCAGAGAAACGCTCGGCAGTGACGAAATAGCGCCGCGCCTGGCGCGCGCCCACCGCGTTGATCACATAGGGGCTGATGGTGGCCGGCAGCAGGCCGATCTTGACTTCCGACAGGCAGAAGCTCGCGCGCTCGCTGGCCACGGCCATATCGCAGCAACTGACCAGACCCACGGCGCCGCCGAAGGCCGCACCCTGTACCCGGGCGATGGTCGGGGCCGGAAAGGTATCCAGCTTGTACAGCATGGCCGCCAGCCCGGCGGCGTCGCGGCGGTTGTCCTCCTCGGAGTAGTCCGCCACGCGTTTCATCCAGTTCAGGTCGGCGCCGGCGGAGAAGCTCTTGCCGTTGGAGGCCAGCACCAGCGCGCGGATCCCGGGCTTTTGCGACAGCTGGTCGAAGGTTTCGCCCAGTTCGCGAATCAACGCATCGTCGAAGGCGTTGTGGACATCCGGCCGGTTCAGGGTAACCGTGGCCACGCCCTCACTGTCGATTTCGCACTGCAGTTTGTCGCTCATTGTGAATTCCTTGTTCGGTAAATGGGTGGGCTCACCCTACAGCAAAATTCTGCGGCCTTCGCCTGGAAGCCTCCCCGCTCATGGAGGCGGAGGGCTCTCGCTACATACGGAAAACGCCGAACTTCGTCTCCTGCGGTTCCCTGTGCGTCGCCGCCGCCAGGCACAGCCCCAGCACCCGGCGCGTATCCGCCGGGTCGATCACGCCGTCGTCCCACAGTCGCGCCGAGGCGTAGTATGGGTGCCCCTGGTGCTCGTAGTCGTCGACGATCGGCTGCCGGAACGCCTGTTCCTCCTCCGCGCTCCAAGATTCGCCGCGCGCCTCCATCTGGTCGCGCTTGACCTGCGCCAGTACGCCGGCGGCCTGCTCACCACCCATCACCGAGATGCGCGCGTTGGGCCACATAAACAGGAAGTTCGGGTCGTAGGCGCGGCCGCACATGCCGTAGTTGCCGGCGCCGAAGGAGCCGCCGATCAGGATGGTGATCTTGGGCACCCTGGCGGTGGCCACCGCGGTCACCATCTTGGCGCCGTGCTTGGCGATACCGCCGGCCTCGTACTGTTTGCCGACCATGAAGCCGGTGATGTTCTGCAGGAATACCAGCGGAATATTGCGCTGTGCACACAGCTCGATAAAGTGCGCGCCCTTTTGTGCACTCTCGGCGAACAGGATGCCATTGTTGGCGACGATACCCACCGGATAGCCGTGGATGCGTGCGAAGCCGGTCACCAGGGTGGTGCCGTAGAGCGCCTTGAATTCATCGAACTCGGAACCGTCGACGGTGCGGGCGATGATTTCGCGCACATCGTACGGCTGGCGGGAATCCGCCGGCACCACGCCGTAGATGTCCTCCGGCGGGTAGATCGGTTCGACCGGTTTGCGGATATCCAGGCCGGGATTCACAACCCGGTTCAACCGCGCCACCGAGCGCCGCGCCAGCTCCAGTGCGTGCGTATCGTTGTTGGCGTAGTGGTCGGAGACACCGGAATCCCGGCAGTGCACTTCCGCGCCGCCCAGTTCCTCCGCAGTCACTTCCTCGCCGGTGGCGGCCTTTACCAGCGGCGGGCCGGCCAGGAAAATCGTGGCCTGTTCCTTGACCATGATGGATTCGTCCGCCATCGCCGGCACATAGGCGCCACCGGCGGTGCAGCTGCCCATGACCACGGCGATCTGCGGGATGTTCTGTGCCGACAGGTTGGCCTGGTTGAAGAAGATGCGGCCGAAATGCTCGCGGTCCGGGAAGACCTCGTCCTGGCGCGGCAGGTTGGCGCCGCCGGAATCCACCAGGTAGATGCACGGCAGGTTGTTCTGTTCGGCGATGGCCTGGGCACGCAGGTGTTTTTTCACCGTCAGCGGATAGTAGGTGCCGCCCTTGACGGTGGCGTCGTTGGCGACGATCACACAGGGCTGGCCGGAGACGGTGCCGATGCCGGTGATGATACCGGCCGCCGGTACATCCTCGCCGTAGACGTCGTAGGCGGCCAGCTGGGAGAACTCCAGGAAGGGACTGCCCGGATCCAGCAGCGCATCGACGCGGTCCCGCGGCAGCAGCTTGCCCCGGGCGACGTGTTTTTCCCGCGCGCGCTCGCTGCCGCCGAGGGCAATTTTCTCCACCTTTTCGCGCAGGTCCGCGACCAGTTGCCGCATCTGTTCGCGGTTTTCGGCGAAAGCGGTGTCGCGGGTGTTAATTTTGCTTTGTAGTTGGCTCATAGATTCTGATTCACGTTTCCAGGCAGTCGCTAACAGCTCAGAGGTTAGATGCGAAGGCGCTGATGCCGGTACTGCCTTGCGAGACTGTCCGCGAGAGGGACCTCGCGGACAAGCCTACAGGGATGTATACACGGCGTGTCTCGCAAGGCAGTACCGGTAGCAGCGCCGCCACGAAGTTGGCTAATGGCACCGCAAAAACCTCAGGAGGCACCGACACCGCCCTCTCCCCCGGCCCCTCTCCGGCAAGCGGGAGAGCGGACCTGCGGTCCGCTTGCCGAGCTGGGGCTCTAGCGGGTCTCGTTAAACAGTTCGCGGCCGATCAGCATGCGGCGGATCTCGGAGGTGCCGGCACCGATTTCGTACAGTTTGGCGTCGCGCAGCAACCGGCCGGTCGCATACTCGTTGATATAGCCGTTGCCGCCCAGCGTCTGGATCGCCTGCAGGGCCATCTGCGTGGCGCGCTCGGCAGTAAACAGGATCACCGCGGCGGAATCCTTGCGCGAGTCCTCACCGCGGTCACAGGCGCGGGCCACCGCGTAGAGATAGGCGCGGCTGGCGTTCAGGTCCGTGTACATGTCCGCGATCTTGCCCTGCATCAGCTGGAATTCGCCGATCGCCCTGCCGAACTGCTTGCGCTCGTGCACATAGGGCACCACCACATCCAGGCAGGCCTGCATGATGCCGACCGGACCGCCGGACAGGATGGTGCGCTCGTAGTCCAGGCCGCTCATCAGCACGCGCACACCGCCGTTCAGTTCGCCGAGGATATTCTCCTCCGGCACCTCGCAGTCCTCGAACACCAACTCGCAGGTGTTGGAACCGCGCATGCCCAGCTTGTCGAGTTTCTGCGCCTGGCTGAAGCCGGGGAAATCCCGCTCGACGATAAACGCGGTGATACCGCCGGAGCTGACACCCGGTTCGGTGCGCGCGTAGATCACGTAGGTATTCGCATCCGGGCCGTTGGTGATCCACATCTTGTTGCCATTGAGGATATAGCGATCGCCCTTTTTCTCCGCGCGCAGCTGCAGGCTGACCACGTCGGAGCCGGAGTTGGGCTCGCTCATCGCCAGCGCGCCGACATGTTCACCGGAACAGAGCTTCGGCAGGTACTTCTCTTTCTGCGCCCGGGTACCGTTCTTGCGGATCTGGTTGACACACAGGTTGGAGTGGGCGCCGTAGGACAAGCCCACGGAAGCGGAGGCGCGGGAGATTTCCTCCATCGCCACCGCGTGGGCCAGGTAGCCCATATTGGAGCCGCCGTACTCCTCCTCGACAGTCATGCCCAGCAGGCCCAGCTCGCCGAATTTCTTCCACATATCGGCCGGGAACAGATTGTCCTCGTCGATCTGCGCCGCGCGCGGCGCCAGCTCGGCCTGGCTGAACCGGTAGACCATATCGCGCAGCATATCGATCTCTTCGCCGAGGCCGAAGTTGAGGGTCGGGTAAGCGGTGTTCATGACAACTCCGTTGGAAATTCTCTCGTCACTTGTTTTCGGCCTGCGCGAGCGAAGCCCGGGCGCGCGTCTCGGCGTCGTCCAGTTCGCCCATCAGGCTCTCGATATCGCGCAACTGCTGTTGCAGCTGCGCGCGCTTCTGTTCGATGTGCTGCAGCAACCGGTGCAACTGCTCCACGTTGCCGTGGGCCGGGTCGTACATGTCGATGATTTCCCGGCTCTCGTCCAGGGAGAAACCCAGCCGCTTGCCGCGCAGTATCAACTTCAGCCGCACCCGATCCTCCGGGCTGTAGACGCGGGTCTGGCCGCGGCGCGCGGGACTGATCAGGCCCTTGTCCTCGTAGAAACGGATGGTGCGGGTGGTGATATCGAACTCCCGCGCCAGCTCGGAAATGCTGTAGCTGGCGGCCTCGGCGGCGGATGCTGTGCTGGCGGCTTCGGATTTCATAGGGCGTCCTCTGGATGCACTGAAGCCTAGCAGAGGCTTACGTTAACGTAAACGTAAAGAAGGGGCGCAAACCGACCACAACTGGACAGCCGGTCACCATCGACCGACTGCCAACCGCGGCTCGGGAGTAAGTCAGGTATTCAGCAGTTGGCGCAGCTGGTTGTCGAGCAGCTTCTGGTAACTGGCCGCCAGGCCGCTGACCTCGGCGCCCCAGGCGGCACCGTAGCTCTCGATACGCCCCTGCAGCGAGGGATCGTCCAGCAGCTCGCCGTGCAGCGCCAGGCCGCGCGCCTGGGACAGCAGGTGCTCGCCGGAGAAGTCGAAGGCATCCGGCTCCACCGGCGCCACCGCGACCGACAGCTGCAGGCCGGTGGCACTCTGCAGTTCCCGCAGCAGCAGGCCGCAACAGACGGCGCGGAAAGCCGCATCTTCACCACAGAAGCCCAGCCCCCGGTGCGGGCCGGCGTGTTTCAGCGGTCGCGCGTCGTAGATCCGCCGCAGCAGCTGCAGCCGCTCCTGCAGGTCCCACTGCAACTTTTCCAGCGCGCTGCGGCTCAACTGGTTGCCGAGCTGCACCCAGTTCAGCGGGCGGAGATAGAGTCCCACCCGCACTTCGGGTTCGGGCTCCGGTGGTGGTTTCGCCTCCATCACCGGCAGCGGGCGCCGCGTGCCGGCACCCGACGCGAGCGAGGACAACTGCCCGGACACCAGCGCCGCGGCGGCACTGAACGGCAGTGCGAACACCAGCGCCAGCAGCAGGCTGGCCCAGGGAAAGCGCACCTCGCTGCCGGGTATCAGGTTCACGGTCACACTGCCGGCCAGGCTGTCGTGCAGCACCACCGGTGCCGTCACCGTCTCGCCGCGCTCCGGGTCGCCCACCTGCGCCAGCGGATTGGATTCCACATCCTGCACGGTGATGCCAGTGATGGCCGGCAGTTCCAGCAGCTGCCTGGTCAGCAGCTGCATGCTGATGCGATCGCCGGCGACGATCCGCTCCAGGCTCTGGCCGGCGAGAAACGTGGCCGCGGCGCGGGCCTCGGCGCGGTCGCGGGCGATGGTCGCGGCTTTCTGCTGGCCGTAGTAGTGGCCCAGCGCCGCGCTGCAGAAAAGCGCCAGCACCAGCCAGATCAGGCCCGCCAGCAACTGCTGGCGCCGGCGCTGTGGCAGCTGCGCGATCAGCTTCGGCAATTTCTGGCTGTTGTGGATAAGGGAGGCAATCATGGGCGGCCGCGGTTGGTTGTCGTTGTCGATCCGGGTCGATTTTAGCGAATAATCCCCCGGGAGCTATAATGCGCCTCCAATTCCGACCATCCCCAATTTCGACCGGACACAGGAAAGACCACTATGGGCACAGCGCCGACACTGCGCGAATTCAGAATGCCGCTGGAGGAGATCGCGCGGCAGCTCCCGGACTCGGACAGCGCCAGGGTCCGCTATCTCGAGCTCCACGGCAACCGTGCACACCTCGGCCTCGAGTACAGCGGCGCCTCGCCACTGGGCGAACGGGGCGATGCACCGGCTGCGGCGGCGGCCGAACCCGCCCCGGTGACCGGCCGCTGGTGCGTCACCCTGCTCTCGCCCCGCGTGGACCTCACGCAGCTGCAGCAACTACTGGCCTTCTTCGCCGGGTGCGAATGGACCCCGGTCGCGGTGGACACCCTGGCCCGTCGCGACGACCGCACCGTGCTGCGCTTCCAACTGGGGGCGGAGCTGGAGTTTGCAGCGGCCAGGCACGCCTGCCTGCAGCTGGCGGAAACACTGCAGGCGGACCTGGTGCTGCAACCCGGCAGCAGCCAGCGGCCGCCGCGGCTGGCGGGTTTCGATATGGACTCCACCCTGATCGACGCAGAGGTGATCGACGAGCTGGCCAGGGTCACCGGCATCGGCGAGCAGGTGGCGGCGATCACCGAGGCGGCCATGCGCGGCGAACTGGATTTCCGCCAGAGCTTCAGGAAACGCATGGCGCTGCTGCGGGGCTTCTCCGAACAGCGCCTGGGCGAGATCGCGGCGCGGCTGCCGCTGAAGGACGGCGCCGAACTGCTGCTGCGGGCGCTGCGCGCGCTGGGCTGCAAGACGGCGATCCTGTCCGGCGGCTTCACCTATTTCGCCGACTACCTGCAGCGGGAGCGGCTGGCGGTGGATTTTATCCACGCCAACCAGCTGGAATTTGCCGACGGTGCACTCACCGGTGGCGTGATCGAGCCGATCGTGGACGGTAACCGCAAGCGGTTATTGCTGGAACAGATGGCGGAAGAGCTGAAGCTGGGGCGCGATCAGGTGATCGCCGTCGGCGACGGTGCCAACGATATCCCGATGCTGAACCTGGGAGCGCTGGGCATCGCGATTCATCCCAAGCCGAAGGTACGTCTGGAGGCGCCGCAGGCGATTGTACATTTCGGCCTGGACGCAGCGCTGTACCTGTTCGGCCTCAACGATCGACAGATAGAAAAGCTGCTGTAGACGCCGGCGGGGCTATGCGGGAATCAGGCGAAGGCGTGTGGGAACGGCAGCGGACGCTGTTTCTCGCGATCGATGCAGACGCCACCGGTACAACTGCTGGCCAGCAGCACCAGCAGTACCATGAAGATCATTCGGTTTCGCATAAGTGTCTCCATTCACTCACCCAGCGCACGGATAAGTTTGCGACTGCAGGTTAGGCAAAGCGTTCCGCGCTGAACAGGGCAGAGAGGTATTAGCCGCCACTCTTTTGGCCGGATGCGACAAGGGTATCAGGCTTTCGCACACAATCCCCACAAAATTTGCCACAGCTCAGTCCACAGGCACAGGTGGGACATGCGTCCGCGCCATGCGGCCGCACGGCCCGGAGAGCATCCCCCACCGGCACGGGTGGGGGATGGATCGAAAGGAGCGGACGGGATCAGTCTTCGCTGTCGCCGTAGATGATCTTGCTGTTCACCTTGACGGTCAGCGGATGGTAACCCGGCTTGGCCTTCTCGAAGATGCGTTCGGCCATATCGCGCTTGCCGTTTTCCACCAGGCTGCGGTAGAGCGGACGCACGAACTTGTTGCGGCCGATGCCGACCATGAATTCCTCCAGGCGCGGGAAGGCCGGCTGGTAGTCGTTGCGCACGGCGATCATCAGCCAGCTGAAGGCGATCTCATTGTTTTTCGACTCGGTCAGGCCGAAGGTCTCGTCCAGCTCTGCCAGCTGGTCGTCACTGAGTTTCTCCGGCATGCCGTCGAGGAAGTACTTCCACTGGTGGAAGGTCCAGCCGCTGGTGTCGATATCCCCGGCCGCGATCTCGCCATCCAGCCACTGCTGGCGCACCGGGTCGATCCTGGCAAAGGCATCGGAGGTCGGGTGCGGAGCGCCCTCCGGCAGGCCCGGCTCGTAGATCCATTCGTGAATGCGCTCGGCACTCAGTTTGTCCGGGTACTGCTTCAGCAATGTCTCATTCAGGTAGTTCAGGAAATCTTCCGTACTGATGCTCTGGAACGAGAAGTGGTTGAAGTAATCGAGCAGGAACTGATCGAAGTTCTCGCGACCGACCTTCTGCTCCAGCTCGTACAGGAACAGGGAACCTTTTTCATAGGGGATATTGGAGAAGACCGCGTCCGGGTCCCGGCCGCGTACATCGGTCGCCAGGATTTCATCGCTGTCCGGGCGATCTGCCATATCCTCTTCCAGGTCCGCATAGCCCAGCGCCATTTCCATTTTGTAGCGCTCGTCGCCATAGACGTTCTGCATGATGCGATTGGTCAGGTAGGTGGTGAAGCCCTCGTTCAGCCACAGGTCGCGCCAGGTGGCATTGGTCACCAGGTTGCCGGACCAGGAGTGGGCCAGCTCGTGGGCGATCAGCGCCACCAGGCTCTTGTCACCGGCGATCACAGTCGGGGTGATAAAGCTCAGGCGCGGGTTTTCCATGCCGCCAAACGGGAAGCTGGGTGGCAGGATCAGCAGGTCGTAGCGGTCCCAGCGATAGGGGCCATAGACCTTCTCGTTGACCTCCAGCATCGACTCGGTGTCCTCGAACTCCTTCGCCGCCGCGTCCAGCAGGGACGGCTCGGCATAGACACCGGTGCGCTCGCCCATGGCCTTGAAATCCAGGTCGCCGACGGCCAGCGCCAGCAGGTAGGACGGGATCGGCTGCGGCATCTCGAATTCATAGACACCGTCTTTCTCTGCCTGCGGGTCGTTGTCGGCACTCATCACCGCGCGCAGCTCTTCCGGGGTTCGGATGGTGGCATTGTAGGTGATGCGCACCGACGGGGTGTCCTGCAGCGGCACAAAGCTGCGCGCGTGGATCGCCTGGGCCTGGGTAAACAGGAAGGGGTGTTGCTTGCCGGCGGTCTGCTGCGGCTCCAGCCACTGTACGCCGGAGGCGTCCGGGGAGGTGCGGTATTCGATGGCCACGCTGGTGGCGTTTTTCGGCAGCTGGATTTTGAGCGGTGTGCCCAGGTGATCGTCTTTCTCGCCCAGGGAGAACTTCACCGCTTCCATCTGCCCGCCGTGGCCGGCTTTCACCGCCTGGATATCCAGGTCGCGGGTGTCGAGTACCAGCGGCGGATTGCCATCGGTGAGGCGCTTGAACTTCAGCTTCGCCTCGCCCTCGAGCACTTTCTCGTCGAAGTCCACGGCCAGGTCCAGGTCCAGGTGCTCGACGCGGTAATCTTCCGTATTGGCGAAGGAGTGGTAGTCCACGCCGGGCTCCGGCCCCTTGCTATCGGCCTTCTGCCTGGCCGGCTCGGCCGCGGTCTCGGCGACAGCCTTGTCGGTAGCTTCCGGCTCGGAGACGGGTTCGGGTTTGGAACAGCCGGCCGCCAGCGCAAGCGCGCTGGCGAGCAGGCCGGTACAGAGTATACGGGGCAACATGCGGGGCTCCATGGGTATTCTGCTTATGAAATCGCGGCACAGGATACCCGAGGGGCGGGAAATGATGAATGCGAAATGCCAAATGGGCCAGACCCGGCCCTTTTGCAAAGTCGGTGAGCGCGGGCCCCGGATCCTTCAGTCGAGGCTGAAATCGAAATCCATTTCCTCGGCCGGCGCCTGCACGTAGTAACCCTGGATATAGTCGGTGCCCGTCTGCCACAGGGTCGGCAGCATGCTGGCCTGTTCGATATGCGGCACTATCACCCTGGTGTCGGCCTCGCCCAACTGCCTGACCAGATTGGCCAGGGTCTCGCTGCTCTCGCCCTCGTCCTGCACCTCGCGCACAAAAGACGGATCCACCTTGGCGATATCCACCTTGACGTGTTCCAGCGCCTTGAACGGATTGAGGCCGGTGCCGAAATGGCACACCGACACGCGGCAACCGAGTTCCTGCACCTGCCGGGTGAAATCCCGCGCGGCGTGCAGGTTGCTGTCGATATCCTCCTGGCGCAGCTGGAACACGACGCCCTTGGGCGGCACCTTGGCGGCCTTGAAGGCGACGCCGAGCCAGGCCGGCAGGCCGGTGTCGAGCAGCGAGGCGCTGGTGATATGCAGCAGCAGGGAGACATTCTTGCCGCCGGCGCGCTGTGCGGAGGCGGCCTTGATCGCGTTGAGAATCACCCAGCGATCCATCTTGGTGGCCAGGCTCGCCTCGCCCAGGGCCTCGAGGAAAGCCACCGGGGCCAGTTCCTCCTTGCCGTCCACCAGCCGCACCAGCACCTCGTAGATCTGTTCGCCGCTGCCCTGCAGGCTCAGGATCGGCTGGTAGAGCAGCTTCATATTGCCGTCTTCCAGCGCCTGCAGCACGCGCGCACGGTGATAGGTGTCGGCATCGCCCTGCTGGTCGGTATCCGGCTCGTAGAGGGCAAAGCCATTGCCTTTTTCCTGCTGCTGCAGGGCCAGCTCGTGGGCCTGCAGGGCCTGGTCGAGCACTTTCTGCGCCGCACCGGAGGCCTCGCTCAGCAGCGAAATACCCACCGAGGCGGTGATGTGCAGTGTCTTGCCGCCGGCCTCGAAAATGGTGTCGGAGATTTTTTGCAGCAGTTCGCGGGTGCGCTGCTCGGCGCTGTCCGGGGTGGTTTCCGGCATCAGCAGGCAGAAACTCTCCTCGCCGTAGCGGGCCACCAGGTCGCCGCGACGCAGGCTGGACTGCAACAGCTCGGCCATTTTTTTCTGCAGCGCATCGACACCCGCCACCCCCACGGTTTTCTCCACCGTCTCCTCGAAACGGTCGATCTCGATATACATCAGGCCGCCGGTGCGCTGGGCACCGGCAGTGGCGGCAATCGCCTTGTCCAGCAGTTGCAGGAAATACTGGCGGTTGTAGAGGCCGGTGAGCGGGTCGCGGTTCTTGATATCGCTGAGCTGGGCCTCCAGTTGCTCGGTATCGCCGCCGCGCGCGGCGATGCGCACCTGCAGGCAGCGCTCCTCGTCGTAGACGGTGGACAATACCTCGGCGCGGATCGGCAGCGGGCTGCCGGAAGCGGTCTTGGCGGTGAACTTCCACTCCTGCGCCTCCACCTCGTTATTGTCGATGGCGCACTGCTTGAGGAAGTCGCGCGCATCTTCCTGCTCGCCCTCGGTCAGCATGTCGATCAGCGGCTGGTACTCGATATCGTCGTTACTGGAATAGCCGAAGCGCTCGGCGAAGGAGTCG
Organism: Microbulbifer litoralis; assembly: GCF_023634065.1. GTDB lineage: Bacteria > Pseudomonadota > Gammaproteobacteria > Pseudomonadales > Cellvibrionaceae > Microbulbifer > Microbulbifer litoralis. Next base: position 187,469 of record NZ_JALKCV010000006.1, read on the forward strand.
TTGGCGTAGACGATCAGGCCGTCGGAGACATAGGCGATGGCATCCTTGGAACTGTCCAGCAGCTCCTTGGCGCGCTGCAGGGTGGCGTGGTAACGGCGGTCGTGCAGGCGCGCCTTGCGGCGGTTCTCAAGCGCGATCATCTCGCGCTGGATCACCAGCAGCAGGTGCTGGTCCTCGTCCACAGTGACCACGTCGCGCGCGCCCACCTTGAGGCCCTCCACCACCGGCTGGGACCCGCTGCGCTCGCTCAGCAGCACCACCGGCACATCCTTCTGCAGCTTGCTGATGGTGCGCAGCGCCACCGCCGGCGGCACCTTCTCGCTGGTATCGGCGGCGATCAGCAGGTCCCAGGTCTTGTCCTGCAGCAACTTGACCAGCGCCTCGGCACTGGCCACATGCTGGGCGCGGTTCGGGCGCCCGGCATTGTGCAGCATGCTGACCAGGCGCTGGGCCTCGGAGGGAGTATCGTGAATTAACAGAAGTCGGATAGTGTCGTTGCTGCTCATTATGGTGCTCTTGCTACTGCTGCGACCGGCGCCTGGGCACGCCGGGCCGGCACCGCCGGGCGGCCGGCGGCGCGGGGCCATAAGTTTAGGGCGCGGCAACGGTGGCTTACAAGCGCTTACACGGGCCCGCCGGCGACGGGCTTCACACAAATTCAAAGCGGGCGAAGCTACCGGTGGCGAGAGTCTGCCGCTCGAGCGTGACCGGATGGGAATCGCCGCGCCCCAGCAGCTCGACCGTGTCGTAGCACTTGAACAGGGGAACCGGCAGCAGCAACGACGCCTTTTCCCCCGCCGATGTCTCCACCAGCAGCCCGGCGATGGGGGCGGACAGGTGGCCGGCGGCCGTGTGGCGCTGCACCTCCACCGGCAGCGATCCGGCGGCCTGAAGCTCCACCCCGGCGCGACAGTGGTCCGGCAGCGCGTGTTGCCAGCGGACCACCGCCAATTGCCAGGCGCTGTCGAGGCGCAGCCCCACCAGGTCGCCGACGCGCAACCGCTCGCGCATGGCCAGCGACAGGCTCAGGCCGATACCGCCGCCGCTGCTGTTGAGCATATTGGCCCTTTCCAGCCGGTAGCACCCGTCGTCACCGGCCCGCCAGTCCGGGTCGGCAGCCGCGGGCAGCACCACATCGTACTCGCCGACCGTCTCACCGGAACGGAAGTCCACGGTATCCACATCCAGGCACAGGCGCTGTCCGCCCCGCCCCGATCCGTTCGGGAAACTGCGCCGGCCCTGCCGCCGGCCGCTACCCATGTGATGGCAGATGGCGCTGATGCCGATGGCGATCTCGCAGTCCCGCTGCAGCGGCGATCGCCGCTCACCGCGGCCGGCCTGTTCGGCCCAGACCTGGCGGGTGCGCTCCAGCAGCGGATCGCGGCGCCGGTGCAGCTGCCGCTCCAGCAGTCCCAGGACACCGCCGAGATCCACCTTCCAGCCGCGCCCGCCGCTAAAGTGCCGCAGGTCCACTTTGCAGTTACCGAGGCGACTGGCCGGCACCGGCGGCTGGTCCAGCGCCAGCGAGACCAGCAGCGCATTGGACCTGTCGCTGTAGTGATCGACGATGGCGGCGGACCGGCACCAGTCGCCGCTCCGCTGCCAGAGCGCCTCCTGGTCGTCGGCGTCGAGCTGTAGCGGGTTGGCGCTGGCAAACAGCGCCGCCTGCAGGTAGGCATCGGCGGCACAGTCGCGCTTGCGGGGATGGCGGGCGTCACGGACGGTTTTGCCGGCCAGCTTCCACCGCCGAGCCAACTGCACCAGCAACTGCATTTCGCGCCAGCTGCGCGCCGGCGCCGCCAGGCCAAACAGGATATGCAACCGCACCGTGCGGCGATAGGCGTCGATCGCCCGCTGCAGGCTGCGCGCGCACTTCGCCCTAGCGAGAAAGCCGATGCCCCGCGCGCCGGCGAACTGCACCGCGACAGCGGCGAAAGCCCGCCCCAGCTTCAACTGCAGCCGCACCGCCGCCAGCACCGCCCTGCGCAATTCGGCCGTCTGCGACCGGGCGAGGGCCGCGCGCTGGATCGCCATTGAATCGACGCAGGCCAGGGTGTACTCCCGCAGCAGCTCGAGCATTGCCAGGCGGCGCGGAGCCGGCACCTGCCAGCGGGCCACCTCGTCGATCAGGGTAAACAGCATGACCGCCAGGCGCTGCTGGTCGGCCGGCTGGTAGGGCTGCAGATCGTAGGCCACCAGCCAACTGAGCAGCTGGCGTCCACCGGCGCAGCCACAACTCAGCGCCGGCAGGGTGCGCTCCGGCAATTGCAGGCCGGCGATCAGTTTTTCCGCGGGGAGGGCGTCGGCCGACGGACTGCCGGCCTCCGGAGAGACAGCTTCCTGCATGGGATTCGAACCATCCTTTGGTTTTCCCGCAGTATAAGAAAGCTGCAATTTTCTGGACAAGCTGAGCGAAAAGTATACGGCGCCAATTTTACGGATTGCGCCTAAGCTGCGTATCCGCCTGGCACAATCGCCTCAGAGCGGCGACTTGGAGCGCTCGCCGGGAATCTCGCGTACCAGTTTCGGCACCAGGTAACCCGGCAGCCGCTGCCGGATCTGCTCCACCAGCGCCAGTGCCCACGCGTCGTCCACCTCGAAATGGGCCGCGCCCTGCACCCGGTCCAGCTGGTGCAGGTAGTAGGGCAGCACGCCGGCGTCGAACAGTGCCTCACTCAGGTCTTCCAGCGCGACGGCACTGTCGTTGACACCTTTCAGCAGCACCGCCTGGTTCAGCAGCGTGACGCCGGCGGCGCGCAGTTTCTGCAGTGCCGCGCGCACGGCGCTGTCGATCTCGTTGGCGTGGTTGCAGTGCAGCACCAGTACCGGCTTCAGGCGCGAGCCAGTCAGCCAGCCGAGCAGTGTGTCGGTGATGCGACTGGGAGCGACGATCGGCAGGCGGCTGTGTATACGCAGCTTGTCCAACTGTGGAATCGCCGCCAGCTCATCCACCAGCCGCGCCAGCTGGCGGTCGTTCAGTACCAGCGGGTCGCCACCGCTCAGGATCACCTCGCGCAGGTCCGCCTGCGCGCGGATATAGTCCAGCGCCGCGCGCAGCTGGGCCCGGTTCAGGTGATTGTCGCCGTAGGGGAACTGGCGGCGGAAGCAGTAGCGGCAGTTGACCGCACACTGGCCGGCGGCGATCAGCAACAGCCGGCCGCGGTACTTGTGCACCACACCCGGCACCGGATTGGCCTCGCCCTCGGCCAGCGGATCGGCGCTGTAGCCCGGGCTCACCTCCAGCTCCGGCGCGCCGGGCAGTACCTGCAACAGCAGCGGATCGCGCGGGTCGCCGGGCCGGATACGGCTCAGGAAGGGCCGCGGTATCCTCAACGCGAACGCATCACTGGCGCCGAGCGCCGCCGGCAGTTGCGCGCGATCGAGCCCCAGCAGCGCCAGCAGCTCGGTCGGATCGGTGACCAGGTCCGCCATTTCATCCTGCCAGCGGCGGCTGTCGCGGTCGGGGGCGCTGTCGCGCGCGACAATTTCACTGGCGGCCATTTCACGGGCGGTATGGGCGTGCTGTATCATGGGCGGCTATCTGGATCTTGCGCAGGGCCTGTGCCCGCGGAAATTAGAACGCGCAAAGTTTAAGCAGTTGCGCAGAAATTGAAAGGGCGGATCGACAGTCCCGGCTGCCGCCGAAGTTTTAAGAGGATTTCATGGCTAGTTACTCCACCAACGAATTCAAGGGCGGCCTGAAGGTGATGCTCGACGGCGACCCCTGCTCCATCGTGGAAAACGAATTCGTCAAACCCGGCAAGGGCCAGGCATTCAGCCGCGTCAAGCTGCGCAACCTGAAGACCGGCCGGGTCTGGGAACGCACCTTCCGCTCCGGCGAGAGCCTCGAGTCCGCCGACGTCATGGATCTGGAGATGGAGTTCCTCTACCACGACGACGAATTCTACTATTTCATGGATCCCAACTCCTTCGAACAGTACCCGGCCAGCAACGCCGCCGTGGGCGATAACGCCAAGTGGCTGAAGGAGCAGGACACCTACGTGGTTACCCTGTACAACGGCGCACCGCTGGCGGTGACCCCGCCCAACCACGTGATCCTGGAAATCACCGACACCGACCCGGGCCTGAAAGGCGACACCGCCCAGGGCGGCTCCAAGCCCGCCACCCTGTCCACCGGCGCGGTGGTGAAGGTGCCGCTGTTCCTGGAGATCGGCGAGACCATCAAGGTGGATACCCGTACCGGTGAGTACCTGGGGCGGGCCAAAGAGGGCTGAAGGGTCGGGACTCGGGACTCGGGACTCGGGACTCGGGACTCGGGACTCGGGACTCGGGACTCTCAGTAGGGTGCGCCGTGCGCACCGGTCGATCAATGCCGAAAAAGAGTTCCGAGGCCAAACCCGAAGGCCCTGCTGCCGGGCCGTCCCGACATTCTCTTACCGGCGCCCGCCCTCAGCCACTCCACCAAAAAACCAAGCCCCATGTCGGAAATCAACTGGCAACCCACCGCCTCCCTCGAAGCCCTGCGCCGACGCGCTGCGCTGTTGGCGGATATCCGCCACTTCTTCGCCGCGCGCAACGTGCTGGAAGCCGAAGTGCCGCTGCTCTCCCGCCGCGCCACCAGCGACCCGCATATCGAATCCATCGCCGCCCGCTGCAACGGCGCCGACGCCTGGCTGGCCACCAGCCCGGAATTCGGTCTCAAGCGGCTGCTGGCCGCCGGCTTCGGCGACTGCTACAGCCTCGGCAAGGCATTCCGCGAGGGCGAGTGCGGCGGCCGCCACAACCCGGAATTCACCATGCTCGAGTGGTACCGCTGCGGCTGGGATGACCGCCGGCTGATGCGCGAGGTGGGCGAACTGCTGGGCCGGGTACTGGGTATCGACGATGTGCGCACACTCAGCTATCGCGCACTGTTCCAGCGCGAGCTGCAACTGGACCCGCATTCGGCTGCTGAAGAAGAGCTACTGGCCTGTGTACGGCGCGAACTGGAGCTGTCGTTCGAGCCGGCGGATCGCGACGAGTGCCTGGACCTGCTGATGAGCCACCGGCTGGAGCCGGCCATGGGCGGCGGCATCACCCTGCTCTACGACTTCCCCGCCTCCCAGGCGGCGCTGGCAAAAGTGCTGGATGACGATACCGGCACGCCGGTGGCGCGGCGCTTCGAGGCCTACGTCGGCGGTATGGAACTGGCCAACGGCTACTGGGAACTGACCGATGCCGATGAGCAGCGGCGCCGCTTCGGGGCCGACCGGCACTACCGGCGCGATCGCGGCCTGGCCGAGCGGCCATTCGAGGAACGGTTGATCGGCGCGCTGGCGGCGGGCATGCCGGAGTGCGCCGGCGTGGCGCTGGGTGTGGACCGGCTGCTGATGCTGGCCGGCGGATACCGGCGGATCGATGAAGTCATCGCATTTCCGATCGAGCGCGCCTGAAGCCCGGGCCCGGTTGCGCTTTGCCGCCTTCCAGGATTGAAAATCAGGGCTCGAACCGGTAACTGGCCACTTCCCCCACGGCAAAGAACCCCGCCTCCAGCATCAACGCCTGTCGGTCCTCCGGCGTCAGCGCCACCGCGTGCTTGTGATGGCTTTTCAGCGCCTGCGCCACCAGGTGGTGGAACATCGCCCGGCCGATTCCCCGGCCGCGGCAGTCCTCGCGGGTGACCGTGTCGTAGAAGCCCAGCGCATCGGCGGAGGCGAACAGGCAGCCGGCGGCAACCACCTCGCCCTCCAGCCGCGCCAGGTAGAACTTCAGACGGCTGCGCTTCTGCTCCGGCACCTCCTGCAACTGCCGGTAGAATTTGCGGATCTGCGGCCCCTCGCGCTCGCCGTTGTAGAGCGCCGCCTGCAGCTCGCCGTACGCGTCCAGGTCGGCGGTTTCGGCCGGCGAGATCTGCAGCCTGCCGTCCAGTTCCGGCGGCGGCGATTCATCCGCCGCCAGCCGCTGCACTTCCACTGCCATCGCCACCAGCGACGGGCCGCGCTTCAGTCCCAGTTCCAGCATCTCGCTGTCGTCGAAAGGCTTGTTGGCGCAGTGCCACAATGTGAAGGGACTGTGGCGTTCGGCAAAGTAGTCGACCACAAAACGCTGCAGTATCCGCGCCGGCATCACCGCGTTGGTCACCGCCTGGTTGAAGGTGTACGACAGCAGGCCGCTGTCGCTGCGCAGCACGCCGGTAATCTCCCGGGTGCTGTCCGCGTGCAGCAGGTCGGCGCAGTAACTGGCGCGGGACTCCAGGTTGCGGCAGACGAGGTTCTTGGCACTGAGACTGTATTTCATGCCCTAAGGATAGCCCCCGAATCGTGTGGCGCGCGGCTCAGGGAAGCTGCCGGTCCACCTGGGTCAGCGCGCACTGGTCCATCGACAGCGCCGGTTCGGCGCAACTCGCCTCACAGATCACCCGCGCGGGCACACCGGCCACCAGCTTCTGTGCCGGCACATCTTTCAACACCACACTGCCGGATGCCACCTGCGCGCACTGGCCGATTTCGATATTGCCCAGCACCTTGCTGCCGGCGCCGATCAATACACCGCGGCGCACCTTCGGGTGGCGGTCGCCGCTCTCCTTGCCGGTGCCGCCGAGGGTGACCGACTGCATGAGCGAGACGTTGTCCTCGACCACCGCGGTCTCGCCGACGACGATGCCGGTGGCGTGGTCGAGCAATATGCCCTCGCCCAGGATCGCCGCCGGGTGGATATCCACACTGAACACCACCGAGATACGGTGCTGCAGGAACAGCGCCAGGGAACGGCGATTCTGCCGCCACAGCCAGTGGGCCACGCGATAGGCCTGCAGCGCGTGGAAGCCCTTGAAGTAGAGGAAGGGTTCGTACAGGGCCTGGCAGGCCGAGTCGCGCTGCTGCACCGCGGCCAGGTCGGCGCGCGCGGCGCGACCGATGGCCGGGTCTCCCGCCAGCGCCTCGTCGATCACCTCGCGAATCAGCAGCGCCGGCGCCACCGGGCTGTCGAGCTTGTTGGCCAGATGGAAGCTCAGGGCGGATTCCAGCGTGGCGTGGTTGAGAATGGTCGCGTGCAGGTAGCTGGCCAGGATCGGCTCCCGCTCCACCTGCTGGGCCACGCCGCTGCGGATCTGCTGCCAGAGTTCGTCCGCTGTCAGCTCTGTCTGGATGGCTTCCATTTTTCCCAGCTCCTTTTTTTGGGGCCGCGGTTTCCGGGGCGTTGGATTGGCCCTGCCGCCGGTTGCCCTCCGGCAAAAAACCTCATCGGTAAACATTTGCCGGAGGGCAACCGGTGTCAGGGCCTCGCCTCGGTGCGGCCGGACAGTTTGGTGGTTTCGCTCATCAACATTCAGAATTCACCAACCGCGGAACAGGCAAAGCGCAGCGTGCCCATCACCCGGATGATGGGCACCTCGCTGCGCTCGTTGGCCCACCCTACGACCTGAACAGAAGCACATCACACCGCCCCCAGCGTCAACGGCGGCTCCTGCAGCACCGACTGCTGCTCGCGCAGCGCCAGTATATGCTCGGCCCAGTAGCGCGGGGTATTAAACCACGGGAACGCCATCGGGAACGCCGGATCCTGCCAGCGCCGCGCCAACCAGGCGGCGTGGTGCATCTGCCGCAGGCAGCGCAGCGGCTCAACCAGTTGCAGTTCCTGTGGATTGAAACGGGAGAAGGTCTCGTAGCCCTCGATCACCGCATCCAGGTAGGCGGTCTGGTCGGCGCGCGAGCCGGAGATCAGCATCCAGATATCCTGGATCGCCGGCCCGCTCAGGCAGTCGTCCAGATCCACGAACCAGGGCGTCTCGTCGCGCCACAGGAAGTTGCCGGCGTGGCAGTCGCCGTGCAGGCGCAATGTCTGCCACTCCTGTTCGAAAAACGGTTCGATACGCTCGATGATATCGCGGGTAATGGTGTCGTAGGCGTCGCGGTTTTCCCGCGGCAGGAAGTCGCCGGCAAGAATGAATTCGCGGCTGTCGATGGCGAAATGCTGCAGTGTCAGCGCCGGCCGGTATTCGAACGGGCGCGTGCTGCCCACGGCGTGAATACGGCCGAGCATGGTGCCCACCTGTTCCAGGTGCTCGAAATTGTCCAGTTCCACCTGGCGGCCGCCGCGGCGCGGGAAGAGCGCGAAGCGGAAGCCGTGGGATTCCATCAAGGTGCGGCCGTCGAATTCCAGCGGCGCCACCACCGGGATCTCCGCCGCCGCCAGCTCCAGCGTGAACTGGTGCTCCTCCCGGATCTGCTCGTCGCTCCAGCGCCCGGGCCGGTAGAACTTCGCAATCAGCGGCTCGCTGCCCTCGATCCCCACCTGGTAGACGCGGTTTTCGTAGCTGTTGAGGGGGAAGATGCGCAGGTCGGACATCAGCCCCATGCTCTCGACACAATCAATGACCACATCCGGTGTGAGGGCTTCGTAGGGGTGGCTCTGGGACATGGCGGATACCAACTGCGTTGTACGGGCGAATATGCTAACGCGCTGGCGGTGATTGGGACAATCGGAGAAGGTGGCGAGATAGTCGGGGATCGGCGTACGACGGAAAACGGCGGCGTCATCCGACACCGCCGTTTTCGGTGGCCGCAATCCGGTTGCGGCCGGGATCACATCCTGTGAGAGATGGGATTACTTCAGGTCGAAGCGGTCCAGGGTCATGACCTTGCTCCAGGCGTCGACGAAGTCCGCGACGAACTTGTCTTCGCTGTCGTTGAGGGCGTAGACCTCGGCCACTGCGCGCAGCTCGGAGTTGGAACCGAACACCAGGTCGACCGGCGTGGCGGTCCACTTCTTCTTACCGGTCTCGCGGTCGTAGCCCACGTAGAGACCATTCTCCTCGGAGGACTTGGACCACTTGGTGGACATGTCCAGCAGGTTGACGAAGAAGTCGTTGCTCAGGGTGCCCGGGCGGTCGGTGAAGACGCCGTTGCCGGAGTCGCCACTGGTGGCGCCCAGGGCGCGCATGCCGCCGACCAGCACGGTCATCTCCGGTACGCTCAGGGTCATCAGGTCCGCGCGGTCGATCAGCATGTCGACCGGCATCAGGTGGGCCTCCTCGCTGTAGTAGTTGCGGAAGCCGTCCGCCTTGCGCTCCAGGAAGGAGATGGCCTGTACGTCGGTCTGCTCCCGGGTGGCGTCGTTGCGGCCAGGGGTGAAGGGCACCTCGATATCGTGGCCCGCATCGGCGGCGGCCTTCTCGATCGCGGCGGCACCGCCGAGCACGATCAGGTCGGCCAGCGAGACCTTCTTGTTGCCGGACTGGTCATCGTTGAAGTCTTCGCGGATTTCCTCCAGCTCATCGAGCACCTTGTCCAGCTCGCGCGGGTCGTTCACGGCCCAGTCTTTCTGCGGTGCCAGGCGGATGCGCGCGCCGTTGGCGCCGCCGCGCATGTCGGTGCCGCGGAAGGTGGACGCGGAGGCCCAGGCGGTGCGCACCAGTTCCGGTACGCTGAGGCCGGCATCCAGGATCTCTTCCTTCAGTTCCGCGATATCGCCGTCGTCGATCAGGGTGTAGTCCACTGCCGGGATCGGGTCCTGCCAGATCAGCTTCTCTGCCGGCACCTCGTCACCCAGGTAGCGCGCGCGCGGGCCCAGGTCGCGGTGGGTCAGCTTGAACCAGGCCTTGGAAAAGGCCAGCTGGAATGCTTTCGGATCCTCGGCAAAGCGCTTGGCGATCTTGCGATAGGACGGATCGAACTTCAGCGCCAGGTCGGTGGTGAACATGATCGGCGCGTGGGTCTTGCCTTTCACGTGTGCGTCGGGCACGAACTTGAGCTTGTCGGCATTCTTCGGCACCCACTGGATGTGGCCCGCCGGGCTCTTGGTTTTCACCCACTCGAAGGCGAACAGGTTGGTCAGGTACTGGCTGCTCCAGCGGGTCGGGGTGGCCGTCCAGGCGCCCTCCAGGCCACTGGTGATGGTGTCCTCGGAGTGGCCCTTGCCGCACTTGTTCTTCCAGCCCAGGCCCTGCTGTTCCAGGCCGGCACCGGCGGGAGCATCGCCCATGCAGTCGCTGGCCTTGTGCGCACCGTGGGCCTTGCCGAAGGTGTGACCGCCGGCGATCAGCGCCACGGTTTCCTCGTCGTTCATGGCCATGCGGCCGAAGGTCTGGCGGATGCGGTCGGCGGCCAGTTTCGGGTCCGGGTTGCCCTGCGGGCCTTCCGGGTTGACGTAGATCAGGCCCAGTTGGGAGGCGGCCAGCGGTTTCTCCAGTTTGTCGTCGCCGGAGTAGCGTTTGTCGTTGCCCAGCCACTCGCGCTCGGAGCCCCAGTAGACAGTGTCGGCTTCCCACTCGTCGACGCGGCCGGCGGCGTAGCCGAAGGTCTTGAAGCCCATGGACTCCAGCGCCACGTTACCGGCCAGGACCATCAGGTCGCCCCAGGAGATCTTGTTGCCGTACTTCTGCTTGACCGGCCACAGCAGGCGTCGCGCCTTGTCCAGGCTGACGTTGTCGGGCCAGCTGTTGAGCGGCTCGAAGCGCTGCTGGGCACCGCCGGCGCCGCCGCGACCGTCGTAGACGCGGTAGGTACCGGCACTGTGCCAGGCCATGCGGATAAAGAAAGGACCGTAGTGACCGTAGTCGGCGGGCCACCAGTCCTGGGAGGTGGTCAGCACTTCCTCGATGTCTTTCTTGACCGCATCGAGGTCGAGGCTATTGAAGGCTGCCTCGTAGTCGAAGTTTTCATCCAGCGGATTGGACTTCTCGGAGTGCTGGCGCAGGGGTTGCAGGTCGAGCCTGTCGGGCCACCAGTCCCGATTGGACATGGGGGTGTCCGCGGCATCGACATTGGCGGAGATGGCTACAGCCAGTGCCGCCGCTATCGGTAGTGTTTTCTTGAGCATTGGATTGCGTCCCTTATGGTTTCGCTATTGAGCAGTTCCAGGCTATAGGGAAGCGCAATGATGGGGAAATTAGACGTAGTTATTGGCCTGATAGTAGGGGGCAATTCCTTTTTTGTTTAAAAAGCGAACGATTATACCAACCTGCGGCCAATCTGCCTGCGGCGCAATCAGCTCCCCGGGCGTTTTGGCATCAGAAACCACAGTACGATGGCAACCAGGAACAGCGCCGGCACATCGCCGAGCAGGTTGGCGCGCTCGGTTTCGTCGACCAGCGCCTGTACCAGCATGATGCCGCCGTGGACGATGCTGGACCAGACGGTAAACCAGATCAGGCTGGCATTGGCGGCCGGATCGCGGGCCGCGCGCAGCAGGAAGACGCCCAGCGTCGCGTAGATACCCATGATCATCTGTTCGTATTCCGGCTGCCGCGGCGTCCAGCCCCAGCCCGAAGGCCATATCCACATCATCATCGGATAGATGCCGAAGATAAAGATCAGGCCGATGACCACCAGTGCGATTTTCAGCAACCGGTTTGCACTCGTCACATCCATATCGATTTCCTCCGCCGTTGTGTCGGCGAAACCGTGCGTCACTCTCTGCCAGCGGCCGGACTGCTCTCCACCAGGGAGCCCCAGCCGGCCATGGCGCAGTCGGCCACCGCCAGTAATGCGCGCCGCGAGGCGCCGTCGCGGGCCTGTATCGACATGCCGTGCTGGACAGTGGCGAAATAATTGGCGATGGCCCTGCAGCTGATCTGCGGCGCTATTTCGCCCTCGGATACGGCGCGTTTCAGGCGCCGCTCCAGGGCCGCCACATTGCCGGCGCGCTCGGCTTTCAGGCGCTCGCTTACTGCGGCGTTGGCGCCCTCCATCTGCGGCGCCGCCAGTACGACCATACAGCCGCGGGAGCCGGGGCCCGCGCTATAACTCCTGGCAGTGGATTTTAGCAGGTGCTCCATCGCCGCGCGGGCGCTCGGCGCCGTGTCTATCCCGTCCCAGATATCCCGCCCCTGGCTGGACACGTAGAGATCCAGCGCCTCGTTGAACAGCGCCTCTTTGCCGCCAAACGCGGCGTAGATGCTCGGCGGCCTGAGCGCCATGGCTTCGGTCAAGTCGGCCATCGAGGTGTTGTCAAAACCTTTCCGCCAGAAGAGTTCCATTGCGCGGCGCAACGCCTGCTGGCGGTCGAAGTTGCGCGGGCGCCCGCGTTCGGCCATATCGATTCTCCAACAATTCTGTAGTGATCGTTTAATAACCCACTTGACCCGCAATGACAAGTCGCCCATATTAATATAACGATCACTACAGAATATGAGGTGGAGCAATGCAATCATTAGCAGGGAAAACCGCACTGATCACCGGTGGCGGTCGCGGTATCGGCGCGGCCATTGCCCGCAGGCTGGCCGGCGACGGCGCCAGGGTGGCGATCACCTACGGCCGGTCGCGTGACAGCGCCGAGGCGCTGGTCAGTGAGATTGTCGCCAGTGGCGGAGAGGCGCTGGCACTGCGGGCCGACAACCGCGACCCGCAGGCGCTGGAAGCGGCCGTGGAGGAAGTGGCGGTGCGCCACGGCACCATCGATGTGCTGGTCAACAACGCCGGTATTTTTCACACGGGTACCATCGACGAGCTGACGCTGGAAGATTTCGACCGCACCATGGATATCAACGTGCGCGCGGTATTCGTGGCCAGCAAGGCCGCCACCCGGCAGATGCCCGATGGCGGCCGAGTCATCACTATCGGCAGCAACCTGGCGCCGAGGGTGCCCTGGCCCGGCATTGGGCTCTATTCCATGAGCAAGGCGGCGCTGGCCGGTTTTACCCGCGGCCTGGCGCGGGACCTGGGCGGGCGACGCATCAATGTCAACGTGATCCATCCCGGCTCCACCGACACCGACATGAATCCGGCCGATGGCGAGATGTCCGATGCCCAGCGCGGCCTGATGGCCATACCGCGCTACAGCGATCCGTCGGACGTCGCCGGCATGGTGGCCTGGCTGGCGGGCCCCGAAGGTCGCTCGGTGACCGGCGCCGAGTTCACCATCGACAACGGCGCCAATGCGTGACAGCGCCACGCAGCGCGGCGATTGCCGCGCTCGCCGCCGCTACCGCGGTGATCGCAACGGTGGAACTTATCGCCATCGGGCTGCTGCGCCGGCCCCGCTTCCTGGCTCACCTGCTGCTGTGTGCGCTCGGATTGCAAGGGGTTGCGCGGGTTCAGGCGGCGGGCTCCGGCACCTGTTGTTGCGCTTCGCCGGAATAGCGGCTCGCCGACTTCAGCCGGCGCAGGTAGCCGTGTAGCAGCTCCGCGTCCAGCCCGTGCAGCATCAGGCGAAAACCCGCCTGCAGTGTCGTGTGCGGCACCATCGGGTGGCGGTTGCTGACCAGCGACAGGGCCATGCCGTCGTTGAGAAGTTTGCCGATATAGATGGAGACGGTCTCGTCCAGCTGCAGGGAATTGCTGGCGCGCCAGAAATCGTGATCGGACAGGAACAGCGCGTAGAGCGGCGTGTACATCTCGATGGCGGTCTGCAGGTCGAGTAGGTTGGTGATGTGATTACCGCCCGGTTCCAGATCGAACTCGCCGTCGGTAATCGCGGAAAAATCCAGGTCATCGACCGCCACGATATCGCGGTTGTCCCGGCGCAGCTGTGTGTTCAGCTCGGCGATAAAATTGTAGATATTCAGGTCGTGGATCAGGAAGGTGTCGTCGAGCAGGTCGCGCAGTCTTTGCGGGCGCAGGGGTCTTGTGCTGTCGATGCGGATACCGTCGATATTATCGGCGATAAACTGCAGCAGTTCGGTGCCGATATGGAAGTGGCGCAGTATCAGGTAGTTGGCGTCGCGGCGGACAAAATACTTGAGTCCCCAGTAGATGGTTCTGTGCAGCAACCGCGACGAATTCCAGCGCTCGGGAATAACGATGCGCAGCAGCTGCACCAACACGATGCTGAGCCGCGCCAGCGGTCGTACCACCGGCAGCAGCAGGCGCCGCGACCAGGTATTGTTGCCGGCCAGCAGAGCCTTTTTCGCCGGCTCGTGGATCGGCAGGCTGCGATCCAGGTAGAGCGCCAGCCAGGGATTGGGGTCGCGGCGGTCGATGCGCTCGTTTTCGAAATCACTGTTCCAGCTCATGGCCATCCCTGTTTTTATAGGTTAGTTCCGGTGGAGATAAGCGAATATATTGGCGACCCTGAAGCCGGTGGCTGTTTGCGGGACACGCTGTGAATACGTCCCTGTACGCTCGTAATCGACATCCCTGTCTCATACGGTCCCGCAAACAGCCACCGGCTCCAGGGCCTTAGCATCAAATTCCGATGTTCTTCTCAGGCTCCCTGGAAGCAATTCAATCAAGAGGTCAATCATTCCGGCGTAGCCCGGATGGAGCGTAGCGGAATCCGGGACAGGGGGCGGCCTGGCACCACATTCCCGGATTCCGGCGCTGCGCGCCTCCATCCGGGCTACAGCTCTGAAACTTGAGTTAGTAGTTCCCCAACTCTTCCAACTGCAGCAAATAAAGCCGCCCGGTCACCCGCGCCGTCTCCGCTATTCGTTCCGCCAGGCCGTCGACCTGCAGCACGCCCGATTCCAGCACTGCCTGCAGTTCCGCCAGGTGGTCTTCGTCGTGCTCGGCGTGATAGTGGTAGAAAGACACCTGGCGGGGTTCGAGCGCCAGGTGCTGCTGCAGTGCACGGGCGAAGATACAGGCAAAGTGTTTGCCCAGGCCCTCGATAATAAACATGGCACCGAGCAATTCCAGCGGATTCGGCCGCGCCGCACACTGGAACATCCAGGCAGACAAGGCGCGGGAACCGATATTCTGGCCACCGTTGTGCAGAACCGCGATATCACCGCCGGCGGCAGCGTAATCCCGCTCCAGCATTTCGTAATCGCGGTGCTCGGTGCGCGCGTGTTCGAGAAACCGCGAGCGCAGTTCCAGGTGATCGCGATCGATGGACGACACCGCGCGGGCAATCCAGCGGGAGCCGTCGAGCACCTGCTGGTAGTGGTCGTGCAGCAACAACCGGTAGTCCTCGAGGCGCAGGGCGCCGCGCAGGGCCCGGGCAATGATCGGCACCCTGACCAGGCGCCCTTCGAAATCCGCCCAGGTTTTACCGGGTTCGCGCATTACCGCCGCGGATTCGCTGTGTACCGTTTCCATTTCCATCATGCCTTCCTTAAACCACGGTCATGCCCATAAACGATGCCAGACAGCGACCGCTCTCCGGCACGAAACACAGGATGCGATCGCCGCGCCGCAACTTTTCCTGCCGCAGCAGCCGGTCGATCAGCAGGAAGATTGTCGCGGCGCCCACATTGCCGCTGTCCGACTGGTGATTGTGCCAGCGCTCTTCCGGGATCATGGCGGCGGAGCGGGTCAGCAGCGACTTCATGCGCTCGCCCAGGGAGCGGGCCGAGTAATGCGGCAGGAAATAGCGGATATCCGCCGGCGACAGCTGGTGTTTGTCCAGCACTTCGAGGAAATAGCCCATCCACACCGGGAACATCTGCTCCAGCAGATCGAAATCCTGCCGCAGTATGATGGCGCCCTGCCCATAGGCCGCGCCGGGGGAATCGTAGTGGGACCAGGGTCGCGATTCCTCCGGACTGTTGCCGGCGGCACCGGCGTACATGCAGTTGGGGAACCGGTCGGCGAAGGATTTCTGTTCGATCCAGTCGATCCTGAGGCCGGGGCGATCCGGGTCGGGCCGGTCCTCCAGCACCAGTGCCCCGGCGCCGTCGGACAGGGTCCAGCGCAGGAATTCGTACTGCATCGCCTGCGCGATGTCCATGCCGGAAAAATCCAGCCCGCGGTAGAAACCCGGCTGGAACCAGCGGCTGGAAAACTCGCTGCCGCTGGCGGCGGCGATGCGGTGCTGCCCGGCACGGATATTCAGCCAGGCGGATTTGATCGCCATCATGCTGCTGCCGCAGACGCTCTGGTGGGAACTGATTTCCAGCGGGGTGCCGCCCAGCGGGGTGCCGCCCAACTCGCCGTGGACACTGCTGGCGATACCGGGAACCAGCAGGTCCGCCTGGGTGGTGCCGCAGGCCAGGTACTGCAGCTGTGCCGGATCGCGGCGCGCGCTGTCGCAGGCGGCCTCGACCGCGCGGGCGGCCATCTGCGCATTGCTGAAGAGGTAGTTGCCGTCGGCATCGATGGCGTAGTGACGTGCGCGGATGCCGTTCTGGCGCAGGGCCAGCGCCTTGAGTCTGCGGCTGTGTTCACCGAGCAGGCCGATCCGGGATTCCATTTCGCGGTTGGCCACCGGTGCACCGGGCAGAAAACTGCCGCTCCCGGTGATAAAGACTTCCTGCATGAATCCGTTGCCCAGTTGTTATTCTATTCGGGCATCTTATCACTTAAGCGCGAGATTCACCGCCGCGCGAGCATGAATCTCCGCGGTATCGAACAGCGGTATCGGCACGTTCTCCGGCCGCAGCAGCAGCCCGATCTCTGTGCAACCGAGCACCACCGCCTCGGCACCGGCCCGCTGCAGCCGCGAGACGATGCCGCCGAATTCCCGCCGGGACACCTCCGTCACGGTGCCGCGGCAGAGTTCCTCGAAGATCACCCGGTGCACCAGCGCGCGGTCGATCTCCCCCGGGATATCGACCGCGATGCCGTGCTGCTCCAGCAGCCGCTTGCGGTAGAAATCCTGCTCCATGGTAAACGCGGTGCCGAGCAGGCCGACGCGTCGGATACCGGCCTGCTTGATGGCCGCCGCGGTGGCATCGGCAATATGCAGCAGCGGTACCGGCACCGCCGCTTCGATGGCCGGCGCCACTTTGTGCATGGTGTTGGTACACAGCACGAGAAAGTCCGCGCCGCCAGCCACCAGGGCTTCGGCCGCGTCCACCAGCAATTCGCCGGCCCGCTGCCACTGGCCGCTGCGCTGAAGGGGCTCGATATCGGCGAAGTCGATACTGTTCAGCAGCAGGCGCGCCGAGTGCAGGCCGCCGAGTTTTTCACGCACTGCTTCGTTGATAAGGCGGTAGTAGATCTGGGTGGATTCCCAGCTCATACCGCCGATCAGGCCGATCGTTTTCAAGGTTTTTCCAGATCCTGCGGTGTATGACAGACAACCTCTATGTTATGCCCATCCGGATCCAGAACGAAAGCCGCGTAATAGTTTTCGTGGTATTCGGGGCGCACAGCGGGCGCACCGTTGTCCCTGCCGCCCGCTTCCAGCGCGGCCCTGTGGAACTCGTCCACGGCCTCCCGATCGTCGGCGCGGAAGGCGATGTGCAGATTCGGCGCCGTACTCTTGCCGCCCTTGATCCAGAAATCCGGCTTGTCGGCCCAGCCGAAGCCGGCCCAGTCGTCGTATTCCAGGATCAGCTCGTAGTCCAGCGGCGCCAGCGCCAGGCGGTAGAACTCCTTGCTGCGCTCGTAACTGTGAATATGAATTCCGATATGATCGAGCATTCCCTGTTCCCTTGATCCAGTGACACAATCAGAATTTATAGCGCACCGACGCGCGCAGTGAGCGCGGTTCGAAGATATGGTAGTGGATATCCTCGACACCGCCGGCCGCTTCACCGGCCAGGCGGGACGCGTAGAAATAGTCCACGTCGTGGTCATCGGAATCCAGCGCGTTCAGCAGGTCCAGTTGCAGGCGCCAGCTCTGCAGGTCGCGACCGACGCGCAGGTTGAGCAGCGATGATCCAGCCGACTCGACACCGCCGTCCTCAACCAGCGGGTAGGAGCCGAAATGCCGCAGGTGCGCGGCCGCAAACCAGCCGCCGTCGCCGCGATAGTTTACGGCGGCACTGGCCACCAGCGGAATGGCGCCGGGAATGTCATCGCCAACCATCTCCCTGTCGGCAAAAGACGCATCGGTATACGACAGTTCCAGTTCCGCATCGAGGCGCTCGCTCGCGAACCAGTAGACCCCCAATTCCACACCGCTGCGCTCGCTGGGGCGGCTGGCCTCGGTGTTGCCGGCGTCGCCGACAAACAGCAGCTCGGAATCCAGTTCCAGGCTCCACAGCGCCAGGGTGCTGTGCAGGCGGTCGCTCACGAACACCCGCGCACCCAGTTCATAGCCGCTGGAGGCCACCAGCGGGTCCACCGGCTCCGCCGCTTCACCACTGGTTGGATCCAGCTGGATCACGGTGCCGCGGGCATCGTTGGAGTGCAGCCCCTGGCCAAAGCTGGCGTAGAACTCGGCGATATCGAACGGCTGCCAGGCAAGGCTCGCCTTGAACGAAGTGGCGCCATCGGATTCGGTGCCACTGTTCTGCGGCAGGGAGGCCTCCACATCGAAATCGTAGTGATCGTAACGCAGGCCGAGGTAGCTGCGCAGTGTATCGGTCAGTGCGTAGTTGTGCGCCGCGTAGAATCCGAGACTGTCTTCCATCACCGCGTCCTCGCGCACCCTGGCCACCGGCTCGCGCGCTTCGGTGCGATAGAGGCCGACGCGACCGATATCATCGCGCCGCCCCTGCAGGCCCAGCTCCCAACCATTGCGTTCACCGCGCCACTGCCGGCTGAGATCGAAACCGTAGATCCTGCGATCGTCGAATTGCTTGAACTGGTCGCCGCGCGCGGCATCGTCGAGCCCATAGGTAAAATTGGACCAGAGGGAAAATTCGTAGTCGATGATATAGGCGTTGGCACGGAAGGCGCCATCGTCGAGCGGCGCATCCCAGTTCGCGGACAGGCTGCGTCGCGATGTCTCGCCGCCCAGTGCGCCGTCGATGGAACCGTAGGCATCGATGATGCCCTGCTCCACTGCGCGCGCGGGGATCTGGTCCGGGGAGTTCCAGTCGTTGTCGTAACTCATCGCCGTGACACTGCCGCGCCCGCCCCCCAGTTCGCCGCTGAGCTTCGCCAGCAGGTTGAGTTTGTTCACGTCCTCGTCGATATCGCTCCAGGGCCCCGCGTAAGTCTGCCACTCGGCGGCGTAGAGCAATGCACTGGACTCCAGTTCACTGGAGTCGGCGATCACACCGCGACGCCAGCCGTATTCACCCAGGCTGAGCTCTGCCAGGCCCTCCGGCAGGGTGTCGGCAGTACTGAACGCCGCCGCCCCGGCGGAGGAGAAATCCCCCACATCCGCGTAATAGGGCCCCTTGCGATAGTGCAGCCGCCCGACGGTCTCCGGAATGACGAAGTTGAGATCCGTATACCCCTGGCCGTGACCGTGGGTGCGCAGGTTGACGGGCATGCCGTCGACGGAAGTGGCGAAATCGGTGCCGTGATCGAGATTGAAGCCGCGCAGGAAATACTGGTTGGCCTTGCCGCTGCCGGAGTGCTGGGTGGCGACCATACCGGGGACGAATTCCATCAGGTCGCCGGTGCGCAGCAGCGGCCAGCCCCCGATCCCCGTGGGGCCGACTTCCCCCTCCGAGGCGGAGATCGCCTCGCCGGTCAGGTCGAGACGCCGGCCGATAACCGACACCTCTTCAACGGATTGTGGGCTGCCCGTTGCGGCGGCGAGTATCAGTGGAAGCATCGGGCTCATGATAATTCCTTGCAATATAGAAATATCAGCTGCATCGCGGGGGTACGCGGACCGCTATCTCGCAGCGCCGGGAAGAACAGGATCAATACAACGCGTATCGGGCGAAACTGCAGGACCAAGAAGCTAGTGGGCCGTGCGGGAAGTTCGCAAACAGTTCGCTGTGCCAAAGCGCCCAGCTCTCATCTCTGCGTTGAGAAAGCTTGAAATAAACCTGCTATTCCAGCGCTTTCCCGCTTTGACCTGAACGCTTTGGCTGTGCTCCTTTGTTCGTGAAATTCGCGCACAGCACATTAGGCCCAGGGCCATACCCCGTCAATGCGTCAATTACCGCATTGCGGCCACCTGCCGGAAGCGATATGCGGAGCGACAAGCCGGGACCTACAACCCCAGCTTGTTGCGCGCAATGATAGCCAGCATGAGTAGTATCAAAGTCGCAATCCAGACGGAAATATAGATGCGCATCGCCCGTCGCGCAGACTTTTTCTGCCACCAGGTGCGCGGTGCAATGCCCTTGAGCAGGAATACCAGCTTGCAGGCGAGGTTGACGCAGACGATATTGACCGAGAGCAACAACCCCGCGCCAGCGGCCAGTTGCCAACGGCCGCAACCGAGCATCAGGCCCACTGTGGCCGCTGGCGGCAACAGTGCCACCGCGACCATGACGCCCACGAGTACCGCGGAGAGCCCGGTCGTCATCGATAACGCCGCCGCGGCGCCGGACGCCAGCGCCAGCACTACAGCGGCGAGATTGACCTCGGTGCGCGCCAACAGTTCATGGTTGAGGGTGTCGATTGGCCACAGGGCGCCGATGGCCACGGATATGACAATCGCAATGACGATACCGGCAGAGAGTGATTTGAACGCCTGCTTCATCAGCGCCGTATCCCCCAGCGCGGTACCCATGCCAAATGCCATATTCGGGCCCAGCAGCGGCGCAATCACCATGGCGCCGATGACGACCGGTATATTGTTTTCCAGCAGGCCGATGGCCGCCACCAGCGTCGATAGCAACACCAGGGTGACGTAGTCCCAGTCCAGCCGCGCGCTTTTTTCGGCAGAGGCATAGAGTGCTTCGCGTGCCGCCACGGCGGCATCTTCTTTTTTGCGCGCCTCATCGGTCGCCTGGGGCAGCGAAACCTCGACCGGGATCACCAGCACACGCGCATCGGGTTGCGCGTTCAGTACGTCCTGCAGAGCATCGAGAATCGGCTGCATATGGTCGTCACTGGCCAGCATGCGCATGCTGTGCAGGCCGGACTGGTCCGCTGACCCCAAACGGAAATCCTGGGCCTGCTGTTCTTCGGCAATGGCGGAAATTCGCCCGATCGATTCGGCCGTGGCGGTGATCTCAATCAACTTCATGGCGCTTGGGAAAGGCCCACTGTAAAGGAAACCCTTCCAGTGTAATTCAGCGCTGGCTTTTCACCGCTGGGGCTAATCGATAATCGCGCGCCACAGGGCCAGCTTCTGCGAAAAGCGCAGCGCGGCGTGCGCGGGGCTGGTGGACGGCAGTCGCCGCGTCGGGATCGCGACGAGCGGGGCCGGCAGTTGCGGTTGTACGTATTTGTTGTACATCTGCTCGGCCTTGGCGCCGTTGAAATAGATATGTTCTATCCGCGGGTGGCGGGCCAGAAAGCCGGCGAAATCGTTGGGCACTATCGACGACTCGACAATCGCCGAATCCAGGCTGCCGGAACGCGTACAGGTTCTCAGCACATCCCAGAGCGCGATGCGGTTTGCACGCAATTGTTCACAACAGGTGGCGTAGCTGGAGTCGCCATCCAGCCCCAGCAGCTCGATGACAATCCGCCAGAAGGCATTGCGCGGATGCGCGTAATAGCGCTGCGCGCGCAGCGAGGCGACCCCGGGCATGGAACCGAGCACCAACCGCGTGGCGTCCCCGGCGGCGATGGGCTCGAAACTGTGTACATGACTCATCGACAGCTCCGGAACATTGGGGCCTGGCGGCATCCCCGGATTCCGCTGCGCTGCATCCGGGCTACGCGAACACCTCGCCGGGCAGACATCCATTGCCCGTTTTTTACGATTTTCCGCCGGAATTACAGGCGCGCTCAAGCCAATCCCGCTGCAACAGGCCGAACAACATCGCATCCTGGATTTCGCCCAGGTGGAAGTAGCACTCGCGCCGCAACCCTTCGCGCCGGAAGCCGAGTTTTTCCAGCAGGCGGATGGAGGCACCGTTGCGCGGATCCGCATCGGCGCCGAGCCGGTGCAGGTTCAGCCGGCCAAATGCAAAATCGATCACCGCGGACACGGCGCGCAACGCCAGTCCCCGGCCCCAGTGCTGCCGACCCAGTGCAAAACCGATCTCGGCACAGCGATTGTCGCGGTCGATCGCGGCCAGCGTGCAGGTACCGACAATCTGCCCGGCCAACACGATACCCCACTGGTAGAGACTGCCGGCGAGAAAGCCCTCGCGGATCGACAGCAGGTACTGTTCCGCCGCGGCGCGTGTATCCAGTGGTTCAGTGGCCATATAGCGCACGACTTTGCGATCCGAAAAGATCGATTCCAGCACCGGCAGGTCGCGCCCGGTCAGCCAGCGCAACTGCAGGCCATCGCCTTCCAGTGTCGGCA
Source organism: Microbulbifer litoralis (assembly GCF_023634065.1). Taxonomy (GTDB): domain Bacteria; phylum Pseudomonadota; class Gammaproteobacteria; order Pseudomonadales; family Cellvibrionaceae; genus Microbulbifer; species Microbulbifer litoralis. The sequence continues at coordinate 209,294 of NZ_JALKCV010000006.1, forward strand.
ACCGTGCGCCCAGCTCGTCCGGATTCACGGGGCAAACCGCCACTGGTAGAGACCGTAAGCGGCAACGCCGCTGCCGAAGATAAACTGCGCGATCAGCAATGTGCGAATCGCAAAGGTATAGCGGACCAGGGTACCGCGCCGGCTGCTGTCGCGGATAAACGGCCGGCTCCTTTCCGGCAGTTCCTGTTCGAGCTGCCGGAGGCCGGGCGTCGCCAGGCTCAGCAGCTCGCGGCTGCGCGCATCCACCAACCAGAAAACCGTCGACAGGATCACGACAAAACCGCCGATCAGCGCCAGGCTCAACGGATGGAACCCCTTCTCCACCGCGGTGAAAATGCCACCCTCGGCAAACATCGACAACACCACGAAGAAGTTGAACGCCTTCAATCGCTGCTCGGCATTGAACCGGTAGTGCTCCCACAGATACGCGCGCTGTTCCAAATCCATTTTCCCCAAAGTACTGCAGGCCGGAGAGGCCAGTTCAAACCCAGTCGGGCCGCTCCAACCGAAACACGAAACAGTCATCATCGCCGAACCGGCGTGGCCCGACAAACCGGAAACCGAGACGTTCATAGAAGCGGTGCGCGCGGACGTTGCTCGCCAGCGGATCGATCAGCACCGCGGTGACCTCCGGTGGAGCGAAGCATTTTTCCAGGGCCAGTTGCATCATCCACGTACCATAGCCGCGCCCCAGGTCGTCGGTCTCGCCGATCCAGATATCGATCGCGCGCAGCCTGTCCGGCACATCGCCCCAGTAGCGGCTCTCTTCCCGCGCCGGGTCGATAATCTGCATAAAGCCGATCGGCCGGCCTTCCAGCTCGGCGATCAGCTGTTCGCGCCAGTCCGGACTGCGCGCCAGCTCCACTTCCCAGCCCCAATCGTCATTCGGGTCCGCGGCGATCACATGCGGCTGCTTATCCCAGTGGCGCAGTAGTTGCAGGTCGCCTGGTGTCGCGGCGCGCAGTGTTACTCTGCTCATGACTCCCCCGTTTGGCAGGTCCAATTGCCGAGACGCCCCGCGACGATGGTTTCACTGGAATCCAGATAGGTCGACACCGACTTCACTCCGCCGTCTCCCGCACCTTGTCGTGGGAGCCGGGGTAGTCGTCGTACTGCGGCAGGTCGTCGTCGATTTCAAACCAGGGGGATTTGGAGCCGACAAAGAAGTGGCCTTCCACGGTATTGTTCGGGCGCTGGTCCAGGCCGCCGAGCGGAATACCGATTTTATCCGGACTCTCGTCATAGGTGCTGATCAGGCTGGAACCGCAGATGGAGCAGAAATTCTTGACGGTATTTTCCGACGAGTGGTAGCGGGACAGGTACTCCTCGCCCTTCAGCCATTGGAACTGGCTGCTTCTGATCGTCGCGCGGGTGCGGAAGGCGGCGCCGTGCCAGCGGCGGCACTTGGAGCAGTGGCAGTTAAAGATCGGGCCCAGTTCACCGGTGATCTGGTATTCGATGGCTTCGCAGAGACATCTGCCGGTCAACTTCTGCATGGCGACCTCCGTTATCGTCGGTTTTTACCAAGCCTTTTATACAGGGACCGGAGACAAATAAACAGGTGGGGATGAATCGCGGTTCGCCTGCAAGGCAGGCTCCTACACATGCCTGGAGAAAAGGCGCAGGGGAATAGAGAACGGGCGAACGCAGGGTTCGCCCGTACAGGCGGCCATTCAACGATGCACAGTTCTACCGATTCGCGCGTTGCTCGATCAGCTCGTCGACCACAGACGGATCCGCCAGTGTGGAGGTATCGCCGAGGCTATCCAGCTCGTTGCCGGCAATCTTGCGCAGGATGCGGCGCATGATCTTGCCGGAGCGGGTCTTCGGCAGGCCCGGCGCCCACTGGATGATATCCGGTTTGGCAATGGGGCCTATCTCTTTTACGCACAGGTCGATCAGTTCCTGCCGCAATGCGTCGCTCGGCTCGTGGCCGGCCTTCAGGGTCACGTAGGCGTAGATGCCCTGGCCCTTGATATCGTGCGGGTAGCCCACCACGGCGGCCTCGGCGGTGTCGTCGTGCAGCACGATGGCGCTCTCGATCTCGGCGGTGCCGAGGCGGTGGCCGGAGACGTTCAACACGTCGTCGATGCGGCCGGTGATCCAGTAGTAGCCGTCGCTATCGCGCCGCGCGCCGTCGCCGGTGAAGTAGTAGCCGGGGAAGGTGGAGAAGTAGGTGTCGATCATGCGCTGGTGATCGCCGTAGACGCTGCGGATCATGCTCGGCCAGCTGGCTTTCATGACCAGTGCACCGGAACCTTCGCCATCGATTTCCCTGCCCTGCTCATCCAGCAGCGCCGGCTGCACGCCGAAGAACGGCCTAGTGGCGGAGCCGGCTTTCATATCGATGGCACCGGGCAGCGGCGTGATCAGGTGGGCGCCGGTTTCGGTCTGCCACCAGGTGTCGACGATTGGGCAGCGCTCCTCGCCGACGACCCTGTAATACCACTCCCAGGCCTCCGGGTTGATCGGCTCGCCGACAGTGCCCAGCAGTTTCAGCGAGCTGCGATCGGTTTTGGTCACATACTCATCGCCGGCACCCATCAATGCGCGGATGGCGGTGGGCGCGGTGTAGAAGATATTGACCTTGTGCTTGTCGACCACCTGCCAGCAGCGCGATGCGTCCGGATAGGTGGGCACGCCCTCGAAAACGAGCGAGATGGCACCGGCACTCAGCGGACCGTAGACGATATAACTGTGGCCGGTGATCCAGCCCACGTCGGCGGTACACCAGAAGACATCGCCCTCCTTGTAATCGAAGGCGTACTTGAAGGTCATGGTCGCCATCAACAGGTAGCCGGCGGTGGTGTGCATCACGCCCTTCGGCTTGCCGGTGGAACCGGAGGTGTAGAGGATAAACAGCGGGTCCTCGGCATTCACCGGCTCCGGCGCGCAATCGCTGCTCTGTTCGGCGACCGACTCCGCGTACCAGATGTCGCGCTTGCTGTCCCAGTCCACGTTGGCGCCGGTGCGCTTGACGACGATCGCCGTGTGCACGTCCGGGCAGCTGGCCAGCGCCTTGTCGACGTTCGCCTTCAGCGGCACGGTGCGGCCACCGCGCACGCCTTCGTCGGCGGTGATCACCAGGCGGCAGTCGGAATCGAGAATGCGGTCTTTCAGCGAGTCCGGCGAGAAGCCGCCGAATACCACCGAGTGCACGGCGCCGATACGGGCGCAGGCCAGCATGGCGTAGGTGGCCTCGGGAATCATCGGCATGTAGATGCAGACGCGGTCACCCTTCTTCACGCCGCGGGCTTTCAGCAGGTTGGCCAGCCGGCAGACCTGCTCGTGCAGCTCGGCGTAGGTGATGTTTTTGCTGTCGGCCGGGTCGTCGCCCTCCCAGATCAGCGCGGTCTGCCCGGCGCGCGCCGGCAGGTGGCGGTCGATGCAGTTGACGCTGACATTGAGCTGGCCGTCGGCAAACCAGGCGGCGTGACCTTTTTCCAGGTCTTCCTCGACCACCTTCGTGAACGACTTCTCCCACTGCAGGAAATCCTTGGCCTGCTGCGACCAGAAGGCCTCGGGGTTTTCCACCGACTCGCGGTAGAGCTTTTCGTAATCCTCGGCGCTGACATGCGCCTGGCGGGCAAATTCGGCGGGCACGGGGTGAATGTGGACTTCTGACATCGTTTTCTCCCTTATTAGAATTATCCGGCGGCCGGGCGGGCGCCACGGTTCGACCATGGGGCCAGTTATAACATTGGCACCGGATAAATGACAACGCTGTCAATCAGCGTTTCCCTTCATGATAGCCCGCTGCACGCGGGCTTTCACACCGGATGCGATGAATTGGCGCCGATCAGTCCCTGCAGGTGAGCGACCACACTGCGGCCGAGCGCGCTCAGCGCATAGCCACCCTCCAGGGCGGATACGATCCGGCCGTCCGCGTGGCGGTCGGCGACTTCCCGGATTCTTTCGGTCACCCATCGGTAGTCGTCCTCGACAAAGCGCAGCTGCGCCATATCGTCCTCGCGGTGGCCGTCGAAGCCGGCGGAGACAAACAGCATCTGTGGCTGGAAATCGTCCAGCGCCGGCAGCCAGGTTTCCTCGACCAGGCGGCGCAGTTCGGCGCCGCCGGCACCGGCCTCCAGCGGCGAGTTGATGATATTGCCGGGCAGTTCGCCGGTACCGGTGAACGGATAGAACGGGGACTGGAAACTGGAGCAGAGCAGGTAGCCGTCGCGCCCCTTGACGAAATCCTCGCTGCCGTTGCCGTGGTGCACATCGAAATCCACGATCGCGACCCGCTGCAGGCCGAAATGCCCGCGGGCATGGGCGGCGCCGATGGCGATATTGTTGAACAGGCAGAAGCCCATGGCCTTATCCCGCTCGGCGTGGTGGCCCGGCGGGCGCACGGCGCAGAAGGCCGACGGCACTTCGCCGGCCATCACCCGGTCCACCGCCGATATCACCGCACCGGCGGCGTGCAGGGCGGCGTCCAGCGAGCCCGGATTCATGCAGGTGTCCGGGTCCAGCCGCTCGATACCCGTCTCCGGCGCGCGCTCGAAAATCGACGCGACGTAATCCGGATCGTGTACCCGTTCCAGTTGCTCCCGCGTGGCTGCCGGCGCATCGAAGTGGCGCAGCACGAAGTCGATCCCGCTGGAGAGCAGCTGGTCCCGAATGGCATCGAGACGAGCCGGGCACTCGGGGTGCCCGTCGCCCATTTCGTGGCCGGCGCAGGCGGGGCTGCTTATAAATCCGATGGACATATTTTATTCCTTGTTCGATAACACTGACAGTAGCCCGGATGGAGCGCAGCGGAATCCGGGATTCCGGCTACAGGCCTTAGCTTACCCCGGGCGGCCCTGCTGCCGGGAGCACCTCTCCATAGGCAAATGCCCCGTATTCTGTAGGAGCCTTCCATGCAGGCGATTCAGGTCGGCGCCGGCAACTCGGCCATAGCCTGCAAGGCAGGCTCCTACAGCGCTCTGTTCAAGCCCTGTCTTTCGCTTGCAGATTCAACTCCAGATAAACCTCATCCAGTTCACCACCGGACGCAGGCTTAAAACCGCAGTTCTCAAACACCGCCAACATTGGGTGATTGTCCCGGCGCACACAGGCGAACATTTTTGCGATGCCACGCTCGCGGGCAATCGCCTCCATCTCCCGCAGCAGCGCAGTGGCGATACCCCGGCCGCGGCGGCTCTCCTTGATCACGAACGCCACCTCGCAGCTGTTGTCGGCTTCGTTCAGATAGTAGCGCCCCACGCCCTGGATCACTTCGGCGGCGCCTGCGCGATCGGTAAAACACAGCGCCAGGTCGCGCTGCTGGTCCACACTGACCAGACTGCAGGATTTCTCCCGCGACATCTGCGTTACATGGTGGTTGTAACGCATCATCAGGGTTTCCTTGTTGTGGGTGTAGAAGAACTCCTGCAGGCGCCGCTCGTCGGCGGGCCGCAGCGGTCGCAGTGTGTAGCGGATACCGTGGAAAGTGAAATGCTTCTCTTCCACCGGCCCCAATTCCGGCACCGGTGTCGGCGCCTGCTCCTGGTATTCGGGCACCCAGTAGAACTGGCGCACTTCGTTCAGCAGTTCGCGGCGGAACTTTGGGTGCGCGATGCGGATCAGTTCCAGCGCCCGCTCGCGGATGCTCTTGCCGTGCAGCGAGGCGATGCCGTATTCGGTCACGACATAGTGCACATGGCCGCGGGAAGTCACCACGCCGCCGCCCGGCGCCAGCGTGGGCACGATGCGCGAACGATCGCCACTGCGGGTGGTGGACGGCAGCGCGATCACCGGCCGTCCGCCGCGGCTCAGTGCCGCGCCACGGATAAAATCCACCTGGCCGCCGATACCGCTATAGAACTTCCGGCCGATCGAATCCGACACCACCTGTCCGGTCAGGTCCACCTCGATGGCGCCGTTGATCGAGACCATCCTGTCGTTGCGGGCGATGCGGGTGGGGGAATTGACGTGCTCGGCCGGGTAGAACTCGATATGCGGGTTGCCGTCGACAAAGTCGTACATGGCGCGGGTACCGATACAGAAACTGGTGACCACCTTGCCGCGGTGAAAGGTTTTCTTGCGATTGTTGATCACGCCGCTGCGCATCAGGTCCATGATGCCATCGGAAATGACTTCGCTGTGCACCCCCAGGTCGCGGTGCTTGCCGAGGTAGCGCAGCACCGCCGCGGAGACCCGGCCGACACCCAGTTGCAGCGTGGCCCCGTTGTCCACCAGCAGCGACACATACTGACCGATCTGTTCCGTGACCGGGTCCAGTTCCGGCAGCGGTCGCTCCGGCAGTTCCTCGGTCTGCTCCACCCAGGCGTCGATCTGGTCGACATGGATAAAGCTGTGGCCGCAGGTACGCGGCATGCGCGGGTTGATCTGCGCCACGACCACGCGCGCGGCGCGCACCGCGGCGGACACCACGTCGACGCTGACACCCAGCGAACAGTAGCCGAACTCGTCCGGCGGGCTGACCATGACCAGCGCCGCGTCCAGTGGCAGCAGGTGCTCGCGGAACAGTTGCGGAATTTCAGACAGGAAGCAGGGCGTGTAATCGGCGCGCCCCTCGGCAATGGCCTCGCGCACATTGGCGCCGCCGATAAACAGCGCATTGACCTTGAACAGCTCGCTGTAGCGGCGCTCGGCCCAGACGTTGTCCGACAGCGTCTGGATATGGGTCACTTCGATATCGTGCAGGCCGCGGCTGTGGGCGATCAGGTCGGTTACCAGCGCATTGGGGACGGCGGCGTTGGAACCGATGAAAATCCGGCAACCGGATTTCAGCAGATCGCCCCAGGCCACCGCCGTATCGGTCTTGGGATTGGTGAGCATGGTGGAGCCTGTCGGTTGAACACCGACAGGATAGCGGGTGGGGCCAGGGTTCGAAAGACGCGCAGGATGGGCACGCTGTGCTCTGCCCATCCTATGTGCCCGGGGAGAAAATCAGGCCCCGGCCAGCTGTACCGGGATGGTGTTGCTACTGCGCTCGACGCCGTTGTGTTGGTCGAGGTAGACGAGTTTCGGTTTGAAGCTGTCGGCCTCCTCTTCCGTCATCTGCGCGTAGGAGGCGATGATGATGCGGTCGCCCACCTGCACGCGGCGCGCGGCGGCACCGTTCATGGAGATGGTGCCGGAGCCGCGCTTCGCCAGGATCACGTAGGTGTGGAAGCGCTCGCCGTTGGTCACGTTGTAGATATCGATCTTCTCGAATTCCCGCAGGCCGGCCAGCTCTACGAGATCCCGGTCGATGGCACAGGAGCCGTCGTACCAGAGCTCGGCCTGGGTCACCGCAGCCATATGCAGCTTGCATTTCAGCAGTTCGATTTGCATGGCGCTTCTCCTGTCAGAGTTCCAGGGATACGTTGTCGATCAGCCGCGCGGCGCTGGTGTACATGGCACCGAGGATGGTGATCTGGTGGTCGTCGTCGGCGGCCGGCTGCAGGTCCCTGCTGTTGCAGATGGAGAAATAGTCCACGCGGAAGCCGGACTGCTCGATACGCTGTTTCGCCTCGCCCTCCAGCGCGGCAAAATCCCGGCGGCCGCCGGCGATCTCGTCTTTGACCCAGTTCAGGCACTGGTTCAGCACCGCCACCCGCGGGCGCTCCTGGGCGGTGATATAGCTGTTGCGAGAGCTCATCGCCAGGCCGTCGGCCTCGCGGTGCACCGGTGCGCCGATGATCTCCACCGGCATGCACAGGTCTTCCACCATACGCCGCACCACCGCCAACTGCTGGAAATCCTTGATCCCGAACACGGCCGTATCCGGCTGCACGATGTTGAACAGCTTGGTGACGACGGTGGTCACGCCCTCGAAGTGGCCCGGGCGGCTGGCGCCGCAGAGCACATCGGTCATCGCCGGACAGACCACGCGGGTCTGCTGGTCCATCCCGTTGGGATAGATCTCGCTCTCGTCCGGGTGGAACAGGAAATCGCAGTCCACGGCCCGCAATCGCGCCATGTCCGCTTCCATGGTGCGCGGGTAGGTGTCCCAGTCCTCGTTCAGGCCGAACTGCAGCCGGTTGACGAAGATGGATACGACCACCAGGTCACAATGCTGTCGGGCGGTCTTGACCAGCTCGATATGGGCATCGTGCAGGTTGCCCATGGTGGGGACGAAACCGACACTCTTGCCGGCGACACGGGCCTCGGCCAGCGCCTCGCGCAGGCTGGCGATATGGTGGAATACTTGCATGGCGTTCACTGCGACTGAATCCTGATCAGCGCGGCATCATACTCGCTGCACCCGGGAGCGACAATTGCCAGACCGGGCAAAATGTCGCGCATCTTCGGCAAACAATGACTTTACTGACGGAAAAATGCCGCCAACGGCGTCAAACCAGAACCATCATTCGGTTTTGCCCGGCGGCGCGCGCCGATATTTCCCCCTGAAAAACCATACCCCGGTTCAGGAAGGATTCAGTCGACAACCGGCAGACTGGCCCCCACATTACGAGATACCGCCCGCCGGCACGGGAAAACACCACCGGCGGCTGTGGAAAGAGTGCCTCCAGCACTCGGGCCAGAGAGCCACCGGGGCTCGGGAGAAAGCAGCCATGTATAAACTGATCACCGCCGTCGCCACCGCCAGCCTGCTGCTCGCCGGTCCGGCATTCGCCGACCGCGCCGGGCACGGCAAAAACCAGCTGAGCGGTTCGGCACTGGAACAGGCCTACAACAAACACCGCGACGCGCGCCGCGACGGCTGGCGCGGCGACGACCGCAAGAAGCGGGTAGTCGGGCACCGGCCGGCGCGCAACGATCACAATGGCCACCGGGACAGGGGCCGCGGACACGATCGCGATCGCGGCAACCGCGGCTGGGGCCACAACGGGCGCGGCCGCGATCACGACCGCGGCCGCTCCCACCGCGACAAGTACAAACACCGCTATACCTACAAGCACCGCGACCGCGGGCATCGCGGCAAACGCTACAGGAAATACCACCGCCATCACTGGCGCCCGGACCGCTTCCGCTACGGCTACCGCTGGCGCCACCTGCCGCGCAACTTTGTGCGCATCAGCTTCGGCAACCTGGGCCTGTTCTACAACGACGGGGTCTTCTACCGCCCCCACAGCCACGGCTATGTTGTCGCCCGGGCGCCAATCGGTGCCGTTGTACACAGCCTGCCCGGCACCGCCATCAGCGTGGTATTTGGCGGCCACAACTATTACGTCGCCTACGACACCTACTACCTGTGGGACACGACCCGGCGCGGCTACCGCGTGGTCGCCAACCCCGGATTCTACTGATTCCATGCCACCCCAACTGCCAGCGGCCTCCGGGCCGCTTTTTTTTGGCCTGCTGAAAACCGAATAAAAATTCAAAACAAGCACGACTCCCCGCCAATAAAGTTGAATAAATATTTGATTTCCCAGCGCTAAAAATTCAGCCTTTTCTTATCTATAGTTATTGCTTTCCGCCCCGCTTGGGCCCAACATTCGCGCCCGCCACCGACCACCCGATACAGGCAATAAACAGGCGCCATGAAGCAGCAACAAGTACAAGACTGGACTTGCGAAGACTCCGCAGAGCTCTATGGAATCCGCAACTGGGGCGCCGGTTATTTCGACCTGAACGAAGCCGGCGAAATCACTGTGCGCGTGGAAAACCCCGCCGGTGAAAACCGCAGTGTCTCCCTGATGGATATCGCCCGCGGCGCCACCGAGCGCGGCCTGGGCATGCCGCTGCTGCTGCGTATCGAGAATCTGCTGGATGCGCAGATTGCGCGCATCAACCAATCCTTTGCCAGGGCGATCGAATCCTGCGGCTACGGCAACGTGTTTCGCGGCGTCTTCCCGATCAAGGTGAACCAGCAGTGCCAGGTGATCGAGGAAATCGCCAGGGCCGGCCGCCCGTTCAACCACGGCCTCGAGGCCGGCAGCAAGGCGGAGCTGATTGCGGCCCTGTCGGTGCTCGACAACACCGACTCGCTGATCGTCTGCAACGGCTATAAGGACGAGGAATTCATCAACCTGGGCCTGCAGGCGCAGCGTCTGGGTGTACAGGTGTTTTTCGTCGTCGAGACCCCTTCGGAGGTGGAGACCATCATTCGCTGCGCCGAGCGCGAACAGGTGCGTCCCAATATCGGCGCGCGGATCAAACTCGCCTCCAAGGTGGGCGGCTACTGGAACGCCACCAGCGGCGACCGCAGTATTTTCGGCCTCGGCAGCAACGACCTGATCGCGATGGTGGACCAGCTGCGCCGGCACGATATGCTCGACTGCCTGAAACTGCTGCACTACCACCTGGGCTCCCAGGTGCCGAATATCCGCGATATCCGCACCGGTGTGCTGGAGGCCTGCCGCTATTACGCCGACCTGGTGGAGGAAGGCGCGGCCATGGGCTACCTCGACCTGGGCGGCGGCCTGGCGGTGGACTACGACGGCTCCAAGACCAACTACACCCACTCCAAGAACTACTCGCTGGATGAGTACTGCGTGGACGTGGTGGAAGCCATCATGGGCACGCTGGACAGCGAGGGCGTCGCCCACCCGACCATCATCACCGAATCCGGCCGCGCCACCGTGGCCTATTCCTCGGTGCTGCTGTTCGACATCCTCGACACCACCCGCTTCGAGCCGGTGGAGCTGGAGCACACGAAGATCACCGGTGAAGACCACCAGATGCTGCGCCACCTGCAGGACGCGGTGAACAGCATCAACCCGAAAAACCTGCAGGAAAGCTACAACGACGCGCTCTACTACCGGGACGAAATGCGCTCGCTGTACCTGCACGGCCAGGTCAGCCTGCGCGAACGCGCCAATGCGGAAAACCTGTTCCTGCAGGCCGCACAGGAAATCCGCAAGCTGCTGGACGAGGCGGAGGAGGTGCCGGTGGACCTGCAGGCACTGCCGGAGGTACTGTCGGATATCTACTATGCCAACGTCAGTGTCTTCCAGTCGCTGCCGGATATATGGGCCATAGACCAGGTCTTTCCACTGGTGCCGATCCACCGCCTGGACACCGCCCCGACCCGCTCGGCGATTATCGCGGATATCACCTGCGACTGCGACGGCAAGATCGACCGCTTTATCGGCAAGCAGGAGGAGCAGAAAACCCTGTGCCTGCACGAACTGGAAAACGGCGAGGACTATATTCTCGGCACCTTCCTGGTGGGCGCCTACCAGGAAACCCTGGGCGACCTGCACAACCTGTTCGGCGATACCAACGTGGTCAGCGTGCGCATCCAGGACGACGGCAGTGTCGACTACAGCCGCGAGATCCACGGCGACAGTATTTCCGACGTACTGAGCTATGTGGAATACCGGCCGCAGGAACTGTTCGAGCGCTTCCGTAAACTGGCGGAGCGGGCGGTGAAGGAAGGTCGGATCTCGGCGCAGCAGCGCAAGCAGATTCTGCACACTTATACGGCGAGCATGAGCGGTTATACATATTTTGAGAAGTAACTGCAGGCGCCCTCGAGAAGTAGACAGGACACCTGGAGCTCGCGGTAACCGGTGCGCACGGCGCACCCTACGACCGGAAAGAAATATCAAACTACAACGCGAAAGCGTCGATGGCGTCGCCTCAGAATGTGAAAAGAACGGATGGGGCGCTCCGTAGCCCCAAAATTCCAACAGATTTTAGCTCCGCGAAGAATAAGGAGATTTCGATATGGCCAATGTACTGATTATCGGCGCCGGCGGCGTCGGCCAGGTGGTCGCGCACAAGTGCGCCCAGGTCGAAGAGGTTTTCGAGAATATCACCCTGGCCAGTCGCACCAAGAGCAAGTGCGACAAGATTGCCGACATGCTGCCGCGCAAGATCGATACCGCCGAGGTGGACGCGGACGATGTGCCGCAGCTGGTAAAACTGATCGAAAAGGTCAAGCCGGACATGGTGATCAACGTCGCCCTGCCCTACCAGGATCTGCACATCATGGACGCCTGCCTGGAAACCGGCGTGCACTACCTGGATACCGCCAACTACGAACCGCCGGAAGAAGCCAGGTTCGAGTACAAGTGGCAGTGGGCCTATCAGGACAAGTTCGAGAAAGCCGGCCTGATGGCGCTGCTGGGCTCCGGCTTCGATCCGGGTGTGACCAGTGTTTTTACCGCCTATGCGAAGAAACACCATTTCGACCGCATCAGGACACTGGATATTCTCGACTGCAACGCCGGCGACCACGGCCTGCCGTTTGCGACCAATTTCAACCCGGAAATCAATATCCGCGAGATCACCGCCAACGGCCGCTACTGGGAAAACGGCAACTGGATCACCACTAAGCCGATGGAGGAAAAGCGGGTCTTCGACTTTCCCGAGGGAATCGGCGAGAAAGACCTGTACCTGCTCTACCACGAGGAGCTGGAGTCCCTGTCCAAGCATTTCCCGGAAATCGAGCGCGCGCGCTTCTGGATGACCTTCGGCCCCAGCTACCTGAAGCACCTGGAAGTGCTGCAGAATGTAGGCATGACCAGCATCGAGCCGATCGAGTTCCAGGGGCAGGAAATCGTGCCGATCCAGTTCCTGAAAGCGGTATTGCCGGACCCGGCCAGCCTGGGCCCGCTGACCAAGGGCAAGACCTGTATCGGCAATATCGTGCGCGGCACGAAAGATGGCGAAGAGAAAATCTACTACATCTACAACACCTGCGATCACCAGGCGTGTTACAAGGAGGTACAGTCCCAGGCCATCTCCTACACCACCGGCGTGCCGGCCATGATCGGTGCCAAGATGATGCTGGAGGGCAAGTGGATGAAACCCGGTGTCTGGAACCTGGAACAGCTGGACCCGGACCCGTTTATGGACGATATGAACAAATACGGGTTGCCGTGGCACGAGACCTGGCTGGATAAGCCGTTCCAGTGATTTTTTTCGGCGGGCTTCGGGGCGGCGCTGCTACCGGAGTTCGCACCGCCCTGCCTGCTTTCGAGTAGCGCGTAAATAACGGTTCTATCTATGGATCTGACTCCCCGCATAGACTATTTCGGCAACTTCGACCCGCATCGGGTGCCGTCGCCCTGCTTCGTCGTCGACGAGCGGGCCCTGCGCGACAATCTCGCAGTGCTGGCCGATGTACAGAAACGCAGCGGCGCCAAAGTGCTGGCCGCGCTGAAAGCCTTCTCCATGTGGAGTACCGGCCCCATTGTCGCCGATTACCTGTCCGGTATCGCGGCCAGCGGCCTGCACGAGGCAAAACTGGGTTTCGAGGAATACGGCGGTCGCGACCGGGGCAGGGAGGTGCACGTGTTCAGCGCCGGTTACAAAGAGCGCGAACTGGCAGAAATACTGCAGTTCGCCCACCACGTGATCTTCAACTCCTTTCCCCAGTGGAAGCGCTACAAGGCACTCTGCCTGGAAGCGCAGCGGCGGCGCCCGGAATTGCGCTTCGGCCTGCGCATCAACCCGGAACACTCCGAGGGCCACACGGACCTGTACGACCCCTGCGCGCCCTGCTCGCGGCTGGGCATCGTGCGCTCACTGTTCGAGGGCGAGGCGCTGGATGGTATCAGCGGCCTGCATTTCCACACACTGTGCGAACAGGATTTCAAACCGCTCCAGCGTACCATCGCCGCGGTGGAGGAAAAGTTCGCCGACCTGTTGCCGCAGATGGAATGGATCAATTTCGGCGGCGGCCACCATATCACCCGCTGCGACTACCAGGTGGACGAACTGGTGGACGCGGTGCGCGGCTTTTCCGAGCGGCACGGGGTACAGGTCTACCTGGAACCCGGCGAGGCGATCTCGCTGTTCGCCGGCATCCTGGTGGGCGAGGTGGTGGATATCACCTGGAACGGCGGCAACCAGGCAATCCTGGATGTCTCCGCCACCTGCCATATGCCGGATGTGCTGGAAATGCCCTACCGCGCGGAAATCACCGGCGGCGCCCGCCCCGGCGAGCTGCCCCACGACTACCGCCTCGGCGGCCAGAGCTGCCTGGCCGGCGATACCATCGGCGAGTACAGTTTCCAGGATCCGCTGCAGGTCGGCGACCGGCTGGTGTTCGAGGAGATGGCCTACTACACCATGGTCAAGACCAATACCTTTAACGGTATTCCGCTGCCGGCGATCGCGCTGTGGAACTCGGAGACCGACGAACTGAACCTGGTCCGGGAATTCGGTTACCGGGACTTCAAGGAACGGCTGTCCGGGCACGACTGGCAGGAGCTCGGGCCGGCCTCCCCCACCGAAGGCGGCGGCTGCGTGTAGGGCGCACCCTGCGGCACAAAATTCGAATGCATCGCTCCCTTTTCCCTTTGGGAGAGGGGATCCTCAACCCAAGGCTGCCACCATGCTGTCAGAAAACGACTATCCCATCTTCCTCGGCTCCGAGATCGAGCAACCGAAGCCCGAGGAGGCCCTGTTCCACATCATCCCGATTCCCTACGAGGAAACCGTCTCCTACGGCGGCGGTACCGGCAAGGGGCCGGCGTCGATCCTGGAGGCCTCCTGGCAGCTGGAGACCTACGACAACTTCTCCTATCCCAGCGAACTGGGTATCTACACCCGCAGCCCGGTCAACGTCTCGGGCCCGCCGGAGCAGGTCATGGACAATATCGCCGCCGCCACCCGCGAGGTGCTTGAGATGGGCCGCATGCCCGTCGGCATCGGCGGTGAGCACTCGGTCACCTGGGGCGTCATCAAGGGCTACCTGGACGCCGGAATCGAGGACTTCGGTGTCGTCCAGATCGATGCCCACGCAGACCTGCGCGACCGCTACGAGGGCCAGAAGCACAGCCACGCCAGTGTCATGCGACTGGTGGTGGAGGCCGGCATACCGCTGTTCCAGTTGGGGATTCGCGCCTACTGCGAGGAGGAGATGGGCGCACGGGACAAGTACGGTGTCCACTACCTGGATGCGCACCAGCTGGTGCCCACCAATGTGCAGGAATTCCAATTGCCGGAAGATTTCCCGGAGAAAGTGTTCTTCACCCTGGATGTAGACGGCATAGACCCCTCGGTCTTCCCGTCCACCGGCACGCCGGTACCCGGCGGCCTGGGCTGGTACCAGACGTTGAACCTGTTCGAGTGCGTGGCGAAACAGCGGCAGATCATCGGTTTCGACCTGCTGGAATTCGCCCCCATCGAGGGCTTCCACGCCTACGACTTCGCCGCCGCGCAGCTGCTCTACAAGCTGATGGGTATCGTGCAGCGCAGCCGACCGGCTGTTCCCCGGACTTTTCACACTTCTTAACGCGAAAGCGTGGTGACGTGGCGTGAAGAAGGGTTAAAATTTAACCTGATAGTAAGCAATTGCTTCGCCGGAGATATCGTGAAAACGTTAAAAGTCGTGCTGGGCACCTTCGCCATCGTGGCGCTGGGCGCCTTCGCCTTCAGCCCCCCCGCCGACGCCGGCACCCTCGGTCACGAGCGGGGCGGGCACGGCTGGCACCACGGCCACCACTACAAACGCTGGCACCGGCACCACCGCCACGGCCCGCGCATTTCGCTGGGTTTCACCGCCCCGATACTGCCGTTCGGTTTCGTGAGCCTGGCGGTCGGCGGCAACCCCTACTACTACCACAGTGGCTACTTCTACCGCCCGGCACCGACCGGATACGTAGTGGTCACGGCCCCGCTGGGCGCCGCCGTGGCCAGTCTGCCCGGCAGTGCCGTGCGGGTGCAGATCGGCGGTACCGCCTACTACCAGTACGCCGACGCCTACTACCAATGGTACCCGGCCAGGCGGGCCTATGTGGTAGTGCCGCCACCGGCGGGGGCGCCCGTCGCCGTCACCACAGCGACACCGGCCGCACCGGCAACCGTACCCAGCGGCCCCAACGGCGGCTATGCGCCGGGCCAGGTGCTCGAGGAGCTGCCGGTCGGCTATACCGCCGAAGTCGTCAACGGCGTGCAGTACTACCGCTATGGCGGCAACTACTTTATGCCGACACAGCGCGACGGACGCGAAGTCTACGTAGTGGTACAGATCTGATCCCGGCCCCTGGTGCAGCCGTTCAGTCCAGCTTTCGCCTGAACAGTGCCAGCATCCGGCTCCAGGCCCTCTCTGCCTGGACCTCGTTGTAGGCCGCGGAGTCCGTCGGACACCAGCCGTGCAGCGTCCCCTCGTAGACCTCGATCTCGGCATCGCCACCGGCGCTGGCGAACGTCTCCTTCAACACCGTCTTCGCCTCCGGCTGGCGCGCGTCGTCGTTTTCGGCAATGGCGATCAGCACGCCCGCATCGATCTCCGGCGCCAGCCGGTGCGGGCTGTCGGCGCCGTCGGTCACCAGGCCGCCGCCGTGGAAGGAGGCCGCGGCGCCGATACGCTGCGGCATGGCCGCCGCCAGGCGCAGGGCGTAGGAGCCGGTCATGCAGTAACCCATGACGCCGATCCTGCTGCCGGTATCCACTGACGGCTGCGCATCCAGGTATTGTACGAAAGCGCGGCCATCGCTGACCGCCGTCTGCGGCGACAGGGTGCCGGCCAGCTTGCGCGCCCCCGGCATCACCACTTTGCGCACGTCCGCATCGATCACCTCAGTGCCCGCCGGCACCACCGGGCCGCGGTGGTTGCGGTAATACGGGTTGACCACCAGCACCGCGTAACCCTGCTGCGCCAGGCGCCTGCCCATCTGCCGGAAGGCCGGGCGGATGCCGAAGATATCCGGCCACAGGATCACCGCCGGGTGGCGGCCCTTGGCCGGGTGCACGAAGTAGGCGTCCGCCTCGCCGTCCGGCGTCGTCACGCTGACGTCTGATTCCACCACGTCCGCGGCGGCGGCCAGTGGCGGCAACATCGCACCCAGCGCGGCCCCCAGGCCTGCCTTGGTGACAGCCTTGTTGAAAGTGCGGCGGCTCATCCCCTGGCGGCGCAGGTATTCCTCCGCCTCTCTGGCTGTTGTTTCATCACACATGATTCCCTCCCCTGTGAAAGTGGCGGCCCGGGCGGGCCGGATCAAGACTGATTGTCCGCCTCCAAGATACCAGTATCCCGCTGCCTTCAGGCCATTCGCGCGTCGAACTGCGGCACTGGTGGTGAAATCCGTCACTGCGGACAGCCACCGTTTCGTGGCACAGTAATACGAAATACCGCAATCGAAGTCGAGTCACCTCCGCACGATGTACAGAAATACCCTGCTCCGTTTCCCGTCTTTTGCCTGCCTTGCCCTTTTCCTGGCCGGCTGCAGTCTCACAGAGTCACCCCGCCCACCGTTTGAGGGACTGGGCGACCTGCCCGGCGGCAAGATCTCGTCGTCCGCCTCGGCCGTCTCTGCGGACGGCCGGGTGGTGGTCGGGCAGAGTTCCAGCGCAGAGGACAGCGTGGAAGCCTACCGCTGGGAAGACGGCGAGATGACACCCATCGGCACCCTGAGACCCGGGGACCTGTCCTCCGCCAACGATGTTTCCGCGGATGGCGCCACGGTTGTGGGCACCAGTTTCAACTTTTCCGGTGGCTCACCGTCGCTGGCGTTCGTCTGGCGGGACGGGGATATGCGCACCCTGGACGATTTCCCCTGCGGCGATATGGGCTGCTCGGCCCTGGCCGTCTCCGGCGACGGCAGCATTGTGGTCGGCAAGAGCGGCTGGCGATACGGCGAGAAAGAGCGGCCATTTATCTGGACGGAAGGCGCGGGCATGCGGAACCTGCAGGACGTCCTCGAGAACCGCTACGGGGTCGATCTGCACGATTGGGTGCTGGGCCACGCGGAGCATATTTCCGACGACGGCAGCGTCATCGCCGGATCGGGCCTGTGGGACGATACCGCCTACGACGCCTTCCGCTGGACCGAGGGCGACAGCACGGGGGTCTCCCTGCCCGGGATGGGCTCGGCGAATGCCATCTCCCCGGATGGCTCGGCCCTTGTGGGCAACAGGAGTACAAGGCTCGAGCGCGCCGGCGAGCTGGTGCTGTGGAAAGAGCGCGAGGCGGCGGTGCTGGCCAGCGTACAGGACGGCGGCCCGTTTATCGCCCGCGGGGTTTCCGCCTGCGGCTCGGTGGTGGTGGGCTTCGGAAACTTCGGCGACGGTGAGGAAGCGTTTATCTGGAGCGAGACCGATGGCATGCGGAAGCTGAAAGGCGTGCTGGAAAACGAACACCACCTGGAGCTGGCAGGCTGGACGCTCAAAAGAGCCGAGGGCATTTCCAATGACGGCACCGTGATCGTCGGCTCCGGCACCAATCCGCAGGGCAATCGCGAAGCCTGGCGGGCGGTACTGCATGCGCCGGAAGCACCGACTGCAAACCTTTCCGCCCCGGAGGCGGGTTGCAACTGAGCACGGATCAGCGCGCCGGGGACTGCAGCCCATGGAAACGGGCAAAGCGGACCAGTGCGCGGTCGAAACTGGCCCGCAGCCCCGGGCCCGGCTCGCGGGTCCAGTGCAGGGAGTCGATCCGCAGCAAGCCCGCGCCGCGATCCGCCTTCAGATCCACGACACCGGCAAAGCGGTCGCCGTACAGGATCGGCAGGCCGAAGTAACCGTAGCGGCGCTTGTGGGCCGGCAGGTAGCACTCCAGCTGGTAATCGAAATCGAACAGCCTTTTCAGGCGCTTGCGCTGCAACAACAGTGGATCGAAG
The DNA here is from genome assembly GCF_023634065.1 of Microbulbifer litoralis. Lineage (GTDB taxonomy): Bacteria > Pseudomonadota > Gammaproteobacteria > Pseudomonadales > Cellvibrionaceae > Microbulbifer > Microbulbifer litoralis. The sequence continues at coordinate 227,710 of NZ_JALKCV010000006.1, forward strand.
GGTGACAGCAGCCGCACCCGGCGCGGCGGCTTGGCCGGCTCCTCGACCTCGTCCCCGGCCAGTATCAGCTCCCTGCCCTGCGGCAGCAGTTCACCGCTTTTCAGCATCGCCTCCACCGCGCCCTTGATCAATGGCCTGTCGTGCTTGCGCAGATAGCTGATCTCCTCGATACGGCCGACACCCTGGCAGCGCAGGAAAGTGCGCACCAGGTGGCGGCCGTAGTCCAGGTCGCTGGCGGTTTCGGTGCGGATATCGGACGGCAGCAGCCGCTCCGGCAGGTCGAAGACTTTCTGGAAACCGTCGCGATGGCTGACCATCAGCTCGCCCTCGTGGAACAGCTGCTCGAGGGCCTTTTTCTCGTCCGACCACTCCCACCAGCCACCCTTGGCTTTGACGAAATCGCTGGCTCTCAGGGCGCCCTCGGCGCGCACCCGGTCCAGTACATAGCGGCAGAGCTTCGCGTTCTTCTCGAACCAGTGCCGCTGGCCGTCGCGGATGCGGTCCATGCGCACTCGGGCGTAGCGGTAGTGCTCCATCGGCAGGTAGGCGGCGGCGTGGGACCAGTATTCGAAGATCTCGCGCCGGCGCTCCGCCTGTTCCAGCTGCTTTTCCCGGTAGCGCGGCAGGCGGTTGTAGAGCTGGTGATGGTGGGCCCGGGTGATGCGCTGGATGGCGTCCAGCTGCAGGGCGCCCAGGTGACGGACCAGCGACGGCAGGTCGCCGGACCAGGGGCTGTGGAGTTGCTGGCGCTCGATAGCCAGCGCGCGGATTTGGGATTGGTTAAGCACAGGGGCTCCCCAACTGTTTCAACGAATGCACGATCTGTAGGAGCCTGCCCTGCAGGCGAATCCCTGTGGCTCTGCCGGTTCGCCTGCAGGGCAGGCTCCTACAAAAAGGTTGTTAGTCGCCCTGGTAGTACTCCGGCGCCAGGTTGTCGAAGCGGGTGTATTTGCCCACGAAGGCGGCGCGGCAGGTGCCGATTTCGCCGTTGCGCTGCTTGCCGATAATCAGCTCGGCCATGCCCTTGTCCGGGCTGTCCTCGTTGTAGTACTCGTCGCGATAGATAAACAGGATTACGTCGGCGTCCTGCTCGATAGCGCCGGATTCCCGCAGGTCGGAGTTCATCGGCCGCTTGTTGGGGCGTTGTTCGACGCCGCGGTTGAGCTGCGACAGGGCGATTACCGGGCAGTCGTATTCCTTTGCCAGCGCTTTCAGCGAGCGGGAGATCTCGGAGATCTCCTGGGTGCGGCCCTCGTTGCTGCCGGCCACCTGCATCAACTGCAGGTAGTCCACCATGATCAGCGCCGGCATGCTCTTCGCCTCGGCGTCCTCGCGGGTCATCTGCGGGTTCTCCCGCATCAGCTTGTTGGTGTGGTCGCGCACGGTGCGTTTGGTGCGCGCGCGTACCTCGCTCGGGGTCAGTGCCGGCGTGTCGTCGATATAGAGCGCCTTGCCCTTCATCTTCTGCACCGCACTGGAGAGTTTGGGCCAGTCGTCTTCCTGCAGCTTGCCGTTGCGGATGCGGCCCTGGTCGATGCGGCCTATGGAGGACATCATCCGCATCACCAGGCTGTCGGACGGCATCTCCATACTGAACACCAGAGTCGGGTTCACCTGACTCAGCATCGCGTGCTCGATAAAGTTCAGCGCCAGCGCGGTCTTGCCCATCGACGGGCGCGCGGCCAGTACGATCAGCTCGCCCGGCTGCCAGCCGGAGGTGCGCTGGTCCAGCTCGGTGAGGCCGGTGCCGAGGCCGGTGATATCGCCCTCGGTCTTGAACAGCTCGTCGATGCGCTCGACGGTCTTTTTCAGCAGCGTGTCGACACCGACGAAACCGCCGTCCTTGGCCCGCCCCTCGGCGATCTCCGCCACGCGGCGCTCGGCCATCTGCAGCAGGTCGGCGGAGGCCAGGCCGCCGGGATTGAAACTGGTGCGGCTGATCTCGCCGGCAGCGGCGATCAGCTGGCGCAGCATGGAGCGCTCGCGCACGATCTTGGCGTAGGCGACGATATTCGCCGCCGACGGGGTGTTCTCGGCCAGTTCGGCCAGGTAAGCGGGGCCGCCCACTTCCGCCAGCAGGTCGCGGCTGGCCAGCGCTTCGGCGAGGGTGACGATATCCAGCGGCTGCTCGCCGTTGGACAGCGCCAGCATCACGGCGAAGATCTTGCGGTGACTGGCGGAGAAGAAGTCCACCTCGCCCAGCTGTTCGGCGACCGCATCGATGCGGCCGGCATCCAGCATCAGGCCGCCCAGTACCGACTGCTCGGCCTCGATCGAGTGCGGCAGCGGCGAGGCCTCTTCGGTCTGCGCTTCTTCGGGGACGGCGTATTCGTTCATACGGGTTTACTGGTTACCGGGCCGGAAACAAAAAACGGGCGCTGGACACCCCCATCAGCAATGGGGAATCCAGCGCCCGATTGTAGCGCGACTTGGGCAGCCCCTACAGGGGCCAGGGGCTGCCCGCATCAGGCCGGGGCGAGCACAGGGCTCCCCCCTAGTGAGCGGAATCAGCGCGCAGCGCTTATTCGGCCTCGATCACCACCTTGACGGTGGTGATGACGTCGGCGTGCAGCTGTACGTCGACATCGAACTCGCCCACTTCGCGCAGCGCGCCTTCCGGCAGCTTGACTTCGGCCTTGGCCACTTCGACGCCGGCAGCGGTGATCGCCTCGGCGATGTCGCGGGTGCCGATGGAGCCGAACAGCTTGCCTTCGTCGCCGGCGTTGGCGGCGATGGTCACAACCACGTCGGCCAGTTTGGCGGCGCGCTCTTCAGCGGTACCCACCTTGGCGGCGGCCGCGGCTTCCAGTTCGGCGCGCTTGGCTTCGAACTCGGCGACATTGGCTGCGGTGGCGGCTACGGCCTTACCGGTCGGCAGCAGGAAGTTGCGGCCAAAACCGGCTTTGACTTCAACGCGGTCGCCCACATTGCCCAGCTTGCCTACTTTATCGAGCAGAATAACTTCCATCTCGGTTTCCTCAATTTCAGTTTGGTGCGGATCGCGCCCGATTACTTGGCGGTGCGTCCGCGAATATCTATCCAGCTATCTATCAGTGCCAGCCCGCACAGGAAGCCGGCCATCGGCAGTGCCGCGATCACCAGGGTCACATACAGCGCCACCAGTGGCGCCAGCCCCCAGTTGCGGCTGCCCACCAGCCAGTGGATCAGGGCAATACCGCCCACCACCACCGGGAAGGCGACCACCGCGCCCCAGAACACATAGTCCGTGGAGACCAGGCAGTAGACCCACACCAGCATGGCCACCGCCGCCAGCGGCAGCGGCATGCGCAGCTGGTGAAACTCCTGGCGGAAGCCGCCCGGGTTGTACAGCAGCGCCTGCCAGTAGCGGGCCAGCACCAGCGCCAGGGAGGCGGTAATCGCCGATACCCAGCTCAGGTAGCCCGTCGCCAGCGACTCGCTGGCGAAGATCTTCCGCAACTGCTCCGCCTGGTCGCCACCAGAGGCCTCGGCGACCTCCAGCAGGCTGTTCAACAGCCCACCGCTGAAATGCGCGGTGAGCAGTATGCCAGCAGCGGCGACGGCCGTGACCGTGACCAGGGCAGCGGCCCAGGAGCGGCTGCCGCGCAGCGCCAGCGCACCGCAGAACACTGCGGCAAAATGGCTGCCGGCGAGCCCGGCCATCAGCGGCGACATATAACCGCTGAGACCCGCTGCGACCACCGGCAGTATCGCCCAGGCCAGCACCATCAGGCCGTCGTTGGCCCCGCGGCGCAGGCTCACCAGGCCGAGCGCTGCCGGACTGATCAGCGGTATGCCCACCACAGTGATGAGCACCGCCCGCACGCGCCCGCGCATGATGAATTCAGCCAGGGCGCGCACGACTAGATAGCTTCTCTGTTACAGCTTTTACGCACAGAAACCTGGCATCAGGCTTCGTGGCTGTCCGTGTACGGCAGCAGGGCCAGGTAGCGAGCGCGCTTGACCGCAGAGGACAGCTGGCGCTGGTACTTGGCTTTGGTACCGGTGATACGGCTCGGAACAATCTTGCCGGTTTCGGAGACGTAGGCCTTCAGGGTATCGAGGTCTTTGTAGTCGATACGCTTGACGCCTTCGGCGGTGAAACGGCAGAACTTACGACGACGGAAAAAACGTGCCATCTGATAATCCCCTTACTTGTCGCTTTCGGCGTTGTCGGAAGCCTGGGCTTCCCTGGACTCGTCAGCGGAGGAAGACTTCTCTTCCCGCTTGTCGTCCCGCTTTTCGCGGCGCTCGCTGCGCTCCTGGCGGGCGGCCTTGCGCTCGCGGCTCTCTTTTTCCGCCTTCATGATCGGGCTCTCGTCGGTGATCGCCTCGTCTTCGCGGATTACCAGATTGCGGATGACCGCATCGTTGTAGCGGAAGTTGGTGGTCAACTCTTCCAGGGCCTCGTCCGTGCACTCGACGTTCATCAGCACGTAGTGGGCTTTGTGGATCTTGTTGATCGGGTAGGCCAGGCGGCGGCGGCCCCAGTCTTCCAGGCGGTGAACCTGACCGCCGCTGTCTTTGATGGTCGCGCTGTAGCGGTCGACCATACCGGGTACCTGCTCGCTCTGGTCCGGGTGGACCAGGAATACGATTTCGTAATGACGCATTTTTGCTCCTTACGGGTTAAAACAGCCTCCCGGATTGAACGCCTGGAAGAACCGATCCGGTCCGCCAGGTGCCCCGGTGAGGCAAGGAGAGCAATGTCCCACCTGCGGGCAGGGGCACATTGCGGGCGGCGTATTCTATGCAGTCCCCCACCTGGTTGCAAGTTGATCAATGCCCGGATCGGGGTTCCGCCCGACGATGACCGTCAGGTCATGGCGTGGCCGGGCAGGCAGCCCCACGCGCAACTCAGAGGTGTGTTGTCGGGCGCCGCCGGTCGCCATTCGCCGGCACCACCTGAACCGGCACCCGGAATTCCCGGTAGGCGCCGCCGTGCTCGACGCGAATCACGATCTCCGCCTCGCCCGCGGCGCCCCGCAGGCGCAGCGGCAGGGTGAGGCGATTGGCCCCGGCATTCAGATCCGCCCGCCACTGCAGCTGCCGGGTATCGCCGTATCCCTCCAGCGCCAGGTTGGGTGGCAGCGACACCCGGATGGTGGCGCCCGACAGGTTACGGGGTGTATCGAGGGAGACACTGATCGGCGGGGTAGTCATCGACACCGGCACCACCGGCGACTGGCCGCGGAAACAGACGACCAGTACCGCCAGCAGAAGGCCGGCGGCGGTCGCGAACTGCCAGCCGCGCAGGCGCGATGCGGGCGGCCGGCGTTCCGGCAATGCCGCGGCCACTAGCCGCCGCTCGAACCCCGCCGCCGGTTCCGGGGCCGGCAGGGTGCCCAGCAGGTCCCGCACCCGGAGCTCCCCGGCGCAATCGCGACAATCGGCACACCGGCGCAGGTGCTGCAGCAGCGCCCCGTCGCCCCACCCGCGCATCGATTCCAGTTGCCGCCTGGCCCGGTTGCAATCCATTGCTGTCTCCTCGACGTCGGTCAACACGCGCAGTTGCGCTCGATGGCGCCCGGCTGCAGCGCGGTTTTCAGCTTCTTGCGCGCCCGGTGCAGGCGCGACTTCACAGTGCCCACATTGAGCTGCAGGATTTCCGCCACCTCCAAGGCCGTGTAGCCCTCCACATCGTGCAGCAGCACCACATCCCGCCAGCCTTCCTCCAGATCCGCCAGGGCGCGGTTGAGGGCTCGCTGCAGCTCCCATCGCTGGAACTCATCCCGTTCATCGGGCATACACTCGCGGAAGAAGTCATCGTCGCTGTCCCAGCGGACGGCATCGTCGATCGGCGAATTGACGCGGCGGCGATAGAGATCCACATAGCGGCGATAGAGCACCCTGGCCAGCCAGGGCCCCGGCTTTTCCACAGCGGCCAGCTCCTCCAGGCGGGGGAAGAGGCGGGCCAGCACGTCCTGCACCAGGTCCTCCGCTTCCGCTGAATCCTGGGTCCAGCGGTAGGCCGTTCGATACATGCTCCGGAGGTGGGGGCGTACCAGGTCGGTAAACCGGTCCTCCGGCGCCGTGCGACCACGAAAAAAATGCACCAGGTTCACCCCGAAACTCCCATACCGATGACTCGAATCCACATCCACTGATCGGGCGTGCCGCGGCTGTCAGAAGATATAACTGACACCCAGGCTGGCCTCGGTCTTGTCGTAGGTGTAGAGATCCCGGTTTTCGTCGTTGTCGATCACCACGATCTTCCCGTTGAGGCTGAAACGCGGGGTGATTCTGTACCTGGTCGAGAGCCAGGATTTGACGCGATCCGACTCCCGGCGGTATGTCATTGCACTGCCGTCGCTGTCGGTGACGCGATTGATGCCGTCGTAGGCGCTGTGCCGGAATTCCATACCCGAGGAGAGGAGCCAGTTGGCGGACGGCGACCACTCCAGCACACCGCCAAACGAATGCCGCACCGGCGAGTAGCTGTAATAGTCCAGCGTATCGCCGTCCAGTGCATCCCGGGCCAGGTCGGCGCGGTCGTTGCTGTCGTAGCGGTAGTAGGCCCGCGCATCGACCATTGGCAGCGGCCGCTGCCACTGCGCCTCGAAACGCTGCCGCCAGCCGTCCAGGTGGGTGTAGTCGTGCCCACCCAGGTAGTAGCTGGGGATATAGGAAAGCGAGATGCTGGCATCGCCGAACTCCCGCTCGATGCGGCCGGTCAACTGGACCTGCCGCGAAACCTGCTCGCCGCCCAGGTAGACGATCTCCCCGGCCACACCGGTCTCGGTGCTCCAGCCGCGCCACTGCCGGTCGCGGGCCAGGGCGGCACTGGCGCTGGTCAGGTCGAGACTGTCGAACTCGCCGTAGCGGCGCCCGAAGCCGTAGCCGTGCACCCGCCAACCATCCTCCGCGGTACCGCGCAGCTGGTACTGGCCCCAGGCAAAGAGTTCGGTAAAGTTATCGGCACCGGCAGAGTCGTTTTCGATCAGCTCGCTCTGCAGCGCGTAGGCGTTGTCATCGTATCCAGCCGACAGGTTGGCGGTGGCAATCCAGCGCCTGCCGGGCGGATCGCGGTGTACGTCGGCCAGCGCATTCAGGCGATTGCGCGCCAGTTTGCGCAACTTGCCGGAATCCGACGCCTCACTGATGCGGCGATAGTAGCGGGCCGCGACAATATCCCGGTTGCGCCGCTCCGCCGCGAGCGCCAGGTTGTAGCGGGCGAGATCGCCCCAGCCGGGATCGGCCAGCAGCCGCTGGAAACGGCCACTGGCGCTGTCGTAGCGACCCAGTTTCATCAGCGTGACGCCGATGTTGTACTGGAGCCCGGCGCTGTCGTCGCCTTCGCTTTCGGCCCGCTCGAACAGCGTCAGGGCCCGCTGGTAGTCGCCGCTCCTGAACGCCTCTACACCGCCGGCCATTCGCTCCCCGGCCAGGGGCGCCTGGGAAATGGCCGCCATTGCACCGGCGAGTGCAATACCGATTACGCTGTTACGCACCGCTCGTACCTCTGTATATCCCTATACGAAAAAGCCGGGCCGGGCAGCGCCCGGCCCGGATTGACAAGGAAGATCAGGTCCCGGGATCTTCCGACAGGCTGTCGCCCGCGCTCTCCATCATTGTTTGCAGGTTGTCCGGCAGGCGACTGCTGATATCGTCGGGCAGGTTATCGAGGATTTCCTGCATCATCTGTTCTGCATCGCCGTTCGCGTCCATTTCCGACAGCGCATTTTTTACCGCTTCCTCTGCGGCCTCGCGCGCGGTCTCCGCGGAGCGCACCGCCTCCTCGCTGGCGGCGTCGGCCGACAGGTTGGCATCGGCGGCCATCTCCCGGCTGCGGGCCATGGCTTCCTCGACCATCGCCTGCGCCTCCTCTTCACTGGTGATGTCGCCGTTCTCGGCCGCAGTGATCACGTCCCTGACCAGCTCCACCGTCTGCTGTGCAATATCCTGTGCCTCCGGTGGCAATTCCAGGTTATTGATCAGGTCCCGGGCATCTTCGGCGCTGTCCACAACGGTCAGGGTGACGTCGAGATCGGTCGGGTCCTCGACGGTATCCGGGAGTTCCGGTGCCTCCTGCGCCTGCAGCGGCAACGCCACCGGTGCCGCGGCGAGAAGCCCCAGTATCAGCAACTTCCTGTTCAACATTTTCCTTTACCTCGCAACAAAACAATCGGGCTGAACCAGCTATCGGGTTTTACTCGGGAGTGATAAAAACGGCACGTCCTGCCGTTCCCATCACCTACCCGTTAACACGATCCGGACAGCCCGATGGTTCCGCCTGCAGACAGCGATCGCGAATTTCTGGCGCGCCATCTGACCGCTGCCGCGAAAAACTCTCGATCGGTAGCGTTCGGCGAAAACAGGGGCGGTTACCGCATGCAAGAATCTAGCAGCGGTGGAAAGCGGGAAGGGAAAAAGCGGGGAAACAAGGCGGCCCGGGCGACCGGAATTTTTGTTGCAACCGCCCGGGAAATTGGAATCGCCGGCTCAGCGCCGCTGGCGCACCGCCTCGAACAGGCAGACGCCGGTCGCCACAGACACGTTCAGGCTGCTGACCTCGCCGGCCATGGGAATCTTGATCAGATGGTCACAGTTCTCCCGGGTCAGGCGGCGCAGACCGGAACCTTCCGCGCCCATGACCAGGGCCAGCGGGCCGGTGAGCGAAGACTGGTAAATGTCCTGTTCGGCCTCGCCGGCGGCGCCGTACAGCCACAGCCCCGCCTGCTGCAACTGCTGCATGGTACGCGCCAGGTTGGTGACGGAAACAAACGGCAGCACTTCCGCGGCGCCGCAGGCGACCTTGCGCGCGGTGGGCGTGAGGCCGGCGGATTTGTCCTTGGGCGCGACCACCGCGTGTACGCCGGCGGCCTCGGCGGAGCGCAGGCAGGCGCCGAGATTGTGCGGGTCGGTCACGCCGTCGAGAATCAACAGGAAAGGCGTCTCGCCTTTTTCCTCGAGCTGCTGCAGCAGCTCTTTCAGGAAACGTTCGTCGTGAACTTTGGTTTCGCCGGCGCAGATGGCGACCACACCCTGGTGGTTGCCGCCGTCGTCGACTTTTTCATCCAGCGCGCGGCGCTCCACCTGACGCAGTTTGATATTGTTTTTTTCCGCCTGGTTGAGGATTTTCTGCAGGCGCTGATCCTTGCGACCGCGCAACAGCAGTAGCTCACGCACCTGTTGCGGGGAGCTTTTCAGCAGGGCCTGGACGGCGTGGAGGCCGTAGACGATCTGGTCGGGCATGGGTGTTTTGTTCCAGTCACGAGGGGCGGCAACTCGCCCTCTCCCCCGGGCGGGAGAGAGGCGCTCAAGGTTTCAACTATTTTTTCTTGCGTTTGGTCGCGGGCTTTTTCTTTTTCGCCTTGCCGTTTTTGGCATTGGCCTTGGTGGCTTTCTGCGCGGCCTTGCGGGCAGCGACCGAGGGGCGCTTGCCACCCTTGCGCGGCGGGGTGCGCTTGGGGCCGCGTTTTTTACCCGGCTGTTCGGCCTCGCCCTCTTTCCCGCTGGCGTCCGGTTGCGGGGCCGTGGCCGCGACCGGCACCGATTCGGTGGAACCGACCTTGCGCTTGCGGAACGGCGTGGCACCGGGGTCCGGTTTCGGCGAAGCCGGCGCCTTCTGCTCCGGGGAGAGCCCTACGCGGTCCCAGGGGGAGACTTTCTTTTCCCCGGTTTTTTTACCCGCAGCTGGCGGTTCTTGATCAGGATTTTTTCCAGGCATCCAACCAGCGCCTCCACCAGACTTTTTTGCCGGGGGCACTCCCGGACTTTCGGATTTCTTCGCCGGGGGTCGCGCCGGTTTTTCGGGCTTTTCTGCCGGGAGCGCTCCCGGCGCTTCGGGCTTTTTTACCGGGGGCACTCCCGGTTTTGCGGGCTTCTTGCCGGGTTTTCTCCGACCGTCCCTGACCGGGGGCTTTTCCGCTTTTGTTCCGGCCCCGCCCTGCGCTTTTCCCCGCGCTTTGCGCTTGCGGCCTTTGGACGTCTTGCCGCCCGACGCCGATACCAGCTCACCGAGAGTGAAATCCACCTTGCGCTCCTCCAGGTCGACCCGTGCCACCTGCACGGTGACCGAATCCCCCAGGTGATAGCGGGCGCCGCTGCGCTCGCCCACCAATCGCTGGTGCGCCTGCTCGAAGCGATAGTAGTCCTTGGGCAGCGCGGTGACGTGGATCAGGCCCTCGACGTAGAGGTCGTCCAGTTCGACAAACAGGCCGAAACCGGTCACGGCGCTGACCACGCCCGGGTAGGTCTCCCCCACATGATCCTGCAGGTATTCGCACTTGAGCCAGCTGGTCACGTCGCGGGTGGCGTCGTCGGCGCGGCGCTCGGTGGTGGAGCAGTGTTCGCCCAGCTGCACCATCGCCGCCAGGTCGTAGGGAATGATGCGCTCTTTCGGCAATGCCGCGGCGCCGGGTACCGAGTGCACCTTCTTCGCCACCGCCGCCGGGTTGGCGCTGCCGTTGCGGATCAGCCAGCGCAGCGCGCGGTGCAGCAGCAGGTCCGGGTAGCGGCGGATGGGCGAGGTGAAATGGGCGTAGGCGCGGTAGTCGAGACCAAAGTGGCCGCGATTCTCCGGCTGGTAGACGGCCTGGTTCATCGAGCGCAGCATCATCATCTGGATGATGTGCGCATCCGGGCGGCCCTCCACCTGTTCCATCAGGTGCTGAAAATCCATCGGCTGCGGCTCGCTGCCGCCGGGCAGGCGCAGGCCCAGCTCACCCAGGTATTCGCGCAGGTTCTCGAGCTTTTCCGTCTTGGGCGTGTCGTGCACCCGGTACAGGGCCGGCAGTTCCGACAGCTCCATCAATTCCGCCGCGCAGACGTTGGCGGCCAACATGCACTCCTCGATCAGCTTGTGGGCGTCGTTGCGCTGCACCGGCACAATGCGCTCGATCTTGCGCTTACTGTCGAAAATGATGCGCGTCTCGGTGGTCTCGAAATCGATGGCGCCGCGGCGGTCGCGGGCGCCGCGCAGGGCCCGGTAGAGATCGTGCAGGTTGTCCAGGTGTGGGGTCAGTGCGGAAAACTGTTTGCGCAGGCCGCTGTTGCGCTGGCCGCGCTCTTCGACGATCTGTCCCACCTGGGTATAGGTCAGGCGCGCGTGGCTGCGCAGCAATCCTTCGAAGAAGCGGTAGTCGAGGATGCGTCCGTCCAGGTCGATGTGCATCTCGCACACCATGCACAGCCGGTCCACTTCCGGATTGAGGGAGCAGAGGCCGTTGGACAGCTTCTCCGGCAGCATCGGTACCACGAAGTCCGGGAAGTAGACCGAGTTGCCGCGGTTGTGGGCCTCCTCGTCCAGCGCTGTGCCGGGGCGCACATAGTGGGACACATCGGCAATGGCCACCATCAGTTTCCAGCTGCCGTCTTTCTGTACTTCACAGAAAACGGCGTCGTCGAAGTCGCGCGCGTCCTCGCCGTCGATGGTCACCAGCGGCAGCTGGCGCAGGTCGACGCGGGCTTTCTTGTCCTCTTCCAGCACCTCGTCGGCGATGGCGTCCACCTCGCCCTGCAACGCCGTCGGCCAGGTGTGGGGAATGCCGTAGTTGCGGATGGCAACGTCGATCTCCATGCCCGGCGCCAGGTGGTCGCCGAGCACTTCGGCGACCTCGCCCTGGGGCAGCTTGTCGCGGCCCGGCTGGACGACGATATTCACCACCACATACTGGCCGTTGCCGGCGCCGCCGGTCTTGTCTTCGGCCACCATGATGTCGAGGTTGACGCGCGGGTTGTCCGGGCGCACGAAACAGATGCCGTTTTCCCGGAACAGGCGCCCGGCCAGCTCCGTGGTGTTGTGCTTGATCACGCGCACCACGGCGCCCTCGCGCTTGCCGCGGAAACCGCCGGGGGTCTCGCGCACCAGCACTTCGTCACCGTCAAACACCTTCTTCATCTGGCGGTGGGACAGGTAGAGGTCGTCGCCGCCGTCGCGCGGGGAGACGAAGCCGAAACCGTCGCGGTGGCCGATCACGCGGCCGCGCACCAGGCTCATCTTGTCCAGCACGCCGAAATCGCCGGCGCGGTTGCTGGCGATTTCGCCGTCGCGGGACATGGCAATCAGGCGCCGGCGCACACCTTCGCGTCGGTCCTCGTCTTCGATGTCCAGCGCGTCGGCTACCGATTCCCAGGAAACCGGCTCCGACCGCTGTTCCAGGTAGTTCAGCAGGAACTCGCGGCTGGGGACGGGTTTTTCATACTTTTCCGCTTCGCGCTCCGCGTGGGGGTCGGCGCCGAGGGGTTGTTGGGGTTTGTCTTGGGTCAAAACAGCATCCGTTGTCGAAAGGGCCGCCGTACCTGCGGCGGGGGCCGGGATCGCCGGCCAGATGAATCTTGGCTGCCGGCGGGATCTGGAGCCGGCCGGCTGGTCGCTAGCAGCCAGTATAAGCGATATGGGGCCATTTCCCGACCAACACAAGCAAAGAGGAAAAAAGCGCAACTCGGGCGTTGACACCCCCCGGGCAAATCTCTATAGTTCGCGACCTCAGACGGCATGCGCCGCTGAATTGCCCAGGTGGCGGAATTGGTAGACGCGCTAGCTTCAGGTGCTAGTGACCGCAAGGTCGTGGAAGTTCAAGTCTTCTCCTGGGCACCATATTTCAAAAGGCCGACTCGCGAGAGTCGGCCTTTTTCGTTGTTGAGCACTCCAACCCTGTGCCAGGTGCCCCCTCCCCTACGCAGCCCCGCTCCACGGACCCCGATTGACACCCTGCCGGAAATCGCTATAGTGCGCGCCCTCGACGGCGACGTCGTCGGTATGCCCGGGTGGCGGAATTGGTAGACGCGCTAGCTTCAGGTGCTAGTGGCCTTACGGCCGTGGAAGTTCAAGTCTTCTCCCGGGCACCATCTTCAAAAAAGCCGACTCTCGCGAGTCGACCTTTTTTATGCCCGTCTGTGTGTCAGCCGCCCCCAGAACCCGGCATCACCGAATCGATTTCTGAACCACCGTCTCACCTCGTGCTGATTCACCAGTTGATCGCCCCAGGGGCACGACGAAAATGCCATATGGGTCACGCCTCCGAACTGCACCAGTAGATAGCACTCCCGGAATTCGTTAGCATTCCTGCCGTCACCTTTTGACATGGAATTACTCACAGGAAGTGGAACCTATGTTTTCCAGCACTCCCGTTCAAACGGAAGCACAGATCGCCGGCCAGCATTCCGGCAAGTCCGTCACCATCACACCCCAGGCGGAACCCATCTATCGCGAGTTGGCCAAGCTGGCCAAAAGCGGCAACTACTGGGCCCAGATAACCGTCAACGGCATCAACCAACTGGCCGCCGGCCGTCTGCACCAGAACAATATCTTTATCAAACCCGGGGCCGCGCACCGCGGTGGCAGCGAGGAGTTTGTGGTGATCTTGCCGGGGTGCAGGGTTACGGCGGAGAAGCAGGCCAATGATGGGTACAGGATTCTGCACTTTGAGGCGGATCTTAATTATTCGGAGTTGATTGAGAAGTACCAAAGGCCTGGACTCTATTTTGCCGAGAGCGAAGGAGGAACTTGGCAAGCTAAACTCAAGAAAAGAGGCACCCTCAAAGCGGAAAAGAACCGATTGGTTGCAGTCTGCGATAGCGGCCATCGCGATCCGGATAAAGCCGCCAATATTGCTGCGTCAAGAATCGCCGAAGCTCCCTTCTCTGGCGGAAGTTTCCGGGTCAACGGTAATGGTTTTGACCTGCATTATACACCTGGTGAAAAAAGTATAGGCGGCTTAAAAAGCTATAAGCACGCCATTCGCCCACTGCAAAACCAGGATCTGCACGAATCAGCACTACTGCTGGCCAGGACTATGTACGAGGCCAAGGATCTTGAAGGAGTCGGCTGGGTATCCGAGTTTGGTGGTTCAGCCGTATTGACACAAGCATTCAAGATACTAGCGGACCAAGGCATAAAACTGGAAAAGCACACTGCATTTCTTGTTCGACCCACGACCTCTCCCAATGAAGCTGTCAAGACAGCCCATGCGGCGGGCCTGAAGCTGGATCGCAAGTTCACAAAGACCAACAAGCTGGATATTGTAGGAAATCGGGATCAACTGGAACTGATCTATAACCGTTTCAAACATGAAAATGACGGCCTCGATGGCTATATCTGGACTAAAGCGGTAGCGGATGTAGTAGAACACGGTAAAAGCCTGCACGGCGGTGGCGTACTAATCGGGAGCATTGCCGCTGCTGCAGGACTCTCCGCAAGCGCTCCCGCACCAGCCGCCGCAGCAGCCTTTTTGACCGCCTTGGGCAAAGCCGCCGCTATTGCCGGGTCCGCGATAGGAATAGGTAAGATGGGTAACTCAATGGTAAGAGCCTGGCTTCCGAGACAGCACGATAGAATAAAGAGAAAATTCTGATGCGTAACTTTATAAAATACTCATCACTGGAATTTCGCAAACATAAGGGGTTGTGTATTCCCCGTGGCCCCTCTTTTTCGAACACCCAGAAGATCAGAGCCAATCTACTCGGGAACACCTTGGAGTTCCGTGCCCCAAAACACGCACCAGTATCCACGGAGAGTATCGAGGAAAAAAAACTTAGCCCCTCGGTTTATGATCTCGAAGGGCGCCATCCCAGCAATAGCTCCATGCCAAGCCAAAGCTGGAAGTCAGCAGATATATTCCATCGCAGCTGGGCCTTTTACGGCCCCTGGTTTACCGGTCATATGGGTACTGCGATATGCCATATTAAAGGGCTGTCCTTGTCTCAACCAAATACCCAATTCAACTTTCTACACCCGAAAGGGTTTGAATCAGCCATCCTGGGCTTTATTACTGCCGATTGGGGGCACTACCTATATGACATAGGACTCCCTTATTTCCAAGCCCCCCTCGACTGGACCCCCTTTAATAAACTCCCTGTACCGGCAGTAAGCTTGCTCGTAGAATCCACTAGGGTTGCCACCTATAGAAGAAAATACATATTCTTCCCAATATCGCGCGATAACATAGTTTGCATCATTTTCCCTTATCGACAGCATTGCTCCGGCTCACAGGAAGAAATAGACAAGAAGATCAGCCCCAAACCCATGCAGGATCTGATCGACAACATTATCGGCAGCATTCGACTCACCCTGTCCCCGGAAACCCAAAGCGCCGTTGATGAGGTCAAAAAAACCTGTCCAGACCTCTCTGTTTCCCCCGACTGCGCACCACTGAAATGGCCGGCCCATGTCGACAAGGACGGGATCACCATCGTCGATTACGACGAGAATCTCTATCTCGAAACGTGCGGTTGAGAACGGGGCAGAATCGGTGCGCGCGGCGCACCCTACGATCCCAGGCCCCTCAGGTGGAAAACCTTTTTAGGATGGGCAAAACGAAGCGTGCCCATCAGCGGTCACTGACGGGCACACCTCGGAAGGAAGCGGCGAACGCGGGTTCGCCGCATTAACCGGTATTGCGCATCCCCGCCGCAATGCCGGCGATGGTGACCATTAGCGCGCTCTCCAGTTCCGGGTCCTCTTCGCGGTTGCGCAGGCGCGCCATCAGCTCTGCCTGCAGCAGGTGCAGTGGATCCGTGTAGGGATCGCGTACGCGGATGGACCAGCGCATTACCGGATTGTTGTCCAGCAGGCTGTCGCGCCCGGTCAGACGGTACAGCGCCGACACGGTGGCGGCCAGGCGTTCACGCAGTTCGCGGCCGAGCCGGATCTGCTCGGCGTCGTCGGTCAGGCGCTCCTCGTACCAGGCGGCGACGCGGGTGTCGGATTTGGCCAACACCATCTCCAGCATATCCACCGCGCCCTGGAAGAAGGGCCACTGCTCGTTCATCGCGTGCAGGATCTCGGTTTCCTCGCGGCTTTCCAGAGCGCTCTCCAGCGCCGCGCCGGATCCCAGCCAGGCGGGCAGCATCAGGCGGATCTGGGTCCAGGCGAAGACCCAGGGAATAGCGCGCAGGGTTTCCACGCCGCCACCGGGCTTGCGCCGTGCCGGCCGACTGCCGAGCGCCAGGCGACTGAGCTCGGTCTCCGGCGTCACGGTGCGCAGGTAGGCCACCAGTGCCGGATCGTCGCGCACCACCTGGCGGTAGGCATCCACGGAGACTCGCGTAAGCCGGTCCATCTCCTCGCGCCATTCGGGTTGCGGCTCAGCCGGCGGCATCAACGTGGCTTCCAGCGTGGCGGCCACATACTGCTCCAGGTTGTAGGCGGCCACCGACGGGCGGCCGTATTTGAAGCGGATCATCTCGCCCTGCTCGGTCACGCGGATACGGCCGGCCACAGAGCCCGGCGGCTGGGACAGCAGCGCCATGCGGGTGGGCGAGCCGCCGCGGGAGATGGAACCGCCGCGGCCGTGGAACAGTGTCAGCGGAATCCCGTGTTCGCGGAAGATCTCGGTGAGCCTCTCCTGCGAGCGGAACTGGGCCCAGGCGGCACCCAGGAAGCCGGCGTCCTTGGCGGAATCCGAGTAGCCGATCATCACTTCCTGGCCGGCGCCGACACGCTGCTTGTACAGCGGGATCTCCATCAGCGCGCTCATGGTGTCGGCGGCGTTGTTGAGATCGTCCAGCGTTTCGAACAGCGGCACCACACGCATCGGCTCGCGCACACCGGCGATCTTCTGCAGCAGCATCACGGCCAGCACATCGGAGGAAGTCCTGGCCATGGAGATAACATAGGCGCCCAGGCCTTCCGGCCCCTGCTCGGCAATCACCCGGCAGGTATCCAGCACCTCGCGCACCTCGCCACTGCAAAGGTCGCTACAGTAGAAGGCCTCGTCCACCAGCGGCCGGCGACTCTCCAGTTCGGCCAGCAGGAATTGCTGTTTCTGATGCTCGTCCCACTCCGCGTAGCTGCCAAGCTCCAGGTAGCGGGTGATGGCGTCCAGCGCGTCGGTATGGCGAGTGGATTCCTGGCGGATATCGAGGCACAGCAGCGTGATGCCGAAGCAGTTGAGGCGACGCAGCGTATCCTTGAGCTGGCCGTCCGCAATGGCGGAAAGGCCCACCGAGCGCAACGAGCGGTCGATCAGGCTCAGCGCTTCCAGCAACTGGCTGCTGCTGGTGTAACCCTCCCCTTCCGGCTCCTTGCGGCCCGCCACACGGGCTTCCATACGCGCGCGGGTAATACGCAGGCGATCGCGCACCCGGCGCAGCACCAACCGGTAGGGCTCGTGGCTGGGGCCGGTGTGCTCCAGCAGTTCGTCGCTGGCGCGGTGCATGGACAGGTCCGCGAGCAGGTTTTCCACATCGCGCAGGTAGAGGTCGGCGGCCATCCAGCGGGCCAGTAGCAGCACCTGGCGGGTCACGGCGGCTGTGACATTGGGGTTGCCGTCGCGGTCGCCACCCATCCAGGAGGCGAAGCGGATCGGCACCCAGTCCGCGGGCAGCGCATCCAGGCCGGCCAACTCCAGCTCGGCCTCAATCTCGCGCATGCCCTGGGGCACGGCCTGCCACAGGGACTGCTCGATGGTGGCAAAGCCCCACTTGGCCTCGTCCACCGGCGTGGGCCGCTCGCGGCGGATTTCGTCGGTACTCCAAGCGGACAGTATCTGCTCTCGCAGGTGGCGGCGCAGCTTCTGCTGCTCCTCCTCCGTCAGGTCCGGACGGTCCATATCGGTGAGCAGGTCGGCAATCTGGTCGTACTTGCGGATCAGGGTGCGGCGGGTCACCTCGGTGGGGTGGGCCGTGAGTACCAGCTCAACCGACAGGTCCCGCAGAACCGACATGACCCGGTCCTGGCCGACACCGGCTTTTTTCAACTCCGCCAGCACCTGGCGCAACCCCTGGTCGGTATCCGGATCGCCGGGGAAGCGCTGGTGATGCCGATGCAGACGCTCGCGATGACGCTGCTCCGCAATATTGGCCAGATTGAGAAACTGGCTGAACGCGCGCGCGACTTCCAGAAGAGTTTCATCATCCAAAGGATCGAGCAGTTCGCGCAGGCGACTGACTTCCATCTCCCCCTGGCCGCGGCTCTCCACCGCGGCTTGGCGAATGGTTTCAACGGTATCGAATAACGGCTCACCGGCCTGCTCGCGCAGTACCGCGCCGAGCTCCTCGCCTAACAGGCGGACATCTTCTCTTAGTGGGGCGTTTTGGTCCTGATTCACCAATTTCATTCTCCGTGACGGGACGAACCGGCTATGTTCGCATATTTTCAGAGCGAAGAAAGTCCCTTGATTGTGGATTTTTCCGGGAATTTACTTTCAATTGCAACCTTTTTCGATACAGATTGCGTCTTTTCAATTTTGACAAGCCGATGCTTTTGCCACCGTGCGACACAGAAGCAACGGCAGTTTTTTTGCACTTTAAAGAACGCACTTCACCTCTCACAACCAAAGCCGAATACTTTCTTTAGGTGGAGCTCCACCAAATAAAAAAACCATATTAGGCAGCAGATTATTGACCAGACAGCGGAGCTATCAGCTTTTTAAATAACTCTCTTTGATCTGGATAGACAAGCCTACGAGAGCTTTCAGCCGCTTTATATAAAAATGCGATTCAGTTCTCCGATTCAGACCTGTGGAGTAGATGCAGCTTATCTATTTTCGTTAGAATTCGACGGGCAGTACCGACAGCGCAACAGGAAAAATTCAAGGGATTGTGAGCGCCGGTAAAGCGAACTACTCTCCCGACTCTCCTTCAAAACCGGGCATTTGCATTTGGCAGGTTCTTTCCGACTGAACCTTCTCAGACTACAAGCACAGCAACATCACAGACCCACATTACCCAATAAAAATCGAACAAATGGTGGCGGACCCCAGTCAATACCGATGCGACAACATTATCGAAGGGAACCTACACAGTCAGTTCAAAAGGAGCAGCAATGACTACAGATATTGAAACAGCCGGACTCCGGCTCGCAAAACTGGGTGGCAAATTGCCGGTTTTATTACTGAGCGCATTCCTCGTGGCCTGTGGGGGCGGCGGAGGTGGTGGGGGAGACAATGGAGGCGGTAGCTCCAGCAGTAGTAGCTCCAGTAGCAGCAGCTCGAGCAGTAGTAGTTCCAGCACCAGCAGCTCGGGCGGCGGGGAAACGGCGCCGGATCAGCCCACGCTGACCATGCAGCCCCAGGCCACCAAGACCTTCCAGTTCAACTGGGAGCCGGTGAGCGGTGCGAGCGAGTACCGATTGCTGGAGAATCCGGACGGCGTGTCCGGCTACGAACAGGTTGCCACTATTGATGGCGAGACCAGCGAGTATGGGCTGGTGGTATTCCTGCCGAAGCGGATCAACGCCAGATATATGCTGCAGGCGTGCAACAGCGCGGGATGCAGCGATGGCTCGGAAGCGGTCAGCGTAACCGCCGCAGAATTGACCCCCGCTATCGGCTACCTGAAAGCCGCCACCCCAACTGAGCGCGATATCTTTGGGGACGCAGTTGCCCTGTCTGCCGATGGCAGCACCCTCGCCATTCGAGCGCTAGGAGACGCAGGAGGCGATAGCAGTATGCGGAACCTTGGCACCGTATATGTTTTTACTCAGAATCAGGGCAGCTGGCAGCAGCAGGCCTCCCTGCAGGCTCCCGATGCAGATACGGGGGACCAATTTGGGGTAAGCGTTTCCCTGTCCGCCAACGGCAACACCCTGGCGGTAGGAGCCAACGGGGAGAGTAGCGGCAGTATCGCTACCCCACCCGACAACAGTGTGGCTCATAGCGGCGCCGCCTATGTGTTCACCCGCACCGGCAACAGCTGGGGAGATCCAGCCTACCTCAAGGCCTCCAATATCGGGGAAGGCGACGCCTTTGGGTTGGCCGTCGCCCTGTCCAGCGACGGCCTGACCCTGGCGGTAGGCGCTGTGGACGAGGACGGCTCCATCACCGGCACCGGCAGTGGAGGCGGCGACAATGACGACGCAGAGAATCTTGGCGCCGTGTATGTGTTTGCCCTTCAAGACGGTACATGGCAGCAACAGCAGTATTTAAAGCCTTCTACCTACGTCATCGGAGATAGTCGTTTTGGGGATAACCTTTCCTTTTCCATGGACGGCTCGACCCTGGCCGTCGGCATGCCCTTTGAGAGCGCAGCTAATCATGGCGGCGTATACGTATTCACCCGCAGCGGCGACGACACTTGGTACGAGGACGACTTCCTGAGAGCTCCCGCGCGGGATACTAATGATCTTTTTGGCGATCAAGTAGCCCTGTCGGGCGATGGCGATACACTGGCTATTGGCGCCTATAGGGACGATAGTGGAATCGCCGGGGACAATACGGATAACAGCGCCATCGATAGCGGCGCCGTGTATATATTCCGCAGGGAAAGTGGGAGCTGGAGCCAGAGGGACTTCCTGAAAGCCGATAATATCGAGGAGGGGGTTCAATTTAGCTACGGAGGCCTGGCGCTTTCAGAGGACGGTACCACCCTAGCAGTTGGGGGAGGCGACCACAGCAACGCGCAGGGCATTAACGGCAATCAACAGGACAACAGCTCCGCTTGGAGTGGCGCCGCGTATATTTTCAAATATGTGGACAGCGGATGGCGGCAGCAATCCTACCTGAAGGCCCCCAATAGCGACGCAGGTGACGAATTTGGTAACGGCGTGGCCCTTTCCGCCGATGGCAATGTTTTGGCGGTGGGAGCACCTTATGAGGACAGTGCCAGTGCGCAAACCGACAACAGTGTTGAAGAGGCGGGCGCCGTGTACCTGTACTAGTCGCGGATAACTATCCACAGAAGGCCGGCTTAAGAGAGCCGGCATTTTTATATCTGTTTTATATCTGTGCCCTTCCCCCTCGAGCATCCCCGATCGGCCTTTTTTGTGGCGGCGGAAACTATGGATTTATCATTGATCCATAGCGCCGCTTAATCTTCGTTTAGCCGCCGTTTAGCCCCCGACCTGCCCCGGCGCCAGCGCCGCCCGGCTGCGCTCCTGCGGGGACTGCTGTTCAGCCGACTCGGCACCATCCCCTTCCAGTTCGGCGGATCTGCGCCGCTCGTCTTCGTCATCCGGCGCCCCGGCGGCACTCCCCACTGGCTGGAGTTCACCGCCGGTCAGCTGCATCTCCGGCGTATTTACCGCATCCACACCGGTGCTGTAGGGGTTGACCGCATTGAAGATACCCGGGTCCACCTGGGCGAAGTCCTCCACCGCGTTCTGTACCGCCGATTTCAGCCCCTGGGCGGACTGGGCACCGGCCACTGACTGCAGCCCTTCACCCTCGGCCAGGAAGTATGCGGGGGTCCTGACAAATTGCGGTTCATAGTAAATGACAGAGACCATCTCCACCGACTCCGTTACATCCATGAACAGCGGCAGGATCTCGCTGCCGATCAGCCCCCACTGCTGCGGGTTTCCGTCCCCGTCGACACCCAGTCCCAGCCGTACTGAACCGGCGGTGAGGTGGGTATCGCCGTAGGTCCCTTCCACTGCGGTCAGAGCTCCAACGTTTGCGCTGTCCAGCGCAATACTGCCGCGGCCGGCGTTGATCTGGTCGATGATCAGATCGCCGTCTGCCAGTACCGAGATATCGATATCGGCACCGGAGGTCTGGATATCGAGCACATTCACGTCGCTGGTAACATCCACGTCACCGGCAACGATCAGGTCGGCGCGATTGGCCTGCAAAGCTCCACCGATGGTGTCGGTGGCGGCGCTGGTAATCGCAACGTTGCCGCTGCCGTCATAGCCCAGGCGCGTGTTGTCGGCAAACAGGACACCGGCGCCGCTACCACCACTGACGAAATCAAAACCGAGGTCGGTTTCCAGGGCCAGGCTGTCGGTGTTGTTATCCAACCCTTCGAAGCCGGAAAACTGGAAATTGCCGACTTGCCTGCCGCTATCAAGGATCTGCCAGGTCTTGCCGGTCTTTGATCTGGATAGACGAGCCTGCTCGAGCCTTCAGCCACTTCATATAAAAATGTGATTCAGCTCTCCGAATCCAACCCCCAGAGTAGATACAGCTTACCTATTTTCGTTAAAATCGGACCGACAGCACAATAGGGAAAATTCAAGAGCTGTGAGCGCCAGTAAAAGCGAAATATTCTCCCGATTCATCTCCAAACCCGGGCATTCGCATTTGCGCAAGATCTTTCCGCCTGAGCCTTCTCAGTCTAAAGGCACAGCAATATCACAGGCCCACCTTAATCAATAAAAATCGAGTAATTGCTAGCAACACATTTGGTGGAGCCCAATCAGTACCGATTCAACAACATTATCGAAGGGAACCTACACAGTCAGTTCAAAAGGAGCAGCAATGACTACAGATATTGAAACAGCCGGGCCCCGGCTCGCAAAACTGGGTGGCAAATTGCCGGTTTTATTACTGAGCGCATTCCTCGTGGCCTGTGGGGGCGGCGGAGATGGTGGGGGAGACAATGGAGGCGGCAGCTCGAGCAGTAGCAGCTCCAGCAGCAGTAGCTCGAGCAGTAGTAGTAGCTCCAGCACCAGCAGCTCGGGCGGCGGGGAAACGGCGCCGGATCAACCCACGCTGACCATGCAGCCCCAGGCCACCAAGACCTTCCAGTTCAGCTGGGAGCCGGTGAGCGGTGCGAGCGAGTACCGATTGCTGGAGAATCCGGACGGCGTGTCTGGCTACGAACAGGTTGCCACTATCGATGGCGAGACCAGCGAGTACGGACTGGTGGTATTCCTACCCGAGAGGGTCAATGCCAGCTATATGCTGCAGGCGTGTAACAGTATAGGATGTGCGGACTCCAACCCGGTCAGCGTAGAGGCCTCAGAATTGACCGGTGCTATCGGTTACCTGAAAGCCGCAAATCCAGACGCTAACGATTATTTTGGTTCCGTTGCTCTTTCCGCCGATGGCAGCACTCTTGCCATTGGAATGGGAAATGACGATGGAGTTGATAATAGCCGCGAGAATTCCGGCGCGGTATATGTTTTCACCCAGAGCCAGGGCATCTGGCAGCAGCAGGACTACGTGGAAGCGCCCATCCCTTTGCAAGGTGATTTTTTTGGTATAGATGTCTCCCTATCCGCCGACGGCAATCTCCTGGCGGTCGGAGCCCACCGTAGGAGCAGTGCCACTATCAATGATCCAACACTCGACGACTATAATCTGATGAGCGGCGCTGTCTATGTTTTTATTCGCAATAGTAATGGTTGGGAAAACTCGGCTTACCTAAAAGCCTCCAATATCGGCCAACAAGATTATTTTGGACGGCATGTCGGCCTTTCTGCCGACGGTCTGACTCTGGCGGTAACTGCCACTCATGAAGATGGCTCCATCAACAGCACCGGCAGCGACGATGGTGACAATAATGAGGCAAACGACCTCGGTGCGGTCTACGTATTTACCTATCGAGACAACACATGGCAGCAAAAGGCCTACCTAAAACCCTCTGTTTACAACAATGGAGACACTCGTTTTGGATCGGACCTCTCCTTTTCTTCAGACGGATCGACTCTTGCTGTCGGTATGCCCGGCTATCGCGGCACGGATACAACTCCGGATGATGGCATCGCCGCATCACTTAAAGGCGCTGTCTATGTATTCAGCCATAGCGGAGACACCTGGCAGCAGGACGCTTTCCTTAAAGCTCCATTTCCAGATGATTATGATAGTTTTGGTAATAGTGTCGCCCTATCAGGTGATGGAAATACTTTAGCTATCAGTGCTGCTGGAGATGACAGCGGTGTGGCCAAGGACAGTGCAGATAACAGTGTAGAAGATAGCGGTGCAGCCTATATATTCCGCAAAGAAAGCGGAACTTGGAGTCAGACTGACAAGCTGAAAGCCAGCAATATAGGGGAAGATGATAGCTTTGGCTCCCCCGTGTCTCTTTCGGCTGACGGCACCTTGCTAGCTTTCGGGGCAACATTTGAGGCCAGCGCCTCCGAGGGTGTCAACGCCGATCAACAGGACAATAGTTCTCTCGGTAGTGGCGCAGCATATGTTTTCAGGTATAAGGATGGAAGGTGGCAGCAGCAGTCCTACCTGAAGGCTCCTAATACCGATTCATATGACGTATTTAGTGAAGACTTAACGCTTTCAGCCAATGGAGATGTTTTAGCAATAACATCTTTTTATGAAAGTAGCTCCGGCGAGCAAGACGACAATAGCACTGATAAAGCCGGCGCGGTGTACCTGTACTAGCAGTCGGTACCAACAGCACCCGAGAGGCCGGCTTGCGCGAGCCGGCCTTTTTATTTATATCTGCGTCCTTCCCCTCGATAATCCCCGAGGCGCGCTTCGCCTCCCCATATATTCCATCGTCATCCGTACCAGCCGCTGGTCGGCGGCGGCACATCCCCGTAGCATTGAGCCGTAACCCAGCCAGTTACCGGGTTAACGACTCCTTGGTTAAAGCATAAGAAAGATCGTCGGACCTGGTTCGGGCAGCCAAGCTGCCAATCCACCAGCAGAAGCTACGGATTGATCGCTTGACCCTTGGCGCCGCCCTCTCGATTAGCCCCCGACCTGTGGCGCCAGCGCCGCCCGGCTGCCCTCCTGCGGGGACTGCTGTTCAGCCGACTCGGCACCATCCCCTTCCAGTTCGGCGGATCTGCGCCGCTCGTCTTCGTCGCTTGGGGCCCCGGCAGTACCCACTGGTTGTAGCTCCCCTCCGGTCAGTTGCATCTCCGGCGTATTTACCGCATCCACACCGGTGCTGTAGGGGTTGACCGCATTGAAGATACCCGGGTCCACCTGGGCGAAGTCCTCTACCGCGTTCTGTACCGCCGATTTCAGCCCCTGCGCGGACTGGGCACCGGCCACTGACTGCAGCCCTTCACCCTCGGCCAGGAAGTATGCGGGGGTCCTGATAAATTGCGGTTCATAGTAAATGACAGAGACCATTTCCACCGACTCCGTTACATCCATGAACAGCGGCAGGATCTCGCTGCCGATCAGCCCCCACTGCTGCGGGTTTCCATCCTCGTCGACACCCAGCCCCAGCCGTACTGAACCGGCGGTGAGATGGGTATCGCCGTAGGTCCCTTCCACTGCGGTCAGAGCGCCAACGTTTGCACTGTCCAGCGCAATACTGCCGCGGCCGGCGTTGATCTGATCGATGATCAGATCGCCGTCTGCTAGTACCGAGATATCGATATCGGCGCCGGAGGTCTGGATATCGAGCACATTCACGTCGCTGGTAACATCCACGTCACCGGCAACGATCAGGTCGGCGCGATTGGCCTGCAAAGCTCCGCCGATGGTATCGGTGGCGGCGCTGGTAATCGCAACGTTGCCGCTGCCGTCGTAGCCCAGGCGCGTGTTGTCAGCAAACAGGACACCGGCGCCGCTACCACCACTGACGAAATCAAAACCGAGGTCGGTTTCCAGGGCCAGGCTGTCGGTGTTGTTATCCAACCCTTCGAAGCCGGAAAACTGGAAGTTGCCGACTTGCCTGCCGCTATCAAGGATCTGCCAGGTCTTGCCGGCGACATTGAACTGGAACTGGTCATCACCGCCGCCGCCATGGAGAGACACGCGCTGGCTACTGTCGACATCGACTTGCAGGCTATCGTCGCCCTCGCCCAGTGACAGGCTGCCCAGGGTGGTGCCGGCCAGCAGTACTGAGTCACTACCGGCGCCTGTGTCGATGGCTGTAAATTCGCCACCGGACAGCGTGAACTGATCGGAACCGCTGCCCGCAACTATCGACTCAACGCCACTGAACACCAGCTCCCGACCGGCACTCGCAATCGTGCCCCGCGAGGCGTTGATATCCCACTGCGCATCAATGTCCGCCCCGCGCAGCACATCGAAACCACTTCCGGCAGTAAAACTGTTCAGATCCGCAAAGGTCACGCTGGCAACGGTCAGGCTGTCCAGGCTGTTGACGTTGTATTCACTATCGATATCCAGCCCTTGGTAATTGCCAGTGCCGTTGACCTGCTCCAGACCTTCGAATACTACCGTCATGCTGTTCACCGTCGCCACGGCACCGCCGTTCACCAGCGCGTCGCCGCTACTGAGTGAAGTCCAGTAGGCGCCGTTGGAGTTGACGCTATCTGCGCCCCCCCCGGCCGCTACGGTCTCAAGGCCGCTGAAATTGATACTGGCGACACTGATATCACCGCTCCCGGCCAGCTCAAAGGCGTCCGCGCCCGACGTCCCCTGCAACCGGTCGCTGCCACCACCAGCGCTGACAGAGCTGACGCCGGTAAAATCCATATCGGCGACAGTGAATGCACGACTGCCACTGAGAATAAAATTGTCGGTGCCGTCGGAGCCCGTCAGGCTATCGGCAACTACCATATCAATATCCCGAATCAGCAGACCGCCGGCGTCGAGTTGTTTACTGGTCCCGTTCAGGGCCAGGCTGCCGGTGTAGCTTGTGGCATCGAACACGTCAGAGGCGCTGCCGGCATCGACAAACGCAAGGTCGGTAAAGGTAACCCCCTCTACCCCGATGCCGCTGTTGGACAAGGTAAACTCTTCCGCAGTATCCGGCCCGTAGAGACCGGCCTCAGCGGCCGCGACGCGCTCGACACCGGTAAAAGTTATGTCGCGGTTTGTCAGCTCGGCATAGTTTTCGGTCAATGTCCAGTCGGCACCGTCACCGGTAACGCTGTCGACACCGCTGCCGGCGGCAATACGGCTGATACCGGAAAAGTCTATCTCGTTGGCCTTTACGGCATTGGTCCCGGTGACCACGTAGCGGTCGCCCTTGTCCGATGCCGCCAGGGTGCCATTGGTCACCACCTCGATTTGGCTGAAGTCGACCCCACGGATGGTCGCCTCGCCGTCGGTGCCAGTCAGGGTGGCAGCGGCGCTGTTAGTCAAGGTGACGTTATCCTTGCCACCGCCGGCATTCACGCCATTGAGGGATTGGAAAGTGAGGTTGAGATCCTCAATAACTACTGTGCCATCGTCCTCGAGGGTATAGATCTCGTCAGCGGCCGTACCCACCAGGCCGGCTTCGGTCCCGCGCGCTATCAGCGTCTGCACGCCGGCGAAGGTGATTCCGCTGTTCTCGACCTCACCACCAGCAGCCTTGAGCAACCAGTCGGCGTCGGAGGCACCAGTAGCCGTGCCACCGTTGCCGATATATTCCAGCCGCTCCAGGCCGTTGACAGCGATAGAGTCAAAGCTCAGGGACCCGGCACCACTCACGTCAAAGCGGCGTCCGTCGCCGGCGACTTTCAGCAGATCGGTGCCGGCACCGCCGCCGATATTGATCTCGCTGACGCCGCTGAAGGAGATTCCCATTCCGTCAGCCTGCAGGCTGTTGTCCGCCGCCAGGGAAAATGTATCCGCGGCGTCGGTGCCGACAAGTGTGGCGGTGGTTGCTGCGGAGATATTGCTAAAAGTCAGCTCGAGCCCCTCGGCCTTCAGCTGCTTGGCGCTGCCGGTGAGTGCCAAGCCGGCGGCATAGGCGCTGGCATTCAGGCTGTCGCTGCCGCCGACGCCATCAACGAACGAGAGCTCATGGAACCGATGGCCGCCGTGACCGACCACAGCTGCGCCATCTACCAGCGACAGCGTGAAGGCGTCTACACCGGCAGAGGTCACCAGCCCGGCATTCTGTGCGATGAAGTCCTCCACACTGGCAAAGACGATACCGTTGTTTACCAGATTTCCGGTAGGGGTACCCAGATCCGGGTCCAGCTCCAGTGTCCAGTCTTTTCCGTTGAAACCGGTCGCAGTGTCGCTACCACTGCCGGCGGTGACACTGGTGATATTGGAGAAGTCGATGCCGTTGGCCTTAATGGTACTGGTACCGGTGACCTCGAAGTCGTCGCCATTGTTGGAGACCACCAATTTACCGCTGGTGTTTTCGATACCGGTGAAATCAATGCTGGCAGATGTGGCTTGGCCAACCTCCCCGTTCAATTCCACATCGCCGCTGGTATCGACGGTATCGTAGCCGCCGCCGGCATTGATCATGGACACATCGGAAAAGGCTATCAGCCCACCTTCCGACAGGGCAATTTCGGCCTCGTTGAGTTTTGCACCCAGGCTAAACGTTTCATCCTCATCGCTACCGTCAATGGTATAGCTGGCGCCGTCACCATTGACGCTGTCCATACCGAAATAGCTGATGCCATTGCTGGTGAAACCATCCGACAGGAGAGTCACACCGTCGCTGACCGTCAGGCTATCCGCGCCGCTGCCCGCAGTTACTTCCAGAAGGTCGAAAAATCTGATGCTGGAACCAGTAGAGCCAGCAAGGACCGAAACTGTCGGACTGTCATCTTCAGTACCGGCAACAAATCTGGTAGAGGTATCGGTCGCAGTCAAGGCCTGGGTATATACAGTATCGATGCCGGAAAACAGCAGACCTCCGGCATCGATCTGATTGGCATTGGCGGTCAGGAAGACACCATCAGTTCCGAGAAGATTGGCATCCAGAAAACCAGTTCCCGCGAGGGATTCGACAGAATCCACGCTTTGGACCGTTAAGCCGGCATTTTTTATTTCTACATCAAACGGATTGAGTTCTGAAGCGACCAGTGTGAAGTTATCATAGCCGTCGGCAGCAGTCAGACTAGCACCCAACGCCTGCAATATTTCGACGTTGCTAAAAGTGATATTTTCGCTAAGATTGATGCTATAACATTGCAGCTCACCGTCTGCGGTGATAACCCAGTCGAAGCCATCGTAGCCAATGACAGTGTCGTCCCCATCAAGTGCGTCAATAGAAAGCGCAGTAACTGCCTCTCGGTCATTTATGATTATTTTTCCATCTGAAGTTATCCTAATGATATCCGGACCGCTTGAACCCTCCACACTACCAAAATTCTTAGAGTATTTGTTATAGAATCTTATTTTTTCTATTATGGCTGGATTATCACCACCACTTCCACTAGTGCCGCTTTCCGCAAAAATGAAGTCGCCACCGTTACCGCCCCTCACCTCAAACAAGCTTGAAAAATGGATTTCGTTTACATCCAGTTTCCTCTCACCGGTCACATAAAATGACTCTGATCCAGCAGTGCCGTATAGCTTTCCTACCGTAACGTCCTCGATAGCAGAGAAGATTATATTATTATAGTTGTCTTTAATCTCATAATCATTTCCGGTCAGATGCAGAGTCCCCCCATCGTCATTCAGGTTGTCACTGCCATCGCCAGCATCGACCTGTTCGAGATCGTAAAAGATAATGCTGTCATTGGCATTGGCGGCGGTGGCGGTAACATCTCCATAGTCATCCAGACTGAAACTGTCTGCACCAGAAGTGCCCTGCAATCGGCGAGTACCGCCATTCGCATCTATCTCACCGATCGACCGAAAAGTAAGGTCGCCTACCAATATTTCCGTCTCACTATTGTCATTGACTGACAGGCTGTAAGTTTCGACGGCGCTGCCATAGTCGGACAAGCTGACGTCAGCACCGGCTGTATCAAATATTTCAGCATTGGAGAAGGTAATACCACGATTCTGCACTTCGCCATCGCCATTCCGCATCCAGTCATGCCCACTGTCACCAATTACGGTATCGGTGCCAGATCCAGCGTTGATAGTGCTGATATTATAAAAGGCGATTTTATTGGCCTTGACGTCGTTATACCCGGTCACCTCGAAACGGTCACCCTTATCCGATGCTACCAAGGTACCGCTGAGCGCCTCGTCCACCCCGTTGAAAAGGATATTGCCGCTTCTGGCTTCGTTGTCTGTTCCGGTCAGTTCAATATCCGTGTCACTGATTATTCTGTCGCCGGCTTCCGTGCCCGCTCTGGCTTCTTTGGCCGAGGTAAAGTCGATGCCCAGCACGTTGAGTATCGTACCCGTCAGATCGAAGCTTTCGGCAACGGTGTTGCCGGTACCATCCACGATCGCATCGACGGTATCCACCTGTTCGATATTGCTAAAGTCAATACCCGGTATCGATGCACTGCCATTCGCAGCCCCCAGGGTCCAGGTGAGGCCTTCGGTGGTAGTTTTTACCGTGTCATTGCCGCCGCTGTCGCCACCGGCATTCACGGCACCCAAACCGGAAAACTGGATATCGTAACTAGTGACTTTGTTGTCAGCGTCCAGGGAGAATTCATCGGCACTATTGGTGCCATTCAGGGTGGCATCGCTGGTGCTGGTGGCGGTGTCGATGCCGGAGAAGGTTACGATGCCCGCCTTTACACCACCGGGAGCCCCCGTCAGAGTCCAG
>NZ_JALKCV010000007.1 GCF_023634065.1 Microbulbifer litoralis
AATATCTGAGCATTTCCCAGTAATATGATTCGGCGCCCCGGAGGCCCCCAAGTGTGTGGATTACGTCGAACGGTTTCAGGCGGGCCCGATGATCAGGGTGCCATGCCCCCCTCTCGCGGAGGAGCTCCGGCAAATACCCTGAGAAGTATGACATCCGGTCCCCAGGCCGCGGCGAACCCTGTATCCTGAGCGGTATTGGACAAAGTCAGGTTGTCGTATGCGCAATACAGGCCCCTTGCTCACACTGCTGGTGGCTGTGGTTATTTATTCGCCACTGTCCACCGCCGGTGACTGGTACGAATACAAGTCCGATAACTTCACCGTCTATTCCGACGTCCCGGAGCGGCGGGTCAACGAAATGATGCGGGACCTGGAGCGCTTCCGCCGGGCGGCGCTCTCCTTTACCGGCCTGGAGGAGAGGCCGGAAAACCGCAAGCTCCGGGTTTACCATTTCGACAGTGCGCGGGAGTTCCGCAAGTTCGCCGACCGGGACAATATTGCCGGTTTCTACCGCGAGACCTGGGGCGGTCCGGTGATCTTTTCCCGCCAGGACGCCGGCGGTATCTCCGATTCCGGGTTGATGTTTCACGAATATGTGCACCACCTGATGCGCGAGCGCAGCGCAATCACCTATCCCCGCTGGTATTCCGAGGGCTTTGCCGAACTGCTGGCGAGTGCCGAGTTGCGCGATGATGTGGTGGTGATTGGCGGTGTGCCGCACTGGCGGCTCGGCGCCTGGGCCGGAGCCGGGAGCCGCCCGCTGGGCCTGCGCGCGTTGCTGAAACCGGATCTGCAGCGGGACGGCCGGCGCTACTGGAACAACTATTACGCCACCGCCTGGCTGTTTACCCACTACGTGCAGCTGGGCATGCACGCCGGCAATCCCGATTACAAAACCGCCAACAGCCGTTACCTGAATGCAGTGGCCGACGGTGCGGATCCGGAGACGGTGTTTGAAGACTTCTTCGGTACGCCCATCGATCACATGGAGCGCGAGCTGCAGGACTACATGCGCGACGATATCTACGGTTTCCGCCTCGATGTTCCCGAATACGACTACGCCATTCCGCGCCGGGCCCTGGGGCACAACGAGCACCTCTACCTGCTGGCACAACAGGCGCAGGACCAGGGCAACGAGCCCCTGGCGCTGGAGTACCTGCAGCAGTCGGAGCGATACGCGCCCGGCTGGCAGGAGAATCGCGCCGCCATCGCCGTTCTCGGGGACCATCGGCAGGATTTCGAGCCCGGCGACAAGCTGCTCGAGGATGTCGATGGACTGGGCCGGCTCAGCCACCACACCGCCACCAAGGTGTCCCGCCTGTACCTGAACCGGCTGCAGCGGCGCCTGGCCGCCGGCGAATGGGATGAACAGGCCTATCGGGGCGCGGTAGAATACGCCGGGCTGGCGCTGGAGCAGGATCCGCGACATCTGCCGGCCTATCGCTACCTGTGGACAGCGCACCAGCACCGGGGGGACAAGGACGCAGCGGTCAGGACCATGATGGCCGCCTACCAGTACGAGCCCGACCACCTCGCCCTGAACAGCGCCATCGGTTTTTACCTGGCGGCAATCGGTAAGCGGGCACTCGCCAGGGGCTTTCTCGAACGGGTGCTGGCCTGGTCCCATTCGGCCGAGGTGCGCGCGCGGGCGGAAGCGATTCTCCAACAGGGAGACAGTGCCGGCGAAACGGCTGACGCCGGCTGAACACTGCCTTATTTTCACAATCTTCGAGCCGGTATTTGCACCCGTGTCATTCAAGAACGCCAGTCCCCGCTCCCCTGCCACCCCATGCATCGGGCTCGCCCTGGGCAGCGGCGCCGCCAAGGGCTTCGCGCATATCGGCGTGCTGAAGGTCCTGGACGAAATGGGCATTCGCCCGGACGTGATCGCCGGTACCTCCATGGGGGCCTTTGTCGGCGCGGCCTATTCCGCCGGCTGCCTGGACAGGCTGGAGGAGTGGGTGCGGCTGCTGGACAACTGGAAAGTCTTTTCGCTGCTGGATATCAACTGGACACTGAGCGGCGGGGTGCTGGGCGGCACCAAACCGTTCAAGGCCTTCTTGAATACCGGAATCTCGAGGAGCTGCCGTTGCCGCTGACCGCGGTGGCCACGGACCTGCACACCGGCCAGGAGATCTGGTTGCAGCAGGGTAACCTGCAGGACGCGGTCAGCGCCTCCTGCTCGATACCGGGCCTGCTGTCGGCCAAATCCCTGTCCGGGCGCTGGCTGGTGGACGGCGCGGTGGTCAACCCGGTGCCGGTGGATGTGTGTCGCGCCATGGGTGCCACCCGTGTCATCGCCGTCGATGTCACCGAGGACGGCGCGCCGCTGATGGACCGGCAGCAGGGCCAGGTCAAGGCCGTGGTCAGCGAGAACGCCGATGAGCCCACCGAAACCGACGACGACTACGCGGCGGAAGCGGACAGCGGCGACCACACTGCCATCAGCCTGGGCCGCTGGCTGGAACAGGGCAAAGAGCAGCTGTCCCAGTTCCCCGGCTTTCGCGGCAAAAGCCGCGCCGTCTCCCCGGGCATGTTCGACACCATGTCCCAGGCCATGGATATTCTCGAGCGGCGCCACAAGCGCACGCGCATGATGGGGTCGCCGCCGGATGTGCTGGTCATGCCCAAGGTCGGCAGTATCGGCGGGCTGGAGTTCTCCCGCGCGGCGGAGGCCGTGGATGCCGGCGAGGCCGAGGCCCGGCGCGTGCGCACCTGGATCGAGGATATGATCCGCAACGGCTGATCCGGGATTTCGCGCAGTATCGGCTCGCACAGAGACAACTAATCTTTCCTGAGTGGCAGGGGTTTTGTCGCCGCCAGCACGGAGAGATCATGTCCAGCGAATCCGACAGGCCGAAGAACGACCGGGAAATTCTGCAGGAGCAGATGCAGGCCAGTCAGCACGAGTACGAACGGGACAACCGCTCGCTGCTGCTGTCGTCCATTGCCGCCGGGTTGGAAATCGGTTTCAGCTTTTTCCTGATGGCGGCGCTCTATACCCACTTCCACGATCTGGTGGGCGGCCAGCTGCTGCACTTCATCATCTCCCTCAGCTATCCGATCGGGTTTGTGATGGTCATTATCGGCCGCGCCGACCTGTTTACCGAGCATACGACCCTGGCCATCCTGCCGGTGCTGGACGGCCAGCAGAAGTGGACAGACCTGGCGCGCATCTGGTCGGTGATCTATTGCGGCAATATGATCGGCGCGCTGGTTTTCAGCCTGATTTTTGTGCGCTTCGTTGCCGTCAGCCAGCATATCGACGGTGCCGCCTTCGACTACTACAGCGACAAGATGACCGCCGACGGCGCCGATGCCCTGTTTCTGGGAGCGGTATTTGCCGGCTGGCTGATGGGATTGCTGGGCTGGGTGGTGGCCTCCTCCACCGACACCATCGGCCGCATCGTCGTGATCACCGTCATCACCTTCGTCATCGGCCTCGGAGGGTTGGCGCACTGTATCGCCGGCGCGGTGGCCATTTTCAGCGCCTGGTTCGGCACCGACAACGGCGTCGGCCCAATGGATGTGTTGCGCTTCCTGTCCATCGCGACCGTGGGCAACGCCATCGGCGGTTCGGTATTTGTCGGGTTGGTGAAGTACGGCTATATCGCCAACCGGCAATAAAAGAGCCGGCGACAACTACCCTGACACATAGGGTATCCGCCGGCCCCTGGATTCCGGTTCCCGAAATGCTTGTCGGTCAGTGCACCCAGTGGTGGCGCTCCTGTTTGGCCTGGATGGCCTCGGCGGTCGGCGCCGGCATGGCGCTGACCGGCAGCCGCTCGTGGAAGAACGCCAGCCGCGCCTCCGCGTCCAGCTCGTTCATGGTCTGCGCCTCGAACACGCGGCCGTTGATCACGGTGTAGGTGATATTTTGCGACTGGCGCAGGTCCTCGAGTGGGTTGCCGTCGACGACGATCAGGTCCGCCAGCTTGCCCGGCTCGATACTGCCGATATCGCCGTCCATGCCCAGGTAACGGGCGCCGTCAATAGTGCCGGCGCGGAAGGCCTGCCAGGGGGTAAAGCCGCCCTGCTCCATCATCCACAGTTCCCAGTGGGCGCCGAGGCCCTCTCGCTGGCCGTGGGCGCCGATATGCACGGTCACGCCGCGGTCGCGCAGCTGCTTGGCGTGCTTCGCCACCTCGAAATGGTTGTAGTGGTTGTCCGGCGCCGTCGGCCGGCGGATGGAGCGCGGCTCGACGATAAAGTCCGGCGTGAAGGTCGTCAGGCGTTTGTTCTTCCACACCTCGGTGCGGTCGTACCAGTAGTACTCGCCGGTGAGGCCGCCGTAGGCCACCACGAAGGTGGGCGTGTAGCCGACCCGGGTCTGGCCCCACAACTGCTGCACGTCCGAGTAGATATTGGCAATCGGCAGCGAGTGCTCCAGGCCGGTGTGACCGTCGACGATCATGGTCATATTGTGCTGGTATTTGCCGCCACCTTCGGGCACCACCATCATGCCGCGTTCGCGCGCCGCCTGCAGTACCTGCTGGCGCTGGTTGCGGCGCGGCTGGTTGTAACTCTTCACCGAGATGGCGCCCATATTCTGCAGTCGCTCCACATGGAACTGGGCATCCTCCAGCGAGTTGATCTTGGCGCGGTAACCGGGGCCCTTGGCACCGTAGAGGATGGTGCCGGTGGAAAAGATCCGCGGGCCGGTGATCAGGCCGGCCTTCTGCATTTCCGCTGCGGAGAAAATCTCGCTGCTGTCGTTGGACGGGTCGTGAATGGTGGTGACGCCGAACGCCAGGCTGGAGAAGAGGTTCCAGTTCTGCTGCGGGATGATTTCCTCGCGGCCCTGGGCGCCGTGGGCGTGAGCGTCGATCAGGCCCGGCAGCACCGTCTTGCCGCTGACATCGATGCGTTTGGTGCCCACCGGGATTTCCACCTCGCCGGCCGCGCCCACGGCCAGGATGCGGTTGCCGCGGAACAGCACGGTGCCGTTGTCGATCACCTCGCGGCTGTTTTCCGCATCGCGCATGGTGACCACGGTACCGCCGGTCAGCGCGATCAACTGGTCGTGATTGGCAAATGCCTGGCTGAAACTCAGGTCCAGGCCCTCGGCCACCGGTTGTGGCAGCTTATCCGGCGCGCCGGCGACGAAGTCGAAGGCATCTTTCAATTGCCGCTCGTAGAGTTTCGGCCCGTGGGCCCAGCCCAGGGTGCGGCTGTCGGCGGACCAGTGCAGGTTCTCGCCGGCGTGCGCCGACACCCGGGTTACCGCCACGGCCTTTGATTGCGGACCTATGGCCTCGGCCTTGCCGGTGTGCATAAACGGCGCCACATAGGCCTTGAAGTCCTGGGTAAAGGCCACCCAGCGGCCGTCGGGGGACAGGCGGAAGGAGGTGATCTCCTCGCCGTGCAGGTGCTGGCGCTCGTCCTTGCCGTGCACATCGACACTTTTCAGCAGGCGCTTGTTGTCGCCGTGGTCGGAGAAATAGATACGCTCGTCGGTGGCGCCGAAGTGCGGCTCGTAGCCGGACTTGACCAGCCGGCGCTGCCAGTCGCCATCGGCGTCCGCCAGGTAGATTCCCGGTTCCAGCGAGTACTCCGGGCTCAGCAGGTAGCCGCCGGTAAAGCGGCGGAAGGCCACGGTATCGCCACTGGGGGAGAAGGACGGCTCCACGTACAGGCCCGGCTCGCGGGTGATATTCTCGCCGCGGCCGCTGCGGGCAGAGACCACGCGCACATGGCCCAGCCCTTTATCATTCCAGGTCACGTAGGTGATCCGGCGGCCATCGCGGGACCAGCTGGGGTAGAACTCGAAGTCGTCATCCTGGCGCGTCAGCCGACGGCGCTCGCCGCTGTCCACATCCTGGATATAGATCCTGCCCAGGGCCTGGAAGGCGATCTGCTCGCCGTCCGGGGATTTCTGCGCCCAGCGGATCATCTTCACGTCGAAGGTTTCCGGCGCCACGTCCACCGGGAAGCGCACAGCGTCCGCGACCTGCTTTTCGACGCGGATATGCGCCGTGATTTCCTCGCTACCGCTGCCATCGGCGGCGATCCGCTGGAACTTGCCTTTCGACCAGACGATCAGGGATTCGCCGTCCGGCATCCAGTCGTACTGTACATAGTTGCCGTGGGAGCCAAAGGTCTCCTGCAGGTCCCGCTCCAGTTCGGTGTAGACGGGGGTCTCCAGGCCGGTAGTCAGGTCCTTCAAAAACAGCACCGTCTTGTCGTCCTGGCGGCGCACGAAGGCCAGCCGCTCGCCGTCCGGCGACGGTACCGGCGCGATGGCGCCGCCGGGACCGGACACGAAGGTCTCCTCCTTGCCATCGTGCAGGTCGTAGCGGTTGATGGCGAAGATCTGCTGGGTCGCGTTCTTGTTGTACTCCCAGCGGGTGCCCGGCGTGGTGTCGATCGAGTAGTAGATATAGCGGCCGTCCGGCGAGAAGGCCGGGTCGGCGATATTCTTCTGCGCGATCTCGCCGCCCAGGCGCGCCTTCAACTGGCGCCCCTCGCCGCCGCCGTAGTGGTACATCCAGATCTCGCCGGCGGGAATGCTGCGGCCGGACATAAAGCCCTTGCGCGCCACCAGCGTCTGGCCATCCGGGCTCCAGGCCGGCGAGTGCACCAGGTGTTCCTTTTCCTCGGTCAACTGGCGCAGG
This sequence comes from Microbulbifer litoralis, assembly GCF_023634065.1. Taxonomy (GTDB): domain Bacteria; phylum Pseudomonadota; class Gammaproteobacteria; order Pseudomonadales; family Cellvibrionaceae; genus Microbulbifer; species Microbulbifer litoralis. The sequence goes on from NZ_JALKCV010000007.1 coordinate 6,615, forward strand.
TTTTCACCATTGCGGTCCATGATCCACAGGTTGTCGGCGCCGTCGCGGTCGCTGACGAAGACGATGGATTCGCCGTCGGGGCTGAAGCGCGGCTCCATATTCCAGGCGATCTCGTTGGTCAGCGGCGCGGCCTCGCCGCCGGACACCGGCATCGTGTAGATATCGCCGAGCATGTCGAAGACGATGGTGTCGCCGTCGGGGCTGATATCCAGGTTGCTCCAGGTGGTTTCGGTGGTGTCGAGGTTAATTGGCTTGAATGCGTAGGGAGGCCGGTTCACATCCCAGGATTCCGCCTGCTGTTTGTTGCTGGTTTCCGCTGCGGGTGTCTTTTTCTTTTCTTCTGTCGTTTCCGTCGCGGGTGCTGCCAGCGCGGACAGTGGCATGGCCAGCGCCAGCGCGGACAGCCCCAGCAGCCGGCGGCAGATGCCTGCCTGCTTGATAGTCGTCATTGGAGATCCCCCTGCCGTGCCTTGTGGGCCGGCGGTTTTTCGAGTCTTTATAAGTTGTGGATAAGCTGTGCAACTGATCGAATTGCGCGCGTCAAACTAACCGCTTTGACGCCAGGCGGCAATCCAGTTGCGTCGATTGTCGGCTTGGTGAGGTAAACGGAAGCGAAATACGGGAGCTCACAGGTAGTCGGGATCGGTGGTGAAGACCACGTCGAATTCCTGTTCGTGCACGAACTCGCCCATGCGTTCGGTGAGCGTCTCGCGCCAGGCATCCGCCTGCTCCACCGGCGCGCCGCGGTAGGCGTCGTCCACCAGGATGCGCGCGTGCAGGTAGAGGGAGCGGCCGGTCTTGGTCATGCTCAGGGACCAGCGGCGGCCCGGGATATCCTGCATTGCCTCGGCGAAGGCGCTGCGGATCTGCCGCTGAACCCTTGATGACGGCGCCGCCAGCAGCACCTCCATCAGGTTGCGGTACAGTATCCGCGCCGGTACCGGCAGCATCACCGCCACCATGCCGATGACCATCCACGCGTCCACATAGGGCAGTTGGTCGCCGAGCAGCTCGCCGAATTGCCACACGAATGCGAAGGCGCACAGCACCACGCCACTGAGAACGGCGTCCATCAGCCAGGCGAAGGCGTCCACCTCGATCAGCGACGAGCCGGTGACCCGAGCGATATGCCGCAAGACCAGGTGCACTGCCAGGCAACCGGCACTGGCTATGGCTGCATAGAAGGTCGCCACGCCCGCCTCCAGCGAGCGGCCGCCCTGGTAGAGTGCGGCCACAGCCGAGGACAGCGCCATCAGCATCACGCCCAGGATCACCATACTCTGCAGCACATTGAAGGCCGGTTCGAAACTGGCGTAGCCGAACGGAAAGCGCCGGTCGGCGCTGCGGCGGATCAGTCGCGAGACACTGAGCATCACCAGCGACATGACGAAATTGACCAGCGAGAAGACCCCGTCGAGGAAGATGGCCTCGGAGCCGGTCAGGTGGGCGAAACCGAAGCCCAGTGCGGCCATCAGCAGGCAGCCGACAATCGACAGCCAGAGTCCCCTTGTTTCCAAAGCCGTTTCCAGACCTGTTTGCAAAACTTTTTACTCCCCGTGAGATCGGATCATTCTAGCCGCAGGCAATCGGATTTACTGCACGCCAACTTGAGGTTCCTTCTTGTGGTCACTGCGCGAAGTCGCCACAATTCGCAGCCATTCTTGAACAAACAGCGCAAAAAAGAGTTTCCATGAGTATCGATGTCGTCATTCTCGCCGCCGGCAAAGGCACCCGCATGCGTTCCGACCTGCCCAAGGTACTGCACCCGATTGGCGGTGTGCCCATGCTGGGCCGCGTCATCGAGTCCGCCAAACAGCTGGGTCGTGACCGAGAGTTGGAGATCACGGTGGTGATCGGCCACGGTGCGGAGAGCGTGCGCGAGCAGTTTGCCGGCAGCGGTGTGCAATTCGTCGAGCAGACGGAGCAGTTGGGCACTGGCCACGCGGTGGCCCAGGCGATCCCGAACTTCCGTCGCGGCGCCACGGTATTGGTGCTCTATGGCGACGTGCCGCTGGTCAAGACCGGCACATTGCAGTCGCTGTTGTCGGCGTCCGACAAGGGTCCCGCCCTGCTGTCGGTGGAGATGGCGAACCCGGCCGGTTACGGCCGCATCGTGCGCGACGACGCCGGCCGCGTGCAGGCGATTGTCGAGGAAAAGGACGCCGATGCGGATACCCTGGCGATCCGCGAAGTGAACACTGGCATACTCGCCGCGCCCGCCGACCTGCTATCCGAGTGGCTGCCGGAGCTGTCCAACGACAATGCCCAGGGAGAATACTACCTGACCGATGTGATTGCGCGTTCGGTCAGCGAGGACATCGCCGTCACCGGCGTGCGCGCCAGTGATCCGCTGGAGGTGGCCGGTGTCAACAGCCGCGCCCAACAGGCGCAACTGGAGCGCGCCCTGCAGCACAACCGCGCGTTGGCGCTGATGAACGCCGGCGTGACCCTGCAGGATCCGGCGCGTATCGATGTGCGCGGCAGCCTCGAGTGCGGCACCGATGTGTCCATCGATATCAATTGCGTATTCGAGGGTGAAGTGGTGCTGGGCCAGGATGTGCAGATAGGGCCCAATTGCCTGCTGAAAAACTGCCGCCTGGCGGACGGTACCCGCGTCGAGGCCAACAGCATTATCGAGGACGCCGAGGTGGGCCAGGCCTGCACCATCGGCCCCTTCGCACGCCTGCGCCCGGGCACCCATCTGGCGGATGGCGCGAAGGTCGGCAACTTCGTCGAGACCAAGAAGGCGCAGATCGGTCGCGGCAGCAAGGTCAATCACCTGTCCTATGTCGGCGATGCCATCGTCGGCGACGGCGTCAATATCGGCGCCGGCACCATCACCTGCAACTACGACGGCGTGAACAAATCCACCACTGAGATCGGCGACGGCGCCTTTATCGGCTCCAATACCGCGCTGGTGGCGCCGGTCAAAGTGGGCGCCGGTGCAACCGTTGGCGCCGGCTCCACCATTACCCGCGAAGTGAGCACTGACGAACTGGCCGTGGCCCGCGGTAAGCAGCGCAACATCAGTGGTTGGCAGCGCCCCACCAAGAAATCCTGATACCAGTTTCTGAATCCGGATGTGGGGCCAATCCCGTGTTGATCGGGGCACTTCAATTTGAAGTTGTAAGCAGGCTTGGGGGCGGCCCTGCTGCCGGTGGCTGTTCGCGGGACACGGGCTGGGCGCCCCCCTGTGAATACATCCCTGTACGCTCGTAATCGACGTCCCTGTCTCATACGGTCCCGCGAACAGCCACCGGCATCAGGGCCTTCGCGTTGACCTCGCTGTTCTTATCAAACTATTCATATGGCCAAGAAAAACCAATGCCGATGCGAAGGTCCTGATACCGGGAGCACCTTGTGGGACTGTCTGCGAGAGGGACCTCGCAGACAAGCCTCCAGGGATGGATGCACGGCGTGTCCCACAAGGTGCTCCCGGTAGCAGGGCCGCCACTGAGCCTGCTAATCCGCACACCAAGATTCGCCCGATGAGAAATCCGGCGGCATAACCCACCCTATCCAAACGGCCACGCGCCGCCCGTCCATTACACTTCTCCATCGGGGCCAAAAGGAAAATCCCGATGCACAAACCCAGAATGCACCTGGTCGCGTCCTTCGATATTGCCCATCTGCAATATCTCGACGATCGGGGCCGCGCCACCCAGGAACTGCCCGACTTCGCCACGCCGGATATGCTGCAGGCGCTCTACCGGCAGATGGCACTGGCGCGCCTGGTGGACGACCGCGCGGTGAAACTGCAGCGCACTGGCCGCCTGGGTACCTACCCCTCCAGCCTCGGCCAGGAGGCCATCGGCGTCGGCACCGGCTCGGCAATGGATAGCGAGGATGTCTACTGCCCCTACTACCGCGAAACCGGCGCGCTGCTGGAGCGCGGCGTGCAGATAGAGGAAATCCTCGCCATCTGGGGCGGCGACGAGCGCGGCCAGTGCTTCGAACACGCGCCGCGGGACCTGCCGCTGTGTATCCCGATCGCCACCCAGCTCTTGCACGCCGCCGGCATCGCCTTTGCGCTGAAATACAAAAACGCACACTTCGACGAACCGCCCCGGGTGGCCGTCACCAGCGCCGGCGACGGCGCCACATCCCGCGGCGATTTCTACGAGGCGCTGAACCTGGCCGGTGTCTGGAAGCTACCGGTGGTGTTTGTGATCAACAACAATCAATGGGCCATCTCCGTGGCCCGCGGCGCCCAGACGGCGTCGCGAACCATCGCCCAGAAGGCCGTGGCGGCCGGCATTCCCGGCCTGCAGGTGGACGGCAACGATGTGATTGCCGTGCGCGCGGCGGTGGCCGATGCCGCCGAGCGCGCCCGCCGCGGCGAGGGACCGACGCTGATCGAGGCGCTGAGCTACCGCCTCTGCGACCACACCACCGCCGACGACGCCAGCCGCTATCGCCCACCGGAAGAATTGGCGCAGGCGGAAAAGAGCGAGCCCCTGGCGCGGCTGGCGCGCTTCCTGGAATCCGAAGGCCACTGGAACGGGGACGCGGAAACCGAGCTGCAGCGGGAACTGGCGGAAATCCTGGAGCGGGAGGTCAGGGCCTACAGCGATTGCCCAAAAGACAGGCCCACGGCCATCTTCGATCACCTCTACGCCGAACTGCCGGAAGCCCTCTACGAACAGTACGACGAACTGGCTGCCCGCGGGGAAGCGCGCTGATGGCGGAGATCACGCTGTTAGAGGCGGTCACCCAGGCGCTGGCGTACGAACTGGCTGCAGACGAGCGGGTGCTGGTATTCGGCCAGGATGTGGGCGCCAACGGCGGTGTCTTCCGCGCCACCGAGGGCCTGCAGAAAAAATTCGGTGCCGAGCGGGTGCTGGATACGCCGCTGGCGGAAACCATGATTGCCGGTATCGCCGTGGGCATGGCCGCGCAGGGGCTGCGGCCGGTGGCGGAGTTCCAGTTTATGGGCTTTATCTACCCGGGCCTGGACCAGATCCTCAGCCACGCCGCCCGCTTCCGCAACCGCACCCGCGGTCGCCTGAGCTGCCCGATTGTCTACCGCGCGCCTTACGGCGGCGGCATCCATGCGCCGGAACATCACTCCGAGAGCACCGAGGCACTGTTCGCGCATATCCCCGGCCTGCGGGTGGTGGTGCCCTCTTCGCCGGCGCGCGCCTACGGCCTGCTACTGGCGGCGATCCGCGATCCGGACCCGGTGCTGTTCCTGGAACCCAAGCGCATCTACCGCGCGGCCAAGCAGGAAGTGCCGGACAGCGGCGAGGCGCTGCCGCTGGACCGCTGTTTCCGGCTGCGCGAGGGCGCCGATATCACGCTGGTCAGCTGGGGCGCCTCACTCAAGGAGACGCTGGCCGCGGCCGAGCAACTGGCCGAAGAGGGCATCGAGGCCGAAGTGATCGATCCGGCCACGCTGAAACCACTGGATATCCACAGTATTGTCGACTCTGTGGAAAAAACCGGCCGCTGCGCAGTGGTGCACGAAGCGGCGCGCACCGGCGGTCTCGGCGCCGAGATTGTCGCGCAGATCAACGACTACGCCTTCGACCTGCTGCGGGCGCCGGTACAGCGCGTCACCGGTTACGACACGGTGATGCCCTACTACCAGTTGGAGGACTGCTACCTGCCGGACGTGGAGCGGATTCTCGCCGGCGCCCGCGCGGCGCTGGATTATCCCAATGGAGGTGGCCGGTGAAGCTGTTCGAACTGCCGGACCTGGGCGAGGGCCTGCCGGACGCGGTGATCCGCGAGTGGCATGTGGCCGAGGGTGATCGCATCGCCGCCGACCAGAGCCTGGTCACCGTGGAGACTGCCAAGGCGCTGGTGGAGGTGCCCTCCCCGCGCGCCGGCACCGTCGAGAAGCTCTACGCCGCCGAGGGCGATACCGTCGAGGTAGGCAAACCGCTGGTCGCCTTCGCCGATGAGAAATCCACAGGCGCGAAGAAGGCTGTGGATAAAACCGGCGATCGGGGAAAAACCGCCGGGGGCCCGGAGTCGGGAGATTCCGGCACCGTGGTCGGCAAAATCCAGCGCAGCACCGAGGTGTTGGGTCGGGAAACCGCCCCAACCCCGGTGCCGTGCCGGCTGGCCACACCGGCCGTGCGAGCACTGGCCCGGCGCCTGGGGGTCGACCTGGCCGATCGCGAACCGGTCGGCGAGCGCTTTACCGCCGCCGAGGTACGGGGTCTGGCAGAAACTTCGGGAAAGTCACCGAAGTTACGGGAAAAACAGGACAAAGAGCCCAGAAAAACGAAAGAACCGGCTGCGGGAGCATCGGCGGAAATGGCCCCGGCCCGCCGCGCCATGGCGCTGGCCATGAGCCGCGCGCGGGATTCGGTGGCGCCGATGACACTCTGCGACGATGTGGATATCTCCGCCTGGTGGGGCGAGCAGCCCGCCACCCTGCGGCTGATCCGCGCGCTGCAGGCCGCCTGCGAGGCGGAGCCAAACCTGAACGCGCGCTACGAAAATGAGCGGCTGGCGGCATCGGACGCGGTCAATATCGGCCTGGCGGTGGATTCCCCGCGCGGCCTGTTCGTGCCGGTCCTGAAAGATGTCGCCGGTCGTTCCGATGAACAGCTGCTCGATCAGGTCGAGGACTACAAGCGGCGGGCCCGCGAAACCGGCATTGCCCGCGAGGACCTGCAGGGCGCCACTATCCTGTTGTCCAACTTCGGCGCCCTGGCCGGCCGCTATGCGACGCCGGTGGTAATGCCGCCCACCGTGGCCATTGTCGGTGCCGGGCGCATCAGCGACGGCGCCGTCGTCGTCGACGGCAAACCGGCGGTGCGCCCGCTACTGCCCCTGTCCATCAGCGCCGATCATCGGGCCGTCACCGGCGGTGAACTGGCGCGCTTTCTCAAGGCCCTGATGGAGGGCCTGTCACGCTGATCTCCCTACCCGATCGGATAGCGGAGTGGATTGTCGTAGCCCGGATGGAGCGTAGCGGAATCCGGGGGCTCCCCCGTCAGCTCAAATCCCCATTGTGAATTCCGCTTTCGATTTGCTATTGTTAAGTTTCAAATCGAAACTTGTTAATCCATGTCGAAACGCAACACCCTGCAACGCCGCCACCAGATCCTGGCCCTGCTGAACGAAGCCGGCGAAGCCAGTGTCGAACAATTGGCGCGCCAGTTCGAAACCTCTGAAGTTACGATACGAAAGGATCTGACGGCGATGGAGAACCACGGCCTGCTGCTGCGCCGCCACGGCGGCGCCATCCCGGTGCCGCGGGAGCTGGTGGTCGAAGAGGCGCCGTCCGAGGTCAAGCGCGCCATCGGCCGCGCCGCGGCGGCGCTGATCCCGGACCACCACCGCATGGTGATCGATTACGGCCGTACCACCGCGGCACTGATTCCGGAGCTGGAGCGCAAGCGCGGCCTGGTGGTGATGACCAACTCGCTGCACGTGGCCAACGCCCTGCGCGAACTGGAGAACGAGCCCACGCTGCTGATGACCGGCGGCACCTGGGACCCGCATTTCGAGGCCTTCCAGGGCCGGGTGGCCGAGCAGGTGCTGCGCGGCTACGACTTCGACCAGGCGTTTATCGGCGCCGACGGCATCGACCTGGAACGCGGTACCTGCACCTTCAACGAGCAGATCGGCCTGTCGCGGATCATGGCGGAGGTCGCGCGTGAGGTGGTGGTGCTGGCGGAGTCCAACAAGGTCGGCCGCCGCATCCCGAACCTGGAGTTGCCCTGGGAGCGGGTCAACGCGCTGGTCACCGACAGCGACCTGGACGACGACATCCGCGCCCGGCTCGAGCGGCTGGGGGTGCGGGTGATCTGTGCCGAAGTGAGCGCTTACGCATAAGTTGCCCCGAGGCGCGTTTGATTCGTTACGAGACACTTGATTTCCGGCCTGCACCGGAATTCAGATAACAGAGGTAGAGAAATATGTGTGGAATCGTCGGCGCGCTGGCCCAGCGCAATGTCAGTGAAATTCTGCTGGAAGGCCTGCGGCGCCTGGAGTACCGCGGCTACGACTCCGCCGGCGTCTGCCTGCTGGATGGCGACGGCCAGCTGCAGTTGCGCAAGAGCCAGGGCAAGGTCGCCGACCTGGAGGCGCGGCTGGGCGATGCCCCGGCCGCCGGCCGCCTGGGCATTGCCCACACCCGCTGGGCCACCCACGGCGCACCGTCGGACCACAACTCCCACCCGCATAGATCCGGCGATATCGCGCTGGTACACAACGGCATTATCGAGAACTATCAGGCCCTGCGCGCGGATTTGGAAGACAAAGGCTACAAGTTTGCGTCCGATACCGATACCGAGGTGGTGGTACACCTGATCCATTCGCTGGCCGCGGGCGGCCGCAACCTGCAGGCTGCGGTCACCGCCGCCATCGAGCAACTCGACGGCGCCTACGCGCTGGGTGTGATCAGCGCCGATGAACCGGATGCGCTGGTCTGCGCCCGCTCCGACAGCCCGCTGGTGATCGGTATCGGCATCGAGGAGAATTTTATCGCCTCGGACACCATGGCCCTGCGCCAGGTCACTGACCGCTTCATCTACCTCGAAGAGGGCGATATTGCCGAGATCACCACTGCCGGTATCGCCGTGCGCGACAGCAACGGCGAGGAGGTCAGCCGCCCGGTGCACAAACTGAACGGCAGCCACGATGCCGCCGACAAGGGCCGCTACCGCCACTATATGCAGAAAGAGATTTTCGAGCAGCCGAAAGTGGTGGAGGCCACGCTGGCCGGCCGTATCGGCGAGAAATCGGTACTGGCCCAGGCACTGGGCGCGCGCGCAAACGAGATACTGCCGGAAGTGAAACAGGTGCAGATCGTCGCCTGCGGCACCAGTTATCACGCCGGCCTGGTGGCGCGCTACTGGCTGGAGGACTGGGCCGGTGTGCCCTGCTCGGTCGAGGTGGCCAGCGAGATCCGCTACCGCAAGGCCGCCGTGCGCCCGGGTACCCTGTTCGTTACCATCTCCCAGTCCGGCGAGACCGCCGACACCCTGGCGGCACTGCGCCAGGCCGGGGAACTCGGCTATCTCGCCTCACTGACCATCTGCAATGTGCCCAACAGCTCGCTGGTGCGCGAGTCGGAACTGTCGCTGATGACCGAGGCGGGTCCGGAGATCGGCGTCGCCTCCACCAAGGCCTTCACTACCCAGCTGGTCGCGTTGCAACTGTTCTGTATCGCCCTGGCCAGGATCAACGGCCTGCCGGCGGAGCGCGAGGCGGAACTGGTGGATGCCCTGCACAGGCTGCCGCAACTGATGGAACAGTTCACCGGCCTCGACAGCCGCGTGCAGGTCACCAGCGAGGCCTTCGCCGAGAAGCACCACACGCTGTTCCTCGGTCGCGGCGTCGAGTACCCGATCGCGCTCGAGGGTGCATTGAAGCTGAAGGAGATCTCCTATATTCACGCCGAGGCCTACCCGGCCGGCGAACTGAAGCACGGGCCGCTGGCGCTGGTGGATGCGGATATGCCGGTGGTGGTGGTGGCCCCCAACGACGAACTGCTGGAAAAACTGAAATCCAACCTGCAGGAAGTCCGCGCCCGCGGCGGCGAGCTGTTCGTGTTCGCGAGCCCCAAAGCCGGCTTCCACAGCGAGCCGGGCCTGACGGTAGTGGAAGTGCCCGAAGCACCGGAGAGCCTGGCGCCGATCCTGTACACGGTGCCGCTGCAGCTGCTCAGCTACCATGTCGCACTGCTGAAAGGGACCGATGTCGACCAGCCGCGGAACCTGGCCAAGTCGGTGACGGTGGAGTAATTCCTTTTTGAAAACTCCTGCGGACTGGCGATTCAACGTTTGATTCCGCCAGCTGCAGGGTTGCGTTTTCCTCGCCCGGGTTTTTACGGAAACCGCCATTGCGCTCTAAAGCCGCCAATGCCTTCCATTCACTGTCATTCCTCGGCACTAATCTATTGTTTGCGTTAAAGCCAACGGTTGAAGCGCAATTGTAGAAACTTTTTCTGCCCGCCCGCACTGTGTCGATCATTGTGTTCCGTTGCCCACACTACCTCCGACCAGCCCCTCAACAGATCCTTACAAACGTAAAGAACCTTTACATGAACAAACCCGAACAACCGACGTCTGTAAGCGCGTGGCGGTATGTACTCTTACCGCGGTTGAAGAGGTTTTCCCATGTTGGCGGCAAAGCGGGTGAAAGCGCGTCTTGTTGCAGCGATGGAGCGCACCGGTCTCGAGGGCGGGTACCGGTTGCGTATCGGGCTGCGAAAAAATTTCTATTGGCTTCTGTTTCCCATCAGCCTGGGGTCGCTGGCGATGGTTTCCGTTGCGGTCTATGCGAAGCAACCTGCAGAGCGCTCGGAGAGCGCCGGGAAAATGCAGGCACAGAGTCGTGAAGAAGTGACCCTGTCCTTGCAGGACGCCGATATCTATGACCTGATCGACTGGGCTTCGGATTTCACCGGCAAGAGCATTATCGTGCATCCCAATGTGAAAGGCCGGGTCACGGTGGTCGCCGGCGATCCCATGACCCGCGAAGAGGCTTTCAGGATTTTCATGTCGGTGTTGCAGGTCAACGGCTTCGCCCTGATCGAACAGGGCGACACCTTGAAGGTGGTGCCGGAAGCCCTCGCCGGGCAACAGGGAATTCCGGTGGTGGATGGCTCTGTCGACGTATCGCCGGAATCCCTGGTGGTGCGGACGATCGAAGTACAAAACATTTCTGCCGCACAACTGGTTGCCCTGCTGCGCCCGCTGATTCCAAAGACCGGCCACCTGGCCGCGGATGCGGGTACCAATACCCTGATTCTTGCCGAGCGCGCGGCGAATATCGATGAGATAGTGCACCTGGTTCACCAGCTGGACCGCACCGGGGGCATCAATATTGAACTGGTGCCGCTGCAGTTTGCTTCCGCCAGGGAAGTAAAGGAGGTATTGAGCGGCCTGTTGCAATCCGGTGGCAATGCCGATTCCGGTAATGCGGCGCAGCCGCTGCGAATCGCCGTGGACGAACGCTCCAACAGCCTGCTGCTGACCGGCAATCCGGTGACCCGCCAACAGCTGAAAAAAATCGTCGGCCAACTGGATCAGCCCCTCTCGGGAAATGGCAACACCGCGGTGATCTACATGCAGTACGCCAAGGCGGTGGACCTGAAGCCTATCCTCGAAGGCATGAGTGGCAGTATCCAGAAAGCTGAGAAAGACCAGCAGGTCGCCGATGTGGAAGTGAGCATCCAGGCCGATGAAGCGCTGAACTCGCTGGTGCTGACGGCACCGCCTTCGCTACTGGAGGAGATGAAGGGGGTGGTGGCCAAGCTGGATGTGCGCCGCGCCCAGGTCCTGATCGAAGCGCTGATCGTGGAGGTAAGCGAAAGCAATGGCAACAGCCTCGGCATCAGCTGGCTGGCGGGCGGCGACAGTGGGGCCGTTGCCGGCTTCGATAACTCCGCCGCGGAGACCACGACCTATGACGACGATGGCAATGAAATCACGGTGACCAACCCCTTGTCCCTGGCGACGGAATCCCTGATAGGCAGTGGCCTGAACCTGGGCTTTATCAGTGGCGACAATCTCACGGCGGCCATCAATGCGGTAGCTACCGAGAGCAACGCCAATATTCTCTCCACGCCCACCATCATGGCCCTGGACAACGAGGAGGCGGAGATACTGGTGGGGCAGAATGTCCCCTTCGTCACCGGCGAGACATTGACGTCCGGCAGCGACAGCGATCCCTTTACCACCATACAGCGCGAGGATGTGGGCACGACCCTGACGGTCACGCCCAGGGTGAACAACAACAATTCCGTCACCCTCGAACTCGAGCAGACAGTTGAAAATGTATTGTCATCCTCCGGGGAGGCGGCGGATCTGGTCACCAGTAAACGCGAGATACACACCAAGGTGTTGATAGATGACGGCGCCATACTGGTGCTCGGGGGCCTGATGGAAGACAAGGTCACCGAAACCAAATCTAGGGTGCCACTGCTGGGGGATATTCCCGGTATAGGCCGGCTGTTCCGCTCCACCGACAAGACGGTGGATAAAACCAACCTGATGGTATTCCTTCGGCCGAGGATCCTCAGTACCCGGATCGCGGGCTATGAGGAAACCCGCAAACTCTACCTGGAAATGCAGAAAAAACAGATGGACCTCAAGGGGAGAACCAGCGAAATCTGGGACTGGCACCGCGGTGACACACTGCCGGATCTGCCACCTCCCGCGGACAACTGAGCCGTACCGCCTATCGGCTCAACGGCGCCGCAATCTGGCAAAACGGCCGGGGGTGGAGTAACTTTGTGTGAGTGATATGTGGATAAAGTAGTCCGACATTATCCACATTTTATCCACAAAGGATGCGTCCGATGCTGGTAATCAGCGCAGTTGTACTGTCCCTGGTCGCCGTCTGTGCACTGGCGGCACTGGTGCTGCAGGGCTTCTTCTACAGCCGCCGGGTCGGCCTGTTGTGGCTGGCGATGGTGTTGCTCGGTTCGGCGCTGGGCGCGACCGTGGAGTACCGGGAGTCTCCGCTGTGGATAATTTTCGGCATCGCCTATGGTCTGCTTGCCGCGGTTGCGCTGGCGGTGCTGGCAATGGTAGTGCTGCGCAATATCCGCGAAGCGGCCATTTGCTGGCCCCTGTCGATCTTCGCGGTTTCCGCCCTTCTGGCAGCGGCGGCATTGCTGGCCATTTTCTCCGGCCGCGCTTAGTGGGCCGCTCGCAAAGTTAGGTAACAGTTCGCTGCGCCAAAGCGCCCAGCTCTGCCCCTCCCCGCCCCACACGCCCGGCGTGCTCTGCGGCCGGAAATGCTCAGCATTTAGCGGATTGCCGAAGCCTTTTACGCCTCTCTTGTTTTTGCCCGGTGATCCCGACAGTGTGAAATCCGGAGCGCGGTCGCAATGGCCCGCACGAACGGAATCAGCTTGCGATTGCCATCGCTGGCGGGGGGACACGATGACTGTGGTTGCCGAGACCGAGAGTGAAATCAACCGTAGCGGAAACCGGCCTTCCGCGCGCCGGGATGCCGCCTATCTGCTCGAACTGATCGGCGAGACGCGCCCCTATGTGTCGGTCGAGCATATCGTTGCCGACGATGAGCGTGTTTTCGGCATCTGCCGCCGCCAGCAGCAGCGTTACCGCGAAACCAATACGCTCAGTACTTCTGAAACCGCCCGGATCATGGCGGTGCAGGGATGCCTGGCGGCGGCACACCGGAACCCCGTCCGGCGCAAGCATTATTACCTTGCCGTAAAAGGCGAATACCGGTGGACGCCGGTGGAGGACCTGTTGTCTCACAGCGAAGAGTTCCTGCTTGCTGCCTGGACCGAAGGCGAGATTTCCGCGCGGCAGATGGTGACGGCAGTCGTGGAGTGTCGCACCTGCCACGGGCAGCTGTACTCGACGCTGCGCTGTCGCTATCTGGTGCTGGAGGAAGCCGCTTTTTTCGCTTCCATGGGGGGGCGCTCCGATACTCCGCTGCCGCAGGGAAATCCCTACCGGGATCCACGACGTCGCCTGGAAGGAGTGCGGTATTCCGCCGGGGAGGCGCGTACAGAGGCGCGGCTTGGAAGATGCACGGCGGCGGACTTTGCCGGCCATTTTGACGGTTGTCCTCTCTGCCCGGTATCCATCCTGGGCGACAACATGGTCGGGTTGCTGGAAGCCTTTCCCGATATCAGTGATTTTTACGTGCAGCGCCTCGGTTTCTGGTGCAAGGGCGCCGTTGGCGTCGGGGAAAGCCCGCGGCTGAGCTGCCTGCGCGAAGGGGCGATGGATTTTGCCCTGGTATCAGAGGACGCCGCCGGCAATACCCAGTTCGGAATGAATGTCCGTCTGGCGGTATCGACAACAGGTGGGGAGAAATAACCATGAGCTCAGATCAGGATGTCGTCGACCGCGCCGCTGCCAGCGATGCCGCTTTCCGGCGCGGTTTGGAATTTCTCAGCGAAGTGGTGCCGGACCTGGATGAAAAAATGGATCGGGCGATACCGGCCAACCCGGACCTGCAGCGCCTGGTTGTGGAATTCATCTATGGCAGTCTGCACCCCCGGCCCCAGCTCGACAGCCGCGAACGGGAGATTGTCGCGCTGTCGGTGATCACTGCCCTGGGAGGAGATCTGGCGATGCGGGCCCATGTCGAACTCGGGTATCGCTGTGGCCTGGATCGGGAGCAGGTCTTGGAGATCATCCTGCATGCCGCCGCCTATGCCGGCTTCCCGCGGGCCCTGTCCGCATCGGCGGTGGCGCTGGAGGTGCTGGATGAACTGGAGGCGGGCGACTGACTCAATGATCCCTGGTCAACGGCCGCCGTTAGATGCCAAGGCTGCCCGCTAGTGGGTTAGACTGTAGCGGCGCCCGGCCAATCCGCCGTTCGTAAATCCAGGGAAGAGGCAATGAAGCAGGACTATACCCCCAATGAAATCCGCGCAATCGGCGTCCTGATCGAAAAATCCATTACCACCCCGGACCACTACCCGCTCAGTGCCAACGCGGTGATGGTGGCCTGCAACCAGAAGAGCAACCGCAACCCGGTGCTGCAGCTGTCAGAGCGGGCGGTGATCGATCTGCTGCGCCAGTTGATCGACGCCGGCGTGGTGATGGTGGACGATCGATCCGGTCGCGTGGAGAAGTACCAGCACCGTTTCTGCAATACCGAGTTCAGCGATCTGCAACTGGACCCGGGGGAGCAGGCAGTACTTTGCGAGCTGATGCTGCGCGGGCCACAGACACCGGGGGAACTGCGCTCGCGCGCGAGCCGGATGCACGCCTTCAAGAAAATCGACGAGGTCGAGGCGGCGCTGAAAAGCCTGGAGGAGCACGCGAAAGGCCCGCTGGTGGCCATGTTGCCGCGGGAGGCGGGCAGGCGGGAGTCCCGCTATACCCACCTGTTTTCCGGCGGTTCTTCTGCGGCCATTGGCGAGGCCGCCCGCAAGGTGGAGATCCCCGCCTCCGAGCTGGAGACCCTGCAGGCCCGCCTGGTAGAGCTGGAGGCGGAAAATGCCGCCCTCAGGCAACGATTGGCCGCGTTGGGTGAGGCGGGCTGATGGAACCGGCTCCCGCCGGCTGTCGATGTTTCAACTGCCGGCCAACGGCAGCGGCTCGTCCGCCTGGACATCCGTTGCCAGCGGCGGGGTGCGCCCGAGCAAGCGCGCTATCCACAGGCCGACCCCTGCCGCGATCAACAGTGCCAGTTGAACGCCGAGTACCACCGACCCGTATCCCCCCCAGTCGCCGGCAAACAGCGCCCAGTCCGCGATAACGGTCACAGCCAGCAGCGCCGACGTTATCCACAGCAGGATACGCAGGAACAGGCGTTTGTTTGCCACCACAAAGGCGCCGATAGCCGACAGCAGTAGCCCGGCGGCAAAGATCCGCGCCAGCCAGTCGCCGCGTCCCTCCAATCCCAATGGCATCAGCCGCTCGGCCAGGAAGGCCGCCGCCGTGGCCAACACCACGCCGCCGCAGCCACCCAGGGTCAGGTTGGCCACCAGGCCGATACCGCGCGGGCCGACGTTTTTTTGCAGCGCGCGCTTGTCCAGCCACAGCAGGTTGCCCACCAGGATCATTGCCGCCACCGCCAGGCCCAGCAGCAGGTAGAGTATCCGCAGGTCGATGCCGGCAAAATTGCCGAAATGCAGTCCGGCAATCACGTCCAGGCCACTGCGTACGGCATTGGGGTGTTCGCTGTCGCGCCGGCTGAGCAGGTTGCCATCGCGCACCTGGTAGTACTGTTCATTGGTCTGGGCGAAGCGGGTTTCATCGGCGGCGTAAGTCTGCATCACGGCGTTCCTGTCGCCGTAGTTGTAGAAGCGCAGCATGGTGACGGCCGCGCCGGTCTGCCGCTCCAGGGAGCGCGCGTAATCAAAGGCGGGCTGCATATCCAGCGCCTCGCCGGCCGGCTTCTCGGTGATCATCGTATAGCCGGCGTCCTCCAGCATGGCGTTCTGGTCGCCCTGGTACAGAAACAGTGCAAACGCGATCTGGTAGATGATGGAAATATTGAAGATGACCCCGGTCACCGCGTACATGAGGCCGAATGGCAGGCTCATCACGCCGATGACGTTGTGCATGTCCAGCAGCTTGTTGCGTCTGCTTTTCTCCCGGTAGAGGAAGAAGTTGCTGATCAGCTTGCGCGCGTGGATGTAGACCCCGGAAAAAATAAGTACCAGGAAGATCAGTGTGACCACGCCCACCAGGTACATACCGCCGGGCAGGCGCAGGTCGTAGTGCAATTTGAGCAGGAAATCCGCCAGGTAGAAATCGTCCAGGCTCGCCAGTGTCTCGCCGGTTTTCGGGTGTACCAGCAGCCTGGCCACCTGCTCCGGGCCCTCGTAACCCTCTTCCGGCAGCAGGTCGATATAGAACTGGTGGTAGGGGTGGTGATCGTCGGCCAGTACGATCGTCAGGTGTTCCTCGTTGTCGAGCCGATGCTCCCCGAGCTTTTTCGCCACTATCTCCTCGATGGGCATGTCTTCGGCATCGCGGTCTACGGCGAAGTGCGGCGCTTGCGCCCAGGCCTGGATTTCGTGGTGAAACAGCACGATGGCGCCGGCCCAGAAAACAATAAAGAGGGCCACGGAAATGATGACACCGAGCCAGCTGTGAGCCTCGATCAGGTTTTTGATACCGGCATTTTTTTCACTCATTGATGGGACATCCCGCATTGGTTTCCCGATTCCGGGTCTTCAGGTGTTGGTAAACAGCACGATGGCGTTCAGGGCCGCGGAAACCGCCAGCAACTTTGTGCAGTTGAGGCTGGCCCGCCCGATGGAGTTGGCGTAGTAGCAGTAGGTCATCACCGCTCCCCACAATACGAAAGCCAGCAGCAGGCCCGCGAGCAGGCGCGTGTCCACATCGACCGGCAGCAGCTTCAGGTTCAGTACCAGGCTGGTGGACACGAGCAGTCCGAGGAAAAACCCCGCGATTGTTTTAGGCCACATTTATCCGCTCACCATGATCAGGGAAAAGAGAACCAGGCCCATCGAGCCCACCAGCAGTGGTCGCCCGGCCAGGTGTGCCGAGGCCAGTACCAGGGCGAGCCACAAGCACATCACCAGCGTCAGCAGCAGCAATATCGCAGACACGGGCGGGTAGATTGTGGCCAGCATTGCGCCCGCCAGCACCTGGCTGGCCGCAAACAGCGTCCAGGCGGGTTTGTGTGCAACGGGCCTGGACAGCAGGCGCTGGCGGGGCGAAGCCAGGTAGGCGAGCAGGCAGCCGCCGAATACCAGTGTCGCGGCCAGCAGTTTCAGCAGTTGGTCATTCATTGCGGGTACGATTCTGCAAGAAAATACAAGTTAAGAATTGTTATCATTAAGATTTCCAAATAATATCACTGCCGCCTTCAATAACCCAGTGGGCGCCTGAAAATTCACGAACAGCGGACAAAAAGCGCTCAAAACAAACAAAAGTTCGGAAAGTCATTCGAATGACAAGGGTGCCAGTCAATCTATCCTGAACCAACGCCGCACGGAGCCGACCATGTCAACCAGGTATATCGCAGCCCGCGTATCCCGCCGTTTCACAGCCAACCCCCTGCGCCGGGCCATCGCGTTCGGTATGTCCTCTTCCTTCGCCCTGGCGGCCATTGCCGAGGAAACAACGGGCCAACGGAGCCTGGAAGAAGTGATGGTTGTGGGTCAGAAGACCGAGCGCTCGCTGCAGGACACTGCGGCCAGCGTGAAGGTGGTAACGGCCGAAAATATCGTGGAAGAGAATATCAACGGCCTGTACGACGTACTGGAGCGTACGCCGAATGTGGCCGGCGCCCTGGGTTCCGATTTCAGTATCCGCGGCATCAATGCGTTCACGGTGTCCGGTGGTGGCAACAGCTACCTGACCAGCGTCTACTCGGACGGCGCGGTACTGCCCTACCGCGCCATCCAGGAAGGCGGCTTTTCCACCTGGGATGTGCAACAGGTGGAAGTACTGCGCGGGCCCCAGTCCACGCTGCAGGGTCGCAATGCGCTGGCCGGCGCCATCGTTATGAACACCGTCGACCCCACTTACGACTGGACTTTCAGGGGGCGCCTCGGCGCCGGTGAAGAGGGCCGCGAAGAGAAGGCGATGGCTTTTGGTGGTGCCATCATCGAAGACCAGCTGGCATTCCGCATCGCCGCGGAAGACAGGGACTTCGACGGCTTCAACCGCAATATCACTCGCGGCGAAAACAGCGATTTCGAGCGCGACCAGACCCTGCGGTTGAAAGTGCTGGCGGAGCCGGCGGCCCTGCCCGGGCTGCGCGCGCTGCTGACCCTGACCAGCAGCGAAACCGACAACGGGGTGAAATGGATCAATCCCGGTGCCGGCGATCCGTTCGAAAACCGCGAGACCACCTTCAACGACCCCACCCACGAGTTCACCGAAAGCGATATGGCGGTCCTGAAGCTCGGCTATGAGCTGGGGGAGCATTGGGATTTCACCTCCACCAGCGCCTATAGCGACGTCTACTACGGCTACGAATGGGATGGCGATGTCGGCCCGGAGCCGGCCCAGACCCTGGTGGACGATCGCGAGGATAAAACGTTCAGCCAGGAATTCCTGTTCAACTTCGATTACGAAAACCTGAGCGGTGTGATCGGCGCCTACTACTCGGATCTTGACGTGGAAGACGTCTATTCCGGCAACCGCAGTATGACCCAGGCAGAACTGGGCCTGCGCGAAACCCTGATCTACGGTTTTGGGCTGCCCGAAACGGTGGTTGACTCGGTGCTGCCGCTGTACGCGGGGCTCGAACCGGTCATCCTGGATACCTACGGCCTGACCCTGCAGCAGGTGGAATCCCAGGCCATATTTGCGGACCTCACCTATTCCGTAAACAGCCGCCTCGACCTGTTGGCGGGGCTGCGCTACGACCGCGAATCCCAGGCCAACGAGGCGGATACGCAGATTGCCATTGCCAATGACGATGCCATGCCGAACCCGGCGGACTATGCACTCGACCCGGCGCTACAGCAGCTCATTACCGGCATCAACGGCGCCTTTTTCGCCATGGCCGCGGATGCCTCCGGCACCGAACCGCTGGTGGAAGACGATTTCAGTGCGGTGCTGCCGAAACTGGGCGCGACCTGGCACTGGAGCGACGATATGTCCACCAGCCTGATCGCGCAGAAGGGCTACCGCTCCGGCGGCGTGGGCAGCAATATCGCGCAGAACTACACCTACGTGTACGACCCGGAATACACCTGGAACTAC
The DNA here is from genome assembly GCF_023634065.1 of Microbulbifer litoralis. GTDB lineage: Bacteria > Pseudomonadota > Gammaproteobacteria > Pseudomonadales > Cellvibrionaceae > Microbulbifer > Microbulbifer litoralis. Next base: position 25,712 of record NZ_JALKCV010000007.1, read on the forward strand.
GAGCTGTCTTTCCGCTCCCTGTGGATGGGCGGGCGCCTGGCGGCCAACGCCAACCTGTTCTACCTCGACTGGGAAGACCAGCAGGTGAACGTCCAGCTGTCCGGCAACACCTTCGACAACGAAACCGTCAACTCCGGCCGGTCCACCGTGCGGGGGCTGGAGGTCGAGCTGTTCTACCAGGCGAACGAGCACTGGAGCGGCAATGCCGGCTTCGGTTACTCCGATACCGAGTTCGACGAATTCGTGGTGGTGCTGCCGTCCGGCACCTTCGACCTGTCCGGACGGGATTTCGGCGGTGCCCCGGAGCACACCGCCAACCTGGGGGTTACCTATCGCGGCGACAGTGGCTTTTTGTTCAATGCCAACGCCAACTACCAGGCCGAGTCACTGGCGCTTGCCAATCCATACGGCCGCGGTTTTGCGCCGGACAGCCCCTATTTCGACCCGGAAAACGATGCCCGCTGGCTGGTGAACCTGCGCACCGGTTATGAGTGGAAAAATCTCGGGGCCTACCTGACGGTCACCAACCTGTTGGACGAGGAATATGTATCGGCCGCCAATACCGGCTCTTCCTCGATGGTCCTCGGTGCACCGCGCCTCGCCACTCTGCGCCTGGAGGCGAACTTCTAGATTTTATCCCGCAACGCGGAAAAACCCGGCCATACGAATGGCCGGGCCCTGTTACTCAGAAATTGTACTGCAGGGTAACGTTTGCGTAGTCGAGGTCAGTATCCAGTTCGTCAATTTCCGCGGCGGCGCCCAGCTCGTCGGTATCGAAGTTGACGTTATAGCGGGTGTATTCGAGGCGCATGTCGACATTCTTTGACAGCGCCATTTTGGCGCCGGCGCCGTAAAACAGTTCGCTGCCGTCCGCATCGCCACCGAAACCGGCCACGTCGTAATCGCTGTTCCACCACAGCTGGCCGCCGCGCGCATACAGGCCGAAGGTTTCGCTCAGCGGCAGGGTAAAGTTTGCCCCCAGGCTGTAGCCGTCCGTATCGGCACTGGCGAATCGCCCACCGTATTCACCGAAATCGATATAGGCGCCCTCGATGGCGAAATAGCGGTTGAACTGGTTGCCGATGACAAGCCGGCCGATATCATTGTCGTCTTCAAATTCTTCCGCATCCCTGGCTTTCATATAGCCGTAGGATGCGCCGAGATAGAGGCCGTTTTCGTTCTCGGCGTACGCCTGGGCGGAACCTGCGGCGATCAGTGAAATACCCGAGGCGAAAGTCAGTGAAATAACGTTTCTCATTTCTGCTCTCCTCTGATTACAAACAAAAAAACGGGTGCGTTAACCTCCTTCTGTATATTTTTCGCTGTGCTGGTCTTTCTGACTGCCGCCATATTTCTGAGTTCTGGAAAATTGATCAAACCTTGATGACCATCAAGAAAATAAAATTTTTGTCCGTTGCCTGGAACTATTTTTCGCGGGTAAAAGCAACGGCGGTTGCAGTGATTGTCCGCTGCGTGGCTGGCAATTTTTACAACGGGCCTGCGGTTGTTGCCGTGCCGGTTTTTTTCGGGCGGGTGACCATTTCGGTACGATCGCGCCGATCACACGCAAGGGTTCGGGCGCCGGCCAGGGGGACCGGTAAGTCAGTGGTTGCCGCCAGCCGCGCCGGCGCCGCTGTCTGCGGCCGTTGCCAAAGTTGGCGCCCGCCCTCGCCCGCGCGACTGGCAGCGTGCTATAACGGTCGTTCGGCTTAACAACGATGACACGATGAGAGGGCCGGAGGATGACCACTGCAGAAAAAACGCGAATAGAAGCAGCGGATACCAGCGCCGCGGTAATGAACGGCGACGTCAGCGTGCTGATGGGTGACAGCGCCCAGCCCCCGGAGCAGGTGCGCGAGGAGCGCAAGAAAAAACTGACAGCCGCCTTCCGCCTGTTCGGCAAATTCGGTTTCGACGAAGGCGTCGCCGGCCATATCACCGTGCGCGACCCGGAGCTGGAGGATCACTTCTGGGTCAACCCGATGGGGGTGTCCTTCAAACGGATCAGAATGTCGGATCTGCTGCTCGTGGACCACAAGGGCGAGGTTGTGGATGGCGACGGCTACCTGAACGGTGCCGCCTTTACTATCCACAGCCATATCCACAAGCTGCGCCCGGAAGTGGTGGCCGCCGCCCACGCCCATTCGCTGCACGGCAAGGCCTGGTCCTCACTGGGCCGCCTGCTGGACCCGATCACCCAGGATGCCTGTGCCTTCTTCGGCGACCACGGCCTGCTCGATACCTTCTCCGGCGTGGTGCTGGAAATGGGCGAAGGCGAGGCTCTGGCGCGGGCATTGGGGCAGAAGAAGGCACTGATCCTGCAGAACCACGGCCTGCTGACTGTGGGTAAGTCTGTGGATGAAGCCGCCTGGTGGTATATCACCATGGAGCGCAGCTGCCAGGCGCAACTGCTGGCGGAGGCGGCCGGCGAGCCCAGGCTGATCGAGCCGGAAGTGGCCATCCGCACTCGCGCCGTGGTGGGTACCGAATTGGCGGGCCTGTTCAGTTTCCAGCCCCTCTACGATGTGATCACGGCCGAGCAGCCGGACATGTTCGAATAGCGTCCCCGGCGCAGCTTTAGCGCTCCTGCCCCGGCTGTGGCCCGGCCGGGCACAGGCGGCTCTGCCTATACTCGCTGTAAACCCACGATTTACAGCGAGTCTCCAGTTGCACCCGATTTCCCGTCGGCGTTTCCTGCGCACCCAGCTCTTCCTCGGCATCGGTGCCCTGTTGTCCCCGGCCCTGGTGCCGCCCGCGGCCGCCGCCACCCGCCTGAACAAATTCATGCAGTTGTCGGACAGCCTGCTGGCGCCGTTGCAGCTGCCGCTGGACAAGCGCGTGGGTGCGCGCCTGCTGGTGGCGTTGAACAACGGCGACCAGGGTTTCAGCCGCCGGGTCGCGGCGGCGCAAAACGGCGCGGAACTGGCGGCATCCGCACTGGCGGGCCCGGCGATCGCCGCCTGGTTCCGCGGCGTGGTGGGCGACCAGTTGGTGACCTATGAAAAGGCCCTCAAGTACCGGGTCGTGGCCGACGTGATGCCGGTGCGCACCTACTGCCGCGCGCGGCCGGGTTTCTGGGGCGAGCCACCGGAAGGAGGTCACTGAGATGGCGCGCAGGGAAGCGGACCTGGTGGTGGTGGGGTCGGGCGTGGCCGGCGCGCTGGTGGCCAACCAACTGGCAGCGGCGGGCAAGCGGGTCGTCCTGCTGGAAGCGGGCCCGCGGGTGCCGCGCTGGAAGACCGTCGAGCGTTTCCGCAACCAGGTGGACAAGACCGATTTCATGCGGGCCTACCGCTCGACGGCCTGGGCGCCACACCCGGAGTATGGCGCGGCCGCCAACAACTACCTGATCTTCAAGGGCGAGCACAAGTTCGACTCCCAGTACATCCGCGCCGTGGGCGGCACCACCTGGCACTGGGCGGCCAACTGCTGGCGCTTTCTGCCCAACGATTTCAGGGTCGCCAGCCTCTACGGCGTGGGCCGCGACTGGCCGATCGATTACGACCAACTGGAGCCCTGGTACCAGCGCGCGGAGCTGGCACTGGGGGTCTGGGGGCCGGACGACGAGGACCTGGGGTCGCCGCGCGCGCAGCCTTATCCCATGCGCCCGCTGCCGCTGTCCTGGAACGATGCGCAGGTGAAGCGGCGCCTGAACGGCCACAATCCCCTCTGGAAGGTGGTGACCGAACCTGCGGCGCGCAACAGCCGGCCCTACGACGGCCGCCCCACCTGCTGTGGCAACAACAACTGCATGCCCATCTGCCCGATCGGCGCCATGTACAACGGCATCTTCCATGTGGACAAGGCGGAGCAGAACGGCGCCGAGCTGGTCGAGAACGCAGTGGTGCACCGGCTGCAGACCGAGGGCGACCGGATCGCCGCTGCCCACTACCTGGATCCCGATGGCAACGAGCACGAAGTGCGGGCGAAGTGTTTTGTACTGGCCGCGAACGGCATCGAAACACCCAAGTTGATGCTGATGTCCACCGGTGGCGATCACCCCGATGGCGTCGGCAACCGCTCCGGCATGGTGGGCCGCAACCTGATGGACCACCCGGGTACCGGCGTGCATTTCTACGGTGACGAGCGCCTATGGCCCGGCCGTGGCCCCCAGGAGATGACATCGCTGGTGGGCTACCGCGACGGCGATTTTCGCCGTCACTACGCCGGCAAGAAGCTGAACCTGTGGAATATCTCCACCGTCGACGGCGAGGCCGACAAGCTGTTCGCCGATCCCGACAGGGTCGGCACCGATGTGCTCGCCCTGCGCGAGCAGCTGCGCGATCGCGCCGCGCGCTCGGTCACCTTCACCAGCTTCCACGAGATACTGCCGCTGCCGGAAAACCGCATAAGGCCGAGCCGCGACCAGCGGGATGCGCTCGGCATCCCACAGCCGGAAATCACCTACCGCATCGACGACTACGTCAAGCGCAGCGCCGCCCACACCCGCCAGCTCTACGCCGAAATTGCGCGGGTCCTGGGCGGTGAACAGGTGGTGTTCGACGATCACTTCGCCCCCAACAACCACATCACCGGTTCCACCATCATGGGCAGTCGCGCCGAGGACTCGGTGGTGGATGCCGACTGCCGCAGTTTCGACCACCCCAACCTGTTTATCGCCGGCAGTTCGGTGATGCCCACGGTGGGCACCGTCAATGTGACCCTGACCATCGCCGCGCTGGCACTGCGGCTGGCGGATCTGCTCGAGGGGGAGGTGTGAATGTCGATCTTCCGGGAGCCGAGCTGTAGGAGCCTGCCCGCAGGCGAATCGTCACCAACTGCCGTTCGCCTGAAGGCGGTCTCCTACGGAGGTATCGGTGCCCCCGCGCTTGTTCTCTTGCTGTTTCTCACATCGGCCGTGGCGCAAACCGACGAATTCGACGATGCCGAGCTGATCGACCGCGGCCGCTACCTGGCCATCGCCGGCGATTGCGCCGCCTGCCACACATCGGACAGCGACAGGCCCTTCGCCGGCGGCTACCCGATGGAAATGCCGATGCTCGGCACTATCTATTCCAGCAATATCACACCGGATGCCGAGCACGGCATCGGCGACTGGAGCCTGCGGGAGTTCGAGGGCGCCCTGCGCCGCGGTGTCAGCAAAGGTGGCCGCAACCTCTATCCGGCCATGCCCTACATCTCCTATGCCAGGATCACCGATCGGGATATCCGCGCCCTCTACGCCTACTTCATGCACGGTGTCGAGCCGCAGGCCGAGCCCAACCGCAACAACGATATCCCCTGGTTGCTCAGCGCCCGCTGGCCGCTGAAGGCCTGGAATACGCTCTACCTGGAATCCGGCCCCTACGAAGTGGATCCGGATCGCGGGGAAGCGTGGAATCGCGGCGCCTACCTGGTGCAGGGACTGGCCCACTGCGGCACCTGCCACACACCGCGGGGCATCGGTTTCCAGGAGAAGTCCCTGAGTGAGCAGGGAAACCACTACCTGGCCGGCGGGCCGGTGCTGGCGGGCTGGCAGGCCTACAACATTACCCCGGACGACGACAGTGGCATCGGCCTGTGGACCGAAGCGCAACTAATACAGTTCCTCAAAAGCGGCCATGTAAACCGCCTGGCCCAGGCCGGTGGTCCCATGGCCGAGGCGGTGGAAAACAGCCTGGCCAGGCTGCGCGACGAGGATATTCATGCGATCGCCACCTACCTGCGCGCGATTCCGGCGGTGCGCAGCGACGGGGGCGGGCCGCGCCAGCGACAGGGGCAGCCATCGCAGAGTGTGATTGCACTGCGCGGCAAACCCCTGGCCAGTGACATCGGTGAGGATGTGGACGGCGCGCGGCTCTACCTGGGCCTCTGTGCCAGCTGCCACGGTGCCGACGGCACCGGCAGCGAGGATGGCTATTACCCTTCGCTGGTGCACAACTCCACCGTCGGTGCCCACAGCGATCACAACCTGCGCCAGGCAATACTGCACGGTGTCAGGCGGGATATCGGACAGGGTGCCATCCTGATGCCGGGATTCGCGCGCCAGTTGAGCGGGGAGCAGCTGGCGGCACTGGTGGACTACCTGCGCCAGCAGTTCGGCGGCCGGCGCGGTCCGGACGCGCCCGACAGGGCTGCGCCCTGAAGGGGATGCTGCGATGCACTACGTTGTCCTCGCCCTGGTGCTGTTGCTGGCGGTGGCGGTCAGCGCGGTTCTCGCCCGGGTGGCGCCGCTGCGCCTGCCGCTGCCGATCGTGCAGATCGCCGTGGGCGCTTTCCTCGCCGCGGCGCTCGATGTGCGGATTCCACTGGATCCGGAGATCTTTTTCCTGCTGTTCATCCCGCCACTGCTGTTCCTCGATGGCTGGCGCATTCCCAAGGGCGCATTCTTCCGCGACCTGAAACCGATCCTGACCCTGGCCGTGGGGCTGGTGGTCTTCACCGTCGTCGGCATGGGTTTTTTCATCAGCTGGCTGGTGCCGTCGATGCCGATGGCGGTGTGCTTCGCAGTGGCGGCGATACTGGCGCCAACGGACCCGGTGGCAGTGTCCGCGGTGCGCGGCGACGCGCCGATGCCGGCGCGGTTGGAGCATGTCCTCGAGGGCGAGGCGCTGCTGAACGATGCCTCGGGGCTGGATTTCTTCCGCTTTGCGGTGGCGGCGGCCGTTACCGGCAGCTTCTCCCTGGCGCAGACGGCGCTGGGATTTTTCTGGGTCGCGCTGGCCGGGGTCGCCATCGGCGCCGGTGTCGCCTTCCTGTGCGGCTATGCACTGCGCTGGCTGGCGCGTTTCGGCGGCGAGGATACCGGCGTGCAGATACTGGTGAGCCTGCTGGTACCCTTTGCCGCCTACCTGGCGGCGGAGCACCTGGGCGGCTCCGGTATCCTGGCCGCGGCAACGGCGGGCATCGCCACCCACTACGTCAATCTGCACGGCGCCGAGCTGTCCAGCACCCGGATGGAGCGGCGCGCGGTCTGGAACACGGTGCAGGCGGTGATGAACGGCATCATCTTCGTCTTGCTGGGTGAGCAGCTGGTGAATATCGGCACCGGTGAACTGGGCGAGGTGCGCCACAGTGAGGTCGCCGGCGGCGGCACACTGTTGATCTACGTGGCGGCGATAACCGCGGCACTGCTGGTGCTGCGCTTTTTCTGGGTGTGGGTGCCGCTGTTCTTTTCCCGGCGGCTCAACCGCGCGCTGGACAGTCGCGGGCGCCTGCTGCTGGTCAGCGTGGTCTCCGTTGCCGGGGTGCGCGGTGCCATCACCCTGGCCGGGGTACTGTCGCTGCCGTTGCTGATGCCGGACGGCTCGCCGTTTCCGGCGCGCGAGCTGGCCGTGGTGATCGCCATGGGGGTGATACTGCTGTCGCTGCTGCTGGCCAGTTTCACCCTGCCGGCACTGGTGCGGCGACTGCCGGCCACGCCGTACCTGGATGAAACCGGCGATGAGCTGGGTGCGCGCGCGGCCGCGGTGGAAGCGGCGATTGCGCGGCTGGAAGCCCTTGGCGAAGAGATCGATAGCGGGGACGGGGACACGATATTGCATCGGGAGGCGCTGGACTACCTGCTCGACCGCTACCGGCGCCGCCTGTCCAGTGGCGACGGCGCTGGCGACGACCGCATCCAGGCCATGGCGCGCACCGAGCGCTACTACCGGATGGAGGCGCTGGCAGCGGAGCGGGTGCGGCTGTTCGAACTGCGTTTCGAGCACCGTATCGACGACGAGCTGCACCGCAAGCTGGTGCTGGAAGTGGACCTGGCGGAGGCCAGCCTGCGCTCGCGGGAGTGACTCACATCCCGGGCTTGGAGTTCTGGTCCCAGTGGTGATCCAGGTGCAGGTCCCGGTCGCGCCGGTCCTCGCGCAGCGCCTGCAGCAGCTGCTCGCGGTAGATGCGGGTCTTGGCGATATGCTGGGATTCGTCGCGCCAGTAGGGGAACAGCTTTTCCAGCATGCGCCGGTCGTGCTGCTTGAACTTGCGCGCTGCGCGGCGCGCCTGCAGCTTGCTCAGGCCCAGCAGCTCCAGGGCCTTTTCACCGATTTCCAGTGCCGAGTCCACCGTCTCGCGGAAGATATGCTTCACGCCCGCTTCCATCAGCGCGTACTGGTGCATGCGATTGCGCGCCCGCGCCAGGATGGTCAGGTGCGGAAAGTGTTTCTGGATCTGCGTCACTATCTCCAGCGACGCGGCCTGGTCGCTCAGGGTCAGGATCACCAGGCGCGCGTTGCGGGCGCCGGCGGCGCGCAGCAGGTCCTCGCGCGAGGCGTCGCCGTAATAGGCCTGGATGCCGTAGCGGCGCACCAGGTCCAGCTGCTCGGCGTTGCGCTCCAGCAGCGTGGTCTCGAAGCCGCAGGCGTTCAGCAGGCGGCCGGCAATCTGGCCGAAGCGGCCGTAGCCGACGATGATCACCGGCGAGCCGGAATCCACCGGCGGCTCCTCCTCGCGCGCCTCGCCGGTATCGCCGCGCATATAGCGCGGCAGGATAAACTGCTCGTAGAACAATAGCAGTATCGGTGTCAGTGCCATCGACAGCGCGATCAGCGCCAGCAGCAGGTTGCCGGTGGTGCTGTCGAAGACCCGGTGATTGGCGGCGAAGGACACCAGCACGAAGCCGAATTCCCCCGCCTGCGCCAGCGACAGTGCAAACAGCCAGTCCTCGCCGCGGGAGATACCGACCACCTTCGCCAGGGCGAACAGGACCGCGAATTTGACCAGTACCAGCAGCACCACCAGTCCCAGCAGCAACAGCGGATACTGGGCGATCAGGTTGAAATTCAGGCTGGCGCCCACGGCGATGAAGAACAGCCCCAGTAGCAGGCCCTTGAAGGGTTCGATATCCGCTTCCAGCTCATGGCGGTACTCGCTCTCCGCCAGGATCACCCCGGCGAGGAAGGTGCCCAGTGCCGGCGACAGGTCCAGCCAGCTCATGACCGCAGCCGCCGCCAGCACGATCAGCAACGCGGAGACGGTGAACATCTCCCGCAGCTGGCTGCCGGCCACCAGCCGCAGCAGTGGGCCCAGCAGGTAGCGGCCGGCAATACCGAAGGCGAGCATGGTGCCGATCACGGCGGCACCGTAGTACCAGCCGCTGAGGCCCTCCTGGTGCGAATCCGGCGCCGTGCCGGCCAGCAGCGGCAGCAGTGCCAGTATCGGGATCACGGCGATGTCCTGGAACAGCAGCACCGAGAAGGCGCCGCGGCCGCCCTCGGTTTTCAGCAGTCCCTTTTCCGTCAGTGACTGCAGCACGATGGCGGTGGAGGACAGGGCCAGAATCAGGCCGACGGCCAGCGCCGCGCGCCAGGCGTGGTCGAACAGCAGCATCGCCAGCCCCGCCACCGCCAGCGCGGTGGCCACCAGCTGGCCGCTGCCGGTACCGAGAATGGCGCCGCGCATCTGCCACAGCTTTTTCGGCTGCATTTCCAGGCCGATCAGGAACAGCATCAGCGCCACACCGAACTCGGCCACGTGCATCTCTTCGCTGGTATCGCCCACGAAGCCGAGCGCGTAGGGGCCGATGGCCACACCGGCGAGCAGGTAGCCGAGTACGGAGCCGAGCCCCAGGCGCGTGGCGATGGGAACGGCGATGGCGGCCGCGGCCAGGTAGGTGACGGCCTGCAGCAGGAAACCGGATTCTTCCATGTCGTTTTTTGTCGTTGGTATTGGGTCTAGCGGGCCGTCTCGACAACCCCTTCGGGTTCGGCGATATCGCGCGAGCGGCGGATCAGCGGTGCGATGGTGGAGCCCTGCACCACGATCGAGAAGAGTACCACGCCGTAGGTCATTACCACCCACAGGTGGCGCAGGTCCTGCCCCTGGATCATTGCGTGGCCGGCGGGGATCGACATCGCCAGCGCCAGCGCCAGGCCGCCGCGCAACCCGCCCCAGATCAGGATGCGTTCCGTGTAGGGGTGGTATTTGCGGCGCCGCTTGAGCAGGGTGAAGGGCACGCCCACCGCCACCACCCGCGCCAGCAGCACGATTACGATGCCGGCTGCGATCAGCAGGTAGTCGAAGTTGCGGAAGTCGATGGTGATCAGGAACAGCCCCACCAGCAGGAACAGCAGGCCGTTGAGGAAATCCTCGGTGATACTCCAGAAGTTGTCCAGCTCGTGCTGGCTGACGCGGGAGAAGCCCCGCTCGCGGGTGAAGTTGCCGATGATGATGCCGCTCACCACCATCGCCAGGGCGCCAGAGACGCCGATGATATTGGCCAGCGCAAAACCGGCGGTGGGGATCACCAGTGTCAGCAGCAGCTCCAGGCTGTGGTCGTCGGTGGAACAGATCAGCCAGTGGAACAGGCCGCCGATAGCCAACCCCAGTGCCACGCCGCCCAGCGCTTCCACGGCGAACAACTCGACCACCGCCGGCAGTGTCGGCTCGCCGCCCTCGAAGGCCAGCGCGTAGATCACCGTGAATACGACGATGCCGAAACCGTCGTTGAACAGGGACTCGCCCTCCACCTGGATCGACACCTGTTCCGGTGCCTTCAGGCTCTTGATGATCGCCAGCACGGCGATGGGGTCGGTGGGGGAAATCAGCGCGCCGAACAGCAGGCAGTAGACGAAGCTGACCGGCATGCCGATAAACTGCAGAAACCAGTAGAGCAAGGCGCCGACGACGAAGGTGGAGATCAGCGTGCCGACAACCGCCAGCAGCCCGATCTCCAGCTTCTGGTTGCGCAGCGCCAGCAAGTCGATATGCAGGCTGCCGGCGAACAGCAGGAAGCCCAATACGCCCTTCAGCAGCAGGTCCTCCAGGTTCATCAGCGGCAGCAACTGGTCGGCCCAGTCGCGCAGGTCGAGTATCCCGATCTTGCCCAGCCCGGTGACCAGCAGCGACAGTGCCAGGGCGCCGGCGGTGATGGCGATGGTGGCCTGGGCGCGCAGTACATACTGATTGAGGAAGCCGAGAAACACGGACACCGCCGCGAGAAAACAAAAGGTGTAATAGACTTCCATACTGCGCGTGCGGCCTCACTTCTCGGTTTGACGGGATCTCTCCCCGAGGGGCGGCCGCCGGCCGCGATCGGGGGACGGGAAATTCCGCCGAATCGATCGCGGCCAATGGCCACTGCCACGGGAAAATTCAGGACTATCAGTCGGTTGGTGTGCCGTTATTGTAGTCGCGCAGAGCCTGCTCGATTGTCGGGAAGAAGGGGCCCGTATTGGGCAACGGGTTCGCGCAGGGGCCGCCCATGAAGGCACATCAGGCCGGCTCCCTCGGGGTTGTGGTGCGCATTGTAACGATTCGGTGGCGCCTGACAAGACGGGCCGGCCGGGCCCACCTTCCGGTTGGATAATTCGTTGGGTAGTGGATGATACTGTTCCAATTCGCCGCGGAATCGCGGTTGTCGGCGTAGTCCTGAAGACGGAGAGCGGGAGAGCCCGGACACTCCCGCAACTCCTATCTGTCCGTCAGTGTGCCCGCCTGGTAATCCCTCAGTGCCTGTTCGATCTCCTCGCGGCTGTTCATGACGAAGGGCCCGTAGTGCACCACCGGCTCGCCCAGCGGCGCGCCGTGCAGGCACAGCAGCCCGGCGCCATCGTCGCCGGCGCGCAACTGCAGGAACTCGCCGTCGCCGTACCGCAGCAGATTGCCGCGGTTGATGGTGCCGCGCTCGGTTTCGAGGGCGCCGCGGTAGACAAACACCAGCGCGGTGTGGTCCGCCGGCAGCGGCAGTTCCAGCTCCGCGTTTTCCGCCAGGCGGATATCCGCCACCGCCGCGTCGGCGGCCGCCTCGGTCAGCGGTGCGCTCCGCTCCGCGCCGTCGAACTGCCAGCGCCCGGCGATCAGCCGGACCAGTGAGCCGCGATCGTCCAGCGCCAGTTCCGGCATCTCCGCCGCCTGGATATCGCGCCAGGTGGGGTCGGACATCTTGTCCGCGGCGGCCATATTGATCCACAGCTGGAAGCCGTGCATACCGCCGCCGCGGCCGTCTTCGGCCTGTGCCGGCATTTCCGAGTGCACGATGCCGCGCCCGGCGCGCATCCACTGGGCACCGCCGGAAGAGACGGCGCCGCGGTTGCCCAGGTGGTCGCGGTGCTCGAATTCACCGTTCAGCATATAGGTCAGCGTCTCGATACCCCGGTGTGGGTGCGGCGGAAAGCCGGCGATATAGTCGTCGGCATTCTCCGAGCGGATTTCGTCCAGCATCAGGAAGGGGCTGAAGTCCGGGCTCTGGAAACCGGCCACGCGCTGGATCTTGACGCCGGCGCCGTCGGCGGAAGCCGTGCTGGCGACGCCGCGGACCATGGGGCGGGCGCCGGGACGCAGTTCAAGCTTGTGCATGGACACCTCCATTCGTGATCTTGCTCGCAGTATAAGCCGATGATTTCGATAAAAAATGGCAAAAAATTGCCAGCTTTATTCGAATTCATAGACCGGTTGCGCTATATATCTTTCGCGCGGTGCAGACCAATCACAACAATATCGAGGAGTGCGAATGGCCAAGGTAACCCTGGAGCAGTGGCGGATGTTTCAGTCGGTGGTGGAGCACGGCGGCTTTTCCCAGGCGGCCCAGGCGGTGCACAAGAGCCAGTCCTCCATCAACCACGCGGTGCACAAGTTGCAGGAGAGCCTCGGCGTGGCGCTGCTGGAGGTGCGCGGGCGCAAGGCCGAGCTGACCGATGCCGGGCAGATCCTGCTGGCCCGCGCCGGGGGGCTGCTGGACGAGGCGGAGTCGCTGGAATCGATCGCCGCCAGCCTCGCAAGCGGCGAGGAACCGGTGCTGACCCTGGCGGTGGATGTGCTGTTCGACTACGAGTGCCTGTTCAACGCCATCGAGCGCTTTGCCGACGAATTTCCCCATACCCGCCTGGAGCTGCGCGAGACGGTGCTGTCCGGCGCCGAGGAACTGCTGCAACAGCAGCAGGCGGATTTCATCCTCACGGCGCAGGTGCCCCAGGGCTTTGTCGGCGAACCGCTCGCGCGCGTGCGCTTTGTGCCGGTGGCCCACCCGCGGCACCCGCTGCACCACCTCGGCCGGCCGGTGGCGCGCGAGGACCTGAAGACCTGCCGGCAGATAGTGGTGCGGGATTCGGCGCTGAAGAATCGCCAGGACGCCGGCTGGCTCGGCTCCGACCAGCGCATCACCGTCACCAACGTACAGACTTCGGTGGAGCTGATCGAGCGCGGCCTGGGGTTTGCCTGGCTGCCGGAGACCCGGATCCGCGAACCCCTGTCCGCCGACCGGCTGCTGCCGCTGCCCACCGCGGAACCCTGGGAGCGGGACGTCACCGTCTATCTGGTCTATGCCGATGCCGATCGCTGTGGCCCGGCGGCCAACTTCCTGGTCGGCGTCCTGCGGGACTGCCTGGGCCCGTTTGAATAGCCCGCGACGCGCCCTATGCCGGCACGATTTCAAATAATCGAATGTTTCCGGCGAATTTTTGCGGTTTTCTCTGTTATTCCCGGCACTACACTGGGGGGAGTTTCGCTATCAATGTCGGACTGATTCGGCGATTTCCCAACCGAGGGTTCAGCGATGACAAACGGTATCTTCTGCGATCTCACCAAACTGCTCGGTCGTTTGTTGATAGCGGCCATCTTCATCCAGGCCGGCTGGAACAAGATCGGTGGCTATGAGAGCACCCAGGGCTATATGGAATCCATGGGCGTGCCCGGCATGCTGCTGCCGCTGGTGATCCTGGTGGAACTGGGCGGCGGCCTGGCGGTGCTGTTCGGGTTCCTGACCCGCTGGGCGGCGCTGGGCCTGGCCCTGTTCAGCCTGCTGACGGCCCTCCTGTTCCACTACCAGCCGGACGACCAGGGCCAGATGATCAACTTCATGAAGAACGTCAGCATCGCCGGCGGCTTCCTGATCCTGACCTGCGCGGGTGCCGGCCGTATCAGCCTGGACCATCTGTTGCGACGCAAGCACTGATCGACGCATCGATCGCCGGCGCGGGCCTCCGCCCGCGCTGCTTCCCATTTCAATAAACGTTTCTTGGAGGCCCCATGGGTTTACTGGTCGACGGCCAGTGGCAGGACCGCTGGTACGACACGGAAAAAAGCGAGGGCGAGTTCGTCCGCGAGCAGGCGCAGCTGCGCAACTGGATCACCGCCGACGGCAGTGCCGGCCCCAGCGGTGAGGGCGGCTTCGCGGCGGAGAAGGGTCGCTACCACCTGTATGTGTCCCTCGCCTGCCCCTGGGCGCACCGCACGCTGATCTTCCGCAAGCTCAAGGGACTCGAGGACTACATCGGTGTCTCTGTCGTGAGCCCCTACATGCGCGAGCACGGCTGGACGTTCAACGAAGACGAGGGCAGCAGCGGCGATCCGCTCTACGGCGCCAGCTACCTGCACCAGCTCTATACCCGCAACCGCAGCGACTACAGCGGTCGCGTCACCGTGCCGCTGCTGTGGGACAAGCAGCGCAACGGCGTGGTCAGCAACGAGTCGGCGGAAATCATCCGCATGTTCAACAGCGCCTTCAACGGCCTGACCGGCAACGACGACGATTACTACCCGCAGGCACTGCGCGGCGATATCGAAGCGACCAATGAAATCGTCTACGACAATATCAACAACGGCGTCTATCGCGCCGGCTTTGCGACGCGCCAGGACGCCTACGAACACGCCTACGAACGGCTGTTCGGCACCCTCGGGCAACTGGAGCAGCGCCTGGCCCACAACCGTTACCTGACCGGGGACCGCGTCACCGAGGCGGACTGGCGCCTGTTCACGACGCTGATCCGTTTCGACGCCGTCTACCACGGCCACTTCAAGTGCAACAAACAGCGGCTGGCGGACTACCCGAACCTGTGGGGCTATACCCGCGAGCTGTACCAGTGGCCGGGGGTGGCGGAAACCGTGGATTTCCACCATATCAAGACCCATTACTACGCCAGCCACGACACCATCAACCCGACGGGCATAGTGCCGAGGGGGCCGGAACTGGATTATTCCGCGCCGCACGGGCGCGGCTGACGGCAAGTGTGCTGTGCGGGAAGCTCGCGAACTTCCCGCACAGCGCACTAGTTGCCTGCAAGCATCAACTTGCGGATCGCCGCGTAGCGTCGCTGCTCGCCCCCGGCCGCCTGCTGCAGCCGCTGCAGGCGGAAATCGAAGCCGCTGTCATTGGCGGCCGTCGCCGGGCGCTGCTGCAGCGCGCGCCGGGTGGCGCGGACTTCCTGCTGTAGCTGGCGCAGGCTGGGCCCGAAACAATAGCGTGTGATCACCTGCGGCCGCTGGTCGCGGTGGCGCTCGATATAGTCCTGCAGCAGGTGTCGGGCGCGGGTGTTGTCCGGGTTGCGGGCCAGGGATGAGCAGCCCGACTGCAGGCGCCGGCGGTCGCCGGCCGTCAGCAGTTGCCCGAAGGCGCGCGCGGCATCGCTGGAATCCTCGATCGCCGCGATCACTTTTTCCTCCAACCGCAGCTGCGCCTCGAACAGTTTGCGCTGCGTGTCCGCCCCATCAGCGGCACTGTCCGGGGCGGGCGTTGCCTGTGTCGGTTGTTCTGCCGCGGCGCTGAAAGACAGGAAAGCGGCAAGCAGCCAGATGTTGCCGGATTTGCACAGCATGTCATCCTCCCTTGCGACAGTTGCTTGGTTCAAATGCAACGCCAGCATATTGCAATCGGGAGGAAGATAAATTGAACAGTTTCCGCCGCGAACTGTGGTTCGATACAAAAAAACGCACGGAATTTATCAATATCACGCCACAGGTGGCGGCCGCGCTGGACCAGAGCGGTATCCGCGAGGGGTTGTGCCTGGTAAACGCCATGCATATTTCCGCCTCGGTATTTGTCAACGACGACGAGCCGGGCCTGCACCGCGACTTCGAGCGCTTTCTCGACGATCTGGTGCCCTACGGTCCGATCGGGCAGTACCGCCACAACGATACCGGCGAGGACAATGCGGACGCCCACCTCAAGCGGCAGTTGTTCGGGCGCGAGGTGGTGGTGGCGGTGACCGATGGCCGGCTGGACTTCGGCCCCTGGGAGCAGATCTTCTACGGTGAATTCGACGGCCGTCGGCGCAAGCGGGTGCTGGTCAAGATTATCGGTGAGTAGGCCTATACTTCCGGGAGTCGCGAACCCCGTCTGAGAGGCCGTCAATGAAACTCTACTATTCCCCCGGCGCCTGTTCCCTGTCCCCGCATATTGTCGCCTGTGAGGCCGGCATCGACCTGGAGCTGGTCAAGGTCGATCTCGGCGAGCACAGGACCGAGAGCGGTGCCGACTTTACCGAGATCAATCCCAAGGGCTATGTACCGGTGTTGCAGCTGGAAGGCGGCGAACTGCTGACCGAGGGCCCGGCCGTCGTGCAGTTTCTCGCCGAGCAGAAACCGGAGCGGGAGCTGGCCCCGGAGTATGGCACCCTGGCCCACTACCGGCTGCTGGAGTGGTTGAACTACATCTCCACCGAGGTGCACAAGGCGTTCGTGCCGCTGTTCTGGAACGGTGCCGATGAGGAGAAGGCGCGGGCGAGGAAAATCGTCGGCAGGCGCTTCGATTTTATCGAGGCGCAATTCGGGCACGACTACCTGCTCGGTGACGGCTTCAGTGTCGCCGACGCCTACCTCTACACCGTCTTCAGCTGGCTGGAAAAACAGAATATTCCCACCGACCGCTGGCCGAAACTGGAGGCTTTTCGCAAGCGTATGGAGGCGCGCCCGGGGGTGCAGCGGGCGCTGCGCGAGGAGGGGCTGCAGTGACTCAGGCCGGAGCCTGGCGCCGGCGGGCCGGCGCCGGCTCCACCGCGATCGGCTCCCGCGCGCGGGCAATAAACAGCGCCGACAGCAGCGCGGTGGTCGCACAGCCGAGCATTGAGGCCGCGATTGGCACCAGGGTACCGGTGTGCAACCCGTTGACGAGACCGCCCAGCAGTCCCCCGGTGATAAACAGCGTGGCGCCGTAGAGTGCATTGGCACTGCCGCTGACGCGCGGAAAGAATTCCAGGAAGCAGGCCGTGGCATTGGGGCCGGTGATACCGATGCACGCGACCACCAGCACCAGCGGCCCCATCCACAGCCAGATCTCCTTCACCCCGGTCAGGGTGCCCATCAGCAACAGGCTGCAGCCAAACAGCTGCAGGCCGATGCCGGCCAGCAGGATACTGCGCGGCTCAAAGACCTTCAGCAGGCGGATATTGACCTGCACCATGCCGATCAGGCCCAGCACACAGGTGCCGAAAAACAGCGGAAACTGTTCCGCCGGCACCCGGAAATACTCCATGTACACGAAGGGCGCGGTGGTGATATAGATAAACATGGCGCCGCTGACACAGGCCTGGGCGCCGAGAAAGCCCAGCGCGCGGCGGCTGCCCAGCACCAGCCGGTAGTTGCGTACCAGGTCGCGCTTGGGGCCCCGCTGGCGCCGGGCGCGGGAGAAGCGCGACACCGTTTCCGGCAGCAGCATCCGCACCAGCAACAGCATTGCCGCGGCGTAGGCCAGCAGGAAAATAAAGATGCTCTGCCAGCCGCCGGCGGCCAGCAGCAGCGAGCCGATCACCGGTGCGATCAGCGGTGCCACCAGCATCATGGTGCTGATCAGGGAAATGATTCCGGCGGCCTGCCGCCCGCTGTACAGGTCGCGCACGATCGCCGCGCAGATCACTGTGGCGAAACCGCCGCCAACCGCCTGCAGGAAGCGCAGCGCGATCAGGTGATCCACATGGGTGGCGAACAGCACCAGCGTCGACGAGGCGATATAGATCCCGAGGCCGATGGTGCCCACGGTGCGCCGCCCCCAGCGATCGGAAAGTGGTCCGCCGAGCAGCTGGCCGGCGGCGAAGCCGAGCAGGAAGCTGGATACCGAGTGCTGTACCCGCGCCACGGCGGTATCCAGCGCGTCGGCCATGGCCGGAATGGCGGGCAGGTAGCTGTCGATGGAAAACGGGGTCAGCGCCACCAGTGCCGCCAGCCACACGGCCAGCCAGCGCGGCGGTGTCTTGTCGGCGGGAATGGACAAAGGGTTCATAAATCGGGCTCTGGTACAGCGCGGCAAAACGCCGGGAGAGAGGGGGCGATCGGGCGACTGTAATGGCTGGGCCCGGTATCGCGGGCGCGCAATGGTAGCGACGCGCCGCAGGATATACCAGTGGCGTTAAAAGATAATGACGTCAGTGTTTGTCTTCGCGCAGCGTGTAGAGCCCCTGCTTGAGTTTCAGCAGGTGTTCCTGCAACTGCGGGCCCTTGCGCTGGGCCACGCCGATGGCGAGCACGTCGATCACCACCAGGTGGGCGATGCGCGAGGACAGCGGCGTGTAGACCTCGATATCCTCTTCCACGTCCACTTCCAGCGGGATATTGGCCTGCCGGGCCACCGGCGAGCCACTGGGCGCCAGGCCGATTACGGTGGCGCCCTGTTCGCGCGCCATACCCATGGAGCGCAGCAACGCCTTGGTGCGGCCGCTCTGGGAGATGGCCACCACGACATCGCCGGGCTCCATCGACATGGCGGACATATTCTGCATATGGTGGTCGGAGTGGGCGGCGGCGGCCAGCTGCAGGCGGAAGAATTTGTGCTGGGCGTCGATGGCCACGGCCCCGGAGGCGCCGAAACCGAAGAACTCGACCCGCCGGGCGGCGGCCATGGCGGTCACGGCCGCCTCCAGCGCGCGCGCGTCGATCTTGTCGCGCACATTCAGCAGGGTATCGACCGTGGAGTCGAACACCTTGCGCTTGTACTCGGCGATGGTGTCGGTCTCGGTCACGGCGATCTGGCCGAAACTGGGGCTCGACGCCAGCTGCTGGGCCAGGTTCAGCTTGAACTCCTGGAAGCCGGAGCAGCCCACCGCGCGGCAGAAGCGCACCACCGTCGGCTCGCTGACCTGGGCCTCGGTGGCCAGGTCGACGATGCGCATATGGATGATCTCATCCGGGTTGGCGAGGATATACTCGGCCACCTTGCGCTCCGATTTGCGCATGGAGGACAGCTGTTCGCTGATTTTCTGCGTGACTTCCGCCGGTTTCACGGGACTTCCTTACTCTGTTCCGGAAACGCAGTTTAGCCGCTAGGCCGTGTGCTGGCGAGCGCCGATCCGGGGGATGCGGCCTAGGAACCCCGTAAGCGGATGACGGGTCGGCCCTGCTGCCGGGGGTTGTTTGCTCAACAGCCTCATCGGCAATCGTTTCACAAACAACCCCCGCCAGTAGGGCCTTTGCATCTGGCTTGGATGTTCTTTTTGAGCTTGATCGGGACGGTGCGCACGGCGCACCCTGCCTGAGAGTCCCGAGTCCCGAGTCCCGAGTCCCGAGTCCCGAGTCCCGAGTCCCGAGTCCCGAGTCCCGAGTCCCGAGTCCCGAGTCCCGAGTCCCGAGTCCCAAAACCTGTTTATTTACACAGGTAACGCCCGCCAGCTCTGGTACAATCGCCACCCATGGACGTTTCTCAGATTCTAGACCCCCTCAACGACGCCCAGCGCGAGGCCGTGGCCGCGCCGCCGGGCAACCAACTGGTACTGGCCGGCGCCGGTTCCGGCAAGACCCGTGTACTGGTGCACCGTATCGCCTGGCTGATGCAGGTGGAAGGGGCCTCGCCCTACTCCATCATGGCAGTGACCTTCACCAACAAGGCCGCCCGCGAGATGCGCGCGCGCATCGAGGAACTGCTGGGGGTGAACACCTTCGGCATGTGGGTGGGCACCTTTCACGGCCTCGCGCACCGGCTGCTGAAGGCGCACTGGCAGGAAGCCAGGCTGCCGCAGAATTTCCAGATCCTGGACAGCGACGACCAGCTGCGCCTGATCAAGCGGGTGCAGAACGACCTGGGCTTGGATGAGAAAAAGTGGCCGCCGCGGGAGACCCAGTGGTGGATCGGTGGCCAGAAAGACGAGGGCCTGCGGCCACAGTATATCCAGGCCGGCGCCGACCTGTGGCTGCAGACCATGGTGCGTATCTATTTCGCCTACGAGGAGGCCTGCCAGCGCGGCGGCCTGGTCGATTTCGGCGAGCTGCTGCTGCGCGCCCACGAGCTGCTGCGGGACAACGACGCCATACTGGCCCACTATCGCCGCCGCTTCCCCTATATCCTGGTGGACGAGTTCCAAGACACCAACACCATCCAGTACGCCTGGCTGCGGCTGCTGGCCGGCGACCAGAGCCGCATCACCGCCGTCGGCGACGACGACCAGTCCATCTATGGCTGGCGCGGTGCGAAGATCGAGAATATCCAGCACTTCGAGCGCGATATGCCCGGAGTGCAGACGGTGCGCCTGGAGCAGAACTACCGCTCCACCGCCACCATCCTGGATGCCGCCAACGCGGTGATTGCCCACAACAGCGGCCGCCTGGGCAAGGAGCTGTGGACCCGGGGCGAGGAAGGCGAGCCGATCGCGCTCTATTCCGCCTACAACGAGCAGGACGAGGCGCGTTTTATCGTCGAGCGCATCCAGGAGTGGGTGCGCGACGGCAACCGCCGCGACAGCGTCGCTATCCTGTACCGTTCCAACGCCCAGTCGCGAGTCCTCGAGGAGGCGCTGCTGCGCGAACAGGTGCCCTACCGCATCTACGGCGGCCAGCGTTTCTATGAGCGCATGGAGATCAAGAACGCGCTGTCCTATATGCGCCTGATCGCCAACCGCGACGACGACACCGCCTTCGAGCGGGTCGTGAACACACCCACCCGCGGTATCGGCGCGCGCACCGTGGAGACCGTGCGCAGCTTCGCCCGCGAGCACGGCTGCTCCCTGTGGCAGGCGGCCAAACAGATGCAGCAGCAGCGGGTGCTGGCCGCCCGCGCCGGCAACGCGCTGCAGAGTTTCCTCGACCTGGTCAATCACCTGGCCGCGAATGC
Source organism: Microbulbifer litoralis (assembly GCF_023634065.1). Classification (GTDB taxonomy): domain Bacteria; phylum Pseudomonadota; class Gammaproteobacteria; order Pseudomonadales; family Cellvibrionaceae; genus Microbulbifer; species Microbulbifer litoralis. Next base: position 46,386 of record NZ_JALKCV010000007.1, read on the forward strand.
CGAAGACAGAGAGCTGGATGCGATCGCCGAGGATGTGATCGAGACCAGCGGCCTGCTGGATTTCCACGGCAAGGAAAAGGGCGAGAAGGGCCAGACGCGGGTGGAAAACCTGCAGGAACTGGTGACCGCCTGCCGCGGCTTCGACGGCGCCGTGCTGCCGGAAGACGAGCAGAATGAAGAGGAGCGGCCGCTGCTGGACCAGTTCCTCGACAGCGCCGCGCTGGATGCCGGCGAGGGTCAGGCGGACGAGTTCGAGGACGCGGTGCAGCTGATGACCCTGCACTCCGCCAAGGGGCTGGAGTTCCCGCTGGTATTTATGGCCGGCGTGGAGGAAAACCTGTTCCCGCACAAGATGTCGGCGCAGGAACCCGGCCGCATGGAGGAGGAGCGCCGCCTCTGCTACGTGGGCATTACCCGCGCGATGCAGAAATTGTACATCACCTACGCCGAGAGTCGCCGCCTGTTCGGCACCGAGAATTTCAATACACCGTCGCGCTTTGTCAGCGAGATACCGGCGCAGCTGGTACACGAGGTGCGGCTGAAAACCGAGATCTCGCGGCCGCTGTTTAAACCCGGTTTTGCAGAAAACAAATGGGGAAAAGTCGGCGACCTTTCGGATCCGCCGCCGGATTTCGACGACCTGCCGCCGCTGGCTTTGGGCGGCCGCGTCGAACACAAAAAATTTGGCGAGGGCACCGTGGTGCAGTTCGAGGGCAACGGCCCCCGCACCCGTGTGCAGGTCAACTTCGACGATGCCGGCAGCAAGTGGCTGGTCGTTGCCATGGCCAAACTGCAGCCGCTTTAATGTCGTCGGGACTCGGGACTCGGGACTCGGGACTCGGGACTCGGGACTCGGGACTCGGGACTCGGGACCTGGGTGCGCGGAGCTCCAGCTCCGCTTGCGGACGCCAAGCCTGCCATTGATAGTCAAAATAAACGATGCTTTTCAAGTTATTCTCGATACTAATCCCACTATTCTTAATGGCTGCCGGTTTCCTGCAGACAATCATTTATCTGAAGTTCAGGAAAAACTTTCAAAGTTGGCCGACCGTTGCTGCAAAAATAATCCATTCGCGCCTGCTGAATCAGCTGGATGTGGAGGGGCGAAGAGTGATCGAAGCAGTGATCGCATTTGAGTACGAGTTTTGCGGCAAATCGTACAGATCGGAAACTCCTGCACTGCGCGGGCATGACCTGTTTCCGGATCTGAATTACGAATGGGACTTGACGAAGAAATATCGGGTTGGTGATCTGGTAAATGCAAGAGTCCATCCTAGGACTGGGCAGGTGGCCTATCTGGAGGTCGCGCCTTTGAGCCGACTCAGCACAGTGCTAGTGCCCTTGATGATCTTCTGCAGCATTGGATTTTTAGTGGCACTAAAATTCGGATATGTGGCGGAGCTCTATGAATACGTGAAGTTGCAACTTGAACTGGCAACTTACAAGCCGCAATGAGCATACTGAACCAGTGAAGTACTCCACGATATATTGAAAGACAACAGATGGCTTAGATGAAAAGAACAACCAACTGGTACCCCGCCGTCATCCTCGGCCTGCTCGCCCTGCTGGTCATCACCTTCGGTGCGCTGGTGGTCTCCATGGCCTCCCGCGGGCCGGCCCAGCACTTTGCCGAGGGCAGCAATCGGGAAACTTTCGAGTGGAAACTCGTCACCACCTGGCCGAAGAATTTCCCCGGTCTGGGCAGCGCACCGGTGCGCTTTGCGGAGAAAGTCGAGGCCATGTCCGGCGGCCGCCTGAAAATTCGGGTCTACGGTGCCGGCGAGCTGGTACCCGCCATGGGTGTATTCGGTGCCGTCTCCGAGGGGGCCGCACAGATCGGCCACGGCGCCGCCTATTACTGGAAAGGCAAAGTGCCGGCCGCGCAGTTTTTCACCGCCGTGCCCTTCGGCCTGAATGCCCAGGAAATGAATGGCTGGCTGCACTACGGCGGCGGTATGGAATTGTGGCAGGAACTCTATGCGCCCTTCGACCTGATCCCCATGGCCGGCGGTTCCACCGGCGTGCAGATGGCCGGTTGGTTCAACAAGGAAATCAATTCCGTCGAGGACCTGAAGGGCCTGAAAATGCGCATGCCGGGCATCGGCGGCGAAGTGCTGAACCGCGCCGGCGGCACCGCGGTGACCATCCCCGGCGGCGAACTCTATACCGCGCTGCAGACCGGTGTCATCGATGCCACCGAATGGGTGGGCCCGTTCAACGACCTGGCTTTCGGCTTTTACCAGATTGCGGATTACTACTACTACCCGGGCTGGCACGAGCCGGGCTCGATCCTCGAGTTTATCGTCAACAAGAGCGCCTTCGAGAAACTGCCCAACGACCTGCAGGCCATCGTCCGCAGCGCAGCGCGCGACGCCAACCAGGATATGCTCGACGAATACACCGCGCGCAACAATCGCGCCTTGCAGGAACTGGTGGAAGAGCACGGTGTACAGCTACGACGCCTGCCGGACGAGGTGTTGGCCTATCTCAAGGAAATCAATACGCAGATCATGGAGGAAACGGCGGCCGAGGACCCGCAATTCGAGCGCGTCTACCGGGCGTTCAAGGAATTCGAGCGCGAGGTGATTCCGTACCACCGCATCAGCGAGGAGGCCTACTACCAGACACGGGAAAGTAACGCTAACCAAATCAATTGAAAGACAAGGAGGCAAGGATGCTGGCAACACACATGGATGCCGAGCAGCGGTACGATGTGCTTAGGCGTGAGGCACTGCAGATCGCAGTGGAAACTTTACGTACGCAAGATATTGATAATATTCAACTGAGCGCGATTACTGTTGAGGCCTTGAACTTGTCCAGGCGCTGGTCACTTTCTAACGCACGCAAGGTGGATTGGGACTGGCAAGAAGGGTACCGTATCTTCAGGTTCCGATATCCAAAGCGATTCGAGCTGGCGATCTGGGAACACAACCGATTGATTGGCTTGTCCATGGGGCGCCCAACCTACCATAACCAGCATATGCGACTGGATGTTGTAGAGGCGGCCCCTGCTGATCTGGGGCAGCGGGAAGGTATCTTTGAAACCGTGTTACTGGCGTACGGCATCTATGCCCGCCTGATCAACGCTCGGCAGATCAGGATCATGCACTCCTTGAATGAGCAGGTTAGGACCTACTACGAATCATTCGGCTATAAATATGTCCAAAATGGTGATTACCTGTATGCGGAGGTTGACTGATGTGCGCTAAAAAAGTCACCGATCTGGAATCGGCCAGGAAGTTCAAGCGTGAAAAGCGTAAATGGACTACTGAAGAAGTTCGCCAACAGGCAACCAAAGACCTGAAAAGGATGAAGGGCTTGAGCAAAAAAGAGCCTAAAGACCTAGTCTCGGGCGATATGGATAAAGCAGAGAAGGGAACGGGTGATGACGAATAGCAAGCCGCTTTCAGAGCGAGAAAAACAATTTACGCCGGTGGCCGGAGAAACCGATCCACGGGATGCCGCTGCCAAGGCAAGAGCCTTTGCCAGCAGGGAGAAGCTGCGGTTAAAGACGCAAAAGACAAATGTAAATAACCGCCATCAGAGACGCGATGACGCGCTGGTATACGCCTCCTTAGCCGATCCGGTTTGTCCGAATGCGCATAGCAACCTGGGTCGGGTGACGCGACGCAAGAGCTGCCCGAATACACTTATCGTATACATCACCGAGTGGGAAATGTGTCAGGCCGCCCATTTCATTTTATGAGCGGCAAATTCAACCACCAGATCGAATACCTTGTCGCACTTTTCCTTGAATTCCACACGGCCATAGCTATCCGGCAGGTCCTGATCCAGAACTTTCTCGATCTCCGCCTTGACCCGCTGCCGGGTCTGGCCGTCCTTCCACCAGTCCTGCACCAGGACCTTGGGGTGCGCCTGTAGCAGGCTGACGATCAGGTCCTTGGCGGCGAGTTTGACGCGCTGCTCTTCCTTCTTCGTCAGCTTGTCTTTCTTGAGCAGGTCGAACAGCTCCAGTTCGTCCTCGCTCAGCCCCTCGCGCACGTGGCGTTCATCTTCTTGTTGCATGCTCTCCGCGAACTTCATCAGGTCTTCGAAGTAGTTCTCGGTGGAGCTGCCGCCGGCATTGTAGCGGTCGACGATTTCCTGCAGCTTGAGGGCGAAGTCCGTGCGGGTGTGGTTCTGCTGCATCATCTGGCGCAGCTTGTCCTCGATAAATGCCTTCAGCTCGGCGATCTCAATATTCTTGTACTGGGCGTCTTTAAACTCCTCCCGCAGCTTGTCGAAGTTCAATCGGCTGAGGTCCCAGGTGCGCCCCTTTTGCACGATCTGGTATTCCGCCTGGTGCTCCTTGACCAGAAATTTGTCGGCGTTCTCCACCACCATGCTTTCATCCAGCAGTTCCGAGATTTTCTCGGTCACCTGGTCGATATCCACCTGTTCCAGATGCATATCAATCACGCCGCGCAGGTACTGGATGACGGCAATCAGCGGGCGGGGCTTCTGGCTGAGAACCTCCGGCTTGCACGCCTCATACAGCGACGAGACGGTATTGTCGTAGACATAGAAGGTTTTGCGCAGAGCATCACTGCCCAGCAGAATGTCGGCATATTGTTCAAACAGCGAAATATTCTGGAAGGTGTTGTCGGTTTCGAGAATGGCCGCCAAGTGAATATCCTGCTCCCGGCACCAGGCATTGGTCTGGGCAATGGCGTCGTCCAGCAGGCGGAACAGCTCGGATTTCTCCTGCACCGGCGGCTCGCTGCCATCCTCACCCTGGGCGTAATCCCGCAGGGCCTTTTTCATATTGCGGAAGACGTTGTAGTAGTCGACGATCTCGCCGTTTTTCTTCTCGATCAGCCCGCCGCTGTAACCGCGGATGCGATAGCTGGCCACCCGGTTGGCGCGGGCGATGGTCTGCATCAGAGTGTGGTCTTTCATCGGCTTGTCGAGGTACAGGGTCGACACCGTGGGCGCGTCGAAGCCGGTGAGCCACATGGCACACACAAATACCAGCTGTAGCGGGTGCTCCGGGTCTTTGAAGTTGGTTTCGATATCGTGGCCGTGGGCATCCAGCTGATCGATACGCTTGGCGTGGGGGCAGATATCCAGCCCTGCGCGCTCGAACTTTTCCTCGTCCGCCAGCGGATCACTGATCACCACCGCCATCTCCACCGACTTCATATAGGCGATGATTTTCTTGAAGCGGGCGCGCTCGATATCGTTGCTCGTGGTCTTCACCAGCCCGCGCAGGCGTTTCAGTTCCGTCTTCCAGTGGGCCTGCACCTTGTCGTACATCTTGACCGTGGTGAACTTGTCCAGGGAGATCACCATGGCCTTGCCCAGGTAGCCGCGGCGGGGGAAGTGATAGACAATATCCCTGGCGATGGTCTCCAGGCGGTCGTCGCGCACGATCACTTGCATCTCTTTGGCGAATCGCTTCTCCAGTTTTTCCTGTTGGGCATCGTCCAGGTTCTCGTCCTCCAGCAGCTCGTAGAACTCCTCGCTGAGGTCGTCGTTCTGAATCAGCATCTCCGGCACGCGCTTTTCGTAGAACAGCGGCACCGTGGCGCCGTCTTCCATGGCCTGCTGGAAGTTGTACTCGGACACATAGCCGCCAAACCAGGCGTTGGTCTTGCGCTCCTTGCCCAGCAGTGGAGTGCCGGTAAAGGCGATAAAGTGGGCGCCCTTCAGCCCCGCGCGCATATTCTCCGCCAGGCTCTTGTACTGGGTGCGGTGGGCCTCGTCCACGATCACCACCACCTCGCGCCGCTCCTTTTGCGGGTCGAACAGCTGCGGATACTGCTTGCCCTTGGCATAGCGGAATTTCTGGATCAGGGTGAACACGACCTTCTTGTTCTGACCCAGGAACTGGCGCATCTCGTCGGAATCCGCCGGCTGCGCGGCATCGCTCTCGCGTACGGTGCCGGTGTTCAAGAAGTTGCGGTAGATCTGGCCGTCCAGATCCTGGCGGTCGGTGACCACTACAAAACTGAAATTGCCCGGCACCTTGCGGAAGATCTTGCGCACGTAAAAGATCATCGAGAAGCTCTTACCCGAGCCCTGGGTGTGCCAGAAAACCCCCAGCTTGCCGTCCAGCTCTTCGCGCTTTAAGAAGCGCGCATAGGCCTGGTTGACGCCGATAAACTGGTGGTTCTGGGCGATGATTTTGGTGCTCTCCTTGTGGAACAGCACAAAGTTTTCCAGGTAATCCAGCAGCTTGTGCGGCGCCAGCAGGCCGTGCACCGCGCGCTCCACGCTGATGCCCTCGGCGCTTATTTTTTCCCGGTTCACCGCTTCCTTTTCGTCAGTCACCCGCAGCCAGCTGAAGAAATGCTCCCAGCCAGCGGTAAAGCTGCCCACCCGGGTCTCCAGCCCGTTGGATAGCAGGCAGAACACATTGCAGTGGGACAGTTGGGGAATATCGTGCAGGTAGTTCTTCAGGTTGTCTTCATAGGCCGAGCGCAGTTTTACATTGGAGTTTTTCAGCTCCACAAACACCAGCGGCAGTCCATTCACATACAGGATCACATCCGGACGGCGGTAGCCGGCTCTGGGGGCCTGCACCGAGGCTTTGATCCACAGCTGGGAAACGGCGAGAAACCGGTTGGCGCCGTCTTTGGGGGAGGGACGGTGGAAGTCGATCAGCCGCACCAGCTCCTGTTGCTTTACCCCCTCCGTGTCTTCATAGACCACCGGCACGCCGCCGCGGATCAGACCGTCCAGCTCGCGGTTCGCCGCCAGCGAGTGCATGGCGGCGCGGCGGTCGCCGATGCGCGGCAGTACCTGGGTGTCGATCACCTCGGCGGGAATATGCGGGTTGATGGTGAGACAGGCTTCGCGCAGGCGATCGGTGAGAATGACATCGCGCTTGTCGTTGCGCCCGGAGCCGTCGTTCAGGTCTTCCGGCTTTGCGGTATAGCAGTCCAGCACATCGAAACCGTACAGGTGCTGCAATTGCTGTAGCAGTGCCTGCTCGATATCGTCTTCAGAGATAAAGTTCTTTACCACTTGGCCCCCAAATTCGCGCTGCCGCTACCTCCGCAGCCTCAAATGCCCGCTGTGGTTATTCTTGCGGGGTCTCTTTTTTCAGCAATACAAAGTGCTCCACCAGGCGGATCATCAGTTCTTTCTGTTCCGGCAGGCTCTCCGCTACCAGTAGCGCCAGCGCCACCAGGGTGTTGTCGTTGATCATCCGCTCCACCGGTCGCGCCAGCAGGTGCTGGTTGCGGCGCAGATACCACAGGAACAGAAACGAGCCGGTGCGCTTGTTGCCGTCCGCCAGCGGGTGGTTCTTGATCACAAAGTAGAGCAGATGGGCGGCGCGGCTGGCAACATTGGGGTAAAACAACTCCTCGCCAAAGCCCTGTTCGATGGTGGCCAGGGCCGAGGCCAGGCCGTCGCCGCGCAGCTGCGCGAAGAGCGGGGTGGCCTCGCCCTTGTGTATCAGTTCTTGTTTAAGTTCGGCGATGGCTGCCAGTGCCTCACTCAGTGGCAACGGGCGCATCTGCGACTGGCGGTCGCTCTGTTCCGCCAGGCTCTGTTCGTCGTAGCCCTGCAGCAGGCTCCAGCTGCGGGCGTACTCGTGGATCACGCCGAGCACCGCCTCCCCGGCCGGGTTCACCAGTTGCTGGCTGCTGAGGGTGTGGGACAGCAGACTGACTGCCTGTTCAAACTCGATGCCGCGGCGCTCCAGGCGCTGCCGGTTCAGGGTGTAGCCCTGCAACAGGTGCTGGCGCAGGGTATTGGTGGCCCAGATACGGAACTGGGTGGCGCGGGCGGAGCTGACCCGGTAGCCCACGGAGATGACCGCATCCAGGTTGTAGTGCCGCAGTTGGCGGCGCACCCGGCGTTTGCCCTCCTGGCGAACTACCGAGAAATCCTCGGTAGTTGCCCCCTCGTGCAGCTCACCCTCGGCGTAGATATTTTTCAGGTGCAGGCCGACGTTGTCGGTGCTGGTGGCAAACAGCTCGCCCATCTGCGCCTGGGTCAGCCACAGGGTTTCGGCCTCGGTGATTACTTCCAGGTGCACCTCACCGTCGGCGCTGGTGTAGAGCTGTATCTGCTGTTCGTCCATGTGATCGCCCATAAGGGTTTCCTTGGCTGTCCTTGCGCGGCCCGGGTGTCAGGCCGCGCCCGTTTCCCGCATGCCGGGTGGGAACTGGATATCCAGGTCTTCTACCGAGAGTTTGCCGCTGATTAGGCGGGGGAGTAGCATATCTTTGGTTTTTGTCAAATTTTCATTCTGTATCAGAAGGCTCTCGATTTGATCGAAAATTGGATCGACCAGTTTTTTATACTGAGCCATGATTTCTTCTGCAGGCGTCAGGATTTCTATCCGCTTGAAGGTACCCTTATTTAGCTCCGGAAAAGTGGCTCCACCACATAGAGATATAAAATGACTCCTGCTCAGTTTCAGCCAGAAATATAGATATGGCAGTGAATATGTAGAATTTGGTATGCAGGTGATGAAGCCTTGATTGGTGCAGGCTGGTGTTCTGTTAATGCCAATTTCACCAATCGTCGCCCGGCTGGTCATCATAATTGAGTACGCTGGAAACATCTTGGCGGAACAATTGCTAATGCCTTCTTCATTTGGCTTGTCTTTTGATTCGGTCAGGTACATTCCCTTCGCGGTGGTGATGTCTGAGGGAGTAAACCAGTTAACCGACCCTTCTTTCCAATAAGCATTCCGTTCTTTTGATGGGGTACCACCGCCGGTAAATTGGAATGCTTTTTCCAGCTTAATCAGTTGCCAATCTTTAGGTATTCCCTTTACGAACTTTTCCTTTTTATAGCCGGGAAAACGAAAACGCACAAACCACTCGCGATAGATTTCCTCAGCCATTTTTTCCAGCAGGGCAATACGACGATTATTGTTTTCAATCAGTTCCTCATATGCAGTTAAAATTGCTGCAACTTTTTCACGCGATTTAGGTAGTGGCGGAACACGTATTTTATGCAAATAATTTCTGTTAACTCCTGGGACAGCGCCAGCAGAGTTGAAGTTCTCATTCAGCACAGTTTTCAAATAATAGTAAACAAATCGGGGGTTGTTTCCTTTGAAATTTTCCACATAAAGGCTTGTGTTTAGTGGCCAATAATCGCTGGGAATATAAAAAACCTCTCCTAGAGTTCCGTATCGTCCAGTTACCACCCCAGGGCCAATAGCCATTGGATATTTATGCCACCCCGTTTGCCCGCTTGATGAAATGATAGGGTAATTTCCGGGCTCTCTGTCCCTATGAGGGAGGTCATAGCCCCGCTTAAAACTAACAATGTCACCTAGAGTTAAGTTTTTCTTTTTTGCTTTATTCATTTGTGATGGCTAATAAATTGTCACTAATTATCTTTGATAAGTGGTTAGAATCTTTGTTGAGAGTTTTGATTGTCTCATTTAGCTTGAGAAGCTCACTTAAAAATTCTTCCTCGGTCTTGCCATCCTCCTCAATCACCACGCCCACATAGCGCCCTGGATTCAGCGAATAATCCTGTTCCTTCACTTCCTCCGGCGTCGCCAGCTTGCACAGCCCGGTAACGTCTTCGTACTCGGCGTTGGGGAAGCGCTCCTGCAGCCAGTGGATATGTTTGAAATAGCTTTCCGCACTTTTCACTTCGGTGTGCAGCAGTTCCAGAGCCTCTTTTAATTGCCTGGTCTGGCGGTCGCTGGTGCCGCGTTTGCCGGCTTTTTTTGCGATTTCCGCCTGGGCCTCTTCGTGCTGGCGCACGGTCTTGTCCAGCTGCTTGAGGTTGTCGTGCAGGGCGGCGAAAAACGGCTCGAACTTTTTCTGCAGCTTGTGCTGGGCCCTGTTGATCGGGTTCACCTGTTTGTGGATGCGGAATTTGCCCTTGACCTCGTCGCGGTACTTGTCGAAATGCCCGCGCAGCCGCCCCAGGGCCTTCCACTGTTTGACCAGTTCGCGCACCGCCAGTTTGCCGGCGTCGTCGTCCAGCACGTCCAGCAGCTGCTCGCTCACCGGCTTTACCTGCTGTTCGTTTTCCGCCAGCAGCGCCATGCCCTGCTCAAAATAGCGGTCCACCAAACGCACAAAGCTGCGGCGCTGGCCCTTGTGCAGCTTGCTGATGATGGCGATGTTCTGGATCTGCTCTTCCGAGAACTCCCGGTGGGCGCGGTCGATCTGGGTGAAGATATTGCGCGCGTCGATAAACAGGATGCGGTCGTCCTGTTTGGCTTTGTCGAAGAACCACAGAGTGGCCGGCAATGTGACGGTGTAGAACATGTTCGACGGCAGCGTCAGCATACCGTAGATCAGGTTGTGCTCGATCAGGGTCTGGCGGATATCCGCCTCGCTGTGGCGGGCGTCGCTGGCGGAGTTGGCCATTACCAGCGCGGCGCGGCCCTTGTCTTTGAGGGAGGTGGCGAACAGGTTGATCCACAGGTAGTTGGCGTTCGGTACCGTCTCCTTGCCCTGCTCGCTTTTCTTGGCCTTGGTCTTCTTGCGCGGCACGCCGTAGGTGTTGAAACGCGGGTCCTTTTCCACGGTGGCCAGCGGCACATCGTCCACGTTGAACGGCGGATTCGCCATTACATAGTCGAACTTGCCAAAGCCGTCGTAGGGGTCTTCCGCGTAGCTGTTGGCCTGGCGTACCTCGCCGCGCAGGCCGTTTACCGCCAGGTTCATTTTGGCCAGCTTGACCGTATCCAGGGTCTTTTCCTGGCCGTACACAAACAGCTGATCCTGGTCTTGGTCTTCGCCGAGGGCTTCCAGTTCCTGGCGGTGGCTCTCCACAAAATGCTGCGACTGCACAAACATACCGCCGGAACCGCAGGCCGGGTCGTACACGGTGCCCTGGTAGGGCTCAATGATTTCCACCATCAGGCGCACCACCGAGGTGGGGGTAAAGAACTCGCCGCCGCCCTGGCCTTCGGCGAGGGCGAAGTTGCCGAGAAAGTACTCGTAAATCTTGCCCAGCATATCGCCGGAGGCGTCGCGGGGGATGTCGGAGAAGGTTTTCAGCAGCTGCGCCGGCAGGGTCTTGTCGGTACGCGCCAGCGGGATGTACTCGTCTTTGGGGAGTACGCCGTCCAGTTCCGGTTTGTACTTCTCGATATCCTGCATCGCCTCTTTGATCTTCTTGGCGATGTTCTTCTCTTCCGGCAGGTTCAGCAGGTAGTCGTAGCGGGCGTGATCCGGCAGATAGAAGCCGCATTTCTCGATGGCGATTTCGCTGATGGCCTTTTCCCGGCGGCCGCCTTTGAGCTTGGCGTGCTGCTTGAGAATTTCGTCTTCCGCCAGGGCGTATTTATTGTCGGCGAACTTGAGGAAGATCAGCCCCAGAACCGGGGTGGAGTACTCGCTGGATTTCAGGTCGCTGTTGGCACGCAGGTTGTCTGCGGCGGACCAGAGGTAGGCCTCGAGTTGTTTGAGCTGTTCTGCGTTCATGGGGTTACTGCTTGTTGAATCATTGGTGGGGTCCTAGCCGAAACATTCTGCCACAAACTGTTCCGCACGGAGAAAGACCTGGGGCGTGCGGGGCGATTTGCTGATTCTCGGGGACGGCATCCGTTAGAGCGGGGAGTGGTGAGCTTTCGCCGTGTGATTGCTGATTGCGGGGATATGTTCGAGGGAACGGGCTGTATAAACCTGCTGTGTCCGACAAGCGAAGTGGACACTGCCAATCCGGCTAACACCGTCTTTGACTGGCGAGCCGCAGCCTGGGGATAGGGCAGGACTGTAGGCGCTGCTACTTCCCTGCCATTGCTTGATTGCTCAGCTCAGGGCAGCGGCCTGGTGCGCCCACCCTCGTCAATGGCCACAAACACAAACTCGCCTTCGGTGACTTTTTCCTGTTCACCGGAGTCCACCCGTGTCAGCCACACCTCCACCATGGTGCGGATCGAGGAGCGGCCCACTTCGATGGCCTCGGCGTAGCAGCTGACGGTGGAGCCGACGGGTACCGGACGCAGGAACACCATGCTGCCGACGGCGACGGTGGTGACGCGCCCGCGGGCGATACTCTGGGCGAGGATGGCGCCGCCCACGTCCATCTGTGACATCAGCCAGCCGGCGAACACATCTCCCTGGGGGTTGGTGTCGCGGGGCATGGTCTGTGTCTGCAGGGTCAGGGTCCCGATGGGTTTCGGATCTTCATCAAGTGCTGACATCGAAAGCTCACGCATTGTTAGATTTATTGGTTCCGCCGGCCCGGTCTGTCGATTGCCCGGCGGCCGCACGGGTGGCGCATTCTAGCACAAACTGGTGATCAATTAACCAGTGGCGGTTGCCGCTTTCGCGGGGGGGCTGGCGCAAAAGCCTATGAAACCTGGCCGGGCAGCCAGGTGGCCAGTGCCGGCCACAGTGCCAGCACACACATGACCAGCAGCTGGATGGCGATAAACGGCATCACGCCCCGGTAGATGGCCCCGGTAGCCACTTCCGCCGGCGCCACCCCCCGCAGATAGAAGAGCGCAAAACCGAATGGCGGGGTCAGGAAAGAGGTCTGCAGGTTCAATGCAATCATGATGCCCAGCCACACCGGGTCGACGCCCATGGCCAGCAATACCGGGCCGACGATGGGCACCACCACAAAGGTGATCTCGATAAAGTCGAGGATGAAACCGAGCAGGAAGATCACCGCCATCACCAGCAGTGTCGCGCCGATCACGCCGCCCGGCAGGCTGTGGAACAAGCCGGTGACCAGCTCCTCGCCGTTGTAGCCGCGGAATACCAGTGAGAACAGCGAGGCGCCGATCAGTATCGCGAACACCATTGCCGTGACCTGCAGTGTGCTGCGCCCCACCTCGCCGGCGCGGTGCCAGCCCAGTGCGCCGCGGCTGCGTGCCAGCAGCCCCGCGCCCAGAGCCCCCACGGCGGCGGCCTCGGTGGGCGTGGCGGCGCCGCTGATGATCGAGCCCAGTACCAGCAGCATCAACAGGATCGGCGGCAGCAGGCTTTTGGCCGTCTGCAGGTAGTCCACGTCCTCCGGCACCCCGGAGGCCGCCGGCTCGCGTTCGGCCACGAACAGCAGGTAGACGATATAGGCAGTTACCAGCAGCATTCCGGGGATGATGGCGCCGACGAACAGGTCGCCGACGCTGACCGGCTGCGGATTGAAAATACCGGCGGACAGCTGTGCCTGCTGGTAGGCATTGGACAGGGTATCGCCGAGCAGCACCAGGGCGATGGACGGCGGGATTATCTGGCCGAGGGTACCGGTGGCGCAGATGGTGCCGGTGGCCAGCCGCGGTGAATAGCCGCGATTGAGCATGGTCGGCAGCGACATCAGCCCCATGGTCACCACCGTGGCGCCGACGATGCCGGTACTGGCGGCCAGCAGCGCGCCCACCACCACCACGGATACGGCCATGCCGGCGGGCAGCCGCGAGAACACCTTGGCCAGGTTGACCAGCAACTCCTCGGCGATGCGCGCCCGTTCCAGCATCACGCCCATCAGCACGAACAGCGGCACCGCCATCAGGGTACCGTTCTGCATGATGCCCCAGAGGCGATCGGGAAAGGCGCGCAGCAGCGCCGGGTCGAAAACCCCGCAGACGATACCCAGGCCGGCGGCCAACAGCGCCGTGCCGCCGAGGGTAAAGGCCACCGGGTAGCCGAACATCAGCAGGCCGCAGACGGCGGCGAACATCAGCAGCGGTACCAGCTCTATCACGCGCCCACCTCCTCGACCGCCTCGGCGCCGCTGGCGCGGACCTGCCGGGCGGGCGCCGGCGGCTGTTCCGCCCGCATCAGGCGCGCCAGCGCGCGGCACAGCTGGGCGATGCCCTGCAGTGCCAGTGTCAGCGCCGCCAGCGGAATCAGGCTCTTCAGCAGGAAGATGCCCGGCAGGCCGCCGGCGCTGCCGCTCGACTCGTACACCGACCAGCTGGAAGCGGCGAACTGCCAGCTGCCGGCGGCGATAAAAGCGCACAGCGGCAGCAGGAACACCAGCGTGCCCACCGCGTCGACCCAGGCCCGGGCCCGCTCGCCCATACGGCGGTAGAAGACATCCACCCGCACGTGGGCGTCGCACTGCAGGGCGTAGGCGAGGCCCAGCATCAAGGCGGCACCGTGCAGGTAGACCACCGAGTCCTGCAGCGCCACCGAGCCGCCGTTGAAGGCGTAGCGCAGCAGCACCACCGCGCTCTGCAGCAGCACCATGGCCAGGGTGAACCAGGCGAGCAGGCGTCCGGCACCGCCGGCCAGCCGATCCAGGCCGCGGGCGCAGGTCAGGAGTGGGGACATGGGGAGATCTCTCGTGACATCTTATTGTTTTGTTCTGTGTGCGACAGACTAACGCCTCCCCGAAGCCGGCGCCAGATTCCGGATGTCGGTATCTGTAACCTGTTTGTCATCTTTGGTTTATAGAATCGTCACCCGTTATTCCTCGTGGGCAGCTTGTAAAGTTCGGTAACAAAGGAGCACAGCCAAATCGTTCAGATCAAGGCGAGAAAGCGCTGGAATAGCAGCGTTATTTCAAGCTTTCTCAACGCAGAGCTGGGCGATTTGGCGAAGTGAACTGTTACCTAACTTTGCGAGCGGCCCACTAGCATCGCCGCGTGACACAAATACGAACACCCCGGAGTTATCCATGCACAAGCGCTCCCTGAGCAAGAAACTGGTGGCCGCGTCCCTGGCGACCCTGAGCATCGCCGCCTCCCAGGCCGCCATGGCCGCGCGCGACCATATCAGTATCGTCGGCTCCTCCACCGTCTACCCCTTCACCACCACCGTGGCGGAGCGCTTCAGCCGCGCAACCCAGTTCAAGACCCCGGTGGTGGAATCCACCGGTACCGGTGGCGGCATGAAGCTGTTCTGCCAGGGCGTGGGCGAGAACACCGCCGATATCACCGGTGCCTCGCGCCGTATCAAGCAGTCCGAACTGGATATGTGCAACGGCAACGGCGTGGATGTGGTGGAGGTCCAGGTGGGCTACGACGGCATCGTGCTGGCCAATGCCAGGACCGCCGAGCCCTTCCAGCTGTCCCGGAAGGACATCTTCCTGGCCCTGGCCAAGGAGGTGCCGAACCCGGACGGTTCCGAGAGCCTGGTGCCGAACCCGTACAAAACCTGGAAGGACGTGAACCCGGCGCTGCCGGCGCACCGGATCGAAGTGCTGGGTCCGCCGCCGACCTCCGGTACCCGCGACGCCTTCGCCGAGCTGGCGCTGGAAGGCGGTTGCAAGCAGTACGACTGGATCGCCGCCAGGAAGAAAGAAGACAAGAACGCCTACAAGGCCATCTGCCACAACATGCGCGAGGACGGCGCCTACATTGAGGCCGGTGAAAACGACAACCTGATCGTCAACAAGCTGGTGGCCAACCCCAACGCCCTGGGCATCTTCGGCTTCAGCTTCCTGGACCAGAACTCGGACAAGGTGCAGGGCTCGCTGATCGAGGGCAAGGCACCGACCTTCGACTCCATCGCCGACCAGAGCTACCCGGTTTCCCGGCCGCTGTTCATCTATGTGAAGCGGGCGCACGCCAAGGTGATTCCGGGCATGAAGCAGTTCCTGGCCGAGTTCACCAGCGAGCGCGCCTGGGGCGAGGACGGCTATCTGGCGGACAAGGGCATGATCCCGCTGCCCGCCGCCAAGCGCCGGCAGGTGGTCGCCGATGTGCGCAAGCTGAACGCGCTGACCAACCTGGCTGCCAAGCAGTAAGAACGGCAGGGTTCCGGGAAAAATACCAAGCAAACGGATTTGCCGGCCAAGCCCCCATGTAACGGGGCTTGGCCTTTGTTTTATTGGAATGCCGCCCACAAGGGCAATGGAAACGTCGTTAAAAGCCCGGATAATGCCCGGCGAACCTTTTGGCTGAGCGAATCGATGCAAACACCTACCCTATTCGCGCTGTTGTTGCTGCTGGTGCTGGTGGCCTACGGCACCGGCTTTACCCGCGCGGTGACGGCCGCGCGCGGCAGCGGCGGCCTGCGCAACCTGGCCTCGCTGCCCAGCTACTACGGCCTGTACACCGCGCTCTGGTGCGGCCTGCCGGCGCTGCTGCTGCTGGCAGCCTGGCTGGTATTCGACGACGGGATCATCCGCGCCATGGTCATGAACAGCCTCGCCGACAAACCGGCGGCGCTGTCGGACCAGAACCTGCTGTGGGCCCAGATCCAGAATGTTGCCGCGGGTAACCTGTTCGGCGAGCCGGAGCCACAGGTTGCCGCGGCGGCGGCGCACCTCACCGAGCTGCGCAGCACCACGGGAATGGTCCAGGCGGGTTTGACACTGGTGATCGCCGCCGGTCTCGGCGCCTTTTCGCTACTGCGCTTCTCGCCGCAACTGCGCGCGCGGGAAAAGGTGGAAAGCGTGCTGCGCTGGGTGCTGGTGGCCTGCGCCTGCGCCGCCATCTTCACCACCGTCGGCATCCTGCTGTCGGTGCTGTTCGAGTCGCTGCGCTTTTTCCACGCGGTGCCGATCACGGAATTCCTGTTCGGCCTGCACTGGAGCCCGCAGATGGCGCTGCGCGCCGACCAGGTGGGCTCCAGCGGCGCCTTCGGCGCCGTGCCGCTGTTTACCGGCACCATGATGGTCTCCGCCATCGCCATGTTCGTGGCCGTGCCGGTGGGCCTGATGTCGGCCATTTACCTGGCCGAGTACGCCAGCAAGCGGGTGCGCAACTTCGCCAAGCCGGTGCTGGAAATCCTCGCCGGCGTGCCCACGGTGGTGTACGGCTTCTTCGCCGCGCTGACCGTGGCGCCGTTTGTGCGCGACGCCGCGGCGGCCATCGGCCTGCAGGCCTCCAGCGAGAGTGCACTGGCGGCGGGTCTGGTGATGGGGGTGATGATCATTCCGTTCGTATCGTCGCTGTCCGACGATGTGATCAATGCGGTGCCGCAATCGCTGCGCGACGGCGCCCTCGGTCTCGGCTCCACCCATTCGGAAACCGTGCGCAAGGTGGTCATCCCCGCCGCCCTGCCCGGCATTGTCGGCGGTGTACTGCTGGCGGTGTCGCGGGCGATCGGCGAGACCATGATCGTGGTCATGGCCGCCGGCCTGGCCGCCAACCTGACCGCCAATCCCCTCGACTCGGTCACCACCGTGACGGTGCAGATCGTCACCCTGCTGGTGGGCGACCAGGAATTCGACAGCCCCAAAACCCTGGCCGCCTTCGCCCTGGGCCTGATGCTGTTCCTCACCACGCTGGTGCTGAACTTCATCGCCCTGCACGTCGTGAAAAAATACCGGGAACAGTATGACTGACCTTACGCAACAGCAGGTACGTGAGCGCATCGAGCGGCGCCTCGCCAGCCGCCACCTCAAGGAAAAAATCTTCCGCGGCCTGGGGATCGCCAGTATCGCCTTCGGCGTGCTGGCGGTGGCCATCCTGTTTGCCGATATCATCGCCAAGGGCAGCGGCGCCTTTGTGCAGAGTGACATCCAGCTGGAGATCACCTACGACCCGGCGGTGTTGGGTATCGAACAGGTGGACCAGGAAAGCCTTACCTGGGCCAACTTCACCGGTGTCATCCGCGAGGCGCTGCGCGAACGTTTCCCCGACGTCAGTGGCCGCGCCGAGAAGCGGGAGCTCTACTCGCTGGTGTCCACCGGCGCACCTTTCGCGCTGCGCGACCGGCTCGCAGCCGATCCGGAACTGCTCGGCCAGACCGAGAAGGTGTGGCTGACGGCGGACGACGACGTGGACACCTTCGTCAAGAGCCTGTCCGATTCCAGGAACGGTTTCCGCGGCCGCACCTCGGACCGCATGGCCGGCTGGATCGACCAGCTGCTGGTCGCCGGCGAACTGAAGAAGCGCTTCAACAGCAATTTCTTCACCAACGGCGACTCGCGCGAGCCCGAACAGGCCGGTATCCGCGCGGCGCTGGTGGGGTCGCTGTTCACGCTGCTGGTGACCCTGATGCTGTCCTTCCCGATCGGCGTGGCGGCGGCCATCTACCTGGAGGAGTACGCGCCCAGGAACCGCTGGACCGACCTGATCGAGGTGAACATCAACAACCTCGCCGCGGTGCCGTCCATCGTCTTCGGCCTGCTGGGCCTGGCGATCTTCATCAATTTCTTCGAGATGCCGCGCTCGGCGCCGCTGGTGGGCGGCCTGGTGCTGACGCTGATGACCCTGCCCACCATCATCATCTCCAGCCGCGCATCGCTGAAGGCGGTTCCGCCGTCGATCCGCGAGGCGGCCATGGGCATGGGCGCCTCGCGCATGCAGGTGGTGTTCCACCATGTGCTGCCGCTGGCGATGCCGGGGATGCTCACCGGTGCCATCATCGGCATGGCGCAGGCGCTGGGCGAGACGGCGCCGCTGCTGATGATCGGCATGGTGGCCTTTATCGTCGACGTGCCCCACGGCATCACCGACCCGGCCACGGTATTGCCGGTGCAGATTTTCCTGTGGGCGGACAGCCCCGAGCGCGCCTTCGTCGAGCGCACTTCCGCCGCGATCATGGTGCTGCTGAGTGTCCTGATCGCAATGAACGCCAGCGCAGTGTGGCTGCGCAAGAAACTCGAGCGCCGCTGGTAGCGGTGTTGTCGGAAATGATCGGCCCGCACCGCGAGTGCTAAGATAACGGGATTGTCTTTATGAATACCATGACCCTGGATGCCGGCCACGCGGCACCGGCACAACCCGAGAGCCTGGAAAAAGAAACTGTGGACAGCCAGACCAAGGTACGCGAAACCGTCGGCCAGCCCTTCTGCGACGATGCCAAGTTGCGCATGCGCGGCGTCAATGTCTTTTACGGCGAGGCGCAGGCGATCCACGAGGTGAGCCTGGATATCGGCCGCAACGAGGTGGTGGCGATGATTGGCCCGTCCGGCTGTGGCAAGTCCACCTTCCTGCGCTGCCTGAACCGCATGAACGACACCATCGACAGTTGTCGCGTCGAGGGCGAAGTGACGCTGGACGACGAGCCCATCTACGGCCCGAAAGTGGACGTGGTGCCGCTGCGCGCGCGCGTGGGCATGGTGTTCCAGAAACCCAATCCGTTTCCGAAATCCATCTATGACAATGTCGCCTACGGTCCGAAAATCCACGGTATCGCCAGCCGCCGCGCCGAGCTGGACGACATCGTCGAGAACAGCCTGCGCCGCGCCGGCCTGTGGAATGAAGTAAAGGAGCGCCTGGACAAACCCGGCACCGGCCTCTCCGGCGGCCAGCAGCAGCGCCTGTGCATCGCCCGCGCCATCGCCGTGAGCCCGGAAGTGATCCTGATGGACGAACCCTGTTCGGCCCTGGACCCGATTGCCACCGCGCGCATCGAGGAGCTGATCGACGAACTGCGCGAAAACTACACCATCGCCATCGTCACCCACTCGATGCAGCAGGCCGCGCGCGTCAGCCAGCGTACCGCCTATTTCCATCTCGGCCACCTGGTGGAGGTGAACGATACCGAGACGGTCTTCACAAATCCGCAGCACGAGCTGACCGAAGCCTATATTACCGGCCGCTTCGGCTAAACTCTGGCGAACAGAAGCGACAGAATTATGGACATGCATTTCGATCAACATATCTCCCGCCAGTTCAACGAGGACCTGGAAAGCATCAAGACCGAGATGCTGGAAATGGGCGGCATGGTCACCCGCCAGGTGGCCGACGCGGTCGAGTCGTTGGCCAACGCCGACAGCGAGCTGGCGGAAAAGGTGCTGCGCGTCGAGGAGGAGATCGACCGGCGCGAAATGGCGCTGGACGAACACGCCACGCTGATCATCGCCAAGCGCCAGCCGGCCGCGTCGGACCTGCGCATGGTGATGTCGGTAATCCGCATTGCCCGCGACCTGGAGCGCGTCGGCGACGAGGCCGGCAAGATCGCCAAGATGGCCATCGCACTGACCGACGAGGGCACCTCGCCGCGCGGCTACACCGAGATCCGCCATATCGCCAGCGCCGTGCGCCGGATGCTGAACGATTCACTCGATGCCTATACCCGCTTCGATGTGCAGTCCGCGATGCGCACCCTGGCCGAGGACGAACAGGTGGATATGGACTATCGCACCGCGGTGCGGGAAATGATCACCTACATGATGGAGGACCCGCGCAGTATCTCGCGCGTGATGAATGTCCTCTGGACCCTGCGCTCGCTGGAGCGTATCGGCGACCACGCCAAGAATATCTGCGAGCAGGTGGTTTACCTGGTGGAAGGCACCGATATCCGTCACGGCCACGAGGACAACCTGAAAAAGGCCTGATAATTTTCGGGACTCGGGACTCGGGACTCGGGACTCGGGACTGGGGACTCGGGACTCGGGACTCGGGACTCGCTGTAGAAGCCTGCTTGCAGGCGAATTAAAATGGCCGCGCTATGCGGCCATTTTTTATGGTGGCAACAGGGAGATCGCGCCAATGAAATATATTTTCGAAGTCCGTATCAAGGAGGGTCACACCGCCGAGGAATACGCCAGGGCCTGGGTGCGTGCCTCCGAGCTGATCCAGCGCGCCCCGGGTGCCCGCGGCACCGAACTGCACCGCAAGATAGGCGACCCCGATACACTGATCGCCATCGCCAGCTGGGACAGCAAGGCGCAGCGGGATGCGATGGAATCCCGGCACGATGCGGAGATTGCGGAAATCATTCGCAGTGCCGCGCCCTTTGTGGAAATTCATCCCCTGGGGGAATTCGAGGATCCGGAATGGGTGGTACGACCGTCATCGAATCGACGTTTTGATGACTAACCCGGGCGTACCCGAACCGGAAAACCCGCCGGCGCAATTGTCATACAAACAGCGTCTGAACAGCCTCTCTCCAGAAAATAATAATCAATTCGTTTTCGGCAGCAACCTACAGCGCTCAAACTGAACGGATGCTGAACCCGAAGCGCCTTCGCCGGATATTTTTCTTTTTTTCGAGAGACTCCACATTTGCGCCAATTCTTGTTGCCAGCGATAAAACTTTTGCTAGAATCCGCGGCCCAATTGGACCCCCAAGTGTTAAAAAGGAAATTGCAATGAAGTTCAGATTCGCTGTCCTGCCGCTGATGGTTTTCGCTGCGACTGCATCGGCCGAAAGCTACAACTCCATCACTACTGCTACCTACGAGAATGCTGAGTACCCGACTACCGATTTGGATACTTTCGATATCGGCAGCAAATATTACTTCGCCCCGCTGGAGACCATGGGGCCGTTGAAAGAATTTGAATATATCATCGATACAACCAATCTCTATGGCAACTATCGTTATACCGATTACGACGGTGGTGATACCGATACCATGACACTGGGCGGTGAGTACTTTGCGGCCAACGGTTTTATGGTCGGTGCCGAGGTGACCGAAAGCGACGGTAACGATGGCAATACGCTCTCCGCTGGTTACCTGTTCAACCCAAATTTCCTGCTGAGCGTTCACCGGGTGGATCAGGACAACAGCGATGCCGAGAATTATGTCGGTGCGCGCTATAACCACAGCCTGGGTGGTACCGACTATATCGGTTTCGATTTCGAGACCGATGACGATTTCGACACCCAGTCCCTGTCCTCCAAGCTGTTCAAGGGCCTGGGCAATGAGACCTGGGTGGCCGTCGAAGCCGGATATGTCAACTTCGACGAAGCGGACAACTACTGGAATGTCGGTGCCGAGTACTACTTCAGCAAAGAGACATCCGTAGGTGCGGGTTATGACGAGCGCGAGACCTTCGACCTGAGTGTCTCCCACTTCTTCAATCGCAATGTGGCTGGCAATATGACCTACGCCACCAACAACGATACCGATGTGGACCAGTTCCTGCTGGGTGTAACCGTCCAGCTCTGATGGCGCCCGTGCGCGTCAATCGTTCGCAGTAATAAAAAGGGCCGCATCTGCGGCCCTTTTTATTGTTCCCGGATCCTGTTCAGCCCTGGTTGCCCAGCGCCTGCATCCGCGCCTGGGCCTTGCTGCCGATATCGCCGCCGGCCTGGGCCGCGGTCTGGTAGTGGCTGTAGGCGTTGTTGACATTGCCCTGCTGCTCGTAGACCTGTCCCAGGTAGTAATGGGCGTAGGGCGTCTCCAGGTAGCCGAGTGAGCGGCTCAGGTCGCGCTCGGCAGCGGTGTAGTTTTTCAGCTGCGCGCTGGCCACGCCGCGCTTGAGCCAGTTGGAAAAGAGGCCGGGGTTTTTCTGTACCGCGGTATCGTAGGCCCGGTGGGCATTCTTGTACTGTTTTTGGTGGGCCAGCAGGTCGCCCTCCAGGGCGTAGAAGGCGGCCTCTTTCGGCTGTTGCTGCTGGGCGCGGCGCACCAGCGTCAGGGCGCGGTCGTACTGTTCGTTGTTGATCGCGGCCACGGCGTCGTCGTAGTTCTTGTAGGCGTCGGCGTCGCGCTTCAGCTGGGCGATGGCCTTCTGGTAGGCGGCGCGGTTGGTGACGCCGCCCCCGGGCAGCTGCTTGGCGCGCTTCCTGTTGGCTTCCACCCGCGCCTGGGACGGCGGGTGGCTGGCGAACAGTGCCTGCAGGCCGCCGGACTGGCGCCCCTTGGACAGCTCCACAAACTTCTCCTGCAGCCGCACGGCCCCCTGGGGATCGTAGCCGGCCGCAGCCATATACTGCATGCCGTACTTGTCGGATTCCAGTTCGTTCTCGCGGCCGTAGCGGGCGATATAGGCGCCGCCGCCAAGCTGACCGCCGAGGGCCACCAGGTCGCCGTAACCGGTGTCCTGGGTGGCGGCGCCCAATACCGCCAGGCCGGCCCCCAGCACCTGCTGCTGGGACATGGCGGCGGCGGAGTGGCGCGCGGCGGCGTGCACGATTTCGTGGCCGAGCACCGCGGCCAGCTCCGATTCGTCCTCGAGAATGGTCAGCAGGCCGCGGTTGACGGCGATCTTGCCGCCGGGCAGCGCCCAGGCGTTGGGCGTGGAGTTGTTCAGCACCACGAACTCGTAGGGGAGTTGCGGCTGGTCGGAGACCCGCGCCAGCTTCTGGCCGATACGGTTGACGTAATCCTGCAGCGACTGGTCGACGATATACTTGCCGCCCTGCTGCTGCTGGTTGATCGGGTACTGTTCCTCGCCCAGCGCCAGCTCCTGGCCCTGGGACATCAGTGACAGTTCCTTCTTGCCGGTCACCGGGTTGACCGCACAGCCGGCCAGCAAGGACACGGCCGCGGCGGCCGCGGTTATCTTGAGTGTGCGCGAGATCATCGCCTCCTCCCTGTATAATGTCTGGTTTATGGAGCTATTTTACACAGTCCCGGGAGTGAGGTTATGGCGGCACTGCAGATTATCGAACTATTCGCCGGTATCGATCCGGATGGACAGCCGGTGGTGGAGCGGCTGCAGGTACGCGTGAACGAGGACGACAGTTGCCAGTTGGTGCGCTCGCCGGCGTTTATCAAGGGCATCGCCAGTGGCGACACCATCAAGGTGGACAGGGACAGCCAGCAGTTCGAGCTGGTCAGGCGTTCCGGCAACCTGGCGGTGCGGGTGCTGTGCCGCGGCGACAGCGCCGCGCTGTCCGACAAGCTGACACCGCAGCTGGAGAAGCTCGGCGGCGAGCTGGATATGGAGAACCCGCGCCTGCTGGTCTATTCCATCCACGTCAGCTGCGGCTTTGCCGAGATCGAGGAGATACTGAACAGTGTCTGCGACGGCGCCAACAGTCTCTGGAACTACGGCAATGTCTACGACCCCGAGGACGGCCAGACACCGCTGAACTGGTGGGTGGATATCCTCAAGCCGGAATAGTCCCGTCCTCCTTTGAATCTGGTGAACAAAACCCACTGACACAAGGAATCCGATGTTAATCGTTATTTCCCCGGCCAAGACCCTCGATTACGAAAGCGAGATCCCCGCGCTGGATACCACCCAGCCGGAATTCCTCAGGGAGTCCTCGGCGCTGATTGAAGAACTGCGGGCGCTGAGTCCGCAGGATATCTCCAGCCTGATGAAAATCTCCGACAAGCTGGGCAGCCTGAACTACGACCGTTTCCAGAGCTGGAAGCGCCCGTTTACCGCCAAAAATGCCCGCCCTGCCGCGCTGGCGTTCAAGGGTGACGTCTACAGCGGGCTCGAGGCCGGGACCATGGGCAAGCGCGACTTCAACTATGCGCAGAAGCACCTGCGTATGCTGTCTGGCCTCTACGGCCTGCTGCGGCCACTGGACCTGATGCAGCCCTACCGGCTGGAAATGGGCACCAAATTCGAGAATGCCCGCGGCCGCAATCTGTACGAATTCTGGGGCGACAGGATCACCGGGGCGCTCAATGCACAGCTGAAAACGCTGAAAAGCAGGGAGCTGGTCAACCTGGCCTCCAACGAATACTTCAAGGCGGTACAGCCCAAGGTGCTGGAGGCGGAGATCGTCACCCCGCATTTCAGGGACTGGAAAAACGGCCAGTACAAGATGATCAGCTTCTACGCCAAGAAAGCGCGCGGCCAGATGAGCCGCTGGGCGATCGACAACCGGGTCCGGAAGGCGGAGGAACTGAAAGGCTTCGATGTGGCCGGTTACCGCTACAACGCGGAGCTTTCCAGGGGCAATGACTGGGTCTTCACCCGCGACGAGGCCGAATGAGCGAATCGCCACTGCCGGACGCACCGGCCTGCGGGCGCAACCGCGGGCCCATTTTCGAACAGCTGCAGCGCCTGCTGGCGGACCGCACGCATGTGCTGGAGGTGGGCAGCGGTACCGGCCAGCACGCGGTCTATTTTGCCCCGCGCCTGCTGCACCTGGTCTGGCAGGCCTCGGATCGGGTCGGGAACCTGCCCGGCATTCGCGCCTGGCTGGCCGCGGAGCCCGCCGACAACCTGCCGCCGCCGCTGCACCTGGATGTCGACGGCCACTGGCCGGACCTGTCCGTCGACGCGGTCTTTACCGCCAATACGCTGCATATCATGTCCGCCGAGTCGGTGCGCACCTTCTTCCGCACATTGCCGCAGCTATTGCAGCCCGGGGGGCTGCTGATAGTCTATGGCCCGGTCAAAATGGCCGGGGAGTTTATCGGCCCCAGCAACGGCGACTTCGATCGCCGGCTGCGGGAGCGGGATCCACTGAGTGGTATCCGCGACCTGGAGTGGCTGGATCGGCTGGCCGGCGAGGCCGGCCTGGCGCGCGAGGAACTGAATTATCTGCCGGCCAACAATCAACTGCTGGTCTGGCGCCTGCAAAACGGAGGGGAGCAGTAATGCCCGAGTGGTTTGAGATGAGCGTGGTCGTCGCCTTTGCGATTGCCGCGGTATTTTTCTTTGCCAAGTACCGCGAGACGGCCACGGCGCTGCACGAGAGCGAGCGTATGAAAAAGCGCCTCTCCAACGACCTGAACCGCTACCGCGATATGCCGCGCCTGCGCGCGCTGCGCGACGCCATGGTCAGCGCCGACGGCCTGCCGGTGGACGACGACGGCCGCGAACACCTGCTGCTGCGCGACGGCGACCTGCAGCTTCATCACATCACCCTGCGCCGCCAGTGCAATGCGGTCAGCGAGGGGGATGTGGTGACCTACACCAGCAATGGCGAAGAGGTACCGCTCGAAGAGCTGGAGTAATACTCTCTGCTGTCATCGGTTGGGGGGCGCCCTGTTTACAGGGGAACTTCTGACTGGTGCCAATAAGCTCATCCAGAGGCGGCAGGACCTTCGCATCAGCTTCAGTGTTCTTGTCGAACTATCTGCATAGCCAAATAGAAATCGAGCGCTGGGGCGAAGGCGCTGGTACCGGTAGAGGTTTGCCAGACCTTATGAGACAGGGATGTCGATTAGAGCGTACAGGGACGTATTCACCGCGTGTCTGGCAAACCTCTACCGGTACCAGCGCCGCCAACTGACCGCCTAACGGTTGAAGCCAGACGGGCACTGTAAAAAGGGCGAACACCGCGTTCGCCCCTACGGTAGAAGCTCGTCATGTCCGGGTGTGGTGAAAGAGCATCTACGGCTTTCTTGCAATTCTCAGGCGGCGGTCTCGGACACCAGTTTCTGCGGCGGGAAGTGCAGGGTAAAGGTACTGCCGCGGCCGGGCACGCTCTCCACACTCATTTCGGCGCTGTGGCGCAGCAGCACGTGCTTGACGATCGCCAGGCCCAGGCCGGTGCCGCCGCTTTCGCGGGAGCGGCCGGCGTCCACGCGGTAGAAGCGCTCGGTCAGGCGCGGGATATGGATCGGGTCTATGCCGATGCCGCTGTCGCTGACCGAGAAATGTCCGCCGCGCTCGTCCACCCACCAGCGCAGCTGCACGGGACCGCCGGCGGGGCTGTATTTCACCGCATTCAGGGCCAGGTTGGCGAAGGCGCTGTGCAGCTCGGTGGCGTCGCCGATCAGGGTGGCATCCTGCTGGCAGTCGACGCCGATCTCGTGGCGGCCGGCGCTGAAACTGCGCGCCTCCCGCGCGATGCGCTCCACCAGCTCCGCCACGGCAATTTTCTCGCGGCCGCTGTCGCGCTCCGACGTTTCCAGCCGCGCCAGCAACAGCAGGTCGTTGACCAGTGTGGTCATGCGCTCGGTCTGCTCGCGCATCTGGGTCATCGGTTTCTGCCAGCCGTTCGGCGCCATGCCGCTGCCCTCGAGGGTTTCCAGGTAGCCGGCAATCACAGTCAGCGGCGTGCGCAGCTCGTGGGATACATTGGCGACGAAGTCGCGGCGCATCTGCTCCAGGTTGTGCAGGCGGGTCACGTCGCGCACGATCACCAGCGCCTCGTCGCGCCCGAAGCGGGTCACTTCCAGCTGCAGCACGCGCGCCTCGTTGCCCGGCGCCGGCATGGTCAGCGGCTCGCGGGTGTTCCGATCTTCGCTGTGCATATAGCGCACGAAGCCGGGATCGCGCACGAAATTGACCAGCGGCTGGCCGGCATCGGTTGGCTGCAGTGCCAGCAGTTCGCCAGCGGCGGGATTCCACCAGGCCAGGTTGCCGTCGTCCTCCAGTGCCACTATACCCTCGCGCAGGGCGCTGGTGCTGTCCTGCACCCGGCGCAGCATCGCGTGCAGCTTCTGCTTTTCGCGCCGGTGGCGGCGCTGGATGCGGTAGAAATCGTCGGAGATATCGCCCCAGACACCGAAGTTGGTCGGCGCCGGGCCGCGGCGGCCGTTGGCCAGCCAGCGGTCGAAGCGGTTCTGTTGCCAGAAGATCCAGACCAGGTAGACGGCGAGACCCAGGGTCAGCGCCAGCAGCCAGTGGCCGCTGGCGAAACCGAAAATGGTGCAGCCGAGGGCGATGACTACGAAGCGGGAAAATTCGCCGATACTGCGGTCCAGCATAGTGGTGTCGTTGTTGCGGTTGGCGGGGAAATCTTACACTTTTGGGTCGCCGATGGCACAGGCCGGAACGGGCGCATTTGCCGGGCCCCCGCCCCGGGGAGCCGGGTCCTACACGTTCTCCGCGGTCTGTACGGAAAAGCGGTAGCCGGTGCCGCGCACCGTCTGGATGAAGCGGTCGTGGCCGTCCACGGCCAGCGCCTTGCGCAGGCGGCGGATATGTACGTCCACGGTGCGCTCCTCCACATAGACGTTGCCGCCCCAGACGTGGTCCAGCAGCTGTGTGCGGGTGTAGGCGCGCTCCTGGTGGGAGAGGAAGAAGGTCAACAGGCGGAATTCGGTCGGCCCCATATCCACCGACTGGCCGCGGATGGTCACGCGGTGGCTGAGCGGGTCCAGTACCAGCTCGCCGGCGGTCAGCGGCTCCTCCGGCGTGGACGGTCCGGCGCGGCGCAGCACCGCTTTCAGGCGCGCCACCAGCTCCCGCGGCGAGAAGGGTTTGGTGATGTAGTCGTCGGCGCCGGTTTCGAGGCCCTTGATCTTGTGGTCCTCCTCACCCTTGGCGGTGAGCATGATGATCGGCAGCGTCGAGGTGAGTTCGTCGCGCTTCAGGCGCCGGGCCAGCTCGATGCCGGACACATCCGGCAGCATCCAGTCGAGCAGGATCAGGTCCGGCTGCTCGTCGATAACCATCGCGTGGGCTTCCTGGGCATTCTCCGCCTCAATACAGCGGTAGTCAGCCATTTCCAGGGCCACCCGCAGCATGTCGCGCACCGGCGCCTCGTCGTCGACTATCAGGATTGTCTTGTTCTGCATCTGCCTGTCATACCCCATTTGTGATATCAGACATTTAACGACATTGACGTGACAAATATATGACAGTCCGCAGGCGATCCCCAGCGATGCCCTATCCCGGCAGGTAGTGGAACAGTATTCCGGCAAACAGCGAGGCGCCGACCCAGTTGTTGTTCAGGAAGGCTTTGAAGCATGGATCCCGTTGCCGGTCGCGCACCAGCCACTGCTGGTAGGCGAAAAGTGCTGCGGCCCCCGCCAGGCCCAGGTGGTAACTTGCCCCCAGCTCGAAGCGCTGGCCGACCAGCAGCATCGCGAACAGCGTCATCAGCTGCAGCAGGCCGGTCATGGCCCGGTCCATATCGCCGAACAGCACCGCGGTGGATTTGACTCCGATCTCGAGGTCGTCGTCCCGGTCCACCATCGCATAGAAAGTGTCGTAGGCGACGGTCCACAGCAGATTGGCGGTGTACAGCAGCCAGGCCGCCGCCGGCACCTCGCCGGTGACCGCGGCGAAAGCCATCGGGATACCCATGCTGAAGGCGGCTCCCAACACCACCTGCGGCAGGTTGGTGTAGCGCTTGGCGAACGGATAGCAGAAGGCCAGGGCCACCGCCGGCAGCGACATCAGGATGGTGAGGGTATTGGTGGTCAGCACCAGCAGCAGCGACAGCAGGCTCAGGCCCAGGAACAGCAGCACCGCACCGCGCGGTGTCGCGCGGCCGGTGGCCAGCGGCCGCGTCGAGGTGCGTTTTACACGACCGTCGATGCGGCGATCGGCGAAGTCGTTGATGGCGCAACCGGCCGCGCGCATCAGGATCACGCCGAGTGTAAATACCGCGAACAGGTGCAGGCCCGGCCAGCCGCCGGCGGCCAGCCACAGTGCCCACCAGGTGGGCCACAGCAGCAGTAGCGAGCCGATGGGCCTGTCCAGGCGCGCCAGCTGCCAGTAGGGCAGCGCCGCCGGCCAGCGTTGGTTGAGTTGTTGGCTGATCACGGTGATCCCCCCTTTTCCGGTTCTTCGGTCGCCGCCGCGCGTGCAAAGGGGGCCGCGCCGGGCTCGAAGGCGCGCAGGAAAGTCTCCGACACCAGCAGCGGCTTGTCCCGCAGCCAGAAAGTGGAGCGCCGGCCCCAGGCGCGCTCGTTTTCCGCCGCCAGCTGCGGCAGCCGGCAGTGCGGGTTGCGGCGCAGGCAGTTGAGTACGATCGGGCCGCGGCGAATCTCCGGCTCACTGAACAGCAGCTCCCCCAGCGGCCGGTTGTCGAGGCTGCGCAGGTAGCGGGATTTGCCCTGCAGGCTGCGCAGCGGCAGCACACTGCGGGCGTAGACCCAGGGCTGGTTGCGGCCGCACAGCAAGACTTCGCGCACCAGCGCGCGGCTGCGGTCGCGCAGGCCCAGTGCGCGGCGCTCCTCCAGATCCGGTTGCTGCCAGCGCTGGCTCAGTACCTCCACCCGGAACCGGTTGTCGCTCAGGTGTTTCAGTGCCGCGGTCAGTGAGCCCGGGTGCAGCAGCCAGGGCATCAGCGCTGCCGGCGGCTGCCGGTGCAGGGATTCGAGAGGCTGGCCCAGCCAGTCGCCGACCGGTTCGTAGGGAGGTTGGTACAACTGCGACTCCGCTTTTTTGCAAAGGGGTATTGTACCGTGGTCGGCTGTCAGGTGTAGACCGGATGGAGCGCAGCGGAATCCGGGAAAGAGGCCGGCGCCGCGCGCCCGCATCATTTGATATAGTGCCCGGCTACCGAAATAAAACAATCGAGACGGGAAGTTACCCCATGGGCCTCACCACCAGAATCCTGATCGCAATGCTCGCGGGCATCGTCATCGGTGTACTGTTCAATTTCCTCAATACCAGCCAGTTGCTGGGCAGCGGCTTCACCGGTTTTATCAACGCCTATATCACCGAGGGGCTGTTCGATGTGGTCGGCCGCATCTTTATCGCCTCGCTGAAACTGATGGTGGTGCCGCTGGTGCTGGTATCGCTCGTGTGCGGCGCCTGTGCCCTGTCCGAGGGCAGCCGTATCGGTCCGCTGGCGGGCAAGACGGTGCTGCTGTACCTGCTGACCACCGCCGCCGCCATTACCCTGGCGCTGTGCCTGGCCATGGTGATCCAGCCCGGTGTGGGGGTGGAGGTGACGGCGGACGCGACCTTCGAGGCCCAGGAATCGCCGCCGCTGGCGGATGTGCTGGTGAACATCTTCCCCACCAACCCGGTGGAGGCCATGGCCCAGGGCAATATGCTGCAGATCATCGTATTCGCCCTGCTGATGGGCTATGCGATATCCCGCTGCGGTGAGCCGGGCCGGCGTATCGCCAGCTTCTTCAACGACCTGAACGAAGTGATACTGCGCATGGTCGGGGTGCTGATGGTGTTCGCCCCCTACGGGGTCTTCGCGCTGCTGGCCAAGACTTTCGCCACCCTGGGGATGGAGTTCATCCTCGACCTGGGCAAGTACTTCCTGGTGGTGCTGGGGGCGTTGCTGGTGCACGCGCTGGGCTTCTACTCGATACTGCTGAAGCTCTTGTCGGGCCTGAACCCGCTGGAGCTGATCAAGAAGATGCGCCCGGCGCAGGTATTTGCGTTCAGTACCGCCTCCTCCGCCGCCACTATTCCGGTGACCCTGTCCACGGTGGAGAAACGCCTGGGAGTCGACAACAAGATCGCCGCCTTTACCGTGCCGCTGGGGGCCACCATCAATATGGACGGCACTGCAATCATGCAGGGCGTGGCGACGGTGTTCATCTCGCAGATGTACGGAATCGATATCGGCCTGATGGGCTACCTGACGGTGATCCTGACCGCGACCCTGGCATCCATCGGCACCGCCGGCGTGCCGGGTGTGGGTCTGATCATGCTGGCGATGGTGTTGCAGCAGGTGGGGCTGCCACTGGAGGGTATCGCCATCGTGATGGGCGTGGACCGGTTGCTGGATATGGTGCGCACGGCGGTCAATATCACTGGCGATGCGGTGGTGAGCACCATCGTTGCCAGGAGCGAGGGCGCCCTGTCGGAAGAGACCTTCAACGACCGCAACTATAACAGCGTATCCGGCACCGCCGGGGCCAGCCCGCAGTGAAACCGCCGGGGCCGCACGGCGGCCCCGCGCGCGTCAGCCGGCGGCCAGGTCCTCCAGCTCGCCGGCATCCAGTTCGCCATCGATCCTGTCCAGGATTTCCTCGACCATCGCCGCCAGCGCCCGTTTGATCGCCTCCTCGGTGTTGTCCTCGGCGGTATCGCCGCTGCGGGAGGTCCGCACGCGGTACGCCTCGCGCACATCGAGGCTGGCGATATCCAGGTTGCGCTCGCGCAGGGTGCGGCCGGACAGGTCGCGCAGCCGGTAGTAAAAATGGCCTTCCAGCTGCACGGTGCCGCGTTCGAGGTCGTAGTCACCGTCGCGCTGCAGGTTGCTGAAGTGCTTGATCACCTTGATGTCGAGGCGGTTCTGCAGTGTCAACTGCCCCTCGCGCGCCACCAGCGGCACTTCCTCGTCGGCAAAAAAGGTATTCAGCTGCAGCGACAGTTCGCCCTGGAGGTGCCTGCGGTACTTCTGCAGTGCGGCTTCCTTGAGCTCGCTGAGGCTGCTGCCGCTGCCGGCGTCGGCCAGTAGCAGCGACAGGTTGGCACCGCTCACCGGCATGGGGACGTCCATGGCGATGTCGGCGGAGGTTACGTGTAGCGTGGGGGTTTGCCCGTCGCCCAGAAAACCACTCTGGGCGGCGGCCGCGCAGGAAAAGGTCATCAGGCCGGCCATAATCAGCCCGCCAGCTGTAGATCTCATCACCAGACTCTCCCTGAGTTCTTATGTTTATTGTTTTTTAACTGCGGCGAATCTGTTGGTGTTCGCTTTGGTGCAGAAGGTAAAGGCTGCCACCTGCACAGGGATAGGGCAAAATTTTTCGGTGACCGGTTGGTCAGAAGCCTGTTTCTGTGATATCTGCCACGGCTGGGCAAAAAAGTGTCTGTTAGGGGCTGATCAGAGCCTCGCCAGTTCCCGCAATTCGTCTGCCTCCAGGTCGTCCTCGATCCGGTCCAGCAGCCGTTCCACCATTTCCGTCAGCGCCATTTCGATCGCCTCACCGGTGGTGTCCTCGACCTCGCCGCCACTGCGGCTGACCCGGTACCTTTTCTTCACGCCCAGTTCGGCGATATCGATACGCCTTTCCCGCAGCGGCTCGCCGGCACTGTTTTCCAGCCGGTAGTGGTAATCGCCGGCCAGTTCCAGGATACCCCGCTCCACCTGGCGGCCACCGCTGTTTTTCAGGTCGTTGAGCTTCTTGCCGGCGGAAATGTCCAGGAAATTGTGCAGGGTCAGGTAGCCCTCCTGCTGTACCACCGGTACCTCCTCGTCGGTAAAGAAGGCCTGCAGCTGCACGTAGAGTTCGCGCTGCAGGTGGGCGGTAAATTCGCGTGCCGCCTTTTCCTTCAGCGCACTGAGACCGTGGCCACTGCCGGCCTGGGCCAGCAACAGGTCCAGGTCGTCGCCCTGGACCGGCGTGGGTACGTCCAGGGCAATTTCCGCCGGGACCAGTGCCAGGCTGGGGGTCTCCCCGTCGTCGCCGAAGCCGAGGAAGCCGCCCTCGGCGGAGGCGCCGCAACTGGCAATCAGAAACAGCAGCCCGGCTGCCAGCCGGCTGCGTATACGTCGTATGTTCACGAGTCTCTCCCCAATTTTTTGTTTTGGATGCTCTGTGGCCCGGTGGTTTTAGAGAAGGGCGGTCAAATATTTTTGCTTTTATGTCAGCAATGGCAGGCTGCCACCGCCGTTGACGGAGCGCAAAAATATTGGTGACCAGAAATGGAGATCTGGTTTCGAAAAGTGGACCTGCGGGTCAGGCCTCGGCATAGCGGGGCCGGTTCTGCAGCCAGCGGGCAATCAGTTGGCGGCGGATTTCCCCGCTGAGTTCCGGGGAGGCGGCGATGCGCTGTACCTGCGGCAGCAGGTGGGCATCCCGCTGCAGGTCGGCGACGCGGTGGTGTATCTCGCCGGTCTGGCGGGTGCCGAGGATCTCGCCGGGGCCGCGCAGGCGCAGGTCCTCCTCGGCGATGGCAAAACCGTCGCTGTGCTGGCGCAGCGCCTGCAGGCGCGCGCGGCCATTCTGTGACAGCGGTGTGCCGTAGAGCAGTACGCAAAAGCTGGCGATGGAGCCGCGCCCTACCCGCCCGCGCAGCTGGTGCAGCTGCGCCAGGCCCAGGCGCTCGGGGTTCTCGATGATCATCAGGCTGGCGTTGGGCACGTCCACACCCACCTCGATCACGGTGGTGGCCACCAACAGGTCCACCTCGCCGGCCTTGAAGGCGTTCATGACGCGCTCTTTCTCGTCCGGTTTCAGGCGCCCGTGCACCAGCGCGATGCGCACGTCGTCGAGGGTCTCGGCCAGCTCGCTGGCGGTGGTCTCGGCGGCCTGGGCCTGCAGTGTCTCGGAGTCCTCGATCAGGGTGCAGACCCAGTAGGCCTGGCGGCCGTCGGTCACCGCCCCCTGCACCCGCTCCATGACCTGGTCGCGGCGCTCGCTGGAGATGGCCACTGTCTCGATCGGCTGGCGCCCGGGTGGCAGTTCGTCGATCACCGAGCAGTCCAGGTCGGCGAAGGCGGACATGGCCAGGGTGCGCGGGATGGGTGTGGCGGTCATGATCAGCTGGTGCGGCTGCAGGCGGCCGGATACACCGTCGGCGGCACCCTTTTCGCGCAGCTCCAGCCGCTGGCGCACGCCGAAGCGGTGCTGTTCGTCGATGATCACCAGTGCCAGGTTGTGGAAGGCCACCTCGGCCTGGAAGAGTGCGTGCGTGCCCACGACCAGCTGCGCTTCGCCGCCGGCGATCGCGGCCAGTTGCTCGCGCCGTTGGGCCGCCTTGAGGCTGCCGGTCAGCTGGGCCACGCCGATGCCGAGCGGCTCCAGCCAGCCGCTGAAATTGCGCCGGTGTTGCTCGGCGAGTATTTCCGTCGGCGCCATGACCGCCACCTGGGCACCGGTGCCGATGGCTTTCAGTGCCGCCAGCGCCGCCACCAGTGTCTTGCCGGCGCCGACGTCGCCCTGCAGCAGCCGCATCATCGGGCGGCCGCCGGACAGATCGTCGGCGATCTCCGCACAGACGCGCTGCTGGGCGCCGGTCAGGGCGAACGGCAGTTGCGCGAGAAAGTCCCGCTCCAGTGCCGGGTCGCCGGTCAGCGGCGGCGCGGCCACGGCCGAGTGGTTGCGACGCAGTTCCAGCAGGCTCAGGTGGTGGGCCAGCAGTTCCTCCAGCGCCAGCCGCTGCTGCGCCGGGTGCTGGCCCTCGGCCATCTGTTCCAGGTCGGCGCCCGCCGGCGGTGCGTGCAGGTACTGCAGCGCATCCGCCAGCGGGTAGCGCAGGTCTGCCGGCAGTGCGCCCGCGGGCAGCAGTTCGGTGACGCCGCGCTCGATCATCGCCAGCGCCTGCTGCACCAGGCCGCGCAGCCGCGCCTGGCTGACGCCCTCGGTCAGCGGGTAGACCGGTGTCAGCGTGTCGGGCCGCTGCGGTGTCTCGGCGCCGACGATTTCGGTCTCCGGGTGGTACAGCTCCAGGCCGGCGGCGCCGCGGCGCGCCTCGCCGTAACAGCGCAGGCGCGCGCCGCGGGCGAAGCGGTTTTTCTGCGCGGCGGTGAAATGGAAGAAGCGCAGCGACAGGGTACCGGTGTTGTCCTGCAGTTTGACCAGCAGGCTGCGGCGGCGGCCGAAGACCACGTCGGCGGCGCGCACCTCGCCCTCGATCACCGCGTCCATGCCCGGCGCCAGCGCGGCCACCGGCACCACTCGGGTTCGGTCCTGGTAGCGCAATGGCAGGTGGAACAGCAGGTCCTGTACCGTGGCGATATGCAGTTTGCCCAGCACCTGGGCGAACTTGTCGCCCACGCCCTTGAGTGCGGTGATCGGCGTTTCCGCCAGGGACTTGCCTGCGCTCACGACCGGTTCACTGCTCTTTCAGGTGGCACTGGCTGATCGCCTCGCGCAGTATGTCGATGGCGCGGTGGCGCGGGAAGCTGGCGCGCCAGGCCAGCGCCACGGTGCGCTGCGGCGCCGGCGACGAGAAGGGGCGGGTCTCCAGCAGGCCGCTGGCGTACTGTGAGGCGGTGGCGGCGGACAGCGGCAGCACGGTGATGCCGAGGCCCGAAGCCACCATATGGCGCAGTGTCTCCAGCGAGCTGCCGTCGGCGGCGGTGCGGATATTGCCGCTGCCGGACTCGCGCTCGATCGAGTGCTGCAGCTGCGGGCAGGCCTCCAGTACCTGGTCGCGGAAACAGTGGCCCTCGCCCAACAGCAGCACGTTGTCGTCGGACAGCTGTTCCGGGTCGATGGTCTCGTGCTTGGCCAGCGGGTGATCGGCCGGCATCAGCACCACGAAGGGCTCGTCGTACAGTGGCTGGGTGACCACGTCCGGTTCGGTAAACGGCAGCGCGATGATGATCGCGTCCAGCTCGCCCTTGCGCAGCCGCTGGCGCAGGGTCGCGGTGTAGCCCTCTTCCACGTAGAGAGGCATGTCCGGCGCCAGCCGCTGCAACTGCGGGATAAAGTGCGGGAACAGGTAGGGGCCGATGGTGAAGATGGCCCCGACGGACAGCGGGCTCGACAGCTGGTCCTTGCCGGCGCTGGCGATATCCTTGATCGCCGCCGACTGTTCCAGTACCAGTTGCGCCTGGGCGACGATCTGCTCGCCCAGCGGTGTCGCCTGTACCCGTGTCTTGGAGCGCTCGAACAGCGCCACACCCAGCTCTTTCTCCAGCTTCTTGACGGCGATCGACAGGGTCGGCTGGCTGACAAAACAGCGTTCGGCGGCGCGGCCGAAGTGCTGCTCCTGGGCCAGGGTCACGATATAGCGCAGTTCGTTCAGTGTCATTGTTCAGGCAATCACATATTTCAGGGTAATAGCAATTATTCATAAATCATAGCTGTGCGCCAATACCTTCGGGGCCATTGCCGGCAACTATTCGAAAGTAATTGGGTTTCTTCCGGAAGTGGCGGTGTGACTGGGGATACCGGGGGAGGCTGTTAGTAAAATTTGCTATTAATTCGACGAATTCGACGATAAAGGCGCAGAATTTTGCTATACGTGTAGGGACACAAAGCGAGGAGTTCCTCCATGGGCATTTTCTCCTGGATTATTCTCGGATTGATCGCCGGCGCGCTGGCGAAATGGGTCATGCCGGGCCCGGACCCGGGTGGCTGGATCGTCACCATTGTGATCGGTATTGTCGGCGCCTTTATCGGCGGCTGGTTGGGGTCGCTGGTGGGTATCGGCGGGCCGGTGACCGGTTTCGGTATCGGCGACATTGTCACTGCGACGATCGGGGCGATCATTTTCCTGTTCATTTATCGTATGCTGAAGCGTCGCAGTCACTGAGTACGCGACAGCCACTTTTGCGGGGCCGCTGCCGCGCAGGGGCGGCGACACAGAGAATGACAAGAACCGCAGTAAAGCGGGGTTGAAGAGGCGTTGCGGTTTCCGGGCCACCTGGTTCCGGACTCCGCGCTTCTTCTATCGGGGTTACAAGCACAACAACAAGGGGATAGCGACATCCGGGCCCACTGGAGGCCTGCATCTGTCGCACAGTTATTTTATGGAAAAAGAAAAGCTCTGGATTTTCGGTTGCGGCGACCTGGGTGCGCGCCTGGCCCTGCGGTTGAACCGGCAGGAATACAGCATCTACGGCGTGCGGCGCAATCCGCTGGTGGCGCTGGCGACCAAGCGCCGCGCGGACGCGGTCAACTGGCGCCGCGGCGATGCCACCAGCAGGGAAGACATCGAGCGGCTGCTGACCGACGGCGCCGATGTGATACTGGCGACCTTTACCCCGGATGAACATACCCAGAGCGGCTACTACCGGGCCTATATCGACACCGCCAATGCCCTCGCCGAGGCACTGCCCAACCTGCCGCGCCCGCCGCGCCTGCTGATCTGGGTCTCCTCGACGCGGGTTTACGGGCAGAGCGGCGAGCAACTGCTCGACGAGCACACGCCGCCGATCCCGAGCGGCTTCCAGGGCGATACACTGCTGGCGGCGGAGGAAATCATCAGCAACGCGGTGCCCACCACCTGTATCGTGCGCTTCGCCGGTATTTACGGGCCGGGCCGCGACCGACTGCTGTCGCAGGTGCGCGCGGGTCGCTGTGCACCGCCGCAGCCGCCGCAGTTCAGCAACCGCATCCACGTGGACGACAGTATCGGCTTCCTGATCCACCTGATGGAAAAACAGAAACGCGGCTGGTCGCCGGAAAAACTCTATATCGGCGCCGACTGCATGCCGGTACCGATGCACGACCTGCAGCAGTGGCTGGTCAAGGCGATGGGTTACACCAGCGCCCACCTGCGGGAGATCGTGCAGACCAGCGAGCGCCGCTCGAAAAAGCTCAGCAACCAGCGCATGCTGGACAGTGGCTACGAAATGAAATATCCGAATTACAAGATCGGTTACAGCGCCCTGCTCGAATCTGAAGGTTGAGAAATAATACGGCATGCGCAGTGGCGGCGACGACCGGTCCGGGATCGAACGCGTCTTTTGGCAGACGCCGAAGGCCGGCGATATCTCCAGGCTGGAACAGAAATCCGCGCCGCTGGGCGCCCTGCCCGCCGATCGCGTGCGCGTCGATGTGCGCGCGATCGGGCTCAACTTCGCCGATATTTTTGCCCTGACCGGACTCTACTCCGCCACGCCGACAGGCGCCTTTATTCCCGGGCTGGAATTCTCCGGCACCGTGTCCGAATGCGGTGCCGATACCTCCGGCTTCGCGCCGGGGGATCGGGTTATGGGCGTGACCCGCTTCGGGGGCTATGCGTCGGTGATCGACAGCGAACCGGATACCCTGATACCGCTGCCGCACGGCTGGGACTTCACCCGGGGCGCCGCCTGGCCGGCGCAGACACTGACGGCCTGGTATGCGCTGACCCGGCTGGGCGCGCTGCGGCCGGGCCAGCAGGTGCTGGTGCACAGCGCCGCCGGCGGCGTGGGACTGCAGGCCATGAAACTGGCGCGCGCGCTGGGCGGCGAGCCGGTGGGCACCGTGGGCAATAGAGACAAAGTTTCCGCGTTGTCCGAACAGGGTTTCGACAGAGTGCTGGTGCGGGAGAAGGATTTTGCCCGACAGCTCAGGCGCGAGGGGCTGAGATTCGACCTGGTACTGGACGCGATCGGCGGCGCCGTGCAACAAGCCAGTTTCGATGCGCTCAAGCCGATGGGGCGGCTGGTGGTGTTCGGTGCGGCCGAGTTCACCCCGACAGGGCGGCGCCCGAACTACCTAAGGGCGGCCTGGCGCTACCTGAGACGCCCGCGCTACGACGTGATGGACATGATCAGCAGCAACCGCTCGGTACTGGCGTTCAACCTGATCTGGCTGTGGGAACAGAAGGCGGAAATGCGGGCACTGCTGGCCGAGCTGCAAGCAGTACCGCTGGCGCCGCCGCTGGTGGGCCACCGCTTCCCGTTTGGCGATGTCCACGCAGCGCTGGCGCTACTGCGCTCGGGGCGTTCGGTGGGCAAAGTGGTGCTTGAATACGGAATACGCGATTTGAGCTAGGGAACAGCCGCGGCGCCTGAACGCCCGAAGGGCTCTACGGTGCCGTGCGGCGCACCGGCTCCGCATTTACGAAGCGCGTCCTGCGCTCCACCCGCTGCGCGGGTAGCCTTCGGCTGTGCAAATCTGCTCCCGGCAGATTTGTCAGATAACCATCACCCCTTCCGCCTCGAACAGCGCTCCCTTGGGCAGCTCTTTCACGCCCACCGCCGCGCGGGCCGGAAACGGCTGCTCGAAGAGTTCGGTCATGACTTCGTTGACGGTACCGAAGTGGCCCAGGTCGGTCAGGTAGAGGTTCAGCTTGACGATATGGCCGAGTGAGCCGTTGGCGGCTTCGCACACTGCCCGCAGGTTTTTGAACACCTGGCGCGCCTGCTCGGCGAAGTCGTCGGAGACGATTTCCATCGTCTGCGGATCCAGCGGAATCTGCCCGGACAGGTAGATGGTGTTGTCTACCTTGACCGCCTGTGAATAACTGCCGATGGCTGCCGGTGCCCGGTCTGTTTTTATCACCGCGCGATTGGGCATGCTGTACTCCTTCCCCGTGGGGGCGCTTGCGGAAAAAGAAAGCGGGAGACTATAGCGCGAAATGTCCGAATCCGGAACATGCGGTCCCGCGCGGGGCGATACGAGTCGTAGGGTGCGCCGTGCGCACCGTTGACTGGCCCGTAAGCGGATTCCGGGACGGCCCCGCAGCCGGGGGCTGTTTGCTCAACAGCCTCATCGGCAATCGTTTCACAAACAGCCCCCGGCTGCAGGACCTTTACATCTGGCTCGATATTCTTTTCCAGTCGTAGGGCGCGCCGTTGGCCCGGATGGTGCGCATGGCGCACCCTACTGGAGTCCCGAGTCCCGAGTCCCGAGTCCCGAGTCCCGAGTCCCGGCCTATGGCCTGGCGATGCGAATCACCGCCGGCAGGTTGCGCAGCCGTTTCATGACCCGCGCCAGGTGCACGCGGTTGCCGACTTCCAGTGTCATGGCGATGACGCTGTTGCGCTCGTCCTTCTCGTCCACATGGATCTGCTCGATACTGGCGCCCTCTTCGGTAATGCGGGTGGCCAGGCGGGCAATGATGCCGCGTTCGGATTCCACTTCCACGCGCACGTCACCGAGGAACTCGCCCTTCACGTCCGGCGACCAGTTCACCAGCATGATATTTTCCGGGTGCTCGCGGAATTCGATGGTGTTGCGGCAGGTGTCGCGGTGCACCACCACGCCCTTGCCGGAGCTGATATGGCCGACGATGGTATCGCCGGGAATCGGCCGGCAGCAGCGGGCGAAGCTGATTAGCATGCCCTCCTGCTCGTCGATGGTCAGCGGCGAGGAGATATTGCTGGCCTCCACTTCCCGGCTGCCCTCGGGCACCAGCTGTTTGGCGGCGGAGAAGGCCACCTTGTTGCCGAGACCGATCTCTTCCAGCAGCTTGTCCAGGGTGGCGCAGCGGGTCTCTTCCAGCCCCCGCTGCAGCTGCTCCTCAGTCAGGTCCTGCAGGCGCAGGTCGAACTTGCCCAGGGCCTTTTCCAGCAGGCGCCGGCCCAGGGCCACGGAATCGTGGTGGCGCTGGTGCTTGAGGAAATGGCGGATGGCACTGCGGGCCTTGGCGGTGACGACGAAATTGAGCCAGTTGGGGTTCGGCTGCGCGTTCTTGCTGGTAAGAATCTCGACCTTCTGCCCGCTCTGCAGCGGTTGCGACAGCGGTGCCAGGCGCTGGTTGATACGCACGGCGACGCAGGAGTTGCCGATATCCGTGTGCACCGAGTAGGCGAAGTCCACCGCGGTGGCGCCGGCCGGCAGGTCGACGATCTGCCCTTTGGGGGTGAAGACGTAGACCTCGTCCGGGAACAGGTCGATCTTGACGTTCTCGATGAATTCCAGTGAATCGCCGGCGCGCTGCTGCATTTCCAGCAGCCCCTGCACCCAGCGGCGCGCGCGTATCTGGCTGGTGCCGCCGGTGTTGATGACCTCGTCGCCAGCCGCTTTGTAGAGCCAGTGCGCGGCGATGCCGCTGTTGGCCATCTCGTCCATTTCCTTGGTGCGGATCTGCACCTCGATCGGCACGCCGTGCATGCCCAGCAGCACCGTGTGCAGGGACTGGTAGCCGTTGGATTTGGGAATGGCGATATAGTCCTTGAACTCGCTGATCACCGGCTTGTACAGGTTGTGCATGACTCCCAGCACCCGGTAGCTGGCGTCCACGCTGTCGACGATGATGCGGAACGCGTAGACGTCCATGATTTCCTTGAACGACTTCTTCTTGGTGCGCATCTTCTGGTAGATGCTGTAGAGGTGCTTTTCGCGGCCGATCACCAGCGCGTCTATGCCCTCCCGCTGCAGGCGCAGTTCCACCGCATTCTGGATCTTCTCCAGCAGTTCCTTGCGGTTGCCGCGCGCGGCAACCAGCGCCGCGCGCAGGCGGCTGGCGCGCAGTGGGTAGATGGCGAAGAAGGCGCGATCCTCGAACTCGATGCGCACATCGTTCATGCCCAGGCGGTTGGCGATGGGGGCATAGATCTCCAGCGTCTCGCGGGCGATGCGCGCGCGCTTGGCGGGTTTCAGTGCACCCAGGGTGCGCATGTTGTGCAGCCGGTCGGCGAGCTTGACCAGGATCACGCGGATATCCCGCGCCATCGCCAGGGCCATTTTCTGGAAGTTTTCCGCCTGCTTTTCCGCCGGGCTGTCGGTCTCGAACTGGGTCAGTTTGGAGACGCCGTCCACCAGCTCCGCCACCTCGTCGCCGAACTGCTCGATCAGCGCCGCCTTGGGAATGCCGGTGTCCTCGATCACATCGTGGAGCATGGCCGCGGCCAGGCTCTGGTGATCCATGTGCATGCCGGCCAGGATCGTGGCGACCGCCAGCGGGTGGGTGATATAGGGTTCGCCGGAGCGGCGCTGTTGCCCGTCGTGGGCCTGCTCCGCGTAGAAGTAGGCGCGGCGGACTGTCTGGATCTGGTCGGGGGGAAGGTACGACGAGAGGCGGTGGGCCAGACTATCGATGGTGTGCAAAGCCGCGCGCGCCTCTCAATATCGTTCGTTCAACGGGGTCGAAGGGAATATCACTCTGGCGGGATCAGCCGAGGTTCCCTTCGGACAGGTAGACCGGCGCCGATGTCGGTTCGGCAGCCATCTCCTCCTCTTCCGGCTCGTCGAGAATACCGGCATCCACCAGGCCCTCCTCGATCTCGCGCAGGGCGATGACCGTGGGTTTGTCGTTCTCTTCCGGGAGCAGTGGATCGCGGCCGCCGGTGGCGATCTGGCGGGCGCGCTTGCTGCCCACGATAACCAGTTCGAAGCGGTTGTCGACATGCTCGAGGCAATCTTCAACGGTGATACGTGCCATAGACTTTCGATTCCAACTTAACAGTGCCCGATCGGGCGAATTCGGTGGCGGTGGTGTGGGGGCTCCACACAGTCTCCGCGGGACCCCCTATTCTAGCGCAGCGCGCGGTGTACGTAAATCGATCAACCGGCGCCGGGCCGGTGTTCAGTTGCGCCGCAGCAGTTTCTGCAGCAGGTCGGCGAAGCGCTGCTGCTGGTACACCAGACGCTGGCGCTGGGCGGTGACGATGGCGCTCAGTTCTGTCAGCGCCTGGTCGAAATTGTCGTTGATCACGAGGAAATCGGCCTCGTTGTAGTGGGACATTTCATCGATGGCCTGCTCCATGCGCCGCTCGATCACGCTGTCGTCGTCCTGGCCGCGACCGGTGAGCCGCTCGCGCAGTGCCTCCTGCGATGGCGGCAGGATAAAGATACTCACGGTATCCGGCAGCAGCCTGCGCACCTGGGCGGCGCCCTGCCAGTCGATCTCCAGGATCACGTCGCGGCCGGCGGCCAGGGTCTGCTCCACCCATTCCTGCGAGGTGCCGTAGTAGTTGCCGAAGACCTGCGCGTGCTCCAGGAAGGCGCCGCGGCCCAGCATGGCCTCGAACTCCCCCTGCTCGACGAAGTGGTAGTTGACCCCGTGCTGCTCGCCCGGGCGCATGGCGCGGGTGGTGTGGGAGACGGAGACGGTGATGCGGCTGTCGCCGTCCACCAGGGCCTTTACCAGGCTGGTCTTGCCCGCGCCGGAGGGCGCTGACACGGTGTAGAGAGTTCCTGTCTGCACAACGGATCCTGTATCGATCGGGACAAATGCGCCGGCATTATAACCGCGCTGCGGTGCCAGATACTAAATGCGGAAGACCGCCGGGGGGATACGGTTGTTAACGGGGCACTCGGTGTGGGTAAAAGGCTGAACCCCGGTCGGGTTGGGGGGGAGTGTTGGGATTTTCGGTAGCGTGGCGCGCACTGTACTGCAGGTGCGCGCCGCGCCGCCGAGCCCGACCGGGGTCGCCCGGCGGAAGCACTGCCGGTCACCACATACCCCCTGTGACCGGGTTCTACTTCCTGTTGCTAATCGCTAACGGCAACGACTGTATCCTCTTTGTCGGTAAATGCCAACTGCCACCAGGCGACACCACTGGCCGTGGCGTACGTCGCCAGGGCCGCTGCCAGGCCGGTCGACAACAGCGGGGTGACCGCCAGCAGCAGTGCCAGGCGTGCCATCTCCCCCTGCCGGGCCAGCCGGTGACCGTCGAGGATACGGCCGTTGATGATCAGGCCGGAGGCCAGCAGGCCCACGGCCAGCAACTGTTCGCTGTAGCTCATCTGGCCGGCGAACCACAGCAGTGCCAGGGTGGCGCCGGAATAGCACAGGTGCTGAAGCAGTGCGTAGGCGCGCCGGCCGCGCCCAATCTGTGGGTCGAAGCGGTGGAAATCGTCCAGGTCACAGGACGGCACCGGCATGGCCGCCTCGGCGTCCGCCGGCCGGTAGCCGGTGCGGCGGAACCAGAGGGTGAACTTGTCCCACCAGCTCTTTGTGTACCAGGCGTCCAGCGCCATGCGCCTGTAGTGCTGCAGGTTGGCCGCCAGCGGGTCGAAGCTGTTCAGCGGCTTGCGTACACCGTAGATACAGGGCGCCTCGTCCAGCTCCTCCTGGTAGCTGCCGAACAGCCGGTCCCAGATGATAAAGACCCCACCGTAGTTGCGGTCCACGTAGACCCTGTTCTGGGCGTGGTGGACCCGGTGGTTCGACGGTGTGACGAGGATCCACTCCATCCAGTGGACCTTGGGAAATTTCTGCGTATGGACCCAGAACTGGTAGATCAGGTCGATGGCGCCGGCGGTGATCATCAGCTCCGCCGGCAGGCCGATCAGCAGCAGCGGCAGGTAGAAGATCCAGCCGATCGGCAGGCCGCCGCTGGGTTGGCGCAGCGCCGTGGTCAGGTTGTAGTCCTCGCTCTGGTGGTGCACCAGGTGGTCGGCCCAGAAGAGGTTGATCTC
Organism: Microbulbifer litoralis; assembly: GCF_023634065.1. Taxonomy (GTDB): domain Bacteria; phylum Pseudomonadota; class Gammaproteobacteria; order Pseudomonadales; family Cellvibrionaceae; genus Microbulbifer; species Microbulbifer litoralis. Next base: position 90,042 of record NZ_JALKCV010000007.1, read on the forward strand.
GTGGGCGAAGCGGTGCTTCCAGTAGTAGCAGAAGTCGTAGGCCACTACCGCCAGCAACAGGTGCCAGGGGTTGGCCGCCGACCAGCTGAACCCCGCCGCCTCGTAGTAGGGCGTCAGCAACTGGTAGAGCGGTATATAGATCAACAGTCCCACGCCCTTGCGCACCAAGCCGGTAATGCGGCTCATGATGCCGGCGCCGAGGCTGCCGATGGCGTCGTTCAGCCGGTAGAGGCCCCAGCCGCGCCAGCGGTCCAGCGCCAGCTCCACCAGGACGGAAACCAGGAAAAAGGGAATGGCCAGGGTGACGAGACTCACGGGTACCTCTTTATGTTTTTATATCGGTCGCATTGCAGCCACTTTGCCACAGGTTGCAGTGGCGGCACAGGCGGGGAATAGCGTGTTTTTCAAAATCCGTTAGGTTTGCCGGCGCCGGTACATGCGGCTTGTGGCGACGTGCCTGGGCTGGAATAATTTCCCTCCCGCCGGTACGGCGGGGCCGGATTGTTCTGGACATAATGACAAACAAATGGAAACAGGAAGCATCATGACGACAGCTGCCAACCCTTACACCTCACCGCAAACCACCGACCTCACAGGGGGGACCGATGGAACGCCGGTCGCGCCGAAGCTGATGTCGTACTCCGGTCGCCTCGGTCGTATGCGCCTGGTTGCATACACTTTTTACATGTCCCTGATTACCATGCCGCTGGGGTGGGGCGCGATGGCTTTGATGTTCAGTGGTAACTGGCTGCTGGGTACGCTGGTCTATGTCGCGGTACTCGCGATTGGCCTGGTGTTCGGGTTGTCCCTATATGTGCGCCGCCTGCACGACCTGAATCAGTCGGGGATCTGGGTGCTGCTGCTGGTACTGCCGCTGGTGAACCTGGGCCTGCTGATCTACCTGCTTTTCTTCCGCGGTACCGACGGTGCCAACCAGTACGGCCCGGAGACCACGCCCAACTCAACCGGGGTGAAGGCCGGCTTCGTGCTGGCCCTGGTGTTTGCGGTGCTGGTGCCGGTACTGGCTGCGGTCAGCATTCCCGCCTACCAGGACTATGTGCAGCGCGCCCAGCAGTCGCAGCTGCAGTAGTCATCCGCGCGGCAATACCATGAAAAAGGGGCGGCCATTGGCCGCCCCTTTTTTATGCCGTTGTTTCAACCCGCTTTCATCAGGGGCTGGCTTCGGCTTCCAGCGTCACGCCGGAGTAGCTGTTGTAACCGCGGATGCTGATATACCAGGTGCCCGCCGCCGGATTGCTGAAGTTGCAGTTTTCGCTGTTGCCCCAGTTGTAGGGGCGGCAATCGTAGCTGCCGGTGGTGGGCTGGCTGCCGTAGCGCACGTAGAGGTCGCCGTCGCCACTGCCGCCGGACATCTGCACATCCAGTGTCGACATGCCGGTATCCACGTCCAGGGTAAAGTGCTGCCAGGAACCCTGGCTGCCGGACAGGTTGGTCTCGGTCCAGCTGCTGCCGCTGCCGCCACCGCTCTCGTCGAAGCTGCCCACCAGGCTGACGCCGGAGAAGGCCGAATAGCCGCGCAGCATCACATAGTAGGTGCCGGCCTGCACATTGGAGATACTGCAGGTCTCGTTGTTGCCACCCTGGTAGGGACGGCAATCGTAGCTGGAGGTGGTGGGTGCAGCCCCGTAGCGGACGTACAGGTCGGCGTCGCCGCTGCCGCCGGAAATCTCGAACTGCAGGTTGCTGGCCCCGGCCGGAACCTCGAGGGTGAACAGCAGCTCTTCACCGCTGCCACCGGACAGGTTGGTTTCCGCCACGCCGTTTTCCAGCTCGCCATCACCGGGCTCCGGATCCGGATCGCCGCCGCCGTCACCGGCAGCCGCCACCGCCGCGGCGGCATCGACGATACCGGAGCCGCACTGGCTGCAGGAGGCCGGGAAGCTGCGTGCGGTGCTGGTCAGGATCGACTCGATTTCGGTTGGCGTCAGGGTGCCGTCCACGGCGTACAGCAGTGCCGCGGCGCCGGCCACGTGGGGCGCCGCCATGCTGGTGCCCTGATAGAACGCGTAGCTGTCGCTGCCCGGGCTCTGCGAGCCGCTGTTCAGTGTCGACAGCACGCCGTTGCTGGAGACCGAGGTGTCGCCGCCCGGCGCCGCCACATCCACCACGTTGCCGTAGTTGGAATACCAGGCGCGACCGCCGGACCTGTCCACGGAGGCGACGCTGACGACGCCGGAACAGCTGGCCGGTGTGTAGTTGCCGGCGTTGGCGCTCGAGTTACCGGCGGCCACCACGACGGTGGCGCCGAGACCGCGGGCGGTATTGATCGCGTTCTGGGTGGTGCTGCCGCAGCTGCCGCTGCCGCCCAGGCTCAGGTTCAGCACCTGTGCCGGGTTGGCGTTCGCGGGTACGCCGCTGACGGAACCGCCGGCGCCCCAGATGATCGCGTCGGCGATATCCGAGGTATAGCCGCCGCAGCGGCCCAGTACGCGAATCGGTACCACTTTCGCGTCGTAGGCGACGCCGGCAACGCCGGTACCATTGTTAGTGGCCGCGGCCACGGTGCCGGCCACATGGGTGCCGTGCCAGCTGCTGTTGCTGGCCGGGGAACCAGAGTAGCAGGCGCCCGCTGGTGCCCAGTCGCCCGGATCGCTGGCGTCGCTGTCGCGGCCGCCGCCATCCTGGGCCACGGTGCTGTCGGAAATCATGTCGTAGCCCGGCAGCAGGTTGGCACTGAGGTCGGCGTGCGGGCGATAGCCGGTATCGATCACGCCCACCACGACGCCCGCGCCGGCCGTGGTATCCCAGGCAGTGGGCAGGTTCAGGCCGCCGGTGGATTCGAAGTAGTGCCACTGCTGGCTGTAGTTGGGATCATTGGGGGTCGCCAGCGGTTGCAGCAGCAGGTCCGGTTCCGCGTACTCCACGTTCGGGTCCTGTTGCAGGCGGCCGACAATTTCCGCCAGTTCCGTTTCCCCCTTGCGGCCATTCAGGCGCATCAACTGGGCGCCGGTGGCCAGCCGGCGCATATGCTTCAGCTCGGTGCCGGCCATGCGCGAGGCCTGTTCCAGCGCCGTCTGGGAAAGGCTGCTGGCGATGCCCATCTGGGTGGAGTTCTTGTATTTAACGATGATGCGGTCGGTGACCGGCTGTGCGGCCGCGGGTGTCGCCGCCGGGTTGCTGGTCTCGACGGCCTGGGTGGCCATGGGTGCGGCCAGCGCCACGGCGGCCGCCCCCATTAGTACCGATTTCTGCAGTAGTTTGTTGAAGGGTAATTTCATTGTTGCTTGGATCTCCGTGATTATTTTTATGGTGCGACCGGAGCTGGCTCCGATGCATCCAGGTGCTTCCGATACCTCGTTTACAACAAATCGGCCCCACGAGTTTATTGGAATAGTTTTCACTATGAGGCCGGATTGCATCGGGATAATTATCCTAATGCCTAGTTTTAACGGAGATGGATTTCTTTACCTCAGCTCAAAAGAAAGACAACTTTTTGAAATGTGCGCCAAAAGCCAATTCTCAGTAGTCCGGTCGCACAAATGGTCTTCTATCTGAGAAGCAGGTCTCATCGCTGCCGTAAAGCTGGTTGGAGGGGTGGGCTTGGGGGAATGGCAGCACGCTAGCCGCTCTTTAGCTTAAACCTTCTTCATTGAGTGCACGGGCTACGGAGGGCAATAGCTTCATTCGTGCATAATAACTTTGAAGTCCTTTCGTGAGTTCGAGCCCTGTTCTCGCAGATGCCATCAGGACCCAGAAAAGGTAGAAGTCGGCGATCGTAAGCTCCTCGCATATGAGATAGTTTTTGTCGCCCAGCTGGTTGTCTAGCAGGGAGAACGCCCTTGCGAGCTTTTCTCGAGCCCGCTCTTTTTCAGTCTCCGGAAAATTCCTGAAGAAGGGGGCATAGCTTCCATGGATCTCGCTGGACATAAAAGCCAGTGCTTCTAATGATCGCCATCTTAGGATATTTGTTTGGGGAAGAAGCTTGCCACTGATCTCCGCGATATAATTGAGAATAACCATATTTTCCGTCACTACTTCCCCATCGTCGAGCGCAAGTGCTGGAATATACCCTTTCGGATTGATTGACAGAAAGTCACGACGATCTTCGGTTTTTTTCTCGTGAGTGATGCTGATGAGCGTGTAGTCCAGGCCTGCTTCGATAAGTGCCATGTGAACGGCAAGGCTGCAGGCTCCCGGATAGTAGTACAGAATCATCGTAGTCTCCATATGACGGTAGTGTTTCCAACTTCCCAGATTGTGGATGTTTCGTTAGTTGGAAGTTCAAGCGTATGGAGTACAATAAATTCCGTCAAAGCATATATTTAGGAGTAAGTCAGATGAATGTGACTACCTCAGAAACTGAAATTGAATGTAAAGGCGTAAGGGAAATGCTCAGCCGGGTCGGTGAGAAATGGACAATTCAAGTAGTGGTTGCGCTTCGTCCCGGTTCACAACGCTTCAACGAGATCGCCCGAAAGGTAAATGGCATCTCGCAACAGATGCTAACGAGGACTCTTAAAACCCTGGAGCGTGATGGAATGTTGGCTCGAATAGTGCTTGCAGGCACTCCGCCAGGGGTCGAATACTCCCTCACTTCGCTTGGCCATTCTTTGGCCGACAACGTGCGACAATTGGCTGAATGGACGATCACAAATCAGGAAGTGATCGAGAGAAATCGCCTTCAGTACGAATATTCGTTATATTCAGGAAAGGGCCCCGTTTATTTTCCCGGGGCTTTCAATTGGGAGCGTATGGCGACAGAGGCCCGTGACATGAACAGCTATTCAATATTCTGAACCTGCTCGAAGAATAACAATTTAAAAGTTTTTAAAAACAGATTGTTCCTTTATTTTTTGCATCGATGTTCGCTCAATACTACCCATTTTACTAGCCATGGGTAGAAGCTTTATCTCTGATTGGCCCAATCGGTTACTACCCATGATCATAAACTGGGATAAGTGGGAAACTGGGAATTTCTGATCCTTTTCCGATTTACCAACACATTGTCTCAACCGAAAAAACCTGCTGGCAAGCCTAGCAAGAGCGGCACCCCCGATGCTTCACTGTTGATACCCCGAAGTTTGTACCGACAGAACACCCCATTGTTTTATTAGTTATTTTTTTATTTTGCTCTCGCATATTTGAAACTTCGTGCGAGTACTTTAGAAAACGCAGGAGTTCGAAATGACCAAGTTGAAGACCATTTGTTTTGCTGTAACCCTGAGTTCAAACGCCAGCAAGTAGATTATGGATTTCATCGTCGACCGAACTCTCTGTTACCGCTCGCACTGGATATCCAAATGCTTTTCCAAAAGGTACCAAGGTCGCTCGCAAAGATAACGCCACGACTGGGTTGGTGACGACGACGATGCTACCTGCACACACACGCTTGAGTTGTTCCCGATTACACTTTAACCATCGGGCGAAGCGCCTTCTCTCTTCCTTATCGGAATCCTGTTCCCGACCGGGTATCTCGCACGTTAACAAGACGAACTGTTCGTTCTGTTGTAGTAAGCTATCTAGTTTCGACTCCCAATTTGGCACCCCAACAGAAGACATCCAAACTATTGGAAAGTGGCTGGTGTCAATATGCATATAACACTTCTCGAATTAGTTACAGTCGATGATGAGACAAAGTGATTCGTTTCTTAATTCCTTCTATTATCAGATCTAGGCCAATTTCAAAACGATGGCCGAAATTTTCTGAAAAGATCGCTTCGCGTGCAGCCCAGCTATGTGGATATTCATCTTGTGCTGAGTCAAGAAAAGTTTGCTTGCGTGCAGCGAGGTCCAAATTGCTCTCGGGACCCAATGCTTGCTCCTCCATGACTAGACCCAAAACATAATATGTCACAGTGAAGCTAGAGGTTGCGGCCAGTTCCGCATCTGCCCCCGCTCGCATAAAAGCGGAAATCATAGCTTCGCCTGTACGCAACACATTGTCGGTAACGATATAGGTTCCAGCGAATACTCGCGCGCCATCACGGTGACGTAACAGAGCGAGTCGAAGTTCTACGGCAACTTGTCGAATGCGCTCCTCCCATGGCTGGGCTTCAGATAGATCTTTTGCAACAGCATCAACTAGGGCATCGGCCATACCGTCAATAAGTGACTGTTTATTTTCGAAATGCCAATACAGTGAGGGGGCCTGTATCTGGAGCGCTTGCGCCAGCTTGCGCATGGTCAGTCCTTCAATCCCATACCGATCAAGTAATACCAGTGCGGTATCGATGACCTTGGATCGCTCGATTCGTGGTGCTTTTGTTGTCATGATTTTCTCTACAGGGATTGACATCTAACGCTGTTAGTCTAACATTCTTGCCATAAACTAACAATGTTAGATTGGTATTGATTATGAAGCTCTCCTGGATACTTATATTCGCAATTGCGCTTTCGGGCTGCGCTAGCATGCGAGATGTACAAAATCCACAGTCGACTTTGCAGAGCCCGGGATCTTTTGGAGCCGTAGATACAGGGTGGAATCAGCCATCATCGCATTGGTGGGAGCGATATCATGATTCCGACTTGAATGCGTTGATAGATCGAGCGCTTTCCCAAAGTCCTGATATACGGTTGGCCCAAGCACGCGTCTCGCAAGCAGCGGCTGTTGCCGATCAAGCCAGCGCAGAACGTGCACCTACGGTGGAAGGAAATGCTCGTGCAACGCGTAAACGTTATGCAGAGCAATACGATGTCGATGCACCTTTGGCGGGACACTATGGTTCGACTTATGCTCTCGGGGCGGAAGCTCGCTATACCTTCGATTTCTGGGGGCGCCAACGTGCTGCCTTGAACATTGCCCTGGGAGAAACGGCAGCACGGCAAGCCGAGGCGCAAGACGCAAAAATTTTACTTTCCAGTCAGATTGCCGAAAGTTGGTTTGAGCTATCCAGATTGCTGGAGAGAAAAAAGTTAGCTGAGGACGCTCTCAAATTGCGCACCAGAACTCTGCGTATTGTCCAGTCCCGGGTTAAGGCGGGACTCGATACCGAAGTTGAGCGCTGGCAAGCTGAGGGTGACCTGCCCGCGACGGAACGCGATATTGCTGAGCTCGATGAACGGATCAGCTTGCAGCGAAATACGTTGGCAGCCTTGGCAGGGTTACCGATGAATGCGTTGGCCGATGCGGTGCCACACGTGGAGCCAACACGGGACTCCCTCTTACCAACATCAATACCTGCTGAACTAATTGGACAGCGCGCTGATGTTGTGGCGGCGCGTTGGCGCGTCCAGGCGGCCACTCAGGGCGTTGAAGTGGCCCAAACTAATTTTTATCCCAGCATCAACTTGCGTGCCTTTGCAGGTGTGGTTCGACAAGGCCTATCCGTGGGGTTGTCTGACTGGTTGGATGCAGGTAGCCGCACCTACAGTGTTGAACCCGCCATCAGTTTGCCTATTTTCGATGCTGGTCGATTACATGCTCGGCTAAAAGAGCAAGTATCGGATCTTGATGCCGCCGTTGAAACCTATAACCAAGTGTTGCTGGAGGCTGTTCGCGATGTAGCGAATCAAATGATCTCGTTGGACGCGCTGGAGCCACAGCTTCAGGCCCAAGAGCGAGCCTTGTCTGCTAGACGTACGGCATTTGATCTAGCCAAGCGACAATACGCGTCTGGTCTGACCAACTATCTAACGGTGTTGAATGCCCAGAATGCCTTACTTCAAGCACGTAAACAGCAAGCAAATTTAAGGTCTCGAGCCATGGTGCTGGACGCCGAACTCAACCGTGCTCTGGGGGGCGGTTTCCATACCGCTAACGCAACCATGCATTTTACGGGTAAATCATCATGAGTAAATCTGAAGTGAGTAAACGGCAGTTCTGGGCTATGCGCTTGACACCATGGATAGGGTGTATTGCTATTTTCGTGTTGGTGGTACTGGCCACGACACATTGGCATCACTGGACAAGTAATCGAACGATACAAACGACTCAAAATGCTTTTGTAAAATCGAATTTCGCGATACTGAGCGCCAAGATCTCCGGGTATATAGATGCATTACCAGTCGGTGATTATCACACCGTCCAGGCTGGTGACCTTATTGCGAAGATTGATGATGTAGATATCCGGCTAAGGATCTCTGCCAGAGAAGCGGCCCAAGCCAAGGCCCAGGCTGAGTTGGAAAACCTAGATCGAGAGGTGGCTCAGCAGCATGCACGTATTGAACAATCTCAGGCCAAAGTACGCGCGGCTGAAGTTAGAGTACACCAGTATCGAACCAGCCCGGAACGCCAGTCTGAGCTGGTTCAGGAGGGGGCACTATCTCGTCAAGTGTTTGAAAGAGCGCAGGCAGATTTAGACCACGCCGAAAGTCAACATGATGAGGCGATTGCAGAATTAGAACTGGCAAATACTTCGCTGAGTGTTCTAGAAGGCCAGAGGGAAATTCGTCGAGCTAAGCTGGATGCAGCCACCGCTGATCTCGAAGCTGCTCGTCATGACCTTGACTATACGCGGATCGTGGCACCATTCGATGGTGTCATTGGCAAGCTGAAGGTTCAGCGTGGCAGCCTGGTCACCACTGGAACGCAGATTGTTTCTCTCGTTCCCTCAGCGCGGCTTTACATCATAGCCAATTATAAGGAAACGCAACTTGCCCATGTTATGGCTGGTCAGCCGGTCGAACTGACCGTCGATGCGTTTCCCGGGATGACGTTCCGAGGCCGTGTGGCGGAAATCTCTCCTATGAGTGGTGGTGAAACTGCATTACTGCCAGCTGACAATGCTTCAGGCAATTTTACCAAGGTCGTGCAGAGAATACCGGTTCGTATTGAACTGGAGCCAGGGCAGGACTCCATCTCGAAGTTGCGGCCGGGGATGTCGGCTGAAACTTCCATCAATACCGAGGGAAAGCCGATAGCGTCTTATCTGTCCTCTTCGTTAGAGGTGGTGAGTTCCGCCTCTCGTAAGGGAGCGGGTCAATGATGAAACTCCCGGACATGTTTTCCAATACTGTACGGCCGCGGCCCGTCTTGACCGTAATGGCGATTTTTCTGGGAGCGGTCCTGACGACCTTGCAGGGGCGCCTGTTTTCGATGGCGCTGCCCGACCTGCGTGGTCAATTTGGGTTGGATGTGCTGGAGGCTGCGTGGTTGGGTACGGCACTGAATGGCGCACAGTTGATTACCATGCCGATAGTCCCCTGGCTGGCCACGGTAATCGGTCCGACACGTGTGTTGGTCGCTCCTAGTCTCGTTCTGGGTTTGGCGTCCTTCTTGATTCCCGTGTTCGCGCAGAACTATCCAGTGCTACTTATTCTGCATTCCATCGCGGGGCTATGCCTGGGTATTTACCTCCCTCTGACGGTTTCTCTAGCACTACGCAATCTACAACCACAATTCTGGCTGATGGTCATGGCCGCCTATAGCCTGCGTGTATCAACGGGAATGGATGCAGGTGTGGGGGTATCCGGTTTTTTTGTAGAAGAGATCAGTTGGCACTGGATTTACTGGACGACGACCGTTGTTGCGCCACTGATAGCTCTGTTGTGCTGGAAGGCCATACCGCTGACTGCCGTCGATCATGAGCAATGGCATCAGATAGATTGGGGAGGCATGGCCATATTTTGCAGTGGATTGATACTGATCTTTATTGGTCTTGAATCGGCAGAGCGTCTGGGATGGTGGGATTCTGGGGTTGTCGTTTCCTCTTTGATAGGCGGAGGTGTCCTTTTTTCCTCTGCCGTCGTGCGGGCAGTGATAAGTAAGGGGAGCAAGTTTGGCGAACTTATCGGGCTGAGCAACTGGAATGTCAGAATTTGCATGGTGATAGCCTGCTTGTTTGGCATTTTGATGACACCTACTTCACTGCTTATTCCGACATTTATTCAAGAAATGGGAAGTCTCAAGCCACTGCAGGTTAGCACTGCCACGTTCGTTGCATTCGGTTCTTACTTGGCCTCGATACCAATGGCCATCTTCTTGGCTCGACGGATAGAGGCACGGCTTCTTATCATTTTAGGACTCACGATGATTGGTGTTGTTGCATGGATGGGGGGGTACATCAATCATAGCTGGAGAACTGAGCAGTTTATCTCCATGGTTATTTTCCAAGCGCTGGGTGAAAGCATTATGCTAATTGGCTTGATTGCGGCTTTTGTTACAAACATTAATCCACAGCATACAATAGCACTGGGCGCTTACATTCCTGTCGCTCGTGTCATGACTCCCGTAGTGGCAGGCACTATCATGTCGACTTGGCTACGGGTGGCAGGGGACACGAGTCGAGCATCACTAAGTATGTATTTGCAGGAAGGGGATCCTGTCGTCGTTGAAAGACTATCCAGTACAGGGTTGTCGGGTATTGCACAAGTGCTCACTCGAGAATCACATGTTCTCGCCGATATTAGTGGATTTCACTTGGTTTTTTGGGTATGCGTTTTGTCACTGGCCCTGGCTACATTTCTACGTTCATCGCCTCCTAACCCAATTACTCCTCCGAGAGCCGTTGCAGAAAGGATATAGATCCCTCCTATTGACAGGACAAGTAATGGATGCCAGGAAAAACGAAGCATGGCGACGAAATTCAACTTGACCACTACACATCTTCATTTCGGAGGAGCGCCGCATTTTAGCTCGCCTTCGCGATGCCATTTACAAATGGAGCCGCCGTCTCGTTGACATAGAGCGGGGCGATTACGGAAGAGCAATTGGTCTGCGACGAAAAGTGGCCGGTGAGACGCAGTGGCTGATATCCAAAAATACTCTTATCAACGAGCTTGGCCTTCGTAGTCGATACACTCGGGAAATTGAGCCGTTTATCCAGAGAGATTTCCTGGAAACCAATGAGCAGAGCCGTGGCACCATGAAGATTAAGCTGCGGGATCGGTCGGAGCGTTTTTTCGCTCTGTGGCCTGATCGCATCAAGGCGTATTGGGATTCTCTACCGGACGGAGATGGGCTATCCCAGTTTCCCGCTTATCCCAGTGGTGATCCGGAGGTAGCAAAGGATGAGTGACAAAGCCTTTAGCCCGCCCCAGAAAGAACTGCGAACCAAGTTGCTGGCCCGTTCCGGGCAGAGCGAGTGACTGGTCAGAGAACCTGATCGCCGCGCGATTACTGGCGTCAGCCGAACTCAGTGGTGGTCGCTGGAACGAAAGCAAGCTGCTCCGGCACGGCTCAAAGTGGGCTGTAATTCAGTGGCTTGGCGATTATCGGATCTTCTGGCCTGGATTGAGCAGCAGGGGGTCTGAGTGGCCCCTTTTACTCTCCAGAACTGATCTCACCTCTCACGATGGGCGCTAGCCATTCGCAGAGCGCCTCGTGGTGATCATCAAAATTTATTAACTGATTGATTTAAAAGGCATTAAAGAACGGCATTGAATACCCGAGAACATCATTCTATGTTTTGGATCTGCTCCCGCATCTGCTCAATCAAAACCTTCAGTTCCACCGCCGCTTGGGTGGTGTCGGTGACCACGGATTTGGAAGACAGGGTATTGGCCTCGCGGTTGAATTCCTGCATCAGGAAGTCCAGCCGCCGGCCGATGGCGCCGCCGCCGGCGAGTACGCGGCGGGCTTCGGCGACGTGGGCGTCGAGGCGGTCGAGTTCCTCGTCTACGTCGGCCTTCTGCGCCAGTATGACGATTTCCTGCTCGACGCGATCCTGGTCCAGTTCATCGAGCAGTTCCTCGAGGCGTGTGCGCAGCTTTTCCCGCTGGGCGTCGAGGATCTGTGGCAGCAGTTTGCGGACTTCGGTCACCTGGAGTTCGATGCCTTCCAGGCGCGTCTCGATAAACCTGCGCAGTTCGGCACCCTCGCGCTCGCGATTGGCAGTGAGCTGCTCGAGGGCCTCCCTGAAGGCTTTCAGGATCGCCGTGGACTGGGCTTCGGCATCGGTCTCCGGTTCCGCGATCACGCCCGGCCATTGGAGTACCTGCAGTGGATTCAGCGGCGCCGCCTGGTCGATCTGGGACGAGACCTGCCCGGCCGCACGGACCAGGGCGCGCACCAAGTCCTCATCCACCTGGACCGAGGTCTGCTCGCCGGTGTTGGCCTTCAGGGTCAGGCCCAGCTCCAGCTTGCCGCGGGAAAGCTGCTTGCGCAGGGCTTCGCGCAGCTTCGTCTCCAGTGGACGCGCGGCTTCGGGTAGGCGGAAGTGCGGTTCCAGGTAGCGGTGGTTGACCGAGCGCAGCTCCCAGGTGGCGGTGCCGGTGGCGTAGGAGGCCTCGGCGCGGCCGAATGCGGTCATGCTGCGCACTGTTTTACTGCCCATAACTGTTTCCCCTGAAGGCGTCCTGGAATTGGTCGGGCATCATAGCACGCGGCTGCAGCGCGGAGGGCCCGCGGTCGTTGGGTCGGGCATGGCTCAATAGCGTGCGGCGTGGTTATTTGAGGTGGCTGCATGGTTATAATGGAGCGCTTTGAGAAATGGAGAGGTGAAGCATGCAGCGTCCCAGCGGTCGAGTACCCGAGCAACTGCGCGAAGTCCGCATTACCCGCAACTACACCCGCCACGCGGAGGGATCCGTGCTGGTGGAATTCGGCGATACCAAGGTGCTGTGCAACGCATCCGTGGCTGCGGAGGTGCCGCGATTCCTGCGCGGCCAGGGTAGCGGCTGGATCACCGCCGAGTACGGCATGCTGCCCCGCTCCACCGGTTCGCGCATGGGCCGAGAGGCGGCCCGCGGCAAACAGGGTGGGCGCACGGTGGAGATCCAGCGCCTGATCGGCCGATCGCTGCGGGCGGCGGTGGATCTGGAGAAGCTGGGTGAACACCAGATCACCCTGGACTGCGATGTGATCCAGGCGGATGGCGGCACCCGCACCGCGTCCATCACCGGCGCCTGTGTGGCACTGGTGGACGCGCTCAGGTATATGCAGCGGGAGAAGATGATCGCGACCGACCCACTCAACAATATGGTGGCGGCGGTTTCCGTGGGCATCTACGAGGGCGAGCCGGTACTCGACCTGGACTACCCGGAAGACAGCCGCGCCGACACCGACATGAACCTGGTGATGGCAGAAGATGGCGGCATGATCGAGGTGCAGGGCACCGCCGAGGGGGCGCCGTTTACCGAACAGCAGTTCGCACAGATGCTGGCGCTGGGCAAGGCGGGGATCGACGATCTGATCGCCAGGCAGAAGAAGGCACTGGCAGAGTGATTGGGTAGGGTGCGCCGTCGCAGGCAATTGCTCCATGCGTTCTCTGCATGACCGCCATCCATGGCGGTCTCGCACCGATCGGATCAGCGGTGCGCACGGCGCACCCTGCGGCTCCGACCAATGCGCATCACACTTCCAGTTCGTAATCCATGATCACCGGCAGGTGGCTGGAGAAGTCGACGTTCTTGTTGATGGCGCCGTACTCGATTCGGTTGCGCAGGCTGTGTGACACCACCTGGAAATCCGTGCGCCAGCCGTCGCCCTCGCCCACCTTGCCGCTCGGCCACCAGGTGAACTCGTCCGCGTCCTTGACCACCTTGCGGAAGGCGTCGATATAGCCGATATCGTTGAACAGCTGATCGAGCCAGCGCTGTTCATGGCGCATGAAGCCGGGGGTGTCCTGGTGGTCCTGCCAGTTCTGCACATCGGCGCGGCGGTGGGCCATGCCCCAGTTGCCGCAGAAGATGAAGTCGCGCCGCTTGCGGCTGATCTTGGTCAGGTGCGCCTGCATGTCGTCGAAGAACTGCACCTTCTTTTCCAGCGACGGTTCGTCGGTGGCCATCGGGGCCAGCAGCGAGCCGATGCTCAGGCGCTCGAAATCGGCCTGCAGGTAGCGGCCGACCATATCCTCGCCATTGGAGAAGCCCATACCGAAGATGATTGCCTTCGGCTGGTTGCGGGTATAGATGGCGACGCCGTTTTCGTGCGGCGTACCGGAGTCGAAGAAATAGCTGTAGTAGCCGTCCGGGTGAAAGACCGGGTGGTCCAGTTCCGGTTCCAGCGAGCGCAGGTCCTGGAGGCAGATGACATCCGCATCCTGGTCCGCCAGCCAATCGTAGAGGCCGCGTTGAGCCGCCTGATGAATGCCGTCTACCGACAGACTCACTATTCGCATTATTAGCCCCTTACCAGCGGACTGTGTATGATTACTAACATTATGTACAGTCACTCCCCGCCGTTCCCGCGGGGAGGTCTCCCTTCACCTTAGACAATAGTTATCAAATTTCCATGCAGCAGTATCAGCGCGATTTTATCCAACTGGCCCTGGATCATCAGGTGCTGTGTTTTGGCGAATTCACCCTGAAATCCGGGCGCCAGAGCCCCTATTTCTTCAATGCCGGCCGCTTCCACACCGGTGCCGCACTGGCGGCACTGGGGCGGGCCTACGCCGAGGCGATTATCGCATCGGGAGTGGAGTTTGATGTCATCTTCGGGCCGGCCTATAAAGGTATACCGCTGGGCGCGGTGACCGCCGTGGCGCTGGCGCAGAAAGGCGTGGACAAGCCCTTTTGCTACAACCGCAAAGAGGCCAAGGATCACGGCGAGGGCGGAACCTTAGTAGGTGCGTCGCTTAAAGGCAAGGTTTTGATCATCGACGATGTGATTACGGCCGGTACAGCGGTGCGCGAGGTGATGGAGATCATCGGCCGGAACGGTGCCGAGGCGGCCGGTGTGGTGATCGGTCTCAATCGCCAGGAAAAAGCCGGCGAGGACTGTGAACTCTCCGCTATCCAGCAGGTCGAGCAGCAGTACAATATCCCCGTGTTCGGTATCGTGCAGCTGGATGATATCGTCAGCTTCCTGCAGGAGGAGTCGCAGGACAGCGAGACCCTACAGAAAATCGTCGATTACCGGCAGCGCTACGGCGTCTCCAGCCAGTGACCCCACCCCGGCCGGGCCGGCCGCGGTCCGGGCCCTGACGCCGCGGTGCTGCGGACAACTTCAGTGAGAAGCGCGATGAAAATCGCCCCGCCACCAACAGCCCTGCTCCTGGCCGCGGCCCTCGCTGCGGCCGGCTGCCTGCCCGCGTCGGCCGCGGAGAAGCCGGAGATCCGGGGCGATGTGCTCTACCGCTACACCGACGAAAATGGCGTACAGGTACTGAACGATGCGGTGCCGCCGCGCTATGTGGCCGATGGCTACGAGATACTGAGTCTTTCCGGTCGCGTGCTGAAGGTGGTGCCCCCGCAGCTCACCGGCGAGCAGCTGGAGGCGCAGAAGCGCCGCCGGGCGCAGGAGGAGGCCGACCGCAAGCTGCTCAAGCGCTACAACAGCGTCGCCGATATCGAGAGCGCCCGCTCGCGCAAGCTGGCCACGGTGCAGCAGGATATGGCGATCATGCGCTCCAATATCGCCACACTCGGCAACCAGATCGAGCAGGAAGAAACCAAGGCCGCGCGCACCCAGCGCAACGGTGGCGAAGTGGCGCCGGAACTGCTGCAGCGTATCGAGGACCTGCGCCAGGAAGTGGAAGTGGTGCGCGAGCGCCTGGAGCGGCGCGAGGCAGAGGCGGACCGCCTCGACAGGGAGTTCGATCGCGCCGCGGCGCGCTTTGCCGAAATCACCAGATAGCGAGAAGCCGCGCAGGCTCCCGCAGTGCCGCTCGCCCGGGGTATGGACAAATCACTCCGCCAGTGCCGTCTCCCGGAAGAATCCCGCCATCAGCACCGGCCACTGCTCCGCCCAGTATTCCGTCGGCTTGCGCTTGAAGCCGCTGCGCACGTACTGGACGATGCGGCCCTCGGCACTGGCCATCAGCAGGTTGGCGGCGCCGCCCAGGGGAATGGCCGGGCGCAGCTGCTCGCGCAGCTCCGCCTCGCGCAGGATCTGTTTCAACTGGGTCTCCAGGCGGTCGAAGAACTGCAGGATGCGCCCGTGCAGGCGCTCGGTCTCGCCGGTCAGGGCGTCGCCGGTCAGCAGGCGGGTGATCCCCGGGTTGCGCTCGCAGAAGGCCAGCAGCAGGTGCAGTATCTTCTGGCAGCGCGCCAGGGCCGAGGGTTCGTCCTGCAGGATCAGGGACACGCGGCTGAACACCGTCTCCTCGATAAACTCGATCAGCCCCTCGAACATCTTGGACTTGCTGGGGAAGTGGCGGTACAGCGCCGCCTCGGAAAAACCCACCTCCTTGGCCAGGGCCGCGGTGGTGATGCGGGCGCCGGGGCTGGCCTCCAGCATATGGGCCAGGGACTGCAGAATCTGTTGACGCCGGTTGATTTTTTCGCTGCTCATTGAGTGCCTTGTTACCCGGCCTGCACCGGGTGCTGGTTTCTTCTTGTTGCCGCTTTCGTCCCGAGAGCGCCCGGTCTATGGCCGGCCGTCAAAAAATACCGGCGCCTGCCGGCACTTTTCGGGATGGCACCGGTCACAGGTTGGCGCCATCGTTTCCATGCTGCCCATTGCCGGGGCGGGGAAGCGCATGGCTGCCCGTTCCCCAGACTCGGTCAAAGCGGCGCCGGAATCCTAACGATTCGCCGGGCGCGCTTCAATTGCTGTGGTCTCCTGGGGGCGATCTTTCGTCGCCAATTCCGGGCCCACCTGCCACTATTCGCCGTTGTTGGTGATCAGTGTGCCGACGCCGGTGTCGGTGAATATCTCCAGCAGCACCGCGTGGGGCACACGCCCGTCGATGATGTGTGCCGACGTCACCCCGGCCTTGACCGCGTCCAGCGCGCAGGCGATTTTCGGCAGCATGCCGCCGTAGATGGTGCCATCGGCAATCAGCCCGTCCACCTGCAGCGTGGTCAGCCCGGTGAGCACCTCGCCTTCCTTGCCCTGCAGCCCCGCCACATTGGTCAGCAGCATCAGCTTTTCCGCCTTCAGGAATTCGGCGATCTTGCCCGCCACCAGGTCCGCATTGATATTGTACGAGGTGCCGTCCTCCCCCACGCCGATGGGGGCGATTACCGGAATGAAGTCACTGTTGATCAGCATGTCGATCACATCGGTGTCGATGCGCTCCACTTCGCCCACGTGACCGATATCGATGATCTCCGAGGCGTGCAGGCCGGCGGTCTCATTCTGCATCTGTAGTTTGCGCGCCCGGATCAGCAGGCCGTCCTTACCGGTCACACCCACGGCGCGGCCGCCGTTCGAGTTGATCAGGTTGACGATCTGCTTGTTCACGGTACCGCCGAGGACCATTTCCACCACATCCATGGTCTCGCTGTCGGTGACGCGCATGCCGTCGACAAAACGGGATTCGATACTGAGCTTGTCCAGCAGCTCGCCGATCTGGGGCCCGCCGCCGTGCACCACCACCGGGTTCATGCCGACCAGTTTCATCAGGATGATGTCGCGGGCGAAACTGTTCTGCAGCGCCTCGTCGACCATGGCGTTGCCGCCGAACTTGACCACTACTGTCTTGCCGATAAAACGCTGGATGTAGGGCAGCGCCTCGTTCAGGACCTCGGCGACGCGCAGGGCGGATTTGCTATCCAGTGACATAGGGTTCAGGTTCCTTCTTCGAATGGGGGGCGCGCCGGGCGCACCGCTGATAAATCCGGCTCCGATCGCTGGGCGCAGCCTACACCAGTTGCCAGTCGGGCACCGCCAGCTTGGGGTCGATTTTCTTCAGTTGCGCCATGATCCGTTCGCGGATGCGTGCCAGCGCCTCTTCGTCCACGGCCTCGAAGCGCAGCGTCAGTGCAGCGCCGGTATTGGAGGCGCGCACCAGCCCCCAGCCGTCGGCGTACTCGATGCGCAGGCCGTCGATGGTATTGATGTCGGCCTCGCCGAAATCGCCCTGCTTTTTCAGTTTTTCGACCAGCGCGAACTTCTCGCGCTCGTCCACTTCGATCAGGATTTCCGGTGTGCTCACCAGTTGCGGCAGCGAGTCCAGCAGTTCGTCCAGCCCCTGTTCGCGCAGGGCCATGATCTCCAGTATCCGCGCGGCGGCGTAGATGCCATCGTCGAAACCGAGCCAGCGGTCCCTGATAAAGATATGGCCGGACAGCTCGCCGCCGAGAATGGCTCTGGTCTCGAGCATCTTGGTTTTCATCGGTGCGTGGCCGGTCTTCCACATGATCGGGCGGCCGCCGTACTGGTTGACCAGCTGTGCCAGCGCGCGGCTGCTCTTCACGTCGAAGACGATATCCTCGCCGGGGTTGCGGGCCAGGATATCGCGCGCCAGCAGCATCACCAGCTGGTCCGCCCAGGCGATGCGGCCGGAGGCGGAGATCAGCGTCACGCGGTCGCCGTCGCCGTCCAGCGCAATGCCGAGATCGGCGCCGGTCTCCTTGACCTTGTCGATCAGCGCCTCGAGGTTTTCCGGGCGCGATGGATCCGGCGGGTGGTTGGGGAAGTTGCCGTCCACCTCGCAGAACAGGGGCGTGACGGCGCAGCCCAACTGCTCGAACAGCCGCGGCGCCAGGTTCGAGGTGGCGCCGTTGCCGGCGTCCACCACCAGTCGCGGCTGGCCGGCCAGGGCCACATCGTTGAAGATCTCGTCGATATAGGTTTCGCGAATGTCCTGCTCGCGGTTGCTGCCCTGGCCACTCTTGAACGGACCCTTCTGCATCAGCTGGTGCAGGCGCTGCAGCTTGCCCTCCGCCAGCGGCCGGCCCTTGATGACAATCTTGAAACCGTTGTATTCCGCCGGGTTGTGGCTGGCGGTCACGACGATACCACTGCTGGTGTTCTTGCCCTTGGCGCAGGCGAAATACAGCAGCGGCGACGGTACCAGGCCCAGGTTCACGCTGTTGCAGCCACTGTCGAGGATGCCCTCGATCAGGCAGTTGGCCAGCAGTTCGCTGCTGTTGCGGCCGTCGCGGCCCACCAGCAGCAGTTCCTCGCCGGCGTGTTGTGCCAGGCTGCCCAGCGCGCGGCCCAGCTGGTAGGCGAAGGGTTCATTGATCTCGCTGCCGGCGATACCGCGGATATCGTAGGCGCGGAATACCTGTTGCGGGAAATCGGTGGCGGTCTGCAGTTCCGACTTGTCCGGCGCGCGGGGCGCGGTTTGCGGCTGTTCGTCCTCGTCCTGCGCGCTGGGCGCGGCGGCGGCCCGCTGTGGCAGCGGCTCCCGGTTGCTCTCCGCCAGCAGGTCCGCCTGGCCCCGTACGGGTTCCGGATTGCCGGCGTGGCCGCCGCCGGCCCTGCGATGGTTGTCGCGCTCCCAGGGCGCCGGTGTGTCCCGGGGCAGGAAACGCAGCAACAGCAGCAGTGTGACCAGCAGGCCGATACCGCCGCCGATATAGCACCAGCGCCCTGGGATACCGTGTTCGTGGGCGAAGGCGGTGTCCGGGGTGAATTCCATCGTCAGGTGGCTGCCTTTCACCTCGGCCCTGGCTGCGCGGCCACTGCCCCGCCCCGCGCGCCACTGGGCGCGTGCGGGGCCGCCGGAAAATTTCTGCAGCAGGACCAGCTGTCCGCCGCCACTGTGCAGCGCCTGCAGTTTTGCGGCATAGGTTTCGAACGGCTGCGTGACCAGCAGCGCGCCGCCATCTGGCAGCGGCACCGCATTGTGCAGTTGCCGGCTGTCGTCGCTGCCGGTGGTCAGTATCTCCACGGGTTGCGGCCCTTTCTCCAGGCTGCGTTTGAGCAGGTCCACCAGGGCGAAGTTGAGTTGGGGGTCACTGCCGGCGCCAACGCGGATATCGCCGCGGGCGAAGTACTGCGCGCGGGCACCGGTCGGCAGTGCAGAGGTATCGCCCAGGCTGGCGGGGGTGAAGCTGCCGGCGAGCTGCTGTAGCCTGCCGGCCCGTGCGCCCAGTTGCTTCTGCAGCTTGACGGCCTGTTGCTGCACCCGCCGGTCGGCGGCCGCGGCGATCTGCCCGGCGCTGCGCGGGGCGATGATATTGCGCTCGAGATAGTAGGCACCGCCCATCCAGGCGGCGACGGCCAGCAGTGCCGGCAACAGCAGGCCGCCGTGTATCAGGGGAAGGCGATCGGTTTTGTTGGAAGCCACGGGGAAATTCCAGTAACGCTGATTGTTATTGTGTCGATACTCTGTCGGCGATGAGCTCGATCAGTTGTTCCGCCAGTTCGGTTTTCAGTGCCGGCGGGAGTTCGCAACTGCCGCTGCGGTCGATCACGGTGACCGCATTGCGGTCGCTGTCGAAGCCGCTGTCCGCGGCGCTGACGTCGTTGGCGATGATCAGGTCGAGATGCTTGCGGGCCAGTTTGCCCCGCGCGTGCTCGAGCACTTTCTCCGTCTCCGCGGCGAAGCCGACGGTAAATGGCCGCAGTTTCTCGCGCGCGGCGATACCGGCGACGATATCCGGGTTTTTCACCAGCGCCAGGCTCTCGCGCTCGTGGTCCTCTTTTTTCTTGATCTTCTGCCCGGAGGTTTTCTCCGGGCGAAAATCGGCCACCGCGGCGGCGGCGATAAAGATATCGCACAGGTCGGCGGCGCGCTCGGCGGCATCGCGCATTTCCAGCGCGCCGATGACATCCACGCGCTTGACCCCGGGCGGCGTGGGCCGGTTGACCGGCCCGGCGATCAGCGTGACCTCGGCGCCGGCGCGCTGCGCCGCCGCGGCCAGCGCAAAACCCATTTTGCCGGAGCTGTGGTTGCTGAGAAAGCGCACCGGGTCCAGTGCCTCGCGCGTGGGGCCGGCGGTCACCGCCACCCTCTTGCCCGCCAGGTGCTGCTGCGGGCGGAACAGGGATTCCGCCTCGGCGACCAGCGCGTCGGGTTCCAGCATGCGGCCGGGGCCGACATCGCCGCAGGCCTGGCTGCCGGCGTCCGGGCCCCAGATCCGCGTGCCGCGGGTGTGTAGTGTCTCGGTATTGGCGGCGGTGGCCGGGTGGCGCCACATGGCCTGGTTCATGGCCGGTGCTATGGCCAGAGTCGCCTCGCTGGCCAGGCACAGGGTGGTCAGCAGGTCGTCCGCCATGCCCGCGGCCAGCTTGGCCATCAGCTGTGCGCTGGCGGGCGCGATCAGGATCAGCTCGGCCCACTTGGCCAGCTCGATATGGCCCATGGCCGCCTCGGCGGCCGGGTCCAGCAGGTCGGTATGCACCGGGTTGCCGGACAGCGCCTGGTAGGTCATCGGCCGCACGAACTCCTGTGCGCCGGCGGTCATCACCACCCGCACGTCCGCGCCGCGCTCTTTCAGGCGGCGCACCAGGTCGGCGCTCTTGTAGGCGGCGATACCGCCGCTGATGCCCAGCAGAATGCGTTTGTCGGCCAGGGAGGACATAGGCGCTGTTTCCATGATCCAGGGAACGGGTAAGATTAGCATTTCTGTGCCCGATCAATAAGGAAAGGAATCGACTCCATGGAAGGAAAGATGACCATCAAGGACTGGCCGGCGTCGGAACGGCCGCGGGAAAAGCTGCTCGAACGGGGCGCGGAGGCGCTGTCGGATGCCGAGCTGCTGGCGATCTTCCTGCGCACCGGCGTGACCGGCATGTCCGCGGTGGACCTGGCGCGCCAGCTGCTGGCGGATTTCGGCGGCCTGCGGCCGCTGCTGGAGGCGGACCGGCGCGAGTTCTGCCGTGGCAAGGGCCTGGGCGATGCCAAGTACGTACAGCTGCAGGCGGTGCTGGAGATGGCGCGGCGCCACCTGGCGGAGACACTGCAGCGCAGCGATGCCCTGTGCAGCCCCGGCGCCGTGCGCGACTACCTGTCCGCGCAGCTGCGCCACCGCCGTCGCGAGGTCTTCTGCTGCCTGTACCTGGATACCCAGCACCGGGTAATCGCCTTCGAGGAACTGTTCGAGGGTACCCTGAACGCCGCCAGCGTCTATCCGCGGGAGGTGGTACAGGCAGCCCTGAAGAAAAATGCCGCCGCGGTCATCCTCGCCCACAACCACCCGTCGGGCGTCAGCGAGCCCAGCCAGGCGGATATCTGGATCACCGAGCGTCTGGCCAAGGCGCTGGAACTGGTGGATATCAAGGTGCTGGACCATATGATCGTCGGCGAGGGCGAGGCGCTGTCGTTTGCCGAGCAGGGGTTGCTGTAGGTCTTTGCTTGAAGGCGAATGGCGGGTGTCCGCCAAAGCGTGGGATGGACGTGCCCATCATCTTCACGGTGCCTGTAAGTGAGCCAAGTGGCGGCCCCGCTGCCGGGGGCCCTTCGCATCTGACCTGGATGTTCTTTTTTGGCATTGGTCGGGCCGGTGCGCACGGCGCACCCTACTGGAGTCCCGAGTCCCGAGTCCCGAGTCCCGAGTCCCGAGTCCCGAGTCCCGAGTCCCGAGTCCCGAGTCCCGAGTCCCGAGTCCCGAGTCCCGAGTCCCGGTATTCACTGTACAAAACTTGCTCCCGGGGACCTCTTCTGGTATAAAACGCCGCTCTTTGCGGCCGGGCCAGATTCTGAACAGTTTCCGCCGCCGCCCAGGAACCGGATTAGAATCCCGAATTATGTCCCCGCATTCCCTGACGCGGGCACCGAGAGTTTTGAAGAGGCCAACAGATGTCCAAGGTATGTCAGGTAACCGGTAAGCGCCCGGTCACCGGTAACAACGTATCCCACGCCAAGAACCGCACCAAGCGCCGCTTTGTGCCCAACCTGCACAGCCACCGCTTCTGGGTGGAGTCAGAGAAGCGCTTCGTGAAGCTGCGCGTCTCCTCCAAAGGTATGCGCGTGATCGACAAGAAAGGTATCGATACCGTGCTGAAAGAGCTGCGCGCCCGCGGCGAGAAAGTCTAACCGGCGTCAGCCGCTGAGAGATCGGAGACAGGAAGATGCAAGAGAAAATTCGCCTGAACAGCAGTGCCGGCACCGGCCACTTCTACACCACCACCAAGAACAAGCGCAACATGCCGGAAAAGATGGAGATCAAGAAGTACGATCCCGTCGTTCGCAAGCATGTGATCTACAAGGAAGGCAAGATCAAGTAAGATTTTGCCTTTAGTTGGATCGAAAGAGCCCGGAACTTCCGGGCTTTTTTATGCGTCGGTGTTCGGGACTCGGGACTCGGGACTCGGGACTCGGGACTCGGGACTCGGGACTCGGGACTCGGGACTCCAGTAGGGTGCGCCGTGCGCACCGGCCCGATCAATGCCAAAAAAGAACATCCAGGTCAGATGCGAAGGGCCCGCTGCCGGGGGCTGTTTGTGAAACGATTGCCGATGAGGCTGTTGAGCAAACAGCTACCGGCAGCGGGGCCGCCACTTGGCTCACTTACAGGCACCGTGGAGCCGGTTGCTGGATAAAGATAAATGCCGGAACTGCCAGAAGTAGAAACCACTCGCCGCGGCCTGGCCCCACACCTGGAGGGGCACAAAGTGCGTGCGGCCAAAGTGCGCCAGCGCCAGCTGCGCTGGCCGATAGATCGGGGCTTCGAAAAGCGCATCGCCGGCGCCAGGATCCTGCGCCTGGAGCGCCGCGCCAAGTACCTGCTGGTGCATACCGACAAAGGCTGCGCCATCTGGCACCTGGGTATGTCCGGCAGCCTGCGGCTGGTGGAACCGGATTGCCCGCCGGAAAAGCACGACCACGTCGACTGGACACTGGATAGCGGCCGGGTACTGCGCTACCGGGACCCGCGCCGTTTCGGCGCCCTGCTGTGGACCGACGAAGACCCGGTCGCCCACGACCTGCTCAGCCACCTGGGCCCCGAGCCCCTGTCGGACGAATTCGACGGTGACACCCTGTTCCAGCGCTCCCGCGGCCGCCGCCAGTCGGTGAAAACCTTCATCATGGACGGCCGTATTGTCGTCGGCGTCGGCAATATCTATGCCAGCGAATCCCTGTTCCTGGCCGGTATCCGCCCGCAGACTGCCGCCGGGCGCATCTCCCGCGCCCGCTGCCAGCGGCTGGCCGACGCCATCAAGCGGGTACTGGCCCGCGCCATCGAACAGGGCGGCACTACCCTGCGCGACTTTACTGGCGGCGACGGCCAGCCCGGCTACTTCGCCCAGCAGCTCAACGTCTACGGTCGTACCGGCGAGCCCTGCCCCAAGTGTGGCGGCCCGGTGCGCGAGGCGGTGCTGGGCCAGCGCAGCACCTTTTTCTGCGGTTCCTGCCAGCGCTGAAGGCTCTTTATCAACTGCTACCACGCCCTTCCTTGGGAAAATATTCTCCCCAGACTATAAATCGCCATTGGTATCGGCGATTGGGGAGCTCTCCCGTGATCATGATGTTGCCCTTTGTCACCGTGCTGCTGTCCGCCTGGTTCGCCTGGCGCGGACATCGCTGCGCGAGTATCGGTGCCTGGTGGCTGACCCTGGCAACTTTCATCGCCTGGTGCTTCTACCATATGACCGACCCCATGAACCTGTCGTTGTAGGAGGTCCCGGTGAAAATTACCCTCGGCCGCACCGCCCCCTGCGTCAACAGCCTGGCGCTGCTCGGCGTCAGCGGCATTCTCTGGTTTGCCTTCGCCTGGCAGCTGCTCCTGCACGAACTGCCCTGCCCGCTGTGCCTGCTGCAGCGGGCCGGTTTTGCGATGGTGGGGATCGGCCTGCTGCTGAATATCCGCTTCGGTTCCCGGCCGTTGCACTACGGCATTGTCGTTGTCTCTGCCCTGGCCGGCATGGTGTCGGCGGCGCGGCAGGTGTTGCTGCATATCGCCCCCGGCGACCCGGGATTCGGCTCGCCCTTTCTGGGCCTGCATTTCTACACCTGGGCGCTGGTGGCCTTTTTCGCGCTGCTGCTGTGGAGTGGCCTGGTACTGATGCTCGACGATATGGGCAGTGCGCCGGCAGCCGGCGGCAAGCGGGCGCCCGGTTGGCTGGGAAAACTGGCGACAGTGGCGTTTCTCTCGATTTTACTGATCAATGTGCTTTCCACCACCGTCGAGTGCGGCTTCGGCCCCTGCCCGGACAATCCCACCGGCTATCAGTGGCTGCCGTAGGCAGGTGCGATTCCCCAACATGCAGCCAGTACCCTTTCTATACTTCCCCAGAACCTGCATAAATGCCGCGGAGGGGAAATGAAAATCGTCTGGCTCGTCTGTGTCGCCGCGCTACTCGTTGCCTGCGGGCGCCCCGACGGAGCGCAAGAGAGAAGCAGCAGTTCTGCGCCCGCCGCCGAGCCACAGCAATCCGACCCGGAACAAAAAGCCCTGCACCTGCCCGGTGTCGAGCGGCTGCTGGATCTGCGCGGCGGGCGCACCCCGGCGGACTATGTGCAGGCAGTGAAAAAATTTATGCGGGAAAATCCCGATCTGCAGGTCATCGTCGGCAAGGGATGGGATGCCGCGGCATTCGGTGCGACACAACCGCACAAGGCGCAGCTGGATCAGGTAAGCGACTTTGTTCCGATCGTCCTTATTTCCCGCGACCATAAAAGCATCTGGACCAACTCGGAGGGTCTTGCCGCCGCGGGTATCAATACCGATACTCCAGATCCGCCGGGCGGCACTATCGAAAAAGATGAGGGCGGCCTGCCCAATGGCCTGGTGCGCGGCGCTGCAGTGGAGTTACTGGAAAGAATCATTCCCAGATCAGACGGAAGCGGTGAGCTTGAGGCCGATAATCCCCGCCACGATCAGCCCGATACAGAATAGCCTTGGTAACGCCGTGGATTCGGAAAACAGCACAATTCCCAGAATCGCCGTCCCCACCGCACCGATCCCGGTCCACACCGCGTAGCCGGTACCCACCGGGATCACTTTCAGCGCCTGGGCGAGAAAATAGAAACTGGCGACCATCGCCAGCACCGTCAGTGCGCTCGGCAGTGGCCGGCTGAAGCCCTGGGTGAATTTGAGCCCCACGGCCCAGCCGATTTCCAAAAGGCCGGCGATCGTCAGTAGAAACCACGGATTGGTCATTGTCGGTTACCGCTATTTGCCCAGGGCACTGCCCTCGCGGCGCGGGTCGGCGCCGCCGCGCAGCTCGCCATCGACCAGCGCGATCGCGTGGATGCCGCTGTTCAGGTGCTTCTCCACCACTTTGTGACCGAGCTTTTCCAGCTTTGCCACCGTCTCCGCGGAAAAGAAACCCGGCTCCAGCTCGACTCTATAACCGATTGCCCCGATATTGCCGGCGGCCACCGCATCCGCGATCGGCATACCCAGGCCCAGGTGGTAGAGAATGGTGCGCGCCGTGTAATCGATAATGCGCGAGCCGCCCGGTGAGCCCACCAGCAGGCGCATATTGTTGTCGTGGTCGAACACGATGGTCGGCGACATCGACGAGCGCGGGCGCTTGCCCGGCTGGATGCGGTTGGCCACCGAGGAGCCCTTGGCATCCCTGGGCACAAAGGAAAAATCGGTCAGCTGGTTGTTGAGCAGGAAGCCCTTCACGAACAGCCGCGAGCCGAAGCCGGTCTCGATACTGGTGGTCATGCTGACGCCGTTGCCGTAGCGGTCGACGATCGACAGGTGGCTGGTATTGGGCATTTCCGGTGACGCTGCCTGCAGGCGTGGCTCGTCGAAGGACTGCGGCTCGCCGGCGACCGCCTCGGTGGCGCGCTCGGGGTCGATCAACTGCGCGCGCCGCGCCAGGTACTGGGGTGCGACCATGGACTGGCTGGGCACGCTGACAAAGTCCGCATCCGCGGAATAGGTATTGCGATCGGCAAAGGCCAGTTCCGAGGCCTCGGCGAACAGGTGAGTCAGTTCGGTGTCGCCGGCCTCGTACTCGTTCAGGGAGAATTGCCCCAGCATGCCGAGGATGGCGCCCACGGTGGTGCCGCCGGAAGATGGTGCGTCGGCGCCGCAGACGCGGTAGGTCAGGAAGATACTGCAGACGGGCTCGCGTACCTTGGCCCGGTAGCCGGCGATATCCTTCAGGGTCATTTTGCCCGGGTTTTTGGGGTCTCCCTGCACGGCGGCGGCGATGGCCTCGGCAATCGGGCCGCTGTAGAAGGCATCGGCGCCCTTGTCGGCAATGGTGCGCAGCGTCGCCGCGTAATCGGGGTTTTTCAGCAGGTGTCCCACCGGCAGCGGTTCGCCGTCGTCGCCAAAGAAGTAGGCGGCAATGGCCGGTCGCGCATCCACCTGCGGCATCCTGTCGAGCAGCTGGTGCAGGCGCGGCGAGACGCGGAAGCCGTTTTCGGCGAGCCGGATCGCCGGCTGGAAGAGTTCTGCCCAGGGCAGTTTGCCGTCGCGCCCGTGGGCCAGTTCCAGCATGCGCAGCACGCCGGGCACGCCCACGGAGTAGCCGCCGATCACTGCCTTCAGGAAGGGGCGCGGTTGGCCGTCGCGGAGGAAATAGTCTTCGTCTACGCCGGCCGGCGCAGTTTCGCGGCCGTCGTAGTAATGCAGTTCACCGCCATCGGCGCGGTAGCTCAGCATAAAGGCGCCGCCGCCGATCCCGGACGACTGCGGCTCTACCAGGCCCAGCACCAGTTGCGCGGCAATGGCCGCATCCACGGCGGTGCCGCCGCGGGCGAGTATCTGTTCCGCGGCGCGGCTGGCGAGGGGATTGGCGGTCACCGCCATATAGTCTTCCGCACTGGCGGACTTGATTTCGCTGCGGCCGGTGGCGACCTCAGGCTGTATCTCCTGGCCGGCCAGCGTGGCGGAGGCGGAAAGCGTAAGCAGCGCGAGAATCAGATGGCGCACGGGAAACTCCTCGGACGGTGAAAACCCGCCCGAGTGTACCAGAAAGCCGCGGGGGGACCGCTCGCCGGGCGGCGAACGGAAAGCGTCACTGGTTAAACTTTTCCTGCAGCGCCTTCTCGACCTCGGCGGGAACGAAGTTGGTGACGTCGCCGCCGAGTGAGGCGATCTCGCGCACCAGTGACGAGGAGATGTAGGAGAGGTGCTCCGCCGGCGTCAGGAACAGGCTTTCCATATTCGGCGCCAGCTGGCGGTTCATGTTGGCCAGCTGGAATTCGTACTCGAAGTCCGATACCGCGCGCAGGCCGCGCAGCACGCCGTAGGCATCCACCTGGCGCACCAGGTCGGCGAGCAGGATATCGAAGCCGATCACTTCCACATTGGGCAGGTGCCCCAGCACCCGCTGCGCCAGTTCGACCCGTTCGTCCAGGGTGAACAGCGGGTTCTTGCGGGTGCTCGCGGCCACCGCCACGATTACGTGATCGAACAGCCGGCAGGCCCGCTCCACCAGGTCCATATGGCCGTTGGTGATCGGGTCGAAGGTTCCGGGGTAGACGACTTTTTTCATACGTCAGTTTTTCCGAGCGCGCCCAAGGGAAGCGCATGGTAAACAATTTGCCCGGGCGGCTCAAAACAGCGCAATTCACGCACCGTTTTGGGGGCCTGTCCGGAACAGCCGCATCTGCACCCGCCCGGCCCGTTTGTCCTTTTCCAGTTGCCAGCCGGCGGGGGTTGGCAGCGGGCTGTCGCGGGGTGTTTCCACATAGACCAGCGCGCCCTCGTCCAACTGCGAAGCCAGCGCTGCCAGGCTCTCCCGCCAGAGATCGCCGGCGAATGGCGGGTCCACGAATACGATATCGAAGGGCCCGCGATGACCGGCGAGGAAATCCGCCGCACTGCAGTGGTGCACGCGGCCATTGTTGGCCCCCAGCAGTTTCAATTGCTCCCGCAGGGTCTGCACCGCGCGCGGGTTCAGTTCCACGAAGTCCACCCGCGCGGCGCCGCGCGACAGCGCCTCCAGTCCCAGTGCGCCGGAGCCGGCGAACAGGTCCAGGCAGCGGGCGTCCGGCAGGTGGAACTGCAGCCAGTTGAACAGGGTTTCCCGCAGCCGGTCGCCGGTCGGCCGCAAACCCTCCACCGGCGCGAACTGGAGCCGCCGCCCGCGCCAGCGGCCGCCGATAATACGCAGCTGGGACAGGGGTTGCGGGGCGGCTCTGCGCGGGGAACGTCGGGTCAAGGGATTCTCTCTGCGGTTCTGGCTGTCTGGTATCCTGAGCGATGCTAACATTAGCGCCTTTCTGCCAGCGGTACATCCGGACCCATCCATGATCTTTGACTTCCTGCGTAAAAAGAAGCCCAAGGCCGACGAAGCCGAATCCGAACAGTCCCCCGTGACCGGGGAGCGGGCCCCCGCGCCCGAGGCTGTCGAGCCGGTACCGGAAGAGGCCCCGGCCGATACCGGCGCGGTCGCCGAAGCGGAGCCCGAGGCTGCGGCAGCGGAACCCGAGCCGATCGCCGGACCCGGGCAGCCGGCCGGGCAAGCGCCCGCGGGCAAGGCAGGGCCCGAGGAAAAAAAAGAGGGCTTCTTCGCCCGCATCCGCCGCGGCCTCAGCCGCACCAGCAACCAGTTCGCCGAGGGCATGGGCAACCTGTTCCTGGGCGCCAAGGAGATCGACGAGGACCTGCTGGAGGAGCTGGAGACCCAGCTGCTGATGGCCGACGTCGGCGTCGAGGCCACCACCGAGATCGTCGACCGCCTGACCGAGCGCGTCTCGCGCCGCGAGCTGGCGGACGGCGAGGCGCTCTACGGGGCGCTGCAGGACGAGCTGGCGGACCTGCTGGACAAGGTGGAGGAGCCGCTGGCTATCGACAGCGCCAGGAAGCCGTTCGTGATCCTGGTTGTCGGTGTCAACGGTGTCGGCAAGACCACCACCATCGGCAAGCTGGCGCACCGCTACCTGAACGAGGGCAAGTCGGTCATGCTGGCCGCCGGCGACACCTTCCGCGCGGCGGCGGTGGAGCAGTTGCAGGTCTGGGGCGAGCGCCACGATGTACCGGTGGTGGCCCAGCACACCGGCGCCGATAGCGCCTCGGTGATCTTCGACGCGGTGCAGTCGGCCCAATCCCGCGGCGTCGACGTGGTGATCGCCGATACCGCCGGGCGCCTGCACACCAAGTCCAACCTGATGGAAGAGCTGTCCAAGGTGCGCCGGGTCATGGGCAAGCTGGACCCGAGCGCGCCCCACGAAGTGCTGCTGGTACTGGACGCCGGCACCGGCCAGAACGCCACCAGCCAGGCGGAGCAGTTCCGCGAATCCGCCGGCGTCACCGGCCTGGTGCTGACCAAGCTGGACGGCACCGCCAAGGGCGGTGTGATCTTTGCCCTGGCGCGGCGCTTCGGAATTCCGGTACGCTTTATCGGTGTCGGCGAGCAGGCCGAAGACCTGCAGCCGTTTGTGGCCCGCGACTACGTGGCCGCGCTGTTCGAACGCGCGCCGACCGAGCAATCTTAAGAGGAGTGTCTGGTGGCCGCGGTCCCGGGTGCGTGGACCACTAGCTCTGAAACTTGAGTTACAACAAGAACAATTTTGCCCACATGACCGCCTTCGCCCATGATCACGTTTGACAGCGTCAACAAACGCTACGAATCCGGCCAGGATGCGCTGGTACGCATCAGCCTGGAAATCGGGCGCGGCGAGCTGGTGTTCCTGACCGGCCACTCCGGCGCCGGCAAGAGCACGCTGCTGAAACTGCTCACCGCCATCGAGCGCCCCACCCGCGGCAGCATCCTGGTGGCCGGGCAGAACCTCAACCGGCTGCGCAACGGCCAGATCCCCTACTACCGCCGCAACCTGGGCATCGTGTTCCAGAACCACCAACTGCTGTTCGATCGCAGCGTCTACGACAATGTCGCCCTGCCGCTGTCGGTCTCCGGCTGCAGCAAGCGCGAGGTGGGCCGCCGCGTGCGCGCGGCGCTGGACAAGGTGGGCCTGCTGCACAAAGAGCGCCAGAACCCGATCGTGCTGTCCGGCGGCGAGCAGCAGCGGGTGGGCATCGCCCGCGCGGTGGTCAACAAGCCGGCGGTGCTGGTGGCCGACGAGCCCACCGGCAACCTGGACCCGCAGCTGTCGGCCGAGATCATGCAGCTGTTCTCTGACTTCAACGCCGTGGGCGTCACGGTAATGGTGGCCAGCCACGACCTGGAGCTGATCGCGCGCATGAAGCGCCGCGTACTGACGCTGCAGGCCGGCCAGTTGATCTACGATGGAACCCCGAGCCGTGAAGCAGCCTACTCCTAGTTCCGCCAGGCCCCGCCGCTCGCAGCGGCCGGCGCCGGAGCCCAAGGCCCAGCGCAGTACCGGCGCCATTGCCGCGCGCACCGGCCTCGGCGACCGCTGGCGCGCCTGGCTGGGGCACCACCGCGAGATGGCCGGCGAGTCCCTGCGGCGCTTCTTCGCCACGCCGCTGGCCAGCGGCATGACCGCGCTGGTGATCGCCATCGCCCTGGCGCTGCCGGCGGCGCTGCAACTGGGGCTGGTCAACTTCCAGCGCGCCGTGGCCGGCTGGGACGGCCAGCCGCAGATCTCGGTCTTCCTGCACAGGGACGCGCGCGAGGCAGCCGTGGAATCCTTTGCGGAAGAGCTGCGCGCAGACGCCGATATCGCCGAGGTGACTTATATTTCGCCCGAGGAGGCGCTGGCAGAGTTCCAGCAGAGCTCCGGTCTCGGCGATGCCATGACAGGTCTGGACAACAATCCCCTGCCGGCCGTGTTGCTGGTGCGGCCGCGGGATACGGCCGAAGAGCGCCTGGAGGCGCTGGCGGAGCGGCTGCGCGACAGCGCCATGACCGACGCGGTGGTATTGGATATGGCCTGGGTGCAGCGCCTGGCGCAGCTGACCGAACTGGGTCGACGCCTGTCCGCCGGCCTGGCGGCGCTGCTGGCGCTGGGGGTGCTGCTGGTAGTGGTGAATACGATACGCCTGCATATCGAGAACCGCCGCGAGGAGATACTGGTGGTCAAGCTGGTGGGTGCCACCGACGCCTTCGTGCGCCGCCCGTTCCTGTACAGCGGCCTCTGCTACGGCTTTTTCGGCGGCCTGCTGGCGTGGCTGCTGGTGGCCGCTGGCGTGGCACTGCTGTCCGGGCCGGTGGCCGGCCTGTCGTCGTCCTACGGCAGCGGCTATGCGTTGCGCGGCCCCGGCCCGAGCTACCTGCTGGCGCTGACCGCCGGTGCCGCGCTGCTGGGCCTGATCGGTGCCTGGCTGGCCGTGGCGCGGCATATCAAGGCCATCGAGCCTCGCTAGAAGCGATCTGACCATCGGGTCACATTAAAGAAGTGCAAAGTCGTCGCAAAGGCGGAACCCACCCTGTGGATAACCCCTCTAAGAGCCCGTATTGCAACGGCTCCAGCGCTGGCAGACCGGGCTTCCTAAGCCGGTCGCGCTAGTGCTAAACTGGAGCCGATCCGTCCCCCGGCTGACCGCGGGGACAGCCGCCAGGCCCGGCGCCGGCGGCAGAAAACCATGAGAGGAGAGACCTGAATGGGAACCAGCCTGCAGCCAGTCCACACACTGTCTCCGGGTGCCGACCTGAACGCCTATATCCAGACCGTCAGCAGCTTCGAGGTGCTGAGCGCGGAGGAAGAGAAGCGGCTGGCCGAGGACCTCTACTATCGCGAAAACCTGGACGCGGCGCGCCAGCTGGTGATGTCGCACCTGCGCTTCGTGGTGCATATCGCCAAATCCTACTCCGGCTACGGCCTGAACCAGGGCGACCTGATCCAGGAGGGCAACGTCGGCCTGATGAAGGCGGTCAAGCGCTTCAACCCGGAAAAGGGCGTGCGCCTGGTGTCCTTCGCCGTGCACTGGATCAAGGCCGAGATTCACGAGTTCATCCTGCGCAACTGGCGCATCGTCAAGATCGCCACCACCAAGGCGCAGCGCAAACTGTTCTTCAACCTGCGCGGCCAGAAGAAAAAACTCGCCTGGCTGACCAGCGCCGAAGCCAAGGCGGTGGCGGAAGACCTGAACGTGGACGTCAACCACGTGCACGAGATGGAGGGCCGCCTGGCCGCCCACGACGCCGCCTTCGATGCCGGCGCGGACGACGATGACGACAGCGCCTGGCAGGCACCGGCCCACTACCTGGAAGACCGCAGTTTCGATCCGGCGGCGCAGCTGGAACGGGACAACTGGCAGGCCACCAACCTCAGCAGCCTGGGCCTGGCGCTGAAACAGCTGGACGATCGCAGCCGCGACATCATCCAGGCGCGCTGGCTGTCCGAAGGGAAGTCCACCCTGCACGAACTGGCCGACAAGTACGGCGTCTCCGCCGAGCGCATCCGCCAACTGGAGAAAAACGCGATGAAAAAAGTGCGCGCGGCCATGGAGGCTTGATCCCGGAAGCGCCCCTTTTTCCCCGAGCGAAAAAACCGCGCCACAGCGCGGTTTTTTTTGTTCCCGGGCGCGCCGAGCTCCAGCTCGGCTTGCGGGCCGTAGGCCCGCCCTGGCGGAAATTGCCGAGCTGGAGCTCGGCGCACCCAGGGGAACGCGACAGACCGTTGCGCACAGGAAATCCCCAAGTACGGAAAACCATCATGACCAAACTCTACCTGTTACTCACCGCCCTGCTCGGCGGCAGCGGCGTTATCCTTGGTGCCTTCGGCGCCCACGGCCTGCGCGGCAAAGTGGCGGAAAACCTGCTGGAGGCCTACAAGACCGGTGTCCACTACCAGTTGATCCACGCGCTGGCGCTGTTCGGCGTGGTGCTGCTGATGCAGCAGTTGGGCGAGCGTACCTCCCAGCAGGCTGCCGGCGCGCTGCTGGTCGCCGGGGCCCTGTTTGCGATTGGTGTGCTGTTTTTCTCCGGCAGCCTCTACGGCCTCACCTTCGGCGGCCCGCGCTGGCTGGGGCCGGTGACGCCACTGGGCGGGCTGTTGCTGATCGGCGGCTGGGTGGCGCTGTTTGTGGCAGCGCTGCGGTTCCCCCATTAACCGGGCTCCTACAGGTTTCCGGTCACGCCCCGCCATTAACTGAAACCGAATTCGCATCAGAGGTCGCGAATCATGCAAGACGAGTCCGCGGAAGACTTCCCCTACCGCACCGAGTACAAGAAAAAATCCATTCGCAGCTACGTGATTCGCGCCGGCCGCATGACCGAGGGGCAGCGTCGCGCCTTCGATACCTACTGGGGCGGGTACGGCTTGTCACTGTTCGACGGCCCGCTGGATCCGCGGGCGGCTTTCGGCCGCGAGGCGCCGTTGGTACTGGAAATCGGTTTCGGTATGGGCGACTCGCTGCTGGCAATGGCGGAGGCGGAACCGGACAAGAACTTTATCGGTATCGAGGTGCACCCGCCCGGCGTCGGCCGGCTGATCAACAATGCCGGAAAGGCCGGTGTCAAAAACCTGCGCGTCTATATGGCCGACGCTGTGGACGTGCTGAACGACTGTATCGCCGACGCGTCGCTGGACCGGTTCCAGCTCTATTTCCCCGATCCCTGGCACAAGAAAAAGCACCACAAGCGCCGCATCGTGCAGCCGGAATTCGTGCGCCTGCTGTGCACGAAACTGAAACCCGGTGGCCTGATGCACCTCGCCACCGACTGGGAAAATTACGCCGAGCATATGCTGGAAGTATTGGAAGCGGAAGAGCAGCTGGAGAATACCGCCGGTGCTGGCAACTATTCCGGGCGTCCACCCTTCCGCCCGGAAACCAAATTCGAACGCCGCGGCCAGCGCCTCGGGCACGGTGTCCGGGACCTGCTCTACCGCCGGCGGTGACTGGCGGACCATGCGCAAAGTTGTGTAACACTTCGCTGTGCCGGAGTGCCCGGCTCCGCGTTGAGAGCGCTTGAAATCACGCTGCTATTCCAGCGCTTTCTCACCTTTTCCTGTGCACTTTGGCCGTGCTCCTTTGTTTCCGAACTTGCCACGGCCCCCTAATCCACTTTCCTGACCGGCGGCGGGCTCCAGCTGCCATCCAGAATGGAAGGCGCTTCCTCCTTCGGCCAGTACAGGCGCAGCATCAGGTTGAAACTTCCCTCCGGCGCGGGCAGCCAATTTGCCTCCTTTTTTGGGCCCGGGTTGTCGTGCTGTATATAGAGGTCCACCGATCCGTCCGGGCTTTTGACGAGGGCATCACGCTGGCTCAGCGTATAGCGGTTGAGTGGATTGTCGACGAAGAAATATTTGTCGTTATACATGGTCAGCGACCAGAAGCCATTGACCGGTGGCATCTGTCCTTTGGGGAAATGCATCACATAGCGGTTGGCACCGCTGTAGGCATTGCCGTCCGCATCCGTCGTTGAGGTCGGGTAGACCGCGTCTTTGGGTCTGTTGGCGCCGAGGCCGATGGCGGTGATCAGCGCCCTCTGCAGGTAGTTCGTGTCATATGTGCCCGTGTCGGTCGTAAACTGCCAGCCATTGATTTCTTTCCCTGCAGATTTGAAGTGCCCCATGATCTTTTTGTTGGCGACTTCGGGAACATCCTCCAGCGCTTTCTGTACGGCGGGATCCAGCTGGCCAGTATCAAACTCCCTGCCCGGTATTATCCCCAGCGTTTTCATTCTGGCGACCATGGGCGCATCCGCAGCGGCCGGTGGATTGTCCTGCATCAGGCGTGCGAGCAGAGTGAAGTAGTCTGCAGTTTCCAGCGCGTTGACCTGTTGGCGCACCGGCGTTTTCATATCGATGGCCGGGTTCACCTTGCCGGCTTCGGGAGTGTATTTCTTACCATGGGCACTGAGCGGTACCACGGAAATCGCGTCCTGGATTTTATGCACCCTGGCGTAATCTTCCGATGTGCCGCTGGAATAGATACGACCCAGCAGCCAGACCATCGCGGTCGGTGATTTATATTCGGTAATACCCGCCGGCAGCTTCCCCTTCCAGTCGGGGCCGGTGATCACATAGGTTTGGGGCCCGGTGCCGGTAGTGCGTGTTCCGGGCACTTCGAAGACATTGGTCCAGCCGTCCAGCATGGGGAAAAGGTAATAGCGATCGTGGACATCGGGCAGCTTGAGTATCCAGGGCTCGCGCTCGACGTCGAGCCAGGCAACGGTATAGAGGGTATCGGCGTTGGGGGCAGTGACGTCGTGAAAAGCGGCGGTGGGATATTTCCGCACTCGCGCGAACTGTCCCATGGGCGCACGGCTGCCTTCCGGTGTGGCCACGTTGGTCATGACCCGCCGTGTCATTTCCATGGTAACGAGCGGATAGCCGTAGATATAGGCGTCGATGGCGATGGCCCTGGCCTCCTCCGGAGACATGCTGCTGCCAGTCTGTTGCCGAAGCTGTCCGGTTGCGGAGAGCGCAATCGCTATCGCAGCAACAAAAGTACAGATGAGTGTGACATTTTTCTTACGCATGGGAGTGGATTCTCCGGGATCAAGGGAATGCTCTATCGACTGCGACAGGGGGACGTTTCTGAGATTAGATGACTGCTGATCAAGCGGAGGGACAAGTCGTGGGAATAGCTGAATCCCGGTTGCAATATGTCGCGGGAGATAGCGATAGAAATTCGCACTGGCGCGTCGTTGCGCCGCGTCTATTGTCTGCTATCTTCAATCAGACCCATTGCCGGTAAATGGACCTTCCGGAGCACACAATGAAAAAAAGCCGCCAGATTTGGTCGCCCCTTTTCGGCCTGCTGTTTTTGACGATTTTCTCCGCCCCGCCCGTGTTGGCGGATGAAGAGACAACGGCGAACCTCTACCTGAATGGTGGCCAGTACTGGTTCGACAGTGATCGCCTGGACGGCACGCCGCTGGAGGGGTTCAAACTGCGGGATACCACCGGTGGCGGCATCGGCTACGGCTACAGCATGACCGACCGCTGGGCGATGGAGGGCGTGGTCGACTATTTCAGTGTGAGTGTGAAAGGCATCGACGAGAAGGTCGACGTCTACAACTACCACCTGGACCTCTTTTATCACTTCCTCGGCCGTTTCTGCGGCAACGAGTGCTGGCAGCCGTATGTGGCTTTCGGTGTCGGTGAAGTGCGCGTGGATTACCGGGGGGACGACGACCATTACTACGGGGACGACTACGGCGATAACTACGACGATTACGATTACGACTGGCACGATCGCCAGACGATGGTCAACCTGGGCCTGGGGATAAAATACCAGCTGGGCCCGCGCTGGCAGGCCCGCGGCGACCTGCGCGCCTTCCAGGGGATCGAACGCGGCGGGCTGGACGGATTCCTCAGTGTGGCCATCGGCTACCAGTGGTACGAATACACCCGCGTCGTGCGGGATTACGACGGAGACGGTGTTTTCGAGGGGATGGATCGCTGCCCGCAGACACCGCCGGGGATCCAGGTACTCGGCGACGGCTGCCCGACAGACGTCGACTACGACGGCGTGCCCGATTACATCGATGTCTGCCCCGGTACACCGCGGGGCATCGCGGTGGACGAAAACGGCTGTCGCAAACCGTAGCCTGGCCGCAAACCGGCGCGACACGACATCCGGGGGCGGATATTACACCCCGCGCACAGCTTCCAGTTCCTCGCTGATTTCCAGCCACTCCATTTCCAGCGCCTCCAGTGTTTCGCGCTGCTGTGCCTGGGCGCGGTTCAGCTCTGCAATTTCCTCCTGCTGCCCGCCGCTGTAGAGGTTTTCATCGGCGAGCTTTTCGTCCAGCTTCGCCAGCGCTTTCTCCGCGCGGGCCATTTTCTGCTCGAGACCCTTCAATTTATTGGTCAGCGGTTTCAGCTGCTCGCGCAGGGCGGCTGCGGCGCGCCGCTGGGCCTTCCTGTCCCCCTTGTCCTCGGCGGGGTCTGTACTTTCCTCCGCTGCCTCACTGCGGCTTTTCTTATTGCGGTTGAACGTCAGCAGCCACTGCTTGTAATCCTCGAGATCGCCGGCGTAGGGTTCGGCGCGGCCGTCGGCGACGAGTACAAATTCATCGGTGGTATTGGCCAGCAGGTAGCGGTCGTGCGATACCAGGATCACGGCGCCGGGGAACTCCGCCAGTGCCAGCGTCAGCGCGTGACGCATCTCCAGGTCCAGGTGGTTGGTGGGCTCGTCCAGCAACAGCAGGTTGGGTTTCTGCCAGGCCAGGATCGCCAGTGCCAGGCGCGCTTTCTCGCCGCCGGAAAATCCGCCCACGGTTTCGAACACGCGCTCGCCGACAAAGCCGTAGCCTCCGAGGAAATCCCGCAGCGACTGCTCGCTGGCCTCCGGCGACAGCCGCTGCAGGTGCAGCATCGGCGATGCGGCAATGTCGAGGGCCTCCAACTGGTGCTGGGCGAAGTAGCCGATCGCCAGGTGCTCGCCGCACTGGCGTTCGCCACTGATCAGTGGCAGTTCGCCGGCCAGCGTCTTGATCAGCGACGACTTGCCCGCGCCGTTGGGGCCCAGCAGGCCGATACGCCGCCCGGGCTGGATACCCAGCTGCGCCCTGTGCACCACCACGCGGGCGTTGCCGCTGTCATCGAGGTAGCCGATATCGGCATCGCGCAAGTCGATCAGCGGGTTGGAAGTCTTGTCTGCCGACGGCAGGGTAAAGCGGAAGGGGGAATCCACGTGCGCCGGCGCTATCTGCGCCATGCGGTCGAGTGCCTTGAGGCGGCTCTGGGCCTGCTTGGCCTTGGTGGCCTTGGCGCGGAAACGGCGCACGAAGTCCTCCATATGCGCGCGCTGGGCCTGCTGTTTCTCGTACTGCGCCTGCTGCTGGGCCAGGCGCTCGGCGCGGGTGCGTTCGTAACTGCTGTAGTTACCGCTGTAGAGCACCAGTTTCCGGTGTTCAAAGCTGACGATGCCGTCCACCACCGCATCGAGGAAATCGCGGTCGTGGGAGATGATCAGCAGGGTGCCCGGAAAGCGCTGTAACCACTGTTCCAGCCACAGGGTCGCGTCCAGGTCCAGGTGGTTGGTGGGTTCGTCCAGCAGCATCAGGTCGGCCGGGCACATCAGCGCGCGCGCCAGGTTCAGGCGGATTCGCCAGCCACCGGAAAAGCTGTTTACCGGGCGCTGCTGTTCGGCGTGGGTAAAACCCAGGCCGTCGAGCAGTTGTGCGGCCCGCGCCGGACCGCTGTAGCCGTCGATGGCGGCCATGCGCTCGTGCAGCTCACCCAGCCTGCGGGCATCGGCCTCGCCGCCGTTCTCGGCTTCCTCCAGTGCGCGCTGCAGCCGGCGCAGTTCGGCGTCGCCGTCCAGCACATAGTCGAGAGCCGTCTGTTCGCCCGCGGCCACTTCCTGGGCCATATGGGCGATCCGCCAGCCGGCCGGTACTTCCGCGCGGCCGCTATCGCTGTCCAGTTGGCCCAGCAACAGCTTGAACAGGGTCGACTTGCCGCAGCCGTTGGCGCCGATGATGCCCACCTTGTGGCCGGGGAAGATGCGGCAGTCGGTCTCGTGCAGCAGCTCGCGGCCGCCCTGCTGGATGGAAACACCTTGCAGATTGATCAAAGAAGAAACCTCATACGTCCACGGAGTGCTAGGCTATTCGACATAAAAACGTCGGGGATTCTAACGTGACAAAATCCGCACCTCCATCTTCCTCTCTACAAAACCCGCTGTGGCAGTTCAGCCTGGATTTCTATGGCCACGGGGAGGTGCAGCAGTTCCTGCTCGACTGCCAGGACAGAAAGGGCGCGGATGTATGCCTGCTGCTGTGGGCGAGCTACGTGACCGCCCGCGGGACCCAGTTGAGCGAGGAGAGCTGGCGGGTCGCGGACCGCGCGCTGGTGCCGCGCCGGCGCATGATTGCCAGTGTGCGCCGCCTGCGCCGCTGGCTCGGTCGGCTGCGCCCGCGCACCCAGCGGTTGTACGAGGCGTGCAAGCGCTATGAGTTGACTCTGGAGCAGCGACAGCTGGCGGCACTGTGGAAGTTGCAGGAGGAGTCCTGGCCGGAAGACAGGTCGGCGCTGGAGCTGGCGGGACAGCATTACGGCCTGCTGCAAAAAGAACAGGCCCGTTGGGCGGGCCTGATCGGGCGTTACGGGGAACTCCGGGTCGGGGGGGCCTAACGGTCGTCGTCGGAGCCTTCACTGGAAAACAGGCTGTTGGCCGGAGTGATCGGTGTAATGCTCGGCTTCGGCGGCTCGCTGGGTTTGGTCGGCTTCTGCTCCGTCGGGGACGGCATACCGAACGGGCGCGCTTCCGGAGTCTTGCCCATGATCGGCGCGCTGGATTCCGGGCGGGGCTGGGGGGGCGTGGTCTCCCGGGGGCTGCTTTCCGCGGGTTTCTCTGCCGGGGCCGACGGTTTGGCTTCGGGGGCCTTGGCCTCTTGGGGTTTGGGCTGGGTCGGTTTGCGCGGCTCGGGCGCGGCGGATTTCTTCTCTGCCGGCTTCTGCGCAGTCATTTTCCCGGTTGGCGCTTTGCGGGTGGCCGGCTTCTTGTCCGCGGTGGTTTTGGCCGCTTTCTTTGCCGGTGTCTTGGCGGCGGTTGCCTTCTTGGCCGGCGTTTTCCTGGTAGTCGCTTTTTTGGCTGTGGTCTTTTTCGGCGCGGCTTTTTTGGGGGTGGCCTTGGTGGCGGCTTTGCCGGTGGTCGCCTTTTTCGCAGCGGTTTTCTTCGGTGCCGCCTTGGCAGTGCTCTTCGCCTTGGTCGCTTTTTTGCCGGCCGTCTTCTT
Source organism: Microbulbifer litoralis (assembly GCF_023634065.1). Lineage (GTDB taxonomy): Bacteria > Pseudomonadota > Gammaproteobacteria > Pseudomonadales > Cellvibrionaceae > Microbulbifer > Microbulbifer litoralis. Next base: position 129,856 of record NZ_JALKCV010000007.1, read on the forward strand.
GGCGGCGGCTTTTTTGCCCGGGGTCTTTTTCGCCGCCGCTTTTTTGCCTCCGGCTTTCTTCTTCAGGGCCTTGAGCGCTTCCTTCTCTGCCTTGGCAGCCGTTTTGGCGATATCCTGGGCCGCCTTCAGTTCCTGTTTGGCCGAGGCCTCTGCCTGTTTCGCTTCCGCCGCGGCATCTTTGGCCTGCTGCAGCTCTTTGCTCAACTTGTCCACGGCGGCTTTGGCGCTATCGATACGCTTCCTGACCGCGGCGGTCTTGCTCTTCTTCGCCGCGGTGCGGGCCTTGGCGAGTTTGTCCCTGGCCTTGGACAACTTGTCTTTGGCCGAGGTCAGCGCCTTGCCGGTCTTCTGGACCGCCTTGCCGGCGTCGCTCGCCTGCTTGGTTCGCGCCTTGTCCAGTTGCGTGGTGAGCTTGGCGATTTGTGCTTCCAGTTCTGCGACCGGATTGGTAGCTTTTTGTTTGGCAGCCATGAGTCAATATCCTGAGGTTTAATTTCGATTCGGCGCACCCGGGTAGTGCAGTACCCGGCATTGTTGCGGCCTCGACCGCGTTCACAGATCCATGCACTGATCGGTTGCCTCTGAACCTGCAGACCACCCCTGGCGGTTTGTGAGGCAACAACAGGTGGAAGCCCGATAATAGCGCTGTTTTTTCCAAAAATGTATGCCGTTAATCGGTAAATGAAGCACCGATTTGGCGTTTTTGCCAAGTTTTGCGGGAACTATCGGCCCGATTTACTGCCCGGAACTTGTGAACCCGGCCGGTATGCACCGGCAGTCGCCTTGCGTTAGACTTGCACGGCACCGGCTGGCTCGGGGCTTCCGAGTCGCTTTCAGAGCCTACACACGAACCATAAATGCATTACGGACAAAGAGACAATTTTCATGAATAAATATCCTTTGGCTGCAGCAATTGCCCTGGGCATCGCGCTGGCCGGCTGTAACAAACAGGAATCCAAGCAGGAGGCGGAAGAGGTCAAGCTGGAGACCCAGGAGCAGAAGGTCAGCTATATCATCGCCGAGGACATGGCCAAGCGCCTGGAATCCCAAGAGGTGAAGCTGGACCCGCAGGTGGTGCTGATGGCCCTGAACGACGTGGCTTCCGGTCGCGAGTCGCGCCTGTCGGATGAAGACAAACAACAGGTGATCTCGGTATTCCAGGAAAAAATGCAGGCCAAACAGCAGGAGATGCTGGCCAAGCAGGAGAAGGAGTTCAAGGAAAAGGCCGATAAAAACCTCGCCGAGGGTAAGGCCTTCCTGGAAGAGAATGCCAAGAAAGACGGCGTAGTGACCACTGACTCCGGCCTGCAATACAAAGTGATCACAGAGGGCAGTGGCGATACCCCGACGGCGGAGAGCGTGGTCGAGGTGGACTATCGCGGCACCCTGATCGATGGCACCGAGTTCGACAGCTCCTATGCCAATGGCGAGCCGGTACAGTTCCCGGTCAACGGTGTCATCAAGGGCTGGACCGAAGCGCTGCAACTGATGAAGGAAGGCGCCAAGTGGGAGCTGTACATTCCCTCCGAACTGGCCTACGGCCCGGGCGGTGCCGGTGGCAAGATCGGTCCCAACGCCACGCTGATCTTCGAAGTGGAACTGCACAAGGCCAATGTGCAGCAGGGTGAGGGCGCCGAGGACCAGCCGCAGGAAGACGCGGCTGGGGAGCAGGCCGAAGAGAGCACCGAATAACAGGCCGGCACTCTCTCTACCTGATCGACGAGGGCGAACCAATCGGTTCGCCCTCGCTGTATCCGCCCCAATAATTTACCGCAAAAAAAAGGGGCGACCCCAGGGCCGCCCCGACGAAGGTTTTGGCGGCCGCGATCAGGCCAGCTGGTTCTTGTGCGCCGTGTGCAGTAACGCGATCATTTTGTCTTCGGATTCGAAACGGCTCTCCAGGGCCTCCCCCAGTTCCGACAGGTCGTTTGCCAGGCTGGAGAGATCGTCGGTCTCCAGGTACTTGTCGTTGAAGTCGACGGCGATATCCGTGGTGCCGTCGATATCGCGATAGTGGGCGCGGCATTCTTCCAGCGCTGCCTTATCGCCAAAATCCTGCCCTTCGCGGATCAGCTGTTCGTAGACCTCGAAGTGCCCGGCGGATACATAGTCCACCAGCTGCTGGCACAGCTGGCGCAGGTTTTCTCCCGCTTCGCTGTCGCCATCGCCGAATTCTTTTTTCTCAGACAGGGCGCAGAAGCGTACCAGCAGGGCCTGGCGCGACTGTAACCAGCGATCGATGATGTCGCTTACCCCACCCCAACGCTCGCGCGCGGACTTGCAATTTTCCAGCATTTCCAGACGTCCTTTAGTTGCCGTTACTGCCGTCGCGCCACCGCCGCGGAACGGGCGGCGGCGCGGTCTAAGGAAGATAGGAGATTCGTCCGCCGCCGGCAAGATGGCCAGCGCATTGAGCGCCAAATTGCCGGCGGCTATGATAGGGCGCTCCCATGGTAGTGGAAGCGACCTTCGGATGTATCCTCCCAAGTATTTTCAGAATAGCGATCCGGAACCCCTCTTCCGGTTGATTCGCGCCAACCCGCTGGCCGCCCTGGTCACCGGTGGCAGCGCGGGCCCGCGCGTCGATCACGTACCGATGGTATTGGATGTGGACGAGAGAGTACTGCGCGGTCATATCGCGCGGATCAATCCTCTGGCGCAGTGTGGGGACAGTGTGCCCGCACTGGCCGTGTTCAGCGGTGCCGACAGCTATATCTCACCGGCCTGGTATCCCGGCAAGGCACAGCACGGCAGGGTTGTGCCCACCTGGAATTACACGGCCGTGCATGTCGGCGGCTCGCTGCGGCTGGTGGATGATCCGGACTGGCTGATGGCGCAGTTGCGCGCGCTGACCGTACAGCAGGAGAGCGATTCCCCCAACCCCTGGGCGGTTGGGGATGCGCCGGCGGCCTATATCGAGAAACTCCGCGCGGCCATTGTCGGCGTCGAGTTGCCGCTGGAAACGCTCGAGGGCAAGTGGAAGGTGAGCCAGAACCAGAATGCCGAAACTCGCGCTGCCGTGGTCCGCGGCCTGCGCGAGCGCAGCAGCGGCGATGACCTGGCCATGGCCGCGCTGGTCGAGGCAGGTTGATCCGGCTTCTGCGAAAGCGGCGGGGTTGCCGTTTCTCTCTGCCCCAGAGCTTTTCCAGGAGTTTAAGCGCCGGCTCCGGTTAGCAGCGGTAATGCCAGTGCCGTCAGCGCGCCGCAGAGCCCCATCGCCAGCGCCGCGAAGGCGCCGCACAGGGCGCTGATTTCCAGTGCGCGGGCCGTGCCGATTGCGTGTGCATTGATGCCCAGGGCAAAACCCAGGATGCGGTGGTCCTCGATACCGAGCCAGCGCAGCAGTGCCGGCCCGAGTACCGCTGCCACCACGCCGGAAAAAACCACGATGCCGACGGTCAGGCTCTGCGCCGCGTGTATCTTGTCGGCCACAGCCAGGGCGATGGGCGTGGTCACCGCCTTGCCGGCCAGTGCCAGCAACACCGGTCTGGCCGCGCCCGCCAGCAATGCGATGACAATCGCCACCACCGGCGCCAGTACGGCGCCGACCACCAGCGTCACCGCCAGCGGCCACCCGGCGCGGCGGATAATACCCAGGTTCTGTTTCAGCGGTATCGCCAGCGCCACCACCGCCGGGCCCAGCAGCGCGTACAACAGGCCGCTGGCATCCTGGTAGTCGGTGTAGTCGATATCCAGGCTCCACAACACCGCCGCCACCAGCGCGCTGGCGCCGACGATCGGGTGCAGCAGTGCGGTGCCACTGCGGCGGTAGAGTTGCAGTCCGAACAGGAAGGCGGCGACGTTCAACGGCAGGATAAACAGCGGGCCCTGCAGCAGCGAGACGAATTGCTCAGTCATCGCCCTGCCTCCGTTCTCTGAGCTCAGCGTTGGACAACAGTTTTTTCAGCAACAGCGCGCAGAGGGTGAAACTGAGCAGGGTGCCGATGGTGGTGGCGGCCAGCAGGGCCAGCCAGTCGCCGGCATCGAGATCGCGCAGGAAGAACACGCCCACTGCGGCGGGCAGGAACAGCAGCGCCAGCAGGCGCAGCAACTGGCTGCTGACCAGGGCCAGGCCGCGGGGCACGCCGCCGTAGAGGAGGAGCCCGGCGAGCAACAACAGCATTCCCACCACCGAGCCGGGCACCGGCAGCGCCAGGCGCTCGCTGAGCAGGCGGCCCGCCAGGCTGCAGGCCGCCAGGATGGCGGCGCCGGAGAGCCAGTGGAGGGTTTCCCGGGGCGCGCTCAAGGGCCGCGATCAGTGTTTGCGGAACGCCTGCCAGGCGCCGAAGGCGATCAGGCCGGCGAAGCCCACCGCGGCCCAGCCGGGAATGCTCAGGCCCAGCCAGGTCCAGGTCACCTCGGCGCAGTTGCCGTCGCCGGTCAGCAGTGTCCTGACCACTTCCGCGATCGGGAAGGCATCGAGCATATAGGAGATGCCCGGGCCGCAGGCCGGCACCTGGTCTTCCGGCAGGCTCTGCAGCCACAGCTGGCGGCCGGAGAAGTACAGGCCGCCCATGGCCCACAGGGAGATCAGCAGGCCGTAGATGCGCCGGCCGATGGTGGCCGGGTTGTGCAGGAAGGCGATCAGCGACACCAGGCCCACGCCCAGCAGCATGACCCGCTGGGTGATGCACAGCGGGCAGGGTTCCAGCCCCTTCACATATTCGAGATAGAAAGCGGCGCCGAGCAGGAAGATCACGGCGAGAAAAACCAGCAGAAAGGTAACGCGCGGGTTGGGTAGGCTCATGGGTTATTGGATCCTGCTATTGATTTCCAATTATGTCGTTTTGTCGAAACGAAACCTGGCGGCCTCGCGATTCAGGTCGGTAAACAGCCGCTCGAAATTCTGCTGCAGCGCGGTATCGGCCGCGCGCAGGGCCGGCAGGGTCTCCTGCAGTGGCACCGGGCGCCGCAGGCGCTGGCCCACGCGCTCCAGGGTGCGTTGGATCACGGCCGGATCGCGGTAGTTTTCGAGCAGTCTGTATTCCTCGGCGCGCTGCATGAACGCCAGCGCGCGGGGCGGAATATACCGGCTGCGGGCGTGAAAGTCCCGCCAGCATTGGTCACAGAACTGTTCCAGCGGTTGTGGACACCAGCGGGACCACTGGCGGTTGAGCAGGTGATCGAACCAGATATCCAGCACGATGCCGGCGTAGCGGCGCCAGTGTGGATCGAGCAGGGTGAGTGAGTCGCGGTAGGCGGGGTGGTCGTCGGTGGTGGCGTCGATGCGCCGGTGCAGGCGGATGCCGGTCTCGATGGCCGCGGGCCGTTCGCCGCGCAGCGGGCCCTTGACGAAATCGCCCAGCAGCCCGCCCAGGCGCCAGTCCGGGTCGGGGCCGGAGAGCAGCAGGTGGGCCAGGTAGTTCATCGGGATTCCCCCTGTAGGAGCCTGCCCCGCAGGCGAACAGCCACAGCCGCGCGAGGCAGGCACCCGCAACGCCTCTGTTCAGGGTTGCGTCAGCACCAGTCAGCGCTGGCAGAAAATGTACTGCGCATAGTAGTGGCCGAGAAAATCCTCGAAAGTTCCCGTATCGGCGTCTTCCACTTCCTCCTGCCGGCGCAGGGATGCGGTGGCCAGGTCGGCGAAGCGCTGCTGCTCGGCGGCGTCCAGCGGGCGCTCGGTAAAGTAGCGGCGGTGTTCCTCGGCCTTGTCCTGGGCCCACTGGAAGAAACCCTGGCCGCGGCTTTCCATCTCCGCCAGTATCTGCGCCGCCGGTGTCGGCGCTTCGCCCTTCACCTTGGCCCGCTGGGCCTCGATGGCGCGGTGGTAGGCGTCGCCGCCCCAGGCGCGGTCCAGCAGTTCCGCGATCGGTGCCATCTCGTCGAGCAGCTGTGCCGCCCAGTCGGTGAGTTTGCGTTCGCCGCCGTTGTGGATCAGTTGCAGTTCCGGGTCGCGGCCGCGGTAGACGATTCGGTTCTGGTTTTCCTGCACCGCGCGGTAGTCCGCGTCGTCGGTCTTGGGGCTCTTTTCCAGCAGGCAGTGCAGCAGGAAGCTGTCGAGGAAGCGCATCTGCTGCGCGTCTATACCCTGGGCGGCAAAGGGATTCAGGTCCAGGCAGCGCACCTCGATATATTCCACGCCGCGGTTGTCCAGCGCCGACAGGGCCGTCTCGCCCATCTGCGCCGGGTTCTTGGGCCGGATCGGCGAGTAGAACTCGTTCTCGATCTGCAGCAGGCCGGTGGACAGCTGCTGGTAGTGACCTTCGGCGTCCTTGACTCCCTGCTGGTGGTACGGCCCGTAGGGTTGGCTGATCGCCGAACACAGGGTCGACAGGTAGCTGGGCAGGTCGTTGTAGCAGACGATCAGTGTCTGCTGTGCGTCGCTGTTGTAGCCCAGGTCGCCCATGCGCAGCGAGGTGGCGTGGGGCGCGTAGAGGCTGCGGGTGTCGCCGAACCGCTGCAGGCTGTGTTCGCGGCCCTCGACGAACGAGCCGCACACCGCCGGCGCGGCGCCGAACAGGTAGATCAGCAGCCAGTAGTGGCGGCGGAAATTACGGATCAGGTCGAAGTAGCGGCGGGTCTTGAAATCGCCCAGGTCCTCGCTGCTGCCCTCGCGCTCGTGCAGCCAGGCCCAGAAGTCGTCCGGCAGCGAGAAGTTGTAGTGGATGCCGGCGATGGTCTGCATGGCGCGGCCGTAGCGCAGCCCCAGGCCCAGCCGGTAGACGGTCTTCATGGTGCCGCTGTGGGAGTCGCCGTAGCGGGCCACCGGGATTTCCTCGTCGTCGCCGATGCGGCACGGCATGCTGTTGACCCACAGGCGCTCGTCGCCGATCTGGCTGTAGGTATAGCGGTGGATGCCGTCGAGGATATCCAGTGCCTCTTCCGGTGTCGCCACCGGCGGCGTGATGAATTCCAGCAGCGCCTCGGAGAAATCGGTGGTGATGTAGTCGTGGGTCAGGGCCGAGCCCAGGGTTTGGCCGTGCGGCGTCTGCGCGAGGGCGCCGTCCGGGTCGGTGCGCAGGCTCTCCTTCTCGATACCGCGGCGAATGCCCTTCAATAACTGCAGCGACTGTGGCCGGGACAAGGCGGCCAGGTGGGGATTGGGCACTCGTTACTCCTTCATCGGGGCTGTGGCACCTGGTCGGCGGCGCCGGCATTTGCTGCCGTATCGGCAAATAAGAGGCCGATATGGGGGCGCCGGGCGCTTTCTCAACCGGCTTCCAGCGCGGCCCTGTCCTCGTCCCCTTCCGCTTCGTCCGGGCGTTCGGGCTCGATTTCCGGCGGCTCCTCGGGGGTGATTTCGGGCACCTGCTCCGGCGGCGCCTCCGGCACGGGTTCCGGTGTCACTTCCGGGTTCTGCTCCGGCGGCGTCTCCGGCGGTGAGCCGGGCTCGATTTCGGGGTCGCCCTGGGCGCTTTCCGCCTCCGCCAGCAGATCCCCGTTTTCCCGTGTCGCCGGGGGCTCCCTGTCGCCCAGTGCCTGGTCCGGTACCAGCGGCTGGCGCTTGGTATTCAGCTCGCACTGCAGCAGCTCGATGCGCAGGCTGACATCGCGGGTATTGGCCTCGAACATCTGGTTGATGGCGACGTCTTTGTGCTCGCTGCGGAACAGGCGCGCGACATCGCGACCATCGATCCACTCGTTGCTTTTACTCAGAAACTGCTTGTGCTGGTTGGTCAGCACGTAGACGTGACTCATGCGGCAGGACAACTTTGATGCTGTAACACCGGGGCAGTGTAGCGACGGCGGCGGTGAGGCTCAAGATGGGGACCACGGCTCCCGGATTCCGGCGCTGCGCACCTGCATCCGGGCTACGTCTGGGGAATGGTGTAGCCCGGATGGAGCGCAGCGGAATCCGGGATTCCGGACAGGGTATTACAGCGGCGCCAGCGGATAGTGCTCCGGGTACGGCAGCCGCGCCGCGCCGCTGTCCACCGCCGCGCGGGCCACGGCCGCGGCCACTTCCGGCAGCAGGCGCGGGTCCGTGGGCTTGGGCAGGATATAGTCCGCGCCGAAGGCCAGCTCGATACCGCCGTAGCCCCGGCGCACCGAGTCCGGTACCGGCTCGTGGGCGATCCGGCGGATGGCCTCGATCGCCGCCAGCTTCATCTCTTCGTCGATGCGGGTCGCGCGCACGTCCAGCGCGCCGCGGAAGATGAATGGGAAGCAGAGTACGTTGTTGACCTGGTTCGGATAGTCCGAGCGACCGGTGGCCATAATCAGGTCGTCGCGCACGCTGTGGGCCAGCTCCGGTGAGATTTCCGGGTTGGGATTGGAGCAGGCGAACACCACCGGCCTGTCTGCCATGTGTTTCAACTGCTCCGCCGACAGCAGGTCCGGGCCGGATACACCCAGGAATACGTCGGCACCTTCGATGGCGTCGTCCAGTGTGCGCATTTCCGTATCGCGGGCCCACTCGCCCTTGTAGGCGTTGATATCGGTGCGCCCGGAGTGGATCACGCCACGGCTGTCGAGCATGGTGATCTGCTCCTTGCGCGCGCCGGCGGCCAGCAGCAGTTTGCAGCAGGCGGTGGCGGCGGCACCGGCGCCCAGGCAGACGATGCGCACATCGCCGATTTTCTTGCCCTGGATCTCCAGCGCATTGAGCATGCCGGCCACGGTCACGATGGCGGTGCCGTGCTGGTCGTCGTGGAACACCGGCACCGAACAGCGCTCGATCAGCGCCTCCTCGATATGGAAGCACTCCGGCGCCTTGATGTCCTCCAGGTTGATGCCGCCGAAGGTATTGGCGATGTCGGATACCGTCTGGATAAAGCGCTCGGGGCTGGGGCTGTCGACTTCGATATCCACCGAGTTGATGCCGGCAAAGCGCTTGAACAGCAGCGACTTGCCCTCCATCACCGGCTTGGAGGCCAGCGGCCCCAGATTGCCGAGGCCGAGAATGGCACTGCCGTTGGAGATCACCGCCACCAGGTTGCCCTTGCCGGTGTATTGGTAGGCGGCCTCCGGGTCCTTGGCGATCTCCCGCACCGGCTCGGCGACGCCGGGGCTGTAGGCCAGCGACAGGTCTTCCTGGGTCTGGGCGGGAGTGGTCAGTTCTACCGATAACTTGCCCGGGGTCGGCAGCGCGTGGTAGTCGAGCGCTGCCTGGCGCAATGAGTCCGTCATCTCGAAATGGTTCTCTTTGGTGCTTCGGGGGAGCCTTCTGCGTGCTCCTTACCCCGGTTACTGCGGGGCGGAGAAGAATAACCGCAAGGCGCAGTGTGCCACAAGGCCAAAAATCGAACGGATCGACTGTTATCTACTAATTTCAATAGTAAATTCGGAGTCGACAGCAATATAAAAGCGTTTATTCTGCGGAAACCGGGATAAATATTTCGATCCACGGTCCACCAGCCAGCCTTTCACTTCTATTTGCACACCTTGCCAATCGCGCCGGTCGAGCTGGCCAGAATCCCGTTCCCGGCGCGGCCAGTAACAGGGCATAAAAAAAGGCACCGCGGGAAACCCGGGGTGCCTTTTCTGGCGCGCGACGAAGGGGTCGCGGTGCGGCTTACTTGCCGCCGATACGGCTGCCGAAACGCTTCTTGAAGCGATCCACGCGGCCGCCGGTAGTGGCCTGCTTCTGCTTGCCGGTGTAGAACGGGTGGCACTGGGCGCACACGTCTACCTGGAAATCTTTGCCCAGGGTGGAGCGGGTCTTGATGACGTTGCCGCAGGAACAGGTAGCGGTCACGTCGGTGTAGTTCGGATGGATATCGGTCTTCATGATGGCCTCTGCTCGAATCCGCCACCCGATCTGTTGCCGAGCACGGAGTCGTCGTTGGTGTAGGAACCGCGCGGGTTCCGGGCTGCTTAAAAAGTCGGCGCATACTAATCAGATTAGCCCGGCGGATCAAGCACAATTGGCGGGACTCGGGACTCGGGACTCGGGACTCGGGACTCGGGACTCGGGACTCGGGACTCGGGTGCGCCGTGCGCACCGCCGGCATTACCCCCCCTCTCCTCTTGGGAGAGGGCTCAATCGGCCGAATCGATTAACGTCCGCAGTGCGCTCAGATGACCGTCCAGTGCTACGCGCCCGCTGTCGGTCAGCCGGTACCAGGTCACCGGCTTGCGGCCGACAAAGTCCCGCCGCAGCCCGATATAGCCGGCCTCCTCGAGCTTGCGCAGCTGTGCGCCCAGGTTGCCGTCGGTGACCTTCAACTGTTCCTTGAAACGCGAGAAGCTCAGCTCTTCCTGTTTGGCCAGCAGCACGCAGACGGCCAGGCGCACCCGGTGTTCCAGTAATGGGTCCAGGTCGCTCAGGGCCTTCATGGTTGCGGCTCGCGGCGCAGGGCACTGATACCGGACCAGGCCAGTGCGGCACCTACGGTTAGCCCGGTCAGCGTCCAGGTATAGGGCGGTGCCAGCAGCACCAGGGTGCCGTAGGCGGCCAGCATCAGCAGCCCGCAGTACAGCAGGGGCCGCTCCAGGTGGACACCGGCGAGCGCATAGGTCAGCCCCGCCACCAGCAGAAAGTTGGCGGCGCCGGTTGCCGGCGGCACCTGACCGCTCAACATCGGCAGGAAGCACAGCAGGAAGCCGGCGCCGGCGATGATCCAGTGCAGGCCGTAGCGCCGGCCCAGTGCGGTGTTGTTGATACCCTTGCGACGCGAAGTGCGCGCCCCCAGCCACCAACTGAAGAGACCGCCGCCAATGCCGGCAATCAACCAGTAGGGCCCGGCGATCGCCGGCGCGAAATCCGGCAGCGCAAACCCCGCTGCCAGCAGGCTGCCCCAGAGAAAGTAGAGCGCGGGTATGCCGCAGGGGGTATCGCCGCTGCGCACGGCTGCACTGACGTAATCCAGGTCATCCCGGAGTCGATCCACATTGGTCATATCGATGTCCTTCTACCTTATAAGCTGTCGCCGCCAGTACCGCGACGGCCTGAGAGAGTTCAGAGTACTCTGATTGTTAGAGTATTTGTAGAGTACTCTACAAAATAGAGTTTGCAATGGGGGGATCACACTCGGTGTACCTTGAGGCGCCAGCCATTACACTATCGCGTTTTCCAGAGGCCTGAATGGGGGAGCGGTGCAGCAGGCGAATCAGCAAACATGCATTCTGCGGCTGGCGGTTCCGGTGCCGTTGCGGCGCCTGTTCGACTACCTGCCACCCGCGGGCGTGGATCCGGCCAGCCTGCAGCCCGGCCAGCGCCTGTGGGTGCCGTTCGGCGGCCGCAAGCTGGTGGCGGTGCTGGTGGACATCGTCAGTGAGTCCCCACTCGCGGAGCTGAAACCGGCGCTGGAACTGATCGATCGCGACCCCTTGTTCAGCGGCGCCGGCCGCGACTTCCTGCAGTGGGCCGCCGACTACTACCAGGCGCCGGCGGGCGAGCTCTATGCCGCCGCGTTGCCGGTCGCCCTGCGCAAGGGCAAGCCCGCCGACCACTGGGCCGAGCAGTGGCTGCAACTGACCACCGACGGCAAGGGCCTGCCGGAATCCGCGCTGGCGCGGGCGCCGAAACAGCAGGCGCTGCTGCAACTGCTGTTGCAGAAGGGCCGCCACAGCCGCACGCAGTTGAAAGCCCTGAATCACTCCACCCCGGCAATCCGCGCCCTGCAGGAGCGCGGCCTGGTGGAGTGGACTGCCGGCCCCACGGTGCCGCCGCCGCTGCCCGATGCCGAGCCGGCCCCGCCACCCGAACTGAATGGAGAGCAGCGCCAAGTACTGGGCGAGATTCCCACCGACCGCTTCAGCGTCTCGCTGCTGGAGGGCACCACCGGCAGCGGCAAGACCGAGGTCTATCTGCGCCTGATGGAAGCCGTGCTGGCGGCGGGTAAACAGGCGCTGCTGCTGGTGCCGGAAATCGGCCTCACACCACAGACACTGCGCCGTATCGCCGCGCGCTTCCCGGAGCGCAGTATCGCCGCACTGCACTCCGGCCTGGCCGACGGCGAGCGCGCCCAGGCCTGGCTGGCGGCGGCCGCCGGCCAGGCGGATATCGTCATCGGCACCCGCTCCGCCATCTTCACGCCGCTGCCGCGCCTGGGCGCGGTGATCGTCGACGAGGAGCACGACGGCTCCTTCAAGCAGCAGGACGGCGTGCGCTATTCCGCCCGCGACCTGGCCGCCGTGCTGGGCCGCAATGCCGACGTGCCGGTGCTGTTGGGCACGGCCACGCCGTCGCTGGAGAGCCTGCACAATGCGCTGTCCGGCCGCTACCGGCACCTGCGGCTGCGCAACCGCGCGGGCGCTGCGCGGCCGCCGGAAATCAGCCTGGTACCGACCCTCGGCCAGCAGCTGGAAGAGGGCTTTGCGCCCCAGGCACTGCGCCATATCGGCGATACCCTGGCCCGCGGTGAACAGGCGCTGGTGTTCATCAACCGGCGCGGCTACGCGCCGACGCTGGCCTGCGACGACTGCGGCTGGCTGGCGGACTGCCCGCACTGCTCCAGTAAACTGACCATGCACCGCCGCCAGCGGCACCTGCGCTGCCACCACTGCGATTATCGCCGACCGTTGGTGGAGAGCTGTCCGCAGTGTCACAGCCGCTCCCTGTCGGCCCTCGGCGGCGGCACCGAGCGCAGCGAGGAACTGCTGGCGCGGCGCTTCGCCGACTATCCGGTAATCCGCGTCGACCGCGACACCACCGCCAGCAAGCAGGCGCTGGACCGGCTGCTGGCGCCGGCGCGCGAGGGCAAACCCTGCCTGTTGCTGGGCACCCAGATGCTGGCCAAGGGCCACCATTTGCCGCGGGTCACACTGGTGGTGATCCAGGACGCCGACGGCGGCCTGTTCAGCGCCGACTTCCGCGCCCCCGAGCGCACCGGCCAACTGCTGGAGCAGGTGGCCGGCCGCGCCGGCCGCGGCGACCTGGCCGGCCGCGTGCTGGTGCAGAGCCGCTACCCGGAGCACCCGCTGTTGCAGCTGTTGCTGGAAAAGGGCTACGGCGCCTTCGCCCGCCAGCTGCTGCGCGACCGCACCGTGGCGCAGCTGCCGCCGCTGCGCGCCATGGCACTGGTGCGGGCCGAGTGCGAGGAACCGCGCTGGGCGGAGGAGTTCCTGCAGGCGGCACGGGGCCAGATGGAGGCGCTGGTGCCGCCGTCGCCGGAGATCAGCTATCTTGGCCCGGTGCCGGCGCTGCTGGAGCGCAAGTCCGGCCGCTTCCGTTTTTACGTGCAGGTCACCGCGGAAAAGCGCGCTGTGCTGCTGCCACTGCTGGCGCGGCTCAGCCAGTGGGCCGAGGGCTACCGCAACCGGCGGCTGCGCTGGGCGGTGGATATGGATGCGCAGGAGCTGTCGTGACCGCTGGGCGCACGCCTTTGCCAGAGAACTTCGCGCGCGGTGCCACCGGCGCACGCAAATAAGGTCGCAATAGCGTTACAATTTCCCGCCCCACTGCCGATACGAATCCCGAGCCAACCACAAAGATGAGAATTTCATGAGCCGCCGTAATGCCAGTCGCCGCAACAACAATTCCGCCGGCAAGCCCGCCTGGGTCTGGTTTGTCCTGGGTAATTTCGTCGGTGGTTTCGTGGTGTTCATGATTTTTCTCAACGGTCTCCAGGAAAACGGCAAAGCCGGTGTCGGCGAACACAAGGCACCGGTGCAGCAGGCGGAAGAGAAGTCGGACACACCGCGTTTCGATTTCTACAAACTGCTGCAGGAAAACGAGGTGGAAGTGCCGGCGCCGAAAACGGCCAGGCCGGCGCGCCACAACAGCCGCAAGCAGGAACCGGGCAACGGGCCGGCCCCCGCCAGCAGTGATCCGGCACTGGTGTATATCCTGCAGGCGGCTTCGTTCCGCGACGCCGCCGAGGCCGAGAAGCTGCGCGCACAGCTCACCCTGGCCAACCTGAATGTAAAAGTGGAAACGGCCACCGACAGCCGCGGCACCTGGCACCGGGTACTGGTCGGCCCCTACAGCAACCGCTCCCGTGTGGCGGCCGCGCGCCAGACCCTGGCCGAACACCGGCTGATGCCGCTGGTGCTCAAGCGCCCGGCCAAATAAGCCGCCACTCCCTAATACCGCCCAGGACAATTGCACGGGTAGCCCGGATGAAGCGCAGCGGAATCCGGGAAGCCCAGCCCCCTCCACCCCTGGGCCGCCCTTCCCGGATTCCGGCGTTGCGCGTCTCCTTCCGGACTACTTCCGGACTACGGCTGGTCAGGCACCCGGCGTGCATTGCACGGCCTGTTGTTGAAATTCCCCCTTCCCGACCACACTTACAGAGTCAGTACAGTCCCTGCGCAGGGGTGAGCCTCGTGTTCGCCCAACCGGCGGCGGGCACAGACCCACAACCAAGAGGTTCTCAGTGGAACAATATCGCGGCACTACCATTCTCTCCGTGCGCCGGGGCAACAAGGTTGTCATCGGCGGCGACGGCCAGGTCTCCATGGGCAACACCATCATGAAGGGCAACGCCCGCAAGGTTCGCCGCCTGTACAAGGACAGGGTGATCGCCGGTTTCGCCGGCGGCACCGCCGACGCCTTCACGCTGTTCGAGCGCTTCGAGGCCAAGCTGGAGGCTCACGGCGGCCAGCTGACCCGCGCCGCGGTAGAGCTGGCCAAGGACTGGCGCACCGACCGCGCCCTGCGCCGGCTGGAGGCGCTGCTGGCGGTGGCCGACAGCACTGCCAGCCTGATCGTCACCGGCAACGGCGACGTCATCCAGCCGGAGGACGACCTGATCGCCATCGGCTCCGGCGGCCCCTTCGCCCAGTCCGCCGCCCGCGCGCTGATGGACAATACCGAGCTCGACGCCGGCACCATCGTCCAGCAGGGGCTCAAGATCGCCGGCGATATCTGCGTCTACACCAACCAGAACCACACCATCGAAGAGCTGGATTATTAGAAGCCTCCGCATCCACGTAAGAACCTGCTGTGACCGCCATGGATGGCGGAAATGCAGATTTTGCAGGAGCAAAAATCTGCCAGGCGAACCCTGGCGACGCCGCCTTCGCCTGCAGGCAGGTTCCAACGGACAGAGGCTCCCCCAAATTTTGTCGAGAATTTCCATGTCCCAAAACCAGATGACCCCCAGAGAAATCGTCCACGAACTCGACCGCCATATCGTCGGTCAGCAGGAGGCCAAGCGCGCCGTCGCCATCGCCCTGCGCAACCGCTGGCGCCGCATGCAGGTGGATGAGGAGCTGCGCGCGGAGATCACGCCCAAGAATATCCTGATGATCGGCCCCACCGGCGTCGGCAAAACCGAGATTGCCCGCCGCCTGGCCAAACTGGCCGGCGCGCCCTTCATGAAAGTCGAGGCCACCAAGTTTACCGAGGTGGGCTACGTCGGCCGCGATGTGGAGTCCATTGTCCGCGACCTGGTGGAGATGGCGGTCAAGCTCGAGCGCGAGAAAGCCATGGCCGGTGTCGAACAGCGCGCGATGGACTCTGCCGAGGAGCGCGTGCTCGACGCCCTGCTCCCGCCGGCGCGCAACACCGACCCGGGCGAGCGCGATTCCAGTACCCGGCAGATGTTCCGCAAGAAACTGCGCCAGGGCGAGCTGGACGACAAAGAGATCGAGGTGGATGTCTCCGTCTCGCCGATGGGGGTGGAAATCATGGCGCCCCCGGGCATGGAGGAAATGACCAACCAGCTGCAGGGTATGTTCTCCAATATGTCCCAGGGCAAGACCAAGAAGCGCAAGCTCACCGTCAAGCAGGCCATGAAACAGCTGACCGACGAAGAGGCGTCCAAGCTGATCAACGACGAGGAGATCAAGACCCGCGCCATCCAGTCTGCCGAGCAGAACGGTATCGTCTTCCTGGATGAAATCGACAAGGTTGCCAAGCGCCAGGAGAGCGGCGGCGCCGATGTCTCCCGCGAGGGGGTGCAGCGCGACCTGCTGCCGCTGATCGAGGGCAGCACCATCAGCACCAAGTACGGCATGATCAAGACCGACCATATCCTGTTTATCGCCTCCGGTGCCTTCCACCTGTCCAAGCCGTCGGACCTGATCCCGGAACTGCAGGGCCGCCTGCCGATCCGTGTGGAACTGGACTCGCTGACCTCCAACGACTTCCAGCGCATCCTCACCGAGCCGTCCGCGTCCCTGACCGAACAGCAGCGCGCGCTGTTGGCCACCGAGGGCCTGAAACTCGATTTCGCCGAAGACGGTATCCGCCGTATCGCCGAGATTGCGTTCCAGGTGAACGAGAGCACCGAAAATATCGGCGCCCGCCGCCTGCACACGGTCCTCGAGAGACTGCTTGAGGAAATCTCCTTCGAAGCCGGTGACGGTGACAAAACAGTCACCATCGACGCCGCCTACGTGGACGAACACCTGGGTGAACTGAGCCAGGACGAAGACCTTTCCCGCTTTATCCTGTAAAACGCCATTGTCGTCATACCGGCGAACGCCGGTATCCAGCGTCCGTTCCCTCCTCTTGAGGTGGGGCGGACGAGAGGGCCGGAGCCGCCCCAAAATCGAATGACCATGAAAGCACCCAAAAAAATCCACCTGAACCGCGCGGCTAAAACCCTGCAGGTCACTTTCGCCGATGCGGAATACAGCCTGCCCGCGGAATACCTCCGCGTCTTTTCCCCCAGTGCCGAAGTCCGCGGCCACGGCCCGGGCGAGGGCGTCCTGGTCAGCGGCAAAATGCATGTCGGCATCGAGCACGCCGAAGCCTCCGGTCGCTACGCCGTGCGCCTGGTCTTCGACGACGGCCACGATACCGGTATCTACACCTGGGACTACCTGCGCGAACTGGGCGAAAATTTCACCGGCAACTGGAATGATTACCTGGAGCGCCTGCGCCGGGCCGGCCAGGGCCGCGACCCGGACGAGAGCGCTGTGAAATTTATCGGCTGATAAAACCGAACCGCATCACAGACTGCAAAAGTTCACAGAGATGTCATCAAGCGTGATAGCCCTGTAATGTGAATGTCACGCCGCGTCGCTTAAATCCCCCGCACGAAAACAATATTCACGTTGGGGGACTTTTCACAATGATGCCATTTTCCAGAACACCGCTCGCGCTGAAAATCGCGCTCATCCTCGCCGGTTTTGCAATGATTCCGGGCTGCAGCGACGACGACTCTCCGGACCCGATCAGCGAAATCCCCGCGCCCGATCCCGGTGACGACAGCGACGACGGAGACAATGGCGACGGCGGTGATGATGGAGACAGCGGAGACGGCGATAGCGACGAAACCCCGAGCTATTCCCTGAGCTTTACCGGAGTCCCGGCGCCCAGCACCGACAGTGACAAGCGCCGGATCCTCGCCTCGCCGAAAGTGGCAGTAAACGGCGAAGAGTACGAAATCGGTTTCCACACGCTGCTGCGTTCCGGCGACTCCGTCAATGGCAATGTGGTATTCGGCCAGCTGGTGGACTCGGCCCAGCAACCGCTGTACGGCGAAGACGGCATGCTGAAAGTCACCGATGCCAACGAACACACTTCCCTGCTGCCGATCGGCGAGCGCCTGTTTTCCGTCTCGCAGATGGAAACCCGCCCCGGCGCCATGTTCCTGATGGAGTTGGACCAGGATCCCGACAGCGGTGCACTGAGCACCAGGGACCTGTGGCAGATCGACCAGTCCGGCGTGGACGGCGGCTGGGTACACTGCGCCGCTTCGGTCACGCCGTGGAATGCGCACCTGGCATCGGAGGAATACGAGCCGGATGCACGGGCACTGCCCACCAGTGTGGAGGTGGAAGGCGATGATTATGCCCGCGGCATGCTCAGTTACTACGACGATCCGGCCGAGTGGAATCCCTACTTCTACGGCTGGAACATCGAAGTCAATGTCGCCGCCGAGGGCGATGCAGAGCCGACCGCCGAGCTGACCAAACACTACGCCATGGGCCGTCTCGCGTTCGAGCTGTCCTACGTGATGCCGGATTCCAAAACCGTCTACATGACTGACGACGGCACCAATGTGGGCTTTTACATGTTCGTCGCCGACACCGCCGGTGACCTGAGTGCCGGTACCGTCTATGCGGCCAAATGGAACCAGACCTCCGGCGAGGGCCTGGGTGCCGCCGATCTCGAGTGGGTTTCCCTCGGCCACGCCACCGATGCCGAGATCAGCGCCGCGGTACACGGCACCGGTAGCGAGCCGGCCGTGACCTTCAGCGATATTTTTGCAGTCGACGGCGAAGGCTGTGTGGAAACCGCCACCAACGGCAATACCGAGTGCCTGAGCGTAAAACCGGGTATGGAAAAAATTGCCTCGCGCCTGGAGACGCGCCGCTACGCCGCCATCCAGGGTGCCAGCACCGAGTTCCGCAAGGAGGAAGGCGTTACCTTCGATCCGCACGGCGGCAAGCTGTACCTGGCCATGAGTGAAGTGGCCAGGGGCATGACCGACGGCGCCGGCCATATCCGGATCGCCGAGGCAAATTCCTGCGGTGCGGTCTACCAGCTGGACGTGGCCGCCGACAGCGATATCGGTTCCGATTACGTCGCCACCAACATGAGCGGCCTGATCGGCGGTATGCCAACGGAGTACGAGCCCGACAGTCCTTTCGCCAGCTACCACTGCGACGCAGACGGCCTCGCCAACCCGGACAACGTGACCTTCATCAACGGTTACAACACGCTGATCATCGGTGAAGACACCGGTACCGGTCACCAGAACGATGTCATCTGGTCACTGGACCTGGATCAGGTGGACAGCGCGGACCACACCGCCGGCCTCACCCGTATCCAGACCACGCCATACGGCTCCGAGACCACCTCGCCCTACTGGTATCCGAACATCAATGGCTTCGGCTACCTGATGAGTGTGGTCCAGCATCCCTACGGTGAATCCGACGGGGACAAGCTCGCGCCCGGCTCCCTGGAGCACCGCGCCTACACCGGCTATGTGGGCCCCTTCCCGGCCATGGATGTGGAAGCGGCCGAGTAAGCGGCTGTTCCGTTCCTGCCAGCAGCGCCCCGGCAGATTCTTGCCGGGGCGCCGGCGTTTCAGATTCTCGGGTGATCCCTATGCGCGTATTCCTGATCGCAGCCGCCGCCGCTACGGCCGCCTTCGCGTGGCTGCTGCTCGACAATAAAATGGCGGTCGCCTCGGCACCGGACAACCTCGGCCGGCTCTATCTTTCCAACCCCGCCGCGGTAACGCCACCGCAGTGTTATACCAGGACGGAAAATCCCGCCGCCGCGGCCAGCAACCCCTGCTACGTGTGCCACACCGACAGCCGGGCCCCCAACTTCACCAACGATGTGGACCTGCAACTGGTCTACGACTTCGCCGCGCCGGCGCGCACCAATCGCTGGCACAACCTGTTCAAGGACCGCTCCGACTACCTGGCGTCGGTCAGTGACCGGGAAATTCTCGATTATGTGCGCGAGGATAACTACCGCGCGGACAATGGCGGGATTCCGCTGGCTGAAAAGCTTGCCGAAGCGCTGCCGCCCCACTGGGACGGCAACCGCAACGGCCGCTGGGATGGCTATGTACCGGATGCCGGTTTCAATTTCGATGGGCGGGGTTTCGACCGCGATGGCGAAGGCCGGCTGACCGGCTGGCGCGCACTGGCCTACACGCCTTTCCCAGGGACCTTCTTTCCCACCAACGGTTCCACCGACGATGTGCTGATCCGGCTGCCGGAAATCTATCGCAACGACGAGCGGGGCGAGTACAGCGCCACCGTCTACCGGGTCAACCTGGCGATTGTCGAGGCGCTGATCAAGCGCAGCGATATCGCCATCGATCCGGTCGACGAAACAGCGCTGGGTGTGGACCTGGACAAGAACGGCGCACTGGCGACGGCAACGCAGGTGGTCTACGACTGGGCGCCGCTGGAAAAGCGTTTCATGCACTACGTCGGCCAGGCGCGGCTGGCCCAGCAGCGCGGGGAAGCGCCGCTTTCCGGCGGCTCCTACCCGCTCGGTACCGAATTCCTGCACAGCGTACGCTATATCGATGTGGATGATGGCAACGAGGTCGGCATGGCGGCGCGCATGAAGGAGCTGCGCTACGCGCGCAAGGTGCGCTGGGTCAGCTACTTCCAGCACCGCGAACTGGTGGCGGACGAACTCAAGGAAGCGCACGATTTTCCGGATCGCATCGAGCCGGTGGTGGGCGATATCGAGCGCGGTGTCAGCAACCGCCGCGGCTGGCGCTACAGCGGCTTTATCGAGGATCGGCACGGCGCGCTGCGCCCGCAATCCTATGAGGAACTGGCCACCTGCACCGGCTGCCACGGTGCCATCGGTGCGAATATCGACGGCGGCTTTGCCATGACCCGCAAGCTGGACGCCGGCAACAGTTTCCAGCGCGGCTGGTATCACTGGTCGCAGAAAAAGCTGGCCGGCCTGCCGGAGCCTGCACGCGAGAATGGCGAGGGGGAGTACGCTTACTATCTGCAGCGGGTAGGCAACGCCGACGAATACCGCTCCAACGGCGAGGTCCGTCAGCGTTTCTTTACCGATGACGGCAGTTTGAAGAGCGCGATGCTGGACCGGCTCGCCGAGGATATCAACGTCCTGATCATGCCCTCCCCGCGCCGCGCCCTGGACCTGAACAAGGCCTACCGCGCCATCGTCGAGGAACAGAGCTACCGCGAGGGCCGCGATGCCGTCCTGGCGCCGCGCAAAAACCTCCACCGCGAAGTGGACGAAGGCCAACAGACCGGCGTAAAAGAAATAGCCTCCTACTTCTGAGTCGCCGGTCCCGTGTCGCGCCTCCTCCCGGTACGTATCCGGGCACCGCAACCGAGTAGCCCGGATGAAGCGCAGCGGAATCCGGGAGCTCACTCCCGTGCGACGTCTCCCGGATTCCGGCGCTGCGCGCCTGCATCCAGGCTACGTATCCGGGCACCGCAACCGGGAAACCCGTCCGCGCGCCGCCCCATGCCTACTCCGCCCGAAACAAAATTCGATCAACCTGTAACCCTTATGTAATATTCCCACTCTCTAATTGGCGCATTTCTTTCCCCGGGGGTAACCACATGATCCAGAAAACCATCGCCGCCGCACTCTCGGCCGCGGTCCTGCTCGGCACCTGCGACAGCTACGCCGACGGCAGCCTGCCGGCCAGCCAGCAGTCGAGCCACTGGTATACCGACGCGGAAAAGGCCATGCAGCGCGCCGCCGCGCGCAAGATCGACAACCGGCCCGGCGCGGCCAAAAACGTCATCCTGTTCGTCGGCGATGGCATGGGGATCTCCACCGTTACCGCCGCGCGCATCCTGGCCGGCCAGCGTCGGGGCAATACCGGCGAGGAAAACCTGCTCAGTTTCGAGCAGATGCCCTTCGCCGGCCTGATCAAGACCTACAACACCAACCAGCAGACCCCGGATTCCGCCGGTACTGCCAGCGCGCTGATGACCGGTGTCAAAACCAAGGCCGGCGTGCTGAGCGTGGACGAGAGCGTGGCCCGCGGCGACTGCAAGGCCAGCCTCGAACACCCGCTGACCACGGCCCTCGACCTAGCCGAAGCCCGGGGCAAGCGCACCGGCATCATCAGCACCGCGCGCATCACCCACGCCACCCCCGCCTCCACCTACGCCAAGGTGCCCGAGCGCGGCTGGGAGTACCAGGCGCCGGAAGGCTGTCGCGATATCGCCGCGCAATTGGTGGAAATGGACAAAGGCGACGGCATCGACCTGATCCTGGGCGGTGGCCGCCGCGCGTTTATTCCGGAAAGTGTCACCGACCTGGAAGGCGTCAAGGGCAAGCGCACCGATGGCCGCAACCTGGTGCAGGAATGGAAAAACCGCTACGGCGCCGCCGCCACCTATATCGAGGATGAAAAAGGCTTCAAGGCCGTGGATGTGGCCGAGACCGACAAACTGCTCGGTCTGTTCCAGCCCTCCCATATGCGCTACGAATCCGACCGCAAAAACGACAAGGCCGGCGAGCCGTCGCTCAGCGAGATGACGGCCAAGGGCCTGCAACTGATGCAGAAAGGCGACGGCGGCTACTTCATGCTGGTCGAGGGCGGCCGCATCGATCACGGTCACCACGCCGGCAACGCCTACAACGCATTGAGCGAGGCGGTGGAGTTTGCCAGGGCGGTGCAGGTGGCGATGGACAACACCAGTGCCGAAGACACACTGATCATCGTCACCGCCGACCACAGCCACACCTTCACCATGGCCGGCTACCCCACGCGCGGCAACCCGATCCTGGGCAAGGTCATCGGCAACGACGAACACGGCGCACCGCAGGATGCCCCGCAACTGGCTGCCGACGGCAAACCCTACACCACCGTCGGCTATGCCAACGGCGCGGGCTTTGCCAACCTGGGTGACGAAACCAACTCGGATGCCCGCCGCGATGCGCCGGCACACAACGGCCGCGTGGACCTGTCGGAAGTCGATACCACAAAGCCCGGCTTTTTCCAGGAATCCCTGGTGCCCACCGGCGGTGAGACCCACGGCGGCGAGGATGTGGGTATCTGGGCGCGCGGTCCCGGCTCGCACCTGCTGACCGGCACCAATGAACAGAACTATGTGTTTCATGTGATGGTGCGCTCCGGCGGACTGCTGGACTGACCTGCGGCATCATATAGCGGCGGCGGTTTGCCGGTTGCAGGACCGCCCCGCACAGAAATCCTTCTTTAAAGGCAGCGCCAAAGCGCGTAGAATGCCTTGACAGAGCTGTTAGCGTTCTGTTAGCAACCTTTGAAGGGCATATGACCACGATCGCGCAAGACCCCGAAAAACTCGCGGACAAATACCGGGTGGTATTCTGGAGCGAGGATGAATTTCCCGTCGACCCGGTGACCATCGCCCGGAATGTCGGCGTAGAAGTGCTGGAAACGCATTTGCCCAGGGATGTCTCGGGAGCCCTGATCAAAGAGGTCGACGAAGATCCCCGTATCATCCTGGAGACCACCGACCACTCAAACCGCAAGCGCTTCAGCTGTGCGCACGAGCTCGGCCACTACGCGTCGCGTGTCGAGTCCAACGACGAAGATCGGCAGTACGAATACGTGGACTTCCGCAACAGCGTATCCGCCACCGGGCAGGATCCGGAAGAAGTCTTTGCCAACAGCTTTGCCGCCTGCCTGCTGATGCCCGAGAGCCAAGTGCGCGTCCGTTTCCGCAAGTCCACCCACGCGGAACTGGCCGCCTACTTCGGCGTCTCCAATGAAGCCATGAAATGGCGCCTCAGGAAGCTCAACCTGTTGTAATGCCACAAGAGCCTCATGACAGTAGAAGAAAAATCAAAAAAGAAATCAGAAGCACTTTCAGCAATCCGGATCGCCCTCAACAGTGACGCCAGAAAAGTCGATCCGCTCACCGAGCAGAAAATCGAAGATTCGAAAAGTGACCGGGGCCTGAAGAAACTGTATGCCAAGTGGTTTATCGGCATCCTGATCGGCCAACTGCTGGTCATGAACCTGGCCTTTACCGCGGTGGGCCTGAAATGGATGGGTTTTGAAAGATACGAGCTCGAACTCTACCTGGCCGGCACACTGGCCGAGGTTTTCGGTATCGTGTTGGTGATCACCAAAAACCTGTTTCCCCAGCGTGGCGCTCCCTCCCTGAAGTAAACACTCCCCCGGGCTTGTTACAGCACACCACTCTGCCCGCCCCCCCCCTGATGCGATCAGCCCTCCAGGCGTATGCCGCCGGTGTGCCCGGAACACGCAACCCCTCCCCTTGCTGTCGCGCCATTCATCCTTAACATGCTCATTATCAATATAATAATATGTATTACCTTTATGGCCATGCAGAGTAAATAATAATCAAACCAAAGGCCGATGTAATAACGTGACATTACTGTATTTGTGGTGCCTTCCTTGACCCGAGAGAGGTATTACAAGACGACAGATAATAATTGTATGACTAATGCAGTGTCACAACGCATTCGCGTGCGATATCCGGCCGATACCACCGGCTGGAGAGAGAAGTAACTATAAAAATAACGCCTGCCGCCCACGCGCGAAGGGGCCGGAACGGCGGGTGAATGGGCTTGTGCCTATCAGGGATGAATACGGGTTCAGGCGAGTTCTTACTCCCGTAAGAGGGTCACAATGATAAAAACGTATCTCAAGAAAGCAGCGATGTGCGCCTTGGGCCTCCTGTCAATATGTGCTGTACATGCAGGAGCCGTCTCCAACGGCGTTTATACGGTGGTGTCCAAACACAGCGGCAAACTGGTGGAAGTCGCCAGTGCGTCGCTTGAGAACGGCGCCAATGTCAGCCAGTGGAGTGCCACTGAACACTGGACACAGAGCTGGATCATCACCGACGAAGGCGATGGTTATTACTCCATCGTCAATGCCAACAGCGGCAAGGCCATGGAAGTGTACGACTGGGGCACCGCCGATGGCGACAACGTCGCCCAGTACGATTACTGGGGTGGCGATTCCCAGCTCTGGTCGATCACCGATCTCGGCAATGGCTATTACAGCATCGTCAATAAATTCAGCGGCAAATCCCTGGACCTGCTCAATTCCGATACTGCGGATGGTGCCAACATCATCCAGTGGAGCTACTGGGGTGGCGACGGCCAGCAGTGGCAGCTGGACCAGGTCGGCACCATGGGTGGGCCGCCGCTGGATACCTCAACCACCAACGGTGCGGAAAACCACTGGCCGCTGACCGGTAATCTCGGCACTCACGACCCGTCCATGGCCTGGGAAAACGACCAGTTCTGGCTGTTCCAGACCGGCCCCGGCATTTACGGCAAAGTCTCCCCCGACGGCCTGAACTGGAGCCCGCTGCCATCCGTATTCCCCGATGGGCTGAACTGGTGGAAAACCTACGTGCCGAACCAGGAGGGAACCGATGTCTGGGCGCCGGATATCGAGTGGTACAACGGCCGCTACTGGATGTACTACAGCATCTCGACGTTCGGCTCCAGGGTCTCGGCCATTGGCCTCGCCTCCACCACCAGTATCGCGGGTGGCAACTGGACCGATCACGGCGTGGTGCTGACCTCGAACGAATCCAACGACTATAACGCGATTGACCCGGATCTCGTGGTCGACGCGAACGGTGCGCCCTTCCTGGCCTTCGGCTCCTGGAACAGCGGTATCAAGGTGGTCCGCCTCAACCCGGTGACGATGAAACCCATCGGCGATTTCCACTCTGTGGCCTATAACGCAGAGGGCATCGAAGCGCCGACACTGATCTACCGCCAGGGCTACTACTACCTGTTTGTCAGCGTCGGTACCTGCTGCGACGGCGTCAACAGCGGTTACCATATCCTGTATGGACGCTCCACCAGTGTCACCGGACCGTTTGTCGACAAGAACGGCGCAAACATGATGTACAGTGGCGGCAGCCTGCTGGACGGCGGCAATGCAACCTGGGTGGGCCCGGGTGGCGAGGACATCCTCAATACCGATGTCATTGTGCGCCATGCCTACGATGCAACCGACAACGGTGCGCCCAAACTGCTGATCAGCACATTGAACTGGGATTCAAACGACTGGCCGCGCTACTGATTCGATCTTTTGACAACGGCCCCGATGGGGCCGTTTTTACTCCCCGCCTGTGGGGGATCGGAGTTCCCGCTACACCGCTTCGCCGGCAATCCGCTCGTTCGTCAACGGCTCCAGTGCCTCGCGCAACTGCCGCTGTATTTCGATATTCGAAATCTCGCCTTTGTCTGGATCGAAATTATCGTAAAAGCTCGGTACCGACAGCGATGCCACCACCTGCCCATCGAAGAAACGGGCCGAGTTGACAGAAGCAGATAGCACATTACCCGCACCGCCCGGTCCCGGAGAAGTCGCCAGCATGACCACCGGCAGGCCCTGGTACACATTGCGATTGGCGCGAGAGGCCCAGTCAAAAAGGTTCTTGTAGGCCACAGTGTGGCCACCATTGTGTTCCGCATAGGAAATCAGTAACGCGTCGGCACCGGCGATCTTGGCCAGGAACTGGTGCGCGGATTCCGGAATACCCGCTTCCTCCTCCAGGTCGCTGCTGTAGATTGGCAGTGGGAAATCGTTGATATCCAGCAGTTCGACTTGCACCGAGCTGTCCAGCAGGCTGGTCGCATAGTTGACCAGCGCCTTGTTGATGGACTTGCTGCTGTTGCTTGCGGCGAAGGCCAATAATTTCATCTCTGTACTCCTCAAACTATTTCCGTGGCTCTGTAATGAATCTGTTAAAGCGTGCCCAGGCGGCCGGCTGCATAGTCCTCCTGGACCTGCTGCAGCTCCTCGCGCGAGCTCATTGCGAAAGGACCCTGCTGTACGAAGTACTCGCCGACCGGTGCACCGGAAAACAGGGCAAATTGTCCATCGGCGGTCGATGTGTTCGCGAACTCCACGGCCAGTTCCGCGCTGGTCGAGCGGTTGCCGATTGCCAGTGCGCGACCGGCGGGCAGGCGGACTGAACGGCGGCCGACGGTAACTTCCAGATCACCGCGAACGGCGTACAGCCAGCCGCTGTGTTGTACGGGCAGCAGGTGTGTGTACCGCGCCCCTGCTGCCAGATGGCCATCGAGCACTGTCAGCGGCCGCGTGGGCGCCCGGGCGCCGCGCACACCGCCACTCTCCCCCATCACCACCCGCACCCGATAGCCGGCACCCTCTACAAGGGGAATGGAGGCGGCCTTCACGTGTAGCGCAGACGGCGGCCGGTGCTTCATCTGCGCCGGAAGGTTGACGAACACCTGCAGCCCCTCGATCCGCGCCCCCGCTCTCGGCGCCTCGTCGTGCAGGGCGCCGCGGCCGGCGTTCAGCCAGTACAGGTCTCCGGGCTGCAGATCCAGGTCGTTACCCAGGGTGTCGCGGTTGTTGAACTGGCCGCTGCTGCTTTCAAACAGCACCGACACCGCGGCGATCCCCGCATGCGGGTGAGGGCCGAACGTCGGCTCGCTCATGGTGTAGTGATCCACCATGAGCAGCGGATCCATCAGGCCGCCAAAGTGTCGCTCCTTGAAGCTGACGGCCGTAAAGCCGTCGCCGATCACCAGGGATTCCCCCGTTACGGCTTCGGTGATATCAAACTCTCTGGCGGAAAAATCTACATTGTTCCGTTGCCGCTGCGCACTGGTATCCGCCATGGCAAACCTCCTGCTGTCGTTGTGCTTTACAGTGTTCACAGCATATATACAGAACGATTTCTACGAGAAGTGGCAAAACCTGGACTTAATGTTCTGAAAATGGAACGATGATCGGGCAGCGACCAGTTTGGGAGGCAATGGGATGATCGATCTGAATGACTATTTCTACTTCGTCCACGTAGTGGAAAAACGCGGCTTTTCCGCCGCGGCCAAGGCACTGGATATGCCCAAATCCCGCCTCAGCCGGCATATCCGCCAGTTGGAGGAGCGGCTGGACGCGCGCCTGATCCAGCGCACATCGAGGCAATTTACCGTCACCGATATCGGCGACGAATTCTACCGCTACGCCAGAAACCTCGTGGATGAAATGGAGGCCGCGGAAGCCGCGGTGGAAAGGAAGCGCAACCAGATTTCAGGCCAGGTGAGAATCAGTTGCTCCGTGGGCATGGCCCACTTCATTCTCAGGGAGCTTATTTCGCAATTCCTGTTGGAAAACCCGAACGTGTCGGTGCAACAGCAGGTCACCAACGCATCCGTCGACCTGATTGGCGAGGGTATGGATCTGGCCCTGCGCGGCCATACCGCGGCACTGCCGGACTCCAGCCTGATACAGAAGCCCCTGGCCAGGGTGCAGTGGCACCTGTTCGCCGGGCCGGCCTATATCGAGACCCACGGCGCGCCCGCGCAGCCGGAGGACCTGTGCCGTCACCGGGGATTGAAGGTGGGTTGGCAGCCGGCCACGGGGCAGTGGTCGCTGGACAATGGCGATGGCCTGACGGCCGCAGTGCCATTCTCGCCACAGCTCTGCAGCGACGATATGAACACGCTCAAACAGGCGGCTTCAGACGGCCTGGGCATCGTCGCCCTGCCGGCATACTGCTGTCGCGATGAAATAAAAAGTGGACAGCTGATGCGAATACTGCCGGGCTGGATTGCCAATACGGCCGATATCAGCCTGCTGATGCCGTCGCGTAAAGGGCTGGCACCGGCGGTGCGGGCCCTGTCGGATTTCCTGGTCAGGGAGCTTCCAGTGGCCGTCAGGGAATAGATATTGAGTAATATCAGTTGTCTCAAAATGTTCTGACCCAAGGCCCGCCCTTCGAAGCCGTCATCCCGGGCTCGATCCGGGATCCAGTGATTGTGCCCCGGCGTTTGGATTGGGGATCGAACCTGAACACTTGTCAATACAATGATGAGACTGAGTCAAACACAGAGTAATAGCCCGCAAGTCTATCGCTCGTGCTTCTCTCCAACTTGAGTGGATAGCCGATGCGATCTTCTCCCGCAATCGGTTGGCTCGCTGCAGGCTAAACCCTCAAAAATGCAAAACTTCTTCAGGGCATTCAGACGTCGATAAAAACCTGTCGTAAATTAATTCACGTGTCTTTTCATTGGCATTCTTATTGGATTCTATCGACACGGTTGCCAGCGGGCAGATGCGGTCTTTCGCTACATAGTTGATCACCAGCCGCTCGTCCATCTGGAAGGGCTTTTTATCGGTTCCCCAGCTCACACGAAATACCATAAAACGCGGTTTCTGGTTGTCGCTATACCATTCAAGCGCCGGACCGGTCTCCAGCGGCAGATCGCCACTCAGCTCCTCAAACTCGGACATGGCCTCGGTGCCACTCTTCATGAGGCGTACCGTGAAGATGGTGGGCGACTGCACAGTGATGCGCAGGTCGCGCCCGGCCACTTTTCCGCAGTCCAGAATGGAAAAAGCAGCGTTGGCGTTATCCACGGTTTCCTCACATGAGCCAATACGCGTATAGGACGTTTTCAGGGAGTCTTCAGGAGTTTTACTATCCGCTTCGCTATTGCAGGCGACAGAAGTAAAGCTTAACAACAAGAGCAGGGTTGCTTGGCGTATTTTCATATTTATTCCAGGAGTTCCGGGATGCAATCAAGAAGACGATGGTTTATCAAATCCCGCTATTGTAAAGTGCATGCCATCTTTTCTCGAGTAGTTCCCGCCCCAGAAGAAGCCAGCATCTGTAAAGCACTTCACAAACTCCTTGGACATACTCGGCGTTTCGCCAAGGCCATTTCCCGTCATGTTGATGTCAATGGCCAAAGCCCAGGAGTGTGCAGACCACTTTGTAGCGCCTCTTGTCGAGCGAATGGCATGGGAGCCGCCAAACTCCTTCAGGTCTCCCAATAGACCCTGCTTCTTCAGGTTTTTGAGCGCAGTCTCAAGAAAGGGATGCATCGCCTCATGACACCAGATTTTACTCACCTTCCGCTTCTTGGGATCATAGACATTAATCCAGGCATAATTTTCATCATTGGCTATTAATTCCGGAATTTTGAACATCTTCAGGTAAGTGCTTTTCTTCGCCCAGACCTTGTTGGCAGAGATCGAGCCATAGGCTTCGGCAACCGCTGCCCGAGTCATCAATTTCCTGGGATCGTCGGTGACAACAGCTTTGGCATTATTGGCAGTAGAACTTTTGCTGGGTGAGGAGATGCCTTCGCGGTTAGTAAAAGCAAGATAAGGTTGCATGCCGAGACTGAATTCATAAACACGCTGCTTCTGCGGGGATGCGTAATTCTCAAGCGCTTTTATGGTTCTGCCGTTGGAGTCAATCCGGCCATCCGGATATGCCAGACCGACTATATGACTCTGAAATTCCTTGATGCAACTAATTGTATTGGGGCCACACTTGCCATCGATCTTGAGAAACCGAAAAACATAGATCGCTCGTGATTCGATATAATTATTAAGCAGCTTCTGTATGTAAGCCACAACTTTTGGCTGGTTGGCACCCCCGAGTCCTACGCTGCTGCTGATCATTCTATTTCCTTCCTTGAGCACAGTTAATTTTTTTAAGAAGATGTTGAAACTGGCAGCTTATACAAATTGCTGTCCTGGCTGGGCCCTTCTCCTGTCATCCATCGGTAGTCATACCGTTACGGTCCTGCCGGAGAGAAACTCATCGAACACTTTCGGCGTCGACTTGAGCAAAGCCCATTTGCAGCCAACGCATGCCTAAGTCCACGACTTTCCAGCAAGGGCTATCCGGAACTCTGTACGCCGTAGGGGAACAGAGTGGTATTCAATCCCCGCGTGGATTTGCGCGAGATGTATTGGACCTTTCGTCAGCGGCAATAAATATTCAAAATTATTCAAATTGTTGTCAATTTTCCCGCTGAGATATGGATTCTCCCACGCAGATAATTGCGGAGGCAAACGTAATAAATAGGGTCAGAGTAAAATTAATTCGCCATATCTGTATGAGGAAAATGATGCCAAACCGCGAATATATCCAGCATATGCTGTTGCCGGCTGTGTCGCGCGTTGGGGTGGTGAGCTCAACAGTCGTGGCAAGTAAAATTTCACTCTGACACCAATTATCTCGCCGCTGCGCCACAGCGACGACAAAAACACGCTCACTCAGACATTTTCATTTGAGTCGCATATGATTAACCCGGCGATATCAGCCTGTTGATACCGTCCAAAGCCAATACTGCGCAGGTTGAGTTCTGTCGCCGAGTACGGCCAGCGGCCGGTTTATAGGGGAGCGGATAGGTCGGGTAGGTTACGCCAGGTTAGGTTACGCCAGGTGCTTATACAAGTGATGCCGCGGAGCGGTGATGAGCGCCATCGCCGAGTACCCGCCGTCTGGCGGATACCCTTCTTTTGCCATGAATGCCAGCCCGGCCGAAAGTGCTTTCTGCGCTTCGATCAGACCTGCCGTCTGAAAACTCTCAGCTCGCGACTTTTGGCAAAAAGGACGTGTCGAGATAGTATTTTTTCGGGTTGTCCTTTTCGATCAGAACCGTCAGTTCGTCACCCTCGATGTGGTCCGAAGGGTCAAACCAGATATTCTCACTGCTGAATTTATGGATCTCGGATGTGGCCGGATTCTGCCACTGCGCGGCAATTCTGAACGGATGCTCTCCATTCACCTGCAGGGATTGATTGACTTCAATACCCGTAAATGTGGCGCTGATCGGGATGCCATTGCTTTTCAGGTAGTCGATCTTCCTGTTCTTCAGTTTTCCGTAGAACATCATCGAAAAACCTATAATCGAGAAAATCAGGCCCATGCCGCCCATGATTATTGATATGCCCCAAAGCGAGAAGAATCCATTGATCTTGGCATTCCGGGGTGCGAACGACTGATAAAACACTTCAACCGTTTCGCCTTCGTAATAGCTAGGGGGATTGGAGCCGGAGGAGGACATAAACTCGACGGGAGAGCCATCCTGTGCAACGAACCTGACCACTGGCCGGTATGTAAGTGAGTCCCGGGACCTTGACTCCACAAGATCCACAACAACCCCCTCTGCGGTTAGAGCGTCATCCAGAAAGTTCTGCGTGTTTTTATATGTAATAAAAGCCCCGAGCAATAAACCGACGCCGATCGCCATCTGGACGTATTTGAGTACTGTTAACACCTTCATATATATTCCTTCGTCACTCTAACCGGGCTGTAGAAAGCTTGTGCCGTGAAACTTACGGCTCTCAGCCCTTTCCTGTATGGGAAATTGACGCTGCTTCATTGCGTCAACGCGGTATTATCGCCTATTCCAATATTCCCCATCAACAGCGAACTGGACGTTAAGAAATGTAATCTTCGGCCTGGGTGGCCATATGATGTGAGGACAGGTCCCTCCTGGAATTAAGGTGGTCCATGACTCAAAAGGATGGACCTGTCCGCAAGAGCCATACCACCTACTCACCAGTATGCTCTTTCTCGATCAGATAGCTCGCGATTCGCAGCTTGTCCGGGAACGAAGTACCGCGAACAAGATAGCGACCGTTGATGAGGATGGAGGGTGTACTGCGAACTTTACTGCGCTGCATATGCTCGGTGGCGCGGCGAACCTGGGATTTGATACTGAAACCCTGCATGGTATCGAGAAATTTCTTCGCATCGACGCCATATCCAGCATAAAACTCTGCAACACGCTGTTCATCGGGTTGATCTCCCTCGGCGGGAAGCTGATGCGTGCGGTGTATGGCATCGTAGGCCGCCTGGTGAGTCTTGTCGGCAAGGTTGAAAAACTGTGCCGCATAATAGGCATGGGCATAGGGCACAAAGTCCTTGCGGAATGCCACCGGAACGTGGTCCACCCTGACATAAGTTGGCAGCTTCTCTGCCCATGCCGAGAATTGCGGCTCGAATTTGTTGCAGGCCGGGCAGATATAATTGAAGAACTCTTCCACAACAATCTTGCCATCGGTAGGGGCGAGCGGGCGCCCGTTCTGTATCTCGATGTAGTCCTTGCCGGCTTCCGGCACTGGTGACTGGGCTTCTGCAAGGGAAAGTACACTGCTGGTTAATAGCAGGAGTGCCAGGGAAAGTGCGTTTTTCACTAAAATCTCCTTCGGTAAAAGAAGAAATGATTGGTTACAGAGTAAAATACAGCCATTCGGATGTAGTACTTGAGAATTGATCTGCCGATTATCGCCAACCCATACTGGCCAAGTCCGTTTCAAAAACCAGACCCTCCAATTCATACTCTTGATACAACTCCCTGAACTTCTGGTTACAAAAAGTGGATTGGTAGAATTCATACTCCGACTTGAATAACAGTTTGTTCTTTATATCGATGTCATCAAACTTCAAGGCTGTGACAGTCATGGGCTCTCCGAAATCGTCATCTTCGCGAGCGCTGTTGTCCAGATCGGCCTTCCCTTCTGTCATCAAATGGAATAAGTAGAAGTTATGCCCTTCTACTTCCACCGGCAAGAATTCGCCGAACGGCTCCAGCATCAACTTGAAGTAGGCATGTGCGCGACCAGAGAACACTAAACCTGTGCCTTTCCAGACAGAGATATCCGGAACCTTGATAGACTGAGTGCCCTCCACCGGCGCGAAGTTGGACTTTACGTCACCCCAGATATCAATGAGCGGCTTGTTACCTGTACTGGTCAACCGCTTGATCTGACGAATCAAATCTGGCCTTCCCAACTGTTCAACGATTGTTATCGTATCGAGCTGCAGTATTTGGTAGGAGCCGTAATCATTGACGAGTTTGTAGGCTTTCATGCAATCGGATTCCAATTCACGTCTTTCTCTTGGACAACCTCTGGAGGGTGGTTTCCATCTCTGAGTTGTCTCTTTATGACTTCAAGGCGCTTGATAAACGAGGGCCTTCTTAGTGTGTCAGGAAGGTTAGCTGTAATCCAGTTCTCGTAATTCCAGCAATGTAGCTCTTTATGGACAGGTGCTTTAGGCATAGTGCAGTGATTACGATGCTCTTTCTTGTCTGGCAAATAGATCCCATTCATGGGATCGTTAATCCCGATTCCAAACTCATGCAGTGTGAGCCTGACATCAAGAATGGCAGCTTGTAACCAACGCCCTTTGCCGGGAATTATGTGATGGGCTACATGATCAGGACTCGGCCGCGGTTCATCCACGGCCGCCAGGTTTCGGGCCAATACCTTAGTGGGGTGATGAGGCTCTTTTATAAGATCATCCTCTGACTTGCCTTTGGCTTCATTCCTGTAATCTTCAAGTTCTGAATGCAGTTTGGCTAGAGACTTAAGCCTTACCCGCTCTTTTCTGAGATGCTTTCTAATCGCTTCCCATTCTGAAATGCGCTTTTTACGATCTTTCTCGACCTCATTGGACGGGGCGCCGTCTGCTATCGCCTTGTGATACTCGTGGGCGCATTTTTCAAATTCATATACAGCCATCTCGAAGGGAGTGGCGTATCTTGGAGGCGCTTCCGGGGCCCTTGGCTGTTCAAATTTATTTGACATTCCAGCAGTCCTCCTTTACTGAGGAATGGATTCTCCCATGCAGCCAATTGCTGGGGCAAACGTTATAAATGGGAGGTCCAGTTATTTCGACGCAAATTCCAGAATGTGACTCTGATCGGTGTTATTTAAAACTCTGGTTTTCCAAAGCTACAAGGCTGCACACCCTTTACCCATCCCCCAGACATGTTAGCCTCACCAGCCTCCTCTCCTCGTTTGTCTGCCAGCAAGGATGTCATGCCCAGAGATACACTGCCCAAAGGACTCTATGACAGCCTGATAACCCAACGCTTGCGACAACGGCTGGACGCCTCGGATTTCGAGCCGCAGGTAGAAGACCAGGGCTCGCACGACGCCCACCGCAAGCTGGCCGATGCCCTGGCCGATCAGCTCTCCGAATTGCTCGCATCGTGGCCGGCAGGTGCCAACGCCGACCACCTGCGGCAGCAGGTCCGGCTGATCAACGAGCTTCTGGTTCACGCCCGGGATCGGCTATCGCAATCCAGACAGGTCGACCCAGCCGACCTTCTGGAAGAAGCCCCCAGGCGACTGGTTGCCCTCTCAGAACCCGATCTCCAACCGGACATTCCCAGAATCGGCCTGTCGCAACCCTGGCTCTTTACCGCCGGTAAGGATTCCCCGGCCCTGTTGCATGAACTGACGGCCGAACTGGCCAACTGCAATCAGGTGGATATTCTGGTGAGCT
Source organism: Microbulbifer litoralis (assembly GCF_023634065.1). Taxonomy (GTDB): domain Bacteria; phylum Pseudomonadota; class Gammaproteobacteria; order Pseudomonadales; family Cellvibrionaceae; genus Microbulbifer; species Microbulbifer litoralis. The sequence continues at coordinate 164,101 of NZ_JALKCV010000007.1, forward strand.
TCATCACCGTCTCCGGCGTGCGCAAGATCATCGACGTGCTGCGCCGCATTACCGCGAGCGATGCCCTGGGCAACCATCAGGCCCGGATTCGCGTTCTCACCACCACCTACGTGGGTGCCACGGAGCAGAAGGCGCTGGATACCCTGGCCGAACTGCCCAACTGCGAGGTCCGTGTCTCCCTGGATGGCCGCCGTACCCGGCTGCACGCCAAGGCCTGGCTGTTCGGCCGCGATTCCGGCTTTGGATCGGCCTATGTGGGCAGCGCCAACCTGTCCGGGGCCGCACTCATGGGAGGGCTGGAATGGACCGTCAAGTTTACCCAAAGCAGCCAGGGGGCCCTGTTCAATCGAGCCAGGGCACACTTCGAGTCCCTCTGGGAAGACGATGAGTTCCAGACCTACGACCCGGAGAATGCCGACCACCAGCAGGTCCTCCGCCAGGCGCTCGCCCGCGAGTCAGGAAAACCGGGCCCCATTGCCAACCCGACCTTTTTCGAGCTCCACCCCAAGCCGTTCCAGCAAGACATCCTCGAACAACTGGAAACCGAGCGATCCCACCACCGGACGCGAAATCTGCTGGTTGCCGCCACCGGTACCGGCAAGACTGTCATGGCGGCTTTTGATTACCGGTCACATGCGCGGGCCGAGGGCGGTCGGCCGAGATTGCTTTTCGTTGCGCACCGCATCGAGATATTGCAGCAGGCCCTGGCCACCTACCGGCAGGTGCTGCGAGACCCGGGCTTCGGCGAGCTGCTGTCCGGGCACCATACACCCGATAGTTATCAGCACCTTTTTGCCACCGTCCAGAGCCTGCACAGCCAGAACCTGATCAACAAACTGGGCCACGATTACTGGCGCGTGGTCGTTATTGACGAATGCCATCATATTGAAGCCCGGCAGTTCGAGCGCCTTGTTGCCGACATCAGGCCTGCCATTCTTCTCGGATTGACCGCCACACCGGAACGCAAGGATGGTCGGGACATCCTGCGTCATTTTCACAACCGTCCCGATGGCACACCGGCCGTTCAACTGCGCCTCTGGCATGCGTTGGACCTCCAGTTGCTGGCACCGTTTGAGTACTATGCCTGCGACGACAGTCAGGACTATCGTGGCGTCGACTGGTCGAAACCGGCCCTGGAACAACAGCAGCTGAACAACCTGTTGACAGGCAACCATGCGCGCGCGGCCACCGTGATTAACAACTGGGAACAGCTGGTGGGCGATATCCACCAATGCCGCGCGCTCGCCTTCTGCGTCACCGTTGCTCATGCCGCGTTCATGACCGAGCAATTCAACCGGGTGAATATTCCGGCCATGATGGTAACCGGCCAGACCGACGCGGAATCCCGTGAGAGCGCCCGGCGTCGACTCGAAGCGCGCGACATCAATGTGATCGTCACCGTCGACCTTTATAACGAAGGCGTCGACCTGCCATTTCTCGATACGCTCCTGCTACTGAGACCCACGCAAAGCCTAACAGTTTTTCAGCAGCAAATCGGCCGTGGCCTGCGGTTGTTTGAAGGCAAAGAAAACTGCCTGATTCTGGATTTTGTGGGCCTGTTCCAGGAGAGTTTCCGTTTCGATGTGCTCTACCGGTCGATTACCGGCCTGTCACGTCGAGAAATTCTCGATGGGGTCGAAAAGGGGTTCGGCAAGTTGCCATCCGGCTGCCACATTCAGTTACAGAAACAGACACGCGAACAGGTGCTGAAAAGCCTGAAGACCGCTGTCAATCAAAACTGGCGACGCCTGAAAACAGAGCTGCGTACCTACACAGCATTGCACGGCACAGCTGAGTTAACCCTGGGCCATTTTATCCACGACCAGCAACTGGAACTGGCCGACATCTACACCCAGGGGGCCGGCAAGAACCGCGGCTGGGTAAATCTGCAGCGGGCAACGGGCCTACTGGATCAGAGCCCACCGGCGGAAGAGGAGAGCTATTTCAGCCGCCGCTTCAGCAGCCTGCTGCATATCGACGACGTCGACCAACTGCAATTGCTGGAGCGCCTCGCCGAACGGCCGGAAAGCTATAAGGTGGAGTCCAGGCAGGAGCGCCTTCGCCTGCAGATGCTGGCCTACCAGATTGACAGCCATGACCGCCAGACCGGGACCGTCGAGACCTTTCTGCAACGACTTGCGGCCGCACCAAACTGCTGCCGTGAGCTGGGCGAGCTTGCCAACTGCCTGGAGGCCAGCGCCCATACGCACTACCAACCCTTGCCCGGGTTCGAGGATACGCCCCTGAAGCTGCACGGTCGTTACAGCCGCCGCGAGATCCTGACAGCGGTCGGCTTTCTGACGGCAAGACGGCGCAAAAGCTCACGGGAGGGCATGGTGCGCCTGTTTGAGCGAAACACCGAGCTGATGTTTGTAACCCTCGACAAATCGTCTGCCCGGCATGAGGGTGTGGCTTACGAAGACTATGCAATCAGTCCGGAGCTGTTCCACTGGCAAAGCCAGAACAGCGCCGGACCGGAGACAGCTGCCGGGCGGCGCTATATCGAAATGGGGGACGGGCCGGACAAGCCGTGGACCTTCCAGCTATTCGTACAGGAAACCAAGAACCATGCCTTCCGAGCCTGCGGCCCGGTTACCTTCGTGAGCTACCGGGGTGAGAAGCCCATGAGTATCACCTGGAAACTAACAAACCCGCTGCCTCCGAGCCTCTATGAGGCCTTCAGTGTTTTGAGAGGGCAGTAATGTCACTTGCGGCTGCACTCTGGGTCAGAGCAGAATTATGACGTCCGTTTATTTAGATGGTTACTGTGTCAATACTTTACTCTGACCCCAATATTCCTTAGTCGCTCAGTAGTAAGATCTAGGCACGCTGTGCGAGACTGCGCCGAGTATTAGAAGCTCGCAACCAACTGGAAAGTTCATCTCTATCTTCGATTGATACCGAATATGTGCTGTGTGGTCTGGCCATCGGCAAAGAATAGCATGATTGCTGGTGCGAATTAACCGTACGGCACACTAGCTGGCCATTTTTAGGGTTCCACCATTGTAGAAGTGGAAAATTTTTCGAGTAGTACTTTGCTCGGATGATTTGCTAATGACACCAACTTGTTTGCGATAGCTACTGGCACTATTGCATCATCATACATGTCACATTTAAGATTTTGGATATTTAAAAGAACAATATCCAAATTGGCATAGTCTGCTTTCTGAGGGTTTAGGATTGAACCCTTGCCTGGAACTGGGACGGTAAGCACTAATATTTGACCGTCTTTGGAGTGGAAAATTACTTTGCCGCTGTAATATGATGTACTTCCGTAATGCATTCTTAAAGGGTCGCCAGGAACAATGTACTTATAGATATAGCTGTTGTCGAGTAGTATGTATTTCCCTTTAGGTAGTACAGGTTCTCCTGTAGGTGGGGCAGAAATTTCCTGCGCATGCTCCACAAATGGGCCACTTTTCTCCAGGCCAACAATGAACAGGTTGTTGGTTTGTAGTAGATGATTGCAAAGATTGCGCATCGGAGTATGCATATTGGCTGTTTGCCCGGAAAAGCTTAAAGGGCCGTCGGCAATAAAGAGAAACTCATTTAACAGCCGCTTCTGGTGCTTTAGGATAAAGCGTATAAAGTGGACGAGGATCAGCTGTTCTATGAGCCTTGTTAGGTATCCCAAAATTCCACCAGCTCCATGCTCCTCGTCAACGGCTTCGTGAAACCGGAACACGTCGGTGAGATAGACTGTTCCGTCAGGAGAGTCGAACGTGTAGTCTGAATTGATTGATTTTCGGTTTAGAATGAATTCTCCCGTGCCGGCATCTAAATTCGGATTGCTGGCTAGAGAATAGCTGTCAAGTGGCTTATTTCTATATTCTTCAAATACGAACCACTTCAAGGTTTCCATGAAGCTCATTCTATCTCGTTCTTTTATAAAGAAATCATAAATTGTTTTACGAATAGAATTCTTTAGAGAAGACTCTGATTTGGAGACGATGTTTTTGATCGGTATTGCAAGTTTCAAGCGTTGCAAGTTGTGCAGTTTTTGCATATCTTCAGGAAAAATATAGGGCTTTTCCGATAAGCTTTCCAGGTCCTCTACATTAAAAAGTACTGCGCCAAACTGAAAGAATGCGAACTGGGCGCTTGGAAAGTTCTTTTTTACCTCGACGGTTGTATAACTGCCATCAACAGCAAGTATGTGTTTTATAGGGTTGTCGATATCTTTCTTGAGTGTTTCGAAGCTATCCGTATCACTCTCTTCGATATCAGAACAATCCTTTGGAAGGGTGCACTTGCTTATGAAATCTTTGATAAACGGGTCGTTGATGATGTGGGTATGGTTAATCTTTGCCGCCCACTCGTTAGGCTTATGGCTTCTGCTCGTAGTGCCCATATTCAGCCCCCCCTGTTAGCCAAGAAGCGGTCGATTTGTACGGGAACAACAAAAGGGTTGGTGTATGTCTTCATGCGCACAAAGCCTTTGTCATTCCCCGAGCTGAATTTTAGAAGCGAAGTTATGAAATCGGAGAAGTCATAATACTTCCTTAACTCCTTGAGTTCGTCTTCATTGTTCAGGTGGGCGATAAACCAGTTTTGTGTGTTCTTGAGAATATTAGCACTAATAGAGCTGACTTCCTGGGTGGCATATGTCATACCAAGGTTAAGTTTCGCGCCCTCTTTGGCAAGACGACTGTAGATGTCACTAAGGTCTTTATCCTCTTTTTTGGGGAATAGGTTGTGCGCTTCCTCAAAATAGAATTGTATATGATTACTTGCCTTCGTTTTAGTAAACCTATCCATGGAGTCTTCAAAAATCTTTCGTGTGATCTTTTCGGAGTAAAGGTTTCGTATTTTTTCTTCCCCTTGTGATAGATCTATAATTATGATCCTTCCATTTCGTAGCGCAGTGAGGATTTCGACTTCAAACGAAGAGCTAGATAAATTTGTGTGTAATCCTTGGAATTGCCGAAAAAGGCGAAAACCGCTATAACTTGCTTGTTTTCCTGGTCCGGGCTTTCGAGTAAGAAAAGTCAGGAGTGCAATCATGTCCTCATCAAAAAAATCTTTTTCTTTTTTTTGACGATAATCATCGAACTTTTGACGGTGTTCATCATCGGCCATCGCGTCAAATACGTCTTTAAACCAAATTGTCGCTTGATCTAAATTTAGTCCCTCATGAGGAGATAAATTTGGCACAATTTGATTTACAGTTTTTGCATCTCCGAAAAATTTCACTTGGCTTTTATTTGGAGGCAGCTTAAATCCAGCCTCATGTAGGCAGCACTTATAGATCGCCACTTTCTTATCGTAAGCAATAGCAGCGTGCCGTTCATCGCTAGTCTTTTCTCCTGGTGATTTCCTGTAGTTCTCTGGCTCTGTAAGGTCAACGGTGCAAAAGCTTTTGATATAAGTACTTGCCTGGTCAGCGAGACCAGTTGTGATTAATTTGAAGCCAGCCTGAAGTTCGTTGTAGAAGTTGACCTTTAAGACCTTAAATCCTTTGTCTGTTTTATCAACTATTGAGTATCGCTCTACTTGATCCTCATACAACTCAAATATAGCTGTACCCTCGTCTTGGAGGTTTGGGTTGGCATATTCACCATTTACATCGAAAACGATTTGACCGACTGGGAACTGTGGTGATCCTTCGTCGGTGAAGGGGGGCAGCTCATTAGTCGAATTAGATAACGTGCAGTTTTGAGCTTTGCGAGAAATCTCTGCTGTCGCTTCAATGATCTTTTTTATGGTGTTCGACTTACCCGTTCGTGTCATGCCGAAAGCGGCGGTGCGCTTACCGACGAAATCCTGTGGACAAATATAAACCTCTACATCGTCTATAGTTGACTGGAATCTCCTGCTGGAGCTGTATCGTATGGCGCCTATTTTGAACTCATTTTCGTTACCGGCGACAATGCTGCCGTCACGCTGGTTTACTATTTCTCGCAATACAGAATCAGTAGCTTTGTACACGCTGTAGTTATTTGCGGAGTAAAAGTTTTCAAGATCCGCCCCGAACTCAAGAGTTTCTAATACAGTCTTTTCGCCATCTCGATCGACCTCTTTTTTTAGCTTATAGAAAGCCCCAAGAACTCGGCACTGAAGACCAGAAAAACTGAACTCATATCGAGTGAAATCGTCGAGTTTGCTACTTCTGTTGTTGCCAGCTCGGCCGCTGATATCGGAGCCATCTTTGTAGTATTCAATCATGGAGCTCACAACATCATTATCGGTTGGCAACTTTGATGGTGTAAGAGCACGGAGAAGTACTGCCTCCTCAACGCCATCTTCACCGTCATAAAAAGCCAAAAGAAATGCTCCTTGTGGTATACCCTTAACCCGGTGCTTCCAGGCATCTGAAACAAGTACCTGTGCATTTTCATAATCTAAATAGAAGGGGCGACCAATGAAATTATCGTTGTTTCGCCCTTCTTTGAATATATCGACATCTAAAATTTCTCTAAGCTTTTGCTCTAACACGCTCTGCTCCTGTTTCGGCGAATATCTCTAATTTAGAATCCAAGCTTGGCTCTTCGAATCGAATTATAGAGTCGTAAGCGTAATCCTCGTTTGCTTCTACTGAAATCCATCTTCTCTTAAGTCTTTCAGCGAAATATCCAGTTGTGTTACTGCCTGCAAATGGATCGAGAATCAGATCGTTTTCTTCAGTAAGGAATTCTGTGAAGAAATTGATCAGGCCACCGTGCATGCGCGCAGGATGAGGAGTGATATTCTCCTTTCTGCATCTTTTGAAGTAGTAATCGTTTGAGTTGGTATTGGAAAGGCTAAGCACATTGTGTGGTAAGCGAACATCGCGACTGGAGTCGATAGGATCTAACTCGAAGAGGTTGTGGGCGATGCTACCCCCATTATCCCTCGCGAACGCTGTGTCGCTAATGCCGTGCTCTGATGGACGCTTTCCTGCATTGAACTTCTTTGTTTTGATCAACCGCTCCATTTTTTTGGAATAAGGGCGCAGTACTTTTGAGTTGTCGGCTTTCGGGAAGTCGTTCTTCGCAATCCACCAAACGTGTGTGTAACTATCGACAGTTCGAATGCGATTGACAGTTACCCATTGGGCTGGCGACGGAAGGCGAGACGGGTTATAGCAAATAAATTCCTGAATTAAACGCAAATCGGCTTCAGGGTTCTTAACTAAGCCAAGCAAGCATTCTAAGTGAAGCAGCGACTGCACAGGACGTCCTGGTTCCCAGGCATTGCCAATCTCGATAACAAGAGAGCCATCATCAGCAAGCAAATCTGAAAATATTGGTGCGAGTTCCATGAACCAGTTATAGTAATCCTTGCCCTGAAGGTTTCCATATCGTTTTTTGTTATTTAAGGGGAAAGGTGGTGATGTAATGATTAAGTTAAATTTATTTTTATAGTATCGGCGCAAGTAAGACCTAGACAATTCAACTGAATCGCCAATATACAGTTTTCCGAGTTTAGTTTTATATAGTTCTTTCTTCATTACACATCGTCTTTTTGAATAGTTCAGGAAGATTCTTCCTTCTCTTTGCGTTTCTTGTGATTCGGCTTACGAGACTGTAGAAAACGCCGGCCTCTATCGTCAGGTTATATCTTACCTACGAGATCGCGCATCTATGTGACTCATGGCTTGCTTTGCAGCTCGAAAAGCATTTCAACGCTCTCTCCGTACGAAAAGTTAGTTTCATTAAGAGTCACCCGAGTTTTTTACAGCCTGAATGTAGCCCTCACATGCGAACAATGCTATGCACCTTTGTACAAGATTGGAAGCGGCAGAGTCTAATACAAAGGTCATAACGTTGGCACTTCCCCTGCAGCGCTGGTTATGAATTCGGCGATCCAGGTTCATCGAACAGCCTCAACAGATTCTCTAACGTGTTCATACCCTTTTTCTCCTTATTTTTTGAACTCTGATTCTGAGAGTCTACATTCGCCATTTGCTCTTGCTCGACCTTCTCTTCAGCGGGTGTTACTGTCACCTCCATGAGCTTTAGAGCTTCCGAAAGTTTTGTTTTATATGTTATAGATTTCTTCCCTACTCTATCTCGAAATTCTGCTTTTAATGCATCATTGAGAAAGGCTTTATCGTTATAGTAAGTTCCATAGTCTGAATCTCTTGAAACTATCACGTACTTGCCCGGATATTTTTGGGCACAATGAATAAACCACTCCCAGTTTAATGCATCGCCTATTGATGTATCGGTCGACTTCCTTGGGGGATATCCAAGTATAAATCTTCGCCAAGCCAGTCTTTTTACTTTGTGGCGAATTTTCATGTCTCTGGTAAGAACGTGGTCGTTTTTACTATAGAATATTGCTTCTAATGATTTATAAATTGGATCGTATAGCACAGGATTTCCAATAATATTGGAGACCCTTTTTTTAAGCTCTTTCTTCTTTTTGTCTAGGTCTGATTTATGTTTTTTCAGGCTGCCACTCAAATTGCTATCATCCATGACAGCTGGCAATCTTGGATCAATATTTAAATTCTTATCAGATATATTGTCGATGATGGCTCTATGTCTGTTTTTGAGAAACTCCATTTCTACTTGATAAGTACAGATAACATTCTCTTTGACTCCCTCCAACTTCCTAAGCAATGCCAAAGAGGTCTCATTTTGAGACCTGTAGAAATCCAGGAAGATATTGGTATCAATGAACGTATAGACTTTTGTTGGTTTTTTTTTGGCCGCCAACTTCTATCTCCTTCAAAAGTTCATAATGCCGCAAACTGGGGCGGCCGGAACGTATTTAGCGCGGAGCGCGTTGAGGCAAAGGGGTTAAATTTTGAAAGAACAGCATGTTTGTCCTGCTATTTATAACAAGCTGATGGCAAAGCTAATCCTCGCCTTAGAAATTTTAACCAGAATACCGGTTAACCCAGGCCGATGCGGACTCGGGTTCTATCGTAGCTATCTGTGCAATAACCCCTTCACCGCCTGCGGCAAATCCGCCGGCAAGATCACGTTCTTCGCATTATCAGACTGCGAAAGCTCCGAAAGCGCCGTGATATAGCGCTCACCCAGCAGATACATCACCGGCATCTCCTGCTCGCCAATAGCGGCCGAAACTCGCTCGATAGCCTCACGACTGGCATCGGCCAGCACCACCTGCGCCTTGGCGTCGCGCTTGGAGGCTTCCAGTCGTCCGTCCGCTTCCAGAATTGCCGCCTGCTTTTCCCCTTCCGCCCGGGTCACGGTCGCGCGGCGCTGGCGTTCGGCTGCGGCCTGTTCTTCCATTGCCTTCTGCATTGTCTGGGACGGGTTGATATCCTGGATTTCGACGGTTTTCAGGTTGATCCCCCAGTCGGCGATATCGTCGGAGATGCCCTCTTTCAGTTTTGCCTTGATCAGGTCGCGGGAGGACAGCGCCGAGTCCAGTGACATTTCGCCGACGATGGAACGCAGGGCAGTCTGGATCAGGTTCTGGATGGCTATCTCGTAGCTTTCGACACCGTAGACGGCCTTCTCCGGCGAGACGATATTGATATAGGCCACGGCGTTGGCAATGATGGCGGCGTTGTCGTGGGTGATGACTTCCTGGGAGGGAATGTCCAGCACGATGTCCTTGGTGGTTACTTTGTAGGGGACCTGGTCGACGTAGGGGATGATGATGTTCATGCCCGGTGTCAGTGTCTTGTGGTATTTGCCCAGGCGCTGGACGATATGTTTGGAGCCCTGCGGGACTATGCGTACGCCCATGGCGATGGTGACGACGATGAGTACCACCAGGGCGAGAATGACTGATAAACCTTCCACTACTGTTTCCTTTTTGCGGGTCTGATGCTCGTTAAAGTTCTTTTAGGTTTTTGGGTAAGTGCGGTTAGTCACACTGCGGTGTTGGTCGGAATCCGGGGCTTTGGGGGCTTGCTGGATTCCGGCGTTTGCCGGAATGACGATTGTTTGTTGGCTCCTTGCTTGCTAGAGGCGGGTGACTATCAGGGTGTTGCCGGAGATGTCGGTTACCCGGACCCGGTCGCCGATGGCGACTTCCTCGTTGCAGATAAACTGCCACTCCTCCTCGCCGAGAATCGGCGCCGGGAATTTGAGGCGGCCGCGGTTGCGGCCGGCGTTGGATTCCAGTGCCAGGCCCACCTGTCCGGCCAGTGCCTCGGCGGCCATACCGGAGGTGGTGCGGTCTTTCCATTGCGGGCGGATCAGTTTGTACCAGGCGATCACCAGGCCAATGGAGATGCCGGCCCACAGCAGCAGTTGCAGTGCAATCGGCATGTCGATGAGGATCAGCAACGCCCCCATCAACAGCGCGGCGATACCGAACCAGAAGAGTACGAATCCGGAAACGAAGATTTCTGCGGTTACCAGCAGCAGGCCGAGGACCAGCCAGTGCCAGTAGGCGATATGTGTGTTCAGCCATTCCAACATCCTGGCCATTTCTCCCTTTCTGGGCGCCAATTGGCGCCGATAATGTTGAAGCTATCACATTTTTTGGTGAATTTGAGGGGGCAATGCTGGATCGGGTGGATGGCAGTGGGGATCAGTCGCCGAAAGCGAACGCCCTGTCCGCAAACAGTTTGCGGCTGCGCTTTTCCATCTTTCGCTGCAATTCGTCGAGCCGTGTCTCGATAGCGTCGAGCAGCGGGATCAGCTCGCCCCCAAACGACTGCCCTTCCAGCACCAGGTGCCGGCGCAGTAACTGCAGGTCGCGCCAGTCCCCGAGCGCGCTGGCCAGCTTTTTCAGCGGTTTGCGCCGGCCGCCCACGGCCTTTGAGTCTTTATCCTCCAGCAGCCGCGTGTGGTACCACTGGTCCTTTACCCGCTTGCGGTACTCGTGAAAGTGCTCCGTCGTCTGTTCGTCGAACGCCTTCTTCATGGCTTTGCGGGCCCGCCTGTAGCTGCGCCGGTAGCCTTTGCGGGCGCTGCGCCAGTGCAGGTCGTCCAGCGGCCAGTGGTCGATGCGAGCGGCGCCCTGGTGCAGCAGTTCGGCGGCGGCCCGCAGGGCCGGTTCTTCGGTGCGCTGGACACGGGACTCCAGGAAGCTGTGGATCTGCGGGAAGGGATTCTCCGGCGCCAGCTTCTGCAGAGCGTCGCGCAGGGAGACGGCATCGCGGCTGGCGGACAGGGTATTGGCGAGGGTGCGGTAGTGGGCGTTCTCGTAGCGGTAGAGGTCGCCGGTGTCGGCGCGCACCAGGCGCAACAGGGCGCGCAGTTTTTTGCAGTGCTTGCGGGTTGCGTGTACGGCCTCTTCTTCCGGCAGCGCGGCCAGGTCTTCGGCGGCATCTGCCAGCTGTTGCCGGGCCGCATCGCGCAGGGCGCGCCCGATCGGTGTGTCGCCGTGCAGCCGGTAGGCCATGGTGTCTCTGCCTCCGTTGTGCCTGGTTGTGCCGGTATGCCTTCCTGAAGTTTAGTGAGCGGCCGGTGCCGCGGCTTGCCGGGCAATGTACAATGTGGCCCCAGATTTTGGTTCAGCAGGCACACCATGAAGGATCGCAAGACCACCCACTTCGGCTATCAAGAGGTTCCGGTGGATGAGAAGGCCGGCCGCGTGGCGGATGTCTTCCACTCGGTGGCGGCGCGCTACGATGTGATGAACGACCTGATGTCCGGTGGCATCCACCGCCTGTGGAAGCGCTTCACGATCGAGTTGTCCGGCGCCCGCCCGGGGCAGGCGATTCTGGATATCGCCGGCGGCACCGGCGATCTGACGGCGCGCTTCTCGCGCATCGTGGGGCCGGAGGGCCAGGTGGTGCTGGCGGATATCAACGAGTCGATGCTGAAAGTGGGCCGCGACCGGCTGCTGGATCGCGGTGTCGCCGGCAATGTGGTGCCGGTGCAGGCGGATGCCCAGTACCTGCCCTTCCCGGACAATACCTTCGATTGCATCACCATCGCCTTCGGCCTGCGCAATGTCACCGACAAGGACCTGGCGCTGCGCTCGATGCTGCGTGTGCTGAAGCCCGGCGGCCGCCTGTTGGTGCTGGAGTTCTCCAAGCCGGAGTCGAAGCTGCTGGAGAAGGTGTACGACCAGTACTCGTTCCGCCTGCTGCCGTTTATGGGCAAGCTGGTGGCGGACGACGCCGACAGCTACCGCTACCTGGCGGAGAGCATCCGCATGCACCCGGACCAGGAGACGCTGAAACAGATGATGAGCGATGCCGGTTTTGTGGATTGCGAGTTCCACAATATGACCGGCGGTATCGTCGCTTTGCACAAGGGTATCAAGCCCTGACGTGTCAGTGAGGTTGAGGCTTCGTTCGGGGAGCCGGGGCGCGGTGCGCCTTTCCGGGACACGCCGTAAATCCGTCCCTGGAGGCTTGTCTGCGAGGTCCCTCTCGCAGACAGTCCCGGAAAGACGCACCGCGCCCCGGCTAGTGCCACCGGCGAATGCGTAGACCTCTGGATAGATGAGTTAAGGACACAATCTTGGACCCAACCTTTCGCGCCGGCTTCGACGCCGCGCTGGAAACCGCCATCAACACCGCCCTGCAATACGACCCGGGCACCCGCGCGCGGCTGCAGAAGCTGGACGGCAAGGCCCTGGGTCTGGACCTGACGGCGCCCAGCCTGCAGTTCTGCCTCTGCATCGAGGGGGACCAGGTGCGGGTGCGCCACCATTGGGAGGGCGAGGTCACCACCCGCCTGCGCGGTTCCGCCATCGCCTTCCTGCGCCTGATCCGCGACACCGACGCCACGCCGGCCAAGCTGGGCGTGAGCATCTCCGGGTCCAGCGCGCTGCTGGCGGAGCTGCAGTCGATCCTGCGCGATCTGGAGATCGACTGGGAGGAGCCGCTGGCGAAGATCGTCGGCGATGTGCCGGCCCACGCGGTGGGCGAGACGCTGCGCTCGGCGGCGCGCTGGTTGCGCGGCAACCTGGAGCGGGCGCCGTCCGCGGCCGCGGAGGCGGTCAGTGAGGAGTGGCAGCTGACGCCGCCTGTGGCGCAGTTCGAAGCCTTTACCGACGACCTGCAGGATCTGGCCCTGGCCACCGATCGCCTGGAGGCGCGGGTACGGATTCTGCACGAGCGCTTCTCGCACATGGGGGGCGAATAACCTTGCCCGTCGCACGCAGTTTTACCATCGCGCGGGTCTTCCTGCGCTACCGCCTGGACAGCCTGGTACCCGCCGAGCGGCGCCCGCTGTGGCTGCGCGGTTTGCTGTTGCCTCTCAAAATCCTGCCGCAGCCGAAGATGGGCCGCGGCGAGCGGCTGCGCCGCGCGCTGGAGAAGCTGGGGCCGATTTTCGTCAAGTTCGGCCAGCTGCTGTCCACGCGCCCGGACCTGCTGCCGCCGGATATGGTCCGGGAGCTGGACCGCCTGCAGGACAATGTGCCGCCCTTCCCCAGCGACGACTGTATCGCCCTGGTCGAGCGCGCGCTCGGCGCGCCAGTGGACGAGCTGTTCGCCGAATTCTCGCGCGAGCCGCTGGCGTCGGCGTCGGTGGCGCAGGTGCATACCGCGCGCCTGCACGGCGGCGAGTCGGTGGTGGTGAAGGTGCTGCGCCCGGGCATCGACAAAGTCATCGAGCAGGACTTGCGCCTGCTGCAGGTGCTGGCCCGCTGGGTGGCGCGCTTCGTGCCGGACGGCCGGCGTTTGCGCCCGGTGGAGGTGGTGGACGACTACCGCCACACCATCGAGGGCGAGCTGGACCTGGTGCGTGAGGGCGCCAACGCCACCCAATTGAAACGCAATTTCGCCAACTCGCCGCTGCTGTATATCCCCGAGGTCTACTGGGACTTCACCCGCGAGAACGTGCTGGTGCTGGAGCGTATCGACGGTATTCCGGTGACGGATATCGCCCAGCTGAAGGCCCAGGGCACGGATATGAAGCGGCTGGCCGAGCGCGGGGTGGAGATCTTCTTCAAGCAGGTATTCCAGCACAACTTCTTCCACGCGGACATGCACCCGGGCAATATCTTCGTGTCGCGCAAGCATCCGCAGCGGCCGCAGTATATTGCCGTGGACACTGCCATCGTCGGCAGCCTGTCGCGGGAGGACCAGTACTACCTGGCGCGCAACCTGCTGGCCATGTTCCGCCGCGACTACCGCATGGTGGCGGAGCTGCATGTGCAGAGCGGCTGGGTGCGGCGGGACACACCGGTGAACACCTTCGAGGCCGCCATCCGCGCCGTCTGCGAACCGATCTTCGAAAAGCCGCTGGGGGAGATCTCCTTCGCGCGGGTGCTGATCAGCCTGTTCCAGACGGCGCGCCGGTTCGATATGGCGGTGCAGCCGCAGCTGGTGCTGCTGCAGAAAACCCTGTTGAATATCGAGGGGCTGGGCCGGCAGCTTTATCCACAGCTGGATCTGTGGAAGACTGCCCATCCATTCTTGGAAGGCTGGATGCGCGACCGCATCCACCCGAAGACCATCTGGGCCGAGATTCAGCGCTACGGGCCCGAATGGCTGGAGAAGTTCCCGCACCTGCCGCAGCTGGTCTACTCCTCGCTGGAGCAGTCGCGGGAGCTGGGTCCGCAGCTGGAGAATATCGGCGACCAGTTGGCCGGCAGCCACCGCCGCGGCCGCAGCCAGTACCTGCGCCGCGCCGCCGGCGTCATCCTGGCCGCCGGTACCGCCGCAGTCGCCGCCCCCGGCTGGCTGGCGCAGTTGCCGCCCGCCGGCTGGGCCATGGGCATCGCCGCCCTGGCCCTGCTGCTCTGGCCATAGGGTGCGCCGTGCGCACCGCGGGGACCGCTGTGTTGGGGCTCGCGGTGCTCACCCCAACCTACAATACAGAGTCAGGAAGTCTTAAGGAGACACATTGACCAAAGCAGATTCCAACACCGCCCTGCTCGACCAGGTCGCCTGGAACGACGACGGCCTGGTGCCGGCCATTGCCCAGGACGCCAGGACCGGCCGCGTGCTGATGATGGCGTGGATGAACCGCGAGTCACTGGCGCTCACCATCGGGGAAGAACGCGCCGTATACTGGTCGCGTTCCCGCGGTAAACTGTGGCGCAAGGGCGAGTCCTCCGGCCACGTGCAGCAGGTGCGCGAACTGCGCCTGGACTGCGACGGCGACACGGTACTGCTGCTGGTGGAGCAACTGGGCGGCATCGCCTGCCACACCGGCCGTACCAGCTGCTTCTACCGTGTGCTGGACGGCGGCGACTGGCGTATCAACCAGCCGGTGATCAAGGATCCGGAAGCCATCTATGAGTGATCTGCTGCAACAACTGGACGCGGTACTGGAAAGCCGCAGGCAAGCCGCTGAGGGCTCTCGTGCCGCTGAGGGCTCTGATGCCGCTGAGGGCTCTGATGCCGCTGAAGGCTCCTACGTGGCCAGCCTGCACCGCAAGGGCCTGAACAAGATTCTGGAAAAGGTCGGCGAGGAGGCCACGGAAGTGATACTCGCCGCCAAGGATGTCGAGAACGGCGGCGACCGCCAGGCGATGATCGCCGAGACCGCCGATCTCTGGTTCCACTCCCTGGTCATGCTTTCGCACCTGGGGGCGGATTCACAGGACGTACTGGATGAGCTGGCGCGCCGCTTCGGCCTGTCCGGCCTGGAAGAGAAAGCCTCGCGAGCGCAAGATTAATCTGTAGGAGCCTGCACGCAGGCGAAACAAATCTGGAGAAAACCATGGGATTCGGTGGAATTAGTATCTGGCAGTTGCTGATTGTCCTGGTCATCGTATTGCTGCTGTTCGGCACCAAGCGCCTGAAGAACCTGGGTGGCGACCTGGGCGGTGCCATCAAGGGCTTCAAGAAAGCGATCAAGGACGAGGACAAAAACAAGGACGAAGAAGAGGAAGAGAAAAAGGAACCGGAGGGCCTGCAACACGACGAGCCGGAGAAACCGGAGCAGGATTCGGTCAAAGACAAGGACAAGCAGTCCCAGGACAAGTAACGTCCCGGATCACCAAGCCCAGGACAATCAAGAGTTACGCCTGTGTTCGATATCGGTTTCTTTGAGCTTCTGTTGGTCGGCATCGTGGGCCTGCTGGTAGTGGGCCCCGAGCGGTTGCCCGACGCCGTACGCACCACCGCGCGCTGGTGGTCCGGTATCAAGCGCACACTGCACAATGCGCGCGAGGAACTGGAGCGGGAAGTGGGTGCCGACGATATCCGCCGCGAGCTGCACAACGAGCGCATCATGCGCGAGCTGGAGGAGAGCCGTCGCGAGATGGAGCAGGCCTTCAGCGACCCGGATTCGCAACCGGCGAATCGCGGCCGCGGGGAAAAAGCCGCGGTGGAAGCGGAGCCACACGACGCCCGGCACCCGTCCGCCGATGCGGACGACTACCTGCCGGAACAGGATGAAAACTCCGAGGACCTGGTGGATCCTGAGTACCCGGAACACTGGCACGACCACGGCGACCCGACACTGGAAGAGAGCCACCCCGAGTACGCCAGGCACGCAACCGCGGAGGGAGGGCCCTCGATTGGAGAGCCTTCAGCCGATAGTGAGCCCTCGGCCGATAACGAGCCCTCAGCGGATAAAGCATCCTCAGCCGCGGAAACATCCGCGTCCGATAGAGAGCCATCGCAGGAAAACAGTAAACAGCAATGAGCGATAACGCCGACGAGCACCAGGCGGCAGACAGCCAGCAGCCGTTTATCGATCACCTGATCGAACTGCGCGACCGCCTGCTCAGGACCCTGCTGGTGGTGGTGGCCATTTTTGCCTGCATGGTGCCCTTTGCCGCCGACATCTACGATTTCGTTGCCGAGCCTTTGCAGGCGCGGCTGGTGGAAGGCGCCGGCATGATCGCCACCGAGGTGGCCTCCACTTTCCTGACACCCTTCAAGACCACCTTCGTGTTGGCCTTTTTCATCGCCATCCCGTTTGTGCTCTACCAGGCCTGGGCGTTTATCGCCCCCGGCCTGTACAAGAACGAAAAGCGCCTGATGGCGCCGATCCTGTTCAGCAGCGTGGTGCTGTTCTACGCCGGTATGGCGTTTGCGTACTACGTGGTGTTCCCGATCCTGTTCGACTTTTTCGTCAGCGCCGCGCACGCGGATATCAAGGTAATGCCGGATATCCGCAGCTACCTGGACCTGGTCTTGAAGCTGTTTTTCGCCTTTGGCTTTGCGTTCGAGATTCCCATCGCCACGGTGTTGCTGATCTGGAGCGGCGTGGTGGATGCCAAGACCCTGGCCAGCAAGCGCCCCTATGTGATCGTCGGCTGCTTCCTGATCGGCATGCTGCTGACACCGCCGGACGTGATCTCGCAATCACTGCTGGCGGTGCCCATGTGGCTGTTGTTCGAGGTGGGGATTTTCTTCGGCCGCTGGATCAAGACGGAGCCGAGGGAAGAGAACGCCTGATTCGCTTACGGGCAAAGGACTGTGCGGGGCTTGGTGTCCTGGCATGCCGTTCGCGCCGCGGCTGGAAACCACGGCAGGTAGCTCTCGGGCAGTGCCGGCAATCAACTCCGGGTCTGGCCGGAATCTCCGCTGATGCAGTCGCGCAGCAGCACCTCCTCTTCGGTCTCGCCGATTTCCTGTTTCATCAACATGCCGCTCTTGCCCTTGGAGTGCCAGCGATAGCCGGGCTGCCCCTTGTCGGCCACGTAGAGGGCGCCCGACGCGGCCGGTTCCTGGTGCATGGGCACCAGTGTGCCCCTGTAGCTCAGGGTGGCCATCGACGGCCCGCTGTCGGGGTTGGCGTATTTGACTTCCAGCCGCTCGCCGTTTTCACACCGGTAGCTGCGTGTCTCGAAAGCGATATCCGGTCCGTCGGTCTTGTAACCGCAGGCGGTCAGGAGTCCGGCACAGAGAAAACCGGTCAGGGCGGCGCGATACATAGAGCTGGTCCTCGATAAACCCGATCCAACTGATAGCAGCTCTTTGAGTACCCCAGCGCCGGAAAATTCCGGCTGGCGGAAAAATCAACAGAATGCCGGGGCCGGCCCCGTCACTTCACAGAACAGCGGCTATGCTGGCAGACACAAGCGCCGCGAGCACCAGCAGGAACAGCTCCGGCTCGGCCCGCCTCTGCGGCAGCAGCAACAGCAGTGCCACGGGCGGCAGGAAGAAGGCGATCAATCCCAGTGGCGTATCCCGGCGGAAGCAGATCCCCAGCAGGCGCAGCCAGGCGATGGCGGCGAACAGCAGGGCGAATACAGTGAGAACGGCGGCGACAGGCGAAATGCCGGTACCCGTGGCTGCCTGCTCCATCTGGTGAACCTCCAGTAACGATCGGTAAACAATTGAAGGACAATAAATTGTATATCAGTAACCGCCGGGTCATTGTGGTGGCTGGCATTCGCCTGGTGGCGCTGGTTCTGGTGCTGTCGCTGTTGCCGGGCTGTGAAACCGCGAGTTACTACACCCAGGCGGTCAGCGGCCAGCTGCGTATCCTCGCCGCGCGCGAACCGATCGAACGGGTAGCGGCGGCGCCGGAAACCGGCGGGAAACTGCAGGGGCGGTTGCTGCTGGTGCAGTCGATCCGCGCCTACGCCGCCGGCGAGCTGCAGCTGCCGGTGGGCGAGGCCTACGGCAGCTACGTGCAGCTGGAGGGCAAGTACCCGATCTGGAATGTACTGGCGGCGCCGGAGTTCTCGCTGCAGCCCAAGCGCTGGTGCTACCCGATGATCGGCTGTGCCAGCTACCGCGGCTATTTCAGCAAGGCCGATGCCCAGGCCAAGGGCGAGGAGTTGCTGGGCGAAGGCTTCGATGTCTACCTGGGGCCAGTACCCGCCTACAGCACCCTGGGCTGGTTCGACGACCCGATACTGTCGAGCTTTGTCGGCTGGTCGCCGGAGCGGCTCGCCGGCCTGCTGTTCCACGAGCTGGCCCACCGCCGCGTCTATATCTCCGGCGATACCCGCTTCAACGAGAGCTTCGCCACCGCCGTCTCACAGATCGCGCTGCCGGACTGGCGCCGACGCTATGGCTACGACGGTGCCGCCGCGGACCGCAGCGCCCAGGCGCTGGCGGTCAATCACCTGATGCTGGCGACGCGCGAGCGCCTCGAGGGAATCTACGAATCGTCGCTGCCGGACAGCGCCAAACGCGTGCGCAAGGCCGATACCCTGGCGCGGCTGCGCGCCTGCTACCGGAAGCTGTCGGCGGACTGGCCCGACCCGGAGCGCTATCGCCACTATATCGACAAGACCAACAACGCTACCCTGGCGCTGGTGGCCGAATACCAGTCGCAGGTGCCGGCGTTCAAGCAGCTTTACCTGGACAGTGGCGAAAACTGGCCGGCATTCTACGATGCCGCCGAACGGCTCGGCGAGCTGGATAAGGAACAGCGCAAGGCCCGGCTGAAGCAACTGTCGGCGCGCTACGAGTCGTCCGCGGACCCTGTTGCCAGCAAGAAAGTCGCCGCGCCGTCGTTCGACAGCGAAGCCTGCATGTCGGCGGGGGCTGCCTGAACACCGCGCCCCGGATTCCGGCGCTGCGCGCCTGCATCCGGGCTACAAATCACAATCCGGCACACTGACCCGTGGCCCGCGTGCTCCCCGGGTTTCCGACCCTGCGCGCCCGCATCCGGACTACAGACCACGATCCGGCCCACTGACCCGTAGCCCGGATGGAGCGCAGCGGAATCCGGGAACTCCCCCCAATAGCTATGTCTCGAGCAGAAAAGTCACCGGCCCATCGTTTAACAGCGAAACCTGCATATCGGCCGCAAAGACGCCACTGGCCACCGGCGCATACTGATCGCGCGCCCGCCCGACGAAATAATCGTACAGCTCCTCGGCTTTCTGCGGCGTGGCGCCGCGGCTGAAACTGGGTCGCAGGCCGCGTGCCGTCTCCGCTACCAGCGTGAACTGGCTCACCACCAGCAGCCCGCCGCCGGCCTGCTGCACATTCAGGTTCATGCGCCCCCGCTCGTCGCCGAAGATGCGGTAGTGCAGCACCTTGTGCAGCAGCTTGTCGGCGCTCTCGCGGTCGTCGCCGTCCTCGACCCCGAGCAGCAGCAGGAGCCCGCTGTCGATCGACCCCACCGACTCGCCGTTCACGTCCACCCGCGCGTGACTCACCCGCTGGATCAACCCCTTCATCTCAAACCCCTGTAGAACTGCCAAAGGAAATGCCATAGATTAGCCGAGAGGCAACACTGGAAAAACCGATAAAAAGCAATTCCAATGCACGCATTCATTACTGGCGGTACCGGCTTCCTCGGAGCCAACCTGATCGAACAATTGATCGCCGACGGCTGGCGCGTGACCGCCATGCACAGGCCCGGCTCAAATGTCGCCCGCCTGCGGGCACTGGGCACGGAGCCGGTGCAGGCGTCGCTGGACGATATCGAGTCCCTGCGCCGGGCGCTGCCGGAACAGGTGGAGGCCGTCTTCCATGTGGCCGCCAATACCAGCATGTGGCGCGGCGGCAATGCGCGGCAGTGGCGCGACAATGTGGAGGGCTCGGCCAATATCGCGCAGGTGGCGCGGGAAAAGAATGCCGGGCGGATGATCGTCACCAGTTCGATTTCCGCCTACGGCTACCGGCACCAGCGCATCGACGAGTCCAGCCCGCAACTGGCGGACGACCCCCGCTACGGTTACCTGTACACCAAGAAGCGGGCTGAGCTGGCGGTGCGCAGGGAGATCGACAGGGGACTGGACGCGGTCTTCCTGAATCCCTGTGCGGTCGTCGGCAAATACGATACCAGCAGTTGGGCGCAGACATTTTTCCTGATAGAAAAAGACCAGCTGCCCGGCGTGCCGCCCGGCCAGGGCTCTTTCTGCCACGTCGGTGCGGTGGCGCGGGCCCATATCAATGCCTGGCACCGCGGCCGCTGCGGCGAAAACTATATCCTCGCGGGTATCGAAGCCAGCTTCCTGGAATTTTTCGGCCGCATCGCGGCGCTGCTGGGCAAACCGGTGCCGGCGCGCACCACACCGGCCTTTGTCATTCACACGATCGGCCTGCTGTCTGACGTCTGGTCGCGTATCAGCGGTCGCGAACCCAGGGTAACGCCGCAGAAGGCCGCGCTGATTACCCGCCGGCTCTGTGCCAGCAGCGCCAAGGCCGAGCGCGAACTCGACTATCGCAGCGATGTGGACCTGGATACCATGCTGCGCGAGTGCCACGGCTGGCTGTTGCAACAGGGCCTGCTCGCAAACGGCAATACCGAGGTAAATGCATGAACCGCAGCAATATTATTTTCATCTTGATGGCGACGCTGTTGATCCTGCAATTGATCCAGCACTATTTCTTCACCGGCGCCTGATCGAGATAACCCGTAGGATATTCGTGAAAGAAAAACGCTGCAGCTGGTGCCTGTCCACCCCGCTCTACCGCCGGTACCACGACGAAGAGTGGGGCCGGCCGGTTACTGACGATGCCACCCTGTTCGAATTCCTGCTGCTCGAGGGCGCGCAGGCGGGTCTCTCGTGGATCACGGTACTGAACAAACGCGAACACTACCGCAAGGTGTTCAACGGTTTCGACGCGGAGAAAATCGCCCGCTATACCCCCCGCAGAGTCGAAAAACTGCTGGAGGATCCTGGCATTATCCGCAACCGGTTGAAGGTCGAGTCGGCGGTGAAAAATGCCCGCGCCTACCTCGCGCTGCGCGACGGCGGCACCAGCCTGGCGGAGTTTCTCTGGCAATTCACCGATGGCCGCGTACGGGACAACCGCCGCCGCAGCCTCAAATCGGTGCCGGCCATCACACCGGAGTCGGATGCGATCAGCAAGGCGCTGAAGAAGGCCGGCTTCAACTTCGTCGGCTCGACTATTGTGTACGCCTTCATGCAGGCCACCGGCATGGTCAACGATCACCTGGTCACCTGCCCGGCGTATCGGCACTGTATCGATTCAGCCAAACGCAAAAATTTGCTGTAATCCCTGTACCTGCCGCCGCATTGCCCTATGCTGCGGAAATAACCAATTTTAGAGGAGGTGTACGCCGGATGGATTACAACGCATTGATCGAGGAGTACTGGCCGCTGCTGACCGCCGGCCTGCTGAAGCTTGGGGCCGCGATCCTGGTCCTGATCGCCACCGCCCTGGCCGCCAGGCTGGCCCGCCGCGGCGTGCGCCGCCTGTCCAACAAACTGGACGAGACGCTGATCCCGGTACTGAGCAATATCGCCGTCTGGGCCGTCTACGCCGTCGGCCTGCTGATTATCCTGGACATGTTCGGGGTCAACACCACCAGCCTGATCGCGCTGCTCGGCGCCGCCGGCCTGGCGATCGGCCTGGCCCTGAAGGATACGCTGCAGAATATCGCCGCCGGCTTTATCCTGCTGGGGCTGCGGCCCTTCCGCGTCGGTGAGGCCATCCAGTTCGGCGATACCATGGGTATCGTGCGTCAGGTAGGCCTGTTCACCACCGAACTGGACACCTTCGACGGCCTGCGCGTGTCCGCGCCCAACAGCGCCATCTGGGGCCAGACGCTGACCAACTTCAGCCGCAACGCCACCCGCCGCATCGAGATTGTCGCCAGCATTGCCTACGGCGACGATATCGAGACGGGCATGGGCGTGCTGCGCCGGCTGGTGGCCGAGGACGAGCGCATCCTCACCGACCCGGAGCCGGCCTACGCCGTGCGCGCGCTGGCGGACAGCTCGGTCAACCTGCATCTGCGTGTCTGGACCGCGAATGTGGAGTACTGGGATGTCTACTGGGACCTGATGAAGAAGCTCAAGCCGGCCCTGGAGGCCGAGGGCCTGACCATCCCCTTCCCGCAGCGCGAGTTGCATATCATCAACCAGATGGCCGAGCAGCGCCGCGAGCAGGCGCTGCAGGAATAGGTGACCTGATCCCGCAATCCTGTCGGCTCGGCGCAAGTGCGCCGGGTCAAACTTCCTTCCAATCGACTATTGTGCCAAATCGTGCCAAAGTAATCGGCGATTTTTCGTATAAAAATTGACCGAGGCACAATAAATGCGAATCCGACCGCAACACGCACTGATTCCCAGCCTGCTGTCCCTGGCGATCCTGAGCGGATGCCAGACCGATGTCAGCAAGCTCAGCGTCAACGCCCTGCAGGGCCAGAATGCCAGCGCCACCGAAGGTGAACAGGCCACTACCCGGCAGACCGAAACCCAGCGCCTGAACCAATGGTTCGACGCGCGCTTCGAAGAGGCGCTGAAGTTCAGCCCTATGCGCCTCAGCCAGCTGGGCCGCAAGGACCTCTACGACCAGATCGACGATATGAGCGAGGCCGCGGAGGCCCGCCAGCTGGCCTGGCGCAAGCAGACCGTCGAGGAGCTGAAGAAGAACTTCGACTACGACAAGCTGACCACCGCCGGCAAGGAATCCTACGACCTGTGGGTCTTCCAGTACGAACAGGAGAAGGCCGACCAGCCGTTCCTGCGTCACAACTACTTCAGCGGTGAGCTGGGCGGGCCGGAATCGCAGCTGCCCACCTTCCTGATCAATTTCCACAAAGTGGATACGCTCGAGGACATGCAGGCGTATATCGCCCGGATCGGCGGTGTCAGCCGAGCGATGAACCAGATCCTCGAGCGCGCCAAACTGTCGGCCAAAGAGGGCGTCCGCCCGCCCCGCTTCGCCTACGACCTGGCCGTGGAACGGGCGCAGAAAGTCATCAGTGGCCAGCCCTTCGGCGGTGAAGAACCCTCCCCGCTGCTGGCCGATGCCGACGGCAAAATCGATGCGCTGCTGAAAGACGGCAAGATCCACAAGGATACTGCCGACAAGCTCAAGGCGCAGGTGCGCGAGAGCCTGAAAGGCGAGTTCAAGCCGTCCTACGACGCCTACATCGCCTGGATCAAGGCCGACCGCAGCCACTCCGACGAGAAGCCCCGCGGTGTCGGCAGCCTGCCGGATGGCCAGGACTTCTACAACAACCGCCTGGCCCACTACACCACCACCGACCTGACCGCCGACCAAGTGCACCAGATTGGCCTGGATGAAGTGAAGCGCATTCGCAAGGAAATGCTGGCGATCAAGGACCAGGTGGGCTTCGACGGCAGCCTGGAGGAGTTCTTCAAGTTCGTACGCGACGATGAGCAGTTCTACTACCCCAACACCGACGAAGGCCGCGAGGGCTACCTGAGCGACACCCGCGCCTTCCTCGACCAGATCCGCGGCAAGCTGCCGGACTATTTCGGCATCCTGCCCAAGGCGGAACTGGTGGTGAAGCGGGTGGAACCCTTCCGCGAAGTGGACGGCGGCGCCCAGCACTATTTCCCGGGCACCCCGGACGGCAAGCGCCCCGGTGTCTACTACGTGCACATGTCTGATATGAGCGCCTACTCGAAAAACGACATGGAAACCACGGCTTACCACGAGGGCCTGCCGGGCCACCATATGCAGATCTCGATCGCACAGGAGCTCGAGGGTATTCCCCAGTTCCGCACCCAGGCCTTCTTCAATGCCTATATCGAGGGCTGGGCGCTGTACGCGGAAAACCTGTCCAAGGAGATGGGCCAGTTCAAGGATCCCTACAAGGATTTCGGCCGCCTGACCGCCGAGATGTGGCGCGCCATCCGCCTGGTGGTGGACACCGGCCTGCACGCCAAGGGCTGGAGCCAGCAGCAGGCGGAGGAGTTCTTCCTGGAGAATTCCGCCGTACCGGAGAGCGCCGTGCGCTCCGAAGTACGCCGCTACCTGACCCTGCCGGGCCAGGCCACCTCCTACAAGATCGGCATGCTGAAGATCCTCGAACTGCGCGAACGGGCCAAGCAGCAGCTCGGCGACAAGTTCGATATCCGCGGCTTCCACGACACGGTACTCGGCGGCGGCGCCCTGCCCCTGCCGATGCTGGAGGCGCGTGTGAACCGCTGGATCGAGGAGACCGGGAAAGCCTGATCCCTCCCCACGCCGCCGCCGGGTCCCCGGCGGCGGGCTCCCTGCCTTCCCGTCAGGCAATCCCTGCGTTACTCGCGCTATCCCGGTATCATTGCCGGCAATGTTCTGACCAGACGGGGAAACAGCACCGATGTTTAAATACAGCGTGGAACCGCGCTTCTGCGAAACCGACGCCCTCGGGCATATCAATAACACCGTGATACCGCAGTGGTTCGAACAGGGCCGCCTGCCGATTTTCCACCTCTTCAACCCCGATCTGTCACTGGCGAAATGGAACCTGATCCTGAAAAAAATGGAAGTGGATTTCGTCGCGCAGATATTTCTCTTCTCGCCGGTGGAGATCCGCACCGCCATTACCTCGATCGGCAATACATCCCTCACCATTCACCAGGAGGTATGGCAGAAAGACGAGCTGGTTGCCCGCGGCGAGTGCGTGATGGTGCACTTCGACTACGAGAAGCAGGCCAAGGCGTCGATACCGGCGGATGTGCGCGAGCAACTGCAGCAACACCTGCTGCCGGGCTGAGAAACCGGTGTGGGGGACGCCGTGCGCACCGCTTGCCACACCTGACAGGAATCGACCTGGCCAATAAAATGACCGCATCGAAATCTCCAAGGGGAAAGAGTAATGACTGAGTTTGCCCAATCCTGTCGCCGCTGGTTCGCGGCCCTGCTACTAGGCACCGCCGCGGTTTCCGCGGGCGCCGCGGAAGTGGTGGAAGGCAATATCGACAGCCGCGAGCACGATTTCCGTATCGTGAAACTGGCCTCCGGCCTGCATCACCCCTGGGCGGTGGCGGAGTTGCCGGACGGCCGCTTCCTGGTCACCGAGCGCCGCGGGCGCCTGGCGCTGGTCGACGACGGGGAGATCCGCTACCTGGACGGCCTGCCGGATATCTCTGTCGTCGGCCAGGGCGGCCTGCTGGACCTGGTATTGCACCCGCGGTACGGCGACGGCGAGCACGACTGGATCTATATCACCTATGCCAAGGCCGGTGACGGCGGCGATGCCACGGCCCTGGGCCGGGCGAAGCTGAAAGGCGGTGCGCTGGTGGATTTCCAGGAATTGTTCGTGCAGGACCGCTTCTCCCAGCCCGGCCGCCACTACGGCTCGCGCCTGGCCTGGCGCGCGGACGGCACCCTGATGATGACCGTCGGCGAGCGCGGCGTGGAACGCATGCGCGCCCAGGATACCGGTGACCACGCCGGCAGTGTGCTGCGCCTGACCGATACCGGCGCGGCGGCTCCGGGCAATCCGCTCGCCGGCGACGACCAGTCGCTGGGCGAGATCTACAGCTACGGCAACCGCAATATCCAGGGCCTGGCCGTGGATGCCGACGACCGCGTCTGGGCCAGCGAACACGCCGCCCGCGGCGGCGATGAGCTGAACCTGATCCAGGCCGGCGTCAACTACGGTTGGCCGCTGGCGACCCACAGCAGGGAGTACAGCAGCGAGGACGCGATCGGCACCGAGGAGAAGTCCGGTATGCGCGACGCCGTTTTTTACTATCCCGGCCGCTTCGCCCCGTCGGGCCTGGCAGTGGTAGACAGCGAACGGTTTCCCGGCTGGCGGGGCAACCTGCTGGCCGGTGGCCTCGGCAGTGAGAAGCTGCTGCGCCTGGTGATCCGCGACGGCGAGGTAGTGGACAGCGAGACACTGCTCGAGGGCCAGCTCGGCCGCATTCGCGATGTGCGCCAGGCGGACGACGGCGGCATCTATCTGCTCAACGACACCAGCGACGCCGGCCTCTACCGGCTGGAGCCTGTGGCCGGGGAATAAACGGGAGGGAGAATCATGTCCAGGCTGAAACTGCTTTCCTGGTTTTGCGCACTGCTGCTGTGTTCCGGCGCAGTGCTGGCCGAACCCACGGATATCGTCGTGCGCGCCAAGGCCAAGGATGCCAAGTTCATCGGCAGCTCCATCGGCGGCGCGCAGGTGCGCATCCGCGAGGCGGACAGCGGGCGCATCCTCGCCGAGGGCCTGACCCGCGGCAGCACCGGCAACACCGAGCTGATCATGAAGACGCCCCACAGCCGCCACGGTTCCATCGCCGACGGAGCGGCCTCCTACAAGGCTACACTGGATATCGACGAGCCGGTTTTCCTGACGGTGGAAGTGCTGGCGCCCTATATCAAGAAACAGGCGCGCGTGCTGGCGCAGGTCCAGACCTGGCTGGTGCCGGGCAAGCCAATCGACGGCGACGGCCTGATCGTGGAGATTCCCGGCTTCGTGGTCGACGTGCTGAGCCCGCAGACCCACCGCTACGCGACGCTCGACGAGAGCCCGTTCGAGATCCGCGCCAATGTGGTGATGATGTGTGGCTGCCCGCTGACCGACGGCGGCCTCTGGGACGGCAGCGATATCGAGGTGGCAGCGTTGGTGAAAAAAGACGGGGAGACTTTCGACACCATCCCGCTACAGATGCAGGAACAGGCCAACACCTTCACGGCGCCCCTGGCAGTGCAATCGCCGGGTGTCTACGAACTGCTGGTCTACGCCCACGACCCGAAAACCGGCAATACCGGTGTCGACCAGGTCAGTTTTATCGTCAGGTAAATGGCAATGCAGGCAGCGGAACCGTCGATGGATATTCGCGAGGCGCAGGAAAGCGATCTGGAAGCCATGTGGAGTATTCATACCGCGGTGGCCGACAGTGACCTGCCGCTGCCGTTCAGTGGCGATCTCGACCAGGAGCGCTTCTGCGCCCTCTGGTCCGCGCCGGGACAGATTGTCGCGGTGGCCGAGGAGGGCCCGCACCTGCTCGGCATGTACCGCCTGGCGATGGAGCCGGATGACGGCGACAGCCATATCGCCACCGCCTGCTACCTGGTGCGCCCGGATGTCCGCGGCCGCGGCGTCGGCCGTGCGCTGGTGCAACACAGTATCGCCCGCGCCCAGGATGCCGATTTCGCGGAGATCCGGCTCGACTATGTGCCCGCTAACGATACATCGGCCCTGACCCTGTTCGAGGAGCTGGGTTTTGAAATTATCGAGACCCTGCCGGGGGCCTTCCACCATCCACAACTGGGGCAGCTGGCGGCCTATGTGCTGCAACGTTTTCTGCAGTAACATCCATTCATGGCCCCGCCCCGATTCAGTTTCCGGACCAGATAATGCGCATACTTCCCGCCAGTGAAAACAGATTCCAGGGGATTCACATTCATCCGCAGACGCTGCCGGCCGGCGCCGCGGATTTCAGCGCGCGGCTGTCGCTATCGCTCGACCACTGGCGCGAGCAGGGGATGCGGGCGGTCTGGCTGGAGCTGCCGGCGGAGCTGGCCCACCTGATACCACTGGCGCTGCAGCAGGAATTCGAATACCACCACTGCCGGGGAGACCGCGTGACAATGACCCGGCGCCTGGTGACCGATACACCGCTGCCGCCATTCGCCACCCATACGATTGGTGTCGGCGGCCTGGTCATTTCCGCCGAGGGGGAAATTCTCACCATCGTCGAGCGCAGCGACCTGGAGACGCGCCCGGATAACTTCAAGTTTCCCGGCGGTATGCTCGAGCCGGGGGAACATATCGAAAGCGGGGTGGTCCGCGAAGTGTGGGAGGAGACCGGTGTGGAGACGGCGTTCGAGGGGCTGCTAAGCTTCCGCCACCACCACGACGGCCAGTTCGGCACCTCGAATATCTACGCAGTGTGCAAGCTGCGCCCCGTGAGCCGGGCTATCGCCATCGACGAAGTGGAGATCGGGCTTGCCCGGTGGATGCCACTGCAGGAATTCATGGAGCGGCCCGGTGTCGGTCTCTACAACAAGCATATTATCTCCCGCGCGCTGCAGAATGATTTTATGCAGCCGCACAGGATCGAGGGCTACCGCGCAAACGCGGACGACTACGAGATCTACACCTGCTCCTGAAGTGCACCGCTTGACTCTGCGCCGGCAACGCGTTGCAATACCGCTCCGGTAAGCTGGCGCCTGCCGTTTACATCCCCGACTGCGGTTGTTGTCTCGGCCACACGTCTTCCCGGCGACCCGTTCGCCGTCCAAACCGGGCCCGATATTCCGGCCCACTAGCCCTGGCAAACTACAATCGCACCCGGTCGCTCGTGCCCTGATTGCAACGATCTGTCAGGGAGTTCCAGAAGTTTACAGAGGAGGAAGCACGTTTATGACTGATGATCTGTACCCTTCCCGCGTCGGCGGTGGGGAGCAAATCATCCCCAGGTTGGACCCGATGGTATACGGCGGCTCGCCGTCACAGGAATCGCCGCTGAATCGGGGCCAGCTCGATCACTATGAAAAAAACGGCTACCTGGTATTCCCGGACTTCCTGCCGGAGCTGGTGCAGCCGCTACGTACAGAAATCGGGCGAATGCGCAGCGAACTGGCGGGTCGCGAAGAGCTGGTTCGCGAGCCGGAAAATGACGAGTTGCGCACCATCTTCAATCCCTGCCGTTTCAGCCCGCAGATAGATGCCCTGTTCCGCCACCCGAAAGTACTGCCGATGGTACGCCAGCTGCTGGGCTCCGAGGTCTATATGATGCAGTCGCGGGTCAACAACAAGCCGGCTTTCCGCGGCCGCTCCTTTGCCTGGCACTCGGACTTCGAGACCTGGCATGTGGAGGACGGGATGCCGCGCATGCGCGCGCTGACGGCCTGGCTGATGCTGAATGAAAATACGCACTACAACGGTCCGCTGTATGTCATTCCCGGCTCCCACCAGCTCTACGTCTCCTGCTGCGGCAGGACCGGCGAGGACAACTACAAATCCTCCCTGCGCCAGCAGACCCTGGGGGTGCCACAACCGGAAACCATGAGTGAAATATTGCGCGAGCGGGAAATCCACGCCATTACCGGTACCCCGGGCACCCTGGTGATCCACGAGTGCAACCTGCTGCACGGCTCGCCGGACAATATTTCCGGCGACCCGCGGCAGGTGGTGATGTGTGTCTACAACAGTGTGGAAAACAGGCCGCAGGCCCCCTTCGGCGCCGAGCGACAGCGCCCGCAATTTCTCAGCAGCCGCGACTTTACCCCCGCCGCTGTCGCGTGACCGGCGTGCGAGCAGTTTCCCGGATTGCACATCCAGGCGATACCGTAAAAGCAGCGCGTAGCCCGGATGCAGGCGCGCAGCGCCGTAATCCGGGGCTGTAGATTTTGAGGCCCAGGTGTTCTCGCTACACCGTAAAAGTGGAAGCACTCGCGAATACAGATACCCGGACGTGAACTCAGCAAATTACGGCTAAACTGCGGGAAACCTCGCGCAAGAAAATCGTCATGAAGAAAACGGAGCAGGAGGCACTTCACGCCGAGCACCGCCCGGAAAATATCGCCCGGCGCCTGCAGAGATCACCGCAATCAACGCGCGTATCCGACCTGGTATTGGGTGGTATAGACGGCTGTATCACCACCTTCGCGATCGTCTCCGGTGCTTTCGGTGCCGGCTTCTCAGCAGCGGTGGTACTGGTGCTGGGTTTCGCCAACCTGCTCGCGGACGGTTTCAGTATGGCGGTAAGCAATTTCGAGGCGGTGGCGGCACAACGGGAACACCTGGAGGCGGCGCGGCGTACCGAAGAGCGCCATATCCACCTGGTTCCCGAGGGCGAACGCGAGGAGGTGCGACAGATCTTTGCCGCCAAGGGGTTCAGTGGCGATACGCTGGAGAAAATCGTCGCCACCATCACTGCCAATCGCGCGCTGTGGATCGAGACGATGCTCTCCGAGGAGTACGGCCTCAGCCGCACCCGCCACCGGCCCGCCGCATCGGCACTGGCAACCTTCGCCGCGTTTGTCGCCGTAGGTGCAGTGCCGCTGTTGCCGTTCCTGTTCCCACAACTGTCGATGCCGCTTCGCTTTGCCGCCAGTGCACTGCTTGCGGCACTGATGTTTTTTGTTATCGGTATGCTGAAAAGCCTGGTCTACGGTCAGCCGACACTGCGTTCGGGGTTCAAAACGCTACTGTTCGGCGGCACTGCGGCAGCGCTGGCTTTCCTGACCGGTTACCTGCTACCCAGGCTTTTCGGTATCGGAGTCACTTGAGGGTTTGAGCTCGTTGTGCGTTTTTCACAGGAAAAATTGATACTTTGCGATGCCTTCAAAAATATAGACGGTAACCGGTACGTACAGCGTGGCCTGGAGATATTCCAGTTTTTGGCTGATCGGCTTTCGGAACAGCATGAACAGTACTATAGGAACAATAAAATAACGCTGCTCGATCAAGCCTATTGGCAGCAGGGAAAGCGCCATGAAAGGGTATATCCAGTAGTGACTGCCTCGCTTGAGCGGCGTTACCATCAGGCTGAGTAGTGCGATGAGCGCAGGAATAAAGGCGAGCAATTTGGTGAGAAAACTGGTTCTTATAAATTCAAGAAGGTTATTCCTCAGGAAGAAATCCATATGAGGTGAGTTGTAGCCGTGGCTAGCGTCGAAAGTCAATATGTAAAGCGCGAAAAGCAGAACACTGAAAAGTGGCAATAGGGGTTCATTTTTCAAACGGCTGAGAATTTTTCTGAAATTGGTGATATGAAGTGGAAGGAATAAAAAGAAAATGACAAAGAGCAGCAGGAAAATCTGAGTCGGGTAGAGGCCGAGTTTGTGGTTGCCAGCATCACCTATTGCCACTCCGCCGTTGAGATAGATAAATGCGGAGAACAGAGCGCAAAATACAGCGAATAGCCAGCTTCTACGCAAGAAATATGAAATTTTTCGCAGAAAACCTGGGAAGTTTACAAAAAGTAAATTGAAAAATCCCATGTTGGTCAGGGACATCGCCCATATCATCACGAGCCAGATAATATTTGTCTGGCGGAACAGCAGGGATGCACCCATGACGAGTGCAGCAAGCTGATAGTTGCGCCGCGTCACTAACCATAACGAAGTCATTGTCATGGCAAGTGATGGGATGTCAGTATAAAGCAGGAAAAAGAACGGGAAAATAATTGGGCACAATAGCAGTTGAAGGCTTAATGGATAACTGCTATTTCCGTGATAATGCCTGCTTGTCAGGAAGAAAAACAGCAGCGCCGGTATGGAGAGCAAGAAACAGGCGTAACGAACCTCGGCAATTTCCGTAAATGAAAAGAGCCCCGACAGGCCATACACTGTGCGATGAAAACCCGGGAACATGGTCAGTGAGCTGACGGTGTCGAAGCGACCGGAGAAATATTGCAGGAGCTGGTGCCAATGAAAACCTTCATCGGACAGCGCGCCTGCAGGCAGGGTAGAGAAGGCTGCAATGGCGCTTAGCAGAACGACTGAGAGTAATACTGCCGGGTCCCGCCAGTTCTGAATATCGATCCCGGACCAATGTTTTTTTAGCGAATTAATGAAATCCGGGACGACGTTTCGCCATTGTATGTTTTTTCGGTCAGACCGAACAAGCGGGGCTGGATAGGTTTCGGTTACTCCCTCTTCGAGCAGTGTATTGTTATTCATCGCGGTATCTTGGCGGGTTGGGGTTGGATTATTGAAGTTGTCAGTATCTTGGTTAATTTATTACTGCCGCACCGCTTGTATCTTACTAACCGGCAGTGGAAATTGACTCTCTTTTTTCCTGTCGTTGTTCTACAGGTTTTTTGGGTTGATAGTTGACAGAATTCCTGACGAGATATCTGGGCCGGGCTTTGGTTTCCATATAGATTCTCCCGATATACTCGCCGATCACACCGATACCAATTAGCTGTACGCCACCCAGGAAAAGGATGGCGGTAATCAGTGACGGGTAGCCGGGCACAGGATTTCCCCAGAGCAGTTTATCGATCACCATCCACAACGCATAAGCGAGTGACATAAAGGCGATAAACAGGCCGATATAGCTCCATATTCTCAGCGGGACGGTGCTGAACGAAGTGATGCCTTCCAGCGCGAGATTCCAGAGCTTCCAGCCGTTGAATTTTGTGGTTCCGGCCGCCCGTTCCGCGCGCGTGTACTCGACGATTTCAGTCTTGTAGCCGACCCAGCTGAGGATGCCCTTCATGAACAGCTTGCGTTCCGGCAATTGCCTGATGGCGTCGACCACCTGCCGTGACATCAGCCTGAAATCGCCGACATTCGATTCAATTTTTGTCTCTGAAACAAGATTGTTGATCCTGTAGAAAAAGTCGGCGCTGCGCCGTTTAAGGTAACCGTCGCTGCTGCGGTCTGTGCGTTTTGCCAGAACTACGTCTGCACCATCCAGCCATTTTTCCACCAGTTGCGGTATGACCTCTATCGGATCCTGCAGGTCCACGTCCATGGGAATAATGGCATCGCCGGAGGCGTGGTCGATACCTGCAAAAAGCGCGGCCTCCTTGCCGAAATTCCTGGAGAGGCTGAGAAGCACGACCAGTGGATCCCTGTCGGCAATCGATGCCGCAATCGGTAGCGTACTGTCGGTACTGCCGTCATCGACGAGAACGATTTCTACCGTGTGTTCCGACAGGCTGGCCGCATTTCTCACCGAGCTGTAGAAAAGCTGGATGGAATCCTCTTCGTTGTAGACGGGGACGACCAAGGAAAGCTTCATTTGTCACTCCGGTAGATCCAGTACTGGTGCAGGGTGAAATTGCTCAACAGGGTAATACCGGTGGCGATACACTGCGCCGGTAAGTAATGGAGGAAGACCACGAACAGCGCAAAGGAACCGGTATTGACCGCAAGGCCTACCAGTGCCACCAGTACAAATTTGGGCAGGGTTTGCCGGTGACTCGCCTGGCTGGCAAAGGTGAAGTGATAATTGAGCCAGTAATTGACTCCGGCGGAGAGGGAGAACGACGCCGATGAAGCCAGTACTTTATTGAACGACAGCAACTCCACGAACGATGCCAGCAGGAAAAACTGCATCAACGTTGCCGCCGCACCCACGGCAGCGAAGCGCACAAACCGTTGCTGCAGCAGCCACTCAATCATCGTCCCGGCTTCCGTTGTACTCGGTCCGCCGCCGGCTGCCGACAAAAGTGCCCAACAGCAGTACTGCCTGTGCCAACAACAAGCCTTCGCCCGGTTTGCGATAGCGGCCCTCATTGACGGCAATTGGCAGCAGTCCCTGCACCAGGATCCAGGTGGTCAGCAGTACCGGTAACAACCATTTGCCGCGCAGCCGCCGCCAGTAAACGGCGGTCGCGCCGATCAGCAGCAGGGTCAAGGGCGCCCACAGCCAGCGCATCTGGATATTCACCCTGTGCAGGGGATACGCCCGGTTATTGTCGGGCCAGGAGGCGCCGAAGAAGAGGTAGACCAGGTTTTCCCTGGTAATCCACAGATATTTGGAGAAAGACATCGGGTTTTCCTCCATGGCTTTGCGCCAGTCCTCGCCGCCGCGATCCAGGTCGATGTCCACCTTCACGCTGCCGTGCCGCGCGGTGGTCCAGTCGGACAGCGGCTCCAGTGGGTGCTCGCCGGTGGCGGGGGAGGCGAACCAGTAGCCCCACTTGGCGCCCTCGCGCTCGTAATTGATATTGATTTTCTGCTTGCCCGAACGGGTGTAGAGAGATACGAGCTTGCCGTTGCCGTAGGGGGCAAAGATGTGCAGCTGCTGGTAGCTGCGCACCGTGAGAGGCCCCAGCAACAGAGCCAGCAGTACAGCGGAATAGCCGGCCTTGCGCAGTTTGTCGCCCTGCTCCAGCCACAGCCAGCAGCAGGTAACGGCGGCCAGGGGGATGGCGATACCGCGTGTCAATCCGGCCAATGCCCACAGAAATGCCATCAGCAGGAAACTGCGCAATGTCTGTTTGCGCCGACAGCGCCAGCTGGCATAGAGGGCGGCGCCGAGTAGTGGCAGTAGCAGTGTCTCCTGCATGAAATAGGAATAGATGGCGACCCAGGACGGCAGCAGCGCCAGCGCCGCCCAGCCGGCCAGGGCCACGGCTTTGCTCGGCTGCAATTCGCGCAGGAAGCGGTACCAGATCCAGGGTGTGAAAAGCGATAGCAATGCGGTGTAGAAAGCCACCAGCAGGGGGTCCTTGAAAGTGAGCTTGCCCAATACGCCGATATAGATCTGGTAGAGCACCGGGTCGGTCAGCGCCATGGGGTCGTTGCGCAGGGGCTCTGTGCCCTGTTCCCAGTGTCGCTGCGGATCGCTCCAGATATGGTCCACGGGATTGAATTGCAGTATCTGGTCAATACGCAGCCAGGCGCCGAGAAAAACCAGCAGGTAGAGTCCGGCGTAGAGACATGTACGCCGGCTGAGCCGCAGTTCGAAGCGCGGCAGGCGCCCGGCAAGAAACGACAGAGAGCGGCCCTGTGCCGTGGCGGAGGATTGCGGAAGCGGATTGTGCATTGGGCATTGCCCCGTTTCTTATTGTTGCGGGCTGGCAGTTATTTTAACCGCGGGGCGCCTGGCGAGAGGTTGGATAAGGCGTCAATTATGGGCTTTGTGAACTGGGTACGACGGCGGAGCAGGTGGCAGTCAGCCGCTATAGGCGACAGGCGATGTGCACTGCCGGTGCCAGTGGGCGGCCGGTGGGCGCGGCGCAGCTTGCTGGCGAGCCCCGGATATCAGACCGCCACCACCTGGTTGCGGCCGCCGTCTTTGGCGCGGTACATGCGCGCGTCGGCCTCCGCCAGCAATTGGCCGTGGGTGGCGCTGGCCGGGTCGCCCTCGGCGACGCCGAAGCTGATGGAGATCTCCACCGGCGGATTGTATTTGCGGCTGAGCGCCTCGACGCGCTCGCGCAGCTTTTCCGCCAGCACGCCGCCGCCGTGCAGGTCGGTGTTCGGCAGCAGTATCAGGAATTCCTCGCCGCCCCAGCGGGCCACGATATCGTCGGCGCGGGTGTTGTCGCGCAGTACCTCGGCCACATCCTGCAGCACGCGGTCGCCGAAGGCGTGGCCATAGGTGTCGTTGATGGTCTTGAAGTTGTCCAGGTCGCCGATCAGCACTGTATAGCGCCCGGCCAGGTGGCGGTTGCGGCGTTCCATTTCGTTGATGGCGCGATAGGCCTCGCGGCGGTTGGCGAGCCCGGTCAGGGCGTCGGTGCTGGCGCGGTTCTCGAGCTCCCGGGTCAGGCGGTGCAGCAGCTGCTGTGTCTGGTGGCGGCTGTTGTCGAGCAGCGCCGTCAACGCCGTGAGTGCGCCGAAAACGGCCAGGAAACGGGCGCGGTAGGCGGTGTCGTACTGGGCCGTGAGACCGGGGAAATCCGGGTAGAAGAGCACCAGCGCAGTGGCGCCGCCGATCACCGCCAGCGCGGCGACTCCTCCCTTGTAGCCGTAGAGGTTGATAAACCCGGGAACCAGCATCACCGCCCACATCAGCCCGGTGTTGTTCACGCCGCCGGACAACAGGAGGTAGAAATAGAGCACCAGCAACAGCGCGCCCACCAGCAGTGGCGTGGCCTTGCTCTGGCCCACCAGGTTGATGGCGACATAGGCGGCCAGGATCAGTGCGGCCACGCCGAACAGGGTGCCGGAACGCAGCAGGTCGCCGCCGGTGAGGGCGATGGAGCCCATGGCGCCGGTGATGGCCATGGAAAAGATCAACATGTAGCCGGAGGCCTGGATACGGCGGCGCAGCTCCAGTTGCCGCGCTTCCTCCAGCGGGCTGCGGAAGCTCAGGCTGTTGTTGTTATACCCTGAATTCATGGGGTTCCCTGTATCGTGCGGACCGATGCCTGCGTTCGGCCCCGGCCGCGGGCGGCGGTTCTTCTTTTAACCCTTGGACCGTCCCGCACCGCCGTGGATTCCCCCGCGCGGTATTCGGGACAGGGCGCCAAGTATATGGTGATTCCACCCGCCGCCAAAGTGTCGCGCTGCTATTCGTCTAAAGTGTCTGCAGGCAATTTCACAAAATGCGAAACCGTGGCAAAAGTAGAGCTGACAAGCGGAAATATCCTGACATTGCGCGCCACAGCGCTGGTGTGCCCGGCGCACAAGCACCTGATCCGCGGACGCGGCCTGTCGGCGCAGATATTCGATCGTGGTGGGGAGGCGCTGGCCGCCGCCTGCGAACAGCAACCGGAATGTGCCGTGGGCGAGGCCAGGGTCACCCGCGCCTACGGGCTGCCGGTGCAGTACCTGCTGCACACGGTAACGCCCCAGTGGAGCAGCGGTGACCAGTGGGGGGCCGCGGCGCTGGCGCAGTTGCGGAACTGCTACCAGGCCGCGCTGGCGCTGGCACGTGAGAAGAAAATCAGGAGCCTGCTGTTCCCGGCACTGGGCGCCG
This sequence comes from Microbulbifer litoralis, assembly GCF_023634065.1. Classification (GTDB taxonomy): domain Bacteria; phylum Pseudomonadota; class Gammaproteobacteria; order Pseudomonadales; family Cellvibrionaceae; genus Microbulbifer; species Microbulbifer litoralis. The sequence goes on from NZ_JALKCV010000007.1 coordinate 200,775, forward strand.
GCACCAACCGTTTCCCCCACTCCATCGCCGCGCACCAGGCACTGGAGGTGCTGCATGCACAGGGGGAGGATTTCGACAGGCTGACGGTCTGCCTGCACACGCCGGCGGCGCTGGCGGAGTGGCGGCGGGTGCAGCGGCGCTTCTTTGGTGATGGCTAACCGCCCAGTTCCACCACCGGGCTGAAACCGCCATAGATTAGCCGCATGCCGTCGAACGGCATCGGGTTCTGTTCCGGGTTCATGCGCGGGTCGGTCTGCATCAGTTCCTCCATCCTGCCCATGGCCGCGTCGCGGGTCGCCTTGTCCGGCCATTCGATCCAGGCAAACACGACCGTCTCGTCGTCACCGGCCTGGACGGCGCCGTAGAAATCGTTGACCTTGCCCCTTGGTACGTCGTCGCCCCAGCACTCGACGACGCGCAGGGCGCCCAGTTCCATAAACACACCGTCGGCCTTTTCGGCGTGTTCGATAAATCGCTGTCTGTTTTCTGTGGGTACTGCCAATACAAAGCCGTCGATATAGGACATGGAAGAGTTCCTCGGTCAGTGGATCATCGTTAACTGGTCGTTCAGGCGGGAGGGGATTCGACTAGTGTGCTGTTCGCGAACTTTCCGCATGGTCCACTAGCTGCGCGTCAATGTATCCGCCAGCGTCAGCAGGATCAGCAGCGCGATCCACATTACCCCGCCCACGGCGACCAGGCGTAGCAACGGGCTGGAGGTATACAGGCGCATGAATACCAGCATCACCAGCGCGGCCATGGCTGCCGCGCACAGAAAGTGGAGCGAGTAGCGCAACGCGCTGCTGTCCAGTGCGCCGGCCAGCAGGGTCACGGCGAGCAGTGCCAACAGCCCCAGCCAGCAGAGTACGGCAGTGCGATTGGTCATTTCACGACACCTCTCAGGCCCGCAACAGGTAGAAGCAGGTGAAAATGAATATCCACACCACGTCGATAAACGCCCAGTAGAGACCGGCGATGCGCAGCTGCCGGTCGATGCGGTCCGGCCGGCGCCAGCGCCGCGCGAGGGCCAGCATCACCGCCAGGATTCCCAGCCCCACCAGCATATGCACCGCATGCAGCCCGGTGGCGATAAAATAGAGGTTGAAAAACAGCTCTGCCACGGCCGCCACCGGCTGTTCGCCGGGAGCCGCCAGCGCGCTGGAGTAGTGAAACGGCAGGCCCAGCACCGGCATCAGCTGGTGGCGGAACTCGCTGTACCATTCGAAGCCCTTGATCGCCAGGAACAGCGCGCCCAGCGCCATGGTCGCCTGCAGCCAGCCGATGGTGGCGCGGCGCAGGCGCGCACCCGCCGACAGTTCCGCCAGTGCCATGGTCAGGCCGCTGCTCAGCAGCAGCGCGGTATTGACCGCCGCCAGCGACAGGTCCAGGTGCCCCGCGGCCTCGGCGAATACGGCACCGTGACGCACCCGCAGTATCGCGAAGCTGGCAAAAATGGCGCCGAACAGCAGCAGTTCGGTGAGCAGGAAGACCCACATGCCCAGCAGGCCCGCGTGGCGCTGCTGCTCCATATCGTCGAACTGCACCTCGGGCCGCGACTCGCCCGAGCGCCCGCTGTTACTTGTAGGCATAGGGACCCTCGTTCACTTCCGGTGTCTCGCGGAAGTTGTGCACCGGTGGCGGCGACGGCGTCTGCCACTCGAGCCCCTGCGCGTCCCACGGATTGGGCCCGGCCTTCTCGCCGCGGCGCAGGGACCAGGACAGGTAGATCAGCGGCAGCAGGTAGCCCAGCGCCAGCACCCCGGCCCCCAGTGTCGACAGCACTTGCAGTATCGAGAAATCGTCCGGGTAGGAGTGATAGCGCCGCGGCATGCCGGCATAGCCGAGCAGGAACTGCGGGTAGAAGGTGAGGTTGAGGCCGATCAACAGTGCCAGCGCGGCGGTGGTCGCCCAGCCGCGGGAATACATGCGCCCGGTGAGTTTCGGCCACCAGAAATGCAGCCCGCCCATATAGGCGGTCACGGCGCCGCCGACCATGATGTAGTGAAAGTGCGCGGTGACGAAATAGGTATCGTGCAGGTGCACGTCCAGCGCCAGCGCGGCCAGGAAGATGCCGGTCAGGCCGCCGACGGTAAACAGCTCCAGGAACGACAGGGCATAGATCATCGGCGCATCAAAACTGATTCGGCCGCGGAACAGGGTCGCGGTCCAGTTCAGCGTCTTGATCGCCGACGGCACCGCCACCAGGAAAGTGAAAAACGAAAACAGGATACCCGCATACAGGCTCTGCCCGGACACGAACATATGGTGCCCCCAGACAATAAAACCGAACAGCGCGATCGCCATGATCGACAGCACCATGCCGGTGTAGCCGAAGATCGGGTTGCGTGAGAAGCAGGCGATGATTTCCGACACCACGCCCATCGCCGGCAGGATCATGATGTACACCGCCGGGTGCGAATAGAACCAGAACAGGTGCTGGAACAGCAGCGGGTCGCCGCCCAGGGCGGGATCGAAAATGCCGATACCCAGGGTGCGCTCCAGGCCGATCAGCAGCAGCGTCACGGTCAGCACCGGTGTGGCCAGCACCATGATCAGCGCGGTGGCGTAATTGGCCCAGACGAACAGCGGCAGCCGCCCCCAGGTCATGCCCGGCGCGCGCATGGTATGGGTGGTGACGACAAAATTGAGCCCGGTGAGAATCGAAGAAAAACCGACGATAAAAACCCCCACCGCCGCCGCCAGCACCGCGGAATTGGAAAACAGCGTCGAGTAGGGCGTATAGAAAGTCCAGCCGGTATCCACGCCGCCGGCGATCACCGCGGCGATGGTAAAGATGCCGCCCAGGGTGTAGACATACCAGGACAGCAGGTTCAGTTTGGGGAAGGCCATGTCCCGCGCGCCCACCATCATCGGCAACAGGAAATTGCCCAGCGTGGCCGGTATCGATGGAATCAGGAAAAACCACACCATGACGATACCGTGCAGCGAGAAGAGCCGGTTGTAGCTCTCCGGACTCAGCAGGTCACCGGCCGGTGTGATCAGTTCCAGGCGCATCAGCAGCGCGGCGGCGCTGCCGAAAAAGAAAAACAGTGTGATGGAAACCGCGTACAGCCAGGCGATGCGTTTGTGGTCCACCGTCAGCAGCCAGGAGCGGATACTCCAGCCACCGCTGAGGTAGTCCTCCGGCGTCGCGTGGCGGTCCTCGTTTTCCGAATAGACAACGCTGGTCATTGTTCATCGGCCTCGCGTGACTGCCCAAGTGATTGAATGTAGGAAATCAGCTGCAGGATTTCCTCCTCGGAAACCTGCCCGGAAAAACTCGGCATGACCGGCTGGTAGCCGGCCACCAGCTGCGCCTGCGGTTCGACGATGGAATCGCGGATATAGGCTTCGTCGGCCACCACTTCACTGCCGTCGGCGAGCTTGACCCGGCTGCCGAAAACGCCCTGCAGTGCCGGCGCCAGCCCGCTGCCGTCGGCCTTGTGGCAGGCGCCGCAGCCGAGGCTCTGGAACAGCTGCGCGCCGGCCTCGGCGCGGTCCGGGACATCCACCTTGCCGGCCAGCCACTGCTGGTAGTCGGCGCGCTCCAGCACCACCACCTTGCCGCGCATGCGCGCGTGGTCGGTGCCACAGTATTCGGCGCAGAACAGCCGGTAGGTGCCGGCGCGGGTGGGGGTGAACTGCGCGCGCGTGTACATGCCGGGCACCGCGTCCCGCTTGAGCCGGAACGCCGGCAGCGACAGGCTGTGGATCACATCCTGCGAGGTGATGCGCAGCGCCACCGTTTCGCCCACCGGCAGGTGCAGGGTGTTGATTTCGCGGGTGCCGTCCGGGTGCTGGAACTTCCACATCCACTGCTTGCCCACCGCATCGATGGTGACGTCCGCATCGGTCGCACTGTAGAGGTGGAGATAGAGCTGGCTGCCCCAGTAGAAGAGCCCGATAAACGACAGGCACAGCAGCAGCGCAAAACCGATTTCCAGGCGCCGCCCGCTGCGCTCGGCAATCAGTTCGCCGCGCTCGCGCCGCAGGCTGCGGCGGTAGCGCACGGCGAACACCACCACCAGCGCGGCGAGTATGCCCATCAGCAGGCCGGAAATCCCCAGCAGCGCGTAGTAGAGGAAATCCACCTGTTGCGCATATTCGGAGGCCTGTTCGGGAATCAGCTTCAGGCCGATCTGCGGATCCTCGATCGCCGGCGTCTGCGGCGCTTCGCTGCTCATGGGCGCTCCCGCCGCCGCAGCCCGACCAGCATCGCCGCCAGCGCGACGACCGACACGGCGCCGGCGCCCTGCAGCAGGCGCATCACGGCCAGGTTGTAGCGGCCGCCCTGCGGATCGAATTGATAGCAGCGCAGTAACAGCTGGTCCACGGGGCTGCCCAGTTTTCCGCGTCCGGCCTCCAGCAGCGCCAGGCGCAGATCCCGGCTCTCGATGCGCAACAGGTAGTGGCTGACGGTGCCGCCCGGCGCGACCACCACCAGCCCCGCCGGGTGTGCGTAGCTGTCGCGGCGGGCATCGTAGGTGTAGTGGAACCCGATCCTGTCGGCGAGTGTGCCGATGTTTTTCTCTGTGCCGGTCAGTACAGCCCAGCCGTCGACGGTGCGGCCGTGGCGTTCGCGCAGGCGCCGCGCCAGGTCGGCCGCATCGGTCGGTGTAGCGCGCGGGTCTATACCGACCAGGGCGACGCTGTAATCGCCCGGGTCAAACGGCAGTGCAGCGGCGGCTTTTGCCAGTTGTTCCAGCAGGGTCGGGCACAGGTGCGGGCAGTCGTACCAGACCAGCAGCAACACCAGCGGTCGCTCGCCGGCGAGCGCGGTCAGCTCCACCCGCTCGCCGCGCGCGTTGCGAAACGGCGTGTCCGGCGGCAGCACCGCACCGATCTTCTGGTCGAAGCGCACGCTGTCGAGGACTGCCTGCTGCGGTCCCTGTTCGCTGTACAGCGGCCGGGCCTGCACCGGCGACAGCGCGAGCAAGAGAAACAATGGCGACAGGAATCGGTTCACGGCGTTTCCTCCGCGGCGGGTTCCCGCTTTTCGTTTTTCTCCCTGTCATTTTCCGGTGCTTTTTCACTGGTCTGTTCTGCGTCCTGTCCGGGCAGGCCGCGCTCGACCAGCAGGTCCATGGCGCGCCCGATCGGTATGTGCACCACGCCCGCCTCCCGGTCCACCCAGCCGGCGCTGTGCAGGTGCCGCTGTACGCGTTCGTGGTATGCGCGCATGTCCGCGCGCGGGTCTGTCTGCAGGTGTGGCCGGCCCGCCGCCGGCGGCTCCGGTGGAAAGAGCGGCGGCGACGGCTGCGGCCGCCAGAGTTGGTAGGCGTGCCACAGCAGCCAGCCGCTGGCGAGTACCAGTACCGGTGTCAGCAGCAGCGTGCGGGCGATGGGCCGCACGCGGGCCAGGTCGGGTTCGTGGCCGCGCCGTTCAGCCATGGGGCACCTCCCCGCCGGTCCCGGCGGGGGATTCCCGCCGGCGACCGGCGAAAAGCACCGCGCCGAACAGCCCTGTCAGCAGCGCCAGCAACAGCAGCGAGTGGAAACCGTTGTCGTCAAACGGCGGCAGCACCAGCCAGCCGATCTGCAGCGTGTGCCCGGCCAGGCAGCTGGCCGCGGCGCGCTCCAGCCAGCGCGCACTGCCCTTGGCCCTGCCGGACAGCAGCACCGCAAACGGCAGCAGGAAGAAGAGCGCGAACGAGATGACGCTCACGGCACGCCACAGGCCCTGGCCGCGATGGATATACCAGCCGATCTCGTCGGGCAGGTTGGCCGACCAGATCACGATGTATTGGGAAAAGGCGAAAAATGCCCAGCCCAACAGCACGCCCAGCCACAGGTTGGCAATATCGCGGCGCGCGTCCGGCGCCATCCGCTGCGCGCCGAGCAGCAGTGCCCAGGCGAACGCGGCGGCCGTTGTCTCGGCGGCGAGCATCAGGCCGTAGACGTCGGAGTAGAATTCCGGTTCCAGCGACATCAGCCAGTCGAACGAGAAAAAGGTCAGCGCCAGCAGCCACAGCAGCAGGCCCCGCGCGGGCATGCGGCCGGGCGCGCGCGCCAGCCACAGCCACAGTGCGAAAAAGGCCAGCGTGCGCAGGATGAAAAACGGGATATTCAGGTAGGCGAGTTTGTTGCGCACCAGCTGCGGCAGTGTCTCCGCCGGCTGGGTCCAGGCGAACAGGGCGTGCATGCCGGCCAGCAGTGGCAGCATGGCCGCGGCGAACAGTGGCAGGATCGCCGCCAGTGCCAGCCACTGGGCCCCGCCCGCCTCGCCCCAGCGGCCGCCGGTGAGCCGGTGCACCATCAGGATCGCCGTTGCGCCCAGCGGCAGCGAACCCCAGGCCAGCGCCGCCGCCAGCCAGCCCGGCGCCAGGATACCGCCGGCCAGGCCCGCGACCAGACCGCCGAGGCCCAGCGCGGCGATTCTGACCAGTGGCAGGGCGCGCGGGTTCACGGCGTGGCCTCCGGTTCCCGCTTCGGGGCTTTCTGCAGCGTTTCGCGCTGTTTTGGCGGCAGGTCGCCGAGACCGGCGTGTTGCGAGAGCTGCAGTGCGCGGATATAGGCGGCGATTGCCCAGCGGTCGCCGTCCGGTACCCGCGCGCCGTAGGCGACCATCCTGCCAAAGCCGTTTTCGATCACATCGTAGAAATGGCGCAGCGGAATTTCCCGCAGGCGCGCGCTGTGCAGCGATGGCGGCGCCGGAAAGCCGCGCTGTACCACCATGCCGTCGCCGCGGCCGCTGCCGCCGTGGCAGGGGCTGCAGAAGATGTCGTAGCGCTCGCCGCCGCGCTCGAGCAGTGCGCGGGTCAGCGGCTGCGGCAAAACATCCGGCACCGGGCCCAGCGGTTCGTCGCGGGCGACGGTGCCCGCCACCGGCGTCAGCGCCGACTGGTTGTTGGGCCAGCCGGGCGCCGGCGCCAGCGGATCGTAGCGCGGCTGGTCGCGCATATCGTTGCCGCAGGCGGTGAGCAGGCAGTTTGCCAGAACAGCACACCGTAGGAGCCTGCCTTGCAGGCGAAAGACGAGAAGCCACCGGGATCGTCGCATCGCCAGCAAGGCTGGCTCCCACAGGGGGCTCATTGTCGGTTCGAAGCGCGCACGGCGCATCCTGTCGGTACTATTTTCTGCAGTGCGCAAAAATATGCGAAGCCAATTCACAATGTCAGCTCCCGCACATAGCGCGCGCCGCAGTCCCGCAACAGTGCCTCCAGTTTTTCCCCGTCACCGCCGCGCAGGCTGAGAAAAAAACCGTTCGCCGAGGCTGCGGCAAAGTCGTCCTCGTTGAACACCGGATGATAAAAATGCGGCAGGCGGTTTTTGACCAGCATGGTGATGGCGGCGGCCATGACCGAATTGAAGATGCCGACCTTGAAGGTGATCGGCAGAAAGGCCGGCCAGCTGTTCAGCGGCTTGCCGCCGACGACGATCGGGTAGTCGATCACCGCCGTGTACCACTGCAGCAGGAAGGCGATACCGGCGGCGATGGCGCCCACCAGCAGTGCGATACGCGCGATTGAAAGAGCGCCGCCGCCCTCACTGAAACCCATCGCCTCCGCCAGCCCCGGCAGCGGGAAGGGCGCGTGCGCTTCCAGCCGGCGGTGGCCGCTTTTGCGCACCCGGCGCGCGGCGGCCAGCAGTGCCTCGCCGTCGTCGAAGCGGGCAATCAGTCCGTAGTGCCCATTGGCCGCGCCTTTCATTTCACTCATTCCGCCCGCTCCCGCTGCTGCTGTCGCCGGTGGATGGCGCTGCGCATATCGTGCATCGAGATCACCGGCGCCAGCCGCACAAAGGCGAGCAGGAAAAATGCAAAAACCCCCAGGGAGCCGAGTGCCAGCAGCGCGTCCCAGGCAGTCGGCAACGCCGTGCCCCAGGTGGCGGGAATAAAGCTTGCGTGCACGCTGGTAAACAGAATCTGGTAGCGCTCCAGCCACATGCCGATATTGCTGGTGATCGCCAGCGCAAAAATGGCGGCCGGTGAGCGGCGCACGGCCCTGAACCACAGCAGCTGCACCAGCAGTACATTGCACACGAACATGCTCCACCAGGCGGGCGCGTAGGGGCCGGTCCAGCGGTCGATATAAACCGCGCGCTGGTAGAGATCGCCGGAGTACCAGGCGGTGAATATCTCCTGGATATAGGAGTAGTTCACGACCAGCGCGAACAGCAGCATCATGCGCCCCAGATAGTCCAGGTGGCGGCGGGTGATCAGGTCGCGCAGGCCGAACATGGCACGGGTGATCACCGCCAGCAGCGCGACGGTGGCGAAGCCGGAAAAGAGTGCGCCGGCGACGAAATACGGTGGAAAAATCGTGAAATGGAAACCCGGCACGATGGACACCGCCAGGTCCAGGGAAATGATACCCGTTACCGAGACCACGATCGGCGCCGCCACCGCCGCCAATACGCCGTTGACCTGTTCGTAGCGCGCCCAGTGCAGCGCCGAGTTGCGCCAGCCCAGCGCCAGCAGGCCGTAGAAAATCTGCAGCGAGCGCGACCGGGCGCGGTCGCGCAGCGTGGCGAAGTCCGGCAGCAGGCTGAAAAACAGGAAGCCGAGGGTGAAAACGAAATAGGTGGCGATGGCGAAGAAATCCCACACCAGCGGACTGCGCCACTGCGGCCACAGGTCCTGGGTGTTCGGGTAGGGCAGCAGGAAGTGCATCAGTTGCGGGCGCCCCAGATGGGCGATGGCGTAGATGCCGGCGCAGACGATCGCGAACATCGCCATCGCCTCCGCCAGCCGCGCTACCGGTGCGCGCCACGGCTGGCGCGTCAGCAGCAGCACGGCGGAGATCAGTGTGCCGGCGTGGGCGATGCCGATCCACCAGATGGTGTTGACGATGGGAAAGCCCCAGGCGACGGGAATGTTGATGCCGAACAGGCCGACGCCGTTGCTGAAAACCATTGCGAGACAGAACGCGAACAGCAGTGCCAGCGCGCCCGCCACCGCGAACGCCAGCCGCCAGCGCGTGCGCGCACGCGGCGCCAGCACCAGCCCGGCGATGCGCTCGGTCATGTTGCCGTGGGTCAGCTCCTCCGGCAGCAGTTTTTCCGTCGTGTTTTGCGACATGTCCCTTTTGGGGTTGTAGGGTGCGCCGCGCGCACCGTTTCAATTTCTGGTGCGCTCGGCGCACCCTACGCCTACGTCTGGTTCATTCGTCGTCGAGTTCCGCCTCTTTTAATCCGGGGTTGGGGTTGTGTACCGCGGCCAGGTAGGTGGTCCGCGGCCGGGTATTGCGATCTTCCAGCATGGCATAGTTCAGCGGGCTCGCCCGCAGCGCGTTGACCCTGCTGTCGCTATCTGCGAGATCGCCGAACAGGATCGCCTGCGTGGGGCAGGACTGCTGGCAGGCGGTTTGCAGTTCGCCGTCGCGGATCGGCCGGCCTTCGGTCTCCGCCTCGCGGCGCGCGGCGACGATGCGCTGTACGCAGTAGGTGCATTTCTCCATCACACCGCGGGCGCGCACGGTCACGTCCGGGTTCTGCAGTGGCGGCAGTGCCGGGTGTGCGGCGCCGCTGCCGGTGTAGTCGAACCAGTTGAAACGGCGCACTTTGTAGGGGCAGTTCTGCGAGCAGTAGCGGGTGCCGACGCAGCGCTGGTAGATCATCTGGTTGAGGCCGTCGCCGGAGTGCATGGTGGCGCCCACCGGGCACACGTATTCGCACGGCGCATTTTCGCAGTGCATGCAGGGCACCGGCTGGAAGGTGGTGCGCGGCTGTGGGGAGACCGGCGGATCGGGAAAGTAGCGGTCCACCCGCAGCCAGTGCATATCGTGGCCGCGGGCCACTTCGCCGGCGCCCACCACCGGGATATTGTTTTCCGCCTGGCAGGCGGTGACACAGGCGTTGCAGCCGATGCAGGCGGACAGGTCGACGACCATGCCCCAGGCGTGGCGATCGTCGCCCTGCGGCAGCGGTTCCGGCTCGGGATAGAGCGACAGTTCCGGCGCGGGGTGTTGGGCGAAATGTGGGTTTTGCCGATAGCTGTGGAGATCCGCCGTGCGGATCATGTCGCGCCCCTCGATACTGTGGTGGACCTGGGTCAGCGCCAGTGTCTGTTCGGCGCCGGTAGGCTCGATGGTGGCCGGTACGGCCCAGGGGTTGCGGCTGGAGCGCAGCCGGTAGGCGCTGACGCCGATATCGTCGCCGACCCGCCCGGCGGCGGTACGGCCGTAGCCGAGATAGAGGGTCAGCGCGCGTTGCGGCTGGCCCGGCAGCGTCAGCAGCGGTACGGCCAGGGTGCGGCCGCCGCTGGTCACCTTGACCAGGCTGCCGTCGCGCAGTTTTCTTTCGGCGGCGAGTTGCGGGCTGATCAGCAGCGCGTTGTCCCAGGTCTGCGTCGTCAGTGGGCGAGGCATTTCCTGCAGCCAGCCGTTGTTGGCGTGGCGGCCGTCCCACAGTGCCGGGTCCGGGCGGAACTGCAGCGTGAGCGCCTCGTCCGGTTCCGCCGCGGGCGCGGGCAGTTTCTGCGCCCAGTCGGCCGCCGGTTCCGCGCTGGCGGCTTTGGCGGTGCTGTCCGGCACCAGGCCGTCGCGCAGGCTGCGGCGCCAGAAGTGTTCGAAATCGTCGCCGCCGTACTGCGTTTTCCAGAACTCCCGCAGCAGTTTCAGCGGCTCGCCCTGCCGGCCTTCCGCCAGCATCTGCAGCAACTGAAGTGCCGACACGCCGCCGTGCAGTGGCCGGATCAGCGGTTGCAGCAGTGCGGCGCTACCGTCGAAGGCGCGGGCGTCGCCCCAGCTTTCCAGTGCGTGGGCGGCGGGCACGTGCCAGTGGCACAGGCGCGCCGTCTCGTCGAGGTATTCGCCCCAGTGCAGCCGCCAGGGAATTTTCGCGAAGATTTCGGCGAAATCCAGGTCCGCCGGCGCGCTGTAGAGCGGGTTGCTGTCGACGATGACCAGGCTGTCGATCGCGCCGCTGGCGGCGGCTTGGGTGAGTTCCACCAGCGAGCCGGCAGCGGGATCGAGGGCGACCGGCTCCATCCATTCCACGGTGTGATCGAAGGCGTCTAGTTTGCGGTTGATCGCGTGCGCCAGTGCGTGCACCGCGGCCGGTTGCTGGTCGCCGGGAACGACGAGTGCCGCGCGCGGGTGGCGCCGCAGGTCGGCGGCGAGTGCATCGACCCAGTGTCCGGGCAGCGGATTTTGCCGCGGCGCGGCGACGGCGATACCCGTCGCGATGGCCAGCTGGCGCGCGGCGTCCTCGATCTGCGCATACGGCAATCCGCGGCGGTGATCGGCGTTGGCGCCGGTGACACTGGGGGTGGATTCGATCGCGTAGAGGCGGGCCAGGTCGCCGCTGTTGTCGCGCGGGCGGCGGCGCGCGGTGAAGTCCCGCGCATGGCGCAGGAAGCCCGGCTGCGCCTGCATGAAATCCGCGTCCAGTGTCGCTGCCACCTGCACCTGCCCGAAATGGTAACGGGGCTCCAGCGGGCGCCCGAACAGGAGTCGACTGCCGGAGTACACACCGCTGCGGTCCACCGGCTCGTGCAGGTACCAGCGCGCTTCCGGCCAGCGTTCGCGCAGCGCGTCGATGCGCGCGCGCTGGCTGGGGGAGGTAATGGTGCCGGTCACAAAGGCCAGGCCGCGGCCGCGGGTCGCGTTCCACTGGCGGCGCTTGTCGCCGAGCGCGCGCAGCAGTTCGTCGCCGCTGGCGATGGCGCCGCGGTGGCGCACGGCGGCGGAGCGGTCCGGATCGTAGAGGGACAATACCGACGCCTGGGAAATGGCGTCGCAGGCGCCGCGGCTGGCCGGGTGATCCGGGTTGCCCTCCAGTTTGACCGGGCGCCCCTCGTGGCTCTCCGCGAGCACGCCCTGGGCGTAGCCGGCGACGACGGCCGCGCTGGCGTAGTAGCGCGGTCGGCCGGGCACCAGCATTTCCGGCTGCCGGACATAGGGCACCAGGGTGTCGCGCGGCTCGCGGGTGCAGGCGGGCAGCCCCGCCAGGGCCATGCTGGCGCCGAGCAGCTTGAGCATCCGGCGCCGCTGCGGCGAGTGGTCGCCGTCGCTGCCGATCAGGTTGTCCGCCCGCGCGGCCAGCGCCACCAGGCTGTGCCAGTAGCCGGCGCCGCGTTGGCTGGCCAGTGCCTGCGCGGGAAATTCCGTTTCCTGTCCGGGTTTTAGCGGTGGCATGTCACGCACTCGGTCATCCGGTCGGTGTGAATCTGGTACTGGCGCAGCAGCGCGAGGGGATCGGGCGTATCGGAAACGTCCATCGCCGTGATCCGCCCCGGCGCGCGCAGTGCCCCCTGTGGATTGCGGTGGCAGTTCAGGCACCACTGCATGGTCATCGACGCCGCCTGCCGCATCAGCGGCATCCGGTCCACGCGCCCGTGGCAGGACTCGCAGCCGATACCGTTGGTCACGTGCGCCCGATGATCAAAATAGACAAAATCCGGCAGTTCGTGCACGCGCACCCAGTGCAACGGGCGCTCCTGCTCCAGGCTGTCGCGTACCGGCGCCAGCATCTGCGCGTTGGTCCACAGCTGCGAGTGGCAGCTCATGCAGGTGTGCGTATCCGGCATGCCGGCAAACGTCGAGCGGTCCACGCCGGTGTGGCAGTAGCGGCAGTCGATGCCGAGGCCGCCCACATGGTGCTCGTGGCTGAATGGCACCGGCTGTTCCGGAATAACCCCCTGGCCGGTGCTGTACGGAGAGCGATCGACAAAATAGGCGACATAGGCAAAAGCCACTATCGCCACCCCACCGGCGGCGAGCAGTATGCGCGTCAGGCCGTTGACTCTGGGGTGGAATATCTGCGGCATGGATATCTTCGGTGCCTGGGAGCGGTCGCTGGGCTCTTTAGCAGACTAGCGTATTGGGAGGGATTTACCGGGAATGCGCGGTACGCTGGCGCCGCGCGGGAACTTTTGTCCGGGCGATTATTTCCCCGGCGCGGCGAGCGTATTAAGGTGGAGGCTTCGGGAGTTGCCCGCCGGCCATCGCGGGCTGCAGTCACCTGGAGAAACAGTCATAACCCTTCCCCCGGCTGGATCAATGGAAACCCGACAACTCTATCTATTGGCGGCAGATGCAATCCTGGTGACGCATACACTGTTTGTCGCTTTCGTCGTCTTTGGTCTTGTGCTGATCCCGATCGGCAAACTGCGTGCCTGGAGATGGGTGCGCAACCCCTGGTTCCGGCTGCTGCACCTGCTCGCCATCGGCGTGGTGGTATTGCAGGCCTGGTTCAGTGTGATCTGCCCGCTGACGATCTGGGAAATGGCACTGCGCGAGCGCGCCGGGGATACGGTTTATTCCGGCTCCTTTATTGTCCACTGGCTGGAAAGCATCCTCTACTACCGGGCGCCGGAGTGGGTATTCGTGACTGGCTATACGGCATTCGGGGCGCTGGTGGTGGTCAGCTGGTTCTGGGTGCGGCCGCGGCGGTTTGGGGGCCGCTGACGCTAGTCCAGTTTCAGAATTCGGGATTCCGGATCGACAGGTGTAGCCCGGATGGAGCGCAGCGGAATCCGGGAGATGACGAATCAATGGATGCACCCATAAAAAACGGGCCCGATGGGCCCGTTGTTATTGCGGCGGACAGCGCGTTTATTTCTTCGCGCGCTTGCGCATGTTTTCCTGCAGGATTTTCTTGCGCACGCGCAGGTGGTTCGGGGTTACCTCCACCAGCTCGTCGTCCTCGATGAATTCCAGCGCCTGTTCCAGCGTGTGGCGGATCGGCGGGGTCAGGGTCAGGGCCTCGTCGGTGCCGGCGGCGCGCACGTTGGTCAGCTGTTTGGCCTTGGTCGGGTTCACCACCAGGTCGTTGTTGCGGGAGTGGATGCCGACGATCTGGCCCTCGTAGATGTCCTCGCCGTGGCCCAGGAACAGGCGGCCGCGGTCCTGCAGCGTGTAGAGCGCGTAGGCCAGGGTCTTGCCCTTGACCATGGACACCATGACGCCGTTGACGCGCTTGCCCACGTCGCCCATTTTCACCGGGCCGTAGTGGTCGAAGATACTGGTCATGATGCCGGAGCCGCTGGTCATGGTCAGGAACTGGGAGCGGAAGCCGATCATGCCGCGCGACGGCACGATAAACGTCAGCCGCACGCGGCCCTTGCCGTCCGGCTCCATATTCTTCAGCTCCGCCTTGCGCAGGCCCAGCTCTTCCATCACCGAACCCTGGTGCTGATCCTCGACGTCGGCCACCACCTCTTCGTAGGGTTCGTGGATTTCGCCATCGACTTCCTTCTGTACCACTTCCGGGCGGGATACGCCCAGCTCGAAACCTTCGCGGCGCATGGTTTCGATCAGGACGGACAGATGCAGTTCACCGCGACCGGAAACCTTGAATTTTTCCGGAGAATCGCCCTGCTCCACCCGCAGCGCCACGTTGTGGATCAGCTCCTGTTCCAGGCGCTCCTTGATATTGCGCGAGGTCACGAACTTGCCGTCCTGGCCGGCGAACGGCGAGTCGTTCACCTGGAAGGTCATGCTGACGGTCGGTTCGTCCACGGTCAGCGGCGGCAATGCTTCCGGATTTTCCGGATCGCACAGTGTGTCGGAGATATTCAGTTCGCCGACGCCGGTAATGCAGACGATATCGCCGGCACTGGCCTGCTCGACTTCCATCCGCTCCAGGCCCAGGTAGCCCATCACCTGCAGCACCTTGGCCTTGCGCGAGTTGCCCTCGCGATCGACCACCACCAGTTGCTGGTTGGATTTCAGGGTGCCGCGCTTGATACGGCCGACGCCGATCACGCCCACGTAGCTGTTGTAGTCCAGCGCCGAGATCTGCATCTGGAAGGGACCGCTGGCGTCCACCTTGGGCGGCTCCACCTTGTCGACGATCATCTGGAACAGCGGCGTCATGTCGTCCGCCATATCGGTGTCGTCGATACCGGCGATGCCGTTCAGGGCCGAGGCGTAGACCACCGGGAAGTCCAGCTGCTCGTCGGTGGCGCCGAGGCTGTCGAACAGGTCGAACACCTGGTCCATGACCCAGTCCGGGCGCGCGCCTGGGCGGTCGATCTTGTTGATCACGACGATCGGGTTCAGGCCCTGCTCGAACGCCTTCTGGGTCACGAAGCGGGTCTGCGGCATGGGGCCGTCCACCGCGTCCACCAGCAGCAGCACCGAGTCCACCATGGACATGACGCGCTCCACCTCGCCGCCGAAGTCGGCGTGCCCGGGGGTGTCGACGATATTGATGCGGTAGTCGTGCCAGTTGATGGCGGTGTTCTTGGCCAGGATGGTGATGCCGCGCTCCTTCTCCTGGTCGTTGGAGTCCATCACCCGCTCGGCGCCCTCGTCGCGGCGGTCCAGGGTGCCGGACTGCTGCAGCAGTTTGTCTACGAGGGTGGTCTTGCCGTGGTCGACGTGGGCGATGATCGCAATATTGCGCAACTTCTCTATCACAAAGGGCCTCTGGGCTAATACGTGAAATGGTATCGGGCGGGGCTGTACTACAGCGGTGGTCCGGCCAAAGGCGGCGATTATAGTGGCCAAGCGTGACAACTGCGAGTAGAAACTGGGTAAAAGTTGAGCGGTAATCGGGCGCTGTGACCGCGCGGCCGGCCGACCAGCGGTCGGACGGTCCGGTCACCGGCACCGGGGAGCGGTGTTATCCCAGATCGCCCCGCAGCACCTGCTCGTAAACCTTGCTGGCCTCGGAGCCGAATTCCCGCGCGTGGGGGTTCATGTAGCCGCACATCACAAACGCCAGGTGGCGCTCTTTCTTGATGTTCCACAGATCCGCCATCCAGTTCCAGACCACGCCCTCCACCAGCGAATAGGCCTCGTAGCGGTCGTTGTCGTCGTCGGCCAGCTGCTCGTAGACGGCAGTGAAGTGGAGCCACTCCCGAAACTCCATCGAGCCGGCCTGCAGGTCGCCGCCGGCCTGGCGGCGCTGGATGGACTGGGCGTGATAGCGCAGCCGGGTCAGCGGCTCGTTGTCGGCGCGCCCGGAATCCGCGGGCCCGGCGTCTCCACCGCAGAGCACGGCCAGCGACTGCTCGATAGCGGCGACCGCCGCCGCCGGCTCGCGGCAGTGCAGGGCCTGCGCACGGGCGCTCCAGGCGTCGAGCTGTTGCGGCGGCAGCAGCTGTCCGGCGGCGGCACTGTCCTGTTCGAGCGGCTTTCCGGACAGTGCGCGCTGGACCAGTTTCAGCTTCAGCGCCGCGGGATCGCCGTCGTCCGGGGCCGATGCCTGTTCCGCCCGCGCGAGCGGCAGTTGCGACAGCCAGCCGGGCCAGCCGCACTGCAGCCTGAGGAGGAAAAAGTCCAGCGGGTTTACCCGGCGGGTTTGCATATGCCGGTGGTAACAGCACTCGATCAGCGAGGCCAGCGGCAGGCGCCATTTGCGGCGCCATCGGTTGCTGAGGGTCGCGACCCGCTGCCAGTCCCCGTCGGCCAGTGCATCGGCCATCAGCCGCGCAAAGGCGAAGCGGATCATGGGCAGCGGCACCTGTTCCTTCCTGAGCAGGTCCATGCGTTCCAGTCTGCGCATGGCTCCGGGGCTGCCCTTCTCCGTATCCAGCAGGATACTGAGCAGCATGTCGCCACTGCTGATTTTGCCCTTGTGCCGCATGATCCGGTCGCGCAGCCGGCCCACGGTCTGTTCGCGGAACGCCTCCGGCGCACCGCGCTTGTGGAGCAGCGCGCGGTAGGCATTGAAGGCCGCGCCGGCACGGAGCGCGTGGCCGTTGACCCGCAGGATGAGAAAGCTCAGGTAATAGCTGGGCGCTACCCAGCCGGCCCTGATCGGCAGCCGTATCCAGACCGACGGGAACAGCAGCAACAGTGCGGCGACCAGCACGGCCACCCGGACGGGGGCATCGGCGGGGATGGACGCGAGCAGCGCGACGATGGCGGTGACCCAGATGAAAAAGCCGGTGATGCGTGGCCAGGTCGTGCTTTTTTTTGTCCCGCCCTGGTTGCCGTTGCTGGCCCTGATGGCGAAGAAGATCAGCCAGGCGATGACTGCGATTGCGCCGAACATCAGCCCACTCCCAAGTGGCGGCGCCACTGGTCGGCGGTTGCGGTTTCACGGTGTTCGTCATCTTCTTCGGCGGGCGCCGCCGGCGGCAGGTACCAGAACTCGGCCAGCAGGCGGCGCTGCGGGTCGATTAGTACCGCCTGCGCTTCGCGGACGAGAAATTCATCGCGCGACATGACACCGGCCGGCGTGGGGTATTCGCCGGCGCCGTCCATCTGCAGGGCCAGCTTGCCGGCGATTTCGCGGGCCGCGCGATTCACCTCGTTCAGGCTCGCGGAAGGCGTCAGTTCCAGCACCCAGAACGGCCAGCCGGACAGGGCCGGGTTGTCAGAAAATGCCGGAGCCATGGGTGTCCTCGGCGGCGCGGACATTGTCCGGCAGTAGTGCCCACAGGGATTGCGTGATGCCGCGCAATTCCCCGGTCCTGCCTTCCTCCAGCAGGTTGCCGCCCTGCTCCACCAGCCGCCTGGCCCGCTTCATATCGCGCGCTTCGTGCAGGCGGGATGCGGCGTGGCGGAACTGGTCGGACCAGAACTCCGGGCTCTTGCGATAGGCGGTGGCGTTGATCCGCTCCATCTGTTCGATGATCCTTTCCAGTTCGGTCACCCGGCCCCTGTCCATGGCGGTGGCCATTTTCTGTTCCAGGTTGGCGAGCAGCTGCTTGTCCGTTTCACTGCCCCACTGCATGACACTGGACTGCGCGTTCAGGTATTCGGTCTCGCACTGGTCGCGCAGTTCTTCGACCTGCCCGCGCTGCTCCAGCTCTTCCACTTCCGCCTCGAGCTCGAGCAGGTTGCGGTACAGGCGCTGGCGGGTGTCCTCGTCTTCCATGGTGCCGGCCAGCTGCACGCCGATTTCCCCCAGTTGCTGCTGCTGGCGCTCCAACTGGCGCACCATCTTCTCGTTGCGTTCCCGGAAGGCATCCTGCTGCAGGATCGAGCCGCGCTGTTGCAGGGATTGCCACATGGCGCGCATCGCGTGTGGATCGGCACTGGGAATCACCAGTTCGGCGACGCCCTTGATCAGCAGTTTCTGGTCCGGCACCGTGGCCTGCGACTCCATATTGCCGCCGCGGTCCACCTCCAGCGAAATCTCCACCGCGGAGCCGGCGTGCAGCGGCTTTTTCAGTTCGCTGGCGCGGATCACGAGATTGCCGACGCGGCGGCAGTAGCGGGCCTTGGCGCGCTCGCCCTGCACAATGGGGATATTCAGTTCGCCGCCGGTGCCCGGCATCAGCGTGTCGATGGTGGACTGGGAAAACGTCCGCCGCGCCGGCAGCGGTGTGCCCCGCTCGAGGAACGTCTTTACGTAGCCGTTGGCCAGCGCCACGCCGATGGAGCGGGACAGCGGCGGGTCGGACAGCGTCAGCCCGTGCATGATGGAAACGGTTTCCGGGTAGGCGTCAATCCGCCCGCCGCTGGCGTCGAAGCAGCGCACTTCGAACTGTGTGGCCCTGGACGGCTGTATGCCGACGGTGGTCAGGAAGGCGCCCTCCTGGTTCAGGGCAACCTTTTCGCCCTCCCAGCCGTCGCGGACAAACTGAATCGCGGCCGGTGTCGCGCCCTCCGCGCTGACCAGCCGCCCCATGACGGTGGGGTCCAGCTCGGAGCAGACGTTCGGGTACTGCAGCCAGAATTTGCAGCCGGCGGCGCTATTGTCGCCGGCCTGCTCTTCTTCATCTTCACTGCCGAGATCGATCGACGCGGCGTACAGGGCCGCGCCCTGGGCCACCAGGGTCATCGGGTTCCGGTCCGCGGCGGCGAGCGGCGCCAGCTCTTCGGTCACCCGGTCGCGGATAATCGACATATTGGCCGGGCCGCCGACCAGCACGGTGCGATCGAGACCGCCCTCGTCCAGGCCGTGTTCGGCCAGCAGGCGGCGGCAGATCTCCAGCGCGCGGTCGATCACCGGCTCGCACAGCAGTTCCAGTTCCCGGCGGCTGAGGGACAGTTCGTCGAAGATATCCTCGCCGTCCAGCTCCAGTTCGATTTCCACCGTGGTTGCCGGCTGCGTGGACAGGCGGATCTTGGCCTGCTCGGCTTCGCTGTACAGTTTGGCGGCCAGCGACTTGTGGGCCGGGTCGTCGACGGGGATCTGCACCTGGTGGTTGGTCTCCAGTTGCCGCACGACCCAGTCCACCAGCAGCCGGTCGATATCGCGGCCGCCGAGGAAGTTGTCGCCGTCGTGGCCGATCACCCGCAGCAGGCCGTCGCGCGCCTCCACCAGCGAGGCATCGAAGGTGCCGCCGCCGAGATCGAATACCAGCCACGACTGGCCCACTGAATCCTCCGACCAGCCGGCGGAAAACGCCGATGCCACCGGTTCGGGCAGCAGTTCCGCTTTTTCCAGCCCGGCAATCTGCGCCGCCTCGGAGGTGGCCTTGCTCTGCGGCAGTTCGAACAGGGCGGGCACGGTAATGACGGCGCGGGACGGGCGTCTGCCGGTGGCGGCCTCGGTGTCGTCCAGCAGTGCCTTGAGCACTTCGGCCGACAGCTGTTCCGGCGACCACTGCTTGCCGGCACCGTCCGGCGCGGTCAGTTTGTCGGTGCCCATGAGACGCTTGAACTCGCGGTGGGTATTGGCCGCGTCGCTGTCGAGGAATTTGCGCGCGCGGTCGCCGACCATCACCTTGTCGCCGGCGATGCGCACGATGGAGGGCGTATTTTCCTGGCCGCGTTTGTTCAGTATGACGTTGGTCTGCTCGCCATCGAAAACCGCCGCGGCGGAATTGGTGGTGCCGAGATCGATCCCCAGATACAGCTTGGTCATCCTTTCCCCTGTGAAACATTTTCGTGACCGACGATTCTAGCGAAATGTCCACCTCCGGTGCCAGAACTGATCGGCTGTGGCACCGGTATCGGGGAAGTACTAGATGGAAAAAAGGGCCGCGGAGCGGCCCAGGTAGCAAGACTACTGCGAGGAATTTACTGTGAGAGCGATCAGAAGCGCTTGTTCAGGGTGAGCCCGTAGGTGCGCGGCTCGCCCGGATAGGCCATGACGGTGCCGGTCTGGATCACCGCATCGAAGTTGACCCCGCGGTAGCGCTCGTCGGTGACATTGCGGCCCCACAGCGTCAGGTCGGCATCGTAGGCCAGGAACTGCAGTGCGGCGCGCAGGTTGATGCGGCCGAAGCCGTCCTGCTCCATCAGCGGGTCGTTGACGTTGGACGTCATATGCTCGGACTTGTAGTTGTACTCGCCGTAGAGGTAGCCGTTGATATCGTCGCCGAGCGCGAAGTCCCGGCGCAGGCCCAGGGTCAGGAAGTGCTCCGGCACATTGGCCAGCGGATCGCCGGTGCGGTCGCAGACGTTGACGTTCGGGTCTGTCTGGCCCGGGTCCGGCTCACCGGTGTGCCAGGGTGTGGCCACCCAGCAGTTGCCCTTGGAGAACGCCTTGAAACTGGCCTCGGTGAAGGCGTAGGCGGCGGTCACGGTGGTGTTGTCCGTCGGTGCCCAGAACAGCTCCGCCTCGGCGCCGTAGGATTCCAGCTCGCCGGCGTTCTGCAGGTTGAAGCCGTCGCCGGTGAAGGCGTTGGCCTGGTAGTTGTCCAGCAGCGTGTGGTGCAGGGCCAGGTTCAGGCGCAGGGACTGCGCCGGGAACTCGGACTTGAGCCCCAGTTCCACCGCGCTGGAGTTCTCGGCGTCGAACAGCGGATCGAAACCGAAGGCGATGCGGTCGGTGTTGGTGCCGCCGGATTTGTAGCCGGTGCCGTAGGAGGCGTACACCAGCGAGTCGGCGGACAGTGCATAGCTCAGCTTGACGGTGCCGGTGACCTGCTCGTCGCTCAGGTCCGCGTCGATATCCGCGCGCGGCGCGTTGGCGGCCAGCAGCCAGTTGCCCCAGCCGGCCTGGCCGAAGGGCGCCAGCGCGGCCTGCACTTGCGGGTCGCCGGCCAGCGCCATTAGCGTCGGGAAATCGCCGGCGGCGTAGGCGGCACCCATCTGGCCCAGGTAGCTGCTGGCGGCGGGGATATCGGGCGTGTCGCCCTGCCACGCCCAGCGCTCGTCGCCGACCCACTCGGAGAAAGCGGTCTGCATCGACTTGTCCTCCTCGGTGTAGCGCAGGCCCATGGTCAGGGTCAGTGCGTCGGTGAGGCTGTAGTCGAACTGGCCGAACAGGGCCCAGCTCTCGTGTTGCTGGTCGGCGCGGTGCGGCACGCGGTAGTTTTCGATAAAGGCGTCCGCGGCGTTGATACCGGTGAGATCGGCAAAGCCGTTGATGCCGTCGATCAGGCCGTTCAGGCCCAGCGCCGCCGGCAGGAATTCGTCGATGGCGTCGAGATCGGTCACCTGGTAGTCGAGCGCGATATCCTGGTCGAAATAGTAGGCGCCCAGCACGGCGTTGCCGCGTTCGCCGGTGAAGTCCAGGCGGATTTCCTGCGAGAAGGAGCTCTGCTCGGCATCGTTTTCGGTGGAGATGATATCCACATTACCGAAATCGCTGTCGATGATGTCGTAGGAGCTATAGTCGCGGCTGGCGCTGACGGAGGTCAGGGTCCAGCGGTCGGACAGGTCCCAGTTCACTTCCAGCGAGGCGCCGCTGTCCTCGCCGCGGGAGACCGGTGCGAAGTTCAGGGCCGTCCGGTAGTCGTCGAACTGGCTGCCGGTAAACACGGTGCCGCCGAGGCCGGCGAGCAGTGCCGAGGGGCCGGGTTCGCCGGCCTCGTTCTCGAGGCTGTCCTGCACCGTCAGTGCCGCGCAGCAGAGTTCGTCGATTTCTGATTTGTCCAGGATCAGCCGCGCGGACAGGGTATCGGTGGGGGTGTAGAGCGCCTGCAGGCGCGCGCCCCAGCGGTCGCGGTTGTTGATGTCCACGGTGTCTCCGTCGATGGCGGCGTCCACATAGCCGTCGCGCTCACTGGTGAAACCGGTGGCGCGCACCGCCAGTACATCTGGCACCAGCGATACATTGGCCGCGGCGGCGGTGTTGATCAGGCCGTAGTTGCCGGCGGTGACCTCGACGTAACCGTCGCTCTCGTGGCTCGGCGCCCTGGTGCGAAACTGGATGGCGCCGGCGGCGGTATTCTTGCCGAACAGCGTGCCCTGCGGGCCGCGCAGCACTTCCACCGCCTCCATGTCCACCAGGTTGTTGATCATCGAGCTGGGGCGCGAGCGGTAGACGCCGTCCACGTACAGGCCCACCGAGGATTCCAGGCCGAAGTTCTGCCCCGAGGTGCCGATACCGCGGATGGCGAAATTCGACGTGGTGTTGGTCTGGTTCTGGCCGGCCATCAGGCCGGGGGTGTTGGTCTGCAGGTCGAAAATATCTTTGACCACCGCTTCCTGCAGCTGCTCGCCGCTGAAGGCGCTCACTGCCACCGGCACGTCCTGCAGGTTCTGTTCGCGCTTCTGCGCGGTGACCACCACCTCCTCCAGGCCGCGGTACAGTTTTGCGTCCTGGGCAAGGGCCGGCAGCGCCGCTGTCGTGGCCAGGGGCAGGCTGAGCAGGTGAATGGCTCGCGGTAACTTCTTGGTCCCGAACATCGCTTTCTCCCTTCGTTATATTTATTTATTAGAAGTTATTCTTATCGGCTTTTTTTGCCGTTATCGGGAAAATTATTAGCACACAGGAAATCTAAAATCACTCGGGGGAGCGCGAATTCTTCCATTTATTTTCTATCGGGGAAAAAGTGGGAAAAATTATTATCTGGCAGGTAATGAAAAGGCGGTTTTTGACAGGGATTTCTTATCTTTCAGGTAAATAAATAACTTTACCCGGGAGGTAATTTCCGAGATTCCGGCTGTGGCGGCGTGGTTGTGGAAATCGCCCTTCGGAGTCGTCATCCCGGGCTCGATCCGGGATCCGGTAAAGGAGTTCCGGCGGCCTGGATTCCGGACCGGATCCGGAATGACGACGGTATGGAGTGCATCCGGGAATCGCCCGTTGTGAACGGGGGCGGGCAGTGGTCAAGACAATCCGGGGGCCCTCAAGATTTCCCGGGGGCGCCTTTCTCCGGGCGGTAGACGCCCACATTGCGATAGCCCTCGTCCAGCAGGTGCGAGGCGTGCAGCCGGCTCATGACGCCACCGGAACAGTAGAGCAGGTAGTGCTTGCCCTTATCCAGCCCGCCGAAGGCATTGTTGAGGCGGTAGAAGGGAATCGTCTCCACCTCGGTATTTTCCAGTTCCAGCGGATTTACCTCTTCCTCGGTGGGGTGGCGGATATCGATCACCACGGCATCGCCGGGTTCGGCCAGTACCTCCACATCCGGTGTCTCGCCCTCGACGTCCGCCATCACCTCGTCGATATTCTGCATGGCGCGGTTGCGCACGGCGCGATCGAGAATGGCGAAGTCGAAGCGGTTCTCCTCCTTCTCGATTTTCTCTGGTTTCGCGCGGGTGGTGGGCTTGACCGAGATCACGCCGCAGTACTCGGGCATATTCGCAGCGAACTCCTCGGTACCGATGGCGCGGGCGGTCTTGATGATGTCGGTCTTGTCGCTGGTAATCAGCGGGCGCAGCACCAGGGTGTCGGTGACGCTGTCGATCACCGACAGGTTGCGCAGTGTCTGGCTGGAGACCTGGGCAATGGCCTCGCCGGTGACCACCGCGTCCACGTCCAGCTCGTTGGCGATGACGGTGGCGGCGCGCAGCATCATGCGCTTCAGGATCACGCCCATCTGTGAGTCGTCCACCCGCTCCAGGATTTCCGCCACCACCTCGTCGAAGGGCACGCTGACGAACTTGACCCGGTGGGAGGCGCCGTACCGGTTCCACAGGTAATAGGCCACCTCCTTCACGCCCAGCTCGTGCTCGCGCCCGCCCAGGTTGAAGAACAGGAAGTGGGTGCGGATGCCGCGCTTCATGGTCAGGTAGCTGGCCACGGTGGAATCGAAACCGCCGGACACCAGCGACAGCACCGGGTCCTGGGTGCCCATGGGGAAACCGCCGAGGCCGGGATGCTTGGCCTCGATCACGTTCAGCTTGTCGTGGCGGATCTCCAGCTGCACGGTGATGTCCGGGTTTTTCAGCTTTACGCCCTTGGCCTGGGTATGCTGGTTCAGGCCGCCGCCGACGTACTGCTCCACGTCGAGGGATTTGAAATCGTGGTTACCGGTGCGCTTGGCCCGCACGCAGAAGGTCTGGCCGGCGAGCCGGTCGCCCCAGATCGCCCTGGTCTTCTCGTAGATATCCTGCAGGTCGCCCAGCGGGTACTGGTATACGCGGGAGAAATTGGCGATACCCGGTGTGTGCGCCAGCACCTCCTCGATACGGTCGGCCAGGTGCGCCACCGCGTCCGGGGCGATGACGTCGATTTTCTCCCAGTCCTTGTGCACCTTGATGCGGTCGTCCACCTGCTTCAGCAGGGTGCGCAGGTTGTCCTTGAGCTGCCGCGACATGCGCTTGCGCACCGGGTTGCTCTTGATGGTGATTTCGGGGAAGAATTTGACGACAAAATGCATGGGATTCCGTGGAGTACCGCCTGTTGAACAAAGATGCGGCATTATAAACTAGCTGACACGAACTTGGTCGTGCACCACATTTGTGCGACTCCGAACGGGGTCGCTCTGTTATGGTGCGTTCGGTGGCGACCGATGGGACATTCTGTCGCCAATCTGTGTCGGCCGGTGCCGCCGGCCGGCGCACAGGCGCCGCGGGGCGCGCAATAGCGCCATTGCCCCAATTTGGCACACTCCTTGCTTCACTAGATGCCACAGAAGGGTTAAGCGACAAATTCCAATTCAAGACCTGGAGGACTGCAATGTCAGCGAATACGCTCGGTTTGATCAAAGAGAGTGAGGCCAAGTGGGTGGACCTGCGCTTCACCGATACCAAAGGTAAGGAACAACACGTTTCCATTCCGTCTGCAGAAGTTGACGGCGAGTTCTTCGAAGAAGGCAAGATGTTCGACGGCTCCTCCATCGCCGGCTGGAAGGGCATCAACGAGTCCGACATGATCCTGATGCCGGACGACGAGTCCGCATTCCTGGACCCCTTCACCGATGAAGCCACCGTGATCGTGCGCTGTAACATCGTCGAGCCGTCCACCGGCCAGGGCTACGAGCGCGATCCGCGTTCCATCGCGCAGCGCGCCGAGGAATACCTGAAGTCCACCGGCCTGGGCGACACTGCCCTGTTCGGCCCGGAGCCCGAGTTCTTCGTCTTCGACGACATCACCTGGGGCGCGGAAATGGGTGGCGCCTTCTACAAGATCAACTCCGAAGAAGCGGCCTGGTCTTCCGGCAACGTCTTCAGCGAAGGCAACATGGGCCACCGCCCGGGCGTCAAGGGTGGCTACTTCCCGGTGCCGCCGGTCGACTCCCTGCACGATATCCGCGCCGCCATGTGTTCCGCCATGGAGCAGATGGGCCTGGAAATCGAAGTGCACCACCACGAAGTGGGCACCGCCGGCCAGTGTGAAATCGGCGTTGGCGCCAACACCCTGACCAAGAAAGCGGACGAAGTGCAGATCCTGAAGTACGCGGTGCACAATGTCGCACACGCCTACGGCAAGACCGCCACCTTCATGCCCAAGCCGCTGGTGGGCGACAACGGTTCCGGTATGCACATTCACCAGTCCTTCTCCAAGGACGGCGTGAACCAGTTCGCCGGTGACGGCTACGCGGGCCTGTCCGAGACCGCCCTGTACTACGTCGGCGGCATTATCAAGCACGCGCGTGCGATCAACGCCTTCGCCAACGCCTCCACCAACTCCTACAAGCGTCTGGTGCCGGGCTTCGAGGCGCCGGTGATCCTGGCCTACTCCGCCCGCAACCGCTCCGCGTCCATCCGCATCCCGTATGTGCCGAGCCCGAAAGGCAAGCGTATCGAGGCGCGCTTCCCGGACCCGACCGCCAACCCCTACCTGGTGTTCGCGGCCATGCTGATGGCCGGCCTGGACGGCATCAAGAACAAGATCCACCCGGGCGACCCGGCGGACAAGGACCTGTACGACCTGCCGGCGGAAGAAGTGGCCGAGTACCCGACCGTTGCCTCCAGCCTGGAAATGGCCCTGGACGCACTGGACCAGGACCGCGCCTTCCTGACCGAGGGCGGCGTCTTCACCGACGATACCATCGATGCCTACATCGAGCTGAAGCAGGAAGAGGTGGAGCGCCTGAACATGACCACCCATCCGGTCGAGTTCGACATGTACTACTCTGTGTAAAAATCGCAGGGGCTTCCGCATCGGAAGTGCTGTCGTGTGGCGCCAAACGCGTCACACGGTATCGAAAAAGCCCGCACCACCAGGTGCGGGCTTTTTTATTGGCGGTAAACTAGTGTGGTGTAAGGTACTAAATACTGATATTAGCGGTCCGAACCGCAACAAGAGACGCCATGAAATACCGCAACCTGCTACTGGCACTACTCCTCAGCGCCCCGTTGACCAGCCTTGCCGGCGGCAGCGGCTTCGATGACGATGGCAACAGTGCCCAGTCCGGCGGCAGCGCCATCTACAAGACCACCGGCCCCAACGGCGAAGTCGTATTCACGGATACACCGCCGGTGGGCAGCGACAAGGACAAGGTGGAAAAAGTCGAGATCAGTCGCACCAACGTACAGCCCATCGCCCTGCCGCGTCCGCTGCCGACGCGCAAGCTGTCGCCGCAGAGCCAGGATGAGGATCGCGAAGACAGGGATCGCTACGACGGCCCCTACAGTATCGCCATCATCAACCCCGCAAGCGGCACCACCATTCCGCCGGGGCAGCGCCAGGTGGTGCTGCAAGTGGCGCTGGACCCGGTACCCGAGGGTGGCTACCAGTTTTTCGCCGTGGTGGATGGCCAGCCGTGGCGGGGTGGTTCTTCCGGCACCAGCCTGGATATTTCGGCGCTCGAGCGCGGCACCCACAGTGTGCAGGCGGTACTGACGGACCCGGCCGGCAGTGTGCTGGCACGTTCCCGGCCGATCACTCTGTACGTCAAACGCCCCGGTGACCAGGTGCCGGACAGCGCCGCGCCGCGGGCGGAGCAGGCGCCCAGGGCGCCGGCGGCCCCCGGGGTGAACGATTCCTCCAAGAATGTGCTGAAGCGCACACGGCAATACTGACCTCGGCCGGTGCCAGTATCCCCGGGGCGCGACCAGGCGGCCCCGGACAGTTGACCTCCACGCTGGTGTTTTTTTGATCTGCGCACCATAATGGTGCGCATTGGTGTGGCCAGCTATTTTCCCGCCCCCAGTTGAGCCGCGGCCGATACCGCGCGCGATATTTCGCCCTGTTCAGGGTCAGTCAAAGTTGCCCGTAACGCCCCGCGCGCCCGGGAGCCCCGTTAGGGGTCAACGGATGTGCGCCATTTTGGTTTGCTTCTTGCACTGTCCCCAATAGCAGAAGAAAGGTTGTGCGCCACAGGCGCCGCCGAAAGAACCCGGAACCCGAACCATGCTCAACGACCGTCAGTTGCGCCAGTTGCTGGATAGCCTGAATTCCGCCGTGGTGGTGCTCGATGACAAGCTGCTGCTCTGCTACCTGAACTCCGCCGCCGAAGACCTGCTGGCCGCCTCCAGCGCCCGGGTCAGTGGCCAGCCGCTGAGCGAGGTGGTGCGCGAGTCCGACCAGGCTCACGGGGCCATGCGCGACGCCGTTGCCGCCGGCCAGAAATACACCGTGCGCCGCGCCACCTGGCGGTTGCACAACCTGGAGACGCGCACCGTCGACTACTCGGTGAGCCCGGTGACGGAACTGGGGCTGATGCTGCTGGAAGTGCAGCCGATGGACCGCCTGTTGCGCATCGCCCGCGAGGACGCGTTGATCAACGCCCAGGAGACCACCCGCAACCTGGTGCGCGGCATGGCGCACGAAGTGAAAAATCCACTGGGCGGAATCCGCGGTGCGGCACAGCTGTTGCAGCGGGAACTACCGGACGAGGAGCTGGCCGAGTACACGCAGATCATCATCGACGAGGCGGATCGCCTGCGCAACCTGGTGGACCGCCTGCTGGGGCCGCGCAAACCGGCCCGGATGCAGCCCACCAATGTGCACGAAGTGCTGGAACGGGTGGCCCAGTTGATCGACGCCGAGTGCGAGGGAGCACTGAGGATCCGCCGCGACTACGACCCGTCGATCCCGGATATTCCCGGCGACAGCGAACAACTGATCCAGGCGCTGCTGAATATCGCCCGCAATGCGATGCAGGCCATCGACGAGAGCATTGGCCTGTCGACGGGCGAAATAGTGCTGCGCACGCGGGTACAGCGGCAGTTCACCATCGGCCGGCGCCAGTTGCCGCTGGTGTGCCGTATCGAGATCGAGGACAACGGCCCGGGGATTCCGGAAGAGATCCGCGAGCGGATTTTCTACCCCATGATTTCCGGCCGCGCCGAGGGCTCCGGCCTGGGCCTGTCGATATCGCAGAACATCATTAACCAGCACCGCGGCCTGATCAAATGCGACAGCCGCAGTGGGCAGAGTGTTTTCCAGATCTATCTGCCGTTATCCGTATAACTGTTTAGTGGAAGTTGGACCATGACCAATCGCGTTTGGATTATTGACGACGACCGATCGATCCGCTGGGTGCTGGAGCGGGCCCTGACCCGCGCCGGTATCGACACCAAGTGCTACGAAAACGGTGACCGCGCGCTGGACGATTTCTACAGCGACTCGCCAGATGTCGTGATCAGCGATATCCGTATGCCCGGCGCCGACGGCTTCAAGCTGCTGCAGCGGTTCCAATCCGAGCGGCCCGCCCTGCCCATCATCATCATGACCGCCCACTCGGACCTGGACAGTGCCGTGGCGGCCTACCAGGGCGGCGCCTTCGAATACCTGCCCAAGCCATTCGATGTGGATGAAGCCGTGGCAGTCACCCGCCGCGCCCTGGCTCATGCCAGTGAACAGGAAGGCGGCGAACAGGTCGCACTGGAAAACGGCAACGGTAGCAAGGAAATCATCGGTGAGGCGCCGGCGATGCAGGAAGTCTTCCGCGCGATCGGCCGCCTGTCCCACTCCAATATCACCGTGCTGATCAACGGCGAATCCGGCACCGGCAAGGAACTGGTGGCGCAGGCCCTGCACAACCACAGCCCGCGCAAGAGCAAACCGTTCATTGCCCTGAACATGGCCGCGATTCCGAAAGACCTGATGGAATCCGAACTCTTCGGCCACGAGAAAGGCGCCTTTACCGGCGCCAGCGCCCAGCGCGCCGGCCGCTTCGAACAGGCCGACGGCGGCACCCTGTTCCTGGACGAAATCGGCGATATGCCGGCGGAAACCCAGACGCGCCTGCTGCGTGTACTGGCCGACGGAGAGTTCTACCGCGTGGGTGGCCACACACCGGTGAAAGCGGATGTGCGTATTATCGCCGCCACCCACCAGGATTTGGAACGGCTGGTGGAAGAGCACAAATTCCGCGAGGACCTGTTCCACCGCCTGAACGTCATCCGCATCCATATCCCGCGCCTGGCCGACCGGCGCGAAGACATCCCGCGCCTGGTACGCCATTTCTTCAACAGCGCCGCCAAAGACCTGGGCGTGGAACCGAAAATCCTGCTCAAGGAAACCGAAGAATACCTGGCCGGCCTGGACTGGCCCGGCAATGTGCGCCAGCTGGAAAATACCTGCCGCTGGATCACGGTCATGGCCTCCGGCCGCGAAGTGCATGTCGAAGACCTGCCGCAGGAGCTGCACCAGCAGGGCACCACCGCCGAGACACCCCAGGACTGGCAGAAAGCCCTGCGTCTCTGGGCCGACCAGGCACTGGCCACCGGCCGCCGCGAAATCCTCAGCGAAGCGGTACCCGCGTTCGAACGCGCCCTGATCGAAATCGCCCTCAAGCACACCGCCGGCCGCAAACGCGACGCCGCCGAATTGCTGGGATGGGGACGCAACACGCTGACGCGCAAGCTGAAAGAACTCGACATGAATGGCGACGCAGACTGACGCCGCCGCCCGCCGCCCGCATCCATCCGATATACCGATATCCCGCTCCGGGGTATCGGTGCTCCAATCCTGTTTCCCGCACCACTTCTCCGCCATGGCTGACATTGGGAGAAAGAGGCTCGTCGGTATGCCCAATCAGGGTACGCTATACACCCTATACGGAATTCGCTATAAACGGCTTTGAAAAATATGTCGATACAAAATTATAAAAGCGAAAAACCCATTAGCCAGAATCAAAAATCCGGGTATCGACGGCTCAAAGAGAACCCATGGAGGGGACAATGAAAGTGATCAAGAGTATTCGTCCGGGCGATCTGGGCTCCAGGCGCTTTGAGCAGCGCTTCGGCAAGCGACTTTGCCGTGTTCGATACCGCGAATCCCCCTGTGGAAAAAAACTATTCACCACAGTAGAACTCATTATCGATGAGCGTGAAAAGCCAGCAGCGGGTACCTCTCTGGCCGCAGTCAACGCCTACCGCAAGAAAGAACCGGTAGCAGTTTGCGTCGGCTATGAAGAACAGGCAATGCGGCGCCTGGTCAAACAGGCCGGAGGCCGCTGGAGCGCAAGCGGGAAGGCATGGGTAATCCAGCGGGAAAGCGCGGTAACCCTGGGGCTCTCCCATCGCATTGTGGAAGGGTTGATTGAAAAGTGCACAGATGTCGATACGAGTCTGGGGTTTTAGTATGGCTATATTTATCCATCTATGGCTAGATATGGGGATGCATGGTCAGGTATGAGCATATGCCCAGATGTGGCCATTTCTACGAATAAACTGTTATTGGGGCGGGTTCAGCCAAAAAGGTTAGCGCGGGGTAGCGGAAAGTTTGGAGTCCTATTTAGGCAGCCAGTTGCAAGTGATGCGGGGCGAGCAAGTCCGCAGCTTCGTTCTTATTGCCTTCGTTAAGGATTCGGGTTCCGGCAAACTTTCGAGCAGCATCTTGGTTTGCCCATAAGAGATATTTTGAAAAAGGTGAGGAAAGTACAGTGATCTTTCCTCTTTCTATCGGGCGGCAGCCCTCCGCTGCGCTATGGGCAACGTGCCCTTAGCGAGTTCGGACACCGCCCGCAATAACCAGGCCATGCTGCGGACGGCCTACACAACGCGCTTCGCGCTAAAAGCATTTCGTCCGCCACAGATGGCAACGTTAGCAATCAGGAGTAGTCAGCTCTATTCAAGGAAAAGGAGGATCACTGATGATCGCGATAGAAGATTTGTACGTTATGGATGTGACGGAATTTACGAAAGAACTCTACCGGATGGGGAATGCAACTTGGCCTGCATTCACTGAAGATCGCGCGCGGAGAGATGTCCGTATTATCGTCCAAGATGGAATTGAGACGGTCGTTGCAAATGGCAACGGTTTTTCTGCCTTTGACCACATTACAAAGATAATGGCCAAGCCAGGAAAGAAAGTCTGGAAAATTAAAAAAGGTGCTACTTTACCACCAGAATTGGTGTTGGTTAAAGATCAGCGTCCTGGGCATGAGGGGCATTACATGATTGCTCCCGTTAAAAATATGCCCCTTAGAAAATATCTTGGGGCTATGGAAGAACTTGGTCTCGATCGTTCAAAAGTTCAGCTTCTTATTGCCGGGAGTGGTGTAAATGTCGTCTAAAGGTTTTTCTCCAATAATAAGTGAGTATCACATTTTGTGGGAGGCTTTAAAGCACTATGAATCAAGGTTAGAGAAGCTATCATCTATGGAAACTGATGAGGATAAGCAGCTTGCATATGATGAAAAACTGCAAGATCTTGACGGTGTTTTAAGTTCCATTAAAGCAGCTGCAAAATCGGACTTCGATCTAGAGTTCGAGTGAGCCCATTGCTAACAAGCAGCGGCAGAGCGACAGACAACGCTACGCACCTTTTGTGTTACTCGCTGGCGCTCAAACATTAACACAAAAGGTGCTCCGCGCTGGCTGCGCCTGCGCTGGGCGTTATGTTTAAAAAGATGGAGTCGGTATGAGCTATAAAGCCACCGTGTTCAACGTGATGATTGCGTCACCGGGGGATGTTGCTTCAGAACGATCTATCGTTCGCGAGGTTATTGCAGAATGGAATGCCGTGCATTCCGCGGCTCGCGGGATAGTTTTGCTCCCGACTGGCTGGGAGTCGCACTCTTCTCCAGAAATGGGAAACACACCTCAATCAATAATTAATGATCAGATTCTTGATAAAGGTGACCTTCTAATTGGCGTATTCTGGACTCGCATTGGCACACAAACCGAAGACTATGCTAGCGGAACTGTGGAGGAAATATAGCGGCACATATCATCTGGCAAGCCTGCAATGTTGTATTTCTCGGATCAGCCAGCGCGACTTGATAGTGTTGATGACGAACAATACCAAGAATTGAAGAGGTTTAAAGCTTCCTGTAAAGATCGAGGGCTTTACGAGGTGTATGACAGCCACTCTCAATTCAAGGAAAAATTCTATCGGCACCTGCAGTTGAAGCTAAATGAGCATCAAATGTTTACTTCCATAGATGGCGCAGAACTGGTAGATCCGGTTCCTCTATCTCCAGAGTCTCGGATTCCTGAGTTATCAGAAGAAGCTAAGATCCTGCTTAAAGAGGCAAGCTTGGACGACAATGGAACGATCATGCACCTCCGTCACATGGGTGGTAAAGATCTGCAAACGAATGGTAAAAACCTGATTGACGACCAGAGTAGGAGGGTTGTTGCTAAATGGGAGTCTGCACTCCAGTTATTGCTTGATGAAGATTTGGTGATCGAAAGAGGTTACAAAGGAGAGATCTTTGAAATCACTGAACGCGGATTCCAGGTTGCAGACTCATTGTGAGCCCGCGAAACATAACCATGCCAGCTACAGCGACGGCTACTACATTGCGGCTTCGCCTCCATTCCGTAGCCGCGCGTGCTGAGCGGCGTTAATTTCACATAGCTAATGAGAAGAAGAAAAAGGAAACCAACACCATTGCTGGATGCGGTTGAAAAGTATCAAGTTGATCTCGTCTGCACCCTCTTGATTTTAGCATTTGGTACGCTACTGGCGGTTAAGCTATCTTCAGGTAAAGCTATATTCACTTTCAGTCCTGAGGGAGCTAGATTCTATCTCTCGCCTGAGGAGGCAAGGGTTTCAATTGTTTGCGTTCTTTTCTTTGGGCTTATCTATGGCGCAGCAACATTGATCAGAATTCATGCGGCCTACAAGGGCCAAAAATAACCAGGCCAAGTTGACGGACAGCCTACACAAAGCGCTTCGCACAAAAAGCGTTCCGGCTGCCGCAATTGGCAACGTTAGTTGCAACCAGGCCTTAGGGGGAAAAATTGGCTAGAGATTGGGAATCTGTCTTCGGTACATGGTCGCAAGGGCCAGGAAAATCTGAGCAGGAAAGGGTTGAGAATGCAGAGCGTCAGATACGGCAAGCTATTCAAGCAAGCCCGAGGCTTCAGAATAGGAATATCAGGGTCTTTACCCAAGGGTCGTACCGTAACAGAGTAAATGTGCGCCGGGATAGCGACGTAGATATAGGCGTACTTTGCTTCGATGCATTTTTCCCTGAGTACCCGGACGACAACGTCAAAGAAGTTCTCAATAAAAGCTTCAGTGACGGCACATATACCTACGCCGAGTTTAAAAATGAGCTTGAAGAGGCGCTGGTGGCGCGATTCGGTCGGGGTGCGGTGTCAAGAGGAAGTAAATCATTCGACGTTAAGGCAAATACGTATCGGGTAGAGTCGGATGTAGCGGCTTTCTTCGAACATCGCCGGTATACATCGACTTCACATTATTGGTCGGGAGTCGAAATGATCCCCGATGACCGTTCTCCTCCCAGGGTAAGAAACTGGCCCGAGCAACATTACTCAAATGGAGTGAAAAAGAACGACGAAACTACTCGCAGATATAAGAGAGTAGTAAGAATATTGAAGACACTATCCAATGAAATGGCTTCGAATGGAATCAAGTCAGCGCAAGATGCGCCAAGCTTCCTTGTAGAGTGCTTAGTATTCAACGCTTCAAATTCTCGGTTTAATTATACGGCGTTTAAGCCAATGGTCAGGGAGGTCTTGGCCGAGCTTTTTAACAACACTATGTCAATTGAAACCTGTTCCGAGTGGGGTGAGGTTAGCGAGCTTAAGTACCTCTTCAGGGGGGCGCAACCATGGACAAGAGAACGCGCACATTCGTTTTTGAGTGACGCGTGGGATTATGTGGGTTATAGCTAATGTTAACCAGACTCCATATTTCGTCATTTGTCGGCCTCACAATCGGTGTATGGCTCCTAGCGCTTTGGGTTCAGGGGATGCCGGTGCTAAGCGCAGATTTTGTGAAGCCATTTGGCATCGTTGTCGGCGCTATCAGCCTACTTGTCACTATCTTCAACAAATATTTGTGGTCTTGGAGGCTTTTTAGGGGATGGTATGTCAAACGGCCCGACCTGAGGGGAACCTGGGAAGTTGAATTGAAGAGTAGTTGGACTGATCCCGAAACAGGGAAACTGTCTGCGCCGATAACTGGTTACGCGGTTATAAGGCAGTCTCTTACCTTTCTGAGCCTCAGGTTGATGACCAAGGAGTCTCGCTCGGTTTTGGTGGCCCACAGCATAGAGCAGCAGGAAGACGATGACCTCTTTAAGCTCGTTGGTGTATATAGAAACGAACCGAAAATAGAACTTCAAGGTGTGCGCAGTGAGATTCATCATGGATCTTTCGCTTTGGAAATCCACGGTACGCCAGTCTATGAGCTGCAAGGGCACTACTGGACCGACCGGGCGACCAGAGGAAGCATGATATTGCGCAATAGGATAAAAAAACTGTATGACACCTATGAGCATGCATCCAACGATATTGGCAACTAACAAAGCAATGCACGCGACAAGCGCGTGATTGCGGCGTTATTGTTTCGGAGAAGCACATTGCGGAAACTTTCATTGTTAATCTTGTTGTTTCTTTCTGATCACAGTTATCCGTGCACAGACGAAGGGTCAACTCAGTTTGTAAAAGATGTAAGAGCCTTTAAGAACCGAAATGACCAATGCATGACGATTCAAGTTCTGATAACGGAGGAATCCCATCCGAAAAAGCGCTACGTAGAATCAGCCTATTTGAACGTTCTTGATGAAGAAGAAAATTTGATTGCAGCTATTTCGCCAGCGCTCGATCGGCCCAGTTATGGTAATATTGTGTTCTCGGCTTGCTTGATGCCAGAGCACGTAGAGAACTCTGTGCTTTTTCTAAACATAAAGTCAAAGTCAGAAGTTAAACTTAAAGAGAACGGCCTGTATGAAGTTTCTGGCACCTTGTGCCAAGAAAGTCAAAAGTTGGTGCTCGGAACACTCATTGAACAGTTTGGTTCCAGGCACGGTGGCGAAAAACAATAACCAGGCCATGCTACGGACGGTTTACGCGACGCGCTTCGCGCTAAAGACGCTCCAACCGCCGCAGATGGCAACGTTAAATTTCTGGAAGAGTCATGCCGAGAGTCTTCATTTACACGCCAATTATCTTATCAGTGATTGCTTTTTGTTTTTTCGCGTCTGGATACTTTCTGGTGAAGAATAACTCAGGAAGTCAAATTGGCGGCCTGCTATATATTACAGGCCTGATATGGTTCTATTTTGGATGGGCGTTAGCTTTCGCTCAAGCAGCGTACGGAATTTGTAGTCGAGGGAATAACTCTTCCTGGAAGCATCATATATTTTCGTCTTCAGGTGTGCTTGCATTAGAATCTGAAATCCTGAAAATGGGCAGGGAAGGTTTGTACCTCACTGCATAAAAAGTTTAACAAGGCCAAGCTGACGGACACCTACGCAATGCGCTTCGCGCAAACTGCACTCCGGCTGCCGCAGTCGGCAACGTTCAGGCTGTAGAAAAACTCATAACCCCCCCCCCCCCCAT
>NZ_JALKCV010000008.1 GCF_023634065.1 Microbulbifer litoralis
TGCAGACAGGATACGAAAGCCAAATTACAACGGTGACTTTTATATGGATAACGACGAACTGAAACACAACCTGACCTCCGGCAACCAGTGGATGCGCCTGATCTACATGGTGCTGTTCTTCTTCCTGCTCGAAATCGCCGCCTTCGTGATGCTGGCGGTGGTGGTGCTGCAGTTCCTGTTCTCGATTATCAGCGGCGGCCCCAACGACAACCTGCGCCGCCTGGGCGACCAGATTGCCTCCTATATCTTCCAGACACTGCAGTTCATGATCTACAACACCGAGGAGAAACCCTTCCCGTTCTCCGAGTGGCCCGAATCGGATGTCGAGGACCTGTCCGGTTACGAGAGCGCCGAAGAGGTGGATGGCGAAGTGGTCACCGAGGACGAAGAGGTCGAGGAGGCCATCGAGCTCGGCGCCGATGACGCGGAAGGGGAAGCGGCGCAGAAGAAATCCTCCCGCGGGAAATCTTCCACCTCCAGGAAGGCCACCGAAGACGAGAGTGACGGAAAAGAGTAAGCGCCGACAACCGGCGGGAGTTTGCCTGTGCAACTGCTGATACTGCGCCATGGCGAGGCCGAACCGATGCAGATCGACGACGCCGCGCGCCAGCTCACCGGGCGCGGTCGCGCCCAGGTGGCGGGCATCTGCGAGCGCCGCACCGAGGCCCTGTCCGCGGTCAAGGCCATCTGGGCCAGCCCCTTTGTGCGCACCCGCCAGACCGCCGAAATCGTCGCCGACAAGTTTGGCCTGTCGGTAAAGACCGAGCCGCTGCTGATCGGCGACACCCGCCCACAGCAGGTGCTGGATCTGCTGCAGCGGGGAAGTGACTTCCCGCTGTTGCTGGTCAGCCACCAGCCTCTGGTCGGCAGCCTCGTCAACGGCCTCTGCGGCACCGGCAATCGCTACCCGATGGGCACCGCTAGCCTGGCCAGCCTGAGTACTGAAGTGTGGGCCGATGGGTGTGCCGAACTGGACTGGTTGCAGCACGCGGTCTGAATGCGGCATTCGGAATAGGGCCTTCCACCGGGACCGCGGAGCTCCCGCGCTCCTGAATCACCACTCGCCCTGACGCATCCTGTCATTGTTTCCGCTATGCGCAGTCGGCAAGATTCCGCATTCATCATTGATGAGGTACATCCCTGTGCCTCACCCGCTTCGCGGGCAGCCTGCGGCTGTCAAAATTTGGCTCCAGCCGCTGCAAGTATTCGCGGCGCCTGCGGCCCAGACAAATTTGTCCGCATTTATGAATCACTCTCCCCGCGAAATCACCCTGGAATTCGACCGCAAGACCATCGCCGCCCGCCAGTGGGGCAACCCCGATGGCGAGCCGGTACTGGCCCTGCACGGGTGGCTGGACAACTGCGCCAGCTTTGACCGGCTGGCGCCGCTGCTCGGGGGAGTCAACCTGGTGGCGGTGGATATGGCCGGCCATGGCCAGAGCTATCACCGCTCGCGGGATGCGAACTACAACATCTGGGAGGAGGTCGAGGATGTGCTGGGAATGGCGAAAGCCCTCAACTGGCACGACTTTTCCCTGCTGGCCCATTCCCGCGGCGCCGTGGCGGCCATGCTGACTGCCGGAACCTTCCCCGATCGGATTGTGCGCATGGCGTTGATCGACGGCCTGGTGCCGCCGCCGGCGAGGGATACCGAGGCACCGGAAGTGCTGGCCAGGGCCATCGCCCAGCGCGCCCGCTACGGCGCGCGCAAACCGCGCCGTTTCGACAGCCTGGAAGAGGCAGTGGAGGCGCGCAAACACGGCATGTTCCGCCTCGGCGATGACGCCGCCCGGCGCCTGGTGGCGCGGGGCACCGTGCCCGCCGGCGGGGGCGTGGCCTGGAGCAACGATCCGCGCCTGGTGGCCACTTCCACCGCCAAGCTCAACAATGCCCAGGTACAGGCCTTTCTCGATCGCGTTGGCATGCCGGTGCGGCTGGTGCTGGCAGAGGAGGGGATCTCGGACATGATCGAGCGCCTGCGCCCGGTGCTGGAGGGGCGCGGCAATATCGCCGTGAAGGAATTGCCCGGCAGTCACCACCTGCATATGGAGGACGGTGCCGCGGCGATCGCCGAATGGTTCGGCCCCTTCCTGTGCGGCGAGAGTGGCTGAAAGCGGTGTGGGGTGGCCCGATTCCGCCGCGCCGATCCCCTAAAACGGCAACCGCTTCGAGTAACAGCTCGGGTCTATTTCCCGCACCTCCACCGTCACCGCCGGTACCCCTTCGGCAAACTGGCACAGGCAGTTGAACACCGCCGAACTCAGTGCCTCCCGGTCGCGCTCGCTGCGCCCCTCGAACAGCCGCACCTCCGCATGGATAAAACTGCCGCCCTTGTCGCCGGCAATAAAATCCCGGAACGCCAGCGCGCGGGTCTTGATGGTGTGGGGGGCGAACAGGCCGGAGCGGCTCATGGCATCCTGTGCGGAGCTCACCAGCGCGGGGATGGAGATCCGGTCTTCCAGGTTCTGCGCGTACTCGATCACCAGGTGCGGCATGGATCTCTCCGTGAGGGCTTTCCTTCAGCTTAGCGGGCGGCAGCGCCCTGTGGGAGCCCGCCCACAGGCAGGTTCCTGCATTGGCGATATGCCTTACCTGATCAGGGACAGGAACTCGTTGCGGGTGGCCTGATTGCTGCGGAAGGTGCCGAGCATGGCCGAGGTCTTCATCACCGAGTTTTGTTTCTCCACGCCGCGCATCATCATGCACATGTGTTTCGCCTCGACAATAACGCCCACGCCGGCGGCGCCGGTGACCTTCTGGATGGTCTCGGCCACCTCCACCGTCAGCTGCTCCTGGATCTGCAGGCGGCGCGCAAACATGTCGACGATACGGGCGACCTTGGACAGGCCCACCACCTGGCCGTCGGGGATATAGGCCACATGCGCCTTGCCGATAAACGGCAGCAGGTGGTGCTCGCACAGGGAGTAGAGTTCGATATCCTTGACCAGCACCATCTCGCTGCAATCCGACGGGAAGAGGGCGCCGTTGACCACATCGTCCACCGTCTGCTGGTAGCCGCGGGTCAGGTAGGCCATGGCCTTGGCGGCGCGCTCCGGCGTGTCTTTCAGGCCCGGACGTTGCGGATCCTCGCCGATTGCCTCAATAATTCGCGCGTAGTGTTCGTTCATCTGGTTGTGCTTCCAATATCTCGGCCCGAGGGGCGGGTGCGCTACCCTAAGCGTTTGTCACACGGGAGTAAAGATCCGCCGTTGGCGTCCCATGTGTTTTACTCCCCGGCGGTGCGCGCGGATCACCGGATGCCGGTTTCGCGACCGTGTCGCCTCACCCTCCGCAAACAGGTAAGGATAAGTTAATGATAGAAAAGCGTGAATCCAGCCTCCGGGAACTGGTGACCCTGCTGGACTTCGTGCGCTGGGGCACCAGCCGCTTCAATGAGGCCGGCCTCCACTTCGGCCACGGCACCGACAACGCTTGGGACGAGGCGCTGCAACTGGTGATGCACAGCCTGCACCTGCCGCTGGACAGCAAGCCGGAGGTGCTGCAGGCGCGGCTGACAATGGAGGAGCGCCGCAGTGCCATGGCGCTGCTCGAGCGCCGTGTCGACGAGCGCCTGCCGCTGCCCTACCTGACCAATGAGGCGCACTTCTGTGGCCTGGATTTCTACGTCGACGAGCGGGTGCTAGTGCCGCGCTCGCCGATCGGCGAACTGATCCGCAACGACTTCCAGCCCTGGCTCAAGGTGGAACCGCTGGCGATCCTGGACCTGTGTTGCGGCAGCGGCTGTATCGGCATCGCCTGTGCCGGGGCCTTTCCCGAAGCGCGTGTGGACCTGGCGGATATCGACAGCGGCGCCGTCGAGGTGGCGCAGATCAACATCAACCGCCACCACCTGAACGAGCAGGTGCGGGCCGTACAGTCCGACCTGTTCAGCGGCCTGGATGGGTTCAGTTACGAGCTGATTGTCTGCAACCCGCCGTATGTGGATGCCCGCGACCTGGCGGAGATGCCACAGGAATTCCGCGCGGAGCCGGAAATCGCCCTGGGTTCCGGCGACGACGGCCTGGATTTCACCCGCCGCCTGCTGCGCGAGGCGGCCGACCACCTGCAGCCGGACGGCCTGCTGGTGTGTGAAGTGGGCAACAGCTGGCAGGCGCTGGAAGACGCCTTCCCGACAGTGCCCTTTACCTGGCCGGAGTTTGCCGACGGTGGCCACGGGGTCTTCGTCATCAGCCGCGAAGAGCTGCTCGCTTATTTCACCGGGACTCGGGAATAAAATTGGAGTAGGCACCGGCTTCGTGCGCTGTGGCCGGTCTTCCGAAGCCAGTCCGTTCATGCGTCGGACCTCTACGGCTGCGAATTGCCAATGGCGCCGGGGATGTCGGCGACAATTATTGCGACCTCGCGCCGATGGCACGATACTGCGAGTCCCGAGTCCCGAGTCCCGAGTCCCGAGTCCCGAGTCCCAAAAGGCGCTATAATCCCCGCCCTCATATAACTTGCAAGACCCAATACAAGGCCCCAACCCCATGTCCGGCAACACTTTTGGCAAGCTGTTCTGCGTAACCACCTTCGGCGAGAGCCATGGTCCGGCGCTGGGCTGTATCGTCGACGGCTGCCCGCCCGGCCTGGCCATCAGCGAGGAGGAAATCCAGCTGGAGCTGGATCGGCGCAAGCCCGGTACTTCCCGCTACACCACCCAGCGCCGCGAGGCGGACCAGGTAAAAATCCTCTCCGGCGTGTTCGAGGGCAAAACCACCGGCACCCCCATCGGCCTGCTGATCGAGAACACCGATCAGCGCTCCAAGGATTATTCCAATATCGCCGAACAGGTGCGCCCGGCGCACGCCGACTACACCTACTGGCAGAAGTACGGCGTGCGCGACTACCGCGGCGGCGGCCGTTCGTCCGCGCGCGAGACGGCCATGCGCGTGGCCGCCGGCGCCATTGCCAAAAAGTGGTTGAGGGAAAAGTTCGATATCCAGGTGCGCGGCTACCTGTCGCAGCTGGGCCCGATCAGCGTTGAAAAGCTCGACTGGGAACAGGTGGACCGTAACCCGTTCTTCTGCCCGGACGCGGACAAGGTGCCGGAGATGGAGGCCTATATGCAGGCGCTGATCAAGGAGGGCAACTCCATCGGCGCGCGCATCTCCGTGCAGGCCAGCGGCGTGCCCGCGGGCCTGGGCGAGCCCATCTTCGATCGCCTGGACGCGGACCTGGCCCACGGCCTGATGAGCATCAACGCGGTCAAGGGCGTCGAGATCGGGGCCGGCTTTGCCAGCGTCGGGCAGAAGGGTACCGAGCACCGCGACGAGATAACGCCGGACGGTTTCCTGTCCAACAACGCCGGCGGCGTGCTCGGCGGCATCTCCAGCGGCCAGGACCTGGTCGCCCATATCGCGCTGAAGCCCACCTCCAGCCTGCGCATTCCCGGCCGCAGTATCGACACCCACGGCAACCCGATCGAAGTGGTCACCAAGGGCCGCCACGACCCCTGCGTGGGTATCCGCGCGACGCCGATCGCCGAGGCGATGATGGCGCTGGTGCTGATCGACCATGTGCTGCGCCAGCGGGGGCAGAATGGGGATGTGACTGCGGGAGTCGCCACTGCGGGTCGATGAGTGTGCGCTGATTCTCGGTGAATTGCTGCGGCAGTCGCCTGCCCATCCTGCCATTTGGGTCTACTATCGGGGAGCACCGGCAATATTGAGGTGACCTCGGGAATGAAGGCCCTTACCGTCGATCGACACGCCGACGATTTCAGTTGTGTCAAACTCTCCGATGTGGAGCGGCCGGTCCTGCGCTCCGGCCAGGTGCTGGTGCGCATGAGCGCCAGCGCCATCAATCCCTCCGATTTCAATGTGATTCACGGCCGCTATCTACAGGCGCTGCAGCGCGCGGTGTGGAATTACCAGAAACCCACTTCCTACCTGTTGCCCCGTGGGCAGCCGCTCAAGCGCGCCCCCTGTACCCTGGGTAGTGAGGGGGTGGGCGTCGTGGAAGCCGTGGGCGGTGGCCTTTTCGCGCGTCGGTTGCTGGGGCGGCGCGTGGCGGTGGTCGCGGCCGATTCCCCGGAGAGCGGCACCTGGGCGGAGTACCTGGCCGTGGATGCGAATCGCGCGTTGCCGCTGCCAAAGGATATCGACGACGCCCAGGGCGCGATGTTCTTCATCAACCCGATGACCGCCTACATCCTGACCCGCGAGGTGCTGAGGGTTCCCCGCGGCGAGTACCTGTTGCAGACGGCCGGCGGTTCGGCGCTGGGACGTATGGTGGTTCGCCTGGGGCGGCGCTTCGGTTTCAGGACCATCAGTATCGTGCGGCGCGTGGAGCGGGCGGCGGAGTTGCGGCGCCTCGGCAGCGACGCGGTGATCGCCACCGACAGCGAGGACGCCTTCACGCGGGTGGCGGAAATCACCGGTGGTGCCGGTGTGGGCTATGCCATCGACAGTGTCGGTGGCCAGCTGGGCGGCGAGGTGCTGCGCTGCCTGTCACCGCGCGGCAGGCTGGTTTGTTACGGCACCCTGAGCCAGCAGAACACGGTGTTGCCGGTGCGCGAGATGATGATGTCGCTGGCCAGTATCCAGGGGTTCTATCTCGGCAACTGGCTGGCGTCGCAGTCGAAATGGAAGCTGTTTTCCGTCCTGCACAATGTCAGGAAACTGATCGGCACCGGCGAGCTGCGCGCCAGTGCGGAGCGGCAGTTCAATCTGTCGGATTACGAGACGGCCTTTGCCTATGCGCGCAGTGGGGCCGGCAAGGCGCTGTTCCGCATGGACGGTGGGTGATCGGTGGTTTGTGAGGGGGCAGGATGGGCATACGCTGTGCCCATCCTGCAGGTCGCTGCCTGTAGGAGCCTGCCTGCAGGCTTCTACAGCACAATGCCGCGAGTGCCGGAAATTACAGGTGCAGGTTCAGTCCCAGGTAGGGGCCCTTGATTTCCAGGTCGGTCTGGAAATCGTCCAGTTCCTGTACATCCAGTGTCATCTGGCGATAGCCGGCCTCGATGGCGAAATCCAGTGCCGGTACGAAATCCCAGCGCACCTTGGCCGTCAGGTCGGTGTGCCTGTCGCCGTCGTAACTGGTGGCATTGCCCTGGGCGATGATGGACCAGCCGGTAAACGGCAGGTCGAAGCGTGCCATACCGTAAGCCATCGGCAGCACGCCGGAGAATTCGATGGTTTCGCTTTTGGGTTGATCGACACCGATTGCGGTGGCGGCGGCGAAGTCGTTGTAGGCTTCCAGGCTGCCGTCGTACTGGCGCGCGGTCAGGCCCAGGTCCAGGTTGACCCAGTTGTCCAGTATTTCGTAATAGAGGGTGGCGTCGGTGTGGCTGAGATCCATGTTGGCGTAGACCTCGTGGCCCGCGTCAAAGGTTTCCTCGCCGAAAGTCACATCACGGCTGAGAAAGGCGGAGCCATCGGTTTCGATTTTACTGTGGGCAACCATGATATTGGGCACCAGCGGAATCGGGTGCTCGAGGGCGGCCTGGATAAAAGTGATGTTGTCGTCGGCCACGTCGAAGTTGTCGATATCGTAGTCGTCGACGCCCAGGGTGCCGCTGTAGTCGGGCTGCCAGGCGCCGAGGCTGGCGTCGAAGCCGAGAATGGTGTCGGCGCTGGCGGCGCCACTGGCGAGTGCGGCGCAGAGGGCGAGGGCTGTTTTCTTCATGGCGATCTCTCCGTTTTTTAGTTGGGCGGAGTTTACCTGTTTTTCGCTGACATGCTGATGTCAGTCGCACATTTTGTGCGCCCCGTAGGGTTATTGGACACCGTCCTGTGCCGGGTTTTTCCCCGCGGTGGCAATCAGCAGCTGTTGCAGGGCGGCTGCGGCATTGCTCAGGGTGCGCGCGCGGTGGTTGATGACGCCCAGGTTGCGCAGGATGTGCAGTTTTTCCACCGGCAGTACTGCCAGGCTTTCATCCACGAGGGTTTCCGGCAGC
This sequence comes from Microbulbifer litoralis, assembly GCF_023634065.1. Classification (GTDB taxonomy): domain Bacteria; phylum Pseudomonadota; class Gammaproteobacteria; order Pseudomonadales; family Cellvibrionaceae; genus Microbulbifer; species Microbulbifer litoralis. The sequence continues at coordinate 7,901 of NZ_JALKCV010000008.1, forward strand.
ACGCTCCAGCCGAGGCCGACACCGGCCATCATTTTGATGGTCTCGAGAAAGTTGGTGGCCAGTTTGGCGGTCAGTTTCAGGCCGCGCTGGTCGAATTCACGTTTGATCAGCCGGCCGGTATAGGTATTGAGGTCCGGCAGTATGGCCGGGTAGCGGGCCAGGTCGGAGAGGTCCAGCGCCGGCAGTTTTGACAGTGGGTGGTCCGGCGCGGCCACCACCACACAGGGATCGGGCCAGATGACGCGGGATTCCAGGCTCGGGTAGTCCTTCTGGGCCAGGGTCACGACTGCGAGTTCGTACTCGCCGGCCATCAGTGCTTCATAGGCCTGTTCCGAGTCGACGAAATCGATGTCCAGGGCCACTTCCGGGTAGCGGGTGCTGAATGCCTTGAGCACTGGCGGCAGGTGGTGCAGGCCCACATGGTGACTGGTGGCGATGCGCAGGCTGCCGGTCACCTCGTTGCCCAGGGCGCGCAGTTCGCGCTCGGCGTCGCTGACCTCGTTGAGGATATGCCGCGCCCGCGGCAGCAGTGCGCGGCCGGCATCGGTCAGCTGCAGGCGCCGGCCGATGCGGTCGAACAGCGGCGTGCCCAGTTGTTGCTCCAGCGCTGCCAGGCGCTTGCTGACCGCCGGCTGGGTCAGGTGCAATGTCTCCGCCGCCTCGGAGGCGGAGCCCTGTTCGGCGGTGGCGAGGAAGGCCTTGAGCCACTGGATTTCCATGGGTTGGGGATTCCTGTTGCTTGGTGCCGGTAGGCTGGCGTCGTGGCGGCCCTGCTGCCGGTGGCTGTTTGTTCAATAGCTTCACCGGCACAAATCGGCAGGATGGCCGATACTGCGTCATGCGTTCTCTGCATGACCGCCGTCCTTGGCGGTCTCACGCCGTTGACCGGGCTTGTAGGGGGCGCCGAAATTCGGTTCGTAAGCAGGTTCCGGGCCGGCCCTGCTGTCGGTGGCTGTTTGCTCAACAGCCTCATCGGCAATCGTTTCACAAACAACCCCCGACAGCAGGGCCTTCACGTCCAGCCGGGCCGTTCTTTTTTGACCTTGACCGGGCGCAGCCTACTTGAGTCCCGAGTCCCGCACATGGAATTCCATTTCCGACTACTTCTTATAATAAATATAAATTGATGTTATTCAATGCCCAGCCTAGACTCGGCCAGATTCGAAAACCGCATTTACTAGAGGATACGGCCATGGCCGGACAGACGCTCTACGACAAACTCTGGCGGGACCATCTGGTCAAAAGCCGCGAGGACGGCACCGCGCTGATTTATATCGATCGTCACCTGATCCACGAGGTGACCTCGCCGCAGGCTTTCGAGGGCCTGCGACTGGCTGGTCGCAAGCTCTGGCGGAAGGATTCTCTGGTGGCGACGCCGGACCACAATGTGCCGTCCGATGCGGCCGAGCGGGCTGTCGGTGTGGCCGGTATCCGCGATGAGATCGCGCGTATCCAGGTACAGACCCTGGACGAGAACTGCAGCGATTTCGATGTGGTGCAGTTCGGCATCAACGAGCCGGGCCAGGGCATCGTGCACGTGATCGGCCCGGAGACCGGCGCCACCCTGCCGGGTATGACCGTCGTCTGCGGTGATTCCCACACGTCCACCCACGGTGCCCTGGGCGCGCTGGCGCACGGTATCGGCACCTCCGAGGTGGAGCATGTGATGGCCACCCAGTGCCTGATCCAGAAGAAGATGAAGAACATGCTGGTGCGCGTGGACGGCGAGTTGGGTCCGGGTGTCACCGCGAAAGACGTGGTGCTGGCGATTATCGGCAAGATCGGCACCGCCGGCGGCACCGGTTACGCGATCGAGTTTGGCGGTTCGGCCATCCGCGGCCTGTCGATGGAGGGCCGCATGACCATCTGCAACATGGCCATCGAGGCCGGCGCCCGCGCCGGTATGGTGGCGGTGGATCAGGTGACCCTGGACTATGTCAAGGACAAGCCCTACGCGCCCAAGGGGGCGCAGTGGGAGGCGGCGGTGGAAAACTGGAACCGCCTGCACTCCGATGACGACGCCGTTTTCGATGCAGTGGTGGACCTGAAAGCCGAGGACATCGAGCCGCAGGTGAGCTGGGGCACGTCGCCGGAAATGGTGGCGCCGGTCAGTGCACTGGTACCGAACCCGGCCGACGAGAGCGACGCGACCCGCCGCTCCGGTATCGAGCGCGCGCTGGAGTATATGGGCCTGAGTGCGGGCCAGAAGATAACCGATATCAAGCTCGATCGGGTGTTTATCGGTTCCTGTACCAATTCCCGTATCGAGGATCTGCGCGCGGCCGCCGCTGTGGCCAAGGGCCGCAGGAAAGCCGACAGCGTCAAGCAGGTGCTGGTGGTACCGGGCTCCCAGTCGGTGAAGGCGCAGGCGGAAAAAGAGGGCCTGCACACCGTGTTTGTGGAGGCCGGTTTCGAGTGGCGCGAGCCGTCCTGTTCCATGTGCCTGGCGATGAATGCGGACAAGCTGGGGGCGGGCGAGCATTGCGCTTCCACTTCCAACCGCAACTTTGAGGGGCGCCAGGGCTACGGCGGCCGCACCCACCTGGTGAGCCCGGGGATGGCCGCGGCGGCGGCGATCGCCGGTACCTTTGTCGATGTGCGTGAAATGGTTCAGGCCGGGGAGACAGCCGTGAACGGAGGGGAGATCTGAGACAATGAAAGCTTTTACTCAACACAAAGGCTTGGCGGCGCCGATGGACCGCGCCAATGTGGATACGGACCTGATCATTCCCAAGCAGTTCCTGAAATCCATCAAGCGTACTGGTTTCGGCCCCAACCTGTTCGACGAGCTGCGCTATCTCGATGAGGGGCAGCCGGGGCAGGACAATAGTGTGCGCCCGCTCAACCCGGAGTTTCCACTGAACTTTCCGCGCTACAAGGGTGCCTCAGTGCTGCTGGCGCGCAAGAACTTCGGCTGCGGCTCCAGCCGCGAGCACGCGCCCTGGGCGCTGGACGATCACGGTTTTCGCGCGGTGATTGCACCGAGCTTTGCCGATATCTTCTTCAACAACTGTTTCAAGAACGGCCTGCTGCCGATTGTGCTCGACGAGCAGGTTGTCGACCAGCTGTTCGGGGAACTGTACGCGCAGGAAGGCTACCAGCTGACCATCGACCTGGAAAAGCAGCAGGTGATCAAGCCGAATGGCGAGGCCATCGATTTCGAGGTGGACGCCTTCCGCAAGCACTGCCTGCTGAACGGCCTCGACGATATCGGCCTGACGCTGGAAGACGCGGACGATATCCGCACCTACGAAGCGAAGCGCCGCGAACAGGCACCGTGGTTGTTCGATTCGGTAAAATAATGCCCCTTTTGTAGGAGCCGGCCCCGCAGGCGAATGGGATGGAGCACGGCTCTTCATCGCCTGCAAGGCAGGCTCCTGCATGGCTCCGTTTAAATGTAAGGGAACAATTGTGAGCAAAAAAATCATGATCCTGCCGGGCGACGGTATCGGCCCGGAAATCATCGAGCAGGCGCTGGCGGTGCTGGAAGCCGCGGACAGGAAATTCGGCCTGGACCTGAGCTTCGAGCAGGGCCTGATCGGTGGCGCCTCCATCGATGCCCACGGCGAACCGCTCACCGATGCCGAGCTGGAAAAGGCCGGCCAGTGCGATGCCGTACTATTGGGCGCCGTTGGCGGTCCCAAGTGGGATCAACTGGGTCGCGCCATTCGCCCGGAAAAGGGCCTGCTGAAAATCCGCAGCAAGCTGGGCCTGTACGCCAACCTGCGCCCGGCGATTCTGTATCCGCAACTGGCGGAGGCCTCCTCGCTGAAGCCGGAAGTGGTCTCCGGCCTGGATATCCTGATCGTGCGCGAACTCACCGGCGGTATCTATTTCGGCGAGCCGCGCGGTATCCGCACGCTGGAAAACGGTGAAAAACAGGGCTTCAATACCTACGTCTACAGCGAGTCGGAAATCGAGCGTATTGCGCGCACCGCCTTCGAGGCCGCGCAGAAGCGCGGCGGCAAGCTCTGCTCCGTGGATAAGGCCAATGTACTGGAAGTGACGGTGCTGTGGCGCGAAGTGCTGGACCGCCTGGCGCCGGAATATCCGGATGTGGAACTGTCGCACATGTATGTCGACAACGCGGCCATGCAGCTGGTGCGCGCGCCCAAGCAGTTCGATGTGATGGTCACCGGCAATATGTTCGGCGATATCCTCTCCGACGCCGCCGCCATGCTGACCGGCTCCATCGGTATGCTGCCGTCCGCCTCCATGAACGAGAGCGGATTCGGCCTCTATGAACCCTGCCATGGCTCGGCGCCGGATATCGCCGGCCAGGGCCTGGCGAACCCGCTGGCGACAATTTTGTCGGCGGCGATGATGTTGCGCTACTCGCTGGACATGGGCGAGGCGGCGGACGCGATCGAAGCGGCCGTCAGCAAAGTGCTCGACGACGGACTGCGCACCGCGGATATCTACACTGATGGCAGTGTGAAGGTATCCACCGCGGAGATGGGCGCAGCAGTGGTGGCCGCTTTCTGATACCCGCGCCCGCTCACTTCGATTCGTCATTCCGGCGCGCGCCGGAATCCAGAGACAAAAGGATTAACAGGACACTGCAATGAACAAAGTAGGTTTTATCGGCTGGCGCGGTATGGTCGGCTCGGTACTGATGGGCCGTATGCGCGAAGAGAACGATTTCGCCCATATCCCGGAACCGGTTTTCTTCTCCACCTCCAATGCCGGCGGCAAAGCGCCGGACGTGGGGCGCCCGGAAAGTGACAAGAGCGTGGCGCCGCTGGGCGACGCCTTCGATATCGATGCGCTGGCGGAGCTGGATGCCATCGTCAGCTGCCAGGGCGGCGACTATACGAAAAAAGTTTACCCACAGCTGCGCGAAAAGGGCTGGAAAGGCTACTGGATCGACGCCGCCTCCAGCCTGCGTATGGAAGACGATTCCATCATCGTTCTGGACCCGGTCAACCGCGACGTGATCGATCGCGGTATCGATGCCGGTGTGAAGGACTTTATCGGCGGCAACTGCACCGTCAGCCTGATGCTGATGGGCCTCGGGGGCCTGTTCAAAGAGGGCCTGGTGGATTGGGTTTCCGCCATGACCTACCAGGCTGCCAGCGGCTCCGGTGCGCGCCATATGCGCGAGCTGATCTCGCAGATGGGAGCCATCCGCGACGGCGTCGCCGACGAACTGGCGGACCCGTCCAGCGCCATCCTGGAGATCGACCGCAAAGTGGCGCAAAACATGCGCTCCGCGGATTTCCCCACCGCCGAATTCGGCGCGCCGCTGGCCGGCAGTCTGCTGCCGTGGATCGATACCCAGCTGGAAAACGGCCAGAGCCGCGAAGAGTGGAAAGCCCAGGCCGAGGCCAACAAGATCCTGCGCACCGAGAGCACCGTACCGGTGGACGGCACCTGCGTGCGCATCGGCGCCATGCGCTGCCACAGCCAGGCGTTCACCGTGAAGCTGAAGAAAGACGTCTCCATCGCCGAGATCGAACAGCTGATCGCCTCTTCCAACGACTGGGCCAAGGTGGTGCCGAACGATCGCGACGCCACCCTCGAGCAACTGACACCGACTGCGGTCACCGGCACCATGGATATCCCGGTGGGCCGCCTGCGCAAGCTGAACATGGGCCCGCAGTACCTGTCCGCTTTTACCGTCGGCGACCAGTTGCTGTGGGGCGCCGCCGAACCGCTGCGCCGGGTGCTGCTGATTCTGCTCGGCAAGCTGTAACCCCGGGGCGCGGAGCCTTCATCCTGTAGCCGAGGGTTCCGGCTCCACTTGATCGGCTGATACGTGGACCCGAATGCCGCCCCGTGTATGATGGCATTCGGGTCTTTTGGGTATGGACGGGGCGATATGACTCTCGGGAACCGGCTGTTTAAAGTTCTGACGTGGCTGCTCGTATCGGCTGTCCTCCTGCCGGGTGCCGTGACTCTCCTCATGCTGGCCATCAACTGGAGCGACCGGCCGCCCTCTGCGGCGGCACAGAAATTCCAGCACATCCTCGACAGTCGCCCCGCCGTATCCGACAGCGACAACGCCTATGTGTACGCGCAGGGCTTTGCCATCGCGCGGCCTCTCGATCCGCTGGCGTGGGGCAGGAAACGCATTGACTGGATCGATTCGATGTCCGACCGCACATCGGCATCCGCCTTCGACCACCCTCCCGGTGAATACTCCAGCTTTGGCAAATATCGCAGCCAGCCGATAGAGAAACTGGGCGATGTCTGCCCGAATCCACCGGGCGAGGTGTGTTATGACGCGATGCGCAACGCGGACGCAGTGGTAGCGGAATGGCTGCTTTCGGAGGGCTGGGTCTTGAATCGCTACCGGGCGCTGATCTCCCGCCCGGTCTGGCGGGAGGAGGTCCCACGGCATACCTCCGCGCCTTTTCCCCCCTACAGCGAGATGCTGGAAGGCCAGAAGCTGCTGCTATTGCGTGCGTGGCAGCTTGCCGACCGCGGCGACGTCGCCGCGGTCCGCGCGCTGCTGGGGGAAGATATCCGCTTCTGGCGTATGGTGCTGGCCAGCGCCGATGTCCTGCTGACGAAAATGATCGCCACCGCGGCGATGGACAGGCATTTTGCCTGGTCGAACCTGGTGTTGCGGCGGCTTCCCGAAACCGGTGTCGATGAGGCTGTTCCGGAGTCGTGGCTGCGCCCCCTGTCCGGGCCGGAATTGTCCATGGAGCGTTGTTTCGCCGGTGAGTGGCGTTATTCGCACCATATGGTTTTCGGGATTGCGGACTGGCCGGACCTCTGGCAGGTCGCGGCGGGAGATCCGGATAGTGGCGGCGTGATAACGCAACTTACCCGCCGGGCACAGGGGTTGCTACTGCAGCCACAGGCCACCAGCAACATCACCGCCGACACTCTGCTCGCCACCAGTGATGTGCTGCGGGTTCCCCTGGAAGAGTTGCCGCGGGCAGTGGAGGCGCTGGAACGGGAGGCGCGTGCCCCGGATGAGCGCGGAATCCAGTTGTACAACCCCGTGGGTGTCATCCTGGCAAGCGTGGCCACACCGTCCTATGCATCCTATGCTGCCAGGGTGGCAGACCTCGAGGGGATCCGCCGCGCGGCGTTGCTTACCGCCCGCTTGCGCAATCGGGGCGCCATGCCGGAACCCCGGCAGATGCGGCGACTGTTGCATGAATCGGATCTGCGCGACCCATACGATGGCGAGCCATTTGCCTGGAGTAATGATTCCAGCGCCATCGTGTTTTCCGGCCTGGAGTCGGGGGATCGGGGGCGACACGCCTTCCTCTATTGAACGGCGCCGGTGCGGAGCCATTGGGTGGGGCGCGAAAAAGCACAAGTGTTAGCGGCTGCTCTTTCCCCTCATGGCCCGATGAGTATAATCGCCCCCGCTTTTCCTCCCCCAATTGACGAAGTGAAGTGATATGCCGGAATCCCCCCGCGAACTGGTCATTGTCGGCGTCGACAGCGCCGCTTTTTCCCCCCTGCTGGAAGTCCTGGAAGAGCGCAAGGTGGTCGCTGCCGATCAGTTGCGCCTGCTGGAAGAGGAGGAGGGCGAGACGGCGACCCAGGTATATGCCAACCGCAATATCCCGGTGCAGTCGCTGGAACAGTTTGCCTTTGCGCCGGAGCAGGTGGTGATCCTGTTGAAGGGCGGGGATGCCGGCCTCTCGGCGCTGTCCTCGGCCGAGGGTGCCGGCGCCTGGGTGCTGGACGCCGCCGACAACACCCGCGGGGACGAGACGGCGACCCTGATCCACCCACTGCTGAATGCCGCGGATATCGCCGCGGCGGAACGCCGGGTCCTGTCACTGCCGGCCGCCGGCGCCGCCATGGTGGCAGAGGCGCTGGCGCCGCTGCGCGACCGGCTGCAGGCGGTCGAGGTCCAGCTCAACCAGCCGGTGTCCGCGCTGGGCAAATCCGCGGTGGATGCCATGGCCGCGCAGACGGCGCGCATGTTCAACGGCCAGGAGGCGGATATCGATCCCGCCATCGGCCATCGCCTCGCGTTCAATCACCTGAGTTCCAGCGAGGCGCTGCTCGCCAGTGGCCACAACCTGTCTGAGCTGGCACTGCTGCACGACCTGCGCCGCCTGCTGGGCGGGAATATCGCGCTGGATGCCAGCATCAATACCGCCTCGGTTTTTCACGGCCAACTGGCCAATGTGCGCGCGGTCCTGAAGGAAGACGCGGACCTGGCGCAAATCGGTGGATTACTGCGCAACGGTACGCGGTTGAAAATGCGCGAGCGTCCCTCGTCGGAAGAGGCGGTCGGCGGCGAGGAGACGCTGATTGGCCGTTTGCGACAGAGCTTGTTGAACGCAAAACAGATTAATTTTTGTGCGGCGTCCGACAATTTGCGCAGAGACTTGGCGATCAACTGCGCACAGATTGCCCAGTTGTTGCTAAAAAACCACTGATAATTAATACTTAGCCGCCATAGTGAAGGTTTCTTCTTAACTTTCGTTCGACTTGGGGGTGGCGCTTTCCAAATGGTGAAAGTTTCGCCAGTGGCGGCAGGCTGTCATTGCGGCAGCCGCGTTGTTGAACGTTTACTGTACAGTGATAGGGCTTTGTGGAAAGCCCGGGATTCTAACAATAAAGGGAATCGGATATGCGTGTGCGAAAGCTGGCACTAGCGGTTGGTCTGGTCAGCGCACTGGGTGGCAACACGGCTCTGGCGCTCGGGCTGGGGGAGATCAAGTTGAACTCCACCCTCAACCAGCCCCTCGATGCGGAAATCGGCCTGCTGCAGACCCGCGGCCTCGGCGACGGTGAGATCAAGGTACGTCTCGCCAACCCGGAGGATTTCGAGCGGGCCGGTGTCGACAGATCCTATTTGCTCACCGAGCTGCGCTTCGATGTGGACTACTCCGGTGCCAAGCCGGTGGTCCGTGTCTCCAGCCGCGCGCCAATTCGCGAGCCCTACCTGAATTTCCTGGTGGAGACCCGCTGGCCCAGCGGGCGCCTGCTGCGCGAGTACACACTGTTGATGGACCTGCCGGCATTTTCCGGCAGCACGGCGCAGCAGCCGGTGCGCGCCGCCGAGCGCGAGCGCCAGCAGGTACGCCGCGATACGCAATCGCAACGGCGCCCGCTGGAGCAGATGCAGACCCGCCCCGCCGCCGAAGAAACCGCCGAGCCGCGCCAGCAGCAGGCAGAGACCCGACCGCAGGCCCGGGAGCCCGCCGAGGAGCCGATGGAGCTGCGCCGCGAGGCGCGGCCAGCCGCCGAGACAGCGGCGGACAGTGGCAGTCAGGTCTACGGCCCGGTTTCCTCCAACGAAACCCTGTGGGAAATCGCGCTGGAAAACCGCGCCGGTCGCGAATTCTCCGTGCAGCAGACCATGCTGGCGATCCAGCGCCTCAACCCCGAGGCGTTTATCAATGACAATATCAACCTGCTGAAGAAAGGTGCCGTGCTGCGCCTGCCAAATGCGCAGGATATCCGCGCCCTCAGTGTGCGCGACGCCATTTCCGAAGTGGCGGTACAGAACGACAGCTGGCGCGAGCGCGTCGGCGACGATGCCGCTACCGGCGCACCGCTGGATGCGCGTGCCGCCAGCAGCGATGTGGCCGAGAGCGAATCGGTCGAGGGCCGCGTCAGTCTCGCGGCGCCGGGCGACAACGAGTCCGTGACCTCCGGTACCGGCAGTGGTGCCAGCGACAGCGAGGCGCTTACCGGTGAGCTGGCGGTGAGCGAGGAGGAGCTGGACAAGTCCGAGCTCGAGAATCAGGAGCTCAAGGACCGTATTTCCGAACTCGACGAGCAGATCGACACCATGGAGCGCATGGTGGAGGTCTCCAACGAAGAGATGCAGGCGGTGCAGGAAGCCGCCGGGCAGTCTGAAACCCCGTCCGCCGAAACCGGTGAGGGTGCCACAGAGACCGCCGCGGACGAGGTCGCCGCGGAAGCGGAAACCGAAACCGCCGCCGAACCCGAAGCCGCTGCAGAGCCGGAATCGCAACCGGACGACAGCCGCAACCGCGTGGTGGTCCAGACCAAATCCGAGCCGACCCTGATGGAGCGGCTGATGGACAATATCCAGCTGATCGGGATCGGCCTGGGTGTCCTGGTCATCGGCCTGGCCGGGTTCCTGACCTGGCGCCGCCGCAAGGAAGAAGAGGAGGCCATGCGCCAGGTCGAGGCCGAAATGGCCGCCGAGCGCGCCCTCGCCGATGCGCCGGAGGAAGTCGCCGAGCCGGACGAAAACCTGACCGCAGTCGAGTCCATGGAGGCCGAGGACAGCTTCGATCTGGGCGAGCTGGACGATGTCGGAACCGACGACCCCATCTCGGAAGCCGAAATTCACCTGTCCCTCGGGCAATACAGCGAGGCCGAAGGCAAGTTGCTGAACGGCATCGACAAGGACCCGAACAATGTCGACGCGCGCCTGATGCTGCTGGAGGTCTATGCCCACGAGCAGAGCGCGGACAAGTTCGACGATCACTATCGCCAACTGCTCAGTGTCAGCGATGGCCCCGCGGCCGACCGCGCCGCGCGCCTGCGCGAAAGCATTGCCGGCGCCCCGCCGTTTGAGGCGCCGTCGATGGACTTCTCCAGCGAATCCCTGGAGGCGACACAGCTGGACGATATCAGCGCTTCGTTTGAAGACGAATTTGCCGCGGGCGATGACTTCTCCGGCGACACCGGCAGCGGACAGCAGGAGGACACCTCGCTGCTGGACGACCTGACCATGGATCTGTCCGATGACAGCGGCAGCGCCGGCGCATCGGGAGCGGCCCGGGATGATGGCGATTTCTCCCTGGACCTCGACCTGGATACCGGCTTCGACAGCGACAGCCGCGCGGAAGAGGCCTCCGGCCAGGAGAGCGCCGAGGACGATTTCAACCTCGACGACCTGATGTCCGGCGAGCTGGATCTGGATGGCCTGGATCTCGATGCCGACGGCGATACGTCCGCGGAGAAAACATCGGGCGAGTTGGGCCCGATCGAATACGAGCGCACGAGTGTCGCCACGGAAGACAGCGGGGATGAGGGCGGCCTGGATTTCGACCTGGACCTGTCCGCAATGGAAGACGATACCGCGGGCGAGCTGCAGGCCGACCCGGAGGCATCGCCAACAACCGCAGCGGAAGAACCGGTGGCGGACAGCGCGGACGACTTCTCTGACGACCTGGACAGCTTCGGCGACGATTTCGGCGAGGGCCTGGACCTGGATTCCATCGACCTGGACGATATTGCCGGGGAGTTGGATGCCGATGACTCCCTGGCGATGGAGAGCGACACCGATGTGGCCGTCGCCGAACAGCCGCAACCGGCATCCCGGCCCGAGCCCGCAACCGGCGCCAGTGAGGCGCAAACCGCGAAGAGCACTGAAAGCGCCGAAGCCGATCTCGGCGACCTGAACTTCAACCTGGAGAGCGACCTGGATTCCGAGTTGAACCTGCTCGAGGGCAACGACGAAGTCAGCACCAAGCTGGAACTGGCCCAGGCCTACCTGGATATGGGCGACAAAGACGGCGCCAAGGATATCCTCAACGAGGTGGTCGGGGAGAGCAGCGGTGAACACCAGAGCCGCGCCAGGGAAATGCTGGAGCGCATGGCTTAACGGCGGCATTCCGCAGCTCCGGAAAAACCTCGCACCCGCTGCGGGGTTTTTTTATGGTCGGGATCGGGTGGGGCAGCCTTGGCAGGCCGAAGGCCGTGCGCCAGTGAGGCCCGGCGAGCGCACGCGCCCCGATGGCACGACACCGAAACCCGCCCGTTGCGGCCGGACGTAAACCATGAATCGCGAATACACCTACAAATCCAACGGCGAAGTTCCCGCCGGTGAGCAGCTCCCCGAGGGCCTGCACCGCGTTGCCCTCGGCGTCGAATACTGCGGCGCCCGCCTGCACGGCTTCCAGAAACAGAAATCCGCCGCTGAAACGGTACAGGCGCATCTGGAAAAAGCCCTGTCCGCGATTGCGGCCGAGCCGGTGACCCTGGTCTGCGCCGGCCGCACCGATGCCGGCGTGCACGCCACCGGCCAGGTCATTCATTTCGACACACGCGCGCAGCGCCCCGAACGCGCCTGGGTACAGGGTGTCAACACCAAGCTGCCGGATGCCGTGCGCGTGCGCTGGGCGAAGGAAGTGCCGGCACAGTTCCACGCGCGCTTTTCCGCCCACGCGCGCAGCTACCGCTACCTGATCCACAGCGCCCCGACACGTTCCGCCCAGGCGGCCAGCGAAGTCACCTGGACCCAGCACCCGCTGGATATCGACGCCATGCGCGAAGCCAGCCAGCACCTGATCGGCACGCACGATTTCACCAGCTACCGCGCGACCCAGTGCCAGGCCAAAAGCCCCGTGCGCGAGATTGCGCGGCTGGATATCGCCAGGGTGGGGCAGTTGATCGTGCTGGAGATCAGCGCCAACGCCTTCCTGCACCATATGGTGCGCAATATCACCGGCGTGCTGATGGCGATCGGCCGTGGCGAGCGCGAACCCGAATGGGCGGGAGAAGTACTCGAAGCCCGCGACCGCAGTGCCGGCGGTGTCACCGCGCCGCCGTTCGGGCTGTATCTGGTGGACGTGCAGTACCCGCCCGAATTCAATCTGCCCGCCTTCGAACCCGGGCCGCTACTGGTGCCGCTTCCCCTCGGCGGCCTCTCTGTGCCCGGGGGCGCGGCGCGCTGATCGCGCACGGCGGTCGTGCTCTGTACATTTCGCACCCTGCGCCAATCTGCTAGTATCGCGTGCTCCCTCATTTTTGAACGGCCGGTCGGCCCGCGACCTCGGGATTCAATGCAAGTAAAGATCTGCGGTATAACCACCAGCGAGGATGCCCGCGACGCCGTCGCCGCCGGGGCCGATGCGCTGGGGCTGGTGTTCTATGCCAAAAGCCCGCGCAATGTCACCGCCGAACAGGCGGCCGTGATCGCCAGGGCCGTGCCGCCTTTCGTCACCCTCGTGGGACTGTTTGTCGATGCCGCCAGCGCCGAAGTGGAGGACATACTGGCGCGGGTGCCGCTCAACCTGATGCAGTTCCACGGCAGTGAATCGGCGGACGACTGCGAACAGTTCCGGCGCCCCTATATCAAGGCGCTGCGCATGAAAGACGATCTCGATGTGCTCGCGGCCATGGCCGGGCACCCGGCGGCGCGCGGTTTCCTGCTCGACGCCTACCGCCCGGGCGTGCCCGGCGGCACCGGCGAATCCTTCGACTGGCAGCGTGTGCCGCGGGGCAGCGGCCAGCAGATAGTGCTGGCCGGAGGCCTGACACCGGACAATGTGGCGCGGGCCATCGACGAGGCGCGGCCGCAGGCGGTGGACGTCAGCGGCGGCGTGGAGGTCTCGCCGGGCCGCAAGGACCCGCACAAGGTGGCGGCCTTTATCCGCGCGGCCAAGGGGTAGTGGCGAGTGGTTTGTGATGGGAGATCAGTAACCCGGGTTTCAGCGTTCGGGGCAGGCCTGCCAATGGCGCACCCCGCACCGGCTCCGTGAAACTCGAGTCAGTCAAAGTAAGGATGGAGTGAGTCTGTGAGCAAGCAAGACGCAGTGGATTTTTCGGCCTTCCCGGATGCCGGCGGGCATTTCGGTCCCTACGGTGGCCGTTTTGTGTCGGAGACGTTGATCGGCGCCCTGGATGAATTGCGGGAAATGTACACCCGCCTGAAAGACGACCCGGAATTCGTCGCCGCCTTCGATTACGACCTGGCCCACTATGTCGGCCGCCCGTCGCCGCTGTATCTGGCCGAGCGGCTGACCGAAGCCGCCGGCGGCGCGCGCATCTGGCTCAAGCGCGAGGACCTGAACCACACCGGCGCGCACAAGGTGAACAATACCGTCGGCCAGGCGCTGCTGGCCAAGCACAGCGGCAAGAGCCGCGTGATCGCCGAAACCGGTGCCGGCCAGCACGGCGTCGCCACCGCCACCGTGGCCGCGCGCCTGGGGCTGAAATGTGCCGTGTATATGGGGGCTGAGGACGTCAAGCGCCAGTCGCCCAATGTCTATCGCATGAAGCTGCTGGGTGCCGAGGTGATCCCGGTGGAATCCGGCTCGAAGACGCTGAAAGATGCCATGAACGAGGCGATGCGGGACTGGGTCACCAATGTCGACGATACCTTCTATATCATCGGCACAGTGGCCGGCCCGCACCCGTACCCGCAACTGGTGCGCGATTTCAACTCGGTGATCGGTCGCGAGGCGCGCCGCCAGAGCCAGGAGGAGTTCGGTGCGCTGCCGGACGCACTGGTGGCCTGTGTCGGCGGCGGTTCCAATGCCATCGGCCTGTTCCACCCGTTCCTGAACGACAGCGACGTGAAGATGTACGGCGTCGAGGCCGGCGGCGAGGGGCTGGCCACCGGCCACCACGCGGCGCCGCTGAACGACGGGGTGCCGGGTATCCTGCACGGCAACCGCACCTACCTGATGGAGGACGACGACGGCCAGATCATCGAGACCCACTCGGTATCCGCCGGTCTCGACTATCCCGGCGTGGGCCCGGAACACGCCTGGCTGAAGGATATCGGCCGCGTGGAATACGTCACCGCCGACGACAAGGAGGCGCTGGACGCCTTCCGCACCCTGACCCGCACCGAGGGCATCATCCCCGCGCTGGAATCCAGCCACGCGGTGGCCTATGCGCTGAAGCTGGCCGCCACCATGAACGCGGACCAGAACATTGTCGTGAACCTGTCCGGCCGCGGCGACAAGGATATTTTCACCGTGGCCGCCATCGACGGCATCCAGGTGTAACGGGGGATTGCAGCAGTGACAGAAGAAAACAGAATCGATCGCCGTTTCGCCAGCCTGCGCGCCGAGGGCCGCAAGGCGCTGGTCACCTATATCGTCGCCGGCGACGGCGGCCCGGAAAACACCGTGCCGCTGATGCACCAGCTGGTGGCCAGCGGTTCCGACCTGATCGAGCTGGGTGTGCCTTTCTCCGACCCGATGGCCGAGGGCCCGGTGATCCAGAAGGGTCACGAGCGCGCACTGGAGCACAAAACCTCGCTGCGCAAATGCCTGCAGATGGTGGCCGAGTTCCGTCGTGACGATAGCGATACGCCGGTAATCCTGATGGGCTATGCCAACCCGATCGAGAAAATGGGGGCGGAGGTCTTTGCCGATGCCGCCCGCGATGCCGGTGTCGACGGCGCACTGACCGTGGACCTGCCGGCCGAGGAAGCGGGTCCGCTGAACCGGCTGCTGGGCGAGCGCAACCTGCGCAATATCTTCCTGCTCACACCCACCACCGGCGATGGGCGCCTGCAGCAGATCACGGATCTGGCCAGCGGCTTTGTCTACTATGTATCCCTGAAAGGGGTGACCGGCGCCGGCCACCTGGATCCGGAATCCGTGCGCGAAAACCTGGACCGCATCCGCCGCCACACGGACCTGCCGCTGTGTGTCGGTTTCGGTATCAAGGACGGCAAGTCGGCCAGGGCTGTCAGTGAACACGGCGATGGCGCCGTGGTGGGCAGTGTGCTGGTATCGGCGGTCGGCGAGGCGCAATCCGCGGATGTGGCGCGGGATAATGTCGCGGCGATAGTCGGTGAAATCCGCTCCGCGCTCGATCGGTAGGGTGCGCAGCGCACACCGTATACAGGCTTGGCCAGAAAGCCTGAAATGGCGGCTGATCTGGCTAAGCCTGTCGGTCCGCTAAGTGTTTTAATTCTCAGTCTGAAAACCAGTGGCCGGTAAAATACCCGGCCCAGGAAAGCATCGGGATTTGGAAACAAAATGAGCTGGTTAGAAAAAATCGTTCCCGCGGTCATTCGCACCGAGCGCCGCAGCGGCGCCAGCAAGGTGCCGGAAGGTGTCTGGAAAAAATGCGTCAAGTGCGACGCCATGCTGTACCGGCCGGAGCTGGAGCGCAATCTGGATGTGTGTCCCAAGTGTGACCACCATATGCGAATCGGCGCGCGCCGGCGCCTGGATATCTTCCTCGACGAAGACGGGCGCGAGGAACTGGCCACCGATGTGGAACCGGTGGATCGCCTGAAATTCAAGGATGTGAAAAAGTACAAGGATCGCCTGACCCAGGCGCAGAAAAAAACCGGCGAGAAGGATGCGCTGATCGCCATGCGCGGCACCCTGCAGGGCAAGCCGCTGGTGGCGGTGGCCTTCGAGTTCGCCTTTCACGGCGGCTCCATGGGCTATGTGGTCGGCGAGCGCTTTACCCGCGCCGCGCAACTGGCACTGGAAGAGCGCATCCCGCTGGTCTGCTTCTCCGCCACCGGCGGCGCGCGCATGCAGGAGGCGCTGATCTCGCTGATGCAGATGGCCAAGACCTCCGCGGTGCTGGAAAAAATGAAGATGGCCGGCGTACCCTATATTTCCGTGATGACCGACCCGGTCTACGGCGGCGTCTCCGCATCGCTGGCGCTGCTGGGCGATATCAACGCCGCCGAGCCGGGCGCCCGCGCCGGTTTTGCCGGCCCCAATATCATCGAGCAGACCATCCGCCAGAAGCTGCCCAAGGGTTTCCAGCGCAGCGAGTTCCTGCTGGATCACGGCGCCATCGATATGATCATCCCGCGCGGCGAGATGCGCGAGACGGTCGGTCGGTTGCTGGGCAAACTGACCGAGGCTGAATCCGCGGCCGGGGAATCGGCGCTCGGCGTATAGGATTTCACTCTGATCCCTGCCGGCACGCTCGACCTACAGGGGCCTCGGGCGCAGTTCCCTTTTCAGCATCCATCTATGGGCTCGCCATCCCGGATTCGATCCGGGATCCGGCCCCGGTGGCCCTGGATCCGGATCGTATTGTCATGCCGGACTTGATCCGGTACCGGAATGACGAGAATACGCCCTTATGAATACTCTCCAAGACTGGCTCTCCCGGCTCGAACAACTGCACCCCGTCGAGATCGAACTGGGCCTGGAGCGCGTCGCACGCGTGGCGAAGGTGCTGGGTGTCGAAAAGCCGGCGCCCAGGATCATCTCCGTGGCCGGCACCAACGGCAAGGGTTCCTGCGTGGCCACCATGGAGGCGCTGCTGCGCGCCGGCGGTCACTCGGTGGGCGCCTACAGCTCGCCGCACCTGCTGCGGTTCAACGAGCGGGTGCGCATCGACGGCCTGGAGGCGAACGACGCGGAACTGATGCGCGCCTTCGAGGCGGTGGAAGCGGCCCGCGGCGATATCGGGCTGACCTATTTCGAGTTCACCACCCTGGCGGCACTGTGGCTGTTCCGGCAGGCCGGCGTTGAATACGCGCTGCTGGAGGTGGGGCTCGGCGGGCGCCTGGATGCGGTCAACCTGGTGGATGCGGACCTGGCGGTAATCACCAGTGTGGCGGTGGACCACAAGGCCTGGCTGGGTAGCGACCGGGAAGTCATCGGCCGCGAGAAGGCCGGTATCCTGCGCCCCGGCAGCCCCTGCGTCTGCGCCGACCCGCAGCCGCCGCAGTCGGTGGTCGGTGCCGCTGCGAAAACCGGTGCCGCCGCTTATTTTCTCGGTCGGGACTTTTTCCTGGGCGCCGGGGATTCTTCGTCCACCGCTGATGGCGCCTCACGGGGCAACCGGTTCCGCTTCGGGGAGCTGGATATCGCGTTGCCGCCGGTCAGCCTGCCGCCTCCGAGTGTGGCGGCGGCGATTACCGCGCTGTCGGTACTGGGCGCGCTGCCGTATGGGGATATCGAGGATGTCCTGGCGGGGATCCGGCTGGCGGGGCGCTGCCAGCAACTGGAATGGCGGGGGCGGTCGCTGTTGCTGGATGTGGGTCACAACCCCGCCGCGGCGGAATACCTGGCCCGCTGGCTGGCCCGGCATCCGGTTTCCGGCCGCACCCACGCGCTGGTGGCGGCGATGGCGGACAAGGACCTGCCCGGGCTGTTCGCGCCGCTGCGGCAGCGGGTGGATCGCTGGTATCCGGCGCTGCTGCCCGGCAACAGCCGCGCGGCGGACTGCAATGGCCTGCTCGGCGGCCTGCGCGAGGCGGGGATCGATAAGGCGGCCATAGACGGCGATTGCCCGACGGTGATCGACGGGCTGGAGCGGCTGCTGGCGACCGCCGGGACACAAGATCGGTTGCTTGTCTTCGGATCCTTCTTTACTGTTGCGGAAGTTTTACAGCAGATACGAGAAGACAGTCATGGCGAGTCGTGACCGGGGTGCCGTCCAGCGGGGCCGACTGAACGATGGCTTCCGGCAGCGCATTGTCGGCGCCCTGGTGCTGGGCGCGCTCGCCGTGATTTTCCTGCCCACGCTGTTCGACCGCGAGGGCGCGCGCTATATCGACGTGACCAGCCAGATTCCGCCGCAGCCGGATATCCAGCCGATCGAGATCGCCGAGCCGGAACCGGTGGCCGACGCCGCGCCGGCCCCGGATCCGGACGATGCCTTCCAGCCCGCGGTGCGGGAACCGGATTCCCCGCCCGCCCCCGAAAAGCTCCAGGCGGCCGCGGAAACGGTTGCGGAAGAGCCTGAAAAGCCGGTCGAACCGCAAAAACCGGAACAGGATTCCTCCCCGATTCTCGATGCCGACGGGCTGCCGGAGGCCTGGGTGGTGCAGGTGGCCGCCTACCGGGATGAATCCCGGGCGAAGAAACTGCGCCGCCAGTTGATGGACGAGGGCTACAAGGCCTATACCCGCGCCGTGACCACCGACAAGGGCCGGTTTGTCCGCGTCTTCGTCGGCCCCAAGGTCAGCAGGGCGGATGCCCGGTCCGTCAAGCGGGAGCTGGACCAGTTGCTCGGTGCCGAGACGCTGGTATTGCGGTTCAAGGCCTGATTGTCTACCCGCCCGCCAATCGCGGCATTCCTCCTAAATCCACACGCTTTCGCGAACAGCTTCACGCGTACGGGAGTGTAAGTTAGAATGCGCGCTCTTCGCGGCGGTGGCCGCCTGGCAGGTAGGACTGGATGAACTGGGCTGACTGGACCATTCTGGCAATCGTGGCCATTTCCACGCTGATCGGTCTCAGCCGCGGTTTCGTGCGCGAAACCCTGTCCCTCCTTACCTGGGTTGCGGCCTTCGTGATCGCAATGATGTTCCGCGACGAGCTGGCGCCGCTGCTGTCCAGGCTCGTGGACACCCCGTCACTGCAGGCCATCGCGGCCTTTGCCATCCTGTTTATCTTTACGCTGCTGGCCGGTGCCGGCCTGAACATGACCCTGTCCGCGTTTGTCGAGGCCACCGGCCTGTCCGGTACCGACCGGGTGCTGGGGATGGTGTTCGGCCTGCTGCGCGGCTGTATCGTGGTGCTGGCGCTACTGATCCTGGCGCCGGCGCTGGTGCCGGTGGAGGAGGACAGCTGGTGGCAGGATTCGGCGCTGATCCCGCATTTCCTCAGTTTCGAGGACAGCGCGCGACAGCTGGCGGAATCGATCAAGGATCTGTTTGTGCAGGGAACCGCTTCGGAGTGAGGTGCGGCGGTGACTTTCCGCCGGTTGAAGAATTGTGTTAACGGGGCGGCGTGGCCGCTCCCTCTCGACCAGTAGGGCCAAGACTATGTGTGGTATTGTCGGTATCGTTGGTAAGAGTGACGTCAACCTGCAGTTGTACGACGCGCTCACGCTGTTGCAACACCGCGGACAGGACGCCGCCGGCATCGTCACCTGCGACAGGGACCGCCTGAACCAGCAGAAGGCCACCGGCCTGGTGCGCGATGTGTTCCGCGCGCGCCATATGGAGCGCCTGAAGGGCAATTTCGGTATCGGCCATGTGCGCTATCCCACCGCTGGCAGTTCCGGCCCGGCCCTGGCCCAGCCCTTCTACGTCAACTCTCCCTACGGCATCGCCATGGCCCACAATGGCAACCTCACCAACGTGCAGGAGGTGATGGAGGAAATCTTCCAGCAGGACCTGCGCCATATCAATACCGATTCCGATTCCGAAGTGCTGCTGAACGTGTTCGCCCACGAACTGCACAAGCAGCACAAGCTGAAGCCCGAGGCCGAGGATATCTTCACCGCCATGCGCGCGGTGCACAAGCGGGTGCGCGGCGGCTACGCCTGCGTGGCGCTGATCGTCGGTTACGGTATCGTCGCCTTCCGCGATCCGCACGGTATCCGCCCGCTGGTGTACGGCAAGCGCGAGACCGACAAGGGCACCGAGTATATGGTGGCGTCGGAATCCGTGGCGCTGAGCGTGGCCGGATATACCCTGGTGCGCGATGTGGCGCCGGGCGAGGCGATCTATATCGAGCTGGATGGCACCGTGCACGCGGAGCAGTGTGCGGAGAATCCGTCGTTGCACCCCTGTATTTTCGAGCACGTCTATTTCGCTCGCCCGGACTCCATCATGGACGGCGTGTCCGTGCACAAGGCGCGGCTGCGCCAGGGCGAGCACCTGGCGGAGAAGATTCTGCGCGAGCGCCCGGATCACGATATCGACGTGGTGATCCCGATTCCCGATTCCGCCCGTGTCTCCGGGCAGACGGTGGCGCACCGCCTGGGGGTCAAGTTCCGCGAGGGCATGGTGAAGAACCGCTATATCGGCCGCACCTTCATCATGCCGGGCCAGAAGCAGCGCAAGAAGTCCGTGCGCCAGAAGCTGAATGCGATCGAGCTGGAGTTCCGCGGCAAGAATGTGTTGCTGGTGGACGACTCCATCGTGCGCGGTACCACCTGCAAGCAGATTATCCAGATGGCCCGCGAGGCGGGTGCGGCCAAGGTCTATTTCGCCTCCGCCGCGCCGGCGGTGAAGTATCCGAATGTCTACGGCATCGATATGCCGTCCGCGCAGGAGCTGGTGGCCCACGGCCACACCACCGAGGAGGTCTGCAGGGAGATCGGTGCCGACTGGCTGATCTACCAGGACCTGGAAGACCTGGTGGAGTGCTCCGCCGAGGGCAACGACAAGATCGAACACTTCGACTGTTCCGTCTTCGACGGCAACTACGTTACCGGCGATGTCGATGAGGAATACCTGGAAAACCTCCACGCCCAGCGCAACGACGCTGCCAAGAGTGGCAAGAGCAACCAGGGCTCGCTTTGATACTGTCGGGACTCGGGACTCGGGACTCGGGACTCGGGACTCGGGACTCGGGACTCGGGACTCGGGACTCGGGACTCGGGACTCGGGACGGTGCGCCCTGAACTGAACCCCGAAACTTGAGTTGAAAGAATAGCCTCCTTTCCCCTTGGGGGAGGGCGCGGTCGCAGCCCCGTACCTTTGGTTGACCCCGGGCCGCTCCCGTTGCCGGTGGCCGTTCGGTAAACAGCCTCATCGGCAATCGCCTCCCGAACGGCCCCCGGCATCGGGGCCTTTGCATCGACATTGTGTCTTCGTTCCGACCATTTCCCCCAGCCTCACTTCCTCCCGGCGCTTTATTAATTCCTCCCCATCCGTCATCATCCGGATCACTATTCTTCATTCCACGTTGAAACTATGTTCGAAGACGAAGGCTACTCCCTGGAAACCCTGGCCGTGCGCGCCGGGCAGACGCGTTCGGAAGAGGGCGAACACTCCGAGGCGTTGTTCCTCACTTCCAGCTACGTATTCCCCTCCGCCGCCGAGGCCGCGGCGCGTTTCTCCGGTGAAAACCCCGGCAATGTCTACTCCCGCTACACCAACCCGACGGTGCGCATGTTCGATCAGCGCATCGCGGCGATGGAGGGCGGCGAGTCGGCCGTGGCCACTTCCAGCGGTATGGCGGCGATCCTGAGCCTGTGCATGGCGCTGCTGAAAAGCGGCGACAAGGTGATCTGTTCGCGCAGCGTCTTCGGTACCACCACCGCGCTGTTTACCCGCTATATGGAAAAGTTCGGCGTGTGCGTGGCCTTCGTCGACCTGACCGATATGCAGCAGTGGCAGGATGCCCTCGACGGCGATACGAAGTTGCTGTTTATGGAGACGCCGTCGAACCCGCTGTGCGAAGTGGCGGATATCCGCGCGCTGGCGGACCTGGCCCACAGCGCTGGCGCGCAGCTGGTGGTGGATAACTGTTTCTGTACCCCGGCCCTGCAGCGCCCGCTGGCGCTGGGCGCGGATATCGTGGTGCACTCGGCGACCAAGTACCTGGATGGCCAGGGCCGCTGCGTCGGCGGCGTCGCCGTGGGCAGGAAGGCGGTCATGGACGAACTGGTGATCTTCCTGCGCACCGCCGGCCCGAGCATGAGTCCGTTCAACGCCTGGGTTTTCCTGAAGGGCCTGGAGACACTGCGCCTGCGTATGGAGGCCCACTCCCGCAATGCGCTGGCACTGGCCTGGTGGCTGGATGAACAGGGTGCGGTGGAGAAGGTGAATTACGCCGGCCTGCCAAAGCATCCGGGCCACCTGCTGGCGGCGGAGCAGCAACACATGTTCGGCGGTGTGCTGAGTTTCAGTGTGCGCGGCGGGCGCGAGGCCGCCTGGAAGGTCATCGACGCCTGCAGGATTTTCTCGGTGACCGCGAATCTCGGCGATGCCAAGAGCACCATCGTGCACCCGGCCACCACCACCCACGGCCGCCTCAGTGAGGAGGACAAGGCGCGCGCCGGCATCACGGAAAACCTGATTCGTGTCTCCGTGGGCCTGGAAAGTGTCGAGGACCTGCAGGGGGACCTGGCGCGAGGGTTGGAATCGCTGTAATCGGCGCCGTTTGTGATGCCGGCGGCGGAGTCCCGGCGGCAAACACCTATGATTACCTATTGCCTCTCCCGGCTTCCCTCTCCCTCCGGGAGGGCGGCCGGGAAACGGAGCTTGCGGGGACATCCGCAGAACCGCCGGGTGACCGGTAGCAAGAAAAACCGAGCAGTAATGGATTTGCCGTGCAAAAGATTATTTCCGCCATCGTCGCCGATATCGGCAAGGTGCTCCTGGGCAAGGAGCACCAGGTCAAACTGGCGCTCGCCTGCCTGCTGTCCCGCGGACACCTGTTGATCGAAGACCTGCCCGGCATGGGCAAGACCACCCTGGCCCACGCTCTGGCGCAGGTGCTGGGGCTGTCCTACAAGCGGGTGCAGTTCACCAGCGATATGCTGCCGGCGGACATTCTCGGCGTATCCATCTTCGAGCGGGACTCCGGCGAGTTCCGTTTCCACGAGGGGCCGGTGTTCAGCCAGTTGCTGCTGGCGGACGAGATCAACCGCTCCTCGCCGAAGACCCAGAGCGCGCTGCTGGAGGCGATGGAGGAGCGCCAGGTCAGCATCGATGGCGAAACCCGCCGCCTGCCGGAACCCTTCTTTGTGATCGCCACCCAGAATCCGCTGCACCAGTCCGGCACCTTCGCGCTGCCGGAATCGCAGCTGGACCGTTTCCTGATGCGTATCAGTCTCGGTTACCCGACCCGCGAGGCGGAGCGGGCGCTGTTCCAGGGCGTGGATCCCCGCGCACAGCTGCAACGCCTGAAACCGCGCGTGGATATTGCCGCTCTGCAGAAGATGCAGGGCCTGGTGGGGCAGGTTAAGGCCTCCGACAGCCTGCTGGATTATGTCGAGCGCCTGGTACTGCACACCCGCCAGAGCCCCGAGTGCGCCGTCGGCCTGTCGCCCCGCGGCGCCCTGGCACTACTGCACGCGGCCCGCGCCTGGGCGCTGATCCACGGTCGCGGCCACCTGTTGCCGGAAGATATCCAGGCGGTGCTGCCGACGGTGGCCGGCCACCGGCTGCAGGGTGAGGGGGGCGACGGCAGTCAACTGGTGGAGCGCCTGATGCACCAGGTCGACGTCATCGCGGCCTGATCCATGGCTTTTTTTTCCACCGTCCAGCCCCTGGTCAATCGCTGGCGCGATATGACGCAGCGCTGGCTGGATCGGCGCGCGCCGGCGGCGCGCCGTGTGACCCTCGATCACGGCAGGCTGTTTGTGCTGCCCACCCGCGCCGGCCTCGCCTTTCTGCTGGTGATCCTGCTGCTGTGGCTGCTGGGCACCAACTACGAGAACAACCTGGTATTCGCCCTGGCCTTCCTGTTACTCAGCCTGTTCGTGCTGTTGCCGGTGCACACCTTCGCCAATCTCTCCGGTGTGCGCCTGCAACTGCTGGAGACGCAGCCGGCATTTGCCGGCGACTACGCCGAGGCGCAACTGGATATCGGCCGCGGCGATCGGCGCGCGCGGGAGCGTCTGCGGGTATTCTGGCCGCGCGATCTGGGCGGTGACGGAGAGCAGGGCGCCGAGCTGGACCTGATCGACCGCGACAGCGCCGGCTTGACGGTGTCGCTGCCGGTACTGCGCCGGGGGCGCGTGCGCGCGCCGCGGTTGCGGGTGGAGAGCGGCTTCCCGCTGGGGCTGTTCTGCTGCTGGAGCCTGGTGGACCTGGATATCGAGTTTCTCGTCTACCCGCAGCCGAAACCCGCCGGCCCGCTGCCGATCGGTGCGGTTGCCGGGGACGGGGAGTCGACCCAGCGCATTCGCGGCGGCGACGATTTCGAGGCGCTCAAGCCCTACCGTCCGGGCGATTCCCTGCGCCATGTGGCCTGGAAACAGTACGCCGGCGGGCGCGATCTCTACAGCAAGAGCTACGACAGCGGTGCCGATACGCGCCTGTGGCTCGACTGGGACCTGCTCGCCGGGCGGGATGTGGAGACGCGCCTGGGCAATCTCTGCGACTGGGCACTGCAGGCGGAGCGGGCGCAATACGCATACGGCCTGCGGCTGCCGGGTACCACCATCGAGCCGGCCCAGGGGCCCGCACACCAGAAGCGGGTGCTGTCGGCACTGGCGCTGTTCCCGGTGCAGGGAGGCTAGATGGAATCGTCTGAGCGCCTGCCCCGCGAGAGCCTGCTGTGGATCTTTGCCGCCCAGTTCGCGGCGCTGTTGCCGCAGTTTGCAATCCTGCCGCTGTGGATCGTCGGCGCCTGGGGCTTTGCCGTCTACTGGCGTCTCGAGGTGTTCCGCGGCCGCCGCGACCTGCCCGGGCGCCAGGTCAAACTGCTGGCAGTGCTGCTGTCGGTGGCCGGGCTGGCGTTGTCCTACCGCCAGTGGTTCGCTCTGGAGCCGATGGTGGCGCTACTGGCGGTCTCCTTTACGTTGAAGAACCTGGAGCTGGCCAACCGGCGCGATGCCTTCCTGAGCCTGCTGTTGTCCTATTTTGTCGCCGCGACCCTGTTCGTGTTCGAGCAGACGATCCCCTATGCCGTCTACGGGGTTGCCTGTGTACTGATCATCACCGCCGCACTGGCGGCGCAGATGGGCAGTCATAGCGCCGGGCCGCGCCGCGCCCTGGGCCTGTCGGTGCGACTGCTGGCGCAGGCGGTGCCGCTGATGGTGGTGCTGTTTATCGCAGCGCCGCGCCTGGGGCCCCTGTGGGCGGTGCCGCAGAACAGCGATGGCGCCAGCACCGGCATCAGTGATTCCATGAGCCCCGGCGATTTTTCCGAGCTGTCCCAGTCCGACGACCCGGCGCTGCGGATCGCCTTTGACGGCCCGGTGCCGCCGCCGGAGCAGCGCTACTGGCGCGGCCTGGTCTACTCCGATTTCGACGGCCGCCGCTGGAGCCAGGGCACGGGTGTGGATCACCGCGAGGGCGGCCGGGTCTACTGGCGCGCATCCGGGCGCGCGCTGCCGGAAGTGGGCCCGCGCTATCGCTATCGCGTGATCCAGGAGGCCACCAACAGCCCCTGGCTGTTCGCCATGGCCCGCCCCGATTCCACCACCGACGGTGTCGGTGAAACCGCCGACGACAGGCTGCTGAAACGCAAGCCGGTCTACAGCCGCTTCGCTTACGAAGTGCGCTCCTGGCCGCGGGAGACCTTCAGCGATGTTGCGCCCCTCACCGATTTCGAGCGCCGCCGCAACCTGCAACTGCCGCCCGGCGGCAACGAGCGCACCCGTCGCTGGG
Source organism: Microbulbifer litoralis (assembly GCF_023634065.1). GTDB lineage: Bacteria > Pseudomonadota > Gammaproteobacteria > Pseudomonadales > Cellvibrionaceae > Microbulbifer > Microbulbifer litoralis. The sequence continues at coordinate 33,495 of NZ_JALKCV010000008.1, forward strand.
CCGCTTCTTTCCGCGACTCCGGGCTGGACGCGGAGGGGATCTCCAGGCGCATACTGCAGTTCTACAACCGCAGTTTTGTCTACACCCTGAAGCCGCCGGCGCTCGGGGGCGACACGGTGGATGAATTCCTGTTCGGCACCCAGCAGGGGTTCTGTGAACACTTTGCCGGCAGCTATGTCTTCGCCATGCGCGCCGCCGGTGTCCCGGCGCGGGTGGTGGCCGGTTACCAGGGCGGCGAGTGGGTCGCGCAGGAGGAATACCTGCTGGTGCGCCAGTACGATGCCCACGCCTGGGCGGAGATCTGGACCCGCGAGCGCGGCTGGCAGCGTGTGGATCCCACCGCCGCGGTATCGCCGGAACGGATTCGCGAGGGCCTGCAGAGGGCCGCGGCGGACGAGTTCATGCAGGACTCACTGCTGCCCCTGCACCGGATTTCCTTTCTCAAGCAGCTGCGGCTCGAGTGGGACATGATCAACTACCGCTGGTATCGGGCGGTGATCGGTTTCGACAGCGAACAGCAGGAGGATGTATTGCAGCAGCTGCTGGGGGAGATTTCGCCACTGCGGCTGGCGATCCTGTTGCTGTTGCCGTTGGCGGCGGTATTGCTCGGCGTACTGGTGTGGCTGTGGTGGAGTGGCCGCGGCAGGCGGGCGCCACTGTCCAGCCGCCTCTACCGCAGGTTCTGCCGCCGCCTGGCGCGCGCCGGCCTGGAGCGCCGCCCGGGGGAGACCCCGCGGGATTTTGCCCGCCGCGTCCGCGAGCAGCGGCCGCAACTCGGGCCCATGGCCGCGCGTATCACCGCCGCCTTCGAAAAGGCCGCCTACGGCGACGACCCGGCGGCGGAAAAACAGTTGCGGAGGCTCCTCAACAGGTTCCAGCTGTCAAAAATCAAATAACGGTTTTGAAAGTGCTGGCGAAAATAGGATCCCCGCATCGGGGGATTTGTCGTTGAATGTTCACTATTGGGTTCTCGATCCTTGATCTCCGGTAATCGCCTGAAGACGTTCCTGCTCGGCTACAGCGGCACCTCGCTGGCCACCGGCCTGCAGGTGATCCTGTTGCCGTGGATTGCCGTCACGGTGGTCGACCTGCCGGCGCTGCACCTGGGGTGGGTGCAGGCATCGGTGCTGCTGCCGAACCTGCTGTTCCTGCTGTTTGGCGGCGCCCTGGCCGACCGTCGGGATGCCGCCGCCGTGGCGGCGCTGGCCTGCCTGGGGCTGGCGGCCTGCCACGGCGGGCTATTGCTGTACTTTTCCTACCGCATCCCCGATCTGCCGCTGCTGTTGCTCTACGGTGTCAGCCTCGGTGTCTGCACCGCCTTCCTGCAGCCGGCGCGGGACAACCTGGTGCAGCGCAGTGCCCGCGACGACGGCGGCCGCGCCAGCGAGTCGGGGGTCCAGCGGACGGTCACCTGGATGATGCTGGCGCAGTACGGTGGCCAGGCACTGGGGATGCTGCTGGCGAGCCGCTTTGACCAGTGGGGATTGCGGCCGCTGCTGGTGATCCAGATGGCGGTACTGGCGGTGGCCGCCGCATTTTTCTACTCGCTGCGACAGCCGCGCCTCCGGCACCCGACGGATCGAAAGCTGCCACTGGTGCTGATCCGCGAAGGGCTGGCGGAGGCCTGGCGGCGCCCGGCGCTGCGCGAGCTGGTGGCGCTGATGGCCTTTAACGGCTTTGTGCATATCGGTGTCTTCCTGGTGGTGTTGCCGCTGCTGGCGGAGGAGTACGGTCGCGGCGCCAGCTACTACGCGACCCTGCAGTTGGGTTTTGTCGGCGGCACCGTGGTGGCCACTGCGGTGATGCTGCACCGGGGGCAGGGCGACAGGCCCGGGCGCGGAATCCTGATGTGCCTGATCTACAGCGCGGCGCTGTTGATCGCAATCAGTTTCGGCCCCACGCCTTTCGGCCTGGTGCTGCTCTGTATCTGCTGGGGGGCGGTGGCCGCGGCGTCGGCGGCGCTGGGGCGCGCCGTGGTGCAGCTGCTGGCACCCGACGACTACCGCAGCCGCCTGATCTCCATCTACCAGTTGGCCCTGTTCGGTTCCGCCTCGCTGGGGGCGCTGGCGGCCGGTGCCCTGAGCGAATACGCGGCGCCGCTGACGACCCTGTTGTGGGCCGGTATTGCCAGCCTGGTGGCATTTGTCGCAGTGAGTGCCGGCGGCGCGCTGAGGGATCTGCAGCTAGTGGGCCGCTCGCAAAGTTAGGTAACAGTTCACTTCGCCAAATCGCCCAGCCCTGCGTTGAGAAAGCTTGAAATAACGCTGCTATTCCAGCGCTTTCTCGCCTTGATCTGAGCGATTTGGCTGTGCTCCTTTGTTACCGAACTTTACAGGCGGCCCACTAGGGGCCCGCCAGGAGAGTTAGGTCTCCCGCACCAGTTCCAGCAGCCACGACTCGAACGCCCGGATCCGCTCGACGCGCGGCGAGGCGCCGTCATAGAGCAGGTTATAGCGGGTACCGCCCTCGATATGCTGCGGGAAGGGTTGCACCAGGGTGCCGGCGCGAACGGATTGCTTTGACAGGGTGGGGGAACCGAGGAAAATCCCGTGTCCGGACATCACCACGCTCAGGGCCACATCCATATTGCTGACCTGCAGCCACTTGATCTCGTCGTCGGGGATATCCAGGCCGGCCCTTTCCAGCCAGGCCCGCCAGCCGTAGCCGGTTCTGTAGTCGGCGTCCACCAGCCAGCAGTCGCGCAGGTTTTCCGGGGAGGACAGGTCCACATGCTCGAGCAACTGCGGTGAGCAGAGGGGGACCCGGGCGTCCTCGAACAGTATTTTCTGGTGCAGTTCCGATGGCTCCAGGAATCCGAAACGGATGGCGATATCGATATCGCTGTGCCTGAGATCCTCCAGTTCGGCGGATACCGTTACCCGCAGGGGGATCTCGGGATGCCGCTGGTGGAACTTCCACAGGTTGGGCATCAACAGCATGGTGGCCATGGACTGGGTGGTGGTGATATTGAGCGTGCCGGCGAGTGGTTCCGTCTGGATGCGATTCACGCCATCGACAATCGCCTGGAAACCCGCGCCCAGTTGCGCCGCCAGTTCCTTTCCCTTGGCGGTCGGCACCATGTTGCGCCCGCGGCGCAGAAAGAGTTTCACGCCCAGCAGATCCTCGACCTGCCGGATCTGCTGGCTGACCGCGGCCTGGGATACAGACAGCTCGCCGGCGGCCCGGGTGTAACTCTGGTGGCGTGCGGCGGCCTCGACACAGCGCAGTGCGCCGAGGTGGCTGAGAATTCTGCTCATAAGTCCTTCTTATAGTTCACTTAACTATGAATCGTTCGCACCGGCGGCTGGCCCGCGGGAAAATGACGCTCGAATCAATTGGGAGAGCAAACATGCCAGATTGTATCGATAGCGGCAGCCAGTGCGCCGATTCTACAGGGAAGCCCGCCTGTGTCGATGGGTGGTGGCGAGTGGCTGAATACGTCGCTCGTCTCCTGGAGAGGATGGGACGCCAGTTGGCACTGGATCCCATGTCCCGACTCAAATAACTCCAGTTTATGTTTGTGGGCGTTGCCACTTTCGGGACAGCTGTTTCCGGCAGTGGCTTGGGGATCTTCTGTGCCTGCCGGACAGGGTTGTTGGAGTGTGACAGGCACTGGATAGCCCTTTGTAGCTATCCAATAATCGATTATTTTTTCTTGTGGTTCGGGTGGAGAACCATGGAGGTATAAAGTGAGGTTTTTTGTGTCAATTTATTAACCAATTTCTTTATACCGTTTTAAACTGCTTTTGGATGAAAAGCGGCCCGCGCTGGAATGCCGGTCCGCCCTGTTTCAGGCGATAATTTCTGAAAATAAAAATATCGGTTACAACCCATTCAGGCGACTATCAAGTCCCGACAAAAGCGAAGCTGGTTTCCCCCGGATAAGCGCCCGGTTCCCTGACGCCGGACAGTCGATTGCGGGAAACCGCTTCCGAGCCAATCGAGGCTAACCGGATTGCGTAATTCAGTTGCGGTAGGTACCGGCCGCACGCTTTTGCTGGCGGCACTCTGGCTGCTGCTCGGGATTCTCCCCCTGATGGCCGGTGGTGCTGTGCCCGGCGCCGCGTCCACAGAAACCTATTCCCTTGCCGAGAACAGTGCCGGTCCCCTGGGCAAGCGGGCCGGCTATCTGCAGGAGGGGCGGGACCGGCTGGACCTGGATCGGGTTCTGGGCGCGCTGCAGGCGGGAAAATTTATCGGGATAGATCGCGCCGTGCCGGGGTTCGGGCTCGGCGAGCGGCCGATCTGGTACCACCTGGCGATTGATAATCCCGAGGCACAGACCGAGCAGCGTTACCTCACCATCGGCAAGACCTGGCTCGATCGTCTCGATATCTACCTGGTGCGCGATGGCACGCTGCAACGGCAATGGCTTGTCGGCGATGATGTCGAGCATTCATTCCCGGTGTTGCCCGGCGTCGGTTTTGCGGTGCCGCTGGACCTGCAGCCCGGTGGCGGCGATCTCCTGCTGCGCGTGGAAACGCCCGAACCGATGGTGCTTTCCGTCTCCCTGCTGTCCGGCGAACAGCTGCGCGACAAAGAACGGCAGGCCTACTATCGTCACGGACTGCTATACGGTTTCCTGCTCGCGTTTATCTGCTACAACACCGTGCTGTACTTCGGCCTGCGCGATCGCAGCAATCTCTATTACGCCCTCTACCTGCTCAGTTTTATCCTGTTGAGCCTGACTTATACCGGCCACGCGCAGCAGTGGCTGTGGCCGCAGCAACTGGATATCCAGCGCTATTCGATCATGTCGATGATGGTGCTGTTTGGCAGCGCGGGCTTTCTGTTTGCCGGGCGCTTCCTGCGACTGGAACTCCATGCACCCCGGGCCCGCCAATGGGTCACCTGGGGATCCCTGGGGGCGATAGGACTGGCGGTGGTGAGCATCCTGGCCGGAAATCACCTGGCCCTGGTATTTATCGCGTTCAATTTCCTGGCGGTTTTCACCGTTGGCATGGTCTGGCTCGGCTGGCTGACCATCAGCCACGGGGAGCGGGCCGGGTACTATTTCCTCAGCGCAGCCGTCTGCAGCATGTTGGGTGTGGCTCTGAGCCTGTTCGCGGTGTGGGGATTCCTGCCGGTCAATCGCCTGACTTTCCACGGGGTGGAGTTTGGCCTGGCCCTGGAGGCGACGTTGCTGTCGCTGGCGCTCGCCAGCCGCTTCCGGCAGCAGGAACAGGCGCGCCGCGCGGCGGAGCAGCTCTCGCGTATCGACATCCTGACTGGCGTACCCAACCGGCGCGCTTTCTCCCACGATGCGGCAGGGCTCTGGAGTACCGCGGTGCGCTACGGCCGTCCGCTGAGTGCCATCATGCTGGATATCGATCACTTCAAGCACATCAACGACCGCTACGGTCACCAGGCCGGCGACCGGATCCTGATCGAGGTGGCGCAGCTGTTGGCCGACAGCTGTCGCGAGGGCGACCTGGTGGCGCGCTGGGGCGGAGAGGAGTTTGTGTTGCTGCTGCCCGAGACCGGCCTGGATAAGGCCCATGCGTTCTGCGAGCGGATACGCCAGGCGGTCGAGCGCTACCCGTTCAGTTGGGGAGAGGACCGTATCGGCGTGTCCGCCAGTTTCGGTGTGGCCCAGCTCGAACAGCAGTTGACCCTGGACGAGCTGATCTGTGAGGCCGATTGCTGGCTGTACCGGGCCAAGCGCGACGGTCGCAATCGCGTGGCCTATACCGCCGCCTCGATAGCCTGATAGACGGCTGGGGGTTTGAAGTCGGGGCGAATACTCAATACCATCGCTGCCCCGTTTTCCCGACAGCGCATGCGATGAACGCCAGATCCCCGCTCGAAGAATTTGCCCTGCTGATAGGTTTCGAACGCAATACCACCAGCCACCGGGAGAAACTGCTGTCCGCGCTCGGTGCCGCGATCGCGATCACCGGCGTGGCCTGGGTCAGCTTCCTGGCCGTTACCCTGCAGTTTGTCGATGTGCAGACCGGATATTTTGTCATCGCCTCCATGGGCGCGAGTGCGGTGCTGCTGTTTGCGGTACCCCACGGTGCCCTGTCGCAGCCGTGGGCGCTGGTCGGCGGGCATCTGGTGTCCGCAGTCATCGGTGTGGCCTGCCAACAGTGGCTGCCGGCCGGGTTTATGACCGCGGGCCTGGCCGTCGGTCTCGCCGTCGGGGCCATGTACTACCTGCGCTGCATCCACCCGCCGGGTGGCGCCACCGCACTGACGGCCGTGATCGGCGCCGATGCGGGAACACTCGGTTACCTTTTCCTGCTGCTTCCGATAGGACTCAATGTGCTGTCGATCCTGGCGGTGGCACTGCTCTTCAACAACCTGTTCCGATGGCGCCGCTATCCCGCGCACCTGGCGCACCGCAGGACCGCGACAACCGAGGTCACCGACGCCGTCGACCGGGAACACGAACTCACCCACGAAGACTTTGCTGCGGCGATGCAGGAACTCGACTCCTACGTGGATGTGACCGCGGAGGGACTCGCCGACCTGCTGGAACTGGCCAAGCGCCACGCGGAAAAAAATATCGTTCACCCGGCGGAGATCGTCGCCGGTCACTGCTACAGCAACGGCAAGTTGGGCAGGCTCTGGAGCATTCGCCAGGTAGTGGATGACTCCAGCGATGACGACATCGGCCGGGACCTGGTGATCTACAAGGTGGTGGCCGGCGCCGGCGCCTACGACACGGGGCTCTGTTCGCGCGCGGCGCTCAAGCAGTGGGCGCGTTTCGAGGTGGCACTTCGCGACGGTCACTGGGTGAAAGTGGACTGATCGGGGAGGGCCGAACGAGTACCGGCCCGCATCGGGTCAGGACTCCCCGCCTGGCTCCATTTCGCCGATGCGCCGTTTCAGCGCTTCTCGGGGTGTCCTGAGTTGTGCCGCCCAGGCATCCAGGTCCGGGCCCTGCCGCATGGTTTCCCGGATCTCATCGCCGGAAATCTGCTGTGTCTGCCTGATCGTATCGCTTTGTTCGAGCAGCGCGTACATCGAGGTACGCGAGACCCCCAGGGCCCGGGCCGCGGGCATCACGCGCCAGCTGTTTTCATTCATGGCCCGCAGCAGGTCGCTGTCATTGACTGTGGCCGGATCCCGGTAGCGGGGGCCCCGGGGTCGCGGAGCGGAAGGCGCTGCCGTTTCCGCGGTTGCGGGGTGGTAGTGGTCGGCCGGGAAGCCATTCCAGGGCAGTTCGCCGTCGGCGCCGGCATTGATCGCCAGCCGTGTGACAAGGTTGCGCAGCTCGCGCACATTGCCGGGCCAATCGCCGGCTGCCAGGGTACAGACCAGATCGGCGGGAACCCGGAGCGCGCGATCGAATTCGTTTTCCGCTTCGGTGAGGAAAGCCAGGAACAGCTCGCCGAAATCTTCGCGTCGTTCGCGCAGCGCCGGTAGTTGCAGCACGAATGTTTCCAGGCGCCGCCGCAGGGGTTGGTTGAAAGGTCGCTCCGCATCCGCTTCCAGTGCGCGGTCCGTAGCGGCGACAAAGCGCACGTCCACTGGCTGGTCGCGGCTGTCCCCCAGCGACCGCAGGCGACCCTCCTCCAGTACCCGCAACAGCATCACCTGTACCGATGGCGAGGTATCCCCTATCTCATCCATGAAAAACGTGGAGCCATGGGCTTCCCGGATCAGTCCGGGGCGGTTGTTGCGGGCTCCGGTATAGGCACCCTGGCGGGCGCCGAACAGTTCAGCGGCGGCCAACTCGCCGCCGAGAGTCGCCATGTTGATCGATACCATTTCCCGTTCGGCGCGCCGGCTGAGGCTGTGGACCGCGCGGGCCACCAGCTCCTTGCCGGTACCGGTCTCCCCGCGGATCAGTACGCTGGCGTTGGTGGGAGCCACCTGCCGTATCTGCTGGCGCAGCTGCGCCATACAGCGGCTGCTGCCGACAAGCCCCAGGCGGTCGTCTTCCCGTTGGCCGCGGGGAGGAGACAGGTGCAGGCACAGGCCTACCCGGCGGCTGAGGCAGATGGTCGCGCCCGAGCGCAGCGAGTCCCGGGACAGGCTGACTGTGCACTTTGCAGTGGATCCATTGATCTCCACGGCCATTGAGGCGGAGGGCGGTTCGAGCGAAATGGCACCCTGTGGCTGGCGCTTCAGTAGCAGCGGACTGCGGGAAATGCGCCGATCGCCAAGGGAAGAGCCGGCTTCATTGCGGTGCTGGAAGAGCGGCGCCCAGCGGGATAGCTCGAACGCGCCGGCACTGTTCCACAGCACCGGTGCAGTGGCCCCGATCAGGTGGCGGTCCGGGTGCCAGAGAATGGTGATTTGCGGTTGCAGGATTTCGTGTTCCAGAGGCGGCCGGCGGGACGGCTCCAGTGTATCTTCCTCGGTTTCCGGCATTTCCGGGGCCTGTCGGGCAGCCATACTGCAGCACTCCTCCTGAGAACTGGTCGATGGCGATTATGATATAGTGGCGCTCCTGTTCCAAGATGTGTTCCTGCTGGTGTAGTGGTCGGCATTAATGACAGGTAATAGTGTCCGTCCACAGTGGCGTTGCCGCCCCTGAATACTGAATAGGGAGCCACGATGCCCTGCGGGCGATGCTTGCTGAGAACAATTTGGGAGCTCTGATATCCGCAATTGACGTCGAATACGATACTGGACCGAATCGATGTTTGGGGGAAGGGTGTGCATCCGACAAGCGTGGCCGGTTACCGGATCGTCGAACAGGTCGGCCGCGGTGGCATGGGGGTGGTTTACCGTGCGCATGACCGCTTGCTCGAGCGCGATGTCGCTCTGAAATACCTGTCGGCACCGAGTGCGAACTGCGTCGACCGATTGATTCGAGAAGCGCGGGTCGTCTCCTCACTTCAGCATCCCGGTATCGTTACCATCTACGGCTTTGTCGCCGATGGTCCCTGTATCGCCATGGAGTATGTCCACGGCGCCACACTTTCCTCGCTGCTCTCCGTCGGTGCCGTTTCGCGGGAACAGGCCCGGCAGATCGGGCTGGAGCTGGCAGAGGCATTGCACCATGCCCACCGATCCGGTGTGGTACATGCGGACCTGAAGCCGGCCAATATCATGATCGACCGCCAGGGCAGGGTGAAAATCCTGGACTTCGGCCTGGCGCGCTGGCGACAAGTCGATGCACTGCAGACCCTGTCGCAGAGCGGTGACCAATTGCAAAAGCTCGCCGGAACCATTCCCTATATGCCTCCGGAGTTGCTGTTGGGGCGGTCCCTGGATTCCCGTAGCGATATTTTTTCCCTCGGCTGCGTACTGTTCGAATTGTTCACGGGGCACCGGCCTTTCTCCCGCGAAACCACCGCGGCGACCCTGAACGCACTGCTCAACAGCCCTCCCGCGGGGATCGATATCCTGCGCGCGCGACTGCCGGACGCGCTGTCCGGACTGGTGCTGACAATGCTGGAGAAAGACCCGCAGCGCCGCCCGGCGACACTGGGCGATGTGGCGTCGCAGTTGAGTGCTTTCTGTCGCGGCCGGGAGCGGAAGCACACATTGAGAAGCTCGATACTCCATAGACGACCCCGACGCAGTTGGCCGCTGTTGCTGCTTGCCCTGTCCTGTGGTGTGTTGCTGTATTTCTTTTCTGAACCGGGCGGGGCAAGCCGGCAGTTGCGAGTGTATATTGCGCAGCCGGAGTTGTACCGGAAGGGGGTGGCTTCAGCGCTGGATTCCGTTGTCTGGAGCAGTGCGGTGGACGGTTTGAATCTGGTTTCATCCGTGCACCCAGTGCTGTCTTATCAGCCTCCGGTAGAGCGGCAGGGGTTGGCGAAACAGGCGAAGCTGGCGGGCTCCGATGAATGGATTTACATTGAAGTTCAGCCGGAAAATCCACTGGCAAATGTAAAGGTTCAGCGTGTTCGAACCAGTGATGGAGCCTTGTTGAAGCAGGCTTCGTTTCATATTTCTGACACTCACTTTGAGCAAAGTGCCAATGCTGTTATATCCCAGGTGGTTTCCCTTTATGGCGGCGTCGATATTGCGGACTCCGTAGATTATTCGTCTTTCTCTGAAGAGAGCTACCAACGCTTTGTCGAGATTTACTCCTCCCTGAATCGGGGCGTTGGTGACAGGGTGGGGTTGCTGGAGAAGCTTTTGGATTTGGTTGACGAAAATCCGGGGTTTCTCGCTGCTGAGGTCCTGGCGGTGGACCTCTCACATGCAGCCTTTTCCGATACGGGGGATGATTCTTATGTGGAAGTCGCCAAAAGGATTTTATATAGGCTTGAAAGGTATCATCCTAATTCAATACTAATAATGAAGAAGAAATTGAATGTGGCTATAGATTCTGGAGATTTGAGTGAGGCTGAGAGAGTATTGCAGGAGTTAAATGACCACTCTCCGGGCAGTCCGAGAGTCTTGGTTGCAAGAGCACAGGTCGCCGAACATAGAGGCGAATTGAAATTGGCTCTTAAATTTATTAATGAAGCTGCCAGTTCTCTGCCGATGTCATGGAGGGCAAAGTATCGAGCGGCCGCCGTTGCTATTCGTGTTGGAGATCTGGTTTCGGCAAGGAGGTATATATCAGAAGTTCTCGATATGACTCCTGGGAATACACTCGCATTGGGCCAGCTGGGTTTGGCTGAGCTGTTGTTTGGTGACGTGAACCGTGCCATTCATATCTACGATGGACTTCTTGAGAGAAAACAGCATCGAAGTTATCTGGTTAACCTCGGATTGGCTTATATGCTAAAAGGGGAAGTCCAAGCTGCCAGAGAGAGCTTTCTGAAAGCCTATGATATAGAACCGGACAGCCCTGTTGTAATAATCAATCTCGCCGATGCTGAAATGGCTGTGGGGAACAGGTTGGAAGCGGTTCGTTTATATCGGGAAATCCTCGAGGATAAACAGAGGAAAAGTTATCGGGATGCCGTTGATATAGTGAGGGAGGCCCAGTGTTTGGCGCATTTGGGAGAGTTTGATGATGCAGTAGAACGTGTGCTGGAGGCGCTTGTGCATTCGCCTAACGATCCGGAGATCGCTTACCAGGCGGCTTTGGTCTATGCGTTGGCGGGTGAGAGTAAGTCCGCCCTGATTAATGCTCGAGCCGCGTTGCGCGGAGGGATGGATAATCGATGGTTCAATCTCCCAGTCTTTTCTGGGACCCCGCTTCCTGCGTTGTTGGAGGAAGAGGGGCTTCTTTAATGAAGAATATTCTAAATGTTACGACTATATAACATTCCTCTTACTGTCCGTCTGCGAGCCTGGTTTGATATGATGTTCGGTTTTCATGGTAACTATCCTTTTTTGTCGTGGGGAAGTGATTGTAGAGTTTAGAGGCTCATTGTGGGTCCATAACGTCTCCCTCATTATCCGTCTGGGGATCTGCACTGGACCGAACCACTATCGCCCGGGTACGGATGTCGATCAGGTAGACCTCATAGCGGTATATTCCCTTGATACCGTTATTGCCATTGCCTTCCACCGAGGTATTGCTTCGGTAGACAAAATTCTCGTGGGGACCGAAGAATTCCTGGGTGTCGACGGGCTTCTCTTCCAGGAAGGGCCGCCCGTAGGCCACCATGGGCTGGTGGTGCTTCCCGGCCACGGCACTGAAATCCCAGCGCACCCGCATACCGCCGTGGATTGCAATCTGTTTCGGGTGTACCTCGAGGCCATCCTTTCCCTCTGTCACCTCTACCGTTATCAACCGCTCCTTTTCCGTATCGTGACTCAGCTTGAATGGTGTCCAGGGAGCGAATATTACCGAGGCATCGCTCTCGCTGTGAATGCCAAACCCCCGTTGGATCAATGCCCGAATCTGGAAATGGGCAATATCGGAATGAGCGTTGACGGCAAGTATCTGGTTTCTTCCTACCATGACCTGTTCGAAAGGGCCCTCGGATACGGCGATGCGGCCATCCTCGTTGCGAAACTCCACCATCGGTGACCAGCCGCTGGGCAGTTTATTGAACCGCAGCAGGATATTGCTGCCGGCGAGTATCGGCAGGTACTGGGCCGAGAATTCCAGTTCCAGTGACCGCTGATTGAAATTGACGTCGATGGTGTAGTCGGGAGCGGTGCTGCCGAGAGGGTCGGTTTCAGACATTTTTCCTCCTGCCTTAGTTCGGGCCAGTTTAACTGAAAATTAATCGGCCAGTGCCTGTGGGCATTTATTGTTGTGTGAAGTGAAATGCTATTTACCGATGGGATTATAACCGTGTCACTTGTGCCTGTGGCAAGACCGTGCCGCGAGTGTCGGTGGTGTCGGGACTGCCGACAGCGACATCGCCGACGCTGTTCCCTGTTTTTAAATCTGTTGTAAGTGGTTGTTTTTATTGGAATAAAAAGTTGGCATGCAATTTGAGATAGAGACTCCTGTCAGCCCGGGACAGGGTTGTAATTCACTTTTAACGACAGGACTTTTCCAATGCCTACTTACACACTCAACATCGATTTTCCCAAGCAGGACCTGGACACACTGTATAAAGCCGGTGAGAAGGTCACCCTGGTCAAGCAGTCTGCCAATGGCCAGCCAGTTGCCTGGGTTTCTTTCTACCCGTTCGAGAACAACACAGTGACCTGGGAGGAAGACTATGCGCTTTACGCCTCTACCACCCAGGTTCAGGGCGGCGCCACCATCCAGAAGATGTCCGACGAAATGGCCCAGGAGCAGATGATGTACTCCTTCCAGAACGGCAACTTCGGTACCCCGGCCCCCTCCGGCCAGTTGAGCGAAGGGCAGTATGGTGTCGACAACCAGACACCGCTGGCCCAGGCCAGCGGCCTCACTTTCGGCCTGGCGCAGAGTGTCCAGGTTAACGGGACGGCCTATCCCAACAAGCCGATCAATGCGGACTGGGTGCCGAGTAAACATGTGGCCACTTTCATCCCCTACGAAACCATCAAGGTCTTCATGAATAACAACATTGAGGACGGCATGGTGGTAACCGAGATCTTCAGCCCAAGCCTGACACTGACCTTCGGCGGTTCTACCACCGATTTGACGGCCAACTACAACGCGAGTACCGGCAGCTTCGCCCAGGCCTGATTGCCGGCCCGCTGCGACGGTTCCAACTATTGCGAGATAGCCCCCGCGGAGCGGGGGCGCTTCAAGTGAGGATTACTGCAATGACTTTTGCAACCATGAGCCATTACGTGGAAGAAAACCTGGCGGGGGAAACCGCGGCCTATCTCAATACCCGCGCCGATGCTTTCAGTGGTTATTTCGGTCTCAACAACTATTTCAATGAAGACACAGTAAAGTCCGTGATGAGCAGGTTGATCAGCCATTGGATCGCGGCCAATGACCCCGGTGAAACCGCCATGGTTTTTACCGAGTTGCCTTATACGGGCTTTGATAACCGCGCAGATATCGGTGTTGTCTACCTGACTCAGGATGGCTGTCCAATTCCTACGCAGACATTTTATATCGAGTTGAAAACAGATTTCTATGCGGAGAGTGTCAACGCCGATATCAATCTGCTCGACCTGATAGCAGGTGTGGGGAATTCACCCATCACCCGGGCCTGTGTCTTCTATACGGTATTCGACCACAATGATGGCTGGACTCGGTATATCGAACGGCCGACCCAGGTCAATGTGGGCGCACGCGGAATACACGTGACATCGCCATAGGAGCACAATCATGGGCGAGTACAGTGGACAGCGGGAGATTGCCGGCGTCGGCTTCTCCTGGCGCTATGCTGGAGCGGCGCAAAGCTGGGTAAAGGTGGAGTGGCGGGGCGCAACTATTGTGCAGGTGCCGCTGCCGCTGCCTGAAGACAGCAATCCGTTACATTTCTGGCAAGAGGGGTCCGGTGGCACAGGTCTCGCCGTCAACGGCGAGATGCACTTTGCCGAGGCCACTGAAACCCTTGTAGTCACGCGCCTGGAAACGGTAGAGGGCAGGGCGAGGAACGAACTGCTTTTCTCCGCCGAGTATCCCCAGCCGCCGCAACCCCACATACCTGAACCGGGGGAACCTGTTCGCAGTGGTGTGGTGGAACCGCCGCCGGAGTCGGACCTGTTTCCCTATCTTTACCTGGCCCAGTGGCCGGAGATCAGTGCCGCAGAGCTGCGGGATCGTTTCGTCCAGTACGATGGGCAACTGGCTCCAGAGGGCAGTCTCTATCGCGCGATGTTGGAAGCCGCGGAAGAGGGACGGCGGGCCATGGTCGTTCAAGTGGATCTGTTCCTGTCCGGCCGGGAGCCCTATAGGGGTCGGTACCTGGGCGATATCTCCGGGCTGGGCGAACCGCTGGCGGGGTTGCCGGCCTTGAACCGCGAATTGCGCCAGTCGCCACCGGTGGACCTGGAGGATTTCCAGCGTCGGGCCGAGGTGGCGCTGCAAATGAGCTGGGCGGATCTCTGCCGTTACTGGCAGGGCGAGGCCTATGGCAAGCGCGAGCAGCAGTGTTGGCAGAACCTGATTGCGCTGGCGGGCCAGCCCGGTTTTAACCCGGGCCTGGGCGACCAGCTCTCGCGGGTCCTGGCGACGGCCGCTTTGATATCCCGCATAGTCGCCACGGAGAGTGATTCCGGTGGGGGCAATGCGGAGGAAGTCTACTGGTCGGCACCGCGACTGCTCGATGGTATCCGGGCGACGGTGATTTTGCCGGGGGATATTTTTCCACTGCCACCGGCCGGGTCCCCGGAGACCGCGCCGACAGAGAGCGCGATAGTGCCGTACGCGATCGGCGATGTGAAACTGGTGCGGCAGCGTCTGCAGGGTTATCGCCTTGGTGAAGTCAGCCGTATCGAATCGGTCATGCGCGGAGAGCTCAAGGAGTCATCGGAAACATCACTACACGAGTCCCGTACCGAGGAGCGGCTTTCGGACAGCAGCACACAGGGTTCTGACACCGAGCTGTCCGGTTGGCGGGGGAATCTGTTGCTGGAGGCGCAGAACACCCAGAAGGACAACTTCCACTACCACTACGAGAGCCAGTATGCCCCACCGGCCAACCAGTTGCAGGTGATCGTGGATGAAACCATACAGCCGGAAAATGATGAACCGCAGCGCACGCTGGACAACCGGGCCACCCGGGCCGCGCGACGCCTGACACAGCGCGCCGCCAGCTCCCTCGAGCGCCGCCTGCAGTGGCAGCGCAGCAGTGCCACGGTACACCGGGATGAAAGACAGACACTGCGACGTATCGACGCCGCCGGGCTGGACACCAATCTGCGCGCTGTTTACCGCTGGGTGAACAAGGTTTACCGCTGCTGGACCGAGGACCTGGGGCGACACCTGGTGCTGGAATTTTCTGTCCGCAACCCGGCCAGTGGCACCATCGCCGGGGCATTCAGTTTGCGCGGATTGTCGCTCAGCGAGCCGCCGCCGTTGGCGGATGCCGGTGTGCATACCTTCCAGGATATCTCCACCGATCCGGATTCCGATGCCTACTATGCGACGCTGGCGGCGCAGTATGGGGTGGTGGAACTGGAACCTCCGCCGGCGCCGCACGCCCACAGTAGCGTTACCTTTCTCGGGGGAGAACCGCTCCATGGCCAGTCAGTGGCGGTGGCGCCGGGATACAGCGCCCACTCTGCGCATGTGGCCGTAACACCGGCGCCGGGTGCATCCGGCCTGGAGCTGGAGGTAGCGGTCGGACAGTGCGCCTGCCGTTATTCCGGCCCGGGAAGCGACACTGAAACCCTGGAGCTTGGCGGTGAGCGCGAGTCGGTGCCGGTAGCGGTGCTCTCTGCCGGCGGGGGCAAAGGTGCCGGCATCGACGGCAGCTATAGCGTTGTAGTCGAGGTTGCCGCAACGCTGACAGACGAGGCCCTGGAGCGCTGGAAATTGGCCACCTATAAAGCCATCTCCGCCGGTTGTGAACGCCAGCGTGAGCGCTACTATGCAACGGTTTCCAGCTGGTCCGGCGCGAGCCGGGTGTCCCCCGACAAGGTGCGACAGACGGTGCGCACAGCGTTGCGCCGCGACATAGTCCGGCAGCTGTTGCAGCGGGCCCGACACCAGACGGGCGAGGGCGGCGATGTCGCGGCCGGTCGACAGCGTTACGTCCAGTTTTTCGACCGCGCGCTGGCATGGGAAGACATGGCCTACGCATTCACCGTCAAGACCGAGGACGATCTCGGCACGGCCATCGAACAGCACTACAGCGGTGGCGACCAGCTTCTAAGCGCTTTTCTGCAGGCGGGTTCCGCCCGGGTGCTGATGCCGGTAACGCCGGAGTTTTCCTACCGTCTGCTGTACTTTCTCGCCAGCGGCCAGATCTGGGCCGGTACGGATCCGCTGACGCCGACTTTCTGCCCGCAGTTGAAAGGCGGGGCGGACAGGCGCTATGTCGAGTTGGTCAACGCCCTCAAGGAATCCGCGGAGATCCCGACGCCGGAACTGCCACAGGAGGATTGGGAACTGGTTGTGCCCACAGAGATGACAGTGCTGCAGGACGGGGAGCAGTTGCCGGTATTCGAAGGCGGTGAGTCATGATCGATTATCCAATGGTTCCACCACCGCCCTTTGCACCGGAGTGGCTATCCGGTGTCCCTGTGGGCATCGTCTGTCCCTACGCCGGTCGCGTGGCGGACTCGTCCGAGGGCGACAGCGGTGCAACTGGATTGCAGCCGGTGATGTGGCTGGAGCGGTGGGGTTGGATGTTCTGTAACGGACGCGAAGTATCCATCGCCGCTTTTCCGATGCTGTTTGCAGCGATCGGCACCCTTTACGGTGGCGATGGTGAGACAGTATTCCAGTTGCCCGACTACCGCGGTCTATTCCTGCGCTGCACCGATAGTGGTGCCGGCGTGGACCCGGATGCGGGCCAGAGGAAATCACCGGCTACTGGCGAAACCGATGTCGGCGTGGGCTCCCTGCAGGGAGACGCTTTGCAGAATCACCAGCACAGTTACCAGTTCGCTACGGCGGGCAGCGGTTCGCTGCAATTCCAGGGCGGCAAGGCAAAGCTGCCCGGGAAACCGACAGCCAGCGGTGATCCGGAGGGCGAGACGGTGTGCACAAGCAGCGAAACCCGACCGCGCAATATCTACGTCAATTACATCATCAAGTGTCGGTGAGGTGCAGGGTGAAAACGCAGGAGGGTAGCAGTGAAATGACAGCAGGAAAGGTCGCGCCTTTTCCCTTGGCGGTGACGTCGCCGGGGGGCTGTAGTGAGTCCATGGGGCGACGCCTCGACCAGGCCCTGCTAGCCCGCAAGGTGCAAAAGAACTATCCGCTGGCGCTGGAAATCGGTGTCGACGAGAGCTGCATCAGCCGCTGGCGCCGGGGGTCCTCCATATCCACGGACAATGCGATCAGGTTGTGCCGGGCACTGGATATCTCGCTGGACTGGTTGTTGAGTGGACACGGCACGATGGACCAGCATCGACAGCGTTCGGTGGGCGACGGTGAATACGCGCTGATTGAGCGGCTGCGGCGGCTTCCCGAGACCGCACGCCACTCGCTGCTTTCCCTTTTGGCATTTCTCGAGCCTCACCAGTAATTTCCTTTCCAGTTTCCACTCCCCCTTTACCGTGTCACTTTGCTTCCGTGATGCGGTTTTTTTAGTGTAAAAGAAATGATCGTTTTCATGATTGCAAGAAGATCATTTTGATTTTTCCTGTATGCAAGCGAAATCGCTAACTCCGAAAAATCATCGAGTTTAGGATTATTGAGGGTTGGTAGATTTCAACCTTTTTTCAGAAAACATCTTCAAGGAATTTTCCATGAAAACGATAACCGCTTTTGTGTCGATGATATTGGCCATCTCTTTTCTCTCTGCCTGCACCCTGGAAAGCGTCACACCGGCGAATCCGGGATGCCGATATACCTCGCAAAGCTTTGCACATGTGGAGCCGCGTCACTGTAATCCGGGTACCTATCCCGGTAAAAGTAAATTTGCGCAGGCCACCGGCTATTGCAATGGCCTCGCTGGCGGGCAGGGGCTGTGTGAAACTGTCCAGGTCGCTCCGGACCGACGCACAATACAGCCGGATGGCCGTATATGCTACGACAAGGATATGGGGGCTGCTATCGGCACGCGCGGCGAAACCTGGGCGAGAGTGGTAATAGATCCGAATAGCGGGGTTGTGGTAACACAGTTCCCGGAAAACGCGGCGGGTTGTCGCCAGTAACCAGTTAGAGGAGGCGCGGGAACCCCGTTTCCGCGTTAGCTATGGCGAGAGACATCGTATTGACAGACAGGCCCCAGCTTGACGGGGATACGCTTTCAGCAGCGGACAGTGCCCAATCGCTACCGGTATTGGAAGACGCAGACTGGGCACTTCTCTACCCGCTGGTGGAGCGGTATCGGGACTTCTGCCCATTGCTCTGGCGTATCTGGCGGCATCAACAGGGCGCCGAAGCGGATGTGTTGATAGAACGGCGGCAACTGCAAAAACTGGCCGGGGAGCTCGCCTTCCTGACTCCGTTTGGGGGAGAAGGGGAAACCCAGGTGCTGGGCCTTTTGAAGGCACTGGCTGAAGAGGCCTTCGACAGCGGCTCACATCTGGCTTTCGTGGCCGACTGACAGCACCGTTCACCAGCGGTTGGTGATCCACAGTGTCTGGTAAGGTGCCAGGGTGACCGAGTCCAGCATGTCCTCAAAGTACTGGTCGCTGACCAGGTCCTTCCATTTGTCCGTACCGATCAGGTTGATACTGGACAGCAGCACCGTCTGCGGTGCATCGGAAATATTGTTGAGGCAGAAGATACTCTGGCGCCGGTCCATACTCTGTCGCCAGAAGGCAAAGATCTGTTCACCCAGGTGCAGGGTGAACTGGGTTGCGTTGGGGTGGAAAGCCGGCTGGTCGCGACGCATACGGATCAGGTGGCGCAGTTGGCGGAATACCCTGTGGTGGTGGCTTTCCGGGTCCGCCAGCTCGCGGTTCAGCTCCTCCTCCTGCCATTGGCGCCGGTTGATAGCGCGATTGTGGCCGTGCTCGGCGACGCGCTGGTAGTCATTGGTTGTCCCCATCAGGCTGTGCAAATAAAAACCGGGGATGCCTTCAAGTGCCAGCATTATCGCGTGGGCGCAGATAAAGCGCTCCAGTTGCCACTGGTCTTCGCCGGCGGTGGTGCCCCGCAGGGCGTCAAACAGCGAGATATTGATTTCGTAGGGCTTTTTGTTGCCGTCGTCCAGTGCACGCCAACTGATCTGGCCGCCGAAGTTTTCCATGGTCTGGATCAGCGCTTCCAGCTCGTCGTCGCTCAGCAATCCCTCGGCCGGCCGCAGGCCGATACCGTCGTGGGAGGCAATGAAGTTGAAATAGGTCGTACCGTTCTGTGCCGGCGGCATACTCATCAGCCAGTTCTTCAGGTGGTGGCAGTTGCCACTGACCAGGCTGTTGAGCAGCAGGGGCGGCAGTGAAAAGTTGTAGATGCAGTGCGCCTCGTTGGCATTGCCGAAATAGGACAGGTTTTCCCGGTTGGGGATGTTGGTTTCGGTAATGAGAACCGCGTTCGGATCCGCATGCTCGATCAGCGTGCGCAGCAGCCGCACGATTTCGTGGGTCTCCTCCAGGTTGATACAGCTGGTGCCGAGTTTCTTCCACAGGAAGGCGACGGCATCCAGCCGGAAGATGCGCACGCCCATATCCAGGTAGAGGCGCACGATGTCGACCATTTCCAGCAGTACCTGCGGGTTGCGGAAATTCAGGTCAATCTGGTCGTGACCGAAGGTGCACCAGACACACTTGGTTTCCTCGCCGTTGGATACCGCACGCAACAGCGGCGTGGTGCGCGGCCGCACGACACCACTGAGGTTTTCATTCGGGTCCACCGTGAAGAAATAATCGTTACCGGGAGACTCGCCCTGCTGGAAATTGACAAACCACTGGTGCTCCGAGGAGCAGTGGTTGATCACCAGGTCCGCCATCAGGTGGAAGTCGGTACTGATCCGCAGGATATCGCTCCAGTCCCCGAGCCGTGGATCCACCTGCTTGTAGTCGATGACTGCGAAACCGTCGTCGCTGGAGTAGGGAAAGAACGGCAGTATGTGCACGCTGTTGATCAGCATGGTGAAGTGTTCTTTCAGGAAATGATGCAGGGCCTGTAGCGGGGGGGTGTCACCGCTGACAATGGTGTTGCCATAGGTGATGACCACCATGTCGGTCTGGTCCCAGAGGTTTTTGTGGGCCAGCGGTGTCTGGCAGTCTTCATCAAGGCGCATGACCCGCAACAGGTCGTGGGCGATTGGTTCGCGGTCACGATCCGGGTAGATCGCGGCCAGGTGGCCGCGGACCTTTTGCAGAAGGATTTCTTCAACGGGCAGTTCGGCGGATGTCTGGGTCATAATTTTCTTTTGGCTCACTGTACTCCTGGTAATCGGCTTCCACGGCGGCTTTCAGTTCGTCGAGAAAGTCCGGTGCGGCGCTGCTGATGCGGCTCCAGCTGGGAATGAACGGCGTTTCCATCGGGTTGTCGAGAAATGCCTGGCCGGCCTTCATCAGGTTGCGGGCGAACAGTTCCACGGTCTGTTCTTCGCGGTGGATATCGAAATCCAGGCCGTTGATGATCGCATCGTTGCGGTAGGTTTCGACAAAATCCAGGGCGATGCGGAAGTAGGTGGCCTTGATACTGCGGAAGATCTCCGTGGAGAAGACGGTGCCCTGGGTGGCCAGTTTCCGGAACAGCGACTTGGCGATATCGATGGACATCTTCGACAGGCCGGTATGATCGTCGCTGAAGGAGACCGACTGGTGTTTGTGATCGTAGCAGTGGGCGATATCCACCTGGCACAGGTGGTTGGTGGAATAGTTGCGGTACATCTCCGACAGGACACCGATTTCCAGGCCCCAGTCGCTGGGAATATGCAGGTCGTTGATGACATCGCGGCGGAAGGAGAACTCGCCGGCCAGCGCATAGCGGAAGCTGTCCATATAGGTCAGGTAGTCGGTGTGGCCGTAGATTTTCTTCAGGGTGCGGATCAGCGGTGTGACCAGCAGGCGGCAGACGCGGCCGTTGATCTTCCCCGACGCCACGCGGGAATAGAAACCCTTGCAGAATTCGTAGCTGAAGGCCGGGTTGGCCACCGGGTAGAAGAGGCGTGCGAGTAAATGCCGATCGTAGGTGACGATATCGCAGTCGTGCAGTGCCACCGCTTCGCCGCGCCCCGAGGCGAGGATATAGCCGAGGCAGTACCAGACGTTGCGGCCCTTGCCCGGCTCCATCGGCGCCAGGCCGCGTTCCTGCAATTTGGCGTCCAGTTCGCGCAGGCGCGGGCCGTCGTTCCAGAGCACACGCACATGTTGCGGCAGGCGGTTGAACTGCGCCAGTGCATCCCGGTACTGCGCCTCGTCGGCGCGGTCCAGGCCGATAACGATTTCCGAAAGGTAGGGGACTTTGGCCAGTTCGTCGAGAATCGACGGCAGCGCCTCCCCCTCGAGTTCCGAATAGAGGGAGGGCAATAGCAGCGACATGGGCCTCTGTCGCGAAAACCTGAGCAGTTCGCCCTCCATCTCCTCCAGCGGGCGGTTGCTCAGGTTGTGCAGTGTGGTGATAGAGCCGTTCTGGAAAAAGTCAGTCACGGGCAACTCCTGTCGGAAATCAAAAAGCTTCGCGTTTTCTCACTGTGTTTTCGTTTCGCTGAACAGAGGGGAAAACAGGGGTTCCATACACTCCCGCCAGCCGGCGGGGCCGTATTGCTCGCTGTGAATCACGCGGCGGGCCTTGTCGTCCTGCAGTACCGGCGCATCGCGATCCGGCGCGCGGACAATAATGGCGATATCGGCGACCGCCAGCATATCCAGATCGTTGGGGCTGTCGCCGGCGGCAACCAGGCGGTAGTCCCCGGGCCGGGAGTCGCGGTAACAACGGAGCAATTGCAGTGTGGCCGCACCCTTGTCGGTGCGGCCGAGCAGGTGCAGGAAGCGCCCGCCCTCGAGAGTGTGGAACCCCGCACAGGTGGCGCGCTCGCAAAACGCGCGCTTTTCCGTTTCGCTGCCGCGCCACAACAGCGGCTCGGAGTAGTCGCGCCGCTGCGCGGCGGCAGCCTGATCCCGTTCGAGGCCGGTGGCGGCGACAATCTCGTCCACCGAGGCGGCAGAGAAGTTCAGGTAGGGTGCCCCGTGTTCCCGCGCATCTTCCGCCAGGAAATCCAGCAGCCGGGCGCGCGGTGCGCCGGGTTCGATCACCCAGAATTCCCCGCTGCGCCGCGCCGCTTCGGGTTTGTGTGGAAAGTATCCGCTGGGAATGAAAATGGCCGAACCGTTTTCGACGATAAACGGGTGGTGATTGGTCAGCTCGCGGCGGAGCCCGATCATCTCGGTGCAGGTCTTGCTGCTGTTGAGGATCACCGGCACCCCGTGCCGGTCGAGCTGGTGCAGCAGCCGGTCCACCGGCGCGTGGGAATAGTCGTCGTGATCCAGCAATGTGCCGTCCAGATCGCTGACGATCAGCCAGTGGCTGTGGGCGGGGTTATTTTGCGTCATCAGTGCCCGGATTTATTGCTCGCTCGTAAGAGAGTTAATCCAAAAATAGTGCCAGTTCCGGATTATGAGTTGTTGCGGTGCGGAATGGCGATGATTTGGCAGCAAAAGCTGCGACTCTGGCGACGGCGTGCCTATAGGTGGGGCGGTGGGGAAGAGGGATTTCCCCGTGCGCACCAATGTTGTGCAATATAGGTGGTTGGAATCGCCGGGTGGCTCTAGCCCGGATATTTCACCAAGCCGCTTAGTATTCAGCGTAACTCTATGCTTTCGTTAATGTTTTCAGGGATCTCCGCGGGGCCAGATTGTCACTGGCCAATGCTGGCCACGCCCTCGCTTGATCTCTGCACACTCAGCACATTTTTGCGGCTAATACGTGCAATAAGCATGCATGTACGCCGCAAAAATGCACTGAGCGCACAGATCTCGGCGCGATCATCGTGGCCCCTGGTGAAATATCCGGGCTAGGATTCCCGAAGGGCTATCGGGTGGAGGGCCCGTGATGCGAAGAGTACACAGAGATGAAACCGGTAACTGGTCGCACCGGGTCACGGAACAGAGCGATGCGCTGGACCTGGAACCGGGCGTTTTCAAGCTGGAGGATCCGCGGGCCATCGCCGAATCCCTGAAGCGGTCCGCCGAGCGCAGCGAGCGGCGCAAGGCCGAGCCTTTCCGTTCGGCGATGTCGATGTTGACCTTCTATATCAACCGCGCCGGCAGCACCCTGTCGCAGGCCGACAGGGTGCGGCTGGAAAAGGCCAAAGAGGAACTGAGAGCGCTGTATGGCCGCACAGGGTCCGGACATTGACCCTGTGCGGCCCGCAGCTTATCGGGATTGCACCCAGGTGCCGTCCGCGCGGCGGCACGCGGAGCCGCGGGTGCGTTGGCCGCTTTCACCGCCGATTTCCGCGGTAAAGGAACGGCAGTAACTGTCTCCCCGCTGTTCGATGGCGCCGGGCGTAACTGCATACTGCCGGCCCGCGTCCTGCCAGGTGATCCGCTGCCCCTCGGGGGCGAATTCCAGCGCCTGGGCGACGCAGGCCTGGTTGTGTTCGTCCATCTGCTCGCCGATGCGGCCGCCGATCAGTACGCCGGCGATGGCGCCGCCGATGGTGGCGGCTGTCTGGCCGCGGCCATCGCCGATCTGGTGTCCGAGCACGCCGCCGATCAGGCCGCCGAGTACACTGCCGACCTGCTTGCTGTTGCAGCGGGTAGAGCTCCGTTGGGGGGCGGGGCGCCATTCGGGTTCGTAGACGGGCTCTTGCGAGCGCTGGTCAAACCAGGGTGGGAGCCTGACTTCCACTCGCTCGTGTGGATGGTGATCGGCGTATTCGCGGTGGTGGCCCCCCTCACATTTGCGCTCTTCCTCGTAGTCGCCGTTGCGTTTCCACTTGCGCTCGACCTTGCAGTTGCCGTCCCAGAACTCTTCTTTTCTCTCGTAGTGATCGTGGCCGCGGTGTTTTTTCCAGCCGCGGCCCTCGGGCGGTTCCGCCTGGGCGGCGGCCGCGAGGCTGCCGGCGATGGCAATAGCGGCGATGGCGTTCAGCTTGTTCATGGTGACTGCTCTCCTTTATATGCTGTGAGTCCATCGGAACCCTGAATGGCGGCGATGCTATCACTTGGCCGGTGGGCTTCAGGTGGGATGGATCACATTCCGGAAACAGTTTCGCCTGTTGGCGCTGAACCGGTACTGAATCCGGTTCGGGGAAATGGGGGACGTGTCTGTCTGTAGAAAGCAGGGGGCGGCACAGGGACCGCCCCGATGTGATTTTTACGGCGCCCGGCAGATCAGGCAGCGCACATAGAGTGCGCGCGGATCGCGGAAGCTCTTCAGTTCGGCGACCGGCGCCAGTGCCGGCTCCAGGCTGCTCAGCCAAGCCCCCAGCGGCAGGTTGGCCTCGATGCTGGCGGCAACCTGGGCGTCGACATTTTCCATGATCGCACGCAGGAATTTCTCGCCCGCGGTCAGTTCGCGCTGGATTTCCACAACCTGGTAATCCTCCGCCTCTGCGAGCTGGGCGGCGCCGGCGATGGCGTCATTGAGATTACCCAGCTCGTCCACCAGGCCCAGTTTCTGGGCCGCGCGGCCGGTCCAGACCTGGCCCTGGGCGATTTTGTTCACTTCCTCCGGTGTGCTGCCGCGGGCTTCGGCGACGATCTGCAGGAAGCGCGCGTAGGTATTCTCGACCCCCTGTTGCAGCACACTGGCGGCAGCTTCCGGCAGCGGGCGGTCCAGGCGCATGGCACCGGCCAGTTCGGAGGTGCCGACACCGTCGTTGTAGATGCCGATGTGTTCGAGGGAATCCTCGAAAGTGGGGAAGGCGCCGAACACACCGATGGAGCCGGTGATGGTGGATGGCGATGCCCAGATACGGTCGCCGCCGGTGGCGATCCAGTAACCGCCGGAGGCGGCCACGCTGCCCATCGAAATCACCACCGGGATATTCGCCTCGCGGGTGGCGAGCAGTTCCTGGCGTATGGCTTCGGACGCAAAGGCGGAGCCGCCGCCGCTGTCGATGCGCAGTACCAGCGCATCGACTTTCTTCTCCCGCGCCTTGGCGATCAGGTTGCCGAGGGTCACGCTGCCGATCTGCCCCGCCGGCGCCTCGCCGTCGACGATGGCACCGCTGGCGGAGATCAGGCCGATCTTGGGCGCCTTCTCGCTCGGGTGGGGGATCTGCGTCAGTTTCTGGTTGCGCAGATAGGCGAGGGCGTCGATGGATTTGTAGCTCTGCTTATCGTCGCCGACACCGATCTTTTCCTGCAGCTCTTCGATGGCGACCCGGCGGCTGGCGAGCTTGTCCACCAGGTCGTTGGTGCGCGCGGTCTCGGCCCAGTCGCCTTTGTTGGCGGCCAGTTTCTGTGGCAGGTCGGCGATAAACATGTCGATTGCATCCGGCGGCAGGTTGCGCAATCCGGTCACCTGTTCGGTGTATTCGCCCCAGAGCTGGTGCAGCCAGCGCTGGTTGTTCTCGCGCGAGGCCGGGGACATATCGTCGCGGGTATAGGGTTCGATGAAATCCTTGTAGTCCCCGACGCGGAATACGTGGAAGTTGACTTTCAGTTTGTCCAGGGCGCTCTTGAAGTAATTGCGGTAGGCGCCGAACCCGGTCAGCAACACCGAGCCCATGGGGTTCAGGTAGACGGTGTCGGCGTGGCTGGCGAGGAAGTACTGCGCCTGGGTGTAGTTGTCACCCACGGCGTAGACAGGTTTGTCGGTGGCCTTGAAGCGCTGCACGGCTGCGCCGATTTCCTCCAGCTTGCTCAGGTTGGCGCCCACCATATAGTCGAGTTCCAGCACCAGCGACGAGATGCGCTTGTCCTTGGCGGCGCCGTCGATGGCGTCCACCAGGTCTTTTACCCGGGTCTCCACCGGCCCCGGCGGGCCGCCGATAAAACCGGGCAGCCCGCTGGGCGGGGACAGTTCGTCCACCAGCGCGCCGGTGGGGGCCACCTTGAGGGCCGCTCCCTGGGGAACGGTGAGGCGCTCGTCCTTGCCGAAAATCAGCGCGCCGATAAACAGCAGCAACAGCAGGAACAGCAGGTTGGTAAAGACACGCCGCAGCCAGGTGATGGCGGCGCCGATGCCACCGAAAAAGCGGCGGATAAATCCCTTTGCGTGGGTTGCTTCAGTCAAACCTCAATACTCCTTAGCGCGACGGGTCCGGGCCTGTCCGCGCGTCTTTTGCTTTTTGCGGTTTCGGGTTACTGGCGCATGCGTTGCCAGCGGCTGGTCATCATGGCGGAGAAGAACAGGGTAAGGCTCAATACCAGCAGAATGCCATCCTGCCAGCCGCGCCCGGGCATCGTTACGTCGACAATACTGGCGGTGATGTACAGCAGCGGGATGAAACAGAGCCACAGGTAGCTCCGGTAGTGCCGTTTGAGCAGGCCGGGCAACACCAGCAGCAGGGGGACTGTCTGCAGTATCCACAGTTTGATCGAGCCGCCGGGCAGCCACAGGTTCCACACCACAAACAGTAGCAGCAGTCCCAGGTAGCAGGTCCAGTTCAGGCGCTGGGCGATCCGCAGTTTGCGCGCGAGGCTGCCACCGCCGGCTCCGTGTTGGTCGGTGTCGGTCACAGTCGCTCCTCGGTGTTCGGGGACAGGGCGCGCGCCAGCCCGCCGATGCGTTTACCCTGGGCGCGGCACAGGGTGATCTCGTCTTCGCTCAGTTCGCCGTTGTTGCCGCCGGACCAGTGGGAGGCGCCGTAGGGGGTGCCGCCGCTGCGGGTGTGCATCAGCGCGGCCTCGGAATAGGGGATCCCGGCGATCACCATGCCGTGGTGCAGCAGCGGCAGCATCATCGAGACCAGGGTGGTCTCCTGGCCGCCGTGCAGGCTGCCGGTGGAGGTAAAGGCGCCGGCGGGCTTGCCGGCCAGGCTGCCGTCGAGCCACATATCGCTGGTCTGGTCGAAGAAGTAGCGCAGCGGCGCGGCCATATTGCCGAAGCGGGTGGGGCTGCCGAGCAGCAGGCCGGCGCAGTGGCGCAGGTCGTCCTGGGTGCAGTAGGGCGCGCCGGCGTCCGGTACCGGGGGCAGGCTCGCTTCGGTATCCGGGGATACGGCGGGCACGGTGCGCAGGCGCGCGGCCACGCCGGCGGATTCAACGCCGCGGGCGAGTTCGACGGCCATGCGGGCGGTAGTGCCGCCGCGGCTGTAGTAGAGGACCAGGATATATTCGCCGCCCTGTTCCGTATCCGTTGCGGCCATCAGAGCAGCTCCAGCGCGTTTTCCGGCGGTCGGCCGAGTACGGCCCTGTCACCCTTGACCACGATCGGGCGCTGTATCAGTTTCGGGTGCTGCACCATGGCGTCGATCAACTGTTCGTCGCTGAGTGAACGGTCTTTCAGCTGCAGCGACTTGTAGGCGTCCTCGCCGGTGCGCAGCAGTTCGCGGGCGGAGAGGCCCAGTTTTGCCAGCAGCTCGCCCAGGGTCTCCCGGGACGGCGGTGTCTCCAGGTAGAGCACCACCTCCGGTTCTACGCCGTTATCCTGCAGCAGTTGCAGGGTCTGGCGGGATTTTGAACAGCGTGGGTTATGGTAAATCGTCCACATTGCGGCGGTATCCTGTTACTGTTTGGCGTATTCTAACCGATTAATGTTTGTGAGTTCTAAAGGCCTTCCGTTTTGGGCATAGAGCTGTGGCACGGGCGGGGTCGGCTGGGGGACTGCTTGGTGCAGGAGTCCGGGCGGGCTCCGATAAACTCCATCGAAAATACGGAAACAATCCATGACGGAAATGGTGCATCGCTGGCGTCGCTTTGTGGTCTCCCTGTGGACGCTGTTCAATGAGAAGAACTGCCGCCAGAGCGCGGCGGCGCTCACTTATATGACGCTGTTCGCCATAGTGCCGCTGGTGACCGTCAGCTATGCGATGCTGTCGCTGTTTCCGGACTTCGCCGGGTTGGAGAACAAGCTGCAGCAACAGATCTTTTCCCATTTCGTGCCGGAGAGCGGGCGCGAGGTGCAGGAATATATCAGCAACTTCTCCACCCAGGCACAGCGGCTGACCGGTGTGGGGATCGGCATACTGCTGGTGACGGCGGGGCTGATGCTGCGCAATATCGAGGTGACCTTCAACGCGATCTGGGATATTCCCCGCGGCCGCCGCGGTGTCTCCAGTTTCCTGCTCTACTGGGCCATCCTGAGCCTGGGGCCGATCCTGCTCGGTGCGGGCCTGGCCGCCACCACCTATCTCTTTTCACAGAAGATGTTCCTGCCCGAGGGGGATACCCTGGGCCTGTTGCCGATTGCACTGCGGGTGTTGCCGTGGGTATTCACGGCCATGGCCTTCACGCTGTTGTTTATCGCCGTGCCCAACTGTCGCGTGCCGTTGCGCTACGGCCTGGCGGGCGGAGTGATCACTGCCTTCGCGTTTGAAGTGGCGAAGTACCTGTTCGGGATCATGGTGGCGCGCAGTTCGGTACAGGCCATCTACGGGGCTTTCGCCTTTGTGCCGCTGTTCCTGATCTGGATCTACCTGATGTGGATGATCGTGCTGGCCGGTTGCGTGCTGGTGCGGACGTTGTCGGTCTACCATGCGGCGACCCGGGGCAGGAAGTACTCGGATGTAATGGCGGCGCTGGTGCTGCTGTGGGAATTTTTCCGCAACTACCGGAGCGGCCGCCCGGTGCGGGACCAGGATATCTCGCGCGCGGGTGTCAAACCGGCCCAGTGGCAGCGTATTCGCCAGGTGCTGCAGGACAGGCAGATCATCACCCAGACGGAGCGCAACGACTATGTGCTGTTGCGCGACCTGGACGCGGTGTCGCTGGCGGACCTGGTGGAGTGGCTGAACCCGGCCCCCATTTCGCGCAGCAGCGACAGGGAGTTGCGGGGGCTGCCCTGGTATGAAGATATCGAGGAGCGCTTTGTCGAGACGCGGGAGTTTGCCGGCGACAGGCTGGCGATAAACCTGGCCGAACTCTACCGCGTCGCTCTGGAGCGGGAGGAGACCGGGGCGGAAAGTGACGCAAAGGATGAATCCGGAATCGCCAAAGCGGCGAATACCAAGGGCAAAAGCAAATCCAGGCGGGGTAGTGGAAAGAGTGAATCCGGCAGTGGCAAGACGAGTTCCGAAAACGATTCGACGGGCAGCCTTTCTGTGGTTGGTCGCCGCAATAACAAGCGGGTGTGACGGCGGCGGTGAGCGGTTGCAAACCGTGGCCGGCCCGGCGGTTGAGACGCAGGGCAAGACACTGCTGGTCAACTACTGGGCCGAATGGTGCCGGCCCTGCCGCGAGGAGATCCCCGAACTGAACCAGTTGGCGCGCGAGAATGCGGAGCTGCAGGTGATCGGTGTCAATTACGATCGGCTGAGGGTCGAGAAGATCGCCGCACAGGCGAAAAAAATGGGCATTCGTTTCCCGGTGCTGGTGGAGGATCCGGCCGCCCGCTGGGGCTGGGAGCGGCCCCAGGTGCTGCCCACGACTTTTATCGTGGCCGATAACGGCGAACTGGTGGCGACGCTGGTCGGGCCGCAGACGGTCGAGAGCCTGCGGGAGGCGCTCGGCGAGCGGGCGGCGGAAGCGGAAAATCCCTGAGTCCGGACCCGGCGGGTTATAACGCGATAGCTAAACTGTCTATAGGTCTCTCCAGCGGCGCTGTTAGGATGCCCGCCATTTTCCGGGCAGGGACCGCGCCGCCCAGTCGGACATCGCGACTGCCCGTCACCGGACTCCCGATCGGATTCGCCGACTATGCAACTGACTTCCCTTTTCCTGCTGCTCCTGTTCGCCTTCCTGCTCTGGCCGCTGTACCGCTGGCACCGCAGTCGCAGCTCGCTGGCACCGGCGGTTTTCGCCGGCCTGCTGCTGGGCCTGGTGTACGGCGGGTTGCTGCAACTGGCGCGCGGTTGGGGTGCGCAGCCGGCGGAAGTACTGCCGTGGATCGATGTGCTCGGCGATGGCTATGTCAACCTGCTGCACCTGCTGGTGATGCCGCTGGTGCTGGTGTCGATCCTCGGCGCCGTGGTCAAGGTCAGCAGTACCCAGGCCCTGGGCAAGATCAGTGTGTCGGTACTGGCGGTGCTGCTGGGTACCACGGCGGTGGCGGCGCTGGTGGGGGTAATGATGGCGCAGCTGTTCGACCTTTCCGCCGCCGGGCTGGTGGAGGGTGCGCGCGAGACGGCGCGGGCGGAAGTTCTGGGCGAGCGTATCGGCCAGGTGAGCGGCCTCAGTATTCCGGAAATCCTGATTTCCTTTATCCCGTCCAATATTTTTTCCGATCTCGCCGGCAGCCGCGATACCTCGGTAATTGCGGTGGTGGTCTTTGCGGTGCTGCTGGGCCTGGCGGCATTGGGCGTGCGCCGCGAGCACCCGGAAGAGGGGCGGAAGATCGTCGACTTCGTGCATGTCGGCCAGGTGTGGGTGATGAAGCTGGTGCGGCTGGTGATGGCCTTTACTCCCTACGGCGTGATGGCACTGGTGGCGGCGCTGATCGCCAACTCCAGTTGGGCGGATATCCTCAACCTGTTCAGCTTCGTGGTGGCCTCCTTCGCCGCCATCGCGGTGATGTTCCTGGTGCACGGCCTGCTGTTGCTGGTCAACGGGATCAGCCCGCTGCACTACTTTGCCAAGGTGTGGCCGGTGCTGGTGTTTGCGTTCAGCTCCCGTTCCAGCGCCGCCACCATCCCGCTGAATATCGAGACGCAGATCGACGAGCTGCGCAACGCGCCGGCGATCGCCAATTTTTCCGCCTCCTTCGGCGCCACCATCGGCCAGAACGGTTGCGCCGGCATCTATCCGGCCATGCTGGCTGTGATGGTGGCGGTACCGATGGGGATCGATGTGCTGGATCCGGTGTGGCTGGCGACGCTGGTGGCGGTGGTGGTGATCAGTTCCTTCGGCATCGCCGGTGTCGGCGGCGGTGCCACCTTCGCCGCACTGGTGGTGCTGCCGGCCATGGGCCTGCCGGTGACCATTGCCGCGCTGCTGATCTCGGTGGAGCCGCTGATCGATATGGCTCGCACGGCCCTGAACGTGAACGGGGCCATGACCGCCGGCACCCTGACCCAGCGCTGGCTGGGGCGTGAGCTGGAGACACCGGCGCAGCGGGCGACGCAGTAATTCAGTCGCCGTAGTACTGCACACCGATGATGATACGGTCGCGACCGTTCTGCTCGCGCCACTTGTTGGTGTCGCGCAGGGAATAGGCGCAGCCGCAGTATTCCTGCTGGTAAAAGCGTTCGCGCTTGGCAATTTCCACCATGCGGCTGGCGCCGCCCTGTTTGCGCCAGTTGAAAGTCCAGTAGTGCATGCCGGGGTAGCGGGCCGCGGCGCGCTGGCCGCAGTCGTTGATCTGCTGCATGTTCTTCCAGCGCGAGATCCCCAGGCAGCTGGTAAAAGTATCGAAGCCGTGCTCGTGGGCGTAGAGGGCGGTGCGCTCGAAACGCATATCGAAACATACGGTACAGCGCTCGCCGCGCTCCGGTGACCACTCCAGTCCCTTGACGCGCTCGAACCAGTTCTTTACATCGTAGTCCGCATCCACAAACGGAATACCGAGTTTTTCAGCAAAGCGGATATTTTCCTCCTTGCGGATCAGGTATTCCTTTTTCGGGTGGATATTCGGGTTGTAGAAAAAGATGGTGAACTGTATTCCGGCCTCTGTCATCCGCTCCATCACTTCGCCGGAACAGGGCGCGCAGCAGGAGTGCAGCAGTACCCGGTCGGAACCGGTGGGCGTCTCCAGGACGATGGATTCTGTCGACATCAGCTTGTCCTCTGGCAAAAATGCGAATGCCCCGGCAATCGGGATTGCCGGGGCAGGTTGTTGGGGGATCCGGTGGGCGACCCGGAACGGGACGGCACCGGTTCCCCGGTTCTGGTCGGATGCCGGTCAGGAGGCGATCTTCTCGCGCAGCTTGCCGGCGGCGGCAACCATGCTCTGCAGTGCCGGAATTACCTCTTCCCACTGGCGGGTTTTCAGGCCGCAGTCCGGGTTCACCCACAGGCGCTCGGCCGGAATACGTTCGGCGGCTTTTTTCATCAGTTCGATGATATGTGCCTGGTCGGGAATATTCGGTGAGTGAATATCGTAGACCCCCGGACCGATTTCATTCGGGTACTCGAACTGTTCGAACACATCCAGCAGTTCCATATCGGAGCGCGAGGTCTCGATGGTGATCACATCGGCGTCCATATGCGCGATGGCCTCGATGATGTCGTTGAATTCCGAATAGCACATATGGGTGTGGATCTGTGTTTCGTCGCCGACACCGTTGGCGGCGATGCGGAAGGATTCCACTGCCCAGTCCAGATAGCCCTGCCATTCGGATTTGCGCAGCGGCAGCCCCTCGCGCAGCGCGGCCTCGTCGATCTGGATGATGTCGACACCGGCGGCCTCCAGGTCTAGGACTTCCCGGCGCACGGCCAGCGCCAGTTGCAGGCAGCTTTCACTGCGCGGCTGGTCGTCGCGGACGAAGGACCAGTTGAGGATGGTCACCGGGCCGGTCAACATGCCTTTCATCGGTTTGTCGGTCAGCGACTGCGCGTACTTGATCCACTCCACGGTCATGGCGCTGGGGCGGCTGATATCGCCGAACAGGATCGGCGGCTTGACGCAGCGGGAACCATAGGACTGCACCCAGCCAAACTGGCTGAAAGCATAGCCGTCAAACTGCTCGCCGAAGTACTCGACCATATCGTTGCGCTCGGCCTCGCCGTGCACCAGCACGTCCAGGCCCAGGGCCTCCTGCTCGCGCACCGCGCGCTCGATCTCCGCCTTCATTTTCGCCTCGTAGTCGGCGGCGGAAATCTCGCGTTTCTTGAACGCCAGGCGGGTCTTGCGGATATCGGTGGTCTGTGGGAAGGAGCCGATGGTGGTGGTCGGGAAGCGTGGCAGTTTCAGGTGACGGGCCTGGGTCGCGGCGCGTTCGGCGTAGCCGCTGCGGCGTTTGCCCAGCTCGGCGGTAATGTTTTTTACCGCCTCCTTGACGGTCGGGTTGTGCACGCGGCTGGATTGGCGGCGGCTGTCGACGGCGGCCAGGTTATCGGCCAGTTCCTGTTTGACCGCGTCGCGGCCCTCGTTGATGGCCCGGCCCAGCACGGCCAGTTCCGCCAGTTTCTGTTTCGCGAATGCCAGCCAGCTGACGATCTCCGCATCCAGTTTTTGCTCGCTGTCGAGATCCACCGGCACGTGCAGCAGGGAGCAGGCGGGTGCCAGCCACAGGCGCTCGCCCAGTCGGGCGGCGATGGGCTCCAGCCAGTCCAGTGTGGCGGTCAGGTCGGTCTTCCAGATATTGCGGCCGTCGATGGCGCCGATGGAGAGCACTGAGTCGGCGGGCAGGGCGTCGACGACCCGATCGACCTCGGCGCGGCCGCGCACGGCGTCGATGTGCAGGCCGGCCACCGGCAGCTCGGCCACCAGTTTCAGGTTTTCCTGCAGGGTGCCGAAGTAGGTGGCCAGCAGCAGTCTGGGGCCCCGGCCGCCGAGTGCCTGGTAGGCTTTGGCGAAAGCCGCCTGCCAGTCGCTGTCCAGCTCGGTGACCAGCGCCGGTTCGTCCACCTGCACCCACTCGGCACCGGCTTCCGCCAGCTTCTGCAGCAGCTCGGTGTATACCGGCAGCAGCCTGTCGAGCAACTGCAGGCGGTTGGAATCGTCTTTCTCTTTGCCCAACCACAGGTAGGTCACCGGGCCGATAATCACCGGCTTGGCGTTGACGCCGGCCGCTTTGGCTTCGGCCAGTTGCTCCAGCAGCCGGGTCGGGTTCAGGGAGAAGCCGGTATCGGCGGTGACTTCCGGCACGATGTAGTGGTAGTTGGTATCGAACCACTTGGTCATTTCGCCGGCGTGCACGCAGTTGCAACCGCTGTCGTTGGCGGAGCGGCCGCGGGCCACGCGAAAGTAGTTGTCCAGCTCGGAGCCCTCCAGGCCGCTGACGCGGGTGGGCAGGTTGCCGAGGGTGAAGCTCATGTCCAGCACCTGGTCGTACAGGGAAAAATCCCCGACCGGTACCAGGTCCAGCGGCTGTTGCAGTGTCCAGTTGGTGGCGCGGATCTCGCGGGCAGCGGCCAGCAGCTCTTGCGCGGAGACCTGGCCTTTCCAGAAGGCCTCCTGCGTGAATTTCAGTTCCCGCTTGGCACCGATGCGGGGAAAGCCCAGGTTGTGTAGTAAAGCCATGATTCGTCCTTCAGGTTGCAAGCTGGGCGGATTGTAGGAGAGGCGATTAATGATTAATAATGGTGAATATTGATGAAGCTATGAAAATTATTCATGAGGTGTGGCGATGATAGAGCGGGCGCATCTGCGCATCCTGCGGGAGATCGAGCGGCGGGGATCGCTGACGGCGGCGGCCGGTGCCCTGAACCTGACCCAGTCGGCGCTGAGCCACACGATGAAAAAGCTCGAGCAGGGCAGCGGCGCAACCCTGTGGACCCGGGAGGGGCGGCTGCTGCGGCTGACCCAGGCCGGCGAGTACCTGTTGCGCGAGGCCAACCGCCTGCTGCCGCAACTGGAGCGTATCGACGAGCTGTTGCGACAGTACGCGGAGGGCGAGAAAGGCACGCTCAATATCGGCATGGAGTGCCATCCCTGCTACCAGTGGCTGCTGCGGGTGGTGGAGCCTTTCCTGGCCCAGTGGCCGGGGGTCGAGGTGGATGTGAAACAGCGTTTCCAGTTCGGCGGTATGGCGGCACTGTTCAATCACGAGATCGATGTGCTGGTGACACCGGATCCGATCGTCCGGGAAGGCATCCGCTTCGAGCCGGTTTTTCCCTACGAACAGATGCTGATCGTCGGCGACGAAAGCCCGCTCAGGGGGCTGGATCATATCGAACCACAGCAGCTTTCGGACCAGGTGCTGTACACCTATCCGGTGGATACGGAGCGGCTGGATATCTACCAGCAGTTCCTGCTACCGGCCCACTGCGCACCGGGAAAGCACAAGGTACTGGAGGCGACGGAAATCATCCTGCAGATGGTGGCCGCCAACCGCGGTGTCGCGACGCTACCGCAGTGGCTGGTGGAGGAATACGCCAGGACACTGCCGATTCACTCGGTGCGGCTGGGCCGGGAAGGGATTCACAAACAGATTCACCTGGGTGTCCGCAGCCAGGATGCGGAAAACCTGCACGTCCGCACCTTTATCGAGCTGGCCGGCAGCTCCAGCATGCCGTGACCCGGGCGTTGGTCATATCCGGTCTCTCCGGTGGCGCGGCCCGGTTCAGCTTCGATTCAGTCCGGCCGCCCTAAGCTTCCCCCCGTCGATGATCAACAGGAGAAGGATCGTGGAACTCTACAAGCAGCTTGTGGTGGGTTTGCTGGTCGCCGGGCTGGTGGGCTTCAGTGCCTGGGCCAGCGCCGGGGACAGCGGCTATTACGGTGGTTACGGCGGAGATGGGTACGACTATGCCCCGGTGACCGAGGTGATTCCGGTCTACCAGGACGTACAGGTGAGAAGCCCGCGAACCCAGTGCTGGGACGAACAGATTGTGTACAAACAGCCCCGCTCGGCGGCCGGTGCGGTGATCGGCGGCCTGATCGGCGCCGCCATCGGCAACAAGGTGGGCCGGCACGGCCACCACCACGGATGGCGCTACCACCGACGGGGCAATCGCGGTGCCGCCACTGTGGCCGGTGCCGCCGTCGGTGCGCTGGTGGGCAACGAGATCAGCCGGGCCAATGCGCCGGCCCAATACGGCACGCAGCAGCGCTGCCAGGTGGTGGACGAATTTACCACCCGCCGCGACCTGGTTGGCTACGATGTACGCTACAACTACAACGGTCGGGAATATATGACTCGCACAGATCGGCACCCGGGCGATAGAATCAGGGTCCGCGTCGACGTCACACCCGCCTGGTGACACCGTCGAACCGCGGAATTGCTATCCGGGTAGCCACAGGAGTTCCAACGTGAAAACACGCCGCGCCGCAGTCCGGCCGCTCAATCTCGCCATCATCGCACTGCTGTTTTGCATCGGTGTTGCCGCCGCGTCCGTACAGGCTGGTGTGGCCGTGGAGCGGCACGCGTGGCAGGCCGGCTATCTGCGGGTACAGCAGGGAGAGATCTCCCGCGACCAGGCGGCGGCCAGGGTGAAGCGGCGCTTCGGCGGCAAGATACTGGCGATTTCCGAAACCCAGCGCAATGGCCGCAGTGTCTATCGTATCAAGGGCCTGTCGGATAAAAGCCAGGTTTACGTGGTCTATGTGGACAAGCGCAGCGGCCGCATTTCGCGTTAGCAGCGGCTCGCGCCGGCCGGCGATAATATCCGATTGAGTGGGGGAGAAGTATGCGCGCACTGTTGGTCGAGGACGAGGAGCTGCTGCGGCAGCAGCTGGCGATTTCGCTGCGCGATGCCGGTTACACCGTGGATGAGGCCCCGGACGGCGAGGAGGCCCTGTACCTGGGCCGTGAATTCCCCTACGACGTGGCAGTGATGGACCTGGGCCTGCCGAAAATGGACGGCATCCAGGTGATCCGCACACTGCGCGGCGAGAACAAACACTTCCCGATCCTGATCCTGACCGCGCGCGGCCACTGGCAGGAGCGGGTCGCGGGCCTCGAGGCCGGCGGTGACGACTACCTGGTTAAACCCTTCCACACCGAGGAGCTGCTGGCGCGCCTGAACGCACTGGTGCGCCGCTCCGCGGGCTTCTCCTCGCCCACCATCAAGGCCGGCCCCATCGTGCTGGACACCAGCTCGCAGCGGGTCAGTGTCGCCGACAGCGAACTGGAGCTGACTTCCTTCGAGTACAAGGTGCTGGAATACCTGATGCTGCACCCGGACGAAGTGGTCTCGAAAACGACGCTCACCGAACACATCTATGAACAGGACCGCGACCGCGACAGCAATGTGATCGAGGTGTTTATCGGCCGCCTGCGCAAGAAGATCGATGCGGCCGGGCAGGTCAAGCCGATCGAGACGCTGCGCGGCCGCGGCTACCGTTTCGTTGAACCGCACTAGCGGCCCACCGCCGTGCTGACCTCCTGGCTCAAGTCCCTGAAGGGACGCCTGACCATCGTCACCAGCCTGGTGCTGGTGGCTTTCCTGTTGCTGGTGTCCGGGGTGCTGGAACACGCTTTCCGCAGCTCCCTGTACGAGGCCAAGCAGCGCGAACTGCAGTTGCATGTCTATACCCTGCTGGCGGTGGCTGAGCCCGACGGCGACAGCCTGCAGTTTCCGCCGGTGCTGCCGGAGCAGCGTTTCAACCAGCCGGATTCCGGCCTGATCGGTGTCGTCACCGACGCGCGCGGCCGTGTGATCTGGCGCTCTGCCTCCGCGCTGGCGGTGCCGCAACTACCCACCCACCCGCTGCCCCAGGGGCGCGAGGTCTTCTCCGGGGTATCGCTGCCGGGGCAGGACAAACGCTACAGCAGTTTCCGCCAGGGCATTGCCTGGGGCCTGGACAATGAGCAGCAATTCACCTTCGTGGTGCTCGAGGACGCGGCGCCGGTGGCGGCACAGCTGGAACAGTTCCGCTCGACCCTGTGGCGCTGGCTGGGGTTGGGCGCCCTGCTGCTGGTGCTGACCCAGTGGCTGGTGATGGGCTGGGGCCTGGCGCCGCTGCGCTCGGTGGCCCGTGCGCTGAAGAAAATGCAGACCGGCGGCAGCGACAAACTGCAGGGGGATTTTCCCAGGGAACTGCAGCCACTGACCGACAACCTGAACCTGCTGATCGAGAACGAGCGCCGCCAGCGGGAAAAGACCCGCAATACCCTCGCCGATCTCGCCCATAGCCTGAAGACACCGCTGGCCGTTCTCAAGGGCCTGAATTTCTCCCGCGACCCGAAAGTCGCCTACCACAACCTGATCGAGCAGGTGCAGCGCATGGACAGCATCATCAGCTACCAGCTGAGCCGCGCCGTCACCGGTTCGCCCAAATCCATCCTGCGCGGCGTGCCGGTGGCGCCGCTGTTGCAGAAAATCCTCGAAGCCTTGGAAAAGGTCTACCGGGACAAGCCGGCCGAAGTGCGATGGAAATGCGACGGGGAGACCCTGTTTTACGGCGACGAGGGCGACCTGATGGAATTGCTCGGCAACCTGCTGGACAACGCCTACAAGTACGGTGACGGGAAAATCTCGGTGGACATCTGCAACGACGATCACCACAAACTGCTGATTGCCGTCGCCGACAACGGCCCTGGTATCGATGGGGAGAAATGGCAACAGGTCATCCGCCGCGGCGTGCGCGCGGACGAACAGCAGTCGGGGCAGGGCATTGGCCTGGCGGTGGTTACGGATATCGTCGAGAGTTACGAGGGCGAGATTTCCGCGGTACCGCGCCCGGAGGGCGGCACCGAGATCCGGGTGTTGCTGTAGATGTTCTGTTGCGAATCAAGTTTTAGTTGATTCCATCATTCCCCGCAGGGCGAACACCGGGGTCGCCCCTCTGCGGAGAGATGCACCATCACTGCGAAACGGCACCGAGTCGCCAGCGCGCGATCACCCTGAATCCCCCCAGCGCAATCAGGTTGCCGAGCAGCACCAGCAACAACCCGCTGAAGCTCAGCGCCGTCCACCGATAGCCCTCAAACCAGGCCGAGAATCCCAATGCCACTATCGGGAACAGCACCGTCGCATAGGCGGCGCGGTTGGCGCCGATGCGACCCACCAGGCTCAGGTAGGCGGTGAAACCGATAATGGAGCCCGGAATCGCCAGGTACACCAGGCTGCCGAGATAGCGTGTGCTGGTCTCCAGTTTCCACTCTGCACCGGTGGCGAGGACACAGGCGAGCAGCACCAGGGCGCCGTAGATCATCGCGTAGGCGTTGCTGGTCCAGGGCCGGAGCCCCCGGCGGGAATGGCGCACCGACACCATATTGCCGAGGGAAAAGCAGTAGGTACCCAGTATCGAGAGTCCCAGGCCCAGCGTTGCATCCCGGTCAAAACCGCCATCGGCGATACTGTTCCAGAACAGCATCACCAGTCCGGCGATGCCGAGCAGGGCGGCGGGATAGACCGTGGGCCCGGGGCGCTCGCCCCAGAGCAGCCGGCTGTTCAGCGCGTTGAACAGGGTGGCCGCGGAAAACACGACTGAGATGAGCCCGCTGACTACATACTGGCTGGCGGTATAGAAACAGACAAAGTTGAATGAGAAGAGGCAGCACCCCTGCAGCAGGAAAAAGCCGTGATCGCGCCAGCCGGTCGGTTGTACCCGGCCGAACAGCGCCAGTACCGGCAGGAACAGGGCGCCGGCCAGGGCGAAGCGGTAAAAGGCCGATACCAGCACCGGCACCTCGCCCAACTGGAAGTGAATGGCGATCCAGGTGGTGCCCCACAGCAATACCGTACCGGCGTAGAGAAACAGGTTCATGGTTACCTCCGCAATGCATCGAGGAGCCACAATAGCGATGTGTCGCGGTGGAATCGCGCAGGATATTGCGCGGTTTAGCAGATTCTTGCGCTTATTTTGGTCGGGAGATTGTTCCCGGATGACTTTGGGATTAACTTGGCGATCGGAGTTGAGTCGGGGGAGGGGCTATGGCGAAGATGGCAGCGGCCACGGTACAGCAGGCGCTCGACGGCGCGGGCGCGCGCCGCCTGAATCACTGTGAGCTGAACCGGGACCTGTCCCTGGCCATGTGGGGCAACCGGGATGTGCGGGTGGAGTACCACCAGGTTGCCCATCACACCCTGAGCCTGTACCTGCGCGGCGGCTACCGCACCCGGCGGCTGGATGCGCGGCGCGACTCGGGGTTCGGCGCGCCGGACAAACTCTGCCTGATGCCCGCCAGCGGGGATTCGTCCTGGGAAGTGGGGCAGTACCAGGAATTTATCCATCTCTATATTTCCGATGCCGGCCTGCGGCATTTCGCACTGGAATCCTTCGATTGCGATCCGCGCCGGGTGGAACTGCCGGACCTGACCTTTTTCGAACACCCGCAGATCAACTCGGCCTGCCGCGCCATGCTGCAGCTTTCCTGGGTCGAGGGCGCCGACCGGCTGCAATTGCAACAGGGCGCCTATGAATTGATGGGGCAGCTGATCCGCAGCTACGTACTGCCGGGGCGCGCGACCGGGCCGTTGAAAGGCGGCCTCAGCCGCCGGCAGTTCAATACCGTGCGGGAATTGGTGCAGTCGCAGTTCGGCGGCGAACTGAACCTCGACACCCTGGCACAGGCCGCCGGGCTCAGCCGCTACCACTTCGCGCGCATGTTCAAGGTCAGTACCGGCCTGGCACCGCACCAGTATGTGAGCCGCGTGCGGGTGGAGCGCGGACGGGAAATGCTGGAGCGCGGGTTGGCACAGGCGGAAGTGGCAGGCCTGTGCGGTTTTGCCCACCAGAGTCACTTCGCTGCGCATTTCAAGCGGCATTTCGGTGTGACGCCCGGGCAGTATCTGCGCAGCCTCTGACAGCGGGATCGTCCCGGTGGGCCGTCCTAAAACCAGTTGTCTTCCATCTCGAACGGCACGCTGTTGCCGCTCTCCAGCAGCGTGACCTGTGCACCGATCTCCGGCAGTTCCCACTCGATATAGAAACGCGCCGCCTGCAGCTTTCCGCGGTAGAAGTTTTCGTCGTCGCCGGTGGGGGAAGTGGCCAGGGCTGTATCCGCCACCAGTGCCTGGCGCAGCCAGATCCAGGCCACCACCACGCGCCCGAATACATCCAGGTAGAGGCTGGCGTTGGCGAGACCGCGATCGGCCTCCCGCTGCAGCTGCCCCTGCAGGCTCAGCGTAACCCTGTCCAGTTGCTGCAGCGCTGCTTCGAGGGCAGCTGCCAGCGCGGTGAGCCCATCGTTGTCCCGCGCCTGCATGACTGTGGAGCGGATTTCCGCCTGCAGTAACTGGTAGCTGGCGAGATTGCCGGCCGGCACCTTGCGGCCCAGCAGGTCGATGGCCTGGATGCCCTCGGTGCCCTCGTGGATGGGGTTCAGGCGGTTGTCGCGGTAGAGCTGTTCCAGCGGGTACTCGCGGATATAGCCGGAGCCGCCCAGCACCTGGATTGCCAGCTCGTTGGCCTTGAGGCCGTATTTCGACGGCCAGGATTTCACCACCGGCGTCAGCAGGTCGAGCAGTGCCGCGGCGCGCTGGCGCTGTTCTTCCGTGTCGCCGGTCTGCTGGTCCTCGAACAGCGACGAGGCGTAGAGGCACAGTGCCAGGCCGCCCTCGACGTAGGATTTCTGCATCAGCAGCATGCGGCGCACATCGGCGTGGCGGATGATCGGCACCTGTTTCGATTGCGGATCGCGGTTGGATGGCAACCGCCCCTGAGGCCTTTCCTTGGCGTACTGCAGGGAGTGGTTGTAGCCCTGGTAGCCGAGCACCGCGGCACCGACACCGACGCCGATACGGGCTTCGTTCATCATCTGGAACATATAGGACAGCCCCTTGTGTGGCTCGCCCACCAGATAACCGACCGCGCCGTGCGCCTCGCCAAAACTCAACACCGTCGAAGTCGTATTGCGATAGCCCATCTTGTGCAGCAGGCCGGCGAGTTTGACATCGTTGCGGGCAGACGGATTGCCGTTTTCGTCCAGCAGGAATTTCGGCACCAGGAACAGCGAAATGCCCCTGACGCCCGCCGGGGCGCCTTTGATTTTCGCCAGTACCATGTGAACGATGTTGTCCGTCATGGACTGGTCGCCGCCCGAGATAAACATCTTCTGCCCGCGAATCCGGTAGCTGCCATCTTTCACCGGCTCGGCACCGGTGCGGATATCGGCCAGCGCCGAGCCCTGGTCCGGCTCCGTCAGCGCCATGGTGCCGGCGAAGCGGCCGTCCATCATCGGCGGCAGGAACTGCGCTTTCAGTTTTTCATCGGCAAAGGAGTGCACCAGGTTGGCCGCGCCCAGGGTCAGGAAGGGATAGCCGGCACTGGCCACATTGGCGGCGCTGATGGTGGCGAGGCTGGCCCGCAGGATCACTTCCGGCAGCTGCAGGCCGCCCTCGTCAAAGTCGTAGCGGGCGGCCAGGAAGCCGGCATCGGCGAAGGCGTCCCAGGCCTGTTTGGTCTCTTCGATCAGGTGAACCTGTTCGCCGTCGAAGGTCGGTTCCTGTGCGTCGCCCTTGGCATTGTGGTTGGCGAAATATTTTTCCGCGACGGTGCGCGCGGTCTGCAGGGTGGCGTTGAAGATCTCGATCGAGTGCTCGCGGTAGCGGGGCCGCTCGAGGAGTTTCCCGGTATCGAGAAACTCGTACAACAGGAATTCGATATCGCGCTCGTTGAGCAACTGGTCGGTCATGACTACCCCTTGTTTCACCGTTTTACCGGCCCGGATTCGGGCGTGTGACAAGTAAACGGTCGGGGTAGGGGAGGGTCAATGACCTGTCAGGTAATTGTGCACTTTCAATGACGTGAGGTTCTGTATCCGTGTCCGGCCCGGGAGGGGGAGCGCTTTCCGGGACCCGCTGTGAATACATCCCTGTACGCTCGTAATCGATATCCCTGTCTCATACGGTCCCGGAAAGCGCTCCCCCTCCCGGGCTTTCAAGCTCAGTGCTGACTTTGAAGTCCGGACGAGCTAGTGGGCCGCTTGTAAAGTTCGGTAACAAAGGAGCACAGCCAAATCGTTCAGGTCAAGGCGAGAAAGCGCTGGAATAGCAGCGTTATTTCAAGCTTTCTCAACGCAGAGCTGGACGATTTGGCGAAGTGAACTGTTACCTAACTTTGCGAGCGGCCCACTAGGTGTAAGGAGTACGGCTCAATCGGCGGCGCCAGCTGTGGCTTCACTTTTCCGATCCATGCGGCCGGGCACTACCTGTTCCCATAGACTGTCGGCCAGTTCGTTCGGGGACTGGCGGCGGCCGTCGGCGATCCAGCGCACGATATGGCCGGCCACATCGGGCCATTCGATACGCACACCGGCCGGGTCTGTCTGCAGCCACCTGCTGATGGTGTCCGCGTCCACCCGCTCGACCACCTGCGCCAGTTGCAGTTCGCGCAGCGCCTGGGCATTGGCAACCTGTTCGTACTGGCCGGACAGCGGTCGCGTCAGGATCGGCTTGCCCAGGGTCAGGGTCTCCGCGATCAGTTCGAAACCGCTGTTGCAGATCACCGCGCGGGCCGAGGCCAGGTCGTTCTGGAAGCCCTCGATG
Organism: Microbulbifer litoralis; assembly: GCF_023634065.1. Classification (GTDB taxonomy): domain Bacteria; phylum Pseudomonadota; class Gammaproteobacteria; order Pseudomonadales; family Cellvibrionaceae; genus Microbulbifer; species Microbulbifer litoralis. The sequence goes on from NZ_JALKCV010000008.1 coordinate 76,248, forward strand.
GAAGGGGCTTTCAGGTGGAGATTGTCCGCCGCGGGCATGTCCACCGGTGCGCCGTAAACGATAAATTGTTGCGGCAGTTTCGCCAGCTCCGCGAGCATGGGCTCGTGGTGCTCGAACGGCAGGTAGACGAGAATATGCTCGCCCTCGCTGGCCTCGCTGTGTACATGGGGCTGGGCGATCGGCGGCAGTATCGGGTGGCCGAAGTGATACCAGTGCATGCCGAGGCTGTTTTTCACCGGCGCGAAGCCGCGCAATATGGCGCGAGCTGTCCAGTTGAAGCGCGGCGCCGGGATGGCGTAGTTGAATGCGTACTGGTGGCCGAGGCCCAGGCTGGGATGGCCGCGGCGCCGGGCGGCCCAGGCGGTGACCGGCTCGAAATCGCTGATCACCAGGTCGAAATCGTCGACCGGCAGCTCGCGGATATCCCGCAGCAGTCCGCGCAGGTTGAGCTGGCGGGTGGTCTCCACCGGGCTGAGTTTGCCCTTTCTGTGTACGAAGGTCAGGCCCTCGCGCCACCAGTAGTCGCCGAAGGCTTCCATACTGAAGAGCTTTTCCGGGCTGCGGCCGGAGAACAGCCACTGGACTTCGAGTTCCGGGTGTTGCCGCAGCGCAGCGGCCATGGCGCGGGCGCGGGAAATATGGCCGTTGCCGGTGCCCTGTACACCGTAGAGTATTTTCACAAAAAGGCTCCGCTGATCAAAAGCCCCACGCTGGTGCCGAGTGCGGCACCGGCGCAGACATCGGTGGGAAAGTGCACGCCGAGGCCGACGCGGGAGGTGCCGACGCCGGCGGCCCAGAAATAGCCCAGCAGCCAGAACGGGCCCAGGGTTTCGGACAGCACAGTTACGAACAGGAAGGCGCCGGAGGTGTGTCCGGACGGCAGGCTGAAGCGGTCGTTGGCGATCACGATTGAGCGCAGGCCCGGAATCGCCTGCGGTGGCCGCAGCCGCTTGGTTGTGTTCTTGATGGTCCAGTAGAGGGAGCGCTCCACGGCGAAGGCCGCGCCGCAGATGGTAAAGAACTGGACTGCGGAGGCCACTGTGCCGGCCAGCGCCACTAGCAGCGGGGACACCAGGTAGACCCAGCCGTCGGCGGATTTCGACAGCCACAGGTAGCGCCTGCGCGACGCGGGTCGGGTGGCCCGCTCCGCCATATGCAGGACCAGGGACACATCGACGCTTTTCAGGGTGACAGGTAAGCTTCGCATGCGGTCAAGTTACGAAGCTTATGTTGCGCGGAATTGACCAAATTATGTCAGAAGCGTGAAATCTGGCGGTGTCGGAGTTTGATACGTGAATCCGGATCCCCGGGCGGGTCACTGGATCCCGGATCGGGCCCGGGATGACGAGCTGCTACGCCGTCATTCCGGCGTAGGCCGCCAGACAGTAGCCTGGATGGAGCGCAGCGGAATCCGGGGATGCGTGGGAAGGCACGTCGATGGATGCGTTTTCCCGGATTCCGCTGCGCATCATCCGGGCTACGGGGGAGTCCGGTCAGTCGATACCAACCTTGATGGTGCCGGAGCCGGGCAGCTTCTCCACCAGTTCATAACCGCACAGTTTCGACGGTGTGAAATAGCCGCCGTCGCCGCGGTAATCCAGCAGGAACTGCGCCACGGCCAGCGAGCCGTGCACGGTGACATCGTAGCCGTTGGCGGTGACCACGCGGCCGATTTTGCGTTCGCCGCGGCGGTCGTTGCGGATTTCGCCCCACACCCAGGTTTTCTGCTCCGAGCGCTTTTCTTCCGACGGGCCGTGCACCTTCTGCTCCACTTTGCCCTTGAGCCAGCTTTGCATCCAGGGTTGGCGCAGCAGCCAGCGGAACCGGTTCATGCGCTGCATTTTTTTCGCGCGGCGCGGGCTCATGGGAATATACACCTCGATGTTGGGGATCTCGGTGGTGTAGTAGGCGGTGGCCACGTCGCCCCAGGGGATGGCGACGGCGAACTTGTCGCCGCGGCCGAAATCGATGGTGCGGGTCAGCTCGCCGTGGCCGATGACCTCGATCTTGCCGTTGCGGCGCACGGCGCCGCCGACGCCCAGGCTCTCGATGGAGGTCTTGGCGGTGCCGGGGCTGAGGCCGGAATCGGAATCGAAGCCCAGCGTCAGGTGTGTCGCGGTGGGAATGGCCTTGTGCAGTGCCGCCGCCAGGCAGTCGGTGGGAATCACATCGAAGCCGGTACCGGGGCAGAGCACCACGCCGGCCGCTTTGGCCTCCGCATCCAGCGCGTGGGCGGCGCGGTAGACTTCCATCTCGCCGGTGATGTCCTGGTAGTGGGTACCGGCCCTGAGGCAGGCCTGCATCATCGGCTCGGCGGTGGCGGAGAAGGGGCCGGCGCAGTGGATCACCACGTCCATATCGCGCAGTGTGCGCTCGAGGGTTTCACTGGCATCCAGTGCCACGGCCATGGCCGGCAGGTCCAGTTCCTCTGCCAGTGGTTGCAGTTTCCGGGAGCTGCGCCCCGCCAGTACCGGGCGCAGCCCCTGGGCCACGGCCTGCCGGGCGATCAATTCGCCGGTATAGCCGTAGGCGCCATAGATCATTATTTTTTTGTTGTTCACCGAATGACCTTGTTTTTCCGGATCGGTTGAAAAAGGTGACGCAACCTTAGACGCCTTCTGTCGCGCTAGTCAAACGTTTGTAACAATGCGAAACGCGGCACCAGGGTTCCGTCCTTCTCCACCTGTTCGGCAAACATTTCCAGTGGTCGCACCCAGACACCGAAGTTGCCGTAGAGCGCGCGGTAGACGACGAGTTTTTCGCCGGTTTCGCTGTGGGTGGCCACTTCCATGACTTCGTAGAGTTCGCCCTTGTAGTGGCGATAGATGCCGCGTTTCATGCCTGCTCCGTGCAGTGGGATTTATGCGAGATGGTGAGGCGACAACTGGATCTGTGCGATGCGTCGCCCGTGCAGTACCGCGATGCCGGCATAGCGGTGCTCGCCGGTGGAGGTGAACTCGAATTCGTAGCTGCGCTGCAGCCGCACCTGGCCGCGGTTGTCGCGCTTCAGGCGGGTGCGGGCCAGGGCCACGGTGTCGTCCAGCAGCTGCACGCCCAACTGCCGACAGTGTTCCGTGGCCGCGCGGCGCACCTGTTCCTTGGCCGCCATACCGGTCCACAGGTACCAGCCGCCCAGAAACAGCGCAAAGATCCACAGTAAGTCGCCCAGAGAGTAATACATGCCGGTACAGTTGCTATTATTCGTCGCGCAAGAATACCACCGAAGGAGAGATTATGCCCGGTACCATCCTGATCACCGGCGCCAATCGCGGTATTGGCCTGGAAATGACCCGCCAGTTTGCCGCCGACGGCTGGCAGGTGTTCGCCTGCTCCCGCGATATTCCCGCAGCCGACGAACTGCGCGCGTTGCGGGAACAATACAGGAAAGTGCAGCTGTTCCAGCTGGATGTCACCGACTACGACCAGATGGCCGCGCTGGGCAAGGCGCTGTGGGACCAGCCGATCGATATCCTGCTCAACAACGCCGCTTATTACGGCCCCAAGGGCGTGGCTTTCGGCACTGTGGACCTGGACGAGTGGCGCCGGGTGCTGGAGTGCAACACCATCGCTCCCTACAAGCTGGCGGAGACGTTCAGCCGCAATGTCGCAGACAGCGCGCGCAAGGTGATTGCGGTCATGAGCAGCAAGGTCGGCAGTATCGCCGACAACAGTTCCGGCGGCGGCTATATTTACCGCTCGTCGAAAACGGCAGTCAACCAGGTGGTGAAGAGCCTGTCTGTCGACCTGCGCGGGCAGGACATCAGTGTGATCGCGCTGCACCCGGGCTGGGTCAAGACAGCCATGGGCGGGCCCAATGCGCTGATCTCCGCCGGGGAAAGCGTCGCCGGGCTCAGGAAAGTGTTGCTGGAAACCGATCTGGAGCGCAGCGGGCGCTTCTATAACTACGATGGCAGCGAGATACCCTGGTAATTGCCTAGCCCCGGGTGGCAGGGATACCGGCCCTCCGGCAGGTATCCTGTTTCTACCCGACCGGTATTCAGCCCCGGCCCGTGCCCGATGTCCCCGCCAACCTTGTCCCGCTCTCTTCCCCCCCCCCCCTGGAATCCCCGCTCCGCCAGATAAATGTTTGCAAATGATAATCGTTATTGCATAAAATGCTGCATTAATCGCTAATGAGAATATTTTGCTTTTTGAAAATATTTTCAGGGCTGCTGCAAGATGCCTGCGGGGAGGAGATGGAAGGACTGCAAGTTCCGGCAGGCAGTAAAGACCAATAAATTAGTAAGCGCTCGGAGGGATTCATGGCGCCATTGACAGTCGATTTACAGCAATCATCAGAAGCTGCAAGCGGGTCGAGACAGGTCGGGCGGGAGACATCGCCACCGACACTTCTCTATCTCAGCCAGTCCGACCTCGTCGGGCTCGGTGCCGAATCCAGCCGGGAATATGTCGATGCCGTCACCGAGGGCCTGGTCCTGCACGCCCGGCACAAGACGGTCCAGCCCCTGAAGCCCTATCTGCGCTGGCCCGACGCGCCCCATATCGCCGACCGCATCATCGCCATGCCCTGCTACCTGGGCGGCGAACGCCCGGTTGCGGGTATCAAGTGGGTCGGCAGTCGCGAAGCCAATCCCCGTGAACGGGGCCTGCCCCGGGCCAGCGCGTTGATTGTTCTCAACGATGCGTACAGCAACTACCCCGTGGCCGTCATGGAGGGGGCGCTGATCAGTGGCATGCGTACCGCGGCGGTGACCGCAGTGGCCGCAAAGCACCTGGCCGCGCCGGGATTTTCCAGTGTGGCCTGCATCGGCTGTGGCCCTATAGCGCGGATGCAGCTGATGACACTGCTGGAGCAGTTCCCCACCATCGCGCAGATCCACCTGTACGACTTCGACACCGCTGCCGCGGAGACCATGAAGGGAAACCTGGAGGCACTGCGCCCCGGTCTGCGCTGCACCGTCTCGCCAGACGCCCGCGAAGCGGTCGGGGAGGGCGAACTGGTGGTTACCTGCACTACCACGGACAAACCCTATATCGAATACGACTGGCTCCGCCCGGGTGCTTTTGTCAGCAACGTCTCCATCATGGACCTGCACAAGGAGGTCTACGAGCGCGCCGACAAGGTGGTGGTCGACGATTGGGAGCAGTCGAACCGGGAGAAAAAAATCATCCATCAACTGGTGCTGGAGGGCCGTTTCAGCCGCGAGAAGCTGCACGCCGAGCTGGGCCAGTTGCTGCTCGGTAGCCGGCCCGGGCGCGAGGGACCGGACGAGATCATTCTGCTTAACGCCATGGGCATGGCGGTGGACGACCTGGTCTGCGCGCGTCGATTCTATGAGATGGCAGTCGAGCGGTCCGCCGGCACAAAACTGCCGCTGTTTTAATCCATGGAGATCGCACGGGCCAACAGCGGGAATCTCGCCCTGCTCTGGTGTTGCCAGTGTGTGGCCACATTGGGCTTGATGGCCATGGTGCCGGTCATGCCGTTGTACGTGGCGCAACTCGGCCAGGGCTATTCACCGGTCTGGGCCAGTCTGGCTCTGGCCGCACCGGCGGTGACGGCGCTGGTCTTCTCTGTCCATATCGGTCGCGCCTGTGATCGCTATGGCTACCGATTCATGGTGCTGGTCTCACTGCTGCTCTTTACCGCCAGCATGGCATTGATCGCATTGAGTGACGGTATCGCGGGTTTCCTGGCCGGGCGCCTGTTGCTGGGGACCAGCGGGGTCGGCGTCACCCTGACCGCGTTTGCCTGTGCCGCCGGTGGCGCCGAGCGCGGGCGGGTGCTGGGACGATTGCAGGGCGCCGCTGCCTGCGGTTGCCTTCTCGGCCCGGTCATCGGGGGGCTGCTGATGGATGTCTGGTCGCTGCGTCCCCTGCTGATCGCCACTGCGGCGTTTTCCGGTATCGCGGCACTGCTGGCGGCACTGGCGCTGCGCGAGCCCGCGAATGATTCACCAGGCGATACGTCGGGGGTTGAATCCCCGGCCCACCCGAGCCGTAAATCCCCTGTCGTGTACTGGATGCTGGCCGCCTGTCTTTCCCAGGCGGGCGCCATGGCTCTGGTGAATACCTTTGTGCTCTTTCTGCAGTCGAGGGTGCCCGCCGGTTCGCTGGCCAGTGCGACCGGCATCATCCATGCCGCGGCCTGGGCCGCGGGCATGCTCGCCGCTTCCCGCTGGGGCCGGGCCAATGATAGCGGCGATGTGCGCTATCACTTCGCGATTGCGGCGGCCGGTTGTGCCCTGTCTGTCGGGCTGTTGCCGCTGGCCGCGGATCTTTGGCAGATATTGGTATTGCGTCTGCTACAGGGAGCCTGCTTTACGGCCCTGGCGCAGTCAGTGGTTTTTGCACTGTCTCGTCGGGCCACGGCCGGGTACCAGGGCGAGAGCGCGGGACTGGCCCGGCGGTATCTGGTTTCCGGGCGGATTCTCGGGCCGCTACTGGTCGCAGCGCTGCTCCCGTGGCTGCAGCCGGCCGCTGTTCTGTGCTGTGTTGCCCTGCTATTCGCGGCCGCGGCCTGTTGCGCCCTCAAGGTGCCCGGCCACGATCCACTTGAATCGGGAAGAGCCGTGCGGGCCCCGACCGACAGCGGCTGAGGCGATTTTTACAAACCATTTACATAAGAACATTTATATGAGGGGAACGGGTAACCATGAAACCTGATGTGAAAAGCAAGACGGTCAAAGTGACACTGGCATGGCTTCTTTCCTGTATCGGGATTTGCGTCCAGGCGCAGGACACCGAGGAAATCGAGGTGACCGGCAATCGCCTGGATACCTCGTTGATGTCACCGGCACACCAGGTGACTGCGATTACCGGCGAGGATATTCAGCTGCAACTCAACGCCGGCGGCAGCCTGGCCGAGATCATCGCCCGCGAGGTGCCCGGTATGGGGCAGCCCTCGCAGAGTTTTACCAATTACGCCCAGAGTTTGCGTGGGCGCGATATCCTGGTGCTGATCGACGGTGTGCCGATGAATACCAATCGCGGCGTGAACCGCGACCTGTTCAATGTGCATGCCGAAAATGTCGAGAAGATCGAGGTAGTACGCGGGGGCAATGCCATCTATGGCAGCGGCGCCACCGGCGGTGTGATTTTTATAACCACCCGCCAGGCCACCACCGATCACAGGCGGGAAACGGGATTCTCCCTGAGCGCGCCGACCGATTACGAGGCCGATGGTTCCAGCTATCGCTTTCGCCAGGGTTTTCTGGGCACCTCTGAAGGCTTCGACTACGCACTGAACCTGGTTGCCGAAAGCCGGGGAGGCAGTTTCGACGCCGAGGGCAATCGTATCGCCCCCGAGGCCAGCCAGGGGGATATGTTCGACGCCGAATTGTGGAGCCTGAATGCCAAGCTGGGGCGCAACTTTGGCGCGGACCAGCGCCTGCAGTTCACCGCGCTGTATCACGATGCGGACCAGGACACCGATTATGCCTCCGATCCCGGCGTCACTTCGGAGCCGCTGCGATCCGTGCGTGCGCAATCCATCGAGGGGCTGGAGATGGAGAACCAGAATACGGTGGAAAACAGGGTTGCCAGTATCGATTATTTCAACCGGAACATAGCCGGTAGCAGGCTGCACGCGCAGGTTTTCCACCGCGATTACCTGACCCGTTTCTATCCGTTTGATGCCCGCACACGGTCCAACAATCGCCACCTGGCTCAAACGGAGCTGGAGGCCACCGTCTACGGCGGGCGGCTGACGCTGACTACACCCCTTTCCGGCAATACCGAGCTGTTATGGGGCTCGGACCTGCAGCGCGACGAGAGCGCCATGCCGGTACTGACCTACGATGGCAATGCGTATGACCAGAGTGGGGGGCTGGTCTTTGAATCCACCGGCAGAAAAACCTATATGCCGCCTATCACCCACGACAGCGTCGCGTTTTTTGCGCAGCTGCATCACCGCTTCAATGAGCGTTGGGCTTTTGATGGCGGCCTGCGTCACGAAACGATCGAGATGAGCTTCGACGATTTCGTCACCCTGCCACAGACCCTGGAAGCCGACCCTGCCATCACGCGCGGTGGTTCGGTCGATTACGACGCATCTCCGTTTAACGCCAGCCTGGTGTTCACGCCCGGCGGTCACAGTGAGTGGTACCTCGCTTTTAACCAGGGCTTTGAACTGCCGGATGTGGGGCTCCAGGTACGCAATGCCTCCGCCGACTTCGATATTCACTCGTCACAGCTCGAGGCCATCGAAACGGATAACCTGGAAATCGGCTGGCGCGGCGACTGGGATGCGGTGCGGGCTTCGCTCGCTCTCTACCGCAGCAGCTCGGACCTGGGGCGAGTACAGACTGAAAACTTTGGTCTGACCCTCAGTCGCAGCGAGGAGAGAATATCCGGCGCGGAAGCGACGCTGGACTTCCAGGTCAACGAGCCGTGGAGTGGTGGTACTACGGTGAGCTGGGCACGCGGCAGGGAAAAAGCAGGCGACGCGAGTGATTTTCAGGATATGAACGGTTTTCGCATTCCGCCGCTGAAAATAACCGCCTACGGCCAGTACCAGGCCGCCGACCAGTTGCACCGCCTGCAACTGCTCTACTCGGACAGCGATGATTTCCGCCTGGACGGCGCAACCGGCTTCGGTCGTCGCATAGTGGACAGCTATACCACCCTGGATTGGTTGAGCCGCTGGCAGCTCGATCTCGGAAGTATCGAATTGGGAATAGAGAACCTGTTGAACGAGGATTACTTCACCGTTTACGGCCAGCTCTTGCGCAGCAGCAGTAACACCAGCCACATCCCCGCACGCGGCCGTACCCTGCGTATGGGTTACCGGATCGAATGGTAAACGATATACGGATTTTCATCGACATGGAGGTTGATTATGGTTCACGAATCCATTGCCGACTGTATCGGCAAAACACCGGTGGTTGCCCTGTCGCGGCTTTTCGACGGCGGCGATGTAAGCGTTCATGCGAAGCTGGAATTGCTCAACCCCGGTGGCAGTGTCAAGGACCGCCCGGCCAAATATATTATCGAGCAGGGCCTGCGCGACGGCAGTATCCCGCCGGGAGGTCACCTGGTTGAAAGCACCTCCGGGAACCTGGGGGTGGCCCTGGCCATGTTGTGCCGGGTTTATGGCCTGAGACTGACCTGCGTAGTGGATCCCAATATCTCCCGGACCAATCTGCAGATCATGCGCTGTTTCGGTGCCGGGGTCGATATGGTTCAGGAGAAGGACAGTCACGGCGGCTATCTGGAAACCCGGATCCGACGGGTGAAAAGCCTGCTGAAGACGTTGCCGGACGGAGTCTGGGTCAATCAGTACGCCAACGCGCGCAACTGGCACAGCCATTACCATGGCGAAGGCGAGGAGTTGATCGGGGAATTGCCGGAAGCGCCCGATTACCTGGTTGCCGGGGTGAGTACCTCCGGCACCATCCTGGGGGTTTCCCGTCGGCTGCGCGAGCGGTTTCCGGCGCTGCAAGTGGTCGCCGTGGATGCGCTGGGCTCGGTACTGTTCGGCCGTAGCGAGGGGCGCCGCCGCCTGCCGGGGATCGGTGCCAGCCGCGTACCCGAATTGCTGGTGCGTGAGGAAGTCGACGAAGTCATCTACGTCAGCGACCTGGAGTCCTGCCAGGGCTGTCTCGATCTCCTGGCAAGCGAGGGAATCTTTGCCGGCGGATCGTCCGGTTCGGTGATTGCCGCTATTCGCAAACTGATTCCGCAGGTACCCCGGGCCTCCAGGATTCTCACCCTGCTGCCGGATCGCGGGGATCGTTACCTGGATCTGGTTTACAGCGCCGAGTGGCGCGCCAGCCTGGAGGAGCGCTATCGGCCGCCCAATGCGGAGTGGGCGGGTACCAGTCGTGAGACGGTTATCGTTTGACTCAAGTTGCGATATTTTCCGGAATACGCCGTGAATATGCTCTTGCAGGCTTTCGAAATCACCTCCCGAGAGCTGAAGTTCAGGCCAGTTGCACAGGAAAGGAATCATGATCACAGGGCTCAACGAAGAGACGGCGGAACAGCAGTCCGGGTCTGTCGTAGAGGAATCTGCGGCCGCGGCCCAGATACTGCGCGAGTTGGTCGACGCGCTGATACAGGAAAACCTTTTTCGCCTGCAGGAGCGCGGGCGGTTGATTGGGGATGCCGGCGCCTACAGTGAAGTCGACGACTTCGCGCTGGCTCCGGGGGAATACTATTTCAGTTACCCCCTGAACGGTGGCGCCGATCAACTGCTGTTTCGCGCCCGGAAGCAGCGGGGGTTTCCCTGTCGATGTAGTCGCCTGCCGGTCTTGCTGTTGCAGGGCGATGGAGGCGGTACCGTTACGCTGGATGCCGCCGACCTGATGCGATCCCTGGCCTGCACGGCCGAACGGGAAGACCTTCCGGATCTCGGCGGCATGGACCGCTTTATGCGCGACCTGGCGGTAGCCGAGGCGCAGACCGAATGGGCGCGGGAAAATATCCCGGCTGCCCTGGCCGCCATCGAGGGGGAGGGCGTGGGCCTGCCGGCCTGGGAACGGCTGGGGGCGCTGCGCGATCGGCCGTTCCACCCATTGGCAAGGGCCAAGACCGGCTGGTCCCTGGAGGCGTTCCGGCGCTACGGTGCGGAGAGTGGCGACACTTTCGGCCTGGGCTGGGTGGCGCTGCGCAATGGATTGCTGAGCGGCAGCGAAGATCTGTACGGTACCGCCGTTGCCGGAATGCTGTTGGAACCGGGAGAGCTGCAGGTGCTGCGCGAAGCCGCTGCTGCCCGCGGTATTGACGAGCATGATTTTACCCTGGTGCCGGTACATCCCTGGCAGCTTCACCACCGTCTCGCCGACGAGTTTGTCGGTGAGATCGGCAGCGGCGACTGCGTTCCGGTCTGCGAGTCCCTGGGCCGTTTCACGCCGACCTCTTCTGTACGCAGCCTGGCCCCCGTCGCGATGGGTGACTCCCTGCACGTCAAGCTACCAATGGCCATTGCCGCGCTTGGGGCGCAGCGTATACTGCCGCCGCGCTATCTTCACAACGGTGCCGCAGCGCAACAACTCCTGCAGTCGCTTATCGGCCGCGAGCCAGCGTTGCAGGGTAAGTTTTTCTGCTGTGACGAGCGCCAGTGGCTGGCCTTTACTCCGCCGGGAGAGACAATGGTCTCCAACCGCAGTGGTCACTTGAGCTGCCTGCTGCGTCGTTGTCCCGATTTCGACAGTCCGGACTGCCAGCTGTTGCCCATGTCGGCATTGACGCTGGCCGACAACAACCGGGTGCCGGCATTTGAATATCTGCTGCGCAGTGGCGGTGAGGCTCCGGAGAATTTTTTCCGCTCGCTCTGCGATCACCTCTGCGCCCTGTGTTTCACCTGCTTTTCCTACGGCCTGATGCCGGAGGTGCACGGGCAGAACCTGGTGCTGGCTATTGAAAACGGGCGTATTCGCGGACTGATCCTGCGCGACCACGATACCCTGCGCATATTCCCACCCTGGGTCCGCCAATCAGGCCTCGAGGCGCCGCGCTATATCATGGACTGGTCGACACCCAACTCATTGATATGCCTCTCACCACAGGAGCTGTTGCGCTACTTCCAGACGCTGGGGGTTCAGGTCAACCTGCATGCTATCGCGGACACCCTGTCAGGCGCCTACGGGATCAGTGCGGATATTTTCTGGAAAATCATCGAAACCGCCTGCCACAGCCAGCTGCAACAACTGGAGCTGCCCGACTTCGCCAAGGCCCTATTGCGCAGGGAGCTTCTGGACAACCCCGGGTGGCCGGCGCGGCTTCTGCTGACGCCCTACCTGATGCGGCGTACACGTGAGACCGGTATGCCTGCCGGCCTTGGAAACACCCGAAACCCGTTGATGGACCATAGCTGCAAGGAGCAGGTCACGTGAATAGCCAGGTAACCGCCTTTTCCGAAAGAAGCACTGGTGTCGTGCGCCCCGGGGAAGGAAACAACACTGATATTTTCCTGTCGCCGTCCTTTGTCAGGGCCCGCCGCCGCGTTTTTCGCCAGCTGATCCAGGCGCTGATCTATGAAAAAACCCTGACATTTGTCGAGCACCCGGAGGATGGAGAAATACTGTTTTCATTCCAGGGGTGGGCGCATGATGGCGAATCGGTGATCTACCGCTGCAAGGGGATACGGCGGCCGGGGTTCGGTCGCATCCGGCTGAACCCCGATCCGGTGCTCCGCATCGACAACACCGCGACGGCGGAAGCAGACTCGATAAGCCGCTTCCTCGATGAGTTGCGTGAAAGTTTCACCATCCGGCCCGAATACCTGCAGCGTTTCAAGCGCGAACTGGAGAGCACTGTGCTCAAGGACGCCGCGGCACTGCAGCACAGTACGCGCGACCTTCGATGTTTGCGCGAAGATGACTATGACGATGTGGAAAGCCGCCTGGGCGATGCTCACCCCTATCACCCCTGTTACAAATCGCGCATGGGATTCGACGCGCGCGACAATATGGAATTCGGCCCGGAATTTTCCCCGCTCGTCAGGCCCCTCTGGTTGGCTGTGCGCAAAACCTGCTGCCCGCAGGTCCCGAGCCAGGATGCACTGCTGTCTGCGGAACTCGGCGGGGCGCACCTGAAAGGCATGCGGCAGCGACTTGTCGAGCTGGGCGAATCGCCCGAAGACTATTGCCTGATGCCGGTACATCCCTGGCAATGGCGTCGAGTGATCGCCGAGGATTTCGGCTGGGATCTGCATCATCGGCACCTGGTGGTGGTGGGTGAGGGCAGTGACGACTACCGGCCGCAGCAGTCCATACGCACCTTGGCCAATATTTCGAGCCCGAACAGATGCTATATCAAGTTGGCCCTGAACATACTGAACACCTCCACTACGCGCGGCCTGGCCGAACACACGGCGATCAATGCCCCAGCAGTCAGTGCGGGGCTCAAATCCATCGCCGATAACGACGAGTACCTGGCCAGTACGTTGCGCACGGTATTCCTGGCCGAAATTTCGGCGCTCAGCTATCGGTCGCCAGTCGACCTGGCGGCGCCCGGCAGCCTGGCCTGTATCTGGCGCGAGAGCCTGCATCCCTGCCTCGACGAGGGGGAGAGCGCGCTGCCGTTCAGTGCCATCACCGCTCTGGATCGCGATGGCGCGCCGTTGATAGACCCCTGGCTCAGCCAGGTCGGCGTTCGCCCGTGGCTCGAGAAACTGTTGTTCGCGGCGGTGACGCCCCTGGTGCATATGCTCTATACACACGGGGTCGCCCTCGAGTCCCATGGGCAAAACATGATCCTGCTACACCGCCAGGGGATACCGATCCGTGTGGCCCTGAAAGATTTCCATGACGGTGTGCGCTTTCTGCGGTCAGAGGCGGGACGACTGCAGCACTTTTCCCGGCTTCGGGAAACACCCGCTGAGCATCTCGGTAACAACAGCAGCTCCTATATCCACGCCGTTGAGGCGGATGATGTCAGGGACTTTCTTTATAGCGCTTTCTTTTCCATGAACCTCTCAGAGCTGGCGCTGTTTTTCAGTGAGCACTATGCAGTGGAAGAAAGCGAGTTCTGGCAAATGACCGGTCAGTGCATTGCTGTTTACCAGGCGGAGTTCCCGCAGTTGCAGGAGCGTTTTTCTCAATTTGACCTGTTTGCCAGGGGGGTGACTGTGGAGGCGCATACCCGACGTCGTCTGCAGTCGGAAAAGGTTCAGCGGGTCAACCGGGTGGATAATCCCCTGTACCAGTTCTACGCGCGTTACAAGGAAGGATAAAGAAGAAATGAGGGAAATTTCTGGAGAGTCCGGAGAGCTTGCCTGGCGTTACTCGGGGCACTTTCTGCTCAACTGTTACTGCCGGGAAATAGGTGCGCCGAACGGCCTGTTATCCTACGAAAGAGAGGGGGATCTGTGCCTTCTTGTTATTGAGCTGCCGTACCTGGGGCAGGGGGTTTCGATAACCGTGCGCGCTCCATCTGTGAGCGGCAATCATTTATATCTGGGTGATTTGCGCCTGGCCGGTGACGGTCCGTCCGGGCAGCTCGCATGGTGCGATCTGCCGCCACTGGTGGTGGGAGAATTGTGTCGGCGCTTCGGTATGGACGGCCAGCCGGAACTGCTGGCGCAGATTGATAACAGCCGAGGGGTCCTGGCACGAATTCTCGATCATCATCTGTTGGAAGGCTATCCGCCGGATACCGGTATCGTCGGCTATCCGGAGTCCGAAGGTGCATTGCTATTCGGGCATCACTTCCATCCGGCGCCCAAAAGCCGGTACGGCTGGAACGAACAGGAGCTCAACCGCTACTCCCCCGAGCTATACGGCACCTTTCAATTGCACTACTTCGCAGTCGCGCCCCAGTATTTGAGATTGTTCGGAGATGAACCGGAGGAAATCAAAGGGTTGTTTCTCCACCTGGTCTCACCGGCGGTGGACGAGTGTCCCGACGACTGGCCACTGCTTCCCTGCCATCCCTGGCAGGCGGGCTACCTGATGAAAAAAAATGCGGTCAAAGGCGCCGTGGACGCGGGTATCCTGAAATACCTGGGTGCGCGCGGCCCGGCGTTTGGCGCCTCCGCGTCGGTGCGCACCCTGTTCAGCAGTGACTGCCCCTATTTTCTGAAGGTTTCCCTCAGTCTGCGTATTACCAACAGTGTGCGCAAGAATGCCTGGTACGAACTGGAGAGCGCCGTGATGCTGTCGAAGCTGTTGCGGCCGATAGTCGAGGAACTGGAGAGCCGGTTCAGCGGCTTTTCCCTGCTGGCTGAACCGGCAGCCGCTACGGTCGACCTGCCACAGCTGGCAAGCGAGGAGCGCCTGGATCTGCAAAGTCATTTTGGCGTTATCCTGCGGACCAACCCTTTCTATCTCTCAGGCGGTCGTGCACTGCTCGCCGGCACCCTGTTTGCCGAGGATGTGCGGGGGCATTCAAATACCGAACACCTGCTGCGCGGTTTTCGCCAACAGTACCCGGATATGGATCCGGCGAACGCCGCTCTCCGGTGGTTCGGGGATTACACCCGGCAGTTGTTGCCACCGGTATTGAACGCCTTCTTTGAACACGGTGTGGCATTCGAGCCGCACCTGCAGAATGTATTGATAAAACTCGATGAATGTTCCGTCGTGGGCATTGTCCTGCGCGATATGGAGGGTACCAAACTGGATGGCTCGCGCTGGCCGGAAAAGGCGCTGTCATCCTTAAGCGCAAAGGCGCGGCAGAGCGCACTGCACCAGCGCGACGCGGCCTGGCGTCGGGTGGTCTATTGCCTTTTTATCAACAACCTGTGCCAGGCGGCGTTCCACTGCGGGCGGTCGCTCGATTCTGAAGCGCGGCTCTGGAAACTGGTGCGAGAGGTCTTGGAAGGGTACCTGGAAGAGAATGGCACGGTATTGTGTCGGGAACTGGTCGGTGCGCTGCTGGTCGACGCGGATCTGCCGGGCAAGGCCAATATGATTACCCGTTTCACCCGCGAGCCGGACAGTCGCGCCCACTACATCCGTGTCCCCAACCCTATTGCCCTCGCGGCCGGCTTGGGGCGGGCCGCGGGCGCCGAGCCGGAGGCCGCAAGGATATGAGCAGCTCCCTGAAAGCGCGTATGCAAAACGGTGAGCGGTTGCACGGGCTCTTCTGTTGTACGCCATCGAGTTTGTTGGTTGAATTTATCGCCCACGCGGGGTTCGATTATGTGGTTCTCGATACCGAGCACAGCCTGGTCAACCCGGCGGACCTGGATCATATGATTGTGGCCGCGCGCGCTTCCGGTATCGCTGCGCTGGTCCGCGTCCCCATCGAGCGTGGGGACCTTGTCGCCCCGTTGCTGGATGCGGGCGCTGAGGGAATTGTCTTTCCCCGGATTTGCAGCGAAGAAGAGGCGGTGTACGCGGCGACGCTGTGTCATTACCCGCCTTCGGGTAAACGCGGCCTGAGTGTGCACCGGCATATCGGTTACCACAGTGACCGACTGCAGGAGCGAAATCGCAGGGCCGACGAGGGCGTATTGGTGGCGGCCATGATCGAGGACCGCGCCGGCCTCGAATCCTGCAAAGCCATTGCCGGGGTATCCGGCATTGATATCCTGATGGAAGGCGCCGCGGACCTGTCCGCATCGCTGGGTGTGCCCTGGCAGACGCGCCACCCGACAGTCATCGAGGGGCTGGAGCGTATCGCTGCAGCCGCGGCCGCGGCGGGTATCGCCTTCTGCGCGATTCCGAGGGAGGGTGAGGATTACTGGAAGTGGTTGGATCGGGGGGTGTCCCTGTTCCTGCTGGGTACGGATCGGGGGGTTATTCGCAAGAGCCTGGCGGCGCACCTGGAAAAGTACACGGGCGCAGCAGGCGGGCCGCGGTGATCGGTGACGCTTTCGCCGCGGAACCGGGGCCGGCTTTTCGCCCGGCCCCGGGGATTTCACAGGAACATGCCGCCCGACGCCTCGATGCGCTGGCCGTTGATCCAGCGGTTATCGTCTGACAGCAGTGAGGCGATGGCACCGCCGATATCCTCCGGCAGTCCCACGCGCCCCAGCGCCGTCTGCGCGGCGATAAAGTCGTTCACCGCCTGGTTGTCGCGCACGGTGCCGCCGCCGAAATCGGTTTCGATGGCACCGGGAGCGAAGCTGTTGACGGCGATACCGCGCGCGCCCAGCTCCTTCGCCAGGTAGCGGCTCAGCACTTCCACCGCCCCTTTCATGGCGGCATAGGCGCCGTAGCCGGGCAGTGTAAAGCGCGCCAGTCCGCTGGAGAGGTTGACGATGCGGCCGCCATCGGCGATCACTGGCAACAGTGTCTGGGTCAGGAAGAAAACGCCTTTCAGGTGGATGTTCACCAACTGGTCGAACTGTGCCTCGGTGGTTTCCGCGAGCGGAGCGTGGACGCCGATACCGGCGTTGTTGACCAGGAAATCGAAGTGTTCCCGCTGCCAGCGGGACTGCAGCAGTTCCCGCACCTGCGCCGCGAATTGCGCGAAGGAGGCGGTATCGCCGGTGTCCAGTTGCAATGCCGCGGCGTTGCCGCCGCGCGCGTCGATTTCCGCCACCACTGCGTCGGCGGCGTCTCTGCGGCTGTGGTAGGTGAGAATGGTGTCTACGCCCGATTCGGCGAGTCGCAGGGCGGTTTCGCGGCCCAGCCCGCGGCTGCCACCGGTGATCAGTGCAATCTTGCGATTCATGTTCAGCTCCTTTTCTCTGTGGGCATCGATAGGTCGATAGCGACGTGACAGAGCTTATTGGTCTGCTGCTGATAGATAAATCGGCTTTATGTGGCTAGACTGTTCAGTAAATTTGAACAGTGGGGCGAGGCATGCGGTTGCTGGAATCCATGGAGATCTTTGCCCGGGTGGCGGAACTGGGCAGCTTCACCGCGGCCGCGGACAGCCTGGGGCTGTCCCGTGCCAGCGTCTCCGGCGCGGTGCAGCAACTCGAGGCGCTGCTCGGTACCCGCCTGTTGCATCGCACCACCCGCAGTGTGCGCCTGACCCAGGACGGCCGGGTTTTCTACGAACGCGGCCGCGACCTGCTGGCCGATATGGATGAGCTGCAGAACCTGTTTCGCGAGGACGACGCCCAACTGCACGGTCGCCTGCGTGTCGATATGCCGCTGCCGGTAGCGCGGGACGTGGTGATCCCGCGGTTGCCGGAATTCCTGCGCCTGCACCCGGGCCTGGAGGTGGAGCTGTCCTCCACCGATCGCTTTGTCGACCTGGTACGCGAGGGCTTCGACTGTGTGTTGCGGGTCGGCACGCTGGAGGACTCCAGCCTGATTGCCCGGCCCCTGGGGGAGTACCGGACGGTGAGCTGCGCCAGTACCGAATACCTGGCCGAATACGGCACCCCGCGCACGCTGGAGGACCTGGCCGGCCACCGGCTGGTGCACTATGTGCTGAATCTGGGCGCGCGGCCGCCGGGGTTCGAATACCTGGATCCGCGCCATCCGGGAGCGGAGCAGTCGCTGCCGATGGCGGGCGCGGTAACGGTCAACAATACCGAGGCCTATCTGGAGGCCTGTATCGCCGGCCTGGGCATTATCCAGGTGCCGGAGCCGGGTGTGCGCCACCTGCTGGAGTCCGGGGAACTGGAAGAGGTGCTGCCGCAGTTCCCGCCGGCGCCGATGCCGGTATCGCTGCTCTACGCCAACCGGCGCCACCTGCCGAAAAGGGTACAGGTGTTTATGGCCTGGATGGCGGAGATCATGAAGCCGCGGCTCCAGGGAAGCTGAACAGGTACTGGGCCAGTGGGCCGCTTGTAAAGTCCGGTAACAAAGGAGCACAGCCAAATCGTTCAGATCAAGGCGAGAAAGCGCTGGAATAGCAGCGTTATTTCAAGCTTTCTCAACGCAGAGCTGGGCGATTTGGCGAAGTGAACTGTTACCTAACTTTGCGAGCGGCCCACTAGTTGGCCCAGCGACATCAGTATGCACATGGTGATCACCAGCGGGCGTATCAGCCGCGTGCCGCCGGCCAGCATGGTATGGCTGCCGATAGTGGCGCCCAGCACCTGGCCCAGCATCATGGTGGCGCCAACGGCCCACACCACCTTGCCGCCGGCGGCGAACAGCGCCAGCGAGACCACGTTGGTGGTGAAGTTCAGCAGCTTGGCGCGGATGGTGGCCGCCAGTAGCGTCTGCCCGCGGAACGCCACTCCAGAAGCGGCGAAAAAGGTGCCGGTACCCGGGCCGAACACGCCGTCGTAAAAACCCACCGCCGGCACACTGGTCAGTGCCCACTGTTTCTCGGTCTGTTTCGCCGGGCGCTCCGCAGAGCCCATATTCGGTGTCAACCATACGTAGAGTGCGACGCACAACAACAGCAGCGGAATCACCCAGTTGAGCCAGCCGGTGTCGATGCGCTGCACCAGCCAGGTACCCGCGGCCGCGCCCACAGCAGCGGCGACCACCGGCAGTATCAACGCGCGGCCGCGCAGGTGGCCCCTGGCAAACAGCGTTGCGGAGGCGGTCATGGTTCCGATCACGGCCTGGCTCTTGTTGGTCGCCAGCGCGCTGACCGGCGGCATGCCGGCGAGCAGCAGGGCGGGCAGGGTGATCAGCCCGCCGCCGCCCGCCAGTGTATCGATCCAGCCCGCCAGCATGGCGACGGCAAAGAAAATCAGCAGCAGGGTGATGGTCAGGTCCATTGTGTACAACTCCGGCGGGGTAGGGAGGGCGGCTATTCTGCCCGAGTCGCGGGCAAAAAACACCGGTGTTCGCGCCGCCCTGTCGACCTGTGGAATATCGGGCAAGTATCCCGAAGTTATCCGCTACCGGTGGCATTGCCGGGGATGCAGAATGGCGTGGTCGAAGGTATCCACAGGGACCCGGATTCTTTGGCGCACCGGATTTTCAATCCATCCTATTCTTGCGGCCCTGTGTCCTCTGCCGGCAATCCCCCCAACCCCAAGCTGCCGGCAACCAGGGCCTCCTTTTTTTGCCGCGGCCATTTCTTGATCTGCAGTTCCAGTTTCAGCGCCTGTGATTTGTCCGCGACGGGCTGCTGGAATGCCAGTGTCAGCGGGCCGCGCCCGCGCAGGGCCTTGGCCGCTTTGGGGCCGCCGCTGCGGTGCTCTTCGAGCCGCCGTTCCACATCGCGGGTGATGCCGGTATACAGGGTTCCGCGCGCGGTGCGGATCAGGTACACAAACCAATTGCTCACATTCAGTTTCCGCTGTTGTTCGATTGCCATTTTCCGCGAAAGGGAGGCGATTGAAAACCGGTGTGATGGTTGGCGGAGTCGGGGGCCTGCACGCTGCGCACCCTGCGACAAGGGGGCTTGATAATCAGGGTGGGTAGGGTGCGCCGTGCGCACCGGTATCGCGCCTAAAACAGCGACTGCTGGTCGCCGGACTGCGGTGGCGGTTGAAAGCGGCCGCAGTCCAGTGACAGCCTGCGCCGGTTCAGCCCCAGCTTCCGGATCGCCACGCGGAAGCGCCGTTGCAGCAGTTGGGCGAAAACACCGGTGCCGACCTGGCGCTGGGAGAAGTCGCTGTCGTAATCGCGCCCGCCGCGGCTCTGCTGCACCAGGCTCATGACGTGGGCGGCGCGCGCGGGGTAGTGTTCGGCCAGCCACTGGCGGAACAGCGGCGCCACCTCGTGGGGCAGGCGCAGCAGGATATAGTTGGCCTGCCGGACCCCGGTTTCCTTTGCCGCTTCCAGGATGGATTCCAGTTCGCTGTCGTTCAGGGCGGGGATCATCGGTGCCGCCAGCACAGCGGTGGGGACACCGGCCGCGCCCAGGGCCTCGAGCACCCGCAACCGCGCCGCCGGTCCGGCAGTGCGCGGTTCCAGCCTTCTTTTCAGTTCGTTGTCGAGCGTGGTCACGCTGATCGCAACCTGCGCCAGGTTGTCCTGTGCCATCTCTGCCAGCAGCGGCAGGTCGCGCAGTATCAGCTGGCTCTTGGTGACGATGGTTACCGGCTGCTTGAAACGCTGCATGGTTTCCAGTAATTCGCGGGTGATGCGTTTTTCCTTTTCCAGCGGCTGGTAGGGATCGGTGTTGGTGCCCATGGCGATGGGGCTGCACTGGTAATTGCGTTTGCGCAGCGCCTTTTCCAGCAGGGTGGTGGCGTCCGGCTTGAAAAATATCTTGCTCTCGAAATCCAGGCCGGGGGACAGGTCCATATAGGCGTGGCTGGGGCGGGCGTAGCAGTAAATGCAGCCATTCTCGCATCCTCGATAAGGATTGATCGACTGGCTGAACGGCAGGTCCGGCGAGCGGTTGCTGGCGATGATGGTCTTGGCCTTCTCGGCGATGGCCTCGGTCAGCAGCCGCTCGACGGGTTCGGCCTCCTGCTGCCAGCCGTCGCTCTCCCGCGTGCTTACCTGCGGCACGAAACGGCCGGCCAGATTACTGGCGGCGCCGCGGCCCTTGTGTCTGCGGGCGGGGTTGTCGGGGGCTTCGTTGGCCAAGGTCTGTTCCGGTGTTGGCAGGGTGCTGTATATGCATACAGTTTACAGGTCCGGTGTCGGGCTGTGCAAGGCGGCTTCCCAGCGCATACAATGTGGGGCAATTGCAGTCGGAGATCAGACCATGGATTTGGAGGCAGTGGCCGCGATCCGCAATTTTGCGGTACATGTGCTGCAGGTATTTGCACTGTTGTTTGCCTTTGCGCTGGTGCTGTTGGTGCTCTATGTGCTCTACCTCTACCTGTCGGATGTCAGCCAGACCCGGCAGGCCATCCGGCGCAACTTCCCGGTATTGGGACGCTTCCGCTACCAGTTCGAGCACCTGGGGGAGTTCTTCCGGCAGTATTTCTTCGCCCTGGACCGGGAGGAGATGCCGTTCAACCGCGCCCAGCGCAGCTGGGTCTACCGCGCGGCCAAGAATGTGGATTCGACCCTGGCTTTCGGTTCCACCCGGCCGTTGAACCAGCCCGGGGACGTGCTGTTCCTGAACCATCCGTTCCCGACCATGGAGGAGGACGCGGTGCCGCCACAGGAGGTCACCATCGGCGGTGCTTATGTTCGGGAGCCCTACACCACCAGTGCCATCTTCAATATTTCCGGCATGAGCTTTGGCGCTCTCTCCGTGCCGGCGGTAACGGCACTCTCCAACGGCGCGCGCAAGGCCGGCATCTGGCTGAATACCGGCGAGGGCGGGCTCTCCTCCCACCACCTGTCCGGCGGCTGCGACATCGTGTTCCAGATAGGCACCGCCAACTACGGTGTGCGCGATCTCGACGGCCGGCTGTCGGATGACAAGCTGCGGGAGGTGGCCGCGCGCCCGCAGGTGAAAATGTTCGAACTGAAACTCTCCCAGGGGGCCAAGCCCGGCAAGGGCGGCATACTGCCCGCCATCAAGGTCACCGAGGAGATCGCCCGCGTGCGGGGCATTCCGGCGGGGCAGGATTCCATCAGTCCCAATGGCCACCCGGAGTTCCACACCGTCGAGGGACTGCTGGATATGCTGCACCATATCCGCACCCTCACCGGCAAGCCCACCGGATTCAAAACGGTGGTCGGCTCCAGCGACTGGTTGCACGAGCTGTGTGAAATCGTGCAGATGCGCGGGCTCGAATACGCGCCGGATTTCATCACCATCGACAGTGCCGACGGCGGCAGCGGCGCGGCACCGCAGAGCCTGATGGACTATATGGGGCTGCCCATCAGCCGCAGCCTGCCGCTGGTGATGGACCTGCTGGACCAGTACGGCCTGCGCCAACGGGTCAAGGTGATTTGTGCCGGCAAGCTGCTGACGCCGTCGATGGTGGCCTGGGCCCTGGCGATGGGGGCGGATTTCGTCAACTGCGGGCGCGGCTTCATGTTTGCGCTCGGCTGTATCCAGGCGATGCAGTGCAACAGGAATACCTGTCCCACCGGGGTGACCACCCACAACCCGGATCTGCAGCAGGGCCTGGATCCTGTCGACAAGGCCGAGCGGGTCTACAACTACGCGCGCAACCTGGCCTATGAAGTGGGCACCATTGCGCATTCCTGCGGCGTGCCCGAACCCCGGCTACTGCGCCGCCACCATGTGGAAGTGATCAACGAGCGCGGTATGGCGGTACCGCTCAGCGAGCTGGTGCCGGAGGTGAAGCCCAGGGCGATGATCGCCACGGACCGGGGCGATTGAACAGGGCGCAGACATTTCGGTAACGCGGGAGGCGGAAGATGGAGACGGTAACCACGCTGGTGGGGCAGGGCCTGTATATGGCGATGGCGGCGGTGGTGGGCCTGGCGCTGGCCCGTGTGCTGCGCACCGACAATACGCTGGGCTGCCTGATTGCCGGGGTACTGGCCGGTGTGTTGTTGCCGCTCATCGACTACGACACCAGCCTGCGCGCCGACAACCTGCACCAGCTGGTGTTTTTCGTGATCCTGCCGATCCTGATTTTCGAGGCCGCCTGGCAGATAGAACCGCGCGCCCTGAAGCGCTGGCTGGGCCCGCTGCTGCTGTTCTCCACGCTCGGGGTGGCGATCTGTGCGCTGCTGATCGCGCTGATCTGCTACTACGGCATGGACGACATCGACGGCTTTCCCTGGATTGCCGCGCTGCTGACCGGGGCCATACTGGCGGCCACGGACCCGACCGCGATAGTGACGCGCCTGCGTCGGGGGTCCGCCGATGAGGAACTGCTGACCCTGGTGGAGGGCGAGAGCCTGTTCAACGATGCCGCCGCGATAGTGCTGTTTTCACTGGTCCTGGGTGTGGCCAGCCACAGTGTCATGGAGGGGGCGGTCAGCACCGGCGAACCGCTGTCGGGCGCCGGCAATATCGCCCTGTACTTCGCCGTGGCACTGTTCGGCGGCGCGGCGGTGGGCCTGTTCTGCGGGCTGGTCACCGCCATTGTGGCGCTGTTCCTGGGGTCCGCCGGCGCGGCACTGGTGGCCCTGGTGCTGGCGGCCTTCGGCACTTTTTACCTGGCGGAGCACGTGGTGCATGTCTCCGGGATTATCGCCGTTCTGGTCTGCGCAATCGTTGCGCGGGCCTGCCTGCGCGAACAGCGGGAAACCTTTCTCGCCCACGCCGGACCCACCTGGGAATGGCTGGGGCTGCTGTCCCGGGCGCTGGTCTTTGTGATCATGGGGCTGACGATCACGCTGCCGATGTTCAGCCAGCAATGGCTGGCGATGCTGATCGCCATCGCCGCCGCGATCGGGGCGCGGGCGTTGTCGATTTTCCTACTGGCGCCGCTGGCCCGCTTTGTCGGCCCACCGATCTCGAAGCCCTGGCGGTTGTTGCTGGGGTGGGGTGGCCTGCGCGGAGTGATCGCGGTGGCGCTGGTGCTGTCCCTGCCATCGGAACTGCCCTACTGGTTTGCCGTGCAGTCGATGGTGTTCGGCGTTGTGCTCTTTTCGCTACTGGTGCAGGGCACCAGCAGCGCCTGGCTGATCCGCAAAATGCACCTGTGACCCGCAGTCAGAGCCCCATGGTGACAACCAGCTCGTTGCCGTCCACGGCGACATCTTTCAGCACCAGCTTCGCCGCAGCCTGTTTCACATCGCCGGTTTTCAACCGGTAAATCGGGTGGTCGGCGTAGTACTCGGCCAGGGCTGTCTCGAGCACGGCGCGGACCTGGGCAGTGCGCTCCTCCGGCAGGCCGGCAATGGACAACTGCTCGATCTTCGGTGCGGCCAGGAAGAACTGGCCCTTGGCCGCCGCGTAGCGCAGGCTGCCGGAGGCGTCGACGGTGCCGTGCAACACCCGGTCCTCCGCGCCGCCCCTGATGCGCACGCGAATATCCAGCCCCGCGGCAATCCGGCCGCTGTCTTCCCGCAGGTCCACACGCGGGTTTTCCAGTGTCAGCTCGAAAATGTAGAGATAGGTTTTCCGCAGCGGCAGCTTTTCCGCCAGTCGCTGGCGGATCTGCTGTTCGGGAATCCGGATCTCGACAGTCTCGCTGCGGTAGTGCAGATAGCCGGCGACGGCCAGCAGCGTGATGCAGAGTGCCAGTAGTGCTGCCAGCCTGCCCATGGTTGGGGTGCTATTTGTCCGGATTCCCGATAACGCCGCAGGCCACGCGTGTGCCGCCACCGCCCAGCGGTTTGGGAGTGTCGGAATAGTTGTCGCCACCGGCGTGGATCATCAGCGCGCGCCCCTGGAGGTCCGACAGTTTCAGGCGCGGCGCCAGCACCGGGCTTTCGGCTGCGCCGCTTTCGCTGAAGAACAGCGCCGGCAGGTCACCCAGGTGCCCGGTCCCCCAGGGGAAACTGTGGCGGCCGGCGGAGTCCGGATCATAGTGGCCGCCCGCGCCCAGCGCCGGCACCATCTTGCCGTCTTTCTCCTTCGGCTCGCAGCTGGGATTGGTATGCACGTGGAAGCCGTGCAGTCCCGGCGACAGTCCCTTGAGCATCGGCGTAAACACGACGCCGTAGCGGTTCTGGGAGGCCACCACCTTGCCGATGGATTTGCCCACGCCATTCTTGTCGACGGCGTGCATTTCGATGGTCACATCGGCCTGGGCTAAACCGGCCAGCAACAGGGCGGCGGTGCCCAGCAGCAGTCGGGGTTTCAGTGACATGCTCGACTCCTAGGCGCCTCGGTGGCGCATATCTTTGCGTTTGCAGCACTTGCTCAAGAGTCTAGAACCGATTGCTTGAAACTGCGCAGTCGTGTCGGGAACGTCGGGTCACTAAGGAAAGAGGCTGGCGCACCGGGGACGGTGCGCGCCAATGGGTTTACTGCCAGTTCAGAATCACCTTGCCGGACTGGCCGGAACCCATGGTGTCGAATCCCTGCTGGAACTCGTCGACCGGGAACTGGTGGGTGATCATCGGCGTCAGGTCCAGGCCGGACTGGATCAGGCTGGCCATCTTGTACCAGGTCTCGAACATCTCGCGGCCGTAGACACCTTTCAGGATCAGGCCCTTGAAGATGAACTGGCCCCAGTCGATGGCCATCTCGCCGGCGGGGATGCCGAGCATGGCGATCTTGCCGCCGTGGTTCATCGCGTCGAGCATGGAGCGGAAGGCGGAGGGTACGCCGGACATCTCCAGGCCCACGTCGAAGCCCTCGGTCATGCCGATTTCATTCATGACTTCCGGCAGCGCCTCTTTGCCGACGTTGACGGTGCGTGTCGCGCCCATCTTTTTCGCCAGGTCCAGGCGGTAGTCGTTGATATCGGTGATCACCACGTGCCGCGCGCCGACATGGCGGGCCACCGCCGCGGCCATGATACCGATGGGGCCGGCACCGGTGATCAGCACATCCTCGCCCACCAGGTCGAAGGACAGCGCCGTGTGCACGGCGTTGCCGAAGGGGTCGAAAATGGAGGCCAGTTCGTCGGAGATATTGTCCGGGATCTTGAAGGCGTTCAGGGCCGGGATCACCAGGTACTCGGCGAAGGCGCCGGGGCGGTCCACGCCCACGCCGTAGGTATTGCGGCACAGGTGGCGGCGGCCGGCGCGGCAGTTGCGGCAGTGGCCGCAGGTGATATGGCCCTCACCGGAGACGCGGTCGCCGATCTCGAAGCCGGCCACTTCCTGGCCCATGCCGACCACTTCACCCACGTATTCATGGCCCACCACCATGGGTACCGGAATGGTTTTCTGCGACCACTCATCCCAATTGTAGATGTGCATGTCGGTGCCGCAGATGGCGGTTTTATGTATCCTGATCAGCAGATCATTTGTACTAATCTCCGGTGGAGACTCTTGAATCATCCAGATCCCCGGGTCAGGCTTTAGCTTGGCGAGAGCTTTCATGGATAACTTTGACTCCTTTCTGAGGTCGAATAATAAGTTTTAATTTATGGGGGTTTTTATTTGTTTAAAATAATGGCTGTTTTTTTCAAGGTTTTTAAGTTTTTTATTAGTCCATGGCCTATATTTTATTGCTAACGCTATAAAAGGTGCGCAAAAGATGGGTCTTTGATGATAGGTTTTTGGTGTTTGTAAAAATTTACAAGGAAATCATTCAGTTTCAGGGGTTGGGTGATTTTCTGGTTGGCGTAATATTTTTGTAAAATATTAGACGCTTCCTTGATAAAGGTTTCTGGTTTTATGGACTTATAGATACTTTTGATATCCTCGGCTGAATCGATAGCTGATGTGGCGTCGGTGAGCGGTGAGGTAATATGGGCTTTGAGTGCTATAAGATTATTGACGGAGATTTTTCCTTCATATAATTGTGTGGGGCCTTCTATTTTGTGAGGAGACAATTGAGTCACGTTTTCTTTCAGGGAAAGTTTTTCAAGAGAATTATATATACATTTATTAATAGCGCTGATGGCTATTGAGATGTAGTCGTTGTCGTGCACTTCGTTGTCAATGATGTCATTTTTATTTAGCCAGTAGGGAAGTGCTGTAAAAATGGTTATTGTGCCCGGGTCTTCAATATTGGTTATTTGAAAAAGTTTCAGTGTTTTGTTTTTGTGGTTGCAATATTCCTTCGGTTTCTCTGGTTTTTCACTGGAGTAAGATCCAGGTTTTTCTTGCTCCAGATTGGTGCTCTGAGTTAGTGCGTGGCAGAGGGTTCTTCTGGACTCAGTAAGGGAGAATAGTATTTTCTGAATGCCTTTGATTCCAAATGTGTGGAGGTTGCTCAGTGCAGAAAGAATCCCGGAGGAGCTTCGAGTTGTCTCCAGGCTATAATTGCATGGATGATAATCTCCCTCCTCAAATAGGAAATGCGCGTCTGAGCCAGCGCTTCCAGTGATTAGCTTTAGATCATCATCGGATTCGGGCGAGCATGCGGTTAGTTTGTTTTTGTTCGAGAATAGGATGAGGCTGGAGGATATTGGAGTATAACCAGTCTTGTGGAAGTCCAGTCCTGCTGAATCAAAAAGGGCGATGAAGTGAATTTTTTGCGCAATCCTGTGAAGGTCCAAAGTGGCTTCTTGTGAGGGCCTGGACTTCCCTGAGCCTGTCATCTCTGAAGTGTTAAGAGCGCACCATGGCCATCCGACTACGGCGTCAGCGTGAAGGTGCGGGGCATAATTGAGAGAATGGTCCTCGATAAACTGATCTCTTATATTTCTAATTTCATGAAGATTGTCCAATATGAAGCCGGATGTGGTCCCAGCGGTAGCAATGATTCCAGCTGTGTTGGGGCGACTCTCTAGTATTTTTACCGATCTCTCAGGGAAAGAACTTTTGATGATTTCTGTTGCTTTTCCTGTTATCGAGCTGTTTAGTGCCTCTCTGAGGATCTGCGTGTTGAGACTGCCATCGGCATGGGTGGGCACTGAAATCACCGAGTCAGATCCCAGACCCAGCCAGGAAGAACAGGTTTTTACTGAGTAGTGAGCTGCTTGGCTGGTAAATACAACTAGTTTTGCACCGTGGAGGCCGCGAGCCATGGAGCCATCAGGGGTAGATCTGGCTAATTGGCTTTCCGGTCCTTGCCTCAGGGCTTTTTCAATTCCAACTCTTAAAGCATAGAGCAGGGTTCCGGTGCCACCAAAAGTAGATATTCCGGAGGCTCTTTCGGGGCAGAATCCGATTATTTCCGCAGCGTAGCGAACAAGTAATTTCTCTGCTCGAGACAGCTCGTAGCAAAAGCTTTCCGAAACCATATTTGAGTTGGCGATGTTGGCGATAAGGGCCGCGGTAATGGCGCTGGTACTGGCGCCTGCCGTAATATTCTTCAGGTTTTTTGGATGTCCCCATATTGGGGAGTTGTGAAGATAATGTAGACACTTTTCAATTGAGGATGTGATGTTTTGTGGGGCCAGGTTTAGTGAGTTTGGGAATGGGTCATAGTCTTGAAATTGATATCTGGATCCTTCTGACGCTAAATCTGACAGAGATTTCAAGGACTTTTCAATGGAGTTTTTCAGGAGACTGGCTTCATTTTCATGAAGTCCAGGAAAGTTTTCCAGTATGAATCCGGTATCTCTTTTCTCTCTCATTGTCTGTAAACTTCTGTTGGATGTTGATTTATAGGTTTTATTTTTATGGGAAGATCTATTTTCTTTGTTGTGCTATTGGTTGATGGGTGAAATGGATTTAATATTTTTGGTTCGGCTTAGGCTTAGGTTGAGGCAATTGTTTCTCATGGTATGTGTAGGTTGAAACTGTAAAATCTAACAGTCGGAAAAAATACAGGGAGGTATAAGGTGGATGGGATTCTGAATGAATGGTTTTGATATGTGTTGAGAGTGGGATCTGTCTTGGGTTGGAGATTTTATGGTGGGATTTTGTCAGGGATAATGTGGTGGTCTCGGTGGGATAAAACGGCGTGAAGGTGTGGAGGACCGTTGTGCACTGCGGATGATTCACAGTGCACTTCGGGGTTGGAATAGGTTTACCAGTTCAGAATCACCTTGCCGGACTGGCCGGAACCCATGGTGTCGAATCCCTGCTGGAATTCGTCGACCGGGAACTGGTGGGTGATCATCGGCGTCAGGTCCAGGCCGGACTGGATCAGGCTGGCCATCTTGTACCAGGTCTCGAACATCTCGCGGCCGTAGACACCTTTCAGGATCAGGCCCTTGAAGATGAACTGGCCCCAGTCGATGGCCATCTCGCCGGCGGGGATGCCGAGCATGGCGATCTTGCCGCCGTGGTTCATCGCGTCGAGCATGGAGCGGAAGGCGGAGGGTACGCCGGACATCTCCAGGCCCACGTCGAAGCCCTCGGTCATGCCGATTTCATTCATGACTTCCGGCAGCGCCTCTTTGCCGACGTTGACGGTGCGTGTCGCGCCCATCTTTTTCGCCAGGTCCAGGCGGTAGTCGTTGATATCGGTGATCACCACGTGCCGCGCGCCGACATGGCGGGCCACCGCCGCGGCCATGATACCGATGGGGCCGGCACCGGTGATCAGCACATCCTCGCCCACCAGGTCGAAGGACAGCGCCGTGTGCACGGCGTTGCCGAAGGGGTCGAAAATGGAGGCCAGTTCGTCGGAGATATTGTCCGGGATCTTGAAGGCGTTCAGGGCCGGGATCACCAGGTACTCGGCGAAGGCGCCGGGGCGGTCCACGCCCACGCCGTAGGTATTGCGGCACAGGTGGCGGCGGCCGGCGCGGCAGTTGCGGCAGTGGCCGCAGGTGATATGGCCCTCACCGGAGACGCGGTCGCCGATCTCGAAGCCGGCCACTTCCTGGCCCATGCCGACCACTTCACCCACGTATTCATGGCCCACCACCATGGGTACCGGAATGGTTTTCTGCGACCACTCATCCCAATTGTAGATGTGCATGTCGGTGCCGCAGATGGCGGTCTTGCGGATCCGGATCAGCAGGTCGTTGTGGCCGGGCTCCGGTGCGTCCACGTCGGTGAGCCAGATGCCGGGTTCGGATTTCAGTTTGGAGAGTGCTTTCATAGGGATTCCTGATGCTGGCTGGCACCGAGCCAGTCTCGGAACTGGATACCGGCCTGCGCCGGTATGACGACAGAAATATTTCCAGTTTCTCGTCATTCCGGCGCAGGCCGGAATCCAGAACCGCGGTGAATGGGGACGATTAAATAATGCTGAGTTCTCTGCCCACTTCGATAAACGCATCGATGCAGCGATCGAGCTGCTCCTTCGTGTGTGCGGCGGACATCTGGGTGCGGATGCGGGCCTGGCCCTTGGGCACCACCGGGTAGAAGAAACCGATCACGTAGATACCGCGCTCGAGCATCTTGTCGGCCATCTGCTGGGCCAGCGCGGCGTCGCCGATCATGACCGGGATGATCGGGTGGTCGGCGCCGGCCAGGTCGAAGCCGGCCCCGGACATGCGCTTGCGGAAATAGGCGGAATTCTCGCGCAGTTGTTCCCGCAGCTCGCCGCCCTCCATCAGCATGTCGAGCACTTTCAGTGAGGCGGTGACGATCGCCGGCGCGACGGAGTTGGAGAACAGGTAGGGGCGCGAGCGCTGGCGCAGCAGGTCGACAATTTCCCGGCGCCCGGAGGTATAACCGCCGGAGGCGCCGCCCAGGGCCTTACCCAGGGTGCCGGTGATGATATCGATGCGGTCGATCACGTCGCAGTATTCGTGCGTGCCGCGGCCGTGCTGGCCGAGGAAGCCCACTGCGTGGGAATCGTCCACCATTACCAGCGCGTCGTACTTGTCGGCCAGGTCGCACAGGGTTTTCAGGTCGGCGATCACGCCGTCCATGGAAAAGACACCGTCGGTGGCGATCAGCTTGGTCCTGGCTCCCGCTGCGTCTGCGGCCTGCAGCTGCTTCTTCAGGTCCGCCATGTCGTTGTTGGCGTAGCGGAAGCGCCTGGCCTTGCACAGGCGTACGCCGTCGATGATGGAGGCGTGGTTCAGGGCGTCGGAGATGATGGCGTCGTCCGGGCCCAGCAGCGTTTCGAACAGGCCGCCGTTGGCGTCGAAACAGGAGGTGTACAGGATGGTGTCTTCCGTGTGCAGGAATTCCGACAGGCGCGATTCCAGTGCCTTGTGGATGTCCTGGGTGCCGCAGATAAAGCGCACCGATGCCATGCCGAAGCCGTACTGGTCGAGGCCGTCTTTGGCCGCCCGGATCAGGTCCGGGTGGTTGGCCAGGCCCAGGTAGTTGTTGGCGCAGAAGTTGAGCACCTGGTCGTCGTCGTTGACCCGGATCTCGGCCGCCTGCTGCGAGGTGATGATGCGCTCGCGCTTGTAGAGGCCGTCGGCGTCGATCTGTTTCAGTTCGTCGCGCAGGTGCTGGAAGAATTGTTCTCGCTTGGACATGGTGTTGTTGTTGGCTCCTCGATTTGTGCTTGTGGCACTGATGGGCACGCTCCGCTTTGCCCATCCTACGGTGTGTATCATTGTAGGATGGGCAAAGGAGCGAAGCGACGTGCCCATCAATTTTATCCCGCCAGTTCGCAGGCCTTGTGGGCCGTTATGGGCTGATCGCTGGCTCGGCAACTGGTGGCGAATTCTAAAGCCTCCTCCGCACTTTGGAACAGTAGTTGCCACAGCAATTGCCGGTCGGCCCGTCGCACGGCACGTACGGCGGTCTTGCAGCGCTGGTTGGCAATCTCGATCTCGATAACGTCTGAACTGGAAAGTGATGATTCGGACATGGTCCCTCCAAAGGCAATGCATGGAGGGCTGACGTGGAAGAGGCGAATGGCGATTCGCGTATCCGGTTGGATTGCTCGGTTGGAGCCCCATCGCTTCTACGGCGCTGATCAGCGCGGTAGAGAGCAAACCACCTTGCCCCGGTCGGCAGGTTGGCGTTGGCGTCAGCCACTCTCTGGATGTGGGGGCAAAGATAGCGGGGCCGGAATGGCGGGTCAAGCGGGTGCCGCGCGGCAGACGGCGCCACCGCCCGGCGGCGGTGGCGCAGGATTTTATGCCGGCAGCTGCACGGATTTCAGTTCGATAAACTCGTCCAGTCCGGCGTCGCCGAACTCGCGGCCGTTGCCGGAGCGCTTGTAGCCGCCGAAGGGGGCGTCGTAATTGAACTCGCCGCCGTTGACGAAGCACAGGCCGGCCTCGATGCGGCGCACCACCGGCAGGGCGCTGTCCACATCCCTGGCCCAGACGCCGCTGGCGAGGCCGTATTCGGTGTCGTTGGCAATGGCGATGGCCTCGTCCATATCCTTGTATGGGATCAGGCAGGTCACGGGGCCGAAGATCTCTTCGCGGGCGATGGTCATATCGTTGCTGACGTCGGCGAAGACCGTCGGCTTGACGTAGTAGCCCTTGTCATGGCCCTCCGGTACCTCCGCACCGCCGGCCACCAGGCGCGCCCCCTCGGCCACGCCCTTGTCGATATAGCCGCGCACGATATCCCGCTGGCGCGCGGACGACAGCGGGCCCATCAGTGCATCGGAGCCGGTGCCCAGGACCACTTCCTCGGCAAACTGTCGCGCGATCTCCACCGCCTGCTCGTACTTGTCCGCCGGTACCAGCATGCGCGCCAGCGCTGTACAGGTCTGGCCGCTGTTGATGAACACGTCCTCGCAGCCCCAGCGCACGGCCTTCTCCAGGTCCGCGTCCGGGGTGATGATCAGTGGCGACTTGCCGCCCAGTTCCTGGGTCACGCGCTTGACCGTGGGCGCGGCGGCCCTGGCCACTTCCACGCCGGCGCGGGTGGAACCGGTAAAGGACACCATGTCCACCAGCGGGTGCGCGGCCAGCGCCGCGCCCACAACCGGTCCGGCGCCCGGCACCAGGTTGAAGACGCCCGGCGGCAGGCCGGCCTCGTCGATGATTTCCGCCATCACGTAATCCTGCAGCGGCGTGGTCTCGGACGGCTTGGAAATCATGGTGCAGCCGGCGGCCAGTGCCGGCGCCACCTTGCCGACGAACTGGTGCAGCGGGTAGTTCCAGGGGGTGATAAAGCCGCAGACGCCGATCGGCTCGCGGATGATCAGCGAGTGGGCGGCCTTTTCGGTTTTCTCCATCAGCGCGGCGCGCTCGGCGTAATAGCGCATGGCGTAGATGGGGCCGTCCACGTGCAGCCACTTGGTGATGTGGGCGGGGCAGCCGAGCGCCGACGATACCGCCTGGATCAGGTCCTCGCGGCGCTTCTCCATGCCGTCGGCGATGGCGTTGATGAACGCGCTGCGCTCCCCGGCGCTGGTTTTTCCCCAACTGCCGAAAGCGGCGCGGGCGGCGGAGACGGCCACGTCCACATCCTCGGTGGAAGCCTGCACAACCTGGCAGATGACTTCCTCGGTGGCCGGGTTGACCACCGGGTGCATGTCGCCCCGCTGGGAGTCCCGCCACTCGCCGTTGATATAGAGTTTGTCGGTGTGCAGTCTGTTGAAATCTGTCATGGAGTTACTCCAGGTTTTAGTAACGCAGGGGCAGTGGGTCCCCCGCCGTTGTCGTCATTCCGGCGAAGGCCGGAATCCAGGTGCCTCGGAACTGAATACCGGCCTTCGCCGGTATGACGAATCAATGAACTCTTAGCGACCTGGCGCGGCAATCTCGATCAGGGTCGGCGTCTTTCTCCGCAGCGCTTCGGCAACAGCCTGCCCCAGTTGTTCCGGCCTGTCGATGCGGCAGCCCTCGGCACCGAAGGACCTGGCCAGGGCGACAAAATCGGGGGTGCTGAGGTTGACGCCCTCCTGTTCCACCCGGGCTTCATCCATGAAGTCGCGGATCTCGCCGTAGCCGCTGTTGTTCCACACCAGGATCGGCAGCGGCAGCTGTTGTTCCACCGCCGCTGCCAGCTCGCCCAGTGTGAACATCAGGCCGCCGTCGCCGATCAGCGCCAGTACATCGCGATCGCCGGACAGCCGCGCGCCGATGGCGGCGGGCAGGGCAAAGCCCAGGGTGCCGTAGCCGGTGGTACAGGTCAGGTGGCTGCGCGGACTGTAGCAGGGCAGGGCGCAGTTGGTGTTATAGGCCAACTGGGTGGAGTCGGTCACCAGCACGCCGTCCTCCGGCAGTGCCGCGCGCAGTGCCTGGACCCAGGGGTAGCGCTCTTCGGAGCCCGGCCACCATTCCCGGCGGCTGCCGGCGAGCAACTGCGCCACTTCGTCGGCGCTCTCCTGTTGCCGGGAAGCGCTGCCGGCGGGCAGGGCGTCGTCCAGTTGCCGCAGTGTCTCCGCGGCGTCGGCGCAGATGGGTAGGTCGGGTCGGGCGTTGCAGACCAGTTGCGCCGGGTCTATATCCACGCGGATCACCTTGCCCTTGAAGGCGTAGTCGGGCCGCACCAGGTTGCGGTCGGTCTCCGCCAGTTCGGTGCCCACTGCCAGCACCACATCGGCGTTTTCCACCCGCTCGCGCACGCAGTCGAAGCTCAGGTTGGCGCCGCCGCAGAGGGGGTGACGCTCGTCGACGATGCCCTTGGCGGCCAGTGACAGGAATACCGGCGCGGCACTTTTCTCCGCGATCCGGGTGGCGCTGGCGCCGGCCGCCTGGGCGCCGCCGCCGAGCAGGATCACCGGGCGCTCTGCGCCGCGGAGCCATTCGGCGGCGGTGGCGATGGCCGCGCCGCTGGCGGCGGGCGGCCGGGTGCGTGGGCAGGCGCGGTAGTCGTCGAGCTGGCCGGGCATGGGCGCCGGGAACAGGTCGATGGGGATTTCGATGTGCACCGGCCCCGGGCGCCCGGATGTCAGCAGCTGGAAGGCGCGGGCCAGTACTTCCGGCAGCTGCGCGGCGTCGGTGACGCTGTGTTGCCAGATACAGAAACCGCGGCTGGCATCCTGCTGGCGCGGCAGCTCGTGAAGCCGGCCTTGCCCCATACCCAGGTCCTCGCGGCGGTTGACGGCGCTGATCACCAGCATGGGCACAGAATCGGAGTAGGCCTGGGCCATGGCGGTGGCGGCGTTGGTGACACCGGGCCCGGTGATCAGGAAGCAGACGCCGGGCCTGCCGCTGGCGCGGGCGTAGCCGTCCGCCATGAAGGCGGCACCCTGTTCGTGGCGCGGCGTGATATGTTGCAGGCCGCTGCCGGGCAGGCCGCGGTACAGTTCGATGGTGTGCACACCGGGAATGCCGAAAACTTTCTCTACCTGGTATTCGCGCAACAGGCGCATTAACACCTGGGCACATGTGGGCGCTGAAGACATGGTGATTCTTGTTCCTTGCAGTTGGCCTCGAAGTTTCTGGGAGCTGATCGGCACGCCGGGTGTGGTGGCCCTTTGCGGGACACACTGTGAATACATCCCTGTACGCTCGTAATCGACATCCCTGTCTCATACGGTCCCGCAAAGGGCCACCACACCCGGCTCTGTGCCTTCGTCGAACGCCGGAACTCGAGTTGGAAAGTGCGCAGAGCCTAGCGACAGCGCAATTGTGGCGCAAGCGACTGTGGATTCTGCACTTTGGGCGCGGAATTCACCGGATAATTGAGCATGGAACAGGGAGGGAAAGCGGAAAATTGTGCGGATTGGGAAAATCGCAGACGCCGGGTAGACTTGCAGTCTGGAAGTGAAGGAGTAAGCGGGTAATGGAAATCGATCAATGGCGCCGGGAGTATCTGCGCGGCGGCCTGTCGCGGGAGGACCTGAAGGGGACCCCGGTGGAGCAGTTCAGCCAGTGGCTGTCGGAGGCGGTGGAATCCGGGTTGTCGGACCCGAGTGCCATGAGCCTGGCGACCGTGGACGCCAACGGCCAGCCGTCCCAACGTATCGTGTTGCTGAAAGGTTTCGACGAGCAGGGTTTTGTGTTTTATACCAACCTGCACAGCCACAAGGCGCGGGATATCGCCGGCAACGCGCAGGTCTGCCTGCTGTTCCCGTGGCAGTCCCTGGAGCGGCAGGTGATTGTCTACGGCCGCGCGGGTGCGCTGTCGCGCGAGGAGGCGCTGGCCTATTTCCACAAGCGGCCACGGGACAGCCAGCTGGCCGCCTGGGCGTCGCAGCAGAGCCAGGTGATCGATTCCCGCGAGCAGCTGGATCGGCAGTTCGAGGATGTAAAGGCACGCTTCGGCGACGGCGAGATTCCGTTGCCGGACTTCTGGGGCGGCTACCGCGTGGTGCCGCAGGAAGTGGAGTTCTGGCAGGGCGGCTCCCGGCGCCTGCACGACCGGTTTATCTACCGGCGCGGCGGTGACGGGCAGTGGGTGACCAGCCGGCTGTCGCCGTGAATCGGCACTGACCGAGTTGCCCCGATCCCGCAATACCTGCGGGTAATCGCGTTCCGGGGCGGCCCTTTGCAGGGAGTCCCGAAAACCCAAATCGAATATGTATAATGTGCCCCTGGATGCAAAAAGGCACAGTATGAATTCAATCACGGGGTTGCCGCGGGAAAAGGGCGAGGCCACCGACCGCAAGTTTATCGAGGCGCTGGCGCGCGGCCTGGATGTGCTGAGGGCCTTCCAGCCGGGGGACGGCTTTCTCGGCAACCAGGAGATCGCCCGGCGTACCGGCGTGCCCAAATCCAGCGTCTCCCGCCTGACCTATACCCTGACCAAGCTCGGCTACCTGAGCTATTCCGAACGCCTGGAAAAGTACCAGCTTGGCAGCGGTGTGCTGGCACTGGGTTATGCCTTCGTCTCCAACCTCGCCATCCGCCAGGTCGCCAGGCCGATGATGCAGGAACTGGCAAACAGCTCCGGTACTTCCGTGGGCCTCGCCGATCGCGATCGACTGGAAATGATCTATGTGGAGTACTGTGCGCCGGAAAAGGTCACCACGTTCCGCCACGAAATCGGCAACCGGGTACCGCTGTCCACCAGTGCCATGGGCCGCGCCTACCTGGCCGTGTTGCCGGAGGACGAGCGCCGCTATTTCGAAAGTTATATCGAGCGCAAGGCCGGCGACAAATGGCCGGAAGTCAGGGCCGGTATCGATGCCGCGGTGGAGAGTTTCGGCGAGCGCGGTTTCTGTACCTCTTTTGGCGAGTGGGACCGCGACCTGAACGGCGTGGCCGTGCCCCTGCGGCTGGGCGAGGGGCAGGTGTTCGCCTTCAATGCCGGTGGCCCGGCCTACCGGCTGGAGCCAGAATTCCTGGAGCGCGAAGTGGCGCCACGGCTGAAAAATATGGTGCGCAATATCGAAGCGACACTGATCCGCTACTGACACCGCGCAAAGCGCGCGGTATGAAAATCCGTGCTGCCGAAAAGATACTGGACCGCGGTCAGCCGCTTGAACAGGTGCGCCACGTCCAGTTCGTCGGTCACGCCGATACCGCCGTGCAGTTGCACGGCCTCCTGTCCCAGGTGCCGGGCCGCGCGGCCGATGCGGCTCTTGGCCGCGGACACCGCCCGCGGCGCCACGCCGCCGTTGGCATCCAGTTGCGTGGCCGCCATCAGCAGGATGGAGCGCGCCTGCTCGCACTCGATGAACATGTCGGCCATGCGGTGTTGCAGGGCCTGGAAGCTGCCGATGGGGCGGCCGAACTGTTTGCGGGTGCGGGCGTATTCGAGGGTCTTTTCCAGCGCGCTGTCCATGGCCCCCACCGCTTCGGCACACACCGCCAGGGTGGCGCGGTCGATGCATTTCTCGATTGCCGCCAGGGCCGCGCCCTCCTCGCCCAGCCTTGCGGCGGCGGGCACGTGCACATTGTCGAGCCGGATATCCGCGGCACCGTGACCGTCGACGTTTTTATAGCTGTGCCGCGAGACAGCCCCGGCGTCCACCAGGAACAGGCTGATGCCGTCCCGGTCGCAGCGATCGCCATTGGTGCGGGCGGCGACGATCAGCTGTTCGGCGGCGCCGCCGTTCAGCACCACCGATTTGTGGCCGTCCAGTTGATAGTGGTCGCCGTCGCGGTGGGCGCGGCAGTCGATATCCGCCAGGTTGAAGCGGCCCAGGGGTTCGGTGAAGGCGAAAGCGAGTTGCAGTTTGCCGTCGATCAACGCCGGCAACAGTTCCGCCTTCTGCGCCTCGCTGCCGCACTCGGCCAGCAGGCCTCCGGCCAGCACCGCACAGGGCAGGAAGGGCTCCACTACCATGCCCCTGCCGAATTCCTCCATCACCGGCAACAGGTCCACCGCGGTGCCGCCGAGGCCGCCGTCCGCCTCGGTAAATGGCACCATCAGCCAACCCAGTTCGGCGAAGGTCTGCCAGTGTTGCGAACTGAAGCAGTCTTCGCTTTCGACGATTTTCCGGCGGCTGTCAAAATCGTAGTCCTGTTGCACGAAGCGGCGCACGCTGTCCGCCAGCATCTGTTGCTCTTCACTGTAATTGAAGTCCACAGCCTTAACCTCCCAGCCCGAGTACGGCCTTGCAGATGATGTTCTTCTGGATTTCGTTGCTGCCGCCGTAGATGGATGCCTTGCGGTTGTTGAAATAGCGCAGCCAGCTGGTGGCGGCAGTGTCGGGCCCGACCGGTGTCCCCCCGAAATCCTCACGGAACTGTTCCGGCACGAAGGGCATGCCGTGGTAGCCGGCGATCTCCACCTGTAGCTCGTCCACCTGCTGCGCCACTTCGGTGCCCTTGATTTTCAGGATCGACGACTCCGGCCCCGGCGCCTGGCCGGTGTTGACCGCGGCCAGGGTGCGAAGCTCCGTGTACTCGAGTGCGATCAGTTCGATTTCCAGTTCCGCCAGTTTCTGTGCGAATACCGGGTTTTCCAGCAGGCTGGCGCCGCCGTCGCCGGTTTCGGCGGCGCGCGCGCGGGCGTCTTCCAGGCGCCGCCGGGTCTGCGGCACCCGCGCGATGCCGGTGCGCTCGTGGGTGAGCAGCACCTTGGCGTAGGTCCAGCCGCGCCCCTCTTCGCCGATGCGGTTCTCCACCGGTACGCGCACGTTATCGAAATGCACTTCATTGACTTCCGGATAGCCATCCAGCGTGCGGATGGGCGATACGGTGATGCCGGGGGAGTGCATGTCGATCAGCAGGAAACTGATCGCCTGCTGGTCTTTCACTTCCGGCCCGCCCGTGCGCACCAGGCAGAAAACCCAGTCGGCGAACTGGGCCAGGGTGGTCCAGGTCTTGGTGCCGTTGACGATATAGTGGTCGCCGTCGCGCGCAGCCGTGGTTTTCAGCGAGGCCAGGTCCGAGCCGGCGTTGGGTTCGGAATAGCCCTGGCACCACCAGGCATTGCTGGCGAGAATATCCGGCAGAAAGCGCTGTTTCTGTTCCTCGGTGCCGTAGCTGTAGATCACCGGTGCCACCATTTTCATACCGAAGGGGATGACTTCCGGTGCGCCGGCGCGGGCGCACTCGTCGGCCCAGATGGCTTTGCAGGTCGCACTCCAGCCGGTGCCACCGTATTGTTCCGGCCAGTTGGGGGCGGCCCAGCCCTGCTGGTAGAGAATTTTTTGCCAGCGTACATAGTCATTCTTTTCCAGGTGTAGGCCGCGGAGTGTCCGGCGCCGGATATCCTCCGGCAATTTTGCCTGCAGGAATGCTCGCACCCGGTCGCGGAAGACCAGTTCCTCTTGACTGAAACGCGTGTCCATTTTTCCTCCCCTCAACTGATTTCGCGCAGCATGTTTCTCGCGATCAGCATGCGCTGGATTTCCGATGTGCCCTCGTAGAGGCGGAACAGGCGCACGTCGCGATAGAAACGCTCCACGCCGTAGTCGGCGATATAACCGGCACCGCCGTGAATCTGCACCGCGCGATCGGCGACGCGCCCGACCATTTCCGTGGCGAACAGTTTGCAGCAGGAAGCCAGGGTGTTGGTCGGTTGGCCCCCGTCCCGCTGGCGCGCCGCATCCAGCACCATGCTCCGCGCCGCATAGGCCTCGGTGCGCGAGTCCGCCAGCATGGCCTGGATCATCTGGTGTTCGCCGATGGGTTTGCCGAACTGGCGGCGCTCGGCGGCGTAGTGCAGGGCGTCGTCGAGCAGCCGCTCGGCGGTGCCAACACAGAGGGCGGCGATATGCAGCCGCCCGCGATCCAGCACCTTCATCGAGGTGACAAAGCCCTCGCCCTCGCGGCCGCCGATCAGGTTTTCCGCCGGCACCCGCGCATCCTCGAAAATCACATCGCAGGTGTGGGCGCCGGCCTGGCCCATTTTTTTATCTTTCGGTCCCAGGCTGATGCCCGCGGTATCCGCATCGACGATAAACGCCGATACGCCGCGCGCGCCCTTGATCGAGGGATCGGTGCGGGCCATCACGGTAAAAGTGCCGGCGCGCGGCGCATTGGTGATAAAGCGCTTGCAGCCGTTGATGTGGTAGTAATCGCCGTCGCGCACCGCCGCGGTCCGTACCGATGCCGCATCGGAGCCCACGTCGGGCTCGGTGAGGCAGAAGGCGCCGATCAGTTCGCCGCTGGCGTAGCGGGGCAGGTAGCGGCGCCTCTGTGCCCCGGTTCCGTCGAAGACGATGGCGGCGGAGCCGATTCCGTTGTTGGTGCCGACCAGCGAGCGGAACGCCGGCGAGGTGCGGCCCAGCTCCATTGCCACCAGCGCCTCCTCTTCCATGGTCAGGCCCAGGCCGCCGTAGGCTTCGGGAATCGTGAGCCCGAACAGCCCCAGCGCTTTCATTTCCTCCACCAGCGCCTCCGGGATGGCGTCCGCCTCCGCGACCTGGGATTCCGCCGGGACCAGCCGCTCGCGCACAAAGCGGGCGATGGTGTCCAGCAACTGCGCCAGCGTTTCCCGGTCGCGGATCATGCTCCTGCCTCCCTGTCCGATCAGATTGCCAGATACGCTAACACTAAATTCTGCAGTGCGGAACACTTGAATTACTTTTGAAGTGAGTGTATCAATAGGCGGTCGACGGTTTGGCTTGAACCCGGATAAAAACGATCGCGCGTCGAGCGTTGGCCAGACCTTTTCCGATGCCGATGCCACAGGGGGGAGCGATGAGCGCGTATATCTACGACGGCGGCCGCACCGCCTTCGGTCGCCACGGCGGCTGCCTGGCAACGGTGCGCCCGGACGACCTGCTGGCGCGGGTGGTGTCGGAACTGGTGGGGCGCAATCCGTTCGACTGGCGCCACTGCGAGGACCTGATAGCCGGCAGCAGCAACCAGGCCGGCGAGGACTGCCGCAATGTGGCCCGCTTCGCCGGGTTGCTCGCGGGCCTGCCGCTGGAAACCGGCGGTATCACCGTGAACCGGCTCTGCGGCTCGGGCATGGCGGCGGTGGCGGACGCGGCGCGCTGCGTCAGGGCGGGAGAGGGCCAGCTGTTTATCGCCGGTGGTGTCGAGTCCATGAGCCGCGCGCCGCTGGTGCTCTCCAGGGCCGGGGCTCCCTTCGATCGCGGCCAGCAGCTGGCCGACACCACGCTCGGTCCGCGCTTTACCAATCCGCTGGTTGCCGAACACTTTGGCAATCACGCCATGCCCGAGACCGCGGACAACATAGCTGCAGCGTTGCATATCGGCCGCGGGGAGAGCGACCGCTTTGCCGCCGCCTCCCAGGCCAGGTACGAAGCGGCCCGCGCGCGGGATTTTTTTACCGAAGAGATTGTGCCGGTAGCCGTGCCCGCCCGCCGCAGGGGAGAGGAGCGACGGCTGGTGAAGTGCGACGAGCACCCGCGCCCGAATACCGACGTGGCGACACTGGCAAAACTGGAACCACTGTTCGACGGCGGCGTGGTGACCGCCGGCAATGCATCCGGCATCAACGACGGTGCCGCGGCACTGGTGGTCGGTTCGCGCGGGATCGGCGAAGCCGCCCGTATCGCCCCCCGGGCGCGCATCGCCGCCTCCGCGGTCGCGGGGGTCGAGCCGCGGCTGATGGGCCTGGGGCCGGTGCCGGCATCGCGCAAGGTGCTGAGGCGCGCCGGTTTAACCCTGCGGGATATGGACGTGATCGAAATCAACGAGGCCTTTGCGGTACAGGTGCTGGGTTGCCTGCGGCAGCTGGAAATCGATTTCGACGACGAACGCGTCAATCCCAATGGCGGCGCTATCGCCGTCGGCCATCCGCTGGGTGCCAGCGGCGCGCGTATTGTGTTGACGGCACTGCGGCAACTGGAACGCTGCGGCGGGCGCTACGCGCTGGTGTCCATGTGTATCGGCGCGGGGCAGGGGATTGCGATGGTATTGGAGCGGGCCTGAGTCTGCCGCGGGTGTTTTGATGGGCTGCCCATCCCGCTGGCATCGGCTCGGGCAAATGGGTGACAGAGGAACAGTGGATAGGAAAGGGAGAAGTATGTCTCTGCTTGATTATGACATTCGCGATGGCATCGGCGTTATCCGGATCGACAACCCACCGGTCAATGCGTTGTCCACGGCGTTGCGGAATGAAATCCAGCAGGCCTTCGCGACAGCCCGGGACGACGACAGCGAAGCGCTGCTGCTGATCTGCGCAGGCCGCACCTTCGTGGCCGGCGCCGATATCGGTGAATTCGACCAACCGCCGCAGGTGCCATTGCTGCCGGAAGTGGTCGAGCAGATAGAGCGGTGCGGTAAACCGGTGATTGCCGCGCTGCACGGTACGGCCCTGGGCGGCGGCCTGGAGTTGGCGCTGGCCTGTCACTACCGCTGTGCGTTGGCGGATGCCAGTGTCGGGCTGCCGGAAGTGAGGTTGGGGCTACTGCCCGGCGCCGGCGGCACCCAGCGGCTGCCGAGACTGGTGGGGGTGGAGAAGGCGCTGGAAATCATTTCCGGCGGCAGGTCGCTGCCGGTTTCCGAGGCGGAGAAAATCGGCCTGGTCGACCGGGTGTTTGAAACCGGGGCCGGCGAATTACTGCCGCAGGCATTGGCATACGCGCGCGAGATCCTCAAAAGCGGGTGTGGCCCGCGACGGGTCGGCGAGCTGGCGGTCGCGCCCGTGGACGCAAAGATTCTCGAGTCGTTTCGCCACCGGCTCGAGAAACGCGCACGGGGGCAGCTGGCGCCGCAACTGATCGTCGATGCGATTCAGGCCGCGGCCAAGCTGCCACTGCAGCAGGGGCTGGAAAAAGAGCGCACCCTGTTTGCGCGATGCAAGGAGTCCGAACAGTCCCGCGCCCTGAGGCATGTCTTTTTTGCCGAACGCGAGGCCGCCAGGGTGGAGGGACTCGAAGGCGTGGAGGCGCGGCCGGTACGCTCGGTGGGGATTGTCGGTGCCGGCACCATGGGCGGCGGCATCGCCATGAGCCTTGCCAACGCCGGTGTGCCGGTCACGCTGCTGGAAATGAATCGGGACGCGCTGGCCCGGGGCACTGCCGCGATCGAACGCAACTACGGTACTTCGGTGCGGCGCGGCAAACTGGGCGGGGAGGCGGTGGAACGCAGCCTGGGTTTGATCCGCGGCACCACCGACTACGACGACCTTTCGCAGGTGGACCTGGTCATCGAGGCCGTGTATGAAGACCTGAACGTAAAGCGCGAAGTGTTTGCTCGCCTGGATCGCACCTGCCGACCCGGTGCCATGCTCGCCAGCAATACCTCCTACCAGGACCTGGATGCGATCGCCTCGGTGACCTCGCGACCCGGCGACGTGGTGGGCCTGCACTTCTTCAGCCCAGCGCACATCATGAAGTTGCTGGAAGTGGTCCGCGGCAGGAAAACCGCGGACGATGTGCTGGCCGCGGCGATGAAGCTGGCCAGGCGCATCGGCAAGGTGCCGGTGTTGTCCGGTGTCTGCTACGGCTTTATCGGCAACCGCATGCTGCAGCGCTACGCCGGCCAGGCACAGCGCTGCCTGCTTGAAGGCGCCTCGCCGCAGCAGGTGGATGGCGCCATGGAATCCTGGGGCATGGCCATGGGGCCGATTGCGGTCGGGGACCTGGCGGGCCTGGATATCGGTTACCGCGCGCGCCAGTCCCTGGACGCGGAACAAAAGGGCGATCCGCGCGGCTACTGTATTGCCGATGCGCTGGTTGAACGCGGCCGGCTGGGACAGAAAAGTGGTGCCGGTTTCTACACATACGATGCGGACACCCGGGAACGCAAACCCGACCCCGGGGTCGCCTCCCTGATCGAGGAAAAGGCCCTCGAACTCGATGTGGTGCGTCGCGGTTTTACCGAGGGACAAATTCGCGAGCGCCTGCTGCTGGCGCTGGTCAATGAAGGGGCAAAAATACTGCAGGAGGGAATCGCGCAACGGCCCGGGGATATCGACATTGTCTATATTCACGGCTACGGCTTTCCCGCCCATCGCGGTGGTCCCATGTACCACGCCGACAGCCTGGGGCTGGACAGGGTGCAAAACGCCATCTGCGATCTCCAGGCGGAGTACGGCGGTGACTGCTGGGAGCCGGCACCACTGTTGAGGGAGCTCGCGGAGAGCGGACTGTCATTTGCCGATTGGGCCAGGGGGCAGCGCCGCTGATTGCAGAATTTTTTTGGTAATTTTACTACAGGAATTATCGGTAGGAACGTCGGGTTTTCCGGTGCAATCGATCGCCGCCGGTGTGCTACTAACCTGTATTTAATGTCATTGAATTGAGGTTCACCTGATCGCCACTGGAAAGTGTATAAACGGGGATTATTTTTCTTTACACGACCCCTTGATCGGGTAATCTTCAATGGATCCCCCGCGACGCGGGGCGGATTCAGAACAGCGCGGTAACTGGTCGGGGTTTCGAGAATAAAAACAAACGAAACCATAGCAGTACCGACCGCGGTGTTTCCGTTGCTGAACCTATAAAAATAACTCAGCGCAATGGAGAGAAAGTCATGGGAAGTCCGTTCAACCCGAGAACCAATATAACGCTCGCTTCCACCTGCTCGCTGGCGGCGCTGTCACTCGCCTGCGGCGTGGGCAGTGCGCACGCCGCCGAGGGATCGGTGGCAACCGTGATGGAGGAAGTGGAAGTGACCGCGCGCAAGCGCGCCCAGGCGGAAAAACTGCAGCAGGTGCCGGTCGCGGCTACCGCCTATTCCGGCGCCCAGCTGGAGGCGCTGCAGACGGAAGACCTGCAGAGCCTGGCCTTCAAGATGCCCAACGTGCAGCTCGACGATGTGGGCACGGTCAAGAGCACCGCCAACTTCACCATTCGCGGGCTCGGCGTCAACAGTTCCATTCCGTCCATCGACCCGACGGTGGGCGTGTTTGTCGACGGCATGTACCTGGGCAT
Organism: Microbulbifer litoralis; assembly: GCF_023634065.1. GTDB lineage: Bacteria > Pseudomonadota > Gammaproteobacteria > Pseudomonadales > Cellvibrionaceae > Microbulbifer > Microbulbifer litoralis. The sequence continues at coordinate 120,714 of NZ_JALKCV010000008.1, forward strand.
TAACGGCGGCGTGGTGCTCGACCTGTTCGACCTGGAGGGCATCGAGGTGTTGCGCGGCCCCCAGGGGCTGCTGTTCGGTCGCAATGTGACCGGCGGCGCGGTGCTGGTAAAAACGGCCAAACCCACGGAGGAATTTTCCAGCAAGCTGCGCCTGTCCACGACCGACAACCGGGAAACCAACCTGGCCGGCGCCGTGTCCGGGCAGATCAGTGAAAACATCAACGGCCGCCTGACCGCCTACTACAACGACGATGCCGGCTGGTTTGAAAACAAGTATACCGGCAACGATGAATACGGCGCGTCCACCACCTGGTTCGTGCGCCCGAGTTTCAGTGTCGACCTGGGCGAATCCGCCGAACTACTGATGCGTTTCGAGCACGGCGAGGTGGACTCGGATGGCGTGCCGGGGCAGAACCGCGGCGACATCTCCCAGGCAATCGCCGCCTCCGTCGGTGTGACCGACTGGGACAACAGCGGGGACTCTTTCGAGATTGCCATCGACGAGGAGGGCTGGGGTGCGCGCGACTGGAACCAGGCGGTGGCCGAGTACAACCAGGATGTGGCCTTCGGCAACGGCACCGTTACCAACATTCTCGCCTGGCGGGAATTCGAGAGCCGCGGCCGTGCGGATATCGATTCGCTGCCATTGCCGCTGTTCCACTCCGGCAGCGTGATCGACCAGAGCCAGGTCAGCAATGAGCTCCGTTACTCGGGGCGTTTCGGTGCCACATCGATCACATCCGGTGTCTACTGGTTCAGCCAGGACCTGACCTACCTGGAGCGGCGGGAAATACTGGGCGCGCTGGCCGACCTGGCGCCACCGCCGTACAACGCCCTTTTCCCGGTTGTCATGACCGGTGGCGGGCTGCAGGAGCACGAGGCGCTGGGCGTCTTCAGCCAGGCCGATATCGATCTCAACGAATCCTGGGTGCTGACCCTCGGCGGTCGCTATTCGAAAGAGGACAAGGATGCGCAGATCGCCGCCATCGTGCCGGGCAACGGCTGCACCCTGGATGGCTGCCCGGCCTACGAGTTCAACGATACGGAGAGCTGGAGTGCCTTCACACCGAAGGTCGGCCTGCAGTGGAACCTGAGCGACAGCGCCCAGACCTACGCCGTCTGGACCAAGGGCTTCCGCAGCGGCGGTTACAACATGCGCAATACCGCGGCCGGGGAATTGCCCGGGCCCACGGACCAGGAGGAGCAGAGCAGTTTCGAGGTCGGCGCCAAGGCGGAATGGCTGGACGGCCGGCTGCGGACCAACCTGGCCGTATTCCACAACAGCATCGAAGACATGCAGCGCGAGGTGAACCTGGCCGACAGCGGCGCGGCGGTTGTACAGTTGATCCGCAATACCGCCGACGCCACCATTCGCGGGGCCGAATTCGAAATGATGGCGGGGTTGTCCGACAGCCTGCTGCTGAGCATGAACCTGGGCTATGTGGACGGCGACTACGACGATGTGTGGCTGGATATCAGCGGCGACGGGGTTGTCGATGATACTGACCTGGGCCTGGAGATTCCGCGGCTCGCGCCCTGGACCTACGGCGTCGGCCTGATCCACGACCTGTCGCTGGGCTCGGCCGGCACGCTGACCTCGCGGGTCAATTTCAACCACCGCGATGCATCGCCCTACACCGACAACAATGCCGGTATGTTGAGCGAGGTGGATATGGTCGACTTCAGCATCGGTTTTGCGCCATTGGAAGGCAATTATCGCCTGACGCTGTTCGGCCAGAACATGCTGGATGAAGTCAGCGAGGGCAACGACACCCAGTTGCCGACCAGGTTGCAGGTTTCGGACGCGCTGGGTGTGGATCTCGGCCCCAATTCCTCTTTTACCCCGCTCAACCGGGGGCGCGTCATCGGGGTGAAACTCAACTACGACATCTGATCCCGCTGCCGGGCTTGTTGGCGGCCAACCGCCGCTCCTACAATGCGCGAGTCGCACAGGCTTGCGCGCATGCATGCGTACTTGCCATCTCAAGCTTCGGAGTTGGAGACGGCACAAGCCGGGACGGGGTGCGCCCTTCTGGGACTGTCTGCGAGAGGGACCTCGCGGACAAGCGTACAGGGATGTATTCACTGCGTGTCCCAGAAGGGCGTACCCCGTCCCGGCTCCCTGAACTGAACCCCCGAAACTTGAGTTGTCATGCATGCTTATTAGTAGGAAGCGGCGGTTGGCCGCGGTTGTTTTCGGGCAGAGGCCCCAGGATTGAGTGGAGAAACCCATGCGCTATATCGATTTGCCGGAACACGGTGGCCCGGAGGTAATGCAGCTGGCAGAAGGGGACAGGCCCGAGCCGGCGACCGGCGAGGTGCTGGTCCGGGTGGCGGCCGCCGGTGTCAACCGGCCGGATATCGTCCAGCGCATGGGCCTCTACCCGCCGCCCGAGGGCGCCTCGCCGATCATGGGCCTGGAAGTCGCGGGCGATATCGTCGCACTGGGCGAGGGCGTCGGACGCTGGCAGATCGGGGACCGGGTCTGCGCGCTGGCCAATGGCGGCGGTTACGCGGAATACGCCTGTGTCCCGGCCAGCCAGTGCCTGCCGGTGCCGGACGGGTTGTCACTGACGGAGGCCGCGGCCCTGCCGGAAACCTTCTTTACCGTCTGGAGCAATGTCTTCGACCGCGCCGGGCTGCAGCCCGGCGAGATACTGCTGGTGCACGGCGGTTCCTCCGGTATCGGCACCGCGGCCATCCAGATTGCCCGCGCACTGGGCTCGCGGGTGTTCGCCACCGCAGGCTCGGACGAGAAGTGCGCAGCCTGTGAAAAACTGGGAGCGGAAAGGGCCATCAATTACAAGACCGAGGATTTTGTCGGAGTGGTGCGGGAGGCAACCGGTGGCCACGGCGCGGACGTGATCCTGGATATGGTGGGCGGCGACTATGTGGATCGCAATATCCAGCTGGCCGCGCGCGACGGCCGCATCGTCAATATCGCTTTCCTGCAGGGTGCCAGGGTGCAGGTGAACATGCTGCCGGTCATGGTAAAGCGCCTGACCCTGACCGGCTCCACCCTGAGGCCGCAGCTCGCCGCGGTGAAAGCGGCCATTGCCGACGCGCTGGAATCGAGAGTCTGGCCGCTGCTCGCCGGAGGGCGGATAAGGCCGCAAATGGCGGCCACACTCCCACTGGCGCAGGTGGCGGATGCCCACCGGCTGATGGAGTCCAGTACCCATATTGGCAAGATCGTTTTGACCAACGACCAATAATCAATGACGAATGATCAGTGCGCCGTCCGGATCGGCAGCAGCACTGGTGTCCTGCCTCCCGCTGGCGGGGCTCTATCGCTCCCGTTGCGCGCTTCACGCATGGGGGGATCGATATCGCCCGATATCACTTCGGAGTAAGCCTTGTAGAGTTCGCTGATATTGCGCACATACTGCACCGGCTCCGCACCGCGCACATAGCCGTAGCGGGCCTTGTTGAAATAGCGGGGCTCGGATAGCTTGAGCATGGCGACTTCCACATTGTCGAACCAGATATCGGGATCCAGCCCCAGCTCCTTCGCCAGCCGCTGCGCATCCAGCAGGTGGCCGTAGCCGGCGTTGTAGGAGGCGAGGGTAAACCACAGCTTATTGTCGGTTGGCAGTGTCGGGTCGAAGCGGTCCCGCACCCAGTCCAGGTATTTCACCCCGGCCTTGATACCCCGCTCCGGGTCGAACAGTGGTGGCGGATACCCCATCTCTTCGGCGGTTGCCGGCATTACCTGCAGCAGCCCCTGTGCCCCTACCGGCGATACCGCGTCGGGATTGAAATTGCTCTCCTGCCACATCTGTGCCACCACCAGTCGCCAGTCGAACTGGTGTTCCAGGGCAGAGTTTCTCACCAGCTGGTCGAAGGGGGAAATATCCCTGCCGGGAATGATTCGGGCACGCACCTTTTGTGTGAAGCGCTTGTTCGGCTCAAAGTAGGCCTGGTATTTGCGCTGGTACTCTTCGGTTTCCCGGAATTTCTTCAGGAACCTGTCCAGCTTCTTTTTCAGTTCGGTATTCTGTGGCAAAACCATCCAGCCCTGTGGTCTCGGGTCGCTGGTGTAGAGGCCGGGCACCAGTGAATCCCGCAGCGAGCTTTCGATCTTGGCCGCGTGCGCGTCGACGATGGTGGCATCCAGCTCGCCGTCCGCGATCATATTGATAATCTGCGAGTAGGACATCTCCTCCGGTGCCACTTCGATTTCGACGTCGATGCCGCTGTCGCGGATGGCCTCTGCGGTTTTGATGAAGGAAGAGTAGGCGCGCAGGGTCAACGTGCGCCCCGCCAGGTCGCGGACGTCTTCAATCTTGGGGCTGTCGCTGTTGCTGACGACCTGTTCGCGCATTTCCAGGTAGGGGGTTGTAAAAGCCACGCCGCGGTCGATTCGCGCCTGGGTGATGGTGGTGGATGAGCCGGCAATATCGCCGCGTCCCGTCATGAGCCAGTCAATCAGCTCCTGGTCGTGCGGCACGACCACCACCTGTAACTGCAGGTCGTGCTTTTCCGCAAAGGCGCGGGCCAGGTCGTAGTCGAACCCCATCAACAGGCCTTTCCACAGGAAGTAGGAGGTGGGATGGTTGTAGGTCAGCAGGCGGATAACACCGGATTCCCTGATCTCGTCCCAGTCGGCGAAACGTTCGCTATGGAACTGGACCAGGTTCCCGGTCAGGAAGTTATTGATCCTGGCCCGCAGGTATCTGGACTCCTTGCGAACGCCCCAGGCGATGTTTTCCTGCTCGGAGACGGCGGCACCAATATGTACATCGTCCCGGTAGCTGCGCAGCCCCTCTACAACATTGCTGTCGAGAATCGTGATGGTATTGGGATGCTCATTGACGAGGTCCAGCAGGTCGTCCAGCCGATCGTTCAGTGGCACCTCGCGCAGGGTCAGGCCCGCGTCCGGGTGTGCGTCGATCAGTTGCCTGGCGGTGTCCACGTGGGTGGTGTTGGCGTTCACGACGATTTCAACATTCTCCAGTTTGTCCGGGTCGCTGATATCCGGGCCGTCGCTGCCGGTTACCAGGTGTTGCTGGGTGTGGAATACCGGAATGGAAAAGCTGAACAGCTCGCGCCGTTTTTCGGTGTCGGTGAAATTGTCCGCCAGTACATCGGCGTGGCCGTCCAGCAGCATCTGGATGGCTTCCTTCGGGGTGTCTGCCTGCACCCACTTGGCCTCGAGTTTCAGCCTTCTGGCGAATTGGTTGGCCAGGTCGAAATGGCTCTGGGTAACCACCTCGGATCGCGGCAGGTGATTTTCCTCCGGTCCCGACAGGCTGACAAAACGAATGATGCCGCGCTTCCTGAGCGCGGACAGATCCCCGATTTCGATGTAATTGTCGAGCTGGAACTGCTGGCGGAGGCTGGGGCGCGAGGCGGTGTCGGTTTCCGTTTTGGGCGAATCCTGTCTGTGACAGGCGGCCAGCAGGACAATCGCGATCACCAGGCAGATATTGCAGGTTCGAAACCACATAGAAGGCCCCATCCGTCGTCTCCCGGCAAATGGTAGCCACGGACGATACCGCTCCGTAATCTTATGGCGGCTCCCTGGCGGAGGGGGCGCCGCTGCCGGCTTCAGTTTCGGCAGTATCCCCCGGGTGGTTCTTTCTCAGTGGCACGTCCACCGTGGATTCACCACTGGCCACATCCACGTAGGCCTTGTACAGGTTGCTGATCTTGCGCACGTACGCCACCGGTTCGGCGCCGCGCACATAGCCGTAGCGCGCCTTTTTGAAGTACCTGGGCTCCGACAGCTTCAGCATCGCGGTCTCGACATTGTCGAACCAGATATCCGGGTCCAGCCCCAGTTCCTTTGCCAGCCGCTGCGCGTCCAGCAGGTGGCCGTAGCCGGCGTTGTAGGAGGCGAGGGTAAACCACAGGCGGGTGGCGGCGGGCAGCCTCGGGTCGAAGCGCCCGCGCACCCAGTTCAGGTATTTAACGCCGGCCATGATGTTGCGGTCGGGCTCGAACACCGGTGGCGGGAAGCCCATGTCTTCGGCGGTGGCGGGCATCAGTTGCATCAGGCCCTGGGCGCCCACCGGGGAGACCGCCTTGGGATTGAAATTGCTCTCCTGCCACATCTGCGCGATGACCAGGCGCCAGTCGAAGCGGAATTCCTCGGAGGAGGACTTGGCCAGCTCGTCGTAGGGGGAGAGGTCCTGGCCGGGAATGATGCGCGCACGGATTTTCTGCTGGAAACGTTTGTTGGGTTTGAAGTATCGGTTGTAGGTTTCCTCGTAGAGCGGGCTCTTCTTGAACTTCTTCAGGAACTTGTCCAGTTGTTTCAGGAGTTCGCGGTGTTCGGGCAGTACCATCCAGCCCTGCGGGCGCGGATCGCTGACCAGGGTGCCGGTGATGATGCCGGTGCGCAGCGCTGCCTCCACATTGGCCGCGTTGCTGTCGGCAATGCTCGCATCCAGCTCACCTTCGTCCACCATGCTGAATATCTGTGAATAGGAAATCTCCGGATTGGCAATTTCGACCTGCACGTCGATACCGCTGTCCCGCAGCACCTGCGCCGTTTTGATAAACGATGAGTGGGCGCGTACGGTCAGGGTGCGACCGTCCAGGTCCTGGATCGTCTCGATCTTGGGTTTGCCGCTGTGGCTGATTATCTGTTCCGGTGTTTCCAGGTAGGGCGTGGTGAATGCGATACCGCGCGCGATGCGCTCTTTGGTGATGGTCAGCCCGGAGCCGGCGAAGTCTCCGCGGCCCTGCTTGAGCCAGTCGATCAGCTCTTCCTCGAACGGGACCACCACCACCTGCAGTTCCAGTCCGTGCCTGGCGGCAAAGGTCCGCGCGAGATCGTAGTCGAAGCCCATCAGGGCACCTTTCCAGATAAAGTAGGACGTGGGGCTGTTGTAGGTGAGCAGGCGTATCAGGCCGGACCGCTTGATGGCCTTCCAGTCGGCGATGCGCGCGGTCTCTCCCTTGACCAGGTTCTGGGTGAGGAAGTTGTTGACCGTGATCTGCAAGCGCCTGGCATCCTTGCGCATCCCCCAGGCAATATTCTCCAGGTCGGATACCCGTGCGCCCAGCTCCACGTCGTCGCGATAGTGGCGCATTTCCCCGGCGATGTTTTCCTGCAGTATCGCCACCCGGTTGGGCTTTTCGTTGACCGCGTCCATCAACTGGTCGAGATCGCCGTACAGGTCCACCTCGGTGACGCTGAGGTTGGCGTCGGGGTTGTCCCGGATCATCCGCCTGGCGGTATCCACCTGGGTGGAGCCGCTGGGGACGATGAATTCCACATCGCGGAGTTCGTTGGGGTCACTGATATCGGGGCCGGAGGGCCCGGTCACCAGGATCTGGTAGGTCTGGAAGATCGGCGTGGAGAAGTCGATCAATTCGCGCCTGGCCTCGGTGACGGAGAAGTTGTCCGCCATGATATCGGCGCGCCCGCTGCGAATCAGCTCGATGGCCCGGGTGATACTGTGCACCTGGATCCACTGGGGTTCCAGCTTCAGGCGTTTGGCGAGCCGGTTGGCGAGATCGAAATGCCGCTTGGTGACCACCGCCGCACGCGGCAGTGCGTCCTCCCGCGGACCCACCAGGTTCACGTAGCGGATAGTGCCGCGCTTGCGGATTTCCTTCAGGTCGCCGGTTTCAATGTAGCCGGTATAGTCTTCCTCGCTGGGAATGCGCCCGGCGGTGGTGACCGGCATGCGGGCCTGGTCTTGCATGCGCTGGCGGTCGTCGCAGCCCCGTATCGCAAACAGGGCAGCGGCAATCGCAACGGCGATAAACAACACCAGTGGGGAAATACCGGTACGGCGCTGGTTCGGCATAGACTGCTCCTATGGCCGCCTACGCCGGGATTATAGTGTGGCGTCCGGTCGCCGCCCGTCTACTCGGCGGTGCTCTTTCCAACGTTGGTTACGCTGGCGGAAACGCTGCCCTCGGCGAGCCGCACCCGCAGCGGCTGGCCCACTTCCAGCTCCCGGTAGCTTTTCACCACCTGCCCCTGTTCGTCCTGTGCAATGGCGTAGCCCCGCTGCAGGACCGCCAGCGGGCTGACGTTGTGCAGCAGCTGTACCGTGTGCCGGAGCCTTTCCCCGCGGCGCTGGAGCAGTGCCTCGATGGCCCCGGCCAGCTGCCGGGCGGCCTGTTGCAACTGCGCGCGGCGGATTTCGATATCGCGTTCCGGGTGGCAGTGGCCGAAGGCGCGCAGCGCTGTCTGCAGGTCGCGCCGGCGGCCGTGCAGCAGCTGCTGCACGGCGCCTTTCAGGCGCAGCTCCAGGTGGTCGAGGCGCTGGGCGCGATTCTGCAGCTGTTCGCGCGGGTGGCGCAGGCGGTTGCCGGTCAGTTGTACCTGCTGGCGCAGGTGGCGCAGCTGCAACTGCGCGGTGCGGGCTAGGCGCTGGCGCAGCGCCGCCAGGGTCTGCAGCAGCTCGGCGGCGTTGGCGCTGGCGATTTCCGCCGCCGCGGAGGGCGTCGGTGCGCGCAGGTCCGCGGCCAGGTCGGCGATGGTGGTATCCGTCTCGTGGCCCACGGCGGAAATGGTGGGCACCGGGCAGGCGGCCAGGGCGCGGGCGACCATCTCCTCGTTGAAGGGCCACAGGTCCTCCAGCGAGCCGCCGCCGCGACCGACGATCAGCAGGTCGTGGCGGCCGCTGCGCCCGGCGCTGTCGATGGCCGCGGCGATCTGCTGCGCGGCGCCCTGGCCCTGCACCTGGACCGGCCAGAGTTCGATCCTGGCCGCCGGATAGCGCCGCCCCAGCACCTGGATCATATCGCGCACCGCGGCGCCGGTGGGGGAGGTCACGATGCCGATATTGGCGGGCAGGAACGGCATGGCCTTCTTGCGCGCGGGATCGAACAGGCCCTCCGCCTGCAGCCTGGCCTTGAGCTCCTCCAACTGGCGCATCAGCGCGCCGAGGCCCGCCTCCTCCATATGTTCGACAATCAGCTGGTACTCGCCGCGGCCCTCGTAGAGGCTCACGCGGCAGCGCAGCAACACCTCGCGACCGTTGCCGGGGCGGAAGCGCACACTGCGGTTGCGGCCGCGGAACATGGCGCAGCGCACCTGGGCGCGGGCGTCCTTGAGGGTGAAATACCAGTGGCCGGAGCTGGGGGCGGCGAAATTGGAGATTTCACCGCCGACCCAGAGCAGGGGAATGCTGCTCTCGAGCAGCTGTTTGACCTCGCGGTTCAGGTCGCTGACCGAGAGGACACTGCGGTTGCTCTGACTGTTTGGCGCGCTCTGTAGCATTCGGGCCTCGCGGGCGGGGATTTGGCGGGCCAATATTGCAATATCCGGCTGCCGGGGGGAAGGAGACTGCCCGAATTGCGAGAAATATGAATTTCCGCTTTCGTCGCGACGGCGATGTGGCTATAATCGCGCCGATACCCAATCCCGCTAATTCTAGGTTTAAGCCGAGGTTTGAGTGTCCATGTCTGAGTCCAGTCTGCGCATCGCGCGCGAAGCCCTCACCTTTGACGACGTCCTGCTTGTGCCCGGTTACTCCGAGGTAACGGCCAAGGATGTGTCCCTGAAAACCAAACTGTCCCGCAATATCACCCTGAATATTCCGCTGGTGTCCGCCGCCATGGATACCGTGACGGAATCGCGCCTGGCGATCGCCCTGGCGCAGGAAGGGGGTATCGGTATCATCCACAAAAGCATGACGATCGAGGACCAGGCGCTGGCAGTGCGCGCGGTCAAGAAGTTCGAGGCCGGCGTGGTCAAGGACCCGATCACCATCGAGTCCAGCGCCACGGTGCGCGAACTGATCGCCCTGACCACCCACCACAACATCTCCGGTGTGCCGGTGATGGAAAAGGGCAACCTGGTGGGCATCGTCACCAGCCGCGACGTGCGCTTCCAGACCGACCTGGATGCCACCGTCGCCAGCATCATGACCCCGGGTGAGCGCCTGGTAACCGTGCAGGAGGGGGCCGCGCCGGACAAGGTGCAGGAACTGCTGCACAAGCACCGCATAGAAAAGGTGCTGGTGGTCAACAACGAGTTCGAACTGCGCGGCCTGATTACCGTCAAGGATTTCAACAAGGCCGAACAGTATCCCAATTCCTGTAAGGACAGCGATGGCCGCCTGCGCGTCGGCGCCTCCGTGGGCACCAGCCCGGATACCGACGACCGCGTCGCCGCGCTGGTGGAAGCCGGCGTGGACGTGCTGGTGGTGGACACCGCCCACGGCCACTCCCGCAACGTGATCGAGCGCGTGCGCCGCATCAAGGACATGCACCCGCAGGTGGATGTGATCGGCGGCAATATCGCCACCGCAGAGGCCGCACAGGCGCTGGCCGAGGCCGGCGCGGATGCAGTCAAGGTCGGCATCGGTCCGGGCTCCATCTGTACCACCCGCATCGTCACCGGTATCGGCGTACCGCAGATCACCGCCATCGCCGAGGTGGCGAAGGCACTGCAGGGCACCGATGTGCCGCTGATCGCCGACGGCGGTATTCGCTTCTCCGGCGATATCTCCAAGGCGATCGTCGCCGGTGCCTATTCCGTCATGATGGGTTCCATGCTGGCCGGTACCGAGGAGGCGCCGGGCGAGGTGGAACTGTTCCAGGGCCGTACCTACAAGTCCTATCGCGGCATGGGCTCCATGGGCGCCATGTCCCGCACCCAGGGCTCCTCCGACCGCTACTTCCAGGACGCCAGCAAGGGCGCCGAGAAGCTGGTGCCGGAGGGGATCGAGGGGCGCGTGCCTTACAAGGGCCCCATCTCCGCCATCGTGCACCAGATGATGGGCGGTCTGCGCTCGGCCATGGGCTATACCGGCAGCCTGGATATGGAAACCATGCGCACCCGGCCGCAGTTTGTCCGCGTGACCTCGGCCGGTATGGGCGAGTCCCACGTGCACGACGTTACCATCACCAAGGAAGCGCCGAACTACCCGATCAACGGGCGCTGATCCGGGAGCGCCGGGCTCCAGCTCGGCAACGGGCCGCAGGCCCGTGTTTTTGAATAGTTGAAAGCGGCCCTTGGCTGCTTGGCCGGGCTGGAGCCCGGCGCTCCCGGTGGCAGTCCGGGCAGTACATGAATTTTTCCAATAACAAGCGGGCCCAGTGGGGTCCGTTTGTGTTTCGGGATTTCCCTTACAGCAACCGAGTAAGCCATGAGCCAAGACATCCACGCCAGCCGTATCCTGATTCTCGACTTCGGTTCCCAGTACACCCAGTTGATCGCGCGCCGTGTGCGTGAGCTGGGGGTTTTCTCCGAGATCCGCGCCTTCGATATGAGCGAGGAGGAGATCCGCGAGTACAACCCGCAGGGCGTCATTCTCGCCGGCGGTCCCGAATCGGTGCCCGAGAAGGGCTCGCCACGCGCACCGGAAGTGGTGTTCGAACTGGGCGTGCCGGTGCTGGGCATCTGCTACGGCATGCAGACCATGGCCCACCAGTTGGGCGGCAAGGTGCAGGGCAGTGACATCCGCGAGTTCGGCTACGCCCGCGTTAAGGTCGAGGGCGATTCCGCCCTGCTGCACGATATCAAGGACCACCTGGACGGCGATGGCAGTGCGCTGCTGGACGTGTGGATGAGCCACGGCGACAAAGTGATCGAAATGCCGGGCGGCTTCGAACTGATGGCCTCCACCGGGTCTTGCCCGATTGCCGGCATGTACTGTGCGGAAAAGAATTTCTACGGGGTGCAGTTCCACCCGGAAGTGACGCACACGCTGCAGGGCATGCGCATCTACGAGCACTTTGTCATGGAGCTGTGCGGCTGCGAAAAACTCTGGACGCCGGCCAACATTATCGAGGACTCGGTTGCCAAGGTTCGCGAGCAGGTGGGTAGCGGCAAGGTATTGCTGGGCCTGTCCGGCGGTGTCGACAGCTCGGTGGTGGCGGCTTTGCTGCACAGGGCTATCGGCGACCAACTGACCTGTGTGTTCGTGGACAACGGCCTGCTGCGCAAAAACGAAGGCGAACAGGTCATGGAGATGTTTGCCGAGAACATGGGCGTCAAGGTGATCCGCTCCAACGCCGAGGACGATTTCCTGTCGCGCCTGGAAGGCGAGGACGACCCGGAGACCAAGCGCAAAATCATCGGCAATACCTTTATCGAGATTTTCGACCGGGAAGCGGCCAAGCTGAAGGACGTCAACTACCTGGCCCAGGGCACCATCTACCCGGACGTGATCGAGTCCGCCGCCGCCAAGACCGGCAAGGCACACGTGATCAAGTCCCATCACAATGTGGGCGGCCTGCCGGAAGACATGAAAATGGAACTGGTGGAACCGCTGCGCGAACTGTTCAAGGACGAGGTGCGCAAAATCGGCCTGGAGCTGGGCCTGCCCTACGACATGGTCTACCGCCACCCCTTCCCGGGGCCGGGCCTGGGCGTACGTATTCTCGGCGAAGTGAAAAAGGAATATGCGGATATCCTGCGCGAGGCGGACGCGATCTTTATCGAGGAACTGCACAAGGCCGACTGGTACCACAAGACCAGCCAGTCCTTCGCCGTATTCCTGCCGGTCAAATCCGTGGGTGTGGTCGGCGACGGCCGCCGCTACGAATACGTGGTGGCCCTGCGCGCAGTGGAAACCATCGACTTCATGACCGCACGCTGGGCGCATCTGCCGTACGAGCTGATCGAAAAGGTCTCCAACCGGATCATCAACGAGATCGAGAATATCTCGCGGGTGGTTTACGATGTTTCCAGCAAGCCGCCGGCGACTATTGAGTGGGAGTGAAAATACGTCTTTCAGGGATGAAGACACTTTTATGGGATTCATCCGAGAGAATCTGCCACATGTGACTGTCAGTCTGTTTGAGTGCCGGATGATATCGAGTATGCACTGTGTGAAATTTGCTGGGGTATCGCGGAATAATAAGGCTATTCTCTGCTTTGATTTTGGTTTTTCGCCAACGCTCGATCGACCACCGCCCTGATAAATGCCTTGTCGGATCGCTTGAACCCGACGTGGACCAGAGTGACCTCGCCAGAGGCCTCCAGCAGAAAGACGGTGGGCAGGCCCACCACCTGAAGGTGATTCATCAGCTGGCCATCCGGGGCGTGGACGACCGGGTAATCCACGGGGTGCCGGCCTAAAAATGCAATGGCGTCTCCCTTGTCGTGATCGACATTGACAGCCACGACTTGAAAGCCCCTGTCCCCAAACTCTTTTTGCAGTGCGTCCAGAAATGGCATGGATATTAGGCAGGGGCGACACCAGGATGCCCAGAAATCAACGTAGACGATTCTTCCCCGGTAGTCGGAAATACTCAGGCTTTTGTTGCCGTCTTGCCCGGTGAGCAGTGGCAGTTCCCAGTCCATGGGGTGAGTAGTCGCGGCTTGGGATGGCCCGCCGAATAGCGGACCACCCAAACCGACGATTACCATAAAGAGTAGTATTTTTGCCCTAGTCAACAGGAATGGCCTCGATCAGCAGGTGCTTGTTGAAATCCACCTTCAATGTGGCGGTTGGCCCCGCTACTGTGCCGAGGGGACGATCGTTTTCGTAATCCACGACCCGGTATTGGCCCGCTGCCAGCCCCCTCAACTCCACCGAACCTTCCCAACCGTCGGCATAGAAGGCGTAGTACATCTTTCCATCCTTTGAAACGGCATGGGTCTCGGGCTTGTCAAAGCCGATATCGTACAGCTCGCCCATATAGACGCCTTTGGGCAGCATTTTTTCATTGTAGATATCGATCCAATGTCGGAAGGAACGCTCCTTTTCCGGTGTCAGCTGGAAGCCCTTTTCGGGATGGCTATCCGAGGGCCAGGTGAACTTGGTACCGACTACCGCACCGATTCCGACGGAGGAGGCAAAATCACTGGCGTCATCACTCAGTTCCACATGATCGCCATAGTAGGGAGAGGACTCACCCATCAACGCCTTGAGAGTTTTCCCCTTGTGGCGAATCTGCCAGGAACTCAAGGGGTCGGAACTGACGGACTGGTTCATATAGGGCATGTTGTGAAAAGCATAGGAGGTGCCGCAGGGACAGATTTCCACGATGGATTCCCGGTCGATCTCCCGGGCTGTCTCATAAATGCGCTTCCAGAATTCCTGAAGCTGTTCCACCGATTCTTCCGGATGTTTGTGATTGTGTTTCGGGTTGTAGCAGGGGGGCACACCATTCAGGTGTTGTCCGTCGATTTTAAGGCCCGCGTAGCCCCATTGCCCCATCATTTTCCGGACCAGCTCCTCACTGTACTCCTGTGTCTTCGCATACGCCGGGCACAGGTAGTAGCTGTCCCACCAGGTAATATCCACCGGGTTTCCATCCTTGTCCAGGAGCAACATATCCTCGTGATCCCTGATCAGGTCGGTGCCCGGATCAACCGCGAGCGGAGCCCACCAGAGCTTGGCTTTCAGTCCCGCTTCCTCTATTTTGTCAACGAGCTGCCGCATGCTCTCGTCGCCGTGGGGAAACTTGTCCCTGTCCAGGTACCAATCGCCTTCGGATGTCTGCCAGCCATCGTCCAGCACCGCCCACTTCAGCCCCATTTCCTTCGCTTTCGGCAGCGTCTGCAGTACCTCTTCCACGGTGAAATCCCGTTCATAGCCCCAGGCGCACCATATCGGTTCATAGCTGTTGTCCGGATATTCGGGAGCCTCCAGGCCTTTAGCGGACATGATATGGCGATAGTTGGCCAGGGTTGCGAAATAATCACCCTGGTGAAGGTTCAGGAAGGTTTCAAAGGTGGTCAGGGTTTCCCCCGGGTTGAGTGTCTCGGGTCGGTCGTACTCGATGCCGATAGTGACTCCCGAATCTCCCCGCGCATAGCTCACCGGTAGTGAAACAAGCTTGGGTGTCAGCTCGACGTGACCGACACCGATGCCGATATCCCGGGTCCAGACGTCCGAAACAGGCGTGCCGCTGCCGTAGTCGGAGGAGTTCATGCCCATATAGTTTTTCTGCTCGAAACCGGGAGTGACCGGTTGAACCCAGTCCCGGCGGTCGGCGTAGGAGGCGCCCTGAAAGGACCAGAAGTCCGGTGATGAGGGCGATGTGGAAGCGATTTGGTAATTGTGGTTGACCCACTTCAGTATCCGGACCGGGTTACCTGTATCGTTGCGGTAGCTAACCGACAGGAAAGCGCTGGAAGGATAGCTGTCATACACCCGGACATCGACCTGTTTCACCATGCCTTCCGCAGATCTGCCGGTAATGATGTATTGAAGCCCTTTCCCAAGGTCGTCATTGATAGTCTGCGTTCGATAGCTTTCGGCCTGAAAATCGCCGACGGGCCCGTTTTCGAGCACGATGTATTCGCTCTTCCGGTGCTCCTCCTGCAACGGAATTGTCCGGCCGGAATAACTGGCGATTACCTGGCTGTGCAACTTCGTATCAAAGCTGAGTACCAGGTGGTCGTTCCCGACTTTCAATTCATCGGTAAATGAATGGACCCCGCTCTCTGGCAGCGCCTGACATCCCGGGAGTACCGAAAACAATAGAATTGCGGTAAGCCGGGAAAAGAAAGATGGTTTTGGAACTTCGATCACCTTCATGTTCCTCATACTATTTATTGGATGTGTTACTTTTTATAAAGAACCTTGCCAAAGATCCGTTCGGAGTTGACCTTGTAGATTTTGTCAATAACGGCTTTCGGCAGTTTCAACCCCTTGAAGCTGCCTTCTACGAAGCCGGAAGTCATTGGCTGGTCCGTTGCCAGGTATCTCCAGTCCGACTGCCATACTTCAAGCGCTTGCTGAAAAAACTCCCCGACGGATTGTCCGTCGCTGTAGGTCAGGTCGGTAGCGTAGAGAATCCGGTTCTGATACTTGATAAAAAAGTCCCTGACCCGGGCATAGTCATGCATGGACTGATACTGAATCTGTCCTATGCGGGCCGCCATATCCACAACCGCCTTGGGGTTGTCATCCAGGAACCTGGCCAGTTCGTCGACGCTCCACTCCAGGCTGGCCATGTGGGCCCCGACAAATGTCAGCTCGGGGTGCCTGTCCAGCATGCGATCCCGGCTTTCCATCTGATCTTCGTAGCTGGGAAGCTCGGGGTGGAGATACATGTGGTATTGCGGGTGCTCCTTAAAGTACTGCTTGTCATTCAAAACGGTCATTTCACTGATTGGGAGCCAGCAGTTCCTGGGTTCTCCCTGGTGCCCGATCAGGGGCAGCCCACGCTCGTTCAGGTGGTTGAATATCGGTGTGAATGCCCCGTCGTCCACCATCACCAGCTCACCTGACTGGTCCCTGAAGTCCATCCCGATATTTTTCCAGACCTTGATTGCGATGGCGCCTTCATCCACAGCATGTTCGATTTCGGCGATCTTTTTCTCCGCCCACTGTTGGTCTCCCCAGCCCTCCATGGTGAAAGTTCCGGCAAAGGCAAAATCCCGGGGGTGCCGCTGGTACAGCCGCGCGGCTATTTCCAGTTGCCGCTCCACCGGTGGGAAGTCAGGGTAATCCACGTTGATGCTGATGAGTTTGAAGTTGGCTTTCCGGGCCATATCCACCAAATCGGCGGACAGGGAGTTGGCGTGAACATGACTGTCGATTTTCTGGACCCGGTCAAAATCACCGGCAGTGTAAAAACGCTCCTCTGCCAGGCCTGTACCGGCCCAGGCGATACCGGAGAGGAGCAGGCCCTGCAGGCATCGGATTATCAGTTGTTGCAGCACGGCGGCTCCTTTTATTTTGTCGATCAACGGCGTAAACCGAAATTTGAGTTGAAAGGAAATATAATGAAACTACAATTTCGTCTTTAAATCAAACTTTCTGATACAAAGTTTACCTGAAACTGAAACTTCTTGATGCATTCGTATTTCACTGGAGCGTAGAGCTCGCCTAACTTACTGATATAAAAGATATTATAGCCTCTCTCGATACTGGCTGGATCCAGCTGAACAAGTATTTTGACGCATTAATGATCACCATGAGTTCAGTTCGAAACTAAATGAAATATTAAATGTTTACACTTTCTGCGTGCTGATGCATAATTTCGCCACTCAACTGAAGGCCATCACGTTGTGATTTTTTACCGAAACTTAATGAAATAGAGGTGTTCATGAGAGCGCTTGCGGAGATGTTGAGTGAGCACAAAAAGGGTCGCGCTGTCGGAATCTGCTCTGTCTGTTCGGCTCATCCATTGGCCATAAAGGCGACTTTATTGCATGCGCGGCAGACCGGGGGCCATGCATTGATCGAGGCGACCTCCAACCAGGTGAATCAGGATGGAGGCTACACCGGATTGCGGCCCTCCGATTTTTGCCTATTGGTTCATGAATTGGCCGGGCAGGTGGGCCTTCCGGAGGGCAGAGTGCTGCTGGGGGGCGACCACCTGGGGCCGAATTGCTGGCAGGATCTCTCACCGGAAGAGGCGATGGATAAGTCGGAGGTCCTGATCCGCCAGTATGTCGAAGCGGGTTTCCGCAAAATTCATCTCGACTGTTCCATGTCTTGTGCCGGCGACCCTGTGCCCCTTCCTGATGAAATAGTCGCCGCCAGGGCTGCTCGCTTGTGCGAGGTGGCCGAAAATGCCTGGCAATCGTCGGGAGGAGAGGCCCCGGTTTATATCGTGGGTACGGAAGTGCCGGTTCCCGGCGGGGCCACCGGGGACCTCGCCGAGCTGGAGGTAACCTCTCCCGAAGCGGCTACTGCCACTATCGAGGCTCATTACCAGTCATTTCTGGCCCGGGGACTGGAGCGGGCCTGGCCGAGGGTGATCGGCCTGGTTGTGCAGCCGGGAGTGGAATTCGATCACCACAAGGTGGTTGACTATCTTCCGGGCAAGGCGGCTGCGCTCAGCCGGGCCATTGAAAATTATCCTCATATGTTATTTGAGGCACACTCCACGGATTACCAGACGGAACAGAACCTGAAACAATTGGTTCGGGATCACTTTGCCATCCTCAAGGTGGGACCCGGCGTCACCTTTGCCATGCGTGAAGCCGTTTGGGCGCTGGACAGGGTAGAGCGGGAGTATTTCCCCGAAGGGCAGGTTTCCGACGTGAAGCGAGTGATCCTGGAGCAGATGCAGCGGGATCCAAAATACTGGAAAAGCTACTATACCGGTGAGGGCGGCAGCCTGATTCGGGATAAACAGTACAGCCTGAGCGACAGGATTCGTTATTACTGGTCCCTCCGTCCGGTGACGGAAGCGATGGATAAAATGCGAAAAAACTTTGACAAGGAAAAGCCCCCGCTGACATTAATCAGCCAATATCTGCCGGACCAGTACAGGGCGATACGAAGCGGCGAAATCATGTTTGATGTGGATTCAATCATTATTCACAAAATACAGGAAGTTCTGTGTCAATACTCTGGCGCTTGTTCTCAGTAAGGAATTATCAATGAAACATCTCGGGTTTACCGAATCCAGTCTCGAAGCCCTGTCCGCCACCTGGACGGCCAGGGAAATCTGCCAGCAGCCCCAAGCCTGGCTGCGTACATTTGACGCGTACCGGGAATCCAAAAACAGGGCCAGGGATTTTTTGGAAAATGTACTTGAAAAACGCAACCTCCGAATTATCTTGACCGGGGCGGGTACCTCGGCGTTTATCGGAGGCTGTATGGCTCCATTTCTTACCGAATCGCTGCAGCGAAGGGTGGAATCGATTCCCACCACGGACATCGTTTCAAATCCGCGGGGCTATCTTGAACCCGGGACTCCAACCCTGATGGTGTCCTTTGCCCGATCGGGGAACAGCCCGGAGAGCATGGCCGCTGTGAGCGTGGCGGACCAGATCCTGGAAAATTGTTATCATCTGGTCATAACCTGCAACCGGGAGGGGGGCTTGTTCAGGTACTGTGGCTCGAGCCCTAGGGCTTTGGCGCTCCTGACCCCGGAGGAAACGAACGATAGAAGCTTTGCCATGACCTCAAGCTTCACCTCGATGTTGCTGCTTACCGGCCTGGTATTCTGCCCTGACCATTTTGAGCGAAATGGTCTGGATAACATGGGTCGCATCGCCGCCGATTTTATCCTGACGCAACAGGCTCCGCTGCAGACCCTGTCCCAACAGGGCTATGACCGGGTGGTTTTTCTGGGGAGCGGCGGCCTTGGCGCCCTTGCCCGGGAATCGGCATTAAAGCTGCTTGAGCTTACAGACGGAGAGGTGGTTGCCCTGCACGACTCGCCACTGGGATTCCGTCATGGACCAAAAACCGTTATCAATGACAAAACACTGGTTTTTGTTTTCATCTCCAATGACCCCTACACAAGAAAGTATGATATGGATCTTCTGTCTGAACTGCGCAGGGATGGGGAGGCGGGAAAAGTGATTGCGTTGTCGGCAGAAGACAAGCGATTGACCGCCGATGATATTGCCGTGGAAGGCGCCTCGGGGTTGCCGGATTTCATGCTCTATTTTCCCTATATCATTTGCGCGCAGATATACGCCTTTTACCGGGCCCTGGTGTTGAAGAAGAAACCGGATAACCCGTCGGCAACAGGCACGGTCAACCGGGTGGTTCAGGGCGTGACAATTTATCCTGTTTCTTTGAATGAGACTGCGACCGAAGAGAGCCTGGCCGATGTATTTGGGCGTTGATGGCGGTGGGACCAAAACCGCCTTTGTTCTTCTGGATCGCGAGGGGAAAATAGTCGCGCGCCATCTGGAGCCAACCTCCTACTACTTTGAGATCGGCCTGGATGGCTTGAGGGAGGTCCTTCAACGTGGCGTGGAGGAAGTGCTCACCAAGGGAGAGGTCGCCGCCGGGGCCTTGTCATTCGCCTTTTTCGGAATTCCGGGATATGGAGAGGACAGCGCTTTGGTGGCGGAGATTGATGCCGTCCCCCGGAGTATCCTGGGCACTCGAAACTACCGCTGTGGCAATGACATGATCTGTGGCTGGGCATCCGGTTCCGGGGGTGGCGACGGTATTCATATTGTTGCCGGTACCGGTTCTATCGGATACGGGGAGAGGGGAGAAAGCAGCGGCAGGGTGGGCGGCTGGAGTGAGCTTTTTGGGGACGAAGGTTCGGCTTACTGGATTTCCCGGCTCGCACTGGAAGCCTTCACCAGGATGTCCGATGGCCGCTGCGCCAAAACGCTTCTCCACGGAATGCTTGCGGAGAGGTTGGATCTGGACTGTGACCTGGATATCTGTTCCCTGATCGTGAACAAATGGCAGGGGTCGAGGGGAAAAATTGCCAGCCTGTCATCGGTGGTAGCGGCTGCGGCGGAGGAGGCTGATCCGGTTGCCGTGCACATATTTGAAAGCGCTGCCCGGGAACTGGCGCTTATGGTGAAAGTCTTGAAGGACAGGCTCGGGTTTGAGAAAAACGAGCCCGTTGTCACAACCTATTCAGGGGGCGTCTTCAAGTCGGGAAAAATCATTCTCTCCCCCCTCGGCAAAGCGCTCGAGGAAATATCCCCTGACAGTGTGCTCAAAGAGCCGGACTACTCTCCGGATGTGGGAGCCGCACTATATGCGGCCAAGCTGGACCATCATCGGTTTCCGGGCGGGAGTCTGGAGAAGTTGAAAGTAGCCCGGCGGCAATAGCGAATATAAGAACGAGGGTTGATACATGTCTGAGGCAAAGTTGCATGAGTATGTCGGTGTAGAAACGGGAAGATTCCGATCCTGGCTGTTTTATTCTCTGTTGACGATTGTGCTCTGGGGGATTTGGGGAGCCACCATTTCGGTTCCCGAAGGCAATGGATTTCCGGCGGAGCTGGGGTTCATCATGTGGTCCATTTCGATGCTGGTTCCCTCGCTTCTGTCCCTGAGGAGGGCCGGCTGGAAGCTCGATATCAGCCCCGGGGCAATACTTTATGGCGCCATTATCGGTTTCTCCGGCGGGGTCGGGCAGCTCATCCTGTATTCCGGTGCGATTGCAAACGGCCCCGCCTACCTGATTTTCCCCATTATCGCCTTGTCGCCGGTGATTACCATACTGCTGTCGTTGTTCTTCCTCGGGGAGCGTGTCGGGAAAATGGGAGGGGCGGGTATCCTGCTTGCAATGATAGCCATTCCCTTTCTGAATTCTTCGGAAAATACCGGTGTCAGTGACGGATCCATATGGCTTCTGTACGCCATCCTGGTATTCCTGGCCTGGGGTGTCCAGGGGTACTACCTGAAGCTTGCCAATACCCGGGTGAGTGCCGAAACCATTTTCTTCTATATGGCGATTACCAGTATTTTCCTGTCACCCGTCGCCTGGCTGATGGCGGAGGAGCCGTTGCAGGCCAACTGGGGAGCCGATGGGGCGCTCCTGGCGTTTGGCATTGGCCTGCTCAATGCATTCGGGGCCCTGTTTCTGGTCTACGCGTTCAGGTATGGGAAAGCCATATTGGTCAGCCCCATGGTGAACTGCCTCCCCCCCATTGTGACCAGCCTTCTATCGCTGATGATTCTACAGGTGGTACCGTCCACCCCGGTGGCGCTGGGCATGGTACTCGCCATTGTTTCCGCCCTCCTGCTGGCGCTCAGCGAGGAATCCGAGTCGTCAATGGAGCAGGCGTGAACGGAATACTTGCTGTTTCACTTTCCCTTCGCTCTTGTTGTTTTGTTTCACTTTATGGGTCTCGGTGATACAATCCCTGTTTGCTCGAGCTGAAGAGACCAATAATGAGAGATACAAGTTCCAGGAGAGAAAAGATTGTCAGTATGCTGCGAAGTAATGGCAGCGTGCAGGTGTATCCGCTGGCCGATATGTTTGGTGTGTCGGCGGTAACCATCCGCAAGGATCTTAAGTTTCTGGAACAGCGCGGTGTGGCATCGCGGGCCTATGGCGGTGCCATACTGAATGAACTGGTGCCCACCACCGAAAACGCGGTTGGTCTCAAACAGCAATTGAATCCCACCAAGAAGGATTCAATTGCGAAAGCGGCTGCGGCTTTCGTCAGCTCCGGGGAGTCCCTGATTCTGGATTCCGGCACCACGACCAATTTGATAGTCCCCTACCTGTGTGATTTTGATGAGTTGACGGTTGTGACAAACGATTTGCTGGCCGTGAACCAGTTGGCGGATTGTGCCTCCATTGAACTTATCGTGCTCGGGGGGACTCTGCGAAGGAAAAGCATGTTCTTCCACGGTCAGCAGGCGGAAAAGGCGTTGAAAGACCTGCATGTGGACAAACTGTTCCTCGGGGTCGATGGTTTCCATATGCAGAAAGGCGTGACCACGCATTTCGAACCGGAGGCGACCCTGAACCGTATGATGTGCAAGGCATCCACCGAAGTCATCGTCGTTACGGATTCAACAAAGTTCGGCAAGATCTGTCTGTATAAAATTCTCGAACCCCTTGAAATATCAAAGCTGATTACAGACGATGGCATCCCCGACGAATATCGGGAAGGACTGATGGAAATGGGGATTGATGTTATTGTCGTCGGTTCTGATTCCTGATATCACAGCCGTGTAAAAGCAGCTCGGCCCGAGTTGCCCCGGGTGGGGATATCCATCCCCGAACTCCCCTTTCCTCCAATGATCGCGCTTCGATAATCGAGCGAGCAGGAAGAAGCCTGCGCTATGGGTTATCGCTTTTTCACCCCCCTTCCTGGCTGTAAATCAAAACATTCCATCTCCAGAAGTTTCACTTTGCGTCTAAAAAGTTTCTTTTAGGCGCGTATTTCCATACCACTCTGTTGACAAAGTAATTTTTCAGTTTAATCATATTAATAATATTAAAACTGTTGAGCTGATAACCGGAAGTGTTTGCGGACGGACCGGGTTACCCCACAAGGAAGCGCAAAAAAATAATCCAGAACAGGGAGTGAAACGTGATGAGTGGGGCCAGACATTCAGCGCGTTGCGTTAGCAGGAGTCGGGCCCCGCTGCGAGCGCGGCGTGCACGCCAGTTCCTGACGCGATTATCGGGCGCGTCTTATTATCGAGACAACTCTGGAGGAATCGTGAAACTCAATCGAATACTGTCGCAGGTCACTGCCATTACCTCAATCGCTGTGTTCCTCGTCGCGAGCGCGGTGGCGCCGCGGGCTGCGGCCGACCCGCAGGGACCGCCGCCCCGGCCCCCCGTCGGCCAGGGACCCGACACCAGTTTGACGGCGCACACATACAGCTACGCCGACACACCTGTCGGTCAACCGCTCAAAGGCTTTGCCCCCTATCTGTTCCCGGGGAGCAACTATAACGAGAAATATCCCGGCGGGCTGATGTGGAGCTATTTCGCTCTCAGCGAGGTCATGAGTGATCCGTCCAGTTGTAACGTCTTCGACTGGAGTGCCTTCGACAAGGCGCTGGATGAAGCCGCTGTATGGGGGCGCCAGCTCGTGTTCCGCTTCTACGTCGAGTACCCCGACGGCGGTACCGGCAGTCACCCGGGCAGCGGCACCCCGCCGTGTCTGGACGGCGAGGTGGAGATGCGGACCAACGGATACTGGGGAACTGTCAGCCCGGATTACGACGACCCGGACACTATCGATGCATTTACCAACTTCATTAACGCTTTTGCGGCCCGCTACGATACCGCCGGGCCGGGTGCTACCGCGGATCCGCCCATCGGCTTTATGTCGCTGGGGCTGGTCGGGCTCTGGGGCGAGTGGCACACCTGGCCCTACGACCGTGATCCCGGTGACGGCTACCCGGACCTGATGCCGAGCGACGCCACGATTCGTACCCTGATCGAGGCCTATGACCAGGCGTTCGACAATATCCAGCTCGAGGTGCGCTACCCGTATCTTGCCGGTGCAGACACTGCCGGTATCGGTTTTCACGACGACTCCTGGCCGTACAGGGAGTGGCGAAACGGCGAACTCAAAAGCCTGACGCTGCCGGTTTCCATGAGCGGTTGGGCCGACGCATTCACGCAGCTGTTGCTGGATGCCGGTATCGAAAACCGCTGGACATCCCAGTCGATTGGCGGTGAGGCGCGCCCGGAGATCCAGGGAAGTCTGTATGCCGCCTGGCCCGCTGGTTCCGGCCAGGTCGATGACGTACTGGCCGCGACGGAGCTTACCCATATCAGCTGGATGATCAACGAGACAGGCGCGGGCAGCTACAGTGTGAGCGACCCAAACGTGGCCGCCGGTGTGCGCAGAATGGGGTACACACTGCATATCCCACAGGCCAACTTCGATGCCACCGTGTCCGGCAACTTCCGTGTGGGTGTCACCATCGAGAATCGCGGCGTGGCGCCTTTCTACTATCCGTGGACCGTGCAACTCGGTCTGCGGGACAGTGCCGGCGTCATGGTGCAAAGCTGGGACACCAACTGGGATATCCGGCAGGTGCAACCACTGCAGATTCGCGCCTTTCCGGACTGGAATGTCGGTGCCGATCCCTCGTATGTGGAGTTCGGCCGGCCGATCAATTTCTCCGTCGACCTGAATGCCGCGGGCCTTCCCGAGGGCGATTACGAACTTGTCCTACGCGTGCGAAACCCGCTCGAGGCGGTCACTCCCGGAGTACTCCGCTCCCGGCCGGCCGCGTCACGCCTTGCCGATTCGGTTATCGACCAGTGGCGCCCGCCGTATCCACTGTCGTTCGCCAACGCCAACCAGGGTGCGGACGGCTGGGTGAATCTCGGTGACCTCGCTTTGGGCGGATGTGCGGGAGATTGTGTTGCGCCGACCGCGCCGGTCGTGGTGTTGAGCGATGTGACGGATACGACGGCGTCCCTGTCGTGGAGCGGGGCGGCCGACAATATGGCGGTGACCGGGTATGAAGTGTTCCGGGATGGCACGCTGATCGAATCGCTGGCGGGCGCGGCCTATACCGACTCGGGGCTGGCTCCGTCGACGGACTATGAGTATGCGGTCAAGGCCGTGGACGCGGCGGGTAACCGTTCGCCGGTGAGCAATACGGTGGCGGTGACCACCGACGATCCGCCACCGGTAGCCGGTCTGGTGCTGGACGATTACGACGGTGATCCGCCGTGGCCGTCGAGTGCCCGGAACGACCTTGGCAAGTGGACTGGCGGGAACTGTTTTCTCAACGGCGATGGTGCCGCCGAGGTGTCTGGCGGTGGGCTGGTCCTCAGCTACGACAACTGTGGTTGGTTTGGCTCCGATGTGGCCGAGGATCTCACCGGGTACACCTATCTCGTGGTGCGAATCAGGGGCGCCGCCGGTGGCGAGCAGGATCACTTCAACCTGTCGCTGGGCGGAGCATCGAAGCTGTTTTCTGGATTTGTTCTCGACGGTGGCAATCATCCGGTGATCACTACGTCTTACCGGGATATCAGGATTCCCATGGCCGACAACGGCATCAATCGCAATGTGCCTCCACAACTGATCATGAGTTTCTGGCATGGCGGGGTGGGCACCGTCATCATCGACAGCATCCATTTCGAATAACCAACGCGCAGTCTCCGATTTGGCGGCTGCGTCAGGCCGGGGGTGCTGCTCGCCGCCCGCGAATGCCCATTATTGGTGGACGCCTGAATCCACAGTAATCTATTGGCGCACTTTTTGATTGATAAAAAGAAACATCTCATTCCTTTAAGTTTCACTATGCTCGTGTAAGTTACTTTTTGATGTTTTTATTATGAGGTTCCATTGACAATATAATTTTATGGTTTCATTATATTTTTTATTGTCAAGATGGTTCTCCGTGGCAAATAGCCTGAAAGCATCGAGCAAGATGGAGTGGAATTAACAATCCGGCAGCGGAGAGGTGGTCGCCGGTTGAGTGGTTCGCTCTAAATATCAGGTACAAAATATAACCAATAATAAGGAGTGAAACATGCAAAGTGAAACCAAAGGGTTCAGTTTGACCGCGCTGACGGTTGCCCTGTTGGCTGCCCAACAGAGTCTGGCGGCGACGGAACAGGAAGAGCAAGAGCAGGCGATGGAGGTCGTGGTCGTCACTGCGGAGCAACAAAGCCTGATCAATTCCCTGGATGGCAAGCGCATGGCGGATTCCGTCAGGGACGGAATTTCGGCAGAGGAGTTGGGGCTCTTCCCGGACGACAACGTGGCCGACTCCCTGGCACATATCACAGGCGTAACCATCGATCGCACCCGCGGGGGGGAGGGGTCCGGTGTCAGCATCCGCGGCCTGGGTCCGCAGTTCAGCATCGTCACCATGAATAACCGCCTGATGGCCACGGATGCGGAAGGGCGGGAGTTCGCTTTCGATGTGTTGCCATCGGAAGTGATTTCCGAAGCCTGGGTGCACAAATCCGTTACCGCTGCAACGCTGGAAGGCAGCATAGGGGGAGCCATCAACCTGGTGACCGCGAGACCGTTTGATTACCAGGAACCACAGAGTTCGATCAGCGTGGAGGGCAATTACAGCGACAAGGCGGACGACAGTGGTTACAAGCTGACGGCCGTCAGCAGCAACACTTTCGCCGACGACACAATGGGTATCCTGGTATCCGCCCTGTATAGTGACACCACCATGAGAACCGATGAGATGACGGATCTCAATTATGGTGAAAACTGGGACTGGGACCACGATGGCGACAAGGGCTATGTGGACTGGATGGATTCCTCCTACATGCTCAAGATCCCGAGTACCTTCGCCACCACCGCCCACCAGGAAGAGCGCAAGCGCACCGCCCTGTCGGGTGTTTTCCAATATCAGCCGAATGACAGGGTGGACATCGCGGTCGACGGCCTGTTCACCCGGCTGGATTCCCCTTCCTATGGTTATACCCAGTCCTATTACATGATCGGGCGCTCCGCGACCTGGAGGGATGCCACTTTTGAGGGCGCGCCGACTGAACTGAATCCGGAAGGCACCATTGTGACCGGTTTCACCATGGACAACCTGATTCCGGAACTGGTAACCATTACGGATCACCGGGTTGTTGATACCTACCAGTTGGGCCTGAACGGAAGCTTTGCCGTCAATGACAACCTGGAGCTGGTGGGAGACATCTATTTGTCCAAGGCCACCCGAGATGCCGGCGGCAAGGACAAGTTCGTGGTGGCCCACGGTGTGGGAGGTGTGCCCAATACTGCCACCTTTAGTCTGACCCCGGGTGGTCTTCCCAACCTGGAATTCGATTTTGATGAAAGCACGGGTATTGATTCGGTCGGGGATCTGGTCAATGACAGCCAGTTCGGACCTCACTACTCGCAATCCAATGGTGTGAATATCGATGATGAAGTAAACGGTGCTTCACTGGTCGGCAACTGGGCCCCCGACGCCGGCCAGCTGTCAATTCCCGTCCTGGATATCGAGTTGGCGTCGTTGGACTTCGGGCTGGTCTACAACGAGCGGACCA
The DNA here is from genome assembly GCF_023634065.1 of Microbulbifer litoralis. Classification (GTDB taxonomy): domain Bacteria; phylum Pseudomonadota; class Gammaproteobacteria; order Pseudomonadales; family Cellvibrionaceae; genus Microbulbifer; species Microbulbifer litoralis. Next base: position 147,714 of record NZ_JALKCV010000008.1, read on the forward strand.
AACAGCGCACCAAGTTTGATAACCAGCATGCCCGGGAACTCTACAGCTCGGCCCCTTTCACCTTTGGGGAAACCGGCGTCAACGTGGTGCGGCCCTTCCCGGTGGAGGATTTCCTGTCGGATATTGGTGGTAACTTTCCCCGCCAGTTCATCGGCTTTGACCTGGATGCCTACCAGGAGGCGCTGCATGCCGCGGACGACAACCCGGATATCATCAACCCCAATACCGGCGAGCTCTACCCGGAGGGATACTCCTACCAGGATGCGCCCGTCTTCAACGCCAATGAGTCTTTTGCCGTGACCGAGGAAACCCTGTCTGCCTACATGCAGGCCAACCTGATCAGTGACAACTGGCGGGCCAACCTGGGGTTGCGGCATGTGACAACCGATACCACTTCAGACGGCTGGCTGTGGGAGATCGAGCGCATAGATGCGCTGTCGGAGTGGAATTATGTCGTTGTCCACAAGGACCCTGTCGCCATATCCGAAAACAACTCCTATTCCAAGCTGCTGCCTTCAGCGAATTTCACCTATGAGTTTACCGACGACCTGCAACTGCGGCTTTCCTATGCCAAGGTGATGGCCAGGGCGTCCCTGAACCAGCTCTCCACCCAGGTGGACGATGTGGCCGCGAGTTGGGGGGAGTGGACGATAAACCATGTGGGCAACCCGAAATTGTCACCAGTGGAAGCCGAGCAGGCGGATATTTCCCTGGAATGGTACTTTCGGGAAGGGTCGGCACTGACGGGCGCCGTTTTCAAGAAGAACATATCGGGTTTTATTCAGGACTGGCGGGAGAGATATCCCGACAACCCGGAAGCCCGGCCGGTATTCCCGCGCGAAGACTTTGCGACGGGCGAATACATCCAGCAGCCCTTCAATGTATTTGAGCCACAAAACCTGGATAGAGCCAAGGTACTTGGTTACGAACTCGGGTTGCAGCATTTCTTTGACAACGGCTTCGGTGTTACTGCCAACTATACCTATATCGATACCGAATCCTATATCAGCGGTGTGAAGGAGGGCGTGCTAGCGGGTGTGCCGGATACTTCCTATTCCCTGACCCTGCTGTATGGAACCGAGAACCTCAGCCTGCAACTGTCGGCGGATCATACCGAAAACTATATCAGCAGCCATTGGAGCCCGTTGAACGCGGAGGGTGAAACCACCTATAAATCCACAACCGATGCAATGACTTGGGCGTCTGCCTCCGCAAGCTATGCCTTTGGCGAGAACACGGTAGTATTCCTGGAGATTAATAACCTGTTGAATGACAACTGGCACAGTTATCAGGGCCGCAATGACATTCCCGGCTCCTATGCCGAGTGGGGGCGCAAGGCCAACCTGGGTTTGAGGTACAAATTCTAGTGGGACCGATTATATCGACGAATACCGATAGAAAATATTGATAAGGAAAGCGAAATGTCAAAGATCAACATCGTGCAACTGGTAATACTGTCGGCGGCACTGCTGGCCGGTGCCTGTCGGGCCGAAACCCTCTATGTCGACAGTATCAACGTATCCCAGGGGCAGATCAGCAACCAGCCGATAGAGGTGTTGAAAACACAGGACCAGGCCGGACAGCAGGACAATTGGTCTACCTACCTGGAGGCGGCACCCGGCAGCGCCCGGTTTGTTGGCCAGTTCCTTTTCAATGCGCCGTCACCTCAACCGGGGACTTCGTGGCAAAGCCTTGCACTGAAGGTCAACACGATTGGTGAGGCCAAGGCGGCGCAGCGCTGGGTGTTTCAACTGCGCGACTTTGTTGACGGAAAATGGGTGACTCTGGGTGACAATGCGGGCGCTGCCAACTGGCAGTGGTATGCGCAGAACCTGGTTGTCCAACAGAACCCTGAGCGTTACATCAACGCCAGCGGGCTTATCAAGGTCCGTTACCGTTCCAACAACAACCTGGATGTCAGCAATGTCGATTTAATGACCATCGAGCTGCAGGGTAGCGAGCAAGGCGGTGGTAATGGCGATTGGTGGAAACCCACTCCCGCCCAGAACCTGACTTGGCAGTGGCAGATAAACGGAACCCTGGATACCAGCTTCGACGTGGATATGTACGATGTCGATCTGTTTGATACCCCGGCTGCACAAATCCAGGATTTGAAAGATCAGGGACGGACTGTCATCTGCTACTTCAGTGCCGGTACTTATGAAGGATGGCGTGAAGACTGGCAGCTGTTTTTTCCCTTTATCACCGATGAACAGTACACGGGCAATGAGCCGCCCTTTGCGGGCAACATGGCGGATTGGGACGAGCGTTGGCTGGATATTCGCCGTATTGATCTGTTGACCGACATCATGGGGGCGCGGTTGGACCTGGCTGTCAGTAAAGGCTGTGACGGTGTCGAGCCGGACAATATGGATGCCTATACCAATGGCGACGAAACCGGTCTTCCACTGATTGGTGCCGACCAGCTGGCCTATAACCGCTGGATCGCCCAGGAGGCCCATGCCCGGGGACTTTCCGTCGGTCTCAAAAATGATGTGGGTCAGTTGGCCGACCTGGTTGGAGACTTTGATTGGGCGCTCAATGAGCAGTGTTTTGAATACAACGAGTGCAGCGGTTATCAGGTTTTCATCAACGCGGGCAAAGCGGTGTTTGGTGTGGAGTATACCGGTGAGCCGGCGCAATTCTGCCCACAGGCCAACAATATGAACCTGTCCTGGCTGAAAAAGCAGTTGTCTTTGAATAGCTGGCGGATCGGCTGCGAAGATTATTGAAGCAATGATATGAAAAAGACAACTCCCTGTTTTGGTATAGTCATATTCCTTCTATGTATTGGCGCGCGGGCCGAAATGCCCAATGAGCCGGCGGAAATGTCTTTGGACGCCCGGCTTTCCCCAAGTGGTCATTGGTCTGCATTCACCGGAGGTAACGCCAGTACTCCGCCGATGGGTTGGAACTCCTGGAATGCGTTCAGAACCGAAGTTGATGAAGGCAAAGTGATGGGCGCGGCAAAGACCATCGTGGATTCCGGACTGGCAAAGAAAGGTTACAGATACATCAATATCGACGATGGCTGGTGGTTGAAAAGACGCCAGTCCGACGACCGGATTGTCATACGCACCTCCATCTTTCCCAGCGCCGACCTGGGTGAAAAGCGGGACACCAGTTTTCGCCCGTTTGTAGAGCGCATACACAATATGGGGTTGAAAGCGGGGATCTACACGGACGTGGGGCGCAATGCCTGCTCTCAGGTTTGGGATTTGCACAGCCCAAACCTGCCAGAAGGGTCAACGGCGGAGCGTGAGGTCGGCCTCTGGAATCACCTGCCGGGGGACATTGCGCTGTTCTTCGAAGAGTGGGGGTTTGATTATGTGAAGGTCGATGCTTGTGGTATTGCCGACTATAGCGCGAGCAAGGAGTTTGTTTCCGAGTTCGACTATCAATCCTTTGAGCCTCTTATCGTAAGGGGAGATTTACCCAGCACCGACGTCGCCGCCGTAGAGGGGCTCTATCGCAATCTGAGTGCCACCCTGGGTCGTTCGAACCCCGATAATGATTACATCTTGTCGATATGCACCTGGGGCACGGCCAACGTCCGGTCGTGGGGCAAGAATCATGGCAACCTGTGGCGCACCAGCGAAGATATACGCAACAGTTGGGATAGTATGTTGCATGTTTTCGACAGCGCAGTGACCAGGGCCTTGTTCGCGGGACCCGGAAACTGGAACGACCCGGATATGCTGTATATAGGCCACGGCGATTTCGATGAGGATCATCTGACTGAAGCGAAAAGCCATTTTGCGCTTTGGTCTGTGATTGCTGCGCCGTTAATGATCGGTTTTGATTTGAGGAACGCTCCGCAATCCCTGCTGAATATATGGGGTGCAGAGGAGATCATAGCTGTGAACCAGGATCCCGCGGGCAACCAGGGAGTACTGGCTTATGACGGCGAGAATGCTCAGGTTATTGTGAAGAGCTTGCAGAACTCATCGGAAAAAGCCGTTCTGCTATTTAACCGCAGTGCCGAAGCAACGCGGGTGACACTGCATGCTTCCGACTTGAATATGAGGGCGGATACTCCTGTTTCACTCAGGAACTTGTGGACAAGAAAGGATCAATATCGGTTTGTAGGCGAAAAGATCTTTCAGTTAGCGCCTCATGAGTCCCTGATCTTCAAAGCCACTGGCGATAGGCAACTCAAGGATGGAATTTACTTGTCTGAAATTCCTGGCCGTATCAATGTCGCTGTCGACGGTGTGGACACGCTTGGGCTGGACCCAAAGGCCCATCGAAGATTGAGTTTGAAGCACAACCCTGAGCGAAGTGGAAGTGCTTATCGACAGCACTACCCCGGATTCGGTGGGCCCAGGGTCAATGCCTCTCCATACGGTGATAGCATCACGCTGGATGGGGAAGAATATAGAAATGGCATTGGGGTTTTGGCAAATTCACGACTGGAGGTTAAGGCGCTTGGTCAATTCGACGAACTTAGTGTTTTTGTCGGAATAGATGGCAACACTCCAGGTGGCAAGGCGAAAGTCGAATTTGTCATTTACGGTGATGGTGAGGAAATAACGTCAACCTCCGCAGAAGGTGTGAAAAGTGAGCCCCGGATGCTCAGGGCCGATGTGCGGAACGTGGATGTTATTGAACTTGTTGCACGGCAGGTGGGAGATGGTTCGTCCCCCGTTATTGTAGCTTGGGCGGATGCTGTTCTGGATTTAAAAGATAAATAGTATTTCACGGAATCTGCTATTTTCTTGGCGAAAAATAAGGCTTTCTATGGTTGTTATCTGTCGGGGAGATCGAAGCCACGGGTAAGCCACGAACACCAGGGAATCGCAACGTTCGCGGTTGACAAGTTACCTGAGAATCTCCCTTCAGGCTACGTAAAGTCCACTCGAACATGACACCCAATATTTACTGATCAGGTGGCATGGCCGTGTCTCCTGATTTCAGGGAAGTACGGCATCGCGTGTGGCCCGTTAGTACTGCTGATTGGCGATATGGTTTTCTCCCCATTGTTTCATCGCTTCCAGTATCGGGGCGAGCGTTGTTCCGAAACCGGTCAGTGAGTACTCGACCCGGGGAGGCACTTCCGGAAAGACTTCCCGGTTGACGATGCCGTCGACTTCAAGCTGGCGCAGTTGTAGTGTCAGGGAGCGCTGGGTGACGCCGCCTATCAGTTTTCGCAGTTCGCCAAACCTTTTGGTTCCCCCCAGCAGGTAGTGAATGATCAGCGGTTTCCATTTGCCGCCCATGACATCGACGGTGGCCTCGACGGCACAGATATATTCCTTGCGTGGCGAACTCATTGCTTGGCCTGCTCTATAGTATATTTAATATCCTTAGGTATCATTATTGTGCCTACTTGTCAAAAGTATCCCTTTCTTTGATCCTGAGCGGGTAAAGGTTGGCCGAGATGGGCCGATCGCGAAACAGCCTGGAGATTGATATGAAAGCGGTTTATTACGAGCGTCAGGGGGCGGCGCGAGATGTGTTGGTCCTGGGGGAAGTTCCGGTGCCCGAGCCCGGGCCGGGGGAGGTTCGGGTCCGGGTTTATGTTTCAGGCCTGAATCCAACGGATGTCAAGGCGCGCACAGGGTTCTCTTCATCCATGGCCTTTCCCCGAATTGTTCCCCATCAGGATGGTGCCGGGGTCATCGATGCGGTAGGTGAGCAGGTATCCGCGGAGAGGATCGGAGAGCGTGTATGGATCTACGAGGCGCAACATGGCAGCGCCGATGGCACGGCAGCGGAGTACGTCGTGGTCCCGTCCCTGCAAGCGGTGACGCTGCCCGAAAATACCTCCTTTGATATTGGCGCTGCGTTGGGGATTCCAGCTCTGACGGCACACCACTGTTTGTTCGCCGATGGTGAACTTCGTGGTCGCCGGGTTTTGGTGCACGGCGGCGCCGGTGTCGTGGGGACTGCGGCCATCCTGCTGGCCAAGTGGGCGGGAGCCTGGGTTGCGACAACAGTAGCCGGAGAAATGCAGGCGGAGGTTGCCAGGGCTAATGGCGCAGACTTGATTATTGACCGGTTTGAGGAAAATGTCGCTGATGTCGTTTTACTCGCAACGGATGGCGCCGGGGTCGAACGCATTGTTGATGTGAATGTGAAATCCAACCTGGATACGGACTTGAGGTGTCTGGCCCAGGGTGGTGTCATCAGTACATATGCGGTTGATGGTGCCGAGGACGCGCTTTCGCTACCGATGCTGAAAGCAATGATGCAGGGGGTTGTCCTGCGCTTTGTCTATATCTATCACGTGCCCGATGAGGCAAAGAAAGCGGCGATCACGGATATCAATCAATGCCTCGCGGCAGGTGCATACAAGCCGAGAATTGGATTGAACCTGGTGCTCGACCGTATTGCCGAGGCGCACGAAGCACTGGAATCCGGCAGGGTGTTGGGGAAGGTGCTTATATCAAATGGTTAAGAAGGTGGTAAAAGTCAGGTTGCCCTGGCCGGTGGGAATATGCTGACCGTTGAGCACCAGCTCTATTGATCTGGCAGTAGCTCGAAGATCTCGCACTTTAAACGGCTACAAATAAGTTCCAGCATATCGATCGTCACATTCTGCTGGCCGCTTTCAATACGGGCGAGGGTGGACTGGCTGATAGCCAGTTTTTTGGCAAACTCTTGCTGGCCCAGTCCCATGGCGTTCCGCCTGGCCCGGAGCTGGCGGGCGAGGACTTTGCGGAATTTCAGTTGATTGCTACCCATACATGGGTTGTAAGGTAGATCGCAACCCACATGTGGGTAATTTCCTGCTGACCATGGTTCTATAGGCGATATCCGGAGTGGGAGGAAATCCCTGGCGTTTTGGATTTGATTAACGGAGGGTAGGGGAGTGCATCACCAGTTTACCGGCAGTCTGCAAGCGGAGCTGTCATCGCGAGCCAGATTGGAGGAGGATCTCTATCTCCAGGTGGACAAGCTGGTGGCCCTGGTGTCGGTACAGGCCGCCCTGGATAGCGGCGATTACCAGCCGGGCCCGGCAGTTCGCAATCATTACTCTCTGGTTGTCGAAGAGCACGCCCTTGCCATTCGCAGGCTTCTGGAACAGCTGTTCGGCAACTCTTAATACCGGTTCAAGTTGACTTGGCCTCTCCCGCTCACAGCCGGGAACGGAATCGGCGCCGATCTGTGGGCCAGGTTTGGACCCGGCGTTCTCCACGAACCTCTTCCCCTGCATGTAATTGCTAGTCTTTCATGGATTACCGGCGCCGTTTTGTGTCCGGCGGTGGCTTTTTGCGGAGAGCGAAGCATCCATGCTGCACGAACTGGGATTTGGCGGAATGCTGTTCAGCCCCATGGTGGTGTTTGTCCCCATTGCCCTGGCGCTGACGTTCGTTTCGCACCTGCTACTGCACCAGTTGGATCTGCGCCGGCTGCTGTGGCGGGAGGCCTGGTTCGATGTCGGGCTTTTCGTCTGTTACCTGGCACTGGTGGTTTATTTCGTCGGGAGCCGGGTCTGACCGATGGGAAAGCTGTTGCGTATAGGGGTCACCCTGGTGGTCGTGGCAGCCGCCATTGCAGCCGGTACCTGGGTCTGGAACCACTACCTGTATTCGCCCTGGACGCGCGACGGCCGGGTTCGCGCCGATGTCATCATCATCGCGCCGGATGTGTCCGGTTGGGTGACCCGGCTGGCGGTCAAGAATCAGCAGCGGGTGGGAAAGGGCGACCTGCTGTTTGCGATCGACGACGCCCGCTTCAAGCCGGAAGTCGCCGAGGCCAGGGCTTTGGTGGAGCAGAAGCGGGTGGCCTGGGAACTCGCCAGGCACCAGGACCGGCGGCGCCGGCGCCTGTCCGCGCGCGATGCCATCAGCGAGGAGGATGTGGACATCTACCGTATCCAGGCGGAGGCCGCGAAGGCCGACTACGACCTGGCCCGGGCGCAACTGGAAGCGGCCCTGATCGACCTGGAGCGGGTGCAGGTGGTGGCGCCCGAAAGCGGTATCGTCAGCAACCTGACGCTGCGCCAGGGCAATTACGCCACCCGCGGTGCGCCGGTGCTGTCCCTGATCGAGACCGGTTCCTTTTATGTCACCGGCTATTTCGAGGAGACCAAGCTGCAACTGGTGCACGTGGGGCAGACTGCCCGAATCCGGCTGATGGGCAGCGACCGCATGCTGACGGGCAGGGTGGTCAGCATTGCGGGGGGCATTGCCGACAGCAATACCAATGGCAACAGCCAGTTGCTGCCGGAGGTCCAGCAGGTCTTCAACTGGGTGCGGCTGGCGCAGCGCATCCCGGTGGATATCGCGCTGGACCCGCTGCCCGAGGGCGTGAATATCAGTGCCGGCATGACCGTGTCGATCTATCTCGATCGAGAGTAGCGGGGCCCGGATCGTGACGCTGCCTTCCGTACTCGCCCAGTTGTTGATGCCGGACCGGCGCGCGGTCATCTTTGCCTTCAAGGGCGTCCTCGCCATGGCGTTGGCGCTGTATGTCGCCATGTACCTGCAACTGGAGCGCCCTTACTGGGCGCTGGTCTCCGCGGTTTTCCTGCAGATACGCCCGGAGAGCGGGCTGGTGGTGGAAAAGGCGCTGTGCCAGATTATCGGATCGGTGGCGGGTGGGGTGGTCGGTATCCTGATCCTGGCCTTCCTGTCGGCCTATCCGGTCCCGGCGCTGGGATGCCTGGCGCTGTGGATCGGCTTCAATTCCGCCGCGGCGTCCATGGTCCACAGCACCAATTACATCTACGCCTTCGCGATGGCGGGCATGACCGCCGGGCTGGTGGTGATCCTGGTGATGGCGGATGCGAGCACGACGGACAGCGAGGCCATTTTTGCCATCGCGCGCGCGCGGATCAGTGAGATCAGCGTCGGGGCCATCTGCGCCATGCTGGTCAGCCGGCTGGTGTGGCCGGTGACGGTCAAGGACAACCTGCGCTTTCACGCCCGTACCGCCATCAACCGGACCCTGGAATACCTCGCGCTGGAACTGGATCCGGACAGCAGCCGCGCGCAGCGGCGCGAACAGACGGATCCGATCCTGGAAACCCTGGTGGCCGTCAACGACGATTCCAGCGCGGCGGTCTACGAGGGCCCCGAGGGGCCGGGCAGGGCGCGGGCGGCGAGCCTGCTGTGCAATCGCATCCTGTCGTTGCTGGCGGTGGCGCAGATTCTCGGCCGCTTCCGTCGCGAACACGCGGACCAGGTTTCGCCGGCATTCGCCGGGCTGCTGTCAGTGCTGCGCGCGCGGCTCCGCCGGATTGTTGAGACGGACAGTTACGGCGAAGCCTACCGGTTGTCGCAGGCGCTGCGCCGCGAACTCATGGACAGGTGCGCCGGCTGGGAGGGGGAGTCGGCCATCGTTTCCCGCATGGGGCAGACAGCGGTGGAAATGGTTGGCGACCTGGCGGTGGTACTGCGGGCCTACAACGCCCTGCAATACCGGGACCGGACCCTGTTGAATGCCCCCAGCCTGAAAACCCATCGCGATCCGCTGATCGGCGCAGTCAACGGTTTTCGCACCGCGGTGGTCTTCACCATCGGGGCCTTTGTCTGGATCCAGACAGCCAGCCCGGCGGCGATCATGCTGATGATCCTGCCGGTGGTCTTTTCCGTCATGTTCGCGCGCTTCTCGCTGGTGGCGCTGTCATCCATATTGCCGCGATTGCTGGTCGGGGTCGTGGTATCCATCCCGGTGGCATTGCTGTTCGGGCTGGGGCTGTTGTCCCGCGGCAGTGGTGACTTCGAGATACTGGTGCTGGTTCTGGCGGGGCCGTACTTTGCCGGCCTGCTGGTGCTCGCCAACCAGGAGACACTGCCCTACGGCCTGGGTTTCTGTATCCCGTTTACGCTGATTACCCAGCCGAGCAACAACATGACCTTCGATGCGGGGGCGGCGGTCAGCACCGCGCTGGGGCTGCTCGTCGGTATCGGTATCCTGTTCTGGGTTTTCCGGCTGATTTCACCGCCGGACAGCCAGTTGCTGCAGCGGCGCCTGATCCACTCGACCGCGCGGGACCTCAGGGATCTGGATAATCACGATCAGCCGGAGGACTGGTTCAACGGCCGCATGGGCGAGCGATTGTTGCGACTGGCCAATTACGACCGGGCCGGTGGCTCCGCTGAGCGGCATATGACCGACCTGGGTTTTACCGGCCTCAACCTGGGGCATGTATCCGTCCGCCTGCGCCGGCTGGTCCAGGACCACCGCTCGCCGGTCGTCGACCGGCGGCTGCGGGAATGGCAGCGGGTGTTGTCGGACACCTATCTCAAGAGTGCCCGCGGCGAAGTGAACCCGGAATTTCGGCGAGCCAGCGAACGCCTTCTGCAGGCGATCCGCCGCACCGGCGAGCCGACCCGGCAGGCGGCCATCATCGAGGGCCTGTTTGAACGCCTGGCCATGACACTCGAGCGGACTGCGCGCGAGATTGCGGAGATCTCTCCGGGTGGGATTGCCGATTGGGTGGATGGCGCCGACGGGCCGCGTCCCTGAAGTAGCCGCCAAGCCGCGCCATCGTGGCGGGGCTGCGATCCGCGGCAATACACCGCTTCGCCCGCGCATTCCGTCCCGCGACGCTTTATCTCTCCTTTGATAATGAGTATCATTTCTGGCCAATTCACGGAGGGGGACATTCCTATGCAATCTTTATCGCGAGTGCGGAATCAATTCGGCCTGCTGTTCGGCCTGTTCGCCATGCTGGCGGCGGGCCAGGTTTCTGCCCACGGCGCTGTCGGTGACCACGTCAACGACCTGAAGGGACACCTGGACCAGTACACCGAAGAGGTACAGTGGCTGATCGGTAAATTCGGCGGCGTCGTCGACACCTACGAAAAGCGGGGCCAGAAGGCCGCGGACTCCGATGCGCTGGCGGGCTTCTGGGAAGAGGTGGATTTCCATCTCGCCATCGAGACCAACCACGTCCCCACCTATGCCAGCATCTGGCAGGGAATCTACGGTATCAAGCAGGCCATCGATAAAGGCGCGCCGGTGAGCGCGGTGCGTGAAGAGCAGGTCGAGCTGGAGCACACCCTGTGGCAGGCCCTGGGCGCCGTGAAGCTGGCGGCCCAGTACCAGGAGAAAGGCCTGCTGGCCGAGGTGCAGACCACCGAAAACGAACCGACCACCATGCCGGCGACCCTGGAGGACATCAAGCACCGCCTGGACCGCGTGGTGGCCAAGTACGCCGAGAAGCTGCCGGAGGCCGCAACCACCATCGTTCACGATACCTACCTGCAGCGTTTCGAAGGGGTTGAAGGTGCGCTGATCGAACAGGATGCGGCGCTGGTGGAAGACCTGGAAAAAGACTTCAACGTGACACTGCCACAGGCGCTGAAGCGCAACGCGTCGGTCGACGATGTGCGCGACGTGGTCAAGGCCATGCAGGTCAAGCTGGACAGGGCCAAGGCGCTGCTGGTGAAAGCGGAGAAAGACCGCAAGGACGTTTTCTGACGCTGTTCGGTTTAGAATCCGTTTTTTTATCGAATCGCCACGCCGTACAGGCGGGGTGGCGGGCGCGGAACTGTAGGGGGTATCAAATGCAGCGCAGAACTTTTGTACAGGCGCTGGCCGCGGCCGGCGCCCTGGGCGGTCTGCCGTTTTCGGTCGGCCGCAGCCTGGCGGCCGCGGGCAAATCGGGCGGTGCCGTATCGGTCGATGACTTGCCGCCGCTGGAAGGGGATATCACCCTCTACCTGGGGCGCGGCGAGGGCGGTCTCTACGAGAATGTGCTCGAGGCCATCCGCAAGCGCAATCCCAAACTGAACCTGCAGATCCGCCGCGGCTCCACCGCTGCGCTGGCCAACACCATCGTCGCCGAGGCCAGGGCGGGTGTGCGCCGCGCGGATATCTTCTGGGCGGTGGATTCCGGGGCCATCGGCATGGTCTCGGATGCGGGGCTGGCGCGACAGCTGCCGGCGGACCTGACCGGGCAACTCAAGACCGGTTTTCGCTACCCGCAGTGGGCGCCGGTCACCGGCCGTATCCGCACACTGCCGTACAATACCGGGCGGCTGGCGCCGGAGCAGATTCCCGACAGCGTGATGGCACTGGCGGACAGCGATTTTTCCATCGGCTGGGCGCCGGCCTACGCCTCCTTCCAGTCGTTCGTGACCGCCATGCGCCTGCTGGAAGGCGACAAGGTCACCGGCGACTGGCTGCGGGGAATCAAGGCGCGCGCCAAGAGCTACGCCGGCGAGCTGGGCGTGGTGATGGGCGTCGAGCGCGGCGAAGTGGACCTGGGCTTTGCCAACCACTACTACACGCTGCGACTGAAATCCGGTAAGCCCGATGCCAGTGTCGACCTGGCATTCAGCAACGGCGACGCCGGCTGCCTGGTGAACGCATCCGGTATCCTGGCGCTGAGCGAGGGCGACCTGCCGATCAATTTCATCCGCTACCTGCTGACCCGCGAAGTGCAGTCCTACCTGGCCTCGGAAGCCTATGAGATTCCACTGGTCGAGGGCGTGGCTGCGCCGCAGGGGCTGCCGCCGCTGGATACCATTTCGCCGCCGAAAGTGGACCTGACCCAGCTGGCCGATCTGCGCCCGACACTTGACCTGATGCGCAGTGTCGGGGTGCTATGACGCTGCGATCCATCGCCCGCTGGCCCCGGTTTGATTGGCCCGGGTCCTATCCGCTGGCGCTGCTGATAGCGCTGCTGGCGCTGGCGCCGGTAAGCGTGCTTTTCTGGCTGGCGGTAGACAGCGCACAGCTGTTCGATGCCCACAACCTGCGGGTGCTCACCAACACACTGTTGCTGATGGTGTTTACGGTGTTGGGCTCCATCGCGATCGGTGTGCCGCTGGCGCTGGTCACTGCCTATGTCCAGATGCCCTGGCGGCGGCTGTGGCTGATCCTGCTGGCGGCACCGCTGGCCATCCCCAGCTATATCGGTGCCTTTACCCTCTACGCAGCCTTCGGTCCGGGAGGCGAGATCGAAAACCTGTCGGGGCTGGAGACGCCCGCGGTGAACGGACTGCCGGGCGCTGCGCTGGTGATGACACTCTACTCCTATCCCTTCGTGATGCTGACCACGCGCGCCTCGCTGCTGAGCCTCGACGCCAGCCTGGTCAACGCGGCCCGTACCCTGGGCATGACGGTGGCCGCCAGTCTCTGGCGGGTGGTGTTGCCGCGTGCGATCACCGGCATCACCGCCGGCGGCCTGCTGGTGGCCCTGTACACACTGTCGGACTTCGGTACCCCGGCCATCATGCGCCTGGATACCTTTACCCGCGTCATTTTTGTCGAGTACAACGCGTTCGGCCTCAGCCAGGCGGCAATGCTGTCGCTGCAGTTGCTGGTGATCGTCGGCCTGGTGCTGTTCCTGGAGTCCCGTGTGCGCGGCAGCGCGGAAAAACCCGGCCGCCAGCTGACGCTGTGGCCCGGCCGCTGGCAGAAACTGCTGACCCTGCTGGCGGTGGCGCCGGTGACGCTGCTGGCGGTGGTACTGCCGCTGTTGGTGTTTGGCGTCTGGCTGCTGCGCGAGGGCGCTGGCGGCTTCGATTTCCGCTACGCCTGGAACTCCGTGCACGCCTCTTTCCTGGCCGCGCTGGCGGCGGTGGTGCTGGCGGTGCCGGTGGCCCATGCGGCCATTGCCGGCAGGGCGGGGCGCCTGATGGAGCGGGTGACCTATTTCGGTTTCGGTGTGCCCGGTATCGTCATGGGCACGGCGCTGGTCTATATCGGTTTGCAACTGCCGTTCCTGTACCAGACCCTGGGGCTACTGGTTCTGGCCTATGTGCTGCGCTTCCTGCCGCTGGCGGTGGGCTCGGTGCGCTCCACCGCCGAGGGGCTGGATCCCAGCCTGGTGAAGGCCGCGCGCCTGCTCGGCGCCAGCCCGCGGGAGGCATTCCGGCGTGTGACCCTGCCGCTGACACTGCGCGGCATGGTGGCCGGCGCGGCGCTGGTGTTCCTGGAGGCCATGCGCGAACTGCCGGCGACGCTGTTGCTGGGCCCCACCGGCTTCGAAACCCTGGCCACCTACTTGTGGCGCGTGTACGAAGCGGGGTATTTTGGCCGCGCGGCCATTCCCGGACTGTTGCTGGTGCTGATGTCGGCGCTGGGGCTGGCCCTGATGTTGTCCGGCGAGCGCCGGGCCGAATTCGAAGTTTTGGAGAGTCCCCAAGGTCAATGCTGAAGGTTAGCAATCTGTCCGTGAATTACGGTTCCACCCGCGTGGTGGAGAACCTCGACCTGGCGCTGGCGGACGACGAAGTCCTGATGCTGGTGGGCCCCACCGGCTGTGGCAAAACCACCATCCTGCAGGCGCTGGCCGGCCTGATCCCGATTTCCAGGGGAGAGATCCTGCTGGGAACCCGGCGATCCACACCATCCAGTACCGTGCCGCCGGAGAAGCGCAATGTGGGCATGGTGTTCCAGGATTTCGCGCTCTTCCCGCACCTCACCGTCGAGCAGAATGTGTGTTTCCGGCTGACCGACACGGCACTGGCCGACCACTGGCTGAAACTGCTGGGCCTGGACGATTTCCGCTACGCCAAACCCAACCGCCTGTCCGGCGGCCAGAAGCAGCGGGTCGCACTGGCCCGCACCCTGGCCCACGAGCCGGCCTTTATCCTGCTGGACGAACCCCTGTCCAACCTGGACGCGGCACTCAAGGACAGCCTGCGCTGGGAAATCCGCGCGGCACTGAAGACCGCCGGCGTGCCGGCCATCTGGGTCACTCACGACCAGGAAGAGGCGCTGTCCGTGGGCGACCGCGTCGGCATCCTGAACGGCGGTAAACTGGAACAGCTGGATACGCCGGAAAAGTGTTTCTCCGAACCGGCCAGCCGCTTCGTGGCCCGCTTCCTCGGCGAGGCCAGTTTCCTGCCCGGTCAATTGCGGGGCGAGCAGGTCTCGACCGCGCTGGGCCCGGCGCCGGGCATTCCCGTCGACGGTGCCAGCGGCGAGGTCGACCTGCTGGTGCGCCCGGACGACCTGTCGCTGACGCCGCTGGCCAGCGGCAACGGCGTGATAGACTGGGTGCGCTACGAGGGCTGTTCTCGGCTCTACGCGGTCAATATCGACGGCGGCTCGCAGTTGAAAGTGCGGGTCAGCCACGAGGTCCGGGCCGAGCCCGGCGAGCGCGTGCAGCTGGCTGTCACCACCACCCACCCGCTGGCGGTGTTCCCGCGCGGCGCGGCCCCCTGTTGATTGCATGCAATCCCGGCAGCAACCGGTGAACGGCGCCCCTGAATCGCCGCAGCATCGCGGGACGGGGGATCTCCTGCCGCCGGTGTTGGCCGGCCCCATTGTCCGGCGGGCGACCGCCGACGGCCTGGCCCTGTGGCTGGTGACATCGGTCGCGGCAACTTTGCGCCTGCGCCTGACCGCGGCCGGCTCGTCGATGGAGCGCGACCTGGACGGGGAGGAGGTCCGGAGGATCCCGTTCGGCGAACGGGCTTTCCTGTGCCTGGTCCAGGTGGCGTTCGACGAGCCTGTGCCCGAAGGCAGCCTGGTGGGTTACGACCTGGGGCTGGCGTCTGCCGACGGCGCAGGCGATGCGCTCGCCTGGATCCGGGACTGGGCCCCACACCTGTGTCGGCCCGGCGTCAGCCACCCCGACTACGTCGTGAAGCAGCGCCTCGACCGGGTTTTCCACGGTTCCTGCCGGCGCCCGCACCATCCGGCCGGCGACGGGCTGGTGCGGGTCGATGCCGAGGTGGCGGCCGCCGGCGACGATGTGGAAGCGCGCCCGGCGCTGTTGCTGCTGACCGGTGACCAGGTCTATGTGGACGATGTCGCCGGGCCGACATTGAGCGCCATCCACCAGTTGATCGAGCGGCTGGGGCTGTTCGAGGAGCGGGTGCCCGATGCCGAGGTGGCCGACAGCAGGGTACTGCGCGCCGATTCCCGCACCTTTTACCACCGCCATCAACTGCTGCCGGCCACCGAGCGCAACGTGGCTCTGGTCGAGCGGTTCTTCGGTGGTGCCCGCAAGCCGGTTTTCTCCTCCGCCAATGCCCGCAATCACCTGATTTCCCTGGCGGAAGTCATGGCCATGTACCTGCTGGCCTGGTCGCCGGTATGCTGGCGACTGGTCGACCTGGCGCTGCCGTCACTGGCCGCGCAGGAGGCCGATGACTACCGGCGGGAGCGGCAGTGCATCGAGCGCTTTATCGACGAACTGCCCCGCGCGGCCAGGGCACTGGCCCATATCCCCACCTACATGATCTTTGACGATCACGATGTCACCGATGACTGGAACCTGTCCGCACTGTGGGAAACGACGGTCTACGAGCACGCTTTCTCGCGGCGTATTGTCGGCAACGCGCTGATCGGCTACCTGCTGTGCCAGGGCTGGGGCAATGAACCGGCGGCCTTCGGCGAGCTGCTGCCGCAGGTTGCGGATCTGGTGCGGGAGGTCGATGCGGACGGGTTCCTGCCGGAGCGGACCCACGATGAATTGGTCGATGCATTGCTGCGCTTCGGCCGGTGGCACTACCGCCTGCCGACGTCGCCGCCGGTGGTGGTGCTGGACACCCGCACCCATCGCTGGCGCAGCGAGATTGCCCCGGGCCGCCCGTCCGGGCTGATGGACTGGGAGGCGCTGACCGAATTCCAACAGTCGGTGATGGGCGAGAGCGCCGTGATCGTGGTATCGCCGGCGCCCATGTTCGGTGTCAAGCTGATCGAGGTGTTGCAGCAACTGTTCACATTTATCGGCCGGCCGCTGGTAGTGGATGCCGAAAACTGGATGGCCCACCGCGGTGCGGCCAGTGTGCTGCTGAATATTTTCGGTCACTCGGGCACGCCGGAAACCTTTGTCGTCCTCTCCGGCGATGTGCACTACTCCTTTGCCTACGACGTGCGCCTGCGCCACCGCTCCGCCAGCCCGAGGATCTGGCAGGTGACCAGCAGCGGCATCAAGAATGAATTCCCGCAGCGACTGCTGGAATTCCTGGATCGTCTGAACCGCTGGCTGTACGCGCCGCGCTCGCCGCTGAACTGGTTTACCAAGCGCCGCCGGATGCGTATCAGCCCCAGGTTGCCCACCGGGCGGGAAGCCGGTGAGCGGCTGTGGAACCAGTCGGGCATCGGCCTGGTCGAGCTGGACGGGCGGGGTGCGCCGAGCGCGATTCGCCAGTTGAATGCCGGCAGTGGCGGCACCCGCTTCCGGGAGAAAAATGATACCGATGGAGAGGAAGGGGCGACGACGTTCCGCGTCAGCCTGTAGGGGGCTGCCCACAGGCGCAAAGAGCGGGGGCTGCGGGAAATTCGCCTGCAGGTTGGCTCCTACCGCTCGCCCTGCTCACTGCGGGAATCCGAATTGAGTCGATAGCGGTACAGTTGCCCGCGGTAACTCTTGCTCAGGGGCAGGCGCCGGCCGGAGCGCATTTGCAGTGTGTGATTGCCCGGTGCGATGCGCTCGATCTCGCGGATATTGACGATATGCGAGCGGTGCGAGCGCAGGAACAGGCTGTCCGGCAGGGTCGCCTGGAGTTGTTTCATGGTCGCACGTATCAGGTAGGTTTCGCCGCCGCTGTACACCTCCACATAGTTGCCCGCCGCGGTCAGGGATTCGATCTGCCGGAAAGCCAGCAGTTTTTTGCCGCTGCCCCTGTCGACCATCAGGTGTTCCCGCTGCGCGGATCCGCTCCCGCCGTCCCGCGCGGTGTCCCCTCCATCCCCTCCATTCAGCCCGGCCGGCCCCGGCTGACGCAGGAAGAAATACCAGATGCCCAGTACCACCAGCAGCGCCGCCAGGTGCCGCGGCAGGTGTACTACCAGCGTGCTGGCAATCCCCCGGTCCGCGCCGAAACTGTCCATCACCACACGGCAGGTTAGCGACAGGGCCAGAACGAAAACCAGTAGCAGTGGCAGTTGCCGCACCAGCCGCAGCCCCGCACTGCGATGGGGGCGCAGCAGGTTGAAGACCAGCATCGTCAGCAGGATCCAGAAACCCCACTCCCGCAGCGCCCAGGTAAAGGATCCGTGGATATCCAGCGGCGTGGTCCTGACCACCAGCTGGTGCACGATGCAGTAGCCGGTCAGCGCGATAATATAGCCGAGCCAGCCGACGCAGGCTGTGGCGATCTCCCCTGGCCGGATTTCCCTGAAGCCGAAAAACCCCTGAAGCATTACCTGTCTTATCACCGCAGCCAGCCTCCGTCCCGTGTGTCCCGATTACTGTCGATCAGTGGAATGTCCGTGCACGGCTAATCTATCACTGGCCCGCGGACCCCGCATCCCGGTCGCCGCGCGGTCGGCGGTCGTTCGTCCCGGGGTCCGGCGATTCGTCCCAGGGCCAGCGGTACATCCCCCCGGGCCCTTTAGTGTGGCAACTGCGGGAGCGCGGCCGCTTGTGGAGCTCGCGCCTGTAACGCCAATACCATCCGGGGGGAAAGCAAACATGATCCAGTTTGATGTCAATCGGCGCCGGGTCTCGGTGACAGAGGCCGACGGCGATATGCCGCTGCTGTGGTTTCTGCGCGAGTCGCTCGGCCTGACCGGTACCAAGTACGGCTGCGGTATCGGCCTGTGCGGGGCCTGCACCGTGCATATCGACGGGCGCGCGGTGCGCGCCTGCCAGCGGCCGGTCGGGACCCTGGCCGGCGCCAGTATCACGACCATCGAGGGCCTGGCCGGTGGGGCGGGAGCGTTGCACCCGTTGCAGCGGGCCTGGATGGAGGTGGATGTCCCCCAGTGCGGCTACTGCCAGAGCGGGCAGATCATGGCCGCAGCGGCGCTGTTGAAAAGCGTTCCGCAGCCGGGCAACGGCGATATCAATACCCATATGACCAACCTGTGCCGCTGCGGCAGCTACAGCCGTATTCGCCGCGCCATCCATCGCGCGGCTGGACAGTTGCAAAGTGAAGGGGAGCCGTCGTGATCAGCCGTCGTCGTTTTCTCAGGGCAGCGGGGCTCGCCGGCGGGGGATTTGCACTGTCGCTCGCCGGCGCCGCGCCAACGGCGGTGTCAGCCGGTCGCGGGGATGATGCCGGGCCCGGGCTGCTCGGCCCACTGATTGAGGTCAGCGAACACGGCGCGGTGCTGATCCGCGTCTTCAAGCAGGAAATGGGGCAGGGGGCCCAGACCGGTATCGCGATGATCGCGGCGGAGGAGCTGGAGGCAGACTGGAACGCTGTGCAGGTGCGGCGGCTCGACTTCAGCCGCGAGATCGAGGGATATGCGGAGGAGTGGGGGCGCTTCGGCACCGGCGGCAGTTACTCCGTGGAATCCGAATGGACGCTGATGCGCACCGCTGGCGCCAGTGCGCGCGAGATGCTGCGCCGCGCCGCGGCCGCGCGCTGGCGGGTCGACATACGGGACTGTATCGCCCGCAACGGCTTCGTGATCCACCGCCCCAGCGGGCGCCGCCTCGGCTATGGGGAACTGGCAGCGGCCGCGGCGCGACAACCGGTCCCCGCCGACCCGCCCCTGAAACACCCGGACGATTACTCGATTATCGGGCGCTCGCACCCCGGGTTGGAGAATCGTGCGATTGTCCGCGGCACCCTGCGCTACTCGATCGACGAGTCGCTGCCGGACATGTTGCACGCCGTACTGGTGCGTCCGCCGGTGCGGGGCAGCCGCCCGCTGTCGTTCGATGCGCGCGAGTGCCGCAAGCTCGCCGGGATCGAAAGCGTGTTCGCCGTCGAGCCCACCGCGCGCGATGCGATGTTCGACAAGGGGATTCCCGGTGGTATCGCCATTGTCGGCCACTCAACCTGGGCCTGCCTGAAAGCGCGCCGCCTGCTGGACGTGGAATGGAGCCCGGTCGAGGGAGGTGACAGCGAATCCCTCTACCGCATTTTCGATGAACTGCGGGAGATTCCCGACGTCGAGCGGCAGACCGCCGGCCGGCAACTGGCCGGTTTCGACGGTGCGGAGCGCGTGATCGAGGCGGCCTACCAGAATCCCTACATGGCCCACGGCCTGATGGAGCCGCTCTGCGCCATCGCCGATTTTTCCGATCGTAAACACCTGCAGATCTGGGCCGGCACCCAGTCGCCGCAGTACAGCGCGCATCAACTGGCGGCCAATTTCGCTATCGACAAGGCCGCCATCACCATTCACAACTACCGCATGGGCGGTGGCTATGGCCGGCGCTATTTCTGCGACTTCCTGATCGAGGCCGCGGCCATCTCGCGGGCGCTGGGCAGAAAGGTGAAGCTGACCTGGACACGCGAGGACGAAATCCGCTTCGGCGCCTACCACCCGCTGCGCCGGGATCATTACCGCGCGGCGCTGGATGCGGACGGAAATATCGACAGCCTGGCGCTGTCTTCCATCAGCACACACGAGTGGGGCGGCGGGGAGATGACCTACTTCTATGGTTTCAACCACCTGCATGTCAATTCCCATCACTACCGCGATTCGCCGGTGCAGTGGGGTTCCTGGCGCAGTGTGGTCAAGCACCAGGATACCTTCTCGCGGGAGATCTTTATCGACGAGATCGCCCGCGCGGTCGGCGCCGATCCGATCGACTACCGGATTGCGCAGACCCGGCGGCCGGCGCCGGACGATTACCGCAGTTCCCACAACGACAGCCTCGAAGCGCAGCTGCCGCAGCTGAAACGATTGCAGGTCCGGGTGCTGGAAGCCGTGGCGGAGTTGTCGCAATGGCGTAGGCCCCGCCCGAAGAATACCGGCCTGGGGGTCGCCGTTTCCGCCTATCACGACAGGAGTTTCTGCGCGCAGGTGGTGGAGGTCGAGTGCGGCGAAACCGGCTACAGGGTGGTGCGCGTGTATGTGGTTGCGGATTGCGGCCTGATCGTCAACCCGAACCTGGTGCGGGGCCAGATCGAGAGCAGTGTCCTGTGGGGCCTGACACCGGTGCTTTACGGCGGCATCGATGTCGTGGGCGGTGCCGTGCGCCAGAGCAACTTCCACGATATGCCGCTGGCAACCATGGTGGATTGTCCGGAGATGCGGATCGAGTTACACGACTTCGAGGGGCGGCCGCCGGCGGGTGTCGGCGAGTTTGCCGTCGTTCCGGTGGCGCCCGCGATCTCCAATGCCATCTTCAGTGCCACCGGCAGGCGCCTGCGCGGTTTCCCGATGCAGTTGCCCTGAGGGGGCGGGGAGGCAGTGGTCACTGTGACTCTTCAGTCCCATTCCCGCGAAACTATTTCCACAGGGAAATCAACCGTTTTCCCGTGCCGCAGTTAGCTTCTCTTGTTGTCAAGATCGTTTTATTACACTCTGTAACTTATTGATTTTTAAATGCTTCTGGCATTGATTAAGTTTTCATCACAAAAAGGTTGCAGAGTTGTCACGGGGCCTGGCGGGATTTTCCCGTGTCTTGCCCACAGAGATATCCACAGAATCTGTGAGCAAGATGGGTTGTGCCGACTACTTGAAGCGCAGTTCCACGCGGCGGTTCTGCGCGCGCCCGGCCTCGGTGTCATTGCTGGCGACCGGCTGTTCCTCGCCGTATCCCCTGGCGGTGATCCGCGAGGCGGCGATGCCGTTGTCGACCAGGTACTGGCGCACGGAATTGGCGCGCTGGTCGGAGAGGCGTTTGTTGTAGGCATCGTTGCCGAGGCTGTCGGTGTGGCCGGCCACTTCCACACTGGCGCCGGGCTGGTTGTTGAGGGCCTTCACGACCTTGTTCAGCGACCCGGTGGCGGCGGGCGTCAGCGTGGCGGAATTGAATTCAAAGCGGATGTCTTCCAGCGTGATGGTCTGTGCCTTGAGAGCGCAGCCCTCACTGTCTACGCGGGTGTTCGGCAGGGTGTCGGGACAGCGGTCGTCCTTGTCCAAAACGCCGTCGCCGTCGGAGTCTTTCGGCGGTTGCGGGGCGGGTTTGGGGGCCGGCGCCGGGGCCGGGGCCGGGGCGGGCTCGGCCGCTTTCTGGAGCGGGAAGCTGAAGCCGAGCCCAAGTTGCCAGTCGTTCATGTCATCGGCGAAATAATCCCGCAGGTAGCGCACTTCGGCGCGGATTTTCAGGCCGTTGCTGTTGATCGGCGCGCTGACAAAACCCGCCCCCAGGTTGATAAAGCCGTTGACGTCCGCGCCGCCGGGGTAGCCGTTGTTGACAGTGCCGCCGGCGCCGCCGAGCAGGAAGGGGGTATAGCCCGAGCGGTCCCGGAAGGCGTAGACCATGTCCATGCCGACGCCGGAGGTATAGAGGTTTTTGCCGCTCAGCAGATTCCTTCCGTCCGCGCGTATGCCGAATGCCTGAACCTCGGTGTACCAGGGGCCCCGCCAACCACGGCCGTAGATGGCGCGAGCGCCGTAGGCATCGTTGTCGGCACTGCGGTCACTGTCCACGCGGCTGAAGACCGGCATCAGGTCCACGTAAATATCATCCAGCCCCTCGGCGATTGCGCCGCTGGAGAGAAAGCTGCCGGAGAGGGGGAGTGAGAGGGTAAGCGGCAGCGCCAGGAGAGATCTTTTCATGGTCAATGATTTCCTTTTCATTTTTGATGGGGGAAGTGTTGATCCGGTGGGCGCGGTTGTCTACCGCGGGGCGCGAAAAGCCTGTTGTGTGTGCGCCTGTGCCGTCGAAGCGGGGGTGTATCGTCGCCGTGGGCCCATGACACGGGGAACCCCGGGAAGCCGGGGTTCCACCGGGGCGATCAGCGAAAACGCATTTCCACGCGCCGGTTCATGGCGCGACCGCTGTCGGTGGCATTGGACTCCAGCGGTTGCTGCTCGCCGTAGCCGTTGGCGGTGAGCCGGTTTGCGTCGACACCGTTGCGGACCAGGTAGGCACGGACGGAGTTGGCCCGTTGCCGGGACAGTTTCAGGTTGTAGCTGTCGTTACCGAGGCTGTCGGTGTGGCCGGCGATTTCCACCTGGTTGCCGGGCTGGCTGCGCAGGGAGCGGGCAACCTCCTGCAGGGAGTTTCTGGCGGCGGGGGTCAGTATCGCCGAATTGAATTCGAAGTGGATATCGTCCAGCGTGATGGTCTGGTTGGCCAGCACGCAGCCCTCGCTGTCCACCCGTGCGCCGGGCAGGGTATCCGGGCAGCGATCGTCCCGGTCGAGCACGCCGTCGCCATCGGAGTCCCGCAGGTTGACGTTGACCGGGCCCGTCTGCCTGGGTGCGGCGGCGTATACGGGCGCCGGGGGAGGCGGGCAGCGCAGCGGGATACTGATGCCGAAGCCCAGCTGCCAGTCGCTCATGCCGTCTTCGAAGAAATCGTACAGGTAGCGGACTTCGGCGCGCAGGCGGATACCGCGTGCGGAAATTTCCTGGCTGGTGAAGCCGGCGGCGAAATTTACAAAGGCGCTGGTGGTGTCGTCGGAATCCGGCATCACATCGTCGTAGACACCACCGAGGCCCGCCAGCAGGAAGGGGGTGTAGCCGTCGCGGTCCCCGAAGTTGTAGACCACGTCGAGGCCGACCCCGGACATGTAGTAATCCGTCTGGTCCTGGAATTCCACACTGCCGTTGGTGTTCTCGGTTTCCAGGATGGCGCCGAACACCTGCACCTCGGAATACCAGTGGCCCTGCCAGCCCCAGCCGTAGGCGGCGCGCAGGCCACCGGCCTGGCGCTCGGTGTTGCGGTCGCTGTCGACGCGGGTGAAATAGGGCGTCAGGTCGAGATAGTTGTCGGCGGGGCCTTCCGCGGCAACCGGCATCGCCGCGGTGAACAGCCCCGCAGACAGGAGCAGTGAGTGGTACAGGCGCATGGCGTTACATCCTTGTTTACTGTTATTGGTTCCGCCGCGCGCTGCCGCGGGCGGTATCGGGCCCGAAATCCTTTTCGGGACGGTCTCTTTTTACCCTTGAAGATATGTAGTTGAAACCGCCCCCTTTTCCACAAAATGGCGCGATTTTTTCGGACTTTGTGGAAAAATGAGACAGGATGTCGTCCAGGGCAAAATTCGGGGCGACAGGCTCGCCGCTCGCCCGTGAGGGGTTTAGCGGAAACTGATCAGGGCAGCGGTTACCGCCACATTGAGGCTTTCCACGCCGTTTTTCATCGGGATCCTGAGACGCTGTGTGCACTGCTCGGCGACGGCGTCGCTGACACCGTGGGTTTCGTTGCCCAGTACAAATACCGTCGCCGCACTCTTGTCGAGCCCGGTAACGGTATCGCGTGCGTGGGATGAAAGTCCGCAGACGCGCGCACCCCGCTGGCGAAATTGCGCCAGGGTGGGGGCCAGTTTTTCGCAGCGCAGCAGCCGCATTTTAAAGGCGGTGCCGGTGCTCGCCTTGATCACCAGCGGATCGATCTGCGCGCAGCCTTTCTTCGGCAGGATGATTCCGTCCATACCGCCGGCGCAGGCGGAGCGGATGATCATGCCCAGGTTCTGCGGGTTGGTAATGCCATCCAGGGCCAGCAATTCATAGGGCCTGTCGGGCATCTGCTGCAAAAATGCCTCGGCGCTGCCGTAGTGGGGCAGTGCCAGGTCCAGGGCCACACCCTGGTCCTGGCGCGCGTTCCCGGAAATACGCGATAGTCCCTTGCGATCCCAGTGGGCGATTTCGAGTTGGCGTTCGGTGGCCAGCTGCTCGATACGCGCAATCAGGTGGTCGCGGCGGTTGCTGTCGGCCAGGTGCAGTTTGTGGACCGGCAGGGACAGGTCCTCGAGTGCTTCCAGTACCGGTTTGCGCCCGTAAATGGTCAGCAGGCTGTCGTAGAAAGCGCGCTTCTGCAGGTATTCGGGGGAGTCTTCCCTGGCTCGGGATTTCCCGGGTTTTGGTTGTGGGTCTTTCACCGCGATGGTTCTTCCAGCAATTCAGTCAGGGTTTTGGCCGCGTCTTCCGGCAGTGCGCCGCGGCGGGCCAACTCTACACAGGCCAGCCCCAGTTGGCGATAGCACTGCGCCAGTTGCGGATCCGCCGCCCGCAGGGCGTCCAGCTGTGTGGCCACGGTGGCCGTATCGCCGCGCGCGATGGGGCCGGTCAGCGCCCGTTCGGGGCCGAGCTGCATATTGTTGCGGGCCGTCTGCAATACGATGGGCTGCAGCATTTGCAGCGCCCGCTCGCGATCGATACCGGCGGCGGCGAAGGTGCGCAGGCTCAGGTCCATCAGTGCGGTCAGGTAGTTGCAGGCAAAGACCGAGCCGGCGTGGTAGAGGCTTTTGTTTTCCGCTTCGATGGTCAGTGTTGTGCAGTCGAGCGCGGTAAACGCGCTGCCCAGTATGTCCAGCGCGCGCGGATCGCCCTCGAGGGCGACGCTGCTGCCGGCCAGTGTCTGCAGCGACGATTCCGGCGCGGCAAAACTGTGCACCGGGTGGGCGCTGGCGGTGGCGGCGGGTCTGCAGGGGGCGAGAACTTCCGAGCTGAGGGCGCCGCTGCAGTGAAATATTACGCTGTGCCCGCGTTCCGCGCGTCGCCCCAGGGCCCCGGCGACTGCGGTTATCTGGCCGTCGCTGGTGGCGATCAGCCAGCAGTCCGCATCCGGCATGGTGTCGATGGTGTCGACGGCGCGGCCGGCGCCGATAAAGGTCGCGGCATCGCGGGCGCTCGGCAGGCTGCGATTGCAGATGGCGGCGATTTCGAAGACCTGTCGCTGTCGCCACAGCCGGCCGAGGGTCCTGCCCAGTTTGCCGGCGCCGATGATATTGAGCGTTTGCATGGGAGTCTCATCTTCTGCCGCTGCCGGGTGCACGGCGCATCCGGCACGGTGGTCAGTTGCCGGCCAGGCAGTTCAGGTAGGCGTTGACGGCGTTGTCGAGGCCCATATTCAGCGCGTCGACGGTGAGCGCGTGGCCGATGGAGACTTCCTGCAGGCCGGGCAGGGTGCGGTAGCGGGGCAGGTTGATCAGGTTCAGGTCGTGGCCGGCGTTGACGCCGAGACCCAGTTGTCGCGCGTGTTCGGCGGCGGCCATGTGGGCGGCGAAGATGGCTTCGATATCGTCGCTCTGCCTGGTTACGGCCTCTGCGTAGGGTCCGGTGTAGAGCTCGATGCGATCGGCGCCGACTTCCCGCGCCAGTGCGATCTGGTCGAGGTCCGGGTCCATAAACAGGCTGATGCGGATGTTGGCGTCCCGGAGTCGGGCGATGATCGGCTCCAGGCGCGCGCCGTCGCGCTTCAGGTCGAAGCCGTGGTCCGAGGTCAGTTGGTCGTTACTGTCGGGCACCAGGGTGCACTGGTCCGGGTGTGTTTCGAGTACCAGCGGCATCAGCCCCGGGTAGTCGTCGAGCGCACCGGCAAAGGGGTTGCCCTCGACATTGAATTCGATACCGTCGCGGTCGCGGCACAGGGCGGCCAGGTCGCGCACATCGCCGGGGCGGATATGGCGCTGGTCCGGGCGTGGGTGCACCGTCAGCCCCTGGGCGCCCGCGTCCAGGCAGGTGCGGCCGTGGGCGACCACGTCCGGATAGTTGCCTTCGCGGGAATTGCGGATCAGGGCAATTTTGTTGAGATTTACACTGAGGGCTATCACTACTGCTCTCCTTGGTCGCCCTGTTTGTTCGCCGCCACGGCGTCGCCGTCGAACCGCTTCGCTTTCAGGATGCGCACCGGCACATTGGGGGCATCCGGGAATGAGCGATAGCGTCCGCGGGGCTCGGCGGCGATCTTCTCCACCACGTCCATGCCGCCCGTTACCCGGCCGAAAACGGTATAGCCGGGCTTGTCCTCTGTGGCGTCTAGGCGGGCGTTGTTGACCAGGTTGATGAAAAACTGCGAGGTGGCGCTGTCCGGATTCGATGTCCGCGCCATGGCGAGGGTGCCGCGTTTATTGCTGAGGCCGTTGCCGGATTCGTTGACCACCGGCTCACGCGTTTCCTTCTTCTGGAAATCGAAGGTGTGGCCGCCGGTCTGGGCCATGAAGCCGGGGATGACCCGGTGAAAGATCACGCCGTTGTAGAAGCCGCTGTCCACGTAGGTGAGAAAGTTCTCCACCGTGGCCGGCGCCTTGTCCGCGTAGAGTTCCACGCGGACGGTGCCGAGGTCGGTTTTCAGTTCCACTTCGGGATTGTCGGCCAGGGCCGGCAGGGCGGTGAGCCAGGCCAGCAGGAGGGGGATCAGTGTGCGCATCTTCCATGTCTCCGGGGTTTTCATATCGGCTGCATCGGTCGGGGAGTCCTCCCCGACAAATGCTATAACACTTTACCGCAATGTCCGGCCCCACACTGAAAAAGCATTCAGTTCGCCCATTCCGAATGGCGGCGGCGCGGGCGCACGAAGGGCGCGATCATGGCGAGTATGGCGCCCAGGCCCACGGAGGCGGCACCGTACATGTACCAGCGGCGCGTATCGCTGCTGGACAGGCGCTGGATCTCCGCCTCGGCCATCATCTGTTCCTGCTTCAGCAATTCGTGCTGGTGCAGCAGTTTCTGGTGGCGCTTGTTCAGGGATACGGCATCGGCAGACAGGTTCTGCAGTTCCTTCAGGTCGCGGGTGAGCTGCGCGGATTCTTCCCGGGCCGCTGCGAGTTGCTCCTGCAGCTGGCCGTTCTCCTTTTCCAGGCGGCGCACTTCGCTGCCCAGGTCCATCTCCTCGAAACGGGCCAGGTCGGCGCGCGCCTTTTCCAGCTTGATTTCGGCCACCGGCTCGTCGACCAGGTATTGGCGGCGCACCCAACCCTCTTTGCCGGCCGATGTGCGCACACGCGACCAGCCGTCCTCGGGCGCGTCTTCCAGCAGCGCCAGCCGGGTGCCGCTGGGCAGGCCGCTGTCCAGGATGCGGAACTGGTTGCCCTTGCCCGAGCGCAGGGGCACGTGCAGTTGGTCGGTGATGTATCGGGTGTCCCCGCTCAACGCGCTGGCGGGGGCACCAATGGCGAGCAGCGCGGCTGCCGCCAGTCCGGTCAGTTGTTTCATCATTCTGATTACAGCTTTTTTTATCGGTAATTGCGTTTGTGGTCTGAAAATTACGGTAGCACCTGCTTGAACGGCTTCACCGTTACAGAGGCGTAGACGCCGGCGCTGACGAAGGGGTCGGCGTCGGCCCAGGCTTTGGCCTCTTCCAGTGAGGAAAATTCCGCAACCACCAGGCTGCCACTGAATCCCGCCTCGCCCGGATCTTCGCTGTCGATTGCCGGGTGGGGGCCGGCGATCAACAGGCGGCCCTGGTCTTTCAGGCTGTTCAGGCGCGCCAGGTGCTCGGGACGGGCGCTTTTACGCAGCGGGAGACTGTCTTTTACATCTTCACTGATGATTGCGTACCACATGGTCGATCGGTGCTCTTATAGGTGTTTATCGGGTGCTATTGCTGCACCATTATCTCTTCCAGTTTGAGGCCGGTCAGTTTGCCGATCCTGCGGAACAGGAAGAAAAGGGTGAAACCGAGAATGATCATCGACGGGACAAAAATCACCGGGTAACTGAGGGCGGTCATCTTGCCCAGTTCCTCGTTGAAAGCGACGCTTCCCGGCGGGCTCTGCAGCAGTATCCTGGCCAGCACATAGTTCAGTACCGACGACAGGAAAAAGGAGCCGGCGATCATCCACGAGGCCTGCAGCAGGGTGCGGTCGAAGGCGCGGCTGTTGCCCTTGTTGTCCAGTGCGTCGGTGATCCTGGCGGTGTCGAGGATCCTGTCGTTGTAGATCAGTGTGCGCACCAGGGGCCAGCGCGTGTACAGCGAGACCACGGTGGCGATGCCCAGCAGGCCGGGAATCGCGGCCTCCTTGATGGCGATGTACTCGGCATCCAGTTCCAGCAGGCTGATGCCGCCGGTGAGCAGGATGCTGACAATCCCCAGGGCGGAGAAGAAATTGACCTTGCCGGACTGTTGCAGGTCGCGGGCGCCGTAGAGCAGCGGGAACGCCAGCGCCACCACGATCGCCCATTTGGTGCCCAGCCAGTCGTCGCCGGACAGCTTGGTCAGGATCAGCGTGGGAATCGCGATATTGAGCAGCAGGTTGGCGAGCAGGCTTTCTTTTCTGGGCTGGGGGCGCTCCGTTTTCGCCGCGGGCCCCTCGCCCGGCTGGCCCCGGGCCGGCCCGCGCTGTCGATCTGTCGCTGAGGTGCTGGAGTTGGTTTCGGTCATGCTCTGTTCCGGTGATAATGCCCGCTGAAAGCTGTTGTGCGGTGCTGGATAATGTCCAGCACCCTCTGACAACATAGCTTCCCGGCTGACGGTACCGCGGTCAGCGGTGAAACTGGTCTCTCCGGGTTCTGCGTGAGAATACCCGGTCGGAGCCTTATCCCTGGTGTGAGGCACCACACTTGTGCCGGCGCAGCTCTGACAGCGGCGGCCGGTAAATGTTCAAACGGGTGTCACTACCCGAGCGAGAGGATGTCTGTTGCATACCCTGAATGATGCGGCTTACAGCGGCCGGATAGACCTGCACTGCCACAGCACTGCCTCGGACGGTATTTTAAGTCCTGCACAGCTGGTGTCGAGGGCGAAATCACAGGGCGTGACCCTGTTGGCGTTGACGGACCACGATACAGTGGCGGGGCTCGCCGAGGCCCGGCTGACCGGGCGCGACCTGGGAGTCGGGATCCTGCCGGGGATCGAGTTCTCGACCCGCTGGGGCAAGCACCCGGTCCATGTCGTCGGCCTCAATATCGATACCGGCGCGCCGGCGCTGCAGCGGGCTATCGAGCTTCGCGGGCGACTGCGGCGCCAGCGCGCGGAGGAGATCGCCGGGCGGCTGGAGAAGCGCGGTTTTGCCGGTGCCCTGGAAGGCGCGCGGGCACTGGCCGGCGACAGCGTGCTGGGGCGGCCCCATTTCGCCCGCTGGCTGGTCCAGGCCGGGCATGTCGAGGACAGCGCCCAGGCGTTCAAGCGCTACCTGGGGGCCGGCAAGGCCGGGGACGTGAAAGTCGACTGGCCGCCGCTGGAGGACACGGTCGCGACCATTCGCGCTGCCGGCGGCCAGGCGGTACTGGCCCACCCACTCAAGTACGGGCTGACACGCACCCGCCTGCGCGGCCTGCTGTCGGCGTTTGCGGCCTGCGGTGGCCGCGCGGTGGAGTTGTTGTGCGGGCGCCAGAACCCGGTCCAGACCCGCGATCTGCAGCGGCTGGTCGCATCCCTGGCGGAGGAGGACGGCGCGCCACTGTACGCCTCGCTGGGCAGCGACTTCCACCAGCCGGAGCAGCCCTGGCGGGAGCTGGGCTCGGTGCACCTGCCGGCGGGCGTCGAGCCAGTGTGGAAACTGTGGCAAACTAGCCGGCAATAAACAGAGTGGCGGCCGGCCGTGACCGGTCGTCCGCGCGCCGGCAACCGGTGCGCCGGATGCGGCCGGTTTGCCCGCCCGCAGCAGTGTTGAATTCCATTCCAGGGGGTAATAAGTGGCGCAGTTCTTCCAGATTCACCCGGAAAACCCGCAGGGGCGGCTGATTGGCCAGGCCGCGGACATCGTCGCCGCCGGCGGCGTGATCGTGTTTCCCACGGATTCGGCCTACGCCATCGGCTGCCGGTTGGGCGAGAAGCTGGCGGTGGAGCGTATCCGCGCGCTGCGCCAGCTGGACAAGAAGCACAATTTCACCCTGATGTGCCGGGACCTGTCCGAGCTGGCCAGCTATGCCAAGGTGGACAACCAGATGTTCCGCCTGCTGAAAAACCACACGCCCGGTCCCTATACCTTCATCATGCCGGCCACCGCCGAGGTGCCGCGGCGCCTGATGCACGCCAAGCGCAAGACCATCGGCCTGCGGGTACCGGACAACGCCATCGTCCAGGCGCTGATCGAGGCGCTGGGCGAACCGCTGATGAGCTGCAGCCTGATCATGCCCGGCGACGACCAGCCGCTGACCGATCCCTACGATATCCGCGATACCCTGGAGCACCAGGTGGAGCTGGTCATCGACGGCGGTTTCTGCGGCCTGGAGGCCACCACCGTGGTGGACCTGACCGGTGATGAACCGGAACTGGTCCGCCAGGGCTGCGGCGCTATCGACGAAATAATGGGCTAATTGGCGCGGTCCTTCTGATGTATAATCGCGCGTTTGCCCCTCCGTCGTCAGCAGGGGCCGGTGATGAGTGAGGTCGAGGCGGAGTGTCCAGCGAAGAATTACTAGCCGAAGCGGAACAGCAGGTACTCGCCGAAGTCGCGGAGGCCGGGCAGCCGGAAGCGAGCGAAGCCGAAACCGCCGAAGGCGCAGGCAGTGAACGCCCGGACAGTCACGGCGAAGCCGCCGACGCCTCCCCGCGCCAGGGCGAGATGCCCTTTGCCATGGTGCAGGGCGAGGCCTTTACCGAACTGCCCGCCGATCTCTATATCCCGCCGGACGCGCTGGAAGTGATTCTCGAGGCCTTCGAGGGCCCGCTGGACCTGCTGCTGTACCTGATCCGCCGGCAGAACCTGGATATCCTCGAGATCAACGTCGCCGACATCACCCGCCAGTACATGGCCTATGTGGAGATGATGACGGCCATGCGCTTCGAGCTGGCGGCCGAATACCTGGTCATGGCCGCCATGCTGGCCGAGATCAAGTCGCGCATGCTGCTGCCGCGGCCGCCGGCCGAGGAAGAGGAAGAGGGCGAGGATCCGCGCGCGGCGCTGATCCGCCGCCTGCAGGAGTACGAGCGCTTCAAGACCGCGGCCGAGGATATCGACGAGATTCCGCGCGTCGGCCGCGAGATCCACCAGGCCAGCGCCCAGGCGCCGGACCGCAATATCACCCGCCCGGACCCGGATGTGGACCTCAAGGAAGTCATGGTGGCGCTGGCCGAGGTACTGCGCCGCGCCGATATGTTCGAGAGCCACCAGGTGGAGCGGGAAAAGCTGTCCACCCGCGAGCGCATGACCCAGGTGCTGGACAGGATCCGCCACCGCCAGTTCGTGCCTTTCGTGAGCCTGTTTACCGTGGAAGAGGGGCGCCTGGGCGTGGTGGTCACCTTCCTCGCCGTGATGGAGCTGATGAAGGAGTCGCTGGTGGAGCTGGTACAGAACGAATCCTTCGGCCCCATCCACGTGCGCGCCGCCGGACAGGAGCCCGTGGAGGCGTTCGAGGACGGCGACGAGGTCGCCTTCACGCCCGACCCGAATCCGGAGTCCGGTGAGGACATCTTCGGCGGCGAGGTGCCGGACGGTGCCGGGATCGGCGGAGAGGCGCCTGCGGCCGGGAAAGATACGCCTGCGGCCGGGAAAGAGGCCACGATCGCGGCAGAGGGCGACGGGCCGGAAGCCGCCGATGTCGCCGCGCTGGAAACCGAATAGTCTGGCCCGGGGCCGCCGCGGGGCGGCCGCTGGGGAATTGAATTAGAGTGAAATGATGACCATTGCCCCGGAATTACTGCGCCGCATTGTCGAGGGCGCACTGCTGGCCGCCGGCCAGCCGCTGACCGAGGACCGGCTGCTGTCGCTGATCGACGAGGGCGAACGCCCGGAAAAGGCCGAATTGAAGGCCGTGCTGGAACAGATTGCCGACAGCGGCGCCGAACGCGGTTTCGAACTGAAGCAGGTGGCCAGCGGCTGGCGTTTCCAGGTGCCGGAAGACCTGGCGCCCTGGGTCAACCGCCTGTGGGAAGAGAAACCGCAGAAATACTCGCGCGCGATCCTCGAGACCCTGGCCATCATCGCCTACCGCCAGCCGATTACCCGCGGCGATATCGAGGAGATCCGCGGTGTGGCGGTCAGCTCGCATATCGTCAAGACCCTATCCGAGCGCGGCTGGATCAAGGTGGTGGGCCAGCGGGATGTGCCCGGCAAGCCGTCTCTCTACGCGACCACGAAAGAATTTCTCGACTACTTCAACCTGCGCACGCTGGACGACCTGCCGACGCTGGCGGAAATCCGCGATATCGAAAGCCTGAACCGGGCGCTGGACCTGGGTGAGAACGGCGGCGCGGACGCGGGTGGCGAAGCCGCAGAGACATCCGGCGAGCAGGCAGAAGGCGGCGAAACGGACACTGAAGAGTCCTCCTCCGCTGAACTGCGGGAGGAATCCTCGGCCGAAGAGCCCGAAGCCGGGTCGCCGGAAGAGGCCGCTCTCGTGGCAGAGATTGCCGCCGAGGTGGCCGCTGAGAGCGCGGGCGAAGAGGCGGAAGGCGCGGCCTCTTTGCCCGACGACTCCGCCGGGGAAGAGAGTGACGAGACCTCGCCTGGACTGGCCGGCGACCCGGAGGAAATTGCCGCAGCGACGATCGTTGAAGGTGCGGACCCGGAAACCGGGGTGGATGAAGTCCCGCCGCTCGAGGACCCGGCGAAGGAAGAACACGAAACCACAGCAGAGCCGGAGCCCGACTCGGTTGCCGACCCGGCGCCGGAACCAGCGGAAGAGCCTGGGGAACCGGCCGGCCTGGCCGCGGAACTGCCGCCCAGCAGCCTGTTCGCCCCGGCGGAGAGCACCGCCGACGATGCCGGCGATCCCCCGGCAGACGACGCTGAAACCCGCGATACAGAACAATCGGAAAAAGCCCCCTCATGAGTGAAGGCACAGTACCCGCCGGCGAAAAATTGCAGAAAGTCCTGGCCCGAGCCGGGCTCGGGTCGCGCCGCGAGATGGAGCGCGCGATCGAGGCCGGCCGGGTGACCGTCAACGGCGAGGTGGCGGAACTGGGCGAGCGCGTGTCCGGGGACGACCGGGTGGAACTGGATGGCCGCCCGTTGCCGGCCGCGCAGGACAGCCGCTGCCGCGTCATCCTGTACAACAAGCCCATAGGCGAGATCTGTTCCCGCCACGACCCGGAGGGCCGCCCGACGGTCTACGACCGGCTGCCGAAGCTGCGCTCCGGACGCTGGATCTCCGTGGGTCGGCTGGATTTCAATACCAGCGGCCTGCTGCTGTTTACCAACAGCGGCGAGCTGGCCAACAAACTGATGCACCCGTCGTCGGTGATCGACCGCGAGTACCTGGTGCGTATCCAGGGGCATGTGGACGACGACATGAAAGAGCGGCTGCTCACCGGTGTGCTGCTGGAAGATGGCGTCGCCCGCTTTACCGATATCGTCGAGAGCGGCGGCGAGGGCAGCAACCGCTGGTTCTACTGCGTGGTGATGGAAGGCCGCAACCGCGAAGTGCGCCGCCTGTGGGAGTCCCAGGGCGTGCGCGTCAGCCGCCTCAAGCGGGTGCGCTACGGCAATGTGTTTATTCCGTCCAATGTGCGGGTGGGCCAGTGGATTGAAATGGAACCGCGGGATATCGACGACCTCTGTGTCACCGCCGGGATGCCGAAGTTGAGCCAGCGCCCGCTGACCCAGGCGGAAAAGCAGGGCCTGCAGCGGCAGCGCCGCAAACTGCGCAAGCCGCCGCAGGCGAATGCCAGGAGCCAGAAGCCAAAAAGCAGAAAGTGAGGCGGCGGCTCAGTGCCGCTCCTCGATCGGTTCTTCGTTCTCGCGCTCCAGGGTGCCGTCCCCGGGGGGTGCTTTCGTGCCGCCGGGTTCCGCGCCCATCACATCGTCGCGGTCCGGTGGCAGGTCGGTGTCGGACCCCTCGTCCGTCGGCATGACCTCTTCGCCGCTCTCCGCCGCAGGCGATGACTCCACCACGCGCTTCAGCTTGTCCAGCCCCTGCTGGTAGGAATTGCCCACCATACGCTCTACCAGCAGCCCCATCCAGCGGGCGACGGGACCGGCGCCCATCTCGGTACTGAACCACCAGGTGACATTGGTGCCGCCGCCCTGTGGTTGCAGCCGCAACTCGGCATCGGCGGTACCCTGTTCGCCAAAGTCCAGTTCGGTACGCACCAGTGAATCGGGCTCGCTGGCGACGATTTTCTGGCTGCCGCTGCCGACACTGGGATTTTCACTGCTCCATCGCATGGCTGCGCCAACGCCTTCGGCGGGGCCGCTGTACTCGTAGTCGGTTTCCGGATCCAGCTGGTGCCAGGGCGACCAGCGATTGAAATTGCGGAAGTTGTTCAGGTAGGGAAAAACCGCCTCGGGGGGTTTGGCAATATACACACTGCGTTCGAGTGTCACCTGGCGCGGAAACAGAAAGCCGGCCAGCACCAGTAGTGCCAGGAAAACCAGGATGTAGAGAATCCAGCGCATAGCGAAGCCCCATTGTTATCGGTGTGTCAGGGATGGCATTCACTGCAGCCGGGCGCAATTATCGGCGAAGAGGCGTCGGGGAACAATGACTGCTCATTGTTCCCCGATTTCCAGCAGGGGCAGGCGGATCTCCACGCACAGCCCCGCGGCGGGGGCGTTGTGGGCATTGATGGTCCCGCCATGGCGGAGGATGGTGCGCTGGGCGATGGCCAGGCCGAGGCCGAAGCCGCCACTCTCGCGGGTGCGCGCGGTATCCGTGCGGTAGAAGGGGCGGAATATCGCCTTCAGCTCGTCATCGGCGACGCCGCTGCCGGAATCGATGACCCGGATGCAGCAGTTGCCGCCCGAGCGCTCGGTGGTCACGGTGACGAGGCCGCCGGGCGGGCTGTACTTGATCGCGTTGCGCAGGATGTTCTCCAGCGCCGCGGTCAGCGAACTGCCGCGGGTGCTGACCAGCAGTTCGCCCGCCCCCAGGCGCAGGTCGAAACGCAGTGCCTTGCCCTGTGCCTCCCCCTTCAGGTCTTCCACCAGTGCCTGCAGCAGGCTTTCGATTTCCACCACGTCGTCCAGGGGGCGCTGGTCACCGCCGGCCACCGGCAGTGACAGCACGTCGGCGATGATATCCTCCAGGTAGTCGGCGGCCTTGCCGATCTTGTCGAGCTCCGTGTCCAGCCCCTGTACATTCTTCTGCCGCGCGATCCCCAGCGCCACCTGCAGGCGCGCCAGCGGCGAACGCAGTTCGTGGGACACATCCTTGATCAGGCGGCGCTGCTCATCCATGGATTCCTGCAGTTGCGCGGTCATGGAGTCGAAATCCTCCGCCAGGTCGGCCAGTTCGCCGCTGCGGATGTGCAGCCCCGGCGAAACCCGGTAATCCAGCTCGCCCGCGGCGACCCGGCGCGTGGCGGCGCGCAACTGGTCCAGGGGGCGGCTCAGGTAGCGCGCCAGCCAGTAACAGACGGCCCCCGAGGCGATCATCGACAGCAGCAGCATGGGCCAGAAGTTGCGCCACAGGAAGCGCAGCAGCAGCCCCTCCTTGCTGTGCCCGGCGAT
Organism: Microbulbifer litoralis; assembly: GCF_023634065.1. Taxonomy (GTDB): domain Bacteria; phylum Pseudomonadota; class Gammaproteobacteria; order Pseudomonadales; family Cellvibrionaceae; genus Microbulbifer; species Microbulbifer litoralis. Next base: position 183,431 of record NZ_JALKCV010000008.1, read on the forward strand.
GATGGCCACGCGCAGGCTGTCCGGGCTGCGCAGCGGCAGGAAGAAACCCACCGTGGGCTTCTTGTCGACAAACGTATGGGTCTCGCGGTTGCGGTAATTGAGGCTCTCGAACAGCGGTGCCATACCCTTGGGGACCGGCCTGCCGAGCAGCTCTCGACCGTTCTGGTCGAGGACGAAAACCTGTTTCTGGACCTTTTTCGGTGCGCGCTCGAGCCAGTTGCGGAAATGCTCCGGTCCGTGGCGCCGCGAGATGCGCATATTGCGCACCACTTCCCGGAACAGCGCCGGCCCCTCCCAGCGCTCCTCGTGGCGCGGGTCGCCGAATTCGCCGAAGTGGGTGATATAGATCGCCGCCACCACCATCACCATGGCGGTGATCCAGGCGCCGAAAAACATTTTCCAGAAGAGACTGCGCATGGGGACTCGCGAGGCGCGGCTACTGGCCGGCGCCCTGGGTAAGCATGTAGCCGGCGCCGCGGATATTGATGATCACGTCGCGGTTGGCGCCGTGTTCGCCGAGCTTCTTGCGCAGATTGCTGACGTGGACATCGATGGAGCGGTCGTAGGGCATCAGTTTGCGCCCCAGCGCATTCTCGGTGAGGATCTCCTTGCTCACCACCTCGCCGGCGTGCTGGACCAATACCTTGAGTACCGAGAACTCGGCGCCGGTCAGGGACAGCAGCTCATCGTTCCAGTAGCCCTGGTGTTCCGACGGCAGCAGGCGCAAGGGTCCGCTGGTGAGGCTGCTGTCGGACTCCTCGCCCTCGGCGCGCCCGCCCCGGCGCAGCACGGCGCGCAGGCGCGCGGCCAGCTCGCGGGGATTGCAGGGCTTGGGCAGGTAGTCGTCCGCGCCCATCTCCAGGCCGACGATGCGGTCGACGGTATCGCCCTTGGCGGTCAGCATCAGTACCGGCAGCGAGCGGCTGGAGGGGGAGGCCTCCTTGCGCAATTTGCGCAGCAGGTCGAAGCCGTTGTGCACCGGCAGCATCACATCCAGGACCAGGGCATCGAACTCCCGGCTTTGGGCCAGCTCCAGGCCGCTGCCACCGTCGTTGGCGACGGTCACGTCGAATCCCTCTCCTGTCAGGAATTCCTGCAGCAGGTCTGTCAGTTCGCTGTCGTCGTCTACCAGCAGAATACGGCTCATGATCTCTTCCCGGTTTGGTGTGGCTCCATTATATCCAAACGAAAGAGGCGGGATACGCCGCGCGGCCGGGCTTTTAACCGTTCTTAACAAATGTTTACCGCCGTTATCCCCCATTTACACGGCGGCCCCCTACTATGCATCTACCGACAGCGAACAAAGAGGATGTGTCGATGAAAAACTGGAAGGTTTTGGCGGGGAGTATGGTACTGGCCGGCGCGCTGGCAGCGCCCGGGATCAGCATGGCCTTTGGTGGTGGCGACCACCACGGTGGGCCGCCCCACTTCAAGCACAGGATGTTTGAGCGCCTGGCCGATGAGCTGGCGCTGACCGAGGGCCAGAAGGCCCAGTTGAAAGCCAATCGCGAGGCCGGCCGCCAGGCACACGAGGACCAGCGCGGGAAGCGCCACGAGTTACATAAGCAGCTGCGCGAGGCGATCGAGGCCGGCGCCGACCAGGCGACACTCGACCAGTTGGGTGCACAGCTGGGCAAGCTGGAAGTGTCGCAGATGCAGGCGATGGCGCAGCAGCGCAAGCAGTTTGAGGCCATCCTCACCGATGAACAGAAAGCGAAGCTGGAAGAATTGAAAGCGGAACGCAGGGCGCGCTGGCAGGAGCATCGCGAGAAGCGCGCCGCGCGAAGCATGAAGGATGAGTAAGTAGGTAACGCCACCGACTCCTGTGCGATCACCGGGTCCCTTCCTACCCCAACGGCCCGAGCGATTCGCAACCCCCTTGGCCCCCGCTGTTGCGGGGGCTTTTTTTTGCCCCGCGATCCAGTCGGGGGTACCCGGCGGCCGATTTTCGCCCCAGCTTGCCGCATCCCGCCATTACTGGGAGAATACGCCGCCACTCGATAGACAATACCGGCCAGTTGGCGGCGAAGAGGAGTGTATGTGAGCAAAATCGGCTTGTTTTACGGCAGCGACGAGGGCAATACCGAGGCGGTGGCCCTGCGTATCCGCGCGCGCCTGGGCGAGGAGCGGGTGGATGTTCACGATATCGCCGACGTCACGCAACTGGAGATCGCCGATTACGATCAGATGATCTTCGGTATCCCCACGTGGGATTTCGGCCAGATCCAATCCGACTGGGAGGAATTCTGGGAGGATGTGCAGGAGATCGATTTCAACGGCAAAACGGTGGCGCTGTTCGGCCTGGGTGACCAATTCGGTTACGGGGACTATTTCCTCGACGCCATGGGCATGCTGCACGATGTGATCGTCGGCAACGGTGCGACCATTGTCGGTCACTGGTCCACCGAGGGTTACGAGTTCGAGGCGTCGAAGGCGGAAATTTCCGACGAGGGCCTGTTCGTGGGCCTGGCCATCGACGAAGACCAGCAGGAGGAACTGACGGCAGGGCGCCTGAACCGCTGGTGCCGGCAGATCGCCAGCGAGCTGGATCTCGACGGTGGCGCCGATAGCGTGGAGCAGTTGGACGACTGATGAAAGCGATGAAAACCACCCTGACCTTCAAGGAGTTCTGGCCCTGGCTGACCGAGCACGGCAACTGTGTCCTGCGCGCCGGTACGGCCGACTCAGTAGTCTATGACGAGGACGACTATCACTGGCGTTTCACCGAAGAGGATGTGCGCACATTGCTGGTACAGGTGATGCGCGGCAAGCGCCCGGTGGCGGAACTGTTCATTGAGCCCGAGCACGTCTCGTCGGTCCAGGTCACACCGGGAGAGAAGGGAGAATTCAATTTTGACCTGCTGGCGGAAGTGCAGGGACAGCCGCAGGTGATCTATTATTTCGTGCTGGCTCACGGTTACGACGAGGCCCAGACCTCCGGACACAGCGGCCAGGGGCGGCTGCACTGATCCCATCGGGTAGGCTAAACCCGGTATCCTTCCTTATCCCAGCCGAAATCAACACGCCGCAGATGGTATTGCAAAATGGGGGCCGACGGCCCCCAAACTTCCGGATTTACTCCTCGCTCTCGGCAAAATCGTCCAGGTAGACCATGTCCGCCGCTGTCGGGTCGGCGGTGTTGTTAGTGGAGACGGCGGTGTAGAGGCCGTCCTCTGCCAGCTCGATGGTATCCGAGAAGACGATGGTGTCGGTACCGGTCTCGGTTACCACCACGTCGTAGGTGCCCGGGTCGAAGGTCAGCCAGCCGGAACTGCCGCGGAAGGACAGGCTGTCGGTGGCCGACAAGGTGGAAATATTGTCATTCTGGTCCACGACATAGTAATCCAGCGTTGAGCTGGCGCCGTTGATCAACCGCAACTGGGCGTGGGTGGCGATGCGCCGGGTGTCATCGTTCACCTTCAGGCCATCCCAGTCGCTGGACTCGCCGATAAAGAAAAAGCTGGCCTTCTGCCCCTGGGTCAGGTCCAGTTCCTCGCGCGCCAGGTAGAGGCCCGCATCGCCGGTGGGAGTTGCGTCCAGGGACAGGTTGGTCAGGTCTCCCGGGGCAATCTCACGGTAGTCGGAGCTCTCGCCGAACGGCAGGTCCGTTTCATAGGGCGTGGTGAAGTCGCCGCCGGCATAGACATCGATGTTGTCACCATCGGGTACCGTGTGCGCGACGCGCAGCTCGGTGGTGGCATTGCGGTCCAGCAGGGTTTTGTCCTGGTCGCGGAAGAGCGTGACCTTGATCGACGAGGTGCCGTCACCCGCTCCGTCGCGCAGCGCGAACCCGACCCGGGTCTGTGCGTACAGCTTGAAGGTTTCGGATGTGAACAGCACCGCGGTGGGGTCGGCTTTTTCGGTAATGGTGAGCACATACTCGCCTTCGTCCACCATGGTCTGGAAAGAGCCTTTCAGCGAGAAGGTATCCCTGGCCTGTACCGGTGACAGGTTGGTGCCGGGAGCTTCCAGGTAGACGTCCACTTCGCCCAGGTCCTCTGCCAGGTGCAGGAACCAGGCTTCCATGTCCTCGTCTTCGGCATCGCCGTCTTCATCCTCGTCTTCGGTATCGAACAGGTGACGTTCTTTTTCGTACTGGAGCACTTCCATATCCTGGTATTTCCCGAACAGGACCAGCAGGTATTCGTTACCATCTACGATATCGACGGAACCCTCCTCGAGATGGGTACACTCGTCGTCGTCCTTGACCCCGTCCTCATCCTCATCGCCGACGCAGGTATCGATATCGTCGCTGGGCAGTGCCGTTTCGAAGCGGTAGTCGATCTCCCCGTCGTTGACGGCGGCGGAGACACTTTCGGCAAAATCAAGGTGCGACCAGACTTCCTCTTCGTCGTCATCGCCGGTGATCACGCTGATGGTGCCCATATCTGAGACCGCATTGAAGACAGCGAGACGCGGCTGGCTGTCATCCTCGTCGTCGTCGCTGCTGTCGTCACTGCTGCTTTCACAGCCGGTGAACAGGCCTCCGGCCAGCAGCAGGGCGCAGACAGCGGGAAGTTTCCATCGGTTTTTATGCATTGAATAGCTCCGCATCGAATGAAAATAATATCCGCGGGAGCGTATCACCGGGCCCGAAAAGGCTGGATAAAGAAATGTAAATAGCAGTATGAAAAATATGCGGATTTACATTTATTAAAATCCGGCAAACAGAAGTTAACACTTCTTGTTGTTGCTTGACTGAAAAGGCGGCTATCGGAATGCCGGGTAAGCAAAATTGCTATTCCGGACAACGAAGTGCCGTGTGACTGGAGCCGACGGCCCGCAGGGGGCCGTCGCTGTGCTTGCGGTTTTTTTCCGGGGCGACGTCACATGTCTGTGGTCCCGTCGTTCTGTGCCACCTTGGCTTCTTCCCCGCTGGGCTTGTGCTGGTCAAACCAATATAGAACCGATGCCACCTTGGCGATCAGTTGGCTCGGGCGGGCGGCGATGCCGTGGGATGCACCGGGGATGCGCACCATGGCGGTGTCTACCTGCTGCAGTTTGAGTGCCTGGTAGAACTGCTCCGTCTCCGAAATGGGTGTGCGGTAATCCTGCTCGCCGGTCAGCAGCATGGTCGGGGTGGTGATATTGCCGACGTAGGTCAGTGGGGAACGGCGACGATAATTTTCCGGTTTTTCCCACGGCATGCCCGGAAACCAGTAATCGACAAAAAAGCGGGAGAAATCGGCGGTGAGTACGAAACTCTCCCAGTTGATTACCGGTTTGGCCACCACTGCGGCGCGGAAGCGGTCTGTCTTGCCCACGATCCAGGCGGTTAGGGTGCCGCCGCCGCTGCCGCCGGTGACGTAGAGGCGATCCCGGTCGATATAGCCCTGGTCGATCAGCGCATCCACACCGGACATCAGGTCGTCGTAGTCGTGGCTGGGATAGTTGTGATGGATCAGGTTGGCGAACTCGTGGCCGTAGCTCGTGGAGCCGCGGGGATTGGTATAGAGCACCACATAGCCGGCGGCGGCATAGAGCTGGATCTCCGCGGCAAACCGGGGGCCGTAGTTGGCGAAGGGGCCGCCGTGGATTTCCAGGAGCAGCGGATATTTCTTCTGCGGATCGAAACCGGGCGGATAGGCCACCCAGCCCTGGATCTCCCGCCCATCGTGAGCGGACTTGTACTGGATTTCCTCAATCTGGGCCATATTGCGAAACGGTACCAGGTCGCTGTTCAGTGCCGTGACCTGGTGTACGTCGCCGCCGCGGGACAGGGCCAGTTCCGCTGGTTGTTGGCCGCGCGTACGGGTGTAGACGATCTCGTCGCGTGCGGAGACGGCAAAGTCGGCACCGGAATAAGGGCGCCCGAGAGAGAGTCCCCCGGCGTCTGAGGCCAGTATTCTCTCGCCGCCGCCGATCCGCTTCAGGGCGATCCGGGTGGAACCGGAGTCGTCATAGGAGTAGGCGATATGCCGGTTGTCCGCCCAGGCGAAATCGCTGACGCTGCGATCTTCGGCTGTCTCCACAGCGCGGCTCTGGCCGCTTTCCAGATCGAGAATGCGCAGACCGGTATTCTGGTAGCCGAGTTTCTGGTCCTCAAACCCCAGGTAAGCGAGGTGCTCACCATCGGGGGAAATCTGCGGATTGAAATCCGGCCCGAAGCGCTCGGTGACCGGTTCAATTTCGCCGCCGACCAGGCTTACCTTGTAAATCTCCGAGTTCATTATCTCCAGCTCGTGCTCCGGGTGGCGGTTGGCGGAGAAGTAGATGGTGTCCCCGTCTTCGCTCCAGGCAAGCCGGCTGTCGTGATCGAATGCGCCGGAGGTGAGCTGGCGCGGCGTGCCGCCCTCCCGGGGGATGACGAAGATCTGGGTATGACCCTGTTTGAGATAGCCGCGGCCATCCGCGCGGTAGGTGGCCCGGTCGATGAATTTGGGACCCTCCGCCCATTCGGCACCTTCGGGTTTGTCGGGCAGTTTGACCGGCAGCGGCTTGCTTTCCGGGACGAACATGGTGAAGGCCAGCTGGCTGCCGTCCCTGGACCACTGGATATTGGATGGCGAGCGGGGCAGGTGGGATATCTGCAGGAACCGGCCGTTGTCCAGCCACAGCAGATGGATTTGCGGTTTGCCGCTGCGGTCGCTGACAAAAGCCAGTACATTGCCGTCCGGCGACAGGCGCGGCGAGTGGTCGGAGTAATTGCCTGCGGTCAGCGGGCGGTGGTTGTCGCCATCGGCGTCGATTCTCCACAGGTTGGAGCGCCTTCTGTCCGCCATCTTGTCCATAAAGTTGCGGACATAAAATACGGTCTCGCCATCGCGGTCAAACTGCGGATCGCTGGCGTACTCCAGGCTGAATACATCGTCGTAGTGGAAATCGGGCGTCTCCGTCGCGGCAAGCGCGGGCAGCGCCAGTGCCATCAACGCAATGGATCTGATCAGTTGGTGCATGTCGGCCGGTCTCTTATTGGCATTATCCCGGCCAGCCTAAACAATCTGTCAGTTCAATAGAAGTCGGTCGCGACAGAAAGACGGGTGTGCGGGACTACCGCAGCAACCCCGCCAGTACGCCGCAGTACATGTCTTTCAATTGGTCCAGGTCGGCGGCTGCCACACATTCGTCCACTTTGTGGATGGTGGCGTTTACCGGTCCCAGTTCCACCACCTGGGCGCCCGTCGGCGCGATAAAGCGGCCGTCGGAGGTGCCGCCAGCGGTAGACAGTTGCGTGGCTTTGCCGGTGACGGACTGGATCGCGGCCTGGGTAGCTTTCACCAGCGGGCCCTCGGCAGTCAGAAACGGCTGGCCGGACAGCTTGAAATTTGCATCGTAGCGCAGTCCGTGTTTGTCCAGGATCTTGCGCGCGCGGTCCTCGAGTTCCTCCGCCGTGGTCTCGGTGGAGAAGCGCCAGTTGCAGATCACCTTTACTTCGCCCGGAATCACATTGGTAGCGCCGGTGCCGCCGTTGATGTTGGAAACCTGGAAGCTGGTGGCCGGGAAAAAGTCGTTGCCGTTGTCCCACTGTTCGGCGGCCAGCTCCGCCAGCGCCGGCGCCAGTTTGTGTACCGGGTTTTCGGCCAGGTGCGGGTAGGCCACATGGCCCTGGATGCCGAACACGGTCAGCTCCAGGCCCAGGGAGCCGCGGCGTCCGTTCTTGATCACGTCGCCGACGCGCTCGGTGCTGGACGGCTCGCCCACCAGGCAGCAGTCAATTTTCTCTCCCCGCTCTTCCAGCCATTCGACCACCCTGACTGTACCGTCGGCGGCGGGACCTTCTTCATCGCTGGTGATCAGGAAGGCGATACGGCCGTTGTGGTCGGGATGGGCCGCGACAAATTCCTCGCAGGCCACCACCATGGCCGCCAGCGAGCCCTTCATGTCCGCGGCGCCGCGACCGTAGAGGGTGCCGTCCTCGATGACCGGTTCAAACGGCGGGTGTTGCCAGTTTTCCTCCGGGCCGGTGGGCACCACGTCGGTGTGGCCGGCGAAGGCGAACAGCGGGCCGTCGCCATTGCCCTTGCGTTCGGCCCAGAAATTGTCGGTGTCGCCGCGGCGCAGGTGGGTGGTCTGGAAGCCGATTTTCTCCAGGCGCTCGAGCATCAGCGGCATGCAGCCGGCATCGTCCGGGGTGACGGATCTGAGTCGGATCAGGTCGCTGGCAAGTTTTACGGTGGGGGTCATGAATCTGGGAATCCTTTAGCTGTAGGAATGAACTCAGTGTTCACTCGTGTGTCTCGCACCATCACCCGGGCCTGTGGAGAGCGCCGGAGCTCGGCCCGTAAGGAGGTTTTGGAGCGGCCCTGCTGCCGGTGGCTGTTTGTTCAACAGCCTCATCGGCAATCGTTTCACAAACAGCCACCGGCAGCAGGGCCTTCACGTTCGGCCTCGGTTTTCTTTTGAAATTGACCGGACGGTGCGCACGACGCACCCTACTTGAGTCCCGAGTCCCGAGTCCCGAGTCCCGAGTCCCGAGTCCCGAGTCCCGAGTCCCGAGTCCCGAGTCCCGAGTCCCGAGTCCCGAGTCCCGAGTCCCGAGTCCCGAGTCCCGTCAGTTGCTGTGCAACGCCTCGTTCAGCTCGACGGCACTCTTGTTGGTCCGGCATTCCACCGCGCCACTCACGGAGTTGCGGCGGAACAGCAGGTCGGATTTGCCGGCCAGGTCGCGCGCCTTGACGTGTTCGACCAGCTCGCCGCTGTCGTCCAGCAGCGCGACCTTGGTGCCGGCGGTAATATACAGGCCCGCTTCCACGGTGCAGCGATCGCCCAGCGGAATGCCGATACCGGCATTGGCGCCCAGCAGGCAGTTGTCGCCCACGGAGATGATGATGTTGCCACCGCCGGACAGGGTGCCCATGGTGGAGCAGCCGCCGCCCAGGTCGGAGCCGGCGCCGACGAAAACGCCGGCGGATATACGGCCCTCGATCATGCCCGGGCCCTGTGTGCCCGCATTGAAGTTGACGAAACCCTCGTGCATGACGGTGGTACCCTCGCCGAGGTAGGCGCCCAGGCGCACGCGCGCGGTGTGGGCGATGCGTACACCGGTGGGGACCACATAGTTGGTCATTTTCGGGAACTTGTCCACGCAGGCCACTTCCAGGTGTTCGCCGTTCAGGCGCGCTTCCAACTGGCGGCTCGGCAATTCTGCCAGGTCGATGGCCCCACGATTGGTCCAGGCCACGTTGACCAGTTTGCCGAAGAGGCCGTCCAGCTTGGTTTCGTGGGGTTTTACCAGGCGGTGTGACAGCAGGTGCAGCTTCAGGTAGCCCTCGGGCACGTTCTGCGGCGGCTCGTCGGTGAACAGCACCGTCGCTACCAGCGGGCGCTTGCTGTGGGCGAACTGCCTGAGAATCTGCGCCTGTTCTTCAGCGCCGGCCGCCGCCAGTTTGTCCGCCAGCGGTTGCAGTTGGCTGGTGTCCAGGGCGACGGCGGCATTGCCGTCGATTTTCAGTGTGTCGGTCACGGCTGCCGCCACGGTCGCGTCGGGTTTCAACAGCGGCTGCGGATAGTAGACTTCGAGCCATTCGCCCTTGCTGTTGCAGGTGCCGATGCCGAAGCCGATGCTGTAAATGTCGCTCATGATCCTTCCTGTTTACTCGATGTCTTGCGTTTGTTGGGGGCGGGCAGATTGCGCTTTGCCCATCCGAAACTGGAGCTCTTAAACCAGCTCGGAGAAGTCGGCTTCCCTGAAACCGAATAGTGTCCTGTCACCGGCAACGGTTACCGGGCGTTTGATCAGTGTCGGTGTCTCGGCGGCGAGTGCCAGTGCCGCCGCGTCATCCATCCCGTTCTTCTGTCCGTCGTCGAGCGCGCGCCAGCTGGTGGATCGGCGGTTCAGCACCTGCTGCCAGCCGAACGCCTCCAGCCAGGCCTGTAGCGGCACATCGCCCATGCCGTCGTCGCGGAAATCGTGGAAACGGTAGTCCACGTCGTTTTTGTCCAGCCACTTGCGGGCTTTCTTGACGGTGTCGCAGTTCTTGATGCCGTAAAGGACAATTGAAGGTCTAGTCACGGTCAGGCCTTTTTGGTTTTCTTCGGGTTCTTGCGTGCGGGGTAACAAGTGGTGCAGATCGGGCACACGGTGCCGTCGCAGCCGCGTGCGGTGCAGTACTCGCGGCCGTAGAAAATGATCTGCAGGTGTAGCTTGTTCCATTTGTCGCGCGGGAAAAGCCGTTTCAGGTCCTTTTCCGTCTGGGCGACGTTCTTGCCGCTGGTCAGCCCCCAGCGCTGCGCCAGGCGGTGAATATGGGTATCCACCGGAAAGGCCGGATGGCCGAAGGCCTGGGACATGACCACGCTGGCGGTCTTGTGGCCGACGCCGGGCAGGGTTTCCAGTGCCGCCATATTCTCCGGCACCCGACCGTGGTATTCGTTGACCAGTATCTGCGACAGTTTGCTGATCGCCCTGGATTTCTGCGGCGACAGACCACAGGGACGGATGACTTCCTTGATCTTTTCCACCGGCACTTCCGCCATATCCGCCGGGTTATCGGCGAGCTTCCACAGGTCCGGTGTCACCTGGTTGACGCGCTCGTCGGTGCACTGCGCGGACAGCAGCACGGCCACCAGCAGTGTGTAGGGATCCCTGTGGTTCAGTGGCACCGGGGTCTCCGGGTAGAGTTCCTCCAGTTTGTGGAGGACGTATTCAACCCGTTCTTTTTTGAGGAGGTTTTTGACTGCCATCTTGGTTCTTCGCCTGCAACAGGTTGCTACCTGCAGAATTCCCTGATGCGTTTCGCTGCTTCGACGCATTCCTGCTGCGTCGCCACCAGCGCCATGCGCACGTATTCGCTGCCGGGGTTGATTCCCTCCGCGTCGCGGGCCAGGAAGCCGCCAGGCAGCACGGTGATATGCTGCTGCCGGAAGAGCTCGCGCGCGAAAGTTTCGCCGTCGCCCACCCGCGGCCACAGGTAGAAGCTCGCCTGTGGCTGCCTGACGTCCAGGCAGCCGTCCAGAATATCCAGCACCGCGGCAAACTTGTCGCGATAGAGCGCGCGATTATGCCGCACATGCTGTTCGTTCTGCCACGCGGCGACGGAGGCAAACTGGCTCGGCACCGGCATGGCGCAGCCGTGGTAGGTGCGGTAGAGCAGGAATTTTTCCAGTATCTGCGCGTCGCCGGCGACAAAGCCGGAGCGCAGCCCGGGCAGGTTGGAGCGCTTCGACAGGCTGTGGAACACCACGCAGCGGCGGTAGTCGCCGCGGCCGAGTTCCTCGCAGGCCTGCAGCAGGCCCGGTGGTGGATTCTGCTCGTCGAAGTAGAGTTCCGAGTAGCACTCGTCGGAGGCGATGGTGAAGTCGTAGCGGTCCGCCAGTGCGATCAGCGCCTTCAGGTCCTCTGTTTCCAGCAGGGCACCGGTGGGGTTGCCGGGTGTACAGATATAGAGCAGTTCACAGTCGCGCCAGGCGGATTCCGGCACTGAATCGAAATCCGGTTTGAATCCGGTGTCGGCGCTGCAGTTGATAAAGTGCGGGATTCCGCCGGCGAGCAGCGCGGCGCCTTCGTAGATCTGGTAGAAGGGATTGGGCATCAGGACCCTGGCGCCCGGCGACACCACCGCCTGGGCGAAGGCGAACAGGGCCTCGCGGGTGCCGTTGACCGGCAGTACCTGGCTGTCGGCACAGACGGCATCGAGCCGGAAGCGTTCGCACAGCCAGCGGGCGATGGCCTCGCGCAGCGGATCGATGCCTTTGGTAGCCGGGTAGCTGGCCAGTCGGCCCAGGTTGTCGATCAGTTCGTCGCGGACGAAATCCGGCGGCGCGTGCTTGGGTTCGCCGATGGACAGCGCGATATGGGGTTTGTCCGCCGGTTCCAGGCCCTCTTTCAGGGCCGCCAGTTTGGTGAACGGGTAGGGCTGCAGTTTTTCGATATTTGGATTCATTGTCGATTATTGTTCCCGTTGTTCTGCGCTTTCACTCTGGGCCGGTTCAGGCGATACGCTCGCAGCCGAGTCCTGAGTCCCGGTTATTGAATCGCATCCAGTTCCCGGCAGATGGCCTTTTCCAACTCGCGATTGGCGGTCTCGTCCAGCAATGGCTCTCCGGCGGCGTCGGTGATATGGAAGATATCCTCGACCCGCTCGCCCAGGGTGGAGATCTTGGCGTTGTGCAGGCGCAGGTCGTGGTCGACGAAGATGCGCGCTATCTGTGCCAGCAGGCCGGGGCGGTCGGCACAGGTGATTTCGAGTGTACTGTAGAGGTCGCCGGGGTCGGTGGTGAGGTGGGCCCCCGCTTCCAGTTCGAACATCTTCAGGCGCCGGGGTGTGCGCCGCTTGATCACCTTGGAGTAGTCCTCCACCAGGGCCAGCTCTTCCTGCAATGTGTTGCGGATCTGTTCCAGGCGGCGCGGTTCGTCCAGCAGTGGTTGGCCGGACTCGTCCAGTACGTAGAAGGTGTCCAGTGTATAGCCGGAGGCGGAGTTGTACAGGCGCGCGTCGTGGATGTTCAGGTTGAGCATGTCGAGGCCGGTGACCACGGCGGCGAAGACGTTGGCGCGGTCCGGGGTATAGACGAACACTTCGGTCGCACCGTCGTGTTCGCCGGGACCGGAGTTGCGGGTCAGCACCAGGGTGTCACCGGGCTTGCCTTTCTCATTGGCGGCGTGCAGCTGGTGGATGGCGGCGGTGTGCCAGGTGATATTGTCGGCGCTCTCGCGCACGAAGTAATCCTCGCCCATCTGCGCCCAGATATTGTCTACCGACGCCGGCGGCAGGCCCATGGCACGCAGCATATTGTGCGCCTGGCCGCGGGTCTCCTCGATGATCTCGTCGCGATCGATCGGGTTTTCCAGGCCGCGTCGCAGGGCGCGGCGGGTGGCCTGGTAGAGCTGGCGCATCAGGCTGGCGCGCCAGCTGTTCCAGAGGTCCGGGTTGGTGGCATTGATGTCGGCCACGGTCAGTGCATAGAGGTAATCCAGGTGTTCGCGGTCGCCCATGGTGCGGGCGAATTCGTGGACCACTTCCGGGTCGGAGATATCCTGTTTCTGCGACACCTGGCTCATCAGCAGGTGTCTTTCCACCAGCCAGCAGACCAGCCGGCGATCGCGGGAGGGAATATTGTGGCGGCGGCAGAAAGCATCGGCGTCGACGACACCCAGTTTGGAGTGGTCGCCGCCGCGCCCCTTGGCGATATCGTGATAGAGGCCGGCGATGTACAGCAGTTCCGGCTTGCGCAGGCGCGACAGGATTTCCGCGGCGATGGGATGTACCTGCCAGGCTTCGGGGCCGCGGAAGCTGCGCATATTGCGCACCACCTGTAGCGTGTGGGCATCGACGGTATAGATGTGGAATAGGTCGTGCTGCATCTGGCCGGTAACGCGGCCGAATTCCGGCAGGTAGCGGCCGAGGATGCCGTAGCGGGTCATGCGCGACAGCTGTGTGGACAGGCCGCGCGGCGAGCGCAGCAGTTGCATGAACAGTTCGGCGTTGCGCGGGTCGGCCCGGAAGTCGTCGTCGATCAGGTGGCGGTGCTCGCGGATCAGGCGGATGGTGGAGGCGCGCACGCCCTCGATATTGGGGTTTTCCGCCATCAATACGAAGATTTCCAGCAGCGCCGACGGCTGCTCGAGGAATACCTTGGTCTGGGTGATTTCGATGGTATCGTCGCGCAGTTGGAAGCGCTCGTTGATCGGTGTCACTTCCTGGTGCTTGCCGCGGTGCAGGATGGCCTCGTCGAGGAATTGCAGCAGCACGTCGTTCAGCTCCCGCAGCGCCATGACGATGCGGTAATAGTTGTGCATGAACTGTTCGACCGCGAGCTGCTCGCCGCTGTCCACGTAGCCGAACTTCTTCGCCAGTTCGCGCTGGTAGTCGAACAGCAGGCGCTCCTCGGCGCGACCCGCCAGCAGGTGCAGGCCGAAGCGCACCCGCCACAGGAAGTCCTCGCCGGACTGCAGGATGGCGAACTCCTCCTCGGTAAAGAAGCCCTTGCCCTGTAGTTGCTTCAGGGTGCGCACACGGAAGTAGCGCTTGGCGACCCAGGAGATGGTCTGGATATCGCGCAGGCCGCCGGGGGCGTTCTTGATATTGGGTTCCAGATTGTATTCGGCCGCCTGCTGTTTGCTGTGGCGCTCGCGTTGCTCGGCGTACTTGGCGCTGAAGAATTCGTCCGCGGGCCAGATTCTGTCCGGGCTCATGCGCTCGTTCAAGCGGGCGCGGAGGTGGTCGCCGCCGACCACGGTGCGGCACTCCATCAGGTTGGTGGCCACGGTGATGTCCTCCGCCGCCAGCGCCACGCAGTGATCGATGGTGCGCACCGAGTGGCCGATATCCAGGCCCAGGTCCCAGAGGAAAGCGACCAGGCGTTCGATACTGTCGACCGTGCCGGGCGCCGCGCCGTCGGTCAGGATCAGCAGGTCGATATCGGAGTGGGGGTGCAGTTCGCCGCGACCGTAGCCGCCCACTGCCAGCAAACTGATATTGTCCGGCCACTGGTACTGGTGCCAGGCATAGTGCAGCAGGCAGTCGACAAACAGGGCGCGCTCGTGGACCAGGGTGCGCACATCCTCGCCCTCGCGAAAGCGCTCCGCCATCTGGCGCTCGGCGCCGCCGGCGGCATCCTTGAAAATCTCCAGTGCCGGTTTTTCGCCCTGCTCCAGCGCGCGGCGAAAGCGGGCCTGGTCGAAGAAGAAGAGGGGGCGTTCGAAGTAGGGGATACTGGCCGGCTGCATTGTTTGTCCGCTTGAGGTGTCGTTGGTGCCTGTAAGCAAGTCCGTGGCGGCCCTGCTGCCGGGCCTTCGCATTGAGCATTGGTATTCTTTCGAGCCCGGACTGTAGAGTGTGCCGAGTCCCGAGTCCTAAAAACTTTCCTCGCCGCGCGCCGTCAGCACTTCCACGCCGTCGGCCGTCACCACCATGGTGTGTTCCCACTGCGCTGACAGGCGGCGGTCCTTGGTGACCGCGGTCCAGCCGTCGCCAAGTACGCGGGTGGCGGCCTTGCCGGCGTTGATCATCGGTTCGATGGTGAAGGTCATGCCTTCCTCCAGCGCCAGGCCGGTGCCGGGCTTGCCGTAATGCAGCACCTGTGGCTCCTCGTGGAAGACGTCGCCGATGCCGTGGCCGCAGAAGTCGCGCACCACCGAGTAGTAGTTTTTCTCGGCGTGCTGCTGGATTGCGTGGCCGATATCGCCCAGTGTGGTACCCGGGCGGACAATCTCGATACCTTTATAGAGACACTCCTGGGTGATCCGCACCAGGCGCTCGGCGTGGGGCGCGGCTTTGCCGACAAAGTACATTTTGCTGGTGTCGCCGTACCAGCCGTCCTTGATCACGGTGACGTCGATATTGAGGATGTCGCCCTTCTTCAGGATCTTGCTCTCCGACGGGATGCCGTGACAGACCACCTCGTTGACCGAGGTGCAGATGGACTTGGGGAAGCCCCGGTAGCCGAGGCAGGCGGGAATGGCTTCCTGGACGTTGACTATATGGTCGTGGCAGCGCTGGTCCAGCTCTTCGGTGGAGACGCCCGGAACCACGTATTCGCCTATCATTTCCAGTACTTCCGCGGCCAGGCGGCCGGCGGTGCGCATTTTGGCGATCTGTTCCGGTGTCTTGATGGCTGAAGTCATGGATACCCCTGGGTTGTATGGTGCCTGTATCGTCGTTCGGTGGCGGATGTGACCGCGTGGCGCGCTATTGTAGCGGATTGTGGCGGGTTAGTGGTGGCTTGCGCACAGCTGGTGACCAGGCTGCCGCTTCGGTTCATATGCTGCAATGCGCTGGCCTCCCGACGCTCGTTGTGGTATAAAGCGCGCCGCTTCGGGATGCTCCCGGAGCGAAATCAACGCCGCACACGTGTCGGCACATGCGCCTGGGTGCTCTGTTCTCCAATATTGGGGCGGGGTTGGTGCATGGGATGCGTGGAGGACCAACCCGTAAAATTGAGGTTTTACTTATGCCGCAAGTCAGCATGCGCGATATGCTGCAGGCTGGTGTGCACTTTGGCCACCAGACCCGCTATTGGAACCCGAAGATGGACGAGTACATCTTTGGCGCCCGCAACAAGATTCACATCGTCAACCTTGAGAAAACTGTTCCGGCTTTCAATGAAGCCCTGCAGGTGATCAAGGGGATGGCCGCACAGAAGAAGAAAATCCTGTTTGTCGGCACCAAGCGCGCCGCCCAGAAATCCATCAAGGAGCAGGCGGAACGCGCTGGCCAGCCCTACGTCAGCAACCGCTGGCTGGGTGGCATGCTCACCAACTACAAGACCATCCGCGCTTCCATCAAGCGCTACCGCGACCTGGAAGCCCAGTCCCAGGACGGTACCTTCGACAAGCTGACCAAGAAAGAAGCGCTGATGCGTACCCGCACCATGGACAAGCTCGAGCGTTCCATCGGTGGTATCAAGGATATGGGCGGCCTGCCCGACGCGCTGTTCGTGATCGACGTCGAACACGAGCGTATCGCCATCCAGGAAGCCAACAAGCTGGGTATCCCGGTGATCGGCGTGGTGGATACCAACAGTGACCCGGCGGGTATCGACTATGTTATCCCCGGCAACGACGACGCCATCCGTGCGATCAAGCTGTACACCACCGCCGTGGCGGACGCCGTGGCGGCGGGCGCTGCAGAGGCCGGTGCCGGCGGCGCGAAGAGCGAGTACGTCGAAGCGAGCGACGACGAGGCCGCTGCCGAGTAAGCGGCAGGGCACAGTGGTGTAACACGCAGCCGTTACACTGCGAACTCGAAAAGGGGCCCGGCTTATCGCCAGCCCCTTTTTTCTAATCATTATTCAGTGACAGAACCCCGAGGATTGAATCATGGCGATTACCGCGTCTATGGTAAAAGAACTGCGCGAGCGTACCGGCCTGCCGATGATGGAGTGCAAGAAGGCACTGACCGAGGCCGATGGCGATATCGAAAAAGCGATCGAGGACCTGCGCAAAGCCTCCGGCCTGAAAGCGGCCAAGAAAGCCGGCCGTACCGCCGCCGACGGCGTGGTTGCGGCAAAAGTGGCCGACGACGGTTCCTATGGCGTGCTGGTTGAAGTCAACTCCGAAACCGACTTTGTGGCCCGCGATGAAAACTTCCTGGCCTTTGTTTCCAAGGTGGTGGACAAGGCCTTCGCCGACCGCCAGAAAGATGTCGCCGCCCTGATGGAAGGCGATCTGGAAAACGCCCGCGAAGCGCTGGTCCAGAAAATCGGCGAGAACATCGGCGTACGTCGTATCGAGGTGCTGGAAGCGCCGGTCGTGGGTGCCTACGTACACTCCAACAACCGCCTGGCGGCGATCGTTGCCCTGACTGGTGGCAATGTGGAACTGGCCAGAGATGTGGCCATGCACGTGACCGCAGTCAACCCGCAGGTGAACAAGCCGGAAGATATGCCGGAAGAGGTGCTGGAGAAAGAGAAGGACATCATCAAGGCGCAGCCGGATATGGAAGGCAAGCCGGCCGAGATCGTCGAGAAGATGATGGGTGGCCGTATCAAGAAGTTCCTGAAGGAAAACAGCCTGGTGGAGCAGCCTTTCGTCAAGAACCCGGATGTCAGCGTCGGCAAACTGGTCAAGGACGCCGGTGCCGAGGTGGCTTCCTTTGTCCGCTTTGAAGTGGGCGAAGGCATCGAGAAAGAAGAGGTGGACTTCGCCGCGGAAGTGGCGGCCCAGGTCAAGTCCTCTTCCTGATCGCCTTTACAGTCGGGTGCCCCCGGGTGCCCGTTCGCAGTGGGGTGCCTTCGGTGGGTCCGGAACGGGCTGCATCGGGGCGCCCCTCTGTGTAAATGACCGAAATTGTTGTAATGTTCGGCGGCAAACCCTGCCCGTGCTAAAAGAGGACCGATGGATGCCCGGCGTCAAAGACCGTAAGTACAAGCGAATCCTGTTAAAGCTCAGCGGCGAAGAGCTGATGGGCGACCAGGGCTTTGGGATCAGCCCCAAGGTGCTGGACAAAATGGCCCTGGAAATCGGCCAGCTGGTGGGGATCGGTGTGCAGGTCGGCCTGGTGGTCGGCGGTGGCAACCTGTTTCGCGGCGCTGCACTGCACGCGGCGGGCCTCGACCGGGTCACCGGTGACCATATGGGGATGCTGGCCACAGTCATGAACGCGCTGGCCCTGCGCGATGCGCTGGAGCGTTCCAATATCTCCTCCCGGGTGATGTCCGCGATCCAGATGAGCGGCATCATCGACCACTACGACCGCCGCGCCGCAATCCGCCACCTGGAGCGGGGCGAGGTACTGATTTTTGCCGCCGGTACCGGCAACCCCTTCTTCACCACCGATTCCGCCGCCTGCCTGCGCGGTATCGAGATCGACGCGGAACTTGTACTGAAGGCGACGAAGGTGGATGGTGTCTACTCCGCCGACCCGGTGCTGGACCCGGATGCGACCCGCTACGAGCGCCTGACCTACGACGAAGTGCTGGACAAGAAGCTCGGGGTAATGGATTTAACCGCAATCTGCCTGTGCCGCGACAACAACCTGCCCGTGCGGGTTTTCCGCATGGACAAGGCCGGCGCGCTGCTCAATATCGTTGTGGGCGGCGAAGAGGGCACGTTAATCGAAGAGGAAGTGACACAGTGATCGAAGACATAAAAAAAGACGCAAAGGCGCGCATGGACAAGGCGCTGTCGGCGCTGGCCGGTAACTTCAACAAGATCCGCACCGGCCGCGCGCACCCGAGCATTCTCGACGGTATCCATGTCTCCTACTACGGCGCCGATGCGCCCCTGTCGCAGGTGGCCAACGTCAATGTCGAGGATGCGCGCACCCTGTCCGTGACCCCCTGGGAGAAAAGCCTGGTGCCGGATATCGAGAAGGCGATCATGAAGTCCGACCTGGGCTTGAACCCGAGCACTGCCGGTACCGTGATCCGCATCCCGATGCCGATGCTGACCGAGGAGACTCGCAAGAACTTCATCCGCCAGGCGCGGGGCGAGGCGGAGACGGCGCGGGTATCCATCCGCAACGCCCGACGCGATGCGCTGGCCGAGGTCAAGGCCCTGCTCAAGGAGAAGGAGATCTCCGAGGACGACGAGCGCCGCGCCGGAGACGAGATCCAGAAAATCACCGACAAGCATGTGGCGGATGTGGATCAGGCCCTGGCAGCCAAAGAAAAAGACCTGATGGAAATTTGATGTCTTCCAGTGGTTCCGCCGAAAAAGCGCAGACGCGCCCCGGCCCGCGCCACATCGCCATTATCATGGATGGCAACGGGCGCTGGGCCTCGCAGCGGGGTCTGCCACCCTCCGCCGGCCACAAGGCCGGTGTCGAGCGCATCCGCGACCTGATCGAAGCCTGCAAGGACCGGGGGGTGGAAGCCCTCACGCTGTTCGCGTTCTCCAGTGAAAACTGGCAGCGCCCGCCCAAGGAGGTGGAGCTGCTGATGAGCCTTTTCTATTCCTACCTGCGCAAAGAGGCCCAGCGCATGCGCGATGAAGGGGTGCGCCTGCGGGTAATGGGCCGGCGGGACCGGCTCCCGGCGCGCCTCACCCGCGCCATCGAGGAGGCTGAGGAGATCACCCGCGACGGCAGTCGCGGCAACCTGGTGATCGCGGCGGATTACGGCGGCCAGTGGGATATCGCGCTGGCGGCGCGCCGTATGGCCGAGGAGGTGGCCGCCGGGCAGAGGGCGCCGGAGTCCATCACCGAGCGCACGCTGGCGGACTATATCCAGCTGGCCGACCTGCCGCCGGTGGACCTGCTGATCCGCTCCAGCGGGGAGCAGCGCATCAGCAACTTTATTCTCTGGCAGGTGGCCTACAGCGAATTCTATTTTACCGACACCTTGTGGCCGGATTTTGACGTGCGGGCACTGGATGCGGCGATCGATGCCTATTGCGGCCGGGATCGCCGGTTCGGCGGCCGGGGGCAGGGCGGGCTGGCGGCACAGGCCTGAGCGCGCGGCTGTGGCCGAAAATTCCCTGTAACAACAATATCTTGTACTCTGCACCGATCCGGCGGCCCGGCGAAGCGGGCGGCGAAATAGAAACGGGAAGCAGACAGAAAAGGGTTCGACAGTGCTAAAACAAAGAATAATTACCGCGCTGGTATTGCTGGCCCTGTTTCTCGGGGCATTGTTCTTTCTGCCCATCAACTGGTTTTCTGCGGTCACGGTGGCGGTCATCCTGCTCGGTGGCTGGGAGTGGGCCAACCTCTCCAATCTCAACCGCGCGCTGCGCTTTGTATTTCTCGCCGCACTGGGCGCTGCGCTGATCGGCACGGCCCAGTATGTGTTCGCGATGGATTTTTCCGCCCCCGATACCTCGCGCGCGCGCCAGATCCTGGCGGTGGCCTGCGGCTGGTGGGCGCTGGCGTTTCTCTGGGTGCAGAGCTACCCGGCCAGCGCCATGCTGTGGGGCGGCCGCTGGGCCCGCGGCCTGATCGGCCTGCTGGTGCTGGCGCCGGCCTGGCTGGCGCTGGTGATCCTGCGCGGCCAGGAACACGGCGCCTGGCTGGTGCTGTTCGTGGTGGCGGTAGTGGTGGCGGCCGATGTGGGCGCCTATTTTGTCGGCCGCCGTTTCGGCCGGCACAAGCTGGCCCGCGAAGTGAGCCCCGGAAAATCCTGGGAGGGCTTTTTCGGCGGGCTGGCGGCCTGCCTGGTCCTGGCGCTGGGGGTTTCCTTCCTGTTGAAGCTGCCGCTCAAGAACACCGTACTTTTTTCGTTTGGCGTGCTGGTAACCGCCCTGGCGTCGGTGATCGGCGACCTGGTGGAGAGCATGTTCAAGCGCCACCGGGGCATCAAGGACAGCAGTCGCATACTGCCGGGCCACGGCGGGGTCCTGGACCGGCTGGACAGCCTCACCGCGGCGCTGCCGGTGTTTACCATGGCGGCGCTGGCCAGCGAACTGCCCAAGTACCTGTAATGAAAGAAGTGTCCGCCAACTCCCGTCGCAGCGACAGGCCCGAGAGGTATTGACGAGCCTATGCAATCCCCGCAAAGACAGGCCGTGAGCATACTGGGCTCCACCGGCTCCATCGGCGTCAGTACCCTGGATGTGCTGGCGCGCCACCCGCAGCGCTATTCGATCTACGCGCTCACTGCGCGTGAGCGTGTCGGCGAGCTGGCACAGCAGTGTCGCCGTTTTTCCCCCCGTTTCGCCGTCGTGGCGGGCGAGGAGCGGGCGGCCGAGCTCGGGGAGTTGCTGGCCGGGGAAGACCTGCCTACGGAGATCCTCTGGGGTGTGGACGGGCTCTGTCGCGTGGCCGCGGATCCGGCTGTGGATACGGTGATGGCGGCCATCGTCGGCGCCGCCGGCCTGCGCCCGACACTGGCGGCGGTGGAGGCCGGCAAAAAAGTGCTGTTGGCCAACAAGGAGTCCCTGGTGATGGCCGGGCCGCTCTTCGTGCGCGCCCTGGCCGCCAGCGGCGCCAGCCTGCTGCCGATCGACAGCGAGCACAATGCCATCTTCCAGTGCCTGCCGCAGCCCGGTGGCCCCCGGCTTGGCGGGGGTTATGACCTGGAGGGGGGCGGCGTGGAGAAAATCCTGCTGACCGGTTCGGGCGGTCCTTTCAGGGCCCGCGATACCGGTGACCTGCACCGGGTGACGCCGGATGAGGCCTGCGCCCACCCCAACTGGTCCATGGGCCGCAAGATCTCGGTCGACTCCGCCACCATGATGAACAAGGGGCTGGAGTTTATCGAGGCCTGCCTGCTGTTCAATGCGCGCCCGGAACAGATCGAGGTGGTGGTGCACCCGCAGAGTATCGTCCACTCGATGGTGCAGTACCGCGATGGCTCGCTGCTGGCGCAGATGGGCAACCCGGATATGCGCACACCCATCGCCCACGCGCTGGCGTTCCCGGAGCGGATCGACAGCGGTGTAGCGGCACTGGACCTGATCGCCCAGGGGCGCCTGGACTTCGAGGCGCCGGATATGCGGCGTTTCCCCTGCCTGAGACTGGCCCGCGAGGCCATGGACGCCGGCGGCAGTGCGCCGACGTCGCTGAACGCCGCCAACGAAGTGGCGGTGGAGGCCTTCCTGGAAGGACGGCTGGCATTTACTAGTATTCCGGCTGTGATCGAGCGGGTCATGAAATCCGCACAGGCCGTTGAACTGACCGGGCTGGATGCAGTCGAAGCAGCGGATCGCAATGCGCGAGCGCTGGCGTTTGAAATACTGGGTGCCCTCCAGGGCCCGCCGGCAAGAGGCGAACTGTAAGCGAATATGGATCTTATTCAGACGGTAATATGGGCCCTGGTCGCCCTCGGCGTGCTGGTCAGCTTTCACGAGCTGGGCCACTTCCTGGTGGCGCGCGCCTGTGGCGTCAAGGTGCTGCGCTTCTCCGTCGGCTTCGGCCGCCGCCTGTTCTCGCGCTACGATCGCCGGGGCACCGAGTTCGCGATTTCCGCGATTCCCCTCGGCGGCTATGTGAAAATGCTCGACGAGCGCGAGGGCCCGGTGCCCAGCGACCAGTTGGACCAGGCCTTCAACCGCAAGAGTGTCTGGGCGCGGATGGCCATTGCCGCGGCCGGCCCGCTGGCCAATTTCCTGCTGGCGATCCTGTTTTTCTGGGTGGTGTTCCTGGGCGGCACATCCGGCCCGGTGCCGATCGTGAAATCGGTGGCGCCGGACTCCATCGTCGCCCGCGCCGGACTCGAACCGGAGCAGGAAATCATCTCTGTCGACGGCCAGCCGACTCCCACCTGGCAGGCGCTCAACTGGCGCCTGGCCAACCGCCTGGGCGATACCGGCACCATCCAGTTTTCCGTGCGCTACCCGGATTCCGATCTCGTCTACCAGATGGTGGCGGATATCGACCGCTGGCTGGCCGGGCAGGAGGTGCCGGATCCGGTGGCGGAGGCGGGCCTGGAACTGTGGACACCGCCGATCACCCTGACCCTGTCCCGGGTGACTCCGGACAGCCCGGCACAGCGGGCGGGCCTCCGGGCGGACGACCGGATTATCGCCACCGATGGCGAGCGCTTCGACAGCTGGAGCAGCTGGACTGAGTATGTCCGCAACCGGGCCGGCGAGCCCCTGCAGGTGGAAGTGGAGCGGGATGGCGAGCGCGAGTTGCTGCAGGTCACACCGGATCCGGTCACGCTGGACAGCGGGGAGAGAATCGGCCGTATCGGCGTGCTGCCGGTGGTGGAAAGTTGGCCGGAAGACCGCGTGCGCACCTTCCACTACGGGGTGCTCGGCGCCGTGAACAAGGGGCTGCAGGAGACCTGGGACAAGACCGTTTTTACCCTGCACAGCCTCAAGAAGCTGGTCTTCGGACAGCTGTCGACCAAGAACTTGAGCGGCCCTATCACCATTGCTAAAGTGGCCGGCACTTCAGCCGAGGCGGGCTGGCAGTCGTTTCTGTCGCTGCTGGCTCTGCTCAGTATCAGCCTCGGTGTCCTCAACTTGCTGCCGATTCCCGTCCTCGACGGTGGGCATCTCCTCTACTACGGTATCGAAGCGATCAAGGGATCGCCGGTATCGGAGCGGGTGCAGATGATCGGCTTGCAGGTGGGGATGGCCATGGTGCTCTGCATCATGGGCCTGGCGCTCTACAACGATATTCTGCGCCTGTAGGGCGGCCCCGGAAGGGGCGGGGGAGGGCAGCTGCGGCTTCCCTCCCGGTCAATTGGAATTGCGAATAAAGAACCTGGATAGACAGTAGATGAATCATTTTCTGAAAGCGGCCTCCCTCGGCCTGGCCCTGCCGATCACCGCGGTGGCGCAGTCGTTTGTAGTCAGCGATATCCGTGTTGAGGGCCTGCAGCGGGTGTCTGCCGGCACCGTGTTTGCGGCGCTGCCGGTGCGTGTGGGCGACCAGATCGAGCGCCTGGATATCCAGAGTGCCACCCGCGCGCTGTTTCGCACCGGTTATTTTCAGGATATCCAGATAGGTCGGGAAAACGGTGTGCTGGTGATTACCGTGCGCGAGCGCCCGGCGATCTCCAAGATCGAAATCACCGGCAACAAGGCCATCAAGACCGAGGACCTGCTCTCCGGTATGGAGGAGAACGGCCTCGCCGAAGGGCAGATTTTCAAGCGCGCCACGCTCGAGGGGCTGGCCCAGGAACTGCAGCGGCAGTATGTCGCCCAGGGCCGCTACGGGGCCAGTGTCAAAACCGAGGTGAAGGAGCTGCCGCGCAACCAGGTCGAGCTGAAAGTCGTCGTCGACGAGGGCTCGGTGGCCGCGATCAAGCATATCAATATCGTCGGCAACGAGGCTTTCTCCGACGAGGAACTGGCGGAGATTTTCGAGCTGCAGACCACCGGCTGGCTGTCCTGGTTGCGGAGCGACGACAAATACTCCCGCGAAAAGCTCACCGGCGACCTGGAGCGCCTGGAGTCCTATTACCTGGACCGCGGCTACCTGGAGTTCAAGATCGACTCGACCCAGGTGTCCCTGAGCCCGGACAAGCAGAGCGTTTTCATCACCGTCAATGTGACCGAGGGGGATGTCTACAAGGTCAGTGAAGTGGACCTGGCCGGCGACCCGGTCGTGCCCGAGGAAGAGATCAAGCGCCTGTTGCTGGTGCGCGAGGGGCAGACTTTCTCACAGGTGCTGATGACCACCACCTCCGACTACATCACCAAGCGCCTGGGCAATGAGGGGTACACCTTTGCCGAGGTCAACGGTATGCCCGAGCCCAACGAGGAAGACAAGACGGTGAAGGTCACCTTCTTTATCGACCCGGGCAAGCGCGCCTATGTGCGCCGAATCAATTTCCGCGGCAATACCCGCACCTCCGACGAAGTGCTGCGCCGCGAAATGCGCCAGATGGAATCTGCCTCTGCCTCTTCCGCGCGCATCGAGCAGTCCAAGGTGCGCCTGGAGCGCCTGGGGTATTTCAAGGAAGTGCAGGTCGAGACCACCGAAGTGCCGGGCACCTCCGACCAGATCGATGTGGAATACACGGTGGAGGAGCAGCCGTCGGGTACCATCGGCGGTACCATCGGTTACGCGCAGTCCAACGGCCTGGTGCTGGGTGCCAACGTGCAGGAGAACAACTGGCTGGGTACCGGCAAGTCGGTCGGCTTCGCGATCAATACCTCCCGCTACCAGCAGGTTGCCAATTTCTCCTACACCGATCCCTATTTCACACCGGACGGCGTAAGTCGCGGCTTCAATGTGTTCTACCAGGAGCGCGATTACTCCGAGATCAACCTGTCGGACTACAACACCACCCGCTATGGCGCCGGCCTGAGTTTCGGTTACCCGATTTCGGAAATTTCCCGGATCGGCCTGAACCTGGGTGTCAGTCATATGGAGCTCGGTGTGGGCTCGGCACCGGTCAAGGAAATCAAGGACAGCCCGGTGCCCATCAATGGTATCGATACGGTTATAACGCCGGAAGAGGCGAGTGAGGTGGCCGCGGCGATCAGCGATACCGACTCAGATGGCGAGGAGAAGTCGCCGGAGGAGATCAACCTGAGTATGCCGCTGGGCCCGTCCCTGCTGAATACGGATCTGGACGGTTTTGTCGATGAAAATGGCGATGTGTTCGATTCCTATACCGGCACCATTTCCTATGCCCGCTCGACACTGAACCGCGGTATTCTCGCGACCCGCGGCACTTCCCAGCGGCTGTCACTGGAGGTCGCCCTGCCCGGCGGTGACCTGGAATACTACAAGGCCGTTTTTACCGGCCAGTATTTCCGTCCGCTGACCGACAACCTGACACTGCGGCTGCGCACCCGCCTGGGCTACGCCGAGGGCTACGGTGAGACCTCGGAGTTGCCCTTCTTCGAGCACTTCTACGCCGGTGGCTTCGGCTCGGTGCGCGGTTTCGAGCGCAATACCCTGGGGCCGCGCTCCACGCGTCCGGAGCAATATGTCACCGGTTATTCCGCCTGGGAGGACGCCAACGGCGACGGCGTGGTGGAAGCCAGTGAGTTGACGCAATCCTATATAATCGACCCGGAAACGGGGCAGCTGCAGGTGCAGGCCCTCAGCAGCCGGGAGCCGGATCCGTTCGGCGGCAATATCCTGGTCGAGGGCAGTGCGGAGATCATTTTCCCGATTCCGTTCGTCAAGGACCAGCGCTCCATGCAGTCGGCGTTCTTCGTTGACGCGGGTAACGTTTTCGATACCAACTGTGGTAATTCACAGCTCAACTGCTACGATGTCGACCTCAATCACATCAATGTCTCCGCCGGTATCGGCCTGACCTGGATTACCGGCTTCGGGCCACTGACATTCAGCCTGGCCAAGGC
This sequence comes from Microbulbifer litoralis, assembly GCF_023634065.1. Taxonomy (GTDB): domain Bacteria; phylum Pseudomonadota; class Gammaproteobacteria; order Pseudomonadales; family Cellvibrionaceae; genus Microbulbifer; species Microbulbifer litoralis. The sequence goes on from NZ_JALKCV010000008.1 coordinate 209,463, forward strand.
ATTGGAGAAAAACGACGAAGACGAAGTGGAAGTGTTCCAATTCTCACTGGGTAACAGTTTCTGATTCTAAAGCTGCGCAAAATAGCTGCTTGGGGTGATGTTGCCGCTAACGATAAATAAAGCAATATGGAGAATCCGACGTGCTTAAAAGTGTAAAAATTTTCGCAGTGCTGCTTGCTGGTATCCTGGCCTCCGGCGCCGCCATGGCCGAGACCAAGGTGGCGGTATTCAATCTGCAGGCTGCCATCATGAGCACCGAGGCCGCGAAGTCCAAGGTCAATGCACTGAAGACCAGCTCTGAATACTCCCAGCTGCAGAGCAGCGCCGAGTCCATCCGCGCCGAAGTGCAGAAACTGGCCGAGGACGCGCAGAAAAACTCGGTTACCTGGTCCGAAGAGCAGAAGGCCGAGCACCAGCGCAAGATGAATTTCAAGCGTTCCGATTTCGAAACCGCGGTGAAAAAGCTGCGCGCGATGGAACAGCAGGTGGGCCAGGATATCCAGAAATCCATGGCCCCCAAGGCCAAGTCTGCACTGGAAGCCATTATCAAGGAGCAGCAGCTCGACCTGGTCTTGGATGCCAACTCCGCATTCTACGCCGGTGATGGTGCCGACCTGACCGCAGCGGTGGTCAAGCGCATGAATGCCGACAAGTAAACTGCCGGCAGAAATTTCCCGATGACAGACAGACCGACGCTCGCCCAGCTGGCGCAACAGCTGGGCGCTGACCTGCGTCTCGCGCCCGGAGCGGATGCCGAACAGGTGCCCTCCGGGCTCAGTACGTTACAGGATGCCACTCCCGAGCAGGTCAGCTTTCTCGCCAGTGCCAACTATCGCCGTTTTCTCGCCGATACCAGGGCCTGTGCGGTCCTGGTCAGCGAAGACCTGGCCGCCGAGTGCCGGGTGTCGGCACTGGTTGTGGCGGATCCCTACCATGCCTTCGCCCGCGCGACAGCCGTCTACGACCGGACGCCCCGGCCCGAGCCCGGCGTTCACTCTTCCGCCGTGGTGCATCCGGATGCAGAGGTGGATCCCGGAGCCTGTATCGGTCCCGGTGCCGTGATAGAGGCCCGGGCGCAAATTGGCGCCGGTGTGATTGTCGGCGCCAACTGCATCGTGGGGGAGGGCAGCGTCATCGGTGCCGGCTCCCGCCTGCACCCGGGCGCAGTGATTTACCACGGTTGTTCTGTCGGTCGCGATTGCGTCATTCACAGCCAGGCGGTGATCGGTGCCGACGGCTTCGGCTTTGCGCCCCATGAGCGCAGCTGGACCAAGATTCACCAGTTGGGCGGTGTCGAGATTGGCGATGAAGTGGAAATCGGCGCTGTCACCTGTATCGATCGCGGAGCGCTGGGCGATACGGTCATCGGCCGTGGGGTCAAGATCGACAATCAGGTGCAGATCGCGCACAATGTGCAAATTGGTGACTACTCAGCCATCGCCGCCTGTTCCGCGGTAGCCGGCAGTGCCACCATCGGCAAGTACTGCACCCTCGCCGGCGGCGCCGGAGTGGTGGGGCATGTGACGGTAGCCGATGGCACCCATATCACTGCGAGAACGTTGGTGACCAAGTCTATCGATAGTGCCGGCTCCTACTCCAGCGGCACACCTTTCTCGGACAGTCGCAATTGGCGCCGCAACGCTGTGCGTTACGGCCAGCTGGACCAGATGGCGCGTCGCCTGAAGGCATTGGAGAAAGAGCTGGATACAATGCGGGCCGATCGGCAAGGGACGGAAGACTGAGCTGATCCGGCCAATCATATTTGGGTTTGTTGTTTTCGGGGCGTGCGTGCGCGGATGTGCATCGACGCCCCGAAGTGGTTTCTGGGGACTTTTGGAATGATGGACGTACGCGAAATTCGTCAATACCTGCCGCACCGCTATCCGTTTCTGCTGGTGGATCGGGTCGTGGAGCTGGAGAAAGGGAAATACATCAAGGGCTACAAGAATATCTCGGTCAATGAAGAGGTGTTCAACGGCCACTTCCCCGAGGCGCCCATTTTCCCCGGTGTCATGATTGTCGAGGCCATGGCCCAGGTATCCGGCATCCTCGGCTTCAAGACGCTGGGAAAAAAGCCGGAGGACGGTTTCCTCTACCTGTTTGCGGGCATCGACGATGTTCGCTTCAAGCGCCAGGTGATACCGGGCGACCGGCTGGAGCTGGAGTCGGAAGTCGTTTCCGAGCGCCGCGGCATCTGGAAATTTTCCTGCAGGGCCAGCGTCGACGGAGAACTGGCGGCAGCCGCCAATGTGCTGTGTGCAGTGAAGCAGGTTTGATTACAATCGCACTGTGACCGGTTCGGTTTCCTTGTTTTTGTTTGTTTTTTAGAATGTTCGGTTCAACACGAGACACTGTTGTGTCGTCGCCGGTCAGGCCGGCGGGAATGCCCGAACTGTTGGCAGGTATCTGCGCGGGCCGGTTGTTCACCGGTATTTCGTGGCGGCAACCGGGCGCTCGATCCGTCCGTATGCCGGGTTAAATTATCCGTATGCCGGTTAAATAAGAGGAGCAGGGCGCAGAATGCAGACGAACATCCACCCCACAGCCATTGTCGACGAGTCGGCAATTCTGGGTGCCGGGGTGCGTATTGGTCCCTATACCGTAGTGGGGCCAGGGGTGGAAATCGGGGACGGCTGCGAGATCGCGTCCCACGTGGTCCTGACCGGCCCCACGCGGCTGGGCAGGAACAACCGCATCTACCAGTTTGCCTCTGTCGGCCAGGACACCCCAGACAAAAAATACCAGGGGGAAGATACCACCCTGGTGATCGGTGACGACAACGTGATCCGCGAAGGGGTAACCATCCACCGCGGCACGGTACAGGATCGTGGCGAAACCACCATCGGTAACGACAACCTGATCATGGCCTACGCCCATGTCGGCCACGACAGTGTGATCCGCAATCACACCATCCTGGTCAACAATGTCGCGCTGGCCGGGCATGTGGAAGTGCGGGACTGGGCCATTCTCAGCGGCTTCAGTCTCGTACATCAGTACTGCACCATCGGTGAACACGCCTTTACCGGCATGGGCGCGGCGATCGGCAAGGATGTGCCAGCCTACGTGATGGTGGCCGGCAACCCGGCGGAAGCCAAGACCATCAATGCCGAGGGGCTGCGCCGCCGCGGCTTTACGCGCGAGCAGATAGCCGTGATCAATAAAGCCTACAAAATCGTCTACCGGCGGGGGCTGACCATGCAGGAGGCACTGGAGGCCCTGCTGGAGTTGCGCCAACAGTCGGAGGTGATCCAGCCCTGGATCGATTCCCTCGAGTCCTCCTCCCGCGGTATAACCCGCTGATTTCGAATCTGCCCCACTGACGCCCCGCCCGGGCCCGGCAAGAAAGGGATCCATTCCGTGACAGATTACGACAACCCCGTCCGTATCGGCATCGTCGCCGGAGAGGCGTCGGGGGATATTCTCGGCGCCGGCCTGATTGCCGCGCTGCAGGAGCGGATCCCGAACCTGCAGGTCGAGGGCATCGCCGGTCCGCGTATGCTCGGGCTGGGGGCTCAGTCGCTGTTCCCGATGGAGCGCCTGTCGGTGATGGGGCTGGTGGAACCGCTCAAGCGGTTGCCGGAACTGCTCAGGATCCGCCGCACGCTGCGCCGGCATTTTATCGACAACCCGCCGGACCTGTTCGTCGGAATCGACTCGCCGGATTTCAATCTCTCGCTCGAGGAATCCCTGAAAACCGCCGGCATCCCCACAGTGCACTATGTGAGCCCCTCGGTCTGGGCCTGGCGTCGCGGGCGCATCAAGAAAATTGCCCGCGCGGTGGACCATATGCTGACGCTGTTGCCGTTCGAGGCCGATTTCTACCGCGAGCACCAGGTGCCGGTAACTTTTGTCGGCCACCCACTCGCGGACGAAATTCCGCTGCAGGTGGATACCGCGGCGGCGCGTGAAGAGTTGGGGTTTGCCCCCGGCGGCAGGGTGGTGGCATTGCTGCCGGGCAGTCGCGGCGGTGAAGTGAAACTGCTTGGTCCGCTGTTCCTGCAGGCGGCGCGCTGGTGTCACCAGCGCCGCCCGGAACTCAGGTTTGTGCTGCCGGCGGCGAACGAGCAGCGACTGGCGGAACTGAAACAATTGCTCGAGAACTATGGCGATTTACCGGTGACACTGCTGGATGGCAATTCCCACGGCGCTGTGTCGGCCGCGGACAATGTGCTGATTGCCTCCGGCACCGCCACGCTCGAAACCATGTTGCTGAAAAAGCCGATGGTGGTGGCCTACAAGATGGCCGGCCTGTCCTACGCGATCTTTTCGCGCATGCTGCACACTTCCTGGGTGTCGTTGCCGAACCTGCTGGCGCAGCGCGAACTGGTACCCGAAATCCTGCAGGACGACGCCACACCGGAAAATCTCGGCGCGGCGCTGCTGCAGTTCTACGACGATCCGTTGCTGTACGATCAGTTGCAGCGGGAATTCGACGATCTGCACCAGCAGCTGCGTCGCAATGCCTCCGCGCGCGCGGCGGACGCCGTCTGTCAATTGATTGAAGCCCGATGAGTACAAAAAAAACATTGCCACCCTATGTCTGCCCCTACGGTGGAGAACTGCTCGCCGGCGTGGATGAGGTCGGTCGCGGCCCGCTCGCCGGCGATGTGGTCGCCGCGGCCGTGATCCTGGATCCGGCGAGGCCGGTCGAGGGGCTGGCGGACTCGAAAAAGCTGACCGAGAAAAAGCGCGAGGCGCTGTTCGACCTGATTCGTGAGCGGGCGCTAAGTTTTGCCGTCGCCCGCGCCACGGTGGCCGAAATCGACCGGCTCAATATCCTGCACGCAAGCCTGCTGGCGATGCGGCGCGCGGTCGAGCAGTTGCCCGTGCAGCCGGAGTTTGTGCTGGTGGATGGCAATCGCAAGCCGGACTGGCAGTACGCCTGCGATACGGTCGTCAAGGGCGACGGCCGCGTGGCCGCAATCGGTGCGGCATCGATCCTGGCCAAGGTGACGCGGGACCGGGAAATGGTGGAGTTGGACCGGCAGTATCCGGGCTACGGCCTGGCCGGGCACAAGGGCTACCCGACCAAAGCGCATATGCAGGCATTGGAAACGCTGGGGGCCAGTCCCATTCACCGACAGAGTTTTGCGCCGGTCAGGCGGTTGTCGATGGAATTCGGCTGAGCGGTAGGGTGCGCTGTGCGCACCGGCTGCTGCCGGATTCTCCACGAGACGGGTGTCGTTCAGTGCGCGCGGCGCGCCTTACGCCTACTCCGAACCCCGCCGATCCATTTTCTTCACCCGCGCCCGCGTAATCATCTTGTCCGAGACCGCCTCGATCTCCACCCGA
>NZ_JALKCV010000009.1 GCF_023634065.1 Microbulbifer litoralis
AGGGAAGACTGATCACTTACGTGGCGCTAACAGAAAAGTCGGTTCAGGCCGAGGGTGGGGAAGACTGATCACTTACGGAAATCAAAGCTTTAACATTCTCACTGAATGCGCTATTGAAAGCTCCTTGCGTATTCCGGCGAGCGTGAACAGCCATTCTGGAGCTTTCACACCTGCTGCGCGGACGCCGGAACTCGCTATCCTCCTGTAGATGCTACTCGAAACAGGCGGCCTTCTGGAGTTCAGGGGCTTCCTGCTTCAAACAGTTGACCAGGTCGACCAGCTGCCTGGCCGTCTTGCCTTCGATCCTATTCAGCCCAAAATGGGACTCGGTACCGTACCACTCCAATGAGCGGTTGAATTTGGAGAGGTCATCACCCTTAAGCCCGGCTGTGACCTGATCCATGTTTGCTAGGCCCGCTTCAGGATCGAGCTGAATAGTGGGGCTCTGGTCCGGGAGCGTGTTCTCGTAAATGGTGTAGAGCGGGCGCTCTTCCATGCTGCAAGCAGTGAGAAGCAGGCTGCAAATTGCCAGAACAATAACTTGCTTCATATCGTCCTCATGTCACCCAGCCAAAACCAGACATCGGATTCCCTGTGATGGCGGAACCCATTTATTGTTATATTTAGAAAAAATGTTGTTTTACTCAGCACCTGGGTTTTCCCGATATCTGATATCAAATAAAAGGGCGGAAGGTCATGTATTCTAATCCGATAAACGTTTAAAATGGACTTACCAAGTCTCCATCGAATCGCAAACCCTCCAAGCTGAATTCTTTACATAGAGCTTTGAATGAAGATGTACAATAAAGAGTGTTACAGCCTTTCATTTCTGATTTAAATACAAAACGCTGTGCCACGTCATCCTCATCGAAGGCAAGGTGCTCTAATCCAAAATCAGTTCCATTCACATATTTCTTTACCGTAAGCGACTTATCTTCTTTGCCGAACGCTTGGCAATTGAAGATGTGCATTTTTTCTCCATTGGCAGTAATAGGTAGAAACTCTCCCTCATGCTTTAAATACCGATTCAGTGCATTAAATGCTTTTTCATTCAGTACCAAACAGGTTGCATCCCAGAGCGAAATGTCTGGGATTTCAGTGCTGGTTAAAGAGAGCGGCTGAAAGTCATCGGATACTGAATCTTTCCAAATAGAAGAGAGTGGTTCATTTGATGCGGGGAATTGCATCAATGTATCGAGCAATTCTATATCTCCAAGCTGGTCGGCCAATTGAACGACATCTAATTGCAGTGCCATGAATCTTTCTGGAATTTGCTTCAGTTGGTACAGGGTATTCATGATTCTGCCGTCCATTCATAATCTTTTGGCATGGTGATCTTATCTGGGTAGCCGCCAAATTTTAGCATTGTTTTGACTTCTCTAAGGCGACTCGTGACGGTCAGCTCGGTTAAACCGGGCAATGAGAAGAGGTCAGTAATCCAGGTTTCATAGTTGTAGCGGTGAATCTCTTTGTGAGCAGGGGCTTGAGGGCATGCCCAGTGACCTTTGTGTTCGTACTTTCTGGGGAGCCATGCACCATTCTGCGGATCATTGATACCAATGCCATGAATATGCATGTTGAGCCGGGCACGCATCATTCTCGGTTTTCGGTGTCGACCAGTTCCCATTATGATGTGGTGGGCATCATGGTGTTCACTTGGTTTTGGCTCATGAACCGCTGTCAGGTGACTTGCGAGGACATTGGTTGGGTGATGTTTTTCCTTAAGCAGTTCATTTGCAGATTTCGATTTATTGGCCGTTCGATAGAGTTCGAGCTTTGCCTGTAAATCCGCGAGCACTTCTATGTGCCGCCTCTGTTGCTGCAAATGATCCCAGTCCCTTTTCCTGGCTTGCTCTCTCTCCAGAGCCTGTTCTGGAGTTTCATCGGCAGGTGCGCATTCTGCTAACTTGCGGTGGTGCGCTTTAGCTTTCTGCTCTAGCTCATAAATAGCTAGTTCCAGAGGAGATGGGGCTACGGGAGGGGCACCCGGGGCTCTTTCTTGCTTTGGCATACTATCTACCTATGCAGTCCGTTGCTAATGCCGGGAATTCTCTAGTGTCTGCACAGCAGGGTCAATATTGGCGCTGGCTTCATAGGTTGTACCATGATACCAATAAATGGTTCAAATCAACTTTAATGGCGCTAATCCAATTGAGAGTATGTAGGGCCAGAATATTGATCTGATCTTGATTGTTCAAAAGTTGAACGATTTCGCCGTGACGGGCGCCGCCTTGGAGCTTTATTTCGCCTTGGAATCAGGCAGTCGGCGCTTCAGCTACCGCTGGCCAGGCCTGCCCGCATACCCATCCAGCAGGATGGCATACGAAGCTTCCAGGGCTAGAAAGGTACCAATGGGGTGGCCTGGCACTCCTCGTATCAGCAGATAGACCAAATAGACCGTGGCAATCAGATTGCCCGCCAGGGCTGGTTCGCTCAAAATGCTAGATATAGACGACAGTCAGGAAAAATGAGGCGCAAGTGGCGTTTCAAAACGTCCCGCACGCCGCGTTACATAGCGTGGCGCCGGCATTGCCCTTGAGTTGGACCAGCTGTAGCCATCCAGGCTCTGATGCAGCTTTCACATCCCAGCGACTTTTTAGTCACATTGGCGTTGCTAACCTCCCAGCGTTTCATCAAATAAATACGGCAGATCGTTGGAGGGATAGCAACATGAGCAGGCAATTGAGACAGGTATCGTGGTTGACTCTATCGGCGCTCCTGGTTGGGTGTCCACTTTTTACCCACGCAGCAGAGGCGCCCGGTGCGCTGACTTTCATCGTCAGAGATCAGAACACTGACCGGCCACTCTCAGACGTGCAGGTAACGATTGAGGAACGGGATACCAATTCCACGCGATCTGTAGAAACCGACGCACAAGGTCGCATTGTCGTTGAACAGCTCGATCCCGGCCTTTACTCGGTGAGGGTGGCCAAAGGCGGGTTCAATGCATTGTTTGAGCCAAGCGTACGCGTGGTTACGCGCAAAAATATCAAGCTTGAATTCGAACTTGGAGAGCAGGCACTTGAGGAAGTGTCGGTTCTCGGGCAGCAGGCTGAAGTATTATCCGTTAACAGCACCTATCTCGATAGAGAAGCGTTGCGTAGTGCTGTTGGCGGTGGCGCAGATCCGCTCCTGTCGCTGGACGGTTTACCTGGCCTGGCATCCGCCAGCGAATTCGCGAGCTTTAGCGTACGCGGCCGTGGCCCCCGGGATAATTTACTGTTCGTTGATGAATTTCCCTTTGATAAGGCGATACACTTTGATGCGACACTGGGTGAAGAGGAAGATGTTGGTGGTGGCGGCCGTTTCTCGATTTTCGCACCGAACGTGATCAGTGGTGCAGAATTTTCACCGGGTGGGTGGAGTGCGGCTTATGGCGGCCGGGCGGCATCGTTACTCAAACTGGAAGTCGCTGATGGCAATCCAAGCCCTTCAGCAAGTCTGCGCCTCGACCTTGCGGGCTATGAAGTGGGTTACGACGGGCCTTCCGGTGTCACTGAAGACTCTACTTTGCTCGTTTCTGCTCGTCGATTGGACTTCGGCTCATTTTTTGAAACGATCGAGGAACTCGATATTGGAGCTCCTGTCCTGAGAGACGTCATCGTAAAGTCGGTCATGCCAATCAACCAGAACAATACCTTTGAAGTTCTTTTGATCGATACACATGAAGACTATTTTCGCGATGTGAATCATGTTTTTGCGTCGCCCAATTTCGAAGATGCTGCGCTTCAATATTCTGAACAGGATAGCGATTTGTACGGCTTCACATTGCGATCATTGATCGGTGACGAAGCTGTCTGGGCCAACAGGGTTTACTACCGCACAAGCGACAAGATCAGTTCTGAGGGAGAAGCATTTCCCGATCTCGTGCCGGAGGGATCGCCCGCGTCCAGTTTTCCCGTGCGAGAAGACATTATTACCATCGGTGAGGATGAGACAGAGACCGGCTGGCGAAGCGACTTCGAGACAGTGAATCAATGGGGCGCGTTCAGTGCCGGTGCTCGAGTAACGCAAATTGAACTGGACTATAATACCGTCCTTGATGGCGACTGGATCCGATTTGTCTACGACGGCGATGATTTTAGAGAAGACCCAGATCAGCGCTTTATTGTGCTGACTCCCGCGAGCATCAACTCTTCACTGCGTCAGAAAGAAACGAGCTACGCAGGTTACGCAGAACAGGTTTTTGAGCTCGGCGATTGGGATTTTCGCACAGGGGTGCGGTTGGAGCGGGACGGTTTTGCAGATGAGAGTTTCGCATCGCCCAGGTTCAGCATCAATTGGTGGCCGAATAAAACGGTTAGATATTTTGCGACCGCAGGGCTCTTTCATCAGTCGCCACGGTTTTTAGACCTTGCCGCTAACGAGTCGAATGACCTTGAGACCGAAGTAATTACGCACGGTAGTATCGGTTATGAATATTTCCCGAACAACAGCTGGTCGGTGTTGACTGAAGCCTATTATCAAAACCTCGACAACCTGGTGGTAGACCTTGACCGAGCAAGCGGAACCTTTGCAAACATCGGTGATGGTACATCGTACGGTGTCGATATCGTGGCCAACGGTACGATTCGTGAGGGCATTTACGCGACCGCAACCTACTCGTATAACGATGCCACGGTCGACCGGAAAGATGGTCGCGGTGCCGTTGCCGCCGAATTCAGTCGCGAGCATGTGGCGACCCTCGGCCTGACCTGGGAAATCAGCGACCGCTGGAAGGTGGCCGGGCGCTACAAATATCTGTCCGGCAGGCCGGACGACGTGTTTATTATTCACTCAGACGTATTGGGAGCTGGGCAACCTCTACGCTACGCGAAAGAGATCACTGAGCGCAATGTTGGTCGTAAAAGCGGTTCCGGCTTGTTGAACGTTCGCGTTGACTACCGGCGCGCATTCGGCCCCATCGATGTGACAGCCTTTCTCGATGTCATCAACGTAACGGCAGCGTCGTCGAGCGACGACACCGAGTTTGACTACCGCCGAGGTGTTGAAGTGGAAGACGATAGCGAAGCCGAGCCGCTTATTGGTCTGCGGCTGGATTACGCCTGGTGAATAGTGCCTGGTAAATCAGGCCTGGTAAATCGTGCCTGGTAAGGGGGGCAACAGATGGTACATGCGCTTGGTGCGGCGCCGATCAGAGTGTTGATTGTCGAAGACAACCGCGACATTTGCGAGAACATTGCCGCGTATCTTGAAAAGCATCGCTATGTTATGGATTTTGCCTATGACGGTGTAAGCGCGATGCACCTGGCGTTGACGAATCGGTTCGACGTCATTGTTCTGGACCTGATGCTTCCGAGAATGGATGGCCTGAGTTTCTGCCAAAAGCTACGAGCGGATGCCGCAGTGGAAACGCCCGTGCTTATGCTGACGGCGAGAGATACGCTTGATGACAAGCTCAAGGGGTTCGAGGCGGGCGCCGATGACTATCTGGTCAAGCCTTTCGCATTACAAGAGCTCCATGCGCGGCTGCAGGCGCTGTACAAGCGCAGTCACGGAAAGACCGCGAACCTGTTAACGGTAGGTGACCTGACGATGAATCGGTCCACGCTGGAAGTGCATCGCGCGGGGCGGCAGATCGATCTCACCCCTGCGGGCATGAGACTGCTTCAGCGATTGATGGAGACGGCGCCGTCTGTTGTGGCTCGCGATGATCTGGAAACTTTGTTGTGGGCTGACGAGCGCCCCGATGGTGATGCGCTTCGCTCGCATATGTATAAGCTGCGGCAGGCGATCGACAGGCCGTTTGATAGCCCGCTGATTCATACGGTGCATCGCATCGGGTACCGAATTGCAGAGGATGTTCAGTAATGTACCGGTACAGTTTACGCAAGCGTGTCGCCATTGCATTTGCGATGTGTGTTGCTGTACTCAGCGTGGCCTGGGGGTTCGCTTTCTTCTCTGCGATCAGGTTGAGCGAAGACCGTGTGCTGACGCGTCAGCTACAGCATGCCGCCGAAAGCTATCCCTCTCTGGCGATGAACCTTCGCGGATACGATGAGGTTGGTAGCTTGCCGGAATCACTCAGGGAGTGGGCGCAGACAAACCCCGATGAGGGGTTGTACGAATTCCAGGCCGAAGAGTTGCATGTTGCGGTAGTACCTGTCGACAACGAACAGCGAAATGCCTTTGTGGTTTTCGACGTTGCCGGGATTGAGGCTGCGTCATCAGAGGATTGGTGGTGGCTGCTCGTTATCATCGGAGTTGTGGGTACACTCGGTGCTCTTGGTTTCGGGCTGGGAGTTCTTGTGATGCGCAGAGCGGTCGCCCCTGTTGCACAACTCGCCAAAGTGGTCGCGGACATCGACCCGGAAAAACTATCGGCCGAAGATCATAAACGCATAGAGTCCAGCCGGTTTGGCGATGATGAGGTTGGCGTGCTCGCCAGGACTATTGAGAAGACGCTAGAGCGGGTCAGCGCATTTGTTGAAAGGGAGAGATACTTTACCGGTTCAGCCAGTCATGAGTTGCGGACGCCGATCACGGTGATAATAGGCGCGCTTGAGCTGTTGGAGCAAAGCGATCTGTCAGCTACCGATGCGAAAGTGGTTGATCGCGTGAGGCGTGCGACGTTCGAAATGAAAGCCACGATTGAAATGTTCCTGTGCCTCGCGCGTGAAACTGACGATGGCTTGTACGACGATCAGTTTTCAGTGATGCCGCTGGTAAGCCAGGCGATAGATCAACAGCGCCATCTGTTGAACGGCAAGCTCGTCGATGTTGAAATCGACTTGAACGATGTTGAGATTGATGATCTGGACAAGCCCATTGCCTGCGGACATTCACAGGCTTTTTCTATCGCGGTCAATAATCTGGTGCGAAATGCATTCGAGCACACGCTTGACGGGCAGGGACCGATCACGATTCACATCAAAGAGCACGCGCTATTCGTCACCAATCAGGTGAGTAGTGAAGTTGATGAGCGGCACACACCGGTCGAGGCGTCGTTGTCCCATGGGTATGGTCTGGGGCTGGGTATCGTTCAACGGCTGTGTGAACGCAATGGCTGGTCGTTTTCATTACAGGCTGATGAGGCGCGTGTAGCCGCCCGGCTTTCGTGGTGAGGACGGCAGACCTCAATACTGTTGTCTCCTGGGTTCTGCGGACAACTTAGGCTGCTTTCGCTGCGTTTTTCTCCGTTCGGCTTGGTAGGCCGACAGGGACCTCTCGGCCGGTTCTGGCCGTTGCTGATATCTGTGTATTTATCCAGTAGAATGACACAAATCTTCAGCCCAAGCCACAACCCGGAATAGCCTCTTGCCCCAAGGATTTCTCCTCAGCCGCCACAGCTTTGATCAGCGCGGCAGCACCTGTATCCACTACTGGCTGGCCACGCCCGAGGGCCCGGTCAAGCTGGTTATTGAGGGGGAGCGCCCTGTCTTTATGGTGAAGGTGGCGGACCGGGCCCAGGTGATCGAGGCTCTGGCCGGCGTGCCCTGTGATTGGCAACAGCTGGGCTTCCAGACTTTTGGCCGCGAGGAGGCGGCCATGCTGTATTTCCCCACGATCGACGCTCACCGCCGGGCCCAGGCCCTGTTGCAGAATCGCGGTATCGAGGTGCTGGAAGGGGACTTTCGTCTCCACGACCGCTACCTGATGGAACGCTTTGCTCGGGGTGGCCTCTATTTTGAAGGTGTGGCCCAGGCCAAAGACGGCTATACGGAATATCGGAAGGCGCGCCTCAGGGGCGCCGAGGTGCAGCCGGATTTCACAGTGGTTTCTCTGGACGTAGAGTGCTCCGGCCAGGGTGAGCTGTATTCCATCGGTCTCTACGGCGATGGCGTGGAGGAGGTGCTGATGGTGGGCCTGCCTGAAAGTGCTGAAACCACCATTCGCTGGGTGGATGACGAACGGGCCCTGCTTAAAGCCCTGGAGGACAGGTTCAAACAACTGGACCCGGACATCATCATCGGCTGGTCGGTGGTGGACTTCGACTTTCGGCTGCTGCTGAAGAGGGCCGCACGCCATGGCCTGCGCCTGAAGCTTGGCCGCGGCGGCGCTGATGCCCGCTGGCGGGATGGCCGGGAGGGCAGCCAGGGCTTCGTGACGCTGCCGGGCCGGGTGGTACTGGACGGCATCGACGGCCTGAAGAGCGCCACCTACAGCTTCGAAAGCTTCAGCCTGGAGTTCGTGGCACAAACCCTGCTGGGCCGGGGCAAGGACACCGAGGACGTGGACAACCGCCTGGGCGTGATTGAACACGACTTTCGCCACAACAAGCCCAAGCTGGCCGCCTACAACCTGGAAGACTGCCGCCTGGTCTGGGACATATTCCAGCACACCCGGCTGCTGGATTACCTGCGCCTGCGGGCCCAGCTCACCGGCCTGGAGCTCGACCGCAGCGGCGGCTCGGTGGCGGCCTTCACCAATCTCTACCTGCCCAAACTGCACCGCAGCCGCTATGTGGCCCCCAACCTGCCGGCAGACGGCGGCCTGGCGAGCCCGGGCGGCTATGTGATGGACTCCCGGCCGGGCCTGTACGACAACGTGCTGGTGCTGGATTTCAAGAGCCTTTACCCCAGCATTATCCGCACCTTCAAGATCGATCCCATGGGCTTGATTGAGGGATTGGCCGAGGAAGCGGGAGAGGGATCGGAGGAGGGCCGGGTAGATGAAAACAGCATCCCCGGTTTCCGCGGCGCGCGCTTTTCCCGTGACAAGCACTTCCTGCCGGACATCATTACCGATCTCTGGGCCCAGCGGGATATCGCCAAGCGGGAGCAGGATGCCGCCCGTTCCCAGGCCATCAAGATCATCATGAACTCCTTCTACGGCGTGCTGGGTTCCGGGGGCTGCCGTTTCTACGACACGCGCCTGGCCAGCTCCATCACCTTGCGCGGTCACGAGATCATGCAACAGACGGCCCGCTGGATAGAGGAGCTGGGTCACCAGGTCATCTACGGCGACACCGACTCCACCTTTGTCTGGTTGAGCGGCCAAACCAGCGTTGATGAGGCAGACGCGATCGGCAAGCACCTGGCCAGTGAGATCAACACGCGCTGGCGGCACAAGCTCAAGGAAGAGCTGGCGCTGGAGTGCGACCTGGAACTGGAATTCGAAACCCACTACCAGCGCTTTCTGATGCCTACCATTCGCGGCTCGGAGGCCGGCTCCAAGAAGCGCTATGCGGGCCTGGTGGTGAATGGGGATGAGGAAAAACTGGTATTCAAGGGCCTGGAAACCGTGCGCAGCGACTGGACGGCCCTGGCCAAGCAGTTCCAGACCCAGCTCTACGGGATGGTGTTTCACGGTGAAGATCCATCCGAGTATATCCGCGAGATGGTGGAGAAAACCCGGGCAGGGGAGATGGACGAGCAGCTGGTGTATCGCAAGCGGCTCAGGCGCAAGCTGGATCAATACATAAAAAACGTACCACCCCAAGTGCGCGCGGCGCGGCTGGCCGACGATATACGTCGCCAGCAGGGGCTGCCACCCCGGTACCAGAACAAGGGCTGGATTCGGTACCTGATCACCCTCAATGGCCCGGAGCCCGTGGATTACCGCCAGTCACCGATCGATTACCAGCGCTATATCGACAAGCAGCTCAAACCGGTGGCCGATGCCATATTGCCCTTTATCGAGCTGGATTTTGATAGTCTGGTTGATGGTCAACTGGGCCTGTTCGGCGTGTAGAATACTTCCCTTGCTAATCACTGGAGAATATCGGCAGCGGTGTGTTTGATGACGTTGGTCTATGACTCCTGGATGATACGATAAGTGACGAGGGCGAGCCTGGCAGGCAAAACCTCGAGCTCGCCATGGGCTTCATCGTCCACGATGGCTGCGACCTGCCGGGCCTTCTCGAGTTCTAGAGTGCCTGCATTGCAGTTTTTTCGGAATCTCTTGGCTCGATACCGAGTACCTCCAGCATCACCGAAGTCTGCCACTGGAAATAGGGGTTGAAGGTCAGGCGCGCATGTACCTTGCCTTCCTCGCTGTAACCCCAACCAGAAAACCAGACGTCGGCACCGTCTTGGCAGGCTTTTCGTTCATCGCCATCCATGCCGTTCAGGCAGATACGCAAGCTACCTTCGCGGCCGTAGAGCGGGTTTTCTGGAGAAAAGAGCACACCCATATGTGAGAACTGGCTGATGCGGTGTTCCGGGAGGTGATCTTCCCGGATCAATACTCTTTTGTTCTCGGTCAGTTGCTCTGGCTTGTCGCCGTACCAGATCAACCGGCTTTTTGGGTGTGTAAAACGGTCTTGGAAAATATCCAGCAGATAATCCGTATTGAGTACCGAGTCGTGTTCCGCGACGACCATAAATACGGGTTTTTCATAGTTTTGCTCGAGAAGTTTTCGCGCCGCAACGCTCGTGCGGTAAAACTGTGCGTAGCCGTTAGTGGGAACGTTCAAATAGCGTACAGGGGTCTGCGTGGGGATACCCTCGCCGGGTGTGATAATCCAGGGGCGCACTTTCGAGACCAGTGGTGCCAGCCAGTCGAAGGGCATACTCTTGAAACCTGGGGAGAAGAGTACCAGCCCGGCGACTTCGGGGTGTTGGTAGGCGTAATCCAGAATCAGGTTGGCTCCGGTGGAGAACCCGCCCAGATATACTTCACCTTCCACGTCAGATGCCAATGCATGGGCCTGTTGGTAGACCACTTTTTGCCACTGTTCCGCGGTTGCCTCAATCATGTCTGCGGGATCGGTGCCATGGCCTGGTAGCAGGACGGTCCGCACCAGAAACCCCTGCGCGGCCAGCTCTTGACCTACATCATGAAAAGACCAGGGAGAATCCCCAAGTCCGTGCACCAGCAGGATACCACGCTTGGGCTTGTGACCCGGTGCTACTGCCGATGGTTGCCATTCCCGCGGGGCATTCCACCACAACTCGGAGTCATGGCCAGAGTTCTGATAGCGGCGTGCATCGCGCATTTTCTCCAGGGTTTCACTCTGGTATTCGCTGAAGCTCACTCGATAAACCGGGCCTTCAATTTTTCCCATGGGGGAGCAGGCCCCTACGAGCAAGCTTCCGGTAACCACAAGAAAAACAATAACGGAAATAGCGATAAGGCGCCGGCGTATCGACTTGCGGCGTGATCGTTGTACGTATGAATCCATAGATTTTTCCTGCCTGCGAATACTGTGCTGACAAAACTGTCGCTCAGAAGCGGTAAGTGACAAATAGCCCGTAGGAGTATTGGTTTTGCTCGAACACGGCGGGACTGTCCTCGGCGTCATCCGGGAGGTACGTTGTGGTAATACTGGCGCCCAGCCCCCAACGCGGCGTCAATATATAGCGGGTGCCCAGCGAAAGGCGCATCTGTGATGTGCCCGCATCCACTTCGTAGGGAGCATAGCCCGAGTTGATCGCCTGTTGTTCGTTGACACCAAAGAATATCTGCATGTATTCGTCATTCGCCCAGGTAATTTCCGGACTCGCGGTCAGGTGGAAACGGGGGGTGACCTTGTAGGTCGCTGTTGCCCCAAGATTGACCTGGGTGCCCTGGCCGTTGTCACCCACATCTGTGAGTACACTGGCGTTCAGTGACAGCCAATCGGCGGTATAGCTTCCAAACACACCCGCACGGGTAGTGGCCTCGATATCGCCAAGTCCGCGCAGGCGTGCATCATCGGATTCTTCCCGGGGGCCGATCACATCCGGTGACACCACGGCACCCAGGTCCCAGTTATCATTTTCAAAAAGGTAGAAACCGAGCCCACCCTGAATACCGGGCGCACCGCCGAGAAAGAAGCGTTTGTAACGCACATTGATGATCGGGAGTACACGGGTTTGCTGGTCATCGCTGCCCTCAAATTCAGGCATGGATAAAACACCGGCGCCCAGAAAGACCCGCCATGGGCTTTCTTCCGGTGTTGCTTCCTGGTTTTCTGCTTCAGCTCGGGCCTCGAAAGAACACAGCGCGAGCAGCGCGGCCGAGCAGGTAAACCGGCGCGACGTCAGTGGTGTGAGCGTCATGAGGTTATCTCCGTATAGTCATTTTTTGAAGGGTTAAGGGATTTTTCCTGGGTGCGGCGGAAGGTATTTTTCAGCCTGCGTTCAAGGCCGCTCACATAGGTGAATACCACGGGCACTACCAGCAGGCTGAGCGCCGTGGAGGTGAGCAGCCCGCCGATAACGGCCATGGACATGGGGCGGCGGAAACTGGCATCGGAGCCAAAGCCAAGTGCGATGGGCAGCATGCCGGCGATCATGGCGATGGTGGTCATCACGATCGGACGTGCACGCTTATGGCAGGCGTCAAGTAATGCTTCGTGCAACGGCAGCCCGCGCTCGCGCATACCGAGTACGGCGTATTCCACCAGCAGAATGGAGTTCTTGGTGACAATGCCCATCAGCATGACCAGTCCGATCATCGAAGGAACATTGAGCTCGCTATTGGCAACGAGCAGTGCGACAAAGGCGCCACCGATGGAAAGTGGAACCGCCGAGAGAATGGTGATCGGCTGGAAAAAATGCTTGAATAGCAACACCAGCACCGAGAACACACAGAAGAGGCCCATGAGAATGGACATGCCGAACCCCATGGCGAACTCTGCAGCGATTTCCGCATCGCCGGTCTGAATTAGCGCAACACTGGATGGCAAGTTCTGGACGCTCGGCAGTGCCATGGCGGCAGACTGTGCTTCACTGAGTGGTGTGCCACCCAGGTCCGCGGTGACGGTCACGTAGCGTTGGCGATCATAGCGGTCAATCTGCGACGGGCCGCTCTCCACAGACAGGTCTGCAACACTCGACAGAGGCACAAGACCACTGTGTCCGGGCACCTGCAGGTTTGCCAGGGTGTTGATGTCTTCGCGCAGATGGTCGGCCATGCGCGCGCGGATATAAACCTGTCGGTTATCCAGATTCAGGCGCGGTACCTGAGCATCGAAGTCGCCACTGGTGGCAACACGCACCACTTCCGCAATGGCGGCGGTGGTGACGCCGAGTTCCGATGCGCGCTGCACATCCGGGCGCACGACAATTTCCTGGCGCTCAAGGCTGGCGGTGGAGGTGATGTTCGACAGCCTGCCGACGCCACGGAGCTCCCGCTCCAGGGATTGCGCACTGGCTTTCAGCGCCGGTGCATTGTCGCTGGCGAGCAGCAGCTGCAGTTTCTCTCCAGGGCCGCCGCCGCTCATGCTGAACCTCGCACCGGGTACTGCTTCAAGCTCTTTGCGCACCGCATTCTCGATGGCAACCTGCGGTTCCCGCTGATCGCGTGGAGAAAGAATCAGTGTGAGCGTGCCGTTGCGCGTATCGCCGGGCTGGGTTGAACCGGGGCCCGCCTGTTGTGGCTCGCCTACGGTGGTAAACACACGCTCAACACCGGCAACATCGGTCACTGCGGATCGCGCCGCTTCCGCGATAGAAAGGGTATTGCGCAGGGAGCTGCCCGGGGGCAATTCAATATTGACGTTGGTGTAACCACTGTCCGAGGCGGGCACAAAACCCGAAGGGATCATCGGCACCAAGGCAAGGGACCCGACAAAGAAAATCGTCGCACCGAACAGGGTGGTGCGCCGGTGCGTCAGGCACCAGTGTGCCGCCGTCATATACCAGCGCATGATGGCACCATCTTCGTGGGGCTTGGCCGGTGCCCCCTTGAGCATATACACGGCCATCATCGGGGTTAGCAGGCGGGCCACCAGCAGCGATGCGAGAACGGCAATGACGGCGGTCCAGCCAAATTGCCGGAACATCATGCCGGGAATACCAGACATCATTGCGGTGGGCATAAATACGGCCACCAGACACATGGTGGTGGCGATGACTGCGAGCGCAATTTCATTGACCGCATCTTCCGCCGCCTGGCGAATCGGCTTGCCCATCTGTCGGTGCCGCTCGATATTTTCCACCTCCACAATCGCGTCATCCACGAGCAAGCCGATGATCACGGCGAGTGCGAGCAGGGTGACGGTATTGAGGGAATAGCCGAGCAATGCCATGGCGGCAAACGCCGGCAGGATCGACAGAGGCAGTGCGGTGGCCGAGATGATCGTTGCGCGCCAGTTGCGCAGGAAAAACCACACTACCAGGATCGCCAGAATGGCGCCTTCGTAGAGCATGGTCATCGAGCCCTGGTACTGCTCCAGGGTGTGATCGACCGAACCGGAAATAAATGTCAGCTCAAGGGTCGGGTCTTCTTTCTGGAGTTGCGTCAGCGCTTCGCGTACGCCTTCGGCGATGCGCACTTCGTCGAACCCGCGGGCGCGGTACACACTGAACCCCACCACCGGTTTGCCATCGAGCAGGGCGGCCTGGGTGTGTTCGGCGGTACCGTCGGTGACGGTGGCCACCTGGTCCAGGCGCAGGCTGCGCCCACCGGACAGGGAAATGCGCATAGCGGCCAACTGCGATGCCTGTTCCACCGTGGCAATGACACGGACGGACTGCTCCTCGCCGCCGAGCTGGCTGCGGCCTCCCGACGACTGCTGCTGCACCTGACGCAGGGCCCGGGAAACATCCGCTGCGGTTACTCCGAGCGCGGCCATGCGCACCGGGTCGACTTCGATCTGTACTTCGCGCTGGACACCGCCCACGCGATCAAACCGGCCGACACCGGGCACCGACAGCACGGTTTTCGCCAATGTATTATCGATGTACCAGGACAGCGCTTCCTCATCCAGACGGGATGAGGCCACGGCGTAAGTCAGTACTGCATCGCCGACACTGCTGCGGGCGCTCACGGTGGGTTCCTGCAATTCGGTGGGTAAATCCGAGCGGATGCTGTCCACCGCGTTCTTGGTTTCAATCAATGCATCGGAGAGGTTTTTTTCCAGATTGAATTCCACCTGTACCGACACCAACCCATCGGTGACCGAGGTGCGCAGGTGGCGCAGACCGTTTAAGGGCGCGAGGGCATCTTCCACCTTGCGCGCGACTTCGGTTTCGAGCTGTGCCGGAGCGGCACCGGGCTGCATCAGCGCCACGGTGACCATGGGCAAGTCGAGATCTGGCAGATCCTGCGTCGGCAGGCTGCGGAAGCCCCACAGACCGGCAAAGGTCAGCAGGACAAACAGCAGAATGGCAGGGATCGGGTTGCGGATGGACCAGGTGGCAAAATTCATAATTGCGCTGCTCCCCCGGCCGGTGCGTTCGGGGCTACCCGTACCACATCGCCGTCAGACAGAAAGCCCGCACCATCGACCACCACATGTCTGTCGGCATCGAGCCCTTCCGTGATTTCCACTTCCTGGCCGTAGCGGCGCCCGACAGCGATCGGTTGCAAGGCCACTTGCGGAGTATCGTCCTGCGCCGACAGGGTAAGCACATAGCTGCGCCCGTCGCGGATCACTACACTTTTCGCCGGTACCACCAGCGCTCTGGTGTTCCCGAGTTGGATTTTGCCCGCCACGTACATTCCGGCCCGCGCACTGCTGCCCGGCTGGATATCCGCATAGACGGTGGCGAGGCGCGAGGCTTGGTCGAACAGGGGAGAGGCCTGGCGAATGGTCGCGCTCGCCAGCGTGTTATCGGGCAACTGCAGGGTGACATCCTGCCCGGACTCGATCTGTGCAAGTTGCGTTGCAGTGACTTCACCGCGCCACTCCTGACGGCCCTGGCGAATCATCCGGAAGAGTTCCTGCCCCAGCGGTATGGTGGCGCCGAGGGTTGCTGTGCGCGCACTGATGACGCCGTCATCTGGAGCGAGCACCTCGGTGTACTTCACTTGCAATTGATTTTTTGCGAGCGCCGCGTCAGCCACTTTGGACTGGGTGACCGCCTGCAGGACATCCTGCTTGCTGATGGCATTGCTGCTCTGCAGTGCCCGGGCGCGATCGCGGTTGGCCGCTGCCTGGTCGGCGCTGGCCTGGAGTTCGGCCTGCTCGGCCAGCAGCAATGCGGGGTCAAAGCGCGCAAGGACCTGCCCCTTCTTGACCGGGTCACCCACATTGACCAGCACATCGACGAGCTGGTAACCGCCGATCTGTGCACCGATGCTGGCCTCTTCCCAGGGGGCAATCGTGCCATAGGCTTCCAGAGTGACAGGCCAGGTTACCTCCCGTGGGCGGGCACTGGTTACCGTCAGCGCCGCGGCGGCTGTCGCCGGCGGAACGATGTCCGCGGTCGCGGCGCTGTCCGGCTCGCGGAGTGTAAAAAGCAGCACCGTGGCGATCACGGAGATACCGCCGAGGGCATATCCGGCTCGCTTGATCCAGGCTGGGCGACGAACGGAGGCGTCAGTGTGCGTGGCGTCAGAGTTCATTGAATACCTCGATATTACCGGTGCGAGCAGCGCGCGTTATTGCTTCGTACCGACCGGATTGCGGCTATTGACCGGCGATGGAAAACGCCTTCTTCACGATGGGGCGGAGCTTGGATTTGCCTCCGCCCTCGTACCATTCATCCAGTGCGGCCTGCCACGCGATCAATGCTGTGCCGACGATGATCCTGGCCTTCAGCGGCGTGATTTTGTTTTTGCCTTCCCGTTCAATCAGTGCCGCCGCGAGGGCCTGTTCCCGGGTCAGCCTTTTCTCGAATCCTTTGCCCATCAATTCCGGGTTTTCGTTGAGCAGGCAGACCAGTGACCAGGCCCAATCGGGATTGACGTCGTACAGGTCCAGTTGCGTAGAGAGGGCTTTGCACACGGCCTCATAGGGCGATTCGTCCTTTGGCCGGTTCTTCAGTTCGCGGACCAGGGTGGGGGTCTTGTCTTCGTAAAAGTCGAAGACCAGGTCCTCTTTCGCCTTGAAGTAGCGAAAGAAGGTGCGCTTGGCGATCCCCAGGGGTTCGACTATCTGGTCAACCGTGGTGTTGGCGAAGCCATTCTCAAAAAACAGCAACAAACCCATGCGGATGAGCTCATTGCGGGTGGCGGCTTTTTGCTGCTCACGGAGGCTGGGTGATTTTTCTGTCATGGGAGTTTCAATAAAGCTTTACTTGCGAATTGGGTGGCACTGAGTGTATAAGTGGCACTCGATGACAATGTGTCACCTGGTGACATATTTAGCCCTAAGCAACAGGGTCAGTCAAGGTCATTTGCTGATTTTTATCCGGTTCAAGATGGTAAGAGCGGAATCCAGAGACAGGCCGAGTGTGACAACGGTGAAGGTTGTAAGCCAGGCCTCGAGAGGAATGTATTTGCCGCCGTCGATTTGTCTAATGACCAAGAAGTCATTTTATGGCACAACCTGGGAGTAGAGCGTGATAAACGGTATGCGAAAAATGATGATGCAGGCACTTGGCCTGCTACCCATGACCGGTTGTGATTCCTCCGCGGAGCGCAAGGTTTCGGATCACTTTGATGGCAAGAAGTTTTTTAATCCAACTCTCCGGAATCAGTTCTCGCCGAGCTTTTCGGATATCGTCCGGATGATACGGGAGGGCCGGGTCAAGTGGCCTGAGTCGGTTGATAACAGCAGCGTTCCAAGGCTGAATGAATCGCTTGGCCCCGATGACATCAGTCTCACGTTTGTAAATCACGCCACGTTTCTGGTGCAGCTGCCAGGGCTTAATATTCTCACCGACCCGGTGTGGTCCGAGCGTGCGAGCCCTTTTAGGTGGATCGGACCAAAACGCGTACGCGCACCAGGGTTGGCGCTGGATGAGCTTCCAGAAATTGATGTGGTAATCATCAGTCACAATCATTATGACCATCTGGACACCGATACATTAAAAAAAATCATTGCACGTTTTTCGCCTCTGGTGCTGGTTCCGTTGGGTGACAAAGCGTTGGTCGAATCCATCGGGGCGACAAATGTGCGTGAGCTCGATTGGTGGGAGGGCGTTGCAATCGATGTGGATACACAGGTTACGTTTACTCCTACACAACACTCTTCGGCGCGTGGGCTCTTTGATCGGGACAGGAGCCTGTGGGGAAGTTACTTCATTCGATACAGGGGCCGCAGCGTCTACTTTGGCGGCGACGCCGGCTACTCAGCGCACTTCGCAGAAACGAAAAAACGCCTTGGTCCTCCTGAGATCGCATTGCTTGGCATAGGCGCTTACGCGCCTCGATTCTTTATGAAGCCAATACATATGGCGCCGGATGAGGCGGTGCTGGCGCACAGGGATCTTGGTGCAAAGCTGAGTGTGGGTATGCATTTTGGTACCTTCCAGCTCGCCTCAGAAGGGTTTGATCAACCTTTGGAAGATCTCAAAATCGCTATGGAAAAACAAAACGTTTCGCAGAGTGAATTCATCACCTTATTGGAAGGGGAGGAAAGGTTGTTTCGAGATACCTGGTTGCAGTAGCTGGAGTAGGCTAGTGGGCCGTTTGTAAAGTTCGGTAACAAGGGAGCACAGCCAAATCGTCCAGATCAAGGCGAGAAAGCGCTGGAATAGCAGCGTTATTTCAAGCTCTCTCTATGTAGAGCTGGGCGCTTTGGCGCAGCGAACTGTTTGCGAACTTCCCGTACTGCACACGAAGGGTGCCGCGGTCTAAAGCCCGACCTGATTGTGAGCTCCGCAATATCATCGCCAGGTGCTAGAATGCCCGCCTGTCTCGGTCATCTCTGGAGAACAATTGCTATGAACACGGCCCCTGCAGCCTATCCAATCGGTACCCCCGGAACACCCTGGGGCGACGCGGAGCGCGCCGAGTGGCTGTCGCGCCAGGCCCGTCAACGCAGCTACGAGTCCGAGGTATTGAGCGCGATTGAGCGCCTGCGCCCGCGCTTCGATGTGGAGGAGTACGGCCGCCTGGATTATGGCCCCGAGAGCTATCCGCGATTGGCGATCCGCAGCCGCGACTGGCGCGATGACCTGCCTGTCGTACTGGTGACGGGCGGTGTGCACGGCTACGAAACCAGCGGCGTACACGGTGCGCTGGAGTTCGTCGATCAGCATGCCGCGGATTACGCCGGCCGCGTCAACCTGCTGGTCGCGCCCTGTGTCAGCCCCTGGGGCTACGAACGCATCCATCGCTGGAATCCGCACGCGATCGACCCGAACCGCTCCTTTCGCGAGGACAGCCCGGCTGGGGAGTCGGCGGCGCTGATGCGGCTGGTGGCGCCCATCCGCGATCGTGCGCTAATGCATATCGACCTGCACGAGATCACCGATACCGACGAAACCGAGTTCCGCCCCGCGCTGGCCGCCCGCGATGGCAAGCCGTTCGAGCCGGGCGGGATTCCCGATGGCTTCTACCTGGTGGACGACAGCGAGAGCCCGCAGCCGGAATTCCAGCAGGCGGTGATCGCGGCGGTGGAGAAAGTCACCCATATCGCCCCGGCGGATGACAACAACGAGATCATCGGCTCGCCGGTGGTCGCGCACGGCGTGATACAGTACCCGCTCAAGCAGCTCGCGCTTTGCGCGGGCATCACCAGCGCTCCCTACAAGACCACCACCGAGGTCTACCCCGACAGCCCCCGCGCGACGCCGGAGCAGTGCAATACCGCGCAGGCCGTCGCGGTGTGTGCGGCGATCGACTACGCGCTGGTACACCGGGAAGAGCGGCAGCTATCTTGAAAACTCCAGAGGCGCGAGAGGGCTGATTACCAGGAATCATGAAAGTACCCAAGAGATTACAACCGCTGGTCGACGACGGCCTGATCGACGAGGTTATCGCCCAGTTGATGAGCGGCAAGGAAGCGCAGGTGTATGTGGTGCGCTGCGGAGATAGTCTGCGCTGTGCCAAGGTCTTCAAGGAGGCCAAACAGCGCAGCTTCAAGCAGGCGGTGCAATACCAGGAAGGCCGCAAGATGCGCAACAGCCGCCGCGCCCGGGCCATGTCAAAGAAGACCCGCTACGGGCAGAAAGAGCAGGAACAGGCCTGGCTGAGCGCCGAGGTCGATGCCCTGTACCGGCTGGCATCGGCCGGCGTGCGCGTGCCCCAGCCACACGGCTTTGTCGATGGCGTGCTGCTGATGGAGCTGGTGGCGGACGATGAGGGCTACGCCGCCCCGCGGCTGGACGATGTCACGCTGACCGCGGAGCAGGCCCGCGATTACCACGGCCAGGTGATGGCCGATGTCGTGCGCATGTTGTGTGCCGGGCTGGTCCATGGCGACCTCTCCGAGTTCAACGTGCTGCTGGACCGCCACGGCCCGGTGATCATCGATTTGCCCCAGGCGGTGGATGCGGCCGGCAACAACAACGCGGCCGCGATGCTGGAGCGCGATGTCAACAATATGCGCGCTTATTTTGGCCGCTTCGCGCCGGAGCTCCTGACCACCGATTACGGCAAGGAAATCTGGGCGCTTTATGAGGCGGCTGAGCTGCATCCGGACAGCGCCCTTACCGGAGTTTTCGAGCATGACACATCCAGCGTTGACGTTGGCGACTTGATGGCCGTTATCGATGACGTCCGTGAAGAGCAGGCCGAGCGCATGGCGCCGGACTGGGACGAGTAGGGCGATGAATTGTGGCCAGTTCGAGCGGATATTCGGCCGCTGAAGGTATTCCCGCGCAACATTCACAAAAAGGCAGAAATTCTATGGCTACCCTGGGTACCCCTTTTTCTTCCACCGCCACCCGCGTCCTGCTCTGTGGCGCCGGTGAATTGGGCAAGGAAGTTGTGATCGAGCTGCAGCGTCTCGGTTGCGAAGTCATCGCGGTGGACCGCTATGCCAACGCCCCGGCGATGCAGGTGGCCGACCGCAGCCATGTGGTCAATATGCTCGACGGCGACGCCCTGCGGGGGGTGATCGCGCAGGAGCAGCCGCAATTGGTGGTGCCGGAGATCGAGGCTATCGCCACCGATACCCTGGCGGAGCTGGAAGGGGAGGGGGTCAATATTGTCCCCACCGCGCGGGCCACCCAACTGACCATGAATCGCGAGGGCATTCGTCGCCTGGCGGCGGAAACCCTGGGGCTCCCTACCTCCCGCTACCGTTTTGCCGCCGGCGAGACGGAATTCAAGGCGGCTATCGACGAGATCGGTCTTCCCTGCCTGGTCAAACCGATCATGAGCTCCTCGGGCAAGGGCCAGAGCCTGGTGCGCGATGCCTCACAGGTTGGGCAGGCCTGGGCCTACGCACAGGAGGGCGGCCGCGCCGGCAAGGGCAAGGTGATTGTCGAGGGCTTTGTCGACTTCGATTACGAAATCACCCTGCTCACCATTCGCCACAACGACGGCAGTGGCAACACCGTCACCAGCTTCTGTGCGCCCATTGGTCACCGCCAGGCGGATGGGGATTACCAGGAGTCTTGGCAGCCGCAGGCCATGTCGGCAGCGGCGCTGAGTCGCGCGCAGGAGATAGCCAGGGCGGTGACCGACAACCTCGGCGGTCGCGGCCTGTTCGGTGTGGAACTGTTTATCAAGGGCGACGATGCGATCTTCAGCGAGGTCTCGCCGCGGCCCCACGATACCGGCCTGGTGACCCTGGTCTCCCAGGATCTCTCCGAGTTCGCCCTGCACGCCCGCGCTATTCTCGGGCTGCCGATTCCCAATATCCAGTTGCACCGCGCTTCGGCCTCGTCGGTGCTGTTGGTGGAGGGCAACTCCACCCGGATGCAGTTTGGCAACCTCAGCGCCGCACTCTCCCGCCCCGATACCCAGCTGCGCCTGTTCGGCAAACCGGAAGTCGCCGGCAAGCGCCGCCTGGGTGTCGCCCTGGCGCGGGCCGATGATGTCGAAAGTGCGCGCGATATTGCCAATGCAGTGATTGCCGATATCGAGGTGACACTGTAGAGGCCATTCCCGGCCATCCCATCATCCCGGATCCAGTGAAAGTGCCCCGGCGGTCTGTATTCCGAGGTAAGCCCGGAATGACGATTGTGGTTGTGCTCCTTTGTCGCAGGACTTCATGCTCGGTCCGCTAGCAGCCGGAACCGTCCATGCCTACCCGACATCTGTCGGGTGGCGAATCCATAGCTTTACATATAATGTCTCACGGTCAGGTTGGTCAGAGCTGTTTTTGAAAGCAACGGCGTGATCGAGAGGCTGCCACGGCATTGGCTTCGCGTTACTTGGCCGGCTACCCGATTTGGCTATCCAGCGTCGCGCCCTCGAAGTGATTCGGTGCCCCAAAACACAGGGGATCGATATGTAGAAATGAGTATGGAGATTCAATAATGGCTGATTCGCATTATGCAGCACATATCAAAGTGCTGAATGCCGCCACCAAAAATAACGGAAAACTTGGCTGGCGTTTTCATCAGAACATGCCTGAATGTCGACCAATCGTTGGGAGGGGCGTCTGCTGGGCGATCTCGCTCGAGTATTTGAAGCTTATTCGAAGGGGGTTTGACCCGGGCCAGTACTATGGCGTGCATACGAGCAGGCGAAACGGCCGGTATGTCTATCGTACCGTCAATACTGATGCATTGAGGACCCTGGTCAATCGAAACCGCAGTTTGAATACTGAGGTGAATTATTTTGATCAGGAGTTACAGAGTCAGGTAGATTTTATCGTTCTCAGTCGTCAGTACGATGTTGATTTGAACCCTGTCGAGATACTCTCCCACGGCAATCGAATGGCAAACGGCGACATCAATCGTAATGTTTTGGTGTATATATTTGGGCCAAATGGCGGGCACGCAATGGCTTACCGGGTGTTTTCCGGTCGGGTTCGTTTCTTTGATCCGAATTTTGGTGAGTACCTGTTTAACTCGCCAGCGAATTTTATGGATTTCTTCACCTACTTTTTGCCGACCATGTACGAAGATGACTACGATACTTTTTCGTATGTTGATCTGTCCGCTTGAAGTGCATTCTCAAATGCATTGCGTTGGTCGGGTTTAAGGTGCCAAGTGGCTGCTTCTTGGCGAATAACTGCGGCGTAGGGCCCCACAGCTTGGAGCCAGCACCTGGAATGATGATGACAGTTTCAGTTTTCCCAGGTTTATCAATTTCAATAGCGGTTCTTCCAAGCCATAATGTCACCTGAGACTGCTACGCAAGGGTGGCTGGACAGCCACCTCTGCGCGACGCCTGCTTGTGGTGATCGATATGGCTATTGGTTGTTTCAATAGGAAATTGGCCCGAACTTACCTACAATAGGCCGGTTTTTCTACGATCGAGCCCCCGCTGTGACCACTTCCGATGCCCCCGATACCCATACCCCGCGCGATTTCCAGTCTCTGCCTCTTCGGCAGCCCCTGCTCAGGAACCTTGAGGACCTCGGCTACACCCGCCTGACAGAAATCCAGGCCGCCGCACTGCCGGCGATTGTGGCCGGGAAGGATGTTATCGGCCAGGCCAAAACCGGCTCCGGCAAGACGGTAGCCTTTGGTCTTGGCCTGCTGCACAAGCTGCGGGTAGGGCAGTTCCGGGTGCAGTCGCTGGTGTTGTGTCCTACCCGGGAGTTGGCGGACCAGGTGGCGCGGGAGCTGCGCAAGCTGGCGCGGGCGATTCATAACATCAAGATCCTGACACTGTGCGGGGGTATGCCGTTCGGCCCGCAAATTGGCTCGCTCAAACACGGTGCGCACATTGTGGTAGGTACCCCGGGCCGTATTGAAGATCACCTGCGCAAGGGCAATCTCGACCTGGGCACTGTGGAGACCCTGGTGTTGGATGAGGCTGACCGCATGCTGGATATGGGATTCCAGGCGGTGCTGGACCAGATCCTGGCGGAGCTGCCCCGGCAGCGGCAGACACTGTTGTTCTCCGCCACCTACCCCCAAACCATCGATGCCCTAGCAGACCGGGTGCTGCGCGATCCGGTGAAGGTGGAGGTGGCTGCGGCGCACACCCGGAATACCATCGAGCAGCGTTACTATCGGGTGGAAAACAACGAGGCGAGGCCCGCGGCGCTCTACCAGCTGTTGGCCGATTGCGACGCTTCCTCTGCACTGGTCTTCTGCAATACCAGAAAGGAGACCGAGGAGGCTGCCCAGACGCTGAAGCGCGCCGGCTTTGCTGCACTGGCGCTCCACGGCGATATGGAACAGAAAGACCGCGATCGTACGCTGGCCCTGTTCGCCAACGGCAGCGCCTCCATCCTGGTAGCGACGGATGTGGCAGCGCGCGGGCTGGATATCGAAGAGCTGCCGCTGGTGGTGAACTACCACCTGTCCCGCGATCCGGAGGTGCATGTACACCGGATCGGCCGCACCGGGCGGGCAGGGCAGAAGGGCGCGGCGCTGTCTCTGGTCGGCAAGAAAGAGATCTACAAACTGGAGCGGCTGGAAGCGTTGATGCAGCAGCCGATTACGCTACGGGAGGTTCCGTCCCTACCTGGCGGTTTTGCTCCTCCTCGCCCTGTGATGACGACCCTGCAGATCGACGGCGGCAAGAAGCAGAAGGTCCGTGCCGGTGATGTGGTGGGCGCGTTGACCGGGGAGGGCGGTATCGATGGATCGCAGATCGGCAAGATCCAGTTGTTCGATTTTTCCACCTTTGTCGCGGTAGAGCGGGTGGTGGCCAAAAAGGCCCTGGGTAAGCTCGCCCATGGAAAGTTGAAAGGCCGAAAGTTCCGCGCGCGCATTGTGGGTGTCTGAGCGCGGGTCAGGTTCCCAACAATACAACCCGACATCTGTCGGGTACCCGAAAGTCTGTGTAATCCGTAGAGTTCGCCCGATAACTTGCATTGTAATTGGGCAACAGGATGAGAATGTCACAGGGGACTCTTGGAGAGATGGCGCGCAGGCTGCTTGCAGCTTGCCTGGTGATACTGTTACTTGGGACCCTGACCGCCTGCGGTGGCGGTAGCAGTAGCGAAAACACTGAGCAACCCTCTGATGAGGTACCGTCTGATACACCTCCGGAAACTGAAGATCCGCCGGAAACCGAAGAACCGCCCGGGCCTGACACTGCGCCGGATGCATTCTCTTTCGAGGCGCAGTCGGATGTCGCATTCAGCGAAGTGATCGATTCCAACGTTATTGTTGTTACTGGTACCGATTCGTCGGCGCCGATCAGTGTGGTGGGCGGTGAATATGCCATTGACGGTGGCGACTTCACCAGTGCTGAAGGCACCGTGGAACCCGCTCAAAGCGTACAGCTGAGGCTGCTCTCTGGCGACTCATTCGGTGTAGTCACCACCATGACACTGACCATCGGTGGTATTAGCGCTGAATTTACGGTAACCACTTTGCCGGATTCTGTAGCTCCGCAAGCCAGTGTGCATTTCCCGCTGCCGATCTCTTCCACTACCAGCCAGACCATCATCGTGCGTGGAACCGCCGTGGACGAGGAAGAGAGTGAAATTGTCAGCGTTCTGGTCGAAGACGTTGCTGCAACCAGTGACGACGGCTTCGCCACCTGGCAGGCCGAAGTGCCTGTGCCGCTGGGGAGAACGACCCTGCATGTCAGCACCGAAGACAGTGCCGGCAATATTGATGAGGATGCAGCCCATTTCCAGCTGACATCCGGGACCCAGGCCGGTGCCTTTGCCTCGCCGACAGCGATTGAGTTTGATGCGGAAAACAACCGCGCCCTTGTCGTTGATGCCGGGTTGGATGCGTTGATTGCCGTGGACCTCACCACCCGCGTACGCACGATTATCTCTGCTGAAAATGTCGGCAGTGGTCAACCTTTCAGTCAGCCGGAATCGCTGGCATTTGATGCGATCAACAACCGTGTTCTGGTGATCGACAAGGCCGCTGGCGGTGTCTTGTTCTCTGTGAATCCGGCCACGGGTGATCGCACTGTGCTTTCCAGCAGCACGGTGGGCGGCGGCGATGTGAGTTTCAGTTTTCCGTCTGCGGTAGCCCTGGACACTGACCGCAACCGCGTCCTGGTACTAAACAACCAGTTTGAAAACGCCAGCCAGTGGACTGTGTACGCGGTGGATCTGGAAACCGGTTTTCGCAGCCGTGTAGACACCGGTGGCGTGCTGTTTGGAGACCCGGAAGATATTACCGTTGATGCGTTCAATAGCCGCGCGCTGATCGTGGACTCCGGCAGGCGCTCGGTGATCGCCATTGATTTTGCCACCGGTGCGCGCACCAACCTGTCCGGGTATACCCAGGGCGGAAGCCTTATCGCCGGGGGGGACAACATCTTCGATTCGCCGGTGTCCATCAGTATGGATGCGGCCAACAACCGGGCGCTGGTAATGGACGCCACTGTTGATGACAACGGGGCCCTGTTCGGTGTGGACCTGACCTCCGGTTTTCGTAAAGTGCTCGCCGGTCCCCGTACAGGTGGCGGTTTTGTCGGCTCCAATAGTCCCGCGTTTAAAACGCCGGTTTCAGTGGTGCTCAATAGCAATAGCAGCCGTGCCCTGATTCTGGATGATGACACCGACATTATTCTCAATGTAGCCACAGACGGGAGCGGAACACGTCGCCTGATCGGCAATCCGGGGACCAACGCACTGATTCAGAATGCGACTGGTATGGGCATCAACGCCGAGCAGCGTGCCGTGTATATCGCCGATATGACCCGCGGCGCCCTGATCGCAGTGAACCTGCGTACCGGTGCGAAAACCTTCGTGTCCATCGGTACGCTGGAGAGCCAGGGGCCGGCATTCGACTTGCCCTCGGGTGTCGTGATCGATGACGAAAATAATCGTGCCCTGGTCTCCGATGTCGCCATGGGCGTTCTGGCGGTGGATCTGGACAGTGGTCTGAGAACCCGTCTTGCGGGTGGCGGCGCTGGTTCCGGGGCTGCGCTGGAGCAGCCTACGTCCATCGCCCTGGACGCGGTCAATGGGCGTGCCCTGGTGGGAACCTCCTCACTGGATCCGCTTATTGCTTTCATGGATCTGTCGACTGGCCATCGCACGCGGCTAACCGGCAACGGCGCTGGCAGTGGTGTGGAACTCAATGGGGCACGCGACATTATTCTGGATGCGGAAAATCACCGGGCCCTGGTGATGGACCGCGACAGCTCTATCCTCGCCGTTGACCTGACCACTGGTGAGCGCACCACTCTCTCCGGCAACGGGGTGGGTGAAGGCGCGGCTCTCGATGGGCTACAGAGCGCCGTGCTCGATAAAACGAATAACCGGTTGCTCGTGGCGGACTTCATCGCAGAAACCGTCGTTGCGGTGGACCTGGTCAGCGGTGACAGGACCGTGCTTTCCGGTGCTGGCGTTGGCAGTGGTGCCAGTCTGGACTTCCCCACTGGCATTCAATTACTGGATAACGACATCGCGGTGGTGCTGGATCCCACTGTTCATGAAGTGTTTGCCGTGGACCTGATCACGGGAACGCGCACAACCGTGACGCCCTGAGCCGGGTAACCGGAAAAGGGCTTGGCTACCGGGTGCCCGACCTTGTCGGGTGCCCGTTTGTCTGTGTAATTCATAAGGTCGACGCAATAAATTGCATTGCAGTAAGGGCAGCAGGATGGGTATTTCCGTAGAGATAGGGCGCTGGTTGTTGGCAGCCAGTCTGGTGGTTTGGTTGACCGGTTGCGGTGGCGGTTCCGGAGGTTCTGGTGATCCCGTAGCAGAGAACCCGGTGCCTTCCGAGCCGGCCCCCTCCACGCCGGAAGAAGACGACGATTCCACACCACCCGAAGAAGCGGCGAATGAGCCGCCGGTAGCCTCCATTCAATTCCCGCTTTCCGGCAGCCGGACCACCGGCGCATCCATCGGTGTGCGCGGCACGGCCAGTGATCCGGATGGTGATGCCATTACTTCCGTCACGGTGAATGGTGTGTTGGCCGACACCGACGACGGCTTTGCCAGCTGGCGGGTTCCCAGCCTTTCTCTGCCGGCAGGTACCGACGCGCTGGAAGGTCTCGTCCAGGATGCTCGCGGTGACGCCCGGCAGCACTCTTGGCGACCGCGTGCTGCTGTCTGGCTTCGATGCGGATAACCCCAACCAGATTCGCGGTTCCGGTCCGGAATTGAGCTCGCCGGAAGATCTGCTGGTAGAGGCGGACGGGCGCATGCTCGTACTGGATGATGAAACGGCGATCGTGGCAGTGGATGCGCAAAGCGGCGACCGCTCGATCCTGTCCGGTGAGAATGCGGTCGGGGACCTTATCGGCGCTGGGCCCGCATTCAATGGTATTCAATCCCTGGCGCTGGACGCTGCCAACAATCGGCTGTTCGCTGTCCAGTATAACGCGCTGTTGGCGGTGGATCTGGACACCGGAGACCGCACCCTGATCTCGGCGGGAGCCGGCGAGGATCCGGCAACGGATATCGGTTCGGGGCCGGCATTGACTGACCCGCTCTCGTTGGCGCTGGATGCGGATAACAATCGCCTGCTGTTGCTGAACGGCTCTTATTATCCGGGCAGCGGGAAACTGATGAGTGTGGATCTGGCGACTGGCAACCGTTCGGTAATTGCCGACCCGGATACTGGCGCCGGCGATATGCCGCAGAACCCGGTGACGGTTTCTCTGGATGCGGCCAATAACCGCGCCCTGGTGTTGGACGCATTGTCCGGCAAACCCGGCATTGTTGCCGTGGATCTCGATACTGGCAACCGCAGCGTGATTTCCGGCTACGACCTGGGCCCGGATGGAGAGCGCAACAGTGGCGATGAGCAACTGTTTGGCAGCGGCAGTCCTTTTAACACCGAAGCGGACCTGACCGATGCGGTACTGGATGCCGGGCGGCGGATACTGTACGTCACCGACAATGCCTGCGGCAGCCTGATCGCAGTGGATATCGACAGCGGCGACCGGGTGCTGGTATCCGGGTTCGCGTTCTGATCCAAGACCGACACCTGCAGAGCGCGGGTGTCGATGAAGTGAACCCCGGGGTGAAACGTATTTTCAATCACCGGGCCCAGTCATGATACCGGTACTGATACTGGTATATCTGGGCTCAGGTTCATGGTGGCTCCCTGTTGCCGCAGTGCGGTGTTGAGCAGGGCCCGAAGCTGGGCGGCAGGAGGGTTGGCTGGCAGCCTTATCCATGATGCAGGAAGAGGTTGCATGCCATCGCCGACAGAGGCGCAAACCAGTCGTCCGGTCAGTTGCGCCTGTGTATCGGCACACAGTGACGTCTGTGCCAGGAAGCGGGGCTCGCAGAGCAGCAGCGATAACGGCTCGGAACTTTCGCTGGCCGCCGCCAGTGAGCGAAATGATACCACCTTGCAGGACCATTTCCGAAAGCGGGTCGACAGGCGGGCTTGCAGTGTTTCATCGTCAATCACCAGGGCGATAACGGTCGGTTTCTGCCGTGACGGCTCGAGGGCTTCCGGGCTGGCGACAGCCTGGCCTCGTCTGGGAAGGGTAACGGTAAAGCAGCTGCCCCGGTCAGGAATGGATGCGACCGTTACCGGGTGCTCCAGTAATTCGGCAATATGTCGGACGATGGACAGGCCAATACCGGCTCCTGGTGTTGTTGCAGCGTTTGTTCCCGAGCGCTGATAAATATCAAAAATCTGCTCCCGGGCGGTGTCATCAATGCCGCAACCGGTATCCAACACCTGAATGGCCACGTGGCTGCCGCGTCGCCGACAACCGACCAGGACCGAGCCTTCGTTGGTGTATTTCACGGCGTTGGAAATCAGGTTCCTCAGCATGCGGCTGAGTAGAACCGGGTCGCTGGATACGCTAAGAGAAGAGAGCTGGAAGCGGATTTTTATACCCTTCTCTTTCGCCAGTACCTGGTATTCGTTCTGCAGGCGGGAAAACATGTCGCTGATAGAGACAGCCTGGTATTCCGGCGTGATGGCGCCCGATTCCAGCTTTCCAAGATCCATGATGGCTTGGAAAGAGTCCCTCATCTGCCGATGGGTGCTCTTCATGCGGTGAAAGATTTTCTTGCCATCCTGGTTGTGGATGTGCGGCTGCAAATGCTCCAGGAAAATACTCATGGAGTTCAGTGGCTGGCTCAAATCGTGACTGCTGTGGGCAATGAACTGGGATTTGGCCAGGCTCATGAACTCGGCCTTCAGCTTTTCCTCACGCAGGGAGCGAAGGCGAAGAATCAGGGCTGCAGCGTGCAGAAACAAGTGAACAATATGGATATAAAGCACATGGATCATCTTGTGGGATTCGGTCACGACCTGCGTATTTTGTGCTGGCCCGTGGATGACCACAAGTACCTGGATCAGGGAGAGCACCATCGGAAACCAGCCAAGCAGATAAATGATGTAATAACTGCCTTCACTGCGAACCCTGGAAATACCGGAACCAAGAATGCAAACGGAGATAAGCAGATAATTCACTGCAAATACGCGTGCAGTGGTAGCGAGGGTAAGCAGTGGACTGAGAAACAATATGGTGACAGAGGTGGCTGCGGCGACAATGAAGAAATAAAACCAGAATCTGTCGCGACGTTGAATCTTCAGGAAGCTGGCGGCAAAGGCCAGTTGCCCGAGACAGGTTGCGGATGCCAGCATCCAGAAAGGCGGGCCTATATGGTAATCCCATTGCCAGAGAATGACAGGAATGCTGCTGTGTTCCAGGTAGTAGAGTAGCATCAGCAACGCAGCGAGAGAGGCCCAGAAAAAGGGGGCTTCGCGAGTGATCGTCCAGCAAATCAGGCCCAGTAGAATAAAGCCGAGCGTAATGCCAATAGCGAGGTTATAGGTAAGGCTGAGCCACCTTGCCCAGCTGTCGTATTCCTGGGCGCTCATCAGGGCCATGTAGGGGAGCCAGGTGTTGTGACTTGCTTTCACCTCTGCTACCAGCAGAAAAGATTCCCCGGGTTGCAGGTTGATGGCGGTTGCTCGCCCGATCGGGTTGACATCGGTTCCGTCAACAAAACCGGTATTTTTCAGTGTATGGACAATCCGCCCATGGTCGCCCTGAATCATTACCCTGGGCTGTTGAAAGCCAAAGTTGCTGATGTGGAAAACCCAATTGCTGTTTTTCGTATGATTAACGACGCGGGTATAGAGCCAGTAGCGCTCGTGCTGCCTGAAATCCGGTTTCAGTGAAGCGGAGGACACTCGGGGGATATGCTCTGCCGCCTGCTCCAGAGTCATGCCGTGTGGGGCGGGGATGAAACCGGGTGAATGTTCCAGTGATACCAGAGGGTAGCGGGTAGCGGTATCTGCGAGGAGAATGGGAGGGAGGCCATTGTCTGCTTGCGCGGTGTGCATCCCCATCAATAATGTCATCATCAGGCAGCTGTGGATTATACCGCTGATCCCGGTCCACTTCGTCAGGCGCCATCGTTGATGTTTCATGCTGTTTCCCGCTGCTTATGGGCAGCTGTCCCCTTCTATGAGCCGGGCATCGTGCCGGGCACCCCGAATGAAGTCAATGATGCCACTGAATCCGCTTTGAGTGTACCGCGACATCTGCCGGGTGCACGCGGTCCCGGCCAGAAATTATGGTAGTGGTATTATCCAGGGCAACGGGAAAGTATGATGATGCTTCAAAAAGAGTTCTCGATTTGCAGGCAGCCGGGCTAACTGAAAAGTGCTTCGTCAATCAGGCCCTGTGATCCCCCCAGGCCAAACGAACTCTGTTGTGTATCGTATTGTAACCAGTTCGCTAAAGGTGCATAGGGGCAGGCGACAACACCATGGTAAGGGTCGAGAAAAACGATCTCGGGGCGGAAAGGGCGTTTGCCCAGGCAGAGGGCCACGTGCTTACCCCCATTGTGATTCCAGTCGATTGAAACGATTGCAGGCCTCTGCGGCGTACAGCTCGCGAGCTGTAAAGGGATGGCGGCTGACCCAGGACCGGGCATCATCCAGAGCCAGCGATGTTGCGGCAAGTTCCGTCGCAAGGAATAGAAAACCTCTCCGACAGAAGCGCCGCCGCGACCACCACCCCAGCGCCATGCATTGTTGTGCACTGCGGGTCTCTGAAGCGGTAGTCCATTTGCGTACCTTATGATGTCGGCGTCCCCCAATTGCTGGGATTGCCTGATCCAGAGTTGCGCTATTCCTTGCGCAAGGTTCCTGTCAAGGACATATTTAACCAGCATGATCATGCAGGAGACAGTGCAGTCATTGGGAAGGTTCTGTCGATAGACGTCGTAAGTATAGTTTTGACCGTTGTAGGCAAGATTGGAGTTTTGGACCCAGGCCATGATTCCTGCTCCCTGGAAAGAGAATTGAACGAAAACGGATTTTCCTGAATGTATGCCCGATTTTTCCCGTGCCTCCCGGAGGGGCCGGGCAAGAACTTTTAACCGGAGATTGACATTAGATCAGGTGGTAAATGCAAACAACCCGACAAATGTCGGGGGTGTGTCTGGTGCAGCTTATTTGCCAGGACAGGCGGCTGAAGAGGGTTTTTTCGCCAAATGTTGTCGTTGTTAGAGGGGATGACGGCCTTTGGCTTTTGCCGATTTTCCGGGGTCAGACGTTTTCTGTGCCGGAGCGTTCCATGCTTTCGCTGTTCGCAGCGGCAGCTCGCTATACCTGCATTGCCACGCACCGGCCCCGGGTTCAGCTGCGGGCTTCAGGCCGGTGCGCAGAGGCTTCTATACCGTTTACGGATACCCCTCTAGAACTTCCTGAAATGGTCCTCCACATCCCCCAGTATCCAAAGATCCCCAGGCAGATAGGCGGAATCCTTTTCCAGCTTGAGTACTTTGGCACCCGGAAAGAGCAGGTTGCTCACCGCAAATAGCGACAGGCTGCCAAGATCGACGGTAACGGTGGGCAACTTATCGAGAATCTTGTGCTTCATTTTTTCACCTTCCTGATCGAGGTCGATCAACCGTGCGATAATTTCACCAAACTTTCTCCAGGAAGACGACTCGGTATAGGTTATCTCCGGTCTCAGCTGCAGTTGCGGGATCCTCAGGGAGGGCTTTCCGTTGATGTGGGTGACTTGCAGTTTGCTGCGCGCATTCAGGTTGAGCTGGAAATCCACTTTGGCAACATCCGCAGCTCCAAAACCCTGGTTGTTGTAGTAGGCGAACTCCTGGGGCCAGTCCTGTCGCCATTCAATCAGCAGGTCCTGCATGACCCCTTTCACTGAGAAGCCATTCATGGGGACAATGGTGTCGCGTTTTTTATGATCCCACAGCCAATCGCTTGCTGTTTGCTCGATAAATATTTCACCGGTTCCCACAAGGTGTACGGCCTTGCCGTCTGTCAATGCCGGTACAATGGCTGCCGTATGGCCTCCTTCGGAACCTCCCCACTGTTTCTGCAGTTGTGGATAGATGAGGTCATTGAATATCACGTGGCTGGATATGATCAGCGATGCGGTGGTGTCCCTGGCCAGCAGCTGGTCATTGTCCAGGTCGATGTCTTTGCGCGCGGGGGGTTCGCTGGAAGAGGAGTCGGTATTGATGAGCAGGATCAATACGCCTTTCGGGTTTTCCGGTGTGGAGCCGTCGAAAACACGAGTGGTAAACTCAAACTTTTTGGGCCTGAGCGGTTTTGGTGTGTTGGGGAGATCCCACTTGGCAACACCGAGGCAGTAGTCATACTGCGATTCCAGCGCGGCGAAGTACTTTTTGAGCTCGCTGGTGACAATGGCCGCGATGGGGCCGTCCATGGCGACACTGGTTTCAAAGGTCCCTTCACCCAACTGCACGACGATCCGATGGTCGGACTCTGAAATATTCAGGGCCGGGTTGGCCTTGCCGCGCAATTTGGTCAGGTTGACGTCGCAGCGTATGGCATTTTTCCCGCGTTCTATCGTTTGTTCGCGGTCTTTGGTGACCTCCCATTCGCCCCACGCGTCGTCCTCTGACTGGCGCTCGCGCTCGTAGCGCCGTTTGCGAATCTTTCCGTCGAGCACGTCCATATAGACAGAGGCGCGAATCGAGCCGTCGCCCAGTAGCTGGAACTTTGGCGGGCCGACCTGCATGGAGACATCCGCGCGGTTCTCTTCCTCCTCCAGTGGGAAATGGTCGCTGGTGTAGACAAACTGTGGCAGGGTGATTTCCCTGACCATGGTTTGGTCGCCGCTCTCCATTTCCTGCTGATAGCGCTCGGCAAAGAGATTATTGATTTTGGCGATATCCAGGATGCAGGCTGCATCCCAGTTGTTGGTGACGCTTCGACCATTCATTTCACCCATCAACTCGGCTTTACCGGGCCTGCTGGCGGCACTGGCCAGCAGGGCTTTGCGCTGTATCGGGCCGTTCTCTGCCTTGAGGCTTGGCCCGGTGCGGTAGCCGGAGTAGATGGCGTTGACGTAGAACTCGAGCCTGATATCGCAGGTCTCTGCATCAAATTCGATGCCCGCGTTGTCCCCTCCCTCTGGCAGGGTCAGCGTCCACCGGGTAAAGGGTGTCATGCTGTTGTAGTTGCCTTCCTGGTCCGGGGAGATGCGGTTGGTTGTATGGGGAATATCCTTTTTGACGTCGTGTACATAATTGAAAACAAATGGCACTGATTCAAAATCCAGTGCCTCGCGGTTCAGGCCGCGGTCGTAGAAGGGGCTGTTTTGGCTTATCAGCCTGCCGAAGTAGCGGCCGGTCTTCGGGCTGCGCAGGCCCGAGATATGGATGCGGATCTCCAGTGTGCGCACCCGGCCGTAACCGGAAAACGCCGGGTGATTGAGGCCCAGCTCGAAGCTCAATCCCTCTGCGGACAGCAGCTCTGCAACCGAGGAGCGCGGCAGTGTGACCAGAAGCGGCTCTTTTACGTCGGTGGGGCGGTATTCCGCGGGTGAGAATCCCCGCAGGGCCGCCGAGGCGCGGTCTATCATGGCCTTGCGCAGCGAGGTGAGGTCGTAGCGTGTCACCGGTTGGGCCCTATACAGATAGTAATACTGCAGTGCCGCGTCATGCTCGGCGAGGGTACGGGCGAGGCTCAGGCGCAGCGTGCTGGATTGCCCTTCGAGATAGGCGCTGATACCGAACAGGTCGATGTTGGCTCTTTCGCGCTCGTCCAGGGTTTTGGTCTTCATGGTTTTGGCGAGTGCGTCCATGCGCTCCCGGTGCTTGTCCGAAACCTCCTGTTTCCATTTGAGGCGCGTTACCTCGAGCCCGATCTCGGTTATTTTCCCGCGTGTGGAGGAAATGGCCTTGGCCGCATTCGACATGCGCTTGGCCTCGGCGATCAGTTTGGCTTTTTCGGTGGCGACGTCTGATGGCAGGCCACTGGTCACTACGCCCAGCTCGATTTCGAAGTCCGACCAGTCGTCGTTGGTGGGGATGACCGATTTGCCATCTCTCATGGCATAGGCTTCGACGATGGTATGCAGCTCGCTGTAGTCGGCGTTCACGAGTCCATTGATATCCCGGCAGTCCTCGATAATGTCCATCAAGGACTTGAAAACTTTGATAAAGCTTTCGATCTTTTGCAGTATATTGACAATTTTCTTGAACTTGTCCGGCGCATCCCTGACGGTTTTTGCCAGTTTTCCGGAAAAATCGGCCATGCCGCCCAGGTTGACCATCAGCGATCCGACACCGACACTCAGGTCGATGATCGTCATCACCATCTGCTCGACGGCGTAGCGCTCGAGCGCGTCCTTCAGCGTTTGCTGTGCTTCGGCGAAGGCTTCCTGCTTGAGTTTCAGGGTCTCCAGCTGTTCAGGCAACCGTTTGTTCAGCTTGGTCAGCGTCTCCTGCTTCTCTTCTTCCAGCTTGGTGAGCTCTGCACTGACATCCGCCTCGCGCTCGCCCAGGGATTCGGTCTGCCGCGCGAGAAAATCGCCGATCGCACGCAGGTTCTCGTTCATCGTGACTTCCGAGGCCCTTCTCTCCTGGGCGTCGAGCTCGGCGCGAATGGCCTGGTCGACGGCCTGTTTCCGCTGCTCGTAGTCGGCGATCACGGCGAGCAGTGCCTGGATCTTGGGCCTGTAGGCGGAAAAGGAAAAGGGCGGTACAAATAGCGGGCTATCGGCCTGGTCGTTCAGGACCGCGGTTTGCGCCCGCAGTTGCAGCGACTTGTAGGCGGGGTCCAGGGGAGTGTCGAGGCCCTGCGCATCGAGGGACAGGATGCGGCTTATCCATGTGGCGTAGGCCCGCGCCACCTGTCGCGGCTCACCCGAGGCGAAGCCGAGAATGGTCTCCGCCGACAGCAGCCCGAACTCCAGGCCCTCGAGCAGGTTGTCGGCGTGCCAGTTGTCACCGGCCTTGAGCAGTGTTGCCGGCAGGGGGTCGTCGATACGGCCGCTCACCTGCACCGAGACAGTCTCTCCGTCGCCTGTGGTTTCCACGATCTCGCCGTCTGCCAGAGTTTTGTGGCGCGGCTGCTCCCGATTGAAAACAGACAGGGTTCCGGTCATCTCGCCCGCATGCAGTGTGAGCCCGCTGTAGGCCTGTGCCGATAATCGCAGGCTGGGCGCGGTATTGCCCTCGTTGCCGCAGACGAGCCGGTGGCAGATCAGGGTGATATTCCGGCCCGGGAGGGCCAGGTTTTTCCGGTTCACCTGGATGACATCGGCAACGACGATCAGGTCTTCCACTGCATCGCGATAAAGGGGGAACTCGGACTCGAGCGTATCGAGATTGATATAGGGTCTTTTTACCGACATTTTCGCCGTGCAGGCCCGGCTGACCGGCGCTGGCTGGAAGTCCCGGTAGATCGCCGCGTAGTCCGGCCAGGATTTCTTGTCGAACTGGGGCGCGCCGTCGGGGCCGTAGCGGTGGAAGCGGGCATTGGCTTCGGACAGCCAGCCCTGTGCGGCGACCTTTGCCGGGTGGGGCGTGTCTTTCCCGGCGGGCACCGCGACAGGGGCGCTCGCAGTAAGCGGGGCTACCAGGGCGGCGAGGTCGAGTTGGTTGCCGACCGTTAGCGGCGGCCGTATCTGATCGACGATGGGGACCAGATCGAAACCCGTCGAGGTAATCGACTCGATGTCGTAGAGGGCTCTGCTGAGGTCCGCTTTTCGGCTGACCTGGAAAATGCTTTCCGCGAGCAGGTTGACGGGGTCGTCACTGGCCGCGGCAATCTCCCCCAGGGCCGGATCTTCACTGGCGAGCCACAGGCGGCCGGCTTCCCTGACATGGCCGGAGTGATGTTTCTCATCGCGCAGCTGGGTAAAGTTGCGGAAGAAACCGGATTCCTCGCCGCTGCGCTGGTCTTCCGGGAAATTGCCGGCAACTTCCTCGAAGTGCTTTTTGTCATAGACGAAAACCTGGCCGAGTATATCGCCCCAGGTGATACGGCCCAGCACATGGGTGCCGTTGCGGTTGAAATAGTCCAGCATCGCCTTGTGGCTGCCCGCGCACCCGGCGATCGCGTCCAGTAGTGCTTCGCTGCCCTGCAACGGGCCGGACGGCACCTGGACAAGCGTTTCCTTGCGTTTGCGAACCAGCGCAAAGCCACAGCCGCTGTCGTCGTGGGCGACTTGCTCAGACAGGCCGAGCCACTGGATAAAATTCGCGGTAGCGGCGGAATCGGGGCGCTGCAGTGCATAGACATGGGCGCTGCCTCTGCCGCCCGTGGTCATATCGGAGAAGAAAGCCCGGACAAATGCGCTCCAGTTCTCGCACAGGGTAACCTGCTGGTATTTCTCCCAGCGGCTGTGTTCCAGCGGCGGTACCTCTTCCGTGGAGATCTGCTGGCCGTCCAGCGGGGCAATGGCGGGAGACTGGCTGGAACCAGCCCACCAGGAGGGCAGCAGGCCCTCGATCAGGTTGCATTGCTGGCCGACCCGACAGCGGGATTTCACTTTAACCTTGACTGCTTCAGTAAACATAAATGGGGCTTTCCTTATCCGTTTTCCGATGGTGGTCGATGCGCTCACTGGTCGGGCGCCATTGCGTCCGGGTGTTTTGCCGAAGATTGCCCCGCTTTGGTTGGAACCGGGAGCGGAGTGGCACTTACGTGCTATATGTTTCTTGCGCCTGTTCTGAAAGCTATCAATGCCGGCCGATTTGCACTACCACCTAAATAGGGAATAAAGGTCCCGGCGTCGCTTCCCATCGGGCGCCCGCGCGGCGGTTGGTTTACCCTGAAAGCCGGGGTTGCGTCTCGGTCGCGCTGTTCGGGATGTGGGGCGGGGGCGTCCTGCGGGAATACTGGAGAGGATCGGGTTATGAACGACAATGTCGAGCAGAATATCCGCCCGGATTACGACCGGGTAATCCAGGATATCGCCGATTATGTGCTGGATTGCGAAATAGAATCCCCCGAAGCCTGGGACACGGCACGCAATTGCCTGATGGATACCCTGGGCTGCGGCCTGCTGGCGCTGCGTTTTCCGGAATGTACCAAGCACCTGGGGCCGATCGTGGAGGGTACGTTGGTGCCAAACGGTGCGCGGGTGCCGGGGACGCGGTTTCGGCTGGACCCGGTCAAGGCCGCCTGGGATATCGGCTGTATCGTGCGCTGGCTGGACTACAACGACACCTGGCTGGCGGCGGAGTGGGGGCATCCGTCCGACAACCTCGGCGCGATCCTGGCGGTGGCCGACCACCTGTCGCAGAAGAGTCTCGCACAGGGCAGGGCGCCGCTGGTGATGCGCGATGTGCTGGAGGCGATGATCCGCGCCCACGAGATCCAGGGCGTACTGGCGCTGGAGAACAGCTTCAATCGCGTGGGGCTGGATCACGTGTTGCTGGTGCGCGTGGCCTCGACGGCAGTGGCGGCGAAACTGATGGGCGCGGATCGGGCGCAATTGATGGCGGCGATTTCCCATGCCTGGGTGGATGGCAGCGCGCTGCGCGCCTATCGCCACGCGCCGAATGCCGGCTCGCGCAAGTCCTGGGCAGCGGGGGACGCCACCTCTCGCGGTGTGCGCCTGGCGGATATCGCCATGCGCGGCGAGATGGGCATTCCGGGTGCGCTGACCGCAGGGCAATGGGGTTTCTACGACGTCTGTTTCAGTGTGACCAACGCGGATCTGAAACTGAAACCGGAGGGCGAGCGCGCGTTCCGGTTTCCGCGGCCCTATGGCAGCTATGTGATGGAAAATATCCTGTTCAAGATCTCCTTTCCGGCCGAGTTCCACGCACAGACCGCCTGCGAGGCGGCGGTGACGCTGCACCCACAGGTAAAGGGGCGTATCGGGGAGATCGACAGGGTGGTGATCACCACGCACGAGTCGGCGATCCGTATCATTTCCAAGCAGGGCCCGCTGGCCAATGCGGCGGACCGGGATCACTGCCTGCAGTATATGGCCGCGGTCTCGCTGTTGTTCGGTGAACTGTCGGCAGAGCATTACGAGGACGCATTTCACAGGGCGCACCCGGAGATCGACGAGCTGCGCCGCAAAATGGAAGTGGTCGAAGACCAACGCTACTCGCGCGAGTACCTGGACCCGGACAGACGCTCCATTGCCAATGCGTTGCAGGTGTTTTTTACGGACGGCTCATCGACCGACAGGGTCGAGGTCGAGTATCCGATCGGGCATCGCCGGCGGCGGGGGGAGGGGATTCCCCTGTTGGAAGAAAAATTCCGATCCAACCTGGCGACGCGGTTTCC
Source organism: Microbulbifer litoralis (assembly GCF_023634065.1). Classification (GTDB taxonomy): domain Bacteria; phylum Pseudomonadota; class Gammaproteobacteria; order Pseudomonadales; family Cellvibrionaceae; genus Microbulbifer; species Microbulbifer litoralis. The sequence goes on from NZ_JALKCV010000009.1 coordinate 38,940, forward strand.
GGCCGCGCGCTGCGAGGGAATCTACGCGTTGTGCAAAGACCGGAAAAGGCTGGAACAGATGCCGGTATGCGAATTTATGGATCTGTGGGTGATTTGAGTGCGATCGAGGCCACGGGCCGCTCCTGCGATATGGGCCGCCAGGGTGCGCCAACAAATAGGGCGTAGCCTGGATGGAGCGCAGCGGAATCCGGGTTTCCCGCTCCCGGCAATCCCCGGATTCCGGCGCTGCGCGCCTGCATCCGGGCTACGCCCCGTGGGCCGAGTGCGGCGGCTCCCTCAGAACTTGAACTCGGTACCCACACCCACATAGCTGCGCTCGTAACCATCCGCCGCGGTTTCGTCGGTGTAGAAACTGAACACCCTGGCTGCGCTGGACAGCTTGTAGTCCAGGCCCAGGCTGTAGGTTTCGGCATCGGTCACCACTATATCGGACTGGCCGTACTGGGCTTTCATGGTCCAGCGGTTGATCGTGTAGGCGGCGGAGGTCATCCAGCCGTCCTGGGTCGTGCCGTCGTCTTTCTCCTGTTCTTCATACAGGGCGCCGAGCTGGAACGGGCCGACATTGTACTGGCCCGCCAGCCGCTGCACCTGCCAGTCGTGGGCCTCGACACCCTGGTCAAAGCCGTAGGCCAGGTAGATGCCGTTGCGGTCGTAGGCCAGGGACACCGAGGTGCCGTTGTCGCGGGTGATTTCCTCGCCGAACTGGTCTTCGCCGATCACTTCGTCGCTGTGGCTGATATGTGCGGCGGTGGCGGTAAAGCCGGCGAAAGATGGCGTGGTGTACTGCACGCTGCTGGATTCGCGGTTTTCACTCTTGGTGATGACACTGCCGATATCGCCTTCCAGGTCGTTGAACAGGTCCACCTTCTTCTGTGCGAGTCGCAGGGGGGTATCGAAGCGGCCGCCGATGACCTGGCCGAAACCGCCTTCGAGCCCGGCATACACATTGCGCCGCTTGAGCGTCTCTTCCGAATCGCCGTCGATATCGACCCCGTACTCCATCTTGTAGATACCCTTGACGCCGTTGTCGAACGGCAGCTCGCCCTTGACGCCGAGGCGCGAGGCGTTGCTCTGGATATCGGTCACGGCCCCATCGCCTTCGTCGGCGGACTGGAAATCGACATTGGCCTTGCCGTAGAACTCAAAGGCATCGGCATTCGCCAGGGTGGGCAGTACGGCGGCAATCGCCAGTGAGATAGCAGTCTTTTTCATCGAAGGTCTCGCACAGTTATCGTGTCGCAGCAGCCCGGAATTGGCTTGGGCTGCACCTCAAGTTGGTGCGAATTCTGGCGTCCAAATATTACAAACAGGTTAAACCTTTCATTTTTCTTACTAAATTGTGACTGGCAAGTGCCGGCTTATACAGTTAAGGCATATTTGGGAGTGTTGGGTCGGTGATAAATTGGTCACTGCTGTCAGGTTGTCGCTATCCCGCCTTTACAGCTGGCGGTGGCGTCTGGCACAAGAGTGATTGAAATCGCGGTTGGCCGGGGAGGGTGAGGCAGGGATGCTGGAGGGCACGTTCGATGGCGTTTCGCGGCGCCGCTCAGCCCTGCGCCGTGCGGGTCTCCTTTCCGCGGGCCTGCAACCGCTGCTGTGGTGCTACTGCGGCGGTATTGTTGTCGCTGGCTGCCTGCCGGCGCTGCCGACGCTGGAACTCACCGGGATATTGGCCGCGATGCTGCTACCCGCCGCCGCCGTGGCCCCGGCGCGACGGTCGTTGCTGCCGTTGTGCCTGGCGTTGTTATTGGGCTTTTCCTGGGCCCTCTGGCAGAACACCGTCGCGCTGTCGGAGCGGTTGCCACTGGCGCGGCACGGCGCCGATATCCATTTGCCGCTGCAGGTCACTTCGCTGCCGGAAAGACGCCCCAGCCGCGCGCGCTACGGTGAGTCGACGGAGGCCGTGGATATCCGTTTCAGCGCCCGGATCCTGGAGCCCCGGGGCACGCCGCAACCACCGGGCTGGACCGGGCAAAAACTCTACCTCACCTGGTACCGGGCGCCGCAAGCCGCGGCGGCAGACCTGCGCGCGGGCAGCCGCTGGTTGCTGCCGGTGCGGCTCAAGCGCCCGCGCGGCAGCGTCAATCCGCACGGTTTCGATTACGAGGGCTGGTTGCTGCGGCGCGGTGTCTTCGCCACTGGCTATGTGCGCCCCGGGGACGGGGAAGTGCAGTTGCTGGGGCAGGGGATGGGGCTGCCGGCATTGAGGCACTGGCTGCGGGATCGCCTGTCCGCCAGCTCGCCGCCGAGGCCGGAGCTGCTGAACGCCCTGTTGCTGGGCGACAGATCGGGGCTTTCGCGCGCGGACAAGGCGTTGTTGCGGGATACCGGCACCGCGCACCTGCTGGCCATCTCCGGCCTGCACGTGGGCATGGTGGCCGGTTTCTGCCTGCTGCTCGGCGGGCTCTTGGGCCGCGCTGTCGGTGCCCTCGCCGGTGTCGCGTTGCCTTCACTGGCGACGCTGCTGGCCCTGGCGGGCACGGCGACCTACACATTGCTCGCCGGAGCGCCGCTGTCGGCCCAGCGGGCGCTGGTGATGACCTGGGTGCTGTTGCTGGCGTGGCGCTGGCGGCGCCGGGTATCCGCGGCGTTTGCCTTTGCCCTGGCAATGGCCGCGGTGTTGACCCTGCAGCCGCTGGCTTTTTACGGCGCGGGTTTCTGGTTGTCGTTTGTCGCCGTCGCGGCGCTGCTGCTCGGTTTCAGCCAGCGCCTGCGCCTGGGGCGTCGCGATCCGGCGGGGGGCGAAGGCCCGGATTCGTCTGCGACCGGCGGGTGGCGGCTGCTGCCGTGGTTCGCGGGCCTGCTGCGCAGCCAGTGGATCATCTGCCTGGCGCTGTTGCTGCCATCGCTGTTCTTTTTCTCCGGGTTCAGTATCGGCGGCTTCCTGTTGAACCTGGTGGCCATTCCCTGGATGGGACTGGGGATACTGCCGACGCTGATGGCCGGGGCCCTGCTGAGCGGTACCGCGGTCGGCCAATGGTGCCTGCAACTGGCCGGCTGGCAGCTGCAGCAACTGATGCATTTGCTGGAGGTGGCGCGCGGGCTGCTGGCGGCCTGGCAGCCGATGGGCGCGCCGCCGGGTATCGGGGGCCTGGTGCTGGCCGGCGCCTGCCTGGGCGTGTTGCTACTGCCCGCCGGGCTGCCGGGCCGGCGTCTGTGCTGGCTGGTGCTATTGCCGCTGTCGTTGCCTTTCTGGCCGCAGGGCTGGGCCGGGCCGCCACCCGGCGACGAGTCGCTGCGGGTGACGGTGCTCGACGTGGGGCAGGGGCTTGCGGTGGCGGTGCGCTCGCCCGGGTACCAGTTCGTCTACGACACGGGGCCGCTGTCGGCGTCGGGCTGGAGTGCCGGCAGCCAGATAGTGGCACCCTACCTGCTGGGGGAAGGGGTGCGTCGCCTGGACAGTGTTGTCGTCAGCCACGGCGACAGCGATCACGCCGGCGGCCTGCAGGGATTGCTGGAATCGCTGCAGGTTGCCGAACTGGCGGCGCCGGGAACGCTTTCCCGGCGGCTGGCACCCGCTGCGGGTATCGATACCGCCGCCTGTGTCGCCGGCCGGTCGCGGCGGTGGGGCGAACTGGAGCTGCAGTGGCTGTGGCCGGACGGCACCGCATTGGACGGCGGGGAAAACGATCATAGCTGCGTTGCGTTGCTGCGCTGGCGGGGCCGCCGGATCCTGCTGACGGGGGATATTTCCAGTGCCGTGGAGCAGAGCCTGGTGGAGCGCTTTGCGGATATCGGACCGGTGGACCTGCTGGTGGCGCCGCATCACGGTTCGCGCTCGTCGTCTTCGCCGGCGTTTATCCGCTGGGCGCGGCCGCAGCGGGTGGTGTTCAGCGCCGGCTTCCGCCATCACTTTGGCCACCCGGACCCGCAGGTGGTGGCACGCTATGTCCACAGTGGTGCACGGGTGTTCAATACGGCCACCAGCGGTGCGCTGGAATTTACCTGGCGCGCCGACGGCCGCCCGCCCGCGATCTCCCGGGCCCGGGAGGCGCCGCGGTTTTGGTATGCGGATCACAATGATGAAACAGACGCCGGCAGGAGACTTAGCCGCCGCGGCCAGCTGTGGTAGAGTCTGTCCCCGATTGAACACCCCTTCCGCAGTCTGGGATCTAGAAACGTGTTAGAGATAATAAAATCCGGCGGCTGGCTGATGCTGCCGATCCTGCTTTGTTCTGTCGCCGTTATCGCCATCTGCATCGAGCGCCTGTGGACCCTGAATCCGCGCCGCATCGCGCCGCGCACGCTGCTGGGCGAAGTCTGGAACTGGCTTAAAAACAACCAGATCGACGGCGAGAAAATCAAGGAACTGCGCGATTCCTCCCACCTGGGCCGCATTTTTGCCGCCGGCCTGTCCAACTCGCGCCACGGTCGCGACGTCATGAAGGACAGCATCGAAGAGGCCGCCAGCCAGGTGATCCACGAACTGGAACGCTTTCTCGGCGCGCTGGGCACCATTGCCGCGGTGGCGCCGTTGATTGGCCTGCTGGGCACCGTTGTCGGCATGATCCAGGTGTTCACCGCCATCATGCTCGAGGGCACCGGCAACGCCGGCGTGCTGGCGGGCGGCATCAGCCAGGCGCTGATCACCACGGCCGCGGGCCTGACCGTGGCGATCCCGGCCCTGCTGGCGCACCGCTACTTCCAGCGCCGGTTGGACGGTATCGTCGTCACCATGGAGCAGGAGGCGGTGAAGCTGGTAGACGCGTTGCACAGTGACCGCCGTATCGAAGCGGCCTGAGCGGAGAGCGTAAGATGCAATTTCGCCGCCAGGCCAAAGAGCAGGACGGGGTCAACCTGACGCCGCTGATCGATGTGGTGTTCCTGCTGCTGATCTTTTTTATGGTCTCCACCACCTTCACCAAGGAGAGCCACCTGAAGCTGAACTTGCCGGAAGCGGCGGGGCCCGAGGCGCAGGAGGAACCGCGCGCGGTGGAGGTGTTGATCAACGCGGACGGCTCCTATTCCGTGGACGGCCGCGCCCTGATCAACAAAAAACTGACTACCCTGAAATCGGCGCTGTCGGAAGTTTCCGCAGGCGAGTACAATCGCCCCCTGGTCATTACCGCCGACGCCACTGCCCAACACCAGGCTGTGGTGCGCGCCATGGATGCCGCCGGGCAGCTGGGGTTCGTCAACCTCAGCATTACCACGCGGCAGCCGGAAGAAAACTAACCGCTTGCGATGCCCGCACGGTTCCCCTGGCAACCGTAGGATGGGCAAAGGAGCGAAGCGACGTGCCCATCGCGGTATGCCCGGTGGACACTCTGCGCTTGGCCCGTCCTGCCGCCGGTTTTGCAGGGTGGGCACAGATATGAATTTGTATGGATAGAGTCGATACGCCCCCGAGCAAACCGCAGCGCGGGGCGAAAACCTACCGCCGCCTGCTTTCCTACGCCCTGCCACACTGGCCGATCTTCGCCCTCGCGGTGTTCGGTTTCCTGTTGTTCTCGGTCATGGGCGTCAGCCTGATTGCGGTGACCGAGCTGCTGCTCGACACCGTCGGCTCGGGTATCCAGGAAAGCCGCGGTTTTCTCGCCAAGTATGTGGCCGCCTGGTTCCCCGGCGGGGTCATGCCGCAGGAGACCGCGCGCTGGCTGATACCGCTGGCGATGCTGGTGATCATCGTCCTGCGCGCCTGCGGCAATTTTATCGGCAGTTACGGTCTCGCCTATGTGGCGCGCTCGGTGATTCACAGCCTGCGCACGGAACTGTTTGCGAAAATCGGCCAGTTGCCCAGCGCCTATTTCGATCGCTACACCGGCGCCTACCTGATTTCCAAGGTGTCCTACAATATCGAGCAGGTCACCAACTCCATCACCAAGGCGGTAAGGACCCTGATCCGGGAATCCTTTACCACCATCGGGCTGCTGGTTTACCTGCTGCTGGTCAACTGGAAACTCACACTGACGTTTTTCGTGTTTGCGCCCATTATCGCTTTTATTGTCCGTACCGTGGGCAAGCGATTCCGCAAGCTGAGCCACCGTATCCAGAACACCATGGGCGATGTTACCCATGTGACCCAGGAGGCGATCAACGGCTACCAGGTGGTGCGCATGTACGGCGGGCAGAAGTACGAGAACGATCGCTTCCGCTCCGCCAGCGACAACAACCGCCAGCAGTTCATGAAACTGGTGGTCGCGAACAACGGCAGTGTTTCCGTGATCCAGATCCTGGTGGGGCTCTCCACCGCCACCATCGTCTGGCTGGCGCTGGCGCCGGGCATGGTGGAGTCGATGACCGCCGGTGTCTTCGCCGCCTATATCGGTGCCGCCGCCTCGCTGGCCAAACCGGTGCGCAGCCTGTCGGAAGTGTTTGCCGATATCCAGAAAGGTATCGCCGCGGCGGAGAGTATTTTCGAGGTGTTCGACGCCCCCGGCGAACCGGAGGGCGGCACTGCCGAGTTGCCGCAGCCGGTGCGCGGCGCGGTGACTTTCGAGAACCTGGGTTTCCGCTACGACGAGTCGGCACCGGCGGTGCTGTCGGATATCAACTTCGCGGTGGAGCCGGGGCAGACGGTGGCCCTGGTGGGCGCCTCCGGTTCCGGCAAGAGTACGCTGGTGAGCCTGCTGGCGCGCTTCTACGAGCCGACCGGCGGCCGTATCCTGCTCGACGGCGTGGATATCGGCGAGGTTTCACTGTTGTCGCTGCGCCACCAGATCAGCATGGTGTCGCAGAACATCGTGTTGTTTAACGATACCGTCTACCGCAATATCGCCTACGGTGAGCTGGAAGAGTCCACGCCGGAGCAGGTGCGGCGGGCCATCGAGCTGGCCCATGCCGGCGATTTCGTCGGCGAGTTGCCAAACGGCCTGGACACGGTGCTCGGCGACAATGCGCAGATGCTGTCGGGCGGCCAGCGCCAGCGGCTGGCGATTGCGCGGGCGCTGTTGAAGGACGCCCCGATACTGATTCTTGACGAGGCCACTTCGGCGCTGGACAACGAATCCGAACGCGCCATCCAGGCCGCGCTGACCGAGGTGATGAAAAACCGCACCACTTTCGTGATCGCCCACCGCCTCAGCACCATCGAGAGCGCCGACCGCATCCTGGTGATGGAGCAGGGCAGTATTATCGAGAGTGGCAACCACACCGAGCTGCTCGAACAGGGCGGCCGCTACGCGACTCTGTTACAACAGCAAACCACGGGATAGGCCGTCGCGATGTCACTGGAAGACTGGTTCAACCGCCGCTGGTACCCCGAGGGGCACAGGCGATCCTCGCTGCCACTGCTGGCCCCCTTGTCGTCGCTGTACCGCTGGGTCAGTGGCCGGCGCCGCCGACAGAGCCGGGAGAATCCGCCGGCGCCGCTGCCGGTGCCGGTGATTGTTATCGGCAATATCACGGTCGGCGGTGCCGGCAAGACCCCGCTGGTCGCGGAGCTGGCGCGCTGGCTCCGGGAGCGCGGGATGAACCCCGGTATCGTCAGCCGCGGTTACGGCGGCCGCGCCAGGCATTATCCCTACCAGGTTACCGCCCAGTCCCACCCGCTGGAATCCGGTGACGAGCCGCTGATGCTGCACCTGATTACCGGCCTGCCGGTGATGGTGTCACCGGACCGCAGCGAGGCGGCGCGGGCGCTGATCGACTATCACAACTGTGACGTGATCATCTCCGACGACGGGCTCCAGCACTACGCACTCTGGCGCAGCCTGGAAATCTGCGTGGTCGATGGCCACCGCGGCCTGGGCAATGGCCGCATGCTGCCGCGGGGCCCGCTGCGGGAACCGGCGGAACGCCTCGACAGTGTCGACCTGGTGGTCGTCAACGGCGAGCCGCAACCGCAGGTGCGGGAGCAGTGCGGCGATCGCCTGGAATTCACCATGACCCTGGAACCGTCCAGCTGGCACCAGTTCAACCTGGACCAGACCTCGACGGTGAAGCTGGAGTCGGGGCCGGAGCCTGGCCCCTGTCACGGCGTCGCGGCCATCGGCAATCCCCAGCGTTTCTTCCGCGAACTGCGGCAGCTCGGCTTCGAGGTGACGGAGCAGGCCTATGCCGACCACCACCAGTACTGCCAGCAGGAGCTGCAGTTCGACGGCGAGACACCGGTGATCATGACCATGAAAGACGCGGTCAAGTGCCGCGATTTCTGGCAGGGCCACTGGTGGGCGCTGGAAGTGCGCGCCAAGCTGCCGGACCTGTTTTACCAGAGTGTCCATCAACATCTGCACAAGTCATCCGAACATGCCTGAAACCACAAGCTTCGATGTGATCATCCCCGCCCGCTATGCCTCCAGCCGCCTGCCGGGCAAGCCGCTGGCGGATATCGGCGGCCGGCCGATGGTGCAGCGCGTCTACGAGCGCGCGCGCCAGAGCAGTGCCGAGCGGGTGATCGTGGCCACCGACGATATGCGTGTGGCCGAGGCGGTTGGCGCTTTCGGCGGCGAGGTGTGCATGACCTCCGCCGAGCACGCCTCCGGTACCGACCGGTTGCAGGAGGTGGCCGCCAACCTGGGGCTGGCCGCCGATCGTATCCTGGTCAATGTGCAGGGCGACGAGCCGCTGATTCCGCCGGCGGTCATCGACCAGGTGGCCGGCAACCTGGCCGCGACACCGGCCGCGGGGGTGGCCACGCTGGCGGAGCCGATCCGCAACTTGGCGGATTTCCGCAACCCGAATATCGTCAAGGTGGTGGCGGCGGAGTCCGGCCTGGCCCGCTACTTTTCCCGCGCCCCGATCCCCTGGCCGCGGGACGCCTTTGCCGCGGAGCTGGATTCCCTGCCCGCGGGGCTGGAACCCCGCCGGCATATCGGTATCTATGCTTACCGGGTGGCGCTGCTGGACCGCTTCGTCGGCTGGCCGGTGGCGCCGCTGGAACAGTTTGAATCACTGGAGCAGCTGCGCTTCCTCTACCACGACGAGCACATCCACGTGGCGGATGCCACTGAAGAGGTGCCGGGCGGCGTGGATACCGAGGCCGACCTGCATCGCATGCGCGAGTTGTTGAATGATTGAAACCCATGTCGACCTGCAGCCACTCAATACCCTCGCCATTGCGGCGCGGGCCGAGTTCTTTGCGCGGGTGGAAAACCTCGAGCAGCTGCGCGAGGCACTGCAGTTTGCGCGGAACAGGAAACTGCCAATCCTGCCGCTGGGCGGCGGCAGCAATATCGTACTGACCGGCCATTACCCCGGCCTGGTAATTCACCAGGACATGCGCGGCCTGGAACTGGAGCGGCTCGGCGGCGCCACGCAGCTGACCGCGGCGGCCGGCGAGAACTGGCACCGCCTCGTCATGCACACCGTCGAGCGGGATCTCGGCGGGCTGGAAAACCTGGCCCTGATTCCCGGACGCATCGGCGCCGCGCCGATCCAGAATATCGGCGCCTACGGCGTGGAGCTGCGCGATACCTTCCACGATCTGCAGGCGGTGCATATCCCCACCGGCGAGCTGCGCGAATTCTCCGCGGACGACTGTCGTTTCGGCTACCGCGACAGCGTGTTCAAGGGGGCGGCGCGGGACCAGTACATCATCACCCGTGTGCGCCTGCGGCTGCCGGACGACTGGCGTGCGCGGGTGGACTATCCGGCGCTGAAACAGTACCTGGACGAGCATCACGAGGGGGCGGGGGGCCTGACCCCGGCGGAAATTGCCCGGGCGGTGATCGCGGTGCGCAACAGCAAACTGCCGGACCCGCAGCAGATCCCCAATGCCGGCAGCTTTTTCAAGAACCCGCTGGTGGATGCGGAAACCTACCGCAGGCTCAAGGGCGAGCACCCGGAACTGGTGGCATTCGCGGTCGGCGACAACTGGAAACTGGCCGCCGGCTGGTTGATAGACCGCGCCGGCTGGCGTGGCCGCCGCTGCGACGGGGTGGGGGTGCACGATCGCCAGGCGCTGGTGCTGGTCAACCCCGGCCGCGGCACCGGTGCCCAGGTCACCGGTCTGGCGCGGCAGATCGCCGACGATATCCGCACCAGGTTTGGTGTGGAGCTGGAGCCGGAACCGCGCTACTACCCGTGACCGGGCCATGAACGAAAGCACCTTCACCGATAGCGCCACCGCGCTGGCCGCACCCTTTCCCCGGGCCGAGTGGCCGGATCTGTCCCCCGGCCGTGCACTGCTGGTGCCCGCTTGGCTGACGGCGGAGGAATCCCGTGCGTTGCTGCGCGACTGCCTCGACCGGCTCCCCTGGGAGACTCCCAGAATCCGACTGTTCGGCAGGGAACACCCGATTCCGCGCCGCCACGCGTTTGTCGGCGATCCGGATGTGACCTATCGCTGGTCGGGCCTGGAGCAGCAGCCATCCCCCTGGACCCGGGCCCTGGAGACGCTGCGCCAGCGTTTGTCGGCATCGGGTTTTGAATTCAACTCCGCGCTGGTGAACCACTACCGCGGCGGCGCCGACAGTATGGGGTGGCACGCCGACAACGAGCGGGAGCTGGGCGACAATCCGGTCGTGGCAACCCTAAGCCTGGGGCAGGAACGCAAGCTCGCCTTCAAGCGGCGCGATGGGGAAGGGCGCCTGTCGCTGCCACTGCCGGATGGCTCGCTGTTGCTGACATCCGGTGCGGTGCAGTACCACTGGCTGCACCAGGTCGCCAAAAGCGCCCGCCAACTGGAGCAGAGGATCAGCCTAACTTTTCGTTATATATACCCCTGAAAGTCCACAATTTCTGTCTTGTTGGCCAGCTTTGCACATTGGGGTTTGTCTGGTATGTTCCTTCAAGGCTCTGTGGATGGATCTTGCGAGGTGTCACCTCGCGGGTCTGGATAGTGTAGGTTTCCGGAGGTCGTACCGGGATTTTTGTAGATTGCGTACAGGCGGCTGCAGCTGTAGCCGAAAAAATATACCCAATATGCAGAAATCGGGCTGATTTGCGACCCGGGGTGCGATATCCGGGCTCAGGCAATAACAAGAATTGCAGTTAACAGTGCAACGTAATAGCGCTGATGCGCGCGGTCCGGGAAACCGCGATGCAGCCACTGCATTATCCGTAGTTGGGGCAAATTTGATCAAAGTCTTAGTGGTGGACGATCACGACCTGGTGCGCATGGGTATTTCACGCATGCTGGGTGACGTCAGTGGTATGCAAGTCGTGGGTGAGGCCAACAGCGGCGAAGAGGCATTGGCCTTTGCGCGCCAGTCGGAAGTCGATGTCATCCTGATGGATGTCAAGATGCCGGGCATGGGAGGGCTGGAAGCGACGCGCAAATTGCTCGCTCGCTGCCCCCAGGTCAAGGTGGTCGCCGTCAGCGCGCTCGATGACGACCTCTTCCCGGGCCGCCTGATGCAGGCCGGCGCCAGCGGCTATGTCACCAAGGGTGCGGACCTGGAGGAGATGGTCAAGGCCATCCGTACCGTTGTGGCCGGCGATGTCTATATCAGCAGTTCCATGGCCACCAAGATGGCGTTGCGCAATGTCAGCGGCAAGACCGACAAGGCCTCCCCATTCGATGACCTTTCCGAGCGCGAGCTGCAGACGGCGGTGATGATCGTCAACGGCAGCAAGGTGGCGGAAATTGCCGACACCCTGTCGGTGAGTCCCAAGACGGTCAACAGCTATCGCTACCGTATCTTCGAGAAATTGGATATCCACAGCGATGTCGAACTGACGCTTTTGGCGGTAAAATACCAGCTTCTGGACCCCGAGGCCGCCTTGTAGGGGACCGGACCGCCGGGTGGGCAAAGCGCAGCGTGCCCATCACTTGCCTCTGATGGGCGCGCTGCGCTTTGCCCATCCCAGCAGTTTATCGATGTTCGACAGCAAGCGTTTCCTGCCCACCGTTACCCGAAAGCCCGGTGTCTACCAGATGTTTGACGCCGATGGCAGGATTCTCTATGTCGGCAAGGCCAAGAATCTCCGCAACCGTCTCTCGAGTTATTTCCGCGCTTCGGGCCTGACCGCCAAGACCATGGCGCTGGTGCAGCGCATCCACGAGATCGAGGTGACGGTCACCCGCAGCGAGACCGAGGCGCTGGTGCTGGAGCAGGGCCTGATCAAATCCCAGCGGCCGCCCTACAATGTCATGCTCAAGGATGACAAGGGGTATCCGTATATTTTCCTGTCCAGCCGCGATACCTTTCCGCGCATTGCATTCCACCGCGGTGCCAAGCGCAGGAAGGGGCAGTATTTCGGGCCTTTTCCCAATGCGTCCTCGGTGCGCGACAGCCTCAACTTCCTGCAGAAGACGTTCCGTATTCGCTCCTGTGAAGACAGCGTTTTCCGCAACCGCTCGCGGCCCTGCCTGCAGTACCAGATCCAGCGCTGCACCGCGCCCTGTGTCGACTTTATCAGCGAGGAGGATTACGGCCAGGATGTCCGCCACGCGGAGATGTTCCTGTCCGGCAAAAGCGACACCATCCTGCGCGAACTGGCGGACGAGATGGACCGGGCCTCAAAGGCGCTGGAATTCGAGCGGGCCGCCCACCTGCGCGACCAGATTTCGGCACTGCGCCGGCTGCAGGCGGACCAGGTGGCGGAGCGCTCCAGCGGCGATGTGGATGTGCTCGGTGTCGCCAGTATCGGCGGTTCCAGCTGTGTGCATATCCTGTTTATCCGCCAGGGGCGGATTCTCGGCAGCCGCAGTTATTTCCCCGACGAACGGCTGGGGTTGTCCAGTGCGGAACTGCTGTCGGCCTTCATTCCCCAGTTCTACCTCGGCAGCCAGCGCGAGGTGCCGCGGGAGATACTGACTTCCGAGCCCATCGACGATATGGCGGTGTTGCAGCAAGCGTTGAAGGAGCAGTGCGGGCGCGAGGTGTCTGTGGTCCACCGCCTGCGCGGCAACCGAGCCACCTGGGTCACCATGGCCCAGCAGGCCGCGGAGCAGAATCTGGGCAGCCGCACCGCTGCCCAACAGAAACTGCAGAACCGTTTCGAGGCCCTGCAGGAAGTACTGGAAATGGAGCAACTGCCGGAGCGCCTGGAGTGCTTCGATATCAGCCATTCCAGCGGCGAGGCGACGGTGGCCTCCTGCGTGGTCTTCGATACCGGCGGGCCGGTCAAGTCCGATTACCGGCGCTTCAATATCGAGAATATCCAGGCCGGCGACGACTACGCGGCCATGGGCCAGGCGCTGAAGCGCCGCTATACGCGGCTGTCGAGCGGTGAGGGCAAGTTTCCCAATATCCTGCTGATCGACGGCGGCAAGGGGCAGGTGCGCCAGGCGGTGGAGAGCCTGAACGAGCTGGGCGTGGTCGGTGTGCAGATCATCGGTGTCGCCAAGGGGACGACACGCAAGGCGGGCTTCGAAGTGTTGCACGTGGTATCCAGCAACAGGGAGCTGGTACTGGCTGCGGACTCCCCGGCGCTGCACCTGATTCAGCAGGTGCGCGACGAGGCGCACCGCTTCGCGATCACCGGCCACCGCCAGCGGCGCGACAAGAAGCGCCGCGAATCGCCGTTGGAGGGGATTGCCGGCGTCGGCCCGGCCCGCCGGCGCGCGCTACTGCGCCATTTCGGTGGCCTGCAGGAAATCCGGCGCGCATCGGTGGACGACCTGGCCGGTGTGGAAGGGGTCAGCCGCAAGTTGGCACAGGATATCTATTCGACGCTGCACAGCGAATAGTTTCCTGCCGGCAGCGAGCCTGACCCGTCGGCGCGTCCGGGAACGGCTGTTTCGCGCCGTTTCAATGTTTCATTTTTCCCGGTAGCTTGCTAAGTTACGCCCAGATGTAGGAGCCTGCACGCAGGCGAAAAAAGGACCCGCACTCCGCATGACACTAGCCAATCAATTGACCCTCCTCCGAGTCGCGCTGATCCCTGTATTCGTGCTGGTCTTCTACCTTCCCTACCAATGGAGCTACATGGCCTCCGCGATCATTTTCGCGGCGGCCGCCGCCACCGACTGGCTGGATGGCTACCTGGCGCGCAAACTCAACCAGAGCACACCGTTCGGCGCCTTTCTCGATCCCGTTGCCGACAAACTGATGGTGGCCACCGCGCTGGTGCTGTTGGTGGGGCTGCACAAGAGCGCCTGGTTTACCATCGCTGCGGCCGTCATCATCGGCCGTGAAATTGCCGTGTCGGCACTGCGGGAATGGATGGCGGAACTGGGCAAGCGCGGCAGCGTGGCCGTCTCCTACATCGGCAAAATCAAAACCACCGCGCAGATAGCGGCAATCATCGTGTTGCTGGCGTTCGATGTGCGGGAGTATCCACTGATGGAAACCGTCGGCTATATTCTGCTTTATATCGCCGCGGCATTGACCCTGTGGAGCATGGTGATGTACCTGCGCGCCGCCTGGCCCACGCTGATGGGTGAAGAGGGCAGCGGCAAGTCCTGAAGTCGATGGCGGGCGCTGGGGAATTGCGGCGCTGCCGGTTCCCCGCTGATTTCTGGAAAGACGCCGGCCGGCTGCGCCTCAGAGAGTATCCTCAATCCGCAGTGGATACATTTTCCCTTCGCAATACTCCGCGGCGCAGCGAAACAGTTGTTCGCCGTTGTCAAAGTTTTCCCTCAGTTGGCGGATAAGCGCTTTTGCCGCAATGTCATCCCCGACATCAATCGGCTTGTGACTCTCGCTGCCGCACTTCAGGCACGCCCAGGTGATAGTCGCCATAGTTTCCCACTCCGGTTCCCACGCATTCCGGTTACAGCTGCAGGGGCTGATATTTCGAGTATAGGAGCCGGGGGCGCTGCCTAAAAAATATCCGGCAGTAGGATCTTCATGCGCTGGGCCGGGTGAGCTGCGAGCCATTGATTAACAGTCAATGCGTCTTTAATGCAGTGAGGACGTGTCAAATGCGGGCAGGGAATGGATCGGGTTTGGAATGGTGGTGCCCGGGGCCGGACTTGAACCGGCACGGCCGTAAGGCCGGGAGATTTTAAGTCTCCTGTGTCTACCGATTCCACCACCCGGGCAGGGAGGTGAGCGGGGCCATTCTGGATGAGCCCGGTGCCGGGCTTGGCCTCGCTGGTCGTCGACTTCACAGGGGCAAGCCGGCGATGGGGAAAATGGAGGCTAGGGTCGGAATCGAACCGGCGTACACGGAGTTGCAGTCCGCTGCATAACCACTCTGCCACCTAGCCTTAACATCAAATTCAGAGCTTTCGCTCCGCCGGTTCGATGTCACCGGCACTTTATCTTCCGTATCATGCGGAAGTGAAAACGCCGCGGAGTTTAGCGGATTGGAACGAAAAATCCCAGCGTTTTCTTATACTTACGTACCCCGAGGCGTGTAAGAAGGCGCTATTCTAGGGGCTCGCCGGGATTAGTCAAGCGTTGTGAGGTTCGCCGTTGCGAGTTGTTGGTGAGGGGTACCTGTGTGGCCAGGTCGTGATCAATAAAAGTGCAGGGTGCGGTCGCTTGTTCGATGGCGCTGTTTTTTTGTACAGACGAAGGCAACTAATAACTTTTTGCTTTAGTTGGGCTCAAACTATTTCCAATTGTTCTAAATTTCCGCTGGTGGCCGGCTGGAAATCTCCCGGGCGTGTTCGATACTTCTCTGTAACTGGCTAACACATCTCCCCCAAGCGTGTTTAGTAATGCCGGTAGGGCGCTCCGCTAAGGTACTCGCCCGCTGTGTAGTAAGGATGAAATCCTCCAAGTTTCACTCCTAATGGTCTTGGCCCTGACGCTCTCCCCCCCCCGTCGTCAGGGCTTTTTTTTGCCTGTCTGCTTTGTGCGCGCTCCCGGTCAGCCGGGTTCGTCGCCGAGGTTGTCCCTGTCCAGGGCTTTTACCGGACCGCCGGCGGCTTGCTCGGCCAGCCGGCGAAACTTGGCCAGTGTGACCTCTCCCCGGTCTTCCGCAAGGCCGCGGGCCACATTGTCGATATTGGCCTTGCCGCCACTGGCATCCCGGATCTCCTCGTCGACCTGCCGCATGATGCCCACGGCGCGCGCGGTGATGGGGCCGGAGGAGCGGCGTTCGAACAGGTTCGGTGCCTCGCGGCCCCATTCGGCCAGTTCATCCATGGCCTGGTCGTAGCGCCGCTGGCTGATGCCGCCGGAACGGCGCAGTGTCTCCAGGGAGTAGAACTCGGCGATACCCTCCACGATCCAGTCGCTCTCGTCATCGCCGTGGATGCCGGTGGCCACGTGCACCAGCTCGTGGATCATGCTGCTGGTGCGGTTGCCGCTGATCAGGGGGCGGTCGGCGTGCATGAACAGGGAGCGGGTACCGGACAGGCCGCCGCGCCACATCGGGTCGCCGGCGCTGACCACCAGCAACTGGTCCGGGAAATCGGGGAAGACTTTCTTGAGTTCCGGCAGGTTCCAGCCCAGGAAGGCGAGGGTGTCCTGGCGGTGTATATCTTCACCCAGCGGTGCGGCGATCTTCGCATCGACGTCGGCGATGAAATCCTGGCGGCTGCCGATACGCCCGACGATCATCCAGCCCTTGGGGCGGACAAAGCGGCGGCCGGGATCTTTCAGCCGGTAGTGGTGGTCCTGTCCCAGCTCCGCATAGGGCAGGGCGGAAGACCAGCCCTCCGGCAGCTCCAGGTGAAGCTCGGCTTCCGAGCGCAGTCCCCGCTCTGCCGTCACCGATATGGGCGGGATCAGCTTGTCGCTGCGCAGGATGGCCCAGTCGTCGGTGATGCGGGAGTCGTAGCTTCCGCTGCCTTTTTGCTCGTCGATCTCAAACAGGTAGCTGAGGCTGGCGCTAGGGGCCGAGGGTTGCCAGATGGCCCGGTCGCCATCGAGCTCCAGTGGCTGTTCGCTTTCCAGTTGGGTGTAGCGGCCGGACGACAGGTTGAGATCCAGTTCGCTGGGGAGGGTGTCGCCCTCCAGGCGGATTTCGACCCGGGCCTTGCCGGTATCCGGGTCGATCGCCGCGCGGTAGAGGAGGTCATAGGTCTCGGCGGCAGCCGTCAGGGGCAGCGCCAGGGTCAGCAGGGCAGTGAAAACCAATCGCAACATAGAAACGCCGTATCCGATTTGTTGAATTCGTTGGACAGCGCGAAATCCTAAGGGTGCCCCGAGTGTCGATTCAAGCTCGAGCGCGGCGGATGGTCCGGTTTGGGATGGAGTCTGCGAAAATGTGGTGGAGCGGGATCAATTCAGGCGGCTGCTTGAGCCCGGGAATGTCTGAATTATAAAGAGGGCAGATAAGAAAATGGTCGGTGAGAGAGGATTCGAACCTCCGACCCCTTCCTCCCGAAGGAAGTGCGCTACCAGGCTGCGCTACTCACCGACTTGTGTGCTTCTCGTCGAAAGCGGGGCGCATTATAACAGTGAATTTCCCTCTGTAAACCACTGATTTACATGAAGAAGCAGAAAATTTGCCGCGGCCGTGTGCGGGGGCCGGAATATCGGTGCCGGGCCCCGTGGTTGCTTGCATCGACGCCCGCGGCAAATATCTTCAGATTTTGCGGATCAGGCCTTCCTGGGTTGTGGAAGCCACCAGTACGCCGTCCCGGGTAAAGACCTGTCCGCGGCAGTAGCCGCGTGCGCCACTGGCCGAGGGGCTGTCGGTCACGTACAGCAGCCATTCGTCGGCGCGGAAGTCGCGGTGGAACCACATGGCGTGATCCAGGCTCGCCGGCATGATATGCGGGTCGAACAGGGAGGTCGGGTGCGGTTGCAGGCTGGTGCCCAGCAGCCCCATGTCCGAGGCGTAGGAGAGAGCGCAGCGGTGTTCCACCGGATCGTCGCCCAGCTCACCTTCCACACGCAGCCACATCATGCTGTGGGGCGGGTGCACCTTGTTGTCGTAGTGGCTCTCCGGATCCACCGGGCGAAAATCCACCATGTAGCGGCGCTGGTCGTGCTGTGGCGTGTTGAGGCCGGCCTCCTCGGCCAACTGCTGGGTGCTCTTGAGGCTCTCCGGCGCCGGGATGTCGCCGGTGGGCCTATCGCACTGGTGGTCGAAGCCCGGTTCCCGGATCTGGAAGGAGGCGGACATATTGAAGATGGCGCGGCCGCGCTGCTTGGCCACTACGCGGCGGGTGGTGAAGCTGCCGCCATCGCGGATCGGGTCCACGTCGTAGATCACCGGCATTTCGCTGCTGCCGGGGCGCAGGAAGTAGGCGTGCAGGGAGTGTGGCAACCGGTCTTCGACGGTGCGGGTGGCGGCCATCAGCGCCTGCCCCAGCACCTGGCCGCCGAACAGGATCTTGCGGTAGTTCTCCACGTGCTGCCGGCTGCGGAACAGATTGCTGTCGAGTTCCTCGACATCCAGAAGTTTGCTCAACTTGTCCATATTAAAGGTTACTGCCTGTCACTACAGAATGAGTATGTTCTATCGCGGCGGGACCTGCCGCATGCGAGCGCGGATGATATCAGTCACGGCGCCGCCGGGCATTGTCCGGACGCCTGTAGCGGGGTGATACAAGCCGCCAGCGGGGCGCCGGAGTCCGCGAGCGGGGCAGATGATCCCCCAGATTGGGCAGCTGTGGCCGGAAAACACGCATCAGACCGCTCATCCACTTTCCCAAGTTGGACGAATTGCCTATCATTCATGAATGAATAGTCAATTTCAGTCTCCCAATCCCGGGCAGGCAAACAGACGGGCAGAGAAGGTCGGAAGTATGGACAAGGCAAAAGAGAAGGTGCAGCGCTTCCGCGCGCGCGAGCAGCGGATCCTGGATGCCGCTCTGGAGCTGCTGCTGGAGCACGGTGAGGAGAAGGTCACCGTAGAGCAGATCGCCGAGCGCGTGGATATCGGCAAAGGGACTATCTACAAGCACTTCATCTCCAAAACAGAGATTTACATGCGCCTGTTGATGGACTATGAGAAGTCCCTGACCGAGCGCCTGAAAACCGCAGTGGCCGCCGCCGAACAGGGCGATATCACCGCGCCGGCGCGGGCCTACTTCGAGTCGCGGATGGCCGATCCGTCCAAGGACCGGCTCTTCCAGCGCCTGGAGGAGAAGATCATCGCGTTGAATCTGGCGCCGGAGATGATCCAGGAGCTGCACGCCATCCGCAACTCCAATGCCTCCGCCCTGAACCGGGTCTTCGAGCGGCGCATGGAGCAGGGCGTATTGAAGAAGGTCCCGGCCTATTTCTATTACTCCACCTACTGGGCCCTGGTGCAGGGCGCTGTAGAGCTCTACCACTCCCGCTCCTTCGCCGATGTCATAGAGGATCGGGAGGGTCTGATGGAGTTCATCATGGACGTCGGTGTTCATATCGGCGATGTCTCCGGCCGCAGATCCCAGGATGAGGGCAGGCCGGGCGGCGAAAGTGCGGGGCCCTCCTTTGGCTGAGCCGCTGTTTGAACAGTTGCAGAAACTGCAGCGTGAATTCCGTGGCCACCCGCCGGTAAAGCAGTGGTCACCGAATTTCTGTGGCGATATGGACCTGGTGATCCAGCGCGACGGCCGCTGGATCCACGAAGGGACGCAAATCCGCCGCCAGCCGCTGGTGAACCTGTTTGCCAGTATCCTGCGGCGCGAGGGTGACGATTATTTTCTGGTCACTCCGGTGGAAAAGTGGCGTATTCGCGTCGAAGATGTACCCTTTATCGCCACCCAGGTGGCCCGCAACGAACAGGCCGGCGACCAGCCGCTGTTGTTCACCACCAACACCGGTGACGTGGTGCCCCTGGACGATGAGCGCGACTGGCAACTCAGGCCCTTTGGCGAGCCGCCGCGGCAGGTTCCCTACCTGGAAGTCCGGGCCGGTCTGTATGCCCGTATTTCCCGGGATGTCTTTTACCAGTTAGTGGACTGGGCCGAGGACCGCGATGGCCAGCTCTGGATCCGCAGCGCCGGCCAGTCTTTCCTGCTCGGTGAGTACTGAAGCCGGGCAGCATCCGATCATTTCCTTTCAACTGCAGTAGTCGGGCAGGGCGATGCAATAATCGCCACCTTGCCTGCTGCTTGATCGTTTCCTGAAACATGTTTGCAATAAATATGTAACTTCTGCATCCAGGCAGCGAGGTATTGCAAGTTTTTCGGAAAAACGATCCTCAAGTAACAATTTCGCAATATTCCCTTCCTACACTCCCTCGCGTCCGAATCGCTCAGGCGAACAAAACAAGCACGGTTTCAGGGACGCTGAAAATCGGTTTTCAGAACATTCAGGACGCACAGCTGAATCATAAAAAACGGGTTTTCATTGGCCCCAAATTGCAAACTTCCGTTAGGGGGAATTATGAAGCGAGTAAACAACAAGCTGCTGCTGGCAGCTGCGATCGCCGCATTGCTGGCCGGTTGTGATAGTGGTGGTATCAATATCGAACCGGAGACCAACGACAACTCCACTGACAACTCCACTGACAACGGTGGTGGCGACAACACCAATAACCCCTGCGCCACCCTCGAAAGCTCCGGTCTGCAGGGCTCTTACAACGGCACCAACTGCACCTACTCTGAAGATTTCGTATCCTCCAGCAATCCGCTGACGGAAGACCTGTACATCCCGGCCCTGCCCGAGGGCGGCGCCCATATCTTCTCCGGCAGCCTGTTTGTCGGCGAGACTTTCGACAGTGACGCGGCCCTGGCCGAAGCCGGTATCGCCGAGGGCGGTGACGGCGTGAAGCTGGAAGTCCAGGCCGGCGCCACTGTGGCCTTTACCAACAACTCCGCCTTTATGGTCATCAACCGCGGCTCGCAGTTGTTTGCCCGTGGTACTGAATCTGCGCCCATCACCTTTACCTCCCAGTCCGATGTGCTCGGCACCGTGGGCCCGGAAGACGTATCCCAGTGGGGTGGCATGGTGATCAACGGTTTCGGTGTCACCAACAAGTGTTCCTACACCGGCTCTGTGTCCGCTGGAGACCTGGCGCTGGATGGCGAATGCCACCTTCTGTCCGAAGGCTCCGTCGGCGATGATGAGTCCAACTACGGTGGCAACAACAACGCCGACAGCTCCGGTGAAATGACCTACGTACGCGTCAAGCACACCGGTGCCGAGGTGGCCAGTGGTGATGAGCTGAACGGCATTGCGTTCAATGCTGTGGGCAGTGGCACCACCGTGCGCAACCTGGAAGCCTACTCCACTTACGACGATGGTATCGAGTTCTTCGGCGGTGCGGTCAGCATCGAGAACTACGTGGCGCTGTATGTGCGCGACGACTCCATTGATATCGACGAGGGCTGGCAGGGTTCCATCACCAATGCCCTGGTTATTCAGAGTGAGGCTGATGGCAACCACTGTATCGAGTCCGATGGTATTGGCAACTATGACAAAATCGATGCTGCTGCTCGGTCGAGCGTCATTTCGAAGGGGATAAACAGCCGTCCGGTGATCGACGGCCTGACCTGTATCATTTCCCCTCAGGGCGGCGGTACCCATGATCCGGGTGCTGGCTGGCGCTTCCGGGAAGGTATATTCCCGATGGTTAGTAATTCCATGATCGTTGCCTCTTTCGCTGCGGATACAACTAAGCTGGACTCAGACGGTGAGCCCGCACTGGATAACTACTGTCTGCGTGTAGAGAGCGATGAAACCTTGACAGAAGCGGAGTCTGGCACTGACGTGGCTATCACTTCCAATATCTTCGCCTGTGAAGAAAAAACCAAAGGCGGACCGGTTGGAGCGGATACTTTGGAGCAGTGGGCTGTGAACAGCGGTAACCAGTTTGCCCCCATCTCCGGTGCTGTCGACCCTACAGCAAATGCCAATACCGATCTTCAATTGCTTGGCGGTATCCCCGCTATCTTCACTGAAGATCCGCAGTTGATTCAAGATGCAGCTCCGACTGTTACTCCGGTGGGGCGCGCATACCTGGGCGCCCTGGATATCAACGGTTCCGACTGGACCCAAGGCTGGACCTACGGCCTGCACGAAGGCGGCCGCGCCAAGCCGCTGTGGTTCGAGTAAGTCGTAGACGGGTTGGGGGGCTTGGCCCCTGATCTGCAGGGCGCCGCTTCGCAACGGGAGCCGGCGCCCTGTTTGCTTCTACCACAGCAGTGATCAGAACAATACGAGGCCTGGGTAATGGTTAAGAAAGAAAATTTTCAGAGAGCGCCGCTGGTACTGGCTATCGCCGCGGCCTCCACATTGACACCCCAAGTCTGGGCGCAGGCGGAGACGGACGATCTCTCCGCTCCGCCGGCCCAGCAGATTGAAGAAGTCATGGTGCAGGGGCGCCTGCGCGATTCTGCCGAAATGCTGATTTCCGAGCGACTGGACGATGAAGTGGTCACCGATGTGCTCGGCTCCGAAATGATCGGCCGTGTCGGCGACTCCACCGTGGCCGCGGCGCTGCGCCGGGTTTCCGGCCTGTCACTGGTCAACGATAAATTCGTCTATGTCCGCGGCCTGGGTGAGCGCTATTCCAGCACCACCCTGAACGGCGCCACGGTGCCGTCGCCGGACCTGACCCGCAACGTGATTCCGCTGGATATCTTCCCGACCTCGGTGGTGGATTCCCTCGCGGTACAGAAAAGTTACTCGGCAGACCAGGCCGCGACCTTTGGTGGCGGCAATGTCGATATCCGCACCAAGACGATCCCGGATGCGCTGACTTATTTCGTTGAGCTGGGAACGGGTTTCAACACCGAGACCGGCGGCGACGCGCTGAGCTACAACGGCGGCGATGACGACGACTTCGGCACCGACGACGGTACCCGGGCGATGCCCGGCGAGATCGCCGCTGCCATGCAGCGCTTCAGGGGCGACCTGAGTGTCGAGAATATCCGCGATACGCTGATCAGCGAGGGGCAGGACTTTGCCTCCGCACAGGAAGCGCTGGCGGCGGCGCAGACGCTGAACCGCGAGCTGGCCCTGAACCTGAACCGCGATATCGCGGTGGAAAAGGAATCCGTGCGTCCGGATACCGATGTGAAAGGCAGTGTCGGCAACCGTTTTTACTTCGGCGACAACTGGGAACTGGGTTTCCTCGCCGGTGCTTCCTACAAGAGTGAGTGGGCCGAGAGCGAGCGCATCCAGCGCAGTTATGGCTCGCCCGACGAACGTACGGATACCAAGAACGAATCCACCTACTCGGTGAACCTCAGCGGCAACCTGAACCTGGGCCTGCGCTACGGCGACGAACACAGCCTGTCCGCCACCAGCCTGTTCCTGCGCAATACCGACGACGAGACGTCGATCAGCGACTATTTCAACGAAAACCGCGAGATCTCCGATGGCCGCGGTTTCCGTGAGTATGCGCTGAAATACGAAGAGCGCGAGATGACGGTCAACCAGGTCCGGGGCAGCCACTCTGTCGGCCCGCAGACCAAGGCGCTGGTCCCCGGCGGTATGCTGGACTGGGTGCCGGAAGACCTGACGGTCGACTGGTTCTATTCCGACTCCGAGGCCACCACCGATATTCCCAACCAGGTGAGCGTCTTCGCGGACACGGTGACCGATACCGGCACCGGCGAGACCATCAGCTCCACGGTCAGCACCGGCTCCCGCAGCGCGGATTTCCGTTTCACCGAGCTGCAGGATGAGGTGCGCAACTACGGTTGGTCCGCAACCCTGCCGCTGCAGTTCTCCACTTCCTTCCTGGAACTGAGTGGCGGTTTTGCGCGCACGGAAAAAGGTCGCAGCTACAAGGAAACACAGCTGCGCCTGGACGCCTTCGAGGTGACCGATGATGCACCGATGGGGGCGCCGCTGGATGAGGTATTCGGCGATGACAACATTACCAATACCGACAACAACTTTGTCTTCGATCGCGCCGGTGGCAACAAGCAGAGCTATATTGCCGCAACGCTGACCGATGCGGTCTTCGGTAAAGTGGACTGGACCTTCCGGGAAACCTGGCGCGTCTCCGCCGGTGCCCGTTGGGAGGACTACAACCAGGTGGCGCTGGAGTGGAACCCCTACAGCTATTCCGTGGATGACCCCCAGATCACCGACGACCCGGAAGAGCTTCTGGATGCGACCTATGTACAGGACGATGTCTATCCGTCCCTGTCCCTGACCTACATGGGCTCACTGTGGGCGGAGACCTTCCAGTTGCGTTTCGGTGCCAGTAAAACCGCCGTGCGCCCGGACCTGCGCGAAATCACCGATGCGATCTACATCGATCCCATCACCGATGAGCAGATCAAGGGCAACCCGGATGCACGCCCGTCGGAAATCTCCAACTTCGATGTGCGCGCCGAATGGTTCTTCGACAACGGCGACAACCTGACACTGTCCGCCTACTACAAAGACATCACCGATCCGATCGAATTTTTCGAATTGGGCTCCAGTGATACCAACGTGGCCCGCGAAATCATCAACGCCGAATCCGGCGAGATTACCGGGCTCGAGATCGAGGGTCTGAAGACCCTGGGCTTTATGGGCGAGACCATGGACAGCTTCTTCGTCCAGGGCAATATCACCCTGCAGGACTCGGAACTGGTGGCCGGTGTCGAGGCCGATGCCCCGACCAACCCGGTGCGCGAAATGACCGGTGCCTCGGAGTATGTGGTCAACATGCTGGTGGGTTTCGACTCCCCGGATGGCAACCACTCGGCCACGCTGGGCTATAACGTGTTCGGCGAGCGCCTCTACCTGGCCGGTCGCAACGGTGCCCCGGATGCGTTCGAGCAACCGTTCCACTCCCTGGACCTGACTTACTCCTGGTACCCGACCCAGGAAGTCACGGTCAAGGCGAAAGTGCAGAACCTGCTGGATGAATCCGTTGATATCGAGCGGCAGGGGGTCACCGTGTTTGAGGAAGCGCCGGGCTCCTCCTTCTCCCTGAGTGCACAATACCAATTCTAGATTTCTGAATTCGGAAGTTCGAACGAAGAAACAGGGATGCTTAAACCGGGTGCTGGCAGCAGTGTCCGGTTTTTTATTTGTAAAGTAGGTTGCCATTCTGGCTTTCCAGGAGGGCTGCGGCCTGACAAGCCTGGTGGCGCCGACGTCAGGTGGCTCGCCGGGTCTTTCGAAGAGCGCCCCCTGTTTTCGCCAGTCGCCAAAGATTGATAAAAATTCTACAGCTGATGCGAAGGTCCTGCTGCCACTAAACTCTCTATATACGGCGTCGAACCCTCAGGCTGGTAACACGCCCATTGGGGATTCCCCGGTGCATTTTCCGACAACAAAAAAGGGCGCCCCCGGGGCGCCCTGAAAAAGCAAAGTCGTTACAACTCCAAATTGGTTACATATTCGGATAGTTGGGACCACCGCCGCCCTCCGGCGCGATCCAGACGATATTCTGGGTCGGGTCCTTGATGTCGCAGGTCTTGCAGTGCACGCAGTTCTGCGCGTTGATCTGGAAGCGCTTGCCCTCTGCATCCTCGACCACTTCGTAGACGCCGGCGGGGCAGTAGCGCTGGGCCGGCTCGTCGTAGATCGGCAGGTTGTGGTTGATCGGGATCTCGTCGTCTTTCAGCGTCAGGTGACAGGGCTGGTCTTCCTCGTGGTTGGTGTTGGAGATGAACACCGAGGACAGCTTGTCGAAGCTGAGCACGCCGTCGGGCTTCGGGTAGTCGATTTTCTTGCAGTCCGCCGCCGGTTTCAGTTGGGCGTGGTCCGCCTTGGTGTCGCGCAGGGTCCACGGCAGCTTGCCCTGGAAGATGTTGATATCGATAAACGCGTAGGCGGAGCCGAGTATGTTGCCCCACTTGTGCTGGGCCGGGCCGAAGTTGCGCTGCTTGTGCAGCTCCTTCCAAGCCCAACTGTCGCGGTATTTGCTGGTGTACTCGGTCAGCTCGTCGTTGGCGCGTTCGGCACCCAGGGCCTCCACGATGCTCTCGGCGGCGATCATGCCGGATTTCATTGCGGTGTGATTGCCCTTGATCTTGGCAAAGTTCAGGGTGCCGGCGTTATCGCCGATCAGCAGGCCGCCCGGGAAGGTCATTTTCGGCTGTGATTGCAGGCCGCCCTTGGTGATGGCGCGCGCGCCGTAAGCGACGCGCTGGCCGCCCTCCAGGTACTGCTTGATCACCGGGTGGTGCTTGTAGCGCTGGAACTCGTCGAACGGGCTCACATGGGGGTTGCTGTAGGCCAGGTCGGTGATCAGGCCGACAACCACCTGGTTATCCTCGGCGTGGTACAGGAAACCGCCGCCGTGGGAACCGCTCTCGTCCAGCGGCCAGCCGGCGGTGTGGACCACCAGGCCCTCCTGGTACTTGTCGTCGTCGACCTTCCAGATTTCCTTGATGCCGATACCGTAGTGCTGCGGGTCCGCGCCTTCGTCCAGTTTGAATTTGGAGATCAGTTGCTTGCCCAGGTGGCCGCGGCAGCCCTCGGCGAACAGGGTGTACTTGGCGTGCAGCTCCATGCCGGGCATATAGGCGTCCTTGTGCTCGCCCTTGGCGGAGACGCCCATGTCGCCGGTGGCGATGCCCTTGACCGAGCCGTCGTCGTTGTACAGCACTTCCGCAGCGGCGAAGCCGGGGAAGATCTCGACACCCAGGCTCTCGGCCTGTTCCGCCAGCCAGCGGGTCAGGTTGCCCAGGCTGATGATGTAGTTGCCCTCGTTGTGCATGGTGCTGGGCACAAAGAAGTTGGGTACTTTGGAGGCCTTCTCGGCGCTGCCCATCACATAGATGTCATCGCCCTTGACCGGGGTGTTCAGCGGTGCGCCGCGGTCTTTCCAGTCCGGGAAGAGTTCGTTCAGGGCGGTGGGCTCGAAAACGGCGCCGGACAGGATGTGGGCGCCGACCTCGGAACCTTTCTCGACCACGCAGACTTCGATGTTCTCATTGAGCTGGCGAATACGGCAGGCCGCCGCCAGGCCCGCGGGGCCTGCACCCACGATCACTACATCGTATTCCATTGATTCGCGTTCCACGGCGCTCTCCTCAGCTGGTTGCAATTGACTGTTTTACGGCCGTCAAATAGCCGCAACTTCTTATATTGGCCGCGGATTATATAGGTCATCAATCAACCCTACCAATTGCAGGAGTATTCAATTCCCGTGGCAAATGTGTTGTATTCCGGCTCGCGGGCTGGTATTCGGACTAGTCTGAATAGGCCCGCGTTATGGCCCGAAATTGATGCGCTGAATGATCCCCCGGACGGCCATTTGACTATTGATTTTGGCGTATGGAAGGGTCAACATACACGCCGTTCAAACAGGTGTTTGACCAGAACATCGTTTTCGTTCGCGATATGAGACCGTTCAGTCGCGGCTCCTGCAAAGCTGATTTAAGACGGGATTTCCATGAAAGTTCTTGTAGCTGTGAAACGCGTTGTGGACTACAACGTCAAGGTCCGCCCCAAGGCGGATGGCTCTGACGTCGATACTGCCAACGTAAAAATGTCTATCAACCCCTTCTGCGAAATTGCCGTGGAAGAGGCGGTACGCTTGAAGGAGAAAGGCGTCGTCAGCGAGATAGTCGCCGTTTCCATGGGCCCCAAGCAGAGCCAGGAGCAGATCCGTACCGCACTGGCGCTGGGCGCCGATCGCGGCATCCTGGTCGAGACCGACGACGAGCTGCAGCCTCTGGCGGTGGCCAAGTGCCTGAAGGCAATCGTCGACAAGGAAGAGCCGCAACTGGTCATCATGGGCAAGCAGTCCATTGACGGTGACAACAACCAGACCGGCCAGATGCTGGGCGCGCTGACCGGCATGGGGCAGGGTACCTTTGCCTCTGAAGTCAACGTCGACGGCGAGGCCGTCAAGGTAACCCGCGAGATCGACGGCGGCCTGCAGACGGTCGAGTTGAAACTGCCGGCCATCGTCACCACCGACCTGCGCCTGAACGAGCCGCGCTACGCCTCCCTGCCGAACATCATGAAGGCGAAGAAGAAGCCGCTGGATACCACCAACCCGGGCGAGCTGGGCGTGGACATCACCCCGCGCACCAAGACCCTGAAAGTCGAGCCGCCGGCCGAGCGCCAGGCGGGTGTCAAGGTCGCCGACGTGGCGGAACTGGTAGAGAAACTGAAGAACGAGGCGAAGGTAATCTGATGAGCATCCTGGTTATTGCGGAACACGACAACGCCGAACTGAAGGGCGCTACACTCAACACCATCGCCGCGGCCAAGGCCATCGGTGGCGATATCGATCTGCTGGTTGCCGGTGAGAGCTGCGGCGCGGTGGGCGAGGCCGCCGCCAAAGTGGACGGCGTGAGCAAGGTCCTGGTCGCCGACAATGCGGCCTATGGCCACCAGCTGGCCGAGAATGTGGCCAAACTGGTTGCCGATCTGGGCAAGGACTACAGCCATATCCTGGCTCCGGCCACGACCACCGGCAAGAACATGCTGCCGCGCGCCGCCGCGCTGCTGGATGTACAGCCGATCTCCGACATCATTGCCGTCGAGAGTGCCGACACGTTCAAACGCCCGATCTACGCCGGCAACGTGGTTGCCACGGTACAGAGCTCCGATCCCATCAAAGTGATCTCTGTGCGCACCACTGCCTTTGACGCCGTATCCACCGAGGGCGGCAGCGCTGCGGTGGAGTCTGTGGATATCGCCGACGATGCCGGTGTTTCTTCGTTTGTCGGCGAGGAACTGGCCCAGTCCGATCGCCCGGAGCTGACCTCTGCCAAGGTAGTGATCTCCGGTGGTCGCGGCATGCAGAACGGCGACAACTTTGAGATCCTGTACAAGGTGGCCGACAAGCTGGGCGCTGCGGTGGGGGCATCCCGCGCGGCAGTGGATGCCGGCTTCGTTCCCAACGATATGCAGGTGGGGCAGACCGGCAAAATCGTCGCTCCGGATCTGTACATTGCGGTGGGCATCTCCGGTGCTATCCAGCATCTGGCCGGTATGAAAGACTCCAAAGTGATCGTGGCCATCAACAAGGACGAGGAGGCGCCGATCTTCTCCGTTGCCGACTACGGCCTGGTCGCGGATCTTTTCGATGCGGTGCCGGAGCTTGAAACAAAGTTGTAAACTTTGATTAATAGACTAGAAAGTATGGAAGGGCGGCCTTGGCCGCCCTTTCTTTTGGCGCGGAAGAGGGCCTCTGGCTGCTGCGGCAGGCATTTGTGTAAAAATCATGCAGTGTCGGGCGCCAGGAATGGAACATTGCCTTTCGGAGGATGACGAAAGAGAATAGGCGTCAATAACTGATAAATTCAGTCAATCGTCGTATTGGCTATACAGGGTTACCCATGTCTGCAGTACAGCGAGTCATCAGCTCCGTGGGAGCGGTATTTTCCCGGCGCCCGGCGGGCAAGGGGATGTCGCTCGGTGCGAAAGCGTCTATCGGTGTGGTCGCCGGCTGGTTGTCCATCAATCTGCTCGCCTATGGTGCACTGCTGGTGCCGGGCGGGTCGCAGGAAGAGAGCCTGCTGGCCGAGCGCACTGCCAGTGCGGGCCCGGCCCCCGTCGAATCCCTGCCCAACACCCCTTTCTTCGGGCTGGCCAAGGTCGAGCCGAAGGAAGACAGCGAGCCGGAAGTGGACCTCGCCAATATCCCCATCACCCAACTCAATCTGGTACTGTCCGGTGTGCTCAACAACAGTACCAAGGACAAGGCCAGTGCGCTGGTGGCGGAGAAGGGCAAGCCCGCCGAGCGGATCTATGTGGGGGAGAGGCTGCCCGGGGGGGCGGAGCTCTACTCCGTTGCAGTGGACCACATAGTGCTGCGCCGCAACGGCAAGATGGAAAAACTGACGTACCCGGACCAGGATGGGCGGCCGAGTGTGGCCATGAGCCGCTATAGCAATTACGCTCGCCAGGCGATCGAGACCAGTACCAGGAGCTCGGCCAGCCGGTCCGAAAAGCAGCAGTCCATCCGCGAACGGCTGGAACAGTTGCGGGACCTGGCACGCCAGCGCCGCGCGGAGCGTCGCCAGTAAATCGAATTTATTTTTCCAAGACCATTTTTCAGTATCAAGAATAAAAGAGCCAGATAACCAATGATGAGGATGTTTTATCGAGGGCTGCTCGCAGTCGGCCTGGGTTTGTTGATAGGGACTTCAGTACTGGCTCAACCTCCGGAACGGGTGACCCTGTCGCTGGACAACGCCGATATACGCGACCTGATCAATTGGGCGGCGGATTTCACCGGCAAGAATATCGTTGTCCACCCCAATGTGAAGGGCAAGGTCACCGTCGTCGCCGGCGATCCGATGACCCACGAAGAGGCCTTCAACGTCTTCATGTCGGTACTGCAGGTGAACGGCTTCAGCCTGGTGGAGCAGGGCAACGCCTGGAAAGTGGTGCCGGATGCGCTGGCCAAACAGCAGGCGATTCCCGTGGTGGACCTCGACAGCAAGGGGGCGCATGTGCCGGCGGAATCCCTGGTGGTGCGCACGGTGCGGGTGGAGAATATCTCCGCCGCACAGTTGATTGCGATGCTGCGGCCGCTGATTCCGCAGACCGGCCACCTGGCGGCCTACGCCGATACCAACACCCTGATCATCGCCGACCGCGCCGCCAATATCGACCAGATAGTGCGCCTGGTACACCAGTTGGACCGTGCCGGCGCCATCGATATCGAGCTGGTCCCGCTGCAGTTCGCCTCGGCCAAGGATGTGAAGCAGGTGCTGAGCGAGTTGCTGCAGTCCGGCGGCAAGCAGGGTAACGATGTGCAGCCGCTGCGCATCGCCGTCGACGAGCGCTCCAACAGCGTGCTGCTGACCGGCGACCCGGTCACCCGCCAGCAGCTCAAGGATGTGATCCGCCGCCTGGACCAGCCGCTGGACGGCGACGGCAACACCGCGGTGGTCTATGTCCAGTACGCCAGCGCGGCCGACCTGAAGCCCATACTCGAGGGTATGAGCGGCAGTATCCAGAAGACGGAAAAGGACCAGCAAGCGGCCGATGTGGAGGTCAGCATTCAGGTCAATGAATCCCTGAACTCCCTGGTACTGACGGCGCCGCCGGCACTGCTGGAAACCATGAAGGGTGTTATCGCCAAGCTGGATGTGCGCCGCGCACAGGTGCTGATCGAGGCGCTGATCGTCGAGGTCACCGAGGGCACGGGGAACCAGTTGGGCATCCAGTGGATCGCCGGCGCCGATGACGACGTGGTGGCGGGCTTCAACAATAGCGCGGCGGAAGCCGAGTTGACCGACGATGACGGCAATGTGATTTCCGACGTCAACCCCTTCTCTCTCAACCCTTCCAGTCTGGTGGGCACGGGGCTGAATCTCGGTTACCTGAGCGGCACCGATATCCGCCTGGCGATCAAGGCGCTGGCGACGCAAAGCAGCTCCAACATCCTCTCCACGCCGCAGGTGATCGCGCTGGACAACGAGGAGGCGGAAATCCTCGTGGGCCAGAATGTGCCCTTCGTCACTGGCGAGCAGTTATTGTCCGGCAGCAACAACGATCCCTTCACGACCATCCAGCGGGAGGATGTGGGCACCACGCTCACGGTCAAGCCGCGGGTCAACAATAACAACTCGGTGACGCTGGAGATCGAGCAGAAGGTGGAAAATGTGCTGCCGTCCTCCGAGGGGGCCGTGGATATTGTGACCAGCAAGCGCGAGATCCGCACCAAGGTGCTGATTGACGATGGCGCCATCCTGGTACTCGGCGGCCTGATCGAGGACAAGGTGACCGAGACCAAGTCCAAGGTGCCGCTGCTGGGGGATATCCCGGGCATCGGGCGCCTGTTCCGCTCCAGCGACAAAGACGTCACCAAGACCAACCTGATGGTGTTCCTGCGCCCGAAGATCCTGAGCTCCCAGATTGCCGGCTACGAGGAAACCCGCGAGCGCTACCTGGATATGCAGGAGAAGCAGATCCGCTTGCGCGGCGATACCAGTGTAATCTGGGATTGGCACCGCGGCGGCGTGTTGCCGGACCTGACACCGCCTACCGGGACTTATGACGACAGCGCCGAGCCCGATGACGGCGCGCCGATGGAAGTGCTGGATGCCGAGGTGATCGAGGCGGAAAAATGACAGGCGGTGCGCTAGACACAAACACGGCCGTTCGGCGACTGCCCTACGCGTTTGCCAAGCGGCACCGGGTATTGCTGGTGGATGTAGACGGCAGGCCCTGCTGTCGCTACGTGGCGCCGCTGAACCCGTCGGTATTGGCGGAGGCACAGCGCCTGAGCGGCGTGCCCGTGGATATCGAGGCGGTGGAGGAGGGGGCCTTCCAGTCGGCGCTGCAGGAACTCTACGAAAACCGCGAGGGCGGCAACCTGTCCGATGTCGAGGGTCTCGGCGACGAGCTGGACTTGGCGGCGGTGGTGGACGCACTGCCGGAGACGGAAGACCTGCTGGAGCAGGAAGACGACGCCCCCATCGTCAAGCTGATCAATGCCATTTTTGCCGAATCGCTCAAGCAGGGCGCCTCGGATATTCATATCGAGACCTTTGAAAAGCGCCTGGTGGTCCGCTTCCGCGTCGACGGCGTGCTGCGCGAGGTGTTGGAGCCCCGCCGCGCCCTGGCGCCGCTGCTGGTGTCGCGGATCAAGGTGATGGCCAAGTTGGATATCGCCGAGAAGCGCGTGCCCCAGGACGGCCGTATCTCCCTGCTGATGGCCGGCCGCGAAGTGGATGTGCGGGTTTCCACCATGCCGTCCTCCGCCGGCGAGCGGGTGGTGATGCGCCTGCTGGACAAGCAGGCGGGCAAGATGGATATGGGCAAGCTGGGCATGGCCGACGGCGACCTGAAGGTGATCACCGACCTGCTGTCGCGCCCACACGGCATCCTGCTGGTCACCGGCCCCACGGGTTCCGGTAAGACGACTACTCTCTACGCCGGCCTCGCTTCCATCAACAACCGCGAAAAGAACATCCTCACTGTCGAGGACCCGGTGGAGTACAACCTGGAGGGCGTCGGCCAGACCCAGGTGAACACCAAGGCGGACATGACCTTTGCCCGCGGGCTGCGCGCGATACTGCGCCAGGATCCGGATGTGGTGATGGTGGGCGAGATCCGCGACCTGGAGACGATGCAGATTGCCATCCAGGCCTCCCTGACCGGCCACCTGGTGTTGTCTACCCTGCACACCAACACTGCGCTGGGCGCGGTGACACGGCTGGTGGATATGGGCATCGAGCCTTTCCTGCTGTCCTCGAGCCTGATCGGCGTGCTGGCCCAGCGGCTGGTGCGCGTGCTCTGCCCGGAGTGCAAGCAGCCCCACGCGGCGGACGCCAGCGAGTGCGGCCTGCTGGGCGTCGACAGCGCGACCATCTACCGCCCGGACGGCTGTGAGCACTGCAATCACAGCGGCTACGTCGGCCGCGTTGGGATCTACGAGCTGGTGCCGGTCAACGAGACCATGCGCCAGCTGATCCACGACCGCGCCTCCGAGAGCAAGCTGGTGGCCGAGGCGCGCCGGGTGTCGTCGAGTATTCGCGAGGACGGTGTGGCCAAGGTGCTGGGCGGGGTGACTTCGCTGGAGGAGGTGTTGCGTGTTACGCAGGAATCATAAAGACGGGACTCGGGACTGTTGGGAGGCTGGCTTCGGGCCCGGTGACGTTGCATGTCGCTTTGCCGGTATCGTTGCGCGGGGCATAAATTTTGATGCCTGGATGGACTCAGCTCGCGTTGCCGAGTCCCGAGTCCCGAGTCCCGAGTCCCGGGGGTTCTGACCATGGCCGCCTTCGAATACACCGCACTGGCCGACTCCGGACGCAAGAATCGCGGCACCCTGGAGGCCGATAGCGCCCGCGCCGCGCGCCAGCAGCTGCGCGCCAAGGGGCTGATTCCACTCGAGGTGGCGCCGGCGACCGAATCCTCTTCCGGCAGCGGCGGCTCGCTGCTCGCCGGCAGTCCGGGCCTCAGTGTCAAGAACCTGGCGCTGCTGACGCGACAGCTGTCGACGCTGCTGCGCGCCGGTATTCCGCTGGAGGAGGCGATGGGTGCCATCGCCAACCAGACCCGCAACCACAAGATCCGCCGCATCGTGCTGGCGGTGCGCGGCAAGGTGCTGGAAGGGCACAGCTTCGCCCAGGCCCTGGGCAGTTTTCCGCGCGCTTTTCCCAAGCTCTACCGGGCGACGGTCGAGGCCGGCGAGCACTCCGGTCACCTGGATGCGGTGCTCGAGCGCCTCGGCGACTATACAGAGGGCCAGCAGGAGTTTCGCCAGAAGGTGCAACTGGCGCTGATTTACCCCGCGGTGCTGGTGGTGATCTGTATCCTCGTGGTCACCGGCCTGATGGTGTACGTGGTGCCGGACGTGATCGAGGTTTTCACCGGAACCGGCCAGGTATTGCCGCTGGCGACGCGCATCCTGGTCGCCCTGAGCAATTTCATCTCCGCCTGGGGCTGGCTGGTGCCGCCCGCCTGTGTCGCGCTGGTGGCCACGGTCATGTTGCTGCTGCGCCGCCCGGCACTGCGCTACCGATGGCACCACCGGTTGCTGGAAATGCCGCTGATCGGCTGGCTGGTGCGCGGTGCCCAGAGCACCCGCTATGTCGGTACCCTGGCAATCCTGACCGGCAGCAGTGTGCCGCTGGTACAGGCGATGGGGATCGCCAGCGGTGTGATGAGCAACGACTTTCTCAAGGAGCGCCTGCAGCAGGCGCAGAAATCGGTGCGCGAGGGCGGCAGCCTGCGCCGCGCACTGGAGGATGTGGAGTATTTCCCGCCGATGATGATCTACATGATCGCCAGCGGCGAATCGTCCGGCACCCTGGACGAAATGCTGCACCGCGCCTCGGAGTCCCAGGAGCGCGACCTGCAGGGGGCGGTGACCGCGTTCGTGAGCCTGTTCGAACCCATCATGCTGCTGCTGATGGCCGGTATCGTACTGTTTATCGTGGTGGCCATCATGATGCCGATCATGAGTATGAACCAACTGGTAGTATAGGTTTTGGGCCGAGTGTCTGATTGAGCGAAAATCTAGTGTGATCAATGGGTTAGGCTGTGTACCTGAAGTGTTTGAAAAGGTTTGCACCGCCACGGCGATTGATCGCGGACCGATAGCAACTGCCTGGCAAGGCTGCGAATCATTGAAGGTGATGAAATGAGAAACTTACGCAAGAGCGGCGGCTTTACGTTGATCGAGATCATGGTGGTCATCGTGATTCTCGGTGTGCTGGCGGCGCTGGTGGTGCCGAATGTACTCGGGCGCACCGGCGAGGCGCGTATGAAGGCAGCGGCCGTGGACCTGCGCGCGATCGAGACGGCGCTGGACATGTACCGCATGGACAATTTCGTCTATCCCAGCTCCGACCAGGGCCTGGAGGCGCTGATCTCGAAGCCGAGCGGCTTCCCGGAGGCCAAGAACTGGAACCAGCCCTATCTGAAAAAGGCGCCAAAGGATCCGTGGGGCAATCAGTACCAGTACATCAGCCCGGGTTCCAGCGGCCCCTACGACCTGTTCAGCCTCGGATCCGACGGCAAGCCGGGCGGCGAGGGCGAAGCGTCGGACATCTTTGTCGCCGATATCTGATTTGTGCCCCGGTCGCCTGCCATGACTGTCGCACCCGCCCGCAGCCGCGGTTTTACCCTGATAGAACTGCTGGTGGTGATCGTGATCATCGCCGTGATGGCGGGCATGGCGGTGCTGGCGCTGGGTAATTCCGGCGCCCGCGCCTGGAGTGGGGAAGTCCAGCGACTGGCCAACCTGCTGCAACTGGTGGCCGACCGAGCGCTGATCGACAAGGCCCACTACGGCGTGGTGCTGCAGCCGGAGGCCTACAGTGTGGTGCGCTACGACCCATCGACCATGAAATGGCAGTCCCTCGACGACGCGTCGAGCGGCGCTTCCAGTGCCGCTGGCGCCCGTTTCGCATCCCACGAATTACCGCCGCACACGCGGCTGGAAGTGCTCAGCCAGACGGAACTCCCGATGGCCGAGGAGACCGAATTCGCGGCCGAGGAGAGCAACGACGAGGACGACCTCAAACCGCAGTTTGTGGCCCTCTCCAGCGGCGAAATCCTGCCGGTGGAGTTGGCGGTGTTCTTCCTCAGCGATGGTGATATCAGCCGCACCGCCGGCATTTCCTACAGCAGCCTGCACGGATTGCAACTCGAGTGGCAGATCGATGATCGCTAATCCCGGTTCCCCTTCCCGATACCAGCGTGGCTTCACCCTGATCGAGGTGCTGGTGGCGCTCGCCATTTTCGGCGTGATCGCCGTCAGCCTGCTCAATACCATGCAGGGCAGTGTGCGCCAGCAGGCGGTGATGGAAGAGCGGCTCAGCGCCAACCTGGTGGCGCAGCAGGCGCTGGCGGAGATACGCCTGCGCACCGGCTGGCCCCCGGTGGGGGAGAAAACCGAGCGCGTGCCCCTCGGCGCCCGCGAGTGGCAGGTGACCGCCCGGGTGGAGAACACCAGCGAGGAGCGCATGCGCCATATCACCGTCGAAGTCACCCGGCCCGACGGCGAGTACCCGGTGCTGACCCTGGATGCCTGGGCGGCGCGGGAAGAAGGGGAGGAATACAATGTGGAGCGCTGACAGGCCGGTGCGGTCGCCGGCACCGGCCCGCATTCCCGGCTCCGCCGGCGCGCGACAGCGCGGGTTCACCCTGATCGAGACGCTGGTGGTGCTGGTACTGGTCTCCATCATCAGTATCGGTTCCTTCGCCCTGCTCGACACCTTCAACAACACCGATGCGGCCCTGGAAGTGCGCGCCGAGGAGCTGCGCCGCTTCTCCATGGCCATGTACCGGATCGACGACGATCTGCGCCAGTTGACCCTGCGCCCGGTCAAGAATGCCTACAACGGCTATGAGCCGGCCCTGCGCGGCGACGCCGACGAGCTGGAGTTCACCCGCCTGGGCGCCGCCAACCTGACCGGGGAGCCCCGCGGGGAGTTGCAGCGCCTAGGCTACAGCCTCGGTTTTCCCGAAGAACAGGACGACGCCGTGAGCCGGGCGCTGGACGGCGAGGAGAGCGGTGCGCTGCTGCTGCGCAGCCGCTGGCGGGTACTCGACCGGGCACCGGATTCGGAGCCGGTGGTGGAGCCGCTGTTGATGGGCGTCGACACGCTGAACCTGCGCTATTACGACGCGGATACCGAGACCTGGCTGTCCCAGTGGCCGCCGGTGACGGCGCGCACCTCCCTGTCGCAGGTGGATACCAGCCTGCCCCGCGCGATCGAGATGGTGCTGGTCACCCGCACCGGCGGGGAACTGCGACGGGTCTTCCCGCTGCCGCGGGCGGCCGACAGTGCCGCGACTGGCGGCAGTAGTGGTGGAGACAATGATGGCGGCAATGATGGCGGCGACGATTCGCAGCGGGGAGGCCGATGATGGCCGGCTTGAATCGCCAGCGTGGCGTCGCCCTGATCACAGTGCTGCTGGTGATGGTCATCGGCATCGCCGCCGCCACCCACGCGATCATGCGCAACCGTATCGCCCTGTCGCGCACCGGCGCACTGCTGGCGAATACCCAGTTGGCGGAGTTCGTTGGCGGTGCCGAGGTCTGGGCGCGGGTGGCGCTGGAGAAAGATTTCGAGCTCGATCGCGAGCAGACACCCTCGTCGGATTCGGCGCAGGAGGCCTGGGCCCAAAAGGCGCTCGCCTTCAATCCCGACAATGGGAAAATCCGCATTAATATCAGAGACTTAAACTCGTGTTTTAATGTCAATAATCTGGCTGATGCCGGCGAAGACAGCGAGCAGCGGCAGATCTTCGAGCGCCTGGTGCGCAATGTCACCGGCCGCGCGGAACTGGCCAAGTCCATCCAGGACTGGCTGGATCCGGGCGATACCCCGATGGCGCCGGGTACCGAGGATGACGGCTACCTCGGGCTGGAGGTGGCCCACCGCACGCCGGATGTGTCGATTACCGATATCTCGGAACTGCGCTCGGTACAGGGCATGGAGACCGAGGACTGGGAGAAGCTGCGCCCCTTCCTGTGCGCGCTGCCCGAGGTGGGTACGACGATCAATGTGAATTTCGCCCCCGTGGAGCTTCTGCAGGCCGTCGACCCGCAGGCCAATGCCGGTGAGATAGTGCGTTTCCGCGAGTCCGAGGGTGTCTTCAACGAAAGTGCTCAACTCAACAGCTACGGTATCGCCGGTGGTTCGCGGCTGGTGTTCCACAGCCAGTACTACCTGGCGCGGATTGCGGTACAGCTGGGCACCGACGGCGAACACCGGCAGTATTGGGAAACGATGCTGCAACTGGACGAGACGGACGGCACTGTCAGGGTGCTGCAGCGCCAGCGCCGGACATTCTCCGGGGAGTTTATGCAGGAGTTGCTGGAATACAGCGTCTCTGATGAGAAAAGTTAAATAAATCAAGCAGTTATGAAGAAAAGCTCAACTAGCGAATCAACGGCCGGGCGCCCCCAGTCACAGCTGATACTGCTGCGACTGGTGGAGGGCGACGGCAGCGGGCCGCCCGGTGTCGAGTGCTGGAGCGATCGCGGCTGGCGCCCGGTGTCCGTGGACGACGATTTCGCCCGGGCCTTCCGGCCCGGCTGCGAACCGCCTGTGCCGCCGGAGGACGCGCTGGCGCTCAGCTTCCCGGAAGGGGCGCGGGCACTGTTGCTGGTGCCGGGCAGTTGGGTCTGGAGCGGGCTGCAGAACGTGCCCAAGGCCGTGCGGCGCCAGGGCAATGCGGTCGGCTATATGGTCGAGGAGCGCCTGGCGGAGGACGTCGAGGACCTGCACTTTGTCTGCCAGCCGCGCAGTGGCGACCAGTGTTCCGTCTACGCGGTGGCGCGGGACAAGATGGACGCGCTCTACGGCCAGATCCAGCGGCTGCAGTGGCCATTGGTGGCGGCGATCCCGGAGTTCCAGCTGCTCGACCTGATGGATGGGGGCCGCGCGCGCAGTGGCGCCCTGTGGCTCGACGGCGACCGGGCGCATATCTGGCAGGCCGCGGGCTACGGACTGTCGGTCCGCCGCCAGCACCTGCAGCCGCTGCTGGCCAGCCTGGCGGAGCCGGGCGAGGAAGGCGAGCCGCTGCCGCAGTTGCAGCTGTTCGGTGCCGGCGAGCGCGACGCCATGACGGTGGCAGAGCTGGAGTCACTGTTTGGCGACGGCCTCGAGCAACTGCCGGGGGCCGCCGAAGAAGCGCTGCTGTCGCGTTGCAGGATCGCCAGGCTGGCCAACCTGCTGAGCGGCGACTACCAGATTGAAGAGAGCAGCGACGAGCGCGACTGGTGGCACCGGCCACTGAAGCTGGCCGCCGCCTGCTTCGTCGCCCAGTTGCTGTTGTTTGCCGCCGCCGGCGGCTACTACCAGTGGCGCGCCAGTGCCGCCGAGGGCGAGGTGCGGGAGCTGTTCAGCGAGCTGTTCCCGCAGGTGACGCCGCGGGCGGATATCCGCCGGCAGGTCGAGGGCTACCTGAACCGCGCCAGCGGCGCCGGCAGCAGCTTCGGCGGCCAGATGCAGTTGCTGGCGGGGGTCTGGAGCCGCAACAAGGGCGGCGACCTGAAGCTGCAGTCGCTGCGCTTCGACGGCAACCGCGGTGAGATGGTGCTGCAACTGCAGGCGGAGAACCTGACCGACCTGGACCGGGTCGTGGGTGAGCTCTCCAGCACCCGCTTCCGCGCGGAACTGCTGGCGGCCAACGAGCTGGAAGAGGGCGTCGCCGGCCGCATCCGCCTGCGCTGAACCAATATCGACAGTAGCGAACAATGAACGAACAGATTGAACAACTGAAACAGAAATGGCAGGCACTGCCACCCAACGACCAGCGCGCCCTCGGTGGGCTGATACTGTTTCTCGGCGGCCTGTTCCTGGTCTACGGCCTGTTCATGCCGGCCAAGCATTTCTTTGATACCGCCCGCACCGAGGCGCAGGAGTCCCGGGAGCTGGTGTCCTGGATCGAGTCCCAGCGCCCGGTGCTGGAGCGGGTGCAGCCGGCCGGTGGCGGGGCGCCGGCGGGCACACTGCTGCAGCGGGTCACCGCCGCGGCCGAGCAGCACGGCATCAATATCAAGCGCTTCGAACCCGAAGGGGAAGGGCGTATCCGCCTGTGGATCGAGCGGGCGCGCTACCAGGACATGCAGCCCTGGCTGAACGGCCTGATGCAGCAGCAGATGTCGATCCGCACGGTCAATTTCGATGCGCTGCCGGACGAGGGCTATGTGTCGGCGCGCCTGACATTCGAGGGCTGATTCAACTGCGGATGCGCAGATGTCGGGGCCCCTGCGCTCGGTTCCAGGGGCGTCGGGCGGTACGGTGCGACGGCGAATCCGACCGGCTGTGGTTTATCGGTAACATTCGATAAATCTGAGAGCGTGGAAGCTGGCGAGTTCTATTTTTTCGGGTGGTGGGCTGCTAATCCGGCCTGTTTCTTCGCTTTTAGCGATTGTCTTATGGCAAATGGCACAAAATTCGTTTTTCAGATTCGATCAGAAGCTGGCGTTTAACGCCCTATACTGAGGAGTAGAAAGACGAAATGAGTGCCAAGACGATGCTGTTCAAAGAGATTTCCACCAGCCACCTGATTGAGGTAGCCGATATAGTCACTCTTTCGAATCCCTACGAGTTGACGGTGGTCGGGCGCTACCTCTGGGGTGAGGAAGTGCAGGACCCGGAAGTGTTCGACAAGACCCAGTTGCGCTTCCTGTCCGGCGAGGAGTTGCCGCGCTGCTGGCACGACAGCCGCTACCGGGACAGGGAAGTGCGTCGACTGCGCTGTGGCACCCGCGCGGGGGAGGACGGGGACTACTATCAGGGAGCCTAGCTCGCAAATTCCATATCAAGGGCCAGTTGAGCCGTACTTTGGTCATTGATATTTGATCATTGCTTATCGGTAGCTGATAATCCGCGCCAATTTCCAACCGGGCAGCCCAATGTCGTTCGAGCAGTTTGAAGAATACTCCCTCTGGTTCGGGGTCGGCGGACTTATCCTGTTCATGGTCTTTATCGTCTGGAACCTCGCCAGGGAATCCAGGGCCGGCCGGTTTGGCACCTTTATCCTGTTTATCGCGCTGGGCCTCGGGTTGCTCGGCTTTCTAATAAAAACCGTGTTGGTAGAAGTACTGGGAATAGGCTGATGGGCTCGCGCAGCCCGCAGTACT
The DNA here is from genome assembly GCF_023634065.1 of Microbulbifer litoralis. Lineage (GTDB taxonomy): Bacteria > Pseudomonadota > Gammaproteobacteria > Pseudomonadales > Cellvibrionaceae > Microbulbifer > Microbulbifer litoralis. The sequence goes on from NZ_JALKCV010000009.1 coordinate 79,467, forward strand.
CCAGGGAAGATCTCCATGCCGATATTTGACCGCCCCGAACTCAAAGTCCAGAAAGACCGCCGCGTGTGCCGGGTGACCGACACCCGTATCGCCAAGTACAGCCGGCGCGGCATGCTCTTCTCTGTGTGTGCCTTCCTGCTCGCTGCCGCCGTCGGCGATATGCGCATGGAAGCGCCGCAGATGTTGCTGATCCTGGGCATTGGCCTGACCGTGCTGACGCTGGCGCGCGGCTACTATGTGTTCCGCTTCAGCCGCCTCTACGCCACCGGGCCGAACCGCTGGCGGCGGCGCTATTTCCTCGCCTCCACCATCGGTGCCGCCTGGTGGGGCCTGATCCTGCTGTGCCACGAATGGATTGTCGGCTTCGCGCCGGAAACCCAGTTCCTGTGGCTCTATACGGTGATCTTCTGCTCCAGCGTGACCTCGGTATTCGCCGCCTACCACCGTTTCCTGACCTGGTTTATCGGCGCCTCGCTGCTGCCCGCCGCGCTCAAGGCGTTCGTCTCCGGCGAGGTGATCGGCACCATTTACGGCGCCCTGACCATCGCCTTCGTGTGGCTCACCGCCCACCAGGCGCGGCGCGATTCGGAGAATTACTGGGACCGCCTCGCCGCCATGCAGGAGTTGCAGCAGCGCGCCAGCAGCCTCGCTGCGGCGCGCAAGCACTCGGAAGCGGCAGTGGAACTGACCAATGAATTCGTCGCCAATATCGGCCAGGAATTCCGCAGCCAGCTGTCCGACTCGCTGGGGGCACTGGCGCTGCTGGAGGCGGAGCCGCTGAACGATCGCCAGCGCGAGTGGGTGCAGCTGGCCAAGGCCGCGGGCAGCCAGCAGCTGAAGCTGGTGGACAATGTCGGCCTCTTCACCCGGGTGGCGCGCAAGGATATCCGCCTGCGCCAGGGCCAGTTCAACCTGGTCAAGACGATCGAGAAATCCTTCAAGTTTGCCGCCCGCGCGGCCCACCGCCAGCGCCTGGAATTCAACTTCCAGATCGACGACAACCTGCCGGTGATGGTCACCGGCGACAACCGCAAGACAGCGCAACTGATCCGCAACCTGGTGGATTCCGCCACCGCCATCGCGCAGGTGGGTGAACTCTGGGGGCAGGTCAGCTTCACGCCCATTACCAGCGCCGAGGGGCAACTGACCATCAGCCTCAACGACGACGGCCGCGGCGAAATCCTGCCGGACGAGAGCGAACTGTTCGGCGCCTTCTCCCGTCTCGATACCACCCAGGTGACCACCGGCCTGGGGCTGTCCATTGCCAAGGGCCTGGCGGAGGCCATGGGCGGCTACCTGCAGCTCAACTCCTCCGGCGAGGGCAACCGCTACCTGGTGGTGATCAAGTTCACCATGGAGCCGAACCAGCGTGTCTACCTGACGCCGGATCGCCGCCTGCAGGATTTCGAGGTGTTGCTGCTGCACCAGAAGGGCCTGTTCGTGGCCGGCCTGGTACAGCAACTGCGCTCGTTCGGCATGGAGGTCGATACGGTCAAGTGGAAGCCGGAATTCAGCCACGAAGTGGAGCAGGGCCTGCAGACCGCCCGGGAGCGCGGGCAACTGGTGTTGCTGGCGCCGGCGATGGACGACCGGCGGTTGCTGGACCATGTGGCCGGGTACCTGCAGCGGAGCGAAAGCGAGAACTGGCAGTTGATCTGCCTCGGCGGTTTCGGCCACAAGGCGGAGTTCACCCCGATCCTGCAGGAGTTGCCCAGCGCCCAGTACCTGCAGCGGCCGGTTACCCGCAAGGAGCTGCACGATACGCTGATCACCAAGCTTTTTGGCGGCGTCAAGAAAACCAGCCGCCGCGTCGTCTCCAGTGCCGGCGACCAGCCGCGGCAGCGGACCCTGCTGTTGATCGAGGAATCCCGGCAACACCAGGGGGTGACCGAGGAGATGCTGCAGGCACTCGGCTACCGCGTGGATGTGGCTTCCTCCGTGGTGGATGCCATCGAGCGACTGCCGGAAACCGACTACGACCTGCTGCTGGTGGACTGCCAGCAGAACACGGCTCACAGTGCGCGTATCATCGAGAGCCTGCGGCACTGGGAATCGGAGAATACCCCGGACGACCGCCTGCCGATCGTCGCCCTGACCAGCACCACCGAGGAACAGTTCGAGGGCCGCTGCCTGGCGGCCGGAATGGACGATTTCCTGACCAAGCCGCTGAACAAGGATGCGTTGGGTGAGACCCTGGAGCGGTGGTTGGGGGATTCCTGACGGTCGTGCGCCCGCACTGTAGGTTTGCCGGCTGGGGCCACATTCCTTTATTTGTTCCCTCGTTTTGCCGGAAGTGAAGGCTGTTGCCAATACGGCTTATGGAAAAGCGCCGCTTGCCCCCTGTTTGAAACCTGTTACCCCTTTATTCCTGTTTCCTGAAAGAAAAATGACAGGCGCATGTTTTTGTCACAAATTGTGCATACCATTTTGCCGGAAGTATTGATTCGGGAATCGAGTATGAAAGTATTGAAGTGTATTTTTCGACTGGCATTGCTGGTCGTGGTGTCTGCCGCCGCACCGCAGGTGTTTGCCTGGGGCGCCGACGGCCACCGGATTGTGGGGCAGGTGGCCTGGCACTACCTGGATGCGGATACGCGGCGGGAAGTGAAGCAGTTGCTGGACAGCGAGGGAGAGCCGAGCCTGGCCGAGGCGTCCACCTGGGCCGACCGCATCCGCGGTGATGAAAGCTACCAGTGGTCGGCGCCGCTGCACTATATCAACCTGCCGCGGGATTGGAGCGGCTACCGCGAATCCCGCGATTGCCCTCCGGCGGGCTGCATCCTGAAGGCGATCGAGCGCTTCAGCGGTGTGCTGGCCGATCGCCGGCGCACCGAATCGGAGCGCGCCGAGGCGCTGATGTTCCTGGCCCATTTTGTCGGCGACGTGCACCAGCCGTTGCATACCGGCCTGCGTTCCGATCGCGGGGGCAACGACATCCAGGTCACATTCTTCGGTTTCGATACCAACCTGCACTGGCTCTGGGACAGCAAGTTGCCCGCAGGCTTTGTGGGAGACTGGCACAGCTATGCGGAAAAGGCCGCAGGGGACATTGCGCCGGAACAGCGCCGGGAATGGCTGGAGAGCACGCCGGAGGACTGGACCGAGGAATCCCACCAGCTCGCGCACGAGTATGCCTACACCGGGAAGAAGGCACTGGGAGAAGATTACTATCTGCGCAGCCGCCCCGTCATAGCAGAGCGCCTGAATCGGGGCGGCGTGCGCCTGGCGGGCCTGCTTGAGCAATTGCTGAGCGGCGAATAACGCCCTCAGGCAAATGGTAGGGTGCACCGCGCGCACCGGCCCGGGCCGAGCCCGTGGCAATCCGGCCGGTGCACGTCGCCTCCCTACGCAGACTTGTCGGGATTCTGCAGCGCGCGCTGGTCGATGCGCTTGCGGAATTCCGCTTCGCTTTCCTTTCGTTCCGAATAGCGATTGACAAAGTAATCCTTTCTGTCTTTCAGCAGCAGTGTGAATTTCACCAGCTCCTCCATCACATCGACGATGCGATCGTAAAACGACGAGGGTTTCATCCGGTCGTCGTCGCCGAACTCCAGCCACGCCTTGGGGACCGACGACTGGTTGGGAATAGTGACCATACGCATCCAACGCCCCAGGATCCGCATCTGGTTGACCGCATTGAACGACTGCGAGCCGCCGCAAACCTGCATCACCGCCAGTGTTTTTCCCTGGGTCGGCCGCACGCCGCCCAGCGACAGGGGTATCCAGTCGATCTGTGCTTTCATGACGCCGGTCATGGCGCCGTGACGTTCCGGAGAGCACCAGACCATGCCGTCGGACCACGTTGCCAGTTCCCGCAGTTCCTGCACTTTCGGGTGCTGCTGGTCCGCATCGTCCGGCAGTGGCAGGCCGGAGGGATTGAACATCCGCGTCTCGGCACCGAGACACTCCAGTAGCCGGCGGGCCTCTTCGGCTGCCAGGCGGCTGAACGAGCGGGTGCGCAGCGAGCCGTACAGCAGCAGGGTTTTCGGTTTGCGTGCACCGATCGGTGCCTGCAGCTGGTCCCTGTCGATGGGATGCAGGCATTCGGAATCGATATTGGGCAGCTGGTCAGTGTTCATGGATTGCTTTCTCCTGTTCGGGGGCGGCGAACCAGTGGCGGGTGCGGTTGGCAAAGGCCACCAGGGTCAGCATTACCGGTACTTCCACCAGCACCCCCACGACCGTGGCCAGCGCGGCGCCGGAGTTGAGTCCGAACAGCGAGATGGCTACGGCCACGGCCAGTTCGAAGAAGTTGGAAGTGCCGATCATGCACGCCGGCGCAGCGATATTGTGCGGCAGCCGCATGGCTCTGGCGGCGCCGTAGGCGAGGGCGAAAATACCGTAGGTCTGGATCAGCAGCGGTATCGCGATCAGCACGATCGCAATCGGTTTAGCCGGGATGGTCCCAGCCTGGAAGCCGAACAGCAGTACCACCGTGGCCAGCAGCCCGGCGACGGACACGGGTTTCATCTTCCGGATGAAGGTTTCCAGCTGGCTGTGATCGTCGGCCCTGTCGAGCGCGCGTCGGGTCAGCAGGCCCGCCAGCAGTGGAATCAGCACATACAGCACCACCGACAGTACCAGCGTATCCCAGGGCACGGCCACATCGCTGACGCCGAGCAGGAAGGCGGCGATGGGCGCGAAGGCAAAGATCATGATGATATCGTTGGCCGAGACCTGCACCAGCGTGTAATTGGCGTCGCCGCGGGTCAGGTGGCTCCAGACAAATACCATGGCAGTGCAGGGCGCCACACCGAGCAGGATCATGCCGGCGATATATTCCGACGCCGTCTGCGGATCCACCAGGTCGGCGAAAATCACGCGGAAAAACAGCCAGCCGAGGGCGGCCATGGTAAAGGGCTTGACCAGCCAGTTGATGACCAGCGTCAATACGAGGCCCTTCGGTTTCCTGCCGATATCGCGGATGGAGGTGAAGTCCACCTGCACCATCATTGGGTAGATCATCACCCAGATAAACAGTGCCACCGGCAGGTTGACGTGGGCCACCTCCAGCGCGGCGATGGCCTGGAACACGCCCGGTGCGAGGCTGCCCAGGAGCAGCCCCGCCAGGATACACAGGCCGACCCAGACGGAGAGATAGCGTTCAAAAAATCCCATTACCGTTTCTCCTCGGCGATCTTCACCAGGACCTGTCGCAACTTCTCACCGCACAGGTTGCCGGTGTCCTCCTCCAGCAGCATGCGAATCCGCGCTTCGATGTTGTCCATGACCGAGAAGAAGGCCGCTTCGACTTCCGGTCCCTGCAGCTTTGACGGATCCGGCAGCCCCCAGTGCACCTTGACGCTGTCGCCCAGCCACAGGGGGCAGGACTCACCGGCGGCGCTGTCGCAGACCGTAATCACCGCGTCGGGGCACAGCCCCTCCAGTTCGTGCCAGGACTTGCTGCTGAGACCATCGGTCGGAATGCCGCGCGTCTGCAGGTGATGGATGGTCTGCGGATGGACTTCGCCGGCGGGCTGGCTGCCGGCACTGTAGGCCCGAACTTTTCCAGCGGAAAGGTGATTGGTGATCGCCTCCGCCAGCACGCTGCGGCAGCGGTTGTGGGTGCAGATAAACAGCAGTTTCACGGTGTCACGCTTCGTCAGTTATATATGGAAAATCGAATATCGATAGGTAAATTTTTTTCAGCTGGTCGGACAGCAGCGCCCGGGCCGGTCGGCCATGTGTTTCAGTCTGCCCAGGCTGTCCCGGAGGAAGCCCGGGTTGGATTCGGCCGTCTGCTCCAGCACCGTTCGCGCCCAGGGCGGCAGCGCCGGGTCGATGCGGTAGAAGACCCACTGTCCCTGGCGGCGATCCAGCAGCAGGCCGCAATTGCGCAACTGCGCCAGGTGCCGGGAGGTCTTGGGCTGGCTCTCCGCCAGCGCCTCCATCAGTTCGCAGACGCACAGCTCCCCCTCGCGGGCGATCAGCAGCAGGCTGCGCAGGCGCGTCTCCTCGGCGAGGCATTTGTAGAACTGGATCGGGTCCATGGCTTGGCTTCCGTATCTGGATGTCGCCAACTATATATGGTTTTCCGAATATATGAAATATCGAATATTATGGAGAAGCCTCGAGCCCGCGTAGCCCGGATGGAGCGCAGCGGAATCCGGGAATTCCGCTACAGGATGTAGGCCAGTTGGCTGTACCAGTAGAAGGTGTTGCCGCTGTCGGCGCTGGAATCATCGAACAGGTCGCCCTTGTCCAGGTAGGCGCCGCCGAATTCCGCCCGGAGTCCGGTGGTGGGCTGCAGGCGCAGGCGCGCTTCCAGCTGGTGGCCGGCAAAGCGCTCGCCGTCGCTGTTGCCGATGTTGGCGGTGGTGAGGCTGTCGCGCTCCGAGGCGAGCCACACGGCGCGGTAGCCGACAAATCCGGATACCGCGCGGTTGGCCCTGAACTGCCAGCGCACACCGGGCGACAGGATATTGCCGCGGGCAAAGGCGCCGTAGATACCGGTGGGCCCGAATTCGAACCGGCGCGCGCCGTAGAGGGTGTCGAAACGGTTGTTCTCGCCGTCGGTGGGATCGCTGTCGCCACTGGCATAATCTGCCTGCAGCACCAGGCGGGACCGCAGCGCATCGTCGAACTGGTAGCCGCCGTGCAGGTGCACAAAGCCGGCTCGGTGCAACAGCTTCTCACCGCTCGATGCGCTGGCGCGGGAGTGGCCGAACTGGTAGGCGGCCTCCACTTCGTAGTCCCACTGGTTCGCAGTCGGCGCGCGCAGCAGCCGGGTGCCGGCGGTGGCGATATTGCGGTTGCGGGTGGCGAACCCGGGCCGGTCGTCCTCCTCGAGCCCCAGCAGGTAGGCTTCCCAGTGGTTGCCGGAGTCCGGTGTGGCGGCCGCGTGCAGCCCCCAGAATTGCACCTGCGAGTGGCTTCTGTCGGTGGCGCGCCGGTTGTCTACCAGCGCCCCGCGGTCGCCCGGCAGTCGCTGTACCGGCGAGGTGTAGAAGGCCTGCCAGCGCCAGTCGCCGCGGCGCCAGTCCGCGTGCCCGCCGGTAAAGGCATTCAGGGTGTTGCGGAAGTGGTTGCGCGCCAGCAGCCGGCGGCTGCCCAGGTCCAGGGTCATGCGGCCCGCCTTGAGCGCGAAGCGGTTGTCGGCGTCGCCGCCGCGCCAGCCGATATAGGTCTGCAGCAGCTCCAGGCTGTTGACATCGTCGGTGCCCAGCGGCGTGCCTGCATCGCCGTACCAGGCGCGTGAATCCTCTAGTTCAAGGTTGCCGAACAGGTGTTCGCCCTCTGCCCGCGCACCGGCCAGTAGGCGCGACAGCAACAGTTGGTCGCTGCCATTGCCGGTGCGAAAGGGGTTGTCCAGGTTTTCAAAGCGCAGGCGGTAACTGCCGTAAAATTCCGTTTCCGGTGGGGTGTCTTCCCGGGCTGCGGCTTGGACGGTCGCGAGCAGGACAATGACCGCGCCGATCAGGGACTTGGAGGATGGCAGTGGTCTTCCGGTGATTCTCATTTTTTGGTCTCGTCAGTTCGTGTACCGCCGGGGCGGGTCCGCGCTTGTGGTTATTCGTTGTATACTGCACTATATAACGAAGGCCGGACAACAGCGGCGGTAAAATTCGCCGGTATTTGCGCGGCCCGATGCATTCCAAACACAAGGAGAAACACCCATGCCGGGCAAACGCTGGCTGATCTGTGTCGCGCTGTTCTGGGCGAGTGCGACATTGCATGCGGAACAGGTAACCGTTGCCGTCGCGTCGAATTTTACCGGGGCGATGAAAGAGATCGCCGCGGCTTTCGAACGGGAATCGGGTCACGAGGTGCGGCTGGCTTTCGGCTCGTCGGGCAAGTTCTACGCACAGATTCAGCACGGCGCGCCTTTCCAGGTTTTTTTCTCCGCGGACGCGGCAAAACCCGGGGCGCTGGAGAAGGCCGGCCAGGCGGTACCCGGCAGCCGTTTTACCTATGCCGTGGGCGGGCTGGTACTCTGGTCGGCGGATAGTGGCCGGGTGCAGGGACCGGGAACCCTGAAGGCGGGCAAATTCAACAAGCTGGCGCTGGCGAACCCGAAGCTGGCACCCTACGGTGCCGCGGCGGTGCAGGTGCTCGATCGCCTGGGCCTGGCGCAGGCCACGCGACCACACTGGGTGCAGGGCGAGAATATTGCGCAGACCTACCACTTTGTCGCCAGCGGCAATGCGCAGCTGGGTTTTGTGGCGCTGTCGCAGGTAACCCGCGATGGCAAGATCCGCGAGGGCTCCGGCTGGATAGTGCCGGCAAAACTGCACCGGCCGATCCGCCAGGACGCGGTGTTGTTGCAGCGCGGCGCAAACAATGAAGCGGCGCGGGCGCTGTTGCGTTTTGTGCGCGGCGATAAGGCGGCGCAGATTATCCGCTCCTTCGGCTACCGGACCGGGCGCGATGGCCGGGATTGATTCACCCGCCCTGTACCTTCCACCGCTTTCCATAGCACAATCCTCTCTCGATCATTGAGCGGCGCGGTGAAATAGCGGACTGGCCATGGGATTTTCTGAAGCGGACTGGCAGGCGATCTGGCTGACGCTGCGCCTGGCGTCGACGGTTACCGTATTGTTGTTGCTGATCGGTACACCCATCGCCTGGTGGCTCGCGACCACGGTTTCGCGCTGGAAGGGCCCGCTGGCGGCACTGGTGGCATTGCCGCTGGTGTTGCCGCCGTCGGTGTTGGGTTTTTACCTGTTGTTGCTCATGGGGCCGTCAGGGCCAGTCGGCAAGCTGACCGGTGCGCTGGGGCTGGGTACACTGCCGTTTACCTTCTGGGGACTGGTGATCGCATCGATTTTTTACTCGATGCCGTTTGTCGTGCAGCCGATCCAGAACGCGATGGAGTCCATGGGGCGGCGCCCGCTGGAGGCCGCCGCGACACTGCGCGCCGGCCCCTGGGACCGCTTTTTTACCGTGGTGCTGCCGCTGTCGAAACCGGGTTTTGTCAGCGCGGCGATACTGGGCTTCGCCCACACCGTGGGAGAGTTCGGTGTGATCCTGATGATCGGTGGCAATATCCCCGGCGAGACGCGGGTGGTGTCTGTGCAGATTTACGATTATGTGGAAAACACCGAGTACGCCCGGGCCCACTGGCTCGCCGGCAGCATGCTGCTGTTTTCCTTCGCGGTACTGCTGTCGGTGCACCTGTTCCGGCAGCGGGACGCGCGCAGTGCGATCGGGGTGCTGGGCCGGTGAGCGGGGACATCGATGCGCGCTTCCAGCTGGCCTGGGTCGAAGGCGAAGACGACGGTTTTTCACTGGATATCGATGTCCGGATTCCCGGGCGGGGTATTACCGCGATTTTCGGCCCCTCCGGTTCCGGCAAGACCACACTGTTGCGCTGTATTGCCGGCCTGCAGAGAGCCGATCGCGGCCATCTGCGCGTGGGCGGTGAAACCTGGCAGGACCGGCGGCATTTCCTGCCCGCGCACCGGCGCCCGCTGGGTTATGTGTTCCAGGAATCGAGCCTGTTCGCACACCTGACGGCGCGGGGCAACCTGGACTACGCGATTCGCCGCGCGCGCCCGGCGCCCGCGCGGGAGCAAGCGGAGCGCGTGGTGGCACTGATGGGGCTGGCGCCGCTGCTGGATCGGCGGCCGCAGCAGCTGTCCGGTGGCGAGCGACAGCGCGTGGCCATCGCCCGCGCACTGCTGGTATCGCCGCAACTGTTGTTGATGGACGAACCGCTGGCGTCCCTGGATGCAGCGCGCAAGCAGGAGATCATGCCTTTCCTGGAACGGCTGCGCTCCGGTTTCGACCTGCCGATTCTCTATGTCAGTCACTCGGTCGACGAGGTGGCCAGGCTGGCCGATCACCTGCTGGTACTGGAGCGCGGCCGCCTGGTGGCATCGGGCCCGCTGTCGCAAGTGCTCGGCCGCCTGGACCTGCCGCTGCGGCTGGGCGAAGACACCGGTGTCGTACTGGATGGGCGGGTGCTGGAGCGGGATGCCCACTGGGGCCTGGCAAGAGTCGCTTTCGATGGGGGTGAACTCTGGCTGCGCGACAGCGGCGACACAGTGGGGCAGGGAATCCGCGTGCGAATACTGGCCCGCGACGTCAGCCTGGCGCTGGAATCGCACAGCGACACCAGCATTCTCAACCGCCTGCCGGCAACGGTGGTGGAGATGGCGGATGACGCGGACCGGGCGATGCTACTGGTGCGCCTGCGGATCGCGGGAAAGGAAAGGGAGAGCGATGTGGTTGCGCGGCTGACTCGCCGCTCGGTGGATCACCTGCGGATAGCGCCCGGCAAAAGCGTCTGGGCACAGGTGAAATCCGCGGCCATCGTAAAGTAGAAGCCCGCCTGCAGGCAGGCCCCACGGGAACGGCTCATCCTGTGGCTTATTCAGCCATCAAGATCACACTCGACGCTTTGAAAAAGGCGCAGGCGTTGTCGCCTTCGGCGAGTTCCAGCGCCTCGACGCTGCCGTTGGTAATAACGGCGGCAATGGACTTGCCGTCGCCCAGGTCGAGAGTCACATCGCTGTTCACGGCACCGCGATTGATCCGCGCGACGCGGCCCAGCAGCTTGTTGCGGGCGCTGGATTTTAGTGTTGTCTCCTTGCTCAGCAATACCCAGCTCGCCTTGACCAGCGCAATGGCCGTACCGCCCACCGCGAATCCCATTTCTTCCAGGCTCTCGTTGGTGATGATTGCGGTCAGGCCCTGGCTGTCGCTGATACTGAGGGTGATCTCGGCGTTGACGGCGCCGGGTGTTATCGAGGCAATTCTGCCGCGAAACTGGTTGCGCGCGCTGGTTTTCACGTTGCCGCTCCTGATGAAATCCGCAATATCGCTGAGGGCGTGCAGGCGCGCACCGAGGTGTTCCACGAATGCGCGGTGCTCTTCCTGCAGGGCGCGGAAGCCGCGCACGATCTCCCGCCCCAGTGGCGTCACGGCGGTGCCGCCGCCGCGGGCGCCGCCGGCGGAGCGCTCCACCAGCGGTCGCTCGGACAGGTTGTTCATGGCATCCACCCGGTCCCACGCGGTCTTGTAGCTGATCCCCACGGCTTTGGCGGCCGCCGAGATGGAACCGCAGTCGTCGATCGCCTGCAGCAGTTCGATCTGTGCCGAACTGAAGGCGAAGCGGTTGCCGCCCTGGAAAAACAGGTCGGCCCGCAGGGAGGGGCGGGTATCCTGTGCCACGCTCAGTCCCCGCTCAGAGTTTGAAGTCCGCCCACACCGGTGCGTGGTCGGAGGGCCGCTCCATACCGCGGATTTCGTAGTCCACGCCGGTGTCGACACATTGCTCTGCCAGCGGCTGGCTGGCCAGGATCAGGTCGATGCGCAGGCCGCGTTTCGGTTCGCGGGAAAAGCCGCGGCTGCGGTAGTCGAACCAGCTGAAAATATCGTCGGTGTCCGGGTGCTGGGTGCGGAAAGTGTCCACCAGGCCCCAGCCCTGGATTTTTTCCAGCCATTCGCGCTCTTCCGGCAGGAAGCTGCATTTGCCGTCGCGCAGCCAGCGCTTGCGGTTGGGTTCGCCGATACCGATATCCAGGTCGGTGGGGGAGATGTTCATGTCGCCGATCACCAGCACCGGCGCGTCGGGTTTGCAGGTGGTCTGCAGGTAGTCGTCCAGGTCCGCATAGTATTTGCGCTTGGCCGGGAACTTGACCGGGTGCTCGCGGTTTTCGCCCTGCGGGAAGTAACCGTTGATCACGGTCAGCGGCTCCTTGCCGCCAATATCGAATTTCCCCATCACCATGCGGCGCTGGGCTTTGTCGTCTTCGTTGGGAAAACCGTAGTCGCGGTCCACAAACGGCAAGCGGGACAGCAGTGCTACGCCGTAGTGGGTTTTCTGTCCGAAGTAGATCACCTCGTAACCCAGGTCGCGCACCGCGTCTACCGGGAAATCCTCATCCGTGCACTTGGTTTCCTGCAGGCCGATGATATCCGGTGCATGGGATTCGGTCAGCGCTTCCAGCTGGTGCAGGCGCGCGCGGATAGAGTTGACGTTAAAGGAAACGACTTTCATTTTCTCCCCCTGAAAAAAAGACGGAGGCCGAGCCTCCGTTGATATCTCTCATCTTGTTCGAAAAGCCCCGGAACTGCTGGCTTCCGGGGCCTGTGTTTTACTGCTCGGAATCGGCCACCTGGGGCGTTTCCTTACCTTTGTCCGCAATCCCGATAAAGTCCGCCATGATATAGCCGGCCTCGTTCAAGATCGGATCGTCTTCCAGCTTGATTTCCACCGGGCCACCGACCATCGGTGTCTCTTCGGATTCACTTTCCTCGTAGGCTTCGAAATCCGCGTACGGTTCCAGTCCCTTGGATTCGCGGCGGCGGTTTTCCATCATCAGGATTTCGTCGTTCAGCTCCTCTCGCTCCTGCTTGCGGGCGCTCTCATTCAGGGAGACGAACTTGCGGTCGGCGCGCTCCCGTTCAAACTGGAACTGGTCACGCAGGTAGATGAAGTCCGGGTCCGTGGAGGTGCGCTGGGTGTGTTTGCTGACCAGCTCCGGCAGCAGCTTTTTCAGGTCGAAGTAGGTCGCGTGCGGCACGGCGTGGATACGGTCCCAGGGCAGGGCGGTATCGTAGGCGCTCTCACCCACCTGGTCGGCGTCGATCAGCTGCGGCATCGGGATGTCCGGGCTCACGCCGGCGTGCTGGGTGCTGTCACCGGACACGCGGTAGAACTTGGACTGGGTGATTTTCAGCTGCCCCTCTTTCAGCGGTGCCATGGTCTGCACGGTGCCCTTGCCGAAGGACTGGTTGCCCACCACCAGGCCGCGGTTGTAGTCCTGGATGGCGCCGGCAAAAATTTCCGAGGCCGAGGCGGACAGGCGGTTGATCAGCACGATCAGCGGGCCGCGGTACATGGCGCGCGAGCGCGAGCGGTTGTGCCGGGAGATTTTCTCGTTGGCGTGGCGGATCTGTACCACCGGGCCCTGGTCGATGAACAGGTCGGTGAGCATGGTGGCTTCCTGCAGGGAGCCGCCGCCGTTGTTGCGCAGGTCGAGAATCACACCGTCGACATTTTCTTCCTTCAACTCGCTGAGCAGTTTGGCCACGTCGCGGGTGGTGCTCTTGTAGTTGGGGTCGCGGCGGCGATAGGCCTCGAAGTCGATGTAGAAAGTGGGCAGGTTGATCACGCCCACCTTGTAATTCTTCTCGCCATCGGAGAACTCGAAGATCGCTTTTTTCGCGGCCTGGTCTTCAAGCTTGACCTTGCTGCGCTTGATCAGGATGGTCCTGTGGCTGCCGTCGCCACCGGTGGGAATGGTCTCCAGGCGCACGAAGGAGCCGGCCGGACCGCGGATCAGGTCCACCACATCGTCCAGGCGCCAGCCGACCACGTCGACCATTTCACCTTCCTTGTCCTGTCCCACGGCGACAATCTTGTCGGCGGGCTTCAGTTTGCCGGTGCGGTCGGCGGGGCCGCCGGCCACCAGACGTGCCACCTTGGTGTACTCGTCTTCCATCTGCAGCACGGCGCCGATGCCCTCCAGGGACAGGGACATGCTCATGTTGAAGTTTTCCAGCGAGCGCGGCGACAGGTAGTTGCTGTGCGGATCGTACAGGCGCGTCAGCGAGTTCATGTAGAGCTCGAAAACGTCATCGCTGCTTTGCTGCTTGATGCGTTTCAGCTGGCCTTTGTAGCGGCGCTCGAGCAGATCGCGGATCTCTTCATCTTCCTTGCCGGTCAGGCGCAGGTTCAGCACGCTGCTTTTCAGGCGCTTGCGCCACAGTTCGTCGGCGGCGCTGATGGAGGCGGGCCACTCGCTCTCCTCGCGGTCCAACTCCAGGCTCTCGTTCTTGGCGAAGTCAAAGTCGGGCATGCCCTTGTCCAGCTGCGAGAGAATATTCTCCAGCCGGTCGGACACGCGCAGGCGGTAGCGGTTATAGATCTCGAAGCCGTGGTTCACCTTGCCGCCGCGCAACTCGTCGTCGAGTTCATCGCGCCACTCGCGGAACTCGTTGATATCCGAGGCGAGGAAGTAACTGCGGGTGGGGTCCAGGGCATCAATGTACTCTTCCCACAGGTCTTCCGAGATCTCGTCGCCCAGCTTCAGCTTGTTGTAGTGAAGCATCTCCAGCTTGCCGACGATCTCGCGAGCGGTATCTCCCTGGTCCGTTTCGGGCTTCAGGGCATCCACCTCGGCCAGTGCGACCGGCGACAGCAGGGTCAGGGTGAGGAAGAACAGGGCCGGTCGAGCGGCGATCCGCAGCGCGGCGATCCGATTGGTAAGCATAGGGAGTCTCTTTATACGTCCTACTTCACAGGCCGCCGGCGCCTCTGTGGCGCCGACGCACCTAGCTTAGGACAAGTATAAAGGCTGAAAGCTCCAAAAGGCATGAATTACCTCTAATCCGAGGCAGATGGTGTCCTGAATGCGAAAATCGGGAGAAGTTATTGCGCAGGGAAGCCGAATTTGAACCTTACATACTCAATCTGCATGACTTTTTGCCGCCGGTGACGATCCAGTCTGATTATTTTATGTGCAAGTTTCACGACTGACTGTTCAGTCTGTACCCGGTCGGATCCTTCATGGCGCTTGGGTAGACCAGAATCGGGTATGAAGTCACCAGACAACTTTCCGCCAATTCCCCTGTCTGATTTCGAGAGCGGGCTATTGGGCCTTTCCGAAGGGATTGATAACCTGCACCGAACGGTCACTGCCAATGGAATCGACCATGCTGATAAAAACGAACAAGCCCGGAGACCTGTCGGAGAGCGCGGTCACCCCGGAATCCACCTACCTGAAACGCCGCACCCTGCTGAAGGGACTGGGCCTCGGTGGCCTGCTGCTGGTGGGGCCGGCGCGGGCCGGCGTGCTCGACTTGTTTTCATCCGACAAAGACGACAAACAGCCCGGCGCCGCGCGCAAGCCGCTGGATTTTACCGCGCAGACCCCGAAACCCGACCTGCCCCTGACCCCGGAAAACAAGGTCACCAACCACAATAATTTCTATGAGTTCGGCACCGACAAGACCGACCCGGCGCGCGAGAGCCAGTCGCTGAAGATCGAGCCCTGGACACTGACCGTCGAGGGCGAGGTGGAAAAGCCCGGCACCGTGGATGTCTGGCAACTGATGGCCGACACCGCGCTGGAGGAGCGGATCTACCGCATGCGCTGTGTCGAGGCCTGGTCGATGGTGATTCCCTGGGTCGGTTTCGAACTGGGTAAATTCCTGCAGCGGTTCCGGCCCACCAGCCGCGCCAGATATGTCGCCTTCGAAACCCTCTATGATCCCGGGCAGATGCCCGGGCAGAAGAACCGCTACCTGGGCGGTGGCATCGATTATCCCTATGTCGAAGGGCTGCGTATCGACGAGGCCATGCACCCGCTGGCGATCCTTTCGGTGGGGCTGTACGGCAAAACCCTGCCGACCCAGAACGGCGCGCCCATCCGGCTGGTGGTGCCGTGGAAGTATGGCTTCAAGGGGATCAAGTCGATCGTCCGGATCCGCCTGGTGGAGCAGATGCCGCCCACCACCTGGAACAAGCTGGCAGCCAACGAATACGGTTTCTACGCCAATGTGAACCCGGCGGTGGATCACCCGCGCTGGTCCCAGGCCAGCGAGCGTTTTATCGGCCCGGGCGGGCCGCTGTCGGTCAAGCGGCAGCCGACACTGCCGTTCAATGGTTACGGCGAACGCGTGGCCTCCCTGTATTCCGGTATGGACCTGAAGAAGTACTACTGATGGCAACAATCCAACGAACCGGCGGCGCGCGGCCGCTGCAGTGGCGCAAAGGCGCCGCAGTGGCGCTGCAGGTCGCAGTGCATCTCGGCGCGGCGGCGCCGCTGCTGTGGCTGTTTTTTGCGATCCAACAGGGCGCGCTGGGTGGCGATCCGGTCGAGGCGCTGATCCATTTCCTGGGGCTGGGCGCACTGCGGCTGCTGATGCTGACCCTGCTCGTTTCGCCGCTGGCCAGCAGTCTCTCGTTCGGCCAGCTCAACCGCCTGCGGCGCCCGCTGGGGCTCTGGTGCTGCGTCTGGGCGCTGCTGCATTTCGGCGCCTGGCTGGCCTTCGAACTCGCGTTCGACTGGTCGCTGATCGCCACGGAGCTGGTGGAGCGCAGCTATATCCTGGTGGGGTTTGCGGCCCTGCTGCTGTTGCTGGCACTGGCGGTTACCTCGTTGCCGGCCCTGATGCGGCGCATGGGGCGCAACTGGAAAAAACTGCACGGCTTTATCTATCCACTGGTACTGCTGGCCTGCTGGCATTTCTGGTGGTCGCTGAAAAGTGGCTGGGTGGAGCCGGCTATATACCTGGCGATCGCCATATTCCTGCTGTCGCTGCGTCGAAAAAAGATCGCCGGTTGGGGCCGCGGATTGTCTCCTGCATCGCGCGGGTAGCGGCGGACCGGGTCCGCCGTGGGCTTCAATCCAGCAGCGAGTACTGCCGGTCGGCGGTGTATAGTTGCAGGCCGAAGTGGCCGTAGGTGTAGGTATAGGAGGCCGTCTCGCCCGGTATGCGGCTCGAGTGTATACCGTAAACCAGGCAGGTGCCGGTTCCGCAGACGATCTGGTCTGCGTAGCTCTTGATCGAGTAGACCCGCGCGGCGATGTTTTTGCCGTAGAGCCAGTCGAGGAACGGGCTGGACACCGACAGGCCGTCCGCGCCGCAGGTACTGGTGATCACATTGAACGGATAGGCGCCGCAGGTCCAGAGGCCGCGATAGGCCCCGGCGATGCCGACAAATGCGTCGACACTGCCGGCTCGATCCTCCTCGACAATGGCCTTGGCCGCCAGGGTGACCCCCATGGAATGGCCGATCACGTCGATCCTGCCGGTGCAGGACTGTGCGATCGCCGTATTGATTGCACTGCGCACCGGCGTTTCCTCGGAACCGCTGTGGTTGTTGCAGGCGGCACAGGTCTTGGAACCCCAACTGGGCCGATAGACCTGGCCCGGCTGGTAACCGCGATCGAGCAGCGTTTCGTAGGTATTGTTCCAGTCGGACGGATAGCCGGTGTTGCCGTGCACCAGCACCACATTGTCGACGCAGGCCGCCAAGGCCGCCGGTGCCGATAGCGTGGCCAACAGCAGCAGTGCGCCGGTCGCGGAACGGATGGTGGATATCATCTTGTTGTCTCTCCTCGCTGGTTTGATGGAGCCGGCGGTCGCGCTGCCTGGAAACTGCGAAGGAGTGCGGTAGGGGCCGTGGACCGGTTTTTCCGGTTTCTGATGGTTCGTCACATACCTGTGCCGGCCCGTTTACGCTAATTTTTCGGACGCTGTGCCGCCATACGACCAAGGTCGGAAGCATTTCGCCGGTCAACTGCCGCTGGCTTGAGGAGCGGGGGCCGCTTTGCTAAAGTCAGTTTTAACCAGTCACCAAAAGTGATTCCCCTGTGATCAACGCCGCTCGAATATGCTATCTGCTGATTGCGCTGGTACTTTTCCAGACCGCAATGGCTTTCTATGATAGTCACGAGCAGCTTCAGGATATCGCCACCCACATACCGCCACATCACCTGGATGGGGAGCAGGCCGTCAGGCTTCCGCAGGAGGCGATCGAATCTGACTCTTCCGGTTCGGACCATCCGAATGGCCCGGATTTCTGCCACCATTGCTGCCACTGTCACGGCAGCGGCGTTGTCGGTATCACCGGCCAGCTGTCCGGCCTTTTCGACCCGGGCGCCCGCGTATTGCGGGACACCGATAATCCCGCCTTTCTCTCCGACTATTTCTCTGCGCTTTTCCGCCCGCCCATCGCCTGAGTTGCCCACTGATTCCGCGCGCCTGTGAATTGCGCGCGCTTCTGATCACGTAACTCGGGAGACAACCATGCTGTCTTTTTTGGCGCGCACTTTTCGCGCGCGGTATCGGTGTGCCCGGCTTTTGCTGCTGGTGCCGCTGATTTTCGCAACATCCCGGGCGCCGGCGCAGCCGCCGGACACCGGAAAACAACTCACGCTGGCGGAAGCCATCGACCGGATCCTGGCGCAGAACCCGGAACTGGCCGTATTCCGGTTCCGCGATGCGGCCCTGGCGGGCAGGGCGCAGACGGTCGGTCTGCGCCCGCCACTGACTCTCGGCGGCGAACTGGAAAATTTCGGCGGCGAGGGTGGCAGCGAGGACGCCGAGCTGACGGTATCCCTGTCGTCGGTGATCGAGCTGGGTGGCCAGCGCGCCGCGCGGGTTCATGTCGCGGGAGCGCGCCGGGACCTGCTGCAGGCGGAGCGCCAGGCCAGGGCACTGGATCTGCTGGGGGAAGTGACCCGGCGCTATGTGGATGTATTGACCGCGCAGCAACAGCTGGCATTGGCCCGCGACTCGGCGGCGCTCGCCGGCGACACCCTCGGCGCAGTCGAGCGGCGGGTGCAGGCTGCGGCCTCGCCGCGCGCCGAAGCCCTGCGCGCCCGCGCGGCACTGGCGCGCGCGCGTCTCGCGGTGCAGCAGTGGCAGCGGCAGTTGCGCTATCACAAGCGGGCACTGGTTTCGCTCTGGGGCGGGGACAACGCCCGTTTCAGCCTCGATCCCGGCGAACTCTACCGCTTCCCTCCATCCGCCGGCTTTGGCGAGCTCTACGCCCGCGCCCGGCGCAACCCGGCGATCGCCCGTTTCGCATCGGAGGATCGGCTGCGGGCCGCGCAGCTGCGCCTGGCGGAGGCGGAATCGAGCCCGGATATCGGCTGGTCCGCCGGCCTTCGCCACTCCCGCGAAATTGACGAAACCACATTGGTGGCCGGGGTCGAGCTGCCGCTGTTTCCCGTGCGCCGCAACACCGGCGCCGTGGCCACTGCGCTGGCGGAGCGGCAGCAGGTGGCACGCGAACGGGAGGCGGCGTTACTGCGGCTGGAAAGCCGCCTGTTCCGCGCCGTCAGCGGCCGCGAGCAGGCACTGTCGGCGGTCGAAATCCTCGGCGGCGAAGTGGTGCCGACCCTGCGCGAGGCGCTGGCGGAAGTGGAGCGCGCCTATCGCCGCGGCCGCTATTCCTATCTCGAATGGGTGTCGGCCCGCGAAGAATTGATCGGTGCCCGACGGGCAAGAATTGAAGCCGCCGGCGCAGCGCTGCGCTACGGCGCCGAGATTGAACAGATGACGGCCGCACCGCTGCTGCCAGCCAGTGCGGAGCCACAAAAATGAATATCGACATCGGATTGATGATGAAAAACAGAGAACAATCGGAATCCCGCAAGGTACGCCGTGCGCACCGATGGAATTTGCTTGCGGCACTTTTCTGCATCGCCACGGTGCTGCCGAATTCGGCCCGGGCCTCCGGCGAGCACCGCGGTCACGACGAGGAGCGGGTACAGATCGACAGCGCCATGGCGGAAAAGGCCGGCATCGAAACCGCCATCGCCGGCCCCGGTGAAATACGCCGGACACTCACGCTCTACGGCAAGACCGCGCTGGCCCATGGCAGCCTCAGCCACGTACACGCGCGCTTTCCCGGCCCCATCGTGTCCGTTGCGGTGGAAATCGGCGATCGGGTGGAGAAGGGCCAGACGCTGGCGAGAATCGAATCGAATGACAGCCTGCAGGTCTACCCGCTCACGGCCCCCATCGCGGGCCAGGTGATCGACAAGCAGGCCAGCCGCGGCGAATACAGCGGCGAGCGGGAGCTGTTCACCATTGCCAATTTCGACCGCCTGTGGGTGGAACTGCGTGTGTTTCCGGGCCAGCAGCCGGAAATCGCCCGCGGCCAGAAAGTCACGCTGAGCAATGGCGACCGGCAGCTGCCGGCGGAGATTGGCAACCTGGTGCCGGCCCCGGGCGGGCAGCCGTTCGTGCTGGCGCGCGCGGCCATCGACAACCGCGAACTCGGCTGGCCCGCAGACCTGATGCTGGAGGGCAGGGTGCTGGTGGAGAAAGCGGCGGTGCCGCTGGTGGTGGAGAACCGCGCATTGCAGTCGCGCCACGGCGGTAGCGTAGTGTTTGTGCAGCGGGGCGATCACTACGAACCGCGGCAGCTGGAACTGGGTCGTTCGGACGGCCGCGTGACTGAAGTGCTGGGCGGGCTCAAGGCCGGCGAGCGCTATGTCACCGCCAACAGCTATCTCATCAAAGCCGATATGGAAAAATCCGGTGCATCCCACGCCCACTGACGGAGGCCAGCAATGATTGAAGCCATTCTGCGCCTCTCGATAGAGCGGCGTTACCTTATATTGTCCCTGGCACTGGTACTGATCGGTGCGGGACTCTGGAGTTACCAGCGGCTGCCGATCGATGCGGTGCCGGATATCACCAACGTACAGGTCCAGATCAATACCAAAGCGCCGGGCTATTCGCCGCTGGAGGCGGAACAGCGCATCACCTACCCGGTGGAGACGGCGCTGGCGGGCCTGCCGAACCTGGCCTATACGCGCTCGCTGTCCCGCTACGGCCTGTCGCAGGTAACGGTGGTGTTCGAGGAGGGCACCGATATCTATTTTGCCCGCAACCTGATCGATGCGCGCCTCGGCGCGATAAAAAGCGCGCTGCCGCCCGGCCTGCAACCCGAGATGGGACCCATCGCCACCGGGCTCGGCGAAATCTTCATGTATACGGTGGAAGCGCTGCCCGGCGCGACACAGCCCGACGGGAGTCCCTACGATGCCACCGCGCTGCGGGAAATCCAGGACTGGATCATCAGACCGCAGCTGGCACTGGTGCCCGGGGTTATCGAGGTCAATACCATTGGCGGCTACGACAAGCAGTACCACGTGACGCCGGACCCGCGCAAAATGCTGGCCTTCGGCCTGTCCATGGCCGAGGTCACCGACGCGCTGGCGCGCAACAACGACAACCGCGGTGCCGGCTTTGTGGAAAGCGGCGGCCGGCGGTTGCTGGTGCGATCGCCGGGACAGCTGCAGAGCATTGCCGACATCGAAAATGTCGTGGTCGCCAACCGCGACGGCGCGCCGGTCAGGATCTCCGATATCGCCGGCGTCGCCATCGGCAAGCAGCTGCGCACCGGTGCCGCCACCCGCGACGGCCGAGAAACCGTGCTCGGCACCGCGATGATGCTGGTGGGGGAGAACTCGCGCGCGGTGGCGCGGGATGTGGCCGCGGCGCTGGAGAAAATCAAACCCTCGCTGCCGGAGGGCGTGCGGCTGGAAGCCGTCTACGACCGCACCACGCTGGTGGACAAGGCGATCGCCACGGTACAGAAAAACCTGGTGGAGGGTGCGCTGCTGGTCATCGTGGTGCTGTTCCTGCTGCTGGGCAATTTCCGCGCGGCCCTGATTACCGCCGCGGTGATCCCGCTGTCGATGCTGGCCACCATCACCGGCATGGTGAAGACCGGTGTGTCCGCCAACCTGATGAGCCTGGGTGCGCTGGACTTCGGCCTGATCGTCGACGGCGCGGTGATTATCGTCGAGAACGCGATCCGCCGCCTGGCGGAGGCCCAGCGCCGGGCCGGTGGCACGCTGCCGCTGGAGGAGCGGCTGGAGCTGGTGTTCCACGCCACCAACGAAGTGATCCGGCCCAGCCTGTTCGGGGTGCTGATCATCACCGTGGTCTATATCCCGCTGTTTTCACTGACCGGGGTCGAGGGCCGCATGTTTCACCCGATGGCGGCGACGGTGGTGATGGCGCTGCTGTCGGCGCTGGTGCTGTCGCTGACACTGGTGCCGGCGGCGGTGGCGGTATTCCTGACCGGCAGGGTGAGCGAAAAGGAAAACCGGCTGATTACCGCGGTGAAATCCGTCTACCGGCCACTGCTGCTGGCGGCGATGAAGGTGCGCTGGCTGGTGTTGAGTGCGGCCATGGCGCTGGTAATTTTCTGTGCTTGGCTGGCAACCACACTGGGCTCGGAATTTATTCCGCAGCTGAACGAGGGCGATATCGCATTGCACGCACTGCGGATTCCGGGCACCGGCCTGGAACAGTCGGTGGCGATGCAGGAGCTGCTGGAAAAGCGGATCAAGGAGTTTCCGCAGGTGGACAAGGTCTTCGCCAAGATCGGCACCCCGGAGGTGGCCACCGACCCGATGCCGCCGAACGTGGCCGACAACTTCGTGATCCTGAAGCCGCGCGACCAGTGGCCGGAACCGGACAAGCCGCGGCAGGCGCTGATCGACGAAATCGAGGCGGCGGTGCGCGAGCTGCCCGGCAACAACTACGAGTTCACCCAACCGATCGAGATGCGTTTCAACGAGCTGATTTCCGGCGTGCGCGCGGACCTGGGTATCAAGGTGTTCGGCGACGACCTGGACCAGCTGGTGGCCTCCGCCGGGGATATTCTCACTGTCCTGCAGACAATCGACGGCGCCGCCGATGCGCGCATCGAGCAGGTGGAAGGGCTGCCGGTGCTGTCCGTGGTGCCGAAGCGTATTCAACTGGCCCGCTACGGCCTCGATCTGCAGACGCTGCAGGACCTGGTGGCGACCGCCATCGGCGGCGAGACCGCCGGGCTGATCTACGAGGGCGACCGGCGCTTCCAACTGGTGGTGCGCCTGCCGGAGGATATCCGCCGCGACCTGGAGCGGCTCGGCGAGCTGCCGGTACCGCTGCCGGAGAGCGGTCCATCGGGAAGCGATCCATCGGGAAGCTATCCATCAGGAAACTACGTGCCGCTGGCGGAAGTCGCCGATCTGCAGATGGCGCCGGCGCCGAACCGGGTCAGCCGCGAAAATGGCAAGCGCCGGGTGGTGGTGACCGCGAATGTGCGCGGGCGCGACCTGGGTTCGTTTGTCGACGAGGCCGAGGCGCGCATCGCCGAAGAGGTTCAGCTGCCGCCCGGCTACTGGCTGGACTACGGTGGCACTTTCGAGCAACTGGAATCCGCCGGCCGGCGCCTGTCTCTGGTGGTGCCGGTCACGCTCGGCGTTATCCTGATGCTGCTGGTTACCGCTTTCGGTTCCCTGCGCGATGCGCTGATCATCTTCACCGGCGTGCCGCTGGCGCTGACCGGCGGCGTGCTGGCGCTGTGGCTGCGCGGCATGCCGCTGTCGATTTCCGCCGGCGTGGGTTTTATCGCCCTGTCCGGGGTGGCGGTACTGAACGGGTTGGTAATGCTGTCGTTTATCCGCGAGCTGCGCGCCGAGCGCAGGGACCTGCTGTCGGCGATCGTAGACGGCGCGCTGATCCGCGTGCGCCCGGTACTGATGACAGCCCTGGTGGCGAGCCTCGGTTTTGTGCCCATGGCGCTCAATACCGGTACCGGCGCCGAGGTGCAGCGGCCGTTGGCGACGGTGGTGATTGGCGGGATTATTTCGTCGACATTGCTGACGTTGTTTGTGTTGCCGCTGTTGTACCGGATGGTGCATGGTCGGGATCGGGGCACGGAAACCTGACCGGAATTGCGGTGGGGAGCGCTGAAAATCCGTGGACGGAATCAGGCGCTTTTCCATCCCGAGACCATTATGGCCATACCGCACAGCGCCACGGCGGCACCTACCCAGTCGTGGGTCGACAGTTCGAAGCCCTCGACGTAGCGCAACCAGAAGAGCGCGGTCACTACATAGACGCCGCCATAGGCCGCATAGACCCGACCGCTGGCGGCCGGGTGCAGGGACAGCAGCCACACAAAGGCGACCAGGCTGATGGCGCCGGGTAATAACAGCCAGGCGGAGCCATTTTTGCGCAGCCACAGGTAGGGCAGGAAGCAGCCGAGAATTTCCGCTACGGCGGTGACAACAAAAAGTGCGGTGGTTTTAATGATCAGCATGCTTTATGAATCCGGCTTGCTTGAACTTTTTCCCAATGGTTTTCGGTTCCATTATTCTTTCACATTTCACGCTTGTCTGTAGGGTGGGCACGTCGCTGCGCTCTTTTGCCCATCCTACGGTTTGGCTTCCGCCGTTTCAGCATCTTTCGATTTCCACAGCGCAAAGATCGCAGGCATTACCAACAGCACAAACAGCAGCGCGC
This sequence comes from Microbulbifer litoralis, assembly GCF_023634065.1. Taxonomy (GTDB): domain Bacteria; phylum Pseudomonadota; class Gammaproteobacteria; order Pseudomonadales; family Cellvibrionaceae; genus Microbulbifer; species Microbulbifer litoralis. The sequence goes on from NZ_JALKCV010000009.1 coordinate 103,188, forward strand.
TGAGGGTGCCGCCTACCATGGGTGCGGCGATGCGCTTCATCACGTCGGCGCCGGTGCCGCCGGAGAGCATGATCGGCACCAGCGAAATCATCAGAGTGAGGCTGGTCATCAGCATGGGGCGGATACGCTGGGCGGCGCTCCGGGCGACATTTTCGGTGAAACTCCCCGAAGCCGATTCTCTCCCGGCACTACTGAGATAGTGCAGCATCAGCAGCCCCATCTCCGCCGCCAGCCCGGCCATGGCAATCATACCTACCCAGACAGCCACGCTGAGCTTGTAGTCGAGCAGATACAGCAGCCACAGGCTGCCCGCCAGCGCGAAAGGGGTGGCGGAGAGTACGAACAGGGTGTCCGCCAGACTCCGGCGGTGCAGGTAGAGTAACAGGAACACCGCCAGCAGTGTGGCGGGAATCACCCATAGCAGCCGCGCCTTGGCGCGCTCGAAATACTGGAACTGGCCGGCCCAGGCGAGGCGCTGGCCGGGCTCCAATTGCACCTTCTCCGCCACCACCTGTTTCGCCTGTTGCACATAGTCGGCCACGCCGATATCGCGCTTCAGGTCGACGAACACCAGGCCCACCAGCTGCGCGTCCTCGTTGCGGATCATGGGCGCGCCGGTGCGGAATTCGATATCCGCCACTTCGGTGATCGGCACCTGCGCGCCGGTGGCGGTGGGTAGCAGTAGCCGTTCCAGCTGCTGCGGGGAATCCCGGTAGTCGCGGGCGTAGCGCAGGTTGATGCCGTAGCGCTCGCGGCCCTCCACCGTCTGCGTGGCTTCCACGCCGCCCACGGCGGCCATCAGTGGTTCCTGCACGTCCTGCACGTTGAGGCCGTAGCGGGCGGCGGCCGCGCGGTCGATATCGAAATCGATTAAGTAGCCGCCGGTCAGGCGCTCGGCGAAGGCGCTGCGGGTGGCGTCGGCGGTGCGCGGATCTTCGAGCAGCGCTTTTTCGATGGCCACGGCGGTCTCCTCGATCCGGTTCAGGTCGTCGCCGAACACCTTGATACCCAGCTGGCTGCGGATACCGGTGGCGAGCATTTCCGTGCGCGTCTGGATCGGCATCCACCAGATATTGGGCATGCCGGGATAGCGCAGTTTTTCGTCCATCTCCGCGATCAGGTCGTCCCAGGTCAGGCCCTCGCGCCACTGATCCCGGGGCTTCAGGGTGACCACCGTTTCCACCATCGACAGGGGCGCGGGGTCGGTGGCGCTGGTGGAGCGGCCGATCTTGCCGAATACCCTTTCCACCTCCGGAAAGGATTTCAGTTCCGCGTCCATCTGCTGCAATACCTTGCCGGCCTCGGTGATGGACATACCCGGCGGGGCGGTGGGCATATAGAGGATGCTGCCCTCGTTCAGCGGCGGCATGAATTCGCTGCCCAGTTGTCGCGCCGGTAGCGCGGCAAACAGCAACAAAAGCAGCGCCGTTGCCGCGACCGCCCTGCGGTGGCGGATACAGAAGCGGATGACGGGCAGGAAAGTACCGGTGAGCCAGCGGTTGATGGGATTTTCTTCGGAACGGAATCTGCCGCGGATCAACAGCACCGCCAGCGCCGGGATCAGGGTGACCGAGAGTATCGCCGCGAAGGCCATGCTGTAGGTCTTGGTGTAGGCCAGCGGCTTGAACAGGCGACCCTCGGTGGCCTCCAGCGAGAACACCGGCAGGAAGGAGATGGTGATGATCAGCAGCGAGAAGAAAATGCTCGGCCCGACTTCCTGCATGGCTAGGACAATTTTCCGTGTGCGGTCCCCGGGGCGGTGTAGGTTTTTGTGAGCGCCCGCGGTGAGCTTTTTATGAATGTTATCCACCATCACCACCGCCGCGTCCACCATCGCCCCAATGGCCACGGCGATACCGCCGAGGGACATGATATTGGCAGTCAGCCCCTGGAAATACATCGGTATAAACGCCAGCAGAATCGCCACCGGCAATGTGATCACCGCCACCAGTGCCGAGCGTGCATGCAGCAGGAAGGCGAAGATCACCAGCGCCACCACGATCATTTCCTCGATCAGCGTGCGTTTGAGGTTGTCGATGGCGCTCAGGATCAGATCGGAGCGGTCGTAGGTGATCAGCAGTTCCACGCCGTCGGGCAGGCCCGCCTGCACGTCCTCGAGCTGCTGCTTGACCCGGTCGATCACCGCCAGCGCATTTTCGCCGTAGCGCATCACGACGATGCCGCCGACCGTCTGCCCCTCGCCGTCCAGCTCCGCCAGGCCGCGCTGCATGGCCGGGCCGAAGGTGATGTCCGCCACCTGTTCCAGCAGTATGGGCACATGGTTGTCGTCCGTGCCGATCACCACCTGGCGCAGGTCGTCCCTGGATTGCAGGTAGCCGCGCCCGCGCACAAAGTGTTCGTGGCCGGCGATTTCCAGCACCCGGCCGCCGGCGTCGTTATTGGAGCGCCGTATGGCCCGGATTACTTTTTTCAGCGGAACATCCAGGTCCGCCAGCTTGTGCGGGTCTATCTGCACCTGGTATTCGCGCTGGAAACCACCCACCGAGGCCACCTCGGCCACGCCGTCCACCGATGATAGCCAGTAGCGCAATTTGAAGTCCTGCAGTGCGCGCAGTTCCGCCAGATCGTGTTTGCCGGATTTGTCCACCAGCGCGTACTGGAAGACCCAGCCCACGCCGGTGGCGTCCGGGCCCAGGGTAGGGCGTACGCCTTCGGGCAACTGGTCCTGAACGGTATTCAGGTATTCCAGCACCCGCGAGCGGGCCCAGTAGATATCGGTGCCGTCCTCGAAAATGGCGTAGACAAAGGAGAGCCCCATAAAGCTCTGCCCGCGCACGGATTTGACGTTGGGCACCCCGAGCATGGCGCTGGTGAGCGGGTAGGTGATCTGATCTTCCACCAGGTCCGGGCTGCGCCCGGGCCAGTCGGTAAAGACGATCACCTGGGTGTCGGACAGGTCGGGAATCGCATCCAGCGGCGCCGCCAGCATACTGCGGTAGCCGGCCAGGGCGAGTAGGCCAACGAGCAGCAGGGTGATGCCCGGGTTGCGGGCGCAGAGGGCGATCAGTTTCTCTACCATTGGTTCACCCCCGATTTCAGCCGGCTTTCGGCGGCGATCAGGAAGACGCCGGAGGTGACGATGCGGTCCCCCTCGTCGAGGCCGCTGCGGATAACGATATTGTTGCCGTCGCTGTAGCCGGTGCGTACCTCTACAGGTTTCAGGCGGCCGTTGCCCAGGTCGAGGAAGACGATGCGTTTGCGGCCGCTGATCAGCACCGCGTCTGCGGGCACCAGCAGCAGTTCGCCCAGTTCCGCGCGCAGGGTGACGTCGTCGAAGCTGCCGGGTTGCAGTTTTCCCTCTTCATTGTTCAACGAGATACGCACCAGGGCGCTACGAGTTGAACCTTCCAGGTAGGGATTGACCTGCATCACCTGCGCGGAGCGGTCGCCGCGATCGCGGTTGGGCAGGGCGATTTCCACGGGCATGCCCACTTCGATCAATGCCAGATCCTGTTCATAGGCGTTGGCCTCCGCCCATACCGTTGACAGGTCGGCCAGCCGCAGCAGCGTGTCGCCCTTTTTAAAGGCGGAGCCGTCGACGATATTTTTCTCGATCACCGTGCCCGATTGCGGCGCGAAGATGGGTACATAGTCCCGCGCCTTTTTCTGTTGCCGCAGCCAGTCTATCTGCCGCCCGCTAAGGCCCCAGTGTTTCAGGCGCTGGCGCGCGGCACCTTCGGTGGCGCCACCGCGCTTTACGGCTTGCAGGTATTCCTCCTGCAGCGACAGCAGCTCCGGGCTGTAGACGGTAAACAAAAGGTCGCCGCGGGCCACCGGCTTGCCTTCGAAATCCGCGTCCAGCTCGCCGATCCAGCCATCGAAACGCAGGCTGATATCCGCCAGGCGCGTCTCGTCGTAGGCGATTTTGCCCTGCAGGCGCAGCGGCACCGCGAAGGGTTTGCGCTCGACCAGCCCCGTTTTTACGCCGATGGTCTGGCGGCGGTTGGTGTCCACCGCGATACTGCCGCTCTCCAGTTCCTCGCGGCTGACCGGCTGCAGGTCCATACCGCAGATGGGGCAAGTGCCCGGCGCGGCGGACTCGACCGACGGGTGCATGGAGCAGGTGTAGTAGGCGGTGTCGCCGGCCTCTGGTGCGGATTTCAGACGCAGGCCGGCGCGGCTGGTGGTCATGTCGAACACCAGGTCCACGTGCTTGTCGGCACCGGTGGCCACGTCCACCGCCAACGGCCAGGCGCCCTCCATGGACAGTTCGAATTCGCCCTCGTAGACGCCGGGCGCCGTCTCGGCGATTTCCGCCGGGGCGCGCATCGCCGGCATGCTGCCCATGGCCGGCATTTCGGCGACGGCGCGCACTTGCGCGTTTTCGACCGGCTCGTCGTCTGTGTCGCGGACTTCTATGCGGATGCTGTTATTGCCAGCGTGGGGTTTTTGCGGGTCTATGAAGACGGCGATGCGGAAGGGGCCGGCTTCGATAAATTCCGCGCTGTTTTTCGTCGAGTGTTCGCCTTGCAGGGCCCACCAGGAGAGGGCGGCGATACCAAACAGCAACAGGGCGCCGGCGATGTATCTGTTTTTAATCATTTTCATTTCCCAAAAATTCTTGCGGAAACCTTGGTATGAGTGGCCTTTGGCCCGCTGGCGGAGCTGGAGCTCCGCGCACCCAGGGAATTCCAGTCATCCAGCAACACCAGCCCCGCGGCGGCGGTGAGTTGGGCAGTGGCGACAAAGCGGTCGCGCCTGGCGGCTTCAATATCCCGCCGCACCTTGAGCAGGTTGCGCTCCGCCACCAGCAGGTCGAGAAAATCGCCGCTGCCCGCGGCGAAGTCGTCGCGGGCGGTGGCCAGGCTCTCCTCCGCCAGCGGCAGCAATTCATCGCGGTAGAGTTGCAGGGTTTCGCGGGCTTCGCGCAGGCGGCTATCGGCGCGGCGCAGTGTGTCCTGCAGGGCCAGGGCGGCATCCTGGCGCTGCCATTCGACGGCCAGTTTCTCCGCCGCCAGGCTGCGCTCGCGCGCGCTGCGCTTGCCGCCGATATCCAGCGGCAGATTGATGCCGACGCCGACGAACAGCCGCTGGTCCGGATCCATCCAGATATTGTTGTGGCGGGCGAGCAGGTTGAATTGCGGGTAGCGGTCTTTTTCCGCCAGGGCCAGTTGGCGGGACTTGCGCGTCTCCTCCGCGGCCAGGCGCTGCAGTTGCGGCTGGTTCCCGAGGCTGTCCAGCGCCAGGGCCAGCGCGTCCGGCGGCGGTTCCCGCCGCGGCAGGGGGGCGCTGGCCGGCAGATCGGCTGGTTGCAGGTTGAGCAGCCGCGCCAGACGGCTTTTATCGCGTTCGACAGCGCGCGACAGGGCAATCTCTTCAATCTGTAACTGGTGCGCCTCGTGCTGGGCCTGCAGCAATGCGGACTTGCGGCCGCTGCCGACGGCGTAGCGCGTGCGGTTGGCGGCGATAAAGGATTGCCACAGATCCCGGTGGCGCCGGTTGATGGCCAACAACTGCTCCCGGTAGCGCCAGTCCGCATAGGCTAGACGCAGCGAATGCGCCAGTGTCACCGCGCCCCGGTCGTACTCGAAGGCGAGGATATCGGTGCCGGAGTCTTCAATGGCCCGGCGCAGGGCCAGTACGCCCGGCCAGGGCAGCGATTGGCTGAGTTCGACCACAGTGCCGTCGGGCAACTGTTCATTGCCAAAGGTTTCGGGGGCGATACCGAGCATCAGCCCGGGATCGTCGAGATGTCCGGTGGCCGCGGCGCGCGAGGCCTGGGCCCGGACGCGCGCATCCAGGGAGCGCTGCGCCGGATTGCAATCCAGCGCCAGCTGTACCAGCGATTCGCTATCTGCCACCGGCGGGGGTTCACACGCAGCCGACGACAGGGGTACCAGCCACAGAATGGCCAGTAGTATCTGCACTTTTTCTGAGAGCAAGATTTGTTCCTCGAACACTCAGGCACACGAATGCGCCGAAAACACGGAAAGTCGGTGTTGTTTGTCGAGGAGGAGATCAGATACGCAGGCGTCTGGTAGCGAGCCAGGTAAGCCTGCCCGGACTGGCGACCGAGGGGGAGAGGGTAATGAAGTGAATGCTTGATGGCGGGGCCAGAGTCTGTGGCCAGCGGTAGTCCGGTGGGCCGTGCAGATCCGGCTGTTCCAATGAATACTGGGCCGCAGGCAGCGGAATCTCGCTGCTGTCGAAATCTGCTTTCAACGACAGTCCGGTTTCTACGGTGCAACAGCCGCAGTCGGGCGTCTGCCCGTCAATCATTTCTCCACAGCAGCATTCGGAGACCGGGCCCGAATGTTCAATCATTTCGCAGGCAAAGACCGATTGCACCTGCAGTAATAGCAGCAGTATGGCAACCAGTGACAGTGGCCTGGCGAATCGGGGGGGTGGAGCGTGTTTCATTCTGGAATAGTAACAGAATATGAAAGACGCCTGTCAGCCCGAGATGCCGGACTTTGAGGATTATTATGCCGGTATCGCTACTGCCTTGACTGACTCATAACCAATGAGTAATATATTTACTCATGACTTGATAGTTATAGGTTCTAAATGTCAGACGCCCATGATGTGCTGTTCAAAACGTTGGCCGATCCAACTCGGAGGGCTCTGTTTGAGCGATTGTGTCGCGAGGGAGAGCAGACGGTCGGGTCCCTGACCGCGGGAGCCGGTGTTTCACAACCGGCTGTGTCAAAGCATCTCGGTGTCCTGAAACAGGCCGGACTGGTGCAAGACCGCCAGCAGGGGCGCCAGGCGCACTACAGCCCCCGGCCCGGTGCGCTGGTACCGCTGCTCGACTGGACCAGTGAAATGGCCGGGTTCTGGGAGCGCCGCTTTGACGATCTCGAGGACCTTCTGAAAAGGATGGATCAATGAATGATACAACGGCTGAAACGCTCTCCGTGGTTGTGGAGCGCGAGATTGCCCACCCACCGGAGAAAATCTGGCGCGCGCTGACGCAGCCGCACCTGATCCAGGAGTGGCTGATGAAAAACGATTTCCAGCCGGTGCCGGGACACCGCTTCAATCTGCACGGGAACTGGGGTGGTGTGTTGGAGTGCGAGGTGTTGGTGGTCGAGCCGCACAAGACGCTCTCCTACACCTGGAATTTCCCCCACCCGGAGGCGGCCTACAACCTGCAGAGCGTGGTGACTTTTACCCTGGAGTCGATCGATGGCGGCACGCTGCTGCGTATGGAGCAGAAAGGGTTCCGGCCGGACCAGAAGCAGGCCTACGGCGGCGCCAAGCACGGGTGGCGGGAATTCTTTACGTCACTCGAAGATATCCTGTCCGAACTGGACTGAGAATACCGTTTCCAATCCAAAACCATCTCGATAAGGAGAATAATAGTGAATATCCTGTTGTGGGTTCTGCAAATCATTCTCGCCCTGCACACCGCCATGGGCGCCGTGTGGAAGTTTTCCAATCCGGAACAGACGGTGCCTTCGCTGAATGCGATACCGCACGGCGCCTGGTTGGGAATGGCCGTTTTCGAACTGGCCTGTAGTGTCTGCCTGATCCTTCCGGCATTTTACAAGCCCCTGGCAGTACTGGCGCCGATCGCGGCCCTCTGTATCGCCGCGGAAATGCTGCTGTTTTCCGTGTTGCACCTCAGTTCCGGTGAGACCAACCACGGCCCGATGATCTATTGGCTGGTGGTGGCTGCCGTCTGTGTATTTATTGCCTATGGCAGGTTTGCACTGAAGCCCCTGGTGCAGGTTGCAGGCTGAGGGCCTGTTGTCGGCCAGCGCCCGGACCACATAGGAATAGGCAAGAATTCAACACTATCCAGCTATTTATTCCTGTGGCTGATACGTAGTATTTTTGTCGAGATGCCGCGTCTGTTTGCTGTGGTTTCCGATAAATCTAACAAGGGGAGCTGGCCATGCCGATCACAATCAACGTCAATGGCGCCGATCACGACCTGGATGCCACGCCGGATACGCCGCTGCTCTGGGCGATCCGCGATCACCTGCAGATGACCGGAACCAAATTCGGCTGTGGCATGGCGCTGTGTGGTGCCTGCACCGTCCATATGGACGGGCAGCCGATCCGCTCCTGCACGACGCCGGTGCAGGCCGTTGCCGGCAGGAAGATTACCACCATAGAAGGCCTCGCATCCCCGGTGGCGGAAGTCGTGCAGCGGGCCTGGAATGAAACCCAGGTTGTGCAGTGCGGCTACTGCCAGTCCGGCCAGATCATGTCGGCCATTGCGCTGCTCGAAAGAAACCCCTCACCGACGGATGGCGATATTGACGCCGCAATGTCCGGCAATATCTGTCGCTGTAATACCTACCAGCGTATTCGCGGTGCGATCAAGAACGCGTCGAAGCAACTGGCCTGAACGGGAGGGATTTTATGCGCTGGATCAATCGCAATACCCGGGGACACCTTCAAGCGGGCTCGCCTGTGAACGCGCAGGAAAGCCGCCGTAATTTCCTCAAAGTCATCGGCGGTGCCGGTGCGGGCCTGACGCTGGCGATCAATAGCCCCGCGGTCTGGTCTGTATCGGGATCCGTGAGCAAAAGCCCGGGTCCCGATAGTGGATTTGCACCCAACGCATTTGTTCGCATCGGCCCGGACAACCGCGTGTCGGTGGTCATCAAGCACGTGGAAATGGGGCAGGGCACCTACACCGGGCTCGCCACCCTGGTGGCGGAGGAACTGGATGCGGACTGGGAGCAGATCGATTCCGTCGGTGCGCCCGCCGATGCAAAACGCTACAACAACCTGAACTGGGGGCCGATGCAGGGCACCGGTGGCAGTTCGGCCATTGCCAATTCCTACCAGCAGATGCGGTTCGCCGGCGCGACGGCCAGGGCCATGCTGGTTGCCGCCGCGGTGCAGCGCTGGGAGGTTCCCGCGGGGGAAATTGCCGTTAAGCAGGGCATTGTGAGCCATCCCGGCAGCAATAGACGTGCGAGCTTCGGCGAGCTGGCGGAACTGGCGGCGTCGCTGCCGGTACCGGACAAGAAATCAGTCCGCTTGAAGGAGCCCGCCGAGTTTTCCTGTATCGGCAGGTCGCTGCCGCGCAAAGACGTCGGTAAAACCGATGGCACAGCCGTATTTACCCAGGATATCCAGTTGCCGGGGATGCTCACCGCCGTGGTGGCCCATCCGCCGCGTTTTGGTGCCAGGGTAAAACGCTTCGATGCCAAGCAGGCCCTGGCGTCAAACGGAGTCGTGGATGTAATCCAGGTCCCTTCGGGCATTGCGGTGCTGGCAAAGGATTTCTGGAGTGCCAGGGTGGCGCGGGACAAACTCGAGATCGAGTGGGACGAGTCCCGGGCGATGAGCAAGAGCTCCGCGCAGATGATGGCGGAGTACCGCGAGCTGGCGGGAAAAGAGGGCAGCGTCGCGCGCGATGATGGCGACGCCAGGGGCGTGTTGGCCAATGCCGAAAGCGTGATCGAGGCCACCTACGAATTTCCCTATCTCGCCCACGCCTCGATGGAGCCGATGAACTGTGTTGCGCTGGTGGAAAAGGACAGTTGCGAGATCTGGAACGGTGAGCAGTTTCAGTCTGTCGACCAGATGAATATCGGCAAACTGCTCGGGCTGCCGGCGGACAGGGTCAAGCTGAACATGCTGTATGCCGGTGGCAGTTTCGGTCGCCGCGCCAACCCGGTATCGGATTACCTCGTGGAGGCGGTGGAGATCGCCAGGGCGAAAACGGGCACGCCGGTCAAACTGGTGTGGTCGCGCGAGGACGATATGCAGGCGGGCTACTTCCGGCCCGCCTATGTGCACCGGGTGCGCGGCGGTGTGGATGCCGAGGGCAACATTGTCGGCTGGGAGCAGCATATTGTCGGCCAGTCCATTCTTTCTGGCACTGTCTTCGGGCAGTCCATCGAAAATGGTATCGATCACTCCTCTGTGGAAGGTGCCAGTACGTTGCCTTACGCGATCCCGAATGTGCGGGTGGAACTCACTTCCACAGAGGAACAGGTTCCGGTGCTCTGGTGGCGTTCCGTCGGCCACACCCACACGGCCTATTCCACCGAAACCTTCCTCGACGAGCTGGCGGCCAGGGCGGGGCGCGATCCGGTCGCACTGCGGATGAAGCTGCTGGCCGATCATCCGCGCTGGCAGGGAGTGCTGAAACTGGCCGCAGACAAGGCCGGCTGGGGCGAGGCACTGCCAAAGGGGCGGGGTCGCGGTGTCGCCGTGCACGAGTCGTTCAATTCCTATGTCGCCCAGGTGGCAGAGGTGTCCGTGGCGGACGACGGCAGTTTCAAGGTGGAGCGGGTGGTGTGCGCCGTGGATTGCGGTGTGCCGATCAACCCGGATGTAATCCGCGCGCAGATGGAAGGCGGTATCGGTTTTGGCCTGGCGCCGGCGCTGGTCAGTGCCGTGACTTTACGGAATGGCCAGGTGGTCGAATCCAATTTCCATAACTACCAGGTGCTGCGTATCAACCAGATGCCGGAGGTGGAAGTGCATATCGTGCCCTCCACGGCTCCGCCTACCGGGGTCGGCGAACCGGGCGTGCCGCCGATCGCGCCCGCGGTGGCCAACGCGTTGGCCGCGGTTACCGGTAAGCGCTATCACACATTGCCGATCGAGACTTGATGGGAAATAGTGCTGCCCGGGTCAATGCGTGGGCATGCCGTGCGCCCAGGGCAGTAGTATCTTCACCCGCAGCCCGCGGCCGATATTTTCCAGTGACAACTCCCCGCCGTGGGCCCGCACGGTATTGGCCGCGATCGACAACCCCAGGCCCACACCGCCGGTTTTGCTGTTGCGGGACTTCTCCAGGCGGTAGAAGGGCTGCAGCACCGCGCCCAGTTCCGCCGCTGGAATGCCGGGCCCGCTGTCGTCGACCGCGACGCGGACACGGTCGCCATCGTCCAGCAGCGATACCCGCACCCGGCCGCCGTATTTTATGCCGTTGTCGATGATATTCTGCAGCGCCCGGCGCAGCGCCACCGGGCGGCACTCGATGACATGGCTGTTTTCATCGCCGGCAAAGAATACCGGATAACCCTCCTCCCGCAGGTCCTCGCACAGGCTCTCCACCAGCGCGGTGAGGTCGGTCCTGCGCGGCGACTCGCCCGGTTCCACGCCGCGGACAAAATCCAGGACCGACTGGATCATCGCCTTCATATCCTCCACCACCCGCAGCAGCCCCTCGCGCTCGTGCCGGTCCTGCAGCAGTTCCGCGCGCAGTTGCAGCCGTGTGGCGGCGGTGCGCAGGTCGTGGGAGACGGCGGCGAGCATTTGTGTCTGGCCGTGCACCAGCCGCGCCAGGCGCCGCTGCATGCGGTTGAAGGCCCGGGCCGCGGCCGCCACTTCGGTAGGGCCGTCCTCCGGCAGCGGCGGGGCATCGATATTGGTGCCGAGGCTGTCGGCCGCCCGCGCCAGCCGGCCCAGCGGTGCGACCGTCTTGCGGATCAGGTAGCCGGCCAGCAACAGTGCGGCCAGGCCGGAAAACAGCAGGTAGAGCATCACCGCATCGTGGACGAGGGATTTCCCCTCCGGCAGTATCGCGTGAAACAGGGTGCGTTCATTGTCGGGAAAGCTGACCGATACCAGCACATCGAAGCCGTGCAGTGGTTCGCGTCTCGACAGCAGCGTGGCGGGTTGCAGTGGCCGCAGGCAGACGCGGGCGTGAAAGCCGGCCACGTCGGCGAAGGCGCGGCTGAGGGATTGATCCAGGCGGCGGGAGAAATCGTTGTCGCGACAGCGTTCGCTGTCCAGGTTGCCCGGCTCCGGGAAGGTGGTCAGGAACTGGGTCTCTGCCGCTGCGAGAATGCGCTGGCGGTCCCGGTCGGGAAAACCCCGGGCCAGTTCGACCACACCGATGATCCGTTCCGCCAGGTCTGTAGCCTCGGTCAGCAGGATGGTCTTTTCGCGGTTGATTTCGTAGATCGCCAGGCTGGCGGCGTGCGACAGCAGAAAGGCGCAGAAAAGTACCAGGATGGTCCGCGAGCGGACGCTACCGGGCAGCCAGCGCTTCACTCTGCCTCCACCGGATAAGTGAAGATGTAGCCGGTGCCCCAGGCGGTCTTGATGATTTCCGGTTTCCGGGCGTCGTCGCCGAGTTTGCGCCGCAGGCGGCTGACGTGGGAATCGATGCTGCGGTCGAAGGGAAAGCTCTCGCGGCCCTTGGTCAGGTCCAGCAGCCGGTCGCGGGACAGCGGCACCTGCGGATGCTGTACAAAGGCCAGCAGCAGCTCTGTCTCGCTGGTGGAAAGCGGAATGGCGGTGGCATCGGCGTCAAACAGTTCCATCTGCGCCGGGTAGAAACGCCAGCCAGCGAAATGGAACAGCTCGCGCCGGGCCAGCGCCACGGGCTGGTGCACTCGGCGCAGCACCGCCTTGATACGCGCGAGCAGTTCGCGGCCGCTGAACGGCTTGACGACATAGTCGTCCGCGCCCAGCTCCAGGCCCACGACGCGATCTATTTCATCGTCCTTGGCGGTGACCATGATCACCGGGGGCATTTGCAGGTCGCTGCGCAATTGGCGACAGAGATCGAAGCCGTCCCGCCCCGGCAGCATCACATCCAGCAGGATCAGGTCCACCGGCTGCCGCTCCATGAGCGCAAACATTTCCTCGCCGTCCCGCGCGGGCTGGACCCGAAAGCCTTCCGCGGTCAGCAAGCGGGAAATCAGCTCCCGGATATCGGAGTCGTCGTCGACCACCAGTACTGAGGCTTTGGGCTCGGCCATGAGATTCACTTTTTGTGACTCAGGTTTCGAAGTTCGGAGCTGCGCCAATGGCACAACCCGGATCGGCCCCGGCATCGAACTCCAAAACCCGGTTTGTTATTTACTGTCGCGAAACATGGAAGAGTGCGCCGGGCGGTCCCTGCAGCCGCTGCGGCGCCTATCACCTCGACTCTATCAGAGCCTTCGATCGGCGCCAAATCGCCGCGTTTCCACTGATCGCCGGGGCTCCGGCCCCCTCCTGTGCCATACACGGACACACTTTTTCACAAAGCTGACAATATTCGGCACACCTTAAATGCCAAAGTAATCGACAGCCTGATGGGATTTGTATCGAGAACAGGATGCACACCCCGGGGCTGCACCGAGCGTGCGGCAAATCGGGGAACGCTGTTCCCTGTATCCGTTTTCTATACAAGCCCCGGGCCAATACAAAATTTCAATAATAAAAGAACAGGCAACTATGGCGAGAAGACAGCGATTACTGATCCGTATCGGTGCGCCGCTCGCGCTGGTGTTCTGCCAGCCGCTTGCCGCACTGGAACCCATGACTGCTGCGGAACTGGTATCCGCCTGCCGGACATACCTGGAGGACGGCCGCTCCGCCGCAGCGGCCAACTGCCGGGCCTATGTGCTGGGCTACCTGTCGGCGAGCAACGAGATTGTCGCCGAAGAGGAACGCCCGTCCGGGTTTGTGGCCCGCGCCATGCGCACCCGCGCAAGCCGCCTTTCCGATGCCGCAGAACAGCGGCTCGACAGCCGCTTCTGCCTGCCGGAGGGGGAAACCCTGGACGACCTGATCGGCAGGCTGGCCGCCGGACCGGCGCAATATGCGACCGATGCCGAGGCGTCGCTGGTGATGCGGGACCTGTTCGAAAAGCACTATCGGTGTGACGCGGTGATGGAGAGCTGATGTATTCCGGTCGACGAATGTTACGGGAAGGGAAGTCGTTCTCTCCCGTTCTGTTTCTACTTCGTGCGTTGGCGAGCTGATCATGCGTTACACCCTGTCGCTGTTTGCGGTGCTGGCCTTTATCTGGCTGGCGAACTCCGGTCACTACACACCGCTGCTGCTCGGCTTCGGACTGCTGTCGATCGGCCTGGTGATCCTTCTCGCGCGGCGCATGCAGCTGGTCGACCGCGAATCCCAGCCGCTGCACCTGTCGCTGGCACTGCCGGGCTACTACTGGTGGCTGTTCCGCAAGATCGTGCGCAGCAACCTGGAGGTGGCAGCCGCTGTCTGGCGGGGCAGAACGTCCATTCAGGCCGCCAGTGGCCGGATAAAAACCGGGCTGCAGACCGATCTGGGCAAGGTGCTCTACGCCAATTCGATCACGCTGACACCGGGGACAGTGGCGGTAGAGGTTGAGAACAACGAAATAGTGGTGCACGCCCTGGACACACGGGGGCTGGAGGATCTGCGTAGGGGCGAGATGGAGCGACGGGTGAGGGCGCTGGAAGAGTGATGCTGACGGTAACCCTGATTGCGCTGCTGGTGGTGATGGCCCTGGCGCTGGTGCGGGCGCTGCTGGGCCCGACCCTCTACGACCGGGTGCTGGCCGTCAATGTGTTCGGCACCAAGACCGTACTGCTGATTGCGGTGATCTGTTTCACCCTCGGCAAACCGGAATTCCTGGATATTGCCCTGGTATATGCACTGATCAATTTTGTCAGCGTGATCGGCGTGCTGCGTTACTTTGAATTCCGTTCCGGCAGTGGGGTGGCCAATGATTGAGCTGGTAATGACGGTACTGAGCGGGCTGGCGTTGGCCCTGGGCTGCTTTTTCATGCTGTCCGGCGCCGTCGGCCTGCTGCGTTTTCCCGACTTCTACACCCGTATGCACGCCGCGGGCATGACCGACACCCTGGCGACGTTCCTGGTTGTCGGCGGCCTGATGCTACTGGCGGGCTGGAGCCTGGCGCTGTTCAAGCTGGGCCTGATCCTGCTGTTCATTTTCTTTACCAGCCCCACGGCGAGTCACTCGCTGGCCAGGGCGGCACAGCACAGCGAGCTTCGGCTCGCGGATGCGCAGCGACCGGGGAGCCGGGAAAGCCGGGAAACAGAGACGCGGTCGATGGCGGCGGCGGAAACCGAGGTCGAGACCGACACCGTCAATGTGGACCGGGCCTGAGTTGCGCGGAGGTGAATGGATGGAGAGCCGATAGCGATGGAGTTGTTACTGGATATTGCACTGCTGGCGCTGCTACTGGTGACCGCGCTGGCGATCGCCTGGACCCGCGACCTGTTCTCCGCGGCGATGTTTTCCGGTATCTACGGCCTGTTGTCGGCGGGCTTCTTCATGACCATGGGGGCGGTGGATGTAGCCTTTACCGAGGCCGCGGTGGGGGCCGGCATATCGCCGCTGCTGATCCTGCTGACGCTGGCCCTGTGTGGCCGCCGGCAGCGTTCCGACAGAACCCGCGCGGTGCTTGCGCTGTGCCTGGTGGCGTCCGTGGGGGCGCTGCTGGTGGCGGCGACGCTGGATATGCCGGCCTTCGGTGCCGCCGATGCGCCGGCGCATGTCCATGTGGCGCCGCGCTATATCAACGATTCCATGGCGGAAATCGGCATTCCCAATATTGTCACCTCGGTGCTGGCCAGCTACCGGGCCTTCGATACACTCGGCGAGGTAGTGGTGATCCTCACCGCCGGACTCGGGGTGTTGGCGTTGTTGTCCGGCGGCACCGATGTCGAGGCCTCGAGCCGACTGTCCGCGCCACACGCCGGCGATCAGTCTCGAGACCTGGTACTGCGGGTGGTCGCCAAGATCCTGATTGCACCGATCATGCTGTACGCGCTCTATGTGCAGTTCCACGGTGAATACGGCCCCGGTGGCGGCTTCCAGGCCGGGGTGATTTTTGCGGTGGGCTTTATTCTCTACGGGCTGGTGTTCGGGTTGCATGCGTTGCGCCGGGTCGCTTCCAGTGCGGTGGTGCAGTTGCTGGCGGCGGTGGGAGTCCTGGTCTACGGCACGGTCGGTTTGCTGGGCCTGGCCAGCGGCAAAAATTACCTCGACTACAGTGCGCTGGCGGGCGATGCGGTCACCGGCCAGCATATCGGTATTATCGCGATTGAGCTGGGGGTCGGTATTACCGTGGCGTCGGTGATGATCCTGGTTTTCTACCTGTTCTCCGAACAGTTGTCGGGGCGCCGGCGGGCGGTGCCAGAGGAAAGCCCGGTGGCGGGGAGGTCCGGGTAGATGCCGCTGGCTTCACTCTACAACTACTGGATCGTCATCGGGTTGATGATGATCGGCCTGTATATGGTTATCGCCCAGGGTAACCTGATCAAGAAAATTATCGGCCTGAATATCTTCCAGACTTCGGTATTCATTTTCTATATCAGCGTGGGCAAGGTGGAAGGCGGCAGTGCGCCGATCCTGGACGGGGGCGAGCATCTCTATTCGAACCCGCTGCCCCATGTGCTGATCCTGACCGCGATTGTGGTGGGGATTGCCACCACGTCACTCGCGCTGGCGCTGGCTATCCGTATCAAGCGGTCTTATGGCTCGGTCGAGGAGCGGGATATTCGGGCGCAGGAGTGTCCGCGGCCAGGGGAGGGCGGCCCCGAATGTTGACGCACCTCCCGATACTGCAGGTGATCCTGCCGCTGATGGCGGCACCGTCCTGCCTGGTGCTGCGCCGGGCCGGCCTGGTGTGGTTGTTTGCGTTTGCAGCAAGCCTGTCGGCACTGGCGGTCAGCGCGCTGTTGCTGCAGCAGGTTCTCGCCAACGGCCCGATCAGCTATGCGCTCGGCGGCTGGCAGGCGCCCTGGGGCATCGAGTATCGCATCGACCTGCTGAACGCCTGGGTGCTGTTGATCGTTTCCGGCCTCAGCAGTGCGGTGCTGGCGGCGGCGCACACCAGCATTGCCTCGGAACTCGATGGCGGGCGGCAGACGCTTTTCTACACCCTCTACCTGCTGTGCTTTGCCGGCCTGTTGGGCATTGTCGCCACCGGCGACGTCTTCAATGTTTTCGTGTTCCTGGAGATTTCCTCGCTTTCCACCTATGCGCTGATTGCGTTGGGGCGCGACCGGCGCGCGCTCTGGGCCGCGTTCCAGTACCTGATCATGGGCACTATCGGCGCCACCTTTATCCTGATCGGTATCGGCTTCCTGTACATGATGACCGGCACGTTGAATATGGAGGACCTGGCGGCGCGGCTGCCGACGCTGGGAAATTCCGCCGCGGTGCTGGCCGCTTTTGCGTTTATCTTCGTCGGCATCTGCCTGAAGCTGGCGCTGTTCCCGCTGCACCAGTGGCTGCCCAATGCCTACAGCTATGCGCCGTCGATCGTGACCGCATTTCTCGCTGCCACGGCCACCAAGGTGGCCCTCTACCTGCTGCTGCGTTTTACCGTCACCGTCTTCGGGGTGGAATTCTCCCTGGCCCGCCTGCCGCTGGAATCCCTGTTGATCGGGCTGGGGCTTGTCGGCGTTTTCGTGGCCTCGACGGTGGCCATCTACCAGGTGGATATCAAGCGCATGTTCGCCTATTCCAGTGTGGCGCAGGTCGGCTATATGGTAGTGGGCGTGGGGATCGGCACGGCCGCCGCGCTGCAGGCGACGCTGTTGCACCTGTTCAACCACGCGCTGATGAAAGGTGGCCTGTTCCTGGCGCTGGCGGGGTTGGTCTATCGCACCGGGGCTTGCCGTATCGAGCATTTCCGCGGTCTCGGCACGGCCATGCCCTGGACCATGGCCGCGATTGTAGTCGGCGGTATCAGCCTGATCGGCATGCCATTGACAGTGGGCTTTGTCAGCAAGTGGTACCTGATTGCCGCCGCCCTCGATCGCGACCTCTGGTGGCTGGCGGTACTGGTGGTGTTGGGATCGCTGTTGGCGGTGGCCTATATCTGGCGCCTGGTGGAGGCGGGTTACTTCCGGGAGGCAACCGGGAGCGCAGTTGCCGCGCGCGGTGAGGCGCCTGTCGGCCTGCTGTTACCCACCTGGTTACTGATCGGCGCCAACCTATACTTTGGTATCGACACCCGTCTGCCGGTCGCGGTGACGGCAGCAGCGTCGCAGTTCCTGCTCGGGGGTGGCCCGTGAGCGGATCGACACTGCTGCAACTGGCGCTGCTAATTCCACCGCTTGCGCTGGCCGGTATCCAGCTTACCGGCCGTTGGGAAAACCTGCGCGAAGCGGTTTCCCTGGTCGCCGCCACGGGGCTGTTTGCGGTGGTGGTGTCACTTTACCAGCCGGTACTGGACGGCGGGGCGATTGCCTCCCACTGGCTGGAGCTGCTGCCGGGGCTGGCGATTGCGTTCCGCATCGAACCGTTGGGACTGCTGTTTGCACTGGTGGCGAGTTTCCTGTGGATAGTGACCACCCTGTATGCGATCGGCTATATGCGCGGTCACGGCGAGCGCAACCAGACGCGCTTCTTCAGCCTGTTCGCGCTGTCCATCGGCGCGGTCATGGGCATCGCCTTTGCGGAAAACCTGTTCACACTGTTTGTATTCTACGAAATCCTGACGCTCTGTACCTATCCTCTGGTGACCCACGCCGGTACTGATAAGGCGCGGCGGGGCGGCCGGGTCTACCTGGGCGTGCTGCTGGGCACGTCGGTCGGCTTTTTCCTGCTGGCGATTATCGGCACCTGGTTGCTGGCCGGCACGCTGGATTTCAAGTCCGGCGGTATCTTTGCGCCGGGCACGGACCCGGCGCTGTTATCACTGCTGTTGGTGCTGTTTGTATTCGGCGTCGGCAAGGCGGCGATAATGCCGTTCCATCGCTGGCTGCCGGCGGCGATGGTGGCGCCGACACCGGTGAGTGCGCTGTTGCACGCGGTGGCCGTGGTCAAGGCCGGTGTGTTCGTGGTGTTGAAAGTCTGCCTGCTGATTTTCGGGCTGGATATGTTGAAAACCATTCCGGCCACCGGCTGGCTGTTGTACCTGGCGGGTGCTTCGATCCTGTTTGCGTCCATTGTCGCGCTGCGCCAGCAGAACCTGAAAAAACGGCTGGCGTATTCCACGGTCAGCCAGCTTGGCTATATCACCCTCGGTGCACTGCTCGCCACCGGCGCGGGCATGACTGGCAGTGCGCTGCATATCGTCATGCATGCCTTTGGCAAGATCACGCTGTTTTTCTGTGCGGGCGCGATTCTGGTGGCCGCACACAAGACTGAAATCTGGGAACTGCGCGGTATCGGCCGGCAGATGCCGATCACCATGGGCGCTTTCCTGGTCGCCAGCCTGTGCATTATCGGCATTCCGCCCACCGGCGGTACCTGGAGCAAGTGGTACCTGATGCTGGGCACCTTCGAGGCGCAACAGTGGCTGTTGATGGGATTGCTGATGGTCAGTTCGCTGCTCAGTATCGCCTATCTATTGCCGATTCCGTTACGGGCGTTTCTCGGTGGGGAAAGGCCACTGGAGGATGGAGCTGGAGAAGCTGTCGCGATTGGGGAAGCGCCGCTACCGTCGGTGATCGCGCTGTCGATCACCGCCGCCGGCTGTGTGTACCTGCTGCTGTTTCCCGATACTTTTTACCGGTTGATTGCGGCCGGTATCTGATCCGCCCCTTGTGTTGTAGGAGCCTGCCTCGCAGGCGAATCATTACCGGGAATCGCCTGCGAGGCCGGCACCTGCAGGGAGATTGTGTTCCCGGTCCGGGCTGTTTGAACCTGACATGCGTATGAATAGCGAAAAACAATATTTCTTTGACAATCCGGAAAATATCCGCGTGGTGTTGAGAATCTTCTACGCGATCTGCATCTTGCTGGTCTCGCTGGATTTTGTCGTGCACCGCCATACCGAATTCCGTTGGGAAGGGCTGCCGGGCTTTTATCCGGTGTACGGTTTCGTCGGCTGTGTGATCCTGGTGTTTGTGGCCAAATGGATGCGCACTTTCCTGATGCGCCCGCCGGATTACTACGACCGGACCGAGCTGCGGGAAGACGCAGCGCGGGGAGGGCGCGGCGATGGTTGAGATAGCGCCGTTTGCCCCGTTCTTTGTTGCCGCCGCACTGGCGCTGTTGCTGCGCGGCTGGCCGCGCGGACTGTTGCTGGTGTTACTGCCGTTGGCGGGGCTGGCAAACCTGTGGCTGCTGGGCGAGGGCAGTTTCGGCACCTGGTCGGTGCTGGATTTCCAGCTGCTGCTGTTTCGTGCCGACAGGCTGAGCCTGCTGTTCGGCTACCTGTTTCATGTCGCTGCGCTGATCGCGATTATTTATTCGCTGCATGTGCGCGATACGCTGCAGCAGGTGGCGAGCCTGCTGTATGCCGGCAGTGCGCTGGGTGCCGTGTTTGCCGGCGATCTGCTGACACTGTTCATCTTCTGGGAATTGCTGGCGTTGACGTCGGTATTCCTGGTCTGGGCCCGGCGCAGCGGCCGCGCCTATATGGCCGGGCTGCGCTATTTCACATTGCATATCCTGTCCGGATTGCTGCTGTTGGGAGGCATCATCCTCCATGGCCAGGCCCACGGCTCGCTGGCGTTCGGGCATATGGGCCTGGAGCAGAACGGTTTTGCCGGGGTCGGGAGCTGGATGATTTTCCTGGCCTTCGGTATCAAGTGCGCCTTCCCGTTTGTCCACAACTGGCTGACCGATGCCTATCCCGAATCCACACCCACCGGTACCGTGTTCCTGAGCGCGTTTACCACCAAGGTGGCGGTCTACGCACTGGCGCGGGCCTACCCGGGTACCGAGCTGCTGGTCTATATCGGCGCGACTATGGCCTGCTTCCCGATTTTCTACGCGGTGATCGAGAATGACCTGCGGCGGGTGCTGGCCTACAGCCTGATCAACCAGCTCGGCTTCATGGTGGTGGGGATCGGTATCGGCACATCGCTGGCCATCAACGGGGCTGTTGCACACGCGTTCAACGATGTGATTTTCAAGGGGCTGCTGTTTATGTCCATGGGCGCGGTATTGAAAATGACCGGACGCATCAATGGCTCGGAGTTGGGCGGCCTCTACAAGACAATGCCCAAAACCACCGTGCTGTGTATTATCGGCGCCGCGTCGATTTCCGCCTTCCCGCTGTTTAGCGGTTTTGTCA
This sequence comes from Microbulbifer litoralis, assembly GCF_023634065.1. Classification (GTDB taxonomy): domain Bacteria; phylum Pseudomonadota; class Gammaproteobacteria; order Pseudomonadales; family Cellvibrionaceae; genus Microbulbifer; species Microbulbifer litoralis. Next base: position 123,842 of record NZ_JALKCV010000009.1, read on the forward strand.
GTAAGTCCATGGTTATGAGTGCGGCGATCGGAAATGGCCACGACTGGGTGTGGCTGATTTTGTTGTTCGCCTCTGCCGGTGTCTTCCACCACGCGGGCATCAAGATTCCGTACTTCGCGTTTTTCGCCCACGATTCCGGCCTCCGCGCGGAGGAGCCGCCGGTCAATATGTTGCTGGCCATGAGCATTGCCGCGGCGCTGTGCCTGGCGGTGGGCATCTATCCGCAGGCGCTCTACCAACTGCTGCCTTATGAAACCGCCTACACGCCCTACGATGTGACCCATGTACTGACACAGCTGCAACTGCTGTTCTTCTCCGCGCTGGCATTCGTGTGGCTGAACCTGCGGCGGCTGTATCCGCCCGAACTGCCGTCGGTGAACCTGGATGTGGAGTGGCTCTATCGGCGCCTGCTGCCGGAGGCGGCGCGCGGGCTGGTGGCGGGTGTCTTCCGGCTGGATGCGCGCCTGCGCGGCGCGGCCCTGAAGGGCATCGGCTACCTGATGGAGACCGTCGCCGGTCATCACAAACCGGACGGGATCATGGCGCGCAGCTGGCTGACCGGCAGTATGGCGGCGGGAGTGGTGGTATTGCTGGGGATTTACCTGGCGCTGGGGTTCGCGGCCTGAAGGACCGTCAATGCACGGCGACTTTGCTGTCCTGCCGGCGCAGGGTCGGGGAAAAGCGCACCATATCGATCATCGCGTCGATATAGCGTTCGCCGAGTTCACCGAGATCGCCGATCTCCGGCTGTAACAGCCAGTCCTCCAGTACGCCGATCAGGGAGCCGTGCAGCATCGGTACCGCCACGTCGATATCCAGGTCCGCGGGCAGTTGGCCCCGGGCCACGGCGGCGGTAACCAGCTCGCGAATGATGGCCGAACCCTCGGCGTGGCCCTGTTTCAGGCGCTGGTGGATTTCGCCGCTCTCGGTGACCAGTTCACAGCGGTGGAATACGATTTCCAGGATCAACTGCCACTGCCGGTTGCAGGCGATTTCCTGGAACAGCCACAGCCAGCGGGTGCGCAACACACCCAGCGGATCCCGGTTGATCTCCTCGCCGGCGGCCTCGCACAATTTCTCCCCGGGAAACTGCACCCGTTCGGTCACGGCGGCAAACAGGTCGCTCTTGTTGCGGAAGTGGCCGTAGACGGCGCCGCGGGTCACCCCTGCCAGTTCGGCGATTTCCGTAAGCGAAGGGCGCGCCACACCGCGTTTGTGGAACACGGTAATGGCGGCTTCCAGGATCTTCTCGCGGGTTTCCAGGGCGTCTTCTTTTCTGCGTTTGGCCATCTGCCTTTTCTCCGGCTGCTGCACTGCGTTGCAGCACGTCATTCGTTCGGACCCGGATACTGCGCGCCTGATCGCACGGCAATTGAAGTCGGTCGAATCAGCGGCGTAAATAGCGACTACTCGGAGAATGGCCGTCTATACGCCGCCTTGCGCAAAGCCCTGACTCTCGACAGGGATATTCCCGGGGTGACAGGCATTCTAATCTATATTCATGCATGAATGAATACTTGATATTTATTCGTGTATGAATATAAAATGCGACCATTCTATATAATCGTTCGTGACTGTCTTGACTGGCAGTTTTTCCATAGTGCGACACTGTGCGATCCACCCGGATGGTGGGTCACTATCGAGGTTTTCAATGTTTAAGAAGAAGTTGCTCGTCGGTCTGCTCGCCACCTCTGCGCTGCTGAGCGCCTGCGGGGAGGAACAGGCCGCGCCGCCAGCGATGACGCCGTCGGTCACCGCGGTAACCCTCAAGGCCGAGCCGGTTACCCTGACCCGGGAGCTGCCCGGCCGGACCAACCCGTTCAAGGTGGCCGAAGTGCGCCCGCAGGTGAACGGTATCGTCGAGGAACAGTTGTTCCAGGAGGGCGGCCTGGTCGAGGCCGGCCAGTCGCTGTACCAACTGGATGACGCCACCTACGAGGCCGATTACGAGAGCGCTCGCGCCAATCTGCTGAGTGCCAAGGCAGAGCAGAATGTGGCGCGCCTGGATGCCAAGCGTATCGCCAAATTGGCGGGCACCGGCGCGGTCAGCAAGCAGGAAAACGACAACGCCCGGGCCAAGCTGCAGCAGGCGGAAGCCTCCGTGGCCGCTGCCGAGGCGTCGGTACAGCAGGCCAGGATCCTGTTGCAGTATGCACGTATCAGTTCGCCGATTTCCGGCCGTATCGGCAAGTCCGCGGTGACCCAGGGTGCCCTGGTGACGGCGAACCAGACGGCCGCGCTGGCCACCGTGCAGCAACTGGACCCGATCTACGTGGACATCAACCAGTCCACCACCGAATTGCTGAGCCTGCGCCGCGCGCTGGCCACCGGCAAGGTGGAAGAGGCCGATGACCTGCCGGTGAAAATCGTGTTGGAGGACGGCACCGTCTACCCGCACCCGGGCAAGCTGCAGTTCGCCGAGGCGAGCGTGGACCCGTCCACCGGCAGCGTGCTGATGCGCGTCGTGGTGCCGAACCCGGACCATATGCTGCTGCCGGGCATGTACGTGCGCGCGGAGATTGGCCGCGGTGTGCGCGAGAACGCCATCCTGGTGCCGCAGCAGGGTATCGCCCGCGATCCGAAGGGCAACACCTCGGCGATGGTCGTGAACAGCGAGGGCAAGGCCGAGCAGCGCGCCGTGGAAGTCAGCCAGACCATCGGCAACCGCTGGCTGGTCGAGGGCGGCCTGATGGCCGGCGACCGGGTGATCGTGTCCGGCCTGCAGAAGATCCGTCCCGGCGTGCCGGTGCAGGTGAGTGAGCCCGAAAATCAGGCTCCGGCCGTGAAGGAAGCCTCCGCCGGTAGCGACAGCACCGACACCGTCGCAGCGCCGACCGCCAGCGAGTCGTAAGGAGTAGTTCGGTAATGGCCAGTTTCTTTATCAATCGCCCGATTTTTGCCTGGGTGATTGCAATCATCGTGATGCTCGGCGGCGGCCTGTCGATCGCCCAACTGGCGATCGAGCGCTACCCGAACGTGGCGCCGCCGGCGGTGACCATCGGCGCCAACTACCCGGGCGCTTCGGCGCAGGTGGTGGAGGGCTCGGTGACCCAGGTCATCGAGGAAAACATGAAGGGGCTCGACGGCCTCATCTATATGTCCGCCACCAGCCAGTCCAACGGTTCGGCGTCCATCACCCTGAACTTTGCCAACGGCACGGATCCGGATACCGCCCAGGTGCAGGTGCAGAACAAGCTGCAGCTGGCGATGCCGCTGCTGCCGCAGGAAGTGCAGCGCCAGGGCGTCAGTGTCAGCAAGTCGCGCAGCGGCTTCCTGATGGTGGCCGGTTTCGTGTCCGAGGATGGCAGCATGTCCAAGGCGGACATTGCCGACTATGTGGCTTCCAGCCTGGTGGACCCGATCAGCCGTGTGCAGGGCGTGGGCACCACGCAGGTGTTCGGCTCCAAGTACGCCATGCGTATCTGGCTGGACCCGAACAAGCTGAAAACCTACAACCTGACTCCGTCGGATATTTCCGCTGTAGTGCAGGCGCAGAACGCGCAGGTGGCCGTGGGCAGCCTCGGTGGCACGCCGGCGGTGGAAGGGCAACAGCTGACCGCCACCGTGAACTCCCAGGGCCGCCTGAATACGCCGGAGCAGTTCCGCCAGATCGTGGTCCGTTCCAATGAGGACGGCTCGGTGTTGCGCCTGGCCGATGTGGCCCGGGTGGAGCTGGGTGCGGAGAGCTATGCCAACCTGACCCGCTACAACCGCCAGCCGGCCACCGGTATGGCCATCTCCCTGGCCACCGGCGCCAATGCGCTGGCGACCGCGGAGGCGGTCAAGGCGCGGCTGAAGGAACTGGAGCCGAACTTCCCGCAGGGCCTCAAGTATGTCGTGCCCTTCGATACCACGCCGTTCGTCAAGGTCTCCATCGAGGGGGTGATCCACACCCTGATCGAGGCCGTGGTGCTGGTGTTCCTGGTGATGTTCCTGTTCCTGCAGAACTTCCGCGCCACATTGATCCCGACCATTGCCGTGCCGGTGGTACTGCTGGGTACCTTCGGCATACTCGCGGCGCTGGGTTTCTCCATCAATATGCTGACGATGTTCGCCATGGTGCTGGCCATCGGTCTGCTGGTGGATGACGCCATCGTGGTGGTGGAGAACGTCGAGCGGGTCATGTCGGAAGAGGGCCTGTCGCCCAAAGAGGCGACGAAAAAGTCGATGAAGCAGATCACCGGTGCGCTTGTCGGTATCGGTGTGGTGCTGTCGGCGGTATTCGTGCCCATGGCCTTCATGAGCGGTGCCACCGGCGTTATCTACCGGCAGTTCTCCGCCACGATTGTATCGGCCATGGCGCTGTCGGTAATGGTGGCCATCGTGCTGACGCCGGCGCTGTGCGCGACCATGCTGAAGCCGATCAAAAAGGGCGAGCACCACGGCACTGTCGGTTTCATGGGGGGGTTCTTCGGCTGGTTCAACCGCAAGTTTGACGCCGGCAGTGCCCGCTACCAGCGCGGTGTCGGCGGCATCCTGGCGCGCAGTGGCCGTTTCATGGCGATCTTCGCCGGGCTGGTGGTGATCATGGGGCTGCTGTTCCTGCGCACACCCAGTTCCTTCCTGCCGGAAGAGGACCAGGGGGTGCTCTTCTCGATGGTGCAGGCGCCGGTGGGCTCGACCCAGGAGCGCACCATGGAATCGATCTACAAGATCGAAGACCATTTCCTGAACAACGAGCCGGACACAGTGGAATCCGTGTTCGCCGTGCAGGGCTTCAGCTTCGCCGGCAGTGGCCAGAACACCGGTATCGCCTTCGTGAAACTGAAGGACTGGGACCAGCGCGAGGAGGCATCCGAGAGCGCCACCTCCGTCGCCATGCGCGGCATGGGTGCACTGAGCCAGATCAAGGACGCCATCGCCTACGCCTTTGCGCCGCCGGCGATGCCGGAACTGGGCACGTCCAACGGTTTCAACTTCTACCTGAAGGACAACGCGGCGCTGGGTCACGAGGCGTTGCTGGCGGCACGCAACCAACTGCTGGGTGCGGCGTCGCAGAGCAAGCTGCTGACCAACGTGCGTCCGAACGGCCAGGAGGACACACCGCAGTTCAAGGTGGATATTGATACCGCCAAGGCGGCCTCGCTGGGGATTTCCGTCGCCTCTATCAATAACACCCTCGGCGCGGCCTGGGGCAGCCAGTATATCGATGACTTTATCGACCGCGGCCGCGTCAAGCGCGTCTACATGCAGGCGGATGCCCAGTACCGCATGGATCCGGAGGATTTCAACCTCTGGTACGTGCGCAATGACGAGGGCGAGATGGTGCCGCTGTCGAGCTTCGCCAGCTACCACTGGGAGTACGGCTCGCCGCGCCTGGAACGCTACAACGGTGTACCGGCAATGCAGATCAACGGCGAGGCGGCACCGGGCGTCAGTTCCGGTGAAGCCATGGCCGAGATCGAGCGGCTGGTGCAGACGCTGCCGCAGGGTGTCGGTATGGAGTGGACCGGTCTCTCCTATCAGGAGCGCGAGGCCGGCTCGCAGACACCGCTGTTGTACACACTGTCGCTGCTGATCGTATTCCTGTGCCTGGCGGCACTCTACGAGAGCTGGACGGTACCCACCGCGGTACTGCTGGTGGCGCCCTTGGGGATCCTGGGCGCGGTGCTGGCGAGTAACCTGCGCGGTATGGAGCGGGATATCTACTTCCAGGTGGCGATGCTGACCACGGTGGGCCTGACCTCCAAGAACGCGATCCTGATCGTGGAGTTCGCCAAGCAGAATCTGGAGAGCGGCATGGAGCTGGTACAGGCCACCATGCAGGCAGTGCGCGACCGCCTGCGGCCGATTGTCATGACGTCGCTGGCCTTCGGCCTCGGCGTACTGCCGCTGGCCATCGCCTCCGGCGCCGGTTCCGGCGCGCAACAGGCGATCGGCACCGGTGTGCTCGGCGGCATGATCGTGGGCACGCTGCTGGGGCTCTTCTTTATCCCGCTGTTCTTCGTCGTCGTGCAGCGGCTGTTCGGGCGCAGCCGTGCGGCCGAGCCGGATGCCGAACGGGCACTGGAGGCGCGCAGGCGCGTCGATGAGGAAGAGGCCGAAACAGCCTGATCATAAAAAACGCCGGCAATTGCCGGCGTTTTTTATTGTGCCCGGGAACGGCTTCTCGCGTTCCTCAATAAACCTCGAAACTCCACAGCGAGTAGCCGTAGCCTGTGCCCCGCCCGCTGCCGAGGATCCGCACATAGCGGCCGCTACTGGACAGGGCGATCTCATCGCGTCCGCCGTCTCCATCGGTCACCGTTGCCGCGGTGGTCCAGTTGCTGCCGTCGTTGGAGACCTGCACTTCGTAGGCACTGCCGAACGCCGCTTCCCAGTCCAGCACCACCTTGGCGAGCGGCTGCACGGATCCCAGATCCACCGAGATCCACTGTGGATCGTTCCACTCGCTGGCCCAGCGGGTGGCGGGATCGCCGTCGACCGCATAGCCCGCCGCCCAGGCTTCCCCCTCGACGGACGATGCGCTGGCCGGTTGCCCCAGGGCCAGGTCGTTGTCCCCGGGCGGCGCACCGTCGTCGAGACTGTAGACCCGCACCCAGTCCACCAGCACCGAGGCCGGGAACTGTGCCTCCGGTACGATCGGGCCGCCGTAGGTGAAATCGGAACCGCCGACGCCGGCGCTCAGGATCAGGTACATCTGCCGCTCGAACGGGTGCCACTCGTCGAAGTGGTTGGAGTATTCGGACACGTACACCCGGCGGCCGTCGACGGTCTGGGTGTGCGCCTCGTCGTTGCCGTCCAGCGTGTAGGCGTCGCCGTCGTTCAAATAGTGGGTGTGGTAGACATTGTCGTCGACGTAGAACTCGATGCGGTCCCAGTACCAGTTGATGCCATAGGTATGGAAGCCGGTGCTGCCGGCGTTCGGGTCGCCGGGGGCGGGCGGGTAGCCACCGTAGCCGGGATTGCGCAGGTTGCTGCTCCAGCGGGTACTGTACTGGCCGTCGACGGCATTGCCGCCGGCGAGGTCGCTGGCCTGGTTGCTGGAGGTGAAAACCGGCTTGCCGTAGGCCTGGTTGGCGCCGCCGGAAAACACTTCGAACTCGAACAGTGAATAACTCCACTCGGTGGCGCGCTCGGTGCCATACATGCGCACGTAGCGGCCGCTGCCGGAGACGGACAGGTCATCGGTGCCGCCGTCGCCGCTGCTGGTGCTGTAGAGGTCGGTCCAGTTCTGGTTGTCGTCGGAAACCTGGATTTTATAAGTCTTGCCGTAGGCGCCCTCCCAGTGCAGCACCACCTGTTCGATCGGCAGGCTCTGGCCCAGGTCGACGGCAATCCATTCGGGCTCGTCCGGACCCTGTTGATCCCTGAAGCTGTAATAGCCCCCCAGGTGGCCGTGGTTCCAGTCCTGGTATTCGTTGTCTTCCCAGAACCAGGCGTAGTGCACCGTGCCCAGGTTGTGGTACGGAATCGAGCCGACGTACTCCATGATGTCCACCTCGCCGCCCTGGGGCCACATGATGTGGTCGAAGCCCGGCGGGATTTCATCGGGCATCATCCAGAAAGCGAAGCCCTGGCCCTGGTGGCGAACGTCCCGCGGCCAGACCCGCGCCTCGATTTTATGGCCGGGGCCGAAGGCGACATTGTCCTGGGTATTGATGCGGCCGCTGGTGTAGTCGCGGTCGATGTAGAACTCGTTGCGCGTGGTAAGCGACAGCACACCGCCATCGGCGCCCGGTACGCCGTCGACGAAACCGAGGTTTTCCGGGCGATCGGTGGCGCGGTCCAACTGGCCGGTGCCCCAGTCGCCGTTGATGCCGGTGCCGGTTTCGATATTCCACACACTGGTATCGAGACTGCCGGAGTTGAATTCGTCGGACCAGATCAGTGTCTGGGCCGTGGCCGTGCTGCCGGCGCAGGCCAGCGCCAGTGCGGTCAGGGCGCGGCCGGGTATTTTGCGATTGGATTGCATGGGTTTTCCCTCATCATTTTTATTGTGAATTGGTGTGGTTCGGCCGGAAGCGGGCCTGCGGCCCGCAAGCCGAGCTGGAGCTCGGCGCTCCCGGCCAAAGCCTCAATAAACCTCCAGACTCCACAGCGAATAGCCGTAACCGGTAGCCCGCTGCAGGCCCTGCATGCGCAGGTAGCGGCCGTTGGTATCCAGGTCGATTTCATCGATACCGCCGTCACCGCCGGTGACCGAAGCCGCCGTGGTCCAGCTGCTGCCATCGACGGAAACCCGGATTTCGTAGGCACTGCCGAAGGCTGCCTCCCAGTCCAGCACCACTTTGCTGAGCGACTGCACCGAACCCAGATCCACCTGGATCCACTGGTTGTCACTGAAATCGCTCGACCAGCGGGTGCCGCCGTCGCCGTCCACGGCGTAGTCGGCGAACCAGTAGCCGCCTTCTTCGGATGATGCGGTGACATTTTTGCCGCGGGCCAGGTCTTCAGTCGGTTCCGGGTCTGTCGGCGTGTCGCCGCCACTCCGGATCCAGTTCAGCTGCATATCGCCATTGAACACCAGGCGCAGGGTCTGGACGCCGTCGTTCAGGTCGATCGAGGTACTGACGGTCTGCCAGCTGTCGGCACCACCGGTGGCGGGAATATCGAGCGTGCCGCGCGACTGTCCGTCGACCAGTAGCTCGATACTGCCGGCGGTTTCCGCAGCGACGCGCAGTGCCAGCGGCACACTGCCGGCGGTGGCCACCAGGTTGTAGTCGATCCAGTCGCCGGTTGCGGTTTCGCCCACTTGCAGGAAGCCGTTGCCGTCGCTGGTCTTGTCCAGGCGGATACCCTGCATGGCCCCGTACTCCTCGGCCTCGACCAGCCCCGGCAACTGGTGCACATTGCCGCTGCCGTGCACCGGCATATTGACGTAGAGACTACCCAGCTCGGTGAGCACGCCGGACTGGCGGTAGTCGAACAGGCCGTTGTACGGATGGCCGTTGCGGCGGCCGGTAAACCAGGCGTAACGGGCTACATCCGGATCGTTTTCCAGTGTGTCCACCGTCTGGACCAGGAATTTCTGCTGCTCCTCCACCGTGGTGGTGTCCGCCCAGGCGGAAAACTCGGTCATCCAGATCGGGCGGCCGTATTTGCGGAACAGGTCCAGGTACCACTCGATACCGCCCACGTCCTCCATGTAGGCGTGGATGGAAATCGCATCCACGCGGCAGTCGGGGCAGACGGCGAAGAAATCGTCGAAGTAGTCCACCGGATCCGTGTAGGTGGTGCCGTTTTCACTGACGCAGTTGCCGCAGAAATTCATCGCCACACTGACGATATCCAGGTTGAACTCATCGGCGATGGCCTCCAGGCGCGGCCACTCGGCGGCGGCCTGTGACGGTGTCATATTGGCCTGGTCGATAAAGTTCGGCTCGTTGAATGCGAGGATGTATTCCACCTCCGGGTGCGCGGCGATGTAGTCGCGCATCGCCTGGTCGTCGAAGCCGCCGTTCCAGGCCATGGGCACGAACTCGACGCCGTAGTTTTGATAGATATCGGCGATCTGCACATCCGGCGCGTGGCTCCAGTTGTACCACCAGGAAATACCCTCGGAGATGGCCGCCATATCCTCCGGCGAGTGATGGCCGTAGCCGAGGCCACGCTTGGCGCTCGCGCCGCTGTCCCGGTCGTTGTCGACAAAGATATGGGTGGCGGCGCTGTCGCTGGCCTGGCCGTCGCTGACGGTCAGCACCGCGCGGTAGCTGCCCTCGGTGGTGTACTCGTGAGTGGCACTGGCGCCGGTGGCGGTGTTGCCGTCGCCGAAATCCCAGTTGTAGGTGAGGGCGTCGCCGTTGACGTCGGTGGACTGGCTGCCATCGAACGTGACACTCAGGTTTGCCGGGCCGCCGGTGACCGAGGGTTTGATCGCCGCGTCCGGCGCGCGGTTGACCACTTCACCGCCGTGGCCCGGATCCTGCGCCACCTCGCCGCCGGAAATATGGATATCGTCTATGGCCAGGTTGGCGATTTCACCGGTGCCAAGCAGCTGGAAGACCTGGCGCACATCGAACAGGTCGAGATCGCGCACCAGGTCGGACATCGGAATGGTGATCTGGTGCCACTGGCCGTCGCGGGCGAAACCGTAGGGATCGCTGCCGGGCTCGAAGTCGATCCAGGTCTGGCCGACACCGTCGACGCCACCGCTCTTGATGCCGATGCGGAACGAGGTCTGGTCGCTGGTTTTCATCGAGAAATGCAGCGCGGCGTTATCGTTGTCGAACGCGGTCAGGTTGAAACCGTCGCGCGCGGTCAGGCCCAGCCCGAACCAGCCCTTGCCGGTGGAGCTCAGGTTCAGCGCGGCGTTGCCCTCCAGCGTGTCACTGCTGGCGACGTTCAGGGTTTCCTCCCAGATAAACAGGTCGCCGCTGACGCCGAAGCCGAAACTGCCGGCGTCCATATGCGACGGTGTTTCGGTATAGATGCCAAAGCTGCCGTACTCCGGCGCCTCCAGTTCGACGCTCTCGCTCAGGTAGATATTGTCGACGGCAATTTCAAAATCCGCCGCGGGCGCGGGACCGGAAATACTGAACAGCGTCTTGAGGGTTTCCACATCCAGGCCGCCGAATTCGGAAATCGGGATGGCCACATGGTGCCATTCGCCATCGCGTTCCAGGCCGTACTGGTCGCCACCGGTGGCCAGCACCACGCTGGCGTCGCCGCCGGAAGTGCTGGCCATATTGACTTCGATATTGACGTTGGAATTTACCTTGCAATCGAAATGCAGGTAGCCGTGGGCGTAGTTGCGCAGGTTCTGGTCCTTGTGCAGCAGGCCCATGCCCCACCAATCGCCGGTTGCCACCTGGTAGGCGAGGGCGGAACTGCCCTCGGACGGCGTGGTTGCCACCGAGGTCATATTGTTCCAGACGTAGAGATTGGTGTTGTCGCCCCAGTTGAGTTCGTAGGGGGCCGGGGTGGTTTCGGTCATGACACCGAAGTTACCGCTGGGCAGGTTGTCGCCGGCCAGTTGCAGTTCGGTAAATTCGTTCTCGTACAGGCGCACGTAATCCACGACCATTTTTGCCGGGAAGTCAGCGGTGATCAGTGCCGGGTCGGTGATCTCGACAAAGTTGAAACCGCCCACGGCCAGGTTGAGGATGATGTGCGCCGGGTTGTCGCGGAATTCCGACAGGTTGGGGTCGGTGATATCCAGCGTGGTGACCGGGATACCGTCCACGGAAATGGCGATTTCCGTCGGTGTCCAGTCGAGGCGGTAGTTGTGATAGTCCTCGTGCAATGACGTTTCCAGCTGCACGGATTCGGCGTGGTCCGCCTGCAGCCAGTCGCCCCAGTCGCCGGATTCGTGCCACCAGTGCAGGGCGCCGGACACGGTGTGGTTGACGGTGCCGTCGTCCTGGTGCGCCCTGGCACCGGCCTCCATGATGTCGATCTCGCCGGATTTCGGCCAGCCGTCGATACCGAAATTGTTGCCCAGCATCCAGAACGCGGGCCACAGGCCGTTGTCCAGTTCTGGCAGTTTGATCCGAGCCTCCAGCGTACCGTAGCGGAAGCCGACACGGCCGTTGGTGTGCAGGCGCGCGGAGGTGAACTGCTTGCCTTCGTATTCCTCGCGCCTGGCTTCGATCACCAGGTTGCCGCTGTCGATGTAGGCATTGTCCTGGGATGCGGTGTAGTACTGCAGCTCGCCATTGCCATTGCCGTCGCCGCCGGTCTCGAACATCCAGGTATCGCGATCGATACGCGCCCCGTCAAACTCTTCCGACCAGATCGGATCCGTCTGCGCACTCGCCTGGGTTGCCGACAACAGGCCGGCGGCAGCGAGCAGCAGTCCCGCCGTGGCGGACCTCTTTGCTCTACTCATGGTTTTCTCTCTTTTGTTTTGTGGTTGGTTATTTTTTATGGAAATTACTTTTCCATTGAGGTTTGAAAAGAATAAAGAGCCGTAGGATGGGCAAAGGAGTACAGCGACGTGCCCGTCAACGCCGCGGCTGATGGGCACGCTGCGCTTTGCCCATCCTACAAACTGCTCCATCGGACCTTGATAAGAACGCCGGAGTTAGATGCGAAGGCCCTGACACCGGTGGGAGTTTGCGGGACTGTTGGCGAGAGGGACCTCGCCGACAAGCCTACAGGGATGTATGCACGGCGTGTCCCGCAAACTCCCACCGGTGGCAGGGCCGCCCCCGGCCCTTCTTACAGCCTACCGGTGATCCGTGCGCCTTAAAGTGAATTCAGAAACGCCTTCAGCGCACTGCGATCACCGGCCGCCATCGCCTCGTAATTCAGGCGGCTCTGCGTGGCTTCGCCGCCGTGCCAGAGAATGGCTTCGTCGAGATTGCGCGCGCGGCCGTCGTGCAGGTAGCGGACATTGTCCGGCCCGCCCTGCACATACTGCAGGCTGCCGAGCCCCCACAGTGGCGCAGTGCGCCAGAGGTTGCCGGCGGCCTCGCCCTGGGACAGGCCGTCCGCCAGTCCCGGACCCATATCATGCAGCAGCAGGTCGGTGTAGGGATGGATGGTCTGGTTGCGCAGTTCCGCCAGCGGGTGCCGGTCGGCGGTGACCAGCGTGTCCAGGTGACAGCCGTTGCAACCGGCCTGGACAAACTGCTGTTTTCCCTGGGCGATCTGCTGCGGGTTCACATCGTGCTCCGGGGACACGCGGATGCCGGCGGGGTAGCCACTGCGCAGGCTGCGCTGGGCCGGTACGCCGAGCAGCGCCAGGTACTGGTGCAAACGCTCGAGTTCGGTGGTGGATATATGCGGTGTGACACCGGGTACATGGCAGTTGCTGTCACTCTGCTGGCAGCTGCGCAGTGGATAGACCGGCGAGGTGACGCCCATGTCCTGTACCAGGGCCTCGGCGATCTGGTGGCGCAGGCCGGTCTTGGCCGCCTTCCAGCCCAGGCGACCCAGCTGGCGTTCGCCGGTTTCCGGATTGGTAACGAAGTTGGCGCGACCGCGAATGCCGTCGCCATCGCTGTCGTCCGGGTCGGTGTTGGCGAGGATGGCCGCCTCATCGACGGCTTCCAGCAGGCCGGTGCCGATCACCTGCGGTGCCTGGCGCACGGACCAGGTCTCCGGTGCCGGACCGCCGAACTGGTAGACGGGTTTCTGCAGCTGCACCTGGGTGCCGTCGGCGAGTGTGCGCACTTCGGTTTCCACCGCCTGCAACTGCACCGAGTAGTCCGGCGCGCCCGGATCCTGTGCCTGCTGCTGGATATTGAAGCCGTAGAGCGGATCCGCTTCGCCGTCCGCGGTGGCGGTCAGCACCGTCAGCGTGTCCAGCGGCGCGCCGATTTCCGCCGCGGCGCTGCGACCGTTGCGGATATGGCAGCCGATACAGCGCTCGGCGTTATAGCGCGGTCCCAGTTGTCCGGCGTGGGCGCTGAACACCGGGTTTTCATTCGGGAATTCCGAGTGCACGCCACTGGCGAACGAGGTGTGGAACAGGCGGCGCCCCTCGACAAAGCGTTGGCTGTTGCCGATGCCGATATTGTTGGCCATCTGCTGGAACATGCGCATTGGCTCTTCGGAGTAGTTGTAGGAGACGCTGGTGTCACCGCCGAGCAGGGTTGCCGGCGGCAGCGGCTCGGAATCCAGGTTCGGTTCTATGCCGTACCAGGGCCGCATGCCGACGCCGACCACATACAGCTGTTCGAAGGAGTAGTAGCGTTCACCGCCGCCGTCGATCACCGGTGTCTGCAGGCGCGGCGCCGGGGCCAGCTCGATCTTGTCGCCGACCTGCAACGGCCTGCGCAGATCGGTGCGCCAGTTGATGTCCACTTCCATGTAACAGTCGGGCAGGCCCGCGTGGCAGCGGGGTTCGCCGCCCTCGTTGGGATTGTTGAAGCCGTAATTCAGCGACCAGCCGAATTCCCGCACCGTCGGGTCCAGCACATTGCGGAACAGGCTGAACGTGGTGCCGTAGAAGGTACCGTTGTTTACGTGCAGGATGAATCTGATTTTGCTGCCGCCGGCCGGAATGGTGTCGCGGATTTCGAGGCCAAAGGTGCGGTTCTGGAAGTAGAAGGGCGGAAACGTCAGGTAGCGGCCGGGCTGTACATCCTCCGCCTCCCAGGGTTCGCCCCGTTCGCGCGCGTGGCGCTCAGTGGGTCGCGCACCCATCAGCGTGACCAGGGTGCCGTCCGCCTCGGTGTACTGGATCTGCTCGACAATTTCCGTATCGGCCGGGAACAGCGGTACATAGGCGGCTGGTTCCCCGCCATCATCCTCCTCGCCGAGAACGCGGATCTCGAACAGCGAATAGCCCCAGGCGTTGCCTTCGCTGGGTTCCTGCGCCAGCACGCGCACATAGCGGTATTCGCCGGTAACCGGCAGCACGTCGGTGCGGTCGCCGAATGTGCCGTCGTCGACGCTCGCCAGAGTCTGCCACTGCTGGTTGTCGCTGGAGCCCTGCACTTCGTAGCGCAGTGGATTGGCCGCCTCCCAGTCCAGTTCCACACTGCCCAGCGAACTGGAGGATTGCAGGTCGATGGTAATCCAGGCCGGGGAAACGCCGTGCTCCGATTCCCAGCGGCTGTAGTCGCTGCCGTCCACGGCATCCGCGGCTGGTCGCAGTTCGCTGCTGGCGGCGACCGGTTTGCCCAGTGCCAGGTTCTGCTGTGCCTGTGCGGGAAGGGCGGCGATCAGCAGAGCGAACAACAGGCTGGCGAAACCGGCGCAATATTTGTTGATCTCTCTCCTTACCTCCCTCTTTTCCTCTCGGGCTTCCTCTCGAATACGGTCGTTGGCTCTTTCTCTCGTCATGCTCGTGTCCTCATCGCTGTCGTGAGTTGAGCTTTTTGTCATGCACCGTCACAAAAGCTGCAACGCAACTCGTCGGTCAATCGATTTATTTTTTTGCTTTCGCGCTATCCAACGAAATCGGTTGCCGAGGACGGTATGCGATAAAAATTGAAAAAAACGCGCCGACGGCAGGTCCGGCATTTCCGGTGGATAGCGTGAAAAAGATATTGACCACACAGTTTTTTGTATCGTCCCACCTTGGCCGGAACAGATACTGGGAGCGACGGGCGGCGCGGTGGGGTACCCAGTCGACATTTGTGGCGCACGGTGTCACGAACTGTCCGGAATCTGTTCACCGGCAATTGGACGAAGAATCGGGAAGAGGGAAGTGGGACGGATGAATCGGGATCGAAAAGTAACAGGGGCAGAAAAAGCTCGAGGCAGTGCTCCGCGCCCTGGCAAGGTTATCCCAGGCAGTACTCGAATATATTTCCTTGCCTGGCGGGCGGCGATGAACAGCCCTTAAGAATAAAGTATGACAATATCAAGAATATCGCGCCAACCAGCTGGAATTGGTACGACCAACTCGGTATAGTTCGCGCCGTAATCCAGAAAGCGATATTCCTTGCACAACTCCCTCGGTTTAAGCAATGGTTTGGCAGAACCGTTGCTCCTATAGCAAAATAATCCTAATTCTAACAATGGCTATTGACGCTTTTCCCGATCGGAAAAGGCGATGGGCCCTTGTTGCTCGCCATTGGGTGCGGGACTTCGCTGCGACTCCCAAACTGATTTCAAGGAAAGCACGTATGTTTGAGATAGCTTTGATAAGCCTACTCGCGCTGGCCCTGGTGCCGCCGCTGTATCTGTTGCACCAGGTATCGGTGCTGAAACGAAAGATCAACCGGGCGCTGTCGACTGACGCGAACCGGGAATTTTCATACAACCAGGCTGTCGTACAGCGCGAGCTGGTGCAGTCTTTTCACGTCTTCGACACCCTGCTGGCATCCATGCAGTGCTGGCAGGACGGATTGGACGACACGGCCCGCGATTTTATCGCCACATTCCGCGAGCGCGCGGTCGCCTATGTGGAACGGGGTTGCGAGGGCAGCCTGCTGTCTACCCACCTGCGCGACGACCGACTGAAGCTATTGGCCCTGCAGTTGTTGAGCCGTCACCCGGGAGTTGCGCGGCAGCGCGCAGCGATCAGCCGGGACGCGATCGACAATGGCGATTTCACCGAGTATCTGAAACTGCTGAACGAGCTGGTACAGCGCCACCTGGGCTGTATGAATGATCCAACTGCCGAGCGGTTCACGTTGTCCGGAATGCGTACCGCGGCGGTCTGAGGTGGAAATGGAAAAGACATCGACAACCCTCTCGGCCGTGATTGCCCAGTGCCACACCTGGAGCCGGGAGGCGGAGGCAATATGGCCGCGCCTGCACCGTTTTGTGGAGCAGGTGGGTGACTTCCTGCGCGTGCGCGAAGCGGGCGGCTGGATACCGCGGGAGTTGCCGGAAGATGCGCAGACGATATCGGAACTGGCCCACTGGCAGGTACAGCAGGTCATGGGGATGGGGTCGGCGCAGGTGTGCGACAGTACTGTCGCCATTGCCAATGGATGCCGCGTGTTCCTGTTCGCCGCCGAGCTGGAGCCGGATGCATTATCCGTTGAAATGGTGCGGGTTTTCGAGACGCTGCTGGAGTACACCCAGCAGGTGGAGGCTGTCCTGCTGACCTTTCCCCACGGGGATGCCAAGTCTTTCCAGCTCGCGCAACTGGTGCGGGCTATCCACGACAGCTGTGGCCGCTGCCCGCCGCGGCAGCGGGCCGGTGAGTGGTTGATCGGAAGCCCATTGCCGGCAACGGGACAGGGCGACTAGCCCGGATATTTCACCAGGCCGCTCAGAATGCAGCGTAACTCTATGTTTTCGTTAATGTTTTCAGGGATCTCCGCGGGGACAGATTGTCACCGGCCAGCGCTGGCCACGCCCTCGCTTGATCTCTGCACGCTCAGCACATTTTTGCGGCTAATACGTGCAGTAAGCATGCATGTACGCCACAAAAATGCACTGAGCGCACAGATCTCGGCGCGATCATCGTGGCCCCTGGTGAAATATCCGGGCTAGTGGGCCGCTCGCAAAGTTAGGAAACAGTTCACTTCGCCAAATCGCCCAGCTCTGCGTTGAGAAAGCTTGAAATAACGCTGCTATTCCAGCGCTTTCTCGCCTTGATCTGAACGATTTGGCTGTGCTCCTTTGTTACCGAACTCTACAAACGGCCCACTAGGTTTCACCTGTATTTTCGATAGGGAGGCGCAGGTATTGGCCGGCGTCTCCCTCTTTTTTTGCTATGTCTCTGACTCTCGAGGTGCCGTCTAGACTGTTAGTGTTTTTTGGCAGTTGCGGCGCCTGGCAGCATCCGTCGCCGACAGAAATAGAGGCATCGACGCAATGGAATGCGAGCGAAAGAGAGCCACCCGTCGCGGCGGCAACCCGTCCAATTTTATTTCGGCCCTGCTTGCCATTGCGGCGGCTTTTTCCGCCGGGGTGCGGGCCGACTGCGAGCCCTCGCCACCGGCGTCTGGGGACACGGTAACCTGTACCGGCAACCCGGCGGGTTATTCGGTCAGCGGCCTGGGCAGCCTGACGATAGATATTCTCCAGGGCACCAATCTCAACGGGCCCTTCAGTGCGTCGACGATAGGCACACTGGATGTCGACAACAGCGGCAACCTGCAACGTGTCACCTTTGAAGACAACGGCACCGTCACTTTTATCAACCGCAGCAATATCAACAGCGGCCTGGAAATCATCGGCGATGGCGATCACACGGTGACCAACGTCTCCGGCGGCAATATCAATGCCTTTTTCACTTTCTCTGGCGGCGGCGACAACAGTGTCATCAACTGGGGCACGCTGAACCCGGGTATTACCGTAAACGGCAACGGCAGCATGGATATCCTCAATGAGGCCGGCTCCTTTATCAACCAGGGCATCTCGGTTACCGGCTCCACCGATACCACCATCGATAACTACGGCACCATCCAGGGCACGGCCATTTTCCTGGATTCGGGCAGCGACCGGATCACCAACCGCGCTGGCGCCAATATCAATGGCGAGGTGGACCAGGGCAGCAACGACGACGATTTCCTCATGGAGGGGGGAACCGTCAACGGCGGCATCCAGCAGGGGGCCGGCAGCGATACGGCGACCATCGAAGACGGCCAGATTTCGGGGTTCCTGCGCGCCGGCTCGGGAACCGACGACCTGCTCTGGACCGGTGGCCTGGTCGGCGGCATCGATATGCAGGAGGACAACGATACCGCGCTGTTTATCGGCCTGACGGATGCGGAACTGCGTACCATCGAAATCAATGGCGGTCTCGGCAACGATGGACTGACCTGGCAGGGGGTGGTCGGCAGCCGCCCGGACCGCCTGTTGAACTGGGAGCTGATTCGACTGCAGAGCAGTTCCGAACTGACCATGGGCGGTGACCTGGTGCTGGGTGACAGCGGCACCCGGACCGGGCGGCTGACCATCGATGGCTCCAGCACCCTGCACGCCAGTGAAGGGCAGTACAACATCAACCCGGCAGTTGCCGGCAACGGCGTCACGGTGCTCAACAGCGGTACCATCGATATGACCAGCAGGGGTGACTCGGTGACCGATGTGCTGAGGATCGACGGCAACTATGTTGGCAACGGCGGTTCGTTGATACTCAATACCTACCTGTTCGATGACGGCGCGCCATCAGACAGGCTGGTCGTCACCGGCGACGAGTTTGGCACCACCAGGATTTTCGTTGTCAATGTCGGCGGCCCCGGTGCCATGACCAGTAATGACGGTATCCTGGTGGATGAGGATACCGACGGCATCAGCACCAGCAGTGCTTTCGTCTTGGGCGGTATCGTCGCGGCTGGGCCCTACGAGTACCTGCTCTTTCGGGACGGCGTATCGGCAGGCAGTGAATACAACTGGTACCTGCGTTCGCACGTTACCAGCAGTTCCAGCAGTAGCTCCGGGGGCCACGATCCGGACGGTGGCAGCTCCAGCTCATCCGGTTCGAGCAGCTCCGGCGGCCACCGTCCCGACGGCGGCAGCTCGAGCAGCAGCTCCAGCGGTGGGTCGACGAGTTCCAGCAGCGGCGGTTCCACCAGCTCGAGCAGTAGCAGTTCCAGTAGTGGTGGTGGCTCCGGTGGCGGTGGCGGTGGCGATGTCATTCCGCTTTACCGCCCGGAAGTCTCCACGCATGTCACCATTCCCGGTGTCAGCCGCGCGCTGACGCTGGCGACCCTCGGCACCTACCACGAGCGCGAGGGCGAACAGGCCTGGTCGCGCCGCGATGACGGACGCAATTCCGTCTGGGTGCGCGCCTTCGGCAGCCACTACAAGCAGCGCTGGGGCGGCACCGTGGATCCCAAGTTCGACGGCGATTTCTGGGGTGTACAGATTGGCGTTCCACTGTACGGTGCGGGTACGCGCAATGGACGACGAAACGCGGCCGGGTTGATGCTCGGTGGCGGGCACGCCAGTGGCGATACCCGCGGCTTCGCGATCGCGGTTGAGAATGCGGACACCGGTGACATATCGCTGGACAGCTACAATCTCGGCGGTTACTGGACCCACCACTGGGCCGGCGGCGGCTATCTCGATGGGGTGCTGCTGCTGTCGTCCTTCGACGGCGACAGCCGCTCCAACCGCGATCTCCACGCCGATATCGACGGCGATGAACTGACCGTCTCCATCGAGGGCGGCAGGCCTTTCCCGCTGGACGGTTTCTGGAGCCTGGAACCCCAGGCCCAACTGATCTGGCAGTACCAGACCACGGACGATACCGAAGATCCCTATTCGAGTATCCGCTTCGACGATGTCGACGCGCTGACCGCGCGTGTAGGCGGGCGCCTGGTGGGCGATATCGTGCGCGGCACAGCAGTGTGGCGGCCGTATATCAAGGCGAATATCTGGCACGAGGTGCACGGGCGGGACAAGGTGATGTTCAACACCACGGCCATCCGCACGCACCGCGGTTTCACCACTCTGGAGGCCGGTGTCGGCATCAACGCCGACCTGGATGGCACCACCAGCCTGTTCGGGCTACTCGACTACACCACCGACCTGGACTCCGAGGAGTTCGATGCGGTGGAAGTCCGTATCGGCTTCCGCAAGCGCTGGTAGCCGCAGCGGCCGCAGCATATCCCGTATTTCCCGCGCCAGCACGGGAGCGCCGGATGCCGGGTTCGCACTGGTAGAGCGCCTGGGGGAAGCCGTGGAAATCGTGAATGGTGTGCGGTTTTTGCGCCGCGGTCACGCGGGTGCCATCCGTGTACCAGTGGGCGGAAATCGACAGTATCGCCGCGGGTCGGGGCAGGCTGCTGCCCAGTGTTTCCCAACTGCGGGTGTGGCGGTTGTCCTCGAGGGCGTTCATCGGGCTGCCGTGTCCCACAAACAGGGCGGGCATGCGGGTCTCGGTCATGGCGGGTCTCCGGAGTTACCGGGGCGGTCCCAGTACAGAGGGAAAACAGTGCGGAGGGGAAACAGGGCGGCCGCGGCCGCCCGAAAGGTCAGTCGTATAGCGCGTCGACTGAAGAATCAGGCCAGCTGCGCCAGCTGTTCCTGCGCAGTTTCCAGTGCTTTCCGCCGGGATTCGTCGCCGGTGGCCAGGCCCTCCGCGTACACGAACGCGACATCGTCGATGCCGACGAAGCCGAGGAACTGGCGGATGAAATTGGTCTGCGGGTGGTCATCACCATAGACGCCGCCGCGGGTAATCACCACATAGGCCTTCTTGCCGTTCAGCAGCCCCTCCGGGCCGTTTTCCGTATAGCGGAAGGTCACACCGGCGCGGGCGATATGATCGAAATAGGCGTGCAGGCTGGATGGGATACTGAAGTTGTACATCGGGATACCGAACACCAGCACATCGGCGCTGCGGATCTCGTCGATCAGAGCATCGGAGTAATCCACTACGGCCTGCTGTTCCGCGGTGCGTTCCGCCGCGTCGCTGGCGAATGACTGGAAGCGCTCCAGGGTCAGGTGCGGCACCGGCTCCGCGGCCAGGTCGCGGGTGGCGATTTCGCCGCCGGGATTGGCTGCCAGCCACTGTTCGGCGAACTGGTCGGTCAGCTGGGACGATTGGCCGTCCTTGCGGAACAGGCTGGTCTGGATCTTGAGCAGTTTGGCCATTTGATCTTCTCCCTGTGGAGGTTGTCTATCAGATGGCAGCATTTAAACATTGATGATTTAGATAAAAAATTATAAAAATACACGTAAACCAATCTATATATTCGATCTATGTCTGAAGTGAAACGCGATAGTGAGGCCCTGACGCCCCGTATCAGTCTCGAGCAGTGGCGCTGCCTGGTGGCAGTGGTGGAGGCGGGCGGCTATGCCCAGGCCGCGGAGCGGCTGCACAAGAGCCAGTCGTCGGTGAGTTACGCGGTGCAGAAGCTGGAGTCGGTGCTGAATATGAAGGCCTTCTCCATCGAGGGCCGCAGGGCGGTACTGACCCCGGCCGGACAGATGCTCTATTCCCGCGCCCGGCTGCTGCTCGACGACGCGGCCGGGCTGGAGCGGGCCGCACGCAAAGTGTCGGCGGGCTGGGAATCGGAGATCGGTATCGCTGTCGAGGTGCTGTTTCCCACCTGGCTGCTGCTGGATTGCCTGAACCGGTTTGGACAGGAGAGCCCGCAGACCCGTATCGAGCTCTACGAAACCGTGATCGGCGGTGCGCCGGAGGCGCTGCGGGAGCGGCGCGTGGAACTGGCCATTTCCCCCCACGTGCCGAGCGGTTTTACCGGCGAGCCGTTGGCGCGGCAGGTGCGTATCATCCCGGTGGCCCACCCGGAGCACCCCCTGCACCAGCTCGGCCGCGAAATCACTATTCGCGACCTGCGCCAGCAGCGCCACTTGGTGGTGCGGGATTCCAGTTCCCAGCGCGACCGCAAGACCACCACGGTGGAAGTGGCGCAGCGCTGGACGGTGACCAATATGGCCACTTCCATCGGCGCCGCCTGCCGCGGCTATGGTTTCGCCTGGCTGCCGGAAGAGAAGATCCGCCGGGAACTGGCCGACGGGATTCTCAAGCCGCTGCCGCTGCGCGGCGGCAGCGAGCGCTACCTGCAGATGTACCTGATCTTTGCCGACCGGGAATCCCCCGGCCCGGGCGCATTGCGACTGGCGGAGATCATCCGCAGCGAGATGGAAACCAGGTGTCGCGAATGGGAGGAAAAGGGCGGCTGTGGCTAAGGGCCCACTTCCGCCATGCCTTCCACAGGCCCGCTGTACCAGAAGTTGTAAAAGTCCTCGGTCACGCGTTGCTCGATGTCGTGGGCTTCCTCGCGCGGACAGAATAGGGTGATGGTCACCACATCGTGCCCCAGCTCGTTGGTGGTGAAGCTGACTTTCGGCTCGGTCCCCACCAGTTCCACCCCGGTGCGGTGTTCGATCATCTGGCAGTAGCGCGCCGCCACCTCGCTGAAGGCCTCGCTGTGCTCGCCGATGCGCCCGATCAGGAAATCCTTGGCCGCAAACGGGTTGCCCCCCTTGTTCTCGCGCACGATCGAGAAGGTGTGCTCGATGTAGCGGCGCATGAAGTTCAGGTTCTTGACCGGCTGGGTGAAGAACACATTGTTGGGGATGTACAGGGTGATACCGGTATAGCCACTGCCCAGTCCGTGGGGATCGATCTCCAGCAGGGTGGTGCTGAGCCAGTCGCTGTCGATCACCTCGCCAAACTGGTCGCCCACCTTGATCCAGTCGCCCACGGAAAATGCGCGCATACTCGCCTGGTAGATGCCGCCAACGAGACACTGCACCACATCCCGCAGGGCGATGATGATGGCGACGGAGAAGGCGGCAATCGACAGGGCGAAGTCGCGCAGTTCCGACACCCAGATGGCCACCACGCCCAGCACCAGCAACAGGTTGGAAATATTGTGCACCGTGTTGATATGGCGCCGCTTGTCCTTCCGGCTCCAGCGCGTGCGGGCGAAGATGAATGAGAGCGACAGCCGCAACAGCACCACTGCGACGATAACGATCCCGGTCAGGACAAGTTTATTGTTGAGTAGCTGCTCCAGCATTCCGGATCCTGTAGTGGTAAAGCGTAGGGGCAACCGGCCGGCGGGGAGGGGCCCTGCAAAGCTTAGCCGACCGCGGCGGCCGAACGACGTCGAATAAAGCGCCTTACTGTAGCCTGTTGTGCGGGGGAATGTAAGCCGGACATGCGGGATTCAAAGCATCTATATTGTGCCCGCAGGAGGGCACCCAAACAGGGGAAGAGAACGTGAGCAATCTGACCAGGAGCGCCGAGCAGCCGTGCGACATTGTCGATGGTTGCGGCGCCATCGAAGTCATCGTCGAGCCCAGGGACAAAGAGCTGGGCGGCTTTACCGTGCGGCGTTCGCTGCCGAGTCGCCAGCGGCAGATGGTCGGCCCATGGATCTTCTTTGATCACATGGGCCCGGCCGGTTTTCCCGCGGGTCAGGGGATCGATGTGCGTCCCCACCCGCATATCGGGATCGCCACTGTCACCTACCTGTTCGAGGGGGAAATACTGCACCGGGACTCCCTCGGCAGCGTGCAGCCGATCCGGCCCGGCGATATCAACCTGATGGTGGCCGGCAGGGGCATCGTGCACTCCGAGCGGGAGAGCCCTGGAGTCCGCGACGTCGATCACCGCCTGCACGGCCTCCAGCTGTGGCTGGCGCTGCCGGCGGAGGACGAGGAAATGGCGCCGGAATTCCACCACTATCCGTCCGCCGGGATCCCGGCCCTGACAGTGGCTGGTGTGTCCCTGCGGGTCATGATGGGCACGGCCTACGGCGCCACCTCGCCGGTCAAGACTTTCGCCGACACCCTGTACGTGGAGGCCAGGCTGCGGGCCGGCCAGACCCTGGAGCTGCCGGATACCGCGGAGCGCGCCGTGTATGTGGCCAGCGGCAGCCTGAAGGCCCGCGACACGGAAATACCGGAGCATTCCCTGGCGGTTTTCTCCAGCCGGCGCGGCGTGTCAGTGGAAGCCACCGGGGACAGCCGCATCGCGATCATCGGCGGTGAGCCGCTGGGCAAGCGGTGTATCGTCTGGAACCTGGTCTCCAGTCGCCCGGAGCGCGTCGATCGGGCGGTGGAGGACTGGAAGGCGGGGCGCTTTCCGAAAGTGCCGGGGGATGAGCTGGAATTTATTCCATTTCCGGAAAAGTAACAGCGGCAGAGAAGATGGATATTTGATCTGAGTATTACTAACTAATGAGCAGAATTACAGCTTTGGTGTGTAAAAATATCGTATTTCTACAACCCGACGAGAGCAGGTCGTTGGCATAATATAAACTCGTCGGAGCCGGAGAGACACCGTTCATGAACAACAGCACCTCCTTGGATACACTATCCAGCCTCATAAGTGCGCACACCGTTTCTCGCTGTATTTACATTCTGGCAGAGGCAGGTGTTGCGGATCTGCTTGAGTCTGAGCCCCGGCCTGTCGCTGATCTCGCCGTCGAGTCGGGACTTGATAGTGATGCTTTGGAAAGAATACTGCGATTGGTTTCCGGCTATGGACTATTCATAGCTGAGGGCGCAGGTTATATGCATACCTCCATGTCAAAATTACTCTGTAGCGACCACCCGCAATCCCTCCGCCCCTTTGCACGAATGACAGGTATGCCGGTGATCTGGAAGAGCATTACGGAGTTGCCGCATAGCGCTCGTACAGGTACTCCTGCAAGCAACTGGTCCGACCTGCTGGCCCATTTTTCCAAGAACCCGCAAGATGCCTGTTTATTCAATGCATCAATGGCCAGCAAATCCCGCATGGCGATTAAAGCGGTAACAGAAGCCTACGATTTCAGTAGCTTTAACACTATTGCCGATATTGGTGGTGGACGGGGCCATCTCCTGCAAGCAGTCTGCTCGGGCTTGTCAGCCAAAGGTATCCTTTTCGAACTCCCCCATGTAATTGCCGATGCTATCGGTATTGCATCGCCGAAGTTGCAACTCGTCGAAGGCGATTTCTTCAGTGACTCACTACCTGTTGCCGACGTCTACATGCTGATGGCTGTACTGCACGATTGGAACGACGAGCAGGCCGTCGAAATTCTGTCTGCCATCCGGCGCTCGGCACCCGCGTGCGCCAGGGTCTTGATCATAGAGAGTATGATCATCAATTCGCGGGAGCCTCATTCCGGAAACTTATTCGATGTCATGATGCTCGCCCTCACTGGAGGAAGAAAGCGTTCAAAGGCTGCTTTTGAGCGTCTTCTGGATCGATCCGGCTTTCGAATGGAAAGAGTCATCGACACAGGCTCACAATACGCGATCGTGGAAGCATTTACCGTTTGAGCTCAGAACTGCAACGACCGCTGGGTAAAGGGCTTGGCGGTCGTAGAGATGCTCCAAATTGGCTCTCTCAGTTCGCGACACGTATTTGCGGCATCGCCGGGAGTTCCAGGTAGTAGGACATATAGCGGTGGGTGGCGTGGAATGCCGGGGCATTGCCGTCGATAGCGCGTTCGAACGCCGGGTCACAGGCGATGATCTCCGCCATTCGCAGGTGGTAGTCGTCGCCGGAAAACTGCCGCAGTGATTCCGCCGCGATCTGCGTCATCTCCATCGCGTTGGGGGTCGGTGCCCCATGCGCCACCAGCGTATCGCGGAAGGTCTTCTTGAATTGCTCGAAATAAGGTTCTTCGACGCTGAAAAATTCAATGGCGTTATAAAGCTTCTGTGCAGTGGTCATCTTCTCTCCCCCGGTTAAAGCAAGCGGCGCATACTAACGGAGCCGGGCTTGTAGATAGAAATATTTCACGCGCCAGACCATGAAATAAGCGACTTTTTTTGATCAGAGCATTGGAAATATGACACCGGAGCGGCTACCGCCCAGGCGTTTTTGGCGGCGTTTTTTCCTCGGCGAGCAGGGCTTATAGGGCTTGGAGGTCTGCGGGGGGAGCGTGTCTGGAGGCTCCGGGCCAAGATCCGCCAGGCCAAGATCCGCCAGGAGAGTTGCCTGAAAGGCAGCGGGCGGAACACGCCGCTGCCGATCGGTTCTGTCGATAGGTCAAGGGGCTGGATGGATGGGCCTGCTTACCACTCGACGCAGATCTTGCCGAAGTGGGCAGCGCTCTGCTGGTAGCGGAATGCCTCAGCCAGTTCCTGGAACGCAAAAGTGCGATCGATGACCGGGCGAATGCCCGTCTCGTTCAGTGCTGCCACATAGTCCTGCTGCTGGCGGCGGGTACCGACGATCAGGCCCTGCAGGCGCGCCTGTTTGGCCATCAGCAGTGCCGTGGGTACCTCGCCGGCGCGGCCGGTCAGCACACCGATCAGGGCGATATGGCCTCCTGCGCGCACCGCGTCGATCGACTGCGCCAGGGTGCCCGGACCGCCCACCTCGACAATATGGTCGGCGCCGCGACCGCCGGTGAGTTCGCGGACTTTGCGGCCCCAGTGTTCCTCGCGCCGGTAATTGATCGTGTGGTCGGCACCCAGGGCCCGGGCCTGTTCCAGCTTGTCGTCGGAGGACGAAGTCACGATCACCGCCGCGCCCATGGCCTTGGCGATCTGCAGTGCGCAGATGGAGACACCGCCAGTGCCGAGCGCCAGCACGGTATCGCCGGCCTTGAGCGGGCCGTCGGCCACCAGCGCCCGCCAGGCGGTCAGGCCGGCGGTGGTGATGGTGGCGGCTTCCGCGTGGCTCCAGCCTTCCGGTGCCAGTGTGAAGGCGCCGGCGGGCCTGACGGCGTGGCTGACAGCGAAGCCGTCCATGCCGTCGCCAGGCGTGCCGGCAAAGTTGCTGACGCTGTTCCCCGGTGCGCCGTCCGGCCAGTGCGGGAAAAAGCCGGATACCACCCGGTCCCCGGGTGCAAACCCGGTGACGCCTTCGCCGACCGATTCCACGATACCGGCACCGTCGGACATCAACACCCGGTCTTTTTCTGTGGGGATCTGGCCCGAGGCCACAAGGAGATCGTGAAAATTCAGGGAAGTGGCGTGGATGGCGACCCGGATCATGCCGGGGCCGGGCTCACCGGGGTCGGGGATGTCCCTGACTGCGAGCTGATCCAGCCCGCCCGGCCCCTGTACGACAAATGCTTTCATGGGTCTACTCCGTTGTTACTTTCGTTCATCAGGTGCGCCACCTTTTCCATCAATGGGTCGGTGGCGTTCTCGGTCAGCTGTTGGCCTTCCTCGATATACTCCCAGACGGTCGCATCGCTTTTCCAGCCGCCCTGTTTCTTGATCAGCTCGAAGTCCACCTTTTCCCGCGCGGCGGAGGTGGACAGGCCGCGGCGAAAGCTGTGGCTGCTCAACTCGCCGGCGAATTCAAGCCCGCAGGCCGCGCCCAGTTTTTTCAGCAACTCGTTCACGCTGCCCGGGCTCAAGTGTCGAGGCTGTACCTGGTCCCAGCGGTTGACCGCGCGAAATACCGGCCCTTCCGTAATCCCCGCCGCGTCGAGCCACTGCCGCAGAGCAGCGGCGGGGCACACCAGCGGATCGCCAAAGGGCAGGGCGCGGGTAATCCCCTGTCCTCTCTGATCGGTTTTCGATCTCGGCAGATGCACCAGCAACCCTTCTTCCTCCCAGGCCAGGTCCTCGACCCGGATCGCCACCAGCTCGCTGCGCCGGAAGGCGCCGAAGAAGCCGGCCAGTAGCAGTGCCAGGTCCCGCTGCTTCTTTTTGCTGTCCGGCTGTGCGCGCAGGTACCGTGTCATGGCCGCGATCTGTTCCAGGCGCAGGGCCCTGGCTTTCCGCTTGGGTCGCCCGTGCAGGCGCCGGATACCATCCATGGTCTTCCGTACCAGTGGATCGGTCACCGGGTCGACGATGCGCTGGTAGCGGTGCCACTGGCCGATGGCAGTCAGGTGCAGTTCCAGCGTGCGCGGATTGACTGCCTCGGCGCGGTCGAGCAGGTAGCGCACGAGTACGTGGCCGTCTGTTGGCAGCCGTCCGCCCCATTTCTCGAACTGGCGGATCGCCGAGCGGTACGCCCGGCGGGTGCTGTCCGAGGTGGCCGCGTGGAGGTATTTCTGTAGGGCTCCATCCGAAGCCAGTGCCGTACCGGTATCGGCAACGGAGTTGCCGTGGGGGTGCGGTTTCGGGGGGTTCTTGTTCATAGGCTTACTGTTCGGGAGGCGCTTTCACAGGGTTGAGAGTGGTTGCTGGCCATCCTCGGCTGTTCGCGACCATCATCGTTTTGCCACAAAGTGCAGATTGCACTATATGAGGCCGGCATACCTTTCGATGCCCGATCGTCGATCTTCCAGGTCCCGCTGATCGAACACGCTTTCTGGCGCTCTCGCTCATGGGCAAGATCTACTGCTCCAAGGCAGTGCGCGCGACGCAACAGTGCCAGAAATGTCCATCATAATCGAGTGTCTGGATTGGTACTGTCGCGGCAAGCTCTGGAACAGGATGCCGCAACGTTTCCCGGAATTATGATATGGCGGAGCTTCCGCGGTCCTAACCCACAAAAGCCGGATGTCTTATTTCACGCACCGTCGGACGAGCGATGACGCGACATGATAGAGCGCCTGGCCCGACATCCCCTGACGGTATTCGAATTGGCGGAGCCCACCAGTATGCGGCAGATCGTGATTCTTGAGGCGGAGTCGACGTACAACAGCAGCGGTTGGTGAGCACAGGGAAAGGCATGGATCGCCTTGTGGCAGTGATCGACAGCGGAGCCGGCTCTGCATAGTCTGATTAGGCCCGGTGCGGGCTATTCCGCCGATGTAAAATAGTTTGCCAAATGGTGAACTTTTTAGTATGGTTCTCCATATGGCAAACAATGAACTCTCCCTCGATAGAACCTTTCACGCCCTGTCTGACCCGACCAGGCGATCGGTCATTGAGCAGCTTATGGGTGGTCCGGCGACGGTGAAAAGCCTGTCGGAACCGTTTGCCATAGGTCTGCCTTCATTCATGAAACACATCAAGGTGCTTGAAGATTGCGGCCTTATCAGTTCCCAGAAAAAGGGGCGTGTTCGAACCTGTGAGATAAACCCTGTACAGCTGGTCGTTGTGGAAAAATGGTTATCGGAGCAGCGCGCTCTCTGGGAGAGCCGGACCGACCGGCTTGCAGAATATGTCGAAGCTCTCAATGCCAAGGAGTAATCCAATGACTGTTGAACATGCAGAACTCAGTATCTCACGTATCATTCAGGCCCCGCGCGCCGTCGTCTGGTCCGCCTGGGCAGAAAAAGAACACTTTGAAAAATGGTGGATACCAGAGCCCATGATTTGCAAGGTGATGAAAATGGACATGAATCCCGGGGGAGGCTTTGAAACCCGGATGAGCGAAGACGGCAACACTTTTCAACCACACGTTGAGGGTTGTTTTCTCGAGATTGTTCCGCAACGACGCCTGGTATTCACCACAGCTCTTACCGAAAGCTGGAAGCCCAATGAGCCCTGGCTGGCCCTGACGGCCATTATCAGTATGGAGGATGAAGGTGAGGCTACAAAGTATAGCGCTCGGGTGCTGCATAAAACCCCGGAGGATAGTCGCAAGCACCAGGAGATGGGATTCGAGAAAGGTTGGGGGACCTGTATCGACCAGCTGGGAAAGCTGGCAATGAAGCTGGCTTGAACTAATCCAACTTACTTACATGGATGAATTTGGATTAGTTGTAGTAGTTCAGATCAAATCTGAACTAATCCATCTGAACTACTACAATTTATCTACTGGCTCAGCGAGTGGCTTCGATCTCAGGTGGTGTCCAGTTCCCGCTCGTGATCGCCTCTTTCGGCCAGTACGCCCGAATGTAGAGTGAGAAATTACCCTGTGGGGCTGGCAGCCAGTTCGCTTCACGCTTGCCGCCAGGGCTTTCCGCCTGGACATACAGGGTCAGGCTACCATCGTCATTCTTGATCAAGGTCTTGTTCTTGGTGCCCAGCGAATAGCGATTGAGTTCGTTGGGATGAAAAAAGTGTTGTTCGTTATACAGTGTCAGAGACCAGAAACCGTCTACAGGTGGAAGCTCTCCCTGGGCGAAGGTCACTGTGTAGGCGTTTCCCCCATCCAGGCGTTTGCCTGAACTGTCGAAATCCGAACCGAAGTACATGGTTTCGTTCGGTACGTTTGAAAACATGTTCCCCTTGGCTGTTGCCGTGCGCTGGAAGTAGTCGTAGCCGAAACGCGCAGCATTTTTCTGTGTACGCCAACCGTTGCCGGCATCGACTCCGTTATTGCGGAATTGGAACATCTCCTTGATCACGGTGTTTTCCGTTTCCTCCGCAGCCTGGATGAGGACCTTTTGCAGCGCAGGATCTTTCGCTGCAGCATCGAGGACAAAGCTGATCGACGCATAAATTGCTTCTTCTCCCGGTAGAGGAGGAACCTGTTGCATGACCACTGGCAGGATCTCAAAAAACTTGTTTGGTACGACCCATTGAGTCTCACCTTTGCCACCTTTATTCGGATTGGGAATCCCGGGTGCTTCCGACCAGTCGATGGTTTTCATCTTGCCGTTGAATTCTGACAGAGGGTAGGCGACCACCTGGTCGATCATCGGCTGTATTGCCTTCCGGTCTTCCGCGGTGTCGTCCATGAATATCCTCGGAAATACCGCACCCAGGTTGGTGGGAGAGCGGTAGACTGCTTCGATCCCTTCTGGAATATCGCCTTTCCAGTCCGGGCCGACAAGGAGGTAGTGGCCCGGCTTGGTACTGTACTGGATCCCCATCGCCGCAAAGGAATCAGAGCGCTGGTCCACTACCTGGTAAACCCAGAAGCGATCGCCAAAATCCGGAACCTGGATTACGACCGGCTCCTTGTCCAGAGCGAGGAATCCAGCACCGTATACAACATCCTGATTTGGTGATGTGACAAAGCGCTGCTCAGGCGCGAGGTAGTCCGAAAGCATCGCCAGTTGGTTCAGCGGTGCAACCGGCAGTACCCCACCCAAGAGGCCAGGGTGGGGCGCAGTGCTGAACAACGTCTGTCGGTTGTGCATGTTGACCAGCGGCCAGCCCCAGATATAAGCAAAACGCCCGATGGCAGCAGCATACGCTGGTGAGACTGGCGCGCCATTTACCGGCGGAGGGACATCTGCTGCCGTTTTCGGTGCTGGTACCTGCCCCTTGGGTATCGCTGTATCCCGGGCGAGCAACGGCGCTTCCACCATCAGTACAAGCATCGCGATTGCTAACACTTTCCGGAGAGTCATAGAGTGCCCCAACTGAAAAACGTTGATTAGATCTAACCTTAGCTGAACTCTGTCTGCTTATTGAGACTCAAGATAAGACGCTCTGGTTTGCCTGCTAGGCTGGGATTTGAAACTTCAAATCACATCTATAAATAGTAGGAGCAGATGCCAGCGATTCGATCATGATACGCCAGGTGGAAAGCGGAATTGATTTAAATAGAGGTATTGAAATGGCAACACTGTCATTGAAAACAACACTGTTTGTGATCCTCCTTGCGGTTGGCTTACATGCGGACGCTGTTCTGGGGGATGAAACCAGGGATCAGAAGCTGCCCCGTCAGGAGTTCCAGAGTCAGGCGACAATTCCCTATCGCGAACAAAAGTTCACCGGGAACGTTGGCACAAGCTACAAGAACTCTGACCCAGCACAGTTTCCCAAGCCCGTGAGTGCACCGAAAGGTGCGCCAAATGTGCTTGTGGTCCTTTTGGACGACGTGGGGTTTGGTCAGTTCTCGGTATCCGGTGGGGCAATACCCTCACCATCCATGGAGAAACTGGCAGAAGAAGGGGTGTTTTATAATCGTTTTCACACGACTGCGCTATGTTCCCCGACCCGGGCCGCACTGCTGACCGGCCGAAATCACCATGTCGCCGGCACCGGAATCATTACCGAGCTCGCTACCGGTTATGACGGATATACCGGGATGATTCCTAAGGATACGGCGACGATCGCCGAGATACTGCGCCAGAATGGCTATATCACCTCGTGGTTCGGAAAGAACCACAATACACCGGTCTACCAGACCAGCATGATGGGGCCATTTGATCACTGGCCCAATGGGTTGGGCTTTGATCATTTTTATGGCTTCATGGCTGGCGACACCAATCAGATTCGCCCGTTCCTGTACGAGAACCAGACTGCCATAGGCACCCCGCAGGGGGAAGATTATTACCTGAGTGTCGATCTGGCCGACAGGGCACTTCAATGGCTACAGAATGCCGAAGCCGTACAACCGGAAAAACCGTGGTTCACCTACCTGGCCCCGGCGGCAACCCACTCTCCACACCAGGCGCCTAAGGCACTGATTGATCAGTTCGCCGGTAAGTTTGATGCAGGGTGGGACGAATATCGCCGGCAGACGTTCGAGCGGCAAAAGAAACGGGGAATTGTTCCCGGCGATGCAGAACTGACCCCGAGGCCTGCCAGCTTGCCGGCCTGGGATTCACTGAATGCGGATCAGAAAAAAGTTTACAGCCGGATGATGGAGGTATTCGCCGCATACGGTTTGCATGTGGACCAACAGGTTGGGCGTGTACTCGACTATGTCGAAAGCCTGCCGGATGCCGACAATACCCTGATTATCTACATCGTTGGTGACAACGGTGCCTCTGCGGAAGGGGGGCTCGATGGAACCCTGAATGAGAATGCCGCATTCAATGCATACCAGATGACGCTCGACCAGATACTACCCCGCCTGGATGAGATCGGTACGGAAAAGCACTTCAACCATTTTCCCGCAGGATGGGCATGGGCCGTGGATACTCCGTTCCAGTGGACCAAACAGGTTGCCAGTCACCTTGGTGGTGTGCGCAATGCCATGATCGTGAAGTGGCCCGCTCACTATAGCAAGGGCGGACAGATACGTTCCCAGTTCACCCATGTGATCGATATTGCCCCAACGATTCTCGAGGCGACGGGTGTCAGTGAGCCCCGTAGTGTCAATGGCACCGCGCAAACGCCTATTCAGGGCAAGAGTTTCCTGGCTTCGCTGTCGGATCCTGATACGCCGGAGACGCGGACCAGTCAATATTTCGAGATGTTTGCCAACCGCGCCATGTACAAAGATGGCTGGTGGGCGGCCTCAATGGCATTTGAACCCTGGGCGCTCACCCGTGCCGAATTCGACCCCATCACTGCAGAGTGGGAGCTTTACTACCTGGAAGAAGACTTCTCCCAGGCCAAAAACGTAGCAAAAGAGAATCCGGAGAAGTTAGAGGAACTCAAGGCTCTATGGTGGGCTCGGGCCTCTGCCAACAAGGCGTTGCCCCTCGACTGGCGCGGGCCGGAGCGCTTCAGTGCCGAGCTGACGGGAAAACCGAATCTGGCCGGGGACAGAACGAGTTTCACCTATCGAGGTAGATTCTCGGGCCTGCCAGAGGGCTCTGCCCCTGACGTGAAGAACAAGACGTTCAGCGTCACGGCCAAAGTGCAGATCAAAGACAGGGCCAACGGCATGATCTGGACCCAGGGAGGGAACACCGGTGGTTGGGCTTTCTACTTGAAGGGTGGAAAGCTGTATGCCGCCCACAATCATCTCGATGTTGAGCGTTACATAGTACAGAGTGAAAGTCAGGTTCCCGGAGGGAAGCGGACGCTGGAGATGAAGTTTGACTATAAAGGCGGCAACGAAATGGGTGGTCCCGGTACCGTAATATTGCTGGTAGACGGGAAAAAAGTGGGATCCGGTAACATCGAAAAAACAACGCCATTTAAGTACTCAGTGTCGGAAAACCAGGATATCGGCACCGATACAGGTACACCGATAACCTACGATTACCAGACTCCCTTGAACTTTGAGGGCAGATTGGAAGAGGTGTCCATAAAGCTGGATGGTGACTGAGTATACTTATTCAAAATTCGATAACCTCAAGGGGTTTACGCAACTCCCGATACGCTACAACCCTGGCTGGCCAGTCGGAAACCCCGGAAAGGGTAGGAAAAGTACTCGGATCATGGCGATGGATCGCAGGGAATTTATTGTTATTTATAAATCTTCAATGCAGAGTTGGACGATTTATAGAAGTGGGCTTTTACCTGAATTTGCACGCTTCCCAATAGAGTCCAGAAAGGAAAATATGTCATGAAGGCAGGAAATTCGATTGTATTCTTTACGGCAATGTTGATGTCATTCTCGTGTCTTGTCGGGGCGGCACAAGCTCAGGATCCAGGCCCACTGAACAGCCCTGTTCGCAGCCAGGATCCATCAGTTTTTAACAACGAGAAGGTTCTGAGCCATTTGGTACCGCATATCTGGCAGGGCAAGAATCTGGCTTACACCAAACCGTCACCCAAGATTCACAAAGCCCAAACAGAGTTTGCCAGGATGATGCCGCAGACGATCCAGGAGGTCGTCAAGGGAAGAATCTATCACGCTTATGGTTTCCAGGCCGCATCGACACTGATCGTTATCGGTGATGATGGTCTTATCATCATCGACCCGGGATCCGATGACGACAGTGCCAGGGTAACGCGTGACGCATTCTTTGAAGCAGTGCCAGAAGCCGCCAATCTGCCGGTTGTCGCCATCATCTATACTCACCGCCACATCGACCATGCTTTCGGCTCCGCCGGCTGGGGCGTCACCCCGAAAGCAGTGGATTCTGGAGATGTGAAGATCATCGCCTCGGAAAATTTTGTCGATAATCTGGTAAACGATGTAGGAGTCGTCGGCAACATTCTGACCCAGCGCACCGCCTACGCAGCGGGTTATTTACCGCAGGGCCCGGAGGGACTGGTTCACGCCGCTCTCGGACCCACATTCGGCGCAGGGCCTATCTCGTTCTTTTTGCCCACCGTGGAGGTCAAGGAGAGCGAAAGAATGAAGGTTGTCATTGCGGGAGTAGAATTCGAAATCTTTCATGCCTACGGGGATGCAGGCACGGATGAGATTGATATCTAC
Source organism: Microbulbifer litoralis (assembly GCF_023634065.1). Taxonomy (GTDB): domain Bacteria; phylum Pseudomonadota; class Gammaproteobacteria; order Pseudomonadales; family Cellvibrionaceae; genus Microbulbifer; species Microbulbifer litoralis. The sequence goes on from NZ_JALKCV010000009.1 coordinate 158,319, forward strand.
CTGCCTGAATACCGTCACATTCATGGTTCCGAGACCATCCAGGGCGAAACCTTTCCCAATCTTTATTCGCTCCGAGGAACGTCTTACCGCGATGTCCAGTTATGGATGGAAGGTGTCGATAAGCTTCTCGTATATGCAGAGAAGTCCGATACTTACTCGGGCTCCCATATGCGTGCCTGGAAAGGAAATGATTTTATCATCGAGCGCATTAGAAACTATCGCGATGCAATACAGTATGTGCACGACCAGACGATTTACCTGATGAATCTGGGCTACGCCCGCGATGAGCTGGCGGAGATGGTCGTGTTGCCGGAGCCCTTCGCCAGTGACCCGTGGCTGCAGGAATATTACGGCACAGTCGCGCATTCCGTGCGAAATATCTACGACGGCTATCTCGGTTGGTGGGAAGGTGATGCGACCCAGCTCGCGAGGCCGGGCCCGAAAGCCACCTCGGAGCAATATGTGCGGGTGATGGGCGGTCGCGATACGGTTCTCGATGAGGGGCGTAAAGCCATTGATAACCGCAACTATGGCTGGGCGGCGGAGGTTCTCACCCACCTCATCAATGTAAACCCCGGAGATATGGATGCACGGAAGCTCAAGGCTGCAGCACTGCGGAACTGGGGCTATCTGCAGACCAATATTTACTGGCGCAACTACGCCCTCTCAGGTGCCGATGAGCTGGATGGCAGCCTCAACCGATCCATGCCGTGGAATTTCGCTGACCCCGCAATTGTAGCGGTATTGCCGACGACTTCCTTCCTGAAGACTATGAGCGTGCGCCTGAATGAGGATCACGCCAAGAGTGTGGCGATGAAGGTCCAGTTCGAGGTTTCCGATACGAATGAGAAGGCCGGATTTGAAGTGCGCAACCGGATCGCTGCCTATATCGAGGGTGAGTTGGACAAGCCGGATGTAACCCTGACCGGTACCAAAGAGGCGATACTGAAGACCATTGTTACCGGAAAGATCGGCGACGACGTAGAAGTAACCGGGGATCAGCCTGCGGCGGAAAAATTTCTTGGTCTCTTTGATGTAATCACGCCGAACGATGTCAATCTGGTGTTGCCCCCCGGCACGCCATTAAAACCCAGCGCGAACTGAGAAAGATGACAGGGCCCTGCATGCTTGGAAGCAAAGTTCGTGTAGGGTATATCCTTATATGGCCCTCCGGACTCAAAGATAATCCAGTCATTAATACATGCCTTATACATACCAACCGAATCTTTTGGGCAGGGCTCTCTATCATGATGATTCTGGAGAAAACAGCTACTGAAGTTATCCCGGCCGATAGTCAGTGAAGCGCCAATCAGCCAGCCTTGCGCCACGCCGTGGGTGAACGCCCGACTTTGCGTTTAAACGCGCGGGAGAAGGCGGCGAGCTCGGAGTAGCCCAGAATATCCGCAATTTCCACCAGCGAAAGCGTAGTATTGCGGATATACTTCATGCCGATCTCAATCCGGATCTTGTCCGCAGCTTCCCTGAAATTCGTATCCATTTCCTCGCGCAGGCGGCGGTGTAGGGTGCGGGGTGAAATACCCAGTGCGGCTGCTACATGTTCAAGAGAGAAGTTGCCCTGCTCGATCGCCTCGGTAGTCTTGCGCTGAAAGGTTTCGGCAAAGCTCTCGGAGAATAACCGCTCGCTGGATTCGAGATCCGATTTCAGACGCCGGTACTCCGCCTCGTCTTTGGTTTGGCTCGGCCATTCCAGCACCTTACGGGGAAAGCAGAGACCGGAGAATTCCTGGCCGAACAGCAGTGGACAGCGAAAAAACTGCTTGTAAGGTCGAAGATCCTCTGGCTGGGCGTGGTCGAATTGAACCCGGCTGGGCAGCCACCTTGGCCCCAGCAGTTCACGCAATATCTGAAAGCCGATACCAACGGAGAGCAGATGCTTCTGTTTCAGGTCCAGACCACCTTCCAGGTCCACCACGATGCGCCAGGTGGCTATTTCCCCTTCCACATCACACACGGCCCGGGCACCGCTGTTATGGAGTCTCAGGTGGTCGCCGATATCGCGAATGGCCTGGCCGACGGTGGGGGCATCGTGGGCAACGTTGCCGAGCAGCCCCATGGTGGCGAGATGTTGTCTGCGTGCCACCAACAACCCGAAATAAGGCTTGCCGGTAGTTTCGGCCAGTGCATTTAGGGTATTGATCAACTTGACGTAGGGGAGACGGGCATCGGGGTCTCTCAATGCGGAAGGATCCAGGCCATTACTGAGGAAGATCGGCTCGGGATCGATATCGAACTCAAGGGCGGCTTCGCGAATGCCGTCAAAGGCGGCAAGCCTGACTGAATGATCGGTCACGGCCATCTCTATTTTTGCTTAGGGATCGTGAAAGTGCTCCATGTGGCGAGATATGTCAAGTGGCGGCTTCAGGGTTTATTTAGCCTCACTGTGTAAAAGCCGCCTATATATGGACCAGGTGGCTGCATAAAAAAAATAACTGAATGAAGAGGAAAGCGTCGATGAATAGCAAAATAAAACCCTTGGCTCTAGCTATCGGTCTGGCTCCGGTTGCTGCCTCAGCAGCAACCATTGAAGAAGTCACGGTCACTGCACAGAAACGTGCGGAAAGCGTGCAGGATGTGCCGATCTCCATCTCCGCCTATTCCGGCGATTTTATGGAGGAGTCCGGAGTCGACACCCTGTCCGACCTGGCCCCATTCACCCCCAATTTCACCATCTCCAGTAGCTCTCAGGAATCCAATGTCCGCATTTCCATACGCGGTGTGGGCTCTGCGGGTAACTCCGCCATCGAGCCCAGTGTCGGCGTGTTTATTGATGGTATCTATTACCCCCGTCCGGGCGCGGTGATTGGTAACCTGATGGACATCCAGACCGTAGAGGTATTGCGCGGTCCCCAGGGCACGCTGTTTGGCCGCAATACGCCGGTGGGCGCGCTCAATATCACCACCCGTGATGCTACCGATGAGTTTGAGGCGGATATCACTGCCGGGGCCGGAAATTACGGCGCATGGAATGTTGGCGGTACCGCCAGTGGCAGCCTCACCGATGGTGTCCGCTTCCGCCTGAGTGGAAAGACCACCAGCCGTGACAGCTACATCACCAATGATTACGTTGGCAACGAAGATGTTGGTGTCAGAAACGGTGACCCGGAGGGCCGCGAGGATACCAATCTGCGCGGCAAGCTCTCCTTTGATGTGGGTACCTCTATGACGCTGGATGTGATTGCCGATTACGCCGCCGTCGATAGTGGCGGGGCCACGGTAGAGCTCCAGACCGACTCTGCCACGCCCTTGTTCAACGGCACCTCACAAGCCTTGTTCGGTGACACCCCGGTTACCGAAGACTCGTTCGACCATCGCATCAATCAGCCCCATGAAGACAGCCTGCGCGATCGTCAGTCCGGCCTGGCGGTAAAAGCGGACTACGAAATGGCTTCCCTTCCGGGCACACGCTGCGCTCCATCACCTCCGTACGCACCTGGGAAGCGGAAGTGTATGAAGATGCCCTGCGTCTGCCCGCAAAACTCTTGCCGCGTCTGACCGATTACTCCACCGACACCATGTCCCAGGAGCTGCAGTTGCTTTCTCCTCAGGGACAGAAACTGGAGTATGTGGCAGGCCTGTTCTGGTACGACGAGGAATACGATATCCGCCAGGGATTTGATGCCGGCGACGCCTTCTGTTCCCCGGTGATTTCCGGCATGGCCTTTCAGCAAGCCATGGCTGCTACCGGTGGCAATGCGGAGGTTTCGCAGCAGATTGCGATGGGGGCCGCCGCAGACTGTCTGAGCCAGCCGCAGGACTATGTTGCCGACAGCTACTTTGACCAGAGCCTTGCGAGCATCGCCGCTTTTGGTCAGGCGACCTATCACCTCAACGATGCCTGGAAAGTAACCCTGGGTGGGCGCTGGACGAAAGATGAAAAGCGTGGAATTTTTGAACAGATTCTGAATAACAGCTACGCCTCTGCGATCCGCACCGAGGAACAGGTGCTGGATATGCGTCGGGATGATTCGAAGCCGACCTGGTTCGCAAATACCAGTTATGCGCCCACCGACAACATGATGGTGTTTGCCACCTTCTCCTCCGGTTATAAGTCCGGTGGATTCAACTCGGAAGGTGCCGGTTTTGATATGGGGCGTGAGCTGCGCATCTTCGGCCCGGAAGAGTCCAGCAATATTGAAGTGGGCATGAAGAGCAATTGGCTGGACAACAGCCTGATGGCCAACGTCACCGTCTACCGAACCGAGATTGAAGGCTTCCAGGACCGGTCATTCGATGGTCTTTCCTATATCGTCAAGAACGCTGGCGAAGTGCGCCAGCAGGGTATCGAAGCCGACTTTATCTACCAGCCGCTGGACGAGCTGCAACTGACCGCCGGTTTCAGCTATCTGGATTCCGAGTTCCTCTCCTTCAAATCCGCTTCGCCATTGCCCGGTGCCACCGAGTTTCAGGACCTGACCGGGTCCCGCAAGCATTTCGCGCCCGAGTGGCAGGGTTCACTGGTCGCCCATTGGGAGTCGTCTCTGACGGACAGCCTCAATTGGTACCTGCGCGGTGAAAGCCAGTATATGGGTGAACAGAATATCGGTGCCAACACCAACGGCAATCCGCAGTCCATTCAAGAGGCCTACACCCTGGTGAACCTGCGCGCAGGCGTACGTGATGTAGCGGATCAATGGCAGGTCGCGCTCTTTGGCAAAAACCTTAGCGACGAGGGCTATTGCCTGACCATGTTCGACCAGCCAATCGGCTCGCTGGTTGGCGGTGTCAATGCAGAGCAAAACACCAGTGTACAGCGTTGTATTCCGGGGGCACCCAAAACCGCCGGCGTGGAGGTTCAATACCGTTTCTAAGACAACAGAATCTTGCATCCTGGAATACCGGAGCTTTGCGCCGGTTTCTGTATGTGGGTAACCAGATGATGGAGAATATACCGTGAAGAATAATAAGCGAAACACCTTAAAACCATCAGGCCTATTGGCCTCAGTTTTTCTCGGAGCCGTTTTGACAGCCTCAGGTAGCGCGCTCGCCGCCGATTCCAGTTTGAAGAAAGTCACACTGGATAATTACATCGTTGCCGAAACAGACGGGTATTTCAGCCGTTTTCTGGCCGAGAATCCGGTGAACAGTATCAGGCACATGCGCGATCCATCCGGGCCCGATAACCAGTTTGTGATAACCGAAAGCCGAGACTTCCTCTACAGTCACTCCGTGGTCGATGTTTCGGTTGGTGCTACGGTTGAAAACCCCGCTTGGGACTATTTCTCCGTCATTGAGGTCATTGATGAAAACCACTATGTGGCGGATGTGCTTTACCCGGGGGAGAAAAAGTACTTTACGGCGGACCAGCTATCCGCCGGCGAGCATATGTTTCTCAATATCCGCACTGGGATTCCATCGTTGGACGCGGAGGGTTTGGAGAAAGCACACCAGCACCAGAACGCCATCCGTGTGCACGCAGAGTCCGCCACACCATATCCGGAAAAGAAATTTGATGCCCAGTCGTTGCTAGACGTACGCAGGCAACTGCTACCTCAGGCCCGTGGCGTGAAAGAAACATGGCGCGCCGTTGGCGGCAAAGATGTCGTGGATCCCAAGCTGCATCGGATTGCCACAGCCGCAGGGTGGGGTGGACTGCCGGTGGAAGCGGCTGCGTATATTGCCAGCATCCAGCCGGATGCCGAATCCCGCAGTGGCACCTGCTCTAGAATGACACTGCCGCAGCCACCGGTTCGCGCGCAGGATGGCGGGTTCTTTTCCGTATCTACTTATGATAGTGGCAGCTGGATTGTGGAAAAAAACTTTGCCGTCAATGATCGCGAGGCCGAGGCCAATGCAGATGGTAGCATCACCTTTCACTACAATTGTCCGGACCAACCGAACAATCTGGATGTGCAGCCCGGTTGGCGGCAGATAATACGCTTTTATCTGCCGGAGTCACCACAGCAGATTATTGACTATATACAGGCCGTGGAGCAGAAGGTCGCGGTTACACCGGTAGCACAGGATAAAGGCTGATCAGGAATAATGGATATGCATTTCAATTCTTTTGGCGCAGCTGAGGGTCAAGCGGGCTTCGCAGCTACAATGAAGCAGGGCATTCGTACAGTGGGAATGTTTGGCCTGATATTGATTCAGTTGGTTCTGCTCGGTACCAGTGCCCAGGCACAAGATGAGCGGCAGGATACACCGGTGCTGGTAACCGTGGATAATTTCGTACGCGCTGAATCAGATCGCTATTTCCGACAACGGGAGTCTATCGGTGGCTTCGGCCGTTTCGCCCACAACCGCGATCCGGTAGACATCGACCATCAGCCGGTGGTGCGGGCCAACCGCGATACATTGTATTCCTACGCGGTTTTCGACCTGAACCACCCGGTGACCATCACACTGCCGGAACAGGACGACCGCTACCAGTCGATCCGGATCATCAATCAGGATCATTACGTCGTGGATGATTCCGCAAAGCCCGGCGTCTACAAGCTCACCAAAGACAAAGTCGGCACCCGCTACGTGCACGTCAATGTCCGAACGCTCGTCAACCCTCTGGATCCCGAGGATGTGAAGGCTGCGCGTGCGCTTCAGGACCAGGTGAAACTGGAGCAGGCGGATCCCGGCTCGCTCGATCTGCCCAACTGGGACGAAAAAAGCCGGGCTGCGGTGCGTAAGGCCATTCTCGGACTTGCGCCGCACGTGCCCGACAGCCGTCGCATGTTTGGCACCAAGGATCAGGTGGACCCGGTACGGCATCTTATTGGTACTGCAGGCGCCTGGGGGTTCGGATCGGAAGAGTCCGCCATCGCAATGAACGTTTTCCCGGAGAAAAATGATGGCAATACTCCGTACACGCTCACGGTGAAGGACGTACCGGTGGATGGCTTCTGGTCCATCTCCGTCTACAACAGCGACGGGTATTTTGAGAAAAACCCCAATGGTGGCTACTCCCTAAACAACCTTACCGCCAAGAAAGGTGCCGATGGCTCCTACACCATCCACTTCGGCGGTGACCCCTCGCAGCCAAACTGGTTGAATATCAGCAAAGGCTGGAACTATGTAGTGCGTATGTACCTCCCGCATCAGGAGGTGATCGATGGCACCTGGACATTCCCGGAAGCGGAGCCGGTAAAATGAAGGCGACTATTTTGACATCCATCATTGCTCTTGGATTATCGGCGGCGGCCGGCGCTGAACCCCAGAAGGTCGATGCATTCAACTTTGTCCGTGCTGAGACAGACCGCTACTTCGATATGATTGTGAAGCGAAACGGCGGCCTGGGTATTCTGAGTCACGAGCGCAAACCGCTGCCACCCGATGCGCGGGTGATTGTGCGGATCAACCGCGACACGCTGTATTCCTCATCGATCCACGATCTGGCTGCCGGCCCGGTAAAGGTATCCATGCCCGAGAATCCGGATGGACGCTACCAGACGCTGCAGGTGATTTCTCAGGATCATTTTACGCCCTTCCTGATCCACGAGGGCACCCTGGAACTGACGCAGGAAAATGTGGGGACCCGCTATGTACTCGTATCCGCTCGAACCTTTTTGATCCGGCAGACGAGGCCGACATCAAGGCGGCACATGCGCTGCAGGATGGCATCGAGGTAGAGCAGGCGGAAACCGGCAGCTTCGACATTCCACAATGGGATAAGGAGAGACTGGACAAAGCGCGGGACGCCTTCTCCAGTCTCCAGTCACTGGGCGGCACGGACGATAAGGTGCGCATGGGCAAGGCGGATGAAGTGGACCCACTTGCACACATGATGGCAACCGCCACCGGTTGGGGATTACAACCCAGAAGCGAGGCGATGTACTTCCGAGGGTACCCAGACCGTAACGACGGTAAAGCGGTGCACAGCATGACGTTGCGCGACGTACCCGTCGATGCCTTCTGGTCGGTAACGGTTTATAACCGCGAAGGTTACTTTGATAAAAACCCGCTCGACGCCTATTCAATCAATAGTGTGACCGCGGAAAAAGACACCGAGGGCGCGGTAACCATTCAGTTCGGCGACTGTGATGGCAAGATTCCCAATTGCCTGCCGATCATGGACGGCTGGAACTATTCGTTGCGACTTTATCGCCCACATGACGTGGTACGCAATGGACAATGGAAGCCACCGGTTCCCCAGCCGGTAACACGCTGAGAATGGTTCGGACCTGAAAATGAAAACCGGTGCTGAGCGCCGGTTTTTTGCTGGGAGCGACCAGGTCGTGAACACACAGCCGATCACGTCCAGAGTTCCATTTACGATGAAGCGGCAGAATAGGGCTCTACTTCTGGCAGGGTGTACTGGCCTTTCAGCACACGCTCTCCGGGGCGGTATACCCGCATCAGAAAGTTCCAGCCCTCGGTTATATCCAGCCGGTTCTTTACCGGGCCACAGGCGTTCTCACTGCCAAAGTAGGCGGTGAAGGTATCATCCTCATGCATTTCCGTATTGGCACGATTGAGAATCACATTGTCCGACTGCATATAGCCGTCTTTGCCGTACACGGTGATTGACCAGAAGGCGTGGTTTTCTGGAATGGTGTAGTCGGCGGTGTAACAGCCATCGGCTGGCAGGTCCGCGCGATAGTTGATGTAGACCGCATCCCGGTTTGGTAATAAGCCCCAGGCACCCGCTGCGGCAAGGTGTCTGGTCTCTTCATTGGGTTCTCCCGGTGCTCCCTGCCATTCATCCGGATACATGCCGAGGCTCGAGAAAGTGGATTCATATTGCAGTCGCAGATTGTCCAGGGACGCTTGATCCCAGTTTTTGGCCGGGAAGGGCGCTGCGCTGCTGGTTTTAATGGAAAACTGATCCTGTAGCCTGTGCAGCATCCGGATCTCGTTATTGTCACTGGCATCCTTGAGTTCTACGCGAGCCGCGACCATTACATAGCGGGTAGTATCCGGAATCTTGTAGGTACCGGGTTCATACTCTACCAGCGTGGCATAGTGGTTACTGTCGATCACGGCCACAGACGCGTAGCGCCCATCGGGCATTGCGGGGAGTGTTACGCTGGCTCCCCCTTTCGTGTCTACCACCGCACCAGCGTACAGTGTGTCGCGATTCATGCGAATGACGGTTTGCCGATCCAGGGGTACCGGGCGGCGAAATACCATAAATTGATTGGTGCCACCGGCACCGGCAATGATGCGCTGGAAATAGCGCTCGGTTTCCGCCTGGATAAAGGTATCTTCCGTCACCTGTTGCGCTGTAGACGCGAACGCACTGCAGCTTGATGCCAGTAGGGTGCTCAACACCAGTTTATTCAAAGGCGATTCTTGAGGGGCTGTTCTTTTCATGGGGGATCCAATCAGTCTGTTTTATTATTCTCCATCGATACAGCCTGGATGGAATTTACAGCGGTACGGCTCGGCCGGCGCTTTAGCACCGGCGGAGATTGTATTTAACTCAGCCTTCCGCAATATTGACCGGCTCGATGACGCCTTTTGCGGGCGTAACGACGTTGAAATCTGCGGAGAAGCTGTCCAGTAGCGAGAACAGTTTTGCCAGGGTCTTGGGATCGCCAGACAACTGGATTGCACCGCCGTCCACCTGCGCCGCAAGGGAACCGGGTTGAACCAGCAGGCGATTCAGGGCATTGCGGTCCAGTGTGATGGCCAGGTCTGCCTCGACGTCACCGGTGACTGCACGGTGGCGCAGCACAGAGTGCTCCAGTGTCATCGCGTAGCGCTTGTTCGGGTCGGTAAATTGCCATTCGATGGCAAGCTGCACACCATCTGCCTTGGGTCCATTCAGGCGCACAGCAAGGATATCGAAAATCTGCTCGATGCTGAGCGCGCGCAGCAGATCCGGCGATGCGGTGGTGGGGGAGTTGCTCGTGTCTATGCCATTGCGCAGTTCCAGCGCGCCGCTGAGGTAGATGTTACGCCAAGGGCCATTCTCGGTCTGGTAGCCCAGTTGCTCGAAAATATCTGCCTGCAGCATTCTGGCCTCGGTGTTTTCCGGTTCCGCCATTACCAGGTGATTCAGTAGTGTTGCTGCCCAACGGTAGTCACCGCGCCCGTAGGCCTCGCGGGTCTTTTCAAGGATCACTTTCGAACCCCCGAATGCGTCCACATACTGTGTGCCCAGTTCATGGGGTGGCAGCGGATGCAGGTTTGCCGGGTTTCCGCTCCAGAATCCCATATAACGCTGATAAACGCCCTTGACGTTGTGGGTGACATTTCCGTAGTAACCGCGGTTGAACCACTCGCTGCCGAGGCTTTCAGGTAGCTTTACCCGTTCCGCAATTTCATCCATTTTGTAGCCCTGATTGATCAGGCGCAGGGTCTGATCGTGCAGGTATTTGAGCATATCCCGTTGCTTGGCAATGTAGTTTTTTACATTTTCCTTGCCCCAGCGTGGCCAGTAGTGGGAGGTGAATACCACTTCAATGCGATCGCCAAACAACGCGAGGGTTTCATCCAGGGACTTTGACCAGTTCAGCGGGTCGCGGACCTTCGCGCCGCGGGGGGTGAGGATGTTGTGCATGGCCGCGTTGAGGTTTTCCGCCCCCATCAATGCCTTGAACTGGGGCAGGTACATCATGATTTCGGTGTCTGCTTCAGCCTCGGGCGTAAGCTGGAATTCGAAGCGCACGCCGTCGATGTCCATGGACTGGTCGGTGTGCGTGATGTATTCGGTTGGCTCAATCAGGGTAAAGGTACCGATCGCCACGCCCTTGCCGAGACCGTTGTCCACCTGTTGGCGGGGGCCGCGCGGCAGTAACACCCCGTGCATGTACTGGGCGCGACGGCTCATGGCATTGCCGGCGAGCGCCATTTCACTGGCCACGTGCTCCATAAAATGCGCCGGTGCGATCACGCGGGTCTTGCCACTGTCCACATCTTGCTGGGAGATAACGCCTTTGACACCGCCAAAATGATCCGGGTGGGAGTGGGTGTAGATCACGGCACTGACGGGCCGTTCACCCAACTCTCTGTTCACCAGTTCCAGCGCCGCCTGGGATACTTCGGTCATGGTGAGCGGGTCGATGATGATCCAGCCGGTTTTGCCGCGAATCACGCTCATGGTGGTCAGGTCAAAGCCGCGTACCTGGTAAATGCCATCCACTACTTCGTACAGACCGGTTTTGCTGTTCAGTAACGCCTGTCGCCACAGGCTGGGGTTGACGGTATCCGGGGCTTCTTCCTTGAGAAAATTCCGATAAACCTGCATGTCCCAGACCGTTTTGCCATTTTCGGCTTTGACGACCAGGTCCGGGGTTGCGGCGATCAGGCCGCGATTGGCGTCGACAAAATCCTGCCGGTCGCTGAAGTCCATCGTTACCGCCATCCTGCTATTGGCCTCTTTCGTAGCCGCAGTGGCGTTTTTAGGCTGTATCGATTCTGCGACCGCCAGGCTCGCAGTTGAGAGGGTGGCGGATACCGCCAGTGACAGTAAAGAACGGTGGATGGAACGTGAAAAGCTACCGGAACGGTTGTATGAACGGATTTGCACGTAAAGTACCTCATTATTGTTGGTTTATGGTGCAAGAGTTTGCCGCGTGCCCCGCGGGTGGAGCACGCTGACCGTGTTATTCGCTGATATGGAAAGTGGAGTGGAAGGTGTAATTGGCCAGTTCCGAGGCGATTTCATCCTGACGCTCGGCCAGCGCGCGATTGATGAATACATCCGCGCGCTGGCCATGTTGCTTGCAGGGGGTTACCTCAACGCGAAACGCGTCCTGCGGCAGTTTTTCACCCAACCGCTCCTCGATCACCCGGCGAATGGCGTCCCGTCGCAGATCGGGCTTGAAGACCTTGCCGACCGCGGTGTGGGGGATTTCGTCGATGATCCAGATATTCTTTGGCACTGCCGCACGCTCGGGAATATGTTCCGCACAGTAGTTTATCAATTCCTCGGCGGTGGCCTCGGTTCCGCTTTTCAATGTGACGTAGGCAACCGGGAGTTCACCCACGCGATCGCAGGGTTTGCCCACAGCTGCCGCCATTTCCACGGCGGGGTGCTGGTAAAGAATGTCTTCGATCATCTGCGGATCGATATTGTGGCCGCCGCGAATGATCAGGTCCTTCGCCCGCCCGGTCAGCCACACATAACCGTCGGCATCCCGGCGCGCCAGGTCACCGGTATTGAACCAGTCACCATCAATCCAGATATCGGTGTTTTTGCTGGGATCGGTATACCCTTTAAAGACATTTGGGCCACGAATCAGCAGTGTACCGGTTTCTTCCACCTGGCAATCCCGTTGCAGTTGACCCGCTTCGTCCAGCTGTACCACTCGCACATCGGTGTAGGGCAGGGGTAAACCGATCGAGCCGGTGCGACGCTCACCCGCTGGCGGGTTGGTAGCACTGCCGCAGGTGCCCTCGGTCATGCCGAAGCCTTCGATCAGTGGCACTTTGGTCAGCGCCTCAAAGGCCTCATGCACGGCAACGGGCATTGCTGAGCCGCCGGAAAGTACATTTTTCAGCGAAGTGATATCGGCATCGCCCACCGGCAATTGCAGCAGGCCGGCATAGATCGCTGGCACCGCGCTGAAGAAGCTCACTTTATGCCGCTCCACCAGTTTCCAGAAGTTCTGCATCAGATCCTGATTGCGGTAGCCAGCGGGTGTAGCCAGCAGTATCTCACCACCGTTCAGCAGGGGAAGTAGCCCGGTCACCACCACGGCATTGACATGGAATAGCGGCAGGCCACACAGCAATACAGAACTGTCGTCATGACGTAACACCATCTGCATCATGGCAGCATTGGTTACCTCGTTGCGGTGAGTATGCGGGGCGAGCTTTGGCGTACCCGTGGTGCCGCCGGTATGGAAGAGGGAGGCAGTATCGTTCGCGCTGATAGTGCGTTCGAACTGCAGTTCATTGCCGGGGAATCGGCCAATAAAGGCATCGAAATCCTCGCACCAATCATGGGTTTTTAACGGCAAAGCGGATCGGACCTGCTCTGCCTGGGCTTTAGGGAGGAACTGACACAGGTCGACGTAGAGGACTTTTTCCAGGGTCGGGATCTTCTCGCGGATCTGTTCGACTTTATCCCAGAAATCCAGCCCCGGAAAAGGTGCTGCCGCGACCAGTACCCTGGTACCGGCACCATTCATGATGCCCGCAATGTGCTCCGGCTCCAGCAGCGGGTTGATCGGGTTGACGATACCTGCGGCTTCCCCGCCCCAGAGGGTAAAGTGTGTCTGCGGCAATGAAGGTAGCAGGAAGGACACTACATCATCGCTGCCGATACCCAGCGAAGAGAAAGCATTGGCGGTCTGCCGGATCTTGTGCAGGAATTCACTATAGCTATAGGCAACTCCCTGCTCATCCGCCTTACCGGTAAACAGGAACCGCAACGCAGTATTATCCGGATACTGCTGCGCACTGTCTTCAATCAGTGCAAACGTGCTTTCTGGCAGCTCGTACTGTTCCAACGGCGTTTCTTCAATAGTCCGGATATCGTCCAGGGATTTAATTTCCGGCAGTGTGCGAACGAGTTCTGAAAAGCGATTATTCATGGACATATCCCATTACTACTAACGGCGCGCTTAGCGGGCCAGGCGCAACATAAAGTTCAGTATTTTTTTTGTGGTTGCCGTGTAGGGAGGCATGAGTGGTTTCATACCATCGAGGAATCCCTGATAGAAAACCGGGCGCATTTTGGAAAAGTTCACAAAACCCTCGTAACCATGGTAGTGCCCCATACCACTGTGCCCAACACCGCCGAAAGGCAGGTCGTGCTGCCCTACATGCAGCAGACAATTGTTGACCGTAACACCACCAGAGATAATGTGGGTGATGTAGAAATCCTGCAGGGCCTTGTCTTTGGTAAAGGGATACAGTGCTAGGGGACGCGCGTGGCGGTTAACATATCCCACCACTTCACTGGCTTCCCGGTAGGTCTTGATCGGCAGGATCGGACCGAAAATTTCCCGCTGCATCACCTGCATTTCGTCAGTGGCGTTGAGAATCAGGTGCGGTGGGATTTTGCGCAGCTTGCTATCCCCCTCACTGTCGGAAGAGAGACAGATGACTTTCGCTCCTTTTGCTTCGGCGTCCCTGATGGTTTCCCATAGGCGCTGATAGGCGGTGTCATCAATAATCGAGGTGTAATCTTTACTCAGGAGGTCCGGATAGCGATCCGCAACCAGTTTACGGGACTGATCGACAAAGGCATCCACTTTATCTTCCGGAAGGAACAGGTAATCCACCGTAGTGCAGATTTGGCCGGCGTTTAGCAGTTTCCAGTACATGATCCGTTCAGCCGCCACATCCAGCGGGAAGTCCGGTGCCACGACAGCCGGCGACTTGCCTCCCAGCTCTAGGGTAACCGGCGTCAGGTTTGCGGAAGCATTGTTCATTACCGATTTGCCTGTCTGGGTGGAGCCCGTAAACAGAAGGTGATCAAACGGAAGCGCGGAAAAGTCCGGGCCAATCTGGTGATTGTCGGAAAAGATGGAGAGTTTTTCCGGTGGAAAATAATCGCCGCTGATACGCCCGAGGAGGTCGGCAAGACGGGATGAACGATCGGACATTTTCACCATCGCGCGGTTGCCAGCCGCGAAGATACTGGTCAGCGGTGCAAAGGTGAGATTGGCGGGGAAGTTCCACGGCACGATTACACCCACCACACCCAGAGGCTGCGGTATCAATCGGTTGCTGGCACCCGGGTACAGAGTGAACTGTACATGACGCTTCTGTGGCTTCATCCATTTGCGTAATTGCTTGATCGTATCCTTGATCCCGTCCAGTACCACGAAAAACTCACAGAACAGGGTTTCTGTTGCGGACCGGTTGCCGAAATCATCGCTGATTGCCTGGACGATCTCATCCTGGTGGTCGGTCAGCATCTGCGACAGTTTTTTCAGATCCTCGATACGCGTTTCGCGATCGGGGTAAGGGGCTGCCAGATAGACCTGACGCTGGCGGTCAAAGATGGACTGAATTTGGGCCACGGCTTCTTCACGTGACGCTTCAAATTGCATATTCATGGGCTTTTCCCGACGCGAGCCGGGCTCCGTAATCTCTTGGTGACGCTTCTTCTGCTTCATCTTCACTGGATTATTCAGAAGACGCCTTAAAAGTGGCTTGGGTGCTCTGCTTACCGCTGCGGCAGATGATGCTGTGGAGATCACCGGTACCGGTGAGTTCGGATACCATTCCCGGCAATGGCTTGGAGAAGGTCACGGGAATCGTTTTTTCCGCGCGTTCACGGTTGAACACCGGAACCTTGGACCAGGCATATTCACTGAGAGCGAGAATGGTGAGGGAAGGGTTGACCCCCAGGTTGCCGGGGATCAGTGAGCCATCCATAACCCGCAGGTTCTGGTAACCGAATACAGCTCCGGTTTCGTCGACAACGCCATTTTCTGCGCTGGTGCCGATAGCCACGCCGCCCATCAGGTGTGCGGTGCTCGGCGCGCCGGACAAAACCTCGGTCACCACGTTACCGGCATCACCGCCACCGGCGGCTTCCACATAGTGGCGGGCGGCCTCGTGGGCCACCGGGAAATAGTTCGACAATGGAGAATCACCCGGCTCTTGCGTTACCCGCCAGCCGGAAGGCCACTTTCTGGACTTTACGTGTACAAAACTGTCTTTGGTCTGCATCACCAGGAAGATGATGCTGTTGCGTGATTTACCGATGGGGTTCAGCATCCGCAGGGTTTTGATCGGCTGACGAAGTATATTGATCAGCATGCTGATCTGGCGTGGAATTCTGCCGTTGCTTTCTGTAAGAGGCACTGCGCTCTGCAGGGCAAAGTTCAGGTCCCCGTAGCGCGGAAAGCGGTTGATCTCCATGCGTGTTTCATCATCCGGATCAAACATGCTGGTGATGGTAGGGCCATGGCAGATTTCTTGCGGCTTGCCCTCTGCGTCCGAAAATTTGCTGGTGGCGACGATCAGGGTTTCGGAATTGGTGCGCACCTGGCGGCCAAGCTGCTGGGAGATATTTGGCAGGGTGCGGTCCTTGTCGCGGGCCTTCATCAACAGCGGAATGGTGCCGAACACACCGCCGGAGACCACCACACCGCGGGTGCGCAGTTTGTAGGGTTTCTTGAACAGCAGAGCGGTAGAGCTCTGGATGGTCAGTTCGTATCCCGCGCTACCATCGCGAACGCCATTTTCATCCGGAAGCGGCTCGATCCTGGTCACTTCGCTTTCCGGGCGGATTTCCACCTCATTGCGTTCCGCAAACCAGAGGTAATTCTTTTCCAGAGTGTTCTTGGCATTGTGACGACACCCCATGGTACAGCCACCGCAATAAATGCAGTTGTTACGCTGTGGGCCTTCGCCGTCAAAGTAGGGGTCGCCGCGCTCTTTGCCGCTGCCATCCTTGGGGTCTTCCGCAAACAGCACGCCGGTATTGACTGACTGATAGGTCTCTTCGCGACCCATACGTCGCGCAGTCTCCAACAGCGCCTCGTCGGCCGCGTTGCTGTAAGGATTTTTGGTCACACCGATCATGCGCTGGGCAAGCCCGTAAAAGGGCATCAAGCGCTTCTTCCAGTCTCTGTGGACACGGGACCAGGGGGTGGATTCGAAGACTTCGTCTTTCGGAATCAGGTGAACGTTGGCGTAGACCAGAGATCCACCACCGACGCCGGCACCGTGAATGGCCGTAATCTTGCGGGTCATGGTCAGCTGGATATTGCCTGTCAGTCCCAGTTTGGGCGCCCACAGGAACTTCTTGAGGTTCCAGGAGTTGTTGGAGAAGTCCTTGTCTTTCCAGCGTTTGCCTTTCTCAAGCACCAATACATGGTGTCCTTTTTCACTCAGGCGCAGAGCGCTACAGGAACCGCCGAACCCAGATCCTATGACGATCTGGTCAAAATCAAACTTCTCACTCATCGCTGTACTCCTATTTGGCCATTCGGCATTTCTTATTCTTAATAGGCCTCATCGAGAATAGAGGAGAGAGGCCGCTGTGATTTGATATTTTTCGCCACTGAGGCGACTCCGTGACCATTGATCGTCAAAGGTAGTCGCCTGCGAATAGTCTCGACCGTCTGGTCGGAGGCGTGTGTGGGGTGAGGAGCTTAACGAGGTGCTACGAAAGCCAGTATCCAGTGAGACGTGGGAGATCCCGGTATCTCAAGTTATAGCCATCGATAAGTTTCATTATCGAAGGTTATATAAAGTGCTTCAAGTCGGGATTACAGCGACGGAAATAATGTTATATTACGTATCACGTAATACGTTACTAAAAAGTAAGGAGGCGGGAGATGGCGCGTACGGGGGTCACCTATCTGGAAATCGCACAAGCGGCGGAAACGATCAGGCAGCGCGGCGAGGAGCCAACCGTGGACAGGGTCCGCGCTGAACTGGGCACCGGCAGCAAAAGCACCATTGCGCCGCTGCTGAAGCGCTGGCGCGCCGGGGCGGAGGAGCAGGCGGATACCGACGGATTGCCTGCAGACCTGGTGGAGGCCCTGAAAGCCCTGTGCGAAAGGGTGGAAGGGGAGGCCGAGCGCAAAGTGAAGGAGACGCAGGAGCGCTTCGAGGCCGAATCAGAAAGCCGGCGGGCCGAGCTGGATCGGGAGCGGGCATCAGTTGCGGCGCTGGAGAAAGACCTGCGGGAGCGAGAGCACAGATTGCAGCTCTGTGGGGAAGAGAGCCGGAAACTGGAACAGGCGCTGCGCGAGTCGCAGGCGGCGCTGGCCCGGAGCGAATTCCAGCGGGAGCAGGGGGCCGAACGCATCGGCGAGCTGAAATCCGCCGCGGAAGAACTGAAACAGGAAAACCGCGATATCCGCGACCATTTCGAGCACTTCCAGCAGCGTACCGCCGACGACCGCCAGCAGGAGCGCGAGCAATTCCGGGCGGCCAATGAGCAGTTGCGGGCGCAGGTCGACAGTCTGTCCGGCCAGCTGTCCGAAAGCGGACGCAGGCTGGCGGACCGGGAGACGCTGTGCGAGCAGCGCGGAGCCGCCGTCGCGGCGCTGGAGAGCGAAAAGCAGCAACTACAGCAGCAAGTCTCCGCCTGCCGTTCCGAGTTGGAAGGGCTCTCCCGGCAGGCGGCCGCGCGGGGCGAGCAGCTCAGCGAAAAAACTGCCGAGATCACCGCTCTGCAGGACAGGGTATCCACCCTGTCCAACAGCAACACTTCCATCGGCAAAGAAGTGGAATGGTTGCGACGCTCGCTGGACAAGGCGGATTCCGAGCTGGAATCCGCCAGGGACAGGATAGAGGTGCTGGCCGATGAGCACCGCTTGGCGCTGCAGGAAAAAGCGGTGCTCCAGGGGCAGTTCAGGCAACTGGAGCGCTCCCTGGAGGAGCAAGGGCCGTAACGCTCTGTCGCGACAGTGGCGTGTAGGGCTAGTCGCCTGAACTGCGACAGCCACTCTGTCTGGGGTCAGTTCCAGCGGGGGAACGGGTCCGGCAATGAACGCCAGAGCGTCTCCCCGCCATCCATTTCCTCGCCGTTCAGCAGGCAGGCATCCAACTGGTGCTGCAGCCACTCGGGCGCCAGGTGCTGGCCGATAAAAACCAGCTCCTGGCGCCTGTCCCCGAAGGGCTCCTGCCAGTGGTCCAGAATATACTGCCGCTGCTCCGGGTTTTCCGGCCACTCTGCCAACGGCACTGAACTCCAGAAATAACCCGCGGCGCCGTGCTGGGCAATGCCCCCGGCCTGGCTCCAGGTACCGGCGTAATCCGGCCGGCTGGCCAGCCAGAAAAAGCCCTTTGAGCGCAGCAGCCGGCCGCTCAGGAAGGGGTCGGCGAAGAAATCGTGCAGCCTCTGTGGATGGAAGGGGCGGCGCGCCCGATAGGTGAAACTGCTGATGCCGTATTCCTCACTTTCCGGGATGTGTTCGCCGCGTATTTCCTTGAGCCAACCCGGTGCCAATTCCGCCTGCTCGAAATCGAACTTGCCGGTATTCAGTACTTTTTCGATCGGGATATTGCCCTTGACCACGGGATGGATCTCCGCGCGGGTGTTGAGGCTGCGCAGTACCGCCTCCAGCTCCGCGAGCTGCTCGGCATCGACCAGATCGGCCTTGCTGATCAGCAACATATCGCAGAACTCCACCTGCTCGACCAGCAGGTCGGCCACGTTGCGATCGTCCTCCTCGCCCAGGTATTCCCCGGTTTCCTTCAGGGAGCGGGCCTTGCGGTAGTCCCGCAGGAAGTTGGCCCCGTCGACAACTGTCACCATGGTGTCGAGCCTGGCGATCTCGGACAGCCCTTTGCCATCTTCGTCGGTAAAGGTGAAGGTTTCCGCCACCGGCAGCGGTTCGGAGATGCCGGTGGACTCGATCACCAGGCAGTCGAAGCGTCCCTCGCCGGCGAGGCGCGCAACTTCCACCAGCAGGTCCTCCCGCAGCGTGCAGCAGATGCAGCCATTGCTCATCTCCACCAGTTTTTCCTCGGTGCGGTTGAGGCGCACCTCGTTGTGAATCAGGCCGGCGTCGATATTTACCTCGCTCATATCGTTGACGATCACCGCCACCCGCAGGTCGGCGCGGTTGTTGAGAATCTGGTTCAGCAGCGTGGTCTTGCCGGCCCCCAGAAAGCCGGAAAGAACCGTTACTGGCAAGCGCTCTGACATCTTGGTGTCTCCTTGTTGTGACCTGTCGATAAGGCGGCATTGGTGGGCACACCGCATTGCAGGTCCGGCTGTCTTGATATGATATAATGTAACATAATAATATGGGAAGCGGCGCTGCAAACCGGGGCAACATCGGGCCACCGCTGTCGAACCTGAAACGGACCTGGAGGATTGATGATGAAAGACACTGCGGGAATGCTGATCTCCGGCCTGTGCCTGGTACATTGCCTGGCCACGCCGCTTTTGCTGGCCCTGGGCGGTGCCGGGGTACTGGGCACAGTGCTGGAGGGGGAGTTTTTTCACCTGGCGCTGCTGGGGCCGGTATTGCTGTTGGCCCTGTACAGTTTCCCGGCTGCCTGCCGCCACCACCGGCGCCCGGCAGTGATGATCTCGGGCCTTTCCGGCCTGCTGATACTCGTGCTGGCGCTGGGCCTGGAAGGCCGCTGGGAGCTGTTTGCCAGCGCGGTGGGAGCCTGCCTGTTGATCGGGGCCCACTGGAGGAATCGGCGCCTGCTGCAAGCCGGCGCTGCTGTCAGGGAGAGAGGCGATGCAACGGTTTAAGGTTGCTCTTCTTGTGTTTGGCCTGGGCTTCGCCGGGCTCGCTTCCGGCGATGGCGGCGCTCATGTGCACGGCCGTGCACAGCTGACAGTAGCCGCCGCCAGTGGGGAACTGCAGATCGGGTTTGAATCTCCGGCGGCCAACCTGGTGGGATTTGAGCATGCGCCGCGGGGCCCCTCACAGGTGGAAGCACTGGATCGGGCGGCCCGGGACCTGGCCGGCGCGAACCGCTTTCTGCGCTTCAGTGGTACTGATTGTCGGCTGCGGGAGGCCGGGGTGGAGGCGCCCCATAGCGGGGAGCAGGAGGCGCATCACCACAGGCATGCCAGCTTCCGTGCCAGCTACCGCTTCCAGTGTGATAATCTGGCGCAGCTCGACGGCGTCGCTGTGGCGCTGTTTACGAGCTTTCCCGGCATTCACGAGATCGCCGTGCAGTGGCTGGCCCCCGGGGGCCAGGGAGCCGCGTTGCTCACTGCGCAAGACAACGAACTGCAACTGAAATAGTCCATGAAAGCATCCCAGCTCAAACAGACCCTGGGCGCGGCGGAACAGAGCTGCCGCGCTTCCGGGGCCCGCCTGACCGAGAAGCGCAGGAATGTCCTGGCCGTGCTGCTGCGCGCGAAGACCCCGCTGTCCGCCTACGAGATCGCGGAGCAATACGGCCGTGATTATGGCGAGCCCATTCCGGCCATGTCCGTGTACCGGATGCTGGACTTCCTGGCCGACGAGAACCTGGCCCACAAGCTCAACTCGGAAAACAAGTACCTGGCCTGCGCCCATATCGCCTGCGATCACAGCCACGAGACACCGCAGTTCCTGATTTGCAGCCGCTGCAGCAAGGTGCGGGAAATCGGCATCAAGCCGGAGGTGATTGCCGCGCTGCGCGACACGGTGGAAGGCGCCGGCTACCATCTGCTGACCTCGCAACTGGAACTGGACTGCCTGTGTGACGAATGCGGGCGGAGCGCCGCCTAGTGCCGCAGCGGGAATCGATACGGGGGGTGCCGGCCAATGTGATCACCGGTTTCCTGGGTGTCGGCAAGACCACTGCCATCCGCCACCTGCTGGACAGCAGGCCGCTCGGCGAGCGCTGGGCGGTGCTGGTCAACGAGTTCGGCGAAGTGGGAATCGACGGTGGCCTGTTTGGTCCGGACAAAGACGGTGAAGTCTTTATCCGTGAAGTGCCCGGCGGCTGCATGTGCTGTGCCGCCGGCCTGCCCATGCAGGTAGCCCTGAACCAGTTGCTGGCCCGGGCCAGGCCCCAGCGGCTGCTGATTGAACCCACCGGGCTGGGCCATCCGCGGGAGGTGCTCGCAGCCCTGTCCGATACAGTGCGCGCCGGCGTACTGGACCTCCGTGCCACGCTCACACTGGTGGATGCGCGCAGTATCGGCGACGAACGCTACCTGCGCAGCGACACCTTCCGGCAGCAATTGGAAGTGGCTGACCTGGTGGTGGCCAACAAATCCGATCTGTACGGGGCGGGGGATCTGGAGAACCTGCGCCGCTACCTGGCGTTTCTGGACAAGCCGCTGCAAACAGTGGAGCGGGGCAGAATCCAGCCGGATTGGCTGCGCGCAGCCAGTGGTTTCGAGTTCCCGCAAGCCAGCGAACATCACGAGCACCCACCGCTTCCTATGGAAGAGGAACCGCTGCCGGAATGCGGTTACCGGCGCCGGGAAAACAGCGGCGAGGGCCATCACAGTTGTGGCTGGCGCTTCGATCCGGCGCTGGTATTCGACTATCAGAAACTCTTTTCCCTGATCAGTGGCATCGACGCGGAGCGGGTGAAAGGCGTATTCATTACTGAAGACGGCGTGTTTGGTTTCAACAAGGCGGATTCGGTGTTGAGTGTACTGGAGCTGGATGATGCACTGGACAGTCGGGTGGAGGCGATAGATCCCGCACGCCGGGACTGGGACGCACTCGAATCCGCGTGGCTGGGGGCTCTGTTACGGTAACCGCACTGAAGCCGATTGCGGCAGTTCGAGATCGATTTCCGCGCACCTGCATATCTGCAACTTCCCTGTAGATTCTAGAGCGTTGTCATGTGAAGCGATTGTCCGGCCCCGGCAACTCCGGGTTGGCTTACTTCTATTAAGATATGATATAACATTTCCATAGAGGCAATTGCAACAACTATGCGCTGATATGGAGAACAAAGGTGCAGAACCATGAATACTGAGCACACCACTTTCGCTCCGGACAAAAGGCCCCCGGCAGACGGTTCCGCGAATGTCCTCGAGGCCGCCGGGGTTTCCGCGAGCTATGGGCCTCGGACAATCCTGCAATCCCTCGATCTGGGCGTTCGCCCCGGTGAGGTCTATGCCTTGCTGGGCGCCAACGGTGCGGGCAAGACCACCACGCTGAGCCTGTTCCTGGGCTTTGTGGTGCCGGATGGCGGGCGGGTGCGGGTCAACGGCATCGACCCGGTTACCCGCGCCGGAGAGGCGCGCCGGCAACTGGCCTATATTCCGGAAAATGTCGCCTTCTACGAGCAGTTGAGTGCCCGCGAAAATGTCGCCTACCTGCTCGACCTGGCGGGGCAGGGCGCAGGGTCGGACAGGATCGATCGGGCACTGGCATCGGCGGGGCTGGATGCGACGGCCTTCGACCGCCGCGTGGGTGGTTTTTCCAAGGGCATGCGGCAGAAAGTGGCCATTGCACTGGCGCTTGCGCGGGAGGTGCCGGCGCTGTTGCTGGACGAACCCACCTCGGGCCTGGATCCCCAGGCCACATACGAGTTCAATCGTTTGTTGGGCCTGTTGCGCGAGAAGGGCATTGCCACACTGATGGTGACCCACGACCTGCTGGGGGCGTCGGAAGTGGCGGATCGTATCGGTTTCCTCGGCGCGGGGCAGCTGGAGGAGGAAGTCGCCGCTGAGGGCGCCGAGCGCTTTGATGTGCGCAGCCTGCACCGGCGCTATGCAGGGCGGGCCGCATGAGTGTCGTCGCGCGCATCGCCCGCGAGGAATGGCGATTACTGTTGCGCGACCGGGTAGCGGTGTCCGGGCTGCTGTTGCTGCTCCTGCTGACCCTGGTGGCCGTACTCAACGCCTACGAACACCAGCGCAGTGCCAGTGCCGAGCGGGCGCGCTACCAGGCGCAGGCCAACCGGGAATTTGAAACCCAGCCCGACCGCCATCCCCACCGGGTGGTGCACTTCGGGCATTTCCTGTTCCGCCCGCTCAACCCGCTGGCGGCTTTCGATCCGGGCATCAATGCCTACACCGGCAATACCCTGTTCCTGGAAGGGCACCGGCAGAACACTGCCAACTTCGGCGATGTGCGCCAGTCCTCGCTGCTGCTGCGCTTCGGGCAGCTGACGCCCGCTTTCATGTTGCAGGTACTGGCACCGCTGCTGCTGATTTTCGTCGGTCACGCCGCAGTGGCCCGCGAGCGGGAATCCGGCACGCTGCGCATACTGCTGGCGCAGGGTGTGGCCGGTCGGCAAATCGTGGCGGGCAAGCTGCTGGCGCTGTCCGGCTTCGCGGGGCTGGCGTTGTTGCCGGCACTGTTGGCGCTGGCCTGGCTCGCGGCCAGTGGCCGCGCGCCTTGGCCTCTGGCGCTGTTGCTGGCGGGGGCCTATATCGGCTGGCTGTTGCTGTGGTCGTTGCTGGTGGTGCTGGTCTCCAGCCAGTTCAAACGCGGTCGCGACGCGCTGCTGGCACTGTTGGCGGCCTGGGCCGTGCTGGTCATCCTGCTGCCGCGCTGGCTGCCGGACCTGGCGAATGCCAATGTGCCGCTGCCGACGCGTTTCGAAAACGCCATTCAGGTAGAGCGTGAGTACAAGGCCCTGGGTGATTCGCACAACCCCGACGATCCGCACTTCTCCGCTTTCCGCGAACGCGTGCTGGAAAAATATGGTGTGGAAAATGTGGAAGATCTGCCGGTCAACTACAAGGGGCTGCTGGCGATCGAGGGGGAGCGTTTGTCTAGCGAACTCTTCAATCGCTACGCCGACGCGCTGTTCGATCGGCAGGAGCGGCAGAATGCAATGGTCGACGACTTCGCCTGGCTGAGCCCGGCCCTGGCATTGCGGCGACTGTCGATGGCCGCAGCGGGTACGGACCAGGCAAATTTTCGGCGTTTCCTCGAACAGGGGGAAGACTACCGCTACGAACTGGTCCAGGGCCTGAACCGATTGCAGGCGGAAGAACTGGACTATGTCGACGATACCAATCCGGACAAGGAAAACCGCATATCCCACGCGCACTGGCAGAGCTTCCCCGAGTTTCACTACCGCGCCCCGACGGTTTCCGATGTGATGCACAGGGCGCTGCCCGTGGGCCTGGTACTGCTGTGCTGGCTGGCGGTCTTTACGGTACTGATGAGACTGGCCGGCAATCGCCTGGGGAGGGTGGCACAATGAAAGGGTTTTCCAATGAACTGCGCTTGATCCTGCGCTCGCGCCTGTCCACAAGCGCACTGCTGTTACTGCTGGTGCTGGCTGCGCTGGCGGTCTGGTCCGGCCTGGACCAGGTGGCGCATCAGCGCCAGACCATCGACAGGCTGGCAGTGTTGCACCAACAGGATGTCGCCGCCGTGGCCGACCGCTATGCGGACAGTGCTGACGCCGGCAGCCCCGCCTACTACACCTTTTACAACACCTGGGACCCACCGTCGGACACGGCCTTCATGGCGCTGGGCCTGCGCGATGTCGCGCCCTACGTGTTGCGTATCCGCGCCCTGGGGCTGCAGGCCCAGTTGTATGACGGTGAGACCTTCAATCCGGAGCTGGCACTGCCGGGCCGTTTCGATTTCGCCTTCGTGCTGATCTACCTGGCCCCGCTGTTTGCCATCGCGCTGTTGCACGACCTGGTATCGGCAGAGCGCCAGTCGGGGCGGCTGCGCCTGCTGCTCTCCATGCCCGGCGGCAGCCGCCTGTGGCGGCGGCGCGCCGCATTGCGCTACGGACTGCTCTTCGCCTGCCTGGCCCTGCCGCTGCTGGCGGGGGCGCTGATATCCGGCACAGCGCCGCTCGCGATCGCCATTGCGCTGGTGATCTCCGCCAGTTACCTGGCGTTCTGGGTGGGGCTGTCGCTGCTGATCGCCGCGCGCGGCTGGTCTTCGGTTGCCAATGCCAATGCCACTGTGCTGATGGGAAGTTGGGCATTGCTGACACTGCTACTGCCGACCCTGGCCAATATTGTCCTGAGCCGTGCCATTCCCGTACACCAGGGTGTGGACCTGATGCTGGCGCAGCGCGAGGCCGTGCACGGCGCCTGGGAAGTGCCCCGTGAGGAGACGATGCGCCGGTTTTTTGAAAGCCATCCCGAGTGGCGGGACACAGCACCACTACCCGACGGTTTCCATTGGAAATGGTATTTTGCCTTCCACCAGGTGGGCGACGAGAGTGTCGCGGAACAGGTGCGAGCCTACCGCGCGGGGCTGGAGGCGCGCCAACAGTGGACGGAGCGGCTCGGCTGGCTGTTGCCGGGCGTGGGCGCGCAGGCGGTCATTCACCGCGTCGCAGACACGGACCTGCCGGCCCAACTGGCCTACCGGGACCGGATCGAGGCCTTCCACCGCGAGATGCGCGATTTCTACTACGGCTACCTGTTCACCGACCGGGCTTTCGGCAGCAAGGGATTCGCCAGCCAGCCGACCTTTACGCCGCGTTCGCGGGAGCCCGTATCCTTCGGATACCAGGAGGCGGCAACCCTGCTGCTGAGCTGGCTGGTGTTCCTGTTCGGAATAGGGCGCCTCGGTGCATTGAAGCCAAACGGAAAGGCGCGCCCGGCCGGGCGCGCCGGGGCAGCCCTTCAGGGTGCTACGGCCGATGCCGCATTGTGATCACCGCTGGTGACGGGTTAACTCAAGTTTCGGGGGCCGCGGAACCTGTTTCGATACTGCCGAGCCATGGAGTGGCACCTTGTAGGAGCCAGCCCCGCTGGCGAATGAAGGTGCTGCCTTCGAGCACCGTTTTTTCGCCCGCCGGGCAGGCTCCTACGTAGCACAGCAGACGCAGTG
The DNA here is from genome assembly GCF_023634065.1 of Microbulbifer litoralis. Lineage (GTDB taxonomy): Bacteria > Pseudomonadota > Gammaproteobacteria > Pseudomonadales > Cellvibrionaceae > Microbulbifer > Microbulbifer litoralis. Next base: position 184,322 of record NZ_JALKCV010000009.1, read on the forward strand.
CGCGATCAGGAGGCGCGACATCCCGATCTGAATTCCGGAACTTAAGCTATTATTAATATGTGCATAAGTAGCCCGGTAAACAAATAAATTTTCCGGGTCAATGGCCCGGTCCGAACTCACTCGGGCACATACACCATCTTGCCATCGGGAAGCTTGTAGGTGACCCCCGCCTTGATACCGTCACCTTCGCCGATGGTGCCATTGCTTTCGTAGCGGGTCAGCTCCTCGCCGTCCTTGATGGTTATCGTCATATTGTCCTCGCCCGGGTTCTCGACCACTACCACGTTTTCACTGGAGAAGGGGTTGAGCGGGTTCCTGACCACGATGATCAGCAGGATGACCGTGATCACCAGGAACAGGTCGATCAGGTTGACCACCGACAGGATGGGATCGTCATCGTCTTGTTCGAGAAAACGTCCGGCCATATCAATGCTCCCCCGTGTTGCCGGACTCGCTGGCGTGTTCGATCAGGAGCAACTCCTCGAACAGCCAGCGACGGCGGATATTCAGCACCACAAAACTGAGACTGGCGGCGATCAGTGCCAGGGTCACACCTGAAAAGGCGACGACCATATTGCTGCCGACGGAGGTGGTATCGTTTTCCGAAAGCGCGAGCAGGGCAGGGCCCATCGGGATCAGGGTGGCTACCAGTCCCAGCATGGGTGTTACCCGGGATGTGAGCCGCAGCAACTCGAGCCGCCGCATGATCCAGAGTTCGAGGTCGTCGCTGCGTATGCCTTCCCCGCTGGCATGGCGGCTGAGGCCGGATGCCAGCCGCCCCCTGCGGCGCAGGCCGGCCTCCGCCAGCAGGGCCCCCAGGGCATAGATGGTATAGGCCAGGGCGGCGACGATAAGCAGCAGGCACGGCACGAGAAATATGGCCGATACCTGGTATAAGACACTTTCCAGATTGTTGATGAACATCGCTTAATTCCACTGCATTTGGTAAAAGTTCTGCCGGTGGGAGAGGACCCGCGCGATACCGGTAGTGAAGCAGGCCAGCAGGAAAAACCAGGCCAGCCACAGTATCCAATTGGTATCGGGTTGCTGCTGCGCTTCCACTGATACCTGTTCCAGTATCTGTCCCTTCACCGGGTTTCCGGCCTGATCTTCCGGCTGGCCGGCCTGGTCTGCTGCGGCGGCAGCCAGTCCGAAGCCGGCCGCCTGCTGCCGGATGAATTCCACGGTTTTCTTCGCGCCGGTATCCGCGTCCAGTTCGTTGACCAGCGTCTGCCAGCGCTCGATCATTTCGCGCCGGGTCTCTGCGCTGGCATCCCAGTAGCCCTTGCGCACCGCCTCTATCATGCGCTCGATCAACTGCGCCTGGGCCGTGGCATTGTGCTCCGCAAACCATTCGTTCAGCCCGAGTTCCCGCCGGTCCATCACATAGGTCTCGTGTATCGACTGCCACTGATCGGCCCGCACCATATTCCGGTCCATGACCTGCCAGCCGAACAGGTTGTTGACCATCTTCAGCATCTGCACGGTGCCGGCATAGCCTTCGGCTTTCATACCTTCAATCCACTGCGGGTTCTGGTAGCGGGTACGGAGTTTGCTGCTGAGGAAAGCCTCGGCCCGGGTGATACTGGCGGTTTTTGAACGGGCGTCGGATACATACAGCTGCGGGTTTTCTCCCGACACCTTTTTCACGGCCGAAGAGAGGCCGCCGAGGTACTCGTAAGGATGGTCGGTGGACAGCAGGCCGTTCAGGTTGGAGGACCGGGATAGCAATACCGCATCCACACCCTGCAACTGGGATTCCAGCAAACCCAGCGCCTGCACCGGGGTTCCCCAGTCGCTATCGGTGTACATGTGGGACTGGCTTTGAATAAAGGTGTCGGCGAGCACGCTGTCGTCTTCCCAGTCCGTGGAATCCATGGCGACGTCGGTGACGCCGCTGCCATAGTCGCCCGGTGGATTGCTGAAGATTCTCGCGTGTGCGTAGCGGCTGGCCTCGGCGGCGGACAGCCCCCGTTCCCGCAGGGATAAAGCCAGGTGCTGGCTGTTGCGGGCAATCGGATTGCCATCGTCGGCTTCCCGCCGGGACAGCTCCGCGATGACCCGGGCCAGTTTCTTCATGACGCCGTCGAACTGGTCGCGGTAGACACTGGTCGCCTGAATGAGTGTGTCGATCCTGGGCCGATCGAGTTCCGACGCAGGGATAATCTCCAGCCCGACGACCCGGTCGCCGCGCCCCCACACCGGCCGCACCCCCAGTGCATGCATGATCTGCGCTTCGCCGAGCCCCAGGGTGCGGATGGTTTCCGAGGACCAGAGGGAAAATGCCAGCTTGTCCGGCCATTGGCCGCCGTGCTTTTCGCGGTAGTCCGTCACCAGTTCCCCGAAGGTTGTCTCGGCGGCGCGATAGGCTTCGCGGCTGGGAATCTTGTTGGGATCCAGTGCATACAGGTTGGTACCGCTGGTGGTCTGCGGATTGCGCACCGGGTCGCCGCCGGCGCCGGGCGCGACAAATTCGCCGCGCAATCCGGTCAACAACGACTCAATCTCGTTATCGCGCACCAGGGTTTCGTGATACGCCTGTGCCTTTGTCATCAGTTCGCGGAGGATGTCTGTTTCCGCCTCGGAAGGCGCTTTCTCTCCCCGCAGGTAGGGAGCGAGGTATTCATACGCCGGCTCCCTGAACAGCTCGTCGTAGCTTGCGGCAAAGATTTCGCTCAGGTCGAGATCCAGGGCCTGATAATAGTCGCTGCCCAGTTGCTGCATGACCGTTGCAATCCGGTGTTCGATCGCCGCCGGTTCGCCAAAGCGGTGCAGGCCAATGGGAGTGCTGCTTTTTGCCAGGCTGTGCAGGTGGTCGTGCAGCAGGGGAATAAAGGCATCGCTGCGCTGGCGGATTTCCTCCGCCGTCCAGCCCAGGTCGCGATGCAGGTTGTGCTCTTCCACCTTCGACAACATGCTGGCGCGCGTGGTGTCGCGCACGACGCCGCTTTCCAGCTGCAGGTAGCGGTGCATCAGGTCGTGGATATCGCGCAGCTCGTCGTAAAACCCGGACGGTGCGAACGGCGGTGTCTGGTGACTGATGACAGTGGCGCGGCCGCGCCTCTTGGCCTGCATTGCCTCGCCGATATTGTCCTGGATATAGGGGTAGAAAACCGGCACATTGCCCACCGCCAGGTTGGGGTAATCGTGGGCCCAGAGACCGCGATCCTTGCCTGGCGTCCACTCCTGGGTACCGTGTGTCCCCAGGTGAATCAATGCATCCGCGGCGAAGTTTTCACGGAGGTAGAGATAGGTCGCCAGGTAAAAGTGTCCCGGCGGCTGAAGCTGGTCGTGGGTACTTTGCCCGACCTGGTCGGCCCGGGGTGGTTGTGGCAATATGGCCAGCCTGCCCGCGCGCGCCAGGGGAATCACGAAGTGATTCTCGCCGTCGATACGGCGCACGCTCCAGTGATTTTCCGGCTTGCCCCAGGCCTGATCCACATTTTCCCCGATAGATGTCGGCAGCTTCTGCAGCCAGCGCAGGTAGGTGTCGACGGGTAGTGTGACAGCGAGGCCATCGGCCAGCAGCGCATCGAGCTTTTCCGGATGGGAGTAGGCGGACAACAGCCGTTGTGCCGTGGAGATGATCGCCCGCTCTTCCTGCGGATCTACGGCATATCCGCTGTCTTTCAGGCCGAGCAGGATATTCTCGATACTGCGCGGTACATTCAGGTTGGAGGCGGAGAGGTTCCTCTCGCCGCTGGGTGTATTCCAGAACAGCAATGCGATATTCAGCGCATCGCGTTTTGCGTCGCGCAGGCGGGCCATGGCCAGGAAACGGCCAACCAGCAGCTCCACCTGTTCGGGGATCATCTTCGGCACACCGTCTTCAACGGCGGTGAGCACCAGCGGGTCCGACATTCCCCAGCTCTCGGGAATCATCATCAGCGCTGCGGCCGAACCGGCGGACAATCCCCGGGTGGCGTCGCGCCATTCCCGAATACTGCCGCCGCGATAGTTGAGCCCCATCACCACCGGAATATCCAGGCGTTCCAGATCCTGCCGAAGCGGCTCACCCATCATATGGGTGGTGTTGACCAGCATGACCGGATCGGCATCGGCGATCAGCGGTGTCAGCGGCTGCGCCGCGTCTCGGTCATACCAGAACACCAGTGGAACAGCGCCGGCCTTTTCGACAGCCTGGATCAGGTAGTCGTAGGCGGCGGTTTCACCGTCGGACACGCTGCCGGACGACATCGCAACGGCGAGTACCGGTGCATCCTTTTTCCACCGCGCTTTTCCCCAGTCCAGGTAATCGGCGAGCCGCGCGAAATGTTCCGGTGCCTGCGGGTGATAGAAACCCGCATCGGGCAGGGGGCGGGGCGGGGGCACTGCCGACGTATCCCGGCCGTTCTGCCAGGCCCGGACAAACGCCATCATATGGCGAAAATTGGTTTCCCCACCGGCGCTGTAATAGGCCAGCAGCGGATGCATGATCCGCTGTGGCAGGTTTTCGCCGATTGGCCTGCCACCGCCGGCGGCCAGCCAGGGTGTGGATGTGGTTTCCAGCGCGCCGCTGACAAACTCCATCACCTGGGCGCGATCATTGCCCCGCGGGGTATCGATAATCACCAGGTCGGCGCGGGAGAACCAGGCCTTTGGCGTGCCGGGGGATTGCTCGATGGTATAACCCGTCAGCTCGATGCCGTAGGGCTGCCCGATTTCCCGCAGCAGGGAAATTTTCCCGGGTAGCACAAAGTCGTTGCTGACAACACCGACCCTGATCGGCTCAAGCTGTTTTTTGTCAGGCTGCGCAAAAGCGCTGCAGGCGGCAAGCCACCATATCAGCAGCCAGCCGCCCCTGTTAAGTCTTGCCATGGGTGCTACCTCAGAATGTCGCTGTCAGGCCCAGTCGGATTTCGCGGCCGGGCTCGGCCAGGCTGTATTGGTCCGAGATTTCCAGCAGTCGCTCGTCGAGCAGGTTTTCGATGCCGCCGTACAGGGTCAGGAAACGGGTCAGCTCGACGCTCATATCCAGATGGTGCAGGTTGTATCTCGGGGCATAGCGGTCGGCGCCGACATATTGCTTGCCGACAAACTCGGCCCGCCAGCGCAGCTGTGTCGACTCGAGCGGGGACCAGGCCAGGATCAGGTTGCTGCGGTACTGGGGTCGGTTTTCCAGTGGCTCGTTGCTGCCCAGGTCTTCGGTTTCCAGGAAGGTATGGTTGACGTCGAGGCGGAGTGAGTCGGTCAGGTTGCGGCTGACTTCCAGCTCGAACCCGCGTATCTGCGATTCGCTGACATTCTGGTAACTGCGCCGCTCGCGGCCGCGGATTCCGCAGTCGACATAGCACAGGGTCTGCACAAGATCGTCCAGTTGGTTCTCGTAGATCCGGGCGGTCATCGCCCAGGTATCCGCGGCGTATTCCGCGCTCATTTCATAGGTTCTGGAGCGCTCCGGATCCAGGTCCGGATTGCCTTCCACCCAGAAGCGTCCGCCGGCGGCCAGTACCTGGTAGTCCCCCGACAGTTCCGTCAGGGACGGCGCCCGGAAGCCTTCGCCGTATCCACCCTTCAGCGTCCAGGCATTATTCAGGTTGTAGACGGCGTACAGGCGGGGATTCACCTCGCTGCCGTACGTCTCGTGATTGTCCACGCCGACGCCGGAGACGATTTTCAGGGGGGCCGTCAGCTGCCATTCATCCTGCAGGAACAGGCTTTGATGGGTCGCGGAGGACTCGCCATCGGTTGATGCCAGTGTGTCGACCAGCTTTTCCTCGCGCAACTGGCCGCCGACGCTGACGAGATGTGCCCGGTGCAGTGACAGGCCGACGTAGCCATCGATAATCCGGTCCTGCACCTCCTGGGGCCGTGTGGCTTCTACGCCGTTAGTGCGGATGTTTTCCCTCTTCAGGTCCGCCTGGTAGGCATTGAGCCGCGCCTGCCCCCACCGCCAGTCACCCCGATACGAAAGACCGTATTGCTGGCGTTCGATCTCGTCGATGGAGGTGTAACTGCCGGCGCGGGCGGCGACGTCGCGCGCTCTCTCGTCGTCGTTCCTGCTGTAGGTAAACTGCACTTTCTGGCCGGCGGCGGGTGTCCACAGCAGGGAGCCCTGGGCGGCCCGGGATTCCCGCTGCTCGATTTCGGAGACGGCTTCGTCTTCCTCCATGGGCAGGTTGTCGCGATTGAAAAACTGCCCCGCCAGAGTAAATGCCAGGGTGTCGCTGATAGGACCCGATTGATAGAAAGAGGCCTTGTTGGAACCGCCTGCGCTGGACTCATCCAGCTGCGAGACGGACGCCGACAGCTCGCCGTAATACGCATCGCCGGGATCGCGGGTAATGATATTTACCACACCTCCCAACGCATTGGCGCCGTACAGCGAGGACATGGGCCCGCGCACCACTTCGACACGTTCGATCGCCGACTGGGGAAGCCAGCTCAGCTCGTAGTCCGAGTGCGCCATCACGCTGTTGCTGGAGCTGATGCGGCGGCCGTCGATCAGGTACAGGGTGTGCTCGACCGGCATACCGCGGATACTGATACCGCGCCGGGTCTGTCCCACGGAGGTGACGTTCAGCCCCGCCTCGGCGGTGAGCGCGTCGGCCAGGTCGTCGGCATCGATCTGGCTCAGTTCCTCCGCGGTAACCACGGAAATGCTGGCCGGCGCCTCCCGCAGGGTGGTTTCCTGGCGGCTGGCCGTTACGACGATATTTTCCAGCCTGGTGCCTTCGGCGGCGACGGCGTTAAAACTCAGGATGGAAAAGCTGGCGGTTAACAACAGGAATTTTGGTGCGTTCATAATTTATACATTCGTGACAGGTTGTTGTGTCGATAAACAAGACAGAACCCGGGTTGCTTGATCCGGATTGCGGGTGCGTTATTTTTTCTGGGGCTGGTTCCGGGAAGAGTTCTGCCGGAAAAGATATGATGCAACATATCTTGTGTATCGCGCAATACGATCACACAACAGAATCGATCGAGTGACCCGTTTTTAGCGGGGAAATGCCATTGCAGGCGGGGGGTTGAAACGGGCCGGGGTAGGGGGGGGGCCGGCCCGGGGGGGCGGCCAAAGGGTGGTTAAAAT
>NZ_JALKCV010000010.1 GCF_023634065.1 Microbulbifer litoralis
ACCACTATGGCCCCGGGTGGCGAGGGCCCGCAGCTATCGTAGGTTAAGCGAGCAATCCCTGCTCATTCTTCAGGCGCCGGCGAATCCCCTCGTATCGCCCGGAGAATCTCCTCCGCCCGCATCGGCAGGGTCCGCATGCGCACCCCGGTTGCGGCGAAAATCGCGTTGCCAATCGCCGGGCCCACCACGGTGGTGGCTGGCTCGCCGAGGCCTACGGGCATCTCGGTGCTGTCGACAAATTCCATTTCGATGTTTGGCACATCACGCATGCGCAGTGGGGTGTAGGTGTTCAGGTTGGTGTCCACCACCTGGCCCTTGTCGAAGCGGGTGCCCTCGTGCAGGGCCAGGCTGACGCCCCAGAGGGCGGCGCCCTCTACCTGGGCGCGGGCGCCGTCCGGGTGGACGACGGTGCCGGCGTCGGTGACCAGGGTGAGTTTCTCCACCGTCGGCCGGCCGGTTTTGCGGTCCACGCGCACGCGGGCGACGCAGGCGGTCCAGGTGGGCATATTGCGTTCCTGGCCATAGGTGGTGGCGACGCCCAGGCCGGTGTCCGCCGGCATTTCGCTGCCCCAGCCAGAGATTTCCCGCACGCGGCGCAGCACGTTGGCCTGGCGGCTGGCGCCGCCGACGGCGTTGGGGGCGGAGCCGACGTTCTTGCCCTCTGCCTTGAGTTTTTCCAGCCGGAATTCAATCGGGTCCTGGCCGGCCTTGTGGGCGGCTTCGTCCATAAAGCTTTCCAGCGCCCAGTTGACCCAGCCGGAGCCCACGGAACGCAGCCAGCCGGGGCGGAAGGTTTCGGCGGCCAGGTCGTTGGAGATGGCCCGCAGCCGGTTGCCGCCCAGGGTATACCAGTGCAGGGCGCCCTGGATCGCGAAGGGATCGTACTTGCCGCCGGAGATACCGTCGACAAGAAACGAGGGCGCCATCACTTCGGTGGGCCAGCCGGCGGTGGCGTGGTGCTCCATGGCGGTGGCCCGGCCATCGCTGTCGAAGGCCATGCGCATCCGCTGTACCGAGGCTGAACGCAGTGAGTCGAAGCGGAGGTCGTCCTCGCGGGTCAGTACCATCTTGACCGGCCTGCCCAGGGCCTTTGCGGCCAGCGCGGCGGGCACGGCGTAGTCGCCGTTCAGCCGGCGACCGAAACCGCCGCCGAGCATATAGGTCTTCATGACCACTTTTTCTTCCGGCACACCCAGCGCCTTTGCCAGCGTGGGGATGATCAGTGACTGCCACTGGTTACCGGTATGGATTTCCCAGATGCCGTTTTTCTCCAGTGCCAGCGCGTTGACCGGTTCCAGCTGGAAGTGCAGGGCGCTGTGGGTGATGTACTCGGCTTCCAGGGTGGAATCGGCCGTGGCGAAGGCCTGTTCCACATCGCCGTCGTCCACCACCAGCACGCCGGCGTCGCCGCTGTTGATCAGTTCGCGCCCGCGGTCGAGGATTGCCTGTTCGTCGATATCCGCGGTTTTGCCCGGCGCCCAGTCCACGGCGATTTTCTGCACGGCCATATTGGCGGCGTGGAAGCTGTCGGCGATGGCCATGGCCCAGCCGGGCACGGTGCCGGACGGGTCTTCCAGCGCGATGGTTTTGTGGTAGCCGGGAATATCCCGCGCTGCGCTGTCGTCGATGCTTTTGACACTGGCACCGTAGCGGGTCGGCGGTACCAGCGGGCGCCCGTAGACCATGTTCTCCGCGCTGGCATCCAGGCCGTAGAGCGCTTTGCCGTCGGTCTTGTCGGGAATATCCAGTGCCTTTGCCGGCCCGCCGATCAGGCGCCGCTCACCGGCGGGCTTGATCGGCATCTTTTTCAGTTCTTCCTCGGTATAGCTGCGGCTCATGGTGCCGCCCTGCACCAGTTCCGCGTAGCTGATGGCGCGGTCGCCGGCGATCACGCGGCCGTTGCGCGCGCGGCACTGGTCTGCGGGCACGCCGAGCTGGCGCGCACCTTCCTCGATCAGTGCAATGCGGCCGGCGGCACCGGCGTGGCTGAGGGGCACGTAGCTTTGCCATACGGACCAGCTGCCGCCGGTCACCATGTAGCCCCACTTGGGATCGCTGTCGACGTACTTCAGGGAAACCTGTTGCCAGTCTGCCTCCAGTTCGTCGGCGACGATGCGGGCGAGGGCGGTGCCGATATGCTGGCCCATTTCCGCCTTGGCGATATTGACAACGATGTGCCCGTCTTGCTGGATCTGGTACCACACCGTGGGCTCGAAGGCGCCCTCGGCAGCAGCCCTGGTGGGGTCGGCCAGGCTGAGGGCCGAGCGGGCGAAGGCGAAGGTCAGGCCGGCGCCAGCCATGCCGATGATGAAGCCGCGCCGGCCCAGGTCCGGTGCGTCGCCGCCGTTTTTGTTTTTGGGAAACTTAAGCATGGTCGGCCCCCGGGTTTTCCTCTCCGGTATCGGCTCGCATGCGGTCGGCGGCCAGTCTGATCGCCTCGCGGATGCGGATATAAGCCATGCAGCGGCACAGGTTGCCGCTCATCACATGGTCGATCTGTTCGTCGGTGGGGTTGGGGAAGTCTTTCAGCATGGCCGCGGCCTGCATGATCTGGCCCGGCTGGCAGTAGCCGCATTGTGGTGTCTGCGCTTCCACCCAGGCCTGGATCAGCGGGTGTTCGCCATTTTGCGACAGGCCCTCGATGGTGGTGACTTCGGTATCGGCAACGCTGCTGACCGGTGTGATGCACGAGCGTACGGCGCGGCCGTTGACGTGCACCGTGCAGGCGCCGCAGAGCCCGATACCGCAGCCGTACTTGGTGCCGGTAAAGCCGATATCGTCGCGGATGACCCACAACAGTGGGGTTTCCTCCGGCACATCCACTGCTGCCTGTTGGCCGTTGATCCGGAATTCGGTGCTCATTGCTTCTCTCCCGCGTGTGATGCTGCCTGGCCCAGTGTCTGGCGCAGTTCTTCCAGGCGTTTGTCCAGTCCCTCCCACGGTGGCAGGTTGGCGCGCTTGCGCAGGAACTGCGCCAGGCTGGCGATATCCGCATTACTCAGGGAGGCGAAATCCGGCATCACGATACCCGGCGAGCCCTCGTCGGCGGGCACCCCCTGCAGCAGTACCCGCAGCAGGTTGGTGGGGTCGCCGGCGGTAACGGCGCTGTTCAGGCTCAGCTCGGCGCGCAGTGCCATGGGATTGTTCGCCGCGTTGTAGTGGCAGGCGGCGCAGGCGCTGATATAGAGGTTTTCGCCGTGGCTGCGATCGCCGTCGGTACGCCTGTGGGCCGCTTCGATAAGCTCGCCGGCGCGCCGGGCGGCGCCGTCAACTTTGGCCGGGCCGGCGAGGGAGGCCAGGTAGGCGGCCAGTGCGTGGATATCGCTGTCCGGCGCCCGCTGCAGGCCCCTGTGCACCACTTCACCCATGGAGCCCACGGCGACGCCCTGGTAGTCGGCCCGCCCCTCGCGCAGGTAGCTGTAGAGCGTGTCGGTGTCCCAGTGCACTGGGACCGGCTGTTCCGGATTCAGCGCCGGCGCATACCAGTTGTCGATCAGTGCCCCGGCGTAGGCCCGGCCTTTTTTCTCTGCGCCGAAGAGGTTGCGCGGCGAGTGGCAGGCGGTGCAGTGGCCGGCGCCCTCCGCCAGGTAGGCGCCGCGGTTCCATTCATCGCTCTGTTGCGGGTCTGGCTGTATCGGTTTGCTGTCGAAGAACAGCAGTTGCCAGCCCCATTGCAGGAAGCGCAGGTTGAATGGAAAATGCATGGCATTTTCCGGCGGCGTATAGGCCACCGGTTCCAGCGTCATCAGGTAGGCGTAGAGCGCATCCAGGTCCTCGTCCGACAGGTTCTTGAAATGGGTGTACGGAAATGCCGGGTAGAGGTAGGAGCCATCGCGGGCGATGCCTTCGCGCATGGAGCGCACAAAGGCATCGCGGGACCAGCGGCCGATGCCGTTCTCGGGATGCGGGGTGATATTGGTGGAGTAGAGGGTGCCGAAACCGGTGGGGAAATCCCGGCCGCCGGCATAGGGCTTGTCCTCTGCCGTGGTGTGGCAGGTGGCGCAGTTGCCGATGCCGGCCAAGACCCGGCCGCGCTCTACCTGCTCCGCACTGAAGGACGAGGCGGCGGGCGTTTCCACCGCGGCAATCGACGGTTTGCGAATCAGGAAGAAAAGTGCGGCGAGGATGATCAGTACCACCACGAGTACCGTGGCCAGGGTTCTGCCCATGTCGAAACCTCTTGCAGTAAACAGTCACCGGGGCCGCGTTTTATCGGGAATGAGGCGGCAGATCAGTCACTGTATAGCACCCTTTGAGAGCCGCTTTGGCCGCGTCGGTAGATTATCGGGCAGATGGCGGGAATGACTTCTTCTTCCCTATGGAATATGGGGGTTTTGGCGTCGCAAGTATGGTGGAGTGGCTGCAACTAACCCAGCGCCATATGGGTGAGTCCCGAGAGCAGTAGCCACAGTGTGGGAATGATGGAGGCCGCCCACATCGCCGGGCCGCGCAGCGCGATCAGCGCCAGGCCGAGGGTGACGATGGCGGTGGGATCCGGGTGGATGCCGAATATCTCCGCCCGGTACCAGGAGTGACCGCCCGGCGGCGCAAGCAGCGGCAGGCCGACCAGCCCCGAGAGGGCGATTGCAATACCGGTAATCACTGCCGGGTTTGTAAATTGCGGTGGCTCCAGGGGGGCGCTGCGCACAAGCGCAATCAATACCAGAAACAACGCCTGTGCCAGGAAGGCCCAGCCGATGTAACCGCCGGCCCAGTTGAGTTCCGCGTAGCGTTGCATGAAAAAAGCCACGGCGATAAACGCCCAGGGCGGGGCCAGCAGCAGGCAGGCGACGCGCGCGCGGTTTTTCAAGGCGAAAAGCAGTGCGGCTGTGCCCAATGCCAGTGTCAGCAGGTGCAGCGGCCAGAAGGTTTCGCCCATGCGTTCGAGCAGGCGAAAATAGATATCCGCGGTAAACGGGATAAAGTCCTGCAAGCGGTAGCTGGACCAATCGCTCATAGCGACTCGATGGCGGCTGCCATCCGCCGCCGGGCACTGGCGGAGGGCAGGGGCGCACTGCCCGCGCGCATGTTTTCATTCATATGGTCGACGCGGGTGGTGGCGGGGATGGCACAGTTGACGGCCGGGTGACTGACGATAAATTTCAGCAGGAAATCCGCCCAGGTGCGGCAGCCGCATTCCTCGACCGCCCATTCCGGAACTTTCTCGCCACGGCGTTTCAGGCCCTTGATCAGCGCGCCGCCGTCGTAGGGCCGGTTGGCAATGACGGCGATACCCTTTTCCCGTGCCAGCGGCAACAATCGTTGTTCCGCCTCGCGGTGGGTAATGTTGTAGGTGAGCTGGGCGAAGTCGATATCTTCACTGGCCATCACCTGCTCGAATTCGCGGTGGCGGCGCCCATGGGATGTGGTGATGCCGATATAGCCGATCTCTCCCGCCGCCTTCATTTCCCGCAGTGTTGCCAGATGGTCGCGCCAGTCGGTCAGGTTGTGAACCTGCACCAGGTCGAAACGCTTGACGCCCCAGCGCTTTTCCAGTTCGGCAACCTGCTCCCGCGCCGTGCCGCCGGCCGGGCTCCAGACTTTTTCCGCGGAAAAGAGGCTGGCGGGAATCCCGAGGCGCTCAAGCGCATAGCCGATCACATCGGGCGCGGAGCCGTACATGGGGGAGGAATCGATCAGGCCGCCGCCGTGCCGGAAAAAGGCCCGCACCACCTCGCTGCGTGCACCGAGCAGCTGCGGATCGCTGCCCACGTTGAAGGTGCGCCAGGTGCCCATACCGATTACCGGCAGCTTTTGACCGCTGGCGGGAATGGGTTTGCTGAGCAGCGAACCGGGTTCGGCCAGTGCCGGCCCGGATGGCAGCCACGCGGCGGCGATACCTGCGCCGATCCACTTCAATGTGCGTCTGCGGTTGCGATCTGTCATGACGAACGGCCTCTCAGGGTATCCGGGCGCCAAAGGGCGGTGCCGAGCAGTAGTGCAAAGCATGCCAGCACGAACACCTTGTTGACAAACCAGTTGGTTCGCCAGATGGACCACTCCGGGTCGGCGAGAAAACGGGTGAACAGCGTAACGATGATGACGATTTCCACCACCGACATCGCAATCGCCAGCGCACGCGTATAGGGCGGTCGCGCCAGCAGCGCCCAGCCCATCCAGATATGCGCCAGCGGCCACAGGTCCCAGTAGATATGGCTGTTCCAGGGCCCACCGCTGGCCAGTGCAAAACCGATCGGGAACAGATATTTGATAAACACCGTCCAGGCGGCGAGGATAAACAGCAGGTGGGCGAGAAAGGTGGCCCAGGTGTTCGGAGGCTCGGGAGTGGGTGCTGTCATTGCGACGCTCCCGTAGCGTAGAACCACGGCTGGGCGTGCAGAAAGTTTTCCAGCCCTTCGCGGAACAGCCTCGCTCGAACGGACAGCGTGCGCTGGTACGGCCAGACCAGGTAAATCTCCCTTTGCGGCCCCTGCCATTGTGGCAGTACCTGTACCAGCTCGCCATTCTGCAGGCTGTCGTGGAGCATACTCATTGGCAGCAGGGCGACGCCAGCGCCCGCCTTGACCAGGTTCAGGGTAACCTGCATATCGTTACTGATATGGCGATGCTTTTTTGGGACTTCGATAGTCTGGTCACCGGAGTGCAACACCCAATCACTGAACATTTCGGCGGCGATACTGGGGCAGGCGCCCAGCGAATCGACCGTTGATGGAAGCTTCCCCGCGGCCGCCCTGGCGGCTACCAGCACCAGGGGAATGGTGCCGACCAACTTCTGAATCAGGGACGAACTCGTCTGTGGCCCCGATCGCAGAGCGATATCCGCCTGGCTGGAGATGACATCCTCGGTGGGATCGCCGAGTTTTATTCTCAGTGCGATATCGGGATGGCGGGAGACAAACCCCTGCCAGAATGCATCGAGGGGGCCGCTGCCCAGATTGGTCGGCGCCATCACCTTGAGTTCGCCACTGGGGCTGTTGATGGCCCGGTCCAGGTTGTCGAGGCGCCGGTCCAGGGCATTGATAAAATCGGCGCACTCCCGATAGTAGGGAAGTCCCGCCGGGGTCAGTGCCAAGCCCTTGCTTGAACGGTGGAATAGCTCGCAGCCCAGCTGTTTTTCAAGATCGCTTACCCGCCGCGAGACGGTAGCCACCGTCATGCCGAGTGTATGGGCGGCATTGGTCAGGCTCTGCTGGTCCGCGGCGTTGATAAAGATCTTCAGGTTATCCAGCATGCTTTCCATATGTGCAAATTGTGTTTTCGATTTTAACGATACACTACAAATATGTCGGGTGATAGCCTGCTCCCTGAAAGTTATCGAGGGAGTTGGAACCATGAAACATCGATTGATCTTTGCTGTGCTGATGTCGTTCGTCCTGACATTGTTTATGTCTGCATGGGTGACTTTTATCAATATGGGGCTTGTCGAGGGGTTTGCGGACTACTGGCTCTCGGCCTGGATTCTCGCCTGGCTCGCCGCGGGAGTGATTTCCTTTCTGTGCGGGCCGCAGATTCATCGCGTGGCGCATCGAATTGCTGCCAGAATCTGAAAGATCAGGCACACCGCTTTCATACTTTGAACCTCACGGCCGTTTGGTGCGACTACCTCTCTGGAAACACAGTTTACCCAAGCAACCAGAGAGACCATCACTATGGGCCAGCTACTGCACTCCAATTTCAAAAACTACCTGAAAGCGGTGTCTTTCACGCTATTGAGCGCCGCGCTATTCGCCTGTGAAGGCAATGGCGACAATCCTTTACCCGGTGACGATATCAATGACCCCGATCCGCCCGCGGCGGAAATCGGGCTCAGTTTCGTGGCGCAGACCCACGACGGCGCGCGCTTGTCGGGTGTGACGGTTACCCTTGATGAAACCAGTGTGGATACTGATGAAACCGGTTGGGCGCATTTCACCCTGGTGGAGCAGGAATCCTATGTCGTGCGCGCCCAGGCGGAGGGTTTTGTCCCTCAGGCACTGAAGGTTGATGGCGAGGATGAGAGTGTCATGCCGATTCGGCTGACACCGGTGAAGCAGTCGCTGGACCTGGTTGATATCGAATCGGGCCGGACGTTGAGTGCAGCGGATATGGGGGCACGGATCACCTTTCCGGACGACGCCTTTGTCACGCCCGACGGCGAACCAGCCAGTGGCGGCGCGACCGTGGAAATTACCCCGTGGGATATTGCCGGCAGTGAGCTCAACGCCATGCCCGGAAACGGCCAGGCTGTGGACGCCATGGGCAATCCGACGGAATTGATCAGCGCCGGAATGATCACCGTGGATCTGCGCAATGAAGATGGGGACTACCTGCAGTTGGCCGCCGGGACCACGGCGGAAATCCAGGTAGACCTGCCCCACAATAGTATCAACAACGAGACGTTGGAGATCGGCAGCACCGTGCCCATGTGGCATTTCGATGAAACCCAGGGGGTATGGGTGGAAGACGACTCTACTACCGGTACTGTTGTCGCTTCGGCCACCTCCCCTGTGGGTCTGGCAGTGCGCGCGGAAGTCGGCCACTTCTCCACCTGGAACTGGGATTTCAAGTTCGAAAATGGCGGCAGCATCAATGTGGAGTGCCGGCTATACGACAACAGCCCTGTTCCCTGTGGTATCACAGCCGAAGTGACACTGGATGACGGTTCGGTATTCACTCGCAGTGGACAGTTGCCGGAAGGCGGTTCCACCATCATCAACATGCCCAATAGCGCCAGTATAAATTGGCTTGCCACTTCCTTTGGTGGCTTTATCGGGGAAGAAACTTCGGACATGTCTGCCGACGTGGTAATCGAACTGAGTGAGCCCAGTAGCGAGAACTTCGTGCGCTGTGTGCTGCCCGACGGCAGCCCGACCGCCTGTTCGGTGACGCTGTCGGATGGCAGCCACAGCTTGTCCCAGTCTGTTCCGGAGTCCGGTGCCACTGTGGTTACCGCCTGGCCGGCGCTAAATGAACTGACTCAACTGAACTGGGTGGCGGAAACGTCCGGCCCGGTGACTTTCGATGGGCAGCAGGTGGTGGGCGAGGGGAGCATCGACTCCGGCATCACCGGGAGCGTGGAGATTGCCCTGGCCACAACAGCGATCCAAAGCGTGCAGGTTCAGTGCCTGTCGTCGACCGGGAGCATCATCCCCTGCACCGTGGATCTGCTGGCGAGCGCCTCCGATGGCAGCGAGTTCACACAGGCCGGTGTCGTAGTCAACGACAGCCTCGGCATCACCATTCCCGCAGAGATGACCCAGATTCAATGGTCCGCGACCTCGAATGGCGGCTATAGCCAGAACGGGCAGTTTGTCACGCTGTCCGGCAACATGGAGACTGCCCTGGTCGGCAGTGTTGCCGTTATTCTGGATGAAGAGACCGCGCAGGGTCCCGCGGCCCAGAGTGTGCAGGCCTATTGTAGCAACAGCCAGGAATCCGCGGCCGGCAGTTGCGATATCGAGGTCCATCTGGAGGGCAACCAGACTGGCTATATGCTCCTGGAAAGCTTTGATGATATCTCCCCGGGCGATGCCGTTACCGTAAGCTTCCCCGAGGGGTTGCCGAATCAGGGGCAGTGGGTGCAGTTTACGGCCACCGGTGATGATGGCTCATCAGCATCCAGCTTTTCCCCGTACGGATCGCTGGTCGATGGTGAGATGATCGAGCTGGAATTGCAGTGTCTGGACGGAGCCGGCAACAATAACTGTCCCTGACCCGCGTCGCGGATTGAGTTGCCAGAGCCGGCTCTCCTGTTTTGGATCTCCCGAAAGGTTGCTGGTCGTCCAAGTCAATCGGGCATTGCTTTTTCCATCTGCAGACAGGTCCCGACAGGGTGAAACAAACTGTTATCTGACTTTACGAGTGGCTTGCTGTCGACATTCGATCGGTACCTGCAGCAGACCCCAACCAAATTGGTTGTCGCGTCCGTTGGGCCCCAGATCCTTTACTGTCTCCGTCAGGTCTATGCCATGCTGATTCGCCAACAGCAGTGCGGCAGTCACAAAAGGAGCGGCGAAGGACGTACCGGTGTGATAGCGGCCCAATGCCCCGCCATCGGCCGCCCAGATATCGACACCCGGTGCCGCGAGATCGATGTAATCGCCCCGGTTGGCGTCCGCGTAGCGTCGCTGCGCGGCATCCACGGCGGTCACGGCAATCACGCCTTTTTGCGCCGCGGGAAATACGGGGGACGCACCCGGTCCATTGTTGCCGGCCGCCGCGACCAGGTGGATATCGTGCTCGAGCAGCCGTGTCAGTGCCAGTTCAAAAACCCGATTGCGCTCCCCGCCCAGGCTCAGGTTGACGGCCTGCACTTTCCGGCCGGCGAGCCAGTCCAGTGCGGCGAGCAGGCTGTCTGTGGTGGTGTCGGTCGTCTCGCCGCGCTGGCGAAAGACTTCCGCGGCGAAGAGCTGGCTGCCCGGCAGCAGGCCGGGTGTCGGCGAGTCCGGCGCGCCGACCAGCAGGCTGGCCACGGCGGTCCCGTGTACCGGTGACGCCGCTTCGCCGCGCACGAAACTGCGGCGTACCACTGCGGCATTGGCCAGCGCCGGATGCCTGTCCGACACCGGCGTATCCAGTATGCCGATACGGAAGGGGCTGCTGCAGGAGCCAATGGGATCAGGCCAGGTGATCAACCGATGGCCATAGCGCCGCCGGTTACCGGGAGCGCTGGTATTGAGCGGGCGATAGCGCTGGTTGGCATCCAGGTCCAGGTCCGGCAGTTCCGTTCGCAGCCGCGCTTGCAGTGCCGGCACGCTGGTCCCGGGTGGGAGGCGAAAGACACTGAGCACCAGCCCCAGGTTGTCGAGGCGCTGCCGGGATTTTATTCGCAGCTGGTAAGCGCGGAGCTGTCGGGCCGTCGACAGTGCTTCAGCCATATCGGCGCTGAGTAGTAGCAATTCCCCCGGTTCGTAGTGCTTCTCTGCCGGGGCGGCAGTAGCGTCTGTCGTGGAGGTCTGTTGTAGAGCCGGTGCAACCGGTGGTGACGGAGGAGGGGCGGTGCCCAGCAAACTGCCACCGCGCTGGATCGGTGGACGGGCCCGGATGGGTTCGGTGGGTTTCGGTTCTGTTGCTTCTACTGCCTCTGCTTGGGCAGGGACCGGCGCCTTTTGTTCTGGCTCTGGCTCGGGCTCAGGGACGGGTTCGGGTTTTGGCGCGGTTTGTTGTTCAGGCTTGGTATCCGTTTCCTGTTCGGGCGGTTGCTTGGCGGGGCTTTCGGACACGACTTTCGCGTCGTCCGGTCGGGCCGATTCTGGATCCTGTTCCGCCTTGCGTTCCGGCACCGATCCGTCTGTCCGTGGGGATGGGGCCGTTGTGCGTTTACGCCCGCTTTGCTGCTGGCTGATGCTCTCCGTTGTCGTCTCGTGTTCCCCGGCGTTCGCATCCCCGCGCAATACCACAGCCGGATCCTTTTCCGCAGTCTGTGCGGCAGTGGAGCCGGGACAGATCGGCAATGACAGAGACAAGAGTGCAATCGAGTATCGCGCAACCGCCCTTGTCTTCACTGTGGGATAACCTCATCCACAAACTCGAATGCCCGCAGGGTTTCCATGGCGGCCTCAGCAGAAGTCCCCTCTGGGAGCGCCACCCGAAAGATACCGAGGGCGCTGGGGCCGGCAGTGATACTGCCATCCACACTGAGGACTGCCGTTTGTATATTCGCTGCAGTGGCCGAGGAATCGAAGACCAGCTGTAACTGCGCTGTCGCCGGCGGAGTCTCTCCCGATGCCGGACGCAGATCGACGGTTCCACCCGCTTGCCGGTGTTCCGGTGTCAGCAGCACTGCTGCCTGGACGGCGATCACAACGCAGGCCGCAATTGCCACGGGCTTCCAGATGTTGTGGCGGGACGTCGCACCGGGGACCTGTCGCCGCTCTTTGTGTACCGCTTTCTGCAGTCGCGCCAACCCCAGTTCGCCCGGTGGCGCTGCGGCCTCGCTCTGCAACGTCTGCCGCAGGGCCCTGGCAAACTCGGCCTCCCGCGCAAGGGCCGGGTCCGTGGCCATTTTCTCCTCGAACGCCAGGCGCTGCGGTTCCGGCAGCCTGCCGTTGGCCCACAGGTTCAATTGTTTATCAGTCTCGTTCATGGCGACCTCATCACTCGGGCCAGTTGTTTCTTTAGCAGGTTCTTGGCGTGATACACACGGGACTTCACGGTGCCTTCGGGAATTTTCAGCATTTCGGCAATTTCCGTGTAATCCAGCTCTTCAAAAAAAACCAGGTACAGGATTTCCCGGTGGAGCGGTGACAGGGTTTCCATACACGCACGCAGTACCTGGCCATCCTTCACCGCGGCCAGTGCCTGTTCCAGGTCCGCGGCGGGCGTGTCGTCGGCGAGACTGTCGTCCAGATCCGTAAATTCGCGCAGGCCCTGCTTGCGCCAGTGGGTAAGCACTTTATTGCGCGCAATGCCAAGTACCCAGGTGGTGACTTTGGCACGACCGGCAAAGCGGGTGGCCGAGCGCCACACCTCAAGCATTACCTCGTTCAATAAGTCGGCTGCGGTGAACGAATCGTTCAATCTGGAAAACAGGTAGTGGTAAACACGCGCCTCGTGTCGGCGATAGAACGCTGACATGGCCTCTGTGTCACCGCCCGCCATGGTGCGCAGCAACTGTTCGTCGGTATCCTGTACTGAATCTTCCATAGGGGGAGTGGGGACTAATCCTCGGTGCGAATGGATTGAATCGGGCTGGCGGCGACAACGGCTCCTTCGGCATTTATTGCCGCCACCCGCCAGTAATAAATGCGCCCGGGCAGCAACCGATGCAACACCGTGGGAGACAGGCGCGTGTGATCTGTATCGCCCTCCAGCAGAATCCCGGTGATGGGGGCGCTGGCCATTTCCGCTGGGGCCGTGTGGGGCTCGGATGCAATAGTCGGTTCCAGTGCCGACGGCGGCTGATCGTACAGTTCCAGTTGGTAGGCATGGGTATTCGAGACCGGCCGCCAGTGGAATTCCGTCTCACCGTCGAGAACTTTTCCCATATCGGGTTTGCCCGCATGCAATATCGGCACGAACGCGGGGGCTCCCGTCGACTGACCGCTGACCTGATAGTGCAACGTAATCCCCTGCTCATCAAAAGAAGGTTGGACCAAGCGCAGCCGCAGCAGGTAGAGCCCCTCTTCGTCGGAGGGTAATACCGGGGCCTGCAGGGTGGCCTCCCGGCCAGCTCCCAGGTACTCGCGCACATTATCCAGCCGGCGGAACACCGGTTGACCGCGGGTGGTGGCCGGCGTTGCCACCTCCCACACCGCCTCCAGCAGCCCGGCCCGCTCGTAGCGGATAGTGGCCAATGCCCGCAACCGCTCGCCACGTCTCGCCGATGCGGCGGCGGTGCCGTCTTCAAACCGCAATGCCAGTCGCCGCACGATCAGGCCGCTGGCGGTTGCGGCCCGGCCTTCGGGCAGGGAGTTGCTGGCGTCGGGCAGGGGGGCCGACAGCCGGATGGTCTGTACACCGGTAACCGGCATGCCGTTGACACTGAACTGGCGGATATACAGAAGCCGCGTCGCTCCGCGGGCGGTCGCGCGCTGGCTTACCTCCGCCGGAACAGTCAGGGATTCATTGAGAGTGAAGGGTACTGGCTGGCCGTCAGGGCTACCGGTTACGCGCTTTATCAAGGCGTGCTGCACCAGGCCCAATCGCTCACCCGGGGCCGGGTCGCCGAGGCTGAAAAAGCCCATATCGGATGCGATGTCGACGCGATCAAACCGGGCCCGGCCGCGCCAGGTGATGGGCAGGGTGGTCTCCCTCCCCACGGTGACCGCGCGGGATACCGAGCAGGGTTGCGCGGAGGAACAGAGTTCCAGCTCCTGGGCGGGTGCGGCCGCGGCAAACCCGAGGGTAAAGGCGAAGAGCGGTGCGAGGAAAGAGGCCTTCATGGTGTGCCTCCCGGAAAAGCCACCGGCAGGCTGGAGCGGAGCTCGATGAAGGCCTGGTAGTCATCGACGGATTCGGCCATGAACAGTTGATTCCGGTAGTCGTTGCGGGCGATGGATACAATCAGGTCCAGGCCCGAAATCAGTTTGTCAGGCTGCAAGATTCGCCAATTGAGTCCGGCGCTGATATAGGTGGTTTCATCCCACTGGGCGTAGAAGGGGTCGTCCCGCGCGCTGGTCCGGTTCAGGCCGACATTCAGATGGCCCCGCAGTCGTTGGGGGATAAATTCCGCTCTGGCGTCGATGGAGTAGATGTGTCGATCGGTGCTGACGCCCGGATCAGGGTAGGTCGTATGCTGTAACTCCCAGCCGACGAAGACGCTGTAGCGACGGCTCGGATACCAGCCGGCATCCAGCCGGGTCGCCTGGGTGCGGGTCTCCGGCTGCCAGTCGGTGGCGTCTTCCAGTGTGTCGTATCGGTAGCCCGCCGACCATTGCAGTTGTTCGTGGGCGAACGCTGCAGTCAGTGTATAGCGCCGGGTTTGCAGGTTGTTGGGTAGATATCCCGGCGGTGTATAGCGATCCCGGATACTTGTCCCCCGGGCTGAAAGAGTGTAACTGGGCTGCCCCAGTAGCGAGAGCAGCCGCCCCTCGGCGAAATCGTAATCGGTATAGTGGGTAGCGAGGTTCCACTGGCGGGTTTCGGAGGTGGCGTAGCGGGTGTCACGGGAAAGGTTGTTTTCCTCTGCCGCATAGCCGCCGTCCCAGCGCCAATTGTCGGCAGAGATATCGAAAAAAAGCCGTTTCATCTGTTTGTCGGCGGGGGCATAGCGGTTGGCCAGGCTCCGGTACCATGTACCGATTGTTTTTGCCTCCAGGCCCAGGCGCCAGTCGAGCATACTTCCGCGCACTGGCGTCGGGTCCAATACCAGCAGTGCAGCTCGGGCATTGTCCCGCTCGGATTCAAAGCCCCGGTCGATGCCGTCGAAGTCGTACTCGCTGCCGGCTTTTTCCAGCCGTAACCGCAGTTGTCGTTGGAAAAACTGGCCATCCATCACCAGGTTCCAGGCATCGCCCTCGTGTACTCTTGCATCTGTGGGAGAACCGGTTTGTGGATAGAGGGTGCCGTAGTCCGGTGCACCGATGCGACCGGACAGACGCTCTCCCGCCACCATCACCTGGGCGCTATCACCGCGAAGAGGCCAGAATTCCAGCCGGCTACCGCTCAGTTGATTGTCGCTGTCATTGAATCCCAGCCCGGCATCAATGCCGATCTGTTGCTGGCTGCCAGCCCGATACAGTGACAGGGCGCCGGCCCACAGAGGTAGCCGGGCGCCGGCCGACAGGCCACGCCGCTCGAAGCCATCCTGGATCAGGCTCGCGGAAGCCAGTTGCTGGTCTCCCAAGGCAAGCCGGTAGCGATCGTACTCACCGCGCAGGTTGAAACGGGCCAGATCCACCTCTCGTCCGGCAATGGCCAGGTCCCGGTCGTTCGCCGCAATCAGGGCCAGGTCGCTATCCAGGCGCCAGTTGTCGCCCCCCAAACTCGATTCCAGGTAGCCACCTCCCTGCAAATCGCTTCCCGCGCTCCGAGTGCTTTCGGAAACACCTTCGCTCAGCGCCAGGTTCAATTGACCTTCGGCATGCAGTTCGCGCAGTTTCTCTGAGTGACGGACCTGAAAAGTCCAGTAGCCCAGCTCCCGGACATCGCCGTGTTCACCGTAAAACATGACCCTCACTTCGTGGGAACCGGGTGTGAGCGGGCGTACCGGTAAATACTCCAGCCCCGTCGCATGCCATCGAGCCAGCGCTGAGACATCCATACCATCCAGCTCCAGGCTCAGCCGCCCGGGGCCATCGGCCGACATGTTTTCGACGAGGGACAGGCGCAACCTCTCGCGCGGCTGATAAAAATCATCGTTCTCGGGAGGAGCCATACGCGCCTCGGTTTGCGCCTGGGCGGCGGACACGGCCAGTGACAGCCAGCTGCCGAGCAGCAGTGGCCAGGTCCATGCCATCAGGGGTGGGGATGTGAGAGCAGCCATCCATTGCTCATTGTGTAAGAACCTCTGTTTCCGGTGGGTCGCAAGACACCCGGTACGGGTTCAATATTTTTATCAATTTTTGCAACAGGCATCACTGACCAGAGTGATGTCACGAGATTGAGGGGTTATCAATCCTTCTGTGTACCTTACGGCGCCGGGTTGTATCCTGCAACATTGCGGCGGGCCGGCAATATAGGAAGTGAGGCTCCGGATTATCAAATGCAGATTCTGGCGCTTAAATCTTCTTTCGGGTAGATGAAAGTCAGTTTTGAATGCTGATCTGCATCTACCACGAATCGGGATACTCTTCGTGGACAGCAAGCTCGCCGTCGAAGCAGGACCAGGATGCCCGCGAGCCCCAGAAAATACGGTCGCTCGGATTGATCGATGGCTCCTCGTCCAGTGATCCCGCGGGGATGATCATTCTCTCGCCGTTGCGTGTCGGCCGCGGCAGCGGACTGCCGCAGTCACCGCAGAACCATTTGCCGAAACTTTTTGCGGTGAGCAGGTCGTAGCGCTGGATTTTGTCCTCGCCGGAGAGCCACTGCAGTTGCGCCGGCTCGGCGATCATATTGGTGGCGTGGCCGGTGCCGGTGGCCTTGCGGCAGCGCTGGCAATGGCAGTGCACCATTTTGTGGAAGGGCGGGTCGATCCGGTAGCGCACCTGGCCGCACAGGCAACTGCCGTGCAGGCCGGACTGTTCCGTGGCTTTATTCATGGTGCATTCCTCCATTCGGGTCCGGGGAGCGTCCGAGTGTATGGAAGATTCGGGCTGGCGACAATCTGGCAAGGGAATGCGGAGCCGGCATCAACTGTAGGAGCCTGCCTTGCAGGCGAAGACGGGTGGGAATGGCCCCCCGGGTCGTTCGCCTGCAAGGCAGGCTCCTACGGGCGGTATTGTGCCGTTGTGTTATGGGTTCAACACCAACAGCCGGGGTGCCGCCACATTGAAATCCAGCGCCATGGTTACGCTGAGTGCGGTGATGGTAACAATCGAAAAGGCGAACACCTGTCGTGCCCAGCCGGTAACATCGACATCGCGGCGGTAACCCCGCAGCGCCATTGCCAGCCACCAGAGGCTGGTGGTGCAGGCGACCGCCATAAAGGCAGCGCCGGTGTAACCGCTCAGCGGCAGCAATACCGTGACCAGGCTGAATACGGCGATATACAGCACGATATGCAGTTTGGCCTTGGCCACACCCCGGGCCACGGGCAATACCGGAATGCCGGCGGCCTCGTAGTCCTTATAGCGGAAAATACCGATAGCGTAGGAATGCGGCATCTGCCACAGGCAGAACATCGCCAGCAGGATCATGGCACCCGCATCGCACTGCCCGGTGACCGCGCAATAGCCGACCACCGGCGGCATGGCGCCGGACAGGGCGCCCACCAGGGTGCCGTAGACGGAATGCCGTTTCAGGTACAGGCTGTAGAGCCCCACATAGACGACGAAACCGAGTGCCGCAAACGCGACACTGATCCCGTTGGTGTAAACCGCCAGCAATGCAAAGCCGAGTGCACCCAGCAACAGCCCGAACACCAGCGCCGCGCGCGCCGACAGCTCGCCGGTCACGGTGACGCGGTTGCGGGTGCGTTGCATGCGCGCGTCGATATCCCGGTCGATACAGTTGTTGATCGCGCAACCGGACGCGACCACCAGCGACAGGCCGATCACCGTCGCCAGGAACAGCGGCCAGTCGATCTCGCCGCGGGCGGCTAGGAAAAAGCCGCCCGCAACGGAGATCAGGTTGCCGGCGATAATGCCCGGTTTGGTGACCTTGAAGTAGTGTCGGATCGAGGTGGCCATACTCAATACATCATCATTGCGTTGGCGCTGTAGATGATCCACACCGAAAGCCCCACCACCATGACGATGATCAGCGCGGTAAACAGGAAGGCGAAGGTATTGGCCTTGCCCGCCGGCGTGAAATCCAGATGCAGGAAATATTTCAGGTGCACGACCACCTGGATCACGGCCATGATCACCACCAGCGGAATCGCCGTGGATTTTTCAAACTGCCCGGTCATGATCGCCCAGAAGGGGAGGGCGGTAAGGACCACGGACAGCACAAAACCGATCAGGTAAGACCGGACGCTGCCGTGATCCACGTCGTGCGCATTGGCGGAAGAGGAATGCGAGCTCATTACAGTACTCCCATCAGGTAGACAACGGTAAAAACGCAAACCCAGACGATATCCAGGAAGTGCCAGAACAGGCTCAGGCAGCTCAATCGCGTTACCGTCTGGTTGCCGAGGCCGCGCTTGACGACTTCCAGCATCATCACTGCCATCCAGATCAGGCCGGCGGTCACGTGCAGGCCGTGCATGCCCACCAGCGCGAAGAAGGAAGACAGGAAGGCACTGCGGGACGGGCCATTGCCCTCGGCGATCAGGTGGTGGAACTCGTTCACCTCCATACCGATAAACACCGCGCCCAGCGCAAAAGTCACCAGCAGCCAGCAGAGTGTGGCGGCGCGGTTCTGCTTGTGTGCGCCGATCATGGCAAAGCCATAGGTGATACTGCTCAGCAGCAGCGCCGCGGTCTCGATGGCCACATAGTCCAGCTCGAAAATATCGCGGCCGGAGACGCCGCCGGCGGTGTTCATGAACAACACCGCGTAGGTGGCGAAGACCGATGCGAACAGCAGGCAGTCGGTCATCAGGTAGATCCAGAAACCGAATACGGTATTGGCACCGGTATCGTGGTGCTCGTGGTCGTCCGGCTGCCAGTTGGATTCGTCGGCCAGGTACGCCGCTTCGGTCATGGTATTCATGCCGGTACCTCCTCAACTTGTTGCTCAGCTTCTTGCTTCAACGGCGCCACGCCCGCCTGTTTCAGGTAGGCGGATTCGGTGCGCTCTATCTCATCGGGTTGCACGTAGTAGTCCACATCGCTGCTGTAGGCCCGCAGCAGGAAAAACACCACGGAAGCCAACAGCCCGGCCACTGCCAGCCAGCCGATATGCCAGATGGCGGCAAAACCGAAGGTAGTGATGGCGCCGGCAATCAGCATGCCGGACGGTGTGTTTTTCGGCATATGGATGGGCGCGTAGCTGGCCGGCCGGCTATAGGCGGTGCCCTGTTCCTTCATGTCGGTAAACGCATCGATATCGCGCACTTGCGGCAGCTCGGCAAAGTTGTAGAACTGCGGCGGCGAGGCGGTGGACCATTCCAGCGTGTGGCCGTTCCAGGGGTCGCCGGTGGTATCGGGGTTTTGCTCGCGCTGGCGGAAAGCCTGGTAGAGCTGCACGAACTGCAGCACGATTCCCACCAGGATGATCACCGCACCGGCGCAGGCGATATACAGCCAGATATTCCAGTCCGGATTGTCGGTGTGGTTCAGGCGGCGGGTCATGCCGAGGAAACCGAGCACGTACAGCGGCATGAAGGCCACGTAGAAACCCACCTGCCAGCACCAGAAAGAGGCCTTGCCCAGGCGCTCGTCCAGGTGAAAGCCCATGGCCTTCGGGAACCAGTAGGCGAAGCCCGCCAGGTAACCGAATACGGCACCGCCGATAATGGTGTTGTGGAAATGGGCGATCAGGAACAGGCTGTTGTGCAGTACATAGTCCGCGCCCGGCACCGCCAGCAGCACGCCGGTCATGCCGCCGATGGTGAAGGTCACCATAAAGCCGAGCGTCCACAGCACTGGCACCGTCAGCCGCAGGCGGCCGCGGTACATGGTGAACAGCCAGTTGAACAGTTTCACCCCGGTGGGCACGGCGATGATCATGGTCATGATGCCGAAGAAGGCATTCACGTCGGCGCTGGAGCCCATGGTGAAGAAGTGGTGCAGCCAGACGATAAAACCCAGGATGGAAATCGCACCGCTGGCCCAGACCATGGACTTGTAGCCGAACAGCCGCTTGCCGGTAAAAGTGGAGATCACTTCGGAGAAAATACCGAACGCCGGCAGAATCAGGATGTACACCTCCGGATGGCCCCAGGCCCAGAAGAGGTTGATATACATCATGGCGTTGCCGCCAGCGGCGTTGGTGAAGAAGTGGAAGTCCAGGTAGCGGTCCAGCGTCAGCAGGCCCAGCACCGCGGTCAGGATCGGGAAGGAGGCCACGATCAGGATATTGGCCCAGGTGCAGGTCCAGGTGAAGATAGGCATCTGCATCAGCTTCATGCCCGGCGCGCGCATCTTGAACACGGTCACCAGGAAGTTGACACCGGTCAACAGCGTGCCGATGCCCGATATCTGCAGCGCCCAGATATAGTAATCCACCCCGACCCCGGGACTCAGCGACAACTCCGACAGCGGTGGATAGGCCAGCCAGCCGGTCTTGGCGAATTCGCCCAGGCCCAGCGACAGGTTGATCAGCACCGCGCCGCCCACAGACAGCCAGAAACTCAGGTTGTTCAGGAACGGAAAGGCCACGTCGCGGGCACCGATCTGTAGCGGCAGGGCGATGTTCATCAGGCCGATCATGAACGGCATGGCCATGAACATGATCATGATGACGCCGTGGGCGGTAAAGATCTGGTCGTAGTGTTCCGGCGGTAGATAGCCTTTGTCGCCGCTGGTGGCCATTGCCAACTGGGTGCGCATCATGATGGCGTCGGAAAAGCCGCGTATCAGCATGATCAGCGCCAGCACGATATACATGACCCCGAGGCGCTTGTGGTCGACGGACGTCAGCCAGTCGTGCCAGAGCACGCCCCATTTTTTATAGGCGGTGATGGCAACGGCGATGGCGACACCGGCCAGGCCGACAACCGCCAGCGTGACCATGATGATGGGCTCGTGAAAGGGAATCGCATCGAGCGACAGATTACCGAGTAGGGACATGGTCCTAGGCCTCCTCAGGTTTGGCGGCACCCGGCAGTGCGGCGGCGTGTTCAGAGGTTGAGTGTTCGGGGGAGGCGTGCGCCGGCCCCTGATTCCAGTCGTTGTAGTTCTTCATGTATTTGTCGATGATCCCGTGGAAGAGGCCATCGCTGACGCGACCGAAGTGTTCCACCGGATGGTTCTCGCTCGGTTTTGCCAGTTCCGCGTAGCGCCCGCCGGTCAGGGCGGGGCTCTCGCGTTTCAGGGAGGCGACCCACTTTTCGAAACCGGCCTCGTCTGTGGCCACAGCCTCAAACTGCATATCGGAGAAGCCAGCGCCGCTGTAGTTGGCCGAGAAGCCTTCGTAGGAACCGGGTTCGTTCGCGATCAGGTTCAGCCGCGTTTCCATGCCAGCCATGGAATAGATCTGGCTGCCGAGCTGCGGAATGAAGAAGGAGTTCATCGTGGACTCGGAGGTGATCTTGAACTGCACCGGTACATCGGTCGGGAGCACCAGTTCGTTGACCGAGGCCACGCCCTGCTCGGGATAGATAAACAGCCATTTCCAGTTGAGGGATACCACCTGCACCGTCAATGGGTCGCGCTCGTGCGCCAACGGTTTGTAGGGATCCAACGCGTGGGTGGAGCGCCAGGTGATTGCGCCCAGGATCACGATGATGGCCACCGGCACCAGCCAGATGATGGTTTCGATCTTGCCGGAGTGCGCCCATTTGGGGGCATAGATCTCGTGCTCCCGTCCCTCGCGGTACTTCCAGGCGAAGTACAGCGTCATGACGATCACGGGTATCACCACCAGCAACATCAGCAGGGTCGAGATAATAATCAGGTATTTCTCGTCGACACCCACCTGGCCTTTGGGGTCGAGCACGCCACCCTGACAACCCGCCAGTGCGAACACGGCAGCGGCCAGCGCAGCTTTTCTTAGGCTACGAACTAACACGAGGAAAGATCCTCTCAACACGGAGGTTTACAACATCTGCCCGATGGAAGAGGCAGGGCGGAGAACGCAAAGCCGCCCCGCGAACCGGAAAGAATCAGGTCGCGTCGCACAACAGGGCTGCCGGGCGCAACGTGCGCGCTGGCAGCACCTGTTCAGTGACAGGTGGCAATGCGAAAAATCGGGAACAGACCGGCGGAATCGGCCGGTGGATCAGATGGCGAGCGGGGGAGCCCGGCAGCCGTGGGCCGCGCGCGGGGCAAGGCGAAGCGTCGGTGCGGCCGGTAGCAGGTGGCGCAGATACCGCAGGAAGGCGGTGCGCAGGGTTTTGACAAAGTTGAGCAGCAGCAGGAAGTGTCGGTACACCAGGAAATGCGATACCGCGAGCCCGGCCAGGCCCAGGCCGGCCAGCAGATTCAGTGCGGTGTTTTCCAGCAGCGGAACCAGCTCAGCGGTATCGTAGACGAGGCCGAAATGCACCAGCAGTCCGGTGATACCGGCAGCCAGCGCTGCAAGCACGAACGCAGCAGCGGTCCGCCGCTCCAGCAGGGGAGCCGTCGGGGCGCTTCCGTTCAGTGATTCGGGGAGGCTGATCGCTTTCAAAAACTCATCCAGCAGATAACGATTGCAGAATGGACTGCAGGTACAACGGCGGAATAAAGCGGAGAAAAAAGGTATTCCGGGTTGACGGCGGGCGAAGACTACCAAAGATCGCCGGGGCGCACAAAGCCTAATTCCTTGACCTGCCGGTACAGAACCCGGCCCGCCGCGGCGAATGGAGCGCGGTGACCCGAAAGTCAATGGTTGGTACTTTTGCATTGGCCTCCTTCAGCCTGCCGGGCATCTTCATTTAAATTTTTGGTTGAATGAGGGCGCGTTCGCTGTTACATTCAACTTTATGGTTGAATCAGAAATGACACAATTGAATACCGTCTTTCAGGCCCTGGGCGACGCCACACGCCGCCGTATGTTGCGCGAGCTCAGCGAGGGAGAGAAGACGGTAGGGGAGCTGGCCGCGCCGTTCGAGATGTCGCTGGCGGCGGCTTCAAAACATATCAAGGTATTGGAGAGGGCTGGCCTGATCCGGCGCGAGGTGCGCTGGCGCAGCCGCGTGTGCCATTTGAATCCCGGGCCGCTGGCCAGTGCGCAGCAGTGGTTGAAACAGTACGAGCGCTTCTGGACCGGGCGCCTGGATGTTCTCGAACGGCTCCTCCGCGAAGAGGATGCCGCCAAAACCCCCGACAGGGAAGGAAATGACTGATGACTGAAGATGCAACCCTCAATGACTACGGCACCCTGACCGGGTCGGATACGCTCAGGATCCAGCGCCTGCTGCCGGGCCCGATCGAACGCGTATGGGCCCACCTCACCGAGAGCGATCTGCGCCGCCAGTGGCTGGCCGCCGGTGAAATGCAGATGGCTACCGGCTCGACATTCGAATTTGTCTGGCGCAATGACGAGCTGACCGATCCGCCCGGCCAGCGACCGGAGGGCTATGGCGAGGAACACCGGATGCAGAGCCGTATCACCGAACTGGATGCACCGCACAGGCTGGCGATCGAGTGGGGCAGTACCGGCGGCGTGACCTTCGAGCTGGAACCCCACGGCGCCGAAGTGCTGCTGACGATTACCCATCACCGAGTGCCGGATCGCTCGACCCTGTTGAGTATCAGTACCGGCTGGCACGCGCATCTGCAGGTCCTGGCCGCGCGGCTGGCGGACGTGCAAGCGGAGCCATTCTGGGATGCGGTCAATCGCCTGAAGGCCGATTACGACCGGCGACTGCCGGCCTGAGTGGAAATATCGCCATTCAAGTTTCGGAGTTGGAGACAGCGGACTGACAGGCGCAGGTGCGGCCCGGTACCGCCATCCCGGATTCCGGCGCTACGCGCCTCCATCCAGGCTACGTTCTGCCGGGTCCTCCGGCATAACGATACAGGCGTAGCCCGGATGGAGCGCAGCGGAATCCGGGGGAGGGTACGGTTTTGCACCGCAATCCCGGATTCCGGCGCTGTGCGCCTCCACCCGGGCTACGTTGTCGAGTCTGGTATGACGATGGAGGCTTGTCTCTCCGGATGCGCAGGGACGCCCGCTACCGCCATGGCATTTTGAGTTTTCAGCTGGCTCGTCCGCGCATTTCTATTCATGCTGCAGAATATTGAGCAGCCGCCCGAATGGATCCCGCACATAAAATCGCCGTACGCCCCAGGGCTCGCTCGCCGGCCCGTATTCGATGGGAATATCCGCCGCCTGCATTCTCTCCAGCGCCGCCTCCACATCGTCGACCTCGATCGACAGATCCGGCACCGGCGTGTCCGAGCCACCTTCGGAACCGAAACTGAGCTGAACCATCATCTTTGCATCTGAACCGTAGGTCTGGAACCAGCCGTGATCCATCAGCAGGTCGAGCCCCAGGATATCGCCGTAGAAAGCGGCGGCCTTTTCGGTATCGCGGGTTTCGAAATTCGACATTATTCGTTTTACTTTCACCGTCGTATCTCCCGGTCATTCGTATCAGGACAATCGCCAACGCATCGGATGGCGGCCCTGTAGTGTGCCTGCTTCGTCCCAATCTTCCCAGCCGGTAAACGGAATCGGGTCGTCGTGCTCAATACCCTTCAGGCGATCGATCCAGTCGGCGCGCAGCGATTCGACATGCTCGCGGAAAGCCGCCTCCTGCTGGTACTGGATACCGCCGCCCTGCACGCCGTAACCGACCTGCGGTGCCAGCACATCGTAGCCGACGTAATACAGCGACGAATGGATCGGCCACAGCCACTCGACCATATTGCCGGCCCGGCCGAACGGCATGAAGGCCTGCTCGGGTGAGCCGGCGGTGACCGAGCAGATGGCGCGCTTGCCGCGGAAATAGCCGCGGTCGTAACGCATACTGCCGGAATAGAGGCCGCCGTAAACCAGCACCCGGTCGAACCAGCCCTTCAATATGGCCGGCTGTGCATGCCACCACAGCGGGAACTGGAATATCACCAGGTCCGCCCACTCCAGCCGCGCGATCTCGCGCTGTACGTCTGCCGGCAGATGCCCGTCACGGTTGGTGGGCCCGCTGCTCGGTCAGCGGCGCAAAAGGCCGCTCCTCGTCGCGATCGGCATAGTTCGACGCCTTTTCCACCGGATCAAACTGCTCGCGGTAGAGGTCGTCCAATTGCACTCGATGGCCGGCGGATTGCAGCACTTCAACAGCGCTTCCGGCCAGCAGGCCATTGAAAGATTGCGGCTCCGGGTGAGCCAGCACGATCAGTACATTCATCGCTCGCACTCCTGTTGCACTTGTTGGATGCCAGCTTAAACTGTCCGAAAATACACATACATTCCCCAATAGTGAGAGTCTGGTTTGTATGGATGAACAACTGATTCGCTGGGATGATCTGCAGATAGTCCACGCCATCGCCCGGAACGGCTCACTGTCCGGCGCCGGCCGGCAGTTGGGCCTGAGCCATGCCACCGTATTCCGCCGGCTGGGGGAGATGGAGCGGCGCCTCGGCGTCACCCTGTTCGAGCGCGGTCACGGCGGTTACAGCCAGACCCCGGCCGGGGAGGACCTCGCCGCAGTCGCGGCGCGGGTGGAGACGGATATCCTGGGCGCGGAACGCCGCATCGCGGGGCGGGATATCAAGCTGTCCGGCACCATTCGCCTCACTACCACCGACACCCTGTACAGCGGTCTGCTGGCGCCGATACTGGCGGGTTTCCGCCGGCAATATCCGCAGATCGAGCTGGAGCTGGTGATTTCCAATCAGCTGCACAGCCTCAGCAAGCGCGAGGCCGATATCGCTATCCGCCCGACCCACAAACCGCCGGAAACCCTGGTTGGCCGGCGGGTAGGGGAGATCCAGATGGCCGTCTATGGCGCGCGGGCAGGGTGGCGGGATCAATCCCTGCCGTTGTCACCGGAGTCACTGGCCGCCTGCAATTGGGTGGGGCCGGATGTGCATATGGGAGATGCCGCGCTGGAAGCCTGGATGAACGCGCGCGGTCACCGCGAACGCTGTCGCTACCGGATCGATTCCCTGCTCGGCGTACAGGTGGCCATCCGGCAGGGCGCCGAGGTGGCGGTGTTGCCGCGCTATCTGGGGGACGCGGACGAACAGCTGCTGCGACTGGCGCCGCCGGTTGCGGAGCTGGCTACGCCTTTATGGTTGCTGATCCATCCGGACCTGAGGCGGGTGAGCCGCATGCGGATATTCCTGGAAGAGGTCGGGGGGCAGATCAGGGAGGCGTTGCAGGGCGGGTAGCCGCGTATTCGCCGTCATCCTGGTACCGGGTCAAGTCCGGCATGACAAAAGGATCCGGGATCCAGCGAAGGTGGCCCGACGGCCTGGATTCGGGCGCGTTCTGTTATGGTCGCGAAGCCCCGATTTATTCAGCCTCCATCTTCCGGAGAAAATCGATAAACGCCAGCAGCGGCGTCGGCGCCAGTCTGCGGCCGGAGTAATAGAGATAGGGGCCACTGAAGGATTGCCACCAGGATTCCAGCACCGGCTCCAGCTGCCCGCAGTCCAGATAGGGGCGCAGCCACTGTTCGAACAGCGTGATGACGCCGGTACCGGCCACCGCCGCATCCACGGCGAGATCGACGGCACTGCCGACACTGACGGTCAGCGGGCCGGCTGGCTGTATTTCGATGACCTGGCCGTCTTTTTCAAACTCCCACGCAGAGGCCACTCCGCTGCGATAGCGTCCCCCGATACAGGGATACTCCAGCAGGTCGCGGGGATGCTCCGGCCGCCCCAGCCTGTCCAGTAAAGCCGGTGCGGCAGCGGTCGCGAACCGCTGCCGGCGCGGGCCGATCGGCACCGCTATCATGTCCTGCTCGAGCCGTTCGTCGTAGCGAATGCCGGCATCGCAACCGGCCTCGAACACGTTAATGACATTGCTGTCCGCCACCACCTCCAGTTCGATATCCGGATAGGCCGCGAGAAACGGGGGCACAATAGCGGGCAGTATCAGTTTGGCGGCGCTGACGGGTACATGCAGGCGCAGCTTGCCCGCCGGTTTGCCGCGGTAGTGATTGACGCTGTCCAGCGCCGAGTCGAGCTCGTTCATCACCGGGCTCACCCGCTCCAGCAGCGAAGCGCCGGCTTCCGTGACCACTACGCTGCGGGTGCTGCGGTGAAACAGGCGCACACCGAGCCGCGATTCCAACCGCCGCACCGCATCGCTGAGTCGCGAGGCACTGGTATTGGTGGCCCTTGCAGCTTCACGAAAACCGCTGGCCCTGGCGACGGCGACAAAGGCGGTCAAATCGTTCAGGTCTGTCTTCACTGTTCCAGATTCCGTACAAGCTGTCCTGATTTCGGTCGATTGTCGCACAAATGGAGGCGCGATAAAGTGCTTCCACCTTGCCAAACCGGAGAACTCACATGACTGACATTACCAAAGCCGGCACTTTCAGATTGGGCGACCGGGAAATCCACCGCATGGGTTATGGCGCCATGCAGCTCGCCGGCCCCAGTGTTTTCGGCCCCCCGAAAGACCGGCGGGCGGCAATAGCCGTACTTCGGGCCGCCGTGGAACAGGGGGTAAACCATATTGATACCTCCGACTTCTACGGGCCCCATGTCACCAACCAGATCATTCGCGAGGCCCTGCATCCCTACGCAGACGACCTGACACTGGTCACCAAGATCGGTGCCCGGCGGGACGAGCAGGGCGGCTGGATCCCGGCACTCTCGAGGGGGGAGCTGATCCAGGCCGTGCAGGATAACCTGTCCAACCTGGGCCTGGAGCAATTGGAGGTAGTGAACTTCCGGGCGATGTTCTCTGCCCACGGCCCGGCAGAGGGCTCCATCGCCGAGCCGTTTTCGGTACTTGCGGAGCTGCAGAAAGAGGGACTGATCCGACATCTTGGCGTCAGCAACGTAACCACCCGACAGATCGAGGAGGCCCGCAGCATTGCCCCTGTCGTCTGTGTGCAGAACCACTACAATCTCGTTCACCGGCATGACGATGCAATCATCGACCTGCTGGCGGAAGACGGCATCGCCTATGTCCCCTTTTTCCCGCTGGGCGGTTTTACGCCGCTGCAGTCCTCGATCCTGCAGCAGGTAGCCGATGAGCTGGCGGTTACGCCCATGCAGGTGGCGCTTGCCTGGCTGCTGCGGCGCTCTGCAAATATCCTGTTGATTCCAGGAACCTCTTCCGTGGAGCACCTGCAGGAGAACCTGGCTGCGGCAGAGTTGGTTCTGCCTGAAGCCGCAGTTGAAGTACTGAATAGCATTGCGAGTGAAAGCGAGCCGGAGTGACGCAGAATGTGGAGAAAATCCAGGGGAGGGGCTGCTCACGCCCCTGGAGCCGGCATCAGCTGGCAAGCGCGGCATCCTCCCTCTACTGATGTGGCAATTCCATTCTACTGAATAGCACTAGGATAAATAGGCTAACTACCTTTCCTTTGCACAATATCCTTATAGACAGAGTCAATCACCAGATCGTTTCCGGTTCTATAGGAATCCCAGGTATTTTCAATAGGTATGTCTACCTCCAGTGAACCCACTTTTCTCAACAGCAACTTGTTCGGCGGCCAGCAATCATCAAACCAACCGCATCCATCAACCAGGTCGGTCCAACCCTTGGTCAAATAGAGCTTGATTCCCGATTCCGGTAATGTCGGATAGAAACCTTCCGCCCTGAAGCGCAGTCGGTCGCCGATTTCGCTGCCCACAACTGTCAGCCTGTCTGGAATGAACCTCTTGAACTGGCTGCCAGCGATAATACCGGCGGAAAATGTATTGGGACCAACGATCAGGTAAAGTCTGCCATTCTCCGGAGTGGCATTGGAAAGGGACCGGACGATCGGCAGTACCTTCGTATAGTCGCCACCCCGATTGAAGCGAAAGTCCACAATGATGTTACCCGGTTCATTCTGGGAAATCGCTTCGAGTATCCGCTTCTCAAACTGTTCGAGAGATTCGGATTTATCCGCGAAACTGGCATTCATACGTACGTATATGGCATCGTATTCAGGAAGTTCCCGTAACAGGTGAAGCCTGGTGCTTTCCTGCAGATACAGGGGGAGTGCCTGATCCCGATGAAGAAGTGACACCCACTCCTCGGTCTTGAAACTGTCGTCATCCGGAAAGGCATTGAGAAAATCCCAGAATGGATCACCCGGCATGATTTCTTTGTCAGCGCTAAGCTTTGTCTTGAACTTGCCTCCATTCGGGTCCTGAGCATGAAGTTCGACTGTATTATCCTCGACATCAGCACCTATGAGCGACAGAGCACTTGGAGCTGAGAACAGGAACTCGCTACGGTACCGGATCCAGCTTGAGGTCCCGGAGCCGGTCAAGATTGCTGTATGGGCCAGCATGGACTCGGGGGACTTTCCTCCAATTGAGAGTACCTTTCGGCCGAGTAGCTTTTTATACTTGGCTCGTGCCTTTACAATGATCAGCCCATCGGCTGTCCAGTGAAAACGTACTGGAAGTCGGTACATCTTCGTCTTCAATACAGTCGTGTGCGCATTGTCAAAAACTGCCAGCGCCTGTAGTGCGGTGAGAGTCAGGTCGTCAACGTTTTGTGGTGAGGGAGCCTGATCAATAATTTTCTTAAACTCCCTCTGCTGCTCTGGCGTGGTATCCTTTTCATTGGCAAGGACAACCTTTTGGAAGAATTTTAGGTCTGATGAGAGGGAGGAAGGAACCGCTGCCTCCGGAATGGTGGGTCCCAATACCATCTGCAAACCGCCCGCGGAGAAGAATAAGATGGCCAATAGAGCGTTTATGCATACATAGGCAATGAATGCTCTTATTAATATACGTTTCATTTTTCTCTTCTTGAAAATTTTAGTGTTTGGTAAGGTTAATGGTGCTAAGCTCTGGTGTCGCATAAAAGTATGATCATTTAACGACAGTCTGATCTGAATGTATTATTCGATGAGCTTAAAGGTTTGCTCTTAGAACAGCGTCGGAAAACCGTCAGGCTGGTTGATTTTTAGACGATCTGTACGTTCCACTAAGATAAATGGTATTCCACTAGCATCGATTGCCTCTCTTGCTGCTTGAACTCGCTCTACTACTAAGGATATTTTGTAGAGAGGGCACTCCGATCCTTGAGATCCGTATAGTCTTCGATACTGCCTCCTACAACCGCGTTTCTATAGCCCGTTGAATGGTTCTGGCGACTGCTTCGGGAGAACCTCAATAACCATCTTCATGATCAGCGTTGATTGGAACAGAAACCGAATGAGTAATGGAGCGAACTTCTGAAATCATTGTCTCTCCATCTAATCTCGCTTCAGCAGCGCAAGAAATATTATCAGGCCGGCCAAGTGAAAATGCGACACCGGCACTGCCAATTATTTTAAGACCAGTCGCAACAAGCATTTTTGCATTACCCGAATCCCGTTTGCTGGACATTAAGAAGCGGTCATCGCTTGTGCGGAGATTCTGAATCGAATGGTTATGTGGCTGTCTGGACGTCGTTTGCTTCTCGGATCTTCGTATCTTCTGACTCTGTCCAGGTCCAGGCATACCAAACAATAAATGATGTGGTCGCAATTTCTATGATGGCGAAGAAAATGTAATGAAGGCTTGCTCCCATAAACAGCGTTCCAGCCATCACCAGCGTCTTAATCGAACCACCAATAATATTTGCCCATCGATTAGTTTTATACGTCAAAACCCTGGAAAGTAATACCAATAAAATGGAAATCTCTAACAGTATGGCTGCGCCGAGCAACGTCGGTTCGTCCATGGTGATTCCGCCTGCCCCACCTGTCGTAATCAACGAGTTCAGCATTTCTGGAGACATCAGTGATAAAACATCACAGTATAAATAGTTCAGTGTAACAAAAATCCATAGTGTGGATAAAATCGTCCGTCTATCTTTAGTTGTCATCATAAGTCTCCTTTGTAAATATCGTGAAAGCGCACAATGATATTGTGGAAAGCCCCGATCCCTTATTTATTTTTCTTTTATTTTCAAAATGTTGACTCTACGTGAAATCCTGGCTTGTCTGAATGGAGAAAGTATTTTCAGTACTCTGAATTGGTGGATAAAAATTTCACTCATAAAATGAAAATTTCCTCCAGGTTGACTTGTCTGTAGATGTTGCTTTATCTGGATAAAAGAATTCTGAATTCCTGTTGCCTTCGTGATTGATTGCGCTTACACCAAACATCATCTTCCAGGTGTCGCCAGGAAATTTACTGCGTGAAACCTGGACTTGCCTGTGTGTTCCTTTAGCCCATATAGGATTGCTTCTATTTTCTGGATCTTCAAGCCCAGAAAAGGGCACCCAGAATCCGGCATAATCTTTGAGATCCCACTTTCCGGATACACGTTCCCATCCATTGCCTGTGAGTACTTTTTCCCCCATTTGAGCGGAAAGATGAAATTTGTGTAGCTGGCCTGTTTCTGTATGATCTATATAAAGGTCTAAGACTGTGATGTCTTCTGCTTTGCCTTTGGCGCATATGTAGAAGTAATCTTTATCGTGCATTAGATAAATAGATACCTGCGCTGGCAGATCGATCTTTGTTGCTGCTTCCCACTCATCATTACCACAACGGCCGTCCAACAGTGCTGCTTTGCTGGTTGGATTGATCGCAATGGTTTCGGAAGCATTGGCTTCAGTGGCTGCGAATGATAGGTAGGCGCTTAATAACAGGAGTTTTATCTTATTGTGCATGGGATTTCTCGTGTCGGGATTCGTACTTGCTTCACTAATCTGGCTATGCCCTAGTGTGCTGTACGGGAAGTTCGCAAACAGTTCGCTGCGCCAAAGCGTCCAGCTCTGCGTTGCGAAAGCTTGAAATAACCCTGCTATTCCAGCGCTTTCTCGCCTTGATCTGAGCGCTTTGGCTGTGCTCCTTTGTTCGCGAACTTCCCGCACAGCACACTAGTGCGCCGTGCGAGAACTTCGCAAACAGTTAACTGCGCCAAAGCGCCCAGCCTCGTGTTGAGGAATCTTGAAATAACCCTACTATTCCAGCGCTTTCTCGCCTTGACCTGAACGCTTTGGCCGTGCTTCTTTGTTCGCGAACTTCCCGCACAGCACACTAGTGGGCCGCTCGCAAAGTTAGGTAACAGTTCGCTTCGCCAAATCGTCCAGCTCTGTGTTGAGAAAGCTTGAAATAACGCTGCTATTCCAGCGCTCTCTCGCCTTGACCTGAACGATTTGGCTGTGCTCCTTTGTTACCGAACTTTACAAACAGCCCACTAGCATATATTCGTAATGTGTTTTAAGGCAAAGAAGTTCCATTATTCAAAAATGCTTCTATATTGATACCAGGTATTGCTGTCTGACTGCGACCAAACCAGGATGGTATCACCGTCCCTTGCCGCATCTTGTTCAGTACTGAAGACTTTCCTAAAGTCTCTTACCCATGATGCAGAGACTGTAATTATTGCCATCCATCTTTGCGACATCAGGAAGCCGCCCCCATTCCTGAAATGCATGCGCCTGAAGTAGACGCATGCTCGGAGTATTGTGTGCAAAGACGTATCCAACGAGAGTATGTAAACCAAGTTTCGGTGCCATCTCTTCTGCAGCTCGTAATAACCTATTTCCAAGCTGCTTACCCTGATTCTCCGGAGCTATATAAATACTCAGTTCTGCCGTATGCTGATAGGCTGGTCTGCCGTAAAAATCTTCAAAGCTTATCCACCCAACAATCTCATTCTCTTGCTCGTAAACGAGTAAAGGCCGATATTCCGGATGATGTTTGTGGAACCATTGAAGCCGTGATTCAACCGTTACCGCCTCAGTATCAGCTGTGGATCGTCTAGATACGATTGAAGAATTGTAAATCTCTACGATTCTCGTCAGATCGTGCTCTTTCGCATGCCTTAGACTCATAGAACACTTTTCCATAATGTTATGAAATTTACCGCTACCTATGACACTGAACACCACCGTTAGAGACAGCTCGCCTTATGCACGTATTACGCGAAAATGGGAGCGCAGCGACCCGCGCAAAATGTGCACAAGGTAAGACGTCTCGCGGAGACTTGAGTGAAATGCCTCGCATTGTATGATCTAATTCCCCCAAATTCGGTAAGTTGAAGCCCGTAACATCTCTCACCATGTTACCGGCCTCCCAGCCCGATGCTTGCCTGGTCCTTAGAGACCGTTAACAAGCGTGGCGCGGGCGGCCGACCCGATTTACTAACTCGAACAGTCGAATGGGCTTCGAGCCCGAATTTAGCAAAGAAGAGTCTCTATGGCAATTCAACGTAACAGGGTAACGGGCATCAATGTTGAGAGCGAAGCGACCTGTGCATAAAGTGCATAAAGTAAGCTGTCCGGTGGAGGCCTGTAGTGATCAAGTGATTTAGGACCAGCCAATTTATACGTGGGTGGATCAACTACTTTGGCATAGCCAGCGGCTATCAGCTGTGTTGTGATCTGGATCACTGGATAAGGCGCAGAGTACGGATGGCCTACTGGCGCCAGTGGCGTAAGCCACGAACCAAGGTGCGTAATCTAATGAGGCTGGGTGTGCATGTCCAAGCTGCGGTGGCGTGCGGTATTACAAGTAAAGGCCCGTGGCGCAGTTCAAAAACACCCGGAATCAATCAGGCATTGTCAAATGACTACCTGAAGAAGGCCGGGTTGGCGACACTGCGCGACGGATGGATCAAACTTCACTACTCTGATTGAAACGCCCTGTGCGGACCCGCATGCAGGGTGTTGTGGGGAGGGCGGGCTAAATACCCGTCCCTTACCCGATTATAGCTCTTTACAGAACAAGGCCTTCAAATCTTGACGTTAGCGTCAAGAACTCTCTTACATATTGCTTGCTTAATATTTTACAATCCTGATGATTGCTGTAATCCACAGCATTTACACCATCTATTCTGGAGTATTTATCGTTGCTATATTCTTCATCTTTCAGTGTTGAGGTTAATATGACCTGACTATCTATCTTCTTATATATTTCAAGCATCTTAGTCTCCTTTCCTGTTGATAGCTCTCCATCGCGAAATGAGTCAATCATAATAGGAAAGTTATGTTTAAGCAGCTTTTTAAGGGCAATAACTTTACAAAAATAAAACTCCTGCCCTTCACTACCTGAAAAAGTTGAGCCCTTTTTGGTAAAAATATCCTCGAACACCAAATTACCACTAGGATCTATCGCCTTGTACAGGTCGTTCATCTCCTTCAGCAGATTGTCGTCGAAACTCTTTCTTTCTTCCTTCAGAGATTCATCGATATTTGTATATGAATTAAGCTGGTCCTCTAATGCCTTTATTTGATTCGAAAGGGAAAATGCTTGGTCATCAAAATCCACCTCTGATATAGTCTGCTCCTGATACAAAACAATTTGTTGGAAATTCGGCGGTGTATCTTTCATTTCCTCATTTAGCTCCCTCTGAAAAGAATTAATTTCTCCAGAGAAATCCATGATTATATCGGCCTTTTGCCTAATATTTTGATCGATTGACTTTATGATTCCATTTCTAACATCGATATTACTTATTTCGAATGTTAGATCGTTATTGGAATACACTATCTTATCACTGCCACAATCACCACATTGAACATTTCCCTCACTAAGGTCCCTATTTAGTGAATTAAGCTCTGCAATTAGATTTTCTAGTTTAGACTTTCTATTAATCTCTCTTTGCCGGGAACGTTTAAGTTTTGATATATTTTCATTTATTTCAGATATTCTTTTAATTTTACCCTGAACAACTTCAGAGTCATACGTTCTAGAAGCTATTTCTGCAATATTGGGGTTTTGTCTTATTATTGATATTTTTCTTCTGACCTCTTTAAGCTGAAGTTTTAAGGATTTAATATTTTCCTTTATGCTCTTTATGTCATCGATATTAAACTGGTTATCAGACAAACCCGCCAAATCATAAACCATAGCTTTAAAGTCAGACTTATTAAATCGCCCCTTACTTATAAGTCCAGATGGATTTCTATTATCCTGACCAATAAAAAACAACTCATATAACAAGCTCAAATCGACGAGCACATTTCGACCTTCCTTTTGAATCCTGGGTATTGAGAAAACAAATTCATCTAAGAAGTACCTTGCCTCACCAACTGAATTGAATATCTGCATCGCGTCTTCAGTCATTATGGCGATAGAATTCCTTTTCCTTAAGAATTCATAGGTAATATTGCCAAACTCAACCTCAGAATAGAAGTATTTATCTTTGTAGTTGAAAGAGCTAGGAAAGATAGACTCATATCCTAAAGAAAACATTAGCCCTTGCATGACAAGAGTTTTACCTCTGTTATTGTCGTCACTAAAAATAACATTTACGCCATCAGACAACCTATTCTCAACAAACGCCTCCTCTGAATCGCCAAACGCGATTTTTTTAATCAGCATTTGCTAACCCCGTCTTTACTAGAGAAATCATATAAAGCAACGTTTCCTTAGTTAAATACTCTGTTTTCACCTTAACGCCTGAGGTCAAACTTGAGTAAACATCAAAAATACTATAACCGGGGTTCTCTTTAAGTATCTTTATTAGTGTTTCTGTTACTTTCCAAAACTCCCTGCAGCCGTTTTTGTCGAAGAAAGCACGACTTAGATTCTCATTACACTCTTGAAGCAAATCTTTTCTTTCTTCTTCATCCTTACCCACTAAAACGTCAAAGAAACTCACAGGTATTCCGGGAAAAGAAAAAACATCAATACCAACTAGCCTGCTAATCAAAAGAGTGTTGATTTCTGTCTTTGTAATATGACGATTAAATTTGAGAACTTCAGAGGGGGCGTTTATTTCTTCATTTTCTATGCATGAGT
This sequence comes from Microbulbifer litoralis, assembly GCF_023634065.1. Taxonomy (GTDB): domain Bacteria; phylum Pseudomonadota; class Gammaproteobacteria; order Pseudomonadales; family Cellvibrionaceae; genus Microbulbifer; species Microbulbifer litoralis. Next base: position 35,328 of record NZ_JALKCV010000010.1, read on the forward strand.
TCTTCAGGGCAGATTGGGCATTCCTAATTTCTATAAATATTCGATCATATATCTCTTCAGGGATTGATTTTTTATTTTTAAATCTAGAAATCTTCTTTATGTATGTGCTTACTCTCTTATTATCTTCAACAAAGCATATCTTCGACAAGAAGTCTATAAATAGCGGTGGGGCCGCCCCGGATTTGTCTCCATTTATTTTTTCTTTGAGTTTCCTCTCTATCCCCTTTTTTTGCTTTTCATTGATGTTTTCGTAGCTGTAAATATTTAGGGAAGGGTCTACCAAATAGTCTCTATTAAGTTTTGGAATGAATAATATATATTCATAAAAGCTAATAGTTGAGATGTAGTTGTCGTACAGCGTGGAAAGACTCTCACCAATTTTAGAAGGAGGGAGACTGTTATGGTTTTTACTTTGCACATCCCAGAGCTTGCTGAAATCCGTATTAGAGCCCGTTACGTCATTGAAGCAATCCACAGTAATTATTTCAATTTCTTCACTATCGCTTCTCATTCCAAGCAAATACAGCAAAGACTTAGTTTCAAAGTCTGAAGCTTTCTTGTTGTTGATTTCCGTATTTTTGAAAGTATACAAACGGTTATTCCTGATTTCTTAAGCTTCAATCTCTATCAATGAATGAATTTGGCTATAACGCCGCAATCAGCCGCGGCTAAGTTTGGGCGCTTTTTGCGCCACAATGGAGCGCAGCGACAGCGCAATAAAGTGCACAAACTTAGCCGTCGGCTGCATTGCCTAGTTAACTTACTCCTCCTCGTCGCTCCGGTCTGTGAGGTTATCTGGAGAGCCGAAAGTATCTTTCTTGGCCAGCTCCTCCTCAGTATCTTTCGGGCGCGGTTTAAACAACTCTTCAGAGGTTTTCTTTAACTCTTCTTCAATTTTCTTTAAGCGTTCTTGATCATTCATAGATTCTTTACCAAATAGTGGGGGACACCTTGCTTAGCCCTGCAATACTCAAACCCGCCATGAGACGAATAGTATTTGACCAATTTTTCATTCAGTGGGTCCATAACTCTTATCTGAGTGGCTCCAATTAGTCTCGCGTAAGCTTCATACGCCAAAAGAGATATGGGAAACATGTCATTGGCAAACAGTATATGCTTATTAAAGCGCTCGATGAAATCCAGGCGAACAGCTGTTCCTTTGTAAGTTGGACGGCCTAATGTCAGCGAGCAAAGTGTGCTTCCGTGCCAAACGGATAACTCAAATGCTTTTGGGTAGAAAATTTTATAGCGGCTAGCAAAATTCCAATTCCAGCTCACTAACCGATCTTGAGAAACATCTACAGATCTGAATGCAGCAAGAGCCTTATGATCTATAGGTTCAAGACATATTTTTCCAAGCAAATGCCTCGGCAAACTTTTTGAAGCCATTTCGCGTGCTTGACGCCCAAACTCTTCGTGTTTATTGATTGTTTCAACATGTGAAAGCTGCATTTCAACTCCTTCTTGATGTTTGCTACTTGCGAAAGTTAACGCCCGCATTTGGGGCCGGAGTGTAGCGCAGCGGAACGAAGGTCCCAGCCCCGCAGGGGCGAACAACATGTGCTTGTTACGTGTTTGCTAGCCGGCTGGATAAAGGGTGTCATATGACGGCGCAGCATGCTCCCAGTTGATTTCACTGTTTATTAAATACTCGGTGACTTTGCCTAGCTCGATTTCTGGGGGGATATCTACACAGATATATTTAGGGTTAGCCCCTTCATATGTACACCCCATTGCCACAAGACTATCAAGTTGCTCTTTTTCCTTACCTTCTTCGTTAGCAGGATTCTCGAAGATAATGCGAATCAGTTTGTGACCGGATGGCTCTAGCAACTTAACAAAGGCTAGTCTCTCTTCTTCCTCGGAATACTCAGCCAAAAATATATCTCCGTAGGCAAGGTTATAGAAATAGAATGGGCAGTTTTCTAGCCGGTATCGGCCACCACCCAAATCCGTGGCCCAAGGAGTTTCGACATAAACGTGTTCTCCTTCTTCAAGCCGTAGAACAACTTTTACTAGATTGTCTTCCATACTCTCCCTGACACGTAACGCTGCCATAACCGGCAGCCGGAGCGTAGCGTAGGCTGTCCGGCGCCGATAGGCGCGAAGTTCATGGCCTAGTTATATTTCATTTGCGAGAAAGGTGACTATAGCTATTGTCACCAACCTCTACTATGAGTTCTACAGTTTTAACACTTTCTGTAGGGAAGAACTCCAAAACAATAGTTTTCCCGCTCACAATCGGGTTCCATGGCCCATTCTCATCTAAAGCTGTTGATATGAGACCGTAGTACTCAAACACGTTCCAGTCGGTATTTTCGAGATTTTTGTAGCCTCGTGAAGCTAGTGGTTTGAATAGATACTCTCCAAATAGCGAGCGAACTTCGTTGTAATCTGCTGTGTATTGACGCTCTAGATTCTCGCCGTGTTTCTTAATATGACTCTCAAGGTAGCCAGTTTTTCTATCGAGCAGAAAACAGCCAAAAACTCTTCTATAGCCTAGAAAGCACCTAAGTGCGTTGAGGAATCCATCATACTCCGCAGCAATGATTTGGACTTCGTTATTCATGCACTGACTCAGAAGAAATATAACGCAAAGCTAAGCGGCGCCCTGACAAGGGCGTCCGGTGGAGGCCAAAGGCCGTAACGAACTTAAGCGACTGGTTAGAGTCACTTCCGGTACCGCTCGATGAATGATGGAAGAAATGAAAGCAGCATGTTTACCATATCGATAGTGACCTGATCCCAATTCGCGTGAAAAGCTGCATTTCGTAGGGGCTTAAAGCTAAGAAGAGCGCTCTGAGTAGTGCGTTCAATTACGCTTTTTGCTGCCAACCCGTTGACCACCGTAGACATTTCTTTACCAATCAAATCATCTAACCCGTTGGAACGGGCAATTTGCTTAATAGAATCCTCAAGCACGCACACTGCCAATACCGAAGCCGCATCTTTTTCACCCTGTCCTGCAAGCTCCTGGGCCGTGCTCAAAAAATCAGATTTGATATCCACTCGGATGCTGGACTCAAGCTCCGAGAGGAATCCGCCCCGAATACTCTCTTGGATGCCGTTTAGAATCCCTTTTGCTTGTAAAAGTCCGCGCTTTGAGTGCTCGTTGTAGGCATGCAAAATGCGCTGATAGTTCGGATGCCTTGGTCCAAAGATATGCTCGATGACACTTATCGTCTGAGTCATCACACTCTCATAGCCCGCGTAGTCAGTGAATGCTCCGCCCATGGAACTGGAGTGGTGCCAAGACTCTTCCACCGCTGCGTATAGCGACAGAATGGAATCGATTTGGGATATCAATTCTTCACTTCGGTTTGGCATACTCCTCCTGAAACTCTAACAGTTATATCGTGGTCCTCACGACCGATATCACCTTGAAACTTATCCAAGGCTGAAATTGACGACAGGATGTCCGGAATCCCCCGCGCCGTCAAGGCTGCGTCGATATTGGTACATTCGCACCGATTCCTATAATCGATCGTCACGACGCATATCGTCGATTCGGCTTTATCTCTTAACTCACTGATTTTTCTATGTTTACAAGGTTTTCCCGGCCTGCTGACGATATATCGGTCTTCAGGGCCGAAATGTCCAGGCAGGTTTGCTCATTTTTCAAATGACAGTGTATAAATATACAGTTATCGATTGCCGAGGAATGAGCATGGAAGACATCCCTGTGCCGGTACCGGCGAGGCCGGTGCGTTTTATGGACCGTCTGCGCGCGTTTATGAGGGCGCAGCATATGGCCTACCGAACAGAGAAGACCTATTGTCTTTGGATTCGGGATTTCATCCGGTTTCACCAGATGCGGCGTCCAGAGGAGTTGGGGGCCCCGGAGGTTGAGGCTTGGTTGGCGTATCTGGCCGGCCACCGGTCGGTGGCGGTCAATCCCCGAAGACGGCTTTGAACGCTGTTGTATTTTTGTACCGCCAGTTTCTGGGAGTCGATCTCGGCGAGTTACGGTTTGGCAAGGCCTGTAAGGGCCGCCGATTGCCTGTGGTGTTCAGCCATGGGGAGGCGATGGCGCTGATTGAGTGGTTGAGTGGCCAGCACAGATTTATACCTATGTGATCGGTGTACACGAGCGGGGCCGTGGTCAGTCCGATGGATTGAGCTGGCTGTAGCAAGTGACGGCCACTGTTAGGGCAGGGGGGTATTGTGCAACAGGCGGTTTGTGGTCGCACAATTCATGTACCGGGACCTTTGCCTGACAAGATCGGGTTTCGTCCACTCAATTCTGTTTCCATTCCCTCCAAGTCAAGACTGCACTTTTATTTTTATCTCATTAGAATGCGCGGCCTTTCAGCCCTTCGGGGGAGTTCTGAATGGTTGGTCTGTAGTTGGCCCGTAAAGTGTGGTTTGAGGTTGTATGATCGTATTTACCCTTATAAATGAAGTGACGGACGATGTCTGGGTTGGCACCGCACGCGAGGGCGTGTCGCCGGAAGCCCGCTTCAGGCAATTTCAGGACGCGCTCGAGCTTGGTATCGAGCACCCGTTTTATAAGGAGCTGAAGGCTTTTGGTCCGGACGTCTTCGAGGTGAGTCTGTTTGCAGTTGCCGAGGACCCGGCCGAGTTGAAGATGCTGGTGGAGGAGGCCTTGGAGACGTATGGTGGCAAGAGCCTGGCCGGGATAAAAACTGTGCGGCCCGGTACCACCAAGGCGGCCCTGGCTCCCAAGCCAAAGTCTCGGGCCAGGTCCTCTTCGGCCGGGAAGGTTTCGACACAGGGCGGTCCCCGTAGTACTGCGAAAGTAGTCAAGGAAAAGCTGGCCAAGGGGCGCACCGGCAGTGCTGCCAAGGAGCGGAAGATCAAGGAGGCGATCGAGGCTGAAAAGGTGGCCATGGCGGCTGCCAAAGCAAAACGGGCCGCGGAAGAGGCCGATGAAATGAAAGCGATTCTGGCGGGATTGGATGCCCGCGGTTCGACTCTCAAAAAACGTTGAATCGGAACCCGGAGTCGACTCCGGGTGGCAGTCGCTATTCTGCCGGCATAAAAAAGCCCCGCCGGTGAGGGCAGGGCTTTCAGTCCAATCCAGTCTGTCGCTTATACAGCCACTTCCTGAATCTCGGTCGCTGCAATGCGCTTGCCTTCTTCGGCAGATTTCTGGAATTCCTCGATCTGGTCGAAGTTCATGTAGCGGTAGATCTCCGCGGCCATGGAGTTGATGTTTTTCGCATACTCCAGATACTCGGCCGGGGTGGGCAGTTTGCCGAGGATGGCGCCAACGGAGGCCAGCTCCGCAGAGGTCAGGTACACATTGGCACCGTCGCCCAGGCGGTTGGGGAAGTTGCGGGTAGAGGTGGACAGCACGGTGCTGTTCGCCGCTACGCGCGCCTGGTTACCCATGCACAGGGAGCAGCCGGGCATTTCGGTGCGGGCACCGGATGCACCGTAGATGTTGTAGTAGCCTTCTTCCATCAGCTGGTGCTCGTCCATCTTGGTGGGCGGTGCGATCCACATGCGGGTGGGGATGCTGCCCTTGTGCTGGTCGAGCAGTTTGCCGGCGGCGCGGAAGTGACCGATGTTGGTCATGCAGGAGCCGAGGAAGACTTCGTCGACCTTGTCGCCGGCCACTTCGGACAGCAGGCGCGCGTCGTCCGGGTCGTTCGGGGCGCAGACGATCGGTTCCTTGATCTCGGCCAGGTCGATCTCGATCACCTCGGCGTATTCGGCGTCTTTGTCCGCTTCCATCAGTTCCGGGTTTTCCAGCCACTCTTCCATGGCGCGCGCGCGGCGTTCCAGGGTGCGGGAGGAACCGTAGTCCTCGGCGATCATCCAGCGCAGCAGGGTGATGTTGGAGCGCAGGTACTCGGCGATGGTCTCTTCAGACAGCTTGATGGTACAGCCGGCGGCGGAGCGCTCGGCGGAGGCGTCGGACAGTTCGAACGCCTGCTCCACGGTCAGGTTGTCCAGGCCCTCGATCTCGAGGATGCGGCCGGAGAAAGCGTTCTTCTTGTTCTTCTTCTCCACGGTCAGCAGGCCCTGCTTGATGCCGTAGTAGGGGATCGCGTGGACCAGGTCGCGCAGGGTGATGCCGGGTTGCATTTCACCCTTGAAGCGCACCAGTACGGATTCCGGCATATCCAGCGGCATAACGCCGGTGGCCGCGGCAAACGCCACCAGGCCGGAGCCGGCCGGGAAGGAGATGCCCATCGGGAAGCGGGTGTGGGAGTCGCCGCCGGTGCCCACGGTGTCGGGCAGCAGCATGCGGTTCAGCCAGCTGTGAATGATGCCGTCCGCCGGGCGCAGGGAAACGCCGCCGCGGTTCATGATGAAGTCCGGCAGTTTGTGCTGGGTGTCGATGTCCACCGGCTTCGGGTAGGCGGCTGTGTGGCAGAAGGACTGCATCACCAGGTCGGCCTGGAAGCCGAGGCAGGCGAGGTCTTTCAGCTCGTCGCGGGTCATGGGGCCGGTGGTGTCCTGGGAGCCGACGGTGGTCATCTTCGGCTCGCAGTAGGTGCCCGGGCGCACGCCGTCCATACCGCAGGCCTTGCCGACCATCTTCTGGGCCAGGGTGAAGCCCTTGCCGGTGTCGTTCGGTTGCTCCGGCAGGCGGAACAGGTCGGACGCGTCGAGGCCGAGGGATTCGCGGGCCTTGGTGGTCAGGCCGCGACCGACGATCAGGTTGATGCGGCCACCGGCCTGCACTTCGTCCAGCAGGACCTGGGAGCGCAGTTCGAATTCGCTCAGGACCTTGCCGTCTTCGGACAGGATCTTGCCGTCGTAGGGGCGGATCTCGATTACGTCGCCCATGTTCAGGTCGTCTACCGGTGCTTCAAACACCAGTGCGCCGGCGTCTTCCATGGTGTTGAAGAAGATCGGTGCCACTTTGCCGCCGATGCAGATGCCGCCGCCTTTCTTGTTGGGCACGCCCGGCAGGTCTTCACCGAAGTACCAGAGGACGGAGTTGGTGGCGGATTTGCGCGAGGAGCCGGTGCCGACGACATCGCCGACGAAAGCCACCGGGTGGCCCTTGGCTTTCACTTCCTCGATCTGCTTCAGCGGGCCGGTTACGCCGGCTTCTTCCGGTTCCAGGCCGTCGCGCTTCATTTTGTACATGGCGCGCGCGTGCAGCGGGATATCCGGGCGGGACCAGGCGTCCGGGGCAGGGGACAGGTCATCGGTGTTGGTTTCGCCGGTTACCTTGAAGATGCTGACCTTGATGCTTTCCGGCACCTTGTCGCGCTTGGTGAACCACTCGCCGTCGGCCCAGGACTGGATCACTTCCCTGGCTTTGTCGTTGCCGGCTTTGGCTTTCTCTTCCACATCGTGGAAGGCGTCGAACATCAGCAGGGTACCCTTCAGCTGCTCGGCGGCCAGGTCGGCCAACTCGCTGTCGTCCAGCAGCTCGACCAGGGTGGCGATGTTGTAGCCGCCGAGCATCATGCCCAGCAGTTTGGTGGCGTGTTTGCGGTCGATCAGCGGGGACTCCGCCTCGCCCTTGACGATGGCGGACAGGAAGCCGGCTTTCACGTAAGCGGCTTCGTCCACACCCGGCGGCACGCGGTGGGTCAGCAGTTCTACCAGTTCCTGTTCTTCGCCGGCGGGGGGATTCTTCAGCAGTTCTACCAGGCCAGCCACTTGTTCGGCATCTAGCGGCTTGGGCGGAATACCCTGTTCGGCGCGTTCGGAGACGTGTTTGCGATAGGCTTCAAGCACGGATAAGTCCCTCTTCGTATGTGGGGTGGCACCAACAGCTGGCGAATTCCCGATCTCTGATATTCACCAGGGGAATATTCTCTGCCGGGATTTTTGGCATTCGTGCCGCTGGAGGCGGGTGGCGAATTCTACAGGAAAGCCCTGATGCTGTTAAGTTTATTGAAAAATCAATAACTTAGGCGAATTACCATTATTTGCTTGGTGAATAGTGGTGGGGCGCCGGGGGCTTTCCTCCGGAACCCAAACAACATAGTCTACGCGCTGCTTTATTTCAGGCCGCTGACGGCTCTAACTCAGGCCGCTGAGGGCTCTATTTTCAGGCCGCTGAAGGCTCTATTTCACTCAAGTTTCGGAGTTCGGGATTGCGAATCGATCGGCGTAGCCCGGATGGAGCGCAGTGGAATCCGGGATGGGGTGTGGCCCGGCACCGAACTCCCGGATTCCGGCGCTGCGCGCCTTCATCCGGGCTACGCCCCGAGCTCCGGGACTCGAGTGTTTCAGCTGGCGGCTCCATATCTCAGAGCGTTGACAGCTTAGCTTCGGCAGATTTGGTTATTCGATGTATAAGAAAGTGCGCACCCCCTGCATTGGCGTTTGCTCCACCGGTATCGGCGATGATGTCTGCCGCGGCTGCAAGCGCTTTGCCCACGAAGTGATCGACTGGAACGCCTACACCGAGGAGCAGCGGCGCGTGATCGCCGAGCGTCGCGAGGGCTACCTGGTGAACGCGGTGCGCAGCCAGTTGGAGATCGTGGATCGCAACCTGTTGCTGGCCCAGTTGCGCCACCAGCAGATCCGCTTCGACGAGGACCAGAGTCCCTACTGCTGGGTGTTCGAGCTGTTGCGCGCCGGCGCCAGCCAGATAGAAAACCCCGCCCACTACGGCCTGCGGCCAACGGCGGTGGCCCGCGGGGTACCGCTGGTGGAGCTGCGCCGCCGGATCGACGAGGACTTCTACGCGCTGTCGGTGGCCTACTACCAGCGCTTTGTGGCGCCGGGGTTGCGGCCGGCCTGATTATCCGCTTCTACCTCCAGTGAGGGCATGTCATTTCCGTGCCGCTGGTCTTCCCGGATTCCGCTGCGCTTCATCCGGGCTACGGTTTGGTTTCCGGGGCACGGCTGGATTTGTGACTGCGCGTGTTCTCCTGCTCCCCGTATCCCGATACCATAAGCGTTTCCCGCGCTGAAACGGAGGATCGGCCATCAGCCAGCCATCGGCGACGCCAACCCGCGCGCTCCTGTTGCTCAACCCGAAAAGCCGCAATGGCGCCGGGGCCGATATCGACGCCGGTGTCGATTCGCTGCGCGCTGCCGGCCTGGAACTGGAAGTGCTGTATTCCCACAGCCCGGAGGAATCGAATGCGGCCATCCGCGGGCGCGCCGGGCAACTGGACCTGGTGATTGTCGGCGGCGGCGACGGCACTATCAGTTCCACCGCCCGTACCCTGTACGAATGCGGGCTGGCACTGGCGATACTGCCGCTGGGCACCGCCAACGACCTGGCGCGCTCGCTCGGCATCGGCGACGACCTGCGGCGGGCCTTTGCCGTGATCGCCGACGATCACCGCGCACCCGTCGACCTGGGTGTGGTCAACGATTGCTATTTCTTTAACGTCGCCAATATGGGCCTGGGCGTCCAGGTGACTGAGGAGTTGGCGCCGGAGGTGAAAAAGCGCTGGGGTGTGTTCGGTTACCTGAAGGCCTTTTTTGCCGCACTGGCGCGGCGGCGCGAGTTCCGGGTACGGCTGGTGGTGGACGGCAAGCGGCGCACGCTGCGCTCCATCCAGCTGGCGGTGGGGAATGGCCGCTACTACGGCGGCGGCAACCTGGTGCACGAGTCGGCGCGCATCGACGATGCTAGACTCGATCTGTACTGTGTACGCCCGCAGACCGCCTGGGAGCTGCTGACCCTGGCGCCGCTGCTGCGAAGCGGGAAACACGACCTGGCGCGGCGCGTATTCAATGTGTCGGGCCAGCGCATCGAGATCGCGACCAAACCGAAGGCCATGTCGATCCACGCCGACGGCGAGCCGGTGACCCGGACGCCGGCCAGTTTCTCGGTGATCCCCGGCGCGCTGCAGGTGGTGGTTCCCCGCGACACGGAATTACTCTCCCGGAGAGGACCATAACAACACCATGTCACTGATCCGCAACGAAACCCAGACCGCGCTCGGCCAACTGCATATCGCCCTCCAGCACAGTGCGGACTGCTACCGTCACACCGCGGAGTTCCTCGACGATGCATCGGTCGGCGGGCAATTTATCGATATCGCCGCCGGGCGCGAGCGGCTGGCCGCCCGTGTGGCGGAGGCCATCCGCGCGACCGGGGATCTCCCCTCGGAGCCGGACCCGGACCGGGAAACCGGCGAGCAGCTGCTGAGCCGCTTGCGCAGCCTGTTTTCCGCCGACCAGGTTCAGGAGGTGACAGAGCAGCGCCTCGAGGCGGACCGGGAACTGGCCGCGCAGCTCGACGGGGGAGAGCTGGCCGTGCTCGAAGACGAGTACGGCCCGCTGATGGCGGACTGTCGCGAGGCGGTAAAGGAGACCATTGCCGCGCTTCGGCGCGGGTAGATCCGCGCGGTCACTCAGCGCGGTTCGCGAAGGAATACGCGCAGCGCCGGTAGCAGCGGTTCGCTGGCAAGGGCCAGGTCGCGCCGCTGGCGCCGGCGGTGCAGGCCCGGCTCGTGATCCACGCGGGTGAATTCCGGCAGTTGGCCGCGGTTGTCGCCGCGCACCAGCACCGGCATGGCCGCGTAACCCACCTGGCGATAATGCTCCCCATCGCTTTCGCGGAAAATCTCCGCCACCTGCAGGTTGGGGCGGCTCTGCACCTGCACCTGGCGCAGATCGTCGTGCTGGTTTCTGTGCAGGCCGGCCAGCAGCTGTCGCTGGTACTGGATGCCGGCGTCTTCCCCCTGCGGATCCAGTTGCACCAGCTTTTTCTCACACCAGGCCACCGTCACCTTGCGAATCGACTTGCGCGCCTTGATCCAGGACAGCGCAATGGCGTCCGGCGTGTCCGCACACAACAGCACCTGCCGGTAGCACTGGCGCAGGTGCGCCCGCGGGTGGCCGGCCCCGGCGAGGATGTCCCGCAGGCGCCGGTCGCGCTCCGGGGCAGGGCGTTCCGACAGCCCCTTTTTGAACGCCGCCACGGCGTCGGCGAAGGCCGCCTTGTCTTCATTCAGCTGTCGTGCCAGGTCGATGGTGCCGGCCGGCGCACTCAGCAGGCCGGGAAGCTGCAGCGTGGCGCGCGCGTCGCCGCCCGTATCCAGTGGGGATTCCGCGTAATCCAGTCGTGCGACCAGGGCGCCGGCCAGCGCATAGGGGCGTTCGAAACTGCCGCCCAGGCGCTCGGCGGCGTCGACGGCGAAGCGGGGCTGCAACAGGTACGCCTGCCAGGGTCCGGGCGATTCCTGCAGCGTCTCCAGCGACTGGCGCAGGGCACCGGCACTGTCGTGAAGGCGCTCCAGCAGCGGCGGAATGGCCGCCGCCAGCTTTCCTTGTTCGGTCATCGTCGCTTTCCCCGATGTATTCTGTCGGGAAATATTAATCCACTTAATAAGTCGTTATCAAATAATCAAACGCTCTCCGGATCCCTCCCTTCGTTCCGTCGACAGGTCGATCAGGACAGGGGGGAGTCCGCCCCGCAGGCGAACTGCCGCAAGGATTGGCTCCCGTCCGGCCCTACCATTGGCTTCCATGAACCGCTCTGAATTCAAAGACGGACTGCTGCGGGTCATGGAGCGCAAAGTGCACTGGGCCTGGCCGGCGTTTACCGCGGGTATGGTGCCGCGGGAACTGCTGCATATTCACCTGGAGCAGGAATACGCCGTCTATGTGCGGGACTTTCCGGTCCTGCTGGGGCGCGCTTATATCCAGTGCCCGATTCCCCCGGTGCGCCGGGAACTGGCGGCGAATCTTTACGAGGAGGAGACCGGGCGCCTGAGCGGCAGTGCGCCGCACCCGCAGCTTTTCCTGGAATACCCGCGCGGGCTGGGGATGAACCTGGACCGGTTCCGGCAGGTGCAGCTGCTGCCGGAGGCGGCGCGTTTTCGCGCGCTGCTGGATGAAACGACCGGCCAGCACGGCTGGGAGGTGGCGACAGCGGTGACCACGCTGTTCCTGGAGGGCACCGAGTACGAGCGCGGCGAGCTGGATCCCGGCTGCCCGCGCCGGCCCGAACCGCGCCCGGCGGAGCACCCGCTGGTCAAACATTACGGCCTGCCGGTGGAGTGCCTGGCGCTGCACCGGGTCCACGCGGCTGTCGAGGGCGGTCACCGCAAGGCTGCCTGGCACCTGATGCTGGATTATGTCGACGAGCGCGCGCGGCCGACCGTACTGCACTGGATGGGGCAGGTGCTGCACGGTTGGCTGGATTACCGGGACGAAGTGGCCGAGCACTGCGGCCTGACCCAGATCGCACGACACCAGCGCCCTGCCAATCCCTCCCAGACACCGCTATAATCCCGCGCTTTCAACAAGCCGCGATCTTCGATTTCCCGCCATGAGTCCAGCCGTTCCCGACCTCTCCGCCATCCATGCATTCCTGCTCTGCCCGACCCCGGATGCCTGGGTGCAGGCGGCGCTGGCCGAGCCGGAGATGTTGCTGGTGGACCACGCCAACTGCGAAAAGAAAGCTGCCGGCACGGCGTTGAACCTGATGTTCCGCTACCTGGACGATTTCGAGCTGCTGAACAAGATGTCGCGCCTGGCGCGGGAGGAACTGCGCCATTTCGAGCAGGTGCTGGCGATCATGGAAAAGCGCGGTATCGACTACCCGCATGTCAGTGCCTCGCGCTACGCCGCCGGCCTGCGCCAGCAGGTGCGCGGTGCGGAGCCCGCCCGCCTGGTGGATACCCTGATCTGCGGCGCCATCATCGAGGCCCGCTCCTGCGAGCGCTTCGCCCGTATCGCCCCGCACCTGGATGACGAACTACAGAAATTCTACCTGTCCCTGCTGAAGTCCGAGGCGCGGCATTTCCGCGACTATCTGGCGCTGGCGGAGAAGGCCGCCGGCGAGGATATCCGCGCGCGGGTGCAGGCGTTGCTGGAGGTGGAAAAGGGGCTGGTTGTGGGGGTCGATGCCGACTTCCGCTTTCACAGCGGCGTGCCGCAAACCTGAAACCCGGCGCCCCGATCTGAACCCCGAAACTTGAGTCAACAACAGCTTACGATGGTCATTCCGGGCTCGATCCGGAATCCAGGCCACCGCGGCACCCCCGCTGGATCCCGGATCGAGTCCGGGATGACGGTTCCGAAGTCGGACTTGATCAAGATACTTTCGGGGCGACTGATAGCGGAGCGACATTGGCCCATCGGGACGAATCTTCTGTTCTCCCCGGGCGGTTTCCTCCCGGCTCAACTGCGGTCGAGCTTGTCGAGCAATTCGACGAACTCCTGCAGGTCGTGTGCCTTGGCGTAGTCCACCGTGAACTTGTTGTGGAAGAAGATCGTCAGCGTCACTTTGGGCGAGCTCAGGAGCACCGTGTAACCGTCGAAATCGGTGGTCGCGGTCAGGCCCCGGTAGTGCCAGCCATCCTCTCTTTTCTCGCCTTTGCTCGTCACTTTGTCAAACACGCGCAGGGCCTGTTTGACGTCGATTTTGTGTTCGTTCCCGTTCATTGCTCCGGTGCCCTCTGTACTGCTTTCACGCCTGTTGTGACATGCGTCTAAGCTTACCTGTAAATTTCCTGCCGAATGCCAGCTTGTCAGCCAGATCGACATGACTCAACCCGATCGCGGAACCCGGTCCCTCAATGCGCTCGCCTATGCCGGGGTGTTGCCGTTCCTGCTGGGCATCGCCATGCAGGTCACCGGCGTGACCCTGTTTGGCGTCGACGGCCTGCTGTGGTTTGCCACCTACAGTGCGACGATCCTCAGTTTCCTGTGCGGTATCTGGTGGGGCGCGATGCTGAACCGGCCGGGCTACCCGCACGCATCGACGCTGACGCTGCTGAGCAACCTGTTCTGCATCGGCGCCTGGGTGGGGGTGATGTTGTACCGCACCGCCTGGGGGCTGCCGCTGTTGGCGATCGGCTACGGCCTGGTGGCCTGGAGCGAGGCGCGCCTGAACCCGAACGCGCCGGATCTCGGCAGTTACTTCAAAACCCGCGGCCGTGTCACCTGCCTGGTGATCGGCTGCCACCTGATCATGATCGGCAGCCTGTGGATCCATTGAGCGGCGGGCCTGTCGACAGTGTAGAGCCGGACGAGGAGGAGATGACCATGGCCGATACGGTACCCGAAAGCACCCTGAAGCAGCTGTTTACCGACGCCCGGACCCACAGCCACTGGCTGGACAGGCCGGTCGACGACGACACCCTGAAGCGGCTTTACGACCTGATGAAGGTGGGACCCACCAGCGCCAACTGCTGCCCGGCGCGCATTGTGTTCATCAAGGGCAAGGAGGCCAAGGAGCGCCTGAAACCGCTGCTGAACGAGGGCAATGTGGAGAAGACCATGGCCGCGCCGGTGACCGCGATCATCGCCCACGACATGAAGTTCTACGAGTACCTGCCCAAACTGTTTCCGCACGCGCCGGCGCGGGACTGGTTTGTCGACAACGCCGAGCTGGCGGCCAGCACTGCCTTTCGCAACGGCTCCCTGCAGGGCGCCTATTTCATCGTCGCGGCCCGTTCGCTGGGGCTGGACTGCGGTCCCATGTCCGGCTTTGACAATGTGGCGGTGGATCGGGCGTTTTTCAGCGAGGGCTGCTCGGATCCGGCTTTCCAGCAGGAGCACTGCCCGGAGAGCCATATCAAATCGAATTTTCTCTGCAACCTGGGTTATGGCGACCCGGAAATGCTGCATCCCCGCAGCCCGCGATTCGACTTTGACGAGGTGTGTAGAATCCTCTGAGAGTGGAGAATCGCGTGGTGCCCCTGTGGTTTGAGCCGGCGGTCAGAGTGCCGGCTTGGCGACCATCAGGAACACAATCGCCAGCATCAGCGGAAAGGCGAGGGCGCCCAGCAGGCACCAGAGTCTCATGACGCGCCGGATGGCGGCGGGGTTGTCGCCGCCATCATGGGTGTGGCGGCGCAGCCGGTACTGCAGCAGGACCACCGGCAGCCAGAGCAGGAACACCGCCAGGGTCAGGCCAATGGCCAGCTGCAGCCACGCCTGCTGCAACCAGGCGGGGTTGATCGCCAGCATGCCCCCGGCGCTGCCGAGCAGTGCGACGATGGCGGTAGTGGTAAAAATCCAGTCTGCGGCCACGGTTTCCGCGCTGATCCAGCGCAATACCCGCCGGTCGCCGCTCAGCCAGCCGCGCAGGGTGTACCAGGCGATACCGGTGCCGGTGCCCAGCACCACGACGGCGCTGATGACGTGCAGTGTCTTCAGTAGCAGGTAGGTAGACATGGCCTGGCCCCTGTGGATGTATGGAGTTGCGTGTCCGGAATTGCGCGCCCGTCGCGGCGAGCGCCACTCAGTCCCTGGAGACGGTGACCACTTCCCCCAGTCTCCGCCCGATGATTTCGCGCATATATATCGCCAGGTCGCGGAACAGGCGCCGGCCCGGGCTGCTGGCGCGCCACACCAGGCCGTGCTGGCGGAAAATGGGCTTGGCCTTGAGCTCGCTGACGTGCAGAGCCTCGGGGTCGTGCATCTCCGAGTGGACATAGAGTCCCGGCAGGAAGGCGACGCCGAGGCCCATGACCACCATCTGGCGCAGCGTGTCCAGGCTGGTGCCCTCGTAGTCCCGCTGCAGCTGCGCCCCCAGCTGTTGGCATATCTCCTGCACCTGGTGGTGGAAGTGGTG
The DNA here is from genome assembly GCF_023634065.1 of Microbulbifer litoralis. GTDB lineage: Bacteria > Pseudomonadota > Gammaproteobacteria > Pseudomonadales > Cellvibrionaceae > Microbulbifer > Microbulbifer litoralis. The sequence goes on from NZ_JALKCV010000010.1 coordinate 50,758, forward strand.
CTGTTCCTCCAGCGTCAGTACTTTCTCCCCGCGCAACTGCGACGGTGTCACTTCCGCCTTGCCGGCCAGCCGGTGGTCGCTAGGCACGACGAACTTCAGCGGTTCGGTGAACAGCGGTTCCAGTGCCAGCAGTTCGTCGGCGGCCAGCGGCAGCGGCAGGATGGCCAGGTCGTACGCGCCCTCGGACAGTTCCCGCTGTAGCAGCCGCGGCGGTGCCTCGCGCACGTAGAGTTTGAGGTCGCTGTAGCGGGCGTGCAGTTCCGGCAGCACGTTCGGCAGCAGGTAGGGCCCCACGGTGGGCGGCACACCCAGCTTGTAGGTGGCGCCGTGTCCCTGGGAGATGACGTCGGCACTGGCCTGGAATTCCCGCATCGCCAGCAGGATCTGGCGGGCCGGGTCCAACAGTTCGCGCCCCTCCGGGGTCAGCAGGGTGCCGGCGCGGGAGCGCTCGAACAGGGAGACGCCGAGGGTGTTTTCCAGCGCTGCAATCTGCGTGGTCAGGGCCGGCTGGCTGACGCCCAGATCCTCCGCCGCGCGGCGGTAACTGCCGCGGCCGGCGATGGCCGCGAAGTACTCCAGTTGCTTGATTGTGGGCGGCGATTGGGAGTTGACCACCGGGTCCTCCGACGCTGTTTTCAATTTTTCTGATAATACTATGTTATCAGCAAATGGTATTTATTATTATTGAACTATCAAAAAATAATGATTTCCACCATATACACAAGGGTCAATTCACAGAGGAGTTTCCATGGAGCACGTGATTTCCGGCGTAGCCAAGTTCCAGAAAGAGGTCTACCCGGCCAAGAAAGAGCGGTTTTCCAAGCTGGCCAACGGCCAGAATCCGGAGGTGTTGTTCATCACCTGTGCGGATTCCCGCATCGACCCGAACCTGGTTACCCAGACCGAGCCGGGCGAGCTGTTTATCTGCCGCAACGCGGGCAATGTGGTGCCGCCCCACAGCAGCCATACCGGCGGCATGACCGCGTCCATCGAGTTTGCGGTGGCGGCGCTGGGCGTTTCCCATATCGTGGTTTGCGGCCACACCGACTGCGGCGCGATGAAGGGCGCCATCGCACCGGAAAACCTCGACAGCCTGCCCCATGTGAAGGAGTGGCTGGGCCACTGCCGCTCCGCCACCGAGGTGGTGCGCTCCCGGCACGATGGCGAACTGTGCAAGGACCACCTGGATGAGGTGACCTGCGAGAACGTGGTGCAGCAGCTGCAGCACCTGCGCACCCATCCCGCCGTGGCCACCGGCCTCGCCAATGGCAGCGTTGCGCTGCACGGCTGGCTGTACAATATCGGCAGCGGTGAAGTGCTGTATTACGACGAAGCCAGCGGCGACTTCAAGCCGATGGACGACGACTACCGGGCCGCCTTCGAGGTGCGCGCTGCCGGCGCGGGCGGGGAGGCCGGTTGACATGAAGTTTGACCTGACCAACCTGCGCGGCGACATCACCGGCGGTATCACCGCCGGCGTGGTGGCGCTGCCGCTGGCGCTGGCGCTGGGGGTGGCCTCGGGCCTGGGGCCCATGGCGGGCATGTACGGTGCCATTGCGGTGGGGTTCTTCGCCGCGCTGTTCGGCGGCACCGGCCCGCAGATCTCCGGGCCCACCGGCCCCATGGTGGTGGTGCTGGCGGGGCTGTTTGCCAGCCTGTCCGGCGATGCCGCACTGATCTTTACCGCGGTGATGCTTGCCGGTGTTATCCAGGTGGCCTTCGGCCTGTTCGGTCTGGGGCACTATATCCGCCTGGTTCCCTACCCGGTGATCTCCGGCTTCATGACCGGTATCGGCGTCATCATCATCATCCTGCAGATGAACCCGCTGCTGGGGCACGATTCCCCCAGCGGTACGCTCGGTGCGCTCGGCAATCTGCCGGCGGCGCTGTCGGACGTGCACTTCATCAACCTGCTGCTCGGTATCGGCACCCTGGCGATGGTCTACACCTGGCCGGCGCGCTTCGGCCGCTACCTGCCGGCGCCGCTGGCGGCGCTGATCGCCGGGACCGTTGTGGCGTTTTTCGCCCTGGATGTACCGGTGCTGGGGGATATTCCCACCGGCCTGCCGGAACTGCAGATGCCGGTATTCGGCGGCGAGCAGATATTCCTGGTGGTGGAGGCCGCGGTGATCCTGGCGATCCTGGGCTCGCTGGACAGCCTGCTGACTTCGCTGGTGGCGGATAACATGACCCGCGAGCGGCACCAGAGTAACCGCGAGCTGATCGGCCAGGGTATCGGCAACACCGCCGCCGGCCTGATCGGCGGTATCGCCGGTGCCGGTGCCACCATGCGTACCGTGGTCAATATCCGCACCGGCGGCCGCACGCGCATCTCCGGTATGGTGCACGCGCTGGTATTGCTGGCAGTGGCGCTGGGGCTGGGGCCGCTGGCCTCCAATATCCCGATGGCGGTGCTGGCGGGTATCCTGGTGAAAGTCGGCCTGGATATCATCGACTGGAGCTACCTGAAGCGCGCCCACCAGGGCCCGCGCTGGGACCTGCTACTGATGGCGCTGGTGCTGGTGCTGACGATCTTCGTCGACCTGATCACCGCCGTGGGTGTGGGTGTGGTACTGGCGGCACTCGCATTCGTGAAGCAGGTGGCCAAGCTGCAGATCGATCGCCTGCGCAATCTGCCGGAACACCTGGACTCGGAAGAGGACAAGGAAATCCTGCAGCGCCACCACGACGCCATCGCCCTGTTCGAGTTCAGCGGCCCGCTGAGCTTCGGTGCGGCGGCGGACCTCGGCCACCATGTGCGCGAGCACAGCGAGGCGGGTTCGCGGATCCTGATCCTGGACTTCTCCTCGGTGCCCTACCTGGACCTGTCGGCGGCGCTGGCGGTGGAAACCATCGCCGCGGATGCGCGCGACAGCGGTCGCGCCCTGTACCTGGCGGGCATGAACGAGGAGGTGCGTTCGGTACTGGCGAAAATGAACGGTGGCCTGCCCGGCGACGGCCAGTTCCGCGATCGCAGCGAGGCGCTGCGTGTCGCGGAGAAGGCGCTGCGCGACCGGGGCGACGGTGGCCTCGGGGACCTGGCGCCGGCCGGCGCCTGAGTTTCCGGCAGCCGGAGCTGTCATTGAGAGACGGGGCGGCCGCGGTGGTTTCCAGACTGCCGCGGCCGCCCTTTTTTGTGCCGCTATTCCCGTATCGTCGGCCGCTCGATCGGTTGTGGTTCGCGGTGGCGCAGGTTGAGGTCCTTCATCTGGCCCACCGACATCCAGAAGAAGATCACCAGTGCTCCGATGGTGACACCCAGGGTGACATAGCGCACCCAGCCCGGGGCCGGGCCACCGGGCAGGCGGTGTCCCTCCTGCACATCCCGCTTGCGGTTCAGGGCCAGCGCGTAGAAGACAATGGTGGAGATCACGAAGATCAGCGACCAGCGTGTCTGCGCACCGTCGGAGCCCACCAGAGCCACCAGGCAGTAGACCGCCGCCAGCAGCAACACCAGCGTAAACAGGCTGTACTGCTTCGGCGGCATCTTGCCGTAGCCGAGCACCTTCAGCGCCACGGCGGAATAGATATACGGCAGCAGTGTCATGATCACGGCAATAGAGGCGATCTTGCCGAACTGTTCGCTGGCGGACGGCGACATGGTGGCCAGTACCTGCAGCGACATCAGCGCCGCCACCAGCGCCAGGCCCGCCGACGGCACGCCCTTGGCATTGGTCTTGGCGAACAGGGTGGGAAAGAGGCCGTCATCCGCGGCCGCCTTGGCGGACTGGCCCACCAGCAGCGTCCAGCCACCCAGGGAGCCGATGCAGCCCACCGCCGCACAGATGGCGACGATGTTGGCCGCAGTACTGCCCAGCGCGATGCGCGCCGCGTCGGCAAACGGGGCGGAAGAGGTGATCAGCTCCTTGTTGGGGATCATGCCCATGATGGCCGATGAACTGAGCACATAGGCCACCGATGCCAGCAGCACGCCGCCGACGGTGGCGATGGGCACGTTTCTGGTGGGGTCCTTGACCACCCCGGTGGATACCGACGCCGTCTCCACGCCGATAAAGGCCCACAGGGTGAAGGTCAGCGTCGCCATCACCGCGCTGACACTGCCCTTGCCGGATACATTCCAGCCGTCCACAAACGTCTGCCCGTCGAACCAGAACCAGCCCAGCACCGCGGTACCGAGTATCGGGATCAGCACCAGGCCGGTGGTCCAGGACTGGATGCGGCCGACGGTCCTGGGGCCGAGGATATTGGCGTAGGTCAGCAGCCAGATCACCGCGATCTGCGCCAGTGCAAAGGTCAGCGGTTCTTTCAATGGCGGGAAGAAGTGGGTCAGGTAACCCAGCCCGGCGGTGGCCAGGGCCACGTTGCCCACCACGTTGGCGAGCCAGTAGACCAGGTTGGTCTGGTAGCCCATATAGTCACCGAACGCCTTGCGCGCATAGGCGTAGGGGCCGCCGGCAGCCGGGTAGAGCGACGCCAGCCGGGCGAACACCAGCGCCAGCGCCACGGCGCCGGCCACGGTCACCAGCCAGCCGATCAGCGAGATGCTGCCCACCACGGCCAGGTTGGCGGGCAACATGAAAACCCCCGAGCCCATCATATTGCCCGCCACCATCAGCGTGGCGGGTACCAGGCCGATCTTGTTCTCTTCTGCCGTTTCCGTTGCCATGGTTACTCCGTCTGGATTGTTCTCCCGTGCTGCAGGAGCTTGTCCCGCAGGCGAAAGTTTTCCGGGTGCCGTGTGATTCGCCTGCGGGGCAGGCTCCTACGGGGCCGGGGTCCAGTTATTTCAGTGCGTAGATGCAGTAGCGCCCGTCGCGCACCTCGACGCCGTGGTTGTCGTGGCCGAAGCCTGGGAACTGTCGGTCGTAGGCCTCCAGCGCCTTCAGGTAGCCCAGCAACGGCCCGTCCGCGGGGCCGAAATTCTCTCCCGGCATCAGCAGCGGAATCCCGGGCGGGTAGGGCACCACACCGGTGCCGGCGCTGCGGCCCGCCAGTTGATCCAGCGGCAGCATTTCCACCTCGTTGCGCACCAGGCGTTCGTAGGCCTGCAGCGGCGAGCGGTCCGCCTGCGGCAGGGTCGAGAAAGCAGCCGACATCTGCGCCGTGGTGCGCAGGTGTTTCATGCTCGCGAACATCTCCTGTGCCAGGTCGCGCAGGCCCATTTCGCGGTATTGCGCGTGCTCACCGGTGAGACCGGGCAGGCACTCGTCCAGCGGCCGGTTGTTGTCACAGTCGCGCTTGAACGCGAGCAGGGCGTTTACCAGCGTGCCCCACTTGCCCTTGGTGATGCCGATCGAAAACAGGAACAGGATGGTGAAGTCGGTGGTTTTCTCCACGATGATGCCCAGGTTGTCCAGGTAGCTGCTGACGATACTGGCGGGGATGCCCCATTCCGCCAGCTCGCCGCTGCGCTGCATGCCCGGGGTGGTGATGGACACCTTGATCGGGTCGAGCATGCAGTAGTCCCGCTCCAGGTCGCCGAAGCCGTGCCAGCTGTCGCCGGGCTGCAGCAGCCAGCAGTCCGGCTCGCTCGCCAGCAGTTCCGGCGGCGCCTCGTGGAAGGCATAACTGCGGCCGCCGGCCGGGTCCTGCACCCTGTCCGGCTGCCAGCCGTTGAAAAACCACTCGCCCTTGGCGTCATACTCCCAGTTCAGGCGCGCCAGCACCTGGCGAAAGGCCACCGCCTCGGCGATCGATTCGCCGGTGAGCGCCGGTCCGCCGGGGCCGTCCATCATCGCCGCGCTGACATCGTTGGAGGCCATGATCGAGTACAGCGGCGAGGTCGAGGCGTGCATCATGAAGGCCTCGTTGAAGCGGCCGTGCTCGATGGGTTTGCGCCCCTCGCGGATATGGATCATGGACGCCTGCGACAGCGCCGCGAGCAGTTTGTGGGTGGAGTGGGTGGCGAATTTGGTCGGGCCCTCGCCCGCCTCGTCGGCGCCGCGCTCGTACATGGCGAAGCGATCGCGGTAGAGGGAATTGAAGCGCGCATAGGCGTACCAGGCCTCGTCGAAATGTAACCGGTCCACCGTCTCGCCCAGCAGTTCCTCCACCCGGCGCACGTTGTAGCAGAGGCCGTCGTAGGTGGAATTGGTAATCACCGCGTGTACCGGGCGGCTGTCCTCCGCGTTGGCGGCCAGCGGGTTGTCGGCGATGGCCTGCTGCACCGCGGCCTTTTCCAGCCGCTCTGGCGGTATCGGGCCGATGATGCCGTAGTGGTTGCGCACCGGTACCAGGTAGGTGGGCAGGGCGCCGGACAGGGTCATGGCGTGTTCGACCGACTTGTGGCAGTTGCGGTCGCACAGGGCCACCTGGCCGCGGGTGACCGAGGCCATCAGGATCACGCGGTTGGAGGTGGAGGAGCCGTTGGTTACATAGTAAGTGCGGTCGGCGCCGAACACCTTGGCGGCGTAGCGCTCGCCCTCGGCGATGGGGCCGGAGTGGTCCAGCAGCGAGCCCAGCTCGCCGACGGAGATGGACAGGTCCGAACGCAGCATGTTCTCGCCGTAGAACTCGTAGAAGGCGCGCCCCACCGGGGATTTCAGGAAGGCGGTGCCGCCGGTGTGGCCCGGCGTGTGCCAGGAGTACTCGTGCACCCGCGAGAAGTGCGCCAGGGCGCCGAACATCGGCGGCAGCAGCGCATTGCGGTAGCGCTCGATGGCACTCAGGATACGGCCGCCGATAAATACCGGCGTGTCCTCCAGCATCCAGATAAAGTCGTTGGCCAGTTCCAGTACGCGCCTGGGCATGGTGGACACACTCTCGCGGTCGGCGAGCAGGAAGACCGGCAGCTTCTCATTGCGCGCGCGCAGTTTGCCCAGCACCTGCAGGGCGCCGTGCTCGGTGCCGTCGCCGGGCACTTCCCAGCTCAGCAGCAGGCACTGGATGGCCGGATTGGCGGACAGCATGACGCTGGCGTCGTCGGCGGTCCCGGTGGAGATCACATTGACCTGCCGCCGTTCCAACTCCGCCTGCAGGCGGCGCGCGGCGCGGCCGGCGGGGGTATCGGCGTTGATATCTTCGCTGACCAGCAGGGCCAGCATGCTGAGGGGGGCACGCTCTTCGGGGAATGCCATGAACGGAGGCTCCGGAACTGCTTGGAGGGAATTCGCGCTGGATAAATATAATTAATAGCAGTTATATCGCTGTCCGCAGGGCGCTGCTGCCCGACCTTCAGTCCGCGCTGCGTCGGGGCGCCGTATTGCGTTCCTGCTCCAATTTGATGGCGGGCTCGAAGCTGTCCGCGCGGGCGGCTCGCCACCAGTGGGCGTAGGGGGTTTCGTCCGGCGCCTCGAGCAGCTCCCGGTCGCTCAGGAAGTGCCAGATCCGGTCGATGGGCTTGGACTCGGTGGCGCCGATGCGATGAAACAGATGGTGCGGTTGCAGGTCGCGCGGGTGCTCCAGCCCGGCGGCGGCGACGATATCCCCCAGCGCCGCCAGGGTCCTGGCCTGGAAGGCGGCGGCGCGCCCGGCCTGCACATCGACGATCAGGCCCCGTTGCCGGTGCGGGTCCTGGGTGGTGACGCCGGTGGGGCAGGTATCGGTGTGGCAGCGCTGCGCCTGTATACAGCCGATGGAGAACATGAACGGGCGCGCGGCATTGCACCAGTCGGCGCCGATCGCCAGGCACTCCGCCAGTCCCGCCGCGGAATAGATCTTGCCGCTGGCGGCCAGTCGGATCCTGTCGCGCAGGCCGCTGCCCACCAGCGCATTGCGCATTACCACCAGGCCCTCGCGCAGGGGCATGCCCACATGGTTGGAGAGCTCCAGCGGCGCCGCGCCGGTACCGCCCTCACCGCCGTCGACGACGATGAAATCGAGCAGCGAACCGGTCTCGTGCATCGCCTTCATCAGCGCCATCGTCTCGTGTATATGCCCCACGCACAGTTTGATGCCCACCGGCTTGCCACCGGACAGCGAGCGCAGCCGCTCGGCGAACTCCAGCATTTCGACCGGGGAGGAAAACGTCGAGTGGGCGCGCGGTGATACACAGTCGACGCCGGCCTGTACTTTGCGCGTGCTGGCGATTTCCCGAGTCACCTTTTTGCCCGGCAGCACGCCGCCGTGGCCGGGTTTGGCACCCTGGCTCAGCTTGATCTCGGTCATGCGCACCCGGTCGCCGCCGGCCTGCTCGCGGAACAGATCCGGATCGAAGTGGCCGTCGTCGGCGCGGGCACCAAAATAGCCGGTGCCCAACTCCCACACCAGGTCGCCGCCGTGTTTCAGGTGGTAGGGGCTGACGCCGCCCTCGCCGGTATCCTGGTAGAAGCCGCCGATCGATGCGCCCTTGTTGAGGGCCTCGATGGCGGCTGCGGACAGGGCGCCGAAACTCAGCGCCGATATATTCAACAGTGCCGCTTCATAGGGTTGCGAGCAGCGCCCGGCGTTCACACTCACGCGATCGTCGGTGCGGGGTTCCGGCGCCGGCGCCATGGAGTGGGTGAGCCAGGCGTACTCGTCCGATTGCACATCGTACTCGGTGCCGAACGGGTGCATGTCGGAGGTGCCATCGGCGCGCGCGTAGACCAGCCGGCGGGCCTCGTAGCTGAAGGGCTTGCCCTCCTCATCGCCCTCGACGACGTAGGCGCGGAGATAGGGCCGCAGGTTCAGGAACAGCCAGCGGATGCGCGCGGCAACCGGATAGTTGCGGGTGATGGTCCAGTGGCGCTGGGTCATGTCGTACAGGCCCAGGCCCACCACCGCCAGGCTCGCCAGTAGTGCGAGTAGCCACCAGTGGCTGGCCAAGAGGGCCAGCACCAGGAACAGCGGTGCCGCGAGCAGGGCGGTGGCAGGGATGATGGCGCGCTTGAGCCCATTTCTGCTGGCATAGGCGCGCCACGCCTCATAAATGATCATGCAGGCGATCCGTCATTGGCTAACTACGCAAACGATAGTAGTTGGCGCGGAGTGGCCGCGGTGGTGGATCAGCAGGCGGGAATAAGGCGCTGCGCGTGGGCGAGGGGCTCCAGGGCGGTGACGATTGAATAGGGCGCCAGTTCGGCGAGGATTTCGTCCAGGCTCAGCAGCTGCCAGCAGGCGCTGGCGCCGGCAGTCGAGTAGTCGCCGCGCAGGATCCTGCGCGCCATGGCCGCGGCGGGCGCGGCGGGAATCCAGGGGCCGTCGCCGTTCAGGCCCAGGATCTGCCACTGGTAACCGGCGAAATCGCCGCGCGTGTCCGTACCCTCGAGGCGGATGCGCATACCACCGTGATCGCAGCGGCCCGGCCAGCGGGCCGCGAGCCGATGACCCAGGTGCGCGAGCCAGGGGCGCGTGGCCGGTAGCTGCAGGCGCGCCAGGTGTGCGCAGAGGGCCAGGCCGAGCTGCAGCGGTCGCGGCTGCACGCCAGTACCAAAACGGGCCGTCTGCAGCCCGGGCACGGCGCGCGGGAACAGTTCCAGGTCCGGCACATCGAAGTTGCACAGCCAGCGTTCACCCACAGGGTGGGCAAGCTGGGCGCGCCGCAGGTCGTCGCCGGCAAAGGTCTCGCGCCACTGGCCATTGCGCAGTTGCGGGAAGGGTTCGCCCAGCGCCTCGAACCCGGCGCGCACTGTGGCCAGGCCGCGTTCGATGCGGTGTGCCGGGGCGATTTCGATATCCACGCTGCGCAGTTGTGCCAGCTGCGTACCGACAGCCTTGAGCACCGCCGAGCTTATCGCCGGCAGGCTGCTGGCGCCGGAGACCATCGGGATACCGGCGGCGCCGGCCTCCGCCGACAGGCGGTTGAAGTCGCACACGAAACGGCGGGCGTCGGCGATATCGATATAGGGCGTGCGGGATTCTATACAGGCATTGGCTACCCGGTAGTCCTGTTTCTGGAAGGGGCCGGCGCAGTGAACCAGCAGGTCCAGGTGCAGCGTCTTCAACTGTGCGGCCAGGTTGACCGCATCGCGTTCCAGCCGCAGCCCTTCGGCGAGGTCGGGCAGTCGGGAGGCGCAGAGCTCGGCCTTGAATTTGTCGCGCCCGGCGATGATCAGCTGGACATCCGGCTCGCCGCTGAGCATCTGCGCGATGCGCGAGCCGAAGGTGCCGTAGCCACCGAGAATCAGTACGCGTTTTCTGTAGTTCTTTACCATCCTGGCTTTAACCCCGATTACCGGCCCGATTCCGGCAGAGTGCGCCGCGCGCACCGTTAAGCATCAACGGTGCGCGGCGCACCCTACATGGACAGAATCATGCTATGGGCCAGTGCTGCAGTTCAAGGGAATTCCGGTCGGCCTTGAGACACCAGCCGAATGTTCCCCAGTCGCCCAGCACGATGCGCTCGGCCGCTGTGCCATCGAGACTGAACTGGTGGCGGTCCGGCCTGTGGGTGTGGCCGTGGATCAGGGTGTGTACGCCGTGCGCGCGCATCGCCTTTTCCACCTCCGCCGGGGTCACGTCCATGATGTCCTCGGCCTTGCGGCTGTTCATGGACTTGGACACGGCGCGGATCTGCGCGGCGATCTGGCGGCGCTCGTCGAGGGGTTTGGCCAGCAGGGCTTCCTGCCAATCGGGATCGCGGGCCTGCTGGCGGAAGACCATGTACTCTTCGTCGAGGGTGCAGAGGCTGTCGCCGTGCATCAACAGGACTTTCTGCCCCGCGAGTGTCACCAGGCTCGGGTCCGGCAGCAACACGGCGCCGGCGCGGTGGGCGAAATCCTGGCCCAGCAGGAAGTCCCGGTTGCCGTGCATCAGGTAGAGCTCGACACCGCTGCCACTGTAGCGGCGCAGCTCGTCGGCCACCTCCCTGGCCAGCGGTGCATCGTCGTCGTCGCCGATCCAGACCTCGAAAAAGTCACCGAGGATATACAGCGCCTCGGCACCGGCGGCCGGTCCGCGCAGGAAGTCGAAGAAGGCCCGCGTGATTTCGGGGCGGTTCTCGTCCAGGTGCAGGTCGGAGATCAGGTAGCTGGTCAAACCCGTTCCTCTGTATCAGATGGCGGCATGTGTAGGAGCCTGCCCTGCAGGCGATTCTTCCGGCGATCGCCTGCAGACTAGTGTGGTGTAAGGTATTGGGGATCAGTCTTCGGCGACAGTGATGCCGGTAACCTCGATGGTCTCCAGCGGCACGTCCTGGTGGAAGCCCTTGCTGCCGGTCTTGACGTTCTTGATCTTGTTGACCACGTCCATGCCGTCGACCACCTTGCCGAACACACAGTAGCCCCAACCCTGCGGATCCTTGCCGCGGAAGTTCAGGAAATCGTTGTCCTTGACGTTGATGAAGAACTGGGAGCTGGCGGAGTGGGGGTCCATGGTGCGGGCCATGGCCAGCGTGCCGGTTTCGTTCTTGAGGCCGTTGTCGGCTTCGTTCTCGATCGGATCGCGGGTGGGCTTCTGTTCCATGTCCGGGGTCATGCCGCCGCCCTGGACCATAAAGTTGTCGATCACCCGGTGGAAGATGGTGCCGGTGTAGAAATCGTCGCGGCAGTACTGCAGGAAGTTGGCCGCGGTCTTCGGTGCCTTGTCGAAGTCCAGTTCGATGGCGATATCGCCGTGGGTGGTATGCAGGGTGATCATAAAACGTCCTAATCGGTGACTGTGGGGCGGCATAATACCGTTTAGCCGCGGGCTGTAAAACGAGAAAGCGGGCAGGGGCGCTTTCTGTTCAAAAAGTGATCGGTCTGTGATGGTTACTCCAGTCCAAAACGGATTTTGTCAATCGGGTACTCTCCGCCTTAACTAAGCTATAATCCGCCGCTTACATTCGCCGAGCTGTAATAGAGAATCCTATGACATCCGAGAGCAAGCCCGCTCACTTTTTACAGAACATCATTCGCGAAGACCTGGCCGAGGGCCGCGTGTCCCAGGTGGTGACCCGCTTCCCGCCGGAGCCGAACGGCTACCTGCATATTGGCCACGCCAAGTCCATCTGCCTGAACTTCGGCCTGGCGGAGGAGTTTGGCGGTGCCTGTAACCTGCGCTTCGACGACACCAACCCGGCGAAGGAAGAAGAGGAGTATGTCGACTCCATCAAGCGCGATGTCACCTGGCTGGGTTTCGAGTGGGCCGGCAACGTCAAGTACACGTCGGACTACTTCGAACAGCTGCACGACTGGGCGCTGCACCTGATCCGCGAAGGCAAGGCCTATGTCTGCGACCTGTCGCCGGATGAGGCGCGCCACTATCGCGGCACCCTGAAGGAGCCGGGCAGGAACAGCCCCTTCCGCGATCGCAGTGTCGAGGAGAATCTCGAATTGTTCGGAAAGATGAAGGACGGCGTGTTCGACGAGGGCCAGTGCAGCCTGCGCGCCAAGATCGATATGGCGGCGCCGAACATCAACCTGCGCGACCCGGTGATCTACCGTATCAAGAAAATGGCGCACCACCAGACCGGCGACAAATGGTGTGTCTATCCGAGCTACGACTTTGCCCACGGCCAGTCCGATGCGCTCGAGGGGGTCAGCCACTCCATCTGTACACTGGAATTCGAAGACCACCGCCCGCTGTACGAGTGGTTTATCGACAACCTGCCGGTGCCGGCGCAGCCGCACCAGTATGAATTCGCGCGCCTGAACCTGAACTACACCGTGGTTTCCAAGCGCAAGCTGAAGCAACTGGTGGATGAGGGCCATGTGGACGGTTGGGACGATCCGCGCATGCCGACCCTGTCCGGCCAGCGCCGCCGCGGATTGACCCCGGCGTCGATCCGCAGGTTCTGCGAGATGATCGGCGTGACCCGCTCCGATTCCGTCGTCGACGTGGGGATGCTGGACTACTGTATCCGCGATGACCTGGACAAGAATGCACCGCGGGCCATGTGTGTGCTGGAGCCGCTCAAGGTCACCCTCAGAAATTACCCGGAGGGCCGACGCGAGCTCCTGAGCGCACCCGGCCATCCGGTGCGCGAGGACCTGCCGGCCCGCGAACTGCCGTTCACCGGCACCGTGTATATCGAGCGGGAAGATTTTCGCGAGGAAGCCAACAAGAAATACAAGCGCCTGGTACTGGGCAAGAAAGTGCGCCTGCGCAACGCCTATGTGATCCAGGCCGAGGACGTGGTCAAGAACGCCGATGGCGAGATCGTGGAAGTGATCTGTTCCGTCGATCTCGATACCCTGGGGGAAAACCCGGCGGACGGCGTCAAACCCAAGGGCGTGATCCACTGGGTCAGCGCCGACGAAAACGTCGACTGCGAAGTGCGTCTCTACGATCGCCTGTTCGACGACCCGGCGCCGGATGCCGGTGGCAAGAACTTCCTCGACCACGTCAACCCGGACAACCTGCAGATACTGACCGGCTGCAAGGCGGAAATCGGCCTCGCCAGCGCCGAGCCGGAGCAGGGCTACCAGTTCGAGCGCCAGGGGTATTTCTGTCGCGACAGCAAATACGGCAGTGCGGACAAGCCGGTTTTCAACCGTACCATTGGCCTGCGGGATTCATGGGCCAAGGAACAGAACAAGTAGCCAGATCCATGCGGTGCGCACGGCGCACCCTACCAGGCTGCAGCGAAATTCGACGTAGGGTGCGCCGCGCGCACCGAACCGAAAGATTGCGAGAAGATGGCTCTACAGCTCTACAACACCTTTTCCGGAAAGAAAGAACCCTTCAAGCCGCTAGTGGAAGACCGCGTGCGCATGTACGTCTGTGGTCCCACCGTCTACAACCGCGTGCATATCGGCAACGCGCGCCCGGTGGTGGTGTTCGACACCCTGTACCGGCTGCTGAAACGCAATTACAGCGACGTGATCTACGCGCGCAATATCACCGATATCGATGACAAGATCATGAAGGCGGCGCGGGATGGGGGTGAGGAGATCGGCGTACTCTCGGCGCGCTTTTCGCAAGCCTATTTCGAGGATATGGCCGCGCTCCACAACCTGGAACCGGATATCGTCCCCTACGCCACCCAGCACCTGCCGGAAATGATCGCCATGATCGAACGGCTGGTCGAGAAGGGCCATGCCTACGCGGCCGAGGGCCATGTGCTGTTTGCGGTGGAGAGCATGGCCGACTACGGCAAACTGTCCAAGCGCTCCCTGGACGACATGCTCGCCGGTGCGCGGGTCGAAGTCGCGCCCTATAAAAAGTACGCCGGCGACTTCGTGCTATGGAAACCCTCCCGCGATGACGAGCCGGGCTGGGACAGCCCCTGGGGCCGCGGCCGCCCGGGCTGGCACCTGGAGTGCTCGGCAATGATCCAGAAACACCTGGGCGAGACCATCGATATCCACGGCGGCGGCCGCGACCTGACCTTCCCGCACCACGAGAACGAGCGCGCCCAGAGCTGCTGCGCCAATGGCACAGACTTCGTGCGCTACTGGATGCACAACGGCTACGTCAACATTGACGGCGAGAAGATGTCCAAATCCCTGGGTAACTTCCGCATGGTCAACGACCTGCTCGGCCATTACCCGGGAGAGGTGCTGCGCTTTGCGCTGCTGTCCGCCCACTATCGCTCGGAGCTGAATTTCAGCGCCGATTTGCTGGACCAGGCGTGGCGCACACTGGACACCCTCTACGGCGCGCTGCGGGAAACCGAATCCGTGGCCGCGGCGGAGCCCGACCTGGGTGGTTCCGCGTTTATCGCCGCGCTGGAAGACGACCTGAATACCCCCGTTGCCATCAGCGAACTGCACCAGATCGCCAAGGACCTGAACAAGGCCGATGCCGCGGACAGGCCGCATCTCAAGGCCACACTGCTCGCCGCGGGCGAGATGCTGGGTATACTGCAGGGGGACCCCGAGGCCTGGTTCCAGGCGGCGCGCGGTGGTGACACCGAAGAGGCGATCTCCGCCGGGGAAATCAAGCAACTGATTGCCGAACGCGCCCAGAGCAAGAAAGACAGGAACTTTGCCCGCGCCGACGGGATCCGCGATGAGCTGAAAGCCAAAGGTGTAGTGCTTGAAGACAGCCGCGAAGGCACCAAGTGGCGCCGGGAATAATAACTCGTTATCTGACGATGTCGTCATTCCGGCGGAGGCCGGAATCCAGAGGCTCCCCGGGGCTTCGATCTGGATACCGGCCTCCGCCGGTATGACTATGTTGGGAGTTTTGTAGGATGGGCAAAGCGCAGCGTGCCCATCAGAGTCCGGGAAGATGGGCAGGTCGCTGCGTTCCTTTGTCCATCTTGCAGAAAATACGGAAAGCAGAATGAAAAAACTATTTGTCATGGTCACCTCCATCATCGCCCTGGCAACCCTCACCGCCTGCGAACCCAAGCGCGGTTCCGAGAAGTGGTGCAAGAAAATGGACGAAACCCCGAAAGGAGACTGGACCCTGAGCGATGCCGGTGACTACACCAAGTACTGCGTACTGAACCAGAAACCGGACGAGAACGAGCAGTAAGCGGACGTTACGCCGTTGTTTTTCGAGGACCGCTACCAGCATTTCTTCCGCCCGCTCACCGGTAAATACCGCGAGCAGGTGGTGGAATGCCTGCGTCTGTTGTACGAGCGCCTGTACACCGCCAAGGCGGACTACGGCGAGTCGCTGGTGCGCGAACAGATACTGGAGATTTTCGGCGAGGCCCTGACCCGCGCACCGCAGCTGGAGGGCGAAGACGGGGACGCCGAGTATACCGAGGGCCGCTTCCGCAACCTGCGCGAGCAGGCCGTCTGGGTCCTGAATAGCCTGGTGGAATACGGCTGGCTGGAGAAACTGGTCGACAGTGCCACCCTGTCGGTGACCTATCCATTCAGCCGCCGCGGCCGCCTGTTCACCCAACCGCTGGTGGAGCTGAACAGCACCCGCGTGCGCACCCGCCACCGCAATACCCGCAATACCCTGAACGCGCTGGAAGCCTTCGCCGGGCGCGGCGAGGTCTACGACCTGATCGACGCCTGGGAGTACTCCGAGCGCATCGTCGCCGACTTCACCGATATGATCGCCGAGCTGGAAGAGCGCAAGCGCGAGCTGGTGCGGGAAGTGGAAGCGCAGATCCTGGTGCAGCAGGCCACCGATGAATTCTTCTCCTTTATGGAGAGCCGCTTCCAGCCGGACCTGGCCATCCGCCTGTCCGCCGACAGCGTGGAAAAACACCGGGACTCCATCGACCGGGTGATCGGGCAGATTCGGCGCAAGAAAAACGAGCAGAAGGCGGAATGGGAACGGCGCCTGCGCCAGTTGCTGCCGGAGCTGGCGGTGGAGGGGCAGTCCATCCTGTGGATGATGCTGGATACCATCGAGGACCGTATGCGCCGCGCCTGTGAAGTCAAGCTGCCGGCCCTGCGCCAGGCGCTGCACGGCTTCACCAAACGCGCCGAGATCATCATCCGCCAGCTCAGCTATCTGCAGAGCAGCAGCGAGGGCGCCTTTTCCGAGTTGTGCCAGGAACTGGGCAGTGCCGATGATCGCGGTGAACTGCTGGAACAGCTGGGCGAGGCGATGTCGACCTTCCAGCTGCGCCTGTTCGACCCGAAGCAGGTGCAACTGTGGCAGCGCAGCCGCCGCCAGCCGGTCAATACCCGTGTGCAGGAGAATGCGCCGCTGGAGGCGGAAAACCGCAGGGAGATATTGTTACAGCAACTGCTGGACCAGGCGTTCACTATGAACAGTGGCCAGATAAAGGATTATATGAGCCGCGCACTGGGCAATGGCCGCGTAGTAAGAAGCTCGGAGTTACCTGTACGTGACGCGCGAGACCTGTTGGCCATGAGTCATGCGCTGGAAGCTGGTGCGGCCAATCAGGTTTCATCGGAATTCGAGCTTCGTATCTCCGATGAAAAACGCCGCGGTAAAAACGTTTACCTGGAATTTGATGAGTTCAAGTTTGAGTTGGTACTCCGAGATTGAGCGAGATCCGCAGAGCCGGTGCCGGCACGGACTGTAGCCCGGATGCAGGCGCGCAGCGCCGGAATCCGGGAGGGTGGCTCCATTCCGGGCGATTCCCGGATTCCGCTGCGCTCCATCCGGGCTACGGCAGAGGCCGGAATAGATTGGTAGAGAAATAAAAGTGATTGAACAGGCTTTGGAAGAGGCGCTGACACAGTGCCGTACAACGCGCAGTGAATTCTCCGAGCTGCTGGTGCGCCTGCTCGACTACGGCGTGATCTGCCGCGACGAGAGCAATATTGAAACGCTGCTCTACGACCGCTTCCAGCGCTGTGAGCAACTGGTGCGCGAGTGGCTGCAGCCGCTGGGTGTGCGGCTGCAGCACGACAGTCGCTTCCGCTTTATCCGCGTCTACCCACCCGGCTCCGAAGTGCCGGCTATGCCGGACCAGGAAGAACCGCACCACGGCGGTTTCCGCGCGCGCCTGACACAACAGGAAGTGGCGGCCATCCTGGTGCTGCGGGTGGAATACGACAAATGCCTGCGCGAGGGGCAGGTGGACGAGCAGGGTTGCGTGGCGCTGTCGCTCGAAGCGCTGGAACTGGGTCTGCGCAACCTGCTGAAAATGTCGCTGCCGGAGAAACTGGCGGAGCGCAAGCAGTTGCTGAAAAAACTGCGCCAGCTGCGCCTGGTCCAGTTTGCCGGTGAGGACAGCGAGGCCGTCGCCGATACCCTGTTGCGGGTGCGGCCCACCATCGCCCAGTTCGTGACGGAAGCCACGCTGCAGCAACTGCTCGATCGGGAGCCGGGCGAGCGGGCGGAAGTGGAAGCTGAAGGGCAAGAACAGGAACGGATAACGCCGGACAGCGAAGACCACAGCCTGTTCGCCGAAACGGAAGCCGGATAATAGAAACGCTCATTAATTCAAACCTATCTTGATGTATAGGGTTTCGTCATTCCGGCGCATGCCGGAATCCAGGGGGCACGAACTGGATACCGGCCTTCGCCGGCATGACGAATCGACTGGCGCCAGATAAAAATATGTTTCTAAAAAAACTGATCCTGATCAACTGGGGCAATATTCCGCAACTGGAATACGAATTCGGCCCCATCAACCTGTTTTCCGGTGGCAATGGCTCCGGCAAGACCACGGCCGCGGACGCCATCCAGACGCTGATGACCGCCGCCCACGACACGCTGTTCACCTTCAACCCGGGCCAGGATGAAACCACCCAGCGTGGCCGCGGCGGCAAGCAGGTGCGCACCCTGGCGTCCTACGTGCTCGGCTGTGACGACGGCAGCTACGCGCGGCTGCAGCCCACCGACTGCTATATCACCGGCGTTTTCTACCCCACCGAGGGTGAGGACGGCGAACCGTTTACCGCGGTGATGGGCATCCGCGCACACCTGGACTCCAGCAGCAAGCCAGCACAGGCGCGCCAGGATGCGCTGAAGTTTTTCGTGATTCCCGGAGAGCAACTGGCACTGACCGATTTCGTCAAGGAATACCGGGACGGCAAGCATTTGCTGGCGCTGGACAAATTCTACAGCGTGGCCAGCAAGCAGTTCGAGAAAGTCGAGCAGTACGACAAGAAAAAGGCCTACCTGCGCCGTCTCTACGGCGCGCTGCGCGGGCGCCGCGATGCGGTGCCGGATCGCGAGGCCACGCATGCGGCGCGCACCTTCTCCAACTTTATGGCCTACAAGCCGGTCAAGAGCATCAACGACTTCGTCGCCCAGGAGGTGCTGGAGAAACGCGACCTGGGCGACGCCATCCGCTCAGTGTCCGAGTTGATGAAGACCATCCACGGTATGGAGCAGGAGGCGCGCGAGATCGTCGAGCGCGTCGACTCGCTGCAGCGCATCGCCGAATCCGCCGATCTCTATACCGAGCAGTGGCGGCAACTGCGGGTGCAGGAATACCTGCGGGCCAAACACCAGCAGCTGCAGGTGCAGAAAACCTACCTCGAGGGCAAGAACCGACAGAAGGAATCGCGCGCGGAACTGGAGCACAGCAGCCGCGAAATCCAGCTGGCGGAACAGCGCAGCCGCGAACTGAATGAGCAACTGGTATCCGTACAGGCGCAGCGCCAGGGGATTGCCGCGCTGCGCACCAAGGACGAGCTGGACCGCAATATCGCCGATGCCAACCGCGCCCTGGCGGCGCTGGCCAATCCACTGTCGGCGCAGCAGAAAACCTTTGCCGCCAACCGCACGGCCGCGAGCGACTTGCTGGAACTGATCAACAGCACTTCCGTGTCCATGGAAATGCCGGCCTTCGCCGACAAGGGGCTGCTCAAGGCGATCAAGTCCGCGGCCCGCGCCGAGGATTTACCCGACCTGCAGAACCTGCTGGGCCGCGACTGGATCGACCTGGCCGCGCAGGAATCCCTGCGCGAGCAGGTGGCCGCGGCGGAATCCCTGCAGAGCCGACTGGTGGAACAGCTGGGCGAGCCGGGTTCCGGCGACGGTTCCCTGCGCGAACAGGTCACCGAACTGGTTTCCCGCGGTGAGCTGCGGGTACAGCAGTTGCAGAAACAGCTACACCAGCAGGAGAGCCGTATCCACCACCTGCAGTCCAACCGGGTGCGTTACCCGCAGTCGGTGGAGCAGGCCCTGGCCGCCATTCGCGAACAGTGCCCGCAGGCGGAGCCGCAGGTGCTGTGCGATTTTGTCGAGGTGCTGGACGAACGCTGGCAGATGGCGGTGGAAGGTTATATGGGCGGCGCGCGTTTCTCGATCATCGTCGAGCCGGCCTGCGAGGCCGAGGCGATCCGCATCGTGCGCAGCCTGTCCGGCCGCAATAACCGCGCACGGGTGATCCAGGGGGACAAGGCGCGCCGGGATGCGGAGCGCATGGAGCCGCCGGCCAGATCGATCCTGGAGTTGATGTCTTTCTCCCACAAGACCGCCGAGTACTACCTGCGCGCCTCCTACGGCTCGGTACTGCAGGTGCGCGACGCCGAGGAGCTGCGCGGCACCCGCCGCGGCCTCACGGCCGAGGGCCTGGCCAGTGGCAACTACAGTATGTGGCGCTGCGATATCGACGAGGCGGACCTGGTCTTCGGCCAGGGCGCCCGCGCCCGCGCGCTGGCGGCGCAGCAGCAGGCGCTGGAGCAGCTGCTGCTGGAAGCTTCGCAGGTCAACGATCAGCAGCGCCAGTTGCGCCGTATCGGCGATGCGGTGCGGGCGTTGGCACCGCTGAAACTGCTGGAGTCAGTCGACGCGGCACTGTCGGCGCAGCGGGAGCTGCGCAGCGCCGAACAGGCGCTGGCCAACCTGGACCTGGACGACGGTATCGAGCTGGAGCGGCAGGCCTCGGAACTGCACGACAAGCTGGAGGCGGAGCGCAAAACCCAGGCCGGCCTGCAAAAGCAGGTGGGCAAGCTGGAGCGGGACCTGGAAAATATCGACAAACAGCTCAAGGGCCTGTCGACGCAGCTGGATACGCTGGAGGAAACCCTGGCCGATTGCGAGGCGGCGGTACAGCGCATCGTGCATATCAGCCCGGATTTCGATGCCGAATCCACCCTGCAGAGAGCCGATGACCAGGCGGCCCGGGCCGGCAGCAGTTTCGATTTCTCCGAGGATATCGAGGAGTGGCAGGGGCTGCTGCAGAAATACCAGAACCAGTTGCTCAGTGGCGTGCGGGATTACAACAGCAACTGCAGCACCGGCGACACACTGGCGTTCGATCCGGATTTTTCCGCCGGTCACAACGAGGGTCAGTTCAAGCTGGTATGCCAGCTGGTGGAGCAGGTGACGGCGCTGCGCAACCGCCTGAAGAACAACCTGCTGGTGGACCGCCACGAGCAGCTCACCGGCCTGAAGAAATCCTTCAACACCACCTTCGTCACGCATCTGTGTCACGCCATTTACCAGTCGATCAACGACGGCAAGCGGGTGCTGGACGACCTGAACAAGGAACTGGAGCACCATCGCTTCGGTGCCGACCGCGAGCGCTTCCGCTTCGATTACAAGTGGGTGCCGGAATTCCGCGAGTACTGGGGCTTTTTCAAGGCGGTGATCGAGCTGCCCAACCTGGGTGAGGAGGAGAGCCTGTTCGACGCGCAACTCAGCGACGAGCAGGCCAGGGTGCGCGACAGGCTGCTGAATATGCTGCTCAGCGATGACGAGCAACTGGCGCGGCGGGAATTGGAGCGCATCAGCGACTACCGCAATTACCGCAACTACGAGATCTACAAGGAGCCGGACGGCAAGGAGCCGATCGCGCTCAGCCAGTATGGTACCGGTTCCGGCGGCCAGCTTGAGACACCGGCCTATATCATCCGCTCGGCGGCGGTCACCTCGGCGTTTCGCTTTAACGAGGGCAGCAGCCACCTGCAGATGGTGCTGGTGGACGAGGCCTTCTCGAAGATGGACGAATCCCGCTCGCGGGAGGTGATCCGCTACCTGACCGAAACCTTGGGCCTGCAGCTACTGTTTATCATGCCGTCGAGCAAATCCGGCCCTTTTATGGACCTGATCTCCAACCAGTTCGTATTCAGCAAGTGTCCGAGTGCGACGCCCATCGGTGAACTGAATACCCGCGTTTACGTGGACCGCAAGGTCTGCAATAGCGAGCGGATCGCCGAACTCTGGGCCAATCACCGCCGCACAATCCGCCAGCAGGCGTCGTTGGAATTTATGGATATGGTGGAGTAGCTTCACAATGATCGGTTTTTTTCGGGGCTCCCAAGGTGGTGCCCATTAGAGAGCTTTGGGCGGGCCTGCCACCGGTAGCTGTTTGCGGGAGACGCCGTGAATACATCCCTGTAGGCTTGTCTGCGAGGTCCCTCTCGCAGACACTCCCGCAAACAGCTACCGGCAGCAGGCCCTTCGCATCGACTGTGGAGTTTTTATCCGCCGAGGGGAGCGCAAGGTTCGCCTCTACGGAAGTCGGAAGGGAACAGGGAGGAAATAATGGCAATACAAATCCCCGAACTGGCCGCCGCCAACCCGGTGATCATGGACGTGCTCGAATACGTGCTCGACCGGCGCGACCGGCAGATCCTGACCGGCGAGGAAAAGCCCATCGCCCTGACCCTGGACCCGAAGAACGCGCCCCGCGACCTGCGCGCGGCCCTGTCACCGTTTACCGACCCCCACTACGACGACGGCGAGCTCTGGGACGAGCTGCAGTGGCTCGCCAATGACTACAACTGTTTCTCCATCAAGCCACCCAAGCGGCCGGGGGCGGGCAGTGCAGCCTGGGAGGGCGCGCGGCTGTATTTCAACGACCGGCGCGAGCAACTGGTTCGCGAATGGCTGGATCGCCCGCGCCCGGTGCGGGTGAACCCGGAGTGGCAGGCGGCGCTAACGGCGCGGGCGGGCCGCTTTGAATACCCCGATGCCTTTCCTCCCGGTGGCCTCGAACTGGATCCCGGTTTTGCAGATTTTGAACAGCTGCTGGCCTGCTGGGCCTCGGTCGGCGGGGAACTGGCCGGGGCCGAGACGCTGTCCTGGCGCCAGCTGTCGGCCCGCTGCTTCCTCGGCGATTCCAAGTACCTGGATGCGGAGTCCCGCCAGGCGCTGGTGCGAATGCTGTTCCCGAGCCTGTGCAACCGGATTCGCGAGCGGCCGTTGCTGATGCACCTGTACCTGCCGGAGCAGCTGCAGCGGGTGCTGCTGGTGGAAAACCAGGATTCGTTCCTGGCGCTGGCGGGCTGCCAGCCGCAGACTGCGGCACTGGTCTATATCGAGGGCTACCGCGGCGGTGCCGCGCGGGTCAGGGCGCCGGGCGTGGCCCGTTTCAGCGTCCTCAACCAGGCGCCGCTGGAACTGCGCCGGGATTTCCTGCAATGGTGGCAGGACCAGGGGGAGACCGAGCTGCCGGTGCATTTCTGGGGCGATCTCGACTACGAGGGCATGCAGATTGCCGCGGCCCTGAAGCGCAGTTTCGCCGATCTGGATTGCTGGCAGCCGGGATACTCGCTGCTGGAGCGGCGCCTGCGCGGGGGCTGTGGTCACCTGCCGCTTCAGGCGGGGAAAGTGGGGCAGCGGGTGATCGAGGCAACCGGCTGTGACTATGCGGATCGGGCCCTGCTGCCGGCACTGCGGCAGAGTGGCCGCTGCGTGGACCAGGAAGCGGTGGCGCCGGGGGAGCTGGATGCGCTGGTGGCGCAGTCGGGACTGTGAGTTTGCGGATTCCGCCGGATTCCCGGATTCCGCTGCGCTTCATCCGGGCTACGTTCCCGCTTGGGCCCCGGGGGAAATACTGGACTTGCAGTCACGTTCAGCGCTTGCGATTTATGCGCAGGTTCGCAGAAGATGTCGCTCACTTTTTTCATAATCGGCAACTCTGAAAAGGAATTTGCTGGAGAGTGCTATGCGTCAGTTTTCCATTCTGGTTGTTTTCGTTCTGGCTTTTGGCGGCGCCGCAGTGCTGTACGAAAAAGAGAGCCGCAAGGTCAAGGGAGTCCTGACCCAGATCACCGAGCTGCAGGCCCAGGTGGGCGATCTGCAGGCGGAGGTCAACCGGCTCAACGGCGAGCTTGAGGCGGTGAAGCTCGCCGAGCGCCGCCGCCCGCATTTGAGCACCATTGCCAATCGTGTGCGCCGCGACAACCGCACCGTGCGGCCTGCGGAAAGGGAAGTCGACAGTTCACGCCAACGGCGTCGCAGCGACGGACGTGAATTGATCGCCTCCGACGTTACCAGCAGCGCGCCCGCTATCCACGGCGATGAGGGCGATGATTCCGGGAGCGATGCCGAGTGGGAAGGGCCCACGGTGGATGCGGAGCAGTACCGCTCGCAATCGCAAGACAGCGGCGACGCCGAAGCGGGCCAGTTGGTCGATCCCTATCAATAGCCTGCAATAGCCCGCTTGCCATTGAATCTGTAGACATAGCCCCCAGATTGAGCGAGGTGCCAGGCGCCCGCGGTTATCCGGGGGCTTTCTTTTGCCTGGCGTATTTTCCGAAATCGGACCCGGAGTAGGAGATCCATGTCGAGCGGTAATTTTTACGACGCCCTGAGCGAACAGCTTTCCGGCCTGCTATCCGGCGAGCGCGACTGGCTGGCCAATACGGCCAATGCCGGTGCGCTGCTGTTTATGGAGCTGGCGGATATCAACTGGGCCGGATTCTACTTCCTGCACGGGGAAGAGTTGCGTCTCGGGCCCTTCCAGGGCAAACCGGCCTGCACCCGTATTCCGGTGGGCCAGGGGGTTTGCGGTACCGCCGTGGCCACTGCCGAGTCGCAGCTGGTCGAGGACGTACACGCATTCCCCGGCCATATCGCCTGCGATGCGGTATCCGCTTCGGAAGTGGTGATTCCGCTGTACAACGGCGATCACTGCCTGGGGGTACTGGATATCGACAGCCCCACCGTCGGCCGCTTTACCGGCGACGACCTGGCCGGGCTGCAGCAATTTGCGCGAGTGCTGCTGGAGCACTCGGACCTGCCCGGCTGATGGCGCTGGTCTGGCAGAAGAGGGCCGCCGGCAACCTCTACCAGGTGCGCAATCACGGCGCCAGCGTGCGCCTGTTCAGCAATGGTGTTTTCCATTCCCAGTGGAATCCACGCGATCCGTTGAAGGGCTCCCTGTGGGAACTGCTGCTGTTGCCGGCCTTCTTCCTGCCCGCCGGGCAGATCCGCTCGGTGCTGCTTCTGGGGGTTGGCGGCGGTGCGCTTATCCGCCTGCTGCAGACCTTTGTGGCTCCGGCGCGGATTGTGGGCGTGGATCTGGACCCGGTGCATCTCGACGTGGCGCGCCGCTTCTTCGGGGTGCGCGACGCGGAACTGGTCTGTGCCGACGCGCGGGAATTTGTTGCATCGGCATTGGCGGAAGGGCAACCGGGTTCCTACGATCTGGTCATCGACGATCTTTTTGGCCATGCCGGCGGTGAGGTGGAGCGCTCTGTGGCGGCGGACCGCACGTGGTGCCGCAGCCTGTCCGGACTGCTCGATGACGATGGACTGCTGGTCAGCAACTTCGGCAGCCGCCGCGAGCTGCTCGCCAGTGCCTGGCGCGATTCCGCCGTCGGGGCCGAATTCCCGCACCGCTGGACTGCCGAACTGCCCGCCTATGAAAACTGTGTGCTGGCCACCAGCCGGCGCCCGTTGTCCCGCAGACAGCTGGTGGCGGAAGCCCCGGCCCGTATCAATCCGGGCCACGCTTCCCGCCGGCTGGACAGCCGACTGAGGCGTCTTAAATAGTCCCGTGCGGGTGGCGTCACGATTGGCGCCGTTTGTCACAGCGTGTCTATACTGGGAATGAGGTAGTTCTTTTTTCGGTATCGGTCGATGCGCTACAAAACCGTCGAAGATGTCATCCACGAGGGGCGGGCTTTTCATATCCAGCTGGCGCAAAAATATGGCGAGTACGAACAACTGGCCACCGATAAGCGCGTCGAGTTGTTGCTGGATCAACTCAAGCGGCGCGAGAACTCGATGGCCCACTCGCTGGAAAATTTCCACGACGACCTGACGCCCGGCGCCCTGCACACCTGGGTACAGTTTGCCCCGGAGGGGCGAGAGCAGCAGTTCCTGCAGCGGCTGCGCAACCTGGATATAGAGAACCTCGACGATATCTCCAGCCTGGCGATGGATATAGAAATGTACCTCGCCGACCAGTACCGCGACCTGGCCCAGGGCGCCGAGACGCCATCGGCGCGGGATGCATTCGAGCGATTGCGGGATCTGGAGGAACTGGAAGAGCACACCCTGTCGATGAACCTGTTCAATCTGCGCGACTATTAGGTAGTTGCCGTAGCCCGGATGAAGCGCAGCGGAATCCGGGAATCCCGCTACCGAAAGAGTCCCCGACGCCAAGACCCCCGGGCAGGCTGTTACGACGGACCGGCAAGACGGTAAACGCAGAAGCCCCTGTCCCTGGCGATCAGGTCCACTGTTGCAAAATATGCCCGCGCCTTGCGCCCCAGGGGAATAAACTCGTTGACCACGAACAGGGCCCGCCCCCCGGACTTCAATACCCGCGCGACATTTTCCAGAAAGCGGTCGGTGAGGTCGCCCTCCACCTGGAAGCCCTGGTGAAAAGGCGGATTGCAGATCGCCAGGTCGGCGCTGTTGCTCTCCAGCCTGTCGCCCGCGTCGGACGGTGTGACTTCCCCCCGGATTTCCCGCTCGGCAAAATTCCGCGCGCAGGCGGCCAGGGCGGCGGCGTTGTTGTCGGTGGCGATAAAGTGGAAGTCGCCGAGGGCGGCCAGCTGGCTGCCGAGATAGCCGTAGCCGCAGCCCAGGTCGACAACGCGGGCGCCGCTTTCGGGCAGGTGATCGCCGAACTGGTGCGCGAGTAGTGCGCTGCCGGTATCGACCTTGTTCCAGCCGAACAGGCCCGGTTTGCTGTAGAGGCCATCCAGGGTTTCCAGCGGGCGGAGCTGCGCGTAGTCGCTGTCATCCAGGCGGGTTCCGCCGGCGCCGGTATCCGGCAGTGCATTGATACTCAAATATTCCTGGCCGGATTTCCGCAGGGCCTTGGCGCAGCCGAAATACTGCGCCACCTTGCCGGCATAGGTTTTGATGCCGCTGCTTTTCTGCCCGCACAGCAGCAGTTGCCCCTGTGGTGCAAGGATATCCGCTGCCCGGTTGATCACATGGTGCGCCACGGCCTTTTCTTTGGAGACCGGGAACAGGACGCGTCGATAGGTTTTTTTCGCGGCGGCCAGGTCAAAATCGCTGAAAAAAATCTCGCGGGTCCTGTGCCGGGCCAGCTGCGCTATATCCCAGCGATTGGTCAGCAGGTCGCCGGCAAAGCGGAAGTCCCCGGCCAGCAGGGCCTTACTGTTTTCGTCGGCGATCCACAGGGTCTCGGCGGGATCCTCTTGAAGTAGTTGTTGCAGCAGGGCGGTCATGGTTTGGCTTCGCCTAGTGGACCGAGGCGATTTCCTCCGCGGTCAGGAAACGGTAGTCGCCGGGCTCGAGTTCCTCGTCGAGCAGGATGTCGCCGATGCGTTCGCGGTGCAGCTCCAGCACCCGGTTGCCCAGGGCGGCAAACATCCGCTTGACCTGGTGGTAGCGGCCCTCGCCGATGGTAAGGCGTACCTCGTTGGCGTAGAGGATCTCCAGTTTTGCCGGTTTGGTCCGTTTCTTCTCGTTGTCCAGCCAGATGCCCCTGGCAAATTTCTCCGCGGCATCGTCGCCGATCCGCTCCGCCAGGTGGGCGTAATAGGTTTTGTCGCAGTGGTGGCGCGGCGAGGTGATCCTGTGGGACCACTGGCCGTCGTCGGTCAGCAGTACCAGGCCGGTGGTATCGATATCCAGGCGGCCGGCGATATGGAGTTTGTGTTTGTTGGGCTCGTCGAGCAGGTCCAGCACCGTGGGGTGTTCGCTGTCCTTGGTGGCGCTGACGTAGCCCAGCGGCTTATGCAGCATGATGTAGCGCGGCCCCGGTTCCTGCAGCGGTTCGCCGTCGAGGCAGACAAGGTCGCTGTCGGCTATTTGGGCGGCGGCATCGGTGACTACCAGGTCGTTGACGGTGATCCGCTCCGCCCGTGCCGCTTTTTTGACGTCGGAGCGGGACAGGTCGGTGACCTGGCTGACGGCTTTGTCTAGGCGCATTGAGTGTTTCCGGTCGCGCAGTGGGAGTTCGGTGGATGGCCCTGGCCCCGGATCGGGGCCGGGGCGGGCTGGGACCCTTTCCCGGATGGGGAGGGCCGGCGAGCGGAGGTTCAACCCCCGATCTTGCGCTCACCCGAGTCCACGGACTGGTAGATCAGTGTATTGATGGTCATGGGACCCACGCCGCCGGGCACCGGCGTGTAGGCGGCCGCGCGCTCTTTCAGCGGCTCCAGTTCGATATCGCCGACGCCGCCGGGATGGTAGCCGGCGTCGACGACCACGGCGCCGTCCCCGATCCATTCGGCCTTGATAAACTCCGGGCGGCCGACGGCGCCGACGACGATATCGGCGCGGCCGATATGCCCGGCCAGGTCCCGGGTGCGGGAGTGGCAGATGGTGACGGTAGCGTTGGCGTTCAGCAGCATCGCGGCCATGGGTTTGCCCAGGATCGGGCTGCGGCCGACGACCACTGCGTGCTTGCCGGCGAGATCGATCTCGTAGGCCTCCAGCAGGCGCATGATGCCTTTCGGCGTTGCGCAGCCGTAGGCTTCTTCGCCCATTGCCATGCGGCCGAAACCGAGGCAGGTGACACCGTCGACGTCTTTGTCCAGTTCGATGGCGTCAAAGCAGGCGCGCTCGTCGATCTGTTCCGGCACCGGGTGCTGCAGCAGAATGCCGTGCACATTCGGGTTGGCATTCAGTTCCCCGATCCTGGCCAGCAGTTCCTCCGTCGTGGTAGAGGAGGGCAGCTCCACCTGCATGGAATCCATGCCCACGCGGCGGCAGGCGTTGCCTTTCATTTTGACGTAGGTGGCGGAAGCCGGGTCGTCCCCGACCAGGATGGTGGCGAGGATTGGCGTCTGGCCGCCGCTCTTCTCTTTCAGTGCCGCCACGCGGGCGGAGAGTTCCTCTTCCGTTTTCTTTGCCAGGGCTTTGCCGTCCAGAACCAGTGCAGACATAGGTGCTATCTCAAACCAAAATAGAAGTCGTGGGCTTGTGGGCCGTAGCAGACGATTGCCCGGCCGAAATTGCGAAGCCGGCTATTTTCGCACAGGCCGGGAATAATTTCCGCCCCCGGTCATGGGGCCCGAATCCGTGAAGTCCCGGATTCAGGACTGTGTATACTGTCGGGTAAATTACTTCAAAAAGAATAGCTTAGCGGCGTTGACTCCCTCCGGGGGTGTCAGTATTATGCGCGCTCTCTCGGGGACGGCAACGGCCGGTCACGAGACCGCGGGGAAGAGGTATCGATCTCCGCTGCCAGATCCTGGGATTTGGCCTTAACGGGGCATAGCGCAGTCTGGTAGCGCGCCTGCTTTGGGAGCAGGATGTCGGGGGTTCGAATCCCTCTGCCCCGACCAGGTTTTACCGGGTTGTCATGCGCCCGTAGCTCAGCTGGATAGAGCATCCGCCTTCTAAGCGGATGGTCGCAGGTTCGAGTCCTGCCGGGTGCGCCATATTTTTGGTGGCGGCTTAAAGCTCGGCAGTTTCGAAGGAATCTGCTGCTGGCTTGGGGTCGCAGGACTATTCCGGCCCATCAGCGTAGCTGATGGGCGCCGGGACGGACGCGAAGCGGTGCTTCGCAGACGTCCGCCCCGGCCCTGCCGAATGCCTTGTCTATCGGCAGGTTTGACGTTGCCACAAGGCGTCAGCTGATAGCACTTTCAATGGTGGCCGTAGCTCAGTTGGTAGAGCACAGGATTGTGGCTCCTGAGGTCGCGGGTTCGATCCCCGTCGGCCACCCCATTTCTCCAGCCTGCTTTGCAGGCTCCGAAAAACCCGGCTGAATGCCGGGTTTTTTCGTTCCGGTCGGTGTTTTTGGCCTGGCGGCGCTTTACGCTGCGCACTTAATGATCGATAATTTGTAAGCACCTGAATTTCAATAGCTTTTGGTTATAAGTCCATGCCGTTGAGCGGGTGTTGAATTGAAACGATTGGTGAAGGTTTTGGGGGATAAAAGGTGACAGAGACCGTGGAACGCAAGGCGACAAATATTCATTGGCACGATGGTGATGTAACTCGCGACGATCGCGCCGGGATGCTCGGTCACAAGGGCGTTACCCTGTGGTTCACCGGCCTGTCAGGCTCCGGTAAGAGCACCGTGGCCGTGGCAGTGGAAAAGGCCCTGGCCGCGCGCGGTGTACTGAGCTACCGCTTGGACGGCGACAATATCCGCCACGGTATCAATGCCAACCTGGGTTTCTCCGCCGAAGACCGCACGGAGAACATCCGCCGGGTGGGTGAGATCTCCAAGCTGTTCGCCGACAGCGGGGTGGTGGTGCTGAGCAGTTTCATCAGCCCCTATCGCGAAGACCGCGACATTGTGCGCCGCATGCACGTCGAGGGTGACCTGCCGTATCTCGAGGTGTTCGTAGACTGCTCCCTGGAGGCGGCCGAGTCCCGCGATCCCAAGGGGCTCTACAAGAAGGCCCGCGCCGGCGAGATCCGCGGTTTTACCGGGATCGACGATCCCTACGAGGAGCCCACCGCGCCGGAACTGCACCTGCGCACCGACCAGATGACACTGGAAGAAGAGGTGGAAAGCGTCCTCGCCAACCTCGAGCAACGCGGTATCATCAACTCCTAGAATTCCCAGATTCCGCTGCGATACATCCAGCATCAATAACATGACTGATGTAGCCCGGATGCAGCGCAGCGGAATCCGGGAATCCCCACTAGCCCGTCCCGGCAGCTAATCCCCCACTGGTATTTCTTTCGCCGCCAGTGTTTTCGCCATTCTCAGCACTCTGGCTACATTGGGCGCCAAACGCCGGTGAGCCCGCCTATCCGTACATATACTTCAGTGCAGTACCAGATAAGTAGTGTGGAGGCGCAGATGTCGCGTTGGAGGGCAAGGATACTCTCTGTGGTCGGGCTTGTTTTGGTGGTGGTTGTCGGTGTCGGCGGCTGGGTTGGCTACCAGAAACTGCCGAGAATTCCCGGTGTGCCGGAAGCGCCCGTGGTCGGGGTTCCGGAGGGGGCCCTGGATCACCAGCCACGGCCCGCCTATTCCGGCCCGCATCCGCGGGTCATGGAACGCCCGCCGGAATATTTTCCCTTTCCCATCGCAGTCGGCGAGGTGGGGCCGTCAGAAACGCTGTTCGCCGGGCCATCCACGTATCCCTTCTACTGCGGCGAGAATAAGGTCACCAATCGCCAGCCGCTGGTGGACAACCAGAAGGGGGAAGGGGTGCCGGTGTTCGCGCTCGGTGAAGAGGGCGAGCGCACCGAGGAGGTGATTGGCTACAGCCGCGACTGCAGTCACGCCACCGCGGTGGATTATTTTTACCGCAGCACCGAAGACGGGGATTTTCATCCGCTCGACGATGCCGATGGCGATATCGACCAGGTGACGGTCAACGGCCGCACCACCGATTTCATCGTGCGCCTGGAAACCGGCACCATCAATCGATTCTTCTACGCCATTGCGGTGTTGAAGGGCGAGGGGGAAACGGCCAAGAACCCGAGTCCGGGCAACTGGAACCGCCGCCTGATCTACCAGCTCCGTGGTGGTGTCGGCATCGGCCGGCGCCAGGGGGACATCAGCAGGAGCGATATCGTACAGCGGCGCGCGGACCAGTTGGCACGTGGTTACGGAATCGTATACTCCAGTGCCAACCAGACCAGCAACCACTACGATATCTGGCTGGCCGAGGACACGGCGCGCCGGCTGAAGAAGCAGTTCACCGCACTCTACGGCGAGCCGATGTACACCGTCGGTCTCGGTGGTTCCGGCGGCGCCATCCAGCAATACCTGTTTGCGCAGAATGCGCCCGGCCTGCTGGACGCCGCGCTGCCGCTCTACTCCTATCCGGATATGGTCAGCCAGACCATCTATGTCTTCGACTGCGAGCCCCTGGAATACTTCTTCGATGTGGTCGAGGCCGACAACCCGCGCTGGCGGGATGCCGACGAGCGCACCGTGATCGAGGGGCTGGCCGCCAGCAGCGAGGTCGAGAGCCGCTTTGGCATCCTGAAAAAGGCGGCCGCCCTGTTCGACGGCCGCTACCGCGACGGCACTGAGGGGGCCACCGAGTGCACCCAGGGTTGGCGGGGCCTGGTACCGCTGGTCAACAACCCGCGTTTTGTACACTTCATCAAGAATTACGCCGACGATGTCGCCAGCCGTACCCACTGGTCCCACTGGGAGGACCTGCGGCGCTTCTACGGTGCCGACGACACCGGCTACGCCAACAGCGCCTGGGATAACGAGGGCGTCCAGTACGGCCTGGAAGCCCTGGTCAGCGGCGATATTTCCGTCGACACCTTCCTGCGCCTGAACGCCACCATCGGCGGCTGGAAGAAACCGCTGAACCAGAACGATGAACGCCTCTGGTTCCTGAACGGCGAACTCTTTCCGGTCCAGCTGTCAGTCTGGAGCGAGCAGAACATGAACCTGGGCAACCTCGACAACCCGGCCCCGCGGACCCGCGCCCGGCGCGAGGCCATCGAGGGGATCTACCGCTCCGGCCATGTCTTCCTGGGGGACGTGGAAATCCCGATCATCGATCTCCGTCACTACCTGGATGGAGACCTGGACATGCACCACGCGTCGGCGTCCTTCTCCGCCCGCGAGCGGATCCGGCGCGCCCGTGGCCATGCCGACAACCAGCTGATCTGGGTCAGCCACAAGGACTACACGCCCCTGGACGAGGCGCTGGATACGATGGACCGCTGGATGCAGAACATCATCGAGAACCCGCAAGCCGGCGTTGCCGCCAACCGGCCGATAGACGCCAGTGACCAGTGTTTCGACAGCGAGGGCAATGTGATCGCCGCGGGTGCGGGCGTGTGGAATGGCGCCTGGAACAGCCAGCCGACCGGCCCCTGCATGCGCAAATACCCGATCTACAGCACGCCGCGCCAGGTGGCCGGCGGGCCGATTACCGGCGATGTCTTCAAGTGCGCCCTGCAGCCGATTCCGCGGGCCCTGGCCAAGGGCGCCTACGGGCCCTACTCGAGGGAGATCGCCGATCATATCGAGGATATGGAGCGTATTTTCCCCACCGGCGTCTGCAACTACAACCAGCCGGATATCGCGCGACCGACGGCGGACCTGATTCCCGGCAAGGCCCCGGTCGAGATTGCCGGCCAGTCGATCACCCCCGACTACCGCCGGCCGGTGAATCATCTCGCCGGAGAAGAGCCCGCGGATGCGGTGGAGCCGGAGCAGCCAATCCCCGTCTCACTCCCGCAGGGGCAGCAGGCAAGTGATTGAAACCAATTAAGTTTTTGGCGTGAATTTTGTTGACACCCGACTTCAATCCGGTATGATTCGCGTCGCTCGAGGGGCACAGCCCAGAGCGCAAAATGGGTGGTTAGCTCAGTTGGGAGAGCGGCGGCCTTACAAGCCGTAGGTCACAGGTTCGACCCCTGTACCACCCACCAAATCCTGTTGCAGGAGCCTGCTTGCAGACGAAGAGCAAAAAGCCCACTCGACAGGTAATCGCGGACCGGTAGTTCAGTTGGTTAGAATGCCGGCCTGTCACGCCGGAGGTCGCGGGTTCGAGTCCCGTCCGGTCCGCCATATTCAGAAAAGCCCCGCTCGTGAGAGCGGGGCTTTTTTGTATGATCGCTATAGACCGACTTCGTCATTCCGACGAAAGCCGGAATCCAGGTGCCGGTGGACTGAATTCTGGACCAGGTCCGGCCACCGCGCCGTAGGGTGCGCCATGCGCACCAAACTGTTCGATACCAGTCGCTCCATTCGCGCCAATGAAGAGCAGACCCCGCACATCGCGGACCTCTGCCCCCAAGAAAACCAATCCCACACCCAATGCCGTTAGAATCTGCCAGAACCGTTGCCAGCGAACCATCGAGCATGCCACCCCGCTACCTGACCAGCCTGAACCTGCAAGCCTTTATTCAGGCTGCCAGCGAAGTCCCCTATCAAAAGATCGAAAGTGATCTTTTCCCCGGTATCGAACTCTGGATCCGTCGCGACGACCTCCTCGACCCGCTGATCTCCGGCAACAAAGCCTACAAACTGATCTATAACCTGATCGCGGCGAGAGAGCAGGGCGCCGATACCCTAATCACATGTGGCGGCGCCTGGTCAAACCATCTCCACGCTACCGCGGCTGCCGGCGCCCGCTTCGGCTTCAGAACCCTCGGGATCATCCGCGGCGAACGCCCGCGCCTGTCGAGTGCGACACTGCGCGACGCAGAGCGGTTTGGTATGGAGTTCAGGTTCGTCAGCCGCGAACAATACCACTCGCGCAACCACCCCGGCTTCCTCGAACAGTTGAACATTGATCCGGCTGAAGCAGTCTACCTCCCCGAGGGCGGCGCCAATCTGGCCGGTGCCAGAGGCGCACAACTATTGGGAAAAATTATTGATAAGACATGTCCGATCAGGTTTTCTCAAGTCTGGGTGGCATGCGGGACCGGAGTCACTGTGGCCGGGTTGAGCACCGGCCTGAAAGCCACGCCGGTATATGGCGTGGAAGTACTCAAAGCCGGCCACTCAATTGCCCGCGACACAGAGTATTGGTCGGAAAGGCTCCAGCACGCCTCTCCTACCCGTGAGGAGATGGGTGGGGAGGGAGCAGTTGATCCGATCTGTCGAACTTCCCGGCAAGAAATCCATCTGAAAAACCAGTATCACTGCGGCGGCTATGCCAAATGCCCCCACCACCTGAGGGCGTTTCAAAGGGAGTTTGAATGCCAGGCGGGCATCCCGCTCGATCCCGTCTATACGGCGAAGCTGATGTACGGCCTCTGTGAGACTGCCAGGGTGGGGCAACTGGACGCCTCAGCGCGGATTCTGGCCCTGCACTCAGGAGGCCTCCAAGGGCGCCGCGGTTTCAGGCCTGAGTAGCGCTTCGCGTTTTGCGGGATAAGCAATACTGTCCCGCTCTACTGGTTCGACTCGGGTCTGCGGCTAAGGCATAATCGCCTGTCACAATTTATGGGGAGCATTCCCCAAAAAGGTGCACAAAAATTAGCCAGCTGCACCGACAAAAGAAGAGCATCAACAATCGCTGGGCCCAGATTCGGGCACCATGGGGGAGCGGTGTCGGAATTTCAAAACATCGGCCTGATCGGCCGCACTGAAAGTGACAGTGCCGTACTCTCGCTCAAACGCCTGATGGCGTTCCTGGAGCGGGAGGGCTTTGCAGTGGTACTGGAAGAGGAAACCGCCAGCGCCGCCCCCAACCACAACGCCCGTGTGGCACCCAAAGACAAACTCGGTGAGCTCTGTGATCTGGTGATTGTGGTAGGCGGCGACGGTAGCCTCCTGGCCGCTGCCCGTGCCCTGGCCAAATTCAGTGTGCCGTTACTCGGAATCAACCGCGGGCGTCTTGGCTTTCTTACCGATATTACTCCCGATGAAATTGAGCAGAAAGTTGGTGAGGTGCTGGCCGGCAAGTATATGGCTGAGAGCCGGTTTCTGTTGGATATGTCTGTGACTCGGGATGGGAAGCCGATCGGGAAGGGCTCTGCGCTGAATGATGTGGTTATCCATCCGGGTGAGTTTATTCGGATGATTGAGTTCGATCTCTATATAGATGGTCAATTCGTTTACACCCAACGTTCTGATGGTTTAATTATTTCTACGCCTACGGGCTCGACGGCATACGCCCTGTCAGGTGGGGGGCCAATCATGCACCCTAAGCTGGATGCCATAGTGCTGGTACCGTTGAATCCGCACACCCTCAGCAGTCGCCCTATCGTTGTCGAGGGCAGTAGCGAGTTCAAGATCATTGTCGGTGAACACAACACCGCTAATCCGCATGTAACTTGTGACGGTCATGATCAGGTCATTACTGAGCCGGGTGACGTCATTCGGATTCATAAGAAACCGCATAGACTGACCCTTATTCACCCTATTGATCATAATTTTTACGAAACATGTCGTTCCAAGTTGAACTGGCAGAATAATTAAGAACGAGGAAGTAAATGGAAAATCGGACCATAACTCCGGTCATTCTTTGTGGTGGTTCTGGCACTCGCCTGTGGCCTAAATCCCGTCGTATGTTGCCTAAGCAGCTGCTCAATCTGACTGGCGAGCAGACCATGCTGCAGCAGACACTGGAGCGTGTTCGTTGTTATTCCAAGCCGATTGTGGTCTGTAACGAAGACCACCGATTCATGGTGGCGCAGCAGGCGAGAGAGATTGGGTTCGACGATCTGACAATCATTATTGAGCCGGTTGGTCGCAATACGGCTCCGGCAATAGCCTTTGCCGCCCTCACTGCGCTTCAGGATGACGGGGATACTAATCTATTGGTACTGCCTGCCGACCACCTGCTTGACGATGTGGAGCAATTTCATGACGCGGTGGATAGAGGTCTGCAGACGAGCTCAGAGGGTGGGTTGGTCACTTTCGGCATTGTCCCAACCGCGCCGGAAACTGGTTACGGTTATATCCAAAAGGCTGGTGGCGACGCGGAAAATATTAAGCGCATTGCTCAATTTGTGGAAAAACCGGATTTGGCAACCGCTCAGAGTTACTTGCATGATGGTAGCTACTATTGGAATGCAGGAATGTTCCTGTTCGGAGCTAAGGCCCTTATGAGCGAGCTTGTCACTCATTCGCCAGCCATCGCTGCGACTTCTGAAAATGCAGTAAAAAATGCAGTTGTAGAAAGCGACTTCGTGCGCCTACAGAAATCCGATGTGGAGAATATACCAGAAGACAGTATTGACTACGCGGTAATGGAAAA
Organism: Microbulbifer litoralis; assembly: GCF_023634065.1. Classification (GTDB taxonomy): domain Bacteria; phylum Pseudomonadota; class Gammaproteobacteria; order Pseudomonadales; family Cellvibrionaceae; genus Microbulbifer; species Microbulbifer litoralis. Next base: position 86,598 of record NZ_JALKCV010000010.1, read on the forward strand.
AACAAAAGTCGGCTACGTGATTCCACTAGATTGTGGTTGGTCCGATGTGGGGTCATGGTCCTCGCTCTGGGAAGCTCTGGAGAAAGATGAGGAAGGTAATGTCGCCTTGGGTGATGTGATTCTGGAAGATTGTAAAAATTCTCTTGTCTTCGGTGAAGATCACTTGGTCGCTGCTGTAGGTGTTGATGATCTGGTTATTGTGGATACCAAGAATGCAACGTTGGTGGCTCCTAAAGGTCGGGCGCAAGAAGTGAAAGCTATTGTCAGTAAATTAAAGGTAGCTGGTCGGAACGAGCACGAGCTTCACCGCGAAGTTGTGCGCCCTTGGGGTAAGTACGACTCCATTGGCAGTGGACCTCGGTTTCAGGTTAAACGTATCACCGTCAATCCAGGAGCAAGTCTCTCCCTGCAAATGCATCACCACCGCGCTGAGCACTGGGTCGTTGTCTCAGGTACTGCGATTGTGGAGCGAGAGGGAAAGGAGACTATGCTTTCTGAGAATGAGAGTGTTTATATCCCGATCGGCACGAAACATAGACTGAAGAATCCAGGTATTCTTCCTATTGAATTGATAGAAGTCCAAAGTGGTAGTTATCTAGGGGAGGACGATATTGTTCGATTTGATGATAAGTATGGGCGCTCTTGAGGGGTGCTTTTTCGAAATTATGTAGCTAACCTCAAAAAGTTGCATTAGATATTTGGGCAATACATGTATGCTCGCAGTTATTTTCTAGGCTTTGAAGGCTAACTCTAAGCTTCATTCAATATATGGTTGTTTTGGAATGATTGATGAATTGAAAGCGTTTGTTCGAACTGAGAACATTTTTCCTGCACATGACAAGATGTGGCTGCAGGCCAAAAGTTTTGTTGATGGTCTAGGTATTACTGGTCGGATATTAGCGCCATTTGAATTTTCTGAATACTATCCTGAATTGGAGCCGGTTCAGTTTAGCTATTTCAAGAATGTCGATGAATATGAAGTGGTTGTGCTAAATAAGGCACAAATAGATAGATATGACGATTCTTTTGTAGATTCGGTGCAAGATAGTTTTGTTTATGCATTTGGTAACTCTGTCTTCAATGTTTACGTGAAGGATGGCGTGACTTCATGCCCAGACCTTAATCATAAGTACAGGAGGTTAAGCGTTGAGCATGTAATAAAAAGAGCTGTAAAATATCAACGTGGTTTCCCTCTGTTGCATAAAATAAAATCAAAACTTACAAATAAAACGCCTACTATTCTTGTAGTCTCAGCAAGTAAGTTTGGTAATGCCGGTGATGATGCTATAACTGAGTCTGCGGTGAAGATTTTAGAAAAGTCGTTCAAGGGTGCGTACATCCGTCTAGCACGACCTCCTTTTCGGCGTTGTGATGTTGACGGCGCAGATATTGTTGCCCTTGGTGGAGGAGGGGTTCTTTATGATTCGTGTTTTAATAACGCGATGAATTACTGTGATTATCTTTTTTACGCGAAAAGTAGGGGGAAGAGAACCCTTGGTATCGGGCTCGGTACACAAGGGATAAAATCTGCACGGGGTCGCGAGATGTATCGTCATGCCCTCGGTGGGTGTGAATTGTTAGTGGTTCGCAACAAGCGTGACGAGGAAGTTTTAGTAGAAGATTGCGGAGTTGAAACCGAGGTTTGCACAACAAATGATATTGTTTTTTCTTTTGGTAAGAAGTTTTCAAAGCAAAAGCTTGGTAAGCCTAGAAAGCGTTTGAGAGTTGCTGTATCACTGTTGGATTCAAAGAATCTTCTTGCTGCAAACGCCATGAAAAGATATCGCGAAGGGTGCAACGAGAGTATTGATTTCCTTTGCAAGAAACACGACGTGTGCTTTGTTGTACAAAGTAAAGATGACTTAGAACTTTACGATAAGTATGTGAGTGAGTATGGGGCAAAAGTCATAACATATGACTATGGAAATACTCGGAAATTTATTGATTTCTATAAAACGGTTGATTTGTCTGTTACATCTAGGTTCCACGGCTATATTTTTTCATTGCTGGCTGGGGTTCCTGTAATATCGGTTGGTTCAAATGCGGGAAAAATTGATCGTTTAATCAAGGCTGCAATTCCATCAGGGAAATTTGGGTACATCCCCTTGAGAGATTTTTCTATTGATTCATTTCATCAAGTTTTTAATGTTTTTATGGAGAGTCCTGAGCAATATATTCCTCTGCAGGCTGAAGTTGCGGAGGCCGTGAAGTCGGCGCAATCTACGGTGAATCATGTTAAGCGGACCTTTTCTTAAATTGGTGTTTTCTCCCTTTAGGGAGTTCTTGTCTGCCTGGAAGCTGGTTCAGTTAGAAGCGAATGTAAGGTATAAAAAAACGAACCTCGGTATTGTTTGGTATTTGTTAGCTTTTGTTTTCAAGGTTGCAGTTTTGGGGGGGGTGTATACTAAAGCCTTAGGTAAGCCACCAGCGGAGTATTTACCGTATTTAGTGTTGGGGGTTTCTCTTTGGGGGTTTGTTTCTGGATCGATCCAGTACGGTTGTGTGGCTCTGATAAATAATGAAAAGTTTATATATTTCGATAATGCAAGGCTGTTCTTTTTTGTGTTCAAAGGAGTGATGCGGGAATTCCTATTTGCTTCTTTGCTAATGTCTTGGTCGCTCTTCTTGACTTGTGTGTTGACAGATGTGGCAGTTGTATCGCTTCTGTTGTTTATGTTAGGTATGGCTTTGGTGTTTGTTGCTGTGTATTTGGTGGCATGTATTTTGGCGTTTATTTGTCTCGTGAGGGCTGATGTAACCCACTTTATATCGTCAATGATGAATGTTTTCTTCATTGCTACGCCAATAATTTGGGATTCTTCCGATGCGCCAGGACTCCAAAAGTTGATGGTATATAACCCCTTTTACTATCTGATCGAAGTGATGCGCTCACCGGTGTTGGGGCGTGAGTTACCGCCAACTTTGTATGTTTTTTTTATTGTTTTGATTCCGGTTTTACTACTGTTGTTGTGGGGTTGTAGTAAGCTCGTTCGAAAGGGATTTGCCTCATATGTTTGAAGGTGGGCTGATTTCTATGTCGCAGGCTTCCTATGGCTACGGAAAAGGTGCTCCGGTGCTCATTAATGTTGACTTGGATATACGAAAGGGCGATGTTGTTGTTATAAAGGGCGCTTCTGCATCAGGTAAGACAACTCTGGCAAAAGCAATAGCCGGTTTTTTGTCTCCTGATAGAGGGGTAGTCGATAGATGCGGGCGGGTTAACCTTCTAGTAAACAAAGGGCTGGGGTTGAAGCCAAGTTTGTCTTTATATGACAATGCAATGATTCGTTATCTGAACTTTAACTCTAGTCTGTCGACTTCTAGGCGTAAGGTGCGAAACATCCTGAGTTTTGCCAAGCTAGATGATCGATCACATGCTGCGCTTTCTTCTCTCCCATCGTTGCTGAAGTCCCGTTTCGCATTATGTTTATATTTGTTAAATAGTTACGGGCTGCTTGTTATTGATGAAAATATTGGCTTGAGTGACCCGGAATTTAGAGAAGAGGTCGACGATATTGTGAGATATTTAATGGAGCAGTCTGATGCCCTTGTTGCATTTTCTCGGAAACGAACTCCTTTTGATGCTTATTCTAATAGAGCCTTTACTATTGAGTCAGGACGGTTGATTGCTAGATAAAAAGGGTTTGGTTAGGGCTTGGGTAAAGTTTTTGATTGGTAATACTGATGAAGTTTTTTTCTTTTGCGCAAAATTTTGAAGATGTCATGCTGTGGCGTGTGTTGAGCGATGTTGAGTCTGGTTTTTATATTGATGTCGGTGCTGCTTGGCCTCGTGAGCACTCAGTAACCAAGGCATTTTATGATCGTGGTTGGCAAGGAATAAATATTGAGCCAAACCCTGAATTTTTTTCCAAGCTTGAGGAGGAGAGAGAAAGAGATATTAATTTAGCGTGTGCACTTTCCAGTGAAAAAGGTGTTGCCAACTTCAATATTATTAAGGGTACAGGTCTATCAACTCTTGATGCAAGCATCGCAGAGGATCACAAGAAAAATGGTTGGGGTATAGAGAAGCAGGAGGTTCCGGTTAGCACATTGCGTGACGTGTGGGAAGAGTATGTGCCTGCAGGCCGCATAGTGCACTTTCTTAAGATTGATGTTGAGGGTTTGGAGCGCGCTGTTCTCATGGGGAATGACTGGCGCAGCAACAGGCCTTGGATAATTTTGGTTGAGACCACGAAACCTCTATCGGTAGAAGATAATAGCCACGAATGGGAGCCAATAGTTTTGGATGCTGGCTATGAATTGGTATATGAGGATGGGTTAAATCGGTTCTATCTTGAAAGAGATAAGCTATATTTTCGAGAAAAGTTTAGGTTTCCGCCTAATACTTTTGATGATTTCGCTTTGGCTGAATATTCTGAAGCTTCATCGTGCTCTCAGGATTTGAGTACGGCTGATGGAAGGTTAGTTGATGAGCTTCGGACACAGTTACAGGCCTCTGATGAGTATGTTGATGATTTGCGGGCTCAATTACATGCTCGTGAAGAAAGCCTCAATTATATGCAGCATAAGCTGTTAACATCGGAGAAGGAATTGCAGTTGATTCACGCGGATTTATCTATATCTCGTTCGCACCTTTCCGAGTCTGAGGCACGTCTGTCTGAGGCTAATGATAAACTTTATCTGATGGAAAACAGTATTTCTTGGTTTTTGACAAAACCATTAAGAAAGCTAAATCCAAAAACTATTTTTAGATACACTTTTCGGAATGCTCGGATATGGATTTCCGATTATCCCAGGTTAAAGGTTTATGTAAAAAAGTTGCTAGCGTTAGTGCCCGGTCTTTCTCGTTGCTCAGCTATCGCATCTTTTGACGTGAAATCTTCTTCTAAGCGTTTCGCATACTTGGAGTTTGAAGATGGCAATGTGGCTTTCTGTATGGGGCCACTTAAGGATCGGCGCGGTATAGGTCGTGTGTCGCAAGCATTGTTCGAAAATTTGTGTTATAAGGCAAGCCGAGAGTTTTACTCTAGCGAACACCACAAGGAAGTTGATGCTGATTGGGTACATTTTTACTCTTCAATTCATTGGTGTCCAGATGAATTGCCTGAGAATTCAGTTGTTATGATTCATGACGTTATTCCATTGCTGTTTCCTGATATTTTTCCGGAGGTTTCGCGGGAATGGAATGGCCGTTTTAGGGCGATTGCTCAGAAGGCGGGTAAAATTATAACAATAAGTAAATCAAGTGCGGCTGACATATCTCGATTGCTTGACATAAGTCTTGAAAAAATCGAGGTTGTCTATAATGGGGTGGTGGGGCTGCCAGTTCTTTCCGGCAAGAGCGATATTAAGTTGCCAGACCAAGAGTTTCTTGTTTTTTTTGGTTCTCACGATTTCCATAAGAATGTCGATATTATTTTTTCTTCATTTCGGGATCAACGTCTAGAAGGATTTCAGTTGTTGATGATTGGAGATAATGAGCGTTGTAGACATCGAGTTTTCGAATTGGGGCTTGAGGATAGGGTAAAGTTCTTGGGGCGTTTGTCGGATGAGGAAGCGGGCTATGTAATTAGTAAGGCACTTGTATTGCTTTTCCCCAGCCTTTACGAAGGTTTTGGGCTGCCTCCATTTGAGGCTGCACTTTTAGGTACTCCATCGATATGTAGTAGAAGGCCTGCAATGACAGAGTTGCTTGATGGGGCAGTATTGTTCGCTGATCCTTATTCCGAAGAGGAATGGATTGAGGCAATTCTTAAGATTAAATCAGATTCGAAATGTCGTGCAACCCTATCTGAGAAGGGTCGTACAATTGCCGAAAAGTATAGGTGGGAGTTGGCGACTGAAAAGTTACTTGAAAGCCTCTGCTAAAAATGGAACCTCTTTTCTAAGGCGAGAGCTTGTTCTCTGAATTGGTGAGAAAGAGCTCTGAGTCTGAGTGACTGTACTCAGTCACTGCATGGGAATTTGCATGATTTGGAGACCTTTTAGGTTTTTTGTGAGTTTTAAACAATCTTTCATATATACTTAAGACTGGCTAATACTTTTTAAATTTGGAGTATAAGCAAAGTGGAAAGTGTGCTATTGATATAAGAGGTTTTGAGGTTGGGTGTTAAAACTGAAATTGTGCACTGTTATAGGACGTTCCTTCCGGAGTCACAAGGTGGGCTGGAGCAAATAATTCTGGAAGTCGCCCAGAATACAGCTCATTCCAGTGTGGTTACACTGGCTGCTAGTAAAGCAGATTATTCTGTTGGGAGAAGGGCTGTTCCGGTATCAGCATCAAAGCGTTGGTTCTCTGTGGCGTCTTGTTGTGTCGGTTTTGGAATTGTTGCCAACTTGTGGCGCCACAGCGCCAGTGTTTTTCATTTTCATTCTCCGTGGCCTTTTGGGGATCTTGCTTACCTCTTGGGGGGGCGATCGCGTCCCCTAGTGGTTACGTATCATTCCGATGTTGTCAGGCAAAAATTACTAAATGTCTTGTATTACCCATTAATGAGCTGCTTTTTGGCCAGAGCTGACCGAATTGTGGCGACATCCCAGAATTATGTGGCTAGTAGCCCCGTATTAGCCAAATATAGGGGCAAGGTTGAAGTAATTCCTCTAGGGATTTCCGAAGAAGAGTATCCAGAACCCTCTGGTGACTTACTGGCTGCCACGGAGCGATACTATGGGCGAGATTTTATGCTATTTGTTGGTGTATTGCGCTATTACAAGGGGCTGGAGTACTTGATTCGAGCCGCTGTAGAACAACCCTACAGGGTGGTCATAGCGGGAAAAGGCCCGGAGCTTGGACGGCTCAAAGCTCTCGCAAACGATTTAGAGGCAAGTAATGTAGTTTTTGCTGGTTTTGTGAGTGATGAAGAAAAAGTAGCTCTAATGAATCTCTGTCGAGCAGTGGTTCTTCCCTCGCATTTACGGTCGGAGGCTTTTGGAGTCACCTTGATCGAGGGATTGATGTATGGCAAACCATTGATTTCCTGCGAGATAGGTACCGGCACCAGTTATGTTAATCGTGATGGAGAGACTGGCCATGTAATCCCTCCTGCTAACCCTACAGCACTTCGTGAGGCTATGGGCGATTTTTGGAGAAATCCCCTAAAAGCCAAACGTGTAGGGTGGAAGGGGCGCCAGCGTTATGAAAAGTTGTTTACTGGAGAGCAGATGGCAGTAGCATACCAAAAGCTTTATCGCGATGTACTGAATAGCCGAGAGGATATGCAAACATGGCGAAAATAGCTGTGGATGCTCGTCCCCTGTCGACACCTACCACTGGAATTGGTCGCTATACCTATGCAATACTGAAATATTTAGTAAAAAGCAGACATGAATGGTACTTATATAGTCACCAACCTCTATTGGCTGACTTTCTCTCTTACCCTAATGTGACAGTTCGTTGTGGTAATGTCCGGCGGGCCAATATGGGGTCTTTGTTTGCCCAAACTGTTTTCCCTATTTGGGCATGGAGAGACGAAGTCGAACTTTTTTGGTCTCCGAGACATCACTTGCCACTTTGGCTTGGTCCAACCGTGTCTAGAATGGTTACGATTCATGATTTGGTCTGGCAGAAGTTTCCGGAGACCATGTCTTATCTCGGTTTGCAACTTGAGCGAATCTTGATGCCGCCGACGCTGAAGAGGGCGGACGCTGTAGTGACAGTTTCAGGCAGCACCGCGAGGGAGTTGGAGCAATCTTTTCCCGGTTGCGCTAAAAAGGTGCATACTATTTATGAGGCTCCTTTCCTAAAGATATCTGATGAGCCTGGCCCTGTGGGTGATTATTTCCTTTTTGTGGGTACTATCGAACCACGTAAAAACCTATATCGTCTTCTGCATGCTTATGCTCTCTATCAGGCTCAGACAGCGAAATCGCTACCGCTAAAAATTTGCGGCGGCAAGGGGTGGGGAATATCGAAACTAGAGAATAAAATCAGGGAGTTGGATATAGAAGGTAGAGTGGAGATTCTCGGTTATGTCGCCGATGACCAATTGCCGAGGTTATACAGAGAGGCGAGAGCGTTATTGATTCCTTCCCTGTATGAGGGTTTCGGCTTGCCCATCGTTGAAGCGTACAGTCAGGGTACTCCCGTCCTTACAGCCAATGTAGGGGCTATGGCTGAAGTTGCCAGGGATGCGGCTCTGATAGTGGACCCGGAGAGTGAGAGTGAGATAGCTAAGGCGCTAATGATTTTTACGCAGGACCACAGTAAAGTCGTAGACTTGCAGCTGCGTGCCTTGCGAAGATCTGAAGAGTTTTCTTGGGGGAGAGCATCAGTGGAGACGCTGGCTGTAATGGAGTCTATTATTTAAGGAATTTATAAAAAATAAATCGGCGCTAAATGTCTGTCCATGTCCTCGTGCTTCTGGGTGGTAAACAAGAGAAATTTATAGAGATAATTTTCCCTACTTTAGCTATAGTAAAAGCCAAACAGTTGAAGTGCCTAATAGAGAGGTGGTATATAATAGCTCGGATCTCAGAGCGAAGTGTAATTTCGATGCCCTGAGTTGAAGGGGTGAGATGGAGCAGCCTCTATAGCCCTTTAACCGCCACGTTGAACTTGCACAGATGAGATATCATCATCTCACCGAGGAAGAACGGTACCAGATTCACCCTGAATAAAGCAGGGCACAACTAAATCGAGATTTAGAGTTGATCGGGCATGGCCCGGCAACGATAATCCGGGAGCTGTGACTCAATCGCGGGGGAGCAAGGTTAGCTCCTTAAGCAGGCCTACCGGCTGGCCTGTCAGTGCTGGCAACGCATGCCGGATCAGCGTCAGTGATTGGCTGACGATTGAAGAGAAGTTACGTGTTGACCGAGCCCGGAGTAGTTATCGGACAGCACCGAGCTTGCGAGCACCTAGGCGATCTATCTGTATGTCTAGGAGAACAAGCGTGCCGGTGGGATCTCCACACCCGCCTTCGCTGCTAGAAGAAGCGACGCAAGCGCTATGCCTCGGGACGCGACCGGCGTGACCGGACCTGAAGGCCAGTCAGCGAGCGCCCTGTTATGGTCGATGAGGGGATCAGAATCGGTGATCAGGAAGGTGATTTTGTTATCGAGCATGGCCATTCAGGGACTCTTGTGGCGTTCGTAGAGAGCGACGCACACAGATCTGTAAGGCCGAAGCTGCTGACACTGTTCGCCCGGCCATGGCTGACATGTTGCGCAAGGTCAGGCGCGTCAGCCACACCCTGACTCTGGATAACGGAAAGGAGTTTTCTCAACACGAGAAGCTTGTCGAAGAGCTGGGGGGCAAAGCTATTTTGCGAATCCATACGCGTCTTGGCAGCATGGGCTGAAGGGGCCGATAAGGCAGTACCCCGTAAGCGATTGATAGACCCCACCTAAAAGCCAGAATCATTCCCTGATGCTCTCCTGATTTTCAATGATCAAGAGAAGAGAGGTAAGCTTCGAAGTTCTAAAAAATTTGGCCTGAAATGGTTGATAATTACGCTATGAAAAAAATAATCTTGCATATCGGTCCGCATAAAACTGGATCGACATCACTTCAATCCGCGTTGCGATCTAATCGGGCAGAGCTTGAGGATGTTGGCGTCCTCTACCCTGTTACAGGTACTGGGAAATCTGATGCTCGGATTCATGGGCAGCATAATTTAGCTTGGGATGTTGGGGGGGATTATCGATTTAAATCAGATCTTGGCAGTTGGGATGAGCTTAGGGATGAAATACATAATTCGAATTGTGAGTATGTGTTTATTAGTAGTGAAGCATTCTCTTTGTTGAGTAAGGGACCGGTTAAGAGGGTAATAGAAGCACTTCAAGAATATGATTTGCGAATAGTCTATGTTGCGCGGTTTTATACCGATGTTATTCGCTCCGTTTATGCGATGTTGGCGATAAAGTGGAATACTAGGTCTGCATCATCTTTCTATAGGGCAAAAGTGTCCTCTGGTATTGACTCCATTAATAGAAGTGAAAGCGCAAAAAGATTGACAGAAAGCGAGCCAGCTATTGCTACTTTTTTGCATAGGCCTAAAGTGGAGCAGTGGATAAAAATGCTGGGTGCTGATGCAGTTAGCATACTCTTCTATGATGATCTGTTTCCAGGGTATTTTGAGAAACTTGCTTCTGTGGCTGGTCTTCCACGATCCTTGCCAATCATCGACATGCCAAGACTTAATTCAGCACGATCTTTGGCGCATATCGGTATTGTGGCATCTATATGTCGTGCACTTGACGGTATCATGGAACGTGCAGAGTTCAACATTGAGTTGGCTCCTTACGTCGCCAAATCTTTTGAGGAGTTTTCCTCATCGCTTCCTCAGCCAGAAGGTCTGCCTGATGATGTTCTTTCTAAGTTGGCTTCGTATGTTGAGGCAGATATGGAGTGGCTGGAGCAATATGCGCGTGTGCCTGCTTCATGGAAATCCTTTGACGAGGGCGGAAAGTTTGTTGAGCCAGACATTCCTAGTTTAGAGGTTGGTCGTCTGCTGGCGGGCGATTTTATAAGTCGGAGGATTCGTATTCTCGCAGATATTGTCGAGAGAATGCCAGGTAAAGGGAAGTCTCGGAGTAAAATTGAGGAGCGGAAAAAGAGGTTAGAAGAAATACGGGATAGGCTGAAGATGTAGAAGAAGTGTGGCTGATTCACGTTAACGTTGACTAGCTGTCTGGAGGTGGTTGACCGTAGTGGTTCAGGTCCGATTTGACAATTGCCGGTTTTTTGCTGGATTTGCTTTGTTGTAGTTGTTGAATTAGTTCAATCCAAATCAAAAGATATGTAGTTGCTATGTGAATAGATCTGGAAGAGACCGTCCCTCCGGCTTGTTCTCCTCTGTCTTTTCCCGTTTGAGTAATCGACTTATCAATATTTTTATCTGCTGCGTATTGAGCGGTTTTGGTGGTGTCAGGTAAAGGGCGGCATCCAATTGATCCTGTAGTTTCTCCAGTTCTTCAAAGTCCAGTTGCTCATTCATTTCGCTCAGGTTGTTTCCTGCCGCGTTGGGCCAGCGGGCGCGTATCCAGTTCATGGTCGCCTGCTGAATTTGTGTCGGGTCGTTACTTTCTACCGCTTGTTCCAGCGCTTGAGCCTGCCGCTCTGCACTTGGCCGCGGCTTGGCAGGGCCGGGTGCCGGGTTTTGGCTCTTTCTTTGGTGGAAGAAATACAATAGCCACAAAAGATGCGACGCCAAGGCGGCAATGGCCAGGTTGCGCCAGAAGTTACTCTGGTCTTCCAGGGAGCTCCCGTTAGGCTGTAGGCCGGTTGAACCGCCGGGCTCTTGGGTTGCTGTGGCTGATGCCGCGCCGGTCACGGTAAACCGAAACGCCGGCAACTGAGTCGCCCGCTGCCGCCCGGTCTTGGTATCCCACCAAGTCACAGTAACGGCAGGCAACTGATAGTCCCCGGGCTTGGTCGCAACGATAGCCGTAGTCTCAATACGGCTGCCGATAACCCCGCTCTGGCCCAGTTGATCATCCTGCTGAGGCTGGTCCGGATAGGTCTTCAGTCCCTCCACATTGAGCTTGGGCAGCGGCGGCAGCTGGGCTGCACGCAGGCCTTCGGCGCGGATGGTTACTATGCGGGTGATGGGCTCGCCTACGGTAAAGGTCTGCGGATCCTTGCTCCAGCTCTGCACGATGCCGAGGCTGGCGGCCGGCAGCCAGTTGGCGCCACTGTAGCTGTCGGGTTTGGGCAGGACTTCGAGGCTTTGCGGTTGTGAGCGCAGTCTCAGTCTCTGTGTATTCCGGTTAAACAGCGAGAAGGGGTCGCGGCGACCGGCGACGGCGACGTAGCTCAGTGCCGGGATGGTCAGCTGGCCGGAGCTTTCCGGGAAGACGGCGTAGGTCAGTTCGTAGACGGCGTGGCCGACGCCGTTGATGCGCCTTTCGTAGCGCTGCTCATCCACCTTTTCCACGTGGGCGCCGGGTACCTGTAGAGGCTCGGTGGCGATATCGTGCAGGCCGATGGTGGTGTAGAGGCGCACTTTGACCAGCAGCTGTTCCTGTACGTGCACCCGATCCTTGTCCAGCTCCACTTCCAGGAAGGCCTGGCGCTCGTCTGCGTCCGGGCTGGCGCCGGCTGCGGTGACGGTGATGGGGATGGCGTCGGAGACGGCGCCCTGGTAGTGCAGGGAGGGGACGAACAGTTTGCCTTCGCGTTTGGGGGCCAGGGTCAGCATCCATTCTACGAAGCTCTCGGCGCGGCCGTTGATGACGCGGTACTGGTTGGATTGTTGGCGGGAAAGGATATCGAAATCCTGTTCGAGGAGTTCGAAGTCCGGTTGACCGCCGCTTTCATTGCCGGAATAGCGCAGGCGCAGGGTCAGGGTTTCGTCGATGCCGATTTTGTTGCGGTCGACGGTGGCGGTTAGTTGGTCGTCGGCGTGGGCGGTGGTGGCCAGCATTAACAGAAGCAGTAGCTGTAGGAGCTTGCTTGCAAGCGAATGGAAATGTTCGCCTGCGAGCGGGTTCCTGCGTTGGTTGTGAGGATCGATGGGCACGCTGCGCTTTGCCCATCCTACGGCGGGCTGGCGGGGGGCGCTCCCGAGCTCGGTGTTCCCCGGGCGGGCCCTCTCCCCCGGCCCTTCTCCCGGAGGAAGAGGGAAGTTATATATTCCGTATTCCGAATTCATCATTCCGTATTCCTCTCCTACCATCTCTGGGTAGCGCCGTTTTCCGGCGGCTGCCATTCGCCGCTGCGGTAGGCGCGGCGGCGTTGCAGGCTTTCGTATTTGAATTTCTCGCGCATCAGGCCGGCCGGGTCGTCCGGGATCTGGCGCAACCACTGGTCCAGGGCCTGTTGGGTCTCGGGGTCCAGGTCGCTTTCCCGGGCGCCGGCCTGTTGTTGTTGGCCCTGCTGCTCCCGTTGCTCCCCGTTTTTCGGCTGGCCCTGCTGCTTCTGCTTTTCGGCGTTCTGTTGCTCGCCGTCGCGGGACTTTTTGCCGGACTGTTGATCCCGGGGCTGGCTGTTCTGGGAGCCGGCATTCTGTTGGTTCTGCTGCTGGTTCTCGTTCTGCCCGGATTGTTGCTGGCCGGATTGCTGTTGCTTCTGGTCCTGTTGCTGTTTTTGTTGCTGGTCCTGGCCGGACTGTTGTTGCTGCTGTTGCTGTTTTTGCTGCAGCTCCTTGAGTTTCTGTGCGATTTCGCGATTGTGCTCGGCATCGGCCATCTGCGGCTGCTGCTTCAGGGCTTCGTCATAGGCGGCGATGGCCTCGCCGTAGCGGCCCTGCTGCGCCAGGCTGTTACCGAGATTGTACAGGCCGCGGGCGTCGCCGCTCTGGGCAAAGTCTTTCTGCGCGGCCGGGTAGTCGCCGGCGCGGTAATTGGCGGTGCCGCGCCACTGGGGATTCCTGAACGTCTTCGCTGCCTGTTCCGCCTTGCCTTCCTCCAGCAGGCGCCGGCCCTGCTGGTCGTCGCGCAGCCACAGATCGCCCTCTGCAGCCTGGGATTGTTGCGGCGGCAACAGCAGCAGCGCGATGGGCAGGGCGCAGGCGAGGGCGCCGCGGCGGAACAGCAGGGCGACAAACGGCAGCAGTAGCAGTGCCAGCCAGGGGCCCTCTTCGCGCCACTGGTCGAACTCGCGCTCGGTCAGTTGTGCCTGTTCCGGCGTCTCTCCCTCGGGCAGCAGGGCGGCGATATCGCTGTCAGTGACGCTGATTTCGGCGAAGCGGCCGCCGCTGTTGCGGGCCAGCTTGCCCAGTTGGCCGGCATCGAAATCGGCGATGATGATGGAGCCGCTGCTGTCGGTGACGAAGCCGCCGCTGTTGCCGCGTGGAATCGGGCTGCCTTCACCGCTGCCGACAGCGAGGATCGACAGGCTGACATCCCGGCCAGCCACCAGGCCGGCGACGGTACTGAGCGCACTCTCGTCGATGCCGTCGGTGACGGCGAGCAGCTGCCCGCGACCGGCGGCGCCGTCCTTCAGCAGCTGCATGCCGGTCTCCACCGCCATTTCGATATTGCTGCCGGGCACCGGAACGATCGACGGCGACAGTGCCGGCACCAGGTTGGCGATGGTGGCGGTGTCTTCGGTCAGCGGGGTGACGATATGGGCCTCGCCGCCGTAGGCCACCAGTGCGGTGAGGCCGTCTTCTCGCTGGCGCAGTATGTCGAGGATCTTCAGGCGCGCGCGGGTCAGGCGGTCCGGTGACAGGTCTGTGGCCATCATCGACGGCGACAGGTCCAGCAGGATCACCAGTGCATCCTGGTTGCTGTAGACGGGCGTCGGCAGCTTGCGCCAGGCAGGGCCGGCCAGGGCGACAATCGCTGACGCCAGCAGCGCGAAGATCAGGCCGAACAGCCACGGGCGCTTGCTGCCGCCGCGCAGCACCAGGTGGGGCAGCAGTTCCGGGTCGATGACTTTCTGCAGCTGGCCGCTGTTGAGGGTGGTGCGGGCCAGCGCCCAGCAGAGCAGGGCGGCGGGGATCAGCAGCCACAGCAGGTGCGGGCGCAGGAAATGGAATTGGTGGAGGTCGGCAAGGAAATTCATGTGATTGGCCTCCGGTTGGTGGGCCTGCGGCCCGTGCCGAGCTGGAGCTCGGCGTTCCCAGGGCGGAGCTGGAGCTCCGCGGTCCCGGGGTGGAATTGGTGGAGGTCGGTAAAGAAATTCATGTGGTCTGCCTCCGGCTGGCGGGCCTGGGGCCCGTCTGGCGGCGAGTACTCCCGGGCTCGGTGTTCCCGGGGCGGGCGAGCCGGAGCTTCGCGGTTGCGGCGCCCGGTAGCGGTGCCGCGGCCCACAGCAGTGCCAGTAGCAGGGCGGCGCCCAGCGGCCAGACGTACAGGGACTTCAGCGGGCGGTAGCTGGCGGCTTCCTGCTCCACCGGTTCCAGCTGGTCCAGTTCGCGGTAGATCTGCGCCAGCTCTTCCGGGTTGTGGGCGCGGAAATAGCGGCCGCCGGTTTTGTCGGCGATGGCCTGCAGGGTTTCGCTGTCCAGGTCGCGGGAGGGGTTGATGCGCCGCGCGCCGAAGCGGCTGCCGAGCAGGCCCGGCTGGACCATTTCCTCGGCGCCGATGCCGATGGTGTAGACCGTCACGCCGGCCTGCGCTGCCAGCTCGGCGGCTTTCAGGGGTGACACCTCACCGGCGGTATTGGCGCCGTCGGTCAGCAGGATCAGTACGCGCTGCTCCGCCGGTCGCTGGGTGAGACGTTTCACCGACAGGCCGATGGCATCGCCGATGGCGGTGCCCTGGCCGGCGAAACCGATCTGCGCTTCCTGCAGCAGGCTGTCCACCGTTTCCCGGTCGAAGGTCAGCGGTGCCTGCAGGTAGGCGCGGGTGCCGAACAGCACCAGGCCCAGCCGATCGCCCTTGCGGCGCTCGACAAAGTCGCCGACGACATCCTTGACCGCGGCGATACGCATGGCGGGGCGGCCTTCCAGCAGCATGTCCGGCGTCTCCATACTGCCGGAGATATCCACGGCCACCAGCAGGTCGCGGGCGCTGCTGGTCTGGGAGATGGGCTCGCCGTACCACTGCGGACGCGCGGCCGCAGTGATCAGCAGCGCCCAGATCAGGGTCAGCAGGGCCAGGTTCAGCAGGTTGCCGGGGCTGCCGCCACCGTGCTGGGAGAGCTCGGCATAGAAGGGCACTTTCAGAGCGCTGCTGAGCGGTCGTGCACGCGGCAGCAGCAGGCGCGTCAGCAGCGGCAGTGGCAGCAGTACGAAGACCCAGGGCCAGGCGAATTCAAACACCGGTTGCCTCCGCGGTTGCCGCCTGTTGTTTTTGTTTTGTGGTCTCGGTCGAGTGCGATTCCACCCAGGCGATGGCGTATTCCGTCAGCGCGCGATTGCCGCTCTCGTCGGGTTGGTCGGCGCGATAGAGATGCTCCAGCAGGGCCTTCGCCGCCGCGTCCGGGCACTCGATGGCGGCGGTGTTGGCGAGAAATTCGAGCCACTGCCGGCCGACCAGGTTGCCGCAGCGGGCGCGGCCGAAGGTGGTCACGGCGACCCGTTTCAGGATTTCGTTGATGTCCTGCGTGGCGCGGGGATCGGCCGGGTTGATGTCGCGCAGCAGGCGCACGGCCTCCTCGCGGTAGCGGTTTTGCTCGCGGCGTTTCCTGCGGCGGCGCAGCCACAGGAGTGCAATGGCGATCGCGGCCAGCACCAGCGCGGCCAGCAACCACCAGCCGGGTGCGGGCGGCCACCAGCTGATCGGGGCCGGCTCCCGGATGTCGTGGAGTTGCGCCAGCAGTTCCTTTTCCTCGGGGGAGAGTTGCGGCGGCGCCGGTTGTTGTTGCAGAAGCCTTCTCACAAGAAAGACTCCCGTTGCCCCGTTCGTAGGAGCCTGCTTGCAGGCGTGTAGGCTTGTAGGGTGCGCCGTGCGCACCGCTTGACCGGAGGGGTATCGTGCGTGGTGCGCACGGCGCACCCTGCGGGTAATCCTGTCACTGCGCGGGCCTCCGGTTTTTCTGTTGGCGCGAACCGTAAAAGGACAGCAGTGCTGGCACAAGTGGCTGCGTATTGTCGAAATCCAGCAGCGGCATGCGGTGCCGGCGGCAGAGTTGTTCCACTTCTTCCCGCGCCAGCGCCCGGCTCTCGGCGAAGTGTTCGCGCAGCGGGCGGCTGCCGGCATTCAGGAAGGTGCGCTGGCGGCCGTCGGAGATGGTCAGGGACTGCTGTGGCAGGTGGCGCTCCAGCGGGTCGGTGATACGCAGCACCTGCAGGTCCGCGTGGCGGTTCAGCAGGTAGAGTGGCTGCGCACAGCTCTCGTCCAGGTCGTGGCAGTCGCTGATCAGGAACAGGGCGCTGCCCGGGCGCGCGATGCGGCGCGCCTCCTCCAGCAGGGTTTTCAGCGGTTGGCTGCCGTCTGCCGGCACGGGGCTGTCCAATGAACCGGCCCGGTCGACCATATTGTGGATCATCGCCAGCACTGCGTGGTGGCTGCGGCGCGGGCGCACCGTATCGATGTCGTCGTCGGCGAACAGCAGCGCGCCGATACGGTCGCTGTGTTGCAGCCCGGCCCAGCCCAGGGCGGCGGCGATGCCGCTGGCGGCCACCGACTTGAATGCCAGTTGGCTGCCGAAGAACATCGGTGAGCGCAGGTCCAGCAGGATCACCACCGGCCGCTCGCGCTCCTCCTGGTACAGCTTGGTGTGGGTCTTGCCGGTGCGGGCGGTCACGCGCCAGTCGATGGAGCGCACATCGTCGCCGGGCTGGTAGTCGCGCACTTCCTCGAAATTCATTCCGCGACCGCGGTAGCGGGTCAGCAGGCTGCCGGCCTGGTCGGCCTTGGCCAGGCGGGGTTTGAACAGCTGCAGCTGGCGGGCGATATAGCGCATCTGCACCAGCGGCTCGACGGCGGGGTAGGCGCCGCGGAGTTCCAGGTCTGTGTGGTTCAGTACTTCGTGCAAGATTCTACTGCCCTTTCCCCCGGCCCCTCTCCCGAGGGGAGAGAAGAGTTAAACTTTCGAGCTTGTTGGGGTTCGCAGAGCTCATCCCAACCTGCATGCTATTCGAGTCCCGAGTCCCGAGTCCCGAGTCCCGAGTCCCGAGTCCCGATTAAATCGCCGGCACCTGCTGCAGCAACCGCGCGATCACCTGGTCCGCGTCGATGCCGGCGGCCTCCGCCTCGAAGCTGAGCAGCAGGCGGTGGCGCAGGATGTCCGGGGCCACGTCCATCACGTCGTCCGGGGTGACGAAGTCGCGGCCGGCCAGCCAGGCGCGGGCCCGCGCGCAGCGGTCGAGGGCGATCGTGGCCCGCGGACTGGCGCCAAAATCTAGCCAGGATGCCAGCTCGCTGTCATACTTCGCCGGCTCCCGGGTAGCAATGACAAGTTGGACAATATAGGTCTCCACCGCCTCGACCATCTGCATTTCCAGAATCTGCTGTCGGGCGCGGAAAATGGCTTCCTGACCGATTTGTCCGGAAGGGCGATTTTCGCCAAGGCTTGCCTCGGATCTGGCCAGGCGCAAAATTTTCGCTTCCGCCTCGGCACCCGGATAGGCAAGATTCACCTGCATGAGGAACCTATCCAATTGTGCCTCTGGCAGCGGATAGGTCCCTTCCTGTTCTATCGGGTTTTGTGTTGCCATCACCAGGAATAAATCAGGCAGCGGATAGGTCTTGCGGCCCACGCTGATCTGGCGTTCCGCCATGGCCTCCAGCAGTGCCGATTGCACCTTGGCCGGCGCGCGGTTGATTTCGTCCGCCAGCACCAGGTTGTGGAACACGGGCCCGGGTTGAAAATGGAACTCTCCGGTTTCCGGTCGGTAGATATCGGTGCCGGTAATGTCCGCCGGCAACAGGTCCGGCGTAAATTGGACGCGATGGAAATCACCCTCTATAGCTTCGCCCAGCGTCTTGATCGCCTTGGTCTTGGCCAGCCCCGGCGCGCCTTCCACCAGCAGGTGGCCGTCCGCCAGCAGGGCGATCAGTATGCGGTTGACCAGGGTCTCCTGGCCGATGATCTGCTGTCCCAGCCAGTCGCCCAGGGAGATGATGCTGTCCCTGAGGTTCGGGTTTGCTTCCATAGCACTAGCGTCCGCCATATTCGTGTCACTTCTGTTGAGAATGATCCTTCTCCCGCCCGCCGGAAGACCGGCTATCTATCATCTTTATATATAGTCGCCGCCAATGCGGGTGGGTGTGTTGATTTTAGCGGCGCTCGCGGCGGAGGCAACCGTCGGACGCGATAGACAGCGCAGCGGGCACAAAGTTCAGCCTGCGCAGGGGCCGGGATGCCGGTCCGAAAGAATACAGGACTCCGGTGTACAGCCGGGAAACTGACGGTGTTGTTCTCGGGTCTGGGGTATACAGAACCGATGGAAAAGAATGAATTTGGGAGGTTCCCCGTGAATATGGCGACGGTAATCACCGACAGCCGGGAAGAGCTGCTGGAGCAGCTGAGTGCACTGATTCGCGAGAAGCTGGCCGGGCGTGCCGGGCCCCGCGAGATGGAGCAGGTGCTGACGTTTGCCGAACAGTTCCTGTACCAGTACCCGCTGGAAGACCTAGTCGGGCGGCGCCTGGCGGATGTCTACGGCTGCATTTACACCTGGTGGGATTTTATCCAGCAGCGTAGCGGCGACAGCCCCAGGGTGCGGGTATTCAACCCGCGCCTGGAGGACGACGGCTGGGAGTGCAGCCACACCGTGGTGGGCATATTGCAGCGGGATATGCCGTTCCTGGTGGACTCTGCGCGCATGGAGATCAACCGCCGGGACACCGTGATTCACTCGATCAAGAGCACGGTGATGCAGGTGCAGCGCGACAGGCGCGGCAAACTGCAGCAGCTGCTGCCGCGCCACCACAGTATCGAGGAGGGGGATCCGTCCATCGCCGGCGAGGCGTTGATCTATGTGGAAATCAACCTGGACACCTCCTCGTCCTTCGCCGCGGACCTCACGGCGGCGCTGAAAGACGTGCTGGGCGACGTGGAACTGGTGGTGGACGACTATGTGCCCATGCTGGACGCCTGCAGTGCCATGGAGGACCAGTTGCACACCGGCCTGTCCGAGGACGACGCCAATCTGCAGGAAGCCTGTGCCTTCATGCAGTGGATGCGCGATGGCAACTTTACTTTCCTCGGTTATCGCGAATACGAGTTCTGCCAGCAGGGCGACAAAAAAGTGCTGTGCGAAGTGGAGCAGCGCCGCCTGGGTATTTTCAAGAAGCTGGAAGAGCCGGCGGAACCGACCCCCGAGGCCGCTTTCAACGAGGGCAAGCAACGCTTCTACCAGGGCCCCAACTTCCTCACCTTCGCCAAGTCCTCGGTCAAGTCGCGGGTGCACCGCGCCGCCTATTCCGACTATGTGACCGTCAAGCGCTACGATGCCGACGGCGAGGTCATCGGCGAGTCCGCCTTTATGGGTCTCTATACCTCGCCGGTGTACACCGAGAGCCCGGCCAAGATTCCCATCATCCGCCGCAAGATGGCCTCGGTGATGGAGTCCAGCGGCCTGGACCTGCACAGCCACGATGGCAAGGCGCTGCGCCGCATCCTGGATACTTTCCCGCGGGATGAGCTGTTCCAGAGCGGTACCCAGG
Organism: Microbulbifer litoralis; assembly: GCF_023634065.1. GTDB lineage: Bacteria > Pseudomonadota > Gammaproteobacteria > Pseudomonadales > Cellvibrionaceae > Microbulbifer > Microbulbifer litoralis. The sequence goes on from NZ_JALKCV010000010.1 coordinate 106,503, forward strand.
AACTGTTTCACACCGTGATGGGTGTGCTCAGCATGAACGAGCGCGCGCACATCCGCCTCTTCATGCGCCGCGATCCGTTCGGCAAGTTCGTCACCGCCACGGTGTACGTGCCGCGGGAGCAGTTCAACAGCGATGTGCGCGAGCGTATCTGCGCGCATATCGCCAGGGCCATCAAGGCCAGAGAGTCCGATTTCACCACCTACTTTTCCGAATCCATTCTCGCGCGGGTGCACTTCGTGTTCCGGGTTTCCCCCAGCGAGCCGGTGGATATAGACGTAGCGCAATTGGAGGCGCAGATAGTGGATATCACCCGTTCCTGGGAAGATGTATTCCAGAGATCCCTGATCGAAAGCCACGGCGAGGAAGAGGGCAACCGCCTCTACAGTGCCTACGGCCGCGCTTTCCCCGCCGGTTACCGCGAGGATTTTGAACCGCGTATCGCGGTGCAGGACGTGGCCGCCATCGCCGACCTGAGCGCCGACAATCGCGTGGCCATGAGTTTCTACCAGCCGGTGGGCGCGGAACCCGGCAGCCTGCGTTTCAAGGTGTTCAACTGGGGTGCGGGCCTGACCCTGTCGGATGTGATCCCGGTACTGGAAAACCTGGGCCTGCGGGTGCTCGGCGAGTTCCCCTACACGGTGCGCCCGGCCGGCGGCACCGAGGTGTGGATGCACGAGTTCCACCTGGAATTCGGCCTGCCCACCCGCATCGACGCGCAGGCATCGCGCAACCTGTTCCAGGACGCCTTCGCGGCCATCTGGAGCGGCGTGGCCGAGAGCGACGCCTTCAACCGTCTGGTGCTGGCGGCGCGCCTGAACTGGCGTGAAGTCTCGATGCTGCGCGCCTATGCCCGCTACCTGAAGCAGACCAAGTTCAGCGCCAGCCAGTCGTACATCGCCCGCACCCTGGCCAACCACGTCGAGATCACCCGCAACCTGGTGGCGCTGTTCCGCGCCATGTTCGATCCGCGCGTCGCCAGTGGTACCGGCGAGCAGACCCGCGTCGAGCGCCTGGTCAAGAAGATTCACGACGGGCTCGACAGCGTCGACAACCTGAACGAGGACCAGGTGATCCGCCGCTACCTGGAGCTGATCCTGGCCACGCTGCGCACCAACGTGTTCCAGGCCAATGCCGATGGCGATCCCAAGGATTACATCTCCATCAAGTTCAGCCCGCGGGATATCCCCGGTATCCCCGAGCCGCGGCCGGAATTCGAGATCTTCGTCTATTCGCCGCAGGTGGAGGGCGTGCACCTGCGCGGCGGCAAGGTGGCCCGCGGCGGTTTGCGCTGGTCCGACCGGCTGGAGGATTTCCGCACCGAGGTGCTGGGCTTGGTGAAAGCGCAGAATGTCAAAAATGCGGTGATCGTGCCCAGCGGTGCCAAGGGTGGCTTTGTGGTGCGCCGCCCGCCGGCGGACGGCGGCCGCGAGGCGATGATGGAGGCCGGCATCGCCTGCTATACCACGTTCATCCGCGGCCTGCTGGATATCACCGACAACCTGCACGACGGTGACGTGGTGCCGCCGGAGCAGGTAGTGCGCCGCGACGGCGACGACCCCTACCTGGTGGTTGCCGCGGACAAGGGCACGGCGACTTTCTCCGATATTGCCAACGGTATCGCCGCGGAGTACGACTTCTGGCTCGGCGACGCCTTCGCCTCCGGTGGCAGCCACGGCTACGACCACAAGAAAATGGGCATCACCGCGCGCGGTGCCTGGGTGTCGGTGCAGCGCCACTTCCGCGAGATGGGCATCAACGTCCAGCAGGAGGATTTCTCGGTTATCGGCATCGGCGATATGGGTGGCGATGTGTTCGGTAACGGCATGCTGTTGTCGGAACATATCTGCCTGAAGGCGGCGTTCAACCACCTGCATATCTTTGTCGACCCGAATCCGGATGCGGCCACCAGTTTCGCCGAGCGCCAGCGCCTGTTCGAGATGCCGCGCTCCAGCTGGATGGACTACGAGAAGAAATTGATCTCCCGGGGCGGCGGCATTTTCGAGCGCCGCGCCAAGTCGATCAGGATCAGCCCGGAGATGAAGGCGGCGTTCGATATCGAAGCCGACCAGCTCAACCCCAACGAGCTGATCAGCGCACTGCTGCGCGCGCCGGTGGACCTGATCTGGAACGGCGGCATCGGCACCTACGTCAAGGCCAGCACCGAATCCCACGCCGAGGTGGGCGACAAGTCCAACGACAACCTGCGGGTCAGCGGCGCCGAGCTGCGCGCCAAAGTGTTCGGCGAGGGCGGCAACCTGGGCATGACTCAGCGCGGCCGTATCGAGTTCGCGCTCAACGGCGGCCGCTGCAATACCGACTTTATCGACAACGCCGGCGGCGTGGACTGCTCGGACCACGAGGTCAACATCAAGATCCTCCTCAACAAGGTGGTGGCCAACGGCGACCTGACCGACAAGCAGCGCAACCAGCTGCTGGAGGAAATGACCGAATCCGTATCGGCGCTGGTGCTGGACAACAACTACGACCAGACCCGCGCGCTGAGTGTGGCCGAGTACCAGGTGTCCGAGCGGCTGGACGAATACCGCCGCGCGATCAACGCGCTGGAGAGCGAGGGGCGCCTGAACCGCGCGCTGGAGTTCATCCCGGACAACGAGCAGATCACCGAGCGCCAGAACCGCGGCCAGTACCTGACGCGCCCGGAGCTGTCGGTGCTGATTTCCTATGTGAAGGTGAAGCTGAAAGAGGAATTGCTCGATGCGGCGGTCACCGGCAATCCGCGGGTGCAGGAGGCGGTGGAGTCCGCCTTCCCGGCGGAACTGGTGGCGCGCTACCGGGAGCTGGTCTATGACCACCCGCTGCGCCGGCAGATCGTCGCCACCCAGGTGGCGAACGAGTTGGTCAACAATATGGGGATCACTTTCTACCACCGTATCAGCGGTGCCACCGGGGCCGATATCGACACCATCGCCGCGGCCTATATCTGTGCCCGCGAGGTGTACCGGATGCCGGAATTCCTCGACCAGTTGGCGGCGCTGGACTACAAGGTGCCGGCGAGCCTGCAGATCGAGCTGATGAGCTCCATGATCGGCCGCGTGCGTCGCGCCGCGCGCTGGTTTATCCGCAATCGCCGCAGCGACCTGGAGCCGGCGCAGGACCAGGCGATGTACCGCGAATCCGTACAGCGCGTGATCACGGCGCTGCCGGAGGTGCTGAGCGGCGAACCGCGCCGGGAATGGGAGTCCCGCTACCAGGGCCTGCAGGAGGCCCATGTGCCGGAGAAGGTGGCACTGCTGGCGGCGTCGCCAACCTACCTGTACTCGGCCCTCGGGATCTCCGAATCCGCCCGCGCCAGCGAGCGCCCGGTGGAAGAGGTGGCGCGGGTCTATTTCCGCCTCGCCGATGCCCTGGACCTGCACTGGTTCGGCAACCAGATCATCGACCTGCCGGTGGACAGCTTCTGGCAGGCGCAGGCGCGCGAGACCAGCATGGACGACCTGGACAACCAGCTCAGCAGCCTGGCGATCAACATACTGCGTCTCGCCGGTGAACAGGATCTGGATGTGGATGGCGCAATGACCCGCTGGAGCGATATCATGGCGCCCGCCATCCAGCGCTGGAATAGCATGGTGGCGGAATTGAAAGCTGCCCCCATCGGCGATTTCGCCATGTTTACCGTGGCACTGCGCGAGCTGATGTACCTGGCCAATGCGACTGCGGATCGGGAGTCGCTGGCGGAGTAGTCGGGGGCTCGTATAGGGCGCGCTGCGCGCAGGGTGAACCCGGTGTTCGCCCGCGCCGCGGCCCTGCCGTCACCGAGATAGACAAACAAGGATCACCATGTACGAACACCTGCGCAAGGCACTGTTTGCGCTGGACCCGGAAAGGGCCCATCACCTGTCCCTCGATGCCATCGGCGCCGCCGAGCGCCTCGGCCTGCTGTCGCTGTTTACCAGGCCTGTCGCCGACGATCCGGTGGAACTGATGGGCCTGACCCTGCCCAACCCGGTGGGCCTGGCCGCGGGGCTGGACAAGAATGCCCAGGCCTTCAACGGCCTGGGGGCACTGGGATTCGGTTTTGTCGAAGTGGGCACGGTGACGCCGCGCCCGCAGCCGGGCAACCCGCAGCCGCGGCTGTTCCGCATCGAGGAGGCCGGCGGCATCATCAACCGCATGGGGTTCAACAACCTGGGGGTGGACTACCTGGTGGAGCGCGTCAAGCGCCGTCGCTACGGCGGTGTGCTGGGCATCAATGTGGGCAAGAATTTCGATACGCCGGTGGAGCGGGCCGCAGACGATTACTGCCTGTGTATGGAAAAGGTGTACCCCTACGCGGATTACATTACCGCGAATATCTCCTCGCCGAACACCAGGGGCCTGCGCGACCTGCAGTTCGGGGAGGGGCTCAAGCAGTTGCTGGGCGCGATCAAGGAAAAGCAGCGGCAATTGGCGCAGGCCGGCGACCGCTACGTACCGCTGGCGATCAAGATAGCGCCGGATATGGACGACGAGGCCATCGCCGGAATTGCCGAGGTGCTGTGCGAATTCGAGATCGACGGCGTTATCGCCACCAATACCACGATCGATAAATCGGCGGTGAGTGAACTGGCGCACGGCAACGAGGAAGGCGGGCTCAGCGGCCGCCCGCTGGCGAGCCGCTCGACGGAAGTGATCGCACAGCTGGCGAAATCGCTGCGCGGCCGCCTGCCGATTATCGGCGTCGGCGGGATTTTCGATGGCGAGTCGGCCGCGGAAAAGATCCGTGCCGGCGCCACTGCGGTACAGCTCTACACCGGCTTCATCTACCGGGGGCCCGCGGTCATCCGCGAAGCCGCCGAGGCCATCGCCCTGGCGCGCCGCAAGCAGTGACCGGTCGCGGACGGATCACTGCCCGCTGGCAATCGATCAGGAGGCAGTGCTCCAGCCGTCCGGGTGGTGATCCTCCGGCTGCAGAGTGCGGAACTGCTCCAGTTTCTGTGCTTTGGTTGAGGCCCCAAACCCGTTCCAGTAATCTTCCCGGCCGTCGCGCCAGCCGTTGACCCACTCCTGGTGGCGATCGCCATTGGCGTAGGGACAACTTCCCAGCGGCTTGTTTTCCGTGGCGGCGAGATACCCTTTGCAGAAGGCTCTGTTGGACTGGTTACGTTTTTGGCGTTTCATCTTATACAGCACCTCGGCTTTCGTGTGTTTGCGGCGACTTTTTCCTTCGTCTCCCTAAGCTTAGTGAATATGGCGAGATGGTTGCCACACTGTCTCGGTGGAGAATCTGACTGGAATGCTGCGCCCGCCCAGGGTCGCTGTGAACGAACATTTTCATCTGAAGGGCGCCGCGAATAGAAACAGAATGCATAGGCCGGGGAACGCGGTTGCGGCAAAGGGGCGACCGGGAGAATCCTGTCCGCCCGCGCGACCGTCGCCGGATACCGATTGAGGAACCATAGATTTTGACTGACGCTACTTCCGCCCGGCTCGAGTTCACCGCCACCTGTCCCAGGGGCCTGGAGGGGTTGCTGGCCGCCGAGCTGCGCGATCTCGGGGCCTCGGCCCTGCACGAACAGCCGGCTTCGGTACATTTCGCGGGCCCGCTCGAGCTGGCCTACCGCTGCTGTCTGTGGAGTCGCCTGGCGAACCGGATACTGCTGCGCCTGTCGCAGGTTCGCATCGGCGATGCGGAAGATCTCTACCGCGCTGTTGCGGCGCTGCCCTGGGAGGAGCATATCAGCCCGGCGGCGAAGCTGTGGCTGCAGTTCTCCGGCACCAACCGCGAGATCCGCAACAGCCAGTTCGGCGCACAGAAGGCCAAGGATGCCATCGTCGACCGGCTGCGCCGCCAGAGCGGTGCGCGGCCGGTGGTGGAGCGGCAGCACCCGGACCTGACCGTGGCGCTGCGACTGCATCGGGACAAACTGGATATCGCCATCGACCTGAGCGGCGAGAGCCTGCACAAGCGCGGCTACCGCACCCATATCGGCGCCGCGCCGCTGAAGGAAAACCTGGCCGCGGCGCTGCTGCTGCGCGCCGGCTGGCCGCAAATCGCCGCGCAGGGCGGGGCGCTGCTGGACCCGATGTGCGGCTCCGGCACGATACTGATCGAGGGCGCCATGATGGCCGCGGACTATGCCCCGGGCCTGCTGCGCGACGGTTTCGGCTTCGAGCGCTGGCTCAACCACCAGTCGGACATCTGGCTCAAGTTGCGCGAGGAGGCGCTGCAGCGCCGCCGCGCGGGCCTCGAGCGCGGTGGCCCCGGCGGGGAAAGTGCACTGCCGGAGATCCGCGGCTACGACGCCGACGCCAAGGTGCTGTTCGCGGCCGAGGCGAATATCGCCCGCGCCGGCCTGGAGCGGCAGGTGCGGGTCAGCTGCCGGCCGGTATCGGCATTCAAGGTGCCCAGTCACCGCGAGATCAAGCCCGGCCTGGTGCTCAGCAACCCGCCCTACGGCGAGCGCCTGGGCGAACAGGAGGCCCTGCGCGAGACCTATGCTGAGCTGGGTCGCCAGCTGAAAACGGAGTTCGCCGGCTGGAAGGTGGGGATCTTTACCGGCAACCCGGAACTGGGGTTCGCCACCGGCCTGCGCTCCCACAAGCAGTACCAGTTGTACAACGGCAGTATTCCCAGCCAGTTGCTGCTGTTCGATGTGCGCGAGCGCGGCGGGGATTCTGCTGCCGAACGGGAGCCGGTGCTGTCTGCAGAGGTGCAGATGGTGGTCAACCGCCTGAAGAAAAACCTGCGCACCACCGGCAAGTGGGCCGCTAAAAATGCCATCGACTGCTACCGGCTCTACGATGCGGACCTGCCGGAATACGCCGCCGCCGTGGATCTGTACCGCTCCACAGAGGGTGCGCTCTACGCCCATGTGCAGGAATACCGTGCGCCGGCCAGTGTGCCGGAGGACAAGGCGCGTTCGAGGCTGCGGGACCTGGTGCGCGCGGTGCAGGTGGCACTGGAAATCCCGCAGCGCCATATCAGCATCAAGGAGCGCCGCCGCCAGAGCCACAAGGGCGGCGACCAGTACGGCAGGCGCGATGTCGACGGACAGGCATTCTGGGTCAGGGAATACGGTGCGCAGCTGGAAGTGAACCTGTGGGCCTACCTGGATACCGGCCTGTTCCTGGATCACCGGCCGGTGCGCCAGTACCTGCGCGAGCGGGCGCGCGGCCGGAAACTGCTCAACCTGTTCTGCTACACCGCCACCGCGACGGTACAGGCGGCGCTGGGTGGCTGCGAACAGAGCACCAGTGTGGACATGTCGAAAACCTACCAATCCTGGAGCGCGCGCAATTTCCGCCGCAACAACCTCGATCCCTACCGCCACCAACTGGTGGAGGCGGACTGCCTGCAGTGGCTGGAATCCGCGCAGCAGAACCGCCGCGGCCACTACGACCTGATCTTCCTCGACCCGCCGAGCTTTTCCAACTCCGCCAAAATGCGCGGCGTACTGGATATCCAGCGCGACCACGGCAGGTTGATTCGCCAGTGCATGGCGCTACTCGCCCCGGGCGGTACGCTGGTGTTTTCCAACAATCTGCGCAGCTTCACGATGGACGAAGATATTAAAGCGGCGTTCGCAGTGGAGAAGTTGCCGTTGCTGGACCGGGATTTCCAGCGCAACCCGAAAATTCACAATGTGTGGAAAGTCCAGGCTTGAAGGATGTGTGCGGCGCACCCTACTCACCGTAATCCCATCCTTCCTTTTCGACAGACTGTCTGCCCCAGTCCGCAGGATAGAGTCCTCGCCGCACCTCCCGGTGAAGCGTCGAGTACGGCCATTGTGATGGTGACAGTACCAGCCCATGTTTTACCGGATTCCAGTAGCAGTAATCGAGATGGTGCTGAAAGTCTTTCTCGTCCCTTATTTCGTGCTCCCAAAAGCGCCGTTGCCACAGGCTTCCCTCCCGCCGTCTGCTCTGTGACAGTGTAGGGTGCGCCGTGCGCACCGCCGGATCGGTTTGCAATGACTGGGTGGTGAGTCTTTTGATTATTGACCAACGTCGGGAGAAGTCGGTGTCCGGATTCGGCAGAGTCCATATGCAGTGCAGGTGGTCCGGCAGCAATACCCAGGCGTCGATTGAGAAGGGATAGCGCTGCCTGGTTTCGTTGACCGCGTCGCGCAAAGCTGCACGGCATTCAGGGGTCAGTAGAGTGGGTTGCCGTTGGTAGGTGACGAGCGTAAAAAAATAGACTTTCGATGTCGGATGATATCGGTGGTAGTTGGGCATTCCCTGCTCCTCTACGACCGGTGCGCACGGCGCACCCTACTAGCCCGGATATTTCACCAAGCCGCTCAGTATTCAACGTAACTTTATGTTTTCGTTAATGTTTTCAGGAATCTCCGCGGGGACAGATTGTCACCGGCCAACGCTGGCCACGCCCTCGCTTGATCTCTGCACGCTCAGCACATTTTTGCGGCTAATACGTGCAATAAGCATGCATGTACGCCGCAAAAACGCACTGAGCGCACAGATCTCGGCGCGATCATCGTGGCCCTTGGTGAAATATCCGGGCTAGTGGTCCATGCTTTGTAGTGGCGGCTTATTCCAGTTCCATCACCACCCGGAAGCCCACCTCCCGCGACATGCTGCTCTCGTTGAGTCCCGCCCGGTAGTCGGAGCGGACCATTTCGAGCGGGTCGCGCATGGAGCCGCCGCGTATGACCCGCTGCTCGCAGTTGGCGACCCGTGGCGGGCGTCCGTCGCTGCGGCTGTTGCTGTAGTCGCCCTGGTAGCAGTCCTGCACCCACTCGGCGACATTGCCGGCGGTGTCGTGCAGGCCGAAGGGATTGGCCTGGAAGTGGCCCACGGGGGCCGTGGTGGCGGTGAAAAAGCCGGTGAATTCGCTGGCGCAGCCGCGGCGGCAGTTGGCGCGGCCGCGGGATTCGCGCTCGCCCCACCAGAAAGGTTTCGGGACGCCACCGCGCGCCGCGTACTCCCACTCGGCCTCGCTGGCCAGGCGGTATTTCCTGCCGGTCTGCCGCGACAGCCACTGCGCGTAGTCACGGGCGTCGCGCCAGCTGACGTTGATCACCGGGCGCTTGTCGCGGCCCCAGCCGGAATCGCCGGGCAGGGCGCTGCCGGTGGCATCCACGTAGCGGTCGTACTCGCCGAAGGTGATCTCGTGGGTGGAAATGGCAAAGGTCCGCCCGATTTTCACGCGGTGCGCGGGGCTGCTGGCCGGGTACTGGTCGTTGCCCATGCGGTAGCTGCCGGCGCGCACCACCGTCATTTCCGGGCCCTCGCCGCCGTTCGTGAGCGGCGAGCGGAGTGTCTTGCCGTGATACCAGGCGCGCTCGAGCCTCACCGGCACGGTGAGATCGCTGTCATCGATTTCGATCCAGCGGCGCACTGTGGTGTAGCCGGGCTTGCTGACTTCCAGGTCGTATTCGCCGGCTTCCAGCTCGATGCCCGGCTGGTAGCGGGGCACGATATTCATGATGCGCACGCGGGCGTCGTCCGGGCGGGGGCGCACGTCGAGGCTGAATGTCGCCGGGGGCTGTGCCACAGCGGGCTCGGCGGCGGGCGCTGTCGCCGGGACTTCGTCGCCGGTCTCCGCCTGCATTGCGGCGTCCTGTTGCCCGTCTGCCGGGGATTGCGCGGCAGGCACCTGGAGGGTGGGTTCGTCTTCCGCGCCCGCGGGTGTCCCGTCGACCGCTGCGGGGGGCGTCGCCACCGGCAGCGGGTCTCGGGGCGTGTCTTCGGCGGGGGAGATTGCCGCGGTGCGCTGCGTAACCGGCTCGTTCTCCGCGGCTGCCGGCGCGTCGACTGCATCGCCGTCCGGCAACAGCAGCTGCGCGGTAAAGCGGCTGGCGCTATCGAGGGATTCGGAACCGGATTGCCAATGCAGTGTGTAGGTGATCAGGCTGAACAGCATCCAGGCGAACAGTACCGAGCTGCTCACCAGGCTGCCGAACAGCCATTGGCGTCGCTTGCGCTGCGGTGCCTGCTGGATCACCTGGTGGATGCGCATGATCGTGGCCTGCTCGGCGCGCGGGTGATTTTCGTTCAGCGGCTTGTCGCGCAGGCGCGCCCAGGCGGTGGCGATTTTGTCGCTGACCGTGCCGTACAGGGTCATCAGCAGTGCGCGCATCAGGCTGGAAACGCGCACCGAGGTATTGTTCAACTGGGTGGACTGCGCCGTGGGCTTGCCGGCCAGCGCGGCGATCAACTGGTCGATGGCATCCACCACGTCCAGGCCGCGCTGGAAGCGCTGGTCCGGATCCTTGGCCAGGAAGTGGTCGATCAGGTTCTGGTATAGCGAGTGCCGGGCCGGCAGCCGCGGGATGGGATCGGTCAGGTGCTTGATGGCGATGGCCACTGCCTCGTCCGCCTGGAAGGGCACGGCACTGGTGATCATTTCGTAGAAGACCACACCCAGGCTGTAGAGGTCGGCGCGGCCATCGATCGCGGCGCCGCGGGCCTGTTCCGGGCTCATGTAATGGGGCGTGCCCACCACCATGCCGGTGTTGGTCATGCGTGTGGTACGGGCCACCGCGCGGGCGACACCGAAGTCCGTCAGCACGGCCGAGCCGTCTTCGCGGAAGAGGATGTTTTCCGGTTTCAGGTCCCGGTGCACATAGCCTTTGCCGTGGGCGTGATCCAGGGCCAGGGCGATTTCGCGGGTGACATTCAGCGCGTCCAGGGGCTCGATGGTGCCCTTCGCCAGGCGGTCGGAGACGGAGCCGCCGGGCATATAGTCCATGGCGATATAGTTCAGGCTGCGGTAGCGGCCGATATCGTGGATGCCGACGATATTGGGGTGCGACAGCTGGCCGACGATATTGGCCTCGCGCTGGAACCGTTCGCTGAAGATGGGGTCGGCATTCAGTACCGGCGACATCACCTTGAGGGCCACCTGGCGACCGACGCTGCGCTGGATTGCCAGGTAGACGGTGGACATGCCGCCCTGGTTGATTTTCTTGAGAATCCGATAGCCGGGAATTTCCAGCGATGTGCTGCCGGTGCTGACGACTTCCATCAAACGCTTCCTCGAATCAGATAATGCCGAACAGCCAGGCGGCCAGCACGGCGCCGGCGCCGAGTGCACAGGCCGCGACTGCCAGTGTGCCCCGGGAACCCAAACCAAGCGCTGAAGCGTGTAGCGCTTTGCCTGTGCGCGAAGTCCACTTTTGCACACTCGTCGGCGCCGGATCCGGTGCGTCGATCACCTGCACGGTAATATTGTCCTTGCCGCCGGCGTCCAGGGCCGCGGCCACCAGCAGGTCGGCGGCGCGCCGGTTGTCGCTGTTCCCGGCCAGGATGGCGGAGATCTGTTCCGACTCCACCTCGGCACTGAGGCCGTCGCTGCACAGCAGCAGCCTCTGCCCCGCGTGCCAGGGGGAGGAGACGCGATCGATGTCCAGGCGGGGATTGGTACTGCCGCCGATACAGCGGGTGATGACATGGCGGTTGGGGTGGCTGGCGGCTTCGGTGGAATTGATCGCGCCGGAATCGACCAGCATCTGCACATAGGAGTGGTCGTTGGTGAGCTGCTTGAGGCGGCCGTGCCCGGCGCCCGGAGACCAGAGATAGGCGCGGCTGTCACCGACCCAGTAAATATGAAAGTAGGCGCCGTCCTCGGCCACCACCACCGCCGTGGACCCCATATTGGCAGTGCTCTGCTCGTCGCCCAGCAGCAGCGCATGGGCGCGCTGCAGGGCCCGCTCGTAGTGGCGGTCTGTCGCCGCCGAACGCTGGATTTCCTCGACGACTGTCTTGCTGGCGATCTCGCCGGCCTGGTGTCCGCCGAGGCCGTCGGCCACCACCCAGATGCCGCGCTGCTCGTCGGCCCAGTAGGCATCTTCGTTCTGTTCGCGTTTGTAGCCTGGATGTGTGGCTCCGGCGCTGCGCCGGGGGCCACTGGTGCGCTGGACTGTCCCGCTGTGCCGCGATTCCTCGCGTACTTTGGCTTCACTCACTGGCGTGCAACTACCTGTCTTATTCTGATTTGTCCGGCGGCGCCCCGCTCCCCGGTGTGCGGGTGGTGCGGGCGAGGACCGGATGTTCCGTCCCTGAGGGGGCAGTAGCGCCGCGGCTGCCGACTGACTCTGGCGCACAGCGCATACTAATGCCCGGGGGGCATTGTAAGCTGCAAACCGAATCACACGCTAACGAAAATCCCCGTGATAAACTCGGGCCAACTCTGGAAGGGGGCGAAGTCGCCGCCCATCGATGGCGAGTAGTCGCAGACTGTGTGCGGCTGCCGACCCGGTTTAAAGGAAACAGAAGCCATGCTCAAACTCTGCGATCCCAAGGATGCCAGTCATAGTGTGTGGTTGGTAGCGCCAAAAGTGACAATCGGGCGCGCCGGCAATTGCGATTTAACCATTTCCGACGAATCCATTGCCAAGGTCCACGCCGAGGTGGTGGTGTCGGGAGACAGGCTGACGGTCCACAACCTGGCGGGGGCCGGCCAGTTGGAGGTCAACGGCAGGGCGGTGGAAGACAGCTGTCCGCTGCAGGTCAACGACAAACTCAAGATCGGCGGTCGCACCCTGGCGGTGCTGGATCCCAAGGTGACGAAACTGAAGTCGGTGGGTTCCGGCAACGGGGTTTCCTGGGCCCTGCGGGCCAATCACCCGGCCATTGCCGGGCGGGTTTTCCCGGTGCGGGACAGCAGTGTGGTGGGGCGCTCGGATGAATGCGACATCACTTTTTCCCTGTCCCACCTGTCCCGTCGCCACGCGCGGCTGGAAGTGCGCGACGGGCTGCTGTTCGTGTTCGACCTGGGCTCTTCCAACGGCACCTACCTGAACAACCGGCGGGTGGTGGAAACCCGTGTGCGGCGGGGGGACGAGCTGCGCTTTGATACGCTGAGCTTCAGCGTGGTGGGGCCGGCGGACGACCGAAACCAGACCACGGTGCGCCCGGCGGTATCGCTGGCCCAGGCCCGTTCCGCCACCGATCACCAGGATGCGGCGCGGGCGGAGGAGCGGCCGCAGCCGGTCTCCACCTCCGAGCTGACCCGGGAGCGCCGCCGCTATGAAGGCGACTCGGCGCTCGCCGACGGCGGCAGCAGTGCCTGGATCTGGATGGGCGGGCTGCTATTGGCCGGGGGCGGCCTCGCGTTTTTCTGGGCGCGCAGCCAGGGGCTGGTCTGACTTGGGGGAACTGATTCTTTACACCACCCTCGGCTGCAGCCTGTGTGAAAAGGCCAAGCCGGAAATATGGCCGGTGCTCGAGTCTCGCGGGTTGCGCCTGCGGGAAGTGGATATCGCCGGCGACGCCGACCTCGAGGCGCGTTTTGGTATGCGGATCCCGGTCGTGGGGCTCGGCGACCCGGACGATGTCTGCGCCTGGCCCTTCGACCGGGACCAGCTCGCCGACTGGCTCAGCCGGCGGTTGTGATCGCGGGCCGCCCGGCCGTCTCTGCCTCCCTTTCGATACTTTTTTTGATCCTTTCTCAGAGCTTTGCCGCCGCTTCATTCTCGCGCAGCAGCGACAGTTCGGTGCCGCTGCGATAGGCGTAGATCACGGTGTACGCCAGTACATTCTGCACGTAGCGGCGCGTCTCGCTGTAGGGGATTGTCTCTATCCAGATATCATAGGGCAGCTGGTTGGCGGTTTCCTCCAGCCAGCGGGCGACCCGGGTGGGGCCGGCGTTATAGGCCGCCGCGGCCAGGAAGCGGTTGTTGTCGAAGCGGTTCAGCAGGGTGTTCAGGTAGAAGCTGCCCAGTGCGATATTGGTGCTGGGGCTCAATAGGTCCCAGCTGCGCCGGTAGCGCACCCCGGCCCGGCGCGCCGTGGCGCGCGCGGTCGACGGCAGCAGCTGCATCAGCCCCAGCGCACCGGCGCGGGATTTGGCATCGTGGCTGAAGTGGCTCTCCTGGCGTGCCACCGCGTAGATCAGGTAGGGGTCCAGCGCGGTCTTGCCGCCCATTTCCCTGCTGACCCTGTCGACGATATCGGAGAAGGCCAGCGGGAAGCGCAGCTCAAGGTCGTCCAGGTAGTCCGCCGCCAGCACTGACTGGATCGACTTGTGGTACCAGCCCCAGGCGCTGGCCACCTTGCCGGCGGTGAGCAGCTCACCGTGCGACATGCCCTCGGTGGCGTAATGCCACTCGCGGCGGGCGTGGTAGAACTCGCCGATCGCCTGCAGCTCCCGCGCCCGTTGCATCGCCGGCCTGGCGGCCATCTCTTTGACCTGGCTGGGGGTGACCGGCGCCGGCCGGTCGACAAAGCTGTAGTTCTGGCCCAGGGTGTCGGCGGCCAGGAAACCGTAATAGCTGCGTTCCTCCGCGGCCTTCCGGTAGAGCTGCACGGCCACATCGGCGCGACCCTTGCCGTAGAGTTCCTCGATGGTGCGGGCCTTCCAGTAGAGCCAGCGATCCCGCTGCTGCTCCTCTTCCGGCAGGCGGTCGATCCAGAATTCCACCTGCGCCCAGTCCATCTGGCGCAGCGCCTGGCGCGCCAGCCAGTCGATGGTGCGCTGGTCGGAAAAATTTTCCTGCTCGATCAGTCGCCTGACCCCGGCCAGGTCGTCGTCGCGGGCCAGCTGCAGCGCCAGTTCGCGCAGGATGCCGTCGCGATCGGCGTCGTCGAACAGGTAGCTGGCCTGGTAGCGCCGCCAGGCGTGTTCCGCAACTGCCGGATCGTCGCGGGTCAGGCGGTGCAGCCCGTGCAGGACGATGGCGCGGTACTCCCGCTCGGCAGCGGGGGGCTTGTCGCCGATAAAGCGCTTGTAGTCCAGCAGTTGTTCCGGGTCGCTGTGTACGGAGCGCAGCAGCCGGGCCAGGTCCGCCTGGTCGCCGCCCATCTTGCCGGCGATGTATTCGGCCAGGTCCAGATGGCCATTTTCCACGGCCAGACGGTGCCGCTCCCACGCCAGTGTCGCCGTCAGGCGGCCGTCTTTCATCCAGCGGGCAAAGACCGGGTCGCACTCCTCGGTCTGGGAGTAGCCCACCATCCACAGATCCTCGACCAGCTTGTAGGCCGCCTCCTTGTCCCCGTGGCGGGAGAGGGCGTCGGCGTAGTAACAGCGCAGCGAGGTGCGCACGATCTTGTCCGGGTCGTAGTACTTGAGGTAGGCGCGGAAGCGCCGCTGGCTGCCCAGCTCGCGCAGTATCCGCACGCGCATCCAGTCGCCGATCGCGGTGCCGCGATAGTTGTCCAGGAAACGGTCGATTTCATCGTAGGGCAGGCTGGAAATCTTTTTGCTGATGGCCCAGTAATCGATATAGGGCAGCAGCGGGTAATCCTTCAGCTCCCGCTTGATTTTCGCCAGCTCCGCGGTATCCCGGTGGGCGATGGCCAGGCGGGCATCCTGCAGCCGCTCGCGTTGCGCGACGGCCTCCTCCGCGGAGGACTCGGCTGCGGCGGCCGGCGTGGATGCCACGGCCACCAGGACTGAAACAAGGAACGCGATTCCCTTTGCGTCAATCGACATTGCGAACACCCGATTGAAATTGCGCACCTGCAAATTTATCAAAACAGGGCGATGAATAATGCGTAAAATATCCGTTTTCCGGTGTGGAATCCGGCACTGAATACAGGTGTTGGAGTCCACAGCCCGGCCGCTGGTTCATTCTTTATCACCGCTGCGGCGGTGCCTTTGAGTGCCCGGCGGGCTCCCATTTATTGTAGTTGTTTCACGGAATCGGTTTATGTTGCTTCAGTTGGACGGTGTCAGCCTGCGTTACGGAACCCAGGTACTGGCGGAAGAGGTCAGCGCCAAGGTCGCGCGCGGCGACCGCATCTGTCTGGTGGGGCGCAACGGTGAGGGAAAATCCAGTCTGTTGCGCCTGATTGCCGGGGAGATCGATGCAGATGGTGGCGAGGTTGTGCGCGCCAATAACCTGGTGCTGGCGAGCCTGGACCAGGAATTGCCGTCGGGTTGCCGCGACAGTGTCTACCGCTTCGTCGCCGGCGGTCTCGGCGACGTGGGCCTGTGGCTGGCCGACTACCGCGATGAGCCGGTTGCCGACCTGCAGGCGCGTATCGAATCCGCACACGGTTGGGACCTGATGCCGCGCATCGATGCGGTACTGGATCGCCTGGGCCTGAACGCAGGGGACTGGGTCGCGGACCTGTCCGGTGGCTGGCAGCGTCGCGCGGCGCTGGCGCGGGCACTGGTGATCGAGCCCGACCTGTTGATTCTCGACGAGCCCACCAACCACCTGGATATCGCCGCGGTGGAATGGCTGGAGAGTTTCCTCGCCAGTTACCGTGGCGCCCTGCTTTTCGTGACCCACGACCGCGCCCTGGCGCAGCGGCTGGCCACCAGTGTCTGGGACCTGGACCGCGGGCGGCTGACGGTATTCGAAACGGGTTTCAATCGCTACCAGGCCGACAAGGAAAAACTGCTGGAGGAGGAGGCCAGGAACGAGGCCCTGTTCGACAAGAAGCTGGCGCAGGAGGAGGCCTGGATTCGGCAGGGGATCAAGGCGCGGCGCACGCGCAACGAGGGGCGGGTGCGGTCGCTGCAGGCGCTGCGACGCCAGCGGGAGGCGCGCCGCGATCGCCAGGGCAGGGCGAAGCTGTCACTCGACGCCGGCGAGATGTCGGGCAAGCTGGTGGCGGAACTGGACGATGTCTCCTTCGCCTACCCCGGGGAGGCGCCCCTGATCCGCGATCTGTCATTCACCCTGATGCGCGGCGACAGGGTGGGCCTGATCGGCCCCAACGGCGCCGGCAAGAGTACCCTGATCCGCCTGTTGCTGGGTGAACTGCAGCCGGACGGCGGGAAGGTGCGCCTGGGTACCAAACAGCAGGTGGCCTACTTCGACCAGCGTCGCGACCAGCTGGATCCGGAGCAGACGGTGCTCGACAATATCGCCGGTGGGCGCGAGTCGATCACGGTCGGCGGCAAGAGCCGCCACGCCATGTCCTACCTGGCGGACTTTCTGTTCAGCGGCGTCAAGGCGCGCACCCGGGTGGAGGCGCTCAGCGGCGGTGAGCGCAACCGCGCGCTGCTGGCCAAGCTGTTCAGCCAACCGGCGAATATCCTGGTGCTCGACGAGCCCACCAACGACCTGGATGTGGAAACCCTCGAGCTGCTGGAGCAGCTGTTGCTGGATTTTCCCGGCACGGTGCTGCTGGTGAGCCACGACCGCGCCTTTCTCGACAATGTGGTGGATTCCTGCCTGGCGTTTGAAGGTGAGGGCGTGGTGCGCGAGTACGTGGGCGGCTACGCGGATTTCCTGCGCCAGGGAGGCAGCTTCGCGACGGCCGGGGACAGGGCGGCAGAGAAAGCGCAAAAACCGAAGGAAAAGCCGGCCCCAGCGCCGCAACCGCCACAGAAAAAGAAAAAACTCAGTTACAAGCTGCAGCGCGAACTGGACAGCCTGCCGGCGCTGATCGAACAGCTGGAGGAGGAGATCGGCGAACTGGAAACGGCCACGGCGCAGCCGGATTTCTACCAGCAGGAACAGGCGTTGGTGGAGGAAAAGTTGAAGTTGCTGGCGGACAGACAGGCGCAGCTGGAGGCCGCGTTCGAGCGCTGGGCAGAACTGGATCAGTGACCGAATGCGGAAATCGGGGACCGGGGAAGCCGCTCCCCGATCCCGCGGTCCGCTTATTGATCGTCCGCAGTGACCCGCACTGCCAGCACGTCACAACCGGCGCCGTGCAATACGCCGTTGGCGGTGGAGCCCAGCAGCAGGGCCAGGCCGTGGCGGCCGTGGCTGCCGATGACAATCAGGTCGCTCTCCTGTTCCTCTGCCAGGCGGTGCAGTTCGGTGGCCGGCTGGCCCAGCACGACGTGTTGTCGCTCCGCGGGTATATCCAGCTTGCCTGCACATTTGGCCAGCTGTTCCTGCGCCTGGGTCTGCAACTGTTCCTGGACTTCCGACAGGTCCATGGGAATGTCGCCGCCATAGGCAAAGGTCAGCGGTTCGATGATATGGGCCAGGCTGATCTCGGCGCCAAATGCCTTGCCGAGCTCCCCGGCTCTCTGCACTACCTGTTCCGTGTCCTCGGACAGGTCCAGGCCCACGAGTATGCGTTTGTAGCTGGCCATAAGCTTTCGCTCCTTTGAATCGGCTCCGAAGAATCAGCTTCGGGAATCCGCTGTCGGAATCGGTTCCGGGTCGATCGGTTTTCGCGCCTGTACCGCCTTTGCGCCCGATCGCCGTTGCAAAAAGTCTACTTTAAAAAAAACCGGTTGACACAAGTGGCGCGCCCAACCGCAAAATGGGCGCCATTTCCCTCTGACAAGGAGCGTTTATGTCCGGCTGGCTTCCCGTGATCATTATTCTGTTCGCCGTGGTGCTGGTGGTGGGCCCGGTCATGTGGCTGAAGCCCAGCGAGCGGGACCGGCGCCTGGCCAGTCTGCGCAGCGGTGCGGCCAAGTCCGGCCTGACAGTGCAGATGATGCCATTGCCGGCGGCGCTGGGCGAGGGGTCGGCCGCGGTCTATATCCGCCGCTGGGAGGACCGGCGGCGGCTGCAGACCGGATGGGTGCTCGAGCAGCAGCGGGTCGAACACGAGATGCATTTTTCCGGGCGCTGGGACTGGCGCAATGGCCGCGCGGCACCGGAGGCCGCGCAGGAGCCGCTGCGGACAATGCTGCTGGATTTGCCGGCGGATGCCTGTGCCGTTATCTCCACCGAGAGCGGCCTGGGAATCCAGTGGCGCGAGACCAGTGGCGATACCGGTGCGTCCAGGATCCGGCGGCTCCTGTCGGAATATCGCCCCACAATAGAGGAAGCGATACGTCTGCCGCGCCGCAATGAAGAAAAATTGGAGTAGCCTGCCGGGCGCGCTTTTGCGGGTCGCGAGATTGGCCCGGAGGCCACGGATCCCGCGGCCTCCGGCACCCCCGGCGGCAGTGCCGCAACGGCCGCCGGGCAGTTGCCCGGGCGACAAGAAATTGAATTGCTCGCTTGACCCTGCCGGGGGCGGGGCTTATATATTCGCGCAGCGCGACGCTTCACCGGCGCTTTGCCGGGCGTGCGGAAGCAGTAAATTTTCTATTTAAAATCAAGTGCTTATGGGTAAATCACTGGTCATCGTCGAGTCGCCGGCCAAAGCCAAAACCATCAACAAGTATCTCGGAAAGGACTTCGTGGTGAAGTCCAGTGTCGGCCATATTCGCGATTTGCCCACCGGCGGTGGCAACAAGCAGCCGGTCGATCCGAAAGAGCGCGCCCGCCGCGCCGCTGAGACCCGCAAACTGTCGCCGGAACAGAAGGTCATCTACAAGCGCAAGAAAAACCGCGAGCAGTTGATCAAACGCATGGGCATAGACCCGGATCACAACTGGGCCGCCCACTACGAAATCCTGCCGGGCAAGGAAAAGGTGGTCAGCGAACTGCGCAAGCTGGCGGAGAACGCCGACCAGATCTACCTGGCGACGGACTTGGACCGCGAGGGGGAGGCGATTGCCTGGCACCTGCGCGAAGCCATCGGTGGCAACGACGATCGCTACCGCCGGGTGGTGTTCAACGAGATCACCAAGTCGGCGATCCAGGAGGCATTCAAGGAGCCGGGTCGGCTGAATATCAACCGCGTCAACGCGCAGCAGGCGCGCCGTTTCCTCGATCGCATCGTCGGTTACATGGTGTCTCCACTGCTGTGGGAAAAGGTCGCCCGCGGCCTGTCCGCCGGCCGTGTGCAGTCGGTGGCGGTGCGCCTGGTGGTCGAGCGCGAGCGCGAAATCCGCGCATTCATTCCGGAAGAATACTGGAATATCTTCGCCGATACCGAAACGGCGAAGAGCGATGCGCTGCGCCTGGAAGTCAAGAAGCAGGCCGGTGCGGCCTTCCGCCCGACCAACGAGGAGCAGGCCAGCGCCGCGGTCAAGGCGTTGCAGGGCAGCGAGTATGCGGTCACCCAGCGCGACGACAAGCCCACCAGCTCCAAGCCGTCCGCGCCCTTTATCACCTCGACGCTGCAGCAGGCGGCCAGCAACCGCCTGGGCTTCAGCGTCAAGAAAACCATGATGCTGGCGCAGCGCCTCTACGAGGCCGGTCACATCACCTATATGCGGACAGATTCCACCAACCTGAGCCGGGAGGCGGTGGAGTCGGCGCGGGAATTTATCGGCGAGAACTACGGCGATAAATACCTGCCTTCGAGCCCCAACAGTTACTCCAGCAAGGAGGGCGCCCAGGAGGCGCACGAGGCGATCCGGCCGTCGGATGTGCGCGTGCAGCCGAATATGCTCTCCGGTGTCGAGCGCGATGCAGAGCGCCTGTACAACCTGATCTGGCAACAGTTCGTGGCCTGCCAGATGACGCCGGCCCAGTTCACTTCCACCTCGGTTGTGGTCAGTGCCGGTGATTTTGAACTGCGCGCCCGCGGCCGGGTGATCCGCTTCGACGGTTTTCTCAAGGTGGCCCCACCGTCCAACAAAAAGGAAGAGGATGCGGTCCTGCCGGACGTGAAGGTCGGGGACAAACTGTCGCTGAAAAAGCTGGATCCGAAACAGCACTTCACCAAGCCGCCGGCGCGCTACAGCGAAGCGGCGCTGGTCAAGGAGCTGGAAAAGCGCGGTATCGGCCGCCCGTCCACCTATGCCTCGATCATCTCCACCATCCAGGATCGCGGCTATGTGCGCCTGGAGAACCGCCGCTTCTACGCGGAGAAAATGGGCGATATCGTCACCGACCGCTTGAGCGAAAGCTTTACCAACCTGATGGACTACAGCTTTACCGCCAACCTGGAGGAGTCCCTGGACTCGGTGGCCGAGGGCGACCGGGGCTGGAAGGACCTGCTCGACGCGTTCTTCAAGGATTTCTCCGGACGCCTGGAAAAGGCCCAGGATGCCGACGACGGCATGCGCCGCAATACACCCACGGACACGGATATCGAGTGCAGCAAGTGCGGTCGCCACATGCAGATCCGCACCGGCTCCACCGGTGTCTTCCTCGGCTGTTCCGGCTATGCACTGCCGCCCAAGGAGCGCTGCACCAACACCATGAACCTGGTCTCCGGCGACGAGGCCGTGGATGCGGACAAGGATGAGGAGGCGGAATCCCGCCAGCTGCGCGACAAGCGCCGCTGCCCGAAATGCGGCACGGCCATGGACAGCTACCTGCTGGACGAACATCGCAAGCTGCATATCTGCGGCAACAACCCGGACTGCCCCGGCTACGAGGTGGAGAAGGGCACCTTCAAGATCAAGGGCTATGACGGCCCGGTGATCGAGTGCGACAAGTGCGGCAGCGATATGCAGCTGAAATCCGGCCGTTTCGGTAAATATTTCGGCTGCACCAACGAGGACTGCAAGAACACCCGCAAGCTGCTCAAGAGCGGCCAGCCAGCGCCGCCGAAGATGGATCCGGTGCCGATGCCGGAATTGCCCTGCCAGAAGGTGGACGACCACTACATCCTGCGCGACGGCGCCTCCGGGCTCTTCCTGGCGGCGAGCCAGTTCCCCAAGAACCGCGAGACCCGCGCGCCACTGATCAAGGAGATACTGCCGCACAAGGACGAGATCGATCCCAAGTACAGTTTCCTGTTCTCGGCGCCGAGCGAAGATGACCAGGGGCGCGACACTGTGGTGCGTTTCAGCCGCAAGACCCAGGAGCAGTATGTGCAGTCCGAGGAGGACGGCAAGGCGACCGGCTGGCGCGCCTTCTACCGCGACGGCAAGTGGCAGGTCGAGGCGGCCAGCAAGGCCAAGGCGACGACCAAGCGCAAACCTGCGCGCAAGAAGGCGGCGGCGAAAAGCAAATGAGCAATCCGTATACGGGCGCCGTGGCATCGGCGCTGCGCAAGGGCGAACTGCTGCTGTCACTGGAACAGGCGGCGCCGCTGCAGCAGGCGGCGGTGCTGGAGGCGGCCGTGTTGCACCTGTGGCGGGCGTACCGGGCGTTTCTCGCCGAGCTGGCCTACCAGCTGCAACTGAACAGTGAGCCGGAGTCGGCGCAGGCACTCGCCGAGCGGGCTACGGCGCTGGGCAAGACCTGCTCCGAAGCGGTGGAGTTGAGTGACCTGGCGGCAGACCCCGACAGCTGGCTGTCGCAGTTACAGGCCGCCTGGGTGCAGTTGTGGAGCTTCTCGGCGGAGAGCCGCCCGCACACGGCTGCCGACAACCTGATTCCCCTGCAGAACCTGTCTGCGCCGCAACCGGCGGCGCTCACCGAGACGCGGTTGCGGCAGTGGCACGCGGGCCTGGCGGAGCTGATCCGGCGCCAGCGGGCCCAGTCCGAGGAGTGGTGAGGCGACTTCCGGGTGCGGGTGTCCGCCGCCGATTTCTGGCTATTGGCGCGGGTGTGTTACCCTGCACACAATCTTTGGAAGTACAGAAGGGAGAAGTGAATGTCCTCCGAGACCTTTGAGATCATCGAGCTGGCCAACGGCGATGTGGCCCTGCGCCGCGCCGGTGAACGGGAGGACCCGCTCGTGCGTATTCACTTTTCCGAGGAGAGCCGCCATTTCCTGCGCGAACACAAAATCGCCATCGCCCGAGCGATGCTGGAAGCCGGCATAGAGGCGGTACAGAATATCGATGAGATCGACCCCGACTTCCACGAGGAAGAAGAACTGGAGCCGATCAACCACACCATTCATTGAATGCGGAGTTCCGCATTCAGCACTGTCTGATCACACCCACCGCCAGCCCCTCGATCGCAAAGCTGTTGTTGCGCATATCCACCTGAATCACGTCGAAGTCTTCGTTTTCCGGCAGTAGCTGCACCGTGGCCTGGTTGCCCTTGCGGCGGAAACGCTTGACTGTCACCTCGTCTTCAATTCGCGCCACGACGATCTGGCCGTTGCGGGCCTGGTCGGTTTTCTGCACTGCCAGCAGGTCGCCGTCGAGAATGCCCGCGTTGCGCATGCTCATGCCGTGTACGCGCAGCAGGTAGTCGGCCGGCGGGTGAAAGAAGTCCGTCGGCAGATCGCAGTAATCCTCGATGTTTTCCTCCGCCAGGATCGGGTTGCCGGCGGCCACGCGGCCGACGATCGGCAGGCCCGGCTGGTAGTCGGGGATACGGATGCCGCGGGAGGCGCCGGCCACCATTTCGATGGCTCCCTTGCGCGCCAGTGCCTTGAGGTGCTCCTCCGCGGCGTTGGGTGAGCGGAAGCCGAGTTCCCGGGCAATTTCCGCGCGCGTTGGGGGGTAGCCGGTTTCATCCAGATACACCTTGATCAACTCGAGCACCTGGCTCTGTCGGGCTGTGAGGTTGGTCATGGGCTTCACCTGGCCCGGGCGCGATGCCGGGCCGCTCCTTTCAGTTAATGGCAGTTAATGGCTGCCGATTCAGTTAATCGCTGCCGAGGACTCAAACGGTGCCCGTTTGCCGGCGGCCGCGCCGCTGTCTCGGGGCAGGTTTTCTTCTGTATTTATATACAGTTGCTGTGATTATATACAGATTTGCACGCCGCGCAATCTTTCCGGCAGCTGCTAAAGTGGAAGTGATCGGCGGATGCATGGAGGCACTTCGTCGCCGGGAAAAATAACAATGCGGTTGGAAAACGCGACAAAAAAGGGATAAGTAATAATGCTCGATGCAAAGATGCCGGAAGCCTGGCGGGTCCTGCGAATTCAATCGGAACTGGTGGACGGGATAGAGCGCCTGATTGCGCTCAGTGGCGCGGTTACCGTGTTCGGCAGTGCGCGCTTTGCGGAAGACAGCCCCGAGTACCGGCAGGGCGTGCGCCTGGGCGAGCTGCTCGCGGCCGAGGGCATCCCGGTGATTACCGGTGGCGGGCCGGGCCTGATGGAGGCCTGTAATCGCGGCGCCTATCCGCAGCCGGGTGCATCCATCGGCCTGAATATCGAATTGCCGTTCGAGCAGGTGGCCAATCCCTACCAGGACATCAGTCTGCATTTCCGCTACTTTTTTGTGCGCAAGTTCATGTTCGTCAAGCACGCAGTGGGGTTTATCGGGCTGCCCGGTGGCTACGGTACGCTGGATGAACTGTTCGAGGCGCTGACGCTGGTGCAGACACAGAAAGTGCGGCGTTTTCCGATCGTGCTGGTGGGGGAGCGCTACTGGGCGGGGCTGCGCAACTGGCTGGTGGATACCGTGCTGGAGAGCCGCTGCATCGACGCCGCCGACCTGGATCTGTTCCGGGTGGTGGATACCGTCGACGAGGCGGCGGAGGTGATCGTCGACTATATCCGCGGTCGCGAATAGGCGGTTCGTGCCCCGACCTGTCAGTAGCTGGATTCGTCGGTGCCGTCGAAGTGTTCGCCCTCGATGGTGTCGAGCGGATTGTTGAAATCCAGTTGGCCGGTATCCGGTGCGAGCTCCCGCGCGCTCAGGCCGTAGGCGATGTTTGCATCTTCCGGTGGCGCAGCGCCGGCGATGGGGAGGTTTTGCCACTGGTCCAGATCGTACTCATCGACGGTACCGTCCAGGTACTGGATTTCCACCGTGCGCTCGAGATCGTCGACTGCCACCACTTCGAACAGGTCGCCGTCCTCGATGTTCTCAAACCAGTTGCCGATATCCGGTTGCAGCTGTGCCATGGCTGTGTGCCTCTCTGCTTTTTTGCTCTCTCTCCAATCTAACGTCTGTGCCGCCGCGGCGGTAACGCGCCGGGCTGGCGCCTACTGTGCTAATCTGGTCCAATAATCCAAACGAGCGTTTTAATTGTCGGTTTGAATGGGTATGAGCCAGACGGATACAGTCAGTCGAATACTGGATGCGGCGGAGGTGCTGTTTGCCGAGCGCGGCTTCACCGAGACCTCCCTGCGCACCATCACCAGTACTGCCGGAGTCAATCTCGCCGCTGTAAATTACCATTTCGGCTCGAAAAAAGAATTGATACAGGCGGTATTCGAGCGCTTTTTGACGCCGTTTACCGATAGCCTGGTCGCAGACCTGGACCGGCGTGTCGCCGCCGGCGAGCGGCTGACGGTCGAGGGGCTGCTCGAGAGCCTCTACCGGACGGGCATGAACAGCCTGGCGGAGGAGGGGCGGGATCCACAGCGTTTCATGCGGCTGTTGGGCCTGGCCTATACCCAGTACCAGGGTCACCTGCGCCGCTTTATCGTGAGCCGTTACGGGAACAGCTACCGCCGCTTTGCCGGCCTGCTGGCCCAGGCGCTGCCGGGCCTCGACCCGGTCACATTCTACTGGCGGCTGTATTTCATGCTCGGTGCCACAATCTTCACCCTGTCGAGCTTCGACGCCATTGAGGCTATCCTGAGGGAGGATTTTGGCGCGCAGAGCAGCCTCCCCGAAGCGCTGGAGCGGCTGGTACCGGCCGCGGCGGCGATGCTCAAGGTCAATGCGGAATGAAGGATCATTTGCCTGGAACAAATTTGAACAGGCGAAGGTGGCCCGCGTCGCTTTCGGCTGGCACCGCGACTGCGCGCGTATTCCGCATCCATCACCCCGTAATAAGGAACTCCCATGCTCGGCCCGCTAATGATCGATGTCGATGGACTGGACCTCACCGCAGAGGACCGCGAACTGCTGCAGCACCCGCTGGTCGGGGGGCTGATCTTTTTTGCGCGCAATTACCGCGATCGCGCCCAGTTGCAGGAACTGGTGGCGGCCATTCGCGCAGTGCGGCCGGATATCCTGCTGGCGGTGGACCAGGAGGGCGGGCGGGTACAGCGTTTCCGCGACCAGTTCACCCGGTTGCCGTCCATGCAGGCGTTGACCGCGGTTGCCGATGAGGCACTGCTGCGCGACGCGGGCTGGCTGCTGGCGGCCGAGCTGCTGGCGGAGGGTATCGATTTCAGTTTTGCCCCGGTGCTGGACGCGGACGACCAACACTGCCGGATCGTCGGCGACCGCAGCTTCTGTGCCGACCCGGCGGGCGTGGCGGCCCGCGTACGCCCGTTTATGGCCGGTATGCACGAAGCGGGCATGGCCACGACCGGCAAGCATTTCCCGGGGCACGGCCACGTGCTGGAGGACAGCCACGAGGAACTGCCGGAGGACGAACGCACCCTGGAGCAGGTGATGGCTGGCGACGCGCTGCCGTTTGTCGAGTGCATCGGCGCCGGCGAGCTGGACGCGGTGATGCCGGCCCATATCCGCTTTGTCGAGGTGGACAGTCAGCCGGTGGGGTTTTCCCGCTTCTGGCTGCAGGACGTCCTGCGCGGCCAGCTGGATTTCGACGGAGTCATCTTCAGCGACGATCTGTCGATGGAGGGCGCCGGTGCCGCGGGCGGTTACGGGGCCAGGATCCGCGCCGCCCTGGATGCCGGCTGCGATATGGGGATCGTATGCAACAACCGCGCCGGCGCGCTGGAGGCGCTGCAGGCACTGGAGAACTTTTCCCCGCGGCGCGAGTCCAGTGACAGGTTACAGCGCATGCGCGGCCGATCGCAGGTAGAATCCCGAGCTGAACTGGAAGCCAGTGACCGCTGGCAGCGCACGCGGGCGAAACTGCTGGCGTTGGGGAATACCTGAATGCGCCCATGATGCCCGTCGGGCGGGGGTGTGAAGGGCGGAAGAGTTCGAGAGGAGTGTTATTCGGTGGACTCAATGAAAGAACTGGTGTTGTCCTGGGTGGGGGACAACCGTCTGTGGATAGTGGCCATTTTCCTGATTGTGCTGGCAACGGCGCTGGGTGCCTGGGTTTACGCGCGATTCGTGCGGCAGATGGCGGCCAGGGCGGAAACCACGGTGAACCCCTGGGACGACGCGCTGGTCGGCGCCCTGAATCCGCCGGGTTCGGTGCTGATCTGGCTGATGGGGTTGACCCTGGCCGCCGGGCGTGCCGGCACGGCCACCGGTGCCGAGGTTTTCAACCTGGCGCAGCCCCTGCGCGATGTGGGGCTTATCCTGGTAGTGGCCTGGTTCGCATGGCGCTTTTCCCACAACGCCGAGCGCAACCTGCGCGACCCGCGCTATATGGGCAAGCCGGTGGATGCGACCACGGTGCGGGCCGTGGGCAAGCTGGTGCGCGCGTCCATCATGATTACCGCCGGCATGGTGTTGATGCAGTATTTCAACTACAGCATCAGCGGCATACTGGCGTTCGGCGGTATCGGTGGCCTGGCGGTGGGCTTTGCGGCCAAGGACCTGCTGGCGAACTTCTTCGGCGGGCTGATGATCTACCTCGACCGGCCGTTCTCTGTCGGCGACTGGGTGCGTTCCCCGGACCAGGAGATCGAGGGCACGGTGGAGGATATCGGCTGGCGCCTGACCCGTATCCGCACTTTCGACAAGCGCCCCCTGTATATCCCCAACGGTATCTTTACCCAGATATCGGTGGAAAACCCCTCGCGTATGCTCAACCGGCGTATATACGAAACCGTGGGTATCCGATACGAGGATGCGCCGTTAATGGCAGCCATCGTGGACGATGTCAAAGCCATGTTGCTGCAACACCCGGAAATTGATGCCAACCAGACACTGATCGTCAATTTCAACAGCTTTGCGCCGTCGTCCCTGGATTTCTTTATTTACACATTTACCCGGACCACGGAATGGGTGCGCTACCACGAAATCAAGCAGGATGTATTGCTGAAGATATTACAGATTATCGAAGGTCACGGCGCCTCCTGTGCATTCCCGACCTCGACCCTGCATATCGCCGAACTCCCCGGAAGTGCCGCGGAAATGGCGGCCGGATAGGGCTTGGGCGATGGCGGGCCGCGGTACAAAAAAGCATGATCGGTCAGTTATTGGGGGAATGACCGCCTGATTTGGCGATTTATTGCCCATAAATGATAAACAGTAGTATTTATTTCATATTCAAAACTAGACACTGGCGCTGTTTTATCTAAGAATCGGACTACGTACACTGAGCATGACTTAGTGGACAGTGCAAGACAGTATTCGATATGGATATCCGTATCGATTACTGGTTTCGGGGAGGCGTTTTTCCCGCTTGCCTGCAGGGGAAGTAGAGGTAAACGCAATAACAATAATGAGGTTGTTTCAATGAGTGATCGCGTTACAGGTACCGTGAAGTGGTTTAATAACGCCCGGGGTTATGGCTTCATCACCTGTGGAGAAGGAACTGAAGATATTTTCGTGCACTACCGCAGCATTCGTGGCGAGGGTTACAAAACCCTGAACGAAGGCCAGGCTGTAGAGTTCGAAATGCAGAAGGGCGACAAGGGATTGCTGGCGGAAGACGTTGTTCCCTGTGAGTGATTCGTTCCGAATCGCCCAGAGTCGATAATTCCGTAGACAGGATCTGGTCCGGAAGCCCGGTGTTTCCACCAGATATCGGACCGGCGTCCCGAGCGCCGGCCGCCGAATCCGTCCGGGCGGGCCAGTCGGCCCGCTTTTCTCATTTCCGCAGTGCTGCCACGCCCGACCCGCAGGGTGCGCCGTGCGCACCATTGGCCGGAGTCCCGGGAAGGTACTACCCCCCCGCAACCATCCGCAGCAGCTGTCCGCAGAACCAGGCGGCGTAAGTGCCGAGTGCGTAGCCCATTACCGCCAGCAGCACGCCCACCGGCGCCAGTGACGGGTGGAAGGCCGCCGCCACGACCGGCGCCGAGGCGGCACCGCCCACGTTGGCCTGGCTGCCCACGGCCATGAAGAAGGTGGGGGCCTTGATCAGCTTGGCCACCAGCAGCATCAGGCCTGCGTGCACGGCCATCCAGATGGCGCCCAGCAGGAAGAGTTCGGGGCTGTCTTTCAGCGCGGTGATATCCATATGGGTGCCGATGGTAGCCACCAGGAAGTAGATAAACACCGAGCCGACCCTGGAGGCGCCGGCGCCCTCCAGTTTCTTCGCCGGGGAGAAAGCCGCGGCCACGCCCAGGGTGGTGGCGATGACGATCAGCCAGAAAAAAGAGCTGGTAAAGCTGAAGCGCGCCAGTTGCGGTGCATTGGCCTGGAACCAGGGTGCCAGCAGGTCGGCGCAGGCGTGGGCGATGGCGGTGATGCCGAAGCCCACCGCGGCGATCAGCATCAGGTCCGGCAGGCTGGGGATGCGGGCGTGCTTTTTCTGCATCGCCTCCACTTTTTCCCGCAGTACGGTAATGGACGACGTGTCAGCGCCGCGGCGGGCGTCCAGCTGTTTGGCGTTACCGGCCATGATCAGCAGCACCGCCATCCAGATATTGGCCACGATCACATCCACCGCCACCATGGCGGAGAACACCTGTCCGCCCACGTCGTAGATCTCTTTCATCGCCGCCTGGTTGGCGCCGCCGCCGATCCAGCTGCCGGCCACGGTGGTCATGCCGCGCCACACCGCCTCGGGGCCGGTCACATTCAGCATGTCGGGGTCGATCGCCGACATGATCAGCAGTGCGATGGGGCCGCCGATGGCGATACCCAGGGTGCCGGTCAGGAACATGATCAGCGCCTTGGGCCCCAGGTTGATGATGCCCTTGAGGTCGATACTCAGGGTCAACAGCACCAGGCTGGCCGGCAGCAGGTAGCGCGAGGCCACGAAATAGAGCTGGGAGTGCTCGGCATCGATAATACCGAAAGTGGTCAGCAGCGAGGGCAGGAAGTAGCACAGCAGCAGTGCCGGCACAAAGCGGTAGAAACGTTTCCAGAAGCGGTGCTCACTGCCCGCGGTGTAGAAGACAAAACCGAGAATGGCGGCGAGCATGCCGAGAATAACAGCGTCGTTGGTAATCATGGAGTCAAATAACAACGACCAATGATCACATATCGATGATCAGAGGCCATTGCCCTTACGTTGTTGGCTGGTTATCGATCGTGGTTCTTTGAGTTTTTATTGTTGGTATTCAGTCGCTATCGCTGGGTTCGACGGTGCGGACTTCGATCAGGATGCCGAAGGCGGGATTGTCGAGGTAGTGCAGTTCG
This sequence comes from Microbulbifer litoralis, assembly GCF_023634065.1. Lineage (GTDB taxonomy): Bacteria > Pseudomonadota > Gammaproteobacteria > Pseudomonadales > Cellvibrionaceae > Microbulbifer > Microbulbifer litoralis. The sequence continues at coordinate 136,046 of NZ_JALKCV010000010.1, forward strand.
CCGCTGCGCATGCGGCGCTCCTCGCGCAGCAGTGTGACGTGGCTTGCGTAGGCCGGTTCCGGCGCGGCGTCCGCGGCGACCGGCTCGAGCGGGGACGGGCTGGGGCCCATGTCCTGCGCCTGCAGGCCCATCGGCTCCTCGCCGGCGACAGCGGCGATTTCCGCCACCGGGCGGCTCGGCAGCAGGACGCCGCCGCCCTCGACGGGTTGGCCGCCGCCGAAGTCGTTCAGCCACAGGTCGGTGCTCAGGTGCAGGTAGCGGGACACACTCAGCTTGACGCTGCCCTCGAGGCGGTGGTGCTCGCCGAAAGTGTCGCCGCCGGCGATCAGGATGGCCGGCGAGTTGCGCTTGAGCTGCAGTACCTGTCGCCAGGCCTTGTGGAACAGGACCCGATAGCTGCCGCCCCGGTTCAGCGCGGCGGTCTTGTTGTTCAGGCGCGTGGCCACCGGGGACAGGAACAGGTTCTCTCCGTCGGCGGTATCGAAATCGACCCATTCTTCCGGGTACTGCAGCCGCGGCGCGGCGGGCCAGGTCTCGCGGGACTGCGCCATGCCCCCGGTGCGCTCGAAGACAATCATTTCGATTTCGAAGGTGGTGCCGGCGTAGTTGGCCGCCTGGGCGCCCGCGGCGGCCAGGGCCAGTACCAGGGTGGCGCAGAGCTGGGAAAGTCTTGTCATGCTGTTACCGCTGTAATCGTTATCTTTTGTTGCCTGTAGGAGCAGGGTCCTTGGAATCCCGTGCATGGTATCACTGGGCCAGTCGCTCCAACACTCCCGAGACCTGCTGCAGCCGCTGTTCCGGGCCCTCCTCGTCGAGCGCGAAGCTGAGCTGGTTGGCGCCGGCCAGCTGGTAGCGGCCGGGTTCCGTCTGCACCATCTTCACCAGCGTAAGCGGGTCGACCCGGGTATTCTCGGCAAACTCGATCCGGCCGCGCGCGGCGGAGGCCTCCAGTTTGCGGATGCCCATGCCGTCGGCCACAAGCTTGATCTCGGTGGTGCGGAACAGGTGTTTGACCGGCTCCGGCAGCAGGCCGAAGCGGTCGATCATTTCCACCTGCAACTCCTTCAGCTCTTCGACGTTGGCGGCGTTGGCGATGCGCTTGTACATCATCAGGCGGCCGTGCACGTCCGGCAGGTAGTCTTCCGGAATCAGCGCCGGTATCCGCAGGTTCACATCCACGGCCGGCGATTCCAGCGGCTGGTCGATATTGGGCGTCCTGCCCTCGCGGATGGCCTTTACGGCCTGGTCGAGCATCTCCATGTAGAGGCTGAAGCCGACGCTCTGGATCTGGCCGCTCTGCTCCTCGCCCAGCAGTTCGCCGGCGCCGCGGATCTCCAGGTCGTGGGTGGCCAGGGTAAAGCCGGCGCCCAGGTCCTGGGCCTCGCTGATGGCCTCCAGGCGCTTGACGGCGTCGCCGGTCATGGCGCGCTTGTTGGGCGTCAGCAGGTAGGCGTAGGCCTGGTGGTGGGAGCGGCCCACGCGGCCGCGCAGCTGGTGCAGCTGCGCCAGGCCGAACTTGTCGGCGCGCTCGATCAGGATGGTATTGGCGCTGGGCACGTCGATGCCCGTCTCGATGATGGTGGTGCAGACAAGGACATTGAAGCGCTTGTGGTAGAAGTCGCCCATCACCTGTTCCAGCTCGCGCTCGCGCATCTGGCCGTGGCCGACGGCGATGCGGGCCTCGGGCACCAGTTCCTCCAGCTCACGCGCGATGCGCTCGATGCTCTTGACCTCGTTGTGCAGGAAGTACACCTGGCCGCCGCGCAGAATCTCCCGCAGCACCGCCTCCTTGATCAGCGCCTCGTCGCGCTCGCGCACGAAGGTCTTGACCGACAGGCGCCGCGCCGGCGGCGTGGCGATCACCGACAGGTCGCGGATGCCGGCCATGGCCATGTTCAGCGTGCGCGGGATCGGCGTCGCCGTCAGGGTCAGGATATCCACCTCGGCGCGCAGGCTCTTCAGCCGTTCCTTCTGGCGCACACCGAAGCGGTGTTCCTCGTCGATGATCAGCAGGCCCAGGTTCTTGAAGTCCAGATCGCTCTGCAGCAGCTTGTGGGTGCCGACCAGGATATCCACCTGGCCGCTGGCGACCCGCTCCTTGACGCTCTCGATCTCCTTGCCGGAACGGAAGCGCGATACCACCTCCACGTTCAGCGGCCAGTCGGCAAAACGGTCCTGGAACGACTGGAAGTGCTGCTGGGCCAGCAGGGTGGTGGGCACCAGCATGGCCACCTGCTTGCCGGCGTGGGCGGCGACGAAGGCCGCGCGCATGGCGACTTCGGTTTTTCCGAAACCGACATCGCCGCAGACCAGTCGATCCATCGGTTTTTCCGACAGCATGTCGGCTACCACGGCCTCGATGGCCTGCTGCTGGTCCGGCGTTTCCTCGAACGGGAAACCGGCGGCAAACTCGCGGTAGGCGAGCCCGGGGTTGTCGAAGGCGTGGCCGCGGCGTGCCTCGCGGCGGGCGTAGATGTCCAGCAGTTCGGCGGCGGCGTCGCGGACCTTCTCCGCGGCCCTGCGCTTGGCTTTCTGCCACTGCTCGCTGCCCAGCTTGTGTTGCGGCGCCAGCGCCTCGTCGGCGCCGGAATAGCGGCTGATCAGGTGCAGGGCGGCCACCGGTACGTACAGCTTGGCCTCGTCGGCGTATTCCAGGGTCAGGAATTCCGCCGGCTGTCCGTCGATCTCCAGATGCTGCAGGCCGCGGTAGCGGCCGACGCCGTGGTCGATATGCACCACCGGCGCGCCGATGCGCAGCTCGGCCAGGTTCCTGACCGCGTTGTCGGCGTCGTCCTTGGCTTTCTTGCGCCGGCGCTGCTGCAGCACGCGGTCGCCGAACAGCTGCGGCTCGGCGATCAGGTTCAGGGCGGGGTCGTCCAGCTTCAGGCCCTGGTCCAGCGGCGCCACGGTGATGCCGAACGGCTCGTCGCTGGCGACGAAGTCCGACCAGCTGTCGAAGTGGGGCGGTTTGAGGCGGATGCCCTGCAGCAACTCCAGCAGCGACTCGCGCCGGCCGCCGCTCTCGGCACAGAAGAGCACGCGCCCGGCGTACTCCATCAGGTAGCTCTCCAGCGCCGCCAGCGGCTGCTCGGACTTGCCGTCCACCGGCAGCCGGGGCGGCACCTCGGTGGCGAAATTGTGATTGCCCTGGGCCCGCGGCAGTGTCTCGGCCGAGAAGATGGCGCGCGGCATCTGCTTCAGCGCCGCATTGCACTCGGCGATATCCAGCAGGATCCTGCGCGGCGGCAGGATCGGGCGGGTCAGGTCGCCGCGGCGGCTTTCATACCGGTTGCCGACTTCGCGCCAGAAGTTCTCCAGCGGTTCCTGGATGTCGCCCTGCAGCATGGCGATGCTGCCCTCCGGCAGGTAATCGAACAGGCTCGCGCAGCGGTCGCCGAAAAACAGCGGCAGGTAGTACTCGATCCCGGCCGGCGCGATGCCGGCCTGGATGTCCTGGTAGATCGGCACCTGGCCCGGGTCGCAGTCGAACTGTTCGTGCCAGTTGACCAGGAATTCGCTCAGTGCGGCCTTGTGCAGCGGAAACTCGCGCGCCGGCAACAGGTCGATGCTGTCCACCCGGTCGACGGTGCGCTGGGTCTCCGGGTCGAAGGTGCGCAGGGATTCGATCTCGTCGTCGAACAGGTCGATGCGGTAGGGCAGGCGGCTGCCCATCGGGAATATGTCCATCAGCGCGCCGCGCACGGCAAATTCGCCGTGCTCGTAGACGGTGTCCACGCAGTGGTAGCCGGCCTGCTCCAGCAGCCGGCGCTGGATGTCCATGTCGAACTGCTCGCCCTCGTTCAGTACCAGAGCGTTGCCGGCCACATAGTCCCGCGGCGGCAGCCGGTGCAGCAGTGTGCTGACCGGCACGATGACGATGCCCCGGCCCATGCGCGGCAGCCGGTACAGGGTGGCGAGGCGGTCGGAGATGATGTCCTGGTGCGGCGAAAAGGTGTCGTAGGGCAGGATTTCCCAGTCCGGGAAATGGAAGATCTCCAGCGCTTCGCCGGCGCCGCCATCTCGCCCGGGCTTGTTAAAAAATTTCAGCTGCACCTCCAATCGGTGCGCCTCGAGGCTGTCGCGGGCGATCAGCAGGGTGGGGGCGTCGGCCCGGCGGGCGGCGTTCAGGATCGCCAGCGAGGCGGCCGCGCCGTGCAGCTGCCCCCAGAATTGCCGGTCACTGGAACTGCGGAAGTCCGGGGGGGACAGGGTGTGTAATTCGGTCATCTTTCCTTATATATCCGCGCTTTCGGTCGGAGCTGGGCTCGGGGGACGCTATTGTAACGGTGAACTCCCGCGGGTGCAGTGGCGGGATAAAAACGGGTGGTTGAAACAGGGCCCCGGAGACGGAAAGGTCCCGCTTTTGCCCGCTGGTGAATTGGTAGTTTTACTACAGATTTTTGCCGTTTTTTTGTGCGGTTGCGCGCCTGCGGTGCAGTGCCTATATTCCGCAGCCACGCGGTCGGGCCCCGGCTCGCAGGCCGCGAATTTCCCGCCTACAAATCACATTGCAGAGGTGTCTGACAGTGACTCAGAAGCGACCAAAGCCCGCTGACTTTTTCAAGGACTGGAAAGAGCGCGAAGCGCTGGCCGAAGCCATGATCCCGATGATCGGCAAGCTCAACCGCGAGCGCAACGTCGGTATCTATATGTACGGCCGCAACCTGGTGAACCGCTCCGTGCTGAGCATCATGAAGGCGCACCGCTTTGTGCGGCAGGTCGAGGAGAACGAGCTCTCTGAGTGGGAAACCTTCCCGGTGCTGGAGGCCATCTGCAAGCTGGACCTGGGGCCGGTGCATATCGACCTGGGTACCCTGACCAACAAGTTCATGCGCGACGGCAACGGCCTGTCCGTAGACGAATTCGTCCAGCGGGAGCTGGTCGACGCCGAGGGCGCCGGCAAACCGCTGCCGGAGCCGCGCGACGTGGTGATCTACGGCTTCGGCCGCATCGGCCGCCTGGTGGCGCGCCTGTTGATCGACAAGGCCGGCAGCGGCGATGTACTGCGCCTGCGCGCCATCGTGCTGCGCAAGGGCAAGGCGCCGAACGACCTGGTCAAGCGCGCGTCGCTGCTGCGCCGCGATTCGGTTCACGGCGCCTTCAAGGGCACCATCCGCGTGGATGAAGAGACCAGCAGCCTGATCTGCAACGGCAACGAAATCAAGGTGATCTACGCCGATTCCCCGCAGGAGGTGGATTACACCGAACACGGTATCCACGACGCCATCATCGTCGACAGCACCGGTGTCTGGCGCGACGAGGCCGGCCTGAGCAAGCACCTGGAAAGCCGGGGCGCCTCCAAAGTGATCCTGACTGCGCCGGGCAAGGGCGATATCAAGAATGTCGTCTACGGCATCAACAATGGCGAGATCACCGACGACGACAAGATCCTGTCCGCGGCTTCCTGTACCACCAACGCCATCGTGCCGGTGCTGAAGGCGATGATGGACGGCTTCGGTGTCGAGCACGGCCACGTGGAGACGGTACACGCCTACACCAACGACCAGAACCTGATCGACAACTACCACAAGGGCGAGCGCCGCGGCCGCGCCGCCGCGCTGAACATGGTGTTGACCGAGACCGGCGCTGCCAAGGCGGTGGCCAAGGCGCTGCCGGAGCTGAAGGGCAAGCTGACCGGCAATGCCATCCGCGTGCCGACCCCGAACGTGTCCATGGCGATCCTGAACCTGAACCTGGGCCGCGAGACCACCAAGGATGAGGTCAACGACTACATGCGCGAGGTGGCGCTGCACTCGCCGCTGCGCCAGCAGATCGACTACACCAACTCCCCGGAAGTGGTCTCCAGCGACTTCGTCGGCTCCCGCCGCGCCTGTGTGTTCGACTCCATCGCCACCATCGTCGATGGCAAGAACGCCGTGCTCTACTGCTGGTACGACAACGAGTTCGGCTACAGCTGCCAGGTGGTACGCTGCCTGGAGGATATGGCCGGCGTCCGCTACGAGCTGTTCCCGAAAAAGGATTGATGCGCCGGGCCCGCGGGCCCTGCGGGGCGGTTGTGCAGGCCGCCCGGCGACCGGGCTGAAGGGCCCGGCCGCCCCGGCCAACTCCCTCAAATCCCTGTTTTTTCAGCAAAATTTTCCTATCGGTTCGTCGATTCGCGGGCTGGCACTCTGGTAAACCTCCCGTCCCATCTTTATAATGCGCGCGATTTTGGCGGGGCCGCCGTGCGCCGAGAAGTTCTCTCCTGTCCCGATCCCGGGCAAAGCGGTTTAAGCCCTCGCATACGCGCGAATTCCCAAAGAGTGACTTCGCGATCCGGGCGCGGATCAGCGTTTCGCTGTGCGTCCGGACGTGCAGTCACTGTTTGCATACTTTTTAAACTAGAAACTTAGGCATAGGCGTATGAGAAAGATCCGTCGGGGATTGGATTTACCCATATCCGGCGCGCCCGAGCAGGCCATCCAGGATGGCCCTGCACTCAAGACCGTCGCTGTGCTCGGCCCCGATTACCACGGGATGAAGCCGACCATGGAGGTGGCCGAGGGGGATAGCGTCAAACTCGGACAGCTGCTGTTTACCGACAAGAAGACCGAAGGTGTGCGCTACACGGCGCCGGCTGGCGGTCGCGTAGTGGCGATCAACCGCGGCGCCCGCCGCGCGCTGCAGTCCGTGGTCATCGAGATCGATGGCGACGAGGCCGAGCAGTTTGCCAGCTACAGCGCCGACCAGCTGGGCAGCCTGACTGCCGAGCAGGTGCGCCAGAACCTGGTCGAGTCCGGTCTTTGGACCGCACTGCGCACCCGTCCGTTCAGCAAGGTGCCCGCCCTGGACGCGGAGCCGGTGGCAGTCTTCATCAACGCGATGGACACCAACCCGCTGGCCGCGGATCCGGCCATCGTGATTGCCGAGCAGCGCGAGGCCTTCTCCCAGGGGGTCGAGATCCTGTCCCGGCTCGCGGATACCACCTACGTCTGCACCGCCCCGGACGCCGATATCCCGGTGCCCGAAGCGGGCAATATCCGTCGCGAGACCTTCGCCGGTCCGCACCCGGCGGGCCTGCCCGGAACCCATGTCCACTACCTGAGCCCGGTCAAGACCGGCCGCAGTGTCTTCACCATCGGCTACCAGGACGTGATCGCCGTCGGCAAGCTGTTTGCCACCGGCAAGCTGTTCACCGATCGCGTCGTCGCCCTCGGCGGCCCGCAGGTTGAGAAGCCGCGCCTGCTGCGCACCCGCCTGGGTGCCAACCTGGACGAGCTGACCGCCGGCCAACTGAAAGAGGCCGATAACCGCGTGATCTCCGGATCCGTGTTCGGCGGCAGCACCGCCGCCGGCCCGCTGGCTTACCTGGGCCGCTATCACAACCAGGTGAGTGTGCTGGAAGAGGGGCTCGAGCGCCCGTTCCTGCACTACCTGCGCGCGGGCAACAAGCGTTTCTCGATTTTCCCGATCTACCTGTCCCGCCTGTTCAAGAACCGGCTGTTCAACTTCACCACCAGCACCAACGGCTCCGAGCGCGCACTGATGCCGATCGGCACCTACGAAAAGGTCATGCCGCTGAACGTGCTGCCGACCCAACTGCTGCGCGCGCTGATCGTCGGCGATACCGCCACCGCCCAAAAGCTGGGCGCGCTGGAGCTGGATGAAGAAGACCTGGCGCTGTGCACCTTCGTGTGCCCGGGCAAATACGAGTACGGCCCCATTTTGCGGGACAACCTGACCCGTATCGAGAAGGAGGGTTAAGGATGTTGCGTAAATTCCTCGATTCGATTGAGCCGCATTTCCACAAGGGCGGCAAGTACGAGAAGCTCTACGCGCTGTACGAGGCCGTCGATACCGGCCTGTTCCAGCCCGCGGAAACCACCAAGACCACATCCCATGTGCGCGACGGCATCGACCTGAAACGCATCATGATCACCGTGTGGGCCTGCGCCATGATCCCGATGTTCTACGGCATGTGGAACGTCGGCTTCCAGGCCAATACCATCATCGCCGGTATGGCCAGCCCGGAACTGACCGGCTGGCGCCACGCCATCATCGGTGCACTGGCCGGTTACGATCCCGCCAGCCTGTGGGACAACCTGGTGTACGGCGCCATGTACTTCCTGCCGATCTACGCCGTAACGTTTATCGTCGGCGGCATCTGGGAAGTGCTGTTCGCGGCGGTGCGCGGTCACGAAGTCAATGAAGGCTTCTTTGTGACCTCCATCCTGTTCGCGCTGGCCTGCCCGCCGGACCTGCCGCTGTGGATGGTGGCCATGGGCATCAGCTTCGGCGTCGTCATCGGCAAGGAAGTGTTCGGCGGTACCGGCAAGAACTTCCTGAACCCGGCCCTGACCGGCCGCGCCTTCCTGTTCTTCGCCTACCCGGCGAGCATGTCCGGCGATGCGGTCTGGACCGCCGTGGACGGCTACACCGGTGCCACCGCGCTGTCCGCCATGGCCAGCGAAGGTGTGCAGAACGGTGCCCTGGGTGTGGCCGGCGGCCAGCTGAGCTGGTTCGACGCCTTCCTCGGCAACATGCACGGCTCCATCGGCGAGACCTCCACCCTGGCGATCCTGATCGCCGGCGCCATCCTGCTGTTCATGAAGATCGCCAGCTGGCGCATCGTCGCCGGCACCCTGCTGGGCATGATGGCTACCGCCTTCCTGTTCAACATGATCGGTTCCGATACCAACCCGATGTTCAATGTACCCTGGTACTGGCACCTGGTGGTGGGCGGTTTCGCCTTCGGCCTGATCTTCATGACCACCGACCCGGTATCCGCCTCCATGACCGACGCCGGTCGCTGGTGGTACGGTATCCTGATCGGTGTCATGTGCGTACTGATTCGTGTGGTGAACCCTGCCTTCCCGGAAGGCATGATGCTGGCGATCCTGTTCGCCAACCTGTTCGCACCGCTGTTTGACCACTTTGTGGTGCAGTCCCATATCAAACGGAGGTTGGCACGTGGCTAATAAAGATTCTGTAAAGGGCACGCTGCTGGTCGCCCTGATCATGTGTCTCGTCTGCTCGGTGGTGGTTTCCACCGCGGCGGTGATGCTGAAACCGCAGCAGCAGGCGAACGCCGAACTGGACATGAAGCGCAACGTCCTGATGGCCGGTGGCCTGATCGATGCCGACCAGCACAACGCCAAGGTGATCGAGGAGGCGTTCGAGAACGTCACCATCAAGTATGTCGACCTGCGCACCGGCCAGTTTACCGATGAGGCGCCGGCGGGCGGCAGCGGCCGCGCGGCCGCGAAGATTGCCGACGCCAGCGAAAAGCTGTCGCCGGAGCAGGACCGGGCCAACATCATCCGCCGCGAGCACATCAAGGAGGTGTACCTGGTGGAGAAAAACGGCGAGCTGCAGAAAATCATCCTGCCGGTTCGCGGTTACGGCCTCTGGGGCACCCTGTACGGCTTCCTCGCCCTGCAGGATGATCTCAAGACCGTCGCCGGCCTCGGCTTCTACGAGCACAAGGAAACCCCGGGGCTGGGCGGCGAAGTGGACAACCCCAACTGGAAAGCCCAGTGGGTTGGCAAAGAGGTCTACGACGATCAAGGCAACGTGGACATCTCCGTGATCAAGGGCAGCGTTGGCCCCGGGACCCCGGATGCCGAGCACAAGGTGGACGGCCTGTCCGGTGCTACCCTGACCAGCAGGGGGGTCAACAACCTGATCAACTTCTGGCTGGGCAGTGAAGGCTATGGTCCCTTCCTGAAAAACCTGAAAGCAGGGGAGGCGTGAGCATGAAAGTAAAAGACACTCTGCTCGAACCCATTTTCAACAACAACCCGATCGCGCTGCAGATTCTCGGCATCTGTTCCGCCCTGGCGGTGACCAGCTCGCTGCAGGTCACGATCGTCATGTGTATCGCACTGACCACCGTGGTGGCCTTTTCCAACACGGCGGTATCGCTGATCCGCAAGCAGATCCCGAACAGCATCCGCATCATCGTGCAGATGACAGTGATCGCATCGCTGGTGATCCTGGTGGACCAGGTGATCAAGGCGGTGGCTTACGACATCTCCAAGCAGCTGTCGGTCTTCGTCGGCCTGATCATCACCAACTGTATCGTCATGGGTCGCGCGGAAGCCTTCGCCATGAAGAACCCGCCGCTGCCGAGCTTCTTCGACGGTATCGGTAACGGCCTGGGGTACAGTGTGATCCTGCTGGGCCTCGCGTTTATCCGCGAGCTCTTCGGCTCCGGTAAGTTGTTCGGCGCCGAGATCCTGTCGACCGTCAACAATGGCGGCTGGTATGTGCCCAACGGCCTGCTGCTGCTGCCGCCCTCGGCCTTCTTCCTGATCGGCCTGTTTATCTGGGCCATCCGCACCTGGAAACCGGCCCAGGTGGAAGAGGATGAGTTCAGGATTGCGCCCAACTCCAAACCTCTCCCGACACAAGCGCAGGAGGCCTGATCGTGGAACATTTAATTTCGTTGGTTATTCGCGCGGTGTTCGTTGAGAACATGGCGCTGGCCTTCTTCCTCGGTATGTGTACCTTCCTGGCGGTGTCCAAGAAGGTCGAGGCCGCTGTCGGCCTGGGTGTCGCGGTAATCGTGGTGCTGACGCTGACGGTACCGGTCAACAACCTGATTTACACCTACCTGCTGAAAGACGGCGCGCTGGCCTGGGCCGGCTACCCGGATGTGGACCTGAGCTTCCTCGGCCTGCTGTCCTACATCGGCGTGATCGCCGCGCTGGTACAGATCCTGGAGATGTTCCTGGATAAATATGTGCCGGCGCTCTACAACGCGCTGGGTGTGTTCCTGCCGCTGATCACCGTGAACTGCGCCATCATGGGTGCCTCGCTGTTCATGGTGGAGCGCGAATACAACTTCGGTGAGAGTGTCGCCTACGGTTTCGGCGCCGGCCTCGGCTGGGCTCTGGCGATTACCGCACTGGCCGGTATTCGCGAGAAGCTGAAGTACAGCGATGTCCCGAATGGCCTGAAAGGCCTGGGTATCACCTTCATCACCGTCGGCCTGATGTCCCTGGGCTTCATGTCCTTCGGCGGCATCGACATCTAAGCGGGGGAGTAAGATCTTATGAATTTGGAAATTATCCTCGGCGTCGCCATGTTTACCGTCATCGTGCTGGCGCTGGTGGCGGTGATCCTCGCCGCCCGCTCGCGCCTGGTAAACACCGGTGACGTCAACATCCTGGTCAACGGCGAAAAGACCCTGACCGTACCGGCCGGCGGCAAGCTGCTGCAGACCCTGGCGGCCAACAACCTGTTCCTGGCTTCGGCCTGTGGCGGCGGTGGCAGCTGTGCCCAGTGCACCTGTATCGTCAAATCCGGTGGCGGCGACATGCTGCCCACCGAGGCCTCCCATTTCACCCCGCGCGATGCAAAGGAGGGCAAGCGCCTCTCCTGCCAGGTGGCGGTGAAACAGGACATGGAAATCGAGGTGCCGGAAGAGGTGTTCGGTGTGAAGCAGTGGGAGTGCACTGTGGAATCCAACCCCAACGTGGCCACCTTCATCAAGGAACTGACGCTGAAGCTGCCGGAAGGCGAGAACGTCGACTTCCGCGCGGGCGGTTACGTCCAGCTCGAGGCGCCGGCCTACCACGTGAAATTCTCCGATTTCGATATCGAGGAAGAGTACCGCGGCGACTGGGAGAGGTTCGGTTTCTTCAACCTGGAGTCCAAGGTCAGCGAGCCGATCCAGCGCGCCTACTCCATGGCCAACTACCCGGAAGAGAAGGGTGTTGTGAAATTCAACATCCGTATCGCCACGCCGCCGCCGCGCACCGAAGGGGTGCCGCCGGGCCAGATGTCCTCCTATGTGTTCAGCCTCAAGCCGGGCGACAAGATCAAGGTGTACGGTCCCTTCGGTGAGTTCTTCGCCAAGGACACCGACAACGAGATGGTCTTTATCGGCGGTGGTGCCGGTATGGCGCCGATGCGCTCGCACATCTTCGACCAGCTCAAGCGCCTGAACTCCAAGCGCAAAATCAGCTTCTGGTACGGCGCCCGCTCGCTGCGCGAGATGTTCTACGAGGACGACTACAACGGCCTGCAGGACGAGTTCGACAACTTCCAGTGGCACGTGGCGCTGTCCGATCCGCAACCGGAAGACAACTGGGACGGCTACACCGGCTTCATCCACACCGTGGTCTACGAGAATTACCTCAGGGACCACCCGGCTCCGGAAGACTGTGAGTACTACATGTGTGGGCCGCCCATGATGAACGCCTCGGTGATCAATATGCTCAAGGACCTGGGCGTAGAGGATGAGAACATCATGCTCGACGACTTCGGTGGTTGACAGGTCGGCTGATCGGAGTAGCGATATTGTTTACTGCTGACAAAATGCCGATAACAACAAAAACAGGGCCCATATTCCGGGCCCTGTTTTTGCTTGTGTGGACGGTCGCCGGCGCGCTGGCGCTGTCCGCCTGCTCACCGGCGGAGCGCAACTGGCAACTCAGCGGGCCCACCATGGGCACCCGCTATCACATCACCGTGGTGGATGTGCCCGCGGCGGTGAAGAAGGGCAAACTGCAGCAACGGGTGGATGCGGAGCTGGCGCAGGTCAACCGGGAAATGTCGACCTATATCGACGACTCGGAACTGATGCGCTTCAACCGTGGCCCGGTGGGGCAGGCGGTCCCGGTCAGCGCCCACCTGGCCGATGTGCTGGCGCGCTCGCTGGATATCTACCGGCGCAGTGGCGGCGCCTTCGATGTCACCGTCGGCCCGCTGGTCAACCTGTGGGGCTTCGGCCCGCAGCCGGAACCGGAAAAGGTGCCGGACGACGCGACCATCGACAGGCTGCGCGAACAGATCGGTTCCGATGCGCTGACGGTCGAGCGCAATCCGGACCGCGTGACCCGCAGCCGCCCGGTGGAGGTCGACCTGTCGGCCATTGCCAAGGGGCACGGCGTCGATCGCGTGGCAGCGCTGCTGGAGGCGCAGGGCATCCGCAACTACCTGGTCGAGGTGGGCGGGGAACTGCGCACCCAGGGCCGGAATCCAAAGAACAGGCCCTGGCGCATCGGCATCGAGAGCCCCGATCCCACCGGTCAGGTGGTGCAGGAGCCCATCGAGGTCAGCGGCAAGGCGGTTGCTACCAGTGGCGATTACCGCAACTACTACGAGCGCAACGGTGTCCGCTATGCGCACAGCATCGACCCGCGCACCGGCCGCCCGTTGCAGCATCGCCTGGCGTCAGTGACGGTGATCGCCGACAACTGTGCCGAGGCGGATGGCCTGGCCACGGCCCTGAATGTGCTGGGTGCGGAAGCCGGGCTGGAATTGGCACAGGCGGAAAATCTCGCCGTATTCATGTTGGTGAAAACCGACGCGGGATTCGAGGAGCGCTATAGCCGCGCCTTCGAACCCTATCTGGAAAAATCCCGGCAATAGTGTCCGGGCAGTGAGGTACTGGCAATGACCATCTTCATTTTTGCATTTATCGCCATGGTGCTGATCATGACCGGTATGGCATTGGGTGCGATACTGCAGAACAAACCCCTCAAGGGCTCCTGTGGCGGCCTCAACAATATCGGCATGAAGCAGGACTGCGAGATCTGCGGCGGCGATGACGACGAGTGCAAGAAAGAGCAGGAGCGCCAGCAGCGCCTGGCCGGTGGCGCCGACCTGGCCTACGACGCTACCAAACGCTGATCCCTCTCCAGCAGGAGGGGAGGGCGTAGGGTGCGCCGTGCGCACCGATCCAGTTTGCGGTGCGCACGGCGCACCCTACAGACCACGATTAAACGGATAAACCAGAGCTTGTAGATGGCAGAACAAAAATTCGACCTGGTAGTAATCGGCTCCGGCCCGGCCGGTGAAGCCGCGGCCATGAGCGCGGCGAAAAAGGGCATGCGCGTCGCGGTAGTGGAGCGCTACTCGGCGGTCGGCGGCAACTGTACCCACAAGGGCACCATTCCCTCGAAGGCGCTGCGCCATGCGGTCAAGCAACTGATGCGCTACAACACCCAGCCGGTATTCCGCGCCCTGGGCGAACCGCGCCGGCTGACTTTCCCGGAAGTCATGCAGTCGGTCAACAAGGTGATCTCCTACCAGGTGGAAATGCATACCAGCTTCTACGCGCGCAACCGCGTGGAATTGATTCTGGGCGAGGCGAAATTCCGCGATGCCAACAGCCTGGAAGTCCAGTTGCCGGATGGTGCCGCCGAGATCATCACCTCGGAAAAGTTCATCGTCGCCACCGGTTCGCGCCCCTACCGCCCGGCCGATGTGGACTTCGGGCATCCGCGTGTCTACGACAGCGACACCATCCTGGATATGCAGCATACGCCGCACTCGATCATGATCTACGGCGCCGGCGTGATCGGCTGCGAGTACGCCTCCATTTTTGCCGCGCTGGGTGTGAAGGTGGACCTGATCAACACCCGCGGCAGCCTGCTGGAATTCCTCGACGACGAGATCTCCGATGCGCTCAGTTACCACCTGCGCGACATGGGCGTCGCCGTGCGACACCGCGAAGAGTACGCCAGGGTCGTGCCCACAGACAGTGGCGTGATCATGGAAATGCAGTCCGGCAAACGCATTCACGCGGACGCACTGCTGTGGTGTAACGGCCGCTCCGGCAATACCGGCACCCTGGGCCTGGACAACATCGGCCTGGAGGCCAACCACCGCGGCCAACTGAGTGTCGACGAGCACTATTGCACCGAGGTGGACAATGTCTTCGCGGTGGGCGATGTGATCGGCTGGCCCAGTTTGGCCAGTGCCTCCTACGACCAGGGCCGCGCCGTGGCCGCCGCCATCGCCGGCCGCGGGCACCGGGTGATCGAGGATGCGCCCACCGGTATCTATACGCTGCCCGAGATCTCCTCGGTGGGCAAAACCGAATCCGAACTGACGGCCGCGAAAGTGCCCTACGAAGTGGGCCGCGCGCTGTTCAAGCACACCGCGCGCGCGCAGATTTCCGGCGAGCGGGTGGGCATGCTGAAGATCCTGTTCCACATCGAGACCCGCGAGATTCTCGGCATCCACTGCTTCGGTGCCGAGGCGGCGGAGATCGTGCATATCGGCCAGGCCATCATGAAACAGCCGGCGCCGAACAATACGATCGATTTCTTCGTCAACACCACCTTCAACTACCCGACCATGGCCGAGGCCTACCGCAGTGCGGCGCTGGACGGGCTCAACCGGGTGGCGCGACTGTGACGCAGCCCTCGCCGAGCGAGTTCCGCGAACTGGTCAAGGGCTTCTTCGAGCAGATCCCGTTCAACCGGCAGATCGGCCTGGAGATGCAGGACCTGGACCTGGAAAAGCTGACCCTGTCAGCGCGCTTCGAACTGCGCCCGGAACTGATCGGCAATCCGTGGCAGAAGATCCTGCACGGCGGCGTCATGGCCACGGCGCTGGATACCGTCGGCGGCCTCACCGCAATGGTGGCCGCCTACGAGCGGCTGGGGAATATCGCCTGGCAGGAAAAGACCGAGCGGCTGTCAAAGCTCGGCACGGTCGATATGCGGGTGGATTACCTGAAGCCGGGCAGGGGGGAGGAGTTTCTCTGCCAGGGCTCGATTCTGCGCACCGGCAACAAGCTGGTGGTGACGCGGATGGAATTGAGCAATGAGCGGGGCGAATTGCTCGCCACGGGTACGGCGACCTATTTGTACTGAGGGGGCACCGCCGACCCTTTGTCGATCGGGGCTTCCCGCCACCAGCCTCTCATCGGCGGCTGGTGGGCCTTTGCAATGTTAACTTTCTAGCCCCGGTGCTTCTTCACCGTGTGCAGCGCCACATCCCATTCGAAGTAGACGTAGAAGTCTGCGTACTCCCAGCGGGTGATGGCCGGCTCGCCCACCGGGCCCTGGATACCGATGGGATCGCCCAGGCGCGCCGTAATCTCTTCTTTCTTCAGGCCGCGCACCTGTTCGATGCGGGTGGCTTCCCCCTGTGCCCCCACCGGGACTTCCAGCGTGTCTGCGGCGGCGCCCATCGGCAGGAGCAGGGCGGTGGCGAGCAGGGATGTGCGGAGCTTGTTGAACATGTGTCCTTCTCCGGGTTCTTGTTCTGGATCGGTCTGCATTAAAGCAGATATTGTGCCTAAACACTTGGCATTCTTCACGTTTTTCCAATATCGGCCGCAGGTCTCCAGTGGCGGAGCGCCGCGGTGCCTGTGCTAATCTGGGGAATCGAACCCGTTGAAGCGGACACCCAAGAATGCGGATTGGACAATATTTCTCCACAACCGGACTGCTGGTTGGCACGGCTTTTTTCGCGCTTTCGCTGACCCCGTCCCTGATTCCCCGCAGCGCCGTGGTCCAGGGCGTCATATCCGGTCTCTCGTTTACCGCGGGTTATGCGGTGGGTGTTTTCTGCGTCTGGTTGTGGGGCTTCCTGGAATTCCGCAAGCCGGGCGACAAGGTCCAGCGCATTCTGGAGTGGCTGGCGACCCTGCTCTGCGCGCTGCTGGCCTTCGGTTTCCTGTGGCAGGCCAGCGGCTGGCAGAACTCGGTGCGCGAGCTGATGGGGCTGGAGCCGGTGCCCGGCGTGCGCCCCTACACCGTCGCCCTGATCGCGCTGCTGCTGTTCCTGGTGCTGCTGATGCTGGGGCGGCTGTTTTTGCGCACCTTTCATTTCGTGTCCCACAAGCTGCAACGGGTGATACCGCCGCGTATTTCCATGCTGGTGGGGCTGGTGGCGGCATTCGCACTCTTCTGGGCCATCGTCGATGATGTGCTGTTGAGCGCCGCATTGCGCAAGGTGGACAACGTCTACCGGGAACTCGATGCGCGCATCGCGCCGGATATGCCCGCGCCCACCGATCCGCAGAAACCCGGCGGCGCCGATTCCCTGCTGCGCTGGCAGGATATGGGGCACCAGGGGCGCCGCTACCTGGCGCTCGGCCCCACGGTCGGGGACATCCGCGAACTGGATGGCGAGGCCAGGGAGCCGATCCGGGTCTATGTGGGGCTGAATGCGGCCGCGACACCGCAGCAGCGTGCGAGGCTGGCGCTGGAGGAACTGCAGCGGCTGGGCGGCTTCGAGCGCTCGGTGCTGATCCTGATCACGCCCACCGGTACCGGCTGGGTGGACCCGGGGGCCATCAACTCGGTGGAGTACCTGCACCGCGGGGATATCGCCAGCGTCGCCGCGCAGTATTCCTACCTGCCCAGCCCCATCGCGCTGATGACCGAGGACGCCTACGGTCGGGAGACGGCGGAGGCGCTGTTCGACGCGATCTACGGACACTGGAGCAGCCTGCCGGAGGGCGCGCGGCCGCGGCTGTTCCTGTTCGGGCTCAGCCTGGGCGCGCTGAACTCGGACCGCTCCTTCGATTTCTACGACATTATCGACGATCCCTTCGAGGGGGCGCTCTGGACTGGCCCGCCGTTTCGCAGTAATACCTGGCGGCAGGTCACGGCGGAGCGCGATCCGGGCTCCCCGGCCTGGCTGCCGCAGTTCCGCGACGGTGCGGTGGTGCGCTTCGGCAACCACTTCGGCGGCTACGACCAGGGCGAGGCGCCCTGGGGCAACTTCCGCCTGGCCTACCTGCAGCACGCCAGCGACCCGATCGTCTTCTTCGAGCCGGAAGCGGCCTACCGCAAGCCGGCCTGGATGAAGCCGCCGCGGGGTCGGGACGTGTCGCCGGACCTGCAGTGGTACCCGATCGTGACCATGTTCCAGCTGGCCGCGGACATGCACGCCGGGGTAGCGCCGATGGGTTTCGGCCACAGCTATGCACCGGCGGATTATGTGCACGCCTGGTTCAAGCTGACGGAACCGGAGGGCTGGAGCGAGGAGAAGCTGGAGCGGCTGCGCAAAAAACTGTTGCAGTACAACAAGATCTGACGCAGGGTTGGCTTTCCCGCAGTTTTTCCGCTTAAATCACCCGCTATGATAAAGCCCGTTCCCCTGTTTATCGGCCTGCGTTACGTGGCCGCCCGCCGCCGGCAGCAGTTCATCTCCTTTATCAACGGCTTCTCCCTGCTCGGCATGGCGCTGGGTGTGATGGCGCTGATTGTGGTGACTTCGGTCATGAACGGCTTCGACCGCGAATTGAAGACCCGCATCCTCAGTGTGGTGCCGCACGGTTTCGTGGAGAAAACCGGCGGCCTGGAGGACTGGCATTCCGCCGCCGCACAGCTTGAACAACGGCCCCATGTGGAGGCGGCCAGTCCCTTCGTGCGCGGCTTTGCGCTGCTGGCGGCCAACGGCAACAGCCACGGGGTCGAATTCCAGGGCGTGGAGCCGCAGGCGCTGCGCGATGTCTCCGCGGTGGGCGAGCATATCCTGATGGGCAGCCTGGATGCGCTGCAGTCGCGCAGCTACAACATCGTGCTCGGGCGCATTCTCGCCCGGCAGCTGGACGTGGTCCCCGGCGACAGCGTGGTGCTGACGCTGCCCGAGGTGGTCATTACCCCAGCCGGTATTTTCCCGCGCACCAAGCGTTTCACCGTGGCCGGGGTCTTCTCCGTCGGCGCCCAGGTGGACCAGAGCCTGGCGCTGGTCCATATCGACGACGCCGCGCGGCTACTGAGAATGAGCGGAAGGGCCCAGGGCCTGCAGTTGCGCTTCGACGATATGGACAACGCCCTCGGCCGTGTCGCCCCCTATGCCGAATCCCTCGGCCAGGGTTTCAGCGGCGAGGACTGGAGCCACTCCCAGGGCAGCCTGTTCCAGGCCGTGAAAATGGAGAAGACGGTCGTCACGCTGATGCTGATGATCATCGTCGCCGTTGCCGCCTTCAATATCGTCTCCGCACTGGTGCTGATGGTGGCCGACAAGCGTTCGGATATCGCCGTGCTGCGCACACTGGGTTTGACCTCGCGGCAGATCATGTCGGTGTTCGTGGTGCAGGGCAGTGCCATCGGCATTATCGGCGCCTTTATCGGCGCGGTGCTGGGCATACTGATCGCCTTCAACCTGACGGAGATGGTCGGCTGGATGGAAAACCTGCTGGGCATGAAGATCTTCGATCCGCGCGTCTTCTTCGTCAGCTTCCTGCCTTCAGAACTGCGCACCGGCGACGTGGTCATAGTGCTGACCGCGGCGGTGCTGATGAGCCTGCTGGCAACCCTGTTCCCGGCCTGGCGCGCGGCGCAGATACAGCCGGCGGAAGCGTTGCGGTACGAGTGATCGCTAAATGGTAGGGTGCGCCGTGCGCACCGTCTGCCCGTGTTGAAATCCCGCTATCGCGGTGCGCGCGGCGCACCCTACAGGCAGGCGGGAGTCGAAAAAACTGAGCCAAGAAAAATTGATGAATAGCGAAGTGGAAATAGAATCCGAGCAGGCCGCGCCCGCGAATGCCGCCGAAGTGGTGCTGGCCTGTCGCGAGCTGCGCAAGCACTACCGCCAGGGCAACAGGGACCTGGAAGTACTGTGCGGCGTCGAGCTGGCAGTGCGCAAGGGCGAAAAACTGTCCATCGTCGGCGCTTCCGGTTCCGGCAAGTCGACGCTGCTGAACCTGCTCGGCGGGCTGGATACACCCAGCTCCGGCTCCGTGCACGTTGCGGGTAAAAACCTGGCCGAGCTGGATGCCAACCAGCGCGGCTGGCTGCGCAACAGCAGCCTCGGTTTCGTCTACCAGTTCCACCACCTGCTGAACGAGTTCTCCGCGCTGGAAAATGTGGCCATGCCGCTGCTGATCGGCAAGCGCCCGGTGGCCGAGGCGCGCGCGGAGGCCACGGAAATGCTGGAGGCCGTCGGCCTCGGTGAACGCCTGAGCCACAAGCCCTCGCAACTCTCCGGCGGCGAGCGCCAGCGGGTTGCGATCGCGCGCGCGCTGGTCACTCGCCCGGCCTGTGTGTTGATGGACGAACCCACCGGCAACCTCGACCGCGCCACCGGCAGGGAGATTCACAAACTGATGGACCGTCTCAACCGCGACCTCGGCATCAGTTTCGTGATCGTCACCCACGACCCGGACCTGGCTGCGGCGCTGGACCGCACCCTGCACCTGATCGACGGCAAGCTGGAGAGTGACTGGCACCAGGGTGACCATGTTTAGGCCGCTGCCCGCGTTTATCGGCCTGCGCTACGCCGGCGCCCAGCGCCGCGGCGAGGACTCCGCCGGGCTGGTGTCGTTTATCTCCGGGCTGTCGATGATCGGCCTGATCCTGGGTGTGGCGCTGATGATCGTCGTCATGTCGGTCATGAACGGTTTCGACCGCGAGTTGCGCGAGCGCATCCTCGGCATCATGCCGCACGCCACCATCTACAACGCCAGCGCCGATATCGACTGGCCGGCGGTGCGCGACCAACTGGCGGCCGAGCCGCAGGTAGTGGCCGCCGCCGAGGTGTGGCAGGTCAATGCGCTGGCCCGCAAGGGCAGGGAGGTTGCGCCGCTGCTGGTGCAGGGCATCAATCCGCAGACCATTGTCGAGGTCTCCAATATCGGCCAGTTCCTGGCGCCGGAAAGCCTGGCGACACTGACCAATCCCGCCGAAGCCGGTGTTATCCTCGGCCGCGGTATCGCCGACAAACTGGGCGTGAAGAAGGGCGAGCACCTGTCCCTGATCGTGCCCGATAGCGGCGGTGCCGATGGCGGCCGCCGCGCCGCGCACCTGGCGGGTTTCCGGGTGGTGGATATCTTCCACTCAGGCACCGCGCTGGACCAGTCCCTGGCGCTGGTGGACTGGCAACAGGCGCAGTCCCTGGCCGCTGGCGCCGGCGGTGCCGGTGTGCAACTGCGGCTCGAGAATATGCTCGACGCCAACTGGATCATGCGCCAGTTGCTGGGCCAGCTGCCGGCACAGAACTTCTACGGCAACGACTGGAGCAGCACCCACGGCAACCTCTACCAGGCGATCCAGATGTCGCGCAACCTGGTGGGCCTGCTGGTGCTGCTGATCATCGCCATCGCCGCCTTCAACGTGGTGTCGACACTGGTGATGGTGGTTATCGACAAGCACAGCGATATCGCCATTCTGCGCACCATGGGCGCCAGCACCCGCGAGATACTGCTGACCTTCGTCAGCCAGGGCGCGCTGGTGGGCCTGGTGGGCGCTGCGGTCGGCGGCCTGCTGGGTGTGATCGGTTCGCTGGTGGTGACGGACCTGGTATCGGCGATCGAATCCCTGTTCGGGATACAGTTCCTGAAATCCGACGTCTACCCGGTGGACTACCTGCCGTCGGAGTTGCAGTGGGGCGATGTGGCCCTGGTGGTGGGTGCCGGCCTGCTGCTCAGCCTGCTGGCGACACTCTACCCGGCGCTGCAGGCGAGCCGGGTACAACCGGCGGCGGCGCTGCGGCACGAGTAGGGTGCGCCGTGCGCACCGGCTGGCGGCGTGCGCGCAGCGCCCCCTGCGAGGGCCAGGCGATCAGAAAAACGCTACCGGAATCAGCCGATCACCGAGCGCTTCTGGATCCGCAGCTTCCACCGCTTCACCACATGCCAGCGCCACAGCGCCTGCATCGCAAAGTAGGACACGGCGGCGAAGAAAATGCCGGCCAGCAGCGAGCCGAAGAACAGCGGCAGCCAGATTTTCCCCACCTCTTCCGACAGCCACTCCCAGGAAAGCTCGATCCTGAAATCCAGCGGCGGCGTTCCCAGCAGCCAGGTGCCCAGTTTGTAGGTGCTGTAGAAGATTGCCGGCATGGTCACCGGGTTGCTGATCCACACCAGGATCATTGACAGCGGCAGGTTGCAGCGGAACCACAGCGCCAGCAGCGCGGCGATGATCATCTGGCCCGGCAGGGGCAGGAAGCTGGTGAATACACCCACGGCAAAAGCCACGGACACCGAGTGTCGGTTCAGGTGGAAGAGGTTGGGGTCGTCCAGCAGCTTGCCGAGAAACTTCAAGCCACTCTTGGCGCGAACCTGTTCGGGTGTTGGCAGCCAGCGCCTGATAATACTCTTCGGCATAACTCAATCTATCCGGATCGGGCAGCTAACCAATCAATTTCGTCGTCCAGGGAAACAGAGCGTGTACCGGGGCCGGCTCCCTGAGCCGCCACCGGTAAGCATAGAGTGTCCCGCCCGGGTCTTGCACCGGCGGGAGCCGGCGCGGCGGCAAACGCCGCGCGGGCGCTATTATGCCCCCATCGGGGTTACAAGACTACTCTCCCGGGGAAAGTCTCCCTCTATGACTGATTGTCAACAATAGTCGCCGTTTTGGCCTATTGACCACCATAAGTCTGTGCTTTACTGTTTTCACCCTATAAGATTGTCGACAATGTTGAGCCCTTGAGGAGCACCAGGCCGTGGAGAACGCAGAGGCAAAGCCGGTGGAGAACAGCCAGAGCCTGGCCGAACGGCTGTTTGTGACCCTGCGTGGTGAAATCGTCGACGGCACCATTCCCGCCGGTAGCAAGGTCAGTGAGCCCGAGCTGGCACGGCGCTTCGAGGCCAGCCGCGGCAGTCTGCGCGAAGCGGTAATGCGCCTGGAATCCCTGGGGCTGCTGGAGCGCCGGGTCAATGTCGGCGCGCGGGTCGTCGACCTGACCGAGCGCGGCCTGCTGGAACTCTACGACGTGCGCGAGGCGCTGGAGGGCATGGCCTGCCGCCTGGCGGCCACGGAACGCAGCGAGGAAGACCTGGTCGAGCTGCGCCGCATGCTCGCCCGCCACGAACAGCAGGAAGAGCTGCAGGCCGGCACCGGCTACTACCAGCCGGAAGGGGATTTCGACTTCCACTTCCGCATCGTGCAAGCCTCCAACAACGACCTGCTGATCGACACCCTCTGCAACCGCCTCTACTACCGCGTGCGCATGTACCGCTACCAGTTGGGCATGTTCAGCCCGCGCGCGCAGCGGGCCTTCCGCGAGCACAGCCATATTATCGAAGCCATCGAGGCCGGCGACGGCGAACTGGCGGAGATCCTGATGCGGCGCCATATCCGCGCGTCGCGACTGAATATCGAGAAGAAACTGACACGAGGTAGTCCATGAGCCAGACACTGACCGCCGGCGGCCGTTTCCGCCGCGCTCTCGCCGACAACAAGCCCCTGCAGGTGGTCGGCACCATCAACGCCTACAGCGCCATCATGGCCGAGCGCATCGGCCACCAGGCGATTTACCTGTCCGGCGGCGGTGTCGCCAACGCCTCCTACGGCCTGCCGGACTTAGGGTTAACCAGCCTCAACGACGTGCTCGAAGACGTGCGCCGCATCACCGCCGCCAGCGAACTGCCGCTGCTGGTGGATATCGACACCGGCTGGGGCGGCGCCTTCAATATTGCCCGCACGATAAAAGAAATGATCCGCGCCGGCGCCGGCGCCGTGCATATCGAGGACCAGGTGGCGCAGAAGCGCTGCGGCCACCGCCCGAACAAGGAGATTGTCTCCAAAGAGGAGATGGTCGATCGCATCAAGGCCGCCGTCGACGCTCGCACTGACGACGACTTCTTTATCATGGCGCGCACCGATTCCTTCGCCCAGGAGGGCCTCGATGCCGCCATCGACCGTGCCCAGGCCTGCATCGAAGCCGGCGCCGACGGCATCTTCGCCGAAGCCGTCACCGAACTGGAACACTACCGCGCCTTCAAGGATGCGCTGAACGTACCGATCCTCGCCAACATCACTGAGTTCGGTAAAACCAGGCTCTACAACAAGGCGGAACTGGGCGAAGCCGGCGCCGACATGGTCCTCTACCCGCTGTCCGCCTTCCGCGCCATGAACAAGGCGGCGGAAAACGTCTATACCAGTATTCTCGAAAACGGCGACCAACAGGCCGTGGTCGACACCATGCAGACCCGCGCCGAGCTGTACGACTACCTGAACTACCACGAGTTCGAGCAGAAGCTGGACGAGCTTTTCAAGAAGTAGGTATCACCGGTCGTCATCCCGGACTTGATCCGGGATCCAGAGCGGAGCCGCTGGGAAGCACGGCACTGGATACCGGATCAAGTCCGGTATGACGAAAGCAGTAAATCGCAACCATCGTCATCCCGGGCTTGACCCGGGATCCAGAACGGAGTCGCCGGAGGTACAGCACTGGATACCGGATCAAGTCCGGTATGACGAAAGCAGTAAATCGCAACCATCGTCATCCCGGGCTTGACCCGGGATCCAGCACGGAGTCGCCGGAGGCACAGCACTGGACACCGGATCAAGACCGGTATGACGAGAGCAGTGAGTGTGATCAACCGTCATCCCGGGCTCGACCCGGGATCCAGAGCGGAGTTATCGGACGGCACAGCACTGGATGCCGGATCAAGTCCGGTATGACGAAAGCAGTAAATCGCAACCATCGTCATCCCGGGCTTGATCCGGGATCCAGGACGGAGCTGCCGGAAGGCACAGCACTGGACACCGGATCCTCTCCGGTATGACGAAGCAAAAAACTCTTTCCTAAAAAAGGGGAATCAAAGATGGCAGAGAAAAAACAGGGAGGCGCAGGCCTCCGCGGCCAGGTGGCCGGCAAAACCGCACTGTCCACCGTCGGTGTCTCCGGCTCCGGCCTGACTTACCGCGGCTACGACGTCAAAGACCTGGCGGAACACTGTGAGTTCGAGGAAGTCGCCTACCTGATTTTCTACGGTGAACTGCCCACCCGCGCGCAACTGGCGGACTACAAAGGCATCCTGAAAGCCATGCGCGGCCTGCCACAGGCATTGAAAGAAGTCCTCGAACGCATCCCCGCCGACGCCCATCCGATGGATGTGATGCGCACCGGCTGCTCCATGCTGGGCAATCTTGAGGGCGAAGAGTCCTTCGACCAGCAGCAGGAAAAAGCCAACCGCCTGCTGGCCGCCTTCCCGTCCATCATCTGCTACTGGTACCGCTTCAGCCACGACGGTGTGCGCATCGAAACCGAAACCGACGACGACTCCATCGGCGGCCACTTCCTGCATATGCTGCGCGGCGAGAAGCCCAACGCATTGCATGAACAGGTGATGAACGTCTCCCTGATCCTCTACGCCGAGCACGAGTTCAACGCCTCCACCTTTACCGCCCGCGTTTGCGCCTCGACCCTGTCCGACCTGTTCAGCTGCATCACCGGCGCCATCGGCTCCCTGCGCGGCCCCTTACATGGCGGCGCCAACGAAGCGGCGATGGCACTGATCGAGCGTTTCTCCTCCGCCGACGAAGCCGAGAAAGAACTGCTGGGCATGCTCGAGCGCAAGGAAAAGATCATGGGCTTCGGCCACGCGGTCTACACCGAATCCGACCCGCGCAACGCCATCATCAAAAAATGGTCCGAGAAACTGGCCGCGGACGTGGGCGACAACGTGCTCTATCCGGTCTCCGTGCGCTGCGAGGAAGTCATGTGGCGCGAGAAGAAGCTGTTCTGCAACGCCGACTTCTTCCACGCCTCCGCCTATCACTTTATGGGTATCCCGACCAAGCTGTTCACCCCGATCTTCGTAATGAGCCGCCTCACCGGCTGGGCCGCCCACGTATTCGAACAGCGCGCCGACAACCGCATCATCCGCCCCAGCGCCGAATACACCGGCCCGGAACTGCGCGAAGTGACGCCGATCGCCGAGCGCGGCTGACCCTGGGACCGCGTAGCCCGGATGCAGGCGCGCAGCGCCGGAATCCGGGAGGGGCCGCAGACGGCAGCCAATCCCGGATTGCGCTGCGCTCCATCCGGGCTACAAGCCTGGGACCGCGGAGCTCGGGAGCGCCCGCCGCCAGCTCCGCTTGCGGGCCGCAGTCTCGCCGTAGGAGCCTGCCTTGCAGGCGAATGGCTACGGAGCACCGCTCCTTTCGCCTGCAAGGCAGGCTCCTACAAAATCCATGCCGGAAATTGACCGCAGATACGTTTAGACAGATTTACCAAATGATGAACACCGAACACCGCAAAAACCTCCCCGGCACGGACCTCGACTACTTCGACACCCGCGCCGCCGTAAACGCCATCCAACCCGGCGCCTACGAAAAACTGCCGTACACCTCGCGCATCCTGGCAGAAAACCTGGTCCGCCGCTGCGATCCGCAACAGCTCACCGACGCGCTGAAACAGATCGTCGAACGCAAACGCGACCTGGACTTCCCCTGGTACCCGGCCCGCGTCGTCTGCCACGACATCCTCGGCCAGACCGCCCTGGTGGACCTCGCCGGCCTGCGCGATGCCATCGCCGAAAAGGGCGGTGACCCGGCCAAGGTCAACCCGGTAGTACCGACACAACTGATCGTCGACCACTCCCTGGCCGTCGAACACCCCGGCTTCGAAGAAAACGCCTTCGAAAAAAACCGCGCAGTGGAAGAACGCCGCAACGAAGACCGCTTCCATTTTATCAACTGGACCAAAACCGCCTTCGAAAACGTCGACGTCATCCCGCCCGGCAACGGCATCATGCACCAGATCAACCTGGAGAAAATGTCTCCGGTTGTTCAGGTTAAAGATGACGGTAAAGGCGGAAAGGTAGCCTTCCCGGACACCTGCGTCGGCACCGACAGCCATACGCCGATGGTGGACGCCCTCGGCGTGATTTCCGTGGGAGTAGGGGGCCTGGAAGCCGAGAGCGTGATGCTCGGCCGCGCCTCCGCCATGCGCCTGCCGGATATCGTCGGCGTGGAGCTGACCGGCAAACTGCAGCCGGGCATCACCGGCACCGACCTGGTACTGGCCCTGACCGAATTCCTGCGCCGCGAGCGCGTGGTCGGCGCCTACCTGGAATTCTTCGGCGAGGGCGCCTCCAGCCTGAGCCTCGGCGACCGCGCCACCATCTCCAACATGACCCCGGAGTACGGCGCCACCGCCGCCATGTTCTCCATCGATGAGCAGACCATCGACTACTTGAAGCTGACCGGCCGCGACGACGAGCAGGTGGCGCTGGTAGAAAAATTCGCAAAAGAAACCGGCCTCTGGGCCGACAGCCTCAAGGACGCCGAATACGAGCGCGTCCTGAAATTCGATCTCTCGTCGGTCGGCCGCAACCTGGCCGGCCCCTCCAACCCGCACGCGCTGCTGCCGGCCGCCGAACTGGTCTATCGAGGAATCGCGAAAGGATGGGAAGAGAAAGAAGGCGAGATGCCCGACGGGGCCGTAATCATCGCCGCCATCACCAGCTGCACCAACACCAGCAACCCGCGCAACATGATTGCCGCCGGCCTGATCGCCCGCAACGCCAACAAACTGGGCCTGGTCCGCAAGCCCTGGGTGAAATCCTCCCTGGCACCGGGCTCCAAGACGGTAAAAATGTACCTGGAAGAAGCCGACCTGCTGCCGGAACTGCAACAGCTGGGCTTCGACGTGGTCGCCTTCGCCTGCACCACCTGCAACGGCATGAGCGGCGCGCTGGATCCGAAAATCCAAAAGGAAGTCATCGACCGCGACCTGTATTCCACCGCCGTACTGTCCGGCAACCGCAACTTCGACGGCCGCATCCACCCCTACGCCAAGCAGGCCTTCCTGGCCTCGCCGCCTTTGGTGGTGGCCTACGCAATCGCCGGCACCATCCGCTTCGATATCGAGAAGGATGTGCTGGGCCACGATAAAGACGGCAACCCGATCACGCTCAAGGATATCTGGCCGAACGACGAAGAGATCGATGCGATCGTCAAGCAGAGCGTAAAGCCGCAGCAGTTCCGCGACGTCTATATCCCGATGTTCGACCTGGAGAAGGGCGCGGAAGAGAAGACCGAGCCACTGTACGACTGGCGCCCGCAGAGCACCTATATCCGCCGCCCGCCCTACTGGGAAGGTGCGCTTGCGGGAGAGCGTGCGCTAAAAGGTATGCGCCCGCTGGCGGTACTCGGCGACAATATCACCACCGACCACCTGTCGCCGTCCAACGCCATCCTCGCCAGCAGCGCTGCCGGCGAATACCTGGCGAAAATGGGCCTGCCGGAGGAGGACTTCAACTCCTACGCGACGCATAGAGGCGACCACCTCACCGCCCAGCGCGCCACCTTCGCCAACCCGAAACTGCTGAACGAAATGGTGCGCGACGAAAACGGCGAAGTGAAACAGGGCTCCCTGGCCCGCATCGAGCCGGAAGGCAAGGTAACCCGCATGTGGGAAGCCATCGAAACCTATATGGAACGCAAACAGCCACTGATCATTATCGCCGGCGCCGACTACGGCCAGGGCTCGTCAAGAGACTGGGCTGCAAAAGGCGTGGCACTGGCCGGAGTGGAAGCCATCGTCGCCGAAGGCTTCGAACGCATCCACCGCACCAACCTGATCGGCATGGGCGTACTGCCGCTGCAGTTCCAGGAAGGCACCACCCGCAAGACCCTGGGCATAGACGGCACCGAGACCTTCGACGTACTCGGCGAACAAAAGCCGGGCGCCACCCTGACGTTACTGATCCACCGCAAAGACGGTGAAACCATAGAAGTCCCGGTAACCTGCCGCCTGGATACCCAGGAAGAAGTCTCCATCTACGGCGCCGGCGGCGTACTGCAACGCTTCGCCAAAGACTTCCTCGAAGCGGAAGCAACAGCCTGAGTTCAAAAAAAGTCGTCATGCCGGACTCGATCCGGCATCCAGCGACGAAGCCCTGGATCCCGAGGCAAGCCCGGCATGACGAACGAACACACAGGATGCGCCGTACGCACCACACAACACTGTAGGAGCCTGCCTTGCAGGCGAAGAAGCGAAGAACCACAGAACCGTAGCCCGGATACAGCGCAGCGGAATCCGGGGCCCAAGGCCCCAGGAACCCCGGTTCCACCCAAACATCCAGAATTTGTAGCCCGGATGCAGCGCAGCGGAATCCGGGACCCAAGGCCCCAGGAACCCCGGTTCCACCCAAACATCCAGAATTTGTAGCCCGGATGCAGCGCAGCGGAATCCGGGGCCAAGGCCCCAAAATCCCCGATTCCACTCCACCCCATCCAGGCCACCGGAGAGAACCATGAAATTCCCCCCCCAAATCAAAATCCCAGCCACCTACATGCGCGGCGGCACCAGCAAAGGCGTCTTCTTCCGCCTCCAAGACCTACCGGAGCCCGCCCAGATCCCCGGCCAGGCCCGAGACAACCTGCTCCTGCGAGTCATCGGCAGCCCCGACCCCTACGCCAAACAAACCGACGGCATGGGCGGCGCCACCTCCAGCACCAGCAAGACGGTCATCCTGTCTAAGAGCGAACAGCCCGACCACGACGTGGACTACCTCTTCGGCCAGGTCTCCATCGACAAACCCTTCGTAGACTGGTCCGGCAACTGCGGCAACCTCACCGCCGCAGTAGGCGCCTTCGCCATCAACAGCGGCTTCGTCGATGCCAAGCGCATTCCCGGAAATGGCCACTGCACCGTGCGCATCTGGCAGGCCAACATCAAAAAAACCATCATCGCCCACGTTCCCATCACCAACGGTGAAGTGCAGGAAACCGGCGATTTCGAACTGGACGGCGTCACCTTCCCGGCCGCCGAAGTCCAGATCGAGTTTATGGACCCGGCCGGCGAGGGCGCCATCTTCCCCACCGGCAATCTGGTGGACGACCTTGAAGTGCCCGCTGATGTTGTAGAGGGGGGCACCCTGAAAGCCACCATGATCAACGCCGGCATCCCCACAATCTTCGTCAACGCCGACCAGATCGGGTACGAAGGTACCGAATTGCAGGAAGCCATCAACAGCGACGACAAGGCCCTGGCCATGTTCGAAAGCATCCGTGCCCACGGCGCAGTGAAGATGGGCCTGATCGAAAAGGTGGAAGACGCAGCCAACCGCCAACATACCCCCAAGGTCGCCTTCGTCGCGCCGCCCAAGGGCTACACGGCATCCAGCGGCAAGCAAGTGGCAGCCGATGATATCGACCTGCTGGTGCGCGCCCTGTCCATGGGCAAACTGCACCACGCCATGATGGGCACCGCCGCCGTCGCCATCGGTACCGCCGTGGCCATTCCCGGCACCCTGGTGAACCTGGCCGCGGGGGGAGGGGAGCGCAATGCCGTGACCTTTGGCCACCCGTCCGGCACCCTGCGCGTCGGTGCGGAGGCGGAAGCCGTCAACGGCCAGTGGACTGCAACCAACGCCATTATGAGCCGCAGTGCGCGGGTGCTGATGGAGGGCTGGGTACGAGTGCCCGGGGATTCCTTCTAAGGTGGCTTTGCCGGGTGTAAACTTTGTGTAGCACCTGTTAGAGGCCCCTGATATGTCCGCATTATTGAAACAGCTGGAAGAGCAGGCCAGAGCGCTGAGCGCCGAAGAGCGGGCCCAGCTGGCCGAGTTCATGCTTGAGTCCCTGAGCCCGCTCACTTCCGAGATAGAGTCCGCCTGGGACGAGGAAATCGAACGGCGCGTAGCGGCTTTCGATCGTGGAGAAGTCCCAGCCTGCGCGGCGGAAGATGTATTTGTGGAGGTCCGGCGGATCTCACTGTCCAGGAGGTAAAACGCGGACGCTGTCTCTCTCCTGAATTACTACAGCTAATCCACCAGTCGTACAGTCTTCGGGTCATAGGTCGCATTAGTAATCGACTCATCCCGAATACGCTGTACCGCCTCATCAATCACATGTAGCGGCACCAGGAACCATTCCTTTGGTTTTACGGGGTGGCCAAAGCGGTCATTAATTGTGAGATCAATCTGTGCCGGCGCAAAGATTCGGTGGAGCAGTCCTTCCAGCTTGGTACGGTTGATGCCCGCCAGTTTGTAGCTGGCAATGACTTCTACATCCGCGAGAAGGTAGGTTGCATCATGCGCTGCATTGGCAATTCGGGCTTCTACCTTGCCGCCGGTGACGCCGATCTTGTGGATTAGTTCACGATGCTCGACAACAAAGGGGTGCTTGGACTGGCTGCGAAGCACATAGATGGTACCGCTTTCGATGTCATCGTCCTCCAAGGTTCCTCCAAATAGCGGTCCAGCGTCTGGGTCACTTATCCGGCGGCCCGTCTCATCCTTGTATAGGGCGCGTTGAAGTGATCTCAGGAGTAGATTGCTTTCGGTTCCATTGGAGTAAATCACACGAAGGCGAGCGTCATTCTCACCATTGGGAGCCTTGATGGTTTCGCCTACCTCGGCTACGTAAGTAAGCTGGCCGTTCAGGATGAAGAAGTTGCCTTCTTCAATGCTGGCATCTTTTGCAAAACGACGGGTTTGCCGGATGTCAACCTTGAGGTCGCTCTCAATTTGGTCAAAAAGAGACTTGAAGCGGTCAAAGTCTTCACATTTTTCCCGGTTGGCAATTTCTTCAGCAGCTCTGATTTCAGATCTGGAGCGGACATGGCGCAGTTCCGTGATGTCAGACTGGCCTGCAGCTCCCTCCAGTTCCGCGAGTAGATCGTCATCGTCCACCATTTCTGCAGATTCCGCCGCCTTCATTTCGGCTCCGTCCAGTAATCCCTGGTGGTCGTATGGGGCTAGCATGGCACGTAAATCTTCCTGTGTGCGCAACCGATCAAGCCTTAAGGCGTACAGGCGCTCGAAGATGTCCTTGTCTTCACCGTGCAGGGGGCTGCGCCCCTCTTGCTCAACAAAGCGCTGAATTTCCTCGAAGCCAGCTATAACGCGCTCTTCACGAGCCGATAGCGCTTTCTTTTTTTCCGGCTGCGCAAATGCATCAAGTTCGGCGCGCAGATCGTCTAAATCACTCATAGCGGCCCTCGTCTTTAAAGCGCACGAAAGCGGCGGCACCTTCGGCCATGCGTTGTTCCCAGGGGTCTGCTGCACTCACTGAAGGCAGCCGCCCACGCTCTTTCTTGAATTTCACAGCCCTGATGGCGAGCTCTTTGGCTTCCTCGGGTGCCAGGCTGGTACGTTTGGCTGAAATTGCCGCAGCCACCTGCTTCAGGCTGTCTTCGCTCATGGTTTTGGCGAGAATAGCGTAAGCTTCACTGAAGGGGTTGATGCTGTCGATCAGGTCGATGTCCAGTTCGCGGACGTCCATGGCAAACTTGCGCACACCGGCAATCAGGGCTGTGTTGGGTTTTGTTTCACCGTTGTCGTCATCTCCGCTCTCTGTCAGAAGTTGCTTGGCTTGCTGAGTGAGGTTCAGGGCGGCGATGGCGTGCTGGCGAACGGCTTCCTGATCTGCTTCGTCCAGCTCCGGGTACTTTTCCTTGATGATTTTGCCCATGCGCACCTGAGTTAGCTCCTCAGGAATCATTTCCTCGTCGAACAAGCCCTTTTCCACAGTCGTCTTGTCCTGAACAAAGCTGGCGATCACCTCGTTAAGGTCCTCCTGGCAAATACGAGAGGCCTCTTCGCTCTTGGGTTCGGCAAGACCCTTGATTTCAATTTGATACTGCCCGGTTTGCTCGTTAATACCGACATTGCACTTGTCAGGATCGTAGCCGCCTTCGCCGTAGTTAAACCCCTCTTGAGGTCCGCTGGTAGGATTCTTTGGCGTGAACTCGAACCGTGGAGCCAGGACTTGTTCCATCAGCAGGCTGGCAGCAATGGCCTTCAAGGTATCATTGATAGCCTCGGTAACCGCCTGTTCAGAAGCATCGGGTTCGGCGATCAGGTTGGTGAAGCGTGCACGGGTTTTGCCCGGTGCATCCCGGGTGGCGCGACCGATAATCTGGACGATTTCAGTGAGGCTTGAGCGATAACCGACGGTTAGCGCATGTTCGCACCAGATCCAGTCGAAACCTTCCTTCGCCATCCCAAGAGCGATGATGATGTCCACGTGGTCGCGATTGTTCTTCTGCGCCGGGTTTTTCAGTGCGGCAGATACCCGATCACGCTTTGTGGGGTCATCGTCCACCAGGTCGGCAATACGCAAAACTTGACCATCTGAGGTCTTGACCAACTGGAACCCGGTCGCTGGATCAGCGCCTTGCCACTCACCCAGCGCCTCAATGATGTGCTCTACCTCCCGGATCTTGTCCTTGGTGCTTTCCCGGGAGTTGACGTTGGGAATATGGATAATGGTCTTCTCAGAGGGATCGAGGACCTTGAGGATTTCGTCGGCATAGGAGCCAGAATAGAAGAAATAGCCGATATCGAGCTTTTTCAGATACTCGTAACCATTGAGCTGTTCATAGTAGGTATAAGTTACGGTATCAAAACGGGCTTCATCCTGCGGAGCCAGCACGGCTTCGGCATCCCCGCGGAAGTAGGAGCCGGTCATGGCCACGATATGCACCTTGTCGCGGGCGATGAATTCACCCAGATGAGTACCGAGCCTGTTGTCCGGGTTGGCCGACACATGGTGGAATTCATCGACAGCAACCAAGCGGCCATCGAAGGCCTCTACGCCAAACTGGTCCACGGCGAAGCGGAAAGTAGCGTGGGTGCATACCAGCACCTGATCGTCGCTTTCCAGGAAAGCGCCCACGGATTTGACCTTGCCGCCATTGTCGGAACCTGGGGCATTACACAGGTTCCATTTGGGTTCCACCTTCCAATCGGCCCAGAAACCGAACTTGCTCAGGGGTTCGTCATTGAAGCTCGAACCGATGGACTTTTCCGGCACGACAATAATGGCCTGTTTGAGACCCTGATTTTGCAGTTTATCCAGGGCAATAAACATCAATGCCCGGCTCTTGCCCGATGCTGGTGGCGATTTAATCAGCAGATATTGTTCGCCGCGCCGCTCATATGCTCGCTCCTGCATCGGTCGCATGCCGAGCTCATTGGATTTGGTTGAGCTGCCGTTACCGGCATATGCAACCGATACGGAAGGGATGGACTGGGTCATTGATCAACCTCTTCAAGCAAGCTATTCGGGTTCCAGACTTTTTTTTGCTATCTGCCGATACAACTCGCCACGCTCCTCTATATTGTTCTTCTTGAAACTAGTTATCGCCGAAAAGGGAAGACCTTCTTCCTTCATAAAGCGAATAAAGCCCGGATTATGTTCATAGCATTTCGGGTGTAGAGATTTGGCCAAGATATTCTGGGAAAAATACTGCTCCAGCTTGTCTATATAGGGCTTGTCGTTGTAGCTGGCATTAAACGATTTCGGTAGCAGAAGGAGCCCGCCAATACGGTTGCGCTGTTCGGCAAAGTCAGCCGGGTGTTCGAATTCATCGGTATGGCGGTCGAACTGGTCAGCCCAGATATGTTCAATTTCATACTTGACGCTGCCACCCCCCACCAATTCTTCAAAGCAGGGTGCCATGCCAGAGCTAACGGCAACGTAATCGGTGATCCGGGCCAGCATCCGGTGAAGCACTTTGCGATTCTGCTGATGCAGATACAGCCCTACACCCTGACGGTGATAGTCGCTGTTGTTGTCGAAGTTTTCTTCTTCGGCCTGCAATTTATCGAACAGTACTTGGGCTAGATCATGAGCATCCAGTCCGCGGATATCGCGCATCACCAGAAACATCGCATACTGCATGGTGGAATAGGCAATGCTACGGAAATTCCAGAGTCGCCAAGTCAGCAGAATGTCGATAAATTTTGCGGTAATACGGGTTTTTTGAGTGATTTCATTTTGCGCGTCACTTGGCTTCAACGGTGCCAGCAATAGCATGTGTTGCAAAGTAAAGCCGTTCCAGGCGTTGTAACAAACGTGCTCCAATCCAGTAGTTATTTGCTCTGAAGCGTCCAGCAGGTGCAGATACTGCTTGGAGTAGAACTCAAAGTCCGTACTAAGAAATCTCAGGTAGTCAGATGGTTTGTCCAGCCCCACTTGGGCTCTGGCATCTCGAAGCCAACGGTGATATTCGGTGCCAATACGATCAAAGTCTTCTTGTTTCGCTCCCTTTTTACGTTCACGAATTTTGGTGGCGTATTGGCTGCGCAGCCAGGCTTTGAAGAAGTCCGCCTCTACCTCCTTGCCCCAGTCGGTGAGCTTACCGATGCGCAGTTTCCAGCGGTTATTGGCTTCAACTCGATAGTCTTCATCAATATTGGCGAGCAGATAGCCTTTGAGCATATCGGTGGGGTTAAGCGACAGGCCCCGGTCGTTCATGGTCTCGAAGATGGTGTAGGCATCATCATCGGAATAGGCGGTAATTTCTACCAAGTGCACATTGCTGAGCAGCCAATCGACAAAGTAGGGCAGCGCCCGCCCGCGCAGTTCCTCCGGGAAGGCTGTATCAATGTCCTGATAGCGGTTATACAGATTGTTCACAGATTCCGGCGCATCGCTGACGTCAAAGTTACGCCCTTCAAACAAG
The DNA here is from genome assembly GCF_023634065.1 of Microbulbifer litoralis. Classification (GTDB taxonomy): domain Bacteria; phylum Pseudomonadota; class Gammaproteobacteria; order Pseudomonadales; family Cellvibrionaceae; genus Microbulbifer; species Microbulbifer litoralis. The sequence continues at coordinate 170,837 of NZ_JALKCV010000010.1, forward strand.
GCTTCCATGCACGCCATGCGCTCGTCGACTTCGATATTGAAGGATTTTTCCCCGTACTGTTCGGAAAAGATCAGTTCTTCAATCTGTACCATGTCAGATCGCTCCCGTTGCAGATTGTGCAGTAGGATCACGAACAGCGACAGGCTGGTCAGGCGCTGCTGGCCATCGACAATAAAGCTGGCACTGTCTTTCTTACTGATAATGATGGAGCCCAGAAAGTAATGAGGATAATCGGCCACTTTCTTGCGTTCATGGCCCTCGTCAAATTCTTCCAGAAACTTGGCCACCAGATCGTTGACCAGCTCGGCGGCTTGTTTTTCGCCCCATTTGTATTCGCGCTGATAGTAGTCGATTGAATATTTGACTCCTTTCAGCAACTCGCGGACTGTTTTGGCTTTGCCAAGAATTTCCCTCATGCTTCTCCCCTCAAGAAACTAGATGCGTGAGCATAGTTCTCGTAATCATTGATCACTTCCTTTGCTCTTATTCTTAAGTTCTTGTTCAAGCTGTTCGATCTCCTTCAGATCAGCGGTATCGGCCTCCTTGGCTTCTGCGGTACGCCGCTGCTGGTCGAAAACCTCATAACGTTCACGAACAATCTTCTCCATTTCTTCTCGGCTGACAGAGCCGGCACCTTCGAGGATGGGCTGGTCATTGAAGGCCAGCATCTTATCGACGTTGTTACGCCAGAAATCAAGGGTCAGCTCTCTCTGTTGCTTGACCCGCAGTTCAGCCTGCTCGAGGAAGATCACCACCAAGCGGTTGAGGGTGTCAATTTCGTCGGCACTCAGGTAGTTCTTGGCGATGATGACATCCTGCTTGCGCACCCGCGAACCGATCCAACTGGTCAACGCCATATTGGGCTCGCCGGGGTTTGAGCGTTTCAGGATCAGCTCTGCGGCAGTGTGGCCGGTGGTGGCAAAGAGAAGCTTGTTCTGGGCCTCGGCAAAGAAAAGGGCGGTCTCCTGTTCGCGGGCTTGGTAGTCGGAGCTGAGGGCGAAGAGATCGCGGACTTTTTGGTAAAAGCGCTTCTCGGAGGCCCGTATATCCCGAATGCGTTCAAGAAGCTCGTCGAAGTAATCCCATCCACCGGGGTTCTTCAGGCGCTCGTCATCCATCACGAAGCCTTTGAGCAGGAACTCCTTCAGGTTGGTGCTGGCCCATTGGCGGAATTGGCTGCCCCGGGGGGAGCGTACCCGGTAACCGATGGCCAGGATCAGGTCGAGGTTGTAGTAGCTGATCTTGCGGCGGACCTGTCGGCCGCCCTCGGTTTGAACTGTCAAGGATTCCTTGACAGTTGCCCCCTCGCTTAACTCCTTGTCTTCAAAGATGTTTTTCGCATGCAGGGAGACATTCTGCTTGCTGGTCTGGAACAGTTCAGCGATTTCCAACTGGGTCAGCCAGACGCTATGGACCTCCACCCGCAGGTTGAGGCGGGTTTGGCCGTCGTCGGAGGTATAGAGGATCAAGTCGCTCATGAACGGGCCGTCCTGCGCTTGCCGGGCTGTTTCACAGCCTCCTCAGTGGCGGTCATTTTGGTGTACAGCTCGAACAACTTTTCCAGTCGTTCAGTGTCGTTCTTGAAGCGGCGACCGATATAGATGCGTTCCAGCACCTCGTCGTTGCGCTCGTGGGCTTCGCGCAGATCGGAGGGCATCTTCTCAGGGTCGTAGAGATCGGCGATGGTCGCCGGGAAGTGGGCCTCGCGGGCCAGCAAAATATCTTCGGCGCAGCGGGTTAGGTCCGCCTTGTTCTTCTCGGTCAGGGTGGGGACTGGGAAAGTGTTCCAGCCGAGGGTGTTGGAGTAGCGAAAGTCGGTTTTCAGCTTTCCGCATACTGTTCCTACCCATACGATGTGCAACCGAGATGTGATAATGGTCATTGCCCACAGAGGGGTATTGTAAACAGCGAAGGCGAGATTCGATATTACGGTTCCTCTAGGCAATATTCCGCATGGCAAAACGGGTCGCCTTTCTGACGACGCGCTAGGAACAATGATGGTAATGTCGCATTCTTGGTGAGGTCTGTAGACGAATTGATATGGGTTGGTTGCCTGCGCTACAGTCTCTTTTCTATCACTCTCTAGTCGAAATTCCCTAACTGCCTCTACTTTCTCCAAGATCCTAGGGTTGCTCGCAGCTGCTTTTTCATCACTAGGGTTGATCCAAAGGCACGATCTCTGAATTCCGTTGATGTACTCCCTTGAGCCAATATAGTTGTATATGTACCTCTCAGATTCCGGATCACCAGCTAAAATTTTCTCCTTTTCAGCCGATGACACCACTAGGTTTCCACCATCAATCGGCTGATTCCCAAAAGTCATTTTGGGCAAATCAGAGATAGGCTTAGATGACTTCTCTACATGAATATTCTTCCCTGAGACTAAGTAAGCATTAATATTTCCAGCTTCCTTGGCAATCAATTCGCCTCCATCCCCAACAGAGAACAGGAGTCGAGGTCTATTTATGGTCTTTGATATACCGATGATGGCTACGGTTACGCCAGCATTATGACTGGCTAAATTAGCCCACTTAAAAGACGTGTGACCGAAGGCTATTTCGTGCCCAGTACCGAAAATCTTTGGCCACAAAAGAGCTACCTGCCTACCTTGGCAAATCGAATTTGTTGCCACAAATGCCGTAGCCGTATTAGTTGCAGTCCCATAATCTGCCGCTTTCATGAACCAACCGGCAACATAATCCAAGGACTTCCACCCGTTGAGGCGTCGTTCAAAAATAGCCTTTAAGTCTGCTTTTTGCTCTTGAGACTGCCCTTGACTACCAAGATACGGAGGGTTCCCGCAAATATAGGTCTCGCCGCCCTCATTTTCGAAATCGATCTCGGCCTGATCCAGTGGCGTTTCAAACAAGTCATCAGCTAGGTGCCTCACGCCTGTTCCGGTAGGCGGACAGATGCTCAACCAATCCAGTCGCAAGGCATTGCCGCAGGTAATCCAGTTTTCCGCATCCAGTGGCAGAAACTCTTGCAGTGCTTCTTTCTGACCGCGATAGCGGACATCGCACTGATACTCGGCAATGATCAGAGCTAAGCGCGCAATTTCAGCGGAGAAGTCACGCAGTTCGATGCCGCGAAAATTGGTCAGCGGGATATCGCTTTTGCGCCCATTCTCATCTCGGCGCTCGTTGATGGCGTTCTCGATTTCCCGCATCTGCTTGTAGGCAATCACCAGAAAGTTACCGGAACCGCAGGCCGGGTCGAACACGCGGATCTTTGCCATACGGTTGCGTAGGTTGAGGAGCTTGCGGCTATTATCACCGGATTCCTCTAGCTTCTCCCGTAGGTCATCGAGGAACAGGGGGTTCAGCACTTTCAGGATATTGGGCACACTGGTGTAGTGCATGCCGAGCGAGCCGCGCTCTTCTTCATCCGCGACCGCCTGAATCATGGAACCGAAAATGTCCGGGTTGATCTGGGTCCAGTCCAGGCTTCCGATATGGAGAAGGTAGGAACGGGAAATCTTGCTGAAACTCGGGACTTCAGTACTGCCAGAGAAGAGGCCCCCGTTAACGTAGGGGAAAGCATTGGCCCAGCGCGGCAGTTTGGCTTGCTCGCGCTCATCGTGCGCCGTATTCATGGCGCGGAAGATCTCGCTGATTACCTCATGGGTATTGGACGAGTCTCGCGCGCTCATTTGGCGAATGGTGTCGGTAAACAGGTCGGTGCCGCTGAAGATGTCGGTATCCTCAGCGAAGAAGCAGAAGATCAACCGGGCCATGAAATGGTTCATCTCATGGCGCAGATCTTCGGTTCCCCATTCCGGGTTGTCCTTCAGCAGCTCTACGTAGAGCCGGTTTAGGCGGCTGGTGGCGCGGATATCAAAGGCGTTGTCGGATATCTGCTTGACAGTGCTGATACCGGCCAGTGGCAGAAAGAAGCCGAAATGGTCCGGGAAGTCCTGATAGTTGCAGGCCACGGTATCACCGGTTTGCAGGTCCTCGGCCTCGAAGGAGGCGCCATCGGTGGCAAGGATAAAGCGCGCCTTCGCCCGGCTGGTCGCCGGGCTGGCTCTCAGGGCGATGAGCGCCTTGGGGACCTCCCCGTTATCTGCAACGGCAATGTGGATATGGTTGGTTTGCAATACGCCGCCTAGATCGGACTTGTTGGTGTTACCCGAGCGCAAGCGCTTGATGGTAGTGGCCTTGTTGCCAAAGGCTTCCAGAAAGGCGAAGGAAAACTCAGCCCTGTCAAAGGGCTGGAGTGCCAGTTCTGATATTGCGGCTTCAATTTCTACTGCATTCATGAATCCCGTCGCCCCGGTTACATCGATAAGCTGTGGATTGTATTTGCTGTTTAACTTCTTTGTCCGCTAACGCCCGATCTCTGCGGGATGCAGTCAAAGTGCGTGAATACCGTCACCATTGAAGCCCAGTGAGAGGGCGCAATGTTTCTTCATCTTCACTGTTCGTGGCCCAGTCTCTTTCGGCTTCCGGCATCTGGAGTATGCCGAGAATGTATGGGAAAGAAGGGTTGTCGACGCAGATTGCTGTTTCTTCCATCGGCATACCGTATGGTTCTTGTGGAAACCAGATTCGTGCATCCGTAGTGCGCCGGTCTGCGCCGCCATTCTGAGCCACTTCAGCGAGCAAGGATTGTGATGGTACCTCAACGGTGTTCTTACTGGTGGCAAAGTAACGCCCGGATTTATAGGCCCGCCCATTGGAGCGTGCCCATAGCAGAAAACCATCCCGAGCGGCGACAACCACTGTGCGGCGCGGGGCGATTTCGACCCATTTGAGGGCCGCTGCCATAGGCGACACGCCGTAGCGGTTGCAGCAATGGTCGAGCAAGTCGACATTCATTGACTGGCTGGTCAGCTGCGCGCGGAAATCGTCCAGCGGCATTAGCAGATAGGAGGCAAAAGTGTCCGCCTCGGCTTCCATTTGACGTACAGGAGAATCCCAGTCATACAGATCCCTTTCACTGCACTCGAATGCCTGCTGCAGATTCCTGTGTAGAACGAAATGCCCCAATTCGTGTGCCAGTGTGAAGCGAGTCCTGCCAGGGGAACCCTGCTCTGGGTTGTAGGCAATCATCCATTTACTACCGTCAGGCTTGGCTTTCAGGCAGCCTTCGAACCCATCCAGTGGAACCGATTTGATATCGGTGATGTAGGACTCAGGTGATATCTGCTTTGAATAATCCCGGGCTAACTGTTCGACATCAACGGGAAACCGGTCACGGCCATAGAAGTGATTCAGAATATGAGAGATACGATTGGCTTCAGCCTTGGGTTTATTATTCATTCATCTTCATCCCAGGCGTCCAACATCCTCTGCAATCGCTTCTTATCAGCGGAGGACAGCTTTTGGTACTTCCTGAAGAATGCTCGATCTTTCACCGATTCATCGGGAATGTCTGCCTCGGCATCCCAGAGATACTCTGGGGTGACCTTCAATGCCTCAGCGATCCGGTTGATTTTCTCCGCGGAGGGCTTGGGGTTATCCCTATTCTCCAGTTCCCAGATATAGCTTTTGCTGGAATCCGTCTGCGCAGCAAGGGTATCGAGGCTCATTTTCAGTTCAGTACGGCGGGCCCGGATCTTGTCTCCCAGTGGTGAAGCCATAGTACACCTCCCGATTAGTGGGAGGCGGATTGTACCTGCACACCGAACAAAAACATACCTATTGACAGTGCTTTGCCGGTGTGGCAGTCTGCACTCGATGTTCGGTGTATCGAACGAAAATGTTCCTGTATATGGTGATTCAGATGATCAATGGTGTGAAAGAAAGCGGGCGGCCCGCTGATAAGCCGTGGGTACTGGATGTGCAAGGTGAGCGATTCCAGTGGGATAAGCCTGAAGTGACCGTCCGGGAGGCCCTTGAGCGGGCGGGCTATGACCTTGGCCAGAGCTGGATTCTTACTTTGAAAGTCGGCGGGGAGCCGAAGAGATCGGTCGGGCTTGATGATGTGATCAACCTGACACATCCGGGGCTTGAGCGGCTGCGGGTGCTCAAGGGGCAGGTCAATAATGGCGATGCTGCATTGCCGAGACGGGAGTTTGAGTTACTGCCCAAGGATCATGCTTACCTTGACGGCCTGGGTTTTAGGTGGGAGACGGTGCAGCAGGGTAGAGAGCGGTGGTTGTTGTTGCGGGATTATGTCTTGCCTGCGGGGTATACCCAGACGTCCTGCACTATTGCAGTTTCGATTCCGGCGAATTACCCGGCGGCGAAGCTGGATATGTTCTTCTGCGCGCCACATTTGGAGCGGGTCGACAAAAAAGCCATTGATCGAACCGAGTCGAGGCAAGCCATTGATGGCGTGTCGTTTCAACGCTGGTCTCGCCACCCGGCGGCAGCTTGGAATGCCGATACGGACTCTATCCGTACCCATATGGCGTTGGTCGAAGAGTCCATTTGCCGGGAGGTGGAGCAATGAGCCAGCCAAGTTCTGTGCTGGTCGTGTCTGGCACTGACCACAAGACTTTGTATGACCATCTTTTTCCAGGGGATGGCCTTGAGGCGGCGGCCATACTGCTATGTTCGCGGGTTCAGGGACGTCGTCTCCGCCTGATGGTTAAACGTGTTCATTGTGTTCCTCATGACGAATGCGAGCGGTACGAGGATTGGGTTACATGGCCGGGGCAGCATATTGAGGATTGCCTGACGGAAGCCGAGGAGGATGACCTTTCCTTGATTCTGGTGCACTCACATCCCTTGGGCGGCAGCGCTTTCTCTGAGACAGATGACCAGTCGGATCTGGAGTTGCTCGACTCCTTGTTTCTGGCCAGGGGGCAAGGGCGGGAGGGGGAAATGCTGCATGGCTCGACCATCATGCTGCCCAACGGCTGGATGCGTGCGAGGGTCTATAACCGCGCTTTGCAGCCGGAAATGCTTAATCTGGTAGCGGTGGTGGGCGACGAGATCTCCTGCTTCTGGGCCGACAGCCCTCAGGGTTCAATTCCCATGGCTTTCTCTGAAGGTATGCGCGAACAGCTCAAGCGCTTGCATGCCGGTGTTGTGGGTGTGTCGGGCACTGGCAGTGTCGTTGCCGAACAGCTGCTCAGGTTGGGATTTGGAGAGATTACTGTGGTTGATCATGATGTTGTTGAGGGGAAGAACCTCAATCGCATCCTGAACTCCACTGCCCGGGACGCCGCGGCGGCGTCACCCAAGGTTGAGCTATTCAAGCGTGTGGTATCTGGGGTATCTCCGGGAACCCGGGTGAATGCGGTTTGTCAGGAGGTGGGAACCCGAGAGGCTGTTCAGGCGCTTTCGGGGGTGGATGTACTGTTCTGCTGCGTTGATACGGCGACAGGCCGTGATATCTGCCAGCGTCTCGCAACCTCATTGCTTCTGCCGCTTTTCGATGTGGGGGTAGTCATTCCCGTGCGGAAAAATAGCGAAGGAAAGACTGTTATTCAGGATATTCAGGGGCGAATTGATTACGTTCAGCCTGGAGGGTCAACTTTGCAGAGCCGCGGGGTATACACGGCGGATGATATTGCCGCTGAAGACCTTAGGAAAGTTGACCCAGAACGGTTTTCACAGCGGATTGAAGAAGGGTATATGCCGGGAGGCGGCGAGGAAGCTCCGTCCGTCATTAGCCTCAATATGAGGGCTGCAAGCATGGTGGTACAAGAGTTTATTGCAAGGACCTTTCCGTATCGCCTCGATGGCAACCGTCGCTATGCGCGAACCATGTTTGCCCTTGCCAGTGAAGAGACCGAGTACTTCAGTGAAGACAGTTTCTCGCCTGTTCGTTCTGAGCGCTACGCGGCGGGGCTTTCATCTCCCTTGCTGGGGCTTCCGATGTTGGAGGAAATGCCATGTGCAGCATAAGGGGATGGTTCAGAGGGTTACGACGCCGCTTTTATGCACTGTTCCCGGTAAAGCTGATGATTGTTGAGGGAGACCTGTTCCCCGGCCGGATTCCAAAGAGGCGCCTGGTATTGCTGGACGATGATGGTCCCTACGCTGCCGCAATGCTGTGCCCTTGTGGATGTAGAGAGGTTATTGAGTTGATGGTGATGGAAGGTGTTAGCCCGCGTTGGGATGTCTGGGTTGATGACCGGAGCAGGCCGACACTTCGCCCGTCGATATGGCGGCAATCCGGTTGTCGCTCTCATTTCTGGGTCAGGGGTGGTCGGGTGATTTGGTGTAAATCCGGATAAATTAGATTCTCAGAGGGCTTGATGCTTTTCTGCGCAAGCTGGCGCGAGGTGCTGTTCGTCTCAGAGGGAACTCCCCGTTCATGTCTGTCCAACAACTTCTTGCGCGCCTATATCAGGATCAGGCCTAATTGCCAGCTCCGTGAGGATATTAGGGGTCACACATTAGCCGGCCCCCTATATGCCCTGGTGCGGCTCGATGTCCGGCCCGCGCAGTTGCGCGTGGCGCTGATCGTTGAAGTACTGCTGGTTAAATCGCTAACGATTTTTCACGATCAACCGAATTTCTTTGTTATCTGGGAACAGTTGCTCGACAAATGCTACCGCTCGATTCAGGTCCGCCCAGCGGTGCGGCTCATTTCGGGTGGTGATTAACTGGGAAGCCTTTTCAACACCGCGAGCGTTCAACACAAACTCAATTTGGTAATAGCGTTTACCTTCGTGCTTCACACGGACCAGCTTCAGGCTGGAAACCTTGGCTCCCCCCTCTATCAAAAGCGTCGTTTCGCGAGTTGTTAGCGCCTGCATCGTGAATCTATCAACCGATTAAGTGAACATCCTCCGTATTGTGAATATCCTCAAAGCAGGGTAGCTATCATCGTTTTATCAATATAGTAGATTTTGATTGATCAATATGGTATATTTTGATAGATTGGTTGCCGTACCTTGGGGCTTTTCTGCGCAGGAGGCTAGGGGCGGGGCCTCGGCGAGGCTTCAGCGGTAGCTATTTGCTGACGAAGCAGTCAGCCTGCGAGGAGGTGGGATATGGCCGAAATAGACGAGCTGTTAGCCGCTATGCGCGGAGTTACCGAAAACGCGAGATTGCTATCCATGGAGCTGAGCGACTTCATCGCTGCCGAGTCGCTGTCCATGGCCGATGTGATGTCGGATTGGTTTGATCAGTGCCCGTCAGGGGATGGGCCGATTAGCGAGCGAGTCATTGCGCAGTTTGTCGAACAACGCCAAACCGCCACGCGTATCAAGGCATCCAGACTTTTTTCAGGGGTAGAGCTAGCGGTACTGAATGATTGGCAGGCGCAGGAAATCA
>NZ_JALKCV010000011.1 GCF_023634065.1 Microbulbifer litoralis
TCCATCGAAGCGCTACTGCCGTGGAATGTCAGGGAAGTGGCGCTAACAGAAAAGTCGGTTCAGGCCGAGGGTGGGGAAGACTGATCACTTACTTTCGTATAAATCTCAGAATAGGTTAGGTCCTGCCCGTCCCCCGGTGGAGCGTCATCTGCGTGGCGGGACGTTAAAAGCCCGCCAGCCTGTCCACTTACCTTTTGGTTAAAGCCTTTCAGCACCTTTGGCTTCTTGCGCGTAACGGGAGTGCAGCAGTTCACCTGGGTTGACCATACTATCCATTCCTAGCCCCTTACCGCCCTGGTGCTGGCAGAGTTGAGAATTCCTCGCGGTTTCTCTCCCGGGCAGTGCCCGCAGGTTACATTGTCCCGGCAGCTTCACACCCGGAGATTACTCTCCACGCATGTGCCGGTAGGAAACCGATGGCAGAACATCGGGTTACATCGTTCTGAGAAATAACCTCCTGTAATTCTTCAAAGTGTGTAACAGAAATTTATACGACTTCACGTCGCAATTAACGCCGCGCTCAGCCGCGGCTAACTTTGTGCGCTTTATGCGCGATAATGGGAGCGTAGCGACCGCGCATAAAGTGCACAAAGTTAGACGTCGGCCTGCAGCGCTTGTTATGCATGTCCCTGCACCATCGGATGAGCAGAAGTACCATAGTACTTGAACTCGAGTAAGTTTCCGCCCGGATCTTTAATAAGGTATTTTCCTGATTCATTTTCTGTGCCAGAGTTTTTAACTGTAGGCGGGAGCACAAAATTAATTTCATTGTCTTCACATTTATCTGAAATCTCTTTCCACTCATTTTTTGAAAGAATGGGGCCAAAGTGATCAATTGACCGAGCCTCCAAAATCTCGCTTTCTTTATGAATGGTTATTTGGTGGCCGAAAAACAGAATATCAATCCAACTCCCTTGATCTCTTCCTATAGGACACCCGAGAACTTCAGTATAAAATTTTTTTGATGCTTCCAAATCAGAAACGACAAATGATAAATGAAAAGGGTTACTCATAGCATATTCACTTAGCTTATATTTTCTTAGCCCTAGTTTTCAGTAAAATCTCTGAATCCAGACTTATTCTACACCTTTGTTTTTCTTACTTCAGCCTCACTACCCGGCCACGTTTCATATTGCTTAAGGCCATCAGTAATTTCAAACCATGAAGCTTTTGAAGCTGTGAATATATTTGCTTCAGGATTTGACTCCACCCCCTCTAGAGCACCAATTGCAATACCAATTACATTGGGCCTATCAGCGTATGTACTATGTAAAGGAGACCCGCAGAGCTTGCAGAAATGCTTGGTTACATTATCTGAAGATTTGAACGAAGAAATGAAATTTTTTCCGGAAAGCAACTTAAATTGCGACACATCAACTGAAGCTCGAGAGCGAAATGGAGCGCCATGCCACCTGCGGCATTTAGAGCAGTGGCAGTTGTAGATAGTTCCCAACTGTCCTGAGATTTCATACCTCACATTTTCACAAAGACATTTTCCTTGAATGTTACTCATTACTCTGCCTCTAATGCATAACAGTTTAATCTGCGACATTGTCACATATAGCCATCATGCCTATATCTAACCATAAGTGTCCATATCTGGGCAAAGCTGCCTAGATATAGACACATGAAATGTCCTGCTGAAGTCCAAGTAGATCTGAATTTTGGGACATCGGCCCCAGGCAAGCAATAGCCTATGGATTACGGAAAATTACACGAAGATAGGTAGACGGGCAGAGAACAGGCAAGAAAGCCAGCAAACACTTCAAATCAAGGACGAAAGATCACCGGCAATACTCTCCGCATCGCCCTTATGCCCCACAATCGCACCTTGCTCGCTGGGCGGCGCCCCCAACCCGGGATGGCTGTGAGTCTCCAGAGTACCAGCAAGAGCCACCACAACGTCGATAAGATCCGCCAGCACCTGCAGTACATTTACCGACTCATTCCCCACCCAAATGGTACCACCGTCCCGCACTTTCATTACCTGCTTCAACGTGGCAATGCGCTCGGCGATGTTGCCGACCTGCTCCTTCAGGTCCTGGCCCACAGACGCCTTCTGATCGCGCGCGGCGGTGCTGTTGATATCGGCTGCGGTGGTCAGGTTGAGGCTGTCCAGGGCGGAGAGGTTGGCGCTGCCACCACTCAGCAGTCGCAGGGCGCCCAGGGCCTCGATGATCTTGGCCCCGCCAATCTCCTCGGTGGAGTGCTCGCGCACTTTTTTGTGCTCGCTGCCGTATTCCGCCAGCAGTTCCACCGCGGCGATGAGGCGCTGCAGGGAGTCCTCCCGGATATCCCCGTGGGTTTCCCGGCGCCAGTTGCCGCCGGCATCCACTCGCTGGCGCACCGCTTCATCCTGTTGCCAGGCCATTTCCTCCCGGTCCAGCGCCGGCACGCCGACGCCGAGGCTCAGCACGGTGCGGATAAAGGACTGGTCCGGCAGGCCGTAGGCAAAGGCCAGCTCGACCACTGTTCCCGGCTGCGGGAACGCATAGGCGCCGCGCTCGCTGCCGGCATACTGCAGCACCAGCGGCGGGCCCCGGGAGAGCCAAACACGGAAACGCCAAGCGTAAGTTTGCGGGCTTTTTGTTTTGCGCCACTACAGTCAATTTCCAGTCCCCATACCAAAAGGGCCCCGCCGAAGCGGAGCCCTTCCGAAAGCCGAAGTGTGCGGATTAACGCACGCCGCCCGAATCGCTGGGCAGGCGCAGCCGCTCCACCTGTCCGGTGACACGCAGCGGGCGACGGTCGCGGCGGTGGGACCAGACCACATCCACCAGGTTCTGCTTGGGGGCGTAGTCTTTTACCGCTTCTTTCAGTATCCCGTGCACCCGCTCGCAGTCGTGTGTGCTGCAGGCATCGCGCAGGGCGCCGACCAGTAGTTGCAGTTGCTCGCCGGGTAGTCGCTCCTCTTCCGCGCGCATGATCATCGGGTGGTCGGTGCCGGCGACACTGTCGCCGAGCAACAGCTCTTCGTAGAGTTTTTCCCCCGGGCGCAGGCCGGTGATCTGGATTTCGATATCGCCGTCCGGGTTGTCCTCGTCGCGCACCGTGTGCCCCATGATCTGGATCAGGCGCCGGGCCAGGTCGTAGATAAGCACCGGCTCGCCCATGTCCAGTACGAACACCTCGCCATTGCGCCCCATACTGCCGGCCTGCAGCACCAGCTGGGCCGCCTCGGGAATGGTCATGAAATAGCGGGTGACCTTGGGATGGGTCACGGTTACCGGGCCGCCGGCATTGATCTGGTCGGAAAACAGCGGAATCACCGAACCGGACGAACCCAGCACATTGCCGAAGCGCACCATGCAGATACGGGTACGCGCGAAGCGGCGGCCAAAATCCTGGCAGATCAGTTCCGCGAAACGCTTGGTCGCCCCCATGACATTGGTCGGGCGCACGGCCTTGTCGGTGGAGATCAGCACGAACTGCTCCACGCCGTAGGCCTCGGCGGCCTCCAGCACGGAGAGCGTGCCGAGGATATTGTTGTCCGCCCCCAACACCACGTTCTGTTCCACCAGCGGCACATGCTTGTAGGCGGCGGCGTGGTAGATGGTGTGCACGGCGAAGCTCTCGATGATCTGCGCCATGCGCGCGCGATCGCGTACGTCCCCCAGCAGCGGGGTGACTCTCAGTTCCAGCCCATCGTCCAGCTTCTGCTGCTGGAGATCGCGCTCGATCTGGTACAGGGCGAACTCGGAGGACTCCACCATCACCAGGTGCGCGGGGCCCCACTGGGCAATCTGCCGGCAGAGCTCCGCACCGATGGAGCCGCCCGCACCGGTCACCAGCACCACCTTGCCACTGATGGATGCAGCGATCAGGGCTTTTTCCGGCTCCACCGGCGCGCGGCCGAGTACGTTTTCGTAAATCTGTGTCACATCGGAGACACGCCCCGCCCCGTCGACCAGCTCCTCCACACCGGGAATCACCTTGACTACCAGGCCGCGGTCACGCAGCGCGCGGGTGATTTCCCGGCGGCGGCGCTTGGGCACACCGGGCATGGCCAGCAGGATTTCGGAGATATCCCGCTCCGCCACCACCTTGAGAATATTCGCCGGGTTGTAGACCAGCACACCGTCGATCAGGGTATTCTGCTTGGAGGCGTTGTCGTCGAAGAATGCCACCGGCTTGTAGACTTGGCCGTGCACCAGTGCCTTGTACATCTGCAGGCCGGCGGTACCGGCGCCGTAGATGGCGACGCGGCTCTTGTGGATCTCCAGCGCCATCTGGTAGTAGACGCGCACCAGCCAGCGGGAACCACCGACGGCGATCAAGGCGAAGCACCAGTAGATCACCGGTACCGAGCGCGGCACCCCGGCGTAGGTCAGGTAGGAGGCGACGGCCAGCACCACCGCCGAGGCGGTCACCCCCTGCAGCACCGCCACCAGCGCCTGCTGGCCCATATAGCGGATCACCGTCCGGTAGAGCCCCAGTCGCATGAAGATAAAGCTGCTGGACCCCAACGTGAGCGTCAGGCAGATCAACATCGCCGGCTCCAGCGCCGGCGACAACTCGTTGATGCGGATGGTCATCGCCACCATGAAGGCGGCCGCCAGCATCAACAGGTCGTATAACAGCATCAATGCCGGCTTGTAGTTTTTTTGTACTGTCCGTGAGATGCCTTTCACATATCCCCCAAATCCCCAAGGCTGTACACCCCGTTTCAGCCTTTTATGCCAACCCCGATGTTACCAGCGCAAGTGCCAGCAAAGACACCGCCAGCATGGCAACCAGTTCCCAGTAGAGCGTTTTGCGCACTCCGATACGCAGGGCGCTGCGTTGATAGAAATGTTCGCGGTGCGCCTCCCACCAGCGCTTGCCGCCCAGCATCCTGCGCAGCAGCGTCAGCGACGCGTCCAGCCAGAAGGGCGCGAATACGACAATCGGCACCGGCAGCCCGAACGCCCCCTGCTGCCAGCCGTGCAGACTGATGGCAACGGCGGCGAGCCCCAGCGAGGTGGACCCCGCGTCGCCCAGGAAAATGCTCGCCGACGGCCAATTGTAGCGCAGGAACACCAGCGCCCCGGCCACCAGCAGTGCGCACAGGCCGGCCAGGTCGCCGTGGCCGCGCCAGGCACAGATCAGCCCCAGGGTGGCAAAACCGAACGCGGTCATGCTGCCCGCCAGGCCGTCCATGCCATCCATGAAGTTGTAAAGGTTGATCATCCACACACCGCCCAGCAGCAGCAGCGGATACCACCACCAGGCCAGGGCCTGTGGCAGGGCGATGAGCACCAGCGCCACCGCCAGCAGGTGCACCGGGAACCTGAAGCGGGCGGGCACATGGCGCAGGTCGTCGATGGCCGAGACCGCCAGCAGCAGCGCAAACCCGAGCAACAGCGCGACCGGCAGCGCCACCGGGCTGAAGACCAGGGCCGCCAGGCAGCCGGCCACCAGCGCCCAGCCACCGGTGCGTGGAACCGGCATCTCGTGCATGGAGCGGTGATTGGGCAGGTCCAGGGCAAAAGTACCCATTCGCGAGAGCAACGTCGCCATGGCGACGTAGCTCACCGCCCCGGCGAGCAGCACCGGAATCCCCCAACCATCCAAAAGACCTGTCACGGCGCCTCCCGCAGAAATTGAACAAATCGCTGCTGCGCGCGCCAGGACACGGCGCCGCGCAGGCGGGCGGCACTATAGAGTTCACTCTGCTCAAGCTCAAGCAGCTTGCGCGCCGGCCGCCACCGGCGCAGCGGCCTGAGGGGCCCCAGCAACAGCCCGGTCAGCAGTGCACTGGGGCGCGGCCGGGCACCGCTCACGGCCGACACAATGGTCGCCAGGTCGTAGTACCCGGGTTCCGCGGCGATAAATACCTGGTGCCGGCACCGGGCCACGGAGACCAGCCGTATGGCCCGCAGCAGATCGTCCAGGGCGACAAAACTGCGGCGGCCGCTGGCCGGCATCAGCGGCAGTATCCGGCCGATAGTGCGCAGTGCGGCGCGCCATCGCTGCGCCCGGCCGGCGGCTTGAACAGCGCTGTCACCGCCGCCGTAAACCGATGCCGGGCGCAGGATATTGACCCGGCAGCGGAATGTCCCCGCCAGCAGCTGCTGTTCGCCCAGCCATTTGCTGCGGCCGTAGCTGTCCTCGGCCGGCATACCGGTCGACTCGTCGGCGACGATGCCGCGCGGCGGGCACAGGGCCTTGACGCTGGACAGGTAGACAAAGGATTCGGCTCCGGCGGTATCGGCGGCGCGCAGCAATTGCAGCGGGCAATCGCTGTTGAGCCAGCGCGCCTGCTCCGGCCTGCGCTCACAATCCGCGCGGCCGGCGAGACCCGCGGCGTAAACAACCCGGTCGCCGGGGAGAAAAATACGGGAAAAATCGCTGTCGGACGACAGCGTCAGGGAAAGATGCTCGCAATTTGCCGGACCCCGGGCGGAGCGGGACACCGACAGCACCCGGTGGCCGTCTCGCTGAAGACTTCGGCACAGGGCCTCGCCGATATATCCAGTGCCGCCTACTACAACCCAACGCGCCATCTGTTTTTGGTCCGAAAATTAAAATCAACCCTTCCACACTAGCCGACAACTTCAGGCAAAGCTGCCGACTGTGCACGGAGCGTCGAAATCAGAGCAGTATCTTGTCGCGATTCTTTTCGAGTGTTGCCGTTCCGATTCCCTTGATCTCGAGCAGCTGCTCGGCCGAGGTAAAGGGCCCCTTCTCATCGCGGTATTTTACGATTTTCTCCGCCCGGGCCTCGCCCACACCATCGAGCTTTTCCGCCAGCTCGCCGGCGGAAGCGCTGTTCAGGTTGACGGTAACGGCGGCCACCTGCGCGGTGTCTGCATCCGCAACATCCTCTGCGCTCACCGCAGCGGAACAGACCAGCAACAGTGCGGCAAAGAAAACAGACAGTGGTATACGTAGTGGGTTCATCGTGATCCTCCAGTGAATTCGATTATTGTTCATTTCCACTTCGGGACTGCTTTTACTTCCCCTAGCCGCACCACTGTACCAGCCCCTGTGCAGAAATTGGGCTGGATCTGCTTACATGTTATTACAATCCGGCTACCGATGGATATCGGCCAGAATGCCGTTCAGCGCCTCCGCCGGCCTGTCGGCAGCGGTGATCGGCCGCCCGATCACCAGGTAATCCGCACCCCACTCCAGCGCCTGGGCCGGTGTCACTATGCGGCGCTGGTCGTCGGCCGCAGCTCCCGCCGGACGGATGCCGGGGGTTACCAGGGCAAAGTCCGCACCGCACTGCCGGCGCAGTGCCCGGGCCTCCTGCGCCGAGCAGACCACGCCATCCAGGCCGCAGTCCTTAACCTGGCCGGCCAGGAAGGCCACCTGCTCACCCAGGGAGCGGCTGACCCCGGTCGCCGCCAGTTCCTCCGGCGCCGTGCTGGTCAGTACCGTCACCCCGATCAGGAGCGGCCTGTTGTCACCGAGCGGCTGCAGGGCCTCCAGCGCCGCCTCCATCATACGCGCGCCACCGCTGGCGTGGACATTGACCATCCAGACCCCCAGCTCCGCCGCCGCTTTCACAGCCTTGGCGACGGTATTGGGAATATCGTGGAATTTGAGATCGAGGAATACCTCAAACCCCCGCTCCACCAGCGACCGCACCAGCTCCGGGCCCGCGGCGGTAAACAGCTCCTTGCCCACCTTGACGCGGCAGCGGGCCGGATCCAGCTGGTCGGCCATCGCCAGCGCGGCGTCGGCGTTGTCGTAGTCGAGGGCGACAATGACGGGTGAAGAGACGTTGGTTTGCAAAGGGATACCTCACTCAAAAGCCGCGGCGAGGCGGCGACGGATACTGTTCCGGGCAAAACCAGGGTTCGCCCCACGGACCGGCTACTCCCCTTCCACGCCCTTGACAGAGCGGACGGAATCCCAGTGCTTGCAGCTGGGACAGAGCCAGTGCAGCTGGTTGCCGGAGAAACCGCAATTGCCGCAGCGGTAGTGCGGGCGGCTGGCAATCAGCTGGTCGATCAGGGTTTTCAGCAGCGACAGGTTTTCCCGCGCGCGCCCCTGGGTACTGTCTATGTGCAGGTCGATAAAATGCCCCAGGCCGCGCAGCGACGGGCGCAAGGCGAGCTGCTTGCCCATGAATTCCGCCGCCGCCGCCTCACTCTGCTGCTGGTGAATACGCTCGGTCAACGCAATCAGCACACTGTTCGACGGGTGCTCCCGCAGCAGCGATTCCAGGTAGCGATCCAGCCCCTTCTCGTCGCCGATCGCCTCGTAGCAGGTGATCAGCAGCTCCAGGATCTCCGGGATATAGTCCGGGCTCTGCCGGGGGATCCGCTGCAGCACCTTGATCGCCTCGCGCGGCCGGTTCAACAGGTGCTCGAGCCGGCCCCAGAGGAGGTTGGCGCGCACCGAGTTGCGGTCGTAGCCGAGCGCGGCGTCGATATGTTTGCGCGCGCTGAGGTAATCCTTGGTGTTGATCGCCTCCTCCGCCAGCTCGCAGCAGAAGTGCGCCTGTATCGGCGCCCACTCCGCAGACAGGCGCTTGAAGCGGCGCCCGTGCAGTAGGTTGACGGCGTGGATCGCCTTTGCCCACTCGCGCTCGTCGCGGTAGACCTCCACCAGGTGTTCGAGGCTGGTATTGCGAAGCTCCGATGAATTTTCCACCAGTTCCTGCAGCAACCGTTCCGCACGGTCCAGCCAGCCGGCGGCGATATAGTCCCGGGCCAGCTCCAGCTGCGCTCTCTGCTGGCTGGCGCGCGCCAGGCTGGGGCGTGCCAGCAGATTCTGGTGCACGCGGATCGCCTGGTCGTGTTCGCCGCGCTTGCGCAGCTGGTTGCCGAGCGCCAGGTGGGTATCGAAGGTGGCGCTGCTGACCTCCAGCGCATCGATAAACTTGTCGATGGCGTCGTCGTGGCGCTCGTTCAGCAGGTAGTTGAGCCCCTGGGCGTAGGACTGCGCCAGCGTCTGCTGCTGGTCGTCGCGGACCACCTTTTTCCGGACACTCCTGCGCCCCAGCAGCCAGCCGATGGCGATGGCAGCGAGCAGAAAAAAGAAAAAGGTTAAATCGACCATTCGGGCCTCTAATCTGCCGACACCTGCCGGCGCACCGTGTGCAGTTCCCGTTCAACACGTTGCAATTGCCGCTCCAGCCCCCGCGCCCGCCGGCGCTCGGCGTAGAACGGCAACAGGCTGACGATGAATCCCAACAACACCCCGACCAACAGGGCGCCGATCAGCCAGAAACCGACACTGCCGGCCGGCAGCGTGTGGCCGATAAAGTCGGGCGCGATGGTATCGGGATTGTCGACGGCAAAGTAGGCACCGATAGCAATGCACAGCAGTGCCAACAGGCCATAAAAGAGACGCAATAACCAGCGCAAGAATGACAAGGGAACCTCCGCGTTCCGGGAAAGGGCGTTAAATCGGCGATGCGAGCGGGGCGGTCCTGTGCGCCGCCGCGGTGCCGGCCGCAGATATCATACTTCGCTCACTGTATCTTTGTGCATGCGCCGGTTGACCCTGTCGCGCAGCTCTTTCCCCGGCTTGAAATGGGGCACGTACTTGCCCGCGAGCTCTACAGAGTCCCCGGTCTTTGGGTTGCGGCCAGTGCGCGGAGCGCGGTAGTGCAGGGAAAAACTGCCGAAACCGCGTATCTCGATTCGCTCCCCGCGGGAGAGCACGTCGGACATGGAGTCCAACATTACTTTCACCGCCAGCTCCACATCTTTGACTGGCAGCTGGTCCAACCTCAACGCAATCCTTTCGATCAGTTCGGACTTGGTCATGCGTCCCCGCATTCTTCTGTAAGTTATTGATTCTAGGACAGCAATCATCTAATAGAAAGCCGGACTGGGCAACCCCAGTCCGGCTTTCGAATTGCCCCGAGCAATCAGCTCCGGGCATTTAACAACAATAGACTATCAGTCTTTGTTGTTCATCTGCGCCTTGATCAGGTCACCGATAGTCGCCGGCTGAACCTGTTCAGCCTGCTTCTTGCTGTGATCCTTGACGGCCTGGCGCTCGTCGTCCTGGTCCTTGGCTTTGATGGACAGGCTGATCACGCGGTTCTTGCGATCCACGCTGGTGATCTTGACCTCGACCTCTTCGCCCTCTTTCAGGACATTGCGGGCGTCTTCCACCTTGTCGCGGCTGATTTCGGAAGCGCGCAGAACACCTTCGACTTCGTCCGCCAAGGTGACAACCGCCTGCTTGGCGTCGACTTCCTTCAGGATACCGGTGACGATGCTGCCGCGATCATTGGCGGTCACATAGTCATTGAACGGATCGGACTCCAGCTGCTTGACACCCAGGGAGATACGCTCGCGCTCGGAGTCGATACCCAGGATAACGGTCTCGATCTCGTCGCCTTTCTTGAACTTGCGCACGGCGTCTTCGCCGGACTCGTTCCAGGAGATATCGGACAGGTGCACCAGGCCATCGATGCTGCCGTCCAGGCCGATGAAGATACCGAAGTCGGTAATGGACTTGATCTTGCCGGAGATCTTGTCGCCCTTGGCGTATTTGCGCGCGAAGGCATCCCACGGATTTTCCTGGCACTGCTTGATGCCCAGGGAGATACGGCGGCGCTCTTCGTCGATATCCAGGATCATCACCTCGATCTCGTCGCCCACCTGGACAACCTTGGACGGGTGGATGTTCTTGTTGGTCCAGTCCATTTCGGAAACGTGTACCAGACCCTCGACGCCCTCTTCCAGCTCGGCGAAGCAGCCGTAGTCGGTGAGGTTGGTGACAGTCGCTTTTACGCGGCTGTTTTCCGGGTAGCGCTGCTTGATGGAGACCCACGGATCCTCGCCCAGCTGCTTCAGGCCCAGGGAGACGCGCTGGCGCTCGCGGTCGAACTTCAGCACCTTGACGTCGATCTCGTCGCCGACATTGACGATCTCGCTCGGATGCTTGATGCGCTTCCAGGCCATATCGGTGATGTGCAGCAGGCCGTCGATACCGCCCAGGTCCACGAAGGCACCGTAGTCGGTCAGGTTCTTGACGATACCCTTGATGGTCATGCCTTCCTGCAGGCTGGCCAGCAGTGCTTCGCGCTCTTCGGAAGTTGCCGCTTCCATTACGGCGCGACGGGAAACCACAACGTTGTTGCGCTTGGCGTCCAGCTTGATGACCTTGAACTCGAGCTCTTTGCCTTCCAGGTGCGCGGTGTCGCGCACCGGGCGAACGTCTACCAGGGAGCCCGGCAGGAACGCGCGGATGTTGGCCACGTCGACAGTAAAGCCACCTTTGACCTTGCCGCTGATAACACCCTTGACCACTTCGTCGGCAGCGTGGGCCGCGTCCAGGATCTTCCAGGCTTCAGCGCGCTTGGCTTTCTCGCGGGACAGACGGGTTTCACCGAAACCGTCTTCAACCGCTTCCAGGGCAACCTGTACTTCGTCGCCCGGCTGCAGCTCGACTTCGCCGTTTTCGTTGGCGAACTGGGCTGCGGGGATTACGCCTTCAGACTTCAGGCCCGCGTGCACGGTCACCCAGTCTTTGTCCACGTCGATCACCACACCGGTCACGATGGAACCGGGGGCCATCTCTACGCTCTTCAGGCTCTCTTCAAATAGTTCAGCAAAGCTCTCGCTCATTACATTACCTATATAAACGGACCCCACCGGTGATAACTGGCACCCTCAAGGTTTCTCAGTCAACCGCCAGTCCAGGTCCCTCCGCGCTGCCAGCACGCGGGTCGGATTACAACAACGGCCGGGCAATTCTGGCTGATCCCGGCCGCTGTCGTTAAAAACTGATTGTAGTGTCCCGCCGGGCCTTCAGGCGCCGGAAATGCCGATCCGGTCGCGCACCAGCAGCAACACCCGCTGCAGGACCCCGTCGATATCCACCCCGGTACTGTCGAGCTCGACCGCATCGTCGGCGGGAGCCAGGGGGGAGGTTTCGCGGTTCATATCCCGCGCGTCGCGGGCGCGGATGTCCTCCAGCAGGTCGCGGAGGCTAACAGAAACCCCCTTCTCCCGCAACTGCTCGAAACGGCGCCGGGCGCGCTCCTCGGCGCTGGCGGTCAGGAACACCTTGACCGGCGCGTCGGGAAACACGGTGGTGCCCATATCGCGCCCGTCGGCCACCAGCCCGGGGGCGCGCCGGAAGTCCCGCTGGCACTGTAGCAACGCCGCGCGCACGCCGGGCATGGCGGCCACTTTTGACGCCGCCATGCTGACCCGCTCCATGCGGATATCGCGGGTCACGTCTTTCCCTTCCAGCAGCGCCGCGACCTCGCCGTCGCGCAGCTCGAAACGGATGTCGAGATTGTCGGCAATCTCGGTCAGGGTGGCGTCATCTGTCAGGTCCGCATCGCGATTCAGCGCCGCCAGCGCCGTCAGGCGATAGAGGGCGCCGGAATCCAGCAGGGAGTAACCCAGCTTTTCGGCCACCAGCCTGGCGATGGTGCCCTTGCCGGAGCCACTGGGGCCGTCGATGGTGATGACCGGAGGCTGATTTTCGGTTTCGCTCATAGTGAAATTTGCGTAATTCTGTATTTAGTTCCCACAACCAGGCCGACACGGCTTTTGTTACCCGTAAGCGGACTCGGTGGCGGCCCTGCTACCGGTGGCTGCTTGCGGGACACGCCGTAAATACGTCCCTGTAGGCTCCAATCGGCATCCATGCCTCATAAGGTCTCGCAAACAGCCACCAGCATCAGGGCCTTCGCATTCGGGATCGGAATTCCTCTCCGAATCCCGACGCCGCAGGCTGGTCTGAGCTCTGCGAAATCCAACGCTGCTACCGCGGCAACGTTGGGGCTCGCCATGCTAAAACCCCAACCTTACGCCTGCTGCAGCTTCAGACCCGCCTTTGTCGCCAGCTCGGCGAAGTTCGGGAAAGACGTGGCCACATTGGCGCAGTGCAGGATGCGGATTGTATCGCGGGCGCGCAGGGATGCCACGGCAAAGGCCATGGCGATACGGTGGTCGCCGAGGCTGTCGACGGTGCCGCCGCCGAAGGCCGGGCCCTGGCCGGTGCCGCGAATGACGATGCCATCCGGGGTCGGTTCGGCGTCGACACCCAGCACCTCGAGGCCGTCGGCCATGGCCTGGATGCGGTCGCTCTCCTTGACCCGCAACTCCTCGGCACCGGTCAACACCGTCTCGCCGTCGGCGCAGGCGGCGGCGACAAACAGCGCCGGGAATTCGTCGATGGCCAGCGGCACCTGCGCCTCGGGAATGCGGATGCCCTTCAGCGGCGCGTGGCGCACGCGGATATCCGCCACCGGCTCCCCGCCCACTTCGCGCCGGTTCAGCAGCTCGATATCGGCGCCCATCAGGCGCAGGATATTGATCACGCCGTCGCGGGTCGGGTTGATGCCGACATGCTGCAGTAGCAGGTCGGAGCCCGGCGCAATGGCGGCGGCGACCATAAAGAACGTGGCCGAGGAGATATCCGCGGGCACATCGATCCTGCCCCCGCTGAGCCTGCCGCCGCCGCGCAGCGTCGCGCGGGGGCCGTCGCGCTGCACTTCGTAGCCGAAGCCGGCCAGCATGCGCTCGGTGTGGTCGCGGGTCGGCGCCGGCTCGGTGGTACTGGTCTCGCCGTCGGCGTAGAGGCCAGCGAGCAGCACACAGGATTTTACCTGGGCGCTGGCCATCGGCAGCCTGTAATCGATGCCGTGCAACCTGGCACCGCCCTTGAGCAGCAGCGGCGGGCGCCCCTCGGGACCGGTCTCGATTTCCGCACCCATCTCCCGCAACGGGTTGGCAACGCGGTTCATGGGACGCTTGGACAGGGATTCGTCCCCGGTCAGGGTCACATCGAACGCCTGTCCCGCCAGCAGGCCCGCAAACAGGCGCATGGCGGTGCCGGAATTGCCCACGTACAGCGGCCCCGGCGGCGCCTGAAGGCCGTGCAGGCCCACCCCGTGCACGGTCACGCGGCCGTCCACCGGCCCCTCGATGACGACGCCCATATCGCGGAACGCCTGCAGGGTCGCCAGGGCATCCTCCCCCTCGAGAAAGCCCTCGATCTCGGTCACGCCCTCGGCCAGCGAGCCCAGCATGATGGAGCGGTGGGACATGGATTTGTCGCCGGGCACGCGCAGCTCGCCGCTGACGCTGCCACCCGGTTGCGCGATAAAAGTTACTTCCTGTGCTTGCATAGGCTCTGTATACGCTTTCTTGGCCAACATTTTTGTAAAGTGATCCCGCGCCGCCTTGGCCCGGGTAAATACGCCCATCAGCTGGTCGCTGTCGCCGGCGGCAATGGCCGCACGCAGCGCACCCAGGTTGGCGCTGTAGAGATCGATGGATTTGAGGACGGCATCGCGGTTCGCGATCATGATATCGCGCCACATGACCGGATCGCTGGAGGCAATGCGGGTAAAGTCGCGGAAGCCGCCGGCGGCGTAGCGGAAGATATTTTCGTTGGCCCCGTCGTGGGCCAGGGTGTCCACCAGGCCGAACGCGATCACGTGCGGCAGGTGGCTGGTGGCCGCCAGTACTTCATCGTGCTCGCGCACCGGCATATTCAACACTTCCGCGCCGCTGTCCTGCCACATACGCACCACGCGCTGCAGGTGCCCCGCAGCGGTATTTTCCAGCGGCGTCAGGATGACGCGGTGGGCGATATAGAGATCGTCCCGCGCCGCGGTCACGCCGCTCTTTTCCGAGCCGGCGATCGGGTGGCCGGGCACCAGGAATTCCGGCACCTCGCCCCAGACCTTTTCCGCAGCGGCAACCACACTGCCCTTGACGCTGGCGCCATCGGTCACCGTAACCCCGGCCGGCAGCCGGCCTCGGAGATCGGCAAACACCCGCTCCACGGCCAGCGTCGGCACGGCGACAAAGACCACATCGCCCGGTTCCAGCTGCGGCAAAATCTCGCCCAGGTCGGTGACCGCGCGATCGACGATGCCCAGCGCCACCGCCTGCTCGCAGGTCTTCTGCCGGCGCGCGACACCGATCACCTCGCGACAGGCAGAGGCGGCCTTCAGGGCCAGTGCCAGGCTGCCGCCGATCAGGCCGATGCCGACCACCACCAGGCGACCGATGTGCGGATTCCCCCCGTTGGTTTCCGCCATCAGAGCACTCCGCGCGGGTAGGAACCGAGCACCTTCATGTCGGAGGCACAGGCGCCCACCTCTTTCAGCGCCTCGGCCACGTCGGGCGTGTCGCGGTGCCCCTTGAAGTCGATAAAGAACACATAGGTCCAGTTGCCGGACTGTGACGGGCGCGTCTCGACGCGGGTCAGGTCCACACTGTGGCGGCGGAACGGCTCCAGCAGGTCGTGCAGTGCGCCCGGCTCGTTGCGCATGGACACCATCAATGAGGTCTTGTCGTCGCCGCTGGCCGGCACCGACTGGGAGCCGATGATCAGGAAGCGGGTGGAGTTGTCCGGGCGGTCCTCGATCTTCTCCGCCAGCACCTTCAGGCCGTACAGGTCCGCGGCCATATCGCCGGCGATCGCGGCCGCATTCCACTCGCTCTTGACCCGCTTGGCCGCCTCTGCGTTGCTGGCCACGGCCACCCGCTCCACATTGGGGTAGTGGGAGTCCAGCCACTTGCGGCACTGGGCCAGGCTCTGGGCGTGGGAGTAGATGCGCGTGATGGAATCGGCGCGGGTGATATCCGAGATCATCAGGTGGTGGTGGATACGCAGTTCCACCTCGCCGCAGATCTGCAGGTTGGAGTGCATGAAATTGTCCAGCGTGTGGTTGATCACGCCCTCGGTGGAATTCTCCACCGGCACCACGCCATAGTTGACCGCGCCGGCCTCCACCTCGCGGAACACCTCGTCGATGGCCGCCAGCGGCCGGCTCTGGGCCGAGTTGCCGAAATGCTTCAGTGCCGCCTGCTGGGTAAAGGTACCCTCGGGGCCCAGGTAGGCCACCTTGACCGGCTCTTCCAGTGCCAGGCAGGCGGACATGATTTCGCGGAACAGGCGCGCCATTTCCTCGTCGGTCAGCGGCCCTTCATTGCGCTCCATCGCGCGGCGCAATACCTGCGCTTCGCGCTCCGGGCGATAGTAGAGCGCATCTGCGCCGGTGGCTTTTTTCACTGTCGCCACTTTCAGTGCGCACTCGGCGCGCTCGCTGATCAGGCGGCCTATGGTGCCGTCGATTTCGTCGATGCGGTCGCGCAGTGTCAGCAGCGCCTGATCGCTGTCTTTGGTTTCGTCACTCATCCGTTCTTTCCGTTCGGTCTGGTACATTCTGTAGGAGCCTGCCCTGCAGGCGACAGATCGGGCCTCCGCTCCATTCGCCTGCAGGGCAGG
This sequence comes from Microbulbifer litoralis, assembly GCF_023634065.1. Taxonomy (GTDB): domain Bacteria; phylum Pseudomonadota; class Gammaproteobacteria; order Pseudomonadales; family Cellvibrionaceae; genus Microbulbifer; species Microbulbifer litoralis. Next base: position 16,156 of record NZ_JALKCV010000011.1, read on the forward strand.
CTCCTACAGCCATTGGATCGGCTCCCGCGCTGAATCTCAGCCATTGCGTTTTTCGAAGTCGGCCATAAAGGCCACCAGCGCCTCTACCGCCTCCAGTGGCACCGCGTTGTAGAGGGACGCGCGCATGCCGCCGACGGAGCGGTGTCCCTTCAGGTTCAGCAGCCCGGCCGCTTCGCTCTCGCGCAGGAACTGCTTGTCGAGACTGTCGTTCGCCAATACAAACGGCACGTTCATGCGCGAGCGGCTACCCCGCTCCACCGGGCTGGAGTAGAAGCCGCTGCGATCGATAAAGTCGTACAACAGTTGCGATTTGCGCAGGCTGAGCTCCGCCATCGCCTCGACACCGCCCTGCGCCTTCAACCACTGGAATACCAGCCCGGCCAGATACCAGGCAAACGTCGGCGGGGTATTGTCCATGGAGCCGGCATCGGCGGCGACCTTCCAGTTCAGGCTGCGCGGAATTTCCGGCAGCGCCCGATCCAGCAGGTCGTCGCGCACGATCACCACGGTGATACCCGAGGGGCCGATATTCTTCTGCGCGCCGGCATAGATGACGCCGTACTTCTCCACCGGGATCGGTTGCGACAGGATCGTGGACGACATGTCCGCTACCAGCGGACAACTGACCTCCGGTACATAACCGAACTCGACACCGCCGATGGTCTCGTTCGGTGTGTAGTGGAAATAGGCGGCGTTATCGCTCTGCTGCCAACTGTCCGGCCCCGGCGCATATGTAAAGTTGCGATCCTCGCTGGAGGCAACGACGTTGACCTGCCCGTAGCGGCGCGCTTCACCAATCGCCTTTTTCGCCCACTGGCCGGTATGAATATAGTCCGCGACCTTGTCGCCGGCACCAAACAGGTTCCAGGGAATGGCACTGAATTGCCCGGTGGCACCGCCCGACACAAAGAGCACCCTGTAGTTGGCCGGGATCGACAGCAGGTCGCGCAGGTCCCGCTCCGCGCGCTCGGCCACGGCGACAAACTCCGGCGAGCGGTGGCTGACTTCCATCACCGAGCAGCCGAGGCCGGCCCAGTCCAGCAATTCCTCCTGCGCCTGGCGCAGGACGGGTTCCGGCAGGGCCGCCGGCCCGGCGCAAAAATTAAACTTTCGCATTGAAAAAATACACACCTGTGGGATGGGCAAAAATTGGTTTCAAGGTTAACTAGATAAATCGACCCAATATCCCACTAAAGGGAAAGGGGCATCATCTTTTCGCGCAGTTTTTAGGGAACCGGAGTCAAAAAAGGCCGCGAAAATCGCAGCCTTTCCTGTCAGCGGTAGCGGGGATCACTCCTCCCCGCCCTCTTCCTGGTCCTCGTCCTCGTCTTCGGTTTCCTCGATCCGCGCCAGGCCCACCAGGTGCTCGCCCTCCTTGAGGCGGATCACCCGCACGCCCTGGGTGTTGCGGCTGAGAATGGAAACCTCGTCGACGCGGGTGCGCACCAGCGTGCCCTGGTCGGAAATCAGCATGATCTCCTCGCCCGGCAGCACCTGGCAGGCCCCTACCAGCTCGCCGTTGCGTTCGCTCTGGGCGATGGCGATAACACCCTGGTTTCCACGCCCCTTGGCCGGGAAATCCTCGATGGCGGTACGCTTGCCATAACCGTGCTCGGTAACGGTCATGACCGCACCGCCCTCCTCCGGGATCACCATGGCGATGACCTGCTTGCCCTCCGGCATGCGGATACCGCGCACACCGCGGGACACGCGCCCCATAGAGCGCACATTGCTCTCGGCAAAACGCGCCGCCTTGCCGCCACTGGTAAACAGGATCACATCCCGCTCACCGTCAGTGATGGCCGTCGCCACCAGCCGGTCACCCTCTTCCAGCGCGATAGCCCGCAGGCCGACGCTGCGAGGACGGGAGAAGGCCGACAACGGGGTTTTTTTCACAGTGCCACTGGCAGTAGCAAAGAAGATGAAATAATTCTCGTCGTACTCCGACACCGGCATCATGCTGCTGATGCGCTCGTCCTCCTCCAGCGGCAGCATATTGACCATCGGCCGGCCACGGGACGCGCGCCCGGCAGTGGGCACTTCGTAGACCTTGAGCCAGTACACCTTGCCCTTGTTGGAGAAGCACAGGATGGTGTCGTGGGAGTTGGCGATCAGCAGGTGCTCGACGAAGTCCTCGTCTTTCACCTGGGTCGCCGACTTGCCCATACCGCCGCGGCGCTGGGCCTGGTAGTCGGTCAGCGGCTGGCTCTTGGCGTAGCCGCCGTGGGAGATGGTGACCACCTTGTCCTCCGGGGTGATCAGGTCCTCCACGGTCAGGTCCTGGCGGGAGGCGACGATATCGGTGCGGCGCTCGTCGCCGAACTCCTTGTTGAGCAGTTCCAGCTCTTCGCGGATCACTTCCATCAGGCGCTCGAAGCTGCCCAGGATATGCAGGTACCCGGCGATCTGCTCCAGCCGTTCGCTGTACTCCGCCAGCAGCTTGTCGTGCTCCATACCGGTCAGGCGGTGCAGGCGCAGCTCCAGGATCGCCTGGGCCTGGGCCGGCGACAGATAATAGCCGTCGTCGCGAAGGCCGAATTCCTCCGGCAGGTCGTCCGGGCGGCAGGCGTCGGCGCCGGCGCGCTCCAGGAACTGCTGCACGTCGCCCACCGGCCAGCCCTTGGCAAGCAGTGCCTCGCGGGCATCCGCCGGGGTGGGCGAACTCTTGATCAGCTCGATCACCGGGTCGATATTGGAGATCGCGATCGCCAGGCCCTCGAGGATATGGCCGCGCTCGCGCGCCTTGCGCAGCAGGTAGACAGTGCGGCGGGTCACCACTTCCTGGCGATGACGGATAAAGTGTTCCAGCAACTGCTTCAGGTTCAGCAGTTTCGGCTGGCCGTCCACCAGCGCCACCATATTGATGCCGAATACGCTCTCCAGCTGCGTCTGCGAGTAGAGGTTGTTCAACACCACATCGCCCAGCTCGCCGCGCTTCAGCTCGATCACCACGCGCAGGCCGTCCTTGTCGGACTCGTCGCGCAGCTCGGAGATACCCTCGATCTTCTTCTCCTTGACCAGCTCGGCAATACGCTCGATCAGGCGCGCCTTGTTCAGCTGGTAGGGGATCTCGGTGATGATGATGGTTTCCTTGTTGGCCTTGTCATCGCGCACCACATCCGCCTTGGCGCGCACGTAGATACGGCCGCGACCGGTGCGGTAGGCCAACAGGATACCGGCGCGACCGTTGATGGTGGCCCCGGTGGGGAAATCCGGCCCGGGGATATATTCCATCAACTCGTCGATGGACAGCTCCGGGTTGTCGATCAGTGCCAGGCAGGCCTTCACCACCTCGCTCATATTGTGCGGCGGGATATTGGTGGCCATGCCCACGGCAATACCGGAGGAGCCGTTCACCAGCAGGTTCGGCACCCGCGACGGCAGTACTTCCGGCATCTGCTCCGAACCGTCGTAGTTGTCGACGTAGTTGACGGTTTCCTTGTCGATATCCGACAGCAGCTCGTGGGCGAGCTTGTCCATGCGGATCTCGGTGTAACGCATCGCCGCCGGGTTGTCGCCGTCGATGGAACCGAAGTTGCCCTGGCCGTCCACCAGCGTGTAGCGCATCGAAAACGGCTGCGCCATGCGCACGATGGTGTCGTATACGGCGGAGTCACCGTGCGGGTGGTACTTACCGATAACATCGCCGACAACGCGCGCCGATTTCTTGTACGGCTTGTTCCAGTCGTTTTTCAGTTCGTACATCGCGAAGAGTACGCGCCGGTGTACCGGCTTCAGGCCATCGCGCACATCCGGCAGCGCACGGCCCACGATCACACTCATCGCATAGTCGAGATAGGACTGCTTGAGTTCTTCCTCGATATTGATTGGAGAGATTTCTTTGGCTATTTCGCCCATGGTTATACGGCGTTCCTTTTTATAACGCAGGCCGCTGGCCCGCAGCCCGGATAAGCGGGCGATTCTACCACAGATTTGGAGGATCGGGACTCGGGACTCGGGACTCGGGACTCGGGACTCGGGACTTCAGCAGGGTGCGCCGTGCGCGACGCCGATCAACGGTGCGAGGCCGCCATGGACGGCCTCCATGCAGACAAGGCATAGAGCAGTTGTCTGCCACGGCGCACCCTACGAAAGAACACCAGTGCTCAATGCAAAGGCCCTGCTGCCGGGGGCTGTTTGCAGGACCGTATGAGACAGGGATGTCGATTACGAGCGTACAGGGATGTATTCACAGCGTGTCCCGCAAACAGCCCCCGGCAGCAGGGCCGCCACCGAATCAGCTTACAGGCACCAGGCTCCAGGGCTGGTATCATCCGCCAATCTGCAAACAACACCCCATATCCCGATATGATCGACACTCTGATACATGCCCGCTGGATTATCCCCGTCATCCCCGAACAGAAAGTGTACGAGCACTGCTCGCTGGCGATCGACCGGGGCGAGATCGTGGCCCTGCTGCCATCGGCCGAGGCCGCCGCCCGCTTCGAGGCCCGCGAGGAAATCCGCCTGGACAGCCACGCGCTGATCCCGGGCCTGGTCAACACCCACAACCACGCCGCCATGAGCCTGCTGCGGGGCTTCGCCGACGACCTGCCGCTGATGGACTGGCTGGAAAACCATATCTGGCCGGCGGAGCAGCAGTGGGTCACGCCGGAGTTCATCGCCGACGGCAGCCGCCTGGCGATCGCGGAAATGCTGCGCTCCGGCACCACCACCTTCTCCGACCAGTACTTCTTCCCCGAAGCCACGGCCCTGGTGACCCGCGAGGCGGGAATGCGCGCGCAGATCGCCTTCCCGATCCTCGACTTCCCGACCCCCTGGAGCCGCAATGGCGAAGACGCGCTGCAGAAGGGGCTGGCGCTGCGGGACGACTACAAATCCAGCGAGCGCATCGGCGTGGTCTTCGCCCCCCACGCCCCCTACACCGTGGGCGACGAGACCCTGCGGAAGATCGCGGTCTACGCCGCCGAGGCGCAGATCCCGGTGCAGATGCACCTGCACGAGACCGCCGGGGAAGTGGAGCGCGCGCTGGCGGACACCGGCGAACGCCCCACCGAGCGGCTGCAGCGCCTGGGCCTGCTGGGCCCCCAGACCCTGTGCGTGCACATGACCGCAGTCAATGACCGGGACGTCGAGCTGCTGCGCGCCAGCGGTGCCAGTGTCGCCCACTGTCCCAGGTCCAACCTCAAGCTGGCCTCCGGCTTCTGCCCCGCCGCGCGGCTGCTGGACGCCGGCATCAATGTGGCCCTGGGCACCGACGGCGCGGCCAGCAACAACGGCCTCGACCTGCTGGCCGAGGCCAACACCGCCGCCCTGCTGGCCAAGGCCGTCAGCGGCGATGCGGCCGCCCTGCCCGCCCACACCGCGCTGGCCATGGCCACCATCTACGGCGCCCGGGCACTGGGCATCGACGATATCGCCGGCAGCCTGGAGATCGGCAAGAGCGCCGACCTGGCGGCCGTGGACCTGGGCGGCCTGGAACAGCAGCCGCTGCACGACCCGCTGTCACAGCTCGTCTACACCGCCAACGGCCACCATGTCAGCGACGTCTGGGTCGCCGGCCGCCCGCTGCTGAAGGGGCGCCAGCTGCAGACCCTGAACGAGCAGGAGGTGATTCAGCGGGCGCACCAGTGGCGTGGTAGAATTGCGGGCCGGAGTCAGTGAACAAATATCGGGAACCGGGGCCAAAGGGGTTCCAGCCGCGGGAATCCGCGCGCGGATCCCGGCTACCGGGCGCCCGATATTTGATTTTTGGTATTTGAGATGACAAACGTAGATCCAGCCGAGATCGCCAAGTTCGAACAGCTCGCCAGCCGCTGGTGGGACCGCGAGGGCGAGTTCAAGCCGCTGCACGAAATCAACCCGCTGCGCGCCAACTATATCGACCAGCGCGCGCCGGTGGCCGGCAGGAAACTGCTGGATGTCGGCTGCGGCGGCGGCATCCTGGCCGAGGCCATGGCCCAGCGCGGCGCCGAGGTCACCGGGATCGATTTGGGCGAGGCGCCGCTGAATGTGGCCAGGCTGCACGCGCTGGAGAGCGGCGTCAACGTCGATTACCGGCGCGTGGCGGTGGAGGAACTGGCGGCGGAACAGCCGGGCAGCTTCGATATCGTCACCTGCCTGGAAATGCTCGAGCATGTGCCCGACCCGGCCTCGGTGATTCACGCCTGCGCAGCGCTGGCCAAACCCGGCGGCCAGGTGTTCTTCTCCACCATCAACCGCACCCCCAAGGGCTGGCTGTTCGCGGTGGTCGGCGCGGAGTATGTGCTGCGCCTGCTGCCCAAGGGCACCCACGAATACGGCAAGTTTATCCGGCCGTCTGAAATGGGAGCCTGGCTGCGGGAGGCGGAACTGGAAGCCCGCGACATCACCGGCATGACCTACAACCCACTGACCCGCCGCTACAAACTCGACCCGCGGGACGTGGATGTGAATTACCTGATGCACGCGGGCAAAGCGGCTTGACGACGGGCAGTATTTCGATGAAAGCAGTACTCTTCGACCTCGACGGCACCCTGTTCGATACCGCACCGGACTTCGTCGTGGTCTTGAATCAACTCCGCCAGCAGGAACAGTTGCCGCCGCTGCCGGACGCCGCCGTGCGCTCGGTGGTATCCAACGGCGCCCGCGCGCTGGTGACCCTGGGGTTCGGCAAAGACGAGGGTGACCCAGCCTTTGAAGACCTGCGCCAGCGCCTGCTGGACCTCTACCTGGCACACCTGGCGGAGAAGACCGTCCCCTTCCCCGGGATAGAGAAACTCCTCGGCCACCTGGCGGCCAACGATATCGCCTGGGGCCTGGTGACCAACAAGCCGGAGGCCTATACGGTGCCGCTGATGCAGGCCTTCACCCACCTGCCGGCGCCGAGCGCCGTCATCTGCCCCGACCACGTCGCAAAGCGCAAGCCGGACCCGGAAGCGGTGCTGCTGGCCTGCCGCCGAATCGGCTGCCTTCCCCGGGAAGCCATCTACGTGGGCGACCACGAGCGGGATATCATCGCCGGCCGCGATGCCGGCATGCCCACCATCGGCTGCCGCTACGGCTATATCGACGAGGGCGATGACCCGGCCAACTGGGGGGCCGATCACCTGGTGGATTCGGCCGGGGAAATCTGGCCGCTGTTGCAGAAACACTATATTGAAAAAACGGAACTCGGGACCCGGGACCCGGGACTCGGGGAAACCCTATAACAACAACCATTGGCCACGACCAGCCTATTCGATACTACAAGCTCCGGAACCTCCATGTCTGAATTTATCGGCGACTATCAAGCCCCCGAAGACCTACTGGAAGACAAGGTCATTCTCGTCACCGGCGCCGGCGACGGTATCGGCCGCACCGCGGCCAGGACCTTCGCCGCCCACGGCGCCACGGTGATCCTGCTGGGCCGCACCACCCCCAAGCTGGAAGCCGTATACGACGAAATCGAGCGGGCCGGCGGCCCGCAGCCGGCGATCTTCCCGATGGACCTGCAGCAGGCGCGCATCGAAAACTTCGAGCATTTTGCCGAGGCCGTGGACCAGGAGTTCGGGCGCCTGGACGGACTGCTGCACAACGCCGGCCTGCTGGGCCAGCGCACACCCATCGCCAATTACCATTTCGGTACCTGGGAGCAGGTGATGCAGGTGAACGTGAACGCCGCTTTCGGCCTCACCAAAACCCTGCTGCCACTGCTGGAAAATGCACAGTCCGGCTCGGTGGTCTTTACCGGCTCCAGCGTCGGCCTGAAGGGGCGCGCCTACTGGGGCGCCTACGCGGTGTCAAAGTTCGCCACCGAGGGGCTGATGCAGGTGCTGGCCGACGAGCTGGACGGGGTCTCCAATGTGCGCGCCAACAGCATCAACCCCGGCGCCACCCGCACCAATATGCGTGCGACCGCCTACCCGGCCGAGGACCCGCAAACGGTGACGACGCCGGAGGACATCATGCCGACCTATCTCTACCTGATGGGGGATGACAGCAAGGGCGTGAGCGGCAAACAGTTTAACGCGCAGGGATAAAGGGATAAGCGGGAGGGAGAACAACCCGGGCCGGCCCGGGTGTTCGCACGGGACGGGTCTACTCTTCCGGCATTTCGTCCGCGATTTCCTCCACCGCCTGTTCGGATTCGTCGGCGACGGTGTCCATTGCCTCGCCGGCGGCGTCCGCGGTTTCATCCGCCACCTCTGCAGCGGTATCCATCATCTGTTCGGGGGCATCGGCGAACACATCGCCCCCGGTCTCCATCATTTCATTGCTGGCGACCACGCCCTCATCCTTCGCCTCCGCAGCGGCCTCCTCCATTGCGGCGCCGGCCTCCCCTACGGCCGTATCGACCTCGCTGGCAATTTCCGCCTCGGGGGAAGCGGGCTCCATGTTCTGGTAATAGAAGTAGCCGCCGATAGCGGCGATGACGATTGCGGGAATAATGAGTTTCTTCATTTTCCAACCCCTGACAGTGTGAATTTATGGTTGTTAGGCACCATGCATTGTTCCATGGCAGTTCTACCCAAAACGTGACAACAAGCACGTTTCCGTTTGAGGATTCCGCCACCGTCCGGCAGAATTCGCCTAACTCCACCAACCAGGCCGACACCATGAGAACCTTTACCCTGATCGCCCTGCTGCTGGCCGCCGCCGGTGCCGGCGCCGACACCGACTCCCTCACCAACCAGCTCAGGGGCTGTGCCAGTCTCGACAAAGACAGCGAGCGCCTGGCCTGCTACGACGCCCTGAGCGGGTCCCTGGACGAACGTGCGGAACGGGATTTCGGCCGCGAACAGGAGCGCATCGCCGAGGAGGCACCGGACTCCATGCAGGCAAAGATCGACGATATCGGCGAGGCGGCCTATGGCAAGCTGGTGTTCACACTGGACAACGGCCAGGTGTGGCGCCAGAACGACAGCACCCGGGTCATCTGGGACGAGGGCGATACGGTGGTCGTGGAGCGGGCGCTGTTCGGCTCCTTCATGATGAAGAAAGTCGGCGGCGCGCGGAGTATGCGGGTCAAGCGGCTGAAATAAGAAAACCGCTCCCCCGGAGCCCGCAAGCGGGGCCGGGGCAGCCGGCGTTATTCCACCCGCTGGACGTCGACCGAAACATCCGGCAATCCCCCCTTGCCGCCGTACAGAACCCCCTTCAGTGGCGTCACATCCGTATAGTCCCGGCCCCAGGCAGTGGCGATATAGTGTTCGTCGGCCATCTGGTCGTTGGTGGGATCGAACTCCAGCCAGCCGAGATCCGGCACAAAGACCGCAAACCAGGCGTGGCTGGCATCGGCCCCCACCCGTTTGGGCTGGCCCGGCGGCGGCAGCGTCTCCAGGTAGCCACTGACATAGCGCGCGGCAAAGCCGAGGGAGCGCAGGCAACCGATCGCCAGGTGGGCGAAATCCTGGCAGACACCACTGCGCCGCTCCAGTACCTCGGCCAGGGGCGTGGCCACGGTGGTGGCGGCCGGGTCGTAGTCGAACTCGCGGTGGATCTTGCAGCTGAGATCCAGCACCGCCTGGGGAAAGGCGTTGCCGGCGGCGAAATACGCCGCGGCGAAACCCGCCAGGGCATCGCGCCGCTTGACCATCGGCGAGTTCAGGCAGAACTCCCGCGCGCGCCGCTGCGCGGCGTCGGTCGGGTCGGCCAACGCCGCGCGCACCCGCTCACAACTGGGCCCGCGATCGGGGTCCAGCGGTGGGCGCCCGCCGATGCGCACCTCGCTGACCGCGGTCACTGCCATTTCGCGGTGTGGCGACAATATCGAGAACTGGTAGACGCGGTTGCCGAAGTAGTCCCGCCGCTCGCTGGCGGAATCCGGCTGCGGCGTCACCGCGACGGAGCTGGACAGGCAGCACTGGTGCCCGCTGTCGCGCGGCAGGAGATGTCCCTGGTTGTAGCACTGGGAGACGACGCTGTCATAGCGGTAGCGGGTGCTGTGGCGGATTCGGTACAACAACGCGGCCCCCGCTAGAATTCTTCGTCCATCGCCTGGCGGCCGAGCAGTTGCGGGTTCTGCAGGTGCTCGAAATAGCGATCACTGACGGCCACGGCAAACTGGATCAACAGATCGCGCACCTCCGCGACAAACTGGTCCAGCAGCGCGTGGCGCCCGTCCGCCGCCGGCCGCGCCAGCTGCCCGGCAGCGCCTCGCTCCACCCGCGCCAGCGCCTCCCGCAACAGGTCCCGCGCCCGCGCCGCGCCGGTGTCGCCGTGCCCCCCGGGCAACTGCGCCAGGTCCGACTGCAGGCAGTGCAGCTGGTAGGCCAGCGCGCGCGGATTCCCGCCATCGAACAGCAACAGCGCCAGGGTGTCGCGCAGACACAACTGGGTACGGTAGTGCTGCCGGTATGTGATCAGCGCCTCGACACTGAGCAGTACCGACTCCAACAACAGGGCCCGGTCCAGTGGTTCCGCGGGTGCCACGCAGGTGCGCTGGATCAGCGTCAGCGTCTCCTGGGCCCGCTCCAGGCGTTTGCCCATATCCAGGAAGTACCAGCCTGTATCCCGCATCATGCTCTCCTGCTCCAGGCCGGAAACCGCCAGCAGGCTGGTGACCAGCGCATTCAACGCCTCCTCCGGCGCCGTGGCCATATCCCCCGCCAGTGCCGCCGGCAGCGCCTCCAGCTGTCCGTGGAGATCGTTGACGATGCGGTGGCTGTCGGGGCTGAGCAGGTCCCTGACTTCCTCCGCCGCACCCAACAGCGACTGCAGGGTGGCGCTGATACTGCCGATCTTGCAGCGATCCAGCACCAGTTCGCGCAACTCGCCCTGCGGATGGCGCCACTGCCGGTCGTCGCCGGCAAAGCCCGGCAGGCAGCCGGTGGTATGGCTGAGAGCCGCCAGCAACTGGCGCATGCCGTCGCTGTGCGGCGCACTGTCACTGCCCAGCTGGATGAACACGGTGCGCAACAGCCGCGCCGTCATCTCCGTGCGCTCGCAGTAGCGCCCCATCCAGAAGAGGTTTTCCACCACCCGGCTGGGGGTGTGCACGGCGCGGCGCTCGCTCACCTCCGCCAGTGGCCGCGTGTGTTCGCGGGTATCGCCGGCCGCGGGCCTGTCGTCGGCGACCCAGGTATCCTTGGCCCGCAGCCCCGGCTCGCTGGTGACCACATAGGGACTGCCGCTGGTACCGATTCGCGACAGGCCGCCGGGCATCACCCGGTAGCCGCCGCCGTGCCCGGCCACCGCAAAACAGCGCAACACGGCGGGGCGCCCGACCAGGCCGCTGTCGGCCAGGGCCGGCAGCCGCGCCGGTGTCTGCAACTCCTGGGCGCAGTAGTGATGGGGCGCGGCGCGGATCTGCCGGCACAGTGCCTCGCGCTCCTCTTCGGACAACAGGTAGCCGTAGTAGCGGTCCCGCTGCGGCTTGCGGAACAGTCGCTTGACCACCAGTTGCGGCAGCCGCTCCATCACCCGCTGCAGGTCTGCCGGATCGCCGCACCAGTAGCTGGTCGCCGATTGCAGCAGCGGCGGCCGACCGAGGAAGTGGCGCGCGATACCGTCGAAGTATTTCAGCAGCGCCGGGTTCTCCAGTACACCGCTGCCAAGCGGGTTGGCGATGGCCACCCGCCCCCGGCGCGACGCGTCCAGCAGGCCGGGTACCCCCAGGGTGGATTCATCGTTCAATTCCACCGGGTCGCAATGGTAGTCCACGACGTAGCGCAGCAGCACATCCATCCGGTCCAGCCCCCCCACCCCCTTCATGAACAGGCCGCCGTTGCGCAGCGCCAGGTCGGCGCCGCGCAACAGCGGGAATCCCAGGTAATTGGCCAGATAGGCGTGTTCGAAATAATCGCGGTCCCGCGGCCCCGACGTCAGCAGCCCGATCATCGGTGACCGCTCCGGCGGCGCCAGGGACTCCAGCGCCCGCCGCAGTGCGCGGAAGAAATCCGCCAGCGAGCGCACCCGCCGGGCGCCGAACAACTCCGGCATGACCCGCGCCATGGCGGCGCGGTTTTCCAGTGCGAAGCCCAGCCCCGCCGGCATCTGGGTCCGATCGCCGACCACCCGCCTGACACCGTCCGGCGCCCGCATCAGGTCCGCCGCGTAAACGGTCAGCAACTGCCTGCCGTCAATGCCGATACCGTGGCAGGGGCGCAGGAAGTCGGCGTTGGCGTAGACCAGTTCGGGTGGAATCACGCCGTCGCGAACCAGGTGTTGGGGACCGTAGATATCCTTCAGCAACAGATCGAGAATCTGCGCCCGCTCCTCGAGACCGGCCTCGAGCGTCCGCCACTCGGCACCGTCGATCAGTTGCGGAATCGGATCCAGCTCCCAGGTCTGTGCCGCCGGCGCGCCGGCCGGTCCGGTCAGCATGTAACTGGCACCGTCGTCGCGCAGCACCCGCTGCAGCTTGCGCAGCCGTTCGTCCAGCTCGGCGGCACTCAGTCGCGCGAAATGGCCCAGCAGGTGAGACCAGCCGGGATCGAGCCCACCGTCGCGCGCCCGCAGCTCGTCGAAAATATCCGCGGGACAGCGGTAGCCGGCGAGGAAGCGCTCCAGCAGCGGATCGTCACTCATCGTCAGCGCCTCGACTCAGCGGCGGCCTTCGGCGCAGGTCCAGGGTGTAGGGGTATTCGTCATCGATCTCCTCCGGCGGCGGCAAATTCTCCGCCACACCGGGAGTATGGCCGAATTTCTGCAGGCGCTGCGCGCGGCGCGCCTCGGCCTCCAGGCCGTTGACCGGCGGCGCCTGGCAGCGGCGCCCGGATGGATAGCAGGAATGGAAGGTGCAGCCGCCGATCGCGCGACCGCTCCAGGTGTCCACCAGGTCGAACACCAGCGGCGTGTGGACACGGATTTCCGGATGCAGGCTGTCGGCCAGGCTGTGGGCGCGGTAGCGCACGCCCGCCACCCGCTCGTCGCCGCGACCCGTGGCCCGCAGCGGTACCCGGCGGCCGTTACAGGCCAGCAGGTAGCGGTCGCCGCCGGCGCCGGTCAGCCGCACCTGCAGCCGCTCCATGGAGGAATCCACCGGCCGCGCGCTGGCGCCACTGTGTACCGATTCGCCCAGCACCTGCCAGGGCTCGATGGCCCAGCGCAGCTCCAGGCTCAGATCGCCCAGCTGCACCTCGCCGAAGCGCGGAAAACGGAATGCCATAAACGGCCGCAGCCACTGTGGGTCAAAGTGGTAACCCGCATCGTTGAGCTCCCCGCAGAGTTCGCACAGGTCGCGCCAGACAAAATGCGGCAGCAGGAAACGGTCCTGCAGTTGCGTGCCCCAGCGCACCAGCCTCCCCTGCAGCGGGCGGCGCCAGAAATGGGCCACCAGGCAGCGCAGCAGCAACAGCTGTACCAGCGCCATACGCGGGTGCGGCGGCATTTCAAAACCGCGCAATTCGAGGACGCCGAGCCGGCCGCCCTCGGCCCCCGCTTCCGACGGGTAGAGTTTGTCGACACAGAATTCCGAGCGGTGGCGGCTGCCGGTGATATCCACGAACAGGTGGCGCAGGGCCCGGTCCAGCTGTTCCGGTGCCATCCCCGGCCGCAGTTGCCGGAAGGCGATCTCCAGTTCGTAGAGCGCTTCGTCGCGCCCCTGGTCGACCCGCGGCGCCTGCGATGTGGGGCCGACAAACAGGCCGGAGAAAACATAGGACAGCGACGGGTGCCGCTGCCAGCAGGTCACCAGGCTGCGCAGCAGGTCCGGCCGCCGCAACAGCGGGCTGTCCGCCACCGTGGCGCCGCCGAGCGCGATATGGTTGCCGCCGCCGCTGCCCACCTGGCGGCCATCCGACAGGAACTTGTACGGACTCAGCCGCAGTTGCCGCGCCTCCTCGAACAGCGCGCCGGTGTTGTCGACGATTTCCCGCCAGTTGGCGGCGGGCTGGATATTGACTTCCAGCACGCCCGGGTCCGGCGTCAGCAACAGGCGTTGCAGGCGCGGGTCCCGCGGCGGCCCGTAGCCCTGCAATACCACCGGCCGTCGTTCCGCCGCGGCAACCCTCTCTATCGCCGCGACCAGCTCTATCCAGGCATCCAGCGCCTGGAGCGGCGGCAGGAAGACGTGGAGACAGCCGCGCACGGCCTGCACCGCCAGCGCCGTGCGCACCGGTTCACGCCCGTCGCCACCGCCCGGCAGTGCCGCGAGTGGCAGGCGCAGCCCCAGCGGCGCGTCGCCGAGCAGCAATGTCAGGCGCCCGTTGCGCAACCGCCAGCGTTCGGTGCGCCAGCTGTCGCCCCGCCGGCAGTGGGACAGCGGCAACACGAAACCGGCCGGCTCGCCGGTATCCAGTTGCAGGTGGCGGGCCAGCTGGCGCAGCTTTCGATCGTCACTTTCGGACAGTTTTTCCGGGTCCAGGTCGACCGGCAGTTGCCGCCGTTTCCAGTCGATCAGCGCGCGGTCTTCAAAGGCGGGCAGGATACAGGCCACCTCCAGTTCCAATTCGGCGCCCAGCGCCTGCAAAAAGCGTTGCGCATCGCCATTGCCGGAACCGTAATCCCGCCGTGGATCGGCAAGGAGGTTTTCATCCCGCCACAGCGGCTCGCCATTTTTCAGCCAGTAACAGCCCAGCGCCCAGCGCGGTGCCTCCTCACCCGGGTAGGATTTGCCGTGGCCGTGCTGGCGGACGGCGCCGGGAGCGAAGCGGCGCTGCAGGCGCAGCAGCAGCTCGCGCGCCAGCGACAGCTTTTCGTCCCCGGCGGCCTCGGTATTCCACTGCGGGTGCGCGCGGTCGTCGGCGGACACGAAGGTGGGCTCTCCGCCCATGGTCAGGCGCACGTCCTGCGCCTGCAGGTCCCGCTCGATCCGCTCGCCCAGGGCGTCGATCGCCAGCCACTGTTCCTCGCTGTAGGGCCGGGTGACCCGCGGCGTGTCGCGCAACCGCTCGATGCTGTTGCAGTAACGGAACGTCACCTCGCAGGGCTCGGTGGAACCGGTGACGGGCGCAGCCGATTCCGGTGACGGGGTACAGGCCAGCGGGATATGGGCCTCGCCGGCCAGCAGGCCGGAAGTGGGATCCAGCCCCACCCAGCCGGCTCCGGGCACGAACACCTCGGCCCAGGCGTGCAGGTCGGTAAAATCTTTTGCCGGGGCACCGGGCTCCGGCTCGTCCGCGGCCAGCTGGACCAGGTAACCGGAGGCAAAGCGCGCGGCCAGCCCCAGATGGCGCAGCAACTGGACCAGTAGCCAGGCGCTGTCGCGGCAGGAACCGGTGCGCTGGAGCAGGGTTTCCTCGCCATCCTGCACACCGGCATCCATACGCTGGCAGTAGCGGATATCGCTGTACAGCCGCTGGTTCAACGCCACCAGGAATTCGACCAGTGGCTGCCGGTGCCGGTCCAGGCCGTGCAGGTACTGCCGCAGCAGCGGGCCCCGCTCGCGGATTTCCAGGTAGGGCGCCAAGTCCCGGGCCAGTGCTTCGGGATAGGAAAACGGAAACTGCTCGGCGTAGGGTTCGATAAAGAAATCAAACGGATTGATCGCCTCCACTTCGGCAATCACTTCCACATTCACCTTCAACCGCTCGGTCTTTTCCGCAAAGACCACCCGCGCCTGGTAATTGCCGAAAGGGTCCTGTTGCCAGTTGATGCAATGTTCCGCGGGTTCGATGCGCAGCGTGTAGGCCGACACCGGTGTGCGAGCGTGGGGCGTCGGCCGCAGGCGCAGGGTGTGCGGGGCGAGGGTCACGGCGCGGTCAAAGCGGTACTCGGTGGTGTGTCGCAACGCGACGCGCGTGGTCATGTGTCGCCCGGCTGTTCCAGGGCAAACCAGTTGTGGCTGAATGCCCGGTGGAAATCCGCCAGCTGCAGCTGCAGCGAGTTGAGATAGTCGCGCAGGTCGTGCTCCAGTTTTTCCTCGTCCAGTTCCGCGAAAATCTGTTTGCGCTCGCATTTCAGCAGTTTGAGCACGCGGCGCTGGCGCGGCAGTGCGCCCGCCGCGTCGATCATCTGGTCGATGCAGTGGGCCACCGAGCGCGGAAACAGTTCGTCTTCCAACAGGAAGCGCACCACCAGCCGGCTGCGCACCGGTCCCTTGATCACGCGCCGGTAGGGCTGGTAGGCGCTGGCGGAGCGCAGCACATTGCCGCAGACGATCTGCACCAGGTTCAGCGGTTCCTCCCGGCCCGGGTGCTCCTGCAGCATGGAGGCGCCGGCATCGAGAAGGCGCGAGGTCATGTCCGCCCGCTCCAGGTTGCGCCCCAGGCGGAAAAACTCCCAACCCGCGTCGCGGCGCATGGTGGTATCCAGCAGTCCACTCAACTGCTGGCAGCAGCGGATGATACCGTCCAGGTATTCGTAGCGGTCGCCGCGTCGCAAGCCCTCGTCCAGGCGGCTGGTGGCGAAGAGGGTGGATTCGTTGGCCTGCTCCCAGGCTTCCGCCGGCAGCGCATCGCGGGTGGTGCGGATATTTTCGCGGATCATTTTCAGCGAGGTGAGCACCGAGCCGCTGAAGTCCGGATCGGCCAACAGGAACCTGATCACGTTGCGCTCGTCGCGTCTCTTGAATTTCTGCCCGAACAACTGCTCCGCGCTGTTGAGCGTCACCAGGTTGTACCAGCCGATATCTACCCCGCCGGGCAGGTCCAGCAGCATTTTCGAATAGACGTTGACCAGGCGCGCGGTATTTTCCGCCCGCTCCAGGTAGCGCGCAGTCCAGTAGATCCGCTCGGCGACCCGCGACAGCATTCAATCCCCCTTCCGGTCGACGATCCAGGTATCCTTGCTGCCACCGCCCTGGGAGGAATTCACCACCAGGGAGCCCTTGCACATCGCCACGCGGGTGAGGCCGCCGGTGGTCACCTCCAGGTCGAGCCCCTGCAATACAAACGGGCGCAGGTCCAGGTGGCGCGGTTCCACCTTGCCGCGGTCGGTCACCGTCGGCGCCGTCGACAGGCTGATGGTGGGCTGGGCGATGTAGTTGCGCGGATTCTTCCTGATGCGCGCAGCGAACTCGCGGCGTTCCTTTTCCGTGGCATGGGGGCCGATCAACATGCCGTAGCCGCCGGATTCATTGGCCGGCTTGATCACCAGACTGTCGATATTTTTCAGCACGTGCTCCCGCTGCTTGGGGTCATCGCAGAGATAGGTCTGGACATTTTCGAGGATCGGGTCCTGATCCAGGTAGTACTTGATGATGTCCGGTACGAAGGCGTAGACCACCTTGTCATCCGCCACACCGGCGCCGGGTGCGTTGGCCAGCGCCACATTGCCCGCCTTCCAGGCGCGCATCAGGCCGGGCACGCCCAGCACCGAATCCCTGCGGAACACTTCCGGGTCCAGGAACAGGTCATCGATGCGGCGATAGATCACATCCACCTGCTCCAGGCCATCGATGGTGCGCATGTAGACGCAGTCGTTCTCGCCCACCAGCAGATCACTGCCCTCCACCAGCTCGGCACCCAGTTGCTGGGCGAGAAAGGCGTGCTCGAAATAGGCGGAGTTGAAAATTCCCGGCGTCAGCACCGCCATCACCGGCTCGCGCTGGTGACGCGGTGAGATCGCAGCGAGGGTGTCGTAGAGTTTGTCCGGGTAGTCGTCCACCGGCAGTATGCGGTAGGAATCGAACATCTCCGGCAGCACCCGCTTGGTAATGGCGCGATTCTCGAGCATATAGGAAACCCCGGACGGCACCCGCAGGTTGTCCTCCAGTACATAGAAGCGACCGTCGCGGTCGCGGATCAGGTCGGTGCCACAGATATGGGCCCAGACACCGCAGGGCGGCGAGAATCCCACACACTCGGGGCGGAAGTTCTGAGACTCATCGAGGATGTGCCGCGGCAACACTTTGTCGCGGACGATTTTCTGTTCGTGGTAGAGATCGTCGATAAACAGGTTCAGGGCCTGCAGCCGCTGCTTGAGCCCGGCGGCGGCCACATCCCAGAGCTTCTTGTCGATGACCCGCGGGACTATATCGAACGGCCAGCAACGATCGATATTGCCCTCGTCGGTATAGACGGTAAAGCTGACTCCCATTTCCTGGATGGTGGCCTCGGCGGTGATACGCCGCGCCTCCATCTCGTCCGCGGTCAGCGAGCCCAGGTAACTCACCAGCCGCCGCGCCGGCGCGCGCGGGTGACCCGGCGTGCTGATCAGTTCGTCGTAGAAGTCACCCGGGTTGTATTGCTTCCAGTCGATCGTCATAAACCTCCTGCCCGGGTACTAATAAGAATCGGGAGAAATAAAGAATCCCCCTCTGGCAACCAAAAGACATGGCCTGGCGCACTATCACCCAGCCAGACAGCGCTGGCGCGATCGCCCGCAGCGGCATTCCCCCTCAAAACGGCGCCCACTTAATTCAGCATAGAAAAGCCGTATTTTTTCGCTACCGGCGAAAACCCCCGGGTCATGATTATTCCGGCGCAAATTTCCACATTTCATCTATATTCAAAAATGAAACACACGCCAGTGGCCACCGATGGCCGCGGGCGCGGTAATCCAGCCAACAGAAGGTGTACGCACTTGTCCCGAGAACACATCTACTCAAGGGATGAAGCATGGCTGAAGGAAACAGGCGAACCACTCACCGGCGACATTCCCACCGAGGAAGCTGCCGGTGCAGTACAACCCACCGAAACCGAGGCAGATAACGCCGACACGTCGGCTGCCGACGAAAACGCCTCGGATACCGGCAGCACGCCGATGCAGAGCTACCTGCGGCATCTGTACCGGCTGGAACTGCTGACTCCAGAGGAGGAAAACACCACCACCTGCCTGCTGCGGGAGCTGGAGGACAAACTGATTGCACTGCTGCAGAAACGCGGGGTCGAACTGGTGCAACTGCGCAGCGAGGGCGTGGAGCAACGCGGTAGCACCGGCGCCTACGATCACGGCCTGATCATCGCCCAAGCCGAACAACTGCTCGCCTCCGGGCAATTGCCCAAACGCGATCGCAGCGCACTGCAGAGCCTGTTGCGGCGCTTCCGCGCCAGCCGCAAGAAGCTGATCCAGTGCAACCTGCGCCTGGTGATCGCCATCGCCAAGCGTTTCCGCAACCCGGCGGTGCCGTTTAT
Source organism: Microbulbifer litoralis (assembly GCF_023634065.1). Taxonomy (GTDB): domain Bacteria; phylum Pseudomonadota; class Gammaproteobacteria; order Pseudomonadales; family Cellvibrionaceae; genus Microbulbifer; species Microbulbifer litoralis. The sequence continues at coordinate 35,034 of NZ_JALKCV010000011.1, forward strand.
CGACCTGATACAGGAAGGCAACGTCGGCCTGATGAAGGCCATCGAGCGCTTCAAACCACAGATGGGCTACCGCTTTTCCACCTATGCCTACTGGTGGATACAGCAGGAGATACAGCTGGCACTGCGGCGCAACGACGACCTGGTGCGCCAGCCCGCCAATGTGCAGGACGACCTGCGCGCGATCTACCGCGCCATCGCCGAGGTGCGCTCCGACGGCCTGTCGGCATCGGACGAAAACCTGGCCAGGCATACCGGGCTGGAGCTGGAGCGCATCCAGAGCCTGCTCAAACTGCCCGGCCCCACCGGCTCACTCGACGACCCGGTGGCGGACGACCAGAGCAGCACGCGGCTGGACTACGCGCCGGCGGACGAGCTCTACAACACCGATGAGCTGGTCACCAACCAGGAACTCGCCCAGCGACTGCGCGAGGCGGTGGCCCGACTGCCCCTGCGGCAGCGCACGGTGCTCAACCTGCGCTACGGGCTGGCCTCCGACCGCGACTGCTCCTTCCGCGTGATCGGCGAGCAACTGGGATTGAGCCAGGAGCGCGCGCGCCAGCTGCACTCGGATGCACTGCGACAACTGAAGCGCCAGTGGCGCTGACGGTGGGAAAACCGGTCACTGCGCCGCCGCTGCCCGGCGGCGGGGGCGCAGTGAGGGTAAATTGATATTGAACTTTCCGCAGGGCGCACTAGGCTTACCCGTTGATTTTGATGGATAAGCGAAAATTCGATGCACCGACTGCTCGCCACCGCGCTGCTCTGCGGTACTTTTGCGATACCCGCCCGCGCGGAACAGGAGCTGATCCTGAGTGCCGGTAAAGGTCTCAGCGACATACTGATTCAAAAGGATTCCATTGCCGGCTCCGAGATGTACGGCGTCAACTACGCTTATCGCTTCGCCGAATACCCCATGTCCCACGGGCTCTGGCAATGGTGGGCACAGGGCAGCTACTCCCATCTGTCTATCGATTACCGGGGGCGCGGCCAGAACCAGGACATCTTCGAGCTGAAGCCGGTACTGCGCTGGTATCCCGGCCAGCGGGCCAGCGGCCTGTTTGCCGAAGCGGGCGTCGGTGCCGCCTACCTGTCGGAGAAAAACTTCGGCCAGATCGAACTCACCACCCACGGCAACTTTGCCCTGCACTTCGCCGCCGGTTACCGGTTGCGCAGTGGCTGTGCCGTGTCAGTGCGCTACAGCCACTTCTCCAACGCCTACACCAACACACCCAACCCCGGGTTCGATTTCGGCTCCATCAACTGGCATTTCAGTTTCTGAACAATCGCCGCTGTGCCCGCGACGGAATGCGGCACAAAAAATCGACAACTCGCCAGCGTCACACAAAGATCAAACTCCTGTAACAAATCCCCCACACAATGGCCCACATAACAACCTGGGCTACTCGCGACCGACTCGCGCGCCCTCCCCGACCGAAGTGCAAAAATATGATCCGGAATATTTGCCACCTGGTCGCCAGCCGCGAGCACGGCAGCCTGGAAAAACACGTGGCCGACCTCTCGCGCTGGCAGGCCCACAATACCGATGCGAAGGTCTCGGTGATTGCCCACCCCCGCTACCGGCAGACGCTGGATGAAGCGGTTGGCTTCATCCCCCTGAACACCGATCGCAGCCGCCTGCACCCCACCCTGGTCTGGCGCCTGGCGAACCAAATCCGCGCCGGCGGCTTCCAGATCACCCACGGCCACGGCAGTAAATCCGCACAGTTGCTGGCGGCGGTGCAGAAATACACCGACAGCCCGCAGGTGATCACCCGCCACAATGTCCGCCATCCGCGGGACAAGCTGGCCAGTGCCTTCGACGCGCGCATCGCCGTGAGCCACAGTGCCGTGGCCAATTCGCGCCTGTCCTGGAATGTCATCCCCAACGGCGTCGATATTCCCGCGCCAGCGGCGGTTTCCCCCGGAATCCACCTGGACACCATCCCCACCGTCCTGGTGGCGACACGACTGGTCAAGCAGGCGGGAATCGACCAGTTGCTGCGGGCGCTGGCGCAATTGGCGGGTACGGAGCTGATCGTGCTCGGCGACGGGCCGGAGCGGGACAATCTGGAGCGGCTCAGCCGCGAACTGGACGTTCACCAGCGGGTGAACTTCGTCGGCGACACGGGCAAGGCGGGTACGTTCATGCGCGCAACCGACCTGCTGGTGCTGCCCTGCCGCAACGAGGGCGCTCCCTACACGCTGGTGGAAGCGCTGCTGCAACGCTGTGCTGTGGTCTCCAACCGTGCCGGCAATGCCGAGGACTACCTGCCGGCGGATTACCTGCTCGACAGCCTGGAACCCGGGCACCTGGCGGAAAAACTGCGCCGCGCCCTGGCGGACAGGAAACAGCTGCAAAGTGACTTCGCCCCGGTATTCGAGCGCGCACAGCGGGAACTGACACTGGACAAGATGGCGCGAGCGACCTGGCAGGTCTACACCGACCTGTTCAGCGACCAGCGACCGGTGCCAGCGGCCCACTAGTGGTCCATGCGGAAAGTTTGGTGACTAAGGAGCACAGCCAAAGTGGTCAGATCAAGCTTTCTCAACGCAGAGCTGGGCGCTTTGACGACGCGAACAGTTACACAACTTTCCGCATGGACCACTAGGCCAGCTGGCACAGCTCGTCGTAAAGCGCCAGGGTCTGCGCGGCGGTATCCTCGAGGCTGAAACCGGCAAAATCGATCGGCTGCGGCCGCTCCAGTATCTCCAGGCTGGTCTCTGCCAGCGCCTCCACACTACCCCGCTCCACCAGCCCCTGGGGAAAACACCGCTCCAGCACTTCGCCCGGGCCGCCGTCCCGGTAGGCCACGGCCGGGCAGTTCATCGCCAGCGCCTCGGCGACGATGCGCCCGGCGGGCTCGGGATGCGCCGACAGGTGATAGCAGATACGGGAACTGGCGTAGAGCTCGCGCATATCGCGGCGCTCGCCGAGGAACAACACTTTCTCCTGGAGCCCCAGATCCAGCGCCAAACGCTCCAGCCCGCGCGCATATTTCTCCCCGCCGCGGCCGGCACTGCCCACCACCAGGCCAAAGACATCGTCGCGCCGGCGCGCAATCGACGCCAGCATCTCGAGGAAGGTCCGCTGCCCCTGGTCCGGCGCCAGCGCCGCCGGCATCAACAGCCAGTGCCTGCCCTCCAGTTGCGGGTAGTCGTTGAGCAATCGCAACTGCCAGTGACCGGAAACCGGTGCCTGGCGATCGAACTCCCGCGTATTCACACCGCGCGGAATCACCCGCGGCGGCGCGTTCAGTTTCCGGGCAAAGTTCTTCTGCAGGTCGTCCGCCACCCACTGGGAAACGGCGATGACCCGCTCGCCCGAGGCCACGGCCCCGCCGTAAACGCCGCGCGAATCGAGCCCGTGTACCGCGGTTACCAGTCGCGGCCGATCACCCTCCGGCATGCCCTTCCAGGCGAGCCGGGCGATCCACGCCGGCATCGGCGAGCGCACCTGCACCACATCCGGCCGCAGTTCCAACAGCGTGCGGCGCAGGCGGCCGACCAGGCGCAGCGACCAGAGAGACTTGCGGTGCAGCGGCATCTGGATATGCCGGCTGCCGCGCAGCGTCAGCCGCGATACCAGTTCCCCCCCGTTGGAAATCACGATGGATTCGTGCCCCAGGCGCACCAGCTCCTGGGCCAGCTCCAGAGTCCCGCGCGCCGGCTCATCGCCACCCATCTCGGGTATTATTTGTACAATCCGCATCTTTCCCTACTGCTAACTGGTACCGACTGGTTATTTTGTTCGATTGTGACATTTTTTCCGCGCAGCGGACCACAAGTTTGCCGGGGTCAGCGAGCTTTGCCGGCGCCGCGCCGGAAAAAAACCAACGGCGCCACCGCGTCGACAGCGGGGATGTGAATCGGCGCACATCGGTCAGGCTTTGGTAGCGTGCTACCATGGCGTTTCATCGCACCCGGTCCCCATAAAACCCGGGCTCCATAAAAAAGGGACATCCCATGCCACAGCCGAGTTTCCACAGACTTCTGCAATTCCTGCTCGCGTCACTGCTGCTCTGCGCGGCCACACTGGCCAACGCCGCCGACGACCGGGGCATATTCTGGCTGGCCGAGAAAGGCGGTCGCCAGATCCACCTGCTGGGCTCGGTGCACCTGGCGACACCCGACTTCTACCCGCTGCGGGAAGCGATCAACGAAGCCTATCGCCAGAGCGACGCGCTGGCGGTGGAAGCCGATGTACTGGCCGCGCAGGGCGATATGGCACTGCAACAACAGATCATGCAGGAGTCCCTCTACCGCGGCGACCGCAGCCTCAAGGACGATATCTCCACCGACGTCTACGCCAAGCTGCAGCAGTGGATGCAGAAGCGGAAGATCCCCGAGCCGATGTTTATCCGCCAGCGCCCGGCGATCGCCATGGTCACCATGGGTATGGTGGAGATGCAGGCCCGCGGCCTGGACCCGAACCTGGGTATCGACCGCCACTTCCTGCAACAGGCGAAAAAAGAGGACAAGCCCATCGTCGAGCTCGAGGGGGTACTGCCGCAATTGCGGATGTTGAACGGCTTGGAAAACCCCGACCTGCTGCTGCAGCAGACCCTGGAAGAATTACAGGAAATCGAATCCTTCATCCCGAAAATGACCGACGCCTGGAAATCCGGCGACGGCGATGCACTCTACCGGCTGATCATCGCCGACGGTCTCGCCGAACACCCGGAGTACGCGCCGCTTTACGAGGCGCTGTTCTTCGAGCGCAACGCCAACATGGCGGAGAAAATCGGCGAGGCCAGCAAAGAGCACGAATCGCTGTTTGTGATCGTCGGCGCCGGCCACCTGGTGGGAGACAAAAGCGTGTTGAAGAAACTGGAAAAACAGGGTTTTGAGCTACAACAGCTCTGAAGTTCGCCGGGACTGCTAGAATTCGGATGCACGCCGGACTGCCGCCGGTGCGCATCCGGACTACAGGGAGGTATCTGTGAAACATTGCCGTCACGGCATCTGCGTTCTTGTCGGCGCAGTATTGTTCAACACCGCCAGCGCCGACCAGGCCGAAACCAGGGGCGACCTGGAAATCACTTCGGACGACGGAAACTTCTCCGCCAAAATCGGCGGCCGCATCCATTTCGACACCTACCTGTTCGACCCGGATATCGAGGATCCGGTCAGCACCACCGAATTCCGGCGCGCGCGCATCAGCCTGTCCGGCAAGGCCTGGGGCTGGAAATACAAGCTGGAACAGGATTTTGCCGCCGGCGATACGCTGTCCGGCTTCCGCGATGCCTATATCGCCCACGACTTTTTCGGCGGCACCGTCAAGATCGGTTCCTTCAAGCCGTACCGCTCCATGGACGAGATGACCAGTTCCAACGAACTCACGGTCATGGAGCGCTCCTTCTCCAGCGGCTCCGGCATCTACGACGGCCGGCAGCGGCAACAGGGGATCGGCTGGCACGATGTATGGAACTGCACCACCTTCGGCCTGATGGGCTTCAACACCCGCGATCCCGCCGGTCCGCGCAACGAGGGCGTGGGCGCCGCCGGGCGCTTTACCTGGGCACCGATCGACGACGACCTCAGCACCGTGCATTTCGGCATCTCCGCCAGCCACGAAAACCCCAACCGGGATTCCGATGAACTGGAGGCCACCGCCGACTACGCCGGCCGCCGCGGCCCCACCCAGTTGATTGCACTGACGCCCGGCGACCGGTCGTTGTTCTTCGGCGACTACGGCGATGAGTTTTTCTATTTCGGCGACGACGGCGGTGACGTCAATATCGCGGGCCTGGAACTGGCGGGCACCTACGGCCCCCTCTACGCCCAGGCGGAATACGCCTACGCGGAGTACGACGGCGATTACAGTATCTCGGAAGCGGTTTTTGAAGACTGGTTCGACGCCCCGCCCGGTTTCGACTGCGATCCCTTCTTCGGCTGTTTTATCGGCGACCAGGATGTGCACACCTGGTACATCATGGGCAGTTGGATGATCACCGGCGAGCACAAGCCCTACGACCTGAAAAAAGGCGCGTTCGAATCCGCCAAACCGCGCAGCGACTGGGGCGCCTGGGAGCTGACCGCACGCTACGACACCATCGAGAACCGGGACATTCCCAACCTGGAAGCCAACAGCACCATCATCGGCGTCAACTACTACCACAACCCGCAGGTACGCTTTATGGTCAACCTGGTGTTCGGCGACGACGAGTTTACCGGCGACGAGACCAAACAGTTGGCGATACGCGCGCAGATGAGCTGGTAAAGCGGACAACTCTGCCGGCAGGGCATCTACACTCCATTCACCCCACCTGCTGCGCCCGGGCCGGATCGAATACCTTGACTTTTTGCGCGGCGTCCTCGATGTCCGCACGCGGGTTCTCGAAGCGCAACTGCGCTGCCTCGCGCTGCTGCCTGGCCTTCTCCAGGCTGGCTTCCTTGATCTGGCCGTAGCCGCGGATAGCATCGGGATAACTCAGCAGCTCGATGGCGGCGGCGTGGTTTTCGGCGTTCAGCTCGCCGATCACCCGGTCCACCAGCCGCTCGTACTCGCCGATCAGGGCGCGCTCCATTTTGCGTTCAGCGGTGTAACCGAAGAGATCGAACGGCGTACCGCGCAGCCCTTTCAGTTTGGCCAGCAACCCGAAAGCCCGGTACATCCAGCCGCCGAACTTGAGTTTGCGCGGGCGACCCAGGGCCTTGTCGAAAGGCGCAATCAGCGGCGGCGCCATATTGAATTCCAACTCAAAGTCGCCGGCGAAATTCTCCTTCAGCGCATCGGCGAAACGGCCGTCGGTGTACAGGCGCGCAACTTCGTACTCGTCTTTGTAGGCCAGCAGTTTGGCGTAGTGGCGCGCGACCACTTCCGCCAGTGCCTCGCTGCCGGGCACCTTCAGGATCTCCGCATCCTTGATCCGATCCACCAGCGCGCGGTAGCGCTCCGCCAGTGCGGTATTCTGGTAGCCGGTCAGGTGCTCGACGCGGTGCGCGACCACCTCTTCCAGCCCCCGGGGCAATGTCGGTTCGTCGCGGCTTTCGCTCAGCAGCGCGTCCAGCGCCGCGCGGTCGGCGGCGGCCAGGCGCCCGGCGGCAAAGCCCTGCAGGTTGGCCTCGACGGCGACACCGTTCAGTTCGATCGCCTGCAGCAGCGACTCCTGCCCCAGTGGCAGCAGGCCCTTCTGCCAGGCGAAACCGAGCATAAAGATATTGGCCGCCAGCGTATCGCCCAGTGCGGCGCTGGTGAGCTTGTGGCCCTCCACCGCGTCCAGCGCCTTGACGGTATCGCTCAGCGTATCCAGGATCGCCTGCGGCGAGTGGCTGTCCTCGCGGCCCAGTACCGAAGCCGCGGTGGGGCTCAAGTGGGTGTTCACCACTGCGCGGCTGTGGGTCTCATCCAGCTTGGCCAGGCAGGCGGCCAGGTTGCCGGCGGCGATCAGGTCGCAGGCCATCAGCGCGTCGGCACGGCCATCGGAAATGCGCACCGCCTGCAGCGCCTCCGGCTCCGCGGCAAAGCGCACATGGGAGTAGACCGCCCCGCCCTTCTGCGCGAGGCCGGTCTGGTCCAGGGTACTGCTCGCCTTATCCTCGATATGGGCGGCCATCGCCAGCAGCGCGCCGATGGTGACCACGCCGGTGCCGCCGACACCGGTCACCAGCAGGTTGAAGGGTTCGTCCAGTTGCGGCAATTCCGGCAGTGGCAGCTTGGCCGCCTCGGTGCGCAGCACATCGCCGACACCGGCGCGCTTGGCCAGTTTGCCGCCTTTTACCGTGACGAAAGACGGGCAGAAGCCGTTGACGCAGGACATGTCCTGGTTACAGCTGGTCTGGTTGATGCGGCGCTTGTCGCCCAGCGCGGTATCGACTTTCTCTACCGCGATACAGCTGGATTGCTGCACGCAGTCGCCGCAACCCTCGCACACCAGGTCGTTGATAAACGGGCGCCCTTCCGCTTTCGGCAGCAGGCCGCGCTTGCGCTTGCGGCGCAGCTCCGTGGCGCAGGTCTGGTCGTAGATAATGACGGTGCAGCCCTGTGTCTCGCGCAGCTCCCGCATCACCACGGGCATGTGGTCGCGGTGGCGGATCTGCACCTGCTCGGGGAAGGTCAGCGCCCCCTTGTACTTGTCGGTGTCGTCCATCACCAGCACGACTTTCTCCACGCCCTCCGCCAGTACCTGGCGGCAGATCATATCCGGGTGCAGTTCGCCGTCGTGGGGCTGGCCGCCGGTCATGGCGACGGCGTCGTTGAACAGGATCTTGTAGGTGATATTGACCTTCGCGGCAACGGACGCGCGGATGGCGAGAATGCCGGAGTGGAAGTAGGTACCGTCACCGAGGTTGACGAATACGTGCTGCTCACTGGTGAACGGCGCCTGACCGACCCAGTTGACGCCCTCGGCGCCCATCTGGGTAAAGGTGTAGGTCTCGCGGTCGAGCCACTGGGCCATGTAGTGACAGCCGATACCGGCCAGCGCGCGGCTGCCCTCTGGCACCTTGGTGGAACGGTTGTGGGGACAGCCGGCGCAGAACATCGGCAGGCGCGACACGCTGGAACCGGCCTGCTGGGAGATACGTTCCGCCAGCTTGTCCAGCCGCACCAGGCGGTGTTTCGCCCGCTCGCCCAGCTGTGAGCCGGCGTGGGTTTTGTCCGACAGCACCTTGCCCAGCACCTGCGCCACCACGGCCGGCGACAGCTCGCCGTACATCGGCATCAGCGGCCGATCGTTCTCGTCCACCTTGCCCAGGATGCGCGGGAAATGCGGATCTTTCAGGTGCACGTTGTACAGTTCTTCTTTCAACTGCACTTCCATCAGGCTGCGCTTTTCCTCCAGTACCAGCAGGTAGTCGAGGCCGCGCGCAAATTCCTGGATACCGGGGACATCCAGCGGGTAGGTCATGCCCACCTTGAGAATGCGGATACCCAGGTCCTTCGCCTGTTGCTCGTCGATGCCCATATCCTCCAGGGCCTGCATCAGGTCCAGGTGGGCCTTGCCGGTGCTGACGATGCCCAGGCTTGCATCCGGGTTCTCCAGCACCACTTTGTTCAGTTTGTTGGCGCGGGCAAAGGCCAGCGCTGCCGGGCGCTTGTAGCGCCACAGGCGCTCTTCCTGTTCCAGCGGGTTGTCCTGCTTGCGGATGTTCAGGCCGCCCTCGGGGCGCTCCACATCCGGATAGGTGAACTGCACCCTCTCCGGGTCCACTTCGACGGTGGAGGAGCTGTCCATATTCTCCGCCAGCGTGATCATCGCTACCCAGCAGCCGCTGAAGCGCGACAATTCCAGGCCGTAGTGGCCGTAGTCCAGCACCTCCTGTACCGTGGCGGGGTTCAACACCGGGATATGCATGTCCACGAAGGCGAATTCGGACTGGCCGGGGTAGGAGGAGGATTTGCAGCCGTGGTCGTCGCCGGCGATGATCAGCGCCCCGCCGTTGGGCGAGGAGCCGGCGGCATTGGCGTGGCGGAAGGCGTCGCCGGAGCGGTCGACACCCGGCGTCTTGCCGTACCAGATGCCACAGACGCCATCCACGTCGGCGCCGTCGAACAGGCCTACCTGCTGGGAACCCCAGACGGAAGTGGCTGCCAGCTCTTCGTTGACGCCGGGCACGAAACGGATGTTGTACTCGTCGAGGTGTTTTTGCGCGCGGGCCAGTTGCTGGTCGTAGCCACCCAGGGGGGAACCGCGGTAGCCAGAGATGAATGTGGCGGTATTGAGGCCGCGCTCCCGGTCCATGCGCATCTGGTCAATCGGCAGGCGCACCAGGGCCTGGATGCCGGACAACAGTACACGCCCTTTCAGGGTCGTGTAACGATCGTCCAGGGAGACCTGCCTGGTCGGGCTTTCCACTGAGGGCTGTGGTGCCGCGGGCTGCGGGCTGCTGACTGCTTCACTCATACGCCTACTTCCGGTTATCTCTCTAGTGGGCCGCTCGCAAAGTTAGGTAACAGTTCGCTTCGCCAAATCGTCCAGCTCTGCGTTGAGAAAGCTTGAAATAACGCTGCTATTCCAGCGCTTTCTCGCCTTGACCTGAACGATTTGGCTGTGCTCCTTTGTTACCGAACTTTACAAGCGGCCCACTAGTGTGTACTAGGGCTTTTTGGCCATTATTGTTCCGGCTTCACTGCCACCTGTCGCCGCCGGTTCTGGCCCCGCTTGCCGCGGAAATGGCGGGCAAACACAAAAAACGGCGAATCAGCGACGAACTGGTCAGGTCATACTAGTGCGTTAAGCGCAATAGAACATTGCTTTATTAACGCAAATGTGCGTAAAATTATGACAGCCATCTCGACTAGAACAAATTTTGTAGGATAGGAGTTTATATGAAGCGTTCGACAGACCTGGACGATTTTGACCGCAAGATTCTGCGAGCGCTGCAGGAGAACGCCGATTATTCCATGGCGGAACTCGGAGACAAAGTGGGTCTTTCCCACACGCCCTGCTGGCGCCGAATCAAACGCCTCGAAGCCGAGGGCATCATCCGTGGGCGCGTGACCCTGCTCGACCCCCGGAAACTCGACCTAGGAGTCACAGTATACTGCTATGTCACCATCCAAAACCACGACGAGGACTCGCTGAACAGTTTTGAGTCATCCGTGCAGGATGTGCAGGAAGTCGTGGAATGCTACTCCACCAGTGGCGACAAGGACTATGTGTTGCGCGTGGTGGTGGACAGCGTGGAGCACTACGAGCAACTGCTGAAGCGCACCCTGGTACACCTGCCGAACGTGGCTTCGGTCAACTCTACCTTTGCGTTGAAGCAGGTCAAGTATACGACCCAGTTGCCGCTATAGGTTCGGGACTCGGGACTCGGGACTCGGAACTCGGAACTCGGAACTCGGAACTTCAGCAGGGTGCGCCGTGCGCACCGGCCGAACAGGAATACCGAGGTCGGATGTTCAGGCCAGGGTCTGCAGCTCTTCCAGCAGCCGATCCAGCACCTGCTGCATATCCTTACCGTCGCAATCCACGGTGATATCCGCATACTGTCGGTACAGCGCCTGGCGCTCCTCGAACAGCGCGGCAAAGCTCTGACCCGGTGCCTTGGCGATGCCGCGGCTTTCGTAATTGTTAATGCGGCGGCGCAGTTCCGCCGCGGAGCAGTTCAGGAATACCACGGGCCCGAAACGGCGCAGGTTGGCCATGCCCTCCTCGCTGTAGACCACACTGCCGCCGGTGGCGATCACATGGCTGGGCAACTCGGCATCGGCAATCACCTCGCCCTCGATACGGCGCAGGTTGAGGTAATCGCTCTCATTCATGATTTCCTGGAGCGTCCTGCCCTCGCGGGACTGGATCAACAGGTCGGTATCGACGAAATCCAGCGCCAGCTCCTTGGCCAGCAGAACCCCCAGCGTACTCTTGCCGGCACCCGGCATCCCGATCAGGACAACACTTCTCTTTTTTTTCATTCTTCAAAACCAACTGCAGCAATCGGCGCGGGCGCACAGACAGAGAGACGCCCCCGATATCATTGATCAATCTCCCCGGCGGGGGAACAACAGCGAGCGCAACCAACCGCGGAGACTGTTGCCCTCCAGCAGCATCCTGTCCAGCTCGTCCATATTGTGCGCCTGGCGGAAGGCGTCGGCAAACAGCACCTCGCGGGTGATCATGCGGCGCCGGGGTTCGATCTTCTTGATCTCCCGCGCCGGGTTGCCGGCCACCACGGTATTGGCCGCTACATCCGCCGTCACCACACTGCCGGCGCCCACCACCGAGTTGTCGCCAATGGAGACCCCCTTGCAGATGATCGCGCTATCGCCGATCCACACATTGTCGCCCAGCTGCACCGGCCGGGTACAGCGGAACGGCCGCGCTCGATTGTACAGGCCGTGCCAGTCCGAATCCGAGATATAGACATTGGCGGCAATCATACAGGCGTTGCCGATGGTGATGGATTCCTCCGCTGAGATACGCACACCGGGCGAAATCAACACATAATCGCCGATAGTGATGCCCGCCTCCTTGCCCCGGTGGCCGAGAGTGGTCAGGCGGATACAGTTGTCCGGTGTGGAAATCAGGTGCGGATAATCACCCAGGCGGATTTTGCGCCCGAACACATGCACGGAACCGGGATCCATGATTTCCGGTTCACTGCCGACGGCGTCGAACTGCGGCAACAGAAAATGGCGCGCCCGCCAGTGGCGGAAGCGAAGCTGCCAGTGTTTCAGCCAATAGGGACGGTGGTCTCTGCGCATTTTTTAACTCTGTTTTCAATCGGCAGCCAATTGCTTTTGCCCATGCGCCGGTTTACTGTTGCCGCAGTAAAAAAACCAGAAGACGAAAGTATGTCCATCAAGCTGCCTATCGATATCCGCGCCATCAAAGGCTTTCTCGCTTCCAGCGAGGGCGCCGCCCTGCACCACCTGGCGGCGGAGGCCAGTGCACTGGGCGCCTGCCTGGAAGTAGGCAGCTACTGCGGCAAATCCACCATCTATATCGCCTCTGCCTGCAAACTGGTGGACGGAATCGTTTTTGCCGTAGATCACCACCGCGGCTCCGAGGAGCACCAGCCGGGAGAGGAGTACCACGATCCGGAGTTGTTCGATGAGCACGCCCGGCTGATGGACAGCTTCCGCACTTTTCGCCGCAATATCCGCACGGCACAACTCGAAGACTGGGTAGTGCCGCTGGTGGCGTCTTCCGCGATTGCCGCCCGCCACTGGAATACGCCACTGGGGCTGGTCTTTATCGACGGCGGCCACTCCCTGGAAGCGGCGATGACCGATTACCGCTGCTGGGCGCGGCACATCGTGCCCGGCGGCTATCTCGCCATTCACGATATTTTCCCGGACCCGGCCGACGGCGGCCAGGCCCCCTACGATATTTATAAACTGGCACTGGCCTCGGGGCAGTTCGAGCTGGTCGAGATGGTCGACACCCTCGGTATCCTGCGCAGGATCTGCTGAGGATACACAGTCAAGGACTTCGGCTCGGGGAGGGAGCCACTGCCCCTGCTTCACAGACGTTGCCGCCGTCAGCCCAGCGCCACCCGCGCCGGCTCCGGCAACAGCCGCACCGAGGTAAACAGGTCGCTCGCCGGTGTCAGCTTTGCCAGCGCGTCCGCTGCCAGCAACATGGCCCCGACGGTCCAGGTGGTTTTTTCCTCTGGCCAGATGGCGCTGTCGCGGTAGACATAACCGGTCCAGTAACCGCCGTCGGTATCCTGCCAACGGTGCAGGCCGCGATACAGTTCCTCCGCGCGGGAACGCTCTCCCGCCGCCAGCAGCGCCATGGTCAGCTCGCAGGATTCGGCCACCGTGACCCAGGGCTCGTCGTTGACACAGCGACAGCCGAGCCCCGCCACGACAAACTCATCCCACTTCTGCTGCAGCCGCGCCCGGGCGGCGGCACCGGAGAAAACACCGCCCAACACCGGGTAGAACCAGTCCATCGAAAAGCGCGCCTTGCTCTCCCAGGTGCGGTCGAAGCGCTGCGGCATTTCCTGCAGGGCACACCCCAGCGCCGCCCGGGCAGAGACCCACTGCGGCCGCGGTTGGCCGAGGCTGTGGGCGATATTGACGGCGCACTCGAGGCTTTTGTAAATCGACGAGCAGCCGGTGATCAGCGCGTCCTGCCTGGCGCGCCCCCGCTCGTCGACGGCCCAGTGGATATCGCCGTGCCCGGTCTGCAACGCCAGCACGAATTCCACAGCCCGCTCCACCGTCGGCCAGAATGCCCGCAAAAAGCTGTCGTCCCCGGTAATCCGATAGTGATGCCAGATTCCCGTAGCGATATAGGCGACGAAATTGGTCTCACGCCGCTCCCCGTTGTGCACGCTTCCATCCCGGTAGGCCGCCCACCAGCTGCCGTCCCCGAGTTGTACGCCGGCCAGCCATCGGTAGGCTTTTTCCGCCGCCGCATATTCGCCGGCGATACTGAGCCCCATGGCGGCCTCCACATGGTCCCAGGGGTCGGCATAGCCGCCGTCAAACCAGGGAATGGAGCCGTCCGGCCGTTGCCGGCCGAGAATGTAGCGGGCGCTGTCACAGACAAAATCCGCCGGCAACAGCGCGTCGGCAGTCGCCTTCGGCAAAGCGGCCGGGTTGTTCACGCGGCGCCCTCCCCTGCGGTGAAAACATCGATGCTCTCGTTTGCCGGCAGTGCACTGCCGGTCGCCGGCTTGACGAAATAGAGCACGACGCTCTTGCCCAGTATCGGGTTCAGTATTTTTTCCAGCAGCCGGGTAAACAGCGGGCGCTGCATCAGGTCCCACACCAGCAGGCGGTGGTAGGCGGCCAGCAGGCGCGAGTCGGGCCTGTTCCAGAGCAGGCACTTCAACCACCAGAAAGGCGCGTGCAGCGCGTGGGCCCGGTGGCGGGCGAAGTAGTGGTGGCCCAGCTTTTCGATACGCGACCGCAACTGTCGCTCGCGGAAAATCCGGATATGGCCACCTTCCACATTGTGATATTCAGTGCTGAGTTTCCAGCATACCCACTCGGGAAAATACGCCGGTACACTGGCCGCAAAAATCCCCGCCGGCTTCACTACGCGGTCGATCTCTGCCAGTACGCCGCTGTAGTCGTGGATATGCTCCAGTACTTCCGAGCAGATCACCACATCGAAGGTATCGTCCGCAAACGGCAACTGCAGGCCATCGCCGACGCCCAGCAACAGGCGACCGGGGCTCTGTGTATCCTCGACAAATGGCTGCGCGCGCTCGCGGGCGGTGCGGACATCGTCGAAATCCAGGTCCATGCCGACCACCTCGACAGTTTCCGAGGCCAGCAGGTGAATTGCGTGGCGCCCCTCACCGCATCCCAGGTCCAGCACTTTCTGGCCCGGTCGCAGGTTCAACAGCTGCGGGTCGACGGTAATCATCAGGCGGCCTCCGCGTCCCGCCCGCCGCCGGACGGGTTGGCTGCGGCCCGGGCCGGGCGGAGACGGGAGCTTCCCGGTTCCTCCCCGAGAATCCGGCGGTAGTAAGCCACCAGGCGATCCGCCGCCAGGCGCCAGGAAAAATGCCTTTCGATGCGCGCGCGCCCTTTTTCTCCCAGGGCAGTGCAGCGGGGTTCATCTGCCAGCAGTTCCGCCAGCGCGTGCGCCAGGGCCCCGCTGTTTCCGGCCGGCACTACCACGCCGGCGTCTCCCACCACTTCCGGCAGGGCACCGCCGTCGCTGGAAATTACCGGCACGCCGCAGGCCATGGCCTCGCCGGCGGGCAGGCCAAATCCCTCGTACAGCGACGGGCAGACCACCACCGCGGCACTCGCGTAGTATTCGGCCATTTCGCGGTTGGAGACCCCGGACACGAATCGCACCGCGCCCTGCAGTTGCAACTGGCGCAACAACTGCTCGGTAGCACCGCCCTCCCGCAGCTGCCCCACCACCAGCAATTCGAGATGCGGGTGCTGTTCGCGCAATTCCGCCAGTGCATGCAGCAGGAAGCGCAACCCTTTCAACGGCTGGTCCGCCGAGGCGGTGGTCATGATCCGCAGTGGCCGCCGCTCGATATGCGGCTGCGGCTGGAATATTTCCGTGTCGATACCGTTGTAGACCAGTTCTATCTGCTCCGGCGCCACGCCAAACTGCTCGATAATATCCCGCTCGGATTGCCGGGAAACGGTCACGATATGGCGCAGCCGGCGCGCCACTTTGATCTGCATGCGCAGGAAACTGTGCCAGCGGCGCACCAGAAGGCGATAGCGCCAGTCCGGCGCCGCGTCCAGGGCCAGCTGGCGATCGCGGGTGATCGGGTGATGAATGGTGGCCACTATCGGCAGGCCGTTTTTTTCGACATCCAGCAGGCCGTAACACAGCGATTGGTTGTCGTGCACGATATCGTATCGCTGCCCATGCCGGCGCAGGTATTTCGCCACACGCCGGCCGAAGGTGTAGGGTTCGGCGAAACCGCCGGTCAGTTTGCTCCACCACTCGAAAAAGTCGGTCCACGACAACAGGTGCCGCGGGCGCAGCGCACGCGTGGGAGACTCGGTATCAAACAGGTTGAGCCCGGGCATTTCGATCAGTTTGACGCGGGAATCCAGTTCGGGATAAGGCTGGCCGGAGACCACATCCACGCGGTGCCCGGCCTCGACCAGTGCCTTGCTCAGGTAGTACAGGTAAACCCCCTGCCCGCCACAGTAGGGATGGCTGCGGTAGCCCAGCAGGCAGATCTTCAGCGGACGCGAATTCTCGGATGGACCGTCTGTACAATGCTCCAGGGCGGTCATGGCTTCCCTTACGTTGTTTTACTGCGGGTGGAGCGAAGAATACACCGGCGAGGAAATGACTGCTAGGTAGAATCGGTCCACATCACTGGCAAAGTCGCGCGGCCCGCCGGGAGCTTGCCGGGAATCCATAAACACAAGGCAGGCGACCGGCAGCGCTGCCGACCGCCTGCAAAAGCGCGAACCATTGGCTGATCAGAAACTGAACTTGTACCCCACACCCAGATTGAAAATCCAGGGATCCAGGTCCATGTCGTCACGGATACGCACCGGCAGCACGGCCGGCTCTCCGAAGCCCGGCGGTTGTGTGGCGGTATCAAATCCCATATGGAGTTCCGGGCTGGCATCCACATACATTGCGGAAGCGTTCACCTGCCAGGCGCTCTTGGGACCGAAATTGAAATCCACGCCGATCTGCGCCGTCCAGCTGAAGTCACTGCCGAAGCGCAACAGGCCAAAATCCCCATCCGGGTCGTCGAATACCGGGCGCAGGAAATCCTCTTCGATATCCACGTAACTGACACCGATACCGGCATAGGGCTGGATCAGGCAGTTGGTATCCAGCGGATACCAGTTCACGAACAGGCTGGTGGTGTAGGTATCGAAGTCGCCGATGCCCTCGGAGAAGTCACCGATAAAGGTCCGGCCGGAGTAGGCATCGGAGTAGAGGTCGGCCTCCAGGCTCGCATCGTTGGAGTGATAGAGTTCAAGCCCCCAGTGATCCATTGCCATCCAGGCAAAGCTGACATACCAGGTGGTGTCGTCATCCAGGTCGACATCGACCCCCACGTCCACCGGCACCCCTTCAACGACGTCCTCTGTAGATGGATCATCTGCAACGAAGGATTGCACCCCGGAAAAAACATCGTCATCGGGATCTACATAGGAGGCACCTATGCGAACCATGATGGCGCCGGCGCTGTAGTCGGCCGGAGGCTGCATCGGGTAACCGGAAGGGCCGGCGAGAACCGGCTGTGCGGCGAGGCCCGCGCAACCCGCCAGAGCCAGGGGAATGAGGAGGGGCTTCAGTCTCATGGGGTAACTCCTTTTAATGCCAAATAGCTCCTTCGCCGCAGTTGCGGTTAGTTCCAGTATAGGCGGGGTTTTTCAACCTGCAGTATGGGTTGCCTCAATGCCGGGGATTTTGGGGAAAGATATTCCGACAGAATTTCAGTGGGCAAAAAAAATGCCCGCCAGATGGCGGGCCAGTTTTCTCGAACACACTTTCAGGAGGAGAGTATTAAGCGCACTGGACGCTTAATCTAGGTATAGCAAAGGTTTGCCCCCCGCACCGGCGCTGTCGCCAAAGCCATTCATCGGCCGTCGCATGTCGCGCCGCCCTCCCCCAGTGGCCGGTCTCACACGCGGTGCAGGTAACTCTGGTATTCGATGTCGGTTACCCGCGCATCGATCTCCGCGAGCTCCTGTCTTTTCAATAATAGAAACAGTTCTACAAAGCGCGGGTCCAGATAGGTCGGCCAGATAGGGCTCTGCTCGAAGTGGCACAGCGCACTGTTCCAGTGGTTGACCAGTTTGGCGCTCTCTACCTGATAGGCATCCCCCTCCACCGGTGCGGGGGCCTCGAGTTTTTTCTCGATGCCGTGGCAGACACCGGCGAGGATCGCCGCCAGTACCAGGTAGGGGTTGACGTCGGCACCGGCGATGCGGTGTTCGATGCGCCGGGCCTCGGGGCTGCTGGCTGGTACCCGCAGGGTGGTGGTGCGGTTGTCGTAGCCCCAGCAGAGGTTCAGTGGCGCATGGGAGCTTTCCTGAAAGCGTCGGTAGGAGTTGCTGTGCGGCGCAAAAAAGGCCATGGCGTCATTGGCGGTGGCCAGCATGCCGGCGGCGGCCTGTCGCAGCAGCCCGGAACCGGTATCGGTGCCGTCGTCGAAGACGTTTTTACCATCGTCACCGAGCAGGCTCAGGTGCACGTGCATGCCATTGCCGGCCTGGTCCCCGAAGGGCTTGGCCATGGTGGAGACACGGTAGCCGTGGCTGCGCGCAACCCCTTTCAGCAGGCGCTTGAACAGCAGCGTCTGGTCGGCGACTTTGACCGCGTCGGCGCTGTGCAGCAGGTTGATTTCAAACTGCCCCGGGGCGCACTCGGAGAGCACCGAGTCGGCCGGGATCCCCTGTTCTTCGCAGGCGGCGCGCACGTCGGCGAAGAAGTGTCGCTGCGCATCCAGTTCCGCCAGGTCGTAGACGTCGGTGGATGGAACCAATTCGGCGTCATTGTCGCTGACCGGTCGCGGCCGCGACAGGTGGTCGGCGTCCTCGCGCAGCAGGTAGAACTCCAGTTCGGTGGCACAGACGGCGGTGTAACCCAGCTCTTTGAGCCGCGCCACCACCCGCTGCAGCTGGGTGCGCGGATCCGCGTAGAGGGGGGAGCCGTCGGCCTCGTGCAGTTGCATATGCAGTTGCGCGGTCGGCTCGCGGTGCCAGGGTGCCAGGCAGATGGGCGAAACCGGCAGGCAGACGCCGTCGCTGTCGCCGCTGGCAAATACTAGTGGGCTGTTCTCGATATCCCGCCCCCAGACATCCAGGCTGGCGGCACTGCGCGGCATCTGCAGTGCACCTTTCAACAGCTTTTCAGCGGAGTCCGCCGGCAGCCACTTGCCGCGGGGGATGCCGTTGATATCGAACATGAAGCCCTCGACCCATTTCAGGTCGGGGTGCTCGCGCAGGAACTGCTGCGATTGTTCCAGCAGTTCCGGTTGCGGGGTGAATTCTTTTTCTTGCGACATAAATTGCCTTTGAGCGGGCTTTTCCCTGTGCCAATAAGATGATTCTGTGGCGGTCCCACTGCCGGGGGCGGTTTGCAGGACACGCTGTGAATACATCCATGTACGCTCGTAATCGACATCCCTGTCTCATACGGTCCCGCAAACCGCCCCCGGCAGCAGGACCCTCGCATCAAGCTTCGATATTCTTTTGGACTGGGGCCGTAGGGTGCGCCGAGCGCACTGGCTCAAGTCCCGAGCCCCGAGCCCCGAGCCCCGACAAGCTTAAGCCATCGCCTTCGCCGTGTCGTCCAGTGCGCGATGCGCCTTATCCACCAGCTCGTCCACCTGCGCGGTGGTCAGGATCAGCGGCGGCGCGATGATCATGGTGTCACCTGTGGCGCGCATCACCAGGCCGTGCTTGATGCTCATATCGCGGCAGACGGCGCCCGCGGTGCAGTCTTCGTCGAAACGCGCGCGACTGCCCTTGTCCTTGACCAGCTCCAGCGCACCGACGAGCCCCAGGCTGCGGGCCTCGCCCACGATCGGGTGGTCGCCCAGTTCCGCCCAGCGTTTGGCCAGGTAAGGCGCGGTTTTGTCGCGCACGTTTTCGATGATTTTCTCATTGCGCAGGATGTTGATCGTCGCCAGGCCGGCCATACAGGCGGCCGGGTGC
Organism: Microbulbifer litoralis; assembly: GCF_023634065.1. Classification (GTDB taxonomy): domain Bacteria; phylum Pseudomonadota; class Gammaproteobacteria; order Pseudomonadales; family Cellvibrionaceae; genus Microbulbifer; species Microbulbifer litoralis. Next base: position 54,550 of record NZ_JALKCV010000011.1, read on the forward strand.
GCCGAGTATGTGTAGCCGTGGGTGAACTCGCCGCCCTTGGCCTTGATCACTTCCGCCACGCGGTCGCTGACCATTGTGCCGCCCAGCGGGAAGTAGCCGTTGGTCACCGCCTTGGCAAAGGTCATCAGGTCCGGCTTCATGCCGTAGTAGTCGGCACCGAACCACTCGCCGGTGCGGCCGAAGCCGAAGATCACTTCGTCCATCACCAGCAGGATATCGTACTGGTCCAGAACCTTCTTTACTTCCGGCCAGTAGGTTTCCGGCGGGATGATCACACCGCCGGCGCCCTGGATAGGCTCGGCGATAAACGCGGCCACTTTTTCCGGGCCCAGCTGCTGGATTTTTTCGTCCAGCGCGCGCGCTGCCTGCACGCCGAATTCTTCCGGAGACTGGTCGCCGCCTTCCCCGAACCAGTAGGGCTGCTGGATATGCTCGATATAGTCCAGCGACTGGAACTGCTTGTGCATGCCGCTCATGCCGCCGAGGCTGGCACCGCCGATAGTGGAGCCGTGGTAGGCGTTCTTGCGCGAAATGACAACGCGTTTCTCGGGCTGCCCTTTCAGGTCCCAGTAGCGGCGGATGATGCGCAGGTTGGTGTCGTTGGCCTCGCTGCCGGAGCCGGTGAAGAAGACGTTGTTCAGGCCTTCCGGCGTCACTTCCGCCAGCGCATCCGCCAGCTCGATGGACGGCACCGTGGTGCACTGGAAGAAGCTGTTGTAGAACGGCAACGTGTTCAGCTGCTCGTAGATGGCGTCGGAGATTTCCTTGCGGCTGTAGCCCAGGTTGCAACACCAGAGACCGGACATGCCATCGAGCATCTTGTGACCGTCGATATCGGTGATATAGGCCCCCTCGGCACCGGTGATCACCCGCGTGCCCTGCTTGCCCAGGTCGTTGAAGTCGGTAAAGGGGTGCAGCAGGTGTTCGCGGTCGTGTTGTTGCAGTTCGCTCTTGTTCATGTCTCGCTCCTGATAAAACCGCCCGGTCGGGGCGACAACCAAATGTGACTCGCCACCTCCCTGTGGCCCGGCCGGCGGCCAGCCAAAAGCTGCCGATATGCCTCCCGCAAATTTGTGATCACATTTTAGTGCGGGCCGAGCCGATTGTGCAATAGGGGTATCAGGGAGTGTAGGTTGGGTTCCCGGGAACGCGGGGCGCCAGCCCCGCAGGTCTAGCAAGAGGACTACCGCAGGCCGGCATCAGAACCCACAGTCCACCGCATCCAGCAACATATGGGTAACCAGCCCGATCCCCAACCAGCGCACCGGCTTCCACGGCAGGAACATCATGGCACCGTATACGGAGATTGGCAGCATCTTGTGCAGCGGGTGGGTGTTGATACTGCAGCGATTGGGATCGTAGACCGGGTCGGCCCACAGGTGGTCCAAATCCACCAGGTTGGCGGCCAGCATAATCACTGCGGCCTTCTTCCAGTCGTCGCGAAAGAAAAACCAGGCAATGGCTACCGGCACCAGGAAGTGTAAAAAGATATGAATATAGCTGAACATCAATGTAACTCTTTAGAGTAATTCTTCTGCGGAAATCGAGCCCAGGCCCTCTTCGATATCCTGGCGAATAGCGGTTCTGACTTGTGTGGCGACACCGGAGGTGATGGCTTCGAGCAGGTCCCGATGCCGGTCCGGCAACTCCTGTACGCCGAACTTCTGGAACACCAGGTGCTGTAGTGGCGCCGTCTGCAGCCACAGGCTCTCGATCAGCGACAGGATGATATGCGGCCTCCCGAGCCGGTAGAGCGTGAAGTGGAACTCCAGGTTGGCAGTGACATACTCCTCGATATCCTTGTGCGCCAGCGACGCGGTCACCCGGTCGTCGAGGCGGCGCAGTTGCTCCAGCTCGTCGGGGCCGACGAACGGCAGAGCCTGTTCCGCCGCCTGGCACTCCAGCGCCACCCGCGCCGCGCAGATCTCGGCGAGCTTTTCCGGCGTCATCGTGGGCACCGTCACGCGGCGGGTATCCGACAGCTCCAGCGCGCGCTCGGAAGTCAGGCGCCGCAGTGCTTCGCGCACCGGCATCGGGCTGCAATCCAACTCCGCCGCCAGGCCGCGGATAGTGATCGCGTGACCGGGCAGGAATTTGCCGCGCAGTATCGCGTCGCGCACCTGGTAGTAGACCCGCTCCTGGGTAGTGCGGTACTCCTCCTGGGGAGCACTGAATTCCGGCGATGTCTTCATGAACACCTCACGCGGCAGCCACCCGCGGCAGTTTGTGCAACACATCGTCGGCCGCCACCTCGATCAGGTGATCGGCGATGCTGCCAGCCTGCCACATCTCGTGGAAATCCTCCGCCACGCGACGGCTCATATCCACCACGGTATTCCAGTATTTCAGCCGCTCGTTGTTGTCGAGCTTGTAGAAATCGTTGCGGTCGGGGATCTTGCCGTAGGGCAGGCTGGCGACAAAGCCCGGTGACGGCGCCAGCAGCAGCGTATTCTGCAGCGCGCCGCCGCGTACCCAGCGCCAGCTCAGGCTCTTGTCGAACCAGCCGGGCACCATGTAGGGGAAGAAATGCGGATAGAGCGCCAGCCCCCGCGGGTGCTCGAACAGCAGGTCGAAGTGGTAATCGGTGATACCGCCGTCGCGATAGTTGCCGGCGGGCGCGCCCCGGGGATCCCGGATACCCGCCATCACCAGCGGAATGGAGCCGCTGGCCAGCACCGACGCGCGGACATTCTCCGGCGACAGGCGCGTGTTGACGGTGCTGAGGTTGCGGAAGTTCACCGACGGTCGCTCGCCCGCGTGAAAGACCACCCGGTCCCAGAACACCCGCAGCGAGCGGCGCGACAGCGCATTGGCCAGCGCCGATGCCAGCAGCGCCGGCGCCAGCAGCGTGCGCCGCTCACTGGCCAGCGGTCCGCGGCCGCGCACCGTGACGAAATGGCTCTGCCAGACCGGGCTCTCCGCCACCTGCCGCGCGCCATCGTCGCCCAGCACATCCTTCAGGATGCGTTCGGCGGCGCCGGTAATCTCCGCCGGCGTCGGCCTCGCGGAGGCGTAGGTCTGGTTGATGTAGCCGTATTCCAGCCGCTCCAGGGCCGCGAGGGGATCATCCATCGCGTAACACATATTGCGGAAACTGCCGATGGAGGAACCGACAGACGCAATCGGTTCGCGGCGATCGCGGAAAAACTCCCCCATCAACACCCGGTCGAGCTGGCTGATCACCAGCCATTTGGGGCCACCCGAGGCGCCCACCAGGGTCGAGAACTGCCGCTGGTGCAGCCCCTCCTCGCGAATTCGCTTTGCCGCACCGGCACCTGCCAGCAAGACGCAATTGGATTTTTTCACTGCTGTACTCGAAATCAAATGGGGTTAGCCCCTGCGGGCGCCGGCTACCACTCGCCGGTGTTCTCCATGGACGCCCAGGGCTCCTGGGGCTCCAGTGCCTCCCCTTTCTGCAACAGCTCGATGGAGATGTTGTCCGGCGAGCGCACGAAAGCCATATGGCCGTCGCGCGGCGGACGGTTGATGGTAACGCCCTCGTCCATCAGCCGCTGGCAGGTGGCGTAGATATTATCCACGCGATAGGCCAGATGGCCAAAGTTTCGCCCACCGGTATAGCTTTCCGGGTCCCAGTTATAGGTCAGTTCCAGCATCGGCGCCCTGCTCTCCCGCGCACTGTCCATATCCCCCGGCGCGGCGAGAAACACCAGCGTAAAACGCCCTTTGTCATTTTCCTTGCGGCTGACCTCCTGCAAGCCCAGCTTCTCGCAATAAAACCTCAACGAAGCTTCCAGATCGGCCACGCGGACCATGGTGTGCAGATATTCCACTCGACTATTCCTCGTTTTTGCAACCATCTACAATCGGCGACAACATAGGATATCGCGCATTGAAGCACTAGGATCAAATGTACCAAAAATACTATTCACAATTCCTGCAGGCCCCCAGCGGCGCGCCCTCCTCGATGCTGCATATGGCCTGCCACTCCCACCACTACTGGCCGGACGTGACCCTGGACGCGGTGCAGCAGTACTGGCACGACGCCGCGCAGCTGGCGGACGACAAGTGGGGACCAATTTTTGAACAGAAGATCCCCGCCTGGCAGGCGGCGGTGGCCCGCACCCTGGCATTGCCACAACCCGACCGCATCGCACTGGCGCCCAACACTCACGAGCTGGTCTGCCGCCTGCTCAGCGCCTTCGACCCGGGGAGGCCGCTGCGCATCCTGACCACGGATGGCGAATTCTACAGCTTTGCGCGACAGTTGCAGCGACTGGAGGAACTGGACAACGTCGAGGTCACCCGCATTGCCAAGGAACCCTACGCCACCCTGGCGGAGCGTTTCGAACAGGAACTGCACCGCAACGACTACCAGCTGGCCTACGCCAGCCTGGTATTTTTCGATTCCGGCGTGGTCTTTCCGCAACTGCTGGAGATCGCCGCGTGCAAGCCGGCGCGCACCGAATTCGTCATCGACGGCTACCACGCCTTCTTCGCGCGGCCGCTGGACCTGGGCCCGGTAGCGGACACGGTCTTCTTTACCGCCGGCTCCTACAAATACCTCGGCGCCGGCGAGGGGCTCTGCTTTATGAGCATTCCCAAAGACTGCAACCTGCGCCCGCTGAACACCGGCTGGTTCGCCGAAATGGCCGAACTAGAGGACCGCGCCGACCGCGTCGGCTTTTCCGACAACTGGCTGCGCTTTGCCGGCGCCACCATGGATTACAGCACCCTGTACAAGGGGTTGGCAGTGTTCGGGCTGTTTGAGCGGGAGGGCATTACCGTCGACAGGATTCACGACCATGTACTGGCGGCACAACGGCGCTTCCTGGAGACCATGGATGCCGCCGGCCACCCCCTGCTGAACCGGCAGAACCTGCTTCACCACGACCTGGAAAACGGCCACGGCCACTTTTTCACTTTCGATTGCGGCACCGCGGAAAAATCGGAAATGCTGCAGAAAGCGCTGAAATCCCGCGCGGTTCTCTGCGACCGGCGCCAGCGGCTGTTGCGCCTCGGGTTTGCCATTTACCACGGGGAGAGTGAAACTTATCGGCAGGTGTTTGCCTGATAAAAACAAAGCTCCGCTCAGCTGCCATTCAGATTGTGCGCCTTACCATACGCACACTTATCCAGAAACGACCACAAGGAAAATGTTATGAAGGTTGTAAAGGTCTCTCTCGCCGCACTACTGGCCCTTACCCTCGCCGCCTGCGGGGGTGAGCGCGCCCCCGGAGAGAAAGGCACCCTGGTCTCCATCTCCGCCACCGGTAAAGCCAGCCGCGTGCCGGACACCGCCAATATTTCCGCCGGTGTCGTCACCGAGGCGGAAGACAGCGAGAAGGCGATGCAGGACAACGCCGCGCAGATGGAGAGTCTGATGAAGGCCATCCACAAGGCCGGTATCGACGAAAAAGACGTGCAGACCAGCGGCATCAGCCTGTCGCCGCGCTACCATCACCAGCCCAACAGCAAACCGGAAATCACCGGCTACATCGCCCGCAACACGGTGAGCGTCAAGGTGCGCAAAATCGAAGAACTGGGTGGGGTACTGGATGCCCTGGCCGCTGCCGGCGCCAACCAGATCCACGGCCCCAGCCTGGAGATCGGCGAGCCGGAGCCGGTGATGGCCGAAGCGCGCCAGCAGGCGCTGGAAACGGCGCAGGAACGCGCCGAGACCTATGCCGAGAGCCTGGGCATGAAAGTGCGCCGTATCGTCAGCGTGTCGGAAAACGGCAATATCGGCGGCCCGCGCCCGATGCTGCGCACGGAAATGGCCGCGGCCAGGGCCGACAGCTCCACGCCGGTGGCACCGGGGGAAACAACCATTTCCGTGAACCTGGACCTGGTATTCGAGCTTGAGTAGGGACTCCTGAACCGGGAATTCCTGAACGCAGGCACCCCGAACTGCGGACCGGCCAGCCCCCCGGCCGGTCAGTCCGCCGCCACGATCACTTCCCCATCCTTCATCACGAACCGCACCCGCCGCATCTCGGAAATATCCTCCAGCGGATTGCCCGCCACGGCGATGATATCGGCCCTGCGGCCCGCGCTGACACTGCCCAGTTCATCCTGCATATCGAGCAGGTCCGCCGCGTTCCAGGTGGCGCTGCGGAGCGCATCGGCGGGGGTCATGCCCGCCGCCACCATCAGGTTGAACTCGCGCGCATTGTCGCCGTGGCGGCTGACGCCGCTGTCGGTGCCAAAGGCGATTTTGACACCGCGGCGGTAGGCCTCGGCAAAGGTCTTCTGGATCTGCGGGCCGATGGTGGCGGCCTTGGCGCGCACCATTTCCGGGAAAAAGCCGTCCAGCGCGGCCTTCTGCGTCACCCACTCACCCGCCACCAGCGTGGGCACATACCAGGTACCGTTGCGCTTCATCAGTTCCATGGTTTCCCCGTCCATGTAAGTGCCGTGCTCGATGGAGTCGACACCGGCGCGTATGGCGCGGTCCATTCCCTCCTTGCCGTGGGCGTGCACCGCCACGGTATAGCCGTAATCCTTGGCCGTGGCGACGATGGCTTCCAGCTCGTCGGCCATGAATTGCGGGTTCTGGCCGCTCTTGGCCACGCTGAGCACCCCGCCGGTGGCGGTGATCTTGATCACATCGGCGCCGTCCTTGTAGCGCTGGCGCACCGCCTCACGCGCATCGATGGGGCCATTGATCACCCCTTCGGCCGGACCGGGCCTGCCCATCAGGTCGTGCCGGTAGCCGTTGGTCGGGTCCGCGTGGCCGCCGGTGGTGGCGATGGACTTGCCGGCGGTGAAGATACGCGGCCCCGGCACGGTGCCGCTGTCGATCGCGTTGCGCAGGCTGATGGTCACATTGCCGTGATCCCCCAGATCCCGCACCGTGGTGAAGCCGGCCTCCAGTGTGCGCCGCGCCGTGTCCACAGCCCGCAGCGTGTAGTCCGCATCGTTCCAGGTGAAGGTCTCCATGTAAGTGCGCGGGCCGTATTCGTAGGCCAGGTGGGTGTGCATATCCATCAGGCCCGGCAACACCGTGTAGTCCCGCAGGTCCACCAGCTGTTCGCGGTCCCGCCGGGCAAATCCCTTCTGCACCGACTCGATGCGACCGTCCGCCACGTGGATGGTGCGATCCTCCAGCAGCTCGCCGCTCTCGCTGTCGAACAGCTTGCCGGCATAGATGGCCAGCTCTTCTGCCAGCGCCGGGGAGACGGCGAAAACCGCCAACATCCCCAACAAGGCACCGGCCAGGCGCACGCGATATAAGCGAAAGTGTCCCGCTTTGGCAGTTGTTGTCATTGTTCCACCCTGAGCCCCGACATAAAGTCAAAAAAACGTTCAGCCCCTGCGGCCGAATGATAAAGCCATACAATCTACCGCAATCGCCCACTCAGCCCAAGGGATGTCCCCTCCGGTGAAACTTTACGCATACGCTGTCGCGCCCAGTTGCCGCCGTGTGCGCATGTACCTGGCCGGGAAAGGCGTGGGGATGTGGAGCCTCCGGGCGGATTTCAACAGAATGATGAATGTGGGCGGCTGCTTCCAGCACAGCTCCGGCATATTTGCCGACCGCATGAAGACATTTCCGGATTTCGGCAAGGAGTGTGGCAACAGGGCCGTGCGGTTTTTCGAGGTGCCGGATCGCCACCTGTCGGAGAACCAATACCTGGTGTAGCGCAAGGATCAGGTAAACGCTCGCGACTGTGCGAAAGCGTGATACCGTCAGGCGTCGAAAATAAATCCCGGCAATCAAACGCAAATGAGCGCGGCCGGCTCACCCGCGCGCGCCGCGTTGCGGCTGCCCGACCAGGCGCACATCGCGCTGCGGGAAAGGAATCTCGACACCGTTCTGCTGCAGTGTCTCCAGGATGGTCAACAGCAGGTCGCCGCCGACCCGGTTGCGACCGTCGTCTATGCCCTCCATCCAGAATTCCACGAACATGTTGACGCCGTTGTCGCCGAAACTGTCGATTTCACAGTCCGGCAGCTCCTCGATGGGGAGTGTTTCTCCACTCAGCACCTGCGGGTGGGCCGCCACCGCCGCCTTGATGATTTCCACCACCCGGCGCACATCGGTGCTGTAGGCCACAGAGAAATCCACCCGGTAGCGCTGCTTCTTGTTCTTCTGCGTCCAGTTGACGAAAGCGTTGGAAATAAACTTTTCGTTCGGCACCACCACATCCTTGCCATCGAATGTCTCCAATATGGTTGAACGCATGCTCATTTTCACCACGGTGCCCTTTTGCCCATCCTCTATTTCGATGTAGTCGCCGAGGGTCAGGGAGCGGTCGAGGATAATGATGATGCCGGAGATCACATTGGCGGCGATATGCTGCAGCCCGAAACCGACCCCCACGCCCACCGCGCCGCCAAACACCGCCAGCGTGGTCAGGTTGATGCCCATCAACTGCAGGATCAGCACGGCGATAACGACGTACAGCACGATCTCGAACAGCTTGGCAAAGACTTCCCGAGTGCGCAGATCCAGGGCTTCCTGGCGGCGGATGATCGTCTGCCCGGTGGAGTTGGAAACGCGGCCGAGCCAGAACAGCAACGAGCCGAAGATCAGGGTGCGGACGATCCCGTAGGCAGACAGGCGGATGTTGCCGATCTGCACCGCCATCGAATCCAGCACCGCGACGATATCGTCCAGTCCGCCGAGGCCGTACAACAGCAGGATCGGCATCCCCACCCAACGGAACACAGAGGCCGCAGCGCGACTGGTGACAATCTCCCGGATGAAAGCGTTGTACAACAGCACAAGGGCAATGGCGATCGCCAACTGCACCACCCAGCTCTCGCCAACCAATCGGGGGATAAACGCGGCCACCACTTTCAGCAACAGAATGGCCAGCAGTGGGAACAGCAGCCTGCCGAAGCGGTACAGCAGCATCCGTCCCGGATAGCGCTGCGGGGCCGAGGGCGGCTGGCGCAGCGCCGCCACATGCGTCTGCAGGCGATGCGTGACCAGAAACGCAATGGCGTAGACCAGCGCAATGATGCCGACCTGGCCGAGCACCGCGATGTCGGCCGTTTCCGCCAGCAGTTCCCGGGCCTCGCGCCCCAATCCGGCCAGCAGGTCCTCGGTGTCCCCGTCCATGGTTTACAGCAACCCGTCCCCGCGCTCCGCTATGACTTGCCCGGCAGTACCGTCACCGGGCCGATATCCAAGGCCTCGATCTGCTCCTGGATTTTGTCCAGATCGCCGACGATCACCCAGGTAAACTGCCCCGGCTGCAGGAACTTCTCCGCCGCCTGCTCGACATCCTCGCGTGTCAGGGCGGACACCCGCTGCGGGTAGCCGGCGATATACTCCGGCGACAGACCCTTCTCCACCTGCCAGGTGATACTGGACAACAGCTGGCCCTTGGTCTGGAAGCGTGCACTCTGCTTGAGAACCTCGTCGTCCCGGTAGTCCGACAACTCCTCCCCGGTAACGGGTTTGTCGCCCAGGAAAGCCCGGTATTCCTTCAGCAGTTCCTCGATGGCCTGCGCCGTCTTGTCAGTCTGTACCGGCGCGAACAGGATGTAAGGGCGCTGTCCCTCAGTATCCAGCGATACCGCGCGGGCGCCGTAGGACCAGTGCTTGTCCTCGCGCAGGTTCATATTGACCCGCGAGGTGAACTTGCCGGCAATCACCGACGCCATGGCATCGAATGCCTCGGCGCCCTCCTCCTGCCAGGGCGGCATCACCAGGCCGGCCATGATGTAGCTCTGCTGGGCGCCGGGCCTGTCCAGCAGGTAGACCTTGGCCTCCGGCGGCCGCTCCACTGCCGGCACCGACACCCGCACCAGTTCTTCCTTCGGCTTCCGCCATCCACCCAGCGTCTTGTTGAGCATGGGTTCCAGTGTCTTCTGTGTCACATCGCCGACGATGGTCAGCGTGGCGTTGTCCGGACGCACCCACTGGTTGTGAAATTCCACCAGGTCGTCGCGGTTGATCGCCTTCACGCCTTCGACGGTACCGGAACCGGTCAGTGGCGAACCGTAGGGATGATCCTCGCCGAACAGCAGCGGTGGCAGGGACCGCAGGGCCAACCCCTGTGGCTGGGCCTCCTCCTGGGCGATCGCATCCAGGCGGTTGGACTTGATCCGCTCCAGGTCCTCCTCCGGGAAGAGCGGCTCCTTGATCACCTTGGCAAACAGCTCCAGCGATGGCTCCAACTGGTTCCTGAGGGCACTGAATGTGATGCTGTTGTAATCGAGGCCACTGCCGGCGCCGATACTGGCCCCCAGCTCCTCCTCGCGCGCGCTGAACTGCAGTGCATCCATCTCGCCCGCGCCCTCGCTGAGCATGCGCGCGGCAACGGAGGCCAGGCCGGGTTTGTCGCCGTCGGCGGCGGCACCGCTGTGGAATTGCAGGTTCATGAACACCGCCGGCGTATCGTGGCGCTCCGCCAATACCACACGCAGGCCGTTGTCCAGTGTGAATTCATGCTGTTGCGGCAGTTCCAGCTCGACATTCTTGTCCACCGCCGGCAGTTCGCTGCGGTCCACTCCCTCGCCGGCGGCAGTGAATTGCTGCTTGGGCTTGATGATCAGCGTATAGCTGTTATCGGTCAGCCAGCGGCTGGCGACATTCTGCACATCCAGCGCCGTCAGCCTGGCGAAATTCTTCAGGCCGTCGAGCAGTGCGCCCGGATCGCCGTAGTAGAACTCGGAGCGAGCCAGGATATCGCTCTTGCCGCCAAAGCCGCCGGTTTTCTCCAGCCCCTTGACCAGGCTGGCGAAGTCGCTCTGCTTGATACGCCGCAGCTCTTCGGTGGTGACACCACTCCTGGCGAACTGGCGCAGCTCCTTGTCCAGCAGCTCCTCGACCTTCTCCAGCGGCTGCCCGGGCTTGACGTCGACGATGACCATCAATTGCCCGGCCAGCTGGCGGCCGTAATAAAAGGCGCTCACATTGGTGGCTACCTGCTCATCGCGCACCAGCCGCCGGTAGAGCAGCGAGTTCTGGCGGTTGGCCAGCATGGAGGTGATCAGGTCCAGCGCGTCTTCCTCCTCGCTGCCGATGGCGGGAACATTCCAGACCTTGTAGATACGGGTCTGCGGCACCTGGTCGAACAGGATCTCGCGCTTGTTGACCTGCGCCGGCAACTCCCAGTTTTTGATCCGTGGCGGCACGTTGCTACTGGGAATATCGCCAAAATACTGGCGCGCCTTGGCCATGGCTTCCTCCACGGATATATCGCCGGCGATCACCAGGATGGCATTGGCCGGCTGGTAGTAGTCGGCGAACCACTGCTTGACGTCGTCCACGCTGGCATCGTCCAGGTCTTCCATGGAGCCGATCGGCGTCCAGGAATAGGGGTGGAACGGCGGGAAGGTGCTGCTGGCGATGGTGTCAAAGGCCTTGCCGTAGGGCGCATTTTCCCCCTGGCGTTTTTCGTTTTTCACCACGCCGCGCTGTTCGTCCAGCACGTCCTGGGTGATGGCGCCGCTGAAGTGGCCCATGCGGTCCGACTCCATCCACAGCGCCATATCCAGGGCCCCCTTGGGCACGGTTTCGAAGTAATTGGTGCGGTCGTTGTTGGTGGTGCCGTTCATATCCGTGGCACCGGAACGCTGGAAGGGCTCGAAGTATTCGCCGGGGTAGTTTTCGGAGCCGTTGAACATCAGGTGTTCAAACAGGTGGGCAAAGCCGGTCTTGCCCGGCTCTTCATCCTTGGAACCCACCTTGTACCAGATATTGATCGATACCACCGGGGCCTTGTGATCCTCGTGCACAATCACTGTCAGGCCGTTTTCCAGCTGCTCCTTGTGGAAGGGAATCTCCAGTGCCGGCGGCTCGACAAAAGCCTCCTTGTCGGCGGCGGCGGCGCGGCTGCTGGCGGCGGCCTCCTTGTCGACGGACATGGCCTTGTGGGTGTCATCATTGCCGTTGCCGCAGCCGGTGAGCAGGCTGGCAGCGAGCGGGAGGCCGAACAGGAGCTGGTGCAACTTCATCTTGTTATTCCCTGGTCTATTGCTAGTGGGTGGACCGGCGGCACTCGCAGAAATTCCGGGGCGCCCCTCCAGAAGGGAAAGTGTAGGCAAAATCGGCGGGAAGATTGCGCCGGATTCGTCGAATCAGTCCATCGATACGATGGGGAAGGAAAAAACGGGCACCGGGGTGCCCGGGAAATACATCACTGAGAGAAAGCGATGACGCAATCGCTTTGGGGAGAATAGCCGGCAGCTCCAGCGGGCCCTGTGGTCAATTCTGCAACCACGCATACCTCTGGGGCGCCGCCGGACACTGCAGTGATCAATTTTTACGCAGCGGCAGAATCAGTTTTTTTTAGCGCGTCCTCGTGGCCAAAACGCTCTTCCGCCACGCGATCGGCCACATGGGCCGTGGTTTCGCCACTCTCTTCCGCGCGCTGGAAGACTTCCTGCATGGTGGTGCCGATGGTCTCGATATGCGCCTTCACCTGCGCCGGATCGTAGCCGTCCCCGCCGCGCTCAGGGCTGCCCTGCTGCTGGTAGTAGACATCGATGATGCCGCCGGCGTTGATCACATAATCCGGCGCGTACAGCATGCCCTTCTCGCGCAGCACTTCGGCGTGGCGCTCTTCCGCCAGCTGGTTATTCGCGGCACCGGCGATGGCGCCAACCTTCAGGCGGGAGATAGTGTCGTCGTTGAGGATGGCGCCCATGGCGCAGGGGGCAAACAGGTCCACATCCAGGTCGAAAATCTCTTCGGCACCCACGGCGGTAGCGCCCAGCTGATTGACGGCGCGATCGATGTTGTCCTGGAAAATATCGGTCACGAACAATTCAGCCCCTGCCTCCTCCAACAGCTTCGCCAGCCGGAAGCCGACGTTGCCGACACCCTGCACGGATACTTTCAGGCCGCTCAGGTCGGTCCTGCCCCAGCGGTGCTCGACGGCGGCCTTGAGGCCGACAAAGACACCGTAGGCAGTGGACGGGGACGGGTCGCCGCCGTGCTCGGAACTCTCGTTCAGGCCGGAGACAAATTCGGTACGCTCGCCGATAATGTGCATATCCTCGACACTGGTGCCCGAGTCCTCGGCGGTGATATAGCGCCCGCCCAGGGTGTTGATGAATTCACCCATGGCGCGCAGCAGTTCCGGCGTCTTGTCCTTGCGCGGATCGCCGATGATCACGGATTTGCCGCCGCCGAGCTTCAGGCCGGCCATGGCGGATTTGTAGGTCATACCGCGGGACAGGCGCAGAACGTCGTTCAGGGCCTCGCCGTCATCGGCGTAGGGCCACATACGGCAGCCACCCAGTGAGGGTCCCAGATTGGTGTTGTGCACCGCAATAATCGCCTTCAGGCCGCTTTTGGCATCCTGGTAAAAAGCCACTTGTTCGTGCTTATCGTAGGCGGAATGGGAAAATATACTCATTGTCTGTTCCTCTCCGGGGACCGGTTCTACAGCTGGGGAACAACCACAGCCCTTGTCTGTTCTTATCAGAAGGTAAGATTATATCTACGAACAGGATATAAAGTTTGCAAACTTTGCATAACGAGCCGCAAAAGAGGCTAAATCGTCACCATATTGTGGAAATATTAGGATAAAGGGTCATTCGAGGATGAACGAATCCACCGGGTCACCCGTTGCCGGCGCGGCCGAACCCCGTGGAACTGGCCCTGTCGCCGCGCTCTGGTAGAATCCGCGCCCAAATCGATCCCGTGACTGAGAACCCCCGATGCTGAACGCCGACGCGCTGAAACAACTCAAAGATCTGAAATCCGATATTCGCTCCACCAAGGAATTCGCCGAGGGCCGGGTCCGCGGCAGCAACGGCAAGTTCGGTTTTGTGGTGCTGGACGACGGCCGCGAGGCCTTCCTGCCGCCGCCGGAAATGGAGCGTGTCTTCCCCGGCGACCGGGTGCGGGTCAGCCTTTCCGAAGAGGACAAGGGCAAACTCGCCGCCGAGCTGGACGCGCTGCTGGAGAGCGAGCTGGAGCACCTGGTGGGCAAATATGTGCAGCGCGGACAGGGCCACTTTATCCAGCCCAGCCTGCCCGGCTTCAACCGCTGGATCTTCCTGCCACCGAAAGCCCGCGGCAAGGCACAGCCGGGCGAATTCATCAGCGCCAGGATCAACCGCCACCCGTTCAGGGACGGCAGGGCCCAGGCCAAAGTGGCCAGTGTGATCGGCAAACCGGATATGCCCGGTATCGAACACGCCTTCGTCGTGGCCCAGCACCGGTTGTCCGACCGCTTCGACGACGCCGCGCTGAAACAGGCCGGGGAAATCACCGACAGACTGGAAGCGGTGGTCGCCGGGCGCAAGGACCTGTCGGAGTACGGCTTCGCCACCATTGACGCCGAGTCCACCCGCGATATGGACGATGCCCTGGCGGTCAGCCCGCGCGACGGTGGCTGGACCCTGCATATCGCCGTGGCCGACCCGTCCAGCGTCATCGAGCCCGGCAGCCCGCTGGATAGGGAGGCTTTCAGGCGCGCCCACAGCCAGTACCTGCCCGGCGAAACCCTGCCGATGCTGCCGCGCGACCTGTGCGAGAACCGCTTCTCCCTGGTGGAGGGGGAACTGCGCCCGGCGCTGGTACTACATGTCGATGTCGACAGCGACGGCGGCCTCGGCGAAAGCCGCTACGAGTTCGGCGCCATCCGCTCACAGCACAAACTCAGCTACGAACAGGTTGCAAGATTTATCGGCGGCGAGGACAGCGCGGTGCCGGAAGCACAGCGAGACAGCCTGCGGGCCCTCGCAGACCTGAGTGCCGCCCGCGCCAGTTACCGCGCCGGCCACTCGCTGATCATGGAGGACCGGCCCGACTACGAGATCCACCTGGACGAGCAACGCAAGATCGCGCGCATCGAGAAACAGGAACGCAACGTCGCCCAGCGCATGGTGGAGGAAGCCATGCTCGCCACCAATATCAGCATCGGCGAAAAACTGGCCGCACTGCAGCAGGGCTGCTTCTCCGTCCATCTGGGCTTCCGCGAGGAACGCATGGGCGAGGTCAAGAGCCTGCTCAAGGAAACAGTGCCGGAATACGCAGACAGGGACCTGCTGCAGCTGGAGCACTACCTGGCACTGGTCAAGTTCCTCGAGACCCACCGCGAACCGGAGATGCAGTACCTGCTCACCGTCCTGAAGCGCATGCTGCGCCCGGGCCAGCTCGACAACAAGGCCGGCGCCCACCTGGGCCTGGGACTCGGCGCCTACGCCACCGTCACCTCACCGATCCGCAAGTACAACGACCTGCACAACCACCGCGTACTGCGCGCCGCGGCAGAGGAAAACAAGGCGGAGACGCTGTCCGACGAACAGCTCGAGTCCCTGCAGGACAGCCTGATGCGCGGCCGCCAGGCCAACCGCGCACTGGAACAGTGGCTCTACGCCCAGTTTATGCAGGACAAGGCCGGCCAGACCTTCAGCGGCAAAATCACCCTGGTCAATGGCGCCGGCCTGGGCGTGCGCCTGGACGACAACGGTATCGACGGCTTCGTGCGCCTGAACACCGACAGGAAAAACCTGCCGGATTTCGACGGCAAACACCTCAGGCTGACCTACAACGACAAGACCTACCAACTGGAGCAGCCGGTCACGGTGAAGGTCTCCGGTGTGGACGTGGACAAGCGTCGCATCGCACTGGAACTCGTCGAAGCCGAGCAGCCCGCGTAAAGGTTCCGCAGAGCCCCCCTCTCCCACGGGAGAGGGGATCACAGTCGACGCTAGCGGTCCATGCGGAAAGTTTGGTGACTAAGGAGCACAGCCAAAGTGTTCAGATCAAGGCGAGAAAGCGCAGGGATAGTGGTTCTATTTCAAGCTTTCTCAACGCAGAGCTGGGCGCTTTGGCGACGCGAACAGTTACACAACTTTCCGCATGGACCACTAGGTAAACCGGCAACTTTCGAAGTGCCGGCACAATCTCTCCCGGGCATCAGAGATTTCCAGCCGCGGGGGCCAAAAGCCCGCCCGGTCAAAACCCGAGCCGCCGCCACCCCGGCGGGCTCAGCCAGAAGGAAACACCATGTCATCCATCGCCGAACTCAATCCAAAACCCCTCTGGAAGCATTTCGCCAGGCTCTGCGACATCCCGCGCCCCTCCAAACACGAAGAACAGGTTGTCGCCTACATTGTCGACTTCTGCAAAGAGCGTGGCCTGGACGTGGAGCTGGATAAAATTGGCAATGTCATCATCAGGAAGCCGGCCACCCCGGGCATGGAGAGCCGCAAGGTCATCGCCCTGCAGAGCCACGTGGACATGGTGCCGCAGAAAAATGCCGACTCGGACCACGATTTCCTGAAAGACCCGATCCGCCCACAGATAGACGGCGAATGGGTCACGGCCACCGGCACCACACTGGGCGCCGACAACGGCATCGGTGTGGCCGCCATCCTGGCCCTGCTGGAAAGCACCGATATCCCACACCCCGCCCTGGAAGCCCTGCTCACCATCGACGAAGAGGCGGGCATGACCGGCGCCAAGCACCTGCAGCCCGGCTACTTCGACGCGGAACTGCTGCTGAACCTGGATACCGAAGACGAGGGCGAACTCTATGTCGGCTGCGCCGGCGGCGTGGATATCAATATTCAACTGCCCTACGCCGCCGAGCCATTGCCGGCCGACCACAAGACCTTCCGCTTGAGCGTACGCGGCCTGCGCGGTGGCCACTCCGGCCTGGATATCGACAAGGGCCGCGGCAACGCCAACAAGATCGCCAACCGCATCGTCGATGCGGCACTGGCAGAAATCCCGGACCTGCGCATCGCCGCGTTGGACGGCGGCAGCCTGCGCAACGCCATTCCGCGGGAGTCCTTTACCACTGTTGCCGCGCCCGCGGGCAGTGCCGCGCGACTGATGGAAATCGTCCAGCGGGAAAGTGCCGTAATCGGCGCGGAGCTGGACAACGAAGCCAAACTGGATATAACCCTGGACGAGACCGATACCGCCGCCAACGCGCTGGACCGGGACACCCAGCAAAAACTGATCCGCGCCCTGCGCTGCTGCCCCAACGGCGTCGAACGCATGAGCACCGCACTGGAGGGGATCGCCGAAACCTCCAACAACCTGGCGCGTGTGGTTACCGAGCAGGAGGATGGCGCGCACCGCGTACGCGTGCAGTGCCTGGTGCGCAGCCTGTCTGACAGTGCCCGCGACCAGCACGCCCTCAACGTGGCCGCCGCCTTCGAGCTGGCCGGTGCCGCTGTATCGCTGGACAATCCCTATCCCGGCTGGACACCCAATATGCAGTCACCGCTGCTGGCACTGATGAAAGAGGTCTACCGGGAAATGGAAGGCAGCGAACCGGAAGTGAAGGTCATCCACGCCGGCCTCGAGTGCGGCCTGCTGTCCAAGCCCTATCCCCACTGGGACATGGTCTCCTTCGGCCCCACCATCCGCCGGGCGCACTCGCCGGAGGAGCGGGTGCATATTGAGAGTGTGGGGAATTTCTGGGAGTATTTCGTGAAGGTGGTCACGGCGATTCCGGGCCGCTGAATATTTCCGGGCGGCAGTCGGGCGGCAATAGAGACGACCCGGCGTTATATGTCCGAGTTACCCACGAATAGTAGACAGGGGCTGCCAGTCACAGGCCCAGCCACCTTTCAAACCATAACAGGGAGACGCACAATGTTTAGCCATATCATGGTGGGCGCAAACGATATTCAGGAATCAAAGGCATTCTACGATGCCGTCCTGGGGGCCATGGGTTGCGAACCGGGCAAGATCGATGAAAAAGGCCGCTGCTTCTACTTTACCAAAAGCGGTGTCTTTGCGATCAGCAAGCCCATCGACGGCGAGCCGGCGTGTCACGGCAATGGCAGCACTATCGGTTTTGCCGCAGAGAACCCCGAAACGGCAGATGCCTGGCACGCGGCGGGGCTCGCCAATGGCGGCACCAGCTGTGAAGAACCTCCCGGTGTGCGCGAAGGCGCCCTGGGCAAACTGTACCTGGCCTATCTGCGCGATCCCGCCGGCAACAAGGTCTGCGCACTGCACCGGATGGGCTGAACCCTGCATGCCGCAACGGGCGCCGTCGACAATGGCAGCGCCCGTCCCACTCCACACCGCCTGTCACATCATTGCAATTTTATAAGCGACTTAAATGACTTTTGTCCATTTCTAACGGCTTCGTGTTGCCTTCCCCATTCCGCCGTTTACTTTCCCCGGCAGACTGACATATAAAAGCAGACCCAGATCACACAACCTTGGGAACTGTACCCCATTCAACAATAAGCGATCCTGGGTTCGCACCCTCCCGGGCATAGTATGAAACGAAACCTGATTTTACTGATCCCGGGGCTGGCGCGGGTATCCAGTTCGGAGCAGCTCTCTGTTTTTACCGCGGGACTGGTCGCCGCCAGTGAGCGCACTCCCCTGGCGGAGATATCCGATTCCGCCGTGCCACCGGGCGTGCGCAGGCTCCGGGCCGGCTCCGGCGACGACCGCCACGAGGTCGATATCGCCGAAGCCTACTGGAACGACCTGGTACCCAGTCTCACCCAGGAGTCGCTGAAGACCCGCATGATCCGCGGCTTTTCGCTATTCTGGTTCTGGATTGCCAATATCCATATCTGGAAGGGCGTACTGCGGCGCAAGTACCTGACATTCGGGCTGACGCTCTCGGCATCTGCACTGATCGCGTGGTACCTGAGCACTATCGTGCTGTTTATCGAAGCCGTCCACCTGGAGGCCAGCAGCCCGCTCTACGACGTCACCGATGCATTGAAGGGCTTTAGCGATGCGATCGGCGGCTGGAAGATCTGGGCGGTGATCAGCCTCCTGATCGCCGCGGTGCCGGTCTCGCTGTTGGTCGACATCTCGGATTTCTGCAAACGCTATATCACCGACGAGCCCAGCGCCGCCGGTCAGCCCGCGATGCGTTTCGAAATCATCCGGCGGGTCCGCGAACAGCTCGAGGCGCGCCTGGACCCAGCCGAGTATCACTCTCTCACGGTGGTCGGCCACAGTTTCGGCAGCGTGGTCACTGTCGACCTGTTCGCCGACCTGCCACCGGTGGGAATCCCCGTGCGTATCCTCACGCTCGGCTCCCTGATCGAAGTACTCGGCAAACAGGCCGGGTGGCTCCAGGAAGAGGTGGTGTCCCTCTCCCGGCGCGAGGACCTTGTCGAGTGGGTCGATATCAAGGCCCGTACCGACTGGTTCGCCAGCGGCTCTTCCGTACCCGCCTCCGCCAAGTGCAGCGAGCTGGAGGTCAACTCCTACGGTACCTTTCCCGACAAACTGGCAGCGCGGACACACTCCCGTTATTTCGATAACCAGGAGGTCGTCAATACGCTGGTGGCAAAACTGGCTCCGGAACAGCTGGCGATACAACAACTGCCAGCGGAAGCCACCGAAGCCTGAACTAGAAAAAGGAGAAAAATATGCGTGCGACCTGTCTCGCCAAGCGATCAATCACCCTATTGCTGTTTTCAATCCTGCTGACC
Organism: Microbulbifer litoralis; assembly: GCF_023634065.1. GTDB lineage: Bacteria > Pseudomonadota > Gammaproteobacteria > Pseudomonadales > Cellvibrionaceae > Microbulbifer > Microbulbifer litoralis. The sequence continues at coordinate 73,855 of NZ_JALKCV010000011.1, forward strand.
GGTTGTGTACAGCTGGCCCCGGGTTACGACAAGGAGCTCTACTCCGACCTGACCGAGGTCAACGCCAGCCTGCTGGGTTTCTTCTCATCGGTGTCCATGGGCACTACCAAACAGTCATTTCCCGAGCGCGAGGACACCTATCACAACCTGATTGGCAGGGTGGAAGCGCTCGCCATGCAGTCCGAAACCCGCCCGATACCGGACGCAGAGATACTGGAAAAAATCAATGACTACCTGATTGCCAGTGACAGGGAGATACTGTTTGAAGACAGCCCGCCGAGTGTTGCATCGCTGGAACAGATCTCGGGGACCCTGCAGAAAATGCGGGAAACTGACGAAGACCGGGGCCTCACGCCCGGCGCTGTCAAAATTTTCAAGAACGGGGTGGTTATCTCGATGGACCAGGCACTCACCTACGAAGCCTTCCTGAACCGATAAGGAGATCGATATGTCACTGGACGTCAATCAACTGGTCGCGGACATCAAAGACGCCGCCTCGACCATCATAGACAACGATGTTGCCGAAATCCGCGGTTTTTCAGAGCGGCAGGTGCAGGCGCTGGCCAAGCAGGCGCAGCTTATTGCCACCGCAATGATCAACGATGAAATCGAAGAGGACCTCAGGGACTACTTCCTGGACTCACTCGAGGATATGGCACTCAACTTCGCCAAGACCCTGCGGGGCCTGCTTACCGTCACCATAGAAAAGGTATGGAATGCAGTGGTGAGCGTCATCTGGGGGGCCATCGAGAGCGTTACCGGGCTGCCGCTGAAAGTGGGTGCCTGATCACCCTGGCAGGGCGGGTGCAGGTGTACAACAGCCTGCCCTGCCCAACCTGTGCCCTGCAGTTACCCTCGAATTCCCGCTACTGTTGCCGCGGCGTTCGCCCTGCGAGCCGCCTCGGCCACCTCGACAGGCACAATCGTCTTGCCGATCGGCCACAGGGCAATGCCGGCCAGCTTCAGGTGCTGGATGCCAAATGGAATCCCGATAATGGTAATAAAACAGCACAGCGCACTGCACAGGTGGCCGATGGCCAGCCACAGGCCACAGAACAGGAACCAGAGGATATTGCCGACCGCACCAAACGGGCTGGTGCCGATATCGTCCCGCCGGTAGAGCTCCCAGCGACCGATTGCCTCGCGGCCAAACGGCAGGAAGGTAAACTGGCCGATGACAAAACAGGCCCGGGCCCATGGAATCCCGACAATGGTGATGGCGGCGATCAGCCCAGCCAGCCACCACATCAGGCCCATAAAGAACCCTCCCAGAACAAACCACAGAAAATTGCCAATTGCGCGCATGGTCCCCTGCCCTACCTTTAACGTCGGTTTCTGCTCTCACTCAGCATAAGACGTATTGATTGCTGTTCTGGATGCACCCGCAGGCACGGCTTCTGCCGGTTTGAGAGACAAAATCCATGCGGCGACCCGGCCCACACCGGGATCAACGTATCCCGAAGACAATAAAAAACCGGGTGGACCATAATCCACCCGGCTTCTATGGACCAGCCCTTACAGGTATTCCAGGTACAGATCCACGCCCTTGCGCCCGGCGACAACGGCCTCTTTCAACTGTTCGAAAGACTCCGACAGCGAAGCCTGCAGGTGTTTATCCAGCCCTTCAACACCACCGATTTCCTTGAAGCGGGCCTGCAGATCCGAACTGTGGGGGAAAGCAGTGGCCACCGCATGTGCCAGCGCACCCCAGGCAGCCTGGCGTACCAGCGGTCCAGGCAACATCGACCGCATGAAAATCCGGTTGACCCGGCTCTGCTCCTTCTCAGGCAACGAGAACTCATTCAGCCTCGAGCCAGCCAGTTCCACGAGATCCTCCACCAGTTCCTTCCGATCTCCTGCTGTCAAGAACTGGGACAGGGTGGACTCCAGTTCCACACCGGCATCGATCGCCTTCTCCAGGGTCAACTTGCCCTCCGCCAACTCCGGCAGAAACTCGCGAACCGGGTAGTAGTCCCGCAGAGTGGTAATCACCGGCCAGCGCAGGCAGCGACGCACGCGCCTCGGCATCAGCCAGGTGGCAATATTGCGGAAATACTGATTGACCCTTTCGTAGGCATCCGCATTGGCACTCAGGCGGGTGCCGTCCTCACCCAGGTTGATATTGATGAAATGATGCCAGGTGGCATCCACCGAGATACGGCCGACACCGGCCCTGTGGCCGTCGTATGCGCCGATGGCCCCGAACGCGCGAGGTTCGCTGATGGGCTGTTTATTGGGTCCCTGAAACCCGCCGCCGTAGGTAACCGAAAGCGCCACGATTTCTGGCGAGACAACATCGCCCTCACCATCACGCGGCCACTCACTCTCGTCATTCAGGTTATCGGGCAGCACACATTCACTCTCGTGAGGATGATCCGGCAACACTTCAATAACTCTTTTGGTAGGGTGTTGCAACAGATAGTGCGGGGCCGATTCGATTTCGTCCCCGCTATACGCCGGATAGATTTTTTGTGGAATAGCGTCGGACTGATCGGAGAACTGGAACTGGTTGTCTACGCCGGGATCATTGGTAGACAGGCGCGACGGGCTGCTGGCAGAGGGACCATTCCACTTGCGCATTCCCCGCACGCGGGCAATGTCCCCGCACAGACGCAGGCCTAGTGTGGCGTGATCACCCGTCGCAAATACACCGCCACCATCATTCATAAACTTCTCGATCACCGTTCTTTCTGCCACAGGCAGGGTACCGAAAGAATCATACGCAAACAGGAACAGGACATCGTATTTATTGATGGACAGGGAGGACTCGGTAAAAGTGAAGCTTTCGTAATCGGCATCGCCATTACCGGTCAACGCAGTTTTAACGATCGGGGTCATCCCGTGGATGGTTCCGGTTCTGAGCGTATTGACAAATGTCGAGAGGCCAAAGCTGGCACTGTCGAACGTCAGTCCATCGGACACCAACAGAATACGCGGCGTGCATTCCTTGTAAATCGAGATAACCAGGTCATCGGGCGGGATGAAAACAGGCCTTTGCAGCTGTTCAATAATTTTGGGGTCGAGATCGGGCATCACACGTCTCCTTTTTTACTGCAGTTATGTTATTGGTTTAATACGCCATAAAGGGCGTCCCGGGCCATTCGGCGCGGTTTTACAACAGCAATGAAAGAAGAGGGCTGACAGTCAGCAAACCCGCGGGAAAAGCAGACGACGGACCGCGGACTCATCATTTGACAACAGACAAGGCACTCCATTGCCCCCAGAAATTGCCGGCCCCGGAACGGGCCCCTTAAGTCGCCCGGAACGGCGACTGCCCGACATGGTATCCGATCCCCGGGGCTCCGGCGGCAGAAAGGAATGCCAATCGACTTACAGGAAATTACATTCTCGGGAACCGGTTGTGCGACGGCGGGTAACAACACTTTCCACAGCGTCGGTATCGCCATAAAAAAGGGGCCCGGGGCCCCTTTTCAGTCACTGCAGAATCCGCAAACGTCCGCGGGCATTCAATCCAACGCCCTGAACCGCACCGCGGCGCCACCGCTGCGCGCCAGCCGGAAACGGAAAACCTCCTCACTGGTCACCGCCTTGCGCTCGATGACCATATCGTACGGGTTGGTGGCCCAATCCGCCTCGGCTCCGTCGCGGTAGATTTGCGCCTCATAGCGCTGCCCGGGCTCGAGAAAGTCCAGCGGCAATTCCAGCGTGCGCGCTTTTTCATCGGTCAGCGCGCCCAGGTACCAGTCGTCGCCACCGCGCTCGCGGCGGGCGAAGGCCACATAGTCCCCCACTTCACCGGCAATCGCGCGGCTCTCTTCCCAGTCGGTGGGCACGTCGACGATAAATTGGAAGGCGTCCGGCCGGGCCTCGTAGTTTTCCGGCAGGTCCGCGGCCATCTGGATCGGGCTGTAGAGCACCACGTAGAGTGCGAGCTGCTTGGCCAGTGTGGTCTGCGGGCGGTTCTCGCCGTCGAGGCCGTTGAAGCCCAGGTCGAAGATACCGGGAGTAAAGTCCATGGGGCCGGACAACATGCGTGTGTAGGGCAGGATGGCCGTGTGCTCCGGTGGGTTGGGCGGCGAGCCCCAGGCGTTGAACTCCTGGCCACGCGCACCCTCGCGGGAAATCCAGTTGGGGTAAGTGCGACGCAGGCCAGTGGCCTTGACCGGCTCGTGGGTATTGATACTGATCTTGCGCTCGGCCGCCTCTTTTACACTGTGCAGGTATTCGCCCACCATAAACTGGCCGTCGTGCCACTCGTTGCGGGCGATACCCTTGTCGTCGACGCGCTTGATATCGCCGCCATCCGCCACATAGCCGGTCTTGACCTGGGTGACGCCGTACTTCCGGTAGAGATCGTAGGCATCGTCCATCTGCTTGCGGTAATTGGTGACGCTGCCGGAAGTCTCGTGGTGGCCAATCAGGCGCACGCCTTTCTCGCGCCCATACGCGGCGATTTCCTCCAGGTCGAAATCCGGATAGGGTCGGGTAAAACTGAAGATATCGCCGTTCGATGCCCAGTCGCCATCCCAGCCGGTATTCCAGCCCTCAACCAATACACCGTCAAAACCGTATTTGGCGGCGAAGTCCATATAGCACTTGGTCTCGGCGGTAGTGGCGCCGTGCCGCTCGCCGGAGCCCCAGGTTTTTTCATTGAGGTGCATCGCCCACCAGATACCCACGTATTTGCCCGGCTCCACCCAGGAGACATCGCCGAGCTTGTTGGGTTCGTTCAGGTTCAGGATCAGCTCCGAGTTCAACAGCCCCACGGCGTCCGGGGCAATCTGCAGTGTGCGCCAGGGGCTCTTGAACGGCGCCGCGGTCTTCACCAGCGTGCCGTCGTACCAGGGCGCCAGGGCGGCCTTGAAGTGGCCGGGCCGGCGCTGGTCGAGGGACATGGCCGAGTAATCCACCAGGGCCGCCTCGTGGATACTCAGATGAGTGCCCGACTGCATTTTTACGGTAAAGGGGGTATGGGCCATTTCCGCATTCTGCAGCGGTGTGGTGCGGTACAGGTACTCGTAGCGGTTCCAGCCGCGGGAGGGAATCCACCAGGCCGTGGAGTGGCCACTGTCCGCGAGGTTGAACTCGGTCAGTTCATCGACGATCTCCACCTGCTCCAGGCCATCCTGCTGCGGGACCTCGTAGCGGAAGCCGATACCGTCGTCGAACAGGCGGAAGCGCACGGTAAAACCGCCGCTGCCACCGGCCCGGGCGAACTCCACGCTCAGCTCCCGGTGGTGGTCGCGCATGCTGCGGCGCTCACCCCAGGGCTGCTGCCAGCGGCTGTCGACCGAGGTCCGCTCGCTGTCGGCGATCTCGAAGCCGCTGGCGAATGGCCGGCCCCGTTTGAACACCATCCCCAGGCGCGAGGGCTCGACGACGGTTTCACCGCGATAGCGCACGCTGTAGCGGGGAACCCCCTGCTCGTCGCTCACCCGGACCCGGATCTCGCCGTCTGGAGACCTGGCCTCCAGCTCAGCGGCAGTTGCCGGCCCCGTGGCCAGTGCCAGCGCCACTCCCAGGGAGAAGGCGGCTTTTCTCAGGTGTATCCTCATTATTCTTACCCCACTGCAGGTTGAATGGACAGCTGCCGCCGGTTATACCACGCCGCAACCGGACCGGCCTCCGCCCCCACCTACGCCCTCCGGCATGGTTCCGGTAGAATGTGCCCTTTCCAGTTTTCCGATTTCGAACTGACGGAGGTCCCGATGCCCATCAAAGCCATTCTCTTCGACCACGACGGCACACTGGTGGACTCGGAACCCGCCCACTTCGAGATCTGGAGGGCGGTGCTGGCCCGCTACGACACCGACCTAACCGAACAACAGTATTGCGAGTACTACGCCGGGGTGCCGGCCATGGCCAATGCGCTGGATATGATTGTCCGATTTTCCATCGCCGAGACGCCGGAACAGTTGGTCGAACAGAAGGCGGCGGGAACCCGCGAATACCTGTCCCGCACGGCCTTCCCGATGATGCCCGGCGTGCGCGAGGTCGTTGGCCATTTCCATTCCCGGGGCCTGCGCATGGCGATAGTGACCGGCTCCAGCCAGTCGACCGTCGCCGCCACCACCCGCACCCACCAGTTGGCCCCCTACTTCGACACCGTTGTCGCCAGCGACGATGTCGAGCGCAACAAACCGCACCCGGACGGTTACCTGCTGGCGATGCGGCATCTCGGCGTCACTGCCGACGAATGCCTGGCAATCGAGGATACCGAACACGGCCTCACCGCTGCCGCGGAGGCGGATATTCCCTGCCTGGTGGTGCCCAATGCGATGTCGGCACATCACGACTTTTCCCGTGCGACCGCCAGTTTCGGCGAAATGACCGAAGTTCTCGAGTGGGTGACGGACCGGCAGCGGCAAGCGTGACATTGCGCCCGCCCCGACAGTGCATCCGGTGGTAGATGAAGCGCGGCATATTGACCATAATTGCCGGCTGTCTGGAAGCAAAAGAAAGAATGGCCTGTTGTAATGTGGTTTAAAAATCTGCGCGTCTATCGCCTTACCAAAGAATTCGCCCTCTCTGCCGAAAAATTGAACGAACTGCTGGAGCCGGGCGCCTTCGTGCCCTGTGGCAGCCAGGACGCGGCACGCTATGGCTGGGTGCCGCCGCTGGGTCGCCACGGCAGTGAACTGGTGCACGCCGCCAACGGCTACCTGATGGTGTGCGCCAGGAAACAGGAGAAAGTTCTCCCCGCCGCGGTGATCAACGAGAAGGTCGAGGAAATGGCCCAGGCCATCTCCGCCAAAGAGTCCCGCCAGGTGGGCCGCAAGGAGCGGCAGAACCTGAAGGACGAAGTACTGCTGGAGATGCGCCCCAAGGCCTTTGCCAAGTCGCGCCTGCAGTACGCCTATATCGCGCCGAAGGACGGTTGGCTGGTGGTGGATGCCGCCTCGGCGTCCGCGGCGGAGGAACTGCTGGAGAATCTGCGCGAGGCCATCAGCAGCCTGGCGGTGATACCGCTGTCGGCCAGGAATGTCCCGCAGCAGACCATGACGCACTGGCTGAGCGCACCGGAAGCGCCACACCAATTCGAATTCGGCCACGAGGCGGAGCTGCGCGACCCGAAAGACAGCGGCAGCGTGATCCGCTGCAAGAACCAGGACCTGTGTGCCGAGGAGATCCACAACCATCTGGTGGCCGGGCTGCAGGTGCACAAGCTGGGGCTCATCTGGCGGGGCGGGATCGAGTTTATCGTCGATGACCAGCTGGCCCTGAAGCGCGTCAAGTTCGGCGACGAACTGGTGGACAAGGCGGACAATATCGATGCCGAGAATGCCGCACAGCGCTTCGATGCGGATTTCTCGGTGATGACCCTGGAGATCTCCGCCCTGCTCACCGACCTGCTGGCGGCCTTTGGCGGCGCCAATACGGATAGCGCCAGTGTCGAGGAGATAGTCGCGCGGGCTACCCGCGACGAAGCGGAGCAGCGGACAGATGTGGACGAGGTCGTATTCTGACCTCCAGCGACGCTTGACTCCTGTGGGCTGACTCCGTGTAATGCCCCGGTGTGCCGCAACAAACTGGACAGCCTCCAGCTTTTCCGCCATGACGCAATTGTTCCGCACCAGACTGCCATTCCTCGCCGCCGCCCTGGCAACCTGCCTGCTGGCCTCCCCGGCCGGCGCGGCGGATCTGGAACCCTTTACCACAGACGGCTGCAGCGCCTTCCCCAACGGAACGCCCTCGGACAGGGAGCTGTGGCTGGACTGCTGTGTTGCCCACGACTTCGCCTACTGGAAAGGCGGCACCTACGCCGAGCGCCTGGCCGCGGACCGCGAACTGGAACACTGCGTCGCAAACCAGGGCAAGCCGGACCTGGGCAGGCTGATGCTGGCCGGCGTGCGGGTCGGCGGCTCGCCCTTCTGGCCCACCAGCTTCCGCTGGGGTTACGGCTGGCGCTATCCGCGCTTTTACGGTCCGCTGAGCGAAAGCGAGCGGGCACAGGTAGAGGCCCGGCTCGCGGGCAAGAAAAACTCCAACTCCCACTGATTTCCGCGCAATTCTCCGTGATCTGCAGACGCCGTCCACGCCGGTGTCGAACGCCGCAGCTCCCGTTCGACAGCAGGGAGAAACCGAAGCAAAGCAAGGAGAAAGATATGCCGCTGCCGAAAATAGTCTCAAAAGCGGAGTGGGAGGCGGCCCGCGAGGCACTTCTGGCCAAGGAGAAAGCTGCGACGCGCGCCCGTGATGCACTGGCGGCCGAGCGCCGCCGGCTGCCGATGGTCCCGGTGGAAAAGCGCTACGCCTTCGAGAGCCCCCGCGGGCCACGGCAACTACCGGATCTGTTCGAGGGTCGACGCCAGCTGATTGTCTACCACCACATGCTCAAGCCCGCGGATCAACATCCCTGCTCCGGTTGCAGCATGTTCGTCGACAATATCGGCCACCTCGCGCATCTCCAAGCCCGCGACACCTCACTGGCCCTGGTATCACAGGCACCGATCGGGGAGATAGAAGCCTTCAGAAAACGTATGGGCTGGGAACTTCCCTGGTACACCACGAGCGATGATTTCAATGCAGACTTTGGCGTCGACGGGGGGTTCGGCCTGAATGTATTCCTGCGCGACGGCGGCAGGGTATATCGCACCTATTTCACCAATGGCCGCGGGGTGGAGGCACTCGGCAGTACCTGGACCTTTCTCGACCTGACGCCGCTGGGACGCCAGGAAACCTGGGAGGACTCACCGGCCGGCTGGCCGCAGGGGCAGCCCTACCAGTGGTGGCGGCTGCACGACGAGTACAGCCGCGATTGAAAGAGAGAGCGGCGTCCGATAGCCACCGCGGGATCAGATCTCCACTACCGGTCGCCCGGGTTCACTCCACTGCACGTGATACTTCTGCTGTTCCGGCCGGTCGACGCGGGCAAAGGTATGCGCACCGAAAAAGTCGCGCTGGCCCTGCAGCAGGTTGGCCGGCAGGGATTCCGTGCGGAACGCGTCGTAATAGCTGAGCGCTGACGACAGCGCCGGTACCGGGATACCGTTGATGGTGGCATCGGCCACCGCGCGGCGCCAGTTGCCCTGGTGTTCGGCAATCTGCCGGGCGAAGAAATCGTCCAGCAACAGGTTGGAGAGCCGGGTATCCCGCTCGTAGGCATCGCTGATCGACTGCAGGAAGACGGCGCGGATAATACAGCCGGCGCGCCAGATACGGGCGATCTCGGCAAAATTCAATTGCCAACCCTGCTCCCGTGCAGCCAGCTTCATCAGGTCGAAGCCCTGAGCGTAGACGCAGATCTTGGCACAGTAGAGGGCATCGTGCAGCTGCGCGATGGCCTCGGCGCGCCCGGCCGCCTCCACCGGCTCTACGACCGGCCCCTGCAGTTTCTGCGCCGCGCGGGTGCGCAGCACCTTGCGGGTGGAGAGAGCGCGCGCGTAGACAGCCTCGGCGATGCTGGGCGCCGGGCACCCCACTTCCAGGCTGCTGACCGCCGTCCACAGGCCGGTGCCCTTCTGGCCGGCCCGATCGAGAATCACATCCACCAGTGGCTGTTCTGTCTCTGCATCGGTGGTTGCCAGTACCTCGGCACTGATATTGATCAGGTAACTGTTCAGCGGGCCCTTGTTCCACTCCCGGAACACCGCCGCGATATCTGCCGGCGACATCGCCAGGGAACTGCGCATCACATGGTAGGCCTCGCAGATCATCTGCATGTCGGCGTATTCGATGCCGTTGTGCACCATCTTCACGTAGTGGCCGGAACCGATGGGGCCGATATAGCTCGCGCAGGGTTCGCCCTCGGTCACCGGGTTGCCCGGCTCAAAACGCTCGATCGGCTGGCCACTGCCCGGATCCACCTTGGCCGCAATGGCGTGTAAAACCGGCTCGATGCGGCTCCAGGCATAGGGATCGCCACTGGGCATCAGGGAGGGACCGAAGCGCGCCCCCACTTCGCCACCGGAAACCGCTGTGGTAAAAAAGATCAGCTTGCCCTCGTAGCGCTTCGCGCGCTCGACGGAATGAGTCCACAGGCTGTTGCCCGTGTCGACGACGATATCGTCGGCCTTCAGGCCCGCATCCAGCAGCTTGTTGCAGACATCGTCCACCGGCGCACCGGCGGGTACGGAGAGAATGATCAGGTGCGGCGCCTTCACCTTGGAGAGCAGCTCGGTATAGGAGTTGCAGACTTCCACCCTCGCCGGCGCGTCACCGCGCTCCCCGCCATCCTGTTCCAGCAGTGCGTTGAGGCGGCTGTGGTCCAGGTCGAATGCACAGACCCGGTAGCCGTTGTCCGCCAGGTTCAGGATCAGGTTCTTACCCATCACCCCGGCGCCGATAAAACCTATGTCGCACAGTGAATCAGACATCTACTACTCCACAAATCGCAATGCTGCTGGTTGGGGGCGCGGAGTATAGCAACATGGATATGGGATCGGGAGGCCGGGATATCGCCAACCCGGGCGCCCTGCAGAAGCTCCCTCGACGGTCTCGCGCCGAAATCATACAATCGACCGAAAACAAAACAAGAAACAGTATTTAATATCGAAAACCTGCAAATAGGCGATCTTTTACCCACTCCGCGAGCGGGGCCGGGTACTGTATGGATTGCAATAGAACTTATTGGTCATCCGCCGCCGGGAGCCGGTTTCCCGACGGGATGCGACCATTGTATGGCTGGCCTTGCGACAGCCGTGCCATTGCCGCTCCCCGATAGTACCGACAGCAGCTGCACTTGCGTTTTGCAAGAAGGAACCTACAGGAGAGCGAATACAGTATGTCCGTAAAACAGCATCCGGAACTGATTCTCTTCGACCTCGGCGGGGTACTGGTTGAACTCAAGCCCTCCCCCTTTCCGGACGCATGGTTCGGCGGCGGTAGGACCTTCGACGGCATCGACTGGTTCCGATCCGAGACGGCCATGCAGTTTGAACGCGGGGAACTCGCCACCGGCGACTTCGCCGCGGGATTGCAGCGGGAACTGGGCCTGCAGGCCGGGACCGAGGAGATTCTCGACGCCTTTGCGCGCTGGCCGATCGGCCCGTTCAATGGCACCCACGAATTGCTGACGGCACTGCGGAAATCCTACCGGCTCGCAGCCCTGACCAATACCAATCCGCTGCACTGGCCCCGACTCGTCGGCGAGTTCCAGCTGCCCCGGTATTTCAGCGAGATTTTCGCCTCGCATCGGATGCAACTGGCCAAGCCCGACCCACGCGCTTTCCTGCACGTGCTGGAGTCGACCGGGGCCGAGCCCGAACGGGTGCTTTTTTTCGATGACAATCCGGTCAATGTAGCGGCGGCTGCCGAAGTGGGCATGGTTGCACGGCGGGCCCGCTCCGTTGGCGACGTCAGGCGCGAGCTCGACAAACTGGGATTGCTGAGGGTCAATTAGACAAAGTCAACCGGCCTGAAAATACAATTTCGATACGCCGCGTTTATTACAACTGGCGTAGCCCGGATGGAGCGCAGCGGAATCCGGGATAGGGGCTGACTTATTCGCATCAACTCCCTTTCCTGTATTGGCCCCTGCCGAACAGTCGTTTTATTGGCGCAATCTGCAGCCCGGAGGCCAACTGGCGATTGCGCAGCGTCGGAAAACTTCGCTATAAACGGCAGAGGCCGGATGGCCGCACACGGCTTTTGAGACGTACGTCCCCAAAGGCACCCTTCCCGGATACGCACAGGAAAGCCTTACCCTATCGCCACCGAGATTGAGCCTGCTACCGGGGCAGTGGTTGCGTAGGCCGATACAGTCCGGGCCCACAGCAGAGAGGAATAAAGATGACCACCACCATTACACTCACGGATGACCAGTACAGCCAGGTCGTGGAAGATATGGACAAGCAGATTGAAATGCTGTCCAAGGAAGAGATTGAGGCCATCGCCTCTCGCTTGAATGAAAAAATCGATATTCCTTTTTTCAGCGACGGTCGGGAAAAAACCATTTTCGTCAAAATAACGAAGAAGGTCGACCGACTTCTGTACAGGCATCTTCCCAATGAAATTTACGGCTGCGTAAAAAGCATCAGCGATGGAATCTCGGACAAGGATGCGGAGCAGATAAAGTCGGTGATGGGGTCGAGACTCAACAAAGACTTCAACATCCCCTACCTTCCGGAATGGGTGGAGCTGCAGATTTTCGAGATGCTGGTGGGCCTGCTGGTCGGCGCCATGCGCCAGAATTACAGCGCGCTGGAGCTTCCTGAGAGCTGAAGAGATTCTCACGAGCGCAGCCTGGAACCAGGCCTTTCCCATGACCAGCCAGCCGCGCTGGTTGGTCTGGTCATCCCCCCACAGGCAGACGTCGCCAAACCATTCTGTCCCGCCACACTTTTGTGTATCATCCCCGCCCTTTAGCGCACTTTTTGACCAAACCCCTTCACGGGCAATGCCAACCGGGTGCCGGCAGCCGACGCGGGAGCGGCCCCACCCGGCACAGAACCAAATTCGGGAAGCACGACTATGACTTCACTACAGGATCAACTGCTGAAAGCCGGCCTGGTAGACAGCAAGAAGGCCAAGCAGGTCGACAAGGAGAAGCGCAAGCAGAAGAAGGTGGCGAAAAAGTCCGCCCAGCCGGTGGTAGACGAAACCAAGGCGGCTGCCGAGAAGGCGCGCGCCGAGAAAGTCGCCCGCGACCGCGCCCTGAACGCCGAACGCGAGGCCGGGGCACAGCGGAAAGCCATTGCGGCGCAGATCCGGCAGATGGTGGACGGCAACAAGCAGCCGAAAGGCGATGGCGATATCGCCTACAACTTCACCTTCGACCGCAAGATCAAGACCATCCATGTCACCGGGAAAATCCGCGACCACCTGGCCCACGGCCGCCTGGTGATCGTCGCCCAGGACGACCGGTTCGAACTGGTACCGCGGGTCATCGCCGACAAGATTGCCGAGCGCGACGCGGCCATGGTGGTACCGCCACCGGAACAATCCGGCGAGCCGGATGAGGACGATCCCTACGCGGAGTTCCAGATCCCGGACGACCTGATGTGGTAGCGCCGGTGTCCCGGCAGGAAATCCTGCGACCAGTGCAGCGGTGGCTGTCCGACGTGGTGGTGGGCCTGAACCTCTGCCCCTTTGCCCGCCGCCCCATGCGCGCCGGGCAGATCCGCTTCGCCATCAGCGAGGCCCGCGACGACGAAACGCTGATGGCGGAGCTGCTGGCCGAGATGCGGCTCCTCGACCACACGCCGGCGCGGGAGCTGGAAACCACGCTGCTGATCGTGCCCGGTCAATCGCAGCATCCTTACCTGGGCGACTTTGCCGACTTCAACCAGTTCCTCGATCTGGCCGAGTGGCTGATCGAGCGCAACGACTATACCGGCATCTACCAGCTCGCCACTTTCCACCCGCAATACCAGTTCGCGGACACCGCCTCGGAGGATGCGGAAAACCTGACCAATCGCGCGCCCTACCCGATCCTGCACCTGATCCGCGAGGCCAGTATCGAGCGGGTGCTGAGCCACTACCCGGACCCGGAAAATATCCCCGAAAACAATATCCGCCGCGTGGAAGCGCTCGGCGAAGAGGACAGGCGCAGGCTTTTCCCGTACCTGTTCGGCTGAAGCGGGCCGAATCCGCATACTAACCCGCGTCGGGCAGGCCGGCCTCCACAGCACCCAGGTGTTCGACGCCCGATGCGCGGCCACACTGGTAGCCCCGCTCGAGCAATACCGGTTCGCGGGTAAAACGCCCCACCGGGAAATCCACCGGCGGCGCAATGGCCGTGACCCGGCAGCCCAATGGCGGCGACCGGATAAAATCCAGCGCCCGGTTATAGCGCTGCGACCTCTCCAATACCGCCTCGAACAGGCGCGCGTGATCGTGGAAAAACTGCTTCATCAGCCGCGGCGTCCGGCCCGTCCGCTTGCGGTAGCCGAGCGGGCGCGACAGCACCACGGTGATATCCCGGGCGCCCTGCTCGTAGGCGCGCAATACGGGAATGGAATCCGCCAGGCCGCCGTCGGTCATCGGCTCGCCGTTTACACGGGGAAAATCGCGGTAGAAAAGCGGAATCGCACAGGAGGCGGGAAATACCTCGTGCATATTCTCCGCCGTCACTTCCAGGTAGCGCGCTTCCCCGGTGTGGATACTGGTGGTGACCGCATAGAGTGGAACACCGCTACAGCAGTAGTGCCGGACATTCAGCGGCACCTCCTTGTAAGAGGCGTGCCACAGCCAGCTCACGTCGCAGAAGTGCCCGCCTTTCAGGGCGCGTCGCCAGTCGATGAAATCGGCCCGGCGGGCGTGGTCCAGCAGTATCCGGCGGCTGCGGCCGAGGTCGCCCGCCAGGTAGCCAATCAGGTTGGTGGAGCCGGCAGAGACGCCAATTGCGAAGTCAAACGGCGCATAGCCCGCCTCGAGAAATGCGTCCAGGACACCGGCGGCGAAGATACCGCGCATCGCGCCACCTTCCACCACCAGTGCCGAACGGTTATTGCCAGCCGATATGTGCATCTCTGTCCTCAGAACTGCAGTGGTCAACTTGGTCACACCCGGGAAATTCTACTCCTGCCAAGCGGATGCATTCCACTCAGTTTTACTGACTTTTCCAGCCAATCACACCACCGCGGCCATTTTGCCGCGGCTCCGGCACACCAGTATGATTGACCGCTTAACCATCACTATCGGCGTTATAGAAGCATGCAATCCATTCGTTTTACCGCACCCTGGAGCCGCCAGTTGAAGTGGCTGACCGCGCTGGTTGCCATTCTGCTGCTGGGGCTGCCGCTGATGCTGCTGAATAGGGCACCGCAGACCGGATCAGTACTGTTCGCGATCTCCATCTGGCTGCCCCCCGCAATCCTGTTGCTGGGCGCACTGTTCGCGATCCGCGGCTATGCGATCCAGGGGCAGACATTGCAGGTATTGCGTCCGGCCTGGACAACGCGTATCGACCTGGGCGACCTGCAGAGTGCAGAGGCAAAGGCTGAGGCCATGCGCGGCTCCATCCGCATTTTCGGCAACGGCGGTCTTTTCGGCTTTATCGGCCTGTTCCGCAACGACACACTGGGGCGCTATCGCGCCTTTGCAACAGATAGTGCCAACTGCGTCGTACTCCGCTTTCCGGCCCGCACCATTGTCGTCACCCCGGACAGGCCCGAGCAGTTCGTCGCCGCAATCCGGCAGGCTGTGCCGCCCCGCTGACACCGGGGCCGGGCCGACACGTGCCCCGGCCTCGCCCGCCCCCTCCGTCGCACTTCTATACTTACTGCCTGCGCTGTATGCCGGCGGTTGCCTCCGCGCCGATTCTCCGCAGGTCCGCCGGCTCCCGTAACATGAGGTACTCCATGCCCCTTTCGCGCCCGGCACGCTCACTGCCCTGTATTTCCTGCACCTGGCTATGCCTGCTGCTGTCACTGCCGCTGTTGGCGCAGGAGGATGAAAGCGCCGACAGCGAGGCCCCGGCTGCCGCCAGAGAAGCGCCGTCCGATTCCACCGAGACGCCCGATCTGCCGCCCCGGGTGAGCGATCCCAGCATCGACAGCGAAGAGCTGTCCCTCCGCCTGACGCCACTGTCCCGCGATCAACTGGGTGCGGTGGCGGAAAAATGGTTCGAACTCTACCGTGACAAGACCACCGAGCTGATTCAGACACAGCTTGCGATCAACGCCGCAGAGGAGGCTGCAGATGTCGAAAAAGCCGATGCCGGGCGAGCGCACATGCTGACCATCGGCGCAGAACGCGAGGTTATGGGCCACCACTTCGCCTCGGTGCTGGACGCTTGGGAGAGCAAGGGCGGCAATGCCGATGAGATCAGGGTTTACCGGAACTACCGCGCCGCCGTTTTGATGGAGCAAACCCGTACCGCCGACCTGAAAACCGTCTGGCAATACTTCAGGAGCTGGCTGTTCTCCAGCGAGGGCGGTCTCAGGCTGCTGGTCAAATTTGCGACCTTTATCATCGGGCTGATCGCGCTGCTCGCACTAGCCCGCATCGTCGGCCACTGGGCGCGACGGGGCGCACAGAGGTCCCCGCACTTTTCCCGCCTGCTGGAGAATTTTGTCGAGTTTGCGGTTTTCTGGCTGTGCCTCGCCATCGGCCTGCTGATGTTGCTGGCCCTGCTCGGCATCAATGTCACACCGCTGTTCGCGCTGATCGGCGGGGCTTCATTTGTCGCCGCATTCGCCATGCAGAACACCCTGGGCAACCTGGCTTCAGGCCTGATGATCATGTTCAACCGACCGTTCGACGAAGGGGACTTCGTCGATATCGGCGGTGTCGCCGGTACCGTCAAATCTGTCAGCATGATGTCCACCACCGTAATCACGCCGGACAATCAGGTGATTATCGTGCCCAACTCCAACGTCTGGGGAAATGTCATCACCAACACCACCACCGCCACCCGCCGCGTGGATATGACCTTTGGTATCGGCTACGACGACAACATCGAAACCGCGCAGCGGGTACTTGAGGAAACGGTGAGAAACCACCCGAAGGTATTGAGAAGTCCGGAGCCTGTGATCCGCGTCGCGGAGCTGGCAGTCAGCTCGGTAAACTTTATCGTGCGGCCCTGGGTCATGGGCGAGGATTACTGGGAGGTGTACTGGGACATGACCCGGCGGGTCAAGGAGGCATTTGATGCAAACGGCATTTCCATACCCTTCCCGCAGCAGGACGTGAATGTGCGCGGCGGACAATCCTATCCGCCGGGCGAAGCGGCACCGGAAAGCTGATAAGCTGGGACGAAAACAACAAGGGGCCAAACATGCGAACCGTCACCCTGCTACTGCTACTCCTGCTGCCGGTGACAACCCTGGCACAATCGGAATGCGTCATACTGCTGCACGGGTTGGGCAAATCCGATGCGTCCATGACCAAGCTGGAGTCCGCCATCGCGGATGCCGGGTTTGCCACCGTCAATGTGGACTATCCTTCCACCGACTACCCGATCGAGCAGCTCGCCGGCAGGGCCATAGCCCCGGCGCTGGACAAATGCCACGGTCGCGACAGGGTCAATTTTGTCACTCATTCCATGGGTGGCATTCTCGTGCGGCAATACCTGAGCCGCGTGCCGGTGGACAATCTCGGTCGCGTCGTGATGCTCGGCCCACCGAATAACGGCAGCGAAGTGGTGGACCGGCTGGGCGACTTTCCCGGCTTCCATTTCATGTTCGGCGATGCCGGCCTGCAACTGGGAACCGGCAGCCTGAGCGTTCCCAACAAGCTCGGGCCGGCAGATTTCGACCTGGGCATTATCGCCGGTACCCGCAGTATCAACCTGATCCTGTCGCAGATGATTCCCGACACAGACGACGGCAAGGTATCGGTTGAGAGCACCAAACTCGACGGCATGAAGGACCACCTGGCCATGCCGGTCACCCACGTTTTCATGATGAAAAACGACGAGGTGATCGCACAGGTGATCCACTACCTGCACCACGGCAGCTTCCTGCGCCCGGCGGGACACGCGGGCCCGGCGCGGGAGTAAGGCCGCTACAGCACCGGCATGGACAGCCGGTGGAAGCACTGCCGTGGGAGCTGGCGGCCAGCGCGGTCAACATCCGGGTGCGATGGTGGACCCACAGCCGCCAGACCGATGCCAACCATATCGGCGCCGCCGTCGTGCGCGCGATAAAGCTCGCCCTCGACGAGGCACATATCGACATGCCGTTCGAGACCCGGGTGCACCTCTTTCACGACCAGACCGAGGAACACGACGGCGACCGCAGCGCGCAGCGGGAGGGCTGGCCGGCACCCGATGAGGGCACACCCCGCCCGCGCTGGCGGGCCCGGCACCGGCGGGAAGCGGATCCGGATTAGTGTGCCATACGGGGTCCGCACCGACAGCGGTTATTCCGCCTATCTCAATATGTGAAAGCTGTGGCCCCCCGGTTTTAGAACGTGTATCTGGCCTCAGCGGTGACGTAGCGGCGCTCGCCGTAGAAGCAGTCGCCGCGATACAGGCAGGACGTAGTATGGATCTCGTCGGTCAGGTTCTTCGCATTCAACTGGAATTTCCAGCTGTCCAGCGTGTAGCCGATGGTCGCGTCGTACAGGGTATAGTCCGGGTTGTCCGCGGGAAAAGCTTCCGGAATATAGGCGACATTATCCACACCGGTATAGCTTTCACCGACATGGCGCACCCCGAAGCCGAGATCCAGTCCGGGCAACCAGTCGCTGAACTCATAGCTACCCCACAGTGAAAGCTGCTGTTCCGGCACGGCAACCAGCTCTGTACCCAACTCCAGCGGGTTGTTGCTCTCGCTGACTTCAGTGTTGGTCGTACTGTAGTTGGCCACCAGGGTGAAATTGCCCCAGTTGCCACTGGCCTCCAGCTCCACACCGTCGATGGTGACTTCCCCGGTCTGTACATCGAATCCAGGGTTTTCCGGATCCGGGGTCAGACGGTTCTTCTGCTTGATCTCGTAGGCCGCCGCAGTCAGCAACAGGTTGGTTCCGGCCGGCTGGTACTTGACCCCCGCCTCAAACTGCTCGCCCTCTACCGGCTTGAACGGACGATCCGCACTGTCGGCACCGCCGACCGGTTCGAACGACTCCGTATAGCTGAGATAGGGCGAAATACCGCCATCAAACGCATACATCACGCCGAGACGCCCGGTGGTGGCATCGTCTTCCTGGCTGTTGCCACCGCGAGTACCGGACTCCACAGAGTCGCGACGCAGGCCGCCGGTAAAGATCCAGTTGTACAATCTCACCTGGTCCTGCAGGTAAAAGCCCAACTGCTCCGTGGTTGTCTCCGGTTGGTCCAGTGGCTGTATTTCATTGCCGGGCAAATTGCCGTACACGGGATCGAAGATATCGATGGTGCCGCCGCCCCCGGCGATACTGATACGATCGTTGTCGATGGTCGCATCCTGGCTGTCCACACCGATGGAGAACTGGTGCTCCAGTGCCCCGGTATTGAAAGTGCCATTGGCACGCACATCGAAAATCAGCAGGTCACTGCTGGCGTCACTCATATAGACGGTGCGCGAAACTTCGCGGATGTCCGGGTTCAGGCGACTGAGGCCGAAATCGGCATACATGGAGTTGTAATCCACCTCGCCCTCGGAGTAGCGCACGCTGGCGTTGATACCCCAGTTGTCGTTGATGCGATGATCGGCCCAGAGGCTGTAAGCCGTCTGTTCGGTGTCGTACTTGTCCCAACCCGGCTCACTGAGAAAGGTATCGGTGGCGATATCGCCGTTGGCGTTGTCGATACGTGTTCCGCCCCAGGGCAGGAAAGCGGCGGTCGTGCCGGTTTCGTCCTTCTGGTAACTGGTCAGGAAGGTTACCTCGGTGTCTTCGCTCGGGCGCCAGGAAACAGACGGCATCAACAACAGGCTGTTGTCCTCGACATAGTCGACCTGGGCATCGGCATCGCGCTGGTACCCCACCAGGCGGTAGGCCCACTCGCCATCGCTGTCCAGAACACCACTCACGTCCCCGGCGAGCACCTTGCGATCGTAGTCGCCGGCCTGTACCAGCACTTCACCACCGAACTCGCGTTGCGGTCGCTTGGATACCAGGTTGACGATACCGCCAGTGGATCCCTGCCCGTAGAGTACGGATGAAGGCCCTTTCATGACTTCCACCCGCTCAAATGCATAGGCGTTGGCGCGGGCACCATTGTAGCTGCCAAACAGTGACTGCAGGCCATCGATAAAGAGGACCGGATCCACACCGCGCACCGTGGACCAGTCGCCGCGGGAATCGATACCGTAGGTACCGCCATTGACACCGGCGAAATACTGCAGCGTATCCTGCACCGACTTGGCCCCGACCTCGTCCATAAAGGCTTTGCTGCGCAGTGAAACGGAGAAGGGAGTTTCACTGACAGGCACGTCCAGCTTGCCGATGGAGGTCTGGCGGGAGAGGTTCAGTTCCTCGGTCACCGATACCTCTTCCAGGCTCTTCGCCTTTTCTCCCTGCCCTCCCGACTGTGCATTGGCGGAGCCGCTGGCTACTGCAATGGCCAGCGCCAGGCCGGAGAGGCCGACAACTTGTGAAAGATTGGAAAACGGTGAGTTTTCCGCGGTACCGTTTTCGAAACAGGCTTTACGCATGGCGTTCCCTTAATCAGCGTCAGATATTCATTGCGCCCACTCCATTTGACTGGGTCACGGGCAACTTATGGCGCGCGATATTAATAAGAATGATTGTTACTTTCAAAGTTATTAACGGCCAACCGCACCGATTTGATCAAATATCATTCGTTTCGGTGATTGGCCCGGACGCGGGCAGGTGCGGGAATGCGGGAACGAAAGGGCTGGATGGAAAGCGGGGAAGAGACCGGCCTGGAGAGACCGGAAGGCAACAGGAGTCAGTGCTCCACCGTGCCTGAAAACACATTGATCACGATGACCCCCAGCAGGATCAACCCCATGCCGATGATGGCGGGCAAATCCGGAATCTGTTTGTAGACAGCCGCTCCGGCTACAGCGACCAGCACGATGCCCATGCCAGACCAGATGGCGTAAGTCACACCCACCGGAATAGTCCGCAGTACCAGTGTCAGCAGGTAAAAGGCGATACCGTAGCCAACCACGACGATCAGCGTAGGGCCGGGCCGGGTGAACTGCTCGGATGCCTTCAGCGCCGTGGTAGCGGCGACTTCGGCGATAATGGCGATGGCGAGATAGAGGTAGGCCATGGTCACTCCGGTTGGTGCTGGCGGCGAATGGGGCGCAGGTATGTCCCGCGGGCGCTGCCGCTCCCGCGGTCACCGATGACGATCAGCCGATCTTGCGGATACCCACCGCGTGGCGCAGCTTTTCCAGGAAGGGGGCGGAAACGGCGCGGGCCTTCTCCGCGCCTTTTTCGAGTTCCACCTCGATCTGCGCCGGGTTCGCCAACAACTCCTCGTAGCGCTCCCGCGCCTCGCCGATCTGGCCATTGATCAGTTCGAACAGCTGCTTCTTGGCCTCGCCCCAGGCGATACCCTCTTCGAACGCTTTGTGCATCTCCGCAGTCTGCGCCTCAGTGGCGAAGGCCTGCCAGATCTGGAATACCGTGGAGGTATCCGGGTCCTTGGGCTCGCCCGGTTCCAGCAGGTTGGTCACGATCTTGTTGATATGCTTCTTGAGCTTTTTCTCCGGCAGGAACAGCGGGATGGTATTGCCGTAGCTCTTGCTCATCTTGCGGCCGTCGAGGCCCTGCAGCACCGCCACATGGTCGTCCACCAGCGCCTCCGGCAGCGCGAAATGCTCGCCGTAATGGTGGTTGAAGCGCTGGGCGATATCCCGGGCCATCTCGATATGCTGGATCTGGTCGCGACCCACCGGCACCTGGTTGGCGTTGAACATCAGGATATCCGCGGCCATCAGGATCGGATAGCTGTAGAGGCCCATGGTCACGCCGAAATCGGAATCCTCGCCATCGGCGCGGTTGGCGTCGACCGCCGCCTTATAGGCGTGGGCACGATTCATCAGGCCCTTGGCGGTCTGACAGGTGAGCAGCCAGGTCAGCTCGGGAATCTCGTGGATATCCGACTGGCGGTAGAAGACCACATTGTCGGTATTCAGCCCCAGCGCCAGCCAGGTGGCGGCGATCTCCAGCGTGGACTGGTGCACCAGTTCCGGGTCCTGGCACTTGATCAGCGCGTGGTAGTCGGCCAGGAAATAAAAGGACTGGTTGTTCTCCTGCTGGCTGGCGGCGATCGCGGGGCGGATGGCACCCACGTAGTTGCCCAGGTGGGGGGTGCCGGTGGTGGTAATGCCGGTCAGTACGCGCTGCTTACTCATAAATCGTTGCTGTTCCGTGCTGTCTGGTCGGGAATTGAGGGGCGAATAATACCCTTTTCGCACGCAGGGTTGTATGGCGCGCGCTAGCCGGGTTCCCCACTCGCCGCCAGATTGCCGAGCAACTCCCGATAGCGCCCCACCAGCGACGGCCACCGCAGGCGGGAAACATCTGCTACTGCCAGCGGTTCGCCCCGCAGGATACGCCCGGCACTGGCCCCCATGGCATCGCCCAGCTCAATCGCGGCGGAATCCTCACCCCCACCGGAGTGGTAGCCCAGGGGCCCGAACCACTCGGGATAGGCCAGGCTGTCCGGCACCAGTGGCCGACAGCCGGCGGCGACGGCCTCCAGCACCGCCAGCCCCTGGAAATCGTGGCGGGCCGTGGACAGTACCGCGTGACTTTGCCGCAGCAGGCGGCGATAGTCCGCCGCGCTTTGCTGATAGCCCCAGGCCCCGAGCGCGTCGTGCTCGACCAGCAGTTCCCGGATACGGGCGAACTCCGGCGGCTGCTTGCGGAATTGCTGTCCGACCATATGCAACGTAAACGGCAGCTCCTGCTGGACAAACTGCTGCAACGCGGCCAGCAGGATGTCCGGCCCCTTGTCGTACTCCCAGCGATGATTCCAGATAAACGTCGGCCGGTTGGATCTGCCCCGCTTGCCCACCGCAAAGGCACTCTCCTCCAGAGGCACGGGCAACACCTGTGACTTCTGCGCGATCTCCGCACCGAGCCCGGGCGGAACACAGTCGGGAAAGCGCTTCAGCAACGCCTCGGCCCCCGCCAGCAATGTGCGGCGGTTGTAGTCGGAGTTGAACAGCAACAGGTCTCCCGCCAGGGCCGTGTAGATATTCAGCAGCTGCGGCTCCACGGAGCCGAAGGCGTCACCGCTCAGCGGGTAGGCGAACTGGTTCTCGTGGAAGTAGACCGCGGTGGGCACCGCCGCGATCTCGGGCACCAGGCCGCGCAGCGCGGACAGGTCGGTCATCGAGGTGGCGACGATCAGGTCCCAGGGCCGGCGCAGGGTTTCGGCCGCCTCGCCGCGGCTCCAGCTCAAGCTGTTGCCGCGCACACGCCAGCTGAAATAGCGCGGCGGCAGGGTCAGTACCGTCCACCGCCAGTCGGGGATGGCTTCGACCAGGCCGCGTCGCCAGCGTTTGTGGCTGTCGGCGTCGTAGGCGGAGAGGAGGAGGACATTCATAGGTTGATCGAAACGGTAGGAGCGGCCCATGGCCGCGATTGCGGAGCTGGAGCTCCGCGTTCCCAGGAAAGCCGCCCCGGCGGGGAAACCGGGATTCAGTCGAAAGAGCGCAGGTTGGTCAGCCGCGCCAGCAGGCTGGAGGTGTCCCAGCGGCCGCCGCCCAGCGCCTGTACCTCGCTGTAGAACTGGTCCACCAGCGCCGTCACCGGCAACAGCGCGCCATTGCGCTGCGCTTCGTCTAGTACGATGGCCAGGTCCTTGCGCATCCAGTCCACGGCAAAACCGTGCTCGTATTCGCCGGCGAGCATGGTTTTATGGCGGTTTTCCATCTGCCAGCTCTGCGCCGCGCCCTTGGAAATCACCTCGACCACCTGCTCCGCATCCAGGCCCGCGGCCCTGGCGAAGTGCAGCCCCTCGGCCAACCCCTGCACCACGCCGGCGATACAGATCTGGTTGACCATTTTGCACAGCTGGCCGCTGCCCACCGGGCCGAGCAGGTTCACTGCCCGCGCATAGCAGTCGATCAGCGGGCGGGCGCGCTCGAAATCCGTCTCTTCGCCGCCAACCATGACGGTCAACACGCCGTTCTCGGCGCCCGCCTGGCCGCCGGAGATGGGGGCGTCGAGAAAGCCGATGCCCTTATCCGCCCCGATGGCGGCCAGTTCACGCGCGACGTCGGCGGAGGCGGTGGTGTGATCAACGAACAGCGCCCCGCTTTCCATCCCCTCGAAAGCACCCTGCTCTCCCGCCACCACCTGGCGCAGGTCGTTGTCGTTGCCGACGCAGGCAAATACGAATTCAGCGCCGCGGACCGCCTCCGCGGGTGTGTCGAAGGCCTCGCCGGCGTAGTCGCCCAGCCACTGTTGCGCGCGGCTGGCGGTGCGGTTGTAAACGCGTACCGCGTGGCCGGCTTTGGCGAGGTAGCCAGCCATCGGGTAGCCCATTATGCCCAGGCCTAGAAATGCGACGGTTGCCATTTGGTTGCTCCTTATCTCTAGTTCAGTGGCGCGGTCGGGCGCCCTCTCCCCCGGCCCCTCTCCCAATGAGAGAGGGGCGCTATTCTTTCTGGCTTTCAGCCTGCTCCGGGTCGTAGTCGTAGTCGTAGGGTGCGCCGTGCGCACCATTGAAGTCCCGAGTCCCGAGTCCCGAGTCCCGAGTCCCGAGTCCCGAGTCCCGAGTCCCGAGTCCCGAGTCCCGAGTCCCGAGTCCCGAGTCCCGAGTCCCGAGTCCCGAGTCCCGAGTCCCGACAATTATCCCACCAGCATCCAGATCAGCGCCGCGCCGAGTATCAGGCGATAGATAGCGAAAGGCGCCATGCCGATACGACTGATAAATTGCAGGAAAAAATGAATGCAGAGATAGGCACTGATCCCCGACAACAGTGTGCCCAGCAGAATATCCTCCCAGGGAACCGGCCCCCGTTGTGTCACCAGTTCATAGGTCAGCAGTATGGCGCTGAGCGCGATGATCGGAATCGACATCAGGAAAGAGAAGCGCGCGGCGGCTTCGCGTTTCATGCCCAGCATCAGCCCCGCGGTCATGGTAATACCGGAGCGGGAAGTCCCCGGAATCAGGGCCACCGCCTGGGCGACGCCGATCAACAGCGCCTTTTTCCAGTCCAGGTCCGCCAGTGTCCGGGTGCGCACACCGCGCACATCCGCCCACCAGAGCAGCAGGCCGAAACCGATGGTGGTGGCGGCAATCACTGCCGCGGAGCGCAGTTCCGTCTCGATAAAGCCCTGGAAGGCGAGCCCGGCCAGCCCCGCGGGAATGGTAGCCAGCACGATCAACCAGGCCAGGCGCCCGTCGTCGCTGAAGTCGCCACTGGCAAAGCCCCCCAGGCCGTCGCGGATCAGGGCCCAGACGTCGTGGCGGAAATAGAACACCACAGCCACCAGCGAACCGAAATGCACCGCGACATCGAAGGCCAGCCCCTGGTCGGGCCAGCCCAGGACCTCGGAGGGCAGGATCAGGTGGGCCGAGCTGGAGATGGGCAGAAACTCGGTGAGGCCCTGGGTCAGGGCCAGGAAGATTATCTGAAGAATGTCCATGAATGGGTTATCGCGCGCGGATTTTCTGTCGTTTTTTCCAGGTCACTTCGTTGCGCAGGTAGAGGGGCTCGAGCTCCTCGGCCGCGACGGCGGCACCGCCCTGCAACAGCGGCAGGGCCAGCTCGGCAATATCCCGCGCGTGAATCGCTGCCTTCAGGTCGGTTTGCGCCAGCGGCACTGCATCGTCCGCGAGATAGTGCCAGCCGGGGCCGGCACCGTACAGCGGCTGCGGCAGGCCGGGTTCGCCCAACAACTGCGCCGCCTGCGCCGGATCCTGTACCGATTCCGGCAACAGGCTGGCATTGGGTGTCTCCGCGCCGTACACGCCCCAATAGAGCTGTTGCATGCGCGCATCCAGGGCCGCGGCGATGGCGCCGCCCCGCCACTCAGGGTGCGCCCGCCGGGCCCCGGCGGCGAGTGCGGCCAGGCTGGAAACGGGCACCACCGGCCTGTCCGCGGCAAAGGCCAGCCCTTGGGTACAACTGATGGCGATGCGCAGGCCGGTAAAGGAGCCGGGACCGCGGCTGACCGCCAGCGCATCCAGCCCGGCGAGCCCCAGGCCCGCATCGCCGAGCACGCGGTCGACCATCGGCAACAGGCGGCGGGTGTGGTCCCGTTCCGCCTCGACGAACTGCTCCGTCATCCGGCCATCGCAGTAAAGGGCTACGGAACAGGCTCCGGAGGTGGTATCCAGGGCGAGAATCTTCACAGCGTCACTCGTTTCTACAACTCGGTGGGGGCGAATTGTGTCACGGTCGGCCGGGCGAGTCATGTATCAGTGCGGGAGCTGGCCCGATCGGGCGCTGCTTCGGCAACGAAAAAGCCCCGGCAGAACCGGGGCTTCGTGTGCCGATCGGTAAAATCAGCGTTTCTTCGGCGGGCGACCGCGGCGCTTGGCCGTTTTCCTGGCCGCCGTCTTCTTGCCTACCGTCTGCTTCTTCGGTGGGCGCCCGCGGCGGGCCGACTTCTTGACCGTGCTTTTCCTGGCGGTGCTCTTCTTCGCAGCGCTCTTCTTGGCGGCAGACTTCTTCGGACGACCGGCCTTTTTCTTGGCCGCCTTTTTGGCATCTGCCTTGGCTTTGGCTGCGGCCTTCTTGTCCAGCGCCTTGGCCTTGGCAGTCGCTTTCTTGGCGGCGGCCTTGACCTTGCTCTCAGCCTTCCGCTCTGCAGTCTTCAGCTTTTTCGCATCGGCCTTGGCGCGATTTTTCTTCCAGCGCGACTCGAACGCTTTCATCGCCGATGACAGGTCCTTTTCGGCCTTGCTGGAAAGACTGTCCGCGAGATCGGCAATTTTCTGCTTGGCTGCCTCCTCCGCCTGGCGAACGGTGTCCATCGCCTTGGCTTTGGCCAGGTCCTGTTTTGCCGACGCCACTTTGGCGCGTAAATCCTTCGCCTTGGCGTTCGCGTTGGTCAGTGCCTGTTTCGCGGCTGCAGTATTGCTTTTCTGCACCCGCGCCCGCGCCTTGGCGACGCGATCGAGCTGGGCGTCCAGCGACTTGGTCGCCGAATCCACGGCCTTCTGCGTCTTGTTCACTGCCGGAGAAACCGCTACCGGAGCTTTCGCCTTGGCAGCGCGTTTGCTGCGCGCTTTCTTCTTCGCTACTCGTGCCATCCCTTGTCTCCTCTCTGAGTTGTAGAACTACCTCTGCAAACTCAAAAGTGTGTCGAAGCTGCTTCACAACAACTGCCCGGGTAGCCAGTGACTATCGACCCCCGGCACCCTTTGCTGCTCGTCTATCCATCTACTCATCACCCTTAACCGCTGGTGTACTCCGCAGAATGGATACGGTGGTCGCCTCCAGTGCCCCTCGCAGTGTTGCGGAACAACTTCCCTGGCGATATTGCCGATTTGCTGCTGAAGAAAGACCTCCCGGGGGCGGTCATACTGCAAGTTCAGAGCAAGCCATAACGTTTAAAACGATACGACTTTACCAAAGTTAATAAAAAACACCCGCTTTGCAAGAAAAAAGGCCAAAAAGAAAGGATTTTTTTACAAAAAAGTGTGTTTTTTTGACAAACCGCCCGAAATTTCCATTTTCGGGTACGGTAGAGGCAAAAATGCGGCGCATTAAAGCTGCGCTTTTACCGGCAATTTTTCCCCGACAATGGCCGCCAGCATCTCGATATGGTCGGCGCGCGCATTCAGGGCGGGAATATATCGATATTGCCCCCCTCCCGCGTCGACAAAATTAGCGCGATTCTCCACAGAAATTTCTTCCAGCGTTTCCAGGCAATCGGCGGCGAAGGCCGGGCAGATGACATCGACACTGGCCAGCCCTTTTTTCCCCCACTCGATCAAGGTTTTATCCGTATAGGGCTGCAACCATTCCGCCTTGCCGAAACGGGACTGGAAACTCACCTGCCAGCAATCCCTGTCCAGGCCCAGTTCGGCGGCCAGGTGTTCGGCCGTTTCATTGCACTGGCGGTAGTAGGGATCGCCTTTGGTCACATTGGCCTTGGGAATACCGTGGAAGGACAGCAACAGCTTCTCCGCCCGGCCTTCTCTGTCCCAGAGTTCGCGCACCGAATCGGCCAGCGCGCGGATATATAAAGGATGGCGATAGTAGTCGTGCACCAGGGAAATGTCCGGTACATCGCGGTAGCTGCGATAGATCCGCGCCACCCGGTCGTAGATTGCGGCGGTGGTGGTGGCCGAGTACTGCGGATAGAGGGGCAATACCAGGAAGGATTCAAAGCCCTGACGGCGCAGGCGGTGAACAACCGAATCGAGGTCCGGCTTGCCGTAGGTCATGGCGTAAGTCACGGTAATATCCGGTCGCGTGCCCGCCAGGCGTTGCTGGAGCAATTCCGCCTGCCGCTGGGTGTAGTGGAGTATCGGCGAGCCTTCCACCGCCTCCCCATCCGCACTTCGCCCCCAGATTTCGCGATAGGCGGGAGCGATTCTGCCCGGTCGCAGCGGCAATACCAGGCCGTGCAGGATCGCCAGCCACAGCGGGCGGGGAATTTCCACCACCCGGGGATCCGAGAGAAAGTCGCGCAGAAACTGCCGCACCCCGGGGGCCGTCGGTTCCGCCGGCGTCCCCAGATTCATCAAAATTACCGCTGTCGACATGAAACAATCCCCGTTTACTGACAGGCCCAGATGGTACCTGTTCGCTTCGCAAGCCACCAATTGCACGGAACAATAGCAGACATAAAAAAGGCCCCCATTCGGGAGCCTCTTATACGATCCGGCGACAGGAGCAGATCAGGACAGCGCAGCAAATACCTTCTCGCGAATATCGTCCATGGTTCCGACACCGATCACCTTGCTGCATCTGGGGGCGGTTTCAGGGGCGCGCTCGGCCAGTTCGCGGTAAAACCCGACCAGCGGCTCGGTCTGCTCGTGGTACACCGCCAGGCGGTTGCGCACGGTTTCCTCGGTATCGTCGCTGCGCTGCACCAGCGGTTCACCGGTAACGTCGTCGGCACCTTCCTGCTTTGGCGGGTTGTAATCGACGTGGTATACGCGCCCGGAGCCCTCGTGTACCCGGCGGCCGGACAGGCGCTTGACGATTTCCTCGTCGTCCACGGCGATTTCCAGCACATGGTCGATGCGGACATCCGCATCCAGCAGCGCCTGTGCCTGGGGAATGGTGCGGGGGAAACCATCGAACAGGAAGCCATTGACACAATCCGGCTGGGAGATGCGCTCTTTCACCAGCGCAATGATCAGGTCATCGGAGACCAGTTTACCCGCTTCCATGACGTCCTTGGCCTGCAGACCCAGCGGGGTTCCCGCCTTGACCGCGGCGCGCAGCATATCGCCGGTGGAGATCTGCGGGATGCCGAATTTCTCTGTAATGAACTGTGCCTGAGTGCCCTTGCCGGCCCCCGGCGCCCCCAAGAGAATGATTCGCATGGTCAGAATGCCTCCAGATTATGCCGGCGTGTCAATCCCCGCCGCATGAAAAGAGCGCTACCTTACACGTTGCCCCACTGGGGGGCAAGGTTATACGCGGCCTGCAGCCCCCTGCCCACCGCCTGCCGCGGGTCGCTGCGGCGACTATGCTTCCCTGTATATTGCTGAAAATATGACCAACACGATGAAGATCGCCGTCTACAACGCCCGCAACTACGACAAGCGCTATTTCGATCGCTTCAACCGCAAGTTCGGCCACGAACTGCTGTATATCGACACCCACCTGGATCGCGATACCCTGGTCCTGGCCGGCGATGCGCCGGCCATCTGTATCTTCGTCAACGACCCGGTGCAGGAGCCGCTGCTGGAAAGCATGCGCGACCGGGGCGTGAAGATGCTGGCGCTGCGCTCGGCGGGTTTCAATCATGTGGACATTGCCACAGCCAATAAGCTGGGCATCCTGGTCGCCAATGTTCCCGGCTACTCTCCCTATGCCGTGGCGGAGCACGCGGCGGCCCTGACCCTCGGCCTGGTCCGGCGCATCGTGCGCGCCCATGCGCGCGTGCGAGAGGGCAACTTTTCCCTGGAGGGCCTGATGGGTTTCGACCTGCACGGCAAAACCGTGGGCGTGGTGGGGACCGGCAAAATCGGCACCGTATTCAGCCGTATCATGCACGGGTTCGGCTGCGAATTGCTGGGGGTCGACCCGGTGGAAAACGCCGAGTGCCGCCATCTGGGCATGCGCTATGTACCGCTACAGACACTCTGTCGCCAATCGGACATCATTTCCCTGCACTGTCCACTGCTGCCCGAAACCCGCCACCTGATCGATAGCGACGCGATCGCCCAAATGCGAGACGGCGTCTGCCTGATCAATACATCCCGCGGCGCCGTCATCGATACCGCCGCCATTATCCGCGGGCTCAAGTCAGGCAAAATCGGCTACCTGGGAATGGATGTCTACGAGGAGGAGGACAGCCTGTTTTTCGAGGACCATTCGGACACGGTGCTCAGCGACGATATATTCGCGCGGCTCCTGACCTTCAACAATGTGCTGATCACCGGCCACCAGGGCTTTTTTACCCGCGAGGCGATGACCAATATCACGCGAACGACCCTCGGCAATGTGGCGGAATTCGAAAAGACGGGGCAGTGTGAAAACACCTTGATCGCACCCCGCTGAGATTGCGGGCAGCGGTGACAGATCCCTGCGGACAGGAGGCCTTACTCCCCTTCCTTGGCGCGCTCCCACAGCCTGTCCATCTCATCGAGTCCGGCGTCCTCGGGCGAGCGGCCCGTTTTTCCCAATTCGGCCTCCACCACACCGAAACGCCGCTCAAACTTGCGGTTGCAGCCCCTCAGTACCGTTTCCGGGTCCACCTCGAGGTGGCGCGCGGCGTTGGCGCAGGAAAACAGCAGGTCCCCCAACTCCCCGGCGGCGTGCTCGCGGTCGCCGGCGGCGACCGCCTCGCGCAGCTCGGCCAGTTCCTCTTCGATCTTGTCCAGCACGCCACTGATGTCCGGCCAGTCGAATCCCACGCGGGAGGCGCGCTTCTGCAGCTTTACGGCGCGGGTCAGGCCGGGCAGCCCGGGGGCCACGCCATCCAGGGTGCCCGATTCGCCCTTGGCGCCGCGCTCACCGGCCTTGATCGCCTCCCAGTTCTGCTTCACGCGGGCTTCGTCGATGGCTCCGCCGCTGTTATCGCCATAGAGCCCGCCACTGGGGAAAACATGCGGATGGCGGCGCACCAGCTTGCGCACCAGGGTGTCGACGATGCGGGCAAAATCGAAGTGGCCCTCTTCCCGGCCCAACTGGGCGTAGAAGATGACCTGGAACAACAGGTCGCCGAGCTCCTCGTGCAGGTGCTCGAAATCCTCCGTCTCGATCGCTTCGGCCACCTCGTAGGCCTCCTCGATGGTGGAGGGAACGATGGTGGAGAAATCCTGCTTCAGGTCCCAGGGGCAGCCGCCGTCGGGGTTGCGCAACCGGGCCATCAGGTGGAGCAGGTCTTCGATTGTGTACTGCTTATCTTGCACAGTGTTTCCTTCTCCGTAGGGTGCGCCCTGCGCACCGACAGTTCAGCTGGTGCGCACAGCGCACCCTACGCGGGCCTGGAGCTCCGCGCTCCCGAGTCCCGAGTCCCGAGTCCCGAGTCCCGAGTCCCGAGTCCCGAGTCCCGAGTCCCGAGTCCCGAGTCCCGAGTCCCGAGTATCAATGCAGTATCCGCCGCTTGGCCGATGCCACGTTGGGCAGCTGGTTGATACGGTGCAGCACGCGGCTCAGTTCCTCGAAGCCGTGCACCTCGGCGGTGAGCACCATGTCCACCGTGTGCTTGTGCTTGTTGGAGCGGGTCTGCATGGCGGTGATATTGATGCGCTGGCTGTCGAGCATGGCGGTGATGTCGCGCAGCAGGCCGTGGCGGTCATAGGCCTCGATCATGATCTCCACGGCGTAGAGTTCCTTCGGTTTCTGCGCCCATTCCACCTGCAGCACGCGCTCGTATTCCTCCGCCTGCATGCGCAGCATATTGGCGCAGTCCTTGCGGTGAATGGAGACGCCGCGGCCGAGGGTGATATAGCCCATGATCTCGTCCCCCGGCACCGGGTTGCAGCAGCGGGCGATATGGGTCATCAGGTTGCCGACACCGTCGATATAGACATCCGCCTTGCCCTCGCCGCGGGCCACTGACGCGGTCAGCGACGGTTCGGCGTCCACCCGCTCCACCTTGACCATGCGCTGGGCCGCATTCAACACCTGGCCGACGCCGATATCCCCGGCGCCCACGGCCGCGTACAGGTCGTCCAGCGAGTGCATGTTCAGTTTCGCGGCGAGCTTTTCGAAATCGAAATCGATCAGCGCCAGCTGCTTGAACTCGCCGTCGAGAATACTGCGGCCATCGGCGACATTCTGGTCGCGGGCCTGTTGCTTGAACCAGTGGATGATCTTGGCGCGGGCGCGCGAGGTGGTGATGTAGCCCATGCCGGCAGAGAGCCAGTCGCGGCTCGGCGACTCGCGCCTGCCGGTCAGGATCTCGACCTGGTTGGCGGTCTGCAGCTCACAGTTGAGCGGCACTATGCGGCCATCCACCTTGGCGCCGCGGCAGCGGTGGCCAATCTCGGTGTGGATCTTGTAGGCAAAATCCAGCGGCGTGGCGCCGCGGGGCAGGTCCACCACGTGACCATCCGGGGTGAATACGTAGATGCGGCTGTCCGCCTCGCTGGAGCGCAGGTCGTCCTGCAGCGGGTTGCCACCCACCTCCTCGTGCCAGTCGAGCACCTGGCGCAGCCAGGAGATCTTCTGCTCGTAGCTGTCCTGGCCATCCGATTTCTCATCGGTACCCTTGTAGCGCCAGTGGGCGCAGACCCCGTACTCGGCCTCCTCGTGCATGGCGAAAGTGCGGATCTGCACCTCCAGCACCTTGCGTTCCGGGCCGATCACCGCGGTGTGCAGCGAGCGGTAGCCGTTCTCTTTCGGCGAAGCGATGTAATCGTCGAATTCGTTGGGAATATTGCGCCACAGGTTGTGCACGATACCCAGCACCGCGTAGCAATCGCGCACCGTGGGCACCAGGATGCGCACCGCGCGAATGTCGTAAACCTGGGAAAAGCCGATGTTCTTGCGGCGCATCTTGCGCCAGATACTGTAGATATGTTTCGCGCGGCCGTAGACCTCGCCTTCGATATCCGCGCGTCCCAGTTCGTCCCGCAGCAACTGCTGGACTTCCTCGATATAGTGCTGCCGCGCCAGCCGCTTCTCGTCGAGCAGCTTTGCGATCTGCATATAGTCGTCCGGCTCCAGGTAGCGGAACGACAGATCCTCGAGTTCCCACTTGATATGGCCGATACCCAGCCGGTGGGCCAGCGGCGCGTAGACGTCGGCCACCTCCCGCGCGACGCGGCGTTTCTTGGCCGGCTCGGCATTCTTGGCCGCACGGATCGCACAGGTGCGCTCGGCCAGCTTGATCAGCGCCACGCGCACATCGTCCACCAGTGCCACCAGCATGCGGCGGATATTTTCCGAGTGCTCCTCCACCGCGGTGCCCTGGCGCTCGTCACCGGTGTCGGCGCTGCGGCTGCGGATCGCGGCCATGCGCAGCACGCCGCGGATCAGCTTGGCAACTTTCTTGCCGAACGTCTCCTCGACAGTCTTCAGCTCCAAGCGCTTTTCCCGCACCGCGCGGTAGAGCACCGCGGCGATCAGCGCCTCGGCGTCTATCTGCAGGTCGGCGAGAATCTCGGCCATCTCCAGGCCGGTGGCAAAACTGCTGGCGCCCTCGGCCCAGATATTTTCCGCGGCAATGGCCCGCGTCTCCGCCTCCGCGCTCATCTCCGCGGCGCGGCGCAGGGTCACCAGTGCGCCGCCGTCGAGATTGGCCAGCGTCTGCACGTGGCGCAGCCAGGATTCCAGATCCAGCTCGCCATCGGCGCCGACAGAGTGGTGTTTTCTGACTTGAACCATTGATTACCGCCCCTCAGGCTCCGGGAAAAAACTGCGGAACCGATGCGAAGGTCCTGATGCCGCTGGCTGTTCGTGGGACCGTATGAGACAGGGATGTCGATTGCGAGCGTACATGGAGGTATTCACTGTGTGTCTCACGAACAGCCAGCGGTAGCAGGGCCGCCGCCGGATTCTCTTACATGCGACAAAGGGTGATGGACCATTGTGCTATTCATCAAACAATCCAGATGACAGGTAGCGATCGCCGCGGTCACAGACGATGGCGACGATGGTGGCATTCTCCACTTCCGCCGACAGCCGCAGTGCTCCCGCCACGGCACCGCCGGAGGAGACGCCGGCAAAGATGCCCTCTTCCCGCGCCAGGCGGCGCGCCATCTCTTCCGCTTCCCGCTGTTCCATATCGATCACCCGGTCCACTTCCCCGGGCACGAAAATTTCCGGCAGGTATTCCCGCGGCCAGCGGCGGATACCGGGGATACTGGAGCCCTCGGTGGGCTGCAGGCCGACGATCTGCACCCCTGGATTCTGTTCCTTCAGATAGCGGCCGCAGCCCATGATGGTGCCGGTGGTGCCCATGGAGGAGACGAAATGGGTGATGCGACCGCCGGTCTGGCGCCAGATCTCCGGGCCGGTGCCCTCGTAGTGGGCGCGCGGGTTGTCGTCGTTGGCAAACTGGTTCAACACCAGGCCCCGCCCTTCCTCCTGCATTTGCAATGCCAGATCGCGTGCGCCTTCCATGCCGGCTTCGGCGCTGACCAGGATCAGCTCGGCGCCATAGGCCGTCATGGCCGCCTTGCGTTCGTCGGTGGCGCTCTCGGGCATGATCAGGATCATGCGATAGCCCTTGATCGCCGCCGCCATCGCCAGGGCGATACCGGTATTGCCGCTGGTGGCCTCGATCAGCGTATCGCCGGGGTTGATCTGGCCGCGGGCCTCGGCGCGCTGGATCATCGACAGGGCCGGGCGGTCCTTGACCGAACCGGCGGGGTTGTTCCCCTCCAGCTTGAGCAGAACAGTGTTGCTTGTCTCTCCCGGCAGGCGCTGCAGGCGTACCAGTGGGGTATTGCCCACACAGTCGGCAATCGTGGGGTAATCCATGCTCCATCCAGATCCTGACTAAAACGGTGCGCTATTCTACCCGCCCGGCGCCGCCGGCGCGAATCCAGACGCCCATATAGCCGTTGGTTACATATACTGCACAGAGGAGTAGAATCGAACAAAAATAACGCTCCCGACCAGAACCGATATTTGCCATGGCCGCCTCACCGCCCCCCGCGCCGCTTCAGGATCCACCGCCGCACCTGCGCTCACTGCGGGCCATCCTGTTTCGCTTTACCCTGGCTCCTGCCCTGGTGCTTGCGCTGGTACTGGCGATTGTGTTCTCCCTGCAACAGATGCACGACCGCCGCCAGCTGCTGCTGGCCCACGGCCGCGCCAGCGCGGAACAGCTGGCGGCCCTGCTCGAACTCTCCGGCGGGCATCCCAACGAGATGCGCCTGGAATGGCTGCGCCACAGTCTCCTGACCCTGATGCTGGAAAAAGACATGGTGCGCTCGGTACATATCTACACCACACAGGACGAGCAGCCGGACCCGGCGACCGGACTCAAAAAGCTGGTGGGTGTCGGCCCGCGACCGCGCACCGTTGTCGGTGCCGACGAACTCCACGGTCGCGATACCCTGGTCTTCAACAAGCATGGCAACCTGCTCGTGTTGCACCCGCTGCAGGATGAAGAGATCCACTGCTGGATCAGTATCGAGCTGCACCGCCCCTATTTCATCATCGGTATCTACCAGGTACTGCTGGTGGGGCTGCTGGCGGCGATCATCTGCACCCTGGGCGCCCTGGTCTGGTCCACCTTCATCTCCGAACGCTTTGCCCGCAGCCTCGCCCGGATCGGCAACAAACTGGAGCGGATCGGGGACGGCCAGTTCGACATCCGGATAGAGGAGACGGAGACCCGCGAGACCAATCACCTCGGCGAGCAGATCAACCGCATGGCCGAGAACCTGGCCTGTTACCAGCAGGAGTACAAATCCAGCCTGCTGCAGTCCATGGAAGACCTGCGCCAGTCCCTCGACAGCATGGAAGAGCAGAATATCGAGCTGGATCTGGCGCGCAAGAAGGCACTGGAGGCGAGCCGGGTCAAATCCAACTTCCTCGCCAACACCAGCCACGAGATCCGCACGCCGCTGAACGGCATCATCGGTTTCACCAACCTGCTGCTGAAAACCGAGGTGGACGAGCTGCAGCGGGATTACCTGCAGACGATCCTGCGCTCGTCGGAAAACCTGCTCACCACCATCAATGACATCCTGGATTTCTCGCGCATCGAATCCGGCAACCTGGTGCTGGACCACATCCCCATGAACCCGGGCCAGCTACTCGAGGAAACCCTGCAGATTCTGGCCCCGTTCGCCTACGAACAGCGCCTGGAGCTGGTGCCGCTGATCGACAGTCAACTGCCCGACACCCTGATCGGCGACCCGCTGCGCATCAAGCAGATCCTCACCAACCTGGTCGGCAACGCCGTGCGCAGCTCTGCCGACGGCAATATCCCGGTGCGCATGAGCGTGCAGAGCGGCAAGGATTCGGAATTGCTGGTGCGCATCAGCGTCACCGACCTGGGCAACCGCATCGATGAACAGGGCCGCCGCGAGCTGCGACAGCTGCTGGAAAGCAAGAAACAGCCACAGAGCCAGCAGATCAGCGGCAACGGCCTGGGCCTGGCCATCGCCCGCAGCCTGATCGAGCGCATGCGCGGCCGCATCGGCATCGACGAGGCGCCCGGCGGAGGCTCCACCTTCTGGGTACACCTGCCGCTGTTGCTGGAGCGCAATCGCACCCTGCCCACCCGCGACCGGTTCCCCGGCTGCCGTATCCTGATCGCCGACCCCAACCGCATGACCCGCATGCAGGTGGCCCAGTTGCTGAAGTTCTGGCAGGTGGAACCAGTGGAGCTCGGCGATACCAGTACCCTGCAGCCGGCCATCGAACAGATGTGGCGGCACGACGCACTGCCGGATGCGGTAATCATCGACACCGCCATCGCCGGCGGCGACTTCGAGCAGTTTATCGGCACGGTGCAACAGTTGGTGGACACCTACCAGTGTCGCACCATCATCCAGGGCTCGCCGGTCGAACTGCGCCGCTGTTACGAGCAACTGCGCACGCGGGCCCTGACCTTCCTCGGCAAACCGGTGACCCGGGACAGCCTCCTGCGCGCGGTCAAGCGGACCGCACCCAACCATGGCCAGAGTCGCCCCAGTGGCACCCACCCGGCCCTGCCCTGGCCGGCGGCACCGCGGGTGCTGGCGGTGGACGACCACGAGGCCAACCGCCTGCTGGTCTGCGAACTGCTGCGCGGCCAGGGTATCGAGGTGGTCTCCGCTGCCAGCGGTGAAGAGGCCATCGAGCGCTGGCGGCGGGAATCCTTCGACCTGATCTTCATGGATATCCAGATGCCGGACATGGACGGTATCGAGGCCACCCGCCGGATTCGCGAGCTGGAGAGCCGCGGCCGCATCCCGATCATCGCCCTGACCGCCCACGCCGGCGCCGAGGAGAAAGCGCGCCTGCTGTCCGCCGGCCTCGACGACTATCTCAGCAAACCGGTCAGCGAAGCCCAGCTGAACCACATGATCAAGCGCTGGATGAAGATCCTGGCCCCGGCTGCGCCGCCAGCGGAGGCGGAGCGCAGCGGATCGCGACTGGTGGATATAGGGGACAGCCTCAACCTGAGCAACAACGACGCCGGCCTGGCCCGCGACATGCTGCAGATGCTGATCAAGGGGCTGGTCCAGGACGAGCAGGAACTGAAGCGCCTGCGCGAGACCGGCGACCACAGGGCGCTGTTCGAACTGGTGCACCGGATGCATGGCGGCTGCTGCTATTGCGGCGTGCCGCGCCTGCGCGACGCCACCGCCAGGTTACAGGAATACCTGCGACCGCTGCAGGGCGACAGTGCGGCGGAAATCGACCGGAAACTGGTGGATGACACCGCGCGGGAAATCCGCGCGCTGCGGGAGTGGGCCTCGGAGCAGAACCTGGACGCACTGTTCGGCCTGGAGTCCGCGGGGAATTCCTGACCTAGTGGTCCATGCGGAAAGTTTGGTGACTAAGGAGCACAGCCAAAGTGTTCAGATCAAGGCGAGAAAGCGCAGGAATAAAAGCGCAGGAATAGTGGTTCTATTTCAAGCTTTCTCAACGCAGAGCTGGGCGCTTTGGCGACGCGAACAGTTACACAACTTTCCGCATGGACCACTAGCCCCCCTCGAAGATCACGAACGCCAGCGCAAAGTCCTTCTCGTCGGACAGTGTCAGGTGGATACGCTCCACGCCCATACGTTCCGCGCGCGCGCGCGCCTCGCCGCTCAGGAACACCTCTGGCCCCTGCCCGCGGCGGCGGCGCACCTCGATATGCTGCCAGGAAATACCGGCGCCGATACCGGTCCCAAGGGCCTTGCCCAGCGCCTCCTTGGCAGCGAAGCGCTTGCACAGGTAGGCGGCGCGATTCGGGATCGCCAGGCCGGCGAAGGCCGCGCGCTCGTTCCCACACAGTACCCGCTCGACAAAACGGTCGCCGAAACGCCGCCAGGCCGCCTCCACGCGGGTGTAACTGCAGATATCCGTGCCGATACTGACGATCATTGTTTCCGGTACACCTGTCTGAACAATTCGCGGCTCTGCAGCGGCCTGTCGCCCAGCAGCGGCGCCAGCAGCAGCCGCGTCAGGCGCTTGGCCGCGGGCAGCAGCGCCGCGGCCATTTCGCCGCTGTCGACGGCCCGCGCCAGCGCCAGCAACTCTGCGCCGGCAAATTCGCCGACACCATAGCGCGCATCCTCCCGCCGCACCACCGGCACAAAACCGGTTTCACTCTCCAGCCGGTAGCTGCCGTCGGCGCGCACCGGCCCCTCCGTTGCCGCACAATACCCCAGCTCGGGGCAGCTGCCGAGCTGGTACAGCAACTGCAACTCGAAGCGCCGCAGGGGCGCTTCGAGCTGCTCCGAACTGCCGCCATCGAGCGCGGCCAGGGACTGCAGCAATGTCTGGTAGGCGGCGAACACCGCGTACTGGGCCTCGCCCACCGGCAACAGCCGCACCAGCAGCTCGTTGGCATAGAGCCCCGCGTAGACGGCGCGCCCTTTCAGCCACAGCGACGCACCGGCATTTTCCACCGGGCCCAGGGTTTTCAGGTCGCCGCGCCCCAGCAGCGAGACCAACAGCGGCGAAAAGGGTTGCAGCGAGTGCTGGCGACGCTGCTTGTCGCGCCGCGCACCGCGCGCCACACAGCCAATGCGACCGCGCTCCGGGGTCAGCAGTTCCAGGATCAGGCTCGAGTCCCGGTAGGGGCGCGAGTGCAGGATATAGGCGGGTTCCAGGGGCGTTTGCGGCTGTGACATCGATGGCCCCGCCATTACGGCAAATGCCCGATATCGTCCGGGAGCGTCACCCAGTGGTGGCGATGGCTCTCGTGGATAGAGGCCGGCGGGCCGGGAAACTCCGGATCGGCGAAAGCGCCCACCGGCACACCGATCGGGGCCGGCTCGCTATCCAGTTGCAGGTAGACGGTGGCGCCGCAGCTGCAGCGGGCACGGCGCACTCCTGTTGCGGGGTTGTGATCAGTGGTCTCCACCTTCGGAATCCCCTGTCGGTCGGCTCAGTCGTCCCGGTAACCGAGGCTGCGCAGTGCGCGCTCGTCGTCGGACCAGCCGGACTTGACCTTGACCCACAGGTTGAGCATCACCTTGCTGTCGAACAGCCGCTCCATATCCTGGCGCGCCTGGCTGCCGATCTGCTTGATGCGCTCGCCCTTGTTGCCGATGATCATCCGCTTCTGCCCGGAGCGCTCCACCAAGATGGCGGCGCTGATGTGCAGTATCGGGCCGTCCTGGGCAAACTCCTCCACTTCCACCGTGACCTGGTAGGGCACTTCGGCGCCCAACTGGCGCATGACCTTCTCGCGCACGATTTCGGCGGCCAGGAAGCGCGAGCTGCGGTCGGTAATCTGGTCTTCGGGGAAGAAGTGCTGCCCCTCCGGCAACCTCTGCACAATGACATCTTCCAGGACATCCAGGTTGACGCCGCGCAGAGCGGAGATGGGGACGATTTCCGCCTGCGGGTGCTGTTCCGCCAGCGCCTGCAGTTGCGGCAGCAGTTCGCCCTTGTTGTCCAGTTGGTCCACCTTGTTGACGGCGATGACCAGCGGCCCCCTGAAGCCGCGCAACTTGTCCGCCACCAACTGGTCGCCCTCGGTCCAGCGGGTGCGCTCGACCACGAACACCACCACATCCACGTCCCGCACAGCGCTCTTGGCGGCGCGGTTCATGTAGCGGTTGATGGCCTTGTCGGCATCCGCGTGCAACCCCGGCGTGTCGACGAACACAATCTGGTTGGGGCCCTGCGTCTTGATACCCAGCATGTTGTGGCGGGTGGTCTGGGGCTTGCGCGAGGTGATCGCCAGCTTCTGCCCCAGCAGGTGGTTCAGCAGCGTGGACTTGCCCACATTGGGCCGGCCGACAATGGCGACATAGCCGCAGCGACTGGTGGCTTGTTCGTTCAAGAAGTTCTCCGAAATTGGCCCGCGGTATCCGGGCAATAATAGACTCAGCGCTGCCCGGTGAGGCGGTTGTAGGCTTCAGTGGCGGCGGCCTTTTCCGCCGCGCGGCGGCTGCCGGCCTCGCCGCGCACCGGGCTGTTGAGGCCCTCGACCCGGCACTCGACGATAAATTTCTGTGCGTGCTCGGCGCCGCCGACATCCACCACGTGGTACTCCGGCAGCGGCCTCTGGCGCGCCTGCAGCCACTCCTGCAGGCGGGTCTTGGGATCCTTGGCGGTCTCGAGGGAGAGGTTCTGCAGCCGCCGGGCATACCAGTCCAGAATCCGCTCGCGCGCGCGCTCCAGGCCCGCGTCGAGGTAGATGGCACCGATCAGTGCCTCCACCGCATCGGCCAGGATGGAGGCGCGGCGGAAACCGCCGCTTTTCATCTCGCCCTCGCCCAGGCGCAGACAGTCGCCCAGCTTCATTTCCCGGGCCAGCTCGGCCAGCGTCTCGCCGCTGACCAGCTGCGCCCGCAACCGGCTCAACTGGCCCTCGCGCCCCAGAGGGAACTGTTCGAACAGCGCCGCGCCGATGGTGAAACCGAGTATCGAGTCGCCGAGGAATTCCAGCCGCTCGTTGTTGCGGCTGCCGTGGGAACGGTGGGTCAGCGCCAGTTCCAGCAGGTCCCGGCGCGCAAAGGTGTGGCCAAGCCGCTGGCTCAGCCGGTCCAGCAACAGGTCAGTCACGTTTGCGGAATTGCTCCAGGTCTACCAGCGGCTCACAGCAGAGTTCGACCTTGGCCGTGTTGAGCTGCTTGTTGAATTTCATTATCACATCCACGTTGTAGAACAGCGGCTGCCGCAGTTCGTAATCGACGCTCACCAGCATACTGTCGGCACCGCGGATAATCTGCACAGACTCGGTCGGCTGGCCGCGCACATTGTTGATCAGGAAGAAGCGGTCCAGCTCTTTCTTGATTTCGCCACGGCTCATATCCCGCAGGCCGGGGTTTTCCGACAGCGTGCGCAGGCCCTCGTCCACATAGTAGGCGTCGATGTAGGCCGGGCCCATCTTCGACACGCAGGTCAGGATAAAGCCGAATATCGCCACAATGCCCAGCCAGCCCCAATAACTCATACCTCGCTGGCTGCGCAGGGAAGAACGGATTTGCCCACCCATGGTTCTGTCCTCTGTTTTCTTATCGTTCGCGACCGCTGCAACGTATTTGCCGCGGCCCGTCAGGGATTATTCGATTTTGCCCACGCGGCTGAAGCTGGGCAAGCTGAACAGTTCGTCCCAGTGCATCCAGATGGCGAAGGCCTTGCCCACCACATCGCGCTCGGGTACGAAGCCCCACTTGCGGCTGTCCAGGCTGTTGTCGCGGTTGTCGCCCATCATGAAATAGTGCCCGTCGGGCACCGTTGTGCTGAAATTACTGAAATCCCCGCCGCGGACATGCTTGGCCATCAGGTGCCGGCGGCCGTAGATTTCCTCCCACATGATCTCCACCTGCGGATTCGCCGGCGGCAGTGCCTGCAGCAATTGCTGGGGTGCGCGCTCACCGTTGATATAGAGCACGTTGTCCTTCAGCTCGATCTTGTCACCCGGCAGGCCGATCACCCGCTTGATGAAATAGGTTTCGTTCATGTGCGGCGGGAAGAACACCATCACATCGCCCCGCTGCGGCTCGCCCAGGTCCACCACCTTGGTGCGGGATACCGGCAGGCGCAGCCCGTAGGCGTACTTGTTCACCAGGATAAAATCGCCCACCTGCAGCGTCGGCACCATGGAGCGCGACGGAATCTGGAAGGGCTCCACCACAAAGGAACGCAGGATGAAGACGATCGCCAGTACCGGGAAAAACGACTTGGCGTACTCAACCAGCACCGGCTCCGCGGTATCCGACTCGCGGCGGCGCGCGAGAAACAGGCTGTCCAGCAACCAGATGGCACCGGTGATCACCACCAGCCAGAGTAGTATCAGTGGGAAATTGATATCCATGTTTTTCTCAATGATCAATTAACAATGATCAACCAACAAAGAACGTCCATCCATGATCCGCGAATGTGGATCACTGATCATTGCCCCATTGTCTATTGATCCACTTTCAGCACTGCCAGGAAGGCCTCCTGCGGTACTTCCACGCGGCCCAGCTGTTTCATGCGCCGCTTGCCGGCTTTCTGCTTTTCCAGCAGTTTTTTCTTTCGTGTCACGTCGCCGCCATAGCACTTGGCGGTCACATTCT
The DNA here is from genome assembly GCF_023634065.1 of Microbulbifer litoralis. Lineage (GTDB taxonomy): Bacteria > Pseudomonadota > Gammaproteobacteria > Pseudomonadales > Cellvibrionaceae > Microbulbifer > Microbulbifer litoralis. Next base: position 115,811 of record NZ_JALKCV010000011.1, read on the forward strand.
TGCGCAGCGCCTTGACCGTGGTGCGCGCCACCACCTGGCCGCCGATGGCCGCCTGGATGGCGACATCGAACATCTGTCGCGGAATCAGCTCTTTCATTTTTTCCGCCATGGCGCGGCCCTTCTGCTGCGCCGTGTCGCGGTGCACGATCAGGGCCAGCGCGTCGACGCGGTCGCCGTTGATCAGAATATCCAGGCGCACCAGCTTTGCCGCGTCGAAACGCACAAAACTGTAATCCAGCGAGGCGAAGCCGCGGCTGACGGATTTTACCCGGTCGAAGAAGTCCATCACCACTTCGCTCATGGGCAGGTCGTAGCGCAGCGCCACCTGGCTGCCCACGTACTGCATGTCTTTCTGTACACCGCGCTTTTCCACGCACAGGGTGATGACATTGCCCAGGTATTCCTGTGGCACCAGCACGTTGACCTCGGCGATCGGCTCGCGCATCTCGGCGATGGAGCCCACTTCCGGCAGGCGCGACGGGTTGTCCACGATCATCACGGTGCCGTCGTTCAGCTCTACTTCGTAGACCACGGTGGGCGCCGTGGTGATCAGGTCGAGATCGTACTCCCGCTCCAGCCGCTCCTGGATGATCTCCATGTGCAGCATGCCCAGGAAACCGCAGCGGAAACCGAAGCCGAGGGCGTCGGAAGTCTCCGGCTCGAAGAACAGTGAGGCGTCGTTCAGGGACAGTTTCTCCAGCGCGTCGCGGAAGGCCTCGTAGTCGTCGGAGCTGACCGGGAAAAGGCCGGCGTAGACCTGCGGCTTCACTTTCTGGAAACCCGGCAGCATCTGCACCTCTTCGACACCCTTGGCGTGGGTCAGGGTATCGCCCACCGGCGCGCCGTGGATGTCCTTGATACCGGCCACCACAAAACCCACCTCGCCAGCGCGCAGCACGCCGGTCTCCCGGCGCTTGGGCGTGAAGATGCCGACGTTGTCGACCACATGGGCGCGGCCGATGGATTTGGTCACGATCTTGTCCTTGGCCTTCAGGGTGCCCTGCACCACCCGCACCAGCGACACCACGCCCAGATAGGGATCGAACCAGGAATCGATGATCAGCGCCTGCAGCGGCTCATTCACGTCGCCTTCCGGCGGCGGTACCAGGCGCACCAGGTCCTCGAGCACATCCTCCACGCCCAGGCCGGATTTGGCGCTGCAGCGGGTGGCCTCGGTGGCATCGATACCGATGATGTCCTCGATCTCCTCGGCCACCTTGTCCGGATCCGCCTGTGGCAGGTCCATCTTGTTCAGTACCGGGATCACCTCCAGGCCCTGTTCGATCGCGGTGTAGCAGTTGGCCACCGACTGGGCCTCCACGCCCTGGGCCGCGTCCACCACCAGCAGGGCGCCCTCGCACGCCGCCAGGGAGCGGGACACCTCGTAGGAGAAGTCCACGTGCCCGGGGGTATCAATAAAGTTCAGCTGGTACGTCTTGCCATCCCGTGCCTTGTAGTCGAGGGTCACGCTCTGGGCCTTGATGGTGATGCCCCGCTCCCGCTCCAGGTCCATGCTGTCCAGCACCTGCTCGGCCATCTCGCGGTCCGTCAGCCCGCCGCAGACCTGGATAAAGCGGTCCGCCAGCGTGGATTTGCCGTGATCGATATGGGCAATGATGGAGAAATTGCGGATATGGGAGAGATCTGTGGCCACGTGAGGGGTGAAATCCTTTGAAAATCAGTTTGTTAGCCGACAGGCATGCCGGCGACGTGGCGCAAGTCTATCAGGAAAAATGCGGAATGATGAATGCGGAATGCGGAATGGCCCTCCGGGGCCGGGCGCAGGCTGCGCACCTATTCCACATTCCGCATTCCGAACCCCGCGTTAATCCTCGTCTATCTGGATGGTGCGGAAAGTCGGCTGGCCGGCGCGGAAGAAGCGGATCGGCAGCAACTCGCCCGCGGGCAGCGCGTCGACCACCCGCTCGTAGTCGTCCATATCGGCCACCTCATCAAAGCCCAGTTGGGCAATGATGTCGCCGCTGCGCAGCCCGGCCTGGGCGCCCGGCTTGCCGGGCACCACCTGCTTGACCAGCACGCCATCATCCACGCCCAGGCGCTGCTTCAGTTGGTCGGGGATCTCGCTGACCACCAGGCCCAGGCGGCCGCCGATGTCGGTGGACGGCCTGTCGTCGCCGGCCAGTTGGTGGGACTCGTCGCTACCGGGCAGGGCGCCGACGGTGACGCGCACCTTCTTGTTCTGCCCCTTGCGCATCAGGTCGACGGTGACTTCACTGCCCGGGCGGGTGCGGCCGACCACGTGCGGGAGATCGCCCTGCTCGCGAATCTTGTGACCGTCGAAACGAGTGATGATATCGCCGGCCAGGATTCCGGCCTCAGCCGCCGGTGCCCCGGCCTCCACCTGCGCCACCAGTGCTCCGTGGGGCTTGTTCAGGCCCATGGCGCGGGCGAGGTTCAGGTCCACATCCTGGATGCCGACCCCCAGCCAGCCGCGGTCCACCCGGCCCTTCTCCTTCAACTGGGCCACCACGTCGCGGGCCAGGCTGGCGGGCACGGCGAAGGACAGGCCGATGGAGCCGCCGCTGCGGGTATAGATCTGCGAGTTGATCCCCACGACTTCGCCGTTCAGGTTGAACAGCGGACCGCCGGAGTTGCCCGGGTTGATGGCCACGTCCGTCTGGATAAAGGGTACGTAGTTCTCGCGACTCTCGTTCGGGATACTGCGGCCCATGGCACTGACGATACCGGCACTGGCCGAGTAGTCGAGACCGAACGGCGAGCCGATGGCCACCACCCACTCACCGACCTTGAGGTCGTCGGAATCGCCCCACTTCAGCGACGGCAGGTCCTCGGCATCGATTTTCAACAGCGCCAAGTCGGAGCTGTCGTCGGTGCCGATTACCTGTGCCTTGAACTCGCGGCGATCGGTCAGCGTCACGGTGACCTCGTCGGCCCCGTCCACCACGTGGTTGTTGGTCACCACATAGCCGTCGTCGGAGATGATGAAGCCGGAGCCCATACTGGCTACCGGGCGCTGCTCGCGGCGGCGCGGTTCCAGCAGGTGGCGGAAGATATCCGGAATTTCCTGGCCGTACTGGGGCGGTATGCCACCGCGGGAGGCCTGGCGGCGATCCGTGGTATTGATTTTTACCACTGCCGGGGAGTTCTGCTCAATCAGATCGGTCAGCTCGGGCAATCCCCGTGCGCACGCGGATGCCGATATCAAAAGGCAGAGAGTCAACACAAACTGTGTACAACGTGTAACCATCGGTTTGTTACCCTTATTGATCCCTTCTAATATGCAATTGAAGAATTCATGACTGGAGCGGGCCCCGAAATACGGACAACCGCACTGTGGAGGCTCCCACTAAACAGTTAGTGGCGATCTGGCCACGAAAGTTCTCCCGCCCAGTGTAAAACAATGTTAAGAAGCTCCCGGAACCGATGTCCAGCAGATCTCGCGGCCTGCGGGACACACACGGAAAAACGGCGGCCCCGAAACGCCCGGAGATCGAGATGGCGACACTGCGACCCCGCACCGAACGCGGCCATTTTTGCCACCCCCAATTGCAGTACGGGCGATCGCAGCTCGGTGCTCCCCTGCTCTACTTCCCCGCCCAGTGCGGCGACGACCACGGCCTGGTGATGGCCGGCACCCACGGCGACGAGTCGGCCGCAGTGGTGGCCCTGTCCTGCGCCCTGCGCGCCCTGCCGGCGGAACGCCTGCGCCACCATGTGATACTGGCAGTAAACCCGGACGGCTGCCAGTTGGGGCTGCGCGCCAACGCCCGCGGCGTCGACCTGAACCGCAATTTCGCCACCGGCAACTGGCAGCCCGAGGGCACTGTCTACCGCTGGAACAGCGCCGCCGAGGAGCGCGACGTGCGGCTCGGCACCGGCAGCGAGGCCGGCTCGGAACCGGAAACACGGGCCCTCAGCCAGCTGATCGACGAACTGCAGCCACGCTGGACGGTCACGATCCACGAGCCGCTGGCCTGTGTCGAGGACCCGGACAACAGCGAACTGGGCGAGTGGCTGTCGCGCCGCCTGGCACTGCCGCTGGTCACCGATGTGGGTTATGCCACACCGGGCTCCTTCGGCACCTGGTGCTCGGAGCGCAAGCTGCCCTGCATCACGCTGGAATTCCCACCAGTATCGGCCGACGCCGCCAGTGAGGACTACCTGGAGACGCTGATCGAGTTGCTGGAACAGGACCGGTGAATGACCTTCGCGGGAAAAATGCTTTCGCCCATAAAAAAACAGCGCCCCTCTGTTTTGCAGGGGCGCTGTCTCTCCTGGATATCCCCCAAGCCATTCAGGGGCTCCGGGGGAAAATCGTTACATCATTGTTACCGACCCAGGTAGTTCATCAGCCAGGTCATGGCCGGACGCGGGGTACCATTCTCCTGGATAAGGCCACTGCCGGTGACCCAGGTGCGATTGACCACATATCCCCACAGCGTGATCCCGGCCACCGATGAATGGTTGTAGAACAGGGGGAATTGCGCCTGCATGATCTGCAACTGCAACTGATCATTGGTTTCCGCAACGTCATACTCGGAGACATAAATCGGCAGTCCCAACGCGGCCACCTGGTTCAGGTTGCTCTCCAGCTCCGCCACGGAAAAGCCCTCGAGACCGTGCGCCTGCACACCGATCGCATCCACCACCCCGGCGTTGACGGCGGGCGTGGCCATCTGGATAAACGCCTGGGTGTCCCAGCTCAGGACATTGTAGTCGTTCAGGATCAGGGTGGCGTTCGGGCAATACTGCCGCGCCAGTTGGAAAGACTCGATGATCCAGTCGTTACCAAAGGCGCTTTGCGCGTACTGTGCCGGCGCGTGACCCGGTGTGGCCTCGTTCACCACGTCGATCATCGCCGTATCCGGGTAGCGCGTACAGAAGTCGCGAATCCACTCCTCGATTTCCGCCCGCTGCTCGGCGGGACTGAGCCCTCCGATCCAGCCCGGGGCCTGGCTGCCCCACACCAGGGTATGCGCCTTGAACGGGATGTTGTTTTGCTGGGCGTAATCGTACACCGCATCCAGGGGGCCCCAGTTGTAGACATCCCGGGTGCCCTCCACGGAGCCCCATTTGCCTTCATTCTCAGGCGTAATCTGGTCCCAGTACTGAATGAAGTCGGACCGGACCTGGCCTCCGGTGGTGATATTGCCCACGTGGAAACCGGGCAGAGTACCGCCACTGGAGCTGCTGCTCGAGCTGCTACTGGACGAGGAGCCCGATCCGGAGACAGGACCGAAATTGATCAGGCCGTTGCAGTGCAGCCACTCGCTGAATGAACCTCCACCGCAGGAACCATCCCAGGCGCCGGTGTTCTCGCTCTGGTCCTCGGCCTGGCGGATATCGCCGTTGACCTGTATGTAATCCACCTGGACGTCGGCGTCGTCGTTGTCGTTGGTGAACTCCACCGTGACCTCACCGCCCAGATCCGTGGTCGCCGAGTAATCCATCATGGCAGTGGTCAGCGTCCAGGTCTGCACCGGGGTGCCACCCACCGCCAGAGTGATGGATTCGGTGCCGGTGGTGCCAATCGCGCGCACCAGGATGGTATTGGTTCCACCGCCGGAACTGGAGGAGCTCGAGGAACTGCCGGAACTCGAAGAGCTACTGGAGGAGGAGCTGCCGCCCCCCGGACCGCCATTGCCGGAACAGCTGGGCATACTGAAGCTACCGTCGTGTGTTCCCTGGAAGCCGAAAGTGGCGCTCTGCCCCGGCGCCAGGCTGCCATTCCAGCCGCAGCAGTTGCTGAACGAGGGCGTCACGGTATCGCCGCCGCTCTCGACAACATTCCAGCTGCTGGTGACATTGGCCGGCTCGCCGAAGTCGAGCTGCACTGTCCAGCCATCGATACTGGCCGGGCCGTCATTGGTCACCGTTACGTCCAACTGGTAGCCGCTGCCCCAGACATTCGAAGCCACGCTACAGCTGTATGAAGCAAACGCCTGCGCCGCCGATAGAATGCCGGCCAGCAACAGGGTAAACCTGATTAGGACTTTCATTAGCATGTTTCTCCCATCTATTTATATTATTAATCCATAAAGTGACAGCGCTACCCGCCGTCGAACGACCCGCACCACGACAGGTCGCCAGCCATAATAATTGGTAGCGCTACCAATCAATCTGATTACGATATGAGAAGACTGTCAACCGGGGAGCACCGGGCAAGGCCAGACTTGTGTTAGCGTTATCTTTTTTTGGCAGTGAATTTCTCGGACCGGCCGCTAATGCCCGGCGGCGGCACTGTCCCAGTAGACCCGACCGGCAACGAAGCGCAGTGGCGGCTCGACGTCCTTCGCCAACCAGGTGGGGCCATCCAGGTCGAGAAAGCGCACCTTTTCCCCCAGCGGCCAGGCCGCCCGTATCGCCCGCGACGTGCACAGCATACAACCCAGCATCAGTTCGAACCCTTGCGCCCGCCCCGCTTCGGCCAGCGCCAGGGCCTCGGTGATACCGCCGGTCTTGTCGAGCTTGATATTCAACATCTCGTAGCGGCCCCGCAGTCGCGGCAGGTCCGCGCGGGTATGGCAGCTCTCGTCGGCGCAGATTGGCAGCGGGTGGGCAAAGGTTTCCAGAAACTGGTCGCCATCCGCCGGCAACGGCTGCTCCAGCATCGACACACCCCGGTCCCGCAGGAACCGACAGCGCGCCTCCAGGCCCCGCGCCGCCCAGGATTCGTTGGCGTCGATCACCAGTTGGGCACCGGGCGCGGCATCGCGCACCGCGGCGACCCGCTCGCACACCAGCCGGTCGTCCAGCTTCAGCTTGAGCACTCCTACCCCCGCGGCCACTGCCTCGGCAGCGGCCACAGCCATGGCCTCCGGGCTATCGATGACCAGAGTCTGTACCGTAGGCAGCGACCCGGGACCGGTAAAAACAGCTCCCCGGCACTTGGACTCCCAGTCCACCAGGGCGCAGTCCAATGCGTTGCGCGCGGCGCCCGCGGGCATCCATTGCTGTAGCTGCGCCCGCGTCACCCCCCGGGCCACCTGCGCCAGCACCGGCTCCAGCTGCGCGATAACCGACGCCGGGCTCTCACCGTAGCGGGCATAGGGGGTGCACTCGCCGATCCCGGCAACGCCCTGGCCCGCCACTTCGACCACCACGACTTCCGCCTCGCTGCGGGCGCCGCGGGAGATCACGAAAGAGGTGCGCAGGGGCCAGTTCTCCGCGTAACAACGGGCCTGCATAGACGTCTCTCCAGTCGACTGGAGATCATAGTGTAGATTGGGGTGCGCGCCGCGACCGATCTGGAGCGGCAACGCTGAGCAGGCCGGGACCGGAAAAGCCGCTATTGTCGGGCATTGAGCGTGGTCAATAATGAAGGGGCCAAAAGCGAATGCGCCGCTCTGGAAAGACTCCTCACCCGAGCAGGGAAAGAGAGGTGTGAGGCGCCCTATCGGAAGGCCCTACAGTCGTGTCTTGCAAGTTCCCGTTGCCATGTACAAACCCGCGGCCCAAACTGCGCAACCACTCGAAAACCAGCAGGCATGCCCCCACGGCACCGGTGGCCGCCAGCAGTCCAAGGGTCCCCAGCGCGGCCCTCTCGGCGTAACAAGTCCAAGCCAATTGGACTACACAAAGAAGTGCAACGACAAGAAGCGTCAATTTTCGGTCGATCAAGGCGACAATGAATACTCCCAGGGGCGCACCGAGAATCACCACTGGCGCAGCAGCGAGCCAGTTTCCATACACTTCTGGGTGCCAATCACCTATGACGCTCTTTACCACCACGCCAACCAAGGAATTAAACGCCATAATCACCACCGAAGTCGGAATGGCGATTTTCAGGTCCACACGGCTAAACAGTACAAGTGCAGCATAGATCACCATATCGATCCCTACTCCGGTAATCGCCACCGCAAAAGCCCCTGCCAGCGCCCCCAAAACCAAACCAATCCGGAAGTCCCTCGCCGGGTGCAGACTGCCATTGCCCGTATGGCTGATAATTTCCCGAAGACGATACAAATGCAGGATACCGAAGCTTCCCCAAACTACAGCGAAAGCCAGCTTGATCCACAATTCAGGAACCAGTGGTGCAATAAACTGAATACCCAGAGGAGTCCCCAACAGGGAGCCCCATATTGCCCCTTTCAACATGGAGCCGGCCATCGGTTGTCGCCTCGCAAACAAAAAGAAGCTTGCACTAACCATACCGATGGCCTGTACCGCGAAACTGAAATCCCGTCCAAGGCTCGCCGGTGTATCGAACAGCAATACCAATACCGGGAAGCCCACGGTTCCTCCACCCATAGGCGTAGATCCTGCCGCGTAACTGCCCAGAGCCATCGCGACTGCCATCGGCCAATGTTCTTTTACCTGCGTCCAGTTGCCCAAGACAAAAACCAGAAATACCCAGACTGCATAGAAAGCAACCAACCAAGCCCCCCACAGCAATATTCCCCTTAATATAGGCCTCCGGTCTCTCGTCACCAGCGAAATAGAGTCACGGGCTCGAGTAGTCGCTCCAGTTAACATAGAGGTCATAGCCTTTCTCTTATACAATGCTATTTATCTTCGTGGTGTAGCCACTATACGGCAGTCTTTCAAAACCCTCAGCATACCTGGCCGCACCTCACTGGTATCACCTTTTTCAGGAAACGAGAAGTCAAATTGATACAACAACTGGGCCAGAACCAAAAATATCTGCATTCTTCCTATATGCTCGCCAATACATCGGCGGGCCCCAATACCAAAAGGAAAAAATTTATTCTGCTGCTCCTTTCGAAAATTTCCAGAAGAGTCAATAAATCTCTTTGGATCAAACGACTCCGGATCCGGCCAGGCAACAGGATCTCGAGTGACGCTATGATAGTTTATTATTATCGGTGTATCTTTACCTATAAAGAAGCCATTAATCACGGTATCCTTTCCTGTACGATAATGAACAGCCGGGATAATAAAAATTGGGATGTGTCGTAATACTTCACATATAAATGCCTGCATGTACGGCAGCTTACTTCTGTCCGACATTTTCGGGGGCCCAGACAGGGTAGAGTCCATCTCACTCTGCAGTTCCTTTTGAACATCAGGATATTTCATTAAATAATACAGCATCCAGAGTGAAGCAGAGGAAGAAAGGGTAACCCCCGAACCAATAAACTGGTTTAAAGATCCATTGACAACATCGTCATAATTAAGACCTAGATTTTTTCGCTCCTCAGTGTCGAGTTGAAAGTATGCCTTCAATAGATGATCACAAATGTCACGCAACCTGCCTGGAGAGTAGGTCCTTTTCCTTTCCTTCGAGTTTAGGTCTATATATGCGGTCAGTCCACTGAGGTTCTTTATTGCCCCTAAAATATTACGGACCCTGAAAGCAAAAAAAATCAGTTTAAAAAATCTGGGAAGCAAGCCGAAATTAATTGCATTCATCACATTGTTTGGCATGGTGCCTCTGGCATCGACATCAAATCCATGCTTATCATTTTCGCTGCATCTACGACCAAATGCCATCCTTTGCATAAAACTCAGGTTAACATAAGCCAAAAGATATGCCGGATTAAAAGCTATGCCTTGATTCTTTCTCATGCCCTGTGCCAACTCATTTACTTCCTCTAAATACCACCTTTCTATTTCTCCAGACTTACTTGAAAAGTAGTTTCTTATTGCCGTGATAAATATATGCCTGTGTTTCATCCAGCTTTCACCACTTTTCAACTCCATGAAATGGCGCTGAGGATACTGCTTCATAATATCAAACTCTGCCCTATGCATAAAAACATCATCTTGGTCAAGCAATGCATAATTGACAGTATTAAGACCGTTTAGAACAACGATATCTCCTTCACTGACTTTTAGTCGATAAACATCTCCATATGTATCAGCCAGCTTATTAAGCTTTATATGCATATCCTGACTAACAAATGGAGATAAATTGCTAAATGACAGTCTAGACGGACCCGGAGGGCAACTTCTATTCAGACGTCGCTTATCACGAGAATATGATATATCCCTATTAAAAATTTCATTTCGATACATCTTCATGCCCCCAAAAATGTGTTAATTATAAATATCAAACAGCATGAATTCTTTTCTCGGCTTTTATCTTGAAGCTCTTGGGAACAAGGAATACCCCTGGCATTTCTTCTACATTAAAGGCATTTTCTGACGGCGCGCTATATCTGAACCTGTAAACCAGGTTTGCACAGAAAAGGAATACCTGCATTCTGGCAATATGCTCTCCGACACACCGCCTCGCCCCAACGCCAAACGGAAAAAATTTATTCTGTTTTTCTTTATCCAGCTTCCCGTGAACATCAATAAACCTTTTTGGATCAAAAGAGTCTGGAGATTTCCAGACATTCGAGTCTCTGGTCACACCATAATAGTCCACAATCACAGGAGTCCCTTTCTTGATTGGATAACCCTTGATACTCCCGTCGCGAGACGTCGCATAGTAAATAGCCGGCATAGGACTTAGACCAGAGTGTCGTAATACTTCATTAATGAATGCCTGCATATACGGCAGCTTGCTTTTATCTGACATTTTTGGTGGCTCCGTCAATACAGACCTCATTTCATTATAGAGCTCTTCCTGAACGTCAGAGTTTTTCACCAAATAGATTAATGCCCAACGTATAGCGAAAGTGGCAACCCCTGTTCCAGCACCGGCAAACTGTGAAAGAGAACCGATCGCAATTTTCCATCCCTGTAAGTCAAAAGTCTCTCTCTCATCTTCAGACAGCAAAGAACACGCCCTTATCAAGTGGTCGCATACATCTCGCATATTATTTGGATCATACGACCTGCTACGCTCCTCAAAATTTCTGGAAACATAATCTGCCAGTTTGTTTATTCCATCTCTGAAATCAACAATTGTCTTTTTTCTTGAAAGATAAAACATGTGAAGTATCTTTGGAACATAACCATACCTGACGGTGTGTATGAATCCGTTTGGAAGGTAGGTTAAAACACTTCCATCGAAATCATTATCATCGCCTTCAAAATACCTTTCGCCAAACATCATTCTCTGGATAAAACTAAGATTGGTTAACGTTATATAGTTATTAGGATCAAAAGCATTTCCTTCCTCACTTTCCATATAGTCGGATAATCGCTCTGTCTCTTCATACAACCACTCCCCAATTTCAGACCATCGGCCGGAAAAATACTCTTTTATTGAATCCAGAAACAATCCTCGGTGCTTAATCCAGTGATCGCCACTCTTGGTTTCCATGAAGTAACCAACGGGCGGTAACCTGAATGCTGGCATAGCCGCCCTATCTACCAGTAAACCTTCCTGGTTAACTAGTGCGTCCCAGGTTGATTGATAGCTAGTGAGGATAACCCATTTTTCACCTGCCATATTAACCTGGAAAACATCACCATACTTTTTTGACAGACTCCTTAACTTGAGGTGCATTTTATCACTTATAAATGGAGATATATTGTCCCATGAAAATAGTGAAGGACCTGGAATGACTCTCTCTTTTTCATTTTCCGTGGCGCTATCCATTGAACCATCATATGGCATTTCTTCATTTAATTTCCTATACATTCCAAGCCTCCAGATTTAAATTATTCGCCAAACTATAAAACTGCCAATAAAGAACCTAAATAATGGTAATTCCTATCCAACCATTTTTTTCAACTTTACTGATTGAAAAGTTGATATTTTCAAACCATTTCTTTGGAAACATTTCTTTTATTTTCATTACTGGTTTCCCACCAGAGAAAACAAAATAAGTTCTGTAGAGAAGAGACTCCTCTTCACTAATAGCAAAATAACACGCAATCTCTCCGGCCTGTACCTCGCCCCATTCCTCGAGCTTCTTATATGTTTCGACTTTGTATAATTCCCAAACCTTCCCTATAGGACTGCCAGTACTAAGCAAAGCTTGGGAAAATCTTTTATCGAGGTTATCTAAAGCTATTACTGATTCCGCGTAAAGATAGTTGATACCCGATTCTGCTCCTTGAAGTGTTACAATTCGGCGACAGGCAGACTGCCCTCTTTCTATTCTTAATCCCGACGTATAATTGATAGAGGCATCGGCGTCTTCCATAATTTTGTTGGCGCATAGGTTTTCCCCAGTGATCTCTTCCAGCAAATTGGTCATGGTTCCGTCAGAAGATAATATGATTCTCTGGAATTTACTAAGAAAATCAGCTCCCGAGGAATCCCCATCAACTCCACGAAATGAATCATTAGATAATCTAATCATATATTTCAACCTGATTAAAAGTTAGAAAATACCAGAATCCTATTTATTAGGTCGCTGCAGATCTCTTTATCTTATATTCTGGAGAAAACCTGAGCCTGAACCTGGGTATAAACGAAGCTAACTTGCAAAAAGCTGTTCCCAACTCCAAATATAAAATTCTCTTCCAGGAGAATATATTTGGGAAGCCAAGCAAGAAGTTTCTAGATTCTTCAGTGTTACTGTGAGGTCCAGAGATACGGTATTGAGCCGAAAATTGTGGACCATGCAGAAGTTTTACTCGAAGTCTGAAGTTCTCCAGGGCCGAAGGAATTCGTGGCATACAACCAACCAGCTTCGCCATAGAGTCCATGTAGTGACAATAGTTGACTAAAGATGCCACGTCAGGTGTTATTTTGTACTCTCTCCGCCAATGTTCAGTATCATGTTTAATTACATTTTTCTGCTCGGATATTGGAGGCAAACTGGATTTTCCACTGTAAAGTTTTGCCAAATATCTGGATTGCATCTCCGCTATAGCAGGAATACCTCCCTGCTGTGGGCGCGCGAAGCCAACAAAAGCCAGTGAATCTCCCACTTCCGGAATAAAAATTTGCTTGTATAGATCCCTGATATTATCAATAGACCTATCAAAAAATGGGAATTCCAGTTTGTATCCGGTACAGAATACTATCGCATCGATTTCTTCTTCTATCCCATTCTTAAAGACAACCTTGTTTTCTTTAAATCTCTCGATACCGCCAATGTTAGGAATTACATAGCCATCGGCGATAGGCTTGAACAGTCTTTCATTCTTTGTAATAGTTTGATTATAGGACGGGCCTGCTTTCAAAAGCCACTGTCCTCTTAGCCTTAGATCCGGATTCAGACTTTTCACATATCGACTGAATAAGCTTTTCGTTATGCCCGCATGAAATCTGTGTGGAAGCCTGTTGATAATTCTCGACGTTGTCCATGATGTATCTATTGTGAAGTAGCTGTCTTCTTGAAAAGGCATATATCTAGGGGCTACTGCGGGATATCTCCGCAAAGAAAGAATGCACTTTTTCGCAACACTTGATATCTCGGAAGTTATATCAGCCGAACTCTCTCCCATTCCGATACAGAGAACTCTCTTATCAGAAAAAAAACTTTTATCTCGATAGGACTTTGAGTGAGTTACACTTCCTCTGAAAAAATTCAAACCAGGAATTTCAGGGATTTTTTCTCTCTGAAAGTGCCCAGAACATACGACAACGGCATCAAATTCCAATATCTTACTTCTCCCAGATCTGGAAACCTCCACAGTCCAGAGAGCGTCTTCTGAAGTCTGCTTGATAGAAACAACTTCCGTATTAAATGTTATTTTTTCGAAAAGCTTAAATTTCTCAACATAGGACAAAAGGTACTTCCTATACTCTTCTTTCGACCAAAATTTCAGCCTTTCATTGGAAGGTATGAAATCCGAGTAAGCCATGAAATAGTTGGATATGGTGAGGTGAAGGTTCTCATATGTTTCATTTAATGAGAAAACGCCACCTAAATCACTCAGTTTTTCAAAGCATTGAACATTGTGCCCCTCGTCTGACAGCTGTTTTATAGCTGCTATTCCGGACAAACCCGCACCTATAACTGCTATACTTTTCTTCATAGCACCCTCCATTGGGTAGAACTGGCTAAAACTGAGATAAATATTAGTTTTTTAGATCTTAAGATCATATAGATTTCAAGAAATTCAAGAACAAACTACGTCAGCAAAGCTTTTATGATTCAATCTACTTTCAAAAGATTGTAAGACGTCTTTACCAAGATTTTTTAATGCTTCCCGGGTATCATCCCAACCTATGCAGGGGTCTGTTATTGAAACTCCATATTTCAGATTTTCCAAAGTTCCAACATTTACGGACTGCTTCCCTTCATATAAATGGCTCTCCAGCATCACTCCGGAAATAGAATTTCCACCAAACTTTACTTGTCGCCCAACGCTTTCAATCACCTGAAGTTGATTCTTATAATCTGGTTTTGCATTACCGTGACTGCAATCTATTACAACACTACAATTAACTCCCGAATCCAATAGGATTTTTTCAGATTCCGATACACATTCCTTGAAATAATTTGGTTTTGTTCCACCCCTGAGTATCAAATGGCTATCAGAATTGCCCTGACTTTTTATAATAGAAATAAGTCCATCATCATCGACCCTGAGAAAAGAGTGTGAGCTGGCTGCCGACTTCATGGCATTGGCAGCTATCCGGATGTTGCCATCAGTTCCATTCTTGAATCCCACTGGCACAGAAAGATCACTTGCCATTTCACGGTGTACCTGGGATTCCGTGGTTCGTGCTCCAATGGCAACCCAACTGGTGAGGTCTCCCAGATACCTGGAAGTTATAGGATCCAATATTTCTGTAGCGCACGGCAGCTCCAGGCCTGCCATAAAAAGTAGCAACTCCCTGGCCTTGCATATTCCTTTTTGGATTTCAAACGATCTATTCAGATCCGGATCATTGATAAAACCTTTCCATCCCACTGTTGTGCGTGGTTTCTCAAAATAAGTTCGCATTAGTATGTAAAGGCTGTCTTTATATTGCTCATGGAGCTCCTTCAATTTGCATGCATACTCCTGTGCCCCGGCAATATCGTGTATGGAACAGGGCCCAACAATTGCCAGCAACCTGGGGTCTTCCCTATGAATAATACGCCTCACAGTCCTACGGGAGCTCTCTATAAAGGCTGCTTCCTCTCGACCTAACGGATAGGCGTCACAAATACTCTGTGGACTCAGAATTCTTTCTGGAGAGTAAATGTTTACGCTCTTTTGAAGCTTCTTTGAAATTGACATGTCCAGCCCCTTTCTAATCGAATATTTCAGAACAGAATAGAGAAGATCAAAAAAATGATTAATTTCTACGCTTAAATTCAGATTAAATTATTGATCAGAATGGAAAATAGTAAATTTACGACAGAATGAACTGAAAAAAATGATTTATTATTTTATATATTTCCAATACATGTCATAGATTTAACAATTATGTTAAGCGCTCCAAAACTGGGCGAAAAATAAAAATACAATTACAAAATGCACTTTTTTACAGCAGCGTACGGCCCTCTCTTTAAGTTAAAATATTAGAGTAAGATTACATGCAGAAGGAATCAATATTTTTTTATCTAGCGGCACAGGCTGTATAAACGGTATGGGCGGTTACACAGAATTATTTACAGCCTCGTATGCGCTTCGAGGTTGAATCCTCGTATATTTAAAATACAGCAGCGCTCATAAAAAACACCCTGCCAGAGGGTGCTTTAGATAACAGGGAGAACAGTCGTCCAATTAATCCATTTATGCGATATAGTTAGATCTCTTTTCGACAGCTCTTTTTCGATATTCACTTGGTGTAATTTCATAAAAACCTTTGAACTCGCGGTTAAAATGAGCTTGATCATAATAGCCACAGCGATATGTAATATCGAGGCAACTCAATGAGTCATTAGCATCCAGCATTCTTCTCGCATTATCTGCACGTAAGAGTTTTACCAATTTCTTGGGGGTCATTCCAACAACCTTCCTGAAAAGCCGTTGTAGCCTTCTTATTTCTACTCCCATATCTTCCGCCAAGGCCTGCAGTTTGATATCATACTGATTGGAATTTATATGCTTCAGTATGGAAAGAACTAGCAATATATTATTGTCCGGATCTGAAAGGTTATAAGTCAACCAAGTTTCTACTGCTGTTATCTTCTGTATGTCCGAATCACAAAATTCAAGAAATTTAAAAAAATTCCTCGGAAATATATTATTCGTAAAGCATAAGTTATCAAGAACATTATGATAATTTGATAGATTCATTTTAAAAAAAAGATAAAACATTCCCGGATTGAACCTTATCCTGATCAGATTTACTTTACCATCAATACATAGGGAAACATTTCTTGAGTTTGCACCATCAAAGTACACACCTTTTCCAAGTACTTTTTCATTAATAGTGACCGATTCGCCCAGGTTAACAATTAGGCCAATGCCTCCATCTGGGTATAAATCAATAACTCTATAAAATTCGAAGCCTCCCGAAAAAACCTGGAAACTATTAATATATGGTGAAAGCAATTTTCCCGGAAAATACTTCCTACAACCTTTACAATCCTGAATGCAGCCTATATTCATTTTCGCTCTCCGTTATATTAAGATGAAGCCTCCCCTTATCAAACGCAAATTAATGCCACCTACTTATTATTTATTCAAACTCTATATTAATATAAAGCATATTCCATACATTTTTTTAACTTATCAAAGAGTCTTCCTTCATGTAACATTCGATACGAGACGTTATAACCTCCTCGATAAGAGAGATATCCTCTTTACTGTAGGAACCTTCAATTACCCCATCCATTCTTCTCAGGAGGGATGTTCGACCAGTG
This sequence comes from Microbulbifer litoralis, assembly GCF_023634065.1. Lineage (GTDB taxonomy): Bacteria > Pseudomonadota > Gammaproteobacteria > Pseudomonadales > Cellvibrionaceae > Microbulbifer > Microbulbifer litoralis. Next base: position 132,352 of record NZ_JALKCV010000011.1, read on the forward strand.
AGAAAAAATACTACCTGCCCTATAAGAGAGTGCGCTTCCAGCGTTACTCGAACATCGGATTTATCCAGTCCCATCAGCACAGATATAAGATCACCTATACTTATATATATTGAGTCAAAAACTTTGTTGTATAAAATATCGAAGGCTTCTGTAGGATTAGCCTGTTCTCGCATTATTAACAAAAGCCAACTACTGGCTTCATCATCAGCTATAAATGTCTGAATCATATTTTTTATTATTTTTTTTAGAATATGATTGGCTTGCCGTTGATCTATACCACTTTTTTCCTTCTGTTCCAATTTCAAAACATCATCCAGTTTAAAGCTTTCTTTCATTCTTTCCGCTATATGGTTGACAATTGCCAGATATAGGCTCTTCTTGTTGCCAAAGTAATATGCGATAGAACCAATGTTAGATTCCGCCTCACTTGCAATCATTCGGGTAGTGGCTCCCTTGAACCCATACTCACCAAATAGCTGCATCCCTGCGTAAATCAATTTCCCGGCGGCTTCATCCTCGAATCTTTCTTTCTCACTCATATAATGACCTCGCGTGGTATTAAAACTCTAGCTCTCTCTGGAATCATTTTTATTGGCCAGGAAATAGCTATATAGAACAGGGATAACTCCCAGGCTCATAATAGTTCCAACAGCCAATCCAAATGTCATTGCACTGGCCATTCCATAAAATAAGGGATCGCGTCCAAGTATTAACGGCAAAAAGCCGAGGACAGTCGTTACTGTCGACATTACTATAGGTCTGAGTCGACGGACCGATGCCCGTACTATTGCCTCATACACAGTGTATGAATGATCTTTTCTGTCTATATCTATCCGATCAATGAGAACTATTGCGTTATTAATGATAATTCCCGCCAGACTGTATATTCCCAGAAGTACCATAAAGCCGAACTCTGCTTGCATAAGCAATAAACCCATAGCTACTCCAACAATAACGAGTGGAATAGTGGCGACAATTAGTAGTGGACGCTTAATTGAATTAAATTGTGCGACAAGGAGAACAAAAATCAGGCACAAGCAAAATGGCAGGTTCGCTTGTAGAGCACTTTTTCCCTCGGCTGAGTCTATAACCACACCATCGAACTCGATCCAATGTCCAGGAGGAAGGTTTTTCTCCAACTTTGACAATTCTTTCCGAACTTTAGGTACAAGGTCTTCAGCCGTCATATATCTATTTCGCGCTTCTACGGTAATGCTCCGTACTAAATTTTCGCGATCTATCCTGTAGTAGCCATTATCCAATTCGAGTTCGGCTATCTGATTAAGGGGAACCCCCATGCCTTGTCTGTTAAGTGGATATACGATAAGGGAACTTAAGTGTTCCAAGCTTGAACGTTTTTCGTCCTCATACCGTAACACCATCGGTATTACACGATCACCGTCCCGATATTGACTAAACTCGAAGCCATTTATAACCCCGTTGAGAGATTGAACTATGTCACTGGAAGTGAGTCCAGTTTTTCTGGCCTGATTCTGATCAACATTTATTCTCAAAGAAGGAATGCGCGCTTCCCAACTCTGTTTTACATCAATTGTTCCTCGAATCTCGTTCAGTATTCTTATTACATCTTTGGCAGAAGAATAAATCGTTTCACGATCCGGCCCCTTAACCTGAACCTCCAGCAAGCTACTATCGGATGGTCCCAGGAACATCTTGGTAACTCTAGAAAATATTTCTGGAAATTCCTTACTTAAAATGACCTTCACTTCATCAATAGTTTTTTCAACGTCCTCTCTATTTTCAACATTAATCACCATAAATCCCTTGTTTGGTGCTGGATCTATAGGAGTAAGGGAAAGCACAAATCTAGGACCGCCAAAACCTGAATAAGACACTACACTTTCTATATTATCTTTCAGTCTTAAATCATTCTTTAGCCTGACACTAATATTCTTTATTTTTCTGTCTAACTCGTTCTTTGCAATGTCAGAAGGAAAATCTATATATACCAGAACTTGACTTCTATCAGAATCCGGGAAGAATTTCTTTGGCACAGCCTTCAAAACCCCAACTCCAAATACAAGTGTTATTAACATCGACATAAGAAACAATAGGCGATGATGCATTATTGCCAGCAATATTTTCTCGTAATAGAAAGACATCCATCGAAAAAATCTATCCGAGAAACGAACATCTATTTTTTCATCCGATTCAATATTTTCTTTATCGGATTTTAGAAATCTATGACATAGTATAGGTGTCACTGTCAGAGACAGTAGCCACGATGACATCAGGGAAATAGCAATTACAATAGATATAGATCGTGTGTATTCTCCAGATACAGTTTCAGCCAACATGAGTGGAAGAAACACTAATATTGTAGTAAGAGTTGAAGAAAGCAATGGAATTGACAACTCATCACCGGTCTGTTTCAGCGCTTCATTTCTGGATGCACCTTTTTCAAGCCGTGTTTTGAAGTCTTCGGCAATAACAATAGCATTATCAACCAACAGCCCCAGCGCAATTATCAGTGTCGCGAGACTCATTCGCTCCAAGGAGAGATCCAAAAGCCCCATAACTGCGATGGTTACCAACATTGTGACAGGAATAATGGATCCAACTATAAGTCCTGTTCTCACTCCCAGAAAAATTACAACGACACAGAGCACTATAATCAGTGTCTGGATCACATTGGCACTGACTCCATAAACAGCATCGGCCACCTGATCAGCTTGAAAAGTCATGACGTCCAGATGATATCCCGCTGGGAGAGTTTCCCGAATTTGGTTTAAGACTCTGGAGATACGATCGCCATAATCAAGAACGCTATATCCATCTAACATCGAAACTGCGAAAACTATCGCTCGCCTTCCATTAAAGTACGCAGCTTGCTCAACCGGATCTACGTATCCTCTTCTTACCTGTCCGAGATCTTTTAGCCGAACGGTTCCCTGCCTGTGTGGTAATTTTAACTCTGTACGTTCCAGTTCAGATAAACTCTGGTACTCTCCAGAAACATACAGGGCAAATCTCTGCGCCCCGGTTTCTATGATGCCGGCGGGAGGCATGATATTTCTGGCTTGTAGCTGAGATACCAGCTCTGAGGGCTCCAATCCCAGTTCAGAAATTAAGGGTTCGCTGAAGTCAATGTAGATCCTCTGTGGTTGTACGCCCAGTAACTGTACTCTTTGAGTCCCCTCTACTGCATACAGTTTAGTGCGAACATGCTCAGCAATTTCCAGCTGTTCATATTGAGAGAAATCATTCGCAGTCAGGGCTATGGTAACAACCGCCACATCCCCAAAGTCATCATTAATGACGGGATCTTGCGTACCCTTGGGAAGGTCGGCCTTGGCAGTATTAACTTTCTCACGTACTTCATCCCATATCTGACCAAGATTGAAGTATCTATCATGAATTTCGACATGAATTATCGATTTCCCCCGCATTGAGGTGGAGCGTATTTCTTCCACCTCTCCAATTCTCCTGATGTGTTCTTCCAGAGCCTTTGTAATATTGTTCTCAACCTGTTCCGCAGGCAACCCAGGAAACCTGGTAATCACTACGGCCTCTCGAATCGTTATTTTAGGATCCTCCCTGGCGGGCAGAGAAAAATAACTGAAGAACCCATGGATGATTGCCAGAATCAGGGAAAGTATAACTACAGCACGGTAACGATAGGAAAGCTGTGACAAATTCATGAACCCAACCTCAGTTGAACCGTTCAGGCCCTTCGCCGAGGATTGTGACGGCATCCCCGGCAGCAATAAATTCGCCACCACGAGAGACTATACGGTCTCCCACCAGTAAGTTTCCGGTTATGTTTGCATGCCCTTCATAGAGAGATATTACTTCAACATCAACTCGCTCAAGGCGTCTCTCTTCCGATACACGCAGTACATGAGCTTTCTCTTCAACATCATAGATTAGAGAGGTCAGGGGAATAGCTAGTCCAGGTACTCTATCTGCCTGCCGTCCTCTCGCGCTCTCCAATGTCAGGTGTACTTCAGCCGTCATCCCTGACCTGAGAGCCGGAACAGCGTTTTCAATCTTCAGTATCACGGGATATGTGTTGGAGGATCTTGATTGGGTTCCAATTTGGCTGATACGAGCGGAAATGTCTTTTATCCCCAGCGCTGGGAGCTCTACCAAGTGGCGCTGTCTTTCCTCGATCCGGCCAATCAGGTTTTCCGGTAAGTTCGTTTCAATTTCATAGCCATCCCTGTCAGAGATAACCTCCAACAAAACCTGGTTGGGCGCTACCCGCTCTGAAGGTTCGACAAGGCGCTGACTGACTGAGCCGGAGAAGGGGGCTTTCAAGCGCGTCAACCGGAGATCTCTCTCAGCCAACATCCGGGAAACTCTGGCAGACTCATACCGCGACTTGAGAGTTTCCATAGAGGCTTTGGAGTTGTCCAACTGTGCCTGACTGATCACTCCCTTATCTATCAGCAAAAGGTGACGATCGTAATCCAGTTTTCGTTCACGATAAGCGGCGAGCGCTTCCATTTCATTAGAAATCGCAAGGGCATTAGCCAATTGGTAGCGGCTCTCATCCAGCTCCGCCAGCACCTGTCCCGCCTCTACGGGGTCCCCGACATCGACAAAAATATGCTTGATTTCACCTTCCACCTCAAAACTCAAAGCAGACTGTTCTGCCGCCTGTACTTCCCCCGCGAGAACGACGGTTTCTTTGTTGTCAGCTCTTTGCACCAACGCCGTATCCACCAGCCGTGGAATTGGTCCTATCGCATTTTCCTTATTGGATTCAGAGCAATTGCCAAGAAGAGCTACAACAAGTGCAAGAGCACCTACTTTGCATGCCCGGGTGGAGAAACGACGAAAAACGGTTCTCTGCTCATCCATCGTATGGCTTCGCTTTTTTAATCAAGTGATCAAGAAACGTATAATCAATTGATTAAACTCACAATACCCATCCAGCTCCCAATAAATGAATTAAGCGCCCGTTATCGAGAGCAGTGGGAAAGTGAGAATTGCGTCTACTAACTGTGTCGCGAAACACAACAGCGACCTCAAGGGCGGGAGTATCCGAGCGGTGAAATCAGCTGGTCAGCCAGCTTCAATTCTGCCATTCAGGTTGAGTAATGCGACTTAGCGGGAGGAACACCGAACCTGCCGGTGAACAGATACGCGGGAAAACTGAAATTCAGGGAGTGTTCAGGGGGATTGTGAGGGCTCGATACGCAGCAGCATCGGTGCGTAGGCCGGATCGGCCGCGTGGCGGCGGCTGTGCCAGCGCACCAGCGCCGCGCCGCCCAGCAGGCCGGCCAGGCCGCCAGCGATGGCTCCCGCCTCGCCGCCCGCCGCGTCACCGGCCAGCGCGGCCAGCAACAGTGTCACCAGCGGCAGCAGGTAGATCAGCAGGGCACTGCCTGCGAGCGTGTTTTCGCCGATGCCGATCACGGCAGTGTCATTGAGGGCGATGTCGTCGGGGTCCCAGCTGTTGAGGGCAACACGGATACGCGACGCACTGGAGAAGTAGTCGCCGAGCAGCCCGGTGCCGCAGCCGGCCCTGGCGGAGCAGCCGTGACAGCCGCTGCGCTGTATCGTCTCGACCCAGATGGCACCGGATTCGATGGCCACAATCCGACCGCGCTCTTCCAACATAAGCCAGGGATCTCGCTCGAAGCCTCAACCGCTGGCGGAGACAGATCCGGCTACACGTCGCGCCGTGGTGTCGGGAATCTCCCCCACCACCGTCACGGTGTAGTCGACGCCATCCACCTCGATGCGGTCCATATAGGCCACGGTGGCTCCGCGGATGGCGCGCCCCTTGAAATCCAGTTCCGGCCCCAGGCGCTGCACGAATACGGTAAACACGCTGAGCCCGTCGCTGAACACCAGCATATCGCCATCGGCCAGCGGGCGCACCGATACCGGCTCGAAGCCGGCCGGCAGCCAGCCCAGCTGCCAGCGACTCTGCGCCAAGGCGCATGCACCGCTGTTGTCGATCCGGCGCGCACTGTCGGATTTCGGCTCCAGTTCAGTGTCCTGAATCGGCGACAGGTCGAGGCGCACAAACTGGTAGCGCTCGAGCACGCGGCCCTGGGTACCCACCAGCATGGATTTCAGCGGCAGGCCGGTCTCGCGATCCAGGCTTACCACCATGCCCAGGCGGTCCCGATCGCGCGGGCGCGCTTCAATCACCACCGCATCCCGGTCGGCGATACGCTCGCTGCCGCGGAGAATAAAGTGATAGGTCTGCTGGACATCCGCACTGCTGGCGCCACGCCAGAGTTCAGTACGCGCCAGCGGGTTGCCGGTGCGCTCGCAGCTGTCGCTGCTGCCGTGGCTGATCAGTTCGCGGGGCTCACCGCTCAGGTAGCGCACCCGCTCCACCTGCTGCCCCTCGCGGACGGCGTGTACCACTTCGAGGGTTTCCAGCACACCGGCGTGTTCGAATGTCACCAGGCCGCTGTATTCCAACCCGGTCACCGCCCGGCTCAGTTTTTCCAGCCAGTGATTCACATCCGTTCGCCCGCTGTCAGCCGGTCCGAAACCGGTGGTCGCATCGGCGCCGGACGCGGCCGCCGCCCCCTGTTCTGGGGCGGCAACACTGTCGTCCGGGGCCGGTGCGGGGGCAGATGGCGCTTGAGCAGTCGCCAGGGAAGAAAAGATCAGCAGTGCCGACAGCGGCAGGCCGCCGGCCTTGCGGAGTCGCCGCAGCGGGGCGCGAAGGGAAACAGCTCGCTTCCGCACGCTACATCCCCACCTGCTCGCCGTAGGTGGCGCGGGCAAAGGGCACCATGCCCTGGTTGCCGACGTGGGCCGCCTGCTCGGAGTGTTTGATCATCACCCGGTTCAGGTGGCGCATCAACTCGGGAGTCGGCACCTGCTGCACGGCCGCCTGCCCGGCGACGCCCGGCTGCTGGTCGGGCACCAGGCGCGGAGCACCGGTACTGACGGAGCGGGTGCTGGGCGCCGGCACGTAGAATCCGGACGGTTGCGGCGACGACTGCACAGGCTGCTGTACCGGGCGCTCCGCCTCGGCCAGCATATCGCCACCCGGCTGCGGCTGGGACAGCTGCTGCACACCGAAAACCGCGGCAAAGGCCACGGTGGCGGCTACTGCGCCGCGGGAGACCGGGCGCCACCAGCGGCTGCGGGTCAGTTGCCCGGCCGCTTCAGCGGCGCCGCTGCCCGACTGGGACAGGGGTTCCTCCCGATCGATGGCCGCGGAGATGCTCGTCGCCAGGCCGCCGTCCACCGGCGCCACCTGCTCGCGCCGCAGCGCGCTGGCGGCCAGGTGGTAGCGCGACCAGCGCGCGCCCATCTCGGCCGACGCAGAACTGGCCTTCAGCAGGCGCTGCAGCTCCAGCTCACCGGCCTCGCCGTCCATCAACGCCGACAGCGACTCGTTCAGTCGATCCTGATGATTCCCGTGAGACATACGGGTAAACCCTCTCTGTGCAATCGTTTTTCAGCGCCTCGGGGACGCCCTTCTTTCGCAGACCGGCCCCGATACCCGGAGGCACCTGGCCGCTGCTACCTATGACCCGGTATCCGTCCGTTTGTTTCCCCCGCGGGAAAATATTTTGGTGGCCACGTTCATGCCGTCAGCCCCGGTCATCCAGGGGCTCGGGCTCGCCCGCCATGACCGCCTGGACAGTGCGATCGATGGCTTCCCGGGCGCGGAAGATCCGCGAGCGCACCGTGCCCACCGGGCAACCCATGACCTCGGCGATCTCCTCGTAGCTGAGACCCTCCATCTCGCGCAGGGTCACCGCGGCCCGCAGGTCCTCGGGCAACGCGCGGATGGCATCGTGTACGGCGGACTCCAACTGGTCGCGGAACAGCTGGTTTTCCGGGGTCTCGTTGTCCCGCAGCAGATCGGCGCCGGAATAGTACTCGGCGTCCTCCAGATCCACGTCGGACGACGGCGGACGGCGACCGCGGGAGACCAGGTGGTTCTTGGCGGTATTGATGGCGATGCGGTACATCCAGGTGTAGAAGGCGCTGTCACCGCGGAAGTTGGCCAGTGCCCGGTAGGCCTTGATAAAGGCCTCCTGGGTCACGTCCTGCACTTCCGCGTGGTCCTTGATAAAACGGCTTACCACTGCGAGGATCTTGTGCTGATACTTGAGCACCAGCAGGTCAAAGGCGCGCTTGTCTCCCTTCTGAACCCGCTCTACCAGCTGGCGGTCACTCGGTGACGCCTGTTGCCCTGTCATCCCCTACTCCCATAAGCAGCCGCACCGCGGCCCTGGTTTGAGCCGGCGGCGTTTTTTCTGTGGTGATGGAGACACGGGAGTCGAGACATAAGTTCCGGGCCAAATCGACGAATCTGAAGTTGGCGCTATACTACGCCACCGCCAAACATAAATGAAATATATGAATGCACAGGTAAATTACGACGTTCTGGTCATCGGCAGCGGCGCCGCCGGCCTCACCCTGGCGCTGAAGCTGGCGGCCCGCTATCGGGTGGCGCTGTTGTCCAAGCAGCGGCTGCGGGACGGCTCCACCTGGTTCGCCCAGGGGGGGATTGCCGGGGTGCTCGACGACGCCGACTCGGTGGAATCGCACATCGCTGACACATTAGACGCGGGGGCGGGCCTCTGCCACCCGGACGCCGTGCGCATGACCGTGGAACACAGTACCGCCGCCATCCGCTGGCTGATCGACCAGGGTGTCAGCTTCACCCGCGAGGACGGCGACTACCACCTGACCAAGGAGGGCGGCCACAGCCACCGTCGCATCATCCACAGCGCCGACGCCACCGGTCGCGCCGTGCACAGCACCCTGATCGACAAGGTGCGCGAGTCTGCCAATATCGACTGCTTCGAACACCATATCGCCCTGGACCTGATCCGCCAACCGGATCCCACCAGGGGCCGCTTCCGCTGCGCCGGGGCCTATGTCTACAACAAACAGAGCGAGGAAGTGGAACTGTTCGAGGGCCGCGCCGTGGTGCTGGCCACCGGCGGCGCCAGCAAGGCTTACCTCTACACCAGCAACCCGGACGGCGCCAGCGGCGACGGCATCGCCATGGCCTGGCGCGCCGGCTGCCGGGTGGCCAATATGGAGTTCAACCAATTCCACCCCACCTGCCTCTATCACCCGAAGGCCAAGGCGATGCTGGTGACCGAGGCCCTGCGCGGAGAGGGCGCGCACCTGAAGCTGCCGGACGGCAGCCGCTTCATGCAGAACTTCGACGGGCGCGGCGAGCTGGCGCCGCGGGATATCGTCGCCCGCGCCATCGACCACGAGATGAAACGCCTGGGGGCCGACTGCCTCTACCTGGATATCTCGCACAAGGACGCGGATTTCGTGCGCGAGCACTTCCCCACCGTCTACAGGAACTGCCTGCAGTACGGTATCGATATCACCAGGGAGCCGATCCCGGTGGTGCCCGCCGCCCACTACACCTGTGGCGGCGTCATGGTGGACCGGCACGGCCGCACCGACCTGGACCAGCTCTACGCGATCGGCGAGACCACCTTCACCGGCCTGCACGGCGCCAACCGCCTGGCCAGCAACTCGCTGCTGGAGTGCCTGGTGTACGCCCGCGCCGCGGCCCTGCATATCGAGGAAACCCTCGACGGTGTCCAGCCGCCACGGGAGGTAGCCGCCTGGGACGCCTCGCGGGTGACCGATTCCGATGAAGACGTGGTGATCTCGCACAACTGGGACGAGCTGCGCCGCTTTATGTGGGACTACGTGGGTATCGTGCGCACCCGCAAGCGCCTGCTGCGGGCGGAGCACCGGGTGAAAATGCTGCAGAGTGAAATTCGCGAGTTCTACGCCAACTACAAGGTCAGCAGCGACCTGATCGAGCTGCGCAACCTGGCGCTGGTGTCCGAGCTGATCATTCGCTCGGCCCTCGACCGCCGCGAGAGCCGCGGCCTGCATTACTCGCTGGATTATCCCGGCCTGCGCGAGCTGGCGATGGACACCATCCTGGTGCCGGAGAACTTTGCCGACCAGCGGCAGTTTGTCTGACTCGGGACTTTCGGTAGGGGCAGCTCAATGGTGCGCACGGCGCACCCTTGTTGCTCTCTGCAGGATAGGTAGAGCGCATCAGGTAGCCCGGATGGAGCGCAGCGGAATCCGGGGATCTCACCGCCCCTAACTCCTGTACCACCCTCCCCTAGCGCGAAAAACGCAAGGCAACCTGCAACCGCCGCCAGTCGTCGGAACCCATACTGTCCCGCGCCAACACCAGCCGCAACCGCCGCCCCTGCAGATCGCGCCCGTTGATCACCAGCAGCCAGCGCCACAACACCAGCTCGCCGCCGAATTCAAATTCCCGCTCGATGCCGTCGCCCCCCAGCCAGAACCAGCGCCGCTCGCGGGTACTGATCGATCCGCGCATCGAGCACAGTCGCCGCCATTCCCACCTGGCACAGGCGACAACCAACAGAACCAGCGGCCACAGCAACAGAGGCTGCAGCCGGCACCACCACAGCAGCGCCAGCGATTGCAGGACCATCAGGCAGAGAAAAGCGGACAGGAGTCGGGACGGCGCCACGGCACAGTTCAGCCGGGCGCTGCGCTCCAGGTACTGCGGGTAATTACTTCTGGAGACCGGTATTGTCACGAATGATCTGCACTATGCGCTGCAGCTCCGGATCGCTGGGATCCTCGCGGCGCAGAAACCAGGCGAACAGGTCCTGGTCCTGCTCGTCCAGCAGCTTCTGGTAGCGCTGCTGGTCCTCCGGCTCCAGTGTCTCGTAGACATTGTCCAGAAACGGCAGCAGTACCAGGTCCAGTTCCAGCATACCGCGGCGGCTGGCCCAAAACAGGCGATTGCGATCCATACTTCGTATCCCGGTTGACCGACGCCGGCAGAGCAGAATTGCACCGGCGTCCTTGAATTGCGCGCAGTATAACCGCCGGCCCGGCGCAGTGCACAACTTGAAATCCCCGCGCCAACCCCCAAATAATACCAGCACAGGCAACCCGAACAGGAAGTATCATGGATCAGCAGCAGTGGCAGGAATTCCTCACCGCCGAAGGCGCCGTCTGGGAGGATAACCGGGCGCATTTTCCCCCGCTCGAATCGGCCTCCGACGATGACCTGCAACTGATCGACCTGAGCCCGCTCGGCGCCGTGTCCGTGACCGGCCCGGACAGCCAGAAGTTCCTCCAGGGCCAGCTCACCTGCGACCTGGTCACCCTGCCCGACGGCAGCGCCACCCTGGGCGCTCACTGCAATCCGAAAGGGCGCGCGATCAGCGTATTCAGTGCCAGCAAGGTTTCACCGGAAAAGATTTTCCTGCGCCTGCCGCGGGACCTGGCTTCCACGGCCAGGGAGGCGCTGGCCAAATACGCCGTCTTTTTCAAATCGGAGCTGGCGGATATCAGCGGGCAGTATCGCTGGCTGGGCCTGCAGGGCAAGGGCGCGACCGGACACACCGCCCGACTACTGGGGCTGGAAGGCCTGACCGCCGGCCATGTAAAGGAATTCGACTGCAACGGCGAATCGGCCCTTGCCGAAGCGCTGAGCGAACGCCAGGTGGCACTGCTGGTGCCGGCGCAATCCGCCGCCGACCTGTGGCAACGTCTCGCGCGGGAAGCCAGCCCGGCGGGCTACGACCACTGGCTGCAACTACAGGTCGAAGCCGGCATACCGCAACTGCACGGCGCCGCCAGCGAACTGTTTATCCCGCAGATGCTCAACCTGCACCTGCTCGGCGGCGTCAGCTTCAAGAAGGGCTGCTACACCGGCCAGGAAGTGGTGGCCCGCATGCAATACCGCGGCGCCGCCAAGCGCCGGCTGTACCGCGCCCGCTGCGAGTCCGGTGAATTGCCCGAAGTGGCTCAGGATATTCTCGGAGAAAGCGGCAAGAGTATCGGCAACCTGGTGGACGCCTGTCGCAGTGAGCGGGGTATCGAGCTGCTGGCGGTGTTGACCATTGCCAAGGTGGCTGCGGATGAAAAGCTGGCACTGTCAGACGGCCGTTCACTAAAACTGCAGGAACTGCCCTACGACGTCGAGGCCGATCCACTGACCTGATTCGGCCTCACCCGTGCTCCTGTAGAAGTAGAAGGACACTCTCCGATCAGACCTCTACCGCCACCCGCTGCAACTCAGAAGCTGCTGGCAACGCCCACTCAATCGGCTCTTCACTCCGCTGCTGCAACCACTGGTTCGCCTGCGAAAAGGGTTTGGTGCCGAAAAAACCCCGGTGCGCCGACAGCGGCGACGGGTGCGGGGCGCGCAGCACCAGGTGTTTGTTGCGATCAATAAAGGCGCCTTTTTTCTGCGCATAGCTGCCCCAGAGGATGAAGACCAGCCCCTCGCGCTGTTCCGCCAGTTTGTGAATCGCCGCATCGGTAAACTGCTCCCAACCGCGCCCCTGGTGGGCACCGGCACGGCTATCCTCCACCGTCAGGGTCGCGTTCAGCAGCAGTACGCCCTGCTCGGCCCAGGGCTGCAGGCAGCCGTGATGGGCCGGCGGAATACCCAGGTCGGATTGCATTTCCTTGTAGATATTCTGCAGCGACGGCGGTATGCGCACGCCGGGCATGACCGAGAAGCACAGACCGTGGGCCTGACCGGCGCCGTGGTAGGGGTCCTGGCCGAGGATGACCACTTTCACCCGGTCAAACGGGGTGGAGTTGAAGGCGTTGAAGATCTGGGGGCCGGGGGGGTAGATACGTTTGCCGGCCTGTTTTTCCGTGCGCAGGAACTGGCGCAGCTCGGCCATGTAGGGTTTGTGGAATTCGTCCTCCAGAGCCCGGTACCAGGAGGGGTGGATTTTTATGTTGTTTGGGGCCTGCATGGGGATTCCTTTAACTGGTGTCTGTTGCTGTCGGGCTGCGACCCGATTACCGGGCCGGCGGCGGGAGTCAGGCCAGTGCCCTTTTTACCTGTTTGCGCAATTCCGGTACCACCTCCGCCTCGAACCAGGGGCGCTGGCGCAGCCACAGGGTGTTTCTGGGGCTGGGGTGCGGCAGCGGCAAATAGCCGGTCGGCAGTGCGTCGCGGTAGTGGCGTACGTTTTCCGTCAGGCTGCCGTACCGATGGGGCAGGTAGTGGCGCTGGGCGTATTGTCCCACCAGCAGTGTGAGTTGCAAATCCGGCAGCTGCGCCAGCAATCGCTGGTGCCAGGTGGCGGCGCACTCGGGGCGCGGCGGCAGGTCGCCGCCCTTTCCGCGGCCGGGATAGCAAAAGCCCATCGGGATAATCGCAATGCGGGATTCGTCGTAGAAGGTTTCCCGGTCCATCTGCAGCCAATCGCGCAGGCGATCACCGGAGGGGTCGTTCCAGGGGATGCCGCTCTCGTGCACGCGGGTGCCCGGGGCCTGGCCGACGATCAGCAGCCGCGCGCTTTCGGCGGCACGCACCACCGGATTGGGACCCAGGGGCAGGTGTTCCTCGCACAGGCGGCAGTGGCGGATTTCTTCCAGCAGGGTCGGGAGACGATCGGTAGTCAAGATTTACCTCGGGCCGGGCTGGTTCGCGTCGCTGGCGGCGGGCGCCTCGGGGAACTGGAGATGGAGTAACAGCGCGCGCCTGTCCCCGGGGTCGGCGACGCGGGCGACGTTGTTGTTGTCGAGCACCACATAGATGCCGCTGTCGTCCACGGCGAGCCCCTCGCCCTTGCCGTACTCGGTTTCCCGATAGACAAACTCGGGGGCTTCCTCGATGGCGCCATAGTCGATACACCATTCGGCCCGCAGGTCTTCGAGTGAGCGGCGGCAGACGGCGAAGGCGTTGCGCTCCAGGGTGAACAGCGCCTCGTGGTAAAAGGCGAGGCCGGTAATATCTTCGTTGCGGCCGCGAAAATCCAGGCCGGCGACCGGCGGAATCTCCAGCAGTGCCGGGGAGGCGTTCGCTTTCAGGTGCAGCAGGCCGCGGGGCTCTCGCTCCAGCGCTATCCAGAAATCGCCGCCGACCTTTGCCAGCCCCTCGCCGGCGGCGTTGAATTTTTGCAGGTAACCGCGCTCGCGCGCGGCCTCTGCCCAGCGCTGCGGCAGCCACTCGGCGGTGCCCCGGTTGTCGAGGTTCGCGATACGGTGGTGGCGTTCGCTGAGCAGGTATACGGACTCGCCATCACAGCTGACACCCTCGAAATCCATTGCCGTATCCGGGCGGGTCAGGTCGATCAGGCTCGCGAGCAGGCCGGCCGACTCCCCACCCGGTGCAGCCAGACCAGCCAGGGCCCGGTCCGGAACCAGCGACACGCCACGATCGGCGACATCAACCTGGTAGAGGTTGCCGGAATCCTTGTCGGAAACCGCCAGCAGTTTTCCGTCGCAGAAACTCAATCCGGAAATATCCAGGCCAGCGCTGTTGTCGAGCCATCGGGCGGAAAGCAGTTTCGCCTCGCTGACGGGTGTCGCCGACAGTGGTGATGACAGGACCAGCAGGCCGGCGACCAGGATGCTGCGGAGCAAGGAAATCCTCTTCTGTTCAATTGTCGTAGATACCATCTGTCTCCACACCCCTCAAGGGGCTATCTGGCACATTGAGGGTCGTAGTGGGCGTAGCGGGAAACCCGGATTCCGCTGCGCTCCATCCAGGCTACGCCCTACGGCTATCGTGTTCAGTCGCGGAAATTTTCGAACTGCAAAGGCTGTTCCAGTTCCTTGCCGCGCAGCATGGCAATAACCTGCTGCAGATCGTCGCGCTTCTTGCCGGTTACACGCACCTGCTCGCCCTGGACCGCGGCCTGCACCTTGAGTTTCTCCTCCTTGATCAGTTTGACGATCTTTTTTGACAACTCCTTGTCGAGACCGTTTTTCAGCGCGATCGGTACTTTCACCTGCTTGCCGGACTGCTCCATTTCCCCGACCTCCATCGCCAGCGGGTCGATATCGCACTTGATCAGTGCGGAACGCAGCATATCCACCATCTGCGTCGCCTGGATTTCCGCCTCGGCGCGCACGGTGAGATCGAAGCCGCTCATCTCCACTTCCGCGTCCACCCCCTTGAAATCGAAGCGGTTGGCCACGGTGCGGTTGACCTGGTCCACGGCGTTGGTCAGTTGGTGCTTGTCCACTTCGGACACGATATCGAAAGAAGGCATCGGTTGTTCTCCGTTTACTTGGTCACTGCTTCCAGATTTCCGGAATGACTTCCACACTCCGATCGGCACTGCTGATCCACAGATGGCCGTCCTGGACGGTGATATTCAGGTCCATATTGCGCTCGGCCAGCGCCGCGAGCTGCTCGCAGGCATCCGCCGGCAGGTGATAGACGCACAGCCTGTCGAAGCGCGCCAGCGCGGCGCCCTGCTTCCGCCACCAGACCGGCGCCGCACGGCGACCGTAACTGTACACCAGAACACGCTGCGCGCGATTGCACGCCTTGCGCAGGCGATCCTCCGCCGGCAGGCCCACCTCGATCCAGAGCGCGATGTCGCCCGCTGGATGACGCAGCCACAGATCCGGCTCGCTGTCCGTGGACAGCCCGCGGGTGAACTCGAGCTCGCCGTGCGCGTTGTGCGCAAAGGCCAGCAGGCGCACCATCATGCGCTCGTCGGTTTCCGATGGATGCCGCGCCAACGTCAGGTTGTAGTCGCCGTAGTGATCCCGGTCCATATCGGCGACCTGCAGCCGGGCCTTGAAGATTGTCGCTTTCAGCGCCATTTGTGCTCCGCGTCTGGCCGCCCCCGCGCTTTGCGGGGACGGGAGGCTATTCTTGGGTGGTTCGGGATCTCAATTTGAACAACAGGGGTAACTCGGTATGGACTCTGCACTCGGTCGCCTGTGGCAAAGCGCCCTCTTCTGCCTGCTGGCCCTTGGGCTGAGCGGCTGTGGCATCAACAATATTCCCACTTACGACGAGCAGGTCAAAGCCGCCTGGGCCCAGGTGGAGAACCAGTACCAGCGCCGCGCCGACCTGATCCCCAACCTGGTGAAAACCGTCAAGGCCTACGCCGCCCACGAGCGGGAGACGCTGCAGGCCGTCACCGAGGCCCGCGCCAAGGTCAGTTCCATGCAGGTGGACGAAAACCTGCTCAACGACCCGGCCAAGCTGCAGCAGTTCGAGGCCGCCCAGGCGCAGCTGTCCAGCGCGCTGGCGCGCCTGATGGTGGTGGTGGAACGCTATCCCGACCTGAAGGCGGACCAGAACTTCCTCGCCCTGCAATCGCAGCTGGAGGGCACCGAAAACCGCATCGGCGTGGCCCGGCGGGATTATATACAGGCGGTGGAACGCTACAACCGCGAGATCCGCACTTTCCCCGGCCGCATCTGGCACATGGTCCTCTACAGCGATATGCCCATCCGCGATACCTTCCAGGCCACCAGTGAGGATGCGGACAAGGCGCCGGAAGTCGACTTCCAGTAAGCGGTGCGCCGAATAGCAATGCACTTGCGCGGATCCGTCACTGGCAGCTGTCTTTTCGCCCTCGCCGTACTGCTGTGGGCGGCGGGCGCGCTCGCGGACGTACAGTTCCCGCCGCTGTCCGGCCGCGTTGTGGACAACGCCGGGCTGCTGAGCCAGGAGACGGCATACCGGCTGACGGAACTCATGCAGCAGCACGAGGAGGAGACCGGCAACCAGTTGGTGGTGGTCACCCTGCCGGACCTGCAGGGGCTGACCATCGAGGAATACGGCTACCAACTCGGCCGCCACTGGAAGATTGGCCAGAAGGACAAGGACAACGGCGCGCTGCTGATCGTCGCGCCCGACGAACGGCAGGTACGCATCGAGGTCGGCTACGGCCTGGAGGGCGCACTCACCGACGCGCTGTCCGCCAATATCATTCACACCAAGATCCTGCCCCGCTTCAGGAGCGGCGATTTCGACGGCGGCGTAACCGCCGGTGTACAGGCGATGATCGCGGCGATCGGGGACGAGTATGTGGCCGAACCCACGGAGTCCGGCGACGACCGCCGCCTGGCCCTGCTGGTGGGGCTGTTCCTGCTGCTGGTGATGCTGCAACTGTTCGGCAGCTCGGTACTGGCGACGCCCGCCGGCGGCCAATACCGGCGCGGGCGCTACGGCGGCTACTACGGCGGCGGTGGTTTTGGGGGCGGCTTCGGCGGCGGGGGATTTGGCGGCGGCTTCGGCGGCGGTGGCGGCGGATTCGGGGGCGGCGGCGCCTCGGGGGGATGGTAGATGCTGAACAGCGAATACCGGCGCAAGGTCGCCGAGACGATCAGGGAGGTGGAAACCCGCACCGACGCCGAAGTGGTCACGGTGCTGGCGCGGGAGGCCGACAACTACCTGTATATTTCCACCCTCTGGGCCGCCTTCCTGGCGTTGCTGCTGGCACCGCTGATGCAGTTCCTGCCCTGGTGGATCGAATACGAGCAGGCCTTTACCCTGCAGTGGATACTGTTTATCACCCTGGCGGTGCTGTTCCGCTGGCGCCCGCTGACCATGCGGCTGGTGCCCCGGAAAGTGAAATACTGGCGCGCCGCCAACCTGGCGCGGCGGGAATTCCTGGAACAGGAGCTGCACAGTACCCGCGGGCGCCTGGGACTGTTGATCTTTGTGTCCCAGGCGGAACACTATGTGGAGATCCTGGCGGACCGCGGCCTGGCAGAACAGATCACCGACGAAAGCTGGCAGGAAATCGTCGAGCATTTTGTCCGCGAGATCAAACGCGGCAAGACCGGCGAGGCTTTCGTCCACTGTATCGGGAAGTGCGGCGAGCTGCTCGAGGAGGCAGCGCCGGTCAGTGAAATCAAGAACGAATTACCCAACCACCTGATCATCCTGAACTGAAGCTGCGGTTCCGGGCATCGGGCAGCGACAAAGGCGTAGCACACTATGAAATCCGCAAAACCCGCGCTGATCGCCACCGTGACACTGCTGTTGATCGCCGTGGCCTACATTGCCAACGGCGCGCTGGACCGCAGCAAAACGCCGGAAGACGGAAAGGGCGGCCTCGGCGGACTCTTCGCCGATAGCGAAGCCGACCTGGAACAGCGCGTGCAATCGCTGGAGGAGTCCCTGCGCAACGCCAACCGGATACAGACGCAACTGCTGGACCTGGTGGAAGACCTGGGACAGCGCCTGGAGCAGGTGGCGCCGGCGGAAGAGCCGGTGGAAACCCGCACCGCGGCAATCCGCCACCGCCGGGACGCACACTCGTCCGACGAGCACCTGTCGCGCAGCGAACGCTACCGCAAATACCGCCGTATGCAGCTACAGCGGCTGATCGATGCCGGCCTCAACCCGGACCGCGCGGAATACATCCTGGACAAGCAGGAGCGGTTCCAGTACGAGCATATGAAAATCACCTACGAGTACCGCCACCTGCGGGACAAATCCTCCGCAGAGGCGCAACAAATCAAGGAGAAACTCAGCAATTACAGTCACCCGCGCAAGATGTTTGAGCACGAACTGAGCGAGCAGGAATTTGAACTCTACCTGGATGTCAACGGCGGCCGCCAGGAAATGCAGGTGGACCGGGTACTGGACAACACCCCGGCGCAAAGTGCCGGCCTGCAGCCGGGCGACAAAATCATTTCCTACAACGGCGAGCGCATCTTCCACTCGGGAGACCTGCGCTCACAGATCTACAAGGTGGCGCCGGGAGAGACGGTCAAGGTGGAAGTACAGCGCGCCGGGAGCTCGGCCACGGAAGTGATTTACCTGCCCAGCGGGCCGCTGGGCATTCAGGGGTGAGAAGCTGGTAAAAATCCTTGTAGGAGCCTGCTTGCAGGCGAATATCTCCGGGCTCGGCCTGTCCCGTTCGTGCAAGCAGGCTCCTACAGAATACGCGGCAGAATACTATTCCGCGGCCGTTTCCGGACGCATATGCGGGAACAGCAGCACATCGCGGATGGACGGCGAATTGGTCAGCAGCATCACCAGCCGGTCGATACCGATACCCTCACCGGCGGTGGGCGGCAGGCCGTATTCCAGCGCGCGGATATAGTCGGCGTCGTAGTGCATGGCCTCATCGTCGCCGGCATCCTTCTCCGCCACCTGGGCCTTGAAACGCTCGGCCTGGTCCTCGGCGTCGTTCAGCTCCGAGAAACCGTTGGCGAGTTCGCGGCCGCCGACGAAGAACTCGAAGCGCTCGGTCACGGACGGATTGTCGTCGTCGCGGCGCGCCAGCGGCGAGACCTCGGTCGGATACTCGGTAATGAAAGTCGGCTGGTCCAGGCGGTGCTCGACCGTCTTCTCGAAGATCTCGATCTGTACCTTGCCCAGGCCCCAGGAATCCTTCAGCGGAATATCGAGTTCCGCGGCCACTTTTCGGGCACTCTCCAGGTTGTCGATATCCGAGTGGCTCAGGTTCGGGTTGTAGCGCAGGATGGAATCGAACACCGACAGGCGCGCAAACGGCTTGGAGAAATCGTAACTGCTGCCCTGGTACTCGACGGTGGTATTACCCAGCACGTTTTCGCAGATGCCGCGCAGCATCTCCTCGGTCAGGTCCATCAGGTCGTTGTAACCGGCGTAGGCCTGGTAGAACTCCAGCATCGTGAACTCGGGGTTGTGCCGCGTGGACAGGCCCTCGTTGCGGAAATTGCGGTTGATTTCGTAGACGCGCTCGAACCCCCCCACCACCAGGCGCTTCAGGTACAGCTCCGGCGCCACGCGCAGGTACATGTCGATATCCAGCGCGTTGTGGTGGGTGATGAACGGCCGCGCGGTGGCGCCGCCGGGAATCACCTGCAGCATCGGCGTCTCCACTTCCATAAAGTGGTTGCCGTTCAGAAAACTGCGAATGTAGGCGATGATCTCCGAGCGGGTGCGGAATACATCGCGGGATTCCGGTGTCGCGATCAGGTCCACATAGCGCTGGCGATAACGCATTTCCTGGTCGGCAATGCCGTGGAATTTTTCCGGCAGCGGGCGCAGCGCCTTGGTCAGCAGCGTGTACTCCTCGCAGTTGACATAGAGGTCGCCCTTGCCGGACTTGTGCAGCACGCCGCGCACACCGACGATATCGCCGATATCCCAGGCACCGAAGCGCTCCTTGATATCTTTCTGCGCGGTCTTGTCGGCGTACAGCTGAATGCGGTCGGACACATCCTGGATCACCATAAACGGTCCGCGCTTGGCCAGGATACGGCCGGCCACGCAGGCCATCTTACCCAGCCCTTCCAGCTCTTCCTTGGTCTTGTCGCCAAACTCGCGTTGCAGGTCGGCGGCCAGGTTTTCGCGACGAAACGCATTCGGGAAGGGGTTGCCCTTCTCGCGCAGCGCAGACAGCTTGGTGCGGCGTTCGGCGATCAGTTTGTTTTCGTCTTGCTGGGTATCGGTCATTAGTCTTTCCAATGCGGAATGATGAATGCGGAATGGCGGAAGCGGAACACTGCGGAGTGATGAGCGGCTTTAATACGCCTTCAACACTCCGCATTCCGTATTGACTTAAAGTCCCGCCTTGAGGCTCGCCTCGATAAACTGGTCCAGGTCGCCATCGAGTACCGACTGGCAATTGCTGGTCTGCACGCTGGTGCGCAGGTCCTTGATGCGCTGGTCGTCGAGCACGTAGGAACGGATCTGGCTACCCCAGCCGATATCCGACTTGCTCTCTTCCATCGCCTGTTTCTCGGCGTTGCGCTTCTGCATTTCCTGCTCGTACAGTTTCGCGCGCAGCATTTTCCAGGCCTTGTCGCGGTTCTGGTGCTGGGAGCGCTCGCTCTGGCAGGCCACCACTATGCCGGATTCGATATGGGTCAGGCGCACGGCGGAATCGGTCTTGTTGACGTGCTGGCCGCCGGCGCCGGAGGCGCGATAGGTGTCCTCGCGCACCTGGGACTTGTCCACCTCGATCTCGATATTGTCGTCGATCTCCGGTGACACGAACACAGAAGTGAAGGAGGTGTGGCGGCGGTTGCCGGAGTCGAACGGCGACTTGCGCACCAGGCGGTGCACGCCGGTCTCGGTGCGCAGCCAGCCGAAGGCGTGATCACCCTGGAAGTGGATGGTGGCACTCTTGATACCGGCCACCTCGCCGGCGGAGGCCTCCTCCAGCGTGGTCTTGAAGCCGTGCGCCTCGCCCCACCGCAGGTACATGCGCAGCAGCATCTCCGCCCAGTCCTGGGCCTCGGTGCCACCGGAACCGGCCTGGATATCCAGATAGGCGTTGTTGGCGTCGTTGGGGCCGGAGAACATGCGGCGGAATTCGAGTACGCCCAGCTGTTTCTGCAGGCCCTCGATCTCGCCGGCGACTTCGGCAACCGAATCCTCATCGCCCTCTTCCGCGGCCATTTCCAGCAGCTCGCGGCAATCGGAGATACCGCTGTCGAGGCTTTCAATGGTGGTGACGACCGTCTCCAGGGAGGAGCGCTCGCGGCCCAGTTCCTGGGCGCGGTCCGGGTTATCCCAGACACTGGGCTCGGCCAGTTCCAGTTCGACCTCGGTCAGGCGTTCTTTCTTGGTAGCGTAGTCAAAGATACCCCCTAAGAACGTCGGTGCGCTCTTCGAGGTCTTGCAATTGATTCAGGAGGGGATTGATTTCCATGAACTCTCGGATTCCGGGGAAATTTAAAGCGGCGCGCATTCTACCGCAGGGGGGCGGTTTTCATCCAGTGGCGGCCCACAGCGACAACACAGGGATATAGTGATGTAGCCCGGCTGCAGGTGCGCAGCGCCGCAATCCGGGGACTGCGTGCCATCGGCAAGCAGCGGTCTCCGGATTCCGCTGCGCTCCATCCGGGCTACCCGGTAAACCGGGCCCTCAGCCCTATATCCCGGGGAAAGGGGCCCCGTCGTTCAACTGCCGAACCCGTTCATCAGCAGCCCGGCGGCGATGATCTGCGGCAGGGTCAGCAGCGGCAGCGCCAGGGCAATCTTCCAGGAGCGGGTGGTATCCTTGATCGACATCAGCTCGGTGTAGTCCGTGGATACGCCGGCCATCAGGAAGGCGAAGGCGTTGCCCGGCGCGGCGGCACGGCTGAAGATATCCGCGGCCAGCGGCGTGGCGCCCTCGGAGCAGACTTCCAGGATGGTCGCGGCCACCAGCGTGGCGCCCAGGCCCAGCGCCGTGGGCCCGAACCACTGCTGGAAGACCGCCGGATCGACGAAGGCGCGCACCAGCACCGCCAGCACGATGCCCACCAGCAGCCAGCGCACCACCATCTGCGAGCCGCGGATGCCCTCCCGCAACAGACCGCCGATACTCGTGGGCGTCAGTTCGGCGCGCTGCCAGAGCGCCGAAACCTCCCCGCGCCAGTCATAGTCCTCGGGCAGTTCGACGTGATTGGGGTTGGCCGGCAGCCTGCCGCTGTCCACCAGGCGATCCGCCAGATAGCCGGACAGCAGCGCGATGACCGCCGAGCAGAGAATGAACACCAGCGTCCACCAGAAACCGATCAGCGCGATCAGGATCACCGTCAGCGACAGCGAGTTCCACGGGCTGGCCACCAGGAACGCCAGCACCTGGCCGAAGCTGGCGCCGCGCCGGTACAGCTGCATGCCCACCATCAGGATGCCGTGGGAGCACAGATCGAAGAACAGCCCCGCCAGCGTCGCCCGCAGCAGTCCGCGCTTGCTGCCGCCGCGCCCCAGGGCCGAGATCACCAGCTCCTGCGGAATCCGCCCCAGCAGCCCCACGAACAGCGCGCCGGCCACCACACCCCACCACATGGTATGCACCAGCTCTACGGTGCCGGCAGACATGTGGTGCAGCCATTCCGGCATGGCCGACGTGCCCAGCGCCCAGTAGAGCCCGTAGAGAAGCGCCACGACCGACAGGCTGGTCCACAGCAGCCAGTCGATGCGGCCGTGGGGCTCGTCGGCACAGCAGGCGGAGGTGTGCGACTCGACCATCCGCGCGTCCTCGGGCGGCTGCGGACCACAGCACTTGTCAGTCATGCTCGCCTCCCGCCAACTGGTCCAGGATCGCGCACTCGGGCGATTCGTCGCCCGCACAACGACCCGCCAGCTCTTTCAGCGTGGCGCGCATCTCGCGCAGGTTGCGCAATTGCGTCTCGATATGCTCCAGCTTGTCCAATACCAGCAGCTTGGCGTCGTGGCTGCGGCGCGAAGGATTGTGGTACAGCCCCAGCAGGTCGCGCACCTCCTCGACAGAAAAGCCCACGGCGCGGGCGCGCTGGATAAAGCGCAGCGTCTCCAGGTCGCGTTCGCTGTAGTCCCGGTAGCCGTTCGCCGAGCGCTGCGGGCGCAGCAGGTCGATGGATTCGTAATAGCGCAGCGCCTTGGGGGTCAGGCCGGACTGCCGCGCCGCCTGGGAAATATTCATGAAACCTCCCGCTTCACAGCCCGCTCGCCAACGCGGATCCGGACTGTCGGTTGAACACGATGTCGGAGGTTAGGGATTACCGCAAGGGTAAGGTCAAGCGGTGCTAGCGTGTCTGGGCGCCGCCCGAACCGGAGCAGCTTTTGTGCTGGTACTCGATCCGGTCCGCCGGATCGAAGCCCAGTTCCAGCGCCGCATCCAGTGACTCCTGGCCGACCAGGTGCAGCAGGATCTCGCCGGTGGGCCCGCCGCAGACACTGGGATACATGCGATCGGTGCGCACACCGCAGCGGGACTCCTGCACCTCGACGCCGCTGTCGGTCAGCTTGGCGGCACTCTCCTCAAGGCTGATACCGCCCCCCTCACACTGTTTGCTGCCGCGGCCCTCCAGCACCCAGATCAGTTCTTCCGCCTGCACCGGAGGCGCCTCCTCCTCGGCTGACGATTGCGGCTCGTCCTGCGGGGCCGTTTTTTCGCGGTCGGCGCGCTGACCACAGCCGGCGAACACCAGGGACAGGGTCAGGGCCAGCAGGCACAGAAAATGGGATTTCATCGGCAGAACTTCCTCCATAAAGATTCCGGATCAGTTGGCGCGGCGATCAGCCGAATGCCAGCCAGGCACCGACGCCGAGCATCAGCGTGCCGGCGATACGGTTGACCAGGCGCACATTCTCACCGCGCCGCAGCAATCCACTCAGTGTACGCCCACCGCTGGCATAGATCAGCATGCACAGCGTTTCCAACAGCAGAATGATAGCAATCAGCACCGCCAGCTGCGGCAACAGCGGCCGCTGGTCGTCGATAAAGGGCGGCAGCAGCGCAATGAAAAAGGCCCAGCCTTTGGGGTTGGCCACCGCGGTCACAAACCCCTGAAGTACCAGTGCCCGCCGCTGCGGCAGGGGCGCGCTGCCATCGCGGTCTTCCGGCGCCGCCATCACCATGCCGCCGCGATCCCGCCACATCCGGATCCCCAGCCAGGCCAGGTAGGCGCCGCCGCAGTACTTGAAGACCTGGAACACCGCCGGATACTGCAGCATCAGGGCGGCGATACCCAGGACGGTGCAGACGGCCCCCACCGCGACGCCGGCCAGCTCGCCGATCATCATCCACACGGTGCGGCGCACGCCGATCGACATTCCCAGCGTCAGCGCCAGGGTCATACACATCCCCGGCGTGATCGACACAAAGAAAAAAGTCGACACGAACAGCGCCAGCACGGAAACATCGATAACCCCCATTTCCGCCCCCTCAGTGATGGCTGCCGGCGTGGGTGCCGTAGCGGCTGAGCAGCATACCCGCCAGCATCAGGCCACAGCCCAGCAGCTCGTGGCCACTGAACACCTCGTTCAGGATCAGCCAGCCCGCCACCAGCGCGAATACCGATTCCAGTGCCATGATCACCGTGGCGTGGGAGGTGGCCGCGTGGCGCAGGCCCAGCAGCTGGAAGGTGAAAGCCACGGCGGTGGAGAAGATCATCATATAGGCGATGGGCCAGGCGGACGCGATGGCACCGTCCAGCGTCGCCTCCTCGATAAAGAAGGAGGCGACCGCCGACAGCAGGCCGCAGCAGAGAAACTGGATCGCCGCCAGCCGCAGGGCGTGGTAGCGCTTGACCAGCCGGTCCGCACTCAGCACCTGGATGGCAAAGGCGAAGGCACCGGCGAATACCAGCAGGTCGCCGATCATCTGCGATTGCTCGGAGAAATCGCCGAGGCAATAGAGCCCGACCAGGGCCAGCCCGATGCCACCCCAGGTCCAGCGGTTGGTGGCGATGCCCAGCGATAGACCGATCACCGACACCAGCAGCATTTCCATGCCGGAGATAAAACCGGCGCGACCGGCGCTGGTGTAGACCAGGCCCCACTGCTGCAGCGCCGCGCCCAGGAACAGCCAGAAGCCCAGCAGTGCGCCGCCGCCAAAACAGTCGCGCCAGCGGCCTTTCACCGCCGCGCCCTCCTCCGGCGTGGCCACGTCGCGCCGCGACGACAGCCAGTAGACCAGCGGCACCAGGATCAGTCCACCCAGCAGGAAACGCCAGGCGTTGAACGCCAGCGGCGGCATATGCTCCATGGCGACTTTCTGCGGCACGAATGCCAGCCCCCAGAAAAAGGCCGCCAGTAACAGCAGGAGTTCGGCTCTCGCCTGTTGTGCTTTCATTCAATCATTTCCGAAAATTCAGTGGTCGGTACCAGTCCCGCAGGCGGCCGGGTTAGATAGCCTGCAGATAGCTGACCATCAACTGCAGGGACTCGCGGCCGCGGAATTCGTTGATATCCAGTTTGTAGGCCAGGTGTACCCTGTCCGCCTGCTGTGGCCAGGTATCGGTATCGATATTGAAGGCGATGGCGTCCAGTGCCAGCTGCGGATTCTGCGCCGGCGCCACCACCATTTTCAGGTGGCGCTCGCCGACGATACGCTGCTGCAGCAACAGGAATTCGCCATCGAATACCGGCTCCGGGAACGCCTGGCCCCAAGGGGCGCAAGCGCGCAGGGCAGCCGCCGTCTGCATGGAGAAGTCGGCGGGCTCCAGTTCGCCGTCGGAATCGATCACCGCCTGCAACTGCGATTCGTGCAGGCGGTTGCGCACCGCCATCTCGAAGGCGTCGACAAATGCCGGGAAGTTTTCCCGCTGCAGGCTGAGCCCGGCCGCCATCGCGTGGCCGCCGTACTTGGCGATCAGGTCCGGGTGGGCGGCGGCGACGTCGCTCAGCGCATCGCGGATATGCAGGCCGGGAATCGAGCGCGCCGAGCCTTTGATCAGGCCCTCGGTTGAAATGCTGTCGCCTTCCGCAAAGGCAATCACCGGGCGGTGGAATTTTTCCTTGATGCGGCTGGCGAGAATGCCCACCACGCCCTGATGCCAGTTTTCGTCGTAGAGACACAGGCTCCAGGGAATCTCGCCCTCCAGTTGCACTTTCTCCAGCGCGGCCAGTGCCTCGCGCTGCATGCCCTGCTCTATCGCCTTGCGGTCGCGGTTGAGGCCGTCGAGTTCCGCGGCCAGTTCGCGGGCCTCGGTCGGATCGCGGGTCAGCAGGCAGCGGATGCCGGTGCCGATATCGTCCAGGCGCCCGGCGGCGTTGATGCGCGGGCCGAGGATAAAGCCGATATCGGTGGTGGACAATTTGCGCTGGTTGCGCCCGGCCACTTCCAGCAGTGCGGCGATGCCGGGCCGGCAGCGGCCGGCGCGGATGCGGGCGATGCCCTGGTGGACCAGGATGCGGTTATTGTGGTCCAGCGGCACCAGGTCGGCGACAGTGCCCAGCGCCACCAGGTCCAGGTACTCGGCCATGTTGGGGGCGGCGATACCGCTCTGCTCGAACCAGCCGCTCTCCTGCAGAGCGCTGCGCAGGCGGCTCAGCAGGTAGAAGATCACACCGACACCGGCCAGGTTCTTGCTGGGGAAATTGCAGTCGGGCTGGTTGGGGTTGACGATCGCGTCGGCGGCCGGCAGTTCGCTGCCGGGCAGGTGGTGGTCGGTGACGATCACGGTCATGCCGGCGGCTTTGGCCGCGGCCACACCGTCGATGGAGCTGATGCCGTTGTCGACGGTGACCAGCACATCCGGAGCGGACTCCTTTGCTACTTCGACGATTTCGGGGGTCAGGCCGTAGCCGAAATCGAAGCGGTTGGGCACCAGGAATTCGACCCCGGGTGCGCCCATGGCCCCCAGCGCCAGTACGGCCAGGGTGCTGCTGGTGGCGCCGTCGGCGTCGAAGTCGCCGACGATCAGGATTTTCCTCTGCGCCCGCACCGCCTCCGCCAGCAGAGTCACGGCGGTCTCCAGGCCGCGCATGGCCAGCGGCGAGTGCAGTGTCGCGAGCCGGTGGTCGAGCTCGGCCTCGCTGGCAACACCGCGGCCGAGCAGGACCCGCTGCAGGATTGCGGGTATGTCAGAAGCAAAACGGCCAGTGGAGAGATCCACTGGCCGCCGTTGAATTTTTTTCTGCATCTTTCGTGTCTTGTTTTGATTGCCCCTCTGCCGCCGTGGAGGGTTGCAGGTAAGCGGGCTCAAGGATGGCCCTGCTACCGGGACTGCTTTGCGGGACACGCCGTGAATACGTCCCTGTAGGCTTGTCTGCAAGGTCCCTCTCGCAGACAGTCCCGCAAAGCAGTCCCGGCATCAGGGCCTTCGCGTCCAGCTTCGGTTTCTTTTCGAGTCCCGAGTCCCGAGTCCCGAGTCCCGAGTCCCGAGTCCCGACAAGATTACCCCAGCGCTTCCGCCATAAACCGTTGCACCTCGCCCAGGTCATTCGGCAGCACCTTCATGCGCTCCTCGCGCTGGAACAGGTCCTGCATATGTGACGGCAGGGGGATTTCCTGTGTCGGCAGCGCGCGCGCCACCGCCTCGGGGAATTTTGCCGGATGGGCGGTGGACAGGCAAACCATCGGCTCCCCCGTCGACCTGCGCACCCTGCGCGCGGCCTCGACACCGATGGCGGTGTGCGGATCCAACAGGTAGCCGCTGGACTCGTAGACCTCGCGGATCACCTCCACGGTGCGCAGGTCGTCGACGCGGCAGGAAGAGAAGACCTCGCGCGCCTTGGCCAACGCCCTGTCGTCGAGATGCATGGGCGCGCTGCGGTCCGCCAGCAGTTCCGCCACGGCGTTGCCATCGCGACCGTACAGGTCGAACAGCAAGCGCTCGAAGTTGCTGGAGACCATGATATCCATGCTCGGCGACAGGCTGTGTACCAGCGGTTGCGGCGAGTGGTCGTTGTCGCTGATGCAGCGGTGCAAGATGTCATTGGCGTTGGTCGCGATCACCAGTTGGTCGATGGGCAGGCCCATCTGCCGCGCCAGGTAACCGGCGAAGATATCACCGAAGTTGCCGGTGGGCACGGAGAAGTTGACCGCCCTGTGCGGCGCGCCCAGGTTCACGGCGGCGTAGAAGTAGTAGACAATCTGCGCCATGATCCGGGCCCAGTTGATCGAGTTGACCGCCGCCAGGCGGCGGCCGCCCAGGAACGACTGGTCGGCGAAACTGGCCTTGAGCATGTTCTGGCAGTCGTCGAAATTCCCTTCCAGGGCGATATTGAACACATTGTCCGACAGCACCGTGGTCATCTGCCGGCGCTGCACTTCCGACACGCGGTTGTGCGGGTGCAGGATGAAGATATCGATATTGTCGCAGTGGCGGCAGCCCTCGATGGCGGCGGAGCCGGTGTCACCGGACGTGGCTCCCATCACCACTACGCGCTCGCCGCGCTTTTTCAGCAGGTGGTCGAACAACTGGCCGAGGAACTGCAGGGCAAAATCCTTGAACGCCAGGGTCGGGCCGTGGAACAGCTCCAGGATCCACTCGCTGGCGTCCGTCTGTACCAGCGGCGCCACGGCGCTGTGGCGGAAGTGTTGGTAGGAGCGTTCGAGGATATCCCGCAGTTCGCTGTCAGTCAGGTCGTCGCCGACAAATGGCTGGATGATGCGGAAGGCGAGCTCGCGATAGTCGAGGCCGGCCATGGCCGCGATGTCCTCGCGAGAGAATTGCGGCAGGGTTTCCGGTACATAGAGACCGCCATCGCTGGCAAGGCCGGTGAGGACGGTGTCGGCAAAGGAGAGGGACGGCGCGCGGCCGCGGGTGCTGATAAATTTCACGGTATTTTTTTCAGTTGGACAGGGTTGAAAACTTCTCTACAGGGGCACGGGATCGGATCGGCCGGCACAAGCCGAGGTCGCACCGCCGGGGGCCATCTGACAAACGATTGCCGATGAGGCTGTTTGTCGGATGGCCACCGGTGGCGCGGCCGCTTCGGAGCCACCGGTCCGCGATGATAGACCAGTCACGGGCCCGCGTCCCGCAAGCCGAGCCGGACTCGGCGCTCCCTGCTTACCCGAGCGGCTCGACGCGGATACGCACTACATCGCCCTCGACGGTATCCAGCGCTTCAATCTCGGCCACGGCGTCGCGCAGGCGGCCCTCTTTGGCGCGGCTGGTGAGGATCACCACCGGCACCAGGGCCTCGCCCTCGGCCGGTTCGTGCTGGATCAGGGCCTCGATGCTGATGCCCTGGTCACTGCAGATGCGCGCGACCTGGGACATGACGCCGGGCTTGTCGTGGGCAGAGATACGCAGGTAGTAGCTGGTGACCACCTCGTCCATCGGCAGCACCTGGCCGCCGTTCTGGCCGCCCTCGGCGACACCGGAAACCGGTACGCGCTGGTCCGGCGCCGCCTCGAGCGTGCGCGCCACATCGACGATATCAGCGATCACCGCCGAGGCGGTGGCCTCGTCGCCGGCGCCGGCGCCGTAGTAGAGCGTCGGTCCCACGGCGTCGCCGTTGACCAGTATCGCATTCATCACACCGTTCACATTGGCGATCAGGCGGCGCTCGGGAATCAGCGTCGGGTGCACCCGCAGTTCCACGCCCTGCTCGGTGCGCCGCGCGATACCCAGGTGCTTGATGCGGTAGCCCAGTTCGTCGGCGTAGTGGATGTCCTCACTGGTCACACCGCTGATCCCCTCGGTGTAGACCTTGTCGAACGCCAGCGGGATCGAAAATGCCAGGGAGGCCATGATCACCAGCTTGTGCGCCGCATCGATGCCCTCGACATCAAACGTCGGGTCGGCCTCTGCGTAGCCGAGTTCCTGGGCCTGCTTCAGGGCGTCGGCAAAACTCCGCCCCTTTTCGCGCATCTCGGTGAGGATATAGTTGCCGGTGCCGTTGATGATGCCCGCGAGCCACTGGACGCGGTTGCCCACCAGGCCCTCGCGCAGGGATTTGATGATCGGGATACCACCGGCCACCGCGGCCTCGTAGGCGATGGTCACGCCTTTCTCGGCGGCGGCGGCGAACAGTTCGTTGCCGTGCTCGGCAATCAGCGCCTTGTTGGCGGTGACAATATGCTTGCCGTTGCGGATGGCCGTCAGCACCAGCTCCCGGGCCACGGTGGTGCCGCCGATCAGCTCCACCAGGATATCCACGTCGGGGTTGGCGGCCACATCGAAGATCTCGCGGGAGACATTCAGCGCGCTGGTATCGCAGGCGGGATTGTCCCGGCGCGCGCCGATCTGCACGATTTCCACCGGCCGCCCGCAGCGCGCGGCGATTTCCTCGCCGTTGCGCGCCATCACATTGACCGTGCCGCTGCCCACAGTGCCCAGGCCACAAATGCCGATACGCGCCGGGCGCCGCGGGCTTTCGGATTGCTGATGGGATTCCAGTTCGGTGGTCTCTTCGACAGGTGCGCTCACAACTTCCCTCCGCGCAAGCGGCTCGACCTACCCGTCAATCCGGCCCCGGCAGACGACCGGGTACCCCGGCGCGGGACGCGAGCCAGGTAACAGCGCAATAAATGGCAATGAAAAACGATAAAAGGACGACAACCTTACTGAGAAGGGAGGGAAACTGTCAATAAATTGCGTCGGCAAATATCAATTACCGGCGGCCGCTGCGCCGGCCCCCGATCCACATCCAGGTATTTTATTCCCGGTCAGATCCCCAGCGCTTTCGCCATGGTATCCGGCGGCAGGTAGCCCGGCACCACCGAGCCGTCCTCCATAACGATGGTGGGCGTGCCGCGCACGTCGATGACGTCGTTGCCCAGCTTGTACTGCTCCGCAACCGGGTTGCCCTCGCAAACGTTCAGCGGCACATTCTCGCGGTTCTTCAGCGCCGTCAGGGTCTTGTTCGGGTCGTCGGAGCACCAGGCGGTGGCGATCTTGCGATAACCCAGGGAGTTCAGGCCCGCGCGCGGGAATGCCAGGTAGCGCACCTCGATACCGCGGCGGTTCAGCTCCGGCACGTCCTGGTGCAGCTTGCGGCAGTAGCCGCAGTCCACATCGGTAAAGACGTAGATATGCGCCTTGGTCTCTCCCTTGGGGGAAAAGACGATCATATCGTCGATATCCTGCGCATCCATGATCTTGGCCCGCTGGCCGGTACGGCGCTGTTCGGACAGGTTTGCCAGGCCGCCGCCGGCCTTGACCTGGTAGAGATCGCCGAAGATGAAATGGCCCCCGTCGGCGGAGACGAACAGTGTATTGGCACCGCCATCCACTTCCACTTCGTAGAGACCGCTGATCGGGCTCTCGCGCACCTCGCCGTAGATGGCCTTGGGATTGCCGGCCTCGAGGCGCGCCTTGATGGTCTTCGCCACTTCCGTATCGACTTCCGCCCGGGCAGTTGTCCCCAGCAGGGCCAGGATTGCGCCGACCAGCAGCGGCTTGTTGAAAAGCATCATTCCCGATAGCTCCTTTCTGATTCTTCGTTGGCTTCGACTGACAGCACCGGATTTGGGTTCCAGCCAGTATGGCATCGATTGGCGACAAATGTGCCCTCTGGCGCGTTTTACCATATCCGCCCGCACAGCACCATGACACCGCCCGCAGGTTGCCGCAGCCCTTCCGGAAAGCACCAACAAAAAAGCCGGAGCATTTCTGCTCCGGCTTTTCGGGTTCGATCGGGGAAAAGCTTAGCTGAGCTTCTCTTTGATGCGCGCCGCTTTACCCGTCAGGCTGCGCAGGTAGTACAGTTTGGCCTGGCGCACGTCACCGCGACGCTTGACCTGGATGCTGTCGACCAGCGGGCTGTGGGTCTGGAAGGTACGCTCTACGCCGACACCGTGGGAGATCTTGCGCACGGTGAAGGAGGAGTTCAGGCCGCGGTTGCGCTTGCCGATCACAACGCCTTCGAAGGCCTGCAGACGCTCGCGGTTACCTTCCTTTACCTTGACCTGGACGATCACGGTGTCGCCCGGGGCAAAGGCCGGAACCTCGCTCTTCAGCTGTTCCTGTTCCAGCTGCTGGATGATTTTGTTAGTCATTTGGAATACTCCCAAACAAGGTATGTAGCTTCTCAGCTAGGTGGCCGGATTACTCTCGCCTCCCGGCGAATCCAGCGTTCATGCGACGGGCCGCTGTTCACTGCCCGTCGATATCTGCCTGCCGCTGCCGCCGGATCTCCTCCAGCAGCAGCTGCTGTTCACTATCCAGCGCCAGCCCCTGCAGCAGGTCCGGGCGGCGCTGTTCGGTGCGCGCCAGCGCCTGTTTCAGGCGCCAGCGGCGAATCTTTTCGTGGTTGCCGGACAGCAGCACTTCCGGCACCGACCTGCCGCGGTACTCTTCCGGGCGGGTGTAGTGCGGGCAGTCCAGCAGTCCGCTGGCGAAGGAGTCCTCCACCGCCGACTGGTCGTGCCCCAGCGCACCTGGGATCAGCCGGGTAATGGCGTCTACCATGACCATCGCGGCCAGTTCGCCACCGCTCAAGACATAGTCGCCGATGGACCATTCCTGGTCGATCAGCATTTCGACGATACGCTCGTCGATCCCCTCGTAGCGCCCGGCCAGCAACACCAGGTTGCCCGACGCGGAGAGAGTCTCGACACCGCCCTGGTCCAGCTGCCGACCCTGGGGCGACAGGTAGATACTCCGGGTTTCAGCCCCGCCCTCTTCGGCCCAGGCGCGCGCCGCTGCGAGCGCCTGGTAGAGCGGCTCCGCCAGCATCACCATGCCGGGGCCGCCGCCGTAGGGGCGGTCGTCCACAGTGCGGTGCCGGTCGCTGGTGAAATCCCGCGGATTCCAGCAGCGCACTTCCAGCAGGCCGTCCTTGACGGCGCGGCCGGTGATACCGTAATCGGTCAGCGCGGCGAACATCTCCGGGAAGATGCTGACCAGCGCGATGCGCTTGGCGGCCACTGTCGCGCCGCCTAGAACGACGGATCCCAGGCGACGGTGATGACACCGGCGTCCAGGTCGATATCGGTAACGAATTCACCCGGCAGGTACGGAATCAGGCGCTCGCGCCCATCCTCGCCGCCGCGCACCACCAGCACATCGTTGGCGCCCGTCTCCATCATCCGGATCACGGTGCCGAAATCCTGCTCGCGGCCGTCGAAGCGGCTGATCACGCGCAGGCCCTGCAGCTGATGCCAGTAGAACTCGCCCTCTTGCAGCTGCGGCATCGCATCGCGGCGGATGGCGATATCCCGCTGGCAGTAGCGCGCCGCCACTTCGCGATCATCGACGCCCTCGATATGGGCGATCAGGCCCTTGCCGTGGCGCCGCCCGCGATCGATCTCCAGCGGCTCCCAGCCGCCCTGTCCCTGCAGCCACCACTGGCCGAACTGCAGGATATTGTCCATCGGCTCGGTATAGGAGTGCACCTTTACCCAGCCGCGGACGCCGTAGACGGCGGTGATACGCCCGACAGTGACCAATTCAGCGGATTGGAATCCGCCGCTGTCGCGATTAACAGTTGTCACAGGCGCACCCGCCATTCCCGGCCCGAATTACGCGGATTCTTTCAGCAGCTTGCTGACGCGATCAGAGATCCGGGCGCCGTGGCCAACCCAGTACTCGATACGGTCGCGATCGATGCGCAGGCGCTCTTCCTGACCGCGCGCAACCGGGTTGAAGAAACCCACGCGCTCAATGAAACGACCGTCGCGGGATTTGCGGCTGTCGGTGACTGTCAGGTGATAGAACGGGCGCTTCTTTGCACCGCCACGAGCCAAACGAATGGTTACCATGTAGCTTTCCTGTAGTTTTACACACTGGACGACTGCTTCGCGCGGCCGCCTACATCAATTAAGCCGGTAGCTCACCCGGCTGAAAGGCGGCGTATTCTAATGTACCGCCCGGAGTTTGTATAGCGCTTGTTCCCGCACGCCTGGCGGGCCCTACTTCTTCTTGCCGAGGCCCGGCGGCAGGCCGCCGGGCATACCGCCCATACCGCCGGCGCCGCCGCCCATGCCCGGCATGCCCCCCATGCCACGCATCATCTTGCTCATGCCGCCACCCTTGAACTTCTTCATCATCTTGCCCATCTGCTTGTGCTGCTTGAGCAGGCGGTTCAGGTCCTGCACCTGGGTGCCGGAGCCGGCGGTGATGCGGCGCTTGCGGGAGCCGTTGAGAATATCGGGATTGCGGCGCTCGGCCGGGGTCATGGAACTGATGATCGCGTCCATCTGCTTGAACTGCTTGCCCATATCCGCCTGCTGGGCCATCTGCGCCATATTGCCCATGCCGGGCATCTTCTCCAGCAGGGAGCCGAAGCCGCCCATATTCTGCATCTGCTGCAGCTGGTCGCGCAGGTCCTCCAGGTCGAAGCCCTTGCCCTTCTGCACCTTCTTGACCAGCTTCTCGGCCTTGGTCTTGTCGATCTTCTGCTCGGCCTCCTCGATCAGCGACATGATGTCGCCCATGCCGAGGATGCGCGAGGCGATGCGGTCCGGGTGGAAGGTCTCCAGCGCGTCGGTCTTCTCGCCGACACCGATAAACTTGATCGGCTTGCCGGTCACGTGGCGCACGGACAGCGCCGCACCACCGCGGGCATCGCCGTCGGCCTTGGTCAGGATCACACCGGTCAGCGGCAGCGCGTCGTTGAAAGCGCTGGCGGTGTTGACCGCATCCTGGCCGATCATGGCGTCGATCACGAACAGCGTCTCGGCCGGATCCAGTGCGCCGTGCAACTCGCGGATCTCGCCCATCAATTCCTCATCGATATGCAGGCGGCCGGCGGTGTCGACAATCAGTACATCGGCAAACTGCCTGCGCGCCGCCTCCATCGCCCCGCTGGCGATATCCAGCGGTTTCTGGTCGCCGCTGGACGGGTGGAAGATGGCCCCCACCTCGCCGGCCAGGGTCTCCAGCTGCTTGATCGCGGCCGGGCGGTAGACATCCGCACTGACCACCATCACCTTTTTCTTTTCCCGCTCCTGCAGGTATTTGGCCAGCTTGGCCACACTGGTGGTCTTGCCCGCACCCTGCAGACCGGCCATCAGGATCACCGCCGGCGGCTGCACCGCCAGGTTCAGCGGCGTGGCCGCCTCGCCCATCACCTTGACCAGCTCGTCCTGGACAATCTTGACGAATTGCTGGCCCGGGTTCAGGGCCTTGCTGACCTTCTGGCCCACTGCAGCAGTGCGCACCTGCTTGATAAATTCCTTGACCACCGGCAGGGCGACATCCGCCTC
The DNA here is from genome assembly GCF_023634065.1 of Microbulbifer litoralis. Classification (GTDB taxonomy): domain Bacteria; phylum Pseudomonadota; class Gammaproteobacteria; order Pseudomonadales; family Cellvibrionaceae; genus Microbulbifer; species Microbulbifer litoralis. The sequence continues at coordinate 167,307 of NZ_JALKCV010000011.1, forward strand.
CAGCAGCGCCTTGCGCACCTCCCGCAGCGTATCGCGGATATTGTCTTCCGTCAGGCGCGCCTTACCGGTGACCTTCTTTAACGCAGACGACAATCGGTCGCTGAGGTTGTCGAACATGGATACGTCCCGATTTGTGTGACTGGCCGTCCGGCGACATTTCCCGGACGGCGGAAATTCCCGGGCACCGACCGGTGCCCCTTCCAAGGCGCGGCAGTATAGCTCAGGAGCCGCACGGCAGAAACACTGTGCCGGCGGAAGCGCCGCCCGGCCCGAATGACTTTCCTGCACCGGCACGCTGTGACACACTGCCGCCCTGATAAGAACGGAGAGACGGATTTATCCATGGCGACGATCGCCCACTGGACGGCAATTGCACTCTACCTGGCGACCACCGCCGTGGCCGCGCACAACTTTTTCCGGCAGCGCCAGCCGGGCAGGCCGCTGCTGCTGGGACTGCTCGCCGGGGCACTGGTCGCGCACGGCCTGTCTCTCATCTATACCTTGGTGACCCCCGCAGGATACCGCTTCGACCTGCTGGCGATGCTGTCCCTGATCAGCTGGACCGTCAACCTGCTGCTACTGGTTCTCGCCGCCCGGCACCCGCTGCAGCTGCTGATCGTGATCATGGCCCCCGTCGGCGCCCTGGCGGAGCTGGCCGCAGTGCACGACTGGGGCGGCGTGACGCCGCGCCAGCAGCTGTCCGCCGGCATTGCGGTACACGCACTGCTGTCCATCGTCGCCTACTCCCTGCTGACCCTCGCCACCCTGCAGGCGATCTACCTCTACTACCAGAACCAGCAGCTGCACAACCACCGCCCGGGCGGCATCAGCCGTTTCCTGCCGCCACTGCAGACGATGGAATCCCTGTTGTTCGGGCTGGTTGCCTTCGGTCAGCTGCTGCTGACCGCATCACTGGTGACCGGCTTCCTGTTCCTGGACAATCTCTTTGCCCAACACCTGGTGCACAAGACCGCGCTGTCGCTGCTGGCATGGTTGCTGTACAGCATCCTGCTGTGGGGCCACTGGAAGAAGGGCTGGCGCGGCAACACCGCGGTGCGCTGGACCCTGGCCGCCTTTGCCGCCCTGATGCTGGCCTACTTCGGCAGCAAACTGGTACTCGAGGTCATATTACAGCGCGGATAGCGCCGGGCACGGCGCTGCGGGCGCCGCAACACTTGCGGGCCCGGAAATTCTGTTTCAATATCCCGTTTCGCGAATAAACAGAGTTCCAAATTGAACGAGATACCTCCCGGCCTGCTATTTGCCCTGATAGGCCTGCTGATCGTCATTTCCGCCTTCTTTTCCAGCTCTGAAACCAGCATGATGGCGCTGAACCGCTACCGCCTGCGCCACCAGGCCAAGAGCGGCCACCGCGGTGCCCGGCGCGCAATGGAGCTGCTGGCGCGCCCGGACAAGCTGATCGGGGTCATCCTGATCGGCAACAACCTGGTCAACATCCTCGCCTCGGTGCTCGCCGGCGCGGTGTTCACCCGCCTCTACGGCAGTGCCGGCACCTGGTACGCCACCGCGGTGCTGACCGTGGTGGTACTGATCTTCGCCGAAGTCACACCGAAGACCATCGCCGCACTGCACCCGGAAAAGATCGCCTTCCCCGCCTCGGTAATACTGCGCCCGCTGCTGTGGCTGATGACGCCTTTCGTCTGGCTGGTGGGTAGCGTTTCCAACGGCCTGGCGCGCCTGGTGGGCGTGGAGGCCGGCGAGCAGTCCGAGGCCGAGCACCTGGCGCCGGAGGAACTTCGCACCGTGGTATTCGAATCCGGTGCCCTGCTGCCCAGCAAGCACAAGGGCATGCTGCTGAACGTGCTGGACCTGGACCAGGCCACGGTGGAGGACATCATGATCCCCCGCAACGAAGTGGTCGGCGTGGACCTGGAGAATTCCGGCGGGGAAATCCTGCAACAACTGGCCGAGAGCAGCTACACCCGCCTGCCGGTATTCCAGGGCGACATCAACCGCGTGGTAGGCATTCTGCACCTGCGCCGCGCGGCGCAGATACTGCGCGACGGCCCGGACGCATTCAGCCCGGACCTGCTGAAGTCCTACACCGACGAACCCTACTTCGTCCCCGAAGCCACGCCGCTGCCGACGCTGCTGATGAATTTCCAGCACAAGAAACGGCGCATGGGCCTGGTGGTGGACGAGTACGGCGAGGTGATGGGCATTGTGACCCTGGAGGACCTGCTGGAGGAAATCGTCGGTGACTTCACCGCCAGCCCGGTGCCGAGCGAAGACGAGGAGATCGTCGCCCAGGGCAACGGCTGGTACCTGATCGAGGGCGGCACCTCGATCCGCGACATCAACCGCACCCTGCACTGGGAACTGCCCACCGACGGCCCCAAGACCTTCAACGGGCTGGCGATGGAGCACCTGGAGAGTATTCCGGACGGCAATATCAGCTTCTTTATCCTGAATTACCGCGTGGAGATCGAGGCGGTCTCGGACAAGATGATTACGCGGGCGCGGGTGAAGAAAATGGATCGGAAAGCGCCCGAGCATTGATGCGTAGGGTGCGCTGTGCGCACCAAACACGGAGCCAGAACTCGACATTGGGGCCAAGTGGCTGATACACAATTTAATTTACAGTCTCGAACCGGCGCCTTCACACTGATTTACGAAGAACCTTATAGGTTAATTCCCGTACGTCCACACCATCCCCAAGTAGTTTGGGTATTCAAACTCTGGACACTCCAAATCGATCCCATTTGAACACCGGATCCAAATCAGCTCATTCTTCTCATCAAAATAAAATCCTACAGTTTTAATCTTCTTCCCATCAGAGTCCTTTTCATAACTAATGACAAAATAGTTGAAATATACCTTGTGAGGATTATCGCCCCCTCCAGTCAAAAAATATCCAGCTATATCTGCAGTTGGTTCGTCTTTATAAATATAATTTTCACCCTTATTACGCTTTTTGGCGTCATTCATAAGGCTCTTAATAAAATTCTCTCTCCTACTTTCGACATAAAAGTTATTTTTTATTCTTGATTCGAAATCATACGGGGACTTCCCCTCATCGTAATTAACCTCCATCATCTTTCCCTTTCTTTCCGACCCACAACCAAGAAGGAAAACGGTTAAAAAAAACACCCCTAAATTTTTGGGTTCAATGGCCCTTCTGCAACCACGTTTGAATTCCATGGACTTACACATCGCATCCACTCCTTATATTTGTGCATGTAAAATTGAATATTGCTAGCTCCTGTTTGTTTTATTTTTTCATGCCTCGTCTCAGTATGACTCTCCCCATTTTGTATATAGATGTCACACTCTCCTGTGCAATCATCGCACTCACGGCAAAGCTTTCTCTCCGTTACCAACCTTGCTTGCTTTTGCTCTCCATACCTTTTCCATGCACAAAATCCTGCTGATTTTGCAAATGTATTTCCTACCACAATTTCTTGATCCCAATCAACAGGCCCCACTCCTACCCATGGATTCTTTTTCGAGAACCATGGAATACAAGTCTTTTTCAAGCCATATGGGTCTACCCAGAGCAAAGGACTATTAACTACATATCTATATGTATTACTTCCTCCACGCAGACCGATAGGATCACTGGTGAGGTAGCGACCAGTTTCTGGGTCATAATCGCGATAATAATTTTGATTTATTCCAGCTTCTGAATCAGCGTATTGACCCGGATAGCGAAGCGGGAATACATAGCTATTGCCGACATCCTCCGGATCGTCATTTGGAGTTGTTGCCCCAAAGGCTTCGCTCTGAATTTCCCATTCCCAAACGGTTGCTTGGCTATCAGGATTGATTACTGCTCTCGGTGTGCCAAGATGATCCGGTTCTATTGCATAATGGGAGGCCGATTCGAGCACTGCTACCGGCAGGTTTCCCACCCAGACGTACTCTTTGATCAGCGCACCGGTGTCAGTATATTCACCGATCAGCTGTCCGGCCTGATTGTAAGTGAACAGCCGAGTCTCCGTTCCGGTAGCTTTGACTACTCGCTCGCCGCGACCATTGTATTGGTTGTTCAGGACAGCGGTGTCGTTCTCCCGAGCCTCCACCATACGGTTGCGGTCGTCATAGGTAAAGCTTTGCCCGGTACCATTGTCCAGGGTATTACCATTGGCATCATAGCTGCGGGCATTGCCATCAATGGCGCTGAGTCGGTGGTTGTCATTCTCGTAGGAGTAGTTTTCTGTCTCGGTGCCAGTGATCTTGCTTTGGCGATTGCCGGTTTTGTCGTAGCTATAGCCGTGCAATGGCGTCTGCTGGGCGTCCTTGACTTCGGTCAACCGGTAGAGGTTGTCATAGTCGTAGCTGCGATCGGCTGTGCTCGGGCTGTTGCCGATCTGGGTGATATTGCCCACATCGTCCAGCGTAAAGTGCAGATTGAGGCCTGTGGCGAGACTGCTTTGGATGGACTTTGGCCGGTAGTCCTGGTCCAGAAGCCTGTCCTGGGTATGGCCGTTGCCGTAGTCCAATCGAGTGGCCGGGCCAAAGGGGGCGTACTGGATATCGGCAATCAGGGTTTCGGGGGTCTGCCCTTCGAGGGCCAGGCCGGCGATGCGGCCCTGGCTGTCCCGGCTGTAGTTGACCACCTTGCCGCTGGGATAGGTGATCCGGGTCGGCTGGTCCGCCAGGTTGTACTGGTAGCGGGTTGTAAGCGCAACGCCGGCGGTGGTTTGGGTCTTTTGCGTGAGGTTGCCCCGGTGGTCGTAGCAGTAGTTGGTGCTGCCGCTCACGTCGGTCATGGTGGTCATGCGACCTTTCGGGCTGGAGTTCTGGCAACCGGTTTCTGTATCAGGCTGGCCGTACTGGTAGCTGACGTTGAGGCTGGTGTCCGGGTACTGGATAGCGGTGAGCCGGTTGAGGGCGTCGTAGCTGTAGTTGGTGGTGACACCCCGAGCATCCGTCTGGCTGGTGCGGTTGCCCGCGAGGTCGTAGGTGTAGGTGGTGATGCCAGTGTCCGGGCTGTCCTTTTCGATGCGCTGGCCGAGGTTGTTGTAAGTATAGGTGGTCGTCAGGCCCTTGGGGTCGGTGACTTGGGTCAGGTTGCCGACGGCATCGTACTGGAGCCTTGTTTCGGCGGCGATGCTGTCGGTATCCCGGATGGTTTTGACCAGCCGGCCCAAGGCGTCGTAGCTGTGTTGGGTCTTGGTGGCCAGGGCATCGGTGGTCTGGGTGAGGCGGCCGGCGCCGTCGTATTGGTACCGGGTTTGCTGTTGTTGGGCACCCAGTGTTTCTTCCAGGCGGTTCAGTTCGTCGAAGGTGCGGCTGAGAGTGTGCTTGAGGGTGCCCTGTGCGTCGACGATGTCTTCTTGGACGCGGTTGCCCTGGGAGTCCAGGGTGTATCGGATCTTGCCGCCCTGGGGGTCTTGGATCTGGATCAGGCGGTTGCGGTCGTCGTAGCTGAAGACGAGGTAGCTGCCGTCCGGCTGGGTGACCTGGGTGAGATTGCCGCGGTCATCGTATTCGTAGGCGGTGGTGGCGTGGGCCTGGCCCTGTGGGTCGAGGGTGGTTTTTTCCAGCAGCCAGCCGCGGGGGTGGTAGGTAAATTCAGTAATGGTGCCGTTTTGGTCGCTGAGTTTGGCGACACGGCCGTTCTTGTTGTAGTTGAGGTAGTCGATGGTCTGGCCCAGGGCGTTCTCGACCTGTTTGAGGTCGCCGCTGCGGTGGCAGGTGCCGCCGCTATCGCAGCCGCTCTGGTCGGTGGTGGCGTAATAGCGGTTGGTGGTGATGTCCTCAACATCGGTTCTGGGGCCGTCGGTGGTTTTGATCAGGGCGCTGTCCGGGCAGTCGGAGCCGCCGCTGCAGTAGGTGTAGTGGGTGGTGGCGTAGCTGCCGTCGGCCTTTTGGCGTTTTTTGGCGGCGATATTGACGGGGTTGCCGTTGCCGTCGCGCACAAACTCGTATTCGGTGCGGAAGACCTGTTGCGGGTTTTCGCTGGAAACAGTTTCTTCGCTGGCGATCCAACTGCCGTCGTAGGTCCAGGTGGTGGTTATGGTTTCGCCGCTCTCTAAAGTCACGCTTTCGCTGGTCTTGCGGGCGTCGGCGTTGTAGGTGTAATCGGTGGCGCTGAGCAGAGTGAGACTGCCGTCGGGCTGCTTTTGCCAGGTCTCGGTGCGGATGCGGTCTTTGTTGTCGTTGTAGATCTGGCGGTATTCGTTGCCGAGGGGGTCGGTGCGGCTGGAGAGGTAGCCGGCTTCGTCGAAGACGAAGGTGCTCTCGCGGGTGTCGAGGACGGTGCCGGCACTGTCGCGGACGGTTTCGGTGACCTGGGTGGTGCCGGTTTCCACGTAGGCCAGTTCGATGGTGTTGTTGCCTTCTTCCTGCTTCACCACCCGCCCTTCGCTGTCGTAGGTGTTGGTGACCCAGGCGGCCGTCTGCCCTCTCTGCAGGCCGGTGATGCGGTGGGCGCCTTCCGGGTCTTCGTATTGGAAATTCTGCTGGTAGTTGTCGAGGCCCGCTACCTGAATCAGGTTGCCGCGGGTGGCACCGTTGTGGCTGTCGTGGGTGTAGTCGATACGGCGGCCGTCGCTGGCGATCAGGTGGGTGAGGCGACCGGTATCTTCGTTGTAGAAGAAGTCGACATAGTTGTCGGTGAGCTGGCCGTCGGCGGTGCGCTCGCGAATGCGGGTTAGGCGTGGCTGGTAGGCGACCACCATGGGGTTGTCGGGATCGATGCTGTTGGGGGAAGTCCCTACCAGGGGTAATCGGCCCCGCTCGTCGTAGAGGAGTTCCTGGCGCTGGCCCTGTTTGTTTTCAATGGCCGCCAAGCGGCCGTCGGCGTCGAAGTAGTCCACGCGGCCGGCCACATATTCAAAGGTGTAGCTGCCGTCCGGGTGTTCGGTGAGGGTGCCCTGGGGCATATCCCGCGGCGTGACGTAGGCGCCGCCGGTAAAGACGAAGGTATGCCGGAAGCCGCAGCCCGAGCGCAGGACCACGGAGCCGTCCGGGTATTCGAACAGGCGCCGGTCGTGGTCGAAGGCCCAGCCGTAGCCGAGGGCGGTGTCGAAGCGGGAACGGCTGTCGAAGCGGCGGGTCAGGCGGATGGGGTAGACGGAGCCTACCGTGAGGTCGGTATCGCTCAGGTAGAAGCCGCCATCCAGAGTGCGGATGGGATCGCCTACGGCGCCGCTGGTGCTGCCGCCGGCGCCTCCGCCTCCTCCAGCACCACCACCTCCGCCGGCACCGCAACACGCTCCATCACTTTTTTCGCAGGGCGGAGGCGGTGGCGGGCCTGGAGGGGGATCACCGGCGGAGCCACCGCCGAAATCGTGGGCGCTGGTGGTAGCGATCATTAGCAAGCCCAGCAAGAAGGTGCTAACTACCGAGCAAGTGATCCCCTTAACTTTCATGGTTCTTCCTTCAAGTCTGTATTCTTTTTAATCTGTGCGGGTTAGCCCGTTTTTACTATTGCTCTGCCGATACATGGCGAGTCTGCGGCTCAATTTCCAGAGCAGAAGGTTGGTCTTCCGAGGGGCCTACCCCTGCCAAGAGCGGAAGCTCGCGTATCAACCCCCAGCCAAAGCTCGATATTGGGCATAGGCCTTGTCGGCTTCCTTCTCGTCTCCCAGCTCCGACAACGCCTGCCCCCGGCGCAGGTGAATTTCCGCCCTTTTCGGGCTCTGCTTGGCTGCCCGGTCATAGGATTCCAGGGCTTCTTGCCACTGTTCCCATTCGCGCCATATATCGCCCATCATCAACCAGCCGTCGGCACTGCGCGGTTCCTGTTGTAAAAACAGGTCAATTTGTTGATAGGCCTGCTCCAGTTTCCGCTCGCGGTAGTAGTGCTGGGCCAGTTCCAGCTGCTGTTCGGCGCTGCGCTTTGTCGAATGTATATTCTCCAGTTCCTGTAGGCGCTGGTGATGGCTGTTCTCGGCCGCCAAAAGCGCCAATGGGAGCAATGCCGCCATTATTCCTATCAGAGCGTTTGTTTTCATGGTTTCTTCGCTATTTTTTGTTGCAGGCGCCGTGGCGATACTTGGTTATTGATGCTCTACCCATAACCTCATAGTGGCAGTACCAAAATTGCCCTCGTAACCACGTACATTGACGGTGACATAGTGTTCCCCTTCGTTGACGGTGCTGGAGTCCCATTGCCAGGTCATCGGTAGGAAGCCCACCTCGTTTTCAAAGGCGAAGGTGCCGTCTACAAAAAACACCGGTTCAAAACGACGCGCCAGAAGGCGCTCCCGGTCCTTCTCGGCAACGTCGAGCCGGATAGGTACCTTGCCGGAGACGATCCAGCGGCCTTCCTTATCTTTCTTTGCCTTAGTGCCCAGCGTCAGGTAGGTCTCAAAATCGCCGCGGCTCTCCAGAGGCTGGTCCGCGTGGTAATACATGCGTTTTGTAGGTTTCTGGAGAGCCGTTTTTTTGCGGATTTTGTCTGCCGGCAAATCCGCAAAAGCAATCTTGGTGGGCTTGGGACCGACCAGCAGGGTATTGTCGCTGAGGCTGTAGGCTGTGACTGCCAGATTAAGCTTGGGATGTTTGCCTATGTTCAATGCATGAGAGCTATCCCAACCGCCCCAAGGCTCGGCCTGGGCTCCGCCGTCGCGCGGCACCCAGTCGACCAGGGTGCGCAGCAAAGGGCCCCCTTCTTTCAGGCCCAGGCGGATGCTGACACGGGCAGGCTTGTCCAGGTGATAGCGAACGACACCTTGCTCCTTGTCCCAGCGAACGTCCTTCACGGCCAGCGCTTCGCCACCGGTCAGATCGGTGAGGTCGTGTGTGACTTTCTCTTCGCCTTCTCCGTCTTTTCTTTCACTGGTGGCGGTTAAGGTATAGGAATAGGCCTCAGGAGGAACCACCTTCCCCTTCGAGTCCCGCCCATTCCATGCCAGCTTGTGGTCTCCAGACGGAAGCTGGCCACCGTTAATTCGGTTAACCAGGCGTTCTCGGCCATCGTAGATGTGCAATACCACTTGAGCCGGCTTGTCGATGTTGAAGTGGATGGAGGCTTTTTCTCGATCCGCCGGATTGAAACCCTTCTTGTCCAACCGCACCTGGGTGATCTCAAGGGCCTGGGTCAGATTGGATATCAGGGCCAGTATCAGAAGCCATACTGCTCTACTCATTGGCTATTCTCCTCGATCGGGGCCCAGACCGGCTGCCGTGCGCCTTCCCTGCTGTTGGTCAGTGGTTGTTCTTTATTGGTGGCAATATCCAGCAGCCAGATGTTCATGGTACCGTCACGAGTGGATTGAAAGGCGAGTTGCTCGCCTGCCGGCGACCATGAGGGACGGGCGTCCAGTGCCGGATCTTGAGTCAGTACCTGGGTCTTACCATCCGGGTTGCGCAGCCAGAGTTCGTAATTGCCCGTTTTGTTGCCGGAATAAGCAAGAGTCCCATCTGCCCGCGCAGCCAAATCAAAGTGGTACAAAGCGTTGACAGTCAATTGCTCTGTGCTTCGGCTGGCAACATCCACCCTCCAGATATCGTGCGCCTGTCCGCCGTCGCCGGATAGGAAGTAGATCGATTTGCCATCAGGGGACCAACTGGGCTCGTGTTGGAGTCTGGGCATGGAGGTGAGCTTGTCCAGTTTCCGGCTTTGGAAGTGGAAGACATAGATATCATTGTCGTCGATACTGCCGGAGGTGCTCAGAGAAAAGGCGAGGCTGTCGCCTTTGGGACTCACCACGGCATCGAGGATATTGGGCAGTGGTGCCTCTATGGCCTCCATCTTCCCAGTTTTGGTATCTAGCCGGTGGAGGCTGCCATCGTGCAGATTCACTAAAAGGTGCCGACCATCTGGATACCAGGAGATACGAGAGACGTCGGAGCCCAACTGGGTGAGCTGTCTTGGTTTCTTGTGGTCGGAATCCGTAAGCCACACTTCCCAATAGCCTTCGGCGACACCCAGATAGGCGATATCCTTAGCCAAAGCGGCCTGGGAAACCCCACCTAATAACAGGGCTGATAAAACTGCTGATACGATTCTTTGCTTCATATTGCTTCTTACTGCTATCGATACAAGTTAACGATGCCCCGGTAGAGCGTGGATTCCCCGGTTTCCGGCGACCGCGCCTGAATGGCAAAGGTATAAGCGCCCTCTTCTCCCACCAGCACGGCGTTGGGGTCCGCCAGGTCGTAGCCGCGCCACTCCACCTCGTGCTGGATGGGGTCTCCGGTTCCGTCGTTTGCCTGTTGCAGCTCATTATCTACCAGCACGATGGCCGAGGGATCTTGGGGATCGACGATACCCGGCGGTAGCAGGCTGAAGGTCACCTGGGCGTCGTTGCTGATCTGGTAGGCCATGCGGGTCTGCTGTTCGTAGCTATGGCTCACCAGGTAAGGGTCGGATTTGACCTCGATACTGGGGGCGGCCCCAGTGCCGGTAATACTCGGCGCCGTATCGGCCACATAAATGGCGGTGGAGCGCACTCGCGGTGGTGCCGGGTAGTAAACGGAGACGGGGACGTCAATGATTTCGCCGTTGGGGTCCCGGCCGTCCCAGTAGAGCCAGTGCTGGCCCGCGGGGTAGAAGACTTCCTTGAAGGTGTAGAAGGCCGAGCCACCGTTGGGGGTTATCTGCATGCTGAGCAGCCCCGGTTGGGACATGTTAACCGAGATCTTGTAGAACTCGTTGGCATAGGCGTTGTAGCGGCTGGGTACCGAGCCTGAAACACCTCCGACACCGCCGGGATTGGGTGCGTCGTAGACAAAGTAGTCCACGCCGTCATCGGCTCGCAGGACGACCCGGTAGAGATCCTCGGACATCAGCCTGCCCTGGTTGTCGCGACCGTCCCAAGCAATGGGATATTCGCCGGCGGCCGGGTGGCTTTCGGTGGTTTGATAGACGACGGCGTTGTCGGACTCGCGACGGATTTCCAGGGTGACAGTAGCCGCCCGGTTCAGGCTGAACAGACCCTGAGCCTGTTCACCGGCCAGGGGATGGAGTACCGGCGACTGCAGGCTCACACCACTGATGGAGACCGCCGGCTGCCCTATCACCGCCTCCTGGTAATTGCTGTAGTCCACCTGCGGCGAAGACGTGGCGGCAGTGTAGATCTGGGATTCAATGGTGGCCGGATCGGCAGTACCCCACCAATTGCCAGTGATATCCAGAGTGACAGACTGGGGATCGCCGAAGTCAGTGGTGTAGAGATCGTAATTGCTGTTATCGTACAGGTTGTTGCCAGTGATCACCGGCACAGGGTTGTCCGCGGCGGTGCCGTTGCCGATCACATAGACACCGTAGCTATTGGCGGTGATTTCATTGCCGTCGGTAATCAGCGGATCGCTGTTGGCACGGACATAAATGCCGTGGGTATTGAAGCGGATCAGAGAGTGGCGCATCGTGCCCTGGCCACCGTTGAAGTCGATACCGTAAACGGCATGCTCGATACGGGCATAGTCCAGGTCCACGCTACCGCCGGTGATCACTTCGATACCATACCAATCGCCGGGCTGGGGGGTCGGCGAGGCAGAGGCGAATTCCACGCGCGCGCCGGTAACACCGTGGGCTACCAGGTTGCCCGCGATCTGCAGTTTGAGATCCGGTGCGGACTTCAGGCTGGCGCCGGGTTCCAGAGTCAGTGTTACTCCGGGTTCCACGACGACGTTTTGCAGCATCTGGTGATTGCCCACAGGGAGTGTCAGATCTTCAGTGATTGGGCGTAGGAGGGTTAAGCCGTCGTAAACCGGCGCCCCTCCAGCTTCTCCCAGATAGCTACCGTAGTTTACGATGGGGGAACTGCTATTATTTTTACGATCGTAAATCTTTGGAGTTATCTCACCCGGATCCAGCGTA
>NZ_JALKCV010000012.1 GCF_023634065.1 Microbulbifer litoralis
CGGTAGCCGCGTTCCAGCAGCGGGTTTTCCACCGGACCGTCGGCCTTGCCCAGGCGCACCTTGTGCAGACGGCCCTGGGGATCGTAGTCCCGTTCGCTGGCGAGGCCGTTGCCGTGCTGGCGGCGGATCTCGCGGCCCAGGTCGTCGTGGTCGAGTACGGTCAGCAGTTCGTCGGTGTCGCCGTCGGCCGCGCGGCGGTGCAGGCTGTCGAACTGGTTGGCGAGGTTGTAGCCAAAGCTGAGTACCTCGCCGTCCGGCAACCTGCTGGTGGTACGCCGGCCGGCGGCATCGTAGCGGTGCCGCATCTCCGCCCCACCCTGCCAGTCGCCGATCACGCGGCCGCCGGCATCGTATTCCCAGCGCAGTTTGCGGTGGGCGTTTTCCGCTTCCAGCAGTTGGCCGGCGCGATTGTAGCGGAAACTGGTGACGCCGTCCGGGGTGGTTTCCTGCAGCAGGCGGCCGAAGGGATCGCGCTCGAAAACGGTGTCGATTCCCCTGCCGCTGTCGGGATCGGTCACAGCGCGGCTGCTGACCAGGTGGCCGGCGTTGTTGTAGGCATAGCGGGTGGTGCGGCCATCGAAGCCCACTTCCTCCACCAGGCGCTCGCTCAGGTCGTACTTCAACTGGTAGCGCTCGCCGTTCTCGTTGGTGAGGCCGACCAGGTTGCGCTCGCCGTCGTAGTGGTACTGCAGGCGGCTGCCGTCGGGGTTGGTGCGCGCCCGGACCTGGCTGAGGCCGTCGTATTCGTAGCGGGTGCTGCGCTCCTCGGCGTCGACGATCTCCGCCACCAGGCCCTGGGCGTTGTAGCGGTACTGCGTGCGGGCGCCGTCGGGGCTGATTACCGCGCTGATGCGATCCTGGCGGTCGTACTCGTAGCGGGTGCTCTGCCCCGGGCCGTGCTGCACTTCGGCCAGGCGCTGTGCCACATCGTAGCGGTAGTGCCGCGACCGGCCCATGGCGTCGTGCACGGCCGCCAGCCGCCCCTGGGGATTCCACAGGTAGCGGGTGGTGTTGCCGAGGGGATCGGTCACGCTGCCCACCAGGCCGAGCGGGTTGTAGCTGTACTCGGTGGTATTGCCGAGCGGGTCGGTGCTGGCGGTGACCTGGCCACCGGCGTTGTAGCGGCGCTGCCAGGACTGGCCGGCGGCATTGGTGATTTTCTGCGGAAGCCCCTGATCGTTGTAGTCGATGTAGTGCCGGCCACCGCCCAGGTCGGTTTTGCCGATCAGGCGCCCGCCGCTGTCGTACTCGTAGTGCTCCACGCGCGGAACACCGTTCTCTGTCGGCAACTGGACGTCGGTCAGCTGGCCGAGCTCGTTGTAGGTGTAGAGGGTCTCGCCGCCCTCCGCGTCGCGGTGGTAGATCGGCAGTGCGCGCTCGTTGAAGCGGTAGCGCTCCCGGCCGCCGCGGGTGTCGGTGACGGTGACGCCCCTGCCGTCGTCATCCCATTCAAACTGGTAGCTGTAGGTGGGCTGGCCGTCGATCGGGTCGCCCCACTGGCGCAGGCAGCGGGCGCCGGGGCCCTCCGCATCCCACTCGAAATGGAAGCTGTAGCCGCTCTTCAGTGTGCGCTGCGCAATCAGGTGGCCGCTGTAGCGATACTGCTCGCTGTGGCCGTCGGCATCGGTGGCGTGTACCAGGTCGCCTTCATCGCTGTATTCGTAGGTGGCGAGGGTCGAGATCTGTCCGTCTGCAGTTTCTTTCTTCAGCTCGCCGATACGGCCGTTGACCGGCTTGATATGCAGTGCCTCGCCGAGACTGCTCTCAACGCAGATCAGGTCCCGCCCGACGTAGTGGAAACGGTAGAAATTGCCGTAGCCGTCGCGGATTTCCGACAGCGCCAGGATGCCGTCACCGGCCTCCAGGGCACGGAAATGTTTCTGCATCCCCTCCGGCGCGCCGTAGGGGGAAACGATCCAGTGGCCCTTGCCGGCGCGGGTCAGGCTCAACTGCTCCACCACATTGTGGCTGCGGCCGCTGCCGCCCGGCGCCGGCAGGGAGATGACACGGCCCTCGGCGTCGTGGAGCTGCAGCGGCTGCTTATCGCCGCGCCATTCCAGCCGCTCGCCCAGGGTGTGGGTCCAGCCGTAACCGAAGCCGAAATCCTTGTGGTTACTGCTGCGGTAGGTGCGCGCCATCGTCAATGGCAGTGGGCCGTCCAGTACCGCGTCGACCAGCGTCAGGCGCTCCTCGCCGGTCTTCAGGTTGATCGGCTCACCGCCCTCACAGGCGTTGGCGTTGCACTGGCTGCTGTCGCCATTCTGGTTGGTACCGGTGGCGCTGCCGGTCCTGTCCGGTTCGTCGGTCGTTGCCGGTTCGACCGCGCTGTCAGGGCCGGAGCCGGACTGACTGCCGCCATTGGTGCCACTGCCGCCCGACCGGGCGGGCGCCGGCTGGCTGCCGGAATTCGCGGGCGCCTCGGCCTCCACGGTTTCCAGGTCGGAAAAGCTGGTGCCGTCGGTCTGCGCGCCGGCATTGCGGCGCAATGCCTGCCGCTGTCGCTGCTTGCCGGCAAATTCGAGCATCAGCTCGCCGATGCCGCGGAAGCGGCCCAGCAGGCGCGCATTCTTTGCCATGGCGCCGGCGGCGCCAACACCGCCGGTGGCAGCGGCCAGCACAATCGTCAGGACAATTTCGAAGGCGCCGGCGCCGGCAAACTCGGCGATCTCCAGGCTGTGCTGGGCATCGACATAATCCCGGGCAAACTGCGTGATGGCGCTGCGCAACGCCGTGTCTTCGCAGACAAGCTCGGCGACGTCGTAGGCCTGCTGCAGCTGGGCGAAGGTGATATCGGTGGGATCGAATCCCAGCACATCCACGACCTCTTTCCAGAGGTTGCCGTGGTTCTCGCGCAGGGATTCCTCGACGCTCTTGCCGTGCACATAGTAATCGGTGGCGGCCGACGCCATCTGGAAACTCTGCCGCAGTGGGCTGACGAGCGCCGCCACCTCGGCGACATCCTTGGCCCACAGCGCCAGCCCCCATACCTGCTGGCCGAAACCGGTGGCGTAGCGGCCCACGTAGGCACCCACTTTTTCCAGCGGGTTGCGCTGCTCGTGCTCCGTCTGGATACGCGCGGCTTCGGCCCGCTCCTCGGCGATGATCCGCTGCAGGCCCATACGGATTTTCATCCGCAGTACCGATTGGCCATCCGCCAGCTCCGCGGCGGACAGGGGGCTCTCCTCGATGGTCAGGCGGTTGTGCAGCAGCGCCAGGTAGATTTCCTTGTGCCGGTCCGGGAGAAGGCCGGGCGCGTCCAGATAGGGGCCAGACAGAATACCCGGACTGCTGGCGGCAGTGTCGAGAAGCAGCGACCTGGGCACCGTATTCTCGACACCGAAAAACTGCTCGTAGATCCTGTCGAGCGCCCGGTCATCAAAAGATGACAGCAACTGGAGCGCGGCCCGGTTGCGGGTAATTCCGTCATCGTAAGACCAACCGCGGCTCACCCGGTAGCGAATGCCCGCCCGGCTCTCAACAATCAATTGCATCGACAATCCCTTATTCCAATCTGCGGCACTGTGCGCGAGCAGCCCCAATCACAGCCGGTTATTCTGACAAGGCAGAAGAAAAAATATCGGTTTCAACAAATTATCGCACTGATAAAAAACCGTTCCGCCGCTATAAAAAAACGATTTTTTTTGAATAACAGGAAGATTGAAACTGCAGTGTCATCACACCTCTCTGGGCGACAGGGAGATTACCCGATTTCGACTCCGGGCAACAGGCGGGCGCATTACACGGAAGTACAGTATCGGCTGGGAATCAACCGGGCGGGGGTGCGAGCGCGCGCTTGCGGAAACAAAACCGACAGCGATCGCCTCAGCTTCGAGTTGAGCCTGCTGGCCACACCGACATGGCAATTACCAGGAGATGCGGGATTTTGCCTACAGGCACTTACTCCCGGATTGCAAAGCCCTCGGCCAACAGCTGCGCTTTCAGCGCGGGCCACTGGCTGCGGGGCAACTCCAGCGCCATGCTGACCCGCTCGCTGTAGTCGGCCGCGCCACAGACACCTCTGTGCTGGGTGGCGAGATAGCGCAGGCGGGATTCGCCGGCGAAGTCGCAGGTGATCCGGACTCGAACCAGGGGCACAAAAGGCTCCTGTTCCACCGACTGCAGCGCGCCCCCCACGGCGCCGCGGTAGGCGCGCATCAGGCCGCCGACACCCAGCTTGGTGCCACCGAAATAGCGGCTGACGACCGCGCCGACATTGCCGATTTCCCGCTTCAGCAACAACTCCAGCATCGGCCGGCCGGCACTGCCACCGGGCTCGCCGTCGTCGTCGGATTGCATGGTGTCGGGATTGGCCGGGTTGCCGATAATCAGCGCGGTGCAGTGGTGGCTGGCATCCGGGTATTGCGCGCGCATCGAATTCAGCGCGCGCTGGAAAGCCGCTTTATCCTGTACCGGCCCCAGCCAGCAGATAAAGCGGCTCTTCTTTTCCTCGATTTCACTGACAACGGGAGAGCAGGGAATCCGATAACTCACCGGCAAACTCGTCCCAGTGCTGTTGTTGCAGTTTCCGGTAGAGCGGCTGCAGCTTGGTCTGCCAGATGCGGTCGCCCACCACGCCCACGTGCTTGCAGCGGATGGTGCCGTCGGCATCGACAAGAAAGGTTTCCGGCGCGCCGAACACACCCAGGTCCAGTGCCAGGCGCCCTTCCCGGTCGGCGATACTGAACAGGTAGGGGTTGTGGAATTTCTGTAGCCATTTCTGCGCCTCGGCGTCGTCGTCCTTCAGGTTGACGCCCACGATGGGCACGCCCTGCTCCGCCAGTTGGTTCAGGTAGGGATGCTCCACCCGGCAGGCGATACACCAGGTGGCCCAGACATTCAGCAGCAGCGGCTTGTCCGGCAGATCCGCCCTGCTCAGCAGGCGCTCGCTGTCGGCCACATTCGGCAGGGAGAACGCCGGCACCGGCTTGTTCAGCAACGCCGACGGCATTTCTTGCGGGTCCAGTGACAGGCCGCGCCAGAACAGCAGCGCCAGCGCGGCAAAAATGATCAGCGGCAGAAACAGTTTCAATCTGGCCATGGTCGAAAACTCCCTACTTCTCAGGCACTGGCGGGTACGGCGCCAGGCACCGGGCTGCGCGCGGTGCCGACTTTGCGATAGCGCTTGTCCGCCACCGCGATACCGCCGCCGACGGCCATCAGCAGCGCGCCCAGCCAGATCCAGACCACGAACGCCTTGTACTGCAGGCGCACGGCCCAATCGCCATTGGGATTGGTCTCGTCCAGCGGCTCGCCCAGGGCGACATAGAGATCGCGGAACAGGCCGGAATCGATCGCCGCCTCGGTCATGGTGTTGCCGCCGGAGAAATAGTTGCGTTTCTGCGGGTGCAGCTCGGCGACTTCGCGGCCATTGCGGGAGACAAACAGTACACCCTCGGAAGCGCGGAAGTTCGGTCCCTGGGCGATGCGCACGCCGTCGAAACGGAATTCATAGCCGGCCACCGAATGGGAGCTGCCCGGGGACATGCGCAGATCCTTCTCCACGGTGTAGACGCTGGTCAGCGTCACCCCCAGCACCGTCACCGCCAGGCCGATATGGGCCAGGTGCATACCGTAGTAGCTGGCGCGCTGGCGCTTCAGGCCGGCGAGAAAAGACGGCGCATTGCGGCTCCGGGCGAAGATATCGGCCAGGCTCGAGGCGGTCACCCAGAGCCCCACAAACAGGCCCAACGCCGCGCCCCAGTGGAACTCTCCCAGCGCAAAGGGCAGCGCCAGTGCGCCGAGCACCGCCACCGCGAATGGCAGTTGCCAGGCTTTCAGCAACCGGTCCCAGCGGCTGTCTTTCCAGTTGGCGTGGATACCGAGCCCCAGCAACAGCGCCAGCGCGGCCATCAGCGGCACAAAGAACAGGTTGAAAAACGGCGGGCCGACACTGATCTTGCCCCAGTTTAGCGCGTCCGCCAGCAGCGGATAGAGGGTACCGGTCAGCACCACCGCCATCGTCAGCACCAGCAGGAGATTGTTGCCCAGCAGGAAGGTCTCGCGGGAGCGGAAGGAAAACACACTGCCGGCACTGACCGCCGGCGCGCGCAGCGCGAACAGCAGCAGCGACAGGCCCACGACGATCGCCAGGAACGCCAGGATAAAGCTACCGCGCAGCGGGTCCGTGGCGAAGGCGTGCACCGATGTCAGCACGCCGGAACGGACCAGGAAGGTACCCAGCAGGCTGAGGCTGAAGGCGAAGATCGCCAGCAGGATGGTCCAGCTCTTGAACAGGCCGCGCTTCTCGGTAACCGCCAGTGAATGCAGCAGCGCCGTCCCCACCAGCCATGGCATGAAGGAGGCGTTCTCGACCGGATCCCAGAACCACCAGCCGCCCCAGCCCAGTTCGTAGTACGCCCACCAACTGCCCAGTGCGATACCGAGGCCCAGGAAGGCCCAGGCCACCGCAGTCCAGGGCCGCGCCCAGCGGGCCCAGGCGGCGTCCAGCTGGCCGCCCAGCAGCGCGGCAATGGCAAACGCAAAGGCCACAGAGAAACCCACATAGCCCATATACAGCAGCGGCGGGTGGATGATCATACCCGGATCCTGCAGCAGCGGATTCAGGTCGCTGCCGTCCATCGGCGGGAATGGCAGGGTGCGGTCAAACGGGTTCGATGTCAGCAGGATGAAGAGGAAGAATCCCACCAGCACAAAGCCCAGCACCGACAGCACCCTCGCCACCAGTTCGTCCGGTAACTGGCGGCTGAACACCGCCACCGCCGCCGCCCAGCCGGCCTGGATCAGCAGCCACAGCAGGATCGAACCCTCGTGGCCGCCCCAGACGGCGGTAATCTTGTAGTGCAGCGGCAGGATGCTGTTGGAGTTCTGCGCCACATAATTGACGGTAAAGTCGCTCTGTACGAAGGCGACCGTCAGGCAGAGAAAGGCGATGGCGGTGAATACCAGCACCCCCAGTGCCAGCGGCCGCCCCGCCGCCATCCACAGCGGGCGCGCGCTATAGCTACCGGCCATGGGCAGCACCGCCAGCGCGATGGACAGCAGCAGGCCGACGATCAGGGCGAAGTGGCCGAATTCCGGTGTCATGTTTTGGCTCCGTTGCCACAACTGGCGTTGGCGCCCATGGACTCGGCCACTTCGGGCGGCGTGTAGTTTTCGTCGTGCTTGGCCAGCACCTGGTCAGCGCGCACGGTGCCGTCGCGCTGCAGGGTGCCGGTCACTACCGCGGCCTCGCCCTCGGCGAACAGGTCCGGCAGTATCTTGTCGAACACCACTTCCACATTCGCGTCGCCGTCGGTGATGGCGAAGCGCACATCCAGGGTATCACCGGCGCGCACCACACTGCCCGGCACCACGCAGCCGCCGGCGCGGATATGCTGCCCGAACGGCACCTCGCCGGCGGCGAAGGCGCTGGGGGCGTAGAAGTAGTTCATGTTGTTGCGCATCGCGTAGGTCACAAAACCCACCGCCGCACTGGACAGCGCGACCAGGACGATCACCAGGATCAGGCGTTGTTTGCGTACTGGGTGCATTGTTGTCGTTTTGCTCCGGAAAAATTCGATCGGCGGGCCCCGACTCCCGAGGGAAGAGAGGCGCAGTCGTATACTATGCGGGTTCGGCCACCCGTTTCTTTTCGGCGGACTGCCGCCGCTGCCGGATCCGCTCCTGGCGTTTCAGCTCCGCCTGCAGCTGGCGACGGCGCCATACCGGCTGTAGCACCAGCGCGGCCATCGCCACCAGCGTCACACCGTAGGCGATCCAGACATAGGGACCGTGGCCCTCCATCGCCAGGAACTCGGCCAGACCGGCAAACTGGAATTCCATCGTCCCGCCCCCTTATTTCCCCGCCGCCAGCGGCTCGCCGCGCAGCGCCTGCTGCGCCCAACTGGTGCGCCACTCGCGCTGCAACACCAGGTTGCGCGTGTGCAGCAGCAGCGTCCAGGCGTAGAAACAGTAGAAACCGATAATCATCGTCAGCAGCGGGTAGAACATGCTGGCATCGATACTGCTGGACTCGGTCAGCTTGATGGTGGCCGGCTGGTGCAGGGTGAACCACCAATCCACGGATTTGTAGATAATGGGGATATTCACCGTGCCCACCAGGGCCAGGACCGCGCAGGCCTTGTCGGCAACCTGCTCGCGGACAAAGGCACGGGACAGCGCGATCACACCGATATACAGGAACAGCAGTATCAACATCGAGGTAATACGGGCATCCCAGACCCAGTAGGTGCCCCAGGTGGGCTTGCCCCAGACGGCACCGGTCAACAGCGAGATGAAGGTCAGCACCGCGCCGATGGGCGCCGCCGCGCGCATGACCAGGTAGGAGAGTTTCATTTTCCAGATCAGGCCGATGGCACCGCTGATGGCCATGATGTAGTAGCCGGCCAGGGCGAGAAAGGCGGCCGGTACATGGATGTAGATGATCCGGTAGCTGTTGCCCTGCTTGGAATCCTGCGGGGCAAAACCCAGGCCCCAGACGGCGCCCAGCACCAGCAACAGCACACTGGCCAGCGCCAGCCACGGCAGCCACGCGCCGGTGTTCTGGTAGAACCAGCGGGGCGAACCCAAGCGGTGAAACCATTGCCAGGCCAAGAGGAAACCTCCGTCAAGAATCGGTGCTGATGCGGATCGCACCCGCAGCAGCGAGCGGTGCCAGCGCCGCGGCCGCTGCCAGCAGCGCGGCGAGTACCGCTAGTTGTACGTGATAGGCGTAGCCGTCGAGGGCCGCCTGCACCGCTCCGGTGCCGAAGATTAACACGGGCACATACAGCGGCATAACAATCAGTGCCATCAGCAGGCCGGCCCGGCGCAGGGAGACCGTCAGTGCCGCGCCCACGGCGCCGATCAGGCTCAGGCAGCCGGACCCCAGCAGCAGGGACACAAACAGGCACAAATACCCCCCGGCGGGCAGGTTCAGCATCAGCGCCAGCAGTGGCGACAGCAGTGCCAGCGGCAGGCCGGTCACCAGCCAGTGCACCGCCACCTTGGCCAGCACCGCGAAATAGAGCGGCTGTGGCGACAGCGTCAATTGTTCCAGGGAGCCGTCCTCGAAATCGCTGCGGAACAGGCTCTCCTGGGACAGCATGGTCGCCAGCAATGCCACCACCCAGATCATGCCCGGCGCCATCCGCGCCAGCAGCTCCGGCTCCGGCCCCACCCCCAGCGGCAGCAGCGCCAGCACGGTGACGAAAAACAGCAGCGGGTTGGCGATATCCGCACCGCGGCGCAGGGCCAGCAACAGCTCCACCCGCAGCAACGCGGAAAATCCGGGGCCTGCGGTGGCCGGTCGATCAACTGAAGACACTGGCACCTCCGACCCAGGCATCGGCGGGGGCAACCGCGTGGTCCGACAGGTTCAACCGGCGCAATTGCGCCAGCGCCAGCGGCTGGTGGGAGGTCAGCAGGATACTGCCGCCGCCGTCCAGATGGGCCGCCATACGCGCTTCCAGTGCGGCCACACCGGCCGTGTCCAGCGCTGCCAGCGGCTCGTCGAGCACCCACAGCGGCGCGGCGTACGGCAGGTACAGGCGCGCCAACGCCACGCGGCGGTTCTGGCCGGCGGAGAGTTGCTGGCAGAGGCTGTCCTCGAAACCGAACAGGTCCACCTGCTCCAGGGCCCACAGGGCATCGTCTTCCGCGGCGCCGTACCAGGCCAGGTTCTCCAACGGTGTCAGGCCGCGGCGCACGCCCGCCTGGTGGCCGATATAGAGCAGCGATTCGCGCAGCGCCGGCAGTGCCCGGGACAGCGGCTCGCCGTTCCAGAGGATCTCGCCGGCGAAATCAGCGGCGCTGCCGATCAGGGTCCGCAGCAGCGTGGTCTTGCCGGCGCCGTTGGCACCTTCGAGCTGCAGTGCTGCGCCAGCGCCCAGCTCGAAAGACAGGCCCGCAAACAGCCGCCGCCCGTCCCGTTCACAGGACAGGTCGCGCACGGATAACCGGTGTCGGGATGTCGCGGGTTCAGACATGGTGCCGGCGGGCCACTGTTGATGAAAAACTGACCGGCATTATACCGGGACTGGCGGGAATTGCATTGGCCATGCCCCCCGCCTCTGTTATCTTGGCGCCATTCATAGACCCCGGTCGGCGCACCGGCATCTCCAGTTCGCCGACTCCGGTGTGCTTTCCCGACTCCCCGAACCATGAACAAGGACCGCGCAACCATGACAACTGCCACTGCCGATGCCACCAACTGGCTGCGAACCGACACGCCGGCGTATCGGGAAGCGCTGGTCCGCTCTGAGCCATTCTCATTTATGGTCGCCGAGGGCATGCTGCCCCGGGATATCATGCCGGCACTGCTGGAGGACTTCCCGCAGCTCAGGGGCGCGGGCTACCTTCCCTACGAAACCGATCAGTGCGGGGATTCGATCAACGCCCTGATCGACCGCCTGGTGGCGCCGGAATTTGCCAATGCCCTGGGGGACAACCTGGGCATCGACAACATGGCCCAGTACCCCACCTACGTCTCCATTTCCCGCTCGCTGAAAAAGCGCCACGGCAATATCCACACCGACGGCAAATCCAAGATCGCCACGGCACTGCTCTACCTGAATGGCGACTGGGCCGAGACCGGCAGCGGCTGCCTGCGCTTCCTGAACCGGATCGACGACTACGAGGACACCGTGGTGCCGGAGATTCCGCCGGTGTACGGCACCCTGGTAGCCTTCAAGCGTGCGGAAAACTCCTTTCACGGCCACCTGCCGTTCCAGGGCGAGCGCCGCGTGATCCAAGTCGCCTGGCTGGTCAGCGCCGAGGACAAGGCGCGCAAATCCAAGCGCGGCCGCCTGTCCTACAAACTGAAGAAGCTGCAGAACTGGCTCAAGGGCAAGTCCGACACCGCGGCTACGGAGCGATGATCGGAACCGAAAATTTCCCGGCGGCGCCGTAAACCCGGCCCGGATCAGATCGCCAGCTCGCGCTGGCGGCGCGAGCGCCTGGCCACCTGGCCCCAGTCGAGCACTGCGCGCACGCGACTGCTGCCCGGCTGCAATTGCAACTTGCGGCAGATGGCCCGCAACAGCGGCAGGCCGCGCCCGGAGTAGGCGGTGCCCCGGTCGCCACTGCCGATGTCCTCCGGCAGCCCCGGACCACTATCCTCGACAATCACTTCCAGCAAGCCCTTCCCGCCGCGATCGCGGCATCGCAGCGCGATGCGGATCCAGCCCCCGGTCAATTGGCGCCGGCCGCAGTCTAGCTGGCGGTAGTATTCGGCAAAACCGCGGTCCGTGCGCTTGAGGGCACTGTCCAGGCGCAGCAACCCATGCTCGAGCGCGTTGCGGAAAAGCTCCCCGAGCACGATGGTCAGGGGATCCTGGAATTTTGCCGCGCCCGGCACCTGCGCCAGCACGCTGTGCAGCAACGGCAGCGGGTCGGCATCGCGCAACTCCTCCGGCCCCAGGGTGAAATTGATCGACCACTCACCGAGGCGGCCGATTTCCAGGGTCGGCTCCGCGCCCATCTCAATGCCGGTCACCGGACCGGACGGCACCTCGGCCAGGGCCACCTCCACCAGCGACAGATCGTCGTGTTGCTCCGCACTGAAACGATTGACCGCGGCCAGGATATGCTCGAACCGGCCGCCCTCCTCCACCGGCACCGCCATGGCCTCCAGCAGGCGCACCTCGCCGAACATCTCGCCCTCCAGGTTGCGCGCCTCGTGAATGCCGTCACTCCACAAATACAGATGGTCCCCCGCATCCAGCGGAAACTGCACCACGGCCTCCTCGAACTGCCCCTCCGCCAGCACCCCCAGGGGCAGGTGACGGGATTCCAGCAGCCGCAGGCTGCCGGAGCCATGGCGCAGGCAGGCACTGGGCATACCGCCGTTGAACAGGCGGCCGCAATGCTTGTGCGGGTCCAGCTCCAACATCGCGGCGCAGCAGAACATATTCGCCGGCAGCACCCGGTGCAGCTTGGCGTTCAGTTCGCGCAGGATATGGCAGAGGGAAAACCCCTTGGGCACCATGGAGTAGAAAATGGAGGTCAGTGGCACCGCGCCCACCGCCGCGGCCAGGCCGTGCCCGGTGAAATCCCCCAGCAGCAGCATCAGCTTGCCGCCGGGGGCATAGGCGGCCGCCAGGACATCCCCGTTGAGTACCGCCCGCGGCGACAGGTGATAGCGGATGGCGCGGGTCTGGTCGAGACAGCTCTCCTGCCCCATATTGCTGAAAATCTGCCGCGCACTGGCCTGCTCGTGGAGCAGATCCGCATGGTGCCGGCGCATGCGGTTGCGCTGCGCCACCAGTGAGCGGTTGAAGTCGCAAAAGCGCTGCAGGGCGGCGAGCTTCAACTGCACCAGGTTGGGGTTATAGGGTTTGATCAGTATGTCGTCGCAACCGGTCTGCAGGCAGGCGGACCCCAGGGTTTCGCGCTCGGATTTCACGAACAGGATGGGTACCGGTTCCAGGCCCGCCTTCGCACGTATCCGCTGCAGCTCCTCCCGGGTGACCCAGGGCGTGGCCGCGGGGCCGTATATCACCAGGTCCGGCAGCAGTTGCGGGTAATTGTCCAGGGCCCTGCGGGTATCGGACACCAGGCGGGCATCGATCGCGTAAATCCCCTGGCCGCTGCGCGCACACTGCTCCAGCAGGCCGCGCAGGCGCGCGGCCTCGCCGGAATCGGCCTCGATGATCAGTACCCGGAATGGGGCAGGAGACATCAACGCAGGGTGAAGATTTTGTCGAAATTGGAGACCAGCAGGATATTTTCCACATGGTCACTGGCATTGAACAACTCGACCTGGCGCTGCCCGACGTCGTCCTCGTCACCGAGGCAGTGGTCGCGCAACAGCAGCAGCATACCCAGCGCGGCGCTGTCGAGGTGGAGTGTTTCGGAGAGGTCGATTCGGTAGTGCCTGGGGGCCGGGGAGAGATTCTGGTAGGCGCGCTGGAAGTCGCGGTGCAGGTTGAAATCGAAATTCCCACACACGCGAATGGTCAGCGCATCCCCCCCTTCCGACAATTCGGAGCTGACCCTGGCTCCAGACCGAACTGAGACTGCCATTGCGAAATTCCTTTTCTTGCTGGGGTCTCTAACAGCCGCGGGGTAGCGGCCACCTGCCGCAACAGGCCGATATGGACGCTGGCGAAGCACTGTGCCGGCCGCGCCGGTCCAGTGTCGGACAATGCCTTGCTGCCCGTCGGCCATTGCCGGGCAACCCTACCGCTTATAAGACGAACCATAAAAGGTTTGCCTCAACGGGTAAAGGATGCCCGCACAGGACCCCTTGCAGTCTCCCACAACGCAGAAAGGCGCCGAGATCGGCGCCTTTCCAGCTACAGGTCGAAGTCGTAGTCCATCAGCTCGCGGCGCAGGCGCATCTCTTCCAGCTTGTCCTCGACCATGCGTCGGGCATCGCGGGGAGGCTGCGATGTCGCCTGCCGGAGCACCTCGGTGGCTACCTGGGGGATGTCATCGATTTCAAAGTCATTGATGTTGACGTTGCCGCTCATACGAAACTCCACAATCTCGATCTGCGAGCGCAGAAACACCCTGATGGGGGGTCGCCCACACTGAACTCGACACTGCTCTGGAGCCCGTTTTTTCCAAGGCAGGGCTTGGTCCCCGCCCCGTGGTCACTCCACATAAACGAACTGCAAAGCAGCCATTGAATTTAGTGTGAACTGGCCCTTGTTTTTGTTTTGCAATCGCAGATTAGCCAGCTCTACAGATCCCGGTCAAGCGGAAATTTGCCGCCGTATACAAGTTTTTTCAGCCCGTTACCCACGCCGTCACAGGCGGGGGAAAACTTGCCTCAAAACCCGGGACAGTGGCGTCAAAGTAGCGCCAATTCGTGACCAAATTGCGACAATTTATCGACAGTCCAATGAAGGGGAAAACGCGTGAAGGAGCGTAACGAAGGGACAGCCCTGTTACCCCCGGTGACACGGCGCTGCGTGCCGATAGCCGGGGGGAGATGTCACTCCAATCGGATTGGCCCATGACACCGGCTCCGACAGCCGTTAGAATAGCCGCCTCCGCACCGGGGCCCAGGGCGCCGGTGCCCGTTGTGTCCCCGTCGGTTAACAGGATAAACCACGGACCTCCTAAGTCCGGACTGCAGGTTCGAGTCCTGCCGGGGACGCCAATCCTCCCGGAATTCGTCCAGGCGAGACGACTTCCTGCACTCCACTGCCAACGGCTGTTCGCAGGACTATTCCGGCCCATCAGCAAGCTGATGGTCGCCGGTGCGGCCGCAAAGCTGCGCTTTGCAAGCGGCCGCCCCGGCCCTGCCGGGGACGCCAATCTTCCCAGAGTTCGTCCAGGCGAGAGACTTCTTGTACTCCGCTGCCAACGGCTGTTCGCAGGACTATTCCGGCCCATCAGCGAGCTGATGGGCGCCGAGTCGGCCCTGCCGGGGACGCCAATCTTCCCGGAATTCGTCCAGGCGAGACGGCTTCTTGTACTCCGCTGCCAACGGCTGTTCGCAGGACTATTCCGGCCCATCAGCGAGCTGATGGGCGCCGAGTCGGCCGCAAAGCTGCGCTTTGCAAGCGGCCGCCCCGGCCCTGCCGGGGACGCCAATCTTCCCAGAGTTCGTCCAGGCGAGACGACTTCTTGTACTCCGCTGCCAACTTTTGTTCGCAGGGCTATTCCGGCCCATCAGGCGTAGCCCGGGTGGAGGCGCGCAGCACCCTATCCCGGATTCCGCTGCGCTCCATCCGAGCTACGCCTGAGACTGCAATAGAGAGACATAAACGGCAACCGGAAACGTCATCGCCAACAAGAGCCGCTACATCATCGCGATGTACATCAGCAGTATTCCCATCAAACCGACCAGCAGCACCCCGCCCCAGAAATAGCGCACTTCGCGCTCGATCTGGCGCCGGTTCTTTCTGTTTTTCTTGCCTGTTCTTTTCACCATGGCTTTCCTGCCCCAAGAAAATTGACTGGAAAAACTAGTGTACTGTTTCGTACTTGCTGGCACTTTCAGCAAGGCGTAGCCCGGATGGAGGCGCGCAGCGCCGGAATCCGGGACTGTGGCGTCGGGCCGCCCCCTGTCCCGGATTCCGCTGCGCTCCATCCGGGCTACGCCTACCCATCCGGAATCTCGAAACTATATCACCTCGCCACAGGCCCCCCGCTTACACCCCTACTCTTCCTTGAAAATGGCGATTTTCGCCGGCTTGCTGCCACTGCGACTGGCCCGGTACATGCCCTTGGTATTGAATGGCATGGCGATATTGCCGTCGGTATCCACGGCGATAACACCACCGGTGCCACCGGTAGGCCAGAGCACATCGTGAATGACCTTGTCCGCCGCTTCGGTAACCGACTTGCCCTGATAGCGCACCCGGGCACAGATATCCGCCGCCACGTTGTAACGGATAAAGTATTCCCCGTGGCCGGTGGCGGAGACGGCACAAGAGTCATTGTCGGCGAAGGTACCGGCGCCGATTACCGGCGAGTCGCCGATACGGCCATAGCGCTTGGCCGTCATACCACCAGTGGAAGTGCCGGCGGCCAGGTTGCCGCTCCGGTCCAGGGCCACGGCCCCGACGGTACCCATTTTGTAAGGCGATGGCAGGGCCTCCACCGCCGCCTGATAGTCTTTGCCCCGGCGATTCTCGCGCTCCAGTTTTTCCTTTGCTCTCTGCAACTGCTCCAGGCGCTGCTCGGTATCAAACATCCGGTTCTCCACCAGTGGCACGCCCCGGGAGCGGGCAAAGGTTTCGGCGCCCTCCCCCGACAGCATCACA
Source organism: Microbulbifer litoralis (assembly GCF_023634065.1). Taxonomy (GTDB): domain Bacteria; phylum Pseudomonadota; class Gammaproteobacteria; order Pseudomonadales; family Cellvibrionaceae; genus Microbulbifer; species Microbulbifer litoralis. The sequence goes on from NZ_JALKCV010000012.1 coordinate 15,660, forward strand.
AAGGGAGAGTCCTCCATGACCATCCGCGCCAGCGCGATGGGGCTCTCGATCCGGCGCACTCCCGCCACGGCACCGGCCTGGCGTGTCTTGCCATCCATCACGGAGGCGTCCAGTTCGTGGTGACCATCGTAGGTATACACCGCGCCTTTGCCGGCATTGAACAGCGGCGAACTTTCCATGACCTGGATCGCAGCGATCACCGCATCCATACTGCGGCCACCTCCCTCCAGCACCCCGTAGCCCGCGTCCAGCGCCTGGCGCAGTTTGTCGCGATAGGCCTTTTCACGCGCCGGCGTCATGTTACTTTTCTCGATGGTGCCGGCACCGCCGTGGATGACGAGGGCAATCGGGTTTTCCGCTGCGCGCAGCAACGGGCTCGCCAGCAGGGCCAGGAGCATAAACAGGACAGTTGTTTTCATTGTCGGGACCTCTGATTCACCGTGGCGTCATTATTACCACCAGAGGCAGGCCGACAACAAGAGCGGGCTGGTCAGATCCGCATCGACATTTTTGCGCCGGTACAGGTTCCGGCGCAGGGGGTCCGCCACGAACGGCAGCGCCGCCGGGGCCAGCGGCATTGGTCCGGCCATGATTCCGCCCCGCACAGGCCGTATCAGCAACCCTCGAATTCCGGTTTGCGTTTCTCGAAAAAGGCCGCCGCCCCTTCCTTGAAATCCCGACTGCGATACATCAGATTCTGGATCTCCGCTTCCAGCGACATGGTGGCCTCGAGGCCGGAGCGCGCCGATTCACGCAATATCTGCTTGGAGTAACGCAGCGTCAGGGGCGCCGCCCGAATCAATTGCCCGGCGAGCTTTTCCGTCTCCGGCAGCAGGGAATCTGCCGGCACCACACGGTTGGCCAGCCCCAGATCCAGGCAGCGCAATGCCTCCAGTTTCTGGGACAGCGCGATCATCTCGAAGGTGCGCTTGCTGCCCAGCTGTTCCTGCAGCATCTGGTGACTGCCGCCATCCGGAATCAGCCCGATACTGCCGAATGCGGAGTAAAGGCAGGCGCAATCGGCCATCACCACCATGTCGCAGGCCAGCGCCAGGGAGGAGCCGATACCTGCGGCCGCGCCGTTGACAGCACTGATCCAGGGTTTCGGCGACTGCCGGATACCGAGGATCAGCGGGTGGTATTCGGCATTCAGTATCTGGGTCACAAAACCGTCCCGATCGGCCCCCGGCAATCGCTCCACCAGGTCGGCACCGGCACAGAAACCGCCGCCGGCACCGGTCAGGATCACCGCGCGCACATCGCGGTCCCCGTCCGCCTGCTCGATGGCCTGGCGCAACTCCAGCCGCAGCTTGCGGTTGAGCGAGTTGCGCACTTCGGGCCGATTCAGGGTAATGGTGGCAACTCGGTGTTCGGCGCGGTAAAGCAGGGATTCAAACGCTTGCATGGGGTTCCTCCACAGGTTCCGGTGCGGCGACACTGCCATCACTGCACAGGGATTCGATCTCCGTCCCGCTATAACCCAGCTCCACCAGCAGTGCGCGGCTGTCCGCACCGGGCCGGCGGCGGCCGTGCAATACCGCAGATGGCGTGCGGCTGAAACGCGGAGCTGGCGATGGTTGCAGGTAGCCATCCACCGGGATATAGCTGTTGCGCGCCACACTGTGCGGGTGCTGGGGTGACTCTTCGCAGCTGAGTACCGGCGAGCAGCAGGCATCGCTGTCTTCCAGAATGGCGCACCACTGGTCGCGACTTTTCTGCCGGAAACGGTCGGCGAGTTCGGATTTGAGAACCGCCCACTGGCTGCGATCACCCTGCACTGCGGCATTGAAAACGGTTTTGTCCAGCCCGGCCAGTTCCACAAAACGGGTGAAGAACTGCGGCTCTATGGCACCCAGTGCCATATATTTTCCGTCCGCTGTCTCGTAGGTGTCATAGAAAAAGGCCGCCCCGTCCAGCAGGTTGCTCTCCCGCTGCCGCGGATTCCACACCCCGGCAGCGCTGAAGCTGTGGCACATCCACATCAGGTTGGCGACGCCGTCCACCATCGCCGCATCCACCACCTGGCCGAGACCGGAGCCTTTCGCCTCCAGCAATGCCGCGAGAATCCCATTCACCAGGAACAGGCTGCCGCCGCCGAAATCTCCCACCAGGTTCAGCGGCACGACCGGCTTCTGCCCCTTGCGCCCGATCGCGTGCAGGGCGCCGCCCAATGCGATGTAGTTGATATCGTGGCCGGCATTCTGCGCCAGTGGCCCCTCCTGCCCCCAGCCGGTCATGCGTCCGTAGACCAGTTTCGGGTTGACCGCTTGGCACTCGTGCGGACCGATCCCGAGCTTCTCCATGACCCCCGGCCGGAATCCCTCGATCACCACATCGGACCTCTCCGCCAGCTTCAGGAAAACCTCGCGGCCGCTGTCGCTTTTCAGGTCCAGCACCACGGATTTCTTGCCGCGCCGGCTCATGTCCCGCGCGTACATGGGGTCCGGCGCAAGACTGCGATCGACGCAGATCACCTCCGCGCCCATATCCGCCAGCAGCATGCCGGCCATGGGACAGGGCCCCATTCCTACCAGCTCAATGACACGGTATCCGCTCAGCGTACCCATTTTTTTCTCCGCTACTGTTTTTTATTCTGGTGTTCGGGGATGTATTCACGGCGTGTCCCTGAGAGGCGTACCCCGCATCGGCTCGTTGCCCAGATTGTCTCGGAGCGACGAAACTTGATTGCTGCTTTTTACCGCGGCTGCATGCGAATACCCGCATCCATCCGGATACACTCGCCGTTGATATAATCATTCTCGACAATATGTGCCGACAGCGCCGCAATCTCACTGGTTTTTCCCAATCGCTGCGGGAACACCGTCGAGGCCTCGAGGGATTTGTAGTAGGCCTCATCCACCGTTTCAAACAGCGGGGTGTGAATCAGGCCCGGCACGATGGTGTTGACGCGAATACCGTAACTGGCCAGCTCCCGTGCCATCGGCAACGTCATCCCCACCACCGCGCCCTTGGTCGCACTGTAGGCCACCTGGCCCACTTGCCCCTCGTAGGCGGCGACCGAGGCGGTATTGATGATCACACCGCGCACGCCGTCTTCATTGAGCGGCTCATTGGCCGCCATACGCTCCGCCGCCAGCCGCGCGCAGTTGAACGTCCCAACCTGGTTGACCATCACCACGTTCATATAGGCATCCAGCGGGTGCGGCCCCTTTTTGCCGTAGGTCTTGCAGGCAGAACCGATACCGGCGTAGTTATTGAGGATATGTAGTGCGCCGAAGGTTTCGATAACCCTGGTAATGCCCGCCGTCACCGATTCCTCATCCGCCACATTGACCTTGCAGAAGATCGCTCCCCCGCCGAGGGAGTCCGCCAGGGCCTGCCCACCGCGCTCATCCAGATCGAAGATCGCCACATTGGCGCCTTCGGCGATATAGCGCTCCACCGTCGCCCGCCCCAGCCCCGAAGCGCCGCCGGTAACAATGGCCGTTTTTTCCCTGATATCCATGGTTTTCTCCACTCACGGGTTATTCAAGACGATCGATAAATGACGGGCAATTACTGATTGGCAGTTCCATCAGCGATCAGGGGCGATCAGTGAAAAGTCCCGCCCTGCTCCAGGGCCTCCCTCACGATCTGCGGTGCCCGGAAGCGCTCACCGTACTGTTCAGCCAATGCCTCGCAGCGGTCGATAAAGCACTGCAGGCCGTAGGTGTTGACGAACTGGATAAAGCCACCGGTCCAGCTGGGGGCGCCAATACCCAGCAGCGAGCCGACATTGCCGTCGGCGACGCTGCGCAGCACACCTTCCTGCAGGCACTTGAGACTCTCGATCACCTGGCGGAACAGCAGCCGGTCCCCGATATCGCCTTCCGGCATCTCCATATCGTCGCGGAAGTAGAGCTCGTAGAGTGTCGGCCAGACCTGCTTGCTACCGTCTTCGAGGTACTCGTAATAACCGCCGCCGTGATAGCGACCACCGCGGCCAAATTCGCCGATCAGCCGCTCGCACACGGCGATATTGCAACTGTTGTCGCCCTTGCTGCCGAGCACACCCATTTCGCGGTGTGTCTCGGCGGCCTTGCGGGTCAGTTCCTGGCTGACTTCATCCTGGATCGCCAGCGGCCCAACCGGCATGCCGATCTTTTTGCCCATGGCATCGATCAATACCGGATCCAGCCCCTCCACCAACAGGCGCGCACCTTCGTCGAGGAAGGTGCTGAACACTCGCGAGGTAAAGAAGCCCAGGGAATCGTTGACGACAATCGGCGTCTTGCGGATCTGTTGGGCGTAGTCGAACGCCCTGGCGAGAGTCTCGTCGCTGGTCTGCCGGCCACAGATGATCTCGATCAGCGGCATCTTGTCCACTGGTGAGAAAAAGTGGATGCCGATAAAGTTTTCCGGCTTCGCACTGACTTCGGCCAGTTGGCCGATCGGCAGCGTGGAAGTGTTGGAGCCGAAAATCCCCCCCTCGGCGAGAAAAGGTTCCGCTTGCCGGGTGACTCTAGCCTTGAGCTCGATATTCTCGAATACCGCCTCCACAATCAGGTCGCAGCCCCGCAGCTCGTCGTCATCGGCAGTGGGCAGAATCCGGTCCAGCAACTGCTGTTTGTCATCGGCAGTTTTGCGGCCGCGCTCTATCTGCCTGTCCAGTAATGCAGCGCTGTAGGCCTTGCCTTTCTCCGCCGCCTCCAGCGAGATATCTTTCAGCACCACCTGGATACCGGCGCGCGCAGAAGCGTAGGCGATGCCCTGCCCCATCATGCCGGCACCGAGAATACCGACCTTTTTGACAGTGGATCTTTCCACGCCTCTGGGTCGGCTGGCGCCGCTCTTGACGCTGTTCATCTGGAAAAAGCCGGTGGTAATCAGGTTGATGGCCTGGGGTGTGGTGATCAGGTAGGCCAGCGCGCGGGATTCGTAACGCAATGCCGTGTCGATATCCACGGTCACGGCCTGGGCCGCCACATCGAGGATTTTCTCAGGCGCCGGCAACAGGCCGCGGGTCTTCTTGTACAGCATCGCCGGCGCTGCGGACAGGGTCTGGGTCACCTTCGGGTTCCAGATATCGCCGCCCGGAATCCGGTGGCCCTTTTTATCCCAGGACTGCTGCCAGGCGTCCGGGTTTGACACGATCCATTGCTTCGCCGCTTCCACCAGATTAGTGGTGATCTCCTCCATCTGGTCCACCAGGCCGGCTTCCCGCGCTTCATTGACCGGCATATGGCGCCCTTCCATCAGGATCGGCAGGGCCTTTTCAAGCCCCAACATATGAATGCTGCGCACCACACCGCCACCACCGGGGAGCAGGCCCAGGGTGACTTCCGGCAGGCCGATACTGACCTTGGGGGAGTTCCAGGCGATGCGGTGATTGCAGGCGAGACAGATCTCCAGGCCACCGCCGAGCGCAGCGCCGTTGATCGCAGCCACCACCGGCACCGGCAGTTTTTCCAGCCGCCGCAGCGGCGCCTTGACACCGCCTTCGATCATTTCAAACTGGCCGGCCTCTTCTCCCGGCGCCACGCTGGACAGTGCGCGCAGGTCGCCGCCGGCAAAAAATGTACTCTTGGCGGACGTGATCACCACCCCTTTCAGGTCCTTTTCGTTTTCCAGACGTGTGACGGTTTCCGCCATTGCCACGCGGTACTGCCCGTTCATGGCATTGACCGGACCGTCCATATCCATGGTTACCGTGACCAGTCCATCACTGTCTTTGTCGTAGATAAAACCGTTGATTCTCTCGGCCATCGCTTTCACCTGATTCGTATTTTTCTGTCTTTTTCCGGGCGCGCAGCACCGGATTTATACACGCTCGATAATCGTCGCAATTCCCTGGCCGCCCCCGACACACAGTGCCACCAGCGCGCGCTTCTGGTTGCGCCGTTCCAGCTCGTCCAGCACCGTGCCCACCAGCATGGCCCCAGTGGCTCCCAGCGGGTGACCCATGGCGATGGCACCGCCGTTGACATTGGTGATTTCGTGGGAGATATCCAGGTCTTTCATAAAGCGCAGCGCCACCGAGGCGAAGGCTTCGTTGATTTCGAACAGGTCGATATCCGCAGTGGCCATTCCAGCTTTCTGTAGCGCTTTTTTTGCCGCCGGGCCGGGGCCGGTAAGCATGATGGTGGGGTCGGTGGCCAGTACCGCGGTGGTGACGATGCGACCGCGCGGCGCCAGGTCCAGGTCCCGGCCCGCCTGTTCGCTGCCAATGAGAACCGCCGAGGCGCCGTCGACGATGCCAGAGGAATTGCCCGGTGTATGCACATGATCGATCGCCGGCAGGTTCGGGTATTTGCGCAGCATCAGGTCGTCGAAACCGATTGCGCCCATTTTGGCGAAGGATGGGCGCAGCTGCCCCAGCACATCCATCGAGGTATCCGGCTTGATAAACTCGTCGCTCTCCAGGATCGGCATCCCGTTCAGGTCCCGCACCGGCACCACCGAGCGATCGAAGTAACCGGATGCGCGTGCGGCAGCGGCGCGCAGCTGGGAGGCCTGTGCATAGGCGTCCACATCTTCGCGACTCCAGCCCTCGATGGTGGCGATGGTATCGGCACCGATTCCCTGGGGTACCGCACCATCGTGTACATTCACTTCCGGGTCGTTGATCCAGGCACCACCGGCCGCCCCCATAGGCACACGCGACATGGATTCAACGCCGCCGGCCACCACCAGTTCCTCCCAACCGGAGGCAATTTTCATCGCGGCGATATTGACCGCCTCCAGGCCGGAGGCGCAGAAGCGATCCAGCTGCACACCGGCGACGCTCTCGTGCCAGTCGGCGAACTGCACAATGGTCTTGGCGATATCGCCGCCCTGCTCACCCACCGGCGATACGCAGCCCATCACCACGTCGTCGACACAGGCTGTGTCCAGGTCGTGGCGCCGCTGCAGTTCGCGCAGCAGGCCCGCCCCGAGGGCCACCGGCTTCACTTCGTGCAGGGAGCCATCGCGCTTGCCCTTGCCGCGCGGGGTGCGGATGGCATCGTAGATATAGGCGCTCTGTGTCATCGCTCTATCCTTGTCCATTATTGTTCGCAATACGGCCGCAACACCGTGAATATGTACCTTTTAGTCATTATGAAAGGGGAAAACCGGGTCCAACAAGCACATCCGAGGCAAGAAATTGACATTTTATCCCGCAGGAAAAAGAATGACGGAAAGTCCACCAGGGCCCCGCAAAATGCAGGACATCTCTATCCCCGTCTCTTTTCTGCACTCGGTACTGCGCTACGCGCCGGCGCGCGGTATCTCCACCGAGCGCCTGCTGCGACGTTGCGGTATCGCCCCCAGAATGCTGCAGGACAGCGGCGCCCGCGTCGGCGCACGCCGCTATGCCGACCTGCAGACCCTGGCGATGCGCGAGATGGGCGACGAGATGCTCGGCTATACACCGCTGCCAATGAAGCTGGGCACCGGCGCCGCCATGGCCCACTGGATGCTGCACAGCCGCACGTTGGGCCAGGCCCTGAAACGCTACTGCCATTTTTACAGCATGATCGAGCGCGGCCTGCGACCGCAGTTGTTACTGGAAGGCACCCACGTACGGCTGCGCTTTGCCACCTGGTTCGGCCAACCACATCCCGAGCCCTATGCCTACGAGATGATCATGTTCGGCCTGCACCGTTTCGGCTGCTGGCTGACACGGCAGAAACTGCCGATCGATACCGTCGGGCTCGATTACCCGGCACCGGAGCACCGGAGCGAGTACCGCGCGATCTTCCCGGGGGCGCCGATACAGTTTTCCAGACCCCACTGCGAGCTGGTCTTCAAACGCGAACAGTTGCAGACGCCTGTGCGACAGGACCAGGCCGACCTGGAGGAATTTCTCAAGCAACCGCAACGCAACCTGCTGCAGGGGTACCACGACCTGCAAAGCTGGATCGGCAAAACCCGCTCGGTATTGCGACAGAGCCTGAGCGATATGCCCACACTGGTGGAGGTATCGGCGGAACTGGGACTGCAATCCAAACAGCTGCGTCGCCTGCTGGGCGACGAGGGTATCGGCTACGGGGAACTGAAAGAGCAACTGCGCCGGGATGTGGCCATGCAACACCTGGCCGACGCGAGCATATCCATCGAAGACGTGGCCTACCTGACCGGCTTCGCCGAGGCCAGCACCTTTATCCGCGCCTTTCGCAAGTGGACCGGCCATACCCCTTTTGCCTATCGCAAGAAGTTTTACTGATCGACTTCCGCAACATCGAAAAAAGGCCGCCCGGTGGGGCGGCCAAGGTCCACAATAACGCTACAGAGTCTTCAGGTATTCCAGGATCGCGTAGCGCTCCGCGTCGGTCAGCGACCGGGTAAACTCGTGCCCCTGGTTACCCATACCGTACAGGTGACTGTTGAAAATCATGCGCGACCTGATCTGCTTGTCGGTGATCGGCGGCGGTGACTGGTAGGCCAGCGAATTGAACTCCGCCACCTTGTTGGCGACATTGGCAAACAGGATATCGACGGTCGCCATATCGTTGGTACACGGCAGGAAGGGCGAAGTCAGGATAAAGTTGCTGCACTCCAGCTCATCGTGCTTCCAGCCCAGCCTGGTCCAGTCGTAGGCATCAAAGCTCATATCCAGTCCGCGGTTCTTGCCGAAGATCCCCGGACCCGTCTGCCGGCGTTTCCAGATTGCCGGCCGCTCGGACGGTTTCAGTACGCCCCACAGGTCAGGCACACTGCCGTTGTGGAAGAAGGGGGCATTACCCCAGACACCGTACAACGGCGTGGCGATATAGCCGAATGGATCGATCCACTCGTTGGGTCCCTTGGGCGAAAAGACCGGGCCCTCGCCGCGGTCGTACTGGGAGCGCGGTATGCGGTTCAGCTCGCTCACCACCAGGCTGTCGGCAAAACCTGTGTGGTCCGGGCTCAGGTCGTTGTAGGCGAGAAAGGATGTGTTCCAGGCACGGCGCTTGCGTTCGTCCTCCATCAGGCCCACACGGGCCGGATCGGTATCGATGGTCTCGATCGGCGTAATTACCCCGGCCACTCCTTTCAGGCGCGGGTCCGGCAGGTAATCGGAATCCTCTGCATAGCGCGGCGAGTAGACACCGTGGCAGCTTGCGCAGGAGCCATTACCCGGCGTCTTGGGAATATCCGCGTTGGCACCGTTGGCCCACAGGTCCCGCTCGTGAAACAACACAGCCCCCTGCTTCGCCAGTTGATCGTCGATCTCACCCGGGTAGAGCGGTGGCGACATGGCAATCAGGAAGTTGTCGATGTCCTCGAACTCCGAAGTCAGGGCACGGCGCTCTGCGGCATTGCGGGTCAGGTTGGCGACACCGAAAGCCATTTCCGAGCGCACGTTGTCCGAGGTCAGCGCGCCGTCCCAGAACTGGCGGGTCTTGAACGCGCGGTGGTACCAGTGCGGCGCCTTGGTCTGGCCACCGGCGTGGGACGGGAAGTACTCCAGCAGGCTCGGAGCCAGCATCATGGTGTCCATGTCGAACAGCGCCGGCAGGTAATCGATAATGCCGATAGCATCGGTATTGCCGCGATTCACACTCCAGGGAATCGGTGCCAGCTGCAGTGGCAGTGTCACGACATTGGCCCGGAAGAAATCCGACTGGATAAGGCCCGCATCGATAGAGCCGTTGGCGCGACCCCAGTGGAAATAGGATTCCTCACCGACACCCAGTTTCGAGTCGTGGCAGCCCGAGCAGGTGGAGGCGATCATGCCGGTGTATTCGCCGTCTTCGTTCTTGACCTGCACCAGGCCCAGGGGCAACTGCCCGCTACCACCATTGGTCCACTTGGGGTTTTCCCAGGGATACGGGTAGGGATTGCGAAACGGCGCCTCGGTCAGGCCGTAGCGCTTCATCACCTGCTCGTCGAAATCCGACGGGCGCAGCAGGTAGCCCCAGGTTTTATAGAGCTTGTAATAGGCCAAGGAGGTGCTGAAAAACTGGAAATAGTCCCGCCTCTCGAGATTGTGCTTGCCGCGCGCGGCACTCGCGCGGAATTCTCCGCAGGTAGTCGGGTTCGGGGGCAACTTTTCCGGATCGGTGATAAAGGGCTCGGGTGGATCGTGCAGGTCGACCCAGAAAGCATTGAACTGGATTGCCGTTCCCGGCTCGTTCACCCCCGGCACCACCAGTGTGCGTGGATCCAGGGGAAGGGGCGTATCGTCGGGCTTGCCCTCACAGCCGGCGGCCAGAGGCGAGCGGATCTCGCGCTGGTCCAGCAGCGGCGGTTCCGCAGCCGTTGCCCGGATGGCGAAAGAACCCAGCAGGGAAAACAATAAAGCCGCTACGCCCGTGGTTGCTAAAGGACCACGAATCATCGGACACCTCCAAAAATATTATGGTTTTATCTTTTGGGATGCATTCAGGAAGGTCTGAAACGGGAACAGCCAGTATCCTCTTCAGGGGTTCCCCGGCATCTCATCATCGCGATGACAATATAGGAGCAGTTACCACCTCCCGGGTATCGTCCGAAAAGATGAATTTTGGCTGTCGGGCGGGAGATTAAACGCAAAGGTCAGCGGAACCCGCGGGCACCGCGGCAAAAATGCCCGGATTCCGGCGCTGCACATTTGCATCCGGACTACCGTGGTCCGCCCTATGAGAGTCTTTCCAGGTAGAAGAATAGCGGTCGGCCATTGCCCTTCTGCGCCATCACGCCGACCACCCGATCGTCGTCCACGCGACGGAAATGATCAAATACCGGGCTTTTGTCGTAGATCATGGCCGCCGAAGACAGGCCGCGGAAAACCACTTCGCGCAGACTGGCGCCACCCAGTGCGTCGTTGACAAATCGCGCGCCTTGTCCGTCCCGGCTGATGATCGGGTAGACCTCATCGGCGCTGGCAAAACGTTTGCCGTCCCACTGCATCGCGTGCAGTTGCTCCTCGACCGGATGTCCGCGGCTCAGGATGCCGCCGCGCCACTCGCCGATCATCGCCTCGACCGACACTGCCGGCAGGCGATCGAAAAAGTCAAACAGGTCCGCGGGCGCGGCCCCGCCCGATTTCAGCTGTTCGAAAAGTTCCCGGCTGTCCGCCGTTTCCATTACTTGCATAGTAGTATTTCCCTTCAATCCATCAACAGCACCGGTTTTACGGTTTCCCCGGAGCGCAGATCCGCCATCGCCCTGTTGATTTCTGCAAACGGATAGGTTTTGACAATCTTGTGCAGCGGCATCCAGCCAGCGCGGAAATAGTCGATCATCTGTGGAACAAACGCGGCCGGATCCGAATCCCCCTCGACACTGCCGCGGATGCTGCGCCCGGTGAAAACCAGTTCCCGCGGATCGATACCGAACTCGCGGCCGCCGGGGCTGACGCCGAGACACAGCAATTGCCCGCAGCGTCTCAGGCGTGCAAAGGCGGACTCGATTACCGCCGTCGATCCGGTGGAATCCAGTGCACAATCGACCGGGGCCATCGCACGCAATTGATTTTCTATCGCTTGGGTGTCACCACTGACGACCTCGGTGGCGCCGATTTCACGCGCAATGGCGATACGGTCTTCCCGCAGGTCGACGGCGACAATGCGTTCATAGCCGGCAATAACCGCGGCCATGACCGCCGCCAGGCCCACGGTTCCGCAACCGAAGACGGCGATACTGCGCCCCTCACCGGCGCCGAGCAGCTTGATCACCGCAGACATGCCCGTCTGCACACCGCAGGCCAGCGGCGCCATCAGTTCCGCCGGCAGGTCTTCGGGCAGCCGGATCATATTGCGCAGGCCGGCGACGGTATGGGTGGCGAACGAGGACTGACCGAAGTACTGGCTGGTGATGGCAGTCCCGCCCAGGGACATGGGCCCCGTCCCCGCCGGGCGCCGGCCGAGAAAATTCAATGGCAGGGCCGCATCACAGTAGGCCGGCGCACCACCGTCGCAGCGCGGGCAGTGGCCACAGGCGGCAAAGCTCATCAACACCCGGTCGCCGACGGTAAAGCCTTCACCTTCCGCCCCCAACGCCTCGATACGGCCGACGCCCTCGTGGCCCAGCACCGCCGGCAGTGGCGTTCCCAGTTGGCCGCCCAAAGACAGCAGATCGGTGTGGCAGATTCCGCAGGCCTCCAGCCTGACGAGAGCCTCGTCCGGACCCGGCCGGTCAAGGTCGCAGGTCTCGATATCGACAATGGAACCCGCCCTGGCGATGGCCGCCTGTATTTTCATCGCGACACTAACCTTCCCAGATGATCTTCCGCTCGCTCTCGCGCCAGCCCTCGGCAAACTGCAGGTAGCGCTCCTCGATCACATTGCGTTTCAGCTTCATGGTCGGCGTCAGCATGCCGCTCTCGATCGTCCAGGGTTCCCTGACGATCACCACGTAATTGAGCTGCTCGTGATCCTCCAGTTGCCGGTTGATCCGATCCAGGTGCGCCCCGAACGCCTGTTCAAACTGATTTTTATCCTCTTCGCTGTCCGGGTCCAGCGCGCCGGGCGACAACACTGCCAGTGCGAACGGCTGCGGCTGCCCCGGCCCGGTAGCGCAGATCACCTCGATTCCCGGGTGGGCACCGAGCATATTCTCGATCGGCACCGGTGCCACATATTTTCCCTTGGCGGTCTTGAAAAGATCCTTGGTGCGCCCGGTGATCCTGAGGCGGCCGATTTCATCCAGTTCCCCGCGGTCCCCGGTGCGGAAGAAACCGTCTTCGGTGAGATTTGCCCGGGTCTCTTCCGGCATCCTGTAATAGCCGAGCATCTGTCCCGGGCTCTTGACCAGCACCTCGCCGGAGTCGTCGATACGGCACTCCACCCCGGGCAGTGGCGTGCCCACATAGCCGGGCCGCACCTCGCCGATACGCGCCGCGTGGGAGGCCGCGGCATTTTCGGTCATACCGAACACCTCGAGCAAGTCCAGGCCCAGCCTGCGGTACCAGCCGATAATCTCCGCCGACAGCGGCGCCGCCCCGGTGAGCCCGACCCTGACACTGTCAAGCCCCAGCTCGCGGAGGATTTTCCGCTTCGCTGTTGCGCCGATAAAAGGCAGCGCAAACAGGAACCGCTGGCGGGCCGGTGGAACTTTGGCGTTGACCGCCTGGTAGAACTTGGTCCAGAGGCGCGGCACCGAAAAGAATCGTGTCGGTCGCGCCCGCTTCAGGTCCGCGGGGAAAGTCTCCAGCGATTCGTTGAAAAAAACCTGGAAGCCGAACACCAGCGACGGAATTTCCACCGCGACCCGCTCAGCCACATGGGCCAGCGGAAGGTAGGAGAGCATGCGATCGTCGCTGTCCGGTTTCCACAACCCTACGGAACAGCCCGCCGGTGCGGTGAGCGAACGAAAACTGTGCATCACGCCCTTGGGTTTACCCGTGGTGCCCGACGTATAGATGATTGTTGCCAGTTCATCCATGGTGCGCTCGGGGATCTCCCGCAGTGGCTGCTGCTCGTGCAGAATTGCGTCCCAGGGTTTTGCCGTTACCGGCGGCGCCATCGGCAGGACCACCAGCGGCAGCCCTTCCGGAATGACCGGCTCCACTTCGCTCCAGCTGTCGCTCTGGCCGTCCAGGCGGCCGACGAACAACAGTCTGGCTTCACAGTGTTTGAGAATATATTCGGTGGCATCCGCCCCCAGGGTCGGGTACAGGGGCACAGTGACATGGCCGGCCATCCAGATGGCGAGATCGGCAATAACCCAGTGGGCACTGTTCTTGCCGGTGAGCGCGATATTGCTGCGCGGCGGCAGATCCAGGGACACCAGGTAGTTGGCGACGCGACGGGCCTGGTCGGCCGCGTCCTTCCAGGTCAGTTGCAGCAGCTTCCCGTCGGCCAGCGGCTGGGTCATATAGACCTGGTCCGGCTTTTCGCGCTCCCAGCGCATCAGATAGTCGAGGGGCGATGCGAACTTCACGACCTGGCTCATAAGCGCTCCGTGTTTTCTCTTATCATTATCCAGTAATTCGCGACTGTTTCTCCGTAAACGCCCGGAGAAAACTGATATCCAATGCGAAGGGCCTGGTGGACCGCTCGCAAAGTTAGGTAACAGTTCGCTTCGCCAAATCGTCCAGCTCTGCGTTGAGAAGGCTTGAAATAACGCTGCTATTCCAGCGCTTTCTCGCCTTGACCTGAACGATTTGGCTGTGCTCCTTTGTTACCGAGCTTTACCAGCGGCCCACTAGTGGGCCATATTTTTATATTCGACTGAATAGCAAGCTAATCCCGCCGCGCCGCGGTGTCAATTACATTGCGACCGATACCCGGCGCCACCGGGCGGTCACAGTGACCGTGCGATCAACTCCTTCATGATTTCATTGGTACCGCCGTAGATGCGGCCGGCCCGGGAGTCGATATAGGCCTTGGCGATCGGGTATTCCAGCATGTAACCATAACCACCGTGGAGCTGCAGCCCCTCGTCCACCACCCGGCACAGCAACTCCGAGGTCCAGAGCTTCGCCGCCGCGGCGGCCTCGGGGGCGAGACGGTTTTCCAGAACCTCCTCGATACAGCGGTCCACGAATACCTGGCCGATCTCGATTTCCGTTTTCATTTCAGCCAGTTTGAAACGGGAGTTCTGGTAGCTGGAAACCGCCTGGCCGAAGACTTTTCGATCGCGGGTGTACTCGAGGGTGTTTTCCAGCGCCGCGCGGGCGGCGGATACCGACAGGATGGCGATAATCAACCGCTCCCAGGAAAGTTCCCGCATCAACTGAATAAATCCCTGTCCCTCCACTTCGCCGAGCAGATTGCTCTGCGGCACCCGCACATTATCGAAATAGAGTTCACAGGTATCCTGGGCCTTCATGCCGATTTTCTGCAGCGGGTTGGCCTTGCTGAACCCGTCGCGGTTCGCCTCCACCAGAATCAGCGAGGAATCCTTCGCGCCCTCGCCGCTGTCACCGGTCTTGGCTACGACCACCACGATATCCGCCAGGTACCCATTGGTGATAAATATTTTCGATCCGTTAATGATGTAGTCGTCGCCGTCTTTTTCCGCTCGGGTAGTGATGGACTGCAGGTCCGAGCCGGTGCCCGGCTCGCTCATGGCCACCGCCCCCACCGCCTCGCCGGATGCCATTTTCGGCAGCCAGTCGCGCTTCTGCGCCCCGGTGCCGAAGTTGCAGATGTAGTTGGCGACAATATCCGAGTGCACGCTGAAGCCGGGGCCGGTGGCGCCGGCATAACTCTGCTCCTCCATCAGCACCGTGCTGTACACACGATCGGCGCCGATACCTCCGTACTCCTCGGGAATGGTCAGGCAGAGAAGACCGAGCTCGCCGGCGCGATTCCAGAGTTCGCGGTCGACATGCTGCTGGCTCTCCCAGCGCTCGTGATGGGGCATCACTTCCTGCTCGATAAAGCGTTTTACCATACGGCGGAACTCTTCGTGTTCCGGTTTGAAAAGCGTTCTCGGAATCATGTTTACTCCAGATATACCCATCAGAAAAATAAATTTCTATACCCTGAATCAGGCGATCACATTGCTGCGCTCGCCCAGCAATTTCTCGGACTCCCAATCCACAAGCGCCAGGCAGTTGCGGCGAATGCGTTTTATCAGTTCGCCGTTGCCGGTCAGGCGATAGCCCAGGAAAGCGGCCGCACAGACATTGAAAATCAGCGGCCCGAACAGGTTGAATTGGTAATCACGGAACGCCTCCCTCAGCGGATACTGGATACCACTCTGCTCAAAGATACGGCAGTAGCGCTGGATCAGTGCGGACTCGCTGTTGTTGCGCGCGGTATAGGACAGATCGTTGGCCAACAGGCTCGCGACGTCGTACATCGGGTTGCGCAACCCGGCCAGCTTCCAACCGACCAGGCTGGCATTGCAACCCGCATTTTCCCGGCGCAGGAAAAGTCCATTTTCCAGCCGCGCATCGCCGTGGGTCAGGGTCAACAGGTGGCGCTCGAAACGGTGCCAGGTGGCGACCCTGGCCGAAAAGCGCTCCAGCAAACGGAAATGCCCGCGGGATAGCCGGCCGGCAAAAACACCCCGGAGAGTCTCCACCCCCTGCGCATAGCGGTGCGCGACAAAGCGCGCGCTGTCCCGCTGGCGCAGTTGCCAGCCGGGGGCCGAGGCGGGCGAAGTGCGCACGAAGCAACCGTGCAGCTGTGCCAGCTCCTGCAGGAATGCCTCGTGTTCCGGCCGGTGCACATCGACACTTGCCGCCGGCTCAACGGGCGCGGCACCGGTATCGGCGAGCAACATATTGAAACTGCCGCCGCTGGCGACGGCAAACAGCAGGTCCGGCACGCGGCAGGCATAGTGCCGGTTGAGTTCACAGTAAGCGGCGGCCTCGCGCCTGAACGACTGGCGGACAAACTCCCGCCATTTCGGCGCGGGCAGGGGGCGGGAAAATTTTGCCAGGACGCTGGCCGGCCCATGGCGACGCCCGCGATATTCAAGCTGCAGGCGCACGGTAATCTCGAAATCACTGGTGCTGACCGGCCGTTGCGAGAAATCCGCCAGCGCCGACACCCCCGGGCTCGCCCGCTGCAGAACACGGTTCAGCCACGACAGGCTGATGGCCCGCGGTGACGCCAGTGCCGTCACATCGCCGGCGAACGCCGCTGTCTCTGCGCTCGGCGCCGGGAAAATGATCCCGGCGCGCCGCTGCCGATCGCCCCGCGGAGTAATCACTGCTGTCTGATTCATGAAAATTACCTGCTACTTGACCCGCCCCGACAACATCTCCCGCGGGTTACTGCTGCCAGACTGCCGGATTGCCTCGGGGGCTTTCCGGCCGTCCGTTGACTGCACTTCCGTCGATCAAAATGCGCCCCGCAATGTCAGGCCGTAGGTTCTGGGCACGGAGACATAGCCGTTCGAATCCGGCCCCTGCAGCGGCGAATTGAAATGCTGGGTCACATAGCGCGCGTCGCTACAGTTCTGGCACCAGGCCGCCAGCGACCAACCGCCACCGGCCGGGCGTACCCCCAGGGTCGCGGCCAGCTGGCTTTCGGCATCGCGCATATAATCGTTGGAGGTATTGGTGTAGAGCTCGGTGGAATAATTGAGCCCCAGGCGCCCGAACAGGTCCAGCGAATCGGTCAGCGGCTGGTCGAGGCTCAGCGCCAGGTTGCCGGCCCACTCCGGCGCGTGGGCGAAATCGCGATCCGCCAGGGCGCCCAGCAGCGGGGCGTCACCGAATTTCGCCTCGGCGATATGGGTCAGGTCGAACGACAGCGTAAAGGCGTCGCTGAGCAGGAATTCGTTTTCCAGTTCCACGCCGTAGGCGGTGGCCTCCGGGGCATTGTCGATCGTGAAGGCGGTGCCAATAAACTGCGCTATCTGCAGGTCTGTCATTTCGTTGTAGAAGAGCGCCAGGTTGCTGCGCGCGCGGCCGCCCAGGTATTCGCTCTTCAGGCCCAGTTCATAGCCGTCGACGAATTCGGATTTGTAGGTCGGATCCTGCGGCACTGCGCCCGGCACTTCCCCCGGATTGTTGTCCAGGGTACCGGCCGCCGTGTTGTCGATATTCACACCGCCGGCCTTGTAGCCGCGGCTGTAGGAAGCGTAGGCCATGGCATCGGCGGACAGGTGGTAGCGTGCCGCCAGGGTGCCGCTGATGGCGCTGTCCCCGAAGTCGTCGCTGTAGACCGGCCCCGGCTGCACGCGCAACAGGCGGAAGACAGCGGTGGGGGATTCGGTGAAATAGTTGCGCACCATCACACCGCTCTTGTCATCCTCGGAGTAGCGCACCCCCAGGGTCAGGCCGAAGTCATCGGTGACATCCAGGTTCCAGTGGGTAAAGGCCGCATAGCTGGTGCTCTCCGCGGGCATGTCGATATCGCTCCAGATACCCGGACTCGCGTCGGCGACACCCGCCGGAATCCCCGCCGCGCCCAGGTAGACATCGAAATAGGCCTGCGCCTGGTCGCCCCAGCCGAGTTCGTGGTGCGCCTCGATATCCTCCTTCGCCATATAGACGCCGGCCACATAGTCGGCGCCGGCGAAGGGCCCGACGCTGCCCAGGTCCCCTTCCAGGGTGAATTCCTGCGAGAGCATCTCGGTGGACAGGGATTCGTTGATGATCAGGATATTGGCTCCGGTAAAATCCCCGTCCATATTCCACTGGGAAATACGCCAGTCGCGGTAGCCGGTAACGGATTTGAGCGTATTGCCGGACGCCAGGTCCCAGCGCATCCTGAGAACCACGCCGCCGTCCTCGATCCCCTGGTCGGTGGCGCCGCTCAGTACTTGCTCGTAGTCGTCAAAATCGGCGGACGGCGCCTCCAGCCCGCGGGCCGGAATCAATACCGTGTCGATAAACGGCTGCATGGGGCCATCGATCACATCGACCTGCCCGTAACAGCAGTTGTTTTCCTCATCGGACCAGTCGGCGATCAGGTGGGCGGAAAAGGTGTCCGAGGGCTGGTACAGGAACTGGGCCTTGAGGGCGCGCGGTTTGCGCTCGTTGTAGTCGCCGCCGTTGGGATCTTCGATATAGCCGTCCTGCTCCCCCCAGAGGCCGGCGATGCGCACCGCCAGGTTGTCGGATACCGGCAGATTCGCCGCACCGCGCACCATCTGCTTGCCGTAGCTGCCGAAGCCCACTTCGTAATCCAGCGCAACGGCATCCGGGTCCGGCGCCACGCTGTTCAGGATCAGCGCGCCGGCGGAGGTGTTCTTGCCGAACAGCGTGCCCTGGGGACCGCGCAGGATTTCCAGGCCGCCGATATCCAGCCAGTTCTGCATTGCCTGGCCGGCGCGGGTACGGTAGACGCCGTCGATGAATACCCCCACGGCGCCCTCGAAGGCGCGGCTGTTGCCGACCGTACCGATGCCGCGAATCATGATATTGGCACTGTTGGCAGCGCTGTTGGTGACATCAAACTTGATACTGGAGGAAATCTGCTCGATGCCGGCGATGCTGTCCACCTGCGCCATCTGCAGGTCCTCGGCGGTAGCGGCGGTCACGGCCACCGGCACTTCCTGCATACTCTCGGCACGGCGCTGGGCGGTGACCACGACTTCCTCGAGCTGGCGACCGCCCCCGTCCTGCTGCGCCATTGCCGGAAGAGTTGCCGCCACCGCTGTTGCGATGGCACTGAACCTGAACAGGGTACCGCCGGATTGATTATTCATCGCCATGAGAGATCTCCCCTCGCTTTCATTTTTATAGTGGCCCGGTCGGCGTACACCCTGACAACACCGCCGGAGCGTTGGAATCCACAGCAGTATGCGAAGACACAGACGAAAAAAACTCGTCCATTCCGATGAGATTTGGCAGGCCTGCGACGGTAAGTCGGGACGGGGGGATCAGCGGATCAGGTTCAGCTTGCGGGCCACGGCGACCGCCTCGGTGCGGCTGCGGGTCTGCAGTTTGCCGTTGATATTGCGCAGGTGGGTGCGGACGGTGTTTTCCGAGACGAACATGCGCTTGCCGATGGCGCCGTTGGACAGCCCCTCCACCAGCAGTTCCAGCACCCGGAATTCCTTGCGGGTCAGCTTTTCCTGCATACCGGCGGCCGCCGGTGTGGCGCGGGGCGGCGCCTGCGCGTCGCCGCGATCCACGGCCAGGGCCCGGAACAGTTCCACCGGGCGCTGTAACTGGTCCCGGTGGAAGGGTTGCCCCTGTTGCTCGGCCAGCCTTTGCAACAGCCGGACCGCCAGCTCGCCCTCGTCCAGTACCAGGCGCACATAGTGCTCGGAAGCGGCGATCTTGAGCAGGTCGCGCAGTTGCCGCAGCGCGGCGTTGTCGTCGCCGTGGCGACAGTGCGCCAACGCCAGCAGCAGGCGCAGTTTCAGCGCGCGGCGGCCGCGTCCGGAGGCCTCTGCAGCGGCGATGTCCCGCTTCAGTTCCCGCGCCGCGGACTCGCTGTCGGCAAAGTGGATCCTCCAGCGCAACTCCGCATCCCGCGGCGAATCCAGATCGCTGCCGAACAGGGACCAGCTGTCGAACCGGTTCCAGTCGCCGGCGGTCGCGGCGCGCTTGAGTTCATCCCGCGAGGCGGCCTTGTCACCCTCGAGCAGGAAAATGCGGGCGCGCTCCAGCCGCGCACTCGCCACCAGCCGCGGCAGGTCGTTGCGATAGCCGTAGTATTCCAGCTCGGTGATGGTCTGGAAGGCACCGTCGGTATCGCCGCGGGCACAGAGGATACGCGCCAGGTTGCGGTGGCCGCAGATCAGGTGATCGGGCACCCCCTGTTGCTGCATCAGCGGCACGTAGACCTGCAGCAAGCGCTCGGCATCGGCAAAGCGCCCGGACTCGTACCAGACCTCCGCCAGCAGTATCGATGCCATGGCGTTGCCGTTGGTTATAAAGCGGCCGTTGCGTTCGTTGACGCCGGCGGCCAGCACGAAGCGGGCGGTGGCCTGGCGCAGGCGCCCCTGCAGCAACTCGATCGCGCCCTCGACACACTGGGCGTAGATATGGGTAAAGGGACTGAAGTCGATCACCTGCAGGCGGCGGCCCGCGTCCAGCAGGTCCTGGGCCTCGCGGTAATTGCCCACCACCAGCGCCACATAGGCAAGCGAGGTGCGCAGGATCGCGTGGGGGAAGGCATGCTGCACCGGCAGGCGGTCGATATTTTCCAGCGCCACCCGATAGGCCTCGTCGTGGCGGTCCAGCATCGACAACAGCATGGGTCGCAATGCCATGCCGTGCATGCGGATCGCCGAGCCCTCGGCACTGCCCTGCTCGTAGTCGCCTAGCTGCGCCATCGCCTCGCCGGCGCCGCGGGTAAAGGCAATCGCCCATACGTGCACCACCTGCAGGTCGGGCCACTGCTGCAGCGCAGGCGGCGGCACTGTGCCCATCAGCCGCGTCAGTAGCAGTGCCCGCCCCTCCTCCAGCAACCGTTGCGCGTGCTCGGAGAACAGCGGCAGCGCAAACGCCATATCGCCGGATTTCAGCGCCTGCTCGATCGCCGGCACCAGCCGCCCCTGGGCCAGGTAACCGTCCGATGCCGCCCGGTGCAGCGCGTTGATTTCGCCCGGGATCTGCAGCTGCAACTGCGCGCGCAGGAAAGAGGCGAACATACTGTGGTAACGGAACCATCGGCGCTCTCCGTCGAGCGGCTCCAGCAGCAGATGCGTGCGGGCCAACTGTTCAAGGATTGCCGCGCTGTTGGTGCCGGGACAGAGCGCATCGCAGAGTTCGGCATTCAACTGCGGCAGTATGCTGGTGCGCAGCATGAACTGCCGCAGTTCGCCGGGCTGCCGGGCCAGCACCTCCTCGCCCAGGTAGTCGGCCACCAGCGCGCTGGAACCGGAAAAGCCGGCCACCAGCGCCGCCGGATCGCCGCTCCGGTCCAACGCCAGGTAGGCCAGCCACAGGGCCGCGGCCCAGCCCTCGGTGGTCCGGTGCAGCCGCGCAATTTCCTCCGTACTGATCGAAAGCCCGCAATTGGTGGCCAGGAACTGCGCGGTTTCCGCTTCGCTGAAACGCAGGTTATTGGCATCGATTTCCAGCAACTGCCCGCCCAGGCGCAGTCGCGCCAGGCCGATATCCGGTTGCGAACGCGAGCCCAGCAGCAGGCGCGCGCCCTCGGGGAGCCTCTCCACCAACTGCCGCAGCAGTGCCAGCGCCACGCTGTCCTGGATCACCTCCAGGTCGTCGAGAAACAGTACGAAGGGGGGCGGCAGGCTCTCGACCCGGTCCAGCAGGTCCATGGCGACAACACCGGGGGCATTGCCGACGTCCAGCTGCCAGGCGTCATCGCTGATTTTTTCCAGTGCGCGGGCGAGAAAATGCAACAGGCGGGAGGAATCGTTGTCGGCGCTGTCGAGCCGCATCCAGGCCGCCGGCACGCCGCGCGCGGCCAATCGGTCGTAGGCCTGCTGCATGAGTGTGGATTTGCCGAAACCGGCCGGGGCGCGCACCAGGGAAACCCTGATACCGCCGGCCTCGCACAGCCGCTCGCAGAGTGTCTCCCGGGCAATAAAGAATGGCGGCGCCTGCGGCCGCGACAACTTGGCCGGCTGTGCAACCACGCGCGGGGCGCTGGCGGCGCGGCCGGTTTCAATCACGGCCGCCTCCCCCGGCGGCGGCGCGGCGCCAGGCACTGCAACCGGCCGGTGGCAGCCGGTAGCGGGCCGCACCGGGCCTCTGCACAACTCCGCCAATATCCATGGATCTTCTCTCTCAACAGCCGCGGATTGATTATTTTTCTGGCCGCGGGCAATCTGAAATTAAGCACAGCTTCCCGCACTGTCAAATCCTGCGGGATACGGGGACATCAAAGGCCAAGGGAACGCGCGCGTGTACGGATCGCCTGCTCGGCCTCATCCACCATGCGCCGCAACAGTTCGGCGCAATCGGGGATATCGTCGATCAGGCCGATCACCTGCCCGGCGGTCCAGATACCACCCTCGATATCGCCGCCCTCCAGCACCTGTTCCCGCCCGCGCGTACCGGCGACCAGTGGCTGCAGGTCGGCGAAATCCGTCTCCCCCTGTTTCGCTTCGATTGCGACCACCTCTTTCGCGATAGAGTTGCCAAATACGCGCGCGGTATTGCGCAGGCTGCGGAAGATCAGTGTGGTCTGGCGTTCATCCGCCTCCACCATGGCCTGCTTCACCTTATCGTGTACCGGGGCCTCGCGCGTGGCCACGAAGCGCGTGCCCATATTCACCGCCTCGGCGCCGAGCATTAGCGCCGCTGCCAGCTGTCGACCGTTGCCGATACCACCGGAGGCGATCATCGGGATCGTCAGCCGTTTTGCCGCCGCGGGCAACAGCACCAGGTTGGTGACGTCGTCCTCACCCGGGTGCCCGGCGCACTCGAAGCCGTCCACGCTGACCGCGTCGCAGCCGATGGATTCGGCCTTGAGCGCGTGGCGCACGGAAGTGCATTTGTGGATGATCCGCACCCCGTTTTCCCTGAGACGCGGAATAAATTCCTGCGGATTGCGGCCCGCAGTTTCCACCACCTTGACACCGCCTTCGATGGTCGCGTCGAGGTACTCGTCGTAGGGCACCGGCTTGATGGTGGGCAGTATGGTCAGGTTCACGCCGAAAGGTTTGTCGGTCATTTCCCGGCAGCGCTGTATCTCGCGGAGCAATTCCTCCGGCGACGGCTGAGTCAGCGCAGTCAGTATGCCGAGGCCGCCGGCATTGGAGACGGCCGACGCCAACTCCGCACGCCCCACCCACATCATGCCGCCCTGGATAATCGGGTGCTCGATACCGAGCATCTGGGTCATTCTTGTTTTCACGATCGGGTCTCTTGTTGATCACGCTTTGCGCGGTGCGCCGCGCGCATTCGGCGGATTATCGTTTGTGGCGGAAATCCAGCCCCATATCCCTGGAAATAATTTCCCGCATCACCTCGCTGGTACCGGCGTAAATCCTGGAAATACGCGCATCGGCGTAGCGGCGGGAAATCGGGTATTCGTCCATGTAGCCGGCGCTGCCGTGGAACTGCAGACACTGGTCAACGACGCGTCCCTCAAGTTCCGAACAGAAGAGTTTCACCTTGGCCGCGTCGGCGGCATCGAGCCGGTTGGCGTTCTGGTCCAGCACGCAGCGATCGACAAACACCTGCGCCACATCCAGTTCGGTCTGCATGGAGGCAAACTGGAAGCGGTTGTTCTGGAAGCTGGCCACCGGCTGGCCGAACACTTTCCGCTCGCGGGAGAACGCCAGCGTCTCCGCCAGTGCGGCAGTGGCGTTCGCCAGCGAGCTGGCACCACTCTGCAGGCGCTCCTCGGCCAGGTTCTGCACCAGATAGTAGAAACCCCTGGCCGGATCCCCCAGCTGGTTTTCTTTCGGGATACGCACAGCGTCGAAAAACAGTTCCGCGGTGTCCTGGGCTTTCATACCCAGCTTGTCCAGGTTGCGACCGCGACTGAAACCCTCCATGCCCCGTTCCACCAGGAACAGGCCCAGTTGCCGCTCGCCCGCACCGCCGGTCTTTGCCGCCACCACGAACAGGTCGCCGATGATACCGTTGGAGATGTAGGTCTTGGCCCCGGTCAGTTTCCAGTGATCGCCACAGTCCTCGGCGCGGGTTTTCATCGACGCCAGGTCCGAGCCAGTATCCGGTTCGGTCATGGCGATACCGAGAATGGTTTCGCCACTGATGCAACCGGGATAGAAGCGGTCTTTTTGCTCCTCAGTGGCGAGATTGCCCAGGTAGCGCCCCACCAGTCGGTTGTGGGCGGGAATGAAGATATCGCCGCAGCCGGCGCGATACAGTTCCTCGATCAGTATCTGGTCGTAGCGGAAATCGTTGAGCCCCAGGCCGCCGAAACGCTCCTCGGCCCACATGAACAGGAAGCCCTGCTCCCCCGCCCGGCGGAAAATCTCCCGATCCACCAGGCCGTCGCGGCGCCACTGCTCCATGTTCGGCACGGCTTCCACCTGCAGGAATTTGCGCACTGACTCGCGGAACATGTCGTGCTCGCTGTCGAAAAGCATTCGCTCCATGACACTGCCTCTCCCATCGACCGGCCGGATTTGTGACTTTTCCAGCATCATAGATAACATACTTGCTTGCCGCAAGTATGTTTATTGAATAGACTGGCTCCAACAGGCAGAACCGGGTCCGGATCTGCGCCATAAACAGGGTGTGACAACAGATGAGTACCGGGAAAGCGCGCATGACCCAGGCGGAGCGCACTGCCCAGTCGGATCGGCGGATGTTCGACGCCGCCGTCCGGCTGATCGTGGAACAGGGGCCGCAGCGGGCCACCCTGGCGGATATCGGAACAGAGGCCGGCTACAGCCGCGGCCTCGCCGCCTACCGCTACAAGACCAAGGACGTGTTTTACAGCGCACTGATCGAGCACCTGCACAACCTGTGGTGTGGCGAACTGGACCGCGCCATCGCCGGCAGCAGCGGTCTGGACACCATCCTCGCCGCGGTCAGCGCGCTGCAGAATTTCGTGCAGACCGATCCGGATCGGCTGCGGGCGATGTTCAAACTCTATTACCACACCATCGATCACCACTCGGATATGACCCGCAAGCTGCAGGAGATCCACACCAGCCAGCGCCGCCAGGCGGCCCGCTGGGCCAGCCAGTGCCCGCGGTTCGATGCGGAACATTACTCGGCGGAGGGTTTTGCCGAGCAGTATTGCGCACTGGTGTTCGGTGCCATTTACCAGTGGCTGGTCAACCCGCAGGCGATCGACCTGACGCAACTACTGGAGCGCTGCAAGAACAGCCTGCAACGGATTGCGCCGGGATAACGACAACCCGCAAGCAACCCGAAAGAACAGCCACAAAAAAACAATAAACGGGGGCGGTATGAGAGAAACACTGGAATTCGATTATGTCATTGTGGGCGGCGGCTCCGCCGGCTGTGTAATGGCCAACCGCCTCAGTGCCGACGGGCGCCACAGTGTCTGCCTGCTGGAGGCCGGGCCGCCGGACAACAGTGCGCTGATCCGTATCCCCATCGGTATCGGCCTGCTGGTGGCCGGCGACCGCTACAACCTCGGCCACTACACGGAACCGCAGGAACGGCTCAACGACCGCCGCCTGTTCTGGCCCCGCGGGCGCACCCTCGGCGGCTCCAGCGCCATCAACGCGATGGTCTACATCCGCGGCAATGCCGGCGATTACGACGACTGGGCGCGCGCCGGCAATCCCGGCTGGGACTGGCGGTCGATGCTGCCGTATTTTCTCCGCGCGGAGGGCAACGAGCGCGGCGCCTGCAAGCTGCACAGTGGCGATGGTCCCCTGTCGGTATCGGACCTGCGCTACAAAACCGGTGCCGGCGAAGCCTTTGTACAGGCCGCCGCAGAGGCCGGTCACCCGCTCAACAGCGATTTCAACGGCGAACACCAGGCCGGCTTCGGCTTCTTCCAGGTCACACAGAAAAACGGTCGCCGCTGTTCCGCTGCCAATGCCTACCTGCACCCGGTGGCGATGCGGGACAACCTGACGGTCATCACCGACGCCCGGGCGGAGCGGATCCTGTTTCGCGCCGACACCGCCACCGGTGTGCAACTGCTGCGCGGCCCCAGAGTGGCGGCGCGGCGGGAGGTCATCCTGTGCGCCGGTGCGCTGCAGTCGCCCCAGCTGCTGCTTCTGTCCGGCATCGGCTGCGAACGACAATTGCGGCAACACGGCATTGCCACCCGCCTGCACCTGCCGGGTGTGGGCGAGAACCTGCAGGACCACCTGGACGTGACCCAGGTTGTTCGGGTCAACCGGCCCATCACCTTCAACAACGCCCCCTGGCCGCTGCTGAAGGCCGCCGCCAGCCTGCCGCAACTCCATTTCCGGAACTGCGGCATGCTGACCAGTAACGGCGCCGAGGCCGGCGGCTTCAGCAAGTCCTCCCGCGCCGGTGAGTTTCCCGACCTGCAGTTCCACCTGACCGCCGGCCCGCTATTCGATCACGGCCGCGACCGGCGCTGGGGTTACGGCTACTCCCTGCACGTGTGCGGCCTGCGCCCGCAGAGCCGCGGCAGCGTCCGCCTGCGCAGCGCCGATCCCACCGACCTGCCGCGGATCGACGCCAACTACCTGCACAGCGCCGCAGATCTCGATGTGTTGATCGAAGGCGTACAACAGGCCAGCGAAATCATCGACCAGCCGGCACTGCAGCAGTACCACCGGAAATACTGGCTCCCGGAGCGGCGCCTTCGACGGCGGCAAGAGGTGATCGACTTTATCCGCGCCCACGCGGAAAGCGTCTATCACCCCGTGGGCAGCTGCAGGATGGGCGACGATGCGCTGGCAGTCGTGGACCCGCAACTTCGCGTCCGGGGTATCGGCAGGCTGCGGGTCGTGGATGCCTCCATCATGCCGAATATCGTCAGCGGTAACACCAATGCGCCGACCATCGCCCTGGCCGAAAAAGCCGCCGACCTGCTGCGAAATAAAACTGCCAAAAGGCCTGCCAGATCCACCGATAGTCGCCCTGTATCGGCCGTGACAGGCAGAGAATGAAATGTACCGGAAAATGATTTTCCGCCAGCCTGGATTCCTGGAAAAAGCCAATACGCCATAGCACCGAAAAACAGTAAAGACAGCGCCCGATGCGGAACAAAAGAATCAATCGGGCGCGGCTTTAAACAACAATAAAAACCGACGTACTGGCTGCAATTACACACCATTACCCGGCAAAGAAATTGCCGCTGAAGCTGTTGTAGACTCACCCCCGCCCGCGACGGAGACCGCGTACCGGTAGCGCGCACGCGTATCGGAAACGCGGGCTCCGGGGGCGATCTGATTTCTATCCGCCCGATTTCACCAGCCGGTAGCAGATTACGTTCCCCCGATTTGCCACCACCCCGGCTGGAGCCTCGTGGTCCACCAAGAGACACCCTGCCATCAACGGCGGATAAGCGGATCCAATCATTTCGTGAGGTCGACGGAAAACCGAAAACACAAGGAGAAAACATCATGAAAAGACCGCACGGTATGCGCTACGGACTCCCCGACCTGCTGGAGAGAACCTCGCGCGAGGAGGATGCCTGCCACGATCGTTTCCGCAGTCATTTCGGGCGTATCTGGGCCGCCCGCAGCGACCAGCCATTTGACGAGGAAGAGCTGGCCAAGCTCTCCACCCTGATGGAGGAAGACGACGAAAATACCAGTACCGATACCGACACCCCGATTGGCCTCGCAATCTTCGGCCAGTTTATCGATCACGATATCACCCTGGATGCCACCACCCGGCTCGGCCACGCCGCGGGCAACCCGGAGCGGATCGAGAATTTCCGCACCCCGCGCCTGGACCTGGATTCCATCTACCTGGACGGCCCCGAAGCGAGCCCTTTCCTCTACGACGGCCACCACCTGCTTGTCGGCACCGACAGGAACCCACTGGATGTACAGCGGGTGCATCGCAATGGTATTCCCTCCACCGCCATCATCGGCGACCCACGCAACGACGAGAATATTTTTATCGTCCAACTGCAGAGCCTGTTTATCCGTTTCCACAACTTCGTCGTCGACCGGATTGAAGCCGGCAAGATCAACAAACGCGACCTGCCGGATGCCGCAGATACCTTCCACCAGGCCCAGGCACTGTGCCGCCGCACCTACCAATGGCTGGTGGTCAACGAATTCCTGCCGGCAGTGGTGGAACAATCGGTGCTGGCCGACTATATCAGCGGCTTCGAATCCGGAAAGCTGCCCGGCCCGATAGACTGGGAAACGGCTCCCGCCATGCCGGTGGAGTTCGCCGGCGCCGCCTACCGCTTCGGCCACAGTTTTATTCGCCAGGACTACCGCCTCAACGACGTGGTGGCCGGTGACCTGTTCGCCTTCGACACTTTCTCTCCGGTCGAGGAATACATGAATATCGACTGGAAATACCTGTTCGACCTGGACGGCAGCAGCTACCTGAAAGCCAAGGCGATCGACACCAGGCTGGCCAGCGCTCTGTTCAACCTGCCCTTTGCGGAGCCGCCGCAGAACAACCTGGCGGCCCGCAACCTGATCCGCGGCCAGTTGACCTTCCACCTGCCGAGCGGCGAACAGACGGCCCGGAACATGGACCTGGAAGCGCAGGAAAAACACGTGGCCATCGCAGCGCTGGGCATGGACGAGACTCCGCTGTGGTTCTACACCCTGTCCGAGGCGGAGAGGAACGGCGGCAAACTCGGCCCGGTGGGCGGCAGCATTGTGGCCGGCACCCTGCTGCAGATGCTGCTGCGGGACGACGGCTCCTACATCCACACCTGCAAGGGTTTCGCCCCCTGCGAGGTGTTCGGTTTCGATCCGGAACAGTCCGTATTCGCCGGCATTGCCAAAGCCCTGCAGGAATAGACAGAGGGAATGGGAAGGGCCCGCTCTCGGGTCCTTCTCCTACAGGTCAATGGCACACGCTCAATCGCGGCGGACCCCATGGCACGCTACCGGAACAGGACTTTCCTGCCATTTGGCACACTTTGACACCGAACAACTTCCACCCCCGGCAATTTTTTTCCGGGGCTGCATCCAGATTCCCACCCCGCCCAGTCAATAACCCCGTTGGCATGGACATTCGCCGCCGATCCGGTTCGCTCCGGCTCCGGGACGTGGCCGACCCGGGCATTTCGTGCTCCCATGAACCCGCCAACAATAACGACCGCCACAGGCGGATTTCACAACCCAGGCAAGATGAGACCGATGAACAAGAAATACTTCAAAGCTGCCGCACCGGTCGCCGTGCTGGCAGTGGCTTTCGGGGCTGTCCAGTTGATGTCCGCCGCCAAACAGGCGCCCGAGAAAAAAGAGGAAGAGCAGCGCCTGGTATCGCTGGTGTACACCCAGGCGCGGGAACAGGCGGTCCATCTCAATGTGCGCACCCAGGGGGAAGTTCGCGCGCATACCGAAATCGATCTCTCTGCCGAGGTGTCCGGCCGCATCGTCGCCATTTCCGATAATTTCGCCGAGGGCGCCGGCTTCGAGCCCGGCGAAACCCTGGTCCAGCTGGACGACGCCGATTACCGGCTCGCCCTGGCCCGCGCCAAGGCCGGTGTGGCACAGGCGGAAGTCCTGCTGCTGCAGGCCCGGGCGGCCGCCTCCATCAAGCGCCAGCAGTGGCTGCAGCTGAATCCGGACAGGGAGCCGACGCCGCTGCAGGTAAACCGGCCCCAGGTCGCGGAAGCGGAAGCCAACCTGCGTTCCGCCCAGGCGGAACTGTCGGATGCCGAGCGCGACCTGGCGCGCACCCGCATCGCCCTGCCCTACCGCGGCCGCGTGGCCAGCCGCGCGGTGGGCGTGGGCCAGTATGTCACCACCAACACACCGCTGGGCCGGGTCTTTGCCACCGACCGCATGGAGGTGCGGCTGCCGCTGACCGATGCGCAACTGCAGGAACTGGACCTGCCCATGGGCTTTGTCGCCGGCGAACAGAATCCGGGCCCGCAGGTCACCCTGTCGGCCCAGGTGGGCTCCCGGCAGCACCAGTGGCGCGGGCGCATCGTGCGTACCCAGGCCTCGGTAGACCAGCAGACCCGCCTGATCTACGCCGTGGCGGAAGTGAACGACCCCTACGGTGCCGGCGCCAGTGACGGCGCCCCCCTGGCGGTGGGGCTCTTCGTGAGCGCCGAGGCCCAGAGCACCCGCGAGCGCCGCGCGGTGGTACTGCCGCGCGAGGCACTGCGCAACGCCGACAAGGTGTACGTGGTCGACGGGGATGATCAACTGGATATCCGCACCGTGGATGTCCTCTCCACGTCCGAAAACCGCGTTGTGGTCGCCTCCGGTGTCGCCGATGGCGAGCGCGTGGTGACCTCCACCGTCGCCAATGCCGTCGACGGCATGCAGGTGCAACCCATCACCCACCTGGCCCGCAAGTAACGGAGTGCGCAGATGAACAAGTTGATCGCATGGTGGGCCCGCAACAGCGTCGCCGCCAATCTGGCCATGGTGGGCATTTTCGTGGCCGGCCTGATCGGGTTCTTCAGTATGGAGCGGGAAATGGACCCGCAGGTGCGCTTCCCGGGCCTGGAAATCCGCGTCGCCTGGCCGGGCGCCGCACCGCAGGAAGTGGAGGAGCAGATCGTCGCCCGTATCGAGGAGTCGGTCAGCGACCTGGACAATATCGACTGGGTGCGTTCCACCTCCTCCGAGGGCATGGGCGAAGTGTATATCCTGGCCGAGACCTCGGTGGATTTCTCCCGCTTCATGAACGACGTCAAGATCCGCGTCGACGGTATCTCTTCTTTCCCGCGCGATATCGAACCGCCGCAGGTGCACCAGTGGGTCAACCGCGAGGAGTTTATCCGCGTGGCCGTCCACGGCGACCTGGGCGAGCGGAAACTGAAACGGCTGGCGGAACAACTGCGGCGCGAGGCCGCCACCCTGCCGGCCATCTCCATCGTGGAATTGTTCGGCACCCGCCGGGAGGAAGTCTCGGTGGAAGTCAGCGAGCGCGCGCTGCGCCGCTACGGCATGACGTTCCAGGACGTGGCCGATGCCATCCGCAACAGCTCCATCAACCAGTCCGCGGGCACCGTGCGCACCGAGGTGGGCGCCTACCAGCTGAAAGTGCGCAACCAGGCGGATAGCGAACAGGAATTTGCCGATATCATCGTGCGCCAGACCGACGACGGCGGCACCATCCGCGTGGGCGATGTGGCCACGGTGATAGATGGCTTTGAAGACAACGAAATCCTCGCCACCCTCAACGGCGAGCCGGCGGTGCTGCTGCAGGTGATGAGCACCGAGACCATGGATATCGTCACCGCCTCCGAATCCATCCGCAAATGGATCGACGAGCGCGGCGAGACCCTGCCCCCCGGTGCGAAACTCACGCTGTGGACCGACAACGCCGAGGCCTTCGAGGGCCGGCTGGATACCATCGGTACTTCCGCCTTCCAGGGCCTGATCCTGGTGCTGTTGGTACTGGTACTGAGTCTGCGCCCGAAGGTGGCCTTCTGGGTCGCGATCGGTATTGCCACCGCCTACGCCGGCGCCTTCGTGCTGCTGCCGAGCGTCGGCGTGTCCCTGAACATGCTGTCCACCTTCGCCTTCCTGCTGGTGCTGGGGATCGTCGTGGACGATGCCATCGTGGTGGGCGAAAGCATCCATACCGAATCCCACAACCCCGAACACCGACACGCGGGCGGCGGGCTGGACGCGGCCGTGCTCGGCACCCAACTGGTGGCCAAGCCGGTGATCTTCGCCGTCGTGACCACCATACTCGCTTTCCTGCCGTGGATTTTCATCTCCGGTTCCACCAGCGAGTTCACCCGCCATATCACCTGGGTGGTGATACTGGCACTGCTGTTCTCGCTGATTGAATCCCTGTTTATCCTGCCGGCACACCTCGGCAACCTGAAACCGCGCACCGAACTCGGCCGGTTCGGGCGCATGCAGAAACGCATCGCCGACGGCATCGTCCATTTCGCCCAGCACCGCTACCGCCGTATCGGCCAGTGGGCCGTGGACCACCGCTACCTGACCGCAAGTATTTTTGTCGCCGTGCTGATGATCGGCTTCGGCCTGTTCGGCAGCGGCTGGGTCAAGAAAAGCTTTATGCCGGAGATCGAATCCGACCAGGTTATCGTCAACGTGACCATGCCCGAGGGCGCGCCCTACAGCCGCGCACTGGAAATCCTGGCCCAATTGCAGGACGCCGAGAAGCAGCTGGAACACGAAGTCAACGAGCGCACCGACGGCCAGGGTGCACTGATCGAGAACTGGTACACCCGCTCCCGGCGCGACAGCGTCATGGCCATCGTGCAACTGGCGCCGCCGGAAGTCCGCGAGATGTCGGCCAAGGACGCCGCGCTGCGCCTGCGGGAACTGATCGGCGACGTGCCCGACGCCAAGGAAGTGTCGGTACAGTATTCCTTCAACAACAACGGCCCCGGTTTCGAGCTGTCCATCCGCCACCCGGACCTGGGCGTACTGCGCGAGGCCACCGCGGAGCTGGAAGACAAACTGCGTACCTACGAAAGTCTCTACGACGTGCGCAACAACCTGGAGGGCGCCTCTGAGGAAATCCGCATCGAACTCAAGCCCGGCGCCACCCGGCTCGGGCTGACCCTGGCGGACGTCAACCGCCAGGTGCGCCAGGCCTATTTCGGTGAAGAGGTCCAGCGCCTCCCCCGCGCCGGCCAGGACGTCAAGGTCATGGTGCGCTACCCGCGCGAATCCCGCCGCTCCATCGAGAGCCTGAAGGACTTCCGCGTGCGCACCGAAGACGGCCGCGAAGTACCGCTGCTGGCGGTGGCCGACCTGGAATACGCGCCGGGTATCAAGCGCATCCAGCGCTGGAACGGCAACCGCGCCGCGCGGGTGATGGCAGACCTGAAAGACGACGTGCGCGGCGAGATCATGGAAGACCTGGAAAAGAACTTCTTCCCCGACTGGGAAAAACGCCACCCGGGCATCATCCGCGGCGCCGTAGGCCAGGCCGAGGGCGAGAAGCGCTTTATCCAGGAAGTCCTGGGCCTCTACACCATGGCCTTCTTCGCCATGTACAGCCTGCTGGCGGTGGCCTTCCGCAGCTACTTCCAGCCGATCCTGATCCTGGTCGCCATCCCCTTCGCCTTCGTCGGCGCCATTCTCGGCCACGGCATCATGGGCATGACCATGGCCATCTTCAGCTACTTCGGCATCGCCGCCGCGGCGGGCGTGGTGGTCAATGACAACCTGGTGCTGATGGACCACTGCAACCGCTTGCGGGAGAGGGGGATGGAGCCGCTGAAAGCCATCGTCGAAGCCGGCGCAGCCCGCTTCCGCCCCATCCTGCTGACCACCGTCACCACCATCGTCGGCCTGATGCCGATGATGATGGAGCGCAGCATCCAGGCGGCCTTCCTGCAGCCGATTGTGGTGGCACTGGCGTTTGGGGTGTTTGTGGCCTTCTTTGTGACGCTATTGCTGGTGCCGGCGCTTTATGGGATTGGGGTGGATATTGGAGCTTTTGGTGCGCGCACGAGAGACCGCTTGAAAGCATTGCTTGCGGGAAAAATACAGGGCGAGGCTGCATCTGCAGAGTAAGGCGCTTTCGCTTCCCGGGAATGGCAGCACGAGAGCCCGGAGTGGAGAACCCCATGGCAGGTTCAAAACAGGGCTCTTCGTAAATTAGCGTGAAGCCACCGGCTTCATATTCAGGCCGTCGCAAATCTACACTGCTGATATCCCTCGGAGAGCTGATCCCCAGCACAGCGCATAGTGCCCACTTACATCCGCGAATACCTTCTCACCAGTGCCCCTATCAAAGGGGCGATTATGCTATAAGCTCACATTTTCTCCACGAAGAGCCTGTTAAGATAGGAAAATTTTTCCAATACAGCGGATTTGCCACCAAGTATTGGCTCTCGATAATCGAAATTGGAGAAAAACTGACCATGCGCTGGTTCCTCACCCTATTTTTAACATTGACGATATCAGCCTGCGGTGGCGGGGGTAGCTCTGACGACAATGACAGCGCACCACCTGCGGAAGTGCCTGCCGAACCCGACCCCGAGTCCCCTCCCATTGGCGAACTACCCGAACCAGATTTTGAGTCAGCGCCAGTCACCGGTATCAGCCCACTGCCGTCCGCTGATGCGCCTGTACTACCAGCGCCACCGGCAGCGCTGCGCCTGGCAGCTGACTATGACAAAAGTCAGTTAGCGCAACCCATACCCATCACTGCCATCACCGCGAGCTCATCCGGTGACGAAAACGACAATAACACTGCTGCAAAAGCCGTTGATGGCGATTTCAGCAGCCGCTGGGAAAGTGCCTGGAATGACGATATCGCCGACCCCGACGATGCCTGGCTGCAGTTCGATTTTGGTAGCAAAACCGCTATCGGTTATATGAAACTTTACTGGGAAAACGCGTATGCCGATGAATACGCCATCTATATTTCCGACAATGCGGAAGACTGGTATCAATTGCGCTACATCACCGCCGGTAAAGGCGACACCGAGGCTTTTTTCAACCTCAATATCGACGCCCAGTATGTGCTCCTGCAAGGTATTCGTCGCCACACCCAGTATGGCTACTCGCTATTTGAGGCCGAGTTCAAAACACCCGGTCGCGATAATTCAATGCCAACACTGGACACCTCCTATCTGTCTTACCCATTAGACGGTAGTGGCCGCCAGCCCCCACCAGCGCCAGCGGACCCGATTGAAAGTATCAGTTTTACCCTGGCCGATGGCACGCTGGTGACCCGTTTTGGCATGGTCGGCCGCTCACGCCACGCGCGTGAACGCGGCGAGGAGTGGAATGAATACGGTTTTGGCCGCAATGATACCGTTGATGGTCAAGGCAACCCGGTGGACAAGGGGCCTGGTGCACACCTGAACTTTGTCGCCAATTACTTTAAGAACCGCACCTGGGGCGTTGAGTTTATCGACAACAGCAACGTCCCTGGTGTCACCGAGCCACACATTATCGTCAACCAGTACTTTCAGCAGGCGCAGAAAGGTGGAGGACATTCCTTTGTACGCCGCTTCGATGACCCCAATGTCACCGGTTTTGGCTGGATGAGCCCTGGTGATCTGCTTGATGATTCAACCTATCTCAGCGATGGCGCGCCATGTGAGGTAGTCCCCAAACCTGCCAACAACAAGCTAAGGAGACCCAATAGCGGCTACGACGGGATTACCGGTGCCAACGACGGCTGCAGCGTGGTGTTCGATACCTATCCCGGCCACAGCGCCCTGGTCGAGAATGCCGACGGCGTGTTGGTGCCCGGCGGCGGAAACGTGCCAGCGCGGCCGTTGGAAAAAGGCGACATCATCGAGTTCACCAGCTCGTTTTTCTCGACTCGCGCGGCCATGGATGCAATCGGCGATGATGGCGCAGTTCGTTATTATACCAACGAACTGACTTACGTAATGGGGGAAGGTTTGCGCCCCTGGTATGGCCTACAGCCGCGGTTGATGAACGAACCCTTGCCCAAGCACACCCTACAGGGTGGATTGGGTTCGGTGTCATACGATTACGCCGACAATGCCAGCTTTATCTTTCAACAACCCCACAACAACGTCGGCATGCAAAATATCCAGCGTTTTATGGAGGGCCGGCGCTGGTTACACACCAACCTCTGGAGCGGCGAGCACAATGAAGCCGGCAACGACCGCAATGATGCAGGCCGGGAACTCCAAGGTCACCATTTCAACCAATCGACCTGCGTCAGCTGCCATATCAATAATGGCCGCAGCGTTGCACCGGTAGTCGCCAATCAACGATTAGACACCATGGTGGTGCGTGTGGGTGGCGCTGAGAACAACAACAACCCCGACAGTGGTGAATACTACTGGCCACATCCTGTCTATGGCCAAAGTTTGCAAATGAATGCGCGCTCCACTACCAGCGGCGCCAGCGAAAACTGGGGCAACGCCGCTTATGTGGCTGGCTTCGAGAGCCACAAGGTAACCCTTGCCGATGGCAATGTGATTACACTGCGCAAACCCACTATCGCCTTTGAAGGACCGGTACCCGACTCGTATTCGCTGCGCGCGGCGCAACCGTTAATTGGCATGGGGCTGTTAGAGGCCATTGCCGATGACACCATTCTGGCACGAGTTCGCAGCACACCAGACGAGGATGGCGTACTCGGCACAGCCAACTACGCTTACGATCCCGAAAGCGGCGAGGTACGCTTAGGCCGCTATGGCTGGAAAGCAGGCAAGGTCAGCCTGCGTCACCAGGTAGCCAACGCCGCCCTGCTCGATATGTCAGTGACCTCATCGGTTTATCCAAACCGTGACTGTTTGGCCGGCCCGAAATACTGCGATCCTGCCAGCGGTACCGAAGCTGGCTTACCCGATGACGCGCTGCAACTGATGACCGATTACTTGCATTTGTTGGCGGTACCCGCGCAACGCAGCCAAGTAAGCGGTTTTCCCCGAGGCGTGTCCCCATTACCCTACCTGGACGTCGATCCCAATAAGATCGAGCAAGGCGAGCAAGTGTTCAACGACATCCGCTGTAACGCTTGCCATGTTGGCGAAATACAAACCAGCGCGCGTTCGCGCTTCGCCGAAGTCCGCAACCAGACAATTCGGCCATACACCGACCTGCTGCTGCACGATATGGGCGAAGGCTTGGCCGATGACTTTGCCGAAGGCGTCGCCAACGGCCGCATGTGGCGCACACCAGCGTTGTGGGGCATCGGCTACACAAAATACGTC
Source organism: Microbulbifer litoralis (assembly GCF_023634065.1). Lineage (GTDB taxonomy): Bacteria > Pseudomonadota > Gammaproteobacteria > Pseudomonadales > Cellvibrionaceae > Microbulbifer > Microbulbifer litoralis. The sequence goes on from NZ_JALKCV010000012.1 coordinate 51,995, forward strand.
GCCGGCGACATACCCGTTGGCTATTTACACGATGGCCGCGCCCGCACCCTCACCGAAGCCATCGTCTGGCATGGCGGTGAAGCTGAAGCGATTAAAAACCGCTTTACCAACCTCAGCAGCGAAGACCGCGAAGCGCTTCTGGCGTTTTTAGGATCGCTGTAGGAAGTGCGAGCCCCAATGCCACGTTGACGGCTTATTAAGCAAGGGATTGCGTGATTAATGAGCCGTTATTTAGTGGTCAAGCGATTGAGGCCACAGCCCTGCCGCACGCATTGCTGCGTTGCACCCCCCGTACGCCGGGCGGCTGCTGGCCTGGTGCGGGGCAATACGCCCACCTTCAACCAGTTGTTGCAACGGTACGCGAAAGAGTACGGCTTTAAGGTGCGATAACTGCTGACCAGCCCAACCATACCGAGGGGAACGGGGGACTCAGGCCGCTCGCCCCTGGCTCAATCTTTCTTCTTTGAGCCGCTTGGGGAACTGAACAAATTTCGGGGGCGCCACCCGGGGAGGGATTAGCTCGCTTCGCTCGCTGGTCTCCGGCGCTACGCGCCTCCGGCTCGAACGGGGCTCTCACCCAAATCCTCCTCACCGCCACATACAAAAAAGGCCCCATGCGCGAGCATGGGGCCTTTTTTGTATGTGGCGGTGAGGGAGGGATTCGAACCCTCGATACCTTGCGGTATACACACTTTCCAGGCGTGCTCCTTCAGCCACTCGGACACCTCACCGGATTCTGATTGTCACGTTTCGCCGGCCGTCTCATCGACTCCGAACCGCACGCCTGCGTGCTCGTTACGCCCTACGGGCGTGGTCTCCGCTACGCTCCGGCTCAGCCACTCGGACACCTCACCGGATTCTGATTGTCACGTTTCGTCGGCCGTCCCATCGACTCCGAACCGCACGCCTGCGGTTTTTTACTTCGCTCGGCGAAGCTCAAATTGCCTGCTAAATCAGGGACATAGCCCCGTTCAGCGAGCGCGCACTTTACAAAAACGAGGGCGGCAGTGCAACCCTAATGTGCCTCCCAGTGGGTAAAAAATTCCTCCAGGGGCAGATCCGGGGCGCTGCGGGGTGGTTTCTGGGGGGTGCCCATATAGATGAAGCCGTCGATGCGCTCGTTGTCCGCCAGGCCCAGTTGTTCCGCCACCAGCGGGTTGGTGGCCAGGGGGCCGGTGCGCCAGTAGGCGCCGACGCCCTCGGCGAAGGCGGCGGTCAGCATGGCCTGTACGGCGCCGGCGGTGGACTGGTGCTGTTCCAGATGCGGGACCTTGGGGTGGTCCCGCAGGCAAGTGATGGCCACCACCAGCAGCGGGGCGCGCAGGGGCATGTTCAGGGTTTTCTCCCGCTGGCCGGCGCCCAGCGGCTCGCCGGCCGCCTGCTCGGCCGCGCGCAGGAAGACCTCGCCCAGGCGATGGCGGGCCTCCCCTTCCACCAGCAGGAAACGCCACGGGCGCAGGAGGCCGTGGTCCGCCGCGCGCAGGGCGGCGCGGAAGATGTTCTGCCGCTGCGTCTCATCCGGTGACGGATCGGTCAGCACACCGATCGAGACTCGATTGTGCAGGGCCGTCAGGGCATCCATCGCTCTCTCCTGTCTTTGGCGTCAACAAAACGGGGGATTCTACCGCAGGGCGGCGGTGCGCGAGAAAGAACTTCGCAATATTCGTCCGGGCAGAGTACACTTCCCGGCTGCCGCGTGCGCCAGCTCTCATTTTTGGTAAAAGCTGCCGCACGACACCAGTTTGGTTATTTTCTGCGCAACAAAAGACAACTTCCAATGCAGGACCAGCCTGTTGAAAACGCCGGGCGGAATGTTGATTCTCGCTATCCGTATTACTTCCGCACCCTGATCTGTTTCGCGGCGGCGGGTACGCTGCTGAACGCGGTCAGTTGGTCCTCCCCCTGGAACCTGGACAAGGTTTTGCTGCTGGGCATGGCCGCCCTGCTGCTGGTCTATACGGCAATCGCCTACCGTATCAGCCGCCACGCCCTTCCCGAGAATGCGCCCAATATCCGGCGCTGGCTGTCGTTCACCGACGCGGCCATGATCGGTATCGCCATCGCGCTGGCCAATTTCAGCCTGCTGCCCACGCTGCTGTTCGTCACCATGGTGCAGTTCAATGCGCTGACCGAGGGTGGCGGACGCCGCTGGTTCGAACACAACACCGGGCTGCTACTCGGCGTCGGCACCGGCTACCTGATCCACAAGCCGACCATGGTGGTCAACGCTGACCTGACCATCAGCGCCGCCAGCCTGATCGGTGTCTTCACCTATTTCTGTGCCTACGCCTTCTATACCCACAAGCAGATTGCCAGCCTGAAGAAGACCAACCGCACGCTGACCAGCGAACAGCATGTGAACAAGATGCGGACCTACAAGCTGTCCAAGTACCTGCCCCAACGCCTGTGGCGCGCGGTGACCAACGGCCGCGAGAACGAGCTGGCGACCGAGCGCAAGCTGCTGACCGTGTTCTTTTCCGATATCAAGGATTTCAGCCAGCTGACCGAAGAGCTGGAGGCGGAGACCTTTACCCTGCTGCTGAACAACTACCTGTCGGAAATGGCGCGTATTGCCGGCCAGTACGGCGGCACCATCGACAAGTTCATCGGCGACGCGGTGATGGTGGTGTTCGGGGACGACGAGAGCAAGGGCCCCAAATCCGATACCCTGCGCTGCGTGGCCATGGCTCTGGCGATGCGCAAGCGCGTGCGTGAAATGAAGCAGGAGTGGTACAACAAGGGCATCGCCCGGCCGCTGCAGGTGCGCATGGGTATCAATACCGGCTACTGCACCGTGGGCATTTTCGGCACCGCCCATCACCAGTCCTACACGGTGATGGGCACCCACGTAAACCTGGCCGCGCGCCTCGAGGGTGCCGCGCAGCCGGGGGAAATCCTGATCAGCCACGAGAGCTGGGCGCTGATCAAGCACTCGGTCATGTGCCGCGACAAGGGCCATGTGACGGTGAAGGGCTTCAGTACCCCGGTGAAGGTTTACCAGGTGACCGACCTGCGCAAGAACCTGGGTGGACAGCAGAGCTACCTGGAAGACCACGCGCCCGGCTTCTCCATGCATATGGACCTGGACAAGATCCGCAATTACGACAAGGACCGGGTGTTGCAGGCGCTGGACAAGGCGACCAAGACGCTCAAGAGCAAAGTCATTATCTGAATTGGGGCGCACGACCCAGTGCGCCTTTTTATCATCCGATCAGTGCAGGTGCCCCAGCTTGTCCGGGTTCCGCACCACATAGATCGCCGCAACCTTGCCATCCTCGATATCCAGCGCGGTCACCTGGATTTCCCCATCGGCCTCCCGCGTGATAAACCCGGGCAACCCGTTGATGAAGCCGGTGCGAACAAGCTGTGAGCCGTGCTTGATAAACAGCGCCGCCAGCCCTTCGTGCAACTTCAACACGGAATAAAAACCGACCACGGGCTGCGTAGCCGCCGAACGCTTGCCGCCGCCATCGGCGTGCAGGCTGATATCGGCCGCCAACATCGAGCCGAGCGCCTTCATATCGCCACTGCGGGAAGCGGCAAAGAAGGCCTCGGCGAGTTCGAGGCCGCGTTTCCTGTCCACCTCGTAGCGGGGCCGCGCGTCGCGGACTCGCTTGCGCGCGCGGGCGGCGAGCTGCCGGCAGGCGGCCGGGCTGCGCCGGATGGTCCCGGCCACTTCCTCAAAACCGAGACCGAACACATCGTGCAGCAGGAAAGCCGCCCGCTCCAATGGCGAGAGGCGCTCCAGGGCGAGCATCAGCGGCAGGGTGACATCCTCGCCCTCCTGCTCTTCGAGCAGTGGCTCGGGAAGCCACGGGCCGATATAGGTTTCGCGCCGGTGGCGCGCGGATTTGAGCTGGTCGAGACAGAGCCGCGTGACGGTGCGGCGCAGGAAGGCTTCAGGCTCGCGCACCCGATCGCGATCGGTCCCCATCCAGCGAATGAAGGCCTCCTGGACAATATCCTCGGCATCGGCGACCGAGCCCAGCATGCGATAGGCGACCCGCACCAGGCCCGGGCGCAGCGGGTCGAAGCTGCCCGCTGCCTCCGCAAGCGCATCAGCGGCCATCAGGCCGCCGTTCCCCTGGCCCCGGCCTTCGCAGCCTCGGGCTCGATCCACAGACCGAAGCCCACCGCGAGCCGGTTCCAGCCGTTGATGACATTGATCATCAGGGTGAGATTCACCTGCTCCTCCGCGGAGAAATGCTCGACCAGCGCCTCCCGCGCCTCCTCGTGCGTATGCCCTTCGGAGAGCCGGGTCAGGGCCTCGGTCCAGCCGAAGGCGGCGCGTTCGCGATCCGTATAGCAGGGGGCCTCGCGCCAGGCGGACAGCAGGTAGATGCGCTGTTCGGTCTCCCCCTGCGCGCGGGCTTCCACCGTATGCATATTGATGCAGTTGGCGCAGCCGTTGATCTGCGAGGCGCGGATCTTCACCAGCTCGATAAGGCTGGACTCGAGGCTGGCGGCGACGGCGAGTGACGTGCCGATCCAGCTTTTCATCAGGGACGGGGCGGCGGCAAAGGGATCGATGTTGGCAGTCATGATGGGACTCCTCTGTTGGTTTCCCCCTATAGACGAGACAGGGCCCGCCAATGTGACATGCACGCCAATTTTTCTGCTTTTTGCGGGACCGGCGGCCTTGCCGCCCGCTACTGCCGGGCGAACCTTCCCGGCAGTTTCGCTTCCGCTCGCGAACTGCGCAGCGGATTGATATCCAGGCCGCCGCGGCGGGTGTAGCGCGCGCAGACGGTCAGTTGATCGAATGCCGCCAGTTTCTGCAGGTCACAGAATATCCGCTCTACACAGTGTTCGTGAAAATCCTGGTGTTCGCGGAAAGAGACGATATAGGCCAGCAGCGCCTCGCGGTCCAGGGCCGGCCCCTTGTACTCGATGCAGACCGTCGCCCAGTCCGGCTGGCCGGTGACCGGGCAGTTGCTGCGCAGCAGGTGGCTGTACAGGGTCTCGTCTGCCTGCTCGCCGCCGGCGTCCAGCTTCAGCAGGGCCGCATCCGGCTGGTAGTGGCGGATCTCGATATCCAGTTGATCCAGGCAGCTGCCCTGCGGCCTTTGCACCGTCAGCCCGGGATCCTCGACCCCGAACAGCTCGACCGCAACCGGGCCGCCGGCGGCTGCGCCCAGGTCCCGCGCCAGTATATCCCGCACCACCTTATCCGAGTCGAAGCGGGTCTGGTTGAAGGAATTCAGGTACAGCTTGAACGACTTGGATTCCACCATATACGGCGTGGTGGCCGGGAAGCTGAACTTCGCCACGGCCACCCGGGGCAACCCTTTCGCATTCAGCCAGGACAGCTCGAAGCCCCACCACTCGTCCTCACCGGAAAACGGCAACGCGTCCTCCCCAATCTGCAGGTGCGCGCGGGAAATGGCGCGCTCGATCGGGTGCAGCAGTTGCGGGTTGTAACGGGATTCATAGGTGGTTTCCCTGCCCAGCGGCAGGTTTTGCCAGTCTTCGCGGTTCATCGGACTTGTCACCCTCAATGGTACCCGGAGTCGGCGTAGGGTGCGCCGCGCGCACCCTGCAAGCCCCGGGAAAATACCGGTTTAGTGTCGCAGGCGCTTGCCGTGGCTCATCAGGTGCAGGCCCCACGCGGACAGCAGGGCGATAAAGACCAGCACGCCGACAAATGCCCAGAACACATTGATATCCGACACACCCAACACACCGTAGCGGAAGGCGTTCACCATATAGAGTACCGGATTCAGCTTGGACAACCCCTGGAAGAACGGCGACAGCAACTCGATGGAATAGAAAACGCCGCCGAGATAGGTCAGTGGTGTCAGCACGAATGTGGGGATGATCGAGATATCGTCAAAGCTGTTGGCATAGATCGCGTTGATAAAGCCCGCCAGGGAAAACAGCACCGCCGCCAGGAATACAATGGAAACGGTCAGGCCGATATGCTGAACCGTCAGGTTGGTAAAAAAGAGCGCGATCAGTGTTACCACGAACCCCACAATCAGGCCCCGCGCCACACCGCCCAGCACATAGCCGGCCATGATGATCCAATTGGGCGTGGGCGAGACCAGCAGCTCCTCGACATTGCGCTGGAACTTCGCGCTATAGAATGAAGACGCCACATTGGAGTAGGAGTTGGTGATCACCGCCATCATGATCAGCCCCGGCACGACAAACTCCATATAGGAGAAGCCGCCCATCTGGCCGATACGGCTGCCGATCAGCGAACCGAAAATGACGAAATAGAGCGACATGGTGATTACCGGCGGCACCAGTGTCTGCGGCCAGATGCGGGTGAAGCGGCGCACTTCACGGCGCAGGATGGTGGAGAAGGATGTCCAGATAGCGTCGGTGTTCACTGCTCGTCTCCCTCTGCGTCACGTTCATCCGCCAGCAGGGAGACGAACAGCTCCTCCAGGCGATTGGCGCGGTTGCGCATGCTGGTTACGGTGATTTCCTGCGCGGCCAGGCTGGTGAACAGGTCCGTCAATGACTGGCCCTTCTCCACCGTCACCTCCAGGCTGTGTTCGTCCAGCAGGCGGCCGTCGAAGTCGCCCAGGTCCGGGCAATCTTCCAGGGTGTTCGCGGTATCGAGAATAAAGACCTCGCGGCTCAGGGTTTTCAGCAGCGACTTGATGGAGGTGTTCTCGACGATATCGCCCTTGTCGATGATGGCGATATTGCGGCACAGGCTCTCCGCCTCTTCCAGGTAGTGGGTGGTCAGGATAATCGTGGTGCCCTGGCGGTTGATCTCCTCGAGGAAGGTCCACATGGAGCGGCGCAGCTCGATATCCACGCCGGCGGTGGGCTCATCCAGGATCAGCAGCCTGGGTTCGTGGATCAGCGCGCGGGCGATCATCAACCGGCGCTTCATGCCGCCGGACAGCATGCGCGCCTGCACATTGCGCTTGTCCCACAGCCCCAGCTGTTTCAGGTATTTTTCCGTGCGCTCTTCCGCCAGGTTGCGCGGCATGCCGTAGAAACCGCCCTGGGTGCAGACGATGTCGTACACCTTTTCAAACTGGCTGAAGTTGAACTCCTGCGGCACGACCCCCAGCATCTGTTTGGCTGCCGGGAAATTGCTGTCGATATCGATTCCGAAGATGGACACACTGCCGCCGGTTTTGCGCACCAGGGAGCAGATGATGCCGATGGTGGTGGACTTGCCGGCGCCGTTGGGGCCCAACAGGGCGAAGAAGTCCCCGGGCTGTACCTCGAAGCTGATGCCTTTCAGGGCCCGGAAGCCGTTGTCGTAGGTTTTTTCCAGATTCTGGATGGAGAGCGCTGCGGTCATTACTGCCTCCTGATACTGAGGGCGCTATTCAACTCGCTCGGCGGGGATATTTCAACCGGATGGACTGCAGGGAATGGAGCAGCCCCACGGGTAGCCCGGATGAAACGCAGCAGAATCCGGGAAGATCACTGCGGAAAATAAAAAAGCCGCTCGATGAGCGGCTTTTTTATTCTGGAGCGGGAAACCGGGTTCGAACCGGCGACCTCAACCTTGGCAAGGTTGCGCTCTACCAACTGAGCTATTCCCGCTTTTCTGGCAAGCCCGGCAGCGCAACGCTGCCGGGCTGTATTGGCATCCCCAAGGGGAGTCGAACCCCTGTTACCGCCGTGAAAGGGCGGTGTCCTAGGCCTCTAGACGATGGGGACAGAAAACTTGCACTTGGCCCCGATGAACCAATGCTGCCACACTGCCGGTGGCATCGCCAGTGGAAATTCCCCTGGCAACTCCCTGTAGTGCGCTTTCGCAGGCCTGTCTGCGCGCTCTACAAGAAGTAGAAACTGGAGCGGGAAACCGGGTTCGAACCGGCGACCTCAACCTTGGCAAGGTTGCGCTCTACCAACTGAGCTATTCCCGCAGTGGCGTCCCCTAGGGGAGTCGAACCCCTGTTACCGCCGTGAAAGGGCGGTGTCCTAGGCCTCTAGACGAAGGGGACCCCGGACTTCCCCCTGATCGCTGCGGCGCTTTGTTTTGCGCTCTGCGTCAGAAGTGGGGCGCATTCTATGTAGCACCCGGGGGGCTGTCAACACTTCGTTGAAAACTTTTTACGGTTTTTTTTCTTTTTAAGTCAGGCACTTACGAAATCCGGGGCGCCGCGGTGCGCGGCCGCTACTCCACCTCCTCGGCCCGCGCGCCGAGGTCGCCGAGGAATTCGCGGATTCGCTCCGCATTGGTGCCCAGGTCGCCCTTGCCCACCCGGGAACTGGAACGGATATCCACCCTGGCGCCGTCGCCCTCGGCCTGCACCCGCACCACCACGTCGCTGCTGAGGCCCAGCAGCGGGGTCCGGTCCACCGCCTCCAGGCGACCGCGCTCCGGGTCCTCGGCCACTATCCGCCAACCCAGCTCCCGGGCCACCTCCGCCGCCAGCTCGGTGGCACGGCTCACGGGCATGGACAACACCAGCGGTCGGATATCGTCGTACATATCGGCGTCGCGCTGCTGCCGCGCCACCGCCTCCCCCGCGTACTCGGCGCTGTTGTCGTCCCTGTGCCGCAGGGACAGTACCGCCCGGTATTGCGGCGGATCCTTCAGGTCGGTGGAGATATCGCTGATCGGCGGCGCATTCAGGTTGCCCTGCCCCATGGTCATCAGCGGTACCGCCACCGGTACCAGCCCCAGCACCGTGGCCCAGAGCGCCGCCCGGCGGGCATCCGCGTGGCGCTTCACCAGCCCCCAGATAAACACCGGCATACTCAGCAGCACCACGCCGAGCATCGCCAGGCCCGCAAGGCGGAACACCTGGAATACCGGGCCGAAATGCACCAGTTGCAGCCGCACTGCCAGCGCGGCGCAGAATATGATGGCCAGCAGCAACCACTGCGCCCGCACCAGCCAGCGGCTCCAGTGGACTGCGGCCCCGCTTTGCATCATTGTGCTCCCTGATCGCCCTCTTCCGGGTCCAGCTTTACGGATAGTGAATTAACACAGTAGCGCAATCCTGTCTCGGTGGGGCCGTCGGGGAAAACGTGCCCCAGGTGGCAGCCACAATTGGCACAGAGGATTTCCGTGCGGCGCATGCCCAGGCTGTTGTCCGGCTTCTCCTCCACGGCACTCTCGCGCGCCACCGTATCGAAACTGGGCCAGCCACAGCCCGACTCGAATTTGGAATCGGACTGGAACAACACTTCGCCACAGCAGCGGCAGCGGTAGGAGCCGTCCTCGAAGACATCCCAGTACTCGCCGCTGAAAGGGCGCTCGGTGCCCGCCTCCCGGCAAACCTGGAATTCTTCCGGGGTCAGCTTATCGCGCCAGTAGTTATCGTCTTTTTCTTTTGACATACTCTTGCTCCTTAATTTAAACGCCACCCTGTGGAAGCGGACCGGACCTGCACCCGGCGCTCCCGCGGTGCCCCAGGATTCACACCATGAAGGACATTCTCAAGTCGGAAAAACTCCACGGCGTCTGCTATGAAATCCGCGGCCCGGTCATGGCACAGGCCGCGCGTATGGAAGAGGAAGGCCACCGTATTCTCAAGCTGAATATCGGCAACCCGGCCCCCTTCGGCTTCGGCGCCCCCGACGAGATCATCCAGGATGTCATTCACAACCTGTCCCACGCCCAGGGCTATGTGGAATCCAAGGGCCTGTTCGCTGCGCGCAAGGCCATTATGCAGGAGTCGCAGACACTGGGCATTCCCGGCGTCGATATCGATGATATCTACCTCGGCAACGGCGTTTCCGAACTGATTGCGATGGCCACCCAGGCGCTGCTGAACACCGGCGACGAAGTGCTGCTGCCGATGCCCAACTACCCGCTGTGGACGGCGGCCACCAACCTCACCGGCGGCCACCCGGTCATGTACCGCTGTGACGAAGAGGCCGGCTGGCTGCCGGATATCGACGATATCAAGGCCAGGATCACGCCGCGCACCCGCGGTATCGTCGTGATCAACCCCAACAACCCCACCGGTGCCGTCTACCCCCGCGCGCTGCTGGAGGAGATCGTGGAGGTCGCGCGCCAGCACGACCTGGTGATCTTTGCCGACGAGATCTACAGCAAGATCCTCTACGACGATGCCGAGTTCACCCCCATGGCAAAGCTGGCCGAGGACGTGCTCTGCCTGAGTTTCAACGGCCTGTCCAAATCCTACCGACTGGCGGGGTTCCGCTCCGGCTGGATGACCGTGACCGGCGCCAAGCACCGCGCCAGGGGCTTTATCGAGGGCATGGAGATACTGTCGTCGATGCGCCTGTGCAGCAATGTGCCGGCCATGTTCGCGGTGCAGACGGCACTCGGCGGCTACCAGAGTATCCAGGACCTGGTGCTTCCCGGCGGGCGCCTGCGCCAGCAGCGCGACCTGGCCCACCGCATGCTGAACGACATCCCCGGTGTCAGCTGCGTCAAACCCCAGGGCGCCATCTACCTGTTCCCCAAACTGAACCTGGACCACCACAAAATACGGGACGACGAGCAGCTGGTGCTGGACTTCCTGCGCCAGGAGAAAGTGTTGCTGGTACACGGCCGCGGCTTCCACTGGGATGCGCCGGACCATATGCGCATCGTCTTCCTGCCGCGGGAAGACGACCTGTCCCACGCCATCGGCCGCCTGGGGCACTTCCTGGAGCGCTACTCCCAATAACGCCCAATAGAGAAAGCGATAAAAAATACCGTAAGCCGTATCATGCTCGACGATCTGCATATCCACGATTTTTACCGCGACGCCGGCAGGACCCTGCTGGCGCTGTTCAACCAGTTCCCGGCACCGGCCACCGTCTACGTGGAGGATATCGCCGGCCCGGACACCCCGGACGAATTCGGCCTGCACTCCCCGCGCCACCTGGCCTGCCTGGGCGCCATGAGCTGGCTGAAACAGTGCGGCTATATTCACTTCACCCAACTGGTGCGCCAGGAGGCGGTGGAGGAAGCGGCGCTGAGCCACCGCAGTTTTCTACTGCTGATCGCCAAGACCGAATCCGGGCACAGCAATGCGCAGCTGCTGGACGAGACAGTGCGCGGCGGTTCCTCACCGCAGATACAGGAATTGATGGAGCGGCTGATGCGGGAATTCGCGGCGCTGTAACCTCTGCCGATCCCCGAGGCACCCGGAGATTACCGGCGAAAACTCACATGCAGCATTTTCAGCGCCGCATCCGGATCCCGGTCCGGGAAATCCGGGCTCTGCGGCAACCGCGCCACCACCCTGAAGCCGCCATCCGCCCCCTCGATCAACGCGCGAAAATGCGCCTCGCTGTGCGCCGGTGAGTTCATCACCATCAGCAGTTCCGCCTCGTCCGCCAGGCACCGCGGCAGCAACTGCAACAATTTGCCGTAATTCTCACTGACATCGAAGCGTCCCTTCTGTCGCGTGGGCGGGTCGACCACCGCCAGCTGGAAAGGACCGCGGCGGTCGAAGCGGCCGAAATCGCGCAGCGCATCCAGTTTCAGGAACTTGATGCCCTTCAGGGGCAGGCTGTTGAAGGTATGGTTTTCGCGACCGCGGTTGAGCACGCCGCGATTGACATCGACATTGATAATGTCCAGCTCGCCGGCGGCGCGGGCGATGGCCGAGAAGGCGCAGGTAAACGCAAACAGGTTCAACAGTTTCAGGTTTTCCGTACCCGCGTGGGCCCGCACCTGCGCCTCCAGCCAGCGGCGCCCGGGTTCGATATCCAGGAAGAAACCCACATTCTGGCGCTCGAATGTCAGGGGGAAACGCAGTGCACCGCGGCGCGCCACCGGCGCCGCCACCGGCTGGCCGCAGGGCCACTCGATCGGCGCGCCCTGCCGGTAGCGTCGCTGGGCGGCAATACCGAGATAGCCGCGAGGCTCCGCCAGCCGCCAGAGCTGCTCGCAGAGTGCATCCTCACCCTCGTGCTCCGCGAAGAAAGTCACCAGCAGCACGGGATAGAACCGGTCCACACAGACCTGTTCCAATCCTTCGTATGTGCGGCCACGGCCGTGAAACAGGCGGCGGCTGTCGCTGCTGCCGTCACCGAGTTTTGCTTCCACCTGCGCCAGCAGGGAGTTCCAGTTCATCATGCCATTCCAAATTTGCGCACACTACGGCGTGTCGCCATTGCTGAGCGGGTAGAGAATCTCGTCCCGGTAACCGGTGACCACGCGGATAAAACCGCTCCACTGCGCATCCAGTTCCGCATCGCCGCTGTCCACCAGCAGCGGCCGGCCGCCGAGTTCGGTGATTTTGGTCTTGGTGGCGATGACGACCAGGTTGTCCCGCCCGACATCGCGCAACACTTTGGGGGAAAACTGCTGGTTGCCGCGGCCGATCAGGTGCCCCTGGCCGCCGATGGCGGTCAGCAGGATTTTTACCGGGCCGCCGTGTGCGGCAACGGCCTGTTCGATTTCCGGTGCATTGACGTCGGTCGCGACCAGTTGCCCGTCGCGCAACAGGTCCACTCCCAGCAGGGTGCCGTCACAGCCCAGCTCCTCCAGCACCGCCAGGGTGGTGGAACCGGGGCCGACGATATAGAGAGTGTCCGGTTCCAGCTCCTCGATCACCCCGGCGGCGATATCGGCTACTGCCAGCTCTTCCACCTCGCGCCCGGCATTCTTGACCGCCTGCAGGAAGTGGCCCTCCTCCGGCACCAGCAGTTCGCCGTAGTGACGCGTGCTGACGCGGCCCTCGCGGAAGGAGTTCTCGTCGATATCCCGCACTTCCCGCTCGCGCAGGTCCACCAGCTGCCCGGCCATCAGGCGTCGCAGCACTTCGCCGCCGGCCTTTGGGGAAATGGCGAAACAGGCCGAGTGCATTTTTACCCCGGCGGGAATACCCAACACCGGGAAGGCGTCGCCGAGGGCATTGACCATATTGCGTGCGGTGCCGTCGCCGCCGGCAAACACAATCAGGTCGGCGCCGGCATCGCGGATCGCCTGTGCGGCGCGCTCGCTGTCGGCCGGCGTCGATGGATCGGTGGCAGCCCTGCCCAGCACCGTGACGGCAAAACCCAGCTCCAAAGCCAGGTTTTCCCCCATTTCACCGGCAAAGCAGAGGATTTCCAGTTGATCCGAAAATGGCTTGAGCGCATTCAATGCGATGGCGGCACGTTTGTTCGATTGGGGTTCAATGCCCGCTTCCAGCGCCTGTTTGACGGTTTCAATTCCGTCGCTCCCCTTCAGCCCCGCGGGGCCGCCGATGCCAGACCAGGGATTGATGACCAATCCGAGTTTTGCGAGCTTCACTTCAACTCCCACTGGTAGGGTGCGCCGCGCGCACCGAAAAAATTCGGAACCCACCCCTGCCTCCTCCGGTGCGCACGGCGCACCCTGCGGCACGGGGCTCTTTGCCGGGGCTCAATCCAATCCCAGTATCGCCAGCTGTCGCCGCCCGGCCGCATCCAGCGCATTCCCGGCGATTGAAAAGTGGCAGAACTCCAGCCGCTGCGGGTAGTCGCGACGGAGCCGGTCGAAGGACTGGGCCATGGGGATTTCTCCAGCCACCGCGTTGCGCAGGCGCCGGTCGTCGTTGCGCGGATCGTAGATTTGCAATAGCAGATCGGCCATGGCGGCGAAGCCGCCGGGTGCGCCGGGCACCAGCCGGGTTTTGCCCCGGCTGCCCTTCTCTCCCGCTCTCTCTTCCGATGGCAGAGGGGCGCTTACGATTTGCGCGTTTTCCAGGGCTTCGCGGATCATGCGGGTTCCGGACAGTTTGCCATCGAGGCTGTAGCCCGCGATATGTGGCGTGCCGATGTCCACCAGCTCCAGCAGGGCGGTATCGATATCCGGTTCGTTTTCCCAGACATCCAGCACCGTCGTGAAATGTTTCCCCTTTCGCAGCAATTCCAGCAGGGCGGCATTATCGATCACCGCGCCGCGGCCGGCACTGATCAGTACCGCGCCGTCCTTTATATGCGCCAGTTGCTCGGCGCCGATCATGTGCAAGCTCGGGTGCGGCCCGCCCTTCACCAGCGGCGCGTGCAGGCAGATCACGTCCTGCTGCAGCACCCGCTGCAGATCCGCCGCATCCGGATTGTCCGGCAACCAGGGATCGTAAACGGCACAGGGTATTCCCAGCTCCCGCAGACGCCGCTGCAACAGGCCGCCGACATTGCCGCAACCGACGATGCCGAAACTGCGCCCGCGCCAGTCTGCCCCCAGCGACGCCAGCGCACAGAACACATACTCCACCACCGAGTTGGCGTTGCAGCCGGGTGCGGCGCTCCAGGTGATGTCCTGTCGCTCCAGCCAGGCGGTATCCAGGTGGTCGGTGCCGATGGTACAGCTGCCGACAAAGCGCACCGGTGTGCCGGCGAGCAGGCTTTCATCGACGGTGGTGACCGAGCGCACCAACAGGATATCCGCCCGCAACAGCTGTTCGCGGCCCAGGCTGCGGCCGTTTACGCGCTGGATCTCCCCCAGATCACCGAAGTATTCTTCCAGCGCCGGAATATTTTCGTCGGCGACAATGGTCAGTCCGGAATCCGTCACGCCATCTCCCTACTTTCTATAGTCCGTTCGATTTTAGCCTTGAGGCCACCGATACCGAATGCGTCCGCCAGCGCCTGCGCCACTGCCACATCGGCACCGCGCCAGGCCAGGCCGTCGCTGGCGATCCCCAGGTCGACATCCTCCACCAGCGAGGCGAGGCGTTTTGCCAGCGCGATCTGGTCGGCGTGCCCGGCCAGTTTTGCAGCCAGCCCACCGGCACCGCGCAGCTTCAGTTGCGCCACCCGCTCCGGCGCCTGCAGCAGCGCCTCGACACTGTCGAATTCCGCCAGCAACGCCGCGGCGGTCTTGGCGCCGACGCCGGGCACCCCGGGAATATCGTCACTGGTATCCCCCACCAGCGCCAGGTAATCGGCAATCTGCGCCGGGCGCACACCAAACTTGTGCCGGATGGCCGCGGCATCAGAGTGGTGGTCCGCGGCGAAATCCCACAGGGACAGGGCGCCGCGGTCCAGCAACTGGCCCAGGTCCTTGTCGCGGCTGATGACGATCGGCCGCTGCTGCCGGCACAGCCGGGTCAGGCTGGCGAGGATATCGTCCGCTTCATAGCGGTCGCTGGAAAAACTGGCGATACCCAGCACCTCCGCCATCTCCCGGCAGGCCGCCAACTGGTACGCCAGCGCCTCGTCCGGCAGTGCGCGGCTGCACTTGTAGTCCGGGTAGAAGTCGTTGCGGAAACAGCTGCCGAGGGATTCGTCGAAGGCGCAGGCGATATGCGTCGGTCGGCGCGCCAGCAGGTCCAGCAGGAAATTGGTGAAGCCGTACACCGCCTCGGTATCGTAGCCGTCAGCGCTCTGCCAGTTGGGCGGCAGCGCAAAGTAGTAGCGGAAAATATAGACGGAGGCATCCACCAGGAAGGTGGCGCCGCTGCCGGTGTCTACAGAGAAATGTTCACTGTTCACGACAGGTCCGCCAGTGGGTACAGCGCCCTGTCGAACGGTTGCGGGCGATCGAACTCCCGCGCCAGTGCCAGGGCGAAGGTGCGGGCGCGGTCGTTGACGCCGCGGTCGCAGTAGCCCAGCACCTGCTGCCAGATGGCGCGCCGGAAGCTGTCGCTGGGCCCCAGGCCACTGGCCAGGTTGTCGGCGCTGACCCGGAACCCGAGGCCGCAGGCGCGGGCGAAGATCCACTCCAGCGCCTGGGGTTTGATTTCCACCCGTTCAAACAGCTGTTGCTGCGCCTCGTCGCGGCCGTCCGGGGCGTACCAGTAGCCGTAGTCCGGCTGTTGCCGCCGAGCCGCGCCGGCCACACACCAGTGGGCCGCCTCGTGCAGGGCGCTGGCCGGGTAGTCACGGGTGAATTCGATGCGGTGAAAGCCGCGGCCCCCGCTGGCGGGGCGGTAGTAGGGCTCGTCAAAGCCGCCGCACAGCCGCGTATTCAGGCCGTCCGCCGCGCCGAAGCAACCGTCGAACACCCGCGCGATGCGGGCCGCGGGGGCCGGTTCGGTCAGCGGGCAACATTCACTGGGCAGGGCTGGCAAGGGCTTCTCCGCACTGTGGCAAAGGCGCGGACTATAGCAACGCCACCGCCCGGTTCAAAGCCCGCGTTTGGCGCACGGGAACAATGAAAAGTACGCCACCGATAACCAAGGGGTCTAAGACGCCAGTTGTATTTCGGTACTTCTGCATATACCTTTAGTGGCAGGGACACCGGAAAGGGCCCCGCCCTGCATCCGGGGTTCCCCAGGGGGGAACAAGCAGTAAAACGCCGCCCTGCACCATAACCGGCCCTGCAAGGAGGTGCTCCATGACCGACCACAGCTCCAGCAACGTGGTTGACCTCTTCACCGGCGAGCCGATCGAATCTTCTGCGAGCAAGCGCTTTATCCGCCTGTCGCCGGAGCTCGATGGCTTGGAAATGCTCTACTCCAACAACTCCAGCGGTTCAGATCTCTACAGTCTCAAAATCCTGTGCTGGGGGCTCAAGGCAAACGGCGAAATTGTCGGCCTGGTTCCCTGGCTGAACTCCATCGTGCCCTGCCCGGATATCCGCGACCCGCTCGACGGGCGCTTCGAGGGCTACTACGACCCGGGCATCGAGGAAATCTTCCACGAGCCCCCGATCCACAAAATCGTCGAACTGGAAACAGCGGCGGAATACTTCGAGTACGAGAACAGCAAGGCCGACGAGGTACTGCAGGAAATTCCCGATACCATCGGCACCCATGCGGTGTTTATGGACGAGCAGCGGGAGAACCTGACCCTGACGGAAGTGGTCAGCTGGCGGCTGTATGCCAGCGGTGAGATCCACGGCATGCTGATCGATCACGACATAGTGGAAACCACCCCGGTGCTGCCGGGCGACCTGTGCCTCTACCCGGCCCAGGAGGCGTCGGACTTCCGCTATTTCTTCCAGCACAACATCGCCAACAAGATCAAGGCCGAGGACCCGGAGGCTCTGGCGGCGATCGCGGCACTGGTGAGTTCTCCCTAGGGCTAGGGCAGCGCCATCGCGCGGGCGAACCCCAGCTTCGCCCGCGCGTTTCAGGATTCCGCCTTCCGGATCCAGAAAACAAACTCGTCGCTCTCCTCCGCGTGATCCACCAGCTCGTAGCCCAGAAACTGGCAGAACTTGGGGATATCCCGCTGGGTGGAGGGATCGGTGGCGAGGACCTGCAGCACGTCGCCGGGCGCGAGCTTGCGTACCGCAGCGTGCAACATCATGACGGGCTCCGGGCACAGCAGGCCGCGGGCATCCAGGGTGTGATCAGACTTCATGGCGCCATTTTCCGGGATTTCCGCTCTCCAGTCATCTGCAACTTTGCCTCACCAGTCGGCCAATATGCCCGGCAGCGAAAATAGAGACCACCGGCGAGGTCGCGGTAGAATCGGCGCAAACCCCAGTAGTGATCAAGAGTAACAGGATGATTTACGTTTTGATTGAGCGGGAGATTGCGCCGGATATGGAGAGCGCCTACGAAGAGACCGCGCGCAAGATACTGACGCACGCCTACCGCACCGTGGGCTTTGTGGAGGGCCAGACCTTTACCGAGAAGGGCAATCCACGGCGCCGCTTTACTCTCTCGCACTGGCAGTCGGAATTGCACTGGCAGGCCTGGTACACCAGCGAGGACCGGCGTGCGCAGATGTCGCTGCTGAAGCCGGTGTTGCTGGGGGAAGAGCGGATTACGATCCTGCAGGCGGCAGGATAAAACCCGCCACCGCATCCACCGCCGATTGCCAGTGCTGCTCGCGGGTAAAGCCACTGGCGCGCCTGGGTTTGAAATCGTGGTCGCCATCCTCCAGCCAGTGCCTGCGGATGGAATCCGGCAGGCCGTAACCCGCCACCTCTTCCGCATTCCCGAGCGGATCGCGGCTGCCCTGCACCACCAGCGCCGGGCACTCGAGCGCCAGCAGGTGCCCGGTGCGCAGTTTGTCCGGCTTGCCGCGCGGATGGAACGGGTAGCCCAGGCACACCAGCCCGGCGATGTCCCCGCTCCCGAACAGCTCATCCGCCAGCAGGCTGGCCACCCGGCCGCCCATGGACTTGCCGCCGATAAACAGCGGCACACCCGGCTCCGCCGCCTGCCCGACCCGCTCGCGGAAACAGTCCTGCAACTGCGGCATCGGATTCGGCGGGCGCCGGCTGCCGCCGCTGCGGCGCTGGGCCATATACGGGAACTCGAAGCGCAGTACCTCGATACCGCGTCCGCAGAGGCCGGCGCTGATGGCGTCCATGAACTCGCTGTCCATGGGCGCGCCGGCGCCGTGGGCAAACAGGAAACGCGCCCGCACACGGTCGGCGGGCGTATCGCGCAGGAAATCAGGCATCGTCCGGCAGGTCCTCCGCCAACACCAGGTTGACCGATTCCTCGCCGGGCTCGAACCAGATCACCACATCGCCGGCCTGCAGCTGCCGCCGCAGGCTGGCCACCTTGTCCCCGAGGCTCACCTCCCGCTCACCGTAATCGGTGCCGTCGCGGGTGGCGTACTCCTCCAGCAGGTTCTGCAGGGTATCGGGATCCAGTTGGTTTGAAGGGATGATCATATGACTGCTTTACAACAATATTTGCGGGAATGCCTGGGATCGCCGAGCGCCAGGCGTAGCCCGGATGAAGCGCAGCGGAATCCGGGATAGGATGCGGCTAGGCACCGGAATCCCGGATTCCGGCGCTACGCGCCTCCATCCGGGCTACAGGCTCACTGCCTACTGCTCACTGGCCGCGGGTTTGCGGAAACGCAGCGTCATACGGTCGCTCTCGCCGATGGCCAGGTACTTCTCCCGGTCCTTGTCTTTCAGTGCCAGGGTCGGCGGCAGGGTCCAGACGCCTTTGGGGTGATCGGCAGTGTCTTTCGGGTTGGCATTGATCTCACTGCTCTCCTCCAGCTCAAAGCCAGCCTTCTTCGCCACCTCGATCACATGGTCCTGGGTCACGTAGCCGCTCTCGATCATTACCTCGCGACTGGTGCCGGGCTTGGCGCGGTGCTCAACGACACCCAGCACACCGCCGGGCTTGAGGGCAGCGAAAAACTGATTGAACGCCTTCTGCTCGTTGTCGCCACGCATCCAGTTGTGCACATTGCGGAAAGTGACCACTGCATCGGCGCTACCGTCCGGGGCCACCTTCACGCCCGAGGCCGGGTCGAACTCGGTCAGGGTCACCTTGCCGTAGCTCTCCCGGTCGGCCGCCATCTTCTCCTTGAAGTTTTTCAGCGAGCGCTGGTAGTACTCCGCCTCGCTGTCCGCCGGAAAGTGCGCCGCGTAGAAAGTGCCCTGTTCTTTCAGGTAAGGCGCCAGGATCTCGGTGTACCAACCGCCGCCGGGGGCGATCTCCACCACCGCCATACCCGGCTCGATGCCGAGAAACTCGAGCGTCTCCGCCGGGTGGCGGTACTGATCCCGCTTCGCGTAGTCCGCGGTGCGTTGCGGCCCGGCAATTACCGATTGCAGGTCCACAGCCTCGCCAGCGGCCGCGGCATCCCCAGCGGTATCCCCCGCTGCATCCTGGACGGCCCCTTCGGTGACGTCGCTCCCCGTTTCGGCCGCGGTGTCCTTGGCAACATCGCCCTCCTGCGGGGAGCAGGCGGCCAGGGTGGTCGTACAGGCCAGTGCGGCCAACAGTTGTCTGATATTCATTCTTCTTTCCTCCTGTGAGTTTTTATTGGTCCAATCTGGATTCAACGCTGTCGATCTTATCCTGTAAAGACTGTTCGCGATCGGTGCGAGTTCCCAATTTCAGGCTGGTACTGATACGCGGCGCCCCCAGGGCATGCACCCGTTCATGGCAACGCTTCACCGCCGCCATCACCGCATCCCACTCGCCCTCGATATTGGTGCCGTAGGCGTGCATGTGATGCGACAGCCCCGCCTCTTCCAACACTTTCTGGCACTCGGCGATATATTCGCCAACCGAGACTCCGGCGCCGATGGGAATGACACACAGATCGGCATGGACTTTCATGATCGGACCTCCCGACGTTATCCGGTTGGCGGCGCCCCGTCAGCCTTGCGCGGCTGTTATCAGGCGGGCCGCCAGTGGCTACAATGCAGTGTAACCGCGACTTCCGCAGCAAAGGAACACTCAATGCAACAGCACCTCGTAATCTCCCTGATCAGCGACGACAAGCCCGGCGTGGTGGAAAGGCTCTCCGCCGTGGTGGCCGAAAACGGCGGCAACTGGGAAGACAGCCGCATGGCGCATTTCGCCGGCAAGTTCGCCGGCATACTGCGGGTCAGCGTTGCCGGCGAGGCCGCCCAGGGGCTCAGGGACGCACTGTCGGCGCTGGCAGCCGAGGGCTACAAACTCCAGGTCGAGGACACCAGCACCCTGGCCGCCGGCCCGCAACAGACCATCCGCCTCAAGCTGGTGGGCAACGACCGCCCCGGCATCGTGCGCGAAATCTCCCGCGCACTGGCCGCGCGCCAGTTGAACATGGAGCAGCTGGAAACCGGTTACGACAGCACCCCCTGGAGCGGCGAGCCTCTGTTTACCGCTGAGTGCACCATCAGCGTGGCCGAGGATATGGACCTGGACGGCCTGCGCGACGAACTGGACGAAATCGCCGACGAACTGGGCGTGGAAATCGACTGCGAAGAGGTCACCGCTACGCTGTAACCCCCGCCCCGATATCCCGTAGGAGCCTGCCCCGCAGGCGAAAAGGCTGGCCAATCGCCTGTAACGCCGGCCCCCAAACACAACCCACAGTAGCCCGGATGAAGCGCAGCGGAATCCGGGAACAGGCGCCCCCCTAACCCCGGATTCCGGCGCTGCGCGCCTTCATCCGGGCTACGCCCGTGCCACCACAAATATTCGCCTGCGTAGCCCGGATGAAGCGCAGCGGAATCCGGGTGCGCACACGCCCGTCCCTTTCGCCTGCAGGGCAGGCTCCTACATTGTGGCGAAACTATCACCACCATTGAAACCATAAAAAATTATTATGCCGCACAAAGCCGTCATATTCCGTCTGTACCCTAAAGCGCGCGGAAAAATATCAAAGCCGTGACAAAAAAATGACAGCGGGGTACGGGGACCCAATGGAAAAACTGACCGCCGAACGCGAGCGAATCATCGAGGAACTCGCGTCGGAAAAGCCCAGGCTGATGAACTATATCCGCAGGCGCGCGCGCAACGTATCGGAGACAGAAGATATCTACCAGGAGGCGATGGCCCGCCTGGCCCGGCAACTGCAAACCGGTGAACTGCCGGCCAACCCGGCCGGCTACCTGTACCGCATCGCCACCAATATCATCAACGACAATATGCGCCGCCGGCAGGAGCCGATGGAATCGGTGGACGAACTGGCCGACAGCCTCAGCTGCGAACAACCGCAACCGGACCAGCAACTGAACGACCAGCAATGCCTGGCGCTGTTTGTAAAGCAACTGAACGAACTGCCAACAACCACCAGGAACATCATCATCATGAGAAAGCTGGACGGCAAAACCAATGTGGAGATCGCCCGACACCTGGGGCTGTCCGCCAAAGCGGTGGAAAAACAGCTCAACCGGGCCCTCAAAGCCATCGAATCGAAAATGGCCCGCTACCTGGAACCCCGGGCCTGACCAAGTTCCCTGCAGACAAACCGACAATGACGATGAACACAGAACTTCCACTCAGCGCAAAAGAAATAGAGAAGATCTATGACTGGACCGTGCACGGCGGCGCGGAGAGAGCCGGTACCGGCACCCGCGAGCGCTACGAAAACTGGCTGCGGGAGAAGCCGGCCAGGATACGCAAGGCCCGGGAAGTGGAGAACATCTGGAACCACCCGGATTTCGAGAAGGCCGTGCGGCTGGTGGGCAGCAATACCAGTATCGAAGCGGCGCCGGTACAGCCGCAAACCGGCCAACTCCGGTGGTCCCTGGCCGCGGCGGCGACAGTGCTGGTCGCCCTGTCGATAACATTCATACAGCAACCGCTCCAGCCCAGCGACAACGACACCAATCGCGTCTACGCCACCGAGAGCCAGCAGACCAGCCGCACGGCCCTGGCCGACGGCAGCACCCTGGACCTCAGCGCCCGCTCGCGGGTATCGGTGAATTTCAGCGGGCGCGAACGCCGCATCCGGCTCTACGACGGCGAGGCCCGGTTCACCGTCGCCAGGGACAAACAGCGGCCCTTCGTGGTGGAATCCCGCCATGCCTCCATGAAAGCACTGGGCACCGTCTTCAATGTGGACCAGCGGGACGGCATCACCGAGCTCACCGTGCTCGAAGGTACCGTTGCCGTCCACCCGCTGGAACAACCGGGCCGCGAACTGCAGATCACCGCCGGCGAGCGCCTGCGTGTTTCCAGCAACGCCCTGGGCACCGTGCAGAAATTCAACCTGGCCGCCTACAGGAGCTGGCTGGAGGGGCTGGTCCAGGTGGAGGATATGCGCCTGGAGGAATTGCTGGCGGAATTCAACCGCTACTCCGCCAAACCCCTGGTCGCCGGCGACCACCAGACCCGCAACCTGCGCGTCAGCGGCACCTTCGACCTGAACAGGATAAAAACCAACCTGCAGATCCTCGCCACCCTGCACGGCCTGGAGATTTCCGAATCCGGCGAAGAAATCGTCCTGCGCAGCAACCGCAACCGGTAGCCCGGATGAAGCGCAGCGGAATCCGGGAACAGGCGGCCCCCCAACCCCGGATTCCGGCGCTGCGCGCCTTCATCCGGGCTACATCCGTGCCGCCATAGGTATTCGCCTGCATGCGGCTCCCGCATCAAAAATCCACCGCCACCCGCAACTGGTATCGCCGCCCCTCCCGGTAATCCAGAAACGTCTTGCCACCCTGGTCGTAGTGCCGCGCGCTGTCCAGCAGGTTCTCGACGGAAAAGGTCCCGTGCATACCGGCAAACAATGGCGTATTGAATGCCAGCGACAGGCTGTCGTACGGATCGCGGTAGACATCCGGCACGCCGTAGCTATTGCTGACGATATACAGCTCCCGCCCCGAGCGCTTGTACAACAGGGACACACTGCGATCGCTGTCCAGGTGCCGGTACTGTAACTGCAGGCTGCCCAGGTACGCCGGCTGCCCCTGCAGGGGCCGGGTCTCGGCCTCGCGTCGCAGGTCGGGGGGGATATCCACTTGCGAGTGCATGCCCGCGTAACTGGACTGCAGCTCCAGCTTGTGGGAATCGGCAAACACCCGTGCGAAATCCAGCTCCAGCTCGTAGCCGTACAGGCTTGCCGAGTCCGAGTTCAGGTAGCTGTAGATATTGAAGGCCCGGTTGTTGGATATCACCGGATCGAAAAACACACCCTCGATGGCGTTGTCGATGGTCTTGTAAAAACCGAGCAGCTTTGTATCCAGGCCCAGCTCGTCATCGCTGAACTGCCAGCGCAGATCCCAGTTCTGCGCCTCCGCCAGTTCCAGGTTGGGATTGCCGGTCACCTCGATGCGCAGGTCGGTATCCTCATAGCGCCGCGGCATCAGTTCATTGATTCCGGGCCACACCACCGTCTCGCTGTAGCCCAGGCGCAACTTGTGCCGCGGCGAGGGCTCGAGCCCCAGCGCCGCCGAGTAGAGATCCCGGCGGCCATCCAACAGCGACACCCGGCCCTGCGGCTGCCTGTCCCAGGCATCGGCCTCCACACGGTCGCCCTCGCGTCGCATGCCCAGCAAAAATTGCCAGCGTTCGCCGTAGCGGGCGTCCGCCAGCAGGTAGCTGGCCCGATTGCGGTGTTCGGCCGCGTAGAAATCGCCATCCAGCTCCGGCGGGCTCAGCGTGAACTTCATATCGTTGTCCAGCAGGAAACCGTCGGATCCCGGCGCGCCGATAATGGTCTCCGGCGTCAGGATGCCGGCGGGATTGTTCCGCTGCCGCAGCTCCCAGCTGGCATCGAGCGTCCCCTTGGCGATGAAAGTATATTCCAGCAGGTAGCCATCCTGCTGCGCGTCCAGTATGTCCGTGCCGGCTTTCAGGTCCACAGACCAGTCGTCCCGGAACCATTGATAGGAAGCGCTGACACCGGCACTCAGCGTCTCCTCACCCATATCCTCCCAGGCCACGCGAAAATTGTTGTAGCCGGGCTGGAACAGGTAGGAATAGGAAACACCGTTGCGGGCGTAGCGGTAGCTGACGTCGTAGGGGCGGGTATAGCGGGAGCGCGCAGAAGTCAGGTGCCAGTTTATGGCGATACTCTCTTCGGGGCCGACGAAGTGGCTGCCGTAAAACTGGCCCAGCGCCATCTGTTTTTCCGTCCAGTTGGACAGGCTGCGCAGGCTGTCCTCGCCATCGTATTCGCCGGAACGGTTGCGCTCGCGGGTCTCTATCTGCTCGGCGCGGTTGACGCTCTGCCGCAGCAGCAGGAAATTCGCCCCCAGGTGATGCCGCTCATCCAGCCCGTAGCCCAGCGCCAGCAGCCCGTTCAGGTTGATGATGTTGTCCAGGCGCCGGTGGCTGGCGTCCTCGGTGGCGAAAACGCTGCTCCCTTCCCCACCCTCCTGCTCCGGCGAGAGGGAGAAACGGTTCAATACCTGGGAAAACAACGACCGCTGGCGCCACTCGTTGCGGTAGCCCAGGGAACCGGTCACGCCCCAACTGTGCCGCCCCCGCTGCCAGGAGCGGCCGCCGCTCAGGTTGAAGAGACCATCCGCGCCCGCCTCGCCGAAATACAGGCCGTAATCGCGCGGGATCACCTCCCCCGCCGCCTCCCGCTGCGCCTCCGGCCAATCGTCCGGGCTGCCCAGGTGGGCGCTTTCCCCGATCAACCGGGGCAAGGCGCGGCCGCCGTCGTCATAGCCCAGCCAGTCGCGCTCGCCGGTATAGCCACGCAGCACCTTCTCCCCGGTGGTACCACTGCGGTAGCCGCCGCCGGATACCAGCGTCAGCGAGGTCTCCTCGGGAATGCGCCGCGTCTCGATATTCACCACCCCGGCACTGGCATTGCCCGGCGCATCGGCGAACACCGACTTGCGCAGGTCCACCTGGTTGAGGATATTCACCGGGAACACATCCATCGGCACCCGCTGGCCGGAGGGTTCCAGACTGGGAATGGCGGCGCCGTTCAGGCGCACCGACTGGTAGCGGCCCTTCATGCCGCGAATCACCGCGTAGCGTTCCTGCTCCATCTTTACGCCGGAGATCAGTTCCAGCGCCGAGGCCAGGTCGGTAATGCCGAGGGAATGGATACGGTCGAAATCCAGCGCCGCATCGGCGCCGCCCTTGTAACGGCCATAGCGGTTGCCACTGCCGCTGGTGGGCTGCCCTTCAAAGGCGCTGGCCTCCACCACGACCTCGGCAATCGATGGCCTCGCCACCGGTGCGGCAGGTGCCTGCCGGCCCTCCGGCCCGGCCCGGAAAACCACCAGCGTATCGCCGATCAACTGGTAATCCAGCCCCAGCGGCCCCAGCAGGTTCCGGGCGCGCTCCTCCAGCGGCCCGCACCCCGGCGGGGCCACCACCTTCTTGTTGCGCACCAGTGCCGGGTTGGTTACCAGGCGGTACCCGGATGACTGCGCCAACGTGTAAAGCGCGGACATCAGGTTCTGCCCCGGCTCCGGCGCACAGGGCGAGGCAAGCGCCGGCAGGGCCGCGAAAGGCCACAGGAACCGGCCGCACAGGGCCAGAGGACGCAGTGCAGAGGGAATATCCAGAAGAGACTCCGGGAACCGCTTATTGGGAGAATTTTGGTTTACGGCATCCGGATGGTCGCAAACACATATTGCGAAAAAATGACAAGGGCGCAGTCCAGTTTATCAAGGGCCTCATAATTGTATTAACAGCTATCCAGAATCCTTAAGCCCTGTATTCACCTCGTATCGTAGAGTCGTCATTCCGGACCCGATCCGGAATCCATGGTGCTGGGGGCACCTTCGCTGGATCCCGGATCGAGTCCGGGATGACGACTGCGACGGCAGGTTTTGGTCAAAACAATTTTTCGACAATTAATAATTGGTACTTTAGAGCCAGCAAAGCAGCGCGTAGCCCGGATGGAGGCGCGCAGCGCCGGAATCCGGGATTATGGTGCCGGGGTGCACCCAATCCCGGATTGCGCTGCGCTCCATCCGGGCTACTCCCGTCGACCCGGAAGCTCGAACCCGGAAACTTGAGAGATCAGAGCTCGGTGCCCGGCGCTTCGGTATCCAGGTCGGTAAAGATCTGCACACCACTGAAGTTGTAGGTGCCGATGGGATCGATGCCCAGCACACAGCTCAGGGTCTGCAGCGGCTCATCGTTGAACAGCACGGTGATCACCTTACTACCCTCATTCTTCCCAAAATCAACAACACCCTTGTAAGCACCCAACGGCGCCGGGCCACCATCCGGTGCTTCCAGGGAGGAAAAGTCAAGCTGACCATCATTCCATATAACCGCCTGCGAAATGGTGAAGCTTTGTAGTGTGCAGCTGGCAACACCATCGCCAGAAAACAATACCTCCGCTTCAATACCCTCAACCGGACCATTTTTATCCACACAGGTTGAGATAGATGCCTCTCCAGCAACATTGCGCTCTTCCTTCCGCTTAGTCAGCGGGCTTTCGAAGGTCAGATAACCCGACATGGTGCAAACCAGGCCGTCGACCTCCTGGGCCTGGGCGGCAGCCGCAGCAAACAGGGAGACACCGAGACAGGCGGCCACAAGGCCGAAAGCACGGAACAGGGATTTAACCGCACCTAAAACATCGACTAACTTATTCATTACAAGCTCCACTCAATGGAATCGGATAATTTGAAATTGATACAAAAGGCAACATCAGACATACGCCCGCAAGGAACAGCATTTACGGACGGCCGGCATATTAACTGTCCAATATTGCAAAGGTATGCTCCATTAAAACCGATTCGCTATCTAAAGCCGCCCGACAAATACAGTTAAAATATAAAAAACTGCCTATAGACTCGAAAGCCAGTCGATCGCGACATTTATTTTCAGGAGAAAAACGTAACCTGAGCAATAAAAAAAGCGCAGACCAGGCTGCGCATAGAAATGGGGGAGCGGGCAATGCAAGCTTCCGCCAGCCGTAACTCCCCCGTCCGATCAGGAGAGCGCTCCAATACGAAGCGAGTCTTATCCTGGAGCACTACAGCCGACACTCGCACAGTGAAAGGAATTCACACTACCCGCCTAACTAAAGACGCAGTCACAATGCAATGGCGACAAAAACCTTTACTCCGGCATACAAAAAAGCGCAGGCCAATGCCTGCGCTCAATAAAGGCCGGAGTTTCCAGCTTATAGTCAGACCGTATCAGTCACAGGCAGGCGCAGACCAGAAGGAAGCGCTGGTGAAGCCTGTAGCGGAAGTTTCGGCCGGCAGATCAGTGGCATTGCAATCGTAAGCCAGGGAGCTGAAGGAACCACTGCTATTCGCATCAATATCATCACAACCTACACCAGCGTAACCGCTGATATCGATATTGGTGAAGGAGCCCAGGGTACCTTCCTTGAGGCGGAAAACTTCATCTGTCTGAACCGCACCACTGGCCAGGGTGATGGAAGCATTGGTAACAGAACCGTTGGACTGCGGCTGGTTGCTGGGATCATTGGGGTTGCCAGCCAGCTCGAATGCGTAGCCGGCGCTGTCAAGATTGGAAGCGCCAGCACCGCCTTGCAGGATAGACAGGTTCTCGATGGAACCGTGGAAACCGGTATCCCAATCGACACTGTCATCTTCGTTGCAGGTCAGCCACAGGTTGTCCACTTCAGCATCGCCACCGAAGAACTCGATACCGTCATCGGCATTGTTGTGCACGTGTACGTTTTCGATAGTGGCGTTGGCATCGTCAACGGCGTACAGGGTCAGGCCGTTGATTTCGTTGCCATCTTCGATCACGTGGCCGCCTTCGGCAATCACCACGTACCGCAGGGTGCTGCTGCTGTAGCTGTCGGCCAGGCCACCGCCAAAGTAATGGCCCGCTGCAACCCCTTCCATCTCACAGCTACCGGTGTCGTTCGGGCAGTCGTTGCTCTGGCCGAAACCGGCGATCACCAAGCCGCCCCATTCGCCGGACTCGCTGTAGTTGTCATCCAGGGAAGAGAAGACGATCGGGTCCTGGGCGGTGCCCACGGCATCGATACTGGCGCCGCGGGAAATCAGCAGACCGGAATTGCTATCTACCGCACCCGCGATCTGTGCACCGGCCTCGATCTGCAGGACGGTGTGATCCACGGAAGACGGCGTGGCGCTGGCGCCGCTGCCGTTGCCGACTTCGACGATACCGGGCAGGGTCCATACGATCGAGACGGGGTTTTCACTTCCATAGAAAGTACTTTCTTTGGCCAGAACCACGGTATCATCTACCGCAATGTTGTTCGGGAGTTCACAGCCCAAATAATATGTATTGTTGAATGGAATAAAACCTATTGAGTCACCATTATTATTACACTCTGCGTCCCCACCCAGAGTGGTAACAGCCTGGGACGCCGAAGCCAGGGCCAACAGGCCCACAGTGGCAATTACTTTTTTCATTTCAATCTCCATAAATGAAAATGTGTTTAAGCAAACAGGATAAAAGTCCAAACCCGGAAACAACCTCCTTATCCCGGGCAGCATCCAAGCTACACAGGAAATATTTCACCGGCATTTAATGGAAATAATAAATAGTCATTTTTACCGCAGAAAACGATAAACAACAGTATAAAAAACTGCCTATAGACTTAGTGAAAACCCAATGTGCGACATTAAGTTTTTATTTAAAAATAGTTTCCGAAAAATGGCGCAGCCCGGATGGAGGCGCGCAGCGACGGAATCCGGAATTGGGGTGCCGAGCCGCACCTTTTCCCGGATTCCGCTGCGCTTCATCCAGGCTACGCTGATCGGCTCGCAACCTCGAAATCCGGAACTTTAGGGCGTAGCCCGGATGGAGGCGCGCAGCGACGGAATTCGGGATTGGGGTGCCGATCTGCACCTTTTCCCGGATTCCGCTGCGCTCCATCCAGGCTACGCTGATCGGCTCGCAATCTCGAAATCCGGAACTTTAGGGCGTAGCCTGGATGGAGGCGCGCAGCGCCGGAATCCGGGATTGGGGTACCGAGCTGCACCTTTTCCCGGATTCCACTGCGCTCCATCCAGGCTACGCTGATCGGCTCGCAATCTCGAAATCCGGAACTTGAGGACGTAGCCCGGATGGAGGCGCGCAGCGCCGGAATCCGGGATTGGCGTGCCGAGCCGCACCTTTTCCCGAATTCCGCTGCGCTTCATCCAGGCTACGCTGATCGGCTCGCAACCTCGAAATCCGGAACTTTAGGGCGTAGCCCGGATGGAGGCGCGCAGCGACGGAATTCGGGATTGGGGTGCCGATCTGCACCTTTTCCCGGATTCCGCTGCGCTCCATCCAGGCTACGCTGATCAGCTCGCAATCTCGAAATCCGGAACTTTAGGGCGTAGGCTGGATGGAGGCGCGCAGCGCCGGAATCCGGGATTGGAGTGCCGAGCCGCACCTTTTCCCGGATTCCACTGCGCTCCATCCGGGCTACGTTTATCGGCTCGCAACCTCGAAATCCGGAACTTTAGAGCGTAGCCCGGATGGAGGTGCGCAGCGCCGGAATCCGGGATTGGCGTGCCGAGCCGCACCTTTTCCCGGATTCCGCTGCGCTCCATCCAGGCTACGCTGATCGGCTCGCAATATTGAAGTAAGAAAGTTAAGTTATTTGAAAATAATTTCCGATATAAAAAAGCGCAGGAAAATCCTGCGCCAAATAGGGATCGGTGTTTTCGTTTATATACAGATTAAATCAGTCACAGGCAGGCGCAGACCAGAAGGAAGCGCTGGTGAGTCCTGTAGCGGAAGTTTCGGCCGACAGATCAGTCGGATCGCAATCGTAAGCCAGGGAACTGAAGGAACCGCTGCTAACATCGAAATTAATTCTTAATTTCACACAAAAAAGGGCCGACCAATGTCGACCCTTTTCCGGAAAATCAATAAAAGATCAATTCTCGGGGATACTTCTTCCCGTCTCGATCGGCACAAAGTAGTCCAGCGCGCCGAAATAGTTGGTTTCGAGGATAAACGCCGGATCTGCGGACTGGGAGCCGGAATAATCCATGGGCGCCTCACCCAGATTAATCAGGTTCGCATCCGGGTAAAGCTGACTTTCCCAACCGTCAAATACGGTTACGCCCTGGACATCTGTGTAATTGCTTATTGGTTCCCCACTCATAACCCAATCGAAGTAATATACATCCGCGTCGGCCAGGCTGGGGTTGGAAATATTATTCCTGTTACTGACCGCACCCTCGTTATTGACATGGGTCCTGGTTGCAAAAGTTCGGTCGATCTGTGCCACCAGACTCGGATCGCTGGAAATTTCCTTGCAGGCTAAGGCTACCTGGCTCAGGATCACCTCCTCGCCCAACAAGCTTTCGACGCTCGGGTCGACGGATATGCACTGATCAACCGTGAGATTTCCGAGAGAACTATCGGTTTGGCCTACGCTGGGGCCAACGACGCTGTTATACAGGAATGCACCGCTACCGTGGGATAGCTCTATCGCGGTACTGCCCACCTCAACCGGTTCGCACGGCAAAAACGGAAGAATACACAGATCCGAGCTCTCCGTTACATAGAGAGTCATATTGGCCAGGGTAGGCATGGAACGCGGCAGATCGTTTTCGTGGCCCTCATCGCCATTGACACCGCGAATCAACGGATATTGTTGCCAGTTTCCGTCTTCATCCTGGAACAGGGTATCGAAATAGGCGGGATCGTTACTGGCTGCCGCGCCGGCACCACGCAGGCCTTCGGCATAAACACCCTGCATATTGCCCCGATAGCCATGATTCCAGCGAATGGCACTGCCCGGCACCCTGTCGATATTGACTGAGCGCAGGTTTACCGTTCCCCCGTCAATATCGATCATCGCACCGCCCAGGTCGTCGGTACTCCAGGTATCGGCGCCCTCGAGATTAAGATTCTCGAGCTTGCCGCCGCGGCCAACGCTGTTCAGGTACAGCCGGCTGCCGTCGATACGCAGGTTCTCGACCTCCAGGTTACCGTGGTCATCGTCGTAACCGCCGTGATAGCCGAACTCGCCCTGGATATTGCAGACGCGGCTGCCGGGCTCGGCCATGGCATCCGGGCACTGGTTGTTCCGGGCAAAGCCATCCACGATCAGGTCACCGCCCAGCGCAATGGGGCCGGAGGCATCGGGATCGGTCTCTCCGTACAGCGCCTCGCCCCCAAGTGCCACCAGTTCACCGCCGCGGGTAATATGCAGGCCGCCCCTGTCGATCGTTTGGATAGAGGCGGAGGCCTCGATACCCAGTGTGACCGGGTCCGCTTTCATGGCTTCGACCTCGGCGGTATCGGTGATCTCCAGGTGCCCTTCGCCGACCCGCACCAGGCCGTTGAACAGCCAGACAGTATAAAGCGGATCGCGCGCCACCTCGTATTCGATTCCGTCATGTTCTACAACATCGATGACCTGCCCGTTGCTGTTCACCGCCTCCCGGTCCGCACCGGTATAGGTGGTCAGCACGAGATCCTCGGTCAGGGTGCCGCGAAGCCCGCAGACAGTGCGCCGTGGATAATAATCGAAGATTTCGTTGCCATCTTCATCTTCAACGTCAACCTTCTCGGGCCCCTCTATGACATAGTCCTCTTCCAGCACCCCCTTGAAATCGCACACCGCCGCCAGGCGGACGCCGACGGAATCGCTCCAGTCCAGGTACCAGTCGTCCTGGGAATCCCGCACCGAGCCCATATAGCCGACCCCCGCCTCCAGGTAGCCGGCGGCGGCGCCGGCCAGGGTGAAGTCGATGGCACCTTCGATGGCGGGAATATCCGGGCCGCTGGCGACGTAGTTGCTGTCCAGCACTGCAGCCACCTCGTAGACGCCGCTCGTGAGGGTGGCATTGGCAAAATCGAAGCCGCCGTCTTCGTCCTCCTGCGGCAGGGTGTTGTCACCGGCGTTGCAGTCCAGCACCACATTGTCGAAGTGGATCTGGCGCGGGTCCGTGTACTGCAGGTCGGCGGTGGCCTGGTGGTCGATATCCAGGCAGGTATTGAAGTCCGCCACCACCGAGTTGTACAACAGCAGGCCGGAGCCCTGTTCCAGCAGTATGGCGGTGTCGGCGCTGACGCTGCCCTTCATGGTAATACTGGCCAGTACCGGGCGCGAGCGCGGGTCCCGGTCGTGGTCTTCACTGGTGTTGCGGCCGTGCAGGGCGTGGCCGAGGCTGCTTTCGCTCGACTGCAGGATGGCGTACTGCAGGGTGCCGCGGTAGCCGCCGCTCCACTGCACCTGGTCGCCGGCGGAGCCGGAGACCAGCAGCCGGTCGATATTGACCGCACCGCCGCTCAGGGCCAGGCCGTCGCCGGCGGCGCCGGCGATATCCAGGTTATCGATCTGGCCGGCCGCGCTCACCTCGTTCAGGGTCAGTGCCGCCTGGCCGCTGCCGCCATTCAACAGGCGCAGGTACTGGATATCCACGAACCGGCCCCGCGCCAGCGCGCAGGTTTCCGCATCGGCACAGCTGTCCGCCAGGCCGTTGATGGTGATACCGCCCCAGTGGGCGCCCCGGTCCTGCGGCCTTATGTCCAGCTCCACCGGGTCCTTCACGGTACCGGCGACGGTAAGGCGCACACCGGGGTTCACCACCAGCGAGGCATCCGCCGGTAGCCGGAGCCGGGAGGTATCGTCCAGGATGACCTTCTGCGGCGCCGCCAGCAGTGCCCGCTGCTGGTCGGCATCCAGGGTGCCGAAGTCACTGCCCAGGGTCACCTCGCCCCGGATACGCCAGGCCACCCGCTCGCCGTTGATATCGTCGTCGAAATAGAAGTTTTCGGTAATTTCGCCCTGCAGTTCGCAGATGCTGTAGCTGTCGCCCTGACCGATACTGACGGTTTCCTCCAGCGGCGTGCCGACGCCGTAGCAGGGTTCGTAGGTGAGGCTGAAATCGTAGGGGCTACTGGGAGCATCGGCGCTGCCAGAAATGTCCTCGATACCCGTGGCGGTAATTTTCAGCCCCGGGTCCAGGTCCGGGTTTGTGGTGAAGAAGTTTTCCGCCGCGGCCAGGGTGTCGGCGGCGTAATCGCTGCCGTCCTCGGCGGCCGCGCTGGTGCTGTCGCAGTAGAAAATACTGTTGCTGACAGGCGAGACGCGGGTGATGCCGTCGTTCACCTGCAGGCAGCCGGAGAAGCCCTGGATAACCACATTATTCACGGCCACCTCGCCGCCGCCGCTGAGGCGAATGGCGTTACCCGCCTGCCGGTCTTTATCCACCAGGGTGAGTCCGTCCAGCGCCACGTTGCTGCCGCTCTCGCCGCGCAGGGCCGGCTCTTCATTATCGTGGTAGACAGTTCCCCCGATATTTCCGCTATAACCGCTGTGCCAGTGTACGGCACTACCGCTATTGCCAATGCTGCGAATACTGAAACCAATAGCGCCGCCGTTGAGTTCCAGGCCGGTCTTGGCGCTGTAGGCGGCGTGAGAGGCCCTGGCGCTACTGTTCTGCTGTGGATGCGGCGCATTGAGGGTAACGGCGGCAGACGGGGCAATGCCACTGGCCGGCTCACCGCCGGCCTCCATCGCCCAACCGCCGAAGCCGGTAGGGTCCTGCCTGGTACCGATTTCTTGGGTATCCATATCAGACGGAACGCCGCCGTAATAACCCCAGGAGCCCTCGATATTACAGAAGCTATCCGCACCGATATTGCTGCCGCAATCCGCGTGCGGGCCCACACCGTTGACCACCACTCCGGCCCACTCGCCGGTGCCGGTGTTGTTGTCATCGACGGATTCGATATGGCTGAACAAGTCGCCGTTGCGATGCACCACCACCAGGGCACCCTCGCGCGCGTAGAGTGTTAGTAGGCCCACCACCGGGTTCGGGAGAACCTCGACCCGATGCATGGTATCCGCCTTCCAATCCGCCAGGGTGGCGTAGCGCTTGCTCTCGCCGATTTCGTAGGTGCCATCCAGTACCCACACCAGCGGCTTGAAGTTGTGGCTACCCTTCAGGCGCACCTCACCGCGCTGGCCCACATCGGTATTCAGCAGGCAGGCCTGGATGGGCTCGCCGTCGACGGTGACGGGGTCCGTGGGCGTGCCCACGACACCGCCGACCGCTACCTCGCACTGTTGCAGGCTGATTTCCAGGGAGTCTTCCTGGGCGATATCGTCGGAAACCTCCCCCTCACAGGCGGCCAGCAACAGCGCGCCGGCGGCCAGCAACAGGCCGCGGGGAAGAAACAGGTTTTTTGCTTTGAGTGAAAACATTGGATCACCTGGTTGAATTGGTCTTGAAAGCTTTGCTTGCAGGAGCCTGCAAGCAGGCTCCTGCAGGGAGTTCTGAGGCTCCCGCGTTATCAGAAGTCGTAGCTGGCCTTGAGCTTGAATTTGCGCCCGGATTTATATTTCAGGTAGGGCACGCTAAATTCCTCGTACTCGTAGTCGTGTTCCGCATCCAGCAGGTTTTCCGCAGATGCGGAGACAGAGAGGCCGTTCAGGAACTCTTTTTTGTAGATCAGTTTCAGGTCGCCGTAGGGCTGCTCGTACACATCGCCGAGGGGCTCGGCTTTGCTGGTTGGCGGCGCCACGATCGCCAGTTCCTCGCCGGTCTGGTTGAATACCAGGGTCACCTCCTGACCGGTGTCCAGGTGGTCGTATCCCAGTTGCAGGTTGGCGATATAGTCCGGCTGGCCCTGCAGGGGCCGGTTGATTTCCCGCTCGAAGGAGCTGCCTCCATCCACAAGGTCAACGGAGGAGGTGATATCCGTGTAGTTGAACTGCACGAAGAGCTGGTGGCCGCCGTCCGCGCCCAGCGTGAATTCACGACGCATATCCAGCTCCACACCCTCCACTTCCGCCTCCAGCGCATTGCCAAAGGTATAGATATCGAAAACCTCACCGCTACCGTAAAAGCGGTTTTCGATGGCGTTGTCCAGTTGCTTGCGGAACAGCGCCAGGGTGATGGACTCGGTTTCCGAGGGATACCACTCCAGGCGCAGGTCCAGGTTCTCGATATCCGCCGGCTTGAGTTCCGGGTTGCCACGGTACTGCTCCAGGGTTTCGATATCGTTAAAGCGGCGCGGCAATACCTCGAAGACCTCCGGCCAGTTGACGGTTTCCGACCAGGCGGCGCGGAGCTGCCAGGCGTCGTTGAACATCCAGGTCAGGCCCAGGGAGGGGTTGGTGCGCTCCTTGTCCATCAGGTTGGTGAGGGGCTCCGGCGTAAACGCAAAAAGCTCGGCATCCAGTACAAAGGTCTCCTTGCGCACCCCCAGGTTGACCTTGAGCTTTTCCAGGATATTGGCCTCCACCACGCCGTAATGGGCATCGGTCTGCAACTCTGAAAGGTAGTCGTCGCCGACCAGGCCCACATCCGCTTCCGGTTTGATCGTTCCGTAACTGCCCACCCGCAGGAGCCAGCCTTCGTCATTCAATGAGCCGACGATATTCTCGGGAGTCAGAATCTCTCGCGGATCTGCCACACCCGAACTCTGCCAGCCACCGGCGTTGTGAAAACTGTAGCGCACGAAGTTTCCATCCCTGTCCCGCTGCAGGTCCTGCAGGCCGGCCTTGAACAACAGGGAGACACCGCCGAGATCTTCCACCGGCAGCGCCAGGTCCAGGCGGTAGCCATCGTTCTCCTCCGTCATATCCTCCCAAATGTTGTACTGACTACCAGCGCTATCGCTCAGCCGTACAGAGTCATCCATACTGTCCATAAAATAGGTATACAGGCTGGCATTGGGGCGGTCATATTCCGTCTCGGCCCCCATCACCTGCCACTCCAGTTCCAGGTTGCCCAGGTAGAGGGACCAGCCGCGGTCGGCGGAAATATCCAGGCTGTGGGAACCCCACAACTGGTGGCTGACAAGCTGCTCCTCGATCCACTCGGAGCGCTGCCTGGTTGCGCGATCTGTATCCACGTTCTCGCGCAGGCCGGATTCCTCCCCCCTGCGCAGGCGTTCGGCGGCTTCCGCGGCAAAATCCTGGCCAGCTGCTTCGAATGCGACCAGTGAGGTTTCCAGTTCACTGGAACTGGTGGTATGGCGCAGGGCGATATTGTTGAGGCCGAGCTGGTGATTATCGGTAATATCCCACTGCAGGTTGAGCATGGCGCTGAGGTCTATTACATGGTTGGTATCCAGCGTTTCGTTCTCGCTGTCCAGGCGCAATTCTGTCTCTCCCGAGGCTAACTCAACGCCACGGAAACGGGTGTTTTCCTTGATATTGCTGCTCCACTTGTTCGCATAGCGCACCGCGCCGATCACGCCCAGGTTTTGCCGGCCCAGCTCCCAGCTGTCACCGCCACTGAAACTTAAACTGGAATCCAGTTCCGCCTCGCCGAAGTAAATGGCGCTATGGGGCACCGCCTCGCCCAGAGCTTCCACTTCGTCTGTGTTGTAGCCTTCGGTTACCTCGCCGGTCTGCTTGAGGTCCAGATAGTAGTCCACGGTGGGCCTGAGACTTTCCGGCAACTCGCGGGTGCCGTCGTCCATGCCCAGCCAGTCCCGGTCGCCCTCGGTGCTGCTCATCAGCAGGTCGTCACCGTGGCTGTCGCCGCGGCTGGCGGAGTAGGACACCTTGAAGAAGCCCTCGTCCGGGATATCCTTGGTGCGCATATCGATATGGCCGGCAGTGGCAATCAGGGGGACATCGGCCGTGGCGTTTTTCTGCAGGCTGAGGCTCTGCATGATGCCGGCGGGGAAGATATCGAAAGGCAGGTCCCGGCGGCCCGGATCGGTGCTGGGCAGGGAGGCGCCGTTGAATTCAACCGACTGGTAGCGGCCTTTCATGCCGCGCACCACGGCAAAGCGATCGTCTTCCATGGAAACCCCCACCACGCGCTTGAGGGCGGAACTGACCATGGAATCGTCGAAGCGGGCAATCTGGGTGAAGTCGATGCTGTCCACCACCGAGGAGGAGATGCGTTCCAGCGCGATGGGGTTGCTTTCCAGGTAGCGGCCCACCACCTGCACTTCCTCGATGGAAGCACTTGCCGGCACCTCCGCCGCGGTATCCACCGCGCTCATCTGCACATCCACTGCCAGGTTCATCTTGGGCAGCACGCGCAGGGCGGCCAGGCGGCTGGAGCGGTATTCTTCGCGGTCCAGTTGCAATTCGTAGACGCCCGGCGGGAGTTGCAGTTCGAAGTTGCCGTCGCGGTCGGTCACGGCCTGCTCGTCGCCGCCGACAACCCTTACCGTGACATTGCGCAGCGGGGCTGCGTTGTCCTTGCCGACCACGGTGCCCTGGATCAGGCCCGGGGCCAGGTTGTCGCCCTCGCCGGGGGCGATCATTACCGCATCCCCCGCGCTGGCGTCGAAGCGGGCGAGGTCGATGCGCTGCAGGGATTTGGTGGATTCGCCACTGGCGGAGGCGTGGTTGACGGTGATCACCGCCGCTTCATCGGCGGAAACGGAAAATTCATAGGGAATGGCTTCGCCGTCGATGCGCACCTGCAACTGGTGGCGGCCGCCGCCGACTTCGTCGTACCAGAAGCTTTCGCCCATCGCGCTGCTGCCGATGGATTCGCCATCCAGCAGCACTTCCGCCACCGCCGCCGGTTTGCCGTCGACAAACGCATCCAGCTTGATGGCCGCCGCCTGCCCCTGGCTGGCCACGGCCATGCCGATGGCGCTGCAGAGCAGCCGCTTTGAAACAGTCAATCCCATGTTGTCCCCCGCTCTAAGGCTAAGAAAATAAAAAGAAACATTGATGTCAGCGGCCGGTGTCGATCCCGGCCGTCTAAAAACAGGTACACCAGTGCCACGGGCACTTCCCGTAGCGGACGCTTTAAATGACGGAGGAAAAAGGCGATGGCGACAGGGGCAAGATGAAGCTTTGGTGAAGGTTTTATGGCGGAATGGATCCGGCCACTGAGTCCGGGGGTTTCAGGGTGATTTATTGGCTCTGGTGCCTGCGGCACTGGATCCCGGATCGAGTCCGGGATGACGGGTCTGGGGACTGGATAACATGCGGCAGGAACCGGAGAACTCCCAACCTCCCACTTCGTCATTCCGGACCTGATCCGGAATCCAGTGAGGGGCCCGGTGCGGGACGAAGAGTCGACTATGGTGGTGCCCGCGGCTCTGGGGCGCGGCGGCCTGCAGAGTCGCCAACGGCGCGTTATAATGCGCCGCCCTACTGTTCAGCCCGCCCGGCGGGCGGCCCGAAGACGCCCGATGTTCAAGATTGTTCTCTACCAACCGGAAATCGCCCCCAATACCGGCAATATCATCCGCCTCTGCGCCAATACCGGCGCGGAGCTGCACCTGATCGAGCCGCTGGGGTTCGCAATGGACGACAAGCGGCTGCGCCGCGCGGGGCTGGATTACAGCGAGTACAGCCGCGTGCTGCGCCACCGGGACTGGGCGGCGTTTGTGGACGCGGAGCAGCCGGCGCGAGTGCTGGCGCTGTCTACCAAGGGCAGCCGCAGCCACGCGGCAATGGATTACCGGCCCGGCGACGCCGTCGTCTTCGGCCCCGAGACCCGCGGCCTGCCGGCGGACTTCCTGCAACAGGTGGGCCCGGACCACACACTGCGCATCCCGATGCGCCCCGAGAGCCGCAGCATCAACCTGTCCAATGCGGCCGCGATAGTCATTTACGAGGCCTGGCGGCAACTGGAATTCGCCGGCGCCCGCTGATCGAGAGCTGACTCACCATGCTTGCACCCATCGGACTCTTTTACGGTTCCAGCACCTGCTACACGGAGATGGCGGCGGAGAAGATCCGCGAGCGCATCGGCACCGAGTGGATCGATATCCACAATGTGGCCGAGGACGATATCGCCCTGGCGGCGCAGTACGACTTCCTGATCTTCGGCATTCCCACCTGGGACTACGGCGAGCTGCAGGAAGACTGGGACGATGTCTGGGACGACCTGGCGCAACTGAACCTGGATGGCAAGACGGTGGCCCTCTACGGCCTGGGCGACCAGGAGGGCTACCCGCAGTGGTTCCAGGACGCGCTCGGCTACCTGCACGCGCAACTGCTGGCCTGCGGCGCCCGCGCGGTGGGCTACTGGCCCGCCGAGGGCTACGAGTTCGAGGCGTCCAAGGGGCTGACCGAAGACGGCGCGCAGTTTGTGGGCCTGGCGCTGGACGACGAGAACGAGTTCGACCTGAGCGACGAGCGCATCGACAAATGGTGCATGCAGGTGATGCGCGAATTCGGCCTGCAGAAATAGCGGGCCGCCCGGGTGAGCGACGAGAAATTTCACGCGGAGATCCAGTGGCGCGACGACGGCCAGCCGCTGTCGCCTGCGTTTGACGATATCTATTTCTCCAGTGAGTCCGGCCTGGACGAGAGCCGCTACGTCTTCCTGCAGCAGAACGAGCTGCCGCAGCGCTTCGCCGCGCTCGCGGCCGGCGATACCTTCACCATCGGCGAAACCGGCTTCGGCACCGGCCTGAATTTTCTCGCCGCCTGGGATTTGTGGCGGCAGTCGGCCCCGACCGGCGCGCACCTGCATTTTGTCTCGGTGGAAAAATTCCCGCTGCGCCGGCACGACCTGGAGCGCGCCCTGGCGCTGTGGCCGCAACTGCAACCGCTGGCCCGGCAATTGCTGCAGCAGTACCCGCCCTTTACCGCCCGCGGTGTACACCGGCTGCACTTCGGCCCCGTGCAACTGACGCTGGCCATCGGCGAGGCCAGCGAGGCCTTTGCCGGCCTGCGCCTGGGCGATGACCACCGCGATCGCAATGTCGCTGCCTGGTTCCTGGACGGCTTCGCCCCGGCCAAGAACCCGGACATGTGGACGCCGGCATTGTTCGACAATATCGCCGCACTGAGCCGGCCCGGTGCCAGCTTCGCCACCTTTACCTGTGCCGGAATCGTGAAACGCGGCTTGAAAAAGGCCGGCTTTGCGCTGGAGAAAGTGCCCGGGTTCGGGCGCAAGCGGGAGATGTTGCGGGGGCGGTTACAGGAAACCCTGGCAACCGCCCCCGCCGCGACGCCCTGGCACCTGCCGCCGGAATCCGGGGCAGACGCAGATCGCCGATCGATCGCCGTTATCGGCGCCGGTATCGCCGGCGCCACCTGCGCCCGCGCCCTGGCCGAACGCGGCCACAAGGTCGCCGTCTACGAACAGGGCCCCCACCCCGCCGGCGGCGCCTCGGGCAATGACCGGGGCATCCTCTATGCAAAGCTCTCCCCCAGGCCGGGCCCCAACGGCGATTTCAACCTGCACGCACTGATGTTTGCCCAGCGCTACTACCGCCAGCGCAGTCCACAGGCCGTGCATTTCGACGGGCTGCTGCAGTTGGCGCAGTCGGAAAAAGAGCAGGCGTTGCAGGGGCAGATTGGCGGGTTGCTGCAACGGCATGGCGCCGGGGCGCTGGCGCGGACTGTGGATGCCATCGAGGCGGGCGAGATTGCCGGGCTGCCGCTGGATTTTGGCGGGCTGTATTTTCCGCAGTCGGGATGGCTGGAGCCACGGCGGGTTTGCGCCGCGTTGCTGGCGCACGAAAATATCGAGCTGCGCTGCGATACGCGAATCGAAAGCCTGGAACGGGGCGGGGAAGGCTGGCAACTGCGCAGTGTTCGCGGGGAGGACTTCCGTGCCGATGCGGTGGTCATCTGCACCGCCAACGCCATCCGCCAGCTCCCGCAGACCAGTGCCCTGCCCCTGCGCCCCATCCGCGGCCAGGTCTCCGGCGCGACGGCCACCGCGTATTCCGGCCAGCTGAAAACCGCCCTCTGCGGCGACGGCTACCTGACCCCGGGCGCCGGCGGCCGGCACAGCTTCGGCGCCAGCTTCAAGCTGAAGGAAACGGATACGGAGCTGCGCGAGGAGGAGCACCGGGACAACCTGGACACCCTGGCGGCCATGGTGCCGGCGGTGGCCGCGGGGTTTGCCGGCCAGCATCTGGGCGGCCGCGCCGCGCTGCGGGCGGCAACGCCGGATTACCTGCCGATGGCCGGGCCGGTGCCGGACTGGGATGCCCTCGACACCACTTACGCCGGGCTGCGCCGGAACCGCAAGCTGCTGATCCCGCAGCGGGCCGCCTGCCGGCCGAACCTGTTTGTGCTGGGCGGACTGGGCTCGCGGGGCTTTACCTATGCGCCGCTGGCGGCGGAGGTGCTGGCGGCGTGGATTGGCGGCGAAGTGTTGCCGGTGCCGGCAGAGCTGGCCAAAGCACTGCATCCGGCGCGGTTTGCGATCCGGGACCTGGGTAAAAACCGTTAACTCCCGGATTCCGCTGCGCTTCATCCGGGCTACATTCTACGGTTTCGCCGGGGCCAGCAACGCCGCACTGCCGGAACCGCAGGCCACGATCGATTTCATCGCCGCCTCCACCGAGACATCGGGCAGTATCTCCACGCAGTTGGCGGGCACGTGGTAGACAAAACCGGAGGTGGGCACCGGTGCGGTGGGGACGTAGACGGTGTAGTCGCCGTTGTCGTGGCGGGAGGTGACGATGGCGGTGACGGAGAGCGGTGTCTCCGGGCCGTGGATGCGCACCCGCGCCACCGGCCCGGCCAGCACGCCCTCGCCGGCGCCGCTGCCGATAAACTGCAGCACCAGGTCCTTGATGGTGTTGTAACCCGGCGCCAGCCGGCCCAGCCAGTGGTCCAGGTGCCGGTGCGCCCAGCGGCCGACGCTGGTCTTTACCAACAGGCCAATCAGGAAGCAGCCCCCCAGGATCAGCGCTATCACCACCAGCCGCGCGAGGGTATCCTTGAATTCCGTGTGTGCCTCCAGCCAGGTCACCACCGGTGCCAGCAGGTCGCTGATCTGGCCAAACAGCCACTGGAACAACAGGATAAAGATGGCGATGGGCAATACCACCGCCAGGCCCCCCAACAGGGTCAAGGTGACAAATGTTTTTACTCGGGTCATGGTCTTATCTGATGCA
The DNA here is from genome assembly GCF_023634065.1 of Microbulbifer litoralis. GTDB lineage: Bacteria > Pseudomonadota > Gammaproteobacteria > Pseudomonadales > Cellvibrionaceae > Microbulbifer > Microbulbifer litoralis. The sequence goes on from NZ_JALKCV010000012.1 coordinate 93,571, forward strand.
AAGCCTGCAAATACAAAAATGGAGTTTACTGCTGCTCGCCCTGCTGCTGCCTGAACTGGCGGCCTCGGAGCCACTGGCGAACACGCCCTACGAGATACTGGAGCAGCGCCAGCGCCCCGGCGATCATTTCACCCAGGGATTGTATTTCGATGGCGAGCGCTGGTGGGAGAGCAGCGGCCGTTACCGGCAGTCCTGGCTGGCCGAGTATACCGACCCCACCGACAATCCCCTACGCCGCAAATGGCTGGCTGCGAACCGCTTCGCAGAGGGGCTGACGGTGTTGGGCGACAAACTCTACCTGCTCACTTACCGGGCCGGGGAGTTACAGCTCTACAAGCGCAGCGACCTGTCCCCGCTGGGCAAAATCCGCTACCGGGGGGAAGGCTGGGGCCTCACCAGCGACGGCGAACAATTGATCATGAGCAACGGCAGCGACGAACTGACCTTCCGCGACCCGAAAACCTTCGAGGTGCGGCGCCGCCTGAAAGTGCACGGCGGCGACCGCCAGTGGTCACAGTTGAATGAACTGGAATACGCCCACGGGCTGGTCTGGGCCAATATCTGGCAGGACACGCTGATTGTCGCCATAGACCCACAGACCGGCGCGGTGCGGCAGCAGATCGACCTGGAACCACTCCAACCCGACTCAAACCACCCGGACGTGGTCGCCAACGGCATCGCCTGGGACAGGGATCGGAATGGGCTCTGGGTCACGGGGAAGTATTGGCCGGCGCTGCACCTGATCCGGCCGGAGGGATTTGGCAGCGGGCCGTGAGGGCCGGAATGCCGGGCAGGATTCCCACCCTCCGATGCGTCATTCCGGACTCGATCCGAAATCCAGTGAAGGGGCCCTGATCCTGGATCCCGGATCGAGTCCGGGATGACGAGTACGTGGCTTGGAAAGGATGCAGTGGAAACCGCAAGGCTCCCCACTTCCCGCTTCGTCATTCCGGACCTGATCCGGAATCCAGTGAGAGGGCCCCGGTCCTGGATCCCGGATCGAGTCCGGGATGACGAGTACGTGACCTGGATAGAAGGCGACTGAAACCGGAGGACTCCCAACCTCCCGCTTCGTCATTCCGGACCTGATCCGGAATCCAGTGAAGGGGCCCCCGGTCCGCGATGACAGGATGGGTGCAGCGGAATCGGAAGTTACCCCCGATAGAAGTCAATCACCGTCAACACCCCACCCCCGCGCACGAGATCCAGCGCCGCGCCGCTGATCTGCAGGCGGAAACCGCGGCCCATATGTTGGAGTTCGACACCCTCGACCCCCGCGGCACCGCTGTACAGCATCGCGTGATCACCGCGCTCGCCGCGCCACTGGACGCCCTCGACCTTCTCCATGCCGGGCAGGTCGAGGGTGAGTGTCTGCAGGTCGGCCGGCAGCGGGCGCAGCTCCAGCCGGGCAATGCCGCTGGCGGTGGCAATGGAAAATGCCAGTTGGTGTTCCGGCGCGGGCTGCCAGCCCAGGTGGGTGTCGGCCAGGGCCGACTGGACCAGTGTCTGCGGGGGAGTGGTCACGCATCCTGCGGTCCCCAGGGTTCCCGATACCAACAGCAAAGACAAAATTATTGAAGTGCGCATAGCCTTATCCTTGGTCTATGACTGTGGTGCGGCCGATTATAGGCGCACCGGATTCAGCCATGGACTTAATCCCTGCCATTTTTGTGAAATATTTCCGTCAAATCAATGGTCGGAAATGCCAGATCCCTGCCCGATTCTGCACGCCCCGGGCCTGATATACTCCGCCCCCATGACTTCTCCCCAACATATTCTCGAACACGTTTTCGGCTACACCGAGTTCCGCGGCCCCCAGCAACAGGTGATCGACACCCTGATGGCGGGCAGTGACGCCCTGGTGCTGATGCCCACCGGTGGCGGCAAATCCCTCTGTTACCAGATCCCTGGCCTGGCGCGGCCCGGCTGCGGCGTGGTGATCTCGCCGCTGATCGCACTGATGCAGGACCAGGTGGAGGCACTGCAGGCCGCCGGCGTGCGCGCCGCCTTCCTGAACTCGTCGCTGCCGTTCCACGAGGCCCAGGATATCGAGACGGCACTGCTGCACGGCGAACTGGACCTGCTCTACCTGGCGCCGGAGCGGCTGCTGCAACCGCGCACCCTGGGGCTGCTGGCGCAGGCGCAGCTGTCACTGTTCGCGATCGACGAGGCCCACTGTGTCTCCCAGTGGGGCCACGACTTCCGCGCCGATTACCTGCAACTGAACTGCCTGCACGAGCAGTTCCCGAACGTGCCGCGCATCGCCCTGACCGCCACCGCCGACGAGCGCACCCGCGGCGAGATCGCCCGGCGCCTGGACCTGGAATCGGCCCAGCACTTCGTCAGCAGCTTCGATCGGCCCAACATCCAGTACCGCATCGCGCAGAAGAACAACCCGCGCCGCCAGTTGCTGCAGTTCCTGCGTGACGAGCAGCAGGGCAACGCCGGTATCGTCTACTGCCTGTCCCGCAGCAAGGTGGAAAACACCGCCGAGTGGCTGTGCCAGCAGGGTTTTGACGCCGTGGCCTACCACGCCGGCCTGCCGGCGAACGTGCGCGCGGAACACCAGCGGCGCTTCCTGCGCGAGGACGGCGTCATTGTCGTCGCCACCATCGCCTTCGGCATGGGTATCGACAAACCGGACGTGCGCTTCGTCGCCCACCTGGACCTGCCCAAGAGCGTGGAGGCCTACTACCAGGAAACCGGCCGCGCGGGGCGCGACGGCGAACCGTCCACGGCGCTGCTGCTGTACGGCCTGGAAGATGTGGTCAAGCTGGGCCAGATGGCGGCCATGTCCGAGGGCAGCGAGGAGCACAAGCGCGCCGAGCGCAACCGCCTCAACGCCATGCTGGGCCTGTGCGAAATCACCAGTTGCCGTCGCCGCGCGCTGCTGCGCTACTTCGCCGAGGAACTGGCGGAGGACTGCGGCAACTGCGACACCTGCCTGGAACCGCCGCAGACCTGGGACGGCACCCAGGCCGCGGCCAAGCTGCTGTCCTGCGTCTACCGCACCGGCCAGCGCTTCGGCGCCGCCCATGTGATCGACGTGCTGCGCGGCTCGGAGAACGAGAAGGTGCGCAAGTTCAACCACGACCAGGTCTCCACCTACGGTATCGGCAAGGAGCTGTCCGCCAACGAGTGGCGCGGGGTCGTGCGCCAGTTGGTGGTGCGCGGCTACCTGGAAGTGGAGGGCGAGTTCCAGGGCCTGCGCCTGACCGAATCCTGCCGCCCGCTGCTGCGCGGCGAGGAACCCATCGAGCTGCGCAAGCTGCCGGCGCAGGCCAAGGGGGCCGGTGCCGAACCCAAGCGCGGCGCGCCGGCGGAGATACTGCCCGCCGACGAACCCCTGTGGGAGGCCCTGCGCGCCTGCCGCAAACGCATCGCCGACGAACAGGGTGTGCCGCCCTATGTGGTCTTCCACGATGCCACCCTGCGCGGCATGGTCAGTGCCAGGCCGCAGACTGCGGACCAGTTGCTGGCGGTCTCCGGTGTCGGCGACAGCAAGCTGGAGCGCTTCGGGGAGGATTTCCTGGCGGTATTGCGGGAGTTCGACACCGCCACAAATGGTTAATATATTTAACACCTATGACCGAACACGCTGTCTGTTCCGGGTTGTGTTGATGTCTCCCGTTACCCCCGGATTCCGCTGCGCTCCATCCGGGCTACGCCGGATTTCATCCCGGAATAACCGAATCATAATTCAACTATTGTAAATTTTATTAACCGCCCCTAGACTCACCTCAAATACAACAAAAAACGATTGCGAGAGGTGAACCATGGCTGACAACGATCCCTTCGCCGGTCTGACGAGCGCCGAGCTCGACGCCCACTGGATGCCGTTTACCGGCAACCGCCACTTCAAGGCCGACCCGCGGCTGTTCGTCAGCGCCGAGGGCATGCACTACACCACCGCCGACGGCCGCTCGGTGCTGGACGGCTTCTCCGGCCTCTGGTGCACGAACGCCGGCCACGGCCGCAGGGAGATTGCCGATGCGGTGGCGGCACAACTCACCGGCCTGGACTATTCACCGGCCTTCCAGTTCGGCCACCCGCTGGCGTTCAAGCTGGCCAAACGCCTGGTCGACATGGCCCCCGGCGACCTGAACCGGGTCTTCTTCTGTAACTCCGGCTCCGAGGCCGCGGACACGGCGCTCAAAATCGCCCGCGCCTACTGGCGCGCCCGCGGCCGGCCGGAGAAAACCCGCCTGGTGGGCCGCGCCCAGGGTTACCACGGCGTCAACTTCGGCGGTATCTCCGTCGGCGGCATGGTGGGCAATCGCAAGCACTTCGGCCCGGCACTGGATGTCGATCACCTGCCCCACACACTGCTGCCGGAAAACCGCTTCTCCCGTGGGCTGCCGGAACACGGCGGCGAGGCGATGGCCGAGCGGCTGCTGGATATCATCAACCTGCAGGGCGCGGAGAATATCGCCGCGGTGATGGTGGAACCCTTCGCCGGTTCCGCCGGCGTGATACTGCCGCCGAAAGGCTACCTGCGACGCCTGCGCGAGATCTGCGACCAGCACGGGATACTGCTGATCTTCGACGAGGTGATTACCGGTTTCGGCCGCACCGGTTCCGCCTTTGCCGCGCAGGAATTCGGCGTCTTGCCGGACCTGCTGACCACCGCCAAGGGCATTTCCAACGGCGCCGTGCCACTGGGGGCGGTCTTCGCCCGCGACGGCATCTACGATGCCTTTATGCAGGGCCCGGAACACATCCCGGAACTGGCCCACGGCTACACCTACTCCGCCCACCCGGTGGCCTGCGCCGCGGCCATGGCGACACTGGATATCTATGAGGGCGAACAGCTGTTCGAGCGGGTCGCGCAGATGGCACCGCTATTCGAAGACGCCCTGCATGAACTGGCGGAATGCCCGCATGTCGTGGATATCCGCAACTACGGCCTGGCCGGAGCCATACAACTGCAACCGCGCGACGGCGAGCCCTCGAAGCGGGCCATGGAAGTGGTGCTGGAGGCCTATCAACGCGGCCTGCTGCTGCGCTGGACCGGCGACACCATCGCCGTGGCGCCACCGTTTATTATCGAGCGGGAGCAGATAGAGCAGATTGCGGAAACCCTGGCGGATATCCTCCAGGTTATCGATTAACGCCGCTACAGTTCGTCATCCCGGGCTTGCCCCGGGATCCAGTGATGCACCCGGTGAACCGGTTTCTGGCAAAAAGCCATCACCGACACCATGAGCACCGCCCTGGATACCGGCCTCCGCCGGTATGACGAACAACGCATTGACAGCGACATAGCAATTACAGAACCGGGGCAATCCCCAGACACGAAATACCGGGAGCACAACAATGAACACCATCGGCCACCTGATCAACGGCGAAATACTTGCCCAGGATCCCCGCCAGCAGGATCTCGTCAACCCGTCCACCAACGAAGTTACCGGCAGGGTTTCCCTGGCCAGCAAAGCCACCGTGGAAGAAGCCATCAACGCCGCCGAAGCCGCCTACCCCGCCTGGCGCGACACCCCGCCGATCAAACGCGCACGGGTCATGTTCCGCCTCAAGGACCTGCTGGAACAGAATGCCGACAAGATCTGCGAGCTGATTACTCGCGAACACGGCAAGGTATTGAACGACGCCCTGGGCGAGCTGCAACGCGGTATCGAGAATGTCGAGTACGCCTGCGGCGTGCCGGAACTCCTGAAAGGCGAGCACAGCAAAAACGTCGGCCCCGCCATCGATTCCTGGAGCGAGTTCCAGCCGCTGGGCGTCTGCGCCGGTATTACCCCGTTCAATTTCCCGGCCATGGTACCGCTGTGGATGTGGCCGATGGCCGTGGCCTGCGGCAACACCTTTGTGTTGAAACCGTCCGAACGCGATCCCAGCTCGGCGCTGTTTATTGCCGAGCTGGGCCTGGAAGCCGGCCTGCCCGCCGGTGTACTGAATGTGGTCAACGGCGATAAGGAAGCCGTGGATACCCTGCTCCACGACAGGCGCATCCAGGCGGTGAGCTTTGTCGGCTCCACGCCGATTGCCGAATACGTCTACACCACCGGCACTGCCAGCGGCAAACGTGTGCAGGCCTTCGGCGGGGCCAAGAACCACGCGCTCGTGATGCCGGACGCCGACATGGACAACGCCGTCAGCGCACTGATGGGCGCCGCCTACGGTTCCTGCGGCGAACGCTGCATGGCCATTTCCGTGGCCGTGGCCGTCGGCGATGCCACCGCCGATACACTGATCGAAAAGCTGAAGGCGCGCATCGCCGAACTGAAAATCGGCGACGGCATGGACAACAACAACGATATGGGCCCGGTAGTCACCCGCGCGCAGCTGGAGAAAATCGAGGGTTATATCGCCACCGGTGTCGAGGAAGGCGCGGAGCTGGTGGTGGACGGCCGCGACCTGGAAGTGGCCGGCTTCGAAAACGGCAACTATCTCGGTGCCAGCCTGTTCGACCGGGTCAGGGAGGGTATGGTCATCCACACCGACGAGATTTTCGGCCCGGTGCTGTGCGTGATGCGCGTGGACACCATGCAGGAAGGCATGGACATCATCGATGCGCACGAATACGGCAACGGCACCTGCATCTTCACCCGCGACGGTGAGGCCGCACGCTACTTCAGCGACCATATCAAGGTGGGCATGGTGGGTATCAATGTGCCGCTGCCGGTGCCGGTGGCCTACCACAGCTTCGGCGGCTGGAAGCGCTCCCTGTTCGGCGACCTGCACGCCTATGGCCCGGATTCGGTGCGCTTCTACAGCAAGCGCAAGACCGTCACCCAGCGCTGGCCGGCGAGCGGCGTACGCGAGGGCGCGCAGTTCAATTTTCCCAGTAATGGGTGATTGAGCGTAGGGTGCGCCGTGCGCACCGAAATAATCGGGGCCAATCCCGCTTGAGCTTGGTGCGCACAGCGCACCCTACCCCTCCGCCCGTGTTCGGAAAATCTAGACCAGCTCCCAACCATCGTGCGTCGCGGCCCGGTAGACGGCATCGATCACCCTCTGGTTCGCAACCGACGCCTCCAGGCTGAAAACGTCCACATCCCCACCGGCTGCGGCACTGGCAAAAGCCTCCGCCTGCAGTCGGTACTGGCGGGTGTTACCGAAACGGAAAATGCGAGCTTCGGAGTGATCCGCATTGTGCAGGATAACGCGGTCATCGCCGTAAATACGGGAATTGAACGGCGTCTCGACCTCGATAAAGCCTTTGTCGCCATGGAAGACCATGGACTGCCGAGCGGCCATCTGCGTGGAGACATAGAAACTCATTTCAAAATTGCCGCAATCCGCCTTGACGCTGGCATAAATGTCGGTGCCAAATTCCGGGTCGCGCTCCACCACCGCCTGCACGCGGGCGGGCTCTGTGCCGGTCACAAAGCGCGTCGCCACCACGGGGTAGACACCGATATCCGGCAGCGCACCGCCGCCCAGTTCCGGCCGGTTGCGCATATTGTCCGGGTCGACATTGTGATAGCAGAAAGCGCCCTGCACATGGCGCAGGCGACCGATCGCGCCGCTGCGCAACAGTTCGCGCACCTTGAGCCACTGGGGATGGTAGGTCACCATAAAGGCTTCCGACACCAGCACACCGTTGCGATCGCGCGCCTCGATCACGCGGGCGATATCGTCGGCGTTCAGTGCCAGCGGCTTTTCCACCAGCACATGCTTGCCGGCATCCGCCGCCTTTATCGCCCACGCCACATGCTGCGACGTGGGCAGCGGAATATAGACACCGTCCACTTCCGGCGAGGCGAGCAGCGCCTCGTAGGAGGAAAACGACTCCGCAATACCGAAGCGCCCGGCAACGGCTTTTGCCCGCGCCCCATCGCGGCTGGCAATCGCCGTAACAACGCCGTTCTCCGCATCCATCAGCTCCGGAATCACAAGCGACCGGCCGATCTTGGCGGTGGATAGAATACCCCAGCGGAACATGCAAACCTCCTGCTTCGTAACCGAATATCGGCTGCAGATTCTACGCCACCGCGCGGGAAAGGACGAGGTGGCGCCCCGTCCCGGTCACTCCAGTCAATAGCGGAAACGCATCCCCAACGAGTATGTGCGCTCACGGGCAAAGGTATCCCGCGGGTACAGGTACTCGTCGTTGCCACCACCGCCGCCGAAGTAGTCGCTGTAGACGGAATCTGTCAGGTTGGTGGCCTCGAGCAGGAAGCTCAGGTTCTCGTTCCAGTGGTAGTTCAGGGCCAGGTCGAGCGAATCCGTCTCCGTGACAACCACCGAGCTGCCCGGCTGGTCGCCGGCCTCGTTGAAGCTCAGGTAATAATCACTGCGCCAGTTATAAGCCAGCCGTGCGGAAAAGTCGTATTTTTCATACAGCAGGATCAGGTTGTAGGACTCATCCGAAACATTGGCCAGGTTCTGCATCTCGGTGTTGCCGTCGGCATCGGGCGGGGATTCGGTCTCGCCGTCCATAAAGGTCGCGTTGGCCTGGATACCGAAGCCGGACCAGAAACCCGGCAGGTTATCGAAGAATTGCGTATAGGCCAGCTCGACCCCTTCCAGGGAACCGGAGCCGGTGTTCTGGGGGCGGGTAACTTCATAGGGCACGTTATCGCGCAGCTCCTCTGAGGCGTAGAGCTGGATATAGCCGTCGATGTCGCGATAGAACAGGCCCGCGCTGAGCGAGCTGGCGTCACCGAAGTACCACTCCAGGCTCACATCCAGGTTGCTGGATTCAACCGATTCCAGCTCCGGGTTGCCTCCGCTACCAGTACCAAAGTCCGGCTGGGTCGGGGTCGGCTGGAAATAGGCCGTGGACGGATTCAGGTCGGCAAAACCCGGGCGGGTGATCGTCTCACTGAGTGCGCCGCGCAGGTACAGGTCTTCACGCAGACTGAGGCGCGCGCTGGCACTGGGTAGGATCTTGGTGGTACTGTTTTCCGAATCCACGGACTGAAACACCGTTTCCCCGCCCTGCTGGATGGCGCTGGTACCGCGCAGGGTAGAATCCAGGCGCACCAGGCGCGCACCGAACTGGCCATCCAACGGCATACCACCGAGCTCGGTTTCATAGTTGCCCTTCACATACGCCGCATAGTTGTCCTCGTCATTATCGAAAAACAACTCGGGAATATATTCCGGTCCACCGGGCAGCGGATCGTAGCCCATGGCTGCGCGGATTTCAGAGCGGTGGGCCAGCAGGTATTCGCGGTTGGGGGTCAACCACTGTGTGGTATTCAGGTCCACCACATCGTCCAGGAAACCCGATGGGGTCATATCTTCCAAGCCGGGAAAATCCGTGAGAAATACCGGATTGTCCGGATCGCCCGGAAGACCACCGGTATCTGCCGACTGGTTGAACGCATTGCGCTGGCTAAGGCGTATACCGAAATCCACAGAGGTCATCACACCCTGGTCAAAGACATAGCGGGAATCGGTTTTCCAACTGATTTCCTCACCTTCCTGGCGACTGCGCTGGTCGAAGAACTGGTTCAACAAATACTGCGAGGGATCGCTCAGGTCGTAGGCCGTACCGTCAGCATTTTCGATGATGATATCCGACGCACCTGTGCCATTCTTGGAAAAGTCATAGGTAATACGCGGAGCGAAAAAGGCCAGATCGAGAATAAAGCCCTCGCTGTCCGCCTCACTGGCGGTATAGGCCAGGTCGCTCCTTACGGTCAGCCGGTCGAAGTTCCACTCGCCACCGAAGGCAACCTGGGTGGTATCGGAACTGTTGACGAATGCCTGGTTGCTGGTGATGGTACCCGGCGAATCGTCGCGTACATATTCCTGAGCCACATTGGTGCCGGGCTTGTATTCTGTGACATAACCCAACTGCCCGCCCCAGGATGGGATCGGCACCCAGAAATTTAATTGTGAGTCCTGCTCATAACCGACGTGGAAAAATTCTGCGTAATACTCGCTGTTGTCGTTGGGACTCCACTGAAAAGCACCGTTGTAGGAGGTGCGATTCCGATCACCATAGCGAAAATAGGATCCAATCACATTGGGAATCAGCGTCGGCTCACCGGGGTTCGGTGGCTCGTTGGTATTGGGGTTGGTGATCTCAGTGGCGAAAGGCGCGGTGACAAAGTTCACCTGGTCCATATAGCCGCGATCCTGGTAGGACATGCTGAACATGGCCCCGAAATCACTACCACCACTGCTCCAGTTATTGTTCATGGTGACACTGCCCACCGGATCGGTGGACTCGGCCTGCTCGCTATAGACCTCCCGCAGGCCACCGGCAATGGTAAAGCCGTCGTCAAAATCAAACGGACGACGCAGGTGCACATCGATCACACCGGCGATGCCGCCCTCGACATCCTGCGAACTCGCGGATTTCTTTACATCCACCCGCTGCAACAGGTCCGCCGGTATATCCGACAGGGATACACCGCGACCGGTAGTCGTGAAAATATTGCGGCCATTGAGGGTGGTGACCACATTGGGCAAGCCACGCACCAGCACCGTGGAGGCCTCGCCATTGGCGCGGGCAATCTGCACCCCGGTCACGCGCTGCAGGGCTTCCGCCACGCTGTTATCCGGCAGCTTGCCGATATCTTCTGCAACAATGGAATCCACCACCTGCTGGGCATCCATTTTGATCGCCTGGGCGCTCTGCAGACTACCCCGCACCCCGCGGACCACCACCTCTTCCAGTGCCGGATCTGTTTCACTCGGCCGCGGCACCTCGCCGTTGCCCTGGGCGTGTGCCTCGACGCCGAGCGTCGCCAACAGCGCTATGGACAGACTCAGTTTCTTCTGCTTGAACATCGTTTTCTCCCATCTTTGGTTTTTATGCTTCTAATCAGGATTTCGGGAACAACAGAGTGACGAACACGAATCATCGCGACAGCGTAGAAAACTGGCAATCTGTTGACACCTGAAATAAAAGTGCCGGAAACGGCATTCGAGCTTGGGATGGCGAAGGCGAGAAGAATGGTATGGCTCGCATCATACTGACACGACAGCCACCGGTAGTGATGCCAACGGACACACCGCAAAAACGCTGTATTCTCATCGCTATCTCATTGATTATTTTGACGCTTGGTTCAACAAACCTGTTGAGCGCTTCTTATATTTTCGGGAGCTGATACAGCGGCGTCCGTTACTACCCTGAAGACCCACAACCCCTTATTTGTATTACTATTATGCATATTTTCGGCAATAAACCATAGAAAAAACGCTTAAAAATCACTTTTTATTATACTTTATGACTATTGAATCAAATTATTACTGCAAACAAACCGCAACTTTCCCGATCCCGCCTGAAGCAGTATTTCCCAAACACCCCAATTTGCCGATAACGGCCCGAAACAGAATCGACAACCGGCGCCTCCACTCGCTGCAACCGGGACACAGATTTTCACCAGATACAAAAAAGGCAGCCCGAAGACTGCCTAACTGTGAGACGCACTGAAGGGATCGATTAGAAGGAGTAGCGAGCACCCAGTGCGAAGGTGCGGCTGTAGATTGAACTACCAAAGTTGTAAAGAGTGGGATCTTCGTAGTAGCTCTGATATTCCTCATCAGTAAGATTGGTGGCGTCGAAGGTGACTACCATGTTGTCCGTCAAGTCATAACTGGCCTGGAAATCCATACTGGTTTCTGCCTTCCGATACACACCAATAGGATTGGCAAAACTGGCCGCCTCATGATTGTTGAGGAAGTCATCACGCCAGACGTAGGACAATCGCATATCCAGGGCATTTTTATCGTATGCCAGAACAACACTATACGAAGAATCAGATACACCAAAAATAGGAGCATCCGTCATTCCAATCTGTTTTCCTTCGTCATTGTAATCCGGCACTTTTTGGCTGGAATCCAACGCCGTGTAACTTGCCTGAATACCAAAGCCATCCAGCATATCAGGCAGATTTGACGGGAAATAGGTCAGCCCCACCTCCAAACCTTCCAACACCCCGTCGGAGCTATTATCCGGCTGAGAAAGAATATAAATAGATTCCTCATCTTCCGTCGGTGCCTGATGCATTATGAGATTCTTGGAATCGTAGACGAAACCCTCAATATCTCGACGGAACAAAGTTCCATATAAAGCACTTGAGTCCGCAAAATACCACTCCAGTGAGAGGTCCAGGTTCTGGGACTCTACCGGCTGCAGATCCGGGTTACCGCCAGTAGCGGTTCCGTTGGTTCTGGTGGTACTCGGAGAATAATAGATCCAGGAGTTCAGCTGAGAGAACTCTGGACGTCGCAGCGTCTCAGTATAAGAGAATCGAGCCATCAAATCATCGGTGATGTGATAGCGGACCATCAGGCTAGGCAGCAGCTTGCTGTTACTTGCATCGGCTGAAGATCGAGGCGCAGAACCATCATCATTGAGATTATCCACGTCATAGAAACTCATATCACGGGACGTGGTTATATAGCGCAACCCAAGCTGGCCATCGACAACACCTGCATCAAAATCCGTCTGCACATAGGCGGATGTAGTATCCTCATCAATAGCAAAAGTGGTCAGCAACTCCTCAGTAGGCAAGCTGTAAATATCGCGGACATCACTAATGTTGTCGTGGAGATAGTAGCCGTTGGCTACCGCCCATGAGGTCGGTACATTCGCTCGACCATCGAAGAAACCATTATTGATACTGATCAGGTTTCCACCAAACTGGTCCAGAGACAGCCCGTCTACGATACCCTCTTGTGTTCGAGCAGCATCCGCAGCAGAACGCGCTTCATGGCGCAGACCAAACTCCAATAGATGGAAAGCCCCCCAATCCAAATCCAGCTCGCCATCCAGAGTGAAGGTGATGGCGTCGCTCTCCCGGCTACTGCCGTTGTCATAGAAGTTGGCAACCGCATACTGGGAAGAATCCGTCAGGTCGCTTTCATCGACATCAGTCGTGTTCGGATTATCATAGTAAGCCCAGGACGGCATACCGTTGCCGGTATTGAAGTCCAACCCAACACCATAGGCTCCACGGTTAAAACGCATCGCTGCAAAGTCATCCTCGAACTCGCTGTCCTGATAGAGCAACTCGGAGGAAAGACGGAAACTGTCACTAATATCCCAGTTACCGCCCAGAGCATAGACGAAGCTATCAGTCTTACCTACTGTAAGATCACCGCTGGTAAAGCCCGCCGCATCCGCAACGTCTCGAGCTTTAACAACATTTGAGCCTTCATATAGTTCTACATCTCCACCCATTGGCAGATGTGAATTATCTGTTCCCCACCAGTCCGCATAGCTGAACAGCAGAGAATTGAAAGACTCGTTACGATAGCCGTTGTAGAAGGCTTCAAACAGATACTCGGAGGAGTCGTTGGGAGCCCACTGCAAAGAGACATTTACAGCCGGACGCTCACGTTTACCCGTGAAGTCACTGGCAAAGATTGCATCCCGACCCAGGATGTAGGGGACCTCTTCACCATTGATGCTCAATGTAGAGCCGGCACTGTTCGGTAGACCACTTTCAAGACCCGGTGTCCAGATCGGGTCTTCAGCAACATTCGGGTGGTTTAGAAACAGACGCTCGTAGGGAAGCAGACCTTCGGGTGCATCAGCCGTTACAAACGGGACTACGGCCCCCGGAGTTACACTCTGGTCCCGGTAAGTTGTTTCCGCGTAGGATAAATTCACCAGTGCCCCGAATCTGCCGGCCTCGGTTTCCCAGCTGTTGGAGAACAATCCACTCAGTACCGGATCAGTGGAATCAGACTGCTCTTGATAGATCCCACGAGCGGCAAATACAGCTTTGCTGCCATCGAAATCGAACGGGCGATGAGTCCGAATATCAATCTGACCGGCAATACCACTGGAAATCTGGGATGCATTACGGGTCTTGTAGACATCCACTCCAGCCAGGAGGCTTGCAGGGATGTCTGCCAATGCGACGTATCGGCCTGAAGCAGTAAAGAGCTGGCGACCATTGACCGTGGTAGTAACGTCATCGAGGCCGCGTATAGCCACTTTGGAGACTTCGCCTGAGCCGCGATCTGTTACCTGCACCCCAGACACTCTCTGCAATGCTTCCGCAACATTGTTATCGGGGAACTTACCAATGTCCTCAGCGACAATAGAGTCAACGATCTGCATTTTCTGCTGTTTGATCTCGATCGCTTTTTCCAAGCTGGCACGGACACCGGTAACGACAACCTCTTCGAGCGCCTGATCACTCTGGGTCTGCGCGATAACCTGCGCACTACCCACAGCCGTAACCATGGCGATAGAGGAACTCAGCAATCGTTGCTTGAACATAATCATCTCCCATCTGGGTGTTATTATTTTGCTGCCGAATTTTCAGGGCCCGGTCGTACAGCACCTGGCCCGGTGAACACCGCGCTAAACGTCAGCGGGCGCTGTTGCCAGACTCGATTCCACCCACGGGTTGCGCAAAGCGTTCGGGATGTGGAAGGAGTCGTGGCGGTAAGAACCGGAATTGCTTGTCGAGAGCAGAGGGTTCTTGTTCGGAATCGGGCTGGTGCCGGCATTTCGGGTGTCGGCCGGGGAGGAGTAGCGCTGCCGTCCACGGAGGCCCGCCTGGGGCGTCGCGGCAGAGGAGCACTGTAAACGCGGTTCTCTCATCGCTCTATCCTCTCTCTACTTATTATTTTGGCGCGCTTTTCAACTCAAGTCGATGCGCACTCTCAATTTTGTATTCGGGTAGATCAGGGAGAACCTGTCTCTACGCCTATTTGTATTATGAATCGGCATATTATCCAGCAAATTTTCGCTAGTCAACGCCCAATAAGTCCATTTTGTTATACTTTATGATCAAAATAGATACAATTTATTGATTTCCTCCCTTTCCCGCCATTCTTCTTACCCGCCCTGACAGCCGGACTCAAAAGCTCTTCGCAGTCGGACATCCAGGTCGGCTTTGGCCTGTTAGCGGCCGATTGGCAGGGTTTTATCGCGCGATACCGGCCTTGATTCGCGTTAAGAAGTGCCGTCTAAGGTGTCTGCCAGAACATAATATTATTGTAATACCATAACTCTATTGGCAAGATGGCCATTCCCTTGGCATTGATGCCGCTTTCCAGCCGTACCAGACAGCGGTCAGCACCCGGCCTCACTAGGGTGAATTTGTCTTCCGGGTGACTGCTGGGGATTAAAAAGTCAAAAAATAAAGATAATGATGAGGGAGGCTTTCGATGAAAGTTGCCGCGACAATCGGCAGGCTTACGCTTGCGCTCAGTATTTTTCTACCGCTCTACGGATGTGACGGAGATTCCTCGTCACCACCGGAGACGTACACACTGGAAGGCCCTCCAGAGGAGGAGGTCCCGGGTCCCGACCCGCAGCCCGAACGGGAAAAAGTCCCCGACACAGCCAATCCCACCGCAAACGCCAGCGACATCCAGTACAACGATATGCCCGTTCACGACCCATCGGTCATCCGCGATGGCGACGGTAGCTACTATGTCTTCGGCTCTCATCTCGCCGCCGCGAAGTCCAGCGACCTGATGACCTGGGAAACCGTCGCAGACGGTATAACCGCAGACACAGTCGACGAAAACATCCTGTTCACCACCTACTCCAGCGAAATCGCCGAAGGTATCGAGTGGGTGGGTGGCCACAAGGGCTCCTGGGCCGCGGACGTGATCCAGCTCGGTGACGGCCGTTACTACTTCTACTACAACCACTGCGCCAACCCCGAAAGCGAAGCCGGCGATTGCAATGCGCCGCGCTCCTACCTGGGCGTCGCCGTCTCCGATTCGATCGAGGGCCCCTACACCGACCTGGGCATTTTCCTGCGTTCCGGCATGACCGCCGAAGAAGTTGCCGCGGGCTACGGTCCCGAAGGCATCGAGAGCTACGACCCCAGCATCCACCCCAATACCATCGACCCGGACGTCTTCTACGATAACGACGGCAAGCTGTGGATGACCTACGGCTCCTATTCCGGCGGTATCTTTATCCTGGAGATGGACGAGTCCACCGGTATGCCCGTGGCCGGCCAGGGCTACGGCAAGCACCTCACCGGCGGCGACCACAGCGCCATCGAGGGCAGCTACATGCTGTACAGCCCGGAGAGTGACTACTACTACCTGTTCATGTCCTTCGGCGGCTTCGTTTCCACCGATGGCTACAACATCCGCGTGGCGCGTTCGCGCAATCCGGATGGCCCCTTCCTGGATGCGAAGGGCAACGATATGGCCGAGGCCCGCGGCAACTGGGACAGCATCGAGCCCTACGGCGTGAAACTGATGGGCGGGTTTGAATTCGAATCCCACGTCGGCGACCCGATCGCGAGCCGCGGCTACCTGTCACCGGGCCACAACTCTGCCTACTACGATGCGGAGACTGGCAAACACCTGCTGTTCACCCACACCCGCTTCCCCGATCGCGGTGAGCAACACTCGGTGCGAGTCCACGAACTGTATGTCAATGCCGATGGCTGGCTGGTGGCCTCCCCCCAGCGCTATGCGCCGATCGAGGGCGACAACATTGTCGACAGCAACGACCTGAACGGCACCTACAAATTCATCAACCACGGCAAGGACATCAATCGCGAGGCCAAGCGGACCCAGTACATCACCCTCAATGACGACGGCAGTGTCAGCGGCGAGATCACCGGCAACTATGTGCACGATGTGGACATCCCTCGACAGATTCACTTCAGCCTGGAAATCGACGGAGCCACCGTGGAATACGAAGGCGTGACCCAGTGGCAATGGAACGCGCAGGCGGAAAAACTGGTGCCGGTATTCACCGCCGTTTCCGGCAGTGGCGAATCCATCTGGGGCCTGAGAATGGACGACCGAGGGGATTCTGCCACGCTGGGTGCCATTACCGCGGACCTGGGCCTGCCGCAGAGCACCACGGACAGCCAGGTCAATCTGCCCACCCGCACCACCCGCGGGGGAACCATCGAGTGGCTGAGCAGCAACGACCAGGTGATCAAGCCCAGCGGCCGCGTCATTCGCCCGAACGTGGGCGACGGGGACCAGACGGTGACGCTGACCGCCAACGTCAGCCTGAACGGCATCACCACCAGTGCCAACTTCACGGTCACGGTACCGGAGCGCCAGCTGTACAACCGCACCGCCTGGTATCCGTTTGAAGACGACCTGGCGGAATCCGCCGGGCGCTTTGCCGCCGGCACCGCCACCGGCAGCCTGATCTCCGATGAAAACGGCAGTGTCGCCTTCGCCGCCGGCCACGACGGCCGGGCATTGCAGCTGGACGGCAGCAACGGGGTGGAACTGCCGGGTGGACTGATCGATAGCTACGAGTACACGGTATCCTTCTGGGCCAACCCCACGGTGATTACGGCCTTCAGCACCACCTTCTTCGGCGCAGTAAACGAGCAAACCGACAATAACGGCAATGACTTCTCCAACAACTGGTTAAGCTTTGTTCCCCAAGGCTGGGACGGCAACACCATGCTCTGGGGTGGTAGTGAACTCTATTTTGATGGCACCGCAGGCGAGAGGATTCCGGAGGGTGATTGGAGCCATATGGCCTTCGCGGTGGACAACGGCTTGGTGAATGTCTACCTGAATGGTGAACTGAAGTTCTCTGCCGGCAACATCACCGATTACTTCTCAGAAAACACCGGCAAGTTTGCGCTGGGTGTCAACTACTGGGACCAGCCCTTCAACGGCCTGATCGACGAGTTCAAGGTCTACGAGAGCGCGCTGACTGCGGAGGAAGTCCGCTTCCTGGATATCGAAAACAAAAGCGACGCAGAGCTGCTGGCCTCCGCCGCGGCGATCCTGGACCCGGGCGACCTATCCGCCGTCAGCGAGGACCTGGCACTGCCGGTAACCGGCCCCTACGCCGCGGCCATCCGCTGGACCTCGTCCGATCCCGCCGCCATTACCATCGACGGCGACACCGGGGTGGTCACCCGTCCGCAGGGCGCGGATGCCCTGGTTACCCTGACCGCGGAGCTGCGCCTGAATGGCGCACAGGCGACCAGGACCTTCGAGGCAACGGTGCTATCCAACGACCTGCCCTCCCCGGTCGCCAGCTACGGCTTCGAGCAGACGCTGGGCGAAGCCACCGGTAACTTCGGTTCCGGTACCACCGTCGGTGCCACGATCGACGAGCCAGCGGAAAGCAGTATCGCCTACGCTGAGGGTGTTGTGGGCCAGGCCGCGGTATTTGACGGCCGGACCGGTGTGGTTCTGCCGGACGACCTGATTGGCGACCACAATTACAGCTTCACGCTGTGGCTGAACCCGTCCGCACTGACGGACTTCACCACCACCTTTTTCGGCTGGGCGACCGACAGCAGTTGGATCAGCCTGGTGCCCCAGGGGGGCGAGGGTGAGACCAAGCTGTGGTCCGGCACCGCCTGGTACGATGCCAACACCGGTGAACTGATTTCCGCACACACCTGGACCCATCTGGCGGTTACCGTCAAAGGCGGCGAAACCCGGGTGTTCATCAACGGCGAGGAAAAATTCAGCGGCAGCAACTTCCCGGACATCTTCGGTGCAGTGGAAACCAGCCATTTCGCGCTGGGCGTCAACTATTGGGATATCCCCTACGACGGCATGATGGACGAGCTGAAGATCTACGGGGATGCGGTTCCGGCAACGGATATCCTCAAGCTCTATGAGGCGGAATTGCTGGCGGAGGACTGATGTTCAATAAACAATGGTATCGATAACCTGATTTGTGAACGAATGGGCGGCCTTCGGGCCGCCCATTTTCGTTCTGTACTACACTGCGGCGGGTTAACCCGCGACCTTGCGCCAGTTACCATGCCGTATGGCTGGCGCCCTTCGGCAGCATACAGCGTTTTCGGACAACCCAAATCTCGGGAGAAGTCATGAGCAACATATTCCTTATCGGTGCCACCGGCGGTATCGGTTCCCGGCTCGGCCCCATGCTGGTCGCCGCGGGCCACACTGTCACCGGCCTGCATCGCAAGCCGGAACAGGCGGACGTCCTGCAGGGAAAAGGCATTGAACCCTATCAGGGCGACCTGATGGCGATGACGGCCGCCGATTTCACTGAAGCCACCAAGGGGCACGATATCATCGTCTTTTCCGCCGGCGCGGCGGGCAGTGGCCCGGACCGTACCACCGCAATCGATGGCCGGGGGCCGGTCAAATTGCTCGAGGCCGCCAGGGCCAACGGCATATCGCGCCTGTACCTGGTTTCGGCGTTTATGGATGCCCGCCGGGACAAACCGCAGAAGGAGGGATTCGAGCATTACATAAAGAATAAACGGCAGGCAGACAATGCGGTCGCGGCCTCGGATCTCGACTGGGTGATTGTCCGGCCGGGTACCCTGGTGAGCGAGGATGGCGACGGTCGGGTGAATGCCGGCCTGGCAATACCCTATGGCACCGTAGCCCGTGGCAACGTGGCCGCTGCCCTGGCCTGCCTGATTGAGACGCCCGAAATAAAACGGGAAATTATCGAGCTGACAGATGGCGACACCCCGGTTGGGGATGCCGTGCGCTCGTTCATACGGTAACGGCTTCAAACCGATGTCGCCCCGGCATCCGGGGCGGAACCCGTTGAAACAGGGGATGGCAGAACCATCCCCCGCACCGGCATTTTACTGCAGCGCCGGTGTATCCCAATTCACCCAGCGGCCGCGATCGACACTGAAATTGCCATCGGTGCGCACCACATTGGTATTCGCAGAGCCGCTGCCGATCAGGAAGCGGTCGACGAAGTCATCCAGCTCCGCCTGCTGTGAGGACGGAAACTGGCAGTGACTGTGCCCACCGACCTGCGACACTCCCATATGGTCGGGAATACCCAGCGCGTGCCAGATCTCCCGCGCCACCACCGAGGCGGTGTAGGTACTCTCGTTGCCGAGCCACTCCATATCGGTATTTTCAATCACCAGCAGCGCCCTCGGAGCGACCAGCCCCATGACCTCGTGATGGTCGAACGGCAAGCGTGTGGCGGCGTTGGAAAACTGCGAAAAGGAATCGCGGAACCAGACGTTCTCCGTCACTATCTGGCTCAGCGTCTGCACATTCTGGCCGGCGGCCCGCTGCGCATCCGATACCCGCCAGGCGGCGGCGCCACCGGAGCCGGATTCCTGCGGGATGGTCAGGTCGATACGTTCGTCCAGTGCACCCGCGATCAACGCACCCTTGCCGTTGCGGGAACAGCCGGTGACCCCCAGGCGCGAGGGATCGATATCGCTTCCCGGAGTCTGCTCCAGCGCATCGATCAGGCGGCTTACGCCCCAGGCCCAGGCACTCATGGCACCGGCGGAATGGCTACTGCCGTACAGCTGGTAAAACTTGCCCTGCCCGCGCGACCCTCCATCCAACTGCTCCGCAATCTCGCTGTTGGGGAAATTGATGACCGCGACGCCGCGATTGCGCAGGGCATCGTTGTTGAGATTGGAACCCCCCATACCGATCATCGCCGGATAGGGCGGCTGGCCCGTGGTGGGCAGGCTGATGGAGGCATTGAAGGAGATCGAGTTGCCGCCGGCGGAGACGTTCACGGTAATACCGGAACCGTTGCCGGAGCCACTGACGCTGGCGGTCTCCGGCGCGGGCTTCTCGCCCAGTTCGTAGTGCTGGGCCTGGGCGCTGATCTCGGCGCGCCGGCAGGTCCATTCATCGCGGGAGGTGATATCCGTACCGCTCATCGAGCGGAAGGGATCCGGCAGGCTGCCGATATCCGGCAGCTGGCTGTAGGAAGGCATGGATGGCACAGCGCAGTCCCGCCCGGAGTTTTCGCCACCGGAAGAACCGCCGGAACCGGACGAACTGCTGCCGGACGAGGAACTGCTCGAGGAAGAGCCGCCTCCGGACACGGCTCCGAAGCCGATATAGCCACTGCAGTGCAACCATTCGCTATTGGAGCCACCACCACAGCTGTCGTTGCCCCAGGCGCCGGTGTTGACAGCCTGGTCCTCGGCCTGCCGCGTTTCGCCGTTTACCTGGATATAGTCCACCTGCACATCCCGGTCCGTGCCGTTGTCGTTGGTAAACTCCAGTGTAATCTCTCCACCCAGGGCGCTCGTTGCCGTGTAGTCCTGCATGTTGCCGGCCAGGGTCCAGGTCTCCAGGGCGGTGCCGCCGACAGCGAGAGTGACAGACTCCTGGCCACTGGTGCCGCGGGCCCTGACGAGGAAGGAATTGCCACCGCTGCCGGAGCCCGAGGAGCTGCTGCTGGAACCGGAACTGCTGGAACTGGAGGAGGAGCCGCCCGGCGGCGTGCCACTGCCGGTGCAGACGGGCAATTCAAAGCTGCCATCGTGGGTACCCTGGAAACCGAAACCGGCACTCTGCCCCACTGCCAGATTGCCGTTCCAACTACAGCAATTGCTGAACGACGGCGTCACAGTGTCGCCACCGCTGACCTCAACATTCCAGCTACTGGTCACATTGGCCGGCTCGCCAAAATCCAGAACGACTTCCCATTCCGCGATGGCAGCGGGGCCATCGTTGGTGACAGTAACGTCCAGTTGATAGCCACTGCTCCAGATATTGGAGGGCGTTACCGTACAGCTATAGGAGGCCCAGGCCTGCCCAACCGGAAACAGGCAGGCCATTACAAGAAAAAATCGGTGTAGGCTTTTCATCATCGTATCTCCACTGGGGTGACTCCCCGACAGCGGCTCAATGCGCCGGAAAAACAACCGCTACCGGAGGAGTCTGCCCGTTTGATTCTTATGTTTTCCTGGCCCGGATATTTCACCAGGCCGCTTAGTATTCAGCGTAATTTTATGTTTTCGTTAATGTTTTCAGGGATCTCCGCGGGGACAGATTGTCACCGGCCAATGCTGGCCACGCCCTCGCTTGATCTCTGCACGCTCAGCGCGATCATCGTGGCTCCTGTGAAATATCCGGGCTAGTGGCCCATGCGGAAAGTTGTGTAACTGTTCGCGTCGCCAAAGCGTCCAGCTCTGCGTTGAGAAAGCTTGAAATAGAACCACTATTCCTGCGCTTTCTCGCCTTGATCTGAACACTTTGGCTGTGCTCCTTAGTCACCAAACTTTCCGCATGGACCACTAGGGCGCCACCGCCCTGCCGGTCGCCGGGTCGATCCTGCCGGGACACAATCCCCTTGCAGACAGGTTGGCGGAAATCTGGGAAACGGCGTTGTTGGTGCTGGTATAACCGTCGTGCATCAGGATCACCTGGCCATCCTGCAGCTGGTTTGCCGCATTGACGATCGACGAGGTACTGGCACCGTTCCAGTCCTGTGAATCCACATCCCAGGTCACGAGCCCCATGCCCAGGTCCTGCGCGGCCTGCTGTATGGTGCCGTTCACCTCGCCGTAGGGGGGCCGATACAGTGTCGGTGTGGGAGCGCCTGCATTCTGTATCGCCTGGCTGGCCTGGCTGAGCTCACTGTATACCTGCTGGTAGCTGTAGCCGCTCATGTGTGGGTGGGTATAGCTGTGGTTCTGGACCTCCCCGACACTCAACTGCTGCGACATCAGGTGCGCATTGCTGTCGACATTCGCCCCCCAGTTGAACCAGGTCACCGGTGTCAGGTCGTGCTGTTGCAACAGGCCCACCAGGGTAGCGGTATTGGAATTGGGGCCGTCGTCAAAGGTGATTCCCACATAGCCGCTGCAACTGGCCCCGCCACCGGAAGAGCCATCGCAGTTGCCGCTGAAACAATCGCCGGTATCACCGAAGCCGATCACGCCGTTGCAGTGCATGGTTTCGGCATAAGAGCCCCCTCCGCACTCACCGTTGGCATAGGTCGCGGTGTTGTACTCCATATCCTCGGCCTGGCGGGTTTCACCGTTTACATAGACGGAGTCCAGAATCACATCGCGGTTGCCGCCATCGTTGTCGAACTCCACCTGGATATCGCCGGCAGCACTGCCGGAATAAGTGTAATCGGCACTGCTGGTGGAAAGATTCCAGTCGGCGACAACCGTTCCGCCGATGCGAAGGTTGATATGCTCGCCGCCGGCTGCCCCGCGGGCACGCACGACAATATCCGTCGCGGAGGGGGCGCCACTGCCGCCGGAGCTGCCGCCACTGCTTCCCACCGTAATATTGGAACTGCCGCTGCTCTGGTAGCCTTCGGTCGCCAGCACCATGTAGTCGTGGTTGCCCAGGTTCATGCCGTAGCTGGCCCAGGCATCGAAGTGATTGCCGGTGGTGATGGTGCCGCCGGTCCGCTTCTGCTGGCGCACGCTCCAGTACTGGTAGAAGGTGGCGGTGCCGTCGATGGAGGGCTGGTTGACCCGCTGGGTGCGGTAGATATCGTAGGAACCGCCATCGCTGGTCACGGTGCCGAAATAGGTGCCGCTTTCACCGGGCCGGTAGCTGCCCCAGTTTTCGACAATGT
Source organism: Microbulbifer litoralis (assembly GCF_023634065.1). GTDB lineage: Bacteria > Pseudomonadota > Gammaproteobacteria > Pseudomonadales > Cellvibrionaceae > Microbulbifer > Microbulbifer litoralis. Next base: position 116,720 of record NZ_JALKCV010000012.1, read on the forward strand.
AGTACTCCACCAGCGGATTTCTCGTCCAGCCGTACAGGGCCAGGTAGCCGTTGCCGGATGGATTGAAGGTGCCGGAGTAGTTGACGCTCCTGCGCCCGCCGGGATTCCAGCCCTTGCCGCCGACCCAGTTGCCGGTGTTGCTCCAGGAGGAGCTGTAGTTGCCGCCGGAGCCCAGCGTCATGGATACCGTGCCGGGTGCATCGGTCCAGAAAGAGTAAAAATACCCGTTGCTGGTCCCCGTCTGGTTTGAGGTCAGGGTCTGGGCACCGGCCCAGGCCGGCAGCAGGACGGCGAGACACAAAATGGTCGCGGCGATACGCCCGCCGCACCTGCGTATTTTTTCGGGGTTGATCGATTTCATGGAGTCCATCTCCTGTTCAAATTGGGTTTCGAAAAAGTGCGTTGCACCGTACCGCGGCAGCCCTCAGGCGATATACAGCGGTCAACCCGCCCTGTCAGCACAGCCCTCCCGGTCCGGGAAGCCGGACAGGACAGGGATAAGGCAAGCGGCAGGGAGCAGCGCTGGAATTGCGTTACGGACTTGTTCCGGAACAGTTTCGCCGGAAGATTTTTTCTGCGCGCGAGGAGCTACGCATCCGCCCGGCGGGCGGCGAACAGGCGACAGGGGTGATTAGCGTGAATAGAGTTCTCATCAGACCGCTTCTCCATAGCTGTTTGTCATTATTTTCAGGTCCGAGAAGTCCCGCCCTGTGCACAATGCGGGAACCGCCCTCTCTTTACGCCAACATGTTAGCGCTAACAAAATGAATAGGGATGCGGACAATGTCAAGCGGTCAGTGCAAGGTTTGCGTCAAAACCATCTTATCTCGGCTCCCCACGAGAGCCTGGGAGTAAAACGGTGGAGTTCGATCGAGGGGAGTGAATAGCGTCGGGGCGGGAAAGTCACACGAGCCCCCACCTGGCAGCACCTTCCAAAACCCTGCCAGGTCGGGGCAACGCGAGTGCCGCTTAGTCAGCCGCCTCCGCAATATTGGTCAAGGCCTGGTACGTATTCAGCCCGACAACGACGGCACCACCTACCGAGTAGATGGCCACCAGGCCGGTGCCGCCGACCACAGCGCCCGGGCCCGTGTCTGTCAGGGCCACAAGCCCCGGCCTGATAACGCCACTCATGGGAATCACGCAGCTGCAGTAATTCTGGATGGAGGCGGGCTCGTAATAGTGCTCGCCGCCACTTTCCACATGGGGAATATTCAGGCTGTAGCCCAGCTGGATACACCCCTCCAGCGACTTCATGATCGGATATACGACCCGAAGGGCCTCCCCGGGGAAATACCAGATGGCCGGCAGGTTGAACATCGTGAATGTCAGTTTGGCACCCCACAGCCCGACCTTCGCCTCCTGCACCTCGTCGCTGGTACTGGCGGACTGGTAGAACGGGTAGGTACATGCTCCCGACACCAGGTTCAGGGCCTCCCTCACGCCATTGATTGCCGGTTGCCTGGCAAAATCGTTTACCGCGGCCAGTGAGAAATTCAGCCCGAAGACCGCGTCGTTGATCAGGCCGAAAATGCCCTGCAGGAGTTGCGGCAGCTTCTCTGTCGACACGTCCTGTACCTGTCCGGCCACTACCAGGCTGCTTTGACCACAGGAGGACGAAAGGCTGCTCCAGTCAATGGGGGCCCCGCCATACAACTGGTCCGGCGTAAGCTGGCTCATGACACACAGCGCCTCGTCGCTGAACGGTTGCGCCGGCGGATTCGGTACCGGCTCGCCGTTCAGGACGTCCACACCGGTCTCCACCGACTTGTAGGTAGCCGTTACCGGTATCGCAGCGACGAGTGCGCACAGGTCCAGCAGTGTCAGCGGGGAACCGGCCACCTTCTGGTACATTTTGCTGACCAGCGGCACATTCCACTCCGAGGTACATACCGTCTTGAAAGTGCGCAAGCCGTCGTCCAGGACATCGATGGCTTCCAGAATCACGCTCTTGACCGCATCCAGCCCTTCCTCGATGATCTCGTCGCCGATGGTCGCCACCAGGTCGTTCAGGGGAATATCCTTGATATTCTGGTCGACAAACAACTGCCCAAGGGTCTGGGCCAGCTCTTCGGATATGGTCCCCTCTCCATTGCCCGCTTGCTCGTCGAGACTCGCCGCCAGGCTCGTGGTGAAGCTCTCGGCATTTTCCTGGTAGGCGGGCGGGATGGTCCCCGCCGGGCTGCCCACGGAACCGGCATACTGGGCCTGGTTCACCAGCTGGTCCTGCAACCAGTTGCTGTGCGGGCTACCCGTATCCGCCACGCCGGTTTCTGCAGCCACCTGTTGCTGCAGACCGCCCATCGTGGTTGAAGCCCCGGCTCCCAGTAGCTGATTCCAGTCCTGCTGGAAATTGGCAATGGCCTCGTCAAAGAACGCACTCACTTTCTCTTCCGATGACTGGGCCAGGCTATCCAGGTAGTCCAGGTACTTGGTAAACAGGATCCGGATGGCATCGTGGGTGTTGAGAATATCCGACCAGTCAAACAGGGTTCCCAGCCACTCGAACAGTGTGCGGAAGGCGGTGCCAATGGACTCCAGGCAACCCTGGATTACATCCACGACCTGCTGGGCAATCTCGACCACATAGGAAAACACGGTTTCGACACCGTCGACCACGAACTTGACCACCACATTCAATGCATTCGAGACCTTTGACACCAGTACGCAGCGCAGCTCGGTGATTTCCTGGCGAATCGCGTTCCACAGGGTGCCCCAGGTCCACCCCTCCGCACTCTGGCCCTGGGCGCATGCACTCGATGCCACTTCGGAAGCCTCCAGCCACCGGAAACTGGCCCGCCCGTCCTCGAAGTGGATGACCCAGTGATGGTCATCGATAGCGGAAAGGTCGAGCTGGTTCGGAAGCGGCGCTCCCTCCCGGACAGGAACCGCACCGGAACCCCGTGTCCTTTGCGTGAGCACACCGGAACCGGCCTGGTCCAGGCCGGTATTGATGTAATCGGCACATTGGTAGATCGCCTGGGATACCGCCAGTATCGTGTCTTCGTCCGCGATCACCACTTTCTGGCCGGTCACCCTGGTATGGGCCCCGGAGAGAATCGAGGCCAGGGCTTCGGGCGTATCCGGTTTGCTAAGCGCATCGGCGATATAGGTTTCCGACTGCACCATCACGTCGGGAAGCCCGTCCGACGACAGGGTCAGGCTGGGCGTACTCAGGGCCAGGGTCAGGCGGGCAACAGTAAGGCATCCCGCGGCATTGGTCTCGCATACAACCGCCTGGTCAGGGTTCAGCTGGTAGGAACGGCCGTTGATCACTGCGCTCAGGTAATCGGTCGCGGTGATTCGGACCGGCTTGTGGGGGACCGGGGAATCGTTCCCGTAATCGTCGACATCCAGGACCTGCACACGCGTCGTGTACGAGGAGAAATTGACTACCTCCGATTCATAATCAATCGAAACCGGGGCCAGCCGCCAATCGGTACTCTCCATGTCCTGCCAGATATGGAAAAGTTCCCGGCCATTCTCACTGATGGCAAAGAGGTGTGGATAACCATTGGAGTCCCGGCACACGGTCAGCTGTTCCCGGCCGTTCAGCAATGCACCGCCCAATGGCAGCAATTGTGTCCATTCGGTGGTGTTTTCCGCATCGCGCACCGAGTAAAACAGGCCACCTCCGGGCGATACCGTAAAGACCATCGGATTGGAACCGATCTCCTCGGGATACTGTGATACGCCGAGTGCCGCAGACGCCGGCCCATCCAGCACAGTGAAGCTGCCATCCGGCCCCAGTACCGCTGCAGAGCCGTTCGGTAACGATGCGGCGACAGAAAGCAACAGGCCATTGTCATACTCGACCGAGAAGTTATCGATACCGGTATTATTGTTTTGATGCGCTTCACCTCTGGTACTGACAACCTCCCACGACGATCCGAACCCCAGGAAAATAACGGTATCATTCCCCGAATGCCCGGTGACCGATTCCGGCATGGTCCCGAATGCCACATCCTGGATCTGTTCGTCAGAGTTGATTGACACGAGCGAACTCAGAAGCGGTATATATAAACGATTTCTGCCCTCCCACTGGTAAATCAGCGCAAAGGATACCTCTTCCGCATTCCATATTCCGCTGCGTATTTTCCTGAAACTCATGCCGGAATTGAATACAATACCGGCCGTCAAATCCTGCCACGCAGGGTTGTCCGGCAAAGGGCCGGACGACACTACCCGGTAGATCTTGCTGGACCCGATAAGGTAGATATAGAGACTGTTGCCAAGGGTCACGACGGAAAAGTCGACGATCGATACCGGGGTTTCCAGTCGCGAAGCCTTCCAACTGGTCAGAGAGGACTCATCGCTGACAATCTGGTAAAGGGCGCCATCGTTGCCAATGGTAAAAACATACAGGCGACCGCTATCATCCGATACCGACTCTATTTTTGATGCACCGGCAACCGGCGCACTCTCCAACATATTCTCCATCAGGCGGGACTGGATATCGTAGCGCAGGTTATAATCCTGTTCTGTCATGGATATATTCTCCTTATTTCCATTATTAGAAAAAATGCGGAATAACTATCCCCTTACAGCACACTCAATACCAGAGTCGGGGCAGCAAACAGGAAGATAATGGCACATCGATAATCGGGTGGGAGAATATCGCGACGCCGCAAACAGCGGCACGCCGTTAGCTTAATATTTACGAAAACGCATTCGAACAGGTTTTCCGAAAATACGAATAACGCTGATAAACCCTGTATCCAGTTCGTAGAGTCGTCTTTCCGGACTCGATCCGGAATGACGACTGCGATGGGTGGTTTTGGCCAAAACAGTTTTGAGACAACTGACAAGTCGATTCAAGGGGGAACTCAGAGGACATCCGGCTCCACGATATTCACGGCACCTCCATCGTCATATTGGCACGCGGCTCCCCCACAGACAGCATACCGGTTCCGCCCCCGCTGCTTGGCCAGGTAGAGAGCGGAATCCGCCGCCTCGAACAGCTGCATCGGCAGACTGAAGTGGTTGCCCTCGAGGCTTGCCACACCGATGCTGGTGGTCAGGGCCACGCCGTTCGGGTGCAGCTCCGCGATGGTGCCCACCAGCCGCTTCGCCAGCACCACTGCCTGCTCTCCGTTTGTGCGCGGCAGCAGTATCACAAACTCCTCGCCGCCATAGCGGCAGGCCGTGACCGGCTTGCGGATCTGCCGCCGGATAAGCTGCCCGACAGCCTCAATCACGGAATCGCCCCTGCGGTGGCCGTAGCGGTCGTTGATCTCCTTGAAGTGATCCAGGTCTATCACCAGCAAGGAAAGCTGGGTCCCGGAACGCGCGGCGAAACTGAATTCGCGCGACAGCTGCTCCTCAAAGAAGCGGCGGTTATACAGGCTCGAGAGTTCATCGATATAGCCCCGCTTGCGAATCAGCCGCACGCGCGCACCCAGTGCCAGCGAAAGCAACACCATTTCAATCAGCGCCGCCACCTGGAAGGCGTTGTGGGTAAAGCCATTGTGTGGCAGCAGGCCAAAGGTTTTCAGGATATAGATGATGACACTGGCAATCAGCGTTGCCCACCCCATCATGAAATAGCGGGCGGAAACCGATCCGCGTATTACACTGACCGTACCCATCGCAAACAGCAGCAAACCGACGAGCAGCGCAAATACCGTAAAGGCCGTGACTACCGGCCGGTAACCAACCAGTGGCGCGACGGCAAGCATCGGGATCAGCATAAACTGTATCGCCCGTGCGATCCGGTCTATACGCGGTGCCAACTGGGCCGCCGTGCAGACTTCCCGGGCAAAGCGGGTGGCGAATACCAGGGAGAGCGCGAGCAACACAATCAGGCTCCAGTTGCCGAGCCATGGATTGTCGGGCCAGGCGAAGTGGAAAGCCACACCGTTGATCACCGCAAAGTAGAGACCGTAGCTGAGTGCATAGCCCATGTAGTAGACATAGGCCCTGTCCCGCACGGCAATAAACAGGAACAGGTTGTAGAGCACCAGCACCAGGAAGCCGCCATAGTAGATACCGAGCAGAAACTGCTCCACGCTCATCCGCGCCAGGAAGGCACTCTCACTGCTGACAGCCAGGCCAATATTCAATGCCCCCTGGGTCTCGTAGCGCAGGTAGTAGGTCCGCTCACTCGCCGGCGGTAGCGCTACCGGGAAAACGAAATCCCGCAGTACCAGTGGGCGGCTGGAGAAGGCACGCCGGTCGCCGGTGGATATATGCCGCCAGCCACCGCGGCCATCCGGCGCCCAGAAATCCAGGTAATCGATCAGCGGGTAGTCCTGGCGGACCAGTAGCGAAAGGGGGTTGTCCGTCGGGTTGCGCAGGGTGAATGCCACCCAGTAAGTGGAGGAGGTATAACCGAAATTGGCCGCCGCCCGGTTCCACGGCTGCAACCTGTCACCAAACTCCGGGGAGCGTACCTGGCCGAAATCCAGCTTCCCCTGCGGATCCTCCAGCAGGCGCAGCCGGGGTATCAGGGAAGTCGGTTGCAGATCCGGGGAAACCGTCAGGGTCCCCGCCTGTGCCCAACCGCACAGGCAAAGCAGAAGTATTCCCCACAAGATATAAGCCAGCTTCATCCCTTAAAGCCCGTGTGATCGTACAGCGGTTATCCTTGAGGCTCTGCTTCCCTGCGCGGCCGATTGGCGTCAATATTACCACAGGCAACATCGGCGACTGGTGCTTATTAGTGGTCATCACAGACCGCGGAGCTGTCCTTCAGAAAAAAAGTGACATTTTTCCGGCTGACGTCTACTACTGCCAGAAACTACTCAGGGAGGGGGATCGGGGAGGAGAGCCGGCGGGGTCCCGCCGGACCCGGAACCTGCATCGCGCAGGCCCCGGGTGTACGGGATCAGCAGATTACTTCAGGCTGACCACCAGTACAGATTTGGCCGGGATCTCCAGCACCAGGTTTCCGCTGTCGGCACTGGCATTGTAGCCGGCCGGCTCCACGGAATCGGGGTCGTCGAATGTATTGCGCGCATCCATCGCACCCGCCGTCAGCAGTTGCCCCGTCGCCCCGCTGATCTCGGCACCTTTCACATCGACCGCCACCTGCTGCGCGGCCCCGGGGTCCAGGTTGACCAGCGACAGGTACAACTGGCCGTCTTTACCGCGGGCGGCCGACGCACTGACCGCGGGCAACGTCTTGCCGCCCTGCTGGTAACTGTGCAGGTTGCCGATTTCCAGCGGCAGCGAGGTCGCATCCTGGAACACCTTGTACATGCCGTAGGTGTGGTAGGTCGGGGTAAGGACCATCTCTTCCCCGTCTGTGAGGATCATCGCCTGCAGGACATTCACCATCTGCGCAATGTTGGTCATACGCACGCGATCCGCGTGGCGGTGGAAGATATTGAAATTGAGCGCGGCGACCAGTGCATCCCGCAGGGTATTCTGCTGGTAGAGGAATCCGGGTTCCCTGCCCTCTTCCGGGTTGTACCAGGTGCCCCACTCGTCCACGTAAAAACCGATTTCGTTTTCCGGGTCGTTCTTGTCCAACACTTTCTTGTTGTTGCGGATGAACTCATCCATGCGCAGCGTCTGCCACAGGGTCGAGGCCCACTGGTCCTCACCGAAACCGGTGGACTCGCCCTTGTCATCCCATTCGCCGGTGGGCAGGGTATAGAAATGGAAGCTGATGCCATCCATCTGTCGCTGGATATTCTTGCTCAGCACATCGGTCCACTCGGTGTCCGCCGTGTGGCCGCCGCTGGCGACAAATTTTGGTTCACTGCCGCGAGGGGTTTTCAGGAAGGTGGCGAAGTGATTGTAGAGATCGGAATAGTACTCCGGGCGCATATGGCCACCGCAGCCCCAGGCCTCATTGCCGACCCCGAAGTAGGCCACATCCCAGGGTTCCTCGCGACCGTTCCTGCGGCGCTCTTCCACGACCGCGGATTGACTGTCGCCAGTCATATACTCCAGCCACTCGGCCATCTCCCGCGGATTGCCGGTGCCCAGGTTGCCGTTGACATAGGCATCGGCACCGAGCAACTCCACCAGCTCGAAAAATTCGTGGGTACCGAAAGCGTTGTCCTCGGGCACGCCGCCCCAGTGGGTGTTGACCCGGACCGGGCGCGCATCGCGCGGACCGATACCATCGCGCCAGCGATACTCATCGGCGAAGCAACCGCCGGGCCAGCGAACCAGCGGCACCCGGATATCCCGCAGTGCCTCGATCACATCGGTGCGAAAACCGTGAATATTATCGATATCGGAGTCTTCCCCGACCCAGATACCGCCGTAGATACCGCGGCCCAGGTGCTCGGCAAACTGTCCGTAAATATCGCGGTTGATGGTCGCACCGGGCCTGGTGCTGTCGATTTCGATACGGGTCATGGGCTCCTGCGCCTGCGACGCCATGGATAGGCAACAGGCACCAGCTGCCAGCCAGTTTGTCAGTTTTTTGCTCATGCTTTTCTCTCGCTTTATTGATTATTGATTATTGAAAAAGGAGCCAGTGGAAAACGTAGCGAGCGGGTGGCTGGTGGTGACCGCCGGAGCAGAGGAAGCGGAGTGTACTCTAGTACATGAGCATTCCGAGCACCGCCGGACGCCGCCAGGCGCACGCGCAGTAGTTTTACGCAGGCTCCGTTAAAAAAAAGGTGGTATACATCACAGATGCAACCACCCAAGCCCGATAGGAAACAGACGCGAACAACAAACCATCAATACCGGTATGGCAGGCGAAAGAGCAATCCTCTGTACCCTGTCGCCAGCGCGGCCCGCTCTTGCCGGTGACTTCTTTTACCCTCTCGCGGGAATCCTGCGCAGCTGGAATTTCTGGCAATCACTGTCCGCCGCGGGTGCCTGGGCGAATTCCGTGCCTTCGGCCAACCCGCAGTGCGCCAGGTCCAGGCTGTGCTTGCTCTCGCGGTTGACGATACGCAGGCTGCCGTCGGCCAGCGGCTCCATGCGCCACTGGCTGCTGGTGCCGTCGCAACTACCCGGCACTGCGGCCGCGCCGGGCACTACCGCACCATCGGCAATGGTCATGCACTGGTCCCCGGAGCGCAGGTTTACAAAGCCCTGCTCCACCGGTTCGGCGCGCCAGCGCTGGCAGTGACTGCCGTTCCAGGCGCCCTGGTCGATGGCGTCGCCACTGCAGCTCTGCAACACTCGGCCACTTTGCACGCTGGCGATGGCAACCTCTTCCGCCGGCTGCAGGCGCCACTGGTCACAACCGTCATAGCTGCAATTGGCAGCCGCCAGCGGTTGGCCGGTCTGGCGGTTGACCAGTTCCACCCAGCCGTTTTCATCCTGTTTCAGTTCCCAGCGCTGGGCTGCGGTATTGGCCCAGGGAGCGAGCTGGTTCTCGGCACCAAGGAAGTTGCCGGAGTCCACATCGGCCAGGCGATAGGCACCGTCGGCGGTGTTGTCCAGCACCCAGCGGGTACCATCTTCACCGCAGGCTCCGAGTCCTGAACCCGCCAGGCATTCCTCACCTTTGCCGTTGACCAGTTGCCACCGGGCCCCCTGGACCTGAACGGTCAGCGGGCCGTTTTCGCCGGATGGCAGTTTCTGCGGTTCGCCTTCCGGCACCGGCTCACCAAAGTTCGGGGTGCCGTCCTCATTCCAGGTAAACTTCTGTGCGCGCACCGAGCGGGTCGCGCTGCAGCCATCGGTCTCTTTCGAATTGCCGTGATAGACAATCCAGTCCTCGGTGCCGTCCGGCGAGGTGAAGAAACCGTTGTGGCCCGGGCCATAGACGCCATTGCCACGCTGGAATACCGGCTCCGGGTATTTGCTCCAGTGGTCCGGGTTCATCGGATCGTCGCCGGTCAGTTCCTTCATCGCCAGTTTGTAGTCCGGCGTATCACAGTAGCTGGCGGAGTAGATCAGGAAGGTGCGGCCGTCCTTCTCCAGGATCTCGGCGCCTTCGTTGACCTTGCGACCGCTTTTTTCCCACTCGGCTTCCGGGCGGGTCAGCACCACCCGCGGACCCTCGATGGTCCAGGGGTTGGTCATCTTCGAAATCCAGTTCAGCTGTTCGTCACCGACCCACTCGGACCACAGCAGGTACAGCTGGCCATCGTGCTCAAGGTAGGAACCGTCGATATTCCAGCTATCCGGCATCGGCGAACCCTTGTAGACGTAGGGGCCCATCGGATCGTCGCCGACACTCTCCAGTACCGACAGGTGCTGGTGATCCAGGGTTCCGTGCTGGCCGGAGGTGTACATCAGGTACCAGCGCGGGCCATTGGGGCCGTCCAGGCGGTGGAACTCAAACGCCCAGAAGTTGCAGCAGCGGGACGGGTCGGTGTCGGACCAGATATTGACCGGCGCCGCAGTGGCCAGGCCATCCAGGGTGGGCGACTTGCGCATGACCAGCTGGGAAGTCCAGGTGGTCGTGGTCAGGTAGTAGTTGCCGTCGTAATACTCCAGCCACGGGTCGGCACCGTTGCTGAACAGCGGGTTGGCGAACATGCCCGCGGGCAGTTCGGCCTTGTCCCGGCCGGCCTCGGCCACCGGCGCTTTCGCTTTCTCCGGTGCGGCCGTTTCGTCGGCGGGCTTGCAGGCGCTCAATGTGGCCACTGCCACGCCGGCGGCAATGGCGCCCATCCATTTTCTGTTCAGTGCTCTTTTCATGACTCATTTACCTCGTTCGGCAGGCTACATCTGCCTGTGCCCGGCAAGGGCGGTTACTGGTTGTTCCCGCCCCGACCACTTCTGCGATATTTATCCGGTATCCGCAACACGGGCAGGACGCAGACAGCCCATGCGGCGATGATCATTCGTTGCTGGCCAGCTTCGCGGCCGGAAATTTCATGACGAAGCCGCCGTGGCCGCGCATGTCCACCGCAACGGCACTGCCGGTTTCCACTTCGCTGCGGGCGAAGGTGCGCGGCGTGTCGCCATCGGTTATCTGCTCACCCACGCGCGGGTCGATAAAGGACAGGTCCAGCTGCAGTTCCCTGCGCTCTTTGCCACCATTGATGCCGGCGACAAACCAGGTGTCGCCACTGCGGCGCGCGATAACGGCGAACTCGCCCGGGAAGCCATCCAGCAGGTGGCTCTCGTCCCAGACCACAGGAATGTCGGACAGATACTCGCGCACATACCCCGGCACCTGCGCCATGCCCTCGTCGGTTTCGGCAATGTGCTGGAGGCCGGACTGGAACAGCACCGGCAGCGCCAGCTCAAAGCCGTTGCTGGTGCGGCGTTCGATATTCGGGATTTCGGAAAACACCGTGGGGGTAAAATCCATCGGGTCGAAGACATTGCGGGTAAACGGCAACATCGCCATATGCGAGGCGGCCAGGTCTGCCGATTCCTGCGTGAAGGTGATCATCTCGAACCCGTGTACGGCTTCCGCGGTCATCAGGTTGGGATAGGTGCGCTGCAGCCCACGCGGCAACGTGGCACCGTGGAAATTGACCAGAAGGTGATAATCGGCAGCATCCGCGAGAATATCGCGATAATAGGCGATCATCGATTGGCCATCGCCGGCGAAGAAGTCCACCTTGATCCCGGCAATGCCCATCTCCTGAAGGCGCGCGAATTCGGCGCGGCGCTGCTTGCGGCTCAGCAGCGCGCCCTTGGGCGTGTATTCGGTTTGGTTCCAGGCACCGGAGGAGTTGTACCACAGTAGCAGGCGCACATTCTTTTGTGCCGCATAGTCTGCCAGCTCGGCAACTCGGTCGTAGCCGATGTTCTGGTCCCAGTTCACATCCACCAGGATGTAGGGCCAGCCCATCTCGGCGGCGTAGTCGATAAAGCGTTTCTGGGTATCGTAGTTGACCGAGGAATCTTTCAGCAGCGCCCAGCTCCAGCTGGCGAATCCCGGCTTCACCCAGGGCATCGGCGCAATGGCGGGTTCCGCCAGGTCGGTGCCCAGGGTGGATTGGACAACCGTGGCCAGGTCGCCGATGGCGATGATGCGCCAGGGGGATTCCAGCGGCAGCTCGGCTTCGGCCATCAGGGCCCCGTCGGTGAATTTCTCCGGCGCCATCGGATAGCCGATGCGGTACTCGCCTTCCGGCGACTCCGCCTGCAGGCGGGAGGCGTGGTAGCGGCCGTCCATATCCGCCTCGCTGACCAGGGCCCAGCCACCGCCGGTGTGGAAGAGCGCGGGGAACACCCAGCCGGCCGGGGACGGCGAGGCCTCGCCCACCGGGACATCCATCCGGTAATGCTCTTCATAGGACGGGTTGGTGTTGGCGAAGCCGGTCTGCGCCTCGGCCACCGGCTGCAGCCAGGCGCGACTCTGCGGGGCAAAGGCAAAGCTGGTGGTTTCCTCGACAACCGTCTGCACCTGTCCCGCTTCACCCGGCACCCGGTAACGGAAGGCCACACCGTCGGCGCTGACCCGCAGCACGATTTCCAGCATCTGCCCATCCGCATTCTCCACCTGGAAAACCCGCTGGTTGCTGCGGTAGGCAATCTCGCGCTGCTTGCCCTGGCGCAGCACATAGTCTTCGGCAATCTGGGTGGCGGTACTGGCAGTCAGTTTGCGCAGGCCGGAACTCAGGTCCCGGTCCTCCAGTTGCAGACCCATGCTGGACTCTTCCAGCACCACCGTCCTGTCGCGGCTCACCCGGTAGTAGAGCTCGCCGTCCGACAGCCCCAGGGTCACCACAATGCGCCCGTCGGCGCTGCGTAGTTTGTAGCTCTGCCCGGCACCACAGGCGGTGAGGCAGAGCGACAGTATTGCCAGCAACAGAATCCGTTTCATAAATTGCAACCATTCAATCGAGTGTACATTTCACGCGCCGCCACCCGCTTTGTCGCAGGTGGTGGCGCGACGGGCGCTCACCCCGTGAAATGAACACGTTCTATTCCACAGGGTCCACACCTTCCGACGTCATGATCACCCGCTGGAGGGTGCCGTCCGGGTTGTAGTTCAGGTCATCGATGGCAACAGAGCGACGGAAGCTGCCACCTTTCGGTGTGGCGCCGTTATGGTATATGAAGTAGGAGTTGCCTTTGTAGTCGATGATCGACTGGTGGTTGGTATTCGAGTTGCCCGCCAGTTCGTTGAGAATGCCCTTGTACTCCCAGGGCCCCTCGATGGACTTGCTCATGGCGTAGGCGGTTTTCTCCGGGAAGCCCATGGCGTAACTCAGGTAGTAGTATTCGCCGTGCTTGTGTACGTACAGGGCCTCGGTGAAATCCGGCAGGTCCAGGTCATGGATGGGGCCATCCAGCTCCACCATGTTGTCTTTCAGGCGGGCCCAGCGGGGCTTGGTGTTGCCCCAGAACAGGTAGGCCTCGCCGTCGTCATCGACAAATACCGCCGGATCCAGGTCGTCCCAGTCGATATCGGTATCGGTGGTCATGTCGTTGCTGACCAGCGCCTCGCCCAGGGCATCCCTGAACGGGCCGGTGGGGCTGTCGGAAACCGCCACACCGATGGCGAAGCCCGGTTTGCTCTCATCGTGGCGCACGGTGGTGTAAAAGTAGAACTTACCACCCTTCTCCACCACGTGGCCGGCCCAGGCATCCCCCTTGGCCCACTCGAAATCATCCACCGCCAGCGGCGAACCGTGGTTTTTCCAGTTCACCATATCGGTGGAGGAAAACACCAGCCACTTGGTCATCTTGTAGAAGTCTTTGTTGTCCTTGGCCTCGTCATGGCCGGTGTACAGGTAGACGGTATCGTCGTATACCATCGCGGCCGGGTCGGCGGTCAGTACATCGGTGATGATCGGGTTGTCGGCCTGTGCGGCAAATGGCAGGAGCGCGGACAGGGCCAGGCCGGCGAGGCCGTATTTCTTCGTGTTGCTCATCGTTGTCAGACTCTTTTCAATCACTGAATTTTTCCGGTTGCGAATTCGCCACAATCAGTCATCCTGCTGCTGGCGGAAATCGGGCATACCGCGCTCGTCCCAGTAGAGTTCACGCACCCGCGTGTGGCGGTTGGGGTCGCTCAGGGGACTGCCCTTGAGTTCGCGATAATTGCGCGCGTGGTAAACCACCAGGTCGGTCTCGCCGTCTTCGGCAACGGTAAAGCTGTTGTGCCCCGGCCCGAAACGCTGCAGGGCGGCATTGGTGGAGAACACGGGCTGCGGTGACTTGTGCCAGGATTGCGTGTCCATCAGTTCCGCGTCCACATCCGCCCACAACAGCCCCATGGCATAGTTGTGGTCGGTGGCACTGGCGGAGTAGCTGATGAAGACACGGCCGTTTCTTTTCAGGACTGCCGGCCCCTCGTTGACCTTGTGGCCGATGGTTTCCCAATCGAGTGTGGGTTCCGACAGGGTGATCACCGGCAGCCTGATTTCGGTGGGGGAAGCCATCTCCGCCATCAGCAGCGCAGAGCCGCGCGAGCCCTCGGCATCGTACTGTGCCCAGACGAGATAGCGCTTGTCCCGGTGGGTAAAACTGGTGGCATCGAGGGAGAAGCTGTCCACGGGGGTGGCGATGCGGCCCATCTCCTGCCACTGCCCCTGCTGTGGATTGGCGGTGTCGTTTCGCAGCGCGTACATGCGGATTTTCCACGGATCCCCTGCCTCGCCGGCGGCGAAGTATATGTACCAGGCGCCGTCGATGCGGTGCAGTTCCGGCGCCCAGATATGGGCACTCATGGGGCCACTCATGTGTTTGCGCCAGACGACCTCCGCCTCTGCCCCGGCGAGGCCGGCAATGGTGGTGGCCCGGCGCAGCTCTATGCGATCGTATTCCGGTGCGGTGGCGATAAAATAGTAATAGCCATCGGTGTGGCGGAAGACCCAGGGGTCGGCCCGCTGCGCTATCAGGTAGGAAGGGTCGCTCCCGGATTTGCCCCCGGCCATTACCGCGGTCGAAATCAGGAAGGCACAGCTGCACGCCAGCGCGACGGATACAGCCCTTGCAGTCAATCCAAACATTGTCATCGCCATCGTTATTCTTGTGATTGTGTCGCCGTCTCAGCGGCGCTCTATCGTGCAACCGGAATTTCCTCCGGTTGCTGTATTTTTAACGATATTATTATAATACCAATAGCGTCACAACCCCGTCATATGGGCGACTGTGGCCGCGATAATGAGAGCCGTTTTCCCGGCAGCTATATATAAGAAGAGAGAAGTTTCTATGTTTCGCTATGCGCCCTCCCCCGTTCGCGCCGGCGCCGCTGCGCTGGCCAGCCTGATCCTGAGCGCCTGCAGCCACGCCGAGCCCCAGCCTCCCCGCCAGGTCAGCATCCACGACCCGGTGATGGCCCAGGAGGGCGACAGCTACTACCTGTTCAGCACCGGCCCGGGGATCACCATCTACCGCTCCGACAACCTGGTGGACTGGGAGAAATCCGGCCGCGCCTTCGCCGGCGAGCCGGATTGGGCGCGCGAGGTGGTACCGGGGTTCGCCGGCCACCTGTGGGCACCGGACATCATCTCGCGCCACGGCCGCTTCTACCTCTACTACTCCGTCTCCGCCTTCGGCAAGAACACCTCCGCCATGGGTGTGACCGTCAATGAGACCCTGGACCCGGACGCCCCCAACTACCAGTGGAAAGACCAGGGAGTCGTCATCCAGTCTGTCCCCCACCGGGACAACTGGAATGCAATCGACCCGAATATCGTGCTGGACGACGACGGCACCGCCTGGATGAGTTTCGGTTCCTTCTGGGGCGGCCTGAAACTGGTGAAGCTGGACGATACCTGGACAGCGCCGGCCGAACCGCAGGAGTGGCACACCCTGGCCCGCGGCGAGCGCCCGCCCTTCACGCCCGCCGACCAGGCCGGGCCGGAGGAGATCGAAGCGCCGTTCATTTTCAGGAAACACGGTTACTACTACCTCTTTGTGTCCCGCGGCCTCTGCTGCCGGGGCGACGACAGCACCTACCGCCTGACCGTGGGCCGCGCCCGGGAGGTCACCGGACCCTACCTGGACAAAGACGGCAGGGATATGGCGGACGGCGGCGGCACCCCCCTGATCTCCGGCAACGAACGCTGGCCCGGCCTGGGGCACAACAGCGCCTACACCTTCGACGGCGAGGACTACCTGGTGCTGCACGCCTATGAATCCGCCGACAACGGCCTGCAGAAACTGAAGATCCTGGACCTGAAATGGGATGACGGACTCTGGCCGGTCGTGGATCCGGCACAGCTGGACAGTTACCGCAGCCGGCTGGTGGAACAACTCCCGGAATAAACCCTGTCCCTGCAGGAGCCTGCCCGCAGGGATATCCGACAACGATGGGCAGGTCGCCCGCCCCGCCCGTCCCACGGAGCACTGCAACAATGAAAAAACTGATCCCCGCTCTGACACTCAGCCTGCTTGCGGTCGCCGGCTGCAGTGAGCCCCGGCCACCGTCGGCCACCGGCGCGCCGGTGGAGAAATTCCCGCTCGGCGATATCCGCCTGCTGGACAGCCCGTTCAAGCACGCCCAGGACAAAAACATCGACTACATCCTGGCCATGGACCCGGACCGGCTGCTGGCACCCTACTTGCGCGAAGCCGGCCTGGAACCCAGGGCGGACAGCTACGGCAACTGGGAAAACACCGGCCTCGACGGCCATATCGGCGGCCACTACCTGACCGCCCTCAGCCTCGCCTACGCCGCCACCGGCAATGAGGAAGCCAGGGTGCGGCTCGATTACATGCTGGATGAATTACAGCGTGCACAGCGGAAAAATGGCGACGGTTACCTGGGCGGTATTCCCGGCGGCGCCGCCATGTGGCGGCAGATCGCGAACGGCGAGATAGACGCGGGCCTGTTTTCGCTCAACGACAAGTGGGTGCCGCTCTACAATATCCACAAGACCTACGCCGGCCTGCGCGATGCCTGGCTGCACGCCGGCAGCGAACAGGCGCGGGATATGCTGGTCGAGCTGGCGGACTGGGGCGTGCGGCTGATCGCCAACCTGTCCGACGAACAGTTACAGGACATGCTGCGCAGTGAGCACGGCGGGCTGAATGAAGTCTACGCAGACGTAGCCGAAATTACCGGCGACGACCAATACCTGGCAGTGGCCCGCCGGTTGTCCCACCGGGAAATCCTGCAGCCGCTGGAGGCGCACCGCGATGCCCTCACCGGCCTGCACGCCAATACCCAGATCCCGAAAGTCATCGGTTACAAGCGCGTGGGCGACCTGGCCCATGACGCCCGGTGGCAGGACGCCGCCGAATACTTCTGGCAAGAGGTGGTGAACAAGCGCACCGTCGCCATCGGCGGCAACAGCGTGCGCGAGCACTTCCACGCGCTGGACGACTTCTCTTCGATGGTGGAAGACGTGGAGGGGCCGGAGACCTGCAACACCTACAACATGCTCAAGCTGACGGAAATGCTCTATCACAGCAGTCCGGAGCCGCGTTATGTACGCTACTACGAACGAGCCCTGTACAACCATATCCTCTCTTCCCAGAACCCGGATACCGGCGGGCTGGTGTACTTCACCCCCATGCGCCCACAGCACTACCGCGTCTATTCACAGCCGGAAAAAGCCATGTGGTGCTGTGTGGGCTCAGGTATCGAGAACCACAGCAAATACGGCGAGATGATCTACGCCCACCGCGGCAACGAGCTGTTCGTCAACCTGTTTATCCCGTCGAAACTGCAGTGGCGCGAGCGCGGGCTCACAGTCACCCAGCGCAACCGCTTCCCGGATGCGGAAAACACCACACTGGAAATCGAAGGTGACGCCACGGCGACGCTGCACCTGCGCTATCCGGCCTGGGTATCGGAGGGCGACCTCAAGGTGCGCATCAATGGCAATACATTCCAACACAACGCCAAACCGGGCAGCTATGTTTCCATCGAGCGCCACTGGCAGGAAGGCGACCGCATTGAGATAGCCCTGCCAATGCACGCCGAGCTGGAACAGATGCCGGACCGGTCCGACTACTTCGCCCTGCTCTACGGCCCGGTGGTGCTGGCGGCCAAAACCGATCCGCTCGCAGACGAGCAGCTGGATTTCTTTGCCGACGACAGCCGCATGGGCCATATCGCCAGCGGCCCCATGTGTTCGCTGGAATCCGCACCGCTGTTTGTCAGTGAAGACCAGGGTTTCATTCACAACCTGGAACGGCTGCCCGGCAACCAGCTGCGCTTCGCCGCACCAGAAGCCCTGCGCAGCGAGGGCCAACAGGCGCTGGAACTGATTCCGTTTTTCCGCCTGCACGAATCCCGCTATATGCTCTACTGGCCGGTCACCACCCCGGAAAAACTGGCCGGGCGCCGCCGCGCCGAGGCGGAAGCCGATCGCACGCGCCTGGCCCTGGCGAAAGTGACCATCGACAGCATCGCCCCCGGCGAACAGCAACCGGAATCCGATCACTTCTTTGCCGGCGGCAATACCGAGGCAGGCATCCACAAGGGCCGCCACTGGCGCCACGCCAGCGACTGGTTCAGCTACCAGCTCAGGGACCCACAGCGGGAAGCACAGACATTGCGCATCACCTACTACGGGCTGGATAGCGGGCGCGAGTTCGACATCCTGCTGAACGGCGAGAAACTGGCGGATGTGGCACTCGACGGCGGCCGGGGCGATGCGTTTTATACCGTGGACTACACCCTGCCGGCAGCCCTGCGGCAGCGCGAGGACACCGCGCTGGAACTGCGTTTTGAAGCGGAGCCCGGCTCCGTGGCCGGCGGCATCTACGGTATCCGGTTGCTGCGGAAATAGTACCGCCCCGAAATCCCCCGGTAACGGCTCCACCTGTCCGGTGAGCCGTGATTCAATCCGGGGGAGCCTTCGGCGTGTCGGGGCACCGGGCGTTACTGGAATGACACTGCTGGAATTCTACTGAAGGGCCCCGGCCAAAGATAACGCCGAAGCCTCAAGCCGCTGCACTCTGCGAGCAGCACACTAGTGGTCCATGCGGAAAGTTGTGTAACTGTTCGCGTCGCCAAAGCGCCCAGCTCTGCGTTGAGGAAGCTTGAAATAGAACCACTATTCCTGCGCTTTCTCGCCTTGATCTGAACACTTTGGCTGTGCTCCTTAGTCACCAAACTTTCCGCATGGACCACTAGCTCACATAGGGTAACCGGGTATCACAAGCGTGCCTTCATCAATCCCATGGCGGCCATAAAATTAAAAGCCCACTCTCTCCACCCGGGGTAAGACTGAAATCTTGGAATATCCAAGAAAAAACCCGCCCTATCCATTACTTCGGCCGACTCAAGCACTTTACGAGCCCAGTTCCCACAATTAACGCCATGAGAAGCGCCCCAGCTATCCGGAGTCCCGGAGGAAGGTTGCCCAAAAAACTGATATCTATAAGGACTGTTTTGGTAGGCATCGTATCCGGGGTTTTGCGTAGAAGCACTGGCATCAAAACCGATCAGCGCAAGTGCTTCATTCAAAACTTCGACAGGTCTTCTCCATGACTTCGAGTTAAACGGACGACCAACCTTATCCACAATATTCGAAGTTCCCGAATCGTTTCCCAAAATACGAACTTTTGTCTTCAATGGGTGATTCCCGGCGCTGCCTTTTATCAGATTCTTCTGCGGAGCCCTGCCCTCATAAGCTGAATGAGGAAGTGGCACAAGATCTGCTACAACGTTCTGATAAATACCGTCAACCATATATTCGACAGCAATCAAAGAGTGCCCGGCCTGGCCAGTGCTGGTTACTATCACTGAAATTGCCCCGAATGAATCATCAATCGAGATTGAGTGATCAAGAGTACTCGTAGTCATTTCATATCTTCCTTAATACCAATGTTTTATCTTAAACCTTTATTTCATCCTGGCTTCCCTGAAACAGGCTGTCTATCCACTCAGGGATTTCCAACAACATATGGCTTTTCCAGATCAGCTTATCACACCTATCGTGACCTGATTATGTACAGCGGATCTCATCCCGCCTCCACAGTGGGCAGCCCCAGGCACGGTGGCAACAACCGCCAGCATGCAGAACGAAAGAAGCTTGCGATAGTCGTCGAGGCTAAACTGTTTCTGCTTCCACCTACCCAAACACCACTCCAGCTCCTGTCCTAAAAGTGATCAGCTCGACTGACATGAGACATATAGCCGGCACGGATGCCAAGAGCCATACGGATCCGTGTAAATCGTGCAGATAGCCCACCACTGAGCACACCCAGCACACTTGAAAATGTTAAACATTCTCATTAGCATTGCGTCGTTCTATAACGACGACCAATGGGACTGCCGGATGGATACCACACACAACCCGACGCTTTTCACCCGCCGCGGGCTCGCCGCAGCCATCGCCTGCGCCGCCATCGCGCCGTTGAGCCACGGCCAGGACAGTGAAAACCGCGACGAATCGATCGAGGAGATCGTCGTCACCAGCCGCTACACCACCAACGACCGGCTGGATACC
This sequence comes from Microbulbifer litoralis, assembly GCF_023634065.1. Taxonomy (GTDB): domain Bacteria; phylum Pseudomonadota; class Gammaproteobacteria; order Pseudomonadales; family Cellvibrionaceae; genus Microbulbifer; species Microbulbifer litoralis. Next base: position 136,903 of record NZ_JALKCV010000012.1, read on the forward strand.
GCCACCGGCCTGGGCCTGACACTGTACGAGACACCCCAGTCCGTCAGCGTGGTCACCGCCCAGCGCATCAGCGACCAGGACCTGCACTCCCTGACCGATGTGGTGAACAACGCCGCCGGCGTGTCCGCCCGCGCCCAGGACAGCACCCGCCACACCTACTCCGCGCGCGGCTTTGCGATCAACAACTACCAGGTGGACGGCATTCCCATCTACTGGCAGGCCGGTGGCAACGCCGGCGAAACCCAGTCCGACATGAGCCTGTACGAGCGGGTGGAAATCGTGCGCGGCGCCACCGGCCTGCTGACCGGTGCCGGCAATCCGTCGGCCTCCATCAACCTGGTGCGCAAGCACGCCGACAGCCGGGAGTTCACCGGCTCGTTCGACGTCTCCGCCGGCCGCTGGAACACCTACGGCGCCACCGCCGATATCAGCACGCCGCTCAATGAATCCGGCTCCATCCGCGGCCGCTTCGTCAGCCATTATCGAGACGGCGAGTCCTTCCGCGACCTGGCCGAAGAGAATACAACCGTGTTCTACGGCGTGATCGACGCCGACCTGACGGAAAACACCCTGCTGCGCATCGGTGCCAGCCGCCAGGAAAACGAGCCCACCGCGTCCACCTGGGGCGGCCTGCCCACCTGGTATGCGGACGGCAGCCGCACCGACTGGGACCGCAGCAAAACCATCGCCGCGGACTGGACCACCTGGTCCTCCACCGTGGAGCACACCTACCTGGACCTGATACACGAATTCGGCGGCTGGAAGGCCAAGTTCAGCGTCAACAACAACGTCAACGCCTCCGACCAGAAATTGCTGTACCTGTCGGGAACGCCCGATGCGGAAACCGGCCTGGGCATGGGCGCATCGCCGCGCAACGCGGCCACCGAACGCGACCAGACCAGCGTCAGCTTCCAGTTAAGTGGCGCCTATACACTGCTGGACCGCGAACACGAGCTGACCTTCGGTTTGGTGGACCACGAAGACGACAGCTTCGCCACCTCGCGCACGCGCAGCAATATCGCCGAGGTAGGCAACTTCAACCAGTGGGACGGCAGTTATCCCGAAGCGACCTGGGGCGAGAACAACGTCGATATCGACCTGACCACCGAACAGTTCGGTGTCTACGCCGCGACCCGCCTCTCCATTACCGACGATTTCAAGGTGATTGCCGGCGGTCGTCTGGCCGACTGGGAACAGAGCGGTCTCAATTACGGTTCTCCGCGCAATTTCGGCGACGACGATGTATTCATCCCCTACACCGGCGCGCTCTACACCATCGACGACCAGCACACCGTCTACGCCAGCTATACGGAGATTTTCGAACCGCAGAACCTGCAGGACCGCAACGGCGACTTCCTCGATCCGCTCACCGGCGAGAGCACGGAACTGGGCCTGAAAAGCCTGTTCTTCGACGGCGCCCTGCAAACCACCGTGTCCGTGTTCGATATCCTGCAGGACAACCTGGGCCAGCCCGACGGCAACTTCCCGGTACCGGGTATCGAAAACAGCCAGGCCTACTACGCCGCCGAGGGCGCCAACAGCCAGGGCTACGAACTGGAAGTGGTGGGCGAACTGATGCCGGGCTGGGACCTGAGCTTCAGCTACACCAACTTCGACGCGGAAGATGCCGACGGCAACGCGGTCAATACCAACCAGCCCAGCGAACTGCTGAAACTCTTCACTACCTACCGCTTCTCCGGCGAGCTGGACGGCCTCACCCTGGCCGGCGGCGTCAACTGGCAGGGCCGCAACTACACCGATACCACCAATCCTGCTACCGGCCAACCGGAACGCCTGCAGCAGGATGCCTACAGCCTGGTGAGCCTGATGGCCCGCTACCAGTTTACCGAGCAGCTCTCGGGCCAGCTCAATGTGGACAACCTGCTGGACGAGGAATACTACAGCCAGATCGGTTTCTACAACCAGCTGGAGTACGGCGAACCGCGCAACTTCAACGCATCGTTGAACTACCGGTTCTGATCACGACATGGCCCCGCTCTACGGGGCTTTCGTCTTCCAGCTCCGGTTTCGCAGTTGATCAATTCAGGAAATGGGCACAGAGCCGGGTGCCCCCCTGAAATCGGAACTTTCTGTAACCACCAGTCGAGCGGTCACTCTATGGATTTACACGGTTGGCGCCTCGCCTCACTGATCGGCGCCGCGCTGCTGGGCGGCTACCTGCTGGCCTCCGCCGCGGGTATTTTTCTCGGCAGCACCCTGCCCGTGCCGCGCAGTGAGGCCACGCTGATCGGCCATCTCTCGAGCTTCGCCATCTACACCGGTGCCATCGTCTGGGTATTCCACCTGCGCCGGCCGGCTGTGGCCTGGCTGGTTCTGTCACTGGCCAGCGCCGCACTGGCACTGGCCGGGCTGGCACTGCGGGGATATGCATGACAACGCAAAACGCCTCGGCCGAAACGCCGGTCAAGGCCGGCTTCCGCCAGACCATGGCCTGGCTGCACACCTGGGCCGGACTGACCCTCGGCTGGCTGCTGTTCTTTATTTTCGCAACCGGCACCGCCGGTTATTTCGATACCGAGATCGACCGCTGGATGCAGCCGGAACTGCCGCCGGCACAGATCGAACGCGACGCCCACAAGACATCCGCGGTACTGCTGGAACAACTCCGGGCCAATGCGCCCGGCGCCGACCAGTGGCTGTTGGCCCTGCCCATCGACCGCCGGCAACCCTACGCGAGAATTTTCTGGCGCGGCGCGGATACCGGCGCCGGTGCCAGCGCAGAGCGGGACAACCGGCTCGTCGACCTGCACAGTGGCAAAACCCTGGAAGGGCGCGACACCGGCGGCGGCCTGCAGCTCTACCGGATGCACTGGCTGCTGCACTACATGTCGCGCAGCTACTCCGACTGGATCATCAGCTTCGCCACCCTGTTCATGTTTGTGGGGCTGGTGACCGGCGTCATCATTCACAAAAAGATCTTCAAGGACTTTTTCACCTTCCGCCCGAAAAAGGGACAGCGCTCCTGGCTGGACGCGCACAATGTACTCAGCGTGATCACCCTGCCCTTCCAGTTCATGATCACTTACTCCGGCCTGATTTTCATGGGCTTTTCGTTTATCCCCCTGATCGTCGCCGGCCAGTACGGCGCAGACGGGCGCGGGGATTTTTACAACGAAGTCTTCAGCCCACCGGGCCTGGTGGAAGAGGCCGGCGAGCCGGCGCCGCTCATCCCCCTGGCACCACTGATCGATGAGGCCGGGCGCCACTGGGGCGAAGGGCGTATCCGCAGCATCGATATTCGCCATCCCGGCGACAGCAATGCACGCGTCGTAATCTCCGAAGATGCCGCCGACTCCGTTGCCGCCGGTGCCGGGCGCCTGGTGTTCGACGGTGTCAGCGGCGCGCTGCTGCACAGTGCCCCGTCCGCCTCCTCTCCCGCCATGGGCGTGCGCGATGTATTTATCGGTCTGCACGAGGGACTGTTTGCACCGCCATTGATGCGCTGGCTGTACTTTCTCTCCGGCCTGCTGGGGGCCGGCATGGTGGCCACCGGCCTGGTGATCTGGGCCGTGAAACGCCGCCAACAGGCCGACCGGAAAAACGGCCGGGCGCCGCGCGGACTGCTGCTGGTGGAAAAACTCAATGTGGGCACCGTGGCCGGATTGCCGGTGGCCATCGCGGCCTACTTCTGGGCCAACCGGCTGCTGCCGGTGGCCATGCCCACCCGCGCGGCATGGGAAGCCCATGCGATGTTCCTCACCTGGCTGGCGCTGCTGGTCCACGCCGCCCTGCGCCCCCGCACACGCGCCTGGCGGGAACAGTTCGCGCTGGCCGCGTTGGCCTATGCCGCCATACCGCTGCTCAACGCCCTGACCACCGAACGCCACCTGGGCCAGAGCCTCGCCGCCGGTGACTGGGTTTTCGCCGGCTTCGACCTGACCGTGCTGGCGCTCGGTATCCTGTTCGGCTGGGCGGCCTGGCTTGCGGGCAGGAAACAGCCGGCTGCGGGAAGAACCGCCCCGGCCTATCCCGGCACCGCACTGGGAGATGCATCGTGACTGCCGTTCCGCTGCTGGCCCAGTGCCTGCTGTCACTGGCCGCCTTCTCCTGCCTGTGCCTGGCCACGCCGCGCAATGCCCGGCAACTCAGCCACCCGCGCTGGCGCGCGCCGCTGTACTGGGGCGGCTGGCTGTTGCTGGGCACCGCCGCGATTACCGCAGTGACTACCGGGGGCTGGGGCCCGGGCCTGGCGGCACTGTTCGGCGCCCTGACGCTGGCCGCATTTATCGTGATCGGTCTGGCGACCTATCGGCCGGGAGGGCTGGTTCACCTTCTGGTCGCAGGGATGATTGGCGGGGCCTGGCTGCTGGGCAAACTGCTGCTCAGCGCTGCAGCGCCGGATTTTCCCTACTGAACTCCAAATCCTGCAAGTAGGAGCCTGCCCGCAGGCGAACAGGAACGGAGCCCCAACCATTCCCCTGCGGGGCTGCTCCTACCCCTCCCCTTCTGCCTGCCTCTTATGGCGCAATTTTCATCACCACAACCGATACATTGACAAGCCTGCGGGATAGGCGTAATTGTATTATGTTAGCGCTACCAGCCTGTAGTGACTGACAACAATAAATAATCAGCGCCACAGGGGCGCTCCCGGAGCCGTACTGACGGGATCGCCGGCGCAGAAAGCAAGCGATGAGAGGAACAATAATGTTTATAAGAAACAGGCTCGCCCACGTGATTATCGCCTCGATGGCTTCGACGCTCGGCAGCCAGCAGCTGCTCGCACAGGAAGCGCCCGCCAGCGAAAGCGACAGCCCGTCCCTCGAGGAAATCCAGGTCACCGGCTACCGGGAAGCGCTGCTGAATTCCACCGCGGCCAAAAGAAACTCCGTCGGCTTCAAGGATGAGGTGTTCGCCGACGATATGGGCAAGATGCCCAGCCAGAACCTGGCCGAATCCCTGGCGCAGATCCCCGGGGTCAAGATCAGCCGCGCCGTGAGTGGCGAGGGCCAGCGCATCGCCGTGCGCGGCCTCGGACCCGCCTTTACCAAGATCGCGCTCAACGGCAATTCCATCGGCATCGCCTCCATGGGAAACATCAACCAAAGTGGCAACGGCGGCCAGCTTGCGGGCCGCGAGGTGGACTTGGATATCTTCCCCACTGAACTGTTCGGCAGCCTGACAGTGGAAAAGACGGCCACCGCGCGACAACTGGAGGGCGGCGTCACCGGCTATGTGAACATGCGCACCATGCGTGCCTCCGACCTGGGCGATGGCCACAACACCCGCTTCGCACTGGAGAGCGACTACCGCGCATCCAACGGCGAAACCAGCCCCAAAGGCGCCTTTACCTACAGCTTCAACAATGACCAGTTCGGCGCACTGGTTACCGTGGTCAGCAAGGATGCCAACCGCCATGTGGACGGCTATGAGACCGTAGGCAACAACGCCCAGTTCGGCTGCCTAATCACCGACCAACCCGGCAGCGTGGACTGTCGCGATCCGGGCACCAGCGCCACCTTCCGCTTTACCGATGTGGCCTCCGCCGACTACGCCGCCGCTCACGACGGCGTCAGCGAAGGCGATATCATCGACATCCACGACAGCGCCGGCCTCTCGGAGGCGCAGCTCAACAGCGTCGGCATGCCCTATATCGGCCGCGTAATGACGACCCAGGGGCAGAAGGAATCCCTGTCCTCGCTGCTGTCTTTCCAGTTCCGCCCCAACGACGATATGGAGGCATCGCTGGATATCGTCCACGCCGATTCCAAGGCCGATTTCGTGCGCACCGAGGTGATGCACTTCTATCGCCGCAACTACGACACGCCGTATATCCCCGGGGATTTCCAGCTGGTGGACAACGGCAACGGCAGCCGCCTGCAGAGCGGCACCTTCTACGGCAACCGCGCCTGGATCGGCTCGCGGGATTACGATGAGGACCTGAGCTACCTTTCGGTAATGCCCAGTTTCGACTGGCAGATCAGCGATACCTGGAAGCTGAACGTCTCGGCGAGCAAATCCGAATCCGAATTCGAGCGCGACAACCCCTACGGGCTTTTCTTCACCGGGGAAGGCACCATGACCTTCGTCGACGACGGCGACGTACCCACCATCGAACACACCGGTTTCGGCAACTTCCAGGATTACACCATGGCGGACGCGGACTATTTCCGTATCGGCCACGAGGACCGCGAAACCGAAACCCGCGGTTTTCACGCGGAGCTGGAGTGGGGTGAAAATGCCGATATCAACGGCATCATCTTCGGTATCGCCTCCGACGAGATATCGTCCGAGCACCGCTTCTATGATATTGGCTCAGACCTGAATGAATACCTGGCAGCCAACGGCGCCGGCGATGTCCGGGCGAACCTGGGCGACTATATCCGCTCCATCGATATGGGCGAAAACATCGACGGGTACAACGGTTTCGACCGCGTCGGCGACCTGGACTGGGACGCGTTCAAATCCGCCATCAACTACGCGGGCATGAACCTGCAGCCGGATACCGTTACCGAAATTTCCGAGGAGGTAACCGCCTTCTTCGTGGAAACCAACCTGGAAACGGAAGTCGCCGGGCATACGCTGCGCACCAACGGCGGTGTCCGCTACGTGGATACCGACCAGTACGTGGCCACCGAGAGCGGCGCCACCAACGAGAGCTACGCCAAGATACTGCCTTCGCTGAGTGCGGTGCTGGATGCCAGCGAGGATATCAAGCTGCGTTTCAGTACCTCCCGCAGCCTGACCCGCGCCAACCCGGCGGACATGTTCCCCAACTCCGCCTGGGCCGGCTCCGGTATTGACTCGGTCAACACCGGCAACCCCAATCTGCAACCGTTCGAATCCACCAATATCGATATCGGCGGCGAGTGGTATTTCGATGAGCTGGGCTACGTGGGCCTGACCTACTTCACCAAGGATGTCACCGGCTTTACCGCCACCTCGACCATCCCGGTCAATTTTCAGGAACTGGACGAATGGGGTATCGACACCAGCGATCTCAGTCAGACCCAGAGAGACCAGCTCTCCATCTGCTCGCCGGACTGTATCGTCACCGTGAACACCACGGAAAATATCAACGGCGCCACCGAGGTAGACGGCTGGGAAGCCGTGTGGGTACAGCCACTGGATTTCCTGCTGCCCGGTCTCGGCTTCAATACCAGCGCCACCTTTATCGAGGCGGTCAACGAAAACGGCGATGAAATATCGGGCGTGTCGGATTCGTACAGCGGCACCGCCTACTACGAAAACGACGTCATGCAGGTACGGATGACTTACTACCACCAGCAGGGAGCGCACCAGTTCGACTCCTGGGGCGCACCGGTCACCGGCAGGGATCGCAGCCAGCTCGACCTGTCGGCCAGCTACCTGCTGCCCTACCTGCCGGACAACAACCTCAGCGTCACCTTCGACGCTTACAACCTGACCAACGAAACCATTTCCAGCTATATGGAGCTGGACAACAGCCAGACTTTCAACAGCTACTCCCCGGGTGCCACCTATACGCTGGGCATCCGCGGGAATTTCTAGTTCAAGTTTCGGCGTTGAAAAAAGCGGGGCGTTCGCAAAGAGCCGGTAGCCGCGAGCGGATTCTGTTTGCGGGCCCCGCCGACTGTAGGACTTGCCACAACGCGCCCGGAAAGCGGGCGGTTGTGGCTTCCTTGCTTTTTTATTTTGCTTTTTTAATAAGGGAGCGATGCGCTTCAACGATCGACCCGCTGGGACTCGCGGTGCTCCGCAAGCCTCCCGGCGGCGACCATTGCGCCCACTTCACCCGAGCGGCCGGCGAGGGACGGCGGCACGATAAAGCCCTCCGGCGAGACTTCCGACAGCGCGGTATAGCCATTCAGCAATTCCGCAAAGCGGCTGCGGATCATTGGAAACAGTTGCCGCCGGGCCATGACACCGCCGCCGAGAATGATCCGCTCCGGCGCGTAGCTCAGGGTCAGGTTCACACACAGGCCGGCGAGATACTCCGCCTGCAGTGCCCAGGCCGGGTGATCCGGCGGCAGCGATTCGCCCCTGCGGCCCCAGCGGGCCTCGATGGCCGGCCCCGAGGCCAACCCTTCCAGGCAATCACCGTGATAACGGCAGTTGCCGCCAAAGTGGCTGTCATCGACTGCGCGGGGCACCAGCATATGGCCGACTTCCGGGTGCATGGCGCCGTTAAGGGGCCTGCCGTCCGCCACCACCCCGGCGCCGATACCGGTGCCGATGGTCACATAGACGAAGTTCCGCAATCCCCGCGCGGCACCAAACGCGCCCTCCCCCAGTGCCGCACCGTTGACATCCGTATCGAATGCGATCGGCACGCCCAAAGCGCGGGAGAGGGTGCCCACCACATCGGTGTGGGACCAGTGGGGTTTGGGTGTGGTGGTGACATGGCCGTAAAATCCGGACGCCCTGTGCAGGTCCACAGGGCCGAAGCTGGCCATGCCGACTGCAGACAGGGCACCGTATTCGGCTTCGCCCTCGCGGAAAAAATCGATGACCCGCGCAAAGGTGTCTGCAGGCGTGGTGGTGGGAAAACTGCTTCTGGCCCAGGCTTCCCCCGGCGACGGCCCGATCACACAATTGAACCGGGTACCGCCGCCCTCGATGCCGCCGAGCAGGCGTTTTACCGGCAACGCAGCCGTAGCCGAATCCTTCCTGTTCATCGCATGAGTATCCTTGCAGCATACGCTTGGGCCAAAGCCGTTCATCGATACTATATTACGGTATTTCGGCGGGCAAGATCGCGGCCCGGAATACCAACCAGGGCCCTGACCCGTTTACAGCCAGCACCTTCAGTGCGACACCAGCCTCACAAACGCCTCCATGCCGTTGCCGGAAGAAACGCGGACAGTAATCTCGCCGGGCTGTTTGCGGCGCGAACGCACAACCGCCACCAGCCTGCCGTGATGGGTACTGTGGGACAGGTCCTGGAAACTCTCCCGCGATACCGGATTGCCGTTGCCGATACCGATCAAATCCGCCGGCCCGGAAACTTCGAACGAGAGTTTCCGGTCCAAATCCCGGAGATACACCGGCCGGCCGTTTTTGTCGCGGAGTTGCGCCGTCAGGTAGACCAGGTCCCGGCCGTCCGCGGAAAACTGCCCGCGGTCGGCGGTCAGCTCGATCGCCGCCGCGCCACTGGTCGTCGCCAGCACCCTTCGCTCCGCGGGAATATATTCCCCATCCACCTGCCGGTAACCGACCGCCACCAGCTCGCCCGGTTGGTAATTGACGGTAAAATGTCGCTGCCATTTATTGCCCTGCGCATTGTCCCGCACACCCAGGCTTCTGCCGTTCAGGAACAACTGCACCCGGTCGTAGACCGAGTAGATACGGACATCCAGCGGTTGCTGTTCGTGGCCCGGCCAGGTCCAGCTGGGGTGGATATCCGGGTGCACCCAGAAATCGTAGCGCTCCGGAGTGGCCGCGTCGCGGTAGCTGGGCTCCGGGCTCTGCACAAACAGCGACAGGCGGTTTTTGCCGGTCTGCCACAAGACGTCGCGGTAGTAGCCCAGCGGGCGCTTGTAGCCGAGCGCATCGATTTCGCCGCAGAAAGCCAGCTGCCAGGGATAGGACCCAATCCCCTGCCAGTCGGGCCCGTAGCCGCTCCAGCCGATGCCCGCATCGCCCAGGTAATCCCAGCCGGTCCAGACAAAGTCGCCGATCACGAACGGGTATTTCTCCACAGTGGACCAGTACTCGAACGCATCGCGGGGATAGGTTTCCGAGCCGTACATGATGCGCCGCGGGTTGCGCTTCCGGTCGCTGAGATAGTGGTCTTTCTCGTAGTTGTAGCCCACCACATCGAAACTGTTCAGGAAGGGATCGGCTTTTTTGCCGGAAGTGTTGGCGCCGATGGTGGTCGGGCGGGAGCTGTCCAGTGCGTGGACAAAGTCGACCAGCGCTTTTGCCGTATCCGCGCCCAGCGGCTCGTTCTGCTCCGGGATCTCGTTGCCCAGGCTCCACAGGATCACACTCGGGTGATTGAAGTCCCGCGCGATAAAGTTGCCCAGGTCGCGCCGCCAGTCGCGCTTGAAATGCGACGAGTAGTCGTTGTCGTGGTCCCATTTCCTGCGGTTCCAGGCATCGAAGGCCTCGTCGATCACCAGCAACCCGAGCCTGTCCGCCGCGTCCAGGAAGGCGCGGGACGGCGGGTTGTGGGAAGTGCGCACGGCGTTGTAGCCGGCCGCCAGGATCCGCTCCACCTTGCGCTCTTCCGCGCGGCCGTAGGCAGCGGCGCCCAGCATGTAGTTGTCGTGGTGCAGGTTCATCCCGCGCAGCAGCGTCGGCTCGCCGTTGATACTGAACCCGGTTTCGCTGTCGAAGCGGAGCTCGCGCACGCCGAACGATATCTCACTGCTACTGGAATTTTCACCGTAGGCGAGTTCCTGTTGCAGTCGATACCGGTAAGGTGAAGCCGGCGACCACAGGTTGGCCCGCGCCAGCGGGATATCCTGCTGCACCCGCTGCTCGCCGGCATCCAGGGTCAGTTTCCGCTCCGCCCGGGCCACGATTTTTCCGCTGGCGTCGATAACCCGGTAGCGCAGTGTCGCCCGCACTGGCCCCGGCGCGCGAACATCGAGGCCGGTATTCACGGCGATGCGGGCGGCATCGCCGCGGCGCGACGTGACAACCCGCGTGCCCCAGTGCTGGAAATCCACCGGATTCCGCACCAGCAGGGCAACCGGGCGGTAAATACCCGAACCCGAATACCAGCGGCTGTTGCGGCCGTTGTTGTCGACCCGCACGGCGAGGGTGTTGCGCCCGCCGAAGCGGATCTCCGGCGTCAGCTCCACGGCAAACGACATATAACCGTTGTGCTGGCCGCCGACGCGCACACCGTTCAGGTAGATCTCCGAGTTCAGGTAAATCCCGCCGAATTCCACCAGCAGGCGCTTGCCGGACAGGAACTCGGGCACGTAAAAGGATTTCCGGTACCAACCCACACCGGCGCGGGCATAGCCGGTATCGTAGGCGTCTTCGGAATCGGCGGAAAACGGCGACTCCCCCGGCGGGCTCTCGATGGACCAATCGTGGGGAATCTGTACCTCGCGCCAGGTCGAGGCATCGGCCTTTTGCAGTTCGATATCGCCGTAGTGAAACTGCCAGCCGAAGGCGAAGCCGTCCGCATCCGGCAGTTTCTCCGACGCCGCGCAACCGCTGCCGAGCAACAGGCAGGTGAAAAAGCAGTGGAGCAAAAGCGCTCTATTCATCGCCCATCTGGCCTTCATCCCCGATCCCTCAGACGCGGCCGCCGTCGACGATCAGTTGCTGGCCGGTAATTGCCCGCGATGCGCGCGAGGCCAGGAACAGCGCCGACTCCACCAGGTCTTCACCCTGGATGGCAAACTTCAGGCTCTGCTCGGCCAGGCACTCCGCCAGCGCTTCCTCAGTCACCCACAGGCGCTTCTGGCGCTCGGTCATGATCCAGCCGGGAATCAGCGCGTTGACGCGGATATTCTTCTCGCCGAGCTCCCGCGCCGCGGTGCGGGTGAGGCCGACAATGGCGGTCTTGGCGGTGACATAGGCCGGGTAGCCGGTCAGCGCCAGGTGCGAGGAGTTGGAGCCCACATTGATGATGCTGCCGGCACCGGCCCTGGCCATCTCCCGCGACGCCCACTGGATGGCGAAGAACTGCGGGCGCAGGTTGGTGTTCATCAGGTCGTCCCACTGCCCGGGGTTCAGGCTGTCGATGGTGTGGCGGGTGTCCCGCGCGGCGTTGTTGACCAGCACATCCAGGCCACCCAGTTCGCGCGCCGCTTCCGCCATGGCGGATTCCAGCGCGGCCAGGTCGCGGATATCGCAGGCGCTGAAATGCGGGCGCTGGCCGCCCTGGGCCTCGATCTCGTCGCACAGTTTCTGTGCCGGTGCCTCGCGCAGCGAGACGAAAGCGACCCGCGCCCCCTGCAGGGCGAAAGCCGCGGTCAGGTAGGCGCCGATACCCGAACCGCCGCCGGTGATAAAAACCTTTTTTCCCTCAAGATCGCGGTAGCGGGTGACCCCGGCCAACTCGCCGCTGGCGAAAACCGCATCGAAATCATCAATTTCCTGCTGATTTTGGGACATGTCTCATCTCTCTTTTTTTATGGATCTCAAATTCCGGCGTGCACAGTGATTGGCCGGCAGGCCGCCCCCACTCCCGGATTCCGCTGCGCTTCATCCGGGCTACTCCTGTCGATCCACAATCTCGAACGCCGAAACTTGAGCGTGGATTAACGGGTAACGCTCTGTGGCGCCCAAGGTAACTTATCGCAGGGCGCTTGAGAATAGTCATATTTATAATATATATTTATTCGAACGGCGCGGTAAAGCGGTAGCGACCCGGCCAACCCCGCCGTTCGCATCAAAATAAAACCGGGAAAAACAATAAACGGAACGAGAGAGAAAAGATGAAAACGACATACCCACAGACCGCCGTCAGCCAGGCGGCGCTGATGTTCGCCCTGGGTGTCGCCACACCCGCAGCCCTGGCGCAAGACGACCAGGGCGACGACGCCACCGCCAGTCTGGAAGAAATCACCGTCACCGGCAGCTACCAGTCCAGCCTGCGCTCGGCACTGGACCAGAAGCGCGATGCCAGTGGCATCATCGAGGCCATCTCCGCCGACGACATCGGCCAGCTGCCGGATATCTCCATTACCGAGAGCCTGGCGCGCCTGCCGGGCCTGGCCCAGGATCGCGACCGCGGCAACGGCAGCCAGATTTCCATCCGCGGCATGGGCGGCCAGCTGGGCTTCACCACCCTCAACGGCCGCGAAGTGGCGACGGTGGAGGAAGACCGCAATATCCGCTACGACCAGTTCCCGTCCGAGCTGATCAACGCCGCCCAGGTGTACAAGACACCGGAGGCCAGCCTGGCCGAGGGCGGCGTATCCGGCACCGTCAACCTGCAGACAGTCAAACCCCTCGACCACGATGAACGCGTGGTGTCCCTGAACCTGCGCGGTTCCCTGTACGAGCTGGCCAGCGGCATCGACGACGCCGACAACGACGGCATGGGCAGCCGCTACAGCGTCGCCTATATCGACCAGTTCAACGACAATACCCTGGGCGTGGCCGTGGGTCTCTCCGGGCAGAAGCAGCCCATCGGCACCCAGCGCGCGGAGCTCTGGAACTACGGCGACACCTTCCACAACACCCAGTGGAACGACGCCCGCGGCAAAAACTACAATGCGCCCTGGGGCGGCTCGGCACTGGTGCGCGGCGGGACCGACGAACGCCTCGGCAGCATGGCGGTGATCACCTGGGAACCCAGCGACAGCTTCAGCCTCAACTACGACTTCTTCTACTCGCGGCTGGATATCGACGAGGAGCAGCGCGGTTTCGATTTCCAGATCGATTCCGACTACGCCCGCCAGTGGGAGGTGTTCGATTCCACCCCGAGCCAGTACACCAATGTGGAAGACGGCTCCGAAGACCTGCTCAGCGGCCGCGTGGGCCTCAGCTCCCTGCGCAACCTCAACGAGCAGTTCACCCAGACCGACGAGCTGATGAGCCACGGTATCAACCTGGAGTGGAATACCGAGTCCTGGATTTTTTCCACCGATCTGTCCCAGTCTTCCGCCGATCGCAGCCGCCGCTGGATGACGGTGCGCACCGTCAACACTTCCGACGATCTCTACGGCACCTTTGGCGCGACCTCCGATGATCGCATGACCTTCGAGCTGGACCCGGGCATCAGCCTCACCGATCCCAGCCAGAACCTGGTCGACAATATCGAGGTGCGGCCGCTGGCCGAGGGCGAGGACGATATCGCCGCGCTGGCACTGAACGCCGAATACCTGATCGACGGCAGCGTCTTCTCGTCCTTCGCTTTCGGCACCCGCTATTCCGAGCGGGAAAAATCCCTGGACGCGCAGATCTGGCAGCAGTACGTCAGCGACAATGCCGGCGAGGCCATCCCCAGCGAACTGATCGAAGAGGCCGGCGCCGACGACTACTGGAACGGCCTGCCCCAGTACCTGACCCTCGACCGCCAGGGAATCATCGACCATTACTTCGGTGGCCTCGCCAACCCGGATGTGGGCGACAACGACGACCTGCTGGCCAGCTGGAAAGTCACCGAGGACATCACCGCTGCCTACGCCCAGTTGAATATCGACTCGGAAGTGTCCGGCATACCGGTGTCCGGCAACCTGGGCCTGCGTTGGGTGCGCACCGATACCGGTACCCACGGCCACCGGGTGACGCCGGAAATCTGGTACGAGGAGGGCGGCGAGTGGTACTCGATTCCCGCCCAGGCGCAGCCGGTCCGCACCAAAAACCGCTACACCGACGTGCTGCCCAGCCTGAACCTGAACTTCGGTATCACCGAGGACAGCCAGGTGCGCTTTGCCCTCGCCAAGACCATCGCCCGCGCGCCGCTGGATTTCCTCAGCCCGGCACTGGACCTGGGCCAGGACCAGTGGGGAGCCAACCCGGGGGAATCCGGCTCCGGCAATCCCTACCTGGAACCCTTCCGCGCGGACCAGGCGGACCTCACCTACGAGTGGTATTTCGCCGACGACAGCAGCCTGGCAACCACCCTGTTCTACAAGGACATGGAATCCTATATCGCCCGCGCCGCCGGTGCCGACACCGTCGAGTACGAAGGCACCGAGTACAGCGTTTCCATGCCGGTCAACGGCAGCGGCGGTTATATCCGCGGCTACGAGCTGATGTACCAGCAGCCGCTGAGCTTCCTGCCCGGCTTCCTGGACGGCCTCGGCGTCTACGCCAACTACGCCTATACCGAGTCCAATATCGAACAGGGCACACCGCTCTACGCCACGCCCTTCGGCCTCACCGGCCTGTCGGAACACGTGGGCACCGCCACCCTGTGGTACTACCGCAACGGTTTCGAGAGCCGCTTTTCCTACAGCTACCGCAGTGACTTCCAGCGCGACGTCAACCGCGTGCAGGGCGAGGAGGGGGTCAACGCGGCCGAGGGCTATGTGGACCTGAGCCTGTCCTACGAGGCCACCGAAAACGTCAAGCTGATGTTCCAGGTGCAGAACCTCACCGACGAGCCCTACAAGGTCTACGGCCTGGAATCCAACAACGAGGCCCACGTCAACAAGTACGAGGAGTTCGGCCGCCGCTTCACCTTCGGCGTCAACTGGAAACTGTAATTTCCACCGCCGGCCGGGATGGTTCCCGGCCGGCTTCCCCTATTGCAGCAACAACGAAAAACCCATGCGCAAACAGATTTTTCCCCCGCTGCCGGGCCTGGTACTGCCGCTGGCCGCCTGCCTGTCCGCCCACGCCGAACAGGCGCCGGTTTTCTATACCGGTGCCGATCTCTCCTACGTCAACGAAATGGAAGACTGCGGTGCCAGCTTCCGCACAAACGGTGCGAAAGCGGACCCGTTCCGGATTTTTGCCGACGCCGGCGCCAACCTGGTGCGGGTGCGCCTCTGGCACAATCCGGACTGGACCGACTACTCCGGCTTCGACGACGCGGCAAAAACCCTCCGCCGCGCCAAACGGGCCGGCCTGCCCGTACTGCTGGATTTCCACTACTCCGATACCTGGGCCGATCCCGACAAGCAGTATGTGCCGGCCGCCTGGAAACATCTGCTCGGGGACACGCCGGCACTCGGGGACGCCCTCTACGACTATACCTTCCGCACCCTGGAGGCGCTGCAGCGCCGGGACCTGGTGCCGGAGATGGTGCAGGTGGGCAACGAGACCAACAGCGAAATACTGCAGGCCCGGGAAAGCATGCAGAGCGAGTCCATCGACTGGGCCCGCAACAGCGCGCTGCTGGATCGCGGCCTGCAGGCGGTGGCGGATTTCAACCGCAAGTACGACAGGCATGTGCAACGTATGCTGCATATCGCACAGCCGGAAAACGCCCTGAACTGGTTTCCCGAAGCCGACCGGCACCTGCAGCAGGATTACGAACTGATCGGTCTCAGCTACTACGGCAAGTGGTCCGAGTACGGTGTCGACTCCCTGGGCGATGCCATCGCGCAGCTGCGTCAACGCTTCGACAAAGAAGTGATGGTAGTGGAAACCGCCTACCCCTGGACGCTGCAGAATTTCGACAGCGCCGGCAACCTGCTGGGAGAAGACAGTTTGCTGCCCGGCTACCCGGCCACACCGGAGGGGCAGCGACGCTATCTCGACGACCTGGCGGACACGGTAAAAAATGCCGGCGGCGCGGGCGTCGTCTATTGGGAGCCCGCCTGGGTCAGCACCGAGTGCAAGACCCGCTGGGGCACCGGCTCCCACTGGGAGAACGCGGGCATGTTCGATCCGGCCAACGGCAATGATACGCTGCCGGCCATGGAGTTTTTCTCGCGCGACAAAACCGGGCGCACACCCTAAAGCCGATCAGTTAAACAGCTGAAGGCTTGGAAGACGAAATTGCACCGGGTTTCGGTTGGTTTCGGGGCGGCCCTGCTACCGGGTGCAGCCTTGCGAGACACGGGCTAGGCGCCCCCCCGTATATACATCCCTGTAGGCTTGTCTGCGAGGTCCCTCTCGCAGACAGTCTCGCAAGGCTGCACCCGGCATCAGGGCCTTTGCGGCGACAATGTGGCTTAACTGACTGACATTAGGAACACGCCCGCGCAAGAGTCGGTTGCGGGCAACCCCGAAACCTGGGTCGACCGGGATATCCATACCGTAGCGACAATAATATTGAGAGAAAAAAATGAAGCATTACACACTGAAAGGCGGCGCGCTCGCCGGCATGCTGTTCCTGGCCGCCTGCGGCCAGTCCGGACCGGAAGCGGTAGCGACAGGCGCGGGGGCAGGCGCAGGTGAGGAGACCAGTGAAAATATCCAGGCCGTCGGCCAGCGGCAGAAACTGAACCGCGACTGGCAATTTATCCGCTCGGACAAACCCCTGACCCGGGAGCAGGCGCTGCAGTCCGGCGACTGGCAATCCATCAGCCTGCCCCACACCCCGCGCATCGAGCCGCGCATCGTCAACGACCAGTGGCAGGGCGACGCCTGGTACCGGCGCGACCTGCCCTATCGCAGTGAATGGGATGGCAAGCGGGTTTATATCGATTTCGAGGGCGCCATGAACGCCGCCGGGATCTGGCTGAACGGGGAAAAGATCGGCAGCCACCTGGGTGGCTACCTGCCCTTCAGCCTGGACCTGACCGATCACCTGCAGGCAGGCGACAACCAGCTGCTGGTGCGCCTGGACAACCGCGACAACCCCGTCACCGGCCCCAAGCCGATGGCGACGCTGGACTTCAATATGTACGGCGGCCTCTACCGTAACGTCTGGCTGCGCGCGGAAAACCCACTGCATATCACCGACCCGGTCAACGCCGGCGAAGTCGCCTCCGGCGGTATTTTCGTGCGCTACCCGCAGGTTTCCCGCGAGGCGGCACAGATCCAGGTGCAGACGCACCTCGACAACGGCGACGGCGTGCAATCGCTGCGCGTGGAGCACCGGCTGTTGGACGGCGACGATGTCGTGGCCCGCTCCGAGCAGCAATGGAGCGGTGCCGGGGAGCAGACGGTCACCGACTGGCAGACCTTTGCCGTCGCGCAACCGAAACTCTGGTCGCCGTCCTCGCCGAATCTCTACCGGCTGCAGACCCGGGTGCTCGCCGGCGGGCAACTGATGGATGAGGAAAACACCCGCATCGGTATCCGCGAGTTCCGCCTGCGCGATGGCGAACTCTATATCAACGGCGAGAAAACCTTCCTGCGCGGCGTCAACCGCCACCAGGAATATCCGTATGTGGGCTACGCCCTGTCCGACGCCGCCCAGTACCGGGACGCAGCGCGGATCAAGGCGGCCGGCTTCGACTATGTGCGCCTGTCCCACTACCCGCACTCGAAAGCCTTTATGCGCGCCGCCGATGAACTGGGGCTGGTGCTGCTGGATGCGATTCTCGGCTGGCAGTATTTCAACGATACGCCCGAGTTCCGGGACCATGTGGTGCAGACCTGCCGCGACCTGGTGCGCCGCGACCGCAACCACCCGTCGGTGCTGGCCTGGGAGTGCTCCCTGAACGAGTCGGCGATGCCGAAGCCGTTTATCGACCGGTTGCACACCGCCGTGCACGAGGAATTCCCCGGCGACAATGTCTGGTCCGCCGGCTGGATGCCCTACGGTTACGATATCTACCTGCAGGCGCGCCAGCACCGGCTGGAACATTACGAGGAGCCCGACAAGCCCTATATCGTTTCCGAATACGGCGACTGGGAGTACTACGCCATGAACGCCGGCCTGAACCAGGACAGCTGGGGCGACCTGCTGCAGGCGGACCGCTCCAGCCGCCAGCTACTCGGCGACGGCGAGAAGCGCCTGCAACAGCAGGCCCTGAACGTCATGGAAGCCCACGACGACAACTTCAATACCCCCGCCTTCGCCGACGGCTACTGGGTGATGTTCGACTACAACCGCGGCTACGCCGACGACCTGGAGGCCTCGGGGCTGATGAGCCTCGAGCGGCTGCCGAAATTCAGTTATTACTTCTACCAGAGCCAGCGCGATGCCGACGATTTCGCCGGGCCGCTGGCCGGCGGCTATATGGTGCATATCGCCAGTCACTGGCAACCGGGTTCCAGCCCCGCTTTCTATGTATTCAGCAACGCCGACGAAGTGGAGATACGACTGAACGGCAAGCCGCTCGAACGCACCGCACCCAACTCACGCTTCACCAACCTCAAACACCCGCCCTTCCGTTTCGACCTGGGCGAATTTGCCCCCGGGACCCTGGAAGCCGTGGCTTTTGCCGGCGGCGAGGAAGTGGCGAGGCATCAACTGGTAACCGCAGGCGAAGCGACACAGATCGAACTGGAAGTGGACACGGCCGGTGAGGCACCGGTGGCGGGCGAAAAGGATCTGCTGTTTGTGCACGCGCGGCTGCTCGACAGAGACGGCAACCGCACTCACATCAACGGGACTGCAATCGACTTCAAGGTATCGGGAGACGCGACACTGGTATCGCCCGCCAGCCTCGACAGCGAAGACGGTGTCGCCAGTGCCCTGGTCCGCCTGGGCAGCGATCTGGAAAGCGTGCACCTGAGTGCGAACGCACCACAACTGGCAGGCGCGGAAACCGCACTGGTAACCAACTGAACGGTGTTTGTTTGCGGCGGGCGGAAAAAAACCGGCGGAACGACTCCCGCCGGTTTTCTGGCGGGCCCGATTATGCCGGAGGGATCAGGCGCTCGAGGCAATCCTGTTTTCGATCAGCGCAAGCGCCTCCTCCACCAGGCCGCGCATCAGCGAGCGCGCCTGCTTCGCCCTGCCCTTGCGGATCGCGTCGTACACCCTGGTATGCTCCGTGACGCTGGCCATGGCCACCCCCTTCAATTTATTGGTGTGGCGGATACTCGCGCGCAGCGCGGTGGCGCTGAACGGGCGCAACTGGACGAAAAAACGGTTTTTACTGGCCAACAGGATGGCCCCGTGAAAGGCGATATCGGATTCCAGCGGATCGTCCAGGCCATCTTCCGCATCCGCCATGCGCTGCAGCGCTTCGCCGATCAGCGCAACCTCGGGGGAACCGGAATGGCCGGCGGCCAGGGCGGCCGCCTCCGGCTCGATGGCCAGGCGCATCTGGATGAAATCCCGCAACAGCTCCAGGCTCGGGCGGCTGGCGAGAATCCAGCCGAGCACATCGGTATCGAACAGGTTCCACTGGGTATCCGGCAGGACACGGATCCCCTGGCGTGGTCGCGAAGACAACAACCCCTTGGCAGCGAGCGTCTTGACCGCCTCGCGGGTGGCACTGCGGGAAACATTGAACATCTCCGACAGCTCCGCCTCCGACGGCAGGGCTTTACCCGGCGAGTATTTGCCCTGCAGTATTCCCATTCCCAGCGTATGTGCCACCTGCTGGGTGAGATTGCGGTTGGCGTTTACTTCCATACAGCCTTTCCTCGGTCCTCGTCAGTGGGGTCTTTCAATAGGGCGAATCATATAGCGATACTCCCCCCGAGGCGACTACTTCTCCGGTTGCGGTCGCCGGCGGCCGGTGCCCCCGCAAACGGGAGGCTGCGGGCCTGTCGATGCTTGCCATGCCAATAAGACATATTTATCATATAAAAAATACAAAACGAGAAACCGCGCGGAAAACCCGTCGCAGTCGAGCCTGATTCATGAAGAAAAACGATCCCTCCAAAAACAGACAGCGCCGCAGCCAGCTGAGCTACGGCAAGCAGGACAAAGACGGTTTCATTCACCGCTCCTGGATGAAGGCCCAGGGCTACCCCGACCACTGCTTCGACGGCCGCCCGATCATCGGCCTCTGCAATACCTGGTCTGAAATCACCCCCTGCAACTCCGGCCTGCGCGAGCTGGCAGAATACGTCAAGCGCGGCATCTGGGAGGCCGGCGGCGTGCCGCTGGAATTCCCGGTCACCAGCCTCGGTGAAACCCAGATGCGCCCCACCGCCATGCTGTTCCGCAACCTGCTGGCAATGGACGTGGAGGAATCCATCCGCGGCAATCCCATCGACGGCGTGGTGCTGCTGGGCGGTTGCGACAAAACCACGCCGGGGCAGTTGATGGGCGCGGCCAGCGTCAACCTGCCGACCCTGGTGGTCTCCTCCGGGGCCATGCTGAACGGCAAGTTCCGCGGCCGCGATATCGGCTCCGGCACCGATGTGTGGAAATTCTCCGAGGCGGTGCGCGCCGGCGAAATGAGCCAGGAAGACTTTATCGCCGCCGAGGGGGCCATGTCCCGTTCCCGCGGTGTGTGCATGACCATGGGCACCGCGTCCACGGTTTCCAACCTGACCGAGGCCATGGGCCTGTGCCTGCCGTACAACGGCTCGCTGCCGGCGGTGGATGCCCGCCGCCAGGCGATGGCGCATATGAGCGGTCGCGCGATAGTGCGCTTGGTGGAAGAGGATATCCGTCTCAAGGATATCGTCAGCCGGGATTCCCTGATCAACGCTATCAAGGTCAACGCCGCGCTGGGCGGCTCCACCAATTCGGTCATGCACCTGCTGGCGCTGGCCGGGCGCCTGGAAATCGCGCTGGAACTGGAGGACTTCGACCGCTACAGCCGCGACCTGCCACTGATCGCCGACCTGATGCCGTCCGGCCGTTTCCTGATGGAAGACTACCACTACGCCGGCGGCCTGCCGGCGGTGATGAAAAAGATCGCCCCGCACCTGGCACTCGACGCCGCCACCGTCAGCGGCAAGACCCTGGGCGAACAGATCGAGCCCGCGGAGTGCTACAACGACGAAGTGATCCGCGACCTGGACAACCCGGTGCGCGACAACTCCGGCATCTGGGTACTGCGCGGCAACCTCTGCCCCCAGGGCGCCATCATCAAACCCAACGCGGCCAGCCCGGAACTGCTCAAGCACACCGGGCGCGCGGTGGTGTTCGAGAATATCGAGGACTACCACGCACGCAAGGACCTGCCGGAACTGGATATCGACGAACACTGCATCATGGTGCTCAAGGGCTGCGGCCCCAAGGGCTATCCGGGTATGCCGGAAGTCGGCAATATGGCGCTGCCGAAAAAACTGCTGGAAAAAGGCGTCAAGGATATGCTGCGCATTTCCGATGCGCGCATGAGCGGCACCGCCTTCGGCTCGGTGATCCTGCACGTGGCACCGGAGGCCCAGGCCGGCGGACCGCTGGCGGTAGTGCGCAACGGCGACCTGATCGAATTCGACGGCGAGGCGCGCAGCCTGAACCTGAAGATCCCCGACGGGGAACTGCACGCGCGGCTCGCGGAATGGCAGGCCAACAAACCGGAATCCCCCTATCAGCGCGGTTACGCCAGGCTCTATATCGATACAGTGCTGCAGGCCGACCGGGGCGCCGACCTGGATTTCCTGGTGGGAGGCTCCGGCGATGAAGTTTCCCGGGAGTCCCACTGATGTCCGCGATAACTGGAAACAGCGGCGGCCTGCTGGCGGTGGACTGGGGCACCAGCAGTTTTCGCCTGTCGGTGCTTGATGCGGCGGGCAATGTGCAGCAGCAAAGCCATTCCGATCGCGGTGTGGCGCAGATGCCGCGGGAGCAACTGCTGCCCTACCTGTGCGGGGAAATTGCCGCGCTGCCGGAAAATGCACGCTTACTGCCGGTCATTATCTGCGGTATGGCCGGCTCCACCATCGGCCTGCAGGAAGTCCCCTACCACCGCTGCCCGGTGGATCCACAGCAGCTGGCCGACGCCCTGGCGCGGCTGGACAGCGCGGAACTGAATGCCTCCATCGTACCCGGTCTCTGCGCTCGCAACGGGCGAGGCGAACTGGAAGTCATGCGCGGCGAGGAGACACAGATCGCCGGCTGGCTGGCGCAGGCGAGCGAGGCGGAACTTGGATCCAGCTGGCTGTGCCTGCCCGGCACCCACAGCAAATGGGTCGAAATCAAACAGGGCCGCGTGCAGGGCTTCCGCACCGCCATGACCGGCGAGCTATACGCACTGCTGGGCAAGCACAGCGTGCTGGTGCAGGGAGAACAGGAATTTTCCGTCGAGGCCTTTGCCGCGGGACGCGCCGCCGCGGACGACAACCTCAGTGTCGACCTTTTCACCGCGCGCACAAGAGTGCTCGACCAACGCCTCCTCCCCCAACACTCCGCCGCCTACCTTTCCGGCCTGCTGATCGGCGCCGAGATTCGCGCACAGCGCGACGCCCTGGATAGCGTTGCCGGAGTACACCTGATCGGCGACCGGCGTATCACCGACCTGTACCAACGGGCACTGGCCGGCGAAGATATCGAGAGCCACCGGCACGACGGCGCCGAACTGGCATTGAAAGGCCTGTGGCAACTCTACCTGCGGAGTAACAGCAATGACTGAACAACCGATAGCAACCTACCCGCCGATGGTCGCCATCCTGCGCGGCGTCACCCCGGAAGAAATCATTCCGGTGGCCGAGGCGGTTTACCGGGGCGGCTTCCGCTATATCGAGGTGCCACTCAACTCCCCGCAGCCACTGGAGAGTATTGCCCGACTGGTGGAACACTTCGGCGATCGCGCCTGCTGCGGCGCCGGTACCGTAACCGGCGAACAGCAGGTGGAAGAACTGGCGGCCGTCGGTGCGCAACTGATCGTCTCCCCCAACTGCGATCCACTGGTGATTCGCAGCAGCCTCAAGCGCGGCATGGTATCCATGCCCGGCGTACTGAGCCCCACCGAGGCCTTTTCGGCCATCGCCGCCGGCGCCAGCTTCCTGAAACTCTTCCCCGCCGCCAGCCAGGGGCCCGATTATGTCAAGAACCTGAAAGCCGTTCTGCCCCGGCACATTCGCCTGCTGGCAGTGGGCGGCATCAACCTGGACAACATGGCGGAATTTTTCCGCGCCGGAATCGAAGGATTCGGCATCGGCGGCGACCTCTACAAACCCGGGCGCGCGGTCGATGATGTCTCCAAACTGGCCGGGGCCTATATGGAAAAATTCGCGGAGCTGCACAGCGACGGATAAACGTTAAAAAATCGGGCCAATTCAATAATAACGAGGTAACTCATGGCGATGACGACTCTGGACCTGGCGGTATTCGCCAGCTACTGCATACTGCTGCTCGGTTTTGCCTGGTGGATCTCCCGGGAAAAAGCCGGCCACCAGCGCGATACTTCCGACTATTTCCTGGCCAGTAATTCGCTGCCCTGGTGGGCCATCGGCACTTCGCTGATTGCGTCCAATATCTCTGCGGAGCAGATTATCGGCATGACCGGCTCCGGCTATGCCATCGGTCTCGCCATCGCCTCCTATGAATGGATGGCGGCGATCACGCTGATCGTCATCGGCAAGTATTTCCTGCCCACCTTCCTGGAAAAGAAAATCTACACCATGCCCCAGTTCCTGGAGCAGCGCTTCGACCACCGGGTGCAGATGGTGATGGCCTTTTTCTGGCTGGCGGTCTACACCTTCGTCAACCTGACCGCCGTGCTCTACCTGGGCGCGCTGGCGATCAAGACCATCACCGGCGTGGAGATGTTCTACGGCATGCTGTTCCTGGCGCTGTTCTCCGCCGCCTACTCCCTGTACGGCGGCCTCAAGGCAGTGGCCTTTACCGACATCATCCAGGTGGTACTGCTGCTGTTCGGCGGCATGCTGGTAAGCTACCTGGCGCTGGACGCCATCGCCGACGGTCGGGGACCGATTACCGGCTTCGGTATCCTGCTCGAGCAGGTGCCGCAGAGTTTCGACATGATCCTGGAACCGGACAACGAAGACTATGCCAGCCTGCCCGGCATCTCGGTGCTGGTCGGCGGCCTGTGGGTCATCAACCTGTCCTACTGGGGCTTCAACCAGTACATCACCCAGCGCACGCTGGCCGCGAAAAGCCTGCGCGAGGCGCAGAAAGGCATCGCCCTGGCCGCCTACCTGAAACTGTTGATGCCGCTGCTGGTGGTACTGCCGGGCATCGCCGCGCTGGTGCTGGTCCCCGACCTGGAAAAACCGGACCAGGCCTACCCGGAACTGATGAAACTGGTTCCCGCCGGACTGCTGGGGCTGACCTTTGCCGCACTGGTGGCCGCCATCGCCTCATCGCTGAGTTCCATGGCCAACAGTGTCTCCACCATTTTCACCATGGATATCTACCGGCAACTGCGCGGGGGAGAGCTTTCACAGAAACACCTGGTACTGGTGGGCCGGCTGGCCGCGCTGACGGCCATGGTGGTGGCGATGGTGATCGCCCAGCCGCTGCTGGGCGAGATGGACCAGGCATTTCAGTATATCCAGGAGTTCACCGGCTTCTTCACCCCCGGTGTGGTGGCCATCTTCCTGCTCGGTTTCTTCTACAAAAAAGCCGACGCCATGTCGGCGCTGGTAGCGGGCATCGGTTCCGTGGCGCTGTCAGTGCTGGCGCGGATATTCTGGCCGGAACTGCCGTTTATGGACCGGGTGGGTTTGATATTCGTGGCCTGCCTGCTGCTCGGCATGCTGGTGGCCGGCAAGGAAAAAAGCCCGAAGGCGATTCACGTCGGCGAGGTGGATTACTCCACCAGCAGCGGCTTCAATATCTCCGCGCTCTGTATCGTGCTGATACTGGTGGCTCTCTACTACACCTGGTGGTAGATCAATAATTTCTTCTGCTCGCGTATGCCCCTGCTTGCAGGGGCTTTTTTATGCGCGGCAGACTTTCCGGTGCGCACGGCGCACCCTACAACACCTCTCGTCGTCATGCCGGACCTGATCCGGTATCCAGGGAACGGGGCCGCGATACTGGATACCGGCTTTCGCCGGTATGACGACGGCTCCTACCCCACTGCTGCCTGCAATTCCTCCTCGAGCTTGCCGCTCTCGACCGAGCGGGGCTTGTGGAAGCCTCCGAGGCCCAGATAAACCACCGGTGTCAGGTAGAGGGTAAACAGCGCGGCCAGGCCGAGGCCGCCGAACATGACCCAGCCGATGGCGGCGCGGGCTTCGGCGCCGGGGCCGCTGCTGAGGATCAGTGGCAGGCCGCCGAGCACGGTGGAGAGCATGGTCATGGCAATCGGTCGCAGGCGCACCTGTGCCGCTTCGGTGACGGCGTCGTAGACGCTGTGGCCGCGGTCGCGCAGCTGGTCGGCGAACTCCACCAGCAGGATGCCGTTCTTGGCCATCAGCCCGATCAGCATCACCAGCCCGATCTGCGAGAAAATGTTGACCGTGGTGCCGGTAAAAAACAGCGCGTAGACCGCCGCCGCCAGGCCGAAGGGCACGGTGGTCATCACAATCACGGCACTGCTGATACCCTCGAACTGCGCGCACAGCACCAGGAACACCACCAGCGCGGCGATGGCGTAGGTCATGGCCACTTCGCGCGAACTTTCCTCCAATGTGTCCGCCTCGCCCAGGAACACGATGCCGATATCGTTCGGCAATATTTCATCGGCCAGGTTGCGCAGTTCGTCGACGGCGCTGGCCAGCGGATAGCCGGGCTCCAGGCCCGCGTCGATTTCGATCGCGCGGCGCTGGCCGTGGCGGTCCAGTTCGGCGGCGACACTTTCCTCGCGCAGCGTGACCATGCTCGACAGCGGCAGCAGATCGCCGCGATCGCTTTTCACGTAGAGATTGACCAGGTCTTCCGGCGAGGAGACGGTGGTATTGGCGGCCTCCAGCATCACCGGCACCGCCTCGTCGCCCACATTCAGGTCCACCACATCCAGGCCGTCGACCACCGCGCGCAGCGTGGTGGCAATATTCTCCAACGGCACACCCAGGTCCGCCGCGCGTCGGCGGTCGATCTCGATCGACAGCTGCGGCTGCGTGGGCCGGTAGCTGATATCCGGCTGGCCCAGGTGCGGCAGCCGGTCCTCGATCGCGCGCTTCATCTGCCGGGCGGCGTGGTAAATGCGGGGATAATCGTTGCCCACCAGCGCCACCTCGATACCGCCACCGCCGCCGCGCAGGGACAGGCTGTTGGGGCTGCTGACGCGGATGCGCGCGCCGGGGATTTCCTCCAGCGGGGCGAGGATTTCCTCCGTCAGCGCCTGCTGCGACACGGAGCGGTCTTCCCAGTCCGCCAGCGGCAGCGTGACGCGGGCCCGGTTCGGGTCGTAGCGGCCGACCTCGGTCTGGATATCGGTGGCATCGCCGCGCGCCACCAGCGGCCGCACGACATTTTCAATATGCTCGGCCTGGCGACCGATATAGTTCTGGCCCACGCCGTCGGGGCCGGTGGCATCCACGCGGATCACGCCGCGGTCCTCCGACGGCAGCAGTTCCTTGCCCAGCCCCTGGTAGAGGAAACCGGCCCCCACCGCCAGCAGCAGTGCCACGGCAAAACTCAACCAGCCGTGACGCAGGCAGGCCACCAGGCTGCGCCGGTAACCGGCGCCGATGCGCGCGCCGATTCCGGCCAGGCGTTCGTACAACCGGTTCCCGCCTGCATCGCGGTCGTCCCGGGTGATTCTGGCGGTGAGCATCGGCACCAGCGTCAGCGCCACGATCGAGGACAGCGCCACCGCCGTGGCCAGCACCAGGCCGAATTCGCGGAACATGCGCCCGGCGGTGCTCGGCAGCAGTGCGATGGGAATAAACACACTGACCAGCACCGCGGTGGTGGCCAGCACCGCAAAAATCACCTGGCGCGTGCCGAGCACTGCGGCGGCGCGCGCGCCCATGCCCTGGCCGCGCAGGCGTTGGATATTCTCCAGCACCACGATTGCATCATCCACCACCAGGCCGGTGGCCAGCACGATCGCCAGCAGCGTGAGAATATTGATGGAAAAACCCATCATCCAGATGCCCGCCAGCGTGCCCACCAGCGCGATCGGAATTGCCGTGCTGGGCACCAGCGTCGTGCGCAGGTTGCCGAAAAACAGCCAGATGGCCGCAATCACGATCAGCACCGTGTAACACAGGCTGGTAACCACTTCCTTCACCGAACCGCGAATAAACACGGCGCGGTCCTCGGTGACGGTGATCGTGAGATTGTCGAAACGTCGGTTGAGGCTGTCCACCGCGCGGCGCACGCCGTCGCTGATCTCGATGGTGTTGCTCTGCGCCTGGCGCACCACGCCCAGGCCGATCACCGGCCGGTCGTTCAGGTACACCAGCGACTGCACATCCTCGGGGCCGAAGGACACGTGCGCGACATCGCCGATGCGCACGTCGCCGCTGATGATCACATCCCGCACCTGCTCCTCGGTGACCGTGGACGCATCGGCGCGCACCAGCAACTGCTGGTCCACCGACTGAAAACTGCCGGACGGCACATCCAGCGGCGCCTCCTCGAGCACGTCGGCCACATCGCTGACGGACAGGCCGAAACTCGTCAGGCGCAGCGGGTCCAGCACCACGCGCAGCACCCGCTGGCGCTGGCCGAAAATGGGCACGTCGGCGACGCCGGGAATCGAGATCAACGCGGGAATAATGTCTTTCTCGATCGTGTGGGTCAGCTCCTCGTCGCGCTGCTCGTCGCTGGTGACGGCCAGGTAGATGACAGGCTCCGGCTGGTCCGCGGCCTTGACCACCGTCAGTTGCTCCACATCGTCCGGCAGGTCGCGCTGGGCCTGGCTGACCGCTTCGCGCACATCGGACGCGGCCGTGTCCAGATCGATACTCGAATTGAACTCGATATGGATGCGGAAATTGTTTTCCTCACTGGAGGATTCGATATGCTTGATGCCGGACACCCGCGCCACCGCGCCCTCGACGATGCTGGTCACCTCCGAGTCCATGGTCTCCGGCGAGGCGCCCGGCATTTCGCCGCGCACCGATACGATCGGCACATCCACATCCGGCAGCTCGCGCACCTCCACCGCGCTGAACGCGGCAATACCGGCAATCGCAATCAGCAGGTTCAGAACAAGAACCAACACCGGCCGGCGGATGGCCAGTGACGCCAGGTCGCTGCGATGGACGTCCGCGGCACTTTTCTGTGCGTCGTCACTCATCGGCATACAACCCCGTGATATTGGCGACCGGCAGGCCCTCGCGCATGCGCTGGGTGCCCTCGGTCACCACCGACATGCCCTCCGGCAGATCCGAATCCACCAGGATGGCCCCCTGCAGGCGCTGTACCACGGTGGCCGGCACGCGCCTGACCCTTTTGTCTTCCACCGCCCAGACAAAGGCGCCGTCGTTGCCCCACTGCAGCGCCACCTCCGGCACCAGCGGATAGCGCCCGGAAACCAGCCCCAGCGTGACGCGGAAACTCATGCCCGGGCGCAGCAGATCCCCGCCGTTATCCACCTGCGCGCGCACGGCAAAGGTGCGGGTCTGGGGATCGACACGGCTGTCGATATCGGTCACCTCGCCGGTGTGCCTGGCGCTGCCGTTGGCCCAGGTGGCCACGTCAATCGACTGCCCTTCCTCTATCTGGCCGAGAAACAGTTCCGGCACCTGGAAAGTGACCAGCAGGGTGCTGCGGTCATCGATGGTGGTGATCGCCGTGGAGGGCGTTACCTGGGCACCGGGGTCCAGGTCGCCGAGGCCGAGGTAACCGTCGAACGGCGCCTCGATGGAGCGGTGGTCCAGCGCCACCTGCGCCCGCTCCAGACTGAGCCGCGCGCGCTCGACCGCACTGCGCGCATCGTCCAGCGCATTCTCGGTCACGGTGCCGGCATCCCTGGTGCGCTCGTAGCGGCCGTACAGCCGCCTGGCATCCTCCAGCGCCACGCGCGCCATATCCACGGCCAGGCGCTGGTCGCGGTCGTCCAGTTGCACAATGGTCTGGCCGGCCTTCACCCTGTCGCCGGCCTCGAAGGAAACTGCCACAACCTCGCCGCTAACTTCGGGATAGAGGGTCACACTCTTGCCCGCCCGCGATGTGCCGACGGCCTCGATGCGCACGGTGCGCGGCTGCCAGGCCACCGCCTCCATGACTACCGGTTCGGCCACGGCCATTTCTGGTTTCGGGGCGACCTCACTCTCCGCCTCGCAGCCGGCGAGGAGGCCCAGGGTCAGTAATACGGCGCCAATACCCGTGAGTCGGTAGTGGTCAATGCGCCCTGCAATAGCTGGTTTCAAAGTGTCTCCAGTCAACGGTTGTGGTCATACCAATGGTGATGCCACACAGCTTACTGGTTCGCATTTGCGATTGCCATGGAGGTTAAACGTCAAGAACCGTAAAGATGGTGCACCTTTTCGGGGGACAGATTTTCAAGGGACAGACGCACCGGGTTGCGTCACCCAGGCGGATGCGGAAGTGCGTGCAATCACCCTGGTTCCAAAGTCGAACCCGCGGCCAGCCGCAACGCGCTGCCACCGCTCAATGGGACCCCGATCGCAGCAACCCTTCGGCCAGGGACCGGAACACATCCACCACCCTTTCGAATACAGCGCGGGGTTCGTCCGCAGCCGCGATCCAGAGCGCGGCGTTCAGCGCTGCGCCATTCAGTAACCGGGCGGCGGCCTCCGCGTCCACTGGCCGGACCGTGCCTTCGTCGATCAGCCCCTGGATCGTCTCCATGGTCGTGCGCAGGCAGGCGTTCTGGTTGGGCCACTGCGACGGATCCCCCAGCACCGCCGGCCCGTCCAACAGCATGATGCGCTGGATTTCCGGCTCCAGGGCCATCTCCATGTAGGCGATGCTCTCGTCCATGAATCCCTGCCAGGTGTTGCCCGCCTTGTCCCTCGCCGCGCGCATGCGGACAAGCATTTCCGCGTCCATCTGGTCGACCACGGCCTGCAGCAGGCCCTTCTTGTCGCCGAAGTTGTGGTAGAGCGCGCCCCGCGTCAGCCCGGCCTCGGCGGTCAGGTCATCCATGGATGACGCCGCATAACCCTTGGCCGCAAAGGCCTGGCGGGCCGCCTGGATCAGCTTGGCCCGGGTCTCTTCCACCATCTGGGCGCGTCGTTTCGCGGCCATTTTGCTTCCCCTATCAATAGAATACGTTGCGTATGCCTATTGACATACACAGCGTATGTCAGAATATACTGACATACGGTTCGTATCTTAATAGGGATGCCGAGCCTGTGGAAGGACGGACACGCCCTATCGGGCGGCCGGCCTCTCGAAACATTTCTCCAACAACCGGAACTGAAACCATGACCAAGCGCGACGCTATTTTCCCTGCCGGCCGGCAGGCGCTCTACGACATCAACCGCTACTCTGCGGCCATCCGCTCCGGCGATCTCCTGTTTGTCTCCGGCCAGGTCGGCAGCCGCGAGGACGGCTCACCGGAGCCCGATTTCCAACAGCAGGTCCAACTGGCCTTCGACAACCTCGCCGCCGTACTGAAAGCCGCCAACTGCACCTTCGACGACATCGTGGACGTCACCACCTTCCACACCGACCCGGAAGCGCAATGGAATGCCTTTGATGCGGTGCGGGAGAAGATCTTCGGCGAGCCGCCCTACACCAACTGGACCGCCGTGGGCGTGAACTGGCTGGCGGGCTTCGACTTCGAGATCAAGGTCATCGCCCGTATTCCATCGAGTGCGTGACGGCACCCTTTTACCTACCGAAAACGATCAAACCAGACGCAGGAGTATCCGGAATGAACGTTTTTATCATCGGCATCACAGGCGGCATCGGCCGCCTGCTGGCCCACAAACTGCAGGCACGGGGCGACCGGGTCCGCGGCCTCGTCCGCCGCCGAGAACAGCAGGCCGAGTTCCAGCAACAAGGCGTGGACGTACAGGTCTCAGACCTCGCAAGCATGACCCCACAAGCACTGGCCGACGGCTTCAACCATGCCGACGCCGTCGTCTTCACGGCGGGCTCGAACGGCGGCCGGCGGGAAATCACCAAAGCCATCGATGGCGACGGCGTGGAAAAGGCCATCGACGCCGCCCACCTCGCCGGCGTCCGCCGCTTCGCCCTGGTATCCGTGCTCCCGGAATCCTGGCGGGAAAGGACGCTGGGCGACGAGGTCGAGTACTACTTCGCCGTCAAGAAAGGCGCGGATGTGATGGTCAGCCGCAGCGACCTGGACTGGCTGATCCTGCGCCCATCGCTGCTGGTGGATGACCCCGGTATGGGTACTGTTTCACTGGGGCCCGCGGAATTTCATGACCAGATTGCCCGCGATGATGTTGCCAGCACGCTTGTTGAACTGCTTCATGAGCCGGGTATCAGCCGGCGGATTCTGGAGCTCAATACGGGGGCGGTGCCGATTGGAGAGGCGGTGAGATCTCAGGCGATGGTGCATCGTTGTTGAAAATCCGATCGGGTTGGTGAGAAGTCCATTGAATCGTATGAGCGCTATTGATTTTCGATGGGCTCATTCGACCGTTCTGTGAAAATCCGCAAATCACTTGAGAAAAGCTCGCCCCCAACCCCGGGGCGTGCCACGCCCTGCCAGAGTCGCGATACATTCCAGTGATTCCTACCGCGACCCTTGCACCTGATCAAAAATCATGCAGAAACCGCAAAATGACCAAAGAGGGGCTGACATTTCGGCCCCGGCGACCGATATCCTGGGGGTATGCCGGAAAGCTCCTGAAACTTTTTTGAAATCAATGTTTTGGGCGAACCCGGAGAAACCGGGATATCAGTCGTCGGGATTGATTACGAAAAATAATACGATGGTTCCAATATCGCGGAAGCCTTGACGTGACGGGGGACTGCAGACATTCTTGTCGTTAATTTCAGCTTTGGATATGTTTCGAGGTGATATCGGTCGTGGGGACCACGATATAACTGTTAGAAATGACAATAAAACCACTACGGGAAGGAAGTGATGGTGGAAGAAAAAGCATTACATGATGTGCTTCTGGGTTTTCTGCATAAAATTGAATCTCTGCATGAGACTATGCCGTTATTGATGGCGATGATGTATATATCCAGAAGAATGACTCGTGTTCAAAAGGCAAAATTCCTAACAGAGCACGGTGAAATAATCGAAGAAAACGAAGAGTTTAAAAGGTATAGGTTATCAATTGAGAACGAGAGAATGGTGTCTCGTCTTGAGAAAAAGCATGAGAGAGCGAATACCGCATCTGATATGCTCCCAAGCAAGTTTTTGATTTCATATGTAAGTGAGTATGATGCTTTTTTGGGCTCTCTTATCAAAAGAATACTTGAGTTAAAACCAGAACTTTTAAATTCTGGAGATAAAAATATTTCCTTTTCTTTGCTAAAGGAGCTCGGGTCAGTAGATGCTGCCTTTAAGCACGTAATAGAAAAAGAGGTTGAGTCTGTTCTCCGAGACAGTCACGCTGAGCATTTCAAATGGTTAGAAAAGATTTGTAATGTTCCGCTAACTAAAGGTTTGGAATCTTGGAGCTCGTTTATTGAGTTAACGGAAAGGAGAAATCTGTTCGTTCATTGTGATGGTGTTATTTCAGCACAATATATGGCCAATTGCAGATTGCATAACTGTTCTTTATCCGAAGAAGATAAGGTTGGAGTACGCCTAACTGCTGATAAGGTGTATCTTGATGCCTCGTTTGAATGCCTTTATGAGATTGCAGTGAAGCTTACACAAGTTCTATGGCGAAAATTATTTCCTCAAGAACTCGATGGTGCGGATAGCAGCTTAATTAATGTTTCATTCAGCCTGATACACGAAGGACAATACTCCCTAGCTCAAAAAATTCTTGATTTTGGTACTGAAACTATCAAAAGACATGCAAGTGACTCTAATAGAAGGATTTTAATTATAAATCGGGCACAATCATATTACCATGATAACAATAAAACCAAGGCTAATGAGATATTAGACAAAGAAGACTGGTCATCTTGTGCCGATCATTTTCAGCTGTGTGTCAACGTATTAAAAGAGGACTTTGATGCTGCCGAAAGCTTAATGAAGCGAATTGGAGATAATGGGCAGATCAAAGAGGCTGACTACTTAGACTGGCCAGTCTTTAGAGAGTTTAGAAAGATTGATTCATTTAAATCTACCTTTGAGGAAATTTTTGCTAAGCCTCCTGTAAATATATCTGAACTAGTAAAAAGTGTTGAGCCAGAGGAAGCTCTTGATGGATTAAAAGAGGAGCTGGAGGCTGAATTCAGTTCGTGATTTCTAACAAATTGCTGCACACGGAAAAATTACTCGCTACGCTCCTAATTTTCCGGTGACCAAGGCGTTAGGCAAGTGACCAAAGTCATGGAGAGATATAAATACAATATTTTTGGTAGGGAAGTCCTGATTGAAAGAAGCCAAAATCGCTGGGCTACTTTCTACCAGGGTTCTGAAGGCAAGCGCCGAAATGCCGGAATATTTGTTCCACCTGAAATCACGGAAACTGAGTTAACTCAATTTTTATCAGATCTCTGTCATGAGTGGGCATCTGAAAGGTACCCATCTGTGGTCCGCGTTAGTTAAAATAAGTGAATTGGCATTCGTAGGGCATCCTGCCTAACAAACGCAAGCAGTATGCTCCGGCCCTTCGGGCCTCCGCGGGACGCCCAACGCTATGCACATTTTGTGCGGGTCGCTGCGCTCCCAGTTTCGCACAAAATGTGCATAGCATTGGTCGCCCCTGTTGC
>NZ_JALKCV010000013.1 GCF_023634065.1 Microbulbifer litoralis
GGTCCCGCAAAGGGCCACCCCGCCTGGCTTTGTGCCACACCCGGCATTTCTCAACGCCGCAACTTGAATGCATTATCGTCGGCCGATTCTAACGCTATTCAAACGGAGAGCCACATGACCAATCCGATCATTCATCGCCTGCGGGAACAGCTGGATGCCGGAAAAGACTCAGCGCTGTTGCGCTTCGGGCTGGGCAGTGCGCTGTTCAACGAGCGGGACTACAAGGACGCTGCGGGTCACCTGCAGGCCTGTGTCGAACAGATGCCGGACCACTCCGCCGCCTGGAAGCTGCTGGGGCGCAGCCTGATGGCGTTGGATGAACCGGAGCGGGCACGGCGGGCCCTGTCCCGCGGGCTGGAGGTGGCCCGCGAGAAGGGCGACAAGCAGGTGGAGCGGGAAATAGAAGTGTTCCTGAAAAAACTTGCAAAGGGTCCGGCCTGATCCAGATCGGCTGCCGCCGCGGAGGGGCCCACTTTTTGTGGCAGATCGGCTACGGGTGGGCCGGGGAGCTCCCCGATCCCCGGATTCCGCTGCGCTCCATCCGGACTACGCCCCTGCTATGGGGCCACGGGTCAACGGTTGGTATCCGCCGCGGCGATTCTTGCCAGTGCGCTGAGGACCGGGCTGACTCCGGCGGAATCGAAGTCCTTTCCGATTTCGTCCAGCTGTCGCTGTACCGCATTTTCCCCATCGTTGTCGGCCGCACTGATCAACGCCTTGCCGAAGGTGCCGAACAGGCTTTCGGCGCGGTAGTCGCCGAAGTCGCTGTCCAGTTGCAGCGGACTTTCTTTGTCGCCGCCGCCCTCGACCGGTTTGCTGGGCGACAGCCAGTAGCCGCTCAGTGCGTCAAATACCGGTGACCAGTCGTTGGGATAGTAAGCGCCGTCGACAGTGCCGAAGGCCGGATCGAAATGATGGCCGCTGCGGCTGCCCTGCAGGTTGGCCGTGACCTGCTCTGTCTCGCGGGAAACCAGGCGACCGTACATTTCCGGCTCGTGCTCCCGTTCCGGTCGCTCGGGGATTTCCATCCGCCAGTGCAGGTTGGAGAGGGTGATGTTGTCCACCTGCGGTTGCGCGCGTATTTCGGTGTTCTCGGTGTCGGTGTTGTCCGCCGGGTTCTGGTCCGGGCCACTGGAGCCGTCGTCGGTAATAGTGGCGGTGTTCTGGGTTCCGGTGATCATCGGGTCCAGCGGGAAGTCGACAATCACCGCGAACTGGATACTACCGTGTTCGCCGGCGCCGAGGCTGCCCACTTCGAAGGTGAAGGTATCGCCGTCCTGTACCCATCCCGGTGTGGAGTTGGCCGGATCGAAGGTGGTGTTCGGCGGCAGGGTCTCGGTGATCACCACGCCCTCGGCGGTGGCGGTGCCACTGTTTTGATAATTGAGGGTGTAGACATAGGAATCCGTGGGCGTCACGGCGATGCCGCCGTCGTCCTTGTCGATCACCAGATCCACGTATTCCACCGCCAGTGGCTCGGTGTCGGTGTTGTTCTCCGGTGTCGGATCCAGGCCATGTGTGCCGTCATCGGTGACCGAAACACTGTTTTCCTGCGGCGGTATCGCGGTCGGTACATTGTCGCGGACCACGGCGGAGAGGCTGAAGGTCGCCGTCTCGCCGACGGCCAGCTCGTCGAGAGTCCAGGTCACGGTGCCTGCCGCCAGGTCCACCTCGCCGCCGTCGCTGGCGACGAAACCGGTAAAGATATCGCGGTCCGGCAGCGTGTCGGTGACCACCAAGCCGGTGCTGGTGGTGTTGCCCTCGTTGGTGACTTCTATGGTCCAGTTGAGGCTGTCACCGGGGTGGGCCGGATCGTCGAAGTTCTCGATCTTGTCCACCGTCAGGTCGACGAACTCCACCTCGACGGGTTCCACATCCCGGTTGTTTTCCGGGGTTGGATCCGGACCGTTGTTGCCATCGTCGGTAACCTCGACAGCGTTCTCCTGCGGCGGTATCTGCACCGGCAGTCCCTCCACCGCGACATTTGCCGACAGTGTCAGGGTGAGCGAGTCGCCGGCGGCCAGGTCGCCGATCTCCCAGGTGACGGTACCCGCGGCCAGGTCGATGACGCCGTCGTCGCTGGCCACGAAGTCGGTGAATACATCGATATCCGGCAACTGGTCTGTCACCACTACGCCGGTGCCGTCCTGGTTGCCGACATTGGAGACCTCGAAGGTCCAACTGATGGCATCGCCGGGGTGAACCGGGTCGTCGAAATTCTCGATCTTGTCGATGACATAGTCCGGCGCCGCTACGATCGGCGAGACGTCATCGTCGGTGTTGTCCTCCGGGGTCGGGTCGGCGCCGTCCTCGCTCTCGATGGTGACGGTGTTGGTGGTCTCGTCCGCACCGGCGGGCACAGGATTGACGATCTCGACCGTCAGGGTGGCGGTGCCACTGGCGCCAGCGGCGAGATCGCCCACTGTGTAGGTCAGGGTATCGCCGTCCAGCGTCCAGTCCGGGTTGGCGGCGGCATTGAAGGTGACGTAATCCGGCAGAGTCTCGATAATGACCACATTGGTGGCGTCGGCGGGGCCGGCATTGGCGTAGTTAAAGGTGTAGGTAATGGTATCGCCGGGGCTTGCCGGATTGGCTTCGTCGATACCGCCATCGTCCTTGGTGATCGAGAGGTCGAAAGCGGTAATCTCCGCGGTTGCGGGGTCACTGTCGGCGTAGTCGTCGAGTGCGCCGCCCTCGCCGTCGGCACCGGTGCGTTCGTTGGCGTCGTCGCCGTCGATACTGGTCCAGTCGACGGTCGTGGTATTGGTGGTGCTTTCACCGACGGCGGTG
Organism: Microbulbifer litoralis; assembly: GCF_023634065.1. Lineage (GTDB taxonomy): Bacteria > Pseudomonadota > Gammaproteobacteria > Pseudomonadales > Cellvibrionaceae > Microbulbifer > Microbulbifer litoralis. Next base: position 2,791 of record NZ_JALKCV010000013.1, read on the forward strand.
GGGTCACTGGTCACCCGTGCGTCGATGGTGATGGTCACCACGGTGCTGCTGTCGATAACGCTGATCTCCAGATCCAGCCTATTGTCGGCGGAGTTGTCGATCACCTCCGGCGAGCCGCCGGTAACGGTTATCTGCACGTTTTCCACGCCGGCCAGGTAGGGCGGCAGTGCGTCCTCGATATGGACATCGTAGGCGTCGGCGCCGCTGGCCGGATCCAGTTCGACGGTAATCTGGTATTGCGCTATACCGCCCAGGAGTACCGGTGACGGGGTCAATAGTTCCTTGTTGACGATGACCTCGGGTTCCACGAGGTCCACCGTGGCGGTGTCGTTGATTGTGGTATCGGGCACGTCGTCGCCATCGGTATCGTAGTTGAGGGCGGCCTCGTTTGTCAGGGTGGTGCCATCCAGGTTGCCGACAACATCGGTAACCCGCAGGCGGTAGGTGAAGGTGATGGTTTCGGTGGTGCTGTTGTCGGTATCGGTATTGACCAGGGTGCCGAAATCCAGGCCGACGATATTGTTGTCCGGATCGTCGATAACGGTGATCTGGTCGAAGTCGATCTGGATCGAATCCGGGTTGCTGGCGGTGACGCTGACCAGGTCCACGAACTCGAAACCGGGACCATAGTCGTCGAGGATCTCGCCGATCAGCGTGGCCTCGGGCAGGGTCAATACCGTTTCGAAAGTGACGATTTCGCCGATGGTGGCTTCGTTGTCGTCGTTGAGGCTGTCGTTCTGGCTGGTGGATACCAGGTTTTTCTCGATCAACGGGGCCGGTACCGACAGCGGTGCATCGTCGCTGGTTGCATAGTCGTCCAGGGCGCCGCCCTCGCCGTCGGCCCCGGTACGCTCGTTGGTATCATCGCCATTGAGGCTGGTCCAGTCGACACTGGCGGTATTGTCGAAAGTGCTGCCGGCGAGCGCATTGGCCAGCGAACCGCTGACGGTAATGGTGACGACACTGCCGGGCGCCAGGTCCAGTTCCGCCTGCGGATTCAGTACCAGCTCACCACCGACGATCTCGAAAAAGCCGGAGATATCCGTGGTTCCCGCATCGGTTTCCAGGGTCGCGGTAAAGGCGATATCCGACAGTTCCTCGGGCAGCGGGTCGCTGAAGCTGATGTCGTAGGCGGTGGTACTGGAGCCGTCGTCCGGGTTGGTGACGGTAATGGTGTACTCGACCGGGTCGCCGTTGTCGGCTTCGGTGGCGTTGACCGATTTGTCGATCTGCAGTTGTGGTTCGATCACGGTGGCATCCGTGGAGGCAGTAACGGAGCCGTCGTCGGTATTGTCGCCGTTGCCGTTGGCGTCGAAGCGGAATTCCGCCTGGTTGGTCAGCACCGTGCCGGCCTGGTTGCTGTCCACATTCAGGATACGCACCGTGTACACCACGGCGACGATATCGTCTTCGTTCTGTACACCGTCCGGTGTATTGGCCAGGTCGGCGGTGCCGAAACTGATTTCGCCGGTAGCACCCGGCGTAGGCTCTGTGAAGTTGCCGTTGTCGAACGTGATATTGGCGCCGACAAAGACCTGGTCGAGGCTGACGAACTCCACCCCTTCCGGCAGCGTGTCGAGTATCTCTGCGAGGGAGGCGCCGCCCTCCGGAACCAGGAAGGCGGAGACGTAGGTCAGGGTTTCGCCGATAACACCCTCGTCCACTCCGTTGCTGTCGTCGATGATGGAGCTGCTGACAATCTGCTTGCCAACCTCCACCGAGGCGGTGACGAGGTTCAGCGTGTCGCTGCTCTCGTAGTCGTTCAACGCGCTGCCCTCGCCGTCGGCACCGGTGCGCTCGTTGGGATCGTCGCCGTCGATACTCTGCCAGTCGACGATGGCGGTATTGCTGATCTGGGTTTCGGGGGCGACGGTGCCGACCACCTCACCGGAGACCTGGATGGTAACCGTTTCTCCCTGCAGCAGGTCGAAAGAAAAGCCCGGATCCGTCTGCAGTGTGTTGCCGACGATTTCGAAATCGCCGGTGATATCGCCCTCGGTAGAATGGGTGACATTGATCAGGTTGAAGTTTTCAAGATCAGTCGGCAGGTCGTCCGAGAAGGTCACGTCGAAGGCATCGGTATCGGAAAAGCCGGAGTGGGAGAGCACGATTTCATAAGTCACCAGATCTCCGGCGTCGATCGGTTGGGGTGTATCGATAAGCGATTTATCCACCTGCAAATCCGGCTCGATCACGGCGACATTCTCCGCCGATGCGGTGCCGTGGCCGGTGGGATTGTCGCTGCCGTCGGCGGTGTCGTCCCAGAAAAACCGGGCGCTGTTGTTGAGCTGGTCGCCACTCTGGTTATCGACCACATTCTGCACCAGTACCTCGTAGGTGATGGTGATGGTTTCGGCGGTGGTGTTGTCGCGGTTGCTGTTGGTCAGGTCGCCCAGGTCGAAGGTCACCTGCTGGCCGCTGACCGTGCCATCGATCGCGTTGAGATCCACGGTGGAGTCGATGTCATCGGAAAATTCGATATCGGTGACACCGATAAACGCCAGTCCGGTATCCAGCGTGTCCACCAGGCTGGCGCTCGGTGTTTCCCCCTCGGCGATGGTCAGCGTTACCGAGTAGGTGATTACCTCGCCGATCACGGCTTCATTGTTGGCATTGTTGTCGGAATTGATACTGGTGCCGACCAGGGTCTTGTCCACGGTATTTTCGCGGATGGCTACCAGCGCATCGTCCTGCCAGTTGATGTTGGAGTTGCCTTCCGTGTAGTCGTTGCCGTCGTCGAGGCCGCCGTAGGCTTCCAGTTGCGCGGTGTTCTCGATCTGCTGGCTCGGTTGCACCGCGTCGGTGGCCACCAGATCGTAGGTGATGACGATAACGTTGCTGCCATCGGTGGTGGGGCCGGTATCCGGATCGCGCCCCTCATTGAGTGCGCCCTCGTTGGCGGAGGGATCATCCATTGTAATGCCGCCGCTGAACAGATCGCCGCTGTAACTCACTTCGGTTCCATTGCCGGTGTAGACCTGCAGGTTGAGGCCGCCACCGGGAATTTCAAAGCCGTCCGGCAGCGTATCGCTGATGGCGACATTGAAGGCGTCGGAGCCGCCGGAATTCTCCACCACGATGGCGAAGCGCACGGTATCGCCGGCATCCACATTGCCGAGGTCGGAGTCGATCGGTGTGGTGTCCAGGTTCTGGCTGGTGATATCGCCAGTCCAGGGCTGGCTGCCGCTGTCGGGGCTGCCGGCCGGATCGAAGGTTACCGGTCCGGGTGGTGTCGGATCGAGTTGGCCGTTCGGATCGTCGGTGGATACCACGCCCTTGGTGACGCTGATGGTCGGTGACAGTATCTGCACCTGGACCCCGTTCGGGTCCAGTGTCGAACTGGTTTCGGTACCATTGACGGTGACGGAAGCCACGTTGGTCAGGGAAAGGCCGTCGGTAAAGGGTTCGTCCTGTACGACGACGGTGAACAGCAGCTGCACGGTGCCGCCGGCAGAATCGATCTGTTCCACCGGCTCCAGGGACCAGGTGATGGAATTGTTGGCGGTGTCCGCGCTGGTGGTGACATTGTCGCCGTCCAGGTAACCGTCGGGCCAGTTGCCGAAATCGGTGTCGGGACCGAAACCCCACTGATTGGCGCCGGGCGTGGCGGTGCCCTCGCCGGTATCCACAAAAGAAGGTGCTACGGCCGCGAACACCGGCAGTGGCAGATAGTCGGTAATCACCACGCCGTTGCTGTCCAGGGTGCCGAGATCCACTTCGACGGAGAAGGTGACCTCATCCCCCACGGCGATTTCATCCAGGTTGTCGGGATCGGTACTGCCGTTGACTGCGTACACACTTTTGCTGGAATCCGCGCCCTCGATAACGATTTCTTCCGAGCTGCTGTTATCGATCGCTTCGCCGTTGGCGGAGGCGGCGCTGGCGTCGATGGTGGCCTGGTTGCGAATGGTATCGAGCGCGTCCACCGCCTGTCCGGTCGCAAGATAGTGTTCGCGGATGCTGGCTTCGTAGGTGACCACGATGGTGGTGGTGCCATCCACACTGCTGTCGGCAAACAGGTCTCCGTCGAGGCTGCCGTCGCTGATGCCCTGGTCGATCAGCTCCTGGGAAATATCGATGCTGACGGTGGTTTCGCCGGTGCCGCTGTCCTCGGTGACCGTGGCGTTGTCCGTGGCGGCGGGGCCATAGGTTGTGCCGTTGTAGAACAGCTCGATGGTGATGGAACTTTCGTCGACCTGGAGCCCGTCGCCGAGGACGTCGGACAGCAGCAGGTCTTCCAGCTGCATATAGTCGGAAACTTCCAGGGTGAGGGTATAGCGCAGCCGATCGCCGGGGGTGTTGCCCTCGGTGCCGTTGTCCTCGACCAGTGCCACATCCTTCTGCAGCGCCGTGGCGGTGGCGGTGATCACGGCGTCGTCATCGTCGCTGACGTCCTGCTCCTGGTAGCTGCCGCTGGCGGTGGCGGTATTGCGTACCGCGTCGTTGCTGCCGTCGTTGATGACGATCGGGTCGCCGTTGCCATCCACGTCCGGCACATAGCCGGTATAGGTGATGACGAGATCGTTGGCGGCGGTGGTACCGGTGACCGGTGTCAGCATGGTCACCACCAGCTCCGCATCGCTGTTGGCCCCCTCCGGCGGTTCTGCAAGCTCGTAATCGACGCCTTCTACCAGGGTATTGCCGTTGACGTCGGTGACCGTGACATTGCCCGGTTGGTAATAGAAATTGTCCGGCACCTGCTCGGTAATCAACAGGTCTTCCACAGTCGACAGGTTGGCGATATCCACCGTTACCCGCCAGGTCACCGGTTCGCTGGGGCCGGTAACCGTTTCGCCGTCGTCGCCGATGGAGTTGTTATCGCCATCGCCGTCCAGCGCTTCCTTGTCCACCAACATTACCGTGGGGGTGATATTGGTGGTGATCTCCGGGCCCACAAGCGGTGGGTCCGTGTCCGGGTTGTTGAGCGGGTCCTCGCCGTACATGAAGCCCGGCCGCACGTAGACCGGGATGGGCACGCCCACCTCGGCACCGGTGGCCTCGTCCAGCAGCACCGTGGCGACGAATTCGTACGCCGGCTGGTCCGGCGTGAAGGAGCCGAACGGCAGTTCGATCGCATACCAGTGGGAGCCCTCCGCACCCACCGGCGGCAGTGGAATGGCGCCGGTCTGGTTGACGTCGTAGGGGTGGTACTCCACCGGGTTACCGCTGCTGTCGACCCACTGGCCGTCGACCACGGTGTACTCTACGTAGCTGGCACCGAGGAAACCGGACACGCTCTCGACAGTCATGCCGGGGCCCAGCACCACGTCCATAAACGGGCCGTAACCCGGGTCGGCACCGGAGTTGTCGAACGCGAAGGCGATATCGGTGGTTTCGTTGATGAAATCCTCGGAGTCCGCGTCGACAGTGGCGGACGCCGTTGCCGCCAGCAGCCCGTCCCATTCACCCTGCAGCAGTTGCGAAAAGAGGATGTCGGTTTCGATCGGGCCGCGCTGGTACTCCAGGTCCCAGTCGCCGCCGCGGGCGATATGGCCGGTGGGGTCGTCGGAGGCGGCGATGTCGGCGCCGGTCAGTTGCGAGAGCTGCAGGATAAAATCCTCGCCGGTATCGCTGTAACTGACATTGCAACCGTAGAGCAGGATATCCGCATCGCTGCTGAAATGGCCGGACCAGCTCTGCAGCTCGCCGCGGAATTGCTGCAGTGTCTGCAGCGACAGGCTGTCGCTGCCGATATCGATACCGCCGGCGCCACCGTGGGTCACCAGGTGCAGCGCGTCGGTTCGGCCGTGTTCCGCCAGCAGGTCGCCGATGGTGGCCACGCTGGCGCTGTCGTCGATGGTATAGAGCGCGATATCGCGGGCGCCGATCTGCAGTTCCAGGTGATCGCCGCGATCGGTCACCTCGTCTGCCTGCTGTACCAGGTCGTCCACCAGCGCCTGGGCATCTTCGATGGTCATATCGATGATCACCAGTTCATTGCGACTTTCCGGCTGCTGCTGGTCCATGGTCGGGCCGTGGGGCTGGTGATTGCCGCCGTCGTTCTGGTCGCTGTCGGCCGGCGCTGCCGAGTGGTCCGCCGTGGCCGGGGCGTGGGACATATCCGCCGGTGCCGAGGCATCCAGCAGAATGCGTTTTTCCAGGATGCGGCGCAGGCTGCGGGGTTGCCGGCGCGCGCCGGCCAGTGAGGAAATGGATGCGGACAGGGCATTGTTCGCAAACTGTGTGGATTCCATTCTCTATACCTCTTTACCTTTTTGCGCGTGAGGATCAGATACCGCTCTCGCGCACAAAAACACCCGCAACCCTGCGGGACAATAACTGCAGGAGACTGATCGGCTCGCCGAATACCACCAGGTAGCCGATGCGTTGGCCCGCCAGTGCCCGGCGTTCGGTGGCCGCCAGTGAAAATTCCAGCCGCTGGCGGGCCTCGTCGATACGCTCGCCTTTGTCACCGGTCCGCAGTGGGCCGCCGAAGGTGCTGGCGAGCGCCGGGTCGTCGAGTTTGTGGGAGCCGATATCGTCGATGGTCTCGATGTGGACATCGACCGCTTGCCAGCGACCGCGCAGGAACAGGCGGCCGTGGGTGCGTCCGCGAATGCGCGCCACATGTTGCGTCCGGCCGTAGGCGCGGCCGCGCAGGCTGTCCGGGTCGACGATGGACAGCACCGGCTGGTTCACCGACAGGTGTTCGCCGCGGCCGATACCGGGCAGCCGCCAGTCGACGCGCCCGCTTTGCTTTGCCACCAGCTGCTGTTGTGCCTTTTTCGCCTGCAGGCTCTGCAGTTCCCGCTCCTTGCTGAGCAGGTCCTGCAGGTAGACGGCATCCAGGGAGTCCAGTGCCGATTCGAATCCGTCGCGGTTCTTGCGCGCCTGCAGCAATTGCAGTTCCCGTCGGCCGCGCTGCAGGCGGTAGTCCAGTTCGCTGTTTTCCAGTTTCAGCAGTAGCTGGCCGGCGACAACCCGGTCGCCCGGTTTCACTGGAATGGCAGCCACTAATCCTGCCGTTGGTGCCAGTACCTGCTGCCGGTCGGCAAAGTAGGTGGCGGCCGGCAATTGCACCGGCCAGGGCAGCGGCAGCAGGAACAGCGCCAGCAGCAGTGCCAGCAGTATCAGTGGTGGACGGCGCAAGTGGTTGAGCCAATGCCATGGCCGCATTGTGTCGCCGCGCTCGCCGCCGCTGCGTCCGCGCAGGTGCCGGGCAAAGGTGTTGATTTCCCGCACCGCTGGAATCAACAGCAGTACCGCGATACAGAAAAAGAACACCAGCAGGCCGGCGGCCTTGAACAGTAACTGGTAGGCCATCCAGCTGATGGTCAGGAATACACCCAGGCGGTACAGCAGGCTGAAAAGCCCGAAACAGACCAGCAGTCGCTCGCGCTTTTTCTGTTCTGCGCTGCGCTGTCGGGGAGGGTTTTTCAGCAGCAGGTTCCAGGTGGCGGTGCGCAACAGTGTGGCGCTGGTCTGGTGCAGGTTTTTCTCACCGGTGTAGTCGCTCAGCAGGTAGTAGCCATCGAAGCGCATCAGTGGATTGAGGTTGATCAGCAGTGTGGTCACCAGCGATGAGGTGAACAGGAAAAAGGCCGCCGAGCGCAGCGGGCCATTTTCCAGCAGGCACCAGGCGATGGCTGCCGTCAGCCCCAGGAGAATTTCGAAGGCGACGCCGGCACAGGAGATATGCAGTCGCGCTTTCCTGGGCAGCCGCCAGGCATCGGTAATTTCACTGTACATGATCGGCATCAGCGCGATCAGCCCGATGCCCACACTGTTGGCGCGGATACCGTAGAGGCGCGCCACACTGCAGTGACCGAGTTCGTGCAGCAGGCTCAGCGCGAAAAACGCCAGCGCAAAGAAGCCGATACCCGCCGGACTCCAGCTGGCGCGCAGGTGCGCCAGGTAATCGAGCCAGTGCTGGCCGATGGATAGCGCGGTGAGTGCCGCGGTCGCGATGACGGCCAGCCAGAAAAAGCGCCGGCCGGTCAGTCGCGCCAGTGGTGCCAGCCAGCGGCTGAGCCGCTGCGGGGAAAATAGCGGCCGCCGCCAGAATACCCACTTCTGCACGCCCTGCAGCGGCGCCACGGCACGGCTACCGGCGCGCTGCTGTAGGTCGACGGCGCGGCTCTGCAGCAGGTCGTTGTCGGCGGCGAAACGCCGGAACTGCTCTACGGCGTCTTCGTTGATCTCGCAGTGCCGCTCGCGGGAGAGACGGTCCGCGATCGCCGCCGGTGACCCCAGGTGCCAGAGGCGCAGTATCAGTAGTTCCAGTTCGCCCAGTTCGATATAGAGCGCCCGCAGCGGATCGTAGATCATCCAGCCGCGCTCGCGGCCCGGTTCTTCCGGGGCGCGGTGAAACTGCAGGTCCCTGCGCAGTGTGGGCCAGGTATCCACTCGGTAACTCCAACTTCTTCAGAAACCCGGGCTGGTGCCCGGCTTTAGATCGGTGCGCAGTGCTCTACATCTGTATCGGTGTTTTCCGCGCCGTTATGCCCGGATTCCGCTGCGCTGCATCCGGGCTACGCGTTGGGCCGGGCACCGTCCGGTGCGACACTCAAAATCCCAGCCAGCGCCGCGCACTGGCCAGGGGCCGGCGCAACAGGTAGTAGACCAGCGGCACGCGGGCGCCGTAGATGCGCGCGTGGCCCTGGGTGTTGATGCGGATACCGGGTCGGTCCTCGCCGATGGCGGCGATCAGGCGATAACTTGCCGGCCGGTTTTCGCCGTCGGTGGTCATCAGGCTCTGGTAGCTGATCCGGCCACGAATCGGCGCCAGCGGGTTGGCCTCGGCGTAGAACACCGTCTCCGCATTTTGCGGCAGCTCGATCGCATCGGCGGTGGGCAGGTCGATGCGGATCTGGCGCGCGTCCGGGCGCACGATTTCCATGACTTTTTCCCCGGCGCGCACGCGGCGGCCGATCCACTCGGACGGGTCGGTAAAAATGGCCACGCCGGTGTCCGGCGCGCGCACGCGGGTTTTCCGCAGTATGTCGCCCTGGTATTCCAGCTCCAGGTGGCGGATCGCCAGGTCGGTTTCCGCCTGGGCCAGGCGGTGGCCGGCGGCGGCCTCGCGAAAATTGTATTGCCGCGTCATGCGCAGCCGTTCGCGGTAGAGGGCGATCTCCTGTTGCACCTTGTCGATCTCCGCCTCCACCTCGGCGGATTCCAGTGTGAACAGCAGCTGGTCCGTCTCCACCGGTGCATTGGGGGGCACCGCGATAGAGCGGATCACGCCCTCGGTCCTGGCGGAGACGATACGCGGTTCTATGGCCGCCAGGGTCGCCGGCGCCAGCACACTCTGGCGGATCGGCAGCAGGCCGACACCGATCAGCAGTGCGGCGACCCACAATTTGCGCCGCGACAGGTGCAGATGCCACGGGCGGCGCCGGGCACCGCGGCGGGCGAGAAATGCCTGCAGCACCGCATCCGCCAGTTCCCGCTGGACCTGTTGCTCGTGGTCGCTGAAGGGCGCGCTGCGCAGGAACAGCAGCTGGCCGAAATCGCCGATGCGCGCCGCCAGGTAGTGGGTGCCGCCGGACTCGAATGCCGCCTGCCCGCGCTCGTCGACCGGGCCGTGGCGCTGCAGCAGGGCCCGGCAGTCGAGGATTTCGCCGCTGGTGTTGTCGATGTCGATGACGTTGGAGGCGGCGATGGCGCGCAGGTAGGGCGCGCGAAAGAAAATCGCGCTGTCGATATTCAACAGCATCTGGCAGTCGCTGCAGGCGCTGCGTGCAATTTCCCCTTCGCTGCCAGCGGTGCGCAGCTGTTTTTCCAGCGCCAGGAAGGCGTTGAGCTTTTCCAGCAGCCGCCGGTGGTCGCTGCCGTCCGGATTACGGTTACTGCCGTCGAGCTTCACTGTCATTCACTCCAGCGACCGCTTTTGCCTCGGTTGCGTGCTCGATACGGAAAAACGCCTCGCCGCTCATGCCGGCAACCAGCAGCGCATCGCGCTCGCGGATACTGCCGATCACGCGCACGGTACGGGTGACCGGATCCACGGCCGGCACTATGCGCAGCAGCGTGGCGCTGTATTGGGCACCGGTCTCCTCGATGCGGACACGAAAGGTATCGCCGGGCGCCAGTTGATCGAGCCAGGCGGAGGGCACGATGGCCTCCACTTCCAGGCCCCGGTTGTCCAGCAGTTCGAACAGCGGCATCCCTATCTCGACGCGCTGGTGGGGTTGCACCTCGCGCCGGATGACGAAGCCGTCGAAGGGCGCGCGCACTTCGCAATGGCCGGCGCGGTGTTGCAGTACCTTGGCCTTGGCGCCGGCCTCGGCCAGTTGCGCCTGGCTCTGCAGCAATTCCAGTGTACTGATGTTGCCGCCCAGGTCGCGCAGCTCGGTATTGGATTCCAGTTGCCTGCGAGCCATGTCACGGCGGGCCTCGGCGCTGTCGAGTTCCGCGCGCAACTCGGTGCAGTCGAAGCGCGCCAGCAGGTCCCCGCGGGCGAAGCGGTCGCCATCGCGCACCTTGACCTCGGTGATTTTGGCTGCGATCTCGGCAGAAATTTCCACGCGGCTGAGCGCGGTGAGTTTGGCCGGTGCGGTGGCGGGTTCGGCAGTCGCCAACAGCGGCACTGCCAGCAGCGTGGCGACGAGGACAAGGGGACTGCGCACGGCCATCACCAGCGGACCGAAGCTTGTGAATCGTCGGCGATCCGGCTCTGGCGCGCCTCGACGCCGACGGGCGAATAGCCACCGGTGGGCAGCAGCTCGCGACTGGCGCCGGCGGCGCGCATGTCGGCCACCTGTTGCTGGATCAGGTCCAGCGGCTGCCGGTAGTCGATATAGTATTCCGGGCTGAAGCCGACGGCGTTGCCGAGCTTGCCATTGGCGTTGCGCCAGTCGGCGTAGGTGACATCGCGGCGCACGCCGGACAGCAGGTTGCGGGTGGCGGCGCGAATGCTCTCCAGCTCGGTACCCTGGCTCGCCTGCCAGCGGGCGCGAGCCTGCTGTGCCATCTGCTGGTCGATATCCGCCAGCTCCAGCGCGTACTGGTAATTCAATTGCGCGCGGCGCAGGTGGCTGTGGGCCAGGTCGATCTGCGTGAGTACGGCGACGGTGAGCGCGGCGCGGCGCACATCGCCGAGCTTGATATTGTCGCGGGCGTAGTCGACGGTGTCGCGGCCGGCCACCACCGTGTGCAACAGGTTCCAGGTCAGTTGCAGGCTGCTTTCGCCCCAGTCGTTGTAGAGCAGGAAACTGTTGTCGTCGTAGCGGTAGCCGGTGTGCAGCTCCAGCCCGGGCAGCAGTTCCAGGCAGGCCTTGCGCAGTTCGTCGGCGGCCATGCGGCGGCGGTAGTCTTCCTCGATCAGTTCCGGGCGGTTGCGCAGGCCGTACTGTTCCAGCGCCACGATATCCATATTGGCGAAGGGGTTGCCGATACTGTCGCCGGACTCGGAGCCGGCGACCCGGTATTCGGTGCCCGGCGGCAGGCCCATCAGCGATGCCAGCTCGCGCCGGGCATCGTGCATATTGCCCTCCAGCTCGATCAGCTGCTGCAGGGTCTGCAGCAGCTCGCGCCGGTAGGCGAGGCTGGCCTCGGTCTTGCGCAGGCCGCGCTCGGCGCTCACACGGGAGCGCGCCAGCGCCTCGCGGGTTCGCTTGATCAGCGTGGGCAGCCGGGTCTCGGCGCGCTGGGCCGCCTGCGCCATCCAATAGGCGTACTCGACGTCCATGATCACGTTGTGCATCATCTTGCGCTGTCGCTCCACGGCGATCATGACGCCGTCGGCCGCCTGTTTGGCGGACAGGTAGTTGATGCCGAAGTCCAGCACGTTCCAGTAGAGATCCAGCCCTGCGGTGCTGTAGGTTTTGTCCAGCGAGGTGGACTGGACCAGCGACTCGTTGCCGTCCACGTCCTCGCTGCTGGCGAAGTGCTGTTTGTTGCGGTGCCAGTAGCCGGCATCGGCGGCGATTTCCGGCAGCATTTCCCAGCGCGATAATTTCAGTTCGCGGTTTGCCACCGCCGCCTCCATCAGCTTGAGGCGGTTGTCCATGTTGTAGGCGATGGCGCGGGCGATGGCCTCGTTGAGGGTGACGGGGCCGGACACCGGCTGCTGGTTGCCGAACGCCGTGGCCATATCCGCGTTGACGCGTTCTTCGATGCTGGCGCGATCCACGGCCTCCGGTGTAACGGTACAGGCGCTCAGTAATGCGAGAGTGGCTGCAAAAGCCGCAACAGTCGGTAGGTAACGCATTTGTCTTCAAATCCTGGGGGAACAGAAACAGGTACACTCCGTGTGCCGGTTAAGGCTAGTACATCTGTACGATACGTTGCCGGAAGCCGGCTTTGGGGGAGAAAACCGGCGACAGAAGATGTTGAGAAGGGGGCCCCGTGGGGAAGAAGCGATGGAACGGCGGTGTTCAAGCCGGCGCCGGCCCGGTGCTTTTCCGCACCACCAGCCGGTGGGGCAGTATGCGGTTGCAGGCGGCCATTTTCCGGCCCTTCAACTGCGGCAGCAGCAGCTCCATGCACTCGATGCCGATTTCCGTCATCGGCTGGGCGACGGTGGTCAGGGCCGGGTAGCAGTATTCGGCGTAGGAAATATCGTCGAAGCCCATCACCGAGATATCCGCGGGAATGCGGTAGCCCATGTCGTGCAGGGTCGCGAGGCAGCTCATGGCCATCTCATCGCTGAAATTGAAAATCGCGCTGGGGCGGTCCCGCAGTTCCATCAGTTTGCGGGTGGCGCGCTCGGCGTCGCGCAGACCGTAGTTACCGGCCTCGACCAGGGTTTCATCCACCGGGATACCCGCCCGGTGCAGCGCGTAGCGGTAGCCTTTCAGGCGGTCCTGGGTGCTGGGGGATTTCAGGTGGCCGGTCACCGCGGCGATGCGTTTGTGGCCGAGGGAGAGCAGGTGGTTGACCGCCTCCTCCGCCGCGGCCACATTGTCGATATTGACCCTGGGCAGGCCGGGCAGGTCGATGGGTTCGCAGGCGTTGACCATCGGCGGCAGCTGGTCTTCCAGCGGGATTTCCGGGTCCACGTCGATCGGCAGGTTGGAGCAGAACAGCAGTATGCCGTCCGCCTGGCGCGAGCGGGCCATGGCGGCGAAGGAGCGCTCGCGGCTCTCCAGTTCCTGGGTGTCGCCCAGCAGCAGCGAGTAGCCGTTTTCCAACGCGATACTCTCGATGGCGCGGATCACCGGGTAGTTGAAGGCACTGGTGACGTCGGGAATGATCGCCACCAGATTGTTGGTCTTCGCCTTGCGCAGGCCGGCGCCCAGGTTGCTGGGGGTATAACCGGTGCGGCGGATGACTTCCTGCACCAGGTTGCGCTTCTCCTCGCTGACCAGTTCCGGGTTGTGGATGACCCGGGACACGGTGGAAGGGGATACATTCGCCGCTTTGGCAATCTCGATGATTCCGGTCATGGCGTTTTCTCTCATTATTATTTTTCATGTACTCGAGTTTCGGAGTTGGGAAATGTGGCAAGTTGGCACTGAGCCGGGTGGAGTGGCCCTTTGCGGGACCTTATGAGACAGGGATGTCGATTAGAGCGTACAGGGACGTATTCACCGCGTGTCCCGCAAAGGGCCACTCCACCCGGCGCCCCGGCCCGCGCCCCGAAACTTGATTGACGATGATAGCGGGACTCCGAAACGAACGCACTGTCGGCACCGGAGTTAGGATGAATACCTGGTTTCAGGTCGGTATTGTGGGATGAGATACGGCGGTGGACCTGGATAGGGATCACGTTTCCTAAATTTATCCGCAGGACACCTGAGAATTTTCAGGATTCCGGCATTGGCGGGACAAGAGAGGGGCGCGTATGCGCCCCCCGCCAGACCGGTTGTCGCCGGTTATTGCAGGATCAGGTTGAAGCCCGGCTGGATAAAGATGGTGTCCGGGTGGGCCACATTACTGGTGGTCCAGTTGTCGATGGTCACGGTGCCGTTACCGGTATAGGAGAAAAATGCGGCCCCCGGGTGCGGCGACGAAAAGCGCGACGTGGTCACACCGTCGAGGCCGGTGCCGTCGATGGCGATATCGTTGAATACCACACCCTCGAAGCCACCGCCGTAGCCCACCTGGATGGCGCTGCGCTGGGTATCGTAGATATCGACCCGCGACACGGTCACATTGCGGATCGGGTTCGAGGAGGCCTCCAGGTCGATTGCACCGCGCTCGCCGTTGTACAGGTCCCGGCTGGTGCCGCTGCGAATGATCGTGCTGTCGGTAAATTCAATTCCGCTGTTGTTCTGGAAATGATAACCGGGAAACACGGTATTCATGCGGAAACCGGAACCGCCGACGGTATCCACGATCAGGTTGTAACTGGCCTTGTGGCCGCTGCCGCCGAAGAAGGCCACCGCCGCCGCGCGCCAGTTGTTCTCGATCGTGTTGTGCGTGAAATGGTTGTTCACCCCCGCCGGCGCGCCGTTCACATTGCTGGTCCACACCGCCAGACCGTCGTCGCCGTTGTTGCGCACACTGCAATTGCGCACTGTGCTGTTGCTGGTGCCCTGGGCGAAGTTGACGCCGTCGGCCAGGTTGTTGCGGATACGGCTGTGCTCGATCAGCAGGTTCTCGGCGTGGATCGCCGGCGTATGCGCATAGTCGCCCACCCAGAAGCCGGCCTCGAAATGCTCCAGCCACACATTGTGAATGCGCGAGTCGTTGCCGAAATTATCCATAAAGCCCTTGTAGATGGCGTTCTGGCTGTAGCGCGAGCGCAGGTTGGAGTTCATGTACACATGGCTGAAATCCAACTGGCCGAGAATGCGCAGCGAGATACCGCCGCTGGCGGCGTTGGCATTGGTGAACTGCAGGTTACTGTGCCAGATACCGGCGCCCATGACGGTGAGATCCTGGATCATATTGTCCACACTGCCCACCTGCCACATATCACCCAGGTGGAAAGTACCGGCCGGGATATACAGGCTCTGGCCCGTGGACACGGCCTGCGCCACCGCGCTCTCGAAGGCCGCCAGGTCGTCGGCGCCGTCGTTCGCCACGGCGCCGAAATCGGTGACCGCCACCGAGTTGCCCGGCTGTGCAATCGGCGCGGGCACGTCTTCGATTTCCAGGAAATCCACCCCGTACTCGATGGCATCGCCGCCTTTCTGGATGCGGATCACATCGCCCGGCTGCAGCGGTGTGGCCAGTTTCCAGTGCACCTCGTCGAAACGGAATAGCGGCCGGCCGCCGCCGGGGGCATCGTTGGGATGGTCGCCGGAGAAATACTGCCAGGCGTAGTAGGAGGTCAGCGGCACCGTCTGCGCGAAGTCGCCGTTGACGTAGACATCCAGCGAGCCGTCCAGGCCCATGCCATCGCCGGAATCCGGCATGGTAAAGCGCATGGTCACGCCGGCACCGCCCTCGCCGTCGCGCACCGTCCACTCGGCGTAGGCACTGCCGCCGGGCAGGGCGATATAGCTCTGCTCGCTGGCCTCCGAGGCGACCAGGTCCTGGTCGAAGGTCGGCGCCGTGCGCAGGGCCGCGCCGCCGCCGATGCTGGCTGCATAGGTATCGTAGCGGTCGTAGGGCATGGCTGCGCCGTGGCTGTCATCCGGCTCCGGGTGCGGATTACCGGAGCCCGAGCTGCCCCCGGAACCCGAGCCGGAACTGGAACCGGAACCCGAGCTGGAGCTTGAACTCGAGCTCGAACTGGACGTGGAACCACCGGAGCTGGAACTCCCGGAGCTCGAGCTGCTGGAACTTGAGCCCCCGGAACTGGAACTCCCGGAACTGGAACCGGAATCATCAAAGCCGTTGATGGTGATATGGAAATCCGGCGACTCGTCCTGGATGTTCACCACATTGTCGAACATGGTCAGGTTGTTGAATTCCACATCGCCCACCGCCGGACCCTGGCCGGCCTCCGGCATCGGGTTGGACCAGATACCGAAACCCGAGCGGTTTGGATACTGCGGATCCAGGCGCGCGCCGGAAATGGTCACATCGGTAAATACCGTATCCTCGAACACATTCTCGTGCTGGCTGCCGGAATACTTGGTCTGGAACATGATGCCGTGGTAGGTCGGGTCGACGATTTCCAGATCGGAGATGCGGATGCCGCGGAAGGTATCCGAGGCGGAGAAGAGCCACATCGCCGGGAACACCTGGTCGCCCCAGAAGTGGCCGCCGGCGCGCAGTATGGTGATGCCCTCGAAATTGGTCGTGGGCGAATACTGGAAGCCGGTGAACGGATAACTGAAATCCAGCGAACTGATGGTGACACCGCTGTAGGTCAGTGTGTCCTCCACCTGGATATTGCGGAAAGTATTGCCCTGGCCACCGTAACTGGCGAGGCCGGCGGCGCGCCACGGTGTCATCGCGGTCAGGTTCTCGTACAGGTTGTCCTGCACGATACCGCCGCCGTTGTCGGTGGCCGCAAACAGCGCAAAACTGTCGTCGCCGGTTGTGCGTGCCTCGTTGTTGGAGACGTGGTTGCCGCTGCTGCCGTTGGTGAAGTTGAGGCCGTCGGCAAAGGTGTTGCGGATGCGCGAGTTGCGGATGGTGGAGTCGTGCACGCTGGCGCCCCAGAACATGCACACCTGGTGTTCCACCCACAGATTGTCCAGCGTCATATCGCGCACGCCGTTGAAATCGAATACCTTGCCGGGGCCGTCGATGCGGTCGACGTAGTTGCCGAAGAAGGCGAAGTTGGCAAAAGTGGAGCCGTTGGCGGCGCTGCTGACGGCAAAGCCGGCATCGGTATTGGTCTGTGTCGACGGCGTGTAGAAGCGGGTGTACCAGGGGCCGGCGCCGACAATTTTCAGCGGCTGCTGGGTTACCTGGAATTTGTAGTTGGTCTGGTAATCACCCGGCGGCAGGTAGACGCCCTCGGCGCCGCTGCTGGCGGCCGTGGTAATCGCCTGCTGCACCGCCTGTTGGCTGGTGCCGCTGGGGGTGACGAAGTTGGCTGGGTCCGGATTCGGGATCGGCGCCACCAGCTCCAGGCTGATAAAGTCGATCGCGTACTGGCTGCCGTTCTCCTGGTCCTTCTGCAGGCGGATGCTGCTGCCGGCGGGAATCACCCGGTCGAACATCAGGTTGGCTTCGTCGTAGATATGCCGCGGCGGTCCGGCGCCCGGGTTGTTCTGCGGCGCGGCTTCGTCACCGTAGAGCCAGGCGTGTTTCGACGTCAGCGACAGCGCCTGCTCGAACTGGCCGTCCACGTACACGTTCAGCGTCGCCGAAGTGCCGCCGCCTCCGGGTGCGTCGGGGATCGAGAAGCGGGTGACCAGCGTGTTGGTATCGGCGGCGGTGGTGAATTCCACATAGGCGCCGGTACTGTTCAGGGTTACCGCGCTGCGGCCGGAGGCCTCGCCGGCCAGGTCGCCGATGGTGCGGTTCGGGGCCAGCACCTGGGCGCCGCCGCCGGTTACGCCGTTTTCCGCCTGGTAGAGATCGTAGGGCATGCTGGCGCCGCGCTGGGTCGGATCCGGCTCCGGGCCCTCGGCCTGGGTCGTGCCGGTGACGGTATTGCTCACTGGCGAGGTGCCGAAACCGTTATAGGCGCGCACGCTGTAGCTGTAATCGGTGTCCGGCGTCAGGCCACTGTCGGCAAACGAGGTGGCGCTCACGTCGGCGACCACACCGCCGTCGCGCAGGACTTCGTAGCCGTCCGCCAGTGGCGAGGCCTGCCAGCTCAGAAACAGCGTGGTGCTGGTGCCGCCGGCGACGACCAGGTTGGCCGGCGCCTGCGGCGGCACCGGATCCGGATAGCCGTAGACTTCCACTTCGGAAAACTGCGCCGCACTCCAGCCGCTGTTGGCGGAGACATTGAGGCGGATATAGCGCGCGGCGGTTTCGGCAAAACCGGCACTGGCGGTATTGCCGCTGGCCGGATCGAAGATGTAATCGGCGGGCTGGACTATCGGTGCAAAGTTGACACCGTCGCTGCTGCCGAGAATCGCCACCGTCTGGGTGCGGGTTTCCCAGGCCGCATCGGCGGGCAACTTCATGGTCACCTGGCTGACGAAATGGGTCGATCCCAGGTCGATGGTGGCCGACTGCGGCAGCGCGCCGCTGCTTTCCCAATAGCTGGACGGGTCGCCATCCACCAGGTTGCTTGCCGGCAGGTGGCCCACCGCGGAGGTGGCGCTGACGGCCTTGTCGCCGGCCACATTGTCGTCGGTTGGCGGTGTGCCGCCGTCGGTGGTGGCGGAAACCGCGGCACTGTCGGCGGAGTTGCCGTTGCCATTGTAGGCGCGCACGCGATAACTGTAAGTGGTGTCCTGGGCCAGGCCGGAATCCGTATAGCTGGTGGCACCGGTGGAGCCGACTAGGGCACCGTTGCGCAGTATTTCGTAACCGTCGGCGCCATCCGCGCTGCTCCAATTCAGCGTCACGGTGCTGACGGTGATGTCGCTCACCGCCAGGTTCTGCGGAATATCCGGTAGCAGTGGTGGCGCGTCGCTGCCGAACTGCAGCCAGTTCAGGTTCAGCAGGCCCTCACCGCTGCCGTTGAACACCAGGTACAGGTCGTGGCTGCCGCTGGCGTTGATGCTGGCGGTTTCGGTCACCCAGTTCTGCCAGCCGCCGGTGTTGCCGACATCGACGGTGCCGACCAACTGGCCGCTGACGCCGTCGAGCCTGAATTCAATGCTGCCGCCGTTGCCGCTGGCGACCCGCGCCTCCACACTGCTGGCGCCACTGGCAAAATCGACATTGTCGAAACGCAGCCAGTCACCGGCCTCGACCCAGCCGACATTGCTGCCGCCGTCGATATCGCCGGTGGCTTCGAGTTGGATACCGGACATGGCGTCGTAGCTTTCCGCTTCAATGCGCGCGAAGGCATCGCGCGGTCCGCTGTCACTGTCCCCGTAAACTTCAAACTCGGAAACCTGTGCTGCCGGCCAGCTGCTGTTGGCGGTTGCCGTAACGCGCAGGTAGCGAGCGTCGGTTGCCGCAAAGGCGACATCCACCTGGTTGTTATTCCCGGGAGCAAAGCTGTAGCTGGCGCTGGCGACGATGGTGCTGTAACTGCTGCCGTCCGCACTGCCGGTGATGGCCAGGCTCTGGTTGCGGGCTTCCCAGGTCGCGGGCAAGGAAAGGGAGACGCTGTCCAACGTTTTTACACTGCCCAAGTCTACTGTCAGAGACTGCGGAAAGGCGTTGTTGGCGCTTTCCCAGTAACTGCCCTGGTTGCCATCGTTGGCGTTTGCCGCGATATACACATCGGCATGGGAACTGGCAGTGATCGGTGCGCCCTGGGCCAGGTTGGTCTGCGCCTGGGCTTGGAGGCCACCGAACAGGTTGCCGGCGAGAAGAAATGCCAGCGCGCCCAGTCGGGATATTCCGGGGCGGTTGCAAGACGGGTGGCTGAGCGCCCGCCTCCCCGTTTTCGTCCTGTTGAGTGTTGCTTTCATCATCGAATCCTCGAATCGTTATTTTTTATCATTACTTCCATGATGCTGCGGAACAACGCAGCGGAGTGCCGCGCGGCGCACAGCGACCGCGTGGTGTCACCTCCGGCGATTGCCGGACTACAGGTAAATTGGGACTGCTGGCTGCTAAAGGAATGAGCCGGATTGGATATACAGCTGTGTGGAACGGTTTTCAGGATGGGTGGCGGAACGCCGAGATACCCTCATCACCGGAATTTCATCACGTTATCTGCAAGGTGTGCACGGCACACCTTGCGAAATGGAACTTTCATTTTGATTCCGCTGCCAGCCTGATGGCCATGCCGCCGCCGGGCGCCAGTCGTGTGCGGATTTTGTCACCGGCGTTGACGCGGCGGCTTTCGATCACATAGCTCTCCGGATTAGCGCGGTAGTCCGCCTTTTCGCCATCCCGGTAGATGGTGGCGGTATAGCTTCTGCCGGTGTCGAGAAAATCCAGGTCCAGTGCAACATCGCGGGCTTTTTCATTGGTGATGGCGCCGACGAACCAGTCCTCGCCGCCGCGGACCTGGCGGGCGATGGCCACGTGCTGCCCGATGTCGCCGGACAGCACGCGGGTGGTTTCCCAGTCCACGGCCACGTCCTTGATAAACTGGAAGGCATCGGGATACTTGCGGTAATTTTCCGGCAGGTCCGCGGCCATTTGCACCGGCGAATAGATCACCACATAGAGTGCCAGCTGCTTGGCCAGCGTGGTATTGACCTGGTTGTCGGGGCGCGAGGGCAGGGTCAGGTCAAAAATGCCGGGAGTGAAGTCCATCGGCCCGGCCAGCATGCGTGTAAAGGGAATGATGGTGGTGTGGTTCGGCGGGTTGCCGCCGTCCTCGGCCCAGGCGTTGTACTCCTGCCCACGAGCCACCTCGCGGGATACCAGGTTGGGATAGGTGCGGCGCTCGCCGGTATCCTTCACCGTCTCGTGGGCCACCACCATCACCTTGTGCTCGGCGGCGGTGCGGGTCACTTTCCCGGCGTGCTGCACGAATCTCTGCCCGTGGTGGTAGTTGTTGTTTGTCAGGAGTTCACCGGTTTCTACATAGCCGGTCTTGACTGCCTTCATACCGTGCTGCTGCAGGAAGTCGTAGGCTTCTTCGAGTTGGCGTTCGTAATTATCGGTTTCCGCGCCGGTTTCATGGTGACCGATAAGATATACCCCCCTGTCGCTGGCGTAGCGGCTGAGTGCATCCACATCGTAGTCGGGGTAGGCCTCGGTAAAGCGGAAGGCGCCGCCGCCGTGATTCCACCACTCGCCGTCCCAGCCGCGGTTCCAGCCTTCTACCAGCACACCATCGAAGCCGTTCTGTGCGGCGAAGTCGATATATTTCTTTGTGTTCTCGGTGGTGGCGCCGTGTTTGGGGCCGGAGTGCCAGGTGCCTTTTTCCAGGTGCAGCTCCCACCAGATGCCGACGTACTTGCCCGGATGCACCCAGGAGACATCGCCGAGTTTATTGGGTTCGTTCAGGTTGAGCGTCAGGTAGGAGGTGATCAGGCCGGTTTCACTGTCCGCCATCTGCACCGTGCGCCAGGGGGTGGAGAAGGGCGTGCGCGCTTCGACTTTTACCGGGCTGCCCTTGTGGATGGGCACCAGCGCCGCTTTCAATGAGTGGCCTTCGCCGCGCAGGTTCATGGTGGCGTAGTCTTTCAGCACGGCCTCGTGAATGGCCAGTGCCGGTCCCCGCTCTCGGGTCAGTGTCAGCGGCGTGTGCACCAGCTCGACCTGCTCCAGTGGGGTATTCCTGGTCAGGTACTCGTACTTCTCCCCGGCCAGGGCCGGCGTCCACCAGGCGGAATAGTCGCCGGACAGGTTGAATTCGCTCAGTTCGTCGAGGATTTCCACCCGGTCGAGATTTTCCTGTTCCGGCAGCCGGTAGCGAAAGGCAATACCGTCATCATAGGCGCGAAAGACCAGCTCCATCCGACGCGCCGGTGCAGCACTCTCGCTCAGGGTCAGTCGCATTTCGTTGTAGTGGTCGCGAATCAATCGCTGCTCGCCCCAGGGTTGCTCCCAGGTAGTGTCGGCGGAGCTGCGATCGACCTGTTCCACCACCATACCGTCGACCAGGTCGGCGGCGCGGCGGAAGTCGAACCCGAGCAGGGAGCGGTCGATCGCCGCCTGGCCATCATACTTTGCGCTGTAGGACGGCTGGCCCGATTCGGTCAGCCCGAACTCGAGAGTAATGTCGCCGGAGGGGGAGGCCAGCCGGTATTCGACTGCGGCAGTCGCGTGGCAGAAACAGAGCAGTGCGGCGGAGTGCAGCACTGAAAGTGATCGACCGGTTATTCTTCTGTTCATTGTTCTCATCATTCCATTCTTCTCGCTGAACCGTTTGGCGGAGTTTCATCTGCCAGCTGCAAAAGATGTTAATCAGCGGGGTTTGTCACTGTCCATCAACTGAAATCGTTTTCAGGCCGTGAATTGCGTGAAAACGATTTCAGTCGCGCAGGTATCTATCTATTTATTTAGAAGCCTGGTTTCGACGATCAGTCGAGAATTTAAAATGCAAAAAAAGCCCCGCCTAAAAGACTGTGCGGGGCAGGAAGGAGAAGACTCGGAGAGCCTCGACGTACAAGCAAAAAATCGGGGGATCAGGCTGGTGCAATCTCCGCTGCGGCGCAGTGTTTTGCAATAAAATCCTCGTGCCTGGGCAACTGCTGGATAAAGTCTTGCAGTGCGCGGCGATAATTGGCGAGATGATTGCGGGTGGTGGCATAATCGAAACTGTTGACCAATGGTGAATGGGAAGCGGGCCGCAATCCCATGCCTTCACAGACCGAGCGCCAGCTCGCCACGGAAAACAGCGGCTCGATCGATTCCGGCACGCCGCCCTGGACGCGGAAATAGTCCACGGTTTCACGGAGCGTCTGCGGCCAGAGCATCTCCCGGCAGTAACGCCAGAATGCGGTGTCGTCGCGCTCGGTCAGGCAGTAGTGCAGTACGATAAAATCGCGGATCTCCTCATACTCCAACCCCATGCGCCGGTTGTATTCGCGCATCAGCGCCGGTTGGCAGTTGCGTTCGGGGAAATGCTGGATCAGGTGCACCATGCCGCGCACAACCAGGTGGATGGCAGTGCTCTCCAGCGGCTCGATAAAACCGGACGCAAGGCCCAGGCCCAGGCAATTGCCTTTCCATGGCTCCCGCCTCACCCCTGTCTGAAAAGGGATCACTCGCGGATCGGTAAGAGCCTTGCCGTCCAGTTGTGCCATCAGCGTATCCATCGCCTGCTGGTCACTGCAGAAATCACTGGCGTAGACGTAACCGTTGCCGGTGCGGTGCTGCAGCGGAATTTTCCAGCTCCAGCCGGCAGCCTGGGCGATGGCGCGGGTATAGGGTGGAGGCGGTTCGGTATTCTCTGTCTGGACCGCGATGGCGCGGTCGCAGGGCAGGTATTCGGACCAGTCGATATACTCGGAGCCCAGCGTCTGCCCGAGAAGCAGTGCGCGGAAGCCGGTGCAGTCGATAAAGAAATCGGCGCGGCGCTCGCGGCCGTCCTCGAGAACCAGGCTGTCGATAAAGCCATCGTCGCGCTGGCGCACCTCGAGCACCTTACCCTCGGTGCGGCGCACGCCCCGGGCCTCGGCGTAGTTCCGCAGGTAGCGGGCGGCCAGGCTGGCGTCCAGGTGCAGCGCGTAGCGCGCTTCGGAAACCGGTGTCCGCTCCGCGCCCTGGGGCAACACGAAACGCCGGTGCCGGGCCATCAGCGAGCAGGGGGAGAAATCCTGCAATGCAAAATCGTCTCCCTGTTGGCAGGACTTGAGCCAGTTCTGGTAGAAAACATACTCGTCCATATTGGCGCTGATAGCACCGAACGGGTGGAAATAGGATTCGCCCTGTCGGCGCCAGTCGGAGAACTCGATGCCCAGCTTGAAGCTGGCATTGGTTTTGCGGATAAAATCCTGCTCGTCGATATTGAGCGACTGCAGCAGCTCGAGAAACGGCGGAATCGTGGATTCGCCCACGCCGATAGTGCCGATCTCCTCGGATTCCACCAACTCGACGGCGACCTCCTCGCGGGAAAACTGGTTGCTCAGTACCGCCGCAGCGATCCAGCCGGCGGTGCCGCCGCCGACGATGGTGATATGCCTGATGGGGTTCATGTTGCGGCTCCGGCGTTTATTTCGGTCGCGCAGTGTTCGCGGATAAAAGTGCTGTGGTGCGGCGCGCTGTCGACCGCCTTGCGCAGCGATGTGCGCATGGCCTCCAGGCTCTGCCGGACCTGTTCCGTGGGAAAGCGGTCCACCCGGATGTCGTGGTGTTCGGGCAGGTGCTCAAAGCCGGCAAATAGTGCCAGCCAGCTGGGCTCGTGGAATATTTCCCAGCGGTAGTTGACGATATGGCCGCTGGCGCTGAACAGGTCCAGCTTGTGCTGCAGCGTGTCCGGAATGGGCATATTCCTGCAGTAGCGCCAGAAGTCGCTGTCGTCTCGCGCCGTGGCCTTGTAGTGGAAAATCAGGAAATCCCGCACGCGTTCGTATTCCTGTGCCGTGGTGTGATTGAATTCCTCGATAACACTGGGGTGGATATCGAAATTCGTCATCAGGGTCTTGATCCGCTCGATGGCGGTTTCAATCAGCGCGATGCTGGTGCTCTCCAGTGGCTCAAGGAAGCCCGCCGCCAGGCCGATGGCGATACAGTTCTTTTCCCAGGCCCGCTCGCGACGCCCGGGTACAAAACGCAACTGGCGTAGTTCGCCAATCAGTTCACCATCGATGTTGTCGCGCAGTATTTTTTCGGCGCTGTCGTCTGCGATAAATTCGCTGGAATAGACATGGCCATTGCCGTCCCGGTGCTGCAGCGGAATCTGCCACTGCCAGCCGGCACTGCGGGCATCCACCCGCGTGTATGGGTTCGGCGATGTTCCGCGCTGGCTCTGCACTGCCAGCGCGCGGTCGCAGAGCAGCCACTGGCGCCAGTCGCAATAGCCGACACCGAGTGTTTCGCCGATCAGCAGGCCGCGGAAGCCGGAGCAGTCAATAAACAGGTCGCCGGCGATGGAGCGGCCGCATTCGGTTTCCAGCGCGCGGATACGGCCGTCGTCATACTGGCTCACTGTGTGAATGGTCGCGTTCACCGCGGTCACGCCTTTGTCTATGGCGTAGTCGCGCATCAATCCGGCGAACCGGTTGGCATCGAAGTGCAGTGCCCAATCGAATACCGAAAGTGTTGAGGGCGGGTTGCGGGAGGGCAGGGTAAATTTGCCGGACCCGGCCAGGGACGCGCCGAGACAGTATTCGCCCAGCGGCGCCGCTTGGCCGAGGGCGCGCATCTTGAGCCAGAACTGGTGAAAGTCGATACCCTGTACCCGCTCGCCATAGAGGCCGAACGGATGCATGAACGAGGAGTCGGGCCTGTGCCAGTCGTTGAACTGGATTCCCAGCTTGCAGGTGGCGCCGGTGGCCCGGATCACGTCCAGGTCATTCATACCCAGCTGGTGATAGAAATCGCGAATGGTGGGAATAGTGGCCTCGCCGACACCGACGGTCCCGATACTGGAAGACTCCACCAGCGTGATCTGTGCCAGGCTACCGAAATGTTGCGCCAGCGCCGCCGCTGTCATCCAGCCGGCCGTGCCGCCGCCGGCAATAACGATGCGGTTGTTCGAACTGCACATCTGCTGCTTTCTCTCTTGTTATTATGTAACTCAAGTTTCGGAGTTCGAGGCGCCTGCGGATGACACAAGCTGGAGCGGGGTGCGCCTTTCTGGGACTGTCTGCGAGAGGGACCTCGCAGACAAGCCTACAGGGACGTATACACGGCGTGTCCCAGAAAGCCGCACCCCGCTCCAGCTCCCCGAACTGAACTCCGAAACCTGAGATGTAACCACTTATCCGAGCGGCGAAGCTGCACCTGTAGGCGTGCCCATCAGTCCGGGAAAGGCGGCCCGACCCTTCCGGACCGGGCCGCCGGGTTAGTCATCCCGGTGCTAGTGGACCGCTCGCAAAGTTAGGTAACAGTTCACTTCGCCAAATCGCCCAGCTCTGCGTTGAGAAAGCTTGAAATAGAACCACTATTCCAGCGCTTTCTTGCCTTGATCTGAACGATTTGGCTGTGCTCCTTTGTTACCGAACTTTACAAGCGGCCCACTAGAACTTGGCGCGTACACCCAGGGCGTAGCGGGCCTCGTTGTCGTAGATCAATGCCTCCTGTTCGACACCGTCGGCAATCCGGTAGACCTCGCGCACGTCTTCGCCGGTCAGGTTGGAACCCTGCAGGAACAGTGTGACATTGTCCAGCACGTCGTAACTGACATTGGCGTCCACATAGGTTTCTTCCGGTGCGTAGCGGGCGAAATTATAGGGGCCGTAGGACTGGATAAAACGCTCGCTGCGATGGTTCAGCGCGATCCGTGCCTGCCAGCGATCTTTCTCGTACCAGGTGACGAAGTTGTAGGTGTGCTCGGAGTTATTGGCAAACGGATATTTCATGCCGGTAACATCCGAATGATCGCCGGGAACCTCGCTGGGGGAGTAGGTGTAGTTGGCGTCCACACCGAAATTGCGCAGTATTTCCATCTCTGTCAGGTCGGAAAATGCCAGCTTCGTTCCCAGTTCGATACCCTTGACCTCGCCACCTTCACCCACTTCGGGGCCGTTGCCGGTGATGGTGTAGGTCTCGCCGTTCTGTTCGATCTCGATGGTGCTTTGCTTGGTCTCGATAAACGAATCGATTTCCACCAGGTAGACGCCAATACTGGCCATGCTGGCATCGCCGAAATAGTATTCCGCCGAGATATCGAAGTTGTTGGTGAGCCAGGGCTCCAGGTCGATATTGCCCGACGAGTTCCAGCCGCTGGGAATACGCTGGGTCGGGTCGTCCGGATCCGCCGCGGTGTAGATTTCCAGGCTGCTGCCGTAGTTGTCCAGGTCCAGGTCCTGTTTGTTCTTGGCCGCGCTGAAACGCAGGATGACCGAGTCGTTCACGTTCCAGGCCATATTCAGTGCCGGCAGCACATCCGTGCGGCGCTTGGTCTCGGTGATGCGCCCGGTATAGTAGTTGGAACCGCCGTTGGTGCGGGTAGTGGGTGTGGTTTCGTAGATCAGTGCCTTGATTTCCGACTCGATCACCTTGACCCCGAAGTTGCCGGACACCGGACCGATCTCGAAATCCGATTTGACGTAACTGGAAAGCTCCGTGAGCGTGATATCGTAACTGGAAGCCGGGTTGACGATCGGCTTGATATCGCCGAAGGCGCGCCGGTTGAAGGCCTCCGCGTCGTCGAAGGATTTCGGGTCCACGGCCCAGAAGCCGGGAATGCCTTCGACGTTGTCACCCAGGTCGGTGACGAATACCAGGTCTTCGCCATTGTGGTCCAGCGACTGCGGCGGCAGTACGAAGTAGGGCACAAAAGAGTCCGGATCGCCCTCCACCAGACGCTCACCGGCAGAACATTCCGCCCCGGTGCCGCCACCGTCGAATTTCTGGTCGATGGAGCGCCACTGGGCGTAGCAGCCCACTTCGTTTTGCGCATCGGGCAGGTTGGGTCCGGTCAGCCGGTTGTTGGAGCCGACGTAGAACTGGGCCCAGTAATCGTAGTTTTCCTTTTCCACCGTACGGCGGCTCGGGCGCAAGCCGAATTCCACGTCGGTGATAAACAGGTTTTCCGGCCGGAAATTGACCCTCAGGTTGAGCGCGCTCAGGTCGGAGTCGATATGGCTGTTCTGTTCCAGCTGCTCGCCCTCCATGATCCAGCTGTCCTTGTTGGCCATATAATCGGCCAGGGATTTTTCACCGCCGGCATCGGTCAGGCCGCCGGCGATGGGGCGATCGAAACCGCTGAGGCTCACCTTGTAGTCGTTGTAGCGCATGTTCAGGCGCGGGTCCTGTCCGTAGCCCTGTGGGTTGGGCAGGACGTAGCGGCCACCGTTGACGCCCACTTCGTCCAGGCGCTCCGGGTCCAGCGTGAGGTTGTATTCCTCGATGATATCCGCGGGATAGAAGTGGTTCTCCAGCGTCTGCACAGTGTCGCCGGTAAAGCTGTTGATGCCGCCCTGGGCCGTCGCGTAGACCTGGTCGTTGCTGGCCTCGGCGGCGATGGCGCGCAGGCTGCCGCTCCAGGGGCCGCCGTTGTCCCAGTTCAATTCGACATTGAAGTTGGTGGACTCCGTGTCGATCTTGCGATTGGAACTGAGTGAGTAGACCCACAGAGGCTCCATATCGAACTCGTCCGCCACCACCCAGTTGCGGCCGTCGGCGCCCTGGACGGAATTGTTGATGGAGGTGGGCGCAGCGATCTGCGCACCGGTCCAGACCTGGCTGTAGCGTGGGTGCCACATGTCCTGGCGCTCGGGGCTGGTGGCGCTCTGGCCCTGCCAGCGGTTGGAGAGATTCAGGCCCACGCGGCGCTGGTATTCGGTGGCATCGGTATGGAAACCCTCGACCACCAGGTCGAGCCCGTTGCCCAGGTCCGCCTGCAGGGCCAGGTTGATACCGTCGCGGTTGCGCTCGTTGCCGGCATTGAAGAACTCGTAGCCGTGGTTGGTGTTGACGGTCCAGGAACCCTCGAACTCCGAGCCGGGGCCCATTTCCAGGCCGGCCGGATCACCCACATGGCCGACGTAATCATTGGCCAGGTTTTTCTGCCCGGTGACACCGGAGATCAGCAGGCCGATATCGTCGTTGCGCCAGTTGACCAGTGCGTTGAAGGTGTTGTCCGTTTCTCCGCTGATTTCCCCCCGGGACATCTCATAGCCGCTGGCGGTGCTGAGTCCCTCTTCAAAATCCAGCGGGCGGTAGGTTTCGATATCGATGGTACCGGTAATACCGGACACCGAGTTGCTCACATCCAGGGTCTTGTAGACATTGGCGGAGCGCAACAGTTGCGCGGGTACGTCGGTAAAGTTGGGCTGGGCGCTGGCGAGGTTGCCGGCCGCCAGGAACTGCTCCCCGTTCAGCATCACCGCCACCTGCTGCATACCGCGCACGCTCAGGCTGCTGCCCTCGCCGGCGGAGCGCTGGATCTGCACACCGGTGATGCGCTGCAGCGAATCGGTAATGGTGGAGTCGGGCAGTTTGCCGATATCCTCGGCGGCGATGCCGTCGACGATCGAGTCGGCGTTGCGCTTGGTGTTGATGGCGGTCTGCTGCGACTGCTTTACGCCGTAGACGACAACTTCCTCCAGCGACGCATCGTCCTGTTCCTGCGCCACCGCCGCGCCGACAAGGGCGTAGGAGGCAATGGCACTGGCGAGCAATGTCCTGCGGAAATGGTTGCAATTCTTCATGGGTCTCCCCTGATCACCGTATTGGTTGATTGTTATTGATCCCAAAACCTCGATGATTTAGCGGATTGATTCCGTAAATCCATCGCCCTGGGCGAAGGCGAATTCTTTACTGTCGTTAATTGAAAGGAGGCAGGAAGGATCGGCAGGATTTCCCCGGGCTCTCACTCTCTCATCCGGTCCGGTATTTTCCGGAGTGAACGGGTCGTCGGTGTCGGCTGTTGCGCAGCCGTAAAAGTCCGCGACCCTTTTATTCTCGGCCCGGGTGATATGCGCAGATATTGTTCTTCTGGTCGCAACAGCGCCGGTGCCTGTTTTTATTTATCGTAATTAACTGAAATTCAAAGCGTCAATAAAACGGGTCATGAAAAACCCGTGAAAACGTTTTCCGGAGCTGAAAACGTTTTCAGTGGGAAATGGAGGTCGGAATCGGTGAGCAAACTGTCAGGCCGGTATTTTCTGTCTGTAGTGGAATGGGATTCGCGATCCCGCTCCGCAATGTCAGCGCAACGGGGATCTCCACGGAATCAGTCCCAACCTGTTGCCAGCGCGGATTTGTCCGCTGTTTCCCCGGGAATACGAACGAACTGCGTGGCTACGGCGGCCACCAGGAACAGGCCGCCGGCCAGGGCCAGTACCCGGATTGGTTCGCCGTCGAACAGGTGGTGTAACGCCAGCGCCAGCAGGCTGGAGGCCAGGATCTGCGGAATGACGATAAACAGATTGAATATGCCGGCGTAGATACCCATCTTGTGAGCGGGCAGGGCGCAGGAGAGGATCGAGTAGGGAATGGCCAGGATCGAGGCCCAGGCGAAGCCCATGGCCACCATGGGCAACAGCAGCCACTGTGGGTCGCGAATCCACAGGAACGAGAACAGGGCCACCGATCCCAGCAGCAGGTTACAGGTATGGCTCGCCCTGATACCGATGGCGCGGATCATCAGCGGAATGGCGATGGCGGCCAGCGCCGCGAAGCCGTTGTAGGTGGCAAACAGGATCCCCACCCAGTTGGCGCCCTCGTTGTACAGCGCGGAGTCGGTATCCGTGGCGCCGAAATGATAGCCGGCCACCGCCGGTGCACCGTAGATCCACAGGGTGAAGAGCGCGAACCAGGTAAAAAACTGGACGACCGCGAGTTGTCGCATGGTGGTCGGCATTTCCAGTATGTCGTGCATGATCTGGTAGAGGCCGTTCCGGTAGGCGCGCCGCCGGTGCATGGCTGCGGCAATCAGCTGGAAGCTGCCGTAGCCCGCGACCCCCAGCGTCAGGATCAGCAGCCGGTAGTCGAGTGACAGCAACGGCACGGCTGCGCTTGTGGCGATGCCGGCGAGGGTGAAAGCGGAGCCCTGGCGGATGAACTTCGGCTGGTTCTTGGCCGCGTTGTAGGTATCTTGCCATTGTTCGCCGAGGCTGTGGCGCCCCCGCTGCAACTGCTCGGGGCTGTACTCGCGGGTCGCGATACAGGTCCAGAGAATGGTGACCAGCAGGAACCCGGCCCCCAGGTAGAAGGCGAAGGTCACCGAATCGGGCACCGCCCGCGCGCCGGCCTCGTTGGCCACGCCCAGCCAGTGGTCTAGGGTCCACGGCAGCGCCGAGGCGACCACCGCGGCCACGCCGATAAAAAAGCTCTGCATGGAGAAGCCCCCGGCGCGCTGGTTCTGCGGCAGCATGTCCCCCACCAGCGCCACGGACGGGCCCAGCATGACATTGAGCGAGGCGTCCAGTACCCACAGCATGGCGGCGGCCATCCACAGCTCCGCACAGTTGGGCATCACCAGCAGCGCCGTGGCCGCGGCGACGGCGCCGGCCAGCAGATAGGGCCGGCGGCGGCCGAAGCGGTTCCAGGTGTTGTCGCTCAGGTAGCCAACGATGGGCTGCACCAGCAGGCCGGTGACCGGCGCCGCGATCCAGAGAAAGGGGATGGCCTCGACACTGGCCCCCAGCGACTGGAAGATACGGCTCACATTGGCGTTCTGCAGGGCGAAACAGAACTGGATGCCGCTGAAGCCGATACACAGGCTCCAGATTTGCCAGAAGCTCAGTTGGGGTTTGGTCATGGCGTTTCTTTTATTGTTGTGCGGATCCTGTGAGAGTGCGCCGCCGCTGGGGGGAATGCAAATCCTGTGTCGGCGTCGGTGCGCCGCTTTGGCCGGGGGCGACACCCGGTGCGAGCGTGACCAATCCGGACCAATCCGTATGTTTTTGTGAGACCCTGCGGATCGCCTGGAATGGCGGCCGCGTCCCGCAATGAACCCGCTGCCAGCCGGATCTGGCAAAGTCTTACCTGACTTTCTCCCACGCCGTCCCACTTTTTCTAAGCTATTGATTTATAATGATTTTCTTGTTCCCGCTTTGGGTGGAGCAAGGTGGGATAGTTCATCTTTAGCCCGTATTTGAAACTGGGACGACACTGCACAGTCGCGAAACGGAGTATAGGCTGGCGCCAGATAACGCTATCCTTCGCGACCCGCATCCGTCGGATAACCGGATAGCTGCCCTCTGGCACAGACGCATAAAAAATAACGACGTGACGATGGGGAGAGAACTCCATGAGCAAGCAAGCTGGATTCAGAAAGAAATCCATGGCGGCCGCTATTGCCGCCCTGACGGGCCTCAGCGGCGGGGCCCTGGCGCAGACCGGATCTGACGAAAGTTCATCCAATCTCGAAGAAGTAGTGGTTCTGGGTATCCGTGGCAGTCTGGAGAGGTCCATGGATATCAAGCGCGACGCCAATGGTGTTGTCGACGCCATCTCCGCCGAAGATATCGGCAAGTTCCCGGATACCAACCTGGCGGAGTCCATGCAGCGGATCTCCGGCGTGTCCATCGACCGTGTGAACGGTGAAGGCAGCAAGGTCACTGTGCGCGGCCTGGGGCCGGACTTCAACCTGGTGACACTGAACGGTCGCCAGATGGCCCGCACCACCGGCGGTCGCTCGTTTGACTTCCAGAATATCGCCTCCGATATGGTCACTGGTGTGGAAGTGGCCAAGACCAGCAATGCCACCCTGCCGTCCGGCGGTATGGGGGCCACCATCAACCTGTTGACTGCGCGTCCGCTGGAGACTCCGGAGCGCACTATCCGCTTTTCCGCCAAGGGTGTGATGGATGAGTCTTCCGACGATGCGGATATCACTCCGGAGTACAGTGGTTTCTATTCCGACACCTTTGCCGACGGCAAATTCGGTGTGGCCATCTCCGGTAGTGTGCAGGAGCGCGAAAGCGGCAGTTCGCAGTCGACGACACCGGGCTGGAACAGTTACGACTACCTGGATGATCTTCCGGAAGAGAACCAAGTCAACCGTCCCGAAGAAGGGGATACTTACTCTATTGCCCGGAGCTCTGTCTATAAGTTTGAGGAGCAACAGCGTAAGCGCACCAATGGCCAGT
Source organism: Microbulbifer litoralis (assembly GCF_023634065.1). Taxonomy (GTDB): domain Bacteria; phylum Pseudomonadota; class Gammaproteobacteria; order Pseudomonadales; family Cellvibrionaceae; genus Microbulbifer; species Microbulbifer litoralis. The sequence goes on from NZ_JALKCV010000013.1 coordinate 34,710, forward strand.
TGGTATTGCAGTGGGCGCCGAGTGAGAATTTCACCGCGACCGCCGACTACAACTACTACGAAAACAAGATTGCCAAGCAGTTTAACGATATCTCCGTTTACCACAGTTGGGCGGGGGACCAGCAGGGGGTATGGACTGACGGCCCCATTTCCTCGCCGCTGATCTATTCCGAATTCGGCACCGGCGGAGATGTGGCCATGGGCGGCGGCAGCACTGCAGAGGTGTTCGAAGGCGATATGGCCGGTATTAACCTGGACTGGCAGGTCAGCGACCGCCTGAGCCTGGAGTTTGACGGCCAGCACTCCGAGGCCGAGCGCCGCCCGGACAGCCCCTGGGGGACCAGTGGCACCATGAGTCTCGCCGCTTTGGTGCGCCAAGGTAGCAGCGTGGACTACACCCAAGATTTGCCGGCGATTCACGTCTATACCGAAGACGGCATCAAGACCTCGGATATCCTGCTTACCGGTTCTGTATTCACCAATAGCAAGGATCACTCCGAAATCGATCAGTTCCGCTTCAGCGGTAACTTCGAGCTGAACGAATCCAGCGATATTGATTTCGGTATCTCTCGCCAGGAAGTGAGCAATACCTCCCAGTCAGTAGGTGTGCAACGCAATGCCTGGGGCGGCGCGGGTAGTCCGGAAGACATACCGGATGAACTGTTTACGCCCGAGAGTATTTCCGATCAGTTTGATATGTCGTGGGGGGATTTCTCTGAGATCGGCGGTCTGGAGGCTCTGGACACTTATTATTCCTGGAATTTCGAGGATGTGCGGGCAATAATGGAGCAGCTGTACGGCACTGATCCTGCGGATATGGCCACGGCCACCCGCATGGGGGATTGCGGCACCGCATTTTGTGCCTCCACCGATTGGGGCTCCGAAACCGATCGTACCACTGAAGAGGTCTCCAACGCTGCTTACGTCCAGTACAACTTCCGGTCCGAGCTGCGTGGTATGCCCTACCAGCTGAATGCCGGCCTTCGCTATGAGGAGACCGAAGTGGAATCCACCTCGGTAGTGCCGGCTTATAACGGCGCAGAATGGCCGTCCGACAACGAAGTTGTCCTTCAGGGCAATGGTGAGCGGGAATACCTTACGGAAACCGGTGAGTATAACTACCTGTTGCCTAGCCTGGCGTTCAGCATCGATCTGAATGAGGACTTGGTAGCACGTGCGGCAGTGAGCGAAGCAATCACTCGCCCAGGATACAATGACATTAAAGGCGGCACTTCTGTGGGGATCCAGGCTACTGGTGGTCTCGGCGGCGGATCCGCAGGTAACCCAGGGTTGAAGCCTTTCGAGTCTCTCAACTACGATCTTTCACTGGAGTGGTACTACGGCGACGCCAGTTATGCCTCGGTGGGCCTGTTCCGCAAGGAAGTGTCCAACTTCATCAGCAGCGGTATAACGGAAAAAACGGTATTCAACATCCCGAATCCGGCTCAAGGTGCACTGGTAGATGAGGCTCGGGCTGCTGGCCATGATACATTCGGTGCTATTCGCCAGTATATTGCCGAGAACCATGCCGACAACCCCTATGTGGATGTGGAATATGGTAGTGGCGGAGAAATCGTAGGCGTAAATATTACCGGCAATCCGGAAACCGATCCCGACCTGGTGTTTCTCATCAGTCAGCCAGTAAATGGTGATGTGGAAAACACTATCGACGGGGTGGAGCTGGCGGTTCAGCATATGTTCGGCGAGTCCGGTTTCGGCATGCAAGCCAACTATACGGCGGTAGACTCCGATTTGGAGTATGACCCGTACCTGCTGATGGATCAGGAGTCCATGATCGGTCTCAGCGATTCGGCCAACCTGGTGGGCTTCTATGACAAGAGTGGCTTCCAGGCGCGTATCGCCTACAACTGGCGCGATGAGTTCCTGAGCTCCCGCAGTCATTCGGAAACCTGGTCTGGTGCCCATCCACAGTACACCGAGGCCTTCAGCCAGATTGATGTGAATTTCAGCTATGAGCTGCCGCAACTGGAAGGGCTGCAAGTGTTCCTGGAAGGCATCAACGTCACCGATGAGTATATCCGCGTTCACGGTCGCGATGATCGCCAACTCCTGGGGCTCTACCAGGGCGGCGAGCGCTGGCAATTGGGTGCTCGCTACGCCTTCTAAACCGTTTCACAGGATGGTTTAACCTGGCAATGGAAAGCCGCTGGTCTTCGGACCAGCGGCTTTTTTAATTCATGAATTTATGTCAACCTGACCCGGAATCGATAAAAGAATAATGTACGAGTGAGAGAAGTACGATGACCAATGCGGTACTGCTTAACAATGTGGAACATCGCGATCTGCGGGTGATGACCGAGCGTTCGGCCGACTTTGGCGACGATGCCTGGTACGCGCTGACCTTCCCTCTGGAATTTCGCGCACTCCAGGGCCACTACCCGATTTTCTTCCAGCGGGACGCCGGCAACGGCAATTTCTTCCCGCTGGTACTGCTGGGCTTCCAGCCCGGCGAAAACCTGTACCTGCGGGACGGAAAATGGAACTCCTCCTACGTGCCGCTGACAATCCGCCGCGAGCCGTTCCTGATCGGTCGCCAGAGTGTTGTTGAAGACGGGATAGAGAAAACCCGCCGTGTGATCCATATCGATCTCGACAGCCCGCGGGTCAACCGCGAGCGCGGAGAGCCCCTGTTCCTGGAGTACGGTGGCAACTCCTCTTTCCTCGATACAGTGGCGGACATGCTGGAGGCCATTCACCAGGGGATTGAGCAGAATGAAAAGTTTGTTCGCGCCCTGCAGGTCCACGGCCTGCTGGAACCCTTTACGCTGGATGTGACCCTCGATAACGGGGAGAGCAATCAGTTGAAAGGGTTCTATACCATCGATGAGGAGCGCCTGCGAGGACTGAATGCCGAGGACCTGGACGAGCTGCACCAGGCCGGTTTCCTCGAGGCCATTTATATGGCGATGGCGTCCCAGTCGCAATTACGGCGATTGATCGACGAGAAAAACCGGCTGCTTTCCAGCCAGTAAAGGACAGGGCCATGGCAAAGCCATTTATCGAAACTGCCGGCCTCTCCCCCGCGGATGAGGTGCGGGGCGTTACGCCGGAGAACGTGTTCGCTTCCATTTCCGGCGTCGTCCGCCCACTGGTCCTGCGAGGTTACTGTGACCACTTCCCGGCGGTACAGGCGGGCATGGACTCTCCCCGGGCAATGGCGGAGTATCTGCTGGAAAATTACTCCGGAAATCCGGTCATCGGCTGTTTCGGCAGTGCCGAAACCGATGGCAGGGTGTTTTACAACGGGGATATGAGCGGCTTCAATTTCGACAGCCGCCGGGTGCCGCTCGGAGAATTACTGGACGATATCCTCGGCAGTTCCGGTTCTGATAGAGCGCCCATGCGCTATATGCCTTCCAGCGAAATCCGTTACTGGTTCCCGGAGTTTGCTGCCGCCAATGATGCCGGTGTCAGCGAAGCCTGTCCGGTCGGTTCACTGTGGCTGGGGAACAGGGTGCGCGTTGCGGCCCACTACGACTTCCCGAATAACCTCGCCTGCAATATTGCCGGAAAGCGCCGCTTTACCCTGTTGCCGCCGGACCAGGTTGCAAATCTCTATCCGGGCCCTCTTGAGTTTGCGCCCGGGGGGCAGGAAATCAGCCTGGTGGATTTTCACCACCCGGATTTCGATCGGTTTCCACGGTTCCGTGAAGCGCTGGCCAACGCACAGGTGGCCGAGCTGGAGCCCGGGGATGCGCTGTTTATCCCCGGCATGTGGTGGCACCATGTGGAGAGCCTGGACACGCTGAACGTGCTCTATACCCACTGGTGGCGGGATTCGGAGGCTTATATGGGACGCCCCACCAATGCGCTGCTACACGCGGTACTCGGTCTGCGCAATCTTCCGGAACATCAACGCAAGGCCTGGAAGGCACTGTTCGACTACTACATCTTTGATGCGGGAGAAGGGGCTTCCGATCATATCGAGGCGCGCGCACAGGGCATACTGGAGCAGCCACTGAGCCTGGATGCAGCGATGCAACTGCGCGCAAAACTGCAAAATGACCTGAAGCGTTGAGCGCATATACCAGATTATTGAGAGAGTTGATGTGAACGCGGATAAAAGAATTCGTAAAGTCATCATTGCCGGCGGCGGCACCGCTGGCTGGATGGCAGCTGCGGCATTGGCCAAGCTGCTCGGTAAAAACCTGGATATCCGACTGGTTGAATCCGAAGCCATCGGTACCGTGGGTGTCGGTGAAGCCACTATCCCCACGTTGCATATCTTCCACCAGTTGCTCGGGATCGACGAGCGGGAAATGATGGCCGCAACCAATGCCACCTTCAAATTGGGTATCGCCTTCGAAAACTGGAAGGACACCGGGGAAGACTATATCCACTCCTTCGGCTACGCGGGAAAGGATTGTTGGGCGTGTAATTTCAGTCATTTCTGGGTCAAGGGATTACAGCAGGGAATCAATTACGGAATAGGTGAGTACACGAAGGAACACCTGGGCTCCAGGCTGGGGCGCTTTGCAGTTTCCCCGCGCAGTGAGCGGAATCATGCCTATCATTTCGATGCCGGCCTTTACGCAAAATACCTGCGTGGACTGGCAGAGAAACATGGGGTGTCGAGAATCGAAGGCAAGATCGAGGATGTCCAGCTGGATCCCGACACGGGATATATCAAAGCCCTCAAGCTGGATGGCGGTGAACTGCTGGAAGGGGACCTGTTCATTGACTGCACCGGATTCCGCGGTCTGTTGATCGATAGGGCCCTGCACACGGGTTATGAGGACTGGGGCCACTGGCTGCCCTGCGATCGCGCTGTCGCGGTCCAGACCGGCAAGGCCGCGAAGCCGGTGCCCCATACCCGCTCGATTGCGCGTGAGGCCGGCTGGCAATGGAGAATTCCACTGCAGTCGCGCACTGGTAACGGTCTGGTCTTCTGCAGCCACTATATGGAAGAAGAGGCTGCGAAACAGCAGTTGCTGGAGAATCTGGAGGGCGAGCCGCTCAACGATCCGCGGGTAATCCCGTTCCGCACCGGAACCCGCCGCCAGCACTGGAATAAAAACTGTATCGCGATGGGGCTCTCCAGTGGTTTTATAGAACCGCTTGAATCCACCAGTATTCACCTGATCCAGCGGAGCATCATACATCTGCTGACGCTGTTTCCATCTCAGGGAATTTCCCGGGCGGAAGTCGATGAGTTCAACCGCCTGGTTCGTGAGGAAACAGAGAATGTCCGGGACTTTGTTGTCCTTCACTATAAGCTCACCGATCGAAAGGATTCCGAGTTTTGGCGCCACTGCCGCGGAATGGAAATTCCGGATTCTCTCGCTCGTCGAATGGAAATATTTGAACAGAGTGGCCGTGTCTATCAGAATGGAGTGGAACTTTTCGGGGAGACTTCCTGGCTACAGGTAATGTTGGGTCAGGGACTGATGCCAAAGGCATACCACCCCATCGTCGATATGATGAGTGACGAAGAGCTGGCCCGTTTCCTGGCCGGTATCCGCAGTCAGGTACGGGTCACAGTGGACAGCTGGCCGGACCATATGGAGTTTATCAATCACTACTGCAAGGCCGGTATCGGATAAGTAAAGTGATAAAACTGCAGTCACTGATAGGGCGTACCTGCCTGTATACCTCACCCCGGCTTATACGTAGACGCCAGGTTTTCTCGTCACCGCTCCACCGGCTTTGAGCGTGTGGATGGCGAGCGTGCGGAGACCTATTTTTCCACCGCCGATCAATTCCTGCAGCAACAGGGTGGCCCGTCCGACGGCTATGTGACCGAAAGTCGCGATGACTTTGAACTCTTTCACAAAGTCGAGCATCGGCAGCATCGGCTGGTGATTTATCCCGGCAACATCCTGCATTCGATCCTGGTTGATGAGCAGTCTGATATCGACCCGAACCCGGAAACAGGCCGCCTGACAGCCAACCTGTTCTTTGAGTTTTCCTGAAGTCGAAGGATTGACGTCGCGACTTTCCTGACGAACCTTGCAGGTCGGCCTGTGTTTTGGCACCAGGTTGGCCATATTCGCAAAGTGGGACGACGGCAGAGCTTCCAGAAACTACTGTTACCCTCGCACAAGCAGAGATGTGAGAGCTACCACACTCGCAGACTTCAATAATCAATAAAAAGCGAGGATCGACCATGCGTCTACTCCCCCCGGAGCGGCGAGCCTTCCTGGCACCCGCGATTTCCCTGATGACCGCCTCGGTACTTTTTGTGATGAGTGTCACAACGCAGGCGCAGTCCACCAAACTGGCAACTGGTGCCCCGGTTTCCGCCAGTACCGCGGATCTGCCCGCCGGTAATGCGGTGGACGGCGACGAGGGTACCCGCTGGGCGTCTGCTGCGCAGACGGATCCCTCATGGATCAGCGTGGATCTCGGCCAGGCCTACGACCTGGACCAGGTCGAGATTTACTGGGAAGCAGCCAATGCCGAGATCTATGAGATTCAGGGCTCCAACGATGGCAGCCAGTGGAGCACCCTGGCCACGCAGACCGGAGGTGTCTTCGGTCACCGCACCGATACGGTCCCGGTCAGTGGTGTCTACCGGTATGTCCGAATCAATGGCACTACCCGCAGCGCGGGCAACCAGTGGGGGTATTCCATTTGGGAACTCGGCGTCTACGGCTCAGAGGCAGACTGTGACAACGGTTGCGTGGTAGAGCTCGATGGTTCTACCGCACAGGCGCGCATGAGTGGTGGCGATATCGTGGATGTGCACTACACCATCAACGGTGGCGGACAATTGAATGTACGCATGACCCGGGATAACGGCAACTGGTATCACAATATTCCCGGGCTCTCCAGTGGGGATGTGATCAGCGTTTATTACACGAAGATTGACAATGGTGTCGGCGAGACCACCGATCCGATCCAGTACACCTTCAGCGGGCAGGGTAGCTCTTCATCTTCATCCTCTTCATCTTCTTCGTCCTCCTCATCCTCCGGTAGTGGATCGGGCAGCTCTGGTGGTTCCTCAAGCAGTTCTTCATCATCTGGTGGCTCTTCCGGCAGTGGTTCGTCGTCCGGTGGTACTCCCGATCTCGGCGATATAGTTCCCCTCTATGACAGCGATACCGCGCTGGAACCGGCCATTACTTACGAAACCGATACGGCGCTGATCACGAGATTCTCCGATCGCGCTCGCGATCGCCATGCGAAGGAAGATCACTTTCAGGCTTACGATCACTACCTGAGCTTCTACTGGGAAGACCGCACGGCTTCCATTGAGATTATCGATAATGTAGCCAAGGGCGGGAACACCGTGCGGATGAACGTGCGCACCCAGTTCAAGCTAAGTGATACAGAAGCCGAGAACCGCTGGTTCTATCGTGGTGTCGGTACCGTCGCTGAGTATTGCGACAATGGTGTCATGCAGATTGTGGATCAATATAACTATTACAAGGAGCGCAGCTTCAACTGCCGGGAGAATCGCCCGATTCAAGTGGGGGACAAACTGGAATTCGAGATCAGCCAGTTTCTCGACGCCAGTGTACCCAACGGCCGCGCCAATTATTACGGTACCACTTTCCTTTATATTGTCGGTGAAGGCCTGGTCCCCTGGGATGTGGGCGGTACAACACCATTTGGTGGCATCAAGGATTCATTCAAGATTCCGGAGCGTGCGTGGCTGGGCGGAGACACCACCATTCACGCCCTGACCTCCGGTGAGACCGACAACCATTTCCTGCAAATGGCGACCAACGTGGGTTACGACAACGCCCAACCCTTCATGCGCGGTCGGCGTGTACTGCACAGCTCCGCTGTGGATGGAGTGCACGACGAACGCCCGATCGAGAATCCTCCGTTACAGGGGATGATCGATTTTGCGGGGCCACACTATATCAGTGACAGTTGCGGCAGCTGCCATGTGCGCAACGGGCGTGCGGCGCCAGCCCCGGTAGGTCAGCCGCTGGAGAAGTGGACCTTTAAAGTGGCCGATGCCAACGGTAACCCCGATCCCTATCTCGGTTCCGTGCTGCAGCCCAAGGCAAGAAATGCCGCTGCCAGCGAGGGCAGTGTATCGATCGCCTACTGGACTGAGCAGAATGGCCTGCGCTCTCCCAACTACGCTTTCACCGGCGTGGTGCCGGAGCGTTTTTCTGCGCGTATCGCCCCCAACCTGGTGGGTATGGGCCTCCTGGAGGCCATTGCCGAAGCCTCTATCGTCGCACAGGCGGACCCGGAAGACAGTGACGGCAACGGTATTTCCGGCCGTGTAAACCGGGTGCTGGATCCGGAAACCGGTGACACCCGCCTGGGCCGTTTCGGCTGGAAGGCGGGTATTGCCAGCATCCGCCAGCAGTTGGCTCGCGCATTCAATACCGACATGGGTGTCATGACCTCTGTGTATCCCACACCGGACTGCGGCAGCAGTCAGGGCGATTGTGGGGGCTCGGGCGCAGAACTCGCGGAACAGCACCTGGCAGACCTGACCAAGTACATTTCGCTACTGGGTGTTCGGCCACAGCGGGATTACGACAACGCGTCGGTACAGAACGGTGAGCAGCTGTTTGTCGACAGTGGATGTGCCGCTTGCCACACGCCGACGATGCAGACGGGACAGCATCATCCCCTGGCGGAGCTGCGCAACCAGACCATTCACCCCTATACCGACCTGCTGCTGCACGACATGGGTACGGGCCTGGCGGACAATCTCGGCGAGGGCGAAGCCACTGGTGCCGAGTGGCGCACGCCACCGTTGTGGGGATTGGGCCTTTCCGCCTGTGTAACCGGAGGGGTCGAGAATCCGCTTGGTGGGCAGGGCAATGAAGTCTGTACGCCGGAGCACAGCTATCTGCACGATGGCCGTGCCCGCTCCATCGAGGAAGCGATTCTCTGGCACGGCGGGGAAGGTCAGTCCTCAAATGACAGCTATCAGGGATTGTCGGCCGCCGAAAAACAGGATCTGTTGAACTTCCTTAACGCCCTTTAAAACCACCGGGTGCGCAAGGCGCGCCCGGCCAACTCCCCATCGGGAATGGTCGCCCCATCTTGCATGTTCTTCCGGGGCGACTCCCTGCCTTCGACACACTCGTTTTTCGAGTTTCTCTGAAAGCCCTATCAGAAACGCCGCTCGAACTTGAGGCTGGCGACATTTTCCCGATAGCTGTACAGCCAGTCGACATTACTGCGAATCCGGGTGTGCTCCAGGGTCAGGCTGGGTATTACTCCGAAAAACGTCATGCGCGGCGCGCGGAGGATGGCGGTGTAGCGTTGTTCCAGGTCTTCGCGGCGGGCTTCCAGCAGGGCGTTGTATTCATCGTAGCGTTTGTGTCGAAATGATGCGAACAGGGTCATATCGCCCCATCCCCACAGCGGCGCGGCCAGGCCGAGGCGCGCGCCGTACTGCTCATAACCGCTGATGGCTTCTTCGGCATTGCGGTCGACAGCGTCGAGCCCGCCGAACAATGTCCACTGCGTGCCGAGGCGGTGCCAGGCGGTGGCGCGCAGGGAGGTCATGCCGCCATCGAAGCGGGTGTGGGCCTCGCGGCGGTAGCGCATCTGTTTGTAGTCGCTGCGCAGTTTGAAGGCGGTGGCGGGTGATGAGAAATGCATCCACTCGGCAAAACCGCCCCAGGCGTGGTACAGGCTTTTGTTGCCGGCATCGGCGTATTCGTACAGGGGGCCCGCGGCGTACTGGTCGCGGGCGTCGCGATACTGGTAGCCGGTGTTGGCAATATAGGTACTCTGGTTGTACTGGCTGTGGTCGCTGTAGCGATCGCCGTAGGCCAGCGCCTTGAGCTGCAGGCTGCCGTGGCCGGGGAGGAACAGGGATTTTTCCAGCGCGACTTCAAAATCCGTACCGCCGGCTTCGATGGGGGCGGGCACGGTGCGGTTGATATAACAGTTTTCTGCGTCGAACCAGATCAGGCAGGTCTCGCTGCCGGAACTCACATTGATATTGTCGCTGTAGATGGTTCCGTAGGAGATGCGTCCCTGCCAGCTGCGGCGCTGCTCCAGCGCCTGCAAAAAGGTATTTACCGTGTGGCGCACACCCAGGGTGTGTACTTCGGAGGTGGGCAGGTCCTGCAAAATGGATGCGAAGCGCTGCAGTGCTTCGCGGTTATTGTGGTTTTCAAACAGCACCCGCGCCAGTTCCAGGCGCCCGGGTAAAAAATCCTTTTTCAGTGCCAGCAGCGCGCGGTATTCGCCCTCGGCCTGTACCAGGTTGCCACGCAGCCGCGCCAGTTTTCCCTGGGCGTAGTGCAGCAGCATCGGGTCCGGTTTTTTCAGTGTGCGGTAGGCGGCGAGAAAGCGCGCGGCCACCGGCCAGTTTCGATTGTTCAGCGCGACGTAGAGTGCGCGGCCGAGATCGTTGCGGTTGTGGCGGACTTCATATTCCTGACCATCCACAATCAGGTTGGGTAGCGGCTGGTCTTTCGCGCGCTCGTCTTCGAGCAGTTGTTGCTCGCGCTGCTCCGAGGTGAGATCCAGGTCCTGGTTCAGGCGCAGCTCGGTGTCCTGGTCTGCCTGTGTGGGTGCGGATAACAGGAATGCGGTGAGGCAGATAGACACCAGTGATGTGCGTGGGCTGCGGTGAAAAAAATTCCTGGTATTTTTGGAGAGCGGCAGCATAAAAAGTTGATTGCTTGGAAAGGGTAGAAAAATGGGCCGGAGCATTGGTTCCGGCCCTGAGTCAGGCTACTTCGGTATCAGTTGGTTGTTTTGCCGGTGCTGCCGAATGAGGTGTCGTACTGGCTGTTATTGGCAAAGGTGGCCATGCCGGCCAGTGCCGCAGCATTACTGCCGTAGAATTCACCTTCGCTTACACCGTTGGAGTCCAGCAGGGCGTAACCATTCGCTGCATCACGAGCTGTGGCGCTACCGGCAAAGCTTGACCCCGAGACGGAACCATCAATTTCGATTTGAAGGTCTGAGTTTTCCAGATCACCGTCGACGACGCCGGTGCCGAAGTTCACATTGATATTTCCACTGAGCTGGTTGGATCCGGAAAAGTGATTGAAGCCTTTGACGCTATAGTCAGCATCTCCGGAGGTCGGCATGGTGGTGTTGGCCTTGTCACCGATATAGAACACAGAGCGCGCGGTAAAGTTGGTGTCGCCATTTTCCGACCACTCACCGTACCAGACATCTCCGGAGCTTGTCTGAGCGAAGCTGAATACGCCGAGGCCGTCGTGATCATCCTCTGTGATGGGCTCATCGAATGTATAGACGGTTGACGGGTTACCCGTATGGCCGGTGGGCGTGGTAGAGGCAAGCCCTTCGAAGTCCACTTTCATGGCTTTGGAGAAAACATCACCACCAATGCCAATTCCGGCTTTTCCCGCGGTGTGTGGTCCGAACGGAATTACTGAAGCACCTACCTCAAGGTTGGTGTCGTCACTCTGGCCGCCGGCAAAAGGTGAGGCGTTGGCCTGGCTGACTGGCAGTGCGATGGCCGCGGACAGCAGCAGGGTTTTAACAGCAAACGGTTTCATTTGTTCAACTCCTTGTTTGGTTGAGGCCGACAGGTTGTTCCTGTCATCGAATGCAATTGATTCGCATTCTCTATAGAAACGAGTCAGGTCGATACTTTTTTCACGATTTGGTGGTTTTTTGGAAAAAAATTTTTAGTTCAATAAGCAGCATGGTGCTTAAACAGATACTGAAGCGATGAGCAGACCTTTCTATGTCATTTCATGAATGATGACGGGGAAACGGAGGAGGAGAGTGGGCAGATATATGGAAGGCGCTATTCCGAAATCGCTGAGACCCAGGCATTGCACCTGAGTCTCGGCGGTATCAGTGAGTGATTACCTATGCTGTTTAACTATTGCAGCCGGAAACGGAAGCATAGTTGGATTTCAGTAGCTCAATTTTCCAATCATGTTTTCCCGCTATGGATACGGTGTTGTGGATATCAACGCTGTTCAGCTGTGTTGCGAACTGATTTGCTTCTTCACAGGTAGCAGGTATTGCCGGCATCGGGAACTGCACGCCGATACGAATTGTCTCTCCCTGCTTCAGAACAAATCCATCACGAATGGCTTCGCCAGTGTCAAGATTTACCAGAGTCGAAGTGTATTGAGGGTCACTGGAATAGTTTTCGACGTTGAGCGTGTAATCTCCACCTGCAGCGGTGAGTCTATAATCGAATAGCGTCAAGGTTTCGGCCGCGTCACCGAGGGAGAGATTTACTCCCCAAGTTCGTTGTTCAGGGAAGACCGTTTGCGTGTAGTCAGGGCCTCCACTTCTGTTTCCGGGCATTTCAAGCAGTAGCGTGGGATAGTTTTCCCGGTGGACTGTGTGCGCTGTTACGGTATAAGGCCCGGCGAAGTCCATACCATCGAAGACCTGATAATTGAATACGTAAATCCCCGGCTCGGTTGGCGAAACGTAAAAGTGACTACAAGTTAATTCGTTATTGGTCTCGGAGAAATCACAAGGTGGCCTTGGCGGGTAGTAAACAGGGCCTACTCCATTCTTCTCCATGATGTTGCCGGCAGGTTGTTCGACAATTGTCCAAAGGTGAGTGAGTTCATCGCCATCCGGGTCGTAGCTATCGGCGGTTGCCGTGAAGTAATCAGCGCGCCATTCAGAACCAGATTCACCGCCGAATTTTTCTCCCGTGATCGCGAACGGCTGCTCGATATCCCACTTGGGTTCGGGCAGCGAATGGTGCCGACCTGCAGCGGTACCCTTTAAAATACGGGTAACCGGCGCATGGTTAGTCGCCTTCGCAATAACCACGACATCGCTGATATTCGATTTCGCGCCGTGTTCATCCGTTACCTGTAGCTCTAACAAGTAGGGCCCGGGGGCATCGGCGGTGAACGATGGAGTGGCGGTACTGGCACCCTGAAGCTCGGCACTGCTGTTGTCCGGCCGTTGGATAATGGCCCATTGATAAGTGAGCCGATTGTCGTCCGGGTCAGAGCTCTCCTCCCCATCGAGAGTGACTACCAATCCCGCCATGGTAGTCGGGTTGCGGGTGCTGGTTTCCGCTTCGGCATCCGGAGGCCGGTTGGCGCCGAGCATGGCGGTGAAGGTCATGCTGGTGGTGGAGGTACTGGTGCCGTCGGAGACGGTCAGTTGCCAGGTGTATTCGCCATCCACCGATGGCACGAACTCCATCGACGTGCAGGGGTAGAGGCCGAGGCTGCAAAAGGAGACGATGCCCTGATAGGTATCATCGGCAGCCGCGTCATAGCCTTCGGGATGGGCGGAAAGGGACCAGTCGTAGCTCAGCGCATCGCCTTCGAGGTCGTAGGAGTCACCGCCGCGAATGGTGATGACGGCTCCGCGTTCGATCTCCTGGGTAAAACTGCTGCCGGGTGTCAGTATCGCCACCGGGGGCGTATCGCCCGCATTTTCGGGTAGCCCGACCTCAATGCGTTCGCTGGTGCAGTTGCGCGCGATGCCGTCAAACACACACAGCTCCACGGTGTAGCGACCAAGGCCATCGCGGGAATCCGCCACAAAGCTGGTCCGGGCGGTGGTGGTGGCGCTGAGCCGGGCCATAGAACCGTTCGGTTTGCCCAGCAGGCGCCAACGGTATTGCAGGGGGTCGCCATTGGCGTCCTCACTCATGGAGCCATCCAGGGTGACGGTGTCCCCGAGCATCACTTCCTCTTCCAGGGGCGCGACTTTGGCCACCGGGATGGCATTGGCATCGACGACCCTGATGGTGGTGGTGGCGGGTTCGCTCATGCGGCCGTTGTATTCCACCACCAACCGGGCTTTGTATTCGCCTACCAGGTCGGCGTCAAAGCGCGGGTAAATCAGGTTGCCCTGGTCCAGTTCCGCGGTGCTGTCCCGGGGTTTTTGTGTCAGTTCCCAGTGGTAGATCAGGGCGAGTGCCTCGCCGCCATCCGGTGGGGTACTGCGGGAGCCGTCCAGCTGTACCGTGCCGACAGTCCAGTTGATTTCCGGCTCCAGTACCGCCTGCGGATTCGGGTCCAGGGCAGTGATGGTCACGCGGCTGGACCCGGTGTCCTCACTCGCCGCGGTGCCGTCGTTGATCTCCAGCCGGATCACATAGGTACCGGGGAGGTCCGGGGAGAAGCTCGCCTGGCTGGCGTCGGCGTTCTCGATTATCGCCTCGCTGCCTTCCGGCTGGCTGAGGATGCTCCACTGCCAGGATGTGATGCTGCCGTTTTCGGAGCTGCTGGCGCTGCCATCCAGGGTGATGGTGTCTTCGCCCGCATGCACCTCGGTCATGTCGGCACTTGCACTGGCTGTGGGCCGGGGCGGGCCGGGATCCGTATCGTTCCCGCCACCGCCGCCACTGCAGGCAGCGAGCGTCAGTATCAGCGAGAACAGAAGTAAGGGTCTTAGCAGCACAGCCATTGAAGCGGTCTCCATTTGAGCGTCGGTTGTCCGTCAGGGCACCGGTGTTTGCTGGTGTTATCCAAACAGGGATGATTATCATTAACACTCCTGACAACGAACCGGTCGCCGTTTTTTTTCACGGCATTCCCAGAAAACTGAAAAAAATTGCCCGGGTCTTCGTTATTGGGGAATCAACCCGACCCTCTGGCTCGACGACCCCGGAAACCGACGTATGCTCCGATCTTCCCGTACCTGCCCCCGGCTGCTGTTGCTGGCGGCCCTGCTGTTATCCGCTTCCGGCGTACAGGCCAATGACCCGCCGCCGGCTCCAGGGAAGACCGCCACTGCAACCGCGGCGGCCGGCGCGCCCGCCGCGCTGCCCCACAACCTGACACCCATGGGAATGTTCCGGCAGGCGGACTGGGTGGTAAAGGCGGTGATGCTGACCCTGCTGGCGGCCTCGCTGGTCACCTGGATCGCACTGCTGGCCAAGGGCAGTGAGTTGCGTGCGCTGTCCCGCCGCCAGCGGCAGACGCTGTTGAGGCTTTCCCGGGCCCGCAGCCTGGATGCGGTGGATCACGATGACGCTTTCCTGGCCGCCGCCCGGGCGGAGTGGCGGCTGTCTGCCGCTGTCCTGTCGGATGGAGGCGGGCTCAAGGAGCGGGTTGCCACCAGCCTGCAGCGGCTGGAAGCCGCCAGTGGCCGCCGCGCTTCACGGGGTACCGGCGTACTGGCGACGATCGGTGCGACAGCACCGTTTGTCGGCCTGTTCGGCACCGTGTGGGGCATCATGAACAGCTTTATCGGTATCTCCAAGGCGCAAACCACCAGCCTGGCGGTGGTGGCGCCGGGGATCGCCGAGGCGTTACTGGCAACGGCGCTGGGGCTGGTGGCGGCCATTCCGGCAGTGGTCATCTACAACCACTTTGCCCGCCGCATCCAGGCCTATCGCGCGCAGGTTGCAGACACCACCGCGGCGGTGCTGCAACTGGTTTCGCGGGACCTGAGCCACTGCGCCCTGAAGCCGGCGACCCGCCCCACCATCGAAACCGGGGCCTGAACCATGGGCCTGCGTATCGAGCACGACGACGAAATGGTGGAGAACCACGAGATCAACGTGACGCCGTTTATCGATGTGATGCTGGTGCTGCTGATCATTTTCATGGTGGCGGCACCGCTGGCAACGGTGGATATCAAGGTCGATCTGCCGACGGCCGGCGCGCAGCCGGAGGAAACACCGGACGAGCCGCTGTACCTGACCCTGGGCGCAGACCATTCGCTGACCCTGGGCGATACACCGGTGGCGGAAGACAGCCTGGCTGCAGCGCTGGAGCGGGCCGCGGACGGCCAGAAGGATCCCAGGATCTTCCTGCGCGCCGACAGGACCGTGAACTACCAGAACCTGATGGCCACACTGGACCAACTGCGCGCAGCCGGTTATCTCAAGGTCGCGCTGGTGGCCCGGGAGGGCGGGAGCGGCGGGCGTGAATGACCTTTCCCGGGGCCGGCTGGTGAGTGCGGCGTTAGCGGACCTGCGGCCGGATACGGTTTGCGGCGGCGACGGCAACCGGCGCCGCTGGATCGCTTCCACGGCGGTGGTGGTGTGCGCTTATGCGATTCCGCTCGGATGGTGGTTGTGGCATGTGCCGCCCCCCTCCCGCGAGGCGCCCCCGCCGGCCGCCATGGTGGTGACGCTGTCATCCGTGGCCATGTCGCCATCCGAGTCCAGCGAGCTGCCGCCCGGGCCGCAGCAGGAGAACCGGCAGGCCTCCCGGCCTGCACCGGATCAGCCGGTACCGGTGAAAAAAGCCCAAACAGCGCCTGAACCGGCACCGACGGTGCCGGAAGTTCCAGAGCAGCCGGACCCTCCCGTAGAGCTGGCCAGGCAACCCCCTGAAAAACCGGCCCCCCGGGAAATCGAGCCGGAATCCAGGCCGGAATCGAAGTCGGAACCCAGGCCGGAGTCCGAGCCGGTGCAGGACCCGGAGCGGGATATGTCGGAAACTGCCGCTCCCGCGGCAGCGGCCTCCGTCGCCAGCGCGCCGCCACAGGCCGCGCGCCGGGCCGAGCAGGCGGCGGCACCGAACCGGGGTATGAGCCGGCCGGTTGCCGATCTGAACAGGGTGCCGGGCTGGCGCGACCGGCTGCTGCAACAGCTCAATGCAGCCAAGCGCTACCCGCGCCGGGCCCGCCGTTTGCGCCAGCAAGGTGTCAGTTATTTACATTTCCGGATGGATGAACAGGGGCGGGTTCTCGCCAGTCGCATTGCGCGCAGCTCGGGTTTTGAACTGCTGGACCGGGAGACCCTGGCGCTGATCCGGCGCGCCGAACCGCTGCCCCTTCCTCCGGCGGAGCTGGCGGGAAAGCGGCTGGAGTTTGTAGTGCCGGTGGATTTTTTCCTGAACCGATAACCGGGGCCGGCGGCGGGAAAGCGTGCGCAAGAGGCGAAAGGGAAACGGGGATGCCCGTCAGAGCGCCAGTTCCGGTTCCGGTTGTACTTGTTGCGCACAGGCGTCTTGCAACAGCACTTCGAAGTAAGCAAACGCCGCCTTTGCCGCCGCTTGCAGGCGCGCCTCCTGCGCGGCGTCCAGTGACAGGGCATCGAATACCGCGGTGAAGGCGCGCCAGTGCCGCGCCCGTCCCTCCGGTGCTCCGGCCAGGTGTCGGGCGCCGTGCTGCTCCGACAACCCCAGTGCCCGGGCGCGCTTGAGCAGGATGGCCGCGCCCAGGTTGGAACCCTCGGACACAAACAGCCAGCCCCAGGCTTCCGGGTCCTGTCGGGGTTGCTCCGCCAGTGTGCCGCTCGCCGGGACTGTGCGCCCGAGATCGCGCAGGTCTGCCTCCACGGCGGCGAGTCGGCCGCGCTCCGGCAGTTCCGGCAGTAGATCGCCCAGGGCGGGCCAATGATAGAGGGACGCGATCCGGTACTGGAAACGGAACTGCACATCCAGCCAGTGGCCGTAGGCCGCCAGGCTGGAGAATGGGGCCTGTTGTGCCACCAGTACATGCAGGCGTTCGTGCTGCTCGTCGGTGACGGACATCAGCCGCTTGCTGCGGCTTTCATGGGGTATGTTCATGGAAACTCCGATCAGAAATGCAGATTGGCGCTGAGCCGTGTGGTGCGCCCGGGAGCCGGGACCAGCCCCAGGCTCAGCGCGTCGATGTAGTATTCGTCGGTAATGTTGTCGATGTTGAAATCGACGGTGACTGTGTCGTTGGGCTGCCATGTCACGAAAGCATCGATAACGCTGTAGCGGTGCCATGGGATCGGGTCGGAGTAGCTGCGGCTGGTTTCGGTCTGGTCGTTGAACTCGGGCACCCGGTTGCGCTCGCCCACCCAGTTCGCGTGGGCGCCGAATTCCAGTGTTTCGGAAAACGGGCGGAAGCCCAGGGTGGCGTTGGCTTCCCACTTGGGGGGAATCATGTTGTTGACGAAGCTCGAGGCGATACCGTAGTCCGTGCATCGCTGCCGGCGATAGCTGCCGGTGTGGCAGGTTTCGATACCGGCGTAGCTGGTGCCGGCGGCCTTGACGAAAATCCAGCCGGCATCGTAATCCAGTGTCAGTTCGACCCCATCGAAAGCGACGCTGTCGATATTGCGGGTGCGGAACAGGTAGGAACTCAGGCCGACGCTGGTGTCTTCCCAGGCGTTGGGAATGGTGCGGGTGATGTAGTCTTCCGTGCGGTTGTTGAAGTAGGCCAGTTTGGCCCGCGCCACGTCCCCGCCGCCGACCAGGCCGCGCCGCAGCAGGTTGACCCCCACCTCCCTGTTGCGGGTGTGTTCCGGCTGCAGGACGATGCCCGGCGCTGGCGCCACGGAAAAACCGGAGGTGCTCTCGAAAAGGCTGGGCATTCGCAGAGCCTCGGCGTAGCGCAGATACAGTTGCAGGCCGCCGAGCGGCTCCCAGGTCAGGCTGGCAACCGGGGCCGAACCGGACTGGGTGTTGCGGGAAAATTCCGGCCGGGAATCACACACCATGTCGCCGTCCTGATCCGCACAGGGGCTGTCTTCGGGATCCATGATGACGACCGGCTTGTTGTCCTCGACATCGAAACGTGTGTAGCGGACGCCGGCGTCCAGCGTCAGCGCTGGCAGCAACGTCCATTTCATGGCGGCAAATGCGCTGCTTTCACTGCGCTCGCCGTCGCGCATCAGCGAGAGGGCATCCACTTCCGCGTACTTGGGTTGGACCCTTTCGTTCTGCCAGGCCAGTCCGTAGCGGAGCTGGAAATCGCCGAGTGCGGAAACCTGTGTGGTGTTGGTGATGTCCGCGCCCCAGCGCCGGTAGTTTTCGGTACTGGTGGTCTGGGAGAGCAGTTCCAGCATCTCTTCGGTGTAGGCGTTGTTGAGGCTGTCGGTGTCGGTGTGCCAGAGGTGTACGTCCAGGTCGAACCACTCACTGTCCGCGGGTTGCCACTGGTAACGGGTGGTGTAGGTGTTGGCGGTGACCCGGGACAGTTCGGTCTGTGCGGTTTTGCCGAACCAGATCAACTGCGACGGCATCAGCTCGCCGTATTCGCTGTCGTAGCGCAGGTAGCTGAACGCCAGGGTGTGCGCATTGCCGGGATAGAGTGTGCTCTTCAGCAGCAGGGACTCGCTGTCGAAACTGGTGTTCACGACCTGTTCGCCACCGCGTATGCGGGAGGCGCCCACGACCTCCGGTCGCACTTCGGTGTAAAAGCCGCGGTTGTACCGTTCGGACAGGTCGAGAACCGGCGTGGGGCCGTGTTCGCCGGCGTAGTAGTTGCCCTGGCTGCGCCGCGCATAGGCCGCTACCAGGTCGACTCCGGGCAGGCGCGCGGTAGTCGCCAGGCTGCCGGCGTACCCCTTGAAGTCGAGGGAATCGGGCCGGTCCATGGAGCCTTCCGGCGGATAGGCGTTGTCGATACTGTATTCGCCGTCGCACAGGGTGAGCCCGGGCAGGCAGTCGATACGATAAAAGGGGGACGAGCCCAGGCTGCCCCCCGTTGCGTAGCCGGACTGGGTGCCGGACGCGGGTGGTGATCCGCTGTTGTTGCCCACCGGGCTACCGCGCAGCCGCAGGCCCCAGGTGTTGCCGGGCTTGGCGATGTCATCGGCTTTCAGCGTGACCATGCTGACCAGCCCGCCGGTAGCGCCGGTGCCGCTGGCGCCCATGGTGGGGCCCTTGTCGATCTCGACACTGCCGATCAGGTCCGGGTCCACGTAGCTGCGGCTGGTGGCGCCGGCATAGCCCCGGTAGACCGTGGTTTCCTGGCGGGCGCCGTCCACCAGCACCGGTACCCGTCCCTGTCCCTGCATGCCGCGGATGTTGATATTGAGGCCGCCGCTATTGCGGTTCTCGGCCACCATCACACCGGTGCTGCCCTTGAACATGTCACCCACCGACATACCCCGGAAGCGCTCGATCTCTTTCTGGCTGATACGGGCGGAGGAACCGGGCTCGCGATAGGGTTGGTCCGTTGCCTCCACCGAGTCTTCGCCTTCGGCCTGTACCCGAACCGCCGGTAACATCCGGGCGCTCTCCAGTGGCGGCAGGGCGCTGACCACCACCGTATTGCTGCTGCCGAAGTGCCAGTGCAGGCCGGTGCCGGACAGCATGCGGTCCAGGGCTTCGTTCACTTCCAGGCGACCGCTGACCGGCCGGGAGTTCAGGTCCGCCAGGTCGGCGGCGCTGGCGGATACCTGGTAGCCGGACTGCAGGGAGAAAGTGTCCAGGGCGACGGGCAGGGGTTGGGCGGGAATGTCGAATTCAGGTTTTTCAGGGGCCGCAAACTCTTCCGCCACTGCGGCCAACGGCAAAACCAGCAGGATGGCCAGAAACCAGGCGGGTGCGGGATGCAGCCCCGGCCCGGGTTGTCGGAAAATCAAGGTCATGCTCCCGTGTCTCCGGATTGCGCATCGCAAATGCGAAACTTTTGGATAGAAGATATCGGGAGAGACAACGAACGAGGCGGTGTTTTTTTTCACGCCCGGGTGAAAAAAATGGGCGATAAAAATTATTCCGGGCCGAGAAGGATCCGCAGGAAAGGCGTCAGATGGAGTACCCGCCCTCCGCGGGGCTGGACGATGGCGCTCAGCGCACCATCCACATTGGAGAGGTCGTAGCTGCCGGTGATGCGATGCCGGGCCAGTGTGTCGTCCAGCACCAGGATGTAGCCGGGGGCGTGGCGCTCGAGGGTGTCCACCAGGTCCGCCACCGGCCGATCCTGTACGAACAGCCGGCCCCGGCGCCACAGGGCCACCCGGTCCGGTGGCAGGCGGAAGCGTTGCACGACGCCGCTGTCGCGATCGATCGTGATCTGGTCGCCGGCCAGCAACCGATACGGGGAGTCCTGGTTGCCGCTGGCGCGGTCCGTCACCCGGACCTCCCCCTCGCTGACCGCCACTGCGACCAGCGGCTCGCCTGCCCGGACAGCAAAAGCGGTACCGATGTCCCGGGCCAGCAGCTCATCCATTTGTACGGTGAACGGCCGCCGGTCTTCGGCCACGTCGAAAAAAGCCTCTCCGCGCAGCAGCCTGACCCGACGCTGGCCGCTGCTGAAGTCTTCATCGATGGCGCTGTCCGCGCCCAGTGTCACCAGCGTGCCGTCGGGCAGGGAGAGGGTGCGGGTTTCCGCGATCCCGCTCCGGTAATCCGCCGACCAAAGCGGAAGCGTCAGTGGCAGCAGGGCCAGCAACACCGTGGCGGCAACGGCCAGGGAGACCAGTGTCCGGCGGCGGGGGAAGCGGTGTGGGGGCCGGGCTTGTTCGGCGGGCCACTGTTGCCGGTCGGCAGGCATGTCGCCCAGCAGCGCCCAGGTATTGCAGACCTTCTGCCAGGCCTGCCGGTGCTGCCTGTCGGCGGCCAGCCAGGTGTCCAGGTCCCGGCGCAGGCGCCGGTCATCGGGGGCGGCCTCGAGCCAGAGCATCCAGTCTGCCGCGCGCTCCAGGTGCGCGGTATCGGCCTTTGCCGGCACCCACTCTTCACGGGCGGCGGCCATTCCCCTGTTGGCAGTTTCCATCTCAGATCCGGAGTTGCTGATGCTTGTACCTTTCAAAACAGGACTAGTGGGCCGCTTGTAAAGTTCGGTAGCAAAGGAGCACAGCCAAATCGTTCAGGTCAAGGCGAGAAAGCGCTGGAATAGCAGCGTTATTTCAAGCTTTCTCAACGCAGAGCTGGACGATCTGGCGAAGCGAACTGTTACCTAACTTTGCGAGCGGCCCACTAGTGATCCATGCGGAAAGTTTGGTGACTAAGGAGCACAGCCAAAGTGTTCAGATCAAGGCGAGAAAGCGCAGGAATAGTGGTTCTATTTCAAGCTTTCTCAACGCAGAGCTGGGCGCTTTGGCGACGCGAACAGTTACACAACTTTCCGCATGGACCACTAGGCCACGGATGCGGCAATGTGCACCACCGCCCTGCGTACCAGGCGGTGTGCCGTGGCAGTGGATACCCTGAGCCGCTCCGATATTTCCGCCAGCGTGTAGCCCCCGACACGGTGCATTTCGATGGCGATTCGCTCCCGCTCGGGAAGGCCCTCCAGCACCACCGAAAGCTGCTCCAGCCGCTTGTGCTGCAACAGCAGTTGCTCCGGGCTGCGCTCTTCCCGGGGTTTCAGCCACTCCACGCTCTCCTCGTTCTGGTGGCGGGACTCCATGGTGGATCGCCGCGACAGATCGAAGGCGAGGTTGCGCACGATCCGGTAGAGATAGGCAGCGCCCGAGGTCCCCGGTGCAGCCGCCGGGCCATTATCGGGCACGAATCGCAGGAACGCATCCTGAACAACATCCTCGGCCCGCGATCGGCATCCGGTTATGGTGGCGACATAGTCCACCAGATCCGCACGATGATCCAGATAGACGTCCAGTTTGTTGTCGATGTATTTCACGTATCCACCGATCCATGGGCCCCCAGTTCCGAGGTCGACTGATGTCGACACTCTTAAATCTAAACGATAATCATTGTCGTTTCAATGAGGCGGGTTCACCATCCCGGTGTTTACCGGGGATGCCGCACCGTCCCGCTATTACCGACGACAGAAAAGCGGGACCTCCCGGATTTCCCGAACATCTTTCGCAAATCGCGAGCTGCAGTGGGCGCGTCGCGTCCGGCCAACTTCCCACCGGGAATGGCCGGCCCACCTTGCCTGTTTTCCCAAGGTGGGGCGACTCCCCGCGGGCGACACAGTTACATAAAACGGCCCCGGGGTTTGTGGGGGCTAACAACAATAATCACGCGATGAGGAGACAGAGATGTCCAGATTCCTTTTCCGCACCACCGCCCTCGGCCTGGCGATTGCCGCGGCCGCCTGTGGTGGGGGCGGTAGCAATAATAACGATGACAATGACAGCGATAATGTCGACGACGGCCTGGTGGATGAGCCGGTGGAAACACGCCCGGAACGCTGCCTGGAGGACCCGGAAAATTCCGGCTACTGCCTGGTATGGCAGGACGAGTTTTCCGGCGATGTCATCGATAGCGAAAAATGGACCCACGAACAGAACTGCACCGGCGGCGGCAACAACGAGGCCCAGTGCTACGTGGACAACGCGGAAAATTCCTGGGTTGCCGACGACCTGCTGCATATCAAGGCCATCCGCGAAGACTCCGTGGGGCCGGCGGTAGTGGACGACGACCCGAATTACGATCCGGGGGACACCAGCGGCAGCGGTACCTATACCTCCGCGCGGCTGCGCACCAAGGGCCTGGGTGACTGGAAATACGGCCGCTTCGAAATGCGGGCGAAGCTGCCCAGCGGGCAGGGCTCCTGGCCGGCTTTCTGGATGCTGCCCACGGACGGGGCTTACGGCGGTTGGCCGCTGTCCGGTGAAATCGACATCCTGGAAGCCGTCAACCTGAAAGTGGGTGGCGAGGACCGGGTGTACGGCACCCTGCACTTCGGCGACACCTGGCCATCGAACGTCCACTCCGGTGAGCCCTACCAGCTGCCCGGCGGCCTCAACCCGGCGGATGGTTTCCACGATTACGCGGTCGAGTGGCAGCAGGGCGAGATCCGCTGGTATGTGGACGGCGACCACTACGCCACCCAGACCAGCGACGGCTGGTATAGCAGCGCCGCACTGGACCGGCCCAACGCGCCTTTCGATCAGGCCTTCCACCTGATTCTCAACCTGGCGGTGGGCGGCGACTGGGCCGGCAATGTCAATGACACCGGCATTGACGAAAGCGCCTTCCCGCAGGAATTCCAGATCGACCATGTGCGCGTGTATCAATGCACCGAGGATTTCGAAACCGGCAAGGGTTGCGCCAGTACCGACGGCGAGTTTGTCAGCAATCCCGGCCACAAGCCGCCGCAGCCGCCGGAGGATGCCGGCGATGAGCTGGTGGTGTTCGATGGCGGGATCCACGCGTCCTACCAATGGGGGATCTACACCAACAGCGGCACGGTGGACTTCCAGGTGGTGGATGCCGGTGGCGACTACGGCGATGTGGGCCAGATCAGCTACAACACCGACGAGGGGATCGGCTTCTTCCAGTCCACGGATGCCTACGACCTGAGCGACTACACCTACGTGGAATTTGACCTGCGGGTCCTGGCGGAACCGGCCGATGCCGGTTCCGCTTCCCTGACCTTCCGCGCCGACTGCGTACACCCCTGCAGCTCCGGCGATTACCCGCTGGACATGCCGCCGATGGACCAGTGGACCCACTTCCAGATTCCGATGATGGAACTCGAGGAGGGCGGTCTGGAAGCGGACCGGGTCAATACACCGTTTGTGATCTCGCCGGGCTGGGGGAACCAGGATGGTGCGGTGTTGCAGGTGGACAATGTGCTGCTGAGCAAGTGATGCCCCGTCCCATTTTGGCGTTTTCAACCGGTGGCAAGGTGGTATGCACCATTTTGCCGCGCCGGTCCAAAGTGGGACGACCCTTTTCCGGGCTGTGCGTACAACGGAGACTGACAGAGCCGTGTTTCGCAAAACCGGCAGTAAACATTGGGTCACAAGAATAACGGGAGTTCTACGGTGATGAAGAAGCGAATTCTGCTGGGGGTCATCTCCGGTCTGATTGCCGGCGGCGGGCTGGCCGGTTGCAGCGAGCAGAAAATGGTCAGCCAACCGAAACAGGAGAGCGGCGCATCGACGGAGTTGAATGCGGATTGGCCGAAATTGACCAGTGGCATCGCCAAAGATCCGGCGATCGAAACGCGCATCGACGAACTGCTCGGCAGGATGTCCACGGAGGAAAAAGTCGGCCAGCTGATCCAGGTGGAGATTCGCACGGCGACCCCGGAAGAGGTCGGGAAATACCATGTCGGTTCCATCCTCAACGGGGGCGGCGCCTTCCCGAACAACGACAAGCACGCGAGCGTCGCCGACTGGGTCGAGCTGGCAGACGCCTACTACCAGGCTTCCACGAATACCAGTGACGGTGGCGTTGCGGTCCCGGTGATCTGGGGCACCGATGCGGTACACGGTCACAACAACGTGATCGGCGCGACCCTGTTCCCCCACAACATCGCCCTCGGCGCCACCCGCAATCCGGAACTGATGCGCGAGATCGGCGCCGCCACCGCGGCGGAAGTGTCCGCGACCGGTATCGACTGGATCTTCGCCCCCACCCTGGCGGTCGTCCGCGATGACCGCTGGGGGCGGACCTACGAATCCTACTCCGAAGACCCGGAAGTCGTGCGCAACTACGGCGGCGAGCTGGTGGAGGGACTGCAGGGCGCGCCGGGCAGTGACGAGCTGCTGCACGGCAAGCATGTGATCGGCACCGCAAAGCATTTCCTCGCCGATGGGGGCACCGAAAACGGTATCGACCGCGGCGATGCCATCATGAGCGAAGACGAGCTGATGCAGATCCACGCGCAGGGTTACTTCTCCGCGATCGAGGCCGGTGTGCAGACGGTAATGGCATCCTTCAGCAGCTGGAACGGCAAGAAGATGCACGGCCACAAATACCTGATGACCGACGTGCTGAAAAACCGTCTCGGCTTCGATGGCTTTATCGTCGGTGACTGGGCCGGCCACCAGTTTGTCAACGGTTGCAGCAACGTCAGCTGCCCGCAGGCGATCAACGCCGGCCTGGATATGTTCATGGCCACCGATCCGAGCTGGAAAGAGCTGTACAAAAACACCCTGGCGCAGGTGAAGAGCGGGGAAATTCCCGCTGAGCGCCTGAACGATGCCGTGCGCCGTATCCTGCGCGTCAAACTGCGCGCCGGCCTGTTCGAGGCCGGTGCCCCGTCCCAGCGTCCCTACGCCGGTGACGAATCCCTGATCGGTGCGCCGGAACACCGCGCCATCGCCCGCCAGGCGGTGCGCGAGTCCCTGGTGCTGCTGAAAAACAAAGGCGACCTGTTGCCGCTGGCGCGCGAGCAGCGCGTTCTCGTCACCGGCGACGGTGCCGACAATATCGGCAAGCAGGCCGGTGGCTGGAGCGTGACCTGGCAGGGCACCGGTAACCGGAACAGCGATTTCCCCGGCGCCACTTCCGTGTACGACGGCATCGCTGAGGTGGTAGAGGCCTCCGGCGGCAGCGCCGAACTGTCCGGCGACGGCAGCTTCGAACAGAAACCGGATGTGGCCATCGTGGTTTTCGGCGAGGACCCCTACGCGGAAATGCAGGGCGATGTCTCCAACCTGGACTACCGGGGCGAGCGCGACCTGGCACTGATGAAACGCCTGCGCGAACAGGGTATTCCGGTGGTGTCGCTGTTCATTACCGGCCGCCCGCTGTGGGTGAACCCCGAGATCAATGCCTCCGATGCCTTCGTCACCATCTGGCAGCTGGGCACCGAGGGCGGCGGTATTGCGGATGTGATCTTCCGCAATAGCGCGGGGCAGGTAAACCACGACTTCAAGGGCAAGCTCACCTTCTCCTGGCCGGACGATGCGCGTCCCCAGGTACGCAACCGCGGCCAGAACGAGGAATTGGCGCAGTTCAACTACGGCTATGGCCTCACCTATCGGGACGGCGGGCAGCTGGCCGCACTGCCGGAAGACAGCGGCCTGGAACAGGGCGACGGCAACGAGGCACTGGCGGTATTCAACGGCCGCGCACTGGATCCGTGGAAGTTTGAAGTGACCGACGTGGGCAACAACCGCCAGGTCATCTCCAGCAGTGTCGCCAAGCTGCAGGGGATCCGCGTGCAGTCTGTCGACCGCAACGTCCAGGAAGACAGCCGCCGCCTGCAGTGGACCGGCGAGGGGAACGCCGTTGCCGGTTTCTTTGCCAACAGTCGCACCGACCTCTCCAGTTACCTGGGCAATCGGGGTGCGCTGGTATTCGATGTCAAGGTGGACAGTGCCCCCAGCGACACCGTGAACCTGGGCATCAATTGCGGCATGGATTGCGGTGCCGAGCAGTCCATTACCGAGCTGCTGAAGGGCGCGGCGCCCGGCGAGTGGAAAACCGTCGCCGTGGACCTGCAGTGCATGGCCGAGGGCGGCGCGAAAATGGATATGGTGCTGTCACCATTCTACGTGCGCACCGCCGGTGCCCTGGACCTGACCATTCACGATATTCATATCGCCTCGAAAACGGATGCGGATATCAACTGCGGCTGACGGCACACCACACTGAAACACGAAAGCCCGGGCCGATAGCCCGGGCTTTTTTGATTCAGCCTGCGGTACCTTCAGTAATCAATAATCGGAGTCGCGGCTGCGAGTTGCCTGTCAGGGAACATGCGCACTCTCGAAAGTGGCCACATAGAGCGGCGGCCGGTCCAGGTAGGGCGCCCAGCGGGTGTCACCGTCGAGGAAGGTTTTCTGGAAAGCCAGCGCCAGCTGGCCCACATAGCGATTGGCATCGGTGGGCCCGCCCCAGGCGAAGTGCCCGGCGTTGGACGCTTCGTAGAAAAGCTTCGGCACACCGTAGGGAATACTGTCATAGACACCGTCGCTCTGGCCCAGGCCGCCGAGGTAGGTGGTATCCAGTGCGCCGTTGAACAGGATGGTGGGGATATGGGTGTTGCGACCGCTGGCATCACTGTCGATGGCGGTCATGTTGTGGCCGGCGAAAGACATGGCGGTTTTCAGGCCGCTGTATTCGGCGGACGTGATCCAGGTGGCGCCGCCGCCCATGGACCAACCGGTAGCACCGAAGCGGCCGGTGTCCAGCTTGCCACGCAGTGCACTGCCGTAGCGGGTATTTTCATCTTTCATCGCGTCCAGCACTTCCTGTTGCTGGTCCGCGCGCGAGTCCACCGAATCGTAGATGGTGCGGCTATCCATGGTAACCAGCACAATGCCGTGGGAGGCGAAGAAGGGGCCCCAGTCCCGGTACATGACCTGGGTTCCGGTGTAGGGTGGAGTGAAGACGATCAGCGAGTAGGGTGGCGCTGCGTCGGTGGGATGGTAAACCGTGGCCCCGCCCGGTGTGGAAAACAGTGGCATGGTGTAGCTGTCGTAATCGTAGGGTCCGTTGTCACTGTAATTTCCGGGGGTATCCTCGTAGCGGCAGATGGCGTCCGAGGGACAGCTCTGTGCCTGGGCGGGGGAAATACTGAAGGTCATCGCCAGCAGGATTCCCGCAATTGATAGCAGTGTTCTGACCGGGTTTTTCTTTATCATCATCAAGGCCTCTTTATCTGGCAGTTATTATCCGCGCGGTTGCGCGCTTTAAATCTCACTCGCGGTGCCGCTGCGAGTGCGGAAAGCATAAGTGGCCGCTGCCGTTGCCAGAAAGTACAGAAGACACCAAAAAAGCCGCGCGCAGTACGCTGTTGTCACACTGGCGCTTATCCCCTCTCGTTGCCGACCGCCGACCTCTGGCACACTGTGAAAAGAGACGTAGTCTTGTTGTGCTGCTGGTTTTTGTGTCGGTTACCCGGGAGGTAATGCCGTGAAATATTTTTGGGTGGGAGCGGGAGTTGTATCGTTCGGTATCACCATTGCGCTGCTGTCCTGGCGACAGTCGGGCCCCGCCACAACGCGCGCGATAAAAGTGGCCGACAGCCCCGCGGCCGTTACCGCGACTGTGAAAAAAGCGGAGCAGGGCCCAGTGACGACAACGCGGGAGCCGGAAGAAAACCCTGGGCATGCGGCGCTTGCCCCGCCGGAACCCGCCTCTGCGCGAATCTACGATGCGCTGCTGTTACTGAACTTCGATAAAGACGGTGCCCTGATCCTCGATCGCAATACCCGCGGCGCCCTGGAGATCCTCTACCCGGAACTGGCTGTGTCCGGCGGTTCCATAACCGCAACGCAGTTGCAGGCACTGCTCGAAGGGGCACTGCCGGAAGCCGCCGCGCAGCAGTTGACGGGGGTGGTGCGCAGCTATAGCGACTACCGCCAGGCGGAGCGGGACTTTCTCGGCGACAGTGGCGGCCGCAGGGTACCGGCGGACAGAAGCCGCTACCGGCAATTACTGGAACTGCGGCGCAACTATTTCGGCGAGGAACTGGCGAGCGGGCTCTTTGCCGAGGAGGAGATTCAGGCCCCGTATATCATGGATGCCATGGCGGTGGCGGGCGATGAGAACCTCAGCGGGGAAGAGCGGGCCCGGCGCCTGGCGGACCTGCAGCGGCAGTTCAACCGCGAGACCAGCCGGATGGGTTCCCCGCTGGCGCGCAGGATACTGGCGGCGCGGGTGCAGCGGATGCGCGCGGCGGGCGCCGGCGAGGCGCAGGTTTTTTCCGTGCGCAGCGAGGCGCTGGGCAGTGCCGAAGCCCAGCGGCTGGCCGAGGCTGAACACCAGCGGCAGGATGCGGCCGGCGGGCTATGAGCGCGCCGTTGCCACCTCTCCCTTCGGCGCCTGCGCCTGCTTTCGATACTCGGTCGGCGACATGCCCACCAGCCGGCTGAAGAAGCGGTGGAAGGCGGATTTACTGTTGAAGCCGGACTGCAGCAGGATATCGAGAATGGTCATATCCGCATTCTTGCCATCCGCCAGCAGCGCCTTGGCCTCTTCCACGCGATAGGAGTTCACGAACTCGAAGAAGTTGGTGCCGAAGTGTTTATTGATCACGGCCGAGACTTCTTTTGCCGGCAGCTCCACCCGCTCGGAGAATTGTTCCAGGTTCAGGTTTTTTTTCAGGAAAACCTTATCGTCTTCCATGGCTTTGCGCACCCGGTCGATGGCGCTCTCGGACGGCTCGTCCTCCGGTGCCTCGCGGCTGGTCTCCGGTTTGGTGTCCAGCAGTTGGTGGGCATAGGTCAGCGTGTACGCGAAGAAGGCATTGATCAGGATAAAGGTGACGTAGTTGTCGGCGATCCCCAAGTAGTCGGCGAGGGTGACGGACGAGAACTTGGCGAGGATATGAACCACCATGGTCCAGCCCCAACTGGCGGCGACGGCCAGCGTGAGGCCGTTGAGCCAGCTCAGTTCCTCGGTGGAGAAGTGCGAGTACTCGTCCTTGAGCTCGCCGCGGTAGCGGCGGATCAGCAGTACGGCGGCCACGGCGTAGGCCAGTGGCACCAGCGTGGACAGGTCCCAGACGAAATCCACCAGGGCCTCGGGCATTCCCTGGCCGGCCACGGAGATACGGCGCAGGTCGTCGGCGCTGAGGTCGAAGATGGCGATGCAGAGCATCATCGCCACCGCCGGCAGCAGGTGCAGCGCGTGGTGCCGGCGCAGGCGCAGGTTCTGCTGGGTCAGGGCCGACACATAGAGATAGATGGCCGGGCCCTTCAGCATCAGCGCGGCGAACAGCAGGTAGGGGACGATGCGCTGCTCGAACAACTGTGACAGCGTGAACTGGTCGTTCCACAGGATCAGGGTACTGGTGGAGGCCAGCGCCACGATCAGCAGGAAGGCGGTCAGCAGCAGGCCGTAGTTGCGTTCCCGCTGTGGCAGTACCTGCTGGAAAATGGACAGCAGCAGGCATTCCGCGGCGGTCATCAGTAGTACCACGTCGGGGATATTGAATACGTATTCTTTCATCGGCGCTTGAGTAGTGCGTTATTTATTAGGGTTGTTTGTAGTCTTTGTTATGTCGCGCAGTATAGAGAATAACCAGTGCTGCGCCTATCTTGGCCTGTCGCGAATTTTGTGCCTGGGGAGGCCGGGTGCGCTGGATCACAGGGCTGGCGGTTATTTCTTTTTTGTTCCCGGAGTGGCGATAAAGTGGCATGCCCAGTTTCCGCCGCGGAGGGAAGTGGGGCGACTCGATGGTCGCCAGCAGTGACCATCGACTGGTTACGAGTCTGGATGCTGTGTCGCGGGGCGCGGTCATCGCGCGGAGTTCAAGCGTGGGCTTGGTTCGCGGTGCGCTATCCGGGCGAGGATTGACAACAATAACGACGGATACAGCAATGAAAACACTCAGCAAGTTGCTCTGGCTGGGCGCCGCCCTGTCAGCGGCGCCCCTCGCGCAGGCCGGCTTCACCAACTACGGTGCCGGCAATATCAGCGATACCATCAACCCCGCCGGCTACGGTTGCACCGTGGATCACGGCACCTGGATTCACAATGCCGGTGTCGTCGAACCGGGCGTCAGTTCCTGTGATCCGATCGGCGCGCCCACGCCACTGCACCCGCAGTTGGTGGCGCCGGCGGCCAACGGGCCGACCATGACCCACCGCTGGTGGGGCTCGGTGTCCTTCTACGGCGAGATGACCATCGGCGATCCCGCCGATTCCGCCTATATCACCCCGGACCCGGTCACCGCGCGCATCAGCAACCGCGGCGCGCGTATCCTGTCGATCCCGGCGGGCCTGCAGACGCTGGACAACCAGACCGTCTACCAGATCCCGGACCCGTTCAGCGAAGTGTTCGACGGTATCGCCGTGGGCAACACCGCCTACAGCGATATGGAAGCCTTCCTGAAAGACTATAGTGACGGCTCGGTCACTGTGCAGTGGCGCAGCGGCGCCACGCCGGTCATGGAGGCCACCTTCGTCTACGGCTCGCCGTTCGTTTACTTCGACCTGCTGGCCGGACAGTTCGCGGTGCGCACCAAGGCCGCCGACGGCGGCGAGAAGGGTACCTTCCACCAGGACGGCAACAGCCTCGGTATCTGGACCGATGTGGCCGGTATCCGCAACCATTTCCTGTTGGTGGGCGATGGTGCCACCCAGTTCAACAACCCGGCCGGCAGCGAGATCGCCATCACCGACAGCAATCGCCTGACGGTCGCCTGGCTGCCGGGGGCCGGCACGCCGGATGCGGGCACCATCCAGACCTTCGCCCAGTACGCGCAGCAGCCGGTGGACGAGATGTTCATCGATTACGCGGTCAACCGCGCCGACAACTCGGTCAACGTGACCCATCACTACCGCTATCGGGGCGCACCGGTGAATACCCTCGCCGGCCTGCAGCCGCTGCACTGGAAAAACTCCAGCCAGCCGCTGTCCGGCTACAAGGCGCGCAGCGCCCGCGGTGTGGTGCAGTTCGCGGCCACCAGCCAGTTCAGCTACCAGTTGCCATTTGTCGGCCTGCTGCCGTTTTTCCCGGCCGGCGTCGGCGATTACGATCCGCAGACACTGCAGCAACTGGTGCAGGGTTTCATTGATCAGGGCCAGGCGAACTGGAATACCAACTCCGATACCTACTGGTCCGGCAAGAACTACGGCAAGGTGGCGGAACTGGCGGCCATCGCGCGCAGCAACGGCATGACCGCGCAGGCGGACCAGTTGACCAACTGGCTCAAGGCGGAACTGGAGGACTGGTTCCGGGCCAACACCAGCGGCTCCCTGGATACCAGCAAGTATTTTGTCTACGACGACGAGTGGAACACGCTGCTGGGCTTCGACGAGTCCTTCGGCGCCCAGCAGCAGCTGAACGACCACCACTTCCACTACGGCTACTTCGTGCGCGCGGCGGCGGAGATCTGCCGCGTGGACCCGGCCTGGTGCGGCCCCAACGCCTACGGGCCGATGGTGGAACTGCTGATTCGCGACTACGCCGGTGGCCGCAACGACACCATGTTCCCGTACCTGCGCAACTTTGACCCGGCCAACGGCTTCTCCTGGGCCTCCGGTCACGCCAACTTTGCGCTGGGCAATAACAACGAGTCCACCTCCGAGGCGGCCAACGCCTACGGCGCCATCGTGCTCTACGGCCTGATCACCGACAACCAGGACCTGGTGAACCGCGGCATCTATCTGCACACCCTGTCCACCGCGGCCTACTGGGAGTACTGGAACAACCTGGACCGCTACCGCGGCCTGGGCGGCGACCGGGACAACTTCGCGCCGGCGTACGACAAGATGACCACCTCCATTATCTGGGGCAACGGCCATGTCTTCTCCACCTGGTTCAGCGGCGCCTACGCCCATATCCTCGGTATCCAGGGCCTGCCGCTGTCGCCGCTGGTGCTGCATATCGGCCAGCACCCCGACTACCTGCAGGACTACGTGACCCTGGGCATGAGCGGAGAATCCAGCAACGGCAAGCCGTCCGGCCTGCCTGCCGGCCACTGGCGCGATGTCTGGTGGAATATCTGGGCCATGACCGACGGCCAGGCGGCGGTCGCCGACTACGACAGCATGGCCGGCAACTACACCCCGGAGGAGGGTGAGACCAGGGCCCATACCTATCACTGGATCCACACCTACAAGGAGCTGGGCCACCTGGCCAGCGGCAACGGCGGCCTGAGCGCCGACTACCCGGCGGCGCTGGCGTTCGACAACAACGGCGACAGGACCTACCTGGCCTACAACTTCGGCGACACCGCGCGCACCGTGAGCTTCTCCGACGGCACCAGCTTCAGCGTGCCGGCCGGACAGATGTCGGTGGACGGCAGCAGCGGCGGCGGTGACCCGGATCCGGAACCCGGTTTCGAACTGACCATCCAGGCCGAGGACTACACCGCCATGGCCGGCGTGCAGACCGAGGCCACCTCGGACACCGGCGGCGGCGACAATGTGGGCTGGATCGAAACCGGGGACTGGATGGCCTACGCCGGCATCAGCCTGCCCGAGGCCGGCAGCTACCGGGTCGAGTACCGGGTCGCCAGCGAGGCCGGCGGGCGCCTGTCGCTGGACCTGAACGCCGGCAGCACGGTACTGGGAGAAGTAGATATTCCCGCCACCGGTGGCTGGCAGAGCTGGGACACCGTATCCCAAACCGTCGATCTGCCCGCGGGTCCCTTCGACCTGGGCGTGTTCGCGGCCCAGGGCGGCTGGAACATCAACTGGATCCGCATCGTCAAGCTCTGACCTGCGGTAGGGCGGGATTTCCCGCCCGTCGGGGCAAAGTGACACGGCCCCAGTTTGCCCCGGCGCTGCAAAGTGGGCCGACAGACTGTGCATCTGCGGCGATGATCCGCCTCACGCGACCGCCGCCACGACAAGTGGCTCCCTGGTTATTGCGGTCGCCGAGGCAGTGGGCTCCATCGCCTTCTTCTTCTTTTTTCTGCTAATTGGACCGGCCCCAGTGCCGGTCTTTTTT
Source organism: Microbulbifer litoralis (assembly GCF_023634065.1). Lineage (GTDB taxonomy): Bacteria > Pseudomonadota > Gammaproteobacteria > Pseudomonadales > Cellvibrionaceae > Microbulbifer > Microbulbifer litoralis. The sequence continues at coordinate 68,236 of NZ_JALKCV010000013.1, forward strand.
TGTCCGCAGGTTGACGGCGGCCCCGGTGAGCGGCGCAGTTGGCGTCTGTCTACCCCTCCCGCCGGAGGGGAGTTGTCGACAAAGGCGGGGAGGGCTGGTTTTTTAGTCGCCGAATCCGTAACTTATAGCGCCGCTTTTCAGGGAGATACAACAGGAACAAGCCATGACGAGCATCGTAGCGGATATCGGCGGCACCAACGCCCGTTTTGCCATCGCCAAGCCTGCCAACGGCGGCTATGAACTGCAGTGCCTCAAGGTGGTGGACTGCCAGCAGTTTGCCGGCTTCGATGCCGCCTTCCACCACTGGCTCCAGGGCCTGGACCAGCCGGCCCCCGAGCGCGCCTGCATCGCCGCGGCCGGCCCGGTGGACAGCACCGCCGCCGGCGGCCGCGTCTATATGACCAACCTGGGTTGGAGCATCTGCGCCGAATCCCTGCGCCGGGAGTTTGACTTTGCCCACCTGGAACTGATCAACGATTTCGCCGCGCTGGCCCTGTCGCTGCCCAAACTGGGTGCGGGTGACTATAAAGTCCTGCGCGATGTGCCGCGGGTCGAGGGCGCGCAGATGGCGGTATTGGGCCCGGGCACCGGCCTGGGGGTGGCCGGCCTGGCGGTGGAAAACGGCCGCTACCACGTGCTCGCCGGCGAGGGCGGCCACGCCAACCTGGCGCCGGCCACGGAGCGGGACCTGGCACTGATACAGATACTGATGAAGAGCCGCCAGCCGGTCTTCAACGAGTGGGTGCTGTCCGGCAACGGCCTGGTGAACCTGTACCGCGCTGTGTGCGAATTGAACGGCAAGCCGGCCGAAGACCTGGCGCCGCCGGATGTCGGCACCCGGGGCCTGGACGGTTCCGACCCGCTGTGCCGCGAGACCCTGATCGATTTCCTCAACTTCCTCGGCAGCGCCGCCGGCGACGCGGCCCTGTATATCGGCGCCCGTGGCGGCGTATTCCTCGGCGGCGGTATACTCCCGCGCATTGCCGACCTGGTGCCAGCGAGTCAGCTGGAGCAGCGCTTCCTGGATAAGGGCCGGGTGGAAGGCTGGATGCAGTCCGTGCCCCTCTATGCCCTGAATGCGGGCTTCCAGGCCCTGATCGGCGCGGCGGTACAGCTGGAAGGCTGAGCAGGGGGGGCGTCGGCTACTGCCGCCGAGGGCGGATTCCATCCAGTCGGCGCGCGGCGGCTGAATTACTCGCCGCGAGCAAACCATTGTCGATACTGCCGAAAAGGGCTGCCTCGGGGCTGTTTGGCTGCGCTCCTGTACCCCGGCCGGGGATCCTTCCCGCACTCCGATCACTCACTGTTGAGCGATTGTCGCCACACCGGCGATGACGGTCAGCAGGGCTCTGTCCTTTTCTTCCTGCAGCTCTTTCCTGCCAGCCTTTGAAGTCGGGAGTTATTTCCTCTGCCGACATTGTCGGGTGCGATCCGCAGGTGTTGACCGGATATCGGGCATCTCTATTTTTTTGCCGCTGTATTTGCAGTTGGGCTCATCGATTATTTTATGTTTTCGGCATTGCAAGGCATTTCCTTGAGTAGCCAGGCATGAGGTTTCATGTCGGACTACTGATGTATATGTTGGTAGGTCGGAAATTTATTGCCGTTTTATATTTGAATTACTTCTAACAATCGCGTTGAAAAATCCTTAATTTTTAGTATTTCTAGTACTGCATGTAGTCATATCTCGAAAAAATAAAATAAAGACTCCTCCTCCCCCAGCCGGGGGGAGGAGTCTTTTCTCTCCGCTGTTTAGATTCCGGGTTCCAGAAAAATCTTTCCGCAGACGCCTGCCGGTTGGCAGGCCGTCGGCATATTCCTGTTTCGATTACTTTATGTGGGCCGCTAGGGAGGTGGGCAGATGACTTATTTACGTAATATATTGTCTTCTATTTGGTACGGAAATCTCCATTTGCGGGACAGTGACAGGCAGAAATTGATTCTGGTTGTTATTTCCGTTGTCGGATTCCTGGCGTGGCTGATTCCCCAGCCTATAATTTCTGACTTTCGTAGCATTGTCGAAGCGGATTCCGCACGGGTCTTCTATATGGCCAAAGACCTGGTGTTGGACAGTGTCTCTGCACCACTGGCCAGTATCCTGGTGGCTGGGTTGGTCGTGCGCGCGGTCTTTGTAATCCTGGTGGGCTGTGCGGATATGATCTTTTACCGCCGCGTATCCGGACGACCATTTGATTACCAGGGCATGTTCAATATTTCCATGGTGAACCTGTTCCTGGTTTTCGGTGGCCTGTTTGCTTTTTTCAACAGCGATATACAGAGCCTGCTCGAACACTACGATGAACTGGTGCAGAGCGTCCCCACGCTGATTGAGCTAAATGGCGTTGTGGCTCTCGTGGTTTCGATGTTGATCGGGGATTTCTGCTTTTACTGGTCTCACAGGCTATGCCACAACGTGCGTTTTTTCTGGAACCTGGGGCATATTTACCACCACCGTAACAGAAATCTGACACAGCTGACCTGTGCCATAGAGCCGACTTCCGTACTGTTGCAGGCTGCCGGTGGCCTGACCCTGGTTGTGTTGCCGCTGCTTTCGAAGCTTTTTACCTCGAATATCCAAAACGCCGGCTGGGCCCTGGTTGTGGTCATGATTGTGGATGTTCTGGTCGACCCGTCCCACTCCCCGGTGCTCTATCGGATCGAGTCCCGCAGCCGCATTCTGAAATCGTTGCGATGGTTCTTTGTGACGGTCGGTGTGCACTACACGCATCACTCCCGGGAGGAAAAGCACAATATCCACTCGGGATGTAACTTCGGGGCGCGACTGACCATCTGGGATCGCCTCTTCGGGACCTACCGGGAGCCGGACGACGAGCTTCCCGAAGCCGGCCTTTTCAGCGATACGGCAGATTATTGCATGAATCCAGTACGCTATATCTTACAGCCCTTTGTGCGGATGTCGGACGAGTTGAGAAGGAACAACATCATTCACTGGCCGATGATCCTGTTCGGGCCGACAACCTACCAGCCGCCAAATCAATCCCCTGTAAAGCCCTGATTGTGACCGGTGGTGAGCCCCGACAGCTTGTGGAGCATGTCCGGGCTGCCGCGTCTCCCTTCGTTTTCAGCAATCTCGGGTGTTGGTATGGAACGCTGGTTTGCCGCTTTTCTGGTGTCTGCGCTGCTGTATTCCCCACAGACCTCTTCGGCGGAAGCCCTGGGGTTTTCCACCAGTGGTTATATCCGCTATGGCTACGGCCATACGCGCAACAGGAGCACGCATACCTGTTACCGGGCAAAGGGCGCGCACGGTGCTTCCCGGTTTGGCAACGAGTGCAATCAGTATATGGATTTCCAGCTGAAGCACGATTTGGGAAAAAAGGACGGTATCTACCTGCACAGTGAAATTGGCTGGGATTTTTATGCTGAGGAAGGGAGGACGCTGGCACTGGTAAAACGGGATGAGCGCTTTTTGCAGTTGCATGGCCTGGGCGAGGTGAGCCTCTGGGCCGGGCGGCGTACCTATCGGCGCAAGGAGGCCCATTTACTGGATTTCAAGTATTCCAATCTCTGGGGAGAGGGATTTGGCTGGGAGGATGCTCCTTTGCTGCGTGGTCACTGGGCCTACGCCTACCTGTCCCGCCCCGCGGAAGAGGGCGACATCCATTCGCGACATATTACGCACGACTTCCGGGTCTACGACTTGCCGATCGATATTTTGCCCGTGCAGTCTGCCACTCTGGAATTATCCGCCAACTATGCCGAAATGAAACCAAAGCCAGGCTACTTCGACCGCCAAACCGGCTTCGAGGGATTTTCGCTCAATGCTGTGCTGGATCAGCAGTTCCGCCCGGGGGTGAGCCACAAGCTGTCGCTGCAGACTGGTTCCGGCGCCCTGGCTGATCTGGACTCCCGACTGTCGCTGCGTCGCGACAGAGAGGGGGACCCCATCTCCCCCGACAATTACAGAACAGTGCGGGTTGTCAGCGAATCCCTGATCGAGAACCTGGACCGCGCCTCGATAATGTTGACGCAGCTGTTTGAAAAGAGGTGGGTGCTCGGGACGCAGGATAGTGGTTTTACCTGGGGTAGCCTCGGCGGCCGGGTGAAGTTGTATCAATCTGATGCCATCAATTACGTACTGGATGGCTCTGTAGATTATGTCCGGGACGGCGAGGTGGGTGTCTCGTCGCTGGTAAAGAAACTGTCGGTTGCGTTGCAGTTTTCCCGCGGGCGCGGGTTTTACAATCGCCCGGCACTGCGTCTTTATGCCACCTATGCGGAACTCGACGATGATTATGCCCTGACAACTAGGGAGGGCCTGTCGGAGTCGGGGGTCTCCTGTGGTATCCAGTTTGAAACCTGGTGGTAGCCGGTATGCAGGCCGGAGCCTGTCCAAAGGTGGACTCGGAGACACCCGCTGAGCTGCGGGGCGAAGGTGGCCCGGGTCGGGTGCCGGCAGTCAGTTGCGCCACCGGCTTTCCCCGGATGCCTCGCGCTGGCCTGCGAGGTTCTGTGCCGGATGGGGTCGCCGGAGGGGGGGGGGAGGGAAGCGGGGTTCCTTTCATCATTGCCCGGGGGAGGCTTTTATTTTCCCAGCGAGCAGAAGCTGAGACTTTTTTGCTCGTTGCGGCAGCGATCTGATTGTTTTCTGGACAGATGGCGGCTGTGAAATCATTATACGCAGCCTGGTCGGTACTGTGGCGGGTTGCGTACTGAAGGGGGAGAGAAAGTCTCTCCGGAGTTCGCCGCAGGCTGGGGGCCGGATCAGTGTGATCTGATAAAGTCTTTATAAAACAGTTGGTTACGGTGCTGTATCGAACCGGGCTGCAGAGCCCGGTTGCTTCTCTCGCCTCCTCCCCCTCGGGGGAGGATGTTATGGACAATGGGCGCTCATAGGATGCGACTACTCACCATAACGATAAGTCCAGGGAGAAGATGATGAGTCAATCCTATAAAGGCAAAGGGGTTTTCCGGCCCACTTTGCTGTCCGCTGCCGTAGCAGCCGTGAGTGTTTCATTGCCGGCTTTCGCTGCTGAAGAGGGCGTTTCCAACACCCTCGAAGAAGTAACTGTCACGGGCTTCCGCAAGAGTGTGATGGATGCCATCGACACCAAGCGCGAAGCCACTGGTGTTGTCGAGGCTATATCCGCCGAGGATATCGGCAAGCTGCCGGACTCCTCCATCGCCGAATCGATCTCCCGCCTGCCGGGCCTGACCTCCCAGCGACTGGACGGCCGAGCGAGCCGCGTCAGCATCCGCGGCTTTGGTGAGAACGAGAGCGCCACTACCTTCAACGGCCGCGAACAGGTCTCCATCGGCGACAACCGCGGCGTCGAGTTCGATCTGTATCCGTCCGAAATCATGAGCGGCGTGACGGTTCACAAGACGCCTACCGCCGATCTCGGTGCCGAGGGCATCGCCGGTGTGATCGATATGCAGTCGGTCAAGCCGCTGGATCGCGGCGAGCGCGTAATCAAGGTCAACAGCCAGTACGAAATGACCAGTTTCGACAAGCTGAACCCCGATGGTGAAGACAGTGGTCATCGCGCCACCCTGTCCTACATCGACCAGTTCGCCGACGACAGGATCGGTGTGGCGTTTGCCTACAACACCATGAGCTCGCCGAATCAGGAGGAGCGCTGGAATTCCTGGGGCTACCGCACCGATACGCCCGGACTGGAAGGCTACTCGGTATTGGGCGGTGCCAAGCCATTCGTGCGCTCTTCCGTACTGGATCGCGACAGTGCCATGCTGGTGCTCCAGGCCCAGCCCAATGACAGGTTGGACCTCACTTTCGATTCCCTCTACGTGGACTTCAACGATGAGAAGATCCTGCGCGGTATCGAAGTTCCCTTCGCCTGGGGGCAGGGTGAAGTAGTCGCCAACGAAATCGATGAAGCCACCGGTTTTGTGACCGACGGTACAGTGCTGGACCAACGCGTTGTGGTCCGCAACGATATGGAAAGCCGCGAGGCGAAGCTGAACTCCTTCGGCTTCAACGCCAAGTACGATGCCACCGACTCGCTGATTCTCGAGTTCGATGCCAGCCACTCCAAGGTCGAACGCAAAATCTGGAGTTTCGAGAGTTACTCCGGTACCGGCCGCGGCGACAGCCTGGGTGTGGGTGAGGATATCGGCTACACCTTCCGGTCCGGCAACACCGGGGCCCTGTTTACCCACCAGCTGGATTACAGCGACTGGGACCTGATCAAGCTGGGCGGCCCGCTGAGCTGGGGTGCCAGCACCGCATTGAACAGCAAGTACGGCCTGGAAGAGGGGGACGTGCTCTATAACTCCGCCCAGGACGGATTTATCAATGCACCGGAAATCGACGACGAACTGAGCACCTTCAAGCTCGCCGCCACGCAGATGGTGGATCTCGGTGTCGTCAACGAAATCTCCTTCGGGGTCTCCCACCGCGCGCGGGAAAAATCCAAAGACTCCAACGGCTACTACATGACCCTGGCCAATTTCGACGGTGAGTCCGAGGGGATGCTGACCGTGCCGGAAGAGTACCGCCTGGGTACCGTCTCCCTGGACTTTATCGGTATGGGGAACATGGTTGCGTATGACTCCGCCGGCCTGCTGGCTGACGGCTACTACGACCTGCTCGATGAATCCCTCACCGGCATCCAGCACTTGACCAAATCCTTCACCGTGAGCGAGGACGTCACCGCGGCCTTCGCCCAGGCCGGCATCGACACCGAGATCGCCGGCATGCCGCTGACCGGTAGCGTTGGTATGCGCTACGTCTACACCGACCAGCGCTCCGAAGGTTACGCCGGAACCGTCAATGCGGACGGGCTGGTTGAGGCCCTGGCTACCGATGTGAGCCACGACTACGATCACTGGCTGCCGAGTCTCAACCTGTCACTGGCGCTCGACGAGCAACAGACGGTGCGCTTCGGTGCCGCCAAGACCATCTCCCGCCCGCGCATGGACGAGATGAACGCGTCGCAGGAAGTGACCTACAGCCCTACCCCCAATGCAGACGGCTATTACTGGACCGTCACCGGCGGTAACCCGAACCTGGAGCCGAAGGAATCTCTGGGGCTGGATCTCACCTACGAAAACTACTTCAGTGATGAAGGCTACTTCTCCGTAGCTTACTTCTGGAAAGACCTGAAACAGTGGATTTTCGACGGCAACTACGAACTGGATATGAGCGGCGTTGCCGACCCGGCTACCGGCGAAGTGCCGGAGGAATCCCTGGCGTTTGCCAGCGGCAAGGTCAACGGCGGCGGTGGCACCCTGCAGGGCTATGAAGTGTCCGCCACCCTGCCATTCAACATGTTCAGCGAAGCACTGGATGGTTTTGGTGTGATCGCCAGCCACACCGGTATCACCTCCGATGTGGAGGACCAGCACGGCAACGACTACGAGCTGCCGGGCCTGTCCGACCGCATTGAGTCCCTGACCCTGTACTACGACAACTACGGTTTCTCCGCCCGCACCAGCGTGCGGAAGCGTTCCGACTTCAAGGGCGAAGTCTACGGTCTCGGTTTCGATACCACGCAGGTGGATGTACTGGGTGAGACCATTGTCGATGCGCAGCTCGGTTACGACTTTGGCGAGGCGGGCTTCACCGGCCTGGACGGCCTGTCGGTATACCTGCAAGGGACCAACCTGACCGATGAACCGTTCACGACCCTGAGCGGCGACAACGAACTGCAGGTTCGCGACTACCAGAGCTATGGCAAGACCTACCTGCTGGGCTTCAGCTACGAGTTCTAATCCAGCCGGTTAGTGCCGCAATTGAAAGGCCCCTGCAATCCGGTATTGCAGGGGCTTTTTTTGTCGATCGCGATAGGCCGTACAAGCGGGCAGACCGCTGTCGCGGACCAATCACTTCCGGCTTGTCGCGTTAAGGAGGGAGCCATGAGCCAGAAACCAGTCGCTGTATTCCTGTACTATCTGCACAAGCTGTCCGCTCTCTCGGAGCGAGCCCGGGACATGGATGATGGTGAATTGCTGCAGGCGCGGCTTGCGCCGGAAATGTTTCCGCTGGGACAACAGATAACCACTGCGGTCAGCTTTGCTCCGAGAACCCTGTGCCCGTTGGCAAAATTGGAGGTGCCGGACCTGGGCTGCGCCGGAACCTTTGCCGAAATCCGCGCGCTGATCCAGCGCACGGAAGATTTTATCCGGCAGATTCCGGAGTCGGCGTTTGCCGACTTTGAAGCGCGGGAGGTGACTGTGACAGCCGGCTTCGCTGAACGGGTATTCACCGGCGATGACTTCCTGGACCTGTATGGGGTGCCGAACTTCCTGTTTCACTATGCGATGGCTTACGCAATACTGCGGGCCGCGGGTATCCCGGTGGGAAAAGGGGATTTCGACGGTTTTCACGAATACCCGGTGGGCTTCAGTTTTCCTGCCTGAGCCCACAGGAGCCCGGGAGGAGGTATTTGCGACGAGGGGAACTCCACACAGGTATGGAGAGTTCCCCCGCAAACGACAGACTGGATCAGCGCTCCCGGTTTCTGACCAGGATCAGGCCATCCAGGGCGCCGATGGTTATACCGCTGGATTGGCGGTCGACAGGCTGCGCCTTTTTGTCCAACGCATTCTGCCAGCTTGAGTTTTCCAGCATCTCTGTCGAAATGGTCTGCTGCCGGGGGGCATTGTTCAATATCACCAGAACCTCGTTGCCGCGATACTTGCGTCGATAGCCATAGAGCTGGCGCTTATCATCAATCAGCACGGGCTTGAAATTGCCCAGCTGTAGCGCCGGGTTCTCGTTGCGGATCCGAATCAGTGCGCGGTAGTGAGACAGCAGGTCCGCGTTGACGGCCACTTTGTCGGGCGAGCGCTTGCCGCCATCGGGCAGGTAAATTTCGTCTTCGTACTCGATGTCGGGCCAGATCATCGGCTTGCGCGAGTCCGGGTCATTTGCGCCCCACATGCCCACTTCATCACCGTAATAGATCATCGGAGCTCCCACGTAGGTCATCTGGAAGATGGTAAAGAGCTTCTGTAGCTGGATCTCATCCTGGTTGGGTTTCCTGACAGAGTAATCGGGGTTATTGCCAGCCTGCGACTTCGTGAAGTAATCGCCCCAGTCCCTGAAGTTGCCTATTCCGCGGTTGACGATGTGCGAGCCGATCCGGTTGGAGTCGTGACTGCCAAACAGGTTTTGCACGACGTAGGCGACACCCTGCGGGTAGAGTCCCCTGAGCTCGGCCAGTTTCCGGTTGAACTCACTGACACTGATATCGGTATCGGCGGGATTGAAGAAGAACTCCGCTGCGGCAAAGGCAAAGTTGTAATTCATCTCGCCGTCGAACTCGTCACCCTGGAAGTAGGGCTTTACCTTTTCGGGCTTATCGACGATCTCTGCGGTCAGGTAGGCCTGGGGATTGATCGATTTTACGTGGCTGCGCCAGGCTTTCCAGAAGTTGTGATGCACATCGTAAGCGACGTCCAGCCGCCAGCCATCGATGCCGTGCTCGATACCCTCGCCTTTCGGATTCATCCAGCGCCTGGTTGCGGCAAATACGTACTCTCTCGGGCCTGCTACCAGCCCGTTTTCATCTTCCCTGAATTCGGGCAGGGACTCCACGCCAAACCAGCCGGAGTACTTGAATTTCGTCCCTTTCTGTTCATTGCGGAAAGACTCCACCATGAACCAATCCCTGTAGGGAGACTTCTCCTGGTATTTGAGCAGGTTCTGGAAGGCGAAACTCTCGGTGCCCATATGATTGAACACACCGTCGAATATGATCCTGATACCGCGTTTATGGGCTTCGTCGATCAGCTCCAGTGCCAGCTCATCGGCGCTCGTCCAGACCCAGGTCGAGGGATCCAGCGGGTTTTCGCCGGCCATCAGTTTCCGGTCGCCCTTGGGGTCCGGCCCGAAATTGGGGTCGATATGGTGGTAGCTGGCGCCGTCATACTTGTGCAGCGAGGGGGAGTCGAAGACCGGATTCAGGTAAATCGCATTGATACCGAGGTCGCTCACGTAGTCGAGCTGATCGATGATCCCCTGGAGGTCGCCGCCGTAACGGCGCCGCAGCAGGTGTTTCCAGAGCTCCGGCTCGCCGTTGGCTTTTTCGTAGGGCTGCAGCCGATACCAGTCGCTGCCCCAGGGGTGAATCTGCCATTCCCTGGGCGGCTCCTGCGGATCGGCGCCGAGTATATCCTTCATCTTTGGGTCGTTGGAGGAATCGCCATTGCGGAAACGCTCGGGAAAGATCTGGTACCAGACCGCCCGCTTTGCCCATTGCGGTACGAACTCATCGCCGTCTTGGGCGCTGGAAAGCTGGGTACTGCCGAGCATGGCAGCGGACAGGGTTATCGCAGCAAGCCGTTTTATATTCTTCATCTTTAACTTCTCTTCTGTGGGCCTGTGTCAATGCAAAATAAAACCTGGAAGGGATCTGCGCAGGAGCTGGTCGCAGGCGGCAACCGGGTATGAAGCGGGGCTGTGGCTCTTGCGATAACAGCTTCCAAGGGTCTCGGTGTAATAACCTGCCAGTATCCACCAGAAGGTCGGCTGTTGCGTCAGCCCCATACGGGGAGTAGGGAGAGCCGCCGGGTGGACCGGCGGTTAAAAGGAGGGCAGGTAAATCAGCGCTGTTCGACTGAGTCCACTTTTTGAGTCAGACGCTGGCTCTGAACTTTGTCACTATCGGGATCGCCCGTTTCGACCGATGCTTTGGGGCTTGGTTGCCCCCGCAACCGGGGTTTTTAGCGGGTAACATTCATATTGACTCTGGTTCCATAGCTCAATTCCTGAATCCCGTCGCCATCCAGATCGATAAAATGGACACTGTTGAGTGGGATTGAGCTGGATATCTCCGGCGAACGATATACCGTCTTGCCGGAGTATGGATCCACAATCGCAATAAACGAATTCCCGGAGCTGTAGAGGTAGTTATGGCTTACATTGAGCAGAAGGTTTCTATGGCCGTCGCCGTAATTTTCGATCGCCAGTGCGCGAATGTAATTCCCAATGGAAAATACCGAGCGCAACGTCAGGTCCGGCTCGTATATCAGTACCCAGTTTTGGTCGGAGTAATATCTCGCGACTACGGCGATCTCCCGTGTACCGTCACCATCGAGATCCTCTATGGCAATATCTGTAATGGAGGCGTTGTCGCTCACTTCGGCTATATCCCGGATACTGGCGGAATACATCTTGTTGAGAACGCCGTCCCGGCGGGAGGTTACCGACAACTCGGTGCCAGAGGCTGTGACAAGTTCGGCGGAGTCGTCGTCGTTGAGATCGGCAATGGAAACATCGCGGCCGCCGCCGGCACTGTCGCTCCAGATCAGGGTAGAGTTGGCGACATCGTAAGCAAAGGTTGCACCATCGGAGGAGGTGACCACAAAATCGGCCAACTGGTCGCCGTTCAGGTCGCCGCAGGCGGTGGCGACACCGGATTCATTTAGCGAAGGGGCTGTCCACAGGGTGCTTTGGGTCGACGGATCATAGAGGTAGACCGCCGGGTTGTAGACTTCATTGGTGGCGATAAACAGCTCGTAGACGCCGTCGAGATTGTAGTCGGCGGGACACAAGGCCAGTGCGCCTTCCCAGTTGGATCCCTGCTCCTGCCCTATTTCCAGGACGCCGGTATCGGGGTCCAGGTAAATGAGGCGGGAACCCTCACCGCCGCTATCGGTGCTCAGGGAGGCGAAAGAGAGACGGCGCTCGCCGCTGCTCAGGGTGATTGGTTCGCCGCCGAAGAAGGTGCCGTCCAGCTGGCTCGGCGAGGTGTTAATCCATTCTATTTCAAAGTCTGGGTTCAGCCCCGCGACAACGAGGGCATCAGCCCCACTGTGGCCGGTACCCGATCCCCAGATTATCTCCGCTTTGCCATCGTTATCCGCATCGCCGATCAGTAGGCCGCTCTCGTCGCTCCCCGATGTGGTTGATATCCACTCTTCGGTCAGGCCGGATCCCGAGGTGAAGGTGTAGGCCGCCGCCGATCCCACCACTATTTCCGCTTCCGGGTCGGCGTCGATATTTCCGACGGCAATAGCGGCATATCTCGTGTTCGATTTTTCCGTCAGGATAGCTTTTTCCGTAGCGCTATAGACCCGAAGTGCATAGGAGCTATTTGAAATGCCGACGATCTCGTCGATACCGTCGCCATCCAGGTCGCCGGTCTGCACTTCTCTGTAGCCAAAACCCTCGCCGAAGATCCATTCGTTTTCATAGCTGCTGCCACTGTAACCGAAGATATAGCCATTGGAGAGAACTATCTCGATTTGTGGATCTGAATCGGTATTCCCGAGCGTCATGGCCGATCCCAATACGATTTCTGAAGACTGCCATTCCAGTTCCAGGCTTTGAGCGTCTCGGATCTGTATTATCTGTCCGGTGCCGTAGGTGTGGCCGAGGTCGATCAACAGTACCAGCTCAAGTTGCTTATCGAGGTCCGTGTCGGCCAGGTGTATCGCGCGAACGCTGTGGCCATCAATCTCGATAAACTCCGCCAGTTTTCTTGTGGCGCCATCTAGGATCAGGAGTTTAGTCTGCGTGTCGTGGTAACTTGAAGTGAGGCCGACAAAAAATTCTGCTTGCCCATCGCCATTGATTTCTGCGGCGGCAATAGATGAGATGTTTTCATCTTCGCCCGCCAGGCTGAATGGGTAGAGCCAGTCCTGTATATAGTCGGTTCCATTGTGGGAGAGTGTGAAGAGCCTCTGCCGCCCGTCGGTGATCAACAGTTCATTCTTGTCATCGTTGTCAAAGTCCCCCAGGCGAATTTGCTCCTGGTTCTTGGCTACCTCAATGCCGCTGCGGCTGAGAGGGTAACGCCTGTCTTCATCGATAACTCTGATAGTGCTGCCGGCAGTTTCACTATTGTTGTCTCCAGTGACGACGACTTCCCAGTTGAAGTTGGTTTCGTCGACAAACAAAGGCCCGGTTGGTGTCCAGGTTATATTGCCCTTGTCGTCGATTTCCATGCCGTTGGGACGGGCGAGGAACTGAAAATCGAGCGGGTCGTCATCTTTGTCCTGTGCATCGATCCTGAAGTTTACCGCTTGTCCGTAAATGGCGCTTTCCGGGACACCGCTCAATTTCACACTCGGTGGGCTGTCGGCAATCGTCAGCGTGGCAGAATCGGCATCGTCACCATAGCCATCGGTAACCTGCAGCGCCACTTGCACCCGGTCGTCTTTATGGAAGAATTTCGGAGCCAGGGTTTCGCCGCTGGCTTCCGGTATTTCCTCGCCGTTGACCATCCAAGTATACACATAGCTGAGATCGCGGCGGTCGTGATTCGAAACGCTCACTTCCGCCTGCAATTCTGAATCGGTAAAGGCCGGGGAGGGGGTTATTTGCAGGCTGGTTATCTGCGGTGGCGTATTGCGAACCAGTACGCGTACTTCGGAGGGCTCGGAACTCTGTTCGCCATCACTCACCAGCAGTTGGAATACCAGTTCGCCATCTTCCGAAGGACTCGTAAAGCTGGCCGTGGCTTTATCGGCATTCCGGATTTCCACTTCAGCGCCGGCGGTTTGGGTCCACGAATAGCTTAGAGAGTCTCCGTCAGCGTCCTCGGCTTTGCCGTTGAGCGGGATTTCCCGGCCGCTGATGACGGGACTGTCGGCACTCGCCTCGGATTGGGGAGCGCTGTTCAATATGATGGTACCAATGTTCCGGCTTGTGGACTTGTCGCCATCAGTGACGATAAGGAAGAGACCGATTTCATCACCTTTAGCAAAGAACTCGGGGCTCAATTGATCGGTTTCCTCTCCGGGAATTTCATTGCCGTTGAGAATCCAATGGTAGGTGTAGGTGAGGTCATCGCCGTCCGGATCATTGGCCTCCGCCTTTGCCAAAAGAGGGGTATCGCTATAGGCCGGGTTAGGCGAGAGGCTCAGGTTTTCAATAGCCGGCGGTTGGTTGGAGGGGCCACCTGAGCTGCTACTGGATCCTCCGCTGGATGAGCTGCCCGAGGAGGAACTACCGGATGAGCTGGTGGATCCGTTAGATGAACTGCTACTCGAAGAACTGCTGCTTACAGGTCCGCCGGATGAGCTGCCCCCACCTGAACCACTGTCAGACGAGCCACCGCCACCACCGCAAGCGGCGAGAGACAAAGTAAATAGCGTGAAAAGCAGGTTTCGGGTTGAGGGGGCAATATGGATCATGGGTCGGCCCTTCCGGGGCATTATTGGTTTTATCACAGTGGGTCGCTGGGCCCGATACGGGCAGCTTATTCTTGATAACTATGCCACGGGATTCAAGCCGGGGAGTTCTGTACGGCAGGGGGGATATCTGCACTCCGGGCAGGGACAAAAGCGGGCCCGGAGCGCCAAAACCGCGGTATACGGTGTTTAGGGGAGGGGTTGTGCGTCAGGACCGCCGGGTCTATCCGGCGGTTGCGGACGCATTACATACCATTACATCCACGTCGAGAGACCCGATCACCCGCTCCGCGGTATTGCCCCGCAGCAGCGAGCCGGTTTCCCCGTACTGGTTCAGGGTGCCCATCACCACCAGGTCCGCGTCGACTTCCTTTGCCACCTCGGCCACGACTTCGTTGGTATAGCCCTGCTTGACGTGAATGCGGTGCGTGGGCACGCCGGTCTTGTCGGCCAGCTTGGCCAGGGCGCCGCGGTCCGGGTAGAGCATGGAGTCCAGGTAGGCGTTCACCAGGTGCAGTTCGGCACCGTAGCGCTCGGCAAAGTAGCTGGCCTGGGAGCTGATCAGTCGATTGAGTTCGCGCTGGGCAGTCTTCTGGGCCTGGAAGTTGACGGTGGCCAGTACCACCTTGCGGTTGCTTTTGGCTCCGGGGCGAATCAGCACGACCGGGCACTTGGCCTGTTTCAGTACCTGCCACTTGGATTCGGCAAAGGTGAAGCGACGGCTGGTTTTGGCGTGCACCGGCAGGTAGACCAGTTCGGCGCCGTAGCGTTTGGATTCCTGGATGATCGCGCCCTGCCAGTCGCTCGACCAGCAGACCTGCAGTTCGTAGTCCAGGCCGGCGTCCTCCACCGGTTTGCGGATCTGGTCGCGGAACCAGAATTCGTCGCGGAACAGGTGATCATTGCTTGCGCGGGTGTCGACGGCCTCGCCATCCACGGCCACGAAGATGACCAGTTTGGGCTGCGGGTCACGCAGCTTTGCGGTGGTGAGCACGCGCTCAAGGGCGACATGGTTGTCGTCGTTGGGGTCGACGACGACAAAGATGGTTTTCGGCTCGGCTTGCATTTTCTCTCCTCGGCTGGGAATTCCATGTTCCCGTGCCGCGCCAGCCGCGCATACCCCTCGGCCGGCAGCGGCCGGCGGGGAGAGATTAACATACCTTTGTCATAAACAGTGGGGCGGGGGATGGGTTGCCGGTGAATCGGGGAGGCCTGTTCCCGGGTGGGACCGGCCCCCTGGCGGGGGCCGGTCCGTTGGAACAATATTGATGACGGTTGCCCGGTTCAGTCGCCGGCAGAGGGCGATACCTGCTCCAGTTCCGCTTTCAGCTCCCGCAGCTTTTCCTTGACCCGCGCGGCATTGTCCGGCCCCATCCGGATCATCAGCTTGTGCACGCCGGGCAGCCGCTCCAGTTTGGGATCGGCGAATTTGTAGTAGACCGACGGGCGCACCAGTTGGATGGGCTGTTCCGCTTCGGAGGCGGCCAGGGCCTGGTCGATGGCCTTCAGCACCACGTCGTGGAAACTCTGGTTGCGCATGCCCAGTTCGCCGTAGGCCTCCTGCAGCCGCGGGTACCAGAAGCGGTAGAGATCGACGGCCTTGGCTGTGTCCATCATCGCCAGCAGCCGCACCGGCACGTCGTAGCGCTGGTAGTTCTCTTCCGACAGCACCATGCCGGTGGCGCCTTCTTCTTTCACCGCCAATTCGCCCTGCGGGGCCTTGTAGGGCCGGTTCTTGGCCATCATCTGGCCGCTGGAGGCGGCGTTGACCGCGGCTACCCACTTGCGCAGCAGTTCGTCGGAAACCAGCCAGCGGCCGAGGGCGCCGTCCGGCGCCAGGCTGAGCAGGTCGCCGCGGAAGGTTTCATCGCTGTCGTTCAGTGGCGGGAGTTCGCGCTCCGGCTCGGCGGGCTCGGGTGCGGGTTGCGCTGTTTCCGGCTCGGCGGGTTCGGGCTCCAGGTCCGGCGCCGGCTCTTCCTGCGGTTGGGGCTCTTCGGTCACCACGGGCGGTGCGGGTTTGGGCGGTTTGTCCGCGGAGAGAATAAAGTAGGCGGCAATGGCGACGGTGGCGATGACGGCCAGGCCGATGATCCAGCCGCGATTTGATTGATGTTCCGACATCCCCGGCTCTCCTTGATTGAGTCTCTGGGCGCGATGGTTCCACGTGTTCTGTGACGGATCTCCCAACGGGAAAGTTCCCGCCATTGTCCCTTTGTATGGTAGCTGCCGCGATAATGCAATCGGCGCGACCGCCCGGACAGACTTAATGGTCGCGCTACGCCCCCGTCCCCGGAGGATGTGGGCGGTGCTGCCAATGGTAGAGTGGGATGATCGAAATACCGTTGATGTCTAGCGAGAGAATAAAATGAAACGTATCGCCGCCGGCCTGATTGCCCTGTTGGGGCTCAACGCCTGTACCGACCCGAGCGTCGCGGAACCACAGACCAGCGACAACGCCTGGTCCAGCGCCACCGTCTATTTCCTGCTGCCGGACCGTTTCCGCAATGGCGATCCCGACAACGACCTCAGCTATGGCCGCAAGCGCGACGGGGCCCGGCTGCGCAACTTTGCCGGCGGCGACCTGCGCGGTGTGATCGGCAAGCTCGAGGAGGGCTACTTCAACGACCTGGGGGTGGACGCCCTGTGGATGTCGCCGGTCTACCGGCAGATCGAGGGCGCCACCGACGAGGGCACCGGGCGCACCTACGCCTACCACGGCTACTGGCCCCGGGACTGGACTGCCGTCGACCGCAATTTCGGTACCGAGGCGGATCTGGCCGAGTTGATCGATAGCGCACACCGCCGGGGGATCCGTGTACTGCTGGATGTGGTCATCAACCACACCGGGCCGGTCACGGAAAAGGATCCGCTGTGGCCGCAGTCCTGGGTCAGGCCCGGGCCCGTCTGCGACTGGTCCGGATTCGCCGGCACCGTGGCCTGCACGCTGGTCGAGAACCTGCCGGATATCCGCACCGAGCGCGAGGAGCCGGTGGCATTGCCGCCGCAGCTGGTTGAACAGTGGCGCCGGGAAGGGCGCCTGGCGCAGGAGCAGGCGGAGCTGGATGCCTTTTTCGAGCGCACCGGTTATCCGCGCACGCCGAGATACTACCTGATCAAGTGGGCGACCGACTGGGTGCGGGAATACGGTGTGGACGGTTTCCGTGTGGACACCACCAAGCATGTGGAGCCGGAGGCCTGGGCGCAACTCAAAAAAGAGGCGGATACGGCACTGGCGCAGTGGCGGGCCGAAAACCCCGAGCGGAAACTCGGCGACCGCGACTTTTACATGGTGGGTGAAGTCTACGGCTACGGTATCAATGATTTCGGTGCGAGCGAGGGGCGGGACTACGATTTCGGCGATCGCAAAGTGGATTTTTTCGACTACGGTTTCGACAGCCTGATCAATTTCGACCTGGTGCAGAGCGCCGACGGGGACATGGAGACAATTTTCTCCAGCTATTCCGACAGCCTGCACGGCGGGGCCCTCGATGGCGTTGGCGTGCTCAACTACCTGGCGTCCCACGACGATATGCATTCCTTCGACCGCGAGCGCCAACGCGCGCGAGAGGCGGCGATCAAGCTGCTGTTGGCCCCGGGGGCCGCACAGATCTATTACGGCGATGAACTGGGCCGCACCCTGACCGCGTCCGCCAACGGCGACGCCCAGTTGCGCAGCCCGATGAACTGGGCGGACCTGGACGAGCCGCAAACCCGCGAGTTGCTGTCCCACTGGCAGAAGCTGGGCCGCTTCCGGCGCGCGCATACCGCAGTCGGGGCCGGTGTCCACAGTCAACTGGCCGACAAGCCCTACACCTTTGCCCGCACCCTGGACGGCTCGCCCTCGGTGGTGGTCGCGGTCGACAGCGGGCGGGGACAGAAGTCCATCACAGTCGGCGACATTTTTGCCGAAGGCACAAAGCTGCAGGATTTCTATTCCGGCAAAACGGCGTTGGTCGAGGGCGGTCGCGTGAGCCTGGATACACCCTCCGGGCTGGTGCTGCTGGCGCCGGCGGAATAGACCGGCTTCCCGTCTCCGGCAGATCCCCCGCGATCGGGCGGGGGATTTTCTGGCGCTTGAATTTGCTACGCCCCACAGTGGGTGGATGCCGGGGATTTCCCCCTTTCCTTAAGCTGTTCCCGCGCTGCCCGGCAAGCTGTTCGGCCGGCAGTTGAAAACTCCTGAATAACAATAACGGGAAACAGCGATGAAACCACAGACCCAGACCAGCAACTGGTTTGCGGGCGCGGCCATGGTGCTCGGCGCGCTCGCCAGTAACAATCTTTCCGCCGGCACAGCATTTGTGCACCTGTTCGAATGGCGTTGGAATGATATCGCCAGCGAGTGTGAAAACTTCCTCGGTCCCAAGGGCTACGATGCAGTACAGATCTCGCCGCCGCAGGAACATATCAGCCTCGACACCTGGTGGGCCCGCTACCAGCCGGTAACCTACACCAACCTCACCAGTCGCAGCGGTACCGAGTCGGAGCTGGCCAGCATGATCCAGCGTTGCCACGCCGCCGGCGTCAAGGTGTACGCGGATGCGGTGATCAATCACACCGCCGCCTGGAACAGCGGCGGCACCGGCTGGGGCGGCACGCCCTGGAGCCTGACCAACCACCCGGAATTCTCCCCCGCGGATTATCACTCCAACTGCGATATCGACAACTATGCGGATGCCGGCAATGTCTGGAATTGCCGCCTCAGCGGACTGCCGGACCTGGATACCGGTTCCGGTTATGTGCGCGACACCCTGGCGGCCTACTTCAGCAAGCTGTCGAATATGGGCGTGGACGGATTCCGTATCGATGCGGTCAAGCATATGAGCCCCGCCGACCTCGGTGCCATTCTCGGCGCCGCCGGCAACCCCTGGGTTTTCTCCGAGGTGATCGGCGCGGCCGGGGAGGCGGCGGAAATCCAACCCGCAAACTACACCCACCTGGGGCGGGTTACCGAGTTCAAGTACGGCACCGATGTGGCCAGCAATTTCAACGGCCAGATCAGGAACCTGGAGACCATCGGCGAGTCCTGGGGACTGCTGCCCTCGTCCGACGCCGTGCAATTTATCGATAACCACGACCGCGAGCGCGGCCACGGCGGCGGGGGCAATTTCACCTATAAGGATGGAGCCAAATACAACCTGGCGAATGTATTCATGCTGGCGCATCCCTACGGCTACCCGAAAGTGATGTCCGGCTACGCGTTTACCGACACCGATATCGGCCCGCCCGCCAGCGGCCCGCAGGACTGCGGCAACAGCGCCTGGATCTGCCAGCACCGCTGGGGCAACATCGCCAACATGGTCGGTTTTCGCAACCATGTGGACGGCACCCCGCTGCAGAACTGGTGGGACAACGGCGATAACCAGATCGCTTTCAGCCGCGGGCAGAAGGGGTTTGTCGTGATCAACAACGAAAGCGGCGGCCTGGAGCAGGACCTGTACACCGGCCTGCCCGCCGGGGACTACTGCAATGTCCTGGCGGGAGACGAGCCTTGCAGCGGCGATGTGATCAGCGTGGATGCCGATGGCTACGCACAGTTCAGTGTGGCCGCCAACAGCGCCGCGGCGATTCACGGCGGCGCCCCCGCAGCGCCCTGCAGCGACTGCATCGCGCAGAATTTCCCGCAGCTCCATTTCCGCGGTACGCCCAATAACTGGGGTGCCGCAGCCATGGAACTGGTGGCGGACAACACCTGGCGTACGACGGTGGTGTTTGACGGCAGCAGCGAACAGCGTTTCAAGTTTGATGTGGAGGGCGACTGGAGCTGGAATTACGGCGACAGCGACGCCGACGGTGTCCTGGAGCAGGGCGGTGGCGATATCCACACACCGGTCAGCGGTCGCTATCGCGTGGAGGTCAACGACCAGACCCTGGCCTACAGCCTGACCTGCCTGTCGGATTGCGGCGCCCTGCAATCCAACCTGCCGTCACTCTATTTTCGCGGCACAGCCAACAGCTGGGGCAGCACGGCGATGACACTGGTGGCGGACAATACCTGGCAAGCAACGGTGTCCTTCGACGGCAGTACCGATCAACGTTTCAAGGTGGACGTCCACGGCGACTGGAGTGAAAACTACGGCGACAACGACGCGGACGGCACCCTGGAGCAGACCGGTGCCGATATCTACACGGATGTCAGCGGCAGTTATCGTGTCACCGTAAACGACGCGGCCATGAGCTACTCGATCGAGGCCCAATAGCGGCTGCACCGACCCGCTCGCGGACGGGGCCGGGTAGCGCATTCCCCGCCCCTGTCCCATCCCCCTTCGGATCTGCGGCGCCAGCTGGGCGTCGATTTTGCCTTGAGCGGTCGCGACAAGGAAAAGTATTCCGCGACAAAGCTGATAATTCCGTCACGCTTTTGGCGAGACTCCCGGGCCAGCCCCTCAAATCGCCGGCGTGGCGACATGGTGGCTACTAGTCTCTGTACGTTGGATCGTCAAGGATAAAAACGAGGGACGGGCAGATGCGGTGGTATCGGAAAACCGACAGAAAGGGATCCCGCAAAACCTCGCGGGTATCACTGAGGGCGCGGATACTGGGTGGCCTGTTACTGGTGCTGCTGGCCACAGGGGCCAGCGCCGGCCTGCTGGACCTGCTCAGAAATACCAAGGTGGACATCAATACAGGCTTGCTCGACCTGCGTCTCGAAAACCTGGTGTTGGACCTGGGTCTTCTGCTGGGCCTGATCGAACTGGAAATAGACGGCAACCAGGTCCTTGCCATTCTGTCGCTGCCCGGCGATATCGAAACCGACCTGCTGATCAGCTTCGACCGGGTGCTCGGGCTCACCGAGCAGAACATCGGCCTCTCCGCGCGCGAGTTCGACCCCGTCGACCCGGATCTGCTGCAGCGCCTGCCGCCGGGCGCCCACGTCGTGCCCCAGGCCGATTTTCCGATGATGGTGCAGATTGAACCGGTCGGCGGCCTGGCCTTTTCCGATACCGTGGAACTGGAACTCCACACCCACAACCTCGAGTACCAGCCGGGCACCAACCTGCGCCTGTTCGCCGCTTCCGGCGGTGAGGACTTTCGCGATATCACCACCTACGTGGGCTCGGGCAGTTACCGCTGCCGCGGCCGGCGGGGCAAGTTTTCCGAATTCCTGGTGGTCGAGGACACCCGCGATACCGATGTGGTGATCGCCGGCAAGTTCGATTTCCTGCAGGACAAACTGCACGAATTCCGCGGCCAGATGCCCAGCTGGATCTACTGGAGCCTCTACCTGAAAGTGGCCCACGCGAAGGGCGCCTGGGCCTTTGACAACGACGCCGGGGCGGTGTGGAAACTGAAATCCGCCATCGCCACCGTCGAGGGTTACGGCGGCTACTGGATTCCCAATACCTGGCGCTCCAGCCGCGATATCGACAATGTCGCCGGCGAACTCAGTGCCGCGGCGCAAACCCTGATCTTCAGCCTGGAGCTCCCCGACTGATGCCCGAATATCGCGATACAGACCACGGAGTTGAGCCGCCAGCCGGCAGCAGTATCCGCCGCGGGCTGGTCCTGTTCTTTACCGCCCTCGCCATTGCCGTGCTGTTCGGGGTGCTCGGGGCACAGAGGATCGCGAAACCGCAGCCGCCATCCGCCGGTGCGGCCTATGCACTCGCGGTGTTGCCGGTACAGGTCGCGGGGGCCCCTGGAAACAGCGATTGGCTGGAGCGCGGCGGGCAGGTGCTGTTGAACCAGTCGCTGCAGGAGTTGCGGGAAATCCGCCTGTTGCAGTCCGGCGATGTCAACCGCGCGCTGCACCTGTTCCAGCAGGCCTATCCGGGCGCGGACGATCCCCAGACGGCCAGGATCGGCCGCCTGATGGGCGCCGACTACCTGCTGGCCGCACAGGTTGCCCCGGCGCAGCGCGGCTACCGGGTTGTGCTGAAGCTGCGCAGCCTGCACGCGGGGGCGCGCGAGGCACAGGTCCTGGCGGAGAGACAGCTCGAGCAAGACTCGCTGCCGGCATTTTTCCAGGGCGCCCACACCCTCGTGCGGGACGCATTGAGGATCGACGGGGCATCGGCTGAAGAGGTTCCCCTGTGGACCGCCGATGCACAGCGCTTCACCGAGGCAAAGCGGGCCTACCAACTGGGCCAGCTGCAGAAAGCGCGGGATGCGGTGGAGCAACTGGTGCGCTCCCAGCCTGACTACGGGCCGGGTTGGCTGTTGCGGGCCCGTATCGCCAGTGAGCAGGGCGATGCGGCACAGGCGCAAGCCAGCCTCGAGCGCGCCGTCAACGCCGGCCGCCCGGACTCGGTGACGGCCCACTGGGCCCAGGCCCTGTCCGCCCGCTGGCGGGGGGACGCGGAGGCGGCAGAGACTTTCCTGCGCGGGCTGATCGAGACTTTTCCCGGCCGCACCCGCGCGCGTATGGAGCTGGCCGCGCTGAAAATGGAACAGGGGTTGTTTGAAGAGGCTCTCGTGGAACTCCAACGCGTGGTCGAGCTGGACCCGAAACACCCCCGCGCCTGGCTGGAACTCTCCAAGGCCGCCATTGTCGCCGGCCGCGCCCAGCGCGCCGTGGATGAATTCCTGCCGCGCGCACTGGAAACCCACGAACGCCTGCGCGACCTGGCCGGTCGCGGCGATGTACTGAATGCCTACGGCGTCGCCTACCAGCGTCTCGGCCAGTTGCAGCAGGCGCGGGACTACTACCGCCAGGGCCTGGAGATGCGGCGCGCCGAGGGCGACAGCCGCGGCCAGGTGGTCAGTCTCGGCAACCTCGCGGCACTGCACAGCATACGCGGCGAAGGGGAGATCGCGGCGCGGCAACTGCGCGAGGCGCTGGCCCTGGCCGAGGGGCTTCGCGACGAAACTTCCCAGAGCGAAATCTACAACCAGATGGGCCTGCTGGCGGAAGAGCGCGGCCGCTACAGTGAGGCGCTGCAGCACTACCGCGCTTCCCTGGCCATCCGCATGCGCCTGGAGGATATCTGGCTGCGTGCCGAGAGCCAGAACAATGTCGGCTTTATCTATTTTCTGTTGTCCGACTACGATCACGCCATGGTTTACTGGCGCAGCGCGCGGGAGAATTTTGCCGCTGCCCACGACGCCATGGGCGAAGTGGAAGTGCAGCAGAATATCGCCCAGCTGCAGTTGCAGCGGGGCAACTGGCCCGAGGCGTACAGCGCGCTGCGTGCCGGTGAGAAGCTGGCCCGGCGGGAAAAACTTGAGGATTACGAAGTGGTCATCCGCGCCTACCTCGGACGGTTGGCTTTCCTGCAGGGGCGCTTCCGGGCCGCGGCGGAAACCTGGGAATCGGTCAGCGGGTTTATGCACCGCCGCGGCGACAGGCGGGGTATTGTCGAGTTCGATCTCTGGCGAGCCGAGCTCTCCCTGGCGTTGGGCCAGCTCAAGCGCGCGTCGCGACAGTTGCAGGTGCTGCAGAAAAACCTGCTCGAGTACGGCAGCACCGAGCAGAAGGTCTCGGCAAAGCTGTTGCGACTGCAATTGGCCAGCGACAGCGGCGAGCCCCGGCGCGCGGCGGAAATCTACCGCGAAATACAGCCGCTGCTGGGGCCGGAGGTGCCGCATTACCTGGCGCTGCGCACGCGTATCGCGGCGCTGGAGCTGGGGCTTGCGGGGGAGGAAGAGGCCGGGCTGGAAAAAGTGGCGTGGGCCGATTACCCGGTAGAGCACCTGCGCTGGCTGGAGGCGAAGTCCCGCCGACAGCGGCAGGGCGGCGACTGGAAAGGGCTGCAACAGAGCCTGGCGGTCGCACAGCCGGTATTGAAAAAGGTGGATGGCTACTGGCGCAGCTATGTATTCAACCACCTGGATTTCCTGTTGTCGCAGCAACTGGGGCGCGCCGACCTGGCCGCCCGCGCCAGTGCCAACCGCCTCTACAGCAATCTGCTGGAGCAGGTGGCCGACGAAGACAGGGCGGCATTCCGCGCCCACAACCCGCTGCCGCGGGAGCTGGCAATGCATGTCAATTGACATGCATTGCCCGGGGAGATACCGCGGCGAGGCAGGCTTCCCGGATTCCGCTGCGTAGTGGGCCGGAGTGAAGGTTCCGGAGCCGGGGGTTACTGCGTGACGCGGAAAATATGGCTGGCCCGCGGTGCCAGCTCCAGCGCGATGGAGCCACTGGTCCCTTCCACATGCAACTGCGCATCGGTGTCGCCGAGCTGGTCAACCAGCGGGTAGTTGCCGTCGGCCAGTTGCCACTGTTGCATCAGTGCCTGCGGTAGCTGCAGTTCGGCCGGGCTGCTGTCGGCGGCGAAGTTGGCTACCACCAGCAGCTTCTCGTCCCCATCCCAGCGTGCAAACGCGAATTGCCGATCGCCGTAACCTTCCAGCGCCGCGTAGTTGTCACTGCGCAGCGCGGCGTTGCCGGCGGAGAAGTTCATCAACCGCCGGTAGAATTCCCGCAGTCGCTGTTCATCCGCAGTGGACTCTCCCTGCAGCCAGCGGCGCACACTGGGGACCGACCAGTAATCAAAAATGGTGGTGCGGCTGGCCTTGCCGAAACCGGCGTCCTCGCTCGCCGGCTCGCCCAGTTCCTGGCCGAAGTACACCAGCGTTGGCGCGGCGGATACGGTGGCGGAGACGAGCATGGCCGGCTTGCCGGCCTCGGCGTCGCCGGCGAATTCCGGGCTGGCGATGCGCTGCTCGTCGTGGTTTTCCATAAAGTGCAGCATATGCGGGGCGATATCCTCGAGGCTCCGCTGGATCTCGGCGACCTTGTCGGTATCGCCCTTGCCTTCCATTACTGCGCGAATCGCGTCGTAGGTGCCTACCTTGTCGTACAGGTAGTCCATCTTGCCGAGGTGGATATAGTCGCGGTAGCGCTCCGGGGTATAGATCTCGGCCAGCAGCAACGTGTCCGGCTTCTCCATCTTGATGGAGGAATTCAGGTAACTCCAGAATTCCACCGGCACCATGCCGGCCATATCGTAACGGAAACCGTCGACGCCGAAGTCGAGCCAGTAGTGGGTGATATCGCGGAATTTTTCCCAGGAATCCGGCACATCCCTGTCGGCCCAGAATTCCGCGTGGGCTTTGTAGTCCTTCTGTGCAAACTCTGCGGACAGCTGCGGGAAATCCTCACGGCCATCCGGGCGTACGCCGAAATTGATCTTGACTGTCTCGTACCAGTCGTCAATGGCCGGCTGTGCCGCGCGGGCGCCGTTGCCGGTCCACTTGGCCGGGCGCTCTTCGAACCGGCCGTCCGCCAACGGGTGCGGTTCGCCCCCCAGCGGCCGGTAGTCATCGCTCTCGGGCACCCGGAAGTCCTCGCCCACCACATAGTAGAAATTGTTGTCGCGGTCGTAGGTGACCGAGGTGTCGTCGCCGGCACCAAAATCCCCCACGCCGTCCGGTTTGTCGAGGGATTCGTAAGCGCGGGCCACGTGGTTGGGCACGATATCGATGATGACCTTGAGCCCCTGCTCGTGGCTGCGGTCAATCAGCGCGCGGAACTCGTCCAGACGCTTTGCCGGATCTTCCGCCAGGTCCGGGTTGACGCTGTAGTAATCCTTGATCGCGTAGGGAGAGCCGGCGCGGCCCTTGACCACATCCGGGTCGTCATTGCCGATGCCGTACTGTGTGTAATCGCCGACCAGTGCGTGGTGCAGCGAGCCGGTATACCAGATGTAATTGGCTCCCAGCTCGCGGATCTGCTGCAGCACTTGCGGCGTAAAATCGTTGAACTTGCCCGTGCCGTTTTCGTCGATGGTGCCCCAGGGTTTGTTGGTGGGGTTGGTGTTGCCGAACAGGCGCGGCAGGGCCTGGTAGATCACCGGTTTTTCCACGGGCGCCGCGCTATTGTCACTTGCGGAGTCGGGGCCCCGCGGGTCCGGGGTGGATTCTTCGCTGCAGCCGCCGGCGATGGCGAGCGTGGCGGCGGCGATCAGGGATTGGATTTTCTTCATCGGTCATTGTGCCCTTGAATCTTGTTTATTCTGCAGGATGGGGACGATCCGCTCTGCCCATCCTGCGTCTATTACTAGTATTTGACGGCCAGTCCGAGTGGGTTGCCACTCCAATCGAATTTGATGCGCAACTGTCCGGTGGACTTGTCCAGCCAGGCGCCTCGGGCGGCTTTGTCGAAATCGCTTTCGCGCGCCAGTATCCGGAATGGCTGCCCGTCGACAGCAACGCGCGCCGGCGCCGTCTTCCAGTTGTGGATGTTCAGGTGGATACGGCGCTGTTCCGGTGCGCCGTGGTAGCCGTCGCCCTCGCTGGTAAAACGGAAGTCGATGCCGTCGGCGCTGCGCTCGGCGTTGAACTCGAGCATCTGGTATTCGCCGCGCCCGTAGGCGTCGACGGTCTGGCCGTCGTCCTCGTAGACGGAGCCGCTGGAACGGGTTGCCGTCGGGTGGGCGTAGTAGTCCAGGTTCAGTGTTTTGCTGGAGTAGTCGCGGGTATTGTCGAGGTCGTCGACGGTGGGGACAAAGGCGCCGGCGCGTACCAGTACCGGGATAGTCTCCAGCTCCACATCCACCTGCGCCGCGTCGCCGCTGTACTGCTCGTCGCTCCAGTAATCGAACCAGACACCACCGGGCAGTTTCACTTCCACCCGATCGACGCCGGCGTCGGTCACCGGTGCCACCAGGAAGGCGTCGCCCCACAGGTAGGCCTCCCTGTAATCGATCAGGTCGGTATCCTTCTCGTTTTCAAAAAACAATGGACGCATCAGCGGCATGCCGGTGCGGCTGTTTTCGAATGCCAGGGTGTAGTTGTAGGGCAGCAGGCGGTAGCGCAGTTTGACGTAGTCGCGCACGATGTCGCGGGTCTTGCGGTCGTGGAAGACCGGTTCCGGCGCTATCTCTTCCTGCGCGTGCGGGCGGTAGACCGGCTGGAAGACGCCGTACTGCAGCCAGCGGATATACAGTTCGCGATCGAATTCCTCGCCGCCGGCAAAGCCGCCCAGGTCGGAGTGGGTGTAGCCGAATCCCAGCAGGCCCATCTGTAGCGACAATTCCACCTGCGGTTTGAGGCCGCCCCAGGAGCGGCTCACATCGCCGGTCCAGGGAATCATGCCGTAACGCTGGGAGCCGGCGAAACCGGCGCGCATCATGATAAACGGGCGCCGCCCGGGATAGTTTTCCGTCTGGCGTTCGAACAGCAGTTGTGCCCAGCGGTGGCCGTAGGCGTTGTGGACTTCGTCCGCTGTGCCGATGGCGTGCACTGTGTCCGCCGGGTGCACTTCCGGTTCGCCCAGGTCACCCCACCAGCCGGCGACGCCCTGCTGGTAGAGGCCGTGGTAGATATTCCAGAACCAGTCGCGGCCGTCTTTGGAGAAGACATCCACCAGGCCGGTATTGCCAAAAAAGAAGTCGAAGCGCTTGGGATCGCCGGCCAGGTTTTTCGCCAGCGCGTTTGCGGCCACAGCGTCGTCCCAGCGTTTGGAGCTGGTCAGCACAAAGGGCTCGGTGACGAGAATGGTCTGGATACCGCGCTCCTTCAGGTCGGCCAGCATTTTCTCCGGCTCGGGGAAGGCGTTTCTGTCCCAGGCCAGGTTGCCCATGTGGCCCTGGACATCCGGGCCGAACCAGTAGAGGTCCAGCACCAGTGCATCCAGCGGGAAATCCTCATCGGCGAATTTCTCCACCGTATCCCGCACTTCTTTTTCTGTGTGGTAGCCAAAGCGGGAGGCGAAGTTGCCCAGTGCCCAGCGCGGCGGCAGCGGCTGGCGGCCGCTTACGTCGACATAGTGTTCGATCAGCTGTGGATAGCTATCCCCGGCGACGACGATGTAGCTGGTGCGGCCGGCCGCCGCCTCGAACTGCAACACGTCCTCCTCGCTGGCACCCAGGTCCATGGCACCGCTGGCGCTGTTGTCGAACAGCAGCAGGTACTTGTTGCTGCTCATGACTGCCGGCAGGCCGAAGTACATCTGGCTGGACTCGGTGGTGTAGCCGTAGTGGGCCTTGTTGTAGAGCGGCAGGCGCTGGCCGCGGCGGTCCATGCCCAGCACCCGCTCGCCGCCGCCGAGCAGTTTTTCCTGTGGCTGTAGCGAGAAGCGGAAACCGCGCAGGGTTTCGGTAGCGAAAAAACCGCTTTCCTCGCCGACAAGCAGCCGGCCGCGGTGCAGGTACTCGATGCGGAACGGGGATTTGTGGATCAGGGCGGTGAGGCCGGGCAGGCTGTAGGCCAGCCTGTCCCGCCCCTCGGTGAGTTTGGCCGCGACGGTGCGTTGGCGCTCACTGTCGATGGCAAAGGAGGGCAGCTGTTTCAGGCCATCGCGCCGATAGTGGACTTCCAGCGCTGCATCGTTGAGGGGGGTCAGGGTAACGCTGCCGTCGCTGAGCGCGATGGTCAGTGTGTCCGAGTCCAGTTGATGGCTCCGGTACTCGCGCGTTTCGCCGGCGCTGGCGAGGCCGGCGTAGAACAGGAAAACAAGCGCGAAACCGCGCAGCAGGGTATTTCGGTTTGTCATCGCTCTATTACATCTCGATTATCTGGTCGGTGTCCCGTAGGAGCCTGCTTTGCAGGCGAATAGGGTCGATGCCCGTTCCGGTTCGCCTGCGGGGCAGGCTCCTACAGCCGTTGCGCAGCGACCTGCCGATCAATCCAGTTCCAGCACCAGCACATCCCGCGCCGGGATCTCCAACTGATCCAGTGTGTGGCGTTTGCCAGTCAGGACGTCGACGCCCGCGGTGTTGTCACCGAGCGCTTCCGCAAAGCGTGCCGCCGGCAGCCGATAGGGTTCGTCGCCTTTGTTGATCGCCACCATCACCGTGTCGTTATCGTTGTAGCGGAAATACACATAGGTGTTTTCCCGCGGTGAGAAGTGTTTCAGCTTGCCGCTGTGAATCACCGGTGCCTGCCGGCGCCAGCGGAACAGTCTGCGCACGGTTTCCTGCGCCTGCTGTTGGCGCTGGTCCAGGCCCTTGCCGCTAAACGCATCGCGCTCGTCGCCGGTCCAGCCGCCGGGGAAGTCGCTGCGCACGATGCCGTCGTTGCGTTCTTTTGGGCTCTCCATCAGTACTTCGTCGCCGTAGAAAAACTGCGGGATGCCGCGCATCGTGGCCAGGTAGGCGACCGCCATCTTGAACAGCGCGGGGTCGTCATTGAGCTGGCTGAACAGGCGGCTGGTGTCGTGGTTGCCGCCGAAGATCACCAGCCGCTGCGGCTGCGGATAGAGGAAGTCGTTGGCCAGTGATTCGTACAGGGTGGTGAGGCCGCTGTCCCAGCTGTCCTCCCGGGCGAGACCTTCGCGCAACGCATAGTGCAGCGGGAAGTCCATCATGCTCTTCAGGCGGCCGCCGCTGACCTGTGCGTCTTCGCCGCGCTGCCAGTGGGCCACCAGCGCCGGGTTGCGGGTCCACTCCTCGCCGACGATATTGAAATCCGGGTACTCCCGGTGGATGCGCGCCGCCCACTGCTGCAGGAAGTCGCCGTCGGAATAGGCATAGGTGTCGGCGCGAATGCCGGACAGGCCGGCGTACTCGATCCACCAGACGCTGTTCTGGACCAGGTAGTTGGCCAGCAGCGGATTGCGCTGGTTCAGGTCTGGCATCGAGTCCACGAACCAGCCCTGCACGAAGGCCGCGCGGTCGCTGTCGCTCGCGTGCGGGTCCACCAGTGTGGTGCGGCTGTGGTTGGTGAGTGTGTACTCGCCCTCGTCGGTGCCGTCGCCGTTCAGCCAGCTCGCCGCGGGCAGGTCGCGCATCCACCAGTGGCCGCTGCCGATATGGTTGAGCACCACATCCTGGATCACGCCGATATCCCGCTCGCGCGCCGCGCCGACGAATTCGCGAAATTCGTCGTTGCTGCCGAAGCGCGGGTCGATGCGGTAGAAGTCGGTGGCGGAGTAGCCGTGGTAGGAGTAGGCCGACTGGTCGTTTTCCACCAGCGGGTTGGGCCATACCTGGGTGAAGCCCATGTCGGCGATATAGTCCAGGTGTTCGCGCATGCCGGCGATATCGCCGCCGTGGCGGCCGCCGGGGTTGTCGCGGTCGGCTCCCTCGCGGGTGTCGGCGGTGCTGTCGTTGGCGGTGTCGCCATTGGCGAAGCGGTCCGGGGTGATCAGGTAGATGGCGTCGCTGCTGTCGAAGCCGCGGCGCCCGGCGGAGCCCGCGGCCCGCGCTTTCAGTGTGTAGTCGATCACCGCCTGTGTCTCGCCGCCGTCCTGCAGGGCGATTTCCAGCGTGCCGGGCTCGGTTTCCGGTGCCAGCCGCAGGTTGATGAACAGGTAGTTGTCGTTGTCGGTGGTCTCGCTGCCCAGCAGGGTCACGCCGGGGTAGTCGAGTCGCGGTTCGAGACCGGCGATATCGCGGCCGTGAACCATCAGTTGCAGTTCTTCCGCCGCCATATCCGTCCACCAGAACGGCGGTTCGACGCGCTCGACGGTGTCGGCGCTGGCGGGGAGGGCCAGGCAGGCGAGCAAGGCGATGAGTAAGTACTTGGTTACCTGGCGGGTATGGTAGAATCTGACGCCAGTGCGGGTCGTGGCCTGGCGGGCGGAGTGATATCGGATGCTCGGAATCATGGTGCTGACCGGGTCGTTATTGTGGGGTCGATCGAATACTGCGCCGGGCGCAGTTGGGCCAGCTTTATGGTATTTCGGTGACAGCCGCCCGCATCCACCCCCTCGGGGGAGGATGGCCCCGCCGGGGTGCCGTGCAAAGATGGCCCGATAAGCATAAACAGTTCCAGCGGTGAGCCTTCCCATGTCGCAAACAGAGTCAGCGTCTCCAACAGCATCCCCGGCGGCGAAGCAGCCGAAACTCCCCTTCTGGCAGGTGTGGAACGTCAGCCTCGGCTTCCTCGGCGTGCAGTTCGGCTTTGCGCTGCAGAATGCCAACGCCAGCCGCATCCTGTCCGACCTGGGGGCGGACCTGCACGCGCTGTCGCTGTTCTGGATAGTGGCGCCATTGATGGGGCTGATCGTGCAGCCGATCGTCGGTTCGGCGTCCGACCGCACCTGGAGCCGCTTCGGCCGCCGCAACCCCTATATCCTGTTCGGCGCCATCGCCGCGGCCCTGGGCATGGCGTTCATGCCCAACGCGGGCATCGCCGTGGCCTTCATCGCGCCGATCCTGTTCGGCGGTGTGATGCTGGCGCTGATGGACGCCGCCTTCAATGTGACCATGCAGCCGTTTCGCGCGCTGGTATCCGATATGGTGCCGCCCGAACAGCGTACGCTGGGTTACTCGGTGCAGTCGCTGCTGATCAATATCGGCGCGGTCATGGGCTCCATGTTGCCGTTTATCCTGACCAACGTGGTCGGGCTGGAGAACACCGCGCGCGCGGGCGAGGTGGCGCCGTCGGTGATCTGGGCCTTCTATCTCGGCGGCTCGGTGCTGCTGGGCTCGGTGCTGTGGACCGTATTCCGCACCAAGGAGTACCCGCCGCAAGAGTACAACGCCTACAAGGGCATCGACGGCGAGCAGTTGGCCCGCGAGCAGGCTGAACGCCAGTCCCTGCCGCAGCGCCTGGCGGGTTTCTGCCGGCTGCTGGTAAGTATGCCGAAGACCATGCGCCAACTGGCGGTGGTGCAGTTCTTCTCCTGGTTTGCGCTGTTTATCATGTGGGTCTACACCACACCGGCGATCACCCAGCACGTCTGGGGCGTGGAGGCCAAGTGGTTCGATTCGCACTACCTGCAGAGCGTGGGCGAGATCCCGGCGCATATCGCCGCGGCCAAGGGCGCGGCCGGGGACTGGGTGGGTATCCTGTTTGCCGCCTACTCGCTGTTTGCGGCCATCTTCTCCATCGCGCTGGCGAAGATTGCCAACACCATCGGCCGCAAGCCCACCTACGCGCTGTCGCTGGGACTGGGCGGCCTGTGCTATATCAGCTTCCTGTTTTTCCAGGGCGGCGCACCGACGCCGGTGAACCTGTTGATTACCGAGGTGACGGTGCCCAGCGGCGCACTGGGGCTGCTGCTGCCGATGATCGGTATCGGGATCTGCTGGGCGGCGATCCTGGCGATGCCCTACTCGATTCTGTCCGAGGCGCTGCCGGCCAGCAAGACCGGGGTCTATATGGGCATCTTCAATTTCACCATCGCCGCGCCGCAAATCGTCTCGGCACTGGTGGCCGGGCCGATACTGGCCGGGGTGTTCGGCAACCAGGCGATCTACATCATCGTGCTGGCGGGCGGCTTTATGCTGCTCGGGGCCCTGTCGGTGTTCTTTGTCCGCGAGCCGGACAGCGAGGTGCGCGCCGCGGAGGCTGGTGCCGTCGCCGTATAGTGGACCAGGCTATAGAGACAAAAAGCCCCGTACGGGGCTTTTTGTAGGGAAAAGGAATTGGGAGCGGGCGAGCCGCTTCAGTCCGCGCCGGCCGCCGACAGGGTGTTGCCGGAAACGCTGACATCCTCCTGGGACGGGTAGGGCCAGTTGGCCTTGCTGAAGGCGCCGCCGTCGACCCACAGGGTCTGGCCGCTGACGAAAGACGCTTTTTCATCGGCGAGAAATTCCACTGCGCGGGCGATATCGTCGGTGTAGCCGACGCGCCCCAGCGGTGTGATTGCCGCCCAGCTGCCGGCGTAGTCCGGCGCTTCGCGCTCGGTGCGCTCGGTCAGGACGCCGCCGGGCGCCACGCAGTTGACGCGGATCCCGTATTCCCCCAGCTCGATTGCCGAGGTCTTGGTGAGCATCTCGATTCCGCCCTTGCTGGCGGCGTAGTCGACCAGGTTGGGAAAGGCGAGCTTGTTGCAGCCGGAGCCGATATTGACGATGGCGCCGCGTACGCCGCTCTCCACCATCAATCGCGCAGCGCGCTGGGTATTCAGGAAGCAGCCCTTCAGGTTGGTGCGAATCACCCGGTCCCAGTCGTCTTCGGACAGCTCGAGCAACGGCGCCCATGTCTGTACGCCGGCGTTGTTCACCAGCAGGTCCGGCACCCGCTGGAAATGCTCCACCACCTCGCGATAGAAGGCATCCACCTCTTTGCTGTCGCCCACATCGCAGCGGGCGAACAGGACCTGGCGACCCAGCCCTTCGACTTCTGCTACCAGTCGGCGCGCCTCGACGTCGTCGCGCAGATTGTTGACCGCGATATCCCAGCCCGCCCGGGCCAGGTAGAGGGCTATTCCCCTGCCGATGCCGGTAGTACCACCTGTGACTACCGCCAGCTTGTTGTTCTTCATACTTCGATCTCTATCCATACAGCCGATCATGTGCCCGGCGATCGCCAGCCGGACCAATAAATGGGATGACCCTGAGTAGTGTGAACGCTACCATGTTATGTAAACGTTTACAATTAACATAAAGCGTGGCAGTAATGGGGCGGCGTTGGCGATGGATGCCGCTGAAAACGTTACCATAACCTCCCGACCGGAAGTCTCTCGCACAGGAAACCACAGGTGTCGATCAAACAAGTTGCCAAAGAAGCCGGCGTTTCCATCGCCACGGTATCCCGCTATCTGAACAGCCCCGAGCATGTGCGGGAGAAGACCCGCCTCAAGGTCCAGGAGGCGATCGACAAGACCGGCTTCTCGCGCAACGCGCTGGCGCGCAATTTCCGCCGCGGCAAGACCAGTCTGGTGATGGTGGTGCTGTCGGCCGTGGGCGATCCCTTTTTCTCCGGCGTGATGCGCGGTATCTGGCGGGTGGCGCGGCGCGAGGGCTACAGCATCCTGATCAGTGAAACCCAGTTCAACACCACCGGTTTCAATGAATATGCGGATATGGTGTTCTCCAAGCAGGCGGACGGCATCATCCTGCTGGCGAGCATCTCGCCCTTCATGCGCGACGGCGGGGCCGGCAGCAGTGCCCTGGAACGCCGCGCGGACGGCACCGTGCCGCCGGTGGTGATCGGCTGTGAGACGGTGACGCCGGAGCTGAGCCATTTCCCCAGCGTGCGTGTGGACAATATCGGCGCCGCCCGCGAGGCCGCCGGTCACCTGATCGACCTGGGGCACAAACGCATCGCCTTTATCTCCGGCGCGCACGATTCGCTGCTGACCAGCGACCGCGAGCGCGGCTACCGGGCCGCCATGGAGGATGCCGGCCTGCCGGTGGCGGAGGGTTGGGTGCAGGAGGGCCAATTGAGCATCGACGGCGCGCGCCGCGCAACGCGGGAACTGCTGGCGCTGGAGTCGCGTCCCAGCGCCATTTTCTGTGCCACCGACGAAATGGCGCTGGGCGCCATGCACGAGATCCGCGCCCACGGGCTGGAGATTCCCGGGGACATATCGATCATCGGTTTCGACGATATGCGCTACGCCGCGACCGCCTCACCGCCGCTGACCACCATCGCCCAGCCCGCCGAGGAGATCGGCGAGCACACCATGGAACGCCTGTGCCGTGCCATGCGCGGTGACGATATCGGCGCCGAGCCGGAGGTGGTGCCACACCGGCTGGTACTGCGCAGTTCCACCGCGCCGCCGCGGGAGTGACGGGGCGCCGCCGCGGCCAATTGGGTGTAAACGTTTACATCCCCGCTCCGGAAGTTGTATAAAAGACAGGACGATGCCGCTTTGGCAGTGGCGCCCGGGGCTGGCCCCTGTTACAACATCCGCCTGGCATCGATAACAATAATCACCGGCCGCACCGCGGCCGCTACAGCGAGTGAGGGAATAACAAGATGAATCCCACGACCGACAGCGCCGTACTGGGCGAAGCGCCCGCGGCCGCACAATCGGAAACCAATCACGCGATGGTGATCGCCATCAGCGCCGTGGCCACCCTCGGTGGCTTCCTGTTCGGCTTCGACAGCGGCGTGATCAACGGCACCGTCGACGGCCTGCAAAGCGCGTTCAATTCGGACAGCGCCGGTACCGGCTTCAATGTCGCCTCCATGTTGCTGGGCTGCGCCGCCGGCGCCTTCTTCGCCGGCTCGCTGGCGGACAAGTTCGGTCGCAAGGCGCTGCTGGTGGTCTCGGCCATCTTCTTTATCGTCTCCGCCTGGGGCTCCGGCGTCGCCACCGGCTCGCTGGAGTTCGTGGTCTACCGCATTCTCGGCGGCCTGGCCGTGGGCGCCGCCAGTGTCATGACACCGGCCTATATCAGCGAGGTGGCACCGGCCGCCTACCGCGGGCGCCTGGCCACGGTGCAGCAGGTGGCGATCATCAGCGGCCTCTTCTGCGCCTTTGTCAGCAACTACGCCATCGCCAACTGGGCCGGTGCCTCCACCGAGGTGCTGTGGATGGGCTTCGAGGCCTGGCGCTGGATGTTCTGGATGGAACTGATCCCGGCCGCGGTGTTCCTGGTCGGTCTCTACTTCATCCCCGAGAGCCCGCGCTTCCTGGTCGCCAGTGGCAATGGCGACGGCGCGCAGAAAGTACTGGGCAGGCTGTTCGGCGACAGCGCCGGCGCCGACAAGGTCAGCGAGATCCGCGATTCCCTGGCGGAAGATCACCGCCCGAGCCTGCGCGACCTGCTCGACCCCACCAGCGGCAAGCTGCGCCGCATCGTCTGGGTGGGTATCGGCCTGGCGGTATTCCAGCAACTGGTGGGCATCAACGTGGTCTTCTACTACGGCGCCGTGCTCTGGCAGTCGGTGGGCTTTACCGAGAGCGATGCGCTGCTGATCAATGTGGTGTCCGGTGCGGTCAGTATCGCCGCTGTCATCACCGCGCTGATCCTGGTGGACAGGATCGGCCGCAAGCCGCTGCTGTGGTTCGGCTCCATCGGCATGGCGGTGACGCTGGCGATCATGGCCCTCGCCTTTTCCCAGGCAACCATCGACGACAGCGGCTCCCTGAGCCTGTCCGACGGTATCGGTACCATCGCGCTGCTGTCGGCCAACGCCTATGTGGTTTTCTTCAACGCCTCCTGGGGCCCGGTGATGTGGGTGATGCTGGGGGAGATGTTCCCCAACCAGATGCGCGGCTCCGGCCTGGCGGTCAGTGGCCTGGCGCAGTGGCTGGCGAATTTCGGCATCACCCTGTCGTTCCCGGTGCTGCTGGCCTCGATTCAGCTGTCCGGCAGTTACGGCCTCTACGCCCTGGCGGCGGCGATCTCGATTTTCTTCGTGGGTAAATACGTGCACGAAACCCGCGGTCGCGAACTGGAACAGATGGAAGGTTGAGGACAGTCATGCAGCAGTACGGCAAAGACCTGCAGTGTATCTGGGAAGCCGGCGCCACCCTCGGCGAGGGGCCGCTGTGGGTGGAGCGCGAGCGCGCGCTCTACTGGGTGGATATCAAGCGGATGCAATTGCACCGCTGTGATATCGATGGCGGCAACCGCCGCAGCTGGCAGTTCGAGAGTCCGCTCAGTGCACTGGCGCCCCGCGCCGGCGGCGGCTTTATCGGCACTTTCCGCGAGGGCTTTGCCACTGTCGACCTGCGCGGCAGCGAGGCCGCGGTGCATCCGCTGGGCGGTCCCGAGGCGGACCTGCCCGGCAACCGCTTCAACGATGGCAAGGTGGATACCCGCGGCAACTTCTGGGCCGGCAGTATGGACGACGGCGAGGAAAACCCCACCGGCGCCCTCTACCGGCTCGACCGCGACCTGCAGTGGTGTCTACAGGACGACGACTATGTGATTACCAACGGCCCGGCCTTCAGTCCCGACGGCCGCAGGATGTATCACAACGACACCCTGAAGCGCACCGTCTACGCCTTCGACCTGGACGAAAACGGCCGCCCGGGCAACCGGCGCGTTTTCCTCGAGCTACCGCAGGAGTCCGGTTTTCCCGACGGCCTGACCGTGGATGCCGAAGGCTGCCTGTGGCAGTGCCACTGGAACGGTTGGGGTATCACGCGCTTCTCGCCCGCGGGTGAGACCATCGGCCGCATCGAGTTGCCAGTGGCCAATATCACCAGCTGCACCTTCGCCGGCCCGGACCTGGATACGCTGCTGATCACCAGCGCCCGCAAAGGCCTCAGTGACGGGGAGCTGGCGGAGCAGCCGCTGGCCGGTGGCGTCTTCCGCTGCACACCGGGCGTGCGCGGTGTGGAGCAGCCGCTGTTTCGCGGCTGAGCGGCTTCGTCGTCATTCCGGACTTGATTTGAAACAGGGTATCCACGGCGCCTTTTTCGGATCCGGTTCGGATCTGGATGTAAACGTTTACTTAAATTGATGTGAGTGAGTCATGACTGTAACCGAGAGCCTGCAAACACAAACCCTGCCGGAGGACGGCCTGGCCGGCACGCTGCTCGGCCGCGCCTGGATACCGGCGGAAGTGTCGCCGTCCGGCATCGCCGGCCCCAGCCCGGTATGGCTGTGCGAGGACGGTGTCTTCGACCTGAGTGCGCTGGCGCCGACGCTGGCGCAACTGGTGGAGGCGGGCATCAGGCCGGGCAGCGCCGATGTCGGCAAGGCCCATCGTATCGGCTCTGTCGATGAAATCCTGCAGAACACCGAGTCGCCCGGGCGCGACCCGTCGCTGCCGCACTTCCTGGCGCCGGTAGACCTGCAGGCGATCAAGGCCTGCGGCGTCACCTTTGTCTGCTCCATGCTCGAGCGGGTCATCGAGGAGCGGGCCGCCGGCGATCCGGCCCGGGCCAAAGCGTTGCGGGAAAAGCTGGCCGACAAGATCGGCGGCGATATCACCGGGGTGGTTCCCGGCTCCGCGGAAGCCGAATCACTGAAGGCCGCACTGCAGGAAGCGGGTATCTGGTCCCAGTACCTGGAGGTTGGCATCGGCCCCTTCGCCGAGGTGTTTACCAAATCCCAGCCGCTGTCGGCGGTGGGCCCCGGCGACCAGGTGGGGGTGCATCCGGTTTCCTCCTGGAACAACCCGGAGCCGGAAGTGGTGTTGATCGTCGACAGTCGCGGCAACACCGTCGGCGCGACGCTCGGCAACGATGTCAACCTGCGCGATATCGAGGGCCGCAGCGCATTGCTGCTGGGCAAGGCCAAGGACAACAACGCCTCCTGCGCCATCGGGCCCTTTATCCGCCTGTTCGACAAGACCTTTTCCATCGACGACGTGCGCTCTGCCGAAGTCACGCTGGAAATCGAGGGCGAGGACGGCTTCGCGCTGCGCGAAGTCAGCCCCATGAGCGAAATCAGCCGCGATCCGCTGAACCTGGTGGAACAGACCATCGGCCGCACGCACCAGTACCCGGACGGCGTGGCACTGTTTACCGGCACCCTGTTCGCGCCCACCCAGGACCGCGACAGTGAAGGCGCAGGCTTTACCCACAAAGAGGGCGACCGCGTGCGTATCAGCTCGCCCAAGCTGGGTGCGCTGACCAACCGCGTCACCACCAGTGACAAGGCGCCCGAATGGACCTTTGGCTTTTCCGCACTGATTCGGAATCTGGCGGCCAGGGGACTATTGTAATTGCGGGGACCGCGGCGCCTGTAAACGGGTGTTGAGGGGGCCGCGCCGCCTCTGGGCGCCGGCCCCGCGGCCAGTCCCGCCACATTTGCAGCCATAGGGCGTCCGGCAAAAATCCAGACATGAAAAGGGCCTTCCGGGCCCTGCATTGTTTTAAAATTAATTATATGATTTAACCTATGAATAAGAAGCGGAAACTCAGAAGCACGGACTGGTTCAACGATCCGAGCCAGCCGGACCAGACGGCGATCTATATCGAGCGCTACCTGAATTACGGCCTCACCCGCGAGGAACTGCAGTCCGGCAAACCGATCATCGGTATCGCCCAGACCGGCAGCGACCTGGCGCCGTGCAACCGCCACCATATGGACCTGGCCAAGCGCGTGCGCGACGGCATTCGCGACGCCGGTGGCGTGCCGTTCGAGTTCCCGGTGCACGCGATCCACGAAATGGGCAAGAGGCCCACCGCGGCGCTGGATCGCAACCTGGCCTACCTGGGGCTGGTGGAAATCCTGTACGGCTACCCGCTGGACGGCGTAGTGCTGACCACCGGCTGCGACAAGACCACCCCCGCCACGCTGATGGCCGCGGCGGCGGTGGATATCCCCGCAATCGTGCTGTCCGGCGGCCCGATGCTGAACGGCTGGGGCCGCGACGACACCAATCGCCGCGTGGGCTCCGGTTCCATCATCTGGACCTCGCGCGAAGACTACGCCCGCGGCGATATCGACTACGAACAGTTCATGGACAATGTCACCGACTCCGCGCCCAGCATCGGCCACTGCAACACCATGGGCACCGCGCTGACCATGAACAGCCTGGCGGAAGCGCTGGGCATGTCGCTGCCGGGCTGCGCGGCGATTCCGGCCCCCTACAAAGATCGCCCGGCGATGGCTTACTACACCGGCCAGCGCATCGTCGACATGGTGTTCGAGGACCTGAAACCCTCGGACATCATGACCCGCGAATCCTTCCTCAATGCCATCCGCCTCTGCTCCGCCATCGGCGGCTCCACCAATGCACCGCCGCACCTGCAGGCCATCGCCAACCGCGTGGGGGTGAAACTCTCGATCGAGGACTGGCAGGACTACGGCGAAAAAATCCCGCTGCTGGTGAACTGCCAGCCCGCGGGTGACTACCTGGGTGAGGATTTCCACCGCGCCGGCGGCGTGCCGGCGGTGATGGGCGAACTGCTGCGCGCCGGCGTCGCCGACGGTAACTGCCTGAATGTCAGCGGCAAGACCCTGGGCGAACTCTACGGCGAAAAGGCATCGCGCAACGAGCAGGTGATCCTGCCCTACGGCGCGCCGCTGATGGAGAACGCCGGCTTCGCGGTGATGCGCGGCAACCTGTTCGACAACGCCATCATGAAAAAATCGGTGATCGGCGACAGTTTCCGCAAACACTACCTGGAAAACCCTGAGCATCCGAATGTACTGCGCGGCCGCGCCATCGTGTTCGACGGGCCGGAGGACTACCACCACCGCATCGACGACCCGTCGCTGAACGTGGACGAGCACTGTGTACTGGTGATCCGCAACTGTGGCCCGTTGGGTTACCCGGGTTCCGCCGAGGTGGTCAATATGCGCCCGCCCAACTACCTGATCAAGCGCGGGATTACCGGCCTGCCCTGTATCGGCGACGGTCGCCAGAGCGGTACCTCCGCCAGCCCGTCGATCCTGAATGCCTCCCCCGAGGCGGCCGCCGGCGGTGGCCTGGCACTGCTGCGCACCGACGACCGCATCCAGGTGGACCTGAACAACAACCGTGTGGATGTGCTGGTGGACGAAGCGGAACTGGAACGCCGCCGCGCCGACCTGCCGCCACCGCAGCTGGTCAACCAGACACCGTGGCAGGAAATCTACCGCAAACACGTAACGCAACTGGACGAGGGCGGCGATATGAAAATGGAAGAGCAGCATATTCGCATCGTCGAAACCCACGGCACGCCGAGAAATTCCCACTAGTGGGTCGCTTGTAAAGTTCGGTAACAAAGGAGCACAGCCAAATCGTTCAGGTCAAGGCGAGAAAGCGCTGGAATAGCAGCGTTATTTCAAGCTTTCTCAACGCGGAGCTGGACGATTTGGCGAAGTGAACTGTTACCTAATTTTGCGAGCGGCCCACTAGTGATCCGAGAGCTCCCCTCTCCCCGACCGGAGAGGGGCTGGGGGAAGGGCCTCCGTGCCAACGCCAACTGAACAATAAAAAAGAAACCGCGATGATCAGAAAAAGCCGAACCACAAAGACCCTGGCCGCAATCGTATCCGCAACCTTGCTGTTCCCCGGCATCTGCGCCGCAGAGGAATCCGCGCGCAACCTCGGCCTCTGGCCCAGAGTCTCCAGCCCCGACGCCGACCCGGCCATTGAACGCCGGGTGGAATCCCTGCTGAAAAAAATGACGCTGGAAGAAAAAGTCGGCCAGATCATGCAGCCGGAAATCCAGTCGATCACCCCGGAGCAGGTAAAAAAATACCATATCGGTTCGGTGCTGAACGGCGGTGGCTCCATGCCCGAGCGCAACAGCAATGCCGGCCCGGACGACTGGTTGGCACTGGCCGATGCCTACTGGGAGGCGTCCATGGACACCGCCGACGGCGGCACCGCGATCCCGGTTTTCTGGGGCACGGACGCCGTGCACGGCAACGGCAACCTGCTGGGCGCGACGCTGTTCCCGCACAATATCGGTCTCGGCGCCGCCGGCGATCCAGAACTGGTCAAGGCCATCGGTACCGCCACCGCGGAAGAGGTGCGCACCACCGGCGTCGAGTGGGTGTTTGCGCCGACGCTGGCGGTGGCCCAGAACGATTTCTGGGGCCGCACCTACGAGAGCTACAGCGAGAATCCCGAGCTGGTGCGCGAATATGCGGCGGCCATGGTCGAGGGGCTGCAGGGCGAAGCCGGTTCCGATGAGTTCCTGTCGGAAAAGCACGTCCTCGCCTCCGCCAAGCATTTCCTCGCCGACGGCGGCACCTTCGAGGGTGACGACCAGGGCAATGCGCGTATCGGCGAAAAGGAACTGGTGAAGATTCACAACGCCGGCTATCCGGCGGCCATCGAGAGCGGCGTGCAGACGATCATGGCCAGCTTCTCGTCCTGGAACGGCGAAAAGACCCACGGCAACGAATACCTGCTGACCGAGGTGCTGAAAAAACGCATGGGTTTCGACGGCCTGGTGGTGGGCGACTGGAACGGCCACGGCCAGGTGCCCGGCTGTACCAACGACAGCTGCCCGCAGGCGGTCAACGCCGGTATCGACCTGCTGATGGTCACCTACGACTGGAAAAACATGATCGCCAATACACTGCAGCAGGTGGGCAGCGGGGAAATTCCCGAAGCGCGGCTGGACGACGCGGTGCGGCGTATCCTGCGCGTCAAGCTGCGCGCCGGCCTGTTCGACAGGAAGCCGTCGGCGCGCGCGCTGGCCGGCGACGAATCCGCAGTCGGCAGTGCGGAACACCGCGCACTGGCACGCCGCGCCGTGCGCGAGAGCCTGGTGCTGCTGAAAAACCGCGACGGTATACTGCCGCTGGACCCGAGCGGGGATATCCTCGTCGCCGGTCCCGGGGCAGACTCCATCGCCATGCAGTCCGGCGGCTGGAGTGTGAGCTGGCAGGGTACCGGAATTGCCAATGAAAAATTCCCCGGTGCCACCTCCATCTATGCCGGTATCCGCGAGGCGGTGGAGAGTGCAGGCGGCAGTGCGCGGCTGTCGGCGAACGGCAATTTCGACAGCAAGCCCGATGTGGCCGTGGTGGTGTTCGGCGAAACCCCCTACGCGGAGGGCCAGGGTGACCTGAATTCGCTGGAATTCGAGGCCGGCCGCAAAAACAGCCTCGCACTGCTGGAAAAATTCCGCGCGGCGGATATTCCGGTGGTGTCGATCTTCCTGTCCGGGCGCCCGCGCTGGGTCAACCCGGAACTGAACGCCTCCGATGCCTTCGTCGCCGCCTGGCTGCCGGGCACCGAGGGTGCCGGTGTGGCGGACGTGATCATTGCCGACCGGGACGGCGAGCCGCGCCACGATTTTCGCGGACGCCTGTCGTTCTCCTGGCCCAGGCTGCCACTGCAGGGCCGCCTGAATCCGCAGCACCCGGATTACGATCCCCTGTTCGCCTACGGCTACGGCCTGGACTACCGCTCTGGTAAAAGCGGGCCGGAAAACCTGGCCGAGAATGTGCCCGGCCTGATGCGCGGCCAGCCCAGCGAATACGATCTCTATGTCGGTCGGCCGCTACAGCCCTGGGGCATCCAGATCGAGGATTTCGAGCAGAACCAGATGTTGAGCGGCGCCTTCGCCAGGCTGCCCAGTGGC
This sequence comes from Microbulbifer litoralis, assembly GCF_023634065.1. Taxonomy (GTDB): domain Bacteria; phylum Pseudomonadota; class Gammaproteobacteria; order Pseudomonadales; family Cellvibrionaceae; genus Microbulbifer; species Microbulbifer litoralis. Next base: position 110,741 of record NZ_JALKCV010000013.1, read on the forward strand.
CGGGTAACGGTGATGACCAGCGACAAGGAGGTGCAGGAGGATGCGTTGACCTTAGAGTGGCAGGACACCTGGCTCGCCCGCCTGAGCCTCAAACACGGCGGCCCGCTGGACCTGAGCAGTTACGTCGACGGGGGCGTGCTGTCTTTCGACCTGAAAGTGGAGGACCTGGAAGAGGGCGACCTGGCACTGGAACTGCAGTGCGGTGACAACTGCGAGCGCCGCGTGAATCTCAGCCCGCTGGCGCGGGAGAGTATCGGCGAGGGCTGGCAGCGCCTGAGCTACAGGCTCGCCTGTTTCGTGCGCGACGGCGACGATTTTTCCAAAGTCACGGTTCCCTTCTCCCTGAACGCCGGCGGCGAGGGCCGGGTGGCCGTGGCCAACGTACGGCTGGAAAAAAATGGCGAGGCCAGCCAGGCCTGTCCCGACTATCGAAGCCTGTCCGTCACCCCGGCGATGCTCGACACCTACTGGGCGCGGGACTGGTGGCTGCCGCGTCACAAGGAAAAACTGGCGATGCTGGAAAAGCGCGATATCGACCTGCTGATGATCGGTGACTCCATAACCGAGGGCTGGGCCAATGCCGGCAAGGACGTCTGGGAAAAATATTACGGCGACCGCAATGCACTGAACCTGGGGTTCGGCGGCGACCGCACCGAGAACCTGCTCTGGCGCCTGCGCCACGGCGAGGTGGACGGCATCGAACCCAGCGTCGGGGTGCTGATGATCGGCACCAACAACACCGGCCACCGCCGCGAGGCACCGGAACTCACCGCCGCCGGTATTCGCGCGGTGCTGGACGAACTGCGCGAGCGCCAGCCGCAAATGAAGATACTGTTGCTGGGCGTTTTCCCCCGCGACCCGCAACCCGGCACGCCGATGCGGAAAATCAACCGCGATATCAACGAGATCATCGCCGGTTATGCCGATAACCGGCATATTTTCTATCGGGAAATCTACGACGAATTCCTGACCGGGGACGGCGAGCTGACAAAAGAGATCATGCCGGATTTCCTGCACCCGAACGAGCGTGGCTACGAGATCTGGGCCGAGGCCATGGAGCCTACGCTGGCCAGGTTGCTGGAGGAGTGATCCGAAATGAGCGGTGGCAATTGAATTCCCCGGACGGTATGCACTGATGGTCAACGATTCCCGAAGAAATCTTTTCAAGGCCGTGCTGGCCGGCACCGCCTCGGCACCTTTCGCCGGCCTGGCCCGGGCCTCCGGATGCCCGGCGGATAACGATAGCGGTGCGCCGCAGTGGCAGCGCGGTGTCGAGGGGCAGCGCAAGGCCGACCTGGGCAACGGCCGCTACCTGAATCCGATTGTTACCGGCGACCACCCGGACCCGACCATCGTCAAGGATGGCGATGACTACTACATGACGTTTTCGTCCTTTTACTCCTATCCCGGGCTGATTATCTGGCACTCCACCGACCTGGTGAACTGGAGCCCGATAGGGCCGGCGCTGTTCAAGCCGCTGGGTGCCATCTGGGCCGTGGATCTGTGCAAGCACGGGGATCGCTACTACATCTATATTCCGGCCAATCCCGATGACCGCGGCTGGTCCATCTATGTGATCTGGGCCGACGATATACGTGGACCCTGGAGCGATCCCGTCGATATGGAAATCCACGGCTGTATCGATCCCGGCCATATCGTGGGCGAGGACGGCAGGCGCTACCTGTTCGTAAACGGCATCCGTAAGATCCGCCTCCGCGACGATGGCCTCGCCGCCGACGGCGAACTGGAGCAGGCCTACGACCCCTGGCGCTACCCGGATCACTGGGTAGTGGAAAACTTCGCCCCGGAGGGACCGAAACTGTTGCGCCGCGGCGAGTGGTTTTACCTGGTAACGGCCGTCGGCGGTACCGCCGGCCCGCCCACCGGACATATGGTGATCGCGGCCCGCTCGCGCTCCATTCACGGCCCCTGGGAGCACTGCCCGCACAATCCGCTGGTGCGCACCACCGACGCCGCCGAACCCTGGTGGTCGCGCGGCCACGCGACCCTGGTGGAGGGCCCCGCCGGCGACTGGTGGATGGTTTATCACGGTTACGAAAACGGTTATCGCACGCTCGGGCGCCAGACACTGCTGGAACCGGTGGAGTGGACCGACGACGGCTGGTTTCGCGCTGTCGGGGGAGACCTGTCGAAACCCCTGCCGGCACCGGCCGGTGGCGAGACCGGTGTGGCCGGCTTTGCACTGTCGGACGACTTTGGCCGCAACCGCCTGGGTGTGCAGTGGGCCTTTCACGATCCGGCACCGGGCGAACAACAGCGCGTCCACTACGAGGCGGAGGGGCTGCGGATTGCCGCTGGCGGCAGCACGCCCGCGGACAGTGCGCCGCTGACCTGTACCGTCGGCGATCGCGCCTATGTGGCCGAAGTGACCATCGACCTGCTGGATGGAGGCGAGGGCGGATTGCTGCTGTTCTACAACCACAAAGCATTTGTCGGACTGGGTTTCTCTGCGGAACATGTAAAGACTTTCCAGTATGCGCAGGAGCAGGCCTGGTTTCGCCAGCCAATGCGCTCCACCGGCGTGCGGGTGCGAATGGAGAATCGCGACAATGTCGTGACCTACCACTACTCGCAGGACGGCGGAAAAAGCTGGACGCAACACGGCCACCGCATGGAGGTTTCCGGTATTCACCACAATGTATTCGGCGGTTTCCTGAGCCTGCGCATCGGTATCTACAGTGCCGGAAAGGGCAGTATCCGCCTGCGGGACTTTAATTACCGCGCACTGGTTTGAAGCAGAAGTTTGAATAAATAAAAGCCGGGCCAAACCGGCATTATCCACTTATCAAAGCAGTCTGATTGCTTTCGCACCATCACAAGCAGACGAACAAAGAGCATTCACAGCATCGCTGTGCCTGCTGTTTGTGTGTGTCGTGGTGACGGTGCGAGTAAAGCGGGATGACTGACAGCCATCTTTTTCTTCCCGTTCGTCTCTTATCCAGGCCCGGCGCACAGCGCCCGTACCCACTTGTCTGTTCGGGACGGGTTATCCGCGCGGAATTTCCGGTTGTATCCGCTGCGGTCTTTTGCACTGCAGTTGCCGACCGGCATCCGCAGTGCACCTTTCACATAGGCCTGTTAGCAGTATCGGCTGAATAAAAACTGACAAAAGGACAGTTCAATGAGAGATAAACGGATAACACCGGGAGCGCGAAATATACGGCGCATGGGTTGCAACCTGCTAAAGGCCGGTGCCCTCGCCCTGATTGCGGGCGGTGTCGGTGCCGCGCCACAGGAGGACTACGACTGGCAGAATGTGCGTATCGATGGCGGCGGTTTTGTGCCCGGAATCATCTTCAATCGCAGCGAGCCGGACCTGATCTACGCGCGTACGGATATCGGTGGCGCCTATCGCTGGAACGAAACCGCACAGAAATGGGAGCCGTTGCTGGACTGGGTCGGCTGGGACAACTGGGGCTGGAACGGTGTCATGAGCATGGCCACGGACCCGGTTGACCCGGACCGCGTCTACGCGGCGCTGGGGATGTATACCAATGACTGGGACCCGAACAACGGCGCCATCGCCCGTTCCACTGACCGCGGCGAAACCTGGGCCGTGACTGAACTGCCATTCAAGGTGGGCGGCAACATGCCTGGTCGCGGTATGGGGGAGCGGCTGCGTATCGACCCCAACGACAACAGTGTCATTTATTTCGGTGCCGAGGGCGGCAACGGTCTCTGGCGCAGCACGGACTACGGCGCGAGCTGGTTAGAGGTGGAGAGCTTTCCCAATCCCGGCAGTTACGCTGCGGATCCGGCCGATCCCAACAATTACCTGAATCAACTGCAGGGCGTGGTCTGGGTCACCTTCGATCCCTCGTCCGGCACGCCGGGCCAGGGCAGTGATGTCATCTACGCGGGCGTGGCGGACAAGGCGGAATCCCTGTACCGCTCCACCGATGGCGGTGCCAGTTGGGAAGCCATCCCCGGTGCACCGGCGGGTTACATTCCGCACAAAGGCGTCTACGACGAGGTGAACGGTGTCCTCTATGTAGCCACCAGCGATACCGGTGGCCCCTACGATGGCGAGGACGGTGCCGTATGGAAATTCGACGCCACCGCCGAAACCTGGACGGATATCACACCGGTCAGTGGCGACGACCTGTATTTCGGCTTCTCCGGTCTGACCATCGATCGCCAGAATCCGGACACTATCATGGTGGCCTCGCTGAATTCCTGGTGGCCGGATATGGTGCTGTTCCGCAGTACCGATGCCGGCGCCAGTTGGACGCGCATCTGGGAGTGGGGCGCCTACCCGGAGCGCAGCAAACGCTACACCATGGATATCAGCAGCGTGCCGTGGCTGGATCTGGGCGCGAATCCGCAACCACCGGAGGAGGCACTGAAGCTCGGCTGGATGAATGAATCGGTGGAAATCGACCCGCACGACTCCAACCGCTTCATGTACGGTACCGGCGCCACCATTTACGGTTCCAACGACCTGACGAACTGGGATGCCGGCGGCGTGATCACCATCGAGCCGATGATCGAGGGGCTGGAGGAAACCGCGGTACTGGACCTGGCCAGCCCGCCCAGCGGCGATGCACCGGTGTTTTCTGCGCTGGGCGATATCGGCGGTTTCAAACACACCGACCTGGATGCGGTGCCGGACCTGATGTACCAGATGCCGTACCTGACCAGCACTACCGGTATCGATTTCGCCGCGCTGGATCCGTCCATCATGGTGCGGGTCGGCAATGCGGATGAGGCGCATATCGGCGTTTCCACCTCCGCCGGCGACAGCTGGTGGCAGCCGCAGGAACCGGCCGGCGTGACCGGCGGCGGCAATGTGGCAACCAGTGCGGACGGTGGCAGCATCGTCTGGAGCCCCGAGGGCGCAGCGGTGCACTATTCCACCACCTTCGGCAGTTCCTGGACCGCCGCCAGCGGCGTGCCGGACGGCGCGCGAATCGAGAGCGACCGGGTAAACCCGGGCAAGTACTACGGTTTCGCCGGCGGTACTTTTTATGTTTCCACCGATGGCGGTGCGACTTTTACAGCCACCGCTGCCAGCGGCCTGCCGGAATCCGGCAAGTTCCTGGCCGCACCGGGAATCGAGGGCCATATCTGGCTCGCCGGTGGCGGTGTCGACACCGACGGCACCGAGGTGACCGGCCTGTGGCGCTCTACCGATTCCGGTGCCAGCTTCGGGAAAGTCGCGACTGTCGGCGAGGGAGTGAATATCGGCCTCGGTGCAGCCGCCCCGGGTGCCGCTTACCAGACGCTCTACCTGGTGGGCACGGTAGACGATGTGACCGGTATCTTCCGCTCCACCGATGAAGGCGCCAGTTGGGTGCGCATCAACGACGACCTGCACCAGTACGGCAATATGGGCGAGGCCATCAGCGGCGATCCGCGCCTCTACGGCCGCGTCTATCTCGGCACCAACGGCCGCGGCCTGCTGTATGCCGATCCGGTGGGCGGTGGTTCCAGTTCGTCGTCCAGCAGTTCCAGTTCATCGAGTAGTTCCTCGTCCAGCTCGAGCTCTTCCAGCAGCAGCTCGTCCAGTTCGAGTTCCTCGAGCAGTTCCAGCTCGTCGAGTTCCAGCAGCTCCTCGTCGTCCAGCTCCGGCGGTTCCGGCGAACTCGCCTGCGGTGTCGGTGCGCTGAACGACTGGGGTGGCGGTTTTGTACAGAACTTTACCGTGACCAACGATGGCAGTACGGCGGTGAGCGGTTGGACGGTACAGCTGGATTTCGGCCAGTCCGTGACCGTCACCAACGCCTGGGGGATCAGCCTGGGGGCTACCAGCGGCAGCCTGCTGAGCGGCGGCAATGTCGGCTACAACGGCGAGTTGCAGCCCGGCGACAGCGCCAGTTTCGGGGTGCAGGGCAATCCCGGGGATCTGGGTACCGTCAGTTGTACTGCGCAGTAATGCCGGGATCTGCTTAACGACGGGAAAAACAGTTGTAGGTTTTCCCTGGACATCAGGGCCGGCTTAGCGCCGGCCCTTTCAATCGGACGCAGCGCTTCCCTCCGCATACATTCCCACCACAGCACCGACAAAACCGCCTGCCATTGCCGAAGTCAGTACCCTGGCGTCGGCGTTGTCGAGCAGCACCTGGTAGTTCTTCCGATCGAGGCTGTAGGAGAAGTCCAGCTCTGCGTTGTCCACATCCATACGCAGGTAGATCGGGGTATCGGGTTCGATGGCAATTTTCGCCTCGGCAATGGTGTCGCCGTGGGTCGCATCGTCCTTGCCCGCCTTCTTGCGTACCCGGAGAACGGTCTCGCCGGAGGCGTTCCTGCCCAGGCCGAAGACGTAGAAGTAGTTGTCGCCCTGCAGCGCGAGTAGCCCGGCCTCGTCGCCTGGATCCCGCGGATTGAAATACATCTCGGTAGCGAAGGATGCTTTCATATGGGCCAGCCTGCGGCCGACGAAAGAGGGTTGTTTGCGTTCACCGATGCGATCCTGCCGGGCCCGCAACTTCAGCGCCCCTTTTCCCGTACTCCACCAGCGGGAATCCGGTGTGCGGATAAACATCCAGTGCGGGTCGAGTGTCTCGCGGGTAAATTCCTCCCGCACGGAGAAGTTGCCGGTCATGGCGCGGTCGGCAGGCCTGTCCTGCGGCAGATCGGGTTTCTTGACCGTATAGGGAACTGCGCGGCCCTTTTCCAGGATTACCGGCCAGCCATCTTGCCAGTTTACCGGCAGCAGGAATGTCTCCCGGCCGGTATGAAAATTGCCGGGATCCTGCGGTGGCGTATCCAGGTCGTAAACGCGCGTGCCCAGGAATACCGCCCACCAGTCGCCGTTGCTGTCCCGGAACATATCCGCGTGGCCGGTCGCGGTCACCGGATATTTACGATCGTCGGGCAGGCCGTGCTGGGTGAGTATCGGGTTATCCGGGTTGGCGGTATAGGGCCCGAAGACATCGTCGGACCTGAACACCAGTTGCTGGTGATAATAGCCGGTGCCGCCACCCGGTGCAGACAGGTAGTAGCTGCCGTCGACCTTGTAGAGGTGCGGCCCCTCGAGGTAGTCCGTATTCCAGCGCGGCACATCGCCGCCGTCGACCAGCAATACATCCTCGGACAGCGGTTTGAAGGTACGCGGGTCCACCTCGACGACGCGAATGGCGGTATGTGCCGGATAGCGTTTCTTCTCCGGCTCGCCGTGATGCACGACATAGGTCTTGCCGTCATCATCGAAGAAAATGGAGGGATCGATGCCGTCCAGGTACGGCATCCAGATCGGGTCCGACCAGGGGCCCGCGGGGTCGGTTGCGGTAACGACAAAGTTGCCGCCGCAGCCGACGCAGGTGTTGATGACATAGAAGGTGCCGTCGCTGTACTCGATCGCCGGCGCATAGACGCCGGCGTTGGTGAGCGGCAGGCCGTCAAACGAAACCTGGCCCGGCCGGTGCAGGGCGTTGCCGATCTGTGTCCAGTTGACCAGGTCGCGACTGTGGAATACGGGGATGCCGGGAAAGAAACCGAAGGTGGAGTTGACCAGGTAGTAATCCTCTCCCACACGCACGACGCTCGGGTCTGGGTGGTAGCCGGCCAGGATCGGGTTGCGGTACTCGTCCTCCGACAGCGGCATCTTGAAGACGTCGTCGTCGCCGCTGTATTCAAACCACGAAAAGCGGGCCTCGGCAGTGTCGCCGTCCCGGCCGATGGCGGCGGGGCCGGAAAACAGCGGTGCCAGACAGAAAAAAACGATCAGAAGGTTTTTATTCACTGAAATACTCCGGGAATAAGGTGCTGTGTTCGGCACACCGCGAACTGTGCGAGAGGGGCAACGGAGCGCAGCGACGTGCCCATCTTCCGCCGCCTTGATGGATACGCTGCGCTTTGTCCTTCTTGCGAAAACTGCCATGTCACCGCTTGGCTCCATACCTTCCGGTTTGGGCTGGCTCACCACCAGGTAGCGTAGAGTGCCGCCAGAATCAGCGTCACGCCCAGGGCGGCCAGGTTGAAACCCTGGCTGGTGGTGAAACTGATCTCGCCGATGGCGACCGCCTCGCCGCCGCCCCGATGAGTTGCTGCGGTATCGCGGGTTTCCAGCAGCGAAATGATCACCGCCAGCACCAGGCAGATCAGGAATACCAGCCCCATGCGATCGATAAACGGCAGCTCCGGCCACCATTTCCACATTACCAGTGACAGCAGCGCCGAGCTGATGGCGGCCACCAGGGCGCCGTTGGCGGTTGTGCGCGACCAGAAGACACCGAGTACGAACAGCACGGTAATACCCGGTGTAAAGAAGCCGGTGAATTCCTGGATATACTGGAAGGCCTGCTCGAATTGCCCCAGCAATGGTTGCGCGCAGATCATGCCCAGTACCAGGGAAATCACCGCGGCGGTGCGGCCAACGCGCACATAGTGTTTTTCACTTCTGCCCGGCTGGTAGCGGGCGTAGATATCCATTGTGAAAATGGTGGAGATGCTGTTGGTCATGGATGCCAGCGAGGAGACGATGGCGGCCACCAGCGCCGCGAACACCAGCCCCTTGAAGCCGACCGGCATCAGGTTCATCAGCTGCGGATAGGCCTGGTCCGGCCGCTCCAGGTTCGGGATCAGCACCACGGCGGCGATACCCGGCAACACCACGATCAGCGGCATCAGCAGTTTCAGGTAGGCGGCGAAGGCGATGCCCTTCTGGCCCTCCTCGATATTCTTTGCCGCCAGCGCCCGCTGGATGATGTACTGGTTGAAGCCCCAGTAGGCGAAATTTACCACCCACATGCCGCCGAGTAGTACCGAGAGCCCCGGCAGGCTCATATAGTGGGGATTGTCTTCCGCCAGGATCATGTCGAATTTTTCCGGCGCCCGCTGCGTAAGCTCGATAAACCCGGCAATGATACCCCGGCCGTCCGCAATCAGGTCCAGGGCCAGGTAGGACAATACCAGCCCGCCGAGCACCAGCAGCACCACTTGGATGATATCGGTCAGAGCCACGGCCTTGAGTCCGCCGTAGAGGGAGTAGGCCGCCGAGAACAGGCCCAGGAACAGCAGCCCGAACAGTAATTCGACGCCGGCGATGGCATTGATGGCCAGGGCACCCAGCCACAGCACCGAGGTCAGGTTTACGAACACATAGACACCCAGCCAGAAGACGGCCAGCACGACTTTTACCCGGCTGTCGTAGCGCTGCTCCAGGAACTGGGGCATGGTGTAGATGCCCTTGCGCACGAACACCGGCAGGAAATACTTGCCCACCAGGATAAGAGTGATTGCGCCGATCCACTCGTAGGAAGCGATGGCCAGGCCGATGGCATAGCCGGAACCGGACATGCCGATGATCTGCTCGGCGGAGATATTGGCCGCGATCAGCGAGGCCCCCACCGCCCACCAGGGCAGGCCCTTGCCGGCGAGGAAATAATCCCGGGTGTTTTTCTGGTGGCCGCTTTTCTCCCGCGACACCAGGTAGCCGATGGTGATCAGCATCGCCACGTAGGCGATAAAGATCAGCAGGTCGATGGACGCCAGTTGCATGGCTCTCACCTCTCTCGTGTTTACTATTGTGTACTGCCGCCAGCGGCAGCCGTTCTTTTATCCTGCCGGGAAGCCGTCGATGGCTGTGACGGTTCGCCCATCACGATGCCGCGACCGTCGGTGCCGACATAGACGCGGCCGAAGTGGCGCGGATCGCCGGCCAGGGTGCGGTAGCGCCGGCCGTACTCGCTGTCGGCGCCGTTGATGCGCTGCCAGTTTCCATCTGCGTCGTCCGAGCGCCAGATGGCCCGCAGTCCGTCGCGCGTGCCGATGGCGAACAGCGCCGGGTGGTCGCGGCCGGGAGCGGCCTTGCCGAACGCCATTTCCTCCACGGCGATGTCGCTCTGCAATTGCCGAAAATTGCGGCCGCCGTCAGTGGAGCGGAACAGCCCCTTGTCCGATACCAGCCACAGCTCGCCACTGCGTCCCGGCGTGGCCAGCAATGGCCAGGCCTGTTCGCGGTTTTTTGGGGCTTTCATCCCCGCGGGCAGGCCCTGTGTGTTGAGCGGCTCGAAGGTGCGGGCCGCGTCGTCGCTCGCGTAGATCTTGCCGCGGGCAAAATCCAGCGCGTAGAAACGCTCGCCGTCGACGCGGTCGGCCACCGGGCGCAGGCCTACGGGCAGGTTCTTTACGGCTTGCCAGTGGCGGCCGCGATCGACGCTGCGCTGGGGCCGCGGCGCCATGAACACGAAGGTATCGCCATCGGCGGAGACGGTGATCGCGTCGTCACCGCTCAGGTCATAGCGCCGGGATTTTCCGTTCACGGAGACCGGCGGCACGGTCAGTGGCTGCCAGTGGCGGCCGCTGTCGGCGGACCAGGCCAGCGTCGGCACCGGTCCCTCGGCGCGGTGTGGCGGTGTGCCGCTGCGCACGACGATTTCCGGTGCGGCACCGGCGTAATCGATGTTATTGGTGTTGGCAAACACCGGCGTTGTCAGCATGGTCCGCGGCGAGCGGTCGAAATCCTCGTGCACAAAGCCGCTGATGTCGCCGAAGCCGCTCAGTAGTTCCGGCCCCTGTGGCAGGCTGGTCAGTGTGATCACCGCGGTCTGTTCGATACCGGCGACCCAGGGGCGCCAGGGCAGTTTCCGTGCGGCCAGCTTTTCCGTGCGGTAGACCGTGGCGCCGGTGGTATAGACCAGGGTGTGGTCGTCGAACGGATCGAAGGCCAGGCCGGCGATCCACCAGCCGAAATCCGGCTCGTCGTTGCCCCAGTAGAGATAGGGCGTGGCGCTGACATCGCGCTCGCTGCGGGATGCCAGTTCCCGCCAGCTTTCGCCGCCGTCGCGGCTGACAAAAATATTGTCGCGTGGCTGCCAGCGGTCGACCGTGGCCACGGCGACGACATCCGGATTCTGGCCGCTGGCGCTGAGCCCCATAAATCCACCCTCGGCGCCTTTCGGTGGCGGGGTGATATCGCTCCATTGTCCGCTGTCGGTATCGAGCTTGTAGACGGCGCCGCCGTGGATGCCGTTGGGGCCGATATCGTCGCTGTAGGTGATATACAGGCGGTCGCCAGCGGCGGCGGCCTGGACCGGCAGCAGCGCCTGTGGTCCGCCGGCAATCCGTTTCCAGCTGGCGCCGCCGTCGCCGGAGCGGTAAATACCCGCGGCGGGTCTATCGGCCACGCCGGCGAAAATGTTGCCATGGGTAAACAGTACAAAACTGATACCGCCGCGACTGCTCCAGCGCTCCTGTGGCTGGCCGAGCCCGGCGTGGGGAAAACTGTCCAGCTTTCGCCAGCTGGCGCCGCGATCAAGGCTCTGCCAGAGGCCGTCGAAGCGGGAGCCGAACAACAACTGGTCCGTATTGTCGGGGTTGATCGCCAGCCGCTCGCCCAGGCCGCGGCCGTCCTCGTTGCCGCCCATGGCGAAGGGGACTCGTATCACCTTCCAGCTGCGGCCGCGGTCGAAGGAGCGCAGCATCGCGGCCGGGTAGTGCTTGTACATGCCCGCGGCCATATGTACCACGTCCGCATCGCCCGGGTCCGCGGCGATACTCTCGATACCGAAATAACTGGATTCGGCCATGCCGTCCTGCAGTGGCATCCAGCGCTGCCGTGACTGCTCCCAGCGATAGGCGCCGCCCATGTCCGTGCGCAGGTAGGCGAGGTTTTCCTCCGCCCGGCTGAAAACGATATTGGGCGCAAAGCCGCCGGCACCGACGGTGATATTGCGCCAGTGGTAGTTTTCGCCCGCGGCGGTTGTGCCGGCGATAAACAGCAGAATTGTGGGTACCAGTCTTTTCAACATCTTGCAATCACCATAATTCTTGTAGAGCTCCGGCTCGGCAACGCCGGCATAGCCGGCGCATTATTGGGCGGGCCTGCGGCCCGCAAGCCGAACTGGAGCTCGGCGCGCCCAGGATGCGGGCCCGGAAAATTCAGCCGGCCTCCAGCTGCGCCAGAAACTCACCGTGGGTGGGCGCACTGTCGGCGCCCGCGGCCACGGCGCGGCGCATTTTCTCCAGTACCTGCGCCAGCTGTTCCGTGTCCAGGCTGTCCACCTCCGGCAGGTAGCGGCGCGGGCGGTAACCCAGGCCGTTGTAGAGGGCGAGCCAGCTGGCCTCTCTGAAAGACTCCTGTTCGTAGACCAGCATACGGCCGTCCTCGGCGAAGGCGTCCAGTTTGGCCTGCAGGGAATCCGGTACCGGCATGGCGCGCATCTCGCGCCAGAAATCGCTGTCGTCGCGGCCGTTCAGCTTGTAGTGCAGGATGATGAAATCCCGCAGCCGCTCGTACTCCTCCCGGTTGAGGCGGTTGGCCTCGCGGATTTTTTCCGGTTCCGGTACCAGCTCGGGAAGGAACTGCAGCAGCTTTTCGATCCCGGTCTGGATCAGGGAAATACTGGTGCTTTCCAGCGGTTCGATAAAGCCCGACGCCAGCCCCAGTGCCACACAGTTCCGGTGCCAGAACTGCTTGCGCATACCGGCGGTAAAGCGGATCGGGCGCGGTTCGCCCAGCGGCGGGCCGTCCAGGTTGCTTAACAGCGACTCGCGCGCCCGATCCAGTGTCATGTGGGCACTGGAAAACACGTGGCCGTTGCCGCTGCGGTGCTGCAGCGGAATCCGCCAGCGCCAGCCGGCGGCAGTGGCGCTGGCGCGGGTGAAGGGGGGCGGTGCGGAAGTCCGACGGCTCTGGACCGCCAGTGCGGTGTCGACCGGCAGCCAGTGGCGCCAGTCCTCGTAGCCCGTCTCCAGCGCCTGTTCGATCAGCAGTCCGCGGAAGCCGGAGCAGTCGATAAACAGATCGCCGTCCAGTTGGCTGCCGTTTTCCAGGTGCAGTGTTTCGATATCGCCGCTGTGCGGGTTCAGGGCCACGTCGGTCACCCTGCCCTCCACCCGGCGCACGCCGCGCGTCTCGGCATAATCGCGCAGCAGGCGCGCATAGCGACCGGCATCGAAATGGTAGGCGTAGCTGTACAGGGCCAGCGGAGTCGCAGCGCTGTCGTCCGGTTGCGCGAAGCGGCCGGCCTTGGCCATGGCGGCGGACAGGCAGTACTCCTGCAATGGTGCCGCGCGGCCCTCGCGGTGCAGCTTCAGCCAGCAGGGGAAAAAGGGCAGCCCGGCGACTGGTGCGCCGAAGTCGGCAAACGGGTGAAAGAAACTGTGGCCGGGTGTACGCCAGCCGCAGAATTCGATACCCAGTTTGAAAGTGGCGCCGGTGGCGTTGACGAACTCCCGCTCGTTGATGCCCAGGTACTGGTTCAGGCTGATGATGCTGGGCACCGTCGCCTCGCCGACACCCACGGTACCTATCTGATCGGATTCCACCAGCTGTATCTGCAGCGCGTGTTGCCGGTAGTGGTGGGAGAGTGTCGCCGCGGCCATCCAGCCGGCGGTACCACCGCCGACGATGGTGATTTTCTGTATCTTCCCCGTCGCCATCATTCGACAACCATGACGAAACCGCCGTTGGCGGCCATGGACAGTTGCAGGTTTTCGCGGGATTGCAGCGCGCCCCGGCTGGAGGCGAAAGGTTGTTCCGGGTCGTCGTGCAGCAGTAGTGTGCGATTGCCCAGCCGATCCAGTTGGCTGATGTTCAGCTTCAGCGATTTCGCTTCCGCCTCGCCATTGATACCGGCAATATACCAGCGCTCTCCGCTGCGGCGCGCCAGTACTGCGTGCTCGCCGGGGTAACCGGCCAGCAGGTGCGTCTCGTCCCAGGCGGTGGGCAGTTTTTCCAGGTAATCGCGGTAGTCTGCGGGCAGGGCGCGGATGGATTCGGCACTGTCGCCGATATGCTGGACGCCGGATTCAAACACCACCAGCAGCGCGGCCTCGTGGGCGCTGCTGGTGCTGCGCCCGGCCAGCGGTTGTGAAAACAGTGCCGGCGTATAGTCCATGGGGCCGATTGCGTTGCGCGCGAAAGGCAGGGTGCTGTTCTGTCGTGGCGCCCGGTCGTCGTAGTCGGTTTCCTTCTGGAAGGTATAGAACTCGGCGCCGCGCACGGCTTCCATGGTGACCAGGTTGGGCCAGGTTCGGCGCCAGCCCCGGGGAATGGTGCTGCCGTGGAAGTTGACCAGCAGCTGGAAATCCGCCGCGTCCTGCAGAATGCCCTGGTAGAGCCCGATCAAATCCTGCTTGTCGCTCTGGAAAAAATCCACCTTGATACCGGCCACACCCAGCGCCTGCAGCCGGGCGAACTCCGCGCGGCGCTTGGCGCGTTTGTGGATGCGGTTGCGCGGCTGTTCGCCGATAAAATTGTGGCGGCCACCGGAGTTGTACCAGAAGAACAGCCTGACATGCTTCTGCTTTGCGTAGGCAACCAGTTGCTCCATGGCGTCCGTTGCGATGATATTCCAGTTGGCGTCCATCAGCGAGTAGCGCCAGCCCATTTCCGCGGCCAGGTCGATGGAGTTTTTCAACGCCCCCAGGTCGCGGCTGCTGCCGTGGTCCGACAGCCAGCTCCAGGAGGCGATACCCGGTTCGATCCAGTCGGTATTCCCGATACGGTTGGGCGGCGACAGATGGTAGGCGAGATTGCTCTCGACGAGTTCGGCGAGGCCGCTTCCGGCAATGGCGAAACGCCAGGGCATTTTCCACGGCAGTGTGGCGGCGGGGATATTCAGCCCGTGCCCCAGCGCGCTGCCTTCCGAGGGGGGCGCGATGCGGTAGTTGCCGCCGGGTGCCTGTGCCCGCAGGTGGGAGCCGTGAAAGTTTTCGTTCAGGCCGGCCTCGTGAATCAGTAGCCAGGCGCCGTTTTTCCGGAACAGGGACGGGAAACCCCAGCCGACCCCCAGGTCCGCCGGCGTCGCGCTGCCGCTGGGCAGGTTCAACCAGGCGGTTTCGTAGGAGGGGTGATAGGCGGTGGTGAAGTCGTAGGGCTGGCCCCAGAAGTCGGCGCCAGTGCCGACATTGAAGGCCGTTTTCTCCTCCACCATCTGGTAGTGCAGGTCGCTCTGCTGCGGCAGCACATAGCGGAAGGCGAGGCCGTCGTTGTAGGCGCGCAGTTGCAGATCGAGCGCCATGCCGGTTTCCGCGTCCTCGAACGACAGCGTCAGCGCGCGGTAGCGGGCGCGATTCTGCAGTCGCTTGCCGGTGGCCAGCGTGTAGCGGTCTTCTCCGCTGCCCGCCTCCCTGCCGGTGAATTTCACCGTGCTGGAGAAATCACTGACATCCGCTTCCAGCGGTCCCTGGCTGAGCCTGAAACCGCGGATCATCGGGCCCAGCCGGGACCAGTCCAGTAACTCGGTGGTGTTGCCGTCACCGTGGAGCAGCATACGGTATTCGAGACCTTGTGCCCGATCCTGGCGCACCTGGATTTCGCGGCTGCTGTCCGGGGACTGCAGGGACCAGTCGGCGAGTGCCGGTGTCGCGATGGCGAGGAGCAGGGCTGTGGACAGGGTCAGTTTCATGGCTTGCCTTTTTTATTCTGTGCCTGCAATCGCCGGCCCCTCCCGCCGGTCACTCCCCGAAAGTGGAGAGCGCAGTGGCAAGAGGGGCCGCCGGGCGGTTATCCGCGCTTCAGGGTTATACTGCCGCCGCTGTACTGCACGGTTTTGGCTCCCTTGGCGTCGAAGTCGGACGGCTCGTCCCCCTCGCCGATCCAGCGCACTCTGATCTGGCGTTGCTCGGCCATGCCCTCGAAGTTGCCGATGCGCTCGCCGATGGTCAGTTCGCCGCTGGCTTCGTTGTAGCTCAGCGGGATGCGCGACCACTCGCCGTCTTCATAGCCATAGCTGCTGCCGTCGTCCTCGTAGATTTCGAATGCGCCGTCGGCGCCGGTAAAGACGTTGATGGTCAGCGGTGCGTTCAGGCTCTCACCGGTGGACTGGATTTCCGGACCGGTGGGCAGGATGCTGCCGGCTTTGACGAACAGCGGCATTTCTGTGTAGGGAGCGTCCGCATCGATGTGCTGGCCGCCGCTGTATTTCTCGCCGCTGTAGAAGTCGTACCAGTCACTGCCCTCGGGCAGGTAGACATCCCGCGAGCGAGCGCCGAATTCGTACACCGGGTTGACCAGCAGCGATGGGCCGAACAGGTACTGGGTATTGATGTCGCGCACTTCCGGGTCGCCGCCGAAATCCATCGCCAGGCCGCGCATCATGGTGCCGTCCCTGTGATAGGCGTCGCCGGCCAGGGTGTAGATATAGGGCATCAACCGGTAGCGCAGCCTGGTATACCGGACCATGCTGTCGTAGGTGTCGCTGCCCTCGTCGGCGATATTGTAGATCTCGCGGTAGGGATTCTGGCCGTGGGCGCGGAACAGCGGTGTGAAGGCGCCGAACTGGAACCAGCGCAGGTTCAATTCCTGCCATTCTTCCCGCTCGCTCTCCGCCATCTCGTTGACGTTGCCGACGACGATATCGCCGTTGTAGCGATAGCGGTCTTCCGGCGTGAAGCCGCCGATATCGAAAGTCCAGTAGGGCATGCCGGCCATGCCCACGCCGATGCCCGCGGCAATCTGCTCCTTCAGGTTGGACCAGCGGGAGACGACGTCGCCACTCCAGATGGCGGAGCCGGTGCGCTGGATACCGCCGAAGCCGGAGCGGGTCAGGATAAAGCTGCGCTTGTGGCCATCGGTTTCGCGCTCGCCCTTATACACGCTTTCCGCATGGGGCAGGGCATAGGCATTGAACGCCTCGGCGCCGGTCCCGAGTGCGTTGGGGGTGATCAATTCCTTGCGGTGGGTGAAGCTCAGGTTGGAGTGGATATCCGGTTCCACCGCGTCCAGCCACCAGGCGTCGAAGCCCAGGGTGTTCAGGCTGTCGCGGATCTGGCTCCAGTAGATATTGCGGCACTCGGGATCGTAGGCATCGTAGAAGGTGTTGAGGTAACCGGGACCGATCCAGTCGAGGTTTTCCTCCTCGATGTTCTTGTTGAACATACAGCCCTGCGCATTGAGTTCCTTGTAGTGTTCCGTGGTGGGGTAGAACTTGGGCCATACGGAAATCATGATGTTGGCGTCCAGCTCGTGTACGCGATCCACCATGCCTTTCGGGTCCGGGAAAAACTCGCTGTCGAAGTCGTGGCTGCCCCAGGCGTCCTCCGGCCAGTAGGACCAGTCCAGCACGATATTGTCGATGGGGATATTGCGTTCGCGGTATTCCTCCAGCGCACCCAGCAGTTCGCCCTGGGATTTGTAGCGCTCGCGGCTCTGCCAGAAACCGAAGGCCCACTTGGGCAGCATGGTGGCCTTGCCGGTCAGCTCGCGGTAGCCGGCCACCAGGTCGTCCTTGTCGTCGCCGGCGACGAAGTAGTAGTCCACCGCTTTGCCGGTGTCGGCGGCGAACGAGAGTTGCTGCGCCTCCGCGGCCGGGCGCGGGCCGTGTTGCAGCAGGCGCATATAGCCGCCCTGCGGCTGCCAGTCCAGGTCCAGTTGATACTGCCTGCCGGCCTGCAGGTCCACTTCGGCATTGTGATACCAGGGGTTCCAGTTCATGCGCCAGCGGTCGAGCAGCTCCTCGCCATCGAGGGACAGGCTGGCGTAGCCGCTGGAGTACATCCTGAATTCGTGTTCGCCACTGGTTTTCGGCTCGATATGGCCGCTCCATTCGATGCGCAGGTTTTCGGCATCGGCCACCTCTTCCGGCATCGGTACTTCGCGCACACTGCCGTGGGACAGGAACTGGTAGTTGAGGTCCGCCTCGGTGCGTTCCAGTTTCAGTTCCTCGCCGTCGTAGTAGCGCGCGGTCAGCCCGCCCTTTTCGCCGTGGGCATCGTAGAGGTCGAAAGCGGCGGACAGTAGCTGCGGCGGTTCGGGATCGCCCAGGCGACTGATGCCGGTGTTGTTCCACAACAGGCCGTAGTTGCGGCTGGAAACCAGGTAGGGGATGGCGATTTCCAGGTTGTAGGTGGTGAGTTCGACGTTTTCACCGGCGTAGTTGACGTCGCCGTCCTGCTGTTGGCCGAGGCCGTAGAAGGCCTCGTCCGGCAGGTGCTCGAACCGCTGGCGCAGGGCGTAGGAGTCCGCGTCCACCGGGCCCGGGTCGCGGGTCACCGGTGCCAGGCTGCGGCCGGCTTCCGAGAGCAGCGTTTCGCCCTCGGCGTTTTTGAATTCCACTTCGCCACTGGCGAGATCGACTTCGGCGGAAATCTCGCCGGTTTTTACGACCAGCTCGCCATCGGCTTCGGTAACAGAAAAGGCTGCCTGCTGCGGTTTGGCGGTGACCATCAGGGTATCCGGCAGGTTGGTGAAGCCCTGTTGCGGGGTGGCGGTGACGCGAATGATTTCATCATCGATCACCTGCAGGCGGACCTTCTTGAAGTCCCCCTCGCTCGGGGAGACGATGGCGCCGTGGGCCGTCTGCTGCCAGTTGGACGCAGCCGCGGCCTGGGTATCCTGTTGCTGGCCGCCATCGCAGGCGTAGAGCCAGGGAAAAAGCGCGATTGCCAGCAGTGGGCGGGTGAAGGTTTTGTGTTTATTCATGGTTCGGCTCCGGCCTGATTTCTTATACTGTCTTCAGAATGAGCAGGCTGCGCTTGGCCCATCCTACGGATTTTTCTATCTAGTGGTCCATGCGGAAAGTTGTGTAACTGTTCGCGTCGCCAAAGCGTCCAGCTCTGCGTTGAGAAAGCTTGAAATAGAACCACTATTCCTGCGCTTTCTCGCCTTGATCTGAACACTTTGGCTGTGCTCCTTAGTCACCAAACTTTCCGCATGGACCACTAGGGTCCTACTGCACAATCCCGCTAGTCCCGAGTCCCGAGTCCCGAGTCCCGAGTCCCGAGTCCCGAGTCCCGGGTTAATCGGTCTTGTAAGTCGCGAGCTTGACCTTGAGCACATGGGGCCGGTAAATGAAATTCAGCCCCCAATCGGTCTGGTCGCCGTTCCATACGCGCTCGAAGACCCACTCGCCGTCTTCGAAGTGCCCCTCCTCGACGCGCTCGAACAGATATTGCTCGCCCTCCAGTGCTTCACTGGGGGAAAAGTTCACCCGCGCGTGGTAGCCCACCACCAGGTACTCGTCCTCGCCCAGCTCCGCGATCACCGCGCCGCCGGAGGCCGGGTCGTTGCCCTTGGGTGGTTCTATCCAGAACGCCGGGCGGCCGTAGGTGATCTCCGCGGTCCAGTCTCCCAGGTCCTGGCGCTGGGTATAGTCCTCCGGGTCCTTTTCAGCTTTCTGCCCGCCGTCGCTGCCCTTGGCGTTCCACAGTTCGCCATCCTGCTTGTAGGTGTCGACCGGCTCCGAGAAACCCCAGGTGCGGTTGTTCAGCGCAATCTCGGCCCACTCGGAGCCCATGGAACCGAATACCTTGTAAAGGTCTGCAAATGGTTTGATGACCTTTTCATCCATGGTCTCCGCGCCGAGGGGGTAATTGGAGTACTTGGTGTCGTCCATGCCGAAGGGCGCAAAACCCAGCGCACCGTGGCCGATGGCGTCGAAGAAGTAGCGGACGTAGGGCTGGTCGTTGCCGATCTCGGCGATATACAGCGGATTGTCGTCCCGCGCGTACAGGTCCATGACCCGGGTCGCCGTCTTGTGATCGCGAAAGTAGATATCCGGCGAAATCATATCGATATGCGGCGCCGCCGATTTCCAGATATGGATCACATTGTCCGTTCCGCCGCCACTGGAGTACTGTCCGGGCTCGCCCGGGTTGAAGGGGTTGCGCAGGGCCACGTTCACATACATGGGCAGCGGATATTCCGCCTTGCCTGCTTCGGCAATTTCGTCGACATAGCGGCCGATATGCCAGGCGTGGAAGAATTCGTCGGCATCGTCGCCGAAGACTTCGCGCCAGCTACCCGACGCCTTATCGACATCCGACAGCAATTCCTCCGGTACCGGCTGCCGGAAGATCTTCTCCGCCCTGTCGGAGAAATCCCGTGCGGAACCGTAGGTACCGACCTCGTTCTGCACCTGCACCATGATCACGGTGCGTTGTTCGTCGACTTCCTCCAGGTGCTGCATCAACTGCACGAACGCTTTCTTGTCGGCTTCCAGCGTACTGCGATAGTGGGGCGACAGGGAGTTCAGGGTTTTGCCGTCCTCGGTCTTTACACGGGGAAAACGCTGGTTATCCAGCTTGACCCAGGAAGGCGCGTAGTGCGGGGCATTGTTCTTCCAAGTGGCGAACCACAGCAGTACCAGCCGCACCTGTTTTTCCCGGGCCTGATCGATCAGGGTATCGACAAACGAGAAATCGAATTCCCCCTCTTCGGGTTCCACCTGCTCCCAGGCGACCGGGATCACCAGGGTATTGGCCTGCATCTGTTCCACCACCGGCCATACGTCGGGCAGTGCGGCCGGGTAGTTGGCGGAGTTGTTGGTCTGGGCGCCGAGGATCAGGTAGGGGGCGTTGTCGACCATCAGGGCGTAGCGGCCGTTGTTTTCCTCGATCGTGGGGAGCGGTTCCGCCGCGCATACCGACCCCGTGGAGGCTGCGATAAGTATGCCGATTAACGGCGAAAGCAGTTTTTCGATATTTTTTTTCATCAGCATAAGCGTTCAACTTGAAAAAAGGGGGCCCTTGCGGGCCCCGCAGGCGGTTCTTAACCAGAGGTCAGAAAGTCACCCTCACACTGGCTGCGTAGCGCACATCCTGGGAGTAGGTGTAGGCATGGCGCTTGCCTATTTCACCCTGGTCCATCAGGCCGACGGTTTCTTCCTTGGTGAGGTTGGCGGCCTCGAAGTTGACCGAGACGTTATCGGTGATGTTGTAGCCCATGGACAGGTCCAACTGGCCGTAGTCATCGTTGTAGATGGGCAGTTGCCAGTTGATACCATTGGTGGTGCCATTCCAGCCGGTGGGACCGACCGCAACCAGGTATTCACTGCGCCAGTTCCAGGCGAGACGAGCATAGAAATCGTAGTTCTCGTACATGCCGACCAGGTTATAGGCGTTCTCGGAAATTCCCTCTGCCGGCAGGTCACTGTAATTGCTACCGTCGGTATTGGTGCCATCCGGGCCCTGGAGGCTGCTGTCGATATAGGTGTAGTTGGCCTGGACGCCGAAACCATCCCAGGGCTCCGGCAGGAAATCGAAGAACTTCGTGAAGCCGATTTCCGCGCCCTGAAGGTCGGCAGTGCCTGTGTTGTCGACCCATGTGCTGACGACATCGAACCCTTCGACAGTTGTATTTTCCACGCCGGTAGTGAAGTAGTTGGAAATGTCCTTGCGGAACAGGCTCAGGTGGGCCATGCCACCGTTGTCGTCAAAGTACCACTCGGCAGACAGGTCGTACTGGTCGGCCTCCATCGGTTCCAGATAGGGGTTGGTTTCGTCTGAACTCAGTGTGAACTGGGCCAGCCCCAGGTTCTGGAGGTTTTCCAGGGTTATCTGGGACGGGTCTGTGGGCAGCTCTGCCCCTTCCCTGAGTCCGCCCGACAGGGTCAGCTGCGACTTCAGTTGCCAGAATTCTGGCCGCCATATGGCCTTGGACGCTGCAAAACGGAATACCAGCTCGTCAGATGCGTGCAGCCGCAGGTTCAGGCTGGGCAGCAGGTGATCGTAGTCGTTCTTTGCCTTGAGGTCGGAGCTTTGGGCCGGCAATAATTCTATGGTTTGTAGGTTGCCCGCCTCTTCGGAGCCGACATCGACGGTCCACTGTTCGATATTGAAGTCACCGTCAGCCACATTTTCCGTGCGCACATAGCGCAGCCCCAGGTTGCCGTCCAGCGGCATGGCCAGGTCTTCGAAAGCGAAGTTGACACGTGTGTAGAGTGCCTGGGTGGTTTCTTCCTGCTCGTTGATATTGCCCGGATTGTCCGTCAGGTTGAGAGCATTGTCCCAGTCGAGACCACAGCAGCCCCCGGGAGTGTTCGCGACAATACGATCAGTGCTGGCCCTGAAATCATCGAGCAGTGCCGGGTCCAGCAGGAAAGCCGACGAGGGTACGTTTGCATCGCCCCTTTGGAAACTGCCATAGGAGAAGGGGATCAGGTCTCCATCTGCGACATCAGGAAAAGGGTAGTTCCCACTGCCTGCATTCCAGGGCTGGTAGCGGGCAGCCCAGCTGCTGCCTTCCCGATTGGTGGCTGATTTGTCGCTGTAGCGGGCGCCGGCCTGTACGGACCGCACCAGGCTGTTTTCAAATTCGTATTCCAGGTCCAGGCGCGCGGCAGTGGATTCGCCCTCATTGTCGGATGGAAGTGACTGTATCTGGCCGTAGCTATAATTTGTGGCATCCGAGAGAAAGCCTTCACCTACGGAGACTGAAGGCGTGTCGTTGAGATTGCCCACGCGAATGCTTTCCGGAAAGGCAACCAACCCGAGGGTATAGTCATCGGTTACCGAAGTGGATTCTACCCGTTGGAGATCGGCTTTTACTGCCAGGCGTTCGGTGGCCTGCCACTCCATGCCAAAGGCGAAGTCCTTGGTTTCCGCAGTGTTCTGCGAGTAACGGGTGCTGGTGCCGAAAGGCATGCCCCAGAGTTCGCCGACTTTTGCTTCCGTTCCGTCGTCAGGGTTGCCGTTAAGATCCTCGTACAGGTCGGAGATTTTGGCCCTAAGGGTGCCCGAGATAAGGGCGCCCTGGTCATCGTAGACCCAGTCATCACCTTTCATCAGGCTATTGGAATCGAAGGCATCGACGAAGAATGCCGCTTCGTCCCAGTACTGCTCGTGCTTGGAACGAAAGGCCGTAGCATAGAGTTCCAGCTCGTCGTTGGGGGCCCATTGAAGAGCCAGGTACTGACCATCGCGTTCACGTTGGTAGTCGTTGCGGCGCCAGTCGGACCCGCGCGGCACCCATACGGTCTCTCCTTCCTCGATGTTGTCGCGGGGATGATACGCACGGGTGTAGATATTATCGGCACGGCTCGACAGGTCTGAGGTGGACAGGTTGACCAGCAGGCCAAATTCCCCGATGTCGGTTTGCCATCGGTCGCTGAACAGCGCGGAGTACTCGCCGTTGGTTTCCTCGATCTGGTCCCCGTAATTTCCTTTAACCGTTGCACTGAGCAGTTGCTCGTCGCTGTCGAAAGGCATGCGAGTACGAAGGTTGACCACGCCGCCGAGGCCGCCCTCGATCATGTCGGCCGTTGGGCTCTTGTAGGTGTCGATTCCGGCCATCAATTCTGCCGGAACATCGTCGAAGCTGAGGCTGCGACCGCCATTGGCGGAAAAGACGTCGCGGCCGTTGAGTTCGCTGCGTACCTGGGACATGCCGCGCACGGCCACCCCGGCTCCCTCGCCGGCAAAGTGCTCGGGATCGCTCATATTGTCGTAGCGGGTCACTGTGACACCCGGAACACGTTGCAGGGCCTCGGTAATACTGCGGTCCGGAAGCTTGCCGATATCAGAGGCGACGATGGAATCGACAATCTGGCTGGCGTCGCGCTTGATATCCTGCGCGGATAGAATGCTGGCCCGCTGGCCGGTAACCACCACCTCCTCGAGCAAGGTGGCGTTGTACTCGGCCTGATCGTCGGCTTGCTCCTGGGCCAGCGCCAGTGTGCCCGCCGCCATCAGCGAAATACCCGAAGCCAGCTTGATATAGTGCGGCAGTTTCTTTCTGGTAAACGCCTCTTTGTTTCTGTCAATCACTCTTCTTCTCCCATCATTATTGGTTTATTGATTTAACCCTAAGACTTTTCTCCTGCTGCTTTTTTCGCTATCTCCGCGCTGCCGGCAGGGCAGTTGTTCTGTCGGCGGTTAGGAGATAGCGCTCTCCGGCTTGCGCTTGAAAGGTTCTTGTGTTGCCTTCCTGGCGCAGGCCGAGAATTTTGTTGTCGCCGGTGCGGCGCAGTGTGTATTCGCCGTCGTCGGGTAACTGCAGGTGCAGTGCAGCGGAGTGGCCGCTCTCGATTTCGGCCTGTTGCAACCGGCCTTGCCGCCACTGCATGTCCACGGTGATATCGCCGCGGGCACGCAGGCCGGTTATCGATCCGTTGGCCCAGGCTTCCGGCAGGGATGGCAGCAGCCGGATCTGTCCGCCGTGGGACTGCAGCAGCATTTCCGCCACCCCCGCGGTCGCGCCGAAGTTGCCATCTATCTGGAAGGGCGGGTGGGTGCTCCACAGGTTTGGCAGGGTGCTGTCTTTGAGTTGCGCGGCGAGAATCCGGTGGGCGCGGTCGCCGTTCTGCAGGCGTGCCCAGAGGGCGATTTTCCAGGCGCGGC
Source organism: Microbulbifer litoralis (assembly GCF_023634065.1). GTDB lineage: Bacteria > Pseudomonadota > Gammaproteobacteria > Pseudomonadales > Cellvibrionaceae > Microbulbifer > Microbulbifer litoralis. The sequence goes on from NZ_JALKCV010000013.1 coordinate 134,708, forward strand.
TCCAGCCGGTGCCGGCGTCGCCGCGGGCCTTGAGTGAAGTGCGTGCGGCGTCCAGCAGGTCCGGTGTCTGTGTGTCGATGCGATCATCGGGGAAGAGGGCGTAGAGCTGGGACACATGGCGGTGCTGGTTCTCCGCATCGTCCAGGTCCGTCTTCCACTCCTGCAGTTGTCCCCAGCGGCCGATGCGCAGACCCGGGTCGAGGTTTTCCAGGGTGCGGTTCAGCTCGCCGACAAAGGCGGAATCGCCCAGCAGGCTGGCGGCGTCGCGGGTGTTGCGCAGCAGCTCCGAAACCAGCTGCTGGGACATGGCGGCACCCATGGTGAAATCGCCGTGTTCCGGGGAGTAGCTGGGGGAGACCACCAGCTTGCCGTCGCGCGGATCCTTGACCAGTGCGTCCAGCCACAACTGTGCGGCGCCCTTCATGACCGGATAGGCGCGCTCGCGCAGGAACTGTGAGTCTTTGCTGTAGCGGTAGTGCTCGTAGAAGTGGTCTGCCAGCCAGGCGCCGGCCTCCGGCTGCCAGAAGGCAGTGGGCCAGTCGATAACGCCGGAGAAGCCCCACACGTTGGTATTCAGGAACAGGGTCCAGCCGCGCGCGCCGAGCAGTTTTTCCGCCGCCTCCGAGCCGGGTTGCTGCAGGCTTTCGACAAAGTCGAACAGCGGCGCGGTGGTTTCCGCCAGGTTGGTGACTTCCGCCGGCCAGTAATTCATCTGCAGATTGATATTGGCGTGGTAGTCGGCGTTCCACGGCGGCGTGGCGGAATTGTTCCAGACGCCCTGCAGGTTGGCGGGCAGGGAGCCGGCGCGGGAGCTGGCGATCAGCAGGTAGCGGCCGAACTGGAAATACAGGGTTTCCAGGGCGCGGTCGGCGGTTTTATTGCCGCTACCGTAATTTTTCAGCCACTGGTCGATCGGTGGCATCGCTGTAGGAGCCTGCTTGCAGGCGAATGTTTCGGTGTCTTCGGTCTGACGCTGTTTGCCTGTAAGCAGGCGCCTGCAGGGGAATTCTTGCAGGTTCAGGGCCACGCGCTCGAACAGGGACTGGTAGTCGGAAATATGGTCTGCGCGCAGGGCCTCGTAGCCTTTGTCGGTAGCGCTGTCCACACGGGATTGGACTGCCCTGTGCGGGAGTTGGCCGCGATATTCCGGGTAGTCTGCGGCGTAGTCGGTGCCGGCGGCCAGCAGCAGGGTGGCGCTGTCGGCGCCGGTGACCCGCAGGGTGCCGTCTTCGGCGGTGGCGATGTGGCCTCCATCGGCGATGACCTGCAGCTGGGTTTCGTAGTGCAGGCCGTTGTCCTCGAGGGCTCCACTGACCGTGATGCGCCGGCCCTCTATCCGGGTATCGGCGCTGCGGTTGTCGGGGATGTCCAGGTGGGCAGTAAAGCTGATGCTGTCTTTGCGGTCCGCGCTCAGGTGCACGGCGATCACGCCATCCGGATAGCTGGCCAGGTATTCGCGCGTGTAGTGAATACCGCCGGCCCGGTAGCTGACGCTGGCGGTGGCAGTATTCAGGTCGAGTTCGCGGCGGTAGTCGGACACCGCTTCCGGTTGGGGAAACTGCAGTTGCAGGGTGCCGAAGCTCTGGTAGTTGCCGTAGCCGGTGATCTCGCGGCCGAGCACTTCGGCCACCTGTTCCGGTGCCTGCTGCCCATGTTCGCGCAGGGCCTGTTGTACCTGCTGCAGGGGGCGGGCCTGCGGTTTCTCCGGCAGGCCGAAATCGTAGCCCTGCTGCGAGCCGGGGCCGCCGGTCCAGAGGGTCTTTTCATTGAACTGCAGCTGATCGACGGCGATGCCGCCCTGGACGGTCGCGCCCATGGCGCCGTTGCCGATCGGCAGGCTCTCTTTTTCCCAGTCCTGCGCCGGCCGGTCGAACCAGAGTGTCAGTGGCGTGTCCGCGCTGGCAATTGCCGGAACGCAGATTGCCGCCCATACCAGCAGGCGGGCGAGACTGGGGCGAGGTCCGGCCGCCAGGGGCGCTCGGAGATCTGTTCGGCTCATCGCTGTGTCACGCTCGTTATAGGTTTTGTCTTGTGACGTCTGGCGCAGTTTGGCGCCAACATTATTTTTTTGGCTATCTTGTGGCTGTTCGTGGCTACCCGGTGCAGAGGCAGCTATCCAGCGTATCTGCGATCAAGGTATCATCGGATGTAAACGTTTACAATATTTATATCAATTATATGCTAATTGGCTGGTAGCTCAAGCATCGGACAGCGGGGCCCGGTGCTGAATATGTGTATGAACTATGGGATTTAAGGCACAAATAGCCGCGCAGCGTGGGATAATCTGATCCCGGCCGCTTGGCGGTGGCCCATTTATTTGTCATATTAATCGATTGCCGACGAAGGGGACCTGAATCGTGGACAGACAGCAGAGTGGACGCAACCTGACCCAGCAGCTGGTGCATGTGCTGGGCGCAGCCATCGCCAACGGCCGCTACCGGCCGGGGGATGGACTGCCGTCGGAGGCGAGCCTGTGTGATGAGCACGGCATCAGCCGCAGCGCCACCCGCGAGGCGATCAAGATGCTGACGGCCAAGGGGCTGATCACTTCCCGCCCGCGCCAGGGCATCCGCGTACAGCCGCGCGCGCGCTGGAACCTGTTTGACCCGGATGTGCTGGGCTGGATCCTGAACGCCAGCCCGTCGCTGGAAATGCTGCGGGAGTTCCTGCAGCTGCGCATGGCGATTGAAAAGGAGGCGGCCGCGCTGGCTGCCGCGGATCAGGACCGGCAGAAAGTTGCGGCGATCGGCGCGGCGCTACAGCAGATGAAGGAGGCGGAGGAAGGGCTGCGGGACCCGGTGGAGGCGGACATCGCTTTTCACATCAATATCCTCAATGCGACCAACAATCCCTTCTATGTCCAGCTCGGCAGCTTTATCGAGACGGCCCTGCGGGTCAGTATCCGCTTTACCAACCGCATCAAGGGCGTGGAGACCGCCAGCTACGCCAATCATAAGAAGCTGTTCGATGCCATCGACCGGGGCGAGATCCTCGCCGCGCGCGCGGCCTCCGGTGCCATGCAGGCGGAGGCGTTGGCACTGATCGAGGGCGAACTGGACCGCCGCGAAATAGAAGGGAGCGTGGCCACGGCGTAGCCCGGATGGAGGCGCGCAGCGCCGGAATCCGGGGGCCGACATCCCGGATTCCGCTGCGCTGCATCCGGGCTACGTTTGTTGATCGCCTGTGGTTAGCCGGGCTTATTCTCCCGGTGGGCGTAGAGCCCGATTACCGCACCGACAAATCCGCCGGCTTCACGGGTGCTGAGCAGTGTACCGTCCGCATCCTGTAACAGCGGGATCCAGCCATCGCCAGTGCGGTAGCGGAAATCGTAGTGCCTGCCGCGGGCGTCGATACGCAGCTCCAGCTTTTCCCCGGCCTCCTGTTCGAGCGCGGTGGCGGCAATGACTTTGCCGGCTGCGGGATCGCCGGGCCCGGCGCGGCGCGCGACGATCAACTGCGTTTTCCCCTCTGCGTTTTTCTCCACCCCGAAGAAATAGAAATAATCGTCGCTCTGGAAGGCGGCCATACCGGCCCTGTCACCTTCCTGTGCCGGGCGGTAGTACATGGCCGTGGAAGCCGAGGCGTGGAGATGCTGCTGGCGCCGCGCCAGGAAGGACGGGCGGCCGTGATCGCCCAGCCCGTCGCCGCGGGCGCGGAGCGCCAGCGAACCGGGGGTTTTGCGCAGGCTGTGCCAGGGCTTGTCCTGCGGCTGCCGGGGCGACAGCCAGTAGTCCGCGAGTTTTTCGCGGTCGAACTCGTCGCGCAGCGTGAAATTGCCGCTGGTCGGTATCGATGCACCGGGCTGCGGTTCGAGCTGCGGCCGCGCGGCGGTGTAGGGCACCTGTTGATCTGCCTCGGTAATGACCGGCCAGCCATCGCGCCACTCCACCGGCATCAGGAAGGTCTCGCGACCGGTGTTGTAGAAATCCCCCCGCTCGCGCTCGATAAGATAGGGTCGCACGCCGAGAAAAGTCGCCCACCAGTTGCCCGCACCGTCCCGCACGAAATCCGCGTGGCCGACCGAGGTGATCGGGTTCGCGCGCTCCGGGTCCAGGTCCCGCTGGGTCAGGATCGGGTTTTTGTCCCAGGGCTCGAAGGGCCCGAATACCGAATCCGCCTTGAACACCACCTGCGAATGCTGCAGCGAAGTGCCGCCCTCGGCGGCGATCAGGTAGAGCTGGCCGTTGCGCCGGAACAGGTGCGGTCCCTCGATCCAGACCGGTTTCTGCTCGATATCCACGCCGCCGTTGACCACCAGTTTGCGCGGGCCGACCAGCTCGAGTTTTTCCGCATCGAATTCCTGTACCCACAGGGCGCGGTGGCCCTCGTAGCGTGGCTCACCGATGGGGGCGTCGTTGTTGATGATATAGGCGCGGCCGTCGTCGTCGAAAAACAGCGACGGATCGATGCCGCCCATATCCGGCAGCCACACCGGGTCGGACCAGGGGCCGGCGGGGTCTTTTGCAGTGACGACAAAGTTGCCGCCGCAGTCGACGCAGGTGGTGACCAGGTAAAAAGTACCGTCGTGATGGCTGATGGCCGGCGCGAAGACGCCGCGGGAAATACCGAGATTCCCGAAGTCCAGCTGCGACGGCCGGTCGATCACATTGCCGATCTGGGTCCAGTTGACCAGGTCGCGGCTGTGGAAGATCGGGATGCCCGGGAAATAGGAGAAACTGGAATTGACCAGGTAATAGTCCTGGCCGACCTGCACTATGCTCGGGTCCGGGTAGAAGCCCGCCAGGATCGGGTTGCGGTACTCCTCCCTGTCGGCCGGTTTATCGAACACCGGATCGCGGCCGCTGTACTCGAACCAGTCGAAGGTGGCGTAGGTGCCGGCCTGCGGCTCGGCGAGGGTCGCGTCCGGGAACAGCAGCGCGGCTGTCAGTGCGGCGGTGATGAATTTATACATTGACGGTTTCTCTTATTGTTTTTCGGTTGTTCGGCGATTGGGCAAATACCGGGTTGCCCCAATCAATACCGGTACAGCTTCAGCTTCTGGATCTGCCACTCGCCGTCGGGGATCCGCAGGTGCCTGCCCTGGTGGCTCTGGTCGCCGTTCAGGCGGCGGCCCGGTTGCCACTCGCCATCCTCGAACTCACCTTCGTAGAGCACATCGATACCGGCGCGGGCGCCCTCGCTGGCCCCTTCGCTGGCCTCCCCACTGGCGAAGGTGAGCACCACGCCGGTGCCGGCGACGATAAAGTCCTCGGGCCCGGTCTGCAGGACCATGGCGCCGGCGTGGGGCCACTGGTCTGCATCGGCGCCCGGCGACCAGCCCAGGGTCAGCTCGTGGCGGGCGGTAAAGCGGTAGTCGCCGAGCTGGAACGTCATTTGCGGTTTGTCTTTGGTGAGCCACACGCCCTCGGAGGCGATGCTGCCGTCGGCGATGATCTCATCCAGTTGTGCGATCAGTTCGTAGCTGTGGCGGAGGCTCTGCCGCGCTTCGTCCCGGCCGGTCTCGATGGAAAAGGGCGAGAAGCCCAGCGTGTTGTAGCGGCCGAAGGCAAACATCGCCTTGGCACCCACGTCGGGGGTAAAGCGGATTTCCGGAATAAACAGCGGATCGCCCTGGCGGGTGTAGCGGTCGTTCCAGTGCTGGAAGCGCGGGTTGTAGAAATCCGGTACCAGCAGGTCGACAGCCGGTGCGGCGGCTTTCCAGACATCCATCAGGTGTGGCAGTGGACCGCCGCTGGGATAGTCGCCGGGTTTTACGCCGGGACGATTCAGGGCCGCGTTGACGTACATCGGCAACGGGTACTCCGCCTTGCCGGCTGCGGCCACCGCATTGGCGTAGCGGGCGAAATGCCAGGCGGTAAAGATTTCCTCGGCCGCCGGACCCTGGCCGAAGACTTCCGCCCAGCTGCCACTGGTGCTGAAATCGCTGCTGCGCCAGGCATCCAGCAGCTCCGGCTCCAGCTTGTCGCGGCGCTCGTCAAGGTAACCGAGCAGCACTTCCGGTACTTCCGATTCGAAGGCGCGGTCCGCCAGCGGGTGATGGTCGCGGGCACTGGGCAGCATGCCGATCTCGTTTTCCACCTGGACCATCAACACTGTGTTCCGGCGCGCATCGACTTTTTCAATAAAGCGCAGCAGTGCGGCGAAGGCGCGGCTGTCGGCGGCGACGTTTTCGGGGCCGAAGGGCGACAGGATTTCCTGCGGCTGCCCGTCTGCGGAGCGGGCGCGGGGAAAGCGCTCGCTGTCGCGCTTGACCCAGCTGGGTACATAGGTGGACATGCTGTTTTTCCAGCTGCCGAACCAGAGGAATACCAGTTTCTGCTCCTCCCGGCGGGCGCGCTCTATCAGCCCCTGCACCAGGGAAAAGTCGAATTCGCCCTCCTGCGGTTCGATCAGTTCCCAGTAGACCGGCACCAGCAATGTGTTCAGGTGCATCTCTTCGGCCTTCGGCCAGACGACCTCCATATAGTCGAGGCTGGACGAGCTGGAGTTGCCCAGCTCGCCGCCGCGCATGGTGAACGGGCTGCCGTCCACCAGCAGCTGGATATTGTCGCCATCTTTATGCAGGTGCGGTATCGCCGCCGCCGGCAGGGCCAGCAGTGCCAGAGCGCTGCCGGCGAGGAAATTGCGCAGTATTTTTTTCATGGTCATACTCTTTTCGATCATACCTGGCCGCGAATAGCGGGTTTGACCTGTTCGTGGTAATAGCTTGCCAGGGCCTCGTGCCGCGCTGCCTCGAGCCGCGGCAGGGCGGCTGCGCGGACATTGCTGTCGATCTGTTCAGGCCGCGAGACGCCGGCGATGACGGTGGATACCGCCTCGTGATCCAGGATCCAGCGCAGCGCCCACTGCGCCATGCCGGCGTCGCCGGGCAATAGCTCGCGCAGGCCGTCGACCAGCTCCACGCCTTTTTCGAACGGGATACCGCCGAAGGTTTCGCCGACGTTGAAGGCCTCACCGTCGCGGTTGAAATGGCGGTGATCGGAGGGATCAAAGTGCGTCTCCCGGTCGAACTTTCCGGACAGCAGGCCCGAGGCCAGCGGCAGCCGCACGATAATGCCCACGTCTTTTTCCCGGGCCTCGTCCAGCAGTCCGTGCGCGGCGTCCTGGCGGAACAGGTTGAAGATGATCTGCAGGCTGGCGAGGCCGGAATGCTGCAGGCACAGCCGCGCCTCGTCGATGGTCTCCACGCTGGCGCCGTAGTGGCGGACCAGGCCCTCGGCTTTCAGGTCGTCGAGCCAGGTAAAGATCTCGCCGTCGCGCATGACGTCGACCGGTACGCAGTGCAGCTGCGCCAGGTCGAGGGTATCGACCCCGAGCCGCGCGGCCGAGGCCTGCAGGCTGTCGCGGATACCGTTTTTGCTGTAACCGTGCGGGTAGAGTGCCGGTGAGCGCCCGACTTTGGTCGCCGTGATCAGCTTGTCTGGCTTGCGATCGAAATCGCCGATGCGCTGCTCGCTCAAGCCACCGCCGTAGACGTCGGCGGTGTCCCAGAAGTTGATGCCGTTTTCCGCGGCGCTACTGAGAATGGCCCTGGCCCGCTCCCCGTCGAGCGGGCCGAAATCGCCACCCAGCTGCCAGCAACCCAGCCCAATTTCACTGACCTGGTAACCGGTTTTTCCGAGTCTGCGTGTCTGCATTCTGTACCTCTCTGTTGCTTTCTATCGGAGCGGAAAATGTTCTGCCTGCTGATATCAATGCCCGCTTACCTGCATGTCCGTATCCCGTGGCCAGTCGTCGGTGCGGAAAGGTGCGGCCGGCAGGCCGGCGCTGTTGTAGAGGTTGGCCCCGTCCGGGTTGTCGGCCCAGGCATAGCGCACCGCGACCGGATTCGGCACCCGATCACTGTGTAGGGCGATGCGGTCGCCGACGATATCGGCCTCGGCCCAGTGGAACTGCCGGTCCTCGCCGGCCAGGGCAAATGTGCGCGGCGGGCCGCCGCGGGCAACCAGTCCCCCGGCGGTATCGGAGAACGCCAGCAAGACGCGGTCGCCATCGACTTTCATCGATTCAAACTGCGGTCCGCTGCCGGTGACTTCGCTCGCGCCGTAGGCCAGTTCCTGTGCCGCCAGTGCCAGCCGGTCGCCGACAGTCTTTTTGTCCAGTGGGTGAATATCGTTCCACTCGCCGATATCGATGGTGACCGCCATGGCGGTATCCGGCAGTGCCAGCGCGCTGACCTGGGCTTCTCGTAGGCGCGCCCAGTCGCTGTCGCCGGGGCTGTCTTTCGCTTCGAGGAAATTGGCCAGCTGTACGAACAGGAACGGAAAATCACTGTGCCAGCGGTTGCGCCAGTCGCGGATCATCGCCGGGAAGAGTTTTTTGTACTCCGCCGCGCGGCCCACATTGGATTCGCCCTGGTACCAGATGGCCCCTTTGACGGGATAGTTGAGCAGCGGATGGATCATGCCGTTGTAGAGGCCGGTGGGTTTCCAGCGCACGAAGGTCTGGCCAGCCAGCGGATCCATCTGCGCGCCGACCCGGTACTGCCAGTCGCCGCGCAGGTCGATATATTTGTAGCCGAAGCGCAGCTGGTAGGGTTTGTCGGCAACGAAGCCACCGCGGCCGCGCTGGTTGAGCACGCGGATGGCGATGGTATTTTCTCCGGCGCGGAGCAGTTCCGCCGGTACCGGATAGCGCCGCCGGGGATAGAGGTAGGTAGTGTTGCCGACCTTGTGGCCGTTGATATAGGTGGTGTCCGCGTCGACGATGCGGCCCAGCGCCAGTACCGCGTCCCGGCCGCTCAGGTGCCCGGGCAGGTTGAAGGTCCTGCGCAACCAGACGGCGCCATTGACGGCTTCGCCCTCGGTATCGGCCCAGTATCCGGGCACACCGAGGGTTTTCCAGCCGGATGTATCCAGTGCCTCTTTCGCCCAGACGGGGGTATCGCCGTCCAGGCCGGCATCGCGTGCGTCTACCTCGCGGTACCACTGGTCGCTGCGCTTTTTGTCGGCCCGCTGGATTTTCTCGATCAGTGCGTCGTCCTTGAAACGCTGCAGCTCCCGGTAGTGCTGCGGGAATTTCTTCAGTTCCGTTTCACTGAGCCAGGCCTCGGCCGGCGAGCCGCCGAGGCTGGCATTGATCAGGCCGATGGGTACGCCCTGCTGTGCGTGCAGACGCTCGGCAAAGAAGTAACCCACGGCGGTGAATTCCGGCAGCTTTTCCGCGCTGGCCTTCTGCCACTGGCCGCCGTCCAGGTCTTTCTGCGGTTGTTTGAAGGCGTAGCGCTGCGGCACCGCGAACTGGCGGATCTGATCCGTGTAGTGCAGCTCGATCGGCTCACCGTAGGGCGGCAGTATGCGCCGCAGCGGATACTCCATGTTTGACTGGCCGGAGGCGAGCCACACATCGCCGACCAGGATATCGTCGATGGCAATGGTGTTATCGCCGCGGATTTCCATGGTATGCGGGCCGCCGGCGGGCTGCTGCGGCAGTATCACCTGCCAGTTGCCGCTGTCGTCGGCGTCGGTGCTGTAGGTTTCGCCATCGAACTGTACCGATACGGCCTCGCCGGGATCCGCCCAGCCCCAGATTTTCAGCTCCGTCTCCCGCTGCAGCACCATGCCGTCGGCGATCAGTTTCGGCAGGTTGACTTCGGCATGCAGGGGTGCCGACAGCAGCGCACAGGCGAGTATCGACAGCAATCGGTGTGGGGATTTGTTGTGAGACATGTAGGCACTCCGAAAAAAGCCCTCTCCCGCGGACGGGAGAGGGAAGCTACTACTGCGGGGACATCAAGAGAGTTCTTTATTCAATCGATTCGGTATCGGTGTAGGAGCCTGGCGATTATTCCTCCTGCAGCAGCGACTGCGCCGCATTGGCCAGGAACAGGTAGCTGGCGCCGACGGTAATCACATATTCGTTCTGGCCCCAGAAGAATGGCCAGTTGTCCCGGTTCTCCGGCAGGTCCGGCGGCAGCACCAGCACGCCCGGCACCACGCCGCCGGGAATAAAGGAGAAATCCGCGCGGTTGTTGCCGTAGGCCACCGTCTGCGAGCGGGCGCCGACGCCGGACACGAACGAGTAGCTGCCGCCCGGGCGGGTGCCGAACAGGTAATCGAGGCCGCGGTAGACGCGCCCGGCGTCCACCAGTTCCGGGAAGGCGCGATGCAGGTAGTAGTTGGCGATGGATGACTGGATCACGCTGCCGTTGCCGGCCCAGCCGAATTCGGTGATGGGCACGCCGAACGGGTTTTCATCGTCCATTTGTCGCTGGTTCTGCGCGAAGTCTTCGGCCAGTTCGCGGATCTGTGTGCGGTAGTCGCCGTCCATCAGCGGCATGGCCGTGACCAGCTCGGGAATATTGAAGGCGAAATTGTCGCGCACCGCCGGCAGCAGCTGGCGCAGGCCGTCGGCATAGGTTTTGTCGCCGGTGGTTTTCAGCAGTTCTACCGCGGCTTTCAGCTGTTCCTCCTGCAGGCGGCCGCCGGTGGTGTTGCCAAAGCGGAACAGGAAGGGGTCGCGGCTGTGCTCGTCGCGCCAGACTTTTTGTGCGGTCTGCAGGCACTCCTCCGCCAGTTTGTCGTTGTAGCCGCGCAGCGCGCGGCTGGCAGCGGCCAGCGCGGCGGCGGAGCCGTAGTCCAGTGCCGAGCTGCGGTTGGTGAAGGCCCAGCGATCGTCGAAGGCGCCGCTGAATTCTCCGTCGCGGTTCATGACCCGCCTGGCCGGGCGCGGTGCATTGGTGTCGGCGTCGAACTGCTTGCCCACGGTGCGCTCGCCGGCAAATGGATCCAGCTCCGGCCTGTAAACCAGATTGTCGGTTTTGGTCGAGCCCTCGCCCAGGTGCGGGTACTGGTACAGGTGCGCGGCGACGATGCCGGGAATCGCGTGACCGACGGCGCGATACTGAGCCAGCAGTGCCAGGGTGCCGTGCTCGATCTGCTGCAGTATGTCCTGCTTGCCGTCCGGCAGGTGGATTTCCGCGTAGCGTTTTTCCTGGCTGACGGTGGTGTTGTCCCGCGCGATGCCGAATTCCTCGTAGGCGTGCACCAGTTGCCGTATGGCGGCGTACTGGGACTGGGTGCGGATATCGTAGTCGCCGGCATCGTACCAGCCGCCGCTGTCCAGCCCGGGAATATGTTCGAAGGGTTTGAAATCCGTGTCCGTCTGCGGGCCCTGGGCGTAGAGATCGAAGTGTTCGTAGTTGACCGGTGCCTGCAGCGCATCGTCCAGGTGCGAGGCGCCGTGCCAGACGCGGTAGGCCTCGCGCACGCGCATATGATCCATCTGCACCGGGAAGAAGACGTCCAGCGTCGGTTGCCAGACCTCGCTGAAAATATCCGCGGCGATACGGAAGGGCGCGCTGCGCTGGTCGCCGTACTGGATCTGGTAGAGGCCGGGCTCGGTGACACCACTGAAATCGAACTCGGCGTAGTCGTAGCGCAGGTAGTGGCCGCGGTCGCGCACTGCGCTTTTGAAAAACTCCTCTCTCTGGCCGTCGGCATTGATGCGCAGCAGTTTAGCCGGCGGCCGTGCGGTGTCGTTGCTGTCCAGCTCGATCAGCGCGCGCTTCTGTTGCCGCGGGTGGTAGCCCACCTGCGAGTGTGCGATCACCGGCGCGCGCAGCCAGTCGGGCTGCGTGTTGATTTCCAGCTGCCACTCGGCCACCACACCGGTGGCGTCCGCCGGCAGCAGGCTGCGCACCACGTACCAGCCGTTCTGCGCCTTGGCGCGGCCGTCGAACAGCATCAGGTCGGCGGTGGCGTCGCCGGCGCGGATACGCACGCGGCGCTGCGGGTCTTCCGGCGCCAGCACCAGCTGTCGGCCGGAGGCCAGTGGTTTGGGCGCCGTCCTGCCGTTGTCGTGCAGCGTCATGCCGCCGGCCGCGGCACGCGGCAGCAGGCCGCTTTCGCTGTCCATCAGGTAGGCGCGGCCGAAGTACTCCGATGGGATAAATTCCAGGTTCAGGCCCGCGCGTCCGGCCAGTTGGTCCGGCAGCGGCTGGTCGAGGATCACGCTGAGCGCAAAGCCGCCGTCGCGCGCCTCGCCGCGGATATGGTAGGAGAAATCCAGTGCCTCGTAGCGCATCTCCACATCAATGCGCCGGCCCTCGCGGTGTACTTCCCGCGATACCATCGTGGCCATCGGGTCCCACTGTTCCGGGGTGTTGTGCAGGCGCACGTCGCCGTTGGTGGCGGTGCGCACGCCGTGCTGGACTATCTCGATACCACTGGTCTTGGCGTCGTTGAAGGTGCCTCCGGGCGGGTTGCTGAATACCAGCACATTGGCACCGCGGGTTTCGAAGTAGTCGCGGTCATTCAGGGCCAGTTGCTGGGCGGCCGCCGGTAGTGCGGCGCAGGCAAACAGGGCGGCGAGCAGTGCGCGCGCGCCGCGGGCGGAGGGTCGGTATTGCATGGGGTTTTCCGTCGATCGCTGTGGGGGCGGGGAAAGTGGCGGAAACCGGCAGCTACAGTGCTGCCGGCTCCGCGCGCTTTCACCATCCTGTGGGGATTCGGTGCGCCGGGCGGGGATGGATTTCGGATCCAGGTCGAAATAAATCATCGCCGATACGTCTGGTTATTTTCCGGGTGCCGGACTCGTAGAGTCGGTCCCGCTCTGTTATTTTTGATAACGCTACCATCAGGTGTAAACGTTTACAAATGAAATGTGCGCCAATCGACCGGATGCGATGAATGGAGGCCGTCCGGGAATCCGGCTGCGTCGGACAGTGCACCATTCGGGAAAAACGGGTCACGGAGATCTCGGCTATGCGGTATCGGGAAATACAGCCGGCGCGGGGGCTGCGGCCCTTCGTCAACTGCTTCTGGATGATCAGCGCGCCGCAACCGCTGGCGCTGAGCGACCGCACCCTGCCGGACGGCTGCCAGGAAATCGTGTTCAATATCGACACGCGCGTGCTGCGCCGCGACGGTGAAAATGATTTTCACGCCAATCCCGATGTGGAGCTGGTCGGGCAGATGAGCCGGCCCTACGAACTGCGCACCCGGGGCTGCCAGCACTATTACGGGATCAAGTTCTTCCCGCACAGTTTTTCCGTCTTTACCGACGAGCCCATCTGGGACCTGCGCGACCAGTCCATCGACCTGCGGCTGCTGTTCGGCGATGCGCTGGCGCCGCTGGTCGATGTCGCTTTTGTGCGGCCGGCACTGGAGCAGTTTGCGTTGGCGGCGGAGAGGCTCCTGCTGCAGCGCCTGGCACACAGCGGCGGGCCGGGGCGCGGTTACCGGCTGGTGGACAGTGCCGTGCGCGCGCTCTTTCACACTGCCGGGCCGCGGATCGAGTCCCTGTGTGCGGCGCTGGGTGTCAGTGAGCGCTATCTGCAGCAGCAGTTCAGGCGGCGGGTGGGGCTGACGCCGATGCAGTTGCTGAAGATGGTACGTTTCCAGAAAAGCCTGCACGGCCTGACCCGCTCGCGCGTATCCCTGACCGAACTGGCGCACCGCTGTGGTTATAGTGACCAGGCGCATTTCTCGCGGGATTTCCGCACGCTGGCCGGCGTCAGCCCGTCCGAGTACCGCCGGCTGGAAACGCCGCTGACCGGTTTCTTCCTCGGCGAGGAGAGCCGCGCCTACCTGTGCGGGCTGGGATGAGCGTGTCTCTTTGATCCCTGACGTCAGGGGGTCTTCCCTTCGCTTTTCTTCAAGCTTGCCCCTATTCCTCCGTGGTACTGATGGTGCTGCCGCCGATTTCCGGCGGTTTTCCGGCAAACGGAAATCAACCACTGATCTCGAGGAAAGGGAAAAATGGCGGGCAATAAACACTATCGACTGGCGGCCCTGCTGGTGGCAATCGCACTGCTGTACTGGGTGCCGGCGCGGGCGGCGGAGCTGCCGCGGGCGCTGCTGATTACCGGCAACGGCGAGAGTCGCCAGCAACACGGCTACCCGGACTGGCAGCACGAGTTTTTCAACCGGGAAATCGCGCAGGCGCTGGACGGTATCGCCGAAGTGGAAGTCAGCGAGGACCTGTCGCTGCTGAACGAGCGCACGCTGGCGGATTACCAGTTGGTGATCAATAACTCGATGTTCCTGACGCCGTCGCAGCGGCAACTGGATGCTTTTTTCGATTTTATCGCCGGGGGCAAATCCTACCTGGCGATGCACTCGGGGCTGGCGAGCTTCCTGAATTCACCGCGCTATTCCGCGCTGATTGGCGGTCGCTTTGTCAACGCCGACAACCATCACGAGTTCGAGGTGTTCACCTTCGACGCCTGGTACGGCTACGACTACAACGACCAGCGACAGCACCCGGTAACCCGGGGCCAGCCCAATTTTCGTATCGAGGACGAACTCTATCTGGTGCAGACCAATACCGATGCAATCGAGGTGATCGCGCGCGCGGAAAATCACCCGGTCCTCTGGTGGCGGCCGTGGCGGAAGGGCCGGGCCATGGCTCTGGCGCTGGGCCACGGTCGCAGCGCGATTGAAAACCCCGGCTACCGCCGGTTGTTGCGCAACAGTGTGCGCTGGCTGCTGGGCTACCCAATTGTGGAACAGGTGGCCGCGGGCGTTTTCCCGCAGGGCATTGGAGAGGTGAATGACTATTTCGACCTGGCGCGGATCAGCCACCTGGCCGGCGGCAACGAAGCGCTGCGTTTTCGCATCGCCGGCAATTCCAACCCGCAACTGGTGCGCGCCGCCATCGACGACGATAACCGCATCGACCTGGAATTTACCGGCGGCAGCGGCTCGGCCAGCCTGAAAGTCGAAGCGCTGAGCCCGCGGGGCCTGGTGGGCGAGACGACCTTCGAGGTATTGCTGCGGCCGCCGGGCAGCGGCAACCTGGCGCGCTACCACGGCGTCTCCGCGGTCAGTTCCTCCAGTGAGGTGCGCAAGTACACCGCCGACCCGGGCTACGTGCGCGACGGCGATGGGGATTCCCGCTGGTCCAGCAACTACGACGATCTGAACTGGATCTACCTGGACCTGGGGGAGACCTACCGCATCGACAGGGTCAGGCTGCTGTGGGAGGGCGCCTTCGGTCGCGACTACGATATCCAGGTTTCCGACAACGAGCGCGACTGGTCGACGGTGTACCGCCAGCCGAATAGCGACGGCGGTATCGACGAGATAGAACTGGATCCGGTCAGTGCCCGCTATGTGCGCCTGCTGGCCCGCGAGCGCGCGACCCGCTGGGGGTATTCGTTGTACGAGTTCGAGGTCTATGGCGGATTGCCGGATTAAAAAATGGTTGGTGCGAAAATTCGTGTAGGGTGCACCGTGCGCGCCGGCCCGACTATTGTCGGGAAAGAATATCCAGACCAGAAACGAAGGTCCTGCTGCCGGGGACTGTTTGTGAAACGATTATAAAGGATCTCATAATTGTATTGACCGTTATCCAGAATCCTTTTGACAACCGGCAAGCCCTGTGTTTACTCCCTTGAATCGTCATTCCGGACTCGATCCGGGATCCAGGATGACGGGGCCTCTTCGCTGGATCCCGGATCGAGTCCGGGATGACGACTGCGACAGGCGGTTTGGGTCAAAACAATTTTGAGAGAACTAATAACTCGGGGCATCCATGTCCCTCGCCCTTCGGATGCCTACAGCGTTCAAATCGACTATTCTGCCGATTTGTGTCGATGAGATTATTGAGCAAATAGCTCCCGGCAGCAGGGTCGCCCCGATATCTGTTTACGGGATCCAAGGGAGAATAAGCGCAGGTTGGACTGAGCTGCGCGAAGTACAACACTTATCCCCCCACCGGCTCCAGCCGATAGATCCCATCGCCCATCACCAGGTACGGATATCCATCCGGCCCACTGCGCACATCGCGGATGCGGTTGGCGTTGTCCAGCAGTATTTCGTCGTCGGTAACTTTGCCGTTTTCAATTTGCAGCAGGCGCAATTGCTGGCTGGCGAGGCTGCCCACCAGCAACTGGTCACGCCAGGCCGGGAAACGGTCGCCGCGGTAGAAATCGATCGCCGATACGCCAATGGACGGCGTCCAGTGGTGCAGCGGTGACTCCATGCCGTCGCGCTGCGTGTGTTCGGTGATGGTGGTGCCGTCGTAGTTGATACCGTGGGTGGCCAGCGGCCAGCCGTAGTTGCGGCCGGCGTGCAGGCGGTTGATCTCGTCGCCGCCACGGGGACCGTGTTCGGCGGACCAGAGAGCACTGGTGGCGGGCTGCAGTGCCAGCCCCTGGGGATTGCGGTGGCCGTAGCTCCAGACACTGTTGCCGAACGGATTGTCCTCCGGCAGACGGCCGTCTTCGCGCAGGCGGTGGATCTTGCCGCGCGGGTCGCCGGTGTCCTGGGCGCTGTCGCGGTTGCCGCGGTCGCCGACACTGAAAAATACATAGCCGTCGCGCAGCAGCAGGCGCGAGCCGTAGTGGTGCGTGGTATCACTGTGGAAGCGCGCCGGTGCGCGGTAGATCTCCTGCTGGTCTGTCCATTGAAGATCCCGCAGCCGACCGCGCACCACCCGGGTCATGCTGCCGTCCTCTGTCGCGTCGGCGAGTGTCAGGTAGAGCCAGCCGTTTTCCGCGTAATCCGGGTGCGCGGTCACTGCCAGCAGGCCGCCCTGGCCTTTGTAGTGCACCGCGGGAATACCGCGCACCGGGCCGCGGCGCTCGCCGTTCCTGAACAGCCACAGGCGGCCGTCCAGTTGCGTGGCAATCAGTTCGCCGCCGGGCAGGAAGTCCATTGCCCACAGCTCCCCCGGCGCGATGGCAACCCGCTCCGCGCGAAAGCGGTGGCCGCCGCCGGCAATCGTTTTGCCGGTGTAGCCCGGGGTCAGGTAGCCGTCGGTATTGAAACTGAACTGCCGGGTAATGGCGCCGTGCTGTGCCGGGCGGGAGGTGGGCGTAAAGCTGCGCAGATTGAACACGCCGCTGCCATAGACACCTGCGAAGCAGAGCCGGTGCGATCCCTCGAGTCGCCGAGCCAGGCCCACGCGCAGATCGCGGAATGTCTCCCAGCCGCCGGTGACCGGTGTTTCCCTTTCGCCGAGATGAATGATCTCCCCGCTGCTGTCGATCGCCAGTAGCGCGAAGCGGCCGGGGTCCGTGCCGCCGTGGGCGTAGTCCAGTTCCAGGCTGGCGACACCGTCCAGTTCGATGTCGTCGTAGCACAGGCTGTCGCCGGTATTGAAAAATCCCAGGTAGCGCAGCTGCGGATCCGTTTCAGACGTCAGCACCCGGTAGCCGGAAGAGCGCTCCGGATTCAGCGCCAGTGCCGGTACCGCGCGGCGCTGCCCGCTCCCGCCGAGATATTGCGCCAGCGAGCGGATTTCAACGCGATCCAGGCTACCGCCGAAAGCGGGCATGCCGCGCGCGGGGCGGCCGTCGCGAATGATCTTTTCCGCCGCCGCTATTGTCACCGCCGGCGGGGCATTGCCGTGGCAGCCGCTGCAGTGATTCCGGTAAAGGTTCGCGGCGTTTTCGGCCCAGGCCGGTGATACTGTTACCGCCAGTGTCACAATCAACAGTGACCGCACGAGTGGGAAACGCCTGCCGAAAACCCGCTGAAGGATTGTCGGGGTTCTAGAGATGTTCATGGCTTCAGTCCGTCGGTTGCTCCATGTCGCGACAGACTAGAAGGGGCCCGGGCGGGAAGCTTGAATAAAACCGAACAGAAACCGGGCTTCGTGAACCCGTGCCGTAGGAGCCTGCCCACAGACAGGCTCCTAAAGAGCTATCGCGCGATATACCGGCTCTGCGGCGGACCCAGGTAGCTGTGTTGCAGGCCTCCGGTATCGATAACCAGTTTCTGCAGCGTTACACCCGGGTCCAGTGCGTAGATGCGCAGCCGGTGCCGGCCCGCCTTTTCTATCGTGTGACGGCTGCTGCTGCGGCGCACGCCGTTGCGCACGGCTTCGGCCCAGGCGGCTTTGGACTGGTTGCGCAGGATATCGATCACCTGCGGCTCGCCGCCGTCGATGGACACCGCGTAGCGCAGGCCGCGGCCCGGGGCGAAATCCAGGCTGGGGGCGAAGAGGCCGTCGATGCGGATATTGCCGCTGCTGAACAGGTAGAGGTCGTACTCCACCCAGGGCGCGTCGGTGACTTTGTCGTAGCTGCGATCAGTGACCGGAAATACCGAGATCGACGACGCCGTTCGCCCGTGTAGTTCGATTTCCTCCCAGCGGTTGCCGTGCGCATCGCCTTTGCGGTTGAAGTTGGCCGCCTCGATGGCGATGTGGCCGCTGGCCTCGACAAAGCCGCGCACATGTTTCCGTGTGCGCACATCCGGCTGAAAAGTTTTCACTGTGATCGAGGCGCCGCCCCAGCCGGTGCCCTCTATCTGTATCCTGCCGCTGCTGTGGCCCACCGGCGCCTTGTCCCAGTCGATGGAAACCCGCAGGCGCTTGCCGACTTTCACCGCGCCCTCGGTTTTGCTGACCCGGATCCAGTCGGCACTGGGCGTCGCGGTAAAATCGAAGGGCGCAGTGCCGCGGTTGAAGACGTCGATGTAATGATTTTCCGGCCCGTAGGGGCTGAACGGCGGCAGTGCCAGTGCGCCGCTGGCCGGCCAGTAGTCGGCGCTGCCCTCGACGGCCACGCCCATATCCGCCGCGTCGTGCGGACGGTAGTCGTAGGTGACCGGCATGGTATTGCGCGGCGGGTTGTTCCAGTGGGTATAGCCGATATGGGTCTGGTCCATAAAGTGATTCCACTTGCCGCCGTTGATGCGGTGGTAGCGCTTCGCCAGTGCGGCGTCGGCCTCGAACAGCGCTTTGGCGTGTTTGGCATAGTCGCCGGCACTGGCGCGACCCTGCCGGGCGTAGAGGCGATTCTTGGCCGTGGCATTGTAGAGTTCGCTGATGATCTGTGTCGCCCTGACCGGGTGCTGCACCAGTTGGAAAAATGCGTCCCGGTATTCTTCATCCAGCTGCCGGTCAATGCTTTCCGCCTTTTCCACCATCGCCGCCAGCTCCGCGCTGATGCGGTCCGCCTCGCGGTAGTGGAGCTGGCTGTAGGTGTCGGGCGCCATCAGTTCCGGTTTGCGGCGGCCGTTGTGGCGGCTGTAACCGGTGACCAGTTCCCCGATTTCCGCGGCGTGCTCGGTGCCGAATTCCCGCGCGGCCCAGAGTTGACCGAATTCCTCCAGCCGCTCTTTCGGCCAGTCGGCGGGGTCCCAGGCCAGGCGCAGGAAAAACTCCGTGGGAAATTCCTGCGGCTTCAGGTCGCCGACATTGACCAGCCAGATGCGGCGCGCGTCATACTGGTAGGCCAGGTTCATCTGTTCCCAGACCTTGGCGATGGGAGTGACATTGATCCAGCGATAGGAGCGCGGCCCGCCCACATAGTCGAAGTGATAGTAGACCCCGGCGCCGCCGCTGCGGTCGCGCTCCTCCGCGGTGGGCAGGCGGCGGAGATTGCCCCAGTTGTCGTCGGACCACAGCAGTGTCACGTCGTCCGGGACGCGCATGCCATTCTCGTAGTAGCCCTGCACCTCCTTGTACAGCGCCCAGACCTGCGGCACCTCGCTGATGTCCCGATCGTCGAAGACGTCTTTCAATATCTCGCGCTGGTCGCGGACGATGGTTTCGAGCAGCCTGATATTCTGCTCTTCGCTCATGGGCGTATCTTGCTGGCCGCGCATGCCGAGGGTGTAGATACTGTCGTAGGGTTTGTTGCGGCGCGCGCCCTGTTGCCAGAATTGATACAGGTTTTGCGGGTTGGAGGCGTAGTCCCAGTCGCCCGTGCCGTGGCGGTTCCATTCCTTGTCGGCGCGCATCATCGGCTCGTGGTGGGAGGTGCCCATGACGATGCCGTACTGGTGGGCGCGCACCATATTCAGTGGATCGTCGTCGTTGAAGGCGTTGTTCCACATGGCCGGCCATAAATAGTTGGCCTTGAGGCGCATCAGCAGTTCGAACACGTGTTGGTAGAATTCGTGGTTGTAGTCGCCGAACTTCTCCTGCACCCAGCCGGTCAGTGCCGGCGCCTCGTCATTGAGGAAAATCCCGCGATACCTGACCTGCGGCCGGTCGACGATGCGGGTATCCGCCTTGATAAACAGGTTTTCGGATTTTTTTACCGGCACATCGGCCCACCAGTACCAGGGCGAGACGCCGATCTGCTCGCTGATGGTGTAGAGGCCGTAGGCGGCGCCGCGGCGATCGCTGCCGGCAATGACCAGCGCCTGCTCGACGCCGTCGAACGGATTGCTGAGCGCCCGGATCAGGTAGCCTTCCCACTGGCCTTCGATTTCGCCGATATTGATTTTTTTCTCCGCAACCAGCCGGTCGATCAAGGGGCTTTTTCCGATTTCACCGACGATGATCGCCTGTGTGCCGAGTCGCCGCGGGTCGGAGACCAGCGCCGGCCGTTCGCCCGTCACCCGCTCGATATCCCGCTGCAGGTGGCCGAGGGCCAGGGCGATGGCGGTGTCCGCGTTGGTATCGCGGTAGAGGGTGGCGGTGTTGGCACCCTCTACAATGCGTACGGCGTTTTTGCCGGGGCTGTCGCTGACGAAGGACGGATCGCCCAGCGCCGCGGCGCGTCCGGCCAGCAGCAGGGCGGCCAGGAGAAGCAGCAGGCGGGGCAGCAGGTTGGGACTGAGTTTCATAATTCGATACTTCTGGTTAAAATTTCGCAGGGTGCGTTGTACGTATTATTGGAAGTGGTGGCCTGGAAAAAGGGCGCCTGTCGGCGCCCCGGGATTACCACACTGGATATGTTTCCGTTTTACTGCGCGATCACCGAAACCTCGTCTATATAGACGTCCACACCGGCAGGCGTGTTTTCGAAATAGAGCTGTACCTCGGTAATATCGCAGACCGGAATTTCCAGCGGCAGGTCGGAGAGTTCGGTCCAGGTCTCCGCTGCCACCGCCTCGTTGTTGTGCAGCCACTGGTAGTCATCGCTCTCGCCGTCGCATTTGACCAGACCGACGAGGCGTACGGGGGTGTCTCCGGTGCCGTTGTGCCACACCCGCGCGGTGACCGAGTAGCTGGGGCTGTGACTGCGTCCGTCAGCATGTAGGCGGCGTAGGCGCCGCTGTCGCCAAAGCCGTTGGCCTTGAGGCTGTGGTTGCCTGCACTGGCCTGCTCGGTGGATCGCGCCACTTCACCGCCGGCCCATCCCGCGCCCCAGCCGTCGGCATTGTCTTCAAAACCGCCGTTGGGGATCAGGTTGTCGGGTTCCGGTTCAGGCTCCGGTTCAGGCTCGCCGTCGGCGGACAGGACCGATAGGTCGTCGATATAGAGGGTCTCCACGTCGAGCGGTGTTCCCTCGAAGTAGAGACGTGCCTCACTGGCATCGCAGCCCGCCGGTATCTCCAGTACACCTTCGAGCCTGACCCACTGGTTGGCCGGCAGGGGATCCTCGGTGTCGCCATCAAAGATACGCGGGTATTGCTCGCCATCGGTACAGGCCAGCTTGGCCGACAGGGTCACCGCTTCGGCGTCCGCGCCGGTGTGGAATACCCAGGCACTGACCGGGTACTGCTGGCCGTTTTCCACTTTGCCGGTCAGGTTGTAGGAGGGATTGGAATTCTCCTGGCGGTTGGAGACTTTCAGGCTGCCGGTTCCCGACTGGAAGCGTTCGGAGGTCAGCCCGAGTACAGTGCCGTCCGTGTACCAGGCGCTCCAGTTGCCATCCAGCGAATCGCCTTCAAAACCGCCGTCGTTTACCAGGTTGTCGTCTTCCTCGGGCTCCGGTGCAGAGATGCCCCAGCCCAGAACCTCCACGTCGTCATAGTAGAGTGTTTCCACGTCGAGCGGCGTATTCTCGAAATAGATACGCACTTCGTTGATAACGCCGCAGTCTGCGGGGATTTCCAGTTCTCCGGAGAGTTGCGTCCATTCATTCGCGGTTACTTCGCTGTTGGCATCGATACCGTGGTAAGTGGATTCCTCGTCCGGAACATCATTGCAGCGCAGCTTGTAGGAGAGCGTGACCGGGGCCACATCGGGGCCTGAGTGCGTAACCCGGGCGCTTACCGGATAAGTCACGCCAGTTTCTACTTTACCGGTCAGGTCGTAAGAGGCGCGATTGGCACCGGTGTTGGTGCGGCCGGACAGGCTCAGGCCCTGGCTGCCGGAATTCGCCATGTCGGTGAGCGCGAGTTCGCCAGTATCGGTGTACCAGATGCTCCAGCCGGAGTCGATGGTGTCACCCTCGAAGCCGCCGTCTTCCACCAGGTTTACTTGTGTCACTGCCGAAGGCAAGAAGCGCAGCCAGTCGATATTGCCCACGTTGGCCACGTCCATAAAGCGCAGGTAGACATCGTGCCCGTCGTCCATCGGCGCCCAGTCGATATCGACAGTACTGAAGGTGTTCCAGCCGCCGGTGGGGGGCAGGGGAACGCTGGCGACTTCGCTGCAGCTGTTGATGTTGTCGCAGTCCAGGCGCACGGAGATTCTGCCGGTCGTGTCCCCGCCCTTGGCGTAGCGCACCTTGAGGCCGTCCCAGCCCTGCCGGAATTCCACGCCCTGGAATGCGATCCAGTCTCCGACGTCGACGTTGGAGATGATGTTGCCGGAAGCCAGCAGGCCCTCGCCCCGATCGAACAGTTCCGCTTCCAGTGTCACACCGGATTCGTCGCCGGCCCAGCCGGCGGGCGTATATTCCGGCACCAGGTGGTCGCAGGCGGGTGCTTGCGGTGACGTCGCGTCCTGCTCGCTGTCGGCGAATTCCTGCAGGTAGCAGTTCAGCCACGCCAGCGCCGGGCGCTCGGTGTCGTCGCTGTTCAGCAACCAGGCGTTTTCGCGCCACGTGGCGCCCTCGCGGTAGCCCCAGTGGGTGACGCCGGCGACCGCCGGGTGGTTCCAGAAAATACTGAACAGCTGGCGCAGCTTGTTGGCCTGGCGGGCGTCGTCGGCGTAGTTGACGTCCAGTTCCGAGATGTAGATCGGCAGGCCGGCGGAGGCCAGCAGGTCCAGGTTCCGCTGCACTTCGCTGCCGGACACCTGCTCCAGGAAGTGCGCCTGTACGCCGATGCCGTCGAGGAGGTCGAGATCCCGCAGCAGTTTCACCACCATCAGGTAATCTTCGCTGTTTTCCTCCAGGTTCAGGATGTTGTAGTCGTTGAGGATCAGCTTTGAATCGGGGAAGTGTTCGCGGGCCAGTTCGAAGGCAGTGATCAGCCAGTCCCAGCCGGTTTCGCCGTCGCCGCCGAGCGCCTCTTTGTAGGCGGGCGGTGCGTGCAGGGGCTCGTTGACCACATCGATCATGTCCAGCGGCATGCCCTCGTCGGGGGCATAGCGCTCCCTGACCGCGACCAGCCACTCCCCGATTTCCGCGCGCTGTTCTTCCACGCTGAGGTCCGCCAGCCAGCCCGGCTGCTGCTGGCCCCAGAACAGTGTGTGGTGCTTGTAGCGGAGGTTGTGGTTCTTGGCGAAGTCGTGGGCGGTGTCCAGGCCCGTCCAGTCCATATGGTCGCGGGTGGCCTCGACACTGCCCCACTTGCCGGCGTTGCCCGGGGTCACCTGGTCGAAATAGGTGAGCAGATCCAGGTAGTCGTCATCGTTCTCGGTGGCGGTGCCGAAGAACCTGTCCTGCTGCGGCCACACGGTGACGGTCACCGGGTCCGCCTCGCTGGTGGCGCCGCCGTCGTCGCCGACGCGCAGCTCGAATTCCAGTCTTGTCGCCTCTTCGGTCTGCGGGGCGGTGAAGGTGGCGGTGCCGTCGCCGCCGGCATCCAGCGTTACCGAGGGGCCGCTGACCTGGCTCCAGTTGTAGCCGGTGACGGTGCCGTCGCTATCGCTGCCGCTGCCGTTCAGAGTCACGGATTGGCCGGCGCTGGCGATTTTGTCCGCGCCGGCCTCGGCGATGGGCGCCGCGTTGTTATCTGTTGGCGCGGTGGTGTCCGGGCCCTCGGTATCCTTGTTGGTACAGCCGGCCGATGCCACGGCGAGGCTCAGCATCGCGATCCTGAACAGGTCTTTTCTCATGGTCATACCCTTCCCGTTTGCCCGTTGTTGCGGGTTCTGTTGTTGTGGATAACCCTGTATTCGCGGGCGGTGCCGTTGCGCACAACGGCGGCCACCCGCGGGGAGTCGACGCGGAGGGCGGGCACACTGGTGGTATCGGTCGAGTGTGTCATCGCTGGAATCGCGCAAGTCCGACTTACTTATTCTTTTCGTGGCGCAACGGCGCCCGGCTTGCTGCTCGCGGTCCCGGGACTGCGCCCCGGAGCCGATTGCGTTAACGCTAACATCAGGTGTAAACGTTTACAATATTGCTTGTCAAGTGGCATTCCGTTTGCGCGAAAGGGCTTGACAGGGCGAGGCAAGCTGTTTGATTCTTTTAATTGTTAGCGGTACCAATAAGAGAAACAAGCCGACGCCGGCATAACAATAACGAACCGCGGTAGTTCCGTCGGGCCCCGCCAGCCGGGCCCGTGAGCATACGGCGGAAAAGCGAGATGGGAGCAACCCATGTTCAAGAAGAACAAACTCTCCGAGGTGATCATCACCCTGGCCGCTACCACAATCGGCGCCCAGCAGGCCTTTGCCCAGGACAGCGAGGACACGGAATCCCAGGGCCCGGCGGCCATGGAGGAAGTGATCGTCAGTGGCGTGCGCTACAACCTGCAGAGTGCCCAGGAGACCAAGCGCAACGCGGATACCTTTGTCGATTCGATCTCCTCGGAGGATATGGGCTCACTGCCGGACCGCAGTGTGCTGGAGGCCATGCAGCGCATGCCCGGGGTTTCCATCGAGCGCTTTGCCGGCTCGGACGATCCGGACCACTTCAGTGTGGAGGGCTCCGGCGCCATTATCCGCGGCATGACCGCGACCCGCTCCGAATTCAATGGCCGCGATTCCTTCACCGCCAATTCCGGTCGCGGCCTGTCGTTCCAGGATGTCCCGCCGGAACTGATGGGCGGGGTGGATATCTACAAGAACCAGTCGGCGGACATGATCGAGGGTGGTATCGGCGGCACCGTCAGCCTGCGCACCCGCAAGCCGTTCGACAGTCCGGAACAGACCTTTTCGGTTTCCAGCGATTATTCCCTGGGCGACCTGGACGAGGAGGGGACACCGACGCTGTCCGCACTCTACAGCGACCGCTGGATGACCGGTGCAGGGGAGTTCGGCCTGCTGCTAAACGTCGCCCATTCGGAACTGAAGGGCACATCCCACGGCATCCAGTCGGATACCTACCTGGAATACGACGCCGCCGGTCTGCCCGGCGCCGAGGGTTTCGACACCGTCTGGGTACCCAATGCCTCCAACTTTTTCAAGAAACACGACGATCGCACCCGCAAGGGCTATGCGGCCGCTTTCCAGTGGGCGGACCCGGACGAAACCCTGCTCGCCACGGCACAGTTCATGCGCTCGGACGCGCGCCTTTCGTGGGTTGAGAACGCGGTCAAGTACCAGGGCGATTCCTACGACGGCGCGCGCAATGTCGGCGCCCTGGACGGCACCGAGTTTTCATTCAATGACGACGGTGTTTTCGAGCAGGGCGCCTTGGTCACAGAGGACGGTTGGCGCGGCGGTTACGCGCCGGACGACGGCCAGTTCGGCACCAAATTCCAGACCGATACCCGCTACAAGGACACCCACACGGTGGTGGACGATTTCGCCCTGAACCTGAAGGTGACGCCCAACGACAACTGGGAATACAACTTCGACCTGCAGTATATCCAGGCGGAAACGGCCGACGACGACCTGCAGGTGGCGCTCGGCCAGTGGATGGCGCAGGACTATGACGCCAGCGGCGAGACACCGGAACTGGTGCTGCAGAATCCCTACGCGCCCTACGACGGCAGCGACGATCCCAATTGGTTCAAGAACCCGGACAACTACTGGTGGCGCTCGGCCATGGACCACTACGAGCGCTCCGAGGGTGAATCCATCGCCGGGCGGTTCGATGGCACCTACCACTTCAGCGAGGAGCCTCTGGGACTCGTGCGGGCGGCAAAATTCGGTGCGCGTCTGGCCGAGCGTGAGCAGACGGTGCGCAGTACTTCCTATAACTGGGGTGCCATCGGCGCCGAGTGGAACGAGGCCATCTACCTGACCGACGGGCGCGTCGCGGACCAGGGTTACGAGTATGTGAGCTTCAGCGATTTTCACCGCGGCGGTGTGCTCAGCGTGCCCGGTGGCGGCTTCCTGTTCCCCGACGCGGATTTTGTGAAAGCAGTGGCCAAGGGCCAGCGGGAAATCTATATCTCTTCGCTGGGGGAACCCTGGGAGCCCTATCCGTCCCGCGACGATATCGTCGCCAACGGTATTTTCCAGGCTCCGGAAGTGTATGACACCACCGAGACCAACCGCGCCGCTTACCTGCGCCTGGATTTCGGCTCCGACGAAACAGCGCTGCGTTTTGAGGGCAATGTGGGCCTGCGCTATGTGGAACTGGAGCGGGAGGCACTGGGTTCGATCCAGTACCCGGACCTGCTGGGGCTGCCCTACCCGGATGGCGCGCCGGTGGACCTGGACGACTACGACGCGGTTTACGCCTGGGGTGAACAGGCGGTGGCCGACGGTCGCTATGAAACGGTAAAGGAAGCCATTGCCTACGCCCGCGATCCCAACAACTGGCTTACGGCCTCGGAGAAAGCTTTTGGCAACGACGCCTTTACCGAGGAAGAGGGCTGGAGCAAATACAGCACCGTGCTGCCGAGTTTCAACCTGAAACTGGAATTGAACGATGACCTGCTGACGCGCTTTGCGGTGTCCAAGGCGATTGCACTGCCGGATATGTCGGAAGTGAAAAACCAGGCCGTGCTTGGACTGCGCCAGCTGGGTGTGGTGCGACTGTCGCCGGACGAACTCTCCCCCAATGCACCGGAGCCGTCCGGCGATGGCGAAGACGATATCGGCACCGATATCAAATCCGTGGCGCCGGTGAACTGGACCGGTTCCGGCGGCAACCCCTACCTGTGGCCGATGGAATCCATCCAGTACGACGTGTCCCTGGAGTGGTATTTCGCCGAAGTGGGCTCCTTTACCGGTTCACTGTTCTACAAGGACCTGAGCGACACCTTTATCAAGGGGGCCTTCCCGCGGGATTTCGCCAACCCGGCTACCGGCCAGGTACAGACGGTGGATTTTGAAACCACGGTCAACGGCGGCGACGGCTTTATGCAGGGCGTGGAGCTGGCCTACCAGCAGTTCTACGATATGCTGCCGGCGCCTTTTGACGGCCTGGGACTGCAGTTGAATTACACCTGGATCGACTCCGGCCTGAAGAACACCGCGCAGTCGCAGTTGGCGGCGCCGGTGACCGGGGAAGAGGAGGAAGAGCGCTACCCGTTACCGGATATCACCCAACTGCCGCTACGGGGCGTGTCGGAACATACCTACAATATCGTCGGCATGTACGAGAAGGGCCCCTGGGCGGCGCGCCTGGCCTATAACTGGCGCTCCAAGTACCTGCTGACCACCCGCGACGAAATCAGCAAATACCCGATCTTCAACGACGACGCCGGCTACCTGGACGGCTCCCTGTTCTACCATTTTGACAACGGCGTGACCGTCGGCCTGCAGGCCACCAACCTGCTGGATACCCAGGCCGAGACCCTGATGGTGCTCGATAACGACGGCACTGAGGCGGCGCGCTCCTGGTTTATCCAGGACCGCCGCTACGCGCTGGTCGCCCGCGCCACTTTCTGACCTGGCTACACCGACGTAGTCATCTCTCCGGTTGCGCACTGTTTCGGCAGTGCGCTTTTTTTTGATTTAATGAAGGCTGGATGTCCAACGTTGAGATCCAGATCGAGCAATCATCGATTCGTCATACCGGCGCATGCCGGTATCCAGTGCAGGCCGGGGCGGGTTAGCTCCGACCCTTTACTGGAGTGGCGGTCGATTGTCGGGGTTTGCCATGACTGACAGGAACATAAGAAAAATCCTGATTGCCGGCGGTGGCACCGCCGGCTGGATGACCGCCGCCGCGCTGGCAAAAATATTCAGGGAACGCGGTTGCCGGATCCAACTGGTGGAATCGGAGGAAATAGGCACTGTCGGTGTCGGTGAGGCGACAATTCCGCAGGTACAGCTCTACAATCGGCTGCTGGGCCTGGACGAGGACGACTTCCTGCGACGCACCCGCGGCACCTTCAAACTGGGCATCCAGTTTGTCGACTGGTACCGGAAAGGCAGTTCCTATACCCACGCCTTCGGCGAAGTGGGCAGGGATATGGAGGCGATTCCCTTTTACCACTACTGGCTGAAGGAACATCTGGCCGGACGCGCGGGCGCTATCGGCGATTACACCCTGGCTGCGCTGGCGGCGCAGCAGGGGAAGTTCATGCGCTCGATCGATGCCGGCAACTCGCCGCTGTCGAATATCGTCTACGCCTTCCACTTCGATGCCGCTCTCTACGCCCGCTATCTGCGGGAGTTTGCCGAACAGCGCGGGGTGGTGCGCACCGAGGGCAGAATCCGCCGCACCAATCTCAACCCGCACAATGGCTTTATCGAGTCGGTGGCGCTGGAAAGCGGCGAATCCATCGGGGCGGACCTGTTTATCGACTGCACCGGCTTCCGCGGCCTGTTGGTCGGCGAGGCGCTCGGGGTCGGCTACGAGGACTGGCGCCACTGGCTGCCCTGCGATCGCGCCTGGGCCGTGCCCTGTGAGAGCGCCGGCGATCCCGTCCCCTATACGCGCTCCACCGCGCGGCCGGCCGGCTGGCAGTGGCGCATTCCGTTACAGCACCGCACCGGCAACGGCCACGTTTACAGCAGCCGCTTTATGGATGACGGCGAGGCCCGGGACATGCTGCTGCAGAATCTCGACGGCGCGCCGCTGGCGGAGCCCAAGCTGCTGAAATTTACCACCGGCAAGCGGCGGAAATTCTGGCACAGGAACTGTGTCGCTATCGGCCTGGCCAGCGGCTTTATGGAACCGCTGGAATCCACCAGTATCCACCTGGTGCAATCCGCCATCGCGCGGCTGTTGACACTGTTTCCGAACCGCCATTTCGATGTGGAGGATATCGACGAGTACAACCGCCAGACGCACTTTGAAATGGATCGTATCCGCGATTTCCTGATCCTGCACTACTGCGCCACCGAGCGCGACGATTCGGAGTTCTGGCGTTACTGCCGCACGATGGAATTGCCGGAAACCCTGTTGCAGAAAATCGGCCAGTTCCGGAAAAACGGTCGTATCGTGCGTGTCGACGGCGAGCTGTTCAATGAATTGAGCTGGATGGAGGTGATGGTCGGGCAGGGAATCATACCGCAATCCTATCACCCGCTGGTGGACGTGATGCCGGACGAAATGCTGGCGGCGCGGATGGCGGAGATCAAAAGCGTAATCGACAGGTCCGTGGAGGCGATGCCGGCGCATTCAGAATTTATTGCCAAGCATTGCGCCAGACCTACTGAAGAAGGTTAAGGCTGGAGCTGGAATTGGGGTTTCCGATCCGCTATGCGATCAGGTTGTATACGCTTCTCCGTGCAACCGCGATAGCCAAACCCCGGTAGGTATTTGCATTCCAGCAAGGTGTGGCTCCAAAGCGTTATGCCAATCCGATATCCTGCCAGTGCTCCACAAGATAGTCCTTGAATATTCGGGTTTTCGCCAGCGGCGATCTGCCTGGGGGCCAGATAATATGTACCGGAACCGGCGGGGGCTCGAACGAGGTGAGGATCAATTCGACCTTGCCCTCCTCGACAAGGTCGCGAATCTGCCAGAGCGGAGAAAAACCGATACCCAGCTCGTGTGTTGCGGCGGCGTAGATGGCTTTCATCGTATCCGCGCTGAAGGACCCGGATACCTGTATTGAATAGGGTTTGCCTTCGATCTGGAATGTCCATGTTCCCGGACGCCGGTCAACTGTTCGGAGTATGCACGCGTGATCTTTCAGGTCGGCAGGATGTTGTGGTCGGCCGCAACGTGCGAAATATCCCGGCGCGCCGAATGTCACCCTGCGCAGTTCGCCCAGCCGCTTGGCTTTCAGGTCGGAATCGGGTAGGTGACCGATACGGATCGCGAGGTCGAGCTCCTCCTCCGCGAAATCGACGAATCTGTCCGACAGTTTGAGCTCGACGTCGACCTTTGGATAACGTTTCATAAACTCTGCGACGAGAGGTACCAAGTAGACAGGTGCAAACAGCACGGGTGCCCCGATACGCAACAGTCCCGACGGTTCGAGGCGGTTGTCGGCAGCTTCGAGTCGCGCTTCCGCGATTTCTTCGAGAGCCGGTTTGACTCGGCGGTAGAAGGCGAGCCCCGCCTCGCTGGGTGTCGACCTTCTCGTTGTTCGTTGCACCAGTTCAATACCCAAGCTCTTCTCCAGACTGGCAAGGGAACGGCTCACCGCTTGAACACGGCGATCGAGCCGCCGGGCTGCGGCCGTCAATCCGCCTTGCTCCACCACCGCTATGAATGCTTCGAGGTCTTCCAGGCGTTCCATGTTGATTATCCTGATCTCCGGGAAAGTGATTCTCAATATAAAGGGATTATCACTGATAGCGAATAGATTAGCATCGTCACTGTGCCCCTGAAAGAGAACTACAGGAGACTAGCTATGGGTAACTTCAGTCCTACCATTCTTGTTGTCGGTGCGACCGGGCGCTTCGCCGGCCTGGTGGTCCCCGCGCTGGCCGAGCGCGGGGCCCGGGTAAGAGCTTTGGTGCGCGATCCGGGCAGGGGTGGGATTGTTCGTGAACGTGGTGCCGTTGAAATAGCGATCGGTGATCTGCGGGACAGGGGGAGCCTGGCCGAAGCGATGCGGGGAGTTGACGGTGTGTTTCACATCGGTCCGGCCTTTGAGCCCGATGAGGCGGAGCTGGGGGTCACCCTCGTGGATGTGGCAAGAGCGGCGGGGGTGCGTAAGTTCGTTTTCTCATCCGTGATCCAACCTACAAACAGTCAGTTGCCGAACCATATCAGTAAGATCCCGGTCGAGACGGCACTGTTCACGTCAGGAATGGAATATACGATTCTGCATCCCGCCAATTTTTTCCAGAACATCGGGGCCACCTGGGATTCCGTGGTCAGAGACGGTACTTTTGCCGAGCCTTTCCCCACTACGGTAAGGATTGCCAGAGTTGACTACCGGGATGTTGCGGAGGTGGCTGCTATTGCACTGGTCGAGGATCGCCTGGCCTATGGCACATTCGAACTGTGCGCTTCGGAGCGGCCGAATCGTCGGGAAATCGCCTCTCTCATGAGTGGGGCATTGGGACAGCGGATCGAGGCCGCTGCTCCGGGGTTTGAGGCCTGGGCTGGCAAGGTCCAGTTGCCCTATAGCGGGGAGAAGCTGCGGTTGCTGGCCAACGTTCATGATCACTATGCCGCTTACGGGCTTGGTGGCAATGACTTGACACTGCGCACGATTCTGGAACGTCCACCACGTTCCCTGCGCACTTACATCGAGGAGTTGGCGCAAGGGTTTTCTGGTGGAGAGATCGCGCAGAAATGGGATGTCTCAAGGCATCTTCCTTCCAGTTAGTGATATATGAGTGAAACCTGACAGTGGGGGAATTACCCAGATGGTCAGCCCAAAACGGGAAGGTATGGGGTCGAGTACTGATTCGGAATTCCCTGATGCAAATCTGGTTGAAATATTGTGGTCTTGCTCATTTTCAGACACTTTCCCGTATTCGCATTGTCTGCCAGGCTATCTGCTTTTTATTTCTCTATGCTGTTACATAACGCTTTGTCGTCAAGGACTGTCATCATGTCGAATATTCGAACTTCATTTTTTAGAAAACCCGGAAAGCTTCCGGCTCGCTACAACGCTGCCGTGATGCCTTTGGTGCTGTCGGTTCTTATGTCCTGCATCGTTTCTGGCATTTCAACACTGACCAGTGTCGGTCTCTCCGGCGATTTCCTGGCGGATTGGATGAATGCCTGGCTCATGTCCTGGCTGGTCGCTTTTCCCTGTCTGTTGCTTGTACTCCCGTTGGTACGTCGCATTGTTTCGGCGCTTGTCCAGAAACCCGGAGGGGATGGTCGCTGACAGTGGAAAGTGCCGTAACTCAGGGCTATTCGTGAGCATCGATTTTACGGTGAGGTTATAAAGAACGGGCCGCAATGCGGCCACGCTCCTTTGGTTGGGCTACTGGCTGTCGCCAAAGCCGATCACGCCGTTGCAGTGCATCGTCTCCGAATAGGAGCCACCACCGCATTCGCCGTCGTAGGTGGCGGTGTTGTACTCCATGTTTTCCGCCTGGCGGGTTTCGCCGTTGACGACGATATAGTCGAGAATCACATCCCGGTCGCCGCCGTCGTTGTCGAACTGCACGTTGATATCGCCAGAGGCGCTGCCGGTGTAGGTGTAACTCTGGTCGCTGGTATTCAGCGTCCAGTCGGCCACGGCGCTGCCATTGACCAGCAGGTTGATATGCTCGCCGCCGGCGGTGCCGCGCGCGCGCACGGTGATGGTGGTGTCGCCGGAGCCGCCGCTGCCACTGCCCCCGCTACCGCCACTGCTGCCGCTGCCACCACAGCTGCCACTGAAACAGTCGCCGGTGCCGCCGAAACCGATCACACCGCTGCAGTGCATGGTCTCCGAATAGGAACCGCCGCCGCACTCCCCATTGGCGTAGGTGGCGGTGTTGTATTCCATATCCTCGGCCTGGCGGGTTTCGCCGTTGACGTAGACATAGTCCAGGGTCACGTCGCGGCCGCTGGCGTCGTTGTCGTACTCCACCTGCAGGTCGCCGGCGGCGCTGCCGTAGTAGGTGTAATCCTGCATGCCGGTGCCCAGGTTCCAGTCGGCGACGACGGTGCCACCGACGCGCAGGTTGAGATGCTCCTGGCCGCTGGCGCCCTGGGCGCGCACGACGATTTCCGTGCTGCTGGGGGTGGAACCGCCGCTGCTGCTGCCGCCACTGCCTCCACCGCTGCTGCCGGTGCCACCGACGGTGATATTGGAATTGCCGCTGCTCTGGTAACCCTCGGTCGCCAGCACCATGTAGTCGTGGTTGCCCAGGTTCATGCCGTAGCTGGCCCAGGCGTCGAAGTGGTTGCCGGTGGTGATGGTGCCGCCGGTCCGCTTCTGCTGGCGCACGCTCCAGTACTGGTAGAAGGTGGCGGTGCCGTCGATGGAGGGCTGGTTGACCCGCTGGGTGCGGTAGATATCGTAGGTACCGCCATCGCTGGTCACGGTGCCAAAATAGGTGCCGCTTTCACCGGGCCGGTAGCTGCCCCAGTTTTCGACAATGTAGTACTCCACCAGCGGGTTTCTCGTCCAGCCGTACAGGGCCAGGTAGCCGTTGCCGGATGGATTGAAGGTGCCAGAGTAGTTGACGCTCCTGCGCCCGCCGGGATTCCAGCCCTTGCCGCCGACCCAGTTGCCGGTGTTACTCCAGGAGGAGCTGTAGTTGCCGCCGGAGCCCAGCGTCATGGATACCGTGCCGGGGGCGTCGGTCCAGAACGAATAGAAGTAACCCTGGTGGGTACCCGTGTCGTTCTGGGTCAGCGTCTGGGCACCGGCCGCCGCCGCAAACAGCGCGGCCACCGATGTGATGAATACCGCTACAGTGAGTCTGAGATTATTACCTCTGGTCTGGTTAAAGCGCATGGTTTTTCTCCCATTGTCGCTCTCGCACCAATGCTGCCGGTAGAGGAGGAGTGCTTTCTGATTATGCCCGCCCGTTGCGGACAGGCTTTTTATGTCCGGCCCACTAATTTTTTACTCAAGTTTCGGGGTTCGGATCGGGGCGCCGGGTGGCGTGGCCCTTTGCGGGACACGAGCTAGGCGCCCCCCAGCAAGTACGTCCCTGTAGGCTCTAATCGACATCCCTGTCTCATAAGGTCCCTCAAAGGGCCACGCCACCCGGCTTTGTGCCTGTTTTCAAGGCTTCTCAACTCCGAAACTTGAGTTCTCATTAAAAGGCCGGGCAATCCTTTTAAAATGTAAACGTTTACATTTCTTTTGAAAAAAATAGCGCTATCAGTGGCGTCGGGCGGGGGCCCATACGCCGCCTTGGCGCCGGGCCCGGCTATTCGCCTGCGTGGTCCAGCGCTGCGCCGCTTACCAGTCGTGCATGCTGCCGTCCTGCAGCCGGTTTACCGGCAGGTAGGCGCGCCGGTAGGGGAAGGCCCTGGCCGCCTCCTCGTCGATATCCACACCCAGGCCGGGCTGTTCTCCCGGGTGCAGGTATCCGTCGTTGAAGCTGTAGCCGTGCGGGAATACCGCATCGGTTTCATCGGTGTGCCGCATATATTCCTGGATGCCGAAATTCGGGATCGACAGGCCGAAATGCAGCGCCGCGGCCATGGTGACCGGCGACAGGTCAGTGGCGCCGTGGCAGCCGGTGCGCACCTTGTACAGGTCGGCGAGGCTGGCGATGCGGCGCATCTGGGTGATGCCGCCAGCGTGCAGTACCGTCGCGCGGATATAGTCGATCAATTGCTCTTCGATCAGCTGCTTGCAGTCCCAGATACTGTTGAACACCTCGCCCACGGCCAGCGGTGTGGTGCTGTGCTGGCGGATCAGTCGGAAGTTTTCCTGGTTTTCCGCCGGCACCGCATCCTCGAGCCAGAACAGGCGGTAGGGTTCCAGGTCTTTTGCCAGTCGCGCCGCCTCGATTGGCGTCATGCGGTGGTGGGCGTCGTGCAGCAGGTGCACGTCCCAACCGAGCTGTTCCCGCGCCGCGGCGAAGAGTTCCGGCGCGCTGCGCAGGTATTTTTCCGTCGACCAGAGGTTTTCCGTGGGCAGGTCCGCGTCCGCGGGCTCGTAGAAATTCTTGTCCCTGGAGACGCCGTAGGTGGATTTCAGCCCGGGTACGCCGCTCTGCAGGCGCACGGCGCGATAGTCCATCTCGACATAGCGCCGGGCCTCCTGCACCGTTTCCTCGATGGTCTCGCCGTTGGCGTGGCCGTAGACCATGCAGCCCTCGCGACAGGCGCCGCCGAGCAGTTGGTAGAGCGGCAGCCCCGCCACCTTGGCCACGATATCCCACAGCGCCATATCCACGGCGGCGATGGCGCTCATGGT
>NZ_JALKCV010000014.1 GCF_023634065.1 Microbulbifer litoralis
CGCCTTGATCTGAACACTTTGGCTGTGCTCCTTAGTCACCAAACTTTCCGCATGGACCACTAGTGCAAGATTTAGAATGGATCTATGAAAACATGCTGATGTCCAGTGGGAACCTGACTGGTTCCAATGACATTTCCATTATCGCTGATATCGACCGCCATGCTGTTAGGGCCACCGAGAGTGCCGATATCAAACAGACCACCAAAGCCGTTCCAGTGAAAAGCCCGTTGTGTCCCGTCGTCAAATTTCATGTTTCCGATAATGATCGGTACGGCGCCGCCTGACAAGTCGACTGCGGTGCTGCTTAATCCTCCAGGAAGGACGCCTATGTCGAGAAATGCGTTGCTGGTAGGGTTCCAGATAAAGGCGTGATCAAATCCATTAGAAGTGAGAAAAGTACCGGTAACGAGGTCACCGGAGATGGCTGCCACACTACTCCGGATTGTGCCGCTGGGGATGTCAGATGCCACTGATTGCGGGGTGGTAGAACCGTTAGGCCAGAATACTGCCTGGGATTCATCGTTCGAATCTGTACAGTTTCCGATAATTTCACCTCTGTTATTGATACTAATGGCATCGCAGTTTCCGGTAGGAATCAGTGTATCCAGCACATTGACGGCATAATTCCCGAGGCCGTTTCTTCGCCAGAAAACCGCCATTGATTGCATCACATCGGGGTTGTCGGTGATGTTGCAAGTGCCTGCGACCACCGGCCCATTGCTGGTGGAAATGGTGTCATTCAGGGCAACTGCTTCACAGTTGATCGAATTTAGCCCTCCGGAAGCCAGGGGATCTACCGAAGGGAGCAATTCTGGCGTCAGCTGGCCGCCTGGCCAGACTACTGGCCTCGCGTTGCCATTGGCATTGACACTGGTTCCGATGATCCAGCCATGGAAATTAATGGGGCCGCCAGTAGCTGCGACGTCGGGAAGTAAGCCGAGCAACCCGGGTAGGGCTTCAAGGACTTGACGCGTACCGCTGGATTGCCAGCGTACAGCGCGAACTTCGCCACTGCCGCCGGTACATTGTCCGGAAACAACGTCATTGTTATTTATATTCAGTGATCGGCAGGACTTTCCCGATATTGTCGGAACTTTCTCGATTGGTTGTCCGGAGAGTTTCCGGATGCCGAATGTCCGGCCTTGAGAGTCTTCGCAGTTTGCAATTACGGTTTTATTATTATTGATGCCAATACCTTCGCAGTTTAACCCGCCCGGTAGAACTCCAATGTCGGTTAGTGAAGACTGCGCGTGCGAAACCGTTGAGGAGGCGGCGTTGGCTAGGCAGAGCAATGAGATAAAAAACGCTGTTTTTTTAGTTGGTTTCATAATTTTCCGGGGTTGATTTATAATCGTGGTTGTTTTGAGCCGATAAGTTGCCTGTTCGTTGGGTTCGGAAGTTGTTCCTTTGATTTTCGTTGAAAGATTTATAAGTCAGCGGCTTACAATCTTGTAACTGTAAAAGTGCCTGTACTGAATGAATCGCTGATACCGCTTCCGAGGCACTGTACCAAGTCTAATGTTGGGTTGATAAAAGTCTCCAGTACATTAGACCCTTGATAGCGCCCATCTATGATCGTCGCGTTGATGGTGCCGATCCTTTGACCAGCAATTGTCTGTATCGTGATATCGTTCTCTGTCCAGCTGTAGGTAGAGTAACTTCCATCGGTCCAGTTTATGGTCTGCTGCCCAGAGTCACTGTCGAACAATGAGAGGCAGCTTCGGTTGTCGACGATAGATGCAGAGGCTGTCCCGCTATCAACATTTCCTAGCGCACAAGAATAGTTCGTGGTCCAGGATACAGTGACAGCGAACTCTTGAAGTTTAAGCGGTGGGCTATACGAAGTTGTTCCTTGAGATGTGCATTGTAAGAGGTTGTTGTTTTGAGATAGTGCTGTTCCAGAAAGGGTGAATATTATTAAAAAAAATAGAAATTGATTCTTAAGCATTTTAGTTCCTTTCTCTTTATCTATGAAGTGCCTTGCTGTGTTGAGTCTAAATTCGATCTGAATTGTCTTTCTAAAGTAAAAAATAGAAGGATCTGTCAGTTTTTTCTTTGCTTTCAATAACAGTTTCACTACGATCAATGCCAATCTCTTTGCAATTGACCAAGGAGGGTAGAAAACCAATGTTGGTCCATGAGGATTTCGTGTGTAAAATCGTTGATAAGACGCCACTGGTTAGGAATGTTAGCCAGGTTAGAAACGTGTTCTTTGTGCTCGATTGCATGAAATTTCCTGAAATTCATTAGTTAAAATTTCTTGGGTCGGAGCATGATATTTTTTAATTCTAAAATTTATTTATTGATTATTTATAAAGGATCTCATAATTGTATTGGCAGTTGTCCAGAATCCTTTTAACAAGCGGCAAGCCCTGTATTCATCTCCTTGAGCCGTCATTTCGGACTCGATCCGGAATCCAGGGCGACGGAACCTTTTCGCTGGATCCCGGATCGAGTTCGGAATGACGACTGCGACGGGTGGTTTTGGTCAAAACAATTTTGAGGAAACTGATAAGGTGGATTTGACTTAGGTGTCAGTGATTGTAAGCGTACCGGTGCCGGATGACCCGCTGATGCCACTTCCGAGGCATTGTGCCAGATCTAGTGTTGAGTTGATAAAGATCTCAAGTACGTTGGATCCTTGATGTAGTCCGTCTACAATCGTTGCGTTTATAGTGCCGACTCTCTGTCCGGCAACTGTCTGTATCGTGATGTCATTTTCGCTCCAGGTGTAAGTTGAGTGACTTCCGTCATTCCAATTTATTGTCTGTTGCCCTGAAGAGCTGTCGAGTACTGAGAGGCAGCTTCGGTTGTCAACGATAGAACCAGATGATATTCCGGTTTCGACATCGCCCAGTAGACAAGAGTAGTTCGTTGTCCATGAAACATTGGTCTCGGATTCTTGAAGGTTAAGTGGTGGGCTGTAAGATACGGTTCCCTGGGCGGTACATTGTAAAAGATTAGCACTTTGGGAAACTACTGTTCCAGGAAGGCTAAATATTATTAAAAAAAGTAGAAATTTATTCTTTATCATTTGGCACCTTGATATCTTGTCTTTAATTTGATTCGGGTTATTAAGCTGTATTTAATGAGGTTTTATATTCAAAGTAAGTAACAGAGCTGGGATCTGTTACTTACTTATCTAGTGGGTAGTGGTTCTCTTGCCTCAGAGCAGAACGTTGAAAGTTACTGGGCCGTTGAGCGATGTGAGGCCATCTTCTGTATTACAGGCATTGATGTCTCCTACAAGGTTCATGGTATCGGTTGTTACCGATCCAAGAAATTTGCCTTGGGTAATACTTCCCTGGCCAACCAGTGTCAATTGCCCGCCTGAGTAGGTTACCGTGTAGTTGACAGTTTCCTCGCTCGTTTCACCGGTGTTCCAAGTCGTGTCTACCACCAGGGAGCCGCCGTTGAGAAGATCATTGCAGCTTCTGGAAAGCGTAGCTTCAAGGCTTCTTGCCGCAGATATAATCGTCGGATTGCTGATGGATACGCATATCAGGTTGGCCTGCAGTTCAATATCTACATTTTGTTGTTCATAAGTGAGCCCTGGCGAGTACGAGAGGGTTTGCAGACCAGTACAGGTGACTTGGGTCGGCAGAACCTGCGCTCTTACGTCTGCTGGAGAGAAGGTGAGCAGCAGCGCAGATGCCATTAATCCGGGTATAAGCATGAAAGCGCAGGCTCTATTCACGATCGTCTTGAGGATGTCCATGGAAGGTCTCCGGGTTGGGTAGGAAATTCCGGCTTGGGAAACCGGGCTTTGAAAATTTTCCATTTAGAAAGTGCCAGTAAGCGTGAGCAGAGAGGTCCCGCTGGACTGGCTTACGCCGCTGCCAGCGCAGGCAGTCAGGTTAAGCTCCGGGTGGAGGACGGTCGAAACAGCGGTGGTATCCAACACGCCAGGCAGGGATGACAGGCCGAAACCGCCCGTAACAGTGCCCGCAGAGGTAATATTAACGTTACCATTCACCCGTGTGACTGTGGTCAGATTCCACTGGACATCGGTGTAGCTGCCGTCGGCCCAGTTGAAAGTGTTGGTGTGTTGGGGGATAGCATACAGGTCGGTACAGGAGAACTCAGCCTGCGCAGTGAAGGTATAGTTGCCGGGGACTTTCCCCTCGTATCCGGGGCAGCTGGTGGCTTCGACAGTAAATTCTACGGTATGTAACTCGGATGTATTGGTTACCGCAGGGTCATAGGTCACTGTCGACGAGCCGGTGCAGGTTACGACATCCAGAACCTGGGCACTGGCAGTGGATGAGAGTAGGAAAGCCGTGGTTGCAATAGCGATGATAGAGAGAAGGGTTTTCATCATTGGTCTCCTTTCGATGGTTTATTAGGTGGATTTCATGGTCCACAGTCTTCACTGGATCGGAAAGGTAAACTTATATCGCTGTGCCAACTTGATAGCTTTGAGTTTGCCTTGACTTTTATGGATCTAAGGTTCCCTTTCTCGATGTGATCAATGAATATTCATGCTTACAGTTTATTTACACTGCGCCAGTGACCCGAATCTTTCGGGTGCATACTTTCCAGGAATGAGTGTTGCAATGTAAAATGAATAAGATTCTGCCTCCCTGAGTATTCCGTGTATTATCAATTCAATTTTATTGAGTGCCTGCCTCTTATTGCTTGATAATTAGAATGTAGTTATATGAGATCTTTTACCTGTTGAGTCAGGTGTAAGACTGTACGGTTTTTATCTGTGTTACTACCTGCGATATTTGACAGCTCCTATGGTTTCTTATGTTACTAGGAGAGCGAAATTCTGGTATCTATTGGATGACTAAGAATTAATCAATGTGGTTTGGTGTCCGGATTGGTCTTTGCCTAGGCATCTGGATTCCCGGCAGCCCAGAAGGTCTTTCATGCACAGTTCTACTGTATGGTAGAGTTCGCCTTGCCGATTCACGGTAGCCTGCCACGCCATGGATCTTCCATAGTGTGGTGTAGTTCCAGAGAATATTTTCCTTTCTATTTTGTTTTGTATTGGCAGTCGAAATGCGATACTCATTACTTTTCCAAATTTCTTTGGTGGTGTAAATCGATCGACCTGGAATCCAAGCTTCAAGAGCATACGTTCTACGGGAATAGTGGTAACGCCCACAATTTCGTGCAGATTTTGCCGCCTGGCCTGACACCATAGCGCTCGAAGCATTGCCGTCGAAAGCGGGCCAAAACCAAATTGGGATCTGGGGCCTTCCGGCGCGACAGCGAACCGGCTTACTTCCCATGCCGCTAAATTTTTGGGGGCGCTGCTCTCACCCAGGAGTGATGTAAAAACATCACTCAGCATATAGGGTCCGGTGCTCGGCAACATTCGCCAGCAACCGATTGCTAAGTTGGGGTTGGTCGAGTCGTAGGCAATCAGGTAAACAGGATTCAGCTTGTCGTAGATATCGTATTCCTTGCCAGAGTATGACTGGATGCTCCAGTTGAGTCTCTCTCCAAAAACGGAATTCCTCAGGCGAAACATACTGTCCAGCATTGGATGACTCAATATACCGGATCGCGCTGGAGCAACCAGAATTTTAAGCATCTCCTCCCTCCCCTCATCTGTGGACATATTGATGTAGCGCTCAATACCTCATAGCAGATCCAGCCACTTTTTCTGATGTGGTGTTAGTATTTACAGCTGACTTTCCAGCAATATTTGAATGATTTGACAAGGTCCTGTAATTTTTTACGGGTGCCTGGAAGGTCAACCCTGAAGTTTCGGGTTATCCTGGATAGGGGGTTAAAACGGAGGAGGTGGGGAGGTGAGGAGAGACTATTGGTGCGTGGATGCTCGGTTTGTAGGTTTCTATCTTGCTAGATAATGAAATTTATTTAATTTAATGATATTCTTCCTCTTTGAATACTGATTGTTTTTTTGAGTCAGGTTTTCTTTTCATGGAAATGGGTTGCTCTACAGGATGATCAACCCCCTGGAAACAGCGTGTGCTACTGCGGATTGTCTAGAAGCGACCCCCAGTTTTCTACCAGCATTTCCCAGGTGAAAATTGACAGTG
Source organism: Microbulbifer litoralis (assembly GCF_023634065.1). Lineage (GTDB taxonomy): Bacteria > Pseudomonadota > Gammaproteobacteria > Pseudomonadales > Cellvibrionaceae > Microbulbifer > Microbulbifer litoralis. The sequence goes on from NZ_JALKCV010000014.1 coordinate 6,018, forward strand.
CGTTCTGTAATTTTAAGAAGTTTTCCAATCTCCCAACTACTTTTCCCAATAGCCGCCCAGGTAAGGCACTCCTGTTCACGCGGAGTTAGCTGTCGATCTGAAGATTCCTGGTCTCCATCAAGGATCGTGATAATCTTTTCATGGACCATGCTACCCATCAGCATCATACAGGGAGCCAGTTCAGAGACATCTCTTTCCGAAACGAAATGGTCCAGTGCCACGGAGAAAAGCCCACGATATTTTCCGGGGCCATGTAGTGGAAAGGTGATGCCTCTCAAGAGCCGAAATTGCCTGGCTTCATTAAAGAACTCTCGAATTTTACCCGGTTTTCGGATTTGACCAGTCGGCGGCCATATATAGGGCGTTACACGTTCACGGCAATGCTGTATGGTGGGGTCGACATGGATATAGTCACTCTCGAAGTAATGTTGTATCCAGTCGTCGGGATAGTTTCCGAATACAAAGGGCGACTTTGTCAGCGGGGATGGGGGGAAACCCTGTGCGTAGATCCAGTATCTAAATCCATTCCTTCGGATCCAGATGGAAATTTCCTTGTATAAAGCTTCTTTGGAAAAGGAGTCTGAAAATTCAGTAAATACTGAAAGGCATTTAGGCGGATTATTCATATTCTATACACGATTATTTGGCATTAAATTTCATGTCATTTTTGTTTCTTAAAGTTTTCTGTGTTTCTGTAACTTATCATGTTTTTATTGCGCTTCAGGAAAGTCTACATTGAATTGTGCGCCTTAATATTATTTTTGCCAGATAGGTCTATTTTCGGCACGTTTTGATGCGACAGTGATTGGTTCCAACTGAAGAGTCCAGGGTATTTTGTTTTTTAATTATTTCCAGTTGGAATGTTATTGATTAGTATAATAATACCCAGCCAATACCGACGCTTCAGCAGTGCCCGTTCAGACTTGGAGCCAGAAAGTCTTGCAGTTATTCCCGGGTGTCAAGAGGTCGTACAGGTCGGGTAAAGAACCGTCTTGTTGGGAGATTTGCGATGACCCCCACGTTTATCCGAGCCTGATTGAAGGTTTCTGCTGGTTTCCAGCGCCACCAGTCCACGGCCTCCAGTACAGAGCCAAGACGGATATTCCAGTAGATGTGAATTTTTAATATAGTTATTAGTTGTCTCAATATTGTTTTGGCCCAAACCACTCATCGCAGTCGTCATTCCGGACTCGATCCGGGATCCAGCGAAGAGACCCGATCGCCCTGAATTCAGGATCGAGTCCGTAATGACGAATCAAGGAAGTGAATACAGGGTTCTCCGGCTGTTAAAATGATCCTGGATAACTGTCGATACAATTATGAGGCTTTTTATAAATACTGGTATTGACAGGTTTTTAGTAGTTAATTGTAAAAAATTTGTAGTAGAAAACGGATATCGTTTGAGGTCCGTTTTTATCAGTCAAATCGAAGTTATTTGCATCTGGACAGGTCCATATAGTGTTTCAACGCCATCATTAAGACATGCTACTGGGTTGAGGTTCAGCAATGTGATTTCCTGGAGCATTGTGCTTCCGGAAAACTTGCCTGAGATTATCTCCCCATCAAGAATAATAATGACGTTACCCAGGGGCCTCTGGGCAACAACGGTGGAGAAAGTGAAATCACTGGTTTCCCCGGTGTTCCAGGTAACTTGGGCGGACCCTGTTGATCCACCGCTGAGGCAGCTGAGGCCTCCCGCACCGGACCATTCGATAACTGCGGATGTGATTTCCGGATCGCTACCAGATAGGCAGGTGGAGAAGTCGCTGGTGGCAACAAATTCAGTATATTGCTCGGTAAGGGTCAGCCCTGGAGTGTAATTGGCAACCTCTGTACCAGTACAAATCGCCTCGACTGTTTGTGCGTTCGAGTGACTAGTTGTAAAAACAGTAAGCGCGAAGACGAATAGTATTGAATGAAAACGATATTCTGGTTTACTGAACATGGTATTTTCCCTTATTACAATAAAGACGTTACTGTCAATGTGGCTGGTCCGCCAGCGCTCGATACACCTTCAGCGGTGTTGCAGCCATTGCGGTCTGTCTGCAGAAGAGTCAGTGTGCGGACCCCTGTTCCTCCAGAAAGTCGCCCTGTCGGCCTCTGCGTAATATCGCTGATTGTCTGGGCAAAGCCCTGTTTTGTGTACCTGTAGAGTCTAGCGGTCGAAGGTGCCGGATTGATTGGTCTTTGTGATGGGATTCATGCCTTGTGGTTGGTGTTGCTTATTGGTAAGCAGAACGGGGCGTATAATCCATTGTTCAGGTGGAATAGCTCGGGCGGCGTTCTTGTTTAAATACCATGACACATAGTGCGCTGACCGCACTGTGCAACCTGCCGCTCAAAGTTCTGGGAAACCAGTTTAGTTCGGGAAAACTACCGCACAGAAAGCCGGGCACAAAAAAGCCCCGGCAATGCCGGGGCTCAAGCAGTGGCCCGTTCAGCCTTCGGGCCAGAGGAGTCTCGCTGTCAGGTCAGGGTGCCACCGGGGCCACACAGGCCGAGTAGACATCCGTCTGGTTCAGCAGGCCAACCAGTGCTCCCACGTTGATCTGTACCTGGTTGAAGCTGCCGCTGGTCTCGAACACCACCAGCCCGCGGTCGCCGCCGCCCAGCAGGCTGAGCGCCAGCAGGCTGCCACCGGTTTCACTGTCCACCACTGTACCGTTCAGCAGCGTGGTGAGGGTGAAGGATTCCAGCAGGGCCAGGTCGATGATGGTGCCCGGGTTTTCCACTACGAAGCCGACGCGGTTGCTGCCGGTATAGGTAGTGTCTGTGTCTTCCACCCGGACAAAGCCACTTCCAGTCACGCCAACCGGGACTGAGACGCGTGCCGCATTGTCGAGGTTGGCATCGATCACGTTGCCTTCATCGCTGACGGAACACAGCAGGCAGACTCCCGCGATGCCGTCAGTGGCTGTAGCATTGGGCAGCAGGATCGGCTCGTACTGCTGGCCGGGTCCGCAGGAGGCGAAGTCGGGATCGCACACATCACCGATACCGTCGCCATCCGTATCCAGCTGGTCTGCGTTGGCAACATCCGGACAGTTGTCGACGTCGTTGTTGACGCCATCGCCGTCGCGGTCATCGTCGCAGGCATTGCCGATGCCATCGCCGTCCAGGTCGCCCTGGCCGGGGTTGGGCACAACGGGGCAGTTGTCGCTGCCATTTTCGACACCGTCGCCATCGAGGTCGTTGTCGCAGGCGTCGCCGATACCGTCGCCGTCTGTGTCGGCCTGGTCGGCGTTGGGAGTCATCGGGCAGTTGTCACCGCCGTTGTTCACTCCGTCGCCGTCGGCGTCGTTGTCGCAGGCATCACCGATACCGTCGCCATCTGCATCCGCCTGGTCGGCATTGGCAATTAGCGGGCAGTTGTCGTTGCCGTCGTCGACACCGTCGCCGTCGTCGTCGGTATCGCAGGCATCGCCCAGGCCGTCGCCGTCTGCATCCGCCTGGTCGGCGTTGGGGACGAGCGGGCAATTATCCGCGCCGTCGTCGACACCGTCGTTGTCGTCGTCGGTATCGCAGACATCGCCGAGGCCGTCACCGTCCGCATCCAGCTGGTCGGCATTGGAGACGAGCGGGCAGTTGTCCGCGCCATCGTCGACGCCGTCGCCGTCGTCGTCGTTGTCGCAGGCATCGCCGCTGCCGTCGCCGTCCGTATCCGTCTGGTCGGCATTGGAGATGAGCGGGCAGTTGTCGTTGCCGTCGGTAACGCCGTCGCCGTCGTCGTCGTTGTCGCAGGCATCGCCAAGGCCGTCGCCGTCGCTATCCGTCTGTGCGGAGTTTGCGACCAACGGGCAGTTGTCGTTGCCGTCGTCAACGCCGTCGCCGTCGTCGTCAGTGTCACAGGCGTCGCCGATGCCGTCGCCGTCCAGGTCTTCCTGGCCGGGGTTGGGTACGGCCGGGCAGTTGTCGGCTGAGTCCGGTACACCGTCGCCGTCCTGGTCGGTAAAGCCATCGCAGGCATCGCCGATGCCGTCGCCGTCCGTGTCGGCCTGGTCGGTATTGGCCACCAGCGGACAGTTGTCGTCGCCGTCGCCAACGGTGTCGTTGTCGTCGTCGCCGTCACAGGCGTCGCCGAGACCGTCGCCGTCGGTGTCGGTCTGGTCGGCGTTGGCGGTCAGCGGGCAGTTGTCGTTGCCGTCGTCGACGCCGTCGCCGTCGTCGTCGCCGTCACAGGCGTCGCCGATACCGTCGCCGTCCGTATCGGACTGGTCGGCATTGGCTACCAGCGGGCAGTTGTCCGCGCCATCGTCGACGCCGTCGTTATCGTCGTCGGTGTCGCAGGCATCGCCGATGCCGTCGCCGTCAGCGTCGGCCTGGTCCGGGTTGGCAACTGCCGGGCAGTTGTCATTGCCATCGGGGGTGCCGTCGCCGTCGTCGTCGGTGTCACAGGCGTCGCCCAGGCCGTCGCCATCCAGGTCTTCCTGGTTGGGGTTGGCCACAGCCGGGCAGTTGTCGTTGCCGTCGTCGACGCCGTCGTTGTCGTCGTCGTTGTCACAGGCATCGCCAATGCCGTCTCCATCGGTATCCGCCTGGTCGGCATTGGAAACCATCGGGCAGTTGTCGTTGCCGTCCTCGACGCCGTCACCGTCGTCGTCGTTGTCACAGGCATCGCCCACGCCATCGCCATCGGTGTCGGTCTGGTCGGCATTGGCCACGGCCGGGCAGTTGTCGTTGCCGTCGTCGATGCCGTCGCCGTCGTCATCGTCGTCGCAGGCATCGCCGATGCCGTCGCCGTCGGTGTCGATCTGGCTCGGGTTGACCACCAGCGGACAATTGTCGTTGCCGTCGTCATTGCCATCGCCGTCGTCATCGTTGTCGCAGGCGTCGCCGAGGCCATCGCCGTCGGTGTCGGTCTGGTCCGGGTTGGGCACTGCGGGACAGTTGTCCGCGCCGTCATCGGTACCGTCATTGTCGGTGTCGGAATCGTCGTCGCAAGCGTCGCCGATGCCGTCGCCGTCCTGGTCTTCCTGGCCCGGGTTGTCGACCAACGGGCAGTTATCCACACCGTCGTTCACGCTGTCGTCGTCGTCATCGTTGTCGCAGACATCGCCGATGCCGTCGCCGTCGGTGTCGGTCTGGTCCGGATTGGGCACGGTCGGGCAGTTGTCGTCGCCGTTGTCGGTGCCGTCGCCGTCGGTGTCGCCGTCACAGGCGTCGCCGATGCCGTCGTTGTCGGCATCCTCCTGGCCGGGATTGGCCACCAGCGGGCAGTTGTCGTTGCCGTCGTCGACGCCGTCACCGTCGGTGTCGGTTTCGCAGGCATCGCCGATACCGTCACCGTCCAGATCTTCCTGGCCGGCGTTGGCAATCATCGGGCAGTTGTCGACATCGTCGTTGACGCCGTCACCGTCGGTGTCGTCGTCGCAGGCGTCGCCGATACCGTCGCCGTCCTGGTCGCCCTGGCCGGGATTGGGAAAGAGCGGGCAGTTGTCGTTGCCGTCGTCGACACCGTCGTTGTCGTCGTCGTTGTCACAGACGTCGCCGATACCGTCGCTGTCCACGTCGAGCTGGAGCGGGTTGGGTGTCAGCGGGCAGTTGTCGATGCCGTCATCAGTGCCGTCGCCGTCGTCGTCGGTGTCGCAGGCGTCGCCGATACCGTCGCCATCCAGGTCTGACTGGCCGGCGTTGGCGGTCGTCGGGCAGTTGTCGTTGCCGTCATCGATACCGTCGCCGTCGTCGTCATCGTCACAGGCATCGCCGATGCCGTCGCCGTCCAGGTCTGCCTGGTTCGGGTTGGGAACGCTCGGGCAGTTGTCGTCGCCGTCGTCGACACCATCGTTGTCGCCGTCATTGTTGTTGTCGCAGGCGTCGCCGATGCCGTCGCCATCCGTGTCCAGTTGATCCGGGTTGGCGACTGCGGGGCAGTTGTCGTTGCCATCGTCGACACCGTCGCCGTCGTCGTCGGTGTCGCAGGCATCGCCAATGCCGTCGCCGTCGGTATCGGTCTGGTCGGCGTTGGCCACTGCCGGGCAGTTGTCGTTGCCGTCGTCGACGCCGTCACCGTCGTCGTCGTTGTCGCAGGCATCACCGGTGCCGTCGCCATCCGTGTCCAGTTGGTCCGGGTTGGCCACAGCCGGGCAGTTGTCGTTGCCGTCGTCGACACCGTCGCCGTCACCGTCGCCGTCACAGGCATCGCCAATGCCATCGCCATCGGCATCTTCCTGGTCCGGATTGGGGATGTTCGGGCAGTTGTCCATGGTGTTGGTCACGCCGTCGCCGTCGCGATCATTGTCGCAGGCGTCGCCGATGCCGTCGCCATCGGTGTCGGTCTGGCTGTTGTTGGCGACCAGCGGGCAGTTGTCGTTGTCATCGTCGACACCGTCACCATCGTCGTCGTCATCACAGGCATCGCCGGTGCCGTCGCCGTCCTGGTCCGCCTGGTCGGCGTTGGGGATATTCGGGCAGTTGTCATTGCCGTCTCCGACGCCGTCGTCATCCCCGTCCTGGCTGTTGTCACGCGGCTCGCCGAGGTCGCAGGCATCGCCCTGGCCGTCGCCATCGCTGTCCTTCTGCTCGGGGTTGCCGACATCGGGGCAGTTGTCGTCACCGTTGTCGACGCCATCGCCGTCGCGGTCGTCATCGCAGACATTGCCGACGAGATCGCCATCCCAGTCGAGCTGGTCGATATTGGATGTCTGCGGGCAGTTGTCCACATCGTCGTGAATCGTATCGCCGTCCGCATCGGCGTATTCGGCGGTGTTGCCCCTGGTCGATGGTCCGTTGCCGTCGGCATCACAGCCGGACAGCACCGCCATCGCCAGGGCGAAGAACAGTATTGGGGTTCGTGTCATGAGTTGTATCTCCCGGGAGCGAACTTCCATCTCGCTCATCATTGCCAGGTAGGGCTTCGGGGGATGTAAGGTGTGGTTTTGCGACATTGCGAATTGCACTTACACGGGGTCCGTGCGGACCGCGGCAAATGAATCCGTTGTAGAGGCAGGCGTTCGCAGTAACCACGGCCCAACTTCCCTGTTCAGCCGTGTTCGCCCCGTTTGGATGGGGGCAATAAACCGGGGGGGCCCGGTGCGGAAATCCCTATCCGCATCAGCAGTTTTAGGCCAATACTACACGAGCGTCTAAAAACTGGCGGGAAAACAACCTTTATTAGTCCGGAGGGTGGGCCGGGGACTCTGGTTGAGGCGTCGATTTTCTCTTTCCGGTAGAGGGATTAAATGACCTGATCCACTTGGTGGTCGCGGAACCGTTCTTTGGCCTTACGGGTGACGATGGGCCGTATACCCGGCCGTTCTGCCTCGGCGCGGTTCGAAGTGTTGTCGATTGTGCTGAGAACCTGGTATGCCGTACGGGAAGTTCGCAATCAGTTCGCTGCGCCAAAGCGCCCAGCTCTGCGTTGAGAAAACTTGAAATAACCCTGCTGTTCCAGTGCTTTCTCGCCTGGACCTGAACGCTGTGGCTCTGGTCCTTTGTTCGAGAACTTCCCGCGCAGCACACTAACCCGGATATTTCACCGGGGGCCACGATGATCGCGTCGAGATCTGTGCGCTCAGTGCATTTTGGATGAAAAACATCCTTGTTTTTCACCCGTTGTTTGACGGAATTTTTTCTGAAAATATTCTTGGTCAGCCGAAAAACGACGCCTGCGGGAGTGCACGATTCAGAGAGATACGACAAACACTGCGGGTCCAGAAAGTGATGTCAGGCCATCGGGTGTGAAGCATGTAGTTAAATCGCCGATGACGGTCACTTGAGTTATCGTGGAGGACCCAAGGAACTTCCCTGAAGTTATCGTTCCTGTTCCTACTAAGACATTTTGTCCATTAATATAGGATATTGTAAAATTTATGGATTCCTGGCTGGATTCTCCGGTGTTCCAGATTATATCGACGGTGGCAGTGCTGCTATTGATTAGGTCGTTGCAGGAGCGGGAAATAGTAGCTGAAGCAGTGCGTAGTCCTGAGGTGATTTCCGGATCGGAAATGGAAGTGCAGTTCATTGGCGCATAGAGAGAGAAGTCAACTGTCTGCTCCTGATTAGTGAGTCCGGGTGTGTAGGTGACCTGTTGCGTTCCGGAGCAGGTTATGCTGGTGGTGGTTGGCAAGGGAAAGCATGGCATGGCTATTGAATATAGAAAAACACCTATACTGAATAGGGCACGATTTAAATTTATCTTGTTTCTAGGGTTCATCGATTTTTTGTCTCCAGTTCTTAAGTTCTCGGGATTCTTGATTATGATGCTTGTTGGGATGTTTGTTTGAATTTTTGCAGGTTTTTATCTTCGTTTTGGGATATCTCTGTATTTGCAGAGGTTAATGTGTGAGTGTCGGTAAATCGTGGGCGGAGAAATCACTTGGGTCGACAAGAAAAAACGCTGCAGTGGTCGATCTCGGTGCCCATCGGCATAAGGCTGAGTTTATTTGATTCGCAGCCTTCTGCATGATCTTAATGCTTTTCAGGGTGAATGATATTTATTGCTCCTTTAGAATCCATCAATAGACGAATTTATTTTGTTGGTCGGTAGGTTGTAACCTTTTATTTTTAGTTCTATGTCTGAGTTTTTTCCAGTGAGTGGAGCTTTCGATAAATGGCTTTGGCGCGATTGTGCTTGCCTTCCATGGGAAGAAAAACAAGCGTTAAAACAGCGCGACTATAGGAAACCATTTTTCATAAGATCGGTAAGCACTTTAGCCTCTTGAAATATACGCCAGTAACTCTATGAGCATCCAACAAAATTATTTTTCACCGTGAAGCAGGAAGGTCGACTGCCTGAAACCCCCAATCTCCCAGGAATATCTTTATGATTTCCAGGTGCGCACAAACCAAGTGTCAGGCTCAGGAGGCGAGCTTGGCGTTGAGAAAACCCATGGTGTATGGAAGTCGAGCAGGTATGCTGGTCTGTAGGTGCATTGCCGTACCAGTCCTTGGCACGACAATGCAGAGATTTACCTCGTCCTTGAGGTTTTACACCGGCTTGTGAAGGGTCGGTGTGCCGAAGGCGAACTTCACTGTTTATCCGAGCACTCGTTCAAATGATTTTCCTTTCCATGGTGAGTTGGATGTTTGTTGAGGAATTTACTGGTCATCTAATGTGGCAAAGAATTATTCTGTGATTTTTCGGGGCGCAGAAAATTTCTCTCTACCATCTAAATGGTTATCTAGTAAATTTTTCCTATAGAGTGTTTAGTTGAACTTTTGTACTAGTCAACATGTTGGCGGGAGTTGCTCTTATTCTGTTACGCCGTTAAAGGTTGGCGTGCACTTTTTACAGGGACGATTTTTGAAGGGCATATATATGAACTTCATGTGCTGATCGAATTTTCGACAGTTGGTCGTCTCAGGGGCGGGAGCGGTGTATGTGGAGAGTCGTTGCCGGAGGGCGGTTCGGAGCCAATCGGTATTATCTGAGCAGGCTGTAGGTTTCTTTCTCTGGTCGTCGGTCGCAAATCGGGGCGCCGCGGATCCGCACGGGCGGGCCATGTGGATCTGAGGTGGGGTGGGTTACTCCGGTTTGATGCCGGCCAGGTAGCCATCCGGCAGGCTGAAGATCAGCGGTGTCAGGCCATCGAAAGGCGCGTGACTGTCAGTTCCGGATATGACTAGTAGAATTCGGCAGCGGCGCATAAACTGCTGGCAACTGGAGGAAACAGCCGTGCAACTCGATCCCGAAATCTGCGCCAGTGCGCGCCTCGCCCGCGACCGACGTTTCGATGGTCGCTTTTATACTGCGGTGAAAACCACGGGTATCTTCTGCCGGCCCATCTGTCCCGCACGGCCGCCGCTGGAACGCAACGTGACCTATTTTGCGACGGCGGTCGAGGCAGCCAGCGCCGGCTACCGCCCCTGCCTGCGTTGCCGCCCGGACGCGGCGCCGGACAGCCCGGCCTGGGGGCTGGTGTCGACCACCGTGGAGCGGGCGCTGAAACTGATGCGCAGTGAGCGGGAGGCGCAGTCGATCGAGACCCTGGCGGAGCGCCTCGGCGTCAGTAGCCGCTACCTGCGCCGCCTGTTTGCCGAGCACCTGGGGATCAGCCCGCTGGCGGTCTGGCAGGCGGAGCGGGCGCTGTTTGCGTTTGGCCTGCTGCGGGATACGGCACTGCCGGTGGCCGAGATCGCCCACGAGGCCGGTTTCAACAGCCTGCGGCGTTTCAATGGTGTGTTCAAACAGATCTACCGGCGCACGCCCTCGGATGTGCGCCGACAGCAAGCGGGCGGTCGAGGGCCGCAGCGCGACGCGGATGCCGGCGGGCCCGCGGCAACGCGGCTCTATCTGCATTACCGGCCACCGTTCCACTGGCCACAGTTGCTCGCGTTTTTCCGCGCCCGCGCCCTGGCCGGCGTGGAGCAGGTGGACGGGGATGTCTACCGGCGCAGTTTTGCCGTGAACGATGCGCGCGGCGTGCTGCAGGTGTCGGACGATGCGGACGGAAAGCGGCTGGTGGTGGACGTCAGCGGCGAGGGTGGTGCGTCGCTGTACCTGGTCAACCAGCGCCTGCGGCGGCTGTTCGACCTGGATGCGGACAGCGACCAGATCGGTGCCGTGCTGTCCGGGGACCCGCTGCTGGCACGGGAACTGGCGAAAACACCCGGCGTGCGCCTGCCGGGCGCCTGGGACCCGTTCGAATACGCGCTGCGCGCGATTCTCGGCCAGCAGATCTCGGTGGCCGCGGCCACCACGATTGCCGGGCGGGTGGCGGCGCGCTACGGCGAATCCTTTACCGATGACAGCGGCGCGGAATACCGGCTTTTCCCGTCGGCCGCGCAACTGGCCGGCGCGGACTTCGAGGGAATCGGCCTGACCCGCGCGCGGGCGAGGACGCTGCGCGAATTTGTCGCGGCGACACTGGATGGCCGGGTGAATTTCGACGAGCAGGACCTGGACCAGTGGTGCACGCAGGTGACACAACTGCCGGGTATCGGCGACTGGACTGCCCACTATATCGCCATGCGCGGCCTGTCGATGCCGGATGCGTTCCCGGCCTCGGACCTGGGCATACTGCAGGCCCTGGGCAGCGGTGGTGAAAAGGCCAAACCGAAACAGGCGCTGGCCCGCGCCGAGCACTGGCGCCCCTGGCGCGCCTATGGCGCCCTGCTGGCGTGGCAATCGCTGAAGAGCGGAGACAACGGATGATCAACTACGAAATCCATACCACCCCATTCGGGGAAATGCGTATCGCGGCCGGCGAGCGGGGCCTGGTGGCATTGTCGTTTCACCGCGGTGAACGGCCGCTGCCCACCGGCGCCGACTGGCAGCGGGGTGCCTCGCCACTGACCGACGAGGCGGCGCGGCAACTGGCCGAATACTTCGCCGGCGAGCGCCGCGAGTTCGACCTGCCACTGGCGCCGCCGGGCACTGATTTCCAGCGCCGGGTCTGGGACGCGCTGCGGCAGATTCCCTACGGCGAGACCCGCAGCTACCGCCAGCAGGCAGAGGCGCTCGGCAATCTGAAGGCAATTCGTGCGGTGGCCCGCGCCAACGGCGCCAACCCGATCGCGATCGTCGTACCCTGTCACCGGGTGATCGGCGCCGACGGCAGCCTGACCGGCTATGCCGGTGGCCTGGAGATGAAGGCGCGGCTGTTAACGTTGGAGGGGGCGCGTTTCATTCAGCAGGCCGAGCTGCTGTAGTCGTTCTTTGGCCTGCGGGGCAGGCTCCCGATATGGATGGACCTGCCAGCTATCGGCAGGGCGTAGCCCGGATGGAGGCGCGCAGCGCTGGAATCCGGGATTGTGGTGCCGGGCCGCACTCTTGTTTCCCGGATTCCGCTGCGCTCCATCCGGGCTACGCCTTTCGATCCGTAATCTCGAACTCCGAAACTTGAGTTACTAGCCACGGCCCCTCCGGACCCGGATAATACCCGGCTCATCGTCGACCCCCTGCCGGAGGCCAAATGCTGTACAAACTGGGCGACAAGCAGCCGCAACTGGAGGGCGAGGGCCATTACATCGCCCCCGGTGCCCACATCATCGGCAACGTGCGGATGCTCAGTCACAGCTCTGTGTGGTTCAACGCCGTGGTGCGCGGCGACTGTGACCGGATCACCATCGGCGAATACAGCAATGTGCAGGACGGCTCCGTGCTGCACACCGATCCCGATATCCCGCTGACCATCGGTACCGGCGTGACCATCGGCCACAAGGTGATGCTGCATGGCTGCACCGTCGGCGACTACAGCCTGATCGGTATCAATGCGGTGGTGCTGAACGGCGCGAAGATCGGCAAATGCTGTATAGTCGGCGCCAACGCGCTGGTGACCGAGAATACCGAGATCCCCGACTACTCGCTGGTGCTCGGCAGCCCCGGGAAGGTGGTCAAATCCCTGGACGAAGAGACTTTCGAACTGCTCAAGGCCAGTAGCGACCACTACGCGGCCAACGGTCGGCGTTTTGCCGAACAGCTGGAGCCGATTGAAGAATCGTGATGTCCGATAAGGCAGCCGCGGCCGAACGGCCGGTAAAATCCCCCTGTGTATCCGTCTGCGTATTGAATGCGGCGGATATCTGTGAGGGCTGTTTTCGCAGCGTGGCGGAGATCAGCCGCTGGGGATCGATGGACAACGACGAGCGCCGTGCGGTGCTGGAAAACTGCAACGAGCGCGCGCGGCAGATGGGCCGCGTTCTGTAACGACATTAGAAGTACCCTGCGGGGCCGGCGGGCGTGTGGAGCGGGGCCTCCGTGCCGGACTGCTGCCGTGGGGTTCATTGCCGAGAATCAAACAAAAATATGACCCAACCTTTCGTCCATTTACGTGTCCACTCCGAATTCTCCCTGATCGACGGCCTGGTGCGCATCAAGCCGCTGGTGGCGCGGGCCGAAGAGCTGCAGATGCCGGCGCTGGCGCTCACCGACCAGAGCAATTTCTACGGCCAGATCAAGTTCTACAAGGCCTGCCTGGGCGCCGGTATCAAGCCGATCACCGCGGCGGATTTCTGGCTCAGCGAGGGCGGCGAGGACAAGCCGACGCTGATCACCCTCTATGCGATGAACGGCGACGGTTATCGCAATATCACCGAGCTGATCTCGCGCGCCTGGATGGAGGGCCAGTACCACGGCTACGGCTATATCCGCCGCGAGTGGCTGCCGGAGTATGCCGAGGGCGTGCTGATGCTGTCTGGCGGCAAGTACGGCGATGTGGGCCGCGCGCTGGTCGCCGGCCGCCGCCAGCAGGCGCAGGAGCTGGCCGCCGCGTGGGCGCGGACCTTCCCGGGGCGCTACTACCTGGAACTGCAGCGCACCGGTCGCCCCGGCGACGAGGACTACCTGCACGAGGCGGTGGCCCTGGCCGGCGAGCTGAACCTGCCGGTGGTGGCCACCAACGATGTGCGCTTCCTGGAGGAGAGCGAATTCGAGGCCCACGAGGTGCGCGTCTGCATCCACGACGGCCGCACCCTGGACGACCCGCGGCGCGAGCGCCGCTACTCGCCGGAGCAGTGCCTGCGCACGCCGGAGGAGATGGCGGAGCTGTTCAGCGATATCCCGGAAGCGCTGCAGAACACGGTGGAAATCGCCCGCCGCTGTACCTCGCCGATCCAGCTGGGCAAGTACTTCCTGCCGGAATACCCGATCCCGGAGGGCATGACCGAGAACCAGTTCTTCGAGAAGGTCTCCTTCGACGGCCTGGAGCGGCGCCTGGACAAGATTCTCGACCAGTCCGCGCCGGATTACGGTTCGCGCCGCGCCGTCTACGAGCGTCGGTTGCGCTTCGAGCTGGACATCATCCTGCAGATGGGCTTCCCGGGTTACTTCCTGATCGTGATGGACTTTATCCAGTGGGCCAAGGACCACGATATCCCGGTGGGGCCGGGACGGGGTTCCGGTGCCGGCTCGCTGGTGGCCTACTCGCTGGATATCACCGACCTGGACCCGCTGCAGTACGACCTGCTGTTCGAGCGCTTCCTGAACCCGGAGCGGGTGTCCATGCCCGACTTCGACGTGGACTTCTGCATGGAGAAGCGCGACCGGGTGATCGGTTACGTGGCCGACAACTACGGCCGCGATGCGGTGAGCCAGATCATCACCTTCGGCACCATGGCCGCCAAGGCGGTAGTGCGCGACGTGGCGCGGGTGCAGGGCAAGTCCTACGGCCTGGCCGACAAGCTGTCCAAGATGATCCCGCCGGACCCGGGCATGACCCTGGCCAAGGCCCTGGAGCAGGAAGAGGTGCTGCGGGAATTCCTGGAGACCGACGAAGAGGGCCAGGAAATCTGGGAGATGGCCGTGCAACTGGAAGGCGTGGCCCGCAACGTCGGCAAGCACGCCGGCGGCGTGGTGATCGCGCCGACCAAGCTCACGGATTTCGCGCCGCTGTACTGCGACGAGACCGGCGCCGGCCTGGTGACCCAGTTCGACAAGAACGACGTCGAGGACGCGGGCCTGGTGAAGTTCGACTTCCTCGGCCTGCGCACCCTGACCATCATCGACTGGGCCAAGGAGATGGTGGACGAGCAGCGCGCGCGCGAGGGCGCGGAGCCGCTGGATATCGCCGCGCTGCCGCTGGACGACAAAGACACCTTCACCATGCTGAAGAAGGCCGAGACCACGGCCGTGTTCCAGCTGGAATCCCGCGGCATGAAGGAGCTGATCAAGCGCCTGCAGCCGGACAACCTCGAGGACATGATCGCCCTGGTGGCACTGTTCCGCCCCGGCCCGCTGCAGTCGGGCATGGTGGACGACTTCATCAACCGCAAGCACGGCCGCGCCCAGGTGGCCTATCCCGATGCCAAGTACCAGCACGAGAAACTGAAACCGATCCTGGAGCCCACCTACGGGGTGATCGTCTACCAGGAGCAGGTGATGCAGATCGCCCAGGAGCTGGCCGGCTATACCCTCGGCGGCGCCGACCTGCTGCGCCGCGCCATGGGTAAAAAGAAACCGGAGGAGATGGCCAAACAGCGGGAGATCTTTGAAGCCGGTGCCAAGGAGCAGGGCGTCGACCCGGACCTGGCGATCAAGATCTTCGACCTGGTGGAAAAGTTCGCCGGCTACGGCTTCAACAAATCCCACTCGGCCGCCTACGCACTGGTGTCCTACCAGACCGCCTGGCTCAAGGCGCACTACCCGGCGCAGTTCATGGCCGCGACCATGTCCTCGGACATGGACAAGACCGACAAGGTGGTGATCTTTATCGAGGAGTGCCGGGCCATGGGCCTGGACCTGGTGCCGCCGGATGTGAACCTGGGCAGCTACCAGTTCTCCGTGCCTGTCTCCGAGAACGGGGACAACCGCATCATCTACGGTCTGGGCGCCATCAAGGGCCTGGGCGAGGGCCCGATCGAGAATATCATTGCCGTGCGCAACGAGGGCGGGCCTTTTACCGACCTGTTCGATTTCTGCTCGCGTATTGATCCGCGCAAGGTCAACAAGCGCGCACTGGAGGCGCTGGTGCGCTCCGGCGCCCTGGACAGCATCGGCCCGGACACCGCCGGTGACGACGGCCTCGACTACTCCCGCGCGGTGCTGTTCAACGCCCTGGACGAGGCGGTGAAAGGCGCCGAGCAGCAGGCCGCCAACGCCAGCGCCGGCATGATGGACCTGTTCGGCGAAGTGGTGCCGCAGGCCAGCGACGGCGATGTCTACGCCGATTTCCGCCGCGCGCGCCCCTGGGGCATTCGCGAGCGTTTGGAGGGCGAGAAGAACACCCTCGGTCTGTACCTGACCGGCCACCCGATCGACGAGTACGAGGATGAGCTGCAGCACCTGGTCAAGGCGCGGCTCGCCGATTTGAAGCCGGGTAAAGAGACGCAGAAAGTGGCCGGCCTGGTGGTGGCCATGCGGGTCATGAAGACCAAGCGCGGCGATTCCATGGCCATTGTCACCCTGGACGACCGCAGCGCGCGCATCGAGGCCGCGGTATTCAGCGAGGCCTTTGGCGAGCACCGGGAGAAACTGGCCAAGGATGCGCTGCTGGTCCTGGACGGCCCGGTATCCCACGACGAATACAGCGGCGGCCTGAAAATGACCGTCAACAACGTCGCCACCCTGGACGAACTGCGCCAGGGCAGCGTCAACGGCGTGCGCCTGCAGGTAGACACCGCCGCTGCCACCGCGGGCCTGGGCAAGCGGCTGGCCGCCTGCCTGCAGCCCTACACCGGCGGGCCGGCCAGCAACTGCGGTGTCAGCGTGGAGGTACTGCGCAGCGATGCCCGCGGCACCTACCGGCTGCCGCAGGTATGGAAAGTGGAGCCCAACGACCAGATGGTGCAGTCGCTGCGCGAGCTGCTGGGGCGGGATCGGGTCGCGCTCAACTACACTGAGCGGCGATAGGTGCGGCCCCGTGGCCAGATTGGCCGCAGGCCCTGCGAGAAACGCCGGAACGGGTGGCTCGACTAGGCAGTTCTATCTGGGTAAGCTAGCCGGCATTTTAAATCGACGATAAAGGGGCGGGCCTGCAGCCCGCAAGCGGAGCTGGAGCCTTTGGCGTTCCGGGAAAGCTCCGCGCTCCCGGAGCATTCAAGGCGCGGATTTCATGAATTTCAATTTTCTCGAGTTTGAACAGCCGATTGCCGAGCTGGAAGGCAAGATCAAGGAGCTGCAGCACGTCGGCGATGACAACGAACTGAATATCGCCGAAGAGGTCACCCGCCTGCGGGAAAAGAGCAAGAAACTGACCGAATCCATCTACTCGGACCTGTCCCCCTGGCAGGTAGTGCAGGTGGCGCGCCACCCGCAGCGCCCCTACTCGAAAGACTATATCGAACGCATCTTCACCGACTGGGACGAGCTGCACGGCGACCGCCACTTCGGCGACGACAAGGCGATCATCTCCGGCATTGCGCGCCTGGACGGCAAGCCGGTGGCGGTGATCGGCGAGGAGAAAGGGCGCTCGGTGAACGACAAGGTGGCGCGCAACTTCGGCATGCCCAAGCCGGAGGGCTATCGCAAGGCGCTGCGCATCATGGAGATGGCCGAGCGCTTCAAGATGCCGGTACTGACCCTGATCGACACCCCGGGAGCCTACCCGGGTATCGACAGCGAGGAGCGCGGTATCAGTGAGGCGATTGCGCAGAACCTGGCGGTGATGTCGCGCCTGCGCACGCCGATCATCTGCACCGTGATCGGCGAGGGCTCCTCCGGCGGCGCACTGGCGATCGGCGTTGGCGATCAGCTCAATATGCTGCAGTACTCCACCTATTTCGTGATCTCCCCGGAGGGCTGCGCCAACATCATCTGGAAAACCGTGGACAAGGCGCCGCTGGCGGCCGAGGCCATGGGGGTGACGTCGAGCGTGCTGGAGGAACTGGGAATCGTCGACGAGACCATCGCGGAACCCCTGGGCGGCGCCCACCGGGATCCGGCCGCCATGGCCGACCGGCTGCAGGAGCGCCTGGCGGCACAGCTGGACCAGCTGCGCGGCGTACCCATCGACGAGTTGCTGGACAAGCGCTACCAGCGCCTGATGAGCTACGGCAACGTCGTTTCCTGATCGCCATGCCCTCCCCGTTCGGGAGGGCGCCGGTGGGTTCTTTTCCCGGATTCCGCTGCGCTGCATCCGGGCTACGCCTGGATCGGGCTGATGCGGATGTGTCTTGTCCCGGCCGGCCTGTAGGGGAGCAGCTCTAATCCCGCGTGGCCAGCGCCAGTGCCACGGTCCCCGGCCCCAGGTTGATGCCGCCGGACAGGCTCATCACCGAGCGATATACCTTCACACCTTTCTCTTCCGCCGCCTGTTCCAGAGCGGCGAAGCCCGGCGTCTTCGCCAGGTCCTCCAGACGGCCGGCGATACTCACCACCATCATCGGCACCAGCAGTTCGCCGGCGCGGATCCTGTCTGCCGCCAGCTCGAACAGCGCCTCGGTGCACTGGTCGAAGCCGCGCGGAGTTCGGGTTACCGAGCTGCCGGTGTGCTCCATGCACAATAGGGCCGTACGGGAATGGAGAATCTGCGCAGGAACTCATCCGACAGGTCACAACCGGAATCAACGACTAACTGAAGCATGGGTACATCTTGCTACACAGGTACGGTTTGGGGTGCGAAATCTATCACTTCATGGCAATACAGGCCAACAGCCCCGGGTAAGAGTTGCGGTCGTGGCGGAATGCTTACCCCCGCGGACCGGGTTTGCGGCCTCTATCCGGACAGCGGGCCCTGAAAATTTAACCGCCAGAGCCATCGGGCATATACGGCCCGTCGATCGATCCCGGAGCCGGGAACCCGCCCGATACCGGTGGCCGGGGAGTCATCGGACCCGCGTACAACTACGGACACAGCAGGTTCAACGAAGTAAAAATTTCAGTCGGGTCGCAAACATGGACGACCGCCCTCGGGGGATGTCCTAAAAATAGTGCCAGTAGGACAAGGCGACTGCGCTGTCGAACAAAAAGCCTGAAATAAATCGAGTAGCGCTGATCGTCTACCCCGGATGGTAACGACCCGGTTTTGGTGCGAGCTTGGTGGGGGGGCAACTCCCTGCCATTTTTTTTTGCCCGTTTAAAGCCGGAGGGCCACAGGTGGGAAAATATCGGTTCACAGTTTCAGGATGAAAAAAACGAAAAACAGTACTTTTGATTGCCCGGCAAAGGTGAACAGCGATAGCCTGTTTATTACTACTGAGTCGAAAAAATAAAAAAGGCAGGCAAGACGAACTGTCAAAAAATGTTGCGACTCGATATTTTAAGTTGATAAAAAACAATAATACAGTGGTTCCAGAGATTCGGAATTGACGTGCCGCCCAGGGTTCCGGGCGCTCCCGGCAATTCCGTATAGCGTCCACTGGTCGTTCCCAGATCGCACCAACAAGCTCATGGATACACCGGACAGTGTTTTTCTGTCCGGTGCATTCGGATTGTCAAACCGTGGCTTGGAAGGTGCGTATGCCAGACCTGCTCCGCCGGCCCCTTGTAAGGGCCTTTTCACTGTCGTTTTCCCTGTCTGTGATTCCGTTCACGGCCGCAGCGGATATCGTCTTTGCGGCCAAGGTGGCGGGCCCTGTATCCAATATCTATGCACTCGACGATTCCGGTGAACTGCATCGCCTGACCGACAATATCAGTTGGCGCGATATACAGCCGGATATCTCCGCTTCCGGCGATCTTGTCTTCTCTTCCAACCGCGAGCCAGAGGCGGGAGTGGACCTGGAGCGCCGTTCGGAAAATTTCAATATTTACCTGGTCGCCGCCGGTGAAAAGCCGCGCGCGATCGCCTCCAGCGAACACCAGGACCTGGAACCGCAGTTTGCCCCGGGTGGGAATCGGGTCGCATTTATCAGCCGCAGTCAAAACAGTGTCCGGCTCGGCCTGGTAAATCGCGACGGCAGCCAGCGGCGGGAACTGCTGCGGGCCGACGATATCCTCGACTACGCCTGGTCGCCGGACGGCAACCGGATCGCACTGGCCGTGCGCCGGGGAGGGGAATTCCTGCTAGGAACACTGCCCGTTACCAGCGGCGATGGTCCCGCCGCCGAAATCGAGGTGTTGATGGCGTCGGCCGGGCGGCCGCCGGTGGCGATCTCCTGGTCGCCGGACAGTCGCCACCTGGCGTATGTCAGGCATCCCCTGGAAGGCGGCAATCGCACCCTGTGGTTACGAAACCTGGAAACCGGCCGGGAGCGGAGGATCTCCGCCGACGGGGTGGAAGTGCAGGCCGCGCCGGAATGGAGCCGGGACGGGCGGCGGCTGCTCTACTCGGGGCTGGTGGATTACCGCTTCTACTACGACGAGCAGACACATCGGAAGGTCTATCGCGGCGGCATGCAGCTGTTCTCTGCCGATATGCAGGGGAAAAACCGCCAGCTCACCGATGGCGAGGCATTGCACCGGGCGCCTGTTTTCTATCCCGGTGAAGATCGCATTGCATTTCTCTACGGCGATGCCCTGGACGCGCGCTCGCTGGTGCTGGCCAGCATGGACCTGGACAGCGGCGAGGTCCGGCGGTTGTACGACGGTGTCGCGCAGCGTTCGGAACTGAGGTGGCGATAGATGAATATTTATCGCTGGTTGACAGGCCTGGGGACCCTGGCGGTGCTGTTGCTGCTGATGGTGTGGAATCGCGGCGAGCAATCGGTACAGCGGCACTCGCCGGTGAGCGACGAGCCACCACCGCCGGCAGTGGTCGGGAATAGCGCGGCCGAGGCCGCCACTCGTGAAGCGCCGTCGCCGTACACATCCGATTCCGTTGGGGATGAGGCGCGCGAGACCACCGCTGTCGTTCCCGGTGATATACAGCCAATCCTCGGCCAGTCCCTGAAATTTCGCGAATTGCGCGGCGCTGACGGCGCGCTGCGCAACCTGGAGTTTGTTGTCCGCCGGGGTGTCCTGCCGCGGCGACTTTTTTCCGGTACCCGCCAGCTGATCGACAGCTACCGGCCACTGTATCGCAACAGTGTCGGCTATGGCGCGGCCACGGTTTTTTTCCTGTACCAACTGGTGCGCGAAGACCGCAACGGGGACGGCCGGCTGACGCGCAGTGACGGCGTAGACCTGGCGATAAGCCGGCCGGACGGCAGCGATTTCCGCATTCTCGATCGCGGCCTGCAGGCAGTGGCGGAGATCGAGCATTTTCCCGCACAGGACCGATTGCGGCTGGCAGTGGAGGTCGGCGGTACACGGGAAAGCAGGGAGTACGCGCTGTCGGGTGGTTGATCGGCAGGCGCGCTGAGAGGGAGCGGTAACTTGTGTGCAGTCCACCCGGCTGCAAACCGGTTCAACGGATGAACCATTCAATATTCAACAGAGTGAAGCACAGATGACGGGAGAACCAAAAATGCATCGACTATTAACCAGAAAGTTGTGGATGCTCATACTGTGTTTATGGATGCCCTCCGCCTTCGCGGCGCAGGCAACCATGAACATCCTCAACGATTGGGGTGGCGGTTTCCAGGGGGAAATTGTCGTCGTCAATGACGGTGCCGGCGAGCTTACCGATTGGTCGGTGGAGTTCGATATGGCAGTGGATATCAACAACCTGTGGAATGGCGTGATCGCATCCCACACGGGCGATCACTACGTTGTGGATGCCGCCAGCTATAACAGCAGCATCCCGGCCGGTGGCCAGGTCAGCATCGGCTTTACCGCCACGCCCGGCAATGTCGCCGCGGTGCCGGTGGTGGTCATCGGCGACGGCGGCTCTTCATCCAGTTCCTCGAGCAGCTCCAGCTCTTCGAGCTCCAGTTCCAGCTCCTCGAGCTCCAGTTCCAGCTCCTCGAGCTCGTCCAGTTCCAGCTCGAGCAGCTCTTCGAGCTCCAGCAGTTCCAGTTCATCCAGCAGCTCCAGTTCGTCCTCGAGCAGTGGCGGCGGGCGTTTCCGTGTGGATACTTCCGGCAATATCACCAAAAACGGTGAGGTCTTCCCGGTGCAGTGCGGTTCCTGGTTTGGCCTCGAGGGGCGCCACGAGCCATCGGACGATCCGGACAACCCCAGCGGTGCACCGATGGAGCTCTATATCGGCAATACCTTCTGGGCCAACAACAACCAGGGCACCGGACGCACCATCCAGCAGACCATGACCGAAATTACCGGTATGGGTATCAACGTTGTCCGTATGCCGGTCGTGCCACAGACACTGGATCCCGATAATCCGCAGGGCAAGGAACCCTACCTGAAAAACCACGAGTCGGTACTGGTACCGAATGCGCGCCAGGCGCTGGAGGAGTTCATCGTCGCCGCGGATGCAAACAACATCGAAGTCATGCTCGACGTGCACTCCTGCTCCAACTACATTGGCTGGCGCTCCGGTCGCTTCGATGCGCGTCCCCCCTACGCCGATGCGGATCGGGACAACTACGACTTCTACCGGGAGGACAGCTCCTGCGCTGCCACCAACAACCCGGACGGCGTGACCCGCATCCAGCCGTACGACAAGACACAGTGGCTCGATAACCTGCGCGAGCTGGCCTCGCTGGAAGCGCAACTGGGTGTGGATAACATCATCGGTATCGACATCTTCAACGAGCCCTTTGACTACACCTGGGAAGAGTGGAAGACACACGTCGAGGACGCCTATGACGTGATCAACGCAGAGAACCCGAACCTGTTGCTGTTTGTTCAGGGTATTTCCGCTACGGCAAACGCCCAGGACGGCACACCGGACTCCACCACCGAGGTTCCGCACGGTGAAGAGTTCACCAACCCCAACTGGGGTGAGAACCTGTTCGAGGCCGGTGACAACCCGCCGGATATTCCCAAAAGCCAGCTGGTCTACTCGCCGCACACCTACGGTCCGTCCGTATTCGTACAGAAGAGCTTCATGGACCCGGCACAGCCCGAGTGTGAAGGTCTCGAAGGCGACGAGGCCGGCGATAACGATTGCAACATCGTGATCAATGAGAGCCTGCTGCGGCCGGGTTGGGAAGAGCACTTCGGCTACCTGCGCGACCAGGGCTACGCGATTGTCGTGGGCGAGTTCGGCGGCAACCTGGACTGGCCCGACAAGGGTGCCATCCGCGACCAGAACCGCTGGGATCACATCCAGCCGGGCGTGGTGGATGGACAGTGGCAGGATGCATTCGTCGATTACATGGTCGATGAAAATATCCAGGGCTGTTACTGGTCCATCAACCCCGAATCCGGTGATACCGGTGGCTGGTACGGCCACGCCTATGACCCGATCAGCAACACCACCGGCTGGGGCGAGTGGCAGGACTTCGACCAGCGCAAGACCAACCTGCTGGAAAGGTTGTGGAACGGCAACCAGTAGTAGTTCCGCTGTATGAAGGTTGTGGAACGGCAACCAGGAGTAGTTCCGCTGTATGAATGCGCCGCCCCTGCCGGGGTGGCGTATCCCGCGAAAAAGGTGCGGCCCCGGAAACCGGGGCCGCATTCAATATCCAGATGAAGTTTTCCAGAAAAATAACTGAATCAGCGAGAAGGGAGAAACCATGTACCGTTTATTCAACAAAAGCCTGCTGCTTTTGATGTTTGTATTCGGCCTGCCGTCTGCCTATGCGGCCCAGGCCACGATGAACATCGTCAATGACTGGGGCGGCGGTTTCCAGGGCGAAATAGTGGTGACCAACGACGGCGCCACGACGTTGTCCAACTGGTCTGTCGAGTTCGACATGGCCGTGGACATCAACAATTTATGGAACGGCGTGATCAGTTCTCACCAGGGAGATCACTATGTCGTCAACGCCGCCGGTTACAACAGTGAGATAGCACCGGGCGGCCAGGTGAGTGTCGGCTTTACCGCGACGCCGGGCAATGTATCGGCAGTGCCGGTCATCGTGAATGGCGACGGCGGCAGCTCCTCGTCGAGTTCCTCGAGCAGCTCTTCCAGCAGTTCATCGAGTTCCTCCAGCAGTTCTTCCTCCAGTTCCTCGAGCTCCTCCAGCAGCAGCTCGAGTTCGAGCAGCTCGTCTTCATCCAGCAGCAGTTCCAGTAGCAGCTCGAGCTCCTCCGGCGGCCGCCTGGACAATCCGTTTGCGGCGTCCAACAGCTGGTATGTGAACCCGGTCTGGGCCGCCAACGCCATGGCCGAGCCCGGAGGCAGCGCCATTGCCGGCTACAGCTCCGCCGTGTGGATGGACCGCATCGGTGCCATCACCGAGGGCACGGGCCTGCGCGGTCACCTGGACCAGGCGCTGGCCAATGGCGACGACCTGTTCATGTTCGTGGTCTACGACCTGCCCAACCGCGACTGCTCGGCACTGGCCTCCAACGGCGAGCTGCTGATCGCCGAGAACGGCATGCAGCGTTACCAGGATGAGTATATTGCGCCGATTGTCGACATTCTCTCCGATCCCGCCTATGCGAATATCAATATCGTCGCCATTGTCGAGGTGGATTCCCTGCCGAACCTGGTGACCAACCTGGATATTCCCGAGTGCCAGGAGGCCAACGGTCCGGGCGGCTATCGCGACGGTATCCGCTACGCGCTGAACCAGCTGTCGCAGATCCCGAACGTCTACTCCTATGTGGACATCGCCCACTCCGGCTGGCTCGGTTGGAGCAGCAACTTCGGCCCGGCGGTGAACCTGATCGGCGACGTGGTTGAAAGCACCGATGCCGGCTGGGACAGCGTCGCCGGCTTCGCCTCCAACTCCGCCAACTATACGCCGGTGGAGGAACCCTACCTGCCGGATCCGACCCTGAACGTCGGTGGCCAGCCGGTGCGGGCGGCGGATTTCTACGAGTGGAACGACTACTTCGAGGAGCTGGACTTCGTGCAGGACTGGCGCGATGCCATGATCGCCCGCGGCGCACCGCAGTCGCTCGGCATGCTGATCGATACCGGCCGCAACGGCTGGGGTGGCCCCGACCGGCCCACTGGCACTTCCTCCAGTACCAATATCAATACCTACGTCAACGAGTCGCGTATCGATCGCCGCATTCACCGCGGCAACTGGTGCAACCAGCCCGGCGGTGTCGGTTTCCGGCCGCAGGCGGAACCACACCCGGGCGTGGATGCGTACGTATGGATCAAACCCCAGGGCGAGTCGGACGGTATCAGCGATCCCAATTTCGAACAGGATCCCAACGACCCGAACAAGAAGCACGACCCGATGTGCGATCCGAACTACCAGGGCAATGAGCTCAACGGCAACAACGCGACCGGCGCGCTGCCCAATGCACCGCACGCGGGCCGCTGGTTCCCGGAGGCTTTCCAGGCGCTGACGGAAAACGCCTACCCGCCGCTGGATTGAGGGACTGACTCCGTAGTTTTGATTCCCTCTCCCCGACCCTCTCGATATGAGGGAGTGCGGGATATCCCTCTCCCTCCGGAAGAGAGAACGGGGAGAGGGAACGGGGAGAGGGCCATCTGCGGAAGCCGGCAACGGAAATTCCAATCCCGGATGCAATCAAGCAACACTCAAGCAGCAGGAAAAACAGGAAAGAAAAATGCAAAAACTGATTCACCAGATCTGCGCCGCCGGCCTGGCACTGGCCGCGGCCAATACCTGGGCCGGTTTCTCGATCGAGAACGGCCAGCTGGTCGACGCCAACGGCAATCCGTTTGTCATGCGCGGCGTCAACCACGCCCACACCTGGTATACCAGCCGCACCCCGCAGGCGCTTTCCGATATCGCCGCGGCGGGGGCCAACAGCGTGCGTGTGGTGCTGTCCAATGGCGGCCGCTGGACGCGTAATGACGGCGCCGATGTAACCGGTATCATCCAGCAGTGCAAAGCCAATGCACTGATCTGCGTGCTGGAAGTGCACGACGCCACCGGCTGGGGCGAGGACAGTGCCGCGGTGCATATCTCCAGCGCCGCGGAATACTGGACCAGCCCGGATATCCTCGGGGCAATCCAGGGGCAGGAAGATTATGTCCTGGTCAATATCGCCAACGAACCCTTCGGCAACACGGTTACCGAGAGCGCCTATGTCGAGGACACCAGCGCGGCGATACAGACCCTGCGCGATGCCGGCCTGACCCACACCATCGTCGTGGACGCCTCCAGTTGGGGCCAGGACTGGCAGGGTTTCATGCGCGACAACGCCGAGACCCTGGCCGCCGCCGACCCGCTGGGCAATACGCTGTTCTCCGTGCACATGTACCAGATCTACCCGGACCAGGGCAGTGTCGCCAGCTACATGCAGGCGTTTGAGGATATGAACCTGCCGCTGATCGTGGGTGAGTTCGGTCACGAGCACCAGGGGCAGCCGGTGGACGAGGACTCGATCCTGGCGGAAGCCGAGGCGCGCGGTATCGGCTACCTGGGCTGGTCCTGGTCCGGCAACACCGAGCCCTACCTGGATATGGCGCTGAACTGGGACCCGGACAACCTGTCCGATTGGGGCGAGCGGCTGTTCAACGGCGCCGACGGTATCGCGGCCACGGCCCAGTGCGCCAGCGTGTATCCCGGCTGCAGCGGCACCGGTTCCTCGTCGAGTTCGTCCTCGAGCTCCAGCTCCTCGAGCAGCGCTTCTTCCAGCAGTAGTTCGAGCAGCAGTTCGTCGAGTTCCAGCAGTTCCTCTTCCAGCTCGTCATCGGGCGGTGGCGCCGGCCTGGGTTGCAGTGTCGAGCAGGTGAACGACTGGGGCTCCGGGTTTGTGCTCAACAGTATCACCGTCACCAATAACGGCAGCGCGCCGGTGAGCGAATGGAGCGCGCAGTTGCAGTTCGGGCAGGACGTGACCATCAGCAACGCCTGGAGCGCGCAACTGGACGGGACCAGCGGCAGCCTGCTGACCGCGACCAACGCCGACTACAACGGCCAGTTGCAACCGGGCCAGAGCGCCAGCTTCGGCATGCAGGGTGCGCCGGGCAACCTGGGGACGGTTACCTGCACAGCGGAGTAATTCGCGGTAACCTGTGGGGACCTGTTCGCAGGCCCCCCAGAATAACAAGAGGAACAACCGATGCGCCGCATACCGTTGCAACCCGCCAGGAGATACGCCCGTGCATAGCCCGACAGCCGATGTCGCGGCGCTGTCCGCGGAGAAAACCGAGAATACCTGGATCATGGATCGCGCCTGGCTGAGCGGCCTCGCCGGCGCCCTGGCGGTGGTGCTGCTCGCCGCCTGGTTCGACAGTGATAACGCACTGGCCCAGGGGCTGTCGATCGGCGCCTGGCAGGTGACCGACAACCGGCTGGATACGGTACTGGCGGCGCTGGCGCTCAGCACCGGTGCCATGTTGCTGGTGGAACTCATGCGCTTGCGGCAGTGGCACGGCCGGGATTTTTTCCGTCTGCACCCGGACCTGCGCCGCGGGCTGTGGCTCAAGTTCCTGCTGGACGGCTGCCTGCACTACGGCGTCTACCTGGGGCTGCTGGCGCTGGTGATCGGTTTTTTCCACACTGCCGGGGAATACGGCTTCGCCCGCCAGCACCCCTACTACCAGCCCTGGTTCCGCTTGCTGGAACTGGTTTGGAGCGCCTGGCTGTTGGGGGGGCTGCCCTATGTGCTGCTGACCCGCGCCCTGCGCCACTCGCCGGAGGCCGACCGCATGGATACGGCGGCGATGGTGATCGGCTGGCTGGGGGAACTGCTGCGCGCGCGCAAGCCGACCCTCGGTGAGGCGCAACGCAAGAACCTGCGCGCGCTGCTGGTAAAGCTGTTTTTCGCCCCGCTGATGACGGTGTTTTTCGCCGACCAGTTCCCGCACCTGGTGAATAACATGGGCTATTTCCTCGATGGCCTGCCGGCAGCGGTGGAGGCGGGTCGCTACAGCCACCGCCAGTTCAATACGGACTTCTTCAATATTTCCGTGGCCCTGGTGTTTTCGATCGATGTGGCCCTGGCCTGGTGCGGCTATGTAATTTCCAGCCGCTGGGTCGACAACCAGACCCGCTCCGCCGAACCCTCCATGTTGGGCTGGCTGGTGTGCCTGGTGTGCTACCCGCCGTTCCAGATGTTCCTGGGCCTGTATTACGGCGCGCCGGGAGAGCGGGAAGTGCTGCAGTTGGGCAACACCTGGCTGGTCAGCTTGTTCACTACCCTGATGCTGGCCAGCTACCTGATCTACGTGGCGGCGACGGCGCATTTCGGTGTGCGTTTTTCCAACCTGACCCACCGCGGCATCATCCGCACCGGCCTCTACGGGCTGGTGCGCCACCCGGCCTACGCGTCGAAGAATTTTGCCTGGTGGTGCGTGATGTTCCCGGTGATCGTCTACTGGGGTTTCAGCGGCAACTGGCAACTGGCACTGGCGCAGACACTGGGCCTGCTGTTGATGACCTGGGTCTACTACTGGCGGGCGATCACCGAGGAGCGCCACCTGGGCGCGGACCCGGAGTACGGTGAGTACTGCAGGCAGGTGCGCTACCGGTTTATTCCCGGGCTGCTTTGATGGCCGGCGAAATTTTTACAACGACATTTGGTGAGGAGTGGAGGTAAAACAGCGCGCGCCGACAGACAGAGAAAACGGCGATGAACAAACACGATCATTTTGCGGCTGCCCGCCTGTGGGCAGCGTGTCTGGCCTGCAGCTGGCTCCTGCCGCTGCAGGCCCAGTCACAGGAAACGGTTTCCTGTGCGGTGGATTACCCCATCAGCGACTGGAACGGTGCCTACCAGGTGGATGTGGGGATCACCAACAGCGGCGGCGAGGC
Source organism: Microbulbifer litoralis (assembly GCF_023634065.1). GTDB lineage: Bacteria > Pseudomonadota > Gammaproteobacteria > Pseudomonadales > Cellvibrionaceae > Microbulbifer > Microbulbifer litoralis. The sequence continues at coordinate 33,909 of NZ_JALKCV010000014.1, forward strand.
CATTGCCGGCTGGACGCTGGAATGGGATCTGGGGGCGGGCGAGAGCCACAGTGGCGGATGGAATGCCGATATCGTCCAGAGCGGCACCCGTGTCAGCGCCTCCAATGCCGCCGACCACTGGAATGGCACCATCGCCCCTGGCGCCACCCACCGTTTCGGTATCCAGCTCAACGACAGCCAGCCGCCGGCCCATGTGCCCGCGGTCTTTACGCTCAATGGCACCCCGTGCAACGGCGGCGCATCGTCGGGCAGCTCGTCCAGCAGTAGCAGTTCTTCCAGCAGCAGCTCCTCCAGCTCTTCCAGTTCCTCCAGCAGTGGCGGCGATGACAGTGCCGTTACCCTGCAGGAAAACGCCGCCGGTTTCTGTGGTGTCGACGGCACCGTCGACAGCAATCACGGGGGCCATACCGGCAGCGGCTTTGCCAACTCGGAAAACCTGGCCGGCGCGGGCATTCGCTGGAGCGTCGCTGCGGCGGCCGCCGGCGATTACCTGCTGGACTGGCGCTTTGCCAACGGCGGCGACAGTCGCCCCGGCAGTGTGCGCGTCAATGGTGTCGACCTGGCGGGAGTGGATTTCCCCACCACTGGTACCTGGAGCAGTTGGAGCCAGGCCAGCGCCGTGGTCCACCTGGAAGCGGGCGAGAACAGCGTCGAGCTGGTGGCGAGCGGCAGCGACGGCCTCGCCAATATCGATGCGCTGACCGTCACCGGCCACGGGCCTGCGGCGGGCAGTTGCGCCTCCGGCGGCAGTGGCCGTTACCGGATGGAGAGGCTCGGCCGCGGTGTTTCCGTGGTACCCACTGGCGGCGGCAACCTGGTGAGCTGGCGTCTTCTGGGCACGGACGATCCGGCCGTGGCCTTCAACCTCTATCGCAACGGCCAGAAAGTGAATGGCAATCCCATAGCCGATGCCTCCAATTACCTGGACAGCGGCGCCGCGGCGTCGGCGCAATATTCGGTGCGCGCCGTGACCGGCGGCAGCGAGGGCGCACCGGCGGCCGCTGAGGTGGTGTTCAACAGCGGCGGCTACTTCGATGTCCCCCTGCAGCGCCCGGCGGACGGCCCCGATTACAGCTATTCCGCCAACGATACCAGTGCGGCCGATCTCGATGGGGACGGCCGCTACGAACTGATCGTCAAATGGGACCCGAGCAATTCCCGCGACAATTCCCAGAGCGGCTATACCGGCAATGTCTACGTCGATGCCTACCGGCTGGACGGCGAGCGGCTGTGGCGCATCGACCTGGGGCGCAATATCCGCGCCGGGGCCCACTATACCCAGTTCCAGGCTTACGATTACGACGGCGACGGGCGCGCGGAAGTGGCGATGAAAACCGCCGACGGCAGCGTGGACGGAAGCGGTACTGTCATCGGCGATGCCGGGGCCGATTATCGCAACTCGGCCGGTTATATTCTCTCAGGCCCGGAATATCTCACCATCTTCGACGGCGTTACCGGCGCTGCGATCGATACCGTCGACTACCAGCCGCCGCGCGGCAATGTGAGCAGTTGGGGCGACAGCTACGGCAACCGCGTCGACCGATTCCTCGCCGGCACCGCCTGGCTCGACGGCGAGACACCCAGCCTGGTCTTCTCCCGCGGCTACTACACGCGCACGGTTATCTGGGCGGTGGATTTCGATGGCCAGAACCTCAGCACCCGCTGGCTATTCGATTCCGACCAGGCCGGCAGCCAGTACGAGGGGCAGGGCGCCCACAGCCTGTCGATTGCCGACCTGGACGGCGACGGCCGCCAGGATATCGTCTTCGGCGCCATGGCGATCGGCTCCGGCGGCCAGCCGCTGTGGAATACCCGGCTGTACCACGGCGATGCGCTGCACGTGAGTGACCTTGTCCCAAACCGCCCCGGCCAGGAAGTGTTCATGCCCGGGGAGCACAGCGACCAGCCCTCGTCGCGGCTGATCGACGGCACGAACGGCTCGGTGATTTTCCAGACCGCGCCCGGCGGCGACAACGGCCGCGCGGTGGCCGGCAATGTCTGGAGCGGCAGTGCCGGCGCGGAATTCTGGTCGTCCCGCGTCAGCGGCCTGCTGGACGCCGGCGGCAATGTCGTGGGCAGCAAGCCCGGTTCCGCCAACTTCCTGGTCTGGTGGGATGGCGACGGCGAGCGGGAGCTGCTGGACGGCACCCACATCGACCGCTACGACCCGGCCCAGCGCCTGCTGACCGGTTCCGGTGTGGCTTCCAACAACGGCACCAAAGCCACCCCGGCACTGTCCGCCGACCTGTTCGGAGACTGGCGGGAAGAGGTGGTGTGGCGCACGACGGACAGCTCGGCGCTGCGGATCTACGCCACACCGCAGGCAACCGGGCTGCGCATTCCCACGCTGATGCACGATCCGCAGTACCGGGCGGCCATCGCCTGGCAGAACAGCGGCTACAACCAGCCGCCGCACCCGGCCTTTTATATCGGCAGCGAAGTCCAGTCCTACCCCTGGCCCGATATCCACACGCCCTGACGAACCGGCGGCTCCCGCCTGTCGCCGGTGCCGGGAATACTGTGAACGGGTTCGCCCCCCGTGCATTCCCGGCCCGCGGCGGCGCCCAAAGTGGGAGGTTCAACCTCCCGCGACTCGCGAAGTTGAACCTCGTCTGCGCAATAAATCGGCCCGTCTCATTTAGTCGGACGCACACCTGGCTCGGAGCCGATAGGGTGGAATTGCGGTATCGACGGAAAGGGAAGTTCTGAGCGGTAGTTTTGGTGCGGTGTGTGTGACCTGGATCCCTGCTGGATCGTTGCGTTACCGCCGTCAAAACGGCCGGTTTGTCCAGGGCTTCAGACAATAAAAAATGAGGCTTCTGTATGAAACGATTGATGAGAGTTTGCTATCCACTTTGCGCGCTGGCGGCCGGCGTGGCCGCGGCTGCCCAGGCGCAGGTCGCGCCCAACTACGGCGAGGCGCTGCAGAAATCGATTTATTTTTACGAGGCGCAACAGTCCGGTCCCATCCCCGCCTGGAACCGGAACGAGTGGCGCGGCGATTCCGGTATGGGCGACGGCGCCGACAACAACGTCGACCTGACCGGCGGCTGGTACGATGCCGGCGACCACGTCAAATTCGGTTTCCCGATGGCGGCCAGTGCCACCATGTTGGCCTGGGGCGCGGTGGAAAACCGCGCCGCCTACGAGCAGACCGGCCAGCTTGAACACCTGCAGAACAACCTGCGCTTCGTCGCCGACTATTTCGTCAAGGCGCACACGGCACCGAACGAACTCTGGGGCCAGGTAGGCGCGGGCAACGCCGACCACGCCTGGTGGGGTTCGGCGGAAGTCATGCAGATGGCGCGGCCCTCCTACAAGGTCGACGCCAGCTGCCCGGGTTCCGACCTGGCCGGTGAAACCGCCGCGGCGCTGGCCGCGATCTCCATGGTGTTCGAATCCACCGACCCGACCTACGCCGCCGAGCTGCTGACCCACGCGGAACAGCTCTACAGCTTTGCCGACAACTACCGCGGCGTTTACACCGACTGCATCACCGATGCCTCCTCCTTTTACAATTCATGGAGTGGCTACAACGACGAACTGGTGTGGGGGGCCGGCTGGCTGTACCGCGCCACCGGCGACAGCAGCTACCTGGACAAGGCCGTTACCTACTATGAGGACCTGAGCAACGAGCAGCAGCAACCGGTGAAATCCTATGGCTGGACCCACGCCTGGGACGACAAGAGCTACGGCAGTTATGTGCTGATGGCACAGATTACCGGCGATGCCCAGTACCGCGCCGATGCCGAGCGCTGGCTGGATTTCTGGACCACCGGTTACGACGGCAACCGGGTCACCTACACGCCCGGCGGCCTGGCCCACCTGGACCAGTGGGGCGCGGCCCGCTACACGGCCAACACTTCCTTTATCGCGCTGGTGTATTCGGACTTCCTGCAAGCCGAAGACCCGGGCAATGCGCGGGCGCAGACCTACTACGACTTCGCCGTCGGCCAGATGGAATACCTGCTGGGCGACAACCCGATGAATATGAGTTACCAGATCGGTTACGGCAGTGTCTTCCCGCTTTCCCCGCACCACCGCACCGCGCACGGCTCCTGGAACGACAGCCTGCAGGAACCGGTGGAAAACCGGCACACACTGGTCGGCGCACTCGTGGGTGGCCCGGATACCAACGACAATTTCGAAAACGACCGCGGCGACTATGTGCTGAACGAAGTGGCCACCGATTACAACGCCGGCTTTACCGGCGCGCTGGCGCGCCTGTGGCAGGACTTCGGCGGCGACCCGATTCCGGAAGCCCAGTTCCCGGCCCCGGAAACCCGCGACCTGGAATTCTTTGTCGATGCAAAGCTGAACTCCAGCGGCCCTCGCCACACGGAAATCAGCGCGCGCCCGCACAACCGCAGCGCCTGGCCGGCGCGGCTCACCGACGACCTGAGCCTGCGCTACTGGATCGATATCTCCGAACTGGTGGACGCCGGTTACAGCGCCGACGACCTGATTCTCTCCAGCGCTTATAGCCAGGGCAGTGGCTATACCGGCCCCTTCGCCTGGGGCGATCCGTCGGACAACCTCTACTATGTGGAAGTCGCCTTCGACGGCGTGGACATCTATCCGGGCGGCCAGTCGGAATCCAAGAAGGAAGCGCAGTTCCGCATCGCCGTGCCCGAGGGCGCGCCCTGGGAGCCCGGCAACGACCCATCCTGGGACGACTACGGCAGCAGCCGCGAACAGGCGCCACTGATCGCGCTGTACGACGGCGGCGAACTGATCTGGGGGCAGGAACCCGGCGGCGGCTGCGGCGGCGATACCGGTGTCAACTGCGCCCCCAGCGCCGACGGCCAGAGCCTGTCCACGCCCTACGAAACCTCGCTGGCGATCAACCTGAGCGGCAGCGATAGCGACGGCAGCATTACCGGCTACAGCATCGAGAGTGGCCCCGCCGACGGCAGCCTCAGCGGCAGCGGCGCCAGTCGCCTGTACACACCGGACAGCGGTTTCTTCGGCACCGACAGTTTCACCTTTACCGTTACTGACGACGCCGGCGCGACCTCCGGTGCGGCCACGGTATCCATCGACGTGGAGGCGCCGCTGGTGCCCGCGGTGAATATCGCCAGCCCGGGCGACGGCGACCGCTTTGCACTGGGCAGCGATATTCCGGTGCAGTACAGCCTGCAGAATGCCGAAGGGGTCAATCTCTACCTGGATGGCAGCCAGGTGGACAGCGGCACCGGCTCCGGAACCCTGACGGTGCCGGCACCGGCGGCAGTCGGTCTCTATCAACTGGATATCGTCGCCACCGAGGACGGTGCGGAACTCTCCGCCAGCGACAGAGTGACGGTGGAAGTCTACGAGCCGGTCGCCGGGGAAGTGAGCTGCAGTCTCGGCAACAACGATGTCTGGAACAGCGGCTTCGTGCTGAACGGCGTGACCGTCACCAACGAGAGCGACACGGCCATCGAGGGCTGGCAGGTAACGCTGACCTTCGACCAGCCGGTGGAACTCGTCAACGGCTGGAATGCCAACCTCGATATTTCTGCAGACGGCCTTACCGTCACCGCCAGCAATATCGAGTGGAATGGCAACCTGCAGCCCGGGGGCAGCGCCTCCTTCGGCTTCCAGGGCGGCCACGGCGGCGACTTCCAGCCACCGGTGTGCAGCGCCAGCGTTAACTGATGGAGAGAGCGGGCGGCATTGCCGCCCGTTTCTTTTTCACTCCAGTTTCGGAATTCGAGGACTCGTTGGCGGCACAAGCCGGGGCAGGGTGCGCCCTTCTGGGACTGTCTGCGAGAGGGACCTCGCGGACAAGCCCCCATGGATGGGTCTACGGCGTGTCCCAGAAGGGCGCATCCTGTGCCGGCTCCCGCAAATGAACTCCGAAACTTGAGTTGTTCATTAAACGATTTTCAATAAACCATTCCATTTTCTACCGGGTTGTTTTCCGGTTCCCGATACGGAATCACCGCGATGAAAAACCTGATCAAAGAAAAGCTACATAAATGCAGCCGCTCGCTCGGCATTACCACAATATTATTGCTGGCACTGTCCGGCAACGTCGCCCTGGCAGTGGAACCGCTGACGGTCAACGGCAACCGTATTCTCGCCGGCGGCGAAGTCCGCAGCCTGGCCGGGCCCAGTTTTTTCTGGAGTAATACCGGCTGGGGCGCCGAGCGTTTCTACAATGCCAGCGCAGTGAGCTGGGTCAAGAGCGACTGGAACGCGACCCTGGTGCGCGCCTCCCTGGGTGTGGACGGGGAGGGCGGCTACCTGGAGGACCCGGCGGGCAACAAGAGCCGGGTCACCGCGCTGGTGGATGCGGCCATCGCCAATGACCTGTACGTGATCATCGACTGGCACTCCCACCACGCCGAGGACCACACCGCCCAGGCGGTCGCCTTTTTCGAGGAGATGGCGCAGACCTACGGCCACCACGACAACGTCATCTACGAGATCTACAACGAACCGCTGCAGATTTCCTGGAGCGGCGTGATCAAGCCGTATGCGGAAACGGTGATCTCCGCCATTCGCGCCATCGACCCGGACAACCTGATCGTGGTCGGCACACCCAGCTGGTCGCAGGATGTGGATGCGGCTTCCTGGGATCCGATCCAGGGCCATGCCAATATCGCCTACACACTGCATTTCTACGCCGGCACCCATACCCAGTACCTGCGGGACAAGGCGCAGACCGCGCTGAACAACGGTATCGCGCTCTTCGTTACCGAGTGGGGCGCAGTCAATGCCGACGGTGACGGCGCAGTGGCACACGGCGAGACCCAGACCTGGATGAACTTCCTCGAGGCCAATCACATCAGCCACGCCAACTGGGCGTTGAATGACAAGGAGGAGGGCGCCTCGGCACTGGTACCGGGCGCCAGCGCCACCGGCGGCTGGGGCCAGAGCCAGCTCACCGAATCCGGCCGGCTGGTGCGGGATATCGTGCGCGGCTGGGACGGAGGATCTTCTTCCAGCTCTAGCTCGTCGAGCTCCAGCAGCTCCAGTTCGTCGTCCAGCTCCTCATCCAGCTCTTCATCCAGCTCGGGCGGCGGCGGTGGCCTGAGCTGCGACCCCGGTACTGCCGACGTGTGGAGCGATGGGTTTGTACTGAACAATGTCAGCGTCAGCAACGGCGGCAATTCGGATGTCGACGGCTGGCAGGTCTCGCTGCAATTCCCGCAGCCGATTCAACTGGGCAACGGCTGGAACGGAAATTTCAGCCTGTCCGGTGATGGGAGGACCCTGACGGTTACCAATATCGGCTGGAACGGCTATCTGCAGCCGGGCCAGTCCACCTCGTTCGGCTTGCAGGGAAGCTACGGTGGCAATTTTCTGATGCCGGAATGTATCGTTGACTAAAACAAGCACGGGCGGCGCGAACCGCCCTGTTTTCAAAAAACGGCCCTGCAACGGAAATATCTGGGAAGCGGCCACGGCCGCGATCCTCCACACAACCACCTCAAGCAGCCAGGGAATAAATTGCCGCGGATTCCGAAACCCCCGGGAACAGCCAGTCCAGCGGACTCTGCACATCCCTGCTGTTGCGATCGACCAGATAAGTATAGATTTCCGTGGTGCCAATATCCGCATGCCCCAGCAGTTGTTGCACGGTCCGCAGGTCATAGCCGGCCTCCAGTAGATGCGTGGCAAAACTGTGGCGGAAAGCGCGCGCCTGCGCCGGCTTGTCGACCCCCGCTGCCTGTACCGCATGGCGAATCTGCTTCGTCAGGGCCGTCGAATGTGTATGATACCGACGCAGATCCCCGGACTCCGAATCCGCACTGAGCCGGCTCGCCGGAAACAGGTACTGCCAGGCCAGTGAGCGCGACAACCGGGAAGGACTGTGCTCGGATGATTTGGGCAGCAGGACTGTACCGTGGCCGTCAGCGAGGTCCTGTGAATGTATCAGGCGGACCAGGCCGACCTGCCGCCGCAGCGCCGGAATCAGCACCTTCGGCAGCGGGGTAGTGCGATCCCTGTCGCTCCTGTGATCGCGCACCAGGATATTGCCACTGTCAAAGTCCAGGTCCCCGACCCGCAGTGACAACAGTTCCACGCCGCGCAGCCCACTGCCGTACAGCAGCTCCACCATCAACCGATAATCGCTGTGCAACTGCGCCAGGATGCCCGCACCTCGTCGCGGCTGTAGACCACCGGCAACTGCCGCTGACGCTCCGCCGGGGAGTACTGCAGATCGGAAATATCCCTGTCCAGAAAGCGACGATACAGGTACACCAGTGCATTCAACGCGATCCGCAGCGTATTGGCCGAGCAGTGGCGCTCCACCGCCAGGTGATCCAGGAATGTCTCTACTTCGCGAGAGCCAAGCTCCTCCGGGTGACGGAGCCCATGGAAATGGATAAATCGCTTTATCCAGTGGACATACGTCTGCCCGGTACGGTCAGCCAGTCCGGCCTCGCGAATATGCTGCTGAAGCTGCAGAATAAACGGCCCGGATTCCTGTAACAGGGCGTGGTCAATATCGCCCATAAGTGCCTCCTGAATACTGTTTTTATATACAGTCTATGCGTCAATTGCTGGCTGTCAACAGCCGAGATCAGAAGCGGGAGGCTTCTATCTACAGAAAAAAAGCGTAAGTTATTGACTTATAAGGACATCACTATAGGATCAAAAGCGAAGAGAGAGATAATGCGACAAGCTGCTTCGCCTTGCAGTTCTGTATAAAAGATGACCGTGCCCTCTATGTTTATGATTTTAAAGATTTTTTATCGTTTCGGGTCAGATGCTTTCTGCAGATAGAAGTAAAGTGATATAAAGCGGTGGCTTTTGAATTGCTAGTGGGCCGCTTGTAAAGTTCGGTAACAAAGAAGCCCAGCCAAATCGTTCAGATCAAGGCGAGAAAGCGCAGGAATAGCAGCGTTATTTCAAGCTTTCTCAACGCAGAGCTGGGCGATTTGGCGAAGTGAACTGTTACCTAACTTTGCGAGCAGCCCACTAGTTGTCTCAAAATTGTTTTGACCAAGACCCGCCCTTTTGAGCCGTCATCCCGGACTCGATCCGGGATCCAGCGAGTGTGCCCTGACGATCTGGATTCCGGATCGAGTCCGGAATGACGATCGGATCGGGGGAATGCAGGAAACGTCCGTTATTAAAGGAATCTGAGCAGCTGTTAATACAATTATGAGCTCTTAATAACTGTTAAATATCTATGAAAACAGAATACTTTGCATACATTGCCGTAACCGTGTTGATAGGGTTTAACCTTTACGCATGCTTTCGCTGCATTCGCTCGGAATATGCAAGTAGGGAGCAGAAAGCGATCCAATGTATTTTGGTTTGGGTTTTTCCCGTTGCGGGCGCGATCACAGTAGCCCAATTCGCTAGTCCTATTGAGAACAGCGAAGGCTACAGGGGGCCTGATTCTTCCGCTGCGCAAGATCTCTATCCTGGGATCGGAAGCAGTGATACTGGTGGCGGAGACTAGTGCCGAGATCAACATTTAACCATACAAGCGCAGGCACAGGGAAAATTTTTCCGCTGCGCTACAAATTTTCCCGTACTGCGGGCGTTATGCAGTGAAAGCATCGTGATTTTATGAGATGTTTGGATATATAGTTTTAGCAATTTTAATTTGTGCTGCAGTGGTCTTGCTTCCGTACTTCGTTACCAAAATGACTGAGTCAGAGAGAAAGGATTCGCAGTTTCGTGATCTTTTCTGGCGTGAGGCAGGGTGGCGAGGCCGTCGGATAGTTTGCTCCTTGGGCTGTTTCTGGCCTCTGTTCATTATTTCAGGTCTGCCACCGAACGCAAAAAGCATTTTGATAATGGCCTTGATCATTGGTTATTGCTTTTACGAGCACTTAAAGCTCTACAGGGGTGTCAAAATTTTTGATCAAAAAATGATAGAGATTTTGTCAGCTTTGGTTTCAGCCAATATTGTTATTCAGCTATTAAACAGGTTTGAGGTTATCGGTATGTTCGCACTGGTATTTATATCTGGCCTGTTTGGTCTTTTTTGGGGATGGCTTGTTAACTACAAGCGATCAAAGCAGCTTATTCGTAGTCAACCGGTACCGGAAGGTGAGGTTACATAACTCGATAGTGAAGGATACCCCTTTACCCCATAAATGATAGGAATGGAGAGCGAAATGACGGAGTTAATCCTGACTACATTCGACTGGGTCCCGGAATTACCCCGAGGCTACGTACGCGACATCCGCATTCGTTGGGCGCTGGAAGAAGCCGGTTTGCCCTATCGGGTTGAAAGCGTGCCGTTTGGCGACCGGAATGAAGCGCATTTCTCGAAGCAGCCTTTCGGCCAGGTACCGTGGCTGACGGATGGGGGTATCTCCATTTTCGAAAGCGGTGCGATTCTGCTTCATCTCGGTGAGCGCAGTGAGGTACTGATGCCGACCGATTCCCTTAAGCGCAGTGAGGTTATTGAATGGCTGTTCGCGGCGCTTAATTCGGTTGAGGCGGCGAGCCTGCCCTGGTCAATATTCCAGTTCTCTGGCGATAGCAGTGAAACGCCAGGCAGGAAGCATCTGGACGATTTTCTCGAGGCCAGGCTGGGACACATGGAAGCGGTGTTATCGGGGCGGGAATGGCTGGCCGGGACTTTCTCGGTGGCCGACATACTGATGGCCGATGTGTTGCGTCTCGTCGACAGATTCGACGGGCTGGCAGGACACCCGGCCTGTCGTGACTATATGGCGCGCGCTGTGACTCGCCCGGCCTTTGAGAAGGCGTACTCTGACCAGATGGCGCATTTCGCGGCGGCAGATTAGGCGAGGTCGGTTTCGCGCTGTAGTTCTGGGAAAGAAGCGACTGAGCGGGTTTTTCCCGGTTAAAGGATGGGGTTTCCCGGGCGTGATTGTGTCCTGTATGGTTAGGGTATAAAAACCAGGTTTTCGGAGGTCCGGTGCCGATGTGGCGGAATAATATTGGGAGTATGGGAACTGGCAACTCCTTGTATCGAGCTGCCCTGGTCAGTGCATTATCGATCGTGATCTGGTCGGGGGCAGCCGTGGGCAGTACAGCCTCCACAGGGGCAGTGCAGCCTGTTATCAATACCACTGATGTATCACTGTTCTATAAGATCTATGACGCCGCAGAGGGGCATCCAACCGCGGAGCAGCTGCAAACGGACTATATCGAGGCCGGTTCGGAAGGGCTCCAGGTATTCTCGCGGTTGAGAAATATTACCGGGGCCCGGATTGCCGGAACGATCGATAAGAAGCCCGGTATCTATGCAGACGCCCGGCGCTGCGCAAAGGTTTTGCCCCAGGTTCGCAGCAGGCTGGCAGGTGCGCTCGAGCGGCTGGCTGCGGCTTATCCCGAGGCGCGTTTCCCCCCGGTTACCATCGCGGTGGGCCGCGGGCGCCCGGTGGGCGTCGGCGGGCCGGAGGACGGCGTTCAGATCGGGCTCGAGGCCCTGTGTGCAACGGACTTTCTCAACGCGGACGTGGAAGACCGGTTCGTCTATGTCATTACTCATGAGTTTGTTCATGTACAGCAGGCGCAGGAGTTTGTCGATCAGGAGGCGCCCACTGTGCTCGAGGTGTCCCTGCAGGAGGGAGCCGCTGAGTTTGTCACGGAGCTGATTGCCGGCGGTGTTGCCTATTCGCATTTGCAGAGTGCCACTGCGGGTAGGGAGCTGGAAATCGAGACGGCTTTTGCAGTGGATAAAGACAAGACCGATCTGTCCGATTGGGTTTACAACGCCACGAAAGACAATCCCGGTGATCTCGGCTACTGGGTCGGCTACCGCATCGTGAAATCCTATTACCGGAATGCTGGGGACAAGGATAAGGCCCTGCGCGAGATACTGGAGATGACCGATGCGCAGGCCTTTCTGGATAACAGTGGCTGGAGCCCCGGTGTCAGCCTCCGGTAACTCCGGGTTCTTGCCGACGGCGGATCAATACTTTATGCCGATTGGCCCGGGTTCCTTTGCAAGGCTTTGCCCAGACAGGAAAAGTACTCTGCAAACGCGGCATTGATTCTCCGCCGGTGTCCACCGTCCGGGTAGAGACCGAGCCGGGCCTCTTCGGTGGCTTTTGTTCCCGCGACAAGAAAGTTGTTGCTGATCGCCGAATCCTGCACGAAGGCCTCGAACGCCCGCGCACAGAGCTCCACCGGCTCGCTATAGTAGACGCTGCCATTTTTCCTGTCGCATTCAATTGACGCGCGCACCAGGTCACTGGGGTTTTCGCCGCTCTCGTCCAGCATGATGTTCCTGAAGCAGTGAAACAGGCGGTCGTTGAGCGGGTGCGGGATCGGCGTGGCGTCGCGCAGCCAGGCTTCCGAGGCGTAGATGCCGCGGCCGGTATCACTGAACGCCTTGTCGGCGAGGTAGTGGTCCAGGGCGTGGAACCATTCGTGCGCGATGGAGCCGGGGCCGGCGTTCTTGGCCAGCGAAAAGCTCCTGGCCGAGGGATCGTAGAAAGCGGATACCCCGGGGCGCCCGCCGATGCCGTACTGGAAAGACAGGGTCTGGCGCAGGGAAACCAACAGTTCCGGGCCCTGGAGTATCCACATCAGGTCGGTGAGGGCATCGTAGAAGAGCCCGGCGGCCCGGTCGCGCTCCTCCCGGGTTACCCAGCGGCCGACGCTGATGGAGCGGAAACCAAACTGCCTCCTGATATCGACGAAGGTGACCGGCTGCTGGACTTGCCGGGCGGGGCCGCGGCGGTAGAATTTTCGGGTAAGCACTGTGACCGGGATGTTGGGGACGTCTGGATTTGGACTGTATGTTAATACAGCCTTTTTAGTCGCTGCAAATTGGTGGCTCCAGGTCCACAGGCGGTTGAAGACGCTTTCAAACGGTTTCTACTGCCTGCCAGAAGCTGGACAGCCCGTCTGACAGCGCCTCGCCGCCGCTACAGGTGCGGGGCTGCCAGTGTTCCGGATACAGGTTTCGGTAAAACGGCCCGGCGAAACGGCAGTCCGCCAGGATCAGCACACCGCGATCGGATTCGCTGCGGATCACGCGCCCGGCGGTCTGCAGCACCCGGGTTGCGCCCGGGTAGCGATAGGTGAAATCGAAGCCGTTGACAGACAGGGCCGGTGAATGGCTCGCATCGGCATCGTAAGCCTGGCGCAACAGTTCCTGCTCTGCGTTGACCTGCGGTAACCCCGTACCCACCACGATCGTGCCCACCAGCCGTTCGCCGGTGTAGTCCACACCCTCGCCGAACACACCACCCATAATGGCAAACCCCAGTGTCTGCCGGCCCTCGTCGAAGTGTTGCAGGAAGGCGGTGCGCTGGCTGTCGCTGGCACCGGGCTGCTGCTGTACCAGCTCGATTTGCGGAAACCGCTCGGCAAAACGCTCGGCCACCTGCTGCAGAAAGCGGTAGGACGGAAAGAACACCAGGTAATTGCCGGGGCGGCTCCGATAGACCCGGGCCACCATATCCACCAGTGCGTCAATGGCCCTGTGTCGTGCGCGGTAGCGGGTGTCCACGTAGGGGCAGAGAAAAACCCCCAGCTGTTCCGGCCGGAAAGGCGACGGCAGGGCCAGGTAGGCGGAATCCGGTTGCAGCCCGAGCTGGTCGCGGATATAGGCCGCCGGGCGCAGGGTGGCGGAAAAGGCAATCACGGCATGGAATTGCCGGTAACACTGCTGCAGGTAGCCGGCCGCGTTCAGGCACAGCAATTTCAGCGTCTGTTCCCGCCAGCGGTTTTGCCGCTCCTCCGCGCGGGTCAGGCAGCGGTGCCGGTCCGTCAGCAACTGTTCGATGCAGAGGTAGCGGTGGAGCGCTTTCAGCCAGTCGCCCAAGGCCTCGGGTGGTGCCTGGGACTGTTCCCACAGCTGGTTGACCAGCGCCATGACTTTGTGGGCTGCGCGAGTGACGGCCGCCGGCTGGCTTTCGGTTTCGGCCGGGGAGGTGACCCAGAGTTCGGTGTCCCCGTTGTCCGCTGCGGTTTTGTCCTGTCGTTGCTGTTCGACCCATTTGTCCAGCGCCCGCACCAGGGACTGGATGCTCCGGCGCAGTGTCGGGTGTGAACCTTTGCAGGCCGCCGCCGCGCGGCGGCTGTCGCTGCGTGTCAGGATGGCGCTGTACATCGAGCGGGCGCGGTCGCCGAGATTGTGGGCCTCGTCCACCAGCAGTGCCCGGCGCCGGCTCTGGTCCTGTAATGTGTTGAGGCGGACCAGAGGATCGAATACATAATTGAAATCGCATACCACTAGGTCGACCCAGGGCAGCATCTGCAGCGACAGTTCGAAAGGACACAGTTGCCAATGGTCCGCGGTCCGGGCCACCGTCTCCGGTGTCAGCAGCGGTTCGCCCAGCAGTTGTTGCCGCGCATCCGGCAGGCGGTCGAAAAAGCCGCGGGTGCGGGGGCAGATACCGTCGGCATCGCGGCTGCACAGGCCGAGGCTGCAGGCGCAGGTTTTGTCGCGCGCGCGGATTTCCAGCAGCGACAGCGCGAGGCCCTCTCGATGCAGGCGCGCCGCGGTTTCCCGCACGACGTCACGGCCGGAATTTTTCGCGGTCAGGTAGACGAGTTGATCCAGTTGCTCTTCTCCCAGCGCCTTGATGGCCGGGAACAGGGTGCTGGCGGTTTTGCCGATGCCGGTGGGCGCCTCCACCACCAGCTCGCCGCCGTCGCGCAGGCAGCGGTACGCGGCCACGGCCAGCTGGCGCTGGCCGGCGCGGTAATCGGGAAACGGAAATGCCAGTGCGCGCGCGGTGCTGCGCATCCGCTCGCGGTGCCGGTGCCAGCGCCGGTACCACTGGACATAGGTTGTCACCGCAGAGCCGGCGAAAGTTTCCAGTTCGCGCCAGTCGAACTCGCGCAACTCCGGGTAGGTCTTGTTCTCTTTCAGGTTGTGCCACAGCATCTGCAGCGCGATGCGCTCGCCTTCGGCATCGGACCCTTTCGATTCCGCCCGCTGCTGTAGCAGGTAGCAGAAACCGTAGATTTTCAGCTGGGCCCAGTGCCGTTAGCGCGCCGAATTCGGCAACTGTGCGGGCGGGCAGTAGGTGGTCTTGATCTCGTCCAGTTGCACCGGGCGGTGCAGGTCGGTCTGCGGGTGCAGGATATCCACGCGCCCGTTCAGCACCAGTGCCTGGCCGTTGCACTGCCAGGGCACCTGCAACCGGTATTCGGCTTCGCTGCCCGGCGGGCGCTGTTTCTGCAGTTTCTGGTGCGCGCGGATGCCCTCCTGGGCCGTGGGGCCGCCGGCGCGCTCACCGACCAGGTCGCCGCTGCGGCAGGCGAAAGCCACCAGTTCCCGCACTGGCAGTTGCAGCGGCGGGGTGTCGGCGGCCGGCGTTGATGCTGCCGGGTCGGTGTCTGTGGTCCCGGCGCTGTTCGCGGCCGTTTTGTTCCCGCTTACGGCTGTCTTGTCCCCGCTCATGGCGGTTTCATCCCCGCTCATGGCTGTTTCATCCCCGCTCATGGCTGCTGCCACTCCACGTGCAGCACCCGGTGGGGGATCCGGTGTCTGTCGAAGAAGGCCAGCCAGCGCAGCTGGTTTTGCTGCAGGCGGTCGCCGGGTCCTTTCACTTCCACCAGTTCGTAATCGCCTTGCCCCGGAAACAGGATCAGATCCGGCAGGCCGCTGCGGTGGTGGGCGATATCGACCAGCAGGCGTTGGAACAGGGCCCGCCAGTGTGCGGCGGGAATGCGCTCCAGGGCGAGTTCCAGCAGCGGCTCCGGCAGCGCCTCCCAGGCCACCAGCGGGTTGGCGATCCCCCATTTCTCGCGGTAGTGCCGCCAGACCCGCCGCGACAGGCGGTCGCCATCCAGTTCGGCCAGTCGCTGTTGGAACGCCGCGCGGCGCTGCGGGTAGAAGTCATCGGTGCGAAAGTCGATGGGCGCAACCTGGAACGGATTGAAGAAGGCGCCGGGCACCGGTGCGAACAGGATATCCCAGATGTACAGGCCCAATACGCCGTTGAACAGGCAGTTCTCGACGTAGAAACACTGGTCTGCGGGTTTTCCGTTGTGCGCTTCTGTCTCTCGCCGTTCCCGTTTTTCCTGTTCCATCTCCAGGTAGGCGGCTGCCAGCCGTTCCACCCGCTCTGGCGCCGGTGGCAGGGAGACTGTCTGTGTGGGAGGGCGGGGCCGCGCCGGTGCAGTCCAGCCCGGCAGGCGCCGCTCGCGTTTGGCGGTGCGGTAGCCGAAGCTCTCGGCGAAAACCCGCTCGGCCTCGTTGTATGGGGCCTGCAGGATTTCGCGGCACAGGGCCAGGCCGCTGTCGATATCGCCGCGCTTGACGGCGATCCGCGCGCGGCGCTCGCGGGCCGGTGGCCGTGTGCAGTGGCGGTACAGGTGGTCGGCGGCTTCCGGTGCATCCAGCCGTTCCAGTTGCCGCGCCAGTGTCAGGCGCAGGCGGTCGAGGCGCCGGTGCAGGGTGGCGTCGCCGTCGATGCCGGCGGGCAGTTGCCCGGCCAATGCCAGTATTTCTTCCGGGCCCGCTTCCAGTGCACTGTCCAGTTGCTCCAGGCAGTGGTAGTAGCGCAGGTGCTGGTCGATCTGCTCGCGGCTCTGGAACGGCAGGTGCCGCCGCTCCAGCGGATAGCTTTCGTAGCGGTACAGGCCCAGGTCGCGCAGGACATAGTCGGTCAGGTCCTGGCGCAGGTTGCCGAAAAAGCACAGCTTGAACGTCTCGAAGTGCTCGGCCGCCCGGACCGCCAGCAGGGGCTCACCGCTCAGCAGGACGGCGGGATCCGCTTCCCGCTCCAGCAGGGCCAGCTCCAGCGCCGGGCGCTTTAGCGCTTTGGACAGAGGCACGGGGCTGGCGGCCAGCAGTTCCGCTTTGCTGAACAGGGGCAGGTATTCGGCCAGCGGCAGTGCGGGATTGTGCTGCAGCAGGCCGGCCCCATGCAGCCGCTCCGCCGCCAGCGGCAGGTCCGCGATCTCGGCGTAGGCCAGCTTGCGCAGCCGGAACAGGGCGCCGGCGGAAGAGGGCACCCCCTTGCGCGACAGCAGCCGCACATACAGCCGCTGGCTGTCGGCGTCCAGTGCACAGAAGCTCTGGTAGAACTGTTTTTCTCCGTCCGACATCAGCGGCTCGTAGCGCGCCACCACAAATTCCACCAGGGCGCGGAAGTTGGTCAGGTAATAGTCTGGAGCCAGTTCGACGGGGTCGGCCATGGAATGCAGTGGGTTTGTTCGTGGGCAGGGAGTTGTCCAGTGAAAGTTTCTCGGGGGGGCGTAATCCCGAACACTGCATGTTTATACAGTATCGCGTGGACGCAGACAAACCCGCGGCGCGACTGCCTGGCCATCACAGCCAGCGCTGGGGATAGGGCTGGCGCGACAGCAGCCGGTGGTAGGCCAGGCCGAAGGCGACGATGGCCAGGGTGCCGATCGCCACTGGCGAGATCAGGAAGTGCCAGTCTTGCCCGGTCAGCATCACCACCAGCGGGTTGGCGCCCGCCGGTGGGTGCGTGGTGTCGGTCAGCAGCATCAGGGTGACCGCCAGGCCCACGGCGAGGCCCAGTGTCCAGGCGTTGACGCCCAGGGCGGTGGCGACCAGCAAGCCGACGCCGGTGGTGAGCAGGTGCCCGCAGACGATATTGCGCGGCTGTGCCAGCGGACTGGCGGGCAGCCCGAACAGGATCACCATGGTCGCGCCGAACGGCGCCATCAGCCACAGGGCATCGTTCAGGCGGCCCAGCCCGCTCAGCAGGGTGATACAGGTGGCGGCGCCGAGGCCGGCGATCAGGGCGAGCGGGTAGGGTGCGGCATTGGCCGGGCGTTTCATCGATGCCTCCAGGTTGGCTTTCTATCGGATTGATGAATTATCTGGGTAGACAAATTTGTCTACTTTAGGGTAGACAGATCGGTCTCCCGATGTCAATCTGTGGCAAATTCTCTTTGCAGACCGGCGTGAATGGCGGGGTTTTATGGACAAGCGCGAGCAACTGGTGCGGGCAGCATTCGATCTCTTTTACCGGGAAGGTATCCACGCGGTGGGCATCAATCGCGTGTTGGCGGAGTCCGGGGTGGCCAAGAAAACCCTGTATCACCATTTCCCGGCCAAGGACGCTCTGATCGAGGCCACCATCGAATACCGCGACCGCCGTTTCAGCGACTGGCTCAGGCATCGCATGGCATCGGTCCCGGCGGGGCGCGAGGCCCTGCTGGCGCTGTTCGATGCCCTGGATGACTGGTTTCACGGCCGGGCAACCGATATCCAGGCGTTCCACGGCTGCTATTTCATCAACGTGAGCGCCGAGTTCGGCGATCCGGCGCATCCGATCCACGCCCGCTGCGCCCGGCACAAGGCGTCGATCCGCAGCCTGTTGGCGGAGCATGTGAACCACTGCGCGGAGAGTGCCGAACAGGCTTCCTACCTGCTCGACACCCTGTGTCTGCTCAAGGAAGGGGCCATCGTCCGGGCGCATGTCGAGGGGGATCGACGGGCCGCACAACAGGCCCGGCAGGTGGTGGCCGGCCTGCTAGTGGACTAACGCACGGGAATCGCCACCGGGCTCATGGGACCCGCGTCGGCGCCGCGCAGTTTCAGCGAATTGCCTATGAAGGCGAATTCATATACCCGGTCGCGGGCCAGGGCTTCCAGGTTGACCACCTCCAGAATCGGCACCCCCTGTTGCGCGAGCAGGTAGGTATGTACCGGAATGTAATTGCCCTCCACCCGGGATGGAAATGCCTCCGGGGCGATATTGTCCGCGCCGATAATCATGGCCCCGGCATCTTCCGCCAGAAACTGTGCGGCGTCCATAGTGAGGCCGGGATAGTTTTCCTGGTAGGTTTCGGCCCTGTCGTAGTCCCGCATGCGACCGGTGCGGATCAGCACCACATCCCCCCGTTCCAGCGCCACTTGCTGCCGTTCCAGCGCCTGTTTCAGGTCTTTCACGGTTATCCGGTAGTTGTCCGCCAGCTGGGGCAGGTCTTTTGCCGCTGCGATATCGATCATCACGCCCCGGGCGATGACCGGGGGAATGGTCTCGGCGCCGGCGACAGTCCAGCCCCGGTCTCCCTGGTACTGATCGGCGGTGAAGCCATTCCAGATTTCGCCATTGAGCCCGAAGTGGCTCAGGGCATCGATATGGGTGCCGCTGTGGGTGTACATGGAGATGGCACTGCCGCTGTAGCTGACGTGCCGGTTGATGTCTTCCCCGAGGTTCATGGGATCTGCGATCCGGTTACCCCGGGGAGTGTGGGTCATCCAGAAACGGTAGGGTGGGTCCCCGGCAATATGGACGCCGGGCATGCCGATATAGTACTCCACGGAAAGATCGTACACCTCGCCGCTACTGATGCGGGAGAGAATGTGGAGTCGCGACTCGGGTGTCATCAGGTTGAGGCGCCCGCGCTCGTCTTCCGGGCCCCAGGGGCTCTGGCCGACATCGCTGTCTGGCTGGGCGGGGGAGGGGGCCGACAGTAGCCCGGTCAGCAGCAGGGCAGCGCCCCGGGGCAGGAGGGATTTCCCGATTCTGAACATAATGACCTCGTTTCCATTGCAGGGGATTTGAGGCCACTCTATTGATTTCTCGGAGTGAAATAATCGTGATAACTTTCCATAAACTGTTAATGATTCTTCAATAATCAATTGTGGGTTGGCGGAACTGGGCCCTGGGTGACTATGGATAAACTGGTGGCGCTGACAGTGTTCCGCCGCGTGGTAGAGTTGAACGGTTTCGCCGCCGCGGCGGCGGACCTGGGATATTCCGCGGCGGCCGTCAGTAAACATGTGCGGGCGCTGGAGTCCGAACTGGGCGCGCGGCTGCTGCACAGGACGACGCGCCGACTCTCCTTGACCGATGCCGGCAGGGCCTACTATCGCAGTGCCGTCGAGGTGCTGGATCAGGTGCATTCGATGGATGAACTGGCGAAGAGCCTGAGCCAGACGCCGCGGGGGCACCTGCGGGTCAACGCGCCCATGTCGGTGGGAATAGAGCTGTTGGCCCCGGTGGTCGGCGATTTCCTGGCGACCTATCCCGATATTCATATCGAGTTGTCACTGGACGACAGCCGGGTGGATATGCTCCAACAGGGGTTCGATCTCAGTATCAGCGGTGCCAGTGGCCTGAAGGATTCCAGCCTGGTCGGGCGCACACTTGCCGAGTTGCCGCGGCGGGTGTACGCCAGCCCGGATTATCTTCGCCAGTGGCCGGCGCCCGAAAGCCCGGAACAACTGGGCGAGCACCGCTGCCTGCTGTACTCGCTGGCGGAAGAAACGGCGCGATGGCGCTTCGCCAGGGACGGCCGGTCCGAAACCGTAGCCGTGGGTTCCCATCTGGAGATCAATAACTCAATGGCGCTCTGCCAGGCGGCGGTTGCGGGGGCGGGGATTGCGCTGCTGCCCGAGTTTATCGCCGATCGACATGTCCATTCGGGACGGCTCCGGCCGCTACTCGAAGAGTGGCGGCCGGAGCCCCGGTTTCTGTACCTGACCTATCCCCGGCACAGGGAGAGTGCGCGGGCATTGCGGGTGTTTGTCGATTTCCTGCTCGAGACATTCCGTACAATACACTAGTGGTCCATGCGAAAAGTTTGGTGACTAAGGAGCACAGCCAAAGTGTTCAGATCAAGGCGAGAAAGCGCAGGAATAGTGGTTCTATTTCAAGCTTTCTCAACGCAGAGCTGGACGCTTTGGCGACGCGAACAGTTACACAACTTTCCGCATGGACCACTAGCCCCCACAGCGGATTTGCGCCGATTCCGCGGCGCCCGGCACATACTTGATATTGGCCACCGCCAGCGACAGCGGGCCTTCACTGCTGAGCGACAGGCTGTTGGAGATCCGCGAGAAGTCCGCGCCGTCCTCGGCAAAGCACTGCAGGTCGATGGTCAGTTGCGACCAGTCGCCGGTGGGCAGTGACTGCAGCGGCTCCTGCAGTGGCAGTTGGCCGGTACAGCCATCGGCGCAGGCGATCTGTGCGAACACCGGTTTTCCGGGCAGTTGATCCACGCGGATATCCAGCGACAGCGCGGCGTTCTCCTTGATGTAGCGGCTCAGGTCCTGCGGCTTCTGGGCGCTGAGCCGCACACTGCCGCCGCGCAGGCCTTTCCAGTCGATCAGGCGGGCGTCCTCCTGGGATTCCATGTCGATGGAGGCCACGGTGATATTGTCGTCCCCGCCGCTGCTGGCGCGGTTGCCGGTGACGGCCACCGGGTCGCGGCCGTTTTCGGCGATCACCAGCTGCCAGGGCGCGCGTGGGCGGGATACCATCAGCCAGGCGTCTTCCAGTGCGCCGTCGGCGTAGGTCTCACCGTCGTCCGGCAGGTTGTTGCTGATCTGGGTGTTGTCGCCGTAGTGCAAGCCATAGCCATAGGTGAACAGCGGTTTGTAATCGTCGTCGCCGTGGTTGATGACGGTCTGGTGGACCAGGCGCGGCCAGGTGAAGGACAGGCGACCGGTGAAGTCGTACTGTTTTTTACCCTCGGCGTCGGTCAGTATCACGTCGGCGACTCCGGCGCCCTCGGAGCCCGGCAACCAGGCGGCGACGAAGGCATCGGACGCATTCATTTCCTTGTTGACCCACAGCGGGCGGCCGGAGAGGAAGATGCTGACCACCGGGATCTTCTGCTGCTGCAGTTTCTGCAGCAGATCCAGGTCGGTCTTGGTGCCCAGCTGGTACTCGATGCTGGCCAGGTCGCCGTGCCACTCGGCGTAGGGATTCTCGCCGAAGACCACCACCGCCACATCGGGTTTGCCGCCATCGTCGAAGGTGTCCGATTCGAAGCTGCCGTTCGCGCTCAGCACTGCCTCGCCACCGGCCGCGCTGACTGCGCTGCTGATGCCGTCGTAGATGGAAGTGGCCCCGGGGAAATCGGCATCGGTGTTGCCGGTGCCCTGCCAGGAGATGGTCCAGCCACCGCTCTGCTTGGCGATATTGTCCGCCGCGTCACCGGCCACCAGGATGTTCTGTTTCGGGTCCAGCGGCAGCAGGCCGCCGTTGTTCTTCAGCAGCACCAGGGATTTGCGCACTGCCTCGCGGGCGATGGCGCGGTGCTCCGGGCTGCCCATGATATCGGTGCGGCCGGCCAGTGGCTGGTTGCGCTCGAACAGGCCCGCGCGCAGTTTGACACGCAGGATGCGGGAGACGGCGTCGTCCAGCCGCTCGGCGGAGATCTCGCCGCTTTTGGCCTGGGCCAGGGTGTTCTTGTACAGGGGTTTCCAGTCGGACGGCACCATGAACATGTCCAGGCCGGCGTTGATGGCCTGGGGGCAGCTTTCCACGGTGCAACCCTCGACGAAACGGTGGCCGTTCCAGTCGCCGACCACGAAACCGTCGAAGCCGAGGCGCTCCTTGAGGATGTCGGTCAGCAGGTACTTGTGGCCGTGCAGGCGCTTGCCGTTCCAACTGTTGAAGGAGGCCATCACCGTTTGCACGCCGGCCTCGAGGGCGCTGATATAGCCGGCGGCGTGTATCTCGGCCAGCTCTTTCTCACTGATCCGGGTGTCGCCGCGGTCGATACCGCGCTGGGTGCCGCCGTCGCCAATAAAGTGCTTGGTGGCGGAGACCAGGTGGCGGCCGTCGAGGAAGGTGTCGCGATCCTTCTCGCCCTGGATGCCTTCCACCATCTGCTCGGCGTACTGCTGCACGATGCGCGGGTCTTCGGAGTAGCTCTCGAAGGTGCGGCCCCAGCGGTCGTCGCGCACCACGGCGACGGTGGGGGCGAAGGTCCAGTTGATGCCGGTGACCGCCACTTCCCGGGCGGTGGCCTCGCCGATACGGCGGATCAGCTCCGGGTCGCGCGCGGCGCCGAGGCCGATATTGTGCGGGAACAGCGTCGCACCGATCACGTTGTTGTGACCGTGCACGGCGTCGCTGCCCCAGATCACCGGGATGGCGACGCCGCCGTCGGAGGTATCCATGGAGGCCTCATAGTAGGCGTCCGCCATGGCCAGCCAGTCTTCCGGGGTCGCGAACTTGTCGTTGTCGGGGTAGGTGCCGCCGCCGTTGAGAATGGAGCCCAGGTGGTATTTCTTTACATCCTCCGGGGTCACGTACTTGATTTCCGCCTGGATCAGCTGTCCCACTTTCTCCTCGACGGACATCCGGGACAGCAGGTCGGCGATCCTGGTTTCCAGCTCCGGGTCGCGCGGCAGGGCGGGCTGTAGTTCCGGCCAGGCGCTCGAGGTGCCGGCCTCCGGTGTCGACTTGGATTTTTGCCCGGGTGTCGGCGCATCGCTATCGCCGCAAGCTGACAGGGCGGCGCACAGTGCCAGGGCGCAGGCCGCACGGGTGTATCTGTGGAACATGGCTACTCCAGATGACTTGTCTGTATCGGGGGTGTCTGTGCCCCCTTTGTTTTTTTCTGTGTTGCCCCTGCGTGCCCGGTGGGGCCGGGGAGGCATAACAACGTGCGGCCTATTCTGGTGGCTCCGGGGAGAGGATTCGTCCTGATTCGCCCCGTTTCACAATGTTGGACGTTCGACTTTCTCCGTCGCGGGAAGTCTGACCGTTTCCGTCCGCGGTGTCTGCACAAATATTGCACGCTTGCGCGCCGCCGGCGGCCGGATTAGTCTTTGCCGCAAAACAATAAGTACCAGAGAAGACGAGAAACATGGATATCCTGCTGTTCAATTTCCACGATGTGGTGCTGATGATGACCGCCTACCAGTGCACCCTGTTCGGGTTGCTGCTGCTGGTCATCAGGCGGGAGGGCTATATCAGCAATGTGTTGCTGGCGCTCTTCCTGTTTACCCAGGCCGCCATCCCGGTGGATATCCTGATCAATTTCGGGGCCGGCTTCCGCCAGTGGGCCATCCAGGCCTCGCCCAACCTGTTCTATGTCTTCGGCTTCGCCTACTGGCTGGAGGGGCCGCTGCTGCTCTGGTATGTACGTTCGCTGATCTACCGCGACTACCGCCTGAAGCGCTTCGACCTGATCTATCTGGTGCCGTTCGTCGCCTATGCGCTGTTTGAATATATTTCCTACTTCCGCTTCGACAGCGAGACCAAAGTTGCCATGCTACAGGGCTATACGCCCTACGACGAGACACTGCTGAACCTGGTGATCGGCTTCGGGCGCGAGGTCTTGCGGGTGGTGTTCGGCGCGCTGGCGCTGCTGGAGATCCGCAACTGCCGGCGGCAGATGCGCGACACTTACTCCAATGTCGACAAGATCGATTTCAAGTGGCTGCTGATCCTGGTCTGGGGTTTCCTGGCGCTGCGTGGCTGGGCCGTGCTGGTGAATATCGCCCTGACTCTGGCGGCCCACCTGGATGTGATGGTGGACTTCCGCATCATGGGGCTGGCCAGCAACTACACGGTGTTTATCCTGATCAGCGCGATGATCTTCTTCAGCCTGAGTTACTCGTCCATGTTCGAAGGGCTGGACGGGCGCGACTCGAAAGATACGGCGGGAGACACCGAGACGGGGTCGGACAAGCCGGCCGTGGACAGCCAACTGGTGGACAAGATCACCCGCTATATGGAACAGGAAAAGCCCTACCTGGCGCCCACGCTGACGCTGGAGCAGCTGTCCACACAGCTGGAGGTGCCCAAGCGCACCCTGTCGAACGTGATCAACCGACACTTCGAGCGCAACTTTTTCGAGTTCATCAACCACTACCGCATCGAGGAGGCCAAGCGGCGCCTCGCCGATCCGGTGCAGGCGGAGCAGACGGTGATGGAGATCATGCTCGACTCGGGCTTCAACACCAAGGCGACCTTCAACTCCTTCTTCAAGAAACTGGTGGGCATGACGCCCACCGAGTTCCGCCACCGCAGCCTGCCGGAGAAGCCGACCTCTGCGGCGGTGTGAGGTGCGTTGGTGGTGATGGTAGGGCGCGCACCGTTGAGCGGGCCTGTGGAAGGTTGCCGGAGTTCAGTTCGTAAGGAGACTCCGGGGCGGCCCTGCTGCCGGTGGCTGCTTGTTCAACAGCCTCATCGGCAATCGTTTCACAAACAGCCCCCGACAGCAGGACCTCCACATTCGGCTTTGTATTCTTTTCCTGCCGTAGAGTCCCGTCAGCCCTGCATCTGCTCCAGCTCCAGCCCCTTGGTCTCGTGCACCAGGTAGATGACGAAGGCGATGGAGAGCACCGCGAACAGCGTGTAGATACCGTAGGCACCGGCGAGACCGATACCGGCCAGCATGATCGGGAAGGTCATGGTGATACCGAAGTTGGCGCCCCACTGGAAGAGGCCGGACACCGCCAGGCCGGAGCCGCGGATCTGGTTGGGGAACATCTCGCCCAGCATGGTCCACATGGCGGGGCCCCAGGATCCGTTGAAGAAGAACACATAGGCGTTGGCCGCGACCAGCGCCAGCAGGCCCATGCCCTGGGACAGTTGCAGCTTGCCGCCGGCATCCAGCGTGGCGTTGGTGAAGGCGAAGGCCACCAGCCCGAGCGTCACCGCCATGCCGATAGAGCCCACCAGCAGCAGCGGCCTGCGGCCGATGCGGTCGATCAGCGCGATGGTGATCAGGCAGGCGCCGATACTGACCGCGCCGGAGATGATATTGATCAGCAGCGCGTCCGCCTCGGAGAAGCCCACCGCCTGCCACAGTACGGCGCCGTAGTAGAAGACCACGTTGATGCCCACCAGCTGCTGGAAAGTCGCGAGGCCGATGCCGACCCAGACGATCTTGCGCACGCGGCCCAATTTGTCCAGCAGGTCGCGCATGCGCGGCTTGTGGTCGCCGGCGATGGAGTTGCGGATATCCGAGAGTTTCCCGTCCACCGCGGCGGCACCGTAGAGTTTGCCCAGCACGGCTTTGGCCTTGTCGGTCTGCTTGGACAGCACCAGGAAGCGCGGGCTCTCGGGAATCAACAGCAGCGACAGGAAAAACAGCGCGGCCGGGGCGATTTCCACCCAGAACATCCAGCGCCAGGCGTTGTAGCCCATCCACCATTCGTTGACGGCGGAACCGGCCACCTGTGCCAGCCAGTAGTTGCTGACAAAGGCACAGAAGAGCCCGGAGATGATCGCGATCTGGTTGATGGTGATCAGGCGGCCGCGCATCGCCGCCGGCGCCACCTCACTGATATAGGCCGGCGACATCACGCTGGCCGCGCCGACAGCCAGGCCGCCGAGAATGCGGTAGAAGACAAACTCGGCCGAGCCCGCGGCGACACCGGAGCCCCAGGCGCTGGCGATAAAGAACACCGCCGAGATCAGCAGCAGGTTCTTGCGGCCCCAGCGGTCCGCCAGGCGGCCGGCGAAGAAGGCGCCCACGGCGCAGCCGAGCAGCATCGAGGCCACATTGAAGCCGGTGCCGGCGGTATCGGAATTGAACGCCTGTTGCAGGCCGGTCACGGTGCCGTTGATGACGCCGCTGTCGAACCCGAACAGGAAGCCGCCGATGGTGGCGACACCGCAGATCAGGATGATAAAGGCCAGGGGAGGGGAGTCCGTCCTGCCCGCGGCCAGGGCATCCGGGCCGGGGGTGTTGGAATGGGGCTCGATCGCTTGCATGGGTTACTTCCTGCGTCGTTATTGTGTAGTACGGGCCGGGCGGTGGCCCGGCATCAATGCAGCCGGATTCGGCGGGCTGGCATAATGGATGGAACGGGCCCGCGAGATCGTCCTACTTTAAGAGAAATCGTAAAGTTGGACGGCGTCAGGATGTGCCACCTTCTCGCTGTACGCCGAACAGGTGGCACGCTCGCCCGTTTCCCGCCGGACCTATTGGCTTGTCATTTCGAACCAGTTCAGGTTCCAGGCCCCGCCCTGCGCGTCGATGCGCAGGGTTGTCTCGCCGGCGGGCAGCGCGATACTGCTGCCCACCGTTTCCCAGGCCTGCCAGTCGCCGGTATCGGGCACCGCGACGGTATCCACCGATTCGCCGCCGGCGGAGAGGGTAAAGCCCTCGCTGCCGCCGCTGCTGGCCAGCCGGTAGCGGATGTCGTAGTTGCCCGCCTGCGCGACGTCGACGGTATATTCGAGCCAGTCCCCGGCCTCCACATGGCCGATATTCAACCCGCCGCCGCTGTCGTTGGTGGTTTCGGTCTGGATGCCGGACATGGCATTGAAGCTCTCCGCCTCGATCCGGCCCGGCAACGGCAGGGCCACCGCGGCGGTGGCCACCTGGTCGCTGTAGTAGCTCTCCGCGGTGTCCGTCACCGCCGTTACCACGTAGTAGTAGGTGCGGTCGCCGCTGACCGTGTCGTCGACAAACAGCGGTTCGGCAATCTCGTCGGCGAGCAGTGAATATCCATTGCCGGACGTGGTGGAGCGATAGACCCGGTAGCCGGCCAGGCGCGGGTGGTTGCTGGGGGACCAGGTCAGCGTGGCGGAGCCGCTGCCCTCCGTCAGGGCCAGGTTCGCGGGCTCGTCCGGCAGGTCCAGCAGCGTGGGGCCCGTCTCGGCGTTCAGCGCCGCGCGCACCTCTTCGTGCAGGTCGTAGCGGGTATCGCCGAAGGCGCGAAACAGCGTTTCGATCTCCTTCGGGCTGGCGCTGTTGAAATCCAGCGGCGCGAAGGGACCCTCGGCCAGTACGTCGGTACCGTCGACGGGTTGCTGCGCCACCAGGTAGATCTCGGCCCAGGCGCTGGCGCTGCCGTTGTCCCTGAAGCGACCGGAGATACGGTAGTCCCGCCCGGACTCCAGCGTGACAGCCTGGTAGAGGCCACCGTTGATGTCGCCACCGCCGTGCAGGCGCAGGGCCGCGCCCTCGCCACCAGTGGGCAGGCCATCGGCCTCGCGGTAGTCGTAGTCGATTTCGGGCGGCGCACTCTGGTGCCACTCGCTCCAGCCACTGGCGTCGCCGAAGCCGCCGTTGAGCAGCAATTCATGGCCGGTGTCCTCGTCGACGATGCTGATATTGTCCAGCGTGACGTCCAGGCTGCCGTCGCAGCAGGCGCCGGACTTGATTACCAGGTAGTAGGTGTGGGTGCCGTCGCGGTCCGGGGTAAATGCGCTGCGACTGCTGCCACAGGCCTCCCCGAGCGTCGAGTCCCAGCCGGGGCAGGCCCAGGTGTCGGCCTTGGCCAGCAGGCCCAAGCCCTGTTCGTTGGTGACCAGCCCCCAGGTGCCATCGCCCTGGCCGCCGCTGTTGCCGACGATCTTGTAGCTCCAGGCGGTGCTGGCCCAGCCGTAGCCGGCATAAGTGTCGTAAGTCGCGCGGGTGATGTCGGCGCCCAGTTGCGCGCCCAGGCCGGTCCAGGGCTGGAATTCGCCCACCAGGAAGGGGGCGTCGAGGTCCTGCAGGCGTTGATCCCATTCGCAGACGCCGCCCTTGCCGTCACTGCCACAGGTGAGCCAGTCGCGGTGCACCGGGTAGCCGATCTCGCCCCAGCCGAAAATGCCCGGGTAGAAGTGCATCTCGAAGGCGACATTGGTCATGCCCGCGTCCGCCGGTGCGGGGTAGGCGTCGAGTCCCTGCGAATGGCCGGGCAGGATCACCACCGTGTCGCTGTCGACGGCGCGGATGGCGTCGTGGAGTTGGATCGCTTCCGCGGCCAGGTTTTCCGGCGTGGTGCCCCAGGGTTCGTTGAGCACGCCGTAGGCGGCTATCGCCTCGCGATCGGCGTAGCGGCTGGCGATCTGTTTCCACAGCCACTCGGTGCGCTGCTGGTATTCGGCGCTGTCCCAGTATTCGTTGTGGTCGGCGCAGCCGCTGTGGTGTTCCCAGCCCTGGGCGCCAACGGCGCCGTGCAGGTCGAGAATCACATAGAGTCCGCGAGCCTCGGCCTGTTCGATGGCCCGATCCAGGTATTGCCAGGCGTCTTCGCGCAGCGTCATCGGGTTGCGTTCGTCTTCGACCAGGTTCCAGATAAAGGGCAACCGCACGACGTTGAAGCCGAAGGATTCGATCAGGTCCCAGTCGCGCTCCCGGATCCAGTTGTCCCGGAACAGGTCCATCAGGCGCTCGCGCTCGGCAAAGCCGAAGCGCTCGTCGAAAATACTCTCCAGCGTGCACTGGTCGTTCACCGCATCGGAGCTCTGGCCCATCATCCAGAATTCCTGCAGCAGCCAGTTGCCCAGGTTGACGCCTTTCAGCAGTACCGGTTGCCCGTCTGCGTCGACCCAGCGGGTGCCATCGGTGTGCAGTGGACTGAGCACATCGGGTTCCGGCTCGGGTTCTGGCTCGGGCTCAGGTTGAGGTTGCGGCTCGCTGACCGGCGGCGCACTGTCGCTGCCGTCGCAGGCGACCAGTTGGAACAGGGTGAGAAACAGCAGACTTCCCAGACAGATTCTTATGATTTTGGCGATTGTCATTGTCGGAATCTCCGCGGCGGTGTGCCGGCGATCCGTGGCCGGCACACGCTATTCGAATTTGCAGGGTGGGTATAGGCGCGCAGCGACGTGCCCATCAACGCAGCGTGAAACGGCCCTCCAGCCCGGCCTCGGCATTGGGGGCGATCCAGACCCGGAATTCGCCCGGCTCGGCGACGCTCTGCATTTCCGCGTTGTGGAACGCGAGTTGATCCGCCCCGAGGCTGAAGGTCACCCGGCGCGATTCGCCCGCGGCCAGCTCGATTCTCTCGAAGCCTTTCAGTTCGCGCACCGGTCGCGTGACGCTGCCCACCAGGTCGCGCACGTAGAGCTGCGGAATTTCGGTGGCGACGACATCGCCGGTGTTGGTGATGGTGGCGGAAACCCGCAGGGTGTCGTCCGCGCCAATCTCGTCGGTGCTCAGTTCCAGGTCGGAGTAGCGGAATTTGCTGTAGGTCAGCCCGTAGCCGAACGGGAACAGCGGCCGGTGGCCGTAGTCCAGCAGGTTGGAGGAGTTGCCGGGCTGGTGCTGGAAGACACCGGTTTCGATTTCGTCGATGCGGGTGTAGTTCTCGTCGGTGGCCGGGCGGCCGGTGGCCATATGGTTGTAGTAGATCGGGATCTGGCCGGCGCCCACGGGCCAGGACAGCGGCAGGCGGCCGGAGGGGGATTTTTCCCCGTAGAGCACATCCGCCAGTGCCGGGCCGGCCATGGTGCCCGGGTGCCAGGCCATCATCAGCGCGTCGGCCTGTTGCAGGGTTTCGTCCAGCTGCAGCGGGCGGCCGGCCATCAGCACCATGGCCAGCGGTTTGCCGGTGTCGGCCAGCTCGGCCACCAGTTGCGCCTGGGCGCCGGGCAGGCGGATATCGCCGCGGCTGTGGCCCTCGCCGGTGAGAATGGACTCTTCGCCGCCCACATACAGGATCACGTCGGCTTTTTCCGCTGCGGCCAGGGCGGCGGCAAAGCCTTTGCGATCGGTATCGCGGCTGTACGCCAGCCCCGGGGCATGGACGATCCTGCTTTCACCGGCGATTTGGCGCAGCGCCGGCAGCAGCGTGTGGGAATATTTTTTGTCGCCGTTGTAGATCCAGGTTCCCAGCTGTTCGTGCGGGGCTTCCGCCAGCGGGCCGATGACGGCTACGGTCTGGTCTTTGCGCAGTGGCAGCAGTTGGTCGTCGTTTTTGAGCAGTACGAAGGTCTGTTCCGCGGCGCTTTCGGCTTCGGCGAGAAACGCGTCGCTGCGGATGATTTTCTCGCGCGCTGCGGCATTTCCGGCGCGTGGGTAGGGATGCTGCCACAGGTCCAGGCGCAGTTTGATACGCAGGATATTGGCGACGGCGTTATCCAGTTGCCGTTTGGAAAACTCGCCCTCCTCGATCAGCAGCGGCAGGTAGTGCTCGTAGGTATCGGTATGCATTTCCATATCGATACCGGCGTTGGCGGCGAGCTTTGCCGCGTGCCTGGCGTCGCGGGCGAAGCCGTGCGGAATCATTTCCATCACGGAGTTCCAGTCGCTGACGACAAAACCGTCGAACCCCCATTCGTCGCGCAGTATCTGTTGTGTCAGCAGCGGGTTGGCGGTGCCGGGGATATCGTTCAGCGTGCTGTAGGAGCTCATGACGCTGGCCATGCCGGCGTCGACGGCGGCCTTGAACGGGGGCAGGTAGATATCCCGCAGGGTGCGCTCGGGAATATAGGCGCTGTTGTAGTCGCGCCCGCCCTCGGCGGCGCCGTAGCCGGCGAAGTGTTTGCCGCAGGCGGCGAGGCTGCTGGGGTCGCCGAGGTCGTCGCCCTGGAAGCCCTCGACCATGGCGGTGCCGAGTACGGAGGTGAGGTAGGGATCTTCACCGAGGGTTTCGGCGATACGGCCCCAGCGCGGATCGCGGCTGATATCGATCATCGGGGCGAAGGTCCAGCGGATGCCGTCGGCACTGGCTTCGCGGGCGGCGACACGGGCGCCGCGGCGAATCAGGTCGGGGTTCCAGCTGGCGGCCTGGCCGAGCGGAATGGGGAAAATGGTTTCGTAGCCGTGGATCACGTCCTGGCCGAACAGCAGTGGGATGCCGCGGGGGCTTTCCTCCACGGCGATGCGCTGCAGTTCGGCGAAGGCGTTGTCGTCCACATCGCTGAAATTCACATTCAGGAAACCGCCGACCTTGCCGTCGCGGATGGCCTGTTTTATGGCGGGCATGTCCTCGCGGGAATAGGTGCCCCAGTCGCGCAGGGCGAGCTGGCCGACTTTTTCGCGCGTGGTCATTTTCGAGAGGAGTTGCTCGATACGTTTTTCGATATCCGTGTCACTCTGTGCCGCCTGCAGTGGCAGGGTGGTAAGGAGCATCAGCAGGGCGGCCACTAAACCGGGCCACGTTCGAAGCTTTTTCATTGGTTGCACCTGTT
This sequence comes from Microbulbifer litoralis, assembly GCF_023634065.1. GTDB lineage: Bacteria > Pseudomonadota > Gammaproteobacteria > Pseudomonadales > Cellvibrionaceae > Microbulbifer > Microbulbifer litoralis. Next base: position 65,333 of record NZ_JALKCV010000014.1, read on the forward strand.
TTTTAGACGTTTTTTAACGTATTCCAGTTTGGGAGTGTCGTAGGGTGCGCCGTGCGCACCGCCGAGGCCGGTGTGTGTCTGGAATCTTTCGGTGCGCACGGCGCACCCTACGGGCTCAAACCCCAAAACTCGAGTTCAAAAAAGCCCCCAGGGAAGGGAATCGCTGGGGGCAAGGGGAGAAGGGAGAATCATTCCCTAGAAGTTGTAATTCCCCCGCACACCGTAGAACCGCGGCATGGAAACCGGCCCCTTGATCACACCGTCGCCGCCGCCGGCCCAGTAGAACTCGGTCTGGTCGGTGGCGTTGTTGACGAAGGCCTCGACATTCCACTGGTCACCCGGCGCGCCGTATTTCAGTGTCAGGTTGACGTTGTGGTGTTCCGGGCGCTCGTCGGTAAAGGCATCCGGGGTTTCGGTGGCGAATTTGTCCAGGTGTTTGTCCACGTTCTGGAAGGTGTAGTAGGACTGGTCGCGCCAGTAGACGTTGATGGCCGGCTCGAGGATGCTGCCGTCGTTGAACTCGAAGGTGTGGCTGTAGTTCAGCGACACGGCAAACGGCGGCGATACCGCCAGTTCGTTGCCCTTGAAGTTGGTGGTCAGCGTCTCGTTGCTGGGGTCGGTGGCGGCACCGCTGTCGATCTCGAACAGGTCGGTGGTGGCGTGGGCCCACTGGTACATGAAGTCACTGGTGATTTCGGTGTCCAGCCAGGTGAAGTAGCCGTTGACGCGGCCGTTGGGGTAGGGCGCCCAGTCGAATTCCACTTCCAGGCCCTTGATCGCGGCGCTGCCGATATTCTCCGTCTGGAATACGGAGGCGCCTTCGGTGGTGACTTCGCCGGTGAGTTCGCCGGCGTTGTCCCGCTCCTGCACGTAGACCGGGAACAGCACCTTGGCGGAGGCCGCCTGCATATCCTCGTAGTCGCTGTAGAAGAGGGTACCGGTCAGGTTCAGGCTGCCGTCGAGGAAGGTGCCCTTGGCGCCCAGTTCGTAGGTGGTGACGACTTCCGGCTCGTAGGTGTTTTCGAAACGTTTCTTGACGATGCGATCGCCGTTGTCGTCCACGGGATATTCGGTGGTGATCGGGTCCTGTTCGTACTGCACCACCACGTCGCCGATACCGCCGGACTTGAAGCCGTTGGCCACATAGCCGAATACCATCAGGTCGTCGCTGACCTGGTAGTCCAGCCCCAAGCGGTAGTTGGTGAAATCCCAGGAGCCCTTGATCTCGTTGTTGGTGGCCGGCTCGTACATGGCGGAGTTGAGGAAATAACCCGGCGGCAGCTGGTTGAAGGCGTCGCGGTCCCAGGCCGGGAAGCAGGCCTCGCCGGTCTGGGGGTTGATGGTGTCGGCGTTGCAGGCCAGGTTGCGGCCGCCGCGGTCCTGCTTGGTGTCCTTGGTGTAGCGCAGGCCGGCGGTCAGGGCCAGGCGATCGGTCAGGTCGTAGGTGGCCTGGGCGAACACCGCCTCGGACTTGAGGGTGCGATTGGGCTGATCCCAGAAGTCGGCGTTGTTGGCGCTGTTGATCCAGCCACCGGCCATGGCGTTGTCTTCCTGGAAATAGAAGAGCCCGGTGATCCACTGCAGCGGCCCGTCGCCGGTGGATTGCAATTGCAGCTCGTGGGACTGGGATTCGAAGGTGGCGTCGTCGAAGAAGATCGACATGTCCCAGCCGGTGATGCCGCGGTCCTGGTCGGATCTCTGCGAGCGCACCTGTTCCGCCCAGCCGGCGTTGTAGACGAGTTTCAGGCTGTCGCTGAGGTCCCAGTCCAGGTTGGAGCGCACCGTATCGATACTCAGGTCGACCATACCGGGCACGCTGACGTCGACCGTGAACTCGTCGGCGCCGGGGCCGTAGACGCTCTCGCAGCCGAGCAGCCCGGGTACCGGCTCGTCGGTGACGTTGCCGCCGATGGCGTCCAGGTAGTTGCCGTCGCCGTCCTTCAGTACGCGCTTGTCGGCCAGGTCGCAGTTGAGGGTGTCGGTGCTGCCGGCGCTGTTGTCGCGAAACTGCTCGTAGGACAGCATCCACGACAGCCGGTCACCGGGTTCCCACAGGCCGGCGATGCGGAAGGCGTACTGGTCTGAGTTGTTGTAGAAATCCTCCGGGTCCGCCTTTACCAGTTCCTGCACCGTGCCGCCGCCCCAGCGGTCGCGCTGGGTCAGGGTGCGGTCGCTGTCGGCGCCGCTGTAGGCGGGTGCGTTGACCACTTCCTCCGGCAGGTAGCGCGTATCCCACTGGTTGGGGTCGTAGTAGCCGTCCAGGTAGGAGTCGCGGGTCTCCTGCATGAAGGCGGCGCGCAGGGCGAAGGTGTCGCTGACCGGGATATTGATCATGCCGCGGGTCTGTTGATGGTTCCAGCGGCCGGCCTCCACGCCGATGGAGGCGTCGAAGGCCTCGAAGTCCGGGCGGCGGGATATGATGTTGACGCTGCCGACGGTGGAGTTGCGCCCGAACAGTGTGCCCTGGGGCCCGCGCATGGCCTCGACCCGCTCCACGTCGAACATCAGTGCCATGGCGCCCTGGGGGCGCGGCGAGTAGATGCCGTCCAGGTGCAGGCCCACGGAGGGATCGCCCAGTTCGGTGATGTTGGTGGAACGCACGCCGCGCATGGAGATCACCGGCGCCGTCTGGGACGAGTCCATGGAGATTTCCATGTTCGGCACCAGCTTGGCCATATCCTTGACGTTGGTGATGCCCTGGCGGTCCAGGGATTCCTGGCCGAAGGCGGTGATGGAGATGGGGGTTTCCATCAGGCCGGTCTCGCGCTTGGTGGCGGTGACCGTCACTTCCTCCAGTTGCGTGGTGCGAACCGGCTTGTCGGTTTCCTCTGTGGTGTCATTCTGTGCGAGTGCGGGCAGGGCCCAGCAGGCATTGGCCAGCGCTACCGACAGCGCCAGCGGGGTGCGTAGTTTTTGCATTGTGTTTCTCTCATCCGGGTTTATTGTTATCCGCGACCGCCGTTGGCGGCCGTTACCCCTGCGGTGGGCGCAACGTCGGCGCCCGGGAGAAAAGTGCCGCGATTGGCGGTGGCCGTCGTCCGAGTAAGCGGTTCGAACGCATTCGGTCGACCGGGGGCCGCGTTCGGCTGCGGCAGGTTTTCTCGAACCAGTTAATTTACTTTTAAATCAATGACTTGTAGCTGTCCTCCCGGCCGCGGTCGGCGGTGCCACTTCCGCCCCGCAGCCAGGTGGGACGCCGCTATTGCGGCGTCAGCTCGAACCAGTTGAAGTTCCAGCCGCCGCTCTCGGCCCACACCACCAGGTCCTGGCGGCCGGCTTCCAGGTAGACGCTGGTGCCGATGGTGGTCCAGTTCTGCCAGCCGCCGGTGTCCGGGATCGCCAGCGCCGCAGTCAGGTCGGTCCCATCCTGCCCGAGGATCACCTGCCCGCCGCCGCCACTGGAAGCCACGCGGTACTCCAGCGTGTACCAGCCGCTGGCCTGCACGTCGATGCGGTAGGACAGCCAGTCGCCGGCCTCGATATGGCCGATATTGATACCGCCGCCGGTGTCTCCGGTGGCCTCGGAGCGGACGCCGGACTGCCAGTTGAAATGCTGCGCCTGGATGCGGCCAGGGGCGGTGTTTTCCATCGTCATCCAGGTGCGCAGGGCGCGGTTGGGCGCCAGCGGCTGGCTCGAGAAGCTGCGGAAGAAGTTCTCGATCTCGGCGCTGGAGGCGGTGGCCAGGTTGGGGACCTGCATGGGCCCGCTGTTGGCGACCATGCCCCAGGGCCAGCTCTGCGAGCCGTCGCCGCCGGTGCCGCCGAGGGACACGGTCTTGTAGGCCCAGTTGGTGGAGGCCCAGCCGAAGTTGGAGAAGACCCGCGGGGTCAGTGCGCCCAACGGCGCGCCCTGAGCGCCGGAGATGGTCCAGGGTTGGTATTCGCCGACCAGGAAGGCGGTGTCGAGCCCACTCAGCCGGTTGTTCCACTCGCAGACGCCGGTGGTGCCGTCGGGGCCGCAGAAGAGCCAGTCGTTCTGCACCTGGTAGCCGGGCTCGCCCCAGCCGAACAGGCCCGGGTAAAAATGCATCTCGAAGGCGACGTTACTCATGCCGCGGTCGGCGGGATTGCCGTAGGCGTCGATGCCGCTGTTGTGGCCGGGCAGGATGATCACGTGGTTCGTGTCCTTGGCGCGCACCACCTGGTAGAGCTCGGTGATGAAGTCCGCCAGGGTGGTGGCGTCCGTGCCCCAGGGCTCGTTCAGCAGGCCGTAGCCGGCCACGGCGCTGCGCCCGGCGTAGCGCGAGGCAATCATGTCCCAGAGCCACTTGGTGCGGTCGCGGTAGGTGGGATTGCCCCAGAGTTCATTGCGGTCTGCGCAGCCGGAGTGGTGTTCCCAGCCCTGGCTGCCGACGGCACCGTGCAGGTCGAGGATCACGTACATGCCGCGCTGCTCGGCCTGGTCGATGGCCCGGTCCAGGTAGTGCCAGGCGTCGTCGCGCAGGGTGTAGGGCCGGGTCTCGTCCTCGATCAGGCTGTACCAGAAAGGCAGGCGGACGACATTGAGGCCGAAGCTGGCCATCAGGTCCCAGTCGCGCTCGGTAATCCAGTTGTCGCGGAAGACCTCCATCAGGCGTTCCTTTTCCGCGCGACCGAAGCGCTGGGTGAAGTTGTCTTCCAGAGTGCACTGGTCCTGGAACTGGTCGCTGAGGTTCATCATCCAGAACTCCAGTTGCAGCCAGTTGCCGATATTGGTGCCCACCAGGTCGACGCGATTGCCGTCGGCGTCGTGCCAGTAGCGGCCGCTCTGGTGCAGCATCGGCAGGCTGTCGCCGCTCTCCGGTTCGAGGCGGAACCAGTTCAGGTTCCAGCCGCCGCTCTCGGCCCAGACCACCAGATCCTGCTGGCCGCTGTCCAGGTGGACGCGGGTGGAAACCGTCTGCCAGTTCTGCCAGCCGCCGGTGTTGGGCACGGCGGTGGCTGCGGTCAGGTCCTGGCCGTCCCGGCCCAGGATCACCCGGCCGCCGCTGTTGGGCGAGGCGACACGGTATTCGAGCTGGTACCAGCCGCTGCTGCCCACGTCGACGTGGTAGGAGAGCCAGTCGCCGGTCTCGATCCAGCCGACGTTGTCGCCACCGCCGCTGTCGCTTGTGGCCTCCAACTGGATGCCGGACATGGCGCTGTAGTGTTCCGCCTCGACGGTGCCCGGCAGCGCTGTCTGCGCCGGGCTGGCCTGGGCGAACAGCAGTGCCGCGGCGGCTGCCAGCAGGAATTTCCACCGGCGGCTGGAGGTCCCGGCGGCAATGCCGGGGCATTGGTGCGATAGGTTGCTCATCACGCTTTCCTCGATTTATTGGTGTTGTTGTGGCGCGGGCAGTCTGGAATGGCGCGGGCGGGGCAGTCGTTCGAATGGCGGCGATTTGTCCAATTAACCGCTTGTCGAACGCGTTCGCCTGGTTTTCCGGTATCCGAACCCGGTGCCGGGCGGGGTGTTATCCGACGGGGTTTGGGATAAGATCCGGCGGACGGTCAAACAATAAAAATAGAGCGCGATGAGCGAAGTACTGTTCAATTTCCACGATGTCATCCTGCTGATGACCGCCATGCAATGCCTGTTTTTCGCGGTGCTGTTGCTGGCTACCAATAGTCACCGGCAGGTCAGTACCTATTTTCTCGCGGCCTTCCTGTTTGCCCACGCGTTTATCCCGCTGCACGAACTGATCCTGTGGGGGGCCGAGTTCAAGCTCAAGGTGCGGGATTTCTGGCCGCAGCTCTATTTCCTCGGCGGGTTCGCCTATTACCTGGACGGGGTGCTGCTGTTCTTCTGCGTGAAATCGCTGATCTTCCGCGACTTCGCCCTGCGCCGGCGGGACCTGCTGCACCTGTTGCCGCTGGCGCTGTTCCTTCTCTATATGGTGGCGGTTTTCTATCGCCTGCCCGGTGCCGAGCGCATGGTGCTGATCCGCAGCGAGGAGTTCGTCTATGGCTGGGACTATGTGCTGGTGGAGTTCCTGTGCAAATGCCTGCGGGTGGCCTATTGCCTCTGGTGCCTGTCGCTGATCCTGAAATACAAGAGCCTGCTGAAGTCCACCCACTCCAATATCGAGAAGGTGGATATCACCTGGGTCAAAACCCTGGTGTGGGGCTTCCTGCTGGTGATGGTGATGGAGGTGATACTGAGCGTGTCCAAGCTGGCCAGCCTGTACCAGCACTACGACCTGGAGGTATTCGAGAATATCGGCCTCACCGGCTACTACACGCTGTTCGTGCTGATCAACCTGCTGGTATTCACCGGTATCCGCTACTTCGCCAGCTTCGAGGGCGTGCGCCAACGCGACAGCGGGCGCAGGCCGGCGGGCGAACAGATGTTAAATCCGGCACTGGCGGAGGAGATCGACGGGGCCATGCGCCGCGACAAGCCGTACCTGCAGCCGGATATCACCCTGGACATTCTCGCCGCCCACCTGGCCATGCCGGCGCGCGACCTGTCGATGGTGATCAACCGCCACTTCGGCATCAATTTCTACGAATTCATCAACCGCTACCGTATCGATGAGGCCTGCCGGCTGCTGCGCTCCGCCGGGGGCCGCGACAAGACCATTACCGATATCTACCTGGAGATCGGTTTCAACAGCAAGTCGGTGTTCAATACCTTCTTCAAGAAAATCGTCGGCATGACGCCGTCCCAGTACCGGCAATCGGATACCGTGCCGGAGCTTTCCGGCGTGCGCCTGGTGGCGGCCGACTGACACCGTCGGCCGATCCCGGGCGCAGATGCGTCCGCGGTTTTCCACTGTTCCTTCCAGTCATTTATGGCAGTTGGTTGCGATTAGTCATTTGCGGCTGCCTGGGCCCCTCTCCCCCTTTGCGCCTTTGACGCTGAAATAGGCGCCAATCGATGTAACCGGTTACCGTAACCGGTTACATTTATATGAATAATATGATTCAGTAACGGCGGGTCGATATTAAATAAAAAAGAGAGTTCGACTTTTATGGTCGGATCGCCATCTCGGCAATTCCCCCACCTGAACATGCTGCGCCCGGCGGCGTGATCCCCTCGCCCGTCGTCCGCGCATATCAATGTCGGCATGGCGGGTTCAGTTGGGGCACCGGCGCCAAGCCGGATGAGTACACCGTGCCAATAAAAAACATAACCGATTTGTACTAGCGAAACTGAGAGAAGACCGATGGATAATAAACCACAAAAACGCCGGCTATCCCTGTGGGTGGCCGCGCTGTCGCTGGGCGCCGCGGGGCTGCCCGCCATTGCCCAGGAATCCGGCGGGGAACCGCAAAGCCGCGCCGGGGAGCTGCTCGAGGAGGTCGAGGTCACCGGCATTCGCGGATCGCAGAAAAAATCCGTGGATGTAAAACGCAACTCGGAGGTGATCGTCGATTCCATCGTGGCCGAGGATATCGGCAAGCTGCCCGACGTGACCATTGCCGATTCGCTGCAGCGGGTTACCGGTGTGCAGATCGAACGCACCGCCGGCGAGGGCACCAGCCTCAATGTGCGCGGCATGCCGCAGGTGCTGACCACGCTGAACGGCGAGCAGTTCCTGAGTCCCTGGACCATTACCGATGTGGGCGCCAATTACTCGGACATTCCCGCGTCCATGATCGCCGGCGTGGATGTCTATAAATCCCAGGGCGCCGCGCTTTCCGCCGGTGGCATATCCGGTGTCATCGATCTCAAGACCCGCGACCCGCGCGACCTGGAGGCGGGCTGGACCGCCGCCGCCAACGCCGAGGGTTCCCGCGGCTCGATTACCGAGGACGACAACTACAACTTCAATACCTTTGTCGGCTACAACGGCGATCGCTTCGGCTTCACGCTGGGCGGTTTCCAGTCCGACAGCAACTCGGCCAACTACCAGATCTGGGAGGACATGCGCCTCGGTTTCGTCAACCAGGGCGGCGACCCGCTGGACCTGAATGGCAACGGCGACCTGGACGATCGCTACCTGGTGCCGGGCGGCTATGGTGTCAACGCCTATGTGATGGAACGGCAGCGGGAGGGGCTGGCCGGTTCATTCCGTTTCGATATCTCGCCGAGCCTCGAATTTGCCGCCGATGTGTTCTACACCAGAATGGATCAGTACGACCGCGGTGTGGAAACCAACTTCAATGGCATGAACAACGACAATTACGATGTGCTGCGCCCGGGCACGGTCACACAGCGGGAAGCGGTGTTGCCGGCGGAGGGCGACACCCCCGAGCGCGTGATCAACTCGGTGCAGGTGGCCGTCGTGGAGGCGCCGGATTTCCAGGCCACTACCCGCAGCCTGCAGAACCATACCGACGCCATCAACGCCAATATCGAGCTGAAGTTCGACAACGGCGGCCCCTTTACCGGTTCCTTGCGCTATGTGCGCGGCAAGGCCGACAAAACCTACGAAAACGCCATTTTCCAGCAGGGCACGCCCGAGTGGTACTGGGTGGACGAAGACGGCGATGGCATGGACGATCCGGTGGAGCCTTTCTGGGTAACTGTGGACTACCGCAGTGAATACCCCACCTTCGAGTTCGACGAGGACCTGTCCGGCACCGATCGCCTGAACCTGTTCCAGGGGTTTGGCGACGGCACCGAGCAGGAGGCGTCGCTGGATGTGTTCCGCGCCGACGGCAAATACGAGTTCGATATCGCCAGTTTTACCTCGGTGGATTTCGGCGTGCGCCACGGCCGCCGCGACGTGGAGAGCGAGCGCTTTATCTACATGACGCCCACCGGTTACTACTCCACCTGGGAGGATCCGAACGTACCCGAAGAACTGTGGTACCAGCCGTTGCCGGGGGATTATGTCTGGCAGCAGTACCCGGACTGGAACGATTTCGCCGGCAATACGCAACTGGGTATAGCGCCGTTCGACGAGTTGCGGGACAGGTTGATCTCCTACAACGACTTTGGTCCCTTCAAGGGCTGGGGCGACGGCGTGGCGGCGCTCGACCCGAAAGCACTGGACGATGTGGACGGCTTCATGAACTTTCTCTACCCGGGCGCGCGGCGCTTTGTCGATCCGTCGCGGGCCTACTCGGTGGTGGAGGATGAGACTTCCGTATACGGGCAGATGAATTTCTTCAACGACAGCGGCCTGTTCGGTGTGTCCTTCGATGGCAATTTCGGCGTGCGTGTCGTGGAAACGAGACGCGAGGTGGTCAATGCCGTATACGACCAGCAGGCGGTACCGGAGCAGGGCAATTACTACGGTGGCGGTTACCCGGCCACCTATGGTGAACCCCAGGGCTGGCAGATCATGTACAAGAGCCTGGGCACGGAGACCACCAAGACCTCCTTCACCGATGTGCTGCCGTCGGCCAATATCAATTTCTTTCCCCGCGAGGACGTGATCGTCCGTTTCGGTTATGCGGAAACCATGTCCCGCAACGACCTGCGCAATGTCGGGGAGGGGGAGACGCTGTGGTACCAGGAGTACCGCGTCTATACGCCCGATGGCGACCAGGTGGACGAGAACGATGAACGCTACAAGATGGTCACCAGCCCCGGCGGTGGCAACCACCAGGGCAATCCCGACGTGGATCCGTGGCGCGCCAACAACTACAACGTCTCCACCGAGTGGTATTTCGGCGAGGGCGGCATTCTCGGTGCGGGTATCTTCCTGATCGAGGTGGAGAGTGCCACCCAGACCCTGCAGGAGGCGCGCGCCTATCCGGATTCCGATGGTGTGGTGCGCCGCACCGCCAATATCTGGACGACCAAGAATGTGCCGGCATCGGATCTCAAGGGGTTTGAGCTGGGTTACAAGCAGGCCTTCAACTTCCTGCCGGGGCCCTTGTCCAATACCGGCATCGAGGCCAACTACACCTACTCGGACAACGATTCCGGCAGCGTCGACCTGGAGGGCGAGAGCTTCCCGCTCAACTCCAATTCCAAACACCAGGCCAACCTGATCCTGTGGTACCAGGGCGACCGGTTGAGTACACGCGTGGCCTACAACTGGCGCAGCGATATCTTCCAGGGGCAGGCCGGCCTCAATACCAACGAGGCCCCCATCAGCCTCGGCAACTGGGCGGAGGCGGCGGGTTACCTGGACGCCTCGATCAATTACGACCTGCTCGACAATCTCACCGTCTACCTGCAGGGCACCAACCTGACGGAGACCAACTATCGCAACTACGCCCAGTTCGAGAGCCAGCTCCGCTCGATCAATGTGCAGGAGCGCCGCCTGGCACTGGGGGTGCGTATGCGCCTGTAGGCAAAGATCTGTGACTTGTCGTTTCGTTCTGGCGAAAGCCGGGTTTTCCCCCGTTCGGGGAGGCGTTCTGTCGCCTCCCCTTTTTTGATCTGTCTTCAGCGGTCTCCACCCCACCAGGCTTCGTGCCAACCCCCACATTTCTCAACGCCGAAACCTGAGTGTACAAGATGGAGGATCAGCGGCGCCGCTGAAAGGTATACTCCCAATTGAATGGCAGTCTGGCTGGAAACGGGTGTGAGTGAACCGCTGATCGAGATCGTCGAAACCGCGCTGTCGCGCCATCCCTGCGAAGGGCAGCGCTGGCTGGCCTATTCCGGCGGGCTGGATTCCACGGTGTTGCTCTACCTGCTGGCCGATCTCGGCGTGCCGCTGCGGGCCGTTCACATTCACCACGGTCTCTCGACCGCTGCCGATGCCTGGCAGGCGCACTGCGAGCGGGTTGCCGCGTCCCTGGGGGTGCCGCTGACCGCGGTACGGGTGTCGGTCGATCCGGCCGACGGCGGCCTGGAGCAGGCCGCGCGTCGCGCGCGCTACCGGGTTTTCGGGGAAGTGCTGCAGCCCGGCGACCAGCTGTTGGTGGCGCAGCACGGCGACGATCAGGTGGAGACCTTCTTCCTGCGCCTGCTGCGCGGGGCCGGTGCCCTGGGCCTGTCGGCAATGGCGGAGAGCCGCCCATTGGGTCGGGGTCGGTTGTTGCGGCCACTGCTCGCCGCCGGCCGCGGGCAACTGGAGAACTGCGCCCGCGAGCGCGGCCTGGCCTGGGTCGAGGACGAGAGCAACCGGGACCAGCGTATCGAACGCAATTACCTGCGCGCCTCGGTGTTGCCGCTGCTGCGGCAGCGCTGGCCCCTGCGCCAGCGGGTGGTGCGGGCCGCGGACAACCTGCGCGAGGCCGCCGCGCTGCTGCGCGACCTGGCCGAGACGGACCTGGCGGCCTGCGACCGGCGCCGCGAGCGCTTCGGCGAGAGTATCGACCTGGCCCGCCTGCGGCAGTTGCCCGGGCGCCGGCGCAAGAACCTGTTGCGCGGCTGGCTGGCGGAACAGGGCGGCAGTGCGCCGGAGGCGCGACACCTGCGCGAGGCCCTGGAGCAGGTGGCCGGTGCGGCCGCCGACAGTGCCCCGGCGGTAGTGCTCGGCGGCCGGGTGCTGCGCCGCTTTCGCGACCGCGCCTACCTGACGCCGCCGTTGCCGCCGGCACCGGCGGAGGGCGACCGTTCCTGGCGGGGCGAGGTCCCGCTCGACCTGGGCGGCGGCTGGCTGCTGTGCCCGGGCCCCGGCTGGCCGCCCGGGGACTACCGGGTCCGCTTCCGCCGCGGTGGCGAGCGGGCCCACCCGAACGGCCGCCGGCACTCGCAGACATTGAAGAAGCTGCTGCAGGAGGCGGGACTGGAACCCTGGCTGAGGGACCTTGTGCCGCTGGTATTCCGCGCCGGGGCGGGGCAGGCGCCTCTCGCGGTGGGCGATCTGTTTGTCTGTGAGCGGGGTCTGCCGGGAACCCTGGAATGGCGCCATGCGGGGCCGGACAGTGCGATTTGCGATTGAGCAAAAAAGGGCTTTCTGGTAGTCTGGCGTCCCATCTCAAGGCACCGGGAAGGGCGGGAACTATTTCCGTGCGCCCGGGCCAGCCCCGCACTCCCGCATCGGGTTTTCAACTGACCAAGGTTTTGCATGACGCGCTATATTTTTGTCACAGGTGGCGTGGTTTCCTCGTTGGGGAAAGGTATCGCCTCCGCCTCTCTGGCCGCCATTCTCGAGGCCCGCGGCCTCAAGGTCACCATCCTGAAACTGGACCCCTACATCAACGTGGACCCGGGCACCATGAGCCCCTTCCAACACGGCGAGGTCTACGTGACCGAAGATGGCGCCGAGACGGATCTGGACCTGGGCCACTACGAGCGCTTTATCCGCACGCGCATGTCCAAGCGCAACAATTTCACCACCGGCCGCGTCTACGAAACCGTGCTGCGCAAGGAGCGCCGCGGCGACTATCTGGGTGGCACCGTGCAGGTGATCCCGCATATCACCGATGAGATCAAGCGCCGCGTACTCGAGGGCGGCCGCGATATGGACGTGGCCATCGTCGAGATCGGCGGCACCGTGGGCGATATCGAGTCCCAGCCGTTCCTGGAATCCGTGCGCCAGCTGCGCGTGGAGCTGGGCCTGAACCGCGCCCTGCTGATTCACCTCAGCTACGTACCCTTTATCGCCACCGCCGGCGAGACCAAGACCAAGCCCACCCAGCACTCGGTCAAGGAGCTGCGCTCCATCGGCCTGCAGCCGGATATCCTGCTGTGCCGCTCCGAGCGCGAGATCGACGAGGATTCGCGCCGCAAGATCGCGCTGTTTACCAACGTGGAAGAGCGCGCGGTGGTGCCGCTGCCGGACGCCAGGACCATATACGGCGTGCCGCGCCTGCTGCACGACTACGGCCTTGACGATATCGTGGTGGAAAAGCTGCAATTGGAGTGTGCCGCGCCGGACCTGTCTGAATGGGACGCGGTGGTGGATGGCAAGCTGAATCCGCAGCACGAAGTGAAGATCGCCATGGTCGGCAAATACATGGAGCTGCTGGATGCCTATAAATCCCTGATCGAGTCCCTGGTCCACGCGGGCATCAAGCACCGCTGCAAAGTGGATATCGCCTTTATCAACGCGGAAGATGTCGAGGAGGAAAACGGCCTCGACCTGATCAGGGACGCCGATGCGATCCTGGTGCCCGGCGGCTTCGGTGAGCGCGGCCTCGAGGGCAAGCTGGAATCCGTGCGCTACGCGCGCGAAAACAATATTCCCTACCTGGGCATCTGCCTGGGGCTGCAGTCGGTGGTAATCGAATACGCGCGCAACGTGCTGGGCCTGAAGGAAGCCAACAGTACCGAGTTCGACGTCAAGACACCGCACCCGGTAATCGGCCTGATCACCGAGTGGATCGACAGCGAGGGCAAGATCGAGAAGCGCGACGAGCAATCCGACCTGGGCGGCACCATGCGCCTCGGCGGCCAGGAGTGCCGCCTGGCCAAGGACAGCAAGGCGCGGGATATCTACGGCTCCGACGTGATCATCGAGCGCCACCGCCACCGCTACGAAGTGAACAACAACTACGTCGACCGCCTGCAGAAGGCCGGTCTCAAGATCGGCGGCTGGTCCGCGGACGACACCCTGGTGGAAATGGTCGAGCTGCCGGAACACCCCTGGTTCGTGGCCTGCCAGTTCCACCCGGAATTCACCTCCACACCGCGCGACGGCCACCCGCTGTTCGAGAGTTTCATCGCCGCGGCGATGAAGCAGCACGGCAAACGGGACTCGGTTTAATCGGGCTCGCTGCGCTTTGCCCTGAACCGGGGCTGTAGGAGCCTGCTTGCAGGCGAATAAAAAAGGTGGAAAACATTGAAGAATATTGAAGTAGGAAAGGTCCAGGTTGCCAACGACAAGCCGTTCACGCTCTTCGGCGGCATGAACGTACTGGAGTCTCGCGACCTGGCCATGCAGGTGGCCGAGCACTATGTAAAAGTCACCGAAAAACTCGGTATCCCCTATGTCTTCAAGGCCTCATTCGACAAGGCCAACCGCTCCTCGATCCACTCCTACCGTGGACCGGGCATGGTAGAGGGCCTGAAGATCTTCGAGGAGATCAAGAATACCTTCAAGGTGCCGCTGATCACCGATGTGCACGAACCGCACCAGGCCGCGCCGGTGGCCGAGGTGGTGGACGTGATCCAGCTACCGGCCTTCCTCGCCCGCCAGACCGACCTGGTGGCGGCGATGGCGAAGACCGGTGCCGTGATCAATGTCAAGAAACCGCAGTTCATGAGTCCGCCACAGATGAAAAATGTGGTGGAGAAGTTTGCCGAGGGCGGCAACGAGAAAATCATCCTGTGCGAGCGCGGTGCCTGCTTCGGTTACGATAACCTGGTGGTCGACATGCTCGGCTTCCGCACCATGATCGATTCCACCGGTGGCGCACCGCTGATTTTCGACGTGACCCACGCACTGCAGATGCGCGATCCGGGCGGCGCCGCTTCCGGCGGCCGCCGCGCCCAGGTCACTGAACTGGGCCGCGCCGGACTGTCAATCGGTATCGCCGGCCTGTTCCTGGAGGCGCACCCGGATCCGGAAAAGGCCCTGTGCGATGGCCCCAGCGCGCTGCCGCTGGAAAAACTGGAGCCTTTCCTGGCGCAGATGAAAGCCGTGGACGATCTGGTCAAAGGCTTCGAGCCGCTGGATACCAAGTAGTATCTTTATGTCCCTCCTTTTTCTGGAAGGGCCGTAGGAGCCTGCCCTGCAGGCGAAAAGGGAACGGGGTCTCCGCCGCCGTTCGCCTGCAGGGCAGGCTCCTACAAGTGCAGCTTTGCCACCTGCGCCGGTAGTTACAGGCAAACAACACCAATTAGCCATTCATCACTCAATAAAACATGGAGCCCTTGTTAAATGAGCAAAATCGCCGCCGTAAAAGCCTACGAAGTACTGGATTCCCGCGGTAACCCGACGGTCGAAGCCGACGTAATCCTGGAAGACGGATCCGTCGGTTCCGCCTGTGCCCCGTCCGGTGCCTCCACCGGTTCCCGCGAAGCGCTGGAACTGCGCGACGGCGACAAGAGCCGTTACCTGGGCAAGGGCGTGCTGAAGGCCGTTGACAATATCAACACCACCATCGCTGGCCTGCTGAAGGGCATGGACGCGACCGACCAGCGCGCGCTGGACAAGGCGATGATCGACGCCGATGGCACCGACAACAAATCCGTGCTGGGCGCCAACGCCATCCTGGCGGTTTCCCTGGCCGCGGCCAAGGCGGCGGCCGTTTCCAGGAAAATTCCGTTGTACCAGCACATCGCCGAGCTGAACGGCACCGCCAGCCAGTACAGCATGCCGGTTCCCATGATGAATATCCTCAATGGCGGCGAGCACGCCGACAACAATGTGGATATCCAGGAATTCATGATCCAGCCCGTCAAGGTCGAGACCTTCTCCGAAGCCCTGCGCCAGGGTGCCGAGATCTTCCACTCCCTGAAAAAAGTGCTGTCCGCCCAGGGCCTGAACACCGCCGTTGGCGATGAGGGCGGCTTCGCCCCGGACCTGCCGTCGAATGAAAGCGCACTGAAAGTGATCGCCGAAGCGGTAGAGCAAGCCGGTTACAAACTCGGTGACGACATCACTCTCGCCTTGGACTGCGCCTCCTCCGAATTCTACAAAGACGGCAAGTACGACCTCGCCGGCGAAGGTAAAGTGTTCGACAGCGCCGGCTTCGCCGACTACCTGGCGCAACTGGCCGACAGCTACCCGATTCTTTCCATCGAAGACGGTATGGACGAGAGCGACTGGGACGGCTGGAAAATCCTCACCGACAAGATCGGCGATAAGGTGCAACTGGTGGGCGACGACCTGTTCGTGACCAATACCAAAATCCTGAAGGAAGGCATCGACAAGGGCGTGGGCAACTCTATCCTGATCAAGTTCAACCAGATCGGCTCCCTGAGCGAGACCCTGGATGCAATCAAGATGGCCAAAGACGCCGGCTACACCGCGGTGATCTCCCACCGTTCCGGCGAGACCGAGGACACCACCATCGCCGACCTGGCCGTCGCCACCGCCGCGGGCCAGATCAAGACCGGTTCACTGAGCCGCTCCGACCGCGTGGCCAAGTACAACCGCCTGCTGCGTATCGAAGCCGAGCTGGATGGCTCCGCCCCGTACCGCGGCCGCGCAGAGATCAAGTAAATGCGGAATGAATGCGCCTCTGCCGGTGCGGGGTTTGATGTTCCGCGTTCCGCGTTCCGCATTCCGCGTTTATAGGGACGCCGCATGCGCTGGCTGTTGGCAATTCTCACCATCATGCTGCTCGTTACCCAGTACCGCCTCTGGGTGGGTGAGGGCAGCCTGGCGGAAGTCACCCGGCTGAAGCGGGAGCTGGTTCAGCAGCAGGAAAAAAACTCTGCGCTGGCGCGCGCCAACCGCCAGTTACTGCGCGAGGTGCGCAGCCTCAAGCAAGGCACCGACGGTGTCGAGGCCAAGGCCCGCTACGACCTGGGGTTGATCAAGGAGGACGAAACCCTGTTTATCTTTCTCGACCCGGAGGAGTCCAAAGAGTGACCAGCGCGACTCTCACCAGTGGCTACTGGGTTGTGGTGCCCGCGGCCGGCGTCGGCCGGCGCATGGGCGCCGACCGGCCCAAGCAGTATCTGCCGGTATTGGGCCGGCCGCTGTTGTCGCTGACATTGCGCAATATCCTGACCTGGCCCGGTATTGCCGGTGTCGTGGTGGCCGTGTCCGACGACGACAGCTGGTTTCCCCACCTGCCGGAAGCGGAGCATCCGCTGGTACACCGGGTGACCGGCGGTGCCGAGCGCGCGGACTCCGTACTGTCCGCGCTGAATTTTCTCGCTACCCGCGAGGCCCCCGAAATACCGGTGCTGGTGCACGATGCCGCGCGCCCCTGTGTCGCGCTGGAGGATATCGAGGCGCTGCTGCGGGCGGATTCCATCGCGCTGTTGGCGCAACCGGCCAGCGATACCGTCAAGCGCAGCCGTATCGAGAATGGCGGCACAGTGGTCGACAGCACCCTGGAGCGCGAATCCATCTGGCTGGCGCAGACACCACAGCGCGCGCCGCTGGCGCTGCTGCACGACTGTCTTCGCAAGGCGCTGCAGCGGGGCGAGCCGATCACCGACGAGGCCGGCGCACTGGAGCTGTACGGTCACCGGCCGCAACTGGTGCCGGGGCGCCGGGACAACCTCAAGGTCACGCATCCCACCGATATCCTGCTGGCGGAGACCATCCTGCGTCTGCGCCATGCCGCCACCGAGGACAAACGCTAGTGCGCTTTCGCATCGGCCAGGGCTTTGATGTACATGCCTTCCGCTCCGGCGAGGGCGATTGCGGTGATTGTGTCATTCTGGGTGGGGTCAGGATCCCGCATCGGCGGGGCCTGCAAGCCCACTCCGATGGCGATGTGCTGTTGCACGCGCTGGCGGATGCACTGCTGGGGGCACTCGCCATGGGTGATATCGGCCACCACTTCCCGGATACGGACGCAGAGTACGCCGACGCCGACAGCCGCGCGCTGTTGCGCCATGTGATGGGCCTGGTCGCCGGGCGCGGCTATCGGTTGGTGAATGCCGACTGTACCCTGATCGCCCAGGCGCCGAAGATGGCGCCGCATATCGATGCCATGCGCGCGAATATCGCCGCCGACTGCGGGGTGGAGATCGGTGCGGCCAGCGTCAAGGCCACCACCAGTGAGCGCCTCGGTTTTACCGGCCGCGGCGAGGGCATTGCCGCCCAGGCGACGGTCCTGCTCGAGCGTGCCGATGACTGATTCCCCCACCGACTGGACACAGGCACTCGACTGGCCGCGGGCGCTGGGCGGCGCCGCCATCGAGGGCGACTTCCGTTCCGTTGCCGAAGATTTTGTCGTCGACGAACTGGCCGCGCCGCCGCTCGCCGACGGTGAGCACGTCTACCTGCAGATCCGCAAGCGCGGTGCCAACACCGGCTGGGTGGCACAGCAGCTGGCGCAGTTGGCCGGCGTGCGCAATCAGGATGTCGGTTACTACGGTCTCAAGGACCGGCACGCGGTAACCACCCAATGGTTCAGTGTCTGGCTGGGCCGGAAGCCGGAACCGGATTGGACGCCGGTCAACAGCGATGAAATTGCGCTGCTGCAACACCATCGCGGGCCGCGCAAACTGCGCCGCGGCGAACACGGCGGCAACCGTTTCGCCATCCGCCTGCGCAATATCCGCGGCGACCGCGAGGCGGCGGAACGAGTTCTGGCGCGGCTTGCCGGCGGAGTGCCCAATTACTTCGGCGAGCAGCGTTTCGGCCGCGCCGGCGGCAACCTGGACACGGCGCGCCGGCTGGCGGAGGAGGGCGGTCGCAGCCGCCGCAGCGACAGGGCCTTCGCCATGTCCGCCGCCCGCAGCTGGCTGTTCAACCTGGTGCTGGCGGAGCGGGTGCGGATGCAGAACTGGCAGCAGCCGCTGGCCGGCGAGCCGGACGTGCAGCCCAGCGGTCCGCTGTGGGGCCGCGGCCGCAATCCCGCCGCGGATGTGGTGGCGGAACTGGAACAGCGGGTGACCGGGCCCTGGCGCGCCTGGTGCGACTGGCTGGAGCACTGTGGCCTGCAGCAGGAGCGGCGACCGCTGCTGTTGCAGCCGGCGGCCTTCGAGTACGAGTGGCCGGAAGAGGATCTGGTGTTGCGCTTCGCGCTGCCACCGGGGACCTTCGCCACTGCCGTGCTGCGGGAAGTGGCAGTGCTGGCCAACGGTTCCGGCGCCACATAGAATCTGCCCGGGAGGCTCGGGCCGGAAGCCCGTCAGTTGCGTAGGGTGCGCCGTGCGCACCGGTGAAGTTGGAACAATAAAAGAATATGGACCACTTGAAACGTGAAGGCCTGGGAATGACCTCCCAGCGTACCCGCAACCGCCTGATCCAGAGGTTGCGGGACGAGGGCATCGCAAACGAAACCGTGCTGGACGTGATGGCGTCCACACCGCGCCACCTGTTCCTGGACGAGGCGCTGGCGATCCGCGCCTACGAGGATACCTCCCTGCCCATCGGCTACGGCCAGACCATCTCCCAGCCCTATATCGTTGCGCGCATGACCGAGCTGCTGCTGAGCCGCGCCAAATCCCTGCACCGGGTATTGGAAGTGGGTACCGGCTCCGGCTACCAGACGGCGATACTGGCGCGCCTGGTGGACAATCTCTATTCGGTCGAGCGCATTGGCCCCCTGCTGGACAAGGCGCGCCGGCGCCTGCGGGAGCTGGACCTGTACAACGTCGAATGCAAGCTCAGCAGCGGCGGTTTCGGCTGGCCGGAAAAGGGGCCCTACGACGCCATCCTGGCGGCCGCGGCGCCCGCCTCGGTGCCCGCTGAGCTGAAGGAGCAACTGGCCCCCAGCGGTGTGCTGGTGTTGCCCGTCGGCTCCGATCGCCAGCACCTGACCATCGTCAGCCGGCGCGAGGACAGCGACAAGTTTGATGTGGAGCGGCTGGAGGCCGTGCGCTTTGTGCCCCTGCTCGGCGGAGTGGTCCGATGACGTCGCGGGGACTGTTGCGGCATCGCTACTGGTCGGTGGCTGCGCGGGGCATGGCCATGGGGGCGGCGGATGTGGTGCCCGGTGTCTCCGGCGGCACCATCGCGTTTATCACCGGGATCTACCAGGAGTTGCTGGATTCCCTCAGCAGCATTGGCCCGCACACCCTGACCGTGTTGCGCCGCCACGGAATCGGCGTGGCCTGGAAGACCGTCAATGGCAACTTCCTGCTGGCGCTGTTCGCCGGCATCCTGCTCAGTATCTTCAGCCTCGCCACCCTGATCAGCCACCTGCTGGAAAACTATCCGATCGTGGTGTGGAGCTTCTTCTTTGGCCTGATACTGGCCTCCACAGTGCCGATCCTGCGGCAGATTCCGCGCCGCTCGCCATCGGTGTTCGTGTGCCTTGCCCTGGGAGTACTGCTGGCTGTAGCAGTCAGTGAAATGCGGCCGGCACAGGTCCCGGCCACACCGCTGACCCTGTTTTTCTCCGGTGCGCTGGCGATCTGCGCAATGATACTGCCGGGGATTTCCGGCGCCTTTATCCTGTTGATGATCGGCATCTATCCGCGGGTGTTGGCGGCGGTGCACGAACTGCAACTGCTCAACCTGTTCTGTTTTGCCAGCGGTGCCGCAGTCGGCCTGATGTTGTTCAGCCGCCTGTTGTCCTGCTTGATGCGCCGGTATATCTCCCGCACCCTGGCTTTTCTGGCGGGCGTGTTACTGGGTAGCCTGAAGATCGTGTGGCCGTGGAAGTTGCCGCTGGGCGAAGCCGCGGCCGCCGGGGACAAACTGGCGCCGCTGATGTCGAACTCCTGGCCCGGGAGCTACGCCAGCGCGACCGGTGAATCGGCCCATCTGGTTCCGGCACTCGCTGCGGCGGTGTCCGCGGCGGCGCTGGTGTTGTTGGTGGATTTCCTGGGGGAAAAATACCGCTCTGCGCACAGTTAAAGGGCATTGCGCGGGAGCCCGCCGGATTCCGATCTGGACAAGGTCGGAATGGCAGCCTTTTCTAAAGACTTTCGGCCCGGTTTCAGGATATTTTTTTAGACACTTTTTCCATAAATCTGGCCGTCTGATGTAAAAAGAGAATAATGAAATGTCGTCCCTTTCAACAGTTTGAATCCATATCCTGGCGGGCTAATTCGCTTGGCTCTCGCTGGTACCCGGATTTTATGTTAAAAATATTTATCATTGCTTGGGTTTTCCTCCTGGTGGCGGGGTGCGCCAGCCACCGCGCACCCACCAGTTCCCTGGAGCAGCCGCCGAGCCAGCGGATCCGCCATCATATCGTCAGCAGCGGCGAGACCCTCTATTCCATCGCCTGGCGCTATGGCAAGGATTTCCGGGATATTGCAGCAGTCAACGGCATAGCGGCCCCCTACCAGATATACCCCGGTCAGAAGTTGCAGCTGGCCGGGCGCGCCCCGGTTGTGGCGGCGCCCCGCCCGGTCCGGAAGTCGTCTCCCGCGCCCTCCCGAAAGAAAGCCCCGGCCAGGACAAAACCGGCTTCCAGTCAAAAATCATTAACACCCAAGAAGACGCGGAAGCCGCGTGCACGTGTTTCATCGGGGAACATCCGGTGGCAGTGGCCGACCGAGGGGCAGGTCATCAGCCGTTTCCGCTCCGGGGATCCCCTGAGAAAGGGTGTTGATATCGCCGGGGAAAAGGGAGACTCTGTACTCGCAGCAGCCAATGGCACCGTGATCTACGCGGGTAGTGCGCTGAGAGGCTACGGAAAACTGCTGATCGTCAAGCACAGCGAGGAATTCCTCAGTGCTTATGCTCACAACCACAAGTTGCTTGTGCGTGAGGGCAGCGAAGTCAAGGCGGGGCAACGGATAGCGGAACTGGGTTCGAGTGGTACCGACCGCAACAAGCTCCACTTTGAAATTCGCCGCAACGGCCAGCCGGTGAATCCCGAAACCTATCTGCCATAGCCCGGCCAGGGCGTCCGGAGGTTCTGCAGATAAAAATGGACTTTTAATTTGTACCACTTGAGGTAGTCACCGGAATCGTGACGATCGCAAGGTCAAAGCGACGCCGGAGGCTGTCGCACTGACCGCAGCCCCCGGGCTGGGGTCCAGCAGCAGTGCGGCTGACATTGGCAAAGTACAAGGAGTTGGGGAAATGGAAGCACATCGGCAAGATCGGGTAGTCGCCGGCCAGGCAGAACTTCCTCCAGAGTTAAACAATGAACGTCAAGTAGATAAAACAGAGGACAAATCGAAGGGCCGCACCCGGAGAGCGGCGACAAAGAAAAGCTCCGAACCCACCCCCCTGAAGGCGCGGGAACGCAAGTCGGAAACCGACAGTCACCTGCAGAAAAATCTCGACGCCACCCAGTTGTATCTGAATGAGATCGGTTTTTCCCCACTGCTGACCGCTGAGGAAGAGGTGTACTACGCCCGCAAGGCCTTGCGCGGCGATGCGGCAGCGCGAAAACGCATGATTGAAAGTAACCTGCGCCTGGTGGTCAAGATTGCCCGCCGGTACGTCAGTCGCGGTCTCGCGCTACTGGATCTGATCGAGGAGGGCAATCTCGGCCTGATCCGTGCGGTGGAAAAATTTGATCCGGAACGGGGTTTCCGCTTCTCTACCTACGCCACCTGGTGGATTCGACAGACTATTGAGCGGGCGATCATGAACCAGACCCGCACGATCCGTCTGCCGATCCATGTCGTAAAGGAACTGAACGTCTACCTGCGGGCCTCCCGCGAACTGGCGCAGAAACTGGACCACGAGCCCTCGGCGGAAGAGATTGCCTCTCTGCTGGAAAAGCCGGTGGAAGATGTGGAGCGCATGCTGGGGCTCAATGAGCGCGTCACTTCCGTGGATACGCCCATCGGTCCGTCCTCCGAGAAGACCGTGGTGGATACCATACCGGACCAACAGGAATCCGACCCGGCGGAACTGCTGCAGGACACCGACCTGTTCGACAGCATCAACCGCTGGTTGGGAGAACTGCCGGACAAGCAGTGCGAAGTGGTATCGCGCCGTTTCGGTCTGCGCGGCTACGAGGCCAGTACCCTGGAGGAAGTCGGGCGGGAAATCGGACTGACGCGGGAGCGTGTTCGCCAGATCCAGGTGGATGCCCTCAAGCGCCTGCGCGAGGTGATGGAAAAGCAGGGCCTGGACAGCCACTCCCTGTTTGCAAACCTGTAATCAGCGACGACAGGTAAAAAAAGAAACAAAAAAGCCCGCGAAGAGAAGGCTCTCTTCGCGGGCTTTTTTGTAATACGCAGTCGTTACTTCTGTGCCCAACGCCCGCGATTGTCCTGGTAGTAGTCACCGGAGGAGAGCCTCGCTTCCAGTTTCTCTGCCGCGCGTGCAGCCACCTGGGCCACGGCAATGTCGTTGCGCTTGGCGATCCGGACATAGGCGGCCTTGCGCTTGGCGTTGACCTGGGCCACCAGTTGTTCCAGCTCCGGTGAACTCTGGCCCACCACGGCGATATAACCACTGTTTGCCTCGCCCACCAGCCCCTGGTTGCGGGCCTGGTCGAGGGTGATGGCCATGGCTGGCAGGGCAATGGCGAGGCCCAAACAGAGCAGGGCAGTCTTTACTGTCTTCACGGTGTGCCTCCTTAGAAAATACCTTCTTTGTCTTCGAACAGGTTGTCGAGCTCCTTGTCGACCTTCACGCGAATCTCGTGCTCTATCTTGACATTGAGATTGACCGTGATCGGTTCGCTGGGTGCCTGTACCGCAACGGTAGGCGTGCAGCCCGCCGCCGTCACGGCGGCAGCCAGCAGCAGCGGAAGCAGTCGGGTGGTTGTCATCTGACCTTCCTCAATCGTTAAAACACCTGACGCCCGCGCTCGCCGCGGGACTGGGTCGAATGTCGAGAGCCTTGATGGAGGCTGCCTTGCATTCTAAGCCCACTAGCTTAACCCAAACTGAACCCTGAATCCCCGAATTCATGGCGATACCCCGTGAATCGTCTCTGTTATTGCTCACTGACCGCTTTCTCCAGTGCCCCCGTCAGGTCGCGGCTGGCCTGTAGCGAGCGCAGCATATCGGGGATATTGTTCTCCAGGTTCAGGTTGATGACCAGGTCGCGGTCCTCTGCTACCGAGTCACTGCGTCCCACCAGTTTCAGCTGCATCTGCATGTCGCCGCTGGGGGGGTATTCGAGGGTGCCGCTCAGCTCGCGGTAGTTGTAGTCCTCCAGCGCGCCGGCGATCAGTTTAAGCTGTGGGTTTCCGGACAACATGGACGGGGAGAAGGCGCCGTAGTAGCGCAGGCGGCCGCCCGGCGGGCGGGCTTCCACCCGCCCCTGCTCGACGGTCACGCCGTCCGCGTCGGTCAGCAGTGGGATGCGCAGATCGAGGATACCGCTGGCAGCAAAATTTTCAGCTTCCATTTCATCGGCGAGTTGCTCCAGGGAAATGCCGTCCAACCGGGCTTCGCTGCGCCGCATTTCCCCGTCCAGGTTCCAGGTCAGTTGGGGGGACCGCAGTGTGCCCCCGAGCAATTCGGCGCGGAGATCGATCAGTTCCAGGTTCCGCTGCCGATCCAGCGAGAGTGCAAAGCGGATATCGTCGATGGCAACACCGACATCCACGGACCCCACTGTCAGCGGTTGCGGCGACCCGGTGACCCAGAGGCCGTCCCGTTGTTCTGCCGCCAGGGTACCGGAGGCATCGACGGCAAACATGTCGCCGTAGGTT
Organism: Microbulbifer litoralis; assembly: GCF_023634065.1. Lineage (GTDB taxonomy): Bacteria > Pseudomonadota > Gammaproteobacteria > Pseudomonadales > Cellvibrionaceae > Microbulbifer > Microbulbifer litoralis. Next base: position 89,189 of record NZ_JALKCV010000014.1, read on the forward strand.
GCGGCGAGCCGGTCCAGGGTCAGGGACAGTCGATCGCCCTTAGCGCTGCCCAGCGGCCAGGAAATCTGTCCGCTGGCGCCGATACTGCCCGCGACCAGGTCGGCCGGCAGGCCGCTGATGGAGTCGCTGAGTGGCGCTTCGCGGCTGAATTCCACGCTCGGTATATCGAAGCTGGCGCTGCCGCGCCCGCTCTCCAGTTGGTGGTGCCAGTCGGCTTCGGCCCGCAGCGCGCCGGCCTGCAACGTGCCCTCGCCCCGCAGCGTGTCGCCGGCCAGTTTGAAGCGGCCGCGGATCGATGCATCGAAGGCATACTGCTCCAGAACCCGCGCGTGGATATCATCCGAACTGTACCGGGCCTCCAGCTGTACCCCGCTGTCCGCGGTGGACAGGGACAGGGCCTGCAGATCGACCGTGCCGGAGGTTGCCAGTCCGTCGGTGCTGGCGCCGTCGGTTGTCGTGGTGATGGAATCCGCACTGCAGTCGATACCACTGGCTGCCAGCGAGCAGTGCACTTCCGGGGAGCGTATGGAAACGGTTTCCAGTTTCCACGCCTGCCGGCGCAGGTTGCCGGCGGCGATTGCCATATCCGCGAGAGTCAGGTCGGTCTGCTGTTGTTGTATGTCGACTTCCAGGTGGGAATGCAGGGAGACCTGTTCCCCCTCCAGCTCCTGCGCAGGTAGTGCCAACCTGTCTGCTCCGGCTTCCAGGTCGAGTCTGCAGGTGCGGTCGGTATCGATGCGGCACTCCAGTGCGGAGATTTGTGCCGAAATCGGCGCGTCATCGCCGTCGGGCCGCAGGCCCAGCTCCAGCGCTGGCGCCGCCAGTGAAATGCTGCCCGGCCACTGGGCGGCGGAGACCGTCAGGGGCTCGTTCAGTGCCAGTGTGGCGATGGCACGCGGCCAGCCGAGTTGTTCCAGAACGGGGATGTCACTGTCGCCTGTCGCGGCGGTCAGGCCGAGCCGGGTCTCCGGCAACAGTGAAAATTCGAGATTTTTTACTGTGGGGGCGCTGCCCGCTGTCATCTGCCCCAGGGGCTGCAGTTTTGCCGTGCCGCGGAAACTGCCACTGCCTTCGGGCGAAGTCAGTTGCAGGCCGCCGGCGAGCGATTGCCAGCGTTCGGCCTGTAGCAGCGGCTCGAGGGCCGCAAAACGGATTTCGCCGGCCAGGGATATAACCGGCTGCGCGCCGGAAACCCGCGTATCGATATCGGCACTTAGCAGCGGTGTATCGCCGGATGCCGTGGACAGGGTCAGGCGGCCGCCGCCGGCGATATCCCGGGGCCGGAATGGGGACAGGGAGGCGAAGGTCACGGTTGCGACCCCCGGGGTGGAGAAAACGAGTTCCAATGGCGCACCGAGGAGTGGTTCGGGCAGCGCCAGTGTCGCCCTGTCCGCGGACAGCTCGACAAGGATATTGCGGTACTCATCCAGGTGTAGCAGGCGATCCGGGAGCTGCATGGCCAGCCGGGCATCTGCGCTGCCGCTTGCGTTGGCCACGGCTTCGGATACTGCCTGCGGCAGTGGCAGTCTGCGCAATTGTCCGAGCGCCAACTGGAGTTGCAGTTGTGCCGTCCAGTTTTCTGTATCGAGCCGCTTCAGTTGGCCGGACAGGGTCGCGGCCCGCTCTGTGTCCGCGAGCAGAGTCACCTGCACTTCGGGTTCCCGGTCCAGGTGGCGCAGCTGCAGCCGCAATTGATGCTGTTCGCTGGCCAGCTGCAATTCCACGCTGCCGCTTTTGTGGTCCCGGTCCAGCGTCAGTTGCCCCCGCTCGATGGGGCCGCCCAGCCAGCGGAGATCGGGGATGCGGATATGTTCGGGGAGGTATCTCTGTAATAACTCGAGCAGTTCGCCGAGGCGCAGTGCCTCGGCACCCGGTTGCGCCCCGGCCTGTGCCGGCTCCGCCGCTTGCCGGGCCGCGCTTGTCGTTTCACCGGCCGGGACGGGTGCCGGTGCGGCGGCGGCGATCTGGGGCGCGGGAAGATAGCCGACTTCGGCGATGGTGAGATGGCTGCGGTTTACCCTGGCGCCGAACAGCAGGTCGAAGGGGCGCTGCAGATGGATATCGCGCAGGGCGATTTTCGAGCCGCTCTCCAGGGTCAGGGTAATCTGCTCCAGGCTCATGGCGCCGAAACCCGGGTCGAGACCGCGGATCGATTCCACCTGGCTGCCCTCCAGCAGCGGATTGACGAGGTTCGGTGCAATGCGGTCCCTGTTCAGCCAGGCCCACCAGCAGGCTGCTGCCAGCAGCAGTAACACGGCAATCAGGGTGGTAAGTCGGGATCTGCGCACCGGGTTCCTCTCGCTTGCGGGTATCGGGCGCTTCCAGTGTAACCATGTCCGCACGATTATGAGAGGGGGAGAAAAGGAACGCCCGGGGGATTCCCGGGCGGGAGGGGCGAGGCCCCGGACGGTTTACGCTTCTGCCGGAATGGTTGCCGGCTGGCGGTTGCGACCGGACTTCCCGGCCAGCTTGCGCAGCGCGACGTAGAACACCGGCGTCAGGAACAGGCCGAACAGGGTCACGCCCAGCATGCCGAAGAAGAGGGCGATGCCCAGCGCCTGGCGGACCTCTGCACCGGCGCCGGAGCCCAGTACCAGCGGTACCACGGCGGCGGTAAAGGTGATGGAGGTCATCACGATCGGGCGCAGCCGCAGGCGGCAGGCTTCCAGCGCCGCTTCCACCGGCGTCATGCCCTCGTGCTGCTCCAGTTCGCGGGCGAATTCCACGATCAGGATGGCGTTTTTACAGGCCAGCGCAATCAGCACCACCAGCCCCACCTGGACGAAGATATTGTTGTCGCCACCGGTGAACCAGACGCCCAGCAGGGCCGACAGCATGCACATGGGCACGATCAGGATCACTGCCAGCGGTAGGGTCCAGCTCTCGTAGAGTGCCGCGAGGACCAGGAACACCAACAGGATGGCCAGCGGGAACACCAGCAGCGCGGCATCGCCCTGGGTGGCCTGCTGGAAGCTGAGGTCGGTCCACTCGATGGTCATGCCGTTGGGCAGGACGTCGTCGGCAATCTGCTGCAGTGCGTCCATGGCCTGGGCGGAGGACAGTACCCGCGGGTCGGCTTCGCCGGCCAGGTCTGCGGCCGGGTAGCCGTTGTAGCGCAGCACCGGGTCGGGGCCGAAGTCGCGGGTGATATCCACCACCGAACCGATGGGAACCATCTCGCCGTGGATATTGCGGGTGCGCAGGCGGCGGATATCGTCCACATCCTCGCGGAAGGGCGCGTCTGCCTGGGCGATTACCTGCCAGGTGCGGCCGAAACGGTTGAAGTCGTTGACGTAGCTGGAGCCCAGGTAGGTCTGCAGCGTGTCGAACAGTTCCGTCAGCGGTACCCCCTGGGCCTTGGCCTTGAGGCGGTCCACTTCCGCGTTCAGCTGCGGCACATTGGCCTGGTAGCTGGTGATCGGGAAGCCCATGCCCGGCGTCTGCGCCACGGCGCCCTGGAAGGCGTTGACCGCATTCTGCAGTTCACCGTAACCCAGGTTGGCGCGGTCCTCGATAAACAGCTGGTAGCCGGAGCCGTTGCCCAGGCCCTGGATCGGCGGCGGCATGAAGGAGAAGGTAAAGCCTTCGTTGAGCGCGGCGATCTTGCCGTTGATCTCGGCGTTGATTTCGGCCGCGCTGCGCTCGCGCTCCTCGAACGGTTTCAGCGGGAAGAACACCACACCGGTATTGGAGGTGTTGGTGAACTGCAGCGCGTTCAGGCCCGGGAAGGCGACGGAGTTGGCCACGCCCTCGGTTTCCATGGCGATGTCGGTGACCTTCTGCAGCAGCCGGTCGGTGCGCTCGAGGGAGGCGCCTTCGGGCAGCTTCACACCGGCGATCAGGTACATCTTGTCCTGCACCGGGATAAAGCCCGGCGGCACCAGTTTGAACAGCAGGCCGGTGCCGGCCAGCAGCACGGCGTAGACTGCGAAGACCGCGCCGCGCCGGCGCAGCGAGTGGGACACGCCGCCGCGATATTTTCTCGAACTGGCGTTGAAGAAGCGGTTGAACGGGCGGAATACCCAGCCGAACAGTCTGTCGATGATTCGCGTCAGCCGGTCCTTGGGTGCGCTGTGGGGTTTCAGCAGCATGGCTGCCAGCGCCGGCGACAGGGTCAGCGAGTTGACGGTGGAGATCACCGTGGAGATGGCGATGGTCACCGCAAACTGGCGGTAGAACTGGCCGGTAACCCCGGACAGGAAGGCCATGGGCACGAACACTGCGCACAGCACCAGGCCGATGGCGATGATGGGCCCGGAGACTTCTTTCATCGCCTGGTGCGCGGCGGCGAGCGGTGCCAGCCCCTCCTCGATATTTCGCTCGACGTTCTCGACCACGACGATGGCGTCGTCGACGACGATACCGATGGCCAGCACCAACCCGAACAGGGTCAGGGTATTGATGGAGTAGCCGAGCAGATACAGGGCGGCGAAAGTACCCACGACGGAGACCGGCACTGCCAGCAGCGGGATGATGGAGGCGCGCCAGGTCTGCAGGAACAGGGTCACCACCAGCACCACCAGCAGGATCGCTTCCAGCAGTGTCTTGATCACGGCCTTGATGGAGTCGCTGACGAAGATGGTGGTGTCGTAGACGGTTTTGTATTCCACGCCTTCGGGGAAGCGGGTGGAAATTTCGTCCATGGTGGCGACGACGTTTTCGCGGATTTCCAGCGCATTGGCGCCGGGTGCCTGGAAGATGCCGATGGCCACCGCGTCCTTGCTGTCGAGCTGTGCGCGCAGGGTGTAGTCGCCGGCGCCGAGTTCCAGCCGCGCGACGTCGGACAGGCGCACTATCTCGCCGTCGCTGCCGCTCTCCAGCACGATATCGCCGAACTCTTCCACGGTGCGCAGGCGACCCTGGGCGTTGATCAGGGTGAGGAAGTCGCTGCTGGCGATGGGCTCGGCGCCGAGCTGGCCGGCGGAGACCTGGATATTCTGCTCGCGCATGGCGCCCACCACGTCGCTGGCGGTGAGGCCGCGGGCGGCGATTTTTTCCGGGTCCAGCCAGGCGCGCATGGCGTAGTCGCCGCCGCCGAATATCTGCGCGTCACCGACACCGCGGATCCGCGCCAGTGCGTCGCGCACGTGCAGGCGGGCGTAGTTGCGCAGGTAAAGGGTGTCGTAGCGGCCGTCCGGCGAGGTCAGGTGCACTACCATCAGGAAGGTGGGCGACTGCTTCTGGGTGGTGACGCCCTGGCGGCGCACGTCTTCGGGCAGCCGCGCCAGCGCCTGGCTGACCCGGTTCTGTACCCGCACGGTGGCTTCCTCGGCGTCGATATCCGGGCGGAAGGTCACCGTCATCTGCAGCACGCCGTCGGAGCCGGCCACGGATTTGAGGTACATCATGCCCTCGACGCCATTGATGGATTCCTCCAATGGCGTGGCCACGGTTTCGGCAATCACTTTGGGGTTGGCACCCGGATAGACGGTGCGCACCACCACCGATGGCGGTACCACCTCCGGGTATTCGCTGACGGGCAGATTCGGGATCGAGATCAGCCCCACCGCGAAAATAATGATCGACAGCACCGCCGCGAAGATGGGCCTGTCGACAAAAAATCGGGAGAAATTCATGTTGATCGATACTCCTGCGCGGCGAGCTTCTGCCCGCCGGTTAATTCGTTCCCTGGAACTAACGGTTTTCTTTTGGCCCGTGTAGGGTGCGCCGTGCGCACCGAATCCCTGAACCCGCTATGAGCCACTGCGCTTCGCCGTCCCACGAAACGGTCGTCGCCCAACTCAGGGACCCACCGAAGCCAGCGCCGTATCGACAGCGGCCTCTCTACTGCGCATCGCAACTTGCTGCGGCTCCACCGGCATACCGTCGGCAAAGATTTTCTGCACACCGCTGACCACCACCCGGTCGCCGCTATTCAGGCCGTCGCGGATAACCAGCAGTTCGCCCTGGGTGCGGCCCGGGGTGATCTGGCGGCGCGCCGCCGTGTTGTTGGCGTCCACCACGAAGACATAGCGGCGATCCTGGTCCGTCAGCACCGCCTTGCGGTTGACCAGCAGGGCCTGCTCCAGTTTTGCCACCGGCAGTTGTACGCGTACAAACTGGCCCGGCCTGAAGGCGCCCTCCGGGTTGGCGAGTTCGGCGCGGTACTGCAGTGTGCCGGTACCCGGATCGAGGCGGTTATCGATAAAGTCGAGGGTGCCGCGATACGGAAAACCGGAATCGCCGGCCAGCCCGATGCGCACCGCAGTGGCACTTTCGGCGTCGAGTATTTGCTGGCTGTCGAGCGCGGACTGCTCGTCTGCGTCGAAGTAGACGTGCATCGGGTTCACCGACACCAGGGTTGTCAGCAGTGTCTGGTCGGCGCTGGCCAGGTTGCCCCGCGTGATCATGGCGCGGCCGGTGCGGCCGCTGACCGGTGCGGTGACCCGGGTATAGCTGAGTTGCAGTTCGGCGGATTCCAGCGCGGCGCGGGCGGCGCTGACCTGGGCCTCTGCGCTGGCCAGTGTCGCCTCGCGCCGATCGTATTCCTCTCGGGAGATGGCGCGCTTGTCCAGCAGCGGCTTGGCGCGGCCGGCCTCGGTTTTCGCCAGGGCCAGCTGGCTTTTGGCGCGGGCCAGTTCCGCGCGGGCGGCGCGGGCCCGCGCCCGGTAGGGGCGCGGGTCTATCTGGAACAGCAGGTCGCCGGCCTGCACCAGCTCGCCCTCTTCAAAGGCCACCTTGTCGATGTAGCCGCTGACGCGCGGGCGCAGCTCTACGGTTTCCGGCGCCACCACGCGGCCGTTAAAGGATTCCCACAGGGTAACCGGCTCCGCGATGACTTCCGCCACATTGACGACCGGCGGTGGCATCTGGTGTTCCGGGGCCTGGCCCTGCGAATCGCAGCCGGCTGCGGTCACCGATACCAGCAGCACGAAGGCGAGGCCCCGCAACCGGCCTGCCAGACGTGTGTTGGGTTCTCTCAGACTGTCCATGCGTTTTACTCCCGCTGTCACTTTCTCTGGAACTCCCGAATGGGAGTCATACTGCAATTGCTCCGTGTACCCGCCGGGTATTCGGGACGATTACTCGATCGAGATCGTTAAAAAATGTTTGAGGATCGCTCGTGAGGCCCGTAGGGCTGTACAAGCGTGGAGGATTCTATTTCCTCAAGTTAACTTGAGGTCAACAGTCGGTGGCAAAGGTTGGCAGCAACCCTGCCCTATCCGTGTGCACACTTTACGGACTGGGCGGGGTGGGGCGGTAGCAGATTACTGCGGGAAGGTTGTCGGATCCTGTAACGGATTCCCCGGATGTGGCTATGCCGGCGCTTGCGTCGGCCGGGTAAATGTGGAGACTGTCGAAATGGTTCGGTTTGTAACCGGAATGATACAAGTCTGTAGTAGAAAATAAATATTGGGGGCAATTTCTGTGAAACGCCTGTTTAATAAAAGTTCGGTGGCGGCATTCCTGTCGGCCCTGCTGGCAGCAGTATCTGCCGATGCCTATGACCGCGTCAATGGTGAGGGCTTTGCCAGCCGTTCCCAGGTGTTGGCCACGCGGGGCATGGCCGCCACCAGCCAGCCGCTGGCAACCCAGGTGGCGCTGGATATCCTCAAGCGCGGCGGCAGCGCGGTGGATGCGGCCATTGCCGCCAATGCGGCCCAGGGGTTGATGGAGCCCACCGGCAACGGCATCGGCGGCGACCTGTTTGCGATTGTCTGGAGTGCCGAGGACGAGAAGCTCTACGGCCTGAACGCCAGTGGTCGCTCGCCCAAGTCCCTGCCGTTCGAATATTTCGCCAAGCACGACCTGGACAAGATTCCATCCCACGGGCCGCTGCCGGTGTCGGTGCCCGGTGCGGTGGACGGCTGGTTCGAGCTGCACGACAGGTTCGGCCGCCTGCCCATGAAAGAGGTGCTGGCGCCGGCGATCGACTATGCGGAGCGCGGCTTCCCGGTGACGCAACTGGTTGCCTATTACTGGAATCGCTCGGTGCCGCTGCTGGAAAAATATCCCGGTTTCCGCGAGACCTACATGCCCGGCGGCAAGGCGCCGCAGGAGGGGGATATGTTCCGCAATCCGCGCCTGGCTAGGACGCTCGGTGAGATTGCGGAGGGCGGTCGCGACGCCTTCTACAAGGGCGATATCGCCCGCAAGATTGCCGCCTATATGAAAGAGAATGGCGGCTTTCTGTCCTACGAGGACCTGGCATCCCACCACTCCGAGTGGGTGGAGCCGGTATCCACCAATTACCGCGGCTACGATGTCTGGGAGCTGCCGCCGAACGGCCAGGGGATCGCCGCACTGCAGATATTGAATATCCTCGAGGGTTACGACCTGGCGAAAATGGGCCGCACCAGCCCGGAGTATATCCACCACTTCGTCGAGGCCAAGAAGCTGGCTTTCGAGGATCGCGCCAGGTACTACGCGGACCCGGCGTTCAACGAACTGCCGGTACAGGAGCTGATCTCGAAAAAGTACGCCGAGGAACGCCGCGAGCTGATCGATCCGCACAAGGCGGCCAAGCGTTATGAGGCGGGCAATGTGGCGCTGCGCCACGGTGACACCATCTACCTGACGGTGGCGGACGGGGACGGCAATATGGTGTCGCTGATCCAGAGCAACTACCGCGGCATGGGGTCCGGCATGACGCCTGCGGACCTGGGCTTTATCCTGCAGGATCGCGGCGAGATGTTCAGCCTCAAGGAAGGCCATTTCAACCAGTACCAGCCGGGCAAGCGCCCCTTCCACACCATTATTCCCGCATTCATCACCAGGGACGGCGAGCCCTGGATGAGTTTCGGTGTCATGGGCGGCGCCACCCAGCCACAGATGCATGCGCAGATTGTCATCAATATGCTGGACTTCGGCCTGAACGTGCAGGAAGCCGGCGACGCGCCGCGGATCCTGCACAGCGGCTCCAGCCAGCCCACGGATGAGATGATGCTGGACGGCGGCTACATCAGCCTCGAGGACGGTTTCCCGATGGAAACCCGCCGCAAGCTGGTGCAGATGGGGCACAAGATCCGTTTCGAGAGCGGCCCCTATGGCGGCTACCAGGGCATCATGCGGGATGACCAGGGGGTCTACCACGGCGCTTCCGAGAGCCGCAAGGACGGCCACGCCGCCGGCTACTGACCGGGACCGGGGATGCACTTGCAGGCGATAAAGGTTGAGCGGCCACATGGCTGATTCGCCTGCGGGGCAGGCTCCTACAGCCCTGTTCGGGGTCTTCACTTCTAGTGGTCCATGCGGAAAGTTTGGTGACTAAGGAGCACAGCCAAAGTGTTCAGATCAAGGCGAGAAAGCGCAGGAATAGTGGTTCTATTTCAAGCTTTCTCAACGCAGAGCTGGGCGCTTTGGCGACGCGAACAGTTACACAACTTTCCGCATGGACCACTAGCTATCCGTGTCAGCCAATAGCAGGCGTAGCCCGGATGTAGCGCAGCGGAATCCGGGTACCCCGAGCCGGCCGCCCCGCGGCGCCACATCCATCTTGGCACTGCCTCTGAAATCTATATAGTGGGCCTTTTCCCCGCCGGCTTTTCGGCGGGGGCGGTTGTAGCCAAGGAATACCCCAGTAGCCCTATGAAAGACGCCCAGCCCCGCACCGTTTACCTCAAAGACTACCGCGTTCCCGACTACCTGGTGGACAGCACCCGCCTGCACTTCGAGCTGCAGCCCAAGTCCACACTGGTCAAATCCCGCCTGCAGGTCCGCCGCAACCCGGATGCCGGGGAAGGGCTGCCGCCGCTGGTATTGGACGGTATCGAGCTGGAGCTGCTGTCGGTGTCCATCGACGGCCAGCTGGTGCCGGCCAGCCGCTACCGGGAGCTGCCGGAGGGGCTGTCGATCGATGTGGCGAAGCCGGAGTTCGTGCTGGAGATCCACAACCGTATCAACCCCGAGGACAACACCTCGCTGGAGGGGCTCTACCTGTCCAACGGCATGTACTGCACCCAGTGCGAGGCCGAGGGTTTCCGCAAGATCACCTACTACCCGGATCGCCCGGACGTGATGTCGAAGTTCACCACCACCATCGTCGCGCCGCGGCAGTATCCGGTATTGCTGGCCAACGGCAACGAGGTGGAGCGCCGCCATACCGAGGACGGGCGCCAGGTGGTCGTGTGGGAGGATCCCTTCGCCAAACCCGCCTACCTGTTCGCGCTGGTGGCCGGCGAGCTACAGCATATCGAGGATACCTTTACCACCGCCAGCGGTCGCGAGGTGAAGCTGCAGATCTTCACCGAGGCGAAGAATATCGGCAAGTGCGACCACGCCATGCGCTCTCTGAAGAAAGCCATGCGCTGGGACGAGGATGTCTATGGGCGCGAGTACGACCTGGATATCTTTATGGTCGTGGCCGTCGATCACTTCAATATGGGAGCGATGGAAAACAAGGGCCTGAATATCTTCAACTCCGCCTGTGTGCTGGCGAGCCCCAAGACCGCCACCGACCGGACTTTCCAGACCATCGAATCCATCGTCGGCCACGAGTATTTCCACAACTGGTCCGGCAACCGGGTCACCTGCCGCGACTGGTTCCAGCTGAGCCTGAAAGAGGGCTTTACCGTCTTCCGCGATGCCGAGTTCTCCGCCGATATGAACTCCCGCGCGGTAAAACGGATCGAGGATGTGTCCATGCTGCGCACCGCGCAGTTTGCCGAGGACGCCGGCCCCATGGCCCACCCGGTAGGGCCGGACTCCTATATGGAGATCTCCAACTTCTACACCCTGACCATCTACGAGAAGGGCGCAGAAGTGGTGCGCATGATTCACACGCTGCTGGGGGCCGATGGGTTCCGCAAGGGCAGCGATCTCTACTTCGAGCGCCACGACGGCCAGGCGGTAACCTGCGAGGATTTTGTCCGGGCAATGGAAGATGCCAACGGCGTCGACCTGGGCCAGTTCCGCCGCTGGTACAGCCAGGCGGGCACGCCGGTGCTGGATGTCAGCGACGAATTCGACGCGCAGAGCGGCACCTATTCGCTGACGATCAAACAATCCTGCCCGGCGTCCCCGGGGCAAACGGAAAAATTGCCTTTCCACATTCCCGTCGCCCTGGGACTACTCGACAGCGGAGGCAATGACCTGCCGCTGGATGGGGAAGGCAACACGCAGAAAGTGCTCGCACTGACTGAGGCCGAGCAGACGTTCCGCTTCGATGGCCTGCCGGGAGCACCGCTGCCATCACTGCTGCGCGGATTCTCGGCACCGGTCAAGGTCAACTATGGCTACAGCACCGAACAATTGCTGTTCCTGATGCGCAGCGACAGCGACGAATTCAACCGCTGGGACGCCGGCCAGCGCCTGGCCTTTGCTGCGCTGGAACAGTTGCAGGAAGATTTTCGCGCGGGTCGCGAGCTCGGGTTGCAACCGGAACTGGCGGATGCCTACCGCAGCGTACTGGCAAACCGCGAACTGGATCCGGCGCTGGTGGCCGAGATGTTGGCGCTGCCAAGCGCCCAGACCCTGGCCGAACACGCGAAAACGATCGATGCCGAAGCCATTGTCGCCGCGCGGGATTTTGCCCGCCGCGAGCTGGCATTTGCATTGAAAGAGGAACTGCAGGACTGCTACAACCGCCTGCAGAGCGACAAGGCCTATGATCCCAATGCCGCGGATATCGCCGAGCGCAGCCTGAAGAATGCCTGCCTGGCCTATCTTTGTGTTACCGAAGAACCGGAGCTGCTGGCGCTGGCCGAGACCCAGTTTGCCGGGGCCGAGAATATGACCGACAGCGCCGCGGCGCTGGCGGCACTGACCAATCATGCACCGGACAATATTGTCGAGCCGGCGCTGGAGAATTTCTACCGCCGCTGGCAGGGGGATACCCAGGTGGTGGAACTCTGGTTCGGTATCCAGAGCGGCAGCGCCAGGCGCGGTACCCTGGAAGCGGTGCACCAGCTGATGCAGCACCCGGCATTCGAACTGAAAAACCCGAACAAGGTGCGCGCGGTAATCGGCGCCTTCGCCAACCGCAATTTCACCCAATTCCATCGCTCCGATGGCAGCGGCTTCGTTTTCCTGGCGGAGCAGGTGATCGCTCTGGACAGGCTCAACCCACAGGTGGCCGCGCGCCTGGTGACACCGCTGACCCGCTGGAAAAAATATACCGACGACCTGGCGCAAAAAATGCGCGGCGCACTGCAGTCGATCATGGACTCCGGCAAGCTGTCGCGGGATCTTTACGAGGTGGTCAGCAAGAGCCTGGCATAGCCTGGGTGCGCCAAGTGTGCTGTGCGGGAAGTTCGCGAATTGTTTGCGAATTTCCCGAACAGCCCGCTCGCTCCTACACGATACGGCTGCGCCGCTCGGCCCCCAGTGTCGCGATTTCCAGCTTGCCGCCGTCCAGGACCAGCTCCGTCACCGAGGTGTAATCCGGCCTGAACTGCCGCACCCTGCGGTCGCCGCGAATATGGGCGACCACAGAGTTGATAACCATAAAGTGGCAGAAGATCGCGGTGTCCCGCCCGATTTGCAACAGGTAATCAATGGTATCCCTGCGCCAGCCGGACTGTAGCGAATCCTGTTCGTCCCACTCACCTTCGAGCAATCCACGCAGCCAGTCGCCGCGCCTGTGCAGCGGCACGTCTTCAGGGGAAGGAATTTCAACCACTGCGTCCTCGATCGCGACCGGCACCTGCCACAGGTCCGCCAGCGGGCTGGCGGTCTGCCGGGCGCGGGCCTTGGGGCTGCTGACCAGGGCAAACCGCTCGGCCCGCGCGTAGCGCTCGGCCAGTTCGCCGGCCTGCCGGTGGCCCAGTTCGGTCAGCCCCGGATCGGGGTCGCGCGGCGACTTTGCCGCCTCGCCGTGGCGCACCAGTAAGATTTTTGTCATGTCCGGCTCCCCGGAATCCGCTACAGATAACGCTTCAGGATGTCGTCGGGTACATGTTGCCATAACTGCGACAGCGCTTCCGCATCAAACGGGCGCTCTTCCGGGTGCTGGCCAAAGCGCCGGCTGTGTCCCTCGGAAAAGGCCGGCCAGCCGTCGCCGGGATCGCCGCACTCGGCGAAATTCAGCCAGGCCTCGCGCATGGACTCGCTGAGGGAGTGGGCCCCGGTTTCTCCGCCATAGAGGGATTGCAGTGTCTCCTCGCCGTGGGTTCCGAACACATATCCGAGCTCCACCGCATGGCAGGCACCGAGCAGCGGCTGCGCGGCCAGTGGCTGCGCAAACTGGTAGTGGTAGCGCCTGCCCCCGTGGGCCTTCAGCAGTCTGATTCCCGGCAGGGTAAACACCATGTCCGTCAGCATCAGGTTCCAGGCGCGGCTCCATTCGGGCCAGGGATTGTCTGTCATGGATCGGGCGCGCTGATAGTAGTGGGCGAGAATCGGGTCCAGGACGTTTCTTGGCAGCAGCCACTCCAGCCGCGAGCGAATCTGCGCGTCATCCAGCATCATGCTGCCGGCGTCGGTGGCGCTGAACAGATTCCACTCGTCGAGGTTGTTGCCCAGCATCAGCGACACATCCGCACCGCCGCCGCCCTGCAGGGCGATCATAGGCTCGGTTGTCAGTAGTTCGCCGTCCAGCACCGGTTTGAATGGCAGCTGGCCCCAGCTCTGTTCCATGCGCGGATCAGACAGTATCCCCTGCTGTGCCCGAAGCAGCGACTGGACCGAGGCCCGGAGCGGTGGTTCGCCGATCTTTTCCAGGTAGCCGAGAAAGGCTTCGGCGAGATGGTTGGCGCGCTCGGGAGTCTGCATGGCACAGGGGTTGCCGCTCTGCACGATCGCGCGGCGGAACAGGCCGCGGCAGCGGGGCGCGGCCAGCAGGGCGGCGATACACATGGCTCCGGCGGACTCCCCGAACAGGGTGATATTGTCCGGATCCCCGCCGAAGGCGGCGATATTCTCCCGCACCCATTCCAGCGCCGCCACCTGGTCGAGCAGTGCCTCGTTGCCGCTGGCCGGTATGTCGCTGATGTCCGCCAGGCGCAGGAAACCCAGCGCGCCGAGCCGGTAGTTGAAGGTCACAACGATGGCGCGGCCGCTGGCGGCCAGGTGGCGACCGCTGTAAATCTCCTGGGAGCCGGCCCCCATATAGAAGGAACCTCCGTGAATCCACAGCATGACCGGCAGTTGGTCCGACTCTGCAGCCGCGGGCGGCGAGTAGATATTCAGGGTGAGGCAGTCCTCGCCCTCCGGCGCCTCGCCATTGGGCCCCTCGACTTTGAACAGCGGGGAAGGTGGCTGTGCGGCGGGCATACCGAAAGTGAAGGCCCGCAGCGGCGAATGCCAGGGGGCCAGCGCCCGGGGAGGCCGCCAGCGAAGCTCGCCCTGCGGTGGTTGGGCGTAGGGAATACCGAGGAAACACTGCACTCCGGTCTGCGGATCCAGCCTGCCGACGATCGGGCCGGCGGGGGGCTGGTAAATCGGTGTCTGCTGTACTGCGGGGTTGTCGCGGTTATGGTCAATATTCGCGTCGCTGGTCATAAGCCTGGAGAGTCCCTTCCCAAATGACATCACACCAGTATAGCTGGCGGTGTTTTTTCTCCCGGGTTGCCCGCCGGACAAAAAAGTCAAAAAAATATTCGGTATTGCCTTGCAAACAGTCCGCACTGAGATAGTATTAACGCCACAGTGTCAATCAGCGAAATTTCACGCTTGGAAATTTCACCTTGAGAAGGTTCACCATGAACAGCCACCCACGCCATATTTCACCGCAACAGCACTCCGCGCTGCAGCAACTGCTGGCGTCCGTGCGCCTGTGGTCCGGCGTGCCCGCGGTGGCAGTCTGTTCTGCGCGCACCATTTACAAGATGCGCCCGGTGAAAACCGCGATGACCTAGCACACCCGACATGGCGACAGGCGATGGAAGGTGACAAGCCTTCCTCCCAAGAGAAAACCCGGAAGGCTGGCCTTCCGGGTTTTTTTTTGCCGGTTTTTCGCTGGTTACAGCGGAAAAACGGCGTGGGTGCTGTCGCCGACCCGATATGAAAATGGCAACGATAGACAGGGAGTAAACGACGATGGACAGGCAGTGGTGGCAGCGGTTACACGGTTTTCCGCCCCTGGTCTGGATAATCCTGCTGGGCAGTTTTTTCGGCCGCGGCACCTATTTCATGGTGTGGCCGTTTCTGGCGATCCTGCTCTACGAGAAATTCCAGCTGGGTGCGGCGGAGATCGGCCTGATCCTCAGCGCGTCGGCCGTGGGGGCCGCGCTGCTGGGATTCTATGTGGGGGCGCTGTCGGACCGCTGCGGTCGCCGCAATATCCTGCTGGTTGGCACCGCGATCAATGGCTTCGCTTTCGTGCTGCTGGCCGTGGCCGGGACACTGCCGGTGTTTATTCTGGCAATGACGCTCTGCTCCATCGGCCGCGCCGTCTGGGAGCCGCCGGCCAGCGCGCTGGTCGGCGACCTGGTTCGCGACAAGCAAAGCAGGGAACTGGCGCTGCAGTTTCGCTATTTCCTGATCAATGTGGGCGCCGCGCTGGGGCCAATCATTGGTATTGCCGCGGGCCTGAATGCGCAGCAGTCGACGTTCGGCCTGACGGCGCTCAGTTACCTGCTGCTGTGTGTCGGTTTTTTTTGGGGATTTTCCCGTACCGAAAGCGGGCGGATTGCACACCGCCGCCGCGATTCCGAAACCACACTCGGCAGCACCCTGTCGGTGCTGAAGAGTGATCATGTGTTCCTGGTGGTGATTGCTGCCAATGTGTTGACGTTGTTTATCTACGCACAGATGGATTCGAGCCTGGTGCAATACCTGACCCGCGCCCAGGCGCCGGCCCTGGTACAGCTGATCTCGGCGATGATCCTGGTCAATGCACTGACCATCGTGCTGTTGCAGTTTCCGCTGCTGCAGATGATGCGCGGTATCGGCGTGAACGGCCGTATCGTCATCGGCCTGGCGATACTGGCAGTCGGGCAGGTGTGGTTTGCGACCAATCCGCTGGACTGGTTCGCCGGCTGGATGGGGGCCACCTTCGTGGTGAGCCTTGCGGAGGCGATCCTCTTCCCGACCATGAGTGTGCAGATAGACCGGCTGGCACCGGACCACTTGCGCGGCAGTTACTTCGGCGCCTCGTCGTTTTACTCGCTGGGCTGGTCGGCGGCGCCGCTGGTGGGTGGCATCGTAATCCAGTGGTGGAGTGGGCCGGCGCTCTACTGGTTGATGTTTGGCCTGTGCGGTGTGGTCTTCCTGCTCTACCGGCTCACGCCGCGCCTGTCGCGGCCGCAATGGAAAGCGGCGGAAGATATGTCTGTGGCGGACGTGCCGGTGGCGGTCTCCTGATTGAGGCAGTCAATCCCTGTTGTTGGCCCCGCCAGGGGCCTATTTTCGGGTTGGCTATGGAGGGAGCGCAACGAGATCCCGGCTGTGGCAGATCTGCGCATACTCTCCCTCGAGATTGCTGATGAAGATCTGCTGCAATTGTTCCGCATCAATCGATTCCCCGTTGCGCAGCGTTATGCCGAAAGTCGCCGTCGCGTCTTCCGGCAGCAGGATGCGATAACCCAGCGCTGCACCGGCCTTGACCGTGGCATCCACCGAGTGGTTGATCACCACGCCTGTCGCGACCAGTTCGGTAGCGCCCAGCCCGCGCAGTATCGCATCCAGTTCCGTGCCGACGAAGGCGCAGTTCTCGCGCTTGGTAACGACGCTTTCCCCGGTCGCCGGTTCGGCTTCCGGTTTGAAGGCGAAATACGGCCCATCGGCGTGGTAGGGCGATCCCGGAAAACGCGAGGAGTGGCGAATATGCACGACCGGCCATTGACGCTCGCGCCAGTGTGCGAGCAGCTCGGCGATGCGCTGCTCGGCGGTGGGGTTGTTGCGGGGGTGGCGGGAGAAGTGATCGATGGCGCGCTGCACATCGATCACCAGTAGCGCCGGGTTTCTTGTCTGTATCACCGGCGCCCTCCTGTTGTCCGCCCTCAGATTGTCGCTGCCAGTCGCGATCCCTGGTCGATGGCCCGCTTGGCATCCAGCTCCGCGGCCTCGTCAGCGCCGCCGATGAGGTGGGTCTTCACCTCGAGCTCCTGCAGCGTATTGTACAGTGCCCGCGCCGGTTCCTGGCCGGCGCAGATCACGATGTTATCGACTTCCAGCAGCCGTGTCTCGTCGCCGATACGGAGGTGCAGGCCGCTATCGTCGATTTTTTCATAGCTGGCCCCGGGCACCATCTGCACATTGCGGTGTTTGAGACTGGTGCGGTGGATCCAGCCGGTGGTCTTGCCGAGGCCGGCGCCGACCTTGGAGGTCTTGCGCTGCAGCAGAGTGACCTGGCGCGGTGCGCTTACCGGCGCGGCCGGTTTCAGGCCGGCGCGGTTTTCCAGCTGGATATCCACGCCCCATTCCTCGAAGAATTCTGCCTTGGTTGGAGAAGAGCTGCTGGCGATCAGTTCCTGTGCCGGGTTCACTTCGTGGGTCAGGTACTCGGCCACATCGAAGCCGATACCGCCGGCACCGATAACCGCCACTTTGCGGCCCACCGGCTTTTTGTGTTTCAACACATCCAGGTAGCTGAGCACTTTTTCGTGCTCGATGCCGGGAATCGGTGGTGTGCGCGGTTCGATGCCGGTGGCGACAATGACTTCGTCGAAGCCCTGTAGCTCTTCGGCGCTCACCCGGTGGTTCAGCTTTACCTCTACACCGGTGATTTCCAGCCGGCGCTTGAAGTAGCGCAGTGTCTCCTCGAATTCCGCCTTGCCGGGAATCTGCCTGGCAATATTGAACTGGCCGCCGATATGGCTATCGGCTTCGAACAGGGTCACCCTGTGGCCGCGCTCGGCGGCGACGGTAGCGGCCGCCAGGCCGGCCGGGCCCGCGCCGACCACGGCGATGGTTTTCACGGTGTCGGTCGGCAGGTACTGCAGCTCGGTTTCGTGGCAGGCGCGCGGGTTGACCAGGCAGGAGGTCAGTTTCAGTTCAAAGGTATGGTCCAGGCAGGCCTGGTTGCAGCCGATACAGGTATTGATTTCGTCCGCGCGGTTTTCCGTCGCCTTGTTGACGAACTCGGCATCGGCCAGGAAGGGGCGCGCCATGGAAACCATATCAGCGTGGCCGGCCGCCAGCACGTCCTCGCCTGTCTGGGGCATATTGATACGGTTGCTGGTGATGACAGGCAGGCTCAGGTGTTGCTTTACCTTGAGGGTGATCTCGGTAAAGGCGGCGCGGGGCACGCTGGTAACGATGGTGGGCACGCGCGCTTCGTGCCAGCCGATGCCGGTGTTGATGATGGTCGCGCCGGCTTTCTCGATCGCCTGGCCCAGCGCCACCACTTCGTCGAAAGTGCTGCCGTCCTCCACCAGGTCGAGCATGGAGAGGCGGTAGATGATAATAAAGTCCTCGCCCACGGCCTCGCGCACGCGACGCACGATTTCGATCGGCAGGCGGATGCGGTTTTCGAAGCTGCCGCCCCATTGGTCGCTGCGTTTGTTGGTGCGCGAGACGATAAACTGGTTGATGAAGTAGCCCTCGGAGCCCATGATCTCGACGCCGTCGTAACCGGCCTCGCGGGCCAGGGTGGCGCAGCGGACATAGTCGTGGATCTGGCCCTCTACCTCTTCCGAACTCAGTTCCCGGGGTGTAAACGGATTGATCGGCGCCTGTATCGCGGACGGTGCCACCAGGTCCTGGTTATAGGCGTAGCGGCCGGCGTGCAGTATCTGCATGCAGATCTTGCCATCTTCGGCGTGCACGGCGTCGGTGATTTCCCGGTGTTGATGGGCCTCCTCCGGGGTGGTCATCTTGGCGGAGCCCATAAACACGCCGCCCTCTTCATTCGGCGCGATACCCCCGGTCACGATCAGGCCGACACCGCCGCGGGCGCGCTCGCCATAGAAGGCCGCCAGCCGGTTGAAGCCGCCCTCGTGTTCCTCGAGGTTGGTGTGCATGGAACCCATCAGCACGCGGTTTTTCAGCGTGGTAAAGCCCAGGTCCAGCGGGGCCAGCAGGTGGGGGTAGGCTTGGGACATGGCATCTCTCCGTCTCTGTTGTCTATATGCAACTATGTGCATATTGTTTGAGACGGAGGATAGCAGGGGGCACCGGGGCTGGCAGTGACCGATTCGGTCGGATTCTTTGGCCTGTTTGGGTGGTTTTTCGAGCCCGGTTCCTCGTCCAACATTGGGGTGGGGCGTGTTGTGGGGCCTGCTGTTGGCGTTTGATTTCGTAAGAATGTGCAGGGCCTTCACATTTGGCTCGATATTCTTTTCCAACCGTAGAGTGCGCCGCGCGCACCATTGACCGGGCGGTGCGCACGGCGCACCCTACTGGGAGTCCCGAGTCCCGAGTCCCGAGTCCCGAGTCCCGAGTCCCGAGTCCCGAGTCCTGAGTCCCGCCTTCACACGAACAACTCCATCAACTGCCCCCGCAGCCATCGATTGGCCGGATCGTCGTGCTGGTTCTTGTGCCACAGCAGATGCCAGTCCATCTGGGGCAGTTGGAAGGGAAGTTCGAACAACCGCGCCGGGAACTGGTTGGCCAGGCTGGCCGGCACCGTCAGGGCCAGGTCTGTGCGCAGTACCACCAGTGGTGCCACCCGATAATGCTGCACGCGCAGCTTGATACGGCGGCGCCGGCCGAGTTTGTTCAGGGCGATATCCACCAGCCCCGGCCCGCTGCGGCGGCTGGAGACGTGGACATGTTCCAGTTGCAGATACTGCTCCAGTGTCAGGCTGGTCTGGTCTGCCAATGGGTGATCGCTGCGCAGCATGCACAGGTAGCGGTCGTTGACCAGTCGCTGCTGGTGTAACTGCGTGGCGGTGGCGAGTGGGATATCCAGGCCGAAATCCAGCGTGTTGGCCGCCAGTTCCTTGACCAGTTGGTCCCGCGGCACATAGTAGGATTCCACATTGATCCCCGGTGCCCGCCGTTCCAACTGCTCCAGCAGCCGCGGCAGCAGCAGGGTCTCCGCCATATCGTTCATCGACAGCCGCAGTGTCCGCTGCTCCGTGGCCGGGTCGAACTGGCGCTGTTCGCTGAGGCTGGTACCGAGCAGGTTCAGGGCCTGTTGCACGCGCGGCATGATGCTCTCGGTCAGCGGTGTCGGGGTCATGCCGGCCGGGGTGCGGGTGAACAGTGGATCGTCCAGGCTGCGGCGCAGCCGCGCCAGGGCGTTGCTGACCGCCGGTTGGGTGATATGTAGCAGCTCAGCGGCGCGGGTCAGGTTGCGCTCGTTGTAGATGGCCTCCAGCACCAGGAAGAGATTCATATCCATCTGCTGCAGCTGCATGGCTGTCACCTTTCATCAGTTGCCTTTCATCACCAGTATGAATGGTTGGATATTCGCACAATAAACTTCGATGATCCAATGTCCGGCGTTAGGGTGGGGATCAGTAGAAGGGAACCCACCGGTATCAGGGCCTTGGCGTTGAGCTTGGGTATTCTTTTTATGACAGATAGTGACCGAGGGTAACTAATTGGCTGAGTTCTATACCGTGCGCCACGGCCAGGCATCATTCGGTGCCGCCGATTACGACAAGCTATCCGAACTGGGCTGGCGCCAGGCGCGCTGGCTGGGGGAGCACTGGCGCGAGGCGGGGCTGCCATTCGACCGCATCCTGTGCGGCGACCTGCTGCGCCACCGGGAGACGGCGCAGGGTATTTGTGAGGGGCTGGACCTGGACGCCTCCCGCGTGGAACTGGTGCCGCAAGTCAACGAGTTCGACTTCCACAGCGTGATGCGCAGCTACGGCGAACGGGACCCGCAATCCGTGCCCGCCGAGGGCGCTGGCCGCGCCGATTACTACCGTTTCCTCAAGAAAGCCATGCGCGCCTGGGCCGGCGACGAGATCAGCCCGGCGGAGAGCTGGCAGGCGTTTGAACAGCGCATCGGGGAGGCGCTGGCGCTGATCGGCGACAGCCCCCGCGGCAGCAGGACCCTGGTGGTCAGCTCCGGCGGCGCGATTGCAATGATGGTGCGCCAGGTGCTGGATGCGGGCGCGGATACCGTCACCAAGCTCAATATGCAGATCAAGAATACCGCCGTCAGCCGGTTCTTTTCCGGCGCCGGCGGCGTCAGCCTGCACAGTTTCAATCACGTGCCACACCTGGAAACCGGGGAGCGGCACGAATTTATTACCTACAGTTAATCGGGAGTTTCGGCCGATGGAATTCGAATACTCGGACAAGGTGCAGCAGCTGTTACAGAAGCTGCGCGATTTTATGGATGAACACGTCTACCCGGCAGAGGAGACTTACCACCGACAGCTGCAGGAGGACCGCTGGGGCGAGCCGCCGATCATGGCCGAGCTCAAGAAAAAAGCGCAACAGGCGGAGCTGTGGAACCTGTTTCTCCCGGACAACCGCTTCGGCGCCGGACTGACCAACCTGGAGTATGCGCCGCTGGCGGAAGAGATGGGGCGGGTGCTGTTTTCGTCCGAGATCTTCAACTGCAGTGCGCCGGATACCGGCAATATGGAAGTGCTGGCCCAGTATGGCAGTGAGGCGCAGCAACAGCAGTGGCTGACGCCATTGCTGGCCGGCGAGATCCGCTCCGCCTTTGCCATGACCGAACCCAAAGTCGCCTCCTCCGATGCCACCAATATCGAGACTTCGATCGTGCGCGACGGCGATGACTACGTCATCAACGGCCACAAGTTCTATATCAGCGGCCTGATGAACAAACGCTGCAAAATCATGATCGTCATGGGCAAGACGGATCCGGACAATCCGAACCGCCACCAGCAGCAATCCCAGATACTGGTGCCTACCGATACGCCCGGGGTAAAAATCCGGCGCCCGATGACGGTGTTTGGTTACGACGACGCACCGGAAGGCCACGCCGAGGTGATTTTCGACAATGTGCGCGTAGCCGCCGAAAACCTGATCCTGGGCGAGGGCCGCGGTTTCGAGATCGCCCAGGGGCGTCTCGGTCCGGGCCGTATTCACCACTGCATGCGCCTGATTGGCGGTGCCCAGCGGGCGCTGGAAAATATGGCCAAACGCGCGGAACAGCGCGTGGTGTTTGGGCGCCCGATGAGCAAGCAGGGTTCCGTGCGCGAGGATATCGCCAGATCCGCCTGCGAGATTGAACAGGCGCGCCTGCTGACCCTGAAAGCGGCGGCGCAGATGGACCAGTACGGCAACAAGGCGGCCAGGGACCTGATCGCGATGATCAAGATTGTCGCGCCGCAGATGGCCTGTACCGTGATCGACCGCGCGATACAGGTTCACGGCGCCGCCGGCCTCAGCCAGGACCTGCACCTGGCCGGGCACTATACCTACGCCCGCACCATTCGCCTGGCGGACGGGCCGGACCAGGTGCACATGATGCAACTGGGGCGCAACCTTGCTGCGCGCTACGGCGCGGTAGGGTAAATCGACAATACAACGGGGAAGGCGATGACAAACGAGATGGTTTCCGAGAGTAGAAATATCGTCGATCAATTGCCGATAGCGGCGCTGGAAGAATACCTGGCGGCGCAGGTTGAAGGGTTTCGCGGCCCGATGCAGGTCAGCAAGTTTTCCGGTGGCCAGTCTAACCCCACATTCAAGTTGGAAACGCCGTCCGGACGCTATGTGTTGCGGCGCCAGCCGCCCGGTAAATTGCTGAAGTCGGCCCACGCGGTGGACCGGGAATTTCGCGTGATGCGCGCGCTGGCCGACAGTGCCGTGCCGGTACCGCGGGTATTGCACCTGTGTGAGGACCGCGAGCTGATCGGCTCGATGTTCTATGTGATGGAATACTGCGAGGGTCGTATCTTCTGGGATGCGGCACTGCCGGAACTCGACGGCCCCCGACAGAAAAATCAGCGCGCGGCCTTTTACGAGGAGATGAACCGGGTGCTGGCGGCACTGCACAGCGTCGATCTGCAGACGACCGGCCTGGCGGATTACGGCAGGCCCGGCAATTATTTCGAACGCCAGTTCGAGCGCTGGCAGGGGCAGTACCGCGCGTCGGAACTCCAGCCCATCGCGGCGATGGACCGGCTGATCGACTGGCTCGGCGGCCACCTGCCGCCGGACGATGGCCGCGTGGCGCTGGTACACGGCGACTATCGGCTCGACAACATCATGTTTCACCCCACCGAGCCCCGCGCCATCGCGGTGCTGGACTGGGAGCTCTCCACCCTCGGCCACCCGTTTGCGGACCTGGCCTACCAGTGCATGCAGCTCCGGATGCCGGCGGATTCCGGCAATATCTCCGGGCTGATGGGCGTGGACCGCGAGGTACTGGGGATTCCCTCCGAGCATGAGTACGTGGCCCGTTACTGCGAGCGCATGGGTATTGAAAAAATCGACAACTGGGCCTTCTACCTGGCGTTCAGCTTTTTCCGCCTGGCGGCAATTATCCAGGGGGTGGCCAAGCGGGCGCAGGATGGCAATGCGTCCAACAAGAGCGCGGCCAGGCTCGGCGCCTTTGTCGAACCGCTGGCGCAACTGGCGCTGGATGTGATTGAAAAGGAATACTGATGGGCCGTACCCGGTTTGCCCATCCTACTGAATCGAGACAGAACTTCTGGGAGTCCACATGACAACAAAACTTTTTGACCTCACCGGAAAAATTGCCCTGGTCACCGGCGCCAGCCGCGGCATCGGCGAAGCCATCGCAAAATTGCTGGCGGAGCAGGGCGCCCATGTACTGGTGTCCAGTCGCAAGATCGAGGGCTGCCAGGCGGTGGCCGATGCGATTGTCGACGCCGGAGGCAAAGCCGAGGCGCTGCCCTGCCATATCGGCAATATGGAGGAGATCGAACGGGTGTTCGGCGAGATACGCCAGAAGCACGGTCGACTGGATATCCTGGTCAATAACGCCGCTACCAATCCCTATTTCGGCCATATTCTCGATACCGACCCGGGCGCCTTCCAGAAAACCGTCGATGTGAATATCCGCGGTTACTTCTTTATGTCGGTGGCGGCCGGCAAGCTGATGCGCGAGCAGGGTGGCGGCTGCATCGTCAACACGGCCTCGATCAATGCGCTGCAGCCGGGCGTCGGCCAGGGTATCTATTCGATTACCAAGGCGGCGGTGGTCAATATGACACGGGCCTTTGCCAAGGAGTGTGCCCCGTTCAATATCCGCGTCAACGCGCTGCTGCCGGGGCTGACCAAAACAAAATTCGCCGGTGCGCTCTTCTCCCACGAGGAAATCTACGATACCGCCATCGGCCATATCCCGATGCACCGCCACGCAGAGCCGGATGAGATGGCCGGCACCGTGCTCTACCTGGTGTCCGACGCCTCCAGCTATACCACCGGTGAATGCGTGGTGGTGGATGGCGGCATGACGTCCTGCGGAGGTATCTGATGAACGCGGATCCGATCCTGGATTTCTCCGGGCAGGTGGCACTGATTACCGGCGCCGCCAGCGGCTTCGGACAACTGCTGGCCCACGAACTGGGCCGGCGTGGTGCCAGGCTGGTACTCGGCGATATCAATGAAGAGGCACTCGCCACCGTCGCCGATGAATTGGCTGGAGACGGTATCGACTTTCGCTCAAAGCGTTGCGATGTGTCCGTGGAAACAGACTGCGCGGCACTGGTGGAGCTGGCCAACTCGGCGTTCGGCAGGTTGGACCTGGCTGTCAACAATGCCGGGATTGCACCGCCGATGATGCGCCTCGAGGAGACCGATGAGGCGGAAATGGACCGCCAGTACAACGTCAACCTGAAAGGCGTGATGTTCGGCCTCAAGTACCAGCTGCCGCTGATGAAACGGCACGGCGGCGGGGCCATTCTCAATGTCTCCTCGATGGCCGGGCTGGGCGGTGCGCCCAAGATCGCCTCCTATGCGGCGGCCAAGCACGCGGTCATCGGTGTGACAAAAACCGCGGCGGTGGAAAATGCCAAGTACGGCGTACGCGTCAATGCGATCTGTCCCTTCTTCACGCTGACGCCGATGGTGACCGGTATCGAAACCCCGGGGGTGAGTGGCGAGGAAATGCAGGTATTTCTCGCCACCGGCTGCCCGATGAAACGCCTCGGGCAGCCGGAAGAGGTGGTGGCGGCGATGCTGATGCTGCTGTCACCGAAGATGACCTATATCACCGGCCAGGCGCTGGCGGTCGACGGCGGTGTGTCGGCTTACTGAAACACAATATAAGAATGCGGAGTTCACAATGCCTACACTGATTCCACGAGACAGTTTCCCGGCCTATGTCGGCCTGGAAATCGAGCCCACCGAATGGCTGCAGATAGACCAGCAGCGGATCGATACCTTTGCCGAGTGCACGCTGGATCGCCAGTTTATCCATGTGGACCCGGAGGCCGCCAGGAAGACACCGTTTGGCGG
Organism: Microbulbifer litoralis; assembly: GCF_023634065.1. GTDB lineage: Bacteria > Pseudomonadota > Gammaproteobacteria > Pseudomonadales > Cellvibrionaceae > Microbulbifer > Microbulbifer litoralis. The sequence goes on from NZ_JALKCV010000014.1 coordinate 114,311, forward strand.
CACCATCGCCCACGGCTTCCTGTCGCTGTCGCTGCTGTCCTATTTTGCCGAACAGTTGCAAATCGCCATCGACGGCGTGCAGATGGGGGTGAACTATGGCCTCGACAAGGTGCGCTTTATCAACCCGGTCAAGGTCGACAGCAGAGTGCGGGTGCGGGCGAAGATTCTGGATATCCAGGAGAAAAAGCCCGCCCAGTACCAGATAAAACTGGAAGCCACCATGGAGATCGAGGGCGAGGAAAAGCCGGCCCTGATCGCCGAGTGGCTGTTTATGCAATTTACCGGATAGGGGAGAGGGTGAGATGAGTGTTCGATTCGATGGACAGGTGGCAATCGTCACCGGCGCCGGCAATGGCCTGGGCAGATCCCACGCGCTGGAACTGGCGCGGCGCGGGGCGAAAGTGGTGGTCAATGACCTGGGCGGCGCGCGCGACGGCTCCGGCGCTTCGCTGAGTGCCGCGGAACAGGTGGTGGCGGAAATCGAAGGCTTCGGCGGCGAGGCCATCGCCAACGGCGCCAATGTCACCGACTATACCGAAGTGGAAAACATGGTCGGGTCCGCCGTGGAGCGTTGGGGCCGGGTGGATATCCTGGTGAACAACGCCGGCATCCTGCGCGACAAGTCTTTCGCCAAAATGGACCTGGACGACTTTAAACAGGTCATGGATGTCCACCTGATGGGCTCGGTCAACTGTACCAAGGCCGTCTGGGAGCTGATGCGCAAGCAGAACTATGGGCGCATCGCCATGACCACTTCCTCGTCCGGTCTCTACGGCAACTTCGGCCAGTCGAATTACGGTGCCGCCAAGATGGCGCTCGTGGGCCTGATGAATACCCTGTGCCTGGAGGGTGAGAAATACGGAATCAAGGTCAATTGCCTGTCGCCGACCGCCCGCACGCGGATGACCGAGGATATTATCCCCGATCCCAGGGTGCTGGACCTGATGACACCGGAATCGGTCACCGCGGGCCTGTTGGCACTGGTAGCCGAGGACGCGCCCAACCGATTTATTCTCGGTGCCGGCGCCGGTGCTTTTGCCTGCGCGCGTATCGTGGAAACCGGGGGCGTCTACCTGTCTCCGCAACAGCAGACGCCGGAGGCAGTACAGGCGCAAATGGAGTCGATTGCCGACGGCGGCGACCAGAAGGAGATCTACGGCGGCCTGAACCAGACGGTAAAGTTTGTACAGAAGGCGGCGCACGCCCTCGATGTGGAACTGAATTGAGGAGATTGCCATGAAAGAGGCAGTGATTGTTTCCACGGCACGCACGCCGATCGGCAAGGCCTATCGCGGTGCCTTCAACAACCTCGAGGGGCCCAGCCTGGCTGCGCACGCGGTGCGCGCGGCGGTGAAGCGCGCGGGCGTCGAGGCGGCGGAGGTCGACGACTGCATTTTCGGCGTCGCCATGCAACAGGGGACCACCGGACTTAACGTTGCCCGGCAGATCGCGCTGCGCTCCGGCCTGCCGGCCAGTGTTGCCGGTATGACCATCGACCGCCAGTGTTCCTCCGGCCTGATGGCGGTGGCCACCGCGGCCAGGCAGATAGTACAGGACGGCAGTCCGCTGGCGGTGGCCGGTGGGCTGGAACATATCTCGCTGGTGCAGAACGAACATATGAACAGCTATCGGGCCACCGATCCGGCGCTGCTGGAAATGTCCGGCGATATCTATATGCCGATGATCGATACCGCCGAAGTGGTAGCGAAACGCTACGGTATCGAGCGCGAGCGCCAGGACGAATACGCGCTGCAGTCCCAGATGCGTACCGCTGCGGCCCAGGAGGCGGGAATCTTCCGGGATGAGATAGTGCCGGTGACCTGCACCAAGGCGGAAATGGATCGCGAGACGAAGGAGATCTCCTACCGCGAGGTTACCCTGGAAAAAGACGAGGGCAACCGCCCGCAGACCACCCTGGAGGGACTGCAGAGCCTGAACCCGGTGCGCGACAACGGCGTGATTACCGCCGGCAATGCCTCCCAGCTCTCCGACGGCGCCGCCGCGCTGGTGCTGATGGACAGTGAACTGGCGCAGAAGCGCAATCTGGAGCCGCTGGGTATCTACCGCGGCTTGGCCGTGGCCGGCTGCGAACCGGACGAGATGGGTATCGGTCCGGTCTACGCGATCCCGAAACTGCTGCAGCGCACCGGCCTGTCGATGGACGATATCGGCCTGTGGGAATTGAATGAGGCCTTTGCGGTGCAGGTGCTCTACTGCCGCGACAGGCTGGGTATCGACAACGACAGGCTGAATGTCAACGGTGGCGCCATCTCCATCGGCCATCCCTACGGTATGAGCGGTGCACGGATGGTCGGCCACGCGTTGCTGGAGGGCAAACGCCGCGGCGTCAAATATGTCGTCGTGACCATGTGTGTCGGCGGCGGTATGGGGGCGGCGGGATTATTCGAAGTCGCCTGACGTGGTGCTGCCGGAACCTTTGTTCTGGAGCGAGAAAAATTTCTGAACGGGAGTGAAAAATGCGCGCACTGGTTTGCGAGGAATACGGACCCGCGGAATCACTGAAAATCACCGAGCGGGCGCTGCCGGAACTGAAGCCCGGGGAAGTGCGGATCGATGTCCGCGCGGCCGGGATCAATTTCCCCGACTCCCTGATCATTGCCGGAAAATACCAGGTCAAACCGCCGCTGCCGTTTGTGCCCGGCGGTGAATGTGCCGGTGTGATCAGTGCCGTTGGTGCCGATGTAAAGGGTTTCAAGGTGGGCGACCGGGTGATCGCCATGCCCGGCCTCGCGGCGTTTGCCGAGCAGGTGCACGTCGACCAGAAACTGTTGGTGCCGATGCCGGAGAAACTCAGTTTTGAACAGGCCGCGGGTTTCTGCATCACCTATGCCACTTCCTATTACGCACTCAAGCAGCGCGCGGCACTGCGCGAAGGGGAGACCCTGGTTGTGTTGGGGGCCGCCGGCGGTGTCGGTGTGACCGCCATCCAGCTCGGCAAGGCGTTGGGGGCACGGGTGATCGCCTGTGCCTCCACCGCGGAGAAACTCGAGTTCTGTCGCGAAGTGGGCGCAGACGAACTGATCAACTACACGCAAGAAGACCTGAAGGAGCGGATCAGGGAACTGACCGGCGGCCGGGGCGCGGATGTGATCTACGATCCGGTCGGTGGCGATTTTACCGAGACCGCCTATCGCTCGATCGCCTGGTGCGGGCGCTATCTGGTAATCGGTTTCGCGTCCGGGGATATTCCCAAGCTGCCCATGAACCTGCCGCTACTGAAAGCGGGGGATATCATGGGAATCTTCTGGGGCAGCTGGGCACAGCGCGATCCGAAGGCCAACCTGCAGAACTTCGCCGAACTGCTGCAGATGGTGGAGGAGGGCAACCTGAATCCCCTTACCACCGAAGTCTACCCGTTCGAGGAGTTTATACAGGCGTTTGCCGCCATTACCGGGCGCCGGGCGAGGGGCAAGGTGATTCTGTCGTTGCGATAACGCGTGGGGAGGGTGCTATTGCCGGGTTAATAATACTCAAATTTCAGAATTCCGGCTTGAGAGACGTAGCCTGGATGAAGCGCAGCGAAATCCGGGACAGGGTGCGGCCCGGCCAATCCCGGATTCCGGTGCTGCGCGCGTCCACCCAGGCTACGCCCCGCCAATTACCGTGAATTGCGAAACTTGAGTCAATACCGGGAAATTAATGGGTGGGCAGGATCCGGCAGTGGTCCCGGGCCTCGTTCTCCAGGTCCCGGGGCAGTTTTTCACTGGTGCTGCCGCGTTGCTGGCGCCGCCAGTGTTGGCACAGGCTGCGGTAGTTGCCGGCCTTCACTTCACTGCGCAGGGCAAACCAGGGATCGGCTGCGGCCAGTGGCTCCCTGCCCGGTTGTTGCCAGTTCATCAGGGGGCTGGCCTGGGCGCTGTCGGCGGGGCGCTGGCTGGGGGTCAGTGCACCCAGGTATTGGGCCGGGTGAATCAACAGCACTATGACGGCAAGCGCCGCGCAGCTGCTGGCGACGCCCGACAGCACTCGGTTGCTTTCACGCCTGACCGGTTTGAACTGGCGGGCGCGCAGCAGGATCTTTTCATCCAGTGCGCCGGGCGAAGTGATCTCTGCGGCTGCATCCCGGTACCGGTGTTCCCAAACACTCATACACACACCTCTTCAATACGCCAGGGTTGCCTTTTCGGCCCGTGTAAAATTTCGTCCAGCCGTTCGCGGCCCCGCTGGTAGTGCTCGCGGCAGCGCTTGAGTGACAGCCTTTCGATATCCGCGACTGTTGCCAGGGGCATTTGGCACTCGAGGTGCAGCAACAGGATATTGCGCTCGATGCGTGGCAACTGTTGCAGGCCGTTCAGGAGGGGATTGTCCGGGGTGGGGTCGCCCGGTTGTATTTCCGGGTCGCTGCCGGCGTAATTGCGCAGCAGCCGGTCGGCGCGGATAAATAACCAGGTGCGCAGCAGGCGTCCACAGAGTTCCGGCGGCCGCTCGAGCAGATTGCGCCAGAGCTCCTCCAGCACCGCGCCGGCTCCGGCAAAATTCATCTGGGTGCAATAGCGGTACAGGGTATCTTTATAGCGTGCGTACAGCTGGCGGAATGCAGCGAGGTTGCGCGTCGCGTGGTAATACTCCAGCAGCGCCTCGTCGTCCAGGTGCTGAAAATCTTTGCGGAACAAGCTTCGCGCCTCCGTGCGTGGTTGATCGCTGCTCGTACGGCTTATGATCGAGCGATTATTTACTGCCCGGTGTGCGGTTTTCCCTAACCTTTTCACCTTTACCGCGGCCCACGTTCTTTTCCGTGGCGGGCTGTGGATGCCGGTCTTTTTTCTGGCGCCCCAGGTACAGGGCGAGCAGTCCGAGCAGTAGTTCATCCAGGAAAATAATGGGGTCGGGGATGAACAGGTTGACCAGAAAGATTGCGGTAATCCACTTGAACAATCCCGGGTGCTCCAGTTTCCCGGCGTAGCTGAGAAACCAGCTGACGAGGGCGCTGGGGAGCACTCTTTTCATTGCGCACCTCTTTGCTGTCGGTCTGGCTGCTGTCGGTCTGGGGAGTATAGTTGGCCCCACTGCACAGCCCCGGTCGAGGAGTGTGCCGGAACGCCAGATTTGCTGACCGGCAGGTGCCGCGCAGTGCCGGTGTCAGGCCGACAGGCGGCCGCTGGCGGGCAGTGGCAGGGGCAGTTGTTCCGGTCCCAATTCGGCGCGTAAATCCTTGACTTTGACCCCCACACCCAGCAGGCGAATCGGCTCCGGGCGCCGCTTCCAGCACTGTTCCAGCAGGTGCTTGAACTCGGAGATACGGCTCGAGTGACTGGTGCGCTCCTGGGTGGTAGTGGTGAAATCACTGTATTTCAGCTTCACCGCCACGCCGCTGATCCGGTAGCGGTCGTCGAGTCGCTCCAGGCGTTCCAGCAGGCGCACATAGAGCTCCGTGAGCTGCTCCTGCCAGGCGTCCAGGCTGTCGAGATCCTCGCTGAAGGTGCGTTCGACGCTGACACTCTTGCGGGATCCGTCGCCGGTGACGGGCCGCTCGTCGATGCCGCGGCAGAGCTCGTAGAGGCGCTGGCCGAACTTGCCGAAATCGCGTGTCAGCTCGATGCGGGAATAGTTGCGCAGGTCCGCACAGGTGCGGATGCCGCGGCGTTTCATCTTCTCCGCGGTGACCCGGCCGACGCCGTGAATCCTGCCCACCGGCAGCCGCAGTACGAACTGGTCCACGGCGCCGGGCGCCACCACGGTGAGACCGTCGGGCTTTTTCCAGTCACTGGCAATCTTGGCCAGGAACTTGTTGGGCGCGACACCGGCGGAGATGGTGATTCCCAGCTCCCCGTGCACGCGCCGGCGTATCTCTTCGGCGATCAGGGTGGCGCTGCCGCGGCAGTGGCCGCTGTCGCTGACATCGAGAAAGGCCTCGTCCAGGGACAGGGGTTCTATGGTATCGCTGTACTCCAGGAAGATTTCCCGGATCTGTGCGCTGACCTCCCGATATTTTTTCATGTTGCCGGGTACTACAATCAGATCAGGGCAGAGTTGCTTTGCCCGGGAGGTGGGCATGGCGGAGCGCACGCCGTAGCTGCGCGCCTCGTAGTTGCAGGTGGAGATCACCCCCCGGCGGTCGCTGGCACCCCCTACGGCCAGGGGGCGGCCGCGAAGATTGGGGTCGTCGCGCATTTCGACCGAGGCGTAGAAGCAGTCGCAGTCGCAGTGGATGATCTTTCGCATGCTGGGATTATATACAGTATCCGTTTCCGGGGAAAAGCGCTTTGCGGTGTGCCGCAGACACAGCAGGTAGGTGAACTATGGGCCTTATTCCATTGATGGAGATTCCCGTCGAGGATCGGGTGAGTGTGGTATTCGATGAAATTAGAGATGAACTGGGCGCCATCCCGACCCTGTTCCGCGCCCATGCCCACCACCCGGCGCTGCTGGAGGCGAACTGGTACAAGTTCAAGGCGCTGATGATCCACGGTTGCCTGTCGGCGCAGCTGAAAGAGGGGATCGGGCTGGTGATTTCCGCCGACAACCACTGCGACTACGGTATCTACCACCACAGCGTGTCGATGGAGAACCTGGGTGTGGCCCGCGACGATGTGATGCGGATTCGCAACCACCCGGATGACGTGCACTTCTCGGACAAGGAGCAGGCGCTGTTCAACCTGGCCCGCCACGCCAACCTGGATCCGGACAATCACGGCGAGAAACTGATCATCGCCGCGCGCGAACTCGGTGCCAGGGACGATGAAATAATCGAGGCGCTGGGCGTGATGGAAATGGTGGTGGGGTTCAATCACTTCGCCAGCGTGCTGGCGCTGGAGCCGCAGCGTGACCGCACCTGAGCCCCGACGGGGAAGCGGTCGGCACCGCGTCAGGCAGATGCCATCGGGGTTGAGGACGGAAAGCCGGGCGCGTGGCCCGGCTGTAGTCCTGTAGGGCGGAGTCCCTGCTATTTGGGCGGTTTGCGTCGCCCGAAAATAAGGGCCAGTACAAAGAGTACCAGAAAGACGAAGAAGAGCACCTTGGCGATATCGGTCGCCGCGGTAGCGACGCCACCGAAACCGAAGAAGGCCGCGATCAGTGCAATAACCAGACAGATAATAGCCCAGCGCAACATGGTAAGACTCCCGTATTGCCACCTGGATAACCCGCCTCACTTCATGCCGGAGATCGGCTCCGGAATCGGTGAGTCGATGGTTCTAATTGGTAGCGTGATTCCGTGCTTTTCACCACTTTATTGCCCCCGGGAGTAGGAGCGGGTTGCGGCATGGTTGTACCGGCGGCGCTCAGTCCGCTGCGGTCTCCGCGGCCAGCAGTTCCGACAGGGTGGCAAAGTGGTAGCCGCGCGCTTTCAGGCTATCGATCACCTCCGGCAGGGCCTGCAGGACGGTGTCGCGGTAGCCGTGCATCGGGTGCAACAGGATGATGGAACCGGGGCGCACCCGCTCCAGGATCGGGCCACTGATTTCCTCCGGTGTCATGGGCCCGGCGAAGGTTTCCGGGGCGATATCCCAGGTGACGCTGGTGATGTCCCGGTCATTCAGGTAGCGGGGCAGGTTGAAGAGTTTCTTGCCGTAGGGCGGGCGGAAATAGATTTCGCCGCTGTAGCCGGCATCGCGGATCAGCCGTTCGGTGCTCTCCAGCTCCTCCGCCACGGTCTCGTAGTCGAGCATGACCATGCGCGAGTGGGTGTAGGAGTGGTTGCCCAACTGGTGGCCGGCGCGGGCGATCATTGCCGCCTGCTCCGGGTGTTTCTCCATGGAACGGCCGACCAGGAAAAACGTAGCCTTTACCTGCCGGTCGCCGAGCAGCTGCAGCAGTTTCTCGGTGGCGCCCGGTTCCGGGCCGTCGTCGAATGTCAGTGCGACCAGTTTCCGGTCTGTGGTGACGCGGGGCACGATGGTGCCGAACAGTTGCCAGCCGGTACTTTTGCTGATCTGGAACAGGGTAAAAAAGACGGCCACTGCGGCAAGCACCAGCAGGCCGATCCATTTGACGATGGTTTTGCCTGTAGCACGGTGCATATTGTCTTCTTCTCTTGTTGTTCTCTCTGAGGCGCTGTCCAGCCCGGTCAGACGTCCGTGGATTCGGTTTTCCGCTTGCGGCCGGCGACGACTTCCGACAGGGTGGCAAACTCGTATCCACGCTTGCGCAACTGCTCGCTGAGCAGGGGCAGGGTTTCCAGTATCTGTTGCCGCTGCCCGGCTATCGGATGCACCAATACTACCGCACCGGGGAAGGCGTTGTCGGCGATATAGTCCGCAACCTGTTGCGGCGCTTCCGGATCGGCACTGGAGGCCGGCAGCGTGTTCCACAGGGCGAGGGCCGAACCGTCCTGGCCCGGTTCCCGCTGCCGCGGAATCTGCGCGTAGGCCGGTCGCAGCGCGAGCGGATCGCGATGTCCCAGTTGCCGCAGTATCTTCGCCGCCCCGGCGATCTCCCGCAGGACTGTCGGAGGGGCCAGTTCCAGCCGCCCTGTGCAATCGACGCTGGCTGCGGGCGTAGCGGCGGTCCCGATCGCCTCCGGATTTTTTACTGTCTCACCGCAGCCGGGGAAGAAAGAGGCTTTCAATTGCAGCCGCTCCAGTTCGTCCAGCAGCTCCCCGGTGGTGCCGGGCAGTTGGCCGTCATCGAAGGTCAGGGCGATACGGCGGTCCTCGCCGGCAGAGCTTTCCAGGGGCAGGCTGAGGAGGGCGACGGCCATGGTCTGACGCAGGAGTACGCTTAGGGATTTCATCGGCTAGGTCTTTTGGGGGTAGTTGGGTTCCAGCGGAAACCGGACAGGGTGGCAAACAAAAAAGCCGTCTGCGACAGACGGCTTTTCCGCAAAACAGGTGGGCGCTCAGCGTTCCAGTTGCTCCAGCTTGCCCTTCTTGCCATCCCATTCGTCGGCGTCCGGCAGCGGGTCCTTTTTCTCGGTGATATTGGGCCAGACTTCCGACAGTTCGGCATTCAGCTCGATAAACTCCTGCTGGTCCTCGGGCACCTCGTCCTCGGAGTAGATGGCGTTGGCGGGGCACTCGGGCTCACACAGGGCGCAGTCGATACATTCGTCCGGGTGGATCACCAGGAAGTTGGGGCCTTCGTAGAAGCAGTCCACCGGGCAGACTTCCACACAGTCGGTGTATTTGCACTTGATGCAGTTTTCCCCAATTACGAATGTCATGCGTGTCCCTCGATAGTACCCAAAATCGTTGAAGCAGCGGATTTTAGCAATAACTGGCGCGAATTGTAGTGGCTTTTGAGTCCGAATGGTTTTGGACTTATAACCTGGGAGCGCAGGGCGCTTTGGCCACAGGCGCTGGAGGCTCCGGCTCCGCATCTGGCCGCAGGCCCGTTTTGTAGCCCATCCTGCGCTGGGCAGGGCATCACAGCAGTTTGCGCAACTCGTACAGCCGTTCCAGTGCCTGGCGCGGCGTCAGCTCGTCCGGGTCCAGCTCCTCCAGCGCGTCCACGGCCGGGTGGCTGGGGGCGCCGAACAGGTCCACCTGCTGGGGCGAAGCGGGCGATTGCGATACAGGTTCCGGCTGTGGCTGCGGTTGTGTCGCCGGCGTTTCCCCTTCTCCAGTCCCAGTGCCCCAGTCCACAGTGCCGGTCTCCAATGCCTGCAGGCGCTGCTGCGCCTCCGACAGCACATCGCCCGGAATCCCCGCCAGTTTGGCCACCTGCAGCCCGTAGCTCTTCGAGGCCGGCCCCTCCTGGATGCGGTGCAGGAAGACGATACCGTCGCCGTGCTCGGTGGCGTTCAGGTGGATATTGGCCGCCGAGTGGCACTGTTGCGGCAGTTCGGTCAGCTCGAAATAGTGGGTCGCGAACAGCGTAAAGGCGCGCACCCGATCGGCCAGGTAGTGGGCGCAGGCCCAGGCCAGGGACAGGCCGTCGTAGGTGCTGGTGCCGCGGCCAATCTCGTCCATCAGCACCAGGCTGTGCTCGCTGGCGTTGCGCAGGATATTGGCCGTCTCGGTCATCTCCACCATAAAGGTGGAGCGGCCGCCGGCCAGGTCGTCGGCGCTGCCGATGCGGGTGAAGATGCGGTCCAGCAGGCCGATACGGGCCGCATCCGCCGGCACATAGCTGCCCACGTGGGCCAGCAGTGCGATCAGCGCGGTCTGGCGCATATAGGTGGACTTACCGCCCATATTGGGGCCGGTGATGACCAGCATGCGGCGGTCGTCGCGCAGGGCGATATCGTTGGCCACGAACGGATCGTCCAGCACCTGTTCCACCACCGGGTGGCGGCCGGCCTCGATATCCAGGCCCGGCTCGGTGCCGAGCTCGGGGCGGCACAGGCGCAGGTTGTCGGCGCGCTCGGTCAGGCAGGCCAGCACGTCCAGCTGCGATACGGCGGCGGCAGCGGTCTGCAGTTCGGCCAGGGATTCGTTCAGTTGCGTGATCAGCTCCTCGTACAGGGCCTTCTCGCGCGCCAGGGCGCGGCTCTTGGCCGACAGCGCCTTGTCCTCGAATTCTTTCAGTTCCGGGGTGATAAAGCGCTCGGCGTTTTTCAGTGTCTGGCGGCGGATATAGTCCGCCGGCGCCTTGTCGCTCTGGCCGCGGCTGATCTCGATAAAGTAGCCGTGCACACGGTTGTAGCCGACTTTCAGTGTGGGGATGCCGGTGCGCTCTTTCTCCCGCACTTCCAGTTGCACCAGGTAGTCGCCGGCGTTTTCGCTGATTGAGCGCAGTTCGTCCAGTTCGCTGTCGTAGCCGGTGGCGATGACGCCGCCGTCGCGGATCACCACCGGCGGGTTTTCCACCAGCGCCCGCTCCAGTAGGGCGACGGTTTCCGGCCATTCGCCGACTTCCCGCAGCAGTTCCTTCAGCAGCACGGATTCGGTGTCGGCCAGCTCGCGCTGGATCTGCGGGAACTGCGCCAGTGACTGGCCGAGCCGCGCCAGGTCCCGCGGGCGCGCCGAGCGCAGCGCCAGGCGGCCGAGAATGCGCTCCATATCGCCCACCGGCTTGAGGCTGTCGCGCAGCGGCTCGAACCGGTAGCCGTCCACCAGTGCGGTGATGGCGTCCTGGCGATTTTGTAGTGTGGTCAACTGGCGCAGCGGGTTGTTCAGCCAGCGGCGCAGCAGTCGGCTGCCCATGGCGGTCTTGCAGGTGTCGAACACCGACAGCAGCGTATTGTCGTCGCCGCCGGACAGGTTCAGGTCGATCTCCAGGTTGCGGCGGCTGGCGCCGTCCAGCGCCACGGTATCGTCGGTGGTCTCGGTCTGCAGGCTGCGGATATGCGGCAGCTCGGTGCGCTGGGTGTCGCGGGCATATTGCAGCAGGCAGCCGGCGGCAGTTACCGCGGCGTGCAGGTGGCTGCAGCCGAAGGCCTCCAGGTTCATGGTGCCGAACTGCTGGTTCAGCAGTCGCAGCGCGGTCTCCAGTTCGAATTCCCAGGGCGCGCGGCGGCGCAGGCCGGGCAGGTTCCCGATCTCGCCGGGCAGCGCCAGGTTCTCCGGCGCCAGCAGTTCCGCCGGTCGGTGGCGCTGTACCTGTTCCGCCAGCGCCTCGACGGTATCCACCTCCTGCACCACGAAGCGGCCGGTGGCCAGGTCCAGCAGCGCCAGGCCGAACTGTTCGCCCACATGCGCAATGGCGGCCAGCAGGTTGTCGCGGCGGTCGTTCAGCAGCGCCTCATCGGTGACGGTACCCGGGGTGACGATACGCATCACCTTGCGTTCCACCGGCCCCTTGGCGGTGGCCGGATCGCCGATCTGTTCGCAGATGGCCACGGACACCCCCTGCTTGATCAGCCGCGCCAGGTAGCCCTCCGCGGCGTGGTAGGGAATACCGGCCATCGGGATCGGCTCACCGCCTGACTTGCCGCGGGCGGTCAGGGTTACGTCCAGCAGCTCGGCGGCGCGCTTGGCGTCGTCGTAGAACAGCTCATAGAAGTCTCCCATGCGATAGAAAACCAGCTCCTGGGGGTGCTGGGCCTTGATACGAAGGTATTGCTGCATCATGGGGGTATGCTGGGCATTCTTCTCGGCAGGCGTTTTGGCACTGGGGGCTTGCGGCATGGGGAGCTACTTCTTCTTGTCTGATTGGTGGATGGGAGGGGCGCTATTGTAGCGGCTTGGGCTGGCGATTAAACCGGGTTTGGGATGGTGGTGCTCACAGGGTTTGACGACTGGGCAGGAAACCGGCCAAAATGGGCTGTCAAAAAGCGTTGGTATTTTAATAATTTCATGTAAATCAACTAGTTAGTTGATTTGCAAGCCGGCCATAAAACCGGCCATATTGTCTATGGTTACCAGTGTCCAGGGTATAGCCCCATTCGTTCCCGGCGACAGGGCGTTGGCGGATTCACCGCTGCCGGACAAAGCCGTGGCGCTGGTTGCTGCCTCTGCAAAGCTTGCGGGCCATCTCGCTCCCGCGAGCAAGGCGGTACTACAGGCCCATATGGCGGTAATCAATTCCTACTACTCCAACCTGATCGAGGGTAACCGAACCCGGCCCGCTGAAATACGTGCTGCCCAGCGCGGTGACTTCTCGGCAGATCCCGCCAAGCGGGATCGGCAACTGGAATCGATGGCCCATATTGCGGTACAGAACTGGTTGTCTGAACAGCAGGTCGAAGCGGACGCACTCTACTCCAAAGATTTCATCCGCTCTTTGCACCGACAGTTCTATATCGGTGTACCGGATAATCTGCGCAGAGTCTGTGACCAGAGCGGGGATTTGAGGGGGGAGGTGATTCCGGGGAAGTGGCGGAAAATGGATGTAACAGTGGGGCGACATATCCCCCCTCCGCCTCAAGACCTCGACGGCCTGGTTCAGGGGTTTTGTGCGACCTATTCACCGTCGCGATATCCTGGTGACCGAAAAGTCATTGCGGCAATGTGCGCGCACCACCGTTTTGCCTGGATTCACCCTTTCCTTGATGGCAATGGCCGGGTAGGACGTTTATTTACCGACGAAGCCATGCGGCTGGCGGGCCTGCAGGGGGTGGGCGTCTGGTGCCTGAGTCGGGGGCTCGCGCGCGCGGCAGACCGTTACAGGGAATTGTTGGCACGCGCGGATTTCCCGCGGCAGGGCAGTCACGATGGGCGCGGAGCCCTGAGTGAGACGGCGCTGCTGAAGTTCTGTGAGTTTATGCTGGATACGGCCCAGGATCAGGTCAGCTATATCGGCGAGTTGCTGGAGCTGGAAAGCCTGCGCGAGCGGATAAAGAGCTACGTTCAGGCGCGAAACGATGGGCGGGTGATGGGATACGGTGCACTGAAGCCCGCCGCCGCGAATATTCTGCTGCAGGCATTTATCGAGGGAGAGTTGGGGCGCGCATCGGCGATAGAAATGGCCGGTGATTCGGAGCGCAGTGGCCGCCGTCTGATTTCACAAATGAAAAGTGACGGTCTGCTGACGGAGGCCAGTAACCGTTCGCCATTGCGGTGGGCGATACCGGAACATGCTGAGCCGTGGTATTTCCCCCAACTGGCGCCGGTGGCTCCGGCAGGGTAAGTGCCGGAACCATAGCGCTCGATGGTCAGCCCTCAACAATCCGGTAGCAGGGGGTGTAAGTCTTGCCGGGCAGTTTCATCCTGTTTTGCTTGACGAAGGAATCCAGCAGGGTGTCCATGCTGTGCATCAGGTCCGGGTCGCCGCGCAGTTCGTAGGGGCCGTTCTTCTCCACATTGCGGATACCCTGGTCTTTCACGTTGCCGGAGACGATCCCGGAAAAGGCGCGGCGCAGGTTGGCGGCGAGCAGGTAGGGTTCCTGGTTGGTGTGCAGTTCCAGGTCGCGCATCTTCTCGTGGGTGGGTTCAAACGGGCGCTGGAATTCCGTGGAGATTTTCAATTGCCAGTTGAAGTAGTAGGCATCGCCGGATTCCTTGCGGTGTTGCCGGACTTCCTGGATGCCGGCCGCCATCTGCCGCGCCACCTCCGGCGGATCGTCGATGATGATCTGGTAGCGCGACCTGGCCGCCTCGCCCAGGGTGTTGGCAATAAACTGGTCGATGCGGATGAAATAGTCCGCGGCGCTGGCCGGGCCGGTAAAAATCAGCGGGAAGGGCTGCTCCCTGTTTTCCTTGTGCAGCAATATGCCCAGCAGGTACAGGATCTCCTCGGCGGTCCCCGCGCCGCCGGGGAATACCACGATGCCGTGGCCGGTGCGCACGAACGCCTCCAGGCGTTTCTCGATATCCGGCATGATTACGAGCTGGTTGACGATCGGGTTCGGCGCCTCTGCCGCGATGATGCCCGGCTCGGTAATGCCGACATACTGCCCGCCGCGGTCGCGCTGCTTGGCGTGTCCGATGGTGGCGCCTTTCATGGGCCCCTTCATCGCCCCGGGACCGCAGCCGGTGCAGATGTCCAGGTGCCGCAGGGCCAGCGCATAACCCACCTGCTTGGTGTAATCGTATTCCTCCCGCGAAATCGAGTGGCCGCCCCAGCACACCACCAGCCGCGGTGAGCGGATGCGGTCGAAGGTGTCGGCATTGCGCAGGATATGGAACACGGCATCGGTCACGCCCTGGGCGGAAACCAGGTCGTAGCGCGGATCGCCGGTGATTTCGCTGTTCACATAGATAATGTCCCGCAGCACCGCAAACAGGTGCTCGGCGATACCGCGGATCATCTTGCCGTCGACAAAAGCGCTGGCGGGGGCGTTGCTTACCTTGAGCTTGATACCGCGCTCCGTCGGCACCACCGAAATATCAAAATCCGCATATTTCTCCAGCAACTCCTTGCCGTCGTCCATATAGTTGCCGCAGTTGAGTACCGCCAGGGAGCAGTTGCGGAAAAGCTGGTGCTGGGGACCGCGGCTATCGTCGGTGAGCTTGTGGATTTCGTATTTGGACAGAATGTCGAACTGCCCGGTTGGCGATACTTCCGCATCGACGACATCGGTGGACATAGGTTACTTCCCCTGACTGAGTGGTTTTACAGTATAAGAAAAGGTCGGTGATGGCCAGGCCGTTTCTGTCGCCGGAGTGACCGTATTATCCGGCTGGAACGGTGGATGAAAGAAGGCGTGGTATGACGATACTGTGAGGGCGTGGTTTGCCTGGTTGGAAGGGGCGTGTGGACACGGGCGGCGCAATCGAATAAGCGCTTCCCGCAAACGCGGGAAGCGCGACAATCCCCGATCCCTGTATCAGAGCCGCACGTTAACCGTGAACTCCACACTGCGCTGTGCGCCCATCCAGCAGCGGCTGACTCCGGCACAGGCGCCGATATAGCGTTTGTCCGTCAGGTTGCTGGCGCTGAGGCCCAGTTCGTAGCGCTCGCTGAGTGTGTAGGACATCACCAGGTCGACCAGCGTGTAGGAGGGCACCTGGTCGCTGTTGGCCTTATCCACCGGGCTGTTGCCCACATAGCGCACGCCGCCGCCGAACATCAGGGCATCGGTCAGGTTGTAGTTGGCCCAGACCGAGGCCTGCTCGTCCGCGACCCATTCGGGGGTTTTGCCTTCGAGGCTCGGGTCGAGGGCATTTTCCGTGATCTCGACATCCTGGTAGTTGTAGTTGGTGGTCAGCGCCAGGTCGGGTATCGGGGACCAGGTGGCGGCCAGCTCTATCCCGCGTGAAGTCACTTCGCCGTTCTGTGTGTACTGGAAAAAGTCTGCGGTGTTGACCACCACGTTCTGCTTGCGCAGGTCGAAGGCCGCGGCGGTCAGTTCCAGGTCGCTGGCCGGCGCGCTGTATTTCAGGCCCGCTTCCCACTGTTTTGCGGTGGTGGGTTCGAAGGCCTCGCCGGTGAGGGAGTCGATGCCGGAGGTGGGCTCGAAGGACTCCGAGTAGCTGGCATAGGGGGACAGGCCGGAGTCGAAGCTGTAGATGGCGGCCGCCCGGGAGCTGAACTGGTCCTGGTCGATTTCCGTAACGCCGGTTTCGTAGGTTGTATTGGCGACATCCTCGCTCTGGTAGTCATCCCAGCGGGTGCCGAGTATTACCACCAGCTTGCCCCAGTGGATTTCGTCCTGCAGGTACAGGCCCAGCTGTTCCTGCTGGATTTTGTGTTGCTCGGTGTAGTAGTCCACCGGCAGGGTGTCGGGGTCGAACTGGTTGTAATCCGGGGCGCCCAGGTCGATGGTCGGGGTGTCGATGCCGAAAGTGTCGCCGTAGCCGATGGTGGAGTCCAGGTCCTGGTAGTCCAGCCCCAGCAGCAGCCGGTGTTCGGCACCGCCGGCGTTCAGGTCGATGGCCAACTGGTTGTCCATCGCCAGCCCCTCCTGCGCCTCGTCGGTGTAGTAGGCGTTGCGCGCGTAGGTGCGGCCGTCTTCCGCCAGACCGGCACTGTAGGTATTGCGCTGCAGGGCACTGGCGTCGGTATAGCGCAGGTTCTGCAGGAAAGTCACCGAATCGGAGAAAGCGTGGCTGAATTTGTAGCCCAGCAGCGTGAACTCGCGGGAATAGCTGTTCCAGTTTTCGTCCCCCGCGTAGGCGTCGCTGTCCAGTTTGCCGTAGGGGGCCGCGTACAGGGTACCGATGGCCGGCAGGGTAGTGGACGGGATCGCCTTCGGGTCGTCCTGGTAATAGGCGTTCAGGTTCAGGCTGGTGCGGTCGCCAATCTGCCAGGTCACCGACGGCGCGATGGTGCGGCGCTCCTCTTCGGTGGTTTCCTGCTGGGCGTCGCGGCTGCGGCCGAGGGCGATCAGGCGGTAGTCCACGTTCTCGGTCAGGGCGCCGGTGGTGTCGACCCCCAGCTCTGCGAGACTGTTGGTGCCCGCCCGCATCCGGATGCGGGTGCTCTGTTCGGACTGGGGCTGCTTGGCGGTCTGGTTGACCATGCCGCCGGGAGGGGCGGAACCGTAGAGCACGGAAGTCGGGCCTTTCAGCACTTCGACACTTTCGGTGGCAAAGGCGTCTACTTGCGGCATCAGGTTCCAGAGCTGGTTGTACTGCAGCGGCAGGCCGTCGTAGTAGTTGTTGTAGCTGTCGAAGCCGCGGATGTTGTACTGGTCGAAGATGGTGGCGGTGGCGCGGCTCTCGGGCGTGATGCCCGGCACATAGCGCAGCGCCTCGTTGATGGTGTCGGCCTGGCGCAGTTCCAGCAGTTCGTTGTCGTAGATCTCGAAGCTCATGGGCGCTTCCATCGGCGACAGGTCGGACTTGGTGCCGGTGGTGCGGTAAACGGAGCCGTAGACTTTTACCTCTTCGAGATCATCGCTGCCATCCGCCTGTGCCAGCCCGCCGGTGGAGAGAGAGCAGATGGCCAATGACAGTATCGAGAGGCTGAAGGGGTGTTTCATGGCTTGTCCTTCGCTTATTAAAATTAAAGCGTAATGATAATATTTTTCATTTGCGTAAATCAATGTGAAATCAGTGAAGAGAGGGTGGGGTTGGAGGGTGGGGTTGATTGATAGCGAGAGGCTTTTGGCGCAGGTGCGCGGGGCGATGCCGATTGGTCCCGTGTGTTCGCATGAGTGCCCATCCACACAGGAATAATCGGTGATAGAGTTCTCTTTCAGGTCGATGATTCTATAACCGGGGAAACAGGCAGATGAGCGAAAGGGCGGAGATAGCGCAATTGGCGGGGGAGCTCGGTGAGGAATTGCACCAGCGCAGCTGGCACGCCACCGCGGCCGAATCCTGCACCGGCGGCGCCATCGCCGCGGCGATCACGTCCATTGCCGGTGCGTCCGACTGGTTCGAGGGCTCGCTGGTCAGCTACGCCAATCGCATCAAGCGGGATCTGCTCAACGTGGCGCAGGAGGATCTGGAAGCCCAGGGCGCGGTCAGCGAGCCGGTGGCGCGGCAGATGGCCTGTGGGGTGCTGGCGATGATGGATGCCAATGTGGCGGTGGCGGTCAGCGGGATCGCGGGCCCCGACGGCGGTAGCGAGGAGAAGCCGGTGGGCACCGTGTGGATCGCCTGGGCCCACGCCGAGGGACAGGAGCCAATGGATATCGATGCCCGCTGTTTCCATTTCAATGGCGACCGGGCGTCGATCCAGGCGCAGGCGGTGGCCGAGGCGCTGCGGGGCATGTTGGCGTTGGTGAAGGCGCATCCGGTAACCTGACGGCGCCCGGACCGGGTTTGTAGCCCGCATGGAGCGCAGCGGAATCCGGGAGCCCGCAATGCGGGCCCTCCGCAAAATCACTGGTTGCTTATACAGTAATCCTTCGTTAAGCTTGCCCCCAATTCACACCACTCAAACACACGGGAAGGGTCATGGATTCCAACAAAGACAAGGCACTGCAGGCGGCGCTGTCTCAGATCGAGCGCCAGTTCGGCAAGGGTACCGTTATGCGCATGGGGGACAAGGAGCGCGAGCGGATTCCCGCCATCTCCACCGGCTCCCTGGGCCTGGATGTGGCCCTCGGCATCGGCGGCCTGCCCCGCGGCCGTATCGTCGAGATCTACGGTCCGGAATCCTCCGGTAAAACCACCCTGACCCTGCAGGTCATTGCCGAAGCCCAGCGCAAGGGCGGCACCTGCGCCTTCGTCGACGCCGAGCACGCGCTGGACCCGATCTACGCCGAGAAACTGGGCGTGAACGTGGACGAGCTGATCGTGTCCCAGCCGGATACCGGCGAGCAGGCGCTGGAAGTGGCCGACATGCTGGTGCGCTCCGGCGCCGTGGACGTGCTGATTGTCGACTCGGTGGCGGCCCTGACCCCGCGCGCCGAGATCGAGGGGGAGATGGGCGATTCCCACGTAGGCCTGCAGGCGCGCCTGATGTCCCAGGCACTGCGCAAGCTGACCGGCAATATCAAGAACACCAACACCCTGTGTGTGTTCATTAACCAGATCCGCATGAAGATCGGTGTGATGTTCGGCTCCCCGGAAACCACCACCGGCGGTAACGCGCTCAAGTTCTACTCCTCCGTACGCCTGGATATCCGCCGCATCGGTTCGGTGAAAGAGGGCGACGAGGTCGTGGGCAACGAGACCCGCGTGAAAGTCGTCAAGAACAAGGTGGCGCCGCCGTTCAAGCAGACCGAGTTCCAGATCATGTACGGCCAGGGCATCAACCTGCTGGGCGAGATCGTCGACTACGGCGTCAAGCTGGGCCTGGTGGACAAGGCCGGTGCCTGGTACAGCTACAAGGGCGATAAGATCGGCCAGGGCAAGGCCAATGCGGTCAAGTTCCTGAAGGAAAACGCGGGGATCCGCGACGAGATCGAGGGTGCACTGCGCGCGCAGTTGCTGGGCGACCTGGTGCCGGCCAAGCCGGAAGAAGCCGTGGAAGCCCCCGAAGAGTAACGGTGTTTTCAGCCGGACCCGACAAGGCTCAGGCGCTGTTCGGCGCGGCGCTCGAGCTGCTCACCCGCCGCGAGCACTCCCGCAAAGAGCTGCGGGACAAGCTCACCGGCAAATTCCCCGACGCCGACTTCGATGCGCTGTTCGAGCGTCTCGATGAACTCAACTACCAGTCCGATCGCCGTTTTGCCGAGGTCTTTGCCCGTTCCCGGGTGCAGCGCGGCCAGGGGCCGCTGCGCATCCGCCGCGACCTGCAGCAGCGGGGTGTGGAAAACAGCCTGGTCGAGAGCGCGCTGGAACAGGCGGAAGCCGACTGGTTCAGCCTCGCCGCCGAACAGCTGCAGCGCAAATTCCGTTCCCCGGTCAGTTCCGCCCTGCCGCGGGACCGGCAGCTCAAGGAGCGCGCCCGCCGGCAGCGCTATCTCGCCTACCGCGGATTTCCCGCCGATGCCATTCACTGGGCGCTGGACGCGGCAGAATCCGACTTATACTCTGACCGGTAGGGGCCGCGGAGCTCCGGCTCCGTCAGCAGTGGCGCCCCGCGCAATAGAGTATAAGAACAGGAATCCCCGATGATTCTCTCCATCGACCAGGGCACCACCGGTACCACCGCCTTTGTCTTCGATACCCGCGGCCAGCTCCGCGGCCGCAGCTATTCCGAATTCCCCCAGTACTACCCCAGGCCCGGTTGGGTCGAACACAACGCCAGTGAAATCTGGGACGTGACCCTGAAGGTGTGCGCCGCCGCACTGGAGCGGGCCGGTGCCGACGCCAGCGGGCTGACCGCGATCGGCATCACCAACCAGCGCGAGACCACGGTGCTCTGGGACCGGCAGACCGGTGAGCCGGTGTGCCCGGCGATCGTCTGGCAGTGCCGGCGTTCGGCAGAAATCTGCCGGGAGCTGCAGCGGGCCGGCAAGGCCGACTGGCTGCAGGAGAAGACCGGCCTGGTGCTGGACGCCTATTTTTCCGCCAGCAAGCTGCAGTGGATCTTCCGCCAGCAGCCGGCGCTGTTGCGCCGTGCCCGGTCCGGTGAGCTCTGTTTCGGCACCGTGGACAGCTGGTTGATCTGGAAGATGAGCGGTGGCCGCGCACACCTGACCGACCACACCAATGCCAGCCGCACGCTCCTGTATAACCTGGAGGAGCGCCGTTGGGATCCGGAGCTGCTGGCGCTGTTTGAATGCCCGGAGGCGTTACTGCCGGAGATTCTGCCCTCGGCCGGCCATTTCGCCAACACCGACCCCGGCGCTTTTCTCGGCGCCGAAGTCCCTATCTGTGGGGTCGCTGGCGACCAGCAGGCGGCGCTGTTCGGCCAGGGTTGCACCGAGCCCGGCCATGTAAAGAATACCTACGGCACCGGCTGTTTTATGCTCGCCTGTGCCGGCGCGGAGCGCCCCGGGGCGCCGCCGGGGCTGTTGACCACGATTGCCTGCGATGTCGACGGTTCCCCGGTTTACGCCCTCGAGGGCGCAGTCTTCAATGCCGGTTCCGCGGTGCAGTGGCTGCGGGATGAACTGGGGCTGATCCGGGAGGCCCCGGACACGGAAACCATCGCCCACCGGGTCGCCGATACCGGCGGCGTCTACCTGGTGCCGGCCTTCAGCGGCCTGGGCGCCCCCCACTGGGACCCGAACGCGCGCGGTACCATTTGCGGCCTCAGTCGCGGCACCGGCAAGGCGGAACTGGTGCGGGCGACACTGGAATCCATCGCCTACCAGAGCGATGAGCTGGTCCAGTTGATGGGACAGGCGCTGGATGTGGATATCAGCCATATCCGCGCCGACGGCGGTGCCAGTGCCAACAACTTCCTGATGCAGTTCCAGGCGGACATCTCGCAGGTGCGGGTGGAGCGCCCGCGGCAGATCGAGTCCACAGCCGTGGGCGCGGCGCTGTTGGCGGGCATCGGTGCCGGTGTCTGGCCACCGGACCAGTCGCCCCGCTGTCTGCAGGAAATCGAGCGGGATTTCGTGCCGCAGATGCCCACCGCCCGCCGCGCGGAGCTGGTCGACGGCTGGCGGCGGGCGGTGGCGGCCTGCCGGGCCTTCTGACCGGACGGTTCGTGTTTGTTCGACCTATCCTCAAATCATGGACCGATCGGAGGAGGGCTGTATGAGCGTTGTCGACGAATTGCAGGCGACCATTGCCGATATGGTGGATGGCCGCCGCGGCATTCTGGCGGCCGATGAGAGTACCGGCACCATCGCCAAGCGTTTCGAGGCCGTCGGTGTCGAGTCCACCGAGGAGAGCCACCGGGCCTATCGCTCGATGCTGCTGTCCACCGGCGGGCTCGGTGACTATGTGAGCGGCGTGATCCTGTTCGAGGAGACACTGGGGCAGACGGACGATACCGGTACGCCGATTCCGCAACTGGCGGCGGGCGCGAACATTGTTCCCGGTATCAAGGTCGACAAGGGCAAGGGCCCGCTGGCCGGTGCCCCCGGGGATATGATTACCTACGGCCTGGACGGTCTCGCCGAGCGCCTCGACGGTTATCGGGCGCAGGGGGCCCGATTTGCCAAGTGGCGCGAGGTCTACCCGGTCTCACCGGGCAACCCGACGCGCCTGGGGCTGACGGCCAACGCGGAGATGCTGGCCCGCTACGCGGCTGTGTGCCAGTCCCGGGGCGTGGTGCCGATCGTCGAGCCGGAGGTAATGATGGACGGCGACCACGATATCGAGCGGGATGCGGAGGTGAACGAATGCGTCTGGCACGAGGTGTTTCACGCGCTGCACCGGCACGGTGTCATCCTGGAGTTGATGCTGCTCAAGCCGAGCATGGTTACCCCCGGCAGTGAGTGCGTCTCGCGTTCGTCTGGAGGGGCCCCGCCGGAACAGGTGGCCGAGTACACCCTGCGCAGTCTGCGCCGCACGGTGCCGGCGGCGGTACCGAGTATCAATTTCCTGTCCGGCGGCCAGGGCCCGGAGGAGGCCACTGCCAACCTGAATGCGCTCAACCAGTTGTGGCACGCGCCCTGGCAGCTCAGCTTCTCCTACGGCCGCGCCCTGCAGGAACCGGCGCTGAAGGCCTGGGAGGGGCGGGCGGAAAATGCCGCCACGGCGCAGGCCGCATTGCTGAAACGCGCGCGGTTTAATCACCTTGCAATGCGCGGTGAGTACAGTGAGGGGCTTGAGCGCGAGTAACTGCCGGGATTCCGGTGCACCCCGCTAGTCGGGCAAACAATAAAAATAATGATGATGAGGAGAGAGAAATGGAGTTTGTATCCCGCGGTAACCGTATCCACTACCGGCGCTGGTGGGTCGAGGGTGCGCTGGGCACGCTGGTGATCGCCCATGGCCTGGGGGAGCACAGTGGTCGCTATCGCAAGCTGGCGCAACATTTCAATCGGGCCGGTTTCAGTGTCTACGCGCTGGACCACTACGGTCACGGCCAGTCCGACGGGGGGCGCGGCCATATCGATGACTTCGCCCACTACAGCGACGACCTCCACCACTTCATCCGGCTGGTCAAGCGGGACAACCCCGGCAAATCGCTGCACCTGCTGGGGCACAGTATGGGCGGTGTGATCGCCTGTGGCTGCGCGGTGCGCTACGGCGGTATCGACAGCCTGGTGCTGTCGGCGCCCGGTTTTCACGGCTGCAGGGAGCCGGGCCGTTTCGAGCGCTGGTTGCTTCGACACCTGGCCCGTATGGCGCCGGGGCTGACCTTCCCCAATCGCATTGACCCCCGTTGGTTGAGCCGGGATCCGGCGGTGGTTGAGGCCTATCGCGCCGACGATCTCGTGCACGGTCGGGTTTCAACCCGGTGGTTTACCTCTTTCCTGAGTGAACGCGAGTTCCTCCATGCCCGCCTCAGCCAGATCACCGAGCCCTGCCTGCTGTTGCTTCCGGAGGGGGACCGGCTGGTGGATAGCGCCGTCACGCGCCGCTGGTTCGACCGGATCGGCAGTGAGGCCAGGGTGCTGCACCAGTTCCCCGGTGCCTACCACGAGCTGTTCAACGAGGTGGATGAGGGGCCGCTTGCGCGGGATCTGGTACTGCAGCATCTCAAGTCGCTGTTGCCCCTGCCCGAGGCGGCGGCTTCCGGCTGAAACCTCCACCCATCGGCCCTTCCGTATGCCGTGAAATACCCGTCCAACCGTTGTACTATACGCGGTCATTTTTGCCGCGGTCGCTGTTGATGCGCGGGTCCGGAGAGGGTGGAATGGACAAGAAACTGCTGAGTCTGCTGGTGTGTCCGGTGAGCAAGGCGCCGCTCGAGTATCACGAGGAAGAACAGGAACTGGTGTGCAAGGCCAGTGGCCTGGCCTATCCGGTGCGCGACGGCATCCCGGTGATGCTGGAATCCGAGGCGCGCCAGCTTACCGCCGAGGAAAAGCTGGAAAAGTGACCCATGTCTGAGCCCAGCGTTTTCAGCCGTATCATTGCCGGGGAGATAGAGGCGCCGAAAGTCTACGAAGACGATCAGTGCATCGTCATCGAGGACCGCTCTCCCCAGGCGCCCACCCACCTGCTGATCATTCCGCGCAAGCCGCTGGTCAACCTGTCCGACGCCGATGTCGGGGACAAGCCGCTGCTCGGCCACCTGATGTGGGTGGCATCGGAGCTGGGGCGCCGGCTCGGCCTGGACGGTTACCGGCTGGTGGTGAACAACGGCCGCAGTGCGGGGCAGACAGTCTTTCACCTGCATATTCACCTGCTGGCGCAGAGAGAGATGCCGGAGCAGGGCCTGGCCGAACAGGGTGCCGCATAAGCCGGTTTTCCTGTAGGGGCCAGCGCCGGGCTCCGCCTGCAGGCGAAGCCCGAACCAATATAAATTTTGAATGTTGAAAACGAAGTGGAATTACGCCGGATGAAAAGCGCAGAGATTCGCGATGCCTTTCTGAACTACTTTGCCGAACAGGGTCATACCATCGTGCCCTCCAGTTCCCTGGTGCCGGGCAATGACCCGACCCTGTTGTTTACCAATGCGGGCATGGTGCAGTTCAAAGAAACCTTCCTCGGCCAGGAGACGCGCTCATACAATCGCGCGGTCAGCTCCCAGCGCTGCGTGCGTGCCGGCGGCAAGCACAACGATCTGGAAAACGTCGGCTACACCGCCCGCCACCACACCTTCTTCGAGATGTTGGGCAACTTCAGTTTCGGCGATTACTTCAAGCGCGAGGCGATCCAGTTCGCCTGGAATTTCCTGACCGGGGTGCTGGGACTGCCGGAGGAGCGCCTCTGGGTGACGGTGCATATCAGCGACGACGAGGCCGCGGACATCTGGTTGAAAGACATGGGCGTCAGCGCCGAGCGCTTCTCGCGCCTGGACGAGGACAACTTCTGGCAGATGGGCGATACCGGCCCCTGCGGTCCCTGTTCCGAGATCTTCTACGACCACGGCCCGGACGTGCCCGGCGGCCCGCCCGGATCCGACGACGACGACCTGGACCGCTATATCGAGATCTGGAACCTGGTCTTCATGCAGTTCGAGCGCACCGCCGACGGCGAGTTGCACCCGCTGCCGAAACCCTCGGTGGATACCGGTATGGGCCTGGAGCGTATCGCTGCAGTGATGCAGGGCGTGCACTCCAATTACGAGATCGACCTGTTCCAGGCGCTGCTGAAGGCCGCCGGCGACATCGTTGGTTGCGATGACCTGGAGGAAAAGTCCCTGTGCGTGATCGCGGACCATATCCGCTCCTGCGCCTTCCTGATCGCCGATGGCGTCATGCCGTCCAACGAGGGGCGCGGTTTCGTGTTGCGCCGCATCATCCGCCGCGCGGTGCGCCACGGCCACAAGCTGGGCCACAAGGAAATCTTCTTCTATAAACTGGTGGCGGCGCTCGCCGAACAGATGGGCGACGCCTACCCTGAATTGCGCGAGAAGCGGCAAATCATCGAGAAAGCCCTGCGCAAGGAAGAGGAGCAGTTCGCCAAGACCCTGGACAAGGGGATGGCACTGCTGGATGAGGCCCTGGATTCTCTCGAGGGCACAGAGATTCCCGGCAAACTGGTGTTCACCCTGCACGACACCTACGGCTTCCCCACCGACCTGACCCAGGATATCGCCCGCGAGCGGGGCCTGACGCTGGATATGGCCGGCTACGAAAAAGAGATGGAGGCCCAGCGCGAGCGCGCCCGCGCCGCCGGTAAATTCAAGCAGGATTACACCGAGGCGCTGGACCTGGAGGGCGAAACCGAATTCCTCGGCTACGACGCCACTGATGCCCGGGGCACGGTGCTTGCCATCGTCAAAGACGGCGAGCAGGTGGAACGCCTGGAAGAGGGGGAAGAGGGTGCCGTGGTACTCGACCGCACTCCCTTTTACGCCGAATCCGGTGGCCAGGTGGGCGATAGCGGTTATCTCGCTGGCGCCGGCCGTTTCGAAGTGCGCGACTGTACCAGGCAGAGTGGGCACCACCTCCACAGTGGCAAGGTACTCTCCGGTGCCATCGCCGTCGGCGACCAGGTCGAGGCGGAAGTCTCTGCGGACGTGCGCCAGTCCACGGCGCTCAACCACTCCGCCACGCACCTGCTGCACGCGGCGCTGCGCAAGGTGCTGGGCGAGCATGTGACCCAGAAGGGCTCGCTGGTGGATTCCGAGCGCCTGCGTTTCGACTTCTCCCACCCCGAGGCGGTGACGGCCAAGCAGCTGCACGCCATCGAGGCGCTGGTGAACGCGCAGGTCCGGGCCAATACACCGGTGCAGGTCGAGGAGACCGATATCGAAACCGCCAAGAAAAAAGGCGCCATGGCCCTGTTTGGCGAGAAGTACGGCGATACGGTTCGGGTGCTTTCCATGGGGGAAATGGATGGCGGCAGTCCCTTCTCGATCGAGCTCTGTGGTGGTACCCACGTACAGCGCACCGGCGATATCGGCCTGTTGCGTATCGTCGGCGAGAGCGGTATCGCCTCCGGCCAGCGCCGGATCGAGGCGGTGACCGGGGCCCACGCACTGGCGCTGTTCGACCGCGCGCAACAGCGCCTGGAACACACGGCGGCGCTGCTCAAGACCCGGCCGGACACCCTGGCGGACAAGGTCGAGCAACTGCTGGCGAGCAACCGCAAACTCGAAAAAGAAGTGGCGCAACTGAAGACCAGGCTGGCCAGTGGCGCCGGTGGGGACCTGTCCAGCCGGGCGGTGGAAGTGGCCGGTATGAAAGTGCTGGCGGCATCCATCGACGGTGCCGACCCCAAGTCCCTGCGCGACCTGGCCGACCAGATGAAGAACAAGCTCGGCAGCGGCGTGGTGCTGCTGGCGGCGCCGGCGGACAGCAAGGTGGCGCTGGTGGCCGCTGTGACCAAGGACCTGACCGGTCGGATCGCGGCCGGTGACCTGATGCGCTTCGCCGCCGCCAAACTGGGCGGCAAGGGCGGCGGTCGCCCGGATATGGCCCAGGGCGGCGGTACCGATATCGACGCGCTGCCGGGCATGCTGAAAGACGTCCCGACCTGGGTTGAAGAGCAGATGGGAAGTTAACCCGCCTTCAGCCGTTGAAAATCACTGGTTAATTTCGGTCAACTTGTCGGGAGTTGGCCGATGCCAAGTTGATTTCCCCGATGTTTGGTGATTTAGTGCGCGACTCGCTCGAGCTGGTACGAGCGCGCGACAGCGCAGGCCCCGCGGGGAGAGCAGTAAGGAAACACTGATCCAATGAGTTTGTTCGTGCAGAAATACGGCGGCACCTCGGTGGGCTCGATCGAGCGCATTGAAGGCGTGGCCGACAAAGTGGCGGCCTTCCGCGCTCAGGGGCACGATATGGTGGTCGTGCTGTCCGCCATGAGCGGTGAGACCAACCGCCTGATCGATCTGGCCAACCAGATTCAGGAAAAGCCGGACCCCCGCGAGATGGATGTGCTGGTATCCACCGGCGAGCAGGTGACGATCGCGCTATTGAGCATGGCACTGAAAAAGCGTGGCTATGACGCCTGTTCCTACACCGGTGGCCAGGTAAAGATCCTGACCGACAACGCGCACACCAAGGCGCGTATCCAGAGCATCGATGTCGAGCGGATGCGACGTGACCTCGATGCCGGGCGCGTGGTGGTTGTGGCCGGCTTCCAGGGCGTCGATGACGACGGCAATATCACCACGCTTGGCCGCGGCGGGTCCGATACTACCGGTGTCGCGCTGGCCGCGGCGCTGGATGCCACCGAGTGCCAGATCTACACCGATGTGGACGGGGTCTACACCACGGATCCGCGTGTGGTCGACAGTGCCCAGCGACTGGATCGCATCACCTTCGAGGAGATGCTGGAGATGGCCAGTCTGGGCTCCAAGGTGCTGCAGATCCGCGCGGTGGAATTTGCCGGCAAGTACAAGGTCCCACTACGCGTACTCTCCACTTTCGAGGCGGGTGAGGGCACACTGATCAGTCTGGATGAGGATGACGAAATGGAACAGCCCGTCGTTTCCGGCATAGCGTTCAACCGCGATGAGGCCAAGCTCACCATCCGCGGCGTGCCGGATAACCCCGGTGTGGCCTGCAAGATTCTGGCGCCGATCGGTGCCGAAAATATCGAAGTGGATGTGATCGTGCAGAACATCAGTGCGGTAGACGGCACGACGGACTTTACATTTACCGTCCACCGCAACGACCTGTCCAAGGCGCGCGAAGTGCTGGAGCGGGTAGCCGGTGAGTTGGGTGCCAGAGAAGTGGTTTCCGACGACAAAATCGCCAAGGTGTCGATTGTCGGTGTCGGCATGCGCTCCCACGCGAATGTGGCGAGCCGGATGTTCAGTGCCCTGGGCGAAGACAATATCAATATCCAGATGATCACCACCTCTGAAATCAAGATTTCGGTGATTATCGACGAGCGCTACCTGGAGCTGGCGGTGCGTGCACTGCACAGCGAGTTCGAGCTCTCCGAGCCGCGGGCAGCCAGTTAGCGGGTGCGTTTTACGCACTGAAACTATAACCAGAGTGAAGGCGACCGCGAGTTTTCCATAGCGATTCGGTCATTTGGCGTAGAGTCCGACCTGTTGAGATTTCGATCTGCTGGTCAATACTGAATAATGTGATGGGCAATATTCAACCATTTGCGCCGCCATCCGGTTATGATGACGACAAGCGCAGCCCCAGGGAGTATCCCGCTGCGCTCTATCACAGGATGATCAAGGAGAAGTAGGTAATGTTGATTTTAACCCGCCGGATTGGCGAAACGCTGATGGTAGGTGACAATGTGACCGTTACTGTACTGGGCGTGAAGGGCAACCAGGTTCGCATCGGTGTGAATGCGCCCAAAGAAGTGGCGGTACACCGCGAGGAAATTTACCAGCGCATCCAGCGCGAAAAGCAATCCTCAGAGGAAGGTGGCAACGAGTAACTGCCACCGTCCCGTAAGAAAGGCCGGTTCGCCCGGCCTTTTTTGTTATTGGAGAGGCTCTGGGCTCCCTGGAAACGGGGGCCGATTGCCGGGGGTTACCGGCCGGAAATTCAGGTTGCTCAAGAAGTATTCGAACAGCGGCCGAACGTCAAAAAGTTATTGATTCCCCATTGATTTTTGTCTCGCCGTTGGTATGATGCCGACCTCTTTCAGCAGTCACCGGCAACGAGCCGGACGACAACTGAGAGACTGGATTTCAAGGTGAGATGGCCGAGTGGCTGAAGGCGCGCCCCTGCTAAGGGTGTATGGGTTAACACTCATCGAGGGTTCGAATCCCTCTCTCACCGCCATATCGATAAAGACCCTGCTTTGCAGGGCTCTTTTCCGCCTAAAAAGCACCCTCTCAATCAGAGGGTGTTTTTTTTGGCCCGGCTCCGGCGGGGCTGGATTGTCGGAGCGAGATTCGCTCCGCAGTCCTTCCAAAAAACGCTTTCTGAATTGGTTGAGAAAGTGCTTGCGGGAACAAAAGAGGCCGTTATAATGCGCGCCACCTTGAGCGAAGCCGGTAACGGAATCGTTTCTTCCGAAAAGATTCTTTGGAGCTGTTTCGGAAGCGGAAAAGCTCTTCAAAAAGAGCTTGCCAAGCACGGAGAGGTCGCTATAATGCGCGCCACTTCAAGCGGAGCCGGAAGCGGCCTTGAGAAAGATTGAATGAGGGTTTCGCGAGGTTCCGGAAAGGCGCACTGAGTCACCCCGGAAGCTCAAAAAAAGCTGCAAAAAGCACTTGCTTCAGCAGCCTGGATGTGTAGAATACGCGTCCCGCAGTTAGGGCCT
>NZ_JALKCV010000015.1 GCF_023634065.1 Microbulbifer litoralis
GCAGGATCCTATAGGGCTAAGGGGGGATAAACAATTATAGCTATGTCCCCAACCCGATTGTTTGGATAGATCCTTTCGGGCTAACCTGTAAAGAAGCTATTTCTGACCCATCGCGATTACTCCCTGCGCCTAAAGATTCGAATCCTTGGATGCTTGGTACTGCTCTTGAAAGTAATGTAGTTGGGCCTGAAGGGCTAGAAGTGTTTAGAGCTCATGGTGACGGCAGGGCTACTGGTGGATGGGTGACTGTGGAGCCACCACCTAATCGGAGCTATGTACGGTCAGAGCTTGCAGTTGCACCTGAATGGAACGATGCCACAAACTCCTCTAAGATAAAATTAGCACCAGGAACTCGTTATCAATCAGGTATAGCTGGACCGCAGAATTTTCCGGGCGGAACTGGCGGTGGACATCAACTGCAGGTGCTTAATTTCGAAGATATCTTGAAGCAAGAAGTTATCGAAACACACCCATTGCCAGAATAGGTTTAATATGGCTCATTTGATTAAAAAATCTCCTAGTGAGACGAAGGCGGTCAAGTTAACTTTTGAAAGAGAGATTCACTTTGGTCCAATGTTGTTTAATGCAAGCTTTGATGGGTTTAAGCCCAGCGAGGATTTTGGCCCGATTACAGAAGACTTATGCTGGAGCGATGATGAACACTACTTGGCATTAGTTGAAGTTTTTTACGATAAGAACTATAAATCAAACATAAGTCAGCTAAAGGTGGTGGATACTCAGACGGGACTAGTTAATACAGTTTATGAAAAAGAAGGTTTGATTGTTCCAAGGCGTGTATCTAAATCTGGAAATGTAAAATACTAGATAGTTCCCGTTCTGAAACGCACACTTTTCTTGATGTATAGCACCGGAGGCTGATTTTCCCGGCACCGCGCCATTCGGATTCCGTTGTTTAGACCTGAGCGGTTAAAATTTATTCGACTCTGGCTTGAAACTGCTATGCAAAAATCACTTATAAACGAGGAATTAGGCACTTATGATGCCGTTAATAATAGTTGCGTATCGCATGTTTGTGACATTCTGGAGGCGGGTGGTCATAAACCCGTCAATCGACATGAGCTAAGTTACGCTAAGTTCTATAGAAGAAACGGCCTTAAACGGCTTGATGCAGATCCTCTCCCAAGGTAAAGAAAATGGGTCTGATAATTTGTGGCAAACACGGTGAGTCAGGCTTTACTGACCGCGTATCCAAAGAAGTGGCATCATGTATAGATGATGGGACACCGCTAAAGGAGTCTGATTTAAAAGTTGTTGTTATAAGAATGTACGATGAGGATGAGTTCTTAGGCACAAATAAATATTTATTAACCGAGAAGGAGTTCAAAAAATCTGGAATTCCTGAGGTCTCTGTGGTTGACAAGGAGTCCACCTATGACGTAATAAAAGACAAGTTGCCAAGAATGGAAGGGGCCTGCTCAAGTTGTCTAAACAATTTCTATAAAAATAATGACATTGATCCATCTTCAATTGATTTTGAGAGGCTGTAAATAATTCTGTGTGAGCCCTGCCCCAGCAGAAAGCAGTAAATCCAAAATATCCCTTCACTCAAACAGTGAAATTCGATATAAATCGATTATCAAAAAGCACCGATCAGTCAAAGACTGGTCGGTCATTTGACGTGTGAATCATATATAAACAAGAAATGGGGGAGTTCTTCTATGCTGCAGGCGCTAATAGCCGGAGGCGTAATCTACGGTCTGTTTAATTTACTGGAGCGGGGCAAGGACCGTGGCCTGGACGGCTTTACGTCGATCACTTTTGTATTGGTGCCCGCGCTGATGATCTTTCTGGCCCGGCTGGGGTTGGGGTTTGCCGGTCTGCCGCAGGCGTTGTTGTTGCCGTTGGTTGCGCTCTATTTCATCGTGCCCACCTTGATGCTGCGCCTGCAGTTCGAGTTCAGCTGGAAGAACGCCTGTGGTTACGGCGCGCTGGTGCTGGTAGTGGCTGTGGCGGTGGACACCCTTTTCGCCGTAGTATTGGGAGCGATCAGCACATAGGGAAGGGCTCTCGGGCCCGATTCAAAAGCGGAAGGAAAAGGAGGGCAGGGAATGACGAGACTGGTGGCAGTGGCGCTGTTGATGGTGCTTGCCAGGGGTGCGCTGGCCTGTTCCTGTGCCTTTCCGGAGGGAACCCTGGAAGAGAAGGTGCGCGGCTCTTTTGAAACGGCTGCCGCGGTGGTGCTGGCGCGGGCGGAATCGATATCGGAGGCGCAGCTGCCTTCGCCCTTCGGGGGTGCGGATTCCCTGCGGTTGCCCGGTGAAATCACGCATTTCAGCGAAATCCGCTCCTGGAAGGGCAGCCACGGCAAGCAGTTTTATACCAGGATCGTCACGGCCTGCTGTATGTGCGGCAAGTCATTTAGCGAGGGTGACACCTACCTGCTGTATCTCTACGGCCCCGACGACGAGGGCTTCTATGGAGCCAGCACCTGTAGCCGGACCAGCGAACAGTCGCGGATCGAGAAGGGGGAGTTGGAGGCGCTGGACCGGATCGCGGCCGAGCTGGCGGAACAAAAGGAGTAGCCGGATTCCCTACCGCAGCGTATTTTCCAGTCTCAAGCCCATTACCTTCTGGCCGGCCCTGGCCGGGATATTGCTGGTATTGGCGGTAACGGCGGCGGACGAGCAGCGTTTTATCGCCATTGCCACCGCCGTCAACGCCGCCATCATCGATCATTTTTCCGTGCTGTTTCTCTATTCGGCCGTGCTGCTGTTGGGGCTCTGTGTCTACATTTTTTGTTCACCACTGGGAAATGTGCGTATCGGCGGTGAGCGGGCGGACAGGATCTATTCCCCGTTTCGCTGGTTTGCGGTATCCCTGACCACGGTAGTCGCCATGGGTATCCTGTTCTGGGCGGTGGCGGAGCCGGTGGTGCATTTCCGGGAGCCGCCGGGTTTCAGCGGTGTGGAGCCCGGGAGTGATGCAGCGATGGTCTTTTCGCTGTCCACCGTCTTCGTGCACTGGACCCTGGCACCCTATGCGATTTACACCGTCGCCGCGCTGACCTTTGCGCTGGCCTTCTACAACCTCGGCTGCGAATTCTCCGTGGGATCGCTTTTTCGCCCATTGTTGGGGCGGCGGCTGGGTGAGCCCACAGCGGAAGCCATCGACGGGCTGGTACTCTTTGCCGTGGTGGTCGGTATGTCTGCGGTATTGAGCGCGGGGCTGCTGTTGATCGGCGACGGTCTCCTGTATTTGTTTGCGTTGCCCAAATCATCCGGCGTTTACGCTGCCATTGCCGGTTTTATCGTGACGGTGGCACTGCTGTCGGCGGCCAGCGGCCTGCGCCAGGGGATACAGCTGTTTGCCCGTATCAATACCTTTGTGTTCGTATTGCTGCTGTTTTACCTGTTGCTTGTCGGCCCCACTGCGTTTGTCGTGCGGCTCGGTGCGCTGTCGCTGTTCGACTTCCTGGTGGATTTCTTCCCCCGACAATTGCTGTTGAATGAGCCGCAGGGCAGCCGCTGGTCCGGCTGGTGGACAACCGCGTTTTACGCCAGCTGGTTTGCCTGGGCGCCGCTGTCCTGCCTGTTCCTGGGCAAGATTGCGCGCGGCTATACGGTGCGGCAGTTTATCCTGGTCAACCTGGTGTTGCCGTCGCTGTTTGGCATGCTGTGGTTTACGGTCTTTGGTGGTGCGGCCCTTTATTACGACAGTGTTGGTGAGGGCGGTATGTTCGCCGTCTATCGGGACGAGGGCCTGGCGGCCATGACCTACCAGTTGTTCGGCTATCTGCCCGGCAGCAGGGTGCTCAGCGTCTTCTTCGTGTTTGCCTGCTTTATCTCGTTCATTACCGCCACGGATTCGAATACCGATGCTATCGGCGGCCTCTGTATGAAAGCGGTCACCGCCGAGCGCATGGGCTCGCCATTTGTCATCAAGTTGCTCTGGGCGGCTGTGATCGGGGTTATCGGTTGGTGCAGCGCATCCTACCTGGGCGCGGATGGTATCAAGATGTTGGCGAATCTCGCCGGACTTCCCGGTGTGTTGATCGTTCTCGCCAGTGGGGCCTCGTTGTTGGTATTGGCGAGAAAGCTGGCGTGATGGAAATTGTGATGGCTGCGGCGAGGCGCCGGTTGAAAAATCGTCACAAAGTGAACTGCGAGGCAAAGTCCGTATCGGTTGGCGCGTTGATCCACCTCCCAATTGACAGCGTTGTCAGTGCCGGTTAAGGATGACAGCGTTGTCGACTTGAAATCGCACCGGGCGCTCTCGCAGGGAGGGCCAATCGAGTGGTTCTTTCAGCCGAGCGTCCTTCAGAAAACAATAACGGAGATCCAACAATGCTTTCAGACCTGATGGCTCGCGGCTACCGCGGGATCCTGCTCGCGCTGTTTCTGTCGTTCGGCAGTGGTGGCGCCGCGGCCTATGATTGCGCCGGTCTGCCCGAGTGGGACAGTACCGAAGCCTATTCCGGCGGTGCGGAAGTCCAGTACAACGCGATAGCCTATTCGGCCAACTGGTGGAGTCAGGGCGCGAATCCCGAAGCACACTCGGGCCAGTGGCAGGAGTGGGCGGAATTGGGCGCCTGTGACGGCGGTTCCTCGTCCAGCTCTTCCTCATCCAGTTCGTCTTCGAGCAGCTCCTCGTCCTCCAGCAGTTCATCCAGCTCCTCCTCCAGTTCTTCCGGCGGCGGCTCCTGTGATTCTCCGCAGTATGTGGCGGGAACGGCCTACGGCGTCGGCGATCTGGCACAGAATCTCGGTGAGGAATATCGCTGTGATATCGCCGGCTGGTGTTCGTCGACTTCCGCCTGGGCCTATGCGCCGGGGGAGGGCGATCACTGGCAGCAGGCATGGACCCACGTGGGCAGTTGTGGAGGCTCTTCCAGTTCGTCGAGCAGTTCCGGTTCCTCTTCCGGTGGCAGTTCCTCGAGTGGCGGTTCCAGCGGCGGCAACAGCGCGCGGATCATTTCCGGCTACTGGCACAATTTCGACAATGGCTCCGGCGTTATTCCGATCGCCGAAGTGTCGGATGCGTTCGATGCGATCAATGTTTCCTTCGCCGAACCGACCGGCGCGGCGCCGGGCGAGATCGGCTTTGCCCTGGATCCGCTGTTCGATGAGCAGGCGTTTATCGACGGTATCCGCGCGAAGCAGGCCGCGGGCAAGAAAGTCATCATCAGCATCGGTGGCGCCAACGGCCAGGTGCGGCTGGAATCCGCCGCGGCGCGTGACAACTTTGTCAGCTCGATGATTGAAATCATCGACCGCTATGGTTTCGACGGCCTGGACGTGGATTTCGAGGGGCACTCACTGGAGCTGAACGCCGGCGATGTGGATTTCCGCAACCCGACCACGCCGGTCATCGTCAACCTGATCGATGCGCTCAAGGCGCTCACCGCGCACTACGGTGACGATTTTATGCTGACCATGGCTCCGGAGACCTTCTTCGTGCAGCTGGGCTACAGCTTTTACGGCGGTTCCTGTTCCGGTTGCGACCGCCGCGCCGGCGCCTACCTGCCGGTAATCCACGCCATGCGCGACGAGCTCGACTGGTTGCAGGTGCAGCACTACAACTCCGGTGCGATCATCGGCCTCGACGACCAGTACCACACCATGGGTGTGGCGGATTTCCATATCGCCATGGCGGATATGGTGCTAACCGGTTTCAACGTCGGCGGCGATCCGGATTACCATTTCCCGCCGCTGCGCCAGGACCAGGTGTTGATTGGTTTGCCGGCCAATGTGAATGCCGGTGGCGGCTTTACGCCGGTGGGCGAGGTGCACAAGGCGCTGAACTGCCTGGTGAAGCTGCAGGGCTGTACGACCTATACGCCGCACACCCAGAGCGGCTGGACCGGCCTCGGCGGCCTGATGACCTGGTCGATCAACTGGGATGAGTTCAACAGCCTCGAGTTTTCAACCGAGCACCGGGCGTTTCTCGATGATCTCTGAGTAGAGGGGGCGGGGTGGCCCGGTGCGTCCCGATTCCCGAACCGGCAAAAACAGAAAAGCCCCGCTCTCACGAGCGGGGCTTTCTTGTATATGGCGGACCGGACGGGACTCGAACCCGCGACCTCCGGCGTGACAGGCCGGCATTCTAACCAACTGAACTACCGGTCCGCATTCCCGGTTTCCCCGTTAAAACCCGCCTGGCAGGTGAGGGGAAGTGGTGGGTGGTACAGGGGTCGAACCTGTGACCTACGGCTTGTAAGGCCGCCGCTCTCCCAACTGAGCTAACCACCCGTGTCAGGGGTTGCGTATCATAATGAAAAACACTGACCGGTCAACCGGGATCTGAAAATTTCCGGGGCGGTGGCCTGTGCGGAGTAGGGCGACTGAAGCGGGAAGCCTGTCACTGCCCCGGCGTCACAGCTGCGGTAGCATCGGCCCATCGAAAATCAGGAGAATCTCCGATGAAGCAATATTGGGTACTGGCGGGATTGTTGGCGCTGGCGGGTTGCCAGAACATGGAAGCGGTTTCCCCGTGGATCGATGTGGGCAACCAGGTGGCCAGGAATGCGGGCTACGATACCGATTCCAGGCTCGCCGGCGGCATCAGGGAGGTGTTGCTGACCAGTACCGACCGCGCAAGCACCCGCCTGTCGCAGACCGGTGCATTCCGCCTGCAGCTCCCCGCGGCGGCCCGGCCGGTGGCGGACAGCCTGCGCCAGTTCGGGTTTGGCAGCTACGTGGACCAGTTGGAAGACGCGATGAATCGCGGCGCGGAGCAGGCGGTGGCCGAAGCGGCACCGGTGTTCAAGCAGGCGATCACCGGCATGACGGTCACGGATGCCCTGGGCATTGTCCGGGGCGGGGATACGGCGGCCACCGATTACTTTCGCGGGCGCACCGAACGTGCGCTGCGCAGCCGCTACCAGCCGATCGTCGAGGCCAATCTGCGCAAAACCGGTTTCTACGACCAGTACAAGAGCATGCTGGCGGTTTACAACCGGCTGCCGATCGCAAACAAGCCCGGCATGGATCTGGAGCGCCATGTGATCGACAGCAGCATGGCGACGCTGTTTGGCCGCATTGGCGAAGAGGAGGCCCTGATCCGCAAGGATCCGGTCGCGCGGGGCAGTGTGCTGATCGGGCAGGTTTTCGGGGGCGCGCAGGGATAGCCGGGGAGGCTTTTTCTGGGGGGCGGTGCAGTAGTCCGCTGCGCCGCCGTTGCCGGTGGGCGCGTCCATCGTGCAAACAAAAAAGCCCCACTCTCGCGAGCGGGGCTTTTATGTATATGGCGGACCGGACGGGACTCGAACCCGCGACCTCCGGCGTGACAGGCCGGCATTCTAACCAACTGAACTACCGGTCCGCATTCCCGGTTTCCCCGTTAAAACCCGCCTGGCAGGTGGGGGGAAGTGGTGGGTGGTACAGGGGTCGAACCTGTGACCTACGGCTTGTAAGGCCGCCGCTCTCCCAACTGAGCTAACCACCCCGCGTCAGGAGCTGCGTATCTTAATGAAAAAATTTGCCCCGTCAACGCCTTCCGGAAAAATTTTTTGTCTTTCAATAAGTTACCGGGAGAAAGGGACCGTCGTGGCGGGTCCAGGTTAAGGTGTCGGTGGGAACCCCGGCGCTGCTATAATCGCGCAAATTTCCGGCGGAAGAATGATCGTGAGAGACCCTGTGAAACAGTCGCGCTGGCCGGCGCTGGTGGCCGCGGCGCTATGTGCGCTGTGCTTCTCCCTGGCGGGGCGGGCGGCCGTGGAGGTGGAACAGCTGTCGACGCCGGAGCTCGAGGCGCGCTACCACGTACTGATCGAGGAGATGCGCTGCCCCAAATGCCAGAACCAGAACCTGGCCGGTTCCGACTCGCCGGTGGCCGGTGACCTGCGCCGGGAAATCCGCCGCTTGCTGGAAGAGGGCTTCACCGACGAGGAAATCACCGATTATATGGTGGCCCGCTACGGTGATTTCGTGCTCTACCGCCCGCCGCTGCAGCGCAACACCGTCGCACTCTGGGTCGCTCCGGGTATTTTCGCCGCCATCGGCCTGCTGGCCCTGATCGCGATCGTGATGCGTTCGCGCAGCGGCACCGGTGCGCGCCAGGACGATGCCAGTACGGCACTGACCGACGACGAGCGCCAGCGGCTGCAGCGCCTGCTCGGCGATGATATCGGCGGAACCGGCGCCGGCGACAAAAGAGAGAAATAACGATGATTGAACTCTGGATCGGGCTGGCGCTGCTGATGCTGCCGCTGGCATTTGTGCTCCTGTGGCCGGCATTGCGCGGCGCCGGCGCCGATCGCGCCCACTCCGCCGCCAGCAAGCGCGAGACGCTAGCGAACCTCTACCGCGAGCAGCAGGCCGAGCTGAAAGCCGCGCGGGAGAGCGGCGCGCTGGACGACAATCAGTTTGCCGAACTGGAGGCGGAAATGGCCCGCCACCTGCTGGCCGCGGAGGCCTCCATCGACACCGCGGCGCCGGCCCGCCGCGGCCGCGGTGCACTTCTGGCACTGGCGCTGCTGCTGCCGCTGGCGGCGGTGGGCCTCTATATCGGCTCCGGTCACTACAGCGGCCTGACCTTGTACCGGGATATCGCCGCCAGCCAGCAGGGCGCCACCGATGCCGCCACCGAGGCGCGTATCACCCGCGAACTGCAGAAACATGCGCAGGGCCACCCCGACGACCTGACCAGCCGCTATGTGCTGGCCCAGCGCCTGATGGTCACTGGCGATATGCAGG
Source organism: Microbulbifer litoralis (assembly GCF_023634065.1). Classification (GTDB taxonomy): domain Bacteria; phylum Pseudomonadota; class Gammaproteobacteria; order Pseudomonadales; family Cellvibrionaceae; genus Microbulbifer; species Microbulbifer litoralis. The sequence continues at coordinate 8,655 of NZ_JALKCV010000015.1, forward strand.
GCGCCGTGGAGGCCTACCGCTATGTGGTGGCGCGCGAGCCCCAGGCCGCCGGCGTCAAGGCAGAGTTGGCGCAGGCGCTGTTTTTCGCCCGCGGCTCGAAGATGGACGGCGAAATCAGCGGCCTGGTGGACGAAGTGCTGGAGGCGCAGCCGGACAACGGCACCGCGCTGGGGCTGGCCGGCATCGCGGCCTTCGAGCGCGGCGACCACCGCGCGGCACGGGATCACTGGCAGCGCGCGCTGGACCAGCTGTCGCCGGGCTCCGCCGCCGCCGAGGCGTTGGCTGCGGGCGTGGCGCGGGCGGAAAAGGCCCTGGCGGATGCCGGCGAGCCGGTGGCGCCCGCCGTCGTGAAAAACGAGCAAGCGCCCGCGCGGGCAGGGGCGGACGCTGCCGGCCCCGCCATCCGCGTGCAGGTAAAGCTGGCCGACGGCGTGGATGCAAAGCCCGATACGCCGGTCTTTATCTATGCCCGCGGCACCGCCAGCCCCATGCCATTGGCGATCGTGCGCCTGCGCGCCGACCAGCTGCCGGCGGAAGTGCTGCTGGACGAGTCCCGTGCGATGATGCCCAGCCAGTCCATTGCCGGTGTGGACGAGGTGCAACTGGTGGCGCGACTCGCTGTCCACGGCGACGCGCGCCCGGCGCCGGGGGACTGGCAGGGCGATATCGAGTCACTGCCGAAAGCGCAGTGGGCAAAACCGCAGACCATCACTATCGATCGCGAACTCTGATTTCCTGGGCGCGCCGGGACTCGGCGTTCCCAGGGCTTTCGGAGCCCGCAAGCTCCGCAGGACGCGCCGTGGCAAGCGCCGCTCTGTATGCGTTGCTTGCATGACCGCCGCTCGTGGTGCCTCGTACCATTGGCGCGACTGCGCGCACGGCGCACCCTGCCTGGAGTCCCGAGTCCCGAGTCCCGAGTCCCGAGTCCCGAGTCCCGAGTCCCGAGTCCCGAGTCCCGAGTCCCGCAAAAACCCGCTGAAACCCCCGCCGCGCCCATGTACAATTGGCGGTTTGCTGGGCCGCTGCCTGCCGGCATAGAACAAATATCGAGTTAACAAATACATGCGTCTGAAGTGCATCAAGCTTGCGGGTTTCAAATCCTTCGTTGACCCGACCACTGTCCATTTCCCCTCCAACCTCAGTGCCGTGGTCGGCCCCAACGGCTGTGGCAAGTCCAACACCATCGACGCGGTGCGCTGGGTAATGGGCGAGTCCTCCGCCAAGAACCTGCGCGGCGACTCCATGACCGATGTGATCTTCAACGGCTCCAGCGGCCGCAAACCGGTGGGCCAGGCCTCGATCGAGCTGGTATTCGACAACTCGGACGGCAAACTCACCGGCCCCTACGCCGGTTTCTCCGAGGTCTCGGTCAAGCGCAAGGTGACCCGCGAGGGCCAGAACAACTACTACCTGAACGGCGACAAATGCCGCCGCCGCGACGTGACCGACCTGTTCCTGGGGACCGGCCTGGGCCCGCGCAGCTACGCCATCATCGAGCAGGGCATGATCTCCAAGCTGATCGAGGCCAAGCCCGAGGAACTGCGCGTCTATATCGAGGAGGCCGCCGGCATCTCCAAGTACAAGGAGCGCCGCCGCGACACCGAAAACCGCATGCGCCGCACCAACGAAAACCTGGAGCGCCTGACGGATATCCGCGACGAGCTGGAGCGCCAGCTGGCGCGCCTGGAGCGCCAGGCCGCGGCGGCGGAAAAATACAGCCGCTTCAAGGAGGAGGAACGCAGCCACAAGGCCCACCTGCAGGCGCTGAAGTACCGCGACCTGAACGACCAGGCGAAGGCCAGGCAGCAGCAGATCTCCGAACTGGAGCTGACGGTCGAGGAGCTGGTCACCCGCCAGGTGAGCTGCGATACCGATATCGAACAGAAGCGCGTCGGCTACCACGAGCTGTCCGACGGTTTCAACGAGGTGCAGGGCCGCTTCTACGCCGTGGGCGCGGATATCGCGCGCCTGGAGCAGAGCATCGCCCACGCCCGCGAGCGCAACACCCGCCTGCAGTCCGACCTGCAGCAGACCGAACAGGAGTTCCGCGAGGCCGAGACCGGCCTGGAAACGGATCGGGAGAAGGCCGCCCAGTTCGAGTCGGAACTGGAAGTCATCCTGCCGGACCTGGAAATGGTCCAGGCCGCCGAAGAGGAATCCGCCCAGGCCCTGCAGAGCGCCGAAGATGCCATGGGCGAATGGCAGCACGAGTGGGACCAGTTCAACCAGGGTGCCTCCGGCTCGCGCCAGAAGGCCGAGGTACAGCAGTCCCGCATCCAGCACCTGGAGACTTCCGGCCAGCGCCTGCAGGACCGCGTCGACAAGCTGCAGTCCGAGAGGGACGGCCTCAGGGACAGCGGCGACGACAGCGAATTCGAACAGCTGAACGAAGAGCTGGCCGAACTGGAGTTGCAAGCCACCGAACGCCGCGAAACCGTGGCGGAAAAGAACGAATCCCTGACCGGGCTGCGCGCCCGCGAGAGCGATATCGCCAGCCAGCTGGACGAACTGCGCCTGCAACTGCAGACCGGCCGCGGCCGCCACGCCTCGCTGGAGGCCCTGCAGCAGGCGGCGCTGGGGCAGGGCAAGGCGGTGCAGAACTGGCTGCAGCAGCAGGCGCTGGCCGACAAGCCGCGCCTGGCCGACCAGATCTCTGCCAGGCCGGGCTGGGAAAAGGCCGTGGAAACCGTGCTCGGCACCCAGTTGCAAGCGGTCTGTGTCGACCAGCTGGAAAGCCTCAGTGACAGCCTGGCCAGCCTCGACAGCGGCCAGGCGGTGTTTATCGACGCCGGCAGCGTCAGCCCCGCCGCCGCCGGCGGCCTGCCCGCGCTGGCGGAACAGGTCGAGGGCCCGCGGTCCCTGGCCGGCCTCCTCGCCGGTATCTACACCGCAGAGGACCTGAACAGCGCACTGGCTAGCCGCGCCCGGCTGCAGGCCCACGAGTCCATCGTCACCCGCGACGGCCTGTGGCTGGGGCCCAACTGGCTGCGGGTCAGCCGCGCCTCCGACGCCGAGGCCGGCGTGCTGGCGCGCAAGCAGGAACTGGAGGAGCTGGAGCAGTCCATCTCCGTCACCGAGGAGCGGATCGAGTCCCTCAGCGAACAGCGCGAGGCACTGCGCCTCGAGGCCGGCGACCTGGAAAGCGCCATCGAACAGTCCCGCAACGACGCCGAACAGCTGGGCCGCCGGGAATCCGAGCTGCGCAGCCAGCTGTCCGCCCGCCGCGCCCGCGCCGAGCAGATGAGCGAGCGCCGCACCCGTGTCGAGCAGGAGATCGGCGAGGTGCGCGAGCAACTCGAGATGGAGGGCGAATCCCTGTCCGAGGCGCGCCTGCTGCTGCAGGAGGCGCTGGAGGCCATGAGCGACGACACCGACCGCCGCGAGACACTGCTGGCCCGCCGCGACCAACTGCGCGAGGCCCTGGATGCGGCGCGCAGCCGCGCCCGCGAAGACAAGGACCGCGCCCATGAGCTGGCCATGCGCGAGCAGTCGGTGCGCACCCAGATGATGTCCCTGGAGCGCACGCTGCAGGTCATGCGCGAACAGCTGGAACGGCTGCGCAGCCGCCGCGAGCTGCTGCAGGAGCAGATGGCCGAAACCGAGGACCCGTCACAGGATTTCCAGGCCGAGCTGGAAGAGAAACTCGGCGAGCGGGTGGAAGTGGAGACCGAGCTGTCCGAAGCGCGCAAGAAGCTCGAGGAAGTCGAGAGCGGCCTGCGCGAACAGGAGCAGGAGCGCCACAAGGTGGAGTCCGCCCTGCAGGGTGTGCGTGCACAGCTGGAGCAGGAGCGCCTCGGCGCACAGACGCTGGAAGTGCAGCGCAACGGCCTGGTGGAGCAACTGAGCGAGGACGACCACGATGTGGAGCAGGTGCTGGAAGAGCTGCCCGGCGACCTGACCATCTCCCAGGTGCAGCAGGAACTGGAACTGGTGGCCGCGCGCATCTCGCGCCTGGGTGCGATCAACCTGGCGGCCATCGACGAGTACAAGCAGGAATCCGAGCGCAAGGAATACCTGGATCGCCAGTACAGTGACCTGACCGACGCGCTGGAAACACTGGAAAACGCGATCAAGAAAATCGACCGCGAGACCCGCACCCGCTTCCGGGAAACCTTCGACCAGGTCAACGGCGGCCTGCAGGAGCTGTTCCCGAAAGTCTTCGGCGGCGGCCACGCCTACCTGGAGCTGACCGGCGAGGACCTGCTCGACACCGGCATCGCGATCATGGCGCGCCCGCCGGGCAAGCGCAACAGCACCATCCACCTGCTGTCCGGCGGTGAGAAGGCGCTGACGGCCATCGCGCTGGTCTTCTCGATTTTCCGCCTGAACCCGGCCCCTTTCTGTATGCTGGACGAGGTGGATGCACCGCTGGACGACGCCAACGTGGGCCGCTATGCGCGTATGGTGGAGGAAATGTCCCAGCACGTGCAGTTCATCTATATTACCCACAACAAGATCGCCATGGAGATGGCCCATCAATTGCTGGGGGTGACCATGCACGAACCGGGCGTATCGCGCCTGGTGACCGTGGATGTGGAAGAGGCGGCCGAACTGGCATCCGCATAAGAGGCGTAAGGGAGAGGCGCTCCGATGGGAAACTGGTTGATCACCATTCTCGCACTGATATTGCTGGCGGCAGTGCTCGACGGCGTGCGCCGCGCGATCCTGCGGCAGCGCGCGTCGATGAAAGTCTCGCGGGACCTGTCGCGGGAAATGCAGCGCGACACCTACGCCGCTGAGGACGCGCTGTCCCCGGCGCGCAGTGCGAACAAGCCCGATAAAAAGAAAACAGGCGACGAGGAATATCTCGACCCGGAAGAGGAAGAGAAACGTCGCCAGATCGCCGCGGAACTGCCGGGCAGCGTGCGCGTGGTGCAGCGCCGTGCACTGGAAGATGCCCTGCAGGTGAACCGCCAGGTACAGGAGAGCTTTATGTCCTCGCGCAAACCGCTCGCCGGCAGCAATCCCGGTCGGGATGAACCGCAGCAGGCGTCGCTGAACCTGGAAGAGCAGGTGCCCACCCTGATGGATTCGGTTGTCGGCGAGGAAGATCGCCGCGAGCCGGAACTCGACGAGTCGGAAAGCCTCGAAGCCCTGGGTACAACAGAAAACCAGAGCGAGGTACCGGAAACCGCGACTGCGGCGCCGGTGCCGGAATCCAGCGATGCGCCGGCCCCGGAAGCTCCCCAGCGGGTGGAGAGGCCCGCGCGCAGGGAGAAGAGGGCCCCGGTGAAAAAGTCAGAGGACAAGAGGGCGGGCAAGCCCCGGGACAAATCCCCGGTCGAGGAAGTGCTGATCATCAATGTGATGGCGCCGGAGGGGGACCCGTTCGAGGGCAACGATATTCTCCGCGCAATGATGGCCGCCGGTCTGCGCTTCGGCGAAATGAACATTTTCCACTACCACCAGGGCGGCAGCGACGACGGCCCGGTGGTGTTCAGCCTGGCCAACATGGTGGTGCCCGGCGTCTTCGACCTGGCGCAGATGGAGGAATTCACCACGCCCGGTGTGAGCCTGTTCCTGGCGCTGCCGATCGAGGGCGAGGCGATCGTGGCGTTCGAACAGCTGCTCGCCACCTCGCGCGAGATCGCCGAACAGCTGGGCGGCGAACTCAAGGACGAAAACCGCAGTGTCTTCACCGCCCAGACCGCCGAGCACTACCGCCAGCGGGTGATGGAATACCAGCGCCGCAAGGCGCTGGCGAGAGCCAAGGCATAACCCGGGAGCGCGGAGCTCCAGCTCCGCTTGCGGGCCATAGGCCCGCCCTGTAGGAGCCTGCCCTGCAGGCGAAAAAATAGCGGAGCCACGATCTTTTTCGCCTGCAAGGCAGGCTCCTACAACGCACTTCTCTGTTTTTACGAACCGCAATGACCAAGAAAAAAATCCCGGTGGAAAAGCGCCAGCGCGCCGAAGAACTGCACAAAATCCTCCAGCGCGCCAACTACCAGTACTATGTCCTCGACGATCCGGAATTGCCGGATGCCGAATACGACCGTCGCCTGCGCGAACTGCAGGAGCTGGAAAGCGAATACCCGCAACTGATCACCCCGGATTCCCCCACCCAGCGCGTCGGCGCCGAGCCGCTGAAAGCGTTTGCCGAAGTGCGCCACGAAGTGCCGATGTTGTCACTGGACAACGCCTTCGATGACGACGAGTTGGTGGAGTTCGATCGCCGCGTGCGCGACCGCCTCAATACCGACAAGCCCGTCGAGTACGCCTGCGAACCGAAACTCGACGGCATCGCCATCAGCCTGCTTTACCGCAACGGCCTGCTGGAGCGCGCGGCGACCCGCGGCGATGGCACCACCGGCGAAGACATCACCCAGAATGTGCGCACCATCGGTTCGGTGCCGCTGAAGCTGCTGGAAGACGGCGTGCCGGATGTGCTCGAGGTGCGCGGCGAGATCTATATGCCCAAGGCCGGCTTTGCCGAGCTGAACCGCGCCGCCGCGGAGGCGGGCGAGAAGACCTTCGTCAATCCGCGCAACGCCGCCGCCGGCAGCCTGCGGCAGCTGGACTCGCGCATCACCGCCAGGCGGCCGCTGGAACTCTGCGCCTATGGCGTGGGCCTGGTGGAGGGGGGCACATTGCCGGGCAGGCACACGGAAATCCTGCAGCAACTGAACCGTTGGGGTTTCCGCATCAACAGCGAGATGACGGCGGCGAAGGATATCCAGGCCTGTATCGACTACCACAGGAAACTCGGCGAGCAGCGCGGCGAACTGGCCTACGATATCGACGGTATCGTCTACAAGGTTAACGATAGCGCGCTGCAGCGCCGCCTGGGTTTTGTCGCCCGCGCGCCGCGCTGGGCCATGGCCTACAAGTTCCCGGCGCAGGAGGAAATGACGCAGCTCAAGGATGTGGAATTCCAGGTGGGCCGCACCGGCGCGGTCACACCGGTGGCGCGCCTGGAACCGGTCTTTGTCGGCGGCGTGACCGTCTCCAACGCCACCTTGCACAACCGCGATGAGATCGAGCGCCTGGGCGTCAAGATCGGCGATACCGTGGTGATCCGCCGCGCCGGCGACGTGATTCCACAGGTGGTGTCGGTGGTCGCCGACAAGCGGCCGAAAGACGCCCGCGATATCGTCTTCCCGGACCACTGCCCGGTGTGTGACTCGCCGGTGGAATCGACCCCCGGCGAGGCGGTGCTGCGCTGCAGCGGCGGCCTGATCTGCAGCGCCCAGCGCAAGCAGGCGATCAAGCACTTCGCCTCGCGCAAGGCGCTGGATATCGACGGTCTCGGCGACAAACTGGTGGAACAGCTGGTGGACGAAGGGCTGTTGCACTCGGTGTCCGGCCTCTATCACCTGACCCTGGAGCAGGTGGCGGGTCTGGAGCGCATGGGGCAGAAGTCCGCCCGGAACCTGTTGGACGCGCTGGAGCGCAGCAAGGACACCACACTGCCGAAATTTCTCTACGCGCTGGGCATCCGCGAAGTGGGCGAGACCACGGCGCGCAACCTGGCGCGCCACTTCGGCGACCTGGAGCCGCTGACGCAGGCGGACGAGGAGGCGCTGCAGGAGGTGGACGACGTGGGCCCGGTGGTGGCGCACTTCGTGGCCGAGTTTTTCCAGCAGCCCCACGCGCAGGAGGAAATCGAGGCGCTGCGCCAGGCCGGCGTGCACTGGGCGCCGGAAGAGCGGGGCGGCGAGGAACAGCCGCTGGCCGGCCAGACCTGGGTGCTGACCGGCAAGCTGGAGACACTGTCGCGCAGCGAGGCCAAGGACTACCTGTTGCAGATGGGCGCCAAAGTGGCCGGCAGTGTCTCCGCCAAGACCGACGCGGTCGTCGCCGGCCCGGGTGCCGGCTCCAAGCTGAACAAGGCGCGGGAACTGGATATTCCGACCATGGACGAGGACGAATTCCTGGCGATGCTGCGCGGGCGCGGTATCGAAATCTGATTCCGCCGCCAGCACCCCTGCTCGGTTTTTATTCAGCAGGGGAATCGCCGATCTATTTGCGACGCCTGTTATGGCTTTCTAACGCCGTCGCCGTTAAAGTGGGCCTTCGAGTTTTCTTGTCTGCCGGCCAGTTTTTGTCCGGCAACGCCGCGCTGAGGACGAACAATAGTGGTACAGGGCGATCAGGAATCCATTGTCTACGGATGTATCAAGGACAGTAACAGCCTGGCCGGCGGCTCCGACCGGCGCCGGGTCAACCGCGAGGCGGTGCTGGCACTGCCCAGCGCCGACGAGTGGCCCTTCCTGTGCCGCGATATGTTTTCCATTCCCACCATCAAGGTCAAGCCGTCCCAGTACCAGACGGATGTGATCCATTTCGGTGCGTCCTATCGCGCGGTCGAGTACGAGTGGAATCATTGGATCCAGAAATTCGAGGAGCTGCTGCGCAGTATGTACTGGGTTTCGGCCACCGTGCATCTGGAGACGGAGCTCTCCGGTATTCACTCCTTCACCTGGGAGGCCGCCGGTCTCTACCACGAGCCCGGCAGTGGCGATATGCAAGTGCGCTGCGAATGGACCCAGGAGGGGCGCGTCAGCGTCTGAGCGGCACCTTTTACTTCTTTCCATTCCCTTTCCCTGCGTCCGGCGCTATACCCCCGAAACGGCGATCCCGACTTGGCGTCCTGCGATTGCGGCGATAAGCTGTGAAACAACGCTGTCCCCACCCGGTGTTCGCGGGTGGATTGTGGCGTTCTTTGAAGTCAGGTTTCGAAATTCGAGATACTGGATCGATCGGAGTAGCCCGGATGGAGCACAGCGGAATCCGGGACAGGGACTGGCCCAGCACCACAATCCCGGATTCCGGCGCTGCGCGCCTCCATCCGGGCTACGCCCTGGCAATCACTCCAGAGTCCGATAGATTCGGGTTTCCCGACGGGATTGATTATGGCTGACAGTTTTCGCACGGAAAAAGACAGCCTGGGAGAGGTGCAGGTGCCCGAGTCGGCCCTGTACGCGGCCCAGACCCAGCGCGCCCTGGACAACTTCGGGATCAGTGGCGAACGCCTGCCGACGGAGTTTATCCGCGCCCTTGTGCTGATCAAGAAATCCGCCGCCCAGGCCAACCGCGAATTGGGCCTGCTCGACGACGATATGGCCTCCGCGATCATCGCGGCCTGTGAACAGGTCGCTGACATGGACGAGTCGGATTTCGCCGCCCAGTTTCCGGTCGACGTTTACCAGACGGGTTCCGGCACCAGCACCAACATGAATGTGAACGAGGTGTTGGCCCATCTCGCGATACGTGACAGTGGCCTGGAAATCGGTGCCAATGATCACATCAACATGAGCCAGAGCAGCAACGATGTGATCCCCAGTGCGATTCACGTATCGGCTCTGCTGGCGGTGCGCGACAGGTTGTTGCCGGCACTGCGGCACCTGCACACGGTTTTGTGTGACAAGGCGGCGACGGTGGAGGATGTGGTCAAGACCGGCCGCACGCACCTGATGGACGCGGTGCCGATGACATTGGCACAGGAGATCAATGCCTGGGCGGCACAGGTCGAGGCCTGCCGCGAGCGCATTCGCGCCACGCTGCCGCGTCTGGCGCAACTGGCCCAGGGCGGCACCGCGATCGGTACCGGCCTCAATGCGCACGGGGATTTCGCCGAGCTCTTTTCGCAGAAACTCAGCGCCAACAGTACCCAGCAGTTCCGCCCGGCGGACAATCGGTTCGCCGCAATCAGCAGTCAGGATACCGCGGTGGAATTGTCCGGCCAGTTGAAGGTGCTGGCGGTGGCACTGATGAAAATCGCCAATGACCTGCGCTGGATGAACAGCGGGCCGCTGGCGGGTTTCCAGGAAATTGAACTGGAGGCCCTGCAGCCGGGCAGCAGTATCATGCCCGGCAAGGTCAATCCGGTGATTGCCGAATCGGTGGCGATGGCGGCCGCCCGGGTGATGGGCAACGACACCACCATCGGTGTGGCCGGACAGAGCGGCAACTTCCAGCTCAACGTGATGCTGCCGCTGATTGCGCAGACGCTGCTGGAAAGTATCCGCCTGCTCGCCGGCAGCTCGCAGATTCTGGCGGACAAGGCGATCGCCACTTTCACGGTCAACCGGCCGCGTATGGAAGAGGTTCTGTCGCGCAACCCGATCCTGGTAACCGCGCTCAATCCGGTGATCGGCTATGCCAGGGCGGCGGAGGTTGCGAAAGAGGCCTACCGCAGCGGTCGCCCGGTGCTGGAGGTCGCGGTGGAGATGACTGACCTGGATGAGGGGGAATTGAAAAAACTGCTCGATCCGGAGCGGCTGGCCCAGGGTGGCCTGATCGAATAGTGCCGCTTCAGGCGAACAGCGCCAGGCCCATCAGTATGGCGACCATGACTGCTGCCAGGCACTCGATCCATGCAAGCAGGCGGCGGATCGTATTCCGGTCCTCACGCTGCAGCATTTTCCCGCCCATGGCAAACTCCCGCGGCGTTGACAGGAATCCGGCGATGTATCACGATTCCGCGCCGCATCGGTCTATCTATCCTTGAAGGATAGTGCGATCGGCTGCGGCCGACCATTCGTTCACTTTTCACCACCGACGTTGCGGGAAACCCATGGCCAAGAAAAGTCGCCGTTCGTTTATCACCAGTGTGCTTGCCTGTGTCGCCTTTGTCGCGGCGGCGATCTGGAGCTGGGACCTGCCGGTCGAAGATGTTCTCTCCTACCTGGTGTTGCTGCTGGTGTTGCTGCTGGTGATTATCGCCGCGGCACTGGCGGGCGGTGCTCTGCTGAACTGGCTGCGCAGGCGCAAAAAATAGATGAGCGTATCGGAAGAGGATATCCGCATACCCATCGCCTATCTCGAGCGGCTGCTGGATGAAGCGGTGCGCCACGGCTGCGATCGCGCAGAGTTGCTGGCCTCCGTGGATATCGACGAGCGCGAACTGGACGGCGTCGCGGCTTTCTCCGCAGTCAAGTACGGCCGGCTTTACCAGCGCGTCATGTGGCAGGTACAGGACGAGTGGTTCGGCATGCTCAGTGGTGGCCGGGTGCGTTCGGGCTCCTTTCGCCTGCTGTGCCTGACCGTGGTCAACTGCGCGACGGTGCGCCAGGCGATCACCCTGAGTGCCGAATTTATGGAGATCTGCCGCGGCTTCAAGGTGAAGCCGATACTCGAGCCGGCCGGCGACGGTCGCGAGCGGGTGGTGATTCGGGGGATCAGTTCGCTGGCGGAGGGCGAGTTCGAGCGGTTGATCGCCGGGACCGATGCCGGTGTGATCCGCACCACGCTGGCGGTTTGGCACCGTTTCTACTGCTGGCTGGTGGGGCGCGAAATCCCGCTGGCGCGGCTGCATTTTTCCTTTCCCTGCCCGGAGGAGTTTCGCACCCTGGCCCAGAGCGAGGCCGGGGAGTTGCTGTTCGACCAGCCGGCCAACGCGCTGGAGTACGACAGCCGCTACCTGGACTACCCGGTGGTGCAAAGCCCGCAGACGCTGGAGGATTTTATCCGTACGGCGCCCTACCACCTGGTGATCAGCGACGGCAATGCCAACAGCATCAAGACCAAGGTCAAGACGATCCTGAACCGCGACGTGAGCGAATCCATGCCCGCGGCGGAGGTGGTGGCCGAGCGCCTGAACATGTCGGTCACGACGCTGCGCAGGCGCCTGCAGCAGGAGGGCACCTCCTACCAGAAATTGAAGGACGAGTGCCGTATGGAGGCCGCCTTCCACTACCTGAGCTGCCCGGATCTCTCCAACGGCCAGATTGCCGAGATGCTCGGTTTTGACGAGTCCAGCGCTTTCTTCCGCGCTTTCAAGAAGTGGACCGGGGTGACGCCCGGCGAATACCGCAGCCGCAAGCCGGCCGACATTGATCCCGTATCAACTATCAATGACCAGTGATTCATCGGTATTTGATATTTGGTTTTTGCTATTTACTTTCCTTTTCCGCGCCCCATTCTGTCATCGCTTTGGACGGATTTCGCCATAGAGCGGCTCGCCGCCTTGCTACTATGATGAACCAATTGTAAGAATGAGTCACAAGCCTGACCGACCGGTTCCCTCTGGTCGGTGGCTTACAACAGTGAATTGAGGGTAGCAGGATGACCGATATCAAGATTCCACTGCGCGATATGCGCTTCGCCATGCGCGAACTGCTGGACTGGGACAAACACTACGAGTCCCTGGGCTACGACGAGGCCACCCCGGATCTGGTGGATGCCATCCTGGAAGAGGGCGCCAAGTTCTGTGAAAACGTCCTCGCGCCGCTGAACCAGGTGGGCGACCAGCAGGGTTGCACCTGGAACGACGGCGAAGTCACCACGCCCGAAGGCTTCAAGGAAGCCTACCAGCAGTTCGTGGAGGCCGGCTGGCCGTCCCTCGCCCACAATCCCGACCACGGTGGCCAGGGTCTGCCGCCGTCGCTGGGGACCGTCATGAGTGAAATGGTGGGCACCAGCAACTGGTCCTGGGGCATGTACCCGGGCCTGTCCCACGGTGCCATGAACACCCTGGAAGCCCATGGCACCGACGAGCAGAAGGAAGCCTACCTGACCAAACTGGTCGAGGGCACCTGGACCGGCACCATGTGCCTGACCGAGCCCCACTGCGGTACCGACCTGGGTATCCTGCGCTCCAAGGCCGAGCCCAATGATGACGGCTCCTACTCCATCACCGGCACCAAGATTTTCATCTCAGCCGGTGAGCACGATATGGCCGAGAACATCGTGCATATCGTGCTGGCGCGCCTGCCCGATGCCCCCGCCGGCACCAAGGGTATCTCCCTGTTTATCGTGCCCAAGTTCCTGCCCAACGCGGACGGTTCCGTCGGCGAGCGCAACGGCGTGACCTGCGGTTCCCTGGAGCACAAGATGGGCATCCACGGCAACGCCACTGCCGTGCTGAATTTCGACGGCGCCAAAGGCTTCCTGATCGGCCCCCCCAACAAGGGCCTGAACTGCATGTTCACCTTCATGAACACCGCGCGCCTGGGCACCGCCCTCCAGGGCCTGGCGCACACCGAGGTGGGCTTCCAGAAGTCCCTCGCCTACGCCAGGGACCGCCTGCAGATGCGCTCCCTGAGTGGCCCGAAAAACCCGGATGGCGTCGCGGACCCGATCATCGTGCATCCGGACGTGCGCCGCATGCTGCTGACCCAGAAGGCGTTTGCCGAGGGCGGCCGCATGCTGGTGATGCTGTGTGCTCAGCAGGTGGACCGCACCCACAAGGGCAGCGAGGATGAGCGGAAAGAGGCCGACGAGCTGCTGGCCTTCCTGACGCCGATCGCCAAGGCCTTCCTGACCGAAACCGGCTTCGAATCCGCCAACCTGGGCCTGCAGTGTTTCGGCGGCCACGGTTACATCGCCGAGTGGGGCATGGAGCAGAACGTGCGCGACGCGCGTATCGCCACCATCTACGAGGGCACCACCGGTATCCAGGCATTGGACCTGCTGGGCCGCAAGGTGCTGATGAGCCAGGGCGAAAAACTGCGCCGTTTCACCAAGATGGTGCACAAGTTCTGCCAGGCCGAGATCGACAACGAAGCGCTGGCGCCCTTCGTCACCAAGCTGCAGGATCTGAACCAGCAGTGGGGCGAGCTGACCATGAATGTCGGCGCCAAGGCGATGGAAAACCCGGACGAGGTTGGGGCGGCTTCCGTCGACTACCTGATGTACTCCGGCTACGCCGTACAGGCATTCCTGTGGGCCCGCGCGGCCAGGGTTGCCAACGACAAGCTGGCCGCCGGCGACGGCGAAGCGGAGTTCTACCGCGCCAAACTGGCCACCGCTCGCTTCTACTTCGACCGCATCCTGCCGCGTACCGCGACCCACGCGGCGGCGATGCAGAGCGGCGCCGACAACCTGATGGAACTGGACGCGGAACACTTCGCTTTCTGATCTCCCGCAGTAATGAAAAACCGCCGGCATCCCGGCGGTTTTTTTATGGCGCCGCCAGCGGCTTTTTTTGAGGGGATCTGATGCAGTTGCCAGACCAGACAGTCGCACGCCTGCGGCGCCTCACTTGTTTGCACCCACTCACTCGGGTACAGTTCCGGCTTCCCGACGCCAGTGATTTCTACGTCCTGTTGTCGCTGGAAGCCGGCGATGTCTCGGCGGTTTCGCACTACGGTGAGACACGCGATCCGGCCCTGACGCTGGAAATGTCGAATGGCACATTAAGTGCTATATTGGATGGCCGCCTCAGCGCCCGACACGCGTTTCTCCTCGGTGAGATCCGCTACTCCGGCGACCGGGACCTGGCCGCTTCGCTGGCCGATCTGTTCCCGGCCGGTTGATTGCGGGCGCGGCGTCTGCCGTCGCCAAGACCGTTATACAAACGAAAGGCAACCGGGAAAGCTCGACGGCACCCGGTTGTACAAAAACAAACAATAATTATTGGTCCGTGGCGATCCGCCTTGCGCGAATTCGTCTATAAACGGACAGGCGACAACAACAAACAGGACTGGGAGAAGACAGTTGGATATCGATCGCAGCATTCTCGACGTATTTTCAAGCGCCTGCGCCAAATTCAGTGAAAGACCGGCATTTACCTGCCTCGGGCAGACGCTCACCATCGGCGACATCGACAGGCTGAGCGCCAGGTTTGCTTCCTACCTGCAGCACCACACCGACCTGGAGCCCGGCGATCGTATCGCAGTCCAGCTGCCCAATGTGCTGCAGTACCCGGTAGTGGTATTCGGTGCCCTGCGCGCCGGCTTGGTGGTCGTGAATACCAACCCGCTCTATACCCATCGCGAACTGAAACACCAGTTGAATGATTCCGGCGCCAAGGCGCTGGTGGTGCTGGCGAACATCGCCGATACCGCCTCCCAGGTCGTCGCCGAGACTGGGGTCAAGCAGGTCATCGTCAGCGAGATCGCCGACCTGCACAGCCCGCTGAAGCGCGTGCTGATCAACAGCGTGGCCAAGTACATCAAGAAAATGGTGCCGGACTTCTCCTTTGCCAACCAGGTGAACTTCCGCGATGCCATGTCCATGGGCGGCAACCAGCCGCACGAGGATGTCCAGCGCTCCCCGGACGATATCGCCGTGCTGCAATATACCGGCGGCACCACCGGCGTCGCCAAGGGCGCTATGCTCACCAACCGCAACCTGGTGGCCAATATGGAGCAGGTGCGCGAGGCACTGGGAGACTCCATGAAGGAGGGCGAGGAGTTCTATGTGGCACCGTTGCCGCTGTACCATATCTACGCCTTCACCATTCACTGCATGTGCCTTTTCTCCTCCGGCAACCACTCGCTGCTGATTCCCAACCCGCGGGACATCCCGGCGTTCGTCAAAACCCTGAAGGGCCTGCGCTTTACCGGTTTTGCCGGCCTGAACACCCTGTTCAACGGCCTGATGCGCAACCCGGAATTTGCCGAGCTGGATTTCAGCAAGCTGCACACCACCTGTTCCGGCGGCATGGCCTTGACGCGCGACACGGCCAAGCGCTGGGAGGAGATGACCGGTTGCGTGGTTACCGAGGGTTACGGCATGACCGAAACCTCCCCGGTAGTTTCCTTCAACCCGGCGGATGCCGTGCAGCTGGGCACCGTGGGTGTACCGGTGCCCGGTACCGAGGCCAAGGTGGTGGACGAGAACGACAACGATCTGCCCAACAATTCCCCGGGCGAACTGTGCGTGCGCGGCCCGCAGGTCATGAAAGGCTACTGGCAGCGCCCGGAGGCCACAGCCGAGACCATCGACAGTGAGGGCTGGTTGCGCACCGGCGATATGGCGGTGATCCAGGACGACGGTTACATCAAGATTGTCGATCGCAAGAAGGATATGATCATCGTGTCCGGCTTCAATGTGTACCCGAACGAGATCGAGGACGTGGTCAGCGCGCACGAGAAAGTGGCCGAGGCCGCGGCCATCGGTGTGCCCAATGAGAAAAGCGGCGAACAGGTCAAGCTGTTCGTGGTCAAGGCGGATGCATCCTTGACCGAGGAAGAGGTGATCGCCTACTGCCGCGAAAACATGACCGCGTACAAAGTGCCGAAGAACATCGAATTCCGGGAAGACCTGCCCAAGACCAACGTCGGCAAGATCCTGCGCCGCGAGCTGCGCGACGAGGAACTGAAGAAGATGGAGACCGCGGTCAGCGCTTGACCGGTTTTCCCCGAAGGTCGCAGGCATAACAAAAAAGCCCCGCCAGTCCGGCGGGGCTTTTTTTGTTGTGCCTGTGAAAACCCGATCAGGGATCCACTGTCTCCCTCTGTGGCGGCGCTTCACTCCAGGTTATAGCGCAACGCTCGTCCCGTTCGCGCGCCGATTTCAGCGCCTGCCTGGCGCGCAGCAGGAGTGTCCCGGCAGTGGCCTGCGGTGTGGGTCGGCAGCTGTGGCCGCCGATGCTGACCGACAGCCATTCGGAAAGCGGCCTGTCCCGCCACCGGAGGCTGTCAATGGCCTGCGCCAGGCGGCGGGTCAGGGCGCCGATACCGGTCGGGTCCGTGCCGGCCAGTATCAGTGCAAATTCATGTTTGCCGATGCGCGCCACGAAGTCGCTCCAGCGGCCGGCATTCCGTTCCAGGCAGCGCGCCAGGCACTGCATGGCGCTGTCGCGCTGTGCCCGCGCCACAACATCTTTTCCTTCCGCCGGCGCGACTGGTCCGGTTTCCAGTAGCAACAGGGACAGGGAGGTGCGCTGGCACACCGCCAGTTTCCACTGGTGCTCGAGTTGTCGTGCGAAGACATCGTATTCCGGTAAACCCGTGACCGGGTCAACCGTGTTGCCGCCCGCGGCAACCTGCAACTGTCGGGCTGGGGCCGCAGGCGCGTCGGAGCGGGCAAGAAACTCCACCAGGTAGGTGATATCGGCGGCATCGAGAAAGTCGACACGGGTGACCCGGGCCAGCCTGTCGGATAGTGGCCCGGTAAACACGGTATCCACCAGGTGTATCTGTCGGTTGCGATTGATTGCCGTCCAGGCAGTCTGCCATGCGGCATCGCTGGCGATATGGTCCGCGAGGCTGTGGTGGCGTTCGCCGGCGAGGAGTGTCTGCAGTTTGCTGCTGAGGGCGATCCAGTTACCGATGCCGTCGCAGATTCCGCTGGGAACCGAGTAGGTGTTGAGTAGTGAAACCAGTTCCGGAGTCATGGTGACAGGGCTTTATCAATTTATCGTGGTTCGCTGTACGTCAAATTGCGACACCCGAGTATAGGTTTCCGTCCCGGACGCGATAGTGGCCGGACATCAAATCGGAGCATCCGGGGTGAATTTCTCCGCCGCGGGGGCGGCAATGGCGCCTGTTTCGTTGGTATAAAGGGCTTCGCGCTTCCGGTATCACCTGCGGTGGTGTTGCCGTGCCGGCTCCCGCCCGGGCCTCCTCGCGCCAGTCTGCGCTATAAGTAGGGGGCAGGGATTTCCTATCGGTGGGTGCTGGAGTGGGCGATGGCAGGTGACAACGAGCGACATACTCTGATTCACGAGGAGTTGCCCAAGGAACACGACGATCCGCTGATCCGTGTGCTGCATGGAATCATCCGCAATTCGGTGCGGTTGCTGGCTGTACTGATGGCATTGGTGATCGTCTGGGGTGTCGCCGATGTGGTCCTGGTGCTGTACGAGCGGCTGATGGCGCCGCCGGTTTTCCTGCTCGATTACAGCGATCTGTTCGATGTATTCGGCGCATTCATGCTGGTGCTGATCGCGATAGAGATCTTTATCAATATCCGACTGTACCTGGGGTCCTATGTCATCCCGATTCAGTTGGTGATCGCAACGGCACTGATGGCCATTGCCAGGAAGGTGATTGTGATGGATCTCGCCGACATAGCGCCCCTGTACATCCTGGCCATCGCGGCAGTGGTGCTGGCGCTGGGTGTGACCTACTGGCTGGTGGCCAAGAAAGATCACTATTGAAAGAAATATCTTCGCTTTCCTGCTTCTTTTTTTGGCCAATAAAAAAGGGCGAACCGCAGTCCGCCCCTTAATAGTCTTTCCCCGTCTACTGCCTGGTATCGGCGCTGCTGTCGCGGATTGCGCGGAACTCGTTGCCCTCGTACCAGTTGGGCCAGTCGCGGCTGTTGGCCAGTTCCAGGCCCAGTTGCAGGCCCAGTTGCAGATCCATGGCGGCGCCCTTCAGGTTCCAGTCCGGATCGTATTCATCGCCGGGTTTGTGATAGGCGTGGGCAGTGTATTCCTCGCTCTTCTGTTGTGCCCACTCGCGGCCGTGCGCGAAGCTGTCGCTGCCCGAGTCGAAGTAGAGCATCGGCACGCCTTTCTTGGCCAGGCTGAAGTGATCGGAGCGGTAGAAGTAGCCGCGTTCCGGATGCTCTTCCGGCGCCAGGTAGCGGCCCTGTTTTTCCGCGGCTTTTTCCAGCAGTTTTTCCAGTTCACTGTTGCCGTAGCCCACCACGATCACATCGCGCATCGGGCCCAGTACGCCCATGGCGTCGAAGTTGATACCGGCAACTGTATTGGCCAGCGGTACCACCGGGTTGGCGGCGTAGTACTTGGAGCCCAGCAGGCCGGATTCCTCGGCGGTGACAGCCACGAATACCAGCGAGCGTTCGGGGCGTTCCGGCATTGCCGCAGCCTGGCGCGCCATGGCCAGCAGGCCGGCGGTGCCGGTGGCATTGTCGACGGCGCCGTTGAAGATGTGGTCCCCGCCCTCGGCATTGTCGTTGATGCCCAGGTGATCCCAGTGCGCGGTATAGATGACCGCCTCATCCGGGTGCTTGCTGCCCGGCAGTTTGGCTACCACGTTGCGCGAGTCGGAGGTGCGCAGCTGGTTCTCCAGCTTGACGCTGGCGTTCAGGCCCAGCGGTTTGGCCTTGAAGTCGCGGGTCTTGGCCGCTTCCATTTCCTCTGCAAGGTCGAGGCCGGCGGCCTCGAAAACGGCTTTGGCGGCATCGTTGGTCATCCAGGATTCCACGGCAATGCGGCCGGCGTTCTTGTCATCCGCCGCCAGGCTGATCTGGGCGCCGGACCAGCTGCCGCTGACCACTTCCCAGGGATAGCCGGCGGCGCCGGTCTCGTGGATGATGATGGCGCCGTCGGCGCCCTGGCGCGCGGCCTCCTCGAATTTGTAGCTCCAGCGGCCGTAGTAAGTCATGGCGTTGCCGTTGAACAGGTTTTTGTCCTGGGTGGCATAGCCCGGGTCGTTGACCAGGATCACGGCGGTTTTGCCGCTCATGTCCAGGCCGGCATAGTCGTTCCAGTCGTTCTCCGGTGCGACGATACCGTAGCCGACGAACACCAGCTCACTGTTGTCCAGTTCGGAAGCGGCGGTCTGGCGCTGGGTGAAGGCGACCATGTCCGTGAGCGGTTGCAGTGACTTGTGGAAGTCCTTTCCCTCGTCGGCGCCGGTGATTTCCATCGGTGTGGATGTGATCTGCATTTCCACCACCGGTACCTGCTGGAACCAGCTGGGATTGCCGTCGGCGTCGGTGGCGCCGGGCTCCAGCCCCAGTTCCTTGAAATGGTCCGCCAGGTAATTGACGGTTTTCTCCTCGCCCTCGGTGGCCGGTGCGCGGCCCTCGTAGGCGTCGGAAGCGAGGATTTCAACATGCTTGTGCAGGTCTGCGGCCATGGCATCCACCTGGGCCTGCTCGGCGTCGCTCAGTTGCGGCTGCTTGGCGGGGGCGGTGCTGTCAGTGTCAGGGGTGGTCTGTGCCGGTTGCGCCTCGCTCGGCGGTGTGGCTTCGGCGCCGGCTTCACTGCCGGGAGCCCGGGTGTCCTTGCCGCAGGCGGTGAGGGCGCCACTGACGGCGACCACCAGGCCGAGATGGCGCCAGAGAGTCGGTATTCGCATGGTTTGTTTCCCGTGAGTTTTATTCTGAACGAATTAAGGTAGCAAAAAGCGCGCCGGTGGCCGAGAGATTCTGTGCTGAATATCCGCAGCAGGGCAGTCGATTTTATCAGTGGGGGCGGTTGTCGGCGGGAAAGGTGTGGCGTCGACCGTCCGCCGGACGGAAGTCCGGCGGGCGGTCCGGGATGGGTCAGAGGCTCTTCAGGGTCTCGCGGATCGGCAGGAAGATGTCCTGCGCCAGTTGCCGGCAGCGCGCCGGCGACCAGCCCTCGATCGGGTCCGGCAGGTTGTCGTTGTCCTTGAACGGCATTTCCAGTGTCAGCGCCAGGGTACGGAACTGGTGCCCGCACCAGTTGGTGCCCACGGTCATGTTGGCCTCGCCGGGCTTGTCCAGGTCGTAGCCGCGTTCGGTCTGGAAGTCGGCACTGGCGCTGGCAAAGGCGCGCTTGAAGGTGTCCTCCAGTTTTGCGTGGCGCTCGTCGTAGCCGGGAATGCCCTCGCAGGCGGCGACGAAATTGAATGGCAGTGCCTCGTCGCCGTGGATATCGAGGAAAATATCGCCGCCGATCTCCAGCATTTTCTCCCGTACCAGGTAGACCTCCGGGCTGCGTTCCATGCTCGGCTCCTGCCACTCGCGATTGAGGTTGGCGCCGGCGGCATTGGTGCGCAGGTGACCGCGCACACTGCCGTCCGGATTCATGTTCGGCACCACGTAGAACACGGTATCGGCGAGCAGGGATCGCGCGGCCGGGTTGGCTTCGTCGAGCAGTGCATCGAGGAATCCCTCCACAAACCATTCCGCCATGGTTTCCCCCGGATGCTGGCGCGCGATCATCCACACCCGGTGCCTGGCCTTCGCCGCGTCGCCGACCGTCAGCAGGCTCATGTCGCGGCCGTCCAGGGTTTTGCCGAGAGTCTGCAGCTGCACCCGCTCGTCGAGCTGTGCCCAGGCAAGCAGGTCCAGGTGCCGCTCCCACGAAAAGGGCGCGAAGTAGGCGAGGTAGATGGCGGGTCTCTCCAGATCGACGGAGAAATCCAGGCTGTGGCCGTCGTAGCCGGCATCGATCCGGAACCAGTTGTGGCGATCGTAGGAGGCGCAGACGCGGTAGTTTTCCCAGCCCTCCGGATAGGCCGCCTTGCCGGCGTTGACGATGCGCAGGGCGTAGCTTTTCCCTGCCTCGCCCTCCAGCCGGAAGTGGAACCACTGGTAAAAATGGGAGTGGTTGTCCTGGCGGATCGCCAGTTCCACCGGGCTGCTGTCGGCGTTGACGACTTCGATGTTGCCGCTGTCAAAATCGCTGGTGATATACATGCAAATGGCTCCAGTCGTTGAATCCGTGGTTGGTGCCCGGCGGTCGGGGGCGGGCAGCCGTTCTCACAGCGCGCCGACCACCAATCACTGGCCACATGAACTGCGCGGAGGATACAGGGGAAGAGGATAGACGGGAAATTTGCTGTGGGATATGGCAATAAAAAAGCACGGTACCGCGGGGGTACCGTGCTTTTGCCATTCCATGGCGGCACCTGCTGCGACTACTACTCCATGGAATTTCCGGTGTTCGACCCCTGGCGACTGCTCACTGCCCGGTCCGACCACAAGTGCGTTGGAACGCACCGCCAGAAATTGTGTACTGCTCCCTTACAATTCGCAGCAGATGCTGATTAAAGTTTAGGCATCGGTTTGCCGGTTGTGGTGGGCTCCCGGCAGGTTGTCGTCGATTTGGTCAACTTCCATTCGATTGCTTCCGGTGTGCGGGGTTGTCGATTTTGTTGCAACAGCGGTAGCGTCGGCCGGTCAATCGTAATTCAGTTCGTCGTCCTTCCAGAACTTGGTGCCCTTGAGGGTGGCCTGCAGCGCAATACCGCTTTCGGTAAGCTGGTACACGCGCATACCGTTCAGTGCCACCTCGGCGCTCACCGCCGCACCTTTCTCCTGTGCCTTGGCCGTGGCATCCGCCTGTCCACCGAAAGCCCAGCCCCGGTTGACGAACCGTTCCATCACGGCCGGCGAGTCGAACAGGAACAGCGCGCGGAAATCCTTGACGCCCAGGCCCAGGCCGAAGCCCAGCTCGCCCATCCTCATATAGGTGCGCTCGCCGGTGCGGTTATTGACCGCCACGCCGTAGCCGGCGGAGGCGCTGGCCAGCAACACATTGACATTGACGTTGCTGAACACGGCGTAGCCCGGTGCCTGCTTGACGTCTTCCTGCAGCCCCGGTGTGCGCTGGTAGAGCTCCGCCCGGACTTCCCGGTCGGTGCGATCGATATACTCGCGCTTGTCCATCCCGGTCTGGCCCGGGGCCGCGCATCCGGACGCCAGCAGGGCTGTGAGGGCGAGACCGCAGAACAGGGTGAAGCGATTGGCGCAGGACGACATGGTGTTCTCCATTGAATCATTCTTTCCCCGATTAAATCAGAGCCGGGCCGAAGGCTCGACTGTTGGTTGCCGGCTTTGCGACCTGTGCCACAATGCGGCTTGCGGCGCCACTTCCTGCGCCGCCCGGCATTCGGTAAGCTTACCGGCCTGTCTGCGGGCTTGTCCGCGCCAATACATTCTAATACGGGAATGACCATGAACAGATCTGTAAAACGCGGCGTCGCCGCCAGCTGCCTGCTCGTACTGATGATGAACCTGACCGCTTGCGGTTACTTCCTGTATCCGGAGCGCAAGGGCCAGACCGGTGGACGGGTCGACCCGGTGGTGGTGATTCTCGACGGTGCCGGGCTGCTGTTCGGCATCCTGCCGGGCATCGTCGCCTTCGCGGTGGACTTCACCAATGGCACCATCTACCTGCCGGCGGGCGGTTCCTCCGCAATCGATCGCCACCTGACGGAGGCGGATATCCGCGATGCGAAGAGAGTGATCGACCAGGACGGCCAGGTATGGCTGCAGCTGCCGATCGACCAGCTGTCCACCCAGGGTGGCGAGCTGCAACAGCTGGGTGAAGCCCTGTCCAGCGAACAGATGGCGGCGCAGGATATCATCTGGCTGGAAGACCTGGCCGCCCTGCGCGCCGCCAGCGCGCGCAATACGGCCTCCCTCTGACGACTGCCCCCGGATCGCGGCGGTTTTCCGCCGCGATTGCCCAACACCGATAACAGGAAGCGCCAGAACGCCATGAGCCGGTCCCGCCTTCCGGGCGAGCGCCGCTACGCCCAGGAGGGTGAAGCACTGCTGCTGCCGTTTATGCAGTCCAGCGAGATGGTGCATATGGGGCTCGGCCGCCTGGATAGCGCGGGCTGGATACCGCCGTGCGCGAAACTGCCCCATTACCTGCACAACAAGCTGCGCGTGCGCCGGCAATTCGGCGAGCGGGTCTGCGCCTGCCTGCCGGGCTCGGCGGCGGCGCAGCGCGAGTTGCACTCGCTGCTGCTGGCACACCTGTGCCGGGATCACGCCCTCCGCTACGCCCTGTCTGCCGGATGCCTGCACTGGCGCGGGCCCGGCGGCGCATTGCGCTGGCCGCTGCACGGCGGCGAGCCGCTCTGGGACGCGAGCTGCTGGATCGCGGACGACCTCTGCATTCTCGAGCCCGGCGAGCGGGGCTATCGGCTCACCGCGGCCTCGCTGGCGGCACCCAGTTACTGGCGGCTGGAAGAGAAGATCGGGCGGCCGCTGGATGCCATCCACGCCCCGGTACCGGGCTTGGCCGGGAAAATCGGCGAGCGGGTGGCGCGATTTTTCGATCACCTGCTGCCGGACTATCCGGTCTGGCGCAGCAACTGGTCGGTGGTGGCATCGCCCGAGCTGTTGCAGCGCGGCGGTGGCGGGGAAGGTGGTAGCGAGCGGGGTGGGGATCTCTACCTGCGCGTCGAGCGGCAGTCGCTGCGGCGCTTGCCGAAAACGGGCGCGGTGGTATTCAGTATCCGGGTCGCGATCAATCCGCTGGCCGATATCCTGCCGGTGCCCGGCGCGCCGGCGGCACTGGCGCGCGCCGTGCGCCAGCTCTCTCCCGACGAGGCGAGGTACAAGTCGCTGGCACCGCTGTTGCCGGCCCTGCACGACTTCCTTGCGACGCGCGGCTGAAAGCCCGCATCGATCAGCGCCTGCGCCCGCCCAGCGCGCCGAGCAGGCCCCGCACCAGTTCCCTGCCCAACTGGCGGCCGAAGCTGTTCGCCATCCTGCCCAGTGCCCGGTCCAGTTCCGGTGTCCCGCAGGTGAGACGGTCGGGTTTGTCCCGCCCGGAGCCACTCCGGCCGGCATCGAGTTGCCGTTGTTGCAGTTTCTCATAGGCGGACTCGCGCTCCACCGGACGCCGGTATTTGTCCGCCAGGACACTGGCCTGCACCAGTTGTTGCAACTCTTCCCCATCCAGCGGGCGCAGGCGGCTGGCGGGCGGCTGGATCAGGGTGCGCGCCACCGGTTGTGGTACACCGCGGCTGTCGAGGCAGGAGACCAGGGCCTCGCCGACCGCCAGCTGGCCGATTGCCGTTTCGGTGTCGAAATCCGGATTGGCGCGAAAGCTCCGCGCGGCCGCGCGCAGGTTGCGCTGCTCGTTGGGGGTGTAGGCCCGCAGCGCATGCTGGACCCGGTTGCCCATTTGTGCGAGCACCGCTTCCGGAATATCCAGCGGGCTCTGGGTGATAAAGAAGATCGCGACGCCGCGGGATCGAATCAGCCGCACTATCTGCTCCACCTGCTCGACCAGGCGCTGGGGCAGGTGGTCGAACAGCAGGTGGGCCTCGTCGAAAAACAGCGCGATCCTGGCCGCGCTGCCGCCGGATTCCGGCAACTGTTGGTAGAGCTCCGCCAGCAGCCACAGCAGCAGTGTGCCGTACACACGCGGATGCATGCGACTGGCATCGAGCAGGTGAATCCTGTCGCCGCGGAGCAGGTCGCCGGGGTCCAGCGCCGGTTCGCCGAACAGGTCGGCGGCGTTGTCGCGCTCACTGGCGAGGAATTTGCGCTTGATGGCGCCGAGGCTGGCGGGGGACAGGGTGCCGTAGCGCTGCGACAGCGCCTTGCGCTCTGTCTCTGCAAGGTGGATCAGCGCCTGCAGGTCCTTCCAGTCGAGCAGTAGCAGTCCCGACTCGTCGGCGATCTTGAACAGCAGTTGCAGCAGGCCGGTCTGGTTGTCGTTCAGTTCCAGCATCTGCGCCAGCAGCTCCGGGCCCAGTTCGCTGGGGGTGAGGCGCAGGGGCAGGGCGGCGGGGCCCCAGGGTTCCACCGGGCTGGCGCGGAAGTAACTCTGGTCCAGCTCGAATGACGCCAGTCGCTCGCGCACCGGCGGGCTGTCGCCGCCGGGCGCCGCCAGGCCGCTCAGGTCGCCCTTGAAGTCGGTGACGAAGACCGGCAGGCCGGCGCGGTTCAGCTGTTCCGCCAGCAGGCGCAGGGTGACTGTCTTGCCGGTACCGGTGGCGCCGCAGATGATGCCGTGGCGGGTGATCATTTCCGGCAGCAGTTCGCAGCGGGCGCCGCCGCTGGCCAGGCCGAGGGAGATGGGTGGCATGCTCGGTTTCCGCAGTGATTACTGCACTACTGTAGCCGAGTGTCGGGGCCGGACTTCAGGACGCGGCCTGCTCCGGCTGGCTGCGGTAGGTGCGGGGGGAGACACCGGTCCAGCGCCGGAAGGCCTTGCCGAAGGCGCTCTCGTCACAGTAGCCGAGGGCCGCGGCGATCTCGGCATTGTTCTGGTCGCCCTGGCGCAGCCACTGGCATGCATAGTGGCTGCGCACCTGGTCCTGGATGGCGCGGAAGCTGGCGTTTTCCTCCAGCAGCTTGCGCCCCAGGTGACGCGGACTGATACACAGGCGGCTGGCCACCTGTTCGCGGGTCAGTTGCGGTTCCTGCTGCAGCAGGTGCGAGACCTGTTGCTGCAGGCTCTTGTGGGTCAGGGCGCGCAACAGGGCGTCGGCCTCCGGTTTGAGGCGCGCCATCACCTGTTGGTCCGCCGCCACCAGCGGGATTTCCAGGTCCTGCGGCCGCAGGCGGATCGCCGATACCGGCGCGTTGAACTGCACCGGTGTCTGCAGTACCTGCTGGTACTGCTGCTGGATGGCCAGGGACGGGGCCGGGTAGGCCAGCTGCACACTCTGGGCGCGGAAGGGGTGGCCGGTCATGCTGCGGGTCTGGGTCAGGCAGGCGGACAGGATCGTCTCCACCCGCAGCCGCGCGCAGCGCAGGAAGCTGGGCTGGTAGCAGAGATCCACATGGTGGGCGCCGCGGCGCAGCTCGAACTGGCCGCCTTCGCCCACCAGCGGGTGGTAGATCAGCAGCTGCTCGATGGCCGCGCCCAGGGTTCTCTGGGTCATCAGCAGGTAGCCCACCAGCCCCATCTGGCTGCTGTGCATCGCCCGGCCGAGCCTGGCGCCCAGCAGTGGGTCCGGGTAGGTTTCCTGCAGCGCCAGCCACAGCTGTTCCTGTACACCCATGGGGACCCGCTGTGATTCGTCGATCCCGGACAGGGCCTTGCGGGCCACTGCGGGAACCTCGAGTCCGAGGCTCTTCAATGCCGCGGAAATTGCGCGTGTGTAGTTCAGGGTGACACTTCTGCAATCGGCCGTTTTCACAAGTCCTGTCCGTAATTAACCACCAGATGCCCGATTATGACGATCTGCCGCAGGCTTGTCACGGTATATTGGCTGGCATACGCAATCGAAGGCGTGGCGATCGGGAGAACAACAATGAAACCCTACGCAGTAATCGGCGCCGGCCCCATGGGCCTCTGCACGGTGCGCAACCTGCACAAGTACGACATTCCCTGTGTCGGTTTTGAAATCCACGGCGATGTGGGCGGGCTCTGGGATATCGACAGCCCCACCAGCACCATGTACGAGTCGGCCCACCTGATCTCGTCGAAGAAAATGACCGAGTTCGCCGAATTTCCGATGGCGGAAGAGGTGGCGCCCTTCCCGCACCACCGCGAATTGCGGCAGTATTTTCGCGATTACGCGCGGGAATTCGGTCTCTACGATCTGTACGAATTCAATACCGAGGTGGTGCACTGCGAGCGCGACGGCGACGACTGGCTGATCACCACCCGCTGCAACGGCGAGGAACAGACGCGCAGTTTCGGCGGCCTGCTGATCGCCAACGGCACCCTGCACCATCCGAATCAGCCGCCGCTACCCGGGGACTTTGCCGGCGAAGTGCTGCATTCGAGTGAATACCGCGATCCCGCCATCTTCGAGGGCAGGCGGGTGCTGCTGGTGGGCTGCGGCAACAGCGGTGCCGATATCGCCGTGGACGCGGTGCACCGGGCGGCCAGCGTGGATATCAGCCTGCGCCGCGGCTACTACTTCCTGCCCAAATTTATCGGCGGCAAACCGACCGATGCCGTGGGCGGCAAAATCAGGCTGCCGCGCTTTGTGCAGCAGCGTGTCAGCGCCGCGTTGAGCCGCTTTATGCTGGGTCGCCCGAGCCAGTACGGTCTGCCGGAGCCGGACTACCGGATGTTCGAGTCGCACCCGGTGATCAACTCGCTGATCCTGCATCATATCGGCCACGGCGATATCCGCCCGCAGGGGGATATCGAGTCGATCGACGGCCATACCGTGACCTTCAGGGATGGCCGCAGCGGTGACTACGATACAATCCTGATGGCCACCGGCTACAAGCTGCACTATCCGTTTATCGACAGCGGGCACCTGAACTGGCAGGGCTTCGCGCCGGGTCTCTACCTGAATGTGTTCCATCCGCAGTACGACAACCTGTTCCTGATGGGCATGGTGGAGGCCGCGGGCCTCGGCTGGGAGGGACGCAACGAGCAGGCGGAGCTGGTGGCACTGTATATCCGCCAGCTGTCCTTCGGTGCCGACTCCGCGCGCCGCTTCCGCGACATCAAGCGCGAAAGGGTCGCGCTGCGCGCCGATGGCGGTATGAACTATCTGCAACTGGAGCGCATGGCCTACTACGTGCACAAGGACACTTACCTGAAAGCACTGCGCGGTCACACTGCGGACTTGCGCCGGGATCTGGCTAGCCGGGATACTGGCCAATTCGTCAGCAGTGCGGGAGCAGCCCGGTGAATCCAACCCTCGATGCCGCCAGCCAGTTCCAGATGTCGCCGGCGGCACTGCTGGTGCTGAACGGAGTACTGGCATTCATGATGTTCGGTGTCTCCCTGGGGCTGCGACCGGCGGATTTCGCCGCGGTGCTGCGCCGGCCGCTGGCACCGGTCACCGGACTGGCGGCGCAGTTCCTGCTGCTGCCGGCGATTACCTGCCTGGTCACCTGGAGGCTGGAAATCGATCCCGGCCTGGCGCTGGGCATGATCCTCGTGTCCTGCTGCCCCGGCGGCACCTTCTCCAATGTGATGACCTGGATCGGTCGCGCCAATGTGGCCACCTCGGTGAGTATGACGGCGGTTTCCAGCCTGGTGGCGGTGGCAATGACCCCGTTCAACTTCGCCCTTTACGGCAGCCTCAATCCCCATACCCGCAGCATGCTGCAGGACATCGCGCTGCCGGCCGGCAATATGGTGGCGCTGGTGGTGCTGGTGCTGGCGGTGCCGATGCTGCTGGGGATGCTGGTGGGCGCCCGCTTTCCGGATTTCGTGCGCCGCAGCGAGCGCTATTTCCGCAGCGGCTCGCTGCTGGTTTTCCTGCTGTTCGTGGCGGTGTCGTTCAGCAAGCACTGGCAGACGGCACTGCAGATCGCCGGTTCGGTGCTGCTGTTGGTGATCGCGCACAATGCGCTGGCCTTCCTGATCGGCAATCTCAGTGCCCGCGCCGCGCGCCTGCCGCTGGCGGACCGGCGCGCAGTCACGATGGAGGTGGGTATCCAGAATTCCGGCCTGGCGCTGGCCATCCTGTTCACCTTCTATCCCGCCGCCGGCGCGATGCTGGTGGTGGCGGGATTCTGGGGTGTCTGGCACCTGGTCTCCGGCCTGGGCCTGGCCGGCTACTGGCATTACCGCGATCGAAAAATACAAGGGGCAGGGCGCCTGCAGGGCGATCCGCAAACCGGGCAATAAGAAAATCACCATGAGCGAAAAGAAAGTGCTGATTACCGGTGCCTCCGGTTATGTGGGGCACCAGTTGGGGGAATTGCTGGCTGGGGAAATGGCGGTGGTGGGGGTGGACCTGCGCCCGCGCCCGGCCGCCTTCCCGATGTTCCAGATGGATATCTGCGACGGCGCCCTGGGCGAACTGTTGCGGGCGGAGGGCGTGACCCATGTGGTGCACCTGGCATCGGTGATGGCGGCGGGTCGCGATAGGGACCTCGAGTACCGCATCGATGTGGAGGGCACCGAGAATGTGCTCAAGGCCTGTATCTACGCGGGCGTCGAACATGTCACCGTGACCAGCAGTGGCGCCGCCTACGGCTACCACGCCGACAATCCCGAATGGCTGCAGGAGCACCACCCGCTGCGCGGCAATCCCGAATTCGGCTATTCCGACCACAAGCGCCTGGTGGAGGAAATGCTGGCCGCCTACCGCCAGCGCTACCCGCGACTGAAACAGCTGGTGTTCCGCCCCTGTTCCATCGTCGGCGCCACCACCAGCAACAAGATCGGTGAGCTGTTTTCCGGCCGCGCCATCCTCGATCCCGGCGGCTACAACTCGCCGTTTGTGTTTGTCTGGGACCGGGACGTGGTGCGCGCCATCCAGTTCGGTGTGCAGCGCGGTGCGGACGGCGTCTACAACCTCGCCGGCGACGGCGCACTGACGCCGCGGGAGATCGCGCGGCTGTTGGGCAAGCCGCTGCGCACACCGCCGGTGTGGCTGGTGAAAGCGCTGCTGTGGATTGGCTACAGCCTGCGCCTGACGGACAGGCAGCCCGGGCAGGTGATGTTCCTGCAGTACCGACCGGTGCTGTCGAACCGACGCTTGAAAGAGGAGCTGGGCTTTGTGCCGGAAAAAACCTCCGCGGAGGCTTTTATCTATTTTGCCCGCGAGGCGCTGGATATCCGCGTGGCTGCGGATGCGGAAATCGCGGAGGGCACCACCGTATGAGTGGGGAAAGCGCGAGGAAAGTTTTTGTGGTAACCGGGGCCGCCGGCGGTCTCGGCTGGGCGACGGTGGAGGCGCTGGCGGCGCGTTACCGGGCGCGCTTTGCGCTGGTCGACCTGCATCGGGAGGCGCTGGAAGCGCGCGCCGAGGCGCTGCGCGACCGCGGCGTCGAGGCCGATCTATTCACCGTCGACCTGTCCGATGAATCGGCCACGGCCGGGCTGGTCGCCGCGCTGCGGGCCCGCTATGCGCGCGTCGATCTGTTGGTCAACAACGCCGGTATCACCCACCGCAGCCTGTCGACCCGCACCAGCAATGCGGTGATCCGCCGGGTGATGGCGGTGGACTATCACGCGCCGGTGGAGCTGGCCCAGGGACTGCTGGCGGAACTGCACGTGGCATCCGGCTGCGTGGTCAATATCAGCTCCATGGCCGGCTGGATGCCGGTGCTCGGTCGCGCCGGTTACTGTGCGGCCAAGAGTGCGCTGCACCAGTATTTCGAGACCTTCCGCGAGGAGGTGCGCGACGAGGGCATTCGCGTATTGATGGTCTACCCGAGTTTCGTCGCCACCGATATCGAACAGAATGCGCTGTCCGGCGACGGCGGTCGGGCGACCCACAAACAGAGCACCGTCGGCCAGGTGCGCAGCGCCGACTGGATGGCGGAAAAGATCGTCACCGCGCTGGAGCGCGGACAGGAGCGGCTCTTCCCGCGGGACCGTAGCCTGCTCGGCGCCTACCTGTACAAGCTGTTTCCACGCCTGTTTATGCAACAGATGGTGAAAAACTTCCGTGTGGAGCTGGATGTTGCCAGGCCTGGTTAGCAGCAGCGGCGTTGGGCCGGTTTGCGCGCGGGTCTCATCGCGCCGCCGGTCCGGCGCCAATCAATCCAGCACCATCGGCACCACACTGGCTGCCAGCAGCACCCCCATGGTGATATTGAAACGGCGCAGGTACAGCGGGTCGTTCAGGACCTGCTTCAGGCCGACGCCGAACAGCAGCCAGATAATAATGCACGGACCGCCGATCGCGATAAATGTCAGCGCAATGCGCGCGATATCCTGCCACATCTCACCGGCTGGGCTGGTGAAGGCCGCCAGCGCGCCCACCGCCATGATCCAGCCCTTGGGATTGACCCACTGAAAGGCCACCGCCTGCAGGAAGGTGAAGGGTTTGCGGTTGTCCGCGGAGCCCACCTCGCGGGTATTGGCGATCACCCACGCCAGGTACAGCAGGTAGGCGATACCCGCCCAGCGAATGATTTCGTGCAGTACCGGGAAGCGGCTGAACAGGGTGCCCAGCCCCAGGCCAATGGCCACAATCATGGCCGGAAAGCCCAGGCAGATACCCAGCAGGTGCGGCAGCGAGCGGTGCACGCCGTAGTTCAGCCCGGACGACATGATCATCAGGTTGTTCGGGCCGGGTGTGATGCTGGTGGAAAAGGTGAACAGGGCGATGGGGATCAGGGCTTCTAACACGGTTGCCTCGGGCCGGATGTACAGGGGGGAGCATATCCCAGGCGCGGCGGTCAGGCGACGGGTCGTGCTAAAATTGGGGAGAATTTTTCTTCCGAAGCGGAAATTCCGTGCGACTGATCGACAGCCACTGCCATTTCGATTTCGATGCGTTCGATCCGGACCGGCACCGCGTCTGGCAACAGTGCCGCCAGGTGGGTGTCGAGCGGCTGGTGATTCCCGCTGTCAGTCCACCGCGCTGGCCGGCGTTGCGGGAGCTGGTGGCACAGCAGCGCGACTGGTATGCGGCGATCGGGCTGCATCCCTGGTGGGTGGCCGAAACGGAAATTGCCCCGGCGGAGTTGCAACGGCAGATTGCGCAACAGGTGGCGGAGTCCCCCTGTGTGGCGATCGGCGAGTGCGGCCTCGACGGGGCCATCGTCACACCGCTGGCGGAGCAGGAACCACTGTTTCGCGCCCAGCTGGCACTGGCCGGCGAACTGAAGTTGCCGCTTATCGTGCACGCCTGTCGCTGCCACAGCGAATTGTTGCGGCTGCTGAAAGAGTACCGCCCCAGCCGCGGCGGCGTGATCCACGCCTTCACTGGCAGCCCGGAGATAGCACGGGAATACTGGAAACTGGGGTTTTACCTCGGCGCCGGCGGTACCATCACCTACCAGCGCGCGGCCAAGACGCGCCGCGCTTTCGCCGCGCTGCCGCTGGAGGCCATACTGCTGGAATCCGACGCGCCGGATATGCCGTTGCAGGGGCACCAGGGCCAGCGCAACAGCCCCGAGTACCTGCCGCATATCGCCGCGGCCCTGGCCGGGCTGCGGGGCATTTCCGTGGCCCGGGTGGCGGAACAGACCCGCCGCAACACTGAACGGTTATTTGCCCTCGATGAATTTTGATCCCCATGCCTTCAAGGAGTGTTTCCCGCTGTTCGCACAGCCGGAAAACAGAGACCTCGTCTACCTGGACAACGCCGCCACCACCCAGAAACCGGAGGTGGTGATCGGCGCGATCGGCGATTTCTACCGGCACTGCAATGCCAACACCCACCGCTCCAGCCACCGGCTCGCGCGCCGCGCCACGGAAATGGTGGAAAGGGTGCGTCGCCAGTCGGCCGCCTTTCTGAACGCGGCCAGTGCCCGCGAGATGATTTTCTGCCGCGGTGCCACCGAAGCCCTCAACCTGCTTGCCTACAGCCTCTGCAGCGAATTGCGCCGCGGCGACGAAATCGTGATTTCCACCGCCGAGCACCACGCCAATATCGTGCCCTGGCAGATGATGGCGCAGCGTCACGGCCTGATGCTGCGCTATGTGCCCCATGTCGCCGGCGTGCCGCAGTTCGGGCGCCTGGAC
Organism: Microbulbifer litoralis; assembly: GCF_023634065.1. GTDB lineage: Bacteria > Pseudomonadota > Gammaproteobacteria > Pseudomonadales > Cellvibrionaceae > Microbulbifer > Microbulbifer litoralis. The sequence continues at coordinate 41,029 of NZ_JALKCV010000015.1, forward strand.
GAAGTGCTGAATGAGCGCACGCGTATCGTCTCGCTGGCCGGGGGCTCCAACGCGCTGGGCCTGCGCCCGGACCTGGCGGATATCGGGCGGCAACTGCGTGGACACAACCTGCGCTGGATTGTCGATGGCGCGCAACTGGCCGCCCACGAAACGGTCGATGTGCGGGCGATCGGCTGCGATTTTTTTGTCTGTTCGGCGCACAAGTTTTACGGTCCCAGTGGCATCGGCCTGCTGTATGGCCGCGAGTCGCTGCTGCGCAACCTGCCACCCTGGCAGGGCGGCGGGGAGATGATCGCCCGGGTCGATCTCTACGCGAGCGAATACGCCGCGCCGCCACACCGGTTCGAGGCGGGCACGTCGCCGCTGGCCGCGATCGCCGGATTGGGCGCTGCGCTGGAATTTCTCACAGCCTGCGATCGTGCAGCCATTGCAACCCACGAGCAGTCGTTGTTGTCTGAGCTGCATCGCGACGTGGCGGCGCTGGCCGGCTTGCGCCTGCTCAGCCAGCCGCGGGACAACCTGGGTATTGTCGCCTTTGCACTGGAGCAAGGCAGTCCGACAGACCTGATGCACTGGCTGGATGAAAAAGAGATCGCCGTGCGCGTGGGGCACCACTGCGCCCAGCCGCTGATACGCGCCGCCGGCGAGACGGTCACCCTGCGCGCGTCGCTGGCCGGTTACAACACGCGCGAGGACATTGAGGCACTGTTGAATGCACTGCGGGACTACCAGTCATTCTCCGGATCTGCAGTCGATACCCCGACACTGTCGCTTGCGGGCGACTGGGATGGTGATGATCTCTCGGGCCTGCCGGTGGAGCAGCTTGCAGCACAGCGCAGCTGGCAGGATCGCTACCGGGAGGTGATGCGCTGGGGCAGGGCCATTGGCCGCAAACCCGCGATTCGCAGGCCGGAAAACCTGGTGCGGGGTTGTGAGTCCGATGCCTGGCTGGTGCACCGGCAGCGGGGTGGGCGGCACTATTTCGCATTGGACAGCGACAGCCGTATCGTCAAGGGGCTGGGGGCCCTGCTGTTGTCGCAGGTGGATGGCCACAGTGCAGCGGAGATTCGCGCGCGCGACCTGGCCGGACTGTTCGCTGAGCTGGGGCTGGAAAAACACCTGAGCGAATCCCGCAGCAACGGTTTTTACGCGCTCTTGCAACAGGTACTGGAATATGCCGGCCGGGCGGGAAGCGCGTAGCCGGCGTATTTCCAGTCAGCGCTGTTTCTGCAGCAGCCGCTCGATCCCCCGCGCTGCGGCGGCGAAGCCGAAGCTGCCGGTGACCATGGTGGCGGCGCCGAAGCCGCCGCTGCAGTCCAGTTTGACGCCGCCCTGCATGGCACTTTTCTGTTGGCATACGGCGCCGTCCGGCTGCGGGTAGACCATCGGTTCCGACGAATAGATGGTGTCGACTCCAAACTGGCGCCTGCGGGATTTCTGGAAGTTGTGGAAGCGATAGAGGTGGCTGCGCACCTTGGCCAGCATCGGGTCGTTGTGGGTGCGGCCCAGGTCGGCGCAGGTAATGCGGGACGGATCGCGCTTGCCGCCGGCGGAGCCCACGCTGACCAGGCGCAGTTTGCGCGCCTTGCAGTAGGCAATCAATGCGGCCTTGACCCGCGCGGCATCGATCGCGTCGATCACCACGTCGATCGGCTGCTGTTCCGGGTCCAGCAGTTCCGCGAAGTTGTCGGCGGCGATGAAATCCTCCACCGCCTCCAGTTGTATTTCCGGGTTGATGCCGCGCAGGCGCTCCGCCATCACTTCCACTTTTACCCGGCCGATGGTGTCGGCCAGGGCGTGGCTCTGGCGATTGCTGTTGGTGATGCAGATATCGTCCAGATCGACCAGCGTGATCCGGCCCACGCCCGAACGCGCCAGCGCCTCGGCGGTCCAGCTGCCGACGCCGCCGATACCGACGACCACGAAGTGGGCGCCGTGCAGCAGCGGCAGGGCATGTTCGCCGTATAGGCGGGCGATACCACCGAAGCGTTGCAGGTATTGTTCAGACAGGTCCATGGACACCTCTATAGATCTCTACTGCGCGGGCGCATGGCTCACCGGGGCTTCCAGGGGGCTCCACTATCGTTCAGATCCTCCAGAAACCGGTGCTCTTCCGCCGCGTCGGGTAGCCGGCACTGCGCGGGGCGGCCGAACAGGCGGTAGCGATTGCGGGCGATCCGGTCGTAGATCCAGTCGCGCAGTGGGCGCGGTACTATACGCAGCAGTGCCAGATGACGCCAGGGGCCCGGTAGCCGGGCGATGATGCGCAGCGCGGCTTCACTGCGGTGGTACTGCTCGCAGTGGTCGCCGCGACACTCCAGCAGGATCACTGTCTCATAGCGATCGAGCGGCAGGCCCAGCCGTGTCAGTAACTGCTGGCCGGCGGGGGACTGTACCCGGCACAGGGTAAATACGGCATCCCGGTCGCGTTCCAGCACAAAGCGGCTCCAGCCGTTGCACAGGTTGCACTGGCTGTCGAACAGGATGATCTTCTCGGGTGGGGGCATGGCGGTTGCAGGCCGGGGAGGGCAGGCCTGGGGCGAGGGGCGGCGGATAGCCGCCCCGGTGTGCAATATCAGTGCACGTGGCCGTGATCAATCTCTTCCGCAGTGGCTTCGCGTACGGAAACCACTTCGATATCGAAGTGCAGTTCCACGCCGGCCAGCGGGTGGTTGCCGTTGATGGTCACGTTGTCGCCGTCGATATCGATAACTTCCACCTCGATCGGCTGGCCCTCGGTGCTCTGGGCGCGAAACGCCATGCCGACTTCCAGCTTATCCACACCGCCAAAGGCACTGCGCGGCAGAGTCTGGATCAGCTCCGGATTCTGGGGGCCGTAGGCCTCTTCCGCCGGGATGACGGCGGTGAACTTGTCGCCGGAGTCTTTCTCGAGCATTTCCCGCTCCAGACCGGGGATGATGTTACCCACGCCCTGCAGGTACTTGAGCGGTTCGCCACCGGAGGAGGAATCGATGACTGTACCGTCGGCATCTTTCAGGGTGTAGTGCATTTCCACTACGGAGTGGTTGGCAATCTTCATGAATAATCTCTGGGAAGGTCGATGAGTGATGTAGCGCTTACCGCATGCGGTGTCTATGGGAAAGGCTGCGAGCGGCCATTGTATTGACAGGTCCGCCGGGTCGCAACCGGCGGCACTGGGGCAAGTATAGAAGGAATGGGGAGGCGGGGGACAGCGGTTGTGTTCAGCAGGCGATGCAGAGGTCTTCCTCGCAGTCCTGGTAGAGGCTCCCGGCGGTCTCGACCAGCTGCGTGCTCAACTGGCAGGAAAAGCCCAGCTCCACCAGGCGCAGTTCGAGAAACTCGAGCATGGCTTCGAACAGGGTGGGGTTGAGGCCGCGGGCGAGAAAGCTGGCCCGGCTGCTGCGGACCGGTTCCGGCTGCGATGAAAGGGCGTGGTTGAGAAACTGTGCCTGGCGCGTCTGTTGCTTGCCGTGATCGCTGGTCTCGAACTGGGACAGGTGGCGGCCGATGGCCTGGTAAAATTCCGCCACCGTCCGGTTTATAAATCGGCTTCCGCCGACCTGGTCCAACAGGTTGCTCATACTCGCTTCCCCCCAAGAGAAGTTGACGCTGTAATCGGATGTAATTCGAAGGGTATCGCCGAGCCAAAAAAGGACGGCAGGTAACTTCGGTCTTGCCGCGGCTCAATGGCGGTAAATCTTTATGGGGCGCAGACTACGGTATAACCTCTGCGCTGCCAACGCGCATTCAAGAAATTGTCATCTTGTTCGTCGGGTTGTCCTTCGGCAACAGGATATGAATTGACGGTCACTGCCGGGCTGCAGGTGCCTGTCTTTGCGCCCGGCGATTCTGTTTTTCGACAACAATGCGCGGGCTGAAACGGGTGGTGTCCGGCGTGGTGCGGGGCGTTGACCGGTGCGGGCCCGCCGCCTTGAAAGCTGGTAGACTCCCGGGTCGGATTCACCCAATTTGACCAGCGAGGTTAGCGATGGCGAGTATCTTTACCCAGATCATCAACGGCGACTTACCGGGGCATTTCATCTGGCGCGACGACAAGGCGGTGGCGATCATGACCATCGCGCCGATCAAACCGGGCCACTGCCTGGTGATTCCGGTGGAAGAGATAAATCACTGGGACGATGTGCCGGAGGACATTGCCGCACACGTGATGCTGGTGGCGCAGAAAGTGGCCAAGGGGCTGAAAGCGGTTTACAAACCGGAGCGGGTCGGTGTGATGGTGGCCGGGCTGGAAGTCCCGCACACCCATTTCCACCTGTTGCCGGTGGACGCCATTTCGGAACTGGATTTTTCCCGCCAGCAGCCTGCGGAATCGGCAGAACTGGCCGCTGAGGCGGAGAAAATCCGCGCCGCGCTCGGCGAAATGGGATACACCGAGGCGAATTGCGGCCAGTGACGGCCCACGGCCCCCGCTGTGATTTTTCCCGGCCCTGCATCCGGGGCCGGCCGGTGGCGCGTCTATTGGACAGAATCGGTAAAAACTACGAGGGGCAACTCATGACCGTCAGGAACTTTCTCGACCGCGTTACAGCGCTGTTGCTGTTGGTCGCTATCGCCGCCAGTGCCGCGGCGCACGCAGATGGCGACAGGCGCCGGCAGTTCGATGCATCGGGCTTTACCCGCATAGAACTGAAAGGCAGTTCGCAACTTGAGGTGGTGCAGAGCGACTCTTTCACCGTCGAGGCCGAGGGCGGCGCGGAGGCGGTGGCGAGTGCCGGCGCCGAAGTGCACGGCGACACGCTGGAGCTCTGGGTCGGCAACAGGCGCGAACACTTTTTCGGCCTGGTGACCATCAGCGGGGACCAGTCGGTCAGGTTTCGGGTAACCCTGCCGGAGGTGGAGGAGATCCTGGTCACCGGCTCCGGCGAAGTGCGTGCCGACACGCTGGAGAGCGAGGCGCTGGCACTTCGGGTCACCGGTTCCGGCGAATTGCAGGTGGACAAGGTGGCTGCCGAATCGCTGCTGGCATCCATCACCGGCTCCGGTGACCTGCTGCTGGGAACAGTGTTGGCGGTGAACGGTGAGGCCTCGATCAAGGGCTCCGGTGATATGCGCCTGGAAAGCTACGCCGGCGAGAGCCTGAAGGCGGAGATCAAGGGCTCCGGCGACATGACCGTCGGCGGCCGCGTGGCCAGTCTCGAAATCGGCCTGATGGGTTCCGGCGACTTTATCGGCCGCAAACTGCATGCGGACAACGCCGGCGGTTCGGTCATGGGGTCCGGCGATATCGTACTCCGCCGGCCGGTGAAGGAATCCTTCTCGGTGATGGGATCCGGCGAGATTGCGCTGGTCGATTGATCGTGCCGCGGGCAGGTCGCGAAGGCGCGCCGGGTGATCCCGGCGCGCTTTTTTCGTTTGGATGTGGTTCCGCTGGCCGTGCGGGTCCACCGGGAGCGTCCCCATTATTCCCGGTATTCTTTATCACCCCGATTAACGCCCCGAGCGCTATTGGCGTCGGGCAGACAGACGGAATAGCCTATGAGCAACAGTGAACAGGTGAGCGGGCGCGGCCAGCGCCTGCGAAGCCGGTTGCGGCAGTGGCGCCGCGAGGCTCGGGAAAAATCCCACTGGGCGGCGGAGCGCCTGCTCGATCGCCGCGTCTGCGTCGGCATCACCGGCCTCAGTGGTGCCGGCAAGTCGACGCTGCTGACCAGCCTGATCTACCAGTTGAGCCATCCCCAGCGGGCGCAGTTGCCGGGCTTTGCGCCCGCCCTGAACGGCGACCTGCTGGGTGCGGAGCTGAAGCCGGCGCTGGATTCGGGGCTGCCGCCGTTTGATTACCCGCCGTGCCTGGAAGCATTGATGGCACAGCCGCCGCGCTGGCCCGAAAGTACCCGGGAAGTATCGGCGATGGAGCTGCATATCCACCTGCGCCACCGACGCCGCCTGGGCGGCAGCAGGACCCGCACCCTGATCCTGGAGTTGCGCGACTATCCGGGCGAGTGGTTGATGGACCTGCCGCTGCTACACCTGGATTACCGCGACTGGTGTCGCCAGCAGGCACACCTGATCGACGGGGATGCGCGCGCTGGACTGGCGCCCGCTGCGATTTCAAAACTGGCGGCCCTGGATCCCGCCGCCAGTGCCGAAGAGACGAGGCTGTCGGCACTGTGGCGCGATTACCGCCAGTTCCTGCTCGACTGCCGCAGCCGGCGAAAACTCAGCTATCTGCAGCCGGGCCGCGCCCTGCTCGACGAGCGCGACTACGGTCTGCTGCCGTTGCTGGACCTGCGCAGCCACTCCGCCGAGGAGTTGGCGGCGCTGCCGGAGGACAGCAACTACAAAACGCTCGCCCGTCGCTACCGCGATTATGTGGAAGGGGAGGTGCTGCCTTTTGTAGAGAGCCATTTCCGCCACCTGGATCGCCAACTGGTACTGGTGGACATGATCGGCACCCTGTTTGCCGGCGAGCAGGCGTTGGACGATATGCGCCTGGCCTTCGGTCATATCGCCGACACCTTTCGTTACGGCAGCACCGGCCTGTTGCGCAAACTGTGGCGACCGCGGGTGGATCGCCTGCTGTTTGCCGCCACCAAGGTGGACCAGGTGCTGGCGGCCGACCACGATGCCTTGCGTCAGCTGCTGGGACAGCAACTGCAACAGGCGTTTTCCGGCGCCCGCCATCGCGGCCTGCCGCTCTACTGCGAGGCGATCGCCGCGGTGCGCTGCTCCAACGAGAGCCAGCGCAACGGCCGCCGCATGCTGGTGGGGCACGATATGCAGGGGCACTACCTGGGGTTTGAGAATGCCGAGATATTCGCCCGCCTGCCGCGCGAGGGAGAGGGTTGGCAACACTACGCCGATGCGGCGCCGCCGCAACTGCGCCCGCCGGCCGGTATGGGGGCGGACCAGTGCATTCCCCATATCCGCGTGGACGCCCTGCTCAATCTGCTGCTCGGAGATAAGGTCTGATGAGTGACGTAAAAGACGAATCCCGGCGTCGACGGACGCGGATCGAGGCCCTGGACGAGCCGGAGGCGGAGACGGTGCACCGGGACGCCACTCGCGTCGAGCCCCTGAGCGAAGAGGGCAGCGAAATACCGCGGTCGATCACAACCGGCGAATCCCTGCCGGACCGGATTTCCTTCACCGAGTTGCGCCTGCCGGTATTCCGGCTGCGCTTCTGGAAGCCCGCGTTGCTGGCGGCACTGGGGCTGGCGGGTGCCGCCGTCGCCTGGGAGCTGCGCCAGCTGTTTCGCTGGGCGGCGGATATTCACTGGAGCCTGGGTGCATTGGCCGGTGTGGTAATCGCCGCTTTCTGCGCCACTATCGCCAGTGCCATCTGGGAGTATTTCCGCGCCGGCAAGCCGCTGCGCAAACTGCAGCGGACCCAGCGACTGGCGGCCGACCTGCGCGATTGTCGCAGTGATGAACAGGCGGAGCCATTTCGCCGGGAGCTGGCAGAGCACTTCGCCGGCAAGCCCCAGGGCGTATTGCTCAGCCGGGTATTGGAGGAAACGCCCGACTACTACGACAGCAGCGAGCTGTTGCGCCACCTGGAAGTGACTTTTCTCGAGGCGCTGGATCAGGAAGCGTTGCGCCGTATCGTACGCCACGGAACCACCACCGGGGCGCTGGTGGGGCTCAGCCCTTTCGCCACCCTGGATGTGCTGGTGGCGCTGCGGCAGTCGCTGCGGATGATCGACGATGTGGCCCAGATCTACGGCGTGCGCCCGTCCATTGTCGTGCGCTGGCGGCTATTCAGGAAAGTGCTGGCCCTGGTGGCCTACAGCGGGGCCAGCGAGTATGCGATCAGTGAACTCTGGCCGGAACTGGTCGGGGACAGTGTACTCAGCAGTGTTTCCGCGCGCTTGGGGCAGGGGATGGGGGCGAGCCTGTTTATGGCGCGCATCGGTCTGGCGGCGGTCCACGCCTGTCGGCCGATTCCCTTTTCGGACAAGCAGCGCCCGCGGCTCGGGGCCCTCACGCGGCGGATTGCCACCAGTCTCAAAGAGCGACTGCTGGGGCAAAGCGGTCGATCGGAGCTCGCCGACCTGCTGGCAGAGAATGCGCGGCACGCCGGCAGTGAATCGCGGCGAAGAGAAAATGGTGGAGATGGCTGAATAATGATACGGGTAAAGCGGATTGCCCGAATAACGGGGGCCTGCCGTAGAGTGTGGCATTGTGCGCCAGGGTGAAAAGTCGGTACTGATCTGGGAGTATCGCGTCTGCGGCGGCGGACACCTCCAGCTCGACGGCATCGCAGATGCCGGTCGACCGTGTGCTGGCCCGGCAACTGGATACGCTGGCCGAGCACCTGCCGGGTGGCGAGGCGAGCAGTTGCGGGAACTGATGGGTCGGTACCGGCCCCGGTGGTGGAGCCGGTACCGCAGCGACTACTGGAACTGCTTCTGCATCAGCATATGGGTGTGGTGCTGGTCTACCAGCTCCGCCAGCGTCTGGTAGCGGCGCTTGATAAACGGGGCCGGGTTGTCGTTGCCGGCGCCGTCCGGGTATTCCACACCCTCGCGCACATGCTGCAGCTCAGTGGCGAGTTGGTTCATTGCGGAAAAGATATCCTGGGTAAGCTGTTCGCTATGGAAAATGCTGCCCTGGCTGGTGTCGAGTAGATAGTCGTTGCATTCGCTCAACCAGCTCTCTCGCTGTTCCAGGAAATTGATGGTGTTGCGGATGCCACCCCGGTAGCGGGGGTCAAAGTTTTCGTTGACATAAGTGTCCAGGCTGCGCATGCCGGAGTTGACAAACTGTTCCACCACACTCCGGCAGTATTTGGGAGTCAGGTACGACGGATGGCTTTTGGCATGGCTCAGGCCGCCGGCCAGCATGAGGCAGAGCAGACACAGGAGTCGCTGGAAGGGAGAAGAGAAGAAGTCCATTTTTAGTGGCCCATAATTTGTTGTTTTCGCTAACAGGCTTCTTTTTGTGATAAACATCACAATAAATATCGAAAGCGTCAGTGGATGTCAACGTGTATTAAGTAAAAACTGTCTCAATTGTACCAATTGAGCACTAACAAATTACAGATTACATTAAATTGATTAAAAGAGCGGCGATTTGCGTTCTTTTCCGGGTATCGCCGCTGTGGCGGTATAGAAGTAGTGTGTTGTCAACAGGAGCCTGTTTTGGCCGAATTCGATTTTGACCTGTTTGTGATTGGCGCCGGTTCCGGCGGCGTGCGCGCTGCGCGTATGGCGGCCAACGCGGGTATGCGCGTGGCGGTTGCGGAAGACCGCTATATGGGGGGGACCTGTGTCAACGTCGGTTGTGTTCCCAAGAAGCTGTTTGTCTTTGCCAGTGGTTACCGCGAGGCGTTCGAGGACGCGCGGGCCTATGGCTGGAGTACCGGTGGGCCCGAGTTCGACTGGCCCACGCTGCGCGACAACAACGCCAGTGAGGTGGCCCGCCTGAATGGCATTTACCGCAACCTGTTGGCAAATGCCGGCGTTACGGTTGTCGATGGCCGCGCGCGGCTGGAGGACCCGCACCGGGTGGCGGTCGGCGATCGCAGCTACTCCGCGGAACACATCCTGGTTGCCACGGGCGGCTGGCCGTTTGTGCCGGATATTGCCGGGCGCGAACACGCGATCACATCCAACGAAGTGTTTTCCATGCCCGAGTTCCCGCGGCGCATCCTGGTGGTGGGTGGCGGTTATATCGCGGTGGAGTTTGCCGGCATCTTTGCGGGGCTGGGAGCCGAGACCCACCTGTCCTATCGTCGGGAGTTGTTCCTGCGTGGCTTTGATCGCGATGTGCGCCATTTCACGCGCGACGAAATGGGCAAGAAGGGGGTACAGCTGCACTTCAACCACCGCATCGAGTCAATCGAGAAACGGAATGACGGCAGCCTGCTGGTTCGTGCCGAAGGGGGCGCAACCCTCGCGGTGGATGCAGTGCTCTACGCCACCGGTCGCCGGCCCAACACCCGGGGGTTGGGCCTGGAGGCACTGGGTGTGGTGATGCACCGGGATGGCACCATCTCCGTCGACGACAACTTTCGCACCAATGTCCGCTCGATTTACGCGCTGGGCGATGTTACCGGTGAGCCGCAGCTGACGCCGGTGGCGCTGGCCGAGGCGATGGCACTGGTAAAACACCTGCAGACCGGGGAGCCGACGCGGATCGACTACAACAATATCCCCACGGCCGTCTTCTGCCAGCCGAATATCGGCACTGTGGGGCTGTCGGAAGAAGAGGCCCGCGACTCGGGGATCGCGGTCACCATCTACAAGGCGGACTTCAAGCCCATGCGCCATTCTGTGAGCGGCCGCGACGAGCGCACGCTGATGAAGCTTGTGGTGGACTCTTCCGATGACAGGGTGATCGGTGCCCATATGGTCGGACCCGAGGCGGGAGAGATCATCCAGGGAATCGCCGTGGCGATAAAGGCGGGGGCTACCAAGGCGGTATTTGACCAGACTGTCGGTATTCACCCGACCTCCGCCGAGGAGTTCGTCACCATGCGCACGCCGGTGGGCTGAAGTACTGTTTTCGGGGTTTCGGTCCCGGCGCTGCGGGAACGCATAGCCGTGGGCACAAAAAAGGCGATGCCACGGCATCGCCTTACTGCTAGCCCGGATATTTCACCAGGCCGCTTAGTATTTAGCGTAATTCTATGTCTTCGTTAATGTTTTCGGGGATCTCCCCCGGGGGCAGATTGTCACCGGCCAACGCTGGCCACGCCTTCGCTTGATCTCTGCACGCTCAGCACATTTTTGCGGCTAATACGTGCAATAAGCATGCATGTACGCCGCACAAATCCTACAGGATAGGATTTGGACGCCCACCAGGGCGCCCGCAGGGTGAAAAACAAGGATGTTTTTCATCCAAAACGCACTGAGCGCACAGATCTCGGCGCGATCATCGTGGCCCCTGATGAAATATCCGGGCTAGTGGGCCGCTCGCAAAGTCAGGTAACAGTTCGCTTCGCCAAATCGTCCAGCTCTGCGTTGAGAAAGCTTGAAATAACGCTGCTATTCCAGCGCTTTCTTGCCTTGACCTGAACGATTTGGCTGTGCTCCTTTGTTACTGTTACCGAACTTTACAAGCGGCCCGTTAGTGTATTTTGTCGTTCTATTCCTCTACCACCACTGCGGCGGCGGACAGCCCCTGGTGCCGTTTGGCCTTGCGCCGCTCGCTGCGCTCCTTCAGGCAGCGCTCGGCTGACTCGAAGGCGCTGTTGACCGCGCGGTGGATGGATTCGTTTTCGTTGCTGATGGTCACGGGGCTGCCGCTCAGCGCGAGTTCGACCGAAGCCTTGTATTGCTTGCCTTTGGTTTTGTGCTGGTGAGGGGCTTCGAGAACAACGCGACTTCGGATGATGTCGCCACAATAACGTTCCAGTTTATGCAGTTTTCTCGATACGGTGTCAGCCAGGGCGGCCGATTTATCGATGTCCCGGAACACGATGTTATCGTTGGGCGCAGATTTCATGGGCAAATACCTCCGGTTAAAAGGAACCTTGCAGGCCGCGTTTGCGGTTTGCTGAAAAGAAGGTAGGGCGCCCTATGGGGAGTGCCGCGTTCGACAGTGGTACCGGAGGCGAGGTCGCAACGAGTGTTTGCTGATTGAACAGCGCTGGGTGTTTTACGCCCGCTCCGGAAAGCCGCTGAGTCCAGCGATCTTCTCCCTAGTACCCATAATGCTTCCGTGCCAAAAAAAATCAAGCGCTGTGAAGGCAAAATGTCACAAAAAGTTCGCGCTACTGTAGCCGGTGTGACATAGGGCGCTATCCCCCGGCGCCGTCCGCCGATGGAACACAACCGCCTGCCGAACGGTCATTGCCCGCGGGGCGGTCGCTGCGTAGAATTAGCCCACAGCGCAATGGGACGACTGTACAAAAAGTGATCCCCGCGCACTTTTCCTATGGATTCAAAAAAACCGGGTAATAGGTTCTTTGCTATGGCGGTAACGCGGTACTGCTCGCTGTTTCTGGCGGGCCTTTTAATGATTGGGGGCGCGGGCGCTGCTACGGCGCAGACACAGGCGACTCTGGCGGCGGAGAAGAATCGGCTGGCGCGGATGGAGCAGTCGCAGGAAAACCGCATGGTTCAGATCGAGGATATCGAAAACGAGATCCTGTCCTACGACTACAAGATCACTCGCGCGGAGAAGTCTCTCGAGGAGGCCCGCCAACACTACGAGGAGAGCCGCAGCGAGCTGGAGCGGGCCGAGAGTGCGCACCAGCAGAAGGGCAACTCCGATACCGAGCGGGAGCTCCACAAGGCCAGGCACGGCTTCAAGATGGCGGAGCGCGGTGTCGACAGCCGCACACGCCGGGTGGAGTTTATTCGCGAGAACTACGGTGAATTGCAGGCCGACCTGAACAAGGCCAGGGATGCCGTCGCCCGCGGCGAGCAGCGCATCTCCGAGCAGGAGCTGAAGATCGAGAAGATGGTCAACACCATGCTGGCCCGGGCCGATGCGGCCAAGCGGCAGGCCTCGGCCAAGAAAGCCGCCGCCCCGGTGGGCAAGCCGGAAGTGCCAGCCCCCTCTGTCGCAGCGGTGGAGCCGCAGAAGCCGGAAGCCGCCGCCGAGCCGGAGCGGGAGATCGACCCGGAACTGCTGGAATACGTCAGGGGCGAGAAGGACCGGCTGGCGAAGCTGCTGGCCGGCGGAGAGGAGGGCAAGCACACCTTCCGCACACTGGACCTGGAGCCGTCGCGCGGCGAGTCGATCCCGTTCGAATTCCTGGGACACAACCAGTACCGTCTGGTGGCGCCGGTGGAATCGGGGCGCCAGACCTACGAGATCAACACCTGGAAGTTCCGCCGCACCATTCCGTCCGACGACGATGGTGTGCGCTACGTGTTCATCTTCGACGGCCGGCGCCTGTCGCGACCGCGCCTGGTGATGTATCCGGAGTATGTGCTGGATTACCTGAAGGACTGATTGGTAAAACGGATTGAGGGGCCCGCTTCGAGCGGGCCTTTTTGTATCAGCAGTAGCGCCACGCGGCTGGTCAGGTAGCCGCCAGCGGCGTCTCATACAGCGGCAGGTACTGGCTGCCACCCGCTGCCAGATGGCTCTGGTAGAGGGCGATGTTGTCGAGCCGCAGCACGAAGTCTGTCGCCAGCGGTTCGAAACCCGCAAATCCACCCCTGGTGCGGGCCAGGGTGATGTGTGGCCGGTAGGTGGCGCTCTCGGGTTTCATGCCGAGATCGATCATCAACCGGCGGCAGGCCCCGTGGAGCCGGTCGAGATCCGGATTGGGGAGCATCTCGGCAGCCAGCAGTCGCGAGCGCCGCTGTGGGAACGGCTGCAATGCCACGATCCGCGCCTCGCACGGGGGCTGTTGCGCGGCGATCTGCTGTAGCCGGTCCTCTATCCGGGCAGTCTGACCGTCGGGAGTCTCGCCGAGGAATGCCAGTGTCAGGTGCCGGTTGCCATGGCTGGTCCAGCGGGTGTCCCCGAACCGGTCGGTCCGCCACCGTTGCCTGCAGTGATTGGCCAGCTCATCCAGGAACTGCTGGGTGCGGGCATCCGGGCGCACGCCGATAAACAGGCGCGAAAATCCCGGTGGTATTTTCCTTCGATCCTGCCGCATAAATTTTTTCCTGTTTCTCTTGAATCCCTTCGCCGCGCCCCTATTTAACCGTTGTGGGTGGCAGGCTCAAGCGAGGTGCCCCCGATCGACGCCCGGTCTGTGGACGGGCGAATTTCAATATTGCTCTGAATTGAGGATATGACAATGCGTAACGTAGATTTTTCCCCCCTGTACCGCTCCGCCATCGGTTTTGATCGCATGGCCAGCCTGCTGGATGCGATGACCGCCAGCGAGCAGAAGCAGCCTTCCTATCCGCCCTATGATATCGAGCTGACCGGTGACGACAGTTACCGTATTACCATGGCGGTGGCCGGCTTCGAGGAATCCGAACTCGATATCCAGCTCGAGCAAAACCGCCTGACGGTCGCCGGCAACAAGGCGGAAGAGAGAGCCGAGTCGAAATATCTGCATCGCGGTATCGCCGCGCGCAATTTCGAGCGCCGCTTCCAGCTTGCCGATCACGTCAAGGTGACCGATGCCAAGCTCGCCAACGGCCTGCTGCATATTGAATTGGTGCGCGAAATTCCCGAGGCGATGAAGCCGCGCAAGATTGAAATCAGCAGCGGCAGCCTGCTGCAACACGGCGCCGCGGAGCGAAAATCCGACACCGCAGCGGCCTGATTTGGCCGGTCCGTGTCCCCTGTGCCGCCAGCCGGTGGCACAGCTGTATCATCGCGATAAATTTCGCAGTTACTACCAGTGCGCCGGGTGCGCACTGGTTTTCGTGCCCGCTGAATATCACCTTTCCCCGGCCGATGAGCGGGCTTACTACGAACTGCACGAGAATTCCCTCGAAGACCCGGGGTACGGCCGGTTTCTCAGCCGCTGTGCAACTCCCCTGCTGAAAGCGTTAAAGCCCCACAGTCAGGGACTGGATTTTGGCTGTGGCCCCGCGCCGCTGTTGGCGAAAATGCTCGCCGGGGCCGGACACCGGGTCGAGCTCTACGACACCTTCTTCCTGCGCAATGTGGATGCAATGCAGCGGGATTACGATTTTGTCGTCGCCACCGAGGTGGTCGAGCACCTGGCCGATCCGGCTGCGGAACTGGAGAGGCTCTGGGCGCGGCTGCGCCCCGGTGGGCTGATGGCGCTGATGACCAAGCTGGTGATCTCGCGCGAGCGCTTTGCCAGTTGGCACTATATCCGCGATCCCACCCACATCTGTTTTTTCAGCGAGCGGACTTTCCGCTGGCTTGCCGGGCGCTTCCCCGCACAGTTGCAGTTCGCCGACAGCGATGTGATTTTCCTGCGCAAGACGTGTACGTAGGGTGTACCGCGCGCACCATTGAACAGTGCGCACGGTAGACCCTGCCGGAGCCCCGGTCTGTCAGGTATTCACCCGGAACAATTTTGCCCGCACGGTAGTGCGGTACTCGCTGGGTGTGGTGGACAGGAATTTCTTGAACAGTGCGGTGAAGTGCCCCATGTCCTGGTAACCGACCTTCTCGGCAATTTCATTGACGGACAGGTTGCTGGACTGCAGCAGTTCACGCGCCGTGTCCACGCGCACATTCTGCAGGTATTGCAGCGGCGTCTGTCCGGTGGCGAGTTTGAAACGCCGGTTGAAGGAGCGCACGCTCATGTCGAAACACGCCGCCACTTCGCTCAGGCGCACCTCCTCGCTGCAGTGCTCCTTCAGCCAGGTCTGGGCCTGGACGATCTCTTCGTCCGGGTGCAGGTGCACGGCGCCCTCGGAGTAGGCGATTTCCTCGAACGGCCGGCGGATTTCGTGGGAGAAGTTGCGTTCCACATGGCTGGCCACGGCCGGGTCGTAGAGCTGGCGGATCAGGTGCACGGTGACATCCGCCAGGGCGTTGACGCTGGCGGCGCAGAACAGCTTGTCGGCCTGGGTGATGAAATACTGCCGCTTCAGTTTCACCTTCGGATAATCGGACGCGAAGCGGTCGAAATAGTGCCAGTGGGTGGTGGCCGGTTTGCCGTCCAGCAGTCCGGCGGCGGCCAGGAAGCAGACCCCGGTGCCCACGGCGCTGATGGCCGCGCCGGCGTCCGCCTGGCGTCGCAGCCAGTCGAGCAGGGCGCCACTGCGCCTGAGCGCCGGGCGGGGATTGCGCCACAGCGCGGGGATATAGACGATATCGCTGTCCGGAGCCTCCGCCAGCGCCACATCCGGGGGGAAGGCGAAACCGGAGCGGGTGCTGACCGGTTCGCCGTCGAGGCTGGCGGTCAGCAGCCGGATGCGGGACTTCTCGCCCTGTACGCGCGCGCGGCTCTCGGCGCCGCGCAGCATTTCCAGTGGCAACACGGTGCCGGTTGCCAGCATCTGATCAATCAGGAGAAATGTGACTGTTCGCATTACTTCTTCAGCACTTCTTCAGCGCACACTGGCGCAATTGGCCAAAAACTCAATTTTGCTGGCCAGTATGCCCATAACCCGGCCGAATCGCCACCCCCTACACTGACCTTCCCTTGGAAATTGTTACTTGAGCAGCGTTTTTGCTGGAGGTCAGGATGCAGCGCCTTCCCGTTATCACCGCTTTCGGCGGCTTCAACCCCGCCGGACGGAGTTCCTTCCACCGCGGTTACCGCCGCCTGGTGCTGGACAAGCTGGGGGCTGCCGAGCGCGCCGATACCCTGTCGGACCTGGCGGCCCTGATGGGCCTGCGCAAGGGTGAGGATGCCGGCGGCCCGCTGGATCCGGCGTTGGAGCAGCAGGTGTTGAACGGGACCCTGGTGCGGGAGCTGGAGAAGCGTTTCTACGACTACCGCAAGTGTCATTTTCACCAGTCGGCAGAGCTCAGCAGTGGCGATGGCTTCACCTTCGAGATGTCCGCGCGACAGCTGCCGGAGCCGCTGCCGGCGGACTGGCGGGTGGAGTCCCTCGGCGATGGCCGGGTGCGTGTCCGCTGCGATGGCCTGTCGGTGATGCTGGACAGCTACCGGGAGATCCCGGTGGCCTCTGCGGGGCAGCTGCCCACCGGTTTCGAGCCCGGCGACGAATACAACTCCCGCTTCCATCCCCGCGGCCTGCAGCTGGCCATTCTCGGCGCTTCCGACGCGGTGCGGTCGCTGGGTATCGACTGGCAGACCGTGGCGGCCGCGGCCGGCCCCGACAGGATTTCCGTCTACGCCAGCTCCGCCATGAGCCAGCTGGACCCCTACGGCAACGGCGGCCTGCTGCAGTCGCGCCTGCGCGGCAACCGCGTCAGTTCGAAGCAGCTGGCCCTGGGCCTGACCAGTATGCCGGCCGATTTCGTCAACGCCTATGTGCTCGGCAGTGTCGGCACCACCGGCGCCGTGGCCGGCGCCTGTGCGACCTATCTCTACAACCTGCGCGCCGCGGTCGAGGATATCCGCAGCGGACGCGCCCGCGTGGCCGTCGTCGGCGCCGCCGAGGCGCCGCTGGTGCCGGAAGTGGTGGATGGTTACGCCACCATGGGCGCGCTGGCCAACCTTGACGGCCTGCGCAAGGTGTTCTCCGGTGAGATCGATTTCCGCCGCGCCAGCCGGCCATTCGGGGAAAACTGCGGTTTTACTCTCGGAGAGGGCAGCCAGTGGGCGATCCTGATGGACGATGCGCTGGCACTGGAGCTGGGCGCGCCCATCCATGGCGCGGTGGCCAATGTGTTCGTCAACGCCGATGGCACCAAGAAGTCCATTTCCGCCCCCGGGCCGGGCAACTACCTGACGGTGGCGCGAGCGCTTTCCGAAACCCGCGCCATTGTCGGCGACGAGAGCCTGCGCCGGCGCAGTTTCGTACAGGCCCACGGCTCCAGTACACCGCAGAACCGGGTCACCGAGTCGGCCATCTTCGATCGGCTGGCGGCCACTTTCGGTATCGAAAGCTGGCCTGTGTGCGCGGTCAAGGCCTACCTGGGGCACACCGTGGGTGCCGCCAGCGGCGACCAGCTGATCACCAGCCTGGGCATGTTCGAGCGCGGCATCCTGCCCGGTGTCACCACCGTCGACCGTATCGCCGATGACGTCCATCACGAGCACCTGGATATCGCCCTGCAGCACACCGAGCGGGAGCCGGAATCCCTGGATGTGGCGTTCCTGAACTCCAAGGGCTTCGGCGGCAATAACGCCACCGCCAGTGTGCTGGCACCGCACCTGGTGCGGCGCATGCTGGCGAAGCGTCACGGGGAAAAGGCACTCACCGGGCACAGCCGGCGCAACGAGGAGGTGAGTGCAAGGGCGGCCGCCTATGACCAGCGCGCCAGCCGCGGGGATCTCGACGCCATCTACCGCTTCGGCGAGGGGCTCGTGGATGAGAGTGCCATCGAGATGTCCGCCGAGCAGGTGACCCTGCCGGGTATTTCGCCGGTGACACTGTCCGGCGAAAACCCGTTCGACGATATGGTCTGATCTCCGCTGCCGAGTGGCCAGCGGTGTGGAATCTGGGGCAAACTGGTGGCCCATGCGGAAAGTTGTGTAACAGTTCGCTGCGCCAAAGCGTCCAGCTCTGCGTTGGGAAAGCTTGAAATAGAACCACTATTCCTGCGCTTCCCCGCCTTGATCTGAACGCTTTGGCTGTGCTCCTTTGTTACCAAACTCTCCGCATGGACCACTTGGGTCATACATCACTGGTCGCTGTTAAAACAACATGGCAAATATGGAATCGGTGCTGCAGTCGCCGGAAGCGGGAAACAACGACGACGTGGGTGCGCGCCTGAAAGTGGTCCGCAAGATGCACGGCTGGTCCCAGCGCGAGCTGGCCAAGCGCGCCGGCGTCACCAACGCCACCATTTCGCTGATCGAACAGGGCCGCGTCAGTCCGTCCGTCGGCTCGCTGAAAAAGGTGCTCGATGGCATCCCGATGTCGTTGGCGGAGTTTTTTACGCTGCGGTTCGACGACAAGTCACAGGTGTTTTTCCGCGCCGACGAAATGCCCAATGTCGGCACCGGCCCTATCCAGTACCGCCTGCTCGGCGCCTCCAACAGCCGGCGGGACATGTCGATTCTCCACGAAACCTATCCGCCGGGGGAGGACACCGGGCCGGACCTGCTCAGCCACGAGGGCGAGGAGGGCGGTATCGTCATCTCGGGCCAGCTCGAGGTCACTGTCGGTGGCGAGGTCGCTGTGCTCGGTCCCGGGGATGGTTACTATTTCAGCAGCCGCCGTCCGCACCGCTTCCGCAATCCCGGCGATACGGACTGTGTTCTCGTCAGTGCAAACTCCCCGCCCAGCGTCTGAACGGATCGCCGGTCGGGACACTCTGTACAGATATAGGCAGATAAAAGCAGAGCCGCGCCACGCGGCTTAATAGTGCCCGCCGCTGCATATAGACTTGCTGCCACACCCGGACTTTCTTGCCGGTGGTGAAATAGTGAACTCCCGCGTCACTGCAGCCATCCAATTTGTAAGAAATGGTATTCAAACAAACGTTTGAATCTGGCTATACTACGGCTGGCTGACCACAATGGGTCTACGCGTCACCGCCCTGCGGAGGCGTGTACGCCCGGTCACGGCAACAGGTTCGCCGGGTGCGGACCTGGCCGACTACCGAGCCACAGGGCGGCGACTGCGCGCGCGCGGACCGCGACTGGATGTGGCGAGATAAACCCGACCCCGGGCTGTGTCTCAAGCCCCGAATACAAGAGGTCATTCAATGTTATTTAGTGGCAAAGCGCTATCGGTGCAGATGCTGGACAACGGCATCGCCGAGCTCAAGTTCGATCTGCAAGGCGAGTCCGTCAACAAGTTCAACCGCCAGACGGTTTCCGAGTTTTCCCAGGCGCTGGACGCGATCGAAAAAGCGGACGGCCTTAAGGGTGTGTTGCTGACCAGTGGCAAGGACGTATTTATCGTCGGCGCGGACATTACCGAATTCGGCGGCGCTTTCTCGGCCGGTCCCGAGGGTATTTCCGAGCTGATGAACAAGAACAATGAAAACATCAGCCGTCTGGAGGACCTGCCGGTACCGAGTGTGGCGGCGATCAACGGCTATGCGCTGGGCGGTGGCTTTGAGGTCTGCCTGGGCTGTGACTACCGGGTGATGGGCGACAGGGCCAAAGTGGGCCTGCCGGAAGTCAAGCTGGGCCTGATCCCCGGCTGGGGTGGCACCGTGCGCCTGCCGCGTATTGTCGGCGTCGATGTGGCGGCCGAGTGGATTGCCGCCGGCAAAGAGCAGAAGCCGGACGCCGCGCTGACCGCCCATGCGGTGGATACGGTCGTGCCTACCGATGAGCTGAAGAATGCGGCGCTGAAACTGCTGGGTCGTGCCATCGACGGCGACCTGGACTACAAGGCGCGCCGCGAGATCAAGAAATCCCCGATCCCGCTGAACGACACCGAAGCCCTGATGGCTTTCTTCACCACCAAGATGTTTGTCGGCCAACAGGCGGGTAAAAACTACCCGTCCCCGGTCGCTGCAGTGACCTCTATCGAACAGGGTTACAAGTTGGAGCGCGATGAAGCGCTGAAGATCGAGCAGCAGCAGTTTATCGAATGCGCCCAGACCGGCACCGCCAAGTCCCTGGTGGGCCTGTTCCTGAACGACCAGAAAATCGGCAAGGTCGCCAAGAACTGGGAGAAGAAGGCCGACAAGAAGATCGAGCGCGCTGCGGTGCTGGGTGCCGGTATCATGGGTGGCGGTATCGCCTATCAGTCCGCCTACAAGGGCACCCCCATCAAGATGAAGGATATCGACCAGAAGGGCATCGACCTGGGCTTGAAAGAGGCCGGCAAGCTGTTGTCCAAAATGGTCGATCGCGGCCGCATGACACCGGAAAAAATGGCCGAAGTACTGAACCGCATCGAACCGACCCTGAGCTACGAGGGCTTTGACGATGTGGATGTGGTCGTTGAGGCCGTGGTTGAAAACCCCAAGGTCAAAAATGCCGTGCTGACCGAGGTGGAAGGCAAGGTGAGCGACGATACCGTGATCGCGTCCAATACCTCCACCATCTCCATTGATTCCCTGGCCGGTCCGCTGAAGCGTCCGGAAAATTTCCTCGGTATGCACTTCTTCAACCCGGTGCACAAAATGCCACTGGTGGAAGTCATCCGGGGTGAGAAAACCTCCGAAAACGCCATTGCGCGCGTCGTGGCCTTCGCCAACAAAATGGGCAAGAAAGCCATCGTTGTGCGCGACTGCCCCGGTTTCCTCGTCAACCGCGTGCTCTTCCCGTACTTCGCCGGCTTCTCCATGCTGGTGCGCGACGGCGCCGACTTCCAGGAAGTGGACAAGGTCATGGAGCGCTGGGGCTGGCCGATGGGCCCGGCGTACCTGATGGACGTGGTGGGTATCGACACCGGTGTTCACGCCGAGAAAGTCATGGCCGAGGGCTTCCCGGAGCGTATGGGTAAATCCTTCAAGGCGGCCTCTGACATCATGTATGAGGCCGAGCGCTACGGCCAGAAGAACGACAAGGGCTTCTACAACTACGAAGAGGACAAGAAAGGCAGGCCGAAGAAAGTGGCTACCGATGAGTCCTACGAGCTGTTGAAACCGCATGTCGCCGAGCGCAAGGAATTCGACAAGACCGAAATTATCGAGCGCATGATGGTGCCCATGGCCACCGAACTGGCGCGCTGCCTGGAAGAGGGCATCGTCGAGTCCCCGGCCGAGGCCGATATGGCACTGATCTACGGCATCGGTTTTCCGCCATTCCGCGGCGGCATCTTCGCCTGGCTCGACAGCATGGGCATGAAGACTTTCGTCGAGATTGCCGACAAGTACGCCGACCT
Organism: Microbulbifer litoralis; assembly: GCF_023634065.1. Classification (GTDB taxonomy): domain Bacteria; phylum Pseudomonadota; class Gammaproteobacteria; order Pseudomonadales; family Cellvibrionaceae; genus Microbulbifer; species Microbulbifer litoralis. The sequence goes on from NZ_JALKCV010000015.1 coordinate 62,184, forward strand.
GGGCGAGCTCTACAAGCCGACCGAGCGTATGCGCGAAATGGCCGAGAAAGGCGAGACCTACTACCAGGCCGCCGACTGAAGCGAAATATTGTTGTGGGAGCCCGGATACCCCGCCGGGAGAAATCGCCTGCAGAGCTTACCCCGGACCTGATCCGGGGGCGGGTTCCCGCAGCGAGTGAGGAGAAATTGTAATGAGTTTGAATCCCAGAGATGCAGTGATCGTCGACTATGCGCGTACCGCCATGGGCCGTTCCAAGAACGGCGTCTATCGCAATGTCCGCGCCGACGACATGTCCGCCGAGCTGCTGAAGAAATTCCTGCAGCGTAACGAAAAACTGGATCCGGCCGAAATCGACGACCTGATCTGGGGCTGTGTCATGCAGCGCGACGAGCAGGGCTTCAATGTGGCGCGCATGATCGTGCTGCGTGCCGGCCTGCCACACACCATTCCGGCGCAGACCGTGAACCGCCTGTGCGGTTCCTCCATGTCCTCCCTGCACACGGCCGCGGCCAGCATCCAGGCCGGCCTGGGTGACGTCTATGTGGTCGGTGGGGTCGAGCATATGGGGCACCTGAACATGATGGAGCACGTCAGCCCCAACCCGATGCTGGGTCGCTATATGGCCAAGGCCGCCGGTTCCATGGGCATGACTGCCGAATACCTGGCGATGATGCACGGTATCCAGCGCCAGCAGATGGACGAGTTCGGTGCCCGCTCCCACCAGCGCGCGGCCGCGGCCACCAAAGAGGGCAAGTTCAACCGGGAAATCATCGCCATCGAAGGCCACGACGATGACGGCGTGCCTTTCCTTGTGGAAACCGACCAGACCATCCGCCCGGATACCACGGTGGAAGGGCTGGCACAGCTGAAACCGGCCTTCGACCCGAAGAACGGCCAGGTGACCGCCGGGACCTCCTCGCAGATCACCGACGGCGCCTCCGTGATGCTGGTGATGTCCGCCGAGCGCGCCAAGGCCCTGGGCCTGGAACCGATCGCCAAGGTGCGCGATATGGCGCTGGCGGGCGTGGATCCGTCCATCATGGGTTACGGCCCCGTGCCGTCCACCCGGAAGGCCCTGAAGCGCGCCGGCCTGACCATCGGTGATATCGACAAGGTGGAGCTGAACGAGGCCTTCGCCGCACAGGCGCTGCCGGTGCTGAAGGACCTGGAGCTGCTCGACCAGATGGATGCCAAGGTCAATCTCTATGGCGGCGCCATCGCCCTGGGCCACCCCTTCGGCTGCTCCGGCGTGCGCATTACCGGCACCCTGCTGTCAGTTATGCAGAACGAGGGCGGTGACCTGGGTATCTCGACCATGTGTATCGGTCTGGGGCAGGGGATTACTACGATCCTCGAACGGGTCTAGGCTGGTTTCGGGACTCGGGACTCGGGACTCGGGACTCGGGACTCGGGACTCGGGACTCGGGACGAGGGCGCCTTTCGGGGCGCCCTTTGTCGTTGGGAGGGGAGGCGGAGAACAACTCCGTAGTCTGATGCGAAGGCCCTGCTGCCGGGAGCTATTTGCGGGACCTTATGAGACAGGGATGTCGATTAGAGCCTACATGGATGTATTCACGGCGTGTCCCGCAAATAGCTCCCGGCAGCAGGGTCGCCCGGTACCTGTCTTACTGCCCGGTGCCGGGTTTTGTTGAAGCGCTTATGCGGCTGTGGCACAATCTGCTGCCCTCGTCGCGGGGGTCCGGTGTTTTTGCGTTAAATTGCAGGAATATCAAGGAGTTAGCGCCGAGGACGATTCCGGGGACGTGGTGGAATTGGTAGACACGCCAGATTTAGGTTCTGGTGCCGCAAGGTGTGGGAGTTCAAGTCTCCCCGTCCCCACCAATCGAGTATTCGCGCAGTCCGCACGCTTGCCTCCAGGGGCAGGTGCGGGCTGCTTGTATTTGGCGTCGGTCGGGAATTGCTCTGCAGTTCCGCTGTAAATGCCATGCGAGGCGGTCGGCCGGCTGAGTTCCGGGGCCCCTGTAAAGTTGGTGCCGCGGCGCCGATAGAAAGAGAGAGTCTCACGAGGATTAACATGCAGGTTTCCATCGAAACAACTTCCGGCCTGGAGCGTCGTTTAACGGTTAATTTGCCGGCTGAAACCGTCGACAAAGAAGTTGACAAGCGTCTCCAGCAGGCGGCCAAGACCGTCCGTATGAACGGTTTCCGCAAGGGCAAGGTGCCGCTGAAAGTTGTGCGCCAGCGCTACGGTGCCGGTGTGCGCCAGGAAGTACTGGGCGAAGTGATGAGCCGCTCTTTCTACGAGGCGGTGCAGAAGGAAGACGTCAAGCCGGCTGGCCAGCCGAGCATCGAGGTGGTCAAGAGCGAGCCCGGTGAAAACCTGGAGTACGTGGCCAGCTTCGAAGTCTATCCGGAAGTGGAACTGAAAGACCTGTCCGAAGTCAGTGTCGAGCGCCCGGTGGCCGAAGTGACCGACAAAGACGTCGACAACATGATCGAAGTCCTGCGCAAGCAGCAGTCCGGCTGGAAAGAGACCAAGCGCAAGGCGCAGAAGGGTGACCGCGTAACCATCGACTTCGTCGGCCGCAAGGACGGCGAGGAGTTCGAAGGCGGCAAGGCGGAAGGCCAGCAGCTGGAGCTGGGCTCCGGCCAGATGATCCCCGGTTTCGAAGATGGCATCCTGGGCATGAAGCCGGGTGAGGAAAAAGACATCGAAGTCACCTTCCCGGAAGATTACCAGGCGGAAGACCTGCGCGGCGCGGAAGTGACCTTCAATATCAAGGTAACCGCTTCCGAGAAACCGGAGCTGCCGGCGCTCGACGAAGAGTTCTTCAAGGCCTATGGCGTCGAAGAGGGCGGCGAAGAGAAATTCCGCGAAGAGGTGCGCAACAACATGGGCCGCGAGCTGAAAAACGCGGCCCTGAACAAGGTCAAGACCCAGGTCATGGACCAGCTGTTCGAGAAGCACGAAGTGGAATTGCCCGCTTCACTGGTCGCCGGTGAAGTGAAGACCCTGCGCGGCCAGATGGTGCAGCAGTTCGGCGGCCAGATCAAAGCCGAGGATGCGGAAAAAATGCTGCCGGACACCATGTTTGAAGACCAGGCCAAGCGCCGTGTCGTGCTGGGCCTGGTTGTCGGCGAGATCGTCAAGGAGAACAAGATCTCCGTCGATGCCGATCGCGTCAAGGCCAAGGTGGAAGAACTCGCCTCCACTTACCAGCAGCCGGAGGAAGTGGTCGAGTACTACTACAGCAACCGCGAGCTGCTGTCCGGCGTCGAGTCCGTTGTGCTGGAAGACCAGGTCGTCGATTTTGTGCTGGACAAGGCCAAAGTCGAAGAGGTGCAGAGCAGCTACGACGACGTGATCAAGCCGCAGCAGCAGGGCTGATCATTCCAGTGCGGTGCCGGTGGTTTTGCGCTGCCGGCCCTGGAGATTGGCGACTGGGACTGTCAGTCGCCGATCCTTTCCCCTCCTTTTCCGCTGGCTGGCTTTCTCGCGCCTGACCGGTTAAGCTCAGAAAGACTAAATTTTCAGTCCCCGGCAGGTTGCAGGGCGGGCTGGCTCGCCTGATACGCCACATAAGGAAGCTACGGTATTTATGGCACGATTTGACTATTCCTCCGAAAGGCCCCAGTCCTCAATCGATCCCTCGGCCACCGGCCTGGTGCCCATGGTAGTGGAGCAGACCGCGCGTGGCGAACGCTCCTTCGACATCTATTCCCGCCTGCTCAAGGAGCGGGTGATCTTCCTGGTGGGCCCGGTTGAAGACCAGATGGCCAACCTGGTGGTGGCGCAATTGCTGTTCCTCGAGGCGGAAAACCCGGACAAGGATATCCACTTGTATATCAACTCGCCCGGGGGCTCCGTTACCGCCGGCATGTCGATTTACGACACCATGCAGTTTATCAAGCCCGATGTGAGTACCATGTGCATCGGCCAGGCCTGCAGCATGGGCGCTTTCCTGCTGACTTCCGGCGCCGAGGGCAAGCGTTTCGCAACCCCGAACTCGCGTGTGATGATCCACCAGCCCAGCGGCGGCGCCCAGGGGCAGGCCAGCGATATCCATATCCACGCCCAGGAAATCCTCAAGATCCGCCAGCGCCTGAACGAATTGATGGCCCACCATACCGGCCGCAGCGTGCAGGATATAGAGCGGGATACCGAGCGGGATCACTTCCTGAGCGCCGACGAGGCCCGCGAGTACGGCCTGGTCGACGACGTACTCTCCCACCGCCAGGCGATGAACAAGTAGTGAACCGACCGGGCCTCCAGCGGCCCGGTGCGGTTGCAGCCCGGTGTTCGCGGGGCCCCGACGGGGCCTCTGTGGCACAAAGGGCTTGAAAAACCCGCCGAAAGACAGCATCTTGCTATAGAACGTATGAGTAACGCCGGGCCACGGCTGGCTGCAGACCACGGAGTATTTTGATGACCGACCAGAGCAGCGGAGAAGACAACGGCAAACTGCTGTACTGTTCTTTCTGTGGAAAGAGTCAGCAGGAGGTGCGCAAACTGATCGCCGGACCGTCTGTCTTCATCTGTGACGAGTGCGTCGAGCTGTGCACCGATATCATTCGCGAAGAGGTGCAGGAGAGCTCTGACGGCCCCGAGGGTCGACTGCCCACCCCGCGCGAAATCACCGAGATTCTCGACCAGTATGTCATCGGTCAGGAGCGGGCCAAGCGCGTGCTGGCGGTAGCGGTGTACAACCACTACAAACGGCTGCGCAGCAAGTCCGGAGTCAAGGGCAAGGACGAGGTCGAGCTCAGCAAGTCCAATATCCTGTTGGTGGGCCCCACCGGCAGCGGTAAGACCCTGCTGGCAGAGACCCTCGCGCGCCTGCTGAACGTGCCTTTCACCATTGCCGATGCCACCACCCTCACCGAGGCCGGTTACGTCGGTGAGGACGTGGAAAATATTATCCAGAAGTTGTTGCAGAAGTGCGACTACGACGTCGAGAAGGCCCAGCAGGGCATTGTCTATATCGACGAGATCGACAAGATTTCCCGCAAGTCCGACAACCCGTCCATTACCCGCGACGTGTCCGGCGAGGGTGTGCAGCAGGCCCTGCTGAAGCTGATCGAGGGCACAGTCGCCTCGGTGCCGCCCCAGGGCGGACGCAAGCATCCGCAGCAGGAGTTCCTGCAGGTGGATACCGGCAACATCCTGTTTATCTGTGGCGGTGCCTTTGCCGGCCTGGACAAGGTTATTCGCGACCGTTCCGAGAAGGGTGGTATCGGCTTCAGCGCCGAGGTCAAGTCGAAGGACAGCAACAGCAACTTCGGCGAGATACTGCTGGATCTGGAGCCGGAGGACCTGGTGCGCTACGGCCTGATTCCCGAGTTCGTCGGCCGCCTGCCGGTGACCGCGACCCTGGAAGAGCTCGATCGCGCGGCCCTGGTCGAGATCCTCACCGAGCCGCGCAATGCCCTGACCAAGCAGTACGCCAAGCTGTTTGAGATGGAGGATGTGGAGCTAGACTTCCGCCCGGACGCGCTCGATGCGGTGGCGGACAAGGCCATGGAGCGCAAGACTGGCGCCCGGGGCCTGCGTTCCATTATGGAATCCGTCCTGCTGGAGACCATGTACGACATCCCGTCTAGCGACAATGTTGCCAAAGTCGTAATCGACGAGGCGGTCATCAAAGGCGAGTCGGCACCTCTGCTGGTGTACGAAACCAACGAGACCCCGTCCAAGGCCGCACCGGAAGAGTGATTCCGGTCGCCGGCAGAAGAGCCCCTTCCCGGGGCTTTTCTGTATTCCGGTGATGTTCACCGCCTGTCCCGCACCCCGCCCGCCACAGGCCCCGACGGCGCCCTCTTGGAGCGCAGTTGATGGTCAATTTTTGGGGCGTATTTCTCAACGAATACGTAGTCTCCCGGCGCCCTGGAGTAAGGCCGGATGGCGGTTGCGGCAAAACCGTTTTTTACGGTCGGCACCAATTCACCGTTAGATTAGACTTGTATTCCGCTGTCCCGCCCCCCATCTTCTAGCTCAGATGGGCGCCAGCCGGGCTGCGGAACGTGTCTGCAGTGTGTAATGCCGCGCCAATACAGTACCCCAGTGATCGGGCCGAGAGGAGTTCTATGGATCAGCCATCCGACACCAAACTTGAATTTCCGTTGTTGCCGCTGCGCGATGTCGTGGTCTATCCGCATATGGTGATCCCGCTGTTCGTCGGCCGGGAGAAGTCCATCGACGCGCTCGAAGAGGCAATGCGCGACGACAAGCAGGTTCTGCTGGTGGCGCAACGCCAGGCTTCGGAGGATGATCCGGGCGCGGAGGATATCTACCGCGTCGGCACCGTGGCCAGTGTGTTGCAGCTGCTCAAGCTGCCCGACGGCACAGTGAAGGTGCTGGTCGAGGGCAGTCGCCGGGTCAATATCGCCAATGTGACCGAGGGTGACGGCCACTATCGCGCCACGGTGGAGCCGCTGGAGACCGAGGAGCTGCCCGAAGCCGAGGCGGAGGCACTGGTGCGTTCGGCAATGACACAGTTCGAGCAGTATGTCTCCGTCAGCAAGAAGGTGCCCAATGAGGTGATCACCTCGCTGTCGGGGATCGACGAGCCCGGTCGCCTGGCGGACACCATCGCCGCACACATGTCGCTGGAGTTGCCGCAGAAACAGGAACTGCTAGAAACCACCAGTGTAAAGGAGCGCCTGGAGCACCTGCTGGGCCTGATGGATTCGGAGATCGACCTGATCCAGGTCGAGAAGCGCATCCGTGGCCGTGTGAAAAAGCAGATGGAAAAGAGCCAGCGCGAGTACTACCTGAATGAGCAGATGAAGGCCATCCAGAAGGAACTCGGCGAGATCACCGAAGAGCCGAACGAGATCGAGGAGCTCGAGAAGAAGATTGCCGAGTCCGGCATGAGCGCGGAAGCGGAAAAGAAAACCCGCGCAGAGCTGGCCAAACTGAAGATGATGTCGCCGATGTCCGCCGAGGCCTCGGTGCTGCGCAGCTATATCGACTGGATGTTGAGCGTGCCCTGGAAGAAGGCCAGCCGCGTCCGCCACGACCTGAAAAAGGCCGAGGAGATCCTGGAGAAGGATCACTACGGTCTCAAGGAAGTGAAAGAACGTATTCTCGAATACCTGGCAGTGCAGAAGCGGGTCAAGAAAGTGAAGGGGCCCATCCTCTGCCTGGTGGGACCGCCCGGCGTTGGTAAAACCTCCCTCGGCCAGTCCGTTGCCCGCGCCACCAACCGCAAATATGTGCGCATGGCGCTAGGCGGCGTGCGTGACGAAGCCGAAATCCGCGGCCACCGCCGCACCTATATCGGTTCGCTGCCGGGCAAACTGATCCAGAAAATCTCCAAGGTCGGTGTGAAAAACCCGCTGTTCCTGCTCGACGAAGTGGACAAAATGGGTATGGATCACCGCGGCGACCCCGCCTCGGCGCTGCTGGAAGTACTGGATCCGGAACAGAACAAGACATTCAATGACCACTACCTGGAAGTGGACTACGACCTGTCCGACACGATGTTTGTGTGCACGTCCAACTCGATGAATATTCCCGGCCCATTGCTGGACCGGATGGAAGTGATCCGCCTGCCCGGTTATACCGAGGACGAAAAGGTCAATATCGCGCAGCGCTACCTGGTACCCAAACAGCGCAAGGCCAACGGCTTGAAGGACGACGAGCTGTCACTGTCGGACGAAACCGTGCGCGATATTGTCCGCTACTACACCCGCGAAGCCGGCGTGCGCGGCCTGGACCGCGAGATTGCCAAGATCTGCCGCAAGGTGGTGACCGAGCATGTGCGCGAATCCACGACCGTGAAGGCGACCATTGCGCCGGAACAGCTGGACGACCTGCTGGGTGTGCGCAAGTTCGATTTCGGTCGCGCCGAAGAGGAGAACAAGATCGGCCAGGTTACCGGCCTGGCCTGGACCGAGGTGGGCGGCGAGCTGCTCAGCATCGAGTCCTCCGCCGTTCCCGGCAAGGGGCGGGTCATCAAGACCGGCTCCCTGGGTGACGTGATGCAGGAGTCCATCCAGGCGGCGCTCACCGTCGTGCGCGCCCGCGCCCAGTCGCTGGGTATTGCTCCGGATTTCCACGAGACTCGTGACATCCATATCCACGTGCCGGAAGGCGCCACGCCCAAGGACGGTCCCTCCGCGGGTATCGCCATGTGCACCGCCCTGGCCTCCGTACTGACCGGCATCCCGGTGCGCTCCGATGTGGCGATGACTGGCGAAATCACCCTGCGCGGCGAGGTGTTGCGTATCGGTGGCCTGAAGGAGAAGCTGCTCGCGGCCCACCGCGGTGGCATCCAGACGGTATTGATTCCGGCCGATAACGAGCGGGACCTGAAGGACATCCCGGAGAATATTCTCCAGGATCTGGTGATCAAGCCTGTCAAATGGATCGACCAGGTCCTCGAACTGGCGCTGGAGCACAAGCCGCAATCCCTGACCGACGAGGAGTATTCGGCTCTCCAGAAGCAGGCGGAGGAGCGCTCGCAGCGTTCCATGCGCACCCACTGAGCCGGCGGCGCGCTGCGCGGGCCTGCGCCCCGCCCGGCGACGCCATGCCCCGTTATTATCCGCAACGGCTAAAAAATAATCTGCCGATGGATAAAACCGGGCACAAACTTGTCCAACTGCCCGGAAACCCCCGTGGTTCCTTGACCCACTACCGGGCAGTTGGTATAAAACGTGCCTTATTGGCCGGCGCATATTTTGTCGGTGACCAAAGGCTCGAATGCAAAGCAAGTAAGAAGGTAAGCCCGACCGGGATACCTGAAACATACCTAGAAAAGAACAGAGGGATTAAGCGTGAACAAGTCCGAACTGATTGAAGCGATTGCCGCATCTGCAGACATTCCGAAAGCAGCCGCAGGCCGTGCTCTGGACGCGATGGTAGACAGCATCACTGGTGCCCTGAAAAAAGGCGATCAGGTTGCACTGGTAGGCTTCGGCACTTTTGCCGTTAAAGAGCGCGCAGCCCGCACTGGCCGCAACCCGCGTACCGGCGACCCGATTGAAATCGCAGCGGCAAAAATCCCGAATTTCAAGGCCGGTAAAGCGCTGAAAGACGCAGTCAACTAAGAAGCCTCGAATACAGCCGAAGCTTCAAAGAGGCGTATCTCCCGATGCGCCTTTTTTGTATCTGATCACTGTTTGAATTCAATAATAGGGCGCCCTCAGGAATCGATGCCACAGGCAGTGGATTTTTGGGTTGCCACAAGAGTTAATTTCGGAGCTGAGCATGCTTCAGTCCATGCGAGACAACCTCAAAGGCACCGCGGCGATCATCGTTGCGGCGTTTTTCGGTTTCATTATGGTCATCGGGGGGATCGACTTTTTCTCCGGCGCCAGCGGCGGTTCCGCCGACGAAGTGGCGGAAGTCAACGGCGTGAAAATCAGTAACCTCGATTTGCAACGCGCTATCCAGAATCGCCGCAACATGATCATGAATCAGTACGGCGAAAATGTGCCCCAGGATCTGCTCAGCGATGAAAAGCTGCGCGGACCGGTGTTGCAGCAACTGATTTCCAGCTCGGTCATGCGCCAGGCTGCGAAGGACAGTGGAATGGTCATGAGCGCCGCCGAGGTCGACAGGGAAATCGTGCAGATTCCCGGTTTCCAGGTGAATGAAAAATTCGACCCGCAGATGTACCGCGACGCGCTGCGCCGGATGGGCTACAGCCCGGCCAGTTTCCGCGAGGTGATGGAGCGGGACCTGGTGTTACAGCAGTATGCGGATGGTGTGACCGAGAGCGCATTTACCACCCGCGCCGATGCCGAACAGCTGGTGGCGATTTCCATGGAGGAACGCGACTTCGACTACGCCGTTCTGCCGGTGGCGGACCTGCTCGAGCAGGTTTCCGTCAGCGACGATGAGGTCGAGACCTATTACGGCGAGCACCAGGGTGACTTCCAGCGTCCGGAGCAGGTGGCCATCGAGTATATCGAACTGAAACCGGAGCTGTTCGCCTCGAATATCGATGTTTCCGAACAGGATGTTCGCGCCCAGTACGAACAGGAAGTGGCAAATTTCGCAGCCAGCGAGCGCCGCCACGCAGCGCATATCCTGATCGAGGGCGATGACGAAGCCAAAGTGGCCGAGGTGCAGCAGAAACTGGATGCCGGGGAAGATTTTGCCGAGCTGGCAAAAACCTACTCCGACGATGTGGTCTCCAGCGAGGAGGGCGGTGATGTCGGTTTTACCGGCGGCGATGTGTTCCCGGAGGCGTTCGAGAATGCGCTGGCATCCCTCGAGGTCGGCCAGGTGTCCGGCCCGGTAACCACCGATGCCGGTACCCACTTTATCAAGTTGCTGGAAGTGAAGGGCGACGAGCCGCCGGCTTTTGAGGAGCGTAAGATGGCCATCACCGCCCAGTTGCAGAACGCCGAGGCCGAGCGCGAATTCGTCGGTGCCCTGAGTCGCCTGGCGGATCTCGCCTACAACGCCGAGACGTTGGCCGGGCCGGCCGAGGAGCTGGGTGTACCGGTGGAGTCCACTCCGCTGTTCAGCCGCGAGGGTGGCCCGGGCGTCGCTGCCAACGACAAGGTGGTTGCCGCGGCCTTTGCCCCGGAAGTGATGCTGGATGGCAATACCTCCAATGTTCTGGACCTGAGCAATGACCACTCGGTGGTATTGCGGGTGACCGAGCACAAGCCCGCCGGTGTCTATCCGCTGGAGGAAGTGCGCGAACAGATTGTCGACAGCATCAAGCGGGACAAGGCCAGTGCCCAGCTCGCCGAACGCGCCGATTCACTGCAGGAGCAGCTCCAGGCGGGTGCCGATTTTGCCGAGCTGGCCGAGTCCGAGGGCCTGACGCTGGAGACCAGTGACAAGACCCGCCGCGGCGGCTTCGGCCAGCGCGGCGAGATCATCGAGCAGGCGTTTGAAATGCCGGCACCGGCGTCCGGCAGTGCCGTGAAGACCTTCGCCACCAGCGGTGGAGATCGGGTGGTGCTGGCCCTGCGCGATGCGCGCCCGGGCGAGCTGTCCCGCCAGAGCCCCGAACAGCGCCGCGCACTGATGCAGCAGCTGGCGTCGGCCAGCGGCAGTGCCGAACTGGCGGCAGTACAGGAATACCTGTCCAGCCGTGCGGATGTCGAGATCGCCGAGACGGACAGTCAGTGAGCGTCGGGCCGGCCGGAAGGCCGGCGGCCCTACCCATAAAAAAAGCCCGCATTTGCGGGCTTTTTTATGGGCGGTTGTTCGGGTGCGACTCGCGCTCCGGTTCAACCGCTGGTTGCAGAATCGACAAACAGCGTCAGTCGCTGTCCAGGCTGCAGGTAGCTGGACTTGCTGATCTTGTTCCAGCGCAGGATATCGCCGATATCCAGGCTGAATTTTCTCGCGATGCGGTACAGGGAGTCGCCGCTGCGCACGCGGTAGGAAAGCTTGCGGGTGGTGCGGCTGTTGCCGCCGCCGGAGGCGTAGGCGACCAGCTTGTGGCCCGGGCGCAGGGTGTCGCCGGGCGCCATGCTGTTCCAGCGGGCCAGCTGGCGCACGCTGACGCCCAGCGTGCGCGAGATCTCCCAGAGGGTATCGCCGGGGCGCACGGTATAATCGGTTCTGCGGCCACTGCCGGAGGCCTGGCCGCGTTTTACCCGCTGGTCCAGCGCGTAGGCATATTCCCCAGAGGGGCCGGAAGCGCTCGGGATCAGCAGTGTCTGGCCGGCGCGAATGTTATTGTTGCGCAACTTGTTGGTATCGCGGATGGCTGCCACCGTGGTCTCGTAGCGGCGGGCGATGGTGGACAGGGTGTCGCCGCGGGCGATTCTGTAGCGCTGCCAGGAAACCCGCTGGTCCCTGGGCAGTTTTGCCAGCGCGGCGATGAAGGTATCGCGTTTGTCCCGCGGGATCAGCAGGTCGTGGTCGCCGTTGGGATCGGTGGCCCAGCGGTTGAAGCCGGGGTTCAGCAGGTAGAGTTCCTCGGTTTCGATATCGGCCAATTCCGCCGCCTGGGCCAGGTCGATCTGGCTGCCCACATCCACTTCGGCATAGTAGGGTGCGTTGGGAATTTCGTGCAGCGGCACATGGTAGTAGTCCGGCCGCGAGACCACCTCGGCCAGTGCCAGCAACTGCGGCACATAGCGCTCGGTCTCCCGCGGCAGGTCCAGGTCCCAGAAGCTGGTGCCCCGGCCGCGGCGCTGGTTGCGCTCGACCGCGCGTCGAACCCGGCCCTCGCCGGCATTGTAAGCGGCCAGTGCCAGTTCCCAGTCGCCGTCAAAATGCTCCGACAGGTAGGTGAAGTACTTGATTGCCGCGCGGGTGGATTCGTCCACGTCGCGGCGGCCGTCGTACCACCAGTTCTGGTGCAGCCCGAAGTGGCGGCCGGTGGCGGGAATGAACTGCCACATGCCGGAGGCGCGGGCGTGGGAATAGGCGAACGGGTCGTAGGCGCTCTCCACGATCGGCAGCAGCGCCAGCTCCAGTGGCAGGTTGGCCTCTTCCAGCAACTCCGCTACGTGGAAGATATAGCGCCGCGAGCGTTCGGTAACCCGCGCCATATAACTTTCATTGCGGGAAAAGTAGGTGATGTAGTCCTCGACCTTGGGGTGGTTGGTATGGCGGTCGAGCCGGAAACCGCGGCGCAGGCGTTCCCAGATGTCCGTTGGTGGCAGGGCTTTTTCCGCCGGGCTCCGGACTGGATTGGCGGTGATGTCGGCCGCCAGGGCCCTGGAGGGCTCGGCGCTGGTGTCCTGCGGTGCCGCCGGCCTGTCGGCCATTTGCGCGCAGCCCCCCACCGCCGCTGCCAGTAGCGCAACGGCAAATTTTTTATGAACCATGCTGGTGTCCGCGAGTCGTTGTTCTGATTTACGGGTTCTGGGCACCACTTTGGAGTCGTACCTGAACTTTTCGTTGTAATTGTCTGATTCTAAAGAGGTGGATAAGTTTCGGTCAATGACACCTGGATGGAATTTAGGCAAAAAGTCGGCGTATTCCCCCGCTTGGCGGTAGTTGTTTTTTTGTTCGCTGGGTGTTGTGATAGGGAGAGCTGGTTAAAAATTGTCCTTCCAGCGGCGCAGGCTTGCAAACACTTCCACCTCGTCGGAATTCTCCTTGCCCGCGCACTCGGCCGCGCGGCGGGCCACCGCGGGGACATGACAGCGCAGAAAGGGATTGGTGGCCAGTTCCTCGCCGACGGTCGATGGCAAACTGGGGCGATTGTCGGCGCGCAGGGCCTCCACCTCGGCGATGCGGTTGTGCACGGCGTTATTCCCGGGCTCGGCTGCGGCGGCGAACTTGAGGTTGGCCAGGGTGTATTCATGGGCGCAGTAGACACGGGTTTCCGGCGGCAGGGCGCTGAGTTTGCCCAGGGACGCATACATCTGCGCCGGGGTGCCCTCGAACAGGCGACCGCAGCCGGCGGCAAACAGGGTGTCGCCACAGAACAGGTGGATGTGGGCGCCGCTGCCCTCCGCCGGTTCGCGCAGCAGCAGTGCCAGGTGGTCCAGGGTGTGGCCGGGCACGTCGATCACCTCCGTCGGCATTCCCAGCACGCTGAGGCTGTCGCCGGCGGCGATGGGATGGGTTACGCCATCGATACTGCCGGGGCCATAGACCGGGCAGTCATAGCGTTTGCACAGCGCCGCGATACCGCCGGTGTGATCCGCGTGGTGATGGGTGATCAGGATTCCGTCGAGAGGCTTCCCGTCCAGCGCCTCGACAACCGGCGCCGCATCGCCGGGATCTACCACCCAGTGTTCGCCGCCGCGTTGCAGATGCCAGATATAGTTGTCATTGAAGGCGGGAATAGGGGAGATTGTGAGCATTTTCCAGACCCGGTAAAGTGTACTGTCCCATTGCAAGCGCAGTTGCCCACCGGCTGCGGCAGCCGCTGGATACCCGGTGCATTTACGCAGGCACAGGGCCGTTGCGTCAAGACAATTCAGCGCCGCAAACGGACCCCCGACAATCTGTCCGCCGGGAGTCCTCCAGACCGCAATTGCGTTTAGTATTGGGTCGGACCCTACCATAGGGTAACGGTGGGTTGTTGCGGCACTGCCAGTGTTGCCGGCAATAGCCCGGCAAGCCTCTTTTTCATGGACGACCAGTCGCGCGGGAGACAATATGGCCAAACAGTCCCTATGGGGTCGCAAAAACGGGCCCCGCTCCCTGGCGGATTCCTGTCCGGGTCTGGCGCGCTGGTTCGATAGCGGCCTGGGCCGGGAAATTCTCAGCCAGCAACTGGCGCTGGCGCAGCCGCTGGTGGAGCGCCTGTTCGGCTACCACCTGATGCAGGCCGGTGTTACCAGCGCGGTCGATTTCTCGGCCTGCAGTCGCATCAATCACCGTTTCCGGCTCAGTCCCACGCCCGAGCAGGGCGGTGCCGCACTGGTGGAATTCGAGCAGTTGCCCCTGCCGTCGGAATCCATCGATGTGGTGCTGCTGCACCACCTGCTGGACTTCTCCAGCCACCCGCACCAGGTTCTGCGGGAAGCGGGTCGGGTGTTGATCCCCGGCGGCCACCTGGTGCTGATCGGCTTCAACCCATTCTCGCTGCTGGGATTGTCGCGGGTACTCTTCTCGGGCGGCGCGCACCAGCGCGGCAACCAGCTGCGGGCAGCGCGCCTTGCGGACTGGATGAACCTGCTGGACCTGCAGGCCAGTACCCTTGAGCGGGGCTTCTTCCGCCTGCCCCTGCAGCAGCGCGAACTGCTGGCCAAGACCACCTGGATGGAGCGGCTCGGCGCCCGCTGGCGCTTGCCTTGCGGGGGCTTTTACATCATAGTCGCGCGCAAAGAGGTGGCGCGTATGCGCACCATCAAGCTGAATTGGCGCGGCGACAGGAAGCCTGCGCTGACGGCGGTGCCATCGAGTCCGCGCGTGGCCGCGCGCCGCCGACACCGAAAACACTGAGGTCACACCGGGCCGGAAAAAGACAAGCGATCACGTTGAAAGAAGTCACCATCTACACCGACGGCGCCTGCCGCGGCAATCCCGGCCCGGGTGGCTGGGGAGCGCTGCTGGTTCACGGCGACCGCGAGCGCGAAATATTCGGCGGCGAAGGCCATACAACCAATAACCGTATGGAGTTGCTCGCGGCTATCAGGGCTCTGCAGGCCCTGAAACAGCATTGCCGGGTCGATCTGCATACCGATTCCCAGTACCTGCGCCAGGGCATTACCAGCTGGATTCACGGCTGGAAAAAGAACGGTTGGAAGACATCCAGCAAGAAGCCGGTCAAGAACGCCGATCTCTGGCGTGAACTGGACGACAGCATCGCGGATCATGAAGTGCACTGGCACTGGGTAAAAGGGCACGCTGGTCACCCGGGCAACGAGCGTGCCGACCAGTTGGCCAACCGCGGCATCGACGAACTGGAGGATTGAGATGCGCCAGGTAGTTCTGGATACCGAAACCACCGGCCTCGACCCGAAAAGCGGTCATCGCATTATCGAGATCGGTTGTGTGGAACTGGTCAATCGCAAGCTGACCGGCCGCCACTATCACCAGTATATAAACCCGGAGCGCGAGGTCGACGACGGTGCCATCGAGGTACACGGCATCACCAACGAATTCCTGGAGGACAAACCGGTATTCGCACAGGTCGCCGACGAGTTCATGGCGTTCTGTGAGGGCGCCGAGCTGGTGATCCACAACGCACCCTTCGACGTCGGCTTTATCAACTGGGAGCTGAAATGGCTCGGCAGCCCGCGCTGGCAGAATGTGGCCGCGCACTGCAGCGTGCTGGATACCCTGGCACTGGCGCGGGAAAAGCACCCGGGGCAGAAGAACAACCTGGACGTGCTGTGCAAGCGCTACTTCGTCGACAACTCCCAGCGCGATCTCCACGGCGCCCTGCTGGATGCGGAAATCCTCGCCGACGTCTACCTGATGATGACCGGTGGCCAGACAGACCTGGCCCTGGGGCAGAACGACGATCAGCAGGCGGAAGGCGATGAGGGGAGTGAGCAGCATCTGGCGACGCCGGGTATTCGCCGCCTGTCACGGGAGCGGGCGCCACTGAGTGTGGTGGCGGCGTCGGCCGAGGAGACGCGGGCCCACGAGGAGATGCTGGTGGAGCTTGAGAAGTCGGCCGGCAAACACTTCTGGTAAGCCGGTCGGCGAAAATATCCAGATACAAAAAAGCGGACGCGAGAGCGTCCGCTTTTTTGTTTGCGGCGGCAATTAACCGACTATGAATATCACCGATACCAGTGCCACGGCGCTCAGCACCAGGGTATAGGGCAGTGCCATCAGCACCATGCGCCCGTAGGACAGCCGGATCAGCGGCGCCAGTGCGGAAGTGAGCAGGAACAGGAAGGCGGCCTGGCCGTTGGGCGTCGCTACGCTCGGCAGGTTGGTGCCGGTATTGATGGCAATGGCGAGCTTGTCGAAATGTTCGCGGGTGATCTCGCCGGCGGTGAGTGCCGTCTTCACTTCATTGATATACACCGTCGCCACAAATACGTTATCGCTGATCATCGACAGGATACCGTTGGCCAGGAACAGCATGCCGGGCTGTTGTTGGGGCTCCAGGCCGAGTACGAAATGCGTGACCGGTTCAAACAGGTGCTGCTCGTGAATCACCGCCACGACCGCGAAAAATACCACCAGCAGGGAGGTGAATGGCAGCGCTTCCTCGAAGGCGTGGCCGATGCGCGCCTCCTGCACCACGCCGTTGAATGAAGTCAGCAACACAATGATCATCAGGCCGATGATGCCGACTTCGGCTACGTGGAAGGCCAGTGACAATACCAGCAGGATGGCCACCAGCCCCTGTATCCAGAGTTCTGCGCTGTCACTGGCGGTGCGTTTCTTTTCCTGCTCGGTGGCGAAGTTCACCAGAACCTCGCGCACTGCGCTCGGCAGCTTGGCACCGTAGCCGCAGATGCCGGTTTTTTCCAGTAGCACGCAGGTAAGCAGGCCGGCGGCGAAGGCGGGCATGGTGACCGGCGCCATATTGAGGAAGAATTCCACGAACTCCCAGCCCGCCTTTTCGGCAATCAGCAGGTTCTGCGGCTCGCCCACCAGGGTGCAGACACCGCCCAGGGCGGTGCCCACGGCCCCGTGCATGATCAGGCTGCGGAGGAAGGCGCGGAACTGGTCCAGATCCTCGCGGTGGTATTCCACGATGTGTTCGTCATCGGCGTGGTCGTGATCGTGCTGGTGTGGCCGGTTGCTCGCCACGCGGTGGTAGACCGAATAAAAGCCGACCGCCACGGCGATCAGTACCGCGGTGACCGTGAGCGCGTCGAGAAAGGCCGACAGGACTGCGGCCACGGCGCAAAACAGCAGTGACAGCAGGGCCTTCGAGCGCACGCCGATCAGGATCTTGGTAAAGGTGAACAGCAGCAGGCTCTTCATGAAGTAGATGCCGGCCACCATGAACATCAGCAGCAGAATGACCTCGATGTTTTCCGTCACCTCGTGATAGACCGCGTCGGCGCTCGTCATGCCGAGCAGTACCGCCTCGATGGCCAGCAGGCCGCCGGGCTGCAGCGGGTAGCACTTGAGTGCCATGGCGAGCGTGAAAATAAATTCGCCGACCAGTACCCAACCGGTGAAGAAAGGACCGGTGGCGTAGAGGAGAATCGGGTTGACGATCAGGAATACTGCGATTGTCAGCTTGTACCAGTCGGGTGCCTCGCCGAGAAAATTGTCGGTAAAGGCGCGGGCAAAGTGGCCGTCAGAGGTGGAGAGCGCACTGTTATAGGTATTCATTTGTCGATTACTTCCTTGGTTACCCAAAGGGACCGGATTGACAGCCCCCCAGATGTCGCCGGCTGTCGACGCCGCCGCTGTGTTGGCTGGAGAGCGCGCGGCGCGACGTCGGTCTGCGCAAATCGTGCGCCTGGCGGCGGGAGCGGCAGATGGACGAAGCTGGAAAGCTACCCAATTTGCAGGAAAAATCAAGGGATAGAACGCGATCTGTACCAATCTGGAACCGGTTCCCGACCGCCCTGTGCAGGCCCCGCTGCCCGCGGAGGGCGCCGGCCCTCGGGGACGGGCGTCCGCAGTATTGCCGAAATCGGGCCGGTGGAGGTCGTTTTGTCGATTGTTCGATGGAAATTATTGCCGCAAAGGTGGACTCTTGCGCGGTTTGGTATAAATTGTTTGAACCCTCTCGCAGGTAGCCCCGATTCAATCAGACCCACTCTTGACTGGTTGAGATTTGTACAAAACTCTAAAAATTTCTGTAATTTCTGTAGAGTGCAGCGGTGTAGGCAGTGACTGAATTGCGCGATATCAATATAACTTCCGTAAACTTGGTCCGGGATGAGCTGGTGACGGCCGTGGACGGCGCCGCTTCACATCTGGACCAGTTTGCGGCCGACAACAGTAACAAGGTGTCCCTGGAGCAGTGCATGGCCGCGCTGCGCCAGGTCAGCGGCGTGCTGCAGATGGTGCAGCTGCACGCCGGCGAGCTGCTGGCCCAGGAAATGCTCAGCGCCCTGGCCGACCTGCAGGAAGAACGCCAGGAGGCCGCCGTCGACCTGATGGAGGGCCTGGGTACCGGTTTCTATGTACTGACCCGCTACCTGGATTTCGTGCAGAACCGGGGCACGTCGCGGCCCGAACTCCTGATTCCCTATATCAACAACCTGCGCGCGGCCCGCTCGCAACCGCCGGTACCGGAGAGCCACTTTTTCCGCTGTCGCCTGGATGCCAGCGTGCCGGGCGCGGTGTCCTCGGCGGTGATGTCCGAGGACCTGCGCAATTTCGTGCGGCGCTTCCGGCATATGTACCAGGTGGGCCTGCTGGCACTGTTGCAGGGCAAGCCCTGCAAGCCGGCCTATACCATGATGGCGCGGGCCCTGCAGAGGATCGCCAGTATCTCCGCCGGTCGCCCCAACGGCAGGCTCTGGGCCGTGGCCGGCGCCGCCCTGGGCGGCATGGCATCGCGGGAAATGACCATCAACCGCTCGCGGGTAATGGTATTCAGCATGCTCGACCGGCGACTGCGCGCGCTGCAGAAAGAGGGCGATGCGGTACTCGACCAGCCCGCGCCGCCGGTATTGCTCAAGGAGAGCCTCTACTGGCTGGCCCTGTCCGCCCCCGGGGGGCAGGGCGCCGGGGTGCTGGAGGCCTTCTCCGTGGCCCCGCTGGGCTACAGCGAGACGGAACTGGAGCGCGAGCGGGCCAGCCTCGGCGGTCCCGGTGCCACCGCCATCAACGCCGTCGCCAGTGCCCTGGACGAGGAACTGGCCGGCGTGCGCCGCATGCTCGACGACGCGGAGTTGATCGGCGCCGCCGGTCTCGACGAGGAGGACGGCCTCGCCGGTACCCTGCGCCGCATTGCCAGTACCCTGCAACTGCTGAATTTCAAGCGCGTCGGAGAGGGGCTGCGGGGGGCGATAGACGAATACTGCAGCTGCGCCGGCGCCGGTGGCAGCGCCGCGGAAGCGGCGCTGCAGAAACTGACCGGCCAGGTGCTGATGGTGGACAGTACGGTTCGCGCGCTGCGCCAGAGTTCCAGTATCGACGTGGACGAATTCGGCCACGCCGACCTGGCGCTGGAGCACAGCCAGCTGGCGGAGGCTGAGGTGGCGGTGCTCAAGGAGGCGGAATCCGGCCTGTCCCTGATCAAGCGCGCCCTCGGTTCCTACGCCGAGTCCAACTACGACCACGGCCATATCCGCAATGTGGCCACCACGCTCAACTCGGTGCGCGGCGGTATGGTGGTGCTGAACCTGCGCCACGCCGCGGCGGTGGTCGAGCGGCTGGTGGATTTTGTCGAGGCGGTGGTCGACCAGCGCGATGCGGCACCGCAGATCGAGCAGTCACTGGAGATATTTGCCGATGCGATCATCAGCCTCGAGTACTATCTCGGCGAAGTGAAAATGCACCGCAAGGTGGATGTGCAATCTCTGAACCTGGCGGTGGAAAGCCTCGATGCGCTCGGCTATCCGGTCGAGGTTGCCTGATCCGGAGGTGCCGTGAGCGACCTGTTTGTCCCCGCTGCCAGCGCGCACCCCGCGCCGCGGTTTGCCCGCCATATTGTCATCGCCGACGGCCAGTTGCTGTGTCGCGGCGATGTCTTCCTGCACGTCCAGCCGGTCGCCGCGCCGGTTGTCTCGAGTCACTACCTGGGCGAATTGGCGGGGGAATCCTGTGGTGTGCACCTGCTGTCGCACCGGGTAGAGGTTCCCGGCTGCGAGTGGTGCAACCTGCGCAGCCTGCTGGGGCGCGTCGATGAAATCCACTTTGCCCTGGCCGGGCGCGCCTTGCAGGTGGTCAACTGGGACCGCGACCACCGTTTCTGCGGCCGCTGTGGGCGCGAGACCGAGTACCATGCCAGCGACCGCGCGCGCATCTGCCCCGGTTGCCAGCTGGCGGTATATCCGCGCATATCCCCCTGTGTCATCATGTTGGTCACCCGCGGAGAGGAATGCCTGCTGGCACGCCACGCACACCACCGCCACTCGCTCTACACGGCACTGGCGGGTTTTATCGAGCCGGGTGAGAACGCCGAGCAGGCCCTGAGGCGCGAGGTGCAGGAGGAAGTGGGGTTGGAAGTGGGCGAGAGCCGTTATATCGGCAGCCAGTCCTGGCCCTTTCCCGGCCAGTTGATGTTGGGGTACCTGGCGCAGTGGCGCGCCGGCGAGGTGCAGCCCGATGGCGATGAAATCGCCGAGGCGGATTGGTACCACTACAGTGAACTGCCGGAAATTCCGCCGCCGCAGACCCTGTCGGGACAGTTGATTCGCACCTTTGCCGCCGCCATATCGAAAGCGGGGAAACAGTAACGCGAGCGGAGCATAACAATGTATATCGCCATTACTTTTCTGATAGCGCTGATCGCGCTGTTGCTGGTCTTCTGGGGTGGCCGGGTGCTGATGAAGGGCACCTGGGTGTTCGGTTTTATCCGCGGCAGCATCGGGTTGCTGCTGCTGGCGGTGGCGCTGATGATCGTTCTGGTCGCCGCCGACGTATACAGCTACCGGAACCTGGCCGAGGAACACAGTGTCGGCACCGTGGCCTTCCGCGAACTCGGCGCTCAACACTACGAGGCCAAGTTCTCCGATGAGGACGGCCTCGCGCAGCGTTTCGAGCTGCACGGCGACCAGTGGCAGCTGGACGCGCGCCTGCTGAAGTGGAAGGGCCCGTTGGCGCGCTGGGGAATCCAGCCGGCCTACCGGCTGGACCGGCTCAGTGGCCGCTACCTGACCCTGCAGGACGAGCGCAGCAAACAGCGGACTGTCCACCAGCTCACCGGCAGCAATTACGGCGTCGACGTCTGGCAGTCCCTGCGCAGCATCGACAGGAAACTGTCTTTCGTGGATGCCGTATACGGCAGCGCGACATTCCTGCCGATGGAGGACGGTGCTGTCTACGATGTGCGGATCTCGCACAGCGGCCTGCTCGCGCGCCCGCTGAACCAGCAGGCCAGCTCGGCGCTCGAAGCCTGGCAGTAAGCCGCCCCTTTCAATTTTCAGACTGGAGTCTCAGTGGAATTTCTCAGTGAATACGGCCTGTTTCTGGCCAAAGTGGTAACCATCGTTGTCGCACTGCTGGTGCTGGTTGGTTTTATCGTCGCCAACCGGGAGCAACTGAAAGAGCGGGTGCATGGGCATATTCACGTCACCCGCCTGAACGACCGCTACGAACAGATGAAAGAGACCCTGCTCGAGGCGGTGATGGACAAGCACGAGTTTGCCAGCCGCCAGAAAAAGCATGCCAGGGAAAAGAAAGCGGAGGAAAAAGCGCAGCGGAAAAAGCACAAGGCCGAGCTGAAAAAGAAACCGCGCGAGAAAGTGCAGCACAAGGGGCTGGAAAGCACCGAAACACCGCTGCCGGAACAGGGCGAGGCCGATGCGGAGAGCGGCGAACCACACAGTTCCGCACTGGTGACGGAGAAACCCGGCGGTGAACGCAAGCGCATTTTCGTGTTGCATTTTGACGGCGATATCAAAGCCAGTGCGCTCGATCACCTGCGCGAGGAGGTCACTGCGATACTGCAGGTGGCGGAGCCGGGGGATGAAGTGTTGCTGTGTCTCGAGAGCCCCGGCGGTATGGTGGCCAACTACGGCCTCGCCGCCAGCCAGTTGACACGCGTGCGCAGCGCGGGCATCCAGCTCACCATCGCCGTGGACAAGGTGGCGGCCAGCGGCGGCTATATGATGGCCTGTGTCGGTGACCGCATCCTGGCCGCACCCTTTGCGATGCTGGGTTCCATCGGCGTGCTGGCGCAGCTGCCCAACTTCAACCGCCTGCTGAAACGCCACGATGTGGATTTCGAGCTGTTTACCGCCGGCGAGTACAAGCGCACCGTCACCATGTTCGGCGAGAACACGGAAGAGGGCAAAGAGAAATTCCAGAGTGACCTGGAGGAGATACACGCGCTTTTCCAGCACTTTGTCGGCGAGTACCGGCCGGGCCTGGATGTGGCGAAGGTCGCTACCGGCGAAGTCTGGTTCGGCCAGCGCGCGCTCGACCTGGGGTTGGTGGACGAGCTGAAAACCTCGGACGAATACCTGACCAGCTGCGCCAGGGACGCCGACCTCTACCAGGTGGAATACAAGGAAAAGGCGAACATCGCCAAGAAAATCGGCCTGGCGGCGCAGTCCGGTGTCGAGGCGGCAACCATGCGGCTGTTCTCGCGGCTGGAGGCCTGGCGGCACCAGGCCCAATAGTGGTCAATGAGAGGCGGTCAATGCGGGGCCGTCCCATTCTCCATCGGTAAAAGAGAGCGCGCTTCGAGCGGTAATCCAAGCAGCTTATCGGGTTGGTTTTATGGAAAAAACTTTTCGTGCAATCCTCGTGGATGAAGTGGCTGCCGGCAAATACGACCAGCAGCTGGTGGAGCGGCGGCTGGACCAGCTGCCGGACAATCCGCTGTTGCTGGCGGTATCGCACTCGTCGCTGAACTACAAGGATGCACTGTCCGCATTCGGCAATCGCGCCATCACCCGCGTCTATCCGCACACACCCGGTATCGACGCCGTCGGCAGTGTGGTCGAGGACAAGAGCGGCACCTACGCGCGCGGCCGGCAACTGCTGGTCACCGGTTACGACCTGGGCATGAATACGCCCGGCGGCCTCGCCGAGCGCATCGCCATCCCCGCCGGTTGGGCGCTGCCGCTGCCGGAGGGGCTCAGTGCGCGCGAATCGATGATTCTCGGCACCGCGGGGCTTACGGCGGCCCTGTGCGTCGAGAAGCTGCTGGAGGCGGGGGCCGGGCCGGAGGATGGCGAGGTGCTGGTCACCGGTGCCACCGGCGGTGTCGGCTCCATTGCCGTGTCGCTGCTGGCACACCTGGGGTTCCGGGTGGCGGCGGTGACCGGCAAGCTCGAGTCGGCGGAGTTCCTGACCGGTCTCGGCGCCTGGAAAGTGCTCGACCGCGACACGCTGGCGCCCTTCGCCAGCAAGGCGATGGCCAAGCCCCTGTGGGCCTGGGCCGTGGATACCGTCGGCGGCGAGACGCTGTTCAATGTGATCAAATCCCTGTCCTACGGCGGCGGCGTCGCGGCCTGCGGCATGGCTTCCGGCGCGCAGTTCCAGGCCAATGTCTTCCCCTTTATCCTGCGCGGTATCAGCCTGCTCGGTGTCGACAGCGTCGAGTTGCCGCTGGAGAAAAAGGCCGCGGTGTGGGAGAAACTGGCCGGCGACTGGTATATCGGCGAACAGCTCGATCGCCTGGCGGAGGATATTTCCCTGGAGCAGGCGCCGGAATTCCTGGCCCGGCTGCACCGAGGGCACGGTATCGGTCGCTATGTCGTCGATATGTCGCGCTGATCGGGACGGCTGCCAGGTTGGCAGGGCGCCCGGCGCCCGCCAATCTGTGACCAGGTTCTCTATCGGGTCACGCAGGTGTATGCCGGCGCCTGCTATGCTTGTTGCCCCGGCCGTCAGTCGTATTGGGGGACGGGGTTCGCAGAGCATAGTATTTGGCAATGTGTTGGTCTGTATATTGCTGCTATTGGTAGAACAAATTGTCTTCGAATAACGAATTGCCAAAGCTCACGCACCAGTCGAGCGCGCTGGTTCTCTCCGGCGGCGGCGCCCGTGCCGCCTACCAGGCCGGGGTGCTGAAGGCGCTGGCGGAACTGACGCCGGAAAGCAATCCCAATCCATTCCAGATTATCTGTGGTACCTCCGCCGGCGCCGTCAACGCGCTGCTGCTCGCCACCCACCCGGGCACTTTCCGGGAGGCGGTCGATCGCCTCTGCGACCTGTGGCTGCAACTGACGGTGGACCAGATCTACCGCAGCAGCTGGCGCAGCCTGCTGGGCAATATGTTCACCATCACCCGCTCGCTGTTCAACCAGGGGGTGGCGCGCCAGCGCCCGCTGGCGCTGCTGGACAATGCACCGCTGCGGGAACTGGTGGAGGAGGTGATCCACTTCCGGAATATTCCCCTCAATATCGCCGAGGGACGCCTGCGCGCGGTGAGTGTCAACGCGCTGTCCTACAGCGAGGGCGAATCGGTCAGTTTCTTCCAGGGTGTGGAGGAGTTGCGCGAGTGGCGCCGTTTTCGCCGCTACGGTGTGCGCACGGAGCTGACAGTCGACCACCTGATGGCCTCGGCGGCGATTCCGACGCTTTTCTCCACGGTGCAGATCGGCAACGACTATTTCGGCGATGGCGCCGTGCGCCAGCTGGCGCCAATCAGCCCGGCGCTGCATTTGGGCGCCAACCGCGTATTCGTGGTCGGGGTGTCGGACAACCGCTCACCGGTGCACTGGGGCAAGCGGCGCATCAAGACACAGCGGCACTCGCCGTCGATCGCGCAGATCGCCGGCCAGCTGTTCAATGCGGCCTTTATCGACAGCCTGGAGGGGGATCTGGAGCATCTCGACAGGGTCAACCTGCTGCTGGATTCGGTAGCGGCGGACAAACTGGAAGGCCTGACGCCGCTGCGGCCGGTGGAATCGGCGGTGATCGAACCGTCCCAGAGCCTCGACCGGCTGGCCGGTCGCAAGGTGCGCCACCTGCCGCCGGCGTTGCGCTGGTTGTTCCGCTCCACCGGCGCCACCACTTCCGGTGGCGGGGCATCGGCCGCCAGTTATCTGCTGTTCGAGAAACCCTTTCTCGGGGAGCTGATCGAACTCGGTTATCAGGATGCCATGTGGGAGCAGGACAAGCTGCGGGAATTTCTACGGCCGAATGTGGCGGAAGTGGAGACGGAGCGCAGGAACCTGTTCGGCATCAAAGTAAAAAATGTAACGGAAGCAGCCAATGGCAATTCGCAATCGTAAATCCGGCGCCTGGCTGGCGCCGCTGATCCTGGCAACCCTGGTGTCGGCCTGTAGTGCGCCGGGAGTGCAACAGGCGGACAGGGACAACGCCGCGCAACAGGGCGGGCAGCCGCCGCATCCTGCAGCGCTCAGCGAGTACCGGCGCCTGCTGGCGGAAGCACAGCAATTGTCCTTCACACTGGATTTCAACCAGCTGCGCCGCGCCTTCGTGGAGTCCGCAGAGTACAACCCCCACGGCGGGGTCGAGCTGGCCGGCCTGCCGGAGGCCTACGAGTCGGTGGAGCAGTCGAAATTCGACGAGTGCCTGCAGCATGTGGATGAGGTGCTGGCGCGCAATTATATGAGCCTGGAGGCACATATGATCGGTGTCGTCTGCAGCGGTCGCAGCGCCGATATGGAACGCGAGGACCGCCACCGCTATATGGTCGAGGGATTGATGGGCTCGATCGAGAGCAGCGGCGACGGCCGCAGCCAGGAGAGCGCCTACCAGACCATCAGCACCTCGGAATTGCGCGGTTTCGTGCGGCTGAAAGGGCTGCAGGTGCTGGATCAGTCACTGGTCTACGACCAGCAGGGCGTCTACGACAAGATGCAGGTGCGCGACCCCGAATCCGGCGACGAATACCCGCTGTATTTCAATGTCAGCGAGCAGTTTGCGCACAGCGTGGACACCGCTGGCGGTGAGTAGTAAGCGGCGCCTGCCGGCTGAAAACTTCGCGCCGTCTTCCCGGATTCCGCTGCGCTTCATCCGGGCTACGCTCGGGTGTGCCGCCGGGAATTTACATCAGGTGTTGCTGTAGCTTTTCCCAGTCGAAGCGCCGCGTCTGCTTGTCGCTGAACAGGATTTCCAGCCTTTCGTCTTCCCACTTGATCACCCGCCCGTGACCGAGTTTGCGGTGGCGGATGCCGTCGCCGACCGCCGGTCTGCGCATGGGCGCGCGCGGGCCCTCGATGTCCGGATTGTAGCCGCAGGCCTCCAGGTAGTGCAGCGCCTGCCGGGTGACCGGGACATCGCTTTGCACCCTGTCCGGGCGCTCGCGCAGGGCGTCTGCCATCAACCGGCACAGTGGCAGCTGCATCTCCTCCAGAAACAGCGATGGCTGTTGTTCATCGACGGCCTTGCTGTCCGCGGCCGGTGCCAGCAGGGTGAGCTGCCGGCGGGCGCGGGTCATGGCCACGTACATCAGGCGCCGCTCGCTCTCCATCGATGCCGGCGTGGAGAAATCCCGCTGTGGCTGGTAGGGCATATTGTGCTGGGTCAGCGACGGGATGATGACCCGGTCCCACTCCAGCCCCTTGGCCTGGTGCATGGTGGTGATCAGCACCGCCTCGGCGGAGGACTGCTCGCCCTCGCGGTGCTGGCGCTGCAGTTCCTGCAGCTGTGCCAGCGCGTCGGCGGGCTTCTGTTTCAGGTGGTCGAGAAACTGCACGAAGGCGAGCACCGTCTGCTGCCGCTCCTCTCCCTGCTGGCGGGTAAAGCTGTCGTCGGCGATACCGGTCAGGTAGTCCAGCGCGCCCAACTGCCGACGCAGCAGCTCGCCGGCCAGGCCGCGCCAGTTTTCCATTTCCATCAGCAGCTCGGCGCGCTTGCGCAGCCGTTTCAGTTGCGGCTTGCTGAGGTTGTCCGGCACCAGTGACATCATGTGCAGGCCCCAGCCGTCGTCGCGCTTTGCCAGCTCCCCACAGAGTGGCTCCAGCTGCTTGCGGGCAATGCGGATATGCGGTGCGGTCAGCCATTCGTAAAGCCCCTGCTGGCGGCGCGCCGGGGGCAAATCGGCAAAGCGCCCGGAGGCGATATTCAGGCTCCAGAACAGCGGCCGCAATTCGCGCCGCGAGAGCACCGTGTTGCGACTGCCGGAGCGGTAGGGGATATTCGCGGCCAGCAGCGCCAGTTCGATCGGTGCGGCCACGGACCAGAGCCGCACCAGGATCGCAACCTGGTCCAGCGGCTGTTCCTGCAGCTGTGCCCGGCGGATCTCCTCCACCAGCCAGCGGGTTTCCTTTGCCGTCTGTACCAGCTGGATATCCGTCTGGCGTTCGCCGTCGGCGGACACACAGAATATATCGGCGCGCTCGCGGTTGTTCTCGATAAAGTGATTGGCGGCCATCGACAGCTGGTGGCCGTAGCGGAAGGTGCGGCTCAGGTGATAGATATTCGACGGCGGGAAATCGCCGTCGAAAAACTTCAGCAGGTAGTCCGGCTTGGAGCCGCGCCACTCGTAGATGGTCTGGTCCGGGTCGCCGATGGCGATCACATTGCCGGACTTGCCGTATACGACCCGCAGCAGGAAGTGCTGCACTTCGTTGATATCCTGGTACTCGTCCACCAGGATATCCTCGTAAAAGCTGCCGTACTGCTCGGCGATGCCGGGTTCCAGGCTCAGCAGCATGGCCGGGTCGTAGATCAGGTCGGCATAGGTCACCGCCCGCTGGCTGCGCCGCCACTCCTCGAAGGTGCGGAATACCTTGAGAAAGTACATGTAGCCGTCGCCGAGCTTGAGCTCGTGCAGTGCGTCCAGGTCGCCGCGCAGAATCGTCTTGGTGTAATCGATGAAGTACTCCGCCGCCTCGATCTCCGACTGTTTGCGCGCGCGGATCTCCTCCAGTTCATAGGGTGGTGCACAGGCCTCGATAGCCTTCCAGACCTGCAGCTGTACCGTGGATTGGGGCAGGGGCGTGAGGTTGGCTGGGGCGATATGGCGGTTGTCGATCATCCGCTGGTAGAGGCGGTAGCCGAGGCTGTGGAAGGTGTGCACCGGGGGTGTTTCGCCGCGCACCAGTTGCCGCAGCCGCTGGCTGAAATCCTCGCGCGCGCTGCGGTTGTACATCAGCACCAGCATGCGGGCGGGGGCGGTGCCCGACTGCAGGCGCTTGTCGATGTAGTGCAGCAGTGCCGTGGTTTTGCCGGAGCCCGCCACCGCGATGATCTTGGCGTGGCCGCCGGGGTGGTCGGCAATGGCCTGCTGTTCTTCCGTAAGTGCGGGTGCCTGCATGGAGTCGGGTCGTCCAAATACTGGATATTTTGCCAGTATTGCGGGTGTGGGCACAAGTTGCGGGAGCCTGCCGTGCAGGGTGTTCAGGCCTCGGTAGCGGAATCCCCCCGCCGCAGCGCCAGCTCGGCGATATAGGAGGACAGGAACACCCGCCCGTTCAGCTCCTCGAGAAATTTCGAGCGCCCCAGCCGGTCCAGTACCGGCCCCTTGACCTCCGACAGGTGCAGGCCGATATCGCGATCGCGCAGGTCCCGGTTGACCTGTTGCAGCCGCTCCAGCGCGGTGCCGTCGATGCGGCTTACCGACGACAGTATCAGTACCAGTTCGCGCACATCCGCATGCCGTTTCAGTTCGCTCAGTATGCGTTCCTCCACGGCGCTGATATTGCTGAAAAATAGGCTCTCGTCGATACGCAGGAACAGGATGTCCGGCAGCGTATCCACCGTGTGCCGCAGTACATTGCGGAAGTGTTCGGTGCCCGGTACCCGCCCCACCACGGCGATGTGCGGCCGGCTGCTGCGCCAGATCAGGGTGGCGAAGGACAGGCCGATACCGAGCCCGATACCCGCCTCCACACCGAACAGCAGCACGCCGAGGAAGGTGCCGGCCATGGCCAGGCCGTCGGTGCGGTCGTAGCGCCAGTTGTGCACGAAGCCGCGCGCGTCGATCAGGCCGGCGGCGGCGACGATGATGGTGGCGGCCAGCACCGTCAGTGGCAGCTCGGTGAACAGCGGCGTCAGGAACAGCAGCACCAGCGCCATCAGTGCCGCGGCGATCAGGCCGCTCATCGGCGAGACGGCGCCGGCCTCGTCGTTGATCGCGGTGCGGGCGAAGCTGCCGGTGACGGCGAAACCGCCGGACAGGGCGCTGAACAGGTTGGCTGCGCCCAGGCCGCGCAGTTCCGCATCGGCGTTCAGCCGCTGGCGGCGGCGCAGGGCGATGGCGTGGGCGATCGACAGGCTCTCGACAAACCCCAGCAGCGCGATGACCAGCGCCGGCAGCAGCAGCCGGTGGGTCAGGTTCCAGTCGAACGCCGGCAAGGTGAGTGCGGGCAGGCCCGGCGGAATTTTTCCCACCACCGCCATCTCTTTTTCCAGGTGCAGGATCGCCGTCAGCGCGATGGCGGCCAGCACCACCAGCATCGGCGCCAGCCGCGCCAGCAGCCGCGCGTTGTGCGCGCGCATACCCATTTTGACCAGGGTGATACCGAGCCAGAACTTGGCCGACACCAGGATCAGAACCGCGCCGACCCCCAGCGCCGCTGTCAGGGGCACAGCTTCGGGCAGGTGGGCGAGGGTGCTGACCAGTAGCTGCAGCGCCGTGTCGCCGTCGCTTTCCACGCCCACCAGGGGACTGATCTGGCCGATGATGATCAGCGCCGCGGCGCCGGAGACGAAGCCGCTGATGACCGGGTGGCTCAGCAGGTTGGAGAGGGCGCCCAGGCGCATCAGGCCCATGGCGAACAGGAAGAAGCCGCTGAGCGCCGCCAGCAGCACGGCGCCGGCGATATATTCCGCGCTGCCGGGCGCCGCCAGCGGCGTCAGTGCGGAGGCGGTCATCAGCGCCAGCACCGCCACGGGCCCCACCGACAGCACCGAGCTGGAGCCGAACAGCGCGTAGCCGACCAGCGGCAGCAGGCTGGCGTAGAGGCCGATATGCGGCGGCAGGCCGGCGAGCGCGGCGTAGGCCAGCGCCTGCGGCACCAGCATCATGGTGGCCACCAGCGCGGCGGTCGCGTCTCCCGCCAGCCATTGGCGCCGGTAGTTTTTCAGCCAGTCGGGTATCAGTTTATTCGCGCGCATATCCGCGATTATTCCATGGCCGTGGCACGGATGCAGACTGAAAAGATAGACGGGAATTGTCGCCGCGGCGGCCCGGGCATGTCAGCCACGCCGGCCGGCCAGCTGGAACAGCCCCATACCGGCCAGCATGGCGGCGGTAAAGACAATGGCCTTCAGCGCGCCGGCACCGCTGGCGACGATGGCCGGCCCCGGGCAGAAGCCCGCCAGGCCCCAGCCGATACCGAACAGCAGGCTGCCGATCACCAGCGGCCGGTCGATATCGCGCCGCCTGGGCAGCTGCATCGGCGCGCCCAGCAGGGACAGCGTGCGCCGCCGGGTCAGTTGGAACACCGGCAGGCCCACGGCGATGGCGCCGGCCATCACCAGTCCCAGGGACGGATCCCAGGCGCCGAACAGGTCGAGGAACGCCAGCACCTTGTGCGGGTTGGCCATGCCGGACAGCAGCAGGCCCAGGCCGAACACCAGTCCGGCGGCGAAGGCGGAGAGATCATACTTTTTCATCGCATCAGGCTCCCGGCAGATGGCGGACGACATACACGGTGGCGAAACCGGCGCCCATAAACAGCAGCGTGGCGACCAGGGAGCGCGGCGACAGCCGCGACAGGCCGCAGACGCCGTGGCCGCTGGTACAGCCGGAGCCGTAGCGGGTGCCGATGCCCACCAGCAACCCGGCGGCGACCAGCAGGGGGTAGCCGGCGTCGATGCGGATCGGCGGCAGCGCCGCGAACAGGCCCCACAGCCCCGGTGCCAGCAGCAGTCCGGCGACAAACGCCAGCCGCCAGCCGGTTTCACCCGCTGTGGGCTTCAGCAGGCCGCCGACAATACCGGAGATACCGGCGATACGGCCGTTGGCCAACAGCAGCAGGGCCGTCGCCAGTCCGATCAGTGCGCCGCCGGCGAGGGCGGACAGCGGCGTGAAGGCATTCCAGTCTATGTTCATGTTTGGCAGTTACTTCGCACAGTAGAGTTGATACAGGGTCTGCAGCAGCGCCAGTATCCGCCGGTCTGCGACCCGGTAGTAGATGCGTTTGCCTTCCCTGCGGGTGGATACCAGCCCCTCGCGGCGCAACACGCCCAGCTGCTGCGAAAGACTCGGCTGGCGAATCTGCAGGCGCTCTTCCAGGTCGCCCACGCACAACTCCTCCTGGCTCAACTGGCACAGCAGCAGCAGGCGGTCGCGGTTGCCCAGGGAGCGCAGCGCGGCTGCCGCCTGGTCGGCCGAGGCGAGCATCTTGTCGAGGTCGATATCCGAAGTGTCGGGCATGGCGGTGGCAGTTCAAATGATTTACAGATTTATATTATATTGATTTGTATAGTGTATACAAATATAGTGTTGCCAATACCGAAATCGGGAGACGAATCATGTCCGCAAGCAAGCCTGTCACCCAGGTGCAGCCCTTTCTCGATCCGGACACCGAAACCTGGAGCTATGTGGTCTACGACCATCCGGGTGGTTCCGCCGCGGTGGTGGATCCGGTGCTGGATTTCGATGCCCCGTCGGGTCATACCGGCACCGGCGGCGCCAAGGCCATTATCGAATTCCTGCACCGGGAGAAGCTGACCGTCGAGTGGGTACTGGAGACCCACGCCCACGCGGATCACCTGTCGGCGGCGCCCTTTGTGCGCCAGCAGGTCGGTGGCAGTATTGCCATCGGCGACCGGATCACGGAGGTGCAGGCCATTTTTCGCGAGGTGTTCAACCTGGAAAAGGCGTTCCTGGTCGATGGCAGCCAGTTCGACCACCTGTTCCGCGACGGCGATACCTTCCGCGTCGGTGCACTGGAGGCGCGTGTCATCTATGCGCCGGGCCACACACCGGCGGATATGGCCTGGCTGATCGGCGATGCGCTGTTTGTCGGCGACACCCTGTTTATGCCGGACGTGGGCAGCGCCCGCTGCGATTTTCCCGGCGGCGATGCGGCCACCCTGTACCGCTCGGTGCAGAAGCTGCTGGAACTGCCGGAAGAGACACGTATGTTCATGTGTCACGATTACCCGCCGGCCGGTGGCCGCAGGCACCGCTGCGAAACCACGGTGGGCGAACAGAAACGCAATAACATCCATCTGCACCAGAGTGTCAGCGAGGCGGAGTTCGTCGCCATGCGCAATAAGCGCGACGCAACGCTGCCGATGCCGCGGCTGATCATTCCGTCCATCCAGGTCAATATTCGCGCGGGCCAGATGCCGCCGGCGGAAGACAACGGCACCGTCTATTTGAAAGTGCCGATCAACAAACTCTGATCGCGCATAGACCGGATAGTTACAGGCGTAGCCCGGATGGAGTGCAGCGGATCCGGGACAGGGGGTCGGCACCACAATCCCGGATTCCGGCGCTGCGCGCCTCCATCCGGGCTACGCCCTTTCATCGCGGTAAACTCCTGACTTGAGCGACTAAAGCGTGCGAAAAGCTGAGGTAAATATGCATATCAAACAGCTCGACGAGCAGGTCAGTGTCTCGGCGCAGTTCAGCTGCGACGCCATGGCCGAACTGGCCGCATCCGGTGTGCAGGTGATTGTCTGCAACCGTCCCGAGGGAGAGACCGAAGACCAGCCGACGTATGCGGCAATGGAAAGTGCCGCGGCGGAGCAGGGCATGGCGTTCGTGGCCATCCCCTTCGCCCGCATGACCGCGGATCACTGCCGGCAGTTCGGCGAACTGCTCGACAGCGGCAAAAAGATCCACGCCTTCTGCCGCACCGGCAACCGCTCGTGTAACGTCTGGGCCGGTGCCCGGCTGTTGGCCGGCGCGGACGGGAAATCGCTGCTGAAAAGCGCCGGCGGCGCCGGTTTCGATATCAGCGGCGTGCTGGTGGCGATGGACCACTAGCGTTTATTGCAGTGCGTAGATATAGCCATCGATGGTGCCGACGTAGAGCCGCTCGCCGTAGACGGTAATACTGGTGACCGTATCGCTGAGCGGGCTGGAGCGCCACAGCAGCTCGCCGCTGCGGGGCGCCAGTGCACAGATCTGCTCGCCACAGGCGGCGTAGAGCCGCTCGGCGGTGGCGGCTACGGAGCGGAAGATGCGCTCGCCGAAGGACCAGCGGAGTTCGCCGCTGCGCGCATCCACCGCCTGCAGCGGTCCCAGGCCGCTGATATACACCAGCCCGTGGGCGACCGCCGGCGGCTGGTCGATGCGCATACCGGTGTCGTAAGTCCAGTTGATGTCGCCGCTGCTGGCGTCGATGGCCGACAGCTTCTGTCCCCAGCCGCCCACGAACACCTGGCCATCGCGTACCACCGGCGCGGTGGTCAGCCACTGCCCGTCGCCGGCCGGGGTGCGCCAGCGCTGCTCGCCGGTTTCCGCGTCCAGCGCGTAGAGGCGGCTGTCGAATGAGGCGGCGAAGAGGGTGTCGCCGGCCAGTGTGACGCCGGCGCCGACTGCCCTCCCGGCTGCGAATTCCCAGGCCGTATCCCCGCTGGCCCTGTCCAGCGCATGCACCTTTTTGTCGAAACCACCGAAATAGACGCGATCGCTGTCGATCGCGGCGGGGCCCTGCGGTGTCTTGTCGAAGTGCTCGCGCCACAACAGCTTGCCGGACGAGCGGTCCAGGGCGTAGAAGCCGCGATCCTCGCTGGCGACATAGACCCGCTCCCGGTCGACGGCGACGCTGCCGCGGATATTGCCTGTGGTCTTGAAGCGCCAGCGCCGCTCGCCACTGTTCACATCCACGGCGTAGACGGAGTCGTCGGTGGTGCCGACAAACAGGGTGTCGCCGGCGATGACCGGTGTCTCTGTCAGCACCCCGAGGGTCAGGAACCGCCAAAGCTCCCGCGGCTTGTCCGCCGGCCCGTCGCCGGCGAAGAGTCCGGTGCGCTGGGCGTTGCCTCGGTACTCCACCGGTGGACCGCCGTCGCTTTGCGGCCCGCAACCGGCGAGCATCGCCGCCAGCAGCAGGGGCGCGATACGACCGCCGCGCGCAGATTTTGCCATCACTGTTCTTCCGCCCCGCTGTCGTCGCGTTCCAGTGAGCGCACATAGGTGCCGTTGTCATATTCCTCGGCCATATAGCGCTCGCCGTTGGACAGGAAATACTCGGTGACGCCGTGCTGTCTGCCATTGCGGAAGGGTTCGACGGCGACCAGGGTACCGTCTCTGTATTTCTCGTGCCGCCCGTGTCTTTTGCCGTCCTTGTAGGGGGTCACTTCCCGCACCGAACCGTTGCGGGCGAAGATGTAATTCTTGCCGACGGGGACGCCGTGCTCGAAGCGTAAGCGGGCCATTTCATAGCCCTCGGGGGAACGTGCCAGCCACAGGCCGTGGCGCTTGCCGTCGACATATTCGCCCTCGAAGAGGCCCTTCGCGTACTCGTCGTACTCCTGCCAGGTGCCGACCTTTACTCCGTGGCGGTATTCGCCGCGGCTGGTCAGCCTGCCGTCCCGTTCGCGCTTGACCTGTTCGCCGTGCAGCTCGCCGGCGACATAGTGCGACCGCTCCAGCACCAGGCCGTCGTCCAGTTCCCGGCGGCGCTCGCCGTGTCGCCGGCCCCGGCTGTCGTAGGACTCGTAGACCGTGGTGCCGTATTCCCGCCTGACCCAGTCGCCGACCTGTTTACCGCGCTCGTACTGGCCGTGGGAGAGCACTTTGCCATCCCTGTCGACTTCGCGGTAATCGCCCACCGCCAGGCCGTGCTGGTAGCGGGTGATATCGTAGCTGCCGATGCCGCCCGGCTGCGGGTTGCCGCTGATCTGGAGGCCGTGCTTGTCGCCATCGACGGTCTCGCGGCGGTAGCTGGGCTTGTCGCCGCGGCCGCGATAGCGCTCTTCCAGAATCCAGCGCCGGTCCACGCTGTAGATGGTGCGCCGGGACAGGCTGCCGTCGTCCCTGTAGGATTCCTTGCGCTCCGCCGGGCCGTAGGTACTGTCCTCGACAACGAAAAGCTGCGTCAGCCCGCCCTGGCGGTTGTATTCGCGCCGCTCGGTCAGCTCGCCTTCTTTATTGCGGTGCTCGTAGCTTTCCGGCGAACCGTCCTGGTAGTAGTAATGCGCCTCCCCGCGCTTGCGGCCGTCCACATAGTGGAGTGCCTTCACCAGCACGCCATCTTCCCAGCGTTTGGCCGTACCGTGGCGTTTGTTCGCCCGGTAGTAGGTTTCGCGGGTGAGCTGTCCCTCGTGCCACTCCCTGACAGCGCCGAGCCGCTCGTCGTCGACGTAGTTAGCCTCGAATATTTTCTGGCCGTCTCTGGAGAAGCGTTGCACCAGGCCGTCGTATTTGCCGTGCTTGTAGTGAACGCGCTTGTAGATGACGCCATCATCGCGGAAGTATTCCTGGACACCGTGCTTCTCGCCGTCGACGATCGAATAGCGCAGTTTCACCTGGCCGTCTTCGTTGTAGCAGATGCGCTCGCCGTCCTGCTCCTCGCCATCGATATAGGGGACCTCGATCTCCAGCTGGCCGTCGGCGTAGAAGTGCCGCTTGCTGCCGTGGAGGACGCCGTTGCGAAACTGGCTGACGGTGTAGTGACCATTTTCCCGGTAGCGGGTGAATTCGCCCTGCCAGCGGCGGTTTTCGTTGAGGGTGCCCCGGAGCTTGACGCTGCCGTTCGGGTAGTAGCTGGTGTATTCGCCGACCTGGTGTGCGCTGGCCAGGTCGGGGCCGTCCAGTTGCGTTTTGACGGCGGGTACCGCCTCCTCGCCGCTCTCGGCGAAATAGAGCGTCACTCTCCAGAGTTCGCCGTCTCGTGTGGGGGGCGCCGCATAGTAGTAGGCACTGTCGCTGTCGGCGTCCACCAGCTCGAAATTGCGATCCAGCCACAGCCGCGGCTGTTTCGCGGCGTACGATGCGGACGGCAGCAGGGCCAACAGAATCCAGAAAAGCGTTGTTTGGGCTCGCATGCTGTTCACCTCCCTACGGCAGCGGTTGGAAGTCGGTGGACCAGAGCCGCTCTTCGGGCTCGCCGGTAAATACCCGTTGTTCGACGCGCTGTACCTCGCCGGCCAGTCTCAACAGACCGTCGCGGGTCAGGTAGTCGCCGACCGTGGATGCGCTGAGTGAAACTTCGCTGTTCGGTGGTACCGGGGCGAGGGGCCAACCCTGTGTGCCGATAAAGCGATAGCGCTGCAGGAAATCGGCGATGGGCTGGTGCGGGTCGAACTGGTCCCCCAACTGTGTCGGCTCTACCAGCCAGGGCCTGTCGCCCAGGGAAATCGGGACCGCCCGCCACTCGCTGCGGCCCTTGCAGCGGATGGCGTGCTCGATTTCCAGGCCGTAGAAATAGTGGCGGATGCCGTCTTCGGTACTGAGTTGCCACTGCTGTGTAGTGCCCAGCTGGTTATTGTTGGTCGCGTTTTCGGTCAGTCGGCGCCAGACCAGTGGGTGGCCATCGATATCCGGCGCTTCGACCACAGTGGGCTGGCAGCTGCCCACCAGAGAGGCGGGCAGTTCCAGTGCCAGCTGGTTGTTCTGTGGCTGTGGCAGCTCGAGTTCGCCGAGGGCGATATCGGCGGTATCGTCGCCGTCGGCATTCTCATACAAGGGCACTTCGGTGGTGGGCGGCAGGCTCAGGTCGTTGCGCATCGCCGCTTCTGTCACGAAGCGCAGCTGGTAATCGAAGGGTTGGCGATCGCTGTCGCTGAGCAGGTAGAGCGTCAGTTCGTCCGGTACCTGTTCGCTGAACACCATTCGGATATCCCCGAGGGCGTAGTGGCCCAGTGCCACCAGCCGCAGAATCTCGCGCTCTTCCGCGCTGAGCCACTCGCCGTCGGGCTGGATGCCGCGCGCCTCTTCGAGGCCGTGAATGCGGGAGCTGAAGTGGTGTGTGCCCGTGTGCTGCAGACGCAGCCGGAATTCGCGCGGGTTGTCGGTGGGAATTGCCTCGGCGCGGGCGCCGTGCAGTGTCACTTCGGTGGCCTTTTCTCCATCCAATGGCAGGGTCACGGCTTCCACATCGAGCGCCTGGTAGTGCCCGGTTGCGGTAATCTGGCCGATTTTCTCCAACTGCTCGCCGGCGTTGTCCCAGCCCAGGGGGACATACCGCGCCATGGTACTGTGCTTGCCGGCATCGGGGTCGAAAAAGTCGTAGCGCGACATGCGGAACAGTTCCAGGGGCAGGGGCTCGCCGTCGGCGCCCTGCAACTGCAGGTCCTCCAGGTCAAAGCGACCCGGGAAGGCGTTGCGACCCAGGTCGTGCCCCACTTGCAGGAGCAGCCAGTCCTGGGTCTGCACGAGGCTGCCGACCGGTACCGGCAGCACCTGTTCCGCAGTGGCGGTGTCGGCGACCTTGTTCGCGGTCGGCGCCGGCTCGAAGGGGCGGCCCTGCTCACCGCCCAGGCGCATATTCAGGAGCCAGCTGCCCAGTACCGAGGGCGAGTCCTCGGGCAACACCAGCAATTGCTGGCGGCTGGAACCCCCGATGTCATCCTGCTCGATGTGATTCTCGCTGATCAGCGCCAGGCGTTTCAGCCAGCCGCTGTCCCGCTCCAGCACCATGGTGCCCTGTAAGCGCATCGCTTTCCCGTGCGCTTCCAGCCTGGTGACCACTTCGCTGTCGGTCACCCGCTCGACTGTCAATTGCAGCTGGTCGGCTCCACGGAAATTGGAGAGGGTCACCGTCTTGCCCTCAATGGCTGGCACAGCCAGTTGCGGGACGCCGGGAGGGCTCATCTGCTTTTCCAGGTTGTCCACCACCGGGCCGCCAGCATCTTCCAGTACGGTCTGCCACAGGGCATCGTTGCTGCTGGCGAAGTGTTCGATGGTGCCGGTTTCGGTATCGATCTCCAGCTCGAAACCGGCGGACATCAGCTCGCGCAACACGTTGCCGGCGCGACTGTCGTCGGCTCGGGCATTGGAAAAATTAGTGCGGCCGTCGAGGGAAAACCTGGTGTAAGTGGGTTCTATCGCCAGTTTCAGGGTGCGGCCGGTGCCGAGTACCTTGTAGCGAAGCACGGTATCGCTATCCACGGTCAGGCTGCGCTCGAGGGACGGGGCCCCCACGCGGATGCGGGAACGGCTGTGGACCTGGTAACTGCGCGTGTCGCCCGTCGACGGAGAGAACCGGACTGTGCCCGGAGGCGCGTCGGAACAGGCGGTAAGGAAAGCCAACGTGGCCAATACGGTGGGGAAAAGGTAGCGGGCGCTTTTCATGGAATTCCCTGTCTTCTTGCTCGTCCCCCAAAAACACAGCTTCTCGCTGATCGCCTGGCGTAGCGCTGCAGTGAAACGGGGCTTTGTGGAGATATGACTGAACTGTTACAGGCTATGGCGTCACCGCGGCCACGCTGGAATATCGTGAAAGGGATACAACTACTGGACGGGCAGACTGCAGATCGGAATAGATTCTCCGCTGAACTTCATAACCGGCGGCGGAGTGTATCACTGGTGGGTGGTGACGTGTAGGCGGGGGATTCAGTGGCGTCGCGGGCAATCGATTGAACCGGGAGACCACCTTGCGCGATCTCCCGACGGCGCGGTGCCGGTTATTCTTTTGCGAAAACCAGTTGTGCGCTGACCGGCACTATGGGGCTGATGGTGTCGAGACCGGCGATCTGGCGCAGTTTCTCGATACCTTCCAGCAGTTTGAAGTCGGCGGCGTTGAGGACGATGGGGGATTCGGTGCTGACCAGCAGGCGGTTGTCCTTCAGGCCGGTGACCTGCAGTTTGGCCGCTTCACTGTGTTCACTGCCGTGAATGGACAGCTGCAGTTCCGCATCCAGGGTGGCTGTCTGGCCCGGTTGCATGGCCTGCAGTTTCGCTGCATCCACCTTGGCGTTCACCGAAGCGCGCGCATACTTGGTGGTTTCGAACAACAGCTTCTGCATGCGCTCGTTGCGGATGGGAATATTGGTTTCCACGCTGGCCAGCGGGATCGACAGGGTGGCTGTGCCGCTATCGGCAATCTGCCCCTCCAGTGCCTTGAAGTGGTGGGTCTCGGCGATGGTGCCTTTCTTGACGGATACAAACGAGATCTGTGATGCATCGCCCACCAGCTTCCAGTCCGCCAGTGCGGCGGGGGTGGTGAACAGCAGGGTTGTCAGAGCAAGCAGTCGGATCAGCATGATGTGCGGTCCCTATCTGAGAATGAATAGCAGTGACCATATCATATCCCGGCCGTGGCGCTCACGAAAACCCGTCCCAGGGGCGGGGCGCCACTGGCGCCCCGCCGGATTTACAAAAATTTACAGTCTGTTTACTGGTAGACCCGCACATAGTCCACATACATGCGCTGCGGGAAACTGCTGGAGCCGTCCGGGCTACCGGGCCAGTTGCCGCCCACGGCCACGTTCAGCAGGATAAAGAACGGGTGGTCGTAGACCCAGTTGCCATACTGCTCCACCTGGGCGCGGGTCGCGCTGTAGAACTGGTTGCCGTCCACAAACCAGCGGATGCCGTTGCTGTCCCACTCCACGGCGTAGACATGGTAGTTGGCGTCCACGCTCTGGCCGACATTGTAGGTGCCGGTGATCGGTGTGTTGCCGGAATAGCCGGGGCCGTGCAGCGCGCCGTGGGTCAGCGTGGGCTCGTAGCCGACGTGTTCCATGATGTCGATCTCGCCGGAATTCGGCCAGCCGGTACCGCTGAAAATGTCGTTGCCGAGCATCCAGAAGGCGGGCCAGATACCCTGGGTCTGCGGCAGCTTGATGCGCGCCTCGACGCGCCCGTACTGGAATTCGCGCTTGCCGGCGGTAATCATGCGGGTCGAGGTGTACTGGCAGGCCCCGTACCAGCAATTGTGGCCGCCTTCCTGGCGGGCCTCGATCACCAGCACATTACTGGCCGCCTGGCCGTCGTACTGGATGGACGCGTTCTGGCCACCGGTGTAGTACTGCAGCTCGTTATTGCCCCAGCCACCGCCGCCGGTTTCGAAGGACCAGTTGGCCAGGTTGAGGCTGTCGAACTCGTCGCTCCAGACCAGGTTCTGGCCGCCGCCACCGCCGGCGCCGACCACTTCGATCCAGTTCAGGTTCCAGTTGCCGGTGGTTGCATAGACACCCAGGCTGTAAGTGCCGGCGTCGATGTGCACCGTATGGGAGATGGTCTGCCAGTTCTGCCAGCCGCCGGTGTCCGGCACGTTCAGGCTGCCCAGCACGATAGAGCCGCCGTTCAGGTCGTTGGATAGGGTGCCGCCGCCCTGGCTGGCGACACGGAAGCGGATGGTGTAGTTGCCGGACGTGGGGATATTGACGTTGTTGTACGCCAGCCATTCGCCGGTTTCAGTCCAGCCCACATTGAAACCGCCGCCGCTGTCCTGGGTTGCCTCGATGTCGACGTCGTCACTGCGGTAGGCGCCGCCGGTGTTGCCCGGCGTCGTGTCGTAAAATGCGTTGTAGTCCTCGGCCTGGATCACCGCCGCGTTTGCAGGTGCCAGGGCAAAAAGCAGGAGCGGCGCCAGTGCCGCTCTCAGTGTCTGTCGCGTCTTCTTCAGTTGCAAAAAGTTCATGGGTTTATCCCCTGTGACTGGGTCGAGGGCGGGCCGGGAACCTTCCTGAACAGCAGTGCACCTCTCGTCATCCCTGCGCAAGCGCCCTACGTTGTTTGAGTTTATTTGGTTATTGGTGCCGGGCCTTTTGGACCGGCCGGACCATTGTCCAACCGGTGTGCCAGCCATTTCGCCCCGGTAAGCGCTGTCAGCGGAAAGTGGTACAGGGGTATGCAGAAGAGGGCGCCAGTTTTTGACATCAGGGCGAAAGTGGGAAATGTTCGGGAATTGTCCTGGCAGAAATAATTTCCTTAAGGCGCATTCCTGTCCAGCAGGCATTGCCAGTAGCCGACGTCGATCCAGCGATCAAACTTGTACCCAACTTCGTTGAAATGCGCGACTTTTCGCATGCCCATCTTTTCATGCAGGGTCACGCTGGCGGGGTTGGGCAGGGCGATACCGCCGATGGCGGCGCGAATGGAGCGGCTGCGCAGCGCGTCGAACAGCTGTTGATACAGGAGGGAGCCCCAGCCGCGCCCCCGCGCCTCCCGGTCCAGATACACGGTGACCTCGACCGAGTGCCGATAGGCCGGGCGACTGCGCCAGGGGCTGGCATAGGCGTAGCCGACCGGCTGCCCGTCTTCTTCGGCGACCAGCCAGGGCAGTCCGGTCGAGCGGATGTGTTGGATGCGTTCCGCCAAATCCGCAGCAGTCACCGGCTCGGTTTCAAAGGTGATGATGGTACTGTGGATATAGTGGTTGTAGATGCCGGCGAGTTTGCCGGCATCCTCTGGGCGGGCGTTGCGGATCATGGTGGCGATTTCACTGCAGCAATTTCATTGTCTGCGGCCAGCATAACGGCGGCCGTATAAGCTGGCAACGCGCGTACCGCGACCGGTGAGCGCACGGCCGCATGACCGTCAATCCCGATCCGGCGCTCCCAGTGGGAACAGCGGCCGGTAGGGGCGCGCCTCGTCGACCGCGCGGGCAAACGACGGGCGCTGCAGCAGCCGTTTGCGGTAGTTGTGCACATGGGTAAACGACGGATCGATGGGATAGGTCCAGTCGGCGTAAAAGAGTGCAGGGGCCGCGGCGCAGTCCGCCAGTGTGAAGCTGTCCCCCGCGGCCCATTTGCGGTCCCGCATCTTGTCGTCGAGCCATTGATAGGCCGTGTCGAACATCCTCCCGGCCTCCTCGACGCCGAATGGATCGCGGCTGTCTTCCGGTCGCAGGCGATCGAGTACGAATTTCTGTTGCGGGGTGGAGATATACAGGTCGAAGAAGCGATCCATAAAACGCACTTCCAGTGCCGCCCGCGGGTCTTCCGGCAGCAGCGGCACCGGTCCCGGGTGATAGAGCACCAGGTGCTCGATGATGACACTGGATTCGCACACCGCCCGGCCATCTTCCACCAGCACCGGGAAGCGCCTGAACGGCCAGATCTCTGCCAGCCGTTCGGTATTCTCTGGCTCATCCGGCGACAGCATGCGGAATTCGAACGGGGTCCCATTTTCGTAGAGCGCTACTAACACCTTCTGGCAGTAGGAGGAAAAGGGGTGCGCGTAGAGTGTCAATGCCATATCCGGCTCCTTGTATTGCCGCTGATTGTGGAATTGCACGGCATTTCCCGCACAGGGTTCTGCAGTGCTCCCCCTGGTCGTCTGGCGAAGACAGAAATCGACAACGGGTGTGTTGCCGGTCGGTCAGCAGCGCTGGCAGAGCGCGATATTGATGATCTTCTCCACTTCCTCACCGGTGTTACCGACTTCAGTTTCCCGGTGCTGCTGGAATTCCAGCACGTCGAAGCCTGAACTGCGCAGCAGCTCCTGCCCCAGGATCGCGTCGTAGAGCCGGAAACCGTACGGTACAAACGGCAGGTGCTGCATGAATTCCAGGTCGCCAAAAGCGATACAGAAAAGCCCGCCGGGGTTCAGGACGCGCCGCACTTCTGCCAGATGATCGGTGGGTGTTTCCCAGAAATAGAGAGTGTGGACCGTCAGGGCCTTGTCGAATGAGGCCTCTTCGAAGGGCATGCTGTCGGAGCTGCCCTGCAGGAAGCGTGCGCTGCCGGAGGTCACAGCCCCGGCATTCGCCTCCCCGGCTTCGGCCACCATAT
The DNA here is from genome assembly GCF_023634065.1 of Microbulbifer litoralis. GTDB lineage: Bacteria > Pseudomonadota > Gammaproteobacteria > Pseudomonadales > Cellvibrionaceae > Microbulbifer > Microbulbifer litoralis. Next base: position 104,525 of record NZ_JALKCV010000015.1, read on the forward strand.
CGGCAGACCAGTCCAGCCCCGTGTAATGTACCTCCGCCGCCTTATTGACGATCCTGTCGACAAAGGCACCGTTGCTCGGCCCTATCTCCAGAATCCGGTCCGCCGCAAAGATCTGCAGCAGGTCGATACACTTGTGGTTGAGGCTGCGGTTGGCCTCGTTCATCCTGCCTGCGACTTCGGCTGCGTCGGCCCCGTTGGGGCAGCGCAGTTGGGCGGCCAGTTCCCGGTCTTCCATATATTTTCTCTCCTTGGGTGGGCTACTTTGCCGTAAAATTTAGACCAATTTCAGCTCCAGTTAAATTTCCTGTCCAAGTTGCGCCATTGCCTCAGTGCGAATTCTGCGGTGTTCTACAGCTCTTTTACATTGGCATCCAGGAATTCGCGAATAGCAGGGATGATCACGTCGCCATGGGTTTCCAATGCGAAATGCCCCGTGTCGTAAAAGCGAATGTCCGCCCGGGGAATATCCTGTTTCCATGCCTCGGCGCCGGGCGGAAGGAAGAATGGATCGTGTTTCCCCCACACGGCGAGCAATGGCGGTTGGTACTCGCGGAAATAGGCCTGGAACTCGGGATATTTTTCCACATTGGTGGCGTAATCCAGCAACAGGTCGAGCTGAATATCCGCCATGCCAGGTCGGGAGATCTGAACCCCTTCCAGTGTATAGGCGTCTGGTGCGACAGCACTCGTATCGCTTACGCCCTCCACGTACTGCCACTTAATGGATTCCGGCGTCGGGAAGTCGTTGAGGGCATCCCGGTTCTCTTGCGTAGGATTGTTCCAATACTTCTGGATGGGTTCCCACCCTGTCGAGAGACCTTCCTCGTACGCATTGCCGTTTTGCGAAATGATGGCCGTGACTCTGGACGGGTGGGCCAGAGCCAGGCGCCATCCGACAGGCGCGCCGTAATCGTGAACGCCAATTGCGTAGCGGTCGAGCTTCAACTGTTCAGTAAATCGATCGACCGTCTTCGCGAGATTGGCGAATGTATAGTCATACCTGCCGCGCTCAGGTGATTCGGTAAAGCCAAAGGCCGGCAAATCCGGAGCAATCACGTGATACCCGTCTGCCAGCGCTGCAATGACATCGCGCCACATGTATGAGGAGGCGGCGAATCCGTGCAACAGCAGAACGGTCGGTGCCGCCGGATCACCCGCTTCACGATAGAAGATGTTTACATCGCCCACTTGCTCGAAACGATAGTGGACCTGCGGCTTTGTCGATGGGGAAGCGTCAGATGTCATGGTCGAGCTCCTTGATAACCAGTAATGAGTGATATTGAAGGTTATTCAAGATAGAGGTAACCTGTCAATAGTAGAATTAAAGGTTACTCTGCATGTCGTCAAAAACTACGCCACCGTTTATTGCAAGCAATCTCGCAATCGACTTCATCAACACGCAATTTGGGGTCGGGGCTGAGCGCCGGGAGTGTCTGGATGACGACGGCAGCGTCCTCGCGTGGCTTCAACAGGCGAACGTGTTGTCGGAAGATCCCGAAAAGGCACCGGCGGGGATAGTCAAACTAGCCCGGGAATTGCGTGAAAATATGAGGGATCTGATCATCTTGGCAAAACAGGGCCGGGCCGCGGATCCCGCAGTGGTCAACCATGTGCTGGAACGGGGTTGCCCCATAGAGAAAATCGAATGGGAGCCAACTGAGGCTGTGTTTGTGAAAAAAGCGTGTAAGCGCGATATGGAGAGCGAGAGCCTGCTGCAGCCCGTAGCGCGGGCCCTGGTCCAGTTGCTTACAGAGGAAGATCTGCAGCTCGTGAAAGAGTGCGAGGCCCCGGACTGCGTCCTGATGTTCCACGATCAAACGAAATCCCATCGCCGCCGCTGGTGTAGCATGGCCTCTTGCGGAAACAGAATGAAAGCGGCAGCGCATCGGGCCAGGAAAAAAGCCGGATAGTTCGTTTCACCGGGATTACTATTTTTTCGGCGCTGCCATCCGCATGACAAGCGTACTTGGCAAAAGCGGCCGTGGAGGGGCTGGTCAGGGTCCTGGCGAATGGAGTGCGGGGCAGGGGAATCACCGTCAATGCGGTGGCCCCCGGCCCGGTGGAAACGGAGTTGTTCCCGGCGGGTAAACCGCAGGAAGTCATCGATAGCCCGGCCAAGGCCTCACCCTTTGAGCGGTTGGGACAACCGGCTGACATAGCGCGGGTCACGACCTTCCTCGCAGGCGCCGAGAGCGGCTGGATTCACGGTCGGGTGGCAAGGGTCAATGGCGGCTTCGCCTGATATCGCGTCGATAGCCGAAAACTGGCAGTGGCCGCTGTTGATCTGCAGTGGTCAAGCGGTTGACTCAGTATCAAGAACAGACAAAAGCCCCTCCATTTGGAAGGGCTTATGAGGCGTGTGACTGCCGGTCGTCAATTCCCGAAAAAGCCTGCCAGTTGGCCGGCGACCGTGTCGGGGGCCTCCTCCGGCGGAAAGTGCCCGCATTGCTCGATCACGCCGCCCTCAACCCGGTCGGCGATATCCCGCATCGTGGTGTAGAGCCGGTTTCCAACACCGCCGTCTGCACCCCAGGCCATAACCGGCATGGCCAGCTTTTTGTCGGCGCGCTGCCGGTTCTGTTCGAGTCCCCCGGCATTGAACAGCGTGCGGTAGTAGGCAAACGCGGCCCGCATGGCGCCCGGCGCGCTGAATAGGCGCGTGTATTCATCCAGGTCCGCCGGGGTGATGGCTGCGGGGTTGCGTGTCTTGGTTCTGAACAGCCAGTCCAGATAGGGCCGCTCGCGCCCAGTGATCAACAGTTCCGGAAGGTCGTCCAGCCGGTTGAAGCCGAAGTGCCAGGTCCGCACATTGATGGTCTCATCGGGAATGCCGCCGGGGCCGGCCGGGCTGATGCCGGGCAGGGCCGCATCGTAGAGCGCCAGCCGGCGGATATCGTCCGGCCAGTCCGCGGCCCAGGCATAGGCGATCCAGGCGCCGATATCGTGTCCGGCCACATTCAGGGGGCCGTTGTCGGTCAGTCCCAGGTGCCCGGCAAACCGGTGCAGGTCGTGGGCGACCGTCGCCAGGTCATAGCCGCCGAGTGGTTTATCCGAGTCGCCGATTCCCCGCGGGTCGACGGCAATCACCCGGTGGCCGCTTGTCGCCAGCCGTTCCATGACGTGGCGCCAGGTATACCAGCTCTGCGGCCAGCCGGGGATCAGCAGGATGGGTTTGCCTGACCCGCCTTCGACATAGTGCAAGCGGATATCATCCAGAACGGCGTAGTTGCGGCTGAAGCGGTTCCAGAAAGAACCGGGGTCAAACGCAGGCAAGGGTGCTGTGGCGTGCGCGTTTTGCTGAATCTGTTCAGTCATGGGTAAAAGCCTCTGTTCTGGAAAGGTAAATCAAACGGGGGATGGCGCCTGGCGTCGAAGACGCCACAGGGCGAGCAGGGTGAAGGCAATCAACACCATGATGGCCGCCGTAAAGGCGATGCCCGCGTCCCGCAATCCAAATGCCTCGACGGCGAGCCCGAGGCTGACGATTGGTACCGAGATGGCAATGTAGGCAATCACGAACAGCAGCGAGGTCACCTCCGCTTTTTTCCCCGACGGGCTGGCGTCGGCTAACGCTGCGAGACTGGCCGCAAAAATAGCGCCCTGGCCGGCACCGGCAATCAGCGCGGCCACGATCAATGCCTGCAGGGCGCCGCAGGCAATCGACAGCCCGAGCAGCCCGACACCGATGAGCAGTGCCACGCAGGCAAGGGGCAGGCGCATCGAGTCCGGTATGCGACGCTGCACCATCTGGCCGGCAAGGGAGGCGGCAAAGACGGTGAAGACCAACACGCCGATACCGGCCCGATTGGTCAGGCCCAGAACCTGGCCCATGACTGCCGGGGCCAGCGAGGTAAACAGGCCGAGTACCGCGAAGCCGGCAAAGCAGCCCACGGCGGCCGGCACGAACAGCGGGCGAACTTCCGGCGGCAATCCCAAGGGCTGCCGTCGCAGTTGCAACCGGGGCGGCGGTGTCACGGTTTCGGGCAGCCGCCACAGCAGCACTGCGGCGACCAGGATCAGGACCAGGTGCAGCAGGTAGGGGAGGTGAAGCGGCCAAAACGCGTATTGGGAAAGGAGGCCCGAGATCAATGGCCCCATGCCCAGGCCGCCCATATTCGCGACGCCGGCGGCCAGTGTTGCCCGGCCGCGTTGTTGCAGGGGCGCCAGCTCGATCACCGCGATGGTCGCCGTCGCGGTGAACAGGCCCGCAGAGATGCCCGACAACAAACGGGCCAGCAGCAGGATCGGGAGCGAGCCCTGGCACAGGAACAGCAGGGCGCTCAGGGCGGACGCGATCAGACCGGCGAAGAGTACCGGACGGCGCCCGACCTGGTCCGACCAGGGGCCGGTAGTCACCAGCGCGCCCAGAACCCCCACGGCGTAGGTGGCAAAAATTACTGAGACGGTGAGATTGCTGAAACCGAAGACGTGCTGGTAGAGCGGATACAGTGGCGCAGGCAGTGTGGTGCCCGCCATGTTGATGGCGAATATCAGTGCCATCAACAGAAAATAATGCGAGGGGAGTGGCGGCGACCCGATGTCGTCGATGGATCTGTGCTCAACTGGCATACGGCATATTCCCTGTCAGGAGATAATCGTTGGATCGAAGTTCCGGTGTGCCACCGGCACCGGCCGGTGGCAATCAGCGGCAACCGCCTGGCCGGGAATACCGGCGAAGGTTGCTCGGGCGATGTGGAGTGTCACCGATGCGCTGCCTTGCCGGTAGACGGCTGACGGGAAAGACTGTTATACACTTGGCGTATGAGCCAACTAAGTACCTTGGGAATAGACCGTATAGAACTGATGCGGACATTCGTGCGGATCGTCGATAGCGGCAGTCTCTCGGCGGCCGCCCGGCAGCTCGGCACGACCCAGCCCACCATCAGCCGCCGCCTGAAGACCCTGGAGAAACTGCTGGGAACCGAGCTGATCCTGCGCAGCACCCACGGCCGGAAGCTGACCGACGATGGCGAGCGCTGCTATGCCCACGCGAGAACACTGATCGAGCAGTGGTCCGAGCTGGAAGACGGCCTGCGGGGTGCGGGAGAGGAACCGATGGGGCGCCTGCGGGTGCGCGCTCCCCATGCCTTTGGCCAGGATCAGATGATCCGGCCACTGAGCCGTTACCTGCAGCGCTATCCCGGGGTGTCCATCGACTGGATGCTGAACGATCATTCGCCCGATTTTATCGCCGACAACATCGACTGCGCGATCCATGTGGGCAGCGTGACGGACCCGTCGGTGATCGCGGTCCTGCTGGCGGAGGTGCCGCGTATTGTGGTTGCGGCGCCGGGACTACTCGAGCAATTCCCGACCATAGAGCGGGTGCAGGATCTGGAGCGGCTTCCCTGGGTTGCCTTGAGCACCTATTACCGCAACGAGGTGACCCTGGTCGATCGGCGAGCGGACCGCTCACAGCAACTCAATATCCAGCCCCGGGTCAGTACCGACAGTCTCTATGCCCTGCGCCAGAGTGCGCTCGAAGGCTTGGGGGTCGCGATCGTGTCGACATGGATTGTGCAGGAGGACCTGGAGGCCGGGCGCCTTGTCCGTATCCAGCCGCAGTGGTGTGCGCATCCGCTGCCCATTTATCTGCTGTACCCCTACGCCGCCTATTACCCGGCCCGACTGCGCACCTTTATCGACCTGATGCGCGAGGTCATGCCAACGATGGCGGGCACACGCCCGCCGGGTGTGTAGAGACAATTGTTGGCGGAGTCTGGATAACTGGTAAGCCCTGCATTCACTCCCCTGAGTCGTCATTCCGGGCTCGATCCGGAATCCAGGGCGCCGGGGGCACCTTCGCTGGATCCCGGATCGAGTCCGGGATGACGACTGCTACGGGAGGGTTCAGGCACTCTCGGCCAGCGCTTCAGGCTCACTCTTGTCCGAGGCTTCGTCAGAGACGGAAGAGCGGATCAGGTAGTCAAAGGCCCCCAACGCCGCGGTAGCGCCCGCGCCCATGGAGATCACGATCTGCTTGTAGGGCACGGTGGTGGCGTCGCCGGCGGCGTAGACGCCCGGCATGGAGGTCGCGCCGCGCGCATCGATGGCGATTTCGCCCACGCGGTTCATTTCCAGGCCGCTGTCCTGCAGGAACTCGGTGTTGGGCACCAGGCCGATCTGGACAAAGACGCCGGCCAGTTCCAGTTGTCTGCTGTCGCCGCTCTCGCGATCGGTGTAGACGAGGCCGTTGACCTTGTTGCCGTCGCCGACGATTTCCGTTGTCTGGGCGTTAACGATGATATCGATGTTGTCCATCGAACGCGCCTTGCGGACCAGGACGTCGTCCGCGCGCAGCGTGTCGGCGAATTCCAGCACGGTGACGTGCTTGACGATACCCGCCAGGTCGATGGCCGCCTCGATCCCGGAGTTGCCGCCGCCGATCACCGCCACGTGTTTGCCCTTGAAGAAGGGGCCGTCGCAGTGCGGGCAGTAGGCCACGCCCCTGGTTTTGTACTCATCTTCACCGGGCACACCCAGTTGCCGCCAGCGGGCGCCGGTAGCCAGTACCACAGAGCGGCCGGACAGGCTGGCGCCGCTCTCCAGCTCCAGTTTAACCAGTCCGTCGCGGCTGAGGCCGGCGGCGCGCTGGTCGGTGATGATGTCGACACCGTATTCCTTGACGTGCTGCTCCAGGCCCGCGGACAGTTTCGGGCCCTCGGTGTAGGGCACGGAGATAAAGTTCTCGATGCCGACCGTATCCATCACCTGGCCGCCGAAGCGCTCGGCGACGAGGCCGGTGCGGATCCCCTTGCGCGCGGCGTAGATGGCGGCCGCGGCGCCGGCGGGGCCGCCGCCGACAACCAGTACATCATACGGGTCCTTCTCGCCCAGCTCGTCGGCCTTGCGTTCCGCGGCACCGGTGTCGAGTTTGCCGACGATCTCCTCGAGGGTCATGCGGCCCTGGCCGAAGTGTTCTCCGTTCAGGTAGACCGACGGCACCGCCATGATATTGCGCTGCTCCACTTCCTCCTGGAAGAGGGCGCCGTCGATCATTACGTGGGTGATCTTCGGGTTCAGGGTGGCCATCAGGTTAAGGGCCTGGACCACGTCCGGGCAGTTCTGGCACGACAGCGAAATATAGGTTTCGAAATGGAATTCGCCGTCCAGGTTACGTATCTGTTCCAGCAGTTCCGGGTCCGCCTTGGACGGGTGGCCGCCCGCCTGCAGCAGGGCCAGTACCAGCGAGGTGAACTCGTGGCCCATGGGGATGCCGGCAAAGCTGACACGCGGTGTTTCACCAGCGCGGCCGATGGCCATGCTGGGGGTGCGCCGGGCATCGCCCTCGCTGGCACGGATCCTGTCGGACAGGCCGACAATCTCGTAGGCGAGTTCTTCCAGTTCGGCGGATTTGGGGCTGTCGTCGCCGGACACTCGGATCTCGATCGGCTCCTTGATATTGCGCAGGTAGGTGTCCAGTTGCTGTTTCAGGTTTGCATCCAACATCGTTGTGTCCTGTTTTCGGTTTGGCTTGAGAAGTCTCTGAATAAATTCCCTGATCGCTCAGGAATTTTGTTCAGGGGCTCCCTAAAAATGCCCACCCGGAGGTGGGCCAATGGGGATGGCAGTCCCGGTTGAGGTTTGGGAATTGGGGGAGGGCCTTTGCCCCGGCCCTCTGGCTCGGGCCATCTCCCCGGGTCGTCATTCCGGCGCAGGCCGGAATCCAGCGGGGACTGGATCCCGGATCGTATTGTCATGCCGGACTTGATCCGGTACCGGGATGACGACTGTCGGGGCGGCTTAGATCTTGCCGACCAGGTCCAGGGACGGCGCCAGGGTTTCCTCGCCTTCTTTCCATTTGGCCGGGCAGACTTCACCCGGGTGGGCGGCGATGTACTGGGCTGCCTTGATCTTGCGCAGCAGTTCCTGGGCGTCGCGGCCGATACCGCCGGCGGTGATCTCGACGATCTGGATCTTGCCTTCCGGGTCGATCACGAAGGTGCCGCGGTCGGCGATGCCTTCTTCCTCGATCATCACGCCAAAATTGCGGGTGATGGTGCCGGTCGGGTCGCCGATCATCGGGTACTGGATCTTGCCGATGGTTTCGGAAGTGTCGTGCCACGCCTTGTGGGTGAAGTGGGTGTCGGTGGATACGGAGTAGATTTCCACACCCAGTTTCTTGAACTCCTCGTAGTTGTCGGCCAGGTCGCCGAGCTCGGTCGGGCAGACGAAGGTGAAGTCGGCCGGGTAGAAGAAGAACACGGCCCACTTGCCCTTGACGTCGGCATCGCTCACGTCGAAGAAGTCGCCGGCCTGGTAAGCTTTGGCGTTGAAAGGTTTCAGTTCGGATTCGATGTAGCGAGACATAGATTGCTCCTCGTTCACTGTGTGTTTTGCGGATAAAGTTGTCTGGAACGCGAGTAATACTATGGGTGGGAGGTGACTAATAAAAATAATCTATTCCAATGATTCTGATAGTCTTTAGTGATTGATTGCTTTTTGTCCATAGTCTGTATGGCAGATTGACTACAGCGGCGCCCAATTGCACCTTCCGGCGCCATTCGGGATACTCGGCAAGCAACTGACCACCGCGTCGCCCCGATCCGGGTGACCGGGTGGCGGATAGGGATTCCCAATACCGGTGAGCGGAGCCACAGGATGCGCTTGATACGACTGCTGAAGAACGACCTGGCGCAGGAGGCGGCCGAATGGGTGGAAGAGGGCCTGATCAGCGAGCCCCAGGCGGAGCAGATCTGCCGGCGCTACGACGTGGACTACCACCGGGCCAAAAACCGCTCCTTCGGTTACAACGTGCTGGTAGGGCTGGGCTACCTGTTTATCGGCCTCGCCATCATTACGCTGCTCGGCGCCAACTGGGACGAGATTCCCCGGGCCCTGCGCATGGTCGGCCTGGTCGCGCTGACCGTGACGACCCAGGTGCTGGCGCTGCGGCGCTACTGTGGCGGCGATCGCAGCGGCGGGGTGGGGCTCTTCCTGCTCGGCAACCTCTTCTTCGGCGCCGCGATCATACTGATCGCGCAGATCTACCACCTGGGCGAGCATATGCCGGACGGCGTCTTCTGGTGGGCACTGGGCTGCCTGCCGTTCGCGCTGCTGACCCGCAACCCGTGGCTGGCGCTGCAGGCGAATATCCTGGCGCTGACCTGGTTCTTCCTGGAGATCTCGCTGGGTTTCTACCCGGCGCTGTTTCCGCTGTTTGTGCTCGCCTCTGTGTTCGCGCTCTGGCGCGGGCCGCGCAGTATCGTGCTGTTGCTGGTGGTGGTCGCCAGTATCGGTTTCTGGGTCGAGTACTCGCTGGCGGCGCTGTGGCGCGACGGGGGGCGTTTTTTCCTGTTCGACTTCCACCCCGGAAACCTGGCGGTGGCCGCGGCCCTGTTTGTGCTGCTGTTCGCCTTCAGCCACTGGCTGGCCGGGCGCGCCTCGGTGACGGCGAAGGACTACGCGGCGGTGATTTCGGTCTGGTGCCTGCGCTTTGCGCTGGTGCTGATGCTGGTGATGAGTTTTGCCAGGCCCTGGGAGGGGCTGCTGGAGGCGGACTGGCGCCACCAGCCATCCATGTGGCTGGTGATGGCCCTGTTCGGAGCGTTGGCCCTGTGGCTCGGCTGGCGCGCACGGCGCCTGAAATCCGTCGCCGCGCTGCTGGTGGCGCTCTGGGGGCTGGTACTGGCAGTGGTGCTGTCGCGCAACCCGGATGACGCGGTGCCATTGCAGGTGATTACCAATTTTGCCCTGGTCGGCGGCGGTATCTGGCTGATCGTGCGCGGTATTCACGGCGGCATTTCCCACTACTTCTTTCTCGGTGTGGCGGCCATCCTGGTCACGGCCTTCCTGCGCTATATCGACCTGATCGGCGACTACATCGGCGGGGCCCTGATTTTCGCCGTGTTCGCCGCACTGCTGCTGGGAGCGGCCAAGTACTGGAAGCGCCATCGGGCGCGGGAGGAAAGCCGGTGAAACCGACACTGAAGCTGGGCCTGGCGGCCGCCATTGCCTTCCAGTTCCTGATCCTGGTGGGCATGTATGTCAGCGCGCAGGTACCGCTGTGGACCGGCGAGGAGATCCGGCTGAAGACGATCCCGGTGGATCCGCGCTCGCTGTTCCGCGGCAACTATGCGCGCCTCGAGTACGAGATTTCACAGGTGTCCGCGAACCTCTTTAAGGAAGGCAGAAAGCTGCGCGAGGGGGAGGTGGTCTATATCGCGCTCAGGCCCGGCCGCAACGGTCTCTACGAACTGGCCGATGCCGGCCTGCAAAAACCGGAAGGGGGAATCTTTCTGCGCGGCAGGGTCAGCGGCACCTGGTTCGGCGGTGACTCGGACAAATACCGCGTCCAATACGGGATAGAGGCATTCTTTGCGCCGAAGGAAAAGGCGCTGGGGCTGGAGAGCGACCTGCGCAACGGCGGCGTGGCGGAAGTGATGGTATCCGGCGGCGGCCGGGCGCGGCTGAAAGATGTGATCGCCGCGGAGGAGGACTGATCGTGACGGGCCCGGCAATGAAAGACCCGGACACTTTCGGGCTGGCCATGGGGATCCAGCTGGTCACCCTGTTTATCGCCCTGGCCTGCCTCTATTTCGTCGACGTTGCCGTCTCCTGGTGGGGCGGCGGTGCGTTCGAATCCCTGGCGCTGGGCCTGCTCGGCGCCGCCTTGAGCTACGCCGCGATCCTGGCGCTGACCCGCTCGCCGACCGCACTGGGAGAGCGGCTGCGCGTACTGTGCGGCGCGCTGCACCCGTTTTTCCGCCATTTTTCCTGGCCGCAGATCGCGGCCACCGCGCTGGCCGCCGGTGTCTGCGAGGAATTGCTGTTTCGCGGTTTCCTGCAGCCGTGGCTGCAGGGCTTCACCAGTCCGCTGACGGCGGTTCTGGTGACGTCCCTCGCCTTCGGCCTGCTGCACTACGCCTCGTTTACCTATTTTGCGATCACCACCGCCATCGGCGTGATACTGGGGCTGGCATACTGGTTCAGCGACAGCCTGGTGCTGGTCATCACCTGGCACGCAACCTACGATCTGTTCGCAATCGTCGCGCTGGCCAAGTATCCGCGTTCTCTGGGGATTCCGGTGTCGGAGGAATCGGTGCGATAGCGGCGAGGCACCGACCTGCCGCGCTACATCAACCCCAGTGCGATCACCATTGCCAGCAAGGCGGTAAAAAGAAAGGCCAGTACCGCCAGCAGGCCGTCGTGGGTCACCAGCGCCAGGCCGAAGGCGGTCAGCGCCAAACCGGCGGTGGTCGCGGAGAAGGGGATGATTTCCATTGCCGGCAGGCCCAGCGCGATCACCGCGCAGATGGCGGCGATCGCGTAGGTGCCGGTGCGCCGCACCAGGAAGGTCAGCCGCGGTTGCAGCCAGCGGTCGATAAAGCGCGCCGGCCGGCGCAGCCAGTCCAGCGCTTTCAGCAACTTTTTTTCCGAGATGGAGCGCTTCAGCATCCACTGCGGCAGCCAGAAGTGGCGCCGGCCCAGCAGCAGTTGTACCGCCACCAGCAGCACCAGAATCGCCATCAGCGTGGGAACGCCGGGAATACCGGAAATGGGGGAGAACAGGATGATCCCCACCAGCAACAGCAGCGGCGCGAAGGAGCGCTGGCCCACGGCGCGCACCACCATGTCCAGCGACACGCGCTCCTGCCGCTCGGCAGTCCTGGCGATATGGTCCAGGAGCTGGTGCAGGCTGGCAAACTCCGGTGTGGTTTTGTCCATGGAGTCGGTTCTACCGGGCCTCGCTGCACAATCTGGCAGAGGCGGGCGCGCAGTCGCCGAGACATTTCACTTCGCCATTGCGATCCCCGGCGGCGCCGCCCTCCGGCTTTTCGGAGCACCAGATCTCGCCCAGGTAGTCCTCGGCGCAGTAGCCCACGCCACACACCACTTTGCCGTTGCGGTTTTTCATGGCGCCACCGCCGGCATTGGCGCAGTAGATCTTGCCGTAGACGTCCCTGGCACACTCGCCTTCGCCGCAGCGGACATTGCCCTGCCGGTCCTGTCTGCAGTCGGCGCTGGCGCCGGTGGCAAGAAGGATGCCGGTAAAGAACAGAATTGAGATGCGTATCATGTCGGGCCCCCGGGGCAAGTCAGATGGCTTTCCGGATATCTTCGAACCGGTTTAGTCGGGTCGGGATGGGCATGTGCGCCCAGCAGTTCCCGAGCATATCCTATATATTCTGCGTCCGCCGCGCCCGATCCGCCAGCCGTTGGTGCCAGTTCAGCACGATGACCGTCAGCGCCGGCAGCATGGTCAGTGTCACCACCGTGGCACCGATGATACCGCTCATGACGATGGCGCCCACACCGCGGTACAGCTCGGTGCCGGCCCCGGGCAGGAACACCAGCGGCGCCAGGCCGCAGATGGTGGTGATGGTGGAAATCGCGATGGGTCTCAGGCGCGAGCTGATCGCCTCCCTTACCGCCTCCAGCGGCGGCATGCCGTCCTCGTTCACATTGCTGATGGCGCGGTGCACGATCAGGATCGGGTTGTTGACCACGGTCCCCATCAATATCAGGAAGCCCAGCATCGAAATCATATCGAACGGCTGGTGAAAGCCCTCCAGCCCCATGCCGCGCAGTGCGGCGCCGACCAAGTTGAGCAGGGCCAGCCCGGCGATACCGCCGGCGATGCCCAGCGGTATCGTGGTCATGATCAGCAGCGGGTAGCCCCAGTGGGCGAAGATGGCCACCATCAGCAGGTAGACGATCGCCAGCGCGACGATATAGTTGCCGCCCAGGGATTCCCGCGTGGCATCCAACTGGTCGGCTGCGCCGGAAATCGTCAGGTTGACACCGGCCGGTACCCGGCCGCGATCCTTCAGGTGCCGGACCAGTTCCGTCCCGACCCGCTCGACACCGGTCTCGAGTGCCACCGAGCGCGGCGGGATGATATTCAGCGTGACCGTGCGCCGCCCGTCCACGCGCCGCACGGTGCTGGTGTCCACCGTCTCCACCGTCCGCGCCAGTTCCGACAGTGGCAGCACGCGGCCCGCCGGTGTGTAGACGAAAATATTCTGCAGCGTTTCCACCGTGGCCGCCGGCCCCCGGCGGTTGTACAGATACATATCGATCTTGTCGTCGTCGAGGAAAAACTCGTTGACGAAGGCCCCGTCGGTCAGCGCCGCCACGGTATAGCCGATATCCTCCGCACTCATGCCCACTTCCGCGGCCCTGTCCCAATCGGGGGTGACCTGCAGCAGCGGCTGCGCCAGCGACAGGCTGGAGGGCCGCGTCTGGATGCTCGGGTTGTCGAAGATTGCCTCGGCGCGGCTGTAGGCGGCGCGCGCCACGCTGTACAGATCGGCCAGGTCGGGCCCGGAAATATCCAGGTTGACACTGCGGGTGCCGCCATCGTTGCTGCTGATGATCGAGCCGCGCGCGGCGAAGGCGCGCATGCCCGGGTAGCTCTCGTATTTCTCCACGATCGCCTGCATCAGTTCGTCGATATGCGACGGATCCCGCGATTCGGAAATAATGCGGATACTCTGCGGCGTCACGCGCAGGTTGAGGTATTTCATCGGTGGTACCGCGATTTCACCGCTGTCGAAGGCCTCCGGCGCCCGCCCGACAAACGGCAGGAAATATTCCTGCAGTTCAGTGGCGATCTGTTCCATCGTCGCCAGGTTGTAGCCGGGCGGTGCGTTCATGGTGGCGAAGGTCTTGGCCTCCTCGCCCTCCGGCAGGTATTCCGCCGGCGGCGTCAGGAACACGACGATGGCGAGGCTCGCGGCGACGGTGACGCCGATGGTATAGAGCCGCCGCGCGGGCGTCTCGATCAGCCGGCCGATGCCATCGAGCACGGCGTTGCGCGACCGGCTGTGGGAAATGGCCGCGGCCCTGGCGCCGTCGAGGGGCAGTCGCGCGCTGGCGGTGGGAATCACCGTGATCGCCACCAGCATCGATACCAGGATCGACGACGAAATGGCAATGGCGATATCGGAATACAGCTGGCCCGCCTCCTCGGCGATAAACACCACCGGCAGGAATACCATCACCGTGGTCAGCGTCGATGCCAGCACTGCCGGCCACACCCGCTGTACGCCGGCAACGGCCGCCTTCAGCCTGTCGAGACCGCGGCGGCGCTCCAGCTCGATGCTCTCCAGCACCACGATACTGTTGTCCAGCGTCATGCCGATGGCGAACGCCACCCCGGCGAGTGAAATCACATTGATGGTGCGCCCGGCGATCAGCAGGCCGATAAAGGCGGCGATGGTACAGATCGGAATACCCACCACGCCCAGTGCCGTGGCGCGCAGGGACCGCAGGAAGGCGTACATGATGGCGGTGGCCAGCAGGGCACCCAGCAGCAGGTTTTTCCAGACATTGAACACGGAATCCTGCACATAGGTGACATCGTCCGCCGTCAGTTCCAGAATCATGCCGCGCGGTTCCAGCAGCTCGGCGTTGATCTGTTCCACTGCCTTCATCATCGCCCGCTTGATGGCGATCACATTGGAGCCGCTCTCGCGCCGGATCGACAGGCTGATCACCGGTCGCCCGTCGACGTAGGAATTGCTGCGGACCTTGAAGTGGTCGAGGGACACCCCGGCCACATCGCCGAGCCGCACTATGCCGTCGCCACTGCGCTGCAGGACCATCCCGCGCAGTTCGTCCAGATCGCGGAAGCGGCCCAAGGTGCGCAGCAGGTAGCGGCGCTTGCCGCTCTCCACTTCGCCGCCGGAGATATCGCGGTTGCGGGCGTTGATGGCTTCGCGCACATCGTTGATGTTCAGGTTGCGCTCCGCCAGCCGCTCGGGCATCAGCCGGATCTGTATCTGCCGCTCGGCGCCGCCGCCCACGTCCACCTGTGCCACGCCGGGCACGCCGGACATGCGCGGGCGCACATTGTCCTCGACATAGTCGCGCATCATGTCCATATCCAGGTTGCGCGGGTTGCCCGGCAGCGGCGAGATGCGGAAATACATGAATGAGTTGGCGGAAAACGAGGTGGCGTAGACCCGCGGCTCGTCGACATTTTCCGGGTAGGAGGGCACCTGGGTCAGGGCGTTGTTGACGCGGATCAGTGTCTCGGTGATATCCACACCGAACGGGAATTCCAGTTCGATCTCCGCCGTGCCCAGGTCAGCGGTGGATTGCAGCTCCTGCAGGTAGGGAATATTGCGCAGGTACTCCTCCTGCTCGATCAGGATTTCCTTTTCGATATCCTGCGGTGTGGCGCCGGGCCAATTGGTCTGGATGGAGATGGTGCGCACCTCCAGGTCCGGGATCATCTGCACCGGAATCCGCAGCGCCGCCACCACGCCGAGAATGGCGATGATCATCACCGTGACGGTGACGAGGATGCCGTTGCGGATGATTTGTTCAAACATGCTTTTCCCGGTTGGCACTCTGAGTTCTTGTAGGATGGGCAAAGCGCAGCGTGCCCATCCTACGGCCTGCAATTCCGTAGGAGCCTGCCTGCAGGCGAAAAGAACCGAGCCCGGACCCATTCGCCTGCAGGCAGGCTCCTACAAAAAACGCTGCGGCTTTAGCGGGCCTTTCGCAGGATCACCTGCTGCCCTTCCTGCAGGCTCTCGTTACCCTGGGTAATCACAACCTGGCCGGCCTCGAGCCCGGAGCGGATCTCGATCAGGCCGTCGAAACTGAGCCCGGTGGAAATCGGTTGCTCGCGCACCGTGGCGGCTTCATCCCAGCGGCTGAATGTCTCCACCACCCAGACGGTGATGCGCCCGTCCGGGTAGCGCAGCACCGCGTCGCGGGGCACGGCGATACCGCGTCGGTCGGTGCCCAGCAGCAGCGTGGCGGATACGGACATACCCGGGATCAGTTCCGGCGATTCCCGCCCGGTGATTTCGGTGCGCAGCAGAAAGGTGCGCGCGCCGCTGGTGCTGAGCGGCACCTTGTACTGCACATTGGCCTTGTAGGTTTTGGCGGCCTGGATCCGGTTGTCGCCGGTGTCGAAGCGCACTTCCAGCGGCGTCCCGGGATCGATACGGGAATAGAAACGCTGCGGCACCTGGAAGTCCGCGCGCAGGCGGTCGGCGGATACCAGCTCGAACAGTTCGGTGCCGGGCGATACCCATTCGCCCAGTTCCGCCGCGCGGCTGCTGATGGCGCCGCTGAATGGCGCCTCGATACGGTGGCGCTGCAGCAATGCCTCCTGGCGCCGGGCCTCGATCTCTGCGGCGCGCAGTTCGGCGTTGCGGATACGCACCTCCGACGCCCGGGATTTCACCTCGGTCTCGGCGATATGGTTGTCGCCCACCAGCCGCTGCGCCTCGCCCAGGCGCCGGCGGGCGTCGGCCAGGGCCTCGCGGCTGCGTTCGACCTCGGCCAGCGCCGCATCGCGGGCGATTTCATTCAGCTCCGGGTCCAGCTCCAGCAGCGGCTGGCCCTTGTCCACACGGTGGCCGATATCGGCGTGGATGGCGCTTACCAGTCCCTCCACTTCCGTCGACAGCGCGGCCTGTCGCGGCGGCGTCAGCGTGCCGGTCACCGGCACCGGTTCCACGATCGGCCGCGCGGAAACCGGTACCGCCTCGACGGTAATCGCGGCGTTGTCGTTCTCCTGGGCAAAAATTAACGGCGGGGGAAAAGCGCAGGCGACAAAGGCCAGGCCCAGTAGCGGGTGGGTAAGGGAGCGGTTGGCACTGTCGCACTGCATCAATCGGATTGCTTCCATCCATTTCCGAAAGTGTCCGACTGAGGATACACAGCCGGTTGAGTCACGTCACAGGTTTTACGGTGAGATCCCGCGGTGGATCACCGGGCGACTGTCGCAAAAACCTCACTCCCGCACTGCCCGGCTATTGGCACAGGGTTGCGTAGCGGCCGCCGGTCAGTTTCTTCAGGTCTTCCGGCGCCAGCTCTATTTCCAGCCCGCGGCGGCCGGCGCTGACGTAGACGGTCGGGTGGCCGGTCGCGGAGTCGTCGATAGCCGTTCGCAGGCGTTTCTTCTGTCCCAGTGGACTGACGCCTCCCAGAATATAGCCGGTGGAGCGTTCCGCTTCCGATTTGTCCGCCATGGTGGCCTTCTTGGCGCCGAAGGCTTTCGCCGCCAACTTCATGTTCAGCATGGAGGAGACGGGCAAAACCGCTACCGCCAGCTCCCTCCCATCCAGGCTCAACACCAGTGTCTTGAATACCTGCGCCTCGGCCAGGCCCAGTTTTTCGGCGGCCTCGGTGCCGTAGGACGCGCTCGAGGGATCGTGGGCATACTCGTGCACCCGGTGTGTGATTTTGTGCTTTTTGGCGAGATTGATCCCCGGTGTCATGGTTCCTTTCCTTTCGGGATATCGGTGGATGGGTGGCATATTTTACCGGTTCTGGAGCGGTACGAATTCAATAGTTTGGTGAAATCAATTTATTTCTATATATAAATTTTTGCTATCCACCTGAGTGAGAGAATCCATTTCAAACGCGGGGGGGGCCATCTCTATTCTGCCCGGGTATCGGAGACAAAACCGGACAATTGAAAACCCCAATTAAGGAGCCAGAGAATGAAAACCGTCATCTCCATCGTAAACCGATCCGTCCGCGATTACGGCCGGCCGGCGCAGGCGGCCGAGTGCAACTACAGCGACAATTACTACGGCGACCAGGTCTGCGTGCTGCGCCGCAGCGCTTAGTCCGGCGCAAGGTACTGTTGCAGCCCGGTTGCAAGCGCATCGAAGGCCGCGCGGCAGGGTGCGCTGTTGCGCAGGTCCTCGTGCATGGTCACCCAGGTTTCCATCGGCAGGCTGAAATGCTCCGGCAGTACCCGGACCAGCCGCCGGTCCCTGCTCGCCAGCGGCACCTGGCAGGCGCCGATACCGGCCCCGGCGCGGATCATTGCCAGCTGCGCCAGGTCACTGTCGGCGCTCAGGACAAAGCGTTCCCGATCGAACCCGGCGGGCAGTTTCCTGGCGGCCTGGCGGATGAAATCAGTCTGCTGGTCGAAGCCGATCAAGGCGTGATCCACCAGCTGTTGAGGCTGATCGGGGCAGCCGTGGCGGCGAAGATAGTCCTCGCGGGCGTGCAGCCCCACCTCTATTTCCCCGATCCGGCGCGCCACCAGTTGCGTCTGTTGAGGGCGGAACATGCGCACCGCGATATCGGCCTCCCGGTGTAGCAGGTCCTGTGGCCGGTTGGACAGCACCAGTTCCAGCCTCAGTTCGGGAAAATCATTGCGCAGCCCCGCGAGAATGGTCGGGAGTACTTCCACTCCGACCACTTCGCTAGCGGTAACGCGCACCACGCCGCGCACGCCCGTCCCCTGGTTTGCCGCCGCCCGCTGTAGCGCCGCGGCCGTCTTTGCCATCTCTTCCGCGTGAAGCCGCAGCGACTCCGCCGCCTCGGTCGGCAGCAGGCCGCCCTGTGAACGGACGAACAGCGTGAGCCCGAACGATTTTTCCAGCGCGGCGATATGGCGCCCGACGGTGGGCTGGGTCACGCCCAGGGCGCGCGCCGCGGCGGACAGCGAGCCCTCCCGCAGGACACCGAGAAACGAGCGATAGAGTTCCCAACCGATATCGTTAGCCATACATAAATGTATGGCTGATCATACTATTTAGTCAATTCCGTTTAGATGGGCAGGGCCGTAAGCTCCGTCCGTCAGTCACCTTTGAGGAATTGAAAGATGAATAAACAGCAGACAGCACTGGTGCTCGGGGCGACCGGCGGTATCGGCGGCGAAGTGGCGCGGCGACTGTGCGATACCGGCTGGACCGTGCGGGCGCTGCGGCGCAGCGTAGCCCCGGAGCAGGACTGGGGGCAGGGGATAACCTGGCTGAAGGGAGATGCGCTGAATCCGGGCGACGTCGAAGCGGCCGCGGAGGGCTGTTCCGTCATTGTGCACGCGGTCAATCCGCCGGGTTATCACAACTGGGCGGGCCTGGTTCTGCCGATGCTCGACAGCACACTGGCCGCGGCACGGAAAACCGGCGCTTCGATCCTGTTGCCCGGAACCGTGTACAACTACGGTCCCGATGCCTTCCCCCGACTGACGGAGACATCGCCGCAACAGCCCCGGACCCGCAAGGGCGCCATCCGGGTCGAGATGGAGCAGCGCCTGCGGGATTACGCCCAGAGTTGGGGTGGGCAGCGCGGCGCGCGCGTGCTGGTGGTACGGGCCGGCGACTTTTTCGGTCCGCGCGCCGGCAACAACTGGTTTGCGCAGGGCCTTGTCCGGCCCGGCCGTGCGGTAACGGTGATCGACAACCCCGGCCGCGCCGGTGTCGGCCACCAGTGGTCCTATCTGCCGGACGTGGCCCGCGTCGCGGTGGAACTGCTGGAGCGCCGTCGGGATCTCGAGCCCTTTGCCTGTTTCCACCTCGGCGGACACTGGGATGCCGACGGTACCGGGATGGTCGAGGCGATCCGCGATGTGGTGATACGCGAAACCGGGCGGGCCCCGAAAATCAAGGCGTTCCCCTGGTGGCTTGCCAGGCTGTTCGCTCCCTTCCAGGAAACCCTGCGCGAACTGATGGAACTTCGCTACCTGTGGCAGCAGCCGGTCAGAATGGACAACACCAAGCTGGTCTCGCTACTGGGCCGGGAACCGGTGACGCCGCTGGAACAGGCGGTGGAGGAGACGCTGCGGGGGCTCGGCTGTCTGCCCGAGAACTGATGCACTAGAACAATCCCATCTGCGGCTTCTGCTCGTCGAGTTCCAGGGGCTGCAGTTGCGGCAGTCGCTCGCCCAGCAACTGGTTCCAGAGCGACGCGATCGACAGGGCATCGCCTTTTTCCGGCATATGCATGAATACAAACGGCCGCTGGCCCTGCTCGATCCAGGTACCGACCCGGTCGACCCAGGGCGCCAGAAAACGGCGGTTGCTTTCCAGCTCCGGGTGGCCGATATAGCGGATGACCGGGGGCGCCTCGACCGGCAGCAGGTGCACCGGTACCTGCGGTTTCTTGCGTTGCGCATCGCGTGTGGCTTCACTGTCGGGGGCCGCGCTGAACAGTGCGCGGCTGTCGAGGCACACGCGGGCGATATTTCTTTCGCGCAGTCCGCGGTTCAGTGCCCGCTCCGCGTCCCCCTTGCTGAAAAATGCTCTGTGGCGGACCTCGACGGCGCAGGTCAGCGGCGCGGGCAGGGCGTCGACAAATCGCCACAGGTTGCCCAGGTACTCGGGACCGAATGACGCTGGCAGCTGCAGCAGGAACGGGCCCAGCACATCTTCCAGCGGCGCGACAATATCCAGGAAGGCCCGCACTTCGGCACGGGGCCCGGCCAGCAACTGGTCGTGGCTGACCTGCCGCGGAAACTTGAGCAGGAAGCGGAAATCGTCGGGTACCTGCGCGCGCCACTGACGGCACTGCTCGCGAGTCGGGGTGGCGTAGAAGGTCGTGTTGCCCTCGACGCAGTTCAGGACACGGCTATAGCGTTCCAGCGGGCTGGCCCCGGCCGGCAGCCGCGCATTCCAGCTGGGATGCTGCCACTGCGGGCAGCCGAGAAAGTAGGGGAGTGTCATGGTACGGCGATCGGCTCCGGTGAAATTCAGCGATCTGGGTCGGGCGCATTCTACCGGTTTGCCGACGCAGGTCGAACGGGGCCGGGCTCAAGCGTCGTAACTCAGATTTCGGAGTTCGGTATTAAGGACCGATAGGCGTAGCCCGAAGAATCCGGGATAGGGTTGCGGCTTGACACCACCATCCGGGCTACGCCCTGGCAATCACTGCGAACCCCGAAACCTTAGGTCGTAAAATCCCCGTCTGGCCAGCGCCGAGCGGATACGGCTTACCAGTGCATTGCTGAGTTGCCGGTAGTCGGGGTAGGGCGTCAGCAGCAGGCGCCGGTCCGGGTCGATGGATACGCCGGGGCTGTCGGCCAGCGGTTGCGCCCTGTGCTGCAGTGCGGAAAAACGCCGCAGGTTGTCCATGCCGCCGATCCAGTGCCAGGCAGTGGTATTCACGAGCTCCGGTGCAAAGCACAGCGCCGCGCGCCGGAACAGCTCTTCATCCCGGAACCGCCGCCAATCGTCCGCATCGGGGCTCGCGATCTTGGCCAGCAGTGTCACTATCTTGCGCCAGTGGTTGGAGTTGGCGGCAACCAGCGCTCGCGCATCGGGTGCCGCCACGAGTTCTGCCAGGCCGTATGGGCGGTGGGGCAGGTAGAGAAGCAGCCGCGGGTGGCGGCTGCCGAGGTAGTCGGGTTCGGGCATGCTGTTGGATACTTGCTGACGGGCGCCCGTATCCGCGATGGGAAAATCGGGTACGGGCTTGTCTCAGATGGCCTTGTCTGCCTGTAAATTTATATATTCGTTCCAGTAGTCCTTGTTGACGGTCCAGAATTTCTCGAAGGCAAATGCATTGATTGCCATGGTTCCGGAGTTTTCCTGGGCTTCTTCCCAACGGGGCCGCTTTATCTTTTCCGTCGAAGCGTACTTTATGCCCAGCCTTGAGACCGCATAGACAACGGGTTTCAGGCAGGATCCGCAGGGAGGCTTGCAACCACCGAGATAAACGTCACCGGTAGAGCCATGCTGAGGGCCGATGGCATAAGCGTATATGAGTTTCTGCTCTGCGTGGACATTCGTCTCTCCATTTTCCACCGGCGGATTACCGGTGATGAAAACGATACTGGAAAAAGGAACCTTGCTGCTATCCCGTTTTATCTTGTGTTCAATGACCTGGCCGGGGAGGTCATCAGTGGCCCTGAAATCTGTCATCACTTCCCGTTCGTCATCGACGATATGGGCGAGTGTCGACATGGCGGACAGCGCGGTAAAATTCCTGGGTCTCGCACGCCCCTCCCGCCGATCGACCAGCCGTCTGTTCTGGTTTAGCTGCGTCAGGTCTACGTCCCGAATCCTGTCGAGAATCTGGTGAATCGAGGTCAGGTTATTCTGCACCAGCCAGGACTTGAGCGCCCTTGAATTTTCATCGTTATTGCAGGCAATCCACAGTACGTTGTTGCCCACACGCAGGCATTGGGTCTCCTGGGCGTTCTGCCTGATGATTTTAGTCAGGACAATATTCAGAAAGAGTGATACCGCGATCACCTGTTCCCCGGCAGTCATCATAGTGAAATTCCTTTTAATAGTGGGTCCGTGCGCATCGGGCTTTCATTCTATGTGGGGGGACGGATGAAAGCCAGGATACCGACCCGAGGCACACCGGCGAATCATCCATCGACATTGCCGCGCGCGAAACCGGGCCCTTATCGCGTAACCATCAGAATACCCAACAGGATGACTCCCCCTCCGAACACAAAGTTTGCCGTCAGCGGCTCGTTCAGCAGCAGGGCCCCGAACAGCACCCCGAATACCGGCGACAGGAAGGAAAAGACACCGAGCTGCGAGGCCCAGTAGCGGCGAAGCAGGGCGAACCAGAGCAGCAGGGCGCCGAACGAAATCACCAGGGTCTGGAAAGCCAGGCTGGCAATGGCCGCGGTGGAGAAATGGATCGATGCGAGGTCGCCCAGCAGCCATCCCGCCGGCAGCAGCAACAGTGCGGCGGTTCCCAACTGGTAGAGCACGGTCTGCTCGGCGGGTGCCTCGGAAAGGGAGGTGCCGCGGAGCACCAGCGTGGTCGCCGCCCAGGACAGGCCCGCCAGCAGGCCCAGCAGGTCGCCGAACAGGATATCGCCGGTGTCTCTGATAGCGGTTGTCGGCGCCATGGCAAACACCATGCCGAGGAAGGCCAGGCCGATGCCCCACCACTGACGTCGCGCCAGCTGCTCGCCGGGCACCAGGAAATGCAGCCCCAGCGCGGCGAATACCGGCGCCGTATAGAGGAACACCGACATATGCGAGGCCAGGGTGTAGTTCAGCCCCCAGGCGACAAACAGGAATTCAAGGGTAAATCCCACACCGACCAGGAATCCCGGCCCCAGCTTGTGCAGGTCGCGCAGGCGGACGCTGCGCCAATACACCAGCACACCCACCAGCCCGAACGCCATCGCCGAGCGCAGCGCTATCTGTGCCAGCGGCGGGATATCCGCGGCCACCGCCTTGATCGCCACCTGCTGCAGGCCCAGCGCCAGGCAGAAGAGTGTCATCAGCAGGCCAGCCGTGGTATCGACCGGCTTGCGGCTGTGAGCTGGGGTCACTGTCGGGCGGGGCCGGGATACGGCCGATCTGGAGGAATTCAAAGCACTCTCCTTGGGTCAGGGCTGGGCATTCAAGCATTTGCCGGGTCGCCCAACAACCGATTAATCTGCTGCCCTAGGCTCAGGAAAACTCAACCTATGAAAATCGAGAGACTGCCCCTCAATGCCCTGCGCGCCTTTGCCGAGGCGGCCCGCAGTGGCAGCTTCAAGGCCGCCGCCCACCGCCTGGGCGTGACGCCGGGCGCCGTCAGCCGCCAGATCCGGCAGTTGGAAGAGCGGCTCGGGGTACCGCTGTTCGAGCGCCACGCGAATGGCGTCAGCGTCAATCGGGCCGGGCGCCTGCTGGCCGAGGACGTGGACGCCGGCCTGGCGCGGATCGCCAGCGGCGTGCAACTGGTTGCCGAGCGCCCGCGCGAGACCGCCACGCTGGTGATCAGCGCGCCGCCGTCATTCATGCAGCTGTGGTTGCTGCCGCGCCTGAACGCCTTCGAGAAGCGGGAGGACGATATCGAGATTTCCCTGGATGCGGACCAGAAGTTGACCCCGCCGATCTGGAATGCGGGCAGTGCGAGGCTGTCGCTGCGCTATGGCCGGGGGCCCTGGCGCGGGGTGCGCAGTATCCGCCTGTTCGAGGATCAATTGGTTCCAGTCTGCGCCCCGGGCCTGCTGGCGCAGGCGCCGATCCGCAAGCCGGAGGATATGCTCGACCACCAGCTGCTTACCGTCGAATGGAGTTCACAGCAGAGCCGCGAGCTTCCCGGCTGGAAGGAATGGTTTACAGCCGCTGGCGTAACGGACACACAGGAAATGGCCCAGAGACAGTATTCCCTCTACAGCCTGGCTCTCGACCAGGCCATCGCCGGTCGCGGTGTGATGCTGGCGACCTATCCGGTGGTGGCCGACCGACTCGCCACCGGCGTCCTGACACGACCCTTTGGCTCGCGCTACACGCTGGAATCACCTTTCACCTACGACCTGATCCTGCCGGCATCCGGCGAAGCACCAGCGGTGGTGGGGCGGTTTGTGGACTGGTTGATCGAGGAGGCTGCGGGCTTTCGGGCGGATTGGGAGGGGAAATCTGCTGTCTCGTGATACAGGCCGGCCAGGAAGCGGGTTAATCTGAGACCGCTGCTCCACTAGCGCTGGAGCCTGCCGAAGGCCTGGTGCACTGTATCCAGGATAAACTCACAGCGGCGCGCAACATCGACGCGTGGCACCTCGACAGCCTGGTAGCCCCAAAGTGTATACCATCGCTTCATGCCTTCGAAGACTGCAACTGCCTCCTCGAAGGTCTGGTCCCGCTCCGAGTCTGTACAGTAGATCTCTTCCCATGGAGGTAGCAGAAATACCTGCCTGTTGTACTCGAACTCCCTGACGTAGTTGGCGATTGAGGTGCGGGACAACGCGGAAACCACATCGAGCATATACAAAGCGTCCAACACCCCGCGGTCGTAGAACATCGGCTCTCCGTTCTCTGTATCGTATCGCCGGTATTGTGCAATGTCTTTTCTGAGTATCTCGTTTGCAAAAATGGTGGGTTCCGAACGGGGAGGCAGGCTCTGGGAGAGTCTCGTTTGGATTATCTGTCGCGCTGATTCCGGGACGACACGGTAACCTCGTGCCGCGAGACTGTTCAGAAGTGTTGTTTTTCCTGCACCCGGTCCGCCGGTCAGTGCGTATTTTGAATTCATGGTTGATACCGTATGGGGGATCTGGTGCCAGATATCAGACCTTCGATTGACGGGGATTCTGTCTGATTCCGGTGGCCCGGGATTAGCTGGAAGTGGGTCATGTAACTGCTCCAATTACTTGCGCAACCACTTGGTTGCATATATGCTGGCAGCCAATCAGTTGCATATTAAGTGCGGAGCAATGAAGCGAGATATCTTCCAGGCAATAGCGGACCCGACACGAAGAGCCATTATGGTGTTGATCGCCTCCCAGGCGATGACACCCAATGCGCTCGCAGAACATTTCGAGATCTCGCGGCAGGCGACCTCAAAGCACGTCCGGATACTCGACGAGTGCGGCCTGGTGGAGCAAATGAAGTCCGGCCGGGAAATCCATTACCAGCTCAGGCTGGAGAAAATGCAGGAAATTGACATCTGGCTGGAGCAGTTCCGAAAACTGTGGCAAGACCGCTACGAAAATCTCGACAACCTTTTGGCCGACCTCAACGGAGAGAACGATGACAACTGATCTTCAATTCGACTTTCTTGTAGATAAACAACAAAACACCATCACGATCAGAAGGGAATTCGCGGCAAAGCGCGAACTGGTATGGGATTGCTATACAAAGAGTGAACTCCTCGACCGGTGGTTTGCCCCAAAACCACTGAAAACCAAAACAAAATCCATGGATTTCAGGGAGGGCGGCCATTGGCACTATGCCATGGTGGATCCGGATGGCAATGAGTATTGGGGTATCATGGATTATATAACCATCCAGCCAATCGAGAATTATACAGCTCTTGACGGGTTCTGCGATGATTCCGGAAAGTTGAATCCGGAGCTGCCCAGGGCGAGGTGGGATGTAACCTTCACTGAGGCAGAAGATCACGCTTTCGTGGAAACCCTGGTTGCCTACAATACGTTGGAAGATCTGGAAAGTGTGATCAAGATGGGTATGGAAGAGGGGTTGACCTCCACTCTCGAGCGCCTGGATGAGCTCCTCCTGACCTTCCAGAAGTAATGACAACCGTACGATAAAGTAGCTCCTTCTGGAGCTACTTTTAGTCAGCGCCTATTGAGGGGAGCACAGCTATACAGGTTATTTTTTTCGAGGCCGTCCAGTCCTCGAAACAGCGTGTCTATCCCAATCCATTCCACCCTTTTCCAGATCGCCAGGTTTCGAACCCATTGGTCGCCGCCGAATGGAATCCTTCCACATAGCAATTGTTGGCAGGTATGGAGCCCTTGAATGCCCAGGCTCCATTGGTGGATTTGCCTTTTGGAGGACCCACGTGTCCGTTGTCCCCACCCAATGTTCCGCTGAGAAAGGCGCCGGATTCGGTCAAATGATTCCACCTGATGCGAACCAGAAAGCAATTTCCAGCAGATTCGATTCCCATCCGTCCGTTGACTCCCATGGAACTGTTGTCCCATAGAAAGACATGCAGGTGATGCTCCAGGCGTAATGACCCTGCGGCAAGTTGAAAGCCTCGTTGTTCGGCTGTCTGGATTCCGTTCGCGGCAATATCTGCCCTCAGTACATCGAGCCCCAGATTGTTCTTGTCAATGCAGACATGTGTGTATTCTTTCACGGCTTCCTCCTGAAATTGATTCTGTCCAAAGTATTTCGTTTATGTGCCTATCGGGAAATGTGACTCGATGCCGGTAGCCAAGCGCAGACAATCCCATGAAACGGCGTGGAGGCGACAAGAAACTCAGGCCTCCAGGCAACTCCCCATCTGCTCGCGAACCCAGCGATGTGCACCATGTCCATGGTTGCGCTCGTGCCACACCATGCCCACCGAGAACCCGGTGGAAACGGCGGGCGCCTTGACCAGCTTGAGGTCGGTACGCCCGGCAACCAGGCGCCATGGTACCAGTGCCACCAGGTGCGACCGTGCAACCATCTCCGGGACAAACAAAAACGACGCGACCGATAGTACCACGTTGCGCGTATGGCCCAGTGCCTGGAGAGCCTGATCCACCGGAGTCAGAAAATCGCCACCGCTGAGTGAGACCACTATATGCTCCAGCCGGGCATACTCCTCGAGTGACATGTTGTCGCCCAACTGCGGGTGGCCCAGCCGGCCGACCAGCACATAGTGTTCGTCATACAGGTGTCGGGTGCGCAGGGTGGGGGGCGCTTCATCCGGTGTCATCAGCGCAAGGTCCACCTCGCCCCGCACCATCTGGCTTTCCAGCCTGGGCGGTTCCAGGTTGCGTATGGCAAGCCTGATCCCGGGCGCCTGCTGTCTCAGCTTCTGTATCAGTGTCAGGCCGATGACACTCTGGAGATAGTCGGTACAGGCAATGGTGACAGTCAGCTCCGCCAGCGCCGGGTCAAAATGCCGATGCGTTACCACCGTATCCCGCACCTGGTCCAATGCCTGGCGCAGTGGCGTCAGCAGCTCCTGCGCCATGGTGGTTGGTGTCATTCCCCGCTGGGCCGGAATCAGCAGCGGATCATTGAACATATCCCGCAAACGGTTCAGCTGGGCGCTGACGGCAGGCTGGCTGAGGTGGAGGCGCGCAGCGGCCCTGGTGACATTCCGCTCTTCCAGCAGGGCCTCCAGCGTCGCCAGCAAGTTGAGGTCGAGCCGTTTGGTATCCATTCGTTGGATAGTAGGACATAAAACAACTGATTTCACTGATAGCCTGTTCCGGCACACACTATCAGCCGTATCGATCACACCGGAATATCCCGAAAGCCACCCTGTAATAGGATGAAATCATGCCCAAGACAGTATTGATAGTATATGCACACCCGGAACCTACGTCATTGACCCGCCAGTTTGTTGCCGCAACGGAACAGACACTTGAAGGGCAGGGCCATACCGTATTGCAGAGCGACCTGTATGGCATGGGCTGGAAAGCCACCTTTGATGGACAGGACTTCCCCTGCCGGGTAAACCGCGATCGGTTAGCGTATATCGAGGAGTCGGGACACGCCTACACCACGAATCGGCAAACCGCCGATGTCGCAGCGGAACAGCGCAAGCTGCTTGCGGCCGATGCGGTCATACTGCAGTTTCCCCTCTGGTGGTTTGGTATGCCGGCCATCCTGAAGGGCTGGATAGACCGGGTGTATGCCTACGGCTTCGCATACGGATACAAAGGCGAGGGCAATCGCTACCGGTATGGCGACGGCATTCTGAAAGGCAAGCGCGCCCTGCTGTCGGTAATGGTGGGTGGCCCGGCAACTGACTATTCGCCCCGCGGTATCAACGGCCCGCTGGAGGAGCTGTTGTTCCCCATCACCCACGGTGCTCTGTTTTTCCCCGGCATGGAAGTGTTGCCGACCCACGCTGTCTATGGAACCGGCAACCTGCCAGCAGCGACGGCAGATAGGGAGTTGTCAGCCTGGCGCGATCGCCTCGCGCATATCTTCGACGAGCCGCCCATTCCTTTCCGGCGCCAGAACAGCGGGCAGTATCAGCAGAATATCCTCGTCGATCATATCGCGGAGGGACGGACGGGGCTGGCCATTCATATCGACGATTGATATTGCCTGTCGGGATGGTTGAGCCGTCCTGCGGACGCTCTGGTGCATCATGTACAGACGCGGTCTGCCCGGTTCGGAGGCTCGCTGCAGGCCAAAAGCCTCAGCCACAATAGGATTCGATACGGCGAACCCGATTGCATTTGACTGAGGTGAACTCGATAACGTGGCAGAATCGCTGCTCGCCGCTGGTTCCGTTTACGGCGCCCACTTTTCCATGGGACATCACGCGGTCAACAGCCACTTCAGCCGGCATATCCAGGTTTCCAACCTGCTCAAAGATGGTTTCGGCGGTAGCCACTGTACCGCCGCTGTGATTCCATACCGAATCAGGATCCAGGACTTTTAAAAGGAAGCCTGTGTCCCGGGTTTCCAACGCCACAGCGATATCCTCCACCATCCTGTTCTTGGGCGAGTTACCGCAGTCGGAACTGCGTTTTACCTGTGTCATGCATGTGTCTCCACGAAGCCTCGAACACCTGACGTTCAGCCGCCTGCTAGAGGCTGCGACCATCGACCTGCTTTACGGGCAGCTCCGATATGTCGAACTCTGCAAAACAGCGCACATTTATAGCGGCCATAAAGTTACCGGAGCGGTCTTTTCCAATTCCAAAAGGAGCGCATCCGCAGACGCTACAAAAATGATGGTTGATGGCATGTCTATTGAATGTATAAGTACCCAGATCCCGTTCCGGAGTATGAAGGTGCAGCTTCTCCCTGGGAATGAACCAGAGCAAATAGCCTTTCCGGCTACAATGAGAGCAATTGCATGATATGACCTCTTCGGGGTATCCCTCGGCTTCAAATGTGATGCGGCCACAATGGCAACTTCCACTATGCATGATTATCTCCTCCACTATACGATGGGAAAATTCGGTTGACAGATCGTTGTCAGCGCTCTTTTGGCGGCAATGATTCGACATATGATAAGGCCTGGTCGATCCAGCGCTTCAGCGAGTGCTGCGTGCGCACGGAATCGGCATCTACATAGACCCAGCCTCGATACTCATGTCCACGCATGACGACCGTACGGCAACCATTCTGAGCTATCGCCTTATCATGAAGCTCGGGATCGATACGACACATGATACGTTCAGGGCGGCATCCAATACATAAATTGCCATTGACAAGGAACCCCATGCTACCGAACATGCGTCGCTCTGTAACATTGGGGACCTGGGAGAATGCTTTCCTGACGCGGCTTAACAGTTCCTCTTCGCTACTCATTCTTTACTTTCAACGTGACTTTTAAAATTGTTCAGGATGCTGAGCCAACCCTGCCTTTGCTGCTCTGCTGAGTTTTCGTCCTCCGCTTCAAAAGTCTCTGTAACCCTGACGCCATCTCCGGTTTCCGTGAACTCGACTTTCACTTCCCGGTCATCTCCAAGATGGAAATGGATACTTTTTTGAGGGCTGACCTTGGTGAATATACCCTCGAAATCGAATCCAGCGGATCCATCCCTGGCTTCCATCCGATAGCTAAATTGGCCGCCTTCTTCAAGCTTTATCTCAGCCCTGGGACAACACCAATCTGAAATTGCAAAGTTCCACTTGGTGATATCTTCAGGCGTCACCCAGGCATTCCAAACTCTGTCCAGAGGTGCTTCTATTTCTGTTGCTATTGAAATTTTCATATTAACCAATATTTTTTTCTTAATGCTCGATCGCCTTAATTCTGATACAGCCCCAGAAGGTTATCGAATGTAACAAGCGAGAATCGACACCTTCCACTGTATCCAATCTGGATAGTACCAGCACGCTTGCGGCAGATCTCGCCGTATAGCTTGGCTGTGAGCCGGTCGATCAGATTTCGGGATCATAGTGGAATTCACGAAGTTCCTGTGGACAGCGGCAGGCTTCGGCGATCTTTGCGGCCCACTGGACCGCGGCTTCACGCGATGGGAGTTCCAGCACGCAGAAACCGCCATCGAGCTCCTTGGTCTGCGGATAGGTATCGTTGGTGGCGGTGCCATCGGCAGCAACCATCAGCGGCGCGACATCTGCGTTGATACCACCGCCAAATATGTAGACACCGGCATTCTTTGCCTCGCGTATGACTGCATGCGAATCTTCGCTGGCAGCGGCCCAGTCTTGGTCGGGGGTGTCCACCCGCCCTTACCCGATTATGTCTATTGATAGAACCCATAGCGTGACTCCATAAATTTCATCAGTTTTTCAACCGCGACAGAAACGGATTCCATTGACTTTTTCAGCAAGTCGTAAGACACATCAATGCCGCCAGAAGTTATTGATACCCCTATATTTCTATCAATCAATCTTTCAATTCCATCTTGGTGCTCTTTCGATAGAGCTTCGAATACGCCATTTGCATGTGCTACGCAATTACGGACTTTAGATAAGTCAGAAAATTCCTGCTCAAACTGAGTATTAAAATGAAAGTCGTAGTTCAATATATGCCTAAGGTATTTATTGAATTTTTTAACCTTAGTTTTTCGACTGTCCAAATCTCTCAAAGATAAGCCAGCCCCTTCTCTCGTTTTTGCATAATTCAACAACCTCACAACTGAACTCTCAAACGCTGTGTGTATTGTTACCAAGAACGGCAGCTTAATGAGCCTAGGGAACTCCTCTTCCGCAATATCATATACATGCGAGTATTCATGATATTCACAACCTAGGTATTTGCCTCGCTCGTTTAAAATGTACTGCTCCCCAATTTCATGCACACCGGACTCCAGATGCGCTAAGTAATCCTTCAGAATGCTTAACTCAACCTTGACATCGATTCCTGGGTAATTGAAATCGACATTGAACTCTGTCGGTAGCTTTACCATATTTCTCTCATGACATAACGCCGCGTGCAAGGGCGCGAGCTTGCGAGCGTCCCACCGACGCTTGCGGCGGTGTACGCCCGACATGGGCATGAACTAATAGGGTGAAAGTCCCCTGTAGGAAGATCACCGTTTATTTAGTATCCAAGATGCTATTAAACGTCAACTACTAGCGAACGGCAAGGGCCGACCCGCGAGGAGCGGTCTGGAGGAAGCCACTAGCAAAACTGCAAGCCGACGGACAGAAACATCATATAAGGCCTAGCCTGGAGGCGAGTCAGCACCAGATGACGAAGCCACGTGATCTAACGGGCAGGGTAAATGATGCGGTTGTGCAGTGAAAGTCCATGTTCTTATTCGGGGAGATCTGCTCATCGGGCGATCGGTCAATCGCCAGTAAGGCTCTGGCTAATAAGTGCCTTGGCCCCTTGGAGTGTATCGCCCAAGGGGAGCGAATCCGATACAAACCGATAGCGCCGGGCCGGGTAACCGGTCCGGTGAATGAGCAGAAGTCAGCAGACGGCATAGTAGCCCAAGGTTCAGCGTAATGGCCGGGACATGGTGAAGGCCGGAACCTGTAGATCAGTGAGGAGTCTGTGCAGCTCAGTTGTTCCATGCCCGGCCGGGCTGAGGGGAGCTGGCGCAAACCCGTCGGCTGGGCTACCACCCACACTGTCACATCGTGGTGCCCGGCGGCGCTGTGGGTCGTCGTCGGCGGCAGTGGAAGACGGTAAGAGGTCAATACCTGTTCAATGGCCAGGCCCTCGCCAAGGTCTTCAGGGCGCGGTTTCTGCAAGCCCTGAGAAAGCAGGGCTTCGAGCCGCCGGCAACGCCTGCCAGCTGGGTGGTGCAGTGCCAGAGTGCCGGCAGAGGCCAGCCCGCTTTGGAATACCTGTCCAAATATCTCTACCGCGGGGTCATCAGCGAGAAGCAGATTCTCAGTGACCGCGATGGCGAGGTCACCTTCCGCTACATCGAGAGTAAAACGGGCCAATCCAAAACCCGATCCCTGCCGGGGGCCGACTTCCTGTGGCGGGTACTGCAACACGTTCTGCCAAAGGGCTTCCGGCGGGTGCGCGATTACGGCTTTCTACACGGCAATGCCAAGCGGTTGCTGCGGCTTGTCCAGATGGCGCTCCGGGTTGTGATCGACACGCTCAAGCTCAGGGAAAGGCCGGTATTGCGCTGTCCGCGCTGCCGTTCGCCCATGCGGTTTGTGCAGGTGTTCAGACCGGGCTGGCTATCGGGGTAACCCACGCGCCCGGCCAAACAGTGGACATGCACCAATAAGGAGGGAACAGCGCTTCATGTACAACTGAATCCGTTCTATTCTTGGCCAAGAAAAGCCAAGGACCCCGCTCGGCCAGAAAAAAGTATCCATCAACGCATCAGGCCATCCTGCCTCATTTTTGAAAAGATATTTTCCTATAGAGAGTCATCAGACAGCTCCGGGCTTGTTCAACCAATCGGATAAGGTCGCGGCTGCGCGCGACCTATCCTTATTCGTTAGATTCTGGTGCATGCTCACACTTTTCTAAGAAATGCCAACTTTCACCAGTTAATTCACCCCAGTACTCATTACCCAGCTTAGTAATCATGTGACGTCCTATCGAAGGATAGTGGTGCTTAATAGCTTCTTGTATTTCTTTGGCTGTATGATTTGAGAGAATATAGATACAAGAAATCATGTCGTAGCGCCACGTATATACCTCTGGGAGTTGATCGAGAATTTTTACGAGCTTTTCACGCTCATCTGCGCCGCCATTAAATATAAAAATAAACGATTTCATTACTGCTGATCCTCCAACATCTGGCCCAAATCTGGAGGCGTGATTAATTCTGTGTCATTAACTGGTGATGGCAAGGCCTGACCTTTTTGCTGCATATACTCTAGTGTTTGTTTTCGAATCTGATACTCCTCCGACTGAAGCTTGTCTCGATCAACAAACAACAGGATCAGAAATCCAAGCATTGCGGTTACTACAGGACCACAAACTAAGATAACCAGCCAGATCGGAGTAGGATTTATAAATTGAATTGCAACAAGACCAGGGATTGAAACAATTGCGCAAAGCCACAAGATTGGGTTTAACGCACTCTTTACTGTGAGCTTACCCCCTGCATCAATCGCTTTAGCCGCGATGTTTTCCCTCATTCCGATATTTACTCCAATTTGAATCTAACGCCGTGCTCTGGGGCAAACCGAAGCGCAGCGTAGGATTGTCCCTAGCAGCACTTTGTTATGCACGTGTGCACAGATTCTCATAGTTCATTAACTCTAAAGGAGCGATCCTATCAAACTGCCATTTTGGAACGTATATAGAGTCATTTTTTATGCCTTCAACAATTGGCTCCAGTTCTGTTTTCTTACTTATACCCAAAACTGGAGCTAGGCGGCTAAAGTACCCTATGGATTCAGATCTAAGGAAAATCTCAAACGTACCACCATGAAATGACTTGAAAACAAGTGTTTCTGGCCACCATTCTTGCCTTCGTTCCTCCTTAAGCCCTTGTAATGCTTCCGCCAGATACAAAACAAAATCTGCTTGCATTATAGTATTAAATGAAACCCCTGAATCTGTGCACCTCTCCTTGATCATATCTGCATGAACTGATAATCGTTGAAGTTTTAAGCGGCTATTTCGATGGTTAAGAGATTCGAGATAATTTCGAAATACACCGAATGATGCCATGGTGCTACGTCCATAACGATCATCCATTTCAATGTAATATCGCTGATTCAGCAAGTATGCGACGATATCGAATCTTTCATATTTTAGGAAAACTGAAACGCATAAGATGAAAGATTCTTGTATGATGAATTTCAGATTGTCCCAGTCCCACTTGTGCCAGGAATTAACGCCCTCTGGCCTATCGAGAAATGGTACCAGAGATTCGAAAAATTTATGTATTACCGAGGCTGAAGCCGTCGTTTGATCATATTGTGCAATAGCACCAAAAACCTCTGCTAATTCATTCCGGGCAGGAATGAATTGTTCAATGCTATCAACTACTTTTTCATCAAAATCATTAGCTCCATTGCTTGGTTCCAACCTAAACCGTGAAAGGTTAACTGAGAATAGGTTAAAGTACTCACCCAATGCTCCATGCGCATGCGAACGGTTATTTTTTATTGCTTCCACTAATCTTCGAAACGCAACCGATGTGCCTAATGAAACTTGTTCTTCTTTGTCCAAGAATGCGGGTTTCTTTCCTATCTCAGGTTTTACATTTAATGGCTTGTCGTAAATCCACCTCAATAACTGCTCAAAGTTTTTTCCATAGAGCTCGTCATCCGACAGATCAATGTAAATTCTTGATTTATAAAATACGGGAAGTTTTGCTTTCCCTTCTGGATTTCTGCTTGCTATTACAGCAACAAACTTATTTTGATCGACACTCTCATAGACCTCGGCTGAGATAATTTGGGTCTCCGTTCCTACACCACCTTTTCTCGAGTTGGCTCTATCGCTATATTGCTCGTCAATGACCAAGATGACCTTCTTGATTTCTTCATCCGAAACCATTTTCTCCATAAATGCGTTTGCATCATTCCCTTCTTTCAGATCCCATTTATCTAATATTACGTCCACTCCGTTCTCTCGGAGCTCAGTACCAAGCCGGAGAACCCAGTCTTCATGTTCGGGACTCGACCAACAATATGAAATGAATAACTTTGGTTCAGACATGCTTCAAATCTTGCCTCAATTTTTGATTTAGTGCA
>NZ_JALKCV010000016.1 GCF_023634065.1 Microbulbifer litoralis
CTCGCGCCGGGCCGTGCAAGCCCTTTTTCTGCCCTGGGTGAAAATTTTTCATCGACCGGAAGGGAGGGCCGCCACGCGGCCCGCATTACTGCGGCTCCACCCTGCTACTTTAGTCTCACGATCCGGAAACCCCAAGGCCGCCGACCTCAGGATTCGCCCCCTTTCCCCTTGGTCTCGCCAGCTTCCTTACCAGGCTCGCCCTCCCCCTTGCCGGGACCGGTGGACCGGCTGCCGCGCTTGCGGACCAGGTTCCAGATCCACGTCGCCGGCCCGGAGAAGGTATAGATAACGGCAATCGTCAGCAGGACCCGGGGTGGGTCAATGGTCACAAGGAAGAAGATCAGTATGACCGCCAGCATCATCACGAAAGGTACGCGCCCCTTGAAGTCGACCTTCTTGAAGCTGGTATAGCGGAAGTTGGAAACCATCAGCAGACCGGCCGCCAGCGTGACCAGGGCCACTACGGCCGCCAGGCCGGACCCCATTTCCACATCGTGGCCGGCCCAGACCATACTGGCGACAATAGCCGCGGCCGTCGGGCTGGCCAGGCCGATAAAGACGCCCTTGTCGACATCATCCACCTGGGTGTTGAACCGCGCCAGGCGCAGCGCCGCACAGGCCGCATAGAGAAAGGCCGCGGCCCAGCCGAACTTGCCCAGGTGATCCAGCCCCCAGCTGAACACCACCAGCGCCGGCGCCAAGCCAAAGGAAACCATATCCGACAGCGAATCGTACTGGACGCCGAAAGCACTCTGGGTATCGGTCAGGCGCGCCACCCGTCCGTCGAGGCCATCGAGGATCATGGCGACGAAGATCGCGATGGCGGCGGCTTCGAAATTGCCGTTCATGCCGGAGATGATGGCGTAGAAACCACTGAAGAGCGCGCCGGTGGTAATCAGGTTCGGCAGCAGATAGACACCGCGGGCACGCACCTTCTTGCCGCTCGCAGAGACCTCCTCCTCTATGTGCTCGTCGACCGGCAGGCGGACTTCTTCGTCATTCCGATCTTCGGGCTTTCCGGCATCCCCTTTGTCGCTCATAGTTTCTCCGTTAATGCGTGATGCAGCCGGCGAGTGTACAGCGATTGCAGCCCCGACGCATACAGACAGTCAGCTTAGCCCGCCCATAAAAAAAGCGGCGGGGCAGGCCCCGCCGCTTTCGATCCTGCCGATACCAGAAACCGGAGGCTTTAGTTGCCTTCGGTTTTGTCGATGATCTTGTTGGCCTTGATCCAGGGCATCATGCCGCGCAGCTTGGCGCCGACTTCCTCGATCTGGTGCTCGCCGGAGATACGGCGCTCGGCCTTCAGGCGCGGCTGGCCGGCCTGGGACTCGAGCATGAAGTCCTTGGCGAACTTGCCGGTCTGGATATCCTTCAGCACCCGCTGCATTTCCGCCTTGGTCTCGTCGGTGACCAGGCGCGGACCGGTGACATAGTCACCGTACTCAGCGGTATTGGAAATGGAGTAGCGCATATCGGCGATGCCGCCCTCATACATCAGGTCGACGATCAGCTTCAGTTCGTGCAGGCACTCGAAGTAGGCCATTTCCGGTGCGTAGCCTGCTTCCACAAGGGTTTCGAAACCGGCCTGAACCAGCGCCGTCATGCCGCCGCAGAGTACCGCCTGCTCACCGAACAGGTCGGTTTCGGTTTCCTCGCGGAAGTTGGTTTCGATGATGCCGGAGCGGCCACCGCCGTTCGCGGACGCGTAGGACAGTGCCAGTTCCTTGGCTTTACCAGAGGCGTTCTGGTAAATGGCGACCAGTGTCGGGACGCCGCCACCGTCCAGGTAGGTGGAACGCACGGTGTGGCCCGGGCCCTTGGGCGCGATCATGATCACGTCCACATCCTTGGGCGGCTCGATCAATTCGAAATGCACATTGAAGCCGTGCGCGAATGCCAGCGCAGTACCGGACTGCAGGTTGGGCGCCACCTGTTCGCGGTAGATGGCGGCCTGGTGCTCGTCCGGGGTCAGGATCATGACCACGTCGGCATCTTTTACCGCATCGGCCACTTCCGCCACGCGCAGGCCGGCCTTTTCGGCCTTGGCCCAGGAGCTGGAGCCCTTGCGCAGGCCCACGACGACGTTCTTCACGCCGGAGTCCTTCAGGTTGTTGGCGTGGGCGTGGCCCTGGGAGCCGTAGCCGATGATGGCCACGGTCTTCTGCTGGATCAAAGACAGGTCGCAATCTTTATCGTAAAAAACTTGCATCGTTCACTTCCTATTTCGGTCTATATCAAATACTCAGGACTTTCTCGCCGCGGGCAATACCCGACACGCCGGAGCGAACCACCTCCATAATGGTGTGCTCGCCCAGGGCCTGCAAAAAAGCATCCAGTTTCTCGCCGGTGCCGGCTACCTGCACCGTGTACATATTGCTGGTGACATCCACGATCTGGCCGCGGAAAATATCCACGCTGCGTTTTACCTCGTCGCGCTGCGCGCCGGTGGCGCGCACCTTGACCAGTAACAGTTCGCGCTCGATATGCGCGCCCTCGGTCAGGTCCACCAGTTTCACCACATCGATCAACTTGTTCAGGTTCTTGGTGATCTGCTCGATCTTGTGGTCGTCGCCGATGGTGACCAGCGTCAGGCGCGACAGGGTGGCATCCTCGGTGGGCGCCACCGTCAGGCTCTCGATGTTGTAGCCCCGCTGGGAGAAAAGCCCCACCACGCGGGAGAGAGCGCCCGGTTCGTTTTCCATCAATACTGAAATGATTCTGCGCATCGTCAAACTTCCCTAGGTCCGCTCCGTCTTGCTCAACCACATATCCCGCATGGAGCCGTTCGGCATCACCTGCATCGGATACACATGCTCGGACGGATCCACGTACACATCGATAAAGACGGTGCGGTCCTTGATGGCAAAGGCCTCCTGCAGTTTGTCGTGCAGCTCCTCGCGGCGCTCGATCCTCACACCCGCGTGACCGTAGGCCTCGGCCAGCTTGACGAAATCCGGCAGCGATTCCTCGTAGAGGCTGTGGGACAGGCGACCCTCGTACTGCATCTCCTGCCACTGTTTCACCATGCCCAGTGCCTGGTTGTTCAGGCACAGGATCTTCACCGGCAGGTGGTACTGGGTGGCCGTGGACAGCTCCTGGATACACATCTGGATGCTGCCCTCACCGGTGACACAGACGACCTCGCTGTCCGGGTGCGCGATTTTGACCCCCAGGGCGGCCGGCAGGCCGAAGCCCATGGTCCCCAGGCCGCCGGAGTTGATCCAGCGGCGCGGCTTGTCGAACAGGTAGTACTGGGCCGCGAACATCTGGTGCTGGCCCACGTCGGAAGTCAGGAAGGCGTCGCCCTCGGTGATGTCGTAGACCGCCCTGATCACCTCCTGCGGCATGATCATGTCGCCGTCGGTGCGATAGCGCGGCGCTACATAGAGGCCGTGACGCTCACGCCAGTCGTCGATCTGGCGCCACCAGTCGGTGATCGCCGACTGGTCCGGCTGCTCGTCGGAGGACTTCAGCATTTCAACCATTTCGCCCAGTACCGACTGTACGGTGCCGACGATGGGCACATCGGCGACGATGGTCTTGGAGATGGACGCCGGATCCACATCCACATGGATAATCTTGGCCCCGGGGCAGAACTTGTTGGGCGTGTTGGTCACCCGGTCATCGAAGCGCGCCCCCACGGCCAGGATTACATCCGCGTGGTGCATGGCGGTGTTGGCCTCGAAGGTACCGTGCATACCCAGCATGCCGAGAAAGCGCCTGTCGCTGCCCGGATAGGCGCCCAGCCCCATCAGCGTGTTGGTGACCGGATAGTTGAGCCGCTGGGCCAGCTCCGCCAGCAGCGGCGCCCCCTCGCCCTGTACCACACCGCCGCCGGCGTAGATCACCGGGCGTTTCGCCGACAGCAACAGCGCCACCGCCTTGCGGATCTGGCCGCTGTGTCCCTTGCCCGCGGGCGTGTAGGAACGCATGCGCAGCTTTTCCGGATACTCGTAGGGGAAGCGATCCGCCGGGTTGGTGACGTCCTTGGGGATATCGATCACCACCGGGCCGGGGCGGCCGGTATTGGCGATGTAGAAAGCCTTCTTGACCGTTTCCGGAATATCCTCGGCACGCTTGACCAGGAAACTGTGCTTCACGATCGGCCGCGAGCAGCCCACCATATCGGTTTCCTGGAAGGCGTCTTCGCCGATCTTGTCGCGGGGCACCTGGCCGGAGATCACCACCATCGGGATCGAATCCATATAGGCGGTAGCGATACCGGTTATCGCATTGGTGGCGCCCGGGCCGGAGGTCACCAGCACCACACCGGCCCTGCCGGTGGAGCGCGCATAGCCGTCCGCCGCATGGGTAGCCCCCTGCTCGTGGCGAACCAGTACATGCTTGATACCCTTCTGCCGAAAGATGGCGTCGTAGATATGCAACGCCTGCCCGCCGGGGTATCCGAAGATCAGATCCACCCCTTCATCCTGCAGCGCGCGAACCAACATATCGCCGCCGGAGAGTAATTCCACTGAAGCCCCCTCAAATTTACTGTCTGGGTAGGATATTCATCACGTAAAAAGGCAAAAACCGCCACATGACGAAAAGGTCAAACGGCGATTGTAAAGGAAAATGGTGATAAATATCAGCCTGTAACGCATTTTACTGCCGATTTTTAGGATAACTTCATCGACAGCGCCAATGCGCCGATCCGGAGCGGCCCCATGGGGGATACGCGGCGGATCTGCAGGCCTCCATGGTGGGGAGAGCCGACCCGGCGGCAAGGGATGGGCGTTTGGCCCACCGGAGGGGAGAACGGGAGCCGCGGGGTGTGCGGCCGTCTCTACTCGCCGGGTGAACAATTGATTCTGCAAACTGTGCCGGAGCTGTCAACCCGGAGCCCCGGGCAATTGGCGAAAGTGTTAAGGCGGTGGTGGGAAAGCGGGCCCAGACCGGTACAATGCCGGGAGACAACAACCAAGAGCACAGAGGAAGTTCCAGATGCGCATCGCCCTCGCGATTTTCATTTCCACGCTTGCGCTCACCGCCCAGGCCGACGGTATCTACAAGTGGACGGATGAAAACGGCGTGGTGCATTTCGGCTCCCAGCCGCCGCAGGAAAAGAAAAATGACGACGTGGAAGTCGTCAGGAAGCCCAAATCCGAACGCTACAAGCAGTGGCAGGCGGAACAGCAGGCGCTGATGGCCGAGGAGAAAGCGGCGCAGGAGGCGGAACAGCCAAAGAGTGCACGCAGGGAAGAGGAAAAACAGGACGGGGACACCCAGCCCGAGGAAAACCGCCAGCCGTCGCGGGCGGAAATGGCCGTGCGCGCCCAGCGCTGCCGCATGGCGCGCGACAACCTGCAGGAACTGACCACCCATTCCCGCGTGCGCGAAATCGGCTCCGACGGCAAGATGCGGGTGCTGCCGGAAGAGGAGCGCCAGCAGCGCATTACCCAGATGCAGCGGACCATCCGCGACAACTGCTGATCCGCTACCGCGCTTCTCTCTTTCGATAACCCGGAACCGCCGCGGGCGATTCCGGGCCCACGGTTTTCAGCCCTCCACTTCCGCATAGGGATCGCGACCGCCGCCCTCGATCCAGGTATCCAGCTCCGCGGCCAACACCGGTAGCGGCACCGAGCGCAGCTTCAGGATGGTGTCGTGGAAGTAGCGCTGGTCGAAATCCTCCCCCAGCGCCTCTTCCGCCTCGGCCCGCTTCCTGCGGATCAGCATCTCGCCGAGCTTGTAGGACAGCGCCTGGCCGGGCCAGGAGATATAGCGGTCCACCTCGGTGGTGATCTCGTGTTCCGACAGCGCCGTGTGCCGGCGCATGTAGTCCAGCGCCCGCTCGCGGCTCCAGCCGTACAGGTGAATACCGGTATCCACCACCAGCCGGCAGGCGCGCCACATTTCGTAGGTCAGGCGACCAAAGTCCTCGTAGGGCGTTTCGTACACCCCCATTTTGCTGCCCAGCCACTCGGTGTAGAGCCCCCAGCCCTCGCCGTAACCGGAGAAATAGTTGTCGGCGCGGAACGGCGGGATATCGCCCGCCGATTCCTCTGCGATGGCGGCTTGCAGTGCGTGCCCGGGGGAGCATTCGTGCAGCGTCAGAGCAGTCAGGGTGTAGAGCGGCCGCGACGACAGGTCGTAGGTATTCATCAGGCAGCTGTCCAATCCGCCGCGCCCCGAGGTATAGAAAGGCGCGATGGCGTCGGGGACCGGCAGTATCGTGAAGCGCCGCCGCGGCAGCCGGCCCAGCGTATCGGTCAGGGCGCCATCCACCCGCTTGGCCACATAGGCGGAAAACGACAGCAATTCCCGCGGCGTCTCGGCGTAAAACTGCGGATCGGTGCGCAGGAACCTGAGGAAGGCCTGCATATCGCCGTCAAACCCTGTCCTGTCCTTGACCGCTTCCATCTCCTCGCCGATTCGCGCCACCTCTTCCAGCCCGCGCCGGTGGATCTCCTCCGGGCTCAGCTCCAGCGTGGTGTAGGCCTTTACCTGGGCCCGGTAGAAGGCGTCGCCGCGGGGCAGGTCCTGCGCCGATATCGTGGTGCGGGTACGGGGCAGGTATTCATTGCGGAAGAAGTCCGACAACTGCCGGTAGGCCGGCACCACCGCGGTGCGGATGGCCTCCCCGGCCTGTTCGCGGAGCGCCTGCTGCCGGGCTTCCGGCAGGGTTTCGGGCATGGCGGCAATCGGCGCCCAGAAGGGGTTCTCCGCACCCTCCTGCAGATACGGTGCGAAGGATTTCTCCCGCCCGGCCAGGGTCACCCGCGGCACGCTGTAGCCGCGCTCGAGGCCGGCGCGCATATTCTCGATCTGCTGGTCAAAGTAACGCGGCAGGTCCCGCATGCGGGCGATATAGCGGCGGTATTCCCGCTCGCCGTCCAGCCCGTGCCGCGGCGCCAGGTAGGTCCAGAACAGCGAGTCGGAATTGAACGGCGCCTGGTAAGTGCGGAAACGCGCATCGCCGGCCCGGTTCTCGACGATCTGGCGGAATACCGCCGCGTTGATCTGTTCCTCGTGGCTCAGCGCCTCGCCGGGGATGGCCTCCAGCTTCGCCAGTGCCCTATCCCAGTACGCCAGCCGCTGTCGGTAGGAATCGGCATCCACCTGCGGCCAGTGATCACCCCGGCGCCACTGGCCGTCGGCATCCTGCACCATACCATTCTGCTGTTTGCGCCAGGCGTACTCGGCGCTGTACAGCGCCTGCAGTTGCCGGTCGGCTTTCGGTGACTCGGCCGCGGCGGCGAGGCAGGTGAAGGCGGTAAAAAGAGTGGCCAGGGCCGGCGCCAACAGGCGCTTTGCGGCGGGTGCGGACAGACTGGGCATGCGATGACTCCCGGGACAGGCATGGGGAAAGGCACACATCGCCGCGGGGACGGGCGCACCGGTGTTATCAACCGATGTTAAATTGAGCGTCAGGGATGTCAATCGGGCGCCCGTTACCCACTTTTGTCCGACGCCGTATCGCCGTCGCGGTGACCACTTTCGCGGTGATAGTCCCGCCCCAGGTACAGATACATGGCCGGCACCACAAACAGCGTAAACAGGGTGCCGATGGTCATGCCGGTGGCCACCACCAGGCCCATGGCGAAGCGCGCGCCGCCGCCCGGGCCGGCGGCGATCAGCAGCGGCACCATCGCCAGCACCAGCGAGGCGGTGGTCATCAGCACCGGCCGCAGGCGGATGGCCGCGGCCTCCTCGATCGCGGTGCGCCTGTCCCTGCCTTCCTCCTGCAGCTTGTTGGCGAACTCGACGATCAGGATGCCGTGCTTGGAGATGACCCCGATCAGCGTGACCAGCCCCACCTGGGTGTAGATATTCAGCGTGGTCAGGCCCAGGCTGACGAAAATCATCGCCCCGCAGACACTCATCGGCACCGTCACCAGCATGATCAGCGGATCGCGCCAGGATTCGAACTGCGCGGCCAGCACCAGGTAGATGACGATCAGTGCAAAGAAGAAGGTCAGCACCAGTTGCGAGCCCTCGCTCTTGTACTGGCGCGACTGGCCGGCGTAGTCGACGGAGTAGCCCGGCGGCAGTATCTCGGCGGCGGCGCCCTCGAGAATGCCCAGCGCCTCTCCCAGGGTGATACCCGGGCGCGGCACGCCGGAGATGGTGACGGCATTCAGCTGCTGGAAGCGTTTCAGTTGCTGCGGTTCCACGGTTTCGCGCAGGGTTACCAGCGTCGACAGCGGAATCAGCTGGCCGTTGCGCGCGCGGATATAGTAGTTTTTCAGCTGTTCGCCGGTCAGCCGCTCGCGGCGCACCACCTGCGGGATCACCTTGTAGCTGCGATTTTCGAGCGAGAAGCGGTTGACGTAGGCTCCGGACATCATGCCGCCCAGCTCGCGGCCGATATCCGCCATGGTGATTCCGGCCGACGCGGCCTTGTCGCGATTGATGGCGACTTCCAGCTTGGGCTTGTCGATCTTGATATCCGAATCCACGAAGATGAATTTGCGGCTGGCGTAGGCGCGCTCCATGACTTCATTGGCCAGATCGGCGAGGTTTTCCATCGGTTCGGTGGCGCCGATCACGAATTCCACCGGCAGGCGCCCACCGGCAGTGGGCAGGCTCGGCGGCACCACCACCGCCACCTTGAGCCCGGCGATCTGCTCCACCTCCCCGCTGATGATTTCCTGCATCTCGGCGGTGTTCTGGTCCCGCTTGTTCCACGAATCCAGCACGAAGCCGGCGATGGCGCTGTTGCTGCTGTCGCCGGAGCCGCCGACACCGTTGAGCAGGAACAGGTTTTCCACCGCGTCGCTGTGCCGCTCGGCAATACCGTTCATTTCGCGGGTGTACTGTTCCACATAGTCGATGGTGGCGTAGGAGTCGGCGGTGGAAATGGTCAGCACGAAACCGCGGTCCTCTTTCGGCTCCAGTTCGCTGGGGGAGGTGACAAACAGGAAGTAGCAGCTGGTGAGCACGATCAGGCCGAACACCAGGATCACCAGCCGGTAGTCCAGCGCCCGCGCCAGCCTGTTTCGATAGCCCTGCTGCAGGCGGTCGAACTGGCGCTCCAGCCACTGCTC
Organism: Microbulbifer litoralis; assembly: GCF_023634065.1. Classification (GTDB taxonomy): domain Bacteria; phylum Pseudomonadota; class Gammaproteobacteria; order Pseudomonadales; family Cellvibrionaceae; genus Microbulbifer; species Microbulbifer litoralis. The sequence continues at coordinate 8,994 of NZ_JALKCV010000016.1, forward strand.
CATGCGGTTGCCGCCGCCCTTGTCCGGTTTCAGGATCCGCGATGCCATCATCGGCGACAGTGTCAGCGCGACGATACCGGACAGCAGTACGGCACCGGCGAGGGAAAACGCAAACTCCAGGAACAGTGTGCCGGTGAGGCCGCCGAGAAAACCGATCGGCAGGTAGACCGCGATCAGCGTGGTCGTCATCGCCACCACCGGCCAGGCCAGCTCGCGGGCACCGACAATGGCCGCATCGAATGGCGTCATGCCCTCCTCGATATGCCGGTGCACATTTTCCAGCACGATGATCGCGTCATCGACGACGATGCCGATGGCCAGCACCATCGCCAGCAGTGTCAGCAGGTTGATGGTGAAGCCCATCAACAGCATCAGGAACAGCGCGCCCACCAGCGACAGCGGCACCGCCACCGCCGGGATCACCACGCTGCGCAGCGATCCCAGGAACAGGTAGATGACGACGATCACGATCACCACCGCCTCCAAGATCGTCTTGATCACCTCGTCGATGGAATCCTGAATATACTCGGTGCTGTCGTAGGGGATGTCGCCGATCATACCCTGGGGCAATTGCGGAAAGATCTCGTTTTCCAGTTTTTCGCGCACCATGCGAATCACCTCGAGGGCGTTCGCATCCGGCGCCACTTCCACTGCGATAAAAGTGGCGGAGCGGCCGTTGAAGGTGACCGAGGTATCGTAGGATTCCGAGCCCAATTCCACTTCGGCAACTTCGCCGAGGCGCACCAGTCGATCGCCGTCGGCGCGCACCACCAGCTGGCGGAAGGCCTCGGCGGTGGCGATATCGGTATCCGCCGACACCTCCACCCGCACCATGGTGCCCTTGGTGCTGCCCACCGCCGACAGCATATTGTTGGCCCGCAGTGCCTCGCTCACATCCGACGGCGTCACCCCCATGGCCGCCATCGCCTCCGGCTGCAGCCAGATACGCATGGCAAAAGTGCGGTTGCCGAGCAGGCGCGCGCGCTGCACACCGGCGATGGTGGACAGCTTCGGCTGTACCACGCGGGTCAGGTAATCGGTGATCTGGTTATTGTCGAGCTGCTTCGACGAGAAGGACAGGTACATGGCGGCGACCGTCTCGCCCACCGCCATTTCCACGGTGGAATCCTCGGATTCCTCCGGCAGTTCACTGCGCAGCTTGTTGACCTTGGCCACCACCTGCGTGAGCACTTCGTTGGCGTCGTAGTCGAGGCGTACATACGCCTGGATGGTGGAGACGCCCTGCACACTGGTCGACACCATATAGTCGATACCGTCGGCGGTGGCGATCTCCTGTTCCAGCGGCGTGGTGATAAATCCCTGCACCAGGTCCGCATCGGCGCCGACATAGACAGTGCTGACCGTGATCACCGCGTTCTCCAGCTCCGGGTACTGGCGCACGTTCAGCTCCGTGCCGGCGCGCAGGCCGAGCAGCAGGATAAACAGGCTCACCACGGAAGCCAGCACCGGTTTGCGGATAAAGATTTCGGTGAAATTCACCTGGATTCTCCCATGCGCACCGCTGAATCAGCTGTTTTCCGGATCCGGGTCTTTCTCTGCCGGCGGCGGGTTTTCATTGTTGATTTTCACCGGGCCATCGTTGCGCAATTTCAGCAGCCCGGTGGTGGCGATCACTTCACCCGCCTCGATCCCCTCGACGATCTCCACCAGGTCGCCGCGCTCTTCCCCGGTCTTGACCAGGCGCTTGCGGGCGACGATACCGCTGTCGCCCGAGCCGTCGTTACCGCTCTTTTCCAGAACGAACACCGAGTCGCCGTAGGGCGCAAACAGGATGGCGGTGCGCGGCACCACCAGCACGCGCCGATCCGTCGCCAGCTTCACGGTGACATCGGCGTACATGCCGGGGCGCAGTTTGTGCTCGGGGTTGGCCATCGTCGCCTGCACGAGGAAGTTGCGGCTGGCGCTGTCCACCCGCGGATCGATGGCGGTGATGCGGCCGGGGAAGACGGCCTTCGGGAAGGCACCGGTGCTGACCTCCACCGTCTGCCCCTCACTGACCCGGGAAAAATGCCGCTCGGGCAACGAGAAATCGACAAAGATCGGCTCCAGTTGCTGTAGCGAGACCACCGCGTCGCCGGGGCTGACATTCTGCCCCAGATCCACCTGGCGGATCCCAAGCTGGCCGGTAAACGGCGCGGTGACACGCCGCTCGGACACCGTGGCGCGCTGCACTTCCAACTGCGCCAGGACCTGGTCGAGACGGCTCAGGGCGTCATCCAGTTCCGCATCGGTAGTGACCCCCCGTTTGTGCAGCGAGGCGATGCGCTCGTGGTCGCGCCGGGCGAGCATCAATTCCGCCTTCAACACTTTCAGCTGCGCCTTCTCCGGTTCCGCGGCCAACTCCACCAGCAGTTCGCCGCTGTTCGCCCGCTGCCCGGACTTGAAGTGAATTGCACTGACCACGCCCTGCGCCTGGGTGGTGACATCCACGCCGTTGACGGCGCGCATGGAACCCACCGCCAGTAGCATCTGCTGCCAGGTCTGTTGTTCTACCCGGGTGGAAGTCACCGTGGCCGGCGGCTGCGCCATACTGTCGAGCGCCTTGTTCATCATGAATTTGCCAAACATCTTGAAGGCAAAAATACCACCGAACAGCAGCAGGCAGCCCAGCAGCATCCACAGCATGGGTCCGTTGAAGACTTTTCTCGCTTGTACCACTGAAAATCCCGTTGTTGCGGCACGCAGGTCCACCGATCGATCGCCCTGCGCCGGATCGCACTGATGACAGGATAGGCAAGTCTAGTCGCTCTGGTGGCTGCAACGCGGTGAAAGGAGAAGTGAGAGGAGAGGAGAGAACGAATGAAAGGAAACAGGTGCAAAGATACAGCGGTCGACGACGCCGCGCCGACCGCTGCAGACGGACGAAGCTACTTGTGGAAAACCGCTTTGTCGTCCTCCACTTCCACATGTACGGTATCGCCGGGAACAAACTCTCCCGCCAGCACCTCCTGTGCCAGCGGGTTTTCCAGCCACATCTGGATGGCGCGCTTGAGCGGACGGGCGCCATAGACCGGATCGAAGCCGACATCGGCGAGCTTGTCGACCATGGCATCGGAGACCTCAAGGCCCAGGTCGCGATCCGCCAGTCGCCTGCGCAACAGTCCGAGCTGGATTTCGGCGATGGAGCGTACTTCCGCTTTGTCAAGCGGGTGGAAGACCACGACTTCGTCGATGCGGTTGATGAACTCCGGGCGGAAATGGTCGCCCACCACATCCATGACCGCGCTCTTCATCTGCCGATAGTTGATCTCGGAATCCAGCTCGTCGCTGTCGCGCGCGCCGGCATATTTCTGGATCAGGTCGGAACCCAGGTTGGAGGTCATCACCACCACGGTGTTGCGGAAATCCACCGTGCGGCCCTGGCCGTCGGTCAGGCGGCCGTCCTCGAGCACCTGCAGCAGGATATTGAATACATCCGGGTGCGCTTTTTCCACTTCGTCGAGCAGCAGTACCGAATAGGGTTTGCGCCGCACCGCCTCGGTCAGGTAGCCGCCCTCCTCGTAGCCGACGTAACCGGGGGGCGCGCCGATCAAACGCGCGACCGAGTGCTTCTCCATAAACTCGGACATATCGATACGCACCATGGCGTCCTCGGTATCGAACAGGAACTGCGCCAGCGCCTTGCACAGCTCGGTCTTGCCGACACCGGTGGGGCCCAGGAACAGGAAGGAACCGTTGGGCCGGTTGGGGTCGGCGAGGCCGGCGCGGGAGCGGCGCACCGCGTTGGCGACCGCGTTGACCGCCTCGTCCTGGCCGATCACACGGTTGTGCAGCGCGTCTTCCATTCGCAGCAGTTTTTCCCGCTCACCCTCGAGCATTTTTGCCACTGGAATACCGGTCCAGCGGGAAACCACTTCCGCCACCTCCTCGTCGGTGACACGGTTGCGGAGCAGTTGCGGCTCCTCGCTGTCTTCGGCACTGTCGGCGGACCGCAACTGCTGTTCGAGCTGCGGGATCACGCCGTACTGCAATTCCGACATGCGCGTCAGGTCGCCGGCGCGGCGCGCGGCCTCCATATCCAGCTTGGCCTGCTCGAGTTTTTCCTTGATGTCGTGGCTGCCGGCGAGCTTGGCTTTTTCCGCCTTCCAGACTTCGTCGAGATCCGCGTATTCTTTTTCCAGCTGGTGGATTTCCTCCTCGAGTTTTTCCAGCCGCTTCTGCGCCGCCTCGTCGTCCTTGTCCTTTTTCAGCGCCTCGCGCTCGATCTTCAGCTGGATCAGGCGCCGGTCGAGCTTGTCCATTTCCTCGGGCTTGGAATCGATCTCCATGCGGATGCGGCTGGCGGCTTCGTCGATCAGGTCGATGGCTTTGTCCGGCAGTTGGCGGTCGGTGATATAGCGCTGGGACAGACGCGTGGCGGCGATGATGGCGCCGTCGGTAATATCCACCCCATGGTGCACTTCATAGCGCTCTTTCAGGCCGCGCAGGATGGCGATGGTGTCCTCTTCGGTGGGTTCGTCCACCAGCACCTTCTGGAAGCGGCGCTCCAGCGCGGCGTCCTTCTCGATATACTTGCGGTACTCATCCAGCGTGGTGGCGCCGACACAGTGCAACTCGCCGCGCGCCAGCGCCGGCTTCAACATATTGCCCGCATCCATCGCGCCCTCGGCCTTGCCGGCGCCGACCATGGTATGCAGTTCGTCGATAAACAGGATGACGCGGCCTTCCTGTTTGGACAGTTCGTTGAGCACCGCTTTCAGGCGCTCCTCGAATTCGCCGCGGAATTTCGCCCCGGCCAGCAGTGCGCCCAGGTCCAGTGACAACAAGCGCTTGTCTTTCAATCCCTCCGGCACTTCGCCGTTGACGATGCGCTGCGCCAGCCCCTCGACGATCGCGGTCTTGCCCACGCCGGGTTCGCCGATCAGCACCGGGTTGTTTTTGGTGCGCCGCTGCAGAACCTGGATGGTGCGGCGGATTTCGTCGTCGCGGCCGATCACCGGATCCAGCTTGCCGGCCACGGCACGCTCGGTCAGGTCGAGGGTATATTTGTCCAGGGCCTGGCGCGCCTCTTCCGCATTCGGGTCGTCGACCTTCTCGTCGCCGCGCACTTTTTCGATCGCCGCCTGCAGCTGTTTTTCGTCGCCGTTGGCTTTCAGGATTTTGGCGATTTCGCCGGCGGCGGAATCGAATGCGGCCAGCAACACCGTCTCGCTGGAAATAAAACTGTCGCCATTCTTCTGCGCTTTTTTGTCCGCCAGGTTGAACAGCCGCGCCAGCTCCTGGGACATGCCCACATCGCCGGTGGGCGAGCTGATGGTGGGCAGGCTGTCGAGCCGTTTCGCCAGGTCGTTGCGTAGGCCGTTCAGGTTGAACCCCGCCTGGGACAGAAACGCCGGCACGCTGCCGTTGTTCTGGTTCAACAGCGCCTGCAGCAGGTGCTCCGGATAAATCTGGTTGTGATCCCGCCCCACGGCCAGGGACTGCGCATCGGCGATTGCCGACTGCAGCGGATTGGTCATTCGGTCTATACGCACGCTCGGGCCCTCGGTTTAATTCGACGACATTGCTAAACAGTCTAGTCTGAATATTTGGGCGGGGAGAGGGTTTTCAATCTCAAGTTTCGGGGTTCAGATCGGGGAGCCGGAGCCGGCTTGTGCCATCGACAGCCACCTCGAACTCCGAAACTTGAGTTCAATGCGCACCGACCGGTTAGCCCCTGCCCCTATCAGGGCGCACCCTACGCGAGCCAGACCAGGCTGGCCATACGGCCGGTGGTTTTGTCGCGGCGGTAGGAGAAGAAGCTTTCCGTTTCCGATACGGTGCAGCGGTCGCCACCGTAGATATCGTTCACGCCAAGTTGGCGCAGCTCGGCGCGGGCGAGGCCGTAGATATCGGCGAGAAAGTGCAGTGGTTTTTCGCTGTGCGGGCGAAAGCACCCGGCGATGGCCTCGGTGTGCCCGCCGCTCTGGGCGTTCTCGAAAAAGGCCTCCAGCACATCGACGCCGGTCTCGAATGCCTGTGAACCGATGGCCGGGCCCAGCCACGCCAACAGTTCGTCCGGCGGGCAGTCCAGCGCGGCCACGGTGCTGCGCAGAATCCCCTCCGCCAGCCCGCGCCAGCCGGCGTGCGCGGCGGCCACCCGGGTGCCGGCGCGGTCGCAGAAGAGCACCGGCAGGCAGTCGGCGGTGAGCACGGTGCAGACGGCGCCGGGCCCCTGCGCGAAGCTGGCGTCGGCGGTGCGCACCAGGCTGTCGCTGCGGGCCTCGACGGCGCGGTCACTGTGAATCTGCTCCAGCCACTGGGGCTCCGCCGGCAGTTGCAATTCCCGCATCAGTTGGCGGCGATTGGCGGCCACCGCCTCCGGCTCGTCGCCCACATGGTCGCCGAGATTGAAGGACGCATAGGCCCCCCGGCTGTGACCGCCGCTGCGCAGGCTGGTGGCCGCGCGGACGTTGGCGGGGGCGGGCCAGTCGGGGATCAGGTAGTGGTCGCTGGGCATCTGTTTATTGACCTTAATCAGTTGTGGGGAAGCGTTTTGTGTTTTGGGGCAACTCCACCTGGCGCGGTTAGATGACGCAGTGGCGGCCCTGCTCCTGCTACCCGGAGCTTCTTGTGGGACACGGCTTCCAAATTCTTTTCACACTTGCTAGTGGCCCATGCGGAAAGTTGTGTAACTGTTCGCGTCGCCAAAGCGTCCAGCTCTGCGTTGAGAAAGCTTGAAATAGAACCACTATTCCTGCGCTTTCTCGCCTTGATCTGAACACTTTGGCTGTGCTCCTTAGTCACCAAACTTTCCGCATGGACCACTAGTCAGCGAAATAGAACACCTCTGTCGATGCGAAGGCGCTGATGCCGGTGGCTATTTGCCAGACCTTATGAGACAGGGATGTCGATTAGAGCGTACAGGGACGTATTCACAGCGTGTCTGGCAAATAGCCACCGGTAGCAGTGCCGCCACGGGACCATCTAACCAGCACCCAGCCCCACGGCGGGCATCCACAAAGCTCGCCCCTACATGTCCACTCGCAATAGTTCAAGCAATCGCAGCATATCCTCCGGCATCGGCGCCGACCAGTGCATCTCTTCGCTGCTTCGCGGGTGAATCAGCGACAGCTCCGCCGCGTGCAGCGCCTGGCGCGGGAACTGCTGCAGTGCCTCGACCAGCTCGGAACTGGCCTCGGGCGGCAATTTGGGGCGGCCGCCGTAGAGGGGATCGCCCACCAGCGGGTGACGGATATGGGCCATATGCACGCGGATCTGGTGGGTGCGGCCGCTTTCCAGCTGGCAGCGCAGGTGGGTGTGGGCGCGGAAGCGCTCCCGTACCCGGTAGTGAGTGACCGCTTCCTTACCACCGTGTTCCAGAACGGCCATCTTCAGGCGATTCTGGCGGTGGCGCCCCATGGGCGCATCCACGGTGCCGCCGCCGGTCACCGCGCCCTGGACGACGGCGTCGTAGAGGCGGCTGACGCTGCGCGCCTTGAGCTGGCCCACCAGGTCGACCTGCGCCGGCAGCGTCTTGGCCACCACCATCAGGCCGCTGGTGTCCTTGTCCAGGCGGTGGACGATGCCCGCCCGCGGCACCAGCTCCAGTGCCGGGCAGTGGTACAGCAGGCCGTTCAGCAGGGTGCCGTCGGGATTGCCGGCGGCCGGGTGCACCACCAGCCCCGCCGGCTTGTTGAGTACCAACAGGCTGTCGTCCTCGTAGACGATATCCAGCCCGATCGGCTGGGCGCACCATTCCCCCTGGGGTTCCAGTTCCGCGCGAAGGCTCAGCAGCTCGCCACCGAACAGCCTGTCTTTGGGTTTCGCGGAGCGCCCGTCGACGGTCAATTGGCCGCCTTTTATCCAGCCCTGCAGCCGGGCGCGGGAGTAATCGGGGATCAATTCGGCCGCGGCCTGGTCCAACCTCTGGCCGGCGAGCTGCGCCGGGACTTCGACATCGACTTCGAGCTGTTCATTCATTGAGCAAATTCAAACACTTTGGGCAGCTCCGTGACTGTGGTTAAATGGCGGGCCGCCGATTTCCTATAATGGCGGCGAGTTTACCGCACCTGCCGATACGGTGTGGCGCCGAGTAGCAAAAGGTAGAGAGTAATAATGATAGAGCGAGGGGCTATGCAGGCCTGGAAAACGTCGGTTTTGGTTTTGTTGTCCGCGATCCTGGTCGCCTGCGCCAGCACCGATGAGTCGGAAGAGGGGCTGCCCACCGGCAGCCGCACCGAGCAGGCTTTCTACGAGGCCGCCCAGCGCCAGTTGAAATCCAGCCAGTGGGACTTGGCGATCAAGAACCTGCGGGCGCTGGAAGACAACTTCCCGTTCGGCAACTACGCCGAGCAGGCCCAGTTGGAGCTGATCTACGCCTATTACCGCAACTACGAGAACGACGCCGCCATCGCCTCCGCGGACCGCTTTATCCGCCTGCACCCGCAGCACCGCAACGTCGACTACGCCTATTACATGAAAGGGCTGTCGTCCTTTACCGAGGGCACCGGCCTGTTCGAGCGCTTCCTGCCCACGGACATGACCAGCCGCGACCCGGGCTCGGCGCGTGAGTCCTTCGCCTACTTCTCCCAGTTGATGGCCCGCTACCCGGACAGCCGCTACGCGCCGGACGCGCAAAAGCGCATGATTCACCTGCGCAACCTGCTGGCGCGCTATGAGGTCCACGTGGCCAACTACTACTTCAAGCGCGGCGCCTACCTGGCCGCTGCCAACCGCGGGCGCTACGTGGTGGAGAACTTCCAGCAGACCCCGGCGGTGCCGGACGCGCTGGCGGTGATGGTGCAGGGCTACAACCTGCTGGAGATGTCGCAACTGGAAGCCAACGCGCTGCGCGTACTGCGCACCAACTACCCGCAACACCCGGCCTTCGAGGACGACGGCTCCTTCAATTACGACTACTACAAGGGCGCCGCTGGCCGCAGCATCCTGCACCGGCTGACCCTGGGCCTGTTCGAGAAATCCGACCCGCGCGGCTTCGACAGCCGCGAGCTGTACAACGCGGAGTACCGCCGCGAGGACGCACCGCTGCCGCCGGAGCTGATGTGAATGCGGACAAATCTGCCGGGAGCAGGTTTGCACAGCCGAAGGCCGAAGGTTGCCCACGAAGCGGGTGAAGTGCAGGAATGCACTTCATTCCGCACTTACTCTCCCGCTTTCCACCCGTTGGTAATCGGATAGCGCCGGTCGCGGCCGAAGCCGCGCTCGGAGATCCGCACTCCCACCGCCGCCTGGCGGCGCTTGTACTCATTGCGATCCACCAGCCGCACCACCCGCTCCACCGTCTCCCGGTCGTAACCGGCGGCGACGATATCCGCGGCGCTGCTGTCGCGGTCGATGTACAGGTGGAGGATATGGTCCAGTGCGTCGTAGGGCGGCAGGCTGTCGGAATCCACCTGGTCCGGTGCCAGTTCGGCGCTGGGCGGGCGGGTGATCACCGACTCGGGAATCACCTCGGACAGGGTGTTGCGATAGCGGGCCAGCTCGAACACCAGGGTCTTGGGCACGTCCTTGAGCGCGTTGTAGCCGCCCACCATATCGCCGTAGAGGGTCGCATAACCCACCGCCAACTCGCTTTTGTTGCCGGTCGTCAGCACCATGGCGCCCTTCTTGTTGGAGATCGCCATCAGCAGCACGCCGCGGGAGCGGGCCTGCAGGTTTTCCTCGGTGGTATCCCGCTCGCTGCCGGCGAACTCCTCCGCCAGCGCGCCCATAAAGGCGTCAAAGATGGACTCGATACTGATCACCCGGTAGTGGATGCCGAGCCTCTGTGCCTGGTCGGCTGCGTCGTTCCTGCTCAGGTCCGAGGTGTAGCGGAACGGCATCATCACCGCCTCGACCCGGTCCGCCCCCAGCGCGTCCACGGCGATGGCCAGCGTCAGCGCGGAGTCGATACCGCCGGACAGGCCCAGCACCACGCCGTTGAAGCCGTTCTTGTTCACATAGTCGCGCACACCCAACACCAGTGCCTGGTAGACGGAGGCCAGGTCCGGCAGTGCCGGGGTTACCTCCCCGGCGCTCACGGTCACCCCATCATCGCGCTGCTCGACAGTCACCGGCAGCAGGTGCTCGACAAACTCCGGCGCCCGAGTGCACAGCTTGCCCTGGGCATCGACGGCGAAGGAGCCGCCATCGAACACCAGTTCATCCTGGCCACCGAACCAGTTGACGTAGACGATGGGCATGTTTGCGGCGCGGGCCTGGTTGGCGAGCAGCTCCAGGCGCTCCTGGGCCTTGCCGCGGTGGAAGGGCGAGGCGTTGATATTCAGCATCAGGCGGGCGCCGGCGGCGGCCGCCTGGGCGGCCGGTTCCGGGTGCCAGATATCCTCGCAGATGGTGATCGCCGTGGGGATGCCCTTGATATCCACCACGCAGGGGCGATCACCGGGCACGAAATAGCGCATCTCGTCGAAGACCTGGTAGTTGGGCAACTTCTGCTTGGCGTATTCGACCGCCAGCTCGCCGTCGGCGATCAGCCCGGCCATGTTGAACACCTTGCCGGCCACCACCCGCGGGTAGCCAATCAGCACCGCACAGGGCAGGTCCGCCGCACAGAGTTGCTGTAAGGCATCGTCGATACGCTTCTGCATGCTCGGGCGCAACAGCAGGTCCTCGGGCGGATAGCCACACAGGGTCAGCTCCGGGAACAGCACCAGCTCGGCCCGCTGCTCCCGGTGCGCGCGTCTCGCCACCTCGATCACCTGCGCAGTATTGCCGGGGATATCCCCCACCAGAGAATTGATTTGTGCCAGCACTAGCTGCAAAGTAGACATCTTCAGACCTCGAACCAGATATCCGCCCATTGTATCGCGAGCCGAGGGACGTCAGCCAAGACAACAACGAGAAGAACGCCTTGAGCAGCTCCGCCTCGACCGCAGGCCCCGTCCTGCAACACCACGAACTGCTGCGCATCTACGCCTTTTACCGCGTGGCCATCGCGCTGATCCTGCTGGGCATTTTCACTTCCGATATCGGCAAGGGCGCCGTGGGCAACAGTGCTCCGGCCCTGTATCTGAACACCGTACTCGCCTATGCGGCGCTCAATTTCGGCTGGTTGCTGCACCTGCGGCGGGTCGCCTACCACACCAATACCGGCCAGGTGGGGCTGATACTCGGTTGCGACATCGTCGCCTTCCTGCTGCTGATCCAGGCCAGCGGCGGCCTGAACTCCGGCCTCGGCTACCTGCTGTTGATCAACTGTTCTGTCGGCTCCATGCTGCTCGACCGCCGCATGGGGGCCTTCTTCGCCGCCGTTGCCAGTATGGCCGTGATCGGCCAGCAGTTGTACGGCCTGATGGCCGGGCGCGCCGACACCCAGGACATCGTCTCCGCCGGCAGCCTCGGCATACTGCTGTTCGCCACCGTCAGCACCCTGCAGTACCTGTCAGCGCGCATCCGCAGTGCCACCCTGCGGGCGGACCAGCAGAGCCGCCAGGCCGCCCACCTGCAACGCCTGGCACAGCAGATCATCGAGCGCATGCGCACCGGCGTGCTGGTCATGGACGCCGCCAACAAACCCGAGCTGATCAACCGCGCCGCCCGTCAACTGCTCGGCGAGCAGCTGCAGCCGGGCGGCGATCGCCAGGCGGAACTGCATCAGGTGGTGCGACAGTGGCGCCGCGACCACAACCGCGGCAGTGCCCTGCTGGGCGCCGACAACGGCAGCGAGCTGCGGCTCAGTTTCGCCAAGCTGCGCCGCGAACACGACGACAGCACCCTGGTATTCGTGGAGGACAATCGCAAGCTGATCCAGGCCGCACAGAAACTGAAGCTCGCGTCCCTCGGCCACCTCACCGGCTCCATCGCCCACGAGGTGCGCAACCCGCTCGGCGCCATCAGCCACGCCGCACAACTGCTGTCGGAATCCGAACACCTCAGCGACGAGGACCGCCACCTGACATCGATCATCTGCCGCCACAGCCAGCGGGTGAACCAGATAGTGGAAAATGTAATGCAGCTGTCCCGGCGGCGGCCGGCGGTGCCGCAATACAACGACCTGCACCTGTGGCTGAGGGAGTTTATCGCCGATTTTCGCGCCGGCGCGCCAGCGGATGCGGATATTCGGCTGCGGGCGCCCACCAGCCAGGTCCGCGCGCGCTTCGACCCGGAACAGCTGGCGCAAGTGGTCACCAACCTGTGCAGCAACGCCCTGCACCACTCTCATATCGCCACCGGCCACCGCGAAGTGGATATCGCCTTCTACCACAACGCCGAGCGCGACTGCGCACTGCTGGATGTGATGGACAGCGGCCGCGGTGTGTTGCCCGAGCACCGGGACAAGGTTTTCGAACCTTTTTTCACCACCGGCCAGGGCGGTAGCGGGTTGGGGCTCTATATCGCGCGGGAACTCTGTGAAGCGAACCAGGCCAACCTCTACTACTGCCGCAGTGAGGACAACAAGAGCTGTTTCCGGATCGAGTTCGCCCACGCCAACCGGGTGTTCTAATAGCCGTATGGCAAGCTGTGCAACAGTGCGCCCACGGCCCACTGGCTGGAAAATTCCCGCTGCACGGCCCACCAAATGGCCACAGAATTCTGTAATAATGGGCCTGGGAACTCACAGACAATAAAAGCTTACGGACACATGCAACCACTGGCGCTGGTCGTCGACGACGAACCGGATATCTGCGAACTGCTGACACTGACACTGCGGCGCATGGCGGTCGACTGCCACACCGCCAGCGATCTCGCCGGCGCCCACAAGCTGCTGCGCGAACACCGCTATGATTTCTGCCTGACCGACATGCGCCTGCCGGACGGTGACGGCCTTGAACTGGTGCAGTACATTCAGGAGCAGCGCGACGGCGATCCGCCGGTTGCGGTGATCACCGCCCACGGCAACATGGACACCGCCATCAGCGCCTTGAAAAAGGGCGCCTTCGACTTCGTCAGTAAACCCGTCGACCTGGAACGGCTGCGCAGCCTGGTACAGCTGGCACTGCGCCTGCAGAAACCCGGCGATACCCCCGCGCAGCAGGATGCGGGGTTGCTGCTCGGCGACGCCGATAACATGCAGCGGCTGCGCCGGCAGGTCGCCAAGGTCGCGCGCAGCGATGCGCCCATCTATATCAGCGGCGAATCCGGCTCCGGCAAAGAACTCGCGGCCCGCTCCATCCACGCCCAGGGTGCCCGCGCCGACCGGCCCTTTGTGCCCATCAACTGTGGCGCCATTCCCACCGAACTGATGGAGAGCGAGTTTTTCGGCCACAGGAAGGGCAGCTTTACCGGCGCCCACAAGGACAAGCCCGGCCTGCTGCAGGGCGCCTCCGGCGGCACCCTGTTCCTGGATGAAGTGGCCGACCTGCCACTGGACATGCAGGTAAAACTGCTGCGCGCCATCCAGGAAAAATGTGTGCGTCCGATCGGCGCCAGCGAGGAAGTCCCCATCGACGCGCGGATACTCTGTGCCACACACAAGGATCTCGCGCGGGAAGTCGCCGAGGGCCGCTTCCGCAGCGACCTCTACTACCGTATCAATGTCATAGAAATCGCAGTGCCGCCACTGCGGGAGCGCGCCGGCGATATTCCGTTGCTGGCGAACATCATTATGGAACGCATCGCCAGCAACGCCGGGGTCAATCCTCCCGCGCTTTCCGATGAGGCTCTGGGGGCACTGCAGGAATATCCGTTTCCCGGCAATGTGCGCCAGCTGGAAAATATCCTCGAGCGGGCGTTCACCCTCTGCGATCAACAGATGATCCGGGCGGAAGATCTGCTGCTGGAGCGGGACGTCGCCGCAGTCTCCCCCCCCCCCGCCCCCAAACAATCCCAGGAGACTCCGAGTCGCGAACCGGAGAGCTACCCGGGACAGTTCGACCCGGGACACTACGCGTCTCTGGACGAATTCCTGCAGAACATCGAAAAAGAGGCCATTGAAGCCGCACTGCTGGAAACCCGCTGGAACCGGACTGCGGCCGCACAGAAACTGGGTATCAGCTTCCGCTCACTCCGTTATCGGCTGAAGAAACTGGGGCTGGAGGACTGACGAGCCAGCCCTCTAACTCATACGGCCGTACTGTAATGCGCTGTGATTGGATTTCACGGCAACACCGGTATGCTGGTGCAAACTCACGGAAGAGGAGTTTGCATAATGAAGCCGACAAACAGGACCTTGGGGTTCACCCTGGTTGAGCTGCTGATCACCGTCAGCCTACTGGCCGCTCTCTCGGCGGTGGCCGTCCCCTCCTTCAATGAACTGATCCAGGATATGCGCAACCGGCAGGCTGGCAGGGAATTGTTCGGCCATATGAATTATGCGCGCTACATGGCAGTTTCGCGCCGACAGTGGGTGAATGTATGCGGGAGCAGTGACAGCCGCTCATGCGATGGTAGCTGGAGTCTGGGGAGCATCGTTTTTCCTGATGAAAACAGGAACCGCAAACGGGACAATGATGAACCAATACTGAGATCCTTCAACAATATGCCGGAAGGGAGCAGGCTGGAAATCGGCAGTTTGCACAAGCAACTCCGTTACAGGCCTGACGGACACCTCTCCAGCACCGGCAGCTTCCTCTACTGCCCTCCAGATGGAGGCGCCCCAAAAGGCTGGATCATCATATTCTATGTCAGTGGCCGCGCCTATTTCGGCAGCGACTCCGATGGTGACGGAATCCCCGAGCGCAGCGGAGGGGAAAACCTGAGCTGTTGATGTCCGTCCATCCTCGGCCACAAGATAGAAACATTTGCGCTACCAGGTTTTCATAGTACCGCTATTATTTTTATCCCACTCGCGCCGCCCCGCGGAATCGATGGTCAGGTCACCATCTTCCTGTTGACTGCCAACAGCGTCGGCGCGCAGTTCGTAACCGTCCTCGTCTGCGCTCACAATTTCCAGGTTGTAACGCGCCGTCCCGCCATTGATAGGCACCTGGGTCGGGAATATGCCGGGAGCACCGGTATCAGAACCGCCGTTTGCAGCACCTTCGTAAGTGCCGCTCTCGGTATAGTGCCGTTCCATCGCCTGGGCAAAATTCATCAGGGCACCCTGTGCATCGGCACGATTGGAGGAACGCACCTGGCTCTGGTAGGACGGAATGGCGATGGCGGCAAGTATGGCGATAATCACCACAACGATCATCAATTCAATCAGCGTAAAACCCTGCTGTTTTTTCTGATAGTGCACTATTGGATTCTCCTCAAAAAGAGGGGTTTGAGCCCCTCACAACACAACCAAGGCCTCAATACGGATTCAGCTCTTCCCAGGACAAGCGGCCCTCCTGCTTGCCTCCATCAATATCGCGACAGGTCGGCACACCATTGACAATATAAACGTACTGTCCCGGAGAGCAACCTATGCCCGGATTAGCTGGGTCACTGGGATCATCTGGATCATTAGGGTCATCTGGATCATCCGGATCAGTATCGCTGCCTCCCCCGCCACCCGGGGGGTTATAGATAAAGCTACCACTATCCAGAAGACCATTGTTATTTGCCCCATTGGAACCATCGGAACCGTCATCGGCATCATTCAGATCCTCGGCGCGCTCGCCGACATAACCCCGATCGGCATCGTCGATCTTGCCATCGTTATTGGCATCGAATACGGCAAAATCGGTAGGGGCCAGGCCGGTCAGGAAATCGACGCTCATCAGCCAACCACTGCCTCCGGAAGAGCAGATGGCAGTCACCGGAATAGCAGTATTGAAAAATACGACGGTATTCAACAGGTGGGGATCCACCACTACCCGCTCGCCACCGCGGAAGGTATCCGGGTCGTTCGCGGCGACACCTCCTCGATCCAGGGGGATCTCCCAACCGTATTTGTCCCCCCAGGGGATCGGATCCCCCTCCGTCTGCATCTTCCGTCCGTATTGATCCGGCTCAGCGAGATTCCGGGTTACCAGGTCACTGGAGGTCAGTGTTGCCGTACTGCCATCATCCCAGACACCATAAAAAGCGGTGCCATCAGCATCCTGCAGATCGTTGGTGTTCAGGTACTGGCCGCTACCGAAAAGCACCATCAGATTCGGATAACCACCACGAGGTTGGTCAAGGTTTCTACCTAGACGCGGCGCGGTGGTAATCGGCTCGCCATTGGTATCGAACAGCTTACGCCCGCTACCGGTATCCCTGCCCTTACAACTGCCATTGGTTTGCATGTCACAGAGATCGAAAGACCACATGTGCCCCTGCACGTCGCCCGCGTAGGCCCAATCCGCCAAACCATCGCCATCGACGTCCGCCAGGGAGGGGGTGGAAAGACCGTTTTTGTCTGTTTCAGTCCCTTCGCCCGTTCCCATTTTCTTGATTTCACCGGTATCAAAGTAGCGAATATAGAGTACAGCTTCGCCGTTGGCACTGTTATAGCCATTACCGTAAATCGCTGCCCAGCGGCCATTGTTCAACTGGGCAATACGGGGTCGGCTGAACGAGTAGCCCATATCGTCATCATCCCGGGCACTGTGCTCCCCTAGTACCGTTTCGCCGGCATCATTAAAATCATCGTCATCGGTAATATCAAGGAAAAAATACCCTTTGCCGCCCCCGCCCAGGCCGCCCGCCAACACTGTATGCCAGGCATCGTCAAAGTGGACATCCGCTACTGTCGGCGTCAGGTCCACATAGTAGCGGTGCTGGTAATCCTGACTGGCCAGGTAGTGAAGCCCTTCTGCGTTCTCATCGGTGACAATAACTTCCGGAATATACGCGAAGACTTCCCGTCCGGTCTCCGCATGAAAGCCATGCAGCATACCGTCGTTGGCCCCGACATAGACGACGGGCTCGCGATCGGTGTTCTCGACAAAATCGTCGTAACCGGCGAAGGCCTCCGTGTCCGGGTAATTCAGGGAGGGATCGCCGACATAGACAGGCGTCGAATGGACGATATCTCCCAGCGGGTTACTACGACGACGAAAGTCGCTATTGGAGTCGCCCTCGCGACTGCGATTCCCGCGGACGTAGTCCAACCGCGCACCGGCAAGATTATCATCCCTGGCTTCCGAGGTATTGCGGCGCAGATCCTCTTCCTGTCTCGTAACCGGAGTCTGGTTCAACAAGCGGGTTGCGGTGAAATGTGTACCCGCACCATTCTTGGCAGTGAGAATCACGCGACTGTTGTAACCCGGCAGCTGATCGCTCGCCTTCCATACGGAGTCGCCGATACTACCATCACTGTTCAGTTCCCGTGCTTCCAGTTCACCCGACCACTTATCGCTATTGAAGCTGGCCTGGTAAACCAGAGCACCATCCTTCAGAGATGTCGCATTAAATGAAGCCGCAGAGGAGGACCCCACCTTGGAGAAAATATCAGTAAGGATGGAACGGAATGCAGTCTGCAGGCTGTCACTATCAGATGCATACAAGAATTTTCCGCCCGCTTGTTCTGCAGAACTCTTCATCAGCGGGTTATCGGCCAGCGAGCCCTCAGCAAAGCCGACCATATAGGTAGATAAATTATTTTTTACCGCCACCCCGTTATTGGTAAGGTCAGGGCGCAAATCCATGTCATAAAGGGCGGTGGTAACATCATCCAGATAATCAGATGATCTACTATTTTCATACTGCTGATTAGGTTTCCGGTCATAGCTATTACAGTTGTCCCCGGCACTGCTACAGTCCCCGTCATAGTC
This sequence comes from Microbulbifer litoralis, assembly GCF_023634065.1. Lineage (GTDB taxonomy): Bacteria > Pseudomonadota > Gammaproteobacteria > Pseudomonadales > Cellvibrionaceae > Microbulbifer > Microbulbifer litoralis. Next base: position 26,522 of record NZ_JALKCV010000016.1, read on the forward strand.
TGCCATATAACCGCTTACATCCCTATCGTAAGTGGGCAGGCCGTCGGTAAGAGTCATCAGGAAACTCTTCTGACAATACTGCTGTACAACGTCTGGATTATTATCCTCTCCTCGGGAAAATTCCGGGTGGCGCCTAAAGATCTCATTAACACGACGATGCTGGGAATCCACACCGAAAGAATTGTCCGGGTGCAATTCCAACTCGCTAGTTTCAGGATATCCGTAAGTAAAATAGCGTCCTATGTCAGCAGTAGCTTCAGCGAGAGGAGTCCAGTCCTCGGCAGGAATCTGGCCAATTTTATATTTCACCGTCTCTTTCTGATTGTCTCCCAACGTTTCAAGGTTGTGTAGAATTTCTGCTCCAGATTCATAGTCAAAGCGGGCCAGCCCAACCCGCATACTTTCATCGGGTAGGCTATCGATCAGGTCCCGGGCAGCATCCTTCACTACACTCAGGCGGGTCGGTGAATTGCAGTGCCAACCATCGCACGGGAGACGTTCGTCCATGGAGCCGGACGAATCCAACAGAATCATCAGGTTCGGCTTGGCCCCTCCCTGGGTTGCCAAGGGTACATTGGAAATCGGCCCCGGCGCTGTCTCCGCACTAACCAGGGTAGAGAAGGTATAGCCGAAAGCGCCAAGAACAAACGCCAGACAGCGCAGGCGGGATTTCTTATATTCGATCATTGTTCGCGTCCTTACTGGAATCTTCTGCCGTGGTGTGTCACCACAACCCGCGAGGTATTCGCCATACCCTCACCGCGTACCGCAATACGAAAAACCTCAACTGGCGGAACCGGGGGCGTCCCGCCGTAACCGGCTCCAACACCGACATTATCCGGCTGCTGCAACTGCCCGACATGCTCAATGAAATAACTGGCAGTGTAAGATTTACCAGCAATATCGATCTGAACATCAGTAATATTGTTCTCCCAGGTGGCTTCCGCAAGAAGGTCCGCCGGGGCGTCGCCGGCGGTATACAAGCCCCCGTTACTGCCGGTAGCGTTAAAACTGGCAAAGGGGTCCGCCATACTGAGGCCATCGACAACCGATTCGGCATCCCGTAGCGCCGCTTCCGTCACTTGCAGGGCCAGTTGTGCATCACGGGAAGCAAACGTCATTTTCTCCTGGAGAATCACATTCCTTGCACCGGAGATACCCACTATCGTCAATAACAGCAGGATAATCATACATACCACCAGCACCGCACCGCGTTGACGCTCAAGCGAATATAGATTCATCAACGGGTCCCCCTGTTGCGCACTTTGGTCATGGAGACATACTGTTTACGCAGTCGGCCATCGTCCGTGGCATCATGCTCGCTATCTTCACCCAGCCGGGTATAGGAAAACCGGTCGGCCCCATTTCGTTCAGTGGAAGCCGCAACCAGTTGAACCCGGATAGCTGCAACCGCGCTGCTTTCATTGTCGTTGGCCGGCGGTCCGTCCCAGATATCCACGATACCGTCAACGCCTCCGGAATCCCGGCCGTACTGCACTTGCAGATCCTCGATACCCGGTACCAGCTCCATGGCATCATCGCCATCTTCCTGCATATACAGGCCCAATTCGTTATCAGCATCGCGGCTAATGAAATACCGCCGTACGTAGGGCCGATAGAGACGAGCCTCAGGTCCATAATCGGCCTGAAGGCTGTCCGACAACCGGACTTGCGTGGCACTGGCTGCAGCGACCGTTGAGATATCCCCATAGTCACAGTTGGCCACCATGGCAACATCATCAACTTCCAGAGGGCAGCTGCCCGCAATCTGCACTGTACTTGCATCGACATTGGCGACAATACGGCCGGTACCGCCACAGGCATCCACCGCGCCACGCACAGTCAGGATATCCGTGCCCGGCTCTACCGACTTGTTATCAATCTGTGGTTGGCTTCCATCGACCTGATCCACGCCGCTGACAAAATTGCTGTCAAATATCGCTGCAGCGCTGTTGGAGAGGCGTTGGGGCTCCAACACACAGCCCGTAAATGCCACATTGCGCAGCTCTTTCATCAGCATATCGGTCGCAATACGGCCGCTTTCCTGTATCTGGGAGAATCCCTGCTGTAGCCGGTGAGTACGCTGGTTGCCATCGAATACCTGTAGCACCCCTAGCAGCAGCAGCGATGCCAGCACAATCGCCACCATCAGTTCAATCAACGACAGGCCGCGCTGTAATCCAATCCTGTTCATGCTTCAGAGCTCCACATTCATCACCAGCGACGCCTCCTGCGAGCCGTTTCCGCTGCCCGCCAGGTTTTCGCCAGTATGCTTTTCTGTCCAGGTAATGGTGACGGTAGCCGTGTCCCCGCTCATCTCCACTTTGCCCTCGCCGCCGGGCAGGCTGCCGTCCAGCAACAGGCTCCACTGGTAGAGATCCATCTGCGCCAGTTGCGCGGCAGTGCAGCTCTGTTCACAACTGACTTCAGTGCGTGGTTCATCCACAGTGCCGTTGTAGTTTCCGCTGCGGGCAGTTTCCGGGTTGGCACGCATGCGTTCGGCGATATCGTAAGCCGCCACACTGGCCAGGTAGCTGCGGTTGGCATTGTTGCCGTTTTTCAGGCTCATCATCTGTGTCGCGCCGAGCCCCAGCAGGCCCACGGACATGACCAGCACCGTAATCATGATTTCGATCAGGGCCGCGCCGCGCTGTGATTGCAAGTACATGGCTCCTCTCCTCAGTCGCAGTCGAGGCTGCTGTTGCGCAGCACACCGCTGACCAGCAGATTGATGCTGCGACCCCGTTCGCCATTGCGCCCGTCGTTGCAGACCTGGATGGTGACTTCTTCGTCAATAAAGCCGTTGGGGCGGAAGTCGAAAGGCAGCTCGCCTTCGGTCATGTTCACGGAAGGACCACTACACGCCTCCGCTACCTGAAGTACGGTATCGTCACTGTCTTCAACCTGAATACCGCTACCGATTCCCCCATCCTCTTCCAGCTCTGTGATGGTAATTGGACTCTGGAGGCGCACCGCCTCACTGCGGGCGTACTCCAATACGCCCGCCAACTGGTCGGCACAGGAAACCCGTTGATTCCCTTCAATCAGATCCCGAAAGGAGGGTACCGCGATGGCTGAAATAATCGCCAGAATGGCGATGACGATCATCAGTTCCACCAGGGTAAAACCGGCGGAGTGACGGGGGGATATCATCACTTTTATTCTCCTGCTTTGACTGGCACATATATACCAGTCTGGGGAGATCATTAAAGTGACGAAGATGGCGGTTTGGCCGCTAGCCGACTAGCGGTCTATGGAGCGTGACAGACGGGCGGGTATTCGGGTACCGGCGCGGAGTGCCGGCCCGTCAACGAAGCTCCCTGGGCAGGGAAAAACGGATATTTTCCTCCCGCCCCAGCATTTCCTGAGGCAGCTCGGCACCCAGTTGCTGGAGCCTATCGATGACTTCCCGCACCAGCACCTCCGGCGCCGAGGCGCCGGCGGTGATACCGATTGAGCGGCTGCCCTCCAGCCAGGCCGGGTCGATATCGCCGGCGCCGTCAATCAGCTTTGCGGAGGCGCCGCAGCGCTCGGCCAACTCGCGCAGGCGGTTGGAATTGGAGCTGTTGGGGCTGCCGACCACCAATACCAGGTCGCACTCCAGCGCCAGTTGCCGCACTGCGTCCTGGCGGTTCTGGGTTGCGTAGCAGATATCGTCTTTGCGCGGACCGACAATATTCGGGAAGCGGGCACGAAGGGCGTCGATCACCCGGGCCGTGTCGTCCATGGACAAAGTGGTCTGGGTCACAAACGTCAGGTTGTTCTCGTCCTTGACCTGCAGCTCGGTCACGTCCTGTTCGTCTTCGACCAGGTAAATGGCTCCGCCGGCACTGGTGTCGTACTGCCCCATGGTGCCCTCCACCTCCGGATGCCCCTGGTGACCAATCAGGATGCACTCGCTGCCATCGGTGCTGAATTTGCTGACTTCCATATGCACCTTGGTAACCAGCGGGCAGGTGGCGTCAAAAACTCTCAGGCCGCGGTCCTCCGCCTCCTGCTGAACCGCCTTGGAGACACCGTGGGCACTGAAGATGACGATCACGTCGTCGGGCACTTCGTGCAGCTCGTCCACAAACACGGCGCCGCGCTCGCGCAGCCTGTCCACGACGAACTTGTTGTGGACCACCTCGTGGCGCACGTAGATGGGCGCACCGAAGACATCCAGTGCGCGGTTGACGATATCGATCGCGCGGTCGACACCAGCGCAGAAACCGCGGGGATTGGCGAGGCGGATAGCAGTCATTAGTTCACCGATGCCACTTCAATGATCTTCACTCGGAAATTCAGTGTCTGGCCGGCGAGCGGGTGGTTGAAGTCCACGGTAACCTCGTCGTCACCGATCTCGCGGATCACCCCCGGCAGCTCGCCGCCACCGTTGTCGAAAGAGACTACCAGACCCGGCTCCAGCTCGATATCCGGGGAGAAGTGGTCCCGGCGCACTGTCTGGATATTCTGCGGGTTGCGCTGGCCGAAGCCGGCTTCCGGCGAAATTTCTATCTCGGCCTCGTCGCCGGCCTGGAGCCCGAACAATGCCCTTTCGAAACCGGGCAGCAGGCTGCCATCGCCGACGCTGAACGTCGCCGGATCGCCCTCGAACGTGGATTCCACCTCGCTGCCGTCGTCCAGTTGCAGGCTGAAATGCAGGGTCACGCGGCTGTGTTCACCGATTACATTGTTGCTCATCTAGACTTCTGCGCTCTTCTTCGCATCATCGGCGTTTTTCCCGGCACCGTTTTTATCCGAGAAAAACAGCAGTTCTATCACCAGCATCGCGGCACCGACGCTGATCGCCATATCCGCCACATTGAACACCGGAAAACTCCAGCTGCCGTAGTAAACGGAAATAAAATCCCGCACATAACCGAGTGTCATACGGTCCCAGAGGTTGCCCAGCGCACCGCTCAGGATAAGGGCCAGGGCCAGCGGTTCCCAGCGCCTGGCCGCGGGCAGGCGCCACAGCCAGACGCTGACCATAACACTGAAACCCAGCGCCACGGCACCGAAAAACCAGCGCTGCCAGCCGCCGGCATCGGCCAGGAAGCTGAAGGCCGCGCCGTAATTTTCCGCGTAGGTAAATTGCAGCAGCCCGGGGATGATCTGCAGCGGCGGGCCATAGCGGAACTGTTCTACCGCCCAGACCTTGGTAACGATATCCAAGCCGATCATTACCAGCGCCAACAGGAACCAGCGCCAGGGATGGGCAAACAGTTTCAGCACGTTGCCGGCCCCGTTCCTAGGCATAGTGTCTCTCCTCACCCTGGCCGGAAATATTCTCTACGCAGCGGGAACAGATTTCCGGGTGCTCGGGATCGGCGCCGACGTCTTCGCGGTAGTGCCAGCAGCGCGCGCATTTGGGGTGGTCGACCTTGCGCACGTCCACTTTCAGGCCTTCCAGCTCGGTGGCGTGGGCGCCGGCGGCATCGCTGAGGCGCTGTACCGAAGTGGAGGAGCAGATCAGCACGAAACGCAGTTCGTCCTGCAGTTCGGACAGTTTCTCGCGCAGGTCGTCGTCCGCGTAGAGTGTCACCGCCGCCTGCAGGGAACCGCCGATATTGCCGGCGCCGCGCTGCGCCTCCAGCACCTTGTTGACCGCGGCTTTCACTTCCGCAATGGCCGCCCAGTAGTCGGCGCCCTTGTCGGCACCGGCGGGCAGTTTCGGCAGCGGGTACCATTCGGCGAGGAAGACACTCTCGTGGTGGCTCTCGAGGGAAGAGTGCCTGGGAATAAACTGCCACAGTTCCTCGGCGGTAAAGCTCAGGATCGGTGCAATCCAGCGCGCAAACGCCTGCACGATGTGGTAGAGCGCGGTCTGCGCCGAGCGGCGCGCGACACTGTCCTCCCTGGTGGTGTACTGGCGGTCCTTGATGATATCCAAGTAGAAACCGCCCATTTCCACCACACAGAAGTTGTGCAGCTTCTGGTAGATCTGGTGGAACTGGTAGTTGTCGTAGGCGGCGACGATTTCGTCCTGCAGGCGCGCGGCTTTATCGAGCGCCCAGCGATCCAACGCCAGCATCTCATCTTCCGGCAGCAGGTCTTTACCCGGATCGAAACCGGCCAGGTTGGACAGGAAGAAGCGCGCAGTGTTGCGCAGGCGGCGGTAGGAATCGGCGGTGCGCTTGAGGATTTCGTCGGAAACCGCCATCTCACCGCTGAAGTCGGTGGCCGCCACCCACAGGCGCAACACGTCGGCACCCAGCTTGTTGATCACATCCTGCGGCGCCACGGTATTGCCGATGGACTTGGACATCTTGCGGCCCTGGGCGTCGACGGTGAAGCCGTGGGTCAGTACCTGCCTGTAGGGCGCGCGGTCGTTGATGGCAATGGAGGTCTTCAGCGAGGACTGGAACCAGCCGCGGTGCTGGTCGGAGCCCTCCAGGTACAGGTCCGCCGGCGAGCGCAGGCCGTCGCGGCGCTCCAGCACCGCGTAGTGGGTGACGCCGGAATCGAACCATACGTCTAAAGTGTCGGTCACTTTCTGGTAATGATCGGCGTCATCGCCCAGCAGTTCGCACGGGTCCAGGTCGAACCAGACATCCATGCCGCCGGCATCGATTTTCTCGGCCACCTTTTCCATCAGCTCGGGCGTGTCCGGATGAATTTCGTGAGTCTCCTTGTGCACGAACAGCGCGATGGGTACGCCCCAGGTGCGCTGGCGGGAGATACACCAGTCCGGACTGGCATCCAGCATGGCATCGATGCGCGCCTTGCCCCAGCTGGGAATCCAGCGCACGTCATCGGCGGCCTTCTGCGCGTGGTCCAGCAGGTCGTTCTGCTGCATGCTGATAAACCACTGCGGCGTCGCGCGATAGATCAGCGGCGTCTTGGTGCGCCAGCAGTGCGGATAACTGTGCACCAGCTTGTCCTTGTGCAGCAGTACGCCCTTCTCTGCCAGCAGTTCGACGATCTTGTCGTCGACTTTGTAGACATGCTCGCCGGCAAAGATCGGCACGCTATCGCGGAAAACGCCGTTGTCGTCGACATAGTTGAGCGTGTCGATGCCGTAGTGTTTTCCAACCAGGAAGTCGTCCGGGCCGTGGTCCGGCGCCGTGTGCACACAACCGGTACCGGCGTCGGTGGTGACATGGTCGCCGAGCACGATCGGCAGTTCCTTGTCGTAGAAGGGATGGTGGATCTTCAGATGTTCCAGCGCCGCGCCGCGGATGCGGCCGACCACTTCACCTTCCAGGCCGGCACGCTCGAGTACCGCGTCTTTCAGCGCCTCGGCCAGCAGGATGCGGCTGTCGCCCGTCTGCACGACCACGTATTCCAGCTCGGCATTGATCGATACCGCCTGCGAGGACGGCAGCGTCCAGGGCGTGGTGGTCCAGATCACCACCGACAGCGGGCCGTCACCGGCATGGCCGCCGGCGGCATCGGCAATGGCCAGCGCCGTCTCCTCGGTGACCGGGTAGAGAACGTCGATGGAGAAAGAGGTCTTGTCCTGGTACTCCACTTCCGCCTCGGCCAGCGCCGAGCCGCCCACCACGCTCCAGTAGACCGGCTTGAAACCGCGCGCCAGGTGGCCGTTTTTCACGATGCGGCCGAGGGCGCGCACAATATCGCCCTCGAACTGGAAGTCCATGGTGCGGTAGGGGTTGTCCCACTCGCCGAATACCCCCAGGCGAATGAAGTCTTTCTTCTGCCCCTCCACCTGTTTGGCGGCATAGTCGCGACACTTCTGGCGGAAGGTCTTGTGGTCCACCTTGACGCCGGCCTTGCCGATTTTCTTTTCCACCCGGTGCTCGATGGGCAGACCGTGACAGTCCCAACCGGGCACGTAGGGTGCGTCGAAGCCGCTCAGGGTCTTCGACTTGACGATGATGTCCTTGAGGATCTTGTTGACCGAGTGGCCGATATGGATATCGCCGTTGGCGTAGGGCGGGCCATCGTGCAGGATAAACTGCTCGCGCCCGGCGCGGGCCGCGCGAATTTTCTCGTACAGCTTGCCCTGCTGCCATTGCTGCAGTGTCTTTGGTTCCCGCTGCGGCAGGTTGCCGCGCATGGGGAAATCGGTGTGGGGCAGATTCAGCGTCGCTTTGTAATCGGTCATTGGGTGTCTGCTTGGATCCAGTGTTTCTGATGGGCACGCTGCGCTTTGCCCATCCTACAGGTTGTGCGGCTGGTTACCGCTTCCGCGCGAACCAGACTTTGGCGTCCTCGATATCCTGGGCGATGCGCGCTTTCAGGATCTCCAGGGAATCGAATTTCTCTTCATCGCGCAGCTTGTGGCAGAACTCCACCGCCAGCTCGCGGCCGTAGAGATCGCCGCTGAAATCGAACAGGTTGACCTCCAGCAGCGGCTGCGCGCCCTCGCCCTCCACGGTGGGGCGGAAGCCCACATTGGCGACGCCGTCGATCACCTGGCGGCCGGGCGCCAGTTCGCTGCCATCGGTGGCCCGGGTGCGCACCGTGTACACGCCCACCAGCGGCGAGCGATAGCGATGCAGGCGCACATTGGCCGTCGGCGCACCCAGTTGGCGGCCCAGCGCGCGCCCCGGAGCCACGCGGCCGGTGATGCGGTAGGGCTTGCCCAGCAGCGCCGCCGCCAGCTCGAAGTCGCCCGCTTCCAGCGCGGCGCGAATGCGCGTGCTGCTGACCCGCTCGCCGTCAATTTCCACCGTCGCGGTGTCCTCGACAGTAAAGCCGGCCCCGGCGCCAATCTTCTGCAACAGACGGTAATCGCCGCTGCGGTCGCAGCCGAAGCGAAAATCGTCGCCCACCACCAGGTGGCGGATCGCCAGGCCGTCGACCAGCACCTCCCGGACAAACGCCTCGGCGCCGAGGCTGCGAAGCCTGTCGTTGAACTGCAGGCACAGCACCCGGTCCACACCGGCCTCGAACAGCGACAGCACCTTCTCCTTGAAGCGCATCAACCGCGCCGGCGCCTTTTCGCCGGAAAAGAACTCGTGGGGCTGGGGCTCGAAGACGATGACCACCGAGGGGACACCCTGTTCGGCGGCCCGCTGTCTCAACTGCGCAATGATCGCCCGGTGGCCGAGGTGGACACCGTCGAACGAGCCGATGGTGGCCACGCAGTCGCGGTGGCGGGGACGCAGGTTGTGCAACCCGCGGATCAGTTCGCGCTCAGGGGCCAAGGCGGTCCTTCCCATCCTCACAAAATCGAGCGGCGCAGTATAGCGGAATAGTGGTTGGCGGTCAGCGGGAGATACTTGGGATTCGGGGCTCGGAGCCCGGAAAAGAATACCTGCGCAGGGAGCCTTCGCTGACTCGGCTTACTGGCAGCCGGTGGGCTCGGGGCTCACAGGATCGCGAAATGGGCGCGCTGCGCTTTGCCCATCCTACGAAGTCGCGCGGAAATGACGGGGCCGGAGGCCCGAGGCCAGCAGCACCAGCCCATAGACGGCGCCGCCACCGGCCACCATCGCCCCCATGCGCCAGGCCCGCTGCCACCAGGACCAGTCGCTCCACTCCGGCCACAGGTACAGGCCGCCGAACAGCAGTGCCACCATGGCCGCATTGGCCGCCAGCAGCCGCAGCAGATAGGCGCCCCAGCCGGCCTCCGGGCGGTAGACATCATCGCGGCGCAGGCCGCGGTACAGCAGCCAGGCGTTGATCGCGGCCTGGCAGGCGGTGGCCAGCGCCAGGCCCATATGGCCCAGGCGGAAGTAGTGGTGCAACGGAATCACGAACGCCAGGCTCAGTACCATCTTGGCCGCGATCGCGATCAGGCCGAAGCGCACCGGCGTGTAGGTGTCCTGGCGGGCGAAATAGCCCGGCGCCAGTACCTTGATCAACATGAAAGCCAGCAGCCCCAGCGAATAGGCCCGCAGCGACCAGGCCGCCATTTCCATATCCCGCGGCTCCATGGCGCCGTACTGGAACAGCGTCGTCAGCAGCGGCTCCGCCAATACCAGCAGCGCCACCGCCGCTGGCAGCGAAATCAGCGTCACGCTGCGCAGCGCCCAGTCCAGCGTGTGGCGGAAACAGCGCGGATCGCCGCCGGCATGCTGGCGCGACAGGTTGGGCAGGATCACTGTCCCAACCGCCACGCCGAACACCCCCAGCGGCAGCTCGGTCAGCCGGTCGGAGAAATAGAGCCAGGAGACACTGCCGGTGGGCAGAAAGGATGCCAGCACCGTGTCCAGCACCAGGCTGATCTGGGTGACGGAGACACCGAAAATGGCCGGCGCCATCAGTCGCAGAATCTTGCGCACGCCCGGGTAGCTCCAGTCCCAGCGCGGCCGCGGCAGCAACCCCTGGCGCGCCAGGAAGGGGATCTGGAACAGCAGTTGCACCACGCCGGCTGCGAGCACCCCCCAGGCCAGCCCCATGATCGGTGGCTCGAACCAGTCGGTCGCGATGACCGCCGCGGCAATCAGCATCAGGTTCAACAGCACCGGCGTCAGCGCCGGCACCGCGAAGCGGTCGAAACTGTTCAGGACCGCGCCGGCAAAACCGGTCAGCGAGATCAGCATCAGGTAGGGGAAGGTGATGCGCAGCATTTCCGTGGCCAGGTCGAACTTCTCCCGCTCGCTGCCGTCCCACCACCAGCCGAATGCGAAAATTCCCGCCACCAGCGGCGCGCACAGCACACCGACCAGGGTCACCAGCAACAGGGTCCCGCCCAGGGCGCCGACGACACGGTCATTGAGTTCCCGCGCAGCGGCGATACCACCATTCTGCCGATATTCCGCCAACACCGGCACAAACGCCTGGGCGAAGGCGCCCTCGGCAAACAGGCGGCGGAAAAAGTTGGGAATCTTGAAAGCCACAAAAAAGGCGTCGGCGGCGTCGCCGGCACCGGCAAAACGGGCTAAAACCATATCCCGGGCCAGGCCCATGACTCTCGAGAGCATGGTCGCGCCGCCGACCACGGAACTGCCCCGCAGCAGGCCGGCGGCGCCGGATTTTTCAAGGGGGGATTCCTGGCTGGGGGACGGTGACGACAAGACGGCGGCTCCCGGGTGTGATTTCGCGGATCGATGGCCGGCAAGTCTACCGCAAATCGTGGCGCCGCACGGCGGCAATCGGCCTACCGGTGAAAGTGCCGGAAACTATACTCAAGGTGAGCTTGAGGCGCGCCGCAATGGACTGACGGCGTAAGGAGATGACGGATGACCATCAACGCACTGATTATCGCTCTGGCGCTGGCAATACTGCTCTATGTCGCAGTAGCGCTCGGCCCCCGCCCCAAACGGGTGCGGGTGCGCATCGACGCCCCCCGCGACGGCCGCTACCGCCGCCGTCGCTAGTGGGCCGCTTGTAAAGTTCGGTAACAAAGGAGCACAGCCAAATCGTTCAGGTCAAGGCGAGAAAGCGCTGGAATAGTAGCGTTATTTCAAGCTTTCTCAACGCAGAGCTGGACGATTTGGCGAAGCGAACTGTTACCTGACTTTGCGAGCGGCCCACTAAACTGCAGCGCAACTGCCATTTTTCGCCATAATTGCGCTGCAATTTGCCCCCGGGGCGCCACGCCAGTGCCCCCTTGCGGTTGTTCAATGACTCTCGACCGGGCCGGAAACGCCACAACGGCACAGGCCCCAACCGAGAGACAAAACCGCAAGGAGAAGGACTGTGAAAAAAGTACTGATGGCTGTGACCCTGGGTTCCCTGGTTGCCTCCGGCGTCCAGGCCAACGAACAAAACGAGTTTCGCGGATCGAAACTGACACCGGCCAAGCAGGCCACCGTATTCACCGGCGCCGCCGTCGCGGGCGCCGCAGTGGGCGGGCCGGTCGGATTCATCGCCGGAGCCCTCGGCGGAGCCTGGCTGGGCGAGCAGATTGAACAAGCAGAAGAGGCAGATATGCTGGCATCACAACTGACCGACAGCCGCACGGAACTCAACGACCTGGCCCGGCAACTGGACGCGGCGCGCCTGTCGGCCAACGACGCCAACGAGCTGGCCCTCAACTCGCTGCAATTCCAGCTGCTGTTCACCACCGGCGACGATCAGTTGCAGGACGGTCAGCTGCACCAGGTGGCCACCCTGGCCGATTTTCTCAAGCGTCACCCGCAACTGCAGGTTGAACTGGAAGGCCGCGCCGATCCCCGCGGCAGCGACGGCTACAACAATGTGCTGTCCGACCAGCGCGCCCTGAGTGTGCAGCGCGCCCTGGAGAACTGCGGCATCGATCCCGCGCGTATCAGCCGCCGCGCCCTGGGGGCAAGCAAATCCCAAGCCCCGCGCGGTGATGTGGATGCCTACGCCATGGAGCGCCGGGTGGATATCCACTTCAACCTGCCCGAGTCCATGGCCGGCACTTTCTGAATCGGGACCCGGGACTCGGGACTCGGGACTCGGGACTCGCAGGATCGGACTGCAAATCCGACCACCCAGACACCCTCCCGTGCAAAACCCTGTTGTACTTGCTGTATTTCGCGGGCACCGCAAATGCCCGCTTTTTTGGTTTATCCGCCCATTTGAGGCATGATTCAGCGCCAGCACACTCGTATAAAAATCACCCGGATCGCGCCATGCCAGCCACCATCGCCATCGTCGAGGATGAAATCGCCATCGCCGAAAACTACCGCGACGCCCTGCGCCGCAGCGGCTACACGGTCAACCTCTACAGCTCGCGCCCCACGGCCCTGGAGGCCTTCCAGCAGCGACTACCGGACCTGGCAGTCATCGATGTGGGCCTCGGTGCCGAGGTGGAGGGCGGCTTCGAACTGTGCCGCGAGCTGCGCGCCATGGCGCCGAGCCTGCCAATCCTGTTCCTGACCGCGCGCGACTCGGAGCTGGATATCATTTCCGGCCTGCGCCTGGGCGCGGACGACTACCTGACCAAGGATATCTCCCTGCCGCACATGCAGGCGCGCATCAATGCCCTGCTGCGCCGGGTCAGCGTGCTGAAAGACCAGAGCGGGGACTCGGAAACCCTGACCCAGGGTGACCTGGACCTGGATATCTCCCGCCTGCACTGCCACTGGCGCGGTGAACATGTCGACCTGACGGTGACCGAATTCTGGATAGTGCACGCGCTGGCCAAGCGCCCCGGCCACGTAAAATCCCGCAGCCAACTGATGGAAGCGGCGCGCGTGGTGCTGGACGACAACACCATCACCTCCCACGTAAAGCGTATCCGGCGCAAGTTCCAGGCACTGGACGGCGATTTCAATGCAATCGGCACGGCCTACGGGATGGGGTACCGGTGGCAGGTTTAGTGGAAACGGGACCCGGAACTCGGGACTCGGGACTCGATGTAGGCGGAGTCTCTGCCCATCGAAAAATGCCCTGCTTCTTCCATGATGGCGTCCTACCCCGGAGTCACCCGCTTTATGTGACTTGTCAACAGCGTGGTTCCGAGTCCCGTGCCCCGAGTCCCGAGTCCCGGCAGTTCCCATGAAACTGCGCCGCCAACTGCTTTTCGTCAGCCTCGTCGCCCTGGCCCTGCCCTGGGCCGGCTGCCAGTACCTGCGGCAGGTGGACAACGCCCTGGCACAGGGACAGATGCAGGCCCTGGAAGCCACAGCCAGTGCCGTGGCGGCGCGGCTGGCCAGTGCGCCGGAGTTGATCGCCCCGGACCCCGAGCGCCTGGGCCGTCCCACAGGCGCCCAGCTGTATCTCAACCCACTGCCGCGGGCGCCGCAGCTGAACGGCTACGGCGACGAGTGGCGCAGCTGGAAGCTGCAACCCAGGTCGCTCGCCGACGACAGCGGCGAGACGCTGGGCCGGATTACCCTGGGCCGGCGCGGCGAGCAACTCTACCTGCTGCTGACCGTGGCGGATCGCACTCCCGCCTACCAGGATCCGCGCACCGGCCTGCTGGCCAGTGGCGACACCGTCGAACTCTATACCGGCCACCGCCGCTATACCCTGCCGGTGGCCAGCCAGGGCAACGCCCGCGCCCACTGGTACGACGCCCGCCGCGGCAAATACCAGCGCGAATTGCGCCTGCGCGGTCGCTGGACCACCGCCCCGGACGGCTACCAGCTGGAGCTGGCGCTGCCCTACTCCCTGACCGGCGGCGAACTGGCCGTGAACATCCTCGACCGGCAGTTCAGCGACGGCGGCGACCCGGTCCGCAGCGCCGGCACCCTGCCCCTGGACGGCCGCCCCGGCAGGCTGGTGCAACCGCTGCCGGCGCTACAGGCGGAACTGGAGCACTTCGCGCGCCCGCACCTGCGCCTGGCGGTGGTCGACAAGGAGGGCTTTCCGATTGCCAGCAGCGGCCGGATAGACGCGGAGCCGATCGAAAACCCCGCTGACGACCCCTGGCTGCGCAACTGGATCTACCGCCGCCTGCTGGAGCGCCGGGCGCTGCCGCCGATGCCCGAGCGGGGGCTGCCGGAGGTGATGACCGCGCCCGCGGCAATTCCGGAGTACCGCGCCACCGTGGAACAGTGGTTCCGCACGCCGCTGGCGGGCCGCGTCGGCGCCGTCAGTGTGCCGGTCATTACCCGCGCGGACGACATCATCGAGCGGCCGCTGCTTGGGCGTGTGATCGCCCTGCAGTCCGGCGAGGCCCTGCAGTCCCTGACCGAATCCGCCGCCCACCGGCTGTGGCTGGTGAGCTGCGCCGCCGCCGGCATCGCCCTGCTGCTGTTGCTCGGCTACGCCAGTTGGCTGTCCTGGCGCATCCGCCGCCTGCACCGGGCGGCGCGCAACGCGGTGGACGCCAGCGGCAAACTGCGCGGCAATTTCCCGCACTCGCGCAGCGGCGACGAACTCGGCGCCCTGAATCGCGCCTTCGCCAGCCTGCTGGCGGAACTGGACCAGTACCACCACTACCTGCGCACCCTGGCCGGCAAACTGTCCCACGAGCTGCGCACGCCGCTGGCGGTGGTGCGCTCGTCGCTGGACAACCTGGCGGCCGGCGACCTGGACGAACACAACCGCCGCTACGCCGAGCGGGCCATGGAGGGCAGCGCACGGCTATCGGGCATCCTCAACAGCCTGTCCGCCGCCAGCCACCTGGAGGCCAGCATCCAGAATGCGGAGAGGGAAGACTTCGACCTGGCGGACCTGCTGGAAGTGCTGGTGCAGAGCTACAGTGACGCGCAGCCGGATCACCGCTTCGCACTGGACAAGCCCCGGGGCGAACTGCCGCTCCACGGCGCGCCGGAGTTGCTGGCACAGCTGCTGGACAAGCTGGTGGATAACGCCTGCAGCTTCGCGCCGGCGGGCAGCGAGATACGGCTGGCGGTGGTTGGCGGGGAAAACCGCTACCGGATCTCGGTCGAGAACGACGGGCCACGGTTGCCGGAGGGCTACGCCCACAAGCTGTTCGACTCACTGGTTTCGGTACGGGACGACGGCGGCAGGGCCGGGCACCTGGGGCTCGGACTGCATATCGCGCGATTGATTGCCGATTTCCACCGCGGCCGGCTGCATGCGGCCAACCGGGACGATGGTTCGGGAGTAATATTCACCCTGGAGCTCCCGAGAAAGATGTAGGGTGCGCCGTGCACACCTTTCCCCGGCCCGGTGCGCACGGCGCGCCCTACCCGAGCCCCGAGTCCCGAGTCCCGAGTCCCGCCATGGTTGACAAACGATCAACCGTAGCGATAATGTCGCGTCCCGATCGGGCCCCGGCCCGTTAGTTACAGATTTACTGAGATTCCAACAGGAGCAACCGGTGGCCAACACACCTCAAGCGAAGAAGCGCGCGCGCCAGAACGACAAGCGCCGCATCCACAACGCCAGCCTGCGCTCCATGGTGCGTACCTACATCAAGAAGGTAGTTGCGGCCATCGATGCAGGTGATGCGGAAAAAGCCAAGACAGCCTACACGGCAGCCGTTCCGGTCATCGACCGCATGGCGGACAAGGGCATTATTCACAAGAATAAGGCCGCCCGTCACAAGAGCCGCCTGAACGCGCAGATCAAGGCGCTGGCTGCCTGAGCGTTACCATGCCAGCAGACGTATACGGAAAGCCCCGCAATTGCGGGGCTTTTTCGTTCCCGGCCCGGAGTGCTGCTCAGTCGCGCAGGTTGACACCCCCGTCATCCAGCTTCTGCGGGCGCTGCCAGTAGCTGAACTGTGGTGTCCAGTCCCCCTCGCCGAGTCCGGCCAACCCCAACAGACTCCACATCGAACAGTAGATATCCCCGGGCCCGAACACGCAGCTGTTCTTGCGGAAGATGGTATCGCCCTCGCGCTCGTAGACCACGGCACCGGGCATATTGCCCTCGCCGGGCAGCACCGACTGCTCGCGGATATAGTCGCCACCGCCGTGAGAGGCCAGGCGGAAGCGCCAGTTGCGGCTGTTGGCAAACTGGCGCTGCACATCCGGCGCATCTTTCGAGACCAGCACCACCGACATGGCCGCCTCCAGATGCGGCAGCAGGCCGTTGAAACCGTCCGCCCACAGGGTGCAGTAGCGACAGCCCTGCCCCATATTGTGAATCAGCAGCAAGCGCTGGTGGTCGGCGAACAGGTCCAGCAGCGGGACCTCGCCATCCAGGGTGTTGAAGGTGTAGTTTTGCACCGAATCGCCGCGGTGTTTCCGGCGCAATGCATTCAGCTTTTTGATCAGTTCGTTAATCTGCTGTTCTGTCTGCTGTATCTCGTCCATGGCAGGCCCGCCCGATGATGAATTCCCGGGGCAAAAGACTAAACCAGGGCCGCCCGCGGACAGGGTTTTCCGGCGCCAATATTTGCCGGCAGATCAAGCCGGGGACTATTTGACGGCCACCTCTGCCCCGGCCTTTTCCTCTTGCCGGGAATAACGCTCGAGAAACTGTTCGTACTGGGGCAACAGCTCTTTCGACCATCGCAGCTGCTGCCACATGATCGCCTCGGAAATATCCACTGCAGTGGCCGCCTTGCCCGGCGACACAAAGGCCTCCGAATAGACAAAACCCTGAATCTGGCCATTCAGTTGGTCGAAGCGCCGATTTGCCTTGTACAACGCAAAGGCTTCCTGCAACAGGTTCGGATCGACCGAATTCGCCAGGGCACTGCGGGACAGGTACTCCCAGGACGAGGCGCTCAGCTCGACCACCCAGTAGCCATGGAACTGCCCCATCAGATCCTTCAGGCTCCTGTCTGCGGGCAGCTCCTCGCGCAGTTTACGCAGCTTCGATATGCGCCGCCCGACCACCTCCCGGGTATTGCGCAGTTCCTGCGCGTTCTGCGCCACCTCCTGAACCAGTCGCGACGTAGCCCCCCGCGCGGCCCGCTCCGCGGCGATATCCTCGCGGATATTGTTCAGCACCAGGGCGGCCAGCACACCGATCAACACCACCAGGGTATCCACCAGCAGCCTGCGCCACTCACCCGTGAGAAAATCCAGACTCATACCGCCTCCGTATTGCAAAGCTCTTGCGGAGCATGCCCCGGCCGCGCCCACCTATCGGGGACACTGTTCACTACAACAGAATCAGGTTATCGCGGTGGATCAGCTCGTCGTCGTCCCGGTAGCCGAGCAGTTCGACAAAGCGCTCCGATGACTGCCCCAGCACCCGGGCGGTTTCGCTGCTGTCGTAGTTGGCCAACCCGCGGGCGACCTCCTCGCCGGCCGCATTGCAGCAGGATACCAGCTCGCCGCGGTGGAAGCGGCCGTCCACTTCGGTTACACCGACCGCCAGCAGGCTCTTGCCCAGGTCCCGCAGTGCCCGCTCGGCACCGGCATCCAGGGTCAGGCGTCCGCGCACCTGCAACTGGCCCGCCAGCCAGCGCTTGCGCGCCGCCAGCGGATCCGCCTCCGGCAGCAACAGCGTACCCAGCGGCTCGCCGGCACAGATCCGCGTGATGACATCCTCGCGGGCGCCGCCGGCGATGGCGGTACAGGCGCCGGAGCGGGCCGCCAACTGTGCAGCGCGCACCTTGGTGCTCATGCCGCCGCGGCCGAGGCCACTGCGGGAGCCGCCGGCCATGGCCAGCAGGGACGGGTTGATGGCCGAGGCCTCGCCCACCAGTTCGGCATCGGGGTTGTCGCGGGGATCCTGGGTGAAGAGACCGTCGGCATCGGTCAGGATCAGCAGTGCATCCGCCTCCACCAGGTTGGCTACCAGCGCCGCCAGGGTGTCGTTGTCGCCAAAGCGGATCTCGTCGGTGACCACGGTGTCGTTCTCGTTGACGATCGGCAGGGCGCCGAGGGACAGCAGCGTGCGCAGGGTGCTGCGCGCATTCAGGTAGCGGGTGCGGTTGGAGAGATCGTCGTGGTCCAGCAGTATCTGCGCGGTACGGCAGTCGAACTGGCTGAACGCGTGTTCGTAGACCTGCACCAGGTGGCTCTGGCCGACGGCGGCGGCCGCCTGCAGCTGGTGCAGGGATTCGGGGCGGCGGCGCCAGCCGAGGCGATCCATGCCGGCGGCGACAGCACCGGAGGAGACCAGGATCACCTCGATGCCGCGCGCGCGCAGGGCGGCAATCTGTTCCACCCAGTTGAAAATGGCGGCGCGGTTGACCCCGCGGCCGTTGTCGGTCAGCAGGGCACTGCCGATTTTGATAACCCAGCGTTTGGCGCTGGCGAGCTGCTGGCGAGACGATGCGGAGTCCAATTTCCCCCTCCCCGACCTCTCTCACAGGGGAAGAGAGGTGTTGATCCCCTCCCCGCGAGCGGCAGAGGGGAATGCGATGAATCAGTGACGATATTCTACATCGACGTCATAGTCATCGTCGTCCCAGTCATCGTCATCCTCCTCATCAGGGGCGCGCTTCCGGCCGCGCTGGGCGTCGCGCAATTCGCCGATACGCTCGCGGGCCTCGCGCTGCATCTGACGCTGGGCTTCCAGTTCCGCCTCGGCCAGCGCCGGATCTGCGGCCTCCTCCTCTTTGCGCTCCTCGAGGTAGTCCATCAGGCGCCCGGCCAGCACATCGGTACCCTCGCCGCGGATGGCGGCCACGCGGAACACCGGCCCCTGCCAGCCCAGCGCCTCGACGACGGCGTTGCAACGCTCTTCCAGCGCATCCGCCGGCACCAGGTCGGTCTTGTTCAGCACCAGCCAACGCTCGCGCCCGGCCAGGGTGGGGCTGAAAGCGGCCAGTTCGCGCTCGATGGCGCGGGCATTGTCCGCTGCATCGGTGCCGTCGAAGGGCGCCAGGTCCACCAGGTGCAACAGCACGCGGCAGCGGGTCAGGTGCTTGAGGAAACGGATGCCCAGGCCGGCCCCCTCGGCGGCACCCTCGATCAGGCCGGGGATATCGGCGATCACGAAACTGCGGTGCTTCTGCACCTGCACAACACCCAGGTTGGGCACCATGGTGGTAAACGGGTAGTTGGCAACCTTGGGCCTGGCCGCCGACACGGCGCGGATAAAGGTGGATTTGCCGGCGTTGGGCAACCCCAGCATGCCGACGTCGGCGAGCACTTTCAGCTCCAGCTTGAGACTGCGCTCGTCGCCGGGCGTGCCGTTGGTGGTCTGGCGCGGCGCGCGGTTGACGCTGGATTTGAAACGGGTGTTGCCGAGGCCGTGCCAGCCGCCCTGGGCCACCAGCAGGCGCTGGCCGGCCTCGGTCATATCGCCGAGGGTCTCACCGGTGTCGACATCGATCACGGTGGTGCCCACCGGCACTTTCAGCACCAGGTCCTCGCCCTTGGCACCGGTACAGTTGCGGCCGCGGCCCTGTTCGCCGCTCTCGGCCCGGTAGCGGGGCTGGTAGCGGTAGTCCACCAGGGTATTCAGGGACTCGTCGGCCTCCAGGTAGACGGAACCGCCGTCGCCGCCGTCGCCGCCGTCCGGACCGCCCTTCTCGACAAACTTCTCCCGGCGGAAGCTCAGGCAACCGTTGCCGCCCTTGCCGGCCTGCACGTGAATGGGGGCTTCGTCTACGAATTTCATGATAGTTCCAGGGTTGTGCGCGGCGATGGGCCGCTCCTACAGCGGGGCCCGAGTCCCGAGCCCCCGAATTTCCAGCATATACAAAAAGCCCCGCACTGGGCGGGGCTTTTGTGAGGCCTGGGCTCAGAACCGCTTAAGCTGTTTCGATGGAAACATACTTGCGGTTGTTGGGGCCCTTCACCTCGAACTTCACAACGCCGTCCGCGGTGGCGAACAGGGTGTGGTCCTTGCCCATGCCAACGTTGACACCGGCGTGGAACCTGGTGCCGCGCTGACGCACGATGATGTTGCCTGCCACTGCAGACTGGCCGCCAAAGCGCTTCACGCCCAGGCGTTTACTCTCGGAATCGCGCCCGTTGCGCGTACTACCGCCAGCTTTCTTGTGTGCCATGAGTCGTTACTCCTCTTGCTTATGCCTTGATGCCAGTGATTTTAACTTCGGTGTACCACTGACGGTGGCCCTGACGGGACATGGAGTGCTTGCGGCGGCGGAACTTGATGATTCTCACCTTCTCGCCACGCGCGTGGTTGACCACCTCGGCAGTCACTTTAGCGCCGTCTACCACCGGGGCACCGATGTTGATCTTGTCGCCGTCGACGACCATCAGCACCTTGTCAAAATCGATGGATTCGCCAGTGGCGACTTCCAGCTTCTCCAGGCGAAGCACTTCGCCCTCTTCCACGCGGTGCTGCTTGCCACCGCTCTCAATTACAGCGTACATATCTCTATGCTCCGAGATGGACGACACGAAGCAGCGGGAGGACGCCGGGGTACCGGTGAGTCACTGCTCCGCATTTCGGGAGCTTGCGCCGTGTAGTTGATAAATCGATCCGCCGACGGGTTTCCCGACACTGGGAGCCGGTCAAAGCGGGGCGCAGATTCTAATCAATTCGCCGGCTTGATACAATAGCGCGCCCTCGCCGGCCGGACACCGCCGGACCGGCCCCCAGCAAGTAGTATAAGGAACCCTCGAATGCTGCCTTTCCACCGGGTTGCGGCCGACGACTTTGCCGCAGTCAACCAGCGGATCATTGATCAATTGCACTCGGATGTTCCACTGGTGGAGAACATCGGCCACTACCTGGTCGAGGCCGGTGGCAAACGCCTGCGGCCGCTATTGGTGCTGCTGTGCACCCGCGCGGCGGGCTACGGCGGCCGCGACCATATCGACCTGGCAACCATCATCGAGTTCATCCACACCGCCACCCTGCTGCACGACGATGTGGTGGACACCTCCGATATGCGCCGCGGGCGCATCACTGCCAACGCCAAGTGGGGCAACGCACCGGCGGTGCTGGTGGGCGATTTCCTCTATTCCCGCGCCTTCCAGATGATGGTGGCCCTGCGCGATATGGACATCATGTCGATCCTGTCCGAGACCACCAACACCATTGCCGAGGGCGAGGTGCAGCAGTTGGTCAATGCCGGAGACCCGGAGGTCAGCGAGGACAATTACTTCAAGGTGATCCACAAGAAGACCGGCGCCCTGTTCGAGGCCGCCTGCGAGACAGCGGCGGTACTGGCGGGCTGCACCGGCGAACAGCGCGATGCACTGAAGCTCTATGGCCGCAGCCTCGGCCTGGCCTTCCAACTGGTGGACGACGCACTGGACTACCGCGGCAATTCCGAGGAACTGGGCAAGAATGTGGGTGACGACCTGGCCGAGGGCAAACCCACCCTGCCGCTGATCTACACCATGGCCAATGGCACCGAGGCCCAGGCCGCACTGGTGCGCGAGGCCATCGAGCAACGCAGCGCGGACAAACTGGGCGAAATCGTCGCGGCCATCGAGGCATGCGGCGCGCTGGAATACACCATGGAGCGGGCGCGGGTGGCGGTGGACGACGCCTGGAATCAGCTGGCCGTGCTGCCGGACAGTGAACAGAAGACGGCGCTGCAGCAGTTGGCGAGTTTTGCGGTGGAACGGACGGTCTGAGGCCGGGCTCCACCGGCTGAAGACGTAGGGGCGGACCTTGTGTTCGCCCTTTTTGGTCTGGACCCCGGTGTGGTGCTCGTTAGCCAGTTCGGTGGCGGCGCTGCTACCGATAGCGGTTTGCCAGACACGCGGTGAATACGTCCCTGTACGCTCTAATCGACATCCCTGTCTCATAAGGTCTGCCAAACCGCTATCGGTATCAGCGCCTTCGCATCGACATTGGAGTTCTATTTGACTGCCTGGATCGTTCAAAAAGAATACCGAGGCCGATGCGAAGGCCTTGCTACCGGGAGCACCTTGTGGGACTGTCTGCGAGAGGGACCTCGCGGACAAGCCTACAGGGATGTATTCACGGCGTGTCCCACAAGGTGCTCCCGGTAGCAGGGCCGCCACTGTCCCCTCTAATGACAAAAGGCCAAGGGACCACAACCAACAAAAAGGGCGAACACAAGGTTCGCCCCGGGGTATCGATTGTGGCAGCCGATGGCTCAGACCTTGTCGAACACCAGGCAGGCATTGGTGCCGCCGAAGCCGAAGCTGTTGGACATGGCGCGCTGGACCTTGGCGTCGCGCAATTCGGTCACCAGGTCCATGCCCTCGGCCTCCGGATCGCGGTGCTCCACATTCGCGGAAGCGGCGATAAAGTCGTTCTGCATCATCAGCAGGGCGTAGATGGCCTCCTGCACGCCGGCGGCGCCCAGGGAGTGGCCGGTCAGAGACTTGGTGGAGGCGAAGGCCGGCACCTTGTCGCCGAAAACCTCGCGCATGGCCTTGAGTTCGGCCACATCGCCCACCGGCGTGGAAGTACCGTGGGTGTTGATATAGTCGATCTTGCCCTGCAGCCCCTTGCCGTCCAGGCCCGCCAGCGCCTGCTCCATGCAGCGCTGTGCCCCTTCGCCGCTGGGCGCGACCATATCGTAGCCGTCGGAGGTGGCGCCGTAGCCGGTCAGTTCGGCGTAGATCCTGGCGCCGCGGGCCTTCGCGTGCTCCATCTCCTCCAGCACCAGGCAGCCGCCGCCGCCGGCGATCACGAAACCGTCGCGATCCGCGTCATAGGGGCGCGAGGCCTTATCCGGGGTGTCGTTGTACTTGGTGGACAGAGCGCCCATGGCGTCGAACAGGTGGGTCAGGCTCCAGGCCAGCTCCTCGCCGCCGCCGGCAAACACGATGTCCTGCTTGCCCATCAGGATCTGCTCCGCGCCGTTGCCGATACAGTGGGCGCTGGTGGCGCAGGCGGAGGAGATGCTGTAGTTGATGCCCTTGATCCTGAAGGGGGTCGCCAGGCAGGCGGACACGGTGCTGCCCATGACCTGGGGCACGCGGAAAGCGCCCACACGGCGCACGCCTTTCTCCTTCAGGACCTCTGCGGCGTCGATGATCTCGCGGGTGGAGGTGCCGCCGGAGCCCATGACGATGCCCGTGCGCGGGTTGGAGACATCACTCTCCTCCAGGCCGGACATCTCGATGGCTTCTTTCATCGCGATATAGGCGTAGGCGGCGGAGTCGCCCATGAAGCGCAGTTGCTTGCGGTCGATATGGTCCTTGAAGTCGATATCCACTTCGCCGGCGACCTGGCTGCGCAGCCCCAGTTCCTTGTACTCCTCCTGGAAACGGATGCCGCTGCGGCCCTCTTTGAGGGAGGCAGTGACACTGTTGACATCGTTCCCGATACAGGAGGTGATGCCCATTCCGGTGACAGCGACCCGTCGCATAGTGATCTCCAACTAAAAGCTTTTCGACAGTGTACTTTGTTATTGTTCTGCGGTTGTTCCGGAGCGTCAGAAATTGTCGGTGCGGGCGAACAGCCCTACACGCAAATCCTTGGCAGTGTAAATCTCGCGCCCGTCCACGGAAACCGCGCCGTCGCCGATCCCCATTACCAGCTTGCGCTCCACCAGTCGGCTCATCTGGATATGGTAGGTGACTTTCTTGTTGGTCGGCAGTATCTGCCCGGTAAATTTCACCTCGCCGCAGCCCAGGGCGCGGCCGCGACCGGGGTTACCCTTCCAGGCCAGGAAATAGCCGAGCAGCTGCCACATGGCGTCGAGACCCAGGCAACCGGGCATGACCGGATCGCCGGGGAAATGGCAGTCGAAGAACCACAGGTCCGGGTGAATATCCAGTTCGGCAATCAGCTCTCCCTTGCCGTAGGCGCCGCCGTCCTTGGATACATGGGTGATGCGGTCGAGCATCAGCATATTGGGTGCGGGCAGCTGCGCATTGCCGGGGCCGAACATCTCGCCGCGCGAGCAGGCCAGCAGTTCTTCTTTGGTGTAGCTGCTTTTTTGAACGAAGTTACTCATCTTAATCCCGTTTTTGGGTGTTCGCGCCACAGGGTCTGGGCGTTTTTGCAAGAGCGGGCATTCTAAAGACTGAGGATAGCTTGTCCAGTCGGTCACTGTCCTTTTTGTGACCAGTACTTGGGGCTATAGTCCCAGATTCACCCGCAGGTGCCCGCGATGTCTCAAAACGGGTTGGCATACAGGTTGCTGTATTCTACCTGGTGGGGAGGCGGGGCTTGTCGTCCGGTGCCATCCGCCTTCTGTCATCGCGTGTGAGTGATCGCTGTAAGCGATTTGTGATAACTTCCCGCGCAGTGTGCTGTCCCTTACTAACGGTGACGATACGCTGGCCCGGGAACTGCACCGGGGGCCGCGATGCGGTACCGATGTGGCGCGGGGGAGCGCTGCCTTTTAAAGAAGAGGATTTGAGGACAAGAATGCTTAGAAAATGTCTTTTCCCGGTGGCCGGCTATGGCACCCGGTTTCTGCCCGCCACCAAGGCCATGCCCAAGGAAATGCTGCCGCTGGTGAACAAGCCGCTGGTGCAGTACGGCGTCGAGGAGGCGATCGAGGCCGGCCTGAACGAGATCGGCTTCGTGACCGGTCGCGGCAAGCGCGCCATCGAAGATCACTTCGACACCAACTTCGAACTGGAACACCAGATTTCAGGCACCGGTAAAGAAAGGTACCTGGACAGTGTGCGCAAGGTTATCGACGAGGCGAGCTTCTCCTACACCCGCCAGGGGGAAATGCGCGGTCTCGGTGATGCGATCCTGCAGGGGCAGCGCCTGGTGGGCGATGAACCCTTTGGCGTGGTGCTGGCAGACGATCTCTGCCTGAACGACGGCCTGGGCGTACTGGGGCAGATGGTGCAGCTGTACAAGCAGTTCCGCTGCAGTATTGTCGCCGTGGAGGAGGTGCCGCGGGAGCATATCCACAAGTTTGGCGTGATTGCCGGCAATGAGATCAAACCCGGGCTGCACCAGGTCACCGATATGGTGGAGAAACCGGCCGCCGAGGATGCCCCCAGCAACCTGGCGATCATCGGCCGCTATATCCTGACGCCGGACATCTTCGACCTGATCCGCGAGACCCCGCCGGGCAAAAACGGCGAGGTGCAGATTACCGATGCGCTGCTGGCCCAGGCCCAGCGGGGCTGTGTGCTGGCCTACAACTTCAAGGGCCGCCGCTTCGACTGCGGTTCCGTCGACGGCTTTATCGAAGCCACCAACTTTGTCTACGAGAATGTTTACCTGCCCGAACAGGCTGAACTGGAGAAGAAATAAAAGTGACCGAGCTGACCTGTTTCAAGGCCTACGACCTGCGCGGCCGCGTACCCGATGAGCTGAACACCGATATCGCCTACCGCGTGGGCCGCGCCTTTGCCCAGTTCCTGGGGGCCGGGCGCGTGGTGGTCGGTCACGATATCCGCCTGACCAGTGGCGAGCTGACCGACGCCCTGGCCAACGGCCTGCGCGACGCCGGGGCCGACGTTTTCCATATCGGTGAATGCGGCACGGAAGAAGTTTATTTTGCCACTTTCCACGGGAAATTTGATGGTGGTATCTGCGTCACCGCGAGCCACAACCCGATGGATTACAACGGCATGAAGTTCGTGCGTTCGGGGGCCCGCCCGATCAGTGGCGATACCGGCCTGAAGGATATCAAGCGCCTGGCGGAGGAAAACGATTTTGCCCCGGTGGAAAAGCGCGGGGAGCTGAACAGCTACGCGCATCGCGAGGACTTCGTCCAACACCTGCTGGGTTATGTAGACGCCGCAAAACTGAAACCCCTGAAGCTGGTGGTCAACGCCGGCAACGGCGGTGCCGGCGCGGTGGTGGATGCACTGGCTCCACACCTGCCGTTTGAATTTGTGCGTGTCCATCACGAGCCGGACGGCAACTTCCCCAACGGTATTCCCAACCCGATCCTAACGGAAAACCGCGAGTCCACGTCGACAGCCGTCCAGGAGAGTGACGCCGACTTTGGTATCGCCTGGGATGGCGATTTCGACCGCTGCTTTTTCTTCGATGAAAACGGCGAGTTTATCGAGGGCTACTATGTGGTGGGGCTGCTGGCGGAGGCTTTCCTGCTCAAGCACCCCGGCAGCAAGGTCGTGCACGACCCGCGCCTGGTGTGGAATACCCAGGATATCGTCCGCGCCAGCGGCGGTGAACCGATCGAGAGCAAGACCGGCCACGCGTTTATCAAGGAGCGCATGCGGAAGGAGAATGCCATCTACGGTGGCGAGATGAGCGCGCACCACTATTTTCGCGATTTCGCCTACTGTGACAGCGGCATGATTCCCTGGCTGCTGGTGGCGGAGCTGGTGAGCCGCAGTGGCAAACCCCTTTCGCAATTGGTCAGTGAGCGCATGGCGGCTTTCCCCTGTTCCGGCGAGATCAACTCCAAGGTGGACGACCCGGCGGCACTGCTGAAAGCGGCCGAGGAACAGTATGGCGCGGACGCAGGGAGCGTCGAGCATGTGGACGGCCTCAGCGTTGCTTTCGCGGACTGGCGCTTTAACCTGCGCATGTCCAACACCGAGCCGGTGGTGCGCTTGAACGTCGAGTCCCGTGGGGACGAGGCGTTGATGAAGGAGAAGACCGAAGAACTGTTGAAGCTGATTCGCGGTTAATCGGAGTCTCCCGATCCGCTGCAGGGGCGAACCCGAGGTCCGCCCCTGCCGATCCAAATGGCAACCGGCTGTTATGCCAGATCACCACCCTTCTCAACCGCTTCCAGCCAAAGCTCTACCTGCCGGGTAAGCCCCTGCCGCCAGCTGCGCTGCTGGATACCGAATACATCGCGCAACTTGTCGCAGGCGAGCACGGCGCTGCCGGTATCTTCGGTTTCACCGTCAGGCAGTGCCGATAACTCCGGGGAAAACTCCTCGCCGTAGAAGGACTGGGCCCGTTCGACCACCTCGCGGGCAAATTCCAGCGCAGTGCAACTGTCTGCAGAACCATAGTGAAAAATGCCGGCACCGGAGGCGCCGCTGGCCAGTTGCTGCGCCACTGCGACCGCCACCCGCGCCAGGTCCACCACTGGCACCGGACTGCCGCTGCTGCGATCGTCCAGGGCGATCGGCTGGCCGGCCACCAGGCCGCGCAGGATCCTGCCCAGCAGCGCATCTTCGCTGCGATCGACCATCCAGCCGAAACGCAACAGGGTGAGATTGTCGCAATCCAACAGCGCCTGTTCGCAGGCCAGCCACTGCAGGCCGGCCTCGCTGGTCGGCGCCGGCTCATCGTCCTCGTCGTAGCGCTTGCGACCGCCGCCGTCGAACACCTGGTACGACGACAGGTGTACCAGGTGGCTGCAATCCCTCTGCACCAGCTCGCGGCATACCTTCAGCGCCATCGCCATGCCGTCACTGCCGGCACAGGCGGTGGCGTTGATGGCGATGGCGCCGGGGCGCAACGCGTCGAGCTGCGCCGGCGACAGTAACTGCACGCGGAAACCAACGCGCTGCAGGCGTTTCTGCAGCGCATTGTCGATACGGTTGCCGGCGCCGATCACGGCGACGGAATCGGGGAAATACCCGGTGTGAAGCTCAGGCACGGATACACTCGGCCCGGCTTAGAAGGGAATGTCGTCGTCGAAGCTGTTATCGAAGCCACCGGCCGGGGCCTGGCTCGGCTGGCCGCCGCCCTGGTTGGTCGGCTGGTTGGTGGACGGCGCCATCGGCGAAGGCGCGGTGCGGCCCTGGGCGTAGGGATCCTGGGCGGGCTGACCACCCTGCTGGAAGCCGCCGCCCTGTGGCTGCTGCTGGTAACCGCCACCCTGGCCGCCGCCAAAGCCGCCCTGGTCACCGCCGCGGCTGTCGAGCATCTGCATCTCGTTGGCGACGATCTCGGTGGTGTAGCGATCCTGGCCGTTCTGGTCCTGCCACTTGCGGGTCTGCAGGCGGCCCTCGATATAGACTTTGCTGCCCTTGCGCAGGTACTCGCCGGCGATCTCCGCCAGGCGGTTGAAGAACACCACCCGGTGCCACTCGGTACGCTCCTGCTGCTGGCCGGTCTGCTTGTCGCGCCAGGTGTCGGACGTAGCCAGGTTGACGTTGGCCACCGCCACACCACCGGGCGTAAAGCGGGACTCGGGGTCTGCGCCCAGGTTGCCGATCAGAATGACTTTGTTGATACCCCTACTGGCCATGGGCCTCTCCTCTCGTTCAGGTTCGGAAAATATTTCCGGAAATTTGAATTCGTTCCCAAAGTCACGGCTTCGGGTTCATTGTGGATATATATCCAGCAGCATACAACAGACGCCACCGGTTAGTAAGCGCTACCCTGCGGCACCCGGCTTGCGTTCGCTCGTGAGCAGCCACAGCAGCAGCCACAGGCAGGCCACCGCCCCTCCCAGAGCCGCCACTGCCGGCGCGCCGCCGAGACCGAACAGGTAGCCGCCGAGGCTGCCACCGAAAAAGGCCCCCAGGAACTGCAGCGTGGCGTAGAGCCCGGTCGCCGCGCCCCGGGACTGCGCCGGCGCCGTGCGCGTCAGTTGGGCCGGCAGCAGTGCCTCCAGCAGGTTGAAGATGATAAAGAATACCGCCAACAGTGCCACCAATGCGGTACCGCTCCCCCAGGGCAGCAACAGTGCCGCGCTGCCGATACCGAGACCGAGCATCCCCAGCAGCAGCGCCTGCGGCACGCGGCCGCTGCGCTCCACGGCGCGCATCAGCGGCAGCATCAGCAGGAAGGTCCCCGCCATCAGCGGGCCGTACAGTTTCCAGTGGTCGGCACTGGGCAGGTCGAGCCGGTCGACGATCTCCAGCGGCAGCGGTACGAACAGCGCCGTCAGCAGCAGGTGGGAAAAGAACACCCCGCCCACCAGGCGCCAGGTGGTGCCGCTCTGCAGCAGCCGGCGAAAGTCGCCCCGCTGCACACCGGTGCGCGGCGACACCTTCGGCGTCGGCACCAGCCGCCAGACCAGCAGCGCTCCCAGCAGCGCCAGCGCCGCGGTGACCCAGAAGATCGCCGCCAGCCCGCCGGCCCCGGCCAGCGCCGGCCCCAGGATTACCGCCAGCATAAAGGCGACACCGATGGCGGCACCGATCGCGGCCATGGCCAGGCCGCGCTTCTCGTCCCGGGTCAGGTCCGCCATCAGCGCCATGGTCGCCGCGGCGATGGCGCCGCAGCCCTGCAACACACGCCCGGCGATCAGGCCGTAGACCGAGTCGGTCAGCGCCGCGACCACACTGCCCAACGCGAATATCGCCAGCCCCATGAAGATCACCGGTTTGCGCCCAATGCGGTCCGACAGGGTTCCCAGCGGTATCTGCAGCAGCGCCTGGCTCAGCCCGTAGGCGCCCAGCGCCAGGCCCAGCAGTGCCGGGGTGCT
Source organism: Microbulbifer litoralis (assembly GCF_023634065.1). GTDB lineage: Bacteria > Pseudomonadota > Gammaproteobacteria > Pseudomonadales > Cellvibrionaceae > Microbulbifer > Microbulbifer litoralis. The sequence continues at coordinate 55,779 of NZ_JALKCV010000016.1, forward strand.
GCCGCGGTAGTCGGCACCGTAGACCGACAGCACCGGCAGCACCATAAACAGGCCGAGCATACGGAAGACGTAAAGGGAAGCCAGACCCAGCAGGGCGCGACGTTCGGTGGAGTTCATGGGGTTTCCGGGACAGCCAAAACTGGGCGCGCATTGTAACAGCCGCAGCGCCGCCGACTGTAGGGGCGAACCGCAAGGTCCGCCGCGGGCGTTTCAGGTAATTGCGGCTACGATCGTCCGTAGCTGTCATCGAAGCGGACGATATCGTCCTCGCCCAGGTAGCTGCCGGACTGCACCTCGATCAGCTCCAGCGGAATGGTGCCGGGGTTTTCCAGGCGGTGGGTCACACCGAGCGGGATATAGGTGGACTGGTTCTCGGTCAGCAACTGCTCCTCGCCGCCGCGGGTCACCTTGGCCGTGCCGCGAACGACGATCCAGTGCTCGGCCCGGTGGTGGTGCATCTGCAGCGACAGCTTGCGTCCCGGCTTGACCACGATGCGCTTGACCTGGAAACGCGGCCCGCCGTCGATGGAATCGTAGTAACCCCAGGGACGGTAGACCTTGCGGTGATTCTGCGCCTCGCTGCGTTCGTCCCGCTTCAACTGCGCCACCAGTTTCCTGACCTCCTGTACCCGCGTCTTGTCGGCCACCAGCACGGCGTCGTCGGTGTCCACAACCACCAGGTCCCGCACACCCAGCAGCCCCACCAGGCGGCTGTCGGCGCGCACCAGACAGTCCTCGCTGGCCTCGGTCAGCACATCGCCCAGCAGCAGGTTGCCGTCGTCGTCCTTGTCCGCCAGGTCCCACAGCGCGGACCAGGAACCCACATCACTCCAGCCCGCCTCCATCGGCACCACGGCCGCGGACTCGGTCCTCTCCATCACCGCGTAGTCCACCGAGTCCTCCGGGCAGGCGGCGAAGGCGCCGCCATCGATACGGGTGAAGTCCAGGTCCCGCGCGGCACCGGCCAGGGCCTTGCGACAGGCCTCGAGAATCTCCGGCCGGTACTGGCCCAGTTCCTCGATATAGCGCGAGGCGCGAAACAGGAACATGCCGCTGTTCCAGGCGTAGTCGCCGCTGGCCAGGTACTGCTCGGCGGTGGTTTGCTCCGGTTTCTCGACGAATTCGGCTACTTTCCAGGCGCCCCCGCCGATTTCCTCGCCGCGGCGGATATAGCCGTAGCCGGTCTCGGGGCTGGTCGGTACTATGCCGAAGGTCACCAGGTGTCCCCGCTCCGCCAGTTCGGCGGCCGGCGCCACCGCTGCTCGGAAGGCGCCGGCGTCGGCGACCGCGTGGTCCGCCGGCAGCACCAGCAGCAGCGGGTCATCGCCGCCCTCGAGCGCCGCCAGCGCGGCCAGCGCAATCGCCGGTGCGGTGTTGCGGGCGCAGGGTTCCAGCAGTATCGACTGGGCGGTGCGGTCGATTTCCTGCAGCTGTTCCGCCGCGGCGAAGCGGTGCTCTTCGTTGCAGACCAGGATCGGGGCCTGAAGCCCGGGCAGGCCATCGAGGCGCAGTGCCGTGGCCTGCAGCATCGTCTCGCTGCCGGTCAGGGACAGGAACTGTTTCGGGTAGGCTTCGCGGGAGAGTGGCCACAGGCGCGAACCGGTGCCACCACAGAGGATCACAGGAATCATGGCGGAAAATTCTATCAATTACGCTAAGTAAACGGATTCTGGCACAACCAGGCGCGCTATCCTACAGAACCGGCGTGCCCGCGCCCAGCGCGGTAACGCAACCACTCGCCGATTCAGGGGTTTGGATGGCGCCGAGCACTTTCTATTATACTTGCCCGTTTTCCCGGCCAAACTGATAGGTAGCGCGTGGACACGATTTACGTAAGGGGTGCCCGCACCCACAACCTGAAAAATATCGATCTGGACATTCCCCGCGACAAGCTGATCGTGATCACCGGACTATCCGGTTCCGGCAAGTCCTCGCTCGCGTTCGACACCCTGTACGCCGAGGGCCAGCGCCGCTATGTGGAATCCCTGTCCACCTACGCGCGCCAGTTCCTGTCGATGATGGAAAAGCCGGATGTGGACACGGTGGAGGGCCTGTCGCCGGCGATCTCCATCGAACAGAAATCCACGTCCCACAACCCGCGCTCCACCGTAGGTACCATCACCGAGATCTACGACTACCTGCGCCTGCTGTTTGCGCGCGTCGGCGAGCCGCGCTGCCCAGACCACCACGAACCGCTGCAGGCGCAGACGGTCAGCCAGATGGTGGACCAGGTACTGGCACTGCCCGAGGGCAGCAAGATCATGCTGCTGGCACCAATCGTGCGCGACCGCAAGGGCGAGCACCTGCACGTGTTCGAGCAGCTGCGCCGCGACGGCTTTGTGCGCGCGCGCATCGACGGTGTGGTCTGCGACCTGGACGACACCCCCAAGCTGGACAAGCGCAGGAAACACACCGTCGAGGTGGTGGTGGATCGCTTCAAGGTGCGCGACGACCTGGCGCTGCGGCTGTCGGAATCCTTCGAGACGGCGCTGGCACTGACCGACGGCATTGCCTCGATCAGCTATATGGACGGCGGCAAACCGGACCACCTGTTCTCCGCCCGCCACGCCTGCCCGGTGTGCGATTACTCCCTGGACGAGCTGGAACCGCGCCTGTTCTCGTTCAACAACCCGGCCGGCGCCTGCCCCAGTTGCGACGGCCTGGGCGTGAAGCAGTTCTTCGACGAGGACAAGGTGATCCTGGATCCGGAGAGCAGTATCTCCGAGGGTGCCATCCGCGGCTGGGACCGCCGCAATATCTACTACTACCATATGCTCGATTCGCTGGCCGAGCACTACGGTTTCGACCTGGACAAGCCCTGGAAAAAACTGCGCAAGGCACACCGGCAGGTGATACTGCACGGCAGCGGCGACGAGGTGATCGACTTCAGCTATGTCAACGACCGCGGCGACGTGACCATGCGCCGCCACACCTTCGAGGGCATCATCCCCAACTTCCAGCGCCGCTACCGCGACACCGAATCCCAGTCGGTGCGCGACGAACTGGCCAAGTACCTGAGCACCCAGAGCTGTCCGGACTGCTCCGGCACCCGCCTGCGCCGCGAGGCGCGCAATGTCTTTATCGACGACCGCACCCTGGCGCAGATCACCGAGCTGCCGGTGGGCGACGCGTTCGACTACTTCGACCACCAGCTGACTTTCCAGGGCGCGCAGAAGGAGATCGCCGACAAGATCCTCAAGGAGCTGCGCGACCGCTTCCGCTTCCTGGTGGACGTGGGCCTGAACTACCTGACCCTGAACCGCAGCGCCGAGACCCTGTCCGGCGGCGAGGCACAGCGCATCCGCCTGGCCAGCCAGATAGGCGCCGGGCTGGTCGGTGTCATGTACATTCTCGACGAGCCTTCCATCGGACTGCACCAGCGGGACAACGAGCGCCTGCTGGGCACGCTGACGCACCTGCGCGACCTGGGCAACACGGTGATCGTGGTGGAGCACGATGAAGACGCCATCCGCAGCGCCGACTTTATCGTCGATATCGGCCCCGGCGCCGGCGTGCACGGCGGCGAGGTGGTGGTAGCCGGGCCAGCGGAAAAGATCGCCGCCTGCGAGCGCTCACTCACCGGCCAGTACCTGTCGGGCACCAAGGAGATCGCCGTGCCGGAGGAGCGCTACCTGCCGGGCGCGGACTACTGGCTGCAGATCGAAGGGGCCAGCGGCAACAACCTGAAGCACGTCGACCTCGACATTCCGGTGGGGCTGTTTACCTGCGTCACCGGCGTGTCCGGCTCCGGCAAATCGACACTGATCAATGCCACGCTCTACCCGCTGGCGGCCACGGCGCTGAACAAGGCCAGCACCCTGAAAGCCGCCCCCTACGACGCGGTGCACGGGTTGGAACATTTCGACAAGTGTGTGGATATCGACCAGAGCCCCATCGGCCGCACACCGCGCTCCAACCCGGCCACCTACACCGGCATCTTCACTCCCATCCGCGAACTGTTCGCCGGCACCCAGGAGGCGCGCTCACGCGGCTACAAGCCCGGGCGCTTCAGCTTCAACGTCAAGGGCGGCCGCTGCGAGGCCTGCCAGGGCGACGGCGTGATCAAGGTGGAAATGCACTTCCTGCCGGATATCTATGTGCCCTGCGACACCTGCAAGGGCCACCGCTACAACCGCGAAACGCTCGAGGTGCACTACAAGGGCAAGAATATCCACGAAGTACTGGAGATGACCGTCGAGGAGGCACGCGAGTTTTTCGACCCGGTGCCGTCCATCGCCAAGAAACTGCAGACACTGATGGATGTCGGGCTCTCCTACATCAAGCTGGGCCAGGCGGCCACCACCCTGTCCGGCGGCGAGGCACAGCGGGTCAAGCTGTCCCGCGAATTGTCCAAGCGCGACACCGGCCAGACCCTGTATATCCTCGACGAGCCCACCACCGGCCTGCACTTCGCCGATATCCAGTTGCTGCTGGACGTGCTGCACCGATTGCGCGACCACGGCAACACCATCGTCGTGATCGAGCACAACCTGGACGTCATCAAGACCGCGGACTGGATTGTCGACCTGGGACCGGAAGGTGGCTCAGGCGGCGGCGAGATTATTGCCACCGGCGCGCCAGAGGACGTGGCGGACATCGAGGTATCCCATACCGGACGTTTCCTGAAGCCGATGCTGGAGTAGCGGGGCCAGTGCGCGGAATTTATAGAGGCCTCAGCCCCGGAGGAGGGCTCGCACTTTAGTAGCCGAGGTGGCTCAGGTTGGCGGAAAGGGTTCCCCCCTGGCCCCCTGATGGAAGGCCATACACCAGCAGCCGCCTTCGTTGCGCCACAGGGATGTCCGGCGCGAACAGGTTTTCCCCGCCTCTCCCGTCTTCAATAGATCTCCGGTCGAGCGCCATTCACGGCTTTCTTCCCCTGAATTTGCGACACAGTTTTACCGGGAAGCAGCTTGACTGGTACGTCTATGGTGACCAATTGGTTCTTGCGTCCAAACTTCTGGACCACTATGAATTTCTTCACTAGTCTCAGGGCGTTTTACCGAAAAAGCGATTTGGACGTTCGTCCAGGCTTTGTCGGTCGGGAAAGGGAGTGAGTCGGTATCGTTGTCCCCTGCGGTACGACCTGTCGTTGGCTTGGCGACACAGTCCAGAGAAAAACTCCGTTCCATTCAAGGGGATCAATAATGATAAAAACCCTCCGCCATACATCGCTGGCCCTTGTCGCCAGCTCGGCACTATTCAGCACTCACCTCTACGCAGAACCGGGCGACTACGGCTTCTGGGACACCCTGGGCAACCTGATGTCACCGGAGCAACCGGACAACAAAGTGACCCCGGCGCAGGCCAGCGGCATGTATCCGCTGACGCTCGACGACCCGGCCTTCGATGACGGCTTCGACCCGGCCGACTACGACAACTGGCAGAAAGTGGATGTACCGATCAGCAGCGGTGCCATGTGCGGTAACGGCTCGCCCTACAAGTTTTTTGTCAGCCGGGTACCGGACTCCAGCAATACCATCGTGTATTTCGAGGGCGGTGGCGCCTGCTGGGATTACGAGAGCTGCTCCGGCCAGACGGGCATCCGCGGCGCCCGCAACCCCAACGGGATTCCGGACAATTACGTGCAGAATATCAACCTGCTGGACTTCCAGAATTCCGCCAACCTGGCGACTGCGGCCGTCTCACCGCTGATCTATACCCACCACCCCTACAACCAGTTCAAGACCGGCGAGTGGAACCTGGTTTACGTGCCCTACTGTACCGGCGATATCTATGTGGGCGACAAAACCGAAATCTATGCGGACCCGACCGGCGAAAACCCGGACCTGGTGTGGCACCACAACGGCCTGCGCAATGTGCAGTCGGTCGTATCCTGGCTGAAGAACAACCTGCAGAAGCCGGAGCAGATGGTCACCGCCGGATGCAGCGCGGGCAGTATCGGTGCGCTGCTGAACTACTCCAAGCTGCGCCAGGATATGGCGGTGAACTACGGCTACCTGATCGACGATTCCGGCCCCCTCTACCAGGCGCCGCTCGACAGCAATGACCCGGATGCCTATCCGTCACTGCCACTGCATCACGAGGTGCTGGACTCCTGGACCACCTTCTCTCCCGGAGGCGATCCCACAGAGGAGAACCCGATCAATATGCTGGCGAGTATCACGCCGGGATTTGACGATAACGAGCTGGCCTCCCTCTATTCGGCGCTGTCCAGCAAGTTTCCCGGGGACCGACTGGGCATGACCCACTTCCTCGCCGACGGCAACTTCTCTTCCTATTCCTACGAGCGTTTTCACGAGGATATCTACAGTGATCCGGATGCCGAATCGCGCCTGGATAAGCTGCGCCAAAAGTGGCAGCAGGACACAAACGAGAACCTGGTCCCACTGCTGGAACAGACCGCAAACTGGGGCTACTACTTCCCCATGTACCGGGATTTCAACGAGAGCCACTGCACCACCATTCTCGACCTGGAATACGGTGAGATTGCCGAGCAGGGCCTGGTACTGCGGGACTTCCTCAACAACATCGTCAACCACCAGGGGGGCAGCATGATGCGCGCCCGGGAAACCGACCAGGTGTCGGATTTCGAGAACAACCACAACTGGTTCTACGATCTGGTCGGCGGACTGCTCTGAGACAATAAAGACATAGGAATCACTAAGGACAATCGCAGGGGACAGGTGTGCTGCCCCTGCGATTGCAGGCCCGTAGTGTGCCGCTCGCAAAGTCAGGTAACAGTTCACTTCGCCAAATCGCCCAGCTCTGCGTTGAGAAAGCTTGAAATAACGCTGCTATTCCTGCGTTTTCTCGCCTTGATCTGAACGAATTGGCTGTGCTCCTTTGTTACCGAACTTTGCGAGCGGCCCACTAGAGCTTCAGCGTCGATCACCGTTTTTTGAGTAGGCTTCCTCCCGCGCCGCCTGCAACTGCTGCCGCAGGAATTCCTGGCGAGTCACGCCATCAGGGAAGCTGTCCATACCTTTCACCCGCTCGATGATGCGTTGTTCCGCCCGCTTGTAGTCGGCAAAGCCCGGTACATCCTCGTAGGGATCGTACTCCCGCGCGCTGGACTCCGCATTCCGGCGGTACTCCTCCATCAACGCCTGCGCGGCGGTATCGAACTCAGCCTCACTCTCGCTATTGCGCTCCAACCAGGCGAGTTTCAGGGCCAGGCCCTCGTAGGCCATAACCCGACCCTCGCGCTCGATGGTATCGATCAGCTGCCATATCTCCTCATCGGTGTAGCCCCCACCATCGCCGTTGAAATACGTATCCAGGGCCGCCTTGTCGTCCTCCCGCTGCAGGTATTCCTGCACGCGCGGGTCGGATAGCAGCGCGGACAGTTCCGTCCCTTCCGGCACCGCGGGAACGGGGGCGGAAGTCCCGGAAGGGTGATGATTGCGAACGGTGGGATCCATACTGTCGGGAGAGAGTAAATGAAAGTAGCGCCAAGAGGCGATACCAGCTCCCAGGGCCAGGGTGATTACAACAGACAGCCGGGCTTTATTATTCATTGTTGCCGCTTCCGTTATCCGGGGTAACGGAAACAGTGTAACCGGCATGGAAGCGGAGACAAACCGGTGCGGCCCGCAGCCGGAAACTGCCGGCGAATACGGCTCAGACCCAGCTGAGCTCCTGCTCGTCCTCCGGCTTATCGCCACAAGGCGTGCTCTTCGGCGGCACGTGCCCCACCTGCGCCTCCTCCGGCAGGTTCACGCGCTCCCAGTTGGCGACGGCCTCGGCACACAGGCGGCGCTGGTCTGCGGTAATCGCCACGCCGTTCGGCCACTTGCCCAGTTCGATAGCGCGCTTGAGGCTGCCGATGACCTGCGGGTTGAGGTTGCGGAGCAGTTCTGCGAATGACATGCCGTGAGTACCTCTGACTGTGGGGCAAAAAAAAGGCCGGTCACTAACCGGCCTCCTTCAATGCTAAACGCCGGTGCTTACGCCTCGGCGGCTTCGGCATCTTCGTCCGCCAGCGGGCGATCCACCAGCTCGACATAGGCCATGGGCGCCTTGTCGCCGGCGCGGAAACCGCACTTCAGGATGCGGATGTATCCGCCCGGACGGGCTTCGTAGCGGGGGCCCAGTTCGTCGAACAGCTTGCGCACGGCATCCTTGTCGCGGATACGGGCGAAAGCCAGACGGCGGTTGGCGACACTGTCTTTCTTGGCCAGGGTGATCAGCGGCTCGGCGACGCGACGCAGCTCCTTGGCTTTCGGCAGTGTGGTTTTGATCAGTTCGTGCTCTACCAGAGAGGCGGTCATGTTTTTGAACATGGCCTTGCGGTGAGCGCTGGTACGGCTGAATTTACGGCCACTATAGCGATGACGCATGACTCAATTCCTTACGACGTTTTTGCCAACAACAGTTGCTGTTTCAGCAAGTCGTGCTGGAGCGGTGTCTCGCCAGAGGCCGTGGCACCGCTCGGGTTCTTTCTACATTAGGCGCGGCCGGAGCCGCACCTGCCAAATGCTTACAGGGGGCTCAGCTTGCTGTCGCCCTTGAGGCTGGCCGGCGGCCAGTTCTCGAGGCGCATGCCCAGGGACAGACCGCGGGAGGCCAGAACATCCTTGATTTCGGTCAGGGACTTCTTGCCCAGGTTCGGGGTCTTCAGCAGTTCCACTTCGGTGCGCTGAATCAGGTCACCGATGTAGTAGATGTTTTCTGCTTTCAGACAGTTGGCCGAACGTACGGTCAGCTCCAGGTCGTCTACCGGGCGCAGCAGTACCGGATCGACTTCCGGCTCCTCGGACTTGGGCTGGGCCTCTTTCTCGCCTTCCAGGTCCACAAACACTGCCAGCTGTTGCTGCAGGATGGTGGCGGCGCGGCGAATGGCCTCTTCCGGGTCCAGGGTACCATTGGTCTCCAGGTCCAGAACCAGCTTGTCCAGGTCGGTGCGCTGTTCCACACGCGCGGACTCCACGCTGTAGGAAACGCGGCGCACCGGGCTGTAAGAGGCGTCCAGCTGCAGACGGCCGATGGAACGGGTCTCTTCCTCTTCCTCGCGACGGGCGTCGGCGGGCTGGTAGCCACGGCCGCGCGCGACGGTCAGGCGCAGGCTCAGTTCCACGTCGCCGGTGATGTTGGCGATCACGTGCTCGGGATTGACGATCTCGATATCGTGATCCACCTGGATATCTCCGGCGGTCACCGCACCCGGGCCCTTCTTGCTCAGGCTCAGTACGGCCTGATCCTTGCCGTGCATGACAACGGCGATTTCCTTCAGGTTCAGCAGGATTTCGATTACATCTTCCTGCACACCTTCAATCGCGCTGTACTCGTGCTCGACACCGTCGATTTCCACTTCGGTGACGGCGCAGCCCGGCATGGAGGACAGCAGGATGCGACGCAGTGCGTTGCCCAGAGTGTGGCCAAAGCCACGCTCCAGCGGCTCCAGAACCACTTTGGCGTGATTCGGGTTGTACTCGGTGACGTCAATACGACGCGGTGTCAAAAACTCGTTGACAGCAGTCTGCATAGCCATACCTGTTTACAGTTGCATTCCTTAAAGTGGTTTGTGCCTTACTTACTTGGAGTAAAGTTCCACGATAAGGTTTTCATTGATCTCTGCCGGCAGATCCACACGATCCGGAATGCGCTTGAAAGTGCCTTCCAGCTTGCTCGCGTTGACGTCTACCCACTCGACATCGCCACGCTGGGCGGCGAGGGAAACGGAATTCTGGATACGCATCTGCTTTTTGGCTTTCTCGCGTATAGAAATAACATCGCCCGCCTTAACCTGGTAAGAGGGGACGTTCACGGTGCTGCCGTTGACCAGAATCGCCTTGTGGGAAACCAGCTGACGCGCTTCGGAACGGGTGGAACCGAAGCCCATCCGGTAAACCACGTTGTCCAGGCGCTTTTCCAGCAGCTGAAGCAGGTTTTCACCTGTCGCACCTTTCAGGCGCGCCGCTTCCTTATAGTAGTTGCGGAACTGCTTCTCCAGTACGCCGTAGATGCGGCGAACCTTCTGCTTCTCGCGCAGCTGTACACCGTAGTCAGACAGACGGCCGCGGCCGGCGCCGTGCTGACCCGGTTTTGATTCCGCGCGACATTTGGAGTCGTGTGGGCGAACGCCGCTTTTCAGCTGCAGATCGGTACCTTCCCGGCGGGAAAGTTTACATTTTGGTCCAATATAACGTGCCATTTTTTGTCAGCCCCCTCTTACACGCGACGTTTCTTGGGCGGACGACAACCATTATGCGGGATCGGCGTCACGTCGGTGATATTGGTGATCTTGTAGCCGCAGTTGTTCAGAGCGCGAACAGCAGATTCGCGACCCGGGCCGGGGCCCTTAACTTCGACATCAAGGTTTTTCAGGCCGTATTCCTGCGCGGCAGTACCTGCGCGCTCGGCGGCCACCTGGGCTGCAAACGGCGTGCTCTTGCGAGAGCCGCGGAAACCGGAACCACCGGAGGTGGCCCAGCTGAGAGTGTTACCCTGGCGATCGGTGATCGTTACGATCGTGTTGTTGAACGATGCGTGGACGTGGGCAACACCGTCGACAACGGTCTTTTTGACCTTTTTGCGAACAGTAGTTTTTGGCTTAGCCATACCTGTATCCTAAATCCTGTATCAAATCCCCTCGGCGGGGAGCTGTTAAACCGCGGATTCGCGTCCTGTAAAGGCGCTTACTTGCGAATCGGCTTGCGCGGACCCTTGCGGGTGCGGGCGTTTGTCTTGGTGCGCTGGCCGCGCAGCGGCAGGCTGCGACGGTGACGCAGACCGCGGAAGCAACCCAGGTCCATCAGGCGTTTGATGTTCATGGACACTTCACGACGCAGATCACCTTCCACTGACAGTTTGCCAACTTCAGTACGGATGGATTCGATCTGCTCTTCAGACAGGTCGCGGATTTTGGTGGATTCAGCGATACCAGTCGCTGCCAAAATAGACTTGGCCGTGGTGCGACCGACCCCGAAGATATGGGTCAGGGAGATCACGGCGTGCTTGTGGTCTGGTACATTGACACCAGCAATACGTGCCATAGAGGCGTACTCCACGTATTGGGAGCCACTACTTTATACAGTAAGAGTGTGACTCTGCTTCGAATACGGCGCTGACAGCGACTAAAAAACCGGCGGCGCCACCAAAAAGGCGCGCAAGAATAGCTTTTCAGACACCAAATTGCAATAGCCCACGCCCTCCTCGGCCCGCCGAAGAGGATATGGACGACAGTCAACGCCCCCTGATTGAGACCGGCCAGTCCTGACTTTCCGGTCTCCACCACTCTGCCGGGAGGCTTAGCGGTGTCGCCAGCCACCGCGGGGGCCGCGGCAGTCGGCTTGTTCTTCCCATTTTGTAAAAGCGTATCGGGGCAACTTCAGTAATGCTGTCCGAGAGCGCTCATACGCACCTTCCCTGGCGCTGGCCCCCGGGCCTCGCCGGCCCCGACCCGACCATCCATGGCCGTCGCCAAATCGCGCGCGAAGAGCTGCTTCGCAATCGCGCGAATTAGCCCTGCCGCTGCTTGTGGCGCGGATCGGTGCTGCAGATTACCCGCAGCACACCCTTGCGACGCACGATTTTGCAGTTACGGCAGATCTTTTTAACAGAAGCGCGTACTTTCATGACCTTACCTCAATTCAATCAAACTGCGAGCAGGTGCCGCACTCAGCGACGGCCGTAGCTTTGCAGGTTGGCCTTTTTCATCATTCCTTCGTACTGGTGCGACAGCATGTGCGACTGCACCTGCGACATGAAGTCCATCACCACCACCACAACGATCAGCAGTGAAGTACCACCCAGGTAGAAGGGTATGTTCAATCCCACCACCAGGAACTGCGGCAGCAGGGAAACCAGCGCGATGTATACGGCGCCCACCAGGGTCAGACGGGTCAGTACGCTGTCGATATAGCGTGCCGTCTGCTCACCGGGACGGATGCCGGGCACATAGGCGCCGGACTTCTTCAGGTTGTCTGCCACTTCGTTCGGGTTGAACATCAACGCCGTGTAGAAGAAGCAGAAGAAACCGATCAACAACGCGAACAGGATAATGTTCAGCGGCTGACCCGGCCCCAGTTGCAGCGCCATCCACTGCAGAATCTGTGCACCGATGCCCTCACCACCTTCGCCGAACCACTGTGCCAGCGTGGCCGGGAACAGCAGGATACTGCTGGCGAAGATCACCGGAATCACACCGGCCATATTCACCTTCAGTGGCAGGTGGCTCGACTGCGCGGCCGGGGCCGCGGAGTAACGGCCCGCCTGACGCCGCGCATGGTTGATGGTTATACGGCGCTGGCCGCGCTCCATGACCACCACGAAATAGACCACGGCGATAGCGACAAAGCCGATAGCCAACAGCATCAGGACATGCAGCTCACCCTGGCGCGCCTGTTCAAACGCCTGGCCGATGGCACTGGGCAGACCCGCCACGATACCGGCGAAGATCAGCATGGAGATGCCGTTACCGACACCGCGCTCGGTGATCTGCTCACCCAGCCACATCATGAAGACCGCACCGGTAACCAGTGACGTTACCGCGACGAAGTAGAAACCGAAGCCCGGCTCCGCCGAGTAGGCCAGGTTCTGGCCGGCGAGACCAAAGGTCATGCCGATCCCCTGGATCAGGGCCAACAGCACCGTCAGGTATCGGGTGTACTGGTTGATCTTGCGACGCCCGGCGTCCCCCTCTTTCTTCAAAGCCTCCAGAGAGGGTGTCACCGCGCTCATCAGCTGCATGATGATGGACGCGGAGATGTAGGGCATGATGCCCAGCGCCAGGATGCTCATCCGCTCCAGGGCGCCGCCGGAGAACATGTTAAACAGACCCAGGATGGTGCCCTGGTTCTGGTTAAACAGGTTCGACAGCTTTTCCGGGTCTATGCCGGGCACCGGGATATGGGTGCCCAGGCGATAGACGAGTATCGCGAGGAACAGAAAACGAAGGCGAGCCCAGAGCTCGCCCATTCCCTTGCTGTTGCCCGGGGAGTTTACGCCGGTTCCTGGTCGTGCCATTGGGGCCTCGATTTAGTCTTCTACTTTACCGCCGGCGGCTTCGATAGCCGCTTTTGCACCTTTGCTGACACGCAGACCCTTAACGGTAACCGCCTTGGTCAGCTCGCCAGAAAGGAACACTTTGGCGCGTTTTACATGGCTGCCGATAATATCGGCATTCTTCAGCGCTGCCAAATCTATTACGTCGGCGTCGACCTTGTTCAGCTCACCCAGGCGCACTTCCGCAGCGAAGCGGGCGCTGTATGCGGTGAAGCCGTACTTCGGCAAGCGTTTCTGCAGCGGCATCTGGCCGCCCTCGAAACCCGGACGCACGGAGCCGCCGGAGCGGGACTTCTGGCCCTTGTGGCCGCGGCCACCGGTTTTGCCCAGACCGCTGCCGATACCACGACCGACGCGCTTGGCGCTGTGTTTGTGGCCCTCAACGGGAGACAACTCGTTCAAACGCATGTTATTCCCCCTCTACCTTAACCAGATAGTTAACTTTGTTGATCATGCCACGCACGGAGGGAGTGTCTTCCACTTCCACGGTGTGACCGATCCGACGCAGGCCCAGACCCGCAACGCACGCCTGATGGTTCTTCAGGCGCCCGGCGATGCTTTTGATCTGGGTCACTTTGATGGTCTTCTTAGCCATGGTGATAACCCACTAATAACCTTGTCCCAGGGCGATCAGCCCAGGATCTCTTCAACTGATTTGCCGCGCTTGGCCGCAACGTCTTCCGGACTCTGCATCTGCTCCAGAGCGGTGAAAGTGGCGCGAACCACATTAACCGGGTTGGTGGAGCCGTAGCACTTGGCCAATACGTTGTGCACGCCGGCCATTTCCAGAACGGAGCGCATTGCGCCGCCGGCAATAACACCGGTACCGTCTGAAGCGGGCTGCATGTATACCTTGGAGCCGCCGTGGCGACCGTTGGTAGCGTACTGGATGGTGTCACCATTCAGGTCTACCTGGATCATGTTCCGGCGCGCAGCTTCCATCGCCTTCTGGATGGCGACCGGCACTTCGCGTGCCTTGCCGCGGCCGAAACCGACGCGGCCATTGCCATCGCCAACTACGGTCAGTGCGGTAAAGGCGAAGATACGACCACCTTTAACAGTCTTGGCAACGCGATTGACCTGGACCAGCTTTTCCTGCAGGCCTTCGTCGTTGCTTTTGTCTTTCTCTCTAGCCATAACTCAACCCTTAGAATTTCAGACCGGCTTCGCGGGCAGCGTCAGCCAGGGCCTTGACGCGGCCGTGGTACTTGAAGCCGCTGCGATCGAAGGCAACTTGCTCGACGCCGGCGGCTTTGGCGCGTTCGGCGATCAGGCTGCCTACCGCCTTGGCGGCATCGACGTTACCGGTTTTACCTGCGCGCAGGTCCTTGTCCAGGGTAGAGGCGGAAGCCAATACCGTGTTGCCTTCGGCAGACAGGATCTGTGCGTAAATGTGACGCGGCGTGCGGTTCACGGTCAGGCGAACAGTGCCGAGCTCGCGGATCTTGGCGCGGGCACGGCGTGCACGACGCAAGCGAGATTGCTTCTTAACGTTCATTTCTATGCCCTACCTACTTCTTCTTGGCCTCTTTGCGGAACACGCGCTCGTCGGCGTAGCGGACACCCTTACCTTTGTAGGGCTCCGGCGGACGGAATGCGCGGATCTCGGCGGCCACTTGGCCCAGCAACTGCTTGTCGCTGCTCTTGAGTACGATTTCAGTCTGGCTCGGCGTTTCCGCAGATACACCTTCCGGCAGCTGATAATCGATCGGGTGGGAGAAGCCCAGGGTCAGGTTCACGGCCTTACCGGACGCTTTCGCGCGGTAACCAACGCCGTTCAACTGCAGCTTTTTCTCAAAGCCCTGGCTGACACCAACCACCATATTGTTGACCAGTGCGCGCGTAGTACCCGCCAGCGCCTTGGCCTTTTTGGATCCATCGCGCGCGGTGAAAGTCAGCTGGCTGTCCGCCTCGGCCACTTCCACATCGCCGTGGATTACCATGTTCAGATTGCCGTTACCGCCTTTTACAGCGATATCCTGGCCCTTCAGATCGACGGTAACGCCTGCGGGGATCTTTACCGGATCATTTGCTACTCGAGACATATTAACCCCCCGCTTAGAATACGGTGCAGAGCACTTCGCCGCCGATACCGGCCTGGCGCGCAGCGCGATCGGTCATCACACCCCTAGAGGTGGAGACTATGGCGATGCCCAGACCGCCGCGAACGGACGGCAGAGACTTCTTACCAGCGTAGGAACGCAGCCCGGGGCGGGAAACGCGACCCAGTTCGGCGATGACCGGCTTGCCCTGGAAATACTTCAGGGCGATGGTCAGCTCCGGCTTGGCGTTTTCGCTTACGCTGTAATCATTGACGTAGCCTTCGTCTTTCAGGACTTTGGCTACAGCCACTTTCAGTTTGGATGAAGGCAGGGTGACGTCCGCCTTTCCGCGCCCCAGGGCGTTGCGGATACGGGTCAGCATATCTGCCAACGGATCTTGCATACTCATTTACTTAGACTCCTCAAGCCTTATAACCGGCTGGACTACTTACCAGCTGGACTTGACCAGACCGGGCACATCACCGCGCATGGCCGCTTCACGCAGTTTGTTACGGCACAGGCCGAACTTACGGTAAACAGCATGGGGGCGACCAGTAATACGACAGCGGCGTTGCTGGCGCACCGGGCTTGCGTCGCGCGGCAGTTTCTGCAGCTTGACTTGAGCCTCCCACTTCTCCTCTTCAGAAGCGGTGGTACTGGCGATGATCGCCTTCAGCTCCCGACGCTTTTCGGCGTACTTAGCTGCGGTTCGAGCGCGCTTGTCTTCGCGCGCAATCATGGATTGCTTCGCCATGGAATCCTCTTAACCCTTGAACGGGAAGTTAAATGCTTTCAGCAGTGCGCGACCGTGGTCGTCGTTGGCTGCTGTAGTGGTAACACAAATATCCAGACCGCGGAGCTTGTCGACTTTGTCGTAGTCAATTTCCGGGAAGATGATTTGTTCGGTTACGCCCATAGAGAAGTTTCCGCGACCGTCGAACTGCTTCGGGCTGATGCCACGGAAATCACGGATACGCGGGATGGCGATGTCGACCAGGCGCTCCAGGAACTCGTACATGCGCTCGCCGCGCAGAGTCACCTTGCAGCCGATCGGCCAGCCGTCGCGGATCTTGAAGCCCGCAATAGATTTGCGCGCCTTGGTCACGATGGGCTTTTGACCAGTAATTGCCGTCATATCACTGACAGCATTTTCCAGCACCTTTTTATCACCAACGGCTTCGCCGACACCCATGTTGATGGTGATTTTGGTGATACGCGGCACTGCCATTACATTGTCGACACCCAGCTCTTCTTTCAGCTTGGGCGCGAGTTCTTTAACGTAGAGCTCTTTCAGCTTTGCCATGATAGTTACCCAACCTGCTTATGCGTCGACGGCTTCGCCGCTGGATTTGAAGACGCGAATCTTGTTGCCGTCTTCCAGTACTTTGAAGCCTACCCGGTCAGCTTTCTGGGTATTCGGGTTGAAGATGGCAACATTGGAAGCCTGGATGGCGGCTTCTTTCTCAACGATACCACCGGCAACACCCAGCTGCGGGTTCGGTTTCTGGTGTTTCTTGATCATCTGTACACCGGCAACGATCAGGCGGCCGTCGTTCAGTACCTTGCGTACTGTTCCGCGCTTGCCTTTGTCGCGACCGGCGATAACGATCACTTCGTCGTCACGCTTGATCTTGCGCATAACTCTATCTCTCCGCTTTGGGCTTAGATAACTTCCGGTGCCAGCGAGATGATCTTCATGAACTTCTCACCGCGCAGCTCGCGAGTTACCGGGCCAAAAATACGGGTGCCAACCGGCGCATGTTGCTGGTTCAGCAGTACCGCTGCGTTATCGTCAAATTTGATCAGGGAGCCGTCATTGCGACGCACACCTTTTTTGGTGCGAACCACAACTGCGTTCATCACCTGACCTTTCTTTACCTTACCGCGGGGAATGGCTTCCTTAACGGTCACCTTGATAATGTCACCCACGCCAGCATAACGACGATGGGAGCCGCCCAGCACCTTGATGCACATGACGCGGCGAGCCCCACTGTTGTCAGCTACTTCTAAGTAGGATTCCGCTTGAATCATCGTCTCTCTCCGAAACTCTTCAATGCGCTAGGGGTTAAACCTTCGCCGCACGCTCTACAATTTTCTGCAAAGCCCAGGCCTTGCTCTTGGACAGCGGACGGGACTCTTCAATGGTTACGACATCACCGATGCCGCACTCATTGTTCTCGTCGTGCGCCTTGAGCTTGGTGGACTTGCTCACAATTTTGCCGTAGATCGGGTGCTTAACACGGCGCTCGATCAAAACGGTGATGGTTTTGTCCATCTTGTCACTGACGACTTTGCCAGTCGCAGTACGTTTCAGTTTTGCTTCAGCCATGATTAGTTACCTGCCTTCTCGGTCAACACAGTCTTAATGCGAGCAATGTCGCGACGAGTCTGCTTCAGCAGATGAGTCTGAGTCAGCTGACCGGTGGACTGTTGCATGCGAAGCTTGAACTGAGCCTCGAGCTGACTCAGCAGTTCCTGGTTCAGCTCTTCAACTGACTTTTCGCGTAGATCTGCAGTCTTCATTACATCACCGAACGCTTAACGAAAGTTGTTTTCACAGGCAGCTTGGCCGCGGCGAGTTCGAAAGCCTCACGAGCGAGATCCTCGGAAACACCCTCCATTTCATAGAGGACTTTACCCGGCTGGATCTGGGCCACCCAATATTCTACGTTACCCTTACCTTTACCCATACGAACTTCGAGGGGCTTGCTGGAAATGGGCTTGTCCGGAAACACACGAATCCAGATTTTACCGCCACGCTTTACGTGGCGAGTCATTGCGCGACGAGCCGCTTCGATCTGGCGCGCAGTAATGCGACCACGACCGATGGCCTTCAGGCCAAACTCGCCAAAGCTCACTTTAGAGCCGCGCTGGGAAAGACCGCGGTTGCGACCCTTCTGTACCTTGCGGAATTTTGTACGCTTTGGTTGCAGCATCTGCGTACCCCTTATTTAGCAGCTTTCTTGCGGGTCTTCACCGGCTTCTCATCGGGCATTTCGTCACCGATGACTTCGCCTTTGAAGATCCAGACCTTCACACCGATGATGCCGTAGGTAGTGCTGGCTTCAGCGGTGGCATAATCGATATTCGCGCGCAGGGTGTGCAGCGGCACACGACCTTCGCGATACCATTCAGAACGGGCAATCTCAGCACCACCGAGACGACCGCCAACCTGAATTTTGATGCCCTGGGCACCCTGACGCATGGCGTTCTGTACCGCGCGCTTCATGGCGCGACGGAACATAACACGACGCTCGAGCTGCTGGGCAACATTCTGCCCCACCAGGGCGGCGTCCAGGTCCGGCTTGCGCACTTCTTCGATGTCGATGTGCACCGGAACACCCATCTGCGCACTGACTTCTTTGCGCAGACGCTCTACGTCTTCACCTTTCTTACCGATCACGACACCCGGGCGTGCGGTGTGAATGGTCACACGCGCGGTGTTGGCCGGACGTTCGATCTCGATACGGCTCACGGAAGCGTGGGCCAGTTTTTTGCGAATGAAATCGCGAACTTTCAGATCCGTGTACAGCTTGTCTGCGTACTCGTCGCTGCCGGCATACCATACGGAGGTATGCTTTTTAACGATACCCAGACGAATGCCGGTAGGATTTACTTTTTGTCCCATGGTTTTCTCGCCTGCTCTCTTATTTCTCGGCCACTTTCACAGTGATGTGACAAGTACGCTTAAGAATACGGTCAGCACGACCCTTGGCGCGCGGCTTGATGCGCTTCATGGTCATACCTTCATCCACGAAGACCGTGGAAACCTTCAGCTCGTCAACGTCCGCACCGTCGTTGTGCTCGGCGTTGGCAATGGCCGACTCCAGAACTTTCTTGACGACCGCCGCGCCCTTTTTGTGGCTGAATGCCAGGATATCCAGGGCTTCTTCGACGCCTTTGCCGCGAATCTGATCAGCTACCAGTCGCGCCTTTTGCGCCGACAGACGAGCGCCGCGTAATTTTGCTGCTACTTCCATCGTTTTAACCTCGGCTTAGCGCTTCTTCGCTTTCTTGTCCGCAGCGTGACCGCGGTAAGTGCGGGTAGCAGCGAACTCGCCCAGCTTGTGACCAACCATTTCTTCGTTGATCAGCACGGGCACGTGTTGACGGCCGTTGTGAACGGCGATCGTCAGGCCCACCATTTCCGGCATAACCATGGAACGGCGAGACCAGGTTTTAATCGGTCGACGATCATTCTTCTCAATCGCCGCCTCCACCTTCTTGATCAAATGCAGATCAATAAAGGGACCTTTCTTTAATGAGCGTGGCACTGTCGATTCCTCTCTAGCTGCTCAGACACCGCGCGGCTTATTTGCCGCGACGACGTACAATCATGTTGTTGGTGCGTTTGTTCTTGCGCGTCTTCTTACCCTTGGTAGGCACGCCCCACGGGGTAACCGGGTGACGGCCACCGGAGGTACGACCCTCACCACCACCGTGCGGGTGGTCTACCGGGTTCATCGCCACACCGCGGACGGTCGGGCGAACACCGCGCCAGCGCTTGGCACCAGCTTTGCCCAGCTTGCGCAGGCTGTGCTCGGAGTTGCTCACTTCACCCAGGGTGGCGCGGCACTCGGACAGGACCTTGCGCATTTCACCGGAACGCAGGCGAATGGTTGCGTACTGACCTTCGCGCGCCACCAGCTGAACAGAAGCACCGGCAGAGCGAGCCAGCTGGGCACCCTTGCCCGGCTTCAGTTCGATAGCGTGGATTACGGAGCCCACCGGGATGTTGCGCAGCGGCAGGGTGTTACCCACGCTGATCGGCGCAGCATCGCCGGACTGGACAACAGCACCCGCCTTCAGCCCCTTGGGAGCCAGAATGTAGCGACGCTCGCCGTCTGCGTAACAGACCAGGGCGATATGTGCGCTGCGGTTCGGATCGTATTCCAGGCGCTCGACCTTGGCAGTGATGCCGTCTTTGTTGCGCTTGAAGTCAATCTTGCGGTAATGCTGCTTGTGACCACCGCCCACATGGCGGGTGGTGATACGACCACCGTTGTTGCGGCCGCCACTTTTGCTCTTGCTCTCTACCAGAGGCGCGTAGGGCGCACCTTTGTGCAGGTCAGGATTAACAATCTTGACCAGGTGGCGACGGCCGGCAGAGGTCGGTTTTGCTTTTACAATAGCCATTGTAATTCTCCCCCTTACTCAGCAGCTTCAAAGTTGATGTCGCTGCCTTCGGCCAGGCGAACATAGGCTTTCTTCCAATCGTTGCGCTGGCCCATGCCGAAACGCGTACGCTTGGTTTTACCCTTGATGTTCACGGTGCGAACCTGCTCGACAGAAACGTTGAACAGCTTTTCTACCGCGGCCTTGATTTCGGCTTTAGTGGAATCGGTGGTGACCTTGAAAACCACTTGGTTGGCGGAGTCCGCCAGCCCGGCAGCCTTTTCGGAAATTACCGGGCCCAGCAGTACTTTGTAGAGTCGCTCTTGGTTCATCCCAGCACCTCTTCAATTTTCTTGAGTGCCGCCACGGTAACCACGACCTTGTCGAAGCGGATCAGGCTAACCGGGTCGATACCCTGCACATCCCGCACGTCGATCTTGTGCAGGTTGCGCGCGGCCAGATAGAGGTTCTCGCTCACTTCTTCAGTGATGATCAGCGCATCGGCCAGATCGAACTGGGCCAGCTTGCCGACCAGCTGCTTGGTCTTCGGTGCCTCCACGTCAAAAGACTCAACCACGACCAGGCGCTCCTGGCGGTTCAGCTCAGACAGGATGCAGCGCAGGGCAGCGCGGTACATCTTCTTGTTCAGCTTGACGCCGTGATCGCGCGGTTCAGCGGCGAAGGTTACGCCGCCGCTGCGCCACAGCGGGCTGCGAATGGTGCCGGCACGAGCGCGGCCAGTACCCTTTTGACGCCACGGTTTCTTACCACCGCCGGAAACGTCAGCGCGGTTTTTCTGCGCCTTGGTACCCTGGCGGGCGCCGGCCATGTAGGCCACTACCGCCTGGTGCACCAGGTCTTGATTGAATTCACGTCCGAAAGTCACTTCAGAGACAGCTACAGTGCCTTTAGCGCCTTCGGGAGTAGCGATATTCAGTTCCATATCTATTTCCCCTCAGACTTAGGCTTTTACTGCCGGACGAACGATTACGTCGCCACCGGGAGCACCGGGAACGGCACCTTTAACCAGCAGCAGGTTGCGCTCGGCATCCACTCGAACCACTTCCAGGTTTTGCGTGGTAACACGCTCAGCGCCCATGTGGCCGGCCATCTTCTTGCCTTTCCACACACGACCAGGAGTCTGGCACTGACCGATAGAACCGGGTGCGCGGTGAGACAGGGAGTTACCGTGAGTAGCGTCCTGGGTTTTGAAGTTCCAGCGCTTAACACCACCCTGGAAACCTTTACCTTTGGAAGTGCCGGTTACGTCGATCTTCTGACCAGCTTCAAAGCCGGAGACAGTAATCTCGGAACCGATTTCGAAAGTCTCTTCGGAAGCGTCAGTACGCAGTTCGAACAGACGGGTGCCAGCCTCAGTATTGGCTTTGGCGAAGTGGCCCGCTTGGGGCTTGGAGACACGGGAAGCCTTGCGGTTGCCAACAGTCACCTGGACTGCTGCATAGCCGTCAGTTTCCACGGTTTTCACCTGGGTGACGCGATTCGGAGCTACCTCGATAACGGTAACCGGAATGGATGCGCCATCTTCAGTGAAGATGCGGGTCATGCCGCTTTTGCGGCCGACAATACCTATAGTCATCGTTTCAACCTCTCAGTGCACGGGGCTTTAACCCACTGCGGCCGCCCAGTTTCAGAGCGTTACACTACCCGGACCTTTTTCGCCCGGGATTCGGTAGTTAATTTAAAGTGTTAGCCGAGACTGATCTGAACCTCTACACCGGCCGCCAGATCGAGCTTCATCAGCGCGTCGACGGTTTTTTCGGTGGGCTCGACAATGTCCAGCAAACGCTTGTGGGTACGAATCTCGTACTGGTCGCGCGCGTCTTTGTTGACGTGCGGGGAGATCAGCACGGTGTACTTCTCTTTGCGAGTCGGCAGCGGAATCGGTCCGCGAACTTGCGCACCAGTGCGCTTGGCCGTCTCGACGATCTCCTGGGTAGACGTATCGATCAGCTTGTGATCAAACGCCTTCAGGCGAATTCGGATGCGTTGACCCTGCATGGAATCAAACTCCAACTTGAAAACTAAAGAACGTCCTTTTACGCAGCCCCGAGGGCGGGCGAAAAGGAGCGCGAATTCTACGGGCGCTGTGTTGTTCTGTCAACCACATTGCCCACTTTCCAGACGGCGCCCCGGTG
Source organism: Microbulbifer litoralis (assembly GCF_023634065.1). Lineage (GTDB taxonomy): Bacteria > Pseudomonadota > Gammaproteobacteria > Pseudomonadales > Cellvibrionaceae > Microbulbifer > Microbulbifer litoralis. Next base: position 78,058 of record NZ_JALKCV010000016.1, read on the forward strand.
CGGCGCGGATTCCCCGCCCGCGAAACTACAATTGAAGCGGTATACCGAAGAGGAGGGGCATAAAATGACCATCGCCGCCACAGTCAGTCAATATCTACGTGACCAGTCGGTCGACTACCAGCTGGTGCAGCATCCCCACAGCCATACCAGCCGCGAGAGCGCCCACGCGGCCCATGTTCGCGAGGACCAGGTCGCCAAGGCCATCCTGATGAAGGACGAGCAGGGTTACGTCATGGCCGTGATTCCGGCCAGCAGCAGCCTCGATATGCGCGCCGTGCACGACGAGACAGGCCGCAACCAACTGGAGATGGTGTCGGAGGAAGAGCTCGGCCGCGTCTGCCCGGACTGCGAACTGGGCGCCCTCCCGCCGCTGGGCCAGGCCTACGGCATCACCACTCTGCTGGACAGCAGCCTGACCCATCGCGACACCATCTACTTTGAGGCCGGCGACCACGAGGAGCTGGTGGAAATGGAGGGCAGCCGCTTTGCCAGACTGTTCGCCGGCAGCCACAGCTGCGACCTGAGCAAGGACTGGCCGTAACACACACAATCGACAGGCGGGTATCGGCAGGATGTCGCCCCCTGACACACCCGGCCGCAACGCGGCCGGGGCCCGCTGAGGGCCGGACCGAAAGCGGAGCACCACCATTTCACCACCGTGCCGGGACCCGCATCATAGCGCCACCCACCTTCATCCAAGCTTCACGCTGCCGTGACCAAACCGTCATCGGATCGCTCCTACCGTCCCCGGGTACCCGTGCGTAGCGGGTGCCTCGACACCCATAAAAATCGGAGGCTGTATGGATAACACCAAATATGCGGCGCAGGCAGACCGTCGCCAGTTTGTCAAAACCGGCGTGGCGGCGGGGGTTGCCGCCCTCGCCTTCAGTGCCCTGGCCGCGCGCGCCGGCCAGGGCCACGGAAGAGGGCACGGTCGCGGGCGGGGACACCATTCCCACTCACCCGACTACGGCCCCCTGGTCCCGACAACAGACCTGGCCACTGGCCTGGACTTGCTGGCCCTGCCCGAGGGCTTCGAGTACCTGTCCTTCGGCTGGACAGGCCAATTGATGGACGACGGGCGCCCGACCCCAACGGACCACGACGGCATGGCGGTCTGCGCCCGGCACGGCCGCACCCTGTCCCTGGTGCGCAATCACGAGCTCTCCGCCGGTGAAAGCAGCCAGTGCAGCGTCCCCGGCGGCATGTACAACCCGGCCGAGTATGGCGGCACCACCAACCTGGTCTTCGATTTTGTCAGCGGGCGCTTTGTGCGCTCCTACACCAGTCTCGGCGGCACCATCCGCAACTGCGCCGGCGGCCCGACGCCCTGGGGCTCGTGGATTTCCTGCGAGGAGACCTTCCACACCTGGGGCAGCCGCGACGATGGCTACAACCACGGTTACGTCTTCGACGTGCCGGCCTTCGGCACCGCCAACGGTCAACCGGTATGCGCCGCCGGCCGCTTCAGCCACGAAGCTGTCGCAGTGGATCCGCGCACCGGTATTGTCTACGAGACAGAGGATGCCAACCCCTGCGCCTTCTACAAGTACGTTCAACCGGGCGCCGGTGACCGCGGCTGGCGCGGTAACCGCCACCGTCGCGAAGGGCTCCGGGACGGAGGTGAGCTATACGCCCTGGCGATCGCCGGAGAGCCCGGCCGCGACCTGCGCGGCGGCTTCACGCCGGGGGATACCTTCGCAGTGACCTGGGTGCCGGTCGATGACCCAGAGGGCGTTTACGGGCGCCCCTTCGATTCCGCCGATGGCGCCGCCGTCTTCACCCGCGGCGAGGGCTGCTGGGAGGATGGCGGCCGCATCTACTTCGTCTGTACCGACGGCGGCGCCGCCCGGCTCGGCCAGGTTTGGGTCTATGACCCGCGCGGGGAGCGCCTGACCCTGCTCTACGAATCCACCGATGCATCGGATGTGGACGGGCCGGACAATATCGCCATCAGCCCGCGCGGCGGCATTGTTCTCTGCGAGGACGGCGGCTCCAACCCGAAACGGCTGATCGGACTCACAAGGGAAGGCCTGACATTCCCGTTTGCCGAGAACCGCATCGAGCTGCGCAACGGCGATATCGACACCATCGATGCGATCTATCCCGGCACGCGCGCAAACTTCTGGGACGGCCCGGTGGGCAACTACCGCGGCAGCGAGTGGGCCGGTGCGACTTTCTACGGCGACTGGCTGTTTGCCAACATCCAGTCTCCGGGCGTAACCTTCGCAATCCGCGGCCCCTGGCAAAAAGGCACACTCTGATCCCCCTCGCGGCAAAGCCGCGGCAACCGCGCCGCGGCTTCCACAGACATACGCCTCCCGACCGCAACCCGCATTGCAGCTCGCGAACCGGTTCCAGCGCCCTGCCCTCCTGCCACTGGCCCGCAAGGCAATAAAAAAGGCCGCAGCGTTTCCGCTGCGGCCTTTTCCCGGTCGATCAGGAGTAACGATTACTCGATGATCTTGGCAACCACGCCGGCACCGACGGTACGGCCACCTTCGCGGATCGCGAAGCGCAGGCCTTCTTCCATGGCGATCGGGGCGATCAGGGTTACGCTCATCTGAACGTTGTCGCCCGGCATGACCATCTCGGTACCTTCCGGCAGCTGTACGTCACCGGTAACGTCGGTGGTACGGAAGTAGAACTGCGGACGGTAGCCCTTGAAGAACGGGGTGTGACGACCACCTTCGTCCTTGGACAGTACGTACACTTCCGCTTCGAACTTGGTGTGCGGGGTGATGCTGCCCGGCTGGGCCAGTACCTGGCCACGCTCCACTTCGTCGCGCTTGGTGCCGCGCAGCAGCGCGCCGATGTTCTCGCCGGCACGGCCTTCGTCCAGCAGCTTGCGGAACATTTCAACACCGGTACAGGTGGTCTTGGTGGTTTCCTTGATGCCGACGATTTCGATTTCGTCGCCGGTTTTCAGGATACCGCGCTCGACACGGCCGGTGACTACGGTGCCGCGACCGGAGATGGAGAATACGTCTTCGATCGGCATCAGGAACGGCTGGTCTACCGCGCGCTCCGGCTCCGGGATGTATTCGTCCAGGGTCTCTACCAGCTTCTTGACCGCGGTAGTGCCCATCTCGTTGTCGTCTTTGCCTTCCAGTGCCATCAGGGCGGAGCCGGTGATGATCGGGGTGTCGTCACCCGGGAAGTCGTAGTCGCTCAGCAGTTCGCGCACCTCCATTTCAACCAGCTCGAGCAGCTCTTCGTCATCGACCATGTCGGCCTTGTTCAGGAACACGACGATGTACGGAACGCCAACCTGGCGGGACAGCAGGATGTGCTCGCGGGTCTGCGGCATGGGGCCGTCAGCGGCGGAGCAGACCAGGATCGCGCCGTCCATCTGGGCGGCACCGGTGATCATGTTTTTCACGTAGTCGGCGTGTCCCGGGCAGTCTACGTGGGCGTAGTGACGGGTCGGGGACTCGTATTCAACGTGGGAGGTCGCAATGGTGATACCGCGCTCGCGCTCTTCCGGAGCGTTGTCGATACCGGCAAACTCCACTGCAGCGCCACCCCAGACTTCCGCGCAGACGCGGGTCAGGGCTGCGGTCAGGGTGGTTTTACCGTGGTCAACGTGACCGATGGTGCCCACGTTTACGTGGGGCTTGGAACGTTCAAACTTTTCTTTTGCCACTTTTCTGTCCTCTAGCTAAAAGAAGGTTAAAGACTAATACCTTGAAAATCAGGCCTTGGTTTTAGCGATGATCTCATCGGCTACGTTTTTGGGCGCTTCCGCGTACTTCAGGAACTCCATGGAGTAAGTGGCGCGACCCTGGGTGGCAGAACGCAGGTCGGTTGCGTAACCGAACATTTCCGCCAGCGGCACTTCCGCGTTCACGACCTTGCCGGCAGAGCTCTCTTCCATACCCTGGATCAGGCCGCGACGGCGGTTCAGGTCGCCGACCACGTCACCCATGTTCTCTTCCGGAGTCACCACTTCCACTTTCATCATCGGCTCCAGCAGCACTGCACCACCTTTCGAGGCCAGTTGCTTGGTCGCCATGGAAGCGGCAATTTTAAACGCCATTTCGTTGGAGTCCACATCGTGGTAGGAACCGTCGTACAGGGTCGCTTTCAGGCCCAGCAGCGGATAGCCCGCCAGGACACCGTTCTGCATCTGTTCTTCGATACCTTTCTGTACCGCCGGAATGTATTCCTTCGGTACCACACCACCCACGATCTCGTTGACGAACTCCAGACCTTCCTCGGACTCGTCACCGGACGGCTCGAAACGGATCCATACGTGACCGTACTGGCCGCGGCCACCGGACTGGCGAACGAACTTGCCTTCGATTTCGATGTTGTTGCGGATGGTTTCGCGGTAGGCCACCTGCGGCTTACCGATATTCGCTTCAACGTTGAACTCGCGCCTCATGCGGTCGACGATGATATCCAGGTGCAGCTCGCCCATACCGGAGATAATGGTCTGGCCGGTTTCCTCGTCGGTCTTCACGCGGAAGGACGGGTCTTCCTGGGCCAGTTTGCCCAGCGCGATACCCATCTTCTCCTGGTCGGCCTTGGACTTCGGCTCTACCGCAACGGAGATTACCGGCTCCGGGAACTCCATGCGCTCGAGCACGATCTTGGCGTCCTCGGCACACAGGGTGTCACCGGTGGTCACGTCCTTCAGGCCGATCGCCGCGGCGATATCGCCCGCCAGCACTTCCTTGATCTCCTGGCGATCCTTGGAGTGCATCTGCACCATACGACCGACACGCTCTTTCTTCTGCTTCACGGAGTTGTACACCGCGGTGCCGCTCTCCAGCTTGCCGGAGTAGACACGGAAGAAGGTCAGGGTGCCGACGAAGGGATCGGTGGCGATCTTGAACGCCAGCGCGGCGAAAGGCGCGTTGTCGTCCGCTTCGCGGGTCTCGACGGTTTCATCCTTGTCCAGCAGGGTGCCCTCGATCGCACGTACCTCGGTCGGCGCCGGCAGGTACTCGATCACCGCGTCCAGCACGGCCTGTACACCCTTGTTCTTGAACGCGGAACCGCCCAGAACCGGCACGATTTCGTTGGCCAGGGTACGCTGGCGCAGGGCGGCCTTGATTTCCTCTTCGGAAAGCTCGCCCTCTTCCAGGTATTTCTCCATCAGCTCTTCGCTGGCTTCCGCCGCCGCTTCCACCAGGTACTCGCGCATTTCGTCACAGGTATCCTGCAGTTCGGCCGGGATGTCGCCGTACTCGAAGGTCATACCCATGTCGTCTTCGTTCCACAGGATGGCCTTCATCTTGACCAGGTCGACCACGCCTTTGAATTCGTCTTCAGAGCCGATGGTCATCTGCAGCGGAACAGCGTTGGCATTCAGGCGGCTGCGCAGCTGGTCGACAACCATTTTGAAATCGGCACCGGCGCGGTCCATCTTGTTGACGAACACCATGCGCGGCACTTCGTACTTGTCGGCCTGGCGCCACACGGTCTCGGTCTGCGGCTGCACACCGGAGGAGCCGCACAGGACCACTACCGCGCCGTCGAGTACCCGCAGGGAGCGCTCGACTTCAATGGTGAAATCCACGTGTCCGGGAGTATCGATGATGTTGACGCGATGCTGCGGGAACTGCTGCTGCATGCCGGCCCAGAAACAGGTGGTCGCCGCGGACGTAATGGTGATACCGCGCTCCTGCTCCTGCTCCATCCAGTCCATGGTGGCGGCGCCTTCGTGCACCTCACCGATTTTGTGGGACAGACCTGTGTAGAAGAGGACCCGCTCAGTCGTGGTGGTTTTACCGGCATCTACGTGGGCGCAGATACCGATATTGCGATAGCGTTCGATAGGCGTTTTACGTGCCACAGTTGTATCCTCGATATAACGGCAAAAGGCAGCCTGGAATTTTCCGTGCTGCCTTTCGGTATTAATGTCTCATGGCGCTTTTTATGCGGTGCAAAAAGGTCATGAGGCTTAGAAGCGGTAGTGAGAGAACGCCTTGTTGGCTTCCGCCATGCGGTGAACGTCTTCACGCTTCTTGACAGCGCCGCCCTTGTTCTGGGAAGCGTCGATCATTTCGTTGGCCAGGCGCAGGGACATGGATTTCTCACCGCGTTTGCGGGAGAACTCAACCAGCCAGCGCATTGCCAGTGCCATGCGACGCGAAGGACGCACTTCTACCGGCACCTGGTAAGTCGCACCACCAACGCGGCGGGACTTCACTTCCACCATCGGCGCGATGTTTTCCAGGGACTCCTCGAAAACTTCGATCGGGTCTTTGTTGAGTTTTTCTGAAACCGTGTCCAGGGCGCCGTATACGATGCTCTCTGCAACAGATTTCTTGCCGCTGATCATGACGTGGTTCATGAACTTGGCCAGGGTGACATTCCCGAATTTGGGATCGGGCAGTATTTCGCGCTTGGCGACTACTCGTCTTCTCGGCATGAGAATTGCCTCTCTTCAGGGTTACTCCGAGACGCCGCCGTACATCAATACAAATCGGCGAGCTCGGCCTTACTCCGGTTGGAAAACCGAAACGCAATAAGTCTTAAGGCTTATTAACCTTTGGGACGCTTGGCACCGTATTTGGAACGGCCCTGCTTGCGATCGTTTACGCCGGCACAGTCCAGTGCACCGCGAACAGTGTGGTAGCGCACACCCGGCAGGTCTTTTACACGACCGCCGCGAATCAGTACCACGCTGTGCTCCTGCAGGTTGTGGCCTTCACCACCGATGTACGAAGTCACTTCGTAACCGTTGGTCAGGCGCACACGGCAAACCTTGCGCAGTGCGGAGTTCGGCTTCTTCGGTGTAGTGGTGTACACGCGAGTGCAGACTCCACGGCGCTGCGGGCTGGCCTGCAGGGCGGGAACGTCGCTTTTTTCGACTTTGCGTTTTCTCGGCTTACGAACCAACTGGTTGATCGTTGCCATTAAAAATCACTCCAAAAATAAAACGCCCCCACCTGAAAAGCGGGGGCCCAGTCGTCTGTGTGTGCTGCCGGCTGTAGCGGCCAGGCAGTACACCCCACATAAGCGGGGGCCGCATTCTATAGGCGGCGGCCCGCGCAGTCAATCGGTTGAGGGAAGTGAGTGCTAACCTCGACCTTCGGGTTCTCGAGCAAAGCCCGAGCAGTCAGATGCGAAGGCCCTGCGGCCCGCAAGCGGAGCTGGCGGCGAGCGCCCCCGAGCTCCGCGGTCCCAGCGATTACTCGCCGGAGGACTTCAGGGCCTCGGTCAGGGCGGCTTCCACCTCGGCGGCGGACGGGCCTTCGCCGAAGCTCTCTTCCAACTGCAGGGTACGCTTGCGCTTGCGCTCGGTGTGGTGCGCCAGGCCGGTACCGGCCGGGATCAGGCGACCCACAACGACGTTCTCCTTCAGGCCACGCAGGCTGTCTTCCTTGCCGGTCACCGCCGCTTCCGTCAGTACCCGGGTAGTCTCCTGGAAGGAGGCCGCGGACAGGAAGGACTCGGTGGCCAGAGACGCTTTGGTGATACCCAGCAACAGGCGCTCGAACTGGGCCGGTTGCTTGTCCTCGGCACGCAGGCGCTCGTTCTCTTCCACCACGCGCTGGTACTCGACCTGGTCGCCCTTGATGAACTCCGAATCGCCCATCTCGGTGATTTCCACCTTGCGCAGCATCTGGCGCACAATGGTTTCAATGTGCTTGTCGTTGATGCCCACACCCTGGAGGCGGTAGACCTCCTGGATCTCGTTGGTGATATAGCGCGCCAGCTCCTCGACGCCCTTCAGGCGCAGGATATCGTGCGGGTTCGACGGGCCGTCGGAGATGACCTCGCCCTTCTCCACCGTCTCGCCCTCGAACACGGTCAGCTGGCGGTGTTTCGGGATCAGCACCTCGTAGTGATCCTTGCCGTTCGCCAGCGGCTTGCCATCGGTCGGGGTGATCTGCAGGCGCACCTTGCCCTTGGTCTCTTTACCGAAGGACACGGTACCGGAGATCTCCGCCAGGATGGACGGCTCCTTCGGCTTGCGCGCCTCGAACAGGTCGGCAACCCGCGGCAGACCACCGGTGATGTCCTTGGTACCGCCGGATTCCTGCGGAATACGGGCCACGACGTCACCGATGTTCAGCTTGTCACCGTCTTTCAGGCTGACGATCGCGCGGGCCGGCAGCGCGTAGTGCGCCGGCGCGTTGCTGTTGGCCAGGGTCAGTTCCTCGCCGTTTTCGTCCACCAGGGTCACCGCCGGACGCAGGTCTTTACCCGCGGACGGGCGCTCTGCCGGGTCGATGATCTCGATCGAGGACAGGCCGGTGATTTCGTCGGTCTGCTTGCGGATCGACAGGCCGTCTTCCATACCGGACAGCTTCACCCAACCGGCCACTTCCGTCACGATCGGGTGGGTGTGCGGATCCCACTTGGCGACGATCTGGCCGCCGTCCACCTTGGCGTTTTCATCGACGGAGATGGCGGCGCCGTAGGGCAGCTTGTAGCGCTCGCGCTCGCGACCGGCGCTATCGGCGATGGCCAGCTCACCGGAGCGGGATACCGCCACCAGTACGCCGCTTTCGGCTTTGACCGTCTTCACATTGTGCAGGCGAACGGTACCTTCCTGCTTGACCTGGATGCTGTCCGCCATGGAGGCGCGGCTCGCCGCACCGCCGATGTGGAAGGTCCGCATGGTCAGCTGGGTGCCCGGCTCACCGATGGACTGGGCGGCGACAACACCGACCGACTCGCCCGAGTTGGCCTTGTGGCCCCGCGCCAGGTCGCGGCCGTAGCACTGGGAACAGATACCGTGGGCAGTTTCACAGGTAATCGGCGAACGCACGATCACCTCGTCGATACCCATGGTTTCGATACGCTCGACCCAGGCCTCGTCGATCATGGTACCGGCCGGAATCGCGATCTCCTCGCTGCCCGGCTTCACCACGTCGCGCGCGACGACACGCCCCAGGATACGGTCACCCAGGGACTCGATGACATCGCCGCCCTCGATCACCGGCGCCATGGTCAGGCCGTCGTCGGTGCCGCAATCCGGCTCGGTAATCACCACGTCCTGGGCAACGTCCACCAGGCGGCGGGTCAGGTAACCGGAGTTGGCGGTCTTCAGTGCGGTATCCGCCAGACCTTTACGGGCACCGTGGGTGGAGATGAAGTATTGCAGTACGCTCAGCCCCTCGCGGAAGTTCGCGGTAATGGCGTTCTCGATAATAGAGCCGTCCGGACGCGCCATCAGGCCACGCATACCGGCCAGCTGGCGAATCTGCGCCTCGGAACCACGGGCACCGGAGTCCGCGTACATGTACACGGAGTTGAAGGAATCCTGCTCGGTATCCTTGCCCTCGCGATCCACGACCGGCTCTTTCTTGATGCCGGCCATCATCGCCTGGGTCACCTTGTCGTTGGTGCGGGACCAGACGTCGATGACCTTGTTGTACTTCTCACCAGCGGTTACCAGACCGGAGGCAAACTGTCTTTCGATCTCCTTCACTTCCTCTTCGGCGCTCTCGATCAGCTCGGCCTTGGCGGCCGGGATCTCGAAGTCATTCACACCGATGGAGGAGCCGGACTTGGTAGAGAAGTCAAAACCGGTATACATCAGTTGGTCGGCAAAGATCACGGTCGCCTTCAGGCCCACCAGGCGGTAACACTGGTTCAACGCCCTGGAGATGGCCTTTTTCTTCATCGGCTGGTTGACCAGCTCGAACGGCAGGCCGTCCGGAACGATATTCCACAGCAGCGCGCGGCCGACCGTGGTGTCCTGCAGCGTGATCTTTCCGTGCTTCTCGCCGTCCTCGCCGATTTCCACTTCGCGGATGCGCACCTTGATTTTCGCCTGCAGGCCCACCTGCCCGGCGTAGAAGGCACGGCTCACTTCCTTGATGTCGGAGAAGGACATACCTTCGCCCTTGTCGTTCACGCGCTCGCGGGTCATCCAGTACAGGCCCAGCACCACGTCCTGGGACGGCACGATGATCGGCTCGCCGTTGGCCGGCGACAGGATGTTGTTGGTGGACATCATCAGCGCGCGGGCTTCCATCTGCGCCTCGATGGTCAGCGGCACGTGTACGGCCATCTGGTCGCCGTCGAAGTCGGCGTTGTAGGCGGCACAGACCAGCGGGTGCAGCTGGATGGCCTTGCCTTCAATCAGCACCGGCTCGAACGCCTGGATACCCAGGCGGTGCAGGGTCGGGGCGCGGTTCAGCAGTACCGGGTGCTCGCGGATCACCTCGTCGAGGATGTCCCACACCACCGCTTCCTCGCGCTCGACCATTTTCTTGGCCGCCTTGATGGTGGTGGCCAGGCCGCGGGTTTCCAGCTTGCCGAAAATGAACGGCTTGAACAGCTCCAGGGCCATTTTTTTCGGCAGGCCACACTGGTGCAGGCGCAGGGTCGGGCCGACCACGATCACGGAACGGCCGGAGTAGTCGACACGCTTACCCAGCAGGTTCTGGCGGAAACGGCCCTGCTTGCCCTTGATCATGTCGGCCAGGGATTTCAGCGGGCGCTTGTTGGAGCCGGTGATGGCGCGGCCGCGGCGACCGTTGTCCAGCAGCGCGTCCACGGATTCCTGCAGCATGCGCTTTTCGTTGCGCACGATGATGTCCGGCGCGTTCAACTCCAACAACCTTTTCAGGCGGTTGTTGCGGTTGATCACGCGGCGGTACAGGTCGTTCAGGTCGGAGGTCGCAAAGCGGCCGCCGTCCAGCGGTACCAGCGGGCGCAGGTCCGGCGGCAGTACCGGCAGCGCCTGCATGATCATCCACTCCGGGTCGTTGCCGGACTTGTAGAAGGCTTCCAGCAGCTTCAGGCGCTTGGACAGTTTCTTGATCTTGGTCTCGGAGTTGGTGGCCGGGATCTCTTCCCGCAGGCGCTGGATTTCTTGCGGCAGGTCGATATCGTGCATCAGCTCCTGGATGGCCTCGGCGCCCATCTTGGCCTCGAACTCGTCGGCGAACTCTTCCATCGCCTCGAAGTACTGCTCGTCATTCAGCAGCTGGCCGCGCTCCAGGGTGGTCATGCCCGGATCGGTGACCACGTAGGATTCAAAGTAGAGCACGCGCTCGATATCGCGCAGGGTCATGTCCAGCAGCAGGCCGATACGGGACGGCAGCGACTTCAGGAACCAGATGTGCGCCACCGGGCTCGCCAGCTCGATGTGGCCCATGCGCTCGCGGCGCACCTTGGCCTTGGTCACTTCCACGCCGCACTTCTCGCAGATGATGCCGCGGTGCTTCATGCGCTTGTACTTGCCGCACAGGCACTCGTAGTCCTTGACCGGACCAAAGATCTTGGCGCAGAACAGACCTTCGCGCTCGGGCTTGAAGGTACGGTAGTTGATGGTCTCCGGCTTCTTGACTTCGCCGTAGGACCAGGAGCGAATCATGTCCGGCGAAGCCAGACCGATACGGATAGCGTCAAACTCTTCCAGGTGTTCCCGGTCTTTCACCAGGTTTAACAAATCTTTCAAGGCCTTTCCTCCACTAGGGGGTAGTCAACCCGGGCTGGCCGGGTTGCCGGCGGCGGTACTGCGCGCCGCCGGCTGTATCTACTGAATCCGATTGATACCGGTCTTATTCGTGCTCGAGCTCGAAGTTCATGCCGAGCGAGCGGATCTCCTTGACCAGTACGTTGAAGGATTCGGGCATGCCCGGCTCCATGCGGTGGTCGCCGTCCACGATGTTCTTGTACATCTTGGTGCGGCCCTCCACGTCGTCGGACTTGACCGTCAGCATTTCCTGCAGGGTGTAGGCGGCGCCGTAGGCTTCCAGGGCCCAGACCTCCATCTCACCGAAGCGCTGGCCACCGAACTGTGCCTTACCGCCCAGCGGCTGCTGGGTGACCAGGCTGTAGGAACCAGTGGAACGCGCGTGCATCTTGTCGTCCACCAGGTGGTTCAGCTTCAGCATGTACATATAGCCCACAGTAACCGGGCGCTCGAAGGCGTCGCCGGTACGGCCGTCGTACAGGGTGATCTGGCCGGAATCCGGCACGTCCGCCAGGCGCAACAGCTTCTTGGTCTCGCTCTCGTCGGCACCGTCGAAGACCGGTGTCGCCATGGGCACACCCTTGCGCAGGTTGTGGGCCATCGCCAGCACTTCCTCATCGGACAACTCATCGAGCTTCTCGACGCGGCCACCGGTGGTGTTGTAGACCTCATCCAGGAAACCGCGGACCTTGGAGACTTCCTGCTGCTCCTTGAGCATGCGGTCGATCTTCACGCCCAGGCCCTTGGCGGCCATACCCAGGTGCATTTCCAGTACCTGGCCCACGTTCATCCGCGACGGCACACCCAGCGGGTTCAGGACGATGTCGACCGGCTCGCCGTTTTCGTCGTAGGGCATATCCTCGACCGGCTTGATCACGGAGATCACACCTTTGTTACCGTGGCGACCGGCCATCTTGTCACCCGGCTGGATGCGGCGCTTGATCGCCAGGTAGACCTTGACGATCTTCAGCACGCCCGGCGCCAGGTCGTCGCCGGACTCCAGTTTCTTCTTCTTGTCCTCGAAGGCTTCGTCGAGCAACTTGCGGCGGTCTTTCAACTGCGCCTCGGCTTTCTCCAGCTGCTCGTTGAGACTCTCCTCATTCATGCGCAGCTTGAACCAGTCCTCGCGCGGCAGCTCGGCCAGTACTTCGGCGGTCAGCACGTCGCCTTTCTTGACGCCCTTGCCACCGGCGACTTTCTGGCCTTCCAGGGCCGCCTGCAGACGCTCGAAGGTCGCCCCCTCGACGATGCGGTACTCTTCGTTCAGGTCCTTGCGCACTTCGTCCAGCTGCGCCTTCTCGATATCCAGGGAACGCTGGTCCTTCTGCAGGCCATCGCGGGTGAACACCTGCACGTCGATCACGGTACCGCGGGTGCCGGACGGCGCGCGCAGGGAGGTGTCTTTCACGTCGGATGCCTTCTCACCGAAGATGGCGCGCAGCAGCTTTTCTTCCGGCGTCAGCTGGGCCTCGCCCTTCGGCGTCACCTTGCCCACCAGGATATCGCCGGCGCCCACCTCGGCACCGATATAGACGATGCCGGACTCGTCCAGCTTGTTCAGCGCGGACTCACCCACATTGGGGATATCCGCGGTGACCTCTTCGCTGCCCAGCTTGGTGTCGCGGGCAATACAGGTCAGTTCCTGGATGTGGATGGTGGTGAAGCGGTCTTCCTGTGCCACGCGCTCGGAGATGAGGATGGAGTCCTCGAAGTTGTAACCGTTCCAGGGCATGAACGCGATGCGCATGTTCTGGCCCAGGGCCAGCTCACCCAGGTCGACGGACGGGCCGTCGGCGAGAATATCGCCGCGCATCACCACGTCGCCGGTGTTCACGATCGGGCGCTGGTTGATGCAGGTGTTCTGGTTGGAGCGGGTGTACTTGGTCAGGTTGTAGATATCCACACCCGCATCACCGGCCTCCACCTCTTCGTCGCGCACACGCACCACGACGCGGCTGGCGTCGACGCGCTCGATCACGCCGCCGCGCCTGGCCACGACGCAGACACCGGAGTCGCGCGCCACGGTGCGCTCCAGGCCGGTCCCCACCAGCGGCTTGTCCGGGCGCAGGGTTGGTACTGCCTGGCGCTGCATGTTCGAGCCCATCAGGGCGCGGTTGGCGTCGTCGTGCTCGAGGAACGGAATCATCGCAGCGGCCACGGAAACCACCTGCTTGGCGGACACGTCCATATACTGGATTTCCGCCGGCGGCTTGAGGCTGAACTCGTTGTGGTGGCGCACACTGACCAGCTCGTCGGTGAAGCGACCACCGTCGTCCACCGCGGCGGACGCCTGGGCGATCACGTAGTTGGCCTCGTTGATCGCGGACAGGTACTCAATGTCATCAGTTACCTGGCCGTCCACCACCTTGCGGTACGGGCTCTCGAGGAAGCCGTAGTGGTTGGCGCGGGCGTAGGTGGCCAGCGAGTTGATCAGGCCGATGTTCGGGCCTTCCGGCGTCTCGATCGGGCACACGCGGCCGTAGTGGGTCGGGTGCACGTCGCGCACCTCGAAGCCGGCGCGTTCGCGGGTCAGGCCGCCCGGGCCGAGCGCGGAGACGCGGCGCTTGTGCGTCACTTCCGACAGCGGGTTGTTCTGGTCCATAAACTGGGACAGCTGCGAGGAACCGAAGAATTCCTTCACCGCGGCGGCCACCGGCTTGGCGTTGATCAGGTCCTGCGGCATCAGGCCTTCGGACTCGGCCATGGACAGGCGCTCTTTGACCGCGCGCTCGACGCGCACCAGGCCCACGCGGAACTGGTTTTCAGCCATCTCTCCCACGGAACGCACGCGGCGGTTACCCAGGTGGTCGATGTCGTCCACCATGCCCTGGCCGTTGCGGATATCGATCAGCGTTCTCAGTACATCGACGATATCTTCCCGGCTCAGGGTGCCTTCGCCGGTCTCGGCGTCGCGCCCCAGGCGGCGGTTGAACTTCATGCGACCGACCGCGGACAGGTCGTAGCGCTCGTCGGTGAAGAACAGGTTCTCGAACAGGGACTCGGCGGACTCCTTGGTCGGCGGCTCCCCCGGGCGCATCATGCGGTAGATTTCCACCAGCGCTTCCAGCTGGGTGCGGGACGGGTCGGCGCGCAGGGTATCGGAGACAAACGGACCGCGGTCAAGATCGTTCGTGTACAGGGTCTCGAACTTGTTCACTCCCAGTACACGCAGCTTGCCCACCACCTCGTCGGTGATCTCGGTATTACATTCGATCGCTACCTCGCCGGTGGACTCGTCGACGATGTCGTGTGCCAGCACGCGGCCGTGCAGGTATTCCAGCGGTGCTTCGAGGCGCTCGACGCCGGCTTTCTCCAACTGGCGGATATGGCGCGGGGTGATACGGCGGCCTTCCTCGACGATGACCTTGCCCTTTCCGTCCTTGATATCGAACGAGGCGACGTCACCGCGCAGGCGCGACGGGATCAGTTCGAGGCTGCAGTTCTCTTCGTGCAGTTCAAACTTGCTGGTGTCGAAGAACATCTCCAGCATTTCCTGGGAACTGTAACCCAGGGCGCGCAGCAGGATGGTCGCCGGCAGCTTGCGGCGGCGGTCGATACGCACGTAGACCAGGTCTTTCGGATCGAATTCGAAGTCCAGCCAGGAGCCGCGGTAGGGAATTACGCGCGCGGCGTACAGCAGCTTGCCGGAGGAGTGGGTCTTGCCCTTGTCGTGATCGAAAAACACACCCGGGGAGCGGTGCAGCTGGGAGACGATCACGCGCTCGGTACCATTGATCACAAAGGTACCGTTTTCGGTCATGAGCGGAATTTCGCCCATGTACACTTCCTGCTCCTTGATGTCCTTGATGGACTTGTTGGCAGATTCCTTGTCGTAAATGATCAGGCGCACGCGCACGCGCAGCGGGCAGGCGTAGGTCACGCCGCGCAGGGTACACTCTTTGACGTCGAATGCCGGCTTACCCAGCTGGTAACTCACATACTCCAGCGCCGCATTGCCGGAATAACTGACAATCGGAAATACAGACTTGAACGCGGCCTGCAGGCCCACGTCCATGCGGTCATCGGGACGGTTGTCGGCCTGTGTGAATTTGCGATAAGAATCCAGCTGTATCGCAAGCAGGAAAGGCTCGTCCATGACCTTGGGCAGTTTGCCAAAATCCTTGCGGATACGTTTTTTCTCAGTGTATGAGTAAGCCATTCATATTCCCCAGCTTGATCGGTGACAAGACTTCGTGGAGCTCTGCCCCGGCACCCGCACAGCGTGCCGGCGACGTAAACTCGCCCGGGCGAGAAGTCTCTGGGCAGTGCAGTATTCGCTACACTGTCCGGAAACCTCTCCGGCAGCGGCGCTTTTCAGTAACGCGCGGACTGCGGTAAGGTGTTAACCGTGGTTTCAGCCCCTTCCCCAAAGCTGCGGGAGAGGGCAAAACCACATTGCCGCAAACGGCAAAAAGGCCGGCGGACAAAAGTCCACCAGCCTTGCCGCTGACAGCCGGAAACCGGCCGCCAGCGGAGACTCGCAACAACCGAATTACTTCAGTTCTACAGTTGCGCCAGCTTCTTCCAGCTGCTTCTTGGCCTCTTCGGCTTCGTCCTTGCTCACGCCTTCTTTCAGCGGGGCCGGAGCGCCGTCTACCAGTGCCTTGGCTTCTTTCAGGCCCAGACCGGTAATGCCGCGAACAGCCTTGATCACGTTCACTTTCTTTTCGCCGGCGGAAGTCAGGATTACGTCGAACTCGTCCTTCTCTTCTGCAGCAGCTTCGCCACCGGCAGCGCCACCGGCTACAACAGCAGCGGCAGCAGTTACGCCGAATTTCTCTTCCATGGCTTCGATCAGCTCGGCAACGTCCTTCACGGACATTTCGGCGATCGCGTTGATGATATCTTCTTTAGTCAGAGACATGATTCAGTTCCTGATATTGGTGAGCAGTCAGACTGCTCGTGTATTCATTGGGAAAGCCTGTGAAAACTGCAACTCCGTCGTGCGAAGTAATTAGGCAGCTTCCTGCTCTTTCTGGTCGCGTACGGCCGCAATAGTGCGGACCAGCTTGCCAGCGGATGCTTCTTTCAACACGCTCATCAGCTTGGCGATCGCTTCGTCGTAAGTCGGCAGCTTGGCCAACATCGCAACATCGGCGACTTCACCTTCGAAGGCGGCACCTTTCAGTTCCAGCTTCTCGTTGTCCTTCGCGAACGCCGTCAGGATGCGCGCACCGGCACCCGGGTGTTCGTTGGAGAAGGCGATAAGACTGGGACCGACGAACTTCTCGGTGAGACATTCGTATTCGGTACCTGCCAGAGCGCGACGCGCCAGAGTATTGCGGACGACTTTCATCCAAACGCCGTGCTCGCGAGCCTCTTTGCGCAGGGCGGTCATGTCGTTCACGGTTACGCCGCGGGAATCCGCAACGACCGCCGACAGAGCACCCTCAGCAGCCTGCTGGACTTCTGCGACAATCGCTTTCTTGTCTTCGAGTCCAATAGCCATAGTGTCACTCCTGGATTTGAAAAAAGACCGGGAAAACAGATCCCCGGTCGCTCCGGTGCTTCTAGCTCAAATCCAGTAAAAAATACTGGTTTGGGCGACACCGTCTGCGTAGGCTCGGACTCCCGAATGGCCGCCACGGCCGGAGCCCGGATTAAGCGGAAGGCGTTTAAACCTCAAACGCCTTTCGCGCCTACGGTCTTTGACGGCCCGCTGCCTCCTGCCCCCCCTCCGGAGAGGACTGGGAAGAGGCAACGGACCCCAAAGTTCGGTTCGCTGGGAGCACCAATAGCCAGCGGGCCTTTGGCCCGCAAGCCGAGCTGGAGCTCCCGGCAATTAAATGCTCAGGGACGCCTGGTCGATGGTCAGCCCCGGGCCCATGGTGGTGCTCAGGGTGATCTTCTTCAGGTAGACGCCCTTGGCGGAGGCCGGCTTGGCCTTCTTCAGGTCGGCAACCAGCGCCTCAAGGTTTTCCTTCAGCGCGTTGGGCTCGAACGCCACCTTGCCGATACCACCGTGGATGATGCCACCTTTGTCAGCGCGGAAACGCACCTGACCGGCCTTGGCATTCTTCACCGCAGTGGCCACGTCCGGGGTAACGGTGCCGGTTTTCGGGTTCGGCATCAGGCCGCGCGGACCCAGGATCTGGCCCAGCTGGCCGACCACGCGCATCGCGTCCGGGGAGGCAATGACCACGTCGAAGTCCATTTTGCCGGCCTTCACGTCGGCCGCCAGCTCGTCCATGCCCACCAGGTCGGCACCGGCTTCTTTGGCCGCATCGGCATTGGCGCCCTGGGTGAATACGGCTACGCGCACGTCCTTGCCGGTACCGTGTGGCAGGGTGGTGGCCCCGCGGACAGCCTGGTCGGATTTGCGCGGATCGATGCCCAGGTTAACGGATGCATCGATGGTTTCGGCGAACTTCACATTGGACAGTTCTTTCAGCAGGGCAACGGCTTCGTCGAAACCGTAGGCTTTACCCGCTTCCACTTTTTCAGCGATAGCGCGCTGACGCTTACTCAGTTTGGCCACTTACACACCCTCCACGTCGATACCGGCACTGCGCGCGGAGCCGGCGATGGTACGCACGGCCGCATCCATATCTGCAGCGGTCAGGTCGGGCATTTTGGCAGTGGCGATCTCTTCCAGCTGAGCGCGGGTCACTTTGCCCACTTTCTCAGTATTCGGACGGCCGGAGCCACTTTTGATGTTGGCGGCCTTGCGCAGCAGCACGGACGCCGGCGGAGTCTTCTTGATGAAGGTGAAGGAGCGATCGCTGTAGACAGTGATCACTACCGGCACCGGCAGACCCGGCTCCATGCCCTGGGTCTCGGCGTTGAACGCCTTACAGAACTCCATGATGTTTACGCCGTGCTGACCCAGCGCCGGGCCCACGGGCGGACTCGGGTTGGCCTGGCCGGCGGCCACCTGCAGCTTGATATAAGCTTCGATTTTCTTAGCCATTACAGCTTCCTCTCTCAGTTGGGTATTAGCGCCTGCGCTACACAGCCGAAACTGCAGCGCCGGGCTCCCCGGGGGCCCCTGCCCGCCATACCAGACTTACAGGGACGCGAAAGCCCCCTTCCGCCACATGGCGAAAGAGGGCGAAAAACCGCCTCTCGCTATCAGGTCTTTTCGACCTGACCGAATTCCAGCTCCACCGGCGTGGATCGACCGAAGATCAACACCGCCACCCTCAAGCGGCTCTTTTCGTAGTTGACCTCTTCCACCACACCGTTGAAATCGTTGAACGGACCGTCGATGACCCGCACCATCTCGCCGGGCTCGAACAGGGTCTTGGGCTTGGGCTTGTCCACGGAATCGTCGATGCGATTCAGGATAGCCTGCGCCTCGCGGTCGGTGATCGGCGCCGGCCTGTCTGCCTTGCCGCCGATAAAGCCCAGCACCCGCGGCGTCTCTTTCACCAGGTGCCAGGTATCGTCATTCAGCTCCATTTCCACCAGCACATAGCCGGGGAAGAACTTGCGCTCACTCTTACGCTTCTGGCCGGCGCGCATTTCAACCACTTCCTCAGTGGGAACCAGCACCTCACCAAACAGGTGATCCATCTCGTGCAGCTCAATGCGCTCCTTCAGCGAGGAAGCGACCCGCTTCTCGTAGCCGGAGTAGGCCTGAACCACGTACCAATGCTTAGCCATGCGTCAACCTTTAGCCGATAATCTTGGAGGCTGCCCAGCCCAGGGCGGAATCCAGCCCCCACAGCACCAGCGCCATAAACAGCACAAACACCACCACAATCAACGTGGTCTGGGTCGCTTCCTGGCGGCTCGGCCAGACGACGCGGCGCACCTCGGTCTGCGCCTCCCGCAGCAATGTCCAGAAGGCACTGCCCTTGGCGGTATTGACCGCCACCGCCAACGCAACCACGCAGAGCGCGACCATCGCCAGCACACGGTAAAGAAGGGGGTATTCGGCGTAGTAGGAATTGCCCGCCACGGCAGCACCGACCAGCAGCACCACCAGCAGCCACTTCAGGCCGTCAAGACGAAAGGTCTTCGCCTCTACTTTCGCATTCATACAAAGAAGCCCTTAGCGCACAAAATGAAAAGCCCTTAGCGCTTACATGCACGGCGTCGAAACATCCGACCCCGTGACGCCCTCAGGCACAGTCAAGGCGGGGGGCGATTGAAAGCTGGCAGGCCAGGAGGGACTCGAACCCCCAACCCTCGGTTTTGGAGACCGATGCTCTACCAATTGAGCCACTGGCCTGAAAATCCCGGCGATCGCACCAGCGATCGCCGAAAAACGAGGGAGCGGAGTCTAGCACCCTCCCTCGCTTTTGCAAAGTGCGCTACCACAGAGAAGCGGCAGCGCGAAGATCAACGATCACTCGATGATTTTGGCAACCACGCCGGCACCGACGGTACGGCCACCTTCGCGGATCGCGAAGCGCAGGCCTTCTTCCATGGCGATCGGGGCGATCAGGGTTACGCTCATCTGAACGTTGTCGCCCGGCATGACCATCTCGGTACCTTCCGGCAGCTGTACGTCACCGGTAACGTCGGTGGTACGGAAGTAGAACTGCGGACGGTAGCCCTTGAAGAACGGGGTGTGACGACCACCTTCGTCCTTGGACAGTACGTACACTTCCGCTTCGAACTTGGTGTGCGGGGTGATGCTGCCCGGCTGGGCCAGTACCTGGCCACGCTCCACTTCGTCGCGCTTGGTGCCGCGCAGCAGCGCGCCGATGTTCTCGCCGGCACGGCCTTCGTCCAGCAGCTTGCGGAACATTTCAACACCGGTACAGGTGGTCTTGGTGGTTTCCTTGATGCCGACGATTTCGATTTCGTCGCCGGTTTTCAGGATACCGCGCTCGACACGGCCGGTGACTACGGTGCCGCGACCGGAGATGGAGAATACGTCTTCGATCGGCATCAGGAACGGCTGGTCTACCGCGCGCTCCGGCTCCGGGATGTATTCGTCCAGGGTCTCTACCAGCTTCTTGACCGCGGTAGTGCCCATCTCGTTGTCGTCTTTGCCTTCCAGTGCCATCAGGGCGGAGCCGGTGATGATCGGGGTGTCGTCACCCGGGAAGTCGTAGTCGCTCAGCAGTTCGCGCACCTCCATTTCAACCAGCTCGAGCAGCTCTTCGTCATCGACCATGTCGGCCTTGTTCAGGAACACGACGATGTACGGAACGCCAACCTGGCGGGACAGCAGGATGTGCTCGCGGGTCTGCGGCATGGGGCCGTCAGCGGCGGAGCAGACCAGGATCGCGCCGTCCATCTGGGCGGCACCGGTGATCATGTTTTTCACGTAGTCGGCGTGTCCCGGGCAGTCTACGTGGGCGTAGTGACGGGTCGGGGACTCGTATTCAACGTGGGAGGTCGCAATGGTGATACCGCGCTCGCGCTCTTCCGGAGCGTTGTCGATACCGGCAAATTCCACTGCAGCGCCACCCCAGACTTCCGCGCAGACGCGGGTCAGGGCTGCGGTCAGGGTGGTTTTACCGTGGTCAACGTGACCGATGGTGCCCACGTTTACGTGGGGCTTGGAACGTTCAAACTTTTCTTTTGCCATTGCTAGCCTCCTAATATAGACCCGCCGGGAGCGGCGCCTATGTCCAGAACCTGCACACCCGGGCAACACACGCTGACCCCGGATACAAATAGCCGCAGAGACACCTGCCCCTGCGGCCACCTTGAAAATGGAGCTCATGGGCGGATTTGAACCGCCGACCTCACCCTTACCAAGGGTGTGCTCTACCCCTGAGCTACATGAGCACTTACTGCCGGCACCGGAGCAAAAACCCCGACACCCAGGCGATCAATCCCGACCACCTGTATCGCCGCCATTCCGGCGACCTCCCCACCTATGCCCATACAAAATATGGAGCGGGCAGCGGGAATCGAACCCGCATCATCAGCTTGGAAGGCTGAGGTTCTACCATTGAACTATGCCCGCACGCGGGAACCTCCAGGCAAAAGGTCTCAACCTTCCGCTGGCGACACCTTCCGGTATCTCAACCTTCCAGCATCTCAAAAAATGGTGCAGGGGGGTGGATTCGAACCACCGAAGCTTGCGCGTCAGATTTACAGTCTGATCCCTTTGGCCACTCGGGAACCCCTGCTCGAAAGCGGCGTGTATTCTCTACACCGGCCACCGCACTGTCAACGACTTTTTCCTTCAAATTCACAGACTTACCTGCAGAACCCGAAGCGGACAGCGCGAGAGACAAAATGGAGCTGGCGAGAGGAGTCGAACCCCCGACCGGCTGATTACAAGTCAGCTGCTCTACCAACTGAGCTACGCCAGCCCTGCCTCTACACCTACGGTTTCGCGGTCGACCCCGTAAGTGGAGGCGGGATTCTAGGGGAAGTTATGTCGACAAGCAACCGTTGGGCGGCGATTAATTGCCGCCGCGGCGGCGGGCGCCCATCGCCGTCACTCCGGGGCTTTGTGTTGAAGCTCACGACAAAGATTCTGGCGGCGATCCAGTTCGGGATAGTCCAGCTGCAACTGGTTCCAGAAGGAATCCGCCACGCCTCCGGCCTCCCCCGGGGGCAGCACCACCCACTGCTCCAAATAAGTCTGGGGCTCCTCGCGGGTGCGGACCGGATAACCCCGCTCGCGCAACTCCCCGGCCAGCGCCTCGGCGCGCGCGGACTCCGAGAAGATGCCGAAAGAGATGCCATTGGTCAGCGAGCCTTTCGGGATCACATAACTGTCGATCCCCTCCGACTGCAATTCGCGCAGTTTGCGGAAGGCCTCGCGCCGGGAGCCCCGGGGTTCGAGGAAGACCCAGTAACGCATCTGCCCCTGCATCTCCAGGTCGCGCAACTCCGCCTCCAGTTGCAGCGCCCGCAGGCGCTCGGCGACATCCTCTCCCTGGTAAGCCTCCCCGAAGGGCCCGATCATGGTGCAGAGGGCTTCACCGCGAGACTGCGGCTCAGGCTCCGGCTCCGGTTTTTCCGGGGCCGCAGCCAACTGTTCCGCCGGCACTTCGTTGACCAGTTCGACCGTTTCGCCCGCCGCCGGGACGGGCGCGCCATCGGCCGCCACGACCTCGGTCGGAGCGCGACCGGCGGCCTGGAACCAGGCGAAGAGGCCGATATTGGCCAGCAGCAGGGCGAGTACTATCCAGCGCATAGCATCATAAAAATTCTGTTGTTCAGGGGTTACTCAGTACGAGGCCGTCGAGCACCAGCTCCGGCACCAGTTGGTGCGGGCGATCGCACAGGGATGAAAAAAAGCGGCCGTCGCCGCCGGTCAGCCACAGGCCCGGCTCGGGCCCTCCGCTGGCGACCAGTTCGCGCAAGGCGCGGTCGATCGCCCCCAGCACCATCATCGGCAGGCCGCGATTGACCGCGGAGTCGGTATCGCGGCCGGGCGCCAGCGACATTCCCGGCTCCAGCCGCTCCGCAACCTTGACCGCATCGGTATCCCGGTACAGCGCGCCGCGCATGGCGGCCAGGCCCGGCAATATATAACCACCCAGGTGCCGACCGCCAGCACCCAGCAGGTCGATGGTAACCGCACTGCCACAATCGACCACCAGTGCCGGCCCCGGATCCCGCCGGTGGGCGGCGAGCAGCGCCAGCCAGCGATCCACCCCCAGGCGCCGCGGATCGCGGTAGGCGCAGGTGACACCGGCACAGGGGGAGTCCACCCGCGCCAGCTCCAGCACCAGTCCCAACTGGCTCTGCACCCAGCCCGCCAGGGCGGCGGCGGCGGCGGGGCCGGCAACATTGGCCGCGCGCACCCGCTGCGGGCACAATTGCAGCAACCCGGAGGGCAGGCCGCCGCTTTTCAACTCGGCGGTACTGGCAACACCCCGCAGCACTGCGCCGGACGATTCCCGCAGGCGCCACTTGGTGCGGGTGTTGCCGATATCCAGTTCCAGGGTCGACATCAGCCCTCCCGCAGCGAGACTTCGCCGCCGTGGAAGAGGCGCCGCTCGCCATCCACAGCCACGACCAGGGCCCCGGTGTCATCCACCCCCTCCGCGATACCGGACCACTGCCGCTGCACACTGACAATCCGCACCGGCCGACCGGCGAACTGGTCCAGTTGCTGCCACTGCTGTCGGTAGGCGGCAAAGCCGCGCTCGGGATAGCTTTGCAGCAGCGGCAAAAGGTGGTTCAACAGTGCCGCGGCGAGACGGTTGCGATCGATCCCGGGGCAAACGCTGTTGAGGTCGATCCACGGCTGGTCGATGGCCGAGGCGGCATCGCCGCGCAGCCCCACATTCAGGCCGATGCCCACCACCACCGCGCAGCGGTCGGTCAGGTCTCCGGACAGCTCCAGCAGCACTCCCGCCAGCTTGCGCCCGCGGCACCAGACATCGTTGGGCCATTTGAGGCGTACATCCGGCACCCCGAATTCCTGCAGCGCTTGCGCAATAGCGACGCCCACCGCCAGGCTCAGGCCTTCCAGCAGTTGCACGCCGCCGCCGAACTGCCAACCGAGCGACAGGTTGATCCCGCCGGAAAAGGGACTGATCCACTGGCGGCCGCGCCGGCCGCGGCCGGCGGTCTGCTGCTCGGCGAGCATGGCGACGCCGTGGCCACTGTTTTTCTCCAACAGCCCCAGCAGGCGGGCGTTGGTGGAATCCACCCGGTCGTGCAGCAGCAACTCGTCAAGCAGATCCCGCGCCGGCGGGCGCAGACCGGCGCGGAGTTCAGTTGCGTCCAGCAGGTTCAGGCCGCCGGGCAAGCGGTAGCCGCGCCCCCTGACCGACTCCAGCGGCAGGCCCAGCCGCTCGAGTTTCTGCAGCTGTTTCCAGACCGCGGCGCGGCTCACCCCCAGGGCGGCACCGAGGGATTCGCCGGAGTGCACATCGCCATCGGCCAGCAGTTCCAGTACCGGTCGCAGCTGTGGCAGCGGGTTTTTTGGTGTTTCGGCGTGCAATTTCAACTTTCCAGGTAACGCCGGCCATAGCGGTGGCCGAGGCTGGTGAGGATTTCGTAACCGATGGTGCCGGCGTAGCCGGCCATATCATCGACGGTGATTTCGCCGTTGAGCAATTCGATCGACTCCAGTGACGCGCGCTCGGCGTCGCTCAGGGTGCTGATGTCGTACACGGCGGAATCCATCGAGACGCGCCCCACCATCGGCAGGCGCCGGCCGCAGGCCCAGCCACAGCCGCGCCCACCCTGGGCGCGCAGTATACCGTCGGCATAGCCGCCGCGGGCGGCGGCCAGCCAACTGCCCGCGGCGACCCGCTGGCTGGCGCCATAACCGACACTGCAGCCGTCGTCGACCCGGCGCTTCTGCAGCACCGGCAGCCGCAGCGTGACGGCGGCGCGCATCGGATTCCCCTGCCCCGGCACGGGGTTGACGCCGTAGAGGGCCGACCCCGGTCGCGCGACATCGAAATGGTATTCCTCCCCCAGGAAAATCCCGGAGGAATTGGACAGGCTCAACTCGACCTCGGGGCACAGGGCCCGCAACTGCTGGCCCGCGCGCCGGAAATTCTGCAACTGCTGCGCGTTCTGAGGATGTGCCGGCTCGTCGGCACAGGCCAGGTGACTCAACAGCAGGCGGATATCGGCGGCCTCCAGCAGCGCGCGATCCGCCAGCAGCGCGTCGAAATCCCGCGACGTCATACCCAGCCGGGTCATGCCCGAGTCCACTTTCAGGGCACAGGGGGCGGCGCGGCCACCCTTCCGCCGGAAAAGCGCCACCCAATGACGCAGCTGTTCGAGGGTAAAGAGCGTGGGAATCAGGCCGGCGCGGGCACAGTCTGACTCGCAGCCGGGGCGCACGCCGGTGAGCACGACAATACGCGCCTCATCGCCCAGCAGTTGGCGCAGCTCCTCGCCCTCGCCCTGGGTGGCGACGAAAAAGTCCCGGCAGCCGCGGCGGTATAGCGACGGCGCCACCCGGGCCATACCCAGGCCGTAGGCGTCCGCCTTGACCACGGCACCACAGCGGCTGGTGGTCGCGAGGCGCTCGCGCAACTGCCGGTAGTTGTCGCCGACCGCTCCCAGATCTATCTCCAGAAGCCCTTCGCGGAAATCGTTTTTCAATGGTGCCTCTCTTACTACAAAGCGCCCAGCAGGCTTTCGCGGCGCAGCGCCCGGGCGCCGAATAGGACCGCCAGCACCACCAGCGACAGGCTGGCGGCGGAGCCGGCCAGTACCAGTGGCAGGGAAACTTCATCGCCCACCAGCAGCGCCTTCAGCCACTGCTGCTGGCCCACCAGGGGAACCAGCTGCCACAGCGGATCCGCCAGTTGGACCCGCGACATGTCCAGCGCCATCAGCAGCGTGACCGGCGCCAGTTGCAGAATGCTCAACTGGGTCTGAGCGTCCTTGAACGACTGCGAGCGCAGTGCCAGCAGGATCTGCACCACCGCCACCAACAGCGCCAACGGCAACAATACCAGCCCCATGGTAATGACGCCGGCAGTGGTGGTGGCCTGCTGGATCCCCAGTTCGGCCAGCGGCATCGCCGGCATCAACGCCACCATGGCGGTGATGGCCAGCAGTGCACCCAGCCAGCCCATACTGGCCACCGACAGCGTCTTGGCGGCGATTACCTGCCAGCCGGGCAGAGGCTGCAGCAGCAGCGTTTCCAGGCTCAACCGCTCGCGCTCGCCCGCGGAGGTGTCCACCGATGTGGCGAGACTGGCGACGAACAGTGTCAGAATCAGCAGGCCCGGCACCATCGCCAGCAACATGGCGCCGCGACCGGACGGCGTGCTGACATCCCGCACCTGCAGTTTCCAGGGCGCCAGTAACTGCGGCGCCACACCGCGGGCCACCAGGCGCTGCCCGGCCACCAGTTGCTGCAGGCTCCCCAGTCGTTCCTGCAGGTGGCGCTCGGCGCGGCCGGCCGCGGTGGCGGAGCTGTCCACATAGAGGTAGAGCTGCGGTGTGCGGAAATTGCGATAGTCGCTGGCGAAGTCGTCGCCCACCTGCAGCACCAGGTCGTAGTCCCCCGCCAGCAGTGCGCGGGGCTCCCCCTGCTCGAGCGCGTCCACCTGCAGCGTATCGCTTTGCAGGCGCCGCTCCAGCAGCGGCGCACGCTCGGCCCCCAACAGCGCCAGCCGCGTGGTCTCCTCGGCGTGCTTCTTGACAAAGAAGGTCGTCGAGCCGGCGATCATCACCGGGAACAGCAGCGAGAAGCAGACCGCCATCCACAGCGCACGGCGATCGCGCCAGGTCTCGAGCATCTCCTTGTGCAGCAGCGCGGCCATGCGCCGCGCAGAGAATTTTCCGATTGCCATCATGCCGGGGCCTCCTCCCTGTTGGCGTCCCGAGTCGCTCCACCGCCGTAGGCGAGAGCGACGAAACTGTCCTCGAGGTTGTCGCTGCCGGTCTGCTCGACCAGTTCTGTCGGCGAGCCGCTGCCGACAATACGGCCACCGGCCATGACCAGCACGCGGTCCGACAACTCCGCCACCTCCGACATCACATGGCTGGAAAACAGGATGGTGGTGCCCTCCGCGCGCAGGCGCAGCAGCGTGCGCCGCAGCAGGCGCGCGGCCAGCACGTCCAGCCCGCGGGTGGGTTCGTCCAGGATCAGGTGCTGGGGCCGGTGCACCAGCGCCCGCGCCAGGGAAACTTTCATACGCTCCCCCTGGGAAAAACCGCGCGTGCGCCGCTCCCAGAGCTCACCCAGTTCCAGTTCGTCGCGCACCGCCTGCAGCGAATCCCGCAACGCGGCACCGGCCAGCCCCTGCATGCGCGCGAACAGCGTCAGGTACTCTTTCACCGTGAGGCGTTCGTAGAGCCCCTCGCGATCCCCCACCACGCCCAGTTGGCGCCGGGCCAAGAGCGGATCCGCGGCCACATCCCGGCCGCCCAGCAGCACCCGCCCGGCGTCGGCGCGCAGCAGCCCGGTCACGATGCGCAGGCAGGTGGTCTTGCCGGCACCGTTGGCCCCCAGCAGGGCGGTGATGCGGCCATCGGGGATCTCGAAACTCAATTCGCGCAACACCCGCTGGCCGGCGAAACTCTTGTCGATGGACTCTACCTCAATCACGGGCCATCTCCTGTTTCCCGGCTTTTGTTCCGGTTTTGACGCCCAGCGCCGGACCGAAGGCATCGACCATAAACGGCGGCCGCGCGATATCCGCGACACAGGTTTTGTCCAGCGGCTCCGCCGGCCGGTTCAGGAAGCGCGCGATCAGGTCCGGGATACAGCCGCGGCGGGAATTGATATGGCCGCCACCGGCGACAATCAGGTGCTGCCGGTTGGACAGGTAGCCCAGTTGGCGCTCGGCGTAGACCGGCGGTGTAATCGGGTCCGCGGCACCGGAGATCAGCAGTACCGGGTGGTCCCGTGGTTCCGGCTCGCTGTAAGGCTTGGCGGTCACGGGCCAGGCCCGGCAACCGCTGTGGAACAGGTCGTAAAAGGCCGTACCGAGGAAGGTATCGGCGCTGTCCCGCGCCACCTCATCGGCGCTGATGCGGTTCAATGCCTCGGCACAGGCTACGGAAAACGTCAGTCCCATGGCCATGCTGTCGGCGGTGTTGATGAACAGGCCGGTGAGACCGGACAGCGGCAGGTAGTTGCCGCGGCTCGCCTGGTGAATCGCGTAGGGCAACTGGGCCGCGGCAGCCGGTTCGTACAGGGCCGCGCGCACCGCATTGGCCAGCATCCAGCGGGGCACCGGCTCGGCGGCCGGAACGCCGGTCAGCGGATCCGGGAAAGCCCGCGCCTGCGCATCACTCCAGCCATCCAGCAGGCGGTTGAGATCGCCTTTCCAGTCGCCAAAACGGGCGCACTCCGGATCATCGGCGCAGTCCCGTGCCAGCTCCTGCAAGGCCTGTTCTGCGGCGCCCGCGGCGAGGAACACCTTGCTGTCGATGGGCGCCACGGCGTCGAGCACCAGCGCACTGAGGGACTGCGGATGCCACTGCTGGTACAGCAATGCGGTGCGGGTACCCCAGGATCCGCCCCAGAGGGCGATGCGGTCGTGGCCGAGATAGCGGCGCACCCGCTCCAGGTCTTCGACAGTCTGGCGGCTGCTCAGCGATTCGGCGAAATCGGCCCGCTGCAGGTAGCAGTCGGCCAGGCGGCGGGAGAACTGTTGCAGGTCCGAGGGCATCTGCCGCTCGAATCCACAGCGGAAGGCCCCCGAGCGGCCCGCCCCGCGGCGGTCCACCATGACGATCGCCCGCTCGCGATTGACCTTGCGGAACGCATTCAACAGCGGCGCCAACTCACTGGCCGCCTGCCCCGGCCCACCGGCCAGCAGGTAGAGGGGATCGCGACCGCTGTCGCTGACCGCCGGGGCCACCATCACCGCCAGGCCGCCGGGGACACTACCGGACGCATCGCCCCGGCCCGCGGCGTCTACCGGTACGCGATAGCAGTGCAGCGCACTGCTCCAGCCGTCCAGATAGCAACGCTCCCCGGCCGGCACCGTCTGCGCCTTCGCCGGCCCCGTCAGCACGCCACCGAATACCAGTAACAATACACACCACAGTCGCCCTGTCCCGAGCATGGCTCCCACTCCCCGCACTCTCAAACGACCGCCAGTCTATCGAACTTTTGGCGCCAATGCGTTTTCCCCCGGCCCTCCCGACGGGAATAGCATTCGCACAGCCGCGCGCACAGTGGTAAGGTTCCGCTTTGCATTCCCTCTTCGCTTGCGCCCATGAGCTTTTCAGACCGAGAAAAACAACTAATCCGCGCAGCCTTCGCCTGGGGACAGATCACCCACAAAGAAGGCTACACACTGTCTGACCTGGAAATTGAAAAGTCCGTGCTCTTCCGGCGCCTGCTCGCCGGGCGCCCGCCACTGGCCTTCCCGCCACCGCTGCGCCACGGTTTCCCTTGGTACGAAGTCATCGAGGGCCGTGGTGAACACGTGGTCAATGCCTCCGAGGCCTCGCCCGAGTGCAGCATCATTGCCCCGGGCAGCAAGCCCGGCGATACCTGCATCCTGATCGACGGCGCCTTCTGGCGGGTGGCCGAGACCGTGCGCGAGCGGGAGGAATACATTGTCGAGTGGGGTCAGTATCCGATCCAGTGGCGGCTCAAGAAGCACTGGGAGGTCAATTACGAGATGACCCAGCAGCTGAGCAACTTCCGCAAGGACAATCCCAACGCCGAACTACAGTTCGACAACCGCAGCGGCCAACGGGAATACAGCGAATTCCGCATCGACGACGAACAGACGGTGTGGTTGAGCGAGTGGCAGCTGAGCCGTATCGGCCTGTCCGGCTGGGTCTGGGTCGGCATGCCGGTGGAAAGTGACAGCCGCCTGCAACTGGCGACACTGGCCCGGGACCAACAGGGGCCGCTGGTGATCGGTGAGGCCGACAGGAAGCGCGGCGCAGGCTGGCTGCGCATCGAGCAGGCCGGGGAGGAGTTCCGTTTTATCAAACTCGGCGACAAGCTCGAGTACCAGTCGCTGATCGCCGCGGCAGTCACCGAGTTCGATACCCTGCTACACGGGGTCGAAGGGGATGAACTGGAAGTGATGGACTGGCGCAACGACACGGCCCTACGCCACTACGCAGTACCCACCCACCTGGCCCCGCTGGAGCAGTTTGACCTGATCGAGCAAAACTATGACCTGGTTCCGGACAACGCCTACGCTAGCTGAACGGGCCAGCTCTCAATCCACATCCCGGCCACGGGCCGCACGCAGCAACCGGAACCAGGCCTCGCGGGGCATATCCACCGACAGCGCCTGCAGGGCATTGCGCAGCCGCCCGATCCTGCCACTGCCCAGTATCGGCACCATCGCCGAGGGATGCTTCAACAACCACGCCAATGCCAGTTGCTGGGCTTCCAGTTGCATTTCCGCTGACAACTCCTCCAGGCAAGCCTGCACGCGCAGGGCTGCCTCATCGCTGCCGGTAAAAAGCGCCCCTCCCGCAAACGGCGACCAGGCCATGGGAATCATCTTCTGCCGCTGGCAGAAATCCAGTTGGCCATCGAACAGCGGCAGTGAGTGCAATACAGAGACTTCGATCTGATTCACCACCAGCGGCGCCCGCAGGCGCGACTGCAGCAACTCTACCTGGTGCGGCAGGAAGTTGGACACGCCCACCGCGCGGACTTTTCCGTCTGCGATCAACCCATCCAGCGCCGCAGACAATTCATCGGCATCCATTAGCGGATCCGGGCGGTGAATCAACAACAGGTCCAGTTGCTCCAGGCCCGTTTTGCGCAGGCTGGACTCCGCCGCCGCGGTCACATGGGCGGCACTGCTGTCGTAGTGATTGATGGCAAAGTGGTTATCCGCTCCCATCAGCTTGATTCCACACTTGGACACAACCTCAAGTTGTGAGCGCAGCGCCGGCTTCAGCTTGAGAGCCTCCCCAAACAGCTGTTCGCAGCGGTAGTCACCGTAGATATCAGCCAGGTCGATGGTGCTGACACCCAGCTCGACAAGCTCTTCGAGCAGCCGCAGGGTCTCCCGGGGGCTGTATTGCCAGTCCGCCAGGCGCCAGAGGCCCATGGCAATGCGGGACAGGGAAAATTCGGGATCGAGATGGGATTGAATACGCTGCATAGTGAACCGCCTGTTGTGGAGGCCGGATTCTGACATCCGCAACGGGTTTGAAACAACTGTACAACCGTCCGCGGAAATAAGACTGCCGAAGGCATATTCTGTGACACG
>NZ_JALKCV010000017.1 GCF_023634065.1 Microbulbifer litoralis
CGGCGGATCGAAAGGCGTAGCCCGGATGGAGCGCAGCGGAATCCGGGACGGGATGCGCCCTGCCAATCACTGTGCACTCCGTAACTTGAGTAATAGGCTCTATACAAATCAGGTAACAGTCCGCCGCGCCGAATGCGGCACCGATTAGATACAGTATCTCAGGGATCATGAGCAACGCAGAATCCGATTACCGGTACCGAAAACGACGGGTAAAGCTGGACAGGCAACGGGAGTTCCGCCTCGGTGAGGGGCGCATCAGTGGATACAGTTCCGTCTTCCTCGGAGCACTCAGCCTGCTGGCCGTGCTCGCCTACCTCTACCCGTCCTACCTCACCACTATCGAACTGCGCCAGGTGTACGATGCCGGGGCACTGCAGAAAGTGCTGAAATACGGCATGTACTTTTCACTGCTGTTCGGTGTCCTGACACTGGTCCTGCGCCGCCACAAACGCCTGGGAATTACCGGCATTGGCCTGACCCTGATCGCGTTTGCCCTGGGCGGCTATTCGATACCGGTGGGGCCGGTAGAGCCGCGCCGGCTGTCCCTCGGCGTGGACTGGCTGATCCTCGCGCTGCTGGGATCCGTATTCGTCTTCATGACCCTGGAAAAGCTGTTTCCCAAATACCGCAACCAGGTGATCATGCGCCCGGAATGGGATCTGGACCTGTTCTATTTTTGCCTGAACCACCTGTTGATCTCCGCCATCCTCATCTACGGCAACTACCACGCCAGCCATTTCCACTGGGCAGTGAGCCCGGCGGTAAAGCAGTCGGTACAGTCAATCCCGCTGCTGTTACAGGTGGCGCTGATCATACTGTGTGCGGATTTCGTGCTCTACTGGGAACACCGCCTGTACCACGAGGTATCGTGGCTGTGGCCGGTGCACGCGGTGCATCACTCGGTTGAGCATATGGACTGGCTGGCGGGATCCCGCGGACATTTCCTGCAGGTATTTTCCGAGCGCGCGATGGTGCTGGTGCCACTCTATCTGCTGGGGCCGGACCAGGCGGCACTGGATATTTATGTAGTATTCGCCGCGCTGCAGGCGGTGCTGATCCACAGCAACCTGCGCTTTACCTTCGGGCCATTGAAATACGTGTTTGTGACCCCGCAATTCCACCACTGGCACCACAGCTCGGAAAAGCCCGCAATCGACACCAATTACTCTGCGCACACGGTGCTGTTCGACCGGCTTTTCAATAGCTACCACATGCCGGAAGAGCACTGGCCTGCGGAGTACGGCACCACCCGTCGGCTGCCCCGTTCCGTGATCGGCCAGATGCTCTACCCGATTACCGCCCTGGTGAAAAGATCACGCGGCGCGCCACCTCCGCACTGAGACCTAACCCTGGCTACTGTTGCAACGGCGGTCCAGTTGCCAGAGGTCGAACGCGGGTTCTTCATAGGGGTGTGACTCGCGCAGGGCAGCCAGCGCCGCATCCACCACTTCATCCGCGCAGACCATTTCCACCCGGTATTCGTCCACCTTTTCCACTTCGCCGGTCCGGCCGATAAACGGCTGGCTGCCATCCAGCGGCCGGAACTGGCCGGTGCCTTTGAGTTGAAAGCAACAGGAATCGTAATCGCCGATACGGCCGGCGCCGGCGGCAAACAGCGCCTGCTTGACCTTTTCGGTGTGGGTTTCCGGAATATAGACGCAGAGTTTGTACATGGTTTTTCCTGGTTTTATCAGCCTGCCGTTCGGCTGAACCTTGTGTTTGCGCTGCTTTTCCCTGAACCTCAGGCTTACGGGCACCGGCCGGAGGTGCCACCAGCAGCCACGGCCAATACAAACCCCACCGAAAAATCAATAAAGCAACGTCATCAACTTGCGCTGGTACTGGGTTGCCAGTGGATCGCCGGCGCCGAGGCTCTTGACGATATCCAGGTAGGCCTGCCTGGCGGCGCCGTCGGCATAGTTCATGTCGCTGCGCAGTACATTCAGCAGCAGGTCCAGCGCCTCCTGCGGGCGGTGGGCCTGGCTGTATTGGACCGCCAGTTTGTAGGCGGCATCGAAATCGCCCGGGTTCTGTTCCAGCGCCTGCTGCAGGCCCTTGATCTCCGGTGACTCTGCGGCCTGTTGCTTCAGCTCCAGCTGCGACATCAGTTGCTGGTAGTCGCTGTCCTGGTCTGCCAACAGTATCTTGCCCAGCACCGTCTCCGCCTCCTGTACCCGGTTCTGCTCCAGCAGTACCGCGGCCAGCTGCTTGGCGATATCCTGGCGTTCGCCGGATTCGCTGTAGGCCTCACGCAACACCGGCAACGCTTCATCCAGCTTGCCCTCACCCACCAGTTGCTTGCCCTGCTCGAACTTCAGGTCACAGGGCTTGGGCAGGTACTTGTCCAGCATTTCGCGGATCTGCTTTTCCGGCTGTGCGCCGGCAAAGCCATCCACTGGCTGGCCCTCTTTCAATACCATCACCGTGGGCAGGCTGCGCACCCCCAGTTGGCCGGCCAGCATCTGCTCCGTATCGGCATTGACCTTCGCCAGCAGGAACTGGCCGTCGTACTCCGCCGCCAGCTTCTCCAGCACCGGCATCAACTGTTTGCACGGCTCGCACCAGTCCGCCCAGAAATCCACCACCACCGGGCGCATCATCGACTCCTCGATCAGCACCTGCTGGGCATTTTCCTGGGTTACATCGACAATAAATTCGTTCACAACTGCTCCTGATTCTTCCGTTGGCCCCTACAGCCAATTCTACCGTTTCCTGACGCGGATCCAGATTCTGCGCAGAATATACAGGACAACCGCCAGCAATA
This sequence comes from Microbulbifer litoralis, assembly GCF_023634065.1. GTDB lineage: Bacteria > Pseudomonadota > Gammaproteobacteria > Pseudomonadales > Cellvibrionaceae > Microbulbifer > Microbulbifer litoralis. The sequence continues at coordinate 2,765 of NZ_JALKCV010000017.1, forward strand.
GCAGCCACGGCAGCAAGTAGGCGATCGCCGCGATGACATCCGAGATACCACTGGACAGGCGCGAGCCGAAGCTGCGCAGCGACAGCCGGATCGGCTGCATAAACGACTGCTGGGAATGGGACACCAGCGAAATGTCCACCAGGTCCATCTCCACCCGCTGCAGCAGTTTCTGCCTCCGCCCCTGGGCGAACTCCAGGTCGGATTGCACCTCGGCCAGTTTCTCGGCGATCTTGACCAGCGATTCCACATCCGTGTCCGCCCTGTCATTCAACGCCTCCAGCTTGCCGCGATAGTCCTGCAGCATCTCCAGGCGCTTCTGGTTGTCGACGATGGCATCGCCGAGGTCCTCGACCTCGATCGACTTCTGGGTCGTCTCACCGCCCTCCGCCGCCAGGCTCAGCGCTTCTGCCACCCCTTTGGGCAGGATGCGCAGGTTGATGCTGCCGTGCACATAGTTGTCGGTACTGAGGCGGCTGCCGAGCACCGTGCAGCGGTACTCAGTATCTGCCGCACACCAATCGAGGATGCGATTGTACTGCGCTTCCACCCGGCCGACCGGCAACTCTGTCGTCACCCGGTGCCGGTAGGCCAGGTACCTGGACCTGGTCCGCTGCGCCTCGGCCACCTTGAGTTCCGCTTTGAAGGCTGACGGCTCTGCCATGGCCATCACCGCATCGTCGGAATCGCGACTGGTGCAGCCGGCAACCCATAGCAGGGCGATCGCCGGCAGTGCCAACCCCATCAGTTTGACTGCAACTTTCATTCACTCTACCTAGCGGTAAATAGCCCCGCTGCCATAAGCCAGCTCCAGCGCCTCCCGCTCCACTTTGCGCAGGCCCTTGACCACCAGCCCGTAGGAGCGATCCATCATCCGTTCAATTTCACCATCCGGCACGCTGCCGTCCAGCAGCACCGTGTTCCAGTGTTTCTTGTTCATATGGTAACCAGGCAGGACACCGCTGAAGATATCCCGCAGTGCCTGGGCCTCGTCCGGGTCGCACTTGAGATTGGTGCGGGCCACGGTGTTTTCAACGCCCAGGGTCGCGAACATCCGGCCCTTGACCTTGAACACCGCCACCCCGGGGCCAAAGGGAAAATCCTCCACCGCTTCCGGACGGGAGAGCAGATAGCCGCGCGCTGCCTGGTAGTCCATGCGCGTCACCAGTCCAGCGACGACGGCAAGCGCGGCGAGGACAGCAGCGTGGCGAAGCGCTGCCAGCGCTCGTCCGGCGAGGCCACGCCCTGCTCCACGTAATCCGCCACCAGCTGCTTGCCCCAGTTGTAGTTGATCACGTAGGCGCCGTAGGTATCCACGAAGCGCTTGCGCTGGGCGGCCTTCTCCGGGCTCTTGACGGTGTATTTCTGGAACAGCGCCACCACCTGGTCGCCCTCTATCTCGCCGTCGATATACTGGCGGGCGATCTCGTTGCCGGCGTAGCCCAGTTGCTCGATCAGCTCCAGCACGCGATCGTATTTCTCCGCCTGCGAGGGATCTAGGCCGGCCAGCGGATAGAGTACTTCCTTTTCAAACCGTGTTTTTTCCTCACCGGGAAACGCCAGTTCGATGCCGTAGTTGGCGCTGCCCTCGGCGATCAGGGACTGGGGGCTGAACAGCGGGTAGACGCTGTACTCGATCCAGCCGCGGTCGTCCACCAGTGCCCGTTCCAGCAGTGCGTTGTAGGTGTGGTGGCCGGGATAACCCTCGTGGCAGCCGAGATCGATGGCGCGGTCGATCATCACCGGCAGTTCGGTGTTGATCTGGATCAGGCTGCGGGCGCCGCCCCGATACCAGTTGTAACCGCTCCAGGGTTTGTCGGTGACATACTCCAGCACGAAATGTTCGTCCGCCGGCAGTTGGATGTGTTTTTTGGTGCGCTCGCGGCAGGCATCGATGGCGGCATCGAATACCGCTTCCATTTTGTCATCGGGAATCACGAACTGTTTTTTGAAAGCCTGTACGCGCAGGTGCAGCGGTTCGTCGCCGGGCAACAGCTGGTCCAGCTCCGCCAGCACCGGTTCGAAGTCCGCCAGTTTCCGTTGCGGCGGCCGGGTGTCGTAGAGGAGCTGTGTCTCGCGCTCGAAACTGGGCCCGGCGGCACCGGCCAGGCTCTCGGCGTGGGCGATCACCGCCCGCAGCTGGGTTTTCAGGTAGTGGCGGCGCAGGTTTTCCAGATCACCGTCCGCCGGGATCTCCGCCGGCAGCTGCTGTCGCAACGCTCTGGCGCGCTCCGCGATTGCGGCCGGCGTCGCGTCACTGGCGGCCGCCTGTTGTTTCAGTTCTTCCGGACCGTAGTAGGCGTCCACATAGCTGTCGTCGTGGTTGCCGAGTTCCAGTACCAGCAGTACATAGTCCCGCGCCAGGCGATCCATATCCGGGGCCTCTTCCACCGCGGAACCGGCCCCTGCACTGTTTTCCGGTGCCGCCGCAGACTGTCGCTCACCGCCGCAGCCGGCCAGGGCAAGGAACATTATCATCGCGGCCAGGAACCTGGGCGGAGGCTGTAAGAATTTCATACCGGTATCCATGCTTTATGATCATTATCGGTTCTCGGCGGGCCCGAGAACCAAGTGCCGGTAATCCTAGGCGAAATCGCGCCGCAGTGTCACTGCCCCGCCCAAGTCGCACCGCGACCGCGGGCCTTGTCGTGGCACTCGGCACACCGGCGGCAGCGCAGGCAATGGATCAGTATACGGATCCCGTTGCCGATTGCCGTCAGCAATCCGAGCGGTGGCATGGCCGGCATATACAGCGGCGGTTCCGCGGGCCGCGGACGCAGTTTCAGCTTGCAGTTGCATGCCCCGGGGCGTTTGGCATCGGACATCGGATTCTCCTCTCTCACCGGTGAGACCGCTTCAGGTCAAGTCGGGAGATAGAGTGCTCCGACGCAATTGTTAAATACAGCGAAAACATCTACATTGACCTTTCAGAAAAATTGAAAGGTACAGCATGACCACCCCCGATCCGGCAACACCGGGTACTGCCACCCCACTACTGGACAGCGAACTGCTGCGCACCTTTGTCGCCATCGCCGAGTGCGGCAGTTTTACCCGGGCCGCACGCCAGGTATTCCGGACACCGTCGGCCCTGAGCATGCAGATCAAGCGGCTGGAAGAGACCCTGGGACGCACGCTGTTCGTGCGCGAGGCGCGCCGGGTAAGACTGACGCCGGATGGCGAAATACTGCTGGGCTACGGGCGCCGCCTGCTGAAGCTGAACGAGGAGGCGCTGGGCCGCTTCCTCTCCCCGACCCTCCAGGGCCGGCTGCGGCTCGGCACCCCCGACGATGTGGGAACGCGCGTCCTGCCGCGGGCGCTCACCCAGTTCGCCCGCTCCCACCCGGCCGTGCAGGTGGATGTGACCCTGGGGCGCAGCTCGGCGCTGTCGGAGCAGCTGGATGCGGGCAAACTCGATGTGGTACTGATCACCGCCGGCAATACCGATCAATCGGGGCAAGGCGGCCGGCTGATCCACACGGAGCCGCTGGTGTGGGCGGCGCGCGAGGGCGGTGTCGCCGCACAGCACAAGCCGCTGCCGCTGGCGCTCGCCGGCCCCGACTGCGCCTGGCGCGGCATGGCACTGGCGGCCCTGGACGGGGCCGGCATCGGCTACCGGATCGCCTATACCAGCGAACACTGCGCGGCCCAGGAGGCGGCGATACTGGCCGACCTGGCGATCGCGCCCTTTCCACTCAGCCTGGTGCGGGCGCCACTGCGGAAACTGGGGGCAGACGCCGGCCTGCCGCCGCTGGGCGAATACCATATCGCTCTGCGTCAGCGACGCGGGGCGGGACAGGCCGCGGAGGCCCTGGCCGAGCATATGGCGGAGGCGTTCCGCGGCATTTAGCAACAGGGAATACGCCATTTCCCCGCCTCTCGTCTCAACTGCTCAGTAGCCGGTCATCTCCAGGTAACCGACACCGGTGTGGCTACCCGCCACCGCGACATTGCCCTCCCAGTAGGGAAATACCGTGTCCATCCAGCGATTCTCGCTCTGCGCCGTTACCGTCACGTCCAGGTTCCGGGCCGGCAGGCGCAGCCGCCAGCGGGTGGGCAGTTTCCGCCCGGCCACGGTGCTGTAGCCCTGCGGTATCAATTGCAGGTCATCGCCATCGAGCGCGACGGTGTGCCCGTCGCGCGCAATCCAGCTGCCGCCGATAAAGTCGCCGCCGCCCTCGCCGGCCCCGCGCAGGCGAAACGCCATCAGCCTGGCGCCGCCGTCCAGGTGCAACGAAAACCAGTCCCAACCCGGCTGGTCCGCTCCCAGCAACTGGCTGCTCCACTCTCGATCCAGCCAGGCGACGCCGCGCACGCGGTGCCTGTCGCCGTCGATCTCCAGCCAGCCGCGGGCGCGGTAAAACGGCTGGCTGTAATAGTGCGAGCCCAGGCCGGCCGCGGACTTGCGGCTGAAGCCCGCCTCGCCGTGCAATACCAGCGGGCCGTCGGCATCCAACTGCAGGCGGTAACCGAAATCGCGCCCGCCATCGCTGCCACGGGCCGAGACCTGCAGCCGTTCGAGCGCATCGCCGCCGGCCTCGTTGCCGCGACTTTGCAGTTGCCAGTGATCCAGCCAGGCCCGGAAGGGCTCGGCCCGCACACCCGCCTGGCCGCGGCGATCGGGAAATGCCATGCCACGGGCGAAGCGCTCGGCAACCAGGTGTGCGTCCGGCGTCGATACCGCGGCGTGGGCCATCCACAACTGGCGGCTGGTCCAGGGCGAGTCCCCACCGGTATCGTCGCCGGGCGGCGCCAGCGCCTGGCGAAACAGCGTCCACTGAATGCCCAGCGGCGTGCCGTCGGCGTCCTCGAGGTTGGCGGTCAGGTACCACCACTCGATGCGGTAGCCCGGGTGGGAACCGTGGTCCGCGGGGAAATGCAGTTTCGCACCCGGCCGGGCCCGGGTATAGCCGTCCGCCCCGCCTGCCAGCCCGGCAAAACTCTCCGGGCCCGGCCGCCCGCTATCGCGCAGCAATAGTGCCGCGACTGCGAGCAACAGCGCCGCAATCCCGAGCGTGGCAAGCATCGATTTCCGGTGTGCGGCAAAACTCATGGCGCTTCGAACTCCGCCAGTAACCGGCGCGGCGATGTCCGCCACAGGCGCCAGGCCGGCAGCAGTGCGGCGAGCAGTGCCACTCCCAGTGCCAGCAGCAGCGCCATCAAAATCTGCAGCGGGAACAGATGCAGCGGCAGGCGCCAGCCGAAAGCCGCGACGTTGATCACCGCCACCAGGCTCCAGCACAGGGCGATGCCGAGCGGTACCGCCAGCAGCGCCGTGACCAGCGCCGCGGCGCCCAGCTGCACAAAGCCGACCCCGACCAGTGGTCCCCGCGGCACTCCCAGCGCCCAAAGGGGCGCCAGTTGGCCGCGGCGCTGGCCACTCTGCGCCAGCAGGCTCGACAGCAGTGCCAGCGCCGCCACGCCCAGGGTGAGCGCATTCAGCGCGCGGGTGATGGCGAAAGTGCGTTCGAACATATCGGTGGCCAGGCGCCGCACCTGGCGCTGGTCGGTCAGGCGGGCGCCATCGATTCCAGGCGCACTGCGCAAATCCCGCCGCAGTGTGTCAATGGCTTCCGCTGGCAATGAGGGCTCCAGCAGCAGGTCGATCCGTTCCGGCGGCGCCCGAAAGCGTTCGCCGACAAGCGCGGTGCTCAACAGCACCTCGCCGCGCGGATTGCCGTAGTCGGGGTAGATGGCGACGATATCCAGTGGCAGCGGGCCGGCGGGGCTCGACAGCTGCAGCCGCTGCCCCGGCGCCAGCCCGGTGGACAGGGCCAGCTGTTCGTTGATCATCGCCGCGCCACCGGCAAACTGCCGCCACGCCGATGCCGGATCCCCGCCGGCATCCAGGAGCGGCCAGCGCCCGGTCACGGCCGGGTGCGGCGTAATGCCGTGGACGCCGACCGGCTGTGCCAGATAGCCCTCCCCCGCCAGCAGGGTGCTCCCGGCCTCGCTGCGCGGCAGTTGCACGGCGATATCGTCGCGCGCCGCCAGCCAGTCGCGGGCCGCCTGGTATTGTGCGGCGGGCACTCGCAGGTAGAGGTCCGCCAGCAGCCGTTTGTCCAGCCAATCGAGGAACGTCAGCCGAAAACCGCCGACCATGCCGCCGACACCCAGGTTGGCCGACAGCGCCAGCAGCAGCGCCATCATCGCCACCGACAGGCGCGGCAGTTGCAGTTGCAGGTCGGCCATCGCCCACTGCGCCAGCGGGCGCCGTCGCAGCAGCCGGCCGGCGCCGGCCACGATCGCGGCCAGCAGTGGCGGCAGCCACAGCGCGCTGCCAAACAGCGCCGCCGCGACCATCGCAAACCCTGGCACCAGTCCCTGCGCCGGCGGCCGCTGTGCCAGCCACAGCAGCAGGCCCGCGGCCAGCAGCCAGGACAGGCCGCCGACCAGCGCCATGGCGCGCAACTGGCGCACGAACCGCCCGCGCCAGGCCTGCGCCTGCCCCAGGCCCAGCACATCCAGCCGCGCCGCCCGCCACAGGGTGCCGAGCCCGGCGGTCAGCAGCCCGCCCAGGGTCACCGCCAGCCCGCCCAGCCAGAAGTGCCACGGCAGTACCAGCCGGCTGCCCACCCGCTCGCCGTAGAGGGACTGCAGGCTGGCGGCCACATCCGGCAGCAGCCAGCGGGCCAGTCCCACGCCGCTGACAATCCCCAGCGCGGCCCCCAACAGTCCCAACAGCAGTAACTCCACCAGTAGCAAACCCACCAGCCCGCGCGCGGAGACACCCAGCGCGCGCAGCGTGCGCATTGCGCCCAGGCGCTGCTCCAGCACCAGGCTGAGGGCGGCGTGCACGATCAGCAGCCCCACCACCAGCGCCAGCAGGCCCATGGCGGTCAGGTTGAGATGGAAGCTGTCGCTCAGTTGGCCGGGACCGGCCCGGTTGGCGGCCGCATTGCGCACCAGGAAGTCCGGCAGTTCCAGCCGGGCATCCGGCGCCAGCAGCAGTTGATCGGGACCCTCGCGCCCCAGCAGTTGCAGCGCGGCGGCAATATCCATGACCAACAGGCCCAGCGGCAGCGCCGGGGCCGTTTCCAGCGGTGGCAGCCCGCGCCCGTCGGCCAGCGCCGGTGGCGCGCCGCCGGCCCGGATCGCGGCGCGGGTGTCGGCCGCCGCGCGCGCCACATAGGGCGGCAGCAGGAACGCCGCCAGCGACGCGGTGCCGCCGGCGCTGTCAAAGCCGCTGCCCTGCGGCAGAGTCAGCGGATCGATACCCATCACCTCCAGGCGGCTGCCGTCGGCCAGTTCCACCTCGCCGGTGACCAGCGGCGACACCGGTGCGCCCGCCAGCCGCAGCGACAGGTAGTCGTCCGCCGACAGCGGGCGGCCGTCGCGGCGTTCGATGCGGTCGAGGTCGTTGCCGAACAGCGCCTCGCTGCGGGCGTAGCTGTCGCGCGCCGAGGCGTTGATCGCCTGCACACCGCTCCAGAGCGCACCGGCCACCCATAGCCCCAGCAACAGCATGGCGAGCTGGCCCGGATGGCGGCGGTAATGGGAAAGCAGGGTCTGAAGTGCAGTTCGCAGCGGCGCGACCGTCACAGCGCGGCCTCCGCAATGCGGCCGCGGCTGAGCCGCAGGCAGCGGTCGAGCGGCGCCGCCACCCGCGGGCTGTGGGTCACCATCAACAGTGCGCAGCCGCTGTCCCGGACCAGCTCCAGCAACAGCGCCAGCACCCTGTCGGCACTGCGTTCGTCGAGATTGCCGGTGGGTTCGTCGGCCAGCAGCAGCGCCGGTCGCGCCGCCAGCGCGCGGCCGATCGCGAGGCGCTGCTGCTGGCCACCGGAGAGCTGTTCCGGGTAGCGCCCGGCCATGTCCGCAAGCCCCAGGCGCCGCAGCAACTCCCGGGTCCAGGCGGTCTCCTCGCGCCCGGCGAGCCGCGCCTGCAGGCGCAGGTTGTCGAGCACATCCAGGCTCGGCACCAGGTGGAACTGCTGGAATACCAGCCCCAGCCGCCGGCGGCGACATTCCGCCCGCGCGGGCTCGTCCAGCGCCGACAGCAGCCGATCGTCGAGGCGCACTTCACCGCTGTCGGGCGTATCCAGCCCCGCCGCCAGGTGCAACAGCGTCGACTTGCCGCTGCCGGATTCGCCCATCAGCGCCAGGCTCTCGCCGGCGGCCAGGCACAGGTCGACACCCCGCAATACCGGCAGGGGACCCTGGGGTGTGGGATAGGACTTGCGGATCCCGCGCAGTTCCAGCATGGCGATTCCTTGCGATTCCGATACGAGCATAATGCCCGCTGCCACAACGGACTATGGGGCAAGGTGAGCCGCGCGGTCTATAGATCGCGCTGCAGGCATTTGCCGATAAAACTGCACAGCGCGCGCACCCTGTGGGTATCGCACATGTCGCGGTGGGTAAGCAGGCGGAGTTCCGAGGTCCAGTCGTCCGGTGGCGGCAGCAGGCGACACAGGCGATCGTCGCCGCGCGCCTGCCACAGGGCGAGCGGCGCGATACCGAAACCGGCGCGCACGGCATCGGCAAACTGGTCGACGCTGCTGCAGCGCAACGCGATCTGTTTGTCCGGCACCCAGCGATCCACCCATTGCGCCAGCGGGTCCGGCGCCGCACTGCGGCCGAGGCCGATAAAGCGGTGGTGGCCGATGCGCTCCAGGCTGTCGAAACTACCCTTTTCGCGCAGGTAGTCGGGGGAGGCGAACAGGCTGTAGCGCAGCGGCATCACACTCTGCACGACACAGTCGGGCGCATCGGGCCCGGCACCGCAGCGGATACCGATATGGGCCTCACCGCGACCGGGGGACGGCGCGCCGGTGCCGCACTCCAGCTCCAGTGCAACGCGCGGGTGACGGCGCTGGAAACGCTGTAACAAAGGCGCCACCGGCGCCAGCAGGCTGGCCGGCACACTGACCACCAGCGTGCCGCTCAATTGCTCGTCGGCGCCGCGCACACTGCCCACCAGGGTATTCAGTTGCGCCTGCATGGATTCCGCAGCGCGCATCAATTTGCGTCCGGCCTCGGTGGGCACATAGCCGCGGGCGTGGCGGTAGAACAGGCGCGTGCGCAGGGATTTCTCCAGTGTATCCACCCGCCGCAGCACCGTGGAGTGGGACACCCCCAGTTGCTCGGCGGCGCCGGAGAGAGTGCCGGCGCGGGCCACCGCCAGCGCGTAGTGCACGTGATTCCAGTCGTTGACCTGCAAGTTGCTCCCCCTCCGGATTGATTAAACTGTTGCCACACCGCAGGTGCAGCGAACCATGCTCAGCGTCTCTTTCCACTTCTACCGCGAACTGAACGATTTCCTGCCAAAACAGTGGCGGCAGCGGGAGTTTGCGCGGCAATACCCACTGCCGGGGTCGGTCAAGGATGCGATCGAGAATCTCGGCGTGCCGCACATAGAGGTGGACCTGATTCTCGCCAATGGCGTGTCGGTCGATTTCGACTACCGGCTCGGCGACGGCGATCGCATCGCGGTCTACCCGCTATGCGAATCCCCCGACATCAGCCCGCTGACCCGACTGCGACCGGCGCCGCTGCGCAGGCCACGCTTTGTGCTCGACTGCCACCTGGGCAGGCTGGCCCGCCACCTGCGCATGCTCGGTTTCGACACCCTGTTTTACCGCCACTGCGACGACGATACGCTGCTGGAGATCTCCGTCTCGCAGCGGCGCATACTGCTGTCCCGGGACCGCGGTCTGCTGAAACACGGGCGCCTGCAGCGCGGCTATTTCGTTCGCGCGACCGCGCCAAAGCTGCAGATCACGGAAGTGGTCGAGCGGTTGCAACTGCGGCACAGATTCACGCCCTTCAGTCGCTGCCTCGCCTGTAACGGCTTGCTGTCTGCCGTGGACCGGGAGGCGGTCTTGCAGCGGCTGCCGGAAAATACCCGGCGCTATTTCCGCGACTTTTTCCAGTGCACCGACTGCGCCAGGGTTTACTGGAAAGGCAGCCACTACCAGCGCATGCAGCAGTTGGTGCGGGAGCTGGCCGCGCGCTGAACGAACTACACCAGCATCGGCTGGCCGCGCTTGCACAATTGGATTGCCAAACCCCAGGGATCGCGCATCATCACCAGGTGCGAGCCATCATCGAGACACACCTCGTCGACAAACGTGGCCCCGGCTTTTTCCAGTTCCGCGCGGCGCGTTTCCGGCTCCGGGCAGACGAATGCCAGGTGCAGCAGCAGCGGGTTCATATCGCCATAGGAGGGCACCTGATCACTGGGATTGTTGTAGATCTCGATCATCACCTGGCCGCTGGAATCGGCGAGAAAATGGGTGTACGGCGGCCGGTCCAGGCTGCGCGCCACACGCATATCACAGTGTTTCGTGTACCAGCCGGCAACGGCCACCGGGTCGGCCACATTGAAGGCAAAATGTTCGATTTTCATGGCGATGCTCCTCGCTCAACTTCCCCGGCCAGCCGCTGCAGCCAGGCCTCTGTGTCATCCGGGATTTCCAGCGGCCGGTGCACCGGTTCCGCGCGCGGATAACCGCCCACCTGTTCCTGGCTGTCGATAATGCGCCCGCGGCGCGCGCGAAAATCCGCCACGATACGCCGGTCCACCGGATCGCGATCCGCCGGGCGCGCACCGGCGTTGGCGAGCAGGTAGCCGGCCACCGCCTCCGCCGGCAGCGGCTGCAGCCCCGCCGGCCATTGCGGTTTTTCCGCCAGCAGGCGGACAGCGCCCTGGGTCAGGTTCATCGGTTCGCCATCCAGGTTGTAAACCCGGTTGTCGCCGAGAAAGGCGTCGCCCCGGTAGGACACCAGCGCCAGGTCGCTGTAGGTATCGCGACCGTAATAGAGCAGGTTACCGACCACACTGACCCGCGGATTGGCCGGGGCGAAGCGGGCATCGCGCCACTCGTCGTCGATATAGCCGAGTTGCACCGCGGCGGAGCCGGGGTTATAGATCAGGTTGTTGACCACCACGCCGGTGGCGTGGGCCTTGAAATAGGGATTGCGGCGGTCGTTGTGGGCGAAAAGGTTGCCGATCAGCGCTATCTCGGTGCTGAAATCGTGTACCAGCACGCCCTTGGAGTGGCGACCCTTTTTATGGCTGGCGTAGTCCAGCGCCTCGGCGATGATGGAATGACTGATGGTGACGCGGTGCGAAGTCTGCCCGGCACCGAGGGTGCGCGGCCCCGAGGCGGACATATTTTCATCCACCGCCCAACTGGTGGAGCAGTGATCGATGTGCACATTGTAGGCCCCGGCGCCGGAAACAGAGATGGCGTCGGGGGCCCAGCCGCTGCGCGCCGGCTGCCCCGCGTCGCCGGGCCGCACGCGGATATGCTGCACGCGCACATCGTGGGTGCGGATGGAGAGCCCGCCGCGGATCAGGGTGATCCCCGGCGACGGTGCCGTCTGCCCGGCAATCGTCAGGTAAGGTTCGTCGACCGGGATATTGCGGCGTGCCAGGTCGATCACGCCGCCCACTTCGAACACCACGATGCGCGGTCCCACCGCTGCCAGCGCACTGCGCAGCGAGCCCGGGCCGGCGGCGTTGAGATTGGTCACCCGGATCACTTCGCCGCCGCGCCCGCCCGCGGTATCCAGGCCAAAGCCCTGCAGGCCGCGCAGGTCCAGGTTCGGTTGTGCAACCAGGGAACAGGCCGCGCCCCACAGGGCTGCCGACAGGTAAAAACGGCGGAGCCAGGTCATCGCATCACTCCCCAGGCAATCTTATTGTTTCGGCAGCAATAATCAGTGTTACTGACCCTGCCCTTATTGGCCTTACCAAATCTATCAACACCAGACTTTAACATACCAATTTTATTTTTGAACAGCGATTTGGACAGGCCAAAACCTGTTTCTACTCTACCGGCTCACTGCGAGGTGCAAAACGAACTTTGGCGGCACAGCCGCCGATCGCGACCCCACACGAATCCGGCTTCCATTTCCGCAACCCATTGCAACATGGGAATTATTTGATTAAATTGCCCATATCGGTAATTATTCAAGGACCAAATCGGGCATTGACTACCGGAAAGTACTGAAGTGGTCACCGATAGAGTTCGCAAGCAGCAACAGGAGCTGAATGTGCACAAGATACAGGTCGCCCCGGACCAGGCCCTGGCCGAAGGCTTTTTCGGCGCCGCCGCCGCCCTCGGCCTGGGCAACAGTGAACTGATGGCCATACTCGGCCTGAGCCGCTCCTCCCTCGGACGCCTGAAACAATCGGGCACCATCGACCCCCGCTCCAAGACCGGCGAGATCGCCATGCTGGTCATCCGCATCTACCGCTCCCTGGTGCCGCTGAACGGCGGCGATGCCGACAACATTCGCCACTTCATGCAGACCTACAACCGCCACCTTGGCGGGCGTCCGGTGGAGTTGATCCAGCGCATCGACGGTCTGGCCCTGACCTGTAACTACCTCGACGCCCTGCGGGGCGCGGCCTGATACGGCCGCTGTACAGGGATGAGTATCTGGAGAGAAACCGGCGGCACCAACTACGTGCAGCCGCTGGACGGACAGTGCTGGCGCGTGGTGGAAAGCCAGCGCCAGGTGGCGACAGTGGCCATCACCAGCAGCCTGGAGAGCCAGGCGGTACTGGAGGAATTGCTGGAAGCGCACAGCAAGCCACCGCTGCCGCCGGCGGCCGCAGACCTGCACTACCTGCTCGGTTCGCCATTCCGCTACCCGCCGCTGCTGTGGGGATCGCGCTTCGGGCGGCGCTTTGAGCCCGGTATTTTCTACGGTGCGGTGAAGCTGGACACGGCGCTGTCGGAGTGCGCCTTTTACCGCTTCGTCTATCTGTCGGGCATGGAGACGCCGCCGCCCAATCGCATCAATTCACAGCACACCGCTTTCACGCTGCGCTACCGCTGCGAGCGGGCGGTGCTGCTGCAGCGGCCACCGTTCGACGCCTACCCGTCGCTCAGTTCTCCCAGCAGTTATCGCGACAGCCAGGCACTGGGAACCGAAATGCGCGAGAACCGGGTGCAATTGGCCCAGTTCCGCTCGGCACGGGACGGCAACGGGGGTATCAATGTGGCGGTATTCGACCCTGCGGCACTGGCATCGCGGCGGCCGGGCCGCGAGACAGGCTTCTACTCGCAGGCGACACCGGAGCAGGTGGAGTTCAAGGTCGGTAGCCGCCTGTATCGCTTCGAGCGCAGCGAGTTCGAGGTGGACGGCCACCTGCCGCTGCCCCCGGGGTAATTATCTGGACGACTCACCAGATTCCCCGGCCTCGCTGCCGGAGAAAGCCTCTTCGCCCGTCGACACCACCTCATCCTCGGACAGCGGCGCCCGGCTCAATACGATAAAGCCGACTCCCCCGGCGATCACCGAGGCCAGCAGCACACCGGCCTTGGCCTGCACGAGCAGTTCCGGCCGACCGGCAAATGCCAGTTCGGAGATGAAGATCGACATGGTAAAGCCGATCCCACCGAGCAGTGCCACGCCGATGATATGGTGAAAGCTGGCGGCCTTGGGTAAACGCCCCAGGCCCAGCTTCCAGCCGATCCAGGTGGCGCCGACAATCCCCACCAGCTTGCCGAATACCAGGCCGCTGATGACCCCCATGGTGACCGGGTTGAGCACCGCATCACCACTGGTAAAGCTGTCGATCGGGATACCGGCATTGGCCAGCGCAAAGATGGGCACCACCAGGAATGCCACCGGCGTGTGCAGGCGGGTTTCCATGCGCTGCAGCGGCGACTGCGCCAGGTTCACACCGTTGTCCAGCGCCATCACCCGCGCGCGCAGGGCGTCGTTGGCGATGATCTTGTCACCGGGCCGGAAACAGCGATCGAAGCTGCGGATGATATCCTTGACGAAGGTACTGAACGCCACCGGGTCATACTTGGGCCGCGCCGGCATCGCCATGGCGGTGATCACCCCGGCCAGCGTGGCGTGTACGCCGGTGATATAGAGTTCATACCAGAGCAGTATCCCGACAAAGATAAACACCGGGGAGCGGCGCACACCGGCGGCCTTCAGCAACCACATGATGACCACCAGGGCCCCGGAGGCCATCAGTGCGGTCATGTTCACTTTCTCTGTGTACCAGATGGCGATCACCAGGATGGCGCCGAGGTCGTCCACAATCGCCAGCGCCACCAGGAAGGTCACCACGGCCCGCGGCACCCGGTTGCCCAACAGCGCGATACAGCCGACCGCAAAGGCGATATCCGTGGCCATCGGGATCCCCCAACCGCGCTCCGCCTCACCACCGGCATTGAATGCGGCGTAGATCAGCGCCGGCACCACCATACCGCCGATGGCCGCCATCACGGGCAGGATCGCCTGTTTCAGGTCCGACAACTCTCCCACCAGGAATTCCCGCTTCAGCTCCAGGCCGACCAGGAAAAAGAAGATCGTCATCAGGCCGTCGTTGATCCAGTGATGCAGGCTGAGCGAGAACTCCCAGTCACCGGCGCTCAGCGAGACAGGCAGGTGCAACAGGTGCTTGTAGCCCTCCTGCAGTGGCGAGTTGGCGATAATCAGCGCCACCACCGCGCACAGCATCAGCAGGATGCCACTGCTGCTCTGGCGGTGTATAAACTCTTCGAATGGAGTGACCAGGCGGCCGAAAGCGCTCTCGAGCGGCGCCTCAAAGACCTTGCCCTTGCGGATCCTGAATTTGTCCAGAACGCTCTTCGCCATACCGCCTCTAAACCGGGAACCTCTTCCTTCAAGAATAGAGGTTCTACAAAGGGGGACCAGGCGTTAGCATGGCGCCTCGTCCCCCACCCTGCCTACAGTGAACAGCACACCATGACGCGCCTGGATCAACTGCTCGTACAGCGTAATCTCGCCAACTCCCGCACCCACGCGAAAAAACTGGTGGATGCCGGCCGGGTGCAGCTGTCGTCAGGTGGTGACTGGCAGGTCGCCAGGAAGCCCGGCCAGTCGGTGGGCGGGGAAACGGCGCTGCGGGTGGAACCGCTGCCGGAGGATCGCTATGTGTCCCGGGCGGGGCTGAAACTGGCGGCGATTCTCGACCATACGGGCCTGGACCCGCGCGGCTGGCAAGCCCTGGACGTGGGCTGTTCCACCGGCGGTTTCAGCGACTGCCTGCTGCAGCGCGGCGCCGCGCAGGTGGTGGGTGTAGAGGTGGGACGCAACCAGCTGGCGCCCCGACTGCGCGACGACCCGCGCATGCAACTGTTCGAGGGCGTCAACGCCCGTTACCTGCAAAAGGCGCAGCTGTCCCCTTATGGCGACGCCGGTTTCGATGCCGTTGTGATGGATGTGTCCTTTATCTCGCAGACCCTGATACTGCCGCAACTGCCGCCGCTGATGAAAAGCGGCGGGCAGCTGTTGAGCCTGGTCAAGCCCCAGTTCGAGGTGGGCCCCGAACATATCGGCAAGGGCGGGCTGGTGCGCGACGAAAGTCTCTATAACAAGGTTCGAGAGAAAATCACCGGGCTCTGCCTCGAGCTGGGGTTCGAAGTGCGGGACACTATCGACAGCCCGATCCGCGGCGGCGACGGCAATCGCGAATTCCTGCTGTGGGCAGTGCGCGCTTAGGGGCACACATGGTTGCCCCCTCGCTATCCGGGTGTCCCTGATTGCAATTGGGTCAGCTTCCTGGCATCAACCGGCACACTACGGAATTTCCGTCACCACCTCACTCCTGACAGAATTGGCGATAAAACACTGTTCGTGGGACTGGTGGTGCATTTTCTCCAACTGCTTCCTGGAGGGCACTTTTTCCCCGGAAAAACGCACCTGCGGACGCAGGGTAACGCGGGTGATCGACATGCGTCCCCGCTCGTCTTTTTCCATTGCGCCCACCGCATCGTCGCTGTACTCGTCGATCACAAAACCGCGCCTGGCCGCAATCGCCAGGAAAAACAGCATGTGGCAACTGGACAGGGAGGCGACGAAGGCCTCCTCCGGATCGACGTTTTCCGCCACCGAACCCGGCAGCGGCACGATATGCGGCGACGACGAGGCCGGCACCTCGAGGCCACCATCAAACTGCCACAGATGACCGCGGCTGTAGCGGTTGTCACCGAACGGCTGATCGCCCCTTTGCCAAAGCACTCTCGCAAAATACTCGGACATAACCACGCCCTCCTCGCAGCAAACAGAAAAGGATTTTACTACCGGGTGGCGGATAGGGATATCTTCAGCCGAGCAGTTTCTCCAGCTTGGCCTTGAAACGGTGGTCGGGCACCTCGGTGGGGGACCGGGTGCGGGGGGGGCGTGTCACCAGTTCGCCCTGGCAATTGGGGCAGCTGTGCGACAGTTGTTCCGCACACCGCGGACAGTAGGTACATTCAAAGGAGCAGATATAGGCCTGATCGGCCAGCCCCAGCGAGGCGCTGCAGCGCTCGCAAGTCGACTTCATTCGCAACATGGCAGCCCCGTGTCTATCCGGATTCCTGGCGTATTCCACGCCGTTTACGGCGGTCCGGAAACCGGACCGCCACTCGGGTATAGACGGGCTGCCGCCTGGCTTACTCCGCCTCTACCTGTTTGTCAGTGCGTGCGGCCATGATGAAATCGTTCTTGTGCAACCCGCCGGCCTCGTGGCTCCACCAGGTCACAGTCACTTTGCCCCACTCGGTCAACAGTGCCGGGTGGTGGCCGACTTCTTCCGCGATCGCACCCACGCGGTTGGTGAACGCCAGGGCCTGCTTGAAATTGCGAAACTTGAACACGCGCTCAAGCTGCATGATTCCGTCGCGGGTGACCGGCGTCCAGTCGGGAATTTCCCGAAGCAGCTCCGCCAATTCTTCATCGCTGACCAGCGGTGCGTCTGCGCGGCATGCTTCACACGCCTGTTGGGCAAGTTCAGTCATGAAAAGGTCCTCAAATAGTTTTAATTATTTTCTATTTTGTGCGGGACCTCACTCTAACCGCGCCCCCGGAGCGAGACAAGCACACCGGGAAAAAACGCATTTTATGTGGTTTCCGAAGCCGGTTATGGGACAGAGTCCTAAAAACAGACAGCTCGCCGAGCCACCCCGGGGCATCGGTTCCGAAGCGCAGGAAATTGCGAAACCCTAGTACAAATATGGTAATTTCGACGCCTGACTCCCCCGATTAGAGGTATTCCATGAAACCCGCGATTCCCGCCCTCGCCGTGTTGCTGGGCCTGGCCGCCTGCGACCACCAGAACACCCCAAGTCCCCGACCGGCCAATACAGCCACCACTCCGGAATCCGCCGCCGGCACACCGGCCGATGCTTCGGACAGTGTCGCCTTCCAGCAACTGTCAGAGCGCATGGTGGAAGATCTGTGGCAACTGTTTCCCTCCTGGGCGGTACACGAGGGCTACTACGCCGCCGCCGACCGGCTGCAGGTTCCCGACGACGCCTATCGGGAACGCGTGCTGGCGTTCGTCCGCGACTACCGCAGACAGTTCGGGGAGATAGACAGCAGCGGGCTCGACGCCAATGCCAGCAGCGACCTGTCGCTGATCCGGAATTTCCTCGACCGCACCGAGTGGGAAATCACCGAGTTCAGGGGCTATCAATGGAACCCCGCCCAGTACAACGTCTCCAGTACCTTTGCCGTGATCCTGAAGGCCGATTACGCGCCGCTGGACGAACGCCTGCGCACCTTCAGCACACGCATGGCAAAGGTCCCCGACTACTATGCCGCGGCGGAGCAGTCGCTGGGCACGCCGGCGGCTCCGCAACTGGCTCTCGCGATCCAGCAGAACGAAGGCGCGCTGAGCGTATTCGACGAGTCGCTGGAGCAGAAGCTGGCCGGCAGCGGCCTGGACGCCGGGGAAAAAGCGCAATTCAACCGACGCCTTGAAGCCACCCGCTCCGCCATCCGCAATTACATCGCCTTCCTGCAGGACAGGCAGAAGGAACTGGATGAAACCCGGCAATACAGGGATTTCCGCATAGGCGAAAAGCTCTATGAGGAAAAGTTCCACTACGAGATCCAGATCGATATGACGGCGGAGCAGCTCTACCAGCGCGCGCTGCAGGAAAAGGCCAGGCTGCACGAACAGATGGCCGGGCTGGCGGACAAGCTGTGGCCGGAATACTTCCCGAACCGCCAGCCGCCGCAGGACAGGCTGGAGCGGATTGCCGCAGTCCTGGAAAAGCTCTCCCTGCACCACGCCACAAAGGAGACTTTCAAGGCCGAGGTGGAAAAGCAGATCCCGGAACTGGCCGAGTTCGTGACCAGACACGACCTGCTGTCCCTGGACCCCGGCAAGCCGCTGGTGGTGCGCACCACGCCGCCCTACATGCGCGGTTTTTCCGTCGCCTCGATCAATGCCCCGGGCCCCTACGACAAAGGCGCCAATACCTATTACAACGTGATGCCGACCGGTGAGCTCGGTGACGAGCAGGCCGAGAGCTTCCTGCGCGAGTACAACAGCTACCTGATGCAGATCCTGAATATCCACGAGGCGATTCCCGGTCACTATACGCAGCTGGTGTACGCCAATCGCTCGCCGAGCCTGATCAAGAGCATCCTCGGCAACGGCGCCATGATCGAGGGCTGGGCGGTGTACGCCGAACGTATGATGCTGGAGGCCGGCTATGGCGATTTCTCGCCGGAGCTGTGGCTGATGTACTACAAGTGGAACCTGCGCACGGTGACCAACACCATTCTCGACTACGAGATCCAGGTGAAGGGTATCGACGAAGACCGGGCCATGGAGCTGATGGTCAAGGACGCCTTCCAGCAGAAGGCCGAGGCTGCGGGCAAGTGGCGGCGCGCCACCCTGAGCCAGGTGCAATTGACCAGCTACTTTGCCGGCTATGCGGATATCCTGGCGCTGCGTGAGGAAATGAAAGAGCAGCTCGGCGAGAACTTCGACCTGAAGGCCTTCCACGAGCAGTTCCTCAGTTACGGCAGTGCGCCGGTGCCGGTGATTCGGGGATTGATGCTGGAGAAACTGGACGTAAAAAGCTGATTAGATAAAAGGGAGACGGCGTAAAAACGCTTCACCCTTGTGCTGTGTCTCCACCCTCTCGTTAGACAGTGCGGTGGCGGCCCTGGTACCGGGAGCTATTTGCGGGACACGCCGTGAATACATCCCTGTAGGCTTGTCGGCGAGGTCCCTCTCGCCGACAGTCCCGCAAATAGCTCCCGGCACCAGGGCCTTCGCATCGGCATTGGAATTTTTATCGGGCCGGGGGATAAGAATCAACAAGCCGATGCGAAGGCGCTGAGTTCGCTTACCAGCACTAAGCCAAACTACCCTGCCCATTTAAAAAACGACGAATACGAGAAGTCGACATTACGGGCGCCACTGTGCGGGGAACAAAGCCCCCGCGAAAAATCAAACCCGCTCAATAGCCACCGCAGTCGCCTCACCGCCGCCGATACACAGGCTGGCAACCCCCTTCTTCAGGTCGCGTTTCTCCAGCGCCGCCAGCAGCGTCACCAGGATACGCGCCCCGCTGGCCCCCAGCGGGTGGCCGAGGGCGCAGGCGCCGCCGTTGACGTTGACCTTGTCGTGGGGCAGGCCCAGCTCGCGCATCGCGGACATGGTGACCACGGCGAAGGCCTCGTTGATTTCGTACAGATCCACCTCGTCCGCGGACCAGCCGGTTTTCTCCAGCAGCGCCTGCATCGCACCCACCGGCGCGGTGGTGAACCACTCCGGTTCTTGGGCGAACTGGGTCTGGCCGCGCAGCACCGCCAGCGGCTTCAGGCCGCGGGCCTTCGCCTCGCTCTCGCGCATCAGCACAAGCGCGGCCGCGCCGTCGGAAATGGAACTGGCGTTGGCGGCCGTCACGGTACCGTCCTTGCGGAAGGCGGGTTTCAGTTGCGGGATCTTGTCCGGGCGCGCGCTGCCCGGGCCCTCGTCGACACTGACAACCGTATCGCCGCGGCGGGTGGAAACCGTCACCGGCGCGATCTCGCGCTCGAAAGCACCGCTCTCGATCGCCCCGTTGGCGCGGGCCAGGGATTCGATCGCGAAATTGTCCTGCTCCTCGCGAGTAAAACTGTACTTGTCCGCGGTGCACTCGGCGAAAGTGCCCATCAGCTTACCGTCGTAGGCGTTTTCCAGGCCGTCCAGGAACATATGGTCCAGTACCTCTCCGTGACCCAGGCGCATGCCGCCGCGGGCCTTGGGCAACAGGTAGGGCGCGTTGCTCATGCTCTCCATACCACCGGCGACCACGACTTTGGCATCGCCGGCGAGCAGCGCATCGCGGCCCATCATTACCGTCTTCATGCCGGAACCGCACACCTTGTTGACGGTGCTGGTGGGCGTACCGGCGGGGATACCGGCCCCCAGTGCCGCCTGGCGTGCCGGCGCCTGGCCGAGACCGGCGGGCAGTACACAACCCATCAGTACCTCGCTGACATCGGCCGCGGCCACACCCGCATCCTCCAGCGCCGCGCGGATGGCCGCGGCGCCCAGTTCCGGCGCACTCACCGCGGACAGGGCACCCTGCATGGCGCCCATCGGCGTGCGCGCCAAACCGACTATCACTACCGGATCTGAAGTTACATCGCTCATACTGGCTGCTCCCAAAATCTGTGCCGCCGCGGATTCGGCGCCGGCAGTAATCGTTATTGCCGCGACATTATAACCGAAGCGGTCCCCTCCGCGGCTATCCGCCCTTGGCAGTATGTCCGTCTCGCCATCGTGATAATATCGGTGCCAGCAAACACAATAAGGGCGAAATGCAATATGGAGATTTCAACCGTTGTCTGGCTGGTCGCCATCGCCGCACTGCTGTTCTACACAGTCGGCATCCACAACAAACTGGTTTCCCTGAAAAACCGTTATGAAAACGCCTTTGCGCAGATCGAGGTGCAGCTGAAACGCCGTTACGACCTGATCCCGAATCTGGTCGAGACCGCCCGCGGCTACCTGAAACACGAGCGCGAGACCCTGGAGGCGGTGATCAGTGCCCGCAATAGCGCCCTGGCCGGTCTCAGGCACGCCGCCGACAACCCGGGCAACCCGAACGCCATCGCCGACCTGGGTCACGCCGAGGGGGCACTGGCCGGCGCCCTGGGGCGGCTGAATGTCGTCATGGAGGCCTACCCGGACCTGAAGGCCAACCAGAACATGATGCAGCTGACCGAGGAACTGACCAGCACCGAGAACAAGGTCGCCTTCGCGCGCCAGGCCTTCAACGACTCGGTGATGGCCTACAACATCTACAAGCAGAGTTTTCCGCCGGTGTTCTTCGCCGGCTTCTTCGGCCATCGCGCCGATGCCCGGCTGCTGGAATTCGCCGATTCCGAGGCCATGCAGGCCGCGCCCAGGATCGAGTTCTGATTCGGGAAGCACCGGGGTTTTAAATGAATTTTTTCGAATACCAACACAGGGCGCGCCGCAACAGCGGCCTGCTGACGGGCCTGTTCGCACTGGCCGTGACGCTGCTGATCAGCATCACCACCCTGCTCGCCGCGGCCATGGTGGCCTGGTCCCGCGGCCAGGCCTTTTCGCTGTCCGGTATCGGGCGGATACTGGGCTGGGACGCGGTGGCATCCATCGCGTTGGCTATCGCCGCGGTGATTGCCCTGGGCAGTCTCTACAAGCTGCGCCAGCTGGCCGCCGGCGGGCGCGCGGTGGCGGAATCCCTCGGCGGGCGCAAGATCAATGTATCGCAGCACTCGGCCGCCGAGCGGCGCGCGCTGAATGTGGTGGAGGAAATGGCGATCGCGTCCGGCACCCCGGTACCGGATGTGTACCTGCTCGACGACGATGCCATCAACGCCTTTGCCGCCGGCTACCAACCCGGCGATGCCGTGATCGGCCTGACTCGCGGCTGTATCGAGCAACTGGATCGCGATGAACTGCAGGGGGTGGTGGCGCACGAGTTCAGCCATATCCTCAACGGCGATATGCGCCTGAATATCCGTATTGTCGGCCTCCTGAACGGCATCCTGATCATCGGCCTGCTGGGCTACTGGCTGTTGCGCGGCAGCACTTTCGGCTCCGGGCGCGGCAACCGCGGCCGCGTGGCACTGCTCGGCATCGGCGCCGGCCTGGTGGCAATCGGCTACACCGGCACCTTCTTCGGCAACCTGATCAAATCCGCCGTCAGCCGCCAGCGGGAATACCTGGCCGATGCCTCGGCCGTGCAGTTTACCCGCAACAACGCCGGTATCGCCGGTGCGCTGAAAAAAATCGGCGGCTACAGCGGCGGCTCGCAGCTGAAAGCCGGCCGCGCGGCGGAATTCAGCCATCTGTATTTCGCCAGCGGCCTGAAAAAGTCGTTTGCCAACCTGTTTTCCACCCACCCGCCACTGGCGGACCGCATCGGGCGGCTGGATCCCCACTGGAACGGCCATTTTTCCCGCACCGGCGAGGGCGCGGGCCTGTCCGTGAGCACGGCGCAGGATGCCCAGGTGATGGGAGTGGCGCCGGGGTCCCCGGGAGCGGCGACCTTCGACACGATCGCCAGCGCCATCGACAACCGTATCGGCAACCCGGACGAACAGCAGGTGCACTACGGCCGCCAGCTGCTCGCGAGCGTACCCGCCGCGCTGAAACAGGCCGCACACGATCCGTTTGCCGCGCGCGCCCTGATCTACCACCTGCTGCTCTGCGAAGATCCACAGCAGCGGGAACAGCAGTGGCAACTGCTACAGGGAATGACCCACCCCGCGGTTTTCCGCGAGATGCAGAAACTGGAACCGGCGCTGGCGACGCTGCCGCCCAATGCGCGCCTGCCGCTGCTCGATCTCTGCGTACCGGCACTGAAATCGCTGGTTCCGCAACAGTACCAGGTGTTCAAGCGCAACCTGATCAGGCTGCTGCGCAGCGACAACCGCGTGGAGCTTTGGGAATGGGCGCTGTACCGGGTACTGATGCACGCCCTCGAGGGCACCCCGGACCGGCAGCGCCTGTCGGGGAAAAGCAATGCGCAGCGGGACGCCAACGCCTTCCTGCTCGCCGCCATCGCCCACACCGGGCAGGCTCACTACCTCGACGCCAAACGCGCTTACGAGACAGGCCTGAACAGCCTGCGGCAGGCAATCACGCCGTTGCCGGCGGCCGCCGATATCACCCTGCAGCGACTCGACAAGGCCCTGGCCATCGCGGCTGCGGCGACACCACTGCGCAAACCGGCGCTGCTGAAAGCCATGGCGGCCACCGCAGCACACGACGGCATCATCGAAGCGCGGGAGGTGGAATTGCTGCGGGCGGTCGCCGACAGCCTGGACTGCCCGATACCTCCGATTCCGGGCAATACGCCATTACCGGCGGACCGGAACGCGCGCCGGCGGCAGGGCGATGCCGCCAACGTCGACCACTGAACGGATCAATGCTGGTAGACGGGTCCTATGCCCATGGTCCACAGGATCACTGAGCCGACCATCACGGTCACCATCATGACCAGCGCTACGGTGATGACCGCCCCGGCGTAGAGAAAGGCGCGCTCCTTGCCCATATTCATCAGGATCGGAATTCCCTCGTAGATCAGGTAGACGGAGTAAATCCCCGCCAGGCCGATCACTGCGACCGCGAGCCACACATGGGGGTAGAGGAGAATGAGACTGGCGATAAAAATCGGCGTGGTGACGAATACCGCGAGGGCCGTGCCCTCATAGTGGCGCGTTGCCTCGTCATCCTCGACACCGTAGGAGCGGGCCATCCAGTTGATGAATTCGCCCAGCAGATAGACCCCGAGCAGGATCGCGAAGTACATGACCACGGCCAGTACCGCGGCGCTGTTGGGGGTCAGCCGGCTCAGGTGCCCGCCCAGCTCGAACCCCACCCGGGTGACACCGATATAAGCGGCCACACTGGGGATCAGAGCCAGGATCGGCACGTGGCTGAGATACACCTGGAGGAAGGAGTGCCGGTCGGCGCGGATCGCTTCCCACTCCTTGTCGGGGTTGGTGAAGATACCGATGGTATGGCTGAGCAGGCGCACACTGTCTCTCCCTTTGCTGGCCCTGCTAGCAGTATCGGGGCCCGGGAACAGATTCACCAATGGAAAACAGGAATAAGACGCCATTTTGTCGCGCGCCTGTTCCCTGCCCCCAAGCAAGTTGTCCGGCGATCACGATTTGGCGGTACAGACCCGGTTGCGGCCACCGCGCTTGGCCCGATACAGCGCCTTGTCGGCAGCCTGCAGCACCTCGGTGGGCGACTTCATCCCGGCACTGCTGGAGGCGATGCCGACACTCACCGTCGTCCTGATCACCTTGCCGCCGCCCTGCCCCCGGCGACCGCGGGCCTTGGCGTCGCTCTTGCGCGAGCGACCGGCCGAACGCAGCCGCAGCGGGTAGTCGGCGATCTTCTCGCGCATACGCTCCAGCGACTGCTGCGCCCGCTCGCGATCGCGGCCGGGCACCACCACCACGAACTCCTCGCCACCGTAGCGGAACGCGTGCCCACCGCCGTGGCGCGCGATCTGCGCCGCGACCATCCGCAGCGCCTGGTCACCCACCTGGTGGCCGTGGCGGTCGTTGAGCTTCTTGAAATGGTCGATATCCACCACGGCAATACTGAAGTGGCGCCCGAGCGTAAGCAGGTAGCGGCTGTAGGCCCGCCTCGACGGGATACCGGTCAGGTCGTCGCGAAACGCCAGCTCGTACACAGTGCGCACCGCCAGTATCAGCAACAGGCCGCCGATCACCAGCGCAAACAGGGGCAGCGACGCCGGCATCCCACCGAACACGGAACCCAGCACGAGCAGCAGGATACAGGTGAGCAGCGCGGCACCGGTCTGGTCGGCACGGCGTATCCAGGCCGCCAGGACAACCGGCACGGCGCCGGCCAGAAGCAGGTCCGCCGCGGTGTATCCATCCAGCAGGGATGCCGGCAGGCCGCTGCCCGGCAGTGGCAGTCCGCCCGTCAGCCAGCGGGCACAGCACTGGCGCAGGAAGAAGAAGGCGGCCACTTGCGCAGCGACTAGCGCCCCGAGCAGGAGACCGAAGCCGTTCAGCGGGCTGCGGTCGCGCGTCCAGGCCAGTACCGCCAGGTTGAATGCGAGCAGGGCCAGCAGCAGCTCGGCTTCCGCCGCATCGATGAACGAGGTATCGAGCGCCAGGTAGCAGCCCAGCACGAGCAGCGCGGCAACCCCCACACGGCTGGCCTTGAAGAACACGCCCAGGGCCGCCGCACTACCAAGCAGGGCCAACGGCAGCGCCGGCAGCGGCAGTGTATCGAGATCGAGCCATTGGAAATGCTGCGCAACCAGTGCCGCCAGCGGCAGAACCGGCAGCCAGCCGTGGCGCAGCCACTGCGTGATAGAAAGCATGTTGGTGTTATTTTTCTGAATCGGGCCCGCCCGGACACGGCGGGGCTCCGGACACCGGCGGCGGAGCCACCGGTGTCCGGCAATTATTTGACGACCCGCAGAGAGGGCTTCCTGGAGGACTTCCTGCCCAGGCTGGTGGGCGGCGTGGGCTCGGGTGGCTCGGGCGTCTCCTCCGCCTCGAACACCATACCCTGGCCATTCTCGCGCGCGTAGATGCCCACCACGGCCCCCACCGGTACCTGGATATCCGTGGGCACCCCGCCGAAGCGGGCGTTGAAGCGGATGGCGTAGTTGTCCATCGTCAGGCCCGCGACCGCGGTTTCGGACACGTTGAGCACTATCTGGCCGTCCTCGTTGACGTGCTGTTGCGGCACCAGCACACCGGCCAGGTGGGTGTCCACGAGAATATAGGGAGTGCACCGGTTGTCGGTTATCCACTCGTAAAACGCCCGCAGGATATACGGGCGGTTGGATGTCATGTCCGGTTTACTCAAGTCACTCTCCATTAAAGTTGCCTGCGAGGGGATCTGTGCCCGCCGTCCGCGGCAGGGCGCCAATCCGCGCCCTGGGGCGGTCCGCCTGTCAGCGCATTTCCCGTTCGTACTCGGTCAGGCTCTGCTGGAAGGCGTCGCGCGTGAACAGGCGATCCATATAATCCAGCAGCGGCTTGGCCTGCTTGGTCTTCGGCAGACTGATCTCGAAGTGCTCCAGGCGCCACAGCAGCGGGGCCATGCAGCAATCCACCAGGGAAAACTCCTCGTTGAAGAAGAACGGCAGGTCCGTAAACAGCGGGGCAATGCCGACGAAGCTGTCGCGCAGGTCCTTGCGAGCCGCGGCGACATCTTTGCCCCCCGCTTCGATTTTCTCCACCAGCGGGCACCAGTCCCGCTCGATGCGGTGCATTATCTGGCGGCTCTGAGCCCGCGCCACCGGATAGACCGGCAACAACGGCGGATGCGGGAAGCGCTCGTCCAGATATTCCATCATAACCTTGGTTTCGAACAGCACCAGGTCCCGATCCACCAGCGTCGGCAGGGAGTTGTACGGGTTGAGGTCAGCCAGCTCCGCGGGCTTGTCGTCCGGATCCACATCGATAATATCGACGGAAACCCCCTTTTCCGCGAGCACGATGCGCACGCGGTGGCTGTAATGATTGCGACCATCGGAAAAGAAGGTCATGGAGGAGCGCTTGTTGGTCGGCACACCCATCTTCTAACTACCTCGAACTAATCGGCCGGCAACAATGCCGGCCTGTGTCAATAAACGCACAAAAGCGCCAGTGGCGCTTTTGGCCAGCCTTCTGCTGACCCGGGGGTGAAGCACTGGTCTGTACTTCAAAAAGGGCGGCGGAAACAGCTCCACCACCCGGAGATCCAGGAAACGCTCGCGCCGATTAATGGCCCACGTCTTTCCAGTATTCGCGGTTCAGCAACCAGGCGAAGATGAAGAACACCAGGATAAACGCCAGCACGTAGAAACCGACGCGCTTGCGGTCCTCTGCCATCGGCTCGGCGATGTACTCCATGAAGTTGACCAGATCGTACATGGCCTTGTCGAACTCTTCCGGCGACATGGAGCCCTTGACGTTCTTCACTTCCAGGCTGCCGCAGTCGGCATCCATGATCGGGTTGCCCAGTTCATCGCGCACAACATGGCCGTGCTCGCGTTTGGGGCCGGGGGCGCACTCGGGCAGCCCCTGCAGTTCCATCAACACGTGCGGCATGGCCACGCTGGGGAACACCTTGTTGTTCACACCGGTCGGGCGGCTGTCATCCTTGTAGAAACTGCGCAGGTAAGTGTAGAGCCATTCCGGTGAACGGGCCCGGGCCACCAGCGTCAGGTCCGGCGGCGCGGCGCCGAACCAGTCCTGGGAATCGTCCGGGCGCATGGCGATTTTCATCAGGTTGCCGATCTTGTCGCCGCCCAGTACCAGGTTCTGCATCATCAGTTCGTTGGGAATCTCCAGATCGCGCGCCACCCGCTCCCAGCGGGAAAAGTTGGCGCTGTGGCAACCCATGCAGTAGTTGACGAAGTACTTGGCACCGCGCTGCAGGGACGGCTTGTCCTGCAGGTCGATGTTGATGTGGTCCAGCGGTACCCCGCTCTCGGCACCGACCGCCTTGATCGGCAGGAAGGCCAGCAGGCCGACGATAACGATACCACCGAACAGCACACCGAAGGTCTTGCCACCGGACGGGCTGGTGACGCGTTCCGGCTCCGGATGGACTTCATCGCGACCGGTCAACCACGGCAGTGCGGCGAAGAAGGCCGCCAGCACCAGCGCCGCGACACCGATATACACACTCGCCTTGAAACCGCCGACTGCCATCCACAGGAACATCAGTGCGAACAGGCCGCTGACAATCCAGGAGGCGACGCCCTTGCGCTCGGTCGGGTTGCTCCAGATGGGCATGGTCACGAAGAAGGCGAAATAGAACAGCGTCGCCACCTGCGCCAGGAAGTTGCGGCCCGGCGTCGGCGCCTGCACACCCAGGTAACCCAGGATGATGAACACCGCGGCGAATACCAGCAGCAGCGCCTTCGGCAGTATGCCCTTGTAGCGGATGGAGCGCACCGGGCTCTTGTCCAGCCACGGCAACACGAACAGGATCGCGATCGCCGCGCCCATGGCCACCAGCCCCAGGAACTTGGCGGTCAGCGGGCCGATATCGATGGTCACTGCGCGCAGGATGGCGTAGAAGGGCGTGAAGTACCAGACCGGCGCGATGTGTTCCGGGGTCTTCAGCGGGTTGGCCTCTTCGAAGTTGGCGTGCTCAAGGAAGAAACCACCCATCTCCGGGAAGAAGAATACCACCACGCAGAAGATGAACAGGAACACGGCCACGCCCACCAGGTCGTGCACGGTGTAGTAGGGATGGAAGGGTACACCGTCTTTCGGGATACCGTTCTCGTCCTTGTTCTTCTTGATCTCGATGCCGTCCGGGTTGTTGGAGCCGACTTCGTGCAGCGCCAGGATATGCAGTACCACCAGCAACACCAGCACCAGCGGCAGCGCGATCACATGCAGCGAGAAGAAACGGGTCAGGGTGATACCGGAGATCAGGTAGTCACCGCGAATCCACTGCACCAGGTCCTCGCCTATGCCGGGTATCGCACCGAACAGGGAGACGATCACCTGGGCACCCCAGTAGGACATCTGGCCCCAGGGCAACACGTACCCCATAAAGGCCTCGGCCATCAGCACCAGGTAGATGCACATGCCGAAGATCCACACCAGCTCGCGCGGCGGCTTGTAGGAGCCGTACATCAGGCCGCGGAACATATGCAGGTAGACCACCACGAAGAAGGCCGAGGCCCCGGTGGAATGCAGGTAGCGGATCAGCCAGCCCCACTCCACATCGCGCATGATGTACTCGACCGAGGCGAAGGCGCCCTCGGCGGAGGGATTGAAGCTCATCACCAGCCAGATGCCGGTGAGCAGCTGGTTGACCAGTACCAGCATCGACAGCACGCCGAAGAAGTACCAGAGGTTGAAGTTCTTGGGCGCGTAGTACTTGCCCATGTGTTTGTCCCAGGCCTGGTATATCGGCAGGCGCTGGTCGACCCAATCACCAAAAGCGGTTAACCAGTTCATGCGCTGCCCTCCTGATCCACGCCAATCACGATTACGTCGTCGCTGTCATAGGAATACGGCGGAATATCCATATTGGTGGGAGCCGGAACGCCTTTGTATACGCGGCCGGCCAGGTCGTACTTGGAACCGTGACAGGGGCAGAAGAAACCGCCCAGCCAGTCGGCACCACCCAGGTCGGCGGCGCCCACTTCCGGGCGATACATGGGCGCGCAGCCCAAATGGGTACAGAGCCCCACCATCACCAGCAACTGCGGCTTGATGGCGCGGTTCTCGGGGTCCACATAAGGCGGCTGGTTGGATTCCTCGGACATGGGATCGCGCAGCTGCGGCTCAACCTTGACCAGGTTTTCCAGGGCCTCTTCACTGCGGCGCACGACATAGACCGGCTTGCCGCGCCACTCCACGGTGACCATCTGGCCCGGCTCCAGCTTGCCGACGTTGTATTTGACCGGCGCACCGGCAGCCTTGGCCCTGGCGCTCGGATTCCAGGATTTCACAAAAGGTACGGCGACACCAACGGCACCGGCACCGCCAACCACCGAGGTAGCGGCGGTCAGGAAACGGCGCCGTCCTACGTTTACACCGTCATCACTCATGACGTTTTTCTCCCATCACAGCGGCTCTTCATTGATACGCGCTGACCCAAACCCAAAAACTGTACCTACGGAGAAGTCCCGCCCGGCGTACTGCCGGCGCAAATAAACCCCATAAATCAAGCGGATACAAATTCGCGCAATGTTAAAGAAAATGCCAAGTTGATACAAGGCAGCGACGCAGGGAACGTCGGGAATCGCGCGTCGAACTGGCGAGAAAATAAGCAGATCTGCTCGCAGCATGCGGCCTGCGGTTAGCGGTCCATAACCCCGGCAGCACCGGGACCGACCGCCACCCGCAGCAGCCCGCACCCACAGTGCCGGGGCAATCTGCAGCGCGGGAGCCGAAAGCGGGCGAATAAAAAACCCGGCGATCGCCGGGTTTTTTGCAAGCAGCTTAACGCTTGGAGAATTGCGGTCTCTTGCGCGCTTTGCGCAGACCGATCTTCTTCCGCTCCACTGCACGGGCGTCGCGGGTCACGTAGCCCGCAGCGCGCAGCGGCTGGCGCAGCGCTTCGTCGTACTGCATCAGGGCGCGGGTCAGGCCGTGGCGGATAGCGCCCGCCTGGCCGAAGGAACCACCACCCTTGACAGTGACGTTGATGTCGAACTTGTCGACCAGGTCTGCGGATTCCAGCGGCTGACGCACGATCATGCGAGCCACTTCGCGACCGAAGTACTGGTCCAGAGAACGGCCGTTCACAGTGATTTTGCCTTCACCCTGCTCGATAAATACGCGCGCGGTGGAGGTCTTGCGGCGGCCGGTACCGTAGTATTGAGTAGTTGCCATAAGAATCTTTCCGTTTAGATCGCCAGGTCGATCGGCTGTTGCGCCGCGTGAGGATGTTCACTGCCTTTGTAGACTTTCAACTTCCTGAACATGGCGCGACCCAGCGGACCCTTCGGCAGCATGCCCTTGACGGCACTCTGGATGGTGCGCTCGGGCGCCTTGTCGATCAGCTTTTCAAAGCTGATGGACTTCAGACCACCGGGGTAGCCGGAGTGGCTGTGGTAGATCTTGTCTTTGGCTTTGTTTCCGGTAACACGAACCTTTTCCGCGTTGATCACAACGATGTAATCACCAGTGTCAACGTGGGGCGTGTACTCAGGCTTGTGCTTGCCGCGCAGACGGCGGGCGATCTCGGCGGAGATGCGACCCAGGGTCTTGTCTGCAGCGTCAACTATATACCAGTCGCGTTTGACCGCTTCCGGCTTGGCACTGTAAGTCTTCATGTTATAAAACCTGCAATAGGGCCCGCGAACCGGGCCGTCCCACAAAAGAGCGCGGATAGTACATAAGGAGTGTACGCTTTTCAAGCGATTTTGGGGTGATCCCATCAGCCAGCCACCTAAGCTGGCGCGGTGGCGGCTCCGCTACCGGGGGCGCCTTGCGGGACACGCCGTGAATCCATCCTTGGAGGCTTGTCCGCGAGGTCCCTCTCGCAGACAGTCCCGCAAGGCGCCCCCGGCATCGAAGCCTTCGCATTTAACCTCTGAGTTCTGTACCAACTGCCGATAAAATCACCATAGGTCGATGCGAAGGCCCTGCTGCCCCGAAGCCAACTTACTGCCACCCGCCCCTACTCACTCAGGCCGATGCGGCCGCGCCAGATACTCGTGCGACTGCATCTCCAGCAGCCGACTGACCGTCCGTTCAAATTCAAACTTCAGGTGCTTGCCGGCGTAGAGCTGCTCCACCGGCACCTCCGCCGAGATCACCATCTTGACGCAGCGGTCATAGAATTCGTCCACCAGGTTGATAAAGCGCCGCGCCTGGGCCTCCATGCGCTCGTCGAACTGCGGCACCTCCGCCAGCAGCACTGTGTGGTATTCCCGCGCCAGCTCGATATAGTCGTTCTGCGAGCGGGGACCGTCACAGAGATCGCTGAAATCGAACCAGGCCACATCGTCGGCCACCTTCAATGCGCGGATGCGCCGCCCCTCGATATCCAGGTCGACCCTGGTCTCGACCTCGCAGCCCTCCACGATCAGCCGCTGGAAGCTGCGTTCGAGGCTGGCGCTGGCGTCGGCGCCCAGCGGAGCGTGATAGAGCTCCGCCTTTTCCAGCGCGCGCAGGCGGTAGTCGGTGCCACCGTCGACATTGATCAC
Organism: Microbulbifer litoralis; assembly: GCF_023634065.1. GTDB lineage: Bacteria > Pseudomonadota > Gammaproteobacteria > Pseudomonadales > Cellvibrionaceae > Microbulbifer > Microbulbifer litoralis. The sequence goes on from NZ_JALKCV010000017.1 coordinate 34,132, forward strand.
CCGGGTATGCTGCTTCAACAACGCGATCGCCGGCAGGAAGCGGGCCCGCTGCAGACCGTCCCTGTACAGCCCCTCGGGCTCGATATTCGACGTCGCCACCAGCGTGACACCGCGGCGGAACAGCGCCTCCAGCAGGCCGGCCAGGATCATCGCGTCGGTGATGTCGGACACGAAAAACTCGTCAAAGCAGAGCACCCGGGTTCGCGCCGCAATCCGCTCCGCCACCTGCTCCAGCGGATTCTTCTCGCCCGCCAGGTCCTTCAGCTCGCGGTGCACCTCGCGCATGAAACGGTGGAAATGTGTGCGCTGTTTCTGTGCAAACGGCAGCGCCTCGTAGAAGGCATCCATCAGGTAGGTCTTGCCGCGCCCCACCCCGCCCCAGAAATAGAGGCCGCATTCGGGCTGCGCCGCACCACGCCAGAAGCCGCGGATCCTTCCCCACAGGCCGCCCCTGCCGCCCGCCGACAACAGGCGCTCGTACAGATCCTGCAACGCTTCGACGGCTGCGGCCTGCGCCGGGTCGGCGACAAAATCCGGGTGCTGCAGATCGCGCTGGTAGCGCTCTGCGGGCGATAGCAACGAAGGGCTGGCTGGCGACATGACTGGCTGGAAAAACCGACTGACTGCTGTGAAGGGCGCCACTCTACCAAAATCGAGCGCCGTTTTCGCCAGACCGGAAAGACCGGCGCCTGCGCGCATCCTTCCGCCCTTTAAGCTCTTCTATGTCCGGTCCGGGGTAGAATTGAGTATACTGTTCTCACCGTCACGGATGGTCGGTGCAATATTCACTGTCGAGGAGGATGTATTCGTGCACTCAACATCGGTTTTGATTCTGGTCGGCATTCTCGGCCTGGCCCTGGGCGCCCTGCTGGCTTTCCTGGCTGTGCGCGGCCGCAAAAACGTCGACCGCACCCAGGAACTGGAGCTGCGCCTGCGCGAAGCCAACAACAAGCTGGAGGACTTCCAGCTGCAGGTCAACGAGCACTTTGACCAGACTTCCCAGCTGGTTCACAACCTGACCGAGAGCTATCGCGAAGTTCACGAATACCTGGCCAACAGCGCGATGCGCCTCTCCAGCCAGGATATCGGCCGCCAGATGCTGGAGGCCGGCAGCGGCAAGCTGAGCGATAACGACGAGAGCCTGAAAAAGGTCACGCCGCCGCGGGACTGGGCCCCGAAAGAGCCGGGCGCCAAGGGCACCCTGGACGAGGACTTCGGCCTGGATGAAGAGCCGCTGGTCTCAAACAACAAATAACAGAACCCCGAAAAAACAAAGGCCGGCATATCTGCCGGCCTTTTTTATGGTCACTGCTTCTGGTAGTAGTCCATCAGGATCTGCGCCACTTCCGGGCGCGAGAACTCCGGCGGCGGCGCGATGCCGTCACCCAGCATCTGGCGCACCTTGGTGCCGGACAGCAGGATAAAGTCCTCTTTGGTGTGATCCGGCACATCGCGCATCATCACCACCTTATTCAACTTCTTTGAGTAGGCCGTATGGTCCGCGCGGAAGATCTCGATCTCCAGCGCCCCCTCCGGAACCTTCTCATCGAAGATGGCCTGCGCATCGAAAGCGCCGTAGTAATCGCCCACACCGGCGTGGTCGCGGCCCACGATCAGGTGGCTGCAGCCGCAGTTCTGGCGGAAGACCGCGTGCAGTACCGCTTCGCGCGGGCCCGCGTAGAGCATGTCGAAACCGTAGCCGGTCACCATTACGGTGTTGGCCGGGAAATACAGTTCCACCATCTTGCGGATGGAGGCATCGCGCACCGGTGCCGGGATATCGCCCGGCTTCAGCTGGCCCAGCAGCATGTGGATCAGCACACCATCCGCATCCACACCCTCCAGCGCCATTTTGCACAGCTCCTCGTGGGCGCGGTGCATCGGGTTGCGGGTCTGGAAGGCCACCACCTTGTTCCAGCCGCGCTCGGCGAACTCGTGGCGGATCTCCACCGCGGTGCGGAAGGTGTCCGGGAAGTCGTTCTGGAAATAGCTGAAGTTCAGCACCTCGATGGCACCGGAGATCAGTTTGCGGCCGGTGGACTTGAAGGTCGCCACGCCCGGGTGCTTCTCGTCCAGGGTGCCGAACACCTGTTCGGCCATGGTATCCAGCTGCTCGTCGGAGACAGTCTCGATCGCCTCCACATCCATGATCGCCAGCACCGGGTTGCCCTCGACGTTCGGGTCGCGCAGGGCGATACGCGAGGCGCCCTCGATGGCACTGGTGTCCTCCACCATGTTCACCACCGGCACCGGCCAGAAGAGGCCATCCTTGGTGCGCAGGCTCTCGGAGACACTCAGCGCATCCGCCAGGTTCATGTAACCGTGCAGCGGATTGAAGTAGCCCGCCCCCAGCATCACGGCATTGGCCGCCGCAGCGGAGCTGACGACGATGGACGGCAGCGATTCCGCCTCGTGCATCAGCTGGTGATGTCGTTCACTGTCGTAGACGAAACGGGGCTGCAGCTCCATGCTGCCGTGCGGACGAACCAGGGACATAGAGGTCTCCAAATACTGATTGCTAGGGATCTTGGAATTTTGGACCCGCCATTATACGGATCTGGCGCCGATGACCAACGCCCCTGCCCGGCAGGCTTTACCGGGCACCTGGCCGCAGGTGACACGACCGCGCCAATCCCGGCTCACAACCGCCGACCAATACCGCCTGCGCGTGTATAATGCGCGCAAATTGAGGAGTTGCGAGTGTCACCGAAACAGATTCTGCAAGACTGGGCCGCGCCGGCAGTCATCGGGCTGGCCGTGGCCGGCGCCCTGCTGCTGTTCTTCCCCCAACTGCGCGGCGGACCCGGCACCCCGGAGGCCGACGAGTGGCAGGGGCCGGTTTCCTATGCGCGGGCGGTCAGCCTGGCCGGCCCGGCCGTGGTCAACATCTATACCCGCCAGGCGGTACCCCAGCGGCGCCACCCGCTGTTCAACGACCCCCTGTTCCGCCACCTGTTCGACAACATGAACGTGCCCCAGCGGGAGCGCATGCAGTCCAACCTCGGCTCCGGCGTCATCGTCAGCGACGACGGCTATATCCTGACCAACCACCACGTCGTGGACCAGGCGGAGGCCATCGTCGTGCTGCTGGCGGATGGCCGCGAGGCCCAGGCGCAACTGGTGGGCTCGGACGCGGATTTTGACCTGGCGGTACTCAAGATCGACTTGCCCAACCTGACCACCATCGAAGTGGGCGATCCGGAGCGAACCCAGGTGGGCGACGTGGTGCTCGCCATCGGCAACCCGTTCGGCGTCGGCCAGACAGTGACCCAGGGCATCATCAGCGCCACCGGCCGCTACCTGGAGAACAGCGGTACCGGCAGCTACCTGCAGAACTTCCTGCAGACGGACGCGGCGGTAAACCCCGGCAACTCCGGCGGCGCCCTGGTGGACGCCCGCGGCCGGCTGCTCGGCATCAACACCTCGATACTGAACCAGAGCGGCTACTCCGGCGGTATCAGCTTTGCCATACCGGCCAATATCGCCTTCAAGGTGATGCAGGACATCATCGAATTCGGTCGCGTGGTGCCAGGCTGGCTGGGCATCGAGGCCAGCGCGGTAACACCGCAGCTGGCGCGCGCCTTCGACCTGGGCAGCAGCAACGGCGTCATCATCACCGCCATCTACGACCAAGGTCCGGCCTTCGACGCAGGGCTGAAACCGGGCGATGTCATCACCCATATCGACGGCCTGCCGATCAACGACGGCAAGCGCGGTGTCGCCGCCATGGCGACACTGCGCCCGGGCGATACGGTTTCCATCACCTTTGTGCGCAAAGGCGAAACACAGACCGTGTCGGCAACGGTATCGGAGAAACCGCGGCCCCAGCGGCAGAGCTGAGCCGCGGGCTGTCACGACAATAAAACAGGGGGAATCGTGCGCACGCTGATCATTGCCAGCCTGCTACTCTGCGCCGCGGCGGCCAGCGCCGACAGTGGCGACCGCGAACAGCTTGCAAGTCTGCTAAACAGGTTTCTCGCCGGCGCCGCCGACGATGTGTCGGTCCACCGGCGCTTCTGGGCCGAGGACCTGATCTACACCAGCTCCTCCGGCCAGCGTTTCGGCAAGGCGGAGATCCTGCGGGGATTTGCAAGCGGCGGCGAGCCGGTGGCGACAAGCTATCGCGCCGAGGATATCGATATCCGCCTGTTCGGGGATACCGCGGTGGTGGCCTTCCGGCTGGTGGGCGACGACCGGAGCTCGAACAAACCGGTGACCAACAACTACTTCAACACCGGCACCTTCGTAAAACGCGACGGCCAGTGGCGCGCGGTAGCCTGGCAGGCGACCAGGATTCCGGTCGACACCGACTGATTCCGGCCCGTCCCTTTTACTTTTCTTTTACCCGGTACCCGGCCGAACGGGCGTGGGCCTCGAGTCCCTCGCCGCGGGCCAGGGTGCCGGCGACGCGCCCCAACCGGTCCGCACCCTCGGGCGAACAGTAGATGATCGAACTGCGCTTCTGGAAATCGTATACCCCGAGCGGCGAGGAGAAGCGGGCCGTACCGCTGGTGGGCAGCACGTGGTTGGGGCCGGCACAGTAGTCGCCCAGCGCCTCCGCGGTATGGCGCCCGAGAAAAATGGCACCCGCATGGCGGATCTGCGGCAGGTATTTTTCCGGCGCCTCCACCGAAACCTCCAGATGCTCCGGTGCGATGCGGTTACTGACTGCGATCGCGTCCTCGATGGAATCCACCCGTACCAGCGCGCCGCGGTCCTGCAGCGAGCGACCGGCGATATCCCGGCGCGGCAGATCCCCCAGCAGCTTTTCCAGGGACGCGGCCACCGCATCGATAAATGCGGTATCCGGGCTCAACAGGATGGACTGCGCCTGCTGGTCGTGCTCCGCCTGGGACAGCAGGTCCATGGCGATCCAGTCCGGATCCGTTTTGCCGTCGCAGATCACCAGGATTTCCGAGGGGCCGGCAATCATATCGATGGCCACGCGGCCGAACACGGCGCGCTTGGCCGCGGCGACGAAGATATTGCCGGGGCCGACGATCTTGTCCACCCGCCGGATACTGTCCGTGCCGCAGGCCAGTGCCGCCACCGCCTGCGCGCCGCCGACGGTGAAGACCCGGTCGACACCGGCAATTGCAGCGGCCGCCAGCACCAGGTCATTCAACTGGCCGTCCGGGGCCGGCACCACCATGGTAATGGAGTCGACACCGGCCACGCTGGCCGGAATGGCATTCATCAGTACCGAGGACGGATAGCTGGCCTTGCCGCCGGGCACATAGATACCGACCCGCTCCATGGGCGCGATCTGCTGCCCCAGCACGGTGCCGTCCGCCTCGCGGTACTGCCAGGATTCCTGCAACTGGTGGCGGTGGTAGTCGCGAATGCGGCCCGCGGCCGCCTCCAGCGCGGTGCGCTCCGCTGCGGGGATGCGTTCCAGAGCCGCCTGCAGGTCCACCTGCGACAGGCTGAAATCCGCTGCACTGCGCAGCTCGCGGCGATCGAAACGGTTGGTGTACTCGATCACCGCATCGTCCCCGCGCTCGCGCACCTGTTGCAGTATTTCCGCAACCGTGGCCTCGACCTGCGTATCGGCGACGGACTCCCAGGCCAGCAGCTCGTCGAGCTGGCGGTCGAAATCCGTATCGCGACTGTCTAACCGGCGAATATTGATCATGGCTGGATGGCTACTGCTCATTGACTGCTGCGGCGAGTTTTTCGATCAGGGCGTCGATCGGCCGATACTTCATTTTCATCGACGCCTTGTTCACGATCAGGCGGCTGCTGATCGGGGCGATGGTCTCCCGCGCCTCGAGGCCGTTGGCCTTCAGGGTATTGCCGGTATCGACGATATCGACGATCTCGTCGGCCAGGTCCATCAGCGGCGCCAGCTCCATGGCGCCGTAGAGCTTGATGATATCCGCCTGGCGCCCCTGGGCCGCATAGTAGCGCTTGGCGCTGTGCACAAACTTGGTCGCCACCTTGATGCGCCCCCGCGGCAACTCGGCCCCCTTGATGCCGGCGGTCATCAGGCGGCAGCGGGCAATACCGAGATCCAGTGGCTCGTAGATACCGTCGGCACTGTGCTCGAGCAATGTGTCCTTGCCGGCCACGCCCAGGTCGGCGGCGCCGTGCTGGACATAAGTGGGCACATCCACCCCGCGCAGGATCAACAGGCGCACGCCCTCCCGGTTGGTGGGGAATATCAGCTTGCGGCTCCTGGAAATATCCTCCAGCGGTTCCAGCCCCGCGGCGGCGAGCAGCGGCAGGGTTTCCTTGAGGATTCTCCCCTTGGTCAGGGCAATGGTGATTTGCATGGCGATTATCGTTTTATCGATTTGGCGGCGCGACGGGCGCGCCGCCCGGGAATTGAAACGGCCCCGCAGGGCCCGGGCTCAACCGGCAGTCCGGCGGATATTCGCCCCCAGTTGCTGCAGCTTCTCCTCGATACACTCGTAACCGCGATCGATATGGTAGATACGATCCACCACCGTGGTGCCCTCGGCCACCATGCCGGCGATCACCAGGCTGGCGGAGGCGCGCAGGTCCGACGCCATCACCGGCGCCCCCTTGAGCTGCTCCACCCCGGTGACAATCGCGGTATTGCCCTCCAGCAGGATATCGGCGCCCATGCGGTTCAGTTCGTGCACCTGGATCAGGCGGTTCTCGAAGATGGTCTCGACCACCGCGCCCTTGCCCTCGGCCACCGCGTTCATGGCCATAAACTGGGATTGCATATCGGTGGGAAACGCCGGATAGGGCGCGGTGCGGAAGCTGACCGCCTTCGGCCGGTTGCCCTTCATGTCCAGCTCGATCCAGTCGTCGCCGGTGGAGATATGCGCACCGGCCTCCTCGAACTTGACCATGACCGCGTCGAGGATGTCGGCGCGGGTGTGGGTCAGGCGCACCTTGCCGCGCGCCGCCGCAGCGGCGGCCAGGAAGGTGCCGGTCTCGATGCGGTCCGGCATCACGGAAAAAGTGCAGGGATTCAGGCGCGGTACACCGTGTACCCGCAGCGTATCGGTGCCGACCCCTTCGATCTGCGCGCCCATGGCGATCAGGAACTCCGCCAGGTCGACGATTTCCGGTTCGCGCGCGGCGTTGTGCAGCACTGTGGTGCCCTCGGCCAGCGCCGCGGCCATCAACAGGTTCTCGGTGCCGCCCACGGTCACCTTTTCCATCACGATATTGGCGCCCTTCAGGCGGCCGTTGCAGCGCGCGCGGATAAAGCCCTCGTCGATGGTGATCTCCGCGCCCATGGCTTCCAGGCCCTTGAGGTGGATATCCACCGGGCGGCTGCCGATGGCGCAGCCGCCGGGAAAGGACACATTGGCGACACCGTGGCGCGCCAGCAGCGGCCCCAGCACCAGGATGGACGCGCGCATGGTCTTCACCAGCTCGTAGGGCGCAGTGAGGTCGTTGACCGAGCGCGGATCGATCTCCACCCCCAGCTTCTCGTCGACGGTGACCTCACAGCCCATGCACCGCAACAGGGTGATCATGGTGGTGATATCGTTCAGGTGCGGCAGGTTGTGGATATGCACCGGGCCATCCGCCAGCAGCGCGGCGGCCAGGATCGGCAGCGCGGCGTTTTTCGCGCCGGAGATTTTCAGCGTGCCGGAAATGGGGCTACCGCCCTCGATAATCAGCTTGTCCATTCAGTCGGGGCCTTAGTGTCCGGCTTCTTCCGGGGTGAGCGTCTGCATCTGAACCGCGTGCAGGGTGCCGTCGGCGATCTTTTCGCCCAGCGCCGCGTAAACCAGCTGCTGTTTCTTGAGGCGAGTCAGGCCGTTGAAGGCACTGCTCACCACGGTGACCATCAGATGACTGCCCTCGAAGGCGACATCGGCGTGGCTGTCGGGAATATGCCCCTCGATCAGGGCCTTGATTTCTTCTGGTTGCATAGGTGGGAAGTGCGTTGTTGGATTGAAAACAGCGCGCAAGTGTACTGGAAACCGGCGGGCCGCGCAGCCTCGGCGGCCCGCCGCACAGATCAGCCCACCTGGTCGGCGACGCGATCCGAGGACCAGTTGGCGATCACCTTGTCGAGATCGCCGTGCGTCTGCATGGACTGGGCGAACTGGCTGCGGAACGTCTTGCCCAGGTTGACGCCATTGAGGATCACATTGATCAGCTTCCACTGGCCGGCGCGGTTGCGCACCAGGGTATAGGAAACCTTGGTGACCCCCTCTTTACTGCGCACTTCCTGCAACACATTGACCCGGTTGCCACTCGGCGCCGAACCCGGGTTGACCACTCGCACGTCCATATCGCCGAAGGTGGCGACACCGCGGGCAAAGGTGGAAATCAGGTCCTGGCGGAATGCCTTGGAGAAGCGCGCGCGCTGCGCTGCCGTGGCCTGCTTGGCATAGCGGCCCATGACGCCCCGCGCGATGAAGTCAAAATCCACCACCGGCGTCAGCACACTTTCCACCTCGCTGAAGTAGCGCTGCGGATCGGAATTCATGTACTGGGCGTTTGTGCGAATGACACCCAGCAGGTTCTGGGACACCCCCTCGATCATCGTATAAGGGTTCTCGGCCGCGCTGGCAAAAGGCGCCCAGGCGGAAACCATCAGCGCACAGGCGGCAACCTTGACCCACTGCATGAGGCCCCTGCGGCCCCCGTTCATCGATGTATTCACAACTCATCTCCCATTGGTAAATCGATCCTTGGACGCCCATGGCGTACAAAAGTGCCATGGTGCCGCCGCCACTCGCGGTTGCGGACCGCAAAAGACTTCCCCCGATCGTCCGTTAATCGCTGGAGCTGACAGCGGCGGCGCCAGACTATACCATGGCCGCGCCCCATGATGCGGCGACGCGTCGCAAGCACGCCGTGATCCGTCGCACCGGAAGGCCTTTTTACTCCCAATAAGAGGTTAGCATGTCGGAAGTGTGGCTGGCGGCGCTGGCGGTCGTGGCGGGATTTGCCGGCCTGGTCTGGAGTGCCGACCGCTTTGTCGCCGGCAGTGCGGCGCTCGCGCAGCGTCTGGGCCTGTCCAAACTGGTCATCGGTCTCACCATCGTCTCCCTCGGCACCTCCGCACCGGAAATCATGGTCGCCGTCAGTGCCGGGCTGCGCGGCGCCGGCGAACTGGCCGTCGGCAACGCCATCGGTTCCAACCTGGCCAATATCGGCCTGGTGCTCGGCGCCACCGCGCTGATCGCCCCGCTGCCCGTCCAGCGCCACCTGATCGGCCAGGAGATCCCGCTGCTGCTGGTAGTGACGGCCCTGGCCGGTTTCATGTTGCGCGATGCGCGCCTGACCGCGGTCGAGAGCCTGATCCTGCTGGGCCTGCTGGTGCCCCTGCTGTGGCTGACGGTGCGCTACAAGAAACGCCACCACGGCGAGGAAGAGGAAGATGTCGAAATCCGCGACTACAGCCGCTTCCGCGCCACCGCCTGGTTCCTGGCCGGACTCGCCGCGCTGCTGGCCAGCTCGGAGATCCTGGTCTGGGGGGCGCAACACCTGGCCACGGCGGCCGGTGTCAGCCCGCTGGTCATCGGCCTCACGGTGGTGGCGGTAGGCACCAGCCTGCCAGAACTGGCGGCATCGATCGCCAGCGCCCTGCGCGGCCACTACGACCTGGCCCTGGGCAATATCATCGGCTCCAATGTATTCAATATACTCGCGGTCATGTCCGTACCGGGTATCATTCACACCCTGGAAATGGAGCAGGCCGTTTTCTCCCGCGACTACCTGGCGATGCTGGCCATGACATTGCTGCTGGTAGCGGCGATCTCAGCCAGCCTGTGGCGCCGCCCCGTCGGTGCGCATCTCGGCCGGCGCCTGGGCGCGCTGCTGCTGGCCTGTTACGCGGCCTACTACTGGCTGCTGTTTCACCACTGACAGCGAACCCGCGGAAGCTCCTGCACTCTCAAACCAAGAACCTGACACCAGAGTAACCGAATGACCCAAGACCTGATTCTGCAAGCGGGCCGGCGCACCGTACTGATGGAAACGGAAGCCGTGGCCGCGCTGGAACACCGTATCGACGGAGCTTTCAAGCGCGCCTGCGAACTGATCCTGCAGTGCCGCGGCCGCGCCATCGTCACCGGCATGGGCAAATCCGGCCATATCGGCCGCAAGATCGCCGCCACCCTGGCGAGCACCGGCACCCCCAGCTTCTTCGTGCACCCGGGCGAGGCCAGCCACGGCGACCTGGGTATGATCACCCGCGACGACCTGGTAATCGCCATCTCCAACTCCGGCTCCTCCGCCGAGGTGCTGACCCTGCTGCCGCTGCTGAAGCGCCTCGGCGTCCCGATGATCAGCATGGCCGGCAAGGCGGACTCGCCGCTGGCACAGGCGGCGGATGTCCACCTGGACATCTCGGTGGAAACCGAGGCCTGCCCGCTGGGCCTGGCGCCGACCTCCTCCACCACCGTCACCCTGGTGATGGGCGACGCCCTGGCGGTAGCACTGCTGGAGGCCCGCGGCTTTACCGCCGAGGATTTTGCCTTCTCACATCCCGGCGGCGCCCTGGGGCGACGGCTGCTGCTGAAAGTGGAAGATGTAATGCACGCCGGCGACGAATTGCCGCAGGTGGCACCACGGACGCTGCTGTCCCAGGCCCTGCTGGAAATGACCAGCAAGGGCTTCGGCATGACCACCGTGGTCGACGATAAAGGCTCCCTGCTGGGGGTATTCACCGACGGCGACCTGCGCCGGGTCATCGACCACAAGGTGGAACTGGACAAAGCTACCATGGAAGAAGTGATGAGCCGCCGCCCGAAAACGGTATCCAGCGAAACCCTGGCCGCCGAGGCACTGCGGATCATGGAGGACAACAAAATCACCGCGCTGGTGGTCGAGGACGACGCGCGCCACCCGGTCGGGCTGCTGCATATGCACGATATACTGCGGGCCGGGGTGATTTGATTGCCGGGACTCGGGACTCGGGACTCGGGACTCGGGACTCGGGACTCGGGACTCGGGACTCCAGGTAGGGTGTGCCGTGCGCACCGCCAGGTTAACGGTGCGCCCTACGATTTGAAAGAATACCGAAGCTCAAAGCAAAGACGCCGCTGCCGCCCCACAACCGACTTACGGGCACCGCGCCCCCGAACTGCGAAAGGAATATCTGAAGGACAGACTGTGACTGCAACAGAAGAACAACTGAACCAGGCGCTGAAAAAAGTGCGCTGGCTGGTACTGGACGTCGACGGCGTACTGACCGACGGCCGCCTCTATTTCGACAACAACGGCAACGAACTGAAAACCTTTCACACCCTGGATGGCCACGGCATCAAGATGCTGCAGAAATCCGGTGTGCAGGTGGCCATCATCACCGGCCGCCGCAGCAATGTGGTGGAGCGCCGCGCGCACGACCTGGGTGTCCGCAAGCTGATCCAGGGCCGTGAGGACAAATTTGCCGCCCTGGAGGAACTGCTCGGCGACGAGAGCTGCCGCCTCGAGGATATCGCCTACGTCGGCGACGACTACCCCGACCTGCTGGTAATGACCCGTATCGGCTGCCCCATCTCGGTTCCCAATGCGGCGCCGCCGGTGCGGGAGCGCGCCCTGTGGATCACCGACACCCGCGGTGGCGAGGGCGCCGTGCGGGAAGTGTGCGACCGCATCATGCAGGCACAGGGCAGCTTCGACGCCGCACTCGCCCCCTACCTGGCCACCGGTGAAGGAGAACACTGATGCGCAGCTGGCTGCCTCTGGTCATCGTGGTCGCGCTGATCAGCGCCGGACTCTGGTTTGCCGAGAGCGAACCGGAACAGCTGATGGGCAAGCGCCCCACGCCCCAGCAGCAGGACCGGGCCGCCGACCTGGTGATCCGCGACGCGCGCACCCGGCACTTCAACACCGGCGGCACCCTCGCCTACCGCGTGGACGCCGAACGTATCACCTTCTTCCAGTTCGCCCGCCGCGACCGCGCCGACCTGACCGAACCGCGTATACTCTTTTACCAGGAAGACAGCCCCAAGTGGCGCACCGAATCCCGCACCGGGGTCGCGCACAACAACGGGCAGCGCGTGGTCCTGAAAGGCGATGTCGTCATCAATGAACTGCCGGAACCGGGTGGCATCCGCCTGGATACCCAGAGCATAACCATCAAACCGCGCGAGGAATACGCCGAGACGGACAAAATTGTTACCATTACCGCCGGCCCCAACCGCACCCAGGGCAGAGGCCTGCGCGCTTTCCTGAAGGAAGACCGGGTGGAAATCCTCTCCGAGGTACAGAGTAGCTATGAAACCGATTGAATTTCTGCGGCCCCTCGCCGCCGCCGTCGCGCTGGCCCTCAGCGCGCAGGTCGCCGCCCTGCCGGACGACCGCAGCCAGCCGATCAAAGTGCAGGCGAAAAAACTCGAGGCCAACCGCGGCGAAAACCTGTCCGTCTACAGCGGCGACGTGGTCATCACCCAGGGTTCCCTGCAGATTCGCGCCGATCGCGTGGAAGTCCACGGCAACGAAGCCGGCGAAATCAACCGCGTGGTGGCCATCGGCAAACCGGCGCATTTCCAGCAGCAGGTGCAACAGAGCCAGAATCCGGTCAAGGCCCGCGCCCGGCGCATCGAATTCACCGTCGCCTCGGATGAACTGCACCTCACCGGCGACGCCCACGTCGACCGCGATGGCAACACCCTGACGGCGGAAAAAATCGATTACGACCTCACCAGCGAACAGATGCAGGCCCACGGCCAGTCCGGCGACGGCCGCGTGGAAATGATCTGGAAGCCGGAAAAGAAAACGACGGAACAGCAGTCGGCCAACGACGGGCAAAACCAGTAACATAGAGCGGCCGCCGTCGCAGAATTGATTCGGAACACACTATGCCAACGCTGAAAGCGTTACATCTCGCCAAGCAGTACAAAAAGCGCAAGGTCGTACAGGACGTTTCCGTCAGCGTCACCAGTGGCCAGATCGTCGGCCTGCTGGGCCCCAACGGTGCCGGCAAGACCACCTGCTTCTATATGATCGCCGGCCTGGTGCAGGCGGACGCCGGCCAGGTGATGATCGACAACGAGGACATCACCTGCCTGCCGATGCACGGCCGCGCCCGCAAGGGCATCGGCTACCTGCCGCAGGAGGCCTCGGTGTTCCGCCGCCTGTCGGTGCGCGACAATATTCTCGCCATCCTGGAGACCCGCAAAGACCTGTCCCGCGACGAGCGCCGGGCCCGGGTGCAGGAACTGCTGAACGAGTTCAATATCACCCATATCGAGAACAGCCCCGGTATGGCGCTGTCCGGTGGCGAGCGCCGCCGGGTGGAGATCGCCCGCGCCCTGGCCACCGACCCGGCCTTCGTGCTGCTGGATGAACCCTTCGCCGGCGTCGACCCCATCTCGGTCAACGATATCAAGCAGATAGTCCGCCACCTGCGCGACCGCGGTATCGGCGTGCTGATCACCGATCACAATGTGCGCGAGACGCTGGATATCTGCGAGACCGCCTATATCGTCAGCGAGGGCCACATCATCGCCTCCGGCACACCCACCGAGGTGCTGAACAACCAGCAGGTGCGCGAAGTCTACCTGGGCCACGAATTTACCATCTGACGCCACAGGCGGAGCGCTGGCCGCGACCGGGACACGCGTCTTCGGCACACTTATTGCTTGTAATCGTCCCGACAGAGGGTTAGTCTGCAACCTCCTTGATATGCAGACGAATAATCCGCCGAATCGGCATCATACCCTCTGATTATGAAGCAGTCCCTCCAGTTAAAACTCGGCACACAGCTGACCATGACGCCGCAGCTGCAACAGGCCATCCGCCTGCTGCAACTGTCGACGCTGGACCTGCAGCAGGAGGTGCAATCCGCCCTCGACAGCAATCCGCTGCTGGAGATGGACGGCGAAGAACAGCCCGAGGCACCGCGGGAACGGGACACCCAGGCGACACAGCCAGAAGAACAGCACACCGCAAACAGCACCGATCCGTCCACCGACAGCGACTGGAACCAGGATATCCCCGAGGATCTGCCGGTGGATACGCGCTGGGACGACGTCTACGGCAGCGGCAGCAGCAGCTACAGCGGCGTCGAAGCCGACGAATACGCGCTCGACCAACGCAACACCGCCCCCGACAGCCTGCACGACCACCTGCTGTGGCAACTCAACCTCACTCCCCTGACGCCGCTGGACCGGCTGATCGCGGAAAACCTGATCGACGGCATCGCCCCCAGCGGCCTGCTGGAATCCTGTCCACTGGATCTCGCCTCAGCGCTGGACGCTGAAAAAGAAGAGGTGCTGGCGGTACTCAAGATCATCCAGCAGTTCGAACCCGCCGGCTGCGGCGCGCGCGACCTGCGCGAATGCCTGCTGCTGCAACTGCAGCAGCTCCCCGTCGAGACACCCTGGCTGGAACAGGCCCAGATTATCGTCGAACGCCACCTGGAACTGCTCGGCAAGCGCGATTTCCGCCAACTGAGCCGGCGCACGCGCCTGAGCGAAGCCCAACTGGGCGAGGCCATCCGGCTGATCCAGACCCTCAACCCCTACCCGGGCGAGGCGTTCGGCGGCGAAGAGCCCCAGTACGTGGTGCCGGATATCATCGTCAGCCGCCGCCAGCAGCGCTGGCTGGTGGAGCTCAATCCTGAGACCACCCCCAAGCTCCGCATCAACGGCGACTACGCCTCCCTGATCAAGCGCGCCGATAACTCCAGCGATAACAACTTCCTGCGCGACAACCTGCAGGAGGCGCGCTGGTTCCTGAAGAGCCTGCAGAGCCGCAACGAAACCCTGCTCAAAGTCGCGTCCTGTATCGTCGAGAAACAACAGGGGTTCTTCGAACTGGGACCGGAGGCGATGAAGCCCATGGTGCTGGCGGATATCGCCGAGACCATCGGCATGCACGAGTCCACCATTTCCCGGGTCACCACGCAGAAGTACATGCTCACCCCGCGGGGCGTGTTCGAGCTCAAATACTTCTTCTCCAGCCACGTCAGCACCGACTCCGGCGAGGACGCCTCCTCCACCGCCATCCGCGCCATGATCCGCAAGCTGGTGGACGGCGAGGAACCGCGCAAGCCCCTGTCCGACAACAAGATCACCCAGGAACTCGACCAACAGGGCATCAAGGTGGCGCGGCGCACCGTGGCCAAGTACCGGGAATCCATGGGCATCCCTTCCTCCAGCGAGCGCAAGCGGCTGGTTTGACGGCGGGACCGGGACTTTCAGTAGGGTGCGCCGTGCGCACCGGGCGCTTCAATGGTGCGCACGGCGCACCCTACAGTCGGAAAAGAATATCGAGATCCGTGCGAAGGCCCAGCTTTTCAGACCCGCACCGACCACCTGGTCATAAATGGCCTGGGCGTCCCCTTCGACCCGACCGGCAACCAAACCCCGAACTTTGAGTGTATCCTTCCATTCTGGCGAACTTCCTAGTAGGGTTGCCGCCCTGACGGGGGTGCCGCCGGAGTACCGCATGCACCCGAAGAGGAGAAATCCATGCAGATCAATATCAGTGGCCATCATCTCGATGTGACCCCGCCGATCCGCGATTACTGCGAAAGCAAACTGGAAAAACTCTCCCGTCACTACGACAACATTACCACCGCCCAGGTAATTCTCTCTGTCGAAAAACTGGTACAGAAGGCCGAGGCCCGGGTACACATTAATGGCCACGACCTGGTTGCGGGCTCGGAAGACGAAGACATGTACGCGGCCATCGACGCTGTGTCCGACAAGCTGGATCGTCAGCTCAAGAAGCACAAAGAGAAGTTGCAAAAGCACCGATAAGTTATGACATTGGAAGCATTACTCTCTCCCCGCCTGAGTCTCTGCCACCTGGCGGGGAGCAGCAAAAAGAAATTGCTGCTCAATATTGCCCAGGCCATTGACGAACAGTATCCACAACTCGACGCCGATACCATTTTCAACCAGCTGATCGCCCGCGAACGCCTCGGCTCCACCGGTATCGGCGAAGGCGTGGCCATTCCCCACTGCCGCCTGCCGGGCTGCGAGAAGCCCATCGGCGTGCTCTGCACCACCGAACCCGCCGTCGATTTCGACGCCGCCGACCGCCAGCCGGTCGACCTGCTGTTCGCGCTGCTGGTACCCGAGGACTCGGAGCAGGAACACCTGGACACCCTGGCCGAAATCGCCGCCCTCTTCTCCGACAGCCGCGTGCGAGAGAAGCTGCGTCGCGCCGAAAGCGGCGACGAGCTCTATGCGCTGGCCATCGACAGCGCCGCGGCCGCCTGAAGCCACGATTGAATATCAAAAAACAACGAAAACCGGACATTGAGTCACAGCGCATAATCCCGGATCATTGGTCTCTGATAATTTGATCATTGATAGTTGGTATTCGAACAATGCGCCTGGTGATCATCAGCGGCCGTTCCGGCTCCGGTAAAAGCTCCGCCCTGCAACTGCTGGAGGATGTCGGCTTCAACTGCATCGACAACCTCCCGGCCAGCCTGCTGCCCGAGCTGGTCAAGCGGGTGCGCGAACAGGCACCCGGGGACGACACCCCAAACGCCCTCGGCAGCCCCCGCCTGGCGCTGGGCATCGACGCCCGCAACCTGTGGCAGGATGTGCAGCAGGCGCCGCGGGTGATCGGGGAACTGCGCGAGAGCGGCGTGCAGTGCGATGTGATTTACCTGGATGCCCGCTCGCCGGTGCTGGTACAGCGTTTCAGCGAAACCCGCCGCAAACACCCGCTGTCCGACAACCGCACCCACCTGCTGGAAGCCCTGAACCGGGAAAAGGAACTGCTGGCACCACTGGCGGCCATGGCCGACCTGGTGATCGATACCAGCAGCCTCAGCCTGCACCAGCTGCGCGACCTGGTAAAAACGCGGGTGGTGGGGCAGGAATCGCCGGGAATGGCGATACTCTTCCAGTCGTTCGGCTTCAAGCACGGCGTGCCGGTGGACGCGGACCTGGTCTTCGACCTGCGCTGCCTGCCCAACCCCTACTGGGTGGCCGAGCTGCGCCAGAAAACCGGCCTGGATCCGGAAGTGGCAGAATATCTCCGCAGCCACCCGCAGACCGACGATATGGAGCGGGATATCACCGGCTTCCTGGAGCGCTGGCTGCCGGCCTACCAGAAGAGCAATCGCAGCTATACCTGTATCTCCATCGGCTGCACCGGCGGGCGCCATCGCTCGGTCTACATGGTCGAGCAACTGGCCAGGGCCTTTGCCGGCCATTTCGACAATGTACAGGTCCGCCACCGCGAACAGCAGCAGTAAACCAACCGAGCCAGGCCGAACACCCCCCATGCAGAAAAGCCGCCTACAGATCATCAACAAACTGGGCCTTCACGCCCGCGCCGCCAGCAAATTTGCACAGACCTCGGCCCGCTTCTCCGCCGATATCAGGGTGGGCTGCCAGGGCAAGTCCGTGGATGGCAAGAGCGTGATGGCCCTGATGCTGCTGGCCGCGGGCAAGGGCACCGAACTGGACCTGGAGGTGGAGGGCGCCGACGAGCAGGCGGCCCTGGAAGCCCTGTGCGAGCTGGTCGCCGATCGCTTCGGCGAGGCGGAGTGACCCCCGTAAGAAGACAGAGGGATATCCTCCCCGCCCCCTCAGCAGCCATTACCACAATCGATTCCAGAGCCTGCTGATAGTATGATCGCGGCCTGTAGACGCTCCCGCAGTCGCGGGGCCGAATCGCAGATTCCGCATTGACGAGACCCCCTTCCGTGCCCAGCCAGCCCCCCGCCGACATCAAGTTCCGCCCCCAGAACCAGCTCAGCGAGCTGGTGGCGGCGCTGGACAGCGGCACCGGGCGCGAGGTGCGGCGCATGCTGCAAACCCTCACCCCGCAGAGCATCGCACAGCTACTGGAAAGCTCCCCGCCGCGCATCCGCCAGGTGCTGTGGACCCTGGTCGACCGGGAGGTAGAGGGCGAAGTCCTGCAGGAACTCACCGACGAAGTGCGCAGCCAGATCCTGGCCACCATGGATACCGAGGAGATGGTGGCAGTCATGGAGGGGCTGGACGCCGACGACGTCGCCGACATACTCCAGGACCTGCCGGAACGGGTCATGGGCGAGGTCCTGTCGGCGATGAAGGAGACAGACCGCGCGCGAGTCGAGGGCGTGCTCGCCTACGACGAGGAGACCGCCGGCGGCCTGATGGACACGGATACCATCTCCGTGCGCCCCAACCTGACCCTGGATGTGGTGCTGCGCTACCTGCGCCGCCACGAGCAACTGCCCGAATCCACCGACAGCCTCTTCGTGATCAACCGCAAGGGCCAGTACATCGGCCTGCTGCCGCTGTCGAAGCTGCTCACCACCGATCCCGGCGTCACCGTACGCGAGGTGGTCAATACCGACGTGGAGCCCATCCCGGCGGATATGGCAGACACCGAAGTCGCGCGACTGTTCGAGAAGTACGACTGGATCACCGCGCCGGTGGTGGACGAAAACAACCGCCTGCTCGGTCGCATCACCATCGACGACGTGGTGGACGTGATCCGCGAGGACGCCGACCACTCGCTGATGAGCCTGGCCGGCCTGGACGAGGAGGAGGACACCTTCGCGCCGGTGCGCCGCACCGCCCGCCGCCGCGCCCTGTGGCTGGGTATCAACCTGCTCACGGCACTGCTGGCATCCTGGGTCATCAGCCTGTTCCAGGGCACCCTGGACAAGGTGGTGGCGCTGGCGGTGCTGATGCCGATCGTCGCCAGTATGGGCGGCGTGGCCGGCAGCCAGACGCTGACGGTGGTGATCCGCGGCATGGCGCTGGGCCAGATCGGGCGCAGCAACCTGAGCTGGCTGCTGTCCCGCGAGCTGGGCGCGGGCGCACTGAACGCGCTGCTGTGGTCCGCCGTCATGGGCGGGGTCGCCGCCATCTGGTTCGACGACGGTCGCATCGCGCTGATTATTGTCGCGGCCATGGTGATCAACCTGATCACCGCCGCCGTGGCCGGTGCCATACTGCCGGTATTGCTGCGGGCCATGCGCATCGACCCGGCGCTGGCCGGTGGCGTGGCCCTGACCACAGTGACCGATGTAGTGGGCTTCATGGCATTCCTCGGCCTGGCCACCTGGTATTTTGGTTAATGAATCACACGGTAAGATGAATGGAAGAGTTTGACGATTTCGACGAAGACCTGCCGAAGAGCAAAACGCGGGTCAAACAGGAAATGCACGAACTGCAGGAACTGGGCCGGCAGCTCGCCGAACTGGGCAGGGCCCAATTGGCGGAAGTGCCGCTGGAAGCCGACATGCGCGAGGCCATCGAAACGCTGCACCGGATCAAGTCCAACGAGGCGCGCCGCCGACAGATGCAGTATATCGGCAAGCTGATGCGCAACACCGACGCCGAGGCGATCGAGGCTGTGCTAACCCGATTCAAGGAACGCGACCAGCAGCACCTGCGCTTCGACAGGATGGCCGAGGACTGGCGCAAGCGACTGCTGGAGGAAGGCAAGGCCGCACAGAGCGAATTTTTCGACCGCTATCCGCAGGCGGATCACCAGCAACTGCGCCAGCTGGTCCGCGATTCACAAAAAGAGATCAAGAACGGCAAGCCGCCCACCAACCAGCGCAAGCTGTTCCGCTTTCTGCGCGATTTCTTTATGCAGGAAGTATCCTGACTGTCGGGGCGAGCCTTGTGTTCGCCCTGTTTGTTAGGGGCATTCCAGGCTGTTGTTAGAGAGCTTGGTGGCGGTGCTGCTACCGATAGCGGTTTGCCAGACACGCGGTGAATACATCCCTGTACGCTCTAATCGACATCCCTGTCTCATAAGGTCTGGCAAACCGCTATCGGTATCAGCACCTTCGCATCGACATCGGATTTCTATCTGGCTACCTGGATAGCTCAAAAGGAGCACTGAAACTGATGCGAAGGCCCTGCCGCCACGGGGCTGGCTTACAAGCATCAGTCTGAAGTGCCACAAATATAAAGGGCGAGCACAAAGGTTCGCCCCAATCACCAATCACTCGCCACTGGTCTCCGCCTGCCACTCAAACAGGTTCAGCTCGATAAAGAAGAAGGCCACCAGCCACAGGAAGGCATCCCAGAAATCCAGGAAGCTGCCGTTGACCCCCCAGTAGATGGCACACAGCAACAGGGTGGAATACAGCAGCACCTTGACCACCTGGCCGTAGCGCATGATCCTGTCCGACAGCTGCTGGCGCAGCTGCAGCCACACCTCGAACGCCAGGATAAACACCACCAGCAGCCAGGTGCCGGCATTGATCACATCCACCCACGCCAGCCACTCGATCTCGCTCCAGGTCGCCGCGTCGCCGACCACCATCGCATCCATCAGCCTCAACATCTGCGCATCGCCCAGCGCCGCACAGTTCTGCGCCGCCAGCGGTACATAATCGTCCTGCTCGACCACCAGCTTCCAGTCGCCGCTGGCCGCCAGGTCACAGGCACCCCGGGCCACCGGCGCCAGGTCGGTGACCGATAGCATCTCCGCCACGTAGCCGTAAAACGAATAGATGATGAACAGATAACAGAAAGCGGAAATGGCGTTCAGCGACCACTTGACCCCACCGCGAATCCTCTCGTCCGCCAGCACGAAGGTCTCCAGCTCAAACACCAGCAGCAACAGCACCCAGGCCAGGGTATCGATGGAGTCGTTGTAGGCCTCGATCACCTTGCCCAGCTGGACACCATCGGCAAACACGGCACCGGCGGCGGCGTGATTCTCGACGAAGAAAGCGTAGACATTGTAGGCGAGTAACAGATAGACGGTGTACTTGAACACCCGGAAGAGCAAATAGCGATTGACGGGAAACCCTGCCAAATTGGCCACCTCAGACATTTGCGCGGACCTCTGTTGATTATTGTTCTACCTCTCACGCACGGCCAAAGCCACCGCGCACAGACACAATATCGAATAATTATTCGGTTTCTTCAATAGCGAGAACAAAATCCGGGCCCGGGGTGCCCCGGGATCAGCGGCCCCCGGCTGCCGGCGCCGCCGGCAGGAAACGGTCGGCTTCCGGCTGCGGACGGCTGTCCGAGACCGCCGGCGGCGCCCCGGTACTGTCGGGCGGCGGGCGCCGGCGGGCCTCCGCCTCGGATCCCTGGCGCTGCGCGCCATCGCCGTCGAACAGCTTGTCGAAGCGCACCTCCGGCTCGTCCCATTTGCCGCTGATGCGGTAACTGACACTGGCCATGTTATCCACCTGCTTCTTGAACGCCTTGCTGATCAGGTAAACCCCCGCCGCCGCCGGCAGGCCGCCCGCCAGCGCCGCGATCAGCGCCAGGTTATTGCCCACCGGCAGGGTCGCCACCAGGGTCAGATTCAGGTCCTCGCGCTTCAGGTTGACCCGCCCGGCCATCTGCAGCTCGCTGGTGGGCCCCTCCACCTGGATCGGCACCGCGATCAGCAACTCGCCATCGCCCTCGAAAAAGACCTCACCGCGCACCTGGTCAAAGGCCATGCCGTTCTGGTACAGATCGGAGAAGTCCAGCCGCAGGCGGCGCGCCCAGGTATCGAAGTTGAACAGCGACAGCAGGCGCAGCACGGCGGAGCCGGCGCTGTCGGTGGCGCGCATGAAACGGCCGTCGCGGATATCGATCTTCAGTTCGCCGGACAGGCGATTGGCCGCCACCTGGGCCGGCGAGCCGTCCCAGCGCAGCGCCGTATCGAAAATGGCGGTCTCGCTCTCGATGGCCGGCTCCTGGCCCCAGGCCCGCTGCACGTCGGCCAGGTCATCCGCCAGCAGGCGGCCGATAAACTGGGAGGATTCGTTGCCCTCCTCGTCGCGCAACCACATCAACTGGGCACCCAGCTTGTTGTCGCCCCGGCCGCGCCCCTCGACGCGCACACCGCGCGCGGCGCCGCGGATATCGCTGATCACCAGCCGCGACTGCGACGGCCGCAGGCGGAACGACCAGCGACCCATGTCCTCTTCGCCGACCCGCAGGCTGTCGGTACTGAAATCCACCTGCGGCAACTGCGTGAAATCGAAACCGGCCCAGGCATCGGTTTCCTCCTTCTTCGCCGCGCCGCCGCCCTGCGACGATTGTGGCGCGGGCAGGTGCAGGTGGCTCAGGTCCAGTTGCAGCGGCGTGGCCCCGTTCATGACGCCACTGACACTGCCCGACGCCATGGCACTGTCGAACTGCAACTGCCAGTCGGCCCCGAGACCGCGTCCGCGGACGTGGATATGTTCGATATCCACCGCACCCAGCTGCAGCCGGTCGGTGCTCAGGTCGAGGGTGATCGGCAGCGGATTGTCGATGTCCGCCGCGGCTGCGCCGCCACTGTTTTCATGGTCGGATTCGCCGCCCTTGCCACCGAACACTGCCAGCGACTGCTGCCAGCGCGGCAGGTCGATCTGCGACAGGTCGCCGCTGATCGCCAGGCCCCGCTCCCGCGGCAGCTCGGCCTCGGCATTGAGGGCGATGGCAGCGCGGTCGACAACGCCGTCCACCTGCCAGAACTGCCCCTGCAGGTGTTCGCCGTAACTGAGATTGAACAGGCTGCCCTGCTCGCCGATCGGTACCCGCAGTACGTAGCGGGTTTTCTCGTCCGCCACCTTGCCCAGCGGCGGCGGCAGGTCCACCGCGACACCCTCCAGGTCGGACGTCATTTCGAAGATGGCCGAGTAGGGTTTCTCCTTGCTGGCCGCGGGGATGGTCACCAGCGCGCGGTAGTCGAAGACACCGTCCAGCCAGGCCAGCTCGGGGCGACCGCTCCAGTCCTGCACCGCCTCGATGCTGTTGCTGCCATCGATCACCACCTGGGTGTCCCGCTCGTCGCCGTCACCGATATGCTCGATACGCGCCTGCAGCGGCCGACCCCAGAGATCGCCGCTCAGGCGGGTGCCGGCCAGGCCGTCGTCGCTGTCGTAATGGATGCGCCCGCCCAGCCCATCGATATCCAGGCGCAGCTTGTCGAGACGCAGGTCGCCGCCCTGCAATTGCAGCTGTACATTCTGGCGCGCCGGCAGTTCGGCGCCGCCGAGGGGCTGGGACAGGGTCAGGTCGCCACTGATACGGCCGCCCAGTTGCCAGTCGTCAAAGGCGCTGCCCAGGCGCTCGCGCAGCGGCGATTCGCGCAGCAGTCGCAGGCCGTCGGATGCCGGCCCCTCCAGCCTGGCATGCACCCCCAGCAGGGAGCCGTCGCCGGTGGGGCTGGGGGTCACTCCCACCTCGATATCGCGCGCGGCGATATTCCACAGCGTCGCCGCCTCGGCGTTGACCAGTACATTGCGGTCGTTGACCAGCAGGCGCGCGGAGATATTCCTCGCCGCCGGCCAGCCCGGCGCATAGTCGAGCGCGCCGTCGGTCACATCCGCCGCCAACTGCACTGTCTGCCGCTCCGGGTGGTCGCCCAGGGCCAGCAGTTCGGGATCCTCGCCCTCGCGATAACTGCTGCCGCGGTAGATGAATCCCGCGCGCGAGACGCGGCCGGGATTGTCGCTGCCCAGGCCATCGGCCAGCCAATTGCGCAGGTCGTCGCTGACGGTGTGGGGCACCAGTTGTCCCTGCGCCGACACCGGTGCGTCGCGCAGCCCCAGTGCCAGGGTGAATTCGGCCGGGCGGCTGTGGGGCACGAACGGCAGCTGCAGCAGGAACTGGCCGCGGATGTCGCCCTGCTCGCCGCCGAGCCGCAACAGCCCGGAGTTGACCTGTACCGAGTTGTTGTCGCGATCGACCTGCCAGGCGACGGTGCCGCCGACACGGGTGAATTCGAAAGCGTTCTCATAGAGTTTGGGGAACTGGATACGAACGCCGTCGCCCCCCGCCAGCTGCGCGAAACCGTCGCCGCCGCGCATTTCCAGGTAGCCGTTCAATCCCTGCACCGCCGGGGCACCGCGGTGGGCGGCGGCAGTCAGGTCGCGCAGGTTGGCGCTCAGGGCAATTCCACCGTCGGCGCCGCGGGCAAACTGTACCCGCTCCAGGCGACCGGAGGGCGCGAGCGCCTGCAGCCACTCCGCGGCCGGCCCCTCCAGCAGGGCCATTCGTTCCAGAATGCGGCTCCAGGCCCCCAGTTCGATGCGGTCCACCGACAATTGCAGGCCGCTCTCCGCGCTGTTGCGGGCCTGCAGGTTTAGCGGAGGCATCGGCAGGTCGCGCCAGTCCAGCTCTACCTGCTGCAGCGCCAGGCGCCAGTTGCCGCCCGGCTGCCAGTGGCCGGAAAGATCGCCGGACAGGCCGCGCAGGGGCTCCAGCAGCGAAGGCTCGCGCTCGGCGCCGGTTTCCCGCGCGGCATCCACTTCCAGTTGCGCCAGTTCCAGGCGGCCGCGCAGGCGGTAGCCGCTGTCGGCCTCGCTGTGCAGCCAGAGGCTGCCGCGGGCCATTTTGCGGCCACGCCAGTGGTATTTTTCCGGCAGGGGCGTCAGTTGCTGCAACAGCGCGATGGTGTCCGCATCCACCAGCATGTCGTTCAACTGCACATAGCCATTCAGTGAGAAATCGTCGCGGTCGCGCGGGTTGCCGCGCCCCTCGAGGATCAGGCGCAGCGTCTCGCCCTGCCCCAGAAGTGCGTGCCCGGAGGCACCATCGGAATCCTGTGCAACGCCGGCAGTGGAGGAAATAAAGGCCCGCGCCGTCAGGCGGTGGAAGTCGCCGGCGTTTTCCAGCTGTATTCGCGGCAGGTTCATCTCGGCCCTGGCGCCGTCGGCGAGGCGCAGGCGGATACTGGCATTGCGCACCTGGACTTTGGGGCCCAACTGGAAGATGCGCGCCGGGTCGCCCAGGCGCGGGGCACCCGCAGCCTCTTCCGCCGCGGCGCCATCGGCGCCGGGCGGGAATCCCTCGATATGCCAGCCGCCGCTTTCGGTACGGCTCAACTCGGCGGAGAAATCCCGCACCTGCAGGTTTTTCCACACCAGTTCGCGGTTCCAAAGGCTCGAGAGCAGGTCCAGGTGAAACAGGCCGTAGCCCATATGCACTTCGCCGTTTTCCCCCAGGCGCAACTCGTCCAGTTGCAGCGCCACTTCGAGGGCCCGCCAACGCAGCGACAGCCGTTCCATCTGCACCGGCACACCGAGGCGCGCCGACAGCCAGTTGCTGATCTGCGGGCGGTAGTCCTCCACCAGCGGCGAAAGCATGCGACCGGTCTGCACCAGGATGGCGAGGCTGATGACCAGGGTGATGGTCAGCAGCCAGAACTTGCGGGCGAGCCAGCGCAGAGTCCCCGTCATCGGAAGCCTCCGTGATAACGGGGCTCAACAAACAATCCGGACCCGAGACCCGGTAACACGAGAGAAACCTGTACCAGGACGCGGCCTGCTGCCCGCGCCAGCGCTTTCGTATTGCTCCCGGCGCGCCTGGCCGAATCGGCAGGAGCGTGCTTGCAGGCGAACCCGGGTCCCGAGTCCCGAGTCCCGAGTCCCGCTTGCGTCCGAAGTCCCGAGTCCCGGGCGCCGCCTTCACACAAGAACAATGTCATACTGCTCCTGGTTGTAAATGGGCTCCACCTGGAACTGGATGGGCCGGCCGATAAACTCTTCCAGGTCGGCCACATTGGCCGATTCCTCGTCCAGCAACAGGTCGATCACCACCTGGCTGGCGAGCACCATGATCTTCTCGCTGTCGTAGGCGCGGGCCTCGCGAATGGTTTCGCGAAAAATCTCGTAACAGACGGTCTCCGCGCTCTTCAGGGTACCGCGCCCCATGCAAACCGGGCAGGGCTCGCACAGGAACTGGCCCAGGGATTCCCGCGTGCGCTTGCGGGTCATCTCCACCAGACCCAGTTCGGACACACCGGTGATGCTGGTCTTGGCGTGGTCCCGCTCCAGTGTCTTTTCCAGCGTGCGCAGTACCTGGCGCTGGTGCTCCGTATCCTTCATATCGATAAAGTCGATGATGATGATGCCGCCCAGGTTGCGCAGCCGCAGCTGCCGGGCGATGGCGGTGGCCGCCTCCAGGTTGGTCTTGAAGATAGTCTCTTCGAGATTGCGATGTCCGACAAATGCGCCGGTGTTGACATCGATGGTACTCATCGCCTCGGTCTGCTCGACGATCAGGTAGCCACCGGACTTCAGGGTCACCTTGTTGTGCAGCGCCCTGTGGATTTCCTCCTCGACGCCATAGAGATCGAACAGCGGTCGCTCGCCGGGGTAGTGCTCCAGGCGCCCGGCAATTTCCGGCGCGTACTTGCCGGCAAACTCCGCCGCGCGGCCGTGGGCCTCGCGGGAGTCGATGCGGATCTTCTCCGTGTGGGGCCGCGCCAGGTCGCGCAGCGCGCGCATGAACAGCGGCAGGTCCTCGTAGATCACCGACGGCAGCGACCGCGACTTGATGCGGTTTTCCAGCTCGCCCCAGAGTTTGTACAGGAAGGGGATATCGCGCAGCAGCTCGTCCTCGCTGACACCCTCGGCCACGGTGCGCAGGATAAAGCCCCCATCGCCGCTCTGCCCCTCCTCCGCCAGCTTGGCCGAGGCCTGCTCCACCAGCTGTCGCAGGCGCTCGCGCTCGCCGTCGTCCTCGATACGATTGGAGATCCCGATATGCCGGGTCTGCGGCATATACACCAGGTAGCGGGCCGAGACGGACAGGTGGGTGGTCAGGCGCGCGCCCTTGCTGCTGATCGGGTCCTTGACCACCTGCACCACCAGCGACTGGCCCTCGCGCACCAGGGCGCGGATATCCGCCACCTCGGCATTCTCGCGGGATTCCATGCCCTCCTCGTCCAGCGGCGCTATGTCGGAGGCGTGGATAAAACCGGCCCGCTCCAGGCCGATATCGACGAATGCCGCCTGCATGCCGGGCAACACGCGCACCACCTTGCCCTTGTAGATATTGCCGACGATGCCGCGGCGCGCGCTGCGCTCCAGGTAGACTTCCTGTAACACACCGTTTTCCACCAGCGCGACGCGGGTCTCCATCGGGGCGACATTGATCAATAATTCTTCGCTCACGCATCCTTCCTGTTCGTGACTGTCTTCCCGCTCGCCGACGGCTCCCGCCAATAGGGTATGCCCGCTTTCTCCAGCATCGGTACCAGTGCCTCCAACGGCAGGCCGACCACGTTGCTGTAGCTGCCGCTGATGGATTCCACCAGCGCCGCACCCAGCCCCTGGATGCCGTAACCGCCGGCCTTGTCGGCGGGTTCGCCGGTGCGCCAGTAGGCGTCGACCAGCCGGTGGTCGAGATGGCGGAAACGCACCCGGGTCTCCACCAGATGTTCGAACTGGCGCCCGTCGCCGCGCAGGCAGATGGCGGTCACGACCGCGTGTTCCCGCCCGGACAGCGATCGCATCATGGATTCAAAGTCGGTGAAATCCCGCGGCTTTTCCAGCACCTGTCCGCCGGCCAGGACCAGCGTATCGGCGCCCAGGGCCCAGAGTCCGGTCGCAGGTGCACCGGCCAGCGCCAGTCCGGCGGCGGCCTTGTTGCGCGCCAGGCGCGCGACGTAGGCACGCGCTCCCTCATCCTCGCCCTGCTCTTCGGGCACATCGGGGGTCAGGCGGGAGAAGGGCACGCCGATCTGCTCCAGCAGTTCCGCGCGGCGCGGCGAGCCGGAGGCGAGGAGGAGTTGGCTGTGAGCTGGGAGTTCAGGCACGGTACTGCTTATTGTTTGTCTGGATTGGAGACCGATTATAACGGCATCGATCGAAAAATGATCGCCCTTTACCCGGCTTTACTCTTCGGTTGCGACCGGTCGGTCTCCACTTTACCTGACCTGCAGGCGGCCGGCCATCAGGCCCAGCCAGGGCGCCATCCAGGGCCACAGCAGGGCGCTGGTGATCGCGGGCCAGAGAAAAGTGAGGCCGGGCACCGGCTTGCCCGCCAGGCCGTGTACCCAGTTGCCCACCACCTGGTTGATGCCGACGAGGATAAATACCCACATCAGTTGCTGGGCGGGGTTGAACGCGCGGGTGCGCTGGTAGGTGAGCAGGCTGAAGTAGGCCAGCACCGCCAGGGCCAGCGCGTGGGTGCCGAGCACCGAACCCGTGACCAGATCCTCGAGGATCCCCACCATCCAGGCGAAGCCGACACCGAGGCTCTGCGGCATGCGCGTGATCCAGAAGATCACCAGCAGTGCGGTAAAAGACGGGCGGAACCAGAGCCAGTTGTACGGCAGCGGCATGACTGCGAGCAGCAGTGCCAGCAGGACCGTGACGGCGATGAACCAGCGGTTATTCGCTTCCAAGGTCCCGCTCTCTGTCGTTGCCCTGGGCCGTATCGCGCTCTTCGATCACCGCCAGCACAAAACGGCTGCGGTTCATGCGGCCGCGCGGCTGTACTTCCGCCTCGGCAAAGGCGTGGCCGGGGTCACGCCGCACGGAGATGACCTCGCCCACCGGGTAGCCGGCGGGAAAGCGGCCACCGAGACCGGAACTGAGCAGCAGGTCGCCCTCGCGGATATCGCTGGTATTGGCCAGGTGGCGCAATTTGAGACGGTACAGGTCGCCGGTGCCCTCGGCCACGGCCCGCACGCTGTTGCGCAGCACCTGTACCGGGATGGCGTGGCTGGCATCGGTGATCAGCAGCACGCGGCTCGAGGAATCGCCGGCTTCGATCACCTGGCCCAGCAGGCCGCTGGCATCCATGATCGGCGTGCCCAGGCCGACACCGTCATCGCGCCCCTTGTCGATGACCAGCACGTGCTCGAGAGGATCCGGCGACACACCGATAATCTGAGCCACCAGCACCCGCTCATCGACGGAGTCCGCCGAGTTCATCAGCTCCTTGAGCTGGGTGTTCTCGGCCTTTACCGAGGCCAGCAGCTGGCTGCGCTGCTCCAGCAGCAATACCTGGCGCTTGAGGCGGCTGTTTTCTTCCAGCAGTTCCTCCCGCGAACGCAGCTGCTCCCCGGCCCAGTTGCCCACCCGATCGGGGGTATCAGTAATCCAGTAGAAGGGTGACACCAGCCCGGTGACACGCTCGCGCAGAGGCTGCAGCCAGTCGGTGTAGATGTTGATCACAATCAGCGCCGCCGCCACCAGGCCCAGCACAAGGATGCGGGATTCCGGCGAGGGGCCGCGGGTAAATAGCGGTTTGATGGGCAGACCCCCGTCTACAGGTCAGTTCAGTGAGTTGTTGTTATCGGATTGTGGCCCGGTATTGACTTTGGCACCCTCGGGTGCCTGTAAGCGAGATCCGGGCGGCGCTGCTGCCGGTATTCGTTTGCGGGACTGTTGGCGAGAGGGGCCGAAGGCGCCGTGAATACCTGGAGCGGCCGGGCCACCTCGCCGACAAGCCTACAGGGATGTATTCACGGGGGGACGCCTAGTCCGTGTCCCGCAAACGAATACCGGTAGCAGGATCGCCCCGGAGTTCGCTAACATCCCCCGAGGCTATAACCAAACGTCAGTTGGAAACCAGGTACAACCGACTCTTGTCCATCATATCCAGCGCCTGGCCACCGCCGCGGGCGACGCAGGTCAGCGGGTCATCGGCGACGATCACCGGCAGGCCGGACTCTTCCATCAGCAGCCGGTCCAGGTCGCGCAGCAGCGCGCCGCCACCGGTCAGTACCATGCCGCGCTCGGCGATATCGGACGCCAGTTCGGGCGGAGACTGCTCCAGCGCGCTCTTGACTGCCTGCACGATACCGGTCAGCGGCTCCTGCAGGGCCTCGAGAATCTCATCGGAGTTCAGGGTGAAGCTGCGCGGCACCCCTTCCGCCAGGTTGCGGCCGCGCACGTCGATCTCGCGCACTTCACTGCCCGCGTAGGCGCAGCCGATCTCCTCCTTGATGCGCTCGGCGGTGGCGTCGCCGATCACGCTGCCGTAGTTGCGGCGCACATAGTTGACGATAGCCTCGTCGAAACGATCGCCGCCGATACGCACGGAATCGGAGTAGACCACACCGTTCAGGGAGATGATCGCGATCTCGGTGGTACCGCCACCGATATCCACCACCATGGAACCACTGGCCTCCTCCACCTTCAGGCCGGCGCCGATGGCCGCGGCCATCGGCTCCTCGATCAGCCACACCTCACGCGCACCGGCGCCCATCGCGGATTCGCGGATCGCGCGGCGCTCCACCTCAGTGGACTGGCAGGGCACACACACCAGCACCCGCGGGCTGGGGCGCATCCAGCTGTTCTCGTGCACCTTCTTGATAAAGTGCTGCAACATCTTCTCGGTCACCTGGAAATCGGCGATGACGCCGTCCTTCAGCGGGCGGATGGCGGTGATGTTGCCGGGAGTACGGCCGAGCATGCGCTTGGCTTCGACGCCGACGGCCTCGACGATCTTCTGGCCGTTGTAGTGGCGGATGGCGACGACGGAGGGCTCGTCCAGGACCACGCCGCGATCGCGGACGTAGATCAGCGTGTTGGCAGTCCCCAGGTCGATAGACAGATCACTGGAGAACATGCCCCGCAAACGTTTAAACATGGAATTCGATTACCTTGTACTAATTTTTACAGCGCCCCGGGCGGGCGCAGCTGGCAGACTTGAGCCTGGCTAAAGCCTAGTTAGTCCACACAAAAAATTCTGAGTTCCGGACCGCATTTTCCGGTCCCGCGGCCACAGGCGCACAGACCCCGGCCAGAATCGGCAAACTCTAACAACGGCGGGGGTTCAGGGCAAGGACAAAAAATGGGCAATTTAGAACGCCCGATCCCATTTCCACGGGGCAATTCTACGGCCGCCGGTGAGAATTGCAGTGGACTGTGCTAAATTTGCGCCCCTTCCGCCCCGCCCACTCTGGCCGGGGCGATATACAAATTGCCATTCAAGCTGGAGCACCTGACGATGTCCGTAGATGCGCAAACTGTAGAAAAACTCGCGGAGCTGGCCCGCATCGCCATCTCCGAGGAAACCGTCGAGGAAGTCAGCAGCCGGCTGGGCGATGTCCTGCAGTTGGTGGACAAGCTGCAGGCCGTCCACACCGAGGGCGTGGCACCGATGGCGCACCCGCTGGATGCGGTCCAGGTACTGCGCGCCGACGAAGTCACCGAGCCGAACCGGCGCGAGGAATTCCTGGCCCTGGCGCCCCAGTCCGAACAGGGCCTCTACCTGGTGCCCAAGGTCATCGACTGAGCCACAGCCCCGAAAAGGAACGCAGACAAGACAACGCGGAACAACCATGCATCAGCTCACCATCGCCGAAATCATTCGAGGACTGCGGGACAAGCAGTTCTCCAGTGTCGAGATCACCCGGCAGTTGCTGGATCGAATCCAACAGCAGGATAGCAACTACAACAGCTTTATCACTGTCACCGCCGAGCAGGCCCTGCAGCGGGCAGAGGCCGCCGACCGGCAACTGGCCGCGGGTGACGCGCCGGCCCTGTGCGGCGTGCCCATCGCCCACAAGGATATCTTCTGTACCAGCGGCGTGCGCACCAGCTGTGGCTCGAAGATGCTCGATAACTTCGTGCCGCCCTACGATGCCACCGTGGTGGAGAACCTGCAGCATGCCGGCGCCGTGTCCCTGGGCAAGACCAATATGGACGAGTTCGCCATGGGCTCCTCCAACGAGACCAGCTACTACGGTCCGGTGAAGAACCCCTGGAACACCGATCGCGTCTCCGGCGGTTCCTCGGGCGGTTCCGCTGCCGCGGTGGCCGCGCAGCTGGTGCCCGGCGCCACCGCCACCGACACCGGCGGCTCCATCCGCCAGCCGGCCGCGCTGACCAACACCACCGGCCTCAAGCCCACCTACGGCCGCGTCTCCCGCTGGGGCATGGTGGCCTTCGCCTCCAGCCTCGACCAGGCCGGGCCCATCGCCCGCAACGCCGAGGACTGCGCCCACCTGTTGTCGGCCATGGCCGGCCCCGACAGGCGCGACTCCACCAACCTGCAGCGCGATGCGGAGGACTTTACCGCCGACTTAAACAAGTCAGTCCAGGGCCTGAAGATCGGCGTACCAAAGGAGTATTTCGGCGAGGGCCTGAACGCGGACACCGCCGCGCGAGTGCAGGACGCGCTGAAGGAATTCGAGAAGCTGGGCGCGGAGCTGGTGGACATCAGCCTGCCGCACACGGACCTGGCGGTACCCGCCTACTATGTCATCGCGCCGGCGGAGGCCTCCGCCAACCTGTCGCGCTTCGACGGCGTGCGCTATGGCTATCGCTGCGAAAACCCCGCCGACCTGCGCGACCTCTATATGCGCTCCCGCGGCGAGGGCTTCGGCGAGGAGGTCAAACGCCGCATTCTCGTCGGCACCTACGCCCTGTCCGCCGGCTACTACGATGCCTACTACAACAAGGCGCAGCAGGTGCGCCGGCTGATCAAGCAGGACTTTGTCGATGCTTTCGGCAAAGTGGACGTGATCATGGGCCCGACCGCACCCTCCCCGGCTTTCGAGATCGGCGCCAAAGTCGCCGATCCCGTCGCCATGTACCTGGAGGATATCTACACCATCGCCACCAACCTGGCGGGCCTGCCCGGCATGTCCCTGCCCTGCGGCCGGGTCGGCAACATGCCCGTAGGGCTGCAGATTATCGGCAATTACCTGGATGAGGCGCGCATGCTGAACGTCGCCCACCAGTACCAGCAGGCAACCGACTGGCACCGGGCCAGCGCCCTCTCTCTCACAGAAGCTGCCGCGGCGGGAGGAGAATAATCGTGGAATGGGAAATCGTTATCGGGCTGGAAGTCCACGTACAGCTTTCCACCCAGTCAAAGCTCTTCTCCGGCGCCAGCACCCGCTTCGGCGCCGAACCCAACACCCAGGCCTGCGCCGTGGATCTGGCCATGCCCGGTACGCTGCCGGTGCCGAACGAAGCGGCGTTCCGCTACGCCACCCTGTTCGGCCTGGCCATGAACGCCGGGATCGGCCGCCGCTCGGTATTCGAGCGCAAGAACTACTTCTACCCGGACCTGCCCAAGGGCTACCAGACCACGCAGCTGGCGAAGCCGATCGTCGGCGCCGGTGAAGTGGAGATTCACCTGGAGGACGGCAGCAGCAAGAAGGTGCGACTGCACCACGCGCACCTGGAAGAGGACGCCGGCAAGTCCCTCCATGAAGACTTTCACGGTATGTCCGGTATCGACCTGAACCGCGCCGGCACGCCGCTGATCGAGATTGTCTCCGAACCGGACATGCGCAGTGCTGCCGAGGCGGTCGCCTACCTGAAGAAAATCCACAGCATCGTCACCTACCTGGGTATTTCCGACGGCGATATGTCCCAGGGCTCGCTGCGCTGCGACGCCAACGTGTCCGTACGCCTGAAAGGCGAGGAGAAATTGGGCACCCGCACCGAGCTGAAAAATATCAACTCTTTCCGCTTTGTGGAGAAGGCCATCAAGGTGGAGGCGGAACGCCAGATCGATATCCTCGAAGACGGCGGCAGCATCCTGCAGGAAACCCGCCTGTACGACTCGGACAAGAACGAGACCCGCTCCATGCGCAGCAAGGAAGTGGCCAATGACTACCGCTACTTCCCCTGCCCGGACCTGCTGCCGGTGGAACTCAGTGAGGATTATATCGACAGGCTGCGCGGCGAGATGCCGGAACTGCCCGACGCCAAGGCCGCGCGTTTCCGCGAACAGTACCAGCTGTCCGCCTACGACGCCGACCAGTTGACCCAGGAACGCGCCACCGCCGATTACTTCGAAACCCTGGCGGAACAGTGCGGCGAACCCAAACTGGCCGCCAACTGGATGACCGGCGAACTGGCGGCGCTGCTGAACCGGCAGGAGCTGACCATCGGGCAGTCACCGGTTTCCGCCGAACACCTGGCCGGCCTGATCGCACGCATCAAAGACGGCACCATCTCCAGCAAGATCGCCAAGCAGGTGTTCGAGGCCATCGCCAGCGGCGAGGGCGACGCCGATACCGTGATCGACAAGCGCGGCCTGAAGCAGGTCTCCGACACCGGCGCCATCGAAAAAATGGTGGACGAAGTCATCGCCAACAGCGCCAGGCAGGTGGAAAACTACCGCAACGCCGACGAGGACAAGCGGCCGAAGATGATGGGCTACTTTGTCGGCCAGATCATGAAGGCGTCCAAGGGCCAGGCCAATCCGCAGGTGATCAACAAGATCCTGAGGGAAAAGCTGGACGCGTTGCTTTGAGCGGGACTCGGGACTCGGGACTCGGGACTCGAAAAGAATACCGAAATTTGATGCGAAGGCGCTGATGCCGGGAACTCTTTGCGGGACCGTATGAGACATGGATGTCGATTACGAGCGTACAGGGATGTATTCACAGCGTGTCCCGCAAAGAGTTCCCGGCAGCAGTGCCGCCCGGAAGCCTGCTTACTGGTACCCGAAACCCGGCAAGAATACTGAAGCTCGAATCGGCCGCGCGAATGCCAATGAGAGGGAAAAGGAGAGATTTGTGAGCCTGAAAAAAGACAAACAGAAAGTCCTCGGCGAGGTCTTCGACGACGAGCGCATTGCCGGCTTCCTGGTCGGCGAACCACCAGAGGGGATTGAGCGCGACTACCACCTGCTGGAGCGCGCCTACCGCAGTATGAAAGCGGAAAACTTCGAAACCTTTGTGCGCCTGTTTCAGGAACAGGGCCTGGACATCAACAGCCCCGGCCCCGACGGTAAAACGCTGCTCGCACGCATCGATGAGCACCGCCAGGGCGCGGAATATTCGGCCATCCTGAAGAGCGCGGGCGCTGACGCCTGAGCGGAGAAATCCCATGACCTCCAATCCGGCACACGGTGTCGACGCCCTGCTTCGCGGCGCGCGACTGCTGACCCGGCGGGAACTGCGCCCGTTCATTATCGTTCCGCTACTGATCAACCTGGTGTTGTTTGTCGCGCTGACGGCGGTGATGCTGTCGCAGATCGACGGGCTGGCGGAGTACCTGGGCAGCCTGCTGTCGCACGAGCCGGTCAACACCGAGAACATGTCCTGGTGGCGGGCGATGATGGCGACCGGCGCCGCCTGGGCCGCCAATGTGTTCCAGTGGCTGGCCTGGCTGATTGCAATTCTCGTGGTGCTGTTTTTCCTGTTCGTCTACGGTTACCTGTTCGGCATCATCACCAATATCATCGCGGCGCCCTTCAACGGTTTCCTGGCGGAAAAAGTCGAAGAGCTGCTGACCGGCAAGGCGCCGCCGGCGGAGCCCATTGGCCGCATGGTCTGGCGCACCCTGGGGCGGGAGCTGCGCAAGCTGCGCTACTTTATCGGCTGGGGCCTGGTGGTACTGGTGATTTCCCTTTTCACCAGTTGGACGGTGTTTATCCCGGCGGTACTGACTGCACTCTGGGGCGCCTGGTGTATGGCAATCCAGTATGTCGACTACCCGCTGGATAACCACCAGCGGCCCTTCGACGAACTGAAAAGCGTGCTGCTGCGGCGCAAGCTGAGCACACTCGGTTTCGGCGGTGCCGTGATGCTGGCAAAGATGGTGCCGGTGCTGAATATCTTCGTAATGCCGGCGGCGGTGGCCGGCGGTACGGCGCTGTGGATCGAGCGGCTGCGACAGGAGGGGGATCCGGGGACAGATTCGCACTCCACTGAATTGCAGAATCGGTAACCGGCGGACCCACTTCGTTCATGGAGGGGCGAACCTTGTGTTCGCCCTGTTTGTCTGTGGCACCCGGCCTCGATTGGTGCCACTAAGCAGATTTGGTGGCGGCACTGCTACCGATAGCGGTTTGCCAGACACGCTGTGAATACATCCCTGTACGCTCTAATCGACATCCCTGTCTCATAAGGTCTGGCAAACCGCTATCGGTATCAGCGCCTTCGCATCGGCTTTGGAGTTTTTATTAGGCTTCGAACCGGGGCGTGAAAAAATAGTGGAGTTGATGCGAAGGCCCTGATACCGGGAACTACTTGTGGGACTGTCTGCGAGAGGGACCTCGCGGACAAGTCTCCAGGGATGGATTTACGGCGTGTCCCACAAGTAGTTCCCGGTAGCAGGGCCGCCCCGGAGTTCTCTTACAGCCCCCGCCCAAAGTGCCACAAACAAACAGGGCGAACACAAGGTTCGCCCCTACGATGGATTGAGCAATTCGGGGAGGGTTAAACCGCCCCCTCCTCAATCTTCGCCTTCCAGATCAGCGGCCCGGTCTGGTGCACCGATTCACCTTCGCTGTCCACGGCCACGGTCACCGGCATATCCTCCACCTCGAACTCGTAGATGGCTTCCATCCCCAGTTCCGGGAAGGCCACCACTTTCGAACCCTTGATCGCCTGGGCCACCAGGTAGGCGGCGCCGCCGACGGCCATCAGGTAGACCGCCTTGTTGTCGCGGATCGCGTCGATCGCCACCGGGCCACGCTCGGCCTTGCCGATCATGCCCAACAGGCCCGTCTCTTCCAGCATGGTGCGGGTGAACTTGTCCATGCGGGTGGCGGTGGTCGGACCGGCCGGGCCCACCACTTCCTCGCGCACCGGGTCCACCGGGCCCACGTAGTAGATAAAGCGACCGGCCAGATCCACCGGCAGTTTTTCGCCCTTGGCGAGGATATCGACCATCTTCTTGTGCGCCGCGTCGCGGCCGGTCAACATCTTGCCGTTCAGCAGCAATGTGTCGCCCGGCTGCCAGCCCAGCACATCCTCACGGGTGACCTCGTCCAGGTTCACGCGGCGGGTGTTGCCGCCCGCCTCGCGGGTGATCTCAGGCCAGTCTTCCAGCTTCGGCGGTGTCTGGCGCGCCGGGCCGGAGCCGTCCAGGGTGAAATGCGCGTGGCGGGTGGCCGCGCAGTTGGGAATGATGGCGATGGCCTTGTTGGCGGCGTGGGTTGGGTAGTCCCTGACTTTCACGTCCAGTACGGTCGTCAGACCGCCCAGGCCCTGGGCGCCGATACCCAGTTTGTTGACCTTGTCGTACAGTTCCAGGCGCAGCTCCTCGGCGCGGCTGGAGGCACCGCGCTCCTGCAGGTCCTGGATATCGATCGGATCCAGCAGGGACTCCTTCGCCAGCAGCATCGCCTTCTCGGCGGTGCCGCCGATACCGATCCCCAACATGCCCGGCGGGCACCAGCCGGCGCCCATTTTCGGCACCATATCCAGCACCCAATCGACCACCGAGTCGGACGGGTTCAGCATCGCAAACTTGCTCTTGGCCTCACTGCCGCCGCCCTTCGCCGCCACATGCACCTCGACGGTGTTGCCCGGCACGATTTCGTAGTGGATTACCGCCGGCGTGTTGTCGCCGGTGTTCTTGCGCGCACCGTCCGGGTCCTCGAGGATGGAGGCGCGCAGCACATTGTCCGGATTCTGGTAGGCGCGGCGCACGCCCTCGTTGACCATATCGGTCACGCCCATATCCGCATCCCACTGAACATTCATGCCCACTTTCAGCTTCACGGTCACGATGCCGGTGTCCTGGCAGATGGGGCGGTGGCCCTGGGCGCACATGCGGGAGTTGATCAGGATCTGGGCCATGGCGTCCTTCGCCGCCGGGTTGGCCTCTTTCTCGTAGGCCTTGTTCAGGGCCTGAATGAAATCCTGCGGGTGGTAGTAGGAGATAAACTGCAGCGCGTCGGCCACGCTGTCGATCAGGTCATCCTGGCGGATAGTGGTCATTTCCAGCTCCGATTGGCATCTCGAGGCGGGGGATTTTACACGATTTGCGGGGCTATTGGCGGGGATTGCATTTGCCACTGCCACAGGGTTCTCAACCGCCAACGACCTGAAGAGCCAGCAACAAAAAAGGGCGAGCACAAGGCTCGCCCCGACGTCTGGTTGACCAGCCGGTTTTACATAGACGAGGCCGTCGAGCCGCTGGACTGCAGGCTGCGGATTGCATCGCGCAGTTGGACCAGGTCCTTGTTCACCGAGCGGCGGTAGGCGTCGACGGACTCTATCGCCTCTTCATTGGCACCGACACGGGCGGTCAGGTCCGAGCGCACGGACGCCAGTTGGCGCTCCAGCCTGGCCAGTTTGTCGGCCACGTCGCGCTGGTTCTCGGTGTTGCTCTCCCGCAGCTGTGCCAACTGCATCTCCACCGCGCCGATCTTCTTCACACTGCCGGAGAGGCCATTGACCTTGCCGGCCAGGGCTGCCACCTCCTTCTTGACCGCGGCGGCGTCTTTGGCCGCCGAAGCCGCCGCACTCTTGTTGGCGGCGATACTCTTGCGGTTGGTGTCGTAGGATACGCCCCACAGCTTGCGGATCTCGGAGGCATTCTCCTTGGCCTTGGCGTTCAGCACCTCGACCGAGGCCGATGACTCCTCGTCCGACATCTCGAAGCGTTTTTCCAGTTGGGCGATGCGTTTGTCCGCGTCCAGCAGCTCGACCCGGGTGGCCTGCCACTGGTTGTACAGGAAAGCCGCCGCACCGATACCGGCCAGGGCCAGGATCAGCGCCGCAACGGCCAGGAACGACGAACCGCCACCACTGCGCTCTTCCACCGGCTCCGGCGGCGGCGCCGCCGGGCGGGCGGCGCTGCGGCCACCCGGGCGGGTGTCCAGTTGCGGCTCGATGGGGGCGCTGCTGCCGTCCAGTGTGGGCTCTCTGCGTTGCATGGTTGACTATACCCGATATTTTTAACTGGTCTGCGCGCGGATTCGCCCGCGCGCAGCGCTGGTGATTGGTCGAATTCAGCGGCAGTTATACCAAAAATTGACGAAAAAGTAAGCGGTTACCGTATCAAGACTAGCCCGGATATTTCATCAGGGGGCGCAAACTGTCACCCACGGACAAGGGAAAAATATCCTGCGGGCACTTGCGTTTGTGGAAATCGTCCCAATTTCGATAGATCGAGAGCGCGCTTTGGCTCACTCAGTAGCGCGTGTAGAATGCTCCAATCAATAACCCGAGACAAAGGAAGGAAAAAACCATGGCTTTCGAACTGCCTGATCTCCCCTATGCGAAGAATGCCCTGGAACCGCACATCTCCGAGGAAACCCTCGAGTATCACTACGGCAAGCACCACCAGACCTACGTGACCAAGCTGAACGGCCTGCTGGAAGGCACGCCGGACGCCGACAAATCCCTGGAAGAAGTGATCAAGAGCGCCTCTGGCGGCGTATTCAACAACGCAGCCCAGGTCTGGAATCACACCTTCTACTGGAACTGCCTGAGCCCGAACGGCGGCGGCGAAGCCACCGGTGCCGTGGCCGAGGCCATCAACAAGGCATTCGGCTCCTTCGACAAGTTCAAGGAAGAATTCACCAACAGCGCCGTGAACAACTTCGGTTCCGGCTGGACCTGGCTGGTCAAGAAAGGCGACGGCTCCGTGGCCATCGTCAACACTTCCAACGCCGGCACCCCGCTGACCGAGTCGGACCAGACCCCGCTGCTGACCTGCGATGTCTGGGAGCACGCCTACTACATCGACTACCGCAACGCGCGCCCGAAGTACATGGAAGCCTTCTGGGCCCTGGTGAACTGGGACTTCGTCAACCAGAACTTCGCCTAAAGCGCGACAGCGCGGAAAAGCGGGCCCCCGGCCCGCTTTTTTTGTATCCAGATTCCGATAAAAACCAGAACAGAACTTTCCGGGAACCACGACCATGAAGCTGAAAACCACCCTGCTGGCCGCCGCCATAAGCGCCCTGGCCACCACCGGCTGTGAGCGGAGCGAACACCAGGCTCCGGAACAGGCCGCCCGACAGGACAGCGCCAAAGAGGCCACTGCCCCCGCCACAGAGACCACCGCCGCGGAGCGGGGCGATACCGAGGCCATCGCCCGGGCCAACCAGATGTTCGAGGACTTCTTCCAGGAACACCTGGACCGCAGCCCGGAGTTCAAGACCTTCCTCGGTATGAAGGAGGACTACGGCAAGTGGGACGATATCTCGCCCGAGTTCGAGAAAGAGACCCTGGAGATCAACAAGCGCCAGCTGGCCGAGCTGAACGAGCTGGACCCGGCCCGGCTGGACGATGCCACGCGCCTGAGCCTGAAGCTGGCCAAGCGCAACCTGGAACAGGATATCGAGGGCTACAAGTGGCGCCTGCACACCTATCCGGTCAACCAGATGTACGCCACCCATACCGGCGTGGCGTCACTGCTGATCAACCAGCACCGCATCGACAGTGTCGAGGACGCCCGGGCCTACATCTCGCGCCTGGACGCGCTGCCGGAGCACTTCGCGCAGCTGCAGGAAAACCTGGAGACCCGCGCCGAGGCCGGCACCATCGTGCCCAGGTTCGTGTTCCCCTATGTGATCAGCGACGGCCAGAACCTGATCAGCGGCGCCCCCTTTGACGACGGAGAAGACAGCACCCTATTCGCCGACTTCAAGGGCAAGGTGGAAAAACTGGAAATTTCCGACGAGCAGAGGACCGAGCTGGTCGGGCAGGCAAAAACCGCGATGCTCGAGCGCATGCAGCCGGCCTATCGGGACCTGATCGCCTACCTCAAGGAACTCGAGAAACGCGCCACCACCGACGACGGCGCCTGGAAACTGGCTGACGGCGACGATTTCTACGATTTCCGCCTCGGCGTCTACACCACCACCGACATGAGCGCCGACGAGATCCACGAGACCGGCCTCAGGGAAGTGGCCCGCATCCACGACGAGATGCGCGCGATCATGAAGCAGGTGGGTTTCGAGGGCAGCCTGCAGGAATTCTTCGAGTTCATGCGTACCGATGAGCAGTTCTACTACCCGAATACCGAGGAAGGCAAAAAACAGTACCTGGCCAGGGCCACCGACATCATCGATACCATGAAGGGGCGCCTCGACGAGCTGTTTATCACCATGCCCGAGGCAGACCTGACCGTGAAGGCGGTAGAGCCCTTCCGGGAAAAGTCCGCCGGCAAGGCGTTCTACCAGCGCCCGGCACCGGACGGCTCGCGCCCCGGCATCTACTACGCCAACCTGTACAACATGGCCGATATGCCCAAGTACCAGATGGAGGCGCTGGCCTACCACGAGGGCATTCCAGGCCACCATATGCAGCTGTCCATCGCCCAGGAGCTGGAGGGGATTCCCAAGTTCCGCAAGTACGGCGGCTACACCGCCTACACCGAGGGCTGGGGCCTCTATTCGGAAATGGCGCCGAAGGAGATCGGTTTCTATAAAGACCCCTATTCCGACTTCGGCCGCCTGGCGATGGAGCTCTGGCGCGCCGGCCGGCTGGTGGTGGACACCGGTATCCACAGCAAGAAATGGACCCGCGAACAGGCTATCGACTACCTGGTGGAAAACACCCCCAACCCGAAAGGCGATGTGGTCAAGGCGATCGAGCGCTACATCGTGATGCCGGGCCAGGCCACCGCCTACAAGATCGGCATGCTGAAAATCGTCGAGCTGCGCGACAAGGCCAAAGACGAGTTGGGAGACCAGTTCGATATCCGCGCCTTCCACGACACGGTACTGGCCAACGGCGCCGTGCCGCTGGACGTGCTGGAGACGCTGGTGGACGAGTGGATTGCAGAGGTGAAAACCCAGCAGTAGGGCCCCGTTTTCCCCGGATTGCGCTTCGCTACATCCGGGCTACGCGCGATATCAGAACCTGTCTCATGTCCGCATAGCCCGGATGCTGCGCAGCACGACCCGGGAAAGTCCCGCAGCGCCCCTACCCCGCCTTCACCGGCGACACAAAATCACCCGGCTTCAGTGCCAGCAGCGAACAGCTGACCTTCTGCAGGATATTCTCCGCGGTATTGCCCATGATGAAGCCGGGGATACCGGTGCGGGCCACCGTGCCCATGACCAGAATGTCGAATTCCTTTTCCTCCACCAGCAGCGGTATAAAGCGCTCCGGCTGGGCGATGGTGTGGTGCACCTCGATATCACCGCCGATCCCGGCCGCGTGGATCAGTGTGTCCAGCTTGCCGCGGTGCGTGGAGCCGGCCTGCTCGATCACCCGGTCCAGGTCTTCGTCGGAAATATGCAGGGGCACGTGGTGGCGCAGGTACTCGTCCACATCGTACTCCCAGCAGGATACGACGGAGAGAGTGCCGCTGCAGGTATCGGCCAGGCTGCGGGA
Source organism: Microbulbifer litoralis (assembly GCF_023634065.1). GTDB lineage: Bacteria > Pseudomonadota > Gammaproteobacteria > Pseudomonadales > Cellvibrionaceae > Microbulbifer > Microbulbifer litoralis. Next base: position 75,676 of record NZ_JALKCV010000017.1, read on the forward strand.
GAGGCGCAGCAGCCGTATGGCCAGATCGTAGGCAGCTGCCTCCTCGCACTCCGGGTCCACCGCCACCAGCACGCGGATCTCCGCACGCGAACGGCGGATCGGTCGGCACAGCCACACCGGGCAGGGGCATTTGCGCAGCAGTTCCATATCCATGGCCCGGAAGCCCTTGCGCCGGGTCCGCCCCTCCACGTTCTTGATCACCAGGTCGAAGCCCTCGGCCTGCACCCGGCGAATCACCCGCTCTGCCGGCGTGCTGCCACACTCCACATCGATGGCCACGGGCAGCTCGTTCTCCCCCAGGTTCAGGTTTGCCCGCGCGGCCTCCAGCGCCTGCACCACATCCTGCTTCAGGCCGTCGAAATAGGCCTCGGCGTAATCGCCGAACTCCTCCGGCAACGCCGGGCAGACCACCACCACCCGCAGGGAGGCGCCGCTGTGGCGCGCCACACTGAGGGCCTGCATGAAACCGTCGCTCTCGTCGCCGACGGCGTGGCTGACAAAGAGAATATTATGAAAGTTCTGCATAACCGATCCCCGGAAAGGATGAGAACGCAATAGAAGCCGGCGACGTGAACGCACAGCCCGACTGCCCCAATTGATATTGTGGCAGCTGCGCGATGAAAACCGGTATCGACAATCCGGGGCGCGCCCGGTGGCGGGGAAAGGTGCAACATCCGGGCTGTAACGGGGGGATGGGGTCGCGGCTGCGAGAGCCTGCTCACAGGCTCCTGCAGAAAAGGGCGATGGATAACGCCTCAGATATCCAGCACCTGCTTGACGAACGGGATGGTGATCTTGCGCTTGGCCATCAGCGATGCCCGGTCCAACTGCTCCAGGCAGGCGAACAGCGCTCCCGTGTGCCGCGGCGCCCGGTGGAGGATATAGAGAGCCACATCTTCCGGCAGGTCGAAACCGCGCAGGCGGCTGCGGTTCTGCAGCGCCGCCAGCTTGTCGCTATCGCTGAGCGGCTGCAGCTGGAACACCAGCCCCCACTGCAGGCGGGAGCGCAGGTCGGCCAGTTCGATATCCAGCCCGCGGGGAGACTTGCGCGCCCCCAGCAACAGCTGGCCGCCGCTGTCCTTGACCCGGTTATACAGGTGGAACATCGCCGTTTGCCACTGGGGATGCCCCTCGAGCAGGTGCAGGTCGTCGATGCAGACCAGTTCCAACTGCTCCAGGCCATCGACGATCACCGACGGCTCCATCGGCAGCAGGTCCACCAGCGGCAGGTACTGGAAGCTGCGGCCGGCGGCCTCCGCGTTCTGGCACACGGACTGCAGCAGGTGGCTGACACCGCTGCCGGGCTCGCCCCAGATATAGATGGCCGGATCGATGCTGTCACCGGCGGCAAAGGCCTTGAGCGCCGTCACCACCTGGCGGTTGGGATCCGATTCCGGCAGGAAAAAGTTGTCGAAGGTGGCGTCGTCCCGCAGGGAAACCCCCAGCGGCAGCTGCTGCGGAACACCCTTGTCTGTGGTCATCTCAGTGCCAGCGGTAGCGCAGCGGATGTTGCGCGCTGCCCAGGGGCGCGCGGTAGCCGCTCAGGTCAATCGGGTCCGCCTCCGCCTGCGGCTCCAGCTGGCGATTCAGCGCCAGCGCGTCGCGCAGATTCTGCATGCGGGCGGCAGTGGTCAGGGCAAAGCGCATGCGATCGCCGTCCACCGACAACAACTCGGCGCCGCTGACCTGGGCCAGCCCCTGCAGATAGGCGGATGCCTTTGAGTAGTCGGCAAAGCTGTCGACACCGGAGATCTCGAGGATCACGGCACTCTGCTGGCCGCTGTTGCCCGGGCGCACGGCGTAGCGCTCCGCGAGCAGGTCGGCGGCGCCGTCGATACCGCGCATGGCCACCTCTTCCAGGGAACTGCCGCTGGCGTCGAAAGCGTAGCTGCGGCCACCGTGAATCAGCAGCCAGTCCGCCTGCCAGCGGTCGCCGGACAACTCCAGCAGCCGCCCCATCAGCGTGGCGTCCGGGCTGTAGCGCACGGCGGCGCGCTCGGCGGCCTGCTCGTCCTGGGCCCAGAGGTTGCCCAGCGGCATATTGCGCAGGTCGTTCAGGTCCATGACCGGGAATTCCACCGGCAGGCCGCGCTCCATGGCCATGGCGTCCAGCGCGGCGAACAGTTCCGGGTAGTCCTGCTGGCTCAGGCCGCTGCGCCCGCTCTGCAGCGTATCCACCGCCATCCACACCAGCGTACCCGGGCGATTGTTGGGCCACACGGGCAGCTGCAGTTCGTGGACGCGGTCGGAAATGGCGCTGGGATCGTAGGACAGGTGCAGGAACAGCTGGTTGTCCTCGCGCTCGTAGCGGTAGCTCTGCAGGTACTGCTGGGCATCCTTCAAGACCGGCTGCACGCGGGGATTGCCGCCGATATCGGTATCGCCGGTAACGCGCACGAAGATACGCTCCAGGCCGCGACTGCCGGCGGCGGCGCGGTCGCTGGCACCGCGGCTGGGCACCGCCTCGATCACCTCGTACAGATCCGGAATCACACGGGCCTGGGCGGGCGCTACCAGTGCGCAGAGCAGCAGTGCCGCCAATAGCAGCGCAACTCCAAATCCGGGCAGCTGAGCCATTGGATATCTCCCCAATACATCTTATCTGTGGCAAAGGCCGGCCCCGCGGTACAGGGCGGGAGGGGCCAATTTGCGGCTATTGTATCAGTGTCGGGTATTTCTCCCAGTACCTGGCCCGCATTTCTCGCCAAAGGGCCCCCGCGAGGGGAAGATTCGCAAGAATTGCGGGGCCGGTCGCACAACCGGCTAAATTTCCACTAGAATACGCGCCTTTTCAACGCCCACCGCAGGAAGAATCATGAGCGATTCCAAGCCGCAACCGCCGCAAAAGCCCCTCTCCTATAAAGATGCCGGCGTCGATATCGATGCGGGCAACGCCCTGGTCGAGCGTATCAAGCATGTCGCCAGGCGCACTGCACGCCCGGAGGTGATGGGCGGGCTGGGCGGTTTCGGGGCCCTGTGCGAACTGCCGGCCGGCTACAGGCAACCGGTACTGGTCTCCGGCACCGACGGCGTGGGCACCAAGCTCCGGCTGGCGATGGACCTGGGGATTCACGACTCCATCGGGATCGACCTCGTGGCCATGTGCGTCAACGACCTGGTGGTGGCCGGCGCCGAGCCGCTGTTCTTCCTCGACTACTACGCCACCGGCAAACTGAACGTGGACATCGCCGCCGACGTCGTCACCGGCATCGGCCGCGGCTGCGAACTGTCCGGCTGTGCCCTGGTGGGCGGCGAGACCGCTGAGATGCCCGGCATGTATGAGGGCGACGACTACGACCTGGCCGGTTTCTGTGTCGGCGTGGTGGAGAAGTCCGAAATCATCGACGGCTCCGCAGTGAAAGCCGGCGACAAGCTGATCGGCCTCGGCGCCAGTGGCCCCCACTCCAACGGCTACTCACTGATCCGCAAAGTACTCGAGGTCAGCGGCGCGGACCTGCAACAGGACGTCGGCGGCCAGCCGCTGGCGGAGGCGCTGATGGCGCCCACCCGCATCTATGTCAAGAACCTGCTGGAACTGATAAAGCGCGGCCGGGTCAACGCGCTGAGCCACATCACCGGCGGCGGCCTGCTGGAGAACCTGCCGCGGGTATTGCCGCAGGGCACCTGCGCCCGCATCGATGTGACAAGCTGGGCAATGCCGCCGGTGTTCCGCTGGCTGCGCGAGGCCGGCAATATCGACAGCCGCGAGATGTACCGTACCTTCAACTGCGGCGTGGGCATGGTCGTCTGCGTCCCCGCGGACGAAGCGGAACGCGCGGTAGACACCCTGAGGCAGCTGGGCGAGGACGCCTTCGTGATCGGCAGTATCGAAGCCGTCAGCGAAGGCGGTGAGTCCGTGGAGCTGGCGGGCCTGTGATGACGCGGCAACAGGATGGCGGCAAGTGCCGCGTCGTGGTGCTTATCTCCGGCAGCGGTACCAACCTGCAGGCGCTGATCGACGCCGCCGCGCGCGACGACGCCAGTTTCTCCGTCTGCTCCGTGATCAGCAACAAGCCGGGCGCCTACGGCCTGGCCCGGGCCGGCGACGCCGGCATTGCCGCGGTGGCCATCGATCACCGCGACTATGGCGATCGCGAGACCTTCGACCGCGCCCTGATGGAAGAAATCGATTGCCACCGGCCGGACCTGGTGGTACTGGCCGGCTTCATGCGCATCCTCACACCGGAGTTCGTGCGCCACTACAGCGGTCGCCTGTTGAACATCCACCCGTCGCTGCTGCCGAAATACCAGGGGCTGAACACCCACGCGCGCGCACTGGAGGCCGGTGACCCGGAGCACGGTGTCACTGTGCATTTCGTCACTGAGGAACTGGATGGCGGCCCGACCATTGTGCAGGCGGCAATACCGGTGAAAGACGACGATACCCCCGACACGCTTGCCAGGCGGATACAGGTGCAGGAACATGTCATCTATCCGCTGGCGGTCAGCTGGTTCGCCGAGGGCAGGCTGCGCATGGTGGAGGATCGCTGCCAGTTGGACGGCGAGTTCCTGCCGCGCAGCGGCCATCGGATAGAAAACTGAGAAACTACACGGCCGGCCGCCGGTCTAGCCCGGGTATTTCACCAAGCCGTTCCATATCTAGCGTAACTTTATGTTTTTGCTAATTTTTTGGAGCTTTACTCGCGGTACAAAGTGTTACTGGCCGCCGCTGGCCGCGCCCTCGCTTGATCTCTGCACGCTCAGCACATTTTTGCGGCTAATACGTGCAATGAGCATGCATGTACGCCGCAAAAATGCACTGAGCGCACAGATCTCGGCGCGATCATCGCGGCCCCTGGTGAAATATCCGGGCTAGACTCCACGGGATTCAGCTCCAGTACAGCCGCCGGAGCCGATGATTGTGACGTTGTACTTTACCGCTACCAGCGCAGACAATCGGAGGTCGCAGTGCCGTTTCGTTTTTTCACTCTCCTCGCTTTCCTGCTCTTCATCGTCGCCCCCGCCGGGGCGCAGGAACTCAAACCGTTTGAAGCCACCTACGAAGCCCGCTACAGCGGCATCGGCGTCACCGCCGTGCGCCGCCTCACCGGGGAGGGGGATAACTGGCGGCTGCAGTTCAACGCCGACTCTTTCCTCGCCGATATCCGCGAGTTCTCCCGCTTCCGGGAACAGGGCGACCAACTGGCGCCGCAACACTACGAATACCACAAGACCGGCCTGGGCCGCGACAGGCACAAGGTGCTGCGCTTCGAACCGGAGCAGCGCCGCGTGATCAATGTCCGCGACGAAAAGCGGACCCTGGACAATGTCCCGGCGGGGATACAGGACAAACTCACCTACCAGCTGCAACTGGCGCTCGATGTCGCCGCCGGCCGCAAAAAACTGCAGTACGCGGTGGCCGACGGCAAAAGGATCCGCCACTACAAATTTGCCGTCAGCGGCCGCGAAACAATAGAGACGCCCCTGGGGCCGGTCGAGGCCATCAAGGTGGAGCGGATTCGCGAAGAGGACGCCGATCGCGAAACCACTATCTGGTTTGCGCCGCAGTGGGATTACGCGTTGGTGAAATTAAAACAGCAGGAAGAGGATGGCAAAACCTACCAGATCTCCCTGACCAAATTAATCACCGACGGAAAAAGCGTCAGCACCAACCAATAAAGTTCTCACTCCACCGCAAAAGCCGAAAAAAAATGGCGTCACTCCATGGATTTTTCAGGCTTTTGTCTTTATAAAGTCGCCCACTTCCACTGTTGTGCCTGTTTGGCGCTGCTAGACTTGCGCAACAGGGAATTCATTGCAAGAACGAAAAACCCGCAAGGGTTGTCCCGTCACGGGCAGTCGGTATTTTTGCCCGCGGCGATTTGAAATCAGCAATATAGAGTGGGATCTCATGAAAAAGACATTTTTGCGCCGTGCAGTTCTGGCTGCAGCGATCAGTACCGCGTCCAGCGGTTCCATGGCCGCCGGTTTTTACCTGCAGGAAACCAGCGCCTCCGGTCTCGGCCGCGCCTTCGCCGCTGAAAACGCCATCGGGGACAACGCCGCAATCCTGGCCCGCAACCCCGCCGGCTCCGCTCTGTTTGATTCCTACACTATTTCCGGCGGCGTTACCTACGTCAACCCGGAAATCGATGCCGAGGGCGACGTCACCTACTTTACTCCAGTGGGTAATGCGACCTTTAGTACCCGTGATGACGACTACGCTACCAGCGCCTGGGTACCCAACGCCTACCTGGCGGCGCCCATCGACGACTGCTGGTCCTTCGGCCTGGCGATGTATACCGACTACGGCCTGGAAACCGATTTCTCCAACGATTTCCTGGTTACCTCCATCGCCAACAAGACCGAACTGCTGACCGTCAATATCGCACCGTCGATCGCCTACGATTTCAACGACCAGTTCAGTATCGGGCTGGCCGCGAACTTCCTCTATGCGGACGCCACCCTGAGAACCACCATCCCCAACGACTTCCCGCTGGCAGACCTTGTGGCTCCCTCACTGGGTTTTGATCCGAGCGGCGCCGAGATCCTGGATCTCGAGGGCGACGACTGGGATGTGAGCTGGAGCATTGGCGGGTTGTGGCATATTTCTGATCGCACCCGTCTGGGTATTTCCTACCACGCCGAATCCGATCCAGAACTGGAAGGTGATGTTAACTCCGACCTGCTGCCCTCCGTACTTGTACCGACTCTGCCCCCGTTCGACGATGCCAGGGGCAAGTTGAAGCTGGACCTGCCGGACACCGTCGAGCTGGGTTTCTACCACCGCTTCGACGAAAACTGGGGTCTGGCCCTGGGTGCCATGTGGACCGACTGGGACGACTTCCAGCGTCTGGAAGCCAATATCCCCAGCGCCCGACTGGGCGTGGACCCGGAGCCCTTCAACCCGCTGCATATCAAGGAAGAGAACTTCGAAAGCGGCTGGCGCTACAGCATCGGCGGTGAGTACTATCCGTGTGAGGAAGTAACTCTGCGTATCGGCTACGCCTACGATGAGGGCGCTGCACGCGACGGGCTGAACATCCCTGAATCCGATGCCGCAGGACTGCCGATCACCTGGCGCACCCTGTCGATCCCAGACACCGACCGCCAGTGGGTCACCTTCGGCGGTACCTACGAGTTCGACAAGCAACTGAGTATCGACGGCGGCTTTGCCTATCTGTGGGGTGACGACGAAACCATCCAGGAATTCACCGAGATTCCGGTGCCCACCTACTTCGATGGCGGCACGACCAACATCGAAGCCTGGCTGGCCAGCGTCTCCCTGAACTACAAGTTCTGATCGGACCTCCGAACGGAGCATCCCCGAAGGGCCGGACAGCGATGTCCGGCCCTTTTCGTTTACACACTTCCGCACCGGCATTGCGCCTTTGAAGTGCGCCAGCGGGCCGCCAGTCGCACCAAAAAATACACCCGACGGCCGGTATCGCACTGGTATCGCACTGGTATCGCACTAAAAGAAACCCTCTATTCCCTGCCGGGCTCCCACCCGGATCACCCACCTTCCCGTTTTGTACGGACAATATACCTGTCGGCCGCCACTCCCAGCGCGCCCCCTGAAACATCGCGCTGTCTGCAATAAAAAACCAATAAATACATCGGCTTACTGCAACAGCCGAGGCCGCTGACCGCCGATCGGCCGGCTGCCCTGAGAGAGCCGGCGGGCCAATCACGCCAGCGTGCGGCAAAAACATTGGCATATTCTGTGCAACACCCCGGTTACAGCGACCGGCCGTCGCGACAACAACGGCCAGGTCCGGGACGCCGACAATTGTTGCGGCGCCCATACAACCAGCGTCGGCCATCGCGGCCGACAGTGAGCAGAGGCGCTCATCGACTCCTGCCCTGGGGCAGCCAGTCGATGGGCGCTTTTTTTATCTGCGAAGATTTTCCAGACCACCAGACGGGGGGAGACTCTGACATGCAATGGACTCAGGTATACAGGCGCGCAGCGTCCGGTTTTGTGAAGGCTATCGGGGCGGCTGCGGCCCTGGCACTCGGCAGTGCAGCGGCGTTCTCGGCGGAGCTGGGCTACCCGGAAAAAGAGGAGCTCACGTTCGGCTTTATCAAACTCACCGATATGGCGCCCATCGCCATTGCCTACGAAAAAGGTTTCTTTGAAGACGAGGGGCTTTACGTCACCATCGAGGCACAGGCCAACTGGAAAGTCCTGCTCGACGGCGTGATCGATGGCCGGCTGGACGGGGCACACATGTTGGCCGGCCAACCCATCGCCGCCACCATGGGCTTCGGTACCGAAGCGGAAATCATCACCCCCTTCTCCATGGACCTGAACGGTAACGGCATCACTGTCTCCAACGAAATCTGGCAGCAGATGAAACCGAATATACCCAAGATGGAGAACGGCCTGCCGCAGCACCCGATCAAGGCCGACGCGCTGAAGCCGGTGGTGGACAAATACAGGGCGGACGGCCGCCCCTTCAATATGGGCATGGTATTTCCGGTGTCCACCCACAACTACGAGCTGCGCTACTGGCTGGCTGCCGGCGGTATCCACCCCGGCTACTACGCGCCGCACAAGGGGGATATCTCCGGCCAGATCGATGCCGAAGCGCTGCTCTCGGTAACGCCACCGCCGCAAATGCCGGCCACCCTGGAAGCCGGCACCATCTATGGCTACTGCGTGGGCGAGCCATGGAACCAGCAGGCGGTATTCAAGGATATCGGCGTACCCGTAGTGACGGACTATGAGATCTGGAAGGACAATCCGGAAAAGGTTTTCGGTATCACCAGGGCTTTTGCAGAAAAATACCCGAACACCACCATCCGCCTGACCCGTGCACTGATCCGCGCCGCCATGTGGCTGGATGAAAACAACAACGCCAACCGGCCGGAGGCTGTGGAAATCCTGTCCCGCTCCGAGTATGTGGGCGCAGACTACGAAGTCATCGCCAACAGCATGACCGGCACCTTCGAGTACGAAAAGGGCGACAAGCGCTCCGTACCCGACTTCAATGTTTTCTTCCGCTACAACGCCACCTATCCCTACTACTCCGACGCCATCTGGTACCTGACGCAGATGCGTCGCTGGGGCCAGATACCGGAAGACAAGAGTGACGACTGGTACAGCGACCTGGCGGCCCGGGTCTACCGCCCCGATATCTACGAGGCCGCGGCCCGGTCGCTGATCGCGGACGGGCTCGCCGCCGCCGAGCAGTTCCCGGATTTCGAATCCGAAGACGGCTACCGCGAACCACAGACACATTTTATCGACGGTATCGTCTACAACGGCCACAAACCCAATGAATATATCGACAAGTTCCCGATCGGGCTGAAATCGGGGCAAAAACTCTGAAATTTACTTGGGACTCGCAGTAGGGTGCGCCGCGCGCACTGACCATTTCCAGCAATCTTCAGAAATCGCAAACGAGGCAGAGGATCATGACCACCCTGACGGGAAATAAAATCACCGGTCTCAGGTTGCCGGCAATAGACAGCCAGCTTTTCCTTCGCGCCGGCAAGGCCCTGGCCGCGCCTGTCGCCGGCATGCTGGTATTCCTGCTGCTGTGGTCCACGGCTGCGCAGAATATCGACACCTCACTGGGCAAGTTCCCCGGACCGGTTGCAGTCTGGGAACAGTTCGATGCGCTTTACCAGGAGCACAGGCGCTCGCGGGAAAAAGAGGCCGCCTTCTACGAGCGACAGAAAGTACGCAATGCCAAACGGGTTGCGGAAGATCCGGGTTACCAGCCAAAGATCCGGGACTATACCGGCAAGGAAACTTTTATCGATCAGATCCTTACCAGCCTGGTGACGGTTATGAGCGGTTTCCTGCTCGCCGTTGCCATCGCCATTCCACTCGGCATCGCCACCGGCCTGAGCCGCACCCTGAACAGTGCCATCAACCCGATCGTACAGGTATTCAAGCCGGTATCGCCACTGGCGTGGCTGCCGCTGGTGACCATGGTGGTCAGCGCGCTCTACACATCGACCGATCCCCTGGTGGCCAAGTCGTTCCTGAACTCGATGATCACCGTCACCCTGTGCTGCCTCTGGCCGATGGTCATCAATACCGCGATGGGCGTTTCCACTATCGACAGCGATCTGCTCAACGTCAGCAGGGTACTGCGACTGCCGGCACTGAAGCATGTACAGAAAATCGTGCTGCCGGCCTCGGTGCCAATGATCTTCACCGGCATGCGGCTGTCGCTCGGGGTGGCCTGGATGGTGCTGATCGCCGCGGAGATGCTGGCGCAGAACCCGGGGCTGGGTAAATTCGTCTGGGACGAGTTCCAGAACGGCAGCTCGGATTCGCTGGCCCGCATCATGGCCGCCGTAATCACTATCGGCCTTATCGGCTTCCTGCTCGATCGCACCATGCTGCAACTGCAGAAGATGGTTTCCTGGAATAGCGAAAGCGTTCCCCATTGATCGAAACATGCCCCTCAGGAGAAGACAATGAGTGCACTACTGGATATCAGCCATATCGATATGGAATTTCCCACCCCCGGGGGCACCTTCACCGCCCTGCGCGACGTGGACCTGCAGATTGAAAAAGGTGAGTTCGTGTCGCTGATCGGTCATTCGGGCTGTGGTAAATCCACAGTACTGAATGTGGTTTCCGGCCTCTATCGGGCCACCCGCGGCGGGGTGATCCTGAACGGAAAGGAGGTGACAGAACCCGGCCCCGAGCGGGCAGTGGTGTTCCAGAACCATTCCCTGCTGCCCTGGCTCAGCGCCTATGAAAATGTCGAGCTGGCAGTCAGGCAGGTGTTCGGCAAAACCAGAAGCCGCGGCGAAATACGGGACTGGATCGAACACAACCTGGACCTGGTGCATATGGGCCACGCCATGCACAAGCGCCCGTCGGAAATATCGGGGGGCATGAAACAGCGTGTGGGCATTGCACGCGCGCTGGCCATGCAGCCCAAGGTGCTGTTGATGGATGAACCCTTCGGTGCGCTGGACGCCCTCACCCGTGCCCATATGCAGGACTCACTGATGGAAATCCAGGCAGAACTGAATAACACCGTGATCATGATCACCCACGATGTGGACGAGGCAGTACTGCTCTCCGACCGCATTGTGATGATGACCAACGGCCCGGCCGCCACCATTGGTGAAATACTCGATGTCGGACTGCCCAGGCCACGCCACCGCCTGGATCTTGCCGACGATACCGATTACAACCGCTACCGCGCACGGGTCCTGAAGTTCCTGCACGACAGGCACGGCCGCGCCGCCCCGAATACGGAGAAAGCCGACGCAAAACAGGACACGGATACCGATAACAATAAACCCGTGGAACGCGCGGCCTGAACGGCCGGCAGAGCGGGCACACGCAATATCACCGAAAAGAAGATGACCAACCAAGCTCTCTGGGGACAGCACATGAAGCGACTTACCTTCCCATTGCAACAACTGTTGCTGGCAGCCGCAATTTCCGCCGCCATGAACACCTCCGCACAGTCCGCCGATACAGCCGCGCCCGATGCGGCCCCTGCGACGTCTTTCGGCGAAGCGCTGGGCCTTGGCGAGGTATCCCTCGGCTTCCGGGCCCGCACCGAGCAGGTGGATGCCGAAGACGCGGGGACACTGGACCTGACCAGCCTCAGGACCCGGCTGACGTATGAATCCGCCGCTTACCGGGGCTTCAGCGCCCTGGTCGAGATGGACGATGTCACCCACCTGAGCGATTTCGAAGGCGGCATCGGCGATCCGGAGGGCACCGAGGTCAACCGCGCAACGCTCAGCTACGGCCTGGGAGAAACACTGCTCAAGTACGGTCGCCAGCGCATACTGCTGGATAACCAGCGTTTTGTCGGCGGTGTCGGCTTCCGCCAGAATGAGCAGACCTACGACGGCTTTTCCATCACCGATAACAGTCTTAGCGACACCACGCTGTTTCTCGCCCATATCAATAATGTGAATCGTATTTTCGGCGAGGACAGCCCCGCCGGCGATCACAAGAATGATACCTATCTGCTGAATGCCGGGTATGCCGGGATCGGCGCCGGCACCCTGTCCGCCTATGCCTACCTGATCGACAACGAAGACGCCGCCGCCTTCTCCACCGACACATACGGCCTGCGCTTTGCCGGCGAAGCGGGCGCCGCCAGCTATGCGCTGGAGTACGCCACCCAGTCAGATGCCGCCGACAACCCGACCAGTTACGACGCCGACTACCTGCTCGCCGAGGGCGGCTACAAACTCGGCCAGGTGACGCTGAAAGCGGGCTACGAACTGCTGGGTGCGGATGGTATCGACGGCCAGTTCATCACGCCGCTGGCGACACTGCATAAATTCCAGGGCTGGAACGACAGGTTCCTCGGCGGCGGTACCGGTAATATTGCCGGTGGCATCGAGGATATCTACGCCTCTCTCGGCACCTCCCTGGCCGGGGTCAAGCTGGCCGTCAACTACCACCAGCTCAGTTCTGACGACTCGGGTGTTTCCGGCATGGACAAACTGGGCAGTGAGTACGGCTTTGTCGCCGGCGGTAAACTGGGCTTCGCCAAACTCAGCCTGAAATACAGTCGCTATACGGCCGACGATTTCAGTGTGGATACCGACAAGCTGTGGTTGACAGCCCAGGCCCAGTTCTGATCTGCACGAGTTGTTTCGCAGAGCCGCACAGCGAGCATGCTCGCTAGGCGCGCGTGTCTCCGTGCTCGTGAAGCGGGTCTTGGTCTGGAACAGGCCATCCATGGCGCAACTCCGGAGAGTTCGCTTAAGCTCCGGCCCGGCCATCCCTGGCCGGTCGCAGAGCCGCGCAGCGAGCATGCTCGCTAGGCGCGCGGCTCTGCCCAGCCGCATTGGCGGTCTTTGTTTTGTTCTTCCAGGTAATCCATCAGCGGCTGGAAATAATCGATGATCGCCGAGGCATCCAGTTCGCGCTGGCCGGTCAGGGCTTCCATCGCTTCCGGCCAGGGCTTGCTGGCGCCCATGGCCAGCATATTGCGCAGTTTCTTGCCCGCGGCATCGTTTTTGTAGATGGAGCAGCGGTGCAGCGGGCCGGTTTCGCCAGCCGCTTCGCACAACGCACGGTGGAACTGGTACTGCTGGATATGGGCCAGGAAGTAGCGCGAGTAAGGCGTATTGCCCGGGATATGGTATTTGGCACCCGGATCGAAATTGGCCTCGCTGCGCGCCACCGGCGCCTCGATGCCCTGGTATTCCTCGCGCAGTTTCCACCAGGCCTTGTTGTAGTCCCCCGGCTGCACATCGCCGTTGAATACCTGCCAGCGCCACTTGTCCACCAGCAGCCCGAACGGCAGGAAGGCAATCTTGTCCAGCGCCTGCTGCATCAGGAAGCCGATATCCTTGCTCTCGTCCGGCACTTCGTCCAGCAGCCCGATCTGCTTCAGGTATTTGGGCGTAATCGACAGCGCGATGGTATCGCCCACGGCTTCGTGGAAACCGTCGTTGGCGCCCTCCTTGTACAGGAATGGCTGGTCGTTGTAGATGCGCTGGTAGAAATTGTGGCCCAGCTCGTGGTGAATGGTCACCAGGTCCTCGCCGGTTTTGTTGATGCACATCTTGATGCGGACATCGTCCTGGCCGTCCAGATTCCAGGCGCTCGCGTGACAGACCACGTCGCGATCGCGCGGCTGGGTGAACTGGGAGCGCTCCCAGAAGGTTTCCGGCAGCGGTTTGAAGCCCAGCGAAGTAAAGAAGCGCTCACCGGCCTTGACCATTTCCTGTTCGTCCATGCCGGAATCCACCACCAGCTCGGTCAGGTCGTAGGGCGCCTGCATGTCGTCGTCCTTGACCAGCTCGTACACGTTGCCCCACTGCTGGGCCCACATATTGCCGAGCAGGTGTGCCGGAATCTTGCCCTGGGGCGGTACCACGTCGTCGCCGTAGTATTCGTTCAGCTTGGCGCGCACATGGCAGTGCAAGGCTTTGTAGAGCGGCTTGACCTTGTTCCACTGGGCGTCCATATCCGCGGCAAAGGCGTCGGGGTCCATATCGTATTTCGAGCGCCAGAAGGTGCTGAGGTTGTCGTAGCCCAGCTCCCGCGCACCGGCATTGCCTATCTCCACCTGGCGCTCATACAGCGGCTTCATCGGCGGCGCCACCTTGCGCCAGCCGGTCCACAGTTCCTTCAGCAGCGCCGGATCGCGGCTGTTGGCCATCATCTGGCCCATCTCGGTCAGGGTGTAGCATTTCTCCCCGCCGTCCTTGTCCATGCAGTATTTGCCGGCACCGTACATGCCCTGCAGCTTGGAGCCGATCTGTGCAAGTTCGGCGGTCAGCTCCGGATCCTTGGGCGCCGGGAAAACCAAGCCCTGTTTCAGCATGGTCAGCTGGCGGCGGGTTTCGTCGTCCAGCTCGACATCATCGAACCTGGCCGCCTCGGAAGCCAGCTCGACGGCCAGCCCGGTATAGCGTTCGGACGCCAGCGCCTCGACATACTGGGAATCGACATTGATATAGGTGGAAGCCAGCCAGCTCGCGTGGCTCGCCTCTTCGGCCATTTCCTCCAGGCGCGTCTGGGCATCGTCCAGGAAGGCCCGGGCGTCCTCTGCTGTCAGCTCCCCGGAAGCGGACTGCGCCGCAGTCTCCGCACTGGTCCGGGCGGTGGCGTCCGCGGACTGGACGGTTTTCTGCTCGGCCTGCCTGGAGTCGCAGCCGGCGAGTGCCGCAGTCACGGCAATGGCCAGGGCAATCTGTTTCATCGGTTCCCTCTTTAGTGTTATCTGGAATAGCTGTCGCCGTTTATAGCATAACTGCACCGGCAAGCGGGCCGGGGACGCCAGCCGGTATACGACAACGGCATAAAATTCGCCGGAGATAGCGTTTTTTTGGGAGATATTTTTGCGGGAAAAGCGGGAAGAAAGGAATCGACGGAGTGGGATTAAGGAGGCAGCCCAACCAGCAACACCCCCGGCACATGACACCACTGCTACCGTTGCTCCCTTCCGGGCCTGGCGGAGTTCACAGCTGTTCATTGCGGGGGGACCGGAAGGGCCGCCACAACGTCCTTCGGCCCGGTGTGCAAAACACCCCACAACCGAAGAGGGCGCGATTATAGAGATTAGCGGGCGCGAGTTCCAGCCCCTAAACCGGTATAATGTCGCCCGCAATTTCGTGACCCAGAGTTATCCATGCACCTGTTTGTCGACAACCTCACCAATGTAGATTTCAGCTACCTGGATCACCGGCGCGGCCTGGTCGGGGAAACCTGGTTGGCCAACGCCGTGCTGGACGGCGCGCTGGACGAACAGGGCATGGTGTGTGACTTCGGTATCGTCAAGAAGACCCTGCGCAACTGGCTCGATGACCAGCTGGACCACCGCCTGCTGGTACCGACACAGTCGCCCCACCTGACCCTGGCGCGGGACGGAGAGCGGGTCGAGCTGCACTGGCAGATCGCGGGAGGCGAGCACATCCGCGTCAGCGGCCCGGAACAGGCATTTGCACTGGTGGCCGCCGAGGCCATCGACAGCGACAGCGTGGCGCGCTGGAGTGTCCGGCAACTGGCGCCGGCCTTCCCTACCAGCGTGGAAAAATTACAGCTGTCCTTCGGCTGCGAAGAGATTGCCGACGCCTATTATCACTACAGCCACGGCCTCAAAAAACACGCCGGCAACTGCCAGCGCATCGCCCACGGCCACCGCTCCCGCATCCGGGTTTTTGTCGACGGCGCGCGCCACGGTGGATGGGAATCGAAGTGGGCCGAACGCTGGCGGGATATCTACCTGGGTACTCGCGAAGACCTGGTAACACAGGGCGACCAGCCCGAACTCCAGTTCGCCTACCGCGCACAACAGGGGGATTTCGCCCTGACAATTCCCGCCCGCCGCTGCGAACTACTGGACTGCGACACCACCGTCGAGCAACTGGCCCAGTATATCGCCGGCCAGATTGCCGCCGAGCAGCCGGGCGCGCGGGTCGAGGTACGCGCCTACGAGGGCCTCGGCAAGGGCGCCATCGCCAGTGCTGGCAAAACGGCACCGGCGCGCTGAGCGGCACCCCGCTGACGCATTACAGCAGCCCCGGCAAGGCCCCGCTCAGCCCCGCGACAATCACCAGCAGCCACACCGGCCACCTCAGCAGTTTCAGCGCGGCAAAGAACGCGGCCAGCATCCACAGGTCGCCGCCATCGCGAATCGCCGCCGGCCACACCGGATCGACCAGTGCCGCCAGCAACAACCCCACCGCGGCTGCCCCCACTCCGGCAATCGCGGCCGCCGCGGCCGGCCGACGCTGCAGCGCCTGCCAGTGCGGCATCACGCCCAGCAACAGCAGCCACCCCGGCAGGAAAATGGCCAGTGTCGCCACAGCGGCACCGGTCAGCGCCAGGCCGGCCTGCTGCCCGAGCAGCGAGCCGAGATAGGTGGAGAAGGTAAAAAGCGGCCCGGGCATTGCCTGGGCCAGGCTGTAGCCCAGCAGGAAATCCTCCGTCGGCAACTGGCGGATCAGCGGCTGCTGCTCCAGCAGTGGCAACACCACGTGGCCGCCGCCGAATACCAGCGCGCCGGCGCGGTAGAAACTGCCGGAAAGCTCGGCCAGGTAACCGCCCCAGCCACCCAGCGCTATCACCAGCAGCAGCGCAAACGACAGCAGGCAGGCCCCGGAGCCGACCCCACTTGCAGCATCCAGCCGCCTCCGGGAGAGCCCGGGCGCGCGCCCGCGCAGCAGCACAGTGCCCGCCAGCGCCGCGCCGCCGATGGCGGCGACCTGCGTCCACTGGGACGGCCAGGCCAATACGAACGCTGCGACTACGGCGGTGATGGCGCCGCGGCGCCATCCGCGGCTCAACTTGTTGCCCATCTGCCAGAGCGCATCGGCGACCACCGCCACCGCGAACACTTTCAATCCGTGAATGGCGCCGCCGAGCCAGGCACTGTCCGGCGCCCGCACCAGCCACAGGGCCGCGGCCAGCATCAGCAGCGCCGACGGCAGGGTAAAGCCGAGAAATGCACTGACCGAACCGGGCACACCGCCGCGCCGGTAGCCGATCGCCATGCCCAACTGTGAACTGGAGGGACCGGGCAGGAAGTGGCACAGCGCCACCAGCCCGGCAAAGTCCTCTTCTCCCACCAGCTTGCGGCGCGCGACAAACTCGCGCTGGAAATAGCCGATATGGGCCACGGGCCCGCCGAAGCTGTGGCATCCCAGCCGCAGGAAATCCCGGAATATCTGCCACTGCCCTGCAACTGTTTCCATCTGCGGCCCCGTGTTTCCCTTTCATCGCCTCACCGGCATCACCGCCCTATAATGGGCGCCGGTTGTCGACGAGCGTATCAAATTGAACCTGATCATTCTGGAAGCGGGCGATTTTGTCGAGCCCGGTCGCGTGCAGTTGCGCGGCCGGCGACTGCAACATATCCGCGAGGTGCACCGCGTCGCCGCCGGCGATACGCTACGGGTGGGCCTGCTGGACGGCGAAATCGGAAATGGCCGCGTGATCGCACACAGTGAAGATGGCATCGAACTGGCGGTGACGCTCGACCGGACAGCGCCGGCTCCGCTGCCCCTGACACTGATCCTGGCGCTGCCGCGGCCGAAAATGCTGAAGCGTACCATCCAGCATGTCACCGCTCTGGGTGTCAAAAAACTGTACCTGGTCAACGCCTACCGCGTGGAGAAATCCTACTGGCAGACCCCCTGGCTGGAGGCGCACAGGCTGCGCGAACAGTGCCTCCTGGGGCTGGAGCAGGCCGTGGATACGGCCATGCCGATCATCGAACTGCGCAAGCGCTTCAAACCTTTCGTCGAAGACGAGCTGCCGGCGATCGCCGCCGGCTCGCAAAGACTGGTCGCACATCCGGTAACCGAAACCCCCTGCCCGGTGGATATCGACCGGAGCACGACTCTGGCGGTGGGCCCCGAGGGCGGTTTTATTCCCTACGAAGTGGAAAAGCTCCAGCAACAGGGGTTCGAGGCCGTGCACCTGGGGCCGCGGATCCTGCGGGTGGAGACGGCGATTCCGGTGCTGTTGAGCCGGCTTTTCCCCGGGCGCTGATTTCCCGGCGCTCATGGATTGAGGCAGGAGCAAATCTTGTACTCGCCCTGCGATTTATTCCCACTCAAAAAAAAGCCGCGCAATCGCGCGGCTGGCAACTGGTGGCTCCCGCCACCGGGTCTCACAGAGCGGGGCGCAAGGGGTGCGCCCCGTGGGGAGAAAGACTGACACAGACGACAAGCGCGTTACTGTTTGTATTCTGCCTCAGAAAATTCTCGTGCGGCCGCTGTGGCGGCCGCCCGTTCAATCAGGCTGCAGCGCCCTCGCCCACGGCGGATTTCTGCAGCGCCAGTTTCGGGTCGACGTATTCGTAACCCAGCACATCGGCCACCGCTTCGTAGGTCACCATGCCTGCGTGAACGTTCAGGCCTTCCAGCAGGTTGGCGTCGTCCAGCAGCGCCTGCTTGGCGCCCTTGTTGGCCAGCGCCACCGCAAACGGCAGGGTGGCGTTGTTCAGGGCCATGGTGGAGGTGCGCGCTACGCCGCCGGGCATGTTGGCAACACAGTAGTGCACGACACCGTCGACCACATAAGTCGGCTCCTGGTGCGTGGTCGCCTTGGAGGTCTCGAAGCAGCCGCCCTGGTCGATGGCCACGTCCACGACTACAGCGCCCTTCTTCATGCGGCTGATGTGATCGCGGGTCAGCAGTTTCGGCGCCGCGGCGCCCGGAATCAGAACCGCACCGATCACCAGGTCGGCTTCCAGCGCATGGGTCTCGATCGCGTCGTTGGTGGAGTATTCAGTGCGCACGGCGCCACCGAAGATATCGTCCAGCTGGCGCAGGCGCGGCAGCGAGCGGTCGAGGATGGTCACGTCGGCGCCCATACCCAGGGCCATCTTGGCCGCGTTGGTACCGACCACACCGCCACCGATAATCAGCACCTTGGCCGGCGCTACGCCGGGCACGCCGCCCAGCAGCACGCCGAGACCACCCTGGGCTTTCTCCAGGTGGTGCGCGCCGCACTGTACGGACATACGGCCGGCCACTTCGGACATCGGCGCCAGCAGCGGCAGGCCGCCGAAACGGTCGGTGACGGTTTCATAGGCAATACAGGTGGCACCTGATTTCACCAGCAGCTCGGTCTGCTTGGGATCCGGCGCCAGGTGCAGGTAGGTGTACAGCAGTTGACCGGGGCGCAGCATCTCGCACTCGTGGGGCTGCGGCTCCTTCACCTTGACGATCATATCGGCGCTGGCGAAGATTTCCTCCGGCGTATCGATGATTTTGGCACCCGCCTGTTCGTACATCTCATCGGTAAAACCGATGGCGGAGCCACCGTCTTTCTGCACGATCACTTCGTGGCCGTGGCCAACCAGCTCGCGCGCGCTCGCCGGCGTCAGGCCGATGCGGTACTCGTGGTTCTTGATCTCTTTCGGGACACCAATCAACATTTTTGTACTCCTCATTTGCCGCCGGCGCCCGCTTCTTCGCGTGACGGATCCACCGGCCCTGCCTCTGTGATTTCCCCCAGTATAGGGCCGTCCTATAAGTCGATTTGTGGTAGATTTAATTTCAAACCAGTGGAATCCACTATATCGGGCGCCAGAGCGCACACTTTTCGAACAAAATGACTACCCGGAGAACAGGCTATGCGCAGGCGAGCCAATGAACTGAGTACCATCGACCGCAATATACTGCGGGTCCTGCAGAAGAATGGCCGCACCAGCTACGCGGAACTGGCCCGCCAGGTGGGCCTGACCGCGACCCCCTGTGTGGAACGGGTAAGGCGCCTCGAAAGCGACGGTGTCATCCAGGGCTATACCACCCTGATCAACCCGGAATATCTCGATGCGGCACTGGTGGTGTTCGTACAGATACGCCTTAACCGCTCCGCCCAGGACGCTTTCGAGGAGTTCCGCAACGCCGTGGCGGCGCTGCCGGAGGTACAGGAGTGCTACCTGGTATCGGGCAATTTCGACTACCTGATCAAGGCCCGGGTGGCCGATATGAGCGCCTACCGCAAATTCTACGGCGAGACACTGCTGACGCTACCGGAAGTACAGGAGTGCACCAGCTATGTGGTAATGGAGCAGGTGAAGGAGACGCTGGAGGTACCGGTGCATTACAACCGGTGAATGCGGAATAATGATGAATGCGGACAAGGTGTGCCGCGCACACCTTATTCGCATCTGCCACGACCATTATTTCGGGCATTCAGGCGCGGCCCCCAATTCCGGCAGCCTGCGCCGTGCCCGATCGCGTATTCCGAATTAATACCGAATGCCGAGCTGGCGATAGATAAAGCCGATCACCCACGCCGGGCCGATCAGCAGGAACTGGATATCCTTGAAAAACGAGGGTTTCTTGCCCTCGATATGGTGGCCGATGAACTGCAGTATCCACATGGCCACAAACAGCGCCAGCGATGTCTGCCAGACAGAGATTCCCAACCGCTCGACGACGGACCAGCCCCACAGGCAGACCACGCTGACGGCCGCCATGCCCAGGGCCAGCGGCAGGGACATGAACAGGTAGAAAAGCAGGGTAGGAATCAGTGCCACCACGGCCCAGTTCAGCCAGGGCACCTGCGCCATGAAGGCGGGCTGCGGAATCGCCCACAGCAGGCCCACCACGGTGGCGTAGATCACCGGCACGGCAATCCAGTGAATGGCCTTGTTGGCCGGGTTCTGGTGGCTTTCACCGTACTCCTCAAACCACTGTTGAGCGCTGCGCATGGTCTTGTCCTCTCTCGTTCTTATTATCGAAAACGGCATCAATGATCAAATATCGACTGCCAAATATCAATGACCAGATGATCGGGATGATTCACAAAAAGTGAATCACCGGTCAATGGTCTTTTGACGCCGACACCAGTGTGCTGTGCGGGAAGTTCGCGAACAAAGGAGCACAGCCAAAGCGCTCAGATCAAGGCGAGAAAGCGCTGGAATAGCAGGGTTATTTCAAGCTTTCTCAACGCAGAGCTGGGCGCTTTGGCGCAGCGAACTGTTTGCGGGTTCCCCGTACAGCACACTAGCGCCTTACGACCGCCTCGAGCTGTTGCCGGTACAGTTCCGCCATCGCCTCGTCGAAGCAGCAGAAGATCACCCTCTGCGGCTGGCTGTCCCGTTCCAGGTGCGCCTGCACCTGCTCCACCGCTATTTCCACCGCCCGTTCCGGCGGGTAGTCGTAGACGCCACAACTGATGGCCGGGAAGGCGATGGAGGCCATGCCCTCGCGCCGCGCCAGCGCCAGGCACTGGCGGTAGCAGCCGGTCAGCAGTTCGGGCTCACCAAGATTGCCGCCGCGCCAGACCGGACCCACAGTGTGGTAGACGCGTTTGACGGGGATGGAAAAGGCAGGGGTCGCGCGCACCTCGCCGACAGGGCAGCCGCCGATCTCCCGGCAGGCCTCCAGCAGGCGGGGCCCCGCCGCGCGGTGAATGGCCCCGTCTACCCCACCGCCACCCTGCAGGTGCTGGTTGGCGGCATTGACGATTACATCGACTTGTAATCGAGTGATATCACCGAGATGGACTTCGATCACTCAGTTTCTCCAACCGCTTTGTTACATAATGGCTGCGGATGGAATTCCATTTCGCCTCACAACAGGAGTTCATGATCTTCCCCCGAAGGGGGCCGGACAGCGCTCTGGCGCGCTGCCGCGCAACAATCCGTCGCCGGCTACCCCAACACTTTGCGGTGGCGCTCGGCGACAGCATCCGGACATTTCGTCACTGCGCTAACTATCACGATAGCAGCTGCAGAGAGAACGAAGCCGGGCAGCAGTTCGTAGAGCTCGAAGATTCCGCCCGACAACAACTTCCACACCACGACGGTCACACCGCCGACAACGACACCGGCGATGGCACCGGCGCCGGTCATGCGCGACCAGAAGAGGCTGATCAATGTGGCCGGCCCGAACGCCGCCCCCAGGCCAGCCCAGGCGTAGGCCACGATCTCCAGTACCTTGGATTCGGGATCCATGGCCACCGCCACCGCGATCAGCGACAGCGCAACCACCGCCCAACGACCCACTTTCACCATCGCCTCCGGGCTGGTCTCGCGACCGAACCAGACGTGATAGATATCCTCCGCCAGCGCCGCCGAAGACACCAGCAGCTGTGAATCCGCGGTGCTCATGATCGCCGACAGGATGGCCGCCAGCAGAATACCCGCCACCACCGGGTGGAACAGGGTTTCCACCAGCACCATAAAGACTTTTTCACTCTCCTTGTCCGACAGGACCGGCTGGATTTCCAGGTGGCCGAACAGCCCCACGGCCAGTGCACCGAGGAAACCGAACAGCGACCAGACCGCCGCCACAGACGCGGCCGCGGGCACATCCTCCGGGCGCCGCACCGCCATAAAGCGCGCCACGATATGCGGCTGGCCGAAATAGCCCAGTCCCCAGGCGAGAGAACTCAGGATGGCGACGATGCCCAGCGCCTGGCCTGTGTTGTCCGTCATCCAGTGCATCAGCTCCGGCACCCTATCCTGCAGCCTGGCCCAACTGGCGGCAAAGCCCCCCTCGTCGTTGATCAACACCAGCGGCACGATCACCAGCGCCAGGCTCATCAACAACCCCTGGAACACGTCGGTCCAGGATACCGCCAGGAAACCGCCGAACAGGGTGTAGGAGATCACCGCCACCGCACCGACAACCACGGCCCAGCGGTAGTCCCAATCGAACACCGCCTCGAACAGGATACCGCCCGATTTCAGCCCCGAAGCCACGTAGAACAGGAAAAACAGCAGGATGAAAAATGCGCAGGCAGTGCGCAGGTAGGGGTGCCCCATATTGAAGCGCCGGTGCAGGTAGGCCGGTACCGTCAGCGCGTCGTCCAGCTCGTAGGTGTAGACCCGCAGCCGCCGCGCCATGGTCATCCAGCTCAAGACGATACCGGAAAACAGGCCGATCGCGATCCAGCCCGCGGACAGCCCCGAGGCATAGGCGGCGCCGGGCAGAGCCAGCAACAGCCAGCCGCTCATATCCGAGGCACCGGCGGACAGCGCCGCCACCGCCGGCGGCAGCGAGCGGCCGCCGAGAAAATAATCGCTGGCATTCTTGGTGCGCAGGTAGGCGTAGACGCCGATTGCCAGGATAAATGCCAGGTAAGCAACAAAAGTCAGTGCGACCAGCCATTGAGAAGTCATGGAGAATCCCTGTTCTGAAAGAGGGCGTCCGGGAGCAAAAAACCTCCTGCACCGAAAGACTTTGAGTGCAGGAACCCCCTCTGCAGCGGACGCCGGGGCCAATAATTGTGTTTATTGCGCGTAAATCTACTAATTCGCTGGCAGCAGCTCAATCCACAAACTACATATTGGAAAAGACATGGAGAGGCAGACAAGACTATGGGTATCTGTCTGGACGAGCTGCGACAGCTGGTCATTCGTCCGACCCTCAAGCATCTGCGCAACTGGTCGCCGGGAATGGAAAACCTGTTGCTGGGCACCGCCGCCCAGGAATCACAACTGGGGTTTCACCTGAAACAGGGGCGCCGCCACGGACTCGGCATCTACCAGATCCAGCCGCACACACACCGGGAGATCTGGGACGAATACCTGATCGACCACTCCGCCCTGGCCTCCAAGGTACGCGGCCTGGCCAGCCAGCGGGATTTCCTCGACCACCCCCACAGCGAACTGGCCACCAACCTGCGCTACGCCACCGCCATCGCCTGGCTGATCTACCGCGCGGCACACGTCTA
The DNA here is from genome assembly GCF_023634065.1 of Microbulbifer litoralis. GTDB lineage: Bacteria > Pseudomonadota > Gammaproteobacteria > Pseudomonadales > Cellvibrionaceae > Microbulbifer > Microbulbifer litoralis. The sequence goes on from NZ_JALKCV010000017.1 coordinate 99,221, forward strand.
CAAAGTGGACGAAGGGGATATTGCGGCCATGGCGCGGCTGTGGCACCAGCACTTCCACCACGGGCCGGCCGCGTCCGCGCGGGACTTCGAGTGTAGCTATGCGCGACTGATCAGCGCCGCCGATCCTACAGATTGCGCGCCTCGATATAGCGGGGAGGCTCATCAGCCGCGTCATCGGGGACCCAGGAGTGCACCTGGCGCTCGATTGAGCGGTCAACCTTCCCGCCAGCCTCTGGCGTAGAGCGGTCCAGCGCCAGGTTCTCGAAATCGTACAGGTCCCGGTCCGCCAGCTGCGACGGCGACACCCGGGTCAGTGAGGCGAAGATATTCTCGCTGCGCCCCGGGAACTTGCTGTCCCAGTCCCTCAACATCTGCTTGATCGCCTGGCGCTGCAGGTTCTCCTGGCTGCCGCACAGGTTGCAGGGAATGATCGGAAACTGCCTGATCTGGGCGAACTGCTCGATATCCGTCTCGCGACAATAGGCCAGCGGGCGGATGACGATATTGCGGCCGTCGTCGGCACGCAGCTTGGGCGGCATCGCTTTCAGGCGGCCACCGTAGAACATGTTCAGGAACAGCGTCTCGACGATATCGTCCTTGTGGTGCCCCAGCGCCACCTTGGTGGCACCGATCTCCTCGGCAAAACCGTATAGGGTGCCGCGGCGCAGCCGCGAGCAGAGACCGCAGGTGGTCTTGCCCTCCGGAATCACCTCCTTTACCACCGAATAGGTATCCTTCTCCACAATGTGGTACGGCACCCCCAGGGACTGCAGGTACTCCGGCAGCACATGCTCCGGGAAGCCCGGCTGCTTCTGGTCCATATTCACCGCCACCAGTTCGAAACGGACCGGCGCCGTCTTCTGCAGGTTCAGCAGAATATCCAGCATGGCGTAGGAATCCTTGCCGCCGGACAGACACACCATGATCCTGTCGCCCTCCTCGATCATATTGAAATCGGCGATGGCGCGACCCACATTGCGGCGCAGGCGCTTCTGCAGCTTGTTGAATTCCAGCCGCTCGCGGCGGTTTTCCAGTTCGGACATGGTGGTTCTCTTACAAACGGGACTCGGGACTCGGGACTCGGGACTCGGGACTCGGGCCGAAAGTTTAATGCGAAGGCCCTGGTACCGGGATTCGTTTGCGGGACTGTCTGCGAGAAGGACCTCGCAGACAAGCCCCCATAGATGGGTTCACGGCGTGTCCCGCAAACGAATCCCGGTACCAGGGCCGCCACGGAGCTCGAACACGGCCCCGCCAAAAACACGCGATTGTACGCATTTCGATCACGGAGTACACGACTGCGCATCCGCCTCCTCACCCAACATCGCCTCCACACAGGGCCAGACATGCTCCAGCAGGGCCGGCTGGGCCTCGGCGGTGGGGTGGATACCGTCGGTCTGCATGGCGCCCTCCTCCAGCGCCACCGGCTCCAGGAAAAAGGGCAGGAACGGAATCCCCGCCGCCTCCGCCACCCGCGGGTAGACGGCCGCGAACGCCTCTGTATAGGCGCGACCGTAGTTCGGCGGCATACGCATGCCCAGCAGCAACACCTCGGCACCGGCCTTGTCGGCCAGTTTCACCATCTGCTGCAGATTGCGGGCGAGGGCCTGCGGCGGATAGCCGCGCAGGCCGTCGTTGCCACCCAGCTCCACGATCAGCCAGCGCGGCTCGTGCTCCGACAACAGCCGCGGCAGCCGCGCCAGGCCGCCGGACGTGGTCTCACCGCTGACACTGGCATTCACCACCTCCACCGGGCTCTCCCGCGCCGCCAGCCGGTCGCGCAGCAACTGCACCCAGCCCCGGGCCTCATCGATACCGTAGGCCGCACTGATACTGTCCCCCAGCACCACCAGTTTGTCCGCCGCCGAGGCCTGGGCGGCTGCGAACGGGATCAACAGCAGCAGGCACAAGCCAAAATGCGCGGCCAGGCGCCGGAAAAAATCAGTCGTCATGTCATACTCTCCACTGCTTTTAACGTATCAATCTGCGGGACTCGAAAAGAATACCGCAGTCAGATGCAAAGGCGCTGCTGCCGGGGGAAGTTTGCGGGACCGTATGAGACAGGGATGTCGATTACGAGCGTAGGGCCGGCCCCGCGAGCGAAGCGAGTGCTTTGGGTCCAGGGACGTATTCACTGGGGGGCGCCCAGCCCGTGTCCCGCAAACTTCCCCCGGCAGCAGGGCCGCCACAACCCCCTCTTACAGGCAAGAGGGATGCGTAACCAGGCAGAACAAGGAATCCAGCATGTCCGCCGTACTCAGGGCCGAAAGTTTACACCTCCGCGTGGCCACCGGCGAGGGCCCGCTGACGCTGTTGAACAACATCTCCCTGCAACTCGCCCGCGGCGAGAGCCTCGCCATCACCGGCGCCTCCGGCTCCGGCAAGTCCACGCTGCTGGGCCTGCTGGCCGGGCTCGACGTGCCCAGCGAGGGCAGAATCTGGCTCGGCGGCGAGGAAATTACCGCCATGGACGAAGAACAGCGCGCCGCCCTGCGCGCCCGCTGTGTCGGCTTCGTCTTCCAGACCTTCCAGTTGCTGCCCGGCCTCACCGCGCGGGAAAACGTCATGCTACCCAGCGAACTGCGCGGCGAGCGCAGCGCCGCCAGGCGCGCCGGGGAGTTCCTGGCCCGCGTCGGCCTCGAGCACCGCCTGCACCACTACCCGCGCCAGCTCTCCGGCGGCGAACAGCAGCGTGTCGCCCTCGCCCGCGCCTTCTGCAGCATTGCGGGCAGCAGCGACAGCGAAAACGACGGTATCCTGTTCGCCGACGAACCCACCGGCAGCCTCGACGCCGGCAACGGCGAGAAAATCATCGACCTGCTGTTCCAGCTCAATGCCGAATCCGCCACCACCCTGGTGCTGGTCACCCACGAACAGCGCCTGGCCGAACGCTGCCAGTCCCACCTGCGCATGGCCGCCGGCGAAGTCGAAATTGCCGGCTCCGCCCCCGGCGACAACCTCTCGGAGGTGTCCGCCTGATGCTGCCGCTCAAGCTACTCTTCCGGGACTGGCGCGGCGGCGAACTGGCGCTGATCGCCACAGCGCTGGTGCTGGCGGTCAGCTGCGTGACCGCCATCGCCCATTTCACCGACCGGCTGACCCGCGCCATGCACATCCAGTCGCAGACCTTCCTGGCCGCCGAGCGGGTGCTGCGCAGCAGTGAACCCGCAGACCCGGCCTGGCTCGAGGGCGCCCGCGAGCGCGGCCTGCAGCGGGCCCAGACCGTCAGCTTCGCCTCCATGCTGTCCGCTGGCGACCAGTTCCAGTTCGCCGCCATCAAGGCCGTCAGCGGCAGCTACCCGCTGGTCGGCCAACTGGAAATGCGCCCCGCTGAGAATGCCCGCAGCCGCGTGGCCGACAGCGGACCGCCACCCGGCCAGGTGTGGCTGGAACCGCGCCTGCTGCCGCTGCTGAATCTCGAAATGGGTGACAACCTGCAGGTTGGCGACGCCGAGCTGACCGTCACCGGCCTGCTCGACCACGAACCCGACCGCAGCGACAACCTCTTCTCCATGGGCGCCCGGGTCATGATGAACCTGGAAGACCTGGCCGCCACCAACACCGTGCAACCCGGCAGCCGCGTGCGCTACCGCTACCTGTTCGCCGGCGACGACGCGGCGCTGGAAGACTACTTCCAATGGCTGCAACCGCAGTTGACCGAACACCAGCGGGTGATCGACCTGCAGGAGGGCCAGCCGCGTGTGGCCGCGGCGCTGGGTCGCGCCGAGAGCTTCCTGTACCTGGCCGGCAGCCTCGCCGTACTGCTGGCCAGTGTCGCCGTGGGCCTCGCCGCGCGCCGCTACAGCCTGCGCCACACCAGCTACGTGGCGGTCATGAAAAGCCTCGGCGCCGGCCGCGGCAAGGTACTGCGCATCTACCTCGGCCAACTCGCCGGCCTGGTCCTGCTGGCCACGGTCGCCGGGCTGCTGATCGGCTCGCTGGTACAGGCCCAGGCCGTGTCGCTAATGGCGGATTTCTTCCCAGTGGAACCGCCGCCCAGCCACTGGCGGCCGCTGCTGGTGGGGCTGGTGACCGGCATCGCCTGCGCGTTGGGTTTCGCCCTGCCGCCACTGGCGCGCCTGGCCCGCACCGATCCCATGCAGACCCTGCGCCGCGACTGGAGCAACCCGGACCGGCGCGAGTGGCTGGGGCTGGTGCTGGGCCCGGCCTCGATGCTGCTGCTGATCTGGTGGCTGTCCGGCGATATCGCCATCACCCTGGCGCTGTTCGCCGGCATGGCGCTGCTGGTGGGCGGCGCCGCGCTGGTCAACCAGCTGCTGGTGCGCGGGCACCTCTCGACCCTCGGCGGCAGCTGGCGCATCGCACTGGGCAGCCTGCAGCGCCGCGCCGCCTTCAATACGCTGCTGATCGCCGCCTTCGGTACCGGCCTGCTGGCGATGCTGGCGCTGGTGTTCGCGCGCACCACGCTGGTCGAAGAGTGGCGCATGCAGCTGCCGGACAACGCCCCCAACCACTTCCTGTTCAATATCGCCCCGCACGATGTCGACGAGCTGGAAACCATGCTGGCCGAAAACAACATCACCAGTACCGAGCTCTACCCGATGGTGCGCGGCCGCCTGGTGGCCATCAACGGCGTGCCGGCGAAGGAATACAACAAAGAGCGCGGCGGCGATCGCGTCGGCGCCCTGAACCGCGAACTGAACCTGAGCTGGACCGAGAACCTGGCCCCGGACAACCGCATTCTCGAGGGCCAGTGGTGGGACGAGACAGACGAAGGCGTCTCGGTGGAAGTGGAACTGGCGGCGCGCCTGAACCTGGCGCTCGGCGACCAGTTGCGCTTCTCCATCGGCGGCCTGGAAGTGGAGGCGCCGGTGACCAGCCTGCGCTCGCTCGACTGGAACAGCATGCGGCCGAACTTCTTCATGATTTTCGCCCCCGGCACGCTGCGGGACTTTCCGGCCACCTATATCACCAGTTTCCACCTGCCGGCGGAGAAAAAGCTGTTCGTCAACGAGCTGGTGCGCCAGTATCCCAGCGTCAGCCTGATCGAGCTGGACAAGATCATCGAGCGCATCCGCGACACCATCGGCCAGGTGTCGCTGGCGATCGAATCGGTCATGGCACTGATGCTGGTGGCCGGTGTGCTGGTGCTGATCGCCGGTGTGCGCGCCAGCATCGCCGAGCGATTGCAGGAGGCGGCGATTATCCGCACACTTGGCGGCCGCCGGCGCCTGCTGCTGAACAGCCTGCTGGTGGAATTCGGCCTGCTCGGCACCGCCGCCGGCCTGCTCGCCGCCGCCGGCGCCGAACTGACACTGGCGGTACTGTCGCAGCGGGTGTTCGAGCTGCCGTTTGCCTGGCACCCGCTGCTGTGGCTGCTGGGCCCGCTGGCCGGCGCGCTGCTGGTGGGCACCGCCGGCACCCTGGCCTGCCGCAGCTCGGTCAGCCAGCCGCCGTTGAAAGTGCTGCGCGAGCTGGCGTAAAAATTTGATACATCGTCATTCCGGCGCGGGGCCTGTGCCGGACTCGATCCAGTACCGGACTCCAGTGCCACCGAGCCCCCCTGGACTCCGGCCTTCGCCGGAGTGACGAGAGAATGAAAAAGAACACCTGTCTTATGGATCTGGATTTCGATCGCAACCACCTCTGGCACCCCTACTCCTCCCTGATCGACCCGCCGCCGGTGTACCCGGTGGAGCGCGCCGAGGGGGTGCGGATTTACCTGGAGGACGGCCGCGGCCTGATCGACGGCATGTCGTCCTGGTGGTGCGCGCTGCACGGCTACAATGTGCCGGAGCTGAACGCCGCCGCGCACCGGCAACTCGAAAAAATGTCCCACGTGATGTTCGGCGGCCTCACCCACGAGCCCGCGATCGAGCTGGGCAAACGGCTGGTGGAAATCACCCCGCAACCGCTGCAGCGGGTCTTCCTGGCCGACTCCGGTTCCGTGGCGATGGAAGTCGCGATCAAGATGGCGCTGCAGTACTGGCAGTCACGGGGTCGCAGTGAGAAAAACAGACTGCTGGCGCTGCGCAACGGCTACCACGGCGATACCTTCGGCACCATGGCCACCTGCGATCCGGTCAACGGCATGCACCACCTGTTTGCCGGCCAGTTGACCCGGCATTTCTTTGCGCCGGCACCGGCGCCGAAATTCGACCAACCCTGCGGCGACGACGATATCGCCGAACTGCGCCAGCTGATCGAACAGCACCACGCGCAACTGGCGGCGGTGACACTGGAACCCATTGTGCAGGGCGCCGGCGGCATGCGCTTCTATTCGCCGGAGTATTTAAAGCGCGTGCGCGAACTCTGCGACGAATACGACCTGCTGCTGATCGCCGACGAGATCGCCACCGGCTTCGGCCGCAGCGGCAAACTGTTCGCCTGTGAACACGCCGCTATCAGCCCGGATATCCTGGCGCTGGGCAAGGCGCTGACCGGCGGCACCATGACCCTGGCCGCAACGCTGTGCACCGACAGGGTCGCCGACGGTATCTGCCGCGGCGAGGCCGGCGTATTCATGCACGGCCCCACGTTTATGGGCAACCCGCTCGCCTGCGCCGTGTCCAATGCCAGCATCGACCTGCTGCTTTCCAGTCCCTGGCAGCAGCGGGTCGCCAGCATCGAACAGCAACTGCAGACCCAACTGGCGCCATTGCGGGAATCCGATGCGGTGGCCGACGTGCGCGCCCTCGGCGCCATCGGCGTGGTGGAGATGCGCGAACCGGTGGACATGATGCAGGTGCAGGAGGCACTGATCGATCGCGGCGTCTGGCTGCGCCCGTTCGGCAGGCTGGTCTACGCCATGCCGCCGTATGTGATCTCAGAGCGGGACCTGAGCCAGCTCACCGGCGCCATGGTGGAAGTGCTCGGGTAAAAAAACCTGCCGGCAAAGTCGCCAAATCCATCCTATGCTTAGGATCAAACTGGCAACTTGCAGAGATTCCCATGTATCGCTATATCCCCCTGATCGCAGTGCTGCTTCTCACCCTCGGCGGTTGCGGCCGCCAGAGCGACACCCACGATCCGGCCGGCGCCGATGGCTCCGCCGATGAAACCATCACCGAGACGATGGAGGAATCGGTCACACCGCCGGACCCCGACGAACCGGATACCACAATGGGCGGCCAGGACGACCAGATGGCCACGACACCGGAAGGCGACGAAAGCGAGGTGGTTGTCTGCAGTGAGGAGTGGTTCGGCTGGGTCAACGACCAGGTACTGGCCATGCACGACGGCGATATGGCCGATCTCTATCCCGGCGGCCTGCCGGAAGTGGGCAGTGAGGAGTGGTTCCTCGCCATCGACAAGCTCACCGGCGGCGATGGCGCCCACGGTCCCGATGGCGGCAGCGCCGAGTGGTGCGCGATGATACAGCAGCGCCTGCAGGACACCTCTCCCTGATCCACGCAGGCGACAAAACGGCGGCGGGCCCCAGGCCCCCGCCCTCTGGTGGGTAACCGAGGAGATACCGATGCGCCTATTGAAGCAACTACTGTTCGCCACACTGATCGCTGTCGCCGTGCAGCCCGCTGTCGCCGACGAAAAACCCCCGGCCGGCGCCATGGCACTGTCGACGCTGCTGACCAAACTGGAACAGCTGGGTTATACCCCCATCACCGATGTCTCGCTCGACAACGGCCGCTGGGAAATCGAAGCCTACAAGGGCGCGGAGAAGCGGGACCTGGAAGTGGACCCCAACAGCGGCAAGGTACTGTCGGACAGGCCCGACAACGACTGAAGCGGACCCGGCCGCGCACCGGCGGCGCGGCCGGCGTTCGGCTTTGAACT
>NZ_JALKCV010000018.1 GCF_023634065.1 Microbulbifer litoralis
CCTGCCTGGCAATAACCTGCGCGGGCGCCCGATCGAAAACACCAGAGCCGCGCCAGGAATGGCTGGGGAAAAACAAGGCCCCAGTTCCCCGACTTCCTGCCCAAACTGAATCCCTCCTGAGCGCTGATTTTTTTATTCGCTTCGAGGAATGGCACAATCATTTAATTTGTATACAAATAGACCAGGTAATAAACACCGCCACTTTGGAGTGTTGTATAGCTATATTCTTCCAGGTCCTGCTCTTCGTACTGGCCATCGCCGTCGTCGTCCTTCTTTTTCAGTCGAGAGCTTTGATTGCCGCGGCTATTGTAACTATATTCAACGGATTCGGCCGAATCGAAATCACCATCGGCATTGATATCTTCCTTCTCTGTTACTGAGGTCAATCGTTCCTCCTGATACTCATAGATTGTCACTTCGATCTCATCGGGGATTGAATCGGTATTCCTATCCAGTTCCTTCCGAGTTTCGGTCAGGAGATTTCTGTCGTTATAGGTGTTGCTTTCGGTTGCGAAGTAATCGTAGTTTCCGTCGACGTCTTCATCGGCCATCTGTTTTTCAGTCAGGCGATGACCTTTATCGTCGTATTCAATTTCAACTTTTTCAATTAAATCTGGAATCCCATCTGCATCGGAGTCGTTGCTGTACTCGGCTTCAACTAAAAGTCCGCTATCATTGCGGGTATATCTATCTTGCCGAGTGGACTCCAGAACGCCGTCGGCATACCTTTCGCGCTCTCTCTCCACTCTTTGTCCAACTGCGTTAAGTGTATAGACGTTCCGCTCTAGTAAATCCGGTGTGCTGTCAGTATTTCCATCTGAGTGCCGTTTGTATGCCTCGCTGAGCAGATTGCCTGTTTCATCCCGGGAGTAGTTTCGGCTGTCAGCATAGTCCAGCTTGCCGTCTGCGTTGTGGTCACTGACATACTCTCGTGATTCTATTTGTCCCAGATCGTTATAACTGTAAGTACGTTTTGTCCAGTAGTTCGCTATGCCTTCACCTACCTCTTCTTCGGCTAGCGGATTGCCGACGTCGTCATACTCTCTGGTGACGGTGTACTCGCTTTCAAGAATGCCATTAGTGCTGGTTCTTAAAATCTGTATCCGGTTGTCCTGTTCGTCGTATTTGTATGAGCTGGTAAGTGTTTCTTCTACACTGCCATCGGATTCATATTCTGTCTTATCGCTTGAAATTACGTAATGTCTTTCGTCGTACTGCCAGTTTCTTTCCTCGTCGATAGCGCCATCTTCATAGTCGCCACGCTGCATTTTTATCCTTCGACCGTAATCGTCAAAATCGGTCTGCATCCAGGTGTCGTAGCTGCCGTCATTGCCGTGGTCCTTGCGTCTCTCCGTTCGGGCCTGTACCGGAACTGTAATTTTGAGCTCTCTGTATAGGTTGGCTAGCGGTAGAGCTATGTGCACCATTTGAAAACTTCTAGGGTGGTAGTTGAATTGGTACCGATTGGCCAGGGCGGAAAGAGTACCCGGACCGGATGCTTCCCGAAAGTAGAAAAGGGGCGCTGCAAAGTCTAGGTGGGCGTCGGAGAGCGTTTCGTCCCAGCCGGTAAGGTTAATTCCGTTTCTCGGATCGCCGTCGCGATCGAGTGTGGCCAACAGCATAACAATATTGGCGACTCGATCGAAGTTGGTGATATCGTCAAAGTTCTCGAATTCGGCCCGAAGTTCCATTTCTGTCTCCGGAGCTTGCATATCGAACAGGTCGAAGGGGCTTATCTTGGTGGCCCCATCTGCCGAGCCCAGTGCGATACCTCCGATCGAGAAGCTGACAGTCTCTCCCACCAGATATACGAATTCGCTGTCGGCGTTGGTAAGCCCGGTAGTGGTTGGCGTTGTATAGCGCAGGCCCTCAACTCGGGCACCGATAAAACTTCCGGTCATCTCTTGCGTCGGTTCCGGGTCTGGATCCGGTTGCGGGGCTGGATTCGGTTGTGGTGTGGGTTCAGCGGCGGAGCCGCCGCCACCGCCACAGGAAGCTGCCAAGCCGGCCAGCAGGATCAGTGGAGCGACGGAAAAACCATTCTTTTTGTCGCTGTTGTGGGTATTGGAGTCGATCACGAATATCCTCCCGCGATTGTGTATGTTTTTTCTGCGTTTTTTTGAGCTGACTCGATCAAGATCCGGGAAGATACTCTTCGGGAATACTTGCCTGCTGTCCGGGCTGAAGCCAGGTGCCCGAGCAGCGCTCGCGTAACTTGTCTTGACTCCAGCCCTCCGATATTGGCCGATAGTAGGATTTGACTTCGTAGATCTCCCTGAAGTCTTCACCGTGCTTGCGTTTCTGGCAGTGTCAGATCAGCCCTTTCTCCGGGCAGCTGCTACCCTGCCGCAATTCTCCCCGACAGATCAGTTCCGCGTTTTCCTGTGTGTCGTTGTAGGTTTCACTGCAGGTTCCGCTGGCACTATTGAGGCAAGTATAGATACGAGACTCTGACTTTGAGCAGCCGGACAATCCGACGGTGGAGATGGTGATGAAAATGGCTAGATGTGCGATCAGTTTTGACATGCGTCCTCCGATGTTGGTTGTCAATAATCCTTGAAGGATTTTCAATAATTGTTGTTGAGCGGCACCGTCAGTTAATGGAAATCCCTATCGGCCGCGGGATCAATACAAAAATACAGCACCGGCGTTCGTGCCGTTATTGTTGTCCCAATCTCCACCAATACCAGTAGCCACGCTATCTTCAAGTGGGGCACTTGCGAACAGGGATTTACCGTCGAAAGAAAGCGTCACCGAGAAACCAAATCCTTCCTGCACTTCGGTGTTTGGTGCCTTTAGATATAGTTTTTGCAGCCACTCGGTTTCCCTTTGGTAGATGTAGACAGCACCGGAAATTTCCGCATTATTATTACTTGCGTCGCTATTCAGCCCGGTCGATGCGCTACCTTCCTGGGGTGCGCCCACCGCGAGGGTGTTGCCATCCCCCGATAAAGACACCAGGCCGAAATGATCGTCTGGATCGGGATTGGAGGCGAGTAGCCTGACCGGTGGAGCCCAGCTCTCACCATCTCGCTGATAGACAAAAACGGCACCAGTATTTTCTCCGGCAGCGGAGTGGAAGGGAGCGCCCGCTACCAGCGTGTTGCCATCGTCTGACAAGGCGATACTGAAGCCGAGTCCGTCCGACGAATCACCTTCGGACTCTTTCGCGACCATCTGCTGCCGCCATTCGCCGGTATCGTCGTCAAACGCAAATACGTAGATACGACCCGGTCCCCAGGAGTCTGCCCCGGCTGCGAGGATGTCGCCCTCTGCTGAGAGCGCAATTGATGCTCCGAGCCTTCTTCCTTCGGCCATGTCAGTGCCCGTGATGTAGGCAGTCTGCGTCCAGCCGGAGTCACTGTAGTCAAAGACGTGGATCGCCCCTGAGTTGGACACTTCATTGTCGGAGGACGTGCTATCGTTGCTTTCACCGGCTGCCCCCACAGCCAGCCGACGGCCGTCCGCAGAGAGGGCGACACTGGCGCCGAAAAAGTAACGCTCACCGGTATTGAACGCTTTGATATAGGACTGCTGCGCCCAGTTGCCTTTGTTGTCCCGCGCAAAAATATAGGCGGCACCGGTATTGAAGTTTGTATCAACATTGACGGATGCATCCCCATCAATACCGGTTGCATCGCTATCTTCGCCGATAGCACCGATCGCTAAGGTATTACCATCGGCGGATAGCGCCAATGACCGGTCGCCGAAACGATCCAGGTTATCGAGTTCTTCAGGTATGAGTTTTTCCTGGAAGTGCCACTCACCCGTATTCTTGACGTACGTATAGACAGCACCATCTCGATCGAGCCCCAGAGCTGAGACGGCCAGTGTCTGGCCGTCGCTTGACAGAGCCGACGCCATGCCAAAAGCCAGCTCGGGCTCGATGACCGGCGCTTTGAAGTAGCCGATCATTTTTTCGATCGTTACCTGATCCAACGGAACGATTTCGGACCGGCCCAGTTCGCTCTCGGTCGCGTTCAGGGCAACCAGTTGCAGCTGTGCATTTTTCCATTTTACCAGGTGCAGGGGCACGGCAAACTCGAATTCCGTAACGTCTCCGGCGATGACTCCCAAACCGCTGCGCGAAAAGCCCGAAGCGCCGTCCGGGTTGATCTCAATACGATAGTACTCGGGCTCAGCGTCAACCTCCCACGCTAGTTTCAGTTTCTTCGGACGGCGTGCACTGCCGCCGGCCTGGACTTCGACATTGAGAAAGTTTGTGGAGAGTGGGCCACCGCTACTACTACTACTACTACTACTGCTGCTGCTATCGCTACTACTACTGCTGCCACCGCTGGTACCACCTCCGTCTCCGCAAGCGACCAATGCAAATGCCATGACCAACAGTCCTGCAAATCGCAGCAGTCTGATTGTGTTTGGGTGGTGTGCGCATTCTTGTTTCATAGCGTGCTATCCATATTTCACGGTTTACAAGATTTTTCACTGATAGATTTTCAGGAACAAGACTGAAATTCTTTATTACGATAAAGAAAATCTTTAACTGCTCGAGGGCTAGACGCATCAACCTGCACGATCAGTAAATACCTCCCATCAATGATTGTCGGCAAGGTTGGTTGAGTGAAGAGCCCGCATGCGAAAGTGGGGCAAGAGCGCGGGCGTTCGTTGCCGATAGTGGATATAGTCTTCGCCCAGTGCGGCGACCAGATCGCGCTCTTCCCAGCGAATTGCGATCAGGATATAGGCGGTAGTAACGACTGCGAACAATAGATGTGCCGCACTCATGGTTGGTGCCGCCCAGAATATAATCAGCCAGCCGACATAAATGGGATGGCGAACCGCTTTGTATAGGCCGGGAGTACGGAATGTCGGGGAACGATAGGGCTCACCACGGAGGTTTCTCCAAACCTGCGCCAGTCCAAAAAGATCAAAATGATCGATTAGGAAGGTGGCATACAGCAAAAGAAGCCAGCCAAGCAGGTAGACCCCCGTGACCACCCAGAAGGCCATGCCATTGGACAACTCCCAGACAATGCCGCCCATCGGCTCCCAGAAGGTGAACAGTGCAATCATGGCCAGTGAGCTGAGCAGGACGTAGGTACTGCGCTCGGCTGCGGGGGAAACAATGGTGGTCCACCAGCGCTTGAAAGCGGGCCGGGCCATGCCGCTGTGTTGTAGAGCAAAAAGTATCAGCAATCCCAGATTGATAGCGATCGCCTCTGACAGCGGTCTGTCGGCGGCTCCGTCCAGTGCCGTGGGGGTAAAAAAGCCGGCGACAAATCCGATCGCATAGAGAAATACCGCAAAGAAAACCGCATAGCAGAACAAGCCGTAGGCAAAGATAGAAAAACGATTCATGATGAAGCCCTCCTTAAAACTAAAGGAGGTTAATGGAATTACGTGGCAGGGACATGAGGCTCTGGCCCCAATGTCGAAAAAAAGTCGGTAAGTATTTTTGCCGGGCTGGGACAAATGTCCCCGTGCGATCAATCTGTGACACCGAGACCGAAATTACGGGCCAGGATGATCGCTTCCGCCCGTCGGCCTACCCCCAGCTTACAGAACACCCGGGTAATATGATTGCGGACAGTCTTTTCAGAGATCTGCAATTTCGCGGCAATTTGCCTGTTGCTCATTCCCTGGGCGATACCATCCAGAACCCCCAGCTCGCGTTCGGTCAGCTCAGACCAACCCTCCGGGGTATTGCTGGATTTGGGGGCGGAACCCAGGAATTGCTGAATCCTGTTGGAAATCTCCGTCCAGGCGTTCTCTTCTGCCAAAAGGATGTGATTGTTGCTCTCTACAGGAACGAATTCGGCACCGTGGATCAGTGCGGCCAGGCGCCGCCCCTCTTCAAATGGTACGCACATGTCGTTGCGGGCATGCAGGACCAACGTTGGTGTTGTCACCATCGGCGCCAGGGATTCGACGTTAATATTGTAAAACGCTTCCTCCATACGTGCGGCCGTTTCTGGTCTGGCGGACAGGCGGGCCAGTTCGTTCAATTGATGCTGTTGCTGCGCATTGGCATCCGGCATTAACAGGGTGGAAAATAGCTGGCGGAAGGCCGGATTCTCTTTGCCCCATCCCAGACGAATGGCATTGACCATCGTTTCGGCTTCCAGGCGCTGATCTGGCGTCAGATCGCGGTGAAAAAATCCGCGGGCATAACCACCATACAAAACCAGGCGCGATACCCGTTCCGGATACTTCACCGCGTAGGCCACTGCCACCGAAGCGCCCTGGGAAATTCCCAGTACAGGAAAACGGTCGAGCCCGGCAGCTAGTGTCACCGCATGTAAATCCTCGACCCAGGCATCGATAGAAAATTTATCGACTTCCCAATCCGACAGGCCGCTACCACGCTCGTCATAGCGAAGTAGCTGATGACTGGCGGAAAAGCTTTCCAGCCAGTGTTTCCATACCGGCCAGTCGTGCTCCAGATGCGTCAGGTAGTTGGCGGCTTTCACCAGTGGTGGGCCATCGCCAGTGACAGCATAGGCAAGGCGTACACCATTTTCCGATGTACAGAGGTGTATTTTCTGGGCGGAAGGTTTCATGGATTCCCGACGCGAGGATTTTTTCTGCGGATGCCAGAATTTAACACATAATCATCAACCTCGAACCGACCGGTGACGTCAACCCATTACACGGCCGGAATATGCGTCGGAGATATCTCCAGATTTCGCTGCTGAACAGTTACCTGGAACTAAGATGAATCTCCATGCATTACTGACCTGACAAACTATTTCGCCGGGTGATCGCGCCGTGTACAGATGCGAGCCAGTTCAGTGATTGGCCGTCAGCGGATCGATAATCTGGGATACTTCGGTGATGCTGCTGGCGGGTATGCCGCTCATCTCTGCGTGATCCAGAATGGCCTCTTCACTCTCTGCGAGGTAGATACAGTAGGTCTTGTCGTTCGCTACATAGCTGTGTTGCCACTGAATTCGCGGTGCCAGGTCCGCCAGGGCCCGATTGGAGGCCCGCGCGGCGCCGCAAAGCTCGGTCAGGGACATGGCGCCTATACCCGGGATGTCGCGTTCGATTACATAGCGTTTCATAGCGGATTCACCTTTTCATTGGTATGGTCGGTAGGATTTTTCACTGACAGGAGCTGTTGGCACAAGTCTGAAATTCTTTACCTTGCTAAAGAAAATCTTTATCTTGAAGTAATGAACAGGCTCACCCATCTAAACAGTCTACAAGCGATTGAGGCGGCAATGCGTTGCGGGTCGCTGAAAACGGCTGCCGAGGAGCTCGGCGTGACCCCAGCGGCCGTAGGCCAACGCATCCGGGCCCTGGAAGATTATCTGGGTACGCCACTGTTGCTGCGTAAGAGTACCGGTATGAGACCGACTGCGGTGTTGCGGAGCGCAATGGAAGATCTGGAGGCCGGCTTCGGGCGATTGAGCGCTGTGGCGGAACAATTGAGAATGCCCTATTCGAACCGCGTGGTGATCTCTGCGGATGAAGACTGGCTATCTCTATGGCTGAAGCCGAGACTCGCCAGATTCCTTGCCCGTTATCCTGAATTGGACGTGGTTACCACTGTCGGTTTGGAAGCCGACCTGACAGTAACCTTTCGAGCCGCGGAGGATTGCGATCTGTTATTTCGTGACTACCTGCTGCCTGTGGTGTCACCGGAGAACCAAAGGCGCATTGCGGATATCCCCTTGGAGTCGCGGCTAGAAGGTTTCCCGCTTCTGCATGCTGATTACTACGCGCGGGATGCCTTGGCATTCAACTGGCCGCGCTGGGTTCAGCGATTTGGGCACAGGTCGGCCAATTCCGATCGGGGTGTACGCTACGCCCGTATCGGGCACGCTGTCGAGGGGGTGACTTCCAACGCTGGAATCTTGTTGTGTGGTCTGGGGTTGGTGCTGACTGCGGTGGAATCCGGAGAGCTGGTATTGCCGTTTCCGCTGGAGGAGGGCGCCTGGACAGAATACGGTTACTGCTTGGAGCCTGCCGATAGCGAGCCCCTCCGCCGACCAGCGCGACTTCTGCGTGAGTGGCTTCGTGAGGAGGCTACCGTAACCCGGGCAGCCCTGTCTGCCCGGCTTCGCAATCGAGCAACGTCGGGAGCCGAAGTGGGGCCAGCATAAGGCCCACTAGCCCGGATATTTCACCAAGCCGCTTAGTATTCAGCGTAACTCTATGTTTTCGTTAATGTTTTCAGGGATCTCCGCGGGGACAGATTGTCACCGGCCAATGCTGGCCACGCCCTCGTTTGATCTCTGCACGCTCAGCACATTTTTGCGACTAATACGTGCAATAAGCATGCATGTACGCCGCACAAATCCTGCAGGATAGGATTTGGACACCCGCCAGGGCGCCCGCAGGATGAAAAACAAGGATGTTTTTCATCCAAAATGCACTGAGCGCACAGATCTCGGCGCGATCATCGTGGCCCCTGGTAAAATATCCGGGCTAGATGCTATCGCGGCCATTCCTATCCGCCAGAAGCTGTATTTCTGTCAGTTCACCCTGTTAATGGCCGCTATTAACCAGTTTCGGGCCCCCGAATACTTGGTCCCTTCACAGCCGCCGTTTAGACTCCCCTGACTAAAAATTCGACAACGAGGTCGCCGTGGCGGAACTCGGAGACATTTCCAGCCTGACGATGGCGCTACTGCTGGCGGTGTGCGTGGCGAGCGCCTTTGTTTCCGCCGTGACCGGTGGCGCCGGCGGCGTGCTGATGTTTGCCGCATTGAACGTGGCCATCCCGTTGCGGGTGCTGGTGCCCATCCACGGTGCTGTACAGCTGATGAACAATCTGGCGCGGATCTACTATGTCCGCGACCATATCCGCTGGGAGCTGTGTCTGCCGTTCTTTATCGGCTGTACGCTGGGATCGCTCGCCATGACCCTGGGGCTGGCGAGCCTCAGTTGGCAACAGCTGCCGCTGGCACTGTTGGCGGTGCTGATCTTCTATACAGTCTTCAAGCCCAGGCGCCTGCCGGAAATATGCCTGGCGCCGCGAAACTATTTCTGGGTGGGCCTTGGCACCGGTACCTTGGGGATTCTCGCCGGGGCCGTGGACCCGCTACTGGCCGCATTTTTCGTGCGCAAGGACCTGTCGCCGAAAGAGGTGGTGGCCAACAAATCTGTGATGCAGGCCTGGTGCCACGCGCTGAAAATCCCCGCGTTTATTTATCTGGGCTTTGCGTTTGCCGATCACCTGGGGCTGATCCTGCTGCTGACCGTAGCGGCGGTTATCGGCACCCGGGTGGGCGTGGCGCTGCTAAACAGAATCGACAGCCAACTCTTCTTCAGGCTGATGCGCCTGGCCCTGTTGGTGGCCGGCCTGCGCATCGTCTATCAGTTATTGGCGGCTCAATAAGGTGTGCACTATGGCCGATTATCAAATCATCAATCCCTACACTCGGGAAGTGATCGAGGAGTACAACTTCGACAGTCGCGAACGGGTCGACGAGGCCCTCGCGGAGCTGGTGCGCGGGCGCAAAGTCCAGGCGGCAACGCCGGCTTTTGAACGCTCCAATATCCTGATGCGGCTCGCCGAGCTGATACTCGAGCACAAGGAGGAGCTCGCGCGCCTGATTACTGAAGAGGCCGGCAAGACCATCAGCGACAGTCGGGTGGAAATAGACCGCGCCTACAATACAGCCTTGGGAAGCGCCATGGAGGCGCGGGGGATCTCGGGTGAGGCGCTGGATTCCGATGCCTTCCCGCCCCAGCGCGAGAAGGTCGGCGTGGTGCTGTGGAAACCCCTGGGCACTGTGCTGTGTATCACACCGTTCAACTTCCCGATCAATATCGCGGTACATAAAATCGGCCCGGCCTTTGCCGCGGGTAACACCATCCTGTTTAAGCCCGGGCCGCAGAACAAGCGCTCCGCCCAATTGCTGATCGAGCTTTGTTACGCTGCCGGAATGGACTCCTCAGTACTGCAGATGCTGATTCCGGATGTCCGGGCCACTGCCCACGCCGCGGCGCACCCCGAGGTACACGCGATCAATTTTACTGGCGGTACCGCCGCCGCCAATGCGATTGCCGCCAACGCCGGTTACAAGAAACTGTTGTTCGAGCTGGGTGGCAACGATCCATTGATCGTGATGGAAGACGGCGATCTGGACGCGTCTGTCAAAGCCGCAATCAACCAGCGCTTCGCCACCGCGGGCCAGCGCTGTACCGCGGCCAAACGCCTGTTCGTGCACCGGACTGTATTCGCGGCCTTTTCACAAAAGCTGGTGGAGGCCGCTGCCGCGCTGAAAGTGGGCGACCCGTCGAGTGACGACACCTTCGTCGGCCCGTTGATTCACACCGCGGCGGCAGACGCAGTGGAGCGGCGTATCGATGCCGCGGTAGCCGACGGTGCCCGCGTGCTGTACGGCCACAAGCGCGAAGGCAATATTATCTGGCCGACTATTCTGGACAATGTCAGCGATGATGCGGAACTGGTTGCAGAGGAAACCTTTGGCCCGGTGATGCCGCTGCGGGCCTTCGACTGCGTCGACGAGCTGGTGCGCCTGGTGAATGATTCTCCGTTCGGACTGCAGGCCGGAGTGTTCACCGAGCGTCTGTCGCTGGCCAAACAGCTGTTCAACCAGCTCGACGTCGGCCTGCTGGCGGTCAACGATGGCCCCGGCTTCCGTGCCGAGCACTTTCCGTTCGGCGGCGTCAAGGAAAGTGGCGCTGGGCGCGAGGGGATTCGCTACGCCATTCGCGAAATGAGTTTCCAGAAGACCCTGGTCATCTGACCGGATTGACGGCTGGTGCCACGAGAGGCATCGACAACGCCTGTTCACAGCAGCGGACATCCTCTATACTCGGCCCAACTTGTCGGAGTGCCTGTGGGCTGAGATCGCTGTTGCGAGATCCGTTGAACCTGATCGGGGTAACCCCCGCGTAGGGAACAAGGCAACTTCTGATAACTGCCGTGTGTGGCCTGAGTGCCCGCTCGCCTGTTGATCGGAAGTTACCAAGATCTGAAGTCGCCAAATCCTGTGTTTCCATCGCGATTGGGCGACTTCTCTCTTCTTATCTTCTGCCCCCGGACGCTGCGGCGCCACTTCCCGCAAGCCATAGGGGGCAGCATGTCCAAGGAAACCACCAGTAGCGCGGAAACCCGCAACGGCAAATCCAGTCGGGCCGCGTCAGGTCGGGCCGCGCCCGGCCGAACCGCGAGTCGCGATTCCGCCAGGGAATTTCTCGATAATCTCACCGCACAGAACTTCCCCAGTTCCCGCAAGACGTACCTGAATGGCGAAACGCCGGATATCCGTGTCGGGGTGCGCGAGATTTGCCTCGGTGACAGCGTCGTGGGTGGCGACGACCAGAATCCGGTACTGGAGCCCAACGAGCCGCTGCGCGTTTACGATACGTCCGGTCCCTACTCGGATCCGGACTATCGGCTGGATGTCCGCGACGGGTTGCCGAAGTTGCGCCAGGCCTGGATCGAAGCGCGCGGCGACAGCGAGGTCCTGACGTCGCGCCAGGCCGCCTACAGCCAGCAGCGCATGGCGGACCGGGGGCTGGACCATATCCGCTTCGACAACCTGCCGTCGCCGCGCCGGGCAAAGGCCGGCCAGAATGTGTCGCAGATGCACTACGCGCGCCGCGGCATCATCACGCCGGAAATGGAATTTATCGCCGTGCGTGAAAATATGGGCCGCGCGCAAGAGGCGGAAGCGCTGAATGAGGCCGATTACCGCAAAGCGCGCGATGGCATTCATATTCCGGAACAGATCACGCCGGAGTTCGTGCGCCGCGAGGTGGCCGAGGGTCGCGCCATCATTCCCGCCAATATCAATCACCCGGAACTGGAGCCGATGATTATCGGCCGCAATTTCCTTTGCAAGGTAAACGCCAATATCGGCAACTCGGCGGTGACGTCCTCCATCGAAGAGGAAGTGGAAAAGCTGGTGTGGTCGACCAAGTGGGGGGCGGATACGGTCATGGATCTGTCCACCGGCCAGAATATTCACGAAACCCGCGAATGGATACTGCGCAATTCGCCGGTACCCATCGGTACTGTGCCCATTTACCAGGCGTTGGAAAAGGTCGGCGGCGTCGCCGAAGACCTGAACTGGGAGGTGTTCCGCGATACCCTGATCGAACAGGCGGAGCAGGGCGTCGACTACTTCACCATCCACGCGGGTGTACTCTTGCGCTACGTGCCGCTGACCGCCGAGCGCGTTACCGGCATCGTCTCCCGCGGCGGCTCCATCATGGCCAAGTGGTGTCTGGCTCACCACCGGGAAAGTTTTCTCTACACCCATTTCGAGGATATCTGCGAGATCCTGAAGGCCTACGATGTCAGCTTCAGCCTCGGCGATGGCCTGCGCCCGGGTTGTGTGGCCGACGCCAACGACGAGGCCCAGTTTGCCGAACTGCACACCCTGGGTGAACTCACCGAGATCGCCTGGAAGCACGATGTCCAGACGATGATCGAGGGCCCCGGACATGTGGCGATTCACAAGATCAAGGAAAACATGGATGAGCAGCTGGAGCACTGCCACGGCGCACCTTTCTATACCCTGGGCCCGCTGACCACCGATATCGCACCGGGCTACGATCATATTACCTCCGGCATCGGCGCCGCGCTGATCGGCACCTACGGCTGCGCCATGCTCTGCTATGTGACCCCCAAAGAGCACCTGGGCCTGCCCAACAAGGAAGATGTCAAAGAGGGGCTGATGGCCTACAAGATCGCTGCCCACGCCGCAGACCTGGCGAAGGGACACCCTCGCGCCCAGCAGCGGGATGACGCCCTGTCGAAAGCCCGCTTCGAGTTCCGCTGGGAAGACCAGTTCAACCTGGGGCTGGATCCGGAGCGGGCGCGCAGCTACCACGATGAAACCCTGCCGAAAGAGTCGGGCAAGGTCGCGCACTTCTGCTCCATGTGCGGTCCCAAATTCTGTTCCATGAAAATCTCCCAGGAAGTGCGCGACTATGCAGCCCGGCAGGAAGTGGACAGGGGAATGGAGGAAATGGCGATCAAGTTTACGGAAATGGGCGGTGAGATTTATCACAAGGCGTGATGATTGAATTCGGAATGCGGTCGCTTCGTGTACCGGTCGTTCTACTGTCTGTCACTCGTAGAGCCGTCATTCCGGGCTCGATCCGGAATCCAGGGCACCGGGGCACCTTCGCTCGATCCCGGACCGTGTCCGGGATGACGACTGTGACGGGTGGTTTTGTTAAAAACAATTTTTGAGACAACGGATCAGTGGCAAATAATCGAGCACCCAGAATCGCCATCGCCGGCGGCGGCCTGATGGGCCGCTTGCTGGCCTGGCGGCTGGTGCGGCGGGGGTTGGATATCAGCTTGTTCGAGGCCGGGGATCTGTCGTCCCCCAGCGGGGCCTGCTGGACGGCGGCGGGCATGATCTCGCCGCTGTCCGAGCTGGTGCACAGCCAGCGGCAGATTTACGACCTCGGTGTGCAGAGCCTGGCGCTCTGGGTGGAATGGGCTGGGGAGCTGGAAGCGCTCAGTGGACGTTCGGTGGCTTTCCGCAGCGCCGGCAGCCTGTTGGTCGCCCACGGCCGGGACAGAACCGAACTGCAACAGTTCCAGCGGGAGCTACAGGCCAAGTTGGGCGACAGTGCGGACGAGCATCTGCGTCAACTGGACCGGACCGGGCTGCGGCAACTGGAGCCGGCGCTGGAGAATTTCGAACAGGGTCTGTTCCTGAGTCGCGAGGGCGATATCGACAACCGCCGGCTGCTGCCGGTTTTGCTCGATGTACTGCGAGAGCAGGATGTGCAATTCCACCAGCGCACGCCGGTAGTGTGTCGCGACCACGCCATTGAACATCGCGGCGGGCAACAGCTGTTCGACTGTGTTATCGACTGCCGGGGGCTCGGTGCCGCGCGGGATATCGACGGCCTGCGGGGTGTGCGCGGTGAGGTGCTGGTGGTGGAGACCGATGAAGTGCCGCTGCAGCGCCCGGTGCGGCTGCTGCATCCGCGCTACCAGTTGTACGCGGTACCGCGCGGTGACAACCGCACCGTGATCGGCGCGACGGAAATCGAGAGCGAGGACCGGTCGCCGATCTCGGTGCGTTCCACGATGGAGTTGTGTTCCGCGCTCTATTCGCTGCACCCCGCCTTTGCCGAGGCGCGCATCGTCGAAACCCGGGTCAACTGCCGGCCGGCGACCATGGACAACCTGCCGTATGTTTACAGTGAACCGGGGCTGGTGCGGGTAAATGGCCTCTACCGGCACGGCTATCTGCTGGCGCCGGCACTGGCGTTGAAAGTGGAGAAACAAATCATGGAACAGTTTTTACAGGTGGCGTGATGGAAATACAAGTAAACGGCGAACACAAAGTGTCGGATACGGGCGACCTGGCCGCGCTGCTCAAAGAGCTGGGTTACAGCGGCGAGGCATTTGCCGTGGCCGTCAACGGCGATTTTGTCCCGCGCGCGCAGTACACACAGAGACAACTTCAACACGGCGATCGCCTGGACGTAGTCGCACCGGTCGTGGGGGGCTGAAAGTGTCCGATCAACTCGAACTTTACGGCAAACGATTCGACAGCCGGCTGCTGGTTGGAACCGCCCTCTACCCGTCGCCGGCCGTCATGCGCGAGTCCGTGCGGGAGTCCGGGGCGGAGATCATCACCCTGTCCCTGCGCCGGCAGGGTCCGGAACAGCAGCAGGGCAAAATGCTGTGGGACTATATCCGCGAATCGGGCTGTCGGCTGTTGCCCAATACCGCCGGCTGCAAAACACCGCGGGAGGCCGTCGCGCTGGCGGAAATGTCGCGGGAGATTTTCCACACCGACTGGCTCAAACTGGAGGTCGTCGGCGATGACTACAATCTGCAGCCGGACCCCTACGGCCTGGTGGAGGCGGCGCGGGAACTGGTAAAACGCGGTTTCAGGGTGCTGCCCTACTGCACGGACGATCTGCTGGTCTGCCGCAGGCTGCTCGACGTCGGTTGCGAGGTGCTGATGCCCTGGGGCGCGCCCATCGGCACCGGCCTGGGGTTGCTGAACAAATACAACCTGCGGACACTGCGCGAGCGTTTGCCCGATATACCGCTGATTGTCGACGCCGGTATCGGGGCTCCGTCCCAGGCGGCCGAGGCGATGGAAATGGGATACGATGCGGTGCTGCTGAACACTGCCATTGCCAAGGCACAGGATCCGGTGCAGATGGCGCGGGCCTTCAGGCTGGCGATCGAGTCCGGCCGCTGCGCTTTTGCCGCCGGCCTGATGCTGCAGCGCCAGACCGCCAGCCCCAGCACCCCGACACTGGACATGCCCTTCTGGCAACAGGCCGATCGGGTGCCGCAGGAATGAGTGCTGTCACGCAGGAAAATGCCAGGCCCATCGTCTGGACGATCGCCGGCAGCGACTCCGGTGGCGGTGCCGGCATACAAGCGGATCTGCTCACCTTCAGCGATTTCGGCTGTCACGGCTGCAGCGCGATTACCGCCAATACCGCGCAGAACACCACCGAAGTGATGGCGATCAACGCCGTCTCCCTGGAGACCCTGCGGTCGCAACTGCGCGCGCTGCAGCGGGACCTGTTCCCGGCCGCGATCAAGATCGGCCTGCTCGCCAATCCCGGCCAGGTGCGGGCCGTGGCCGGGTTCCTGCGCGAGCTTGCGCGGCTTGAAAAAGTCCCGGTCGTCTACGATCCGGTCGCAGTGGCCAGTAGTGGCGCGGCGCTGGCCGAGGGCAGTACCGCCGAAGCCGCGACCGGCGAGCTTTTTCCCTTGTGTGACCTGGTCACCCCCAATCTGCACGAGCTGGAGTGGCTCGCCCGGTTGCCGGTCGCCGGCGCCGATCCGATGATCGACGCGGCACAGAAAGTGCGGCAGAGCGGCTGCGCCGCCGTTCTGGTAACCGGCGGCCACGGTGAGCTGGCCGAGGGGGAGATCGCCGATCTGCTGTGGGATGGCGAGCGGGCCGACTGGTTTATCGGCAACAAGATCAGCAGCGCAAATACCCACGGTACCGGCTGCACCCTGTCTTCCGCCATCGCCGCCTGCCTGGCATTGGGCTATCCGCTGCGGGATGCCTGCGTGGTGGCCAAGGCCTATGTGCAGCGCGGCTTGCGGCTTGGACACGGTGATGACATCGGCCGCGGCGCCGGTCCGGTGGGGCACTGCGGCTGGCCGGACGATCTGCAGGACTTCCCGCAGGTACTGGTGCCGGGTGACAGGCGCGGGCAATACTACGGTCGTGGCGGTGACACGGAGGCTTTTGCGCAGGGTTTCGCCGCGCCGGATAATCGTGTGTTGGGCCTCTACCCGGTAGTGGATTCGGTCGAGTGGCTGCAAAAGCTGGCCGAACAGGGAGTGCGTACGCTGCAACTGCGGATCAAACACCGCGGTAGTGATCTGCGGGACATCATCCGCTGCGCCGTGGAGATCGGCCGGCGCCATGACCTGCGCCTGTTCATCAACGACCACTGGCAACTGGCGATCGAATGCGGCGCCTACGGTGTGCACCTGGGGCAGGAGGATCTGCAGGCGGCCGACCTGTGGGCGATCAAGGGTGCCGGGCTGAAACTGGGTATCAGCACCCACGGCTTTTACGAACTGCTGCGGGCCTACCGTTACCGCCCCAGTTACCTGGCGATCGGCGCCATATACGCCACCGATACCAAGGATATGAGCGGCCAGCTACAGGGTCTGGCAAAACTGCGGCGTATGGCCGCGCTGTTGCCGGACTATCCGCTGGTGGCCATCGGCGGGATCAACCTGGAGCGGGCGCCGGCGGTGGCAGCGACCGGGGTGGGCAGTATCGCGGTGGTCAGTGCGGTAACAAAGGCCGAAAATTACCGTGCGGCCGTGCGGGAATTTCAGGCATTATTGGCGAACGAATGGCAGCCCCCTTCAATGTAGGGGGGCTGCTCTCGCACAGATTTGGATTCGAGTCGTGACACCATGCTGAGCTCAAAAGAACGACAGCGCTACAGCCGCCAGATAATGCTGCCCCAGGTCGGTGAAGCCGGGCAGGAGAAACTGAAAAAAGCGCGGGTGATGATCGTGGGCCTCGGTGGGCTCGGCAGCCCCGCGGCCCTCTACCTGGCGGCAGCCGGTGTGGGCGAGTTGCACCTGGTGGACGGCGACCGTGTGGAAATTTCCAACCTGCAGCGCCAGGTGCTCTACCGGACCAACCACCGCGACAAACCCAAGGCGCAGGTGGCCGCGCAGCAACTGGTGGCCGCCAATCCGGAAATCCGCGTGTATGCGCACGAGCGCATGGCAGACGGGGCCTGGCTGCCGGACCAACTGGGTGGGATCGACTTGGTGCTTGACTGTACCGACAACCTGGAAATCCGCCACACCATCAACCGCGCCTGCCGCGAGCGGCAGACGCCCGCGGTCATGGCCTCGGTGCGCGGCTTTTCCGGCCAGTTGATCAGCTTCGATTTTTCCACGCAGCCATCGCCCTGCTACGCCTGCCTGTTTCCCCCGGGCGGCGGCGCGGAAGTGGAAAACTGCTCCACGGCCGGCGTGATGGGCCCGGCGCTGGGGGTGGTCGGCAGCCTGCAGGCGCTGGAGGCGATCAAGATGCTGCTGGGGCTGCCGGTGGCGAGCCTGGCGCGATTGCAGTTGTTCGAGGCGGAGTCCCTCGAGTTGCGGTCCCTGCAACTGCAGGGTAATAATGACTGCCCGGTTTGCAGTCGACAATAATCACAATGCATTTCCTGAAAAACGGTCTTTCTCTGGCGGCGGTGATGCTGGCAGTGTTGCAGCTTGCCGCCTGCTCGCAGGAAGAGGTGTCCGGCGCGGAGCTCGCCGACGGGGCGGCCGCCGGTGGCGATATCGAAACGGTCTACCTGCGCACCTGCTACAGTTGCCACAACAGCGGTGTCGGCGGAGCGCCGCGCACCGGTGATACGGCGGCCTGGGCGCCGCGGCTGGAAAAGGGCATGGACACCCTGGTGGCCAATGCCATCAACGGTTACCGCGCCATGCCGCCGCGCGGGCTGTGTTTCGATTGCAGCGAGGAAGACTTCGCCCGACTGATTAAACTGATGGCAGGCGAGGGCGCATCGACCCCGTCGGGTTGAGGGCGTCTCCTCTAATTTTCCGGTTTCGATCGCAGGGGCAGGCCATGTGTGCTTCTTCCGGGCTGTATCGTGTGACTTTCCTGTTTTCGCTTGCGCTGTTCCTCTCCGCCGGCGCGGTTGCCGAAGATCCGGCGCTGCCGGATCAACTGTCCCTGAACGAGTGGAAAGTCCCCTGGGAAGGGCGGCCGCGGGATCCGTTTGTCGATGGCGACGGCAATGTCTGGTTCTGCGGCCAGGCCGGCAACTATATCGGCCGTTTCTCCCCTGCCAGCGGTATTTTCAAGCAATTCGGGATTCCCGATGGAACCCACCCGCACAACCTGATTGTCGATGACAAAAACCGGGTCTGGTACGCCGGCAACCGCAATGCACAGATCGGCCGCCTGGACCCGGACAGCGGTGAGATCAGGCAGTTTGCGATGCCGGATGTGATTGAGGATCCGCACACGCTGGTGTTCAACTGCGACGGCAACATCTGGTTTACCGCCCAGCACAGCAACCGCATCGGCCTGCTGGATGTGGGGACGGGCGAAGTGCAATCCATGGCGCCATCGGTCGCGCAGGCACGTCCCTACGGCATCAAAATGGATGCACAGGACAGGCCCTGGATCGCACTGTTCGGCAGCAACCGGCTGGCAATGGTGGATCCGCAGACGATGGAACTGACCGAATTCGAACTGCCTCGCGCCGACGCCCGCCCGCGCCGCCTTGAAATCGATGGCGATGGCCACATCTGGTATGTGGACTACGCAGAAGGTTATCTCGGCCGCTTCGAGCCGGATTCGGGGGCATTTACCGAATGGCGTATGCCCGGAGAGACACCGCGGCCCTACGGCACGGCACTGGATGACAGCGGACGGCTGTGGATTGCGGATACGGGAGTCATTCCCAATCGCATTCTTGCGTTCGATATCAAAGCGGAAAAATTCATCAGCGTCAGCCCGCTACCGAGCGGTGGCAATGTGCGCCATATGTTCTTTAATTCCAGTGATGGCAGTTTCTGGTTCGGCGTCGATACCGGCTATCTGGCCCAGGGGCAGCCACGGGAATGAACCGTTTGTGTGCCCAGTGCGTAGTATTTTCCGATTGGGGAAAAGGGCGCCAGTGAGAGAGTAATGTTATAGCCATTCTCAATTGTTTCCAGCAATTAAATAAATTTTCAATTGCTGTCAGGCGCGTTATTCTAAAGGCCAGTTGAGTCTACTGGCTCCCGGAACCCGACCAAGAACGGAGACAAGAGGTTAATCTATGAGCAAGATCGATATCGGTATTGGTGCCAAGGATCGCGAGACGATTGCCGAGGGCCTGAAGTGCCTGCTGGCGGACAGCTACACGCTCTACCTGCAGACACACTATTTCCACTGGAATGTAACCGGCCCGCTGTTCCGCGACCTGCACCTGATGTTCGAGGAGCAGTACACCGAACTGGCGGAAGCCGTTGACGATATCGCCGAGCGTATCCGCACCCTGGATGTCGCGGCGCCGGGTACCTACAAGGCATTCGCCAAGCTGAGTTCCATCGAGGAGGTCGAAGATGTGCCGGCGGCGGAAAAAATGGTCGAAACCCTGACCCGCGGCCACGAGCAGGTGGTCAAGACCTGTCGCGACGTGCTCAAGGCGGCCCAGGACGGCGACGACGAGTCCACCATCGCGCTGGTTTCCGACCGTATGAGCGTGCACGAGAAAACAGCCTGGATGCTGCGCGCCATGTCGAAATAATACTCGGGACTCGGTCGCGGGGGGCTATACGCCCCGCGACCCGGTTGTCCGCCTTTCCAAAGCTTTCCTCCACTATCCCTTCACCGCTTTCACGGCGAGCCGCCGTCCGGCGGCTGTTCGATCCGAACCTGTCTTTTCCGCTACCGTCATCGAAAAATGGACTTGCAATTCCATACTGTGTGGCACACAGTAGTTACTGTGTGACACACAGTATGGAGATGCCAGGATGACAGTTGCGCCGGAACGGCTGAACAAACTGCTGATGGAGATGCGCCGCGGGGTGCTGATCCTGGCGGTGCTGCGGGCGCTGGACAGGCCCCACTACGGCTATTCACTGCGCAAACACCTGGCCGCCCGCGGGCTCGAGATAGACGAGGGCACTCTCTACCCGCTACTGCGGCGGCTGGAGGACCAGGGCCTGCTGAGCAGCGAGTGGAAGCAGGAAGATGGCCGCAAGCGGCGCTTTTACCGGATTGGCGCGGACGGTGAAACCGCGCTGCAACAGATGGCTGCGGAGTGGCGCAAGCTCAACGGCGCCGTCGAACAACTCGGGGAGACAGTGTAATGGATTGGCTGCAACGCTATGTCGACAACGTAAAGACCTACCTGCCCGGCGGGCAGCGGGAGGATATCGGCAGTGAACTCTATTCCGGCCTGCGGGACCAGTGTGACGATATGGCCGAATCCCTGGGGCGCGAGCCCACGGAGGCGGAGGTGCTGGCGCTGCTGAAACAGAAGGGCCACCCGATGGAGGTGGCCGCGGCCTACCAGCCGCGCCGGGTGCTGGTCAGTGAAACGCTGTTTCCGCTCTACATCCTGGTGCTGAAATGGGTACTGCTGGCGATCGTGATCGCCAATGGTGTGGTCGCGCTGCTGGGCCTAATCGGCCAGAGTGAACCGGCGTTCAGCGGTGTCGCCCTGCAGTGGCTGGCGGGTACCTACAACGCTGCGCTGCACAGCTTCGCCTGGATCACCCTGTCTTTCTATATTGCCGGGGAGGGCATCAGCTACCGCGATGTCTTCGGCAAGTGGGATCCGCGCAAACTGCCGCGGGTGGCCGCCGGCGGCAAACGCATAAGCCAGTTCGAGAGCGCTGTGCAGCTGGTGGCCATGGTGTTGCTGATGGGCTGGCTGAATGATTTTTTTGCGCCGGCAGTGCCGGCCATTGGCAGCGCCACCTTCGTGTTTGGCGACGCGCTGCGGGCGCTGTTGCCGTGGCTGAACCTGGGGGTGGCGCTCAGTATCCTGATGGCGCTGGCGAAACTCGCGCGTCCCTTCTGGACGCACACAAAACTGTTGGCCGAGGGCGCGCTGCACGTCTACTGGCTGCTGCTACTGGTACCTTTGTTTGCGCTCGACAGCGTTTTCAGCGTGCACTGGGATGGTGGCCACTGGGATATGCCGGTCGGCACCTGGCAGGTGATTATCGCCGCAGACTTTGCCATCACCGCTTTCGAATTGAGCCGCTGCTGGCTGCGCTACCGGCACAGCGGTTATGCATCGGCGGCGCCTGCCTGAGTGCCGGTTACCAGCTCCAGAAACGCCGCCGCCGGCGCCGACAGGGCGCCGCGGCTGCGCAGCAGCACCCCCACTTCCTGGGCCACCACCGGCCCGGCCAGCGGCAGGCAGGCCAGGCCGTAGTCGCGCATCTGTGCCCCGCACAGGCTCGGCACCGCACTGACGCCGAGCCCCACCTTCACCAACTGGCCGATGGTGCTGAGCTGGTTCGCCTCGCACAGCAGCCGCGCGCCGGCGCCGCAGCGGGCGAAGGCGCCATCGGTCCAGCGGCGCACCGCCGAGCCGCGGTTCATGGCGATAAACGGTGCCTTCGCCAGGTCGCGCCAGCGCAGTGCCTCCCTCCCGGCCAGCGGGTGATCCGGCGGCACCACGGCGATAAAGCGATCCCGGTCGAAGGGGGCGAATTCCAGCCCGCCCAGGTCGTCCGGGCAGAAGCTGATCCCCAGCTCGGCGCGCCCGGCCTGCACCGCGTCGATCACCCGCTCCATGACGATATCCTCGAGCACAATATTGATATCCGGATGCCGGTGGTGGAATTGTGCCAGCAGTGCCGGCAACCGGTTCAGGGCGAAGGCCGGAATCGCCGCCAGTGACAGCTGGCCGTGCTGCAGCCGGAAGCGTTGCTGGATCGCATCCAGCGACTGGTCCCAGTTGCGCAGCAACTGCTCGGCGCGCGCCAGGAACTCCCGCCCCTCCGGCGTCAGCGCCAACTGGCGGCTGTCGCGGTTGAACAGCGGTCCGCCGGCCACTCCCTCCAGGTTGCGGATCGCCACCGACAGTGCCGGTTGCGAGATATGCAGCTGCGCACTGGCCTCCGCCAGGCTGCGGGTGCGGGCGACGGCGACAAAGGCGCGCAATTGCTTGACGGTGGCGCTCACTGAACTCTCCGGTGAATAACACTTCTCTGTAGGAGCATGCCTGCAGGTGATTGGCCTCCATGGCCCCGTTTTTCGCCTGCAGGGCAGGCTCCTGCGGGCGAAAATCCAATATTAAATAAAATCTAACAAATATAAGAAAGTTTAAAATAGTCTTAACTTTCAGACCAAGGCATGATTGCCCGCATCGCAACTAGGCTAATAATGGTCAACCATCTACCAATAACGAAGAGACAGGTCAGCCGAGATGAGCAACAACGCCCAGCCCCTGTGGCAGCCCAGCCCCGAAGCCATACAGGCCACGCAGATGGACCGGTTCCGCCGCCTGGTCAACGAGCGCCACGCTCTCGAGCTGGCGGACTACGCCGACCTGTACCAGTGGTCGGTCGACCGGCGCGAGGACTTCTGGAATACCCTGTGGGACTTCGGCGAAGTGATCGCCAGCCGGCGCGGCGAGCGCACACTCGGCCGCGACGCCATGCCCGGTGCCGAGTGGTTCCCGGATGCGAAGCTGAACTTCGCCGAGAACCTGCTGCGCTATCGCGACGACGGGGTCGCACTGGTGCAGCGGCTGGAGAACGGCGGCCGCCGCGAGCTCAGCTACGCGGACCTGTACACGCGCGTGGAGCGCCTGGCCGCCGCACTGGTGGCCGAGGGTGTGGAGAAGGGCGATCGGGTGGCCGGCTTTATGCCGAATATCATCGATACCGTGGTGGCGATGCTGGCGAGCGCCAGTATCGGCGCCATCTGGACCTCCTGTTCGCCGGATTTCGGTATCAACGGCGTTTTCGACCGCTTCGGCCAGGTGGAACCCAAGGTGCTGCTGGCCTGCGAGGGCTACTTCTACAACGGCAAGACCATCGACTCGCTGCCGCGCCTGAAAGAGATCATCGCGCGCATCGATTCCATCCGCAAAATGGTGGTGGTGCCGGTGGCGCGAAGTGCCGACGAGACGGCTGCGGCCATCGCCGATATCGGGCGCGCGGTGACCCTGGCCGATTTTGAAGGTGCGGCGCCGCAGCGGGCGCTCACTTTCGAACAGGCGGACTTCAACCACCCGCTGTATATCATGTATTCCTCCGGCACCACCGGCGTGCCCAAGTGCATCGTGCACGGTGCCGGCGGCACGCTGCTGCAACACCTGAAGGAACACCGGCTGCACACCGACCTGAAGCGCGACGACACGCTTTTCTATTTCACCACCTGCGGCTGGATGATGTGGAACTGGCTGGTGAGCGGCCTCGCCTGCGGCGCCACGGTGGTGCTGTTCGACGGCTCGCCTTTCTACCCCGCGGCGGAAAGTCTCTGGGACATGGTGGACGAGGAGGGCATCAGCGTCTTCGGCACCAGTGCCAAGTACATCGCCGCGCTGGAAAAATCCGGCCGCAAGCCGCGCGAGAGCCACCGGCTGGAACAACTGCGCGCGGTGCTGTCCACCGGTTCGCCGCTGGCGCACGAGGGATTCCGCTACGTGTACCGGGATATCAAGCGGGACGTCTGCCTGTCGTCCATCTCCGGCGGCACCGACATCATCTCCTGCTTTGCACTCGGCAACCCGACCCTGCCGGTCTACGCCGGCGAGCTGCAGTGCCGGGGCCTGGGCATGGCGGTGGAAGTCTGGAACGACGGTGGCCAATCGGTGGTGGGGGAGAAGGGCGAGCTGGTCTGCGCCAGATCCTTCCCCTGCATGCCGATCGGCTTCTGGAACGACGAGGACGGCTCCAGATACCACAGCGCCTACTTCGAGAACTGGCCCGGCGTCTGGGCCCACGGCGACTACGCCGAGATCACCGGCCACGGCGGCGTGATCATCTACGGCCGCTCCGACGCGGTGCTGAACCCGGGTGGCGTGCGCATCGGTACCGCCGAGATCTACCGCCAGGTGGAAAAGGTGGACGAGGTGCTGGACAGCATCTGCATCGGCCAGGAATGGCGCGACGACGTGCGTGTGGTGCTGTTCGTGGTATTGCGCGAGGGCGCGGAACTGGACGAAGACCTGATCCAGAAGATCCGCACCACCATCCGCGCCAACACCACCCCGCGCCACGTGCCGGCCAGGGTGATCCGGGTGGCGGATATCCCGCGTACCATTAGCGGCAAGATCGTGGAACTGGCGGTGCGCAATGTGGTGCACGGCAAGCCGGTCAAGAACAGGGAGGCGCTGGCCAACCCGGAGGCGCTGGAGCTCTACAGAGACCTTCCGGAGCTGGCGGACGAGTAACCCCGCCACTGAGAAACCCGCCAACGTCAGTGCCTTCGCATCGGCGCCGGATTTGCATCCGGCCCGGTCGATGGTTCGGGAAAACCACCGAAGCCGACGCGAAGGCCCCGATACGTCAATCAACCGTTAAAAAACAAAAACACGCCATTCAGTTAGCCGCCAATCTGAGCTACCCTTCACTGTCAAAGCATCAATAATCTTCACGGAAGAGCACCCATGGTCACTTATCTCTACTGGGCGGCGGTGATCGCCCTGGTCGTGCTGGCACTCTATGCGGGCAGTCGCCTGGGCAGTCTCAAGATGGGCGCCATCGTCGCCGCGGTCATTTTCATCGGCGGCTGGCTGGCGTACTACTTCCACTACGAGCAGGTGTTCGTCAAGCGCTATGGCGGCGTGATGCGCATCGCCGTGCCCGACGGCCAGCGCCATATCGGCGCCACCTGGAAGGAAGACAATCTCTGGATCGAGAACTACGACCCGGAGACCAACCAGTGCATCTTCTCCGAGTACTCCAAGGGCAACCTGCTCGAGGGGCGCGTCATCATCCGCGGTTGCAATCCGCTGCAGCGCGGATCCGTCCCGACTCCCTGAACTCCCCGCCCATCGCGTCGGTCAGCCGGACGCGGTGGCGCGCTCAGGCGCGGCAACTTTTTTCCTCGAAAAGTATCGGAGCTGCAGGGTAACAACGGACGAGTCCTTTGCGCGTTTTTATCGGTATTCTGTTAACGGGCTTGCTGCTGTCACCGCTACAGCCGGCCCGGGCCATTCCATTTTTCGACCAGCTTCCCGGTTTCGAGGTGCAGGTGCAGGGCGATCGCAAGCTGCAGGAGCGGCTGCGCGCGGAAATGGAGAAGCAGCGCAAGTCCGGTTCGGTGCTGAAAAGCTACAAGGACCCGCGGGACGTGGCCCGTTACGAGCGCGGCACCCTGGAGAAACTGCTGCGCGCCAGGGGCTACTACGATGCCCGTGTGCGCCAGACGGTCAGTGGCGGCGAGATTCTCTACCGCGTCAATCCCGGCCCCCAGTACCGCATCAAGAGTATCACCTTCGACATGCCCGACTACCTGCGCAGCGATCTCGGCGCGCTGCCGCTGTCGGCTGGCGATCCGCTGGTGGCCAGCAAAGTACTCGATGGCGTCAAGGCGATCGAGAAACACCTGGCGGAGAACACCTGCCTGCTGGATATCGACGTCAGCTACCGGGCCACGGTAATCCACAGCGAGGCGGCCGCGCGGCTCGAGTATCGTGTCGCCCCCAGCCCCGAGGTCAATGTGGGCGAAGTGACCATGGAAGGGATTGTCTCGGTGGAGCCGGACTTCCTGCGGGAAAAGCTGGAGATCGGCAGCGGGGATTGCTTCAACCGCGAAAAGATAGACGCGGCGCGCCTGCGCCTGCTGCGCACCAACCTGATCGCCGGTGTGAACACCCGCATCTCCGAACCGTACGGCGGCCTGGTGGACATCACTTTCCTGTTGAAGGAGCGGCGCCACCGCACGGTCAAGCTGGGTGTCGGCTACACCTCCGACCAGGGCGCCGGTGTCTCCGCCGGCTGGGAACACCGCAATGTGTTCCACCGCGGCGAAAAGATCGATATCGAGAGCAAGATCAACCCGGTGCAGCAGTCGCTCAAGGGGGAGTTGCGGGTGCCGCGCTTTTTCAGCGACAAACAGGACTTCTCCGCCAAGGCCGAGTACTCCAACGAGGAGCGGGATTCCTACCTGGCGGAATCCCTGACCGTGGGCGCCGCCGTGCAGCGGCGCCTGAGCCGCAACCGCACTGCCAGTGTCGGCAGCGAACTGAAGTTCAGCCAGGTGGAGGAAGAGGGCGAACCGAGCGAGAACTACCGCCTGCTGTCCTTCCCGCTGGGGCTGAAATGGGACACCACCGACAACCTGCTGGATGCCCGCCGCGGCGCAACGGTGGCGCTGGAAGTGCGGCCCTACGTCGATCTCGCCAATACCGATACCACTTTCGTCAAGAATACCCTGGTGATGACCGGCTACAAGACCGCCGGGGACTGGCGCTACGAACCGACGCTGGCGGTGCGGGTCAAGGCCGGCGCCATCTCCGGGATCGCCAACCTCGACATCCCCGCCGATGAGCGCTTCTACGCCGGTGGCGGCGGCTCGGTGCGCGGCTACGCCTACCAGGCACTGGGGCCGCGGCGGCTGATCGAGGAGCCGGACGGCAGCACCCGCCTGAGCGATCCGATCGGCGGCCGCGCACTGAGCGAGATTTCCATCGAGGGCCGCTTCCGCTTCTCCGATACCTGGGGGGGCGTCCTGTTCGTGGATGGCGGCAACGCCTATGCCGACCCCAGCCCGAACTTCTCCGATCTTTATTGGGGAGCAGGTTTCGGCGTGCGCTATATCACCTCCTTTGCACCGCTGCGATTCGACATCGCCTTCCCGCTGGACAGGCGCGAAGACCTGGATGACCACTTCCAGGTCTACGTCAGCCTGGGGCAGGCGTTTTGATGCGGGGCCTCGCCGCACTGGCGGCCGGCTATGTGCGCGCGCTGGGCACGGTGCTGCGCAGCCTGTGGCAGTCGCTCAGCGGCCGCGGCTCGCTGCTGTTCAGCCTTTTTCTGCTGGTGGTTGTGGCCGTGCTGCTGCTGTTCGGCACCGAAACCGGCCGCGTATCGCTGACCCGCACCGCGATTGTCGCCGCGGCCAAACTCCTGCCGGAACTGGATATACACGCGGAGCATATCGGCAGCGACCACCTGGGAGCCTGGTACTTCTCGCACCTGAAAATCGATTACGGAGCGGAGACCCTGCTGCAGGCGCGGGACCTGGCACTGGACTTCGATATCGGCGGCCTGCTGGAGAACCGCATCGATATCGAACATATCGGCGCCTCGCTGCTGCGCCTCGACAACGACGTGCTGGGCGAATTGCTGCGGGCCCGGGGACAGGCCGCGGAGGATACCGTCGACACCGAAAGCGCGCCCCTGTCCCTGCCGCAGATACGCCTGGGCTCCCTGCTGATCGACCGCCTGGAGGTGATCGACAGCCGCCTGCCGGACCTGCCCGTGGTCTCGGTGACCTCCAACGGCCGCTACCTCTGGCAGGGGGAAAAAGCGCGCCTGGCACTGGAGCTGCGCGAACTCGGCGGCGCCGACCTGCATGTGACCCTGCGCGGGCGGGAGCTCGACAACCGGCATTTCCAGCTTGTGTTCAGTGCGCGGGAAAAGGCCGGCGGATTTGCCGCTAGCCGGCTGCAGCTGCCGGAAGGCGAGGCGCTGGACGCCAGCGGCCGCATCGCGCTGTGGCAACCGCGGGAAAACCGGCTGCGAGTGCAGGTGCAGGAATTCTCGCTGCCGCTGGTGGATCACCGCTTCGCGCTGCAGGGGGGCGCCACTATCACCCTGTCGCCGTGGCAGGTCACCACCGGGGGCCTGCAGCTCGCGGTGGACGACACCCGGCACGAAATCGCCGGCTCCGTCAGCGCCGACCAGGTGGATGCGGAAATCCGCCTGAACCGCCTGCCGCTGTCCATTTCCCAACCCTGGCAGGATTACCTCAGCGGCGGCTGGCTGAGCGCCGACCTGAGCCTGCGCGGCCCGCTATCGCTGCCGGCCGTGTCCGGTATCGTCGAGCTGCAAAGCCGCTACCGCGAGCGGCCACTGCACCTCGAGGGGCGGGTGCAGACAGAGGATGAAGTGATCCATATCCGCACGGCGGCGCTGGAATACATGGACACGCGGCTGGACGCCGGCGGCAGCGTCGATATCGGCAATAAAGCACTGGACCTGCACGGGGAAGTGCGCAAGCTCACGGTGGCGGATATCCGCCGGCTGCTGGCGGCACTGCCGGAGACCGGCGAGGTGCAAATCCCGCCGGAGCTGTCCGGCCGCGTGGAGAAACTGCAGGTCGAGGCAAAGGGCCCCTGGGACAATCCGGCCTACAGCGCCGAACTGCTGGCCAACCCCATCTACCGACAGCTGGACGCCGAGTTGCGCGCCCGGGTCACCGGGGATCTGCGCAGGCTGACGATCTCAGGGCTGCAATTGCAGTCGCAGACCCTGAACCTCAGCGGCGGCGGTGCCGTGGATATCGCCGGCGAATCACTAGATTTGCAGCTGGAGCTGGACGCGCGCGAATTCCGCCCGGCGGAGGAATTGGGCGTGGCCGCGGCGGAGGGTCTGGCGATCGACCTGGACTCGACCCTGGCACTCAGCGGTCCGTGGCAAAGCCCGCAGTTGGCGGCGCGGATCCAGTCCGGTGGCCGGTATCGCGAGTACCGCTACACACTGCGCGGCGGTGCCGCCGGCACCCCGGAAAAGATCCGGCTCGACAAACTGCGCCTGGAACTGTTTGCCGACGATGGCAGCCGCGAACAGGAGCCGCAACCGCTGCGCGGCCCCCAGTCGCTGATCCCGCAGAAGGGGGAGCAGCCGGAGCCACAGCAGAGCCGCAGCCGCGTGGCTGCCCTGGCCGAGGAGGCCGCCGGCCTCGGCCGCCGCGGCGCCGCCTGGCTGGAGCTGGACGGCACCATCGAGCCCCAGGCCGGGCGCGCCGAGGGCACCGTGGCGGGGCGCAATATTCCGGTGGACCTGGCGGAGCTGGCCGGCGTCGACCTGCCGCCTTCGCTGACCGGTGAAATCAGTCTCGAGGGCCGCTTTGCGGGCCCCTTTGCCGGGCCCGAGGCCGCGGTCAGTATCCTCGCGCTGGGGGATTTCCGCAGCGAACCCTGGCAACTGCAGGGGGATATCGGTTACGGCAGCGGGCGCGTCGAGCTGTCCGAGGTGGAGCTGGTCTGGGCCGGGCGCAACCAGCTCTCCGCCAGCGGCAGTCTCAACGACAGGCAGCTCGACCTGCAGGTGCGCGGGCGCGCGCGGCTGGCGGACCTGGAACTGGGGCTGCCGGCCGAGCTGGCCGACAGTGGCGAGGTCAGCCTCAGTGTCAATGCCGCCGGCAGCCCGCAGAAACCCCGGGTGGATGGCGAGATACGCCTGCAGGGCGGCGCGGCGGGCAGGCCCCTGAATGCGGTGCTGGACTGGAACACCATCGGCGACGATCTGCATATCGCTCTCGATGCCCGCAGCGGCGAGCGCCGCGCCATCGAGGCCCGCGGCCAGCTGCGTATCGCCCCCATACTGGAACAGCTGTTCGCCGGGCGGCCGCCGGGCCAGCCGGCGCCGCCGTTGCCGCTGGCCCTGGACAGCGGCGGCAGCGCGGACCTGTCGGTGTTGGCGGAGTTTATCGACCCGGAAATCCACGCCATGCGCGGCCAGTTGGCGTTTACCCTGGGCGCCGACGGCACGCTGGAAAAGCCAAACCTGCGCGGTCGCATCTCGCTCGAGAACGGCGACTACGAACACCGGCCCAGCAATACCCGCCTGCGCCGTATCAATTTTCTCGCGGAGCTGACGCCGGACGTGTGGCGCATCGAGCGCGCCCGCGCCGAGGACGGCGAGCGGGGCAGTCTCAACCTGGCCGGTGCGGTCACCTTCCCGCTCGTCGGGCCACCGCAGATGGATTTCACGCTGCGCTCCGAGCGTATGCAACTGCTGAATACACCGGCGGTGCGCGGTG
Organism: Microbulbifer litoralis; assembly: GCF_023634065.1. Lineage (GTDB taxonomy): Bacteria > Pseudomonadota > Gammaproteobacteria > Pseudomonadales > Cellvibrionaceae > Microbulbifer > Microbulbifer litoralis. Next base: position 29,838 of record NZ_JALKCV010000018.1, read on the forward strand.
CCATCTCCGGCCAGCTGGCGCTGACCGGTTCCACCGAGGATTCGCTGCTGGAGGGTCGCCTGACCCTGCGGCCACTGTCGGTGCAGGTGGAGCAGCTGATCGGCAGCAGTGTGCCCGAGATCGAGGTGGTGGAAGTGGAGGTGGACGGCCCGCGGGAAAAACAGGCACCGCCGCTACTGCGCAAGCTGGCGCTGGCGATCGAGGTGGTGCTGGACCAGCAGTCCTATGTGCGCGGACTGGGCCTGGACTCGGAGCTGCGCGGCCAGGTGGATATCGCCGGCACCGCCGCCAAACCGCGGGCTTCCGGCGAACTGGAAATCGTGCGCGGCCAGTTCGACCTGCTGGGCAAGCGCTTCGACCTGCAGGAGGGGCGCGTGCAGTTCGAGAACAACGTCGCCGCCATCTATGTGAAGGGCGTGTACGAATACCCCGAGGGCGAAATTACCGCCGAGATTTCCGGCACCCTGTCCGGCGCATCGGACGACCTGGATATCGAGTTCAGTTCCACCCCGGAGCTGCCCCAGGACGAGATCTTTGCCCAACTGCTGTTCGGCAAGTCATTGACGGATATCTCGCCGCTGCAGGCGATCAGGCTGGTGGGGGTGGTGCGCACCCTGCAGAGCGGCGGCTCGGCCTTCGATCCGGTGGCCAGGACCCGCGAGTTACTGGGCGTGGATACCCTGGATGTGGAGACCGAGGACACGGACGAGGGCGAGGAACAATACGCCCTCAGCCTGGGTAAATACATTACCAATCGCATCTATATCGAGTTGCAGCGCAGTACCGATCCATTGAATCCCTGGCAGGCGGAAATGCAGATAGAGCTGCGGCGCAATTTGCTGCTGGAGTTCAAATCCGCCGACGAAAACGAAAGCGGCGCCGGCAGTGTGGAGTTGCAGTGGAAGAACGACTATTAGTTGTCGATTGAGGATTCGACTCTGGCAGTAGTCGATTCCTCCCACCACAAACTGGATACCCGGCACCGCCATGGAAGGATTCCGCCAGGACCGCCGCAATTTCGTCAAACTCTGCACCGTCGCCGGCATCACCATTTTCGCCGCGCCGGCGCTGTGGCAATTGGGCCGTGCCGGCCAGGCGGACAAAAACGCGGAGCCGCTGCGCTGGCGCGGCGAGGGGGCCGACCCGGCTTTCCGCATCGACGGCCTGGCCAAGGTCACCGGCGATAAGATCTTCGGCCGCGATTTTCGCGCCGTGGATATGCCCGGCTGGCTCAAGCAGCAACACTACGCCTTTATCCTGCGCTGCAACCGGGTGGAACGGCAGTTTGCCGGTATCGATTGGGCGCAGCTCCCGGAGGGCGCAGAACCCTATGCGCGCGTCACGGCACAGACGCTGGCGGAAAACGGGATCGAGCTGCCGGCTTTTTACGGTGATGCGATGCTGCTGGCAGAGGGGAAATCGCCGCACTATTACGGCCACGCGGTGGCGATACTGCTGTTCGACGACTTCGACAAATACGCCACGGCCAAGCAGGCGCTGCAGTTCAACGACGCCGTGATCCAGTACGGCGAAAAGGCGCCCGCCTACCGGCGCGATCCCTACGCCAGCTGGCGCATCATCCGCCAGCAGGGGGAGGGCGGCCCCACCGGTGAGGATCTCTATTCGCCACTGCACGACGGCCTTTTTTTCCCCCAGTACCGGGACCGCAAGGCGGAGTGGCCGACCCACGCCGACCAGGCCGGCAGTGTCAGCGAGCGGGGTATCTACTACGCCGACCGGATCCGCCAGCGGATCGAACGGGAAGCCGCGGACGGCAACTGGCACCTGGTGGAGGGCGACTACAGCACCCAGATCGTCGAGCCGATGATGATGGAGCCGGAGGCGTCCAACGGCTGGTTCGACAGCGACGGCAAGACCCTGCACCTGGTGCTCACCAGCCAGTCGCCGCAGGATTTCCAGGAAATGGCCGCGCACATGATCGCCGGCAGCCGCTTTGCGGGCCGGGTGGAAAACCTGGTGGTGCATTCCGGTTTTGTCGGCGGCGGCTTCGGCGCCAAGGACCACTCCATCTTTCCCTACTACGGCGCCGTCGCCGCGCTCTTTGCCACGGCGCCGCTGCGGCTCGCCAACAACCGTTTCGAACAGTTCCAGGCCGGCCTCAAGCGCCACCCGTTCAAGATGCACAACACCCTGGCGGTGGACAGGAAGAGCGGCAAGTTCCAGGCGCTGCTGGCGGACATGCAGGTGGATGGCGGCGGCCGCCAGAATTTCAGCCCCAGTGTCGCCATGGTCGGCGCCAGCGCCATACAGGGCATCTACTATTTCCCGCGCAACGACATCATCTCCGTCGCCCGCCAGTCGATGAATGTGGACTCCGGCTCCATGCGCGGCTACGGCACCCTGCAGACGATGAACGCCACGGAGATGATGGTAAACCGGGCCGCCCACGAGCTGGGCCTGGACCCGATCGAACTGCGCCTGCGCAACGCCTTCGAGACCGGTTGGCGCAACACCCAGGGCGCGATACCCCGGGTCGGCGTGCGCTATCGGGAGATGCTGGAGCGCGCCCGCGCCCACCCCATCTGGCAGGAGCGGGCCGAGCGCAAGCGGATCTTCGAACAGCAGCACCCGGACCGGTTTTTCGGCACCGGCTACGCCATCGTCACCAAGGATTACGGCACCGGCGGCGCGGCCCCCAGCGCGGCGGTGCAGTTCGATCGCGAAGGCCGCCTGTCGCTCGGTATCGGTTTCATGGAAATGGGTACCGGCACCCAGACCTCCCAGGCGATGTTGCTGGAGGACATCCTCGGCGCGCCGGCGGCGGAGTGTCACGTGGCGGAGATGGATGCCTGGCAGGCGATGCGGCAGTTCCAGACCGAGAGCCCCTACACCATGAGCCAGGCCCACCAGGACAAAATGGCCGCCGACCCGCTGTGGACGCCGGTGGTGGCCATGGCCAGCTCCGCCTCCATGTCCGCCTATTTCCAGAGCCATGTCACGCTGCAGGCGGCGCAGATCCTGTTCGAACAGGGGCTGCTGCCGGCGGCCAGGCAGTTGTGGCAGCTGCAGCAGGTGGATCCGCAGAAACTGCAGTGGCGCAACGGCGCGCTGGAAATGGCCGGGCAGCCGTCGCTGCCGCTGGCGCGGCTGGCGGCGGAGGCCCACCGCTCGGGGCTGGTGACCGGCGTCATGGCGCACGCCTTCAACCGCTGGGACTGGGCCGAGGGGACGTTTGAGCTGGGCGGCGACAAACAGGTGCTGATGATCGACGGCCTGGCCCTGCGCCGCGGCGGCACGGCGGAGCGGCCGCGGGCGAAGGAATACCAGCTGGTGAAGCGCAGTGCCGTGCACTATCCGCCCACCGATCTCAACAACGCCATGGTCACCTACTACGCGCCCTGTGCCGCGCTGGTGGAGGTGGCGGTACACAAGGGCACCGGCGCGGTGGAAATCCTCGGCCTGCAGAATTACCTCGAGTGCGGCCGGCCCATCGTGCGACAGCTGGTGGAGGGGCAGATCGAGGGTGGCGTTGCCATGGGCATCGGCCACGCGCTCTACGAATACCTGCCGGCGCTCGCCGCCGGTGCCGGCAACGGCACCTGGAACCTGAACCGCTACCAGGTGGCGCTGGCCGGGGATGTCTGTGTCTGGAAGCAGCAGCACGAAATCCTGGCGCCGGAAAGCGATGGCGATCCGCACAAGGGGATCGCCGAAGTGGTGATGATTCCGATCGTGGCCGCGCTGGTGGAGGCGATTTTCCAGGCCACCGGCAAGCGCTTCAACGATACGCCGATCTCACCGGAAACCCTGCGCCGCGCGCTCAACCCGGAGGTGTTGTAATGGCGGGACTGTCCGTTTCCATGGAGATCAACGGCAGAGCGGTGGGGCCGATGGAGGTGCCCGAATACACCTCGATGCTGGATTTCCTGCAGGAATACCTGAACCTGACCGGCACCAAGCTCGGCTGTGGTATCGGCGTCTGCCGCGCCTGCGAAGTGATCGTCGAGGGGGACGACGGCGAGCTGCGCACATTGCGTACGTGCATCAACAACGTCGGCCGCTTCAACGGTAAAAAAATCACGACAGTGGAGGGCCACGCGCAGCGCAATGCCGACGGCGACATCGAGTCCCTGTCGCCGGTGCAGGAGGCCTTCCTGCGTCACTTTTCCTTCCAGTGCGGCTGGTGCACACCGGGCTTCGTCAACGCCGCCACAGTGTTGATCGAGCAACTGAAAAAATCCCCGGTGGCAAAAGACGAGGTCGAGGCCACTATCGACGGTGCCCTGGGCAAACATATCTGCCGCTGCACTGGTTATGTGCGCTATTTCCACGCGGTGAGGGATGTGATCGAATCCACGCCCGGGTTGCTGAAGGAGGGCGACTGAATGGGTCCGGTCCTCCGCGCGGCATTGCTCGCGGGCCTGTTCGCCTGCAGCGTGGCCCTGGCCCAACCGCTCGCCGACAAGGGCCGCTATCTTGCCGCCGCCGCGGACTGTGTCGCCTGCCATACGGCGGAAAACGGCCGCCCCTTTGCCGGCGGGCGGCCGTTCCAGACACCGTTTGGCACCCTGTATTCCACCAATATCACCCCGGACAAAAAAACCGGCATCGGCAATTTTTCTCTGGGGGACTTTCGCGCGACCATGCACCGCGGCAAGGGCCCCCACGGCAACCTCTACCCGGCGATGCCCTACACTTCCTACTACCTGGTGCGCGACGACGATATCGAGGCGCTCTACCGCTACTTCATGCAGTTGCCACCGGTGGAAAACCGGCCGCCGGCAAACCGGCTGGTATTTCCGGCCAACCTGCGCTTCGGCCTCGGTTTCTGGAACTGGCTCTACTTCGACCCCGACAGGCCGCTGCCGGATGGGAAAGGCCGCAGCGCACAGTGGCGGCGCGGCAACTACCTGGTCAACGCGCTCGGCCACTGTGGCGAGTGCCACACACCGCGCAATTTTGCCCAGGCCATGCAGTTCGACCGGCGTTTTGCCGGCAATGTGCTGGAGGGCTGGGACGCGGTGGATATCCGCCCGCAGTCACTGCGCCGCCAGGGTTGGGACCGGGAACAGCTGCGGCAACTGCTGACCAGCGGCAGCAGCGAGCGCGGCACCCTGTTCGGTGAGATGTTCCGGGTGATGCAGCACAGCCTGCGCCACCTCAGCGACGAGGATATCGATGCGGTGATCACCTTCCTGCTCGACGAATCGGAGGCCCTGCCCGGCAAGCGGGGCGATGTGCGGCAGGCAACGGATCGCTACGGCGGCGGCCGGGCCGACTATGTCGCCTATTGTGCCGGCTGCCACGGTCGCGCCGGCGCCGGTATCACGCTGGCGTTTGCCCCCGGCATGGACGACAACGCCGCAATCCGTGCGCTGAATCCGCACAACGCCATTGCCGTGATACTGCGGGGCCTGCCGGCGCAGCGTCTCGACCGCACCCGTGCACGGGCCGGTATGCCGTCGTTCCACCGCGAGTTGGACGACGCGCGTATCGCGGAACTGGTGAATTTCATGCGCGGCGCCTGGGGCAGCGGCGGCGCCGGCGTGACGGCAGAGGACGTGGCGCGTATACGCCACCGCCTCGACAAAGAGGGTTACCTGGGAAGTAATCACGGAAACTGAACGGGGACACAGAGTATGCAATTCAGCGCCATCCTGCTCGCCGCCGGCCAGTCGCGCCGCTTCGGCAGCGACAAACGCCTCGCCGCCATTGACGGCGCGCCCATGTTGCTGGCGACACTGCGCAATCTGCAGTTTGCCGTCGACCGGATGTCGAGCGTGGATCTGCAGGTGGTGATTCGCGCGCGCGACCCGGTGGTGGCGCCGATGCTGGCGGATATTGTCGACGACTACCCGCAATCCGTATTGCCCGCTCCGACCTGGCCGCAGGGCCTGGGGGTGAGTATCGCCGCCGGTATGCGCGCGTTGCTGGAGCGCGGCTGTCGCCCGGATTCGGTGGCGGTGTGTGTCGCGGATATGCCGTTCGTACAGCCGGACACGCTGCGGCGGTTGATGTACGCCTGCCGGCCGCACACCATCTGCGTACCGGTCTGCGACGGCGAGCGCGGTCGGCCGCTGGTATTTGGCAAGAAGTATTTCCCGGAACTGCTGCAGCTGCGCGGCAGCCGGGGTGCGGAAAAATTGCTGCGGCTGCATGCGGGTGCAGTGCGCGAATACCCGGTGGACGATATCGGGGTTACGTTGGATATCGATCGCCCGGCGGATTTCCACGCAGCAATGTGTGCGGATCCAGTCGGTAGAATGCGCACAGCTCTCCGTAGAGCTGGGGGTGAAATGTCTTCATCCCGGTGGGGATGACAAAAAACGTTTCGGTGGCCACGGCGAAAAATTCCGCCGGCGACTGCGCGCCGTAGATATCCAGTATCGACGGCGCTTCCCCCGCGAGCGGTTCGTTGCCGCCGTCCGGCTCCGCCCCGGCCTTTCGCCGCAGCCGCTCGAATTCCCTGCCCATGACTGCCGCCCAATTGCTGCCTTCACCGGCGTCGGCGAACAGCGGCCGGCCATCGTAGTAGCCGTCCTCCTCGTCGAGTTTGTGGGCAAACTCGTGCAGAGCCACATTGCGCCCGTTCTCCGGGTGCGCCATATCCTGCTGCAGGTCCGCCCAGGAAAGGACCACCGGTCCGCGATAGTGCGCCTCGCCCTCGCGCGCGCTGTGCTCGGTGGATTCCACGTAATTCTCCACGTGGGTTTCGCGGGCCACGTAGGTATCCGGGTACATCAATACCGTGTACAGGTTCGGGTAGCAGTGGTTCTCCCGCCCCAGCAGCAACAGGCAGGCGAAGCCGGCCACCGCCAGCCGCATCGGCTCCGTCACCCGCAGGCCGTCGCAGCCGACGAACTCCTTGTCGTGCAGGAACAGCGCGACGTTGGCCTGCAGTTCCCGCTGCTGTTCCGGCGACAGGTGGCGGTAGAGCGGCAGCGCGCCGATCAGCAACTCCTGCTGTTCGGCGGTGAGCGGTTTGCGGCGCAGGTGCTGCCGGCGCCAGCGCCGGTAGTAGAGGGGCACCAGCCAGACCAGGATGGCGAGCAGGATAATTGCCAGGAAAGTAGACATGCATCTCCGGATCAGCGCTGTGGATACCCGATATTAGGGAATTCCGTACTTGCGCGCGAGTCGATCGATATCGGCCCCGGATCTGGAAGTCCCGGGGCATTTCCTCCTGAGCCACTGGCTGGATTCCGTACTCGTGTCACCGACCAGTTGCACGACTTCCCAACAGCGGTCTCCCTGCTGAACAAAGGTGCCGGTGGCGGTCCTGTATCTGGCATCTTCGGATTCGAATCGGCGGACCTTGTTGCGCTCACGGGCCAGCTTCTTCGCCAACCCGGGATCGAAAACCGTGGAACGGGATTTGGCGCCGGTCTCGGCTGGCGGTGGGCGGGTATCCCCGGCAGATTGTACCGGGGCCGGCTGTTTTTCCACTTTGGCTGTCGGTTTCGGTGTTGCGGGGCTGGGCCTTGGTTTCGTGGGCTTTGCGGGTCTCGCGGGCTTTGCGGGTGTCGCGGCCGGCGGTTCCGTTGTCGCTGCTGCCGGCTCGATGGTTTTCGCGGGCGCCGGAACGACCTCCGGTTTGGGCGGCTGTACTATGGTGATCCGAATCGGCGGATTGCGGCGCGGCAGTTCACGGTCCAGTGACAGGGGAAGCAACAGCAGGGCGGCGTGCAGGGCGAGGGCCAGCAGCAGCGCCAGCAGGATGCGCCGGGAGAGGGGATCTTCCAGTGCGGGTTCCGGGAATGGCTCGATGGTCTGTGACACTGTCTGGCACTGCTTTCCATTGCGGGCGAATCCTGGCTCATTGGAGTTTCGATTTGCCGCGCAGTTCCCGCGCCCCGGCCTGGGGAGGGACTGGGGAGGGAATTTGGCACCGCGACGCCAAAAGCGGCTATCTTGAAAAATAGGGCTTGCAAAGCGCCCCCGGCGAGGGCAGAATGCGCGCCCTATCGAGCTTCGCCGGCGATCCCCCGGGAGGTTAGGAAGTTCGGTAACTTGCGGATTTTTAAGATGTTTTTTCTTAAAAAGCAGTTGACGAAGCAAGCTCAACTCACTATAGTTCGCAACCACGATGTAACGCGCTCGTAGCTCAGCTGGATAGAGTACCTGGCTACGAACCAGGCGGTCGGAGGTTCGAATCCTCCCGAGCGCGCCATACAGAAAAGGCCCGGTCCGAAAGGATCGGGCCTTTTTTTATCGCTGTATTCCCAATGTGGGGGCCGGTGGGGGCGCCGCCCGGCAGGCTATACTGGTGGTAATTGGCCCGGGCCGTTGCGAGGCGGGATTTCCGCCCGACCCGGTCCGAGAAGGCCCCCTATGGCAGATCGACGGGACAGCGATACAGACCCCGCCCAGGAGCCACCCACACAGGAGCCGCCACAGCGCCCCATGCCGTGGCTGCCGTACCTGGTGTGGATCATGGCGATCCTGCTGACATCCCAGTACCTAGTCAACACCGCCGACGAACCCAGCCGCCAGCAGCTCTCCTACACCGCCTTCAAGGACAAGGTCCGCGAGGGGCAGGTGGCCAGCGTCACGCTGCAGGGGGAGAAGATCCGCGGCAGCTACCAGAGCGCCGAAAGCGAGACGGTATCCGCGGGCGACCAGCCGCCGCCGAAACACTTTGTGACCACGCTGCCGCCGGTGGATGACCCGGACCTGATGCCGCTGCTGGAGGAGCACCAGGTGGAAGTGCGGGCCGAATCCGCCGACGGCAATCTGTGGTCGCGGCTGCTGGTCGGCCTGATCCCGTGGATACTGATCCTCGGCCTGCTGTTCTTCTTTGCCAGTCGCATGCAGGCGCGCATGGGCGGCGGCATGGGCGGTGCCCAGGGGCCGTTCAGTTTCGGCAAGTCCAAGGCCCGGCGTTTCGAGCGGGGCGAATCCCATGTGACCTTCGAGGACGTGGCCGGTCTGGCCAACGCCAAGCGCGATCTGCAGGAGATCGCCGGCTACCTGAAGAACCCGGATCACTACCGCCGGCTGGGCGCCAAGATCCCCAAGGGCATCCTGCTGATGGGGCCGCCGGGTACCGGCAAGACACTGCTGGCCAAGGCGGTGGCCGGCGAGAGTGACGTGCCCTTTTTCAGTATCAGCGGCTCCGAGTTTATCGAGATGTTTGTCGGTGTCGGCGCCTCGCGGGTGCGGGACATGTTCGAGAGCGCCAAGAAGGAATCGCCGTCGATCATCTTTATCGACGAGATCGACTCGGTCGGCCGCGCCCGCGGCACCGGGCTCGGCGGCGGCCACGACGAGCGCGAGCAGACCCTGAACCAGATTCTCAGCGAGATGGACGGTTTCGATCCCCACGAGGCGGTGGTGGTAATCGCGGCCACCAACCGCCCGGACGTTCTCGATGCGGCGCTGACGCGCCCGGGCCGCTTCGATCGCAAGATCACCCTGGACCTGCCCGACAGGCCCGCGCGCCTGGCGATCCTGAAAATCCACGCCCGCGAAGTGCCGATGGCGGACGACGTCGACCTGGAGCGCCTGTCGGCACTGACCGTGGGTTTCGCCGGCGCCGACCTGGAAAACCTGATCAACGAGGCGGCGCTGCTGGCGGGGCGCGAGGACAAGCCGGCGGTGGATATGGCCTGTATGCTGCAGGCGCGGGACAAGGTGGTGCTCGGCGGCGAGCGGGAAATGGTCGTCAGCGACGAGGAGAAAAACCTGATCGCCTACCACGAGTCCGGCCACGCGCTGGTGGCCAGCCTGCTGCCCAACGCCGACCCGCTGGACAAGGCCACCATCATTCCCCGCGGCCACAGCCTCGGCGCCACCGAACAGATTCCCGAGGAGGAGCGCCACAGCCTGCGCCCCAGCTATTTGCGCGACCGCATCGGTGTGATGCTGGGCGGGCGCGCGTCGGAGCAGGTGATTTTCGGTGAAGTCAGCTCCGGTGCGGAGGAAGACCTGAAGCAGGCCACGCGCCTGGCGCGCCATATGGTGATCCATTGGGGCATGAGCGACAAGATTGGCCCGGTGGCCTTCCGCCGCGGCGAGGAGCATGTCTTCCTGGGCCGCGAGATTGCCCAGCAACAGGATTTCAGCGAGCACACGGCGCAGATTATCGACGAGGAGATCGGCGAGCTGGTGCGGGGCATCGAGAAGGAGGTGGTCGCGCTGCTGGAAAAAAACCGGGATAAACTGGAAAAACTGGCCGGCGCACTGCTGGAGAAGGAAACACTGGAGGCGGCCGAGATCCAGCGTATTGTCGGCGGCGGAAATAAAGCGGGCGCTTGAAGAGAGGGCCGGTTGACCGAATACGCGGCTCGCGCCTGCGGCCACTATCGTCATTCCTGGCCTGGGGCGGAATAATACCGGTTTGTTGTTGCTCTCTTGGTAGCATGGGCAAAGCGCAGCGTGCCCATCAATTCAACGCCCGAAACGCTTGAGCAGTTTTTTCAGCGGCAGGCAGTTGATCACATCGCCCTTTTCCAGCCAGCCGCGCCGCGCCTGGTCGATACCGAAGCGCATATAGTCCAGGTCGGTGACACTGTGGGCGTCGCTGGCAATGGAGATTTTCACCCCCAGCTCCTTGGCCATTTTGCAGCTTTCATCCGTCAGGTCCAGGCGGTCCGGCTGTGCATTGAGTTCGATGGCACAGTCCCTGTCCGCGGCTTCCTGCAGTATCTTCTCCAGGTCAAACTCATAGGCCTCGCGCTCGTTGATCAGCCGGCCGCTGGGGTGGGCCAGGATATGGCAGTAGCGGTTGTCCAGCGCGCGCACCATGCGCTCGGTCTGCTTTTTGCGCGACAGGTCGAACTTGTGGTGCACCGCGCAGAGGACGAAATCCAGTTCCTTGAGCACACTGTCCGGCAGGTCCAGCTTGCCGTCTTCCAGGATGTCCACCTCGATGGATTTCAGCAACCGGATATCATCCTGTTCGTCGTTGTATTTATCGATCGCCTGCAGCTGTTTGCGCAGGCGCTTTGCGTCCAGGCCGTTGGCGACAGTCAGGCGGCGCGAGTGGTCGGTGATCGCCAGGTATTCGTAACCGCGCCCGATGGCCGCTTCGGCCATCTTCTCCATCGAGTCGTGGCCATCGGTGGACCTGGTATGGGTGTGGAGGTTGCCGCGTATATCGTCGAGGGTCACCAGTCTGGGTAGTTTGCCGTCGCGCGCCGCCTCCAGTTCGCCGCGGTTCTCGCGCAGTTCGGGTTCGATATAGGGCAGGTCCATTTTCCCGTAGACGGACTTTTCCGTTTTGCCGGCGATGCGCTCATCGCCCTTGAAGACACCGTACTCGTTGACCTTGTAGCCCTTTTTGATGCCCAGCTTGCGAACGGCAATGTTGTGGTCCCTGGAGCCGGTAAAATAGTGCTGGGCAGCGCCGAAGCTGACCTGGGGGACCACGCGCAGGTCTACCTGCATACCGCTTCGCAGGTAGACGGTGGAGCGGGTTTTTCCCTTGGAGACGATTTCCTCCACTTCGTCGTAGTCGGTGAAATGGTCCATGATATCCGCGTCCTGCCTCGCGGTGATCAGGATATCCAGGTCGCCGACTGTCTCCTTGCGGCGGCGGTAGCTGCCGGCGATGGCGATGTCTTTGAGGCCCTCGGCTTTCTTCAGGTATTCGACCAGTGGCTTGGCGATCTCCTCTGCCTCGATCAGCTGGGTGCGTTTCTCGTCTCCGCTGTATTTTTCCAGGCGTTGTTTTATTTTCTCCTCGCTCTTCTCGCCGAAGCCCTCCACACTGCGGATGTCGCCGCGCTCGGCGGCCGCCTTCAGGTCGTCGATGGTGTCGATTTCCAGGGCGTCGTGCAGCGCCTTGACCCGTTTGGCTCCGAGTCCCTCGATTTTCATCAGTTCGCTGAGGGCGCTGGGTGTGCGTTCCTCCACTTCGTCCAGCAGAGGCAGTTCGCCGCTCTCCACCAGCTTCCTGATTTTCTCCGCCAGGTCTTCGCCGATATCCGGCAGCTCCGAAAGATCCTCGCCGTCGTCCAGCAGGTCGGCCATCGAGCGCGGATAGCCGCGCACCGTGCGCGCCGCATTGTGGTAGGCGCGCACGCGGAAGGGGTTGGCCCCCTCGATTTCCAGCAGGTCGGCCAGGCGGTCGAACTTGTCGGCGATTTCTCGATTGTGGACCGGCATGGGCAGTGGATTCTGCAGTTGGGTAAATGGTATCTCTTCTGGGTTCAGTATAGGGAACCCGGTTTGGGGGTTACGCGCCGAGCAGCTTCCTGAACTCTTCCTCATCGATGCACTCGACGCCTTGCTCCTCGGCGTCGTCCCGCTTGCTGCCGGGGTTGTCGCCGACTACCAGGTAGTCGGTTTCGCCACTGATGCTGGAGGTGGCGCTGCCGCCCAGTGCCTCCACCCGTTCCCTGGCTTCGTCGCGGGTGAAGCCGTCCAGCGCGCCGCTGAACACGAAAGTTTTCCCTTTCAATGGCTGCTTGCGGTGGGCGGGCATGTCCTCGATCTGCAGGCCGGCCCGCCGGAGGCGCTGCAGGATTCGGCGGTTGCCGGGGTCGGCAAGGAAATCGGCGGCGGCCCCGGCGATTTCGGCACCGATGCCGGAAATGTCCTCCAGCTGTTCCCGGTCCGCATTCATCAGTGCTTTCAGTGAACCGAATGCCTCGGCCAACTGGCGCGCCACACGCCGGCCTACGCGGGCGATACCCAGGGCATAGAGAAACCGGTCCAGGCGGACGCGACTGGCACCCTGAATGGCCTCGTGAAGCTTGGCGGCAGACTTCTCGGCGTAGCCTTCCAGTGACTCGAGGTCGCTTTCCTTGAGCTGGTACAGGTCTGCGAGGTTTTCCACCAGGCCGCGCTGTACCAGCTGGTCTGCCGCGTCCTCGCCGAGATGATCGATATCCATCGCCTCGCGGGACGCATAGTGTTGGATGCGCCCGCGCAGTTGCGCCGGGCAGGAGAGGCCGGCACTGCAGATATGATAGGCCCCCTCGCGGGTGACTCCGGCTCCGCACACCGGGCATTTGCCCGGCATCTGGAAACGGTCGCCGCGTTTTTTGCCGGGCCGTTTTATGCGTTCGGCGATTTCCGGAATCACATCCCCGGCGCGGATTACCTTGACTCTGTCGCCGATGCGGATGTCCTTGCGTCGGGCTTCACTCTCGTTGTGCAGGGTGGCGCGGCTGACGGTTACGCCGCCGACATCCACCGGCTGCAACAGCGCTACTGGTGTCAGTATGCCGGTGCGCCCCACCTGCACGACGATATCTTCCACCAGTGTGGTTTCCTCGCGCGGTTCGAATTTCCACGCCAGTGCCCAGCGCGGGTTGCGGTCGCGGGCGCCGAGCGAGTCCCGCAGTTGGTAGTCGTCCACCTTGATGACGATGCCGTCGATCTCGTAATCGAGACTGTCCCTGCGCTCGGCGAGTTTTGCGTGGTATTTCCCGATGTCCTCCAGATTGGTGGCGGTTTCGTTCAGGGGCGCGGTTCTCAGCCCCCAATCGCGCAGTTGTTCCAGGACCCGGCGGTGTGAGTCGGGGATATCACCGTCGGCGGAGAGAATTTCATAGAAGAAAATCGCCAGTGGCTTGCCCGCCACGTTTCGGGATTCGTATTGGCGCATCAGCCCGGCGGCGGCATTGCGCGGGTTGGCAAACGGCTCCTGGCCGCGCTCCACGCGCTTTTTGTTCAGCTCGGTGAAACCGTCCAGCGGCATATAAATTTCGCCGCGCACGGCGAGGCTGCCGGGCAGATGGTCGCTTTCTTTCAGTGACAGCGGCAATGTCCGGATGGTTTTCAGGTTGTGGGAAATATCCTCGCCGACCCGGCCGTTGCCGCGGGTGGAACCCTGTTCGAATTTGCCATCGTGGTAGATGACCTCCACTGAAAGGCCGTCGAATTTGGGTTCCAGCATCAGCTGGACCGAGCGACTGTCGGCTTTGTCGCGGACCCGGTCGAGAAAATGTTTGACGTCTTCATTTTCCAGGGTGGCCTGCAGGCTCAGCAGGGGAGCGCGGTGTTCAACCTTTTCCAGTTTGCTAACCGGTTCGGCGCCCACGCGCTGGGTGGGGGAGTCGTCGGTCTTGAGTTTCGGGTAGGCGTCTTCCAGCTCTTCCAGGCGCTTCAATAGCCTGTCGTATTGTGCGTCGGAGATTTTCGGGGAATCTTTTACATAGTAGAGATGATCGTGGTAGCTGATGCCCTCCCGCAACGCAGCCGCCTCTTCGGCGGCCTCGCCCTGATCGAGGTCGTCGATATCCTTGAACTGCGTGCCGGGATTTTTCTTGAAGTCCATATGGATATTCAAGATAGCAGCGAAAACCCCGGGAATGGCCCACCCGGTAAACTCAGGCTGCCGCGATCCCGACGTTTTCCCCCGCCAGCTCGCGCGCAAACGCCGCCTCGATCAGGTCCGCCTCCCGCAGTCGCTTGATGCGTTCAAAGAACACCTGCGCCTCCGGATAGCCCAGTTTCAGGTAGGCCAGCCACTGCTTGATGCGGTTGCCGAGATATTTGGCCGGGTAGAACGCGCGGGTGGTCAGGTAGTAGTCCCACAGCAGGGGGACCACGTCGCGCCAGGTCATGGGCGTGTAGTCCCGGCCCTCGCAGAAAGCCTTTACCTGCAGGCACAGGTCCGGGCGCGCCAGCAGGCTGCGACCGAACATGAAGGCCTCGCAACCGGTGACCTCGCGGCAGCGGCGGAAATCTTCCAGGGTCCAGATATCGCCGTTGGCCACGACCGGAATGGCGAGCTGTTCGCGTATCTCGCCCACATATTCCCAGTAGGCCGGCGGGCGGTAGCCGTCTTTCTTGGAGCGGGCGTGAACCGCCAGCTCAGTGGCGCCGCCCTCTTGCGCGGCGCGGGCGTTGTCCAGGTAGCTGGATCGGTCTTCATAGCCCAGCCGGATCTTGGCAGACACCGGAATCCCGTCCGGTACCGCGCGGCGCACGGCGCCGACGATGGCTTCCACCCGGTGGGGGCTCTGCAGCAGGCAGGCGCCGCCGTCGCTGTTGTTGACGGACTTGGCCGGGCAGCCGAAATTCAGGTCGATGGCTTTGGCACCGACTTCCACCGCCCTGGCGGCGTTTTCGGCAACGGCCCCCGGATTGCCGCCCAGCAGCTGCAGGCGCACCGGGGTGCCGGCAGGTGTGGCGGCGCCCTGTTCCAGTTCCGGGCAGAGGCGCACAAACACCTTGCGCGGCAACCTTGTGGTCGTCACCCGCACGAACTCGGTGACGCAGATATCCACGCCGCCGATGGCGGACAGCAGGGCGCGCACATGGTGGTCGATCACACCCTCCATCGGGGCCTGGTAGAGTCGCGGGGTGCCAGATGTCTGTAGAGTCATAATTCAGGAATAACGGCGGGAACGCAGCCGGGAAATCAAGGCGCGCATTTTAGCAGTGTTGGACGCTTGTCACTAATGTCCTCTTTTGTGCCTCGCGAGAAATACCAATAAACCGGTAATATCCGGTCATGGTTATCCCGGCGCGGCATTTGATATGCCCCCGGGGCCGCTGCGGAAGGGGCATTTAAAATGGCTTTATCGTTGCGCGTGTAACTAATAAGTGTTTGATTTTAAAAGGTCGTTATTTTGTAATAGCGGCCGCCTGAGCGGATCAAAGGAAAAATAGTGCAAGACACCTTACTTCAACAGGGGCTGGACATTACCGTGTTCGGCATGGGAATCGTATTTACCTTCCTGCTGGTGCTGGTTATCGGTACCAGTATCATGTCCCGCATTATTGTCCGTAACTTTCCCGAAGCGGAGACAGCGGCTCCCACCTCAGCCAGACAGCTCGACGACAGCGCGCGCCTGCGCGCCATTGCCAAGGCAGCAGTCCAGAAACACCGCGAGCGCAATAAGCGTTAAATCCAGCGTATTAAGTAATACGTAATACCATTCAATTTTCTGGTTGCTGAAAACTTCAATAAATTGCCGAGAGAGATAACCCATGACTGAGGTAAAGAAACCACTGGGTATTACCGATGTGGTCCTGCGCGATGCGCACCAGTCACTATTCGCGACCCGTTTGCGGCTGGACGATATGCTGCCGATTGCAGAAAAGCTGGACAAGGTCGGCTTCTGGTCACTGGAGTCCTGGGGCGGCGCCACTTTTGATGCCTGTATCCGCTATCTGGGCGAGGATCCCTGGGAGCGTATCCGCGAATTGAAAAAAGCCATGCCCAACACGCCGCAGCAGATGCTGTTCCGCGGCCAGAATATTCTCGGTTACCGCCACTATGCCGACGACGTGGTGGAAAAATTTGTCGAGCGCGCAGCGGAAAACGGTGTCGATGTTTTCCGTGTGTTCGACGCCATGAACGATATGCGCAACCTGCAGACGGCACTGCGCGCAGTCAAAAAACAGGGCAGGCACGCCCAGGGCACCATTTCCTATACCGTGAGCCCGGTCCACACCATGGACCTGTGGGTGGACCTGGGGCGCCAGATCGAGGATATGGGAGCCGACTCCATCGCCATCAAGGATATGGCCGGCCTGCTGCGCCCCTACGACGGTTACGAGCTGGTCACGCGATTGAAGGAAGCTGTGGATATTCCGATCCATATGCAGTGCCACGCCACGACCGGCCTTTCCACTGCCACCGCGCTGAAATGCGTGGAGGCGGGTATCGACAATGTGGATACCGCCATCTCCTCCATGTCCATGACCTACGGCCACAGCCCCACCGAATCCCTGGTGGCGATTCTCGAGGGCACCGACCGCGATACCGGCCTGGATATCGAGCTGCTGGAGGAGATCGCCGGCTATTTCCGCGAGGTGCGCAAGAAGTACGCCAAATTCGAGGGCTCGCTCCGGGGCGTGGATTCGCGCATCCTGGTGGCGCAGGTGCCCGGCGGCATGCTGACCAATATGGAAAACCAGTTGCGCGAGCAGGGCGCCGGCGACCGGCTCGACGAGGTTCTGGAGGAAATTCCCCGCGTGCGCGAAGACCTGGGCTATATCCCGCTGGTCACCCCGACGTCGCAGATTGTCGGCACCCAGGCGGTACTGAACGTGCTGACCGGCGAGCGCTACAAGACCATCTCCAGGGAGACCGCGGCGGTACTGCGCGGCGAGTACGGCGCGACACCGGCGGAAGTGAACCGGGAGCTGCAGCAGCGGGTACTGGAAGGCGACGCGCCGGTAACCTGCCGCCCGGCGGACCTGCTGCAACCGGAACTGGAGAAACTGACCGCGGAGCTGGAGGAAAAGGCCTCCGCACAGGATATCGCCCTGGCCGGCGACGGCGGGGAAATCGACGATGTGCTGACCTACGCGCTCTTCCCTCAGATCGGTCTCAAATTCCTGCAGAACCGCGGCAACCCGGATGCCTTTGAACCGGCGCCCACCGGTGCCGGGGCCAGTGCGGTGACCAACGACAGGGGCGAGGGTGTCTATACCGTCACCATCGAAGGCAAGTCCTACACCGTCACCGTTGCCGACGGCGGCGACGTCACCGGTATGGCACCGACGGACAACGGTTCTGCATCGACCGAATCCGCGCCCGTTGCGGCGGCCCCCGGCAGCGGCGGTGAGCCGGTCAAGGCGCCGCTGGCCGGCAATATTTTCAAGGTGCTGGCCAGGCCCGGCGACCAGGTTGCCGAGGGCGAGAGCATCGTGGTACTGGAGGCGATGAAGATGGAGACCTCGGTCAGTGCGCCGCGGGCCGGCACCGTCACTGAAGTGGCGGTGAAAGAGGGCGATGCCGTGGCGGTGGGCGATGTCCTGCTGTCCATCGCGTAAAGGGGAGACGCTCGTGCAGAACCTGATCAACCTGTGGCAGTCGTCCGGTGTCTACCAGATGGCGACCGGCCAGTTCGCCATGATTCTCGTCGGGCTGGTGCTGCTGTTTCTCGCCATCCGCAAGAATTTCGAACCGTTGCTGCTGGTGCCCATCGGCTTCGGCGGTATCCTCGCCAATATTCCCGGCGCGGACCTGGCGCTGTCCGCGGCGGAGACTGCCATCGTCTCCGGCGACAGCGGTGTGGTGCTGCAGATGGCGCAACTGCTGGGCGTCGACGGCGGCGATCTCCATGCCATGAAAGGGGCGCTGGCCAATGCACCGGCGGCGATCAAGGGCCAGGCCGCGCAACTGGCGATCGACAACGGCTTCAGCAACGGCATGCTGTACAACTTCTACAGTGTGGCCATCGCTTCCGGTGCCGCGCCGCTGGTGATTTTCATGGGCGTGGGCGCGATGACGGATTTCGGCCCGCTGCTCGCCAATCCGCGTACCCTGTTCCTGGGCGCCGCGGCGCAGTTCGGTATTTTCGCCACCGTGATGGGTGCGGTGGGACTGTCGGTGGCCGGCATCATGGATTTCTCCATCGCCGATGCCGCCGCCATCGGTATCATCGGCGGCGCCGACGGCCCCACGGCTATCTACGTTTCCAGCCTGCTGGCACCGGAACTGCTCGGCGCCATCGCCGTGGCGGCCTACTCCTACATGGCACTGGTACCGCTGATCCAGCCGCCGATCATGCGCGCGCTGACGACGCCGGAGGAGCGCAGGATCGAGATGGTGCAACTGCGCCACGTCAGCAAGCGCGAGAAAATCACCTTCCCGCTGTTGCTGCTGATACTGGTGGCGTTGTTCCTGCCGGATGCGGCGCCGCTGCTGGGGATGTTCTGTTTCGGCAACCTGATGCGCGAGTGCGGTGTGGTGGCGCGCCTGTCGGATACGGCCCAGAACGCGCTGATCAATATCACCACCATTTTCCTCGGCCTGTCCGTGGGTTCGAAACTGGCGGCGGACAAGTTCCTGGACCCGAAGACACTGGGTATCCTGGCGCTGGGGATCGTCGCCTTTGCGATCGGCACAGCCTGCGGTGTACTGATGGCGAAACTGTTGAATGTCTTCAGCCAGCACAAGGTCAACCCGCTGATCGGTTCCGCCGGCGTCTCCGCGGTACCCATGGCCGCGCGCGTGTCCAACAAGATCGGCCTGGAGGCCAACCCGCACAACTTCCTGCTGATGCACGCCATGGGCCCGAACGTGGCCGGCGTCATCGGTTCGGCGGTGGCGGCCGGCGTGATGATCACCATGGTTCGGGCGATGACTGGCTGAGGAGGGAACCGGATGCCGGGGACTCTGTGTTCGTCCTGGCGCTTGTCAGTTCGTTCAGGAAGGGCCCGCTACTGATATTTTCCTATCGACATGATAGTGGTATTCAGGCTCCTTTAACGACAGTCGAGTTCTGTATTCGTTCCATACGGTGGTCATTCCGGACTCGATCCGGAATCCAGGCCGCCGGGGCGCTGTCACTGGATCCCGGATCGAGTCCGGGATGACGCTTCGAAGTGCAGCCTTTGGTAAAAAGCCAGATAGAAATACCGATGTTGCTGCGAAGGCGCTGATACCGATAGCGGTTTGACAGACCTTATGAGACAGGGATGTCGATTAGAGCGTACAGGGATGTATCCACAGCGTGTCTGGCAAACCGCTATCGGTAGCAGTGCCGCCACTGGGCTTTATTTGTTGAATACGGGGCCCTGCGGTATCGGGGCCACTAACGATTGACCCAGTCCCACGCCTCGAGCTGCTGGTCCTTATAGAAAAACCGCATTTCTGCATCCATAAACAGGTCGGAAAAACGGGTGCCCAGTTCCTCCCATTTTTCATCGCCGACAATGGCGGTCTTGCCATACTGGTGCGCGTGTTTGCGATCGAATTTCAGGTCTTCCCAGAGTGCGCCCATATCGAAGCCATCGAAGTCCTCGAGTTTGATATAGAAACGCAGGGCTCCGTATTCCTCCAGTTTCTTTTCCAGGTCCGGCAGCAACCGGCGGTAATCCTCGGCGGTGAGTTTGCCGTTGGCGGCCAGGGTCAGTACCCGGTTTTCATTCACCCCTTCCATTTTAAGCATGCGAGTCTCCGCTCAGTGATCGTGGACGTCTGCTGTGGATGTCAGCCTGCCAAATGAGCGCGGCGGGCCTATCAGTGGTGTCTGGATCGGTGTCGCGGCCCCGGGCACGATGACAATGGAATTCTCGCCGGGGTTGATGTCGTAGAGCAGCGGGCCCGGTTTCTTCCAGTTGTTCATCAGCCAGATATTGCCGGAGGGGTCGATGCCGCCGCCGGTGATGCGCTCCAGGGCATTGCTGGTATAGCCGGTAAACGGCGATATGGGGTCGCCCATCGCCAGACCCTGTGGACAGTCGCCGGAACCGCAGAAGTGGGAAATGCCGGTATCGTCCCACTCGGTGTCGTTGGTCACGTCTTCAATCGGCGTGCGGCCGAAGTTGAACACCCACAGGGAGTCACTGCCGTCCACGGCGCTGCCCCAGGGCAGGGTGAGGCCGCCTTCATTGGTGATTTGCGTGGGGGGGCTGCCATCGGCCGGGAACAGCACGATCGACGGTTGATTGCCATCCTGGGGATCGAATGGATCGGCGCAGGGCAGCTTCACCGCATCGGAACTGGACACCCACATATTCCCTTTGCTGTCGCCGGAAATGCCGATCAGCCAGGACAGGTCCACCGAGGAGGAATCCACTACTTCCACGGTGCCGTCGGTCGAGACGATATACACCTCTGCCGACTGGTTGCCCGTGACCCAGGCGCGCCCCTTGGGATCGATGGAAATGGCGAACGGTTTCAGGTTCGGCGTGTCGCCGGTGGTGGCGCCGGGCAGCGGGATATTCCTGGCCAGCAGCGGGTTGCCCCCGGGAATCAGGGTGACCGTATCGTTGCCGCAGTTGGCCACCCAGATATTGCCCTCCCTGTCCGATACCGTACCCTGCGGCCACCCGATATTGCCGCGGGTAAAGCCACCGCGCGGCGAGAGCGGAATACCGCTGGGGTGGAACAGCGAGACGCTGTTGTGGGTGGCCGGGATTTTCCTGGCCGGGTCCGGCGGCACTGTGCCGTCTGCACAGGCGGGCGCCTCGAAACCGAAATTGCCGACCCACAGGTTGCCGCGCGGATCGAAGGTGACACCGAAGCCGGCACCACTGAGCCCGCCGCCGAAGTAGGGCGATCCGGGAAACGTCTCTCCCCAGGGGTAGAACTTCAGCAGTCGCTGGCCGGTGCAGGCGTATTCATCCGGCGCCGCCGGTTTGTAGTTGTTGACCACCCACGCGTAGCCGCGCCGGTCGATGGCGATATTGCCGGGACCGTTCATCAGGTTGCCGCTGTCCTGGTCGGAGTAGAAACCGCCGGTGAATTTCAGGAACAGCAGCCAGCTGGTGGGACGATCGCCGAGTGCCGGCTGGTAGATCGGGGATGCCAGCGACAGCAGGTAAATGGGGTCGTCGACATTATCGGGGTAGTTCGGGTAGGCCGGGTGGCGGGTAAGGTTGGCCAGGGCCTCCAGCACGGTTTCCGGTTCGGGTTCGCCCGCGGGTGTGGTCACCGCAAACAGCGCATCGCAATTGCCCGCGCTGGCGACACAGGCGGCGACGACATTGCTCAGTGCATTGAACGTGTTGTAGGTATCCGTATCGCCGCCATTGGGCTTGCGGCGCAGTATCGGGCTGGCGTCGCCGGTGCGCGGGTCGGCCATATTCGCCGCCATCTTCACCGCGTTCAGCATACCGTATCGGTTGCCGCGGATTTCCCGCCCGCGGATAAACTGGGCGTAGGAAACGGCGGTGGCCACGGTGGTGCGTTCGTTGACGACGATATGCCGCGGCACCCGGTAGCCGCTGCCGATTACGCTGGCCAGCATCTTGGGCCCCTTTTCGGCGATCACGAAATAAACCGGTTTGAGCCGGGGGGAAAGCGCGAAGGGCTTTCGGTAATGCAGCCTGAAATTGCCGGCGTCGTCGGTGTGCGTGTGGGCGACGACACGGCCGTGTTTCGCCCCGCCCGCGTCGCTGGCATAGAGCGAAACCCGGTAGCCGGGCAGGGGGTTGCCGTTGCCGGATAGCGAGCCCCGCACCAGCATCTTCCCGCCGAAGCCGCGGTGGTCTTTCCAGAGGTCGAACAGCGGATGGGATTCATGGGGGCCGGCGGCCGCGGTGCCGGCCAGTACCAGCGCCGACAGCAGAACGAGGGCGCGGCCAGGCCGGCAGAGGGGAAAAACAACCGAGGGGGTGCATCGATCTTCCATGAACCTTACTTCCCTGAAATACTTCCATCGGTTCACGACCGCGAAGAGTCGCAACTGCGTGTCTGCCGAAAGTATGGCACAGTTTTTCCGGCCTCCGTGCCGGCTCAGGCCAGCGCAAACGGCAACCTGTACATACGTTTTCCAGTGGCTGCTGCGATGGCGTTCCCCACGGCCGGAGCCAGTGGCGGCACACCGGGTTCACCGATGCCGGTGGGCGCATCGGTGGAAGGCACTATATGCACTTCCACCTTCGGCATTTCCCGCATACGCGTCGGCACATAGTTGTGGAAGTTGCTCTGCTGCACCCGCCCGTTCTCGAGCGTGATCTCATTGCGCAACAGTGTAGACAGGGCGAAGCCGATGGCACCCTCGACCTGGGCGGCGACGATATCCGGATTGATGGCCACGCCGCAGTGCACTGCGGCGACAATTTTGTCCACCTGAAAAGCGTCGCCGTCGACGGTCACATCCGCGACCAGCGCAACCGGGGTGCCGAAGGATCTGTGGCAGGCGATACCGCGACCGCGATTCTCGCCCGGGTTGCCGCCCCAGCCCGATTTGCCCGCGGCGAGTTTCAGGGTTTCCCGATCGCGCGCATCGGGCAATAGCTTCAGGCGGTATTCGACCGGGTCGGCGCCCGCCATCGCGGCCAGTGCGTCGATGGTGGTTTCCACCACATGGGCCGTATGGTTGTGGCCCACCGAGCGCCACCAGAGGACCGGCAGCGGGGATTCGGCATTGAAGGAGCGCACGGAGAAATCGCCGATCTGATAGGGCGTATCCGCCAGTCCCTCGACACTGCTGTGGTCGACGCCATCAGAGACCATCATCTGCTCGAAGGGGGTGCCGCTGAAAATCGACTGGGTCACCACCTTGTGTTGCCAGCCGCTGATGTCGCCTTCATCGTTCAGGCCCACCTCCAACTGGTGCAGCACCGCGGGCCGGTAGAAACCGCCGCGGATATCGTCCTCGCGACTCCACAGAAGATGCACCGGCGCCTTGCTGTCGCTGGCCTTGACGATCTGTGCCAGCTCCGCGACCCAGTCGCCCACGGGGTTGCCGCGGCGGCCGAAACTGCCGCCACTGAGCAGGGTATGGATCCGCACCCTGTCCACCCCGATACCCATGATTTCGGCGATCACCCGCTCGTCGATACTCTGCAGTTGGCTGCCGGCCCAGAGGTGCGCCTCGCCGTCTTTCATTTCCAGGGCGCAGTTGAGCGGCTCCATCGGTGCGTGGGCCAGGTAGGGGAAGGTGAATTCGGCGCTGAACTTCTGGGTCGCCCTGCCCAGGGCCGCGGCCGCATCGCCGCGATTGGCGGCCGGCAATCCCGCACCCTCGGCCTGCCTGCGGTAATCCGCCAGTATCTGCTCGCTGGAGCGGGTCTCGGCATTGCTGTTGTCCCACTCCACTGACAGCAGGTCGCGGCCGCGCAGGGCACTCCAGCTATCCCTGGCCAATACCGCGACGCCGGTGGGAATCTGCACCGCGTCCAGTACCCCGGGCAGCTTCTTCGCCGCATCGGCGTCGAATCCCGTGGGGCGGGCGCCAAACAGCGGCGGGTGGGCGACGGCCGCGGTCACAGTACCGGGGCGGCGTATGTCGAGTGCAAAGGTTGCGCGACCATCGGTCTTGTCCGGGGAGTCGATGCGCGGCAGGTTTTTGCCGATCAGTTTCCAGTCGGCCGGATCTTTCAGCGGGGCGTCCCGGGGGACCGGCAATTGCATTGCATCGGCCGCCAGTTCGCCGTAGCTTGCCCTTTTGCCGGAACCGTGCAGGACGTGTCCCTTTTCGGCTTTCAGTTCGCCCATCGGCAGCCGCCACTTTCGCGCCGCTGCCTCGACAAACATGCTGCGCGCGGCGGCACCGACCTTGCGCATCTGCTCCCAGGAGCCGGCCATGGAAGTGGAGCCGCCGGTGCCCATGACCGGGCCGAACACCAGGTTGTTGTAGACGGAGGCATCGTTGGGGGCGAATTCGAAATGCATCTGCGACCAGTCCGCCTCCAGTTCCTCCGCCAGCAGCGTGGCCAGGCCGGTCGTCACACCCTGGCCCATCTCGAGATATTTGCTGATCAGGGTGATGTTGTTGTCGGCATCGATGGTCAGGAACAGGTTGGGCGGCGGCGTTTCCACTGCCTGCGGTACACCCTGGGCTCGCGCGCGGCGGCCGAAGGGCAGGTAAAAGCCGATTGCGAACACGGCGGCCCCGGTTGCAGCCGCCTTCAGGAATTGCCGCCGCGTCGCGGATGCCGGCTGGCCGGTGCTTCTGTTCACGAGCGGCCTCCGAGGTTTCTGGCGCTGCGGTGGATGGCGGCGCGGATGCGTTGGTAGGTGCCGCAGCGGCAGAGGTTGCCCTCCATGCTCGCGTCGATATCCTCGTCACTGGGATCGGGGTTTTTCGACAACAGCGTGATCGCCGACATGATCTGGCCCGACTGGCAGTAGCCGCATTGCACCACGTTCAATTCCCGCCAGGCCCCGACGACGGCCTCGGCCACCGGGCCCTCGATGGCCTCGATGGTGGTGATATCCCTGCCCGCGGCATCGCCCAGCATGACGGAGCAGGAGCGCGCCGCCTCGCCGTCGATATGCACGGTGCAGGCGCCGCACAGGGCGCGGCCACAGCCGTATTTGGTGCCGGTCAGGTTCAGGTGATCGCGTATCGCCCACAACAGGGGCATCTGTGGATCCGCGTCCAACTGGTGGGATTCGCCATTGATTTTCAGCGTGATCACGATCGGTCTCCCTCGGTTGCCGCATCCTTCGGGCAGGGCATTCCGGCGTTGACCCAGACCTGCAGTTGTTCCATGAACGCGTCGTGGGCCAGCGGCACAGGTTCGCGGCCGGTGCCGGGGGCCCAGCCCCAGAGCACCAGCTTGTCCTCGCCCATGTGTTTTACCAGTGCCCCGGCATCGCGGTTGCCGTTGCGCTCCGGATCGATCAGCGCGCGGCACAGTTCGGCGGACGACAGCCCGGACCAGTTCATCGACAGCGGTGCCAGCGACCAGTGGGGCGCACCGGGCACACCGGAGGAGGGATTGTTGCCCGACGGGCTGTGACAGTTGCCGCAACGCATGGCGGCGACACCGAGATTGTCCTTGCCGCGCACCACCCGCGGGATATGCGCGCGGCCCTCGTCGCCCTGCAGCGGGCTCTCCACCTGGTGGCAGTTGAGGCAGCGGGGATGCCTCAGCACGCCTGCCACCTGTTCCCAGGCCTGCATCGCGCGCGGATCCGGGGCCGGTGTCGGCGGCTCCCGCTGTTTCCCCGAATCGCAGCCGGCAAGCACCAGCAGCGCGGTGGTCGACGCGACCGCGACCAGTGACCGCAGATGGGAGCTCGTCTGCCGCATTGCCATTTTGCTCTGTCCGCTTTAGAGGAAGAATGCCCGCCACGCAAACCGCCGGAGCCTGCCCGCAGGCGGACTCCGGCCATTTGTGGCTCCTGAAACCATATGCAAACCGGAGTGGGCGGGGGCAGGGCGGACCCATCTCGCGAGGAGTGTCGTGTCAGAAATTGTCCGGCTGGCGCCGGACACTCCCATCATGGCGTGACCGATCGGTCGGCAAGCTGTCCGGTCAGAGCGGTGCGCGTGGTATCATAGGCGCGTTTTTGATTATCGAAGGGGCGCGGCAGAGCGTCCGGAGGAGAGACTATGTCCTGGTTGGGCGCGGGTATCGGGGCCGGTATCGGCATGATGTTTGGCGGTCCCATCGGCGCGGCGCTGGGGGCCTGGATCGGCAGTTCATTCAGCTCCGGCCTGCAGCGGGTGACCGGTGCCGCCGGCAAGCTGAACCGTGACGGCGCGCAGGCGGTGTTTATCGTCACGCTGTTCTCGATGCTGGCGAAGATGGCCAAGGCGGACGGCCAGGTGTCCAGGGCGGAAGTTCGCTTTATCGAGGACTTCATGGAAAACAACCTGCGGCTGTCCGCCGAGGACCGCAAGCAGGCGATCAAGATTTTCCAGAACGCCAAGAGCGACAAATACAGCATCTACGATTACGCCGCCCAGTACCGGCAACTGGTGCACAACCAGGCGATGCGCGAGATGGTCTACCGCGTCCTGTTTGCGGTGGCCCACGCCGATGGCGAACTGCACGCGAGCGAGGAGGAGATACTGCGGCGCATTCCCGAGTACCTGGGGCTGCACGCGTCCATCTTTGCCGCCATGCAGGGCGAATTCGAACGCGGTGCCCCGGCTTCCTCCGCGGCGAGCCTGGAGCAGCATTACGCCGTACTGGATTGCACGCCGGAAACCAGCGATCGCGACCTGAAGCTGGCCTACCGGCGCAAGGCGGCGGAATTCCATCCGGACAAGATCGCGTCCAAGGGGTTGCCGGAGGAGTTCATGCGCCACGCCGAGGACCAGATGAAAAGTGTTACCGTGGCCTACGACACCATCGTCGAGGCGCGCAAACGCAAAGCCGCTGCGACCACCTGACACGTTTATAACGGGATTGACCAGAGGTACACAATGAGCCTTGCCGAAACCATCGAGAACAAGCTGCGGGACGAGTTCGATCCGCAGCATATCGACGTCCAGTGCGAGAGCCACCTGCACAATGTGCCGGCCGGCTCCGAGATGCATTTCCGCGTGGTCCTGGTAAGCGGCGCCTTCGCATCGCTGCGCAAGGTGCAGCGCCACCAGAAGGTCTACGGTGTACTCGCCGAAGAGATGGCCGGGCCGGTGCACGCGCTGGCGCTGCACACCTACAGTCCGGAAGAGTGGCCGGGCGAGGCTCCGGAAAGCCCCCAGTGCCTGGGTGGCGGCAAGCACTGATTCCCTCTGCTCAACGCGGCGCGGCAGTTTTACAGGCTGCCGCGCCTCTTTTCCAGCAGCGCAGCCCCGCGCACTATCCTCCTTCCTTCAGCCGTGCCGATTCCCGACGCGCGTATTTTTGCCCCTCCATTCCTTGACGCCAATTGGGCTTTTACTGCCGAACTTTACAACCAGCCGACTAGACTGATCATGATTGGGCCGATTGCAATTTCACCCGTCGAATATCAATGGAGTATGACCTATGAAAAAGGAGCGCATTCTGGCATCCCTGGCATTTGCCGCATCGGCAATTGTCGCTTCCCCCTCCATGGCCGGACCGTCCGGCTACGCGCCGCCTGCGCCTTCCGGGCCGAAGGCGGTTTACGAAGCCGGCACCGCGGTGGTGCGTCTCGGCGGCGCCTACGTCGATCCGGACTCCACTTCCGGCAACCTGCGCGACCCCTACATTTTTCCCGAGTTTTCCGGGCTCAAGTACGAACTGGATGACAACACCACCTGGCAGTTCAGCGCCATGTTCATGCCGATCGATCACTTCTCGATTGAGTACGGCTACGTCGGCGAATCCAACCACGACCTGGAGGTCCGCCGGTTGAGACTGCTCGGCCTGCCGGAAATCCCGGGCAACAGGCGCAACCTGGGCAATCTGGAGAGAACCTCCAGCACCCTGCTGGTGAACTGGTTTCCGGTCTGCAAGGAGTCGTGGGTACAGCCGTATATCGGCTTCGGCACTGTCTACACCCATTTTGACAGTGTCACTGTGCGCGAGCCCGTCAACGAAGACCTGGCACTGATCGCTGATGCGATCGGCCCGGCGCGGGTCAGTGTGGATGACACCTGGGGTTGGGCCGGCCAGATCGGCATCGATATCGTATTCGGCCGCGACAGCAACTGGCTCGCCAACGCCGCGGTGCAGTATCACGATGTCGAGACCACAACCAGCCTGCGCTACCCGGTGCGGGGGCTGGACAACCAGGATATGGAGCGCCGCTTCCTGAATGCCGTGAGAACCGATCTGGATGTGGATCCCTGGGTGTTCAATCTCGGGGTCGGCTACAAGTTCTGATCTTTCCCCCAGTGCGGAAAAAGGCGTTTCGGCGCCTTTTTCTTCGCCTGCGGGGGGAAGGGGTGACGGAAAAAATAGGAAAAAAGCGCCATTGAAAATTTTTCTTGCGCCAGAAAAAATTTTTACGCGCCAATTTACGTCAATGTTCCAAGCTTTACCGTCAATGTTGGGTATTTTTTCTACAGCTTTTTGCAGCGTGTCTAAACTGAAAGTGATTGGGTTAATTGCTGTTCAATTTGCCGAATATCAATGGAGTTTTACTATGAAAATGACGCGCATTCTGACACCTCTGGCACTGGCTGTATCCGCCGTGGTGGCGTCCCACCAGGCTCTGGCCGGTCCCTCCGGTTACGCCCCGCCGCCGCCGTCCGGCCCGGACCCGGTTTACTCTGCTGGGACAGCCGTGTTTCGCGTCGGTGCTTCCTTTGTAGATCCCGACAACGATCGCGACCACTTCCGCATCGATGATCGCTTCTACATCGATCAGTTCCAGGACCAGTACGACGATTACGATCGCCTGGGTTTCCGTATCGATGACGATACCTCGTGGAACTTCACCGCCGGCTTTATGCCTATGGACCACTTCATGCTGGAAGTGGGCTATATCGGCGAAACCGACCACGACCTGGATATCCGCAATCCGGAGCTGGTGGATATTATCAATGACGAGATCGTCGTCATCGATGACCGCGACCTGCGCCTCGGGCAACTGAGCCGCTGGTCCGGTTTCGCCATGGCCAACTGGTTCCCGGTGTGCACCGAGTCCTGGGTCCAGCCATACGTCGGTATCGGTGCCCACTACACCGACTTCGACAACCACAATGTGCGTGGACGTTTCGCGGACTTCCTGGTGGATTACGCCGGTGGTGTAACTCCCCTCGACGGCCGTGTGCGCTACGACGACGACTGGGGCTGGGCCGCGCAGGCGGGTGTCGACATCATGTTCGGTCGCGACAGCAACTGGCTGGTCAATGCCGCCGTGATGTACCTGGATACCGAAGTGAAAGCGGATCTGCACTACCGTGTAGACAACGAAAACTTCTTCTTCGACACGGTCAGGGCGATCAGAACCGACTTCGACCTGGATCCCTGGGTCTACAACCTGGGTATCGGTTATCGGTTCTGATACCGGCTTCTTTCACGGATGAAGGGAAAAGGCGCTTCGGCGCCTTTTCTTTTTGTGCGGGGAATGTGTCCGCCCGTGGAAATCAGGGCTCGGAAGGGAGGCCGAAAACCGGCATGCCATCTTCGGACCAGCCGAATTCCTTGATATAGGTATGGCGGTTCGGGTCCCACAGCGGATCGCCCTCGATCTCGGTGTAGGTGCGGGCGTGATAGACAAGGATATCGCGCTCGCCGTCTTCCGAAACGGTAAAGCTGTTGTGGCCCGGGCCGTAGATACCGCGCTCGTAACAACTCTGGAACACCGGCTCCGGCGACTTGGTCCAGCTGGCCGGGTCCATCAGGTCTGCCTCTTCATCGGCGTACAGCAGCCCCATGCAGTAGTTGTGATTGGTGGCACTGGCGGAATAGCTGATAAAGATACGACCGTGGCGCTTGATCACCGCCGCGCCCTCGTTGACGGCAAAACCGATTTTCTCCCAGTCGTATTCCGGAATCGTCAGGCACACCGGTTCGCCGGCAATACTGGTGGGAGAGTCCTGGCGGGCGATATACAGGTTGGAGTTGCCGGGAATATCCGGTCCCTTCTGTGCCCACAGGTAATAGCGCTGGCCGCGGTGCTCGAAGCTGGTGGCGTCCAGGCAGAAGGTGTCGATGCCGGAATCCACCTGGCTCAGTGCCCATTCGCCCTCGAGCGGGTTGGCGGCGGTGGTGGTCACTGCGTACATGCGGTGCTGGAACAGATCGTGCTTGATCTCCCGCGACGGCGCCGCGGCAAAATAGATGGCCCAGGTGCCGTCGATATAGTGGATCTCCGGTGCCCAGATCAGGTCGGAATAGGGGCCGGTTTCCGGCTTGCGCCACACGGTGACCTTCTCCGCATCCGCGAGCCCGGCCAGGGTTTCCGAGCGGCGCAGCTCCAGGCGATCGTACTCCGGCACAGAGGCGATGAAGTAGTAGTAGCCATCGCTGTGCTTGTAGATGAACGGATCCGCGCGCTGCTCGATCAGCGGCTGCAGTAGTGGGGATGATTCAGTCACAATAATGCTCCAGGGTACTTCTCTGTTCTGCCCCGCAGGGCGGGGCACTCGGGAAAATCCGTAGTGGTGCCGATCGTGCGATTCCCCGGATTGCGCTGCGCTCCATCCGGGCTACGCAGGAACTGGCCCGTCCGTAGCCTGGATGCAGGCGCGTAGCGCCGGAATCCGGGATGACGCCGATCGCACGAACGCCCGGATTGCGCTGCGCGCCATCCGGGCTATGTGAGATCAGGGCGCCGTGGGTGCGAGGTCGCCGTCGTCCCGGTCGTCTTCGTCTTTCGCCGCCGGCGCCACGCCCTCTTCTTTCTTCAGGCGGTGGTAGTAGTCGTCGGTAATGATGTACCTGCGCATCAGCAGGCCCAGCAGGAAGTGGAACAGGCCGGGGATCACCGTCAGCATCAGCGCGATCCCCGTCAGGGCGAATTCGCTCTGGGCTTCGCCGGCCTGGTAGCCGAAATAGGTCAGCAGCAGGCCGGTAATAAAGCCCGCGATACCGGTGCCGGCCTTCTGGCAGAAGGAAATGCCACCGAAGGCCAGGCCGGACACGCGTTTGCCGGTCTTCGCCTCGCCGTAGTCCACTGCCTCGGCGATCGCGGACCAGAAAATGGGTGCGTGCAGGTCCGCTACGAAGGACAGGATGAAATAGAGCACAAACGCCAGCACGATATCGCCGGGGGCCACGGCGAAGTACATCAGTGCACTGATGGCCGCCAGGAGCAGTTGGGACCAGCCGAACAGCTTGACCTTGCAAAAGCGCTTGGTAATCCAGGTGGAGGCCACCATGGCGGCGATGGAGGCGACGATGCCGGCACTGGTGAACTTGGCGGCCATGGATTCGGTGCCGCCGAGATAGTAGATGGTGTAGTAGAAGGCAACACCGCCGCGCAGCGCATAGCCGATGGTGCCCAGCATGCAGGCCCCCGCCAGCACCAGCCACTGGTCGTTCTTCAGCAGCAGGTTCAGCTGTTCACCCAACGGCTTCTTGTCCACCACATGCTCGACCCGCTCGCGGGTGGTGAAGAAGCACATCATCAACAGTCCCACGCCGACCAGCGACATCAGGCCCATGGCAAACTGGTAGCCCTTGGCGGAGTCCTCGCCGCCCCACCATTGCGCCAGCTCCGGCACCGAGGCGACGATCACCACATTGGCGATTTTGGCGAAGAACATGCGGTAGCCATTGGCCGACAAGCGCTCCTGTGGATCGCTGGTCAGCACGCCGATATAGGAAATGTACGGGATGGCGACGCCGGTAAACATCAGGGTCGCGAACAGATAGGTCAGGTAGGCCCATACCAGCTTGGCGTTGTAGTCCAGGTCCGGCGTGGTAAACAGCAGGCAGACGGCAAAACCATAGGGGATGGACAGGTACAGGAAGTAGGGCCGGAAGCGCCCGTGCCGGCCTTTGAACTTGTCGGTCACGAGCCCCATCAGCGGGTCGCTCAGGGCGTCGACAAAGCGCGCGGCGAGGAACAGCGTTCCCACATGTGCCGGCTTAAGGCCAAAAATATCCGTATAAAAGTACTGCATGAAGTAGAACATGGCCGCGATCATCACATTGACGGCCATATCGCCGGCGCCGAAGCCGACTTTTTCCACTACGGAAAGCTTGTTGGACTGCATTGTTATGTTTCCCATCTATCGCCGGGGTACGGGCCCGCTTATTGTTATCGAGCGTTTGCGATATATATATTATTGTAGTATTAATGTCAAAGCGGATCGCACATCGGGCGGCGCGCCCGGCGCCCTCCAATAACAGCACAATTGGCGCAAAATCGCACATCTGATGCTGACCGGGTTGCGATGAGGCGTCGCGGTCGCGGCCTCCGGCGCGGGGCGGTGCGTCGCCGAGTGGCTGCGAGGACGGCTGTCCGCAAGGTGAAAAATAATAAGGTAGGGCCAATCGCTGTACCAATGGCCCGGGCCAGGTAGTAGAATGATTTTTTGCGGAAATGGCTGTACTGCGTTCCGCCAGGGCCGGAGCACCCAAGTCGACGACCCGATTCGACACTCCGATCATTTTCCTGCTGGAGTGCGCCGGTAACGCCGGGATGCGCGAATTGGCAGTTTTTTATCAAGGCATTTTTAATATGGCAAACCAAGTCAGGGAGAGCAGGCCGCGGAGTGTGCACGCCTGGGTGGCTTACGAATTGGGGACACGGATCGTAAGCGGGACCTACCAGCCCGGGGAGTATATTCCCAACGAGGCCAAGATCGGCGAGGAGCTGAATGTCTCCCGCACTGCACTGCGTGAAGCCTTCAAGATTCTGACCGCCAAGGGGTTGATCGAGTCGCGTCCCAAGCTGGGCACCCGCGTGCGCCCGAAAGACTGCTGGAACATGTTCGACTCCGAAGTGCTCAAGTGGTGTTTCGAGTCCACGCCGTCACCGGAATTCCTGCGCTCCCTGTTCGAGGTGCGCGAAATCATCGAGCCCAACTCCGCCGCCCTGGCCGCCAAGCGCGCCACGCCGGAGCAGATCGACGAGATCGAAAAGGCCTTCCACGCGATGGAAGAGGCCGAGGCCGGGACCGAAGACGTGATCCTGACGGATATCGATTTCCATATGGCGATACTGCACGCCACCAATAATGAGTTTATGGTTTCTCTCGGGCAGTCGATCAAAACCGCATTGATGGGGCTTTTCCGTATCAGCAGTTCCGAGGAGTCGGAGTTCGTCGCATCACTGCCGGGCCACAAGGCTGTGTTCCAGGGGATTCGCGACGGCGATTCCGAGCGCGCCCGCTTCGAGATGAAGTCCCTGCTGTCCAAATCCGTGCGCCGCGCGCTGGACAGCCTGCCGGGGGAATCGGATGTGGATGTGGCCGTTTAGCGATACCGGTTGTCCGGTATGAA
Source organism: Microbulbifer litoralis (assembly GCF_023634065.1). Classification (GTDB taxonomy): domain Bacteria; phylum Pseudomonadota; class Gammaproteobacteria; order Pseudomonadales; family Cellvibrionaceae; genus Microbulbifer; species Microbulbifer litoralis. The sequence continues at coordinate 62,652 of NZ_JALKCV010000018.1, forward strand.
AAGGTGATCCTTGCGGTCGCCTTTTTTGTGTCCATGGAAAAAGGCAGAGTGGGGGATAAAAAGGGCGATCCCAGAGGGATCGCCTACTCGCAGGGAGAGTGCGGAATCGTGAGAAATGCAGGCTAGTGGTCCATGCGGAAAGTTGTGTAACTGTTCGCGTCGCCAAAGCGCCCGGCTCTGCGTTGAGAAAGCTTGAAGTAGAACCACTATTCCTGCGCTTTCTCGCCTTGATCTGAACGCTGTGGCTGTGCTCCTTTGTTACCGAACTTTAAGCGGCCCACTAGCGCCTGTTTAGAGTGGCTTCACTGCCGGAATCTTGCGCTCGACGATCTTCAGCGGGTTGCGCAGCGGGCGGCCAAAGAGTTCGGCTTCGATTTCAAAGCGGTCGCCCTCGCGCGGCTCGATCCCATCGCCGAAACTCAGGGTCGCGGTACCGAAGAAATGTACGTGCACATGGCCCGGGCGACAGAAACCCGCGTACTTGAAGTGGTGCGCTTCCAGGTTGGTGACCGTGTGGGACATGTTCTTCTCTCCGCTGAGGAAGCTCTTTTCCCACAGGATCTCGCCGTCCCGCACGATGCGCGAGACGCCTTCGATATGTTCCGGCAGTTCGCCCAGCAGCAGTTCAGGGCCGATGGCGCAGGGGCGCAGCTTGGAGTGGGCCAGGTAGAGATAGTTCTGGCGCTCGGTCACATGGTCGGACAGCTCGTTGCCCAGCGCGAAACCGATGCGGCGCGGATTGCCGTCGGCGTCGTTGATATAAATTCCGGCGATCTCCGGCTCTTCGCCCGCGTCCAGTGCAAAGGAGGGGCTCTCCAGGGTCGCTTCCGGCGCGGCGATGCTGTCGCCGTCGCCCTTGTAGAACCACTCCGGCTGCACGCCGGTTTCACCCGCAGCCGGCTTGCCACCCTCGACGCCCATCTTGAACATCTTCATGGTGTCGGTCAGGTCTTCCTCGGCGCTGGCACTGTTCTGGGCGTGCATGGCGGCGCGGGTGTCGGCGCTGCCCAGGTGGGTCAGGCCGGTGCCGGCGACCATCAGCTGGGTGGCTTGCGGGTGATCGATCGGCGCCAGGAGACGCTTGTCGTCGATGATCTTCTGGTAGTCCAGGCGGGTGTCCGACAGCAGGCTCGTTGCCAGCGTTTCCAGGGCCTCGCCTTTTTCGATGGCTTGTTGCGCCAACTGGTAGATGGTCTCTATATCGCCAAGCTGGTCGATCGTATTGCTGTCGACCACGGCACCCACGGCTCGCTGGCCGTCTTCTCCAGTGAACTGAATCAGTCTCATTGCTTTTTTCTCTTCATGTCGTCTGATCTGAGTAGTGTCGGCCAAAGATTGCTCTTCGAACGGCGCCGTCTGAGCCTTTATATAATACAATATTACTTATTACAACGGGTGGCCATGACTTCGCGGCTGGCCGGGGCTGTGGGGCCGGGATCCATGGGGCGATACAGGGGGCTTGAAGTGGGGTCCCGACTTTAATCGTACAATACTATTGACATATCTTGCGGCGCTGTGTGAGCATTGATGGTAGCGGTACCATTTCGTAGTGACAAACAATAATAACCATGCCGTTGAGTCGCCCTCCAGAATCGTCGCGAGAGGGCAGTAGCGGCAGTCAGCGATTCAGGAGGGTTGCCGCCGAACCCGCTCGATAGTGGCGGCCGCAGAGAAAAATGGCAAGAAACCATCGTCTTTCCCATCCAGCCGTACCTACCAAAACCTCATCTGAAATTACATCCAAGAAGTCGCTGCTGATACTTTCAGTACTTGCGCTTTTCTCAGTATCCGTAAACGCGGAACAGTATGAGCCTGGTGAAAACCCGATCTTCAGGAATATTTTCACGGCCGATCCGGCACCGCTGGTCGTTGGTGATACTCTGTATGTCTATGCCGGGCACGATGAGGCCGGCGAAGGCCAGATGTTCAACATCACCGAATGGGTTGTGTACTCCACCACGGATATGAAGGACTGGACGTTCCACGGTTCGGTCATGAAGCCTACCGATTTTGATTGGGCCATCAGGGATGCCTGGGCTTCCCAGGTGATTGAAAAGGAGGGCAAGTACTGGTTCTACACGACTGTGGAACACGGTCCTCCGCACAGCGGCAAGGCCATCGGCGTCGCGGTTGCGGACACACCACTGGGGCCCTTCAGGGATGCAAAGGGCTCCGCACTGGCCTTTGATGCCACCACTCCCACGCCGGAAGATCCGCACGACTGGGATGATATTGATCCAACCGTATTCACCGATGCCGACGGAACAACCTGGATCGCCTGGGGCAACATGCATTTGTACCTGGCCAGGTTAAAACCGAATATGATTGAATTCGATGGGCCCATCCGGGAAATATACCTGCCCAACTACACCGAAGGTCCGTGGCTGCACAAGCGAGAGGGCTTGTATTACCTGACCTATCCCTGCTTTGCGCATCAGAATATGTACGAAAAGATGTGTTACGGCACAGCTTCCCATATCACGGGGCCCTGGACCTATCAGGGCATCCTCACCGATCGCACCGAAAACAGCTACACCATCCATCCCGGCATCGTCGAGTACGGGGGGCAATGGTACTTTTTCTATCACGATGCCAAGCTGGCAATAGATGGTGTGCCGGGAGCCATGGGAAGACGGTCCATCGCTCTTGAACATCTCTACTATAACGAAGACGGAACCATCAAGCCGATCAGGCAAACAAAAGCGGGCGTGAGTGTCCCGCGCCAGCCACCCGGAGGCTATCAAAGGCCTATCTTTAACCCGGGGGGCGCCCTGGTTGCCGTGGATAGCGACATAGATGTCACGCAGAATGCGGCCGTCGCAGCCACCGAATGGGAATCGAGGCCAGTATTGCAGACTACCGATGATCCCTACAATACCGCCATTGTCCCAGAGAGTTTTAATCACGGTGACGGCGGCGCCACTTCCCTGGGACAGACGTTCAGCCCCGATGTCGATTTCAGGCTGGAGGAAATCAGCTTGTATGCCGGTGACGGGTTCGGGACAACTGAAGATGAACCCGTGACCCTGGCTCTGTATGAGCTCGACAAAGATGACGAAGATAGTGCCGAAATGGGTTCTGTTTCTTCCTATAGGGTAGGGAGGAATCTTCTGGAGTCTGGCGAAAGGCTGCGGATAAACTACAGGCCCCAGGCACAGGGGCTGCTTCAATTCCACCTGGATGAACATCGCCAGCCCGAGTTGAAAGCGGGCAGACGCTATGTACTGGAGCTTCAGGGGGTGCGCGACACGGCTCCCCTTTTCTGGCGAAGGACAAAGACAGACACCCATTTGACAGGAGCGGCTTACCGGGATCGATCACTGATTGAGGAGGAATCGAAGTCGGGAGACTTTGGTCTGGCTCTGTACGGTGAGGCTCTTCAGGAGCAATGATCTCAGTATGAAGGGGGTCGTCTTCAATATTCATGATGTCGCCCTGCTGTTGATCGCCGGTGAATGCAGCATTCTTGCGGTACTGTTCCTGGTGCATCGGAGCGGCAGACCTTTCGCCCACCCGCTGCTGGCGATTTTTCTGATTCTGAACATGCTGGTTGCGGTCGATACCCTTGTCTACTGGGGGGAAGCGGTTCGCTATCGGGTGTTCCATATATCGCCAAACCTGTTCTTCATTTTCGGGTTTTCCTATTTCCTGCTGGGGCCGGTTTTGTATTGGTATACCCGGTCGATGATCTATAGCGACTTCCCGTTTCGTCGGCTGAGTTTCCTGCACCTGCTGCCGGCGGTCGCTGCGCAGGTTTACCTGTACTTTGCCTACCATCGCTATCCCGCGTCTGTGCAGGGAGACCTCGTTCTCGGCCTGGAAATTTTCACTTCTACGGACGGTTATCACGATATATTCATTACAATGCAAAAAGCCGCCGTGGTTATCTACGGCCTGGCCTGCCTTTATCAGCTCGCCCGTTATCGTGCCTTACTGAAAGAAAGTTACTCAAGTATCGAGAAAATCGATTTTGTTTGGTTAAACCTGCTGGTTGGCGGTTTCCTGTTGGCCTGGAGCTGGAGTCTCTTCACGCACATTTTTGGCCTGTATCGCCCCGGAGATATCAGTGACACGATGGGGATCACTGGCAATTACATGATCTTTGTATTGGTCAATAGTCTAGTGTTTTACAGTCTGATCTATTCAGGTGTTCTCGGCGGGGCAGTCAGCCAGGGCGAAAAACGCGACCGGTCCGAGGGCAGGGGTCCGATAGGGCCGCGCCACCTCGATCGGATTCGCGCGGCCATGGAAAAAGAAAAACTGTTCCTCAATCCCAGGCTGACTGTGGAAGAGTTCGCGGGGTACGTGAAACTACCACCTCGCCAGGTATCTTCGTTGATCAAACGTCGGTTTAGCCGAAATTTTCTCGAGTATGTTAACGGGTATCGTGTGGAGGAGGCCAAGCGCAGCCTGGCCGACCCGGCGAATAGCAATAATCCTGTGCTTGATATCGCCTCAAAATCCGGATTCAACAGCAAAGCCACATTCAACCGGTTCTTCAAGAAGTTTGCCGGTGTTACCCCTACGGAATACCGACGCCGTTGTCTATCGGGCCAGCCCGGCTGAAAAGGCGGCACATCGGGTATGGTTGAGCGTCTCAATTCTTGTCTTGCAAAAATTGCAGCTTTACTCGCTGCGGTAGCCATAGGATTCTCTCCAGGCTGTCGCTTGATCCGTGCCCGTCTCATCAAGGGGGGGGGGCAGGCGATTGTGTCGTCGGATCCAACTGTCCGGATGGACATGGTGAAGTCGTACCCGGGCAATCTCCGGCGGCTGACGGATAGTTAAATAAAAATTATTCATATATTCAGCGAGGAGAAGCCGTGTTCCAGTCAACTCTCTACGTCATACGCGCAATATTGATTGCCGCCGTGACACTCTCACCCATGGCCGCCGGTGCCAAACCGTACAAGGCCGCGGAAATTCTTACCAACGATAGCCAGCTCTATGGCAAGTATGTATTCCGGATGCGGGCAGCCGAGGGCAGCGGTATCATATCCAATTTCTTCCTGTGGAAAGATGGCTCAGAACTGGAGGGGGTGACCTGGGAAGAGGTTGATATCGAGGTCTTTGGCCAGGGCGGTGCCCGCTCGTGGCAAAGCAATATCATCACCGGCCTAGACAGCCGAATCACGTCCGAGGAGGTGCACAACGCCGGTGTCTCACTTGCCGAGGACTACCATACCTACAGCATTGAATGGACGCCACAGTGGGTGCGCTGGCTGGTCGACGGGCAGGTGGTACGGGAAACACAGGGAGGGCAGGCCGGCGACCTGATCAATCCCGCGCAGGCCCGTTTCAACTTCTGGCCACCGAATATCCCCTCCTGGGTCGGTCCATGGGACGACAGCATCCTGCCGGTACACATGTTCGTCAACTGGATCGAGTACCACAGCTGGAACGGCGGTGGTTTCGACTTCGAGTGGCGGGATGATTTCAATTCCTTTGATACCGGCCGCTGGAGCAAGGCCGACTGGACTTTCGCCGAGAATCGCGCGGACCTGGTTCCGGCCAATGCCGAGGCGGTTGACGGCTACCTGGTGCTGTCCATGACCCATGAGGGGCAGGAAGGCTTCAGTGGCACGCCACCCGTAGACAATAACGGCAGCTCCAGCTCGTCTTCCAGCAGCTCTTCCAGTTCTTCTTCCAGCTCTTCCTCCAGTTCATCGTCCAGCTCATCGAGCAGCAGCTCTTCCTCCGGCGGACCGGATGACGGCGATTGTCCGGTGGTGTCCTGGAACTCGGGTAATTTCAACACCCAGGGAGCTTATTGCTTCCGCACGCAGCAGGCGATCCAGGGGTGGGGCGTCGCGAATTTCTCCGGTCGATCCATTTCCGTGACAGTAAACGGCTCGGGCCCAGCCGTGACTTCCCTGGGGGCGCCACTGCCGCCCAAGGGTTCCAGCGACTTCTACATTTTTGAGGCCAGTGCCGGCGATTTCCCGTGGGCCTCTGTTTTCTGGTGGTAAAACAGCCTCTCCGATAAGCAAACCGTAGAACCTGTCTTCTCTGGAGTTGGCAGGTTTCCCGGGAGAGGAGTCAAAAGCAGGTGATTTTGGTCTGGCTCTGTATAAAGAGCCTCCTGGCACGATAAATCCCATGGAAGTGCGATGATGCGCGATTCCGGTGATGCCAGATTGAATGAGAGAGAGCGGCGGTAACAATAAAAACCATTTCTGGAGAAAACCCATGAAACTCACAAAACAAACCCTGTCGCTCCCGCCCTCGAAGGGCTGGAGCGGGCACTTCATGTCCAGGGCGCGTGGAATGAAAACTCTGATGAAAGGTTCCCTTGCAACCTTTCTGTTGTCGGCTACAACCGTCTGCTTCGCGGACAACCCGCTGGTATCGCAGGTCTATACGGCGGATCCAGCGGCGCGGGTATTCGATGGTCGGATGTATGTAATTACCACGCACGATCAGGAAGACCAGTCGGATTACAGCGAGCTTCACGACTACACCATGTTCTCGTCGGACGACATGATCAACTGGCAAGACCACGGTGTGGTATTCGACTCGCGTACCGATACCAGTTGGGCCAACCTGGCCTATGCGCCCGATATCATAGAGCGCAACGGCCAGTACTACCTGTACTTTCCGGACGGCGCCAGCTCGATTGGCGTGGCGGTGAGTGACAGCCCCACAGGCCCCTTTACCGATCCCCTGGGCGGTCCCCTCGTCGACCGGAATACGCCCAATGCGAATGTGGACTGGGTATTCGATCTCGGCGTTTTTATCGATGACGATGGCCAGGCCTATCTGTATTTCGGTGGCGGCGGGCCGGGCAACGCCCGCGTGATCCGGCTGAATAGCGATATGATCAGCACCAGTGGTTCAGCCATCACGCTGGATGTTCCCAATTTCTTTGAAGCGCTGTATATGCACAAGCGCAATGGCACTTACTATCTGTCCTACTCCACCAATACCGAAGCGGGGCTGGCGATAGACTATATGACCAGTAACAACCCGACTTCGGGGTTTGTGCACCGGGGCACCGTGCTACCCAATCCCTGGGAGAACAACAGTAACAACAACCACCAGTCCATTCTGGAGTTCGACAATCAGTGGTACATCTTTTACCACAACCGGGCGGTGGCCAACGCGCGCGGTGCCAGTACCTACCAGCGCTCCATCAACGCGGACCAGCTCTTCTATAACGGCGACGGCAGCATACAGCAGGTCAATGCCGGATCCGCGGGCGTACCGAAGCGGAAGAACGTCGATCCCTTTGCCAGAAACGAAGCGGAAACCATCGATAACGAGCAGGGGATCGAGACCGAAGGCCCTGCGACCGGTACCCGCAACCTGGCATTTATCCAGGACGGCGACTGGGTGAAGATTTCCAATGTCGACTTCGGCTCCGGCGCAACCGGCTTCGAGGCCAGTGTCGCTTCGGATACCAGCGGTGGCACCGTAGAGATTGTTCTCGACGATGTGAACAGCCAGCCGATCGGCAGTCTCAGTGTCGGCAATACCGGGGGATGGCAGAGCTGGCAGACGGTTTCCACGCAGATCAATACCGTGACCGGTCTCCACGATCTCTTCCTGCGCTTTTCCGGCGGAAGCGACTATCTGCTCAACCTCAACTGGTACCGGTTTGCCGGTGGTGGGGTCGGGGGCAGTACCCTGGAGGTGGAGCTGGAAAGCCTGTCCGGACAGGGTGGTTTTTCTCCGTTCAATGTCGAGTTCGATGGGGCCGCTTCCGGCGGGCAATACATTGCCTGGCCGAACAATGGCACCCAGATACTGAGTTCACCGTCCGACGGCGAGACCGGCCAGGTCGTGATTCCTTTTTCACTCTCGCAAGCGGCGGGCGTGCAGTTCCAGGTCCGGGCCAATATGTCAAACGCCGATGACGATTCCTTCTATTACAAGCTGGACTCGGGTTCGTGGGCCACGCAGAACAATACCGCCACCAGCGGCTGGGAAACACTGATGCCGGCAACCTTCGACAACCTGTCGGCGGGTGAGCACACACTGCGGATTCTGCGGCGCGAGGACGGCGCGGGGCTGGACCGGATTACACTGACGGCGTCCGCCGGCGAAATCACCGGCTCCGGCGGAAATGGTGGAGAAAGTACTGTCCTGGTGCGCGCTCTCGGAACCACCGGCACCGAGTCGATCACGCTGCGTGTGGGCGGCACCGATGTCCAGAGCTGGACCCTGTCCACCGCCATGGCGGACTACACGGCCACCACCGAACTGTCCGGCGATGTCACCGTGGCCTTCACCAACGACAATGACGGCGATGCCGATGTCCAGGTCGACTATGTGCAGGTCAACGGCCAGACCCGCCAGGCAGAGGACCGGAGCGAGAACACCGGCGCCTGGGGCAACGACCAGTGCGGTGGTGGCTCAAACAGTGAATGGCTGCACTGCAACGGCTATATCAACTTTGGTCCTGTATCCGGCACCGACCCGGATCCCAACCCTGGTCCCGATTTCTTCGTGGGCAATATCACTACGGGCGGCCAGGTCCGTTCCGACTTTATGCAGTACTGGGATCAGATCACCCCCGAGAACGAAGGCAAGTGGAGCAGTGTGGAAGGAACCCGCGACCAGTACAACTGGAGCGGCCTGGATGCGGCCTACAACTTCGCCCAGCAGAATGGCATTCCGTTCAAGCAGCATACATTCGTGTGGGGAAACCAGTCGCCGGGCTGGATCAACAACCTCAGCCCCTCGGAGCAGGCCGCTGAAATCGAGGAATGGATTCGCGACTACTGTGCACGCTACCCGAACACCGAGATGATCGATGTGGTCAACGAGGCCACCCCCGGCCACGCGCCGGCCGGCTATGCACAGAGTGCCTTCGGCAATGACTGGATCATCCGTTCTTTTGAGCTGGCCAGGCAGTATTGCCCGAATGCGATCCTGATCCTGAACGATTACAACGTGCTGAGCTGGAACAACCAGGAGTTTATCGATATGGCCAGACCGGCTGTCGAAGCCGGGGTGGTGGATGCGATCGGTCTGCAGGCGCACGGTCTGGAGGACTGGTCCCTGACTGATCTCCAGAACAACCTTGACGCGGTGGCTGCTCTGGGTCTGCCAATATATATCTCCGAGTACGACGTCAATCATGCCGACGACCAGGTCCAGCTGCAGATCATGCAGGAGCAATTCCCGATGTTTTTCAGTCATCCGTCGGTTGCGGGCATCACCTTGTGGGGTTATGTGGTCGGCCAGACCTGGGTGCCCAACAGCGGCCTTATCCGGAGCGATGGCTCGCACCGCCCGGCCATGACCTGGTTGATGAACTACCTGGAACAATAAGTAATAGATCTTCAGGCGATTGCCGGACCTGGGGACCCACCATGATAGGAGAGCGATCCGATGAAAATCTTATTGAGATTTATCCTGCTGCTGTCCGGTGTACTGTCGACAGCGCAGGCATTTGCTTCGTATAGCTGTTCCGTGGTTTCGAATGTCTGGGGCAGCGGTTACCAGTTGGATGTCACGGTGACCAATGACGGCCCGGGCTCCATCGACGGCTGGACAGTGCAACTTACTTTCGATGAGCCGGCCAATGTCACCAGCAGTTGGAACGTGGTCGACAGCGGCGGCGATACCGCTACCCCGTCGTTCAGCAACTGCTGTGACTGGAACGGCAACCTGGCGGAGGGGCAGAGCGCCACTTTCGGCTTGCAGGGAACCCATGACGGCAGCTTCGAGCTGCCCGTCTGTATCGGCAACGGCGGGCCGGATGGTGGCAGTTCGTCTTCCAGTTCGTCGAGTTCGAGCGGCTCCTCTTCCAGCAGTTCTTCGAGTTCGAGCAACTCTTCCTCCAGCGGCGGTGGCAACAACATCAGCGTGCGCGCGCTTGGCACCACCGGTTCTGAGTCGATCACCCTGAGCGTGGGCGGCACCGACGTGCAGAGCTGGATGCTGGGCACCGGTTTCATGGATTTCAGTGTCAACACCAGTCTGAGTGGCGATATCCTGGTCGAATTCACTAACGACAACGATGACGACGCCGATGTTCAGGTCGACTACATCGTCGTCAACGGCGTCGTCCGCGAGGCCGAAGACCAGAGTGAAAACACCGGAGCCTGGGATGGTGAATGCGGGGGCGGTTCCAACACGGAATGGCTGCACTGCAACGGCTATATCAACTTCGGTTCCGTTTCCGGTGGCGGCTCTTCCTCGAGCAGCTCTTCCTCGGGCGGCTCGTCCAGTTCCGGCGGCAGCGGGTCGGCGGGTTGTGGCCTTGCCCCGGGCCTGAACAGCGGTCGGCACAGCCTCAACGTCGGCGGATTGAACCGGGAATATATCATCGATATCCCGGTCAGCTATGACGTGAATAATCCCTACCGGCTGGTCTTCGCATGGCACTGGCGGGGCGGAAGCGCCGACAACGTCGCCAACGATTCCTATTACAACCTGAAGGGACTGTCGAACAATACGGCGATTTTTGTAGCGCCCAATCGCGCCGACGGCACTGACGGCTGGACGAACACCAACGGCCGCGACATGGACTTCCTGCGGGCAATGCTCGACCAGTTCAACAACTCGTTGTGTATTGACCAGGAACGGATTTTCTCGGCCGGCTGGAGTTACGGTGGCATGATGTCTTTTGCCGTGGGCCGCGAGATGGCCGCCACCTTCCGCGCCATTGCCCCCGCATCCGGCGCGCTCTGGACGCCGTACAACGACAGTGGCCTGCCAATGGCGGCGTGGATAACCCACGGGACCAGTGACAGTGTGGTCGGGTTTGGCAGCGGGGAGGAGGCGAGAGATCTGTATCTCTCGGCCAATAACTGCTCCAATACCACGGTTCCCACGAATCCATCACCTTGTGTGGAGTATCAAAACTGCGATGCGGGGCATCCTGTGGTCTGGTGCCCGTTCAATGGAGGTCACACGACGCCGTCCTTTTACTCCAGCGCCGTCTGGGATTTCTTCAGTCGGTTCTGAACCCAGTCACGGGATGTGTGACCGGAGAGGGCGCCCGCCGCGCAGTGGTTTGCGGGCTGGGCGCCCGAAATTTTGCGTCTCTGTTTCGAAATGGACTTCATGAGGCAGTCGACAAGTTCCAATGATCAATAACACAATAATTACTGGTGTATTTATGAAGCTGACCAGAAAAGCCTCTCTCGCATTGTCATTCCTGTTCGCCGCAACGGCGCTCCTGTTCACCACTGCCGTCACGGCGCAGGACGGCACCATCTACCCGCTCGAGACCCCCGAGGAGCCGAATGCCATTCCGCTGGGCACCGGTGGTGTCGACGAACAGACTGCGCCCGAGACCTGGTTCCGCCAATGGGGAGACCCGATGGCGCGGAACATCTCAACCGCAACCCTCACTCCCTTCCTGCCCGACGCGGACAAGGCGAACGGCGCGGCGGTCATAGTGGCGCCCGGCGGTGGTTTCCGGTGGTTGTCGATGAAGAACGAGGGCTGGGAGGTTGCAGAGGCCTTGGCGGAGCGGGGCATTGCCGCCTTCGTGCTCAAATACCGCCTGCAGCCGACACCGGAATCGCTCGACGGCTTCAGGGAATCGATGGAGCAGCTCTTCGCCGATGCGGACGCGTCTCCCGATGGGGAGAAAAATGGCGAAAAACCGTCAGGCCCGCCGCGCTGGGACCTGTCCAATCAGCTCGAGGATGCCGAGGCCGCCTATGCTCTGATCAACGAGCGGGCCAGTGAGTGGGGCGTGGATACCGATCGCCTGGGCATGATCGGTTTCTCTGCGGGCGCCGGTCTCACGATGCATTCCACACTCAATTCCAAAACCATGGACCTGGCCTTTATCGGACCCATCTATGGCGGCATGGGCCCGGTCGAGGTGCCCGCGGATGCGCCGCCCATGTTCAATGTCATCGCCAGCGATGATTTTCTTTTCCACGGCCGGTTCGGCGCAATCGAGTCCTGGTTCGAGGCGGGCCGACCGGTCGAGTTTCATCTCTACCAGAATGGCGGCCACGGTTTCGGTCTCGGCAATCCGGACCGCACCAGCAATCGCTGGTTTAATGCCTTTATGCACTGGCTGGAAGTGAACGACTTTCTCGCCGCCAATTCGTGACCTTGTATTGATCGATGAAAAGTAAAAAATCTGTAAAGGCCGGACGCTATGTCCGGCCGCTGCTTTGCGTTGTGGCAGCGATGGCCCTGTCGTTCGGTTTGATGGCATGCGGGGCGAAAGGCGCGGACAAACGGGCTGCCGCTCCAGATGACACGCACGAGGGTGCCGAAGCCGGGCCCGCCGAGGCCCGCAACCCCATAACCCGCAACCCCATCATATGGGCGGACGTGCCCGACGTATCGGTAATCCGCGTCGACGATACCTATTACATGAGCAGTACCACCATGCATATGAATCCGGGGCTGCCGATCATGAAATCCCGGGACCTGGTGAACTGGGAACTGCTGGGTTACGCCTACGACAAACTGGTGGACAACGACCAGATGAATCTGGACGGCGGGCAGAACGCCTACGGCAAGGGCTCCTGGGCCAGCAGCCTGCGCTACCATGAAGGACGGTTTTATGTGTCCACTTTCTCCGCGACTTCCGGCAAAACCCATGTGTACACAACGGACGATATCGAGAGCGGGAACTGGCAGGAGACCGCATTCGAGCCGGACCTGCACGACCATTCCCTGTTCTTCGACGACGGCCGTGTCTATATGGTCTACGGCAGTGACGAGATCCGGCTGGTCGAACTGGAGCCCGATTTCTCCGGAATAAAAGCCGATGGCGTCAACCAGGTGATCATCGCCGATGCCAGCAGGCCGGCCGGGGAAGATATCATGTTGCCGGCCGAGGGGTCGCAGTTGTACAAGATCGATGGCCGCTATTACCTGATGAATATCACCTGGCCGCGACAGGGCATGCGCACGGTGGTGATCCATCGTGCCGACCGGCTCACCGGCCCGTACGAGGGCAGGGTGGCATTGCAATACCAGGGCATCGCCCAGGGCGGCCTGATCGAGACGCCGGAGGGCGACTGGTACGCGATGCTCTTCGGCGACCGCGGCGCCGTGGGCCGTATTCCCTATCTGGTGCCGGTCAGTTGGGAAGATGGCTGGCCGATACTGGGCCGGGAAGGCGTCGTCCCCGCAACCCTCGATATTTCGGTGGATGGAAAACCGGCGGGAAATACCAATGCTGCCGGTATCGTCACGTCGGATGAGTTCGAGCGGCCCGAACTGCCCCTTGCCTGGCAGTGGAATCACAATCCGGCCCCGGACTACTGGTCTCTCACCGACCGGCCCGGCTACCTGCGTCTGACCAATGGCCGTGTGGATCCGGACTTGCTACAAACCCGCAATACCCTGACCCAGCGCACGTTCGGCCCGGAGAGCGCCGCCACGGTGCGTATCGATGTGTCGGCGATGCGCGCCGGAGATGTGGCCGGCCTGGCACTGCTGCAGAAGCACTACGGCTATGTCGGCGTCAGGCGGGAGGGCGGAAAGCGCTTTGTCACCATGCTCAGCGCGGAAGGGGAAGCGCCGCGGGAGCTGGGCCGGGTACCCCTGGAGGGAAACACGGTATACCTCAGGGCGCAGGCCGATTTCCGCCGGGGGGCAGATACCGCCGAATTCTATTACCGCCCCGAAGGCGGTCAGTGGAGCCCGATCGGCGGGCCGCTGGCCATGCAGTACACCCTGCCGCACTTCATGGGCTACCGCTTCGGCCTGTTCAGCTTTGCCACCCGGGAGGCGGGCGGCGCGGCCGATTTTGACTACTTCAGGCTGGACGATCCACTTCCTTTCCGGCGGGGACCGGTGTTACAGCAATAGTCGCGTGTCGCCGCGCCCGACTCTGCGGCGCCACCCGGGCTCTGTTGCCCGCCAGCCTGCCTGCCTGCCAGGTGGGGGCGGGCCTGCCGCTATCCCGGATCACTCCCGATTTCGCGGGGGTGCTTGTCCTGTAAATTAATAAGTCATACAATAATAGTTATGAGAGAATAAATGGGGTTCTAATAATGGCCAGTGAAGATAAGAAAAAATCGGTTTTGCGGTCGGCCAATTGGTTCGGGACGCGTGACAAGAACGGGTTCATGTACCGCAGCTGGATGAAGAATCAGGGTATTCCCGATCACCACTTCGATGGCAAACCGGTTATCGGTATCTGCAATACCTGGTCAGAACTGACCCCCTGTAACGCACATTTCCGCAAGATCGCCGAGCACGTCAAGAACGGCATCCGCGAAGCCGGCGGCGTGCCGGTGGAATTCCCGGTCTTTTCCAACGGCGAATCCAACCTGCGCCCCACGGCCATGCTGACCCGCAACCTGGCCTCCATGGATGTGGAAGAGGCGATCCGCGGCAACCCGATCGACGGCGTGGTGCTGCTGGTGGGCTGCGACAAGACCACCCCGGCACTGCTGATGGGGGCCGCCAGCTGCAACCTGCCCTCCATCGTGGTCACCGGTGGCCCGATGCTGAACGGCAAGCACAAGGGCCGGGATGTGGGCTCCGGCACACTCGTGTGGCAGGCGCACGAGGAGTACAAGGCCGGCAATATCTCCCTGCACGAATTCCTCAGCGCGGAGGGCAGCATGTCCCGTTCCGCCGGTACCTGCAACACCATGGGTACCGCTTCCACCATGGCCTGCATGGCCGAATCCCTGGGTACCAGCCTGCCGCACAATGCCGCCATCCCGGCGGTGGACTCGCGCCGCTACACCCTGGCGCACATGTCCGGCATGCGCATCGTGGACATGGTGCACGAGGACCTGACCCTGTCGAAGGTGCTCACCAAGGAGGCCTTCCACAACGCCATCCGCACCAATGCGGCTATCGGCGGTTCCACCAATGCGGTGATTCACCTGAAGGCCATCGCCGGCCGTATCGGCGTCGACCTGAGCCTGGACGACTGGTCCGAGGGCCGCGAAGTGCCCACCGTGGTCAACCTGCAGCCTTCCGGCGAGTACCTGATGGAAGAATTCTACTACTCTGGCGGCCTGCCGGCCGTGCTGCGCCGCCTGGGCGAGGCGGACAAGCTGAACCGCGACGTATTGACGGTCAACGGCAAGACCCTCTGGGAAAATGTGCAGGATGCCCCCTGTTACAACGACGATGTCATCCGCACCCTGGACAATTCGCTGGTGGAAAGCGGCGGTATCTGTATCCTCAAGGGCAACCTGGCGCCGCGCGGCGCGGTGCTGAAACCGTCCGCGGCCAGCGCCGAGCTGATGAACCACCGCGGCCGCGCGGTGGTGTTCGAGGACTTCGACCACTACAAGAAACGCATAGTCGATCCGGACCTGGATATCGATGAAACCTGCGTGATGGTGCTGAAAAACTGCGGTCCCAAGGGCTACCCGGGCATGGCCGAAGTGGGCAATATGGGCCTGCCGCCGAAGCTGCTGAAAAAGGGCGTCAAGGACATGGTGCGTATCTCCGACGCGCGCATGAGCGGCACCGCGTTTGGTACAGTCGTATTGCATGTGGCCCCGGAAGCGATGGAGCTGGGCCCGCTGGCAGCGGTGCGCGACGGCGACATGATCCACCTGGATGCGGAAGGCGGCATCCTGAACCTGGAGATCCCCGACGAGGAACTGGCTTCGCGCCTCGAGTCACTGAAGAAAAACCACGTGATCGCCTCTACCGGCGGCTACCTGGAAATATACCGCGAGCGGGTGCTGCAGGCGGACGAGGGCTGTGACTTCGACTTCCTGGTGGGCTGTCGCGGCGCCGAGGTGCCGCGCCACTCGCACTGAGCGAAATCCGCCCGGCTCTGTAGGAGCCCGCCCCGCAGGCGAAAGGCTACGGAGTCGTGCGCGTTTCGCCTGCAGGGCAGGCTCCTGCAAGGCGGGGCTTGCAGCACGATCAGCAGTATTAAAGAACACAAGAGCGAGCGATGAACCTGACCAACCAATACCCCAGCCTGAACGGCAAAACCGTATTTGTATCCGGCGGCGGCTCCGGCATCGGCGCCAGCCTGGTGGAGGCGTTTTTCCAGCAGGGCGCAAAGGTCGCTTTCCTGGACATCCAGCGGGAGACATCCGAGGCGCTGGTTGAGCGGCTGCGCAGTGAGAAACCGCAGGACTCCGCCGCGCAGGTGAATTTCTACCAGTGCGACCTGACGGATATCGACAGCCTGCGCGCCACCATCGCCCGGGCCGCCGAAGAACTGGGCCCGATCTCGGTCCTGGTCAACAACGCCGCCAACGACCTGCGCCACGACTTCCGCGATGTCACGCCGGAAGAGTGGGACAGGCACACCGCCGTCAACATGCGCCACCAGTTCTTCGCCGCCCAGGCGGTGTACCCCTACATGAAAGAGCAGGGTGCTGGTTCCATCATCAATTTCGGTTCCATGAGCTGGCACGCGGCCCAGGGCGGCATGCCCGGCTACACCAGTTCCAAGGCCGCCATCGAGGGCCTGACCCGCGGCCTGGCGCGGGACATGGGGCCGGACAGGATCCGCGTGAATACCCTGGTGCCCGGCTGGGTCATGACCGAAAAACAGCTGACCCACTGGGTGACCGAGGACACGCAGAAGGATATCGAACGCAACCAGTGCCTGAACGACCGCCTGATGCCGGAGAGCATCGCCGCCATGGCACTGTTCCTGGCCTCCGACGACAGCGCCATGTGCACCGCCCAGAACTTTATCGTCGACGGCGGCTGGATCTGATTTGAGTGACACAACGCGCTGGTAGCGTTAACATTTTTGCGCCGGGTCGCCTGGAGCATCCTTTCGACCCCGGTTCTGAACCGTATTTCCCCGGCAATTGCCGGGAGATACGGCCCGATACCCGCAATTCACGTACCGACAAGGTAACGAACACCAAGGAGACGCAATATGCCGCTTACAGGTAAACAACTGATCGCCGGCAAATGGCTCGACGGCCGCGCCGACACCTTCCACGGCGTCAACCCGGCCAGCGGCGAGAACCTCGAACCGGCGTTCACCTGCGCCGATGAATTCCAGGTGGCAGAGGCCGTCAACGCCGCCACCGAATGCTTTACTAAATTCGCCAACACCTCGCCGCTCGAGCGCGCCGAGTTCCTGAACGCCTGCGCCGACGAGATCATGGCGCTGGGCGACGAACTGCTGGAACGCGTCTCCGCCGAGACCGGCTACCCGCGCGCCCGCGCCGAGGGCGAGCGCGGCCGTACCTGCGGCCAGCTGCGCCTGTTCGCCGACTGGATCGTCAAGGGCGAATACCTGGACGCACGCATCGACACCGCGCTGCCGGATCGCCAGCCGATGCCGCGCCCCGACCTGCGCAGCTTCAACCAGGCCCTGGGCCCGGTGGCCGTGTTCGGTGCCAGCAACTTCCCGCTGGCCTTCTCCGTCGCCGGTGGTGACACCGCGTCCGCCTTTGCCGCCGGTTGCCCGGTGATCGTCAAGGCGCACAACTCCCACCCGGGCACCAGCGAACTGGTGGCCCAGGCGCTGGCCAAGGCGGTCGAGAAATGCGGCCTGCCCGGCGGTGTCTTCTCCCTGATCCTGGGCTCCGGCCGCCGCGTCGGCGCCGAGCTGGTCAAGTCCGCGGGCATCAAGGCAGTCGGTTTCACCGGTTCCTTCTCCGGCGGTACCGCGCTGTTCAAGCTCGCCAACGAACGCCCGGAGCCGATTCCGGTGTTCGCCGAAATGGGCAGCATCAACCCGGTGGTGTTGTTGCCGGAAGCGCTGAAAGGTTCCGCCGAGGGCATCGCCGAAGGCTTTGTCGGCTCCCTGACCATGGGCACCGGCCAGTTCTGTGTGAACCCGGGCCTGGTACTGGCGGTGGAAGGCGAAGACCTGGACCGCTTTATCGGTGCCACCACTGAAGCGCTGTCCAAAGTCGGCGCCGGCGTCATGCTGAACAAGGCCACCATGCTGGGCTACCAGAGCGGCGGCGCCAAGCTGCGCGACCAGCAGGGTGTGGAAGAGGTCGCCGCCGGTGAAGCCACCGGCGACGAGGGCGGTTTCACCTGCCAGGCCAGTCTGCTGACCGTCAGCGGCAAGGACTTCCTGGAAAACGGCGAACTGCAGGAAGAAGTGTTCGGCCCCACCTCGCTGGTGGTGAAATGCCGTGATCGCGACGAACTGCTGCAGGCCGTCGCCGCGCTGCAGGGCCAGCTGACCGGCACCCTGCAGTGCACCGAGGGCGAGCTGGGCAGCTACGGCGACCTGGTCGAACTGCTGCGCCAGCGCGTGGGCCGCATCGTGGTCAATGGCTACCCCACCGGTGTGGAAGTGTGCCACTCCATGATGCACGGCGGTCCCTTCCCGGCGGCCACGGATGCGCGCTTCACCTCCGTGGGCACCAAGGCCATCGAGCGCTTCCTGCGCCCGATCTGCTTCCAGAACTACCCGGAAAACCTGCTGCCGGAAGCGCTGAAAAACGATAACCCGCTGGGTATCGCGCGCCTGGTGAACGGGGAAAAGACCAGTGACACTGTCTGAACTGGCCATGCCCCGCGGTATCGAGTCGGCGGCCCTGCCGGTCGCCGGCGCCGCGCCGCTGAACACGGTGACCCTGACGAATAGTCGGGGAACCCGTGTGCGCCTGTGCGAGCTGGGCGCCAGCCTGCTGTCTGTGGAGACCGAAGACCGCTACGGCCAGCGGGACAATATCCTGCTGACCTACGCCGACCCACAGCACTGGCTGGACAACGGCTGGTATCTCGGCGTAACCGCCGGTCGCGTCGCCAACCGCATCGGCGGGGCGCGCTTCCGCATCGGCGACACCGAATACCAACTGCCGGCCAACGATGGCCCCAACCACCTGCACGGTGGTCCCGAGGGCCTGAGTACCCGGCGCTGGCAACTGGTGCAGAGCGAATCCGGCGCGGCCGGCCAGTCGGTGACCTTCCGTTGCGAAAGTGCGGATGGCGACGGCGGCTATCCCGGCAACCTGGCCGTGGAGCTGACCTACCGCCTGGGCGAGGACGACACCCTCGCGCTCGAGTACCGCGCCAGCACGGACAGGGCCACGCCGGTGGCGCTGACCAACCACTGCTACTGGAACCTGGCCGGGCGCGACGGCATCCTCGAGCACGAACTGGAAATCCACGCGCAGAAGCTGCTGGAGCTGGACGCGGAGCTGGTACCCACCGGCAAGCTGCAGGACGTGCAGGGCACACCGGTGGATTTCCGCAAGCGCAAGAAAATCGGCCGCGATATCGATGCCTGGCCCGGTGGTTACGACAACTTCTGGGTCGTGGACGAAAGCGCGGACAAAGTGCTCAAACCGATCGCAGAACTCACCCACCCGGCCTCCGGCCGCAGTGTGAAAATCGTCTCCAGCGAGGCGGGAGTGCAGTTCTACAGCGGCAATTTCCTGGACGGCACCCGCAATCGCGAGGGCGGTTCACCGATACAACAATACGCCGGGCTCTGCCTGGAAACCCACGGTTTCCCGGACGCGCCCAACCATGAGAATTTCCCGTCTGTGATCCTGCAGCCGGGCGAGGAATACCGGCAGACAACAATTTACGGTTTCTCTGCCGAATAAAAGTAGGGTGCGCACGGCGCACCCTACGACTACAGCTCCGAATCGTCATTCCGGCGCAGGCCGGAATCCAGAGAGCGGGCCCGAAAACTGGATGTCGGCACTCTGTGTCGGATGGGCAAAAGAGCGAAGCAAAGTGCCCAAAAAAACAAAATAAATATAACCAGATCCTTGTGATGAGGAGAAGACCATGAGAATCCCACCGATACTGACCGGTGCTCTCGCGCTGGCGCTCAGTTTCGCCCAGCCCGCCGCCGCCATCACCGTCGGCTTTGCCCAGGTCGGTTCCGAGAGTGGCTGGCGCACCAGCTTCAGTGAATCCGTCAAAGCGGAAGCCAAGCGCCGTGGCATCGAACTCAAATTCTCCGACGCACAACAGAAACAGGAAAACCAGATCAAGGCCGTGCGCAGCTTCGTGGCCCAACAGGTGGACGCCATCATGGTCGCCCCCGTTGTGGAAACCGGCTGGCGGCCGGTGCTGCGCGAGGCCAAGCGCGCGGGCATTCCGGTGGTCATCCTGGACCGCAATATCCGCGTCAGGGATCCCTCCATGTACCTGACCCGCATCGCCTCCAATTTCGTGGAGGAGGGCCGCCGCGCGGCCGAGTGGCTGATGGGGGAGACCGACGGCAACTGCAATATCCTCGAACTGCAGGGCACCGTCGGCGCCACTGCCGCCATCGACCGCATGAAAGGCTTCAAGGACGTCATCGGCGAATACCCGGACGCGACCATCGTGCGCAGCCAGACCGGCGAATTCACCCGCACCAAGGGCAAGGAAGTCATGGAGGCCATGCTCAAGGCCGAGGGCGGTGGTGAAGAGATCTGCGCGCTCTGGTCCCACAACGATGAAATGGCCATCGGCGCCATCCAGGCGATCCGCGAGGCCGGCCTGAAGCCGGGCGAGGATATCCTGGTGGTTTCCGTCGACGGCGTGCCGGATTACTTCAAGGCCATGGCCGAGGGCACGGCCAACGCCACCGTGGAACTGTCACCGCACCTGGGCGCGCCCGCGTTCGATGTGATCGAGCGCTACCTGGGCGGCGACCGCGATATCGACAAGCAGATCACCACCACCGGCGATCTCTATACGCAGGAAACCGCGGCGGAAGAATACAGAAAACGGACGGGTGGTTGATATGAGCCTGTTGAAACTGAACAACATCGAAAAGCGCTATCCCGGCGTCAAGGCACTGGACGGTGTCGACTTCCAGCTGCGCGAAGGCGAGGTCCACGCACTGCTGGGCGAGAACGGCGCGGGCAAGTCCACCCTGGTCAAGGTCATGACCGGCGCGCTGCAAGGCGACGGCGGTTCCATGACCTACCGCGGCGAGCCGCTCAGGCTGAAGAGTACCGCCCAGGCGCAGTCCGTCGGTATCAGCACCGTCTACCAGGAAGTGAACCTGCTGCCGAATCTCAGTGTGGCGCAGAACCTGTACCTGGGGCGCGAGCCGAAAAAGTTCGGCCTGATCGACTGGAAGCGCATTCGCGAACAGTCCCGCGAAGTGCTGAAGCGCTTCGCCCTGGATATCGATGTCACCCAACCCCTGTCCAGCTACTCGGTGGCAATCCAGCAACTGGTGGCCATCGCCCGCGGCGTGGATATGTCGGCAAAAGTACTGGTGCTGGACGAGCCCACCGCAAGCCTGGATTCCGACGAGGTGGAGCAACTGTTCGGCGTGATGCGCGAACTGCGCGACCAGGGCATCGGTATCGTGTTTATCACCCACTTCCTCGACCAGGTCTACGCCGTCAGCGACCGCATTACCGTACTGCGCAGCGGTTGCCTGGTGGGCGAGTTCGAAACCGCGAAACTGCCGCGCGAGGAACTGGTGGGGCATATGCTCGGCAAGGAGTTGCAGGCCCAGGCGCACCGCGCCCAGGAACGCGACGAGCGCGCCACCGGCGAACCGCTGCTGGAAATGGACCAAGTCGCGGTACGCGGCTCCCTGCAACCAACTTCAATGACCGTCAGGCGCGGCGAAGCCGTGGGCCTGGCGGGCCTGCTGGGCTCCGGCCGCTCGGAAGTCTGCCGCGCGGTGTTCGGTGTGGACAAAAAATCCTCAGGCAAACTGAAGTTCTCCGGCCGCGAACGCAGTTTCCGCAAGCCGGCCGAGGCCATCGAGGCGGGGCTGGCGCTGTGCCCCGAGGACCGCAAGGCCAGCGGTATCGTCGGCCCGCTGTCCATCCGCGAAAATATCGCCCTGGCGGTACAGGCCCGCCGCGGCTGGTGGCGCCCCATGAGCCGCGCCGAGCAGCAGGAACTGGCGGACAGGTTTATTGCGGAACTGCAGATCGCCACGCCGGATGCGGACAAACCCATCGAACAGTTGAGTGGCGGCAACCAGCAGAAAGTCATCCTGGCCCGCTGGCTGGCCACCAACCCGGAACTGCTGGTGCTGGACGAACCCACCCGCGGTGTCGATATCGGCGCGCACGCCGAGATCCTGAAACTGATCAAGAAACTCTGCGGCGAGGGCATGTCCCTGCTGGTCACCTCCTCCGAACTGGAAGAACTGGTGGCCTTCTCCGACCGCGTAGCCGTCATGCGCGACCGCAAAAAAGTGGCCGAAATCGAAGGCGAGGATATTTCCGAAAACAACATCATGCAGGCCATCGCCGAAGCCTGAACGCCCCCTGGGTGCGCGGATCTCCTACACCCACCTCTCGTCATTCCGGCGAATGCCGGAATCCAGAGAAAAGGGCACCGTACCCAAAGCCGGCACAAACAAAAAACAGATCAACCAGAACAAAAGCGAAACCAAACAATAAAAGAGGCGAGATGTGAACAACCTACAACCCGCTGCCGCCAAAGAGCAGCCAGTTTCGCCGGCCGGGCCGCGCGGCTTGTTGCCGCCGCTCAACGGCCGCTACCTCTGGCCGCTGCTGGGCCTGGTCCTGCTGCTGGCCATTAACCTGGTACTGGCCCCCGAGTTCTTCCAGATCAAAATCGTCGACGGCCGCCTCTACGGCAGCCTGATCGATGTGCTGAACCGCAGCGCCCCGGTGGCACTGCTGGCCATCGGTATGACACTGGTGATCGCCACCGGCGGTATCGACCTGTCCGTGGGCGCCACCATGGCCATCGCCGGCGCCGTCTGCGCCAATATGCTGGTCGGCGGCGTGGACAGTATTTTTCTTATCGTCGCCGGCGGTATGGCTATCGGTATCCTGATCGGCGCCGTCAACGGTAGCCTGGTCAGTTTCCTCGGTATCCAGCCCATCGTCGCCACGCTGATCCTGATGGTTGCCGGCCGCGGGATCGCCCAGCTGATCAATTCCGGCCAGATCGTCACCTTCCAGAACGAAGCCTTCACCTTTATCGGCACCGGTTCCGTACTCGGCGTGCCTTTCCCGATCGTACTGGTGCTGATCGTGTTCGCCGCCGTGCAACTGCTGATGCGCAAGACCGCGCTGGGCCTGTTCGTGGAATCCGTGGGCTGCAATGCCGGCGCCAGCCACTACCTGGGCGTGAACGCGCGCGCGGTAAAAATGATGGTCTACTGCATCGCCGGCCTGTGTGCGGCCTTTGCCGGCATGATCGCCGCGGCGGATATCCAGGGCTCCGATGCCAACAACGCCGGCCTGTGGCTGGAACTGGACGCCATCCTGGCCGTGGTGATCGGCGGCGCTTCGCTGATGGGCGGGCGCTTCTCGCTGGTGCTGTCGCTGGTGGGGGTACTGATCATCCAGTGCCTGAGCACCACCATCATCATGAGCGGCGTGCCGCCCAAATATAACCTGGTGATCAAGGCGCTGGTGGTGATCTTCGTTCTGCTGCTGCAGAGCCCGCGCTTCCAGGCGCAGATCGGTGCGCTGATTGCACTGGCCAGGTCCAGGAACAACAAGTCCGTCGGGGAGAGGGCAGAAGCATGATGAATTCCAGGTTTACTTCCCTGTATGTCACCGGCGGCCTGTTCGTGCTGCTGTTCCTGGCCGGCTCGCTGCAGTTCGACCATTTCGGCAGTACCCGCGTGGTGGCCAACCTGTTTACCGACAACGCCTTCCTCGCGATTACCGCCATCGGCATGACCTTCGTCATCATCTCCGGCGGTATCGACCTGTCCGTGGGCGCGGTGATCGCGCTGACCGGTGTCGCCTGTGGCGTACTGATCGGCCAGGCGGGCCTGCATCCATTGGTGGTCTTCCCGCTGGTGCTGATCGGCGGCGGCCTGTTCGGCGCCACCATGGGGGCGCTGATTCACTACTACAAACTGCAGCCGTTTATCGTCACCCTGGCCGGCATGTTCCTGGCCCGCGGCCTGGCCACCATCCTCAGCGACAAGTCGGTGCCGATCGACCATTCCTTCTACGACGCGGTGGCGGACTTCGGCGCCTTCCTGCCCGGCGATGCCTGGGTGGGGGCCTCCACGCTGATACTGGCACTGGTGGTAGCCGGCGCGGTGGTGCTGGCCCACTACAGCCGCCTGGGTGGCTATATCTACGCCCTCGGCGGCAACGCCCAGTCCGCCCAGTTGATGGGCGTGCCCGTGGCCCGCACCACCATCTCGATCTACGCCATCAGTGGATTCCTGTCGGCGCTGGCGGGGATCGTCTACTCTTTTTATACCTTTTCCGGCTATTCACTGGCGGCCGTTGGTATGGAGTTGGACGCCATTGCAGCCGTGGTCATCGGCGGCACCCTGCTGACCGGCGGCTCCGGTTATGTCATCGGTACCCTGATCGGCGTCCTGATCATGGGGATTATCCAGACCTATATCTCATTCGACGGCACCCTCAACAGCTGGTGGACGAAAATTGTTATCGGCCTGTTGCTGTTCGCATTTATCGCCATGCAGCGACTGCTGACAGCGCGGGCTTCCAAGGAAATGGCGCATGCTTGATGTACAGCTGATCGACATTATCGATGTAGAAAATACCCTCGGCGAAGGGGTCCAGTGGAACCACCGCGATAACAGCGTCTGGTGGACCGATATCCAGGAGTGCAGACTCTACCGGCTGCAGTGGCCGGGCCGCGAGCTGGAAGTGTTCGACACCCCGGAGCGCCTCTGCGCCTTCGCCTTTACCGAGCGCGACAACTGCATCGTCGCCGCCTTCGAAAGTGGCTTCGCGCTGTTCGACTACCGGAAGGGCGAAGTGCTGTGGCGGAAAACCCTGCTGCCGGAAAATTCCGGCATGCGCTTTAACGACGGCCGCATCGATCGCCAGGGCCGCTTCTGGGCCGGCACCATGGTGGAGGACGGCAGTGATCGCGCCGATGCCGGGCTCTTCCGCCTGGACCCCGACGGCCGTGTGACGCAGGTGGCGAGTGATATCCGGATATCCAACGGCTGTGCCTGGGATCCGCAGGGCGAACACTTCTATTTTGCCGATACCCCCAGGCGCAAACTTTACCGCTATGACTTCGACGCGGAGAGCGGCGATATCTCCAACCGCCAGCTGTTCAACCGCACCCTGATGCACCGCTACCCGGACGGCGCCACCGTGGATGCCGAGGGCCACCTGTGGTCCGCCCAGTGGCGCGGCGCGCGGGTAGTGCGCTACGGCCCCGACAGCCGCAGCGTCGGCGCCGTCACCCTGCCGGTCAGCCAGCCCACCTGCGTGGCTTTCGGTGGTGAAAACATGGACCTGATGTTCGTCACCTCCGCGCGCGAATCCCTGAGCGAATGGACCCTCGACCGCGAACGCTGCGCCGGCGGCCTGTTCATACTGAAGACCCCGTTCAAGGGCCTGCAGGACCCGGTATTCGACAGCACCGCACTACTGGAATCCACCCGGGCAATCCAGCAGACCGCCTGAACCACCACAGGTAGGAGCCCGCCTGCAGGCGAAGATCGCTTCGCCTGCAGCACCACTCCCCCCAAAAAGTAGGGTGCGCCATGCGCACCGCCATCCCCTTACTCCCCGCCACTTCTCTTTTACCCCCAACAAAAATTCCGCTAAGGTAAACCCGGACACCCAAGCGCAAAAAAACCGTAGGAGCCTGCACCGCAGGCGAACCCCCAACCAGCCCCAAAAAAACAACCGGCAACACCCAAACAGCCGTAATCACGCGTAATACAAGGAAGTAATAAACGCCAACCAAAATAAAAAACGAAACCGACAAATGGAACCGTCAAAACCCAAACCACCAAAAAACCAGGCCCGCCCCAGGCACCTGCTCCCCCTGGCAGCACTACTCCTGCTATTCACTATCACACCCCCGGCCAAGGCCAACACCAACACAAAAGACTGCCCGAACTGGAAACCCCCACAAGCCGAACAGCAGATCACCAGGCTGAGCCAAAAAATCCAACGCTGGGACAACGCCTTTTACCGGGACCACCACTCACTGGTAGAGGACGCCGTCTACGACCAGGCCCGGACAACCCTCAGCCACTGGAACCACTGCTTCCCCAACGAGGCCCGGAATCCCAAACCACCGCGCCAATCATCAAACCGCACCATCGCCCACCCGATCCCGCAAACCGGCCTGCAAAAACTCCGCGACCCACAATCGGTCACCCGGTGGCTGGAGCAGCACAAGGATATCTGGCTGCAACCCAAGGTCGACGGCGTGGCCGTCACCCTGGTCTACCGCCAAGGCAAACTGCACAGCATGATCAGCCGCGGCGACGGCCTGCGCGGCCAGGACTGGACCCGCCACGCCCGCCGCATCCCCGCCATCCACAAAACAATCCCGGACAACCGCCAGCAACTGGTCCTGCAGGGCGAAATCTACTGGCGTCTGCAAAACCATATCCAGGCCGGGGGCGGCGACAACGCCCGCGGCCGCGCCAGCGGCGCCATGGCTTCGAACACGTTATCCGACGAACAGGCCCAATCCCTGGCCCTGTTCGTCTGGGACTGGCCCAACGGCCCGGAACAACTGCCCCAACGCCTGCGCGCCCTGAAAGCCCTGGGCTACGACATCAGCACCTACACCCACCGCATAAAGACCCTTGATGAAGCGCGCCAATGGCGGCAGCACTTCTACCGCCAACCCCAGCCCTTCGCCACCGACGGCATCGTCCTGAAACAGAGCCGCCGCCCGGCGGCGGAGCAATGGCAAGCCGAACCACCACACTGGAGCGCCGCCTGGAAACACCCGGCCGCCACCGCACTGGCGACGGTAGTGGATGTGGCATTCCCGGTAGGCCGCACCGGCAACATCGTGCCGGTGGTGGAGGTAGAGCCAACCCTGCTGGACGACCGCGAAATCCGCCGTGTCAGCAGTGGCTCCTTCCAGCGCTGGCACTCCCTGGATATCCGCCCCGGCGACCAGCTACGCCTGAAATTGGCCGGCCAGACGATTCCGCAGATTCTCGATGTGGTACTGCCGGCGGTGGACAGAGTCAAATTGCCGGTACCCGATCCCGACGACTACGGCCCGCTCACCTGCTGGCACCCGCAACCGGGCTGTGTGGACCAGTTCCTGGCGCGGGCCGAGTGGCTGGGGGACAAACTGGAATTCCGGGGAATGGGAGAGGCGCGCTGGCTCTCTCTCTACGAAGCCGGGCTGTTGCCGGACCTGCTGGCCTGGACTTCGCTGACGCGAGAAGAACTGATGGCTGTGCCGGGGATTGGGGAGAAGAGGGCGGATAAGTTGCTGGCGAATTTTCGGCAGGCGCGGGAGCGGGACTTTCGGAGTTGGATGGCTGCGTTGGGGATGCCTTCGGTAAACTTGGTCCCGGAGGAGCTATGGAATGATGCTACATTTTCCGGCTTTGCTGCGCGTAGTGAGTTGGAATGGCAGCAGCTTTCCGGTATCGGATCTGGTCGTGGTGAAGATCTGGGCAGCTTTCTCAAGAGCGAGGACGTGTTGATGTTGAGTAAGAAATTGGAGGAAAGCGGAGTGTCGGGTTTTGATGCGGCTATGGGGGAGTAGGCCTGCTGGAAAGGCTTGATCCATGCCGGGCCGAAAGTAAACGGTTCTTGCTGCCGTGAAGGTGCTCAGGAAAAGGGTAAATCTGCATGGGAGGTTTCGAAATTGCTCTGGCGGAGTCAGAGCTGAAAATTACTCTGGAAGCACTCACCGAACTTGAGCAGAAGATGGTGAGGCTCTGTGAATCACCTGAAAACGAGGATGAAGTCTCGGACGTCGGGAATGATCTTATTGAAGTGCGATTACTTCTTAAAGCTCTCAAAGAGAGAGCAATTAATATGTACGGGCACAGTATAGTCAATTTCTCGCGGGAGGCGCTATAAGCATGCGCTACCAGCTCTTTAGGACCAGCCAATTTATACGTGGCTGGATCAACTACTTTGGCATGGCCAGCGGCTATCAGCTGTGTTGTGATCTGGATCACTGGATAAGGCGCAGAGTACGGATGGCCTACTGGCGCCAGTGGCGTAAGCCG
>NZ_JALKCV010000019.1 GCF_023634065.1 Microbulbifer litoralis
TGTGTCACAGAATATGCCTTCGGCAGTCTTATTTCCGCGGAAGGGCTGTGGATCGGAGTAATCAGCTGATCGACAGGGCTCCAGTTTTAAAAGCCTTCTCCACTGTATAAGCAGTATCCATACCAACACCGATAACGAATGTGCCGGCCCGTTGCCCGCTAGTTATGTTGCGGCTGCTTTCTGTCCTTTCCAGACGGCGACTGCACATCAATCAGCCAGTTCCATTCACCTTGCTTGAACATCGACGTCGTTGATATGCCCTGGAAATTGTGAAAGTTGTCACACACCTGACAAAAACCAACTCCAGCAGTGAAAAAAATGACTTTTGCGACATGCGGCGATCACTCCCGGTGCTTATCATCATCGGGCGACATTGCCGCGAAGACGGTGAACAACAGCTTGCCCGGAGTTTGTGTGAGGTATGGCAAATGGGGCATCCAACCAGCTATCCCAATCTGAGGAGTACAACATGGCAAATGAAGAGCAGTCCAACGAAGAGGGTTCCAACAGCTTTCTCGATGGTTTTATGGATCAGGAGAGTTCCGCCCCGCAGCAAAACAACTCGTTGACTGGTGACGATTTCGAAAAGTCGGTTATCGGTAAGAACATCAAGTTCCGCGGTGAGCTGATCGGTAACGAGAGCCTGCATATTGAAGGGACCATCGAAGGCACCGTCATCATGGAGGGCCACAATCTTTCCGTCGGTGCTGGTGGTGAGCTGAATGCCAATATCCACGCGAAAAATATCACTGTCGAAGGGGCCCTGACCGGGGATGCGCTGGCAGAGGAACTGATCGAGATCCGCCGTACGGCAGTTGTGAAAGGCAACCTGACTGCACCGCGCATCCAGCTGGATGATGGTGGTAAGTTCCGCGGCTCCATGGATATGGTAGACACCGACTCGGAAATGAAAGAGCGAATCAACGGCTTCAAGGAAAAATTGGTGCACCCGAGCCTGCCGCCGAGAGAGGGCCAGGAGGCGGCAGCTCCATCGACAGCGAGCGCTTCCTCCAACACCGGCATCTTCGCCGGCTCCAATGAGTATGAAGAAGAGGAAGCGGAAGTCTGATCGCCGAAACGGTAGCGAATTCGTCGAGCAGCACCCGGTGCTGCTCGGTCTCTACTCCATTGGCGATGTGGAATGAGGTATATGCAACATCACTCATTGGGCCTGGCGGCGCTCAGCCGGGAGATCATCCAGCCGGGCTACCGTATCCTGGACCTGGGACCCCTGGCGGTCGGGACCACCCAGGCATTCCTGCAGATGAACTGCCCCTGTTATATCGAGGACCTGGTGGAGTTCTTTACAGAGAACCAGCAGGCGCCGGACCTGAAGCCTGCCCTGGAGCAGCACTTGATTGCCAAGCCGGAGAAGGTCAAGTTCGATGTCGTACTGTGCTGGGATTTGCTCAACTTTCTGAGTGTTGACCTGATCGAGCATCTAATTGGCCTGCTGCAGCCCAACCTGAAGCCCGGAACCCTGTTGCACGCGATGATGTATACCGGCTCCTCGATGCCGGACAGGCCGGCAAAGTTCCGGTTGTTACAGGACTTTACCTACGAGACGACGGACGATCCGGATTATCCGCAGGTGCCCTGCCAGGGACATTCGACAGTTGCACTGATGAAGAGCCTCGGGCGTTTTAATCTCAGTAATTCGTTGCTCCAGCGGCAGGGGATGCGCAAAGACCTGGTCGAATATTTTTTCGAGTACGACGGTGACAGCGCCCACGGCAAGGTCCGGCCGGGAGATGCATCGGATGTTGCGACCTACTTTTCCCGGCAGGATTCCAGTGCGTCACTTCCCCTGCCCGGCCTGTCGACGGCCATGCGCGCCGCGCGAAAGTCTCCGGTCAGTGAGGTGGCAGACTGCGGCCCGAGGAATGGGCGCAATATTGGTGCGTTGGAAAAGCAGGTGGGCGAGCTGTTCCTACTGGATCTGCACGCGGCCATACAGTGGCGTAAGCGCCGCGGAGAAAGCGGTTGCGACGCGATACGCTCGGCGTTCAGTAAATTCGCGGACCTCGAACCCTGTGATGCAATCCTGGCTTGGGACCTGTTGATGTTCTACAGCCCCGAAGAGGCGGAAGTGCTCAGCGAGTTACTGGTATCCAGACTCAAGCCGCAGGGGATGTTGCATGTGATTTTCGGCAAACGGGAGCGGCTGCCCCGGGAGCCGGCGTTGTTCGAGGTCCAGTCGGATGAAAATGTTCGCGTCAGGGAATCGGCGCTTGGTAACGAAGCGCCACACTTCACCAATACGGCGGAAATTATTCGCGTGCTGCCGCGGATGGAACTGATTGACCAGGGGCACGGCAAACTTCCCAGTGGTGCCTTTTACCACGAGCTGACGTTAAAGAAACTCTCCGAGGTATAGTGGATGTCGGGATTGTTACACCAGGTGTTCCTGGCGCTGACACCAGCGCGGGTCACCGACTATTTTCTTGTTCTGATGCTGTCGATCTTCGCCCTGGCGCTGATGCTGCGCTTTACCGGGCGGGGGCGGGAGTTTGTGGAGCAGGGGCCCGGCTTCCTGACCTCGCTGGGCATTCTCGGTACTTTTATCGGCATCATCATCGGTCTGTACGAGTTTTCCCTGGAGGAAATCGATCGCAGTATTGCCGACCTGATGGCCGGCCTGAAGACCGCTTTTATTACCAGTGTGATTGGCCTGGCGTTGTCGCTGCTGCTGCGCGTGTTCACCCGCATGATCCGCCTGCCATCCGACCCGGTGGAGGACACGGCGAGCATCGACGACCTGAACCGCAACCTGATCGAACTGCGCGATTCTTTCGACGGGTTTTCCCGGGACGTGAGTGCGGAACTGGTCGCCGGCCTCGAGCGTGTGGTGTCGGAGTTCAACCAGCGGCTGCAGGTCCAGTTTGGCGACAACCTGCAGGCCTTCTGTTCCCGGCTCGCCGAACTGGGACCGGCGCTGGACTCCGCCGCGCAGGCCTACCGCGACCATGCTCAGCAGGTTGAAACCTGGGGCCAGCGCGCAGAGGAAAGTCAGCGCACCCTGGCGGAACAGCAGGGTATGCTCAGGCAGATGTACGACAGAATTGCCGCACTGCCGCAGCTCTATCGCGGGTTGGACGAATTGCTGGAGCGCCAGGGTCAACAGGCGCAACAGTTGACCCAGTTGCTGCAGAGCCAGGCGGATTCGGCGCAGCAGCTCACGGAACTGGTGCCACAGCTGCCGCAGAATATGGAGCGCCTGTCGCAGGGGCTGGTCGCCGCCCAGGAGGGGGTCGACGAAAACCTGGCTGCCCTCAACCGATTGTTACAGGGACAGACGGAATCCCTGGCGCAGGGCTTTGGCGATTTCTCAGCTGCGCTGGAGAATCTGCAGGCGCTTGATCCCCGGGCGATGGAGCAGCTGGTTTCGGCATCGGCGGAAACGCACCGGGAATCGATGCGCGAGCTGGCGCAGATGCTGGCCACCACTCACCGCGAGATGCTGCAGGCACTGACCGAGGTTATCCGCCGGGAGTTGAAAGATACCGATGTATCCATTCGCCGCCAGTACGAACAGATAGACCGCCTGATGGCCACCCAGGTGGAGCAGGTGCTCGCGGCCATGGGCGAGGCACTGGCGACTGTCGGCGGCAGTTTTACACGCGACTACCAGCAACTGCTGGCACAGGTAAAGCGGCTTCGGGAGCGGACAGCGGAATATGCGGAATAGTCTCACCCTGTCGCGCAACCCGCCGGAAGAGGGGGAGTGGCTCAGTGTCTCCGACCTGATGGCCGGATTGATGATGGTGTTCCTGTGTATCTCCATCGTGATGATGCGCTCTATGATCGAGGAGCGAGAAAAAATTCGCGCGATGGCGCAGTCGTTTCGGGATAACCAGCTGGCTATCTACCAGTCGCTGGTGGAGGAGTTCGAAGACGACCTTCCCCGCTGGGGGGCGACCATCGACCGCGACCAGTTGACGATCGCCTTCAACGACTCGGACGCGATGTTCCAGACCGGGGATGCAGAACTGGACCCGGAGGCGCAACGGGTGATGCGGAACTTTTTCCCGCGGTATATCGCCGCGCTGCAACCCTATCTGGGATCCATCCGCGCCATCCATATCGAGGGGCATACCAGTTCCGAATGGGGTGCGGGCGGTAGCGAAAAGGAGAATTACTTCAATAACCTGCGCCTGTCGCAGAACCGTTCGCGCGAGGTTTTGCGTTTTGTGCACGGATTGGTCCCGGCGCAGGAAGTGCCCGGCATGCTGCAGCTGGTGGCGGCGGTCGGTTACTCATCGGCGCGGCCGGTGTTGCGGGCCGACGGCAGAGAGGATCCGGAAAAATCCAAGCGGGTCGCTTTCCGGGTGATCACCAATGCCGAGGCGCAGATTCATCGAATACTAGAGGAGGCCCTATAGTGGCACTTTGGAAACAGGCTCTGGCAAAACTGCGTGGGTCGGGGGATGAGGTGCCGGCCGCGGGAGATACCGGTGCGACCGAAGAGGCCGCCACCGGGGAGCCGGCCGCGGTTGAACACGAAAGTGACGAGAGCGCCGGGGCACCGGTCGCGGATGTGTTGGCGCGTGAACTGGAAGCGGGTATCCAGGTTAGTATCGGTGACCTGCAGACTTGCCGTGCGGGCTGGCGTTATCGCGGTCATCCGGTCATGCTGTTCGGTCCCGATGCCCCGGAGCTGAACGACCCGAAAAGGCGCCGGGCATTTGCCTCCCGGGTGCATCTGCATCCCTGCAGTTCCGCGCTGGAGGAAGAACAGCGCGGTGCCTGGATTGCGAGCAGCGACCTGGCAACCATCAACGCATCCCACGACGGAGGGCCCTTCACCTTCTGTGGAGACTGCCTGCAGGCTGCTGCGGGGCAGGGCGCCAGTACCCCGGGTTTCGATTTCCTGTCCCATGTCCGCAATTGCGGTGACAGCTACTTTGCCAAGAAGCCGCAGTACTGGCAGGCAGGGGCCGAAAGCCGGCCGTTGCAGGGGCCGGCCGACGGGAGCCGGGGCAGTTGTCCGAAGTGCGGATGCGCCGCGGAAGCGTCGCACTGGCAGTTGAATGCCGATGATGCTCGGCTGTTGTCCTTGCCCGAGGGAATCTGCCTGTTGTGCGCCGAGCGGCAGGTGCAGGGGTGTCTGTATATCAGTGAGGCCGAGTTGCTCGACGCCGCGCGTGCGCGCTATGGCGACCTGCTGCAGAAGGCGGCGAAAGCGCCCGCACCCTCCTGGAAACTGGCGGAAGCCATGCTGCCCCTCGGCTGGCAGCCGCTGCTGCGTCGCCTGCAGCGGATGCTGCCACCCCCCGAGCTGTTTTATTCCTGTGGCCATTCGGCCCGGGTGGCGATACTCGCCTGGCCGGATCGGGCCAGGGGGGTGATCGAGCACCGCGGCGAAACGGAGTCGGAGGGCGATGGCGACTGGCGTTTCTGGACCCGCACCCAGATCGAATCGGAGTTGGGTTTCAGATTGCGTTGAGTGACGGGGTGCCGCTTCGTTTTTTAAACCGGCAATAAAAAATGCCCCGCGGATGCGGTACTGCCGGTCAGTTAAGCCACATTGTCGCCGCAAAGGCCCTGATGCCGGGTGCAGCCTTGCGAGACTGTCTGCGAGAGGGACCTCGCAGACAAGCCTACAGGGATGTATATACGGCGTGTCTCGCAAGGCTGCACCCCGGTAGCAGGGCCGCCCCGAAGCCAGCCAAAGCCCCGTACAATCTCATCTACCAAGCATTCAGTTGCTTAACTGACCGGCATTACCGTGGATGCGGGGCATTTTCGTCTAGGCTCCGGCGGCGTTTGCCGACAGCTGCCTGCGACCGCGCAGCCACAGCCAGCCGGCGGCCAGCAGGATCGCAGCCTGTACGCCGATGCCCTCCCAGGTGGAGTAGATGCCCAACCAGTCGAACGCAAAGCTGACCGGTATTGGTGAGTGGCTGATCAGCGCCGCTTCCTGCAGGGCGGCGACCGCCTTGCCGGCCAGCACGAAAGACAGTGCCAGCAGGACTACAGTGGTGACCGAGAAGAACCTGCCGATCGGCAGGCGCGCCGAATAGCGCACCATCGCCCAGCCCAGTGCCGCCAGCAACACCGCCGCCGCGGCGACACCGCCCCACAAGGCACTGTACTGGCCGCCGGAAGTCTGGGTCAGCAGCGCCTGGTAGAACAGGATGGTCTCGAAAATCTCGCGGTAGACGGCGATAAAGGCAAGGCCGGCGATGCCCCACAGGGTGCCGGTGGTCAGGCTGCGGTCAACGTTTTTCTGGATATATTTCTGCCATTCCTGTGCGTGGGTCTTGCTGTGCATCCAGTAACCCACGTAGAAGAGCACCGCCGCGGCCGCGGCGGCGGCCACACCCTCCATCACCTCGCGGCTGGCGCCGCTGATATTGATCAGCTTCTGTGCGGCCACCCAGGTGGCAAAGCCGGCGACGAAAGCGGCGATCCAGCCGATGTGGACATACTTCAGCGCATCGCCGCGCCGGGATTTGATCAGGATGGTGGTCAGTGCAATCACCACCAGCAAGGCCTCCAGCCCTTCGCGCAGCAGGATGATCAGGCTGGCGACAAACAGCGAGGTGTCGGAGAGACTGGAGCCCTCGATCAGGGCCTGGGCCTCGTCCAGCCGTTCCAGAACCGAAGTGACTTGTTGCTCCACCTGCTGCGGGTCGCTGTCCGCGTTCAGCCGGGCCCTCAGGTTCAGCAGGTCGGTCTCGATGGAGCGGCGCAGGCTGGCATCGCGGGAATCGAGGGTGCTCTCCGCCAGCTCGAAGCCGTCCAGGTAGGCGCTGATCGCCAGGGTGCGCGCACTGTTGTAGTCGCCCTGCTGGTAGGCCTCGAGGGATTTCTGCAGCTGGCTGCGGGCCGTATCGATCGGCCGGTCCCCGCCCCGGGCGGCTTTGTCGAACAGCGGGGAGGGATCGGCGCGCAGCGCGGCGATGGATTCCAGCGGGGCCTCCGGGTTGTTCTCGCGTAGCACCTGCGGGCTGTACATCACCAGGTCCTGCAGTTGCAGGTCGGTGCCCTTTGCCGCCGCCGTGTCGGCTTCGAAGGCCATGCCGCCGACGTAGAACGCCAGGGACCAGCGCTGCTGCTCGGACAGTTGGTCGAATGCGACCATGGAGGTGCCATCGAGCCCCTCGCTGATAGCATCGTAGAGCCCCAGCAGGGAGCGGTTCTCGGCGCGCTCGCGATCGTGGAAGTTGATCGGCGGCGGGTCCAGGCTGGCGGCCAGCGCGCCGTCGCCCATGCCGCTGGCGCCGTGGCAGGCGGCGCAGTGCTGCTGATACAGGGCCTCGCTCTCGGCACTGTCCAGCAGTTGCCGCGGCAGCGACAGGGCCGGGGACAGGGACAGCAGGCCGTGGCGCAGTCTGGCGGTGTGGGCCTTGACCCGCGCCAGGTTGGCCCTGTCGGCAATCGATGCCTGCAGGGCCTCGGCCTCGGCGCGGATCGCGTCGGCCTCCGGCGAGCCTTGCAGACGCGCGCTGTTGTCCGCGATCAGTCGCGAGAACTCCTGCATTTCGGCGTATTCGTCGCCGTTGACGACCTCGCCACCGCGCACCGCCTCCGAATAGTCCACGCCGATATATTCGGCCATCTGCATCATCTGGCGCAGCTCCTGTTCACTGAGACCGCCCTGCTGCGCCTGGGCGCCGGCTGCCAGCAGGGTGGAGAAAAGGGTGAACAACAGGTAGCGGGTAAGTTGACGCATGGAAAGGCTGTCCCTTCTTGGGTGTGCAAATCAGGGGCGTCATAATATTGATAATTATTCTCGTAATAAACTCATTCGGGGTGATTGGCTCCCTTAATTAACACTTGTTTACGCTTGATTTTTAGTGGTGCACAATTAAATTGTGCAAAATTGATTAGGTAAACCCCTAGGAGCTGTTTCGATGAGCGATCTTTATTCCATTCCGGTAAAAACCCAGGACGGCCGCGAGACGACCCTGGAGGAGTACCGCGGCAAGGTGCTGCTGGCGGTCAATACAGCCAGCAAGTGTGGATTTACTCCGCAGTACAAGGGGCTGGAGGCGCTGCACGAGAAGTACCGGGACCGCGGCCTGGTGATCCTCGGATTCCCCTGCAACCAGTTCGGCAAGCAGGAGCCGGGCAGTGACGACGAAATCAGGGAGTTCTGCGAACTCAATTTTGGGGTCAGCTTCCCGCTTTTCGCCAAGCTGGATGTCAACGGGCCGGACGCGCACCCGCTGTTTGTCGAACTCAAGCGGCAGGCGCCGGGTATCCTGGGCACCGAGGGTATCAAGTGGAATTTCACCAAATTCCTGGTCAACCGCGATGGCCAGGTGGTCGAGCGCTTTGCGCCCAAGGACAAGCCGGAAGACCTGGCGGCCGAGATCGAGTCCCTGCTGTGAGCCGCGAGAGCGCACTGCCCTGCGGGGACGGCGATCCGCTGGCGCTGAACCGCCAGCTGTGTTTTGCACTCTACGCCGCGTCCCGCGCCATGACCCGCGCCTACCAGCCGATGCTGCGGGAACTGGATATCACCTATCCCCAGTACCTGGTGCTGCTGGTGTTGTGGGAGGCGGAGCAATCCGGCGCTGCGGGGGACGTCGGCGTCGGTGCCCTGGGCCGGCAGTTGATGCTGGATTCGGGCACCCTGACGCCGCTGCTCAAGCGGATGGAGGGCAGCGGCCTGTTGACCCGCCGGCGCGACAGCCGCGACGAGCGCATCACCCTGGTGGCGTTGACCGAGGCCGGCCGCCGGTTGCGCCCGCGCGCCCGGGACTGGGTCGAGTCGCAACTGGATGGTTCGGGAGTCAGCCGCGCCGATGTGGAGCAGCTGCGTGCCGGCCTGTGGCGCTTGCTGGAAGAGATTGGACCTGTTGGCCAGTGATTTAGGATGGTTTTTTCGTGTTTGTTGTTTTTTATCCGCTTTTTTAATTTTTTATCTCTGCATCAGGCTTTATTTAGGATGTTTGTTGATGTCGGCCGTGAACGCTCGTATAGTTGCCTGAACTGACATTCAATTCCGATCCGACTGCTATGCACACCGCATGCCCCTCACATTGCCTCCCAGATCATCTGGAGTCCCGCGCGCTAGCTTCCTCGCTACGACTGCCGCGCTGCGGCACATAATTTTATTTCCGTTCCCTCCCACAGAATTCCACACTTATTTGGCAACCGGCGCGTAGACAGCGATTCGAGCGCTGTTTAGCCTCGAGCCAGAGCTAGGAGACAGGCCAGAAATGAGTACAAATAACGATAAATTAGTCATTTTCGATACAACCCTGCGCGACGGTGAGCAGAGCCCCGGCGCCTCCATGACCAAAGAGGAAAAGATCCACATCGCCAGGATGCTCGAGCGCATGCGCGTCGATGTGATCGAAGCCGGTTTCGCCATCGCCAGCCAGGGCGATTTCGAGGCGGTGCAGGCGGTCGCGGAGACGGTGAAAGACTCCACCGTGTGCAGCCTGGCCCGCGCCGTGGGGCCGGATATCATCCGCGCCGCCGAGGCACTGAAGAAGGCCGAGGCCCCGCGCATTCACACCTTTATCGCCACCTCGCCGATCCACATGAAATACAAGCTGCAGATGGAGCCGGATAAGGTGTTTCAGCAGGCGGTGGACGCGGTCAGCCACGCGCGCCAGTACACCGACGATGTGGAGTTCTCCCTCGAGGACGGCAGCCGTTCCGAGCCGGAGTTCATGTATCGCATCATTGAGGCGGTCATCAATGCCGGCGCCAGCACCATCAATATTCCCGACACGGTCGGCTACGGCGAGCCGGAAGAATACGGCGCCATGTTCCGGCGCGTGATCGAGAATGTGCCCAACTCCGACAAGGCCATTTTCTCCACCCACTGCCACAACGACCTGGGCCTGGCGGTGGCCAATTCCCTGGCCGCGGTGATGAACGGCGTGCGCCAGGTGGAGTGCACCATCAACGGCCTCGGCGAGCGCGCCGGCAACGCCTCGCTGGAGGAAATCGTCATGGCCGTGCGCACCCGCCAGGACCTGTATCCGGTGGATACCCGCATCGATACCACCCATATCGTGCCCACCTCGCGCTTGGTTTCCTCGATCACCGGTTTCCCGGTGCAGCCGAACAAGGCCATTGTCGGCGCCAATGCCTTTGCGCACGAGTCCGGTATTCACCAGGACGGCGTGCTCAAGCACCGCGAGACCTACGAGATCATGCGCGCGGAAGACGTGGGTTGGGGCAACAACCGGCTGGTACTGGGCAAGCATTCCGGTCGCGCCGCGGTGAAAGCGCGCTACGAGGAACTGGGCTACACCTTCGAGGACGCCGGCGAGTTCCAGGTGGTATTCCAGCGCTTCAAGGACCTGGCGGACAAGAAACACGAGATCTTCGACGAGGACCTGCAGTCAATTGTCGCCGGCGCCGAGGAGCCGGTGGAGCACTACCGCCTGGCCACCCTGCACGTGCAGAGCCGCAGCGGCCAGCGCCCGCAGGCACAGCTGCAACTGCTGATCGACGGCAGTGAGGTGTCCGCGGAATCCGAAGGTAGCGGTCCGGTGGATGCCATCTTCAAGGCGATCGAGTCGGTGGCCAGCAGCCAGGCCGACCTGAAACTCTACTCGGTCAACGCCGTCACCCAGGGCACCGAGGCCCAGGGCAGCGTCACCGTGCGCCTGGAGCGCGACGGGCGGCTGGTCAACGGCGTCGGTGCGGACACGGATATTCTGGTCGCATCCGCACAAGCCTACCTGGATGCTTTAAACTTGCTCGCCGGTGGCAGCAAGAACAAGGCGCAGGGCGTCTGAACGGAGGAATCGAGTGAACGAGTTGCAGCGCGCGGAATACCTGTCGGCACTGGGGATCCCCAGCTATATGCCGCGCTTCGTGCTGCCGCTCGCGCCCGAGCCGCGCCAGGCGGAACTGCCGGTTGAGCGGGACTCGGGACTCGGGACTCGGGACTCGGGGCGAGAGGTCTCGGCGGCAGGACCTGGATCGAAACCCGAAGTGTCAACGTCGCCCGTCACCAGACTTGCAGATGCCGGGATACTGGATGTGGCAACCACCGAGTCCCGGGTCCCGAGTCCCGAGTCCCGGAATCCTGTCGAACCGCACAAACCCGCTGTCTCCGCTGCGATACAACCGAAGCCCGTTCCCGTTGCACCCTTTGTACTCAGTGGCTGGTGGCTGGGCGGCGAACTGCTGGCGGTGGACAGCCGCGAACCCGGTGCGGCGCTGCCGGTGGAATCCCTGCTCAACAATATTGCCCGCGCGCTGAACTGGCACGAGCTGCCGCGAGAGCAGGACCGCATGCGCTGGCCGCTGGCGGAGAACCGCTTCGGCCCGGCCGCGTCCGCCGACCAGGCGCGGGATACCTGTACCAGCTGGCTGGAGGCCGCCAGCGCGCGCCGGCCGGTCAAATCCATCTGGTTGATGGGGCGGCAGGCGCAGGATTTCTGTGCGCCGGTCGCGATGACTGAAGCCGTTCACGACTGGAACGGTATCCGCGTGATCGCCATGCCCAGCCTCTCCGAACTGCTGCAGCAACCGGAGCGCAAGCGGGAGCTCTGGCAGCTGCTGCGCCGGACCTACCCCGAACAGACCCGCGCCCGGTGAGCTTCGCCGGTATCCCCGGCGCCGTATTGCGACCGGCCTGCGACACCGACTGCACAGCGCTGGCCAGACTGGCGCGCAGCGCCCACACCCACCCCTGGACCGAAAAACAATACCGGCACAGTCTGCAGGCCGGCCACGGTTGCTGGCTGCTGACCGGCGACGGCGGCGAGGTGATCGCCTGCTGCGTGATGTCGCAGTTGTTCGACGAGGCGGAGATTCTCGATGTGGCAGTCGCCCCGGCCTGGCGGCGCCGCGGCGTTGCCCGGGCGCTGTTGCGGCGGGTGGTGGCCGAACTTCCCGCGGACATCGTTCGCGTGTTGCTGGATGTCCGTAGTTCCAATTGGCCGGCGCGGACGCTCTATCGCTCGCTGGGTTTTACCGAGGACGGTGTACGCAGGAATTACTATCCGGCGGAGCAGGGCGCGCGCGAGGATGCGGTGCTGATGAGCCTGCTTCTGCCGCGTCACCTGTAGTCCTGTTAGTTCTGTCTAGAATGGGCAAAGCGCAGCGTGCCCATCAACCATGAATGATGGGCCTACCTACCCTATAGATAGAGGCTCGTCAGGTAGCCGCCGCCCCAATTTCCCCACCGCGCTGCCGCCATTTATCCCACAGCCAGATGGCCAGCATCGTCACTCCCGCCAGCGGCAGCAATACCGCCAGTGAGATCAGCGTCCACTTCAGCCCTGTCGGCACGTCGCCCTGTACCGCTCTCACCCCGGCCGCGCGCGACCGGCGGCGCCACCACATCAGGCAGCCGGTGGTCGCCAGGGCCACCAGCACCAGCAGTGCCGCCAGGTTCAGCATCTGGTTGGCGCTGCCGAACAGGCGCCCCTCGTGCAGCGCCACACCGATGGCGGTGGCGCGGCCGACGGCGCCCATGTCCGGCCAGCGGATCTCGCGCAGCAGTTCGCCGGAATACTGGTCGATAAAGAAATAGGCCGTGTCCTGCGCCTCGCCGCCGCGGCGCAGCGGGAATACGGTAAAGCTGCCGCGCGGCCCCCACGGGTAGTCGATGCGGTAGGCGTGGTTGAACTCCAGCCCGCCGACTATTGCCATAACGCCATTCAGGTCCAGGCGCGCCCGCCCCCGTGGCTCGCCGGACTGCGGGCGCGACTGGAACACCGCTTCCGGCAGCGCCTCGCCGGCGATCTCGCCCCCCTGTTTCAGCAGTCCGCCCCAGACCACCGACCACGGCAGGCCGGTGGCAATGATCACCAGTATCCACAGCCCCAGTAGCGCCCCGGGTATCGCATGCAGGTCGCGCAGCGCGGCGTTGCCGGAACGCGGAATCAGCGTGCCGCGCAGCCGCCGGCTGCGCGGCCACCAGAGATAGAGTCCGGATACCGCCATCAGTATGGTCCAGCAGGCCACCAGTTCCACGATCACCTCGCCGGTGACACCCGCCATCAATCCGCCGTGAATTTTTTTGGCCACCGTCGTCAGTCGCAGGCTTTCGTCGACAATCCCCAGTACTCGTCCCTCGCCGGGATGCAGAAATATCGTCAGTGTTTTGCCATTTTGTCTATCGACCAGGAACTGCGCGCTCTCGCCCGGGGAGCGGGCCGGTTGGTAGTGGCGAATGCGGGATTGCGGGTAACTGCTTTCGATCTGTGTCGCCAGCGCGGTGTGATCCACGGCACCGCTGTATGGCTGCTGCAGGTAGAGAAGGTCCGCGTACTGAAGGTCTTCTATTTGCGGTTCCAGCAAATAGATGCCGCCGGTGATCACCATCACCAGCAACAGCGGCGCAATCGCAATACCGGCGCGGGAGTGCCAGCGCCAGATGCGGCGGAAGCCTTGATTCCTGTCGCCACCGCTCGCTGTTTTTTGTGAATCTTTTCTTGTCATTGTGCCTGTCTGCATCCGGGCCGGCGGACCCAGTATAGGAAAATTGCCGCGACAAACAGATGCGACAATTTGTCGCAAACCCCGTGCGCACCCTCTCTTTATACTGCTTTCTATTTATGGAAAGGCGATAAAAAAGGGAGACACCGATGCCCAGCAGAAAATCCAGGTGCGGCAAATGTCGCGTAGCGATACCGCTGTCCCTGTTCGCACTGGCCTGCAGCCAGGCCTGTGGTGCTGAAACCGGGAAACTGGAGACCGTCGAAGTGACCGGCAGCAGCCGGGGATTGGAAAAGGACTCGGCGGAGGTCGCACTGACGCCCGGCGGTGTGAGCCTGGTGGATATCGACAGGGCGCGGGAGGGGAGTCTGTCGAACGTGGCGGACATGCTGCGCTATGTGCCCGGTGTCTGGAGCGCCAGCGCCACCGGCAACGACAATGTCTTCCTGTCCAGCCGCGGATCCAACCTGGACGCGGTGGACTACGACATGAACGGTATCAAACTGCTGCAGGACGGCCTGCCGGTCACCGCCGCGGACGGCAACAACCACAACCGCATGATCGACCCGCTGAGCGCGCGCTATGCCATTTTCGCGCGCGGCGCCAACGCGCAGAAATACGGTGCCAGTACCCTGGGCGGGGCGGTGAACTTCGTTTCTCCCAACGGGCGCGACCTGGCGCCACTGACACTTGCACTGAACGGCGGCAGCCACGGCCTGCTGCAGGCCCGCGCGACACTGGCGGCCAGTGGCGAGACACTCGATGGCCTGGTGACACTGGAGAGCAAGGGCCGGGATGGCTACCGCGAGCACGACCTGCAGTCGCGCCGGGGGCTCTACGCGAATATCGGCGTTCAACTCGGCGAGGGTGTGGATACGCGCTTTTATATCACCGCGGTACAAAACGACCAGGAGCTGGCCGGCGCCCTGTCGCGGGACCATATCGCCGCGGACCCGGACCAGGCCGGCCCCAATGCGATCAGCGGCCACTTTCAGCACGATGTGAATACCGCGC
This sequence comes from Microbulbifer litoralis, assembly GCF_023634065.1. Classification (GTDB taxonomy): domain Bacteria; phylum Pseudomonadota; class Gammaproteobacteria; order Pseudomonadales; family Cellvibrionaceae; genus Microbulbifer; species Microbulbifer litoralis. Next base: position 14,383 of record NZ_JALKCV010000019.1, read on the forward strand.
GAATTGCCAACAAGACGGCGTGGCAGATCGATGAAAACCGCAGCCTGGAACTGGGCGTGGCCTACGAAAACCAGGATCTGTACCACCCGATCGTGGACAAGGTCATGGCGCCCATTGACGGCGAACTGGTGGAGGTGTTCAGCCTGCTGATCGATACCCGGCAGAGAGACGCCAGTGCCATGCTGCGCTACCGCCACCGCGCTGGCGATCACGACTGGCTGCTGGGCCTCAACTACGGCGACAACGCGGTGACCGGTGGCAATTACCGCAACGACGGCGGCGAGCGCAACGGCAAAAGCAATGATATCGACAACGCGGCCCGCACACTGGAAGCCTTCGCCATGGATCGCTGGCAACTGAACGAACGCTGGACCGCCATCGCCGGCGCACAACTTGTATCCGCCGGGCGCGAGATCCGCGACCGGAACCTGTCCAGCGGATTGCTGCGCAACCCAGAGGCCGACTATGCCTCGGTCAACCCCCGTCTCGGTTTCGTCTACAGCCTGGACGGCGGCGGCAGCCTGTTCGCCAACCTGAGCCGCATTTTCGAGGCGCCCACCAATTACCAGTTGGAAGACGAGGTGAGTGCCAGCGACGAAACGCTGGAGGCCATGTCCGGGCAGGTGCTCGAAATCGGCAGCCGCGGCGAGGGCGAATTCGGAGGTGGCAACTGGCGCTGGGATCTGTCCGCCTACTACGCGCAGGTTCGCGATGAGATTCTTTCGGTGGATGATCCCGACGCGCCGGGTACCAGCCTCAGCAGTAATATCGACCGCAGCCTGCACGCCGGTGTGGAGGCACTGGTGTCGGCCGGGTTTTCTCTCGCGGACGGCGGGCACAGTCTCAACCCGCTGCTGAGCCTGACCCTGAACCGCTTCCACTTCGACGGCGATCCGCTCTACGGCGACAACCGGCTGCCGGCTGCGCCGAAGCAGGTGGCGCGGGCGGAATTAATGTACCGGCACAGCAGCGGCTTCTACGCCGGACCGACACTGGATTACGTCGGTGAGCGCTACGCGGATTTTGCCAACCGCTACAGCGTGGATTCCTACCGTATCTGGGGTCTGCGCGCCGGTATGGTCGCGTCCGGGTGGCGCGCTTTCGCGGAGATCAGAAACCTGGGCGACAAATCCTACATAGCCCGTCACGGTGTGCGCGACAGGGCCGTCGCCGATGCGGCCATTCTGCATCCGGGCGAACCGCTGTCGGCTTACGCCGGTGTGGAGTGGCAGTTCTAGCCCGGATATTTCACCAGGCCGCTGATATGGCTGTCACTGTCCCCTCGGTCTTTTCTGCAACTTCCGCTGCAGCGTGCGCCGGTGCATCCCCAGTGCCCGCGCCGTCGCGGAAATATTGCCATCGTTTTCTGTCAGCACCCGCTGTATATGTTCCCACGCCAGCCGCCCCACCGAGGGTGGCTGTTGCGCAATCTCCGGTAGATCGCCCTGCGCTTTTTCCCCGGCCAGCGCCGCCGCCAACTGCTCGCCGCCAGCGGGCTTGCAAAGATAGTCGTCCGCCCCCAGTTTGATGGCGGCCACCGCCGTGGAAATACTCGAGTAACCTGTCAGCAGTACAATGCGCGCTGAGGGGTTGATACGGCGTACGCTCCCGATCAGCTCCAGCCCGCTGTCGTTGTGGATTTTCAGGTCCAGCAGCGCGCAATCGAAAGGCCGGCTGTCGATCAGGCTGTTGGCCTCCTCGACGCTGGCCGCGCCGTGGGTATTGAAATTGCGCCGACCCAGGGCGCGGCAGAGTATATCGCGGGCGCTCTGGTCGTCGTCGACGACCAGCAGTTCCTTCTTGTTCACCGGGTTCTGGTTCAAGTCGTCGCCTCCAGTTGGCCGGGCAGCGAATCGGCATCGACGCGATGCAGTGGAATACGGATACTGGCGATGGTACCGCGGGCTTCCGGCCCGCGCGACTCAAAGGTCAGGGTGCCGCCCTGTTGCGACAGGGCCGCCTCGGACAGTATCAGGCCGATACCGAATCCACGTTTCCCGTCGGCAGTGCCGGATTCCAGCCCCGGGCCGCTGTCGATGATCTGTATCTGCAACCGCTCCGCGTCCCAGTCGGCAATTACCTGCACCGGCTGGCTGCCGGCACCGGCGGCCCCACTGGCATCGAGGGCATTGTTCAGCAGGTTGATCAGTGCCTGTTCCAGGGTGTGTGGCAGCGGCGCAGCCATCTGTGGCGGCCCCTGTTTGCGCAGGCTGAAGCGGGCCCCCGGACGCAGCAGTTGCCAGCGCTCGAGACTGCGGTCGAGGAACGCCACCACCGGTTGCGCGCCGCTGTGGCCCTCCGGATCGCGGGCGCGGACCTTGAGCTGTTCCAGCGCCTGTTTGCACTGGCCCACCTGGCGTTGCAGCAGCGCCAGGTCTTCGTCGCCCTCCGGTGACAGGCCGCCGCGCGCCTGCAGCTCCTCCACCAGCAGGCCCATGGTCTGCAGGGGCGTGGCCAGTTCGTGGGCGGTGCCGGCGGCCAGGGTGGCCAGCGACAGTATCTGCTCGCGCCGCGCCTGCTCCTGGCGCAGCTGGTGCAGGTGGCGGTCGCGCTGGTGCAGCGACGCGGCCATGCTGTTGACGAACCCCGCAATCAGCAGCGCGGAGAAGGCGAAAGTGGCCCACATGCCCAGCAGGTGGTGGTAGAAGTCCCGGTTGCCGGGGTGGCCGCCGTGGCTGGTGCCGGGAAAAAACAGGATCAGCCCGGTGTAGATGGCGATGCTCAGGCCCGCCATCAGCCAGCTGTAGTTGCGCGGCAGGGTGGCCGCGGCGATCGACAGCGGCACCAGCAGGTAGGTGACAAAGGGATTGGCGGCGCCGCCGCTGACCGCCAGCAGCGGCGGCAGCCAGAGCCAATCCATGAGAAGATGGCCGAAGAATTCCCACTGGTGCAGCGGTTGCCGTTTGCGGCTGCGCCAGCCACTGATCAGCGCCGTGCAGGCGCCCAGCAGCAGGAACAGCGGTGCCGAGGCCGTGATGGCGCCGGTCAGCAGCCCCGCGAGCAGAAAACCGGACAGAGCAATGGCCCGCAGTGCCGTCAGGCGGCGCAGGTTGGTGATGGCGGTCCGGTGCAACGGGCTCATGGGCAACATATCCGGATGCAGATCTGGTGGGTCATACGGAAAGTCCGAGCGGCTTATAACCGTTTTTTAATTGAGAGTTACATGGCTTTAACCACGAATTCACCGCGGCTTACCGAAGGCCCCGTAGCGGCGCACCTGCGCCGGCTGGCGCTGCCCATGGTGTGGGGCATTCTCGCCACCATGTCGTTCAACGTGGTGGACACCTATTTTGTCGCGCAACTGGGCAGTGCGCCACTGGCGGCGATGAGTTTTACCTTCCCGGTCGTGATGGTGATCAACAGTTTCGCCATCGGCCTGGGCGCCGGCACCTCGTCGGCGGTGGCGCGGGCCTACGGCGCCGGCGACCTGGACAGGGTACGGCGGCTGGTGACCGATGCGTCGCTGCTGGCGCTGCTGGTGGCGCTGGCGATCAGCGCGATCGGTCTCGTCACCATTGAGCCACTGTTCCACCTGCTGGGCGCCTCTGCGGAAATGCTGCCGCTGATCGCCGACTATATGGTCCCCTGGTATCTGGGGGCGGTATTCGCGGTGGTGCCGATGGTGGCACTGTCATCGCTGCGCGCCATCGGCAACAGTGCATTGACCGGGCGCATCATGGTGGCGGTGGCTTTTTTCAATCTGATACTGGATCCGCTGCTGATCTTCGGCCTGCTTGGGTTTCCGCGCCTGGAGTTGCAGGGCGCGGCCCTGTCCACGGTGATCGCGCGCGGGGTCAGCTTTGTCGCCGCACTTTATTTCCTGATCCGCCGCGAGCACCTGATGGCACCGCCCCGCCTGTCCAGGCTGTTGGATTCCTGGCGCACGGTGCTGGCGGTGGGGCTGCCGGCAACCGCCACCAATGTGATCATTCCAATGGCCGGCGGCGTAGTGGTGGCGCTGGTGGCGGTGCACGGCGCCGACGCGGTGGCCGGCCTGGGGGTGGCGCTGCGTATCGAGCCGCTGGCGCTGATCGTGTTCTATGCGCTGTCGTCGGTGGTGGGGCCGTTTATCGGCCAGAACGCCGGTGCCGGCGAGACCGGGCGGATGCAGCAGACTGTCAGTGTGTTGGCCCGTTTCTGTATCGGTTTCGGTGCGGCGCTGGCGGTGCTGTTGTATTTCGCCGGCCCGGCGCTGGTGCGCCTGTTCAGCGACTCGCCCGAAGTGCTGACGGTGGCCATCGCCTACCTGACGCTGGTGCCGTTCAGTTACGCCGGCTACGGTTTCGTGATGTCCGCCAATGCCGCTTTCAATGGCCTGGGGCGGCCACTACCGGCCACGCTGATTTCCTTCCTGCGGGTGCTGGGTATCTATCTGCCGCTGGCCTGGGTGGGGAATCAGTTGTGGGGCATTACCGGCCTGTTTGCGGCCACCGCGGCGGCCAACCTGCTGCTGGGGGCACTGGCCTGGTGGTGGTTGCGGCGGGATATCGGCGGACGCGCCGCCCGCTCCGCCGGTTTGCAGCAGGCGTAGCCCGGATGGAGCGCAGCGGAATCCGGGACCGTGTCGGCTTCCCGGATTCCGGCGCTGCGCGCCTGCATCCGGGCTACGTCAGATTGCCTGGGTGTTCTCCTCCAGCCACGCCTGCGTCTTCTCGTTCACCAGCGGCATCAGCGTCTCCCGCACCCGCTGGTGGTAGCGGTTCAGCCAGGACTTTTCCTGTTCCGTCAGCAGTTCCCGCTTGATCAGCCGGCGATCTATCGGTGCCAGTGTCAGTTCCTCGAACTCCATAAAGCCGCTGTGCCGCTCGCTCTCCTTCACGAACACCAGGTTCTCGATGCGGATGCCGTACTGCCCGGTGAGGTAGAAGCCCGGCTCGTTGGAGAGGATCATGCCCGGCTGCAGCGCCACGCCGCTGGCGGCCTTGCCAATGCGCTGCGGGCCCTCGTGCACGCTGAGAAAACTGCCGACGCCGTGGCCGGTGCCGTGGGCGTAGTCCAGGCCGGCATCCCACAGGGATTTGCGCGCAAAGGCGTCGATCTGTTCGCCGCAGGTGCCCTTGGGAAAGCGCAGGGTGGCGATGCCGATATGGCCCTTGAGGACGCGGGTAAAGTGATCGCGGGCGTGTTCCGGGAATTCGCCCAGGGGCACGGTGCGGGTCACGTCGGTGGTGCCGTCCGGGTACTGGCCGCCGGAGTCGATCAGGTAAATGCCTTCGGCCCTCATCGGCAGGCTGGATTCGCGGCTGACGCGGTAGTGCACGATGGCGCCGTTGGGGCCGTAGCCGGAAATGGCATCGAAGCTGTCGTCCCGGAAGCCCTCGCGCTGTTCGCGCTTGTCCCTGAGCAACTGCACCGCCTCCAGTTCGCCGAAGCCGTTATCGGGAGCGCCCGCGGCGACTGCGTCCGGCAGTTCGGCCAGGAACTCGCACAGGGCGGCGCCGTCGCGCTCGTGGGCGGCGCGGCTGCCGGCCAGTTCCACCGCATTCTTGCAGGCCTTGGCGGCAGTGATCGGATCCCGGTCGGCCAGCAGCTCGATCTCCTGTGCCCGCAACCGCTGCAGTGTCCAGCAATTGGCGATACGCGGGTCGACCCAGATTCTGGAGACATGGTGGCGCTTGGCGGCGTCGAACAGCGCCTCCTGGTTGTTGACGATATCCACCTCACTGTTCAGGTGTTCGATCAGTGCTTCGCCCACGGCCTCTTTGGCCAGGTACAGCGTCGCGGTGCCGTCGCGGTAGAGCAGGGCGCTGGCCAGCGCCACCGGCAGGTGCGGCACGTCTTCGCCGCGGATATTGAACAGCCAGGCGCAGACCTCGGGGTTGGGCAGCCACAGGGCGTCGGCGCGCCGGTCCGCCAGCAGCGCGGCGATGCGCTGGCGCTTCTGCGCCGAGTGTTCGCCGGTAAAGGTGTGGGGGTGCGGCCGCGCAGCGCCACAGGGGCTGGCCGGGCGATCGGTCCAGACGGCGTCGATCGGGTTTTGCTCCAGCGGGCGCAGGGCGATATCCCGCTCGCCCAGGCGTTTTTCCAGCAGCGCCAGGCCCGGTTCCGTGTGCAGGCGCGGGTCGTAGCCCAGGGCCTGGCCCCGCTTCAACTGCTCGCACAGCCAGTCGGCGATGGCATTTGGATCCAGTGTCTCCAGGTCGATCGGCTGGTCGCCGAGCTGCTGCTGGGCCTGCAACGTGTAGCGGCCATCCACGAACAGCGCCGCGTGCTCCGCGCCTACCGCCGCCATGCCGGCGGAGCCGGTAAAGCCGGTGAGCCAGGCCAGGCGCTCGTCGGCGGCGGGCACATACTCGTTCTGGTACTCATCGCCGCGGGGCACCAGGAAGCCCTGTACCTGCTGGCGCGCCAGCTCCTCCCGCAGGGCCTGCAATCTCTCCCGACTCATGGTCCACTTCTCCTTTAAAACGTCTTCCAGCCCGCACGGCGCCGTAGGGTGCGCCGTGCGCACCGCTAAAATCGGCAGTCTACCAGCCCCCGGAGCGGTCTGCCGCCGTGTATAATGCGCGCCTGTTTTTTGCACCAGGCCGAGTTTTCAAATCTAGATTATGGCTCAGAGTTCCTCCCCGGCGGGTGTCGCCGGCCGCCGCACCTTCGCGATCATCTCCCACCCGGACGCCGGCAAGACCACCGTGACCGAAAAGCTGCTGCTGTTCGGGAACGCGATCCAGCTGGCCGGCTCGGTCAAGGGCAAGAAGGGTCCGCACGCGCGCTCCGACTGGATGAGCATGGAGCAGGAGCGGGGTATCTCCGTGACCTCGTCCGTGATGCAGTTTCCCTACAAAGACCGCACGGTCAACCTGCTGGACACACCGGGCCACGAGGACTTCTCCGAGGACACCTACCGCGTACTGACCGCGGTGGATTCCGCGCTGATGGTCATCGACGGCGCCAAGGGCGTCGAGGACCGCACCATCAAGCTGATGAACGTCTGCCGCCTGCGCACGACGCCGATCCTGTCGTTTATCAACAAGCTGGACCGGGATATCCGCGACCCGATCGAGGTGATGGACGAGATCGAGGAAGTACTGGATATCCAGGCCGCGCCGATCAACTGGCCACTGGGATCGGGCCAGCACTTCAAGGGCGTCTACAACCTCTACACCGATACCATTCATGTGTTCAGGCAGGGGCAGGGCCACACCATCCCCGAAGATACCCGGATCCAGGGCCTGGATTCCGCCGAGGCGACCGAACTGCTGGGCGAGGACGCCGATGATCTCCGCGAGGAAATCGAGCTGGTGCGCGGCGCCACCCACGAGTTCAACCTGGAAGACTACCTGGCCGGCAGGCTGACGCCGGTGTTTTTCGGCACCGCGCTGGGCAATTTCGGCGTACGCGAAATGCTGGATGGTTTCGTCGAATGGGCGCCGGGCCCGCAGCCGCGGCAAACCAACGAGCGCACCGTCGAGCCCACCGAGGACAGGTTCTCAGGCTTCGTATTCAAGATCCAGGCAAACATGGATCCGAAACACCGCGACCGCATCGCCTTTATGCGCGTCTGCTCCGGTACCTACAACCGCGGCATGAAAATGAAGCATGTGCGCCTGGGCAAGGACATCAAGATCGCCGATGCGGTGACCTTTATGGCCGGCGACCGCACCCATGTGGAGGAGGCCATCGCCGGCGATATCATCGGCCTGCACAACCACGGCACCATCCAGATCGGCGATACCTTTACCGAGGGCGAAAAACTCAAGTTCACCGGCATCCCCAACTTCGCGCCGGAGCTGTTCCGCCGCATCCGCCTGAAGGACCCGCTGAAGCTGAAGCAGCTGCAGAAGGGCCTGCAGCAGCTTTCCGAAGAGGGTTCTACCCAGGTGTTCTTCCCGCTGGACAACAACGATATCGTCGTTGGCGCCGTGGGGGTGTTGCAGTTCGAAGTGGTGGCCTATCGCCTGAAAGACGAATACAAGGTGGAAGCCATTTACGAAAACGTGAATGTACAGACTGCCCGCTGGGTGGACAGCGATAACGCCAGGGAACTGGACAACTTCAAGCGCAAGGCCAGCACCAACCTGGCCCTGGACGGCGCCGGCCACCTGACCTACCTGGCACCGACACGGGTCAACCTGCAACTGGCGGAAGAGCGCTACCCGGAAATCGAGTTCTTCGCCACCCGGGAGCATTGAAATACGGGACTCGGGACTCGGGACTCGGGACTCGGGACTCGGGACTCGGGACTCGGAACTCGGAACTCGGATGCGCCGTGCGCACCGCCCAACAGGCACACTCCACGGCGCTACAGGCACAAGCCGCCAATACAGAATCGAGAGAAGCATCGACGTGAGCATTCCAAAAAACCTGCCCGAAGAAATGCCGCGCATCGGCAACTGGTTCACCAAAAGTATCGGCCTGTTGATCGTAAAAATGCTCGGTTGGCGCATCGAGGGTGAATTCCCGCCCGAGAAGAAGTTGATGGTGGCGCTGGCCCCGCACACATCCAATTGGGATTTTGTGGTGGCCATGCCGTTTATCATGGCGCTGCGGTTGAAGGCTTCCTGGCTGATGAAACAGGAAGCCTTTTTCTTTCCGTTCAAAAACCTGTTCAAATGGCTCGGTGGCATCCCCACCGACCGCTCGGCCGCCGGCGGCATGGCCAAGCAGGTAGCCAGCCAGTTCCGCGAAAACGAAAAGATGTGGGTGGCGATCACCCCGGAAGGCACGCGCAAACGCAACGACAGATGGAAAAATGGTTTCCTGCGTATCGCCTATGCGGCCAACGTGCCCATCCTGCTGGTGGCCTGGGATTTCCCCAACAAGCGTATTCGCGTGGATTCGCTCTACCGGCCCACTGGTGACCTGGAAACCGATATGCGCGAGATCCGCAGGCGTTTCAACCGCTACCAGGGGCGCTGTCCGGAAAACCAGAGCGTGTTCGAGGAGTAAACAACGATACCGTGGCTGCACTGACCGGCGACCTGACCCCGACCATCTACCTGATCCTGACAGTGGTCGCGTTTGCCGCGGGCTTTATCAGTGCCATCGCCGGCGGTGGTGGCATCATTACTCTGCCGGCACTGTTGTGGGCCGGTATTCCACCGCTGGATGCACTGGGCACCAACAAATTCCAGAGCGTGTTCGGCACCCTGTCCTCGGCGATCAATTTCTTCCAGAAGGGCTATCTGGACCTGCGCCAGCTGTGGCCGGGGCTCGTTGCCGCCGTCTGTGGTTCCGCCCTTGGTACCTGGAGCGTAACCCGGCTGGGCGGTGAGCAGCTCGATACGCTGCTGCCGGTGTTGCTGATCGGTATCGCGCTCTATTTTGCCTTTTCCCCGCGCATCGCCGATGTGGATGCAAAACCGCGGATGCCCCACGGGCTGTTCAATCTGGTGGTTGGTGGCGGTATCGGCTTTTACGGCGGCTTCTTCGGGCCGGGGATGGGCTCCATCTACGCACTGGCATTTGCCGCGCTGCTCGGGTACAACATGCGCAGGGCCACGGCCCATACCAAGCCGCTGGTGCTGGCAACCAACGCCACCTCGATGTTCATCTTCATGGCCGGCGGCCACCTGCTGCTGGGGCTGGCCGTCAGCATGTCTGCAGCCCAGTTTGTCGGCGCGCGGCTGGGTTCGAACCTGGTGATCGCCCGCGGCGCACGCCTGATCAGGCCGATCATCATCATTGCCACCATTGCCGTGGCGGTGAAGCTGTTGATTGATCGAGGCTGAAGGCTGGTATTGAAGAGTTCTTTCTGGTGAGCCGAAGACTTTTTCTAGTGAGCTGAGGGCTCTCTCTGACGAGCTGAGGGCTCTTCTGGGTGAGCTGAAGGCTCTTGGAGCATTGATTCGTGACGGTGCTGATTACGCTGCTGCTTTCCTTTTGTTTCTTCGCCCTGATAATCTGGGCGTTGATACATATGCGCACGCCGCGCTTCCGCATGGACCGCGAGCAGTTTGTCCGCGGGCTCGAGGATGTGATCACCGGCCAGGCAGACGACAACGAATGGCGCGTGCTGACCGGCTACCCGATGCGCCACGACCCGGAACTGGAGCGCCTGCGCCTCGAGTGCCTGGAGATCGAAGAGGCGGAATACACCGGCGGTTCGCCCTACCTCTTCACCCGCGCGGGCATCGAGCGCCTGCGCACTGTGCGGGAGCAGTTGCTGCCGCAGGACAATGACAAGACAGATGGGCACCGCTAGAAAGCAGGCGCCCACACAACACAAAAGAGCTTAGAGGGACACACAATGTTCAGACCACTGCAGACCCTGACCGGTGGCTTGATCGCGGCGTTGGCCGTGACTGCCGCCTACGCCAAACCGCTGAGCCAGGAGGATCTCTCCGTGGCGGAAGTGCTGCGCGACCGCGCCCTGGAATCCTCCGATGCCTACAGCATCGTCGAATCCCTGACCGTGGAAGTCGGCCCGCGCCCCACCGGTTCCGACGGCGACCGCCGGGCCGTGGCCTGGGCACAGGAGAAGATGAAGGAACTGGGCTTTGATCGCGTCTACACCGAGCAGATCGAAGTGCCGCGCTGGGACCGCGGCCACGCCCACGCACGGGTGGTGGCACCTTTCCCGCAGCCGCTGGTGGTCAGCTCCCTCGGCTACAGCGTCGGAACGCCGGAAGGCGGGGTCACCGCCGAGATCGTCGAATTCTCCGATGTGGAGGAACTGATCGAGGCGCCGGCCGGAAAAGTGAAAGGCAAGATTGCATTTATCAACAAACGCATGGAGCGGGCCCGTACCGGTGAGGGCTACGGCCCGGCGGTGCAGGGCCGCAGCCGCGGCATGGCCGCCGCCGCGGAAAAGGGCGCCACGGCACTGATGATCCGCTCTGTGGGTACCGACTCCGACCGCTTCGCCCACACCGGCATGATGCGTATCGAAGGAGTCGAGGACCCGGTACCGGCCCTGGCCCTGTCCGCGCCGGACGCCAACCTGCTGGAAGCCATGCTCGAGCGCGGCAAGCCGGTCGAAGTGCGCCTGGATGTGCACAACCAGCGCCTGGCCGACGGCCCGTCCTTCAATGTGATCGGCGAGATTACCGGCCGCGAAAAGCCCGAGGAGGCCCTGATCATCGGTGCCCACCTGGATTCCTGGGATGAAGGCACCGGCGCACTGGACGACGGCGCCGGCGTCGGCATCGTGCTCGAAACCGCGCGCATGATCGCCGAACTGCCACAGCGCCCGCGCCGCACCCTGCGCGTGGTTTTATTCGGAGCCGAGGAAATCGGCCTGGTGGGTGCCAAGCAGTATGTCGAGGCGCACCGCAGCGAGCTGGACAACATTGTCGCCGTTTCCGAGTCCGACTTCGGTGCCGGCAAGATCTGGCGTTTCGACACCCGCCTGCCGGAAACCAAGTTCGACATCGCCGACCAGATGATGCAGGTCCTCGCCCCGCTGGGCATTGAGCGCGGCAACAACGAATCCCATGGCGGCCCCGACGGCAGCGTCTTCGTCGCCCAGGGCGTACCCGCCTTCGGCCTCTACCAGGACGGCACCGACTACTTCGACTACCACCACACTGCCAATGACACCCTGGACAAGGTGAAGCCGGAAAACCTGAAACAGAACGTGGCTGCCTGGGTGGTGATGTCATTCCTGACGGTGGAGATGGAGGGGGATCTGGGGCGAGTGCCGACTGAGCACTGAGGCCTCTCCGTTTTCCGACGGCGGCCGTTCCTATCAGCAGCCAATCCACCGGGACCCCGCCAACTGGCGGGGTTTTCCGTTGCTGGAAAAATCATGATAAAGACCCCTGAAAAAGAGGTGCCAAACTACTTTGTTTGCGGCGGTGGATACTGGGACAGCCTCAATCAAGAGTTTGAGCCGTATGCGAGAGAAGCCTCTCGTACGGCTCTTGGGGAGCTGGGGCGGCAACGGCTTCCGGCTATTCGACGAATCACTTAGGTTTCAGAGATTTATGAATAATAAACTGATCTTTATAATGACCGTCTCCGTGGCTGCGTCCGGGTTGGGGTGTGCGAGCCAAGAAGACCTGCTGTATGCCGATCTCTGGTCGGGCAGACCAAGTACAAGTGTGCTTGGTAACAGTAAAGATATCCAAGATTCAGGAAAAACGCCTAGAGATAGAATGTTAGAGCAAAGAGAAATTGACGAAGAGCGAAAGGGCAGAACATTAAAAGATGGATTTATTGATAGTTTGATTCTTGGGAAGGATGAGAAAATTAACTTTTAAAATACAGGAAGTATGCCTTAAGTTGGGGCGTTTCAAAAAAATATAAAGGTAACTTTGTTATTCGGTGTCGACCATTATGGAGCACAGAATCCGCCCTTGAAATAATTGTCAGAATATTCAAGAAGATAGCTAATTCTATCCACCCGAATATACCTCTGTCTCCCGTTTGTATAAAAACACGAACAGCGTCTACATTGCTAAATATTTGAATAAAATATGAATAAAAGAAAAGCAAGGGTTGTCATTATTAGCCTCTATGGATCCTGTTTAATTGCCTGTCTGGCTGAAGTTTTGGCCATATTCAATGGCTGGGGGAATCTCAGTGGTTTTCGTGCTGTGTGGACAGTTGTTTTTTTTCTCCTGTTCTGGCATTGGATTTACTATGAGTCGGATTCCCAAGAGTTTGACAGGCCTTATAATTTTGGATTGTCAATAAATACCTTCTGGTTCATATATGTTCCTTGGTATTTTATTTCAACTAGAGGTGGCAAGGGAGTCTTAACCATGCTTGGTTTTTTGTTGTTATTTTGGTTGCCTTTTATAGTTGGCTTGTTTCGGTAGTGTCGGAAGATGTGGGTGTATGCACAATAAGCATGATGCATGCTAGTGGTCCATGCGGAAAGTTGTGTAACTGTTCGCGTCGCCAAAGCGTCCAGCTCTGCGTTGGAGAAAGCTTGAAATAGAACCACTATTCCTGCGCTTTCTCGCCTTGATCTGAACACTTTGGCTGTGCTCCTTAGTCACCAAACTTTCCGCATGGACCACTAGGGTGGTAATTTAATCATCTTTATGGCTTTTGAAATTTTTTAAGAGGTTGGCAAGAGTTTCATTTTCCTTGTGAATTTAAGTATCTCACTACAGTCAAATGATTTGTCTGAGTAAAGAGGCAAACTCTTTATAGCTGTCCAGAAAGTCGGATATCCATTTTGACGGGGCGGGAAATAAGAGGTTCGAAAAGGTGCTGCCATTCATAACTGACAAGGGGGGTTCAATAAAATTTATTGAATATGGAAAGAGCTGAAATAATTAAGCCTGGTTTTTCTACAGCAGATGTAGGTTGTCCTCAAATTGAAATGGTTGAAAGTAAGCTGGTTCTCAGATTTAAAGATTGGAAAGGTAATGAAGTGATGGTTATTTTTCCTGAAGTGGTTGCATTTAAGTGGCATATGATAGAGAGGCTTATTCCTGGCGAGGATTTCGACGGAAGTCATTTGATTGTAGATTCTGAATGGCTGATGGAGCATTTAAGGCAAGAGAAGATAGGTTCTCAGGAAGGCTGCGAGCATTATAAGTTCAATTTTAATGATAGTGGACAACTTGAAGTAATTAGTCATTCCTTCATAGTCAAAAATTAATGCTGGGTGTCACGTATGATGGTTTGACATTGCTCTGTCCTGCCTGAATTCGGTTCACGATTGAAAGGGTACGTTTTTGCGAATTCTGCATGCGCAGGATGAATAACAGTTATATCGTAATAGTGGATTCCAAAAAATTTATGGAAAAGTTGATCAGTATATTGAGTCGAGCGAGTGAGCAGCTTGAGGAGGGCTGGCTATATCTTCCCAAAGACGAAGCTTGGAGCCTGGATACTCTTGGCCTGATGATAGATATTGAGGCGCTTGAGGATGGCGATATGGATGAGAACGATGTGCCGGTTTTCGCTAAGGAAAACGGACTTATGTTCACGCTCGAAGCCGGCGTCATTGAGAGCATAGTCCTGTATGCTGAAGGTCTGGGGTATGAGTCTTCGGACATATTCCTGCTTGAGTCTTTTCTCTATTATTATAAATACGATGCATTTCTTTCTGCTCCACAAAAGGAAAGTCGGAGATAGCTGCTCTGATTTTTATGAGTATTCATGAATAGGGCGAGCAGAAAGATTCTGATAAGGTCCTTGTTTCTGAATATTATGATATTTTACGGTTTGCGTTCATATGAAAGAATTCGACTTTCCGAAAAATACCCTGTTCTATATCAAGGAGTTTGACATCCCATTGGCCTATATCCCTGGCGAAGGCTGGTTCAATTTTTTTGGCGGAAAGCCCAGGAAATATGATGTCAGGGGGTTGAAAGTTGACAACAACTGGCCGGCGGAATCGTTTCGTGAATGGGCCGGAGTCCTGGACGATTCAATGAAGTAGTATTATCCAAAGTATGCAGTTGACCCGGGGCGTGGGTTGGTGTCATACCTGACAGTGAAAATTTTTGATGGGATTTAGAGGCAAGGAGATAGGGCGATCAATGGACATCCGCCGAGTACAACCAGAAGACTTCGACAGGATCTGGCCGATATTTCGCGAAATCGCCCGGGAAGGAGAAACCTATGCCTATCCGGTTGATATAAACCGGGATCAGGCTTGCCACCTGTGGATGGATGTACCAAGGCAAACCTATGTGTTCGAACACGATGGCGAGGTGCTGGGAACCTACTATATCAAATCCAATCAGCAGGGGCCCGGTGCCCATGTCTGCAACTGCGGTTATATGGTCTCTTCGTCCGCCAGGGGCAGGGGGGTTGCAAGTGCAATGTGTGCACATTCCCTGCAGGTGGCCAGGGAGCTGGGCTATAAGGCCATGCAGTTCAATTTTGTCGCGTCCAGTAACGAGGGAGCGATAAATCTTTGGAAAAAGCTCGGCTTTGCTGTCGTTGGGCGACTGCCAAAAGCCTTTGATCATCCCGCCATGGGGTACATCGATGCCCTGATTATGTACAAGTGGCTGGAAGCTTTGTGAATCCCTGGAGTATAAAAAGGACTGGAGAAAAATATTTCGGCGGCCATTATTTCCCTGGCAGCCGCACCTGAAAGGGATCGTCATATCCCTGGATGAATATCGCGTATTTCCCGCCAGTATCCCTTCACGACTGACGATCCTGCACTATCGTTTTCTCTGTCTTGTTCTCTCTTGACTCGGATGTTTCAAGCGACAAACCAGAGGATCCAGCGCCGTGAAAAAAGACGACCAGAACCGCACAACGAACGATGCCGGTATCCCGGTAGCCAGTGATGAATTCTCCCTGACGGTGGGACCGGACGGCCCGATCATCCTGCAGGATCACTACCTGATCGAGCAGATGGCCAACTTCAATCGCGAGCGGATTCCGGAGCGGCAGCCCCATGCGAAGGGCTCCGGGGCCTTCGGCCATTTCGAAGTGACGAGGGATGTCAGTGCCTATACCAAGGCCGCGGTATTCCAGCCGGGCACCAAGACAGACACTCTGATCCGCTTTTCAACCGTCGCCGGCGAACGCGGGAGCCCCGATACCTGGCGCGATCCGCGCGGCTTCGCATTGAAGTTCTACACCAGCGAAGGCAACTATGACATGGTGGGGAACAATACGCCGGTATTTTTCATACGGGACCCGATGAAGTTCCAGCACTTTATCCGCTCCCAGAAGCGCCGTGCGGACAACGGCCTGCGCGATCACGATATGCAGTGGGACTTCTGGACTCTGTCGCCGGAATCGGCACACCAGGTCACCTGGTTGATGGGGGATCGCGGTATTCCGAAAAGCTACCGCCATATGAACGGCTATTCCAGCCACACCTATATGTGGGTCAACAGGGACGGCGAGCGGTTCTGGATCAAGTATCACTTCAAGACGGACCAGGGGGTCGAGTGCCTGACGCAGGAAGAGGCCGACCGGCTGGCGGGCGAGGATTCGGATGTGCACCGCCGGGATCTGTTCGACGCCATCGCCAGGGGCGACCATCCCTCCTGGACCCTGAACGTGCAGATAATGCCGTTCGAGGAGGCGAAGGATTACCGTTTCAATCCCTTCGACCTGACCAAGGTCTGGCCCCACGATGATTACCCGTTGCAGGAAGTCGGGCGGTTGACGCTGGACCGCAATCCGACCGACTTCCATACGGAAATTGAGCAGGCCGCCTTTGAGCCGAACAACGTGGTGCCCGGTATCAATTTCAGTCCCGACAAAATGCTGCAGGCACGCGTCTTTTCCTACGCCGATGCGCACCGGGCGCGGATGGGCGTGAATTACAAGCAGATACCGGTCAACCGGCCCAAGTGCCCGGTACACAGCTACAGCAAGGATGGCGCCATGCGGGTGGAGAATGTCTCCGACCCCGTGTACGCCCCCAACTCCAAGGGCGGCCCTGCGGCCAATCATACCTACACCGAGAAATGGGAGGCCAGTGGCGAGTTCGTACACGCGGCCTATACACCGCACAGGGAGGACGATGACTTTGTCCAGCCCGGCACGCTGGTGCGCGAGGTCATGGACGATGCGGCGCGGGACCGGCTGGTATCGAACGTGGTCGGTCACCTGAAAGACGGTGTGTCCGACGAAGTCCTGAAACGCGCTTTCGAGTACTGGCGCAATGTGGACAAGAACATCGGTGACCGGATCGAGAAAGGCGTCAAGGGCAACTGAATTCCGCCTTTGAGCGTTCGGGGGACATTCAGCCGGAAAGCGCTTCGGGGACCGCCGGTGATTTGAGCCGGCGCGCAGCGGTGTAATCGACCACTTCGGTGGTGGCCAGCAGCAGGTGGTAGAGGGTGCTGGCCGGTGCCATGCCCCGGATCACCCGGTTGCCGGCGTCCAGTTGATCGATATACAGGCCCGGCACCTCGTCGGAAAAATAGTATTCGAACAGGGTTTCGATGGCCCGCGCCGCCCGCTGTTCGGCCAGTGGATCGCCCTCGGCCGCGCGACACAGGCTGGCCTTGACCAGTTCCGTCAGCGGCCAGCAGCGTTTGCTCGTTTTCAGCGGCTGGCCGCCAGTCGTCACTGCGTCGAACAGCAGGCCCGTGTGGGCTTCCCGACCCATTGCCAGCGCGTTGTCGTAGAGTGGGCGGGTATAGCGGGCCACCGGTGCGCCGCTGCGACGGCTGTAGTGATACAGCAGCCAGACCCATTCCAGCATATGTCCCGGCTCCACTGCCTGCCCCTCGGCTTCGGTCAGCGGCGTCCAGTCCCGGTGGAAGTATTCCAGCAGCACGCCCCTGCGGCTGTCGTAAAAGCAGTTTTCAAACAGCGTAAAAATTTCGCCGGCTCTCGCCAGCCAGCGGCCGCTGCGGGTGGCATCGTAGAGGGCAAGAAAGGCTTCCAGCAGGTGCATGTGCGGATTCTGCCGGCGGCAGGGTGCATCGTAATCGCCCTCCAGCCAGCCGCCCTGTGGCCCCTTGATATGGGTGTCCAGGTGTTGGATCAGGTGCTCCGCCTCGCGCAGGGCCGCAGCCTGCCCGAAAGCACGGAAGCGCCAGGCGCAGGCGAGCAGGAAAAAGGCGATGTCGTAGACATCCTGGCGGGCATCGACGATTTCGTTCCGGCTGTCCAGGATATGCACGTAACCTTCCGGCGCGCTCGGGTGGCGGGCGTAGCGGGCAACGTATTGCTCCAGTTGCGCGACGCGCTGCTCGCCGCCGTCGATCCAGCCGCGTAGGCTGGCACAGGCCAGCACAAACATCTGCCGTGCCTGCACCCGCACCCGCCTGTCGCAGCCGGTGTCCGCGCGACCGAACTCATTCAGTTGTTCATAGGCGCTGCCGGTGGCGGTGTCGAAGCCGTTGTCCAGCCACAGCGGCAGGGCGGATCGGGTCATCCACTCTTGCAGGCGGTCGGACCACAGGCTGAGCTCTTCGAGCATCTGGTCGTTTCTGGCGGAAAGTAACATGTTTGTAACCGGTTACACTTGATGCACTTGAGTGGGTTGTCCATCGGTCTTTACAGGGATTATTGTGCAGTGCAGTGTAACCGGTTACAAGATGAGTTTTTGCAAATCAGTGTATTCGGGCGTGGATGTCTTCCATTCGGGACCTGGGGGAGCGGTTGCGGCCGGGCTGCACCACCGGAGCGGGTCAGCGCGGCGGTGCCGGGGTGCTCCTGCGCACCACAAACTCGTAGGGCAGCACGGTTTCCGTCTGCCGCAGTTCCTTGCCCTCGATCAGTTCCAGCAGCGTGTTGAAGCTCGTGCGGCCCAGTTCCTCTGCCGGCTGGGCAATGGTGGTCAGCGGCGGGTCGCTGTAGCGGGCGAACTCGATATCGTCGAAACCGGTGATGGACATCTCCTCCGGCACGCGGATGCCGGCGGACTTGAGCCCCTGGATACAGCCGATCGCCATCTCGTCGTTCATGGAGAAAATGGCCGTGGGGCGCTCTTTCATGCGCGCGAAATGGCTGGCGGCCATCAGCCCCGAGCCCATGGTGAAGTCGCCGTTCACCAGCAGGTCCGGATCGAAGCCGATACCGGTGGCCTCCAGGCTCTGGCGGTAACCCCGCAGGCGGTCGTTGGAGTGGGGATTGTCCGGCAGGCCGGCGAGCACACCGATACGGCGGTGGCCCTGGGAAATCAGGTAGTCCACGATCTCCCGCGCGGCGCCGGCATTGTCGATACGCACCGACGGATAGGGTGTGTTCTCGCAACCACAGGCGGAAACCATCGGAATGCCGTTGTGGGGCTCCAGGGATTTGCCCGGGGTATGCGGGCGCAGTTGCAGGATGCCGTCCGCCTGGCGGGTTTCCACCAGGCGCGTGTACTCCTGTTCGCGGGAGCTGGAATCGCGCGTATCGCCGAGTAGCACGCCGTAACCTTTCTGTTGCGCGGCGTCCTCGATGCCGCGGATCACGGTCGCGAAGAACAGGTTGGAGAGGTTGGGAACCAGCACGACGATGGAATAGGCGCGGATAGCGCGGAAATTGCGCGCCATCATGTTGGGGCGGTAGCCGACTTCCTTGATCGCCGCGTACACCTTCTTCAGCGCCGCTTCCGACACCTTTTCCGGGGTGCTGATGGCCCGGGACACGGTGGCGATAGAGACCCCGGCTACTCGGGAGACTTCCCTGATGTTCGACATGCTGCTGAATCACCGCTGACTGGACTGGCCCGCTGGCTGCCCCGGAACTCTGGCAAAGATCCGGGTTAGCGGCCCCTGAAGCCGGAAAAAGTTACCGGAATTCGGGCGAAACCGCCAGTGCGCCAGCGGCCGGCTTCCCGCAGGTTGCCGCGCGTTGGGCGAGCGCGGGCAATCCGCGGCTGTGTATGCTGCGCGGACTGCGGCGGATCCCGGCTCCGCGGGGGCCGCTGGCATCCGCCGATCGGGCGGGGCTGGTAAATTGATTTGTAACCGGTTACATTTGGCCTTGTGCGGTACTGTTATCCGGCCGGACGCTATCGCGGCAGCCGGCTCCCGCGTGCCGATACCGACAAGAACGCAAACAGAATAAGAGCACCCGCTCGAGTGGTGCCCGATAACAAGAGAGAATTGCGATGAGTCTCGCCCCCGTGGATCTGCTGGTCATCGGTGTCTACCTGCTCGCCTCGCTGGTGATTGGCATCTGGGTCTCGCGCAAGGCGTCCGCGAATATCCAGAGTTACTTTCTCGGCGGCAACCGGCTGCCCTGGTACTACCTGGGGTTGTCCAATGCCTCCGGCCAGTTCGACATCTCCGGCACCATGTGGATGGTGTACCTGCTGTTTATCTACGGCCTAAAAAGCGTCTATATCCCGTGGCTGTGGCCGGCCTTCAACCAGGTTTTCCTGATGGTTTTCCTGTCCCTGTGGCTGCGCCGCTCGGGCGTGATGACCGGCGCGGCCTGGATCCGCTTCCGCTTTGGCGAGGGGCGCGGGGCCGAACTCTCGCACCTGATCATCGTCGCCTTCGCGCTGCTGGTGGTGCTGGGCTACCTGGCCTACGGCTTTGTCGGCATCGGCAAGTTCGCGGCCGCCTTCATGCCCTGGCAGCTGTCCGCGGATACCCACACCAACGAAATCATTTACGGCCTGATCCTGACCGCCATCACCGCCGTGTATGTGGTGAAGGGCGGCATGTTCGGCGTGGTGCTGACGGAGGTCATGCAGTTTGTGGTGATGACCATTGCCTGTATCGCCATCGGCCTGATCGCGATGGTCCAGGTGTCGCCGGAGATGCTGGCGGCGGCGGTGCCGGAGGGCTGGTTCAGTATGGGAATCAGCCACACCCTCGACCTGGACTGGAGCGGCCTCCTGGAGACGGCCAACCGGCGCATCGCCGACGATGGCTGGTCGCTGTTTTCGGTGTTCTTCATGCTGGTATTGTTGAAGGGCATCCTGCAGAGCCTGGCCGGCCCGGCGCCCAACTACGATATGCAGCGCATCCTGTCCGCGCGCACACCGGCGGAGGCGGCAAAAATGAGTGGCCTGGTGAGCCTGGTCATGCTGTTCCCGCGCTACATGATGATCACCGGCCTCACCGTTCTGGCGCTGGTCTTCTTTACCGACGAGCTGCGCGCGATGGGCGACGCGGCGGACTTCGAACAGATACTGCCGTTTGCGCTGGCCAATTATGTCCCCGAGGGATTGCTGGGGCTGGTCATGGCCGGCCTGCTGGCGACCTTCATGTCCTCCTTTGCCGCCACCACCAACTCCGCGCCGGCCTATGTGGTCAACGATATCTACAAGCGCTATTTCAATCGCGACGCCGAACAGAAAACCTATGTGCGGATGAGTTACCTGGTGTCGGTGCTGTTCGTGCTGCTGGGCACCGGTATCGGCCTGTTTGCGCCGTCGCTGAACGACATCATCCTGTGGATCGTGGGCGCGCTCTATGGCGGCTATACCGCGGCCAATATTCTCAAGTGGTACTGGTGGCGGATGAACGGCTTCGGCTACTTCTACGGCATGCTCGCCGGCCTGCTCGCGGCGGTGCCATTGATGTTTACCGAGCTGTCGCCGCTGTACGCCTTCCCGGCCCTGTTTGCGCTCTGCATGGCCGCCTGTATCGCCGGTTCGTTGCTGACCGAGGCGGACGACATGGAAACCCTGAAGGCGTTCTATTTCAAGACGCGGCCCTGGGGATTCTGGGCGCCGGTGTACGAGGCGCTCAGGCGGGAGCAACCGCAATTGCAACGCAACCCGGATTGCGTGCGGGACCTGGTCAACTGCGTTGTGGGGATCGTCTGGCACACAGCCCTGACTGCCGCGCCTATCTTTCTGGTCATCCAGAAATGGACGGCGTTCTCCATCGCCATGGCCACAGTCGCACTGACCAGCGCATTCCTCTGGAAAAACTGGTACCGGCGGCTGCGCAGCGACCCGGATGCCGACACCGATACTGGCGGCGGCGAAATCCATGGCGGTGCCAGCGGGCAGCGGCCCCCGGTAACCGCGAGTTGATAGCGCTGAAAAACCGATAATTTCTGACAGGTTATTTATGACAACCCACCTCGATAAAGTGCGCGCCCTGTTGGCGCACCAGGAACAGCTGCTCGGCAGGGAAAATATACCGGCCGGGGATGACAACGGCATTTTCCGGCGCTGGCGGAATCCGGTCGTCACCCGCGAACATGTGCCGGTGCACTGGCGCTACGATCTGCACGAGCCCAGCAATCCGCACCTGATGGAGCGCCTCGGTATCAACGCCACCTTCAATGCCGGCGCGATCAAACTGGATGGCAGCTACCTGCTCGCGGTACGCGTGGAAGGCGTGGACAGGAAATCGTTTTTCGCTATTGCCGAAAGTGACAGCGGCGTGGATGGCTTTCGCTTCCGGGACAAACCGGTGCAGATGCCGGAAACCGGGGATCCGGATACCAATGTCTACGATATGCGCCTCACCCGGCACGAAGACGGCTGGATCTACGGTCTCTTCTGCACCGAGCGCAAGGATCTCAGTCAACCGGGAGATGCCACTGCCGCCGTCGCCCAGTGCGGCATCGCCCGCACCCGCGACCTGGAAAACTGGCAGCGGTTGCCGGACCTGGTGACCCACAGCGGCCAGCAGCGCAACGTGGTGCTGCACCCGGAATTCGTCGACGGGAAATACGCGCTCTACACGCGGCCCCAGGACGGTTTTATCAGCGTCGGCAGCGGCGGAGGCATCGGCTGGGGGCTGACCGACTCGATGGAAGGGGCCGAGGTACTCGATGAAACCCTGGTGGATTCCAGGCAATACCACACCATCAGCGAGGTCAAGAACGGCCAGGGCCCGGCGCCGATCAAGACCGGAAAGGGCTGGCTGCACCTGGCACACGGCGTGCGCAACACCGCCGCCGGCCTGCGCTACGTGCTCTACCTGTTCATGACGCACCCGGAGCGGCCCTGGGAGGTGATCCACCGCCCCGCTGGCCACTTTATCGCACCGCAGGGCGGCGAGCGCGTGGGGGATGTCTCCAACGTGGTATTCAGTAACGGCTGGATCGAAGACGGGGGCCGCGTGTTTATCTACTACGCCTCCTCGGACACCCGCCTGCATGTGGCCACCACGACCGTGGATCAGCTGCTGGACTACTGTCTGCACACCCCGGAGGACGGGTTGCGCTCGGCCAGTTCGGTGGCCAGCAGGATCGAGCTGATCGAGCGCAACGCTGCGGTACTCAGGGATCTCTGAGTGGCGACTATGGAGGATGTATTGATTCAATCGAGCGGGGAGGAAGCGGAGAGCGGCCTCGAGCACCTGTTACCGGAATTCGACAGCCATCTTCTGTCCATTGCCGGGTGGTGGAAAGACCACGCGGTGGATCGCGAGCGCGGCGGCTTCCATGGCGAGGTCAGTGTGCACAATGTGCCGCGCGCGCAGGCGGACAAGGGCGTGGTGCTGAATGCGCGTATCCTGTGGTTCTTCAGCGAAGTGAGCCTGTACCTGGAGCGCAACGGGCGCGATGCGACTGATTACCGCGCGCTGGCGGAGCGCGCCTGCAACTACCTGCTGGACCATTTCGACGATCGCGAACACGGCGGCGCTTTCTGGGCGCTGGATTACCGCGGTCGGATGACAGAGAGCAGGAAGCAGACCTACGCCCAGGCATTCTGCATCTATGCGCTGGCGGGCTATCACCGCCTGACCGGCTGCGGGCGCGCGCTGGAAAAGGCCATGGCGTACTTCCACCTGGTGGAGACACACTGTGTCGATCGCGAGCGCGGCGGTTACCTGGAAGCGGTGGCCAGAGACTGGTCCGCGGTTTCCGACTATCGCCTGAGTGAGAAGGATCTCAACGCACCCAAGACCATGAACAATCACCTGCATGTGCTGGAGGCCCTGACGGGACTCTGCCGTGTGCACCCGGTCGGCGAAGTCAGGGCGGCGCTGCACAACAGCATTGTCTGGTTCTGCGAAAAAATCATCGATGCACAGAGCGGCCACCTGCGCCTGTTCCTGGATGCCGACTGGCGGGATATCTCCCCGGGCTATTCCTACGGCCACGATATCGAGGGGAGCTGGCTGCTGATGGAGGCGCTGGAAATGCTCGGCGACCGCCAGCTGTTACGGCAATACGAACCCCTGGCGCGGGCCCTGGGAGAATCCTGCCTGCGGGAGGGCGTCGGCAGCATGGGCCAGTTGCTGGACCACTTCGATTTTGAAATCCGCTCGCGCTGTGTCGACGCCGAGTGGTGGGTGCAGGCAGAGGCGTTGGTGGGATTCCTGAATCTCTGGCAGATGACCGGTGACGGCCGCTACCGCACCGCTTTCGAAAATGTATGGAAATTTATCAAGGCCTTCCAGGTGGATCGGGAGGGCGGCGAGTGGCTCTACCATGCCTCGCTGGTGACCGCAGTCCGCGCCGACCAGCGCTACAAACTCGGTTTCTGGAAGGGGCCCTATCACAACGGTCGCGCAATGATGGAAGCGTATCGGCGAATCGAACGTTTGCAAATGAAAAAAGAGAAACAGCCGGGGAGGGCAGAGAGCCGTGAACCATTGGATTAACCTGGCCGGGCTCAGCCTGGCACTGATCGCGGCGGGGGCCGGCGCTTCAACCGATGGACTGCCGGATCACTGCCGGGTGCCGGAGTTGCCCGGCAGTGAGCATCGCGCGCCGGATTTCGATGGCTTCGAGCATTTTATCACCCGCGACGGCTACCGCTTGATGGATGGCGGGCAGCCATTGCGCTTTATCGGCCTGCACGCCACCGAGTTGCACCGGATCGAGGACGATGTCGCCTCGGCCTCCAGCACCCTCGGCAAGGCCGATCATTTCCGCTGGCCGACCGCGCGCGAGCAGGACAACTGGATCCGCTCGCTGGTCTACAGCGGCCACACGGCCACCCGGATTTACACCCTGTCAGTGGACGATATCGCGCTGCCGCAATCGGTGCGTGCGAACATGCCGGCGCATATCGTGCGGGATCCGGACAGCGGCGAGATACGGTTGGATGAGACCGCAATGCGGGTGTTCGACCGTATGGTGTACCTGGCGGGCAGGCACGGCCTGCGATTGATCGTGCCGGTCATCGATCACTGGAGCTGGTGGGGCGGCCGGCGCGAACTGGCGAAAATGGTCGGCGAGGCGGACCGGGTCACACAGGAATCCGGCCCGCTGTACGATGTCGACAGCAAAACCTATGCGGCCTACCGGCGTATCGTCGAACAGTTGCTGACCCGGAAAAATACCTGCACCGGCCGCGAATACCGCAAGGAAAAAGCCATCATGGCCTGGGAGACCGGCAACGAGCTGCGCGGCACCAACCGGGAATTCCTGGCCAGGACCGCGGCGCTGATCAAACGGCTGGCGCCGGACCAGCTGCTGATCGACGGCGACCAGCAGGCGGACAACACCAATCCGGCGGACGTGGCGACGGTGGAAAACGGCGAGTTTCTCGGCCTGCTGGATCCGAATGTGGATATCCAGTCCAACCACTACTACGGCAGCTATATGTCGCCGGACGTGGTGCGACGCCAGGCGACGCTGGCGAAAAAATTCAACAAGCCGCTGTTTATCGGCGAATACGGCCTGGAAAAAATGGCCGCTATCCGCGCGGTAACCGAGGCCTGGGTGAGCGAGCCGGCGGTGGCCGGCGGCCTGGTGTGGGGATTCCGCGGCCGGCGGGAGACCGGTGGCTTCTACTGGCACCGGGAATTCAACGGCCATATGAGTTATCACCTGCCCGGGTTCCCGGCCAACCGGGACAACCAGGAGGCGCCGGTGATCGGCCTGATTCGCGAGATGCAGGCGCGGATTACCGGCGACGCGCGCGCGAAACATTTCGCCGCGCACTGGCCCGAGCCGGCGGCGCCACTGTTGCACCCGGTGGGGCCGAACGGTGAGATCAACTGGATGGGAGCGCCCACCGGGCAGAGTTATCGGCTGTATCGCTCTGACGATGGCGGCGAAAGCTGGGCGCTGCTGGAGCGGGAACTGACCGACGGTCGCAATGGCTGGAATCCGGCGGAAATGGATCTGTACCGGGACGAGGCGGTGCCGGAGGACGGTTGCTATCGCTATCGGCTGGTGGCGGTCAACGAAGCGGGCAAATCGCCGCCGTCCAATATGCAAAGCTATTGCGGCAATTAAGCGGATCCAGTTTTGGGACACGGCACAAAGCTGATTTTGCCTGTGGGAGCCTGCAGGCAAAATCAGATTCGTAGGATGGGCAAAGCGCAGTGTGCCCATCGCTGCGGACTGATGGGCACGTCGCTGCGCTCCTTTGCCCATCCTACAAGGCTGCCTGCAGGCGAAAATCCGCAAGGCCGTGTCAATTATCGCCGAGCGCACCCAGCGTCTGCGCATGTGCCTGGATAATCCCGAGCGTTTCCGTATCGGTATCGAATACTGAATTGAGACCCTGCGGTTCCTGTGGTGGGTCGCCGATAAAGTCGTCGCCCGGGCGCCACAGATAATCTTCGCTGTCGCTGCGGCCGTAGCCGCCGAAAGTCCAGATATTGGAGCCCACCAGCGGGCCGCCGTTGCGGCTGTTGTGCTCGATCACGCCGTAGACTTCCCGCAGGAACGAATCCCGGTAATCGGTACTGCTCTGCGGCGAGAAGCTGCCGCCGTCGCGTTCAACCCCGAATTCCTCCAGCACCAGCGGTTTGTCCAGTTCGCCGGCGACCTCGATATGCTGTTGCAGGTAGTCGCGGGATTTCTCCAGCGCATCGGGAAAGGTTTTCTCCGGATTGTGGATATCGAACCAGCCCCAGTTTTTTATCCACAGGTGGACGGTCAGGTAGTCGATGGCCGGCGTGTCATGGGCGCGGATATAGAGGGACCTGCGCTCCTGGCTGCCAAACACGCCCTCGCTGCCGCTGCTGACCAGCTGCTTCGGTGCCATCGCCCCGATCGCTGCGGCGGAGTCGTGCACCCAGTCGATATAGTCCCGGGCGTGCTGCGGCCGGAAGGTGGCGCCGCCGGGCCTGGGTTCATTGGCCAGTTGCCAGGCCATGATGGTGGGGTCGTCGCGGTAGTGCAGGCCGCTGATGGTATTTTCCCGCTCGGTCAGTGTGCGCACGGCGGAGAGGTACTGATCCTGGCAGGGGTCGCAGCGGTAGAAATCCGACGCGCTATCCATATAGGCATCCCAGCGGCCGCTCTCGTCCGGGTCGATGATTTCGGTATCCGTGTGCCAGGCCAGGTACTGTGTCATGCCGCCGGACCACTGCCAGAAGTTGGTGAGGTAGAGAACCGCCTTCATGTCGCGCTTGCGCAACTCGACCAGCAGCCGGTCCAGCCCCTGCTGTAATGGTTCATCGAACTTGCCCGGTGCGCGGATCACTGCCGGCGAGACGCTGCGGGACTGGGTGCTGTCTTCCGACAGCGCCAGCACGCGCAGGTTGACGATGCCGCGGTCGCGCAACAGGTCCAGTTCGCGCGCCAGGCGTTCGGGATCCGTGGCCGCCAGGTAGCCGCCGTGCCAGTAGTTGGCGCCGGCGTAGCGGTAGGTGTCGCCATCCAGTGTGAACTGGCCGTCCTCCACCCGGACGAACCCCGCTGGCGACGCCAGCAGTTTGCCGGCCAGCAGCAGGCCGGTGGCGAAAGCCAAGAGCTGTTTTATTTTCATTTATTTTCTCCATCACTGGCAGTAACGATTTGTCGGTCTTCTCCCGGTCGCGGGCGCATCGCTGTCGAATCGGCCCTTTCCGCGAGCGGTCGCGCCCATTGAAGCAGATATTTGTAACCGGTTACATTATTTGGCGCCTAATTCATGATTCTTGTTGGTGCCCGCCGCTTTTGCAATTGCACTGATGCGGTGCCTGTAATAAAGTCGAAATGGAACCGGTTACATAAAGCCCTGTTTTACTCGCTGTTGTTACCCGCGACGGGTGAATCGGGTCGGTTTCGGGCCGTTTCCGGCGCCGGATTTCCCATCGGGGGAAATATGCGCCGGGCAGGCTGCAGGCCTGCCGCAGTCGGCGTCAAAATGTAACCGGTTACAATGCGCAATAGCAGGGACGCGCCCGATGCGCACGCGATGATGAGTTACCCCAGTGCCCGCTGCTGGTGCACTGCCAAAAGCAAGATAATAAAGAGGGGAATCAATATGTCGGCCGAGAAATATCTGTCTTCCCGGGCGCTTGACCGCGCCTTTACCTGCACCGCTGCCCGTATCTTTGCCCGCAAGGCTCTGGCAACGGCGGTCTCCGCCTGCGGCCTGGCGGCGGGCGGCGCGCTGGCACAGCAGCCGGGCGCCATGGAGGAGGTGGTGGTGCAGGGCATCCGCCTGTCCCAGGAGACCGCCATCAGTACCAAGCGCAATGCGGATTCGATCGTCGATTCGATCGTCGCCGAGGATATCGGCAAGCTGCCGGACGCGACCATCTCCGACTCGCTGCAGCGCATCACCGGTATCCAGGTGCGCCGCTCGGCGGGCGAGGGCAGCGCCATCAATGTGCGCGGTATGCCGCAGGTGCTGACCACGCTGAACGGCGAATCCTACCTGGGTGCCGGTTCCGTCACCACGGTGCAGCCGAACTTCAACGATATCCCGGCGCCGCTGTTTGCCGGTGCGGATGTGCACAAGTCGCCGACGGCGTCGCAGCTTTCCGGCGGTATTACCGGCGTGGTCGACCTGCGCACCCACCGGCCGATGGATTTCGAGCGCGGCGTGACCACCGCCGCCAGTGTGGAGGCACAGACCGGCCGCGATTCGCAGGAGAGTGACAGCGCCCTGTCCGGCCTGCTGGCCTGGCGCGGCGAGCGGGTCGGTGCGCTGCTGTCCGCCTCGCTGTCGAATGTCAACCTGGCCAACTACTACATGGGCCTGGCCGGCGGCGGTTCCCATGCCGGCTGGTCCGGCATGCCGTCGGAGGCCGGCGACTGGGGCTATGACGTCAACGGCGACGGCGACACGGACGACAGCTTTATCGCCTACCAGGGCCACACCGCCTACAACCAGTTTACCGAGCGCGAGCGCTTCGGCCTGAACGGCTCCCTGCAGGCGGACCTGGGCGAAGGCCTGGATCTGGTGGTGGACTATTTCTACACCGACATGGACGAATTCGATCGCCGCGCCGGCATCTCCATTTCCGACAAGTGGCAGCAGTGGGGCTGGGCCACGCCGCAGCTATCCTCGCCCGGCACCGACACCATCAACACGGTACAGGTCTACCGGGCCGATGGCCGCCGCCTGAAATCCTATTCCGAGATGCGCGGCACCAGGTCCGAGTCCAGCAACCTGAATGTCGAGCTGAACTACGACAACGGCGGCGCCTTTACCGGCGGCGCACGCCTGATCTACGGCGAGGCGGAGCAGGGCAACCTGAACAGCTATGTCGATGTGGACATGGCGGATGGCAGCCAGTGGGGTGTGGACATGCCCAACTATCCGGGCGGCGCCCAGCCCAGTAATCCCGGCGGCTATTCCGATCCCGTCCAGTCCATCGTCGTCGATTACCGCGGGAACACGCCCCACTGGAGCGGTGTGCCGGGGCTGGTATCCGACCTGGACGGCTACGCCATCGGGGCCCTGTCGTCGGAAAACAATTACGACCGCGAAGGCGATTTGACCGTGGCCCGTTTCGACGGCGCCTATGAATTTGCCGGCGGCGGTTTTTTCCAGTCGCTGGATGCGGGCCTGCGCTACTCGGACCGCAACGCGGAGAACGAGCAGTATCACCTGCTGGCACCGATCGGCGACGACGGCTGCCCGGTGCGCTGGAAGGCAACCGACGTGGTATTGAGTGGTAGCCAATGCTCCGCCGGCGATGGCAGCGGCAACTACTACACCGCCGGCCGGCCGATTCCGCTGTCGTCCTTCGGCGACGACGTGCAGTGGGTGACCGACTTCGGCGGTGTCAGCGGTATTCCCGGTGTCTACGCGCTGGACCCGTCGGCGATGGACGATGTGCTCGCTTTCCAGGATTCCCTCTATCCGGGCAACCGCCGCGGCGTGGTGCCCGGCCAGAGCTACGCCGTCAACCTGCAGGAGACTTCCACCTACCTGCAGGCCAACTTCGCCGCCGAAATCGGCGTACCGGTCAGTGGCAATTTCGGCCTGCGCGCGGTGCGCACGGATCTCGAGGTAACCCAGCATGTGGTTGGCAGCGCACGCGACTACGGCGCGCCGGAAGTGGACGGCGGCCCGCTGGTGAGCGAGCGCTCCTTTACCGACGTACTGCCGAGCCTGAACCTGGCGTTTGACCTGCGCGACGACCTCAAGCTGCGCGCCGCCTATGCCAAGACGCTGTCGCCGCTGAACCTGGAGCAGTGGGGCGGTGGCCTGGCCCCGTCCTACGCGCTCAATTCCGAGACCGGTATTTTCGAGGTGATCGGGGCCAGCTCCAACGGCAACCCGGAGCTGGATCCCTGGCGGGCGGACAATTTCGATTTGTCGATGGAGTGGTACAACGGCAATTCCGGCATGGTCAGCGTGGGGCTTTTCCTGGTGGAAGTGGAGAGCTTTATCGAGAGCGGTTCCATTGCCATGGAGTTGCCGGACCAGGACGGCGTGGTGCGCCGCACCACCGACGTACAGACCAATGTGCAGGGCGACGGCGGCGAGCTCAGTGGTATCGAGGTGGCGGCCAAGCAGGCGTTCGACTTCCTGCCGGGCCTGTGGGCCAATTTCGGGGTCGACGCCAACTTCACCTATTCCCCCAGCGATTCCGGCAACGAGGATCTCGACGGCGAGGAGCTGCCGTTTATCGACAACTCCGAGCGGCTGGCCAACTTTGTCGGCTGGTACCAGGGCGAGCGGTTGCAGGCGCGCGTCGCCTACAACTACCGCAGCGAACGGGTAGTGGCGTTCAACCAGGTGTGGGGCACCGAGGGCCTGACCCTGATGCAGGAACCCACCGCCTATGTGGATGCCTCGTTGAGCTACGACGTGACCGGCGATGTCACCGTCTATCTCAACGGCTCCAATCTCACGGGGGAGACGGAAGAGTACTACCTCCAGTGGGAAAATCAGAAGGCGTGGCAGAGCGTCTACGAACCGCGCTATACGCTGGGTGTTCGCGCGCGCTTCTGATTGTACTGTCCGGCCATGCCTTCTATGGCCGCATCTCTTCTTCCATTGTTGATTGGCCTCCGGCAAAGACCGAAAAGGAGAAAAATAAAATGCTATCCCCGATCTACCGGCGGAAAATCCGCGGACTTGTCGCCCTCATCCTGTTCTGCTTTTCCCTGCCCGGGTACGCGGAAAAATTTCCGGGTATCGCCGATACGCCGCAGATGGGCTGGAACAGCTGGAATCATTTCGGCTGCAATATCGACGAGCAGATCATCCGCGATATGGCGGATGCAATGGTCGAGAGCGGCATGAAGGCGGCCGGCTACGAATACATCAATATCGACGACTGCTGGCACGGCGAGCGCGACGAACAGGGATTTATCCAGCCGCACGCCGCGCATTTCCCCTCGGGCATGAAAGCCCTGGCCGACTATGTGCACGGCAAGGGGCTGAAACTGGGTATCTACTCCGACGCCGGCGCCACCACCTGTGCCGGTCGCCCCGGCAGCCGCGGTCACGAATACCAGGATGCACTGACCTACGCCCGCTGGGGCATCGACTACGTCAAGTACGACTGGTGCGATACCGACAACATCAATCCCGAGGGTGCCTATACCACCATGCGCGACGCCATCCATGCCGCCGGGCGGCCGATGGTCCTGAGTATCTGCGAGTGGGGCGACAACCAGCCCTGGGAGTGGGCGCGGGAGATCGGCCACTCCTGGCGCACCACCGGCGACATCTATCCCTGCTGGAACTGCGAACTCGGGCACGGCTCCTGGTCTTCGTGGGGCGTGCTGCCGATCCTCGACAAACAGGCGGGCCTGCGCCAGTACGCCGGGCCCGGCCACTGGAACGATATGGATATGCTGGAGGTGGGCAACGGCATGACGGTGCAGGAGGATATCGCCCACTTCTCCATCTGGGCCATGCTGGCCTCACCGCTGATCGCCGGCAACGACCTGCGCACCATGAGCCGGCAGACGCGGGATATCCTCACCAACGAAGCCGTCATTGCAGTGAACCAGGACGGGCTCGGTATCCAGGCGATGAAGTTTATCGACGAGGGGGATTTCGAGATCTGGGTAAAACCGCTGGCGGAGGGCGACTGGGCCTTTATGTTCCTGAACCGCGCGGACAGCGAAACCCGCTATCGCTACGATTGGAAGGCGCACCGGGTGGAGGACGATATCAGCGATCACGCGCTGGATTTCGGTAGCGAGGCCTACGCCTGGCGGGCCCTGTGGACGGAAGCGCGCGGCGATACCCGCTCGCCGCTGGCGCTCGAGGTACCCGCCCACGGCGTCCGGCTGCTGCGCCTGACGGCCCTGTAGCTCGCCCATTGCCCGATCCGGCCCACGGCCGGATCGGGGCAGCGCGTCGGACTCTGCCCCTAAATCTGCCCCGAAAGTCCATCAAAACCCGCGCTTTTCCCGCCCTCTGGTCCCGCCGGCCGCCATATCATTCTTGAAAATAGGAATGGTTATCAATAATATTCCCTCCTGTTTGACCGGCACCCCGGTGCCAATCCACCCAGTTACCCCGGATAACAAGATATGCCCTCCCTTAAAGACCGCGCGGAAGTCTCCTTCACCTCCTCCGTCCTCAGTGCCGCCATCAGGATCGCCGGCCTCGGCCTGGCCGGACTCTTCGCCGGCGGCGCCCTGGCACAGGCGCAATCGGCCGAGGACGACGGGGACCTGGAACAGGTGGTGGTCACCGCGGACGGCTCCCAGGTGGTACTGCCGGATGCCTATGCCGGCGGGCAGGTGGCCCGCGGCGGCCGCGCCGGGATCCTGGGTAACCTGGACATGATGGATTCGCCGTTTTCCAGCACCAGCTACACCAGCGACCTGATCCTCGACCAGCAGGCGGTCAGCGTGGCCGATGTGCTGCAGAACGACCCGGTGGTGCGCGTGGCCAAGGGCTTCGGTAACTTCCAGGAGCTGTACATGATCCGCGGCTTCCCGGTGTATTCCGACGATATGACCTACAACGGTGTCTACGGCATACTGCCGCGCCAGTTCGTGGCCAGCCAGTTCCTCGAGCGGGTGGAAGTCTTCCGCGGTGCCAGCGCCTTCCTGAACGGTGCCGCGCCGGGCGGCAGCGGCCTGGGCGGCGGTGTCAACCTGGTGCCCAAGCGCGCGCCGGAAGAGGCGCTGACGCGGCTCACCGCCGGTGTCGAGAGCGGCGGCAACACCTACGCCGCGCTGGATGCCGCGCGTCGTTTCGGTACCGACAATAATTCCGGCGTGCGCGTCAACCTGGTACAGCGCGGCGGCGAGACCGCCATCGACGGCCAGGAGCGCGAGCTGAGCGCCCTCGCCCTGGGCTACGACTACAGCGGCGAGCGCCTGCGCCTGTCCGCCGACCTGGGTTTCCAGGACCACCGCATCGATGCGCCGCGCCCGAGCGTCACACCGGTGGCGGGGATTCCGGCGGCGCCGTCGGCGGACACCAACTTCGCCCAGCCCTGGACCTACACCGATGAGAAACAGCTGTTCGGCGTGGTGCGCGCCGAGTACGACCTGACCGATACCACCACCGCCTGGATTGCCGCCGGCATGCGCGACGGTGAGGAGGACAATGTCCTGGCCAATCCGGATGCGCTGGCCGACGGCAGCACCACAGCCAACCGTTTCGACAATGTGCGCGAGGACGAGGTCCTGTCCGGCGAAACGGGTATCCGTACCGAATTCAGCACCGGCGGCGTCGGCCATACGGTTTCCCTGTCCACCGCGTATTTCTCGTCGGAATCCGCTAACGCCTGGGGTATGTCCTCGGGCGGCGTTCTCAGCGACCTGTACAACCCCGTCACCGCCGCGCTGCCGGAATTCGAGTGGACCGGCGGTGATATGTCCTCGCCGCTGGTAACCAGTACCGCGGATATCTCCAGTGTGGCGCTGTCCGACATGCTTTCCCTGCTGGACGACCACCTGCTGGTGACCCTGGGGGTGCGCCAGCAGGAGATCCACACACGCTCCTACGACAACGACAGCGGTGACTTCGTCTCCGGTTACAAAGACGACGCCATGACGCCGGTGGCGGCGGTGGTATTCCGGCCCAGCGATGAAATCTCCCTGTACGCCAACTACATCGAAGGCCTGATGCCCGGCGAAGTGGCGCCGGAACAGGTGAATGGCGAATTGGTTGAAAACGATGGCGAAGTACTGGAACCCTATACCAGCGAGCAGATGGAGGCCGGTGTGAAGTACGACGGCGGCAATTTCGGCGCTACAGCCAGCCTGTACTCCACCACCAAGCCGACGAGCTATGTGCACAACGGTGTGTTCGACACCTACGGCGAACAGCGCAATCGCGGCCTGGAACTGACCCTCTACGGCCAGCCGCTGGAGAGCCTGCGTCTGATCGGCGGTGCGACTTTCCAGAATGCGGAAATGACCCGTACCCAGGGTGGCATCAATCGGGGTAAGGATGCGGTGGGTTCGCCGGAGCTGCAGGTCAACCTCAACGCCGAGTGGGACCTGGCCGCCGTGCCCGGCCTGACCCTGGAGGCGCGTGGCCTGCACACCGGCTCCCAGTACGCCGACGCCGCCAACACCATCGAGCTGCAAAGCTGGAGCCGCTTCGACCTGGGCGCCCGCTATACCACCGAACTCGGCGGCCGCGACATGACCCTGCGGGGACGGGTGGAGAATGTCGCGGACGACGACAACTGGGTGTCCGTGGGCGGCTTCCCGGGCTCCAACTACCTGGTGCTGGGCGAGCCGCGCACCTTCCTGCTGTCGGCCACGTTCGAGCTCTGATTGAGATGGCGCTGTTGCCCGCAGTTATCCTGAGCGCCGCCGGCCTGCTGTGTCTCTACGGCAGCTGGCGCAAACAGCCGCTGTTCCGGCCCTGGGGGGCCTGGGGCGGCTGGGTGCTGCTGTTCGCCTCCGGCTGGGCCTGGAGCCTGGCCGCCGCCAGTGTCGAGCTGGGTATCGTATACGCGCTGCTGGCTCCCACCGCCTGCGCCTGGCTACTGGTGCTGCACAATCGCCAGACCCGCAGCCGCCGCGCGTCGGCCGTGGCCGAGGGTCGGATTTCGTTGCCGGCGCTGCCGGTGGTGGCCAGGCATCTGCTGCTGTTTCTCGGCACGGTGCCGCTGGCCGGTGCGGCCGCGGCCTACGGCAGTACCGCGCTGGCGACCTTCCTGCCCTGGCAACTGGGCAATGCGCTGGTACTGGCGATGCTGGTCATGCCGGTTGTCTGGGGGGCGGGGGCCTACTGGCTCTGCGCCGACCCGAAGCCCTTGCGCCCGACCCTGGGTCTGGCCACACTGCTCGCTTTCGGCGCGCTGGTCCTCAATCTGTAACCCCGTTTATCCCGCTATGAAAATCGGCCTCTCCCCATCGCTGGTCAGGAACTCCCTGTCCGGCCACGCCTGGCTCGGTCTGCTGACCGGCTTCCTGATGTACCTGATCTGCGTGTCCGGCAGCCTGGTGGTGTTTGCACCGCAACTGAAACGCTGGGAGCAGCCGGCCGCCACCGAGTTCGAGTCGCTGTCCCCGGCCGCGGCGGAGCGCGCCTACCGGGAGCTGCTGGAAAACTCTCCGGACGTGTCCGGCGATATCCTGATGATGCTGCCGCGCGAGCAGTTGCCGCGCGCGTCGCTGGTGTCGCGGGCGGGTGTCTGGGCACTGAACGAGGATGGCAGCCGCGGCGGTGCCGTCGCCTCGCCCTGGACCAACCTGATGGTCGGCCTGCACGACGCGCTGCACCTGCCATCCAATATCGGCCTGGTGGTGGTCAGCGCCGTCGGCGCGCTGCTGTGCGGCCTGATCGTGTCCGGTTTTCTCGCCCACCCGCGGATTTTCCGCGATGCATTCAATTTCCGCCTGGGCGGTTCGCGGCACCTGGAGCAGGCGGATATCCACAACCGCCTCAGTGTCTGGGGAGCGCCTTTTCACCTGGTGATCGCCGTGACCGGTGCCTGGTTCGGCATGGCGACACTGATGTACACGCTGTTCGGCAACAGTTTTTTCGATGGCGACCGCGAAGTGGCCATCCAGGCGATTCACGGCCGGGCGCCGGAACTGGAACAGCAGGTGGCACCGGTGGACGTGAAGCGGGCACTGGAGCAGATGCGGACCATCGCCCCGGACGCGCGCCCGATCTACTTCAATATCGAGGGCGCCAACTCGCCGCGGCAGTACCTGCTTCTCGGCGCGCAGCACGACGACCGGCTGATCTACGTCGAGCAGTACCGCTTCGACCAGCAGGGCAACTACCTGGGCAATGTGGGTTACACCGACGGCGAGCCCGGCCAGCGCGCCATCTTCTCCACCTACCGCCTGCATTTCGGCCACTTCGGCGGCCTGCCGGTGATGGTGCTCTACGGGATTTTCGGCCTGGCACTGGCGGTGGTATCTGTCAGCGGCATCAATATCTGGCTGGCGCGGCGGCGCAAGCGCGACGCCATCAACCTTCTCTGGAGCGGCCTGGTCTGGGGTACACCGCTGGCCGTGGCCGTGTCGGCCGCGACCACCGTGTTGACCGGCACTGCCGCGGTATCGGGCTTCTGGATGCCGCTGCTGTGCGCCGCCGGCCTGGCCCGCTGGCTGGGCGACGAGGAGCGCAGCAAAGCCTGGCTGCAGGGCCTCACCGCAGTCGCGCTGGCGGCGTTGGCGCTGGCGCATATGGCGGTGCACAAAACCGCCGCCTTCGCCGGTGTACCGCTGGCCGTGAATACTGTCGCACTGCTGTCGGCGGTTCTGTTCCTGTGGCTGGCCAGGCGCAGCGGTTCAAGGCAGAGTCGCGATTGCCGAGCCGGCCTGGCTCTGCACCGATAGAGTTATTCGTAACGCCACTCCCCACTCTCGTCCACCAGCGTCTTGCCGTTCTGCTCCACCAGCAGGCGACCGGAATCGAGCACCGTGTAGGTGGTGTTGCCGTTTTTGAATTCGTAGCCGAGAAACTGGCAGGGCGTGACGCCGTCGGCACACATCCGGGAGAGGGTTTTGCCCTTCAGGCGCAGTTGATTGCCGGATTTATGGGACTTGGAATGATAGCTGACGTCATCGCAGGTCACGTTGCCCTCACCGCAGTTCTGCTGGATCTCGATCGTATAGTTTTCCGTGACCAGCGTATCGGCAAATACGGGGATGGCCAGCAGGAAAGTGGTGGTGATGGCGAGGATTCTGGAACCGGGCATGAAGCCTCCTGGATATCATTGGCAGCTTGGGGGTGATCGGTAGATTCTAGAGTCCCGGTGGCAATTGGCCAATTGGTGCTGGCATTTGAACTGTATCGCGAAAAGTCGCTTGGCCCCGGGGTAAGCGGTGTGAGTGCCAATATCGCTGTGTTACCATCCGCGCCGCGTTTTTTATGTACAGGGAGTAACCGATGCTGGACCGTCTTTTCATGAAATACCTGAGCAAAACAGGGATCAAACTCTACTGGGCCGGTCAGCTTGTTCTCGATGCCATCTTTATCTACTACCTGTTCGGTATTGCCGGCTATTCGATGGACGAAGACTCGACGCGGAATATCCTTATCGGGGGTGTACTCGCGGTAGCCGTTGCCTGGGGGCTGGTATGCCTGTTGTTCTGGAGGAAGAAGAACCAGGCTCCCGCAGATGGCGCCGAAGAAGAGGCGCCCCGGCAGGCCGGCTGACAGCCCGGCCGTTTTTCCCTCCGTTCATTGTTGTGCTGAATCGCTGATTGTGGCCAGGGTCTGGCGGGAGATTGCGGATCCCCGCAAGCACCGGGACTTCATGTCCGTGTCGAATCCCGGCGGTGTCCCCGTTGCGAAGCGTCGCGATAATCTCGTCGTGCAATGGGTATACCTGGCGGAAATCGACGGGACCCTGCTGCAGTTTTCCGGTCTCGACCAGGTCAGGGAATGCCGGGCCTATTTCGAGCGTAAAACCCACCCCTCGACCCGCTATCGGGCGGCGCCGGTCGAACACTGCTGGCATCACTGGTATTGCCGGCTGCCCGCCGGTATAAAATCGTTGCGCAAACGGAAGAGGGTGTTGAAAGCCCTGGATGAAATCCTGCGTAAATGGAGTAGAGAATAATGTTTGCTATACGAACTCCGGGAATCCGCTGTGTGGGGCTGGTAGCGCTATTCTGTTGCCCGCCGGCGCTCGCGGAGGACGCGAACAATTTCTGCAGCGCGCAACAGCAGTGGTTGCATCGGGAGCTCGTCGGCGGGCCCTATTTCGACGACTGGTGCGTGTCCCGGGAATCCCTGCGCGCCGCCGGCAAAACCGGTGATGGCGGCGCCCTGGTACTTTTCCGGATCGGCAAGTCGGGTTCATTGAAACTCAATACACAGGTGGCCTGCGATGGAAGCGGGTACGCTGTCGAGGATATTACCGGGAACACCGGCCACCGCCTGTCACCGGACGAGGCGCTGGCGGAGATACCGGAGGGCGTATTCGAGGCATTGGACAAGCGGCTCTGCCGTTAACGGAGACCCTGATGAAAGGATATATTGCCCTCTGGGCGTTCCGGCTTTTTATTGCCTGGACCCTGTCGGTGGCGCCGGGCGCGCTGGCGGAAACCCTCTTCTACTGTGAAACCGAGGGCGGCAAGAAGGTGGAGGTGCAGGACCTCGGCAGCCTGATCAACTACCGGTTCGGCAAAAAACTGTACGATCCCGAGATGGAGCTGACGCTGCCGCGCGAGCGGGCGACGACCTATCAGTGGCCGGGGGCCGGCCCCACCGAATCCTACTCTGTTTTTATCCCCAACGGGAAAATCGTCTATATCGTTTACACCTCCCGCGAGCGCAGGCCCGGCGGCGAGATGGAATCCGGTATTCTGGTGCGCGCCGGCGGTGTGGAGCTGGCCACCATCAACTGCAAGCCCGACACGCTCTTTGAAAAGTTGATGGGGGTGGACCTGCCGAAGGAAAGGTAGCCGCCGCCTCTCCCCCACTGCCGGTTTCAGCGCTGTTCGCCGCGCAGCCCCAGCACCTGTTCCTGCAGCGTCTCCGCCCGCGCCGCGGCCGCATCCAGCGGTTTGCCGGCCACCACCCCGACTCTCGACCAGAAACGCCGCGGCCAGGTGGTGAACGCATTGCCGCCCTTGTGACTGAAGAAGCTGCCCCAGAGGCCGCGCAGGGCCATGGGGATCACCGGCACCGGGGTGCGGCCGAGAATCTTCTCGATACCGGCCTTGAATGGCTGTAGCTCTCCGTCCTTTGTCAGTTGCCCCTCGGGGAAAATACACAGCAGGTCGCCGTCCCTGAGTCCCTGTTCGATTTCCTCGAACGCC
The DNA here is from genome assembly GCF_023634065.1 of Microbulbifer litoralis. Lineage (GTDB taxonomy): Bacteria > Pseudomonadota > Gammaproteobacteria > Pseudomonadales > Cellvibrionaceae > Microbulbifer > Microbulbifer litoralis. The sequence continues at coordinate 52,852 of NZ_JALKCV010000019.1, forward strand.
TTTTCGTAACCCTCGGGATCCTTCTGCTTCGAACAGATGGGGATGGCGCGACCGGTCTTGAAGATAAAGTGCAGCACCGGAATCTCGTAGATCGGCTTGTACATGATAAAGCGGATCGGGCGGCGCACGGCGCCGGCCAGCAACAGTGCATCCACGTAGCTGACGTGGTTGCAGGCGATGATCGCCGGGCCCTCGGCCGGAATCTGTTCCAGCCCTTCGTGCCTGACCCGGTACATGGTGTGGGACAGCAACCACACCAGCAAACGCATGGCGAACTCCGGCACGCGGTTGAAAACGAATACCGCCACCGCCGCGTTCATCAGCGCGATCACCATGAAGAACTGCGGGATGCTGAAATCCAGCACGCTGAGGAACACGATGCCCAGCACCGCCGAGATCACCATAAACAGCGAGTTCATGATATTGGTCACGGCGATCACCCGCGCGCGCAGGGCTTTGGCGGTGCGCTCCTGGATCATCGCGTACAGCGGCACGATATACAGGCCACCGAAGACGCCAATCAGCGCCAGGTGAAACAGGAACGCCTTGGCGCCGGGGCTGTTCCAGAAGGCGGACAGGCTCAATTCCTGCAGCGGCTGCAGTTCGCCGCCGATCAGCGACAGGGCGATACCGGCATAGGTCAGGCCGGCGGCGCCCAGCGGCACCAGCCCCAGCTCGATGCGGCCGCCGGACAGGCGCTCGCAGGCGAGCGAGCCGATGGCCACACCGACGGTAAAGCTGCACAGCAGCAGTGCCACCAGCGGTTCGTCGCCGCCCAGTACATTCTTGCCGAAGCTCGGTATCTGCGTCAGGTAGGCGGCGCCCAGCAGCCAGAACCAGGAGATGCCGACGATGGCGTAGAAGATCGCCGGCGTCTTGGCCACCTCGCGCAGCATGCGCACCGTCTGGCGAAACGGATTCAGGTCGACTTTCAATTCCGGTGCCGGCGCCGGCGCCCCGGGAATGGCGCGGCACACCAGGTAGCCGGCCAGCGCCACGCCGATGATCATGCCGCCGATCCAGGAACTGTTGCTGTCGGCATCGCTGGCGCCGGACAGGATGGTGCCGACAATGGTGCCGCCGAGAATCGCGACGAAAGTGGCCATCTCCACCAGCGCATTGCCGCCCACCAGCTCCGTCTTGCGCAGGTGCTGCGGCAGGATCGCGTACTTGATGGGGCCGAAAAAGGCTGACTGCACGCCGAGCATGAACAGCACCACCAGGCACAGCGCGTTGCTGCCGCTGACCAGCGCAAACACGCCGACGATACTGATACCGATTTCAGCCAGCTTGATACGGCGGATCAGCAGGCTCTTGTCGTATTTGTCCGCCAGCTGGCCGGCGGTGGCGGAGAACAGGAAGAAGGGCAGGATAAACAGCCCCGCGGCCAGGTTGTTGAGCGCGTTCGCCTGGTCCGCGGCCAGGCGGAAGGCGATCATCACCATCAGCGCGCTCTTGAACACATTGTCGTTAAAGGCGCCGAGCAGCTGGGTCAGGAAAAACGGCAGGAAACGGCGGCTGGCCAGCAGCTGGAACTGATTCTTTGCGGCCATGGATGGGGCTCCTTCTGGATCGACGTGCCTATGGTACTAAGCTTTTCCCTGTAGCACAGCTCTGGAGGTCGAGTGCCACACGGAATACAACGAGGGCGGTTGCCGCTGGCCCTGCTGCTGGCATTGGCGCCATTTGCATTGATTCAGGCGCAACCGGCGGTGGAGCCGGAACCGCGGCAGGTGGAGGTCGGGCTCTATATCAGTCCGCCGTTCGTGATGGAGGAGCAGGGCGGGTATACCGGCATGGCCGTCGAGCTGTGGCGGGAGGTGGCCGCGATGCAGAAGCTGCAGTCCCGCTACCGCGTCTTCGACAGCCTGCGCGAGCTGGTGGAAGCCACCGCCGCCGGCGATGTCGATGTGGCCGTGACCAACCTGACGATCACCGAGGGGCGCGCCGAGCGTATCGATTTCACCCAACCCTGGTTCGATGGCGGCCTGCGCATCATGGTGGACAAGAGCCAGGGGGGTGGCTTCTGGGCGCTGTTTCGCGGCCTCAGGGATTCCGGGCACCTGACCGGTTACCTGTGGCTGATCTCGATCATCCTGCTGGTCACGGTGCTGTTCACGCTGTTCGACCGCCGTTTCGACAGCGACTTCCCGCGCCGCTGGCGCGACGGCCTGGCGGAGAGCTTCTACACCGTGATGTCGATCGCCACGTCCGGGCGGGTGGAACGCAAGAACCTGTTCGGCTGGATCGGGCGCATCTGGGGCGGGCTGTGGCTGGTGTGCGGCGTGGCGGTGGTGTCCTATATCACCGCATCCGTGACCAGCGTCATGACGTCGCTGACGCTGACCAGCCAGATCAACGGCGTGCGGGACCTGCCGGGCAAGACGGTGGGTGTGTTCAGCGGCAGCGTGGCCGAGGAATTCGTGCGGCGGGAGGGCATCGCCTCGCGGGATTTCAAGGATATCGACGACGCGGTGCAGGCGCTGTCCGAGGGGCGCATAGAGGCGATTGTCGGCGACGCCCCGGTGCTGGCCTACTTCGCCCATAGCCATCCGGAGTTGCCGCTGCTGCTGGTGGGCAGAATCTTCGAACCGGACAAGTACGGCTTCGGGCTGCCGCTGCGGAGCGACCTGGCGCGGCCGATCAGCGTGGATATTATCGGCGCCTACGAGAGCGGCCGGGTCAAGGAACTGCGCGAGAAGTATTTCGGTTCGCGGCGCTGATCAACGGTCGTCGACGGCGTTGTCGCGCAGCAGGTCGTGGACAAAGCTGATCTTGCCCACCACCGGTGGGATAAACAACTCCGGCACATAGTCGATCAGGCCCATGGCGCGGTTCATCTCGTTCATGGCGATGCCGAGGCGGCGGTAGCTGTCCATCATCGCCGTCAGCGAGGCGCTGCGGATATCCACCGGCGGTATCAGTTGCATGTGGCTGGCGGTATCCAGCGCGCTGATCATGTCCAGGTAGGTGGCGAAGGTCTCGGCAAAATCCTCCCAGGGGTGCATGCTGGCGTAGGCGCTGACGAAATGGTTGCGCCAGTCCCCGGGCGGGCCCTCGCGGTAGTGCCGCTCCAGCGCCTGCTGGTAGGTCGGGTTGTCGTGATTGCCGAAGATTGTGATGCAGCTGTCCTCGCATTGGTCCTTCACCAGCAGGTCCCAGTAGTAGTGCCCGATCTCGTGGCGGAAGTGGCCGATCAGGGTGCGGTGGGTCTCGTCCAGTTCCAGGCGCATCTTTTCGCGTTCCAGCTGGTCCGCCTCGCGGATATTGATGGTGATCTTGCCGTTGGCGTGGCCGGTGTAGACCCGCTCGCCCTCGCCGGTGGTGGTGCGCCACAGGCCCTCGTCCGGCAATACGTCCGCCTTGAAATCGAAGGAGATGGGCTCCTTGCCCTCGAGCGGGTGCGCGCGGCTGGGGCGCGGCAGGGCCAGCAGGTCGAGGGAAAAGACCAGGCGCCGCTTGGCGGCCTCCAGCCGCGCCCATTTCTGCCAGTTGCCGGGCATCGACAGGTCCGGGATGGTGTCGTTGTACTCGCAGCTGTCGCAGAGCTGCGCGCCGTTGTTGGCGGTCCCGGCGAGCAGGCCGCGGTTGCAGACATTCTCCAGGGCGTAGTTGTCGCATTTCTGCAGTAGCGCACCGCAATCGCCGTTACCGCAGCGGTACTGTTGCGGCGACTCGGCGATCCAGGCCGTGATGGCGCGACACTGCGGACACCAGCCCACCGGCGTGCCGCAGGCGAGGCAGGTCACGCTGTCGAAGAACAGGGTGTTGCCGCAGATACAACTGAAGGTTCTCATGCTGGTAAGGTTAGCCGCTACGCCGGCTGAGGGGAGGATGGCGCCGGTTGCGATAGCGAATAGCTTGGCGGGGAACGGTTTTCAGGGGAGTTGAACCCAATGCAATCGGAAAAGGACAAGATGCTGGCCGGCCAGCCCTATGTGGCGACGGATCCGGAGCTGGTGGCGGCGCGCATGCGCGCCAAGTCACTGTGCCACCGTTTCAACCTGGCCGACCCCACCGACCTGCCGGCGCGCATGGCGCTGCTGCAGGACTTGCTGGAGCTGGCCGGCGACGCGCATATCGAGCCCAATTTTTTCTGCGATTACGGTTTCAATATCCGTATCGGGGAAAATTTCTATTCCAACCACAACCTGACGATACTGGATGTCTGTCTCGTGGAGATAGGCGCAAACGTGCTGTTTGGCCCCGGCGTGATGCTGTCCGCGGCCACGCATCCGCTGGATCCGGTGGAGCGGTTGACAACCGAGTCCGGTGCGCCGATACGGATCGGCGACAGCGTGTGGCTGGGTGGCAATGTGGCGGTGCTGCCCGGTGTGACCATCGGCGACAACTGCGTGATCGGCGCCGGCAGTGTGGTGAACCGGGATATCCCGGCGAATTCGCTGGCGGTGGGGAATCCGTGTCGGGTGGTGCGGGGAGTCTGAGTTGGGGCTTCAGAAAGTTTTGAGCGGGTAGGGTGCGCTGTGCGCACCGGGGGAGCCACCGCTGACCAGTTACAGAAATGCCCTGCGGAGCAGGGCTTTCCCGGCGCGGGCAGCGGGCCCGCAACGGTTACCAGATAACGACGCGCTCGTCTTCCGGCAGGTACATGTCGTCGCCTTCCTTCACGTCAAACGCTTTGTAGAAAGCGTCGACATTCGGCAGTACGCCCAGTACCCGGTACCTGGCCGGAGAGTGGGGATCGGTCTTCATCTTGGTGCTCAGGGCCTCGTCGCGGATCTTGCCGCGCCACACCTGGGCCCAGCCCATGAACAGGCGCTGGTTGCCGGTAAAGCCGTCGATCACCGGCGACTCCTCACCGTCCAGGGACATCTGGTAGGCCTTGTAGGCGATGCCCAGGCCGGACAGGTCGCCGATGTTTTCGCCCAGGGTCAGCTCGCCGTTGATGTGTTCGTCCGGCAGCGGTTCGAAGGCGTTGTACTGCGCCACCAGCCTGCCGGTGAGCTGCTCGAAGTTCTCCCGGTCGGAGTCGGTCCACCAGTTGTTCAGGTAGCCCTTGCCGTCGTACTTGCTGCCCTTGTCGTCGAAACCGTGGCCGATCTCATGGCCGATCACGCCGCCGATACCGCCGTAGTTGACCGCATCGTCCGCCTCCATATTGAAGAACGGCGGTTGCAGGATCGCGGCCGGGAACACGATCTCGTTCATCGGCGGGTTGTAGTAGGCGTTCACCGTCTGCGGGTTCATGTGCCATTCGTTGCGGTTGAGCGGCTGGCCCAGCTTGCCGCGCTCGTAGTCGGTTTCAAACCGGTGCGATGCCAGCACATTGCCCACCAGGTCGTCGCCACTGACTTCCAGGGCGCTGTAGTCGCGCCACTCGTCGGGGTAGCCGATCTTGGTGGTGAAGTTGGCCAGCTTGGTCAGGGCCTCCTTCTTGGTGTCCTCGCTCATCCAGGTGAGCGACTGGATGGAGTCTTTGTAGGCGGCTTTCAGGTTGTCCACCAGTTCCACCATGCGCGCCTTGGCTTCCGGCGGGAAGTGCTTGGCCACATAGCGTTTGCCCACCAGCTCGCCGGCGGAGCCATTGACGAATTTCACCGCGCGCTTCCAGCGCGGTTCCATTTCCTCGACGCCCTGGATCTGTGTGCCGTAGAAGTCGAACTGTGCCTGCGCCAGCTCGCCGTGCATGTAGGGCGCCATCGAGGTCAGCAGCTTGACCTTCAGGTAGCGCTTCCAGGTGGACAGGTCGGTATCGGCGATGATCTGGTTGGCAGCGGCGAGATAATCCGGCTGGCCGGCGATCACCTCTTCGACGCCCTCCATTTTTGCCGCCGGCAGGTACTCATCCCAGTTGATGGCCGGCAGCATGGCTTCCAGCTCCGCCAGGGATTTCTTGTTGTAGGTCTTGTCCGGGTCGCGGTTGTCGACGCGGGACCACTGGGGTTCGGCGAGGCTCTCCTCCAGCTTGTAGACGGTGTCGGCCATGGCTTCGGCGCCGTCCAGGCCCGCCAGTTGCTGGATTCTGACCAGGTAGTTGCGGTAGGCCTGCTGCAGTTTCTTGCCCTTGTCGCTGTCGTCGGAGTAGTAGTCGCGGTCCGGCAGGCCCAGGCCGGATTGCCAGAAGTAGGCGATATAGGACTCCACATCCTTGGCGTCCTGGTTGATGAAGATGCCGAAGGGCGCGTCGTAGCCGATGGCGTCGGCGTAGGCGAAGTAGCGGGACAGGTCGTCGCGGTTCTCGATCGCGTCGATCTTCGCCAGTTCGCCGTCCAGGGCGGCCAGGCCGCGTTTCTCGATCTGCTTCTCGTCCATGAAGCTGTTGTACAGGGCGCCGATCTTCTCGGCATCGGCGCTGTCGGCGTGCTTGCCGGCTTCCATGATCAGGGCCTTGACCTGCTCGGTGCTGCGGTCGCGCAGCAGGTCGAAGGCGCCCCAGCGGGACTTGTCGGACGGGATTTCGGTCTCCGCCATCCAGGTGCCGTTGACGTAGCCGAAGAAGTCGTCCTGCGGGCGGACCTCGGTGTTCATGGCGCTGAGGTCGATCCCGGAGCCGAGCTCCGACTGCGCGGCGGGCTGCACCGCGGCGGCCTGGGCGGAATCGGCGGCCTGCGCGCTGGCCTGATCGGCGGGCGCCTCCGATTTGGAGCAGCCGGCCACCAGGCCGGCGATGGCGACAGAAAGCAGTAATTTGTTCATTTCGGGCCTTTATCTCGAAGTTTTAGGCGGAATATTCCCGTCGGATATTACGTCGCGGGAGTGCGGGCGGGCAACCTGGCCTGCGGTGGGGGGCCGGCGATGGTCGGTCAGTGGGGAAATGCAGATGAATGCTGCGGGTCGGGGGGCAGGTGAAAAGCCCCGCGCGGGGCGGGGCTCTCAGTCAGTATGCGCCGGGTCAGTCCGACAGGCGGAAAGTGATGGGTACCGTGAACTGGAAGTCTTCCTTGATCAGCTGCCGCGGCGCCGACGGGAAGGGGCTGGCGTCCTCCACGGCTTCGCGGGCCGCGCGGTTCAGGGTGGCGTAGCGGGAATCCTGTACCGTCTGGATGTCCCGCACCTTGCCCTGCCGGTCGATGGTCACGTTCAGGCGCACGCTGCCCTCCTGGCCGCGCTCCTGGGCGCGCTGCGGATAGCGGATGTAGCCGTAGGTGTGGCGCAGCAGCTGCGAGTGGTAGAGCTGGCGCGCCAGGATCAGGTCGGCGGTCAGGGGGGCTTCCTCCTCTTCCTCCTCCTCTTCTACCTCCTGCGGTGGCGGGGTGCGCTTGGCGACGGTTTTGGCCGGCTCGGGCTTGGGCTTGCTCGGTTTGGGCGCGACCTTCTTCGCCGCGGCAGCCGGCTTGTCCAGCGAGGCCAGGGTCGGCGGTGGCACCGCGGCGCCGGCCAGTTCCGGCTTCTCGACCTCCGGCTTGTCCACATCGGGCTTGGCGGCGGCGGTCTCTTCCTTCGCCGGTTCTTCGTCGGCCTCGTCGGAGCGGGCCTCGATCTGGTCGCTCACCTGGGCGATGCGCTCGGCGCTCGGCTCCAGGGTTTCGTAGCGGCCCAGCATGGAGGAACTGACATCGCCGTTGGCCAGCAGGCCGTCGCGGTAATCTGACGACGGCGGTACCGGGCCGATCCAGGCGCGCAACAGGGTATTGAAGAATTCGCGGTCCTCTACCTGGCCCAGCGGAATACCGTTCAGGGCGACGCTGGTGGTGCCGGTGTCCGCGGCGAAGGCGACGCTCAGGTGATCGCCGCGGTAAAAGCGGCCACCGAACAGGTTGGCGAAGGTCACCATGTTGTCGGCCTGCCGGGTGAGCAGGTCGCCGGAGTTGTTGATGGCGATGCCTTCCATCCACTGGTTGCGGAAGCGGCGTGCGGAAAGGCTGTCGGCAAGGATGCGCACTTCGAGGCGGCGCGGTGTATTGTTGTCGAGCAGGGCGTTGGAATTGTCTGTGAGGTTTTCGGAATAGACCGCAGCGATGTAACGGTCCTTGTTGAATTGTTGTTCGACGGCGAGTCCGTTCAACAACGGCGCAGCCTGAACGGACAACGCCGTCGCAAACGCCAAGAGAGCGGTGACGAGTTTTATCGGTTTCATTGTTCTGCGGTATCTTTGTTTCCGGATGGGGTGGATCCGGCGGATAAGACTTTGGCGCCCCCCTCCCCCGAGGTGCGCCGGCCAGATTAATTTTGCTTTTGGCACTATGGGCCAAATTAATCTGGACTCTGCCTAACTCTACTGTAACTGGAATGGAGTTCAACCCTGAAACAGGTAGAATGTCTCGTTTTATCGAATATGAATCCCGATGGGGAAGACAGGGATCACCCTGTCGATAAAATGCACTGGTTTGGTACTGCCTGGGCTGTTTCCATTATCATCTCTGCTCTGCCTCGCCAGTGGTGCCACCCCCGGGGCAGGTCAAATTCTCATAACTGTTAAGTATCGGATGGATATCAAACCTCTCAGCGATTATCCGCGGGACGCCGTGGATCGCCTCTTAAATGTCATTCATCTATTTCGTGATATTCGCGCAACCAGTGAATGGCAGTACGACGTGTTGTTGAAGCGCTCGCGGCTGGTCAGCCTGCAAGCGGGTGAGCAATTATTGAACGCGGGGGACGTGGATCAGTGGGTCTACTTCCTGCTGCGGGGCGAGCTGCATGTGCAGATGGATGCCGAAGCGAGTACATCGGCCCCCATCGCCGACCGGCCCCTGGCGGTGATCCGCCCGGGAGAGCTGTTCGGCGACCTGTCGATGCTGTTGGCGGAGCCGCGCAGTGCCACCGTTGTGGCCAGCTCCGGCAGCCGCGATACCCAGGTACTGGGCGTGGACTGCACCCTGTTCAGCGACCTGGATGACTTTTCCCTGCTGCACCTGCCCACAAAACTGGTGTTCTACCGCAACATGGTCCACTCGCTGCGCTGGAAACTGGAGGTCTACCGCTCCAAATACCCGCAGCACCAACTGGCGGACAGCCACCGCAAACTGAAACTCTACACCGGTCCCAAGAACTGCCGCGGTGAGCTGGTGGCGCTGTCGGAGCAGGCCCGGGACCTGGCGCGCATCCTGCTGAGCTGGAATGCCGAGTTCGGCAGCGGCGAACTGATGGACGACGAATCGGATATGTCGGATTTCCTCGAGTCCATGTTGTCCTGATTTTTTTGAACAGGCGGGCCGGCAGGAATGCCGGAACGCCGCCATCCCTCCCGGCGCCAGGTCGAAAGTCGTTCGTCTCTAGTGGTCCATGCGGAAAGTTGTGTAACTGTTCGCGTCGCCAAAGCGTCCAGCTCTGCGTTGAGAAAGCTTGAAATAGAACCACTATTCCTGCGCTTTCTCGCCTTGATCTGAACACTTTGGCTGTGCTCCTTAGTCACCAAACTTTCCGCATGGACCACTAGCGGTGCGAATCGCCCGGCCGCTGTCATCCTGGCGCAATCCCGTTATTTGAAAATTGCCCCCGCCCTGCAACACTTGTGAATTTCACAATCCGGTAGTGAATGGGCCTGCGCCGGGGTGTGCACTGCAGCTAAAATTCCCCCCTCGCCGGCATACGCCCCCGGCATTGCCCTCCACAAAATGCAGAGGTTCTGACCCGCATGAATGTTTTCGCATCCCTGTGGCGGCAGCGCAATTATCGCGTGGCCACCATTGTTGCCCTGTTGGCCCTGGCCTGGCTGGCCAGCGGCCTGTTGATTGCCCCACCGGACCCGGAGGAAGCGGCGCCGGCGGCCGATAGCGATTCCGGCGACGAGACCCTGCGGGTGCGCGCCCGCACCATTGAGGCCAGCCCCTATACCCGCCGCGCGCTGGTCAATGCCCACACCGAGGCCAACCGCAGCGTGCGCCTGCGGGCGGAGCAGGATGGCGCCATCGTCGCGCTGCCAGTGGCCGAGGGCCGGGCCGTGCGCGAGGGCGATGTGATCTGCGAAATCGACGCCGAGGACCGCCCCGAGCAACTGGAGCGGGCCCGCGCGGCGCTGCACAAGGCGGAACTGGATTACGAGGGCAGCCAGCGCCTGAAGAGCAGGGGCCTGCAGTCGGACACCGCCATGGCGGAACGGGAGCTGGCCCTGGCCGACGCCCGCGCGGAATTCAAGCGCGCCCGGGTGGCGGTGGAAAAGCTCAGGATCCGCGCGCCCTTCGATGGCGTGGTCAACCGCCGCCACGTGGAGCTGGGGGATTTCATTCGCCGCGGCGAAGAGTGCGCGACGTTGCTGGACCTGGATCCGCTGCTGGTGGTGGGCGAGGTCTCGGAGACCCGCGTGGGCAGGTTGACCCTCGGCGGCCCCGCCAGCGCCGAGTTGCAACAGGGACAGCGGGTGACCGGCAGCCTGCGCTATATCAGCCAGCAGGCCAGCGATACCACCCGCGCCTATCGGGTGGAAGTGGCGGTGGACAACCCGCGCGGTGAACTGCGCGCTGGTATCAGCGGCCGCCTGGCGCTGCTCACCGGCGAGGTGATGGCACACCGGATCAACTCCTCGCTGCTGACGCTGGACGACCGCGGCGAACTGGGTGTGCGCATCCTCGATGGCGACAACCGCGTGCAGTTTGCCAATGTGGCACTGATTGGCGACGGCGATGCCGGCGTCTGGGTCAGCGGCCTGCCGCAGAAGGTCAGGCTGATTACCGTGGGGCAGGAGTATGTCACCGCCGGCGACATCGTGGCGGTGGAAATGGAGCGCCGCGGGCCCGGCCTGCCGGCGCCGGACGATGCAGCGGCGCAGCCGGCGCTGGAAAAGGTGCGGCTGCCCGGCGAGGACGGTGTGCAATGAAACTGCTCGACAGCGCAATCAATCGCTCGCGCAGCACCATCAGTCTGATGGTGCTGGTGCTGCTGATCGGCCTGGCGGCGCGCGCCGGCATGACGGTGGAGTCCAGCCCCGAGGTCAACCCGCCGTTCGTGATCGTGCAGGTGACACACGAGGGGATTTCGCCGGAGGACGGTGTGCGCCTGCTGGTGCGGCCGCTGGAACAGGAGGTGCGCGCCATCGAGGGCGTGGAAGAGGTGATCTCCACCGCGCGCGAGTCGCTGGTCTACCTGGTGATCGAGTTCGATTCCGCCATGGCTATCGACGACGCGCTGGACGAAGTGCGCAACGCCGTCGATCGCGCCAGGGCGGAGCTGCCGCAGGATGCAGATGAGCCGGTCGTCGAGGAGGCCTCGGCGCAGCCGTTCCCCGCCATTGTCGTGACCCTGGCCGGCGAGCGGGTGAGCGAGCGGGTGCTGCTGCACAGCGCGCGCCACCTGAAGCGCAAGATCGAAAACCTGGGCCAGGTGTTGTCCGCCGACCTGAACGGCAACCGCGAGGAGGTGGTGGAGGCCACCATCGAGCCGGTGCGCCTGGAACACTACGGCGTCACCAGCGGGGAACTGATCCGCGCGGTACTGAACAACAACCTGCTGATCCCGGCCGGCGAACTGGACACCAGTCGCGGCCGCTTCTCGGTCAAGGTGCCGGGGCTGATCGAAACGGCGCAGGATGTCTACACGATTCCGCTGAAAAGTTCCGACACCGGTGTCGTCACGCTCGGCGATGTCACCGATATCCGCCGCACCTTCAAGGATGCCTCCAGTTACACCAGCGTCAACGGCCGCCCGGCGCTGGCGATCAATGTGGAAAAGCGCAGCGACGCCAGCTCGGTGGAGCTGGCCGACGCGGTGCGCGCGATTGTCGACGCCGAGCGACCCGCGCTGCCGCGTGGCGTCGAGATCAATTACGTCTTCGACCAGTCGGATTTCGCGCGGGACATGGTCAGCGAAATGCAGGGCAATATCCTCACGGCGATGCTGCTGGTGATGGTGATCGTGGTGGCGGCTCTGGGTTTCCGCTCCGGCATGCTGGTGGGCCTGGGGATTCCGTTCTCGCTGCTGTTCGGTTCCATCATCACCTGGTACCTGGGCTATTCGTTCAACTTCATGGTGATGTTCGGCATGCTGCTGGCGCTGGGTATGTTGATCGACGGCTCCATCGTGATCACCGAGTACGCCGACCGCAAAATGGCCGAGGGACTGTCCGCGCGGGTCGCCTACCTGCTGTCCGTGCGGCGCATGTTCTGGCCGGTGGTGGCTTCCACCGGCACCACCCTGGCCGCCTTCCTGCCGATCATGTTCTGGCCCGGGGTCGTGGGCGAATTCATGCGCTACCTGCCGGTAACGGTTTTCTCCGTGCTGGCCGGCTCGCTGCTTTACGCCCTGTTTTTCGCCCCGGTGCTGGGGGCGCTGTTCGGCAAGGGCGCCCTGGACTTGTCCACGCGCCAGTACCTGAAGCAGCTGGAGGCGGGCCGGCCCACGGGGCTGGGAGGCATTACCGGATACTACGCGCGCCTGCTGGAAGCCGTTGTACACCGGCCGCTGACATCGTTTGCGATCACCGTGGCGATATTGGTGGGCATCTTCATCGGCTTCGGCCGCTTCGGTGCCGGCGTCGAGTTTTTCACCGAAACCGAAGAGCAGTACGGCAACGTCGAGATCCGCGCGCAGGGCAACCTGTCGGTCGCGGAGAAAAAGGCGCTGGTGCGGGAAGTGGAGAAAGTGGTGCTGGCAGTGCCGGAAGTGCGCGTCGGCTACACCGCCATCGGTTCCGGCGGCCTGTCCGGCAACAGCGACCGGGCGCCGGACCAGATTGCCAATATGCTGGTGGAACTGTTGCCGGCCCGGCAGCGCGAGCGCAAGAGCCGGGAGATCTTTGCCGATATCCGCGCGCGCACCGCGGACTTCGCCGGTATCAAGGTCAGCGCCAATGTATTCGAGGGCGGCCCGCCAGTGGGCAAGGATATCGTGCTGGAGATGCGCGCGCAGGATTACGACACCCTGCTGGCGGAAACCTGGCGCCTGCAGCGGGCGTTGGAAAACGAATTCGACGGGTTGCGGGATATCGTCAATACGGCACCGCTGCCCGGCATCCAGTGGAAAGTGCAGGTGGACCGCGCCAAGGCCGCACTCTACGGCGCCGACCTGACCGAAGTCGGGCGCGCCGTCCAGCTGGTGACCAACGGTGTGCTGATGGCCGAGTACCGCCCGGACGATACCGATGAGGAAGTGGATATCCGCATTCGCTACCCGGAGCGGGTGCGCGGTATCACCGCGCTGGACCAGCTCAAGGTCAATACCGCCCGGGGCGCCGTGCCGGTGGGCAGTTTTGTCAGCACCGAGGCCAGGCCCAGGGTGGACAAGATCGAACGCATCGACGGCGTCACCCGCATGCAGGTCAAGGCCGATGTGGAGGAGGGCGTACTGGCTGACGACAAGGTGCGCGAGATCCGCGCCTGGCTGGAGAAAAATCCGGTGGCCGGCGGTGTGGAGCTGCTGTTCCGCGGTGCCGACGAGGAGCAGAACGAATCGCTGAGTTTTCTCGGTGTGGCCTTCCTGCTGTCGCTGTTCCTGATGTTCATCCTGCTGGTAACCCAGTTCAACAGCTTCTACCAGTCGCTGCTGATCCTCTCCTCGGTGGTGATGTCGACGCTCGGTGTGATGCTGGGGCTGCTGCTGACCCAGAGTACTTTCAGCGTGATCATGACCGGTGTGGGAATAGTGGCGCTGGCCGGCATCGTGGTGAACAACAATATCGTGTTGATCGATACCTACAACTACGTGCGAACGAGCGAGCCGGAACTCACCCGCGCAGCGGCGGCGGTAAAGGCGGCGGCACAACGCCTGCGGCCGGTGTTCCTGACCACCGCCACCACCATTCTCGGCCTGCTGCCGCTGGCGTTGGGGGTGAGCGTGGATATGGTCGGGCGCAATGTCGTGGTCGGCGGCGTGATCGCCTCTTTCTGGGTCAAGCTCGCCAGCGCCATCGTCTACGGCCTGACATTTTCCACGCTGCTGACCCTGATCGTGACCCCGGTGATGCTGGTGCTGCCGGCGCGGCTGCGGGAGCTGCCGTCCGCACTTATGCCGCCGCGCGTGCGCGGTGCGCAGTGGGGCGAGGACTGAGTTCCACTGGCAGCCTTTTGTCTTATGGTGCCCGCCCGTGATGCCTGTCTCATTTGCGACAGGTATTTTGTCACGCTAATTGAATTCTCTTCGGACGCTGACTCTAATGGCCCCGCCTTTATTTTGCACTTGGGGGAAAAATCGAATGAAAAACTATAAGAGTCTGGTGATCGCGAGCGTCTTTGGGGGCCTTTCCTGTGCTGCGGCGGCGCAGCCTGTGGGCAGTGTCGGCGCAGCCTACGAGAGCGCCTGGGGAGTCAGCGGCGAGTTCCTGAGTATCGATGCCGATATGGCCGCGGCCAATGGCATTGCCGACAGCGGCTTTGGGCTCGGTGTCAGCTACAGCGGTGAAAAGGGCCTGTTCAATTTCACCGCCGGGGCCAGTTTTTTCTTTATCGACGACGAGGACGAATTCAGTCAGCGGGTGGAAGACTGGAGCGGCGATGAATCGACGGAGGAGTCGTCGATCGATGCCGGTTCCCTGTATATCGATGCCGGGGTACTGTACCCGGTGAGTGAAGCGTTTTCCCTGGGGTTGAATGGCGGCTACCGCTATTTCGATATCGATCGCGGCATCACCAACTGTCGCGACTGCTACAGCGAGAGCGTGGGTGTGGAGAGCGACACCTACGTCAAGCCGTTTGCGCGTTTCGGCTTCAACGACAGCTGGTCCGGCACCCTGGCCTACTTCGCCTACAGCGGAGACAAGGGGGCGGAGAACTCGCTGCAGTTTGAGGTGAATGCCAGCTTCTGACACGCGCGGCTTCGCCCCGCCCATCGGGGCGAAGTCGTTATCAGCCGATCCCCCTTGCCATCATCGCCGCCGCCAGCAGGATACCGACGATTGCCGCCAGCTCGATATGCACGATGCGGCGCATCATTTTTACCTGTCGCTCGCTGACTTCCGGCAGGCGGTCCTGTTTCAGCGACTTGCGCCAGCGGATAAAACGTACGGTCGGGTAGATCGACAGCAGTGCCGCCAGCAGGAACAGCGTCAGCTTCGCGTGGAAGGCACCGTTTTGGAAATAGTAGGCCGCGCCTTTCTCGAAATAGAAAACCCGCAACAGGCCGACCACCAGCAGGGTACCGGCGGAAATTCCCAGTACCCGGTCGACGATCTGCAGCTTACGGGCGCTGGCCAGGGTCAGTTTCTGCCCCAGCAGCACCAGCTCCACCGCCAGGGCGGCGACCAGGGCGAAGGCGGTCAGGTGATGCAGGAAGGCGAACAGGGTGGGCATGGCGGTCTCCGTTGTTCTTGGAATCTTTCTTGTTGGCCGGGCAATCTACCACAGGTCGATGCCCGGTTTCGTGAATCCCGCAACGCGAATGCCGCGGCCGCGTCAGGCCGCCGGTTGCAGCTCCCCGCTCAGCGTCTCCACCAGTTGCTCCACCTGCCGCTGTGCCCGTTCGATCGACTGCCGGTGGCGCGCGTCCCCGAACTCCTGGTACTCGATGCGGATCTCGCGGAAATCCTCGACCCCCAGGTAGTGGCTCAGTGTGCGCAGATGCGGCCCCAGGTGGTTCATGGATTCGCGGATGCCGCCGGGCTCGAAACCGAATTCGCCGCAGGATGACAGTAGCACCAGCGTTTTGCCCGAGAACACCGGTTGCAGCGGGAAGTCGCCGCGCGCCAGGTCGAAGGTAAAAGTCCTGTTGACCCGCACCACCTGGTCGAACCAGGCCTTGAGGCTGGCGGGCATGCCGTAGTTGTACATCGGCGTGGAGACCAGAATCAGGTCCGCCCGGGCCACCTCGTCGATCAGCTGGTCCGACAGTGCTAGCAATGCCCGCTGTTGTGGGCTGCGGTCCTGCTCGGCAGTGAACACCGCGGCGATCCAGTCCTCACTGATAAACGCCGGCGGCGTGGCTCCCACATCCCGGTAGATGAACTCATCTGTCCTGTTGCGTTGCCGCCAGAGGGTCTCGAAGTGCTGTGACAACTGGCGTGACAGTGAGCGATAGTTCGTCACCTCGTGATCCACCCGGCGCGCACTGGTGTCGATTTTCAGTATCTTTCTCATGTTTAACTCCCGATCCGTGTGTCTTGACGGCTACTAATATGGTTGCCGAACACCGTGTTGACAAAGGATCGATATTCACCTATAGATGAGTTTTATTCATGCATTGGAGCGTCTGTGTACGAGCGGCTGGGCAGCCTGAACGGCATCCGGGTCTTCGAGGCCGCCGCGCGCCTGGGCAGTTTCAAGGCGGCGGCCGGAGAGCTGCACATCACGCCGACGGCGGTCTCCCACCAGATCCGCAACCTGGAACAGCGTCTGGATACGGCGCTGTTCGAACGCCACACCCGCGCCGTCTCGCTGACCGGGGCCGGCGCCCTGCTGGCGGATGCCGCGCGCCGGTCGCTGCAGACCCTGGCGGACGCCGTCGAGGAAATTGCCGGGCGGCCGGAGACCCTCACCATCAATACCACCAGCGCCTTCGCCACCCTGTGGCTGGTGCCGCGGCTGCCGGCGTTTTACCGCGCCTGCCCGGACCTGCGGGTGGTGGTGCAGTCCGACGAGCGCCCGGTGGACCTGGAACGGCAGCGGCAGGTGGATATCGCCATCCGCTACGGCGCTCCGCCGCCGCAGGAGGCCGGGGCCGAACCGCTGCTGCGGGAGACCTTCGGACTCTACGGCAGCGCCGCGTGCGTCGCCCGCGCGGCGCGGGGCGAGCCGGTACCGCTGTTTGAGACCCGCTGGCAGAACCGCGAGCTGCCGCCGGTGACGGCGGAACAGTGGCTGGCCCGTTTCGAGCCGGGAGAGCAAAGGGCGGAACGCTACCGTTATGACCAGGAACTGCAGGTGATCCAGGCGGCGCTGGCGGGGCAGGGCCTGGCGTTTGCCAGCGAGCTGCTGGTGGAGTCCGCGCTGCAAAATGGCTGGCTGCAGCCCTACCGGGAAGCGTGTCGCCTGCCGGGCTTCGGCTACTACCTGCTCACCGGCGGCCGGGGCGGGCGGCCGAAAATCGCGCGCTTTCGCGCCTGGCTGCGAGAGCTTCTGGGGCAGCTACCGGCCGCGGGTGGGAAGCCCCCCGATTGAAAGGCTCTTTGAACCGCTCGCGAATCGCCGCCATAATCCGCTCCTTCTGGACAGAATAACGAGACCGACGCTGTATGACCGACACCTCCGTCTACGAGGCCTCCGAGCGGCTGCCGCTGCAGGAGTACACCGAAAAGGCGTACCTGGATTACTCCATGTACGTGATTCTGGACCGCGCCCTGCCCAATATCGGCGACGGCCTGAAGCCGGTGCAGCGGCGTATCGTCTACGCCATGAGCGAGCTGGGGCTGAAGAACACGGCCAAGTACAAGAAGTCCGCGCGCACCGTCGGCGACGTGATCGGCAAGTATCACCCGCACGGTGACAGCGCCGTATACGAAGCCATGGTGCTGATGGCCCAGCCCTTCTCCTACCGCTATCCGCTGGTGGACGGCCAGGGCAACTGGGGCTCGCCGGACGACCCCAAATCCTTCGCCGCCATGCGTTACACCGAATCGCGCATGGGCAAGTACTCCGAGGTGCTGTTGTCCGAACTGGGGCAGGGGACCGTCGACTGGCAGCCGAACTTCGACGGCACCATGGACGAGCCGGCGGTGCTGCCGGCGCGGGTCCCCAACATACTGCTGAACGGCACCACCGGTATCGCCGTGGGTATGGCCACGGATATCCCGCCGCACAACCTGCGCGAAGTGGTCGACGCCACCGTGGCGCTGCTGGAAAACCCCAAGGCCACGGTGTCCGAGCTGTGCGAATATATCCAGGGGCCGGACATGCCCACCGAGGCGGAGATCATCACGCCTCGCGAGGACCTGCAGAAAATGTACGAGACGGGCCGCGGCTCGGTGAAGATGCGGGCCATCTGGAGCGAGGAGGACAGCGATATCGTCATCACCGCGCTGCCCTACCAGGCCAGCGGTTCCAAGGTGCTGGAACAGATCGCCGCGCAGATGCAGGCCAAGAAACTGCCGATGATCACCGACCTGCGCGATGAGTCCGACCACGAGAACCCGACGCGCCTGATCATCGTGCCCAAGAACAGGAAGGTGGATGCGGAGCAGGTCATGAACCACCTGTTCGCAACCACGGACCTGGAGAAGAGCTACCGTGTCAACCTGAACATGATCGGGATCGACGGCCGCCCACAGGTCAAGAGTCTCGACAAGATCCTGGGCGAGTGGCTCAGCTTCCGCACCGTCACCACCCGCCGCCGCCTGCAGTTCCGCCTCGACAAGGTGGAGAAACGTTTGCACCTGTTGGCGGGCCAGTTGATTGCCTTCCTCAATATCGATGAGGTCATCGAGATTATCCGCACCCACGACGAGCCCAAGAAAGCGCTGATGGAGCGCTTCGAGCTCACCGACGTGCAGGCGGAATATATCCTCGACACCAAGCTGCGCCAGCTGGCGCGCCTGGAGGAAATGAAAATCCGCGGCGAGCAGGCGGAGCTGGAGAAAGAGCGCGATACGCTGACCAAAACCCTGGACAGCGCGCGCCGCCTGAAAACCCTGATCAAGAAGGAGCTGCTGGCCGCCGCCAGGGAGTTCGGCGACGAGCGCCGCTCGCCGATCGTCGAGCGCGGCGAGGCCAAGGCCTTCAACGAGGCGGACCTGCTGTCCTCGGACCCGATTACCGTGGTGCTGTCGGACAAGGGCTGGATCCGTTCCGCCAAGGGCCACGAGATCGACCCGACCGCGCTGAACTACAAGGCCGGCGACGGCTTCAAGTTTGCCGCCCGCGGCAAGAGCAACCAGCCGGCGCTGTTGCTCGACAGTACCGGCCGCAGTTACGCCATCGCCTCCCACACGTTGCCGTCAGCCCGCGGCCAGGGCGACCCGCTCTCCGGCCGCATCAATCCGCCCTCCGGTGCCACCTTCGAGGGCCTGCTGATGGGCAACGACGAGGAGCGGGTGCTGCTGGCGTCCGACGCCGGTTACGGCTTTATCGCCAAGCTGTCCGACCTGCACTCGCGCAACAAGGCCGGCAAGGCGATGCTGACCCTGCCCAAGGGAGCGAAAGTGTTGCCGCCCTGCGAGATCGAAAATCCGGGGGAGGCACTGCTGGCCGCCGTGACCAGCGAGGGCCGCATGCTGGTGTTCCCGGTCTCCGAGCTGCCGGAACTGGCCAAGGGCAAAGGCAACAAGATCGTCAATATCCCGTCCGCACGCGCCGCCAGCCGCGAGGAAATCGTCGTGGGTGTGGCGGTGCTCGAGGGCAGGGCGCAACTGGTGATCCACGCCGGCAAGCGCCACACCAGGATCAAGATCTCGGAGATGGATCACTACCGCGGAGAGCGCGGTCGCCGGGGCAACAAGCTGCCGCGGGGCTTCCAGAAGGTGGACCGGATCGAGGTGGTCTGAAGACGGAATACGCGATTTGATATTGCGTATTCCCATGCCGGGCGCGGCACTGCAGCCTGTGCCCACTGTTTCGCGTCGTCCGAATGTAACCGCGCAGCGCCGGAATCCGGGCATCCCCGGATTCCGCTTCGCTCCATCCGGGCTACCTCCATAGCCTGTCGGCACGCCATACCCCGTCATTCCGCAGTCCCTTCCCCCTCCTGTCTTGCCATGATCATAAGCATGCTTATAATAAGCGCCCTTAATTGGAGGGGCCATGTCCGTACAAGACAAAGAATCGCAGATGAGCTTCGAGCTGCACAGCTGTGCCCATCTGCTGCGGCGCAATTTTGACCGGCGGGCCAAGGCCCACGGTCTCAGCCGTTCCCGCTGGCAGGTGCTGTGGCACCTGGCCAAGGAGGAGGGGCAGAAGCAGGCGGAACTGGCCGAGCGTATGGATGTGGCGCCGATCAGCCTGGCGCGCCAGATCGACAAGCTGCAGGAAGAGGGCCTGGTGGAGCGCCGCCAGGATCCGGAGGACCGCCGTTGTTTCCGCATTTTTCTCACCGCTGCGGCCGAGCCGGCGCTGGAAATCCTGCGCGGCCTGGCCAGGCAAACCCGCAAGCAGGCACTGGTCGGGTTTTCCGGGGATGAGATCAAACAGCTGCAGGAGCTGCTGGAACGCCTGAAGAAGAACCTGGTGGAACCGGCGTAAGCGAACACTCGAGGAGTATTGAAGTGGTTAAAAAACTGGGACAGAAAACCGTGCGGCGCCTGGGTTTTGGCATCGGCCTCGTGGCGGCGGTGGCGGTCGGCGGCTGGTGCCTGTTCGGCGGTGGCAGCAGCGTGCACACCGAGAACGCCTATATCAAGGCCGACAAGCTCTCCCTGGCCGCGGAAGTCAGCGGCGTGGTGGCGAAAGTCGGGGTGCGCGCGAACCAGCGCGTGCAGAAGGGCGACCTGTTGGTACAGCTGGATGAAACACCGTTCAAGCTGGCGGTGGCCGAGGCCGAGGCGCACCTGGGCCAGATCCGCAACGACCTGCTGGCGCGCCGCGCCGAGTACGCCGAGGCGGAGGCCTCCCTGAAGCAGGCGCGCGAGGATGCGGACTTCTACCGCCGCCAGCTCAAGCGCAACGAGAAGCTGGAAGAGATGGCGGTCTCCAAGGCACAGCTGGACGAGGCTCGCCAGCAACTGAACCGCGCCCTGGCGCAGATCGATATCAACACCGAAAAGCTCGCCAGCCTGCGCGCCGAACTGGGCGGCAATCCGCAGATCCCGCTGGAGGAGCAGGCGGACCTGAAGGTGGCCCAGGCGCAACTGGACAAGGCGCGCTACCAGCTTTCCCGCACCCGCATTACCGCGCCGGTGAACGGCCTGATCTCCAACGAGGTGCCCCAGGTGGGCGAGATGGCGCCGTCCGGACTGAGCCTGATCAGCATGCTCGGCACCGAGGGTATCTGGGTCGAGGCCAACCTGAAGGAGACACAACTGGCAAAGGTCCGCGCCGGGCAGCAGGCGGAAGTCACCCTGGACGCCTACCCCGGTTTCAGCTGGCAGGCGCAGGTGGACAGCCTGAGCCCGGCCAGCGGCAGTGAGTTTGCGCTGATCCCGCCGCAGAACGCCAGTGGCAACTGGGTCAAGGTGGTGCAGCGGGTACCGGTGCGCCTGCGGCTCTACCCGAGCGAGGGTGCCCCGGCACTGCGCGCCGGCATGAGCGCCGAGGTGCGCATCGACACCAGCGAGGACGACAAGCTGGTTGCCGCGCGCGTCTCGGGCGGCGAGGGCAGCCGCGTCGTCCTGTCCAAGTGAGCGCGGCGGAATGAGCTCTGCTGTTAACGACAGCACCAAGACCCTGATGGTCACGGTCAGCATCATGCTGGCCACCATCATCCAGGTGCTGGATACCACCATTGCCAACGTGGCGCTGCCGCATATGCAGGGCAGCCTCGCGGCCAGCAGCGACCAGATTACCTGGGTGCTGACCTCCTATATCGTCGCCGCGGCCATCATGACCCTGCCGGTGGGCTACCTGTCGCAGCGCTTCGGGCGCCGGCGCCTGTTCCTGTGGTCGGTGGCCGGTTTCACTCTCACGTCGATGCTCTGCGGCCAGGCCGGCAGCCTCAACGAGATGATTTTCTGGCGCCTGATGCAGGGCGTGTTCGGCGCCGCGCTGGTGCCGCTGTCCCAGGCCACTCTGCTGGATACCTACCCGCGCGAGAAGCACGCCTCGGCCATGAGCATCTGGGGCATGGGGGTGATGATCGGCCCCATCCTGGGGCCGACCCTGGGCGGCTGGCTGACCGAGTACTACTCCTGGCGCTGGGTGTTCTACATCAACCTGCCGTTCGGCATCCTGTCGCTGATCGGTATCTGGTTGTACGTGCCGGAAGGCGAGACGAAAAAGACCCGTTTCGATGCACTGGGCTTCGGCCTGCTGGCACTGGCGGTGGGTGCGCTGCAGATGCTGCTGGACCGCGGCGAGCAGGTGCACTGGTTCGACTCCATCGAGATACAGCTGTACGCCATCGCCTCGGTGCTGGGCCTCTACCTGTTCGTGGTGCACTCCATGACCAGCAAGACCCCGTTCCTGTCGCCGGGGCTGTTCCGCGACCGCAATTATGTCTCCGGTGTGGTGTTCATCTTCGTGGTCGGCATCATCCTGCTGGCGACCATGGCGCTGTTGCCCTCTTACCTGCAGCAGTGGAAGGGCTATCCGGTGGTGACTACCGGCCTGGTATTGATGCCGCGCGGGCTCGGCGTCATGGCGGCGATGATGATCGTGGGCCGGCTGCTGCGCTATGTGGATGGCCGCATCATGATCGGGGTAGGGATGTTGCTGGTGAGCCTGTCGCTGCACCTGATGGCCGGCTTCAACCTGCAGGTGAGCCAGAGCGCACTGGTGTGGACCGGTATCCTGCAGGGGCTGGGGCTCGGCTTCGTCTTCGTGCCCATCTCCACGCTGGCCTACGCCACCCTGCCGGCGCAGCTGCGCGGTGAGGCCACGGCGCTGTTCAGCCTGTCGCGCAACCTGGGCAGCAGTATCGGCGTGTCCATCGTGATGGCGGTGCTGACGCGCAATATGTGGATCAACGAGCAGCAGCTCGGCGGGCGGCTGCAGCTGACGCCGGACCTGTTGCAGGCGATGCCCAGTGCCAGCCAGGTATCGGCACTGCCCGGTGGTGTCTACCAGGAGCTGTTGCGACAAGCGGCGGAAATTTCCTATGTGAACGATTTCCAGTTGCTGATGTGGATCAACCTGGCGGCGATGCCGCTGGTGTTCCTGCTGGCGAATCCGGGCAGTAAAAGTGAGGCGGCTGCCTGATGTTGGCATAGCCCCGGTCCCGGATTCCGCTGCGCTGCATCCGGGCTACACCGCGTAGCCTGGATGCAGCGCAGCGAAATCCGGGGAGCCGTGGCCTCCCAAATTATCCCTTCACTGAGCCGCCATATCCGGCGGATAAATGGCATCGGTCTCGCCGCTGGTTTCAAACAGCGAACCGCTGGAAGCGATCCAGCCGGCATCGTCGTGGGCCTGCAGCTGGAAATTGCCGGCCGGGGTGTCGATGCCGCCCACCGTCAGGCTCTCGCCGCGGGTAAAGCTGACCTGGTAGCGCTGTCCGTCGTTGCCGTCGATATGGCCGTACCAGCTGATACTGTCGTAGTCGTGTTTTTTGACACGGTCGATCACTACTTCGTAAGCGGTATTTGCCTCGGTAATATCGATGGCGACCCGGTCGCCCGCCTGCAGGCTCTCGAGTTTTAGCGGGCTGAACTGAACCAGTTGCCGGCCGTCGTGCAGCTGCTCCTCCTCCAGCGGAATCTTTTCCGTGGCGACGGCATCCGTGGACGACCACATATCGCGGCGCGCCACTGCCCGCGCCACTTCCTGCGCAGTGAAATGCCTCCCCGGGCGCCGCGCGTTCATGGTCGCCACGCGCTCGCGGATTTCCTCCGGCACCGAACGGTCCCCCGCTTCGGCCGCGTTGTCCGGATCGGGGCCGGCGCTGTTGCGGTTATCGTTCGCCCCTTCCCGTTGCTGGCTGGATGCGGCCGCCGTTTGCGCCGCGGATTGTTCCGGCTGCGGGCCGGGGGCCTGGGACAGCGACCACCAGATGCCGCCGGCCACTGCCATTGCCAGGCCCACTGTGTAAGCGATTTTTTTCATGATGTTCCCCGCCTGAAAATAAGGCGCCCGACGGGATCGCCGGGCGCAGCGATCAACGGCTGATGCGGATCCAGTTCAGGTTCCAGCCGCCGGTCTGGGCATACAGGCCCAGGTTGTAGGTGCCGGCGGGAATATGAACCGTATGCGATACGGTCACCCAGTTCTGCCATCCGCCGGTGGCCGGCAGGGCGAGCTCGCCGAGAACGGTGGTGCCGCCATCCAGGTCCAGCGAGACGCGACCGCCGCCGTCCTGGCTGGCTACGCGGTACTCCACCGTGTAGTTGCCGGTCTCGGGGAAGGTGATGCTGTTGTAGGCCATCCAGTCGCCGGTATCGATCCAGCCGACATTCTGGCCGCCGCCGGCATCGGTGGTATTTTCCAGGTCCACGCCGGCGCTGGAGAAATAGCTCTCCGCCTGGATGGTGCGGTTGAAACCGCCGGTGGTGGAAACGATCAGGGAACTGGTCAGGTCGTTGATGCCCTCGTTGACCAGGCAGTTGTCGTCACCGGTCTTGACCACCCGGTTGCCGGAGAAGTTGGCATCCGTGAACAGCTCGGCGCGGTAGCCGTTCTGCACGCGGATCGATGAAACATCGTCGTTCAGGATGCCGCGGGCATTGAGGTCGGCGACGTTGTAGCTGCCGGCCTGCAGTCCCACGCTGTAGCCGCCGTAATTGCAGTGCTCCGACAATACCACCGGGCCACCGGTACCGGCCGTGGGCCGGAAGGCGGCAATTTCGTCGCGCACATTGTGAATCGCGAGCGCGCCGTAGGCCTCTTCAGGGTGGCCCACCGGCAGGCCGCAGGGGTAGCCGCGACAGGTGAGGTTGGGATTGGAGAAACGGTTGACGCGGGTGGTATTGAACACGCCCTCATAGGCCATGATGTCCACGAACACACTGTCGACACCGTAGCCGACGCCGTAGCGGAAGCGGGCACCGCTGGTATCGCCCTGGCGGCGCGAGTGGTTCAGGCCCATGTTGTGACCCAGTTCGTGGGCCATCACCATCGGCCCGCAGCCGGGGTGCACGACATTCCAGGTCCAGTTCGGGTCGACGGCCACGTAGCCGACACCGCAGGCACCGGTGGCGTGCAGTTGCGACACGAAATCCGCCCCCAGTTGATTGCGCAGTGACAATACGGAATTGTTGACGCGCAGGTTGCCGAGCACTTCACCCTGGTCGGCGCCGGCCTGCTGGTTGTGGCGCACGCCCACGAGGCGCAGTTGCACGTCGATCTGGCTGTCGGCATAGGCGGCGTTCATCTGGTTGACCCAGTTGGTGACCGCGGTCTGTGGATCGCCGGAGAAATAATCGGCGGTGTACTGGTCGTACAGCACCAGCAGGTCCACCGTCGCCGCCTGCGCGCTGGCGGCGATGGTGAGGCAGGCCGCAGACAGGCAGCGGGTCAATCGCTTGACGATTTTTCGTTGCGAGAGGCTCATAGGGATTTCCCGTTTTTATTGTATGGATGATAGTGAAAACCGCCTGTACAGCCGGGAGCAGACGATACGGCAAAAAAATTAGCACTGCGCCAAAGGGGCTGTACAGAAAGGTTCCCCGGAACGCAGATCCCACTTTAAAGTGGGACAGGGAGTCGAAAAAAATCGGTGAAGGACGGGAGAAAGGTCAAGGTTTTTCCGGAACCGCTGGAAATGAAGCTGGATGATTGCGGGAGGGACAAAGAAAAATATTCGGCCCGGATTTTCCGCTGCGCAGTGGAAAATCCGGGACAGCGTGCGGCGGGTTTCAGTTGGCCCGCTGCCAGGTCTGGGTCCGGTAGAAGAAGCCGAGATAACCCCGCACTTTCAACTGGTTGCCCTCGAGCCAGAACTTGCAGTCGTAGACCTTGCCCTTGGTGGGGTCGAGAATCTGGCCGCCCTCGTAGACGTCGCCGTTTTTCACCATGCCGGTGATCACGTCCATGCCCACGATCCGCTGGCCCTTGCGTGGGCCGGGGCATTTTTCACACACGGTGTCGTCCGGCTTCATCAGCAGGTCCACGACCCGGCCGTAGTACTTGCCGCCCTTTTCGTAGATCTCGACGATGGACTTGGGCTGGCCCGTCTCGTCGTCGATGGTGCGCCACTTGCCCAGCACGTCCGCGGCGCTGGCCTGCAGTGCGAACAGCAGGCAGCAGGCGGCCATCAGCAGGTTTCTCATCGTCATCTCGCTTACCCCTTTTCTGGAATGTGACCGGAATAATACACCAGGTCACCGGGAAAATCGGGATTCCTATTCCAGTGTAGCCCCGGCGCGGGATTGGGATAGTGGGGAATCATCGGCCGGTCATCGACTGCCGTGAGTGTCGTCATTCCCGCGTATGCCGGAATCCGGGAGCCTACGCTGGATGCCGGATCGAGTCCGGCATGACGATTCACGCCGACAGGCCGCCCGTCAGGACGAGCAGCTGATCGGCATATGCTTGCCGGTCTCCGGTGGCGAAGCGGCCCAGGTCTCGTGTTCCGGGTGCTCGTCGAAGGGCGACTGCAGCAGCTCGAACAGGGTCTGCAGCGGGCGGTAGTCGCCGCCCTCGGCGGCATCGATAACGCGCTGCGCCAGGTAGTTGCGCAACACGAACTTGGGGTTGGCGCACAGCATGGCGCGGTTGCGGCTGCTGGAATCGCTGTTTTCCCGCTCGAGGCGCTGGTCGTAGTGATCCAGCCAGTGCAACAGCGCATCCTGTTGCGCCGCCGGAACCAACGCATTCAGCGCCTCTGGCGGGCGCTCGCCGCGGTAGTGGGCCAGTGCGCGGAAGAACAGCGTGTAGTCCGCGCGGGCGTCGGCCAGCAGTTGCAGCAGGTCGGCGCACAGTTTCCGGTCACCGTCCTCCCCGGTGGTGAGACCCAGCTTGGCGCGCATGCGCGCGGCGTAGGCGTCGATCAGGTGCGGCTGGAATTCCTCCAGGCAGTCCTTCAGTGAATCAGTACTCACAAATGCGGAAAACGCGTGTGCCAGTGCATTCAGGTTCCAAAGCACCACGCCCGGTTGCTGCTCGAAGGCGTAGCGGCCGGTGTGGTCCGAGTGATTGCAGATGAACTCCGGTTCGTAGTCGTCCAGGAAGCCGTAGGGACCGAAATCGAAGGTGTCGCCGATAATCGACATATTGTCGGTGTTCAGCACGCCGTGGGCGAAGCCCGCGGCCTGCCAGCCGGCGGCCAGGTCGGCGCTGCGCTGCACGGTAAAGCGCAGCAGTGCCTCGGCCTTTTCGCTGTCCGGCAGCGACAGCGCCTCCGGCAGGAAGCGCGCACAGGTGAAATCGATCAGCTGCATCAGCGCTTCCAGCTGGCGGGTATAGAAGAAATATTCGAAGTGGCCGAAACGGATATGGGTCTCGGCCACGCGGATCAGCATGGCACCGCTCTCGATTTTCTCCCGCGCCACCGGCTCGTCGCTGCCCACCAGGCACAGGGCGCGCGTGGTGCGGATGCCCAGCCCGTGCAGCGCCTCGCCGGCCAGGTATTCGCGGATGGTGGAGCGCAGCACTGCGCGGCCGTCGCCGAAGCGGGAGTAGGGCGTCTTGCCGGCGCCTTTCAGGTGCAGCTCCCAGGGCCTGCCCCGGTGCTCGACTTCGCCCAACAGCAGCGCGCGGCCGTCGCCCAGGTCCGGGTTGTAGACGCCGAACTGGTGGCCGGTGTATTTCATTGCGAACGGCTTCGAGCCGGGAAACAGCTTTTTGCCGCAACCGAACTGGGCCCAGGCCGGGTTATCGACCTCGTCCCGGTCGATGCCCAGCAGCTCGAGCGCCGCCGGGTTTACGTGAATCAGCTTCGGATGTTCGAACGGCGTCGGGTCGATCCGGGTGCCGAAGGCGTCGCCGAGATCGGCGTAGTGGTGACTGAGGGTGACTTGGCTGAGCTTCATAAATTGCCATTGTAGGGTGGGCGACCGCCGGGTATCCACCCGCGCTCGACGGGGATTCTCGTCATTCCGGCGAAGGCCGGAATCCAGCTGCCCCGGAACTGGATACTGGTACCGGATCAGGTCCGGCACAGGCTCTTCGCCGAATTGACGACATCCATCAAAACTGGATGCAAACAGAGTATCTACAGGGATAGGAGAGGCTAAACCGTGTCCAGCTCCAGCCACACCGGCTCGCCCCGCCAGCGCTCCACCTCCTGGTACAGCAGATCCTCGATCGCCGGGTACAGGTCCAGCCAGGCGTGGTTGGCGCGCAGCCGGTAGTGGTCGCCAGCGGCCGCCAGCTGCAGGCCGCGGACACTGCGGTCGGTGTGGTCCCGGTGCACGATACAGGCCAGCCGCAGGCACAGGGTCAGGTCCGGGTTCGGGTGGAAGCCGTAGTGTTCACGCGGCGGCTTGAGGCGCCCGCGCTGGTTGCGGATCAGGTGCGCCAGGTGTTCCTGCTCCGTCTTTGAAAAGCCGGCCATATCCGCCTGCTCGATCATATAGGCCCCCAGCTTGCGAAAGTTGCTGTGGGACAGGGCCAGGCCGATCTCGTGCAGCCGCGCGGCCCAGCGCAGGCGCTGCAGCTGTTCGGCGCCGCAGCCCGGGCGCAGTTGCAGCAGCAGGTCGTGGGCGGTGTCGCCGACGCGGCGCGCCTGGTCCACATCGATCTGGCCGCGCTGCATCAGCGTGGCCACGGTATCGGCGCGCCGGTCGCCGCCGTGCAGGCGGCCGGCCAGGTCGTGCACTATGCCCTCGCGAATGGCGTAGGGGGAAACCTGCATCTCGGCGATATCCAGCTCGCAGAAGACCGCGTGCAGTATCGCCAGCCCGGCGGCGAATACCGGCCGCCGCGCTTCATCCAGATGGGGCAGTGCCAGCTCGTCGATGGTCGCAGTGGCGGCCACCCGTTCCGCCAGTGCGTCGATATCGGCGCGGCGGATCGGGCTGAGCTCACCGCCGTTCAGCACCCGCGCGACCGATTTGACCGTGCCCGAGGCGCCCACCACCTCGGCGCTGTCCGCCAGGTGCTGCAGTCCCTGCAGCTCCGCACAGGCGGCGCGGCGGGCGCGCTCGAAATTGCTGGCGCCCTTCTTCTTGCCGCTGGCGATGATGCCGTCGGCAAAAAAGCGCTGGCGGTAGGAGACACAGCCCATATACAGGCTCTGCAGCTGTTGCGGTACCTCGCGCCCGCGCACCAGCTCGGTGGAGCCGCCGCCGATATCGATGGCGCAGCGCAGCCGCGGCGGGCCGTCGGCGGCGGCCAGCACACCGGTGTAGATCAGGCGCGCCTCCTCGATACCGCTGATGATCTCGATCGGCGCACCGAGGATGGATTCGGCCGATTCCAGGAAGCCGTCGGCATTGGCGGCGGCGCGCAGTGTGTTGGTGCCGACAACACGGATATGATCGGTGGGGAGTTCCGCCAGCACCGGGCGGAAGCGGCGCATGGCCAACAGCGCCCGTTCGGCCACTTCCGGATCCAGGTTGCGGGCCTCGTCCAGGCCCTCCGCCAGGCGTACCATGGCGCGGTCCGTGTGCAGGCGCACCATGCGCTGGTCGCGGAACTCCGCCAGCAGCAGGTGAAAGCTGTTGGACCCCAGGTCCAGTGCGGCGTAGCGTTCGGCGTCGCGCTCCATCGGCTATCCTGTCAAAAAGTTGTCACGAGAATGTAGCAAACTGTCGCGCAGATAAACCGAAGGTTTCGCCGGGCTGTGGCCACACCGCAGCATCCCGGAGCCATTTCAGGGAGTCCCCGATTCCCGGCCGCACAATAAGCAGTTCGTACATGTCCAATAATACGCCCCTATACCCGAAAGAGCTAAGCTGGCTGTCCTTCAATGAGCGCGTGTTGCAGGAAGTCGAGGACGAGACCGTACCCATCATCGAACGGGTGCGGTTTCTCGGTATCTTTTCCAACAACCTGGATGAATTCTACCGCGTGCGGGTCGCCGACGTTCGGCGCCTGGCCACCTTTGCCAAGGGCGGCAATAAGAAGGAACACTTCTCCGAGCTGCTGGCGAGCATCAACGAAAAGGTATTGCGGCTGCAGCGGCGCTCGTTCAGCGCCTACTCCAAGGTGCTGGCGGACCTGGACCGGCACAGTATCCACCTGGTCAATGAAGAACAGCTGACCGTGCAGCAGCGCGCCTTCGTCGAGGACTATTTCCACCGCGAGGTGCTGCCGGAGCTGGAACCCTTCTTTATCGACGATCGCGACACCATGCCACTGCTGAACGAAGCGAGCATTTACTTCGCCATCTACCTGCAGCTCGAGGGCGAGGCGGAACGCTTCGCCGCCATGGAGATCCCCACCGATGTACTGCCGCGCTTTGTGGTGATACCGCCGCGGGAGGGCCGGCACGAGAAGGTGTACACGGTGCTCGACAATGTCATCCGCGCCTGCCTGGCGGATGTGTTCCGCAATGTGCTGCCGATCAAAAAGGCCGAGGCCTACATGTTCAAGATCAGCCGCGACGCGGAGCTGGAGCTGGGGGAACATATCACGCAGAACATCGTCGACCGGGTGGCGAAGTCCCTGAAGAAACGCAAGCAGGCCGACCCGGTGCGCCTGGCCCACGATGCGGCCATGCCGGAAGTGCTGCTGAACCTGGTCAAGAAAAAACTCAGGATGGGGCGCTACGACAGCTACACCCCCGGCGGCCGCTACCACAATTCCAAGGACTTTATGGCCTTTCCGGCGGACTCCGCCCGCCACCGCTACAAACCGTTGAAAACCCTGGAAACACTGCCGGTTGGCGAGAGCGTCTTCGAGCAGGTGAGCCGGCGCGACCTGTTTTTCTACTACCCGTACCACGACTTCCGCGCAATCACCAACCTGCTGATCAGCGCCGCCATAGACCCGCAGGTAAAGGAAATCCGCATCAACCTCTACCGGGTGGCCAAGAACTCGCGCGTGGTGGCCGCGCTGGTCAATGCCGTGCGCAACAACAAGCGCGTGATCGCGGTGGTGGAGTTGCAGGCGCGTTTCGACGAACTGGCCAATATCCACTGGTCCGCCGAGCTGCGCGACGCCGGCGTCAAGGTGATCTACGGCGTGCCCGGGCTCAAGGTGCACTGCAAGCTGATCTCCATCCTGCGCGAGGAAAACGGCGAGGACCGCTTCTACACCCACTTCGGCACCGGCAACTTCAACGAAAGCACCGCGCGCGTCTACTGCGATTTCAGCCTGCTGACCAGCGATTGGGAACTGGGCCAGGATGCCTACAACGTATTCGAGTTTATCCAGTACACCCACCGGCGCCCCAAGTACCGCCACATCGCCGTATCCCCCCACACCAACCGCCCGGCCCTGCTACAGGCCATCGACCGCGAAATAGAGGCCGCCGGCGCCGGCCTGCCGGCGGAACTCTTCTTCAAGTGCAACAACCTGGTGGACAGCGAGGTGATCGAACGCCTGTACCGCGCCAGCGCCGCCGGGGTCCGAATACGCATTATCGTGCGCAGCATGTGCGCCCTGGTCTGCGACACCGCCGGCCTGTCGGACAATATCCAGGTCATCAGCCTGGTGGACAAGTACCTGGAGCACGCGCGCGTCTATATCTTCCACAATGGTGGCGACGAGAAAATCTGGCTCTCCTCGGCAGACCTGATGACCCGCAACCTCGACCACCGCGTGGAAGTCACCTTCCCCGTGACCGACGAAAAGCACCGCGCAACGGTCCGCAAGATCATGGAACTCCAGTGGAGCGACAACCAGAAGGCGCGGGTACTGGATGCGGAACAGAGCAATACCCGTATTGCCAGCAATACCGACAGGGGCTGCCGGGCGCAGGATACGATCTACCGTTATCTCAAGAGACTCACCTATTAAGGGGTTCATGATTGTATTAACAGCTACTCGGATTCCTTTAACAACGGACGTTTCCTGCATTGCCCCCAGCCGGTCGTCATCCCGGATCGAGCGCGGGATGACGGCTTAAAAGGGCGGGCTTTGGTCAAAACAATTTTGAGATAACTAATAAGTATTCAGTTAAGGGATGGCTGTATTCGATCCCTTCTTACCTGGGGCGAAGGAAAGGTCGGTCCAGACTCCCGGAGTTTTTCTGCGGCGAAGGACTTCACCGCCACGGTCAAAGTGCCGGCAATCTCGCGTTGCACGAGGATTCCGTCAGAGAGGCACCGCCATCCCTACTTTTTCCGACTTGATCACTACCTTGGAAGAGAATTTCTTGACATTGGCATTCGACATAAGGACCTGCCTGCACAGGTTGTCGAAGTCATCCATGCTTTTGGTTACGACAATCACCACAAAATCCACTTCTCCGGCGACATAATAAAACTGCTGTACGCGACTCTCCTCATTCAACTGGGCAATAAACTTATCCAGTGCCTTTTCACCGCCCTTCTCCAGGGTGACATCGATGATGACGGTTATAAATCCCGGCAGCTTTTCCCTGTCCAGTATGGCAACCTCGTTGCTTACAATGCCCTCCGCTTTCAGCCTCTTGATCCTTCGCTGGCAGGCTGAGGCCGAAAGCCCCACCCTGACTCCCAGCTCCTCGGTGCTGATGCGGCTACTGGTTTGCAGAATCTTGAGAATCTCTGTATCGAAGGAGTCCACGCCCGATTTTCTTCATATATAGCAAAATATCGCCTGAATATAGGCGTTGAACGTCCGGTTTTCAAGCGAAGCGGTGGGTTTCACGGAATATAATCTGCTCGCAGAAAGCACTTTACTTAATAACCCGGAAATCTATATGGGTCGAATTTTGTACAGCGGAAACCGCAACGCATCGAGTTGGGCATTTCGCGCCTGGCTGGCGCTCAAGGAACAGAATATTCCGTTCAGGGAAGAGATCGTCGATATCCGTCGTCCGCAACGATGGCAAAACCTGGAGGGAATAGGCGAGTTCTCACCGCCGGCCGCGGTTCCAGTTCTCGATGATGATGGGTATATCATTTTCGATTCGCTTGCCATCATGGAGTATGCCAACGAACTCGGTAACAATGACCTGTTGCCTGATGACATCCAGGCGAGGGCCAAGGCCAGAGCCTTTTCAGCCTGGCAGCACTCCACCTTTGGTCGTGTGTGCCCGTGTTTATCTTTCGAAAGTGCATTTTATCCGGATAAAAAATCTCTGTCGGATGATGAAAAACGGGAGATTGAAAAAGTTTACTCAATCTGGGAGGGCACGATCGAGCAGTTTGGCGGCGATTATCTGATCGGGAACTACTCACTCGCCGATATTATGCTCGTCCCGTCAGTCGTGAGATTCTCCTCCCACCACCAGCCAGACCACCGTTGGCCAAAAACTGAAACCTGGTTCAGCAGGTTGCTGGATCGCCCTTTCGTCAGGGAGTGGTTGGATGAGGCAAGTCGGCTGGAACCTGTATACCTGCCTGGATACAGAAACGATCCCTGACTGATTGTCCGTGATGAGATATCAGGAGCTGCCGAAACGCCAGAGCTGTCCTGCCAAGCGGAAATTTTTCTCAGAGTAGGACGGAAAGTGGCAAGGGCTGTGAAGGAATGCCTGAGTGATCACTCTCGCTTCAGGGCTGCCGGGATCTCACTGGGGTAAACTGGAACATCACCGTTTGGAGCGCGGAATGAAAGTACTCAATATCCATGAACGCGTATTTCGCCAGAACGAGCCGGTCGGGAAGCTGATAGACTCACTCGCATCCGAAGAGGATGCCTTGTGGCCAGTCGAGACATGGCCCCGCATGGTATTCGACCGGCCGCTGGCGCGGGGGGCGATTGGCGGACATGGACCGATTCGCTATTTTGTCGAAGCATACCGGCCCGGCGAGTCAATCAGGTTCCGTTTTACCGGGCCAAAAGGGTTCAATGGATGGCACGGCTACGAAATTGTTCCTGCCGAACGCCAGGGCATTGTTCTCCAGCACACACTTGAAATGACAACCAGCGGACTCGCAATCCTTTCCTGGCCACTGGTTTTCCGCCCGCTGCACGATGCCTTGATCGAGGACTCGTTGACCAGGGCTGAGGCGTCCCTCGGCAATAGCCCCTCGGTTCAACCCTGGTCACCCTGGGTAAAGCTGCTCCGCTGGATTTTTGGCAGGAAGGGGGCGCGCCAGCGGGCTGCGGGCAGGAACTGACGGACAGTATCCGCGTCATCAGCCTGATAAATTAATTCCCCTGCACGAGTATTGGATGCGGAACAGAGCAATACCCGTACTGCAGTACCACCGACAAGGGTTGTCGGGCCCTGGATGCGATTTACCGGCACCTTAGACGGTGGGAGTGAGTAACTCCTCACCCCTGCCGCCCCTGTCCAAAGCCTTTCCCGATTTTTAACCCTTTGCTGACATACCGCTGCCCGCCCTCTACGTGACCAAAAACCGCTGGACATTTCGGCCCTCGGGACCGATATCGTGGATGCCCGTCCTGAAAGCCGGAAAAGATCTATAGAATCAGTAAGTTAACGGAAAAGGAAAAATCGGGATAGCAGTCGTCACGATCGAATTTGCAATTTGGTACGTTCAACCAAATATCGCTACAGCCTTGACGTCATGGGCCTTTGAAGACATTCTGGCGATTATTTCGACTTTAGATATCAATCAAGGTGATATCGGTCGTGGGGACTACGATATAACTGTTAGGTGCCATCATGGCAATGTATGGATCAACATGGAGAGAGCACCCGTTTCTTATAGGAAAACGTTATGTTGCAAAAACGGATTTGCCCTCGTTCAATACAATCGACATAAAGGCTGGTCACATATACGAGTTAAGAGAAATTTGCCATAGCCACTACGATGGAGCCTCGGTTTTTACGTTTCAGTGCATAAAAACAGATAAATTAGCCAACTGGTGGTGGTTTGATAGCGAGCCAGATAATTTGTGCTTAGACCACTTCAAGGAAAGCAC
>NZ_JALKCV010000020.1 GCF_023634065.1 Microbulbifer litoralis
GTGCTAAAGATTGAGGTGTCGGGCGTGAAAGCGCAGGTGCTCGCCGATAAAGCTGGCGATAAAGTAGTAGCTGTGGTCGTAGCCCTCGCGGCGGCGCAACTGCAGCGGATAGTCGCTGGTGGCGGCCGCCGCTTCCAACGCTTCCGGTTTCAACTGCTCGCTGAGGAAGTTGTCCGCTTCCCCCTGATCCACCAGCGCCGGTACTTTGTCATCTGCGTCCCGCATCAGCAGGCTGGCGTCGTACCGCGACCACTCCGGGGTATCTTCCCCCAGGTAGGCCGCGAAGGCCTTTTTGCCCCAGGGGCAGTTCACCGGATTGGCGATGGGGCTGAACGCGGACACCGAGCGGTAGCGCACCGGGTTGCGCAGTGCCAGCACCAGCGCGCCGTGGCCGCCCATCGAGTGGCCGGCGATCGAACGTACACTGGTGACCGGAAACAGCGATTCCACCAGTTGCGGCAACTCGTCTACGACATAGTCGTACATGCGGTAGTGGCGGCTCCACGGATCGCGCGTGGCATTGACGTAAAAGCCGGCACCCTGGCCCAGGTCGTAGTTCTCGTCGTCCGCCACCGTTTCGCCGCGGGGGCTGGTGTCCGGCGCTACCAGTGCCATGCCCAGTTCGGCGGCAACCTGTTGGGCGCCGGCCTTCTGCATAAAGTTCTCGTCGGTGCAGGTCAGGCCGGACAGCCAGTAGAGCACCGGCACCTTCTGGCCGCCCGCCGCCTGGGGCGGCAGGTAGATGGCGAAGCGCATCTCGCAGTTGAGCACTTCGGAGTGGTGACGGTACTGCTTGTGCCAACCGCCGAAGCTTTTGTTGCTGTTCAGGTTTTCGATCGTCATGGCGCGCCCCGCTTACTGGTCGAAATGGATCACGGAGCGGATGCTCTCGCCGCGGTGCATCAGGTTAAAGGCATCATTGATCGCATCCAGGCCCATGGTATGGGTGATGAAGTCGTTCAGCTTGAATTCGCCCGCGAGATAGCGCTCGACATAGTCCGGCAGTTCGGAGCGGCCCTTGACGCCACCGAAGGCGGTACCTTTCCAGACGCGGCCGGTCACCAGCTGGAAGGGGCGGGTGGAGATCTCCTGGCCGGCACCGGCCACACCGATAATCACGGATTCACCCCAGCCCTTGTGACAGCACTCCAGCGCCGAGCGCATCACGTCCACATTGCCGATGCACTCGAAGGAGTAGTCCACGCCGCCGTCGGTCAGCTCGACGATCACTTCCTGGATCGGCTTGTCGTAGTCCTTCGGGTTGACGCAGTCGGTGGCGCCCAACTGGCGGGCCAGGTCGAACTTGCTCTCGTTGATATCGATGGCAATGATGCGCCCGGCCTTGGCCATGGCCGCGCCAATCACCGCCGACAGGCCGATACCACCCAGGCCGAAGATGGCGACGGTATCGCCTTCCTCCACCTTGGCGGTGTTCATGACCGCACCCATGCCGGTGGTGACGCCGCAGCCCAGCAGGCAGACCTCCTCCAGCGGCGCGGCCTTGTCGACCTTGGCCAGGGAAATTTCCGGCAGCACCGTATATTCGGAGAAGGTGGAGCAGCCCATATAGTGGAAGATCGGCTCGCCATCTTTGGAGAAGCGGCTGGTGCCGTCCGGCATCAGGCCCTTGCCCTGGGTATCGCGGATCTTGCCGCACAGGTTGGTCTTGCCGGATTTGCAGAACTTGCACTCGCCGCACTCGGGTGTGTAGAGCGGGATTACGTGGTCGCCAACGGCAACGCTGGTCACACCTTCGCCCACGGATTCGACGATTCCGCCGCCCTCGTGGCCGAGAATCGCCGGGAAATTACCCTCCGGATCATCGCCGGACAGGGTGAAGGCGTCGGTGTGGCAGACCCCGGATGCGATCACCCGGATCCGCACTTCGCCCGCCTGCGGCGGCATTACATCGACCTCTTCAATGGACAGCGGCTGTCCCGGGCCCCAGGCCACGGCGGCCCTGGCTTTGATGGTGTCGGTCATGGTGCAACTCCTTATTGACTGGGCGGCGCTCTGCCGCGATACGGAGGTGAGTCTATCTGTTTCCAGATGGAATATAATCAGTTGTTTCTGAAATTCATCTTTTCTGTGTCGTAACAATTGGGGCCGGGGGCAGGGTATGCAGAACTGGGAAGGGGTCAGTGAGTTTGTGGCCGTGGCTGAATCCGGCGGTTTTACCGCCGCGGCGGGCAGACTGGGGATCTCCACGGCCCAGGTCAGCCGGCAGGTCAGTGCGCTGGAATCGAGGCTGTCGACCAGGTTGCTGTATCGCACCACCCGCAAGGTCTCGGTGACCGAGGCGGGCCAGATCTACTACCAGCACTGCCGCCAGGTGCTGGATGGGCTGGCGGAAGCGGAGCGCGCCGTCACCGATCTGCAGCAGGTTCCCCGCGGCAGATTGCGGCTGACGGCTCCGGTGACCTACGGCGAGAGCACCCTGGCGCCACTGGTCAACAATTTCGCACTGCGCTACCCGGAGCTGCAGGTGGAGTTGCAGCTGACGAACCAGAAGCTGGATCTGGTGGCGGAGGGCTACGACCTCGCTGTGCGCCTGGGCAAACTCGACGATTCCAGCATGATGGCGCGGCGGCTCGGCTCCCGCACGCTGTACGTCTGCGCCTCCCCGGAATACCTGTCGTCCCGCGGCGAGCCGCACAGCCTGTCGGAGCTCGGGCAGCACAACTGCCTGCCGGGGACCCTGGATTACTGGCGTTTTCGCGAGCAGGGCCGCTCCAGGAACATCAAGGTCAGCGGCAGTATCCGCTGCAACAGCGGCAGGGCTCTGGTGGATGCGGCGTTGAAGGGGATCGGCATCGTGCAGTTGCCGGATTACTACGTGGATGAACACCTGGGATCCGGCCGGCTGATTTCCCTGTTGGAGCATTACCGGGAGGAGGACGACGGTATCTGGGGCATCTA
Source organism: Microbulbifer litoralis (assembly GCF_023634065.1). Classification (GTDB taxonomy): domain Bacteria; phylum Pseudomonadota; class Gammaproteobacteria; order Pseudomonadales; family Cellvibrionaceae; genus Microbulbifer; species Microbulbifer litoralis. Next base: position 2,920 of record NZ_JALKCV010000020.1, read on the forward strand.
TCCCCAAAACCGCCATCTTTCGCCCAAGGTGCGTATGTTGTTGGACTATTTCAGTGAAGCCATCGGCGGGAGCCCGCCTGCAGGAGAATGATTCTGTTGTCATCCCGAACCTGATTCGGGATGACAAATTGATCGAACGGATTCAGAGTACGCAGGTTTCGCCGTCCTCCGGCACCAGCAACTGTTCCGCCATCCCTTTCTCGGCAGCAAAAGCGCGCAGCTCGGCGCGGGACAGGGTGGCGTGGTTGACCGACTCCATATGCGTTGCAATCAGCGTGGCCTGTGGGGCGGCCTTGTGTACCGCATAGACATCCTCCTTGCCCATGATGATGGATCCGAGATTCGGTATGCGGGCGTCACCGGCATTCAGGATGGCGATACCCGGCTGGTACTGCGCCAGGCTGTCCGCGACGTGTTGGTTCCAGACGGTGTCGCCGGCCAGATAGGCGGTTTTCTCCCGCGGGTGCCTGAACACCACGCCGCAGACCTCGCCCAGCAGTTCGCCGGCGGGGGAGGCCATGATGGCATCGCTGCCGTGCTGGCCGGCGGTCTTGGTGAGGGTGACGCCCTCGAATTCAACATCGTCGCCGAGCAGGCGTACGTCGGTAAACCCCGCGGCGCGGATCGCCTCCGCATCCCGTTCGTTCTGTGCGAACAGCGGTTTGTTTTTCGGAATCTGCCGAGTGGCGGTTTCGTCCCAGTGGTCCTCGTGGGTATGGGTCACGATTACTGCGTCGACATCCACTACCTCTTCCATCGGAATGGGCAACTCCACCAGCGGATTGGACAGGTGATCGTTGACGGTACCGGGAAAGGCCGGGAAGGCTCCCTTGGGCGACAGCATCGGATCGACGAGGAAGCGCTTGCCGGCGTAGTCGATGATGACGGTGGCATTGCGGATCTGTTGCAGTTTCATGGTTGGCATCTCCTGGGTGGTTGCACTTTGTTTGGGACCTTTTGGTCCAGAATGGGCAAGAAAATGCTGTGGTTTCGCTCTCAGTCGAGCGTGGACAGCAACAGGTTCAGGGTCTGGTTGAGCTGCTCCCGGTCGCCGTCGGCGCGCACCATGACCTGCAGGCCGGGGAAGGCCAGTACCAGCAGCCGGGCCAGGTTGCGCGCTTCATCACTGTTGCCGATGGAACCGTCCATCTGGCCGCGTGCAATTGCCTGCGTGAACAGGGCCTCCATGCCGGCGAAATCCCGGGAAATGCGCGAGCGCACCTCCGGGTCCCGGGGAGCCAGCTCCACCGCCTGGTTGATGCTCATGCAGCCGCGCGAGGGCGCACCGCCGTCGCCGGCATCGGCGATGATCTTGCGGAAAAACTGCTCGATGGCGTCGCGGGCCGGTCCCTGCGCCAGTATCTGCTGCATCTCCCGCCCGCGCTCCTCGCGGTAGGCGTCGAAAGCAGCCAGGAACAACTCCCGCTTGCCGCCGAATGCAGCGTAGAGGCTACTCTTGCTGAGCCCCATGGCTTTCAACAGATCGGCCATGGAAGTGGCTTCATAACCCTTTTGCCAGAATGTATCCATGGCCTGGCGCAGGGCCTCGGCGGTGTTGAATTCCTGTGGTCGTGCCATAGCGTGACTTCGTCGGTAGAGGCGGTATGAAAGGTATTATGAACCAATCGGTCCATAAGTCAATCCCCGATCCGGGACCTCACTGCAGGGGCGCTGTCATGTATTATTGATATAAAGTATCATTTCGTTCTGGAGCGCTGCCTGCCCGCGCTGGTAGCAGTTATTTCTGTAGAATCTGTCGAACATGGAAAAGACCGGAGTCACTATGAGAATAAGATATCCCATTGCCCTGGCTGCAGTAGCCGCAGCCTTGCTCGCCGGCGGTACCCCGGCCGCAGCGGCGGACAAACCGGTTTCCACCGAGGGCATGTGGCAGCCGCACCAGTTGCCGGAGTTGTCGGACAAGCTGCGCGACCTGGGCCTGGAGCTGGACCCGGCGAGCATGACCAAGCTCACCGACTTCCCGATGAATGCGGTGATCAGCCTGGGCGGTTGTTCCGCGTCTTTCGTGTCCCCGAAGGGCCTGGTGATCACCAATCACCACTGCGCCTACGGCTCCATCTCCTACAACTCCACCGAGGATCGGGACCTGCTGGCAAACGGCTTTCTCGCCGGAGACCTGTCGGAGGAGCTGCCGGCTGCCCCGGGCTCGCGGGTGTACGTCACCGTGTCCATGGAGGAGGTGACCGACAGGGTCAACAGTAAACTCTCGGACGATATGGACGGCGCCGCGCGCTTTGCGGCCATCGAAGATGCGCAGAAATCGCTGGTGGCGGAGTGCGAGAAGGACCCGGGCCACCGCTGCGAGGTGTACAGCTATTACGGCGGCCTCGACTATTACCTGGTCAAGCAGCTGGAAATCCGCGATGTGCGCCTGGTGCATGCGCCGGCATCGTCCATCGGCAAGTTCGGTGGCGATATCGATAACTGGATGTGGCCGCGCCATACCGGTGACTACGCCTTCTACCGCGCCTACGTCGGCAAGGACGGCAAGCCCGCGGACTACGCCAAAGACAATGTGCCCTACAAACCCAAACACTACCTGCCGGTAGCGGCGAAGGGGCCCGAGAAGGGCGATTTCGTCATGGTGGCCGGCTATCCCGGCAGCACCAACCGCTACCGCACTGCGCAGGAAGTGGAGAGCAATTTCGACTGGTACTACCCGACCATGCAGAAGGTGCTGGCGGAGTGGTCCGAGACTATCGCCGCGGCCACCGAGGACAACAAGGATGCGGAACTGAAGTACGCCAGCTTGGTGGCGGGCCTGAACAACTACGCCAAGAACTTCACCGGCATGATGGAGGGTTACCAGCGCAGCGACCTGCTGCAGCGCAAGCGCAAACTGGAAAAAGACCTGCAGGCCTGGGTGGAATCGGACAAAACCCGCCGGGCGAAATACCAGTCCACCCTCGATGAATTGGACGCGCTGGTGGAGGAAAAGGCATCCACCCGCGAACGGGACCTGGCGCTCGACTATATGGATCGCTCCGCGATGCTGGACGCCGCGCGCCAGCTTTACCGGCTGGCAAAAGAGAACGAGAAGCCCGACGCCGAGCGCGAACCGGGTTATCAGGAGCGGGACCTGACCCGTTTCACCGAGAGCATGAAGCGTATCGAGCGCAGCTTCTACCCGACGGTGGACAAGCAGATCTGGCTCTATTTCCTGCAGCGTTACCAGGCGCTGCCGGAGAAACAGCGCATCGCCAGCTTTGACGAATACCTGAAGATTGGCGACGGCGATCTGGAGACAACGCTCGACAGGATGTATGCCGATACCGGCTTGACCGACACCGATGCGCGCCTGGCCTGGATCGGCAGGAAACCGGAGGATTTCGCCAACAGCAAGGATCCGTTTATCCAGCTTGCCGTGGCCATGTACGACGATATGCTCGCGCGGGAAGAGCGGGACAAGGCCATGGAAGGGCGCTTTGCCCGGCTGCGGCCCGAATATATGGCGCTGCTGATCGACTACAACCGCTCCCGCGGCAAGCCGGTCTACCCGGATGCCAACAGCTCCCTGCGCGTGACTTTCGGTGTGGTTAAAGGCTATACACCGCCCGCCGGCACCATCACTGAGGCCGCGGACGGCAACGACGGCAAGGACCGCTTTGTGCCCTTCACTACACTGCGCGGCATCGTGGCCAAGTACACCGGCAAGGAGCCCTTCGATGCGCCGAAAGCGCTGCTCACCGCCATCGACAAGAAGGACTATGGCCGCTACTACGACAAGCAGCTCGACTCGGTGCCGGTGAATTTCCTCAGCACGGTGGATATCACTGGCGGCAATTCCGGATCGCCAACGATGAACGGTCGCGGCGAACTGGTGGGGCTGGTGTTCGACGGCACCTACGACAGCATCAATGCGGACTGGGATTTCACCGACAGCACCCGGGCCATCCATGTGGATATCGCCTACATACTGTGGGTGATGGAAAATATCGACGGCGCCGGTTACCTGGTGCGGGAGATGGGGTTGTAGCCGGGAGCGCCAAGCCCCAACTCGGCAGGCGGGCCGCAGGCCCTCCCATCACTCTTCATACGGATAAATCCGTTTCACCTCCATGGTATAAGCCGCCGTCCCCTGCTCGGTATCTTTGGGCAGGGTGCGCAACTGTCCTTCCACATGAAAAGGGTCGTACAGAAACTCCACCTGAAACCCCTGCGGAAAATCGGCATAGATCACCTGGTTGGGCGGCGGTGGCGGCAGGTGGATGCAGGCACCGAAGTAGGGCACCAGCAGAAAGCGGGTGATGGTCTGCTCCTCGTCGAACGCCAGCGGCACCACGAATCCTGGAATGCGGACCGATTGGCGGTCGTATTCCGGCTTGATACGGGTGGAGGTCAGCGCCTGCTGGTAGCGGCTCTCCGCGCCAGTGCGTTCGGGACTCTCCAGTTCCCCGGGGATACGGTCTCCCGCGGATCCCTCGGCGATGGTGTCCAGGTACTCCGGCGGGTTGAGCAGTGCGTCCAGGTCCTCCCCGGGAATCAGGTCCTCCCAGGCCACGTCCCGGTAAACGACCTCCGCAGTCTCGGGTTCCTGTGGCGAAGGGGAAGTGGTTTCGGGTGGCGGCGCGGCAACTTTGTCCGGTTCGGTATTTTCGTCCGATTCGGCACAAGCGCCGACGAGAGCGGCGACAAGGAGCAATGCGCGGGGAAATGAGGTAGAAGGCATAGGCATCACATCTCGGGACTGGTACATTTGAGATACGTTATATCATCAATGGCGTATCCGAAAAATCCCCGACGAGGTGGCAGATGAATGCACCGGCAGCGCAGCTCGCGGCGAACGCTATTGCCGTGGAACAACTCCGATTCGCTTACAAACGCGGCCCCAAGGTATTGGATATTCCCCGCTGGTCGGTACCGCGGGGTGGCCGGCTTTTCCTGCGCGGGCCATCGGGTTCCGGCAAATCCACATTGCTGAACCTGCTGGCAGGCATGCTTGTAGCACCAGAATCGCGACTCGAAGTGCTGGGGCAATCGCTGGCGGCACTGGGCGGCCGGCGTCGGGACCGCTTTCGCGCGCGGCATATCGGCGTGGTGTTCCAGCAGTTCAACCTGATTCCCTACCTGAGTGTGCTGGATAATCTGCGCCTGGCGGCGCACTTCAGCGGTTCGGGTGGCGATGTCCACAGTCGTGCAGTGCAACTGATGGCGCAGTTACGGTTGCGCGAAGGCATCCTGCAGCGGCGTGCGGACGCGCTGAGTGTCGGACAGCAGCAGCGGGTTGCCATCGCCCGCGCGCTGATCAACCGGCCGCGGCTGTTGCTGGTGGACGAGCCCACCTCGGCACTCGATCCCGATGCCCGCAATGCCTTTGTGCAGTTGCTCATGGACAGCTACGGCGCCGCTGACAATACGCTGGTTTTTGTCAGCCACGATATGGCCTTGGCGCGGCACTTCCCGTTGCTGACAGACATGCGCGAACTGAACCGGGCCTGGAAGCAGGAGGATGTGGATGTTTCTTAAACTGGCCTGGCGCAGCCTGATGCACCGCAGGGGCAGCGTGCTGCTGGCCGTCGTTTCCGTAGCGGTCAGCCTGTTCGTGCTGTTCGGCGTGGAGCAGATCCGCAGCCATGCAAAGGACAGCTTCAATCGCACCGTATCCGGTGTCGATCTGATCGTCGGCGCGCGCACCGGACAGCTGAACCTGCTGCTGTACAACGTGTTCCGCATCGGCAATCCCAGCAACAATATTTCCTGGCAGTCCTATCGCGATATTGCGGATCAGCCGCAAGTGGCCTGGAGCATTCCAATCTCATTGGGGGACTCCCACAAGGGCTACCGGGTCATGGGTACTTCGCAGGATTTCTTCCATCATTATCGCTACGGCGGGAACCGGCCACTGGCTTTGTCCCGTGGCCGGCCCTTTGCGGATATTCACGATGCTGTGCTCGGCGCGGAGGTAGCGCGGCAGCTGGGCTACCAGCCGGGTGATTCCCTGGTATTGGCCCACGGTCTCGGCAGTACCAGTTTCCAACATCACGACAAACACCCCTTTACCGTCACCGGGATACTGGAGCCAACCGGTACGCCGGTGGACCGGGCACTCTATATCAGCCTGGAAGGTATGGAGGCGATCCACAGCGATGGGGGAGGCCAGGCGGAGCTGGCGCCCGACAGCATTACTGCGTTTATGCTGGGTCTGGATTCCCCGGTAACCACTTTCCAGTTGCAGCGACAGATCAATGAGTACCGCGGCGAGCCGCTATTGGCGATACTGCCCGGCGTCGCGCTGTCGCAACTGTGGCAGATGCTGGGCGTGCTGGAGAAGATACTACTGCTGATTTCGGCGATGGTGGTGCTGGCATCGCTGTTGGGTCTGTGCATCATGTTGCTCACGTCCATGCGCGAGCGCCGGCGGGAAATCGCGTTGCTGCGCACTGTCGGTGCCGGGCCGATGCAGCTGTTCCTGTTGGTGCAGATGGAGGCGTTGCTGGTGGTGCTGTCGGGTGCGGCCATCGCTTTTGTGGCGTTGTCAGCCGGCCTGTGGTTTGCCGAACCGCTACTGGGGGAAGGCTACGGTATTTACCTGGGTGGACCGCCCCTGGCCGGGCAGACGCTGGCGCTGGTCGCGGGGATACTCGCCGCTACACTGGTGGTGGCAACGGTGCCGGCATTCGGTGCCTATCGCCAGTCGCTGGATCGCGGTTTGCAGGTGTGAACGTAAAACACATCGGGCCGGAAAAGGGCGCAGCGAACTGTTACAGGACTTTGCGCAGGGCCCACTATTCCTCGCTGGTTGAAGTTTCGGCTCCGTCCTTGTTCGAGTCGGCAGTTTCCTCCGGGATCTTTTTCCTCATTGGCGGGCGGACGCTGATATCGCCACTGGCCACCTCGGTATAGGCCTTGTACAGGTCGCTGATCTTGCGCACATACTGCACCGGCTCGGCGCCGCGCACATAGCCATAGCGGGCATTTTTGTAATACTTCGGCTCGGACAGCTTGAGCATCGCCACCTCGACATTGCCGAACCAGACATCCGGGTCCAGCCCCAGCTCTACCGCGAGCCTGCGCGCGTCCAGCAGGTGGCCGTAACCGGCGTTGTAGGAGGCGAGGGTAAACCACAGCCTGTCGACCGCCGGCAGTGTTGGCTCGAAGCGGTCGCGCACCCAGTTCAGGTATTTGACGCCGGCCGGGATATTGCGCTCCGGCTCGAACAATGGCGGGGGGAAACCCATCTCTTCCGCGGTTACCGGCATCACCTGCATCAGGCCCTGGGCACCGACCGGCGACACCGCATCGGGATTGAAATTGCTCTCATGCCACATCTGCGCGACGACCAGACGCCAGTCGAAACCGTAGTCCAGCGATGAACCCTTCACCAGCAGGTCGTAGGGGGAGAGGTCCTTTCCGGGAATGATTCGCGCTGCGACCCGCTGGGTAAAGCGCTTGTTGGGCTCGAAGTAGGCGGCAATTTTCTGCTGGTACTGTTTGGTCTTGCGGTACTGTTTGAGAAACGCGTTGAGTTTTTTCAGCAGCTCCCAGTTCTGGGGCATCAGCATCCAGCCCTGGGGGCGCGGGTCGCTGACCAGTGTACCCGGCAGCAGTTCGGGTTGTACCGAGGCAGCCATCAGCACGTCATCACGGTCAACGATTGTCGCGTCCAGGTCCCCGTCGGCAATCATGCTGATAATCTCCGCGATGGACTGATCCGGAGGCGCAATTTCCACCTCGACATCAATGCCGCTTTTCTCGATCACACGCGCGGTGGCGATAAATGGGGAAAAGGCGCGTATGGTCAGTGTGCGCCCGGCAAGGTCCTGGACCTTCTTGATCACGGGGTCGCGCCTGTTGCTCACGACCTGTTCCGGTGTCTCGCGATAAGAGGTTGTGAAAACGATGCCCCGGTCTTTACGCTCCTGGGTAATATTCTTGACCGCGCCGGCAAAATCGCCGCGCCCGGCCTTGAGCCAGTCGATCAGGGTTTCGTCGTAGGGCACAACGATGACCTGTAACTGCAGCTTGTGTTTATCGGCAAAGGCTTTGGCCAGGTCGTAATCAAAACCCATCAACACTCCCTTCCAGACATAATAGACCGAGGGGCGGTTGTAGGTCAGGAAGCGTATAACACCGGATTTCTTGATTTTCTTCCAGTCGGCAATCCGGTTCTCCGGTACCTGGACCAGGTTTCGGGTCAGGAAGTTATTGATGGTTGCGAGCAGTCGCTCCGAGTCCTTGCGTACGGCCCAGGCGATGTTCTCCTCCTTGGAGACGCTGGCGCCAATACGGATGTCTTTGCGGTAGGTGTGCAGGTCCTCGGCGATATGGCCATCCAGGATCGCAACCCTGTTGGTTTTTTCGTTCATCATGTCGATGAGGGCGTCGCGATCGTCGTAGTGCTGGACTTCCAGAATGGTCAGGTTTGCTTCCGGATATTGCTGGACGAGCTGTTGGGCCGTAGCCTCATAGGTTGAACCGGTCTGGACCAGCAGCTCCACGTTGCGAAGCTTCGCCGGATCGCTGATATCCGGGCCTTTACTGGTGGTGACCAGCCTGTGACTGGTCTGCATCAGGGGAACGGTAAAGTCCACCAGCTCGCGTCGGCCTTTGGTATCGGTAATATAGTGGGCCACCACATCGGCTTTGCCTGCCCGCACCAGCTCGATGGCTTCCCGGGGCGACGCCGCCTGGATCCACTTGGGTTCCAGTTTCAGTCTTGCCGCCAGCTTGTTGGCCAGGTCGACATTCCCGAGCGTGACGATACTGTCGCGCGGCAGCAGGTCCTCAACCGGACCGGACAGATTGACGAAGCGGATAACATCGTGTTTCCGGATGTCCTGGAGGTCACCGGTCTCGACGTAGTTGGTAAATGGAACAATACTGCGTTTGGCGCTGTCGGGATCCTGCTGTTTGCCGCAGGCGCTGAGAAGGAAGAGAAATATTGCCGTTGCGGTAAACAGCGTGCTGATAAATGGGCCAGCAGCTCTGTAGCGACTCGGCATAGACCACTCCGCCTGCCATCCATGCCGCGATTTTAGTGTCGCCTGAGGCTAATCACCTTTCATTCAGGTGGGCCCTCGCTGTGGCATTCCTGCAGCAACCGCGTCATCAGCTCCGCAGCCGGCAGTTCCCGGGCGAGGGGCGCCCCCTGGCCGGCCCACTGCGCGGCAAATTCGCCGTTGCCCAGTTTGCCGGCCGCTGCATTGAGCTGTTTGGCCGCGTCGTAGGCCAGTGGATAGTCCGCTGGTGGTGGGCTGCCGTCTGCTTCGCCGTAAGCGATCAGGCGGTTCAGCATACCGCGCGCTGGACGTCCCGACAGCGTGGATGTCAGGCGGGTAACAGCGGCGCGTTCACTCTTCAGGCTCTCGCGATAGCCGGCATTGGCCGAAGATTCCGGGCACAGTATGAATGCGGTGCCCAGCTGGGCGGCCGCCGCACCGAGATCCAGCGCGGCGCGAATGCCGTAGCCGTCCATGATGCCGCCCGCGGCAATGATCGGCAGTTGCGTTTCCTGCACCAGGCAGCGGACCAACACCTGGGTGGTCAGGTACTCGTCGGTCGCATCCGGATCGAAGATGCCGCGGTGCCCGCCGGCTTCGACACCCTGTGCCACGATCGCATTGACGCCCGCCCGTTCGATTAACCTGGCCTCCTGCAGACTGGTCGCTGTGGCCAGGGTGTAGATGCCGGCGTTGTGCAGGGCCGTGATAACGTCGGCCGACGGCAGGCCGAAATGGAAACTGACAACCGGTGGGCGCAGTTCGAGCAGTATTTCGAGCGTTTCAGTATCCTGGAGAAATGTCGGGTAAATTTCCTCCAGGGAGGAGGGCGTTTCCAGCCCGACTTCGGCAAACAGCGGCGCCAGATACCGGAGCCAGGCCGCCTCCCGGGCTGGGTCCCGCTGTGCCGGCGCATGGCAGAACACATTGATGTTGAATGGCTGTGACGTGAGGGCGCGGGTCTCCCCGATCATCTGCCGGGTCTGGTCGGGGCTGCTGGCGCCAATCCCCAGGGAGCCCAGCCCACCCGCATTGGAGACAGCGGCCGCGAGGCGGGGTGTGGATACGCCGGCCATCGGCGCCTGGATAATGGGGTGGCGGATGCCCACCCGCTGGAGGAATGTGCTGGAAGGCTTCATTGCTGCTCCCGATTTGTGCTTGAAATGGGCCGAGGGCTTGGTAGTAGGGTACCACTGTCCGCAGCACGGAGATAACCCAGATCCACCAGGGATATTCACCGTGACTTTGGCCGACAGTTGGCAGAACCCGGGGAATAGGGACCTATGCCGCCCGGCATGGGCGGCGATAGGTCTTTGGGAGACAGCGTGAAAGGGGCCTGTTGAAATGTTTTTACTTCAGAACTGATGTCTCAGGCCCAACACCAGGTTCCGCCCCCTGAGCGGTGACTGCTCCTTGACGAAGGACGTGTGCATCAATGCCGGTTCGTCCGTCAGGTTGACACCGCGCAGGTAGAGTTCTGTTGCCTCGTTGTTGAATCCGTAACTCACCGTCATGTTGACCATGTTGTAGCCATCGGTGGGAGTCTCGTACGACGCTATATGGTCCTGGCTCGATGTGCGGTAGTACTCCACGTTCGCCGACAGCGGACCCGAAGTCCAGTCATAGCGCACGCCAAGTCGCCCCGGCGGAATGCGGGGGAGGTTGTCGTCCTCGCTTTTCAAGTCGGTATCGACATAGTCGCCGAAGAGGGTGATACGGGATTCCGGTGAGAAGCGGTAGCTGACCTGCCCATCGATACCGGTGAACGAGGCGTCGGCTGGTGTATAGATAAGGAAATTGTGCGGTGTGCCGGTCTCTGTTTCGATCTCGATCAGCCGTGCGAAGATATAGTCTTCAATGTCCTGGTAAAACAGGCCAACCTCGAACTCGAGCGAACCACCTGTTTTACGGAACGTAAGATCGATTGAGTCGGCAGTTTCAAGAACACTCTCCGCGGAAATGCCATCCTCTTCGAGAATTGGGTTGCTGGATGCAAGTCCCAGTTCGTAGCTGTTGGTCGCGAGATTATTGCCGCGAGCGTAGAGTTCCCGAACACCAGGCGCGCGCTCCGTATGGCCGAGGGAGAGCACCGTCGCGTAACCATCGGTGATATTCCAGGTAGCGCCCAGCGAGGCGGAGAAAGGATTGTGTTTCGCACCGGGATTTCTTTCGCGGAAACTTCCGACGTAATCCTCCTCAAGTACCTGCCGCCATTCTGCTCCGTACCACTCGGTGAAGAGCGCCTCATATTCGGGTGACAGGGTGGCGCGGAAGGGAGGCGGGGTCACGCTGATCTCGCGCCAATCCTTGCGCGCGGCGAACTCGAGATCGACTGATCCAAAAGAGCGTCGTTCACTCAGGAAGACAGCGGTATTTTCGGTGACATAATCGGCAACCCCGTCCAGGCCATAGGCGTTGTCGGGGAACGGTTCGTGCAGGTCACTGACATTGATGCCGCCAAAGGTGCCGTCGGTGTACTGGACGCCGAACGTACCGGTGAATCCCAGCAGCGGCTTGTGGGTCAGTTCGAGGCGCCCGTCCCATACTTCGTTGGTATAACGGGAGAACCGGCTGGGGCCGTCGATCTCGTCATGCACATAGTCGGTATAGGAGCCGCGGAACCGTACATGGTCGAACCCGGGCAGCAGGTCGCTGTAGTCCGCGCGGATGTCGACACGTTCGCTGCGCAGGTCGATATAGGCTGTGTGATCGTCCGACGAGCCGAATGGGTCTTCATAGCTGCCGTGGGCCTCGCAATGCAGATCGAGCCCGTGAGTATGGCACACACCATTCACGTGGCTGTGCCCTGGCAGGCCGTGTTCGGCATCCTGCCGTGTATAGGCCGCGCCGACATATCCCCTGTCCGTGATCCATGAGGTACCCAGGCTGAAATTTGAACTGTCGGCAAAGGAATCCTGGAGTTCATCCGCGCCGAATTCACCGGGAACCTTGTAGTCCTCACTGGATCGGCTGGAACCTTCGGCGTGGAAAGCGAAAGAGCCTAGCCCGGCGGTTACCCGCCCAACGGCGGTCTGTTCTTCATCGCCAGATCCAAGGCGCACTTCCGCCGCACCGGTGATTCCATCTTTCGGCAACGCGCGCGGTATTTTGCTGTCGATCAGGTTGATCGCACCGTTGAGAGCACTGCCGCCGTAGCGGGTGGCCGCCGGCCCCCTTAAAACTTCGATCGCATCGAGCAGCAATGGATCGGTAACAATGGTGTGGTCCGGTGAGACAGAGGACGCGTCAAAGACGTTCGCGCCGTCCGTCAGGACTTCAATGCGAGGTACTGTCTGCCCGCGAATGACAGGGCGCGATGCCCCCGCCCCGAAATTGTCAAGATGAACACCTGGTAGGGCATTCAGGGTTTCACCCAGGGTGCCCTGGCGCCGTTGGACCAGTTCATCGCCGGCGAGAACCGTCACCGGCAACGGCGAGTCGTCATCCAGTCCGCGATACGATTGCCCCGAGACCTGGATATGCTCCAGCTTCGATGTTTCATCTTCCGGCCCGGAATCTTCGCTTTGCTCTTGAGCAAGAACAGCGGCGTGGGTAAAAAGTACACCGGATACAACCGGCGCAGTGGTGAGTATCAGCTTGCGGATTTTTTTCATTCATTTTCCCTTCGCGAAAAGTTCCAGAAAGTTGATTTGGTTGAAACGATATAACGTATCCATACAAAATAAAACAGCCGTTGAACGATTCCCCGAAATCCCCCCCTCCTGATAGATGGCCTGGTAATCAGAAGTATTTGACCCACCACAAATTCGTACGGTGTTTGAATCGTGCGAACGCCCTGGTGGGGAAGTAGAGGGCCACCGTAAGTACGGCAGAGATAATCCAGATCCACCAGATATGGTCGACACCGAACAGGTCGCCGTGATTGGGGCCTGCGACAGTGAGAATGATGCGGTAGGTGATCAACAGCACATAGAGGTGCAGGATGTAGAAGAACATCGGCGCCGAGCCGAACACTTCCAGTGCGTCCAGTACGGCATTTTTGCGGTTTTCAAACCAGGCCAGCAGGAGAAAGGCAACGCCCAGGGTGAGCAGCAGGAAATCCAGCGACGGCGGGTACTTGGTGAAATTGAGCAAAGACATTGCGGTCTGCAGCGCCGTTTCTCCGGAAACCCAGGGCAGGGCCTCCCCGTAGAGATTGAAGCCGCGCAAAAGCAGCAGCAGCGCCAGGCAGCCCAGCCCCAGCGCAATCAGCGTTTTGCGGCGCGCAAACGAATCCATGGTGCGCGCGTAAAGCGGGCCAGAGAAATAGCCCAGCGCAATCACACCTATCCACGGCAGCAGCGGATAGCTGATCTTGATGCGCAGCGCCTCTGTGTCCAGCAGGAAACCGCGGTCGTGCAGTATGGTCCAGAGACCGTAACCGAACTCGCCGGGCTGAAAGGTGATTGGTGTCAGCAGGTTGTGGCCAAACACGATGGCGAAGCCGATAGCGCCGATCAGCCAGCGCGGCAGTTTTACCAGCAGCGACAGGGCGATCATGCTCAGCCCGATCACCCAGATCACCTGCAGCCAGAAGGTTCCGAAGCTGCCGGCCCAGGAGAAGTTGACCAGCGTCACTTCCAGCAATACCAGGAACAGGCCGCGCTTGAACAGGAAGGCACCCGGCGAGCGTACGCCGCCACGGCTCGGGTGTGCGTACAGCCACGCGGACAGACCGGTCAGGAATACAAATGTCGGGGCACACAGATGTGCCGACAGGCGGGTAAAGAAAAGCGCCGGCGAGGTGCTGGCCACATCCATCGGGTCGGACACCTGCATATGCAGGTAGAAGCGTTCCCGCACATGGTCGATCAGCATCAGCACAATCACCAGGCCGCGCATGATATCGATGGAGGCGATACGGGATTTGCCCGTGATTGCGGTTGCGTCGCCCGCGGATTCAGGAGGCATGGATACAACTGCCATGGGGTTGTGACTCCTTGGGGCCTACAGGTTGTAGCGGATACCGAGGTTATAGATCCGGGGCGCGCCCGGCATGGTCCACAGCTTGTGATAGGAGCTCACGTAGTGGCGCTCGTCAAACAGGTTGTCGACATGGGCAAACAGTTCCAGCTCTGCCGTGGGCGAGTAAGAACCGGACAGATTCACCAGCGTATAGGCTGGTAAGATATAGTCCGGATCAATGGTTTCACCGAGGCGCTCGTCCACGTACTGGATACCCAGGCCCACGGAAGCCGGTGCACCGGCGAGGGTGAAATTCCGCGAGAGCGACAGGCTGCCGCTGTGTTCGGGAATATTGATCAGGCGGCTACCGGCCGGAATTTCCATGCCCCAGTCCAGGTTGACCACATCGTTGCTGGTCTCCGCCTCTGTGTAGGCATAGGATAATACCAGCTGTAATTCGCGGGCGAGCTCCGCGGCCAGATCGATTTCCACGCCGCGGCTCTGTGCCCGGCCCAGCGCGGCGGAAAAGCCGGGATTGGCGGGGTCGGCGGTGAGCACATTGGATTTCTCCGCGCGGAAGAAGGCGAGGGTACCGGTCGTGCGGCCGTCCTCGCTCGATACCTTGATACCCGCTTCACGGGAGCTGCTCTCCTCCGGGTCAAAGGCCGTACCGTAGTAGTCGGAGCCGGTATTGGGACGGAATCCCTCGGAGAAACTCGCGTAGAGCGACAGCGCCGGCGTCGCCTCGTAGACCAGCCCGGCGCGGGGGCTGGTGGCGGTCTGTGACATGGTGCTGCGCACACCGCTCAGATGGTCGTCGATGCTCTGGTCGAAGTCGTCGAAGCGTACACCCAGCAACACCTTCCACTGCTCGGTCAGGTCGATCTGGTCCTGCACATAGAGGCCGCGGGTGCGCTGCACCTGTAACTGGTCGATCTGCGGCGCCGGTTGCGGGCGTACCCCCTCGTACGCCGGGTTGAAGATATCGATGGCGTAGGTCGGGTCCATGGAGCCATAGTCGACGCGCCAGCGGCCCAGGGCAAAGTCCAGCTCGAATTCGTAGGCGTCGGTACCCAGCAGCAGGTGGTGGTTGAGGGGGCCGGTGTCGAAGGTCCCGGTCAGCTCCAGCCGGCCCGACAGATCCTCGGCGGTATAGTCCCGGGAACGGCGCTGCCGACTCAGCGTGGATCCGTCGGTCAGCAGCAGCTGTCGGCCATCGGAAAGTTCCGCATCGGCGGAGTAACTTTCCAGGGACGAGTCCCGGTAGCCGAGCCCGGCGAGCAGCATCCAGCCGTTGTGCAGTTCGTGCTGGATCACCAGCTGGTGACCGGTCGCACGTATTTCCGAGGGGCCGTTTTGCGGGTCGCCGAGAAAGCGGGTGACCGGCAGCACATCCGGATCGCCCTCGATCGCGACGATGCCGCGATCGAACAGCGCCTGCTGTTTCGCCAGCTCCAGTTCATAGGTCAGCGAGGTGCGCTCGGACAGGTTGAACAACAGGGAAGGGGTCAGGGCGTACTTGCGCGGTTGGGTGTTGCGATAGCTGTCGGAATCCTCGAAGGCACCGTTGACCCGGAAGGCCAGGTTGTCGCCCAGTGCCCCGGTATAGTCGCCCTCCAGTCGCTTGCTGTCGTAGCTTCCGGCCGATGCCTGCAGGTAACCCTCGGTGTCAAACTGCGGCTTTTTGGTGACCAGGTTGATGGTGCCGCCCGGCTCGCTGCGCCCGTACAGCGCCGAACCCGGACCCTTCATGATCTCGATGCGTTCGATATTGGAAACATCCCGCCGGCCACTGAAGCCCCGCCCGGCACTGAAGCCGTTGACCAGATAGCCGCTGGGCATACTTTCGTCGCCGGCAAAGCCGCGGATCGCAAAAGTGGTCTGCAGTCCGCCCAAGTCATTCTGCCGCGCCACGCTGCCGGCCAGGTCCAGCGCCGATTGCAGGTCGGTGATGCCCTGTCCGGCCAACAGGTCGCCGGACAGTGTCTGCACCGACTGCGGCAGCGACTCCAGCGGCACATCGCCGCGGTACGGTTGCCGCTGCGAGACGACCGTGATCTCTTCCATCTGTTCGGCCCCCAGCTCCCGGGCCGGGACTTCGGCCGCGGCGGCCAGCAGGGGGATGACGCCGGCTGGCAGCAGGTAGCGGCAAGGCCGCTTCTTGTCGACGGGCATCGGGTAACTCCATATAAATCGAACACCAGAGAAGTATGATACATCATATCTTTTCGGTGTTGGAGACCCCACTGTTGAATGGCGCTGTGGGGGGATCCCGATCGCCGCTGCCGAGCCCCGTCCTGCCGCTCTCCTGTTCGCATCCGCGCCGCGGCAATGATATACCTGTAAACAGCGGAATGACCGGAAGCACTACTACTAATGGAGGACACCATGAAGGCGTCTGATCTGTTTGTTCGCGCACTGGAAGCGGAAGGGGTGGAGCACGTATTCGCAATTCCGGGGGAAGAGAACCTGGACCTGTTGGAATCCCTGCGCGGGTCCAATATCAACCTGGTGGTAACGCGGCACGAGCAGGCGGCCGGATTTATGGCCGCTACCTACGGCCGCCTGACCGGCAGAGCCGGCGTCTGCCTGTCGACCCTCGGCCCCGGCGCCACCAACCTGGTAACGGCGGCGGCCTACGCCCAGCTGGGCGCCATGCCGATGGTCATGGTCACTGGCCAGAAGCCGATCAAGAGTTCCAAGCAGGGCCAGTTCCAGATCATCGATATCGTCGACATGATGCAGCCGTTGACCAAGTTCACCCGCACCATCATCAGCGGCGACAATGTCCCGGCTCACGTGCGCGAGGCCTTTCGCCAGTCGCAGGAAGAGCGGCCGGGCGCCGCCCACCTGGAGTTGCCGGAGGATATCGCCCGCGAGCACTCCACCATGCCTGTGCTCGAACCCAGCTATACCCGCCGGCCCATCGCGGAAGAGAAGGCGATTCACCAGGCGGCGGAGGCCATTACCGCCGCGCGAAAGCCCCTGTTGCTGATCGGCGCCGGCGGCAACCGCAAGCTGACCGCCAAGATGCTGCGTGAATTCGTCGAGAAACTGGGCATTCCGGCAGTCACCACACAGATGGGCAAGGGTGTGATCGACGAGTCCGGGCCGCATTTTATCGGCAACACCGCGCTGTCCGACCACGATTTTGTGCACCGCGCCATCGACCAGGCGGACCTGATCATCAACGTGGGCCACGATGTGGTGGAAAAGCCGCCGTTCTTCATGCGCCCCGGCGGCGCCGAGGTGGTACATATCAACTTCAATTCCGCCCAGGTGGACCCGGTCTATTTCCCACAGATCGAAGTGGTGGGGGATATCGCCAACAGCCTGTGGCAACTCAAGGAGCGGCTGGAACCGCAGCGGCACTGGAGCTTTGCCGATGCACACCGGATCCGCGACGCACTGCAGCAGCATATTCACCAGGGCTGTGGTGACGACAGTTTTCCGCTGCACCCGCAACGCCTGGTCAAGGAAGTGCGGGACGTGATGCCGGAGGATGGCATCCTCGCCCTCGATAACGGCATGTACAAGATCTGGTTTGCCCGCAACTATCCCGCACACTCCCCCAATTCAGTACTGCTGGACAACGCCCTGGCCACCATGGGCGCCGGGCTTCCATCGGCCATGGCGGCCAAGCTGGTGTTTCCGCAGCGCAGGGTGATGGCAATCTGCGGTGATGGCGGTTTCATGATGAACTCGCAGGAACTGGAAACCGCGGTGCGCCTGAAACTGGACCTGGTGATCCTGCTGGTGCGGGACGACGGATACGGCATGATCCGCTGGAAGCAGAAACAGATGGAATTCCACGATTTCGGCCTGGATTTCGGCAACCCGGACTTTGTCGCCTATGCCGAATCCTACGGCGCCCGGGGCCATCGCGTTGCCGCCACCTCGGAACTCCAGCCGCTGATCGAAAAGTGCAGCAATGAAGGGGGCGTGCACCTGATCGATATCCCGGTCAACTATTCGGACAACGACCGTATTCTCAACCGGGAGATCCGCGAGCTCTCGGACAAGTTGTAATACCGGCTGAAGGGGTATCGGGTATCAATCTTGCAGACCGAATCCACACAACCCCCGGACAGCAGGTGCTGGACTGTTATTTTTTGAGGAAGTGCCCTATGCAAGAAACCCGTGACCACCAATTGAGCATGAGCGTCCTGATGACGCCGGATATGGTCAACTTTACCGGCAAAGTACACGGTGGAGAGCTGCTCTCTTACCTGGACAAAGTCGCCTACGCCTGTGCCAGCCGCTACGCCGGACGCTATGTGGTCACCCTGTCGGTGGACAGGGTGGTATTCCGGCAGCCGATCAATGTCGGGGAGCTGGTGACTTTCCTGGCCTCGGTGAACTACACCGGCAATACTTCCATGGAAGTCGGGATACGCGTGGTTGCCGAAAACATTCACACAAGGGAGGTCCGGCATGCCAACAGCTGTTACTTTACGATGGTGGCGCTGGACGACAATGGCAGGCCGGTGTCGGTACCTTCGCTGGAACCCGGCAATGCCGTGGAAAAAGAGCGTTTTGAGGCGGCGGTGCTGCGCCGGAAACTGTTGCGTGAGCAGGAAGCGGCGCACGATGCAATCAAGGAAAAAGTGCGAGCGGCGCAGACATGACAAGCACGTCGTTGCTATTCTCTTTCGGAACACTTCTTGCGAGTAGTACGAACTGATGCACACCCCGAAACTCTTTGAGCCCTTGTCGGTTGGATCGTTGGAACTGGCCAACCGCATCGTGATCGCCCCCATGTGCCAGTACTCCGCCGTCGATGGCTGTATGACCGATTGGCATCTGATGCACCTGGGGCAACTGGCCGCGTCCGGTGCCGCGCTGCTGACTATCGAGGCCACCGCGGTGGTTCCGGAGGGGCGGATCAGCCATGCGGATGTCGGCCTGTGGGACGATGCCACCGAAGCGGCCATGGGCCGTACCCTGCAAGCGATCCGGCAGTGGTCGGACATGCCGATTGCGATCCAGCTGGCCCACGCGGGTCGCAAAGCCTCTACGGAGGTACCCTGGTGCGGCGGTGCCCAGATCGCCCCCGGCGATCCGAATGGTTGGCAGACGGTAGCGCCCTCGGCCAAAGCCTATCTGCCGGACGAACGGCCTCCGGAAGCGATGGATCGATCCGCGATGATCGCAGTGCGCGATGCGTTTGCAGAATCCGCCAGCCGCTCGGCACGGCTCGGTATTGATGCGATCCAGATTCACGCCGCACACGGCTACCTGCTGCACCAGTTCCTGTCCCCGCTTTCCAACCAGCGGGATGACGAGTACGGCGGCAGTCTCGAGAACCGCATGCGCTTCCCGCTGGAAATCATGGATGCGGTGCGCGATGCCTTCCCGGCGGATCGACCGGTAAGCGTGCGGGTTTCGGGCACAGACTGGGTGGATGGGGGCTGGGACCTGGAGCAGACCATCGCCTTTTCCCGTGCGCTCGAAGCGCGTGGCTGTGCGGCGATCCATGTATCCAGCGGTGGCCTGGATCCGGCACAGAGCATACCTGTGGGGCCCAGCTACCAGGTGCCCCTGGCTCGCGGTGTGAAACAGGCAGTATCTATACCGGTGATTGCAGTAGGGCTGATTACCGATTACGAACAGGCCGAGGCTATCGTCGGGACCGGAGATGCAGACCTTGTCGCCTTGGCCCGCGGGATTCTCTACGATCCCCGCTGGCCCTGGCATGCGGCCGCACACCTGGGGGCGTCTGTATCTGTACCGAACCAGTACCTGCGCTCGCAGCCACGGACCTTTCCGAAGCTGTTTAAATAGCGTTTCCCATCTCCCTGGGGCGTGTTCTGCAACGTCGGGGCGGGCCGGCAAACTTCATTTCCTGAATATCGACTATATTTGGCGGGCTATTTGAAAAGTCTTATGCACGCCATGGAGTATCAGGATGAAATACCATGCCCCTTACCGCTATCTGGTTGCCAATCTCGTTGTGCTGTTGACTGGGTTCTGTTTCGGTGCGAAGACAGCCGATGCGAAGCCAGTGCAGGCCGATGGGCGCGCGTGGGAATTCTATGTGGCTCCCTACCTGTGGGGTATTGCACTGGACGGCGATATCTCCCACAAGCCTTACTCTGTAGAGGTCGACGAGAGTTTCAGTGATCTCTGGTCCGATCTCGACGCCGGGTTTATGGGCGCGTTTGAGGCACGGCGAGATCGCTTCAGCATTTTGCTGGATGGTTTCTATATCGACCTGACCGATGACGGCGCGTTCAAGAACCTGCCTCTACCATTTCCTGTCGATCTCGATGTGGATAACGAGACGTACACTGCGCTGCTGACGGCCACCTATCGGGTGCTGCAGTCATCAGCGGGGTTTGTTGACGTTCTGGCGGGATACCGCTACTGGTCCCTGGAGACGAAGCTCAGGGTGAACACGCCCATTGCAGACCTGCAGGTCTCGGAAGACGACAGCTGGCACGACGCGCAGTTCGGGGTTCGCGGGCATCTCGACCTGACTCCGCGCTTGTATATCGAGGGGATGGCATTGACCGGTGCCCGCTCCGACCGGACCGTCGATCTGGCGGCTTTCGTGGGCTACGAAATGAACGACTGTACGGCCATCATGCTGGGGTACCGGCATGTCAAGATAGACTACAGCACATCGGAGTATGAATTCGATGCCGCCCTGCGCGGCCCGGCCATCGGCTTCAGCTACAGATTCTGACGTAATGGCATAGACAGAGATTCCATCACTCAAAATAGATATATGCGGCGGCTTGAGACGTCAGAATCCACTAACTAGGATAACGGGACCAACAGTGTCTATGATGCAGAGGTTCTTATGAATTCGTGGAAATATCTTGTTGGTTGTTTAAGCCTGTCAGGCGCCTTGGTGGCGCTCCCTGGGCAGGCCGATGCGGCCGCTATCAACTACCAGAAACACGATCACTCCGAAAGATTCGAAAAATTCTGGATGACCCTGGAAGAGAAGCTGGCGCTGAGTAAGGAACAGAGAGAGGAGCTGAAGAAGCACCGTGAGGCGGTTCGAGGTGAGCGGAAGGAACTGAAGGAAGACAGCAAGAAGCTGCACAAGCAGATCAAGGAAGCGCTGGAATCCGGCGCAGACAGATCCAAGCTGGACAGCCTTGGCGCAGAGTGGGGCAAGATCCAGGTCCAGAGAATGGAGATGGCCCACAAGTACCAGAAGAAATTCAAGGAGATGCTCAGCGAAGAGCAAAAAGCCAAGCTTGAGAAGTTCAAGGCCGAACATCGTGATGAATGGAAGAAGAAGTATGGAAATGATGACGATTGATATGTCAACTGTCCAGGCATCTTCGAGCAGATAGTGACGTGTTCGTTGCTTGGCGAACCTGACGGAGAGGTGGGAGAAAACTTCACTCCCACCTCCAGAAAGCCGGTCATCTGTATTTTTTAAGGATCAAAACTCTATGTGCACGCGGACACTATGGCTGAATAGTGGGCAGGGAATTATTGCCGGCCGCAATATGGACTGGGCACAAAGCCTGGGAACCAACCTCTGGATACTCCCCGCCGGGGCGCAACGCAAGGGCATCGAAAAGGATCCAAATCCGCTGAGCTGGAACTCCAGATTTGCCAGTCTGGTGGCCACAGCCTATGACCTGGCGACGGTAGACGGGCTGAACGAGAAGGGGCTGGCCGCACATATTCTCTGGCTGGCCGAATCGGAGTTTGGAGACAGGGATACCTCTGTGCCCGGGGTTTCGATATCTCTTTGGGCACAGTATTTTCTCGACCAGTTTTCCACGGTTGCCGAGTGTGTTGCCAGCATCGGGGATCACCCTTTCCAGGTACGTCCTCAATCGGATCCAGTCTCGGGGCGCTGGTCTACGGTCCACCTGGCGCTGGACGATGCAACGGGAGATTCCGCAATCATCGAATATATCGATGGTGCGGTGAAGGTGCATCATAGCCGCGACTACACGGTAATGACCAATTCCCCGCCCTTTGATGAGCAGCTAACACACCTGGCGCAGTATCAGGGGTTTGGTGGGCAGAAGCCCCTACCCGGTACGACGGAAGCCGCAGACCGTTTCGTTCGTGCGAGCTATTATCTGGAAAGGCTTCCCGCCGCCGACTCACCGGAGCGTGCCTATGCGGCACTTCTGAGTGTCATGCGCAACGCCGCACAACCTTTCGGTGTTGCCGATCCTGCACGACCACACATATCCATGACCATCTGGCGAACACTGATAGACCTGCAGAGACGCATCTATGCGTTTGAGTCTTCATTCAGCCCCGATATCGTCTGGGTTTCCCTGGATAAGATGGATTTGAGCAAGCCCCAGAAACTGGACCTGTCACAGAAAGGTCTGGTGGGTAATGTAGGAAAGTTATTTACAGAAGCGCCCCCCTTTACTTTCATGTCCGCCTGATCCGGATATTTCTGGGTCAATACCTGACGGTTGACAATATGCCTCTTCACAGGAAAAAAAGCCTCCGGCAACCCGGCCGGGGCGTAGACACGGATATTTTTGCCAGCAATGTATCCGCCGAATGCCTGCCGCGCTATGTCTTTCCCCAATACGGGTCGTCCGCCCGGGCCAGCTACCAACTTGTACGGGACGAACTTTTCATGGACGGCAATTCACGACAGAATCTGGCCACATTCTGTACCACCTGGGTAGAGGACGAAGTCCATCAGTTGATGTCCGACTGCCTGGACAAAAACATGATCGACAAGGACGAATACCCCCAGACCGCGGAGATTGAGGCCCGCTGCGTGCACATGATTGCCGCACTCTGGAACTCACCTGAAGCGGGGGACACCGTCGGTTGTTCCACCACCGGCTCGTCGGAAGCCGCCATGCTGGGCGGACTGGCCCTGAAATGGCGCTGGCGCAAGAGGCGCGAGGAAAACGGCAATGATAATGTCAGGCCCAACCTGATCTGCGGCCCGGTACAGGTCTGCTGGCACAAATTTGCCCGGTATTTTGACGTTGAGTTGCGGGAAGTACCATTGGATGATGACGAAGTCTGCATGAACCCGGACAAGATCTCGGAATATGCCGACGAGAATACCATCGGCGTTGTCGCTACACTCGGCGTGACCTTTACCTGTGTCTATGAACCGGTGGAAGCCATCGCCGACGCACTCGACAAACTTCAGGAGGCGCGAGGACTCGATATACCCATCCATGTGGACGCGGCCAGCGGCGGTTTCGTCGCGCCGTTTGTACAGCCGGACCTGAAATGGGATTTCCGTATTCCCAGGGTCAAGTCGATCAATACTTCGGGCCACAAATACGGTCTCGCGCCCCTCGGCGTGGGCTGGGTTGTCTGGCGCGATGTGGCAGAGTTGCCGGAAGACCTGGTCTTCCGGGTCGACTATCTCGGTGGCGACATGCCCACCTTCGCCCTGAACTTCAGTCGCCCCGGGGGTGAGATTGTTGCACAGTACTACAATTTTATGCGGCTTGGATTCGAGGGGTATAAAAAGGTCCAGCAATACTGCGCAGATACAGCCCAATGGTTGGGCAGGAATATCTCTGAGCTGGGACCATTTGAGCTCTTTTACAATGGCCACGGTGGGCTTCCGGCGATCAGTTATACGATGAAAGAGGGCGACTGGGACTTCAACCTCTATGATCTCTCCGATCGGCTAAGGATCCGTGGTTGGCAAATAGCTTCCTATCCACTCCCTGCCAACCGCCAGGATTGTGTCATCCAACGAATCATGATCCGCCACGGTGTAAGCCGGGACATGGCCTCTCTCTTGTTTGACGATATCAGGCGTGCAGTGGAGTATTTCAAGGAGCATCCTGTGACTCGCTCGGCCGGCCAGCCCGGGTTTAGCCATACCGGAAGGAAGCCGGATGGATAATGAGCCGGATAAATCTGTTCCAGCGTTGAAGTTGGTCTCTGGCAATGAATTGCTCAAGGTACGGCCCGGCCACGCTACTGATTCTTTGAGACGCTGGAGTAGGGGGCTGGGATCGGAGGAGATAATCAATTGACTTCCCGGCCCTTGCCACTCTGTGCACGTACGCGATTCTCTGTCTGTACGTATACGGTATCGGTAGTGGCCATACTCGAATGTCCCAGATCCTCGGAAAGATCCTTCAGGGCACGGCCCCGTTCCACTTCCATGCTGGCGCCGGTATGTCTCAGCCAGTGGGTGGAAGCCTCCTTCAGCTTGCGTGCGTTGTCTTCACCCTCTGCCAGTCGCATCGTGTCGTAGGCCCGGTCGAAAACCTGCTGGACGATACGGGCAAGTTGCCGCGACGTCATCCCCCCCTGGCCGCGAATCTTCTCGACGACAGGCTGGTTTTCACCCACGGAGGGGAGGGGACTCAGGCCCCGGTATGTGCGGTAGCGCTTGAGGTAATCGATAAAGCTGGGAGGAACGGTTATATCCCGCAGCTTGCGCCCTTTCCCGAAAACCTTGAGCCACCAGTTGCCGTCTGAATCTTGCCAGAAATGACTCATGACCGGTGTCCAGTTCCTGCGTTCCGATAGTTCGGATATACGAAGGAACAGTGTTTTCAGTGCACAGATTATAAACAGACTGCGCTCGTGGACTGGATCCTCCGCGGCCATATCCAGCGCCACTTTAAAAACGTATTGCCACTGATCCCCGGTCAGGCGGCGGACTTCCTTGACCTGAGCATCGCGAATGAAATGCCGGCAATCCGCCTTGGCAATCTGCGCCGGGTTCCCATAGAGGTACTCCTCATTCATCAGGTATTTGTAGAAAGCAATGATTCCGGTGAAGGTTGCCGTCAGAGTCTGCTGTGACGGCCTGTACTTTTTCTTGTCCGGCTCCGTGTCACCGGAGCCACTGTTTTTAGGCAGCTTGAGCTTGTATGGCGCCCAGGCCTTGTTGGGCACCTGATAACCGTTATTGAACTGGAACCGGTCGCAATTGACCAGGCAGATCCAGGAAACCGGCGGCTGCCAGCAGAAATCCGCGTACTCGAGGATGTCAGCCTTGCGCAGCCGTTCCATCGGCGTGCCTTTGAACAGGAACAGCCACAGCAGGAACCGCTCAGTTTCATTGCGAAAGCGCGTATAGGTGTGCTCGGACTTGTTGCGCCCGGTGTAGTTCAGGAACTCCTGGCCCCAGTGCCAGTGCGACAGCCACCAGAATTCGCCGGATTCCAGGAAGTCCCGGAGATCTGGATAGTTGCTGAAGGTAAAGTCCTTGAGCTCGGCATAGGTTGGATACAGCGGAATGGGTTTGGGGATAGCCATAAGTTATACCTGAAGTCCGGATTTTCTGCTTTGAGTCCATGCTACAGGTCTCAAGATAAAACATCAAATACTAAACAGTATTGGACATAGTGAGCTTGTGGCAGGACATTGTCTGCAGATATATTGGGCCGCTTGCTGTTACCTGACTTTGCGAGTGGCCCAATATGTACCGGTTCTTTCGCCGGGCCGGCCTCGATCCCTACCTATGGGGCGCCTGTAAAGATAACGAGTCGCCCACATCACTCCAGATCAACGCGATTCCACATTCAGCGGTTCTCCATCTAATTTCAACTGAGACAAGTCGGAGACAATCAGCTGCTCGCCGACGTCCAGCCCCGCCAATACTTCGATGTACTGACCCGCCAAGCGGCCGAACTCCACTTCTTTGGGATTCGCCTTGTTGGATCCCGCTGCCAAAGCGTACACCCGAGCCTTGGAGGTACCATTGACCCCCGCAGGCCTGCGCACGTATCGCACCTCGTTCAAACGGTCTCCGATGATGGTGCCATCAACACTGAGGTTGGGCCGAGCGCTGGTACCAACCATACTGGGCAGCGCGATCTCGATTTCGACTGTGTTGTTGGCCACAATCGGCTCGATGCGTGTGACCTTCCCGTTGAGCTTCTCACGACGGGTGTCGATGATGGCCCTGTTGCCAAGATGCACCGACTGTGCCTGGCCCTGCGGTACACGGATCAAAGCGATCAGCTCCGTGGCGCTACCTACCAATGCGACCTCTCCGCCCGGCGACAGACTCTGCCCTACTTCCACCCACAACTTCTGTAGCACGCCGCTCATTCCCGCTTTCACTGTCAGGCGGTTCAGCTGTTCTTGTGCAAGTTGCAGATTGGCTTTCATCTGCCGGACCTGGTCCTCCTGGATCTCGAGGGATTCGCGCTGAAGTTGCTCAAGTTGTTCAATGCCAGCGTTGCTTAGGGCGATACGTTCCTTGAGCCGACGCTCGTTCTGTACAGTCTTCTCAAACGTCATGCGTGACACAATGCCACTTTTGATTAGCTTCTCTTCAGCTTGACGCTGTACCTTGGCGATGGCGAGTTCCGAAGCCAGTTCGGCCAAATCACTGTGCTCCCGAAGTTTTTCACGTTGGTAAGTCAGTCTCAGCTGGCGCAAGGTCGACTCGGCCTCATTGACTTCCTGCTTCGCGGTCTGGAAAGCTTTGATCAGGTCGGGATCCTCTAACCGTACGATCACACTATCTGCAGTAACTTCAGCGCCAGGCTTTAGCACGATCTCCTTCACAGTGGCCTGCGATGGTGATGTGAGCAGTTGTTGTTTGTCTGAGACCAGTTCGCCATAGCCCTCGACGGTGACGTCCAGGCTACCTTTCTTCACGGTGTCAATCAGCAGGTTCCGCTCGCTGACCGCGACAGCATTCCCTGACATCAAGGCGATAGACACTGCCAGCACTGCAACGGAACCGACTGCAATACCGATCAGCTTGCCTCTTGAATGCAAGAGCGGTGTCGTGATTTTCGGCTTTTGCACGTCCATCGTATATGTCCTTAATCCTATTGCTGAATATCACTGGGCTTCGTTACTGCTCGTGACGGAGGTCGGCGTGGACGCCTTGTACCCGGATAGTAAAGCGCCCCTGGGCGCCATCGCCTGCAGGCGTCCGGCGATCTCGCTGACGCCAACGATAGCGTGAAAGATATTGGGTAGGCGTGTGGTGGCGTTATTCAGCGATTTCACGTAACCAAAGCAGGCTATCAGCATGCCGGCAGTTACTGCGTCAATCGTATTTGCGACGAGAGCGGAAAAACAAAACACTGCCACGCCCATAAGTTCAAAGGCGCCAGAGCTGAACGCCTCGTAATCGGAGAGCTTCACCTTGATCCTCGCGATGCTGTTGAAGTGGTTGGCAATACGCTGATGGTTACCGGACTCGATTTCCTGTACCTTCTTTTCACGCTGGTTGTTTCGCTGTGTGAAGAGGGCTTTCACCCGCGAGCGTGTACTGATCCAAATTAGCTGGCTCACAACCATGGAGAAAAATGCCGCCAGACAGATGCGCCAGTCGAAATACGCCAGCATCGCCATTGCGCCGATAATCTCGACAAATGACTTGACTATGACAAACAAGCCTCTCTCGAAAAAGCCGAGGATTTCGTCGCACAGGGCCGTGCGTTCGGAAGTCTCCGACAGCGAACTTTTAGCGCGTTGCTGATGTATAACCGTCTCGATGGACAAGCGCGCCCGAATTCGTGCGTAAGTGCGGTCGTCGTAGCCCATTCGTGTGGTGGTTATACAGACATGAGCGAGCGCTACGCAAATGTAAACCTTCAAGTTGCTATAGTCGCCAGCTATAAGGCCGTCGACCGTGCGACCGATCAGGTACGGTTGGGCGATGAGGATTAGGTTCTCAATCACCACCAGACAAAAAGTACCCAAGATTGACCATTTGAATCGGGTAAAAATGCCCCACAGAGAGTAGTCGGTATCAAAGTGCGCGACGTTCTGATCCATTGCGGGCTCTTTCATCCACTCAAGTCATCAACTGGTTTGGCCGCGACGTCAGCCCAATGTGTAATATCGCTCATGCCGCACAGAATTGAGCGCGCGCCCTGATAGCTTCGACGACCGTGCGTCACCAGGATATTGTCGATCATCAGAACATCGCCCTTTTGCCAGGAGAATTCAGTACGCTCTGCCGCATAGGCCTGCTGTAGTTCCCGAATGATCTCCGGTGCGATGTCCTGCCCATCACCATAGAAAGTCTGGTTGGGGAGTTCATCCGGCTCGAACGATTCCTGCAGGATCTCCTGCGTTTCCACATCTAGTGACAGAACATTGAAGAAGGCACAGTGGTTGAACCAGCAAGCCTCACCACTCAAGGGGTGGTAGGCGGTGGTGGGGCGGATCTGATGTGTCTTGAGTACGTCATCCTGGTGCCACTCGACATTGATGTCGTTGCGGCGGCAGTAATCCTCCACCTGCTCTTTGTGCTCTGTCTGAAAAGCGGTTTGCCAGGTAGTGCCCATGATCTGCCAGAAGCAACGCGAGTAACGGTAGTGCTTCGACTCGAAGGTTGCGACAATATCGCTTGGGAGGCGTCGGTAGATTTTGCGCGCATCGGCCAGCGGGGTGGCGCCTCCTGCCGACGAGGGCTGCTCACAGTAAAAGAAAATCTTTCGAGGGAACGATTTGTTGTATGACTGCTCCGAGTGTTGGACGATCTCCTTGTCCGCGGGATGGTCAGTGGATGTGTAGATATTCTTGTACACCGCATGGCGAGGTGAAGATCGTTCGCTGTAGAACAGTGCGTCGGACGACACTCGAGAGATGAACTCGTCGAATGTCGCTGGTGTGGAGATGTCAAAGCCACGAAACAGGATAGCGCCATGTCGTGTCAGCAACTGTTCGATATTTGCTTTCTGCTCAACGGCGAGTGCCAGTAGGTCTGCGCCCTGCCCCGTCGAGGGTTGTACCACTAATGGCAAGGGTTGCAACTGGTCGAAGATACTCAATTCACAACCTTTCAAGCGAATTTCGTCGGTGTGGTTCAAGTCAAACATATCCGTGTCCCTGGCAGATCAAAGGTCGTTGTTGGTGTAGAGTTCAGCCATCGCTACACAGACCTTACGCGGTCCCTTGAACGGTGAACGGCCGTGGGTAAGCAGGAAATTGTCGACGAGTAATAAGTCGCCCTGCTCCCAGGGAAAGCGTACGGAGTGCTCTTCGTAGATCCCACGGATGGTCTGTACCACCGAGTCTTCAATTGGCGTGCCATCGCCGTAATAGGCGTTGCGCGGCATGCCTTCCTCGCCAAACTCTTCCACCAGGAACTCGCGGACGTCCCCGGGCATGTTGGAGCTGTGGAACAGGTGAGCATGATTGAACCATACTGTGTCACCGGTAATCGGGTGTGTAGCGACGGTCTGGCGTATTGCACGGGTGCGCAGCACGTCGTCCGGTAGCCACTCAAAACTGGTG
This sequence comes from Microbulbifer litoralis, assembly GCF_023634065.1. Classification (GTDB taxonomy): domain Bacteria; phylum Pseudomonadota; class Gammaproteobacteria; order Pseudomonadales; family Cellvibrionaceae; genus Microbulbifer; species Microbulbifer litoralis. The sequence continues at coordinate 31,935 of NZ_JALKCV010000020.1, forward strand.
CCACTCTGGGTGAGGTAGTCTTCTGCTTCGCCCCGGGTTTCGACCTGGAAAGCCTCTCGCCAATCCATATCGACACCCAAGCCGTAGTTGCGTACATACATCACTTTTTTTTCGATGAAACGACGCTTGATATCCTCTGGAATAGCTTGTATCACCTTGCGGTCGTCGGCTAACGGTGTGTAGCCGCCCTCCTCGGCCACCAACTCGCTGCAGAAGTAAAGCTTGCAGGGCCAGTGATGGGAATAGGACATCTCGTGGTGCATGGGAATGGATTCTTCGGCAGCGTACTCGGTTGACGAATATACTTTGTCTCCCAATTGCACCCGCGACGCACCGCGTTCAATATAGCCCAGCAGCTCACCTGCATGGGCCACGGCTACATGGTTCAGTTTGTCGGCGGAGTCGATGCCAAAGCCCCTGAAGAGCAGCGCGCCGAATTGGTATAGCGCACGGTCCACGTCATTGCGGTGTGCCGCGATCCATTTATCCAAAGCTTGTCCGGGAGTATGTGCATGTACATGTAATGGCAGCTTTTCCTCGCCATAATCCACGCCCTGGGGCATAGACCGTACGAAGGCCTCGTTATCATACTGCTGCTGCAATGCGGTATTGTCGCTCTGGTTCATTCCGTTCCCCTACTCATTGCGTAAGACGAAGGCCGGTGACTGGGAAAACAGTGCCCGCATCGGGAGGTAGCAGGCATTGACCGCGATGACAAACACAATCGCCAAGTTGATCGCAAACACGGCCACCAGTTCGGTACTGACATACGGTGCTATCAGTTCCATTTTGTAAACGTATACCGTGGCCAGTAGTACCAGCTGTATCAATACACCAATGCTGATCGGCAGAAGATTCTGGCGTACGATCAGCTTCAGTAACTGGTTCTTCTTGGCTCCAATGGCCATTCGCGTACCCAGCTCGAACCGACGCTGTCGGACCGAGTTGTTGACGATTCCATAGATACCCAGGCCCGACAACAATACGATGAGTACAGTGAGCGCGGCGGAAATCGATAGTGTGGCGACCTGCTTGAACAAGGCCAGGCGGTAGGCGTTGCGCAGTGGCTCATACTCGTTGACGATCAGGTTGCCAGTGGTTTCCTTCAAGCGGTTGACAATGGTTTCGCGACCGATCGGGCTGTCTGTCTTAAGCAGGAAATAGCTGGAGTCCAGCCCGATGGGCGTGTAGACACGGGGGATGCCGGCCTCCTCGTTAGGGAGCGCGATGCCGGTGACCACACCGATTACTTCATAGGGCTCGCCGGTACCGGTGGAGAGGCGTGTCCGTAACGGGTCCCCGCCCAGTTCCTTGGCGAAGTTCTCGTCAATTATCATCCGGCGGCTGCCTGCACGAATGTCCTGCGCGGTGAAATTGCGGCCAGACACCAGGCGCTGCTGAATCATCCCAAAGTAGTCCTGGTCGATGGACTTGCGCAGCGGTACATAGGGTTTCCCGTTGGTAGCATTGGTCAGTGCCATTTTTGAGAAGCTGGCCAGAGGTGAACCCGATTGGCTGATCGCCTCGCTCCCTGGCAGCGACGCCAGTGAGACTCGCACCGCTTCCAGCGTAGCCGCTTTCTGCTCGTTGGTCTGGTCGCTTTGGCTGGTGTCATCCAACAGGAGTCGCGCCACACCTTCGACCTTGAAACCCATATCGGTGTCAATGATGCGCTTGGCGTTCAGTGATAGGGTGATGTTACAGAAGATCAGGAATGACGCGATCGCCACCTGAGTGCCAATCAAGATCTGCTGTTTGCGCTTGGACAGATGCAGGCCTCCGCCTTTACTGCCGCTCTGCACCATACCGGCCAGGTTGTTATAGTTGACGGCACTGGTGCTGAGCCAGGTTAAGATCAGAGACAGCATCAGGCAGATCAGTACCGCTGCCAGCACGGTGACGCCGTTAAGGGTTAGTTCGTCCACACGCGGTAGTACAGTAGCCATGTTGGTCTGCAGCACCTTGAAGCCCAGCACCGCGATGACGAGGGCGATGAGAGTGGATACGACGATCAGCAGTCCGATTTCGGCCAGTTTACCAGCGAACAGTTGGCGCATGCGTGCACCCACCGAAGCCTGAATGGCCATGGATTTTTGCTGCTCCGCGGCGCGCGACATCATCAGGCAGGATATGTTAACGCAGCTGATAATGGTGAGACCAATAACACCGATCAGCAGCAACACAGCCATATGGGTACTGTCGCCGGTGATGAAGTCGCGCAATGAAGTCATCCTGGCGCGCACGGTCCAACCATTGAAGAATGCCTTACCGGCCACCTCCTGCTGCCAACGTGAATCGACCAGGCCGGTAAGCAGTTGCTCGGCCTGGCTGGGAGAAGTGCCATCACTCAAACGACCCATCCAATAGATCGCGCCACTGATGCTGCTCCAACTGGTGCGACGATAGTCGTCACTGGGATTAAAATCCCATGGCAGCCAGATGTCCGTATTTCGACCAATCTCGGACAATTGTGGCTCGTGGAATGTTCTGGCGGTGACGCCGACGATACTATAGACCCTGCCATCGATGTCGATCTTTCGCTCGAGAATGTCCGGGTCACTGCTGAACTGATCATGCCAGGCCTCATAGCTGAGAACTGCACTTGGAGCGAAGCGGTTGAGTTCTTCGCGGTCGTCCAACGGTCGACCTAGCTGCATGGGGACGTCGAGTAACTTGAACAGGCCAGGACTGGAATAGGTACTGTTGACTGCCGGCTGGCTGGGCAAGGAAGTGATGATGTCCTGCGAATAGTACATCGTGGCGGTGTTACTGAATACACCCTGCTTATCGTCCTGGTACAGCAGCGCCGGATAGGCGTAGGCCTCGCCCTGGACATCGCCGTCCGTGTCAACGAACTGATTCGTGACTACATAAAGTTCGTCCGATTGCTGGTATGGGAGCGGCTCCACTATCAACAGGTAACACAACGTTAGGATACTCAGTAGTGCGCCGATACTGATTCCCATGCTGGCAACAATGGAGCCCGACAATAGGGGTTTTCGCAGGATGTTGTGAACAGCGTAACGGAGTATGAAGGCCAGCCGGTTCATGCTGCAATATCCCGAGCGATATTACCGTCTTGCAGCTTTAGCTTGACCTTGGCTGCGGCTGCATATTCCGGATCGTGCGTGACCATGCAGATAGTGGCACCTTTGGCATTGAGTGACTTCAACAGCTCCATCACGGCGTCACCACTCTTGGAATCCAGATTACCGGTGGGCTCATCGACTAGCAGGATACTGGGCTGGTGCACGATCGCGCGGGCGATGGCAACGCGCTGCTGCTGTCCCCCGGACAACTGATTGGGGAAGTGCTGTTTGCGATGCAGCATGTCCACGGTTTCCAGGCTGGTGTTGACCAGATCCTCAACCTGATTGGTGCTAAAGGACTTGCTGCTGTAGCGCAGCGGCAGAGCCACGTTGTCGAATACGTCTAGCTCATCGATCAAGTTGAACGACTGGAACACGAAGCCGATCTTCTCGTTGCGGATGGCGGCACTGCCGTTGTAGTCCAGCGATGATACATCAACGCCGTCGATAAAGTACTGGCCTGAAGTTGGCCGATCCAGCAAGCCGAGGATCGACAGCAACGTCGATTTGCCGCAGCCCGATGGGCCGGATATCGACATGAAGTCCCCTTTTGCTATCTCCAGACTGATATCGGTGAGGGCATGAGTCTCGACGAACTTGGTGTCGTAAACCTTGGATACCTTGTTTAGGTGAATGGGATAATTGTGCATAACTTTCATGTGCTCCTTGTTTTAGATACCGTTGATGGTTTTGCTCATGCCCATGACAAGGAGCGATACCAGCAACATAGCCATCAGCCCTCCGATGGGAAGTGCGGTCACAGCTTCGCCCACACCTCGTAGCGGCAGTTGCAGATTGGAAAGAAAAGTGAATTTGTCGGGTTTCACGGCGATAGTGGTCGCTGTTGCCGATAACGTGGTTCCCAGCAGGACCCACCTGCGCAGATTGCGCCGACGAAACGCGTCATCCAGCACATTGCGGGTGAAAGCATCGCCCTCCAGATGTCGCTTATAGCTGAGCAGCTGTTCCAGGCTAGGTCCTGTCATAGGGCCATCTCCTCAGTATCCAGTAGGGTTGCAAGCTTTTTCCTGGCCCGGTTGATATGCGACTTGATAGTGCCCAGTGGCATGCCAGTGACATCGGCGATCTCGAAATGCGTCATGCCGGCCGAGAATGCCAGGGTGATCGTCAGCCGTTCCTTGAGGCTTAGATACATCATCATCTGCTCCACCAGAATGTCGTTCATCGCCGTATGTGCTACCGCCATCGCCTCAGGAATCTGGTCATGATCAACGAACTCCAGTCGTGAGTTGGAAGTCACATGGCGCAGGAATATGCGGTACGCCACGGTGTGCAGCCAAGTCCCCAGGCTGGAGTCGCCACGAAAGCTTTTTAACCCGGCTAACATGCGGATGAATGTTTCCTGGGCGATGTCATCCGCGAGTGCGTGATCTCCAGCGGACAATCGCCGCAGGAATTGCCGGACAGTTGACTGGTAGCGCTTGACCAGATCCCCGGCCGCAGCTGAATCACCGGCCAGGTAGCGTGCTATCAGTTCGTTATCGCTCGTAGGCATCAGCACTCTGGTCATCGCTCGTCGTCAGGGGCATGTAATATTCGCGATGTTGCGGGCGACGCACCGTCGCTAAACGTTGCGTTCTCCCTGGTCCAGTTTCCATACCAACAGGAATCCCAACCCCATGAAGATCGGGAACACGGCCACCGTGACGAATTCTGTCATCGCGCCGGTGATCAGTCCGGCCGCCGCTGCGGCAATACCGATGGAGATAATGATAATGCCACGTCGCAAGTCGATCCTGTGCGAAGAGCGATTGGTATTCATCTGTGCCACCATCTCGGCAGTCAGCGGTGTACCCTGCTCCAGAGCAGTGCGCAATGTACGTTGTACTTCGGTCTGATTGCGGGAATTGAGGATGGAAAATGTGACAAACATCGCAGCGATGCTCAGTACGCCAATAATGGGGATGTAGATACCGTCCATAATTTTTTGTCTCTCGGTCGATTGCCAAACTGGTCATGTAACGATTGGAGACAGACCAGGGGCAGTTTGGATGCAATTCGAACAGGTTTTTTTTCATGGCCGTCTCAGCCCCCTTCGAGCTCAATCAGTGGCCGCGCCATTTGGTTTACCGAACGCATCAACCATACGGCCACCGTTTCCACCTGGGGTGGCCTGAGGATCTGGAAGTGGTCGCACTGCAGGGGCGGCGCCACTTCGACACGGGCCAGGCGGTCCCATCCCCGCTTTTCCCAAGGAATGGTATCCACTGTTGCGCCAAGGAACTGAACATGGCCTGTGTAAGACATTCCCATATAGCGGCGGCTCGCATCCCAGTGGCTGCGATAGACCCTGAAGCGCTCACGCAGAGTGTCCAAGTTAAGGGTCAGTGGCAGCACACCAGCTGTTGTGCCTTCTTCCAGTACCTGCTGCAGTACACGATTGATACCGTGGATACGGTACACCGACCCTACATCGCCCCAGATAGCCGGGTCCGGTCCCAGTTCCTGTAACATCACCGCAAGTGCGATGAAGTCAACATCCTCTTCGCCAAAGAGTTCGTGTGTTAGCGCGGAGTCGATCAGGCTCACCGAGCCGACGGTCTCACCAGTCGCTTGTAGCTGGCGGGCCATCTCGTAAGCGATGGTCCCGCCAAAAGAATAGCCAGCTACATGATACGGGCCGTTTGGCTGCGTGGAGCGCAATAGCTTGATGTGGCGCCGCGCGAGCTCCTCGACCGTGAAACTGTGCGGTTCGGTCATCTGTAGGCCGTACACATCCCAACAGCGGTCGAGACGGTCGATAAGATCGCCGTAGCAGATTACTTCGCCGCCAAGAGGGTGGATAAGGAACAGACGGGTGCTCGCCCGGTCACCGTTGGGCTCGGACTGCTGCAAGTGAACCAGTCTGCTGGTGGCACCATGGGTGCTGCTCGAGCCGGAGATGTCTGCCCTTGCCATCAGTTCCCCGATGGTCGGGTACTTGAATAAATCGACCATTGTCAGCTGGCAATCGAACTGTTTATTGATGGCATTGACCGCTTGCAGGGCCAGCAGCGACTTGCCGCCGAGGGCGAAGAAGTTATCGCCGATGCCGACCTCCTCCACATTCAGCAACCGCTTCCATAGATCCACCACCCATTGCTCTTCGAGTGTGCGTGCCTCTTCGATGTTGTGGGCAGGTTGTGACGGTGTGTTGGCATAACCGGCACGCACGGCCTTGCGGTCGATCTTGCCATTGGCACTCAAAGGCATGCTCTCGATCGCGATCCATTCCTGCGGCAGCATGAAACCCGGCAGGGTTGCGCGTAAATATTCGCGAGCCTGGGCTTCCTGTTCCGTCCGACCGCCGGCCACGCTGGGCAGGTATTCGACGAATGCTCCCAGACGGGAACCTCGGTCATCCTCCAGCTTCAGCACCGCGCTACTCTTGACCACCCCGCTGTCAGACAGCGCCGACTCGATTTCACCCAGTTCGATTCGGAAACCGTTGACTTTCACCTGCTGGTCGAGGCGTCCTATAAACTCCAGTACGCCGTGCTCATTCCAACGTACCAGGTCACCGGTGCGATACAGGCGTGGCAACGCCACTCCAACACGATTACCGGCCACGAATTTCTCTGTGGTCAGCTCTGGGCGCTGCCAGTAACCACGCGACAGGCCGGTGCCGCCGATGAACAGTTCGCCGGCCACACCGCGCGGTGCCACCAACCCCTGACGATCGATGACGAATGCCTGGCAGCCACGGATTGGAATGCCGATATCCGGGGCGCGCTCAGCATCGCGGGCACACAACGAATAGGTCGAGTACGTTGTGTCCTCCGAGGGGCCGTACAGGTTGTAGACCGCCTGCACCCGTGTTTGCGAGTACACCCGCTCCACCACATGCCCCAACAACGCCTCACCGGCCAGGTTCACCACTTGCACTGAATCGGGCACCGAGCCGGATTCCAGCAGTTGCATGATTGCCGAGGGTACGGTGTTGATCAGGGTCACGCCGCTACTGCGTGCTGTCGCTACTTCATGCAAGTCCAGGATGTGCTTGACCAGCAGACAACTGCCGCCACAAGTGAGCGGTACGAACATCTCGAACACCGACAGGTCGAAGCACATCGACGTCGCGGCCAACACAATCGATAACTGTTCCTGCGAGTATGTCTCGTGTGCCCAGGCGATCATCTCGGCCGCACTGCGGTGTTCGATCATCACACCTTTGGGATTGCCAGTCGTGCCCGAGGTATAGATCAGATAGGCCAGGCTGGCCGGATCCAGTGATAACGACGGATTGTCCGTACTCTGGTCGGAGAAGCTCCCCACATCGGCGACATTGATCACCTGAACTTGAATGCCGTCCAGGCACGTCCGCGTGTCGGGCGAACCCAGTACCCAGGTCAACTGTGCATCGGCAGCGATGTAGCGCAGGCGCTCAGGAGGATAATCCGGATCCATCGGCACATAGGCTGCACCGGCCTTCAGGATGGCCAGTAGGGAAACCACCAGTGCCTGACTGCGTGGTAGACACACGCCGACCAGAGCTCCCGGCTGTACCCCGCGAGTGATCAGCGCGTGACACAGCCGATTGGCCTGCTCATTGAGTTCGGCATAGCTCAGCGCGGTGTCATCAAAGCGCACCGCCACGGCATCCGGTGTACGTTGTACCTGGTGCTCGACCAGAGTATGCAGGCACTGCGGCACAGTGTCTGGGGTACCGATTTGAGGTGTATCAACAGATGACTGCGAGTCGAACCCGGACAACACAAAGTCCTTCAGCTGCGCGACTGAACCGCGGGCCAGCTGCTCGAAGATACGAGTGAGGTCAGCGGCCATCTGTGTGATCAGCCAGCGTGGGAACAGGACCTTGCGGTAGTTCATACTGATAACGAACCCGCTGTCCTTTGGCGAAACATGACAGGTCAGATCAACCTTCTCCTGAGTACCTTCGGTGAAGCCTGACTCAATGTGCGCACTGCCCTGCTCATCGCCCGTATCAGTCGTTAACATGATCTGGAATAACGGTGAAAAATACTCGCTGCGCTGTGGGTTGAGTAGTTCCACCACCTGTTCAAACGGAATATGCTGGTGCTCGAAGGCATCCAGATTGACCTGTCGCACTTGCGTCAGGTACTGGGCCAGAGTTTGCCGGGCGTCGCAATCAGTACGCATTACCAGGGTGTTGGTAAAAAGGCCTACAAGCGGCTCAAACTCGGCGAGCATGCGATTAGCTGTCGGCGTGCCGATAACGACATCGCGACTACCTGAGTAGCGTGATACCAACAAGTTCAGACTGGCATGGATCAGCATAAAAATACTGACGTTATTCAGGACCGCCACCCCCTGAAGCTGCCGACTTGTCTCTGCGGACAGGCGCCAATGGTAGCTCTCTCCGTCGTAGCTGTCGTGCTGCTTGCCTTCCTCCAGAATGGGTAGGTCATGACGAGGCGGAAGTTCGGCCAATTGCTGGCCCCAATATGTACGACTGGCCTCGGCTTCAGCACTATTCAGGAATCTCTGTTGCCAGGCTGTGTAATCGATGTAACGAACTGGTAATGGTGGCAGGTCTGGCTGTTGGCCAGAAGCGAGAGCATCGTAGGCAGCCTGGTACTCCCGCCAGAATACATTGATTGACCAGCCGTCGATGGAGATATGATGTGCGGTAAGCAACAAGCATCCGTGTCCTTCGCAGGCGACGTGGACTGCGCGCAGCATGGTATCGCGTGTCAGGTCAAAGTTCCTCGTAGCCTGTTCGTCGACCGTTGCGGTCACGTCAATCCGCCATTGGCGTTCGTCACTTGCCGACGAGACACGACGCTCAAGCATGAAGTCCACATCTTCCATCGGTCGCACCTGTTGATGCAGTGCGCCGTAGTCATCACTATAGAAAGTGGTGCGCAAGGGTTCATGACGCTCGATCAGCCAGCGCAGTGCGCGCTCGGCGACGTCAGCATCGAAGCTTGCATCGGTAGCACGACTAAACGGGACATGATATTGGTTGCTGCCTTCAGAGAAACGGTCGACCAGCCACAGACCAGTTTGGGCGGAAGAAGCGAGGTACTTAGTAATGCCCGTGTCTAAATGCTCGACTTCCAGTGAATCAATAACGTTAGGTTGTGAGAGCTCTGCCCTGGTCAGCAGTTCCCCGATGGTCGGGTACTTGAATAAATCGACCATTGTCAGCTGGCAATCGAACTGTTTATTGATGGCATTGACCGCTTGCAGGGCCAGCAGCGACTTGCCGCCGAGGGCGAAGAAGTTATCGCCGATGCCGACCTCCTCCACATTCAGCAACCGCTTCCATAGATCCACCACCCATTGCTCTTCGAGTGTGCGTGCCTCTTCGATGTTGTGGGCAGGTTGTGACGGTGTGTTGGCATAACCGGCACGCACGGCCTTGCGGTCGATCTTGCCATTGGCACTCAAAGGCATGCTCTCGATCGCGATCCATTCCTGCGGCAGCATGAAACCCGGCAGGGTTGCGCGTAAATATTCGCGAGCCTGGGCTTCCTGTTCCGTCCGACCGCCGGCCACGCTGGGCAGGTATTCGACGAATGCTCCCAGACGGGAACCTCGGTCATCCTCCAGCTTCAGCACCGCGCTACTCTTGACCACCCCGCTGTCAGACAGCGCCGACTCGATTTCACCCAGTTCGATTCGGAAACCGTTGACTTTCACCTGCTGGTCGAGGCGTCCTATAAACTCCAGTACGCCGTGCTCATTCCAACGTACCAGGTCACCGGTGCGATACAGGCGTGGCAACGCCACTCCAACACGATTACCGGCCACGAATTTCTCTGTGGTCAGCTCTGGGCGCTGCCAGTAACCACGCGACAGGCCGGTGCCGCCGATGAACAGTTCGCCGGCCACACCGCGCGGTGCCACCAACCCCTGACGATCGATGACGAATGCCTGGCAGCCACGGATTGGAATGCCGATATCCGGGGCGCGCTCAGCATCGCGGGCACACAACGAATAGGTCGAGTACGTTGTGTCCTCCGAGGGGCCGTACAGGTTGTAGACCGCCTGCACCCGTGTTTGCGAGTACACCCGCTCCACCACATGCCCCAACAACGCCTCACCGGCCAGGTTCACCACTTGCACTGAATCGGGCACCGAGCCGGATTCCAGCAGTTGCATGATTGCCGAGGGTACGGTGTTGATCAGGGTCACGCCGCTACTGCGTGCTGTCGCTACTTCATGCAAGTCCAGGATGTGCTTGACCAGCAGACAACTGCCGCCACAAGTGAGCGGTACGAACATCTCGAACACCGACAGGTCGAAGCACATCGACGTCGCGGCCAACACAATCGATAACTGTTCCTGCGAGTATGTCTCGTGTGCCCAGGCGATCATCTCGGCCGCACTGCGGTGTTCGATCATCACACCTTTGGGATTGCCAGTCGTGCCCGAGGTATAGATCAGATAGGCCAGGCTGGCCGGATCCAGTGATAACGACGGATTGTCCGTACTCTGGTCGGAGAAGCTCCCCACATCGGCGACATTGATCACCTGAACTTGAATGCCGTCCAGGCACGTCCGCGTGTCGGGCGAACCCAGTACCCAGGTCAACTGTGCATCGGCAGCGATGTAGCGCAGGCGCTCAGGAGGATAATCCGGATCCATCGGCACATAGGCTGCACCGGCCTTCAGGATGGCCAGTAGGGAAACCACCAGTGCCTGACTGCGTGGTAGACACACGCCGACCAGAGCTCCCGGCTGTACCCCGCGAGTGATCAGCGCGTGACACAGCCGATTGGCCTGCTCATTGAGTTCGGCATAGCTCAGCGCGGTGTCATCAAAGCGCACCGCCACGGCATCCGGTGTACGTTGTACCTGGTGCTCGACCAGAGTATGCAGGCACTGCGGCACAGTGTCTGGGGTACCGATTTGAGGTGTATCAACAGATGACTGCGAGTCGAACCCGGACAACACAAAGTCCTTCAGCTGCGCGACTGAACCGCGGGCCAGCTGCTCGAAGATACGAGTGAGGTCAGCGGCCATCTGTGTGATCAGCCAGCGTGGGAACAAGGTTTTGCGATAACTTACGGTCAGCTCGAGCCCGTTTGACCGAGGTACGGCATGAAGCACGAGGTCCATACCGTTTGCAGTGTCCTCGCCGGCTGGTTTCGCGAAAGTCAGCAGAACCTGGCACAGTGGGTTAAAGAGTTCGCTCGTCGCCGTGTCGAGCCTTTCGGCGATCTCGTCCAGGTCGAAACCGCGGTATTGCGAGGCCTCCTGACAAGCGTTGCGAAGCTGTGCGAGATAGCCGTCCACACTCTGGGCCGCTGCGCACCGGGTTCGAACGATCAATACCTGATCGCTCGTCACACACAGAGCCTCCAACTCGGGTGGCACCTTCGTCGAGCCAGCGACACCGACAGCCACATCGGCATCGCCCGTGTAGCGCGACACCAACAGGTTTAATCCCGCTTGTAGCACTACGCTGAGATCGGCATTATGTTCTTGCGCCCGTGTCTGCAGCATTCGGGTGGTTTCGGTGGGCAGCAACCATTCGTGTAATGCCGCCTCGCGGCTGCGATCGTGAAGCCCGCTGTCGAGGATCGGCAAGCCGTGGCGCGACGGCAAACCGTACAACTCTGTCAACCAATAGTGCCTGCTGCCCTCCTGTGCTGCCACCAACTTGCCTTCGTGGTTGAATCGGACCCGATGGCCGGTCCGCAACAGTAATTCGTCGCTCGCCAACATCGAGGGGACCAGCAGCCCAGGTTCTATTCCATCCGAGCTGGCAGCTGCGGTGATACGCGGGCCGCCTACATACAGTTCGCCCTCGAAACCATACGGCAGAAGGCCGGTGGCCTCGTCCAGCACATACAGACGATCAGGTGTCGAAGAGTCGGCGAAGGAAGCACGCCCCGCGTGCTGTATCAATCGACTACGCTCATCTTCGCTCAACAGGTTCAGCTCGCTCATCGCAACATCGGGTCGTTGCGACAGGTCCTCGAGCAGTGTAGAGAGTTGCTCAGCGAGACTGACGATTGTGCGTGTACTGAACAACGCCTTGCAGTAGTTGAGCTGAAGAACCAGTCCTTTTGTGTCGGCTGTGACTCCGAGGCTGAGGTCGAACTTCGCGACCTCGTCCTCACTAAAGCGCGGCTCCAGCAGTGGCGCAGAGCCGGAGGCTCCCTGCTCCACGTTCAGCATTATCTGTGACAATGGATTGTATGCAGCGCTACGCTCGGGATTGAGCGCCTCCACCAGGTACTCGAATGGTACCTCCTGGTGTTCCTGGGCTTCCAGGTTAACCTGTCGCACCGTCTGCAGATAATCAGAAAACGACAGATCGGAGACGACTTGCGTACGCAGAACCACCAGGTTTGCCAGCAGGCCTATCAAGTTGGCAACCTCGGGCCGATCGCGATTGGCGGCCGGGGTCGAGATCACCACGTCGGCATTGCCGGTGCGACGTGCCAGTAGAGCGGACAGAGCCGCATGGAACAACATGAACAAAGAAGTTCCCGAACGGATTGCCAACTGGTTGAGACGTTCGTGGCAGGCATCGTTGATCGGCCAGGAATAGCTTGCGCCATCGAAACTCTGCTGATCCGGGCGGGGAAAATCCGTGGGGAGACTGTGCGTTTGGGGCAGCTCCGTTAGCTGCTGCTTCCAGTAGGCAATCGACGTACTGAGCGCTCCGCTCCGCAATTGCTGATGCTGCCACAGCGAATAATCGAGATACTGCATGGGAGTGGTGAGAGCCTCGGCAGACGTGCCGGCCTCCAGCGCAGCATATTCTTTGTCGAACTCACGCCAGAACACGTCGATGCTCCAGCCGTCGGCGGCGATGTGATGGATGCCGAGCAGCATCGCCGTCCCCTGCTCTTCGACGATTGCATCCATACGAATCAGCGAACCAGAGTCCAGATCGAACGGTTGCCGTGCTTTGCTTTGCAGCGTCTGGCGGATAAAGGTACCGCGTAGTGACTGCGGCACCGATAACGCATCCACTACACCTAGGCTGAACGGCACGTCGTCCACCACGATCTGGAACAGTTCGAAATCACGTGCCTCGAAACGCGTACGCAGTGCACTGTGACGACGTACGATCCGCGCTACGGACTCTTCCGCCCACGCCAGATCCAGCTCGCGGTCGAATCGGCGCAAGCTGTGGATATTGTAGCTACCCCGGGTCTGGGTTACCTGCTCCAGATACCAGAGTTGTTTCTGTGCAAATGATGCCGGTACCACGCCATCCGAGCAGGCGTTCGATGCGATTTGGGGAGGCATGTGTGCAGTTTGTTCCTCGATCTGCTGTGCGAACTCTCCCAGTGCCGGTGTTTCGAAGATCTGCTTGACGTTGAAGCGCTTGCCGAAGGCTAGCTCGATGTCGTTGAGCAGGCGAATCGCCAATAGCGAGTGACCGCCTATCTCGAAGAAACTGGTGTTGCGGCCAATTGCAGTCAACTCCACCCGAAGACGCCTGGACCAGAGCACCGCAAGTTCTTTCTCGGTATCGGTCACGGGTGGCTGCGCGGTTGACGATGACACCGTACGGAAAGGTTGCGCAAGCAGTCGCGAGCGCGACAGTTTGCCGTTACCGGTCAGTGGCAGTGTGTCCATTACCCTATAGGCGGATGGCACCATGTAATGTGGTAGCACTGTTTTCAAATGGCGGTGCACGCGGTCGGTCAGCGCTTCTGTGTCGAGTGTTTTGTTCTCAGGATCCGCGGCCTCGGGGACCAGTGCCGCAACCAGGCGCGCCTCGCTGCCCTGGCCATCCAGCAGCACGACCGCCATCGACAGATTGGACAGTGTCAAAACCTGCCGTTCAATCTCACCGGTGGTGACACGGTAACCGGAAATTTTAATCTGGTCATCGCGCCGACCCACATACTCCAGCACGCCGTCGCAGTTGACCCGCACCAAATCTCCAGTATGGTAGCTTCGGTGCATATCGCCGCGGCAATCGGCAACTTGGCCGAACGATGCTGCAGTCTGCTCGGGTTTGTCCAGGTAGCCCTGGGCAACGGTGCGGCCGGCAATGTTCAGTTCGCCGATCGCTCCCGGGGGCACCAGTTCGCCACGCGCATCGCGAATTACACAATGGCTGTGAGGCAACGGCATACCGATTGGGATTTCGCCCCGATCTTCGTCATGATCGGTAGTGTCGTGTGCGGTGGCTATAATCGTGGCTTCGGTGGGCCCGTAGGTGTTGAGTACGCGTACGCGCTCGAGTGCCGGTACCTGCCGCCATTGATGCAAGGCCTCCGTCGCCATCTTTTCACCACCGGTGATTAGCAGGCGTAGGGGTGGCTCGGTCTGCGGACGGCCGGATAGTTGGCCGAGTTCGCTGCACAGCAGGTGCCAGTATGCGGTGGGCAACGACGCAACGGTGATGCCTTGCGCGGCGATCTCGTCCCAGAATGAACGCTGCTCGCTCACATTCTGGTCGCGCAGTACCAGGGTGGCACCACCGAATAACGCCACGGTTAGTTCCTCGATAAAGATATCGAACGAGGGCGAGGAGAATTGCAGGACTCGATCGTCGCCGTTCACACGATAAAGACCTTGCGCCGACGCGTGGTAGTGGAGCACATTGTCGTGACTGACCATCACTCCCTTGGGGTCTCCAGTTGAGCCGGAGGTGTAGACAATGTAGGCGAGTGAAGCGCCGTTGGGCTCGCTTTGCCCGCTTTCGGGCTGTTCCGCGTTCGACTGCACCGGTTCGCCCCAGACCAGCAAGCGCTCGGCGATGCCCTCCAGATGCTCCAGATGCGAGCGTCGTGCGATAACCAAACGCGCGCGACTGTCGTTAAGCATGTAAGCGAGGCGTTGGCGTGGATAGCCAGGGTCCAGCGGCACGTACACCGCACCGAGTTTGAACAGAGCCAGCGTGGCAATGATCAACTCCGGTGACGATTCCAGATGAACGCCCACACGATCGCCGTGACCGATATTCGCGGTGCGCAGGTCCGCGACAAACTGGTCCACCGCCGCGGCCAGTTCTACGTAGGTCTGGCATTCGTTACCGCACAGCAGTGCCGGTCTGTCCGGAGAGGTCGCCACTGCATGCTCAAATGCGGCTGCAAGGTTGGCCGGAAGTTTGGCAACAGTCTTATCTGCGGGGGTAAAATCGAGTAGCTGCTCTCTTTGAGCCTGCGGTACGATCGACAGCCGGCACATTGGTCGCCGGGCGTCTTCGGCAATGGCGCTAAGCAGCTCGTGGAAGCAATGGTCCAGCCGCTGGATACTTTCGGCGCGGAAGATGTCACTGGCATAGCGCCAGATGAGGCCGATCCCGTCCTCGCTCTCAATGGCGTCCAGCGACAGGTCGAACTTGCTGCTGCCCGAGTCCTGCGACAACGGTGTGAATCGCGCCTCACCGAACGAGAACGAGGACCGCTCCTGATTGTGCAGGGCGAACATGATCTGGAACAGCGGGTTATATCGCAAGCTGCGACTGGGCTTGAGTTCCTCCACCAGGTACTCAAATGGCACATGTTGATGCTCGTAGGCATCGAGCATCTGCTGGCGGCACTGTTGCAACAACTGCGCGAACGATTGATCGACATCGACGTGGGTGCGTAGTACCAGGGTATTGATGAAGCAGCCGATCAGACCTTCCTGGTCCTGGTCGTCGCGACCGGCTGTAGGCGTGCCCAGGACGATATCCTCCTCTCCTGTGTAGCGCACCAGCAGCAGATTCAGCGCGGAATGCAAGGCCATGAACAGGGTCGCGCCCTGTGCCCTGCTGAGGGCTACGATAGCCTCGGCAATTTCCTTGGGCACACGACTGCGCACTGCTTTGCCACGATAGGATTGCTGCGCTGGCCGCGGTGCATCGAGTGGCAGGGAATGTACCTCGGGAAGTTCGCGCAGATAGTCACGCCAGAACGCCCAGCCGTCGATACTGTCGCCCCTGCGATAACGGCTATCCTGTTGCCTGGCGTAGTCCGCATACTGTATCGGCAGTGTGTCCAGGCCGGCGTCTGTCGCCTGGCCGCCTCCCTGGAAGACTTTGTAGAAGCGGTTGAGTTCACGGATGAAGATCGACAACGACCAGCCGTCGGAAGCGATGTGATGCATCTGGATCATCAGGCGCGTTTCATCCGCGGTGTAATGCACAAGTCCCACGCGCAGCATCAAGTCCTGCGACAGATCGAACGCTCGGGCCGCGTACTCGGCGCTGATCGCCTGCCATTGTGAGTCGCGCTGCGTCTCTTCCCCGCGCAAATCGAAGCGGTCCAGTATCAGCTGTCCATCCTCACGCAGACACTGGTAAGGCTCACCCTTTTCCTCCCCGTACACTGTGCGCAGCACTTCGTGACGCGCCACGATTGCGTTCAGCGCCTGCTCGAGCGCGTTCACATCCAGGCCGCCACGAATTGAGAAATTGCCACCGATGTTGTAGAGACTGCCGCCTTCGAGCTGCTGCAGGAACCAAAGGCGTTTTTGCGCGAAAGACAGCGGGGCTCTTACAGGCGGCGCCGGTTCTCTTGTCTCTGCCGATGTGTCCCGGGCAAGGGCGTTCAAGAGTGCCGTTTTGTGCTCGCGGATTAACGCCTTAAACTCATCTGTAAAGGTCCCCGCGGGCGCCAGCACTTTCAGGTTGCCGGCATTAGCACGCAATTGTATGTGGTGCTCGCGCAACAGCGCCAACAGCTCGTTGGTGGTCATACGTCGAACTCCTCCATGTACTCCTGCTGTGCATGCCCGGACGCGACAACGGGGTCTTGCGCTGGAACCTTCAGCAACGAAATCAAATGTGCCTGCTTCTCAATGCTGGGCAGCTCGAACAGACTCTTCAA
>NZ_JALKCV010000021.1 GCF_023634065.1 Microbulbifer litoralis
CACCGCGTGTCCCGCAAAGGGCCACCCCACCTGGCGACCTGACCTGTCCCCCAAAACTTGTGTAATGAAAACATAAAGGAAACCGTCGTGAAAAAAGTATTCCTGTCTATCGCCATCGGCGCAACGCTGATCGGCAGCGGCCCGGCGCTGGCCGCCGATCCGGAAACACTGCTGCAGCAGACCGAGGACAATGTGATCGAGTGGCGCCGCCATATTCACCAGAACCCGGAACTGGGCAATCGCGAGTTCGAGACCGCCAAGTATATTCAACAGCACCTGGAAGACCTGGGCATGGAGGTCGAGACCGGCGTGGCCCATACCGGCGTGGTGGCACTGCTGAAGGGCGGCAAGCCCGGGCCCACCGTGGCCCTGCGCGCGGACATGGACGCGCTGCCGGTCAAGGAGCAGGTGGATATTCCCTTCGCCTCCAGGGCCACCACCGAGTACCGGGGCGAGCAGGTGGGCGTAATGCACGCATGCGGTCACGACACCCACGTTGCCATGCTGATGGGTGCCGCCGAGGTACTGGCCGGAATGCGCGAGGAGTTGAACGGCAATGTACTGTTCGTGTTCCAGCCCGCCGAAGAGGGTGCGCCGGACGGCGAGGAGGGCGGCGCCGAGCTGATGCTGAAAGAGGGACTGTTCGAGAAGTACAAGCCGGACGTGGCCTTCGGCCAGCATGTGACGTCCAACCTGCCGGCGGGCGTGATCGGCTACCGCTCCGGCCCGCTGATGGCCAGTTCGGATGAGTTCCGCATCACCGTCGATGGCCGCCAGACCCACGGCTCGCGCCCCTGGGGCGGCGTGGACCCGATCACCGCCGCGGCACAGATAGTCACCGGTACCCAGACCATTATCAGCCGCCAGATCGATATCACCAGGGGACCGGCGGTGGTGTCCTTCGGCATCATCGACGGCGGTGTGCGCAACAATATCATCCCGGACAGCGTCTTCCTGAACGGCACCATCCGCAATTTCGATATGGACAATCGCGCGCAGATTTTCGACAAGCTGAAGATCACCGCGGAAAATATCGCCGAGAGCAGTGGCGCCAAGGCCACGGTACAGATTCTCGAGGGCTACCCGGTAACGGTGAACAACCCCGAGCTGACCACCGAGGTGCTGCCGACGCTGCGCGAAGTGGCCGGCGAAAACCGGGTGATCGAGGTCCCCAAGGTTACCGGTGCCGAGGACTTTTCCTTCTTCGCCCAGGAAGTGCCCGGCTTCTACTATTTTCTCGGCGTCACCCCGAAAGGCAAGGACCCGGCCACAGCCGCCAGCAACCACTCGCCGCGCTTCTATGTCGACGAGAGCGCACTGCCGGTGGGCACCGAGGCGATTACCCGACTGGCACTGGACTATATGGACAACCACAAGGGCTCCTGATCCGGAGTGAGGCCGGACTTTTTCGGTGCGCACGGCGCCCCCTGCGGTCGAGCGGTCGTTGCCGTTGAACGTTACGCGGGTGGGGTGGGCTGCGCTGTGCGCACCGGTCTGATTGAGCAGGCCAGCGTCTATAGTTGACGGGCGCCCCGAACAGACACTTCACGCAGAGGACTGCACCATGCCCCAATCGCAAGACAGCAATCGCCGTTTCGTATTGGCATCGCGCCCCAGCGGCGCGCCGACCGCAGACAATTTCCGCCTCGAGCAGGCCGATATTCCCGAGCCCGCCGATGGCGAGGTGCTGCTGCGCACCGTCTACCTGTCGCTGGATCCCTATATGCGCGGTCGCATGAGTGAAGGCCCCTCCTACGCGGAACCGGTGGCGGTGGATGACGTGATGTGTGGTGGCACCGTCTGCCGGGTGGTGGAATCCCGCAACGAGCACTTCAGCGAGGGCGACTGGGTACTGGCCTACACCGGCTGGCAGGACTACGCGGTATCCAATGGCAACGGCCTGATGAATCTCGGCGCCAGCCCCCGGAATCCCTCCTACGCCTTGGGCGTATTGGGCATGCCCGGTTTTACCGCCTATATGGGCCTGCTGGATATCGGCGAACCCGGAGAGGGCGAGACCCTGGTGGTGGCCGCGGCCACGGGGCCTGTGGGCGCCACCGTCGGCCAGATCGGCGGGATCAAGGGCTGCCGCGTGGTCGGTGTCGCCGGCGGCGAGGAAAAATGCCGCTACGCTGTAGAAGAGCTGGGCTTCGATGCCTGTATCGACCACTACGCGGACGACTTCGCCGACCAGCTGGCCGCAGCCTGCCCGGACGGTATCGACGTCTATTACGAAAATGTCGGCGGCAAGGTGTTCGACGGCGTGCTGCCGCTACTGAATACCTTTGCGCGCATCCCGCTGTGCGGCCTGGTTTCCCAGTACAACGCCACCTCGCTGCCCGAGGGACCGGACCGCCTCGGCCTGCTGATGGGCCAGGTACTGATCAAGCGGCTGAAAATCCAGGGCTTTATCATCGGCGATTACGAAAAACGCTTCGGTGAATTCTTCCCGCAGATGTCCGAGTGGGTCGCTGACGGCAGGATCCAATACCGCGAGGAAATCGTCGATGGCCTGGAGAAGGCGCCGGAGGCCTTTATCGGCCTGCTGCAGGGCGAGAACTTCGGCAAACTGGTGATCCGCGTCGGCGACGACGGTTGATACAGGAACCCGCAATCCGCTCGCCACAATGCCACCGTTTACAACAAGGAGATGCAATGAAAATCCTGATGGTACTCACATCCCACGACCAGCTGGGCGACACCGGCAACAAAACCGGTTTCTGGCTGGAGGAATTCGCCGCGCCCTATTACATTTTCAAGGACGCCGGTGCGGAAATTACCCTGGTATCGCCGAAAGGCGGCCAGCCGCCACTGGACCCGAAAAGCGACGACCCTGACGCACAGACAGACGCCACCAGACGCTTTCGCGACGATAGAGAGGCGCAACAGGCACTGGCCAACACCGAGCGCCTGGCGGACGTGAAGGCGGAGGATTTCGATGGAGTCTTCTACCCCGGCGGCCACGGTCCGCTGTGGGACCTCGCCGAGGACCGCGATTCCGTCGCGCTGATCGAGTCCTTTATCGGCGCGGACAAACCGGTGGCCGCGGTCTGCCATGCACCCGGTGTACTGCGCCATGTAAACACTGCCAACGGCGAACCCCTGGTCAGCGGCAGGAAGGTCACCGGCTTCAGCAACTCGGAAGAGGAAGCCGTGGGCCTGACCGACGTGGTGCCCTTCCTGGTGGAAGACATGCTGCGGCAGAAAGGCGGCCACTATTCCAGCGGCGACGACTGGAGCAGCCATGTCCTGACCGACGGGCTATTGATCACCGGACAGAACCCCGCCTCGTCCGAGGACACCGCCAGGGCGCTGCTGAAACAACTGTAAGCACCGATTCCCGCGGCACCGCCGCGGGCCCTCCACCTGCTGCCCGGAAAACACCTTAACCCCGACAACTGGTTGACCGGACCATCCCGGACTACGCTGATGCAATGACGTGCAAATTCCGGCGCCATTGAGGTTCGGGTATGACGCCACAGGATGACTCCCCGGTGCAGTTCCGCCACCCCACGGTCGACGACGGTGCCGCCATCTGGCAACTGGTAGTGGACGCGGGCACGCTCGACCGCAATTCCAGCTACCTGTACCTGCTGCTGTGCCGGGATTTTGCCGACTGCTGTGCGGTCGCGGAACGCGGCGGGCAGTTACAGGGATTCACCACCGGCTTCCGCTCGGCAGAGCGGCCGGACGTCTGGTTCCTGTGGCAGGTGGGCGTCGCCGCCAGCGCCCGAGGCCAGAAGCTGGCCGGGCGCATGGCGCACTTTGTGCTGAACACACAAGCCGCCAGGGGAGTGTGCTACCTGGAAACCACGGTAGCGCCTTCCAATGAGGCTTCGCGGGCGCTGTTTGCGGGGATCGCGCGGCGCCTCGACGCCCGGCTTGCGGAGAGCGAACTGTTTACCGAGCCACAGTTTCCCACCAGTGAGGGCGTGCACGAGGCAGAGCCGCTGCTGCGTATCGGCCCTTTCGATACCGGGCGCGCCGCGCAGGTCTACAGGAATTTCAGTTGAATCTGCCTTCTTGAACCCGAATGCCTTTTACCGAAGTAAAACGCCGGAATACGACAGGGGAATCAGCCAATGCGAATTTTCGAAGAAATGGAATCCGAGGTGCGCGGCTATGTGCGCTCTTTCCCGACCATTTTCGACACCGCCAAGGGGTCGGAAATGTTCGACGAGCAGGGCAATCGCTACATCGATTTCTTTGCCGGCGCCGGCACCCTGAATTACGGCCACAACAACCCGCTGATTACCGACGCGCTGATCGAGCACCTGCAGAATGGCGGTATCGTGCACGGCCTGGACAAGGCCACGGTCACCAAGCGCGCCTTCCTGACCAAATTCCGCGACACGATACTGGCGCCGCGCAACCTGCAGTACAAACTGCAGTTTACCGGCCCCACCGGCACCAACGCGGTGGAAACCGCGATGAAACTGGCGCGCATGGTGAAGAAGCGCTCCAATATCATTTCCTTTACCAACGGCTACCACGGTCTGACCCTGGGGGCGCTGGCGGTGACCGGCAATTACGACTACAAGGACGAGTCCTATGGCTCGCGCAGCAATACTGCTTTCATGCCCTACGACGGCTTCCTCGGCCCGGACGTGGACACCATCGACTATATGCGCCGCTTCCTGGAAGACGGCAGCAGCGGTGTCGACCTGCCGGCGGCAGTGATTCTGGAAACCGTGCAGGGCGAGGGCGGCATCAATGTGGCCAGTGTCGAGTGGCTGCAGAAACTCGAGGCCCTGTGCCGGGAATTCGATATCCTGCTGATCATCGACGATATCCAGGTGGGCAACGGCCGCACCGGCACCTTCTTCAGTTTCGAGCGCGCCGGCATCTATCCGGATATGGTCACGCTGTCCAAGTCCATCGGCGGCGGACTGCCGATGGCGCTGCTGCTGATGCGTCCGGAGCTGGACCAGTGGCAGCCGGGCGAACACACCGGCACCTTTCGCGGCAACAACCTGGCCTTTGTCGCCGCCGTACAGGCACTGGGCTACTGGGACAACGAGGACCTGGCACACGCAGTGAAGCGCAACGGCGAGCTGATGCAGAGCGAGCTGCAGAGAATTGCCGACAAATACCCGCAACTGGAGGCCAGTGTGCGCGGTATCGGTATGGTCTGGGGACTGGAGCTGCCGCAGATCGGCGTCGCCGGCGACGCATCGAAGGAGGCGTTCGACCGAGGCCTGCTGATCGAAACCGCCGGCGACCGCGATGAGGTACTGAAATTCCTGCCGTCGCTGCTGATCGAGGAGGAACTGTTGCGGGAGGGATTCGACATTGTCGACCAGTCTCTGGGCGCTCTTGTCGAGAAGCGGGAAAACCTGGGCGGATAGGACACGGATCCATGGCGGAATTGATTGTCAGCAAGTTCGGTGGCAGCTCGGTGGCCAACGCCGTGCAGATCGAAAAGGTGCGCCGCATCGTCGAGGCGGACGCGCGCCGGCGTATCGTGGTGGTATCGGCGCCGGGGCGCGCCGCGGCCGGCGAACAGAAGATTACCGATCACCTGTTCAATATCGCCACCGACGGCGCCCACTTTCGCGAACAGCGTTTGATAATCCCGGTCAGCGACAGCAAAAAAGCAGTGTTGGATCGTTTTCGCGCGATATTGAAGGACCTGGAGATTCCGCCGGAGGAAATTCTCGAACACCTGCAACGGGATCTCGACTGCCAGCTGTCCGGCGAACGCCGCGTCGCCTTCCTCGCCTCCCGCGGCGAGCATTACAACGCGCGCGTCATCGCCGAGTATTTCCGCCGTTCGGATATGGAGGCCGAGGCCTTCCTGCCTGAGGATTTCGGCCTGACGGTGAGCGAGGAATTTCTGGATGCAAAGCTGCTGAATGATGCCTACGAAAATATGCAGCAACTGGCAGAGGGCAATACCATTGCCGTGGTACCGGGTTTCTACGGCGTTACCAGAAGTGGCGAGGTGGCGGTTTTCTCCCGCGGTGGTTCCGACCTGACCGGTGGCGTGATCGCCAAGGGGATCAACGCGGCCAGCTACGAAAACTGGACCGATGTCAGCGGCGTATTCGAGGCCGACCCGCGCCTGGTATCCGACGCCCGTGCCATTCCGCGGCTGACCTTCAAGGAGATCCGGCTGCTGTCCAGCAAGGGTTTCAACGTCTTTCACCTGAACGCCATGCTGCCGTGCAAGGAGCGCAAGATCCCGATCCATATCCGCAACACCAACCAGCCCCAGGACCAGGGCACGGTGATTCTGTCAGAGCGGGTACCGGAGGAAGGTGTTGTCGGCATCGCGCGGCTCGACAATATCGCCTACATCTACCTGGAAAAGGATATGCTCGGCGAGGAGATCGGTTTTACCGCCGAGCTGCTGGGCATTTTCAGTGACTTCAATATCCAGACCTATCACTTCCCCACCGACAAGGACGACATCGCCGTCATCGTCAACCAGGATGACCTGACCGGCGCCATCAACGACCTGCGCCGGCGCATCGAGGACAGGCTCAAACCGGACCTGATGGATGTGGCCTACAACCTGTCGATATTGACCGCCGTGGGCCTGGGATTACAGGGCAACTCCTACCCGATAGTCGATGCGCTGAGTGCGCTGGGCGAGGCCCATATCCCGATCGAGATGATCGACCAGAGCCCGTCGCAGATCTGTTTCCATATCGGCGTACAGCAGTCCGTTGCCGACGACGCGCTGAAAATCCTCTACCGCGCGCTGATCGGCTGACGCGCTTCCCGGATTCCGCTGCGCTCCAGCCGGGCTGCCCCCTTCAACACAGACGCAGCCTGGACGGTGCGCACGGCGCACCCTACCGGATGGACGAGCCTGGGTGCGCCGGGCCCCAGGCCCGCCGGAATCAGGCGGACTCGGTCCGAGCCGGCCGCCTTCTGCGACGCCGCGGCCGCGAATTGTCCCCGCGCGGCTGGCCGTTGCCCTGGGACCGACCCTGGCCGCCGGAACGATTGCGTCCGCCACCGCCATTGTTGCCGCGCGACTGGCCACCGCCCGCCCTGCCGGACTCCGGCAACTGGTGCTCGGGCTCGAAACCCTCCACTTCTTCACGCGGAATCGGTTTCTTGATCAACCGCTCAATGTCCTTCAACTGCTTGATCTCGTCGGCACTCACCAGGGAAACCGCCTGCCCGCGCGCACCGGCGCGGCCGGTGCGGCCGATGCGGTGCACATAGTCTTCCGGCACATTGGGCAGGTCAAAGTTCACCACCTGCGGCAGCTGGTCGATATCGATACCGCGCGCGGCGATATCCGTGGCCACCAGGATCTGCACGCGGCCGTCCTTGAAATCCGCCAGCGCCTTGGTGCGGGCATTCTGGCTCTTGTTGCCGTGAATGGCCGCCGCGCGGATGCCGTCCTTGTCCAGTTGTTTTACCAGCTTGTTGGCACCGTGCTTGGTGCGGCTGAATACCAGCGCCTGATGCCAGCCGTTGTCCAGGATCAGCTGGCTCAACAGCTTCTGCTTGCGCGCCTTGTCCACCGGGTGCAGCTTCTGGCGCACTGTTTCAACGGTGGTATTACGCGGGCTCACATCGATCTCGGTGGGGTTGTCCAGCAGCCCCTTGGCGAGGCCGCGGATCTCGCCGGAGAAGGTGGCGGAGAACAGCAGGTTCTGGCGCTGCTTCGGCAGGACCCGCAGCACGCGCTTGATATCGTGGATAAAGCCCATGTCCAGCATGCGGTCGGCCTCGTCCAGCACCAGCACCTCCAGCTTGTCGAAACGGATGGCGCCCTGGCCGTGCAGGTCCAGCAGGCGGCCCGGAGTGGCCACCAGGATATCGGCCCCGCCCTTCAGGCGGTTGATCTGCGGGTTGATCTTCACCCCGCCGAACACCACTGCATGGCGCAGTTTCAGGTACTTGCTGTAGCCCTGCACATTGTCGAACACCTGTGCCGCCAGTTCGCGGGTCGGTGTCAGCACCAACGCGCGCACCTGTTTGTTGCGCGCCGGCTCCCCTTTGGAGAGGCGGTGCAGCAGCGGCAGGGTAAAGCCGGCAGTCTTGCCGGTACCGGTCTGCGCCGCGGCCATGATATCGCCGCCCTTCATTACCGCGGGGATGGCCTGCGCCTGGATCGGGGTGGGTTTGCTGTAACCCTGCTCGGCTACAGCGCGGCCCAGCTCACTGGCCAGGCCCAAATCTTCAAATAACATAAGTTCCTCAATTGCGCACTCGCGCAATGGATATGGTTGCACCTCGCACAATGCGCGGTACAGAAAAGTCGGATTGGCGGATTGCCTTGCCGTCGAATGGCCGTGTCGCGGCCGGTTGCGGCATTCAGTAGAGGCTTCCAGGGGACTGTGCGGTCGGGGCCGCAGGGAGAGTTCCAGGAGGGTACCGAACCCGATGGCGCCCCATGCGGGGCTTTCCGTCGGCATCCAGTCTACAGATGACGCAGCTGACTGAGTCAGCGAACGCACTATAACACAGCTTTTATGACTCTATGGTTTTATTTTTTTGGCGGCGCAACGCGTTATATACCGCGATCCCACCGCGGCGCCCGAAGCTATAACCAATCCATCCTTCCATTTCGCCCCGGCCAGTTGGCGCCGCCCTGCGCGGACCATAGCATGGTGATGCGATCACAGCGGGTGTGATCGAGTGCTCTGTGGAAACGAGGTTTCTGTCGGGCGAGAGAAACAATGACTCTGCTGCAAGTTTCAGCAAGGGGGCAGGTACAATGACCAGCGACCGAACGCGTGACAGCACCCTGAAACCGGAGACCATCGCCCTGGATGACGGCCGCCGCGTCCTGGTGCGGGAAGTCTGCAAGGAAGATGGTGAACTGGAGAAGAGACTCTTCGAAAGCCTGTCGCCGGAGAGCCGCCGCGACCGCTTTCTGGGTGGCAACAGCAAGGTGACCGATAAACTGGTCGAACTGCTGACAGACAACGACCACGAGATCCACGAGGCGCTGATCGCCATCGCCGCCCCGGATACGGAGCCGAAAGCCGTCGGCGTGGCCAACTACGCCTGTGACAGCAGCGGCCGTTCCTGCGAGTGTGCCGTGGTGGTCGCCGACGATTGGCAGCATCATGGCCTGGGCACCAGGCTGATGAGCAGGCTGACAGAAATGGCCGAGCGCCGCGGTCTCGACGAGATCTACTCCATCGATTCCGCCGAAAACCACGGCGTACACCGCATGGCAAAATCGCTGGGATTCGCCTGCCGGGCCGATCCGCACGACTACACCTTGCTGACGTACAGCAAGTATCTGCATCCGGATTACCTGGTCAGCAAGGAGGCGGCCAATCGCGTCCACAGACGCCATTGAGACAGCGCGCCGGGGTATGTATCGGGCGGGACAAGGAGAGGGGAGTCGACAGCGGCGAATGCCAATGGCATTCGCCGCTGGAATATCAATCAGAAATCCATGCTCAGGGACACGGCGGTTATGGAGGGATCCATTCCCTCTCCTTCGATTTCAGTCTGGAAAATGGTGTGCTCGACACCGAGGGTCCAGTTTTCCACGCGCCAGTTGGCGAAAACACCGTAGAAAATATCGGTGCCGTCTTCACTCAGCGCATTCATGCTGCCACCACCCGGGGCAGACACATCGACTTCAGTCTCCCAGAAATGGAAACCCAGTTTGGCACCGGCGTAGAGCGCCCTGCTCGAATCGGTCGTCGCCAGCGCGGCCATGGACCAGTTACTGCTGGAGGTGGCAATTTTTACATCCGCCTCGCCGCTCGGCAGGGAGGGATCAAACAGGGATGGATTGACACTCTGGGTATCGCTGGCCTCGCCAAGGTCGGTATAGCCACCTTCCATCGCAAAATAACGATTCAGGCGATAACCCAGATTCAATGAATAACCCTTGTCGGTACCGAAATCGTAGCAGAGATCGACACTGCACAGATCACTCTCCAGCCCGCCGAGATCCAGGTCCGTCACCCCAAAGCCGACCCGGCCATACCAGGAATCCTCGGCTGCCATGGCACTTGCGCTGGCAAACAATGCCAGAACAGAAATAAAATTGGCTCTCTTCACGCCTCTCTCCTTTTGATCAATCAGTGAAACGGGGCTTGCCCCCACTGATACAAGATTCACCCTAAAATAGTAGAAAGGAACAAGCTGTGCGCCCGTTCCAGTTGCAGCGAGAAGATAGCGGACTTCATCTGGAGGGTCGATCACACGCGATTACAGTAGCAATCGGTATTTTATGAACCCAATGTCGCGGGCTGTTCTCGAGTCGATTAATCGACTTTCACGTAAAACAGTTGCACTTACAGCTAAACAGCCCAATCTGCGGCTTCCTGGGAGTTTTCCCCTTCCTTTTGGCCTGAGAGTTGGCGACCTCAACAGCGTGCTTGATCTCACTGATATCTTTTCCTGACAGTCTTCGGGTATGCCCGTGAACAGGGCATCTCTCTCTTTCTCCGTCTTCGGAAATTCTTTTACCGGACATCAATACACCTCCGAAATCCTAGCCCAACCCGACGACACAGAACGAAAACCGCCTGCAGTCGAAATTTCTCACATATTACGATATGCCACAATTTTTATGATATTTTCACTAAAGCGCAACTCAAGCTCAAACCCTATTGCCCGGCAAATATCCACACACTGCTCGTAGCTTGCTGCATTTTCATCAGGCCGTGGCAACAACTCACAGACCTCAATCTCCCTATAGCTTCCCAGGCGAAAATGATAGCTCCAGTCACCATCCCAACCCACGACCGGATAACGATTACCACTTACAGATACCGTTCTCCAATAAGGAGCCAGCTGGGCCAGAGAAACCATTTCCGCTCTCAGCTCTCTCCATTTTGTATTGTTTGCCAATCCTGCCTTTTTCGGATTACCTGGAAACATAACGCCGACAATCTACCCCCGTCTTTCATGGATTGTTATAAAGCAAACGACCATCCAGAGGAGTTTGCGTACACAGCATCAGTATGGACACTTCCTCATACCTGACCGACTTCCCTGACATGATCGCACCAAACCTCCTGCCAATCCTCTCCATGAAACTCGACTTTTACTGTACCGAACTCCCTCTGACTGGAAACTTCCTTTGATACTATAACTCTGTCGACATCGATCAACTCCGGCAGGGAATCCGTATCGTTTGGGCCAGTAAACTCCAGTTCAACAATCTGACCGCCCTTCTCAAACCTCACTGAAAAGGACAGGGTTCTTTCAGGTATTTTCCGTTCTATCGCAATGCCGATCACGCCCCAATCCGGACCAAACTCGAACAACGTCTCTTCACTCATCCCTTTAAATAACTCCGGTCTATCACGCGATAACGCAACACAGCGCCAATCAGACAATCTGCGCGGAAAGAGTTTATTACCAACCGCGATACCACGAAAATTCCCCAAGGCATAAAAAAGCCCCACAAAGTGAGGCTTATAGAAATCCGTTAAGCCGCCTTCTAACCACAGGGGCCCTGATACCAACCAAAGCCCCGCGCAATCTTACCTTCCAGGTCCCAACCTTCCTAACTGACGGGTATTACGCATAGCGGGGCCATGGTAAAAAATCAAATCAGCTGACCTCGGCAAGGTTCCCCTTACTCTCCAGCCACTGCTTCCTGTCCCCGGCCCTTTTCTTGGCCAGCAACATATCCAGTATCTGGTGGCTCTCGTCGCCGGCATCCACGTACAGTTGCACCAGTCGCCGGGTGTCCGGGTCCATGGTGGTTTCACGCAGTTGCAGCGGGTTCATTTCGCCCAGGCCCTTGAAGCGGGTGACCTGGATTTTGCCCTTTTTCTTTTCCGCGCTGATGCGGTCGAGGATACCCTGGCGCTCCGCTTCATCCAGCGCGTAATAGGTGTCCTTGCCGATATCGATGCGGTAGAGCGGCGGCATGGCGACGTAGACGTGGCCTTTGGCGATCAGCGGGCGGAAGTGGCGCAGGAAAAGCGCGCACAGCAGGGTGGCGATGTGCAGGCCGTCGGAGTCGGCATCGGCGAGGATGCAGATCTTGTTGTAGCGCAGGCCTTCCAGGTTGTCGCTGGCCGGGTCCACGCCCAGAGCAACCGCGATATCGTGCACTTCCTGGTTGGAGAAGATCTCGCCGGAATCCACCTCCCAGGTGTTAAGGATTTTGCCGCGCAGCGGCATGATGGCCTGGAAGTCGCGGTCGCGGGCCTGTTTGGCAGAACCGCCGGCGGAATCGCCCTCCACCAGGAATAGTTCCGAACGGCTGGTATCGGCGCTGGCGCAGTCCGCCAGCTTGCCCGGCAGCGCCGGGCCCTGGGTGACTTTTTTACGCGCGACCTTTTTCGCCGAGCGCAGCCGTTTCTGTGCGTTGCCGATACAGAGTTCGGCCAGCTTGTCGCCCTCTTCGGTGTGCTGGTTCAGCCACAGGCTGAAGGCGTCCTTCGCCACGCCGGAGATGAACGCGGTGGCCTCGCGCGAGGACAGGCGCTCCTTGGTCTGGCCGGAGAACTGCGGGTCGGCGAGCTTGGCCGACAACACGTAGGAGCACTGCGCCCAGATATCCTCGGGGCCCAGTTTCAGGCCGCGGGGCAGCAGGTTGCGAATTTCGCAGTATTCGCGCATCGCCTCCAACAGGCCGGAGCGCAGGCCGTTGACGTGGGTACCGCCCAGGGCGGTGGGGATCAGGTTGACATAGGATTCGGCAGTCACCTCGCCGCCTTCCGGCAGCCACTGCACGGCCCAGTCGGCGGCTTCGGTGGAGGCGCTGAAGGTACCGACAAAAGGTTCGCCGGGCAGCACTTCCCAACCCTGGTTGGCGGCGGCCAGGTAGTCCTGCAGTCCGTCTTCGTAATACCACTCGTCGGACTCGCCGTCCTGCTCATTGATAAAGACCACGGTCAGGCCCGGGCATAGCACCGCCTTGGCGCGCAGCAGGTGGCGCAGGCGCGGCACGGAGAATTTGGCCGAGTCGAAGTACTGCGGGTCCGGCATGAAGCGCATGCTGGTGCCGGTAGTGCGCTTGCCGCAGTCGCCAATCACCTCCAGGTCGGAGGCCTTGTTGCCGTCCTGGAAGCCCATGCGGTGGACCTTGCCGTCGCGCTGGATGGTGATCTCCAGCACTTTCGACAGGGCGTTGACCACGGAGACACCCACGCCGTGCAGGCCGCCGGAGAACTGGTAGTTCTTGTTGGAGAACTTGCCACCGGCGTGCAGCGTCGACAGGATCACCTCGACCCCGGGGCGGCCCTGTTCCGGGTGGATATCCACCGGCATGCCGCGACCGTCGTCGCTGACGGACAGGGAGTGGTCCTTGTGCAACACCACCTCGATTTTCTTCGCGTGTCCGGCCAGCGCTTCGTCGACGCTGTTGTCGATCACTTCCTGCGCCAGGTGGTTTGGACGCGTGGTGTCGGTGTACATGCCCGGGCGTTTGCGCACCGGGTCGAGCCCCGTGAGGACTTCGATATCTTCGGCTGAGTACTTGGCCATATTTTTTATTGGTTGCTGGTTGACAGAAATCTTTCGGTGGGCCTGTGGCCCGGGTGCCGCGAGCGGCAATACACATTAAACGATTACGAATCCTCGAACAGGAATTCGATGATCGGGGCGCAATAGCGCGCGAAGCCCCGAAACCCGTGGTCGCCCCCCTCCTCGATGGTCTGGCGCTGGCCGCGGTAAAAATCCTCCGCCTCGCGGCAGTCCAGGGTTTCGTCGCCGCGCTGGGCCAGCAGCCAGTAGCGACCGGCGAGCGGCGGCTGCAGCTGGGCTTCCAGTTCACGCATGGTATCAACGTCCACCCGGCTAAGGCGATACTCCTGTGGTTCGCCGCTGTAGGGCTTCAGTGTCTGCCCCAGATAGGCCGGCATAAAGCGGGCCGGGTGCACGGCCGGATTGACCAGCACCGCCGGCAGCCGGTAGCGCTCCGCCAGGTAGCTCGCCCAGAAGCCCCCCATGGAGCTGCCCACCAGGCCGATGGCATCGAACTCGCCGCTGTTTACAAAACCGTCCACCAGGCTCAGCAGGGACTGCCGGGCGATTTCCGGGTAGGGCGAGATCTGCGGCGCGCAGAAGACGATACGCGGGTGCTCGGCTGCCAGCCAGTCGCGCATCAGCTGGCATTTGTGGGACAGGGGCGAGGACAGGAAGCCGTGCAGGTAGAGCAACAGCGGGCGTTTTGCAGGTGTTGGTTCGGACATGGGACGGGATTATAGCGCGGTGGGAGAGTTGTGTGGTCGGCGGAACGGGTCCGCGGCCCGCAAGCCGGGCTGGGGCGCCCGAGATCAACTGCTCGGGGCTCCGCGGTCCCGAGTCCCGAGTCCCGAGTCCCGAGTCCCGAATGATTCTACCGCAGCGACTTGTCCAGGCTGCCAAACGCGCGGCGCATATCGATTTTCATATCGGACCAGAAGGTGACGCTGGTAAATCGTTCCAGGTTGCTGCCACCGACGCCGCGGCCGAAGTTGTCGCCGATATCGCGGCGGTCGCTGAAGCGCATTACGGCGTTGCCATCGCGATCGTACAGGGTACCGGTCAGCACCCCGTAGGCGCTCTGTTCGGTGTACACGCGCCAGGTAAAGGCAGAGGGCTGCAACGGTGCGCTGAGGGAAAAGTTTTCCAGGCCCAGTTGCAGTACATAGTCGGCATTCTGACGCTGGTGCGCCAGGCCGCTGTTGCGCGGGGCGAGGAAGCGCTCGGCGAAGGTCTCGGCCATCAGGCCATTCAACTTTTCGCGGTCTTTCGCTTCCAGCTCGAAATCCCGCGCGCGCAACTGGTCGCTGGCGCGGTCAAAACGCTTGCGGTAGTCGATCTCCACCGGCGCCACGTAGACGGAGGCACTGTTGAGATCGAAGGCGAAAACCGCGGCCACGTCATCGAGCCCGCTGGCGCGCGGCTGCAGGCCGTCGGCGACTGTGCCTGAACCAGCGGACGTGGATGGCGTGGTGGCCTGCTGGCTGCAGGCGCCCAGGAAAAGCAGGAAAACAACGAACAGGGTGCGCATACCGGCCTCACAACTTCCTGTAACTTCAGCGGATTATTGTAAGGCCCGGAGCCGGCAAAGACAGGTTTAAAAGTGTTAATTCGCCGGGGGGAGAGCCGGTCGCGATCAGTAGCCGCCGGAGGCCAGGTCGACGCTGTATTCGGACACATTGACCCGCTCCACCCCGGTGCTGTAGCTGCCGTCGTCGCGCAACTCGAACCAGCGGTAGCCGGGCATGCGGTCGTCCACGGAGAAGGGACCGCTGCCGGGTGTGAACTGCACCGAGGTGGAGGGCGTGGCGTGCAGGCCCAGGTCGCCGGCGCCGGGGCGCGGCAGGCGGCTGTCGAACTGCTGGTGCACATGGCCCCAGACCAGCGCCTTGACGTTGGCTGCGGCGGTGACCAGCTGCAGCAGGCGCTCGCCGCCCTCGCGCAGCATATGGCCGTCGATCCAGTCGCTGCCCACCGGCACCGGCTGGTGGTGCATCAAGACCATGACCGGGTGCTCGCGGCACTCGTGCAGCAGTTGCTGCAGGCGCTGCAGCTGCGCTTCGCTGAGGCCGCCGCGGATCTGGTTTTCCAGGCTGGTATCCAGCAGCAGCAGGCGCCAGTTGCCCAGCGTTACCATTTCGGCGCTGCGCGCCGGGGCCGCATCGCGCATGCGTGCGGGTTCATCGTGGTTGCCCGGCAGCCAGTACCAGGGTGTTTTGACCCGCTGCATCTTCTGCAGGAACCGCTGGTAGGAGGCCTCAGAGCCGTTGGCACTGATATCGCCAGTGGCCACCAACATCGTCGCGCGCTGCTCGTTCTCGATCGCGCGCAGCACTTCGTCCAGCGTGTGGCCGGTGTCGAGGCCCAGCAGCTGGTAATCGGGGCGGCTGCCGATATGGGGATCGGTAAACTGCACCAGCCGGTGTGCGGACTCGTCGGACTCTCTGCGCTCGTGACTCACTTGCTCACCCTGTACTCACATCCCTGTGACCGCCGGCGCCGCGCTAAACGCGCGAGATACGCCGGCCGTCCAGTACCAATTCAAATTCTGCGCGGCCGTTCGCGAGGCAGTGCCCCAGCCATTCGCCCAGAAAGCGATTGGCCTGCTGGCGCTCGTCCGCGCGCTGCATGCGCGGGTTGGGATAGGTGGTCTGCACTCCTTTGCCACCTATCGGCCCGCGGCCATCCACGGCGATCACTTCCGCCATGCGCGCATCGTGGTAGAGGCGCACGGTGATCTCCGGCGGCGCCAGCCAGTGGCGCTCGCCCGCGGCGGCTTCTGCCTTCAGGCACACCTCGGTGGTGTACCGGGAGCGCTCCCGCACCGACAGCTCCAGCGCCCCGTGGGGCATCTGGTAGCGCCAGCGCTCGCGGTTGGCGAGCTCCGGCAGGAGTTTGCTCAGGCGCAGGTAGTTCGCGTCGCAGTCGGCGTGATAGCTGGGCAGATCGACCCGGTAGGCCGGTTTCCCGTCGCGTTTCGCCGCGCTGCGCGCACGCCTGTCCGCCTCGGCGGCCGCCTTGGTCAGTGGGGCCATTATCGACACTCCCGTTCTATTGTCGCCGTGACTCAGATCTCACTTTGTGAGCCCTGGGGAAATTTGTCGGTGACCCGTTGGACGGGCCGGGTTCCCTTTTATTCTCTACAGCTTAGCGCGATTCAACTGCAACCACTGCAGGCTGATCAGCGTGGCCGCGTTGTCGATCGGGCTGCCCAGGGGATCGCCCGACGCCATCACGTCCAGCACCGTATCCAGCGGGAAGACGCGCAGGCGGATATCCTCGTCTTCCTCCGGCAGGCCGAACACGCCCTCCGCGTCGCGCAGGTCCGCCAGCGCGCAGAACAGCGTCAGGCGCTCGGCGCTGCCGCCAGGGCTGGGCATGTAGGTGTGGATAAAGTGCAGCTCGTCCACCTGCAGGCCGGATTCCTCGTACACTTCGCGCCGCGCGACATCCTGCAGCGACTCGTCCGCTTCCAGCATCCCGGCCACCACTTCCAGGCACCAGGGACCGCCGGGCCTGTCCAGCGCACCGATCCGGAACTGTTCGGTGAGGCCCACCAGTTCGCGCGCCGGGTCGTAGAGCAGCACCCCCACGGCGGCGCCGCGCACAAACAGTTCGCGCTCGAATTCGCGGCTCCAGCCGCCGCGGTAGAGCCGGTGCCGCAACCGCACCCGCAGCATTTTGAAGAAGCCCTCGAACACCGGGGTGCGCTCGATAATTTCCACTGCGCCACCGCTGAACTGCGGCGACAGGTCCGCGCTTGCGGGATCCTTGAATTCCGTCATTTTGCCCGTCGATCCTCCAAGTGAGGAGGCAGTATGCTGCCAGCGGGGCGGCGATTCCAGCAAACCCCCGCTATTGCATCAATAGGTGGTACCGGCGTGCGGCGGAAAGCGGTTCAGCAGGCGTGCCAGGTCTTCCCGCAGTGCCTGTTCGCGCTGCACGGGATCGCTGTAGCGACCCGCATCCGACGGCGCGCTCGCACGCCACAGGGGCGAGTTGTCCGGCGACAGGACATCCAGCACCAGGAGATCGCGGCGGTACTGGCGCACCTCCAGCGGCGCGCGCCAGCCGAAGCCCCAGTAGCGGTAACCGCCGTAGAGCCCGAAGGAATCCTCGTAGACCGCGACTTTCTCCTCCGAAACCAGTTGCAGCCGCACCAGGAAATCGGCGCTGTCGGCGTCGGCCGCCTGCTGGAAACGCATTCGCAACAGGCTATCGGCCGCGTTGCGGGCGCGCTTGAGGTCCAGCGGCGAAAAAGCGCCGGTGGCGAGGGGATCGAGCAGGTAGTAGCTGCGCAGGCCACTGAAATCCGCCTGCGAGTCGTAGTCCACCGCCACCGGCGGCGGTGCCGTGGCACAGCCGGCGGACAGCAGTGCGGCAAGGGCGAGAATGGTGAATAGCGAGTGGCGCAATATGGCCGTCATGCCTGTCTCCTGCAACATCTGTCGAGACCGGGCATCCGTGCCGGGGGAATAGTCGGGTTCAGCAGGGCCGAGCCGTCGGGCCCTGCGGGTACGGGTTGGGCGCGGTTCAGTAGGCGGCGGGCAGATCCCGCAGCAGGTCCCGCACCGCGGCGCCGATGATCCGCCGCCGCTGCTCCTGGCTCTCCGGGCGCGTGATCAGCTTGGTGGCGCTGCCGCCCCAGATGGCCGCGCCACCGTCCGGGCCTATACCCACGGTCAGCACCACACGCGGCGCGCCGGTGCGCTCCGGCAGCTCCACCACGCCCTGCTGGGCGTTGCTGTCGAACTGGGCATCCCACTCGGGATCGGTGGGATCGCCGGCAAACTCCTGCTCGATGACCGCCACCTGGTAGTCCACCACCATATCGGCGCGGGCTTTGTCTTCCACTTCACGGTAGCCGCGCGAGCGCATTTCCGCGGACACAATGGCACGCATTTCATCATCCAGTTCCACCACCTGCGCCGCTGCGTCGGGGGCCGTGGTGGCCAGCGATGCCTCGCTCCAGGCGTAAGTGGAGAAGCGGGTGCCGGCCACCGCCGGGTGGGACTCCACCCGTTTCACCTGCATATCCTGGCAGGCCGCCAGCAGCAGCCCCATCAGTCCAACGAGAATCAAACGCATAGCAAATCCTTATTCCCTGTTTTGAACCCGGCCCCTTACTTGGCAGCTTCGGCGGTCGGGTATAGTTCTATTTTAGGACTCCAGCCCAGCCACTCGGGTTTCACCTCCGGGTACAGCGGGTAGTGGCTGCCGGATTCCACCTCGCGCCCCGTGTCCGGCGCCTCCGGTGTGGCGAAGGCGACGCCGCCGGCGAGCAGTGACTGGGTCGATTCGGTGTGCACCGACAGGCCGCTGACCAGGCCGAAATTCATATCCACGCCGCTGGCGTTCCAGAACACCGTGTGCTCCCGCACCAGGGTGCTGTAACGAGGCTCTATATGTACATAGATGTAAACCCGGTCCGCCAGTTCCCCAAGGGAGAAACCGGTCACCTCGCCGACCTTTACCTGGCGGTAGTAGACCGGGCTGCCGGGCACCAGTGAGCCGCGCCGCGGCGCGTCCAGGATCACCGTCAGCCCCGGGCGCATCATGGTCTCCGCCAGGTCCGGCCCGGGCGGCTCCGCCAGGGCCACAAACTCGGTCTGCGGCTCGCCGGCGCCGGGCTCCAGCGCCAGGTAGCGGCCGGTAATCAGGGTGTCCAGGTTGGCCACCTTGTCGATGCCGACCTGTGGCGACACCACCCACATGCGCGTACCGGCACGGGCAAATTCGTCTTCGCGGTGGTACAGCTTGGCGATGGCGCGCACCGAGCCCAAGTCGGGCTCCAGCCACAGGTGCAGTATCTCGCCCACCCGCACGCCCTTGTAGCGCAGTGCGGCGCCCTTCCTCAACCCCTCGGCATCGGGCAGGGTGATGCGGATCGTTTGGCCCTCTTCCAGCGCGTCCTCGCGGCTGGCGTAGAGCCGGTAGGAATCACCGCCCTTGGCCGGGCCCGCCTCGCGGCGGGCGCGAGGGCCGCTGCCAAAGGCGATACCGCCGCGCAGGATCGACAGCAGCGAGTCCGCCTCCACCTCGACCCCTTCCAGCCCGGCGCTGGCGCGCAGGCCACTGATGTTCCAGAAACGGGTGCGCTCGTTGACCAGGTGCGCGTAGCGCGGCTCTATCACGATAAACACTTCCACGCCGTCGCCGCTCTGGTCCAGCTCCATGCCCTGTACCTGCCCCACTTCGATGCGGCGGTAGTAGACCGAGGCCCCCCGCTGCAGCGAACCGGGGCTGCGCGCGGTCAGGCGCAGGTGCAGCCCCGGGGCCCGCGGATCCATCGGCGGCGCCGAGGCGCGGGCATCGAAGGTGCGCTGCGAGCGCTGGCCGCGGCGCAGGTCGACCTCGATGCGATTGCCCTTGAGCAGGTCGTTGAGGCCGCTGGAGATATCCAGTGTCGGCGGTGCCATCCAGAAACGGGTGTTCTCGCTCAGCAGGTCATCGGTGATCGGGTCCATCAGCACCTCCACCTCCATGCCGTCCAGGGAGCGGTTGGCCTTGACCTCGCTCACCTCGCCCACCTGCACTCCCTGATAGAAAACCTGGGTACTGCCGGCGGAGACATTGACCCCGCGATCAAAATTGAGCGTGATGGGGATGCCGGCGTCGGCCTCGGCAAAGCTCTTGTAGAGCTTGAATTCACTGCCATTGACAGCCAGCGGCGACTGTCGCTGGCCTTCCGGGGTGTGGAAGGCAACGCCGCCCGCGACCAGCGCGGCCAGGGATTCGAGATTGACGGTGACGCCGCTGATCCCCCCCTCGACCGAGAGCCCGGACACATTCCAGAAACGGCTGCCGCGGTGCACCAGGTGTGCGTACTCGCGGCGGATGAACAGGTCCACCTCGATCTGGCTGTCGTCCTCGCCCAGGCGGTAGTTCTCCACCTGGCCGACGCGCAGTTGCCGGTAGTAGACCGGCGAGCCGCGGTTCAGGGAGCCGAGCCGGGGGGCTTTCAGCACGATGCGCAGGCCGTCGCCGCGCACATGGGCCGGCGGCCGCTCCAGTGCGATAAACTCGCGCCTGCGCGCGCCGCTGCCCGGCTCCACAGCGATATAGTTGCCGGATACCAGTGTCTCCAGGCCGCGCACACCGGTGATCGACAGCTCCGGCTTCACCACCCAGAAATCGGTGCCGTCCACCAGCAGGTACTGGGCGCTGCGATTGAATTCCACTTCCGCCAGCACGCCGTCGGCGCCGTCCAGCTCCGGCGCGTTGGGCACCAGGCGGAAGTCCTGCACCGTACCGATATCCACACCGGAGTACTTGACCACCGTCTTGCCCTTGACCAGCCCGTCACCGGACTGGAACAGGATGGTCGCCTTGATATCGCCCTGGGTTACATCCTTGTACAGCAGCCACACGGCGATCACCGCCGCGATCAGCGGCAGTATCCACACCAGTGGCAGGCCGCGACTGCGCTTGACCAGGGCCTCCTGGTCGGGCTGTTCGGGAAACTCTTCAGACATTTCCCGCGGCTCCTCTGTCCTTCGGGTTGTTGCTCTCTCGGCCGCGGCGGCCGCTTTCGCGCGCGTCGCAGGCGTCCCAGACCAGGCGTGGGTCGAAGCTGCGCGCCGCCAGCATGGTCACCACCACCACGGTGGCAAAAGCGGTACTGCCGGGACCGGCGGTCACCGAGGCGATGGCCCCCATATCCACCAGCGCCACCAGGATGGAAATCATGAACAGGTCCAGCAGCGACCAGCGGCCGATCCCGGACACGACACGGTACAGTTTCATCGCCTGCAGGGGAAACCGCGGCGGCCGCACCTGGACCTGTACCAGCAGCAGCACCAGCCCCACCAGCTTCATCACCGGCACCGCGATACTGGCGACAAACACGATCAACGCGATCCCCCAGAGGCCGGCGTGATACAGCTGCATCACGCCGCTGATAATCGTGCTCGGCTCACCGGAACCAAGATAGATCACCGTCATGATCGGCAGAATGTTCGCCGGCAGCAGCAGCAGCGCACCGGTGATGGTCAGCGCCCAGGTCAGCATCAGGCTGCCGTCGATGCGCCCGTGTACCCGGGCGCCACAGCGCGGACATCGGGCGCGGCCGCCCCCGGCGGGCAATACCACCAGTTTGTGGCAGCAGAGACAACTGCTGAGCCCCCGCTCCAGCGCTTTCTGCGGCCGACTCAAGCGACGCCCTCCCCGCCGGTGCGGCGGCGCGCGGCCATGCGCGCCCACACAGACTCGGGATCGAAAC
Source organism: Microbulbifer litoralis (assembly GCF_023634065.1). Classification (GTDB taxonomy): domain Bacteria; phylum Pseudomonadota; class Gammaproteobacteria; order Pseudomonadales; family Cellvibrionaceae; genus Microbulbifer; species Microbulbifer litoralis. Next base: position 21,584 of record NZ_JALKCV010000021.1, read on the forward strand.
TGAGCGTCGTCAGGTTGGCCACCAGCATCATGGCGGCAAAACAGTAGAGCCCCGGGCCCATCTCCATTTTGCCGAGGTCGCTCATTTTGACCAATGCCACCAGGATGCCGAGCATATACACATCCAGCATGCCCCACTCTTTCAGGTGCTGGTACCAGCGCACCGCCGTCGCCACGGGCCGGTCGAGCAGCGCCGAGGCACTGCCCCAGCAGATAAAGCACAACAGCAGGAATTTCCCCAACGGCGCCACCACACTGCAGAACAGCACCAGTGTCGACATCCAGTAATAGCCCTCGGCAAACAGCGACTGGACGCCGTTGAACAGCGTATTGTCGGCGCCGAACGCAAAGATGGAAAAACTCAACAGCGGCAGGCTGGCAGCGGGAATAAACAGCAACAGGCCGGTCAGGCTCAGCGCGGCCGTGTAGTGCAGGCTGCGCCGCGGATTGCGGTGCAGGATCGCCTCGCAGCGCGGGCACACCAGCTTGCGCCCGCGCGGCGCCAGTGGCCCCGTCAACAGCAGGTCGCACTCGTGGCAGGCCCGCTGCCAATGCGTCGCCGCTTCCCGTCGCTGTCCGAGCCCCATCGAAACTCCTCGTCCACTGCGTTGCCCATTACTGCAGAATCATTGCTGCATCCAGAAAGTCCGACCGTGCGTCTATTGAATAATTGCAGCGCCGACCGGATATGCATTCCGCGAACGCGACTGTTCGGCTGCGAATAACCGCACATTCGCGTCGGTTGAACGAAGATATACCAAATTGCAGCGACCGTCGCCTCGACGCCCCCGGAACCCGCGGGTAAACTGGCGCACGATTTGAAAGCCTCTGGATCAGGGTCGAGGACCTTTGCCGGGGCTTCCCGTGTTCCGGCACCCGTTCCGGACAGGCCAGTGGGGAGACTGGCGCAGCTTTGAGACCGCACCCGCCACAGGAAGTTGAAACTGATGAATAGAAGTGAACCTACAACAATGCGCGGCCGCAGGGGCCCGCTGAAAACCCTGCTAGCCGCCGCCATTCTGGGGCTCGGCGCGATGCAGGCCCAGGCCGACACCCTGTGGGAAGTGTACCTGCAGGCGCTGGACAACGACCCGCAACTGGCCGCCGACCGCGCCGCCTACGAGGCCGGCCTGGAGGCGAAGAACATCGGCCGCTCGGCGCTGCTGCCGCAGATCAATGCCGACGCCGACTACACCAAGACCCGCACCGAGTCCGAATCGATCGGTCAGACCTTCCTCGGGGATCAACTGGTAACCGGCAATACCACCGGCGATACCGATGTCGACAGCCACAGCTACGGCGCCACGCTGAACCAGGCCATTTTCGACCTGCCCGCCTGGTTCGGCTACAAGCAGGGCAAGAAGGTCAGCGAACAGGCTGCAGCTGAATTCAGCGCCAACCAGCAGAATATGATGGTGCGGGTCGCCACCACCTATTTCGACGTATTGCGCGCCCACGATGTACTGGTCGCCGCCAGGGCCGAGGAAGAGGCCCTGGCCAAACAGCTGGAACAGACCCAGCAGCGCTTCGAAGTGGGCCTGACCGCGATCACCGACGTCTACGACGCACAATCCTCCTACGACAGCGCCGTGGCGCGCAGATTGACCGCCCAGGACGACCTGCTGACCGCCTTCGACGCGCTGACGGTACTTACCGGCACCCCGCACGATACCGTCGCCCCACTGGCGGAACATTTCGAGGTGATGCCGCCGGAACCGGCCGAGCGCGGCGCCTGGGTCGATTTTGCCCTGGCCAACAACTTCGACCTGAAGGCCGCGCGCCTGTCCGCCGATGCGACCCGCTACAACGCCCGCGCGGCGGCTGCCGAGCACCTGCCGACGCTCTACGGCACGCTGTCCTACGACAAGACGCACACCGACGGTGACAGGACCGGCACCTCCAACTATCCCGGTTTCGAACCTTTCGCTACCGGTGCGCCAGTCGACGAGGAAACCGAAACCAAGGTCGCCGCCATCACCTTCGAGATGCCGATCTACAGCGGCGGCGGCATCAGCGCCAGCCGTCGCGAGGCGCGCAACCTGGCCTTCCAGTCCGAGGACCTGCGCAACCTGACCGAGCGCAACACCATCCAGGACACCCGCCGCCTGCACCGCGCGGTGACCACCGACTCGTCCCGGGTGGAAGCCCGCGAGCAGGCCGTGACATCCGCCAGGAGCGCCCTGGACGCGACCCAGGCCGGCTACGAGGTGGGCACGCGCAATATTGTCGATGTACTGCTGGCCCAGCGCACCCTGACCCAGGCCCAGACCGACTACGCCAACGCCCTCTACGACTACATCATCAATACCCTGAGCCTGAAACAGGTGGCGGGGCTGCTGGCGCCGGACGACCTGCAACAGCTGGAGGTCAAGCTGAACCCGACACATCCGGTAACCCGTGTCGCGGAGACGTCGGCGCCGTCCGCACCGACCAAGTAACTGCCAGACGACCGGCGGCGGGCCCGGCCCGCCGCCGCACCTCCCTCCATTGCGCCCCGTGACCCAGGCCCATCCCATCCGGGCGACGCAGGGACTATAATCCCCACCCTTTTTGCACTGGAACGCGGCCACGCCCTCTGTCCCAGCTAAAATCTGAACAAAACCGAGGTCATCAATGAAGTGTCTGGTAACGGGCAATGCCGGCTTTATCGGATTCCATGTCGCCAAGCGGCTGATGGAACGGGGGGACAGTGTCGTCGGCATCGATAACGTCAACGACTATTACGACACGGCGTTGAAGGAAGCCCGGCTGCAACTCCTCGAGCAGACCGCCCGCGACCAGGGTGTCGAATACGAATTCCTGCGCGGTAATATCGCCGACAAGGGGTTGGTCGAGCAGTGCTTCGCCGGGCACCGCTTCGATCGGGTCATCCACCTGGCGGCCCAGGCCGGCGTCCGGCACTCGATCGAGCATCCGGACGCCTATGTGGAGAGCAACCTGGTCGGCTTCACCAATATGCTCGAGGCCTGCCGCCACGCCGACACACCGCACCTGGTCTATGCCAGCACCAGCAGCGTCTACGGTGCCAACAGCAAAATGCCGTTCAGTGAAAACGACGGCGCCGACCACCCGCTGCAGTTCTATGCCGCCACCAAGCGCGCCAACGAGCTGATGGCCCACAGCTACAGCCACCTGTTCAGACTGCCCACCACCGGGCTGCGTTTCTTTACCGTCTACGGCCCCTGGGGACGCCCGGACATGGCGCTGTTCAAATTCACCCGGCTGATGCTGGCGGGGGAGCCGATCCCGGTTTTCAACCGGGGGCACCACAGCCGCGATTTCACCTTTATCGATGACATCGTCGAGGGAGTGGTCAAGGCCAGCGACGATATTGCGCGGCCCGATCCGGACTGGTCCGGCGAACAGCCGCTGCCGGCCACCGGCAGTGCGCCGTTTCGCATTTTCAATATCGGCAACGGCAAGCCGGCGCTGCTGAGCGAATATATCGAGGAGCTGGAAAAGGCCCTGGGTGTGGAGGCGAAAAAAGATTACCTGCCGATGCAGCAGGGGGATATCCTCGATACCCACGCCGATACCCGGCGCCTGGAAAACGCCATTCACTACAAACCCGATACCGGCATTCGCGCGGGCATCGAGCAGTTTGTGGCCTGGTACAGGGATTACTATCGGGTCTGAGTTGACCGGGGCGGCGCACTCACAGGATGCCGGGCCCACGCATGTTTCGGGATCACCCCGCGGCAACCGCCGCATCGTAACCACTGCGCAGCGCGCGCCAGTCGTCCTCGGCAAAATGGAAAACCGGCAGCCGGCGACGCAGTTTGCACAGCGAGCGGTGCAGCCGCTGAAGGTTGGCCAAAGCCGCTCGCGCGGTGAGCTTCTCGCGTATTTCGCTCTTGTCGAAATCCACCAGGAAGACTTCCCCCGCTCTCGTCAGCAGGATATTGCTGGCGTTGAGATCGGCGTGGTAGACCCGCTGTCGATGGAAGCCGGCAATGGCACGCCCCACCTTGCTCCAGGCTTCCGCGGGCAGCGGGGCACGGCTGAGCATTTCCGTGAGCGATTGCGAATCGGGGATTTTCTCCGTGACGAGCTCGCCGCCATAGGTCAGCGGCGACAGTTTTTCGCAGCGCGCCGCCACCGGCCGTGGAACCGGCAGGTCCAGCGAGCGCATCCTGTCGAGCAGGTGGAACTCGCGCCACATGCGCGTCTCGTCCAGATCGTGATACCAGTAGGATCGCTTTACCATGCGGCCCGGCAGCCCGCCGCGGTGGTAACGCTTGTAGACGAACTCGCCGTCACCGTTACTGAACAACACCGCCTGGCCGCGTTTCGGGGCGCACCTGTCGCAGTGCCGCGCCAGCCATTCGCGATCGAAGAATTGCTCGCAGTCGGGCCCCACGATCTCGCTGTCGTAGATGATCTGCGACTTTTTTCCCTGAGACCCTTTGCCCTCAAATTGCCGGCAATGCACGGTTGGCAACCTCATTTAATTATTATCGAATGCCTGATAGCGGATGTTCGACGCAGGCCCCCAAGCCTTTTCAGCGCCCTTTTATCTGGATTTGCGCTCCAGTCGATCCAGCAACTTGAGCAGTGATGCTCCCTGCATCGGATCGTAGGTCCAGGGCGCCCTCAGGCGGGCGCCGCCGCGCAGCTGCAGAATTTCCTCGGCCACCGGCAGTCGCGGCGGCCGGGCACTTCGCAGGTTCTCAACCGCGGCGTCATCCATATATTCCAACGGATAGAGTCCGCAGCGCCGATACCACTCGCCGAAACGCAGCGCCAGGGATTTTTGCTTGCCGCGGTAGGCGCGCCCGTTCGGCAACCACATGGAAAAGGGCGCACGCAGCCGCCCCATACGACAGAAAAGCGCTCTGGCCCGGCGGTTGTTGACCGACTCCCCCACTTCAAAACACCAGTTCACCGCACGCAGGCGCCGGGTGCTGGCGATCAGCAGGGCCGAAAACCAGGTGCCGGTAGAGCGCTTCTGTGGATACCAGAACCACAGGCCCGACGCCTCGTCGAAACGGAAATCCCGGTCCGTCTCGCGTTTCAGCGAGATACCGCGCACAAAGGCCGGGGAGATGAACCCCAGCTTCGGCTCCCGCTCGAAACACTGCTCGAAATCGCGAATATCCGCCGCGGTGAGCCGGCGCACCATCTGCGTATCGTCCTGCAGGAAGCAGATCAGCTCGTCCTCACCGGCCATCTCGTAGGCAGCCTGCATATTGGCGTAGAGGCCACCCAGTTTATGCCCGCTATCGGCGGTCCTGGAAATGACCCTGTGCCGCTCGCCGATACGCTCGAGCACCGCGCGCGTCTCTTCGTCATCGCTGCCATCGTCGATCACCGTCAGCCCGCAGTCGGGCGCGCACTCCTCGATGGAGCGGATACAGTTATCGAGAAAAGGCCCCCGATTGTAGGAAAAGACAAAGATATGCATTATTCGCGTGACTCCAGCGTATCCTGCGCAGGATAACAGATCTCTATTGCCGGCCTGTTGCACCGGCTCCGGGCCCTTCCGGATAGCGCGGGAGGGCCGTTCGCTTTCCCCCGGCCGATGTTATATGCTCGCCGCCCAAGCGCGCGGCCCGGGCACTCCGGCCGGAGAAAGCGCGCCATTGTATAGCAATCAGCAGCCCCGTGAATGACTCGATGAACCAGTCCCTGATTCTCACCACCTACAATTCCCCGCGCTGGCTGGAAAAGGTGCTCTGGGGCTACAGCTGCCAGACGGAACTGCCGCTGGAGGTCATCGTCGCCGACGACGGCTCGACTCCGGAAACCGCCGAGCTGGTGGCGCGCATGCGCGGCGAGACCGGCCTCGATATCCGCCATGTCTGGCAGCGGGACGACGGTTTCCGCAAGTGCCGGATACTGAACAAGGCGATACTCCACGCCCGGGGTGACTATGTGGTCTTCACCGATGGTGACTGCATTCCGCGGCGGGATTTCCTCGCGGTACACCGGCGCCGCGCCGAACCCGGCTACTTCCTCTCCGGCAGCTACTTCAAGCTGCCCATGAGCACCAGCGAGACCATTTCCAGGGACGACATCCTCAGCGGCCGCTGCTTCGACCTGTCCTGGCTGCAGGCGCACGGCCTGAAAAGCCGGCGCAAGACCATGAAGCTGCGCGCCGGCCCGCGCCTGGCGCCGTGGTTGAACCGCCTCACCCCCACCGCCTGCAACCTCAAGGGCTCCAATGCCTCGGCGTGGCTGGAAGACATACTGCGAGTCAACGGTTTCGATGAACGCATGGCCTGGGGCGGCCTGGACCGGGAGTTCGGCGTGCGCCTGGAAAACGCCGGCATCAAGCCGCGCCACGTGCGTTACGACGCGATCTGCGTGCACCTGGATCACCCGCGCGGCTACGCCGACCCGGAGATCGTCGCGCGCAACAGGGCGCTGCGCATCAGCAGCGCAAAAGAGGGGGTGGTCGAAACCCCCTGCGGTATCCGCCAGCTCCGGGACGCCGGCTACACCCCCGAAGCCGGCTGAACAGGCCCCCGAATCACAAACAACCGCCCGCGATGCCGGGCCAGCCGAGCTATGCACAAGACTTCGCCCCAACCCAACTGGTACGACCCCTGGGTCGGCCGCTTCCTGCGCCTGGCCGCCAGCGGCTGGGTGCCGGCCTCCTGGTTCCGGAAACCGCTGCCGCCGGAAGGCGAGCGCGCGGCCCGCACCGGTGTGCTGGATATCGAGATCGTCAGCCACTGCTGGCAATACGCCCACTTCCTGGTCTACCAGTTGAGTTCGCTGGCGCTGTACCCGCCGACCAGGGCCACCGTGACCATGACGGTCTACTACAACGGCGAGGATGAAAAGACGCGCGCGCTGCTCGACTTCTTCTCCCGCCAGCAGGTACCCGGCGTTACCTGGAACTGGTGCGAACTGCCGAAAGAATCCCTGTTCCGGCGCGCCATCGGCCGCAACGAGGCGGCCCTGAACAGCCGCGCGGACTGGGTCTGGTTTACCGACTGCGACCTGCTGTTCCGCGACGGCTGCCTGGACGGGCTGTCAGATGCGCTGCAGGGCCGGCGGGATGCCCTGGTGTTCCCGGCCAGCGAGCGGATCACCACCCTGCTTGCCGACGATGACCCGATGTTCAATTTCGATCCGGAACAGCTGCGGCTGGCGGATATCGACGACTCGCGCTTCGTCGAGCAGCAGCGCACCCGCGCCACCGGGCCACTGCAGATCACCCACGGCGATGTCGCCCGGGCCGCCGGTTACTGCGACAGCCTGGGCTATTACCAGAAACCGGCGGAGAAGTGGTGCAAGGCACACGAGGACCGCGCCTTCCGCTGGCTGCTGGGCACCCGCGGCATGCCACTGGACATCCCCGGTGTCTACCGTATCCGCCATATCAGCAAGGGACGCTACACCGGCAGCGAGTTCAGCACGCGAATTCGCAGCGGCGTGCGCAAGGCCACCTCGGAGCACTGAGGCGGCTACAGGCGGTAGCCGTAGTGCGCCGCGGCCGCCTCCAGGTCGCGGCGGGTTCCATCCGGTAACAGCTCCAGGGTGATATCGTCGCGCTTGCGGCCGCGGGTATTCAGATCGGTGGGCAACGCCGCAAAAATATCCCCAACCGCCCCCGGGTCGTGGGGAAACCCGATCCGCGCCAGTATCTCCAGCAGCAGCGGCAGGTCGAAATCCTCAATCCGGTAGCACATATAGGACCGCTGCCCCGCCCGCGATTCCACCAGCGCATTCCAGTCAATCCAGAAGCGCGCCAGCCGGTCCACCTGCTGCACCAGCGGCAGGGCCGCAAAACGCGCCTTGCAATATTGTGGGAACTGCGGCAGATGCCGGTGCCGATAGCGACCGTGTACCCAGCCCTTTTTATGGCGCGAGCGGATAAACTCCAGCGGGTGGCGCAGTTGGTGGAACACCAGGGTCTCTTCCGGCAACAGCGACAATAGCGGCGCCGCTTCCCAGGCCGCCTCGCCGTACGGCGGCATACGCCACTGCAGCCTGCGCAGCCCGGTCCGGGCCAGGTATTCGGACAGGCGCGAAGGGCGCCCCTTGCCATTGAAGAACTTCTCGTGGCGACAGGTACAACCCAGCCGGTTCAACAGCTGGGCGGTATAAGTGGTGCCGGACCGGCCACAGCCGGTGATCACGAATCGCTTGGTCATGCGGGTTCTGGAGCGGTGCTGTCGGGCACCTGTACCTCTCGCGTTGCAGCCCTTGCGCCTCCCTTCGCCTGTTATCTGTGCCGCCCCAACTCCCGCGACACCAGAGTATTGTATCTACCGGCGCGCCATCCGGAGGCGCGCGCCGTCACAGATCCAGTGGGGGATTAGGCTTGCGTAGCCAGCGGTGTACAATGCCCCGCACAGCTTACAGAACGCCGTTTCCATGAATATGCTCAATATCGCCGACTTCAGCGCCGCGCCGGTAAAGACCGACCCCTTCCCGTACTTTTACCTGGAGCGCTCGATCGTCCCTGAATATGTCCAGACACTGATCGACAAGTTCCCGCCGCTGGAACGGGGGGGGAGCTTCAATATCGACGATATCGAGACGGCGGAGGAACTCCGCCGGTTCGTCGAGCAGTTCGACAGTGCGGAAGTCCGCTCGATCATCGGTGACAAACTGGATATCGATGTCTCGGACAAACCGATGATGGCCACGCTGCGCGGCTACTCCCGCGCAAAGGACGGCCGTATCCATACCGATTCCAAAACCAAGCTGGTCACGGTGCTGATCTATCTCAACGGGGATTGGGAAGCGGAGACCGGGCGCCTGCGCATCCTGCGCGGCGAAAACGATATGGAAGACTTCGCCGAGGAGCTGTCTCCCGGGCCCGGCGCCATGGTGGCTTTCAAGGTGACCGACAATTGCTGGCACGGCTACCGCAGCTTCGAGGGCCGGCGGCAGGCGATCCAGATCAACTACCTCACCGGCGACGGGGTGCGGGCCAAACACCGCCTGTTCCACAGGTTGAGCGCCAGGCTCAAGTCCCTGTTTC
>NZ_JALKCV010000022.1 GCF_023634065.1 Microbulbifer litoralis
TGAATTTTCCTGCACCGATGGCAACCCATTCGTATGCACCCTGCCATCCGGCACACCGACTGGTAGCTATACATTGCTCTATACCGCTACTGTCAACAGCGATGCGTTGGAGGAAGTCACCAACTCGGCAGTGGCCACCGGCGGTGGTAACGGCGATCCCGAGTGTGAAGTCGACTGCGACCTCGAGATCCCGGTCAGTCCGGAGATCAGCTACGAGAAATCCGCCAGCCCGGCCTCCGCCCAGGTGGGTGACACCATCACCTATATCGTCACCACCACCGTGGCCAATGCCACCACCGATGCTGTCTTTACCCTGACAGATACCCTGGGCACCGGATTGGCACTCGACGCAATTACCGCACCCGGCAATTACACCTGCGATGTCACCAACGCCCTCGAGTGCACATTGCCGTCCGGAACCGCGCCCGGCACCTACACCGTGACCTATACCGCCACCATCACCCCCGATGCAGGTGACAGCGTGCTCAATGTCGTGGTCGGCAATGGCAGCGACGACGAGGATCCAGAGTGCAGCGCGGACTGTGATGTCGAGACGCTGATCGCCGAGCCAGCAGTGACTTATCACAAATCCAGCGACGCCACCGGCGAGGTCGAGGTGGGCGATACCATCGCCTATACACTGACCGCCAGGATCGAGACTTCCCAGATTGCCGCCGATCTGGTGCTCGAGGACACCTTGGGTACCGGCCTCGCGTTTGTCGAGTTCATCGACAGTGGCGATTACGACTGTACCCAGGACGGCCAGCTGCTCAACTGCACCCTGGCCGCCGGCGCAACCCCGGGCAGCTACCAGTTGACCTACACCGCAGAGGTCACCGAGCAAGCCTCCGAACAGGTGAGCAATGTCGTAGTCGCCAGCGGTGGAGACGGCAACCCGACCTGCACCGAAAATGCTGAATGCGATGTGGTCGTGCCAGTGGTACGCCCCTCGGTCACCTATCACAAGTCCACGGAGACTGAGCGCGCCGCCGTGGGTGACACCATCACTTACACCTTGAATGCGGTGATCGGGAAATCAGCTCTGGGGTCGGTGTTCGTGCTCACCGACACCCTGGGCGACGGCCTGGACTTCGGCGAAGTAACTGACACAGGCAACTTCACCTGCACCAACAGCAATCCACTGGAGTGCGAGCTGCCGATCGGCACGGTACCGGGAACCTATGCCCTCAGTTACACCGCCACTGTCAACGGCGAGGCAGACGGCCCATTGAACAATATCGTCGTTGGCCGCCACGAGGATCCCAGGCTCGGTGACCCGCCCGCGACCTGCGGCGCCGCCTGTGAAGTACAAGTGCCGCTGATACAGCCGGAGATCGTGGCAAACAAATCCGCTGATCCGGCCTCCGGCACTGAACTCGCGGTCGGCCAGACCATCGAGTACACGGTGGCCGTGGAAGTCAGCGGCTCCGCCACCATCGCCGAAACGGAGCTGGTGGATACCCCGGATGCCGGCTTGACCATCGACACACTACCCGACGACTGCACCGTGAACGGGCCCGATCTCCGCTGTACCCTGCCTTCCGGTACCCCAGTGGGCGTCTATAACTTCACCTACAGCGCCACCGTCAACCCCAATGCCGGCAACGTGGTTGGTAACCAGGTAACGGTCCGCGGCGGCGGCGACGACAATCCCGAGTGCCCGTCCTGTACCACCGAGCATACGGTCGAAGCGCCGGAGATCCGACTGGTCAAGACGTCCAACGTGGGCGAAGTCCAGATCGGCGATCTGCTGGTGTACACCCTCACCGCGGAAAACCTCGGCAGCCGTGACCTGGTGGACGGCAGCATCCAGGATACGCCACCGCCCGGCTTCAGCTACGTCGAGGACTCCCTTCAGGTGCTGGATGCCGACGGGTTCGGCGGCCTGTTGGCCGACAACCCACTGCGCATCGGCGACATCGATATCCCCGCCGGCGAGATCGCCACCATCACATACGTGATGCGCGTCGGCGCCGCCGTGCGCCCGGGCGCACACACCAATGTCGCCCAGGTGCTCTCACCCAGCGGCGTCCCGGTGTCCAACGAGGCCACCAACGATGTAGTACTGCTCGCCGATCCAATGACGCAGGAATCACTGATCGTCGGCCAGGTATATAACGACCGCGACGGTGATGGCAGCCAGGACAGCGCCCTGCTCAGCGGTGTCGAGGTACGCGGCGGCTTCACGCCCGGCGCCTACATCGCCGGCTCCACCAGCGTCAACGGCAGACCCGAACCCGACGCCAGTGCGCCGTTACTCCACGGTATCGCCATCGGCTCCGTCCACGGCCTGCAATCCGAAGCCGACAGCGCGGACAACCACCAGGTGGCAATTCGCCAACTCCTGCGCGAACCGGCCTTCACCGACGACTTCGCCATGACCAGCGACCAGGGCTTCGATATCTACATGGACGCGAACGGCCAGGCCCGTGTGGTGCGCAGCGGCGATGCCGCCGCCGGGCGTAGCGCCGCCACGCCTCATGTAGAGCGCCGCGTGGCGAAAGTCGCCGAGGGCTATCTGGTGGAATACATCATCACCAACAGCGGCATCGAAGAAGGTGGTATTCCCGGCGTCCGCATTGCCACACCGGATGGCCTGCTGGTGGAGACAGACCAGTTCGGCCGCTATCACCTGGCCGGCATCGACGGTGGCACTTGGGAGTTCGGACGCAACCTGATTCTGAAAGTGGATCCGTCCACCCTGCCGGCGGGTAGTGTCTTCACCACCGGCAACCCATTGATACGTCGCGTAACCCCCGGCATGCCGGTCCGCTTCGACTTCGGCGTGCACCTGCCCGAAGTCGAACTGAATACCGGCAACCGCCAGGTACAGATGGAACTCGGCGAAGTCCTCTTCGCCCCCGGCAGTACCGAGGTGCGCGAGGAGTACAGCGCCGTAATCGACACCATGGCAGACACCGTACGCGCCCACAAAGGCGGCGAAGTGGTGATCCAGGCCGAGGGCATCAGCAACCGCCAGGCCTTTGCGCGTGCCGCAGCGGTTCGAAAAGCGCTGCTCGAACGACTCAGCGGCCCCGACGCTGAGGGACTACAAGTGCGCCTGCACACCGAAACCAGGGGCACCGACACTCTGGTGGCCGGCCTCACCGGCGAGGGTACCGAACTCGGCACACTGCTTTTCGATACAGGCAAGGCCAGTATCCGCCCCGAATTCCTGCCACTACTCGACCAGGTAGCGGAAACCATCGCCGCCAGCGGCGACGGACGCCTTACGATCGTCGGCCACGCCGATCGTCGCGGCTCCCCGGAATACAACTCAGAACTGGGCATGCGCCGCGCCGCCGCGGTCTACCGGGCGCTAATGGAACGGCTGCACCCGGACCTGAAGGAGGATATCCGAGTCGGGTTCGTACAACACGATGCCTCCAAAACAAGTGACGGCAGGGGAAATCAAGGTGGGAAGTAAAGTTATGAAGATGAAGTTACTGGATTACACCTTGGTCACCCTGCTGACCGGCGTAGCGCCACCGCTCACCGGAGAGGAAGCGGCGCAGCAGATTCTGTTGCCCGGCAGCGAAACATCGCCCCGGTTCAACTGCACCGCCGGTAGCTGCAGCAGCGACGAAGGCGTACTGGTCACGGTCACCAGTCGCGGCGATTCGCAACCACATACAACTGATGCGCCCGCTACCGAGAAGGCATTGCAGCCCGACCGGCGCGTGACCCTGGCCATGGAACAGCCCGGTAGTGCCGTGGCCACCGGCCACTTCTCTGTGCCACTGCCCGGCGGCGGTGTCATCTGGGCCACCGAAGATCCCGCATTGGGTATCCCGGAAATGGCCGTAACCAGTCCCTCGGTAATCCCCTTCAACGGAAATCGCATCACCCAGCCGGTACGCTTTATGGTGCGCTCCAACTATTCGGCATTTATCCAGCGTCTGGAAATCAGTATCTACCGCGGCGGCGACGGTGATCTGGTGGATCCCATCGCCACCGTGCCGGTACCGGTTGCGGCAGTCACCGAGGGATACTGGGACGGCACCCTGCCGCAACATATCCGATTCCACCACGGCGACCAGTTGGTGTATGTGCTGCGCGCCTACTCCAGAGAGAACCCTGAGACCTACGACGAAACCTTTCCACGCACCCTGCAACTGGTGCGCCGGGACGAGGCCACCCGCCACAGTCAACAGATCCGCGCCAGTGCCGAGCGCGGCCTGAGCAGCGCCCTGAGTGTCGAACAGGCACAGACCCAGAGCATGCTGGAGACAGTATTTTCCGGCAACGGCCTGCGCCTGCAGAATATTCCGGTCTACGGTTCGCGGATACGTATCCATGGCCGTAACATTCCCTACGGCCAATCGCTGTTCATCAACGGCTTCAGTTATCCGGTGGATATGGAAAACAAGTTCGCCGCAGAATTCCTGATGCCGATCGGCCAACATACCTTCGACATCGCCCTGTCCGATCCGGACAGCAAGGACGGCCTGACGCATTACCCGCTCGCAGCCAATGTCACCGGTAAATATTTTTTTGGAGTCGCCATCGCCGATATAACCCTTTCGGAAAATGACATCGACGGCAGCGAGGCCACCTTCGAGGCGGACGAGCGGTACGATGGGGATGACGATTTTCTCAAGGAGGGCCGGCTGGCCTTTTACCTGAAAGGCAAGACGCGAGGCAAGTACCTGATCACCGCGCAAATGGATACCACTGAGCGGGAGCTTGACGAACTCTTCAGCGACTTCGGCCAAGCCTACCCGACGGATATTTTTCGCCGCCTGGATCCGGACTACTATTATCCCACCTACGGCGATGACTCCGTCACCTACCGCGACGTGGATACCCAGGGCCGTTTCTACCTGCGCGCCGACTGGGACAAGAACCAGGCCCTGTGGGGCAACTTCACAACGGGCATGACTGGTACCGACTATGCCCAGTATGTCCGTTCTCTTTACGGCGCCGCAGGCGTCTGGTACTCGCGCAGCACCAATCTGTGGGGCGAGCCACTCACCGAAATGCGGTTGTTCGGCTCCGAGGCGGAGACCGCCCCCGGCCACAACGAGTTTCTCGGCACCGGCGGCAGCCTCTACTACCTGAAGCACACCGACATACTGCCGGGCTCTGACGTGGTGGTGCTGGAAATCCGGGACACCACAACCGGCCGTGTGGAAAACCGTGTACCGCTGGATCGCGGCGTCGACTACGAGATCGACGAGCTGCAGGGCCGTATCATCATGACCCGCGCGCTGGCCCAGATCACACGCCAGAATGTGCCATCGCTCACCCGCAACCAGCCACTGGACGGATTCGAGCAGCGGCTGATCGTCGACTACGAATGGGTACCGTCGGACTTCGACGATGACAATATCACCAGCGGCGGTCGCGCCAAGCAATGGCTCAACGACCATATTGCCGTAGGCGGCACCTACGTGGACGAAAACCGTTCCGGCGACGATTACCAGATGGTCGCTGGAGACCTGACGCTGCAGGCCGGACGCGGTACTTACCTGAAAATGGAGTACTCCAGCACCGAATCCTTCAGCGCACCGAGCTATTTCTCCGACAACGGCGGCTTCAACTTCGCGCTGCTGAACCGCGAACTGATCGATGATCCCTACAGCCCCACCGAAGGTGATGGCCAGTTAGTGGAGGGCCGAGTCAATATGCGTGAGCTGGGCTGGACCGAGCTCCAGTGGAGCGCCGGCGCCTGGTGGCGAGATACGGAGGACGGCTTCTCCGTCAACCGCTACAACAACGATTTCGACACCACCGAGACCGGCGGCGAGATACTCGGCGAAATCTGCCCCAACGTCAGCCTCTACTTCCGCCACAGCGACCTGGACCAGGGCGGAGACAGCTACGAACAGTCCCAGGGCAATATCCGCTGGGACATCGACGACTACAATACCGTCGCTGCCGAAGTGCGCCGCGTTGACGAAGACAGCCATCTCGCCGATGCCAACGGTACCCTCGCCGGCCTCCAGTACACGCGCCGCTTCGGCAGCGCGCTGGAGGTTTGGGGCCTGGGACAGGTGTCCTTCGACGAGACCGAAGACTACGACGACAACGACCTGGTGGGTATCGGCAGCCGCTGGCTGTTCGGCAACAGCTCCGCCATCGGCGGCGAGATTACCAGTGGCGGCCGCGGCGACGCGCTTAGCGTCGACGGCGATTACCGCGTCAACGCCGACTACAGTATCTACGCCGGCTACACCTATTCCACTGACACCACCGAGCGGCGTTACGTGTTCGATCCACACCGCACCACCGGCTGGACCCTGGGGCAGCGCTGGCGGCTGTCCAACCAGGTCAACCTGTTTAATGAAAACACTTACCTGAAAGACCCCAACCAGTCCGGCCTTGCACATACCGTGGGCCTGGATTTCTATCCCTCACGGGGCTGGAACGTCGGTGTCACCCTCCAGAAGGGCGACCTGATCGATATCTACAACGGCGAAGTGGAACGCAAGGCCGTCAGCCTGCAAGGTGGCCGCCGCTCTCCCGGAACCGACTGGCAGAGCAAGGTCGAGTGGCGCCAGGACGACGGCTTCGAACAGCGGGAGCAGTGGGTCACCACTCACCGCCTCAGCCACAAGGTCAGCGAAAGCCTGCGCCTCGCCGGGCGCCTCAATTACTCCGACACCGACGACGACCTGGACCTCTACGGCGATGCCAAATTTATCGAAGGCAATGTCGGCTTCGCATGGCGTCCCTGGAACAGTACCCGCTGGGCACTGTTCGGCCGACTCACTCACCTGTACGACCTGGCCACGCTGGCCCAGTGGGGCGGCACCGACTACGACCAGAAGACCAGCATTGCCTCCTTCGAGGGCATCTACCAGATAGCGCCCAATTGGGAGCTGGCCGCCAAACTGGCCCGACGCGAGGGAGAGGTACGCTTCGGCCGGGGCAAAGGAACCTGGTTCGATTCCGATACCAGTTTTGCCGGCGCGCAATTGCGTTATGATTTCGGGTTCTGTCACGGACTGGCGGAGTACCGCTGGCTGGATGTCGAAGATGGCGGCACCCGCGACGGTGTGCTGGTCGGAGTGGACCGCGATATCGCCGAGCATTTCCGCATGGGTATCGGCTATAACTTCACGGACTTCAGCGACGACCTGACGGATTTCGATTACGATCAGCAGGGCTGGTATATCAATTTTGTGGGATCCTATTGATCCCTACAGCCATCCCATCAAAAGTCACACTGCGGCTCGCGGGCCGGAAAGACAGAATAAGAGCAGATACTGGCAGTCGCTCTTCCCAACGACAATACAGAGCAACGGAATCATGGTTAAGGCATTGAGAAAAGGATTTTTTTCCCGTGAGCCAGGCACAATACACCTGCCAAAATACGTAGTACTGGCTTGCCTGTTAATGGCCGCACTGTGGACAATACCAGCCAGCGCTCAAGACTTCGGCCAGTGTGACTCTCGCATGTGGCTGAGCCAAAACGCAGATACCGAAGTATTCGATATCAATACCGATAGCAATCCCTTTACCTACACATCCATCGGGGATGATGGAGAGACAGTCCAGTACAATTCCTTGGCATTCAACCCAGTCGACAATTTCCTCTATGCAATCCGCCAGGACAGTGGCGCCCTGCGAGAACTGCTACGTATCAACAATGACGGCACCTTCGTCAATCTGGGCGTCGTTAGCGGGCTGCCCACTGGCACCGCCTTCAATGCTGGCGATATTTCTCCCACTGGTATTTATTACGTCAAGCAATTCACAACCAATGACCAGATATTCGCCATCGACCTGAATGATCCCTCCTTCCCGGTAACCCCCATTACCTTAAGCAACGATACCCAGCTTCCGGACTTGGCCTGGATCGACGGTATGCTCTACGGGCTGGGCACGAATTCCGGACAGGTGGTCGAAATCGACCCGAGTACCGGCAATGTCAACGTGCTGCCCTTCGTCAATTCGGGCGCTCCTTTCGGGGCCGCGGTAGGCGCTACCAACGGCCTCTTCGCCACCAGCAACAGTGGCGGCTTTTACCGATTCGACCTATCCGACGGTGAGGGCACCCTGATATCCGATTCTCCGCCCAGCAGCGTCAATGACGGCGCTCACTGTACCGGCGCCGCAGTCGAATTCACTACCGACGTGTCCATCACCAAGGACGACGGCGCCACCGAATACACCCCTGGCACCGACGTCACCTACACCATCGTCATCACCAACGACGGGCCTTTCGGTGTGCAAGATGCCCTGTTCGAAGATCCACTGCCAGACGGCATTACCACCGCAAGCTGGGAGTGCTCCGCCACCAACCCCCTCGACTGTGGCGACGTCACTACCGGCACCGGCCCCATCAGCGAGGAGCCAGACCTGCCGGTAGGCGAGTCGGTTACCTACACCCTGACCATCTCGGTGCCCGACGATTACACCGGCGATTTGGTTAATACAGCCACGGTGACCATGCCGCCCGGTTTCACCGACCCGACACCGGAAAACAACAGCGCCGAGGACACCGACCAGCCGGCCCCCGGCATTCTGAGACTACAAAAAGAGATACCTGAAGGTCGCATCGCTGGCGACCAGTTCGAATTGGTGGTCGACGGCACCAACGGCGGCAGCATTACCACCACGGGTACAGGACCTACAATCAGCGAGACAATCACCGTGGATCCGGCTACGGCGGGGGAAACCTACACCTTGAGCGAGAACGCCGCAGGCACAACTAATCTGACCAACTACAACATCACCTGGAGCTGTGAAAACGCCCTGGATGGCGGCCAGACTCCGAGTGGCAGCGGCAGCAGTTTTTCCATCGTCGTCAACCCCGGCGACGATCTCACCTGCACACTGATCAACGAATTGCAGCCGCCCACCTTTGGCCAGTGCAGTTCGGGGCTGCAGCTAAGCCAGAACAGCCCAACAGACCTGATTGATATTGATACCTCGACCAATCCGTTCAGTTTTCCAGTGCTGGGCACAGCGGACCGCGCTTACAACGCCATCGGTTATCACCCCACGGAAAACGTGCTCTATGGACTGGATAGCAATGCCAACCTTGTCAAAGTGCTACCAGATGGCTCAGTAGTGGAAGTCGGTCCGGTAACCGGCCTCGGCACCCCTATCCCCAACGCCGGTGAAATAACCCCGGATGGCACCTACTATGTCAAGCGAGGCGGCAATAACCCGTGGCTATTCAGCATTGATCTTAATACACTGGTCGCCACCTCCATCCAGTTGAACGCCAGTATCGTCCTCGGTGACCTAGCCTGGTACGACGGCCTACTCTATGCCGGCGGCGGCGGTATACTGGCCGGCCGCTTCTGGTCCATCGACCCGGATACCGCTACTGCCGTGCAACTGACCGCCAACAGCGGAGCTACAGGCACCATAGGCGCCATGTTCGGTGCGACCAACGGTATATTCGGAGCCAGTAACTCCGGTGGTTTCTACGAGTTTGATCCTACTGATGGTGAGGCCACGCTGATATCTGATTCTCCCGCCAGCATTGCCAACGATGGCAGCCACTGTGTCAATGCGCTGGTAGAGTTTACCACCGACATATCAGTGACCAAGACCGACAACATGGAAATCTACACACCGGGTACCGACATAACCTACACCATCGTTATCAGCAACGATGGGCCGTTCGGCGTGCAGGATGTACTGTTCGAAGATCCGCTCCCGAACGGCATCACGATAGCAAGCTGGGAGTGCAGCGCCACCAACCCCCTCGACTGCGGTGATGCCACCACCGGTACTGGTCCCATTAGCGCGGAGCCCGACCTGCCGGCAGGCGAGTCGGTTACCTATAGCCTGACCATCTCGGTGCCCGAGGATTACACCGGCGATCTGGTGAACCCCGTCACCGCGGAAATGCCGCCTGGCTTCACCGACCCCACACCGGAAAACAACAGCGCCGAGGACACCGATCTGCGCGCACCCAGCCTGGTAATAGAGAAAATATCCAACGGCGATGTGGGGACCTTTTCCTTTAGCGGCACCAATGGTGTCGCGGATCAGGACATCACAACCACCGCCGACGGTGTGGCCGAGGCCGGCGCACTGCAGTACCTGACCGCGGCGGACACGACCACTGATATCACTGAGTCCGCTATTGCCGCAGGCTTCGAGCTGACGGATATCAGCTGTACCGGATTGGGATCCGGCGGTAGCGCCACGCCCGACCTGGGAACCGCTACCGTGACCCTGGACGCCTCCGCCACCGCGGCCGGCTCGGATATCGTCTGTACTTTCACCAACGCGCTGCAGGAGTCGGACCTCGCAGTGACCAAGACCGCGGCCCCGAGTCCGGTGGTATCCGGCGGAGTGCTGACCTATACCATCACGGTGAGCAATAACGGCCCGGCCGATGCGCCCAACGTGCTGGTCGAGGACAACCCGGACGCCAATGTGGATTGCACCATTCCCAGCAGCGATGTCAGCTGCAGTGCCAATGGTGCGGCTGTCTGTCCGACGGATCCAATCCCGGTGGCCGACCTGACCGGCCCGGGTGTAATAGTACCGCTGATACCCAATGGGGACTCGGTAGAACTCACGGTACAGTGCACGGTTAACGCGACCGGCCTGCCCTGATGGATCGCGCGTGACGTTTTGTCGTAAAGGTGTAAGGTCCTGATCGCGCCCCCCCAAAAAAAATCCCGGCGGATGCCGGGATTTTCATTATCGAGGTCACTGGATATCAATTGAGTCCCAGCACTTCCTTACCCTGGATAAATGTCACATCCACCGGAATATTCGCCGCCTCCAGCCGATCCAGGTCAGCCTGTAGCTCGGCACCGACGACGCCCTTGGTATCCAGCAGCTCCTTGGCACTGGCGTAGTCACCGTCGCCCTGGATGGTCAGGATCAGTCGCGACAGGTTGGTCATGGCGTCCTGCATCTTGTCGAAGTCCACGCTGTATTCGCCGGTTTCCGGATCGCGGGTAAAGGCGCCCTGCTCCTTGAAGTAATTGAAGCGCATCATATTGGCCTTGCCGTGGGCGCTGGCGGCGCCGAAGCGTACGCTGCGGAAAATGCTGGCGAGGAAGGTGACGTAGTTGTCCATCAGTTCGCCTTCCTCCAGTTCACCTTTCTCGTGCAGCCTGGTCACCATGTACAGGCCGAGGATATCCGCCTTGCCCTCTTCCAGCGCGGAGGAGGTTTCCTTCAGTGCCTGGCGCACATTGGTGCCATCGGTCACGGTTTTCTTGATACCGAGACCGTGGGCCACTTCGTGGAACATGGTATTGGCAAAAAAGGCCGGGAAGGTGATGTGCTGGCGCTGGTCCTCGGCGATCAGCACATCGCTGATCGGCACCAGGATCTTGTCGAACTTGGCGCGCATGGCATTCTTGAGCTGCAGGCGACGGGTGCCCTTCGCCAGTTGCACTTCCTCGTCGTTGGGCAGGTTGATGGCGATGGTCTTGGAGCCGGCGTTGCTGTGGCCCGCGTAGTAGAGCACATCGTAGGCGTTCAGGTCGGAGTCGGTACCCGGTTCCTCGGCCTTGTACTTCTCGTCCACCGGCAGACCCTCCTGCAATTCGGGCAGGAAAGCGGCAAATTTGGCCAGCTTCTCGCTCCACGCCATATCCTTCAGCAATACGTAGGATTCGTAGGCGGTACGGTAGGCGAACAACTGGTCTTCGTAGTTCTCGATCGGGCCGATCACCACGTCGATCTCGTTGTTCTTCATATCCATCCAGGCCATGTCGCTGGGACGGAAGTCGTCGCTTACCAGTGCGTCGGCGCGCAGGCGCAGGTAGGCCGCGAACTCGTCATCCTCGGCCAGCCCGGAGGCGCGGCGCAGGATTTCCGCGGCTTTTTTCAGGTCCGCGTTGTAGGCCTCGTGGTAGGGAAGCAGCTTGAGTTCACCTTCCTCGTCGCGGCGTACCAGCGAGTAGAGGCCGCGCTTGCCCGCCTGGTCCCAGGCTTCGAACTCTTCCTTGGTCATGTCTTCCGGGTAGAAATTGGCACCCAGCGGCTTGGGGCCATAGCCTTCGATAAACGGCTCGTTGTTATTCAGGCGGTCCCAGGGGCCGTAGTTGATGCGCGCAAACTCGCGCTTGCGATTATCGTCGATACCCGCCAGCAGTTCCTCGGCCGGGCCGTAGGATTGCAGCCAGAAGAGGCGGTCCATGATCTTGCTGGCATCGATCAGCAGGCCGATCATCTCGCGCTGGTCATCTGACAGATCGCCCAGGTCGGCGTTCAGTTCCACGGGAACATAGATCTCAAAGCGGTCGCTGGGTTCAACGGCTTCCGATTCGGGGACCGTCTCGGTCCTGGATTCGACGATTTCGGCCTCGGCTTCCGCCTGTTCGGTGGCCTCGCCCTGCTTGTCGCGCGGCGAGCAGGCACTCACCAGGACCAGCGCCAGCAGCGCCGCGGCAAGTTTGCCGCCTTTGAAAGGGATATTGGAAATTGCCATCGGTTTGTTCATGGGATTGGGTGCCTTTCGTTATCGTTGCTCCGGCGCCACATTAGTCCGCGCCGGGGTATTAATCAAGGTACCGGGCCAGAGACCCGGGGCCCCTCAAAGCGGTTATTGAATGGATTGCCAACCCGGGGCCAATCCGGCACCGGTATCCGGCCCCGGAGACCCGCTGGTGTTGGCTCGCTCCTCCTGCTGTAACCGCCACAGCGCCGCGTAGTGGCCATCGCCGGCCAACAGCTCGGCATGGCTGCCGCGCTCGACTATCTCGCCCTGGTCCAGCACCAGTATCACGTCGGCATCCACCACTGTGGACAACCGGTGGGCGATCACCAAGGTGGTCTGTTCGCGGGCAATTTCCTG
Source organism: Microbulbifer litoralis (assembly GCF_023634065.1). Taxonomy (GTDB): domain Bacteria; phylum Pseudomonadota; class Gammaproteobacteria; order Pseudomonadales; family Cellvibrionaceae; genus Microbulbifer; species Microbulbifer litoralis. The sequence continues at coordinate 12,731 of NZ_JALKCV010000022.1, forward strand.
CAGGGCAACGAGGATGCCGCGCTCGGAGTGGCTGTCCAGTGATGAAGTAGCTTCATCGAACACCATGATCGGCGGCTGTTTGAGCAGCGCGCGGGCAATGGCGACCCGCTGCTTTTCCCCGCCGGAGAGCTTCAGACCGCGTTCCCCTACCATGGTGGCAGTGCCTTCCGGCAACTGCCCGATAAAATCCGACAGTTGCGCGTGGCGGATGGCCTCCATCACTTCTTCGTCACTGGCGTCGACACGACCGTAGCGCACATTTTCCAGAATCGACTGGTTGAACAGCACCGCTTCCTGTGGCACCACGCCGATGGCGCGCCGCAGGGAGTCCTGGTTGACGCCGCGGATATCCCGCCCGTCGATCAGGATACGCCCGGCATTCGGGTCGTAGAAGCGGAACAGCAGTTTGAACAGCGTCGACTTGCCGGCGCCACTGGCGCCGACAATGGCCACTTTCTGCCGAGGCGCGACGCTGAAGCTGATTCCCCGGAGAATCTTGCGGTCTTCCCGGTAGCCGAAACGCACCTCCTCGAACTCGATACGGCCGGCACTGACCTCCAGATCCGGGGCGTCCTTCTTGTCCTCTATCGCGGGCTTCACTGTCAGCAGTGAAAACATCTTTTCGATATTTGCCAGCGCGCCTTTCAACTCCCGGTAGACGAAGCCGAGAAAATTCAGCGGGATGAAAATCTGCATCATGAAGGCATTGATCAGAACGAAGTCGCCGACGGTCATATCGCCGCGGGTCACATTGAACGCCGCCAGGATCATGGCGCCGCTCATGGCTACGGCGATAATCAGCGCCTGGCCGATATTCAGGCCGAGCAGCGACAGGCGATTCTTGCGCCGGGCCTGTTCCCACACCGCCAGTTCGCGGTCGTAATGGCCGGCCTCGTGGCCTTCGTTGCCGAAGTATTTCACCGTTTCGTAATTGAGCAGGCTGTCCACCGAGCGGCTGCTGCTGCGGGACTCCGCCCGGTTCAGCTCGCGCACAAAGCGTGTGCGCCACTCGGTGGCCACCACGGAAAAACCGATGTAGATGATCACCGCCCCCAGCACCAGCAGCGCAAACAGGTAACTGTAGTTCCACCACAACAGCACCGCCACCATGGCGATTTCCACCAGCGTGGGCACGATGTTGAACACCATAAAGCGCATCAGAAAGCCGATGCCGGTATTCCCCCGCTCGATATCCCGCGACAGGCCGCCGGTGCGGCGGTTGAGGTGGAAATCCAGGTCCAGCCTGTGCAGGTGCTCGAACACTTCCAGGCCGACACGGCGCTGCGCACGCTCGGTCACGCGGCCGAAAACCGCATCGCGCAGCTCGCCGAACAGGACGCCGGAAAAACGCACGGCACCATAGGCCAACAGCAGTCCGAGCGGCAGCGCGATGGCGGCCGCCGCGCCGCCGCTGGCGTCCAGGTCGTCGACGATATGCTTGAGAATAAACGGCAGGCCGGTACTGGCCAGTTTGGCAGCCACCAGGCAGGCCAGCGCCAGGATGACGGCGCGCTTGAACTCCAGCAGATAGGGAAACAGCGTTTTGAGGGCGCCCCAGTGGACTTCTTCCAGGGCGACGGTGGATTTGGGTCTCGGCATACAGTACTACGCCACTGGGGCTCGCGATGGAAACGGCCGGGATTATAGCGCGAAAGAGCCCTCTTCGTGAGGCCAGGCCCTGCATCCGTACTGTTCCAGCATTTTCAGTAGTGCCTGAAGGTTAACCGGGGAATTCTGCCACCGATATACGAGCGGCTGTGCCAAACCCTGCTGCCAGGACAGGCCCGGGTTGGGTTCCTGTCCGGGCACAACATAAAGCTACTTGATCTTTACGACCTTGGGCGGTTGCCAGGAGCCATCCAGGATTCCCTCTTTACCCCAATAGGCCCGAATATAGAGTGAAAAATCGCCGTCCGGTGCCGGTAGCCAGTTGGACTTCTTGTCCTCTCCCGGTGATTTGGCACCGGCATAGAGCGTCAAAGATCCGTCCGGGTTGTATTTCAGGGTCTTGTTCTTGGTGCCCAGCGAGAAGCGATCGAGGTCATTCTGGTGGAACAGGTGTTTGTCGTTGTACAACGTAAGCGACCAGAACCCCTTGACGGGCGGAAGCTGGCCTTTGGGAAAGGTTACCGCGTACAGGCTGTCACCCTTCAGCTTCTTCCCTTCGGAGTCATCATCGGTATAGAAGTACTGTGTCTCCGCAGGTCGATTGTCCAGGAGGTTCGAGCGGGCGGTCCCCGTCCTGTCGAAGTAGTCGACACCCCACTGGGCATTATTCTTCGAGCGGTTCCAGCCATTTCCAGCGGGAACGCCATTGTGTTCCCACTGCAGGAACTGCTTGATCACTGACTTATCGGTGTCTATTGCCGCCTGGGTCAGTGCCTTCTTGATCGCCGGATCTTTCTCGGCTACCGCGAGCAACTGGCGAAATTGTGCATACATGGCCTCCTCACCGGGGAGAGGGGGCACGTTGTCCATGACTTCACCAAGCTGATCGAAGAACTTCTCCGGCACTACCCACTGGGTTTCCCCACCGCTGGTATCGGCGGCATCGCCCAGTGTGGGCAATTTGCTGTAATCAAAGGTCTTCATCTTCCCGTCGAACTCGGAAAGCGGATAGGCCAGGATCTTGCTGATCAATGGCTGGATGGCCGCCCGATCTTCATCCGTGTCGTCCATGAAGATCCGCGGAACCACATTGGCAAACTCTGTATTGGAGCGGATGACACCGGTAATGCCCTTGGGCGGTTCTCCCTTCCAATTCGGTCCAACCAATAGGTAAAACCCGGGCTTGGTACCGTAAGGCTTGCCAACTTTCCCGAACTGGTCGGTACGCGCATCGTACAGGGCGTAGACCCAGAATCGATCCCCGAAGTCAGGAACCTGGATCACCGCCGGGTTTTCGTCCAATGCAAAGTAACCGAGTCCGTACGCAACGTCCTGGTTCGGGCAGGCGATGAAGCTCTCTGTGGGTTTGATATAGCCCGTCAACATCGCAAGCCGGTTCATTGGCGCTACCGGAATGACGCCATGCATCAGGGACGGCTGCGGAGCCTGGGTGATCGTGGCTCTGCGATTGTGCATGTTGACCAGTGGCCAACCCCAGATATAGGCCATACGCCCTACCGCCTGCGCGTACTCGGGTGTCATCCTGACATCGGCTGAGGGCTTCGAAAGCTTCGAGAATTCCGACGGGGTCGAGGCCTGGATGTCATCCGGAGCAGCCAGAAGAGAGGGAGCCAGGAGGGGTAAGACAAGAGCACAAGAGATAGCGCCGAGGAGCACGGCTTTTCCCGCCAGATACTGCATAGCGTCTTCCTGAGTTGAACAAGCGCAAATTGCGCCAATAACCGAGCCAACTTCACTGAGCATAGCCCACCGTAAGCGGGAGATGCGGCAGTGCTCGAAGAGGAGAGTCTGGCGTCAGGGAAAACACAGCCGCGAGAGCGGGAATCAGCACCGCAAGTGACGGGCGAAGCGGATCAGCTCAGCGCCCGCAGCGGTATATCGTCGCGGTGGCCGAAGGAGGCGCCGAGGATTTTCACCAGGAATTCGGTCAGCACACCGGCGGTGAAGCCCCAGATCTCGAACTCGCGGAACTGGTAGGCCGGCAGGTAGACGGCGCGCCGGTCGATGGTGATGCGATCGGTGCGGATGCGCGGGTCGGCCAGGAAGAAGGACAGCGGCACGCGAAAAATCGCGTCCAGTTCGCCCGGATTCGGCGTCGTCTGCACATCCGGCGATACCACACCCAGCCAGGGAGTGACCTGCACCTGCCAGCGGGTGGAACGTTTCCACAGCGGGCCCAGTACGCGCACCTGGTCCGCGGACACGCCGATTTCCTCTTCCGTCTCCCGCAGCGCGGTGAATTCCAGCGACGGGTCTGTCGCGTCCCAACGGCCGCCGGGCAGCGAGACCTCGCCGGAGTGGGTGGACAGGTTGGCGGAGCGCCTGGTCAGGATGACTTTCGGGTCCGGCTCGTCGGTCAGCGCGAGCATCACCGCTGCGTGACCCTGCAGATCCGGGCCGGATGGCACCTGCGCCTGCAACTGGTCCCGCATACGGGAAATCTTTTCTTCAATCTGCGCCAACATGGGAACCGGTATTACACTCCTCTGTTCAACTCAAAGGCCATGATACTCAAATTACAGGCAAGTACCGAAAGACGCCAGTCTCATTTCAGACTGCGACCGCCACAGACGGTTCAGTTCCCGCCCGGGCCTCAGCCGGGCCCCTGCTCGGCGCCGCGCTGTCTATCATCCGCGCCGGTATCGACCGGCGTGTGCCCGCCCTTGACCTTCTCACGCATGCTCTGCACCAGCGCGTAGTAGGCCGGCACCAGCAGCGTCGCGAACAGGCTGGCGGCCACCATGCCGCCAAACACCACCAGACCCAACCCGAAGCGGCTCACTGCCCCGGCGCCGGATGCGACCAACAGCGGAATCATGCCCAGCACAAAGGCCAGCGATGTCATCAGTACCGCGCGGAAACGCAGCCGCGTCGCGCCCAGGGCGGATTCGGTGATCGATTTTCCCTTGTCCCTCTCCAGGCAGGCGAATTCCACAATAAGGATGGCACTCTTCGCCGCCATGCCGATCAGCAGCACCAGGCCGATCTGGGTGTAGAGGTTGTTGTCCGTGCCCACCACCCAGACTGCAAACATCGCGCCACCAATGGCGATGGGCACGCACAGCAGCACCGCGATGGGAATGGTCCAGCTCTCGTACTGGGCCACCAGGAACAGGTAGACGAACACCACCGCCAGGGAGAACAGGATCGGCGCCATATTGCCGGACTTCACTTCCTGCAGGCTAGTGCCGGTCCACTCGTAGGCGTAGCCGTCCGGCAGCTGCGCCCCCAGCTGCTCCATCGCACTCATGGCCTCGCCGCTGGCGTAGCCGGGCGCCGGTGAACCGTTGATGGTGACGCTGTTGTAGAGGTTGTAGCGGTTGATGGTCTGCGGCGCGACGATGGGCGTAATCTCCGCTACCGACGTCACCGGTATCAGGCCGCCGGTATCGGAGCGCACGTAGAAACCGGCCAGGTCTTCCTCCTTGTCGCGGAAGCGGGATTCCGCCTGTGCCATCACCCGGAACACCTTGCCGTAGATATTGAAATCGTTGACATAAAATCCACCCAGCAGCGTCTGCAGCGTGGTGTAGATATCGGTGAGCTGCAGGCCCAGGGTGCGCGCCTTGTCCTTGTCCAGTTCCAGGCGCAACTGCGGCGTACTGGCCTGGAAACTGGTAAACGCCTGGCCGATCTCCGGGCGCTGGTTGGCCTGGCCGAGCAGTTCGTACATGACGCCGGCCAGCTCCGATGCATCGCGCCCACGCAGGTCCTCGAGCACGAATTCGAAACCGCCCACGGAACCGACACCGGGAATCGGCGGTATCGCAATGGCCATGATCTGCGCCCCGGGAATCGCCGCCACCTTCTGCTGCACCCGCTGCATGATCGCAAACTGGCTCGTCTCCCTGGTCTTGCGCTCGTCCCAGGGTTTCAGGATCGCGAACATCATCGCGGCATTGGAGGCGGCGCTGTTGGCCAGCATGTTGAAACCGGGCACGCCCACCGCATGAATCACGCCATCTTCTTTCAGCAGGATATCGGTCACCTGATCCACCACCGGCCCGGTGCGCTCCAGCGAGGCGCCATCCGGCAACTGCACGTGCAGGATAAATGCGCCCTGGTCCTCGTCGGGTATAAAGCCGGTGGGCACCGATGTGAACAGCCAGTAGCAGGCAAATACCAGCCCGGCGATGGAAGCCACCACCAGCAGCGGCACCCCCACCAGCCGTCGCACCAGCCCGGCGTAAAATTCGGTGGTCTTATGCAGCGCCTTGTTGAACCAGCCGAACATGCCCTTCTCGCTGACACCGCCGACCTCGCCCTCCTTTCCCGGGCGCAACAGGACGGCGCAGAGCGCCGGGCTCAGCGTCAGCGCGTTGATCGACGAAATCAGTACCGCGCCGGAAATGGTGATCGCAAACTGCTGGTACATCTTGCCGGTCAGGCCCGGCATCAGCATCACCGGTACGAAAACCGCCATCAGCACCAGCGTGGTGGCGATTACCGGGCCGGTCACTTCGCGCATGGATTCCAGCGCTGCCTCTTTCGGTGCCAGCCCCTCGCTGAGCAGGCGCTGGGTGTTTTCCACCACGATGATGGCGTCGTCGACGACAATCCCGATCGCCAGTACCAGCGCGAACAGGGTGATGGTATTGATGGTCATGCCCAGCGCCAGCATCATGGCGAAAGTGCCGATCAGCGATACCGGAATCGCGATACCGGGGATCAGCGTCGAGCGCCAGTCCTGCAGGAACAGGAACACCACCAGGATCACCAGGATCAGCGCGATCACCAGTGTCTCCACCACCTCATCAATCGAGGCCTCCACGAACAGGGTGGTGTCGTAGAGAATCCCGTATTCCAGCCCCTCTGGAAAATTCTTCTCCAGTTCCTGCATTTTCGCGTGGATACCCTGGGCCACGCTCAGCGCATTGGCGTCCGGCAACTGGTAGATACCAATTACCGCCGACGGCTTGTTGTCCAGTTGCCCATAGGCGGCGTAGGACTCGCTGCCCAGCTCGATGCGCGCGATATCCTTCAGCCGCACCATGCCGCCGCTGGGATCGGCGCGGATGCTGATCTCCTCGAACTGCTGCGGTTTTTCCAGCCGGCCCTGGGCGATGATGTTGTACTGGAACTGCTGGTCCTTGCCGGTCGGCGGCGCGCCCAGTTGGCCGGCGGCAACCTGCAGGTTCTGCGCCTGCACCGCGGCGATCACATCCTGCACCGTCACATCCAGCGATGCCATGCGATCCGGGTTGAGCCAGATGCGCATGGCGTAGTTCTGGTTGCCGAAGATGGTGACATCGCTGACGCCGGGCACCCGCGCCAGCTCGTCCTTCAGGTAGATTTCGCCGTAGTTGGCCAGGAACAGCTGGTCGAATTTCTCCTCCGGTGAGAACAGGTTGACCACCAGCAGCATGTTGCTGCTCTGCTTGCGCACCACCACGCCGTTGCGCCTGACTTCTTCCGGCAGCGACGGTGTGGCCTCCTGCACGCGGTTCTGCACATTGACCTGGGCGATATCGTCGTCGTAATCGGACTCGAAGGTGACCGTCAGGCTGTAGGAACCGTCGTTGCCACTGGTGGAAGACATGTATTCCATGCCCTCCACCCCGTTGACCTGGGACTCGATCGGCACCGCCACGCTGTCGCGCATCACTTCCGCGCTGGCGCCGGAATAACTGGCGGAGACATTGATCGTCGGCGGCGCCACGTCAGGGAACTGCGCAATCGGCAACAGCGGCAGGGCCAATGCCCCGGCGAGGGTAATCAGGATGGATACCACGAAAGCGAAACGCGGTCGCCGTATACAGAAGGCGCTGATCAAGCTGGCGACCTCCCTGCCGGCCGGCGGTTACTTGCCGTCATACACTTCCCTGCCGCTCTCGTCGCGGAGAGGTTCTTCCGCACCCGGCGCCACGTCGCCGTCCGGTGGCGGCTCGGACGGCAATACGCCGGACTGGGCGCGCTGGGTATAGGGATCGCGCGGCGTATTCTGCGGAGCGACCGGCTTGTTCGCCGCCACCCGCTGCAGTCCGTTGACGATGATCACCTCACCGGCATTCAGGCCGTCTTCCACCGCCCACAGCTCGCCCTCCCGCTGGCCCAGTTTCAGGTAGCGCTTTTTGGCAATGGCCTGTTTCTGCCCCTCCACTTCCGCATTTTCCACCACAAACACATAGCGGCCCTGCATGTCCTCCATGACTGCCGCCTGCGGCACCAGCGGTTTTACCTGGTCCCGGCCGGCAAACACCCGGATCGAAACCCGCGCGAACTGGCCCTGCACCAGCAATCCCTCCGGGTTCGGGAAGCGCGCCCGCACCAGCACCGAGCCGGTATTCAGGTTCACCTGGTTGTCGACGAAGACGATATCACCTCGGTACGGGTAGTAGTTGCCGTCCGGCTGCTTGATGCGGATATCCCGCCGCTCCGGCGCTACGCCGCGCTCGCGGCGCTGTGCCTGTTCCAGCTGCACCGCGAACAGCCGGTCCTCCGGCACTTCGAAACGCACATAGGTCGGATTGACGCTGACGATGGTGGTCAGTGGCGGGTCCGACGTCGGCCCCACCAGCGAGCCCTGCGTGTACTGGTTGACGCCGGCGCGGCCGGTCAGCGGCGAGGTTACATCGGTGTAGGAGAGGTTGAGCTCAGCCGTTTCCACATTGGCCTGCGCCTCCTTCAGGGAGGCCTGGGCCTCGTCGTAATTGCCCTCCAGCTCATCCATCTGCGATTTGCTGATGGCGCCGGTCACGATCAGCTCCCGGCCGCGGCGGTAGTTGCGTTCCGCCACCCGCAGCGCGGCCTCGGCGCGGGCCTGGGCACCACGCGCATTGTCCAGCGCGGCAATAAAAGGACGGGGATCGATTTTGTAGAGCAACTGTCCCTTCTGCACCATGTCACCTTCGGTGAAATGGCGGCTCTCGATATAGCCCTCCACACGCGGGCGCACGCTCAGTTCGTCGATGGCTTCCACGCGGCCGACGTACTCGAAACGGGGGATTACCGGCTGTTCGCGAACGGTCAGTACTTCCACAGGTGGCGGCTTGGGCGCGGGGGGCTGCTCCCGCTCTGAACAGGCAGTGAGTAACAGCAGCAATGCGGACACCACCACCGTAGCCTGAAGGGAAGGATTCAACATTCGGCGACAACTTTCAGCCATTGACTGCCGTAGCGGCATTACTCATTCAACAACTATAGATGTTGCGCCAACCGCGACGTCGCACAGTAATCAATCGGGCGCCACTCGAGTCGCCATTGGTAAAAAAATCACACCGTCAACGACGTTATAACCCGAAGAAATTACCCCTGAGGGGAAACAGTCGGGATTCGCATTCCCTTCCCTGTCGTGTAAACCATCTACACTGAGAATTATCCATTCGCGAAGCGAGTCTGCGATGAGTACCGAATCGGAGCGCAATCTCACCCGCACCACCATGATGGGAATGGTCGTCGGCTCCATGGTCGGCGCCGGCATCTTTTCCCTGCCCGCCACCTTCGGTAACGCCACCGGCCCTTTCGGTGCCCTGATCGCCTGGGCCATCGCCGGTACCGGCATGCTGATGCTGGCGTTCGTATTCCAGTTTCTCGCCGTGCGCAAGCCGGACCTGGATGCGGGTATCTTTACCTACGCCAAGGAGGGATTCGGCAACTATCTCGGTTTTATCGCTGCCTTCGGTTTCTGGGCCGGCAGCTGTCTCGGCAACACCACGTATTTTGTACTGATCAAATCCACGCTCGGCGCCGCCATTCCCGTCTTTGGCGAGGGCAACACGGTGCCGGCCGTGGCTGTCTCCTCGGTGATCCTCTGGAGTATCCACTTCATGATCCTGCGCGGGGTCAAGCAGGCGGCATTTATCAACAAGGTGGTCACCGTTGCCAAGATAGTGCCGATCATTATCTTTATCGTGATCCTCGCATTCGCCTTCAAGAAGGATCTGTTCGCGGAGAATTTCTGGGGCGGTGGCGATTACAACTTCCGCGATGTCATGGGCCAGGTGCGACGCACCATGCTGGTTACGGTTTTTGTCTTTATCGGTGTGGAGGGCGCCAGCGTCTTCTCGCGCTATGCCAAGAACCGCGCGGATGTGGGCTGGGCCACGGTAATGGGCTTTATCGGCGTGCTGTGCCTGATGGTGCTGGTCACGCTGCTGCCCTACGGCGTCATGCTGCGCCCGGAAATCGCCGATCTGCGCCAACCCTCCATGGCCGGTGTGTTGCAGGCGGTGGTGGGTACCTGGGGTGCGGTATTTATCAGTGCCGGGCTGATCGTCTCGGTGCTGGGTGCCTATCTGGCCTGGACCCTGTTGTGTGCCGAGGCATTGTTCACCGCGTCCCGATACGAGCTGGTGCCCAAGGTCTTCGAGCGCGAAAACAAAAACGGGGTGCCGTCGGTGGCATTGTGGCTCACCAATATCCTGGTGCAGATATTCCTGATCCTGACGATTTTCGCCCAGTACGCATTCGACCTGACGCTGGAAATGACCAGCTCGATGACGCTGATTCCCTACCTGCTGGTGGCGGCCTACGGCCTCAAGCTGACGCTGACCCGGGAAACCTATACCCCCGGCCCCGGCAGCCTGCGCAATCGCGAAATGATCTTCGCCTCGATCGCCATCATCTACGCAATTTTCATGATCATCGCCGGTGGCCTGGAATATGTGCTACTGGCCTGCATCCTGTTCGCCCCCGGCACACTGCTGTTCATCCTGGCGCGGCGCGAGTTGAGGCTTTCCACCTTCACGCTGCCGGAGCTGATCCTGTTCGGCGCCACTGTTGTCGGCGCCATCATCGGTATCTATTCCCTCGCCACCGGCGCCATCACGCTTTAAACGGAGATCGCCCCATGGCCAAAGCCAAATCGAAATCCACTGCGACCCTGGGGGTCCATTCGGAAGTCGGCAGACTGCGCAAGGTCATGGTCTGTGCACCGAGCCTTGCGCACACGCGCCTGACCCCGACCAACTGCGACGACCTGCTGTTCGACGACGTGCTCTGGGTGCAGAACGCCAAGCGCGACCACTTCGATTTCATGACAAAAATGCGGGACCTGGATATCGAAGTGGTGGAGATGCACAACCTGCTGACGGAGACAGTGGCCATTCCGCAGGCCCGCAAGTGGCTGCTGGACAGGAAGGTCACGCCGAACAATGTCGGCCCGGGCCTGATGGACGACACCCGCGCCTACCTGGAAAGCCTGGAACCGCGCGAACTGGCGGAGTACCTGATCGGAGGCCTGTCGGTGATGGACCTGCCGGACGCGTTTTCCGCTTCCGACTATGTGGAAATGGCGCGCGAGGCCCACGGCGCAACCGAGTACCTGCTGCCGCCACTGCCAAATACGCTGTACACCCGCGACACCACCTGCTGGATTTACGGCGGCGTGACCCTGAACCCGCTCTTCTGGCCGGCGCGCAAGGAGGAGACCTTCCTGACCACGGCCATCTACAGGTTCCACCCGGATTTCACCCAAGAGACTTTCGACTTCTGGTGGGGCGACCCGGACCAGGACCACGGCCTCGCCACCGTCGAGGGCGGCGACGTCATGCCGGTGGGCAACGGCGCGGTGCTGATCGGCATGAGCGAGCGCACCTCCCGCCAGGGCATACTGCAACTGGCCACGGCGCTGTTCGAAAAGGGCGCGGCGGAGCAGGTCATCGTCGCCGCCATGCCCAAACTGCGCTCGGCCATGCACCTGGACACGGTGTTCACTTTCGCCGACCGGGATGTGGCAACCCTCTACCCGGAGATTATCGATCGGGTCAAAACCCTGACGCTGAGGCCCGGCGACAAAGGCTCGGACCTGCATATCAAACTCGAGGACAAGCCCTTCGTGGACGTAGTGGCCAAAGCCCTGAACCTGAAAAAACTGCGCGTGGTGGAAACCGGTGGCGATCCCTACGCCTCCGAACGGCAGCAGTGGGACAGCGGCAACAACCTGGTGGCCGCCAGCCCCGGCGTGGTGTTCGCCTACGACCGCAACACCACCACCAACACGCTGCTGCGCAAGGAGGGCATCGAGGTGGTGACCATCGTCGGTGCGGAATTGGGCCGCGGCCGCGGCGGCGGTCACTGCATGACCTGCCCGATCATCCGCGACCCGGTCGATTTCTGATACCAACGGGAAACAGTTGGAACAATGGCCGATAACGAGAATAACGAAGTTCGCCAGCCGTCCCTGATCGACGCGCTGGTACCGCTGTTTACGCTGACGCTGCTGATCGGCGGCTCACTGGCACTGTTCGGTATGGAGGCGCTGAATGGCCCCATCCAGACGGCGCTGATTGTCTGCTGCATGATCGCGTCGCTGATCGCGATGAAAAACGGCCACTCCTGGGCCGCGGTGCAGAAAGCCGGCCAGGGTGCGCTGGCATCGATCACCAGTGCCATTTTCATACTGCTCGCCGTGGGCGCGCTGATCGGCACCTGGAACCTGTCCGGCACCATCCCGACGCTCGTCTACTACGGCATCCAGGTGCTGTCGCCGACCTGGTATTACGTCGCCAGTGCCGTCATCTGCGGCGCGATCGCCATGTCGATCGGCAGTTCCTGGACCACCGCCGGCACCATTGGCGTGGGGCTGATTGGGATCGCGACCATGCTGGAGGTCTCCACCGCGATCACCGCCGGTGCCGTCATTTCCGGCGCCTACCTGGGCGATAAACTGTCGCCGCTGTCCGAGACCACCATCCTGTCGGCGCAGATGGTCAGGGTGGATGTCTACACCCATATCCGCAACCAGGTCTGGACCTCGGTGCCCGCCTTCCTGATTGCGGCGATGGTATTCACACTGCTGGGACTCGGCCGCGTCGATGTGGAGGGACAGACCGAATTACAGAAAGCGGTAGAGCTGGATTCCCTCAACGGCATCTACCGGATCAACGCCTGGAACCTGCTGCCGCTGGCGCTGCTGGTCTTCCTGTCGATTCGCAAATACCCCGCCTCCATTTCCCTGCTGGGGTCCGCACTGTTCGCCGGCGTCCTGGGCGCATTCCTGCAGCCGCAGGTGTACGCCGGCTTCGTCGGCGGCGACAGCGCGGGGCCGGTCGAAGCCGTAAAGGCGATCTGGCAGGCCCTGGCCACCGGTTTCCATATGGAATCGGGGATCGCCGATGTGGACCGGCTGCTGTCCCGCGGCGGCATGGCGGGCATGCTGCATACCCTGTGGCTGATTATGGGCGCCGTCACCTTCGGCGCGCTGCTGGACGAGTTCGGACTGATCGCGCGGCTGATCAACCCGCTGATCTATCGGGCCAAAAGCATCGGCGGGCTTTTCCTGACGGTATTCGCCAGCGCCTTCGGCCTCAACCTGGTGGCAGGCGACCAGTACATCGCCCTGGTACTGCCCACCCGGATCTATCGCGCCGAGTTCGCCAGGCGCGGCCTGGCGCCGCAGAACCTGTCGCGGCTCGCAGCTGACAGCGGCACCGTCACCTCACCGCTGGTGCCCTGGAATTCCTGCGGCGCCTTTATGGCGGCGGTGCTGGGCGTTCCCACACTCGTGTACCTGCCCTTCTGTCTCTTCAACATCGCCAGCCCGCTGCTGAGCGTGCTCTACGGCTATACAGGCTTCAGGCTGGTGCGCCAGGCACCAACGGACGATACACCTGCGGGACAGGAACACCGGAACTGACGTCCGGCGCACAGGCGCGTATACTGGCGCGATGAAATTCTGCAGTCACTGCGGCAGCGATGCCGTTACCTTTTCCATTCCCGAAGGCGACGACCGCCCGCGCCACCTGTGCGGCGGCTGCGGCGCCATCCACTATATCAACCCGCGCGTGATCGTCGGCACCCTGCCCTACCTGGGCGACCGGGTGCTGCTGTGCAAACGCGCCATCGAGCCGCGCCTGGGCCTGTGGACCCTGCCGGCGGGCTTCATGGAAAATGGCGAGACCAGCGAGCAGGGCGCGCTGCGGGAATCCTGGGAAGAGGCGCGGGCCAATGTGCGCGTGGACGATCTCTACACCGTCTACGACATTCCGCATATCAACCAGGTGTACCTGATCTACCGCGGGGAGCTGACCGATACCAACTATGGTGCGGGGCCGGAATCCCTGGAGGTGGACCTGTTTACGGAGGAGGCAATCCCGTGGGACGAAATCGCATTCCCGATCATGCGGGAAACCCTGGAACACTATTTCCGCGACCGCCGCACGGCCAGCTACCCCCTGCACCGCGGCATCATTCACCGTAAGTTCTAGTGGTCCATGCGGAAAGTTTGGTGACTAAGGAGCACAGCCAAAGTGTTCAGATCAAGGCG
>NZ_JALKCV010000023.1 GCF_023634065.1 Microbulbifer litoralis
CTCTTCCAGCAGCAGCGCCGGCGCATCGCCGCGCGCTGCGGCCTGGTGTGCGATCAGCTCCGGCACCGACAGCGATTCGTGCTGCGGCGCAGGTCCTTCTGCCAGGGTGGCCAACTGGGTGCGTTCGGCGCTCGGTAGCAGATCGAGATCGCCGACTGTACGGTGCTGTGGAGATACCAATGCCTTCAGCACGTTATCCAAATGAATAAACAGCCGCTGCATCGCCTCCCTGGTAAACCGGGAAGTATCGTAAGTTAATGTGAATTGCAGGCTGGTGTGCGGTGAGACGCCAAGCACCAGTGGATAGTGCGTATTCTCATGCCCTACCCCGCCAGTGATACCGGCCTTGTGCATGGCCGAGGCCGCTTGTTCCACCGGCTGGCTATGGAAACCCAACACGGTATCGAACACGGCTTGACCTTCGTCCATCGCCGCCAGCTTCACGATCTCGGACAGTGGCAGATATCCATAGATCTCGCGTTGGCACTGGCGCTCATGCAAGTACTGCAGCCAGTCCACGAGACTTTGGTCGCGCACCAGGGGCACCACCGCGGGTACGGTGTTGACCATCAGCCCGACAATGTCCTCTACACCGGGAAGTTCCGCCGGGCGGCCGGATAAGGTTATGCCCGTTGTCACGCAATCGCGGTTACCGTAGCGTCCCAGCAAAAAGGCCCAGGCCGCCTGCGCTATCGTGCTGACCGTGATGCCATGCCGTGCGGCGAACTCCTGGAGTGCGGCGTGATCGGCTTTCGCCAGGGTGTGACGCAGCGAGTGTTTGCCGGCAGACGCCGCAGCGGAAGTCTCGATCCCGACGACAGGTTCGGCCGGCGCCGTTCCTGTCAATTCCCGGGACCAGAATGCGCGTGCTTCCTTTCCGCTATGTTGCTGAACCCATTCGATATAGCTGTGGTATTCGGCAACTGCCGGTGCGATCGGTTTTCGTCCCTCGCGCAATGCCTCATACGCGATCAGCATATCGCGGTACACCACGCCCAGGCTCCAACCGTCGAGAATGGCGTGTGAGCACGACCAAACGAAAACGGTTTGGCCAGCGTCCACCTGAAACAGTGCGAACCGCGCCAGTGGCGCGTGCCTGGGATCCAGAGGCCGCTGGATGTCATCACGAAGATACGTGTCGATTGCCGCCTGTTGCTGCTTCGCGGGGAGCGGACCCAGGTCCTGCTCGTGCCAGACCAGATTGATGTCACGCAGTACCAGTTGCAGGCTCTGCTCACGATCCAGACCGACGAACACCGTGCGCAGCACCGAGTGACGGCGCACCACCCAGTCCCAGGCGCGCTTGAACGCCGTCGCATCGAAGTCCGACGGAAATCGCACAAGATTCTGTGTCGAGTAACTGGAACTCCCTTCCAACTGAGCGTGATAAAGCATGCCCAATTGGTTTCCCGAGGCAGGATACAGGTTCTCGATATCGCCAAATTCGCTCTGCCACCGGTCGATATCGACCTGCGTGACAGCACATAACGGAAAGTCGGGCGGCGACGCCCAACTGCGTGTCTGCTGTCGGCAATGAACCAGCACGCGTCGAAGCGCCCGCTCAAATGCGGTCGCCAACCTCGCCGCGTCACCACGACCGAAATGCCGGCCGTCGAAATCGATCTGGAAACTCAGCCGCCCGTCAGTAACGTGGCCGTTGAAGCCCAATCCATATTCGCGGTGACGACGCCTGTCGACGTCGAACCCGGTGGCTTCCGGCGCCCGCGTGAAGCGGCTGGTCTGCCCCATCTGCTGGTCGAATTGTCCCAAGTAGTTGAAGACAATGGCGGGTCGGATTGTCAGGCGGTCACCGTACAGATAGCTGAGCCCCAGGTGCGGCACCCGCCTGAGAACCTGTTTGGTGTGTAGAATCGTCGCGCGCAGACCTTCCTCGTCGATGCCGTGCGCGGCGAGGCGGACGGGATACAGCGAAGTAAACCATCCCAGGCACTGGCCAAGATCGATGTCGTCAAACAGACCGTCGTCACGACCGTGAGATTCCAGATGAACGTCGTGATGCCCTGCTCCATTCCAATCCACCAGCGCCATCGCCAACGCGGCCAGCAGCAGGTCGTTGATCTGGGTGCGATAGGCATTGTGACTGTCTTGCAGTAACGCTGATGTTTCTGCGACGTCGAGTGTGGCAGTCACCCTTTGCGTGTCGGCCAGCGTACCGACCGCACCGTCTTCCACATTGCCCTCGCAGGCTGCCGTGGCAGGCCAGTGGGCCTGCGCTTCCAGTTTGCCCTCGGCCGAACACCATTCCGCCAACCGACGGCTCCATTCCTGAAATCCAGTAGCCTTGGCCGACAACTGAATAGACTCGCCACGTTCGTACTGCGCCAGCGCCAATGCCAGGTCGTCCAGCACGATGCGCCAGCTCACGCCGTCAACGATCAAGTGGTGGAACACCATCAGCAGGCGTCGGTCATCCGGCTGATCGGCGTCAAACAGCACCATCGAGAACAAACGGCCCCGGGTAATACTGATTGCAGACTTACAGGCGTCGCCGACCGTCTCGATCCGCTGCAGGCGTTGATCCTTATCCAGTCCGCTCAGGTTCTCGAACGCGAACGCCGCCAGCGGATCGGTCTGATCGACCGGTTGGAACCACGCCTTCGGCTGTGGGCTGTCCAGCTCACCCAGGCGAAGACGCAGTAGATCGTGGCGAGCGTAGAACTCGGGAAGGAAGGTAGCGAAAAAAGCCTCATCCAGGCTATTCGGCACGTGCAGCAAAGCGGATTGCAGGAAGCGATCTTCATATCCGTCTCGCAACGCGAGGAAGCGGCGCTGGATTGGTAACAGTTCCAGTACACCGTCGCTGGCTGCCTGGTCAAAGCCGGCCCCTGCGCTGGTGTCAGCCTCCAGCAGAGCGGCGATACCTTCTACGGTGCGTGCCTCGAAGAATTGTCGCGAGGTGATCCGATACCCGTGAGCATTGATCCGGGCTACCGCGCGAATCGACAGGATCGAGTCGCCGCCCAACGCATAGAAGTTGTCCCTTAACCCGACGCGCGTCTGAGGTAGCAACTCACCCAGCACCTCGCAAACCCGGTGCTCGGCATCGGTTCGCGGTGCAACGTACTCGTGCTGGACCGAGTCGCCCTCTCCGGGACACGGCAAGGCAGCGGCATCGACCTTACCGTGTGCAGTGAGCGGCAATGCCGTCATCGGCACATAGGCGACGGGCACCATGTAGTCCGGCACACGCTGTTCCATGAATTCGCGCATACGGCTGCGGCTTTGTGCGGTGGGTACTTCATCACCCAGGACGAAGTACACAACCAGGCGCGATTCGTCGTGCCCACCGCCCTGCCAGGCCTTGGCGTGGACAGCGGTCACGTCGGGGTGGCTGGCCAGGGCCGCTTCGACTTCGCCAAGTTCGACGCGGAAGCCACGAATTTTCACTTGTTGGTCGACGCGCCCCTGATACTCGATTTGCCCGTTCGGCAGCCAGCGCACCAGATCGCCACTACGGTACCAGCGTTCGACCGGACCGCCATCCACACTGCGCAGCGTGAAGCGTTCTCCGGTGAGTTCTGGGTTGTTGTGGTAGCTGCGGGCCAGGCCGATGCCGCTGAGGTAGAGCTCGCCGACCGCGCCTAGTGGTACGCGTCGGCCATTGGCATCAAGGATTTCGCAACGGTGATTGGCGATCGGACCACCCATGTGCACGCGGTCCTCACCGCAATACTCGCCTATGGTGGCACACACGGTGGTCTCGGTCGGTCCGTAGGCATTGTGGAAACGTCGATCTTGCGACCACTTCCGGGCTTCAGCCAGGCCGATCGCCGCGCCCCCAACGATCAGGTGACGTAATGTTGGCAGGCTGTCGCGCTCGAAGGCCGCGAGATAGACAGGAGGGAGGATCGCATGGGTTACGCGCTGGCGTTCCAGCAGGCGTGCAACGGCCGCCGGGTCGAGCCTCTCTTCGGGATCGGGCACCACCAGGCTGGCACCGTTGCACAGTGCTATCAGTAGCTCCCAGGTCGCCGCGTCGAAGCTGATAGAGGAGAACTGCAATATGCGCGGGCGACTCTGCCCCTTGTCGTCAAGCTCGAATAGTGCCGAGTGCGCCAACGCCAGGTTGACGGCACCGCGATGCTCCAGCAGCGTGCCCTTTGGCAGGCCTGTCGAGCCGGACGTATAGATCATATACGCCAGATCTTCGCCCGCCACCTCGGTGTTGGGCGCTTGTCGTGGGCGCTGTGCCTTTGAGGCAAGTATCGTATCGATGTCTATGACAGTGACATCCCGGTCGGCCAGGGCGGCGCTCTCACCATCACTCAACCAGATTCGGGCACCGCTATCACGCACGATATGCTCGATGCGCAAGGCGGGATAACCGGGATCCATCGGCAGGTATGCAGCACCGGCTTTCATCGTCGCCAGTGCAGCCACCGGGAATGCACGTGGATGATGCAGGCAGATACCAACGATATCGTTACGGCCTACGCCGCGCTTTACCAGCGTGTGGGCCAGTGCGTTGGCTTGCTCATCCAGGGCACGATAACTCAGGGTTATGTCGGCACACACCAGCGCCGTGGCTTCTGGCTTCGCCCGCACTTGCCGCTCGAAAAGCCTGTGCACAGCGATATCTTCGACGGCGCGGGAAGGTCCGCTGCCAATCCGGGACAGCAATGCCCTCTCTTCATCGCAGAGCAGTTGGAGTTCGGCGACTGGACACTGCGGCATGGCGACGATACTGCGCAATAACTGGACAAAATTCGCCGCCAGACGCGGCATCGTCGCGGAGTCGAACAAATCGGATGCGTACTCCCAGGCGAACACGAGTCCGTCACTGGAAGAACGTGCAATCAGGCTCAGGTCAAACTTGCTGCCAGTTTCGATACGACACTGGGCCGAACGGACGAGCGTCGATCGCGTATCTCCCTTTGTACCTTCCTGGCCACTTTCCTCGAACACCAGCATCATCTGCAGCAGGGGATTGTGGCTGACGCGGCGAGGGAGTTGCAGCGCGTCTATGAGCATCTCCATGGGTACACTGTGATGCGGCAGGTCGGCCACGAAGTCGGTGCTGGTCTGTTTGAGCACATCCTGGAAGGAGGCGCCGGGAGCGATCCGGGTTCGCAGTGGCACGACATTGGCCAGATAACCGACGATTCCTGCGGTTCCGGATAGTGCTCGATTGGCAACCGGTGTGCCGAACAGTACGTCGGCACTGTCGCTGTAGCGTGCCACGAATACGGCAAATACGGCCTGGATCGCGCTGAATATGGTGCAGCCGTGATCTGTTGCCAAAGCGCGCAGTGCCCCGCTGGTCGCGGCATCCAGCGCAAACCGATGACGGTCGCCGCGATGACTCGGTGTCGCCGGACGGGGCTTATCCACAGGGAACCGGTGCAGCTCCGGGATGCCGGCCAGACGCCGTTTCCAGTGGCCGATATGGCCGTCAATGGATTCTTCGTGCAACTGTGACTGCTGCCACACGGCATAGTCACTGAAGCGGTGTGGCAATGGTTCGACCGCAGGTGTATCGCCTCGAGAGAAAGCGTCGTAGGCGTCATTGAGTTCATCGACGATTAACTCCAGCGACCACCCGTCAACGGCGATGTGGTGCATGGTCAGGAACAGAAGCGATCCCCGACCATTGCGATGCATCAGATCAGCGCGGATCATGAAATCGACAGCCAGGTCGAAGGCTTTCCCGGTCTGTGCCGCCGTCAACTGCTCGGCAAGTGCGTCGCCGTCGCCGGCCTCACCGTGGTCGACAATCTGGAAGTTCTGCGCATCAAGCAGGTAGGGTGCGGCCACACCTTCATCATTGTCATTGCGGATCGCTGTACGCAGCGGTTCATGTCGTTCTATCAGAGAACGCAAGCTTGCCCTCAGGGCGACGACATCTAGCTTCGTCCGGCTCTCCAATACCAACGGTACGTTATAGACAGCGCTTTGCCGGTCGTACAGGTGCTGGAACCACAGCCTCTGCTGTGCGTATGACAGTACCGGTTCGCCCTGTGTGTTTGGCAGGGATGACTGCGAAGGTGCCTGGTGTTCGGTCAGCAGGGCGATCAGTGCCTGTTTATGAGTGCGTACCATGGCCTTGATACGTTCGGGGATAACCCCCCGGGTGGCCGAAAGGCGAAGATCCGCGCGTTCGACGGACAAATGCAGGCCGCATTCCTTGCACAGTTTATAAAGCTCGACAGCGTTCATCGGTTCCACGTCCTCTGGTATCAGGCAAGGATGTCGCTACGGCTGCGCGACAACTTAAGCAGACTGCGGTCGTATTCTTCCGTCATATCGTGGAAAAATTCCTCCTTGAATTCGGTTAGCTTGCGCACGACTGTCAGGCTGCGCTGGGTGAACTTATGCGGTTCCAGGAAAGTGAGCAATTCGGCCTGGCGTGACTGCAACTGTGGGCGCAGCGCATCGAACACCCGATCCAGATCTTCCTTGTGATCCTTTTCGCTGCTGGTGGTGTTGTGGAAAGCCATGATGCCGCCGTCGCCACGGATATGGGCATAGGTTTCGTCGTAGAAGCGCTTCTTGTTGCCGAAGTCGTTCCAGGCGAAGTCGATAGGCAGGCGCTCTTGTGGTACCAGCTTTACGTAGTCGGTGACACGGCAGCCAGCGGTCAGCGTGAAGTAATTGTCCAGTTTCAAGTCGGTAACCAGATGCGACAGTTTCCGTACATAGGCATCGTCGCTGGGTAGTACCTCAAAGGTGAACAGCCGGGGCTGATGACTCCTTGTATAGAATGAGGGAATCGGTACCACTGGCTCCTGTCCGTAAACTTCTTGTGTGGTGGCGTCCAGCAGCCAGTCGTCGGGCAGCATCGCGGCACGTGCCGGATTGGAAAGGTTGGCGAAATGCTTTTTTACCCGTCCTTTCAACAACTTCTGGTTAAGCTTGAAATCGGCCTCATTGTCCTTCAGTGCCTGTAGGATGTATGGCGTCGTGTAACCGCTACCGAACTCGACTACGGTCTGCGGCTTGAGCATGCGGATCAACGAGTACAGCAGCGGTGCAACATGTTCTGTCCCCGACAGGTGCTGGAACGGTGTAATTTCGGCAATGACCTTGCCGACGAACTCCTCGGAAAATCCCAACTTCATTTCAGTCCCCACCCTTTCCTTAAAATGACCAGCTTATGGCCGGGTGAATCGGCCCGGCTCCGTTATACGCTAAACCCTACCCAATGCCGGGTTCGACTAGTGGGCCGCTCGCAAAGTTAGGTAACAGTTCGCTTCGCCAAATCGTCCAGCTCTGCGTTGAGAAAGCTTGAAATAACGCTGCTATTCCAGCGCTTTCTCGCCTTGATCTGAACGATTTGGCTGTGCTCCTTTGTCACCGAACTTTACAAGCGGCCCACTAGATCACCATCTCGTCACTGACGGCATGCGTCTGCGACTGATCCCTTTCCGCCAGTATGCGTCCCACATCAATCCACTCTGCGAGACGGCGGATTGTCGGCCGCTCGAACACCGCACGGATTGGCACATTCAGCTGCATTGAATCGGTAAGCTCAGCAACCATACGTGTGGCCAGCAACGAGTGACCGCCGAGCTGGAAAAAATTGGCGGTGACGCTGACCGTCTCCAGTCCCAGCAACTCTGCCCACAACCGGGCGAGTAACTCCTCGGTCTCGTTGGCTGGTGCCTCGTATGCCGCAGCCGCGGCTCGTTGCGGCTCCGGTAGCGCATTGCGATCAATCTTGCCGTTGGCGGTCAGTGGCAAAGCCTCCAGCACAGTCAGGCTGACCGGGTGCATATATTCCGGTAGCTGCGCAGCCAGGTGGCTGCGCCAGGTGGCTTCGGTTGACACCGACGCGCCCGGCTGTAGTACCGCATAGGCCACCAACTGCGGCTCCTGCTCTTCGACAGGCTGGTGTACGTTGACGACCGCATCTGCAATCTCGGCCAGGCCGTGCAAGCACTGTTCGATCTCGCCCAGTTCGATCCGGTGGCCTCGCAGCTTGATCTGCTGGTCGATCCGCCCCAGATAGCGCAGCTCGCCATCGTGGCGCAGCTGGACCCGGTCGCCGGTGCGGTACCAACGCCGCATGCCGTCCAGCAGATCGCGCTCGATAAACTTCTCGGCAGTCAGTGCGTCCCGCTGCCAGTAACCGTGTGCCAGTGCCGCGCCGCCCAACCACAGTTCGCCGACAGCACCGATCGGCACCGGCTCTCCATCCGGTCCCACGACCTGTTGATCGACATGGCGCAAACGCCCGCCCAGCTCTGATACTGGGGCGACTTGCCGACCGTCGAGAGCAAACGCCTTCATATGCGTCCACACTGTCGCCTCGGTGGGGCCGTAGCAGTTCCATGCGCCCGCCCCTATACCCGCGAGCCATTGGCCCAGCGACTCGGGTACAAACTCGCCGCCTACCAGTACCTTTAATCCGGCCTGCTTTTGCAGTCCCGCTTCGCGCAACAGTTTCCAGGTCACCGGTGTGGCCTGCAGGACATTGACTTCCCATTCGGCGATCAATGCCGCCAGTGCGTTGCCGTCCTGTGTCGTTGCGCGATCGGCCAGCACCACGGTGCCGCCTTGTGACAATGGCAGGAACAGCTCCAGTACCGAAATATCGAACGACACCGGCGTCACCGCCAGCCAACGGTAGGTTGTCTCTGCAGCCGTGGACAGCGTC
The DNA here is from genome assembly GCF_023634065.1 of Microbulbifer litoralis. Taxonomy (GTDB): domain Bacteria; phylum Pseudomonadota; class Gammaproteobacteria; order Pseudomonadales; family Cellvibrionaceae; genus Microbulbifer; species Microbulbifer litoralis. The sequence goes on from NZ_JALKCV010000023.1 coordinate 8,618, forward strand.
GTGTGCGCGCTGTCTAGCAGGTGAACGGCCGCGGCATGGCCGATCATCACTCCCTTGGGCTGGCCGGTGGAACCGGATGTATAGATCACATAAGCCAGGTCATCGGCTGTGGCTGTGTCCTCGGCATTCCATGCATCGCTGTTCACGACGTCGATGGTGTCCAGAGGCAGGCAGCCCACCTCCACATCAGCCCAACTCGCCAGGTCGAGACAGGCGCGGTCACCCACCAGCCAGCGCGCGCCGCTATCGGCCAGCATGTATCGCAGCCGTTCGGTTGGATACGCCGGGTCCAGTGGCAGATAGGCTGCACCAGCCTTGAGGGTGCCCAGCAGGGCCGCGACCAGGTCGGCATGACGCTCGGCGCACACGCCGACCACGCCACCTGGGCTTACGCCCTGTTGGCGCAGGTGGCGGGCCACGGCATTGGCCCGGGTGTTCAGGTCCGAATATGTCCACGATCGTTCGCCATCAACCAGGGCGATGGCATCCGGTGTCCGTCCCACTTGCTGCTCGAAGCGGGAATGTAGGCTGAGGGCCGTCGCAGTATTGCGCGCATCCTGGCGATGCCAGCCGAGCAGGCTGCGCCGGTCTGCCGGCGTTATCACCGGCAGCTGCCCCACGCGTTGTGCCGAGTCGGCGGCGATGCCTTCCAGCAGGCAGGCGAAGCTTCGCGCCCAGGCCCGCACGCTGATCTCGTCAAGCAAATCGCTGGCGTAACGCCACGACAGCGATAGCCCGCCGTCGGGTGCTTCCTGAATGGTCAGAGTCAGGTCGAACTTACTTACCGGGCGTTCCAGCGGGTAATCGGCGAAACGCAACGCCTCGCCCAGATCCAGCGACGCGCGCTCGTTGTTCTGCCACAGCAGCATGATCTGGAAGAGCGGATTGTGGCTGAGCTGTCGCGCCGGGTTCAGTGCTTCCACCAACAGTTCGAACGGCATGTGTTGATGTGCGAAGTCAGCCAGCAACTGCTGGCGTGAGCATTCCAGCAGGTCAGTGAAATCCTGTTCCGCTGTGACTTGAGTACGCAGCACGAGGGTGTTGGCAAACAGGCCGATCAGTTCGGCCAGCTCGGCCTGTTCGCGGTTGGCGATCGCGGTGCCGATAACGATGTCGCCCTCGCCGCTGAACCGGCTCAGCAGCACTGCGAACGCGCTCTGCACGGTCATGAACAAGGTCGTGCGCTGGCGTTGTGACAACGCCTGCAATGCCTGCGTCAACGACGCCGGCAACACCTGCCGGTACACCGCACCGCGATAGCTGGGTTGTGCCGGACGCGGCCGGTCCAGTGGCAGTTGGTGTACCTGCGGCAGCCCCTGCAGGCGCCGCAACCAGTAGTCGCGCGCCTCATCCAGGGCCGCTCCCTGAATCCACTGGCGCTGCCAGTGGGCATAGTCACGATACTGGATTGGCAAGGCGGCACGGGTATCGTGTCCACCGCCAATGGCTATCGCATACAGGGCGTTCAGCTCGCGGGTCAGTACCGCCATCGACCAGCCATCGCAGGCGATGTGATGCAGGGTCAGCATCAGCACATGGCGTTCGGCTGCGCGTCGCACCAGGCAGCCTCGCAGCATCAGGTCCTGAGTGAGATCGAACGGCGTCGCCGCGTTCTCCTGGGCGAGTGCCGCAATGGCGCGGTCCTGTTCGGACTCGGCAAGATCACTCACATCCCTGCGTGCCAGGCGGAACCCGGGTGCTGGCTGGGTTACCTGCAGCGGTCCGGAGTCACCCTGGCGTATCACTGTGCGCAGCACGGCATGGCGTTCGATCAGCAAGTGAATCGCCCGCTCCAGCGACGCAGCCTCCAGTGCGCCGTCGATGGCCAGGCTCCAACTGGCGTGATATGCCCCCTGGCTGGATTCCATCTCGGACAGAAACCAGATACGCAGCTGTTGATACGACAACGGGACACCGCTCTCCGACTCGGGGACCGGTTCAAGAAGGGGGCGCACCTGTTGTGGGCTGAGCCCGCGTTGTGCATCGATATGGACGGCGAGTTGCCGGATCGTCCTGGCCTCGAACAGTTGCGACAGCGGCAGCGCGACCTCGAACGCCGTTTCAATCCGGGTCAAAAGCTTCATCGCCAGGATGGAGTTGCCACCGAGCTGGAAGAAATTGCCAGCCACGTCAACTTCCGTAAGATCCAGGATCTGCGCGAGTGCCTGGCACAGGAGCACTTCGGTGGCGGTTTGCGGTGCTTCTGATGGCGCCCCAGGTTCGATCAGACCTCGCGGTTCCGGTAACGCGTTGCGATCGATCTTGCCATTCTCCAGCGTTGGGAGGTACGCCAGTTGTACAAAAGCGGACGGGAGCATGTAGGCAGGCAGGACTGACGACAGCGAAGTGCGCAGATCCACGACGAATCGAGTCCATGCCGCTTCATCCAGGCTCTGCTCTGGAACGACATAGGCGACCAGGGATTTCTCCTCGCCGCCCAGTGGCAGCGCACGTACCACTGCCTCCCGCACACCGGTCGAGTTGCCGATACATGCGGTGATCTCATCGGTCTCGATGCGATAGCCGCGCACCTTGATCTGGTCGTCGATACGTCCCAGGAACTCGATCCTTCCGTCCGCGCGACGACGCACCAGATCGCCAGTGCGGTATAGCCGCCGCTTCATGCCATTCTCGAAATAGTGCTCGACAAAGCGCTCGGCGGTCAGCGTGGGTTGATTCAAGTAGCCCAGTGCCAGGCCCACGCCACCGAGGTACAGTTCGCCCGTCACGCCCTGGGGCACCAGACGGCCGTTAGTGTCAAGCAAGTAGCAGGCCATGTTGTCGATGGGATGGCCGATCGCAACGCCCTGCCCCACGTACTCTTCGGCGACGGCGCAGATGGTAGCCTCGGATGGCCCATAGGCGTTGAACAGTCGATGATCGAGCGACCAGGCAGTGGCCTGCTCGGGCCGGATAGTCTCTCCGCCGACGATGATCGATTGCACATCACGTAACTGTTCGGGCGGTAGTAGTGCCAGTACTGAGGGAATGAGCATCAGATGGGTAATGCCCTGAGCCTCAATGTAACGCGCCAGCGCCAGCGGCTGCGTTTTCAATGCATCGCCGACGATATGCAGTTCCGCGCCAGTACACAACGCAAGGAAGGTTTCGCAGGTTGCGACGTCGAAATTCATCGACGCGTACTGCAGGACTCGGCTATCGGGACGTACAGCGAACAGCTCGCGCTGCGACAGTACGTGGTTGACCAGACCGCGATGATGCAGCAGCACGCCCTTGGGACGGCCGGTCGACCCAGAGGTGTAGATCACATATGCCGGCGCGTCCTCAACGGCTGGCGGCGCGGCCGGGAGCGGCGGTACGGCCTCAAAGGCTGCGCCCGCATCGATCTCGATCACGTCCATTGTCGATACTTTCCGCCACCTCGATGCCATCTGTCCGCTGCCACGGTGCACGAGCAGATGAACGATACCCGCCTCGGCGACCATATGCTGCAGACGGGCTGGCGGATGAGACGGATCCAGAGGCACGTAAGCGCCCCCGGCCTTGAGAATTGCCAGCATCCCGATTGCCGACTCCAGTGACGGCGACATTAACAGGCCCACGCGTTCACCTGACCCTACACCGGTGGCTCGCAGTCTTGCCGCGACGGCATCGGCCCGGCAGTTCAGTTCACCGTAACTTAGCCGGGTATCATCGGCGATCACCGCGGTGGCGTCGGGCGTCCGCTGCGCCCACCCTTCCACCAATTCATGAACTGGCCGCTTGCCGTCTTCGAACTCGCATTCGGTACTGTTGTAGTCGAGCATCTGGCGAGCTATTTCCGTCTCGCTCAGGATGGGCAACGAGTGCACGTCGACTGCGGGCGCAGCGAGTGCCTGCTCGATCAGTCGCACCAATGCACCCGCAAGTTCGGCGATGCGCTCGGCATCGAATAAATCGGTGGCGTAGCGCCAGGCGAAGACCAGTGTGCCGGCATCCTCACGCACTGCGAGAGTCAGGTCGAATTGGCTTGAACCACGATCCTGGTCCTGCGCGACGAAACGCTCTACCTGAGTATCGGTTGCGGAGCGCGATTCGAAGTTCTGCAACACCAGCATGATCTGGAACAGCGGATTTACCGCCACCTTGCGTTCGGGCTTGAGTGAATCGACCAGCAACTCGAATGGCAAATGTTGGTGTTCGTGATCAGCCAGGAAGGTATCGCGTGCATCGCGCAGCAGGCTGTGCAGATCCTGCCCATCATGCATGCGCTGGCGCATCACCAGAGTGTTGGCGAAAAAGCCGACCACCTCCTCCAGGGCTCGATGCGGACGGTTGGCCACGGTGGTACCGATAACGATGTCCTTATCGCCGCTGTAGCGTGCCAGCAAGGCGCAGAACAGTGCCCTCAGCCCCACGAACAGCGACGCATCCTGTGAGCCCAGGAAGGATTTGAATTGCGCTGTGGTACGCGCATCCATGACCTCGCGGTGGATGGCACCACGAAAGGTCGGCAAGGCCGGACGCGGCCGATCCAGTGGCAGGCTATGCTCGGGGGGAGCACCTTCCAGACGCTGTGTCCAATAGTCGAGCAGTTGTTGCAATGTCTCGCCTTGCAGCCAACTGCGCTGCCAATCGCTGAAATCCTGGTAACTGCTCCCCGGCTCGGCCAGCCCGGCCTCGATACCTTGTTGGTGGCTGTCATAAAGATATCGGAGTTCGCGAACGAAGAGATCGACGGACCAACCGTCGCTGACGATGTGGTGAAAGGTCAGGAATATATACCACTGCGTGCTGTCGGCCTTGATCACCGAAATCTGTAGCGGGGTGTCACGCGTCAGATCAATTGACCTGTACTTCTGTTCGTCACAAAGTGCCTGTAATCGCTGCGTGCGCTCGGACTTAGGCAATGAACTCAGGTCCAGCACTGCAACCATGGGTGCGAGCGCCGGACGCACGACTTGGTATAGCGTATCGTCGTTGTATTCGAAGCGCGTGCGCAGGGCGGAATGTCGCTGGACAAGCTGGGAGATCGCGCCGTTAAATGCGGACAGGTCCAAGGCTTCATCCAGCTTCAGGAGGGTATTAATGTGGTACGCGCCGGGGACTGGACGTAATTGTTCGAGGAACCATAAACGTGTCTGCGCGAATGAAGCCAGTGTACGAACGATACCCTGACGACCGGTATTCGGCGCAGGTGACGGCAGGGGAGGTACAGCCTCCAGACTGCTGCCCTGCCCCAGTTGCGGGGCCAGGTTCCTGATCGTGGGATGCAGGAAGACCTGTTTCAGTTCAAGCGCGATACCCTGTTCAGCCAAGCGATTGATCATACGTGTGGCCAGCAGCGAGTGACCGCCGAGCTGGAAAAAATTGGCGGTGACGCTGACCGTCTCCAGTCCCAGCAACTCTGCCCACAACCGGGCGAGTAACTCCTCGGTCTCGTTGGCTGGTGCCTCGTATGCCGCAGCCGCGGCTCGTTGCGGCTCCGGTAGCGCATTGCGATCAATCTTGCCGTTGGCGGTCAGTGGCAAAGCCTCCAGCACAGTCAGGCTGACCGGGTGCATATATTCCGGTAGCTGCGCAGCCAGGTGGCTGCGCCAGGTGGCTTCGGTTGACACCGACGCGCCCGGCTGTAGTACCGCATAGGCCACCAACTGCGGCTCCTGCTCTTCGACAGGCTGGTGTACGTTGACGACCGCATCTGCAATCTCGGCCAGGCCGTGCAAGCACTGTTCGATCTCGCCCAGTTCGATCCGGTGGCCTCGCAGCTTGATCTGCTGGTCGATCCGCCCCAGATAGCGCAGCTCGCCATCGTGGCGCAGCTGGACCCGGTCGCCGGTGCGGTACCAACGCCGCATGCCGTCCAGCAGATCGCGCTCGATAAACTTCTCGGCAGTCAGTGCGTCCCGCTGCCAGTAACCGTGTGCCAGTGCCGCGCCGCCCAACCACAGTTCGCCGACAGCACCGATCGGCACCGGCTCTCCATCCGGTCCCACGACCTGTTGATCGACATGGCGCAAACGCCCGCCCAGCTCTGATACTGGGGCGACTTGCCGACCGTCGAGAGCAAACGCCTTCATATGCGTCCACACTGTCGCCTCGGTGGGGCCGTAGCAGTTCCATGCGCCCGCCCCTATACCCGCGAGCCATTGGCCCAGCGACTCGGGTACAAACTCGCCGCCTACCAGTACCTTTAATCCGGCCTGCTTTTGCAGTCCCGCTTCGCGCAACAGTTTCCAGGTCACCGGTGTGGCCTGCAGGACATTGACTTCCCATTCGGCGATCAATGCCGCCAGTGCGTTGCCGTCCTGTGTCGTTGCGCGATCGGCCAGCACCACGGTGCCGCCTTGTGACAATGGCAGGAACAGCTCCAGTACCGAAATATCGAACGACACCGGCGTCACCGCCAGCCAACGGTAGGTTGTCTCTGCAGCCGTGGACAGCGTCGTGTGCGCGCTGTCTAGCAGGTGAACGGCCGCGGCATGGCCGATCATCACTCCCTTGGGCTGGCCGGTGGAACCGGATGTATAGATCACATAAGCCAGGTCATCGGCTGTGGCTGTGTCCTCGGCATTCCATGCATCGCTGTTCACGACGTCGATGGTGTCCAGAGGCAGGCAGCCCACCTCCACATCAGCCCAACTCGCCAGGTCGAGACAGGCGCGGTCACCCACCAGCCAGCGCGCGCCGCTATCGGCCAGCATGTATCGCAGCCGTTCGGTTGGATACGCCGGGTCCAGTGGCAGATAGGCTGCACCAGCCTTGAGGGTGCCCAGCAGGGCCGCGACCAGGTCGGCATGACGCTCGGCGCACACGCCGACCACGCCACCTGGGCTTACGCCCTGTTGGCGCAGGTGGCGGGCCACGGCATTGGCCCGGGTGTTCAGGTCCGAATATGTCCACGATCGTTCGCCATCAACCAGGGCGATGGCATCCGGTGTCCGTCCCACTTGCTGCTCGAAGCGGGAATGTAGGCTGAGGGCCGTCGCAGTATTGCGCGCATCCTGGCGATGCCAGCCGAGCAGGCTGCGCCGGTCTGCCGGCGTTATCACCGGCAGCTGCCCCACGCGTTGTGCCGAGTCGGCGGCGATGCCTTCCAGCAGGCAGGCGAAGCTTCGCGCCCAGGCCCGCACGCTGATCTCGTCAAGCAAATCGCTGGCGTAACGCCACGACAGCGATAGCCCGCCGTCGGGTGCTTCCTGAATGGTCAGAGTCAGGTCGAACTTACTTACCGGGCGTTCCAGCGGGTAATCGGCGAAACGCAACGCCTCGCCCAGATCCAGCGACGCGCGCTCGTTGTTCTGCCACAGCAGCATGATCTGGAAGAGCGGATTGTGGCTGAGCTGTCGCGCCGGGTTCAGTGCTTCCACCAACAGTTCGAACGGCATGTGTTGATGTGCGAAGTCAGCCAGCAACTGCTGGCGTGAGCATTCCAGCAGGTCAGTGAAATCCTGTTCCGCTGTGACTTGAGTACGCAGCACGAGGGTGTTGGCAAACAGGCCGATCAGTTCGGCCAGCTCGGCCTGTTCGCGGTTGGCGATCGCGGTGCCGATAACGATGTCGCCCTCGCCGCTGAACCGGCTCAGCAGCACTGCGAACGCGCTCTGCACGGTCATGAACAAGGTCGTGCGCTGGCGTTGTGACAACGCCTGCAATGCCTGCGTCAACGACGCCGGCAACACCTGCCGGTACACCGCACCGCGATAGCTGGGTTGTGCCGGACGCGGCCGGTCCAGTGGCAGTTGGTGTACCTGCGGCAGCCCCTGCAGGCGCCGCAACCAGTAGTCGCGCGCCTCATCCAGGGCCGCTCCCTGAATCCACTGGCGCTGCCAGTGGGCATAGTCACGATACTGGATTGGCAAGGCGGCACGGGTATCGTGTCCACCGCCAATGGCTATCGCATACAGGGCGTTCAGCTCGCGGGTCAGTACCGCCATCGACCAGCCATCGCAGGCGATGTGATGCAGGGTCAGCATCAGCACATGGCGTTCGGCTGCGCGTCGCACCAGGCAGCCTCGCAGCATCAGGTCCTGAGTGAGATCGAACGGCGTCGCCGCGTTCTCCTGGGCGAGTGCCGCAATGGCGCGGTCCTGTTCGGACTCGGCAAGATCACTCACATCCCTGCGTGCCAGGCGGAACCCGGGTGCTGGCTGGGTTACCTGCAGCGGTCCGGAGTCACCCTGGCGTATCACTGTGCGCAGCACGGCATGGCGTTCGATCAGCAAGTGAATCGCCCGCTCCAGCGACGCAGCCTCCAGTGCGCCGTCGATGGCAATGGCCAATGGAGAATTGTAGGCGGAACTGGCGTTTTCCAGCTCCGATAGAATCCATAGGCGGTTTTGTGCGTAAGACAATTCAACGGGGTCGTCATGATCGAGCGGATGAATGGCAGGCTGTCGCGGCGCGGCTATTTCAGTAGCCTCTGTGATCGCCGCCTTTTGCGCCTCAATCAGGCCTGCCTGCTCCTCAATACTGGGCAGCTCGAACAGACTCTTCAGGGTAAAA
>NZ_JALKCV010000024.1 GCF_023634065.1 Microbulbifer litoralis
GATAGAGGATAGAGGATAGAGGATAGAGGATAGAGGATAGAGGATAGAGGATAGAGGATAGAGATTGAAATGGTCGGGGTGGCCGGATTTGAACCGACGACCACCACACCCCCAGTGTGGTGCGCTACCAGACTGCGCTACACCCCGACAAAGGCTAAACCAACCACTCTTCTGATCGCCTGGATAGGCGCTAAGTGCTTGATTTATAAGGAGACATCGCATTGCGATGAGGCGCAAATCATACCGAAGTGGGGCGGGATTGCAAGCCCGGATTTGCGCCTTTTTGGAACCCTGTTGCGGGTGCCCTACCCGCTCAGGTTTCGAGCAGTGTCAGCACCCCTTCCAGCTCCGCGATCACCTGCGGCAACACCTGCTGCAGCTGCACGCTCTCGGCCTTCTGGCTGCCGGTTTCCATCTGCAGGCGGGCGCCGCCGATGGTGTAGCCCTCTTCGTACAGCAGCGCGCGGATCTGGCGGATCAGGATGACGTCCTGGTGTTGGTAGTAGCGGCGGTTGCCGCGACGTTTGACGGGGCTCAGTTGCGGGAACTCCTGTTCCCAGTAGCGCAGCACGTGCGGTTTTACCGCGCAGAGCTCGCTCACCTCTCCGATGGTGAAATAGCGCTTGCCGGGAATCGTGGGCAGTTCGCTATTGTGACTGGCTTCCAGCATCTTCTTCTACTCGTGCCTTGAGTTTTTGTCCCGGTTTGAAGGTAACCACGCGGCGGGCGGAAATGGGAATTTCCTCCCCGGTCTTGGGATTGCGGCCGGGGCGCGGGCTTTTATCGCGCAGGTCGAAATTGCCGAAACCGGACAGCTTTACCTGCTCGTTATTTTCGAGCGCGTTGCGGATCTCCTCGAAAAAGTATTCGACGATCTCTTTGGCTTCGCGTTTGTTAAAGCCCAGCTCTTCGTACAGTTTTTCGGCGAGCCCGGCCTTGGTCAGTGCCTCTGTCATTGGTTCCTACCAACTGATTCAGAGGCGTCGACTCCGGATCGGAAGCGGCCCAAACCGCGGCGGCTTTCAACCCGGTAGCAGACGCTCTCGGGATGCCTACAACCTGCATCCCGGAGCATCTTGCTCCCTATCAGCGCAGGCTGGCGTTGTATTTTTGTTCTAGTGTACCGACCACCGCATCTACCGCGGCATTGATTTCTTCGTCGTTAAGGGTGCGCGAGGGATGCTGAAACGTCAAGCCCAAAGCAACACTTTTTCTATTGAAATCAATACCTTTGCCCTGATAGACGTCAAAAATCTTGAGGTCCGTCAAGGTTTCACCGGCAGTCTCGACGGCGGTTTCCACCAGGCTGGCGGCGGGGACATCGGCGTCGATCAGCAGGGCCAGGTCGCGGCGCACTTCCGGGAACCTGGACAGCGGCTGGAGGGCTGGTACGCGGGTCTCGCCCAGGGCTTCCAGGCTCAACTCAAACACGAAAGCCGTTTTGGGCAGGTCCAGTTTTTTCTGCAGTTGCGGGTGCAGCGCACCCAGCACACCCACCTCGGTGTCGCCGCGCAGGATGCGGGCACACTGTCCCGGGTGCAGCGCCGGGTGTTCGCCGGCCTGGAAGCGGAACTCGCTTTCGGCGCCAGCGGCTGCACCTCCGCCGAGATAGTGGGTCAGCAGTGCCTCTACGTCGGCCTTCACATCGTAGAAGTCGACCCAGTCCTTGCCGCCGGTCCAGTTCTCGGCGTAGCGCGGGCCGTAGGCCAGGCCGGCGAGCATCGGCTCCTGTTTGAGGGCCTCACCACCGGACGGAGCGCCGCCCGACGGTTCGCCGCGCGGAACGAACCGCAGGCCGGTCTCGAACAGGCGCACGCGGGGCTGCTGGCGGTTGAGGTTGTACTGCAGGGCCTTGCACAGGCCGGGCAGCAGCGAGGTGCGCATCACCGCCAGATCGGCGCTGATGGGGTTCTGCAGTGCCACCGGCTCGGCCTTGGGGTCGAACAGCGCCGAGGTGTCGCTATCGATAAAGCTGAAGGTGATCGCCTCGCTGTAGCCGCGCGCCAGCAGGGTGTCCTGCAGGGCGTCTTCGTCGACCTGGCTTTCGGCGCGGGGCTCGATCGCCAGTTCGGCGCCGAAGCTCTCGCTGGGGATGCGGTTATAGCCGTAGACGCGCGCCAGCTCCTCGAGCAGGTCGGCCTCGATGGCGATATCGAAGCGGAAGCTGGGCACCAGGAAGGTCCAGCCGTCGGCGTCGCTGTCGATCTTTTCCAGCCCCAGACGGGTGATGATATCGACGATCTCGTCGTCGGCCAGGGAGATACCCAGGCCCTTCTCCACCCTGGCGCGACGCAGGGTGATATGGCGCTCGGCGGGCATGGTTTCGGTCAGCTCGCGCAGGTGTACCGGGCCGGGTTCACCGCCGACGATCTCCAGCAGCAGCTGCGTGGCGCGCTCGGTGGCCTTCTCTTGCAGGTGGTAGTCGACGCCGCGCTCGAAGCGGTGCGAGGAATCCGTGTGCAGGCCGTAGGAGCGGGCCTTGCCGGCGATGGCCAGCGGATTGAAGTAGGCGCTCTCGAGGAAGATATCGCGGGTGCCTTCGGTCACCGAGGAGTCCAGGCCGCCCATGATGCCGGCCATGGCCAGGGGCTTGTCGTCGTCGGCGATCAGCAGTGTGTCGGGCTGCAGCTTCACTTCCTGGCCGTCCAGCAGGGTCAGTGCCTCGCCCTGCTCTGCCATGCGCACCTTGATGCCGCCACTGAGCTTGTTCAGGTCGAAAGCGTGCATCGGCTGGCCCAGTTCCAGCAGGACGTAGTTGGTGACGTCCACCACCGGGTCGATGGCGCGCAGGCCGGCGCGGCGCAGGCGCTCCTGCATCCACAGGGGCGTGGTGGCACTGGCGTCGATATTGCGGATCACGCGGCCCACGTAGCGCGGGCAGGCATCGCCGGCGGCCAGGGAGACCGGCAGGCTGTCGTCGATCTGCGCGGCCACCGGGGCGATTTCCGGGCCTTCCACCGGGCAGCGGTTGAGGACGCCCACTTCGCGGGCGATACCGGCGATGCCGAGGCAGTCGGAGCGGTTGGGGGTCAGGTCCACTTCGATGGCGACGTCGTCCAGCTGCAGGTATTCGCGCAGGTCTTTGCCGGTGGGGGCGTCTTCGGGCAGCTCCCAGATGCCGGCGCTGTCTTCACCCAGTTCCAGCTCGGTCTGGGCGCAGAGCATGCCTTTGCTTTCTACACCGCGCAGTTTGGCTTTTTTGATTTTGAAGTCGCCGGGGAGTCTGGCGCCCACTAAGGCAAACGGAATTTTGATGCCGGTGCGGGCGTTGGGGGCGCCGCAGACCACCTGCATTTCGCCGTCCGGGTGGCCGGCGACGGTGCAGACGCGGAGCTTGTCGGCGTCCGGATGTTGTTCGCAGGTGAGGATTTCGCCCACCACCACGCCGGTGAATTCACCCGCGACCGGTTCCACGCCGTCTACTTCCAGGCCGGCCATGGTGATCTGGTCGGCGAGTTCCTGTGCAGTCAGTTGCGGGTTTACCCATTCCCGCAGCCAGGCGTTGCTGAATTTCATAGTGCTGTCTCGTTGTTCCTTGGTAGCGCTGGTTTAGCGCTTATCGTTCTGTTCGACCTTTTTCGCCTGCAGGGCAGGCTCCTACGGCGGGCCTGCGGCCCGCTTGCCGAGCTGGAGCTCCGCGGTCCCGAGTCCCGAGTCCCGAGTCCCGAGTCCCGAGCATTAAAACTGCTTCAGGAAGCGCAGGTCGTTGTCGAAGAAGAGGCGCAGGTCGTTGACGCCGTAGCGCAGCATGGCCAGGCGCTCTACGCCGATACCGAAGGCAAAGCCGGAGTATTTTTCGCTGTCGATATCGCAGGCGGCGAAGACGTTCGGGTGCACCATGCCGCAGCCGAGGATTTCCAGCCAGCCGGTGCCGGAGCAGACGCGGCAGCCCTCGCCGCCGCAGGCGGTGCACTGGATGTCCGCTTCCGCCGAGGGTTCGGTGAACGGGAAGTAGGACGGGCGGAAACGCACCGGCACGTCGGCCTCGAAGAAGGCGCGCAGGAACTGGTCGATGCAACCTTTCAGGTGCGCGAAGCTGATGTCCTCACCAATCACCAGGCCCTCGATCTGGTGGAACATGGGCGAATGGGTCACGTCGGAATCGCAGCGGTAGACGCGGCCGGGGCAGATAATGCGCAGCGGCGGCTCTTTCTTTTCCATGGTGCGGATCTGCACCGAGGAGGTATGGGTGCGCAGTACCGTGGTCGGGTCGATATAGAAGGTATCGTGCATGGCCCGCGCCGGGTGGTGGGCGGGGATATTGAGCGCCTCGAAGTTGTAGTAGTCCTGCTCGACTTCCGGGCCCTTCTCCACCGTGAAGCCGATGCGCTCGAAGAATTCCTCCACGCGCTTCAGGGTGCGGGTAATGGGGTGGCGGTTACCCTGGTCCTCGCCGCGGCCCGGCAGGGTGACGTCGATGGTCTCCTCGGCCAGCTTGGCGTTGATGGCGGCCTGCTCCAGCTCGGTGCGGCGCGCGTTGATCTTGTCCTGCACCTGCTGCTTGGCTTCGTTGATTCTGGCACCGGCCGCCGGGCGCTCTTCGGCAGACAGTTTGCCCAGGCCCTTCAGCAGCGCGGTGATCTGGCCTTTCTTGCCCAGGTAGTCCACGCGCACCTGGTCCAACGCCGCCAGTTCGTCGGCCTTCTCTACCAGTTCCAGCGCCTGGTCAGTGAGGGACTGCAGATCTTGCATCGAGTTGTTCCCGTTTACATTCAGTTTTTCTTGGTGGACCCGCCCTGTGAAAGATAGGACGCACGGGCCATTTTATCTCGTTGCCGCCGCCCGTTTAGCGGACGACCGCATAAAAAAATAGGGAAGGGCCACTACAGCCCTTCCCTATTTTCGTGTCCAGTCTGAAGGCGCCGGTGAATTTCACCGACACCTTTGCAACTGAAGCGGCAACTTAGGCTGCCAGGGCTGCCTTGGCTTTCTCAACCACGGCAGCAAAAGCGGCTTTGTCGTATACCGCCAGGTCCGCCAGGACACGGCGGTCCAGGGCGATGTCGGCCTTTTTCAGGCCGGCGATCAGGCGGCTGTAGGACAGGCCTTCAGCGCGGGACTGGGCATTGATACGAGTGATCCACAGGGCACGGAAGTTGCGCTTCTTGACGCGACGGTCGCGGTAAGCGTACTGGCCGGCCTTGATCACCGCCTGCTTGGCTACGCGGAAGACGCGCGAGCGCGCACCGTAGTAACCTTTAGCCTGCTTCAGAATTTTCTTGTGACGACGACGCGCCTCTACACCACGTTTTACACGGGCCATAACTCTATCCTCTTAACTCTTGTGCGAAGGGGCCAATTACTTGGCGCGCAGCATACGATCGACCAGGGTGGCGTCAGATTTGTTCATAACCTGAGTGCCGCGCAGCTGACGCTTACGCTTGGTGGTCATCTTGGTGAGGATGTGGCTCTTGTTGGCGTGCTTGTGCTTGTAGCCCGCAGCCGTCTTCTTGAAGCGCTTGGCGGCGCCGCTATGAGTCTTTGCTTTCGGCATTTTGTACTCCAAAGTAAAAATGGACCTGTGTGAACAGGTATCTTGGTTAACCACCGCAAACGGTGGCGTTATGAGAGCGGGGAGGCAGCCGTCGCCCAACCGCTTCTCTTAAACCTGAATCCGCGACTTCATGAAGTTGCGGGTTCAGGTCAAGGGAAACCCCGGTATTGCTACCCGGGTCTCACTTTTTCTTCTTGCTCGGCGCCATCACCATGATCATCTGGCGACCTTCCATCTTCGGCCGCTGCTCGACGATGGCCAGCTCTTCCAGGTCTTTCTCGATGCGCTGCATCATTTCCATACCCAGTTCCTGGTGCGCCATTTCCCGGCCGCGGAAGCGCAGGGAAATCTTGGCCTTGTCGCCCGCCTCCAGGAAGCGAGTCAGGTTGCGCAGCTTGATCTGGTAGTCCCCGATATCGGTACCGGGGCGGAACTTCATTTCCTTGATCTGCTGCTGCTTCTGCTTCTTCTTGGCAGCATTTTTGGCCTTTTTGGCTTCAAAAATGTGCTTGCCGTAGTCCATGATCTTACAGACTATCGGATCGGAGTCCGGCGCAATTTCAACGAGATCCAGATTGGCCTTCTGCGCAGACTCGAGCGCTTCATCCAGGGAGACAATGCCTACCTGTTCGCCATCGGCGCCAATGAGGCGCACGTCGCTCGCCTCGATCTGATCATTGATGCGGGCCTTTTTGGACCGTCCCTTGTTGTCTCGTTTAATAGCTTTGGTCTCCCAGTTGCCAACAAGTAATACGTAAACTAAGAATTTTCAATAGACAAACGGCCGCGGCGATCCACGTCCCGCTTGAGGATGTCCAGGAACGACTCGAAGGTCATGGTTCCCAGGTCCTCACCGCTGCGTGTCCGCACGGCGACCGTCTGGTTCTCTACTTCCTTATCGCCGATCACCAGCAGATAAGGAACGCGCTGTAGCGTGTGCTCGCGGATTTTAAAGCCGATCTTCTCGTTTCTCAAGTCAGCTGCAGCGCGGTACTGCAGAGAACCGAGACGCCGCTCCAGGTCACGGCAGTAATCGGCCTGGCGATCGGTGATATTCATGATCGCCACCTGCTGGGGCGCCAGCCAGGCGGGGAAGGCCCCCTCGTAGTGCTCGATCAGGATACCGATAAAGCGCTCGAAGGAGCCCAGCGCCGCGCGGTGCAGCATGACCGGGGTCTGGCGCGAGCCGTCTTCCGCCACATACTGGGCGTCCAGGCGGCCCGGCATGGAGAAGTCCACCTGGATGGTGCCGCACTGCCAGACGCGGCCCAGGCAGTCCTTCAGGGAGAACTCGATCTTGGGCCCGTAGAAGGCGCCCTCGCCCGGCAGCTCTTCCCACGGCAGGCCGGCGGCGTCCAGCGCGTCGGCCAGGGCCTTCTCGGCCTTGTCCCAGCTCTCGTCGGAACCCACACGCTTTTCCGGGCGGGTGGACAGGCGGTAGATGACTTCGTTGAAGCCGAAATCCTTGTAGACCGAGTGCAGCAGCTCCATGAAATCGGACACTTCCGACTGGATCTGGCCCTCGCCACAGAAGATATGGCCGTCGTCCTGCACGAAGCCGCGCACGCGCATCAGGCCGTGCAGGGAGCCGGACGGCTCGCTGCGGTGGCAGGAGCCGAACTCCGCCAGGCGCAGCGGCAGGTCGCGGTAGCTGCGCAGGCCCTGGTTGAACACCTGGACGTGGCAGGGGCAGTTCATCGGCTTGATCGCGAACTGGCGCTCCTCGCTGGTGAGCGAGAACATGTCGTCGGCGAACTTGTCCGCGTGGCCGGATTTCTCCCACAGGCTGAAATCCACCAGTTGCGGCGTCTTGATCTCTTTATAGCCGTAGTCGCGCTGGCGCTGGCGCATGTACTGCTCGATGGTGCTGTAGATGGTCCAGCCATTCGGGTGCCAGAACACCATGCCGGGCGCCTCTTCCTGGATATGGAAGAGATCGTATTTTTTCGCCAGCTTGCGGTGGTCGCGCTTTTCCGCCTCTTCGATGCGGTGCAGGTAGGCCTTGAGGTCTTTCTTGTTGCTCCAGGCGGTGCCGTAGACGCGAGTCAGCATCTCGTTGTTGGCATCGCCACGCCAGTAGGCGCCGGCCACCTTGGTCAGCTTGAAGGCCCTGAGTTTGCCGGTGGAGGGCACATGCGGACCGCGGCACAGGTCTTCGAAGTCGCCCTGGCGATACAGGGAGATATCCTCATTGGTGGGGATATCCGCGATGATCTTCGCCTTGTATTCCTCGCCCTGCTCGCGGAAGTATTTGACGGCTTCGTCGCGCGGCATCAGGCGGCGGCTGACCGGGATATCCTCTTTGGCCAGCTCGTTCATGCGCTGCTCGATCTTCTCCAGATCTTCCGGCGTAAACTGGCGCTCGTAGGCGAAGTCGTAATAGAAGCCGTCCTCGATTACCGGGCCGATGGTGACCTGGGCGCCCGGGTACAGCTGCTTGACCGCCTGGGCCAGCAGGTGGGCGGTGGAGTGGCGGATGATCTCCAGCCCTTCCGGCTGGCGGTCGGTCACGATCGCCAGTTCGGTATCGCGGTCGATCACAAAACTGGTATCGACTTCCTTGCCATCCACCACACCGGCGAGCGCGGCCTTGGCCAGGCCGGGGCCGATATCGGCGGCGACATCGTGTACGGAAACGGGATTGGAAAATTCGCGACGGGAACCGTCGGGGAGAGTGACAACGGGCATTGTACTTCCTTTTCTATCAGTGGCGATCCCTACCAAAGACCGCGTGAACCAATGTGTCTGACCGGGCGCCGCGCAGTTGGCGCCGGCGCAAGCCTCGAACAAGTAACGGGAAATCTTATCGAGGCAACTTTGCAGGACGGTGAAATGCCGGAGTGCAAAGCCTGGGTAAATGGTAGACCCGAGCGGACTTGAACCGCTGACCTCTGCCATGTCAAGGCAGCGCTCTGACCAACTGAGCTACGGGTCTGAAACCTTTGCCGCTTTGGGGGAACCCCCTTGCTGCGAAGAGCGCGAACTTTAGCACCGGTTTTCAGTGTTTTCAACAACTTAGTAAACATTGCCGGTGGAATTTTTATCGACGCCGCAGCCGGGCAAACCGGCGCCGCCATCCCGGCACCCGATACCGCTACCGGGCCGTGGCCGGCGCGGCCCCCTCACCGGGCACACCCCGGAGAACCGGGCAAAACCAGCCAGTCATGGACAGCGGGAAGCCCGTATGGCCTAATGGCCGTGAATCTCATCAGACCCCGAACGGACAATCCGGCAGACATGATCGCGAACAAAGCAGTAAAGATTTTCGCATCGCTAGTGTGGCTGATTCGCTGCACCGGCCTGCTGTCGACTGCCTGAGATTCAACCTCACCCGCAACGACAACAGCCGCGCTGGAAGGCTGTTGTCCAACATCCCTTTCGGCCCGGCACCGACAAAAAAGGGACTACCGTGAACACCCGGCATTTCGCCGCCCCGACCGGCAACGGCTACCTCCTCGCCTTCGCCGCCGCGGGCCTCTTCTCCATCAAGGCCATTTTTATCAAGCTCGCCTACCGCCATGGCGTGGATGTGGAAACCTTCATCCTTTTGCGCATGCTGCTGGCACTGCCGTTTTACCTGGCGATCCTGGCGCTGCTGAAACGCGGCGGCGAATGGCGCCCGGTGTCGCCGCCGCTGCTGGCGACCACCGCAGTGCTGGGATTCTGCAGCTATTACCTGGCGAGCCTGCTGGACCTGCACGGATTGCGCTATATCAGCGCCAACTTCGAGCGCCTGATTCTCTACCTCTACCCGACCATGGTGCTCTTCCTGGGGTGGATTTTCCTGCGCAAGCCGGTGGCACCGAAACAGCTGCTGTGCATCCTCGGCGCCTACTGCGGGATTTTCCTGATCTACTGGCAGGATACCGCGTTCGGCACCGATGCCGCAGCGCCGCCCGCGGTGCCGCTGCAGCCGATCACCTGGGGCGCCCTGCTGACGGCGCTCGCCGCGCTGAGCTTTGCCATTTATGTGACCTTCAGCGAGGGCGCGATCAAACGCCTGGGCAGCCGCCAGTTCACGGCGCTGGCAATGATGGCGGCCAGTATCGCGATCGCCGTGCACTTTGCGCTGCAGGGGAATGCATCGCGGCTGGACCAGCCGCTGCCGGTATACGGTTACGCGCTGGTTGTGGCCTTTGTCTGCACCGTGGTGCCGTCGCTGATGATGAGCGCGGCCATCGAGCGCATCGGGTCGGCGGCCACCGGCGCCGTGGGCACCAGCGGTCCGGTGGTTACGCTGATTGCGGCGGCGTGGGTGCTGGGGGAGCCGTTTACGGTTTACCACCTGGTCGGAATGGTGGTGATTATCGGCAGCCTGGTGCTTTTGAAGCGGGCCGGCGACAGCGGGAAGGTCCGGCCGGCCGCCGGGGTCCAGGGGGGCCCGCTCCTGAACGGCTGGCGCGGTTGAGCGACAATAAATAGACGGTGCGCACGGCGCACCCGACTCCCTCTCCCGCCGGGAGAGGGTTTGGGCAGAGGGGCCGCCGATCGGCTACTGCCCCTCCTTGAGCTTCACCAGCTCGTCGCGGATTTTTGCGGCGGCCTCGAACTCGAGGTTCTTGGCGTGCTGGTACATCTGCTCTTCCAGCTCCTCGATCCGCGCCCAGCGCTGCTTGTCGGACAGCGGCTTCTCGTCCACCTTGTAGGCGCCCTTGCCTTCGGCGACCTTACGCCGCCCTTTGGGAACGCCGGGGGCAATGGCACCCTCCATGATATCGGCGACGCTCTTGCGAATGCCCTGCGGGGTGATGTTGTGCTCGGCGTTGAAAGCCATCTGTTTCTCGCGGCGGCGGCCGGTCTCGTCCAGCGCGCGCCGCATCGAATCGGTGACCTTGTCGGCGTACAGGATCGCCCTGCCCTGCAGGTTGCGGGCGGCGCGGCCGATGGTCTGGATCAGGGAGCGGTCGGAGCGCAGGAAGCCCTCCTTGTCCGCGTCGAAAATCGCCACCAGGGAGACCTCGGGCATATCCAGGCCCTCGCGCAGCAGGTTGATCCCCACCAGCACATCGAACTCGCCGATACGCAGGTCGCGGATAATCTCCACCCGCTCAACGGTGTCGATATCCGAGTGCAGGTAGCGCACGCGCACGCCGCTTTCGCCCAGGTATTCGGTCAGGTCCTCCGCCATGCGCTTGGTCAACACGGTAATCAACACGCGCTGGTCCGCATCCACGCAGCGGTGGATTTCCGACAGCACATCGTCCACCTGGGTCGACGCCGGGCGCACTTCCACCTCCGGATCCACCAGGCCGGTGGGACGCACCACCTGCTCCACCACCTGGCCGGCGTGTTCGGCCTCGTAGGGGCCGGGCGTGGCGGAGACGAAGATCGCCTGCGGCGCCAGTTGCTCCCACTCCTCGAACTTGAGCGGGCGGTTGTCCAGCGCCGACGGCAGGCGGAAGCCGTATTCCACCAGCGTCTCCTTGCGCGAGCGGTCGCCGCGGTACATACCGCCGATCTGCGGCACGGTGACGTGGCTCTCGTCGATAAACAGCATGGCGTCGTGTGGCAGGTAATCGAACAGCGTGGGCGGCGGCTGGCCGGGATCGCGCCCGGACAGGTAGCGGGAATAGTTCTCGACGCCGTTGCAGTAGCCCAGCTCCTGCATCATCTCCAGGTCGTAGCGGGTGCGCTGCTCCAGGCGCTGGGCCTCCAGCAGCTTGTCGTTATCGCGCAGCTGCTTGAGACGGACCTGCAGCTCCTCCTTGATCCGCTCGATGGCGCTGACGATGGTCTCCCGCGGCGTCACATAGTGGGATTTCGGGAAGATGGTGATCCGCGGCACCTTCTGGATCTGCTCACCGGTGAGCGGATCGAACAGCGTGATCTCCTCGATCTCCTCGTCGAACAGCGACAGGCGCACCGCCTCCAGGTCCGAGTCCGCGGGGTAGATATCGATGATATCGCCGCGCACCCGGTAGGTGGCGCGACGGAAGTCCGTATCGTTGCGGGTGTACTGCAGTTCCGCCAGGCGGCGCAGGATGGTGCGCTGGTCCACCAGGTCGCCGCGGTCCAGGTGCAGCACCATCTTCAGGTACTTGTCCGGGTCGCCCAGGCCGTAGATCGCGGACACGGTAGCCACCACGATCACATCGCGGCGCTCGATCAACGCCTTGGTGGCCGACAGCCGCATCTGCTCGATATGCTCGTTGACCGACGCATCCTTCTCGATAAAGGTATCGGAAGAAGGCACATAGGCTTCCGGCTGGTAGTAGTCGTAATAGGAGACGAAGTACTCGACGGCGTTCTTGGGAAAGAACTCCTTGAACTCCCCGTACAGCTGCGCCGCCAGGGTCTTGTTGTGCGCCATCACGATCGCCGGGCGCTGCACCTGCTCGATAACATTGGCCATGGTGAAGGTCTTGCCGGAGCCGGTAACCCCGAGCAGCGTCTGGTGGCTGAGGCCATCCTCCACCCCTTCGACCAGCGACTCGATCGCCTTGGGCTGATCGCCGGCCGGCTTGTATTTGCACACTACCTGGAAAGGACGCGACTCCATAAAAGCTTACCGCCAATACCGTCAATTAAAGCAATCAGCGATTGTAGGACCTCCCCGCCCCGGCCACAAATAGCGCGCACCGCAGCGGCGAATGCCCCGCCAGTCATCGCCCCTGGCGACTTTTTGCGCAAACCGGCCGCAAAAATAAATGCCTGACAAATCAATCAGTTAAAGTGCAAAAAAGGGGTTGACCCACAGGGAGGTGCTCTATACTATACGCGCCATCTGAACGGGACGGCACACAGGCCGGACCGAACAGAAACAAACGATTCCGCCTTAGCTCAGTTGGTAGAGCAATTGACTGTTAATCAATGGGTCGCTGGTTCGAGCCCAGCAGGCGGAGCCAAACAAAACAAGGGCTTAGCTCTCCGGAGCTAGGCCCTTCTTGTATGTGTGTCCACAAAGTGTCCACGCCAGACCGAAACCCGACGGTCACTCAAGAGCGACACCGAACCACTTACCTATCCGGAAAGGCCCGCCGCTAGTGCATTTTGGGCACTTTTGGGGTATGAACCGCCTTGTCACTCCCCTTCATTTATGTGCACTCCGTGAAACGCCCTTGAGATTAAGGGTCCAGCCTTTCCGGGCCATCTCTGGCAATCGCTATTTCATTGATCAAAAAAGTGCCTAAAATCGGCAGGCGTGGGGAGGAGTGAATTTTGGCCTGCTTGCGCGTATAAAAAATAATCAGGCTCATGCAAAGGGAGTTTAGCTATGCGGGTTTGCGGCGGTTGCTGGATGTTGTTTGGCCCTATCCGGGCATGAGGATGATGTGAAGCAGAGTGAAGTCGAGGGTGGCGCAGAATCTTACGCTAATGACGCGCTACAATATACCGCTCATAATAACAAGATTCCTTCAAGTAAAGCATATAAATCTATGGATAAAAGTACAGTTGCATTAAT
>NZ_JALKCV010000025.1 GCF_023634065.1 Microbulbifer litoralis
CCGATTAATAAGCCAGGGGAGATAAAATACACTTTCCTTTGAGGATAAACAATTTGTCATTTACAAATTTTATCGTCAAAAATAATTCTTAGACAGACATCAACCATCAGAAAATTTGAACATTCTGTATAGATTATTTAACGGATAGAAATGACAATTTCATTTTTTCTAAAGCCACCTTAAAGACAAAATCCAAATCAAACTATGAGGATATAGAGAATGAAAAAATCATATACACTATATAAATCTTTATTAAGAAGTCGGGAAACAATTTTAGGCCGACTTATAATCTTATCTTTAACTATCCTGCTGGTGCCACTAACGGCATGGTCTCAACCGGGAAACCTGGATACCACGTTTTCTAACGACGGAAAAGTTACTTACAATTTTGATGTAGAGCAGGGCTCTTCATCACAAGCGGAGTCTCGTGGAGTCGCACTTCTTAACGATGGAAGAATACTGTCGGCAGGAAGTGTATCTGATACTGATTCAGTTGACATTGCTTTATCATTGCTTAACCCGGATGGCTCGCTGGACACCGCATTTGGAGCAAACGATGGTACGGCAGGGTTACAATCAGTGGGATTTGAAACTGACACAGCAATCGATATTGAAAGTTTACTGATATTAGCTGACGACAGCATTCTCACGGGAGGCCTGGTTTCGGGTGATCCGGATGGGGCGATAATCGCCAAATTCGACTCCACTGGCAGTATCGATACTAGTTTTGGTAATTTCGCCGGTGCCTTTGCGGGACCAGTAGTCAACACCAACTTCCGAATAGTCGATATGGTAAGTCAGTCCGATGGAAAAATCGTCGCCGCGCTGCGTTCAAATGGACTTGATCCTGTAGATCAACAGTTTGTCGTTGTCCGGTTTCTTGCCGATGGTAATCTAGACACGACTTTTGGGAACCAGGGTACTTCTGTCATTGATGTTGATGTGACTTCATCAGATGTTAATCGGCCAGAATATTCACAGAATCTGTTTTTGCAGAAAAATAAGATTATTGTTTCTGGTGAGACTTCTGACAATCCAACTATGATTCGACTAAACTCAGACGGAAGTCTCGATAATTCATTCGGTGTAAACGGCATATTTACGCTTGATACCAACAATCCCTATGATGCAGTTGATCTTTCTCAACAGAGTAATGGTAGTATTATTCTAACTGGAAAGCTAAGACTTGGTAAACAAGGACAAGAGACATTCTTGCTGAGAACCGATCCCGATGGCAATCTGGATAGCTCTTTCGCCGGCGGTTCAGGAGTCTTCTCTCAGGAAGTTTTTGGAGCGGATAACCCGACAGCAACGTCGATTCAGACCAATGACAAAATTCTCGTAGCTGGCTACTCTTCATCTGAAAGTTTCACGCTGTTCAGAATGGCCTCCGATGGCACGATCGACAATACCTTTGGAAATGGCGGCTCAGTAGAAGCCGACCTCGGATCATCCACAGACGAGGCTTATGCTCTATCACTTCAGACTAATGGAAAAATAGTTCTTTCCGGCCGTTCCGGCGACGACTTTGCAATCGTGCGCTTTTTAGGCGGTGCCCCCAACGCAGATCTATCTGTAGTAAAAGAACCTTCGCTTGAGTCCGTTGCGATCGGCACAGAATTCAATTACACCTTTACTATTAATAACGCCGGCCCGGGGCAAGCCAACAATATTCTTCTATCGGACACTCTACCAGTGGAACTGAGTTATATTTCCTGCTCTGCGCCAACCGGAATTTGTAACTTCAACGGCTCCGACTTTACCGCGGAATTCAGCCAGCTTTCCCCCGGAAATAGCCATACAGTCACTCTCACTGTGGAGCTGGATGTAGCCACTTCACCCGGTGAAGAAATCCAGAATTTCGCGAGCGTACTTGGCGACGAGAATGATCCAGATATGAAGAACAACTCTAGCAGTACCTCTGTCACCGCATTGGCTGCCCCTGAAGCACTCCGCTTCTATCTCCATGGATTCGATATTCCCGGTACGGCCAATGGATTTACTATGGATTTCAGTCCACCCTCTCCGCCGGCAGCGCTGGCTTTGAACCTGGCCACCGCGCCGAGCTGGTACAGTGAACCTTCTCTGGATGGCAGCTTTGTCTCCGGTGACTTTATTCTTCAGTTCCCCTGCTCTCTCGGCATCGGCCTCGCCACTACATATGACCTGCAGCGTACGGCACTAGACGGCAGCAACCCTGAAACCATTGGCTCCAAGACCCAGCCGTTACAGGTTTGTACCGGGACTCAAACCATTAGCATCCCGGTTGGCAATGCAGAAGAGTTTGACGAGGAACGATTGCGTCTACGTATATCGACGTTGCTCGGATTGTCCATCAACCTGGACCTCGGTGAGAACGTTTGGCTAGATACGACAGAGTTTACCGAGAGCACTGATACTCCTTTTTAGAATTCCATACGTGATTGTCAAAGCAATCTCATCGCACCTCACCCCGAAGGAGTAGCAGCCCTTCGGGGCAGGATTAATGTTACCTCTGATGAGCGAACAGCTGTATCTGACCTGTCTGAATCGAACAAGGCATCTCAGAAATCCAAAACTCCAACAATGAGATATAAAATATGAAAAAAATTTATTCATTTATAAACAAAAGTATCGTTTTAAACAAAGTACAATCCGACAGGACTCTCTTCCTTTTCCTGGCTTTTCTACTAACGTCGCTCTTAACTACAAGCGAAATCATGGCTCAACCGATACTCTTCAGCTGCCAGGGCACCACCACAACAACCTATGATCCAGCATTAACTAACGAGAATCAGTTTATCATATCGACGGTAGATCAAGTCTACAGCAACTGTATTCTATACCCTGAAAAAGCACCAGGAACACTTCATGTTATCGCACCTGGCGAGGATTCTTGTACCACTGTTTATCTTTATGATCCATTTATTGCTCGATTAAACTGGAATGACGGAACTTACACAGAGGTCGAATGGATAAATGTTAACGCCGTTCGAGCTAACGGTATGGTGACGGTTACTGCAACCGGCAAAGTCACATCCGGTTTCGGCCTATCGGCATCACCACTGATTCCTACTAGTGCAGAGATGATTTACACCACACCACAGCTGGACTTAGTCGCTTGTGCGAATGAAGGAATAAGCACTAACAACGGCGTAACCTCCTTCACACTTATTGGAGGAATTTAACCTCATATAACACACCGGACAAGTACAGTTTTATTCGGATCGAATTACATAACCTGGCATCAAAGTAATTTACTCAAATATCGTAAATTTATTAATCCTGCCAATACTTACAGGTTTCAGTAAGATTTATTGACTCTCCGACTAGAAACTCTTAGAACTAAAGATTCCACAAACAGAGACTAGAATCAGAAAGATTATCTGTTAATTATATCAAGACAGACAAGAAACTCTGAAATACTCTCACCCGCGGACAACCTTCACCAACAGCACCAGACAGGAACATTACCCATGAACGCCGACACTCAACACTCAAAGCCATAGAAATCACCCTCTTCTTTACCAATCATTTATTTAACAACGATTACTTTTTATACGGAATTTTTCTATAGCGACAAAAAGATCACTTGTATCACGGAAATGACTCCGCCAAAGATTTCGTAGTACAAGACAACCGACATCTCTTTGTATCCGACATTCAGGAGAGCATTTTCAGAAGCTCTTTGGTAAGTCTTAACTCTGAGTAGATATGATTTGGCGATACCGAATTCGTCACATCTGGCGGCTGTATGATATTCGACCTTTATTCACACCACACATCCGTTTTTCATCTTTTCAATGGAGAAAGCCATGCTTTTATCTAAGAAGAGTATCAAGAGCTGCTTCCCAGTAAGAGCAGCCATACACTTAGCGCTATTGCTTATTCTTCCCGCAGCCATGTCACAAGCTCAACCTGGATCCCTGGATAACAGCTTCAATAGTGATGGGAAACTGGTCATTGAGCAATCCTCCCAATCAACGGGTGACGCCAATGATGTATTGATACAACCAGATGGGAAGATCGTTACCGCTGGATCCTATCGATCCGGCGTTTTCGGTGGTAATGAACCGCAGTTTTTTCTGACTAGAACCAACCCGGACGGGAGCCTGGACACCAGCTTCAACGGGTCCGGTCTGACTTACTACAGACGCAGCTTGAACGCTGAAGCAACCATTGCGAACACGATTATCCGTCAGACTGACGGTAAGTATCTTGTCGGAGGCAGGGTACAGGAGAGCGGTGCAATCGAGGGTTCTGTACTGGCGCGAATCAATGCCGACGGCACAATCGATACGACATTTGGCGCCAATGGTTTTTTCTCGAATACCTTCTTCGATGATCGCGAAGAAATTTTTGACCTGGCACTGCAGGATGATGGAAAGATTCTTGCCGCTATAGGTCTTCTTGGGCCTGTCTCTTCAGAAGACTTGCATGTCGTCAGGTTCAATATTGACGGCAGCCTGGATACAACGTTCGGTAGTTCCGGGCTGCTAAGCATTAGTGCAGCTTTCTCACCGACTACCGAGGTGGCAACCACAATTTCGGTGAGTACCTCTGGAGAGATTCTACTAGGCGGGACGGTTAATGACGAAATCGCTGTAGCCAAGATACTCAGCAGCGGTTCATTGGACACTAGCTTCGGGAGTCAGGGAATCGCTGTTGCATCCATTTCCGGATCTCAATTTGTAAACGACCTGTTGATTCAGCCAGATGGAAGTATTGTTGTTACCGGTGTCAGTGATGGCGATTTTCTGACCGCACGTTTTACTCCCTTTGGTAACCTGGACACAGGGTTCAACTCCGGTGTGGGGTACAACATTTTTGATGTTAGTGGTGGTTATGACTTCTCTTCCGGCGTAGCTTTACAGAGTGACGGCGGCCTCATACTTGGTGGTTTCGGAAATCCGTCTACCGGGACCGATTTTGCAGTCGCCCGACTAGACTCTTCCGGTATACTGGATAGCAGTTTCGGAAACAGGGGGATAGTCCTCACTGATTTCAGCAGCTCTTTGGATCAGGGTTATTCCGTCGGATTACAAGCTGACGGCAAGATCGTAGTAGCGGGTGCGACTGACTTTTCACCAACGGGGAATGATAAAGCAGCCTTGGCTCGTTACAATATTGCGACTGCGGATGTCGATGGCGATGGTGTTCCTGACGATTCTGACAACTGCCCCGAAATCGAAAATTCCGGCCAAGAAGACCAGGACTCCGACGGTATCGGTGATGCCTGTGACGACGACGTCGATGGAGATGACGTCGACAACGATGTTGACAACTGCTCTCTGATAAGTAATCCCGGCCAGGAAGACAAGGATAGTGACGGTCTCGGCGACGCCTGCGATATGGATGCCGATGGCGATGGAATTGATAACAGCGTCGACAATTGTCCGCTGACCGCCAACCCTTCTCAGGAAGACCAGAATGGCGATGGGATCGGTGATGCCTGTGACCAGGATATCGATGGTGATGGCATCGACAACGACATGGACAACTGCCCCATCGACGTCAACGCCGGTCAGGAAGATCTGGATAGCGACGACATAGGCGACGCCTGCGACAACGATGTGGACGGCGACGGTCTCGACAACGGCGCCGACAACTGTCCCGTGAATGTCAACCCGGGACAGGCAGACGCCGATGGAGATGGTATTGGCGACGCTTGCGATCTGGATAACGATAATGATGGTGTCAATGGCGACGTCGACAACTGCCCGGCCATTCCCAATCCCGGTCAGGAAGACGCCGACAGCGATACCTTCGGTAACGCGTGTGATACCGATGACGATGGGGACGGCGTTGGCGACGGCACAGACAACTGCCCCATTGATACCAACCCGGGACAGGAAGACGTCGATGAGGACAACATCGGAGACGCATGCGACCCTGATAATGACAATGATGGTGTCGACAACGATATAGACAACTGCCCGGCCATTCCAAATCCCGGTCAGGAGGATACCGACAGCGATACTATCGGCGACGCTTGTGATACCGATGACGATGGTGACGGTATTAACGATGGTGCGGACAACTGCCCAGGCGCATCCAACCCCAGCCAGAAAGATTTCGACGGCGACGGCATCGGCGATGCCTGCGATACTGCCGAGGCATTGAGTTTCTACCTACACGGAAACGACATTGCCGGCACTGCGGGCGGATTTACCATGGACCTGATTCCGCCCTCGCCGTCGCAGCCGCTGGCACTGAACCTGCTCAACGCGCCTACCTGGTACAGCGAACCGGCGCTGAGCGGCAGCTTCGCAGCCGGCGATTTTGAACTCAGCTTTCCCTGTTCACTGGGTATTGGTGTTGCCACCACCTATACATTGCATCGCACCGATCTCGATGGCAGTAACCCTAATCCCATCGCATCGGTCACTCAACCGATTCAGATTTGTACCGGAGCACAGACGATCCTCATTCCAGCGGGCAGTGACGAGGTATTCGATGATGAGCGATTGCGCTTGCGTATTTCTACCTTACTCAGCCTGTCCCTCTCACTCGATCTCGGAGAGGATGTGAAATTGGTAACACCGGAGTTTGAGCAAGGTGGTTTGATTGGCGAGTGAAATTACTCGGATGCTAGTGGTCCGCCTGTACAGTTCGGTAGCAAAGGAGCACAGCAAAATCGTTCAGGTCAAGGCGAGAAAGCGCTGGAATAGCAGCGTTACTTCAAGCTTTCTCAATGCAGAGCTGGGCGATTTGGCGAAGTGAACGGTTACCTAACTTTGCGAGCGTCCCACTAGCCCGGATATTTCACCAGGGGCCACGATGATCGCGCCGAGATCTGTGCGCTCAGTGCGTTTTGGATGAAAAACATCCTTGTTTTTCACCCTGCGGGCGCCCTGGTGGGCGTCCAAATCCTATCCTGTAGGATTTGTGCGGCGTAGATGCATGCTTATTGCACGTATTAGCCGCAAAAATGTGCTGAGCGTGCAGAGATCAAGCGAGGGCGTGGCCAGCATTGGCCGGTGACAATCTGTCCCCGCGGAGATCCCTGAAAACATTAACGAAAAACATAGAATTACGCTGAATACTAAGCGGCTTGGTGAAATATCCGGGCTAGTATAACGTGTAATTTGAACGACCCGAACTGAAGGGGTGAGGTGGCTAGACCTCATGCCCTTTCAATCACCACATTGAAGTTGTGCAGATACTCTATCACTACTCTATCAGAACAAACGCGACGGTGGTGATCTACAGACACCGCTCACCAGACAGTGATCATCGCGCTAAACAGGATCAGGTGGGTCAGCGCTCCCTGAGACACAGGGCTGGATATCGGCAAGAGACTCTCCCAACACGAGCAGTCTTACCAAACGGGGATCCAAATCTAATTCGCGGATCCCTATGCGTCTTTGAATGTGCTCTGAATAATTAGATCACTAAATTGCCCAGACAGTATTACCGGGGATCTGACGATATGACATGGAAACATGATTACTCTTGTAACGAACATGAACTTTATGTATTGCAACATACTAATCTGAAAAAGGAGGCGCAATGGTCAAAGTAATCTGTTCGCACACTATCCAAAGAGAATAAGCTCTTATTGGGAAGGGTTCAGAATGCCAGCAAAGATAACACTATCTTGCTGTACTAACGCTCCGGACCTGACCATCTAGGTTTCAAGTTTGATACTATTCTGGAGACACATGATGAACATCTATAAAATCGTAGTAACCAATATCTGTACTCGCCCCCAGCTATTGGTCTTGCCACTGTCACTATTTTTATTGTCCTTGCTGTCGGTGCATTCCAAGGCACAGATTCTGCCGACCCAGGTAACCTGTACAGGTCTGCAAACGCACACCTATACACCGGGCCTCGTTAATGAGCCTCAGGAAGTGGAAATCAATCTTCAGGCCAATCTCATCTGTGTATCTCTCAGTAACCCGACGATCATATCCGCAACTCGATCACTCCAGGTATCCCTTTCTCGAAGCTGTAACGACCTTCTGAATGGCGGATCCGTCGTGATCGATACCGCATGGAGTACCGGTGAAGCCAGCCAGGAAACGCTCAACTACACTGTAACCTACTCGGGCGGACAACTGACACTAGTCGGACAGGGAACGATTACACAAGGAAAATTCCTTGGTTTGGTTACTACAGATACCATGAATCTTCTCGGGGACATCAGTGCATGTAACACACCAGAAGGACTTACATCACTGAATGGTCCAGTAACCTTTAACGTTCTTCTCTAGTACTTCTGTATATCTATGCTGTCAATGATAATCAGCTCCATAAAACCTGGATCTGGTTCTTTGTAGGCAACACCGATCTTTCTTATCTAATGAATTTACTTTTTAGGTTATAGATTTTTATGAGCTACGAAAGCGTTCTTAACTCAATCAGGAAAGGGTTTCTCAATCCAAGTCCTGACTGTGTAGAAGATGAATATTTTATCGAAGTACTAGCCGACGCATTCAGGAGATCCGTGTCTCTCAAGTCTGGAAATTACGAACTTTCCGCTTTTAACGGAGTATTTAATAACACTGCAGATGTGACAGATTCAAGAATCCCGAGTACAGCATCATCACTTCCTGACGTAATGAAAGTATTAACCAGCTATTTCGAAGGAATGCCAGTCTGGGGGCATCCGTCTATTCAAGAGAACGTAATCCCACCTCCATCCATAGCTTCAATTGTCGGGACATCATTATGCAAACTGCACAACCCATTAATAACCTGGGACAAGTACGGGAAGAACGTATGTCTGGCTGAACAGCAAATCGTATCTATGCTGGCTCAACAAATAGGCTATTGCCCTAAAAAGTCTTCAGGAGTGTTTACATTTGGTGGCACTGGAACACTTCTTTACGCAATTAAAATAGGGATAGAGAAAGCATTGACTGGATTTTTCGGAGAAGACTCCTATCCCTCTATGGAGAGGGGAGTTGGAAATAGGGATTTCGTAATATTTACAAGCGATGCAAGCCACTACTCTGTTGAAACAGTTTCAGCGTGGCTGGGCCTGGGAACCAACGCAGTCATTCGAATTCCCACTAAGAACGACTTCCAGATCGATACAGATATTTTATACCTGGCGGCATTGAAAGCGACAGACCATAGTTTCAATGACAGCCTTGAGAATTTAATAGGGCGGGACTCTGATATCCTTCTATCAAAAAAGCCATTAATTGCATGCTTTGTGGGTACAGTTGGGACAACCGATCATTTTGGAATTGATTGTGTTTCAGAAATTGTCAAGATAAGAAACCATATTGTAGAGGAATATCGTATCGGCTACTTTCCGCATGTTCATGCTGATGCCGTTATTGGGTGGGCGTGGTCATTCTTTAATGGATTCTTCAATGTAAATTCCAGTGAGGACGATCTCAAGCTCCGGGAAATCGGAAATATCGCTTATACAGACCTAAAAAAAGCAAGCCAAAGAATTGAAGCTATAAAGATGGCAGATTCGATAGGCATAGACTTTCACAAATCTGGATTTACTCCTTGCACCTCCAGCCTAATTTTATTAAGGAACACTCCTTCGTATTGCAGGAAGCTTCCAGAGATAAGCGCCACTGATACTGATCGGCTAAACAATGATTTTAGACTTCTGCTCCGAGAAAAAGTAGATACTCCTTATCTATTTTATCTTGGTGATTACCATCCTGGAAAATTCACACTTGAAACCACAAGAAGTGGAAGTGGTGTAATGGCAGCAATGGCAAACCTTCATTTCTTTGGCCAGGAAGGAATGCGATCTATTATTGCTCATTTGGTCCGTCTGCGACGTCTACTATGCTCAGAGCTTGATAAAATTTCAGGCATTTCTTTGTTAAATCCTGACAATCATGGAACGGTTACTCTTTTCAGGGCTTATTTTCAAAAATCGATTCCTGATATAGACATAGGATTGAATAACAAAGATTTATATTCAAGAAAAGTTCTATTAACTAACGTATATAACATATGTGTAGCAAATTACATATCTGAAAATCGTGATATTTATGATGGCTATTCATTGTCCCGTACTGAAGTATTTGAAACCACTGAATACTCTACGAAAAAAGACAGTCAGGTAAAAACCCCATTGATCGCCATAAAATCTTTTCTTATATCCCCTTTCCTAACAGAGAAATCCATAATTTCATTGGCAGAAAGTATTGGCAATAGCGTAATAAATGTTCAAGAATCGGACATCCGCAGGGAACTGATAGCATATCTGAACAAGGAATTCTCATCCGATTTTTGGAAGCACAAACCTTTTAAGGAAAAAGTTATCTTGGAGGACCCGTAACTCAATAGTTCAGAGATAGAGTAGAACACGAAAATTTCGAATTTTTCAGTACGAATTATATTTTCCTGATATTCTGTACTGTTCAGGATTTCTCTTTAACCTTAACTAAAACTGAACTCAATGGCTCATATCTGAATCAACAAGCAAGATAAAATAGTTTGCCAAAGCAACGTGCACGTCGAGCTGGAGTGCAAGAACAGCGTATTGTGTTACCGAATAAGCGATTACCAGGTGTCCGCATAAATATTTCCAGAATCTTCGGCATGTAACTCCAATGAAAAAACTTATCCGGTTACAGAAAATCCACAGGCGTGGCGCCAGATCCATCAAAGTCTGCCCCATGTATCGTATCGCTCGATGTTGTTCGCTACAAAACTCTTCAAGATAGCCTTTATATCAGTCAGGTTATTCACACCATCCAGGCCAGAATATCGAAAGCAAGGAAGAGGTTTCGGAGCTCGGCCTGTTAGATCAGACAGGGATTATCGCTGCTGGGCATTCCCTCCGAAACCCAAAATTGTGGGTTCTCAGACACCCTGAGTAGCTATGTAGAATTTTTTTGGCGACTTTTCGGCTGTCTATACATATCCAACACCACCGGGAGACATAACAGGTCTATGGACCTGTTTTTTAATCAAAATCACCCCTCTCTCCTTACAGTCTTCCTTTTCTACTAAATTCATGCTTTGGTATGAAATTGCGTCAATCTCATGAGAAAAACATCTCATTCCTCACATGGGCATCTATATTGTCAACGCATCAACACTTTCCAGGTTGAAAGGCCGTCTCTCTCGACCAAACACTGGAAGTTAACCTGGAGAAGCAAAGGAGTTACTAGCTGATAAACGAACTTTTATCGCGCCACTGTATGCCGTTGTATATTGGAGATCTCGGGGAAGGGGTAATTCCAAAACAGCTTGCTAATGACTATAGCACTAATTTTCGTGCTGTTTTTTTGGTTATCGGATGATCACCCGGCGCCTTCTCAACGGCGTCTCTTCTATCATCTATCTGTGCTCGGCCTTACCGCGCAACTTTTAAGCCCAAACCATACCTCCTGCGATTTGGTTATCGCAGCCTTATTACCCGTCAAACGTTACCCGTATTCCCTTTGTCCAGCTTTGTCATCAGGCGGAAAGTGACCCTTGAGGAACTGAAGTGCTTACCATCATCCTGAAAAAAACTCTGGCCAGTTGTGGTCGCTCCACCACCTCCCTACTGTTTTCCCTGTTGTTGCTCACCGGCACTGGTGCCCTGGCGCAAACCTCTGTACAAAACAACACTAACGTGAGCCATACCGAGGATCTAACGGATCCCGATCCAGGCAACAACGAAGCGACGACCGATACGCCCGTTCTCCCTGCTCCGGTTGTCGGATACAGCAAAAGCGCTGACGTTACTGATGTATCGGTCGGTGACACTGTTACCTACACCGTCACCGTCAATGTGGCCGATGCGGCACTGAGTGAGGTATTCACCCTTGAGGACACTCTCGGTGCCGGTCTCGACTTTGGCGCCATAGACCCGGGAACCGACGCCGATTTCAGTTGCTCCGTCGGTAATCCGTTCGTATGCACCCTGCCGGCCGCCACC
>NZ_JALKCV010000026.1 GCF_023634065.1 Microbulbifer litoralis
CCTAAAATAAAAAAGGCCCAGCCGCGTTAGCGACTGGGCCTTTGTAATCAAAGCCTGACGATGACCTACTCTCACATGGCGAATCACCACACTACCATCGGCGATGTTGCGTTTCACTTCTGAGTTCGGCAAGGGATCAGGTGGTTCCACAACTCTATGGTCGTCAGGCAAACTGGCTTGGGTTGGCTTGGTCTTATGAGCTCTCTGCTCTGCGCCGCCGTTTGATTGTCCGTTTGCCACTGCTTGCGCAGCTAACAATCAACCCAAATAAGTCGGTAAAACAATCTGTAGTAATACACCGCAAGTCGATCTTGCGTGTCTCTCGTTTGCTTTGAGCCTCTGCTCTCACAATCCGAATCGTCAGTAACCATCTCTGTTGTATGGTCAAGCCGCACGGGCAATTAGTACTGGTTAGCTCAACGCCTCACAACGCTTCCACACCCAGCCTATCAACCTGGTAGTCTTCCAGGGCCCTTTAGGGGACTCGAGGTCCCAGGGAGATCTCATCTTGAAGGAGGCTTCCCGCTTAGATGCTTTCAGCGGTTATCCCGTCCGAACATAGCTACCGGGCAATGCCACTGGCGTGACAACCCGAACACCAGAGGTTCGTTCACTCCGGTCCTCTCGTACTAGGAGCAACTCTTCTCAAATCTCCAACGCCCACGGCAGATAGGGACCGAACTGTCTCACGACGTTCTAAACCCAGCTCGCGTACCACTTTAAATGGCGAACAGCCATACCCTTGGGACCGGCTTCAGCCCCAGGATGTGATGAGCCGACATCGAGGTGCCAAACACCGCCGTCGATGTGAACTCTTGGGCGGTATCAGCCTGTTATCCCCGGAGTACCTTTTATCCGTTGAGCGACGACCCTTCCATACAGAATCGCCGGATCACTATGACCTACTTTCGTACCTGCTCGACATGTCTGTCTCGCAGTCAAGCGCACTTTTACCATTATGCTCAATGCATGATTTCCGACCATGCTGAGTGCACCTTCGTACTCCTCCGTTACACTTTGGGAGGAGACCGCCCCAGTCAAACTACCCACCATACACTGTCCCCGATCCCGATAAGGGACCTGGGTTAGAACCTCAAACATACCAGGGTGGTATTTCAAGGGTGGCTCCACTGCAACTGGCGTCACAGTTTCAAAGCCTCCCACCTATCCTACACAAGTAGGCTCAAAGTTCAGTGCAAAGCTATAGTAAAGGTTCACGGGGTCTTTCCGTCTAGCCGCGGGTACACTGCATCTTAACAGCGATTTCAATTTCACTGAGTCTCTGGTGGAGACAGCGTGGCCATCGTTACGCCATTCGTGCAGGTCGGAACTTACCCGACAAGGAATTTC
The DNA here is from genome assembly GCF_023634065.1 of Microbulbifer litoralis. Taxonomy (GTDB): domain Bacteria; phylum Pseudomonadota; class Gammaproteobacteria; order Pseudomonadales; family Cellvibrionaceae; genus Microbulbifer; species Microbulbifer litoralis. Next base: position 1,351 of record NZ_JALKCV010000026.1, read on the forward strand.
GCTACCTTAGGACCGTTATAGTTACGGCCGCCGTTTACCGGGGCTTCGATCAAGAGCTTCGGACGAATCCTAACCCCATCAATTAACCTTCCGGCACCGGGCAGGCGTCACACCCTATACGTCCACTTACGTGTTTGCAGAGTGCTATGTTTTTAATAAACAGTCGCAGCCACCTGGTCACTTCGACCGGCCTCAGCTTAGGGAGCAAGTCCCATCACCAAAACCGGCGTACCTTCTCCCGAAGTTACGGTACCATTTTGCCTAGTTCCTTCACCAGAGTTCTCTCAAGCGCCTTGGTATTCTCTACCTGACCACCTGTGTCGGTTTCGAGTACGGTTCACTATTGCCTGAAGCTTAGAAGTTTTTCCTGGAAGCATGGCATCGACCACTTCGTCTCAAAAAAGAGACTCGTCGTCAGCTCTCGGCCTTAGGGACCCGGATTTGCCTAAGTCCCCAGCCTACTACCTTAAACACGGACAACCAATCGCCGTGCTGGCCTAGCCTTCTCCGTCACTCCGTCGCAGCAATAGCGAGTACAGGAATGTTAACCTGTTTCCCATCGACTACGGCCTTCGCCCTCGCCTTAGGGGCCGACTAACCCTGTCCCGATTAGCGTTGGACAGGAACCCTTGGTCTTCCGGCGGGGAGGTTTTTCACCTCCCTTATCGTTACTCATGTCAGCATTCGCACTTCTGATATGTCCAGCATGCCTCCCGGCACACCTTCAACCACTTACAGAACGCTCCTCTACCATGCATCAAAGATGCATCCGCAGCTTCGGTTACCAGTTTGAGCCCCGGTATATCTTCCGCGCGGGCCGACTCGACTAGTGAGCTATTACGCTTTCTTTAAAAGATGGCTGCTTCTAAGCCAACTTCCTAGCTGTCTGGGCCTTCCCACATCGTTTCCCACTTAACTGGTATTTGGGACCTTAGCTGGCGGTCTGGGTTGTTTCCCTTTCCACGACGGACGTTAGCACCCGCCGTGTGTCTCCCGCGATTGCACTCCACGGTATTCGGAGTTTGCATGGGGTTGGTAAGTCGGGATGACCCCCTAGCCCAAACAGTGCTCTACCCCCGTGGGTGAGACGCGAGGCGCTACCTAAATAGCTTTCGAGGAGAACCAGCTATCTCCCGGCTTGATTAGCCTTTCACTCCGATCCACAGGTCATCTCCTAACTTTTCAACGTTAGTGAGTTCGGTCCTCCAATTGATGTTACTCAATCTTCAACCTGCCCATGGATAGATCGCCGGGTTTCGGGTCTATTGCCTGCAACTGAACGCCCTATTAAGACTCGATTTCTCTACGGCTTCCCTATGCGGTTAACCTTGCTACAGACAATAAGTCGCTGACCCATTATACAAAAGGTACGCAGTCACCCCGAAGGGCTCCTACTGCTTGTACGTATACGGTTTCAGGTTCTATTTCACTCCCCTCTCCGGGGTTCTTTTCGCCTTTCCCTCACGGTACTGGTTCACTATCGGTCAGCTGGGAGTATTTAGCCTTGGAGGATGGTCCCCCCATGTTCAGTCAAGATAACACGTGTCCCGACCTACTCGATTTCACTCTAAGTGCCTTTTCGTGTACGGGGCTATCACCCTGTATCGCGGAACTTTCCAGATCCTTCCACTAAAACACAAAGAGCTTAAGGGCTAATCCCCTTTCGCTCGCCGCTACTCAGGGAATCTCGGTTGATTTCTTTTCCTCCGGGTACTTAGATGTTTCAGTTCCCCGGGTTCGCCTCGCATAGCTATGTATTCACTATGCGATACCTGTAAAACAGGTGGGTTTCCCCATTCGGACATCCTAGGATCAAAGCTTGTGTGCCAGCTCCCCTAGACTTTTCGCAGGCTCCTACGTCCTTCATCGCCTCCAGCTGCCAAGGCATCCACCGTATACGCTTAGTCGCTTGACCATACAACACAAACGACTACTAACGACTTTTAACATCCAGTCCAATAAACTTCATTGGATCCGGACGCCGGATTGTGTGCTTGAGAGACACACATTATTGATGTTGAGTATTTGTTAAGTACTCAACCTCGCCTTGCAGTGTATTACTACAAATTGTTTCACCTTGTTAAAGAACATCTGATGCAAAAATCAGAAAGCTGAACTCTTATTCTCAAACCGCGAGAAACCACTAAGAATCCAGTTTTCTGATCTCTAATGCTGCTGTCAGTAGATGGTGGAGCTAAGCGGGATCGAACCGCTGACCTCCTGCGTGCAAGGCAGGCGCTCTCCCAGCTGAGCTATAGCCCCATCTTGATAAGTCGATCGCAAGATGAACTCGCTATCGTTAATTTTTCTGCAGCTAGGCATTTTGGTCCGCCGCATAGCCTGCTATGCAAGGAGCAAAATAACGACGCTACAGGAAAATTTGGTAGGCCTGGGCAGACTTGAACTGCCGACCTCACCCTTATCAGGGGTGCGCTCTAACCAACTGAGCTACAGGCCTAAAACTATCTGCCCTTGGGGTTTAAAACCTCAGGGCACTAGACCCGCCCAATGGGCTTCACTGACATCAACATCATCAGTCCGATCAAGCAATATGTGTGAGCACTTACGAAACAACTCTCGATAAATCGTTTAAGGAGGTGATCCAGCCCCAGGTTCCCCTAGGGCTACCTTGTTACGACTTCACCCCAGTCATGAATCACTCCGTGGTGACCGTCCCCCCGAAGGTTAGACTAGCCACTTCTGGAGCAACCCACTCCCATGGTGTGACGGGCGGTGTGTACAAGGCCCGGGAACGTATTCACCGTGACATTCTGATTCACGATTACTAGCGATTCCGACTTCACGGAGTCGAGTTGCAGACTCCGATCCGGACTACGACTGGTTTTCTCGGATTAGCTCCACCTCGCGGATTCGCAACCGTCTGTACCAGCCATTGTAGCACGTGTGTAGCCCAGGACGTAAGGGCCATGATGACTTGACGTCGTCCCCACCTTCCTCCGGTTTGTCACCGGCAGTCTCCCTAGAGTTCTCAGCATTACCTGCTAGCAACTAGGGACAAGGGTTGCGCTCGTTACGGGACTTAACCCAACATCTCACGACACGAGCTGACGACAGCCATGCAGCACCTGTCACTCGGTTCCCGAAGGCACCAATCCATCTCTGGAAAGTTCCGAGGATGTCAAGCCCTGGTAAGGTTCTTCGCGTTGCGTCGAATTAAACCACATGCTCCACCGCTTGTGCGGGCCCCCGTCAATTCATTTGAGTTTTAACCTTGCGGCCGTACTCCCCAGGCGGTCTACTTATTGCGTTAGCTGCGTCACAAAGCCCTCAAGGAGCCCTACGACTAGTAGACATCGTTTACGGCGTGGACTACCAGGGTATCTAATCCTGTTTGCTCCCCACGCTTTCGCACCTCAGCGTCAGTATCGAGCCAGGCAGTCGCCTTCGCCACTGATGTTCCTTCCTATATCTACGCATTTCACCGCTACACAGGAAATTCCACTACCCTCTCTCGTACTCTAGCCAGCCAGTTCTGAATGCAGTTCCAAGGTTGAGCCCTGGGCTTTCACATCCAGCTTAACTAACCGCCTACGCGCGCTTTACGCCCAGTAATTCCGATTAACGCTCGCACCCTCCGTATTACCGCGGCTGCTGGCACGGAGTTAGCCGGTGCTTCTTCTTTCGGTAACGTCAATGATGTTGCGTATTAAACAACACCCCTTCCTCCCGAATGAAAGTGCTTTACAACCCGAAGGCCTTCTTCACACACGCGGCATGGCTGCATCAGGGTTTCCCCCATTGTGCAATATTCCCCACTGCTGCCTCCCGTAGGAGTCTGGGCCGTGTCTCAGTCCCAGTGTGGCTGATCATCCTCTCAAACCAGCTACGGATCGTTGCCTTGGTAGGCCGTTACCCCACCAACAAGCTAATCCGACGTGGGCTCATCTGATAGCACGAGGTCCGAAGATCCCCCGCTTTCCCCCGTAGGGCGTATGCGGTATTAGCATCCGTTTCCGAATGTTGTCCCCCACTACCAGGCAGATTCCCACGCGTTACTCACCCGTCCGCCGCTCTAGTCACTCCCGAAGGAGCTTTCGCGCTCGACTTGCATGTGTTAGGCCTGCCGCCAGCGTTCAATCTGAGCCATGATCAAACTCTTCAGTTTAAAGAGTCGCCTGACACTCAAGGATGCTAAACATCAGCAACCAATCAGGCTTAAGTCTTGCTCGGAATTAACGTAAATCGAATTGTCGAGTTACTTACTTCCGATATATCGTGTATCGATACATCGCTCCGTAAGCACCCACACATATTGCTTGATCGAATTTTTAAACAACTCAGCTGGGCGCC
>NZ_JALKCV010000027.1 GCF_023634065.1 Microbulbifer litoralis
GTCGCTCCTTCGGGGCTGGGACGGTCTTTCCGCTGCTTTGCAGCTCCAAGTCCGCCCCAAACCGGGTGTTAAAAGTCTAAGGATATGAGTGTGAAAGGAATAGTCTGGGGCGTTATTAGCTATGGAGTCCTTTGGCTCTGCTTCATGGCAGTCATAAATATTTATGGAGTACCTGTTAAAGCGCTAGGAGTTTTGTTCGTTCTTTGTTCGGCATTGGCTGGCGTTGTTGCGGCAAAAAATAGCAAGACTAAACCTATCATGAATGCGGCTATCGCAGGTGGCATAGTAGGTATAATATGCTCATTAGCTGGCCTTATTTTTTCTGTCGAGCTAACCGAAAGTTTGTTCTATACGACACTCGTAATTTCGCTTTGTTTTGTAGCAGGTGCAGCGGTTTGGTGGACTGCGTCACTTTTAACAAGCAAATCATCAAGGTCATGAAATTCAGGTCTGCGCACATCTTGTACAGTCTCTGCGCCACTTTTTAAGTGAAAAAACACTCACGGTCAGTCGTCCTATAACGTAATATCTGGTGGAAGAAGTAAATTGAAAATATGGAATTTTCTGGCAGCTTTGGGAATGCTGGTTTTAAGCGTGTATCTCTGGAATCCATCTGGAACAGATACTTATGACCCTAGAGCTAGGATTCTCGGCTTTATGTTTTTTCATATGCCATCTGACTCAATGTACCCAAGTGTAGAAAGAAACAGTTATGTATACGTAACAACATTCTCGTATCTTTTTTCTGAAGTCGACAGCGGTGAAATGCTCGTGTATCGAGCGCCACATACTGGCAGCCCCTTTCTCGGTCGAGTTATGGGCGTATCTGGTGACAGAGTTTCATTGAAGAATTCATCGGTGATATTAAATGGAGTCGCACTGGAAGAAAACTATATGAATGATGAAGTTTTGGTATGTCGGCACAGTGATTTCCCTGAAATAAAAGTACCTGAAGGTTATTTATTTATTCTTGGAGACAATCGATGCAATAGTCTGGATTCCCGGTATTTCGGCTTTGTGCCCGATAGTAGCGTAATTGGGAAGGTCGCTGGCGGTATTTAATCTGCCAGGTGGCAAAGCCCTCCGCAAAAGCGGAAGCCTTCCAATACCGCCCCTCCAGCATTAACTTTTCTTACTCACCTCAAGCTCGGCGAGTGTCTTGGCAATATCTTCGGCACTGGTAGCCGGGTTGATGTCCTTGTCGATCTTGAGGATGTTCCCATCCTTGCCGATGTAGACCGTGATTCGGCGGGCAATGTTCAGGGCTGGCATTTTTACGTCGTAGGCGTCTGCGACTTCGCCTTCCGGGTCGCTGAGCAGGGGAAAGTCTGCCTTATGTTCCTCGGCAAATTTGGTATTGGTATCCAGTTCGTCTGTGCTGGCCATAAAGTAGGCCACATCGAACTCACGGATCAGGTGGCCATTTTCGGCCAGGGATTTGCACTCGATGGTGCAGCCTTTAGTGAAGGCCTTGGGATACCAGGCGATCACCAGGGCCTGTTGCCCCTTGAAATCCGACAGTGAGTAGGTTTTGCCGTCCGACGCCTGCAAGGTGAAGTCCGGAGCCGGATCGCCGACCTCGAGGGCCATCAGGGGCAGGCTGAGCAGCGTGGTGAGCAGCAGTGTGATCAAGCGTGTCATGGCGCATCCTGTATCTGTTGAGTGAATCGGGTCGTGATTATCCTACCGGTTGCGCGGGCCGGAAGCCATTGCCGGTACCTGGCGCGGCAAGTGGTGTGACTTTGGGCCACACTGGTAGGCGTCAATGGACTGACTGCGCAGCGCTCAAGGGCCCGATGATATGGATGATCTCGCCGTTTCAGCCGGCAACCTGTTCCACAGCCTGCCGCTATCCTTCGTCTATATCTGCACGGTATTGCTGGTGCTGGCTGCCCTGCTCCTGGGGGCGTTGCTCGGCCGCGTCCACCGCCGCCGCCACCGCAATGAGAAGGAGTCGTCGATCGGCACTGCCGTTACCGCGACACTGGGATTGTTGGCATTCCTGCTGGCCTTTACTTTCAATATGACTGCGGATCGCTACCAGCAGCGCAAGGCGCTGTTGCTCGATGAGGTGAATGCCATCTACACCGCCTATTTGCGCGCCGACTTTCTCGAGCCGCAAGCCGCGGAACGCGCCCGCGAGCTGCTGGAGGAGTATGTAGATATAAGGGATTTCAACCCGGCGCGGGAACCGGTGACGCCGAAAAACCTGGCGCGCAGCGAGGAGATCCACCGATTGCTCTGGCAGCTGGTCAGCGAGCATGCGCGGCGGCAGTACAACCCGGGGTACCTGCGCCAGTTTGCCGAGCCGCTCAATACCGTGATCAGCTTTCACTACTCGCGGGTGGTAGTGGGCCTGGAGTACCGGATTCCGGGGCCCATCTGGCTGGGGTTGTATTTTATAACGCTGCTGGCGATGGTGGTAATCGGTTACCAGTTCGGGATCCACCGCGGGCGTTCACTGCAGGTGGCGGTGGCACTGGCGCTGACTTTCGCCACGGTGATCGTGCTGATTGCAGACCTGGACCGCGCCACCGAGGGCGTGCTGCTGGTGGACCAGCGGCCCATGTCCGAGCTGAACCGGCACCTGCGGGAGCTGCGTTAGTCGCGAGACGGCGCTTCCAGTTCGGGGGTTGCCGGCCCGTGGATGCCCGAGGGATTCACGAACTCGCGCATGAAGATTTCCCAGAAGGCCATGAACAGTGCCGCCAGCAGCGGCCCGATGGCGAAACCGCTGATACCGAACATGATCAGGCCGCCGACAGTGGAGAACAGCACGATATAGTCCGGCAGCTTGGTGTCACGACCCACCAGGATCGGGCGCAGCAGGTTGTCCACCAGGCTGATCACCGCGACCCCGAACACCATCAGTACCGTGGCCTTGACCATTTCGCCGGTGGCGTAGAGATACAGCGCTGCCGGGAACCAGATGATGGCCGCCCCCACCGCTGGCAGCAGTGACAGCAGGGTCATCATCACCCCCCACAACAGCGGCGCCGGCATGCCCAGGATCCAGAAGATCAGCCCGCCCAGGGTACCCTGGGTGACTGCCACCACCAGGTTGCCCTTGATGGTGGCGCGGGTCACTTCGGCGAACTTGGCCAGCAGCAGGTGTTCGCGCTCGTCGCCCAGCGGCATGGCGCGGATCAGCAGCGCCACGAGCTTCTCGCCATCGCGGAGCAGGAAGAAGGTGAGGTAGAGCATCAGCCCCAGCATGACGAAAAAATTGAGCGTGTTCTGGCCCAGGGCGATGGCGTTGCGGGCCAGGAAGCTGCCGGCGCTCATCAGGCCGGTCATGACGCGTTCCTTCAACTGGTCGAAGTCGAGGCCGACGCGGTCGAAAAAGGCATTGATACCGGGGAAGGCGCTGCGCACCTGTTCGATCTGCTGGGAGAGATCGATCTGGCCGTTTTGCACTTTCTGGAAGATGGTCACCCCTTCATTGATAAACGAGCTGGCCACCAGCAGCACCGGGATCACCACCACCACGATACACAGCAGCAGCGTCAGCAATGCTGTCAGGTTGGGCCATTTTGGCAGGCGCTGCAGCAAGCGGCGGTAGACGGGGAAGAAGATCAGTGCGATGGCACAGGCCCAGAAGATGGGCGTGAAAAAGGGCTTCAGCAACAGGGCAAAAGCCAGCGTTACCAATAAAAGTGAAAGGATAAACGAATGACGTTCCAGTTTTTCCTGCACCTGCCGCGCCCCCTGTTGTTATTGCGGTGGCGGCCGCCGGGTGGCGCGCCGCCGGGAGGCGCCTATGTAATCAGATGGCGTTGTCTTTTACCAGCGCCGGTAGCCGCAGGTGTCCACGTGGAAGCGGACACCGCTGTAGATACCCAGGCCCATATCCCATTTCTTGCCGGCGCTCTTGTGGATGTCGCGCAGTATCGGCACCAGTTGCTTGCGGGTGAATTTGCGCTCCGGGATCATATCCAGGCCACAGAAGTGCATGTGCTTGCTGGTTTTGGCCCCGCCGGCCTTGGCGTTGTAACTGGATGTGCGCCAGCCGGACAGCACGATGACGGGCCCGATACGCGGGATGATCTCTTCCTTCACCACTTTCAGGGTGTCCACCATTGTCTCCCAGTTGTCTTCCGGAGGAATGGCAAAGGGGGGCTCGCCCACTTCCTGCCAGTCGGTACCCTGGCGCATTAACTCGTAGAGGGGCACTACGTCGTCTACATGGTTGAGTTGCAGGAAGTTTTCCAGCTTGGCGAACTTCTCGCGGTTGTCGCCTTTCTGCAGGAATTTCTCGAAGGCGCTCTCCGAGGCGGCGGCGTAGCCCTGGATATCGTAGACCTCGGGGATGGGCTCGTATTCGATCGGCGTGACGATGCGCTCGGCCAGCTCGCGCACCTTGTCGACGGTGAGCACGACGAGTACCAGCAGCCCGACCAGGACCAGTACACTGATCCACACGGCCCGACGGCGCTCGATATGGATGTCGACATATTCGTGGTCTTCGCTCTCTTTGATATCCATCGGCGTTCTCTTGCGGCGGCTACCAGAGCCGGTAGCCGCAGGTGTCGATATGGAAGCGGACGCTGTCGTAGATGCCCAGCCCCAGGTTGCTGCCGGGACCCAGGCGCGCGTGCAGGCTGCGCAGTTCCTCGATCAGTTCCTTGCGGCTGATATTGGATTTCGGCACCAGGTCCAGGCCGCAGAAATCCCGGTGGCGGCTGCCGGACCTGCCGCCGGACTTGCGGTTGTAGTTGGCGGTGCGGTAGGCGGACAGGACGTCGACGGGCCCGATACTGGGCTCGAGTTGATCGCGGATGATTTCCAGCGTGGCGACCATGTTGCGCCACAGGTCGCGCGGCGGTATGGCGAAGGCGGGCTCATGGATGTCCAGCCAGTCGGTCCCCTGGCGCAGCAGGTTTTCCGCATTCAGGACTTCGCCCACGCCCTGGGCCTCCAGGTAGTCGAACAGCCGCGCGGTGCGCTCGCGGTTGTCGCCACGGCGCAGGAAGCTCTGGAAACTCTCGCCGGTCGCCACCCGGTAGCCCTTCAGCTCGTAGTAGGGCTTCTCCAGCGATTTAAAGTAGAGGTACAGCCACAGCGCGACCACCACCAGCAACAGCAGCAGCGTAATGCCCGCCACCACCGCGCGGTTGATGCGCCGGCCGGGGAGTTGCCGCAGTGTGTCTTGTCCGGCGAAGAACAGCGCCATACGGAGACCTGGCCCCTGCTGGTGAGGTGAAGGCGGGCGACATCGGCGCCCTTTCCATTTCACTATAGCTGCTTGAGGCGCGGTTTTTGGCGGGCGGAAAAAAGCCCCCGGGAATGGCTCCGCGGGGGCTTTGGGGGGGCGCTTTCACGGTATTGAGCGGGCGGTGCGCACGGCACACCCTACTTGAGAACC
>NZ_JALKCV010000028.1 GCF_023634065.1 Microbulbifer litoralis
ATAATTCATGATTAATAAAAATATGGCTGTAAGAGCTGATTTTCTGAAATAGTTTTTCTACAGCCTCGTTACGTGAATACAAAGGAGTACTCGTGAGAAAACTAATAGTAGGTCTTTTATCCTTAATATTTGTTGGCTGTGCCACAACATACAAAGGGCCTGAGACAGGAGAATTGGCACGAATTCATTTCAAGTTGGAAGAAGGTCTTAAAGATGGTCCTACTGTTTCAGTATTTGAAGGACTTGAGTGCAGCCCTAGCGAGTACGGAGAGTATATTGGCGATCTCTGGGATGGAAACTGGACGGAGCCATCAACACTAGAGTTCACAGTAAATGTTCCAGCAAACAAAATGTTGTCTTTTGAGTTTTTTCAGCGCACTGAATTTACAGGAGAAATGGTTTTGGAAGGGCAGTTTTGTAGGAACATATTTGCGTTCGTCCCTGAATCAGGTGCTCACTACACGTTTACATATGGAAATTGCGATTACAAAGGTATAAATACGAAAACTAAAGAAGCGATCAAGACGCAAAAACCTATAGGGAAATGTCATAGCAGTAGATATTTTGGCGCCTACTGAATCACGGAATCGGGTAAGGACAGGTATTTAGCCCGCCCTCCCCACAACACCCTGCATGCGGGTCCGCACAGGGCGTTTCAATCAGAGTAGTGAAGCTTGATCCATCCGTCGCGCAGACGTCAATGGTGGAGGGCGCTTTCCCCTGGCGCTGAAGCGCGCTAAGATGATTTCGGCACAGTGAATCCTGGCGTTTTTGCTGTGCTTTTTGTATGAGATAGTTCCTCTAGTTGTCGTGCTCGGATTAAGCACGTAGGGGAGTTATCTCAGCTCTCGAGTTTTAGCTTTGCCGCGAAGCGGCTTCGTTCAACAATGCGCTGCAGGCCGACGGCCAACTTTGTGCATTTTATGCGCGGTCGCTGCGCTCCCATTTTTGTACAAAATGGTGCATATTGAAGGCTGCTCCTGAACTCGGCGATTATGGCTCTACGGAAAATGAATGATCTTTCAAACAAATCGATTGATAGTGAGAAGACTGGCCCTGGAAGATGCCGACTCTTTATCGGAAATATTCTCTGATCCCCAAGTGATGCATTTTTCCGTTCGCGGTGTTCTGGATAAAAACGGAATAGAGCAACATATTGATGAAAACGTTCAAGAATATGGTAAAAGTCATTTTTGTCGGTGGGCGATCATTGAGAGGCTTTCGTCAAAGCTCATAGGCGTATGCGGGCTAAGTAAAGATACTGTTGATCTAAGCGATATAGTGCATTTGAATTACAGGTTCTCTAAAAATAACTGGGGACGAGGTTTCGCTACTGAGGTAGTGTCGGCATTAGTTGAACATTCCGCCTCAATAGGCTTGAATCGTATCCATGCTTTGATTGAACCAGCTAATTTAGCGTCCGTCAGAGTAGTAGAGAAAGCCGGTTTTAAAGTACAGGGGGCGATTATATACAAAGGTGCGCATGCTCATGTATTCAGCAGGTGCACCAAGGCATAACCGGATAAGGGCGGATATTTAGCCCGCCCTCCCCACAACACCCTGCATGCGGGTCCGCATAGGGCGTTTCAATCAGAGTACTGAAGCTTGATCCATCCGTCGCGCAGTGTTGCCAACCCATCCTTCTTCAGGTAGTCATTTGACAATGACTGATGGCCACACCACCGCAGACTGGACGAAACGCCGCATCGACAGCCAGGAAGGGAAAATGATCTATGGACACCGCATGTCCGTTGTGGAACGGGTATTCGGCAATACAGGGTTCAACAAAGGCCCGAATAGATTCTCATTGCGCGGTAAAGACAAGGTCCAAGGACAATGGTGAATGTTCTGCCTGGTACACAACATTGAGAAATTGATGAATTATGGAGCGGTTCAGTGAGTCAAAAGGCTATTGACGACAATAAGGCGATTTTCTGGCCGGACTGAATGACTATGTAAGAATCTTGTGTTTTAATTCGTCATTAATGATTAATAAAAATATGGCTGGAAGAGCTGATTTTCTGAAATAGTTTTTCTACAGTCTCGTTATAAGTCTTAAAGCTTATGAGTGATCATCAAACATACGCATATTTTTACGCCAGAGATTTTGAGTGCTCTCCCGAATCAATCTCCAAAGTATTAGAGATTGAGCCAACGCATTTTTGGTGCAAGGGTGAGCGCTGGGGGCCGAATAATATTCGTGAACGCAAAGAGAACTTTTGGTCATATCGGACTTCTGAATCTTCGGATGATTACTATACAAACGTACACTTCAAAGAATTATTGGGACTACTCGAATCACGAAAGGATAAACTTGCACAATTACCAATCGGGGCTCGTATAGGTATTACTTATGTGCCTACGTGTTACTATCCAAACGTGGCCGTAATACTTGAAAAAGAGCTTTTGCAAAGAGTAGTTGCTTTGGGCCTAGCATTGGATTTCGATATTTACTCTTTGGTCAGCTCCGATGAATAGAGGTTATAACCAGGCCATCATAGGGACATTGTTTACTCCGCTGCGCTTTGGGGTGGCTGCGCCACTGTACCCCAAAGCTCCGCTCCATAAACAATGCCCCATAGGGCGGCGTTAGGTCAGAATGAAAAATATACTCTTTTTGACTTTTCTACTCTTTTTATCTTCGTGCTCTAAAAAAGACGCCGGAGAGGAATTCGTGCTGGTGTACTACGATTCATGTGAAGAAAAATTGAAAGAGTTAGAAAATTCATTTAACGAAATTGGCGTTAATTTTTCATACAAAATAATTGAGCCAACGAATTACGCGGCCAACTCAGAATTTTTCAATAAAATGATCAGAATCAATGTTGAAAGCAAGCATGAAATAATTGAAGCTACAGTCAATAATTTCTTGCTTTCTTGTGGCCCAAATGGTGCTATTGAAGTCATAAAAGATAATATTTTCTCAAAAGAAGAAGTGGAAAAATTAATCAAGCGGTTCGGTGTTGAAGATAATGAGGCCGTAGACCTAAGGTACCTAGATGGTAGGCTGTTCATTATTTACAGCGAAGCTCTTCCAAGTGGTTAGCATCCTGCCCAATAGTGACCTAACAGGGCGCTGCTAGGGACAGCCTACTATATGCATCTTTTTGTATGGCTCGCTTCGCTCACATTCTCACACAAAAAGTCGCATATAGCAGGCTGCCCGAGAGCGCAACGTTATTTGCGACGTGAAGTCGTATAAATTTCTGTTACACACTCTGATAAATCACAGGAGGTTATTTCTCGGAACGATGTAACCCGATGTTCTATCATCGGTTTCCT
>NZ_JALKCV010000029.1 GCF_023634065.1 Microbulbifer litoralis
TAATTCAGGATAAAGAAGCTGATATTGCCGTCCGGAATACTCTCCAGGTGCTCCATCGCCAGCCCGTTGAAGGTCTTGGGGCCGTCGGTGGGCAGTTCCCAGTGCAGGGTGCGGTTGATGTCGCGGATCGAGGTGCCGCCCTCGATCAGGTACCAGCCGTTGCCCTGGGCAACGGTCTCCTCTTCATCGCCGGGCAGCGGGTTGGTTGCAATACAAATATTCGGCATCCATTGTTCAAATCACCATCAGTGTAATTGGGTGTAATAAGATTGCTGTTGGTCATGTTCGATTTGTATGGTAGAAAATCACGCAAATCAAAATATCAACAAAATGTACAACTTAAACAAGTTTCGTTCGACTTGGTGAAATTTTGACCTAAAAATAATTAAAGTATAGGGGGGATTGGGGATGTCAGTGCGAGGGAAGCTGTTACAAGTTGTTGTACCATTGTTGCTTCTCGCCAATCTAGGCTGTTCCCCAGAGGAGGCAAATTACTCAAGGCCTTTTGTTACAGAATATGGCCTTGGGCCGGATAAATGGGCTACCGCTTGGCTGTTGAGCCGCAAGATTGATCCCGAAGCCAAATTACTGATAGTCCAGCCCGGCCAAGCTCTCCCAGAGGGGCGTCCTTTTGATCTTCCTGATATGCCGATCAGCCGCCGGGGCAATCGAGCAAGCTTTGAAGCCGCCTTGGAGCAATACCACCTCAATGACCCCACTGTGAAGAAGCTTGCGGCTATCATTCACGATATAGAGGTAAATTTCTGGGGTGCCAATAGAACCACCGAAGCGGCGGTGGTCGAGCGAGGCTACCGGGAACTGCAGTTGCGGCATCAGCGTGATAATGTCACGCCGGAATGCTACCTGGCTTTCTTCGACAGTGTTTACCAATCCCTCCGGGATAAACAACAGACTCAGTCCTCTATTGAATTCGAAGATTTCGAGCTCGATTGTACGGCTGCAAGGTCTTCATCTTCGGTGGCCTCCGCCCTGATACCCGAGGTTTCCATCTCCCACCTGCTCTCGGAAATGCACCGCGGAAAGCGCGTTGAATTTGTCGATGTCCGCGAACCAAACGAGTTCGACGAAAGCCATATCCCTGGTGCTCACAACATCACTTTGCGAGACATCGAGCCAGAGGTGGTCCAGCGGCTGAACGGTGCAGACTACGTCGTGAGCTACTGTGTCAAAGACTTCCGCGGTTTCGAAATGGCAAAAGCTCTCAAGAAGGCCGGTGTTAAGCACTCAGTCATCCTCAACCCCTACGGCATCAAAGGCTGGGTATCTGAAGGCCTGCCAACCAGCGGCACCAGAGCACTGGGTAGTAGGGAAGCCCAGGCTGAACTATCCACGCATATTGCCGCAGCGGGCGAACAAGCCGAATCCTAGAGTTGGTCCAGGCGCGGCCCCGGAGCCACTGTAGGAGCGGAACGGCCCATGGCCGCGAAAAAAACCACAACCAAACCAGGAAGTTGCAATGACACCAACTCCCCGATGGCAGCAAACAATAACCACGACTGCACTTTGCAGCCTGGCTTTCGCTGCCCCCTTGGCCATCTGGTATCTTGCCACCGGTAACCCGATCCAGTACTTCACGCAAGAAGTACCGCCGGGCCAGCTCCCCTACATATTCTCCAAGCTCGCCGGTCTGCTGGCTTTTTCCTGTTTCTGGCTACAATGCCTGCTTGCGCTGGCCAGGCGTGCACCCGTACTGCAAAACAACATCCCCCCTCTCAGCACGAGGGCCCATATTCGCCTGGGACTGACCACCGTCGGACTTATCACTGCCCATCTGGGGCTGTTCTTTGCCGCAGTCACCCTGCGTACCGGAAAACCGGCCTGGGGCTTGCTATTACCCCACTTCAATGGCGGCTTCTACCAACTCCATGTGGGCCTCGGCCTGATCGGGCTGTGGCTGCTACTTCTGGCTGTTTTTGCCGGCTGGCAGGTCCACAGGGGAAAACAGGCATGGAAAAAGGTACATATGGCCTGGTTTGCCGTATTTGCACTGGTATTTTGGCACGCCTTTACTATTGGTAGTGAATCCCGCTACGGCATTATGCGCTATGTGTTTTTGTTGATGTCCACTAGCCTGGCAGCGGTGGTTCTATCCCGGCTAGGTTTTGCCTGGCAGAGAAAAAAGGAGGCCGTGCTAGCTTCCCAATCATAAACTGAACAGGTGCAGTAGGGGCTACAGGGACAAATATTCGTCCAGATCACTGAGGAGATGGCATGTCCAGCCAATATATAAAGGATATAAAAGATCTGATGACCGTTGGGACAATCGGCGAGAACAAGAAATGGCTATCGCCCCTTTGGATTTTCCTGGCCACATGGCTAATCTCTGTGTTGTCAATACCTCAGGCAATAGCGGCTGAAGAGATCGTTCTATACCCTGTACCCGAGAAACACTACCAATCCAGTATCTATGTGACAGGCCTTACCACTCAGACCGGCGAGGTACTACAGGCAAAGGTAAATGACAGTGTTGTGGCCGAAACCATCAGTAATGCGAGTGGCGATTTTGCTGTTCGTATCCCGTTACAATCGGGCGACAACCAACTGCGAGTGACCAGCGATTCAGCACAGTCCGACATCTATGAGACTCGCTATGTACCAACTGGATCCGGCTCTGAAATCTGGAAGGTGAACGCTTCTGGTGCAGAGCCTGAATCTCCGCTACTGGATCCACTACCGGATACTACTTCCGGAAACCCAATTACCGTTACCGGCACAGCGCCTCCCGGAACCAGTGTCAGTTTTTTTGTCAATGGACGTTATACACGCACAATCGAGATCGACGCCAGCGGCGTATTTTCCACCTGGGCACCATTGGAGGATGGTAACAACAGCATTTACACAATTGCGGAAAATGAAGATGGGCAAAGCCCGGTTTCGAATACGATCAATACTGAATATAGCAATAGTACACAGAGAGATTGGAGTGGTGAACTCACCGAAACTATGGTTTGGACAGTAGGTGACGGAACACCATACAGTCTGAGTGGTAATTTTACTATTCCAGCTGGCACTACTTTATGGCTCCAACCTGGAGTGCAGTTGGATATATCCGGTAACTATAAACTGCATACTCAAGGCAACTTAGTAGTAGCTGGCAATGAAGCATTGCCAGCTATTTTCAAGCCAACTACATCCGCTTGTAATGGAATAGATGATCAGCGCCAGGATTGGCCGGGCATCGAA
>NZ_JALKCV010000030.1 GCF_023634065.1 Microbulbifer litoralis
GTAGCGGGTCTGGAGTTTCCCGCCCTTGCCGCGCATGGCGGCGATGCGGTTGCCGCGTTCCAGCAGCGGGTTTTCCGCCGGGCCGTCGGCCTTGCCCAGGCGCACCTTGTGCAGACGGCCCTGGGGATCGTAGTCCCGTTCGCTGGCGAGGCCATTGCCGTGCTGGCGGCGGTGCAGGCTGTCGAACTGGTTGGCGAGGTTGTGGCCAAAGCTGAACACCTCGCCGTCCGGCAACCAGCTGCTGTTGCGGCGGCCGGTGATGGAGCGCCAAGCAGAGCTGCAGCTGGATCTGCACCCGGCTGCGGCTTTATCAAATCATTGAGTTGTTAAAAAACGGGGCTCGCGCTGGAGGTAGGCGCCAAACTCTACAGCCAAATGTAAAGCTCGACCATGGGTTTTGAAATAGGAGATTCATTGATCGAGTATGACCCATTGGTCATTTAATTTGGCCTAAATCTAACTTTACCGTTAATGCTAACCTCCTTCATACCATAAATTTTCAGGGAGTTTAGCTCTTTAGGACGACGAAAGAATTCCAACAACTTTTCTTCCACACTTCCATCGATGAATTTAGATAAATTTTTCAGAATTGATTCAATCTCAGAACTTATACGATCGGCAGCATAACTAATAAACACCAATCTACGTATATTCTCCCTATAATCAAACCGAAAACCTTCTATCACGTGCAACATGACAGCCTTCACAACCCATGCATCGTCACGGGTATCAATCGCTTTCGCTGAAAACTCCCCAGAGAAACTTATAAGGGTCAATCCCATCTTATCCTGAATCAAATCCGAAATTATGCCTCGATAATCTTGGTCAGCCGCCATATAGAAATCGACGAAACTTTCTACATCTTCAGCCTTAAGAGGCCTGCCACCTTTCTTCCCGTACGTTGCATTCTCAAGCCGCTCAATAAAATCTGGATAATTAAAACCTGAAACCATTTAAAACCTTGATTTTTTGTGAGGACGAGCTCGCTATAAATAATCCTCTACGTCCTCTTCGGAGACAAGTTCGCTAACGAATGCCTTTATACCATTGGAAATCATAGTAACGGCCTTATCAAATTCATCTTCGATCGAGTGCTCATGACTCAACCAATAGATTTTTTCATCTTTACCTCCCACACAGAAATAATTACCTCCAAGATCCATAGCAAATGGGACAAAGCTATCGGGAAGCATGTTTTTATCTCTTAAAACACAATAACTATTCTCAAGAGACATTTTCGAGGCTCTTAACGTATATTTAATTGGAAGTATTTGTCCAACTATATAAATCTCCTCACTACAACTCTTCCAACAGTTTCGCACAAAATATCCACCATTAACTTCCTTGTAGAAAGCAACTAAGGAACCTGGAAATTTAATCCCCAAGTCCTGTTCAGCAGACTTTATATCACTAGAACTCAAGTCATCTGCAAACGACCTAACAGCGTTCCCAAATACAATTTTTTCCATATTCTATTCCTTACCCACACTTACTCTGTCTTGGGTTGGTATTGTAGCTTTCGGCAACTACTTTAGCTTCCTTCGATTCATATTTTACACCATGCGTAGTTTCAAATTGACTTACTGAACCTTTATGTGGAACCGTTGCCTCATGGGCCTCGGTTTTTACTAGCTGCATAGTGCTGATATTAGTCTCTGGATCATAATCATGGACATGATGCCACGTATATCCATCCGGGGTAGCAGTACCGGTACTGCCGATATCAGCCTCAATATTGGCTGCTTTAAAATCCCTGTATCTTGATCCGGTTAACTTAATCTTGACGATATTTTTCTGATCCCCAGAGACGGGATATAGATCTGGAGAACCTGTAAAATCTACATCCGTTTTAAAGCTGGCCAATCCGTATGGATCAATCCACTCCAGCGGGCTCTTTACGTATTGATAATTGTTGTAGCCTCCAAGTAATCGAATAGGGTCTTGTGTAATAAACTCCCCCACCCCCGGATCATAATACCGAAACCGGTTATAATGCAGCCCGGTCTCCTCATCAAAATACTGTCCCTGAAACCGGATCGGCTGTTCTATTTCGTCGCAGTGTGCAAAAGCCACACAGCCGTAGGTGCGGTAACTGACACTCCAGACGACTTTCCCGCTGCTGTCCGTCAGTGCGTCCGGTGTGCCCAGGTGATCCAGGTGGTACAGCTTACAAGGCAATTTAACTGAGTCAGAGTATTGAATGCCCCCTCACTTGGCAGAACACTTACGCCTCACTGGAGGCTTAAATCAGTAACGCTTATAAAACGTCCACTCTTCAGGGCTTATAGAATCATCGTCTTCATCAAAGTTTTGACATTCTATTTCAAATTGATTTCCATCAAAGTCTTTGGCGATGGCGGTATATCCTCCTGGTGTCATCCCAGCCACTTTAAACTTAACCCCTTTTGAAATTAAAACTTCACAATAACTTAGAAAATTACTCTCAACCTCATACCTAAACAAACTGAAGTTCAAACCACAATGGTCATCAACTCTCCTTGGGTTAATTCTCACATCTGAGGCTTCAGAACCTGGAGGTTGAAACCCCCATAGATCCTCTTTAAAACCCATCACCTCGCCGTAGAATTTTTCAGCCCTTTCTACATTCTCCGTTGGAACAAAAACTACAAACATTTATATAACACCCCCCTCTTTACACCTCTTTACAATCTTTGACTGAGGCCTTGCACTTGCATTTGCAGCCTCACGAGCATCAGCCACTCTTCTTCGAGGAGCCTTATGGACTTTACCGCCGATTTCTTCAATTCGTTTCTTTTCCGCTAGATAGAAAGTACTTCTATTTTGCGAACCATCACTTCCTATATCTATAAACTCATATCCTTCGTCATGCATCTGTTCAATCCAGTCTGCATTACCAGTTACCGCCTTATACTCCCAATCAGCCGAAAATGGCTCCTCTCGATTCGCCCCAGAGCTCTTCAATATCCTCGACCAATCCTTCTTGATAGTCCGGTACTCGATATCAGGATAGTCATTAGATATTGCCTTAACGTAAGCTTCTACTGCAGCTTGCCCTTCACCAATAACTATATACTTAGACAGGCCAAGGGGATCAACCCACCTGATTGGATTAACTACATACTGGTAGTTATTTGCTCCCCCCAGAAGCCCAATAGGGTCTTGAGTAATAAACTTCCCTAATTCCGGATCATAG
>NZ_JALKCV010000031.1 GCF_023634065.1 Microbulbifer litoralis
GTAAGCGATCGATAAACCCCACCTAAAATCCAGCGCCTCTTCCGGATACGCTCCTGATTTTCAACGATCAGGAGATCCACATGACCACCCAGAGCAAATCCGACTTCTGGCAGCAGCATATCCAGACCTGGAAAGAGAGCGGCCTGTCTCAGGCAGCCTACTGCCAGCAGCACGACCTGAAGCTCAGCACCTTCACCTACTGGCGCCACAAGCAGAACAAGGGCCGCCGTAAACTGGTGCCTGTGTCGATAACCGCTCCGGATACCCCGGTGGAGCTGGCGTTGCCCGGCGGTATCCACATGCAGTTATCCGCATCGGCGTTGGAGCAGACCCTGCCGCTGGTCTGGCGCCTGCTCCGGGAGCAGGCCTGATGCTACGGCCAAGGCAGTCGGCACAGGTCTACTTGTACATGGCGCCGGTGGACATGCGCAAGTCGATCGACGGCCTGGCGGCACTGGTGGAGCAGGAGATGGAGCTGTCTCCGGCTCTGGAAGCGCTCTTCGTGTTCTGCAACCGCGGCCAGGACAAGATCAAGATGTTGTACTGGGAGCGCAACGGCTTCGTGGTCTGGTACAAGCGCCTGGAGAAGCAGCGCTTCCGCTGGCCGCGGGAGGGCGACTTCACCTACCACAAGCGCAGTGGCCGCGAGCTGAACCAGCTCCTCGACGGCCTGAACATCTGGAGCCAAAAACCCCACCAATCTATCCAGTTTGACTCGGTCACATAGCCGGGCCCTGCGATACAATGGCGGCCATGAGTGAGCAGGCCGCCGAGCAATTACCTGACGACGTCGATACGTTGAAAGCACTTCTGTTGCAGCAACAAACACAGCTGGAACAGAAGCAGCAGCGCATCCACCTGCTCGAAGAACAGATCCTGCTGATGCGCAACAAGCGCTTCGCCAGCAGCAGCGAACAGGCCTCGAACCAGCTCGGCTTCTTCGATGAAGCAGAAGTCGAGGCAGACGCAGAGCCTTCGCAAGGGCCTACCACAGAATCTCCCGCCACGACCCACAAAAAACCTGCCGGTCGCCAGCGACTCCCGGCAGATCTGTCCCGGGTACGCCGGGAGCACGACCTCCCCGAGGCAGAAAAGACCTGTGACTGCGGTTGCCAGATGCGAGCCATCGGCGAGGAGACCAGCGAGCAACTGGATATCATCCCGGCCAAGATCCGGGTGATACAACACGCCCGCAAGAAGTACGCCTGCAAAGCCTGTGAGACCGGCGTCAAAATCGCCCCTTTGCCGGCCCAGCCCATCCCCAGAAGCAATGCCAGCCCGGGTCTGCTGGCCCAGATCACCGTGGCCAAGTACCAGGACGCCCTGCCGCTGGCCCGCCAGGAACAGATCTTCCACCGCATCGGCGTGGATCTGCCCCGCAACACCCTGGCCAGTTGGATCATCCGCTGCAGCCAGCTGGTGCAGCCCCTGCTCAACCTGCTGGAAGACAGGTTACGGGAAGGCCCCCTCATCCAGTGCGATGAAACGCCGGTACAAGTGCTCAAGGAGCCAGACCGGCCACCCGACAGCCAATCGTACATGTGGGTCCGCCTCGGCGGACTCCCGGACGAATCCGTGGTGCTCTACGACTACCACCCCAGCCGCAGTGGGGAGGTAGCCAAGGCCCTGTTGTCTGGCTTCAACGGCTACCTGCAAACCGACGACTATGCCGGCTACCACGCCGTGGGTACCGAAAACGGTATCACCCACCTCGGCTGCTGGGCCCACGCCCGACGGAAGTTTATCGAGGCTCAGAAGGTTGCCAACAGCAGCAAGAGCAACAAGTCGAAGGGCAAAGATAAGAACAAGAAAAAACAACCCGGCAAAGCCGATATCGCGCTCAACTACATTGGCCACCTCTACGGCATAGAGCGCAGGGGTAAAAACCTCTCCCCAGAGCTGCGACATACGCTTCGCCAGGAGAAAAGCCTGCCCATCCTCGATAAGCTGCGCAACTGGCTCGACAAAGAACTGCCAAAGGCACTGCCGAAAAGCACCTTGGGCAAGGCCCTGTCCTACTTGCAGAAAAACTGGGAGAAGCTATGCGTCTACGTAGAGGACGGCCGTCTCAATATCGATAACAATGACGCCGAGAACGCCATACGCCCGTTCGTGATCGGGCGAAAGAACTGGCTCTTCAGCGATACCCCCAAGGGTGCGAAAGCCAGTGCGGCGCTTTACAGTCTGATAGAAACCGCGAAGGCCAACGAGCTCGAACCTTACGACTATCTCCGCCGCGTTTATGCCGATCTGCCACAGGCGAACACCGTGAAA
>NZ_JALKCV010000032.1 GCF_023634065.1 Microbulbifer litoralis
GCGTAGCGGGTGGTACGGCCGTCAGTGAGCGGGCGCCAAGAAAAGCCGCGGTCAAATTCGCACTCGGCCGTGCCTTTCTCAACTCAGTGTGTTGTTAAAAAACGGGCCTCGCACTGTAGGGAGGCGTCAAATTCTACTGTCAACTGTAAGGCCTAACCCCGAACTCGCAAGATTTTTATTTTTTGGGCGTCCTGTTATGGACCCATCATTATGGCCGGTTACGGTCGACCTCAGAAATAACCACAGAAAAACAAGCTGGACAGATAGGTTTCAAATCATCGTAGACATCAAAGGCCAGCTCTTCATCAAAAACTTCCCTATCAACCTTATGCTTAACTAAAAACCCTTCATCAACATGAAACTTACCCAATTTATCAAACGGAAAATGTAAAATCAGCTCCTGGATCAAAAAACCAGAAAGCCTGCCCCTCTTCTTAATATCTTCCAATATCTTAGGAGAAACAAATTGAGCGGATTGAATTCCGTGCTTTTCGCATAAAATCTGTGCCATCTTCAAAAACCTATATCTCTTAAATACCTAAACTGACGCAAAGCTCCATCTTTAGCAGGCTGACCGCCTTCTCTCAAAACGTTACAGACGTGATCAACACAATGTAGTTTTCTTACTATAAGGACCAAGCTCTTCCCAGACTTTTTGCTTCTGATACTCAATTGCATTCTCCGCATTAGGAAGCTCAACTTTTACGGCTTTTACCAAAGGCTTCGAAGGAGGATATTCACCAGCATCAACAATTGTTGTCGTCGCGCCAGAATTTTCTCTAGGACCAGTCATCACCTGATGCGTATGAAGCTTTTCATTGTTTGAGACCACTTCGACACTATAATGTCCATATGGGTTATTAGAATCGGGCTCATATTACTTGATAATTGCTGCCCCCTCTTTACAGCTCAACCCAAAAGGGTCAATCCAGCGGATGGGATTCGGTGCGTAGCTGTAATTATTTGTCCCCCCATCCAACCCAATCGAGTCCTGAGGAGTAAACTGTCCCAACTGCGGATCATAATACCGAAACCGGTTATAATGCAGCCCTGCCTCCAAGTTCTTGATATCTCAGTGACTGTCCTGATTCTCCTTCCTACTACTCTTCCGTTCTGCTTGCTCGTTCACCCGTTAATTAATTCAGCTTCCAGATCATGCATCTTCAAATGTTACAGTGATAGTACTGCTGCAAGATCGCTGATCGTAATTTGATTCAATCCTCCCCCAATCAAAACTATAAGGAGGTGGAGCATTTAGCAGACTAGAAAGCCATGCATCTTGGGCAGACTTTTTTCTCTTCTCGAAAATTTCAGTCTCTGTAGACCACGAGGCATCTTTACTTATTAAATATATATTAACACGACGAATAGCATCACCCTCAAAATTAAGAATAGCAATAATGTTTTTTCCAAGGAACTTAATCGGCGTTATTTTGTACGACTTATAATTTCCATTTGCGGTTAACTGAACAACAGAATACTTCTTCTCAAGCTTCTTTAAATCATTGACAGTAAATTTTTTACTGACAACAAAGTCGTCTCCAAATTTCAATATTCCGTTCTTCATATTGCTCACCTAGAAAATGGAATTGAGTAAAGCGGCTCCAATACTTCTTCATAATCTTTAATTACTATCTGCGGTAAACCTCCACTACCATGTTGCGGGTTTGCTTTCGTGATCCCGAATGCAGCAGGGACATCTTCCTTTACTCTATAAGATGTTACACCAGGACGGTAGCCAAGTTCAGGATGTGGGCGAACTTGAACGCCATCGAAGAACTTTTCAGCGTTGTAATCAGCACGCTTCAATGCACTTTCGGTTGTATAGAAATTACCTTGCCCAGGAGCGCCCCCATAAACAACCTTTCCTTCCTTCAATGTAATATCTCTATAGGCGTCAACCCCAGGGTAATCCCCTGAACCCTGCCAGCTCTGAGCAAACTCACTAGGGGTTTGTTCTTTGCATTTTAACCCAAGCGGGTCAACCCATTCTGTTGGATTGGGTGCATACTGATAGCTATTAAATCCTCCTGAGAGCCCAATAGGATCCTGCGCAACAAACTCCCCCACCCCCGGATCATAA
>NZ_JALKCV010000033.1 GCF_023634065.1 Microbulbifer litoralis
GTTTGTGATGCTGCGCAGAACACGCTCTCCCGAACGCCGGCTCTTTACCAGGATGATAAAGTCGTCCGCGTAGCGGGCGAACTGGTGGCCGCGCCGTTCCAGCTCTTTGTCCAGAGGATCGAGCATGATGTTGGCCAGCAGTGGCGATAATGGACCGCCCTGTGGAACACCTTCGCGACTCTCGTGGAGGAACTGGTTATCGATAAACCCAGCTCGTAGGTATCGCGCAATCAGTTGCTTCAATCGTCGGTCATGAACCTTTCGGCCCACTAACGACATCAGCAGATCGTGGTTGACGCGATCAAAGAACTTCGATAGATCCACATCGACGGCGATATTCCGCTTCTGTTTAATGATCCGCTGTACCTGTTTTACCGCTTGCTGCCCATTTCGTCCCGGCCGGAACCCAAAGCTATGCTCTGAGAAGGCCGGGTCGAAGACAGGTGTGAGCACTTGAGCAATTGCTTGTTGAATAACGCGATCAGTCACCGTCGGGATACCAAGCAGTCGCCTGCCACCGTCCGGCTTCTCGATCTCAACACGCCGTACTGGTTGTGGGAAATAGCGCCCTGAGATTAACTGACGCTTGACTGCTTCCCAGCCACCAGATTTTGCCCATGCCGGAAAGTCGTCAACGGACATGCCATCGATTCCGGCGGCTCCCTTATTGGCTCGAATCTGTTTCCATACCCGCTGTAGATTCACGGGCTGGAGCACTTGTTCGAACAGATCGTTGCTAAAGGCTGGCTTCAGGTCAATACGCTGAGTCACGTCACTGCCGGCCGGCATTCGTGTGTTCAAGTCTGACAAGGCTCCTCCTTTCTCTGATTGTTCAGGCCTTCACCTTGTCCCGGCCATTACGCTGGGTATTTGGCTACTATGCCGTCTGCTGACTTCTGCTTGATCACCCGCAGGGTTACCCCTGAAGGCGCTGTCGGTTTCCATCGATTTGCTCTCCCAGGGGAATGAGGCCAGGGAGCCAAGGCACTTGTAGACCAGAGCCTCACTGGTTTCCTACCGATCGCGTGTCAAGCAGATCTCCCCAGATAAGAACATGAACTTTCACTGCGCAACTGCATCATTTACGGTGGCCGTTAGATCACGCGGCTTCGCTGTCTTGTGCCAGCTCGCCTCCAGCCTACGCCTCATATGATGTTCTTCTTCATCAGCTCGCAGTTTTGCTAGCGGCTTCCTCCAGACAGGCCTTCGCAGGCCTGCCCTTGCCATTCGCTAGTAGTTGACGTTAAATTGTCATTTAACGGTGATCTTCCTACAGGGGACTCTCACCCCATTAGTTCATGCCCATGCTGGGCGTACACAAAGCGCATCACTACGCGTCCTTTCGGCCGCCGGATGCTCGCAAGCTCGCACCGGTGTGCGCGGCGTTATGTGTCAGTAGATCTAGAATCAAGCCATGGAAGAAGAGCTCTATTTTAATTATTCTGCAACTCTGAGAATATTTTCTGAGTCTGGTATCGATTTCGAGGAGATAGAAAGTGTTCTCGGGGTAGAACCAACGAGAAGGCATAAAAAGGGTGATCGTTGGCGCGTGGGAAGTACAGAATATAAACAGGATATGTGGTGTCTCGATTCCGGCCTCGATGAAGAGGTCAGTTTGGAGAAACATTTATTCGCCCTATGGGAGGTACTCAAACCTCATAAAGATTACTTATTGTCTTTAAAAACTAAGGCAAAAGTAGATGTATTTTGCGGGTATAGGTCAAGTAGCCATACTGCCGGGGTAAATGTTTCGCACCAAGCGCTAGAAATCTTTAGAGAGCTCGAGGTTGATTTTGGCTTATCGATAATCACCACATAACAATCGCAGGCAGTTTGCTCCGGCCCTTTGGGCCTCCGCGGGACGCCCAACGCTATGCACATTTTGTGCGGATCGCTGCGCTCCCAGGTTCGCACAAAATGTGTATAGCATTGGTCGCCCCTGCTGCGGACGTTCAGGCTGTAGAAAAACTCATAACCCCCCCATTTTTTGGTAGAATTTGGCTCTCAAAGGGAGGGA
>NZ_JALKCV010000034.1 GCF_023634065.1 Microbulbifer litoralis
CCACTCGTTACTGGCCACGCGCCTGGCCAGCCAGATCCGTCGCCGCTTCGAAGTGGATTTTACCCTGAAGAGTCTGTTCGAGCTGCCCAGTATTGAGGAGCAGGCAGTGTTTATCGACGTCCTCAAGAGTAGGGCCGCCTCGAACCAACAGAATGAGAAAGGAACGGAAACCGTGGAGGAATTCCTGCTGTGAAGCTCGCCGACATACTCACGCTGTGCAGACAGGAAGGCATCGAATTGCAGGTAAAGGGTGGCGCACTACGCGTCACGGCCACCCGTGACAGAGTTTCCGATAAGGTCAAGGATTTACTCAGGGCCAACAAGCTACTGCTCATCGCGATGCTTGGACAGGACGAAACTTCAGGCTACCGCGACGAGGAAATCGTCACAGACCCGAGCCGATTGTTGTCGCCGCTCGTGACTTCATTTGCCCAGCGCCGTATCTGGCTGGAGTCGACACTGTCGGACGACAAGGCAATCTACAACACCCGCGTGGCTGGCACGATTCGCGGAGAATTGTCGCTTGAGGCTCTGGAAGCGGCTTTCACTACGCTCGTTGAGCGTCATGCGATATTGCGCACTGTGTATATTGCTGACGAAGGCGAGCCGTTGCAGAAGGTCTTGCCGATTGCCGATGTATATCTCGTGAAGGAGGATCATCAGGACCGAAAAGCCGATGAGCAAACGGCACTGTTACAATCCCTTCTAGCTCGGGAAATGTTGCACTCGTTTAACTTAAGCAGTGACCTGCCGTTCAGGGTGCACCTCCTGAAGTTTGCCGCGGATCACCATGAACTGGTAATCACAATCCACCACATCGCTACTGACGGCTGGTCTACCGATATCCTGCTACGCGAGCTTGACACGCTCTACGGTGCTTATCTGCGCAGTGAGCCCAATCCTCTACCAGATCTACCGATCCAATATGCTGACTATGCAGCCTGGCAACGTGCACATCTGTCGGGACGCTCGCTCGAGAAACTGTTGGACTATTGGCGAGAGCGTCTGGACGGTGTGTCCACGGTGCACAGCCTACCCATGGATTTCGAGCGACCACAACGACAGGGACATTCCGGCGGCGTACATCTCCAGCTCCTGGACGAGGCGCTCACAGCTGGGCTCACGACATTGTCGTCTTCTCTGAACATCAGTACGTTCACAGTGCTGCAGTCCGTGTTCGCCGTGCTCATTTCGCGGTGCAGCGGAAACGACGACGTACTTATGGGATCGGCGAATGCCAGCCGTGTAGAAGCCGCCGTGCAGCCATTGCTGGGTTGTTTCCTCAACAATCTGGTACTGCGTACGAATATACACTGCGAGCTGTCAGCGTCGCAGTTTTTACACGAGCAGCAACGTCGTTTCATCACCGATTTTGAGCACCAGCACGTTCCGTTCGAGCTACTGGTAGAGCAGATCAACCCCGAGCGCTCGTTGGCACATCACCCGCTCGTGCAGATCATGTTCACTTTCGAAAGCAGCCAGCTTTCCGACAGCCCAGAAGGCAAACTCGGATTGCAGCGCCGCGAGCTCGACTATGACGTCAGCAAGTTCGACCTGTCGCTGCACGCCGCTCCAGTCTGTGATGGTATCGAGATCGCTTGGGGCTATTCGAACGAAC
>NZ_JALKCV010000035.1 GCF_023634065.1 Microbulbifer litoralis
GAAACGCGCAGCTTCGCCGACCTGGAAGCGCACACAAACCAGATCGCGCGCCTGCTGATCGCCTCGGGCGTGCAGCCCGGCAACCGCGTCGGTGTCTGCCAGGAGCGGACACTGGACATGCTGGCCAGTGCAATCGGCACAATGAAAGCCGGCGCAGTCTACGTACCGCTGGACCCGGGCTATCCGGATGAGCGCCTGGCGTATCTGCTGGGCGATGCCGGTATCAGCCATGTGCTGACCGAGGCCTATCTCGCACCGCAACTGCCGCTGCATGATCAGGCGGTGGTTCTGGTGTCCGAGGCCGACGGCCATGACGCCGCGGCGTTCGCCAGTCCGGTCACGCCCGAATCGCCGGCCTACCTGATCTACACCTCCGGCTCGACCGGAGAACCCAAAGGTGTGCTGGTAAGCCATGGTGCGCTGGCCGACAAGTTGGCGGCACTGACGCAGCACTATGCACTGGATGAGACAGACCGCGGTTTATTGTTTGCCTCGATCAGCTTCGACGCCTCGATCAGTCAGTTGCTGGCGCCGCTGAGTGTTGGCGGCAGCGTGGTCCTGCGTCCTGATGGGGTCACCGAGCCGGAAGTATTGCTGGCCCATGTCGCCAGGCAGGGCGTGACCTGGATGCATGTGGTCCCGGCCTACCTGCGTCAACTGCTGGAGGTATCGGGCTGGCCCGATACCCGGCTGCGCCGGGTCACCTGCGGCGGCGATGTGCTCGACCGAGACCTGCAGCAGGCATGGTTCGCACCGGAACGCGAAGGCATCGCCCTGTACAACTCCTACGGCCCCACCGAGATCACAATCACCAGCAGCGTTCACCGGGTGCGCGGCGACGAAACCGTAGTCCCGATCGGCCAACCACTGGCAAACACCCGCTACTGGGTACTGGACGCGCACGGACATGCGCTGCCACGCGGTGCGGTAGGGGAGTTGTGCATCGGCGGCAGCAGTGTTGCCCAGGGGTACTGGGGTCGTGCGGCGCAGACGGGCGAGTGTTTCGTCGAATGTGAACCGGTACCCGGACATCGCGAGCGGCTCTACCGCAGCGGCGACCGAGTGCGCTGGAACGAAGCGGGAGAACTGGAGTTTATCGGCCGCAACGACCACCAGGTGAAAGTCCGTGGCCACCGCATTGAATTGGGCGAGATCGAGACGGCCCTGCAGGCCTGTGAGGGCGTGAGCGGCGCGGTGGTGAAACTCGAACAGGACAGCCTGTGGGCCTACGTCGTGCTGGAAAGCGGCGATCTGTCCGGGATCGAAGCCCAGCTGTCAGAGCGCCTACCCGGGCCCCTGCTCCCCAGCGGCTACGAGCAGTTGGAGGACTGGCCACGGACGCGCAGCGGCAAGATCGACCGCCAGGCACTGGTGCGCGGCCAGTCGGCGGTGCCAAAGCGCCGGGCGCCGGCGAATGCGATTGAAACGACCCTGCTGGAGATCTGGTCGGGGTTGTTGAAGAGCGACGACATCGGGGTCACGGATAACTTTTTCCAGCGCGGTGG
>NZ_JALKCV010000036.1 GCF_023634065.1 Microbulbifer litoralis
TCAGGATCCGATTGGGCTTCATGGAGGGACTAATAATTATCAGTATGCTCCGAACCCTACTAATTGGATCGACCCTTTCGGGCTTACCTGTAAAGAGATTAAACCCGATGTAGCTCCTAGTGGAAAGTCATTCGATGGAGTGGTTTATCGATATGAGCAGCCAGATAGAATTGCAACCACTTGGGATGCACATAAATGGAACAATGCCGCTAATCATAGATATACGGAGCCGGGAATAAACGGCGTTTATGCAGGAACAAGCGCTAGAACTGCTGAGGCCGAAATAGCGCATTATGGAGCTTTGTCTGGCCGTGAGTTAGTGTCGAAGAAAGTTAATATGAGCAATATTTTGGATGTAACTGACCCCGTAGTTCGTGAACAACTGGGGGTGTCATTGGAAGATATAACCGGTAATAGGTATGAAGTCACTCAGGCAGTTGGCCGATATGCAAAAGACAATGGATTTGAAGGGGTGCTTGCTCCTTCTGCTAGAGATCCAAGCGGAGCAAATTTAATATCATTTTCAGGATATTGATTATGTTGAATCAAAAGTACTGGGAAAATTATTCGAAGCTTTTTTTGGAGGACTTTGAGGAGTCTACGGAGAATAAGGAATTGATTGATATGGTTGGCGATAAAGAAATAGCCGCTGTTATTAAGTTTCATATAGGGTCCAATTATAGGAATTGGCTAGAATCTAGAGTTGACGCTCTTGGAGGAAAGACGCCTCGTGAATGTCTCTCCTCTAAGGAAGGGGCTGATGAATTAAAAGAAATGCTTATGAAGATCCATTAAGGGAGTGGAGTAGCAGATCATGGAAAGCAGAACAACAGAGAACCAGGACAACCAAGTCCGGGTAGCCAAAAACTGGAGAATTGATCGTAGGGGGCTGTAGCTCCAGAGACTGAGACATCAAGAACTTGGCATCTGGTGGACAAGACAGGGAGGGTGTTTAAGATTCTGTGTCAGCCAGGTCGCCTCATAGGTTGATGTATTTCTCCAAGTGGTCACTTTTCCTAAAGCTGTTTCAACCGGCATGATTGAGCTATAGCGAGTTCCTCGCAGTAAACCTGCGATGGTGTTCTTTAAAAGACATAAAAGATCAGGAAACGGCCGGCGGGGAAGGTAGCGATTGCAATCGCGAATGCCTTGCCCCCAGCGTTTGCCGAGCTGCTCGCAAGCGCTGCATATACTGTTACGACGCCCTGGACCGCCTGACCCAGGTGGACGGTCCCAACCCGGAGCATTTCGTCCACGACCCGGCACACAATATCCTCGCCGCCGCCGGCACCCCTGAGAAGGCGAAACAGCAGGCCGGCGAAACCAAAGTCAACGGCAACCGCCTGGCGTTCCGCGGCGACACCCACTACCGCTACGACGTCCACGGCAACCGCATCGCCGCCATGCGCGGCAAGGGCGGGAAACTCCAGACCCGCTAT
>NZ_JALKCV010000037.1 GCF_023634065.1 Microbulbifer litoralis
AGTCGGTCGCATAACGCCAGATCAGCTTGGTGCCCGATGCCTGCTCGACCGCATACAGGGTGAGGTCGAAGTTGCTTTCGTAGCTCAGTTGCTCTTGGCCCCGTACCTCGGAATCGCTCAGGTGGATAGGCTCCACCTCGTTGTTATCCAGGTTCAACACTATCTGGAAGATCGGGTTGTGCCTCAAACTACGTTCCGGGTTGAGTTTCTCGGCCAGCAACTCGAACGGTAACTGTTGGTGGTCGAAATCCGTAATGTCCTGGCGCCTGGTCCGATCGAGGCAGGTAGTAAATGTGTCCCGGCCCCCGATCCGGTTGCGCAACACGATCGAGTTGGAGAAGAAACCTATCAAAGGCGCGACCTCGGTTTGCTCGCGATTGGCGATAGCCGTGCCCAATACGATGTCATCACAGCCCGAGTAGCGCGCCAGCCAAGCCGAGAAGGCGGCATGCATACCCATGAAGAATGTCGCGCCCTGAGCCTGGCAATGATGCCTGAAGGTATCGGTGATCTCCGCCGCGATGCGATGGCGATACACGGCGCCGCGATAGGACGGCTGTTCGGGCCGTGGATGATCAGTGGGAAGCGCGTGCAGCGTGGGGATACCATCAAGGCGCTCTCGCCAGTAGCCAACCAGCTCATCCAGATATGTCCCCGACAGAAGCTGGCGTTGCCACTGCGCGTAGTCGCGATATTGGATCGACAGTACGGGCAGAGAAGCCTGTGTCAGGAGCCCGTTACTATCCTCGGTGTACATCCTGTAGAGGATATTAAATTCCTTCATCAACAGGCCGATCGACCATCCATCACAGACAATGTGGTGCATGTGCACCAGCAGCGTATGACGCTGGTCCGCCCGCTTGACCAGATGCACGCGCAGCATCACATCTTTCGACAAATCGAAACGTCGACTCTTGGCCTGGTGTGTGAGGACCAGTAATTCACGTTCGGCGTCGGCGTTAGCGATGTCGCTCAAGTCAGTCACCTGGACATGGAATGCCGAGGCGTCGATCACCACCTGCATGGGACCGGCTTCGTATTCCCGGATCACCGTACGAAGAATGCGATGCCGTTCGACGATGGCAGAAAATGCTTTTTCTACGGCGACTGCGTCGATCGCACCATCAATATCGAGTGAGGTACCGGCAATGTAGCTGCCGCTGGCTCCCTCCATCTGGTTGAGCAGCCATAGGCCGTTCTGCGCATGTGACAGTGCCACCGGACCATCGTGATCAATCGGATGAATGGCAGGCTGTCGCGGCGCGGCTATTTCAGTAGCCTCTGTGATCACCGCCTTTTGCGCCTCGATCAGGCCTGCCTGCTCCTCAATACTGGGCAGCTCGAACAGACTCTTCAG
>NZ_JALKCV010000038.1 GCF_023634065.1 Microbulbifer litoralis
TGAGAAATCCGCCAGCCCGGCCTCCGCCGAGGTGGGCGACACCATCACCTATACCGTCACCACCACCGTGGCCAATGCCACCACCGATGCGGTCTTTACCCTGACAGATACCCTGGGGACCGGGCTGGCACTCGATACCGTCACCGCGCCGGGCGATTACACCTGTAACGCCACCAATCCGCTCGAGTGCACACTGCCACCCGGCACCACCCCGGGCACCTATGTACTGGAATACACCACAACCGTCACCCCTGACGCCGGCGATACCGTCGCCAATTCCGTGGTCGGCGCCGGCGGTGGCGGCGATGACCCGGAGTGTTCCGCAGATTGCGATATAGAGACACCGATAACGGAACCGGTCATCACCTTCAACAAGGTCGCGGATGTCAGTGAAGTGAGCATAGGGGACACTGTTACCTACACCGTTACCGTCAATGTGGCCGATGCGGCACTGAGTGAAACCTTTACCCTGGAAGACACACTCGGCACAGGTCTCACCTTCGATGCCGTGGACGGCGGCACTTCCACTGAGTTCAGCTGTTCGCCTGGCAACCCGCTGTTCTGCACCTTGCCGGTAGGTACGTCGACCGGCACTTACACCCTGATCTATACCGTTGCAGTCAACAGCAATGCGCTCGAACAGGTCAGCAATGCAGTCACTGGCACCGGCGGCGGCGGCGATGATCCACAGTGCGAAATCGACTGCGATATCGATCTGCCGGTGACCCCGGAAATCAGTTACGAGAAGAGCGCTACGCCAGCATTCGTGGAGGTGGGTGACATCATCACCTATACCGTCACCACCACCGTGGCCAATGCCACCACCGATGCTGTCTTTACCCTGACAGATACCCTGGGCATCGGGCTGGCACTCGATGCCGTCACCGCGCCGGGCGATTACACCTGCAACGCTGCCAATCCGCTCGAATGCACACTGCCATCCGGCACCACCCCGGGCACCTATGTACTGGAATACACCGCCACCGTCACCCCTGATGCCGGCGATACCGTCGCCAACTCCGTGGTCGGCGCCGGTGGTGGCGACGATGAACCCGAGTGTTCCGCCGACTGTGATATCGAGACCCCC
>NZ_JALKCV010000039.1 GCF_023634065.1 Microbulbifer litoralis
GCTTCACTACTCTGATTGAAACGCCCTGTGCGGACCCGCATGCAGGGTGTTGTGGGGAGGGCGGGCTAAACACCCGTCCTTACCCGATTATCACTTGGTTAAATTCCAAATGAGCGTTCCAGTTGCTGCTGCGGCACCTATTATTCCAACCAAAATAGACAAACCAGGATTTCTATTAAGGAACCATAAAACCCGTTTTAGCTGCCCAGAAGAGCCCTCACGAAAGCCCTCTTCTGTTAGGGTAAACTCATGAAAGTCCTTCTCGACATAACCTCGGGCAGCCAATTCGTCAATCACCTCACCAATAATCTCAGGATTTGAATCCAATTCCCGACTCAACTTAGATTTTTCACCGATGGCAACAAGATCCAAGTAGCTGAACCTGTGGCTCGATAGGCCAGAGACAGAGCTTCGATGGTGCTTTTGGTATTCACGGACCAACCAAAAAAGTACTTCTTTAACAAGGCTTTCTTTCATTTTCAGAAGGTCCTATCTACGCTTTGATAACGCCGCGCACAGGGGCGGCTTACTTTATGCGCGTTTTGCGCGAAAATGGGAGTCGCAGCGACTAGCGCAAGACGTGCATAAAGTAAGCCGTCCCTTTGCTGCGCTTTGTTAGGCAGCGGTGCCTGAGTGCGCTGCTATAACTTGCCATTGCCCAGTATCCTTTGACCATACGCGGGTAAATGTAAAGTTCCCGCCAGCTGGCTGACCTGAATATGTACCTTCTATATTTGCTTTAACGGATACAACAGCTGTATTTTGGCCACTTAGCAATATTTTTTGATCGCTTAATTCTATCGATGTGATCTTAAGTAAGCCACTTTCATGCGCTTCTAGATCCATACTTTTATTCAAGCGTTGGCCGAAGTGATTGGTGAAAATCAGGTTTTCAGCCAAATATTTATTGAGGCTATTTACATCTGAAGAAAGCATTGCTATGCGAAGGTTTTCCTCTCCCTTCATTACTTCCGCTTTCAGAATTTCGCTCATAAAATCATTCCTTGATTCTGCC
>NZ_JALKCV010000040.1 GCF_023634065.1 Microbulbifer litoralis
GGAAGAGTCTCTATGGCAATTCAGCGTAACAGGGTAGCGGGCGTCAATATTGGTGTGGATGTTGGCAAGTTCTCTCTGGATTTTCACATCCATGAAAGAGACGTTCACTGGTCATCTGAAAACAACGAGGAAGGTATTCGCTATTCGATTAGCCGTATACGCCGTTATAACGTAGAACGGGTAGTTGTCGAGGCCACGGGCCGTTATGAGCTGAACTTTGCTCAGGCAGCCTTTGAGCGCGGTCTGCCGGTCGTGATTGCTAAACCTCTCTCGGTACGGCGATATGCAGGCGCTATTGATCAGCTGGCAAAAACGGATCGTATAGATGCTGCGCTGATTGCAGAGTTTGGGGCGAAGGTGCAGCCCAGGATAAGTCGCAGTAACGGAAAGAACTTACGTAAAATCAAAGACTTACTGGCTCGCCGTCGCCAGCTAATGAACATTAGAGTTCAAGAATTGAACCGCGATGAAGTCATGGGGGACGGAATCCTTGAGGCTTCCTACCGGCGTATTCTGAAGGCTCTCGACAAGGAGATCAAGTGGGTTGATGGGCAGCTCTCAAAGGCCATCGAAAAAGAATCATCCTGGTCAGAGAAGAAGAGATTACTCAAAAGCGTACCAGGTGTTGGCGACGTTCTAGCGCACACTCTCCTTGGTGACTTGCCTGAACTCGGAACGCTGAACAACAAGCAGATTGCTTCGCTAGCTGGCGTCGCGCCATTTAACCGAGACAGCGGTAAGCTAAAAGGAAAGCGGCGGATTCAAGGTGGCAGGAGATCCGTGCGTGTCGTGCTGTATATGGCTACCGTCAGCGCTACGCTTTGCAACCCGGCGATCAAAGCTCAATATCAGCAATTGGTAGCAAAAGGAAAGCACAAAAAGGTAGCTCTAGTCGCGTGCATGCGTAAATTGCTCACGATCTTAAACGCGATGGTCCGCGACCAAAAGGAATGGGCTGCCTAGTTTTTTGATAGGGGTTGAAGCCACAGTCGCTTGTTAG